>JACKAU010000001.1 GCA_020634855.1 Anaerolineales bacterium
CCGCCCGCCGGACACATAGCGGCTGGCGATGACCAGCGCCTGCCCCTCCCGGGCGCGCCACATGGTCGCGATGAACTCGGGCGGGTGGGACAGGTCCGCGTCCATGGTCAGGATCCACGCGCCCCGCGCCGCCTCGAATCCCTCGCGCGTCGCGACGCCGTAGCCCGACCGGGACTGCGCCAGCACGCGGGCGCCGGCTTGTTCAGCCAGATCGGCGGTGCCGTCCTCGGAGCGGCCGTCGACAACCAGCACCTCGTAGGCCAGGCCCAGATCGTCGCACACCCGCCGCGCGTCCCCGACGGCATGGGCGATGTTCCCCGCCTCGTTGCGCGAGGGAATCATCACCGTCAGATCGAGCGTTTCGGCCCCGTCATCCCGCGCCATTCGCGTCCAAACTCCGCCGTGAATTCCGTCGTGGATTTTTGCGTCGGACGACATTAGCACATCGCCGCCCGACGAAAATCCAAGCGGGATTACATCGGCGGCATCGGCATGGGCTGCCCGGTCTCCAGCAGGGTCTTGAGGGCGCTGATGAGCGGCGGCCATCCGCCCAGGGTGCTCTTGTACAGTTCGGACTCGCCGTCGAACTCGCTGTGCGTGACGGTCAGACGCACGATCTCGCCCAGCGGCTCGATGGTGTACTCCACGCGCGATTCCTCCGTGCCGGTCTCGTGCATCGCGCCGATGAAGGTGTGGACGAAGCGCTTTTGCGGCTCGATCTCGATCACCTTGCCCTTGACGGCGTCGACCGGGCCGTCGGGCGTCTGCATCTTGTAGACGATGGGCGAACCGGGCTGCATGTCCGATTCGATCCGGCAGTTGTGGAAGTATTTCTGCGTGACGTCCGGGTCCATCATGGCATTCCACAACTTCTCCGGCGTGGTTTTGATATAAACCACATGCACTTGCGTCGGTCCTCGGCTCATGGATTCTCCCCCTTCTTCGAGTTGGTACTTGAGTGTCGTCAGGCGCTGGGCCCACAGCGCGCTGAATCGGCTGATCCATCGGTCGTAAATGGTCTGAATGGGCACGGCGTTCAGGAACAGGCGGCGCTCCCGCCCGACCTTTTGCGAGACGACCAGGTTGGCGCCTTCCAGCACCCGCAGATGCTTCATCACCGCGAAGCGGGAAAACTCGAAAAGTTCTGTCATTTCATTGACATTCATCGACCCGTTCGCCTTGAGCGCATCCAACATGCGCCGCCGACTCGGATCGCTGAGCGCCTTGAAGACCTCGTCTTGCTCCGCCTCGTCCCTGTCCATCTCGCCGGTGATCGTGCCCTTTCATGTGACTATTTAGTCACATATGGGGGATGGGAGTGGGGGTGTCAAGCGGAATTCATTGAGCTAGGCACCTTCTTCAACTTTTCTGATTTTGACAGAACCTAAGCCAGGATTTCGTTTATTGACGTTTGGCGAGTTGCTTAAATACGTCTACATTCAGCAAGGAATGCGGATGCAAAGTACTGTGACGGTGCCGCCTTTTCGCTAGAGGATTTTCGAATGACGTGTGACGAGCTTCTTGAAGCGGCGAGAGTTGCCGAGACGCCGGATGTGATCCTTTTGATCGCAGACAACGCCATTGCTCTTAAATTGATTGTCGCTTGGAAAACCGTTGATGTTCAGAACCCAGATGAAGACCAAGAATTTTCAACGTTACGAGACATGTGGAAAGAAACGACTTTCGAGTGGAAGCAATGGTATACCAACGCAGGACTATCTCCCCACGAGAATCAGCGGATCGGTCAATGCCTAATCGCAAATGGGATCGTTTATCCGGATGGAACAATGAACCAGATGGTCCAAAAGTATATCAATACGCAAATTGCTGATCTTGTGACAAAAACGAAATCTGGCAAGGCTACACGCAAGTAACTTGTTCTTGGATATGAAAGCGATAGGAAAATTTAAATGAAAGTTATTCAAATGCATGTCGAGCATCTAAAATTGTGGGAAGAAAATCCACGACGGAATGATCATGCGGTTGATGCAGTAGCAAAGAGCATAAAAGCATTTGGCTTCAACGTACCTATCTTATGTGACAATGAGTTTAGAATTGTCGCTGGGCACACCCGCTGGAAAGCGGCCAAGTCCATTGGCATGACTTCTGTGCCAGTAATCATTCTAGATTTGACTGAAAATCAGCAGAAAGCGTTCGCGATTGCCGACAACAAAACTGCCGAAATTGCCGATTGGGATTGGCCACAACTCAGAGAAATTGTGGAAGAACTCGAACGTACTGATCTAGATCTGGATAGTCTGGGGTTTTCATCGAATGAACTTTGCCAGCTACTAAACGATGGTTTGGTTGACGATGCGATTCCCGACATGGAGGAGAAATCGTCAATAGAACGCGGTGATCTGTTCCAACTTGGACAGCATCGTCTAATCTGTGGCGACTCA
>JACKAU010000010.1 GCA_020634855.1 Anaerolineales bacterium
CACTCTACCCGCATCGGGTCAATTGGGTTGGCGGCCAAGTGCCTGTCGCTCACAAAGCCGAGGCCGTTTATATCCCGCTGACAGAGTCGGAACCACTTAAGGCCGAGTGTATGCATTTTTGGGAATGTGTGGTCAATCGGCAGGATCCATTGAGCGGCGGCCAGAGTGGCCTGGAAACGCTCAAAGTATTAGAAGCGGCTCAGATTTCGTTGGAGCAGACCGGCCAGTCGATTCCGCTGAATCAGGTGGTTACTGCGCCCGATTATTTTGCCCACCCCACTGCGACCATCGATCTAGGCGCCCGTATAAGTCAGGGGGCCAAGATTTGGCACTACAGTCACATTATGCCCGATGCTCACATCGGCCGAAATTCTGTTTTGGGGCAAAATGTCTTTGTAGCCGAACAAGTACGCATCGGTAGCAACGTCAAAATTCAGAACAATGTTTCCGTCTACAACGGGGTCACTATCGAGGATGATGTTTTTTGCGGCCCTTCGATGGTGTTCACTAACGTCATCAATCCCCGCAGCGAAATCGAGCGCAAAACTGAATTTCGCTCCACGCTGGTCAAACGCGGCGCAACATTAGGCGCTAACTGCACGGTCGTCTGCGGCACAACAGTTGGGCGTTATGCTTTTGTGGCTGCCGGAGCGGTAGTAACCAAAAATGTACCGGATTATGCCCTGATGATGGGCGTCCCCGCGACTCACCAGGGTTGGATGAGCCGCCACGGGCATCGTTTGCCTACCCCCGACCGTGAAGGAATCATGGTCTGTCCCGAAAGCGGCTGGCGCTACCAAGAGATCGAGCCGGAACTGGTTCGCTGCCTCGATTGGCCCGAAGATCAACCCTTATAATATCCCCCATTAATTTAGAAGGAATTGTATTCATGATGATCCAGACTCACCCTGCCAACAAAATCGAGACTCAACCGGTGCCGCTGCTTGATCTGAAAGCACAGTACGCTGCCATTCGAGAGGATATTCAGGCGGCGATTGATCGCGTGGTTGAGTCGCAATATTTTATCCTTGGCCCGGAAGTGGCTGCCTTAGAGGAAGAAGTGGCCGCCTACTGCCAAAGTCGATTCGCGATTGGCGTCTCGTCCGGCACCGATGCACTTTTGGTGGCCTTGATGGCGATTGATATCAAACCGGGCGATGAGGTGATTACGACGCCGTACAGCTTTTTTGCCACGGCCGGCTCGATCGCTCGTTTAGGGGCGAAACCGGTTTTTGTTGATATCGATCCACTGACATTCAACATCAATCCGGCCAGTATCGAAGCGGCCATCACGGAGCGAACACGGGCCATTCTGCCGGTCCACCTGTTTGGCCAGGTGGCTGAGATGGATCAATTATGGACATTGCCCAACGCCATAAGCTGCCGGTGATCGAGGATGCGGCTCAAGCTATCGGCTCAGAGTATCAGGGCCGCCGCGCCGGTTCGATTGGGCATCTGGGCTGCTTTAGCTTCTTTCCCTCAAAAATTTGGGCGCGTTTGGCGACGGCGGCCTGGTGACAACCAATGATGAAAAAATTAGCGACGCGCGTTAAACGGCTGCGCAACCACGGTTATCGAAAGAAGTATCACAGCCAAGAGGTCGGCGGCAATTTCCGGCTCGATGCCCTGCAAGCGGCTGTCCTACGGGTCAAACTCCCCATCTGGATAGCTGGACAGCCGGCCGTCAAGAGAATGCTGATGCCTACCGGCGGCTCTTCAGCGAAGCCGGGTTGAGTATTCAGTCCGATGAGTTGGCTTGCCTCAATGAAAATTGTCCGGCGAGCGGTGATATAACCGGCTGTGATTTTCAAAATTTGCCGAGCCAAAATTAATAATGCCGACCGCGCTGCCAAATCGGCGGCATATCTACAATCAGTTTGTCATTCGCTGTCAGCAGCGCGAGGAACTGATGACCTATTTGAAGGAGCGCCAGATCGGTTGTGAAGTGTATTATCCAATCCCACTTCATCTGCAGGAATGTTTTGCCGAGTTAGGGCTACCACTCGGGCGACCAACCGGCCAGCGAGTGCGCCGCTGCGGAGACACTGGCGCTGCCGATCTATCCGGAGTTGACCGAGGCAATGCAGAGGACTGTGGTCAATGCCATTGTCGATTTTTACAAAAATTCATAGCATCAGGCTAGATGTGAGCAGACGGTTGAAAGAGGTAAATCGTGCTAGAGGGTAAACGATCGGCGTGGTTGTCCCGGCTTATAATGAGGAAAGGCTAATTGGCCGGGTCATCGAGACTATGCCTGACTTTATTGATTCGATTATTGTCGTCGACGATGTTAGCCAGGATGGTACAGTGGAAAAAGTGTGCTGCTACCAAAGTCGAATGAATGGCCGTCTGATCTTATGCCAACATGAGGACCAACCAAGGAGTCGGTGGTGCTATTGCGACCGGCTATAAGTGGTGCCGGGATCACGAAATCGATGTAGCCGTAGTTATGGCGGGCGATGCTCAGATGGACCCGGCTGACTTACCTGCACTTCTGGCTCCGGTTGTGGCCGATGAGGTCGATTATACCAAAGGTAATCGGCTTTTTACAGGTGATGCTTGGAATGCCATCCCACGGGTGCGTTATCTGGGTAATTCGATGATGTCGCTCTTGACCAAAATTGCGTCAGGTTACTGGCATGTGGCCCGACTCACAATCAGGTTATACGGTGATTAATCTAAAGGCGCTAAAACCATCGATTGGGATCAGATTATAAACGATATGGTCAGCCAAACGATTTGTTAGTTCGCCTCAATATCTACAACTTTCGGGTACGTGATGTGCCGATCAATCCGATTTATAACATTGGCGAGGTGTCGGGGGTTAAACCGCTGCGGATGATCCCTAAGTTGTCTTGGCTTTTGTTTAAAGTGTTTGTTTTTCGAATGGTGCAGAAATACGTCATTCGAGATTTTCACCCTCTGGTATTTTCTATCTAATGGGGTTACTCTGTTTGTGCCTGGCTTGGTATTTGGATTATATTTGTTTTTTATCGTTTCTTGGTTGGAATAGTTGCGCCGACCAGCGCTCTATTTGCAGTTTTTCTCTTTGTTTCAGGTTTGCAATCGATCTTCTTTGCGATGTGGTTTGATATGGAAGATAATAGGAATTTACGGTGAAGCTAACACGGATGGCGATGGTTAGTCATAAATATCTTGGCTCGTGCTTCGATTAGTGCCAGAGGTGAGGCAGCTCAGGCTGAGACGACTTTGACCCCGTGCCCCTCTAAGTTGCTTGGCCCCTACCGGTCGCCGCTCAAAAGTTCTAGTTTCATTCTGTTTTTAGAATAGATCCGTAACGTCGTGGAACGAGAGACTTTTGTTGTGGCCGACGTCCCGGATAAGGCCAAAATCTTTCAATCGGGTGATTATTTCATTGTCCCCTGTGATACGTTCGATACCAAGTAGCTTCCACGTCGATCTGGGATTTAGCCGAGCCTATGCCCTCGTGCAACCAAGCTTCGCCGTGCTTGGGGATATATCAGAGCAATGAATCAAACCCAATTCTCGAAACCAGGCTGGCTACAATGGCCACTCATCCTAATGGCGATATCATTCTTGGCCGTTTGTGGCTTCAAGGCCCCCTGATTGCTGGATGAATATCAAGTCGATGAGGATTTTCGAAGCTTTTATTGGATGAGCAAGTTTTATGATTCCGAACTTTTTCCTAACGAGCCACATCCCCCCTACCTCAGTTTTCAGTTGCTTGGTCAGAATGTCATTTGGTATTTTTCCAGCCCGGCCTATGGATGGCTATTTAACCTCGCCAGCTTCCTGGTAACACCAATTTTTTCGCTAAACTATTACCTTTTATCGTGATGCCCATCACGGTGTGGTATTTATTTAAGTTTGGAGAATCGGTTCGGGATCGGGGTACCGGCCTGGTTCTGGCATTGAGTTTTATTTTCCTTAATTTGATCTCGTCTACCTCGATTTCCGTAATTACCGGCCTGCAACGATCCTTCGCGACATCGTTCATTATTATTCTCGTTTACTATCTGCATCGCCAAAAGTATCTTTCGGCGGCTCTTGTTGCTTTGCTCAGTAGCTTAATCTATGCGCCGGCCTTTGCCTTGGGAGCAACGATCTGGGGCTTGTTTGCCTTGAGGCTGCCCCAATTAAGCTTAAAAGCATTTTTTGTGCAACGCGGGGGTGGATTGTTGCTCGCCGCAGTCGTGTTGGGCGGGCTTTTCTTGACGCCGGCCTTCTTTAGCCGTTTTGATCAGCGATCGACCTCACAAGGATCGGCTGGTCAGGAACAACCGGCCGAAGACAAAGAGCCGTCCGCAAAAGAATCTCTATTTGATAGCCCCGACTGGCAAGAAAATGGGATTCATCCCTTATTCTATTTGTTTCCCCTGATCGGTCGCGGCGGGATTGTTCACGACGATATAGATGGCCTACATTTGGCCATCTTATTAGCCCTTAGCGGCTTGATAGTTATCGTGCGAGGTCGTCGCTCGCTTGATTTGCCCTACGTTGTTTGGTGTATTCTAGGGGCCAGTTTGAGCATGTATGTTTTAGCCTGGTTGGTTGTCCTGCTGACCCATTCATTTCTGCTCTACCTGCCCAGTCGGTATACGCAAGTGGGTTTGTTTGTGTTCTTTGTGATGTTCGTATCATTCAACATTCGGCCGTTCCTCCCAGAAACCCTTTTGCTTTTTAAACGCCACCATCGACGATTGATCTGGCTAATCGTGGGGATTGAGATTCTTGTTCTCGGGCTGCTATTTTTATACCCCTCCGAACGCACCATGATGAGTGGTTTCAATGTTAAGTGGCTCTTGGGGCCGGCCGGCCTACTGTTTGGCGTTTTGGGCATAATGGTGGTCAGAAAACCCACTTTTTCCGTTCCGGATCTATCTACCTTTCATCAAACGCGAGGCGGCCGGTATTTAATTGCCGTTGCTGCCGTTATTTTTTTAATGGGCTGGCTCGTTTACGCTCCGGCGATAAGTCAGGCGAGTTTCCTCAACCCCGATCCGGCCGAGCGAGAGTTAATGCAGTTTCTTGAAACGTTGCCTAAAGATACGCTTATTGCCGGTACACCCTGCGCCTTGGGCAGCGTGCCATTGTTTGCTAAACGGCAGGTGCTATTCAGTTGTGAAAAGTTTACTGATGATGCAATTATGCGAGAAGCCCTCGATGCTTATTACAGCCCCGATAAACAGGTTGTCAATGATTTTTGTCTTAAATATGACGTCGATAACTTGGTTGTTGACAGTCGATTTTATTCTAAATATTTTTTGGACAACGGTTTGATTTTCTTCGAGCCGTATAACCAGGAACTGCTTCCTCGCGTAACTAATCAGACGACTTTCGCCCTCGCGCAGGTTCCGGATGAAGCCAAATTGTTTCAATCAGAGGATTTATTTGTGATTTCTTGTGATTTCTTCGAAGGCAATGAGTAAACCAATTAAGACGGCCCATCGAAATTCACGGTCATCAGTAATCTCTAATAGCTTGGTGATTATTCTTGTTCTCTACAACCTGTTCTTTATTGTTTATGGTTTACAGAAGCATGCCGCTTTCCAAACAGCCGGTTTTGATTTGGGGATTTGGGATCAAAAAGTGTGGGTTGCGCTCCACGCTCGCCCGTTTGTGATTACGACTCAGGCGGAAGTAGAACACAGCTTAGGCGATCACGTAGACCCGGTCGTTTTGTTCTTAATTCTGCCAATATATAGTTTGTTCCCTTCTCCCAAAACGCTAATTGTTTTTCAATCCGTCTTTGTCTCTCTGGGTGCCTTGCCGATCTATTGGCTGGCTAAACAACGTCTGCATAGCGAGGGCGCCGGTCTGGTTTTCGCTGTCGTCTACCTGCTTTTTCCGGCTTTGGGCGGAGCGGTAACTTTCGATTTGCATGGTATCACCATCGCTGCGCCATTATTGGCCTATGCACTTTGGGCTTTGTATCGACAGGTTTATCCTGTTTTTGGGGTGATGGCCGTTTTAGCGATGGGCTGCCAGGAAGATGTCCCGCTGCTGATATTAATGATGGGGCTGTATATTCTTATTTTCCAACGTCATTGGCGGATGGGCTTATTGACGATTATGGTTAGCCTGACCTGGTTTGTGATCGTCAATTTTTGGATCATTCCCGGTTACGGCCTAGCAGACGATAATTTTCATGTTACCCGATACGAGGCTCTGGGCGATAGTACCCTCGAGGTCATTATTACCATTGTTACCCGTCCCGACCTGGTCATCCAACATATTTTTGCCGACGACAAAAAACTTTACTGGATTCGGCTGACGATGCCCACCGCATTTGTGGCCCTGCTCGATCCCATCACATTGATAATGGCCCTGCCGGCATTGTTCATTAATACCTTATCAAACTATCCGCCAACCTACCAACTGGATCGATTTCATTCATCGGCGCCAATTGTCCCCTTTGTTGTGGTGGCCGGTATCAACGGTTTGGCTCGATTGGTGCGGTTTGCCGCGCCTAAATTCAGACATGTAAAAAAGCCATTCCTGCAAAATGCGCTTTTGGCGATGATCTTGATGGTGACTCTGGTTTATCAGATCCAGTTCGGGCATACGCCCATCGGCCGCAATTTTGAGTGGCCTGAGGTAACCGACCATCATCGCCAGGCCGAAGCGATGCTGGCTCAGATTCCGTCTGATGCAGCGGTCGCCGCGCAAAACAATCTGGTCCCGCGCCTCAGCCAACGCGAATGGATTTTTATCTTGCCCAAGTTATCGCAACAAGGACGGCCGGCCGATTATATCGCTCTGGATATGCAAAGCCCGCTTTATCCTTATGAATATGTCGATAGCTACTGCGCCGACATCGCCAAATTTTTGACCAATCCCGAGTACGGGCTGATCGAAGCGAATGATGGCTTGCTGCTTTTTAAACGCAATGCGCCCGACTCGGCCACCTTTACGCCAATGCCGCCTTGCCGGTGAAGATTTGGTCGCGACTTGAGTAAGAATATCAAATGCTAAACTAACCTGATGAATAAATCGTCACTATTTTCTACAAAATATACTCGGCGCGATTTGCTCATACTTTTCGTACTAGTCCTCCTAGTGCGCGGGCTGGCGGCCCTGCCCCAACAGCAGCCCAGCTACTTTGACGCGGCGTACTACTATGTCGATGGCGTTAATCTGGCCGAGGGTCGTGGCTTCGAGGAGGATTTTGTCTGGAATTACCTCAATCAACCCGGCCCGCCGCCTCAGCCTAGCCATCTCTACTGGATGCCGCTGACGTCCATGTTGGCGGCGTTGGGGATGCTTATCGGCGGTGTGAGTTACCGGGCGGCCCAGATACCTTTTGTGGTGTTGTCGGCTTTGTTGGCGCCGATTACTTATGTGATCGCTTACGTTTTGTCCGGCCAACGGTGGTCGAGTTGGCTGGCCGGCCTCTTTGCGCTGTTTAGCGGGTTCTACTTGCCGTATTGGCCAGCCATCGACAATTTTACGCCGTTTGCAGTGTTTGGTTCGATGGCCTTGCTTCTGACGGGAATGGAGAATGAAGCATGGCGAATGAAGAATAAAGAATGGAGACCGGAGACTGGAGATAAAGAGGCTAGTGGGTCAGGTTTACGTCTTCTTTGTTTGATGGGAGCCGGGGTCTGTATTGGGCTGGCCCATCTGTCCCGCGCCGATGGCTCGCTCCTCCTCATCGCCATTATCCTTCTCTTTGTTTTACGCATTACGCATTACACCTTCATACGCCCCATACCTCACATCTCACACTCCATATTCCACGATCTACGCGCTCTCATCCTGATCTCCCTCGCCTACTTTTTGACGATGCTGCCCTGGTTTCTGCGTACGCTCGATGTTACCGGCTCATTTCTTTCGACGGCCGGCGCAAAGACCGTCTGGTTGACCAGCTATGACGATCTGTTTAGCTACGGGCGTGAGCTTTCTCTGCAAACATTTCTGGCCCAAGGCGTCGGCCCCATTTTGCAAGGGCGCTGGTGGGCGCTGGTTAACAATTTTCAGACCGTTTTAGCCGTGTGGGGGATGATTTTTTTGGGGCCGCTCGCCCTCATTGGCGCTTGGTATTTGCGCCGGCATATTTTGGTCCAACTGGCGGCGATGTACGCGCTGCTGCTTTTTATCGCGATGACAGTGATATTTGCCTTTCCCGGCGCTCGGGGTGGCCTGTTTCACTCCGGCGCGGCGCTGTTGCCGTTTATTTATGCGACAGCCGTCATCGGCCTGGATCGCAGCGTCGAATGGGTGGCCGATCGCCGTCCGCGCTGGCGGCCTAAGGCGGCTAAGCGCGTTTTTGGGATCGGGTTGGTGGTGATGGCGGCGGCCCTATCGGGCTTTCTCTACTACCAGCGCGTCCTCAAAGACAATGCCTGGAACAGCGCCGACTCGGTCTACCCGGCCATCGTGGCCTGGGTCGCCGAGCAAAACCCGGCGGCGATAGTGATGATCGGCAATCCGCCCGCCTATCGTTATCACGGCGGCGGGTTGAGCGTGGTCGTACCCAATAATGACCTCGAAACCGTGTTGCAGGTGATGACGAAGTATGGGGTTGATTATCTGATTTTGGATAAAAATCATCCCCTCCCGCTCGATGAAATCTATAATAACCCTGCATCTCAAGCTGAGTTGCCGCTGCTTCAAACGTTTAAGCCGGGGACAGGGCAGGAGATTTATGTTTTTGGGGAGCAGTGAGTTAGTGGCGTTTATGGAGTTCATAGAGATTGTGGGGTTGAGGGTTGTGGATTATTGAGGAATGGATTATGGATGGTAGGAGTCGTTCGGCAACGGTAGGAATCGTTCGGCGGCGGTAGGAGTCGTTCGGCGCTCGGTAGGAACGATTCGGCAACGGTAGGAACCGTTCGGCGGTGGTAGGAGTCGTTCGGCAGTCGGTAGGAACCGTTCGGCAGCGGTAGGAACGATTCGGCAGCGGTAGGAACGGTTCGGCGCTCGGTAGGAACGATTCGGCGGCGGTAGGAACGATTCGGCAGCGGTGGGAACCGTTCGGCGGCGGTAGGAACCGTTCGGCGCTCGGTAGGAACGATTCGGCGGCGGTAGGAACGATTCGGCGGCGGTAGGAACGATTCGGCGGCGGTAGGAACGGTTCGGCGGCGATAGGAGTCGTTCGGCGGACGGTAGGAATCATTTTTTGGATGGTAGAGGGACTGTTTTGATGGTAGGGATCATTTTTCAGACAGTAGAAACCACGTTTTAGGTGGTAAAGAGGGTATGGGGGGTATCATTTTTCACACCGGCGTCTCTAAAACAAATACGCGCGACGCACCACGCACTACGTACTTCTTGCTCCGTACGCCGCTACCTTGGCTGCTGCTGGCCTTGCTGCCCGGTTTGTTCTATCTGGCCGTCTCAACGTATGGATTTGGTTTTACCGGCTTTCCTTTGGACGACGCCTGGATTCACCAGACCTATGCCCGAAATTTGGCTGAGGAGGGGCAGCTCGCTTTTGTGCCGGGTGTTCCCAGCGCCGGATCGACCTCACCGTTGTGGAGTTTGCTGCTGAGTTTGGGCTATTTGTTGGGGGTTCCGTATAAGGGGTGGGCTTACGGCCTCGGTATTGTTTTTTTAGGGTTGACTGGTTGGACTGCCGCTCGGCTTGGACACCGGCTCTTTCCCGAAAGTCTCTGGGCGGGACCGGCGGCGGGCTTGTTTTGCGTGTTTGAGTGGCATCTGGTGTGGGCGGCGGTGTCCGGCATGGAGACGATTCTGTTCGTCTGGCTGTCGTTGTTTTTGATGGAGCGCTACTTGGCCGTTGCCTCCGTCGAGCCGGGTGAGGGGAAAATGGGGCGCTATTTTGGCGTGGGTTTGTTAGGGGGCTTACTGGTCTTAACCCGGCCGGAGGGGTTGGGCTTGGTCGGGCTGATCGGTTTGGACAACGGCATTCGCTGGTGGCGCGCGGGTGAACGCTCGCCCAGCGGGTTAATGAAACGGTGGTTGGGCCTCGGGCTGGGGGTGGTAGTGATGGTCGCGCCCTACGTATTGTTTCATCTGCAGCTGACCGGACTGCCGTTTCCCAACACACTCTATGCCAAACAGGCCGAGTACGGCGTCATTCTGAGCGAGTTTTCGCTGTGGTGGCGGTTGTTTGGTGGTTTCGGCCCGCCCATCGACTCGGTGCAGGGCGTCTTTCGGGTGATTTTTATCGGGGCGCAGGTGCTGCTGCTGCCGGGCTTGGTGTTTGCGGCCTGGCTCACGTTCAAAGAGCGGCGGTGGGAACTGCTGCCGATATGGGGCTGGTGGATCGGCTATGGGCTGCTGTATGCCATCCGGCTGCCGGTGACTTACCAGCATGGTCGCTACCAAATGCCGATTATCGCTTGGGTGATTGTGTTAGGGGTATGGGGTACGGCGCGTTTGGTTACGCCATCCAGCCCGAAATTGAAGCGAAACCTGCTGGCTCGTGTGGGGGGGAAGGCCTTGGTCGCTTCGCTGGCGATGCTGCTTTTGGCCTTTACCGTGGTGGGCGCTCAAGCTTATGGGCGGGATGTACGTATCATTGAAAGTGAGATGGTCGCCGCCGCTCGTTGGCTCGACCAAACAGCCGAGCCGCAAGCGCTTATCGCCGCACACGATATCGGGGCCATCGGTTACTTCACCCGCCGGCCGCTCATCGATCTGGCCGGGCTGGTCACGCCCGAAGTCATTCCGATTATCCGAGACGAGCCGGCTTTGTTCGATTTTATCGTCACTAGACAGGCCGATTATCTGGTAACGTTTCCGTCTTGGTACCCGGAGATGACAGCTCAACCCTCGCTAAATGTGGTGTATAGGACAGATGCCCTCTGGTCTGTGCAGGCGGGTGGTGATAATATGGTTGTATATCGTATTGGCCAACCGTAAAGGCGCCTCAACATAATCTGGTTTCACCTTAAAAAAATTCCTTGCACCAATATTAATGATCGTGGTATACTTTATGGTATGTAACTCTGCTGGAGTGATATTCGATGACCGATGAAATAACCGTATTAGACCAATTTGTAACTGATGCTACAGCAGTTCTTCAAGAAACTGAACAAAATTTACAAAGACTAGCCCAAGCCGCTCTGCTGCGGCATCAAGAACTGTATGGTAGTAAAAACGGCCGGGCCGCCGATGGTAATGAGCCAACGGCTCGGCGGCTACAACAAATTGGCCAACAGTTGTCCAAACTCTCTGAGCGCAGCCATGCATTGCAAACGTACCTGCAAGCTGGGTTGGCCGCACCGCCGGCTGATGATGATGAATGGCCGCGCATCAGAATTTTGCAAAGCCATGAGGAAGAACGCGCCCAATTGGCTCGGGAGTTGGAAGACGGAGTCGGTCAGTTGCTGGCCAACGCGGTTTTTGAGTTGGCTTCGTGCCGCCATTTGCTGGACGGTCATAATGAGCGGGCGGTAGCCGATGGGTTAGATGCCTTGCAGAGTGAACTGGAGCAGGGCTTGGCCGATGTCCGTCATTTCATTTTGAATTTGGAGCCGGTCGCTATTTTGGGTAACTTCGGTCTGGGCGAAGGCGTCCGGCGTTATCTGGAACGGTTTGAATCCCGAACCGGCCTCAAGACCCAATTGCGGGTCAATACCAATATCGGGCGTTTGCCGAGCATTATCGAAATAACCATATTTCGGGTTATTCAAGAAGCATTGCTTAATGTTCAGCGCCACGCTAACGCCGACACCGTTGAGGTGATTTTTTCAGAAAACGATGGGTTTGTGGAATTTACGATTATTGATGACGGCGATGGGTTTGCTTCAGATCGAGTTGATGGCTCTAGGAAAACACTGGGGCTGGCCCGTATGGTCGATTATACCGATTTGCTAAGCGGTCGCTTGAAAATTTTGAGCGAACCGGGACAGGGGACGCAAGTTACGCTTTCGATTCCTTATGCCGCTATCTAAAGGGCGGCTGAAATGCTTTTGTTGGCATGTTCGGTGGTGAACGTTGCTGCCGCTTACTCTTGACCTTATCAGCAAGGAGATATTGTAATGACGAATACAACCGTTATGTTGGTAGATGATCACCCCTTATTCCGCCAAGGGTTGCGGCGTGTGTTAGAAGCCCAGGAGGGCATTGAAGTTATTATGGAAGTGGCCGATGGTGAGGAGGCGCTGCGTCTGGCCAAACAGTTAAGCCCGGATGTGGTTTTGATGGATATTAATCTGCCAAAGATGAACGGCTTACAGGTCACGCGCGAGCTAAAACAGGCGGCCCCGGAAATTGCGGTGATCATGCTAACTGCCTATCACGATGACGAGCAGATTTTTCACGCGGTACGAGCCGGAGCGGCCGCTTATTTTCCTAAGGATGTGACCCCTCGCCGTCTGGTCGAGGCCATTCGCCAGGTGGGCAAAGGGAACTACGTGATCGATGACGAAGTGCTGGATAAGCCGGAGGTGGCCAGTTGGCTGCTGTCGCAGTTTGACAAGGTCGCTTATGTCGATGGCCTGCCTAACGAAATGTTTGCCCCCTTATCTCCGCGTGAGATGGAAATTTTGCAGCACATTGCTAAGGGACAGAGCAATAAGGAAGTTGCCTATGAATTAGGCATCAGTCGCCAGACGGTCAAAAACCACATGACCAGTATTTTGAGGAAACTGGCGGTTAACGACCGTACCCAGGCCGCCCTCTATGCCGTCAGGCGAGGCTGGATTCGGCTGCACGATGAGGAACAATAGGGGCTTGGGTTGGATGATAAGCAGTGATATTTCTGTGGCAGCAGACAGAAGGGAAGAGTATTAATGGGCTTACGACGTTTAAGAAGTTTGGAAGAACCGCCGCCGGAAAAACCAGCCAAGAAAGAACCGGTTCCCCAAACTCCGGTTCAAATTGTGGAACAAACCCACGAAGAAGCGGATCAGATTCAGAAAGAGATTAAAGAGATCGATGTTTTGATCAAGCAAAGTTCAAATGAAGTCGAACGGCTGGCCCAGCGAAATGCGCAGTTGACCAATAAACTGCGTAATATGGAAGCCAATATCGACACGGTGCCCCGCCAGGATATCAAGGAAATCTATACAGCGGCCCAGGAAGCGCAAATGCGTTTGTTTATGATGCGCGGTCAAGTTGAGCAGTTGCAAAGCAAGCAGGAAGTGTTGCAGCGCTTTGCTAATGGGTTGGGTCGAGTACTGGAGATTTCTGATAGTTTGGTTTCTCGGGGGGGAGCTTCGAACGCAGCCCAAGACCTGCCTAGAGTCAATGTCGGCGAAGCAACCGGCATTATTCGCATCATCGATGCTCAGGAGAACGAGCGGCAGCATCTGGCCAATCAACTCCACGATGGTCCGGCTCAGTCGCTGACCAACCTTATTTTGCAGGCCGAAATTTGCGAACGGCTGTTTGACAGCGATCCGCTCCGGGCCAGATCAGAACTAAGCGAGTTAAAAGAAGCCGTCACCTCAACCTTCCAAAAGGTGCGTGAATTTATTTTCGATTTACGGCCGATGATGCTCGACGACTTAGGGTTGAACCCTACGCTCAAAAAGAGCATCGAGGATTACGAGCAAAAAACCGGCATCGCCTGTAATTTAACCATTAGTGGTAAAGATCAACGGTTACCCCCTCATACCGAAGTCACCATTTTTAGAGCGATCCAACATTTGTTGAATAACGTCAGACAGCACGCTCAGGCGACTCACGTGCAAATTGCTCTAGCGGTGCATGATGACCGCGCCGTGGTTACGGTGGAAGATGACGGGGTTGGTTTTAATGTCAATGATGCCCTGTCCGCTGCACGCCAGCGCAAAACCATTGGGCTAGGTAGTTTGCAGGAACGGCTCGAAATGCTGGGCGGGCAGTTAGAGATCGACAGTTCGCCGGGTAAGGGTACTCGTGTGGAGTTTTGGGTGCCGACCATTTGAGCCGATAGGCGTTTTTGGAGCACGCTGGAAGTAAGAAGTAAGGAATAAGGAGTAGGAAATAATAAGATTTTGCCCCTTACTCCCTACTTCTTACTCTCTACTCCTCGTTTTGACCCCACAGCGGTCACTTGAGTTATTTATGTTTCTGAAGATAGCCTTTTAGTCACGTTGACCCTCCTTGTGACCGCCTCTATACTTGAAATATAGACCAACAGACCGATTTTCCCTTAAATCATGTTAAATTTATCCGATACCCGGTGTCTTTAGGAACAGTTTAGACCCCATCTTTATCCCCAGGCTATCTTAAATTCTGGATGCACTCTCAATAGCCTTTTGGTAACATTGACCAAGCATACCCTCAAATTTTATACTTTTGGTGAGCAAGTTTGTGACCAAAGTTTCATTTAATTTTTCCCTCAACCCGTATCCTTTTGATTTCCTGTAGACTTTATATATGAAACGGAACTTATTCATATTTTTCTGATTGTTGAAGGAGATCTACTGTGAAAAGTAAAGAAAAGGGTCAAAGTTTGGTAGAATTTGCTCTTATACTACCATTGCTGCTTTTACTGCTGTTGGGGATTATTGAAGGTGCTCGTGTAATTTGGGGCTATGTAACGGTTCAACAAGCGGCACGGGAAGCAGCTCGTTATGCTGTAACAGGCCGACCGTACTTGCCGGATGGGGCAATTTCTACCTTTGAACAAACTTGTTTGGGTAACCCTACTGATATTACCGGGTATGATTACCCTGGGTCTCCAGTTTATGATCCAAAGAATAATGAGCCCAATCCTGTAAAAGTATCGGCACAGCCTTGGTTGTGTTCCCCAACACAGAGGGCACAGGCTATTGAGCAGGTGGCTTTCTCTCAAGCGAATGCGTTAAATATTTCTGAACGATGTAGCTCTTACTATAAAAAACATAAAACAATTGATGGGCATAATTATACAGAATGCGCTACCATTCCCAGTGCTTTTGGAGTTCTGGTTCAGGGGCAGGTTACTACCGAAACGGTTACAGGTACTTTAGTGATTGCGCCTGATCCAGTCAACGACAACGCTGGTCAAGAAGGCCTGAGCGTTCAAGTTAGTACGTTTTACAATCTTAAAATGTTAACGCCTATTTATGATGCAATTATGGGTGGCAATTTTATTCGGTTGGAAGGTCGAGCCCAGTTACAAAATGAGGGTCTCGATAAAACCGCTGGTATCGAGCCGCCCCCCGGCATTGGATCCCCCCACCCCTGCTTTAGTCTCTACACCAATTACAAATACGGTTGGGGCTAAGATCAGTCCGGTCAATGGGAAGGTGTTTAACCAATCGGCTTTTATTAAAGTCTATCTGTCAGATCATGGCGCAAGTAGTCTCTTTGCTGTTCACCTCCGGGCAGCAGATGATGATACAGCAGTATACACAATTTGTTCAGAGGTTACGACCGACTTGGCTGGTAGTGCAGTCGAGAATTGTTCTCTTTCAGCGGCGATTCCTCCAGGTTTTTACGATCTTATATCTACAATTGCTGGAGCAACAGACCCGGAAGTAGCTCTTTATCCAGATTCGATAGAAATTACAGCTGGGGCACTCCGAGTATCACACTCAAAGATAATCAAGGCGAAAGGATTGTCTGGGCAGCTAATTCTAAAATTTCTATCAACTTAGAATTTCATCCCACTTTAGATGGTCCATTTACTCTCAAGTTGTTTGATGCTGATAATCAAGAGGTTGCTGCTGGGACTATTACCGGTGCTACAGGCGAAGAAACTGAAGATGTTCCTTGGGAGGTTACTGATGTTGAAAAAGGATCCGGAGCAGTATGTGATCAAATAAGTGGGAAATATTGCACACTTAAATCTTATGATATTAATGGTAATGAGATTGCTAAAACCAGTATCCATGTCAATCAGCCAAAAATTGTAATGTCTATCCCTCGTCTGAGGACGGTACTTACAAACGAGGTGACGTGGTTGCTGTGTACCTGCATGGACACACGCCGCAAAGACGGTATAACATTAATATCAAAGGTGTAAGTGATAGTAAAACATTTGACACTCTAGATACGAATGCTGTTGGTAACACTACAACACCCATTGTTTGGCCGATTCCGACCCAATGCGATATTGATGATCTCTGGGGTGATGGCGAATATGATATTACCTCCCATCCTTTAGGAGACTCGACAATTCAGATTGCTGATGATGTATTTGAAATTAATACGCCTAAGAGCGGCGTACCGTATTTAACGGTTGACGGTGGTAAGACTTGGAATGCCGGTTCGGATATTGTCATTCGAGTATGGGAGCACCAGAAAGACGTTGAACATTATCTTGAATTTGATGGAACGCGTGTGCCGATTTCGGGGAATGCTGATAACGTATTTAAGCCCGGTGGTTGTGGAGAGTCATTGGTTAGCTATACAATTCCGAAGACACGCCGAAAGGAGACTATAAACTCGCTTCCTTCTTGGCGTCAGATGACAAAGAGCAGGCGTATCTTACTATAACGGTACTCGACACGCCAACCATTCGGGTCGTAGAGGGAAAAACGGTACTTCCTGATCAAACGATTACCATTGAACTTTCAAGCCATCAACCAAATACCGGTTACCGAGTGTTCTATGCTGACAAACAGTTGTTTGGGGTGTTGACAGATGGTAACGGGAATTTAGCCAAAAGTATAATCTCAAAACGGAACTACCTAAGCTGCCAAAGACTCACCACCAGATCTATCAGATTCGTCAAATTATGGCATTGCATACGAGATGAACTCTCAGACTGTGTCAGATACACCAGCGGTCGTAGCAAGAACAAAATTAACCCTGCAATCGGCTGATTTGGTCGTAACTAAGGTCGAGGTGCCCCCAATTGTACCCGCCAACAGTACGGTGCCGGTTACAATTACTGTGGTAAATACAAAGCCGGTAGGCATTAACCAATGGGTTGATCTCGACGTATATCTTAATCCACAGCCAATTCCACCTTCTTATCTGGAAGGCTATAACTTCCCCGGCGATATCAAATACTGGAAAAATAAAGTTGCCCCCTATGAAACTTTTGTCATTACCCATGAGTTCGACATTAAAGATATGAATCACAAACCATTTACGGGTATGCTGATACAAGTGGAAAAATTTTTGAAGGTGAAAGTGTAGGGACAGGTTAATAATCCAAATAATCTAGGCAATGCCCCTTTGCTGTTGATTGTGGAACTGCGCCATTTGTTGATGCTTTTAGTAAAAACTATGCGGCCAGCGCTGATATTCGAACTATAGTCTAAAACGATTCGGTACATCTGATAATGGTGGTTTATGGTACAAGTGTATCGGGTGGTAGTCTGTTCTTGAACAGCAGTGGTCAGAGTACCCTTTAAACAATGATGATGATGCCAATGATGCAGGTTATTTATTCTTTTATAAAACAGTGGCTGTGCCAAGTCTAGCTAATGGATTAGATGTAGAGGTTCAAGTAAGAGACATTGAGATCGTTGGCGGTACATCAAAAGCCGGTATTGAAATTCGAAATGATCAAACGACTCCTCTAGTGCAAAACTTACCTTTGAAGTATCTCGCCTATCGGATACAGATTTTAGAGTAAGGCTTGCAGGACGAGAAGAAGGTGGCAATATGGGGGGCCAAGCAATAATACGGTGAAATTTCAAGCGGCAGGCCGGTTTGGCTACGGATTTCGCGCTTGCCAGGTACCCAAACTTTTAACGTCTATTACCGGCAGACATCCGGTACCCCCAGCTATTGATGCTGACGCGGCTGTAAGAGATGCTTGGTGGGGGGGTGAATGGTAATCCTTATAGACAAATAGCCATTAACTCTATGGCCGATCAAGTCTACGTGGGAATGTTCAATGCGTCGTATGATAGCGACAAGGCCGGTACTACTGAATTGGATAATTTTAGCGTCTATCCCGTGACAGATCAGAGTATCTGTCCAGCTAATACCGCACCCAATGAGGATTTTCCACCTGGGCTACAAATATGCTCCGATGTGTTAGAGGATAGAAGCTTTGAAGATGTATTTTCATCCCCATGGAATATAAATAGTTCAAACGCTTTCTTTACGAGTGATGGCGGTGCGCATAGCGGTGTGCGTAAGATGCGTGGTATTTCGGGAGATGATTCGACAATTTTCTCTGGTTTTGGATATTACCAAAAGTTTACTATGCCGAGTTGGGTGATATCGACGACAACCCGGTTCGATCTAAATTTCTATAAACGCGTCCGCAGCTATACAGATAAGGTAAATCAAGCGAAGGATAAAGTTTTTTGCTGTGGTGACTACTTCGCCCACTCTAGGCGCCGGAATACAATTAACCGATCCCGTAGAAATTGTCACTGGTGAGTCTTCAGCGCCAAATGGGGTTCTTGAAGAGGATTGGCTCCAAATCATCAAAGTGTTCCAGGTTGCCTCTGGGATTAATCTGGAAAACTATGCCGATAAAGAGTTATATGTCCATATCTATAATGAAAGCAATGCCAAAAAAGTTGTTCCGGATCGGCTGTCGTACTCACTTTGACTTTGATGATATGACCTTACGCTCTTGTACAACCCAGCCGTTACCTCAGAAGATCGACACCCGTCTCACAGGGAAAGTGGTCTTAAACTTCAGCAATGGTACATTTGGTGAACTGCCTGACGTGAAAGTTTGGGCCTACTCAGCGAATGATAGCCAAGTTTATGAAACGTTTTCAATTCAGGGTGGTGAATTCAATTTTTATAATTTGCCTGCTACGGCTGAAGGTACTGAATATATTATCTTTGCGCAGTATATTTTCAACACAAGGTGATCAAATTGAGACTCTCGCGGCAGATACAATCGTTGAATTAACTACGAGCAATAACGATACAAATCCGGCTAGAACTACTCTGAACTTGTTCACCCTAGCACCTTTACAGTAGATTAAAGCAATAAATCGGTATGTATCTACCATGAAAGGATATTGATTTTGAAGTCAACCAAACATATGTGTTTATCCTTCTATTTGCAATAGTTCTCACTTTGATACTAGTTACTGTGACCGGCTCAGTTAATGTGAATGCCAGCCAACCTTCGAAGAAGGGTGAGGTAAAATCATTTTGGAGAAATCGCAAATGGGGGCACAGGATGTAACAATTGCCGGTGAGGATGTTAAGTTGTCGGGAGATAATGGGAGCGTGCCGGATATTGCAGCAAATAGCCAATGGGTAGCCATTGTATACGAACAAAATAACCAAGTTTATATACGAGCGGCTTCGGTCAGCGAAGAGGCTTGGGGTTTTACCAAAGCCATCAATACCACGGTTAGCAATTTTCCGAAGTTGGCATTTTCCAGTGCTGCCGGAGAAAGCAACATCGTTCATGTTGTTTGGGCTTATGGCAGTTCTTTATCCACAAGCGAAAGGCAGATTCGATATACAAAATGTACCCTATCTGATCCCACAATTTCCTGTAACTCTGCTAAAACTATTGCTACAACAGCCAGCCAACGGCTCAAACTACCTGTTATTGCGGTAAGCCCCGACGGAACTAATGTCCATATCGCCTGGTTCAATCAGAGTACTGATCAAATTCAAATGGCGCACTCGGGCAATGGGGGGCGAGTTGGAGTGCGGCCAAAAAGATATTTTTGAGGCAACCGATGGAGCTAGTGCTGGAGAAGTAGCGCTAGCCGCAACCGGAAGTTACGTGCATTTGGTTTTTCGAGACCGAGACCCAGATACCGGTAACTGGTATGTCCGATATCGACGTTTGAACAAAACAACGCATACAGTTGATAAAACTGAAGATAGAACCAATGTGACCTTTTCAGGATTTTCTAATGATATTCGCAGTCCGATAGTGGCAGCAGTTGGAAGTAATGTCTATGTTGCTTGGGCAAATGACGGATCTGTTTCTGAAACGCACGCGTTGATTGGAATGCGGAGTTCAGACGAGGGTGCAACTTGGTCCTCATCAGGTTCAAATGATACTTTTACCGATATTCCCGGTGATAGTAATACTTTTAATACGGCCCTCGCTCCTGATGCTAAATATTCTGAAGATGGAACAGCAGTTCCTATAGCTGAACTTGGATTACAGCCCAATTTAGCCGTAAGAGGCACAGATTTTGCCATCGTTTGGGATCAACGAGCCAATCAGGAATGTAGCAGCGAATTGGGAGGGCTTTCTCTATCTCGTATCTATGCAGCATGGCCGTCGAGTAATTGGAATACTAATGGGCCGCTTGCATCTTCTGGCGGGAGTTCAACAGATTATTTTGATATCGACCCCAGTATCGCATTTAACGGAACAACTCCCCACATTGTATTTTTAAGAGCCGATGTGAGTAGCACGGTTAGTAAGTGTCTTGGTGGTGGGGGTTCAATTCCTTATTCTGTCTATTATCAGGGTCCATTCACAAAGTTTAGCGGTTATACCACTTACGTTCCGGTTGTAACCAAATAAGGATATTCGCTACTTCAGCATCCGTTGCAAATTGCATATGACAAAACAGCACAACGCTCAAAATCAATCTAGAACCAGAAAGCGACGAACTACCTCGGCACAACGCAAACCATTTTTGTGCAAAAACTTCGACGTAGAGATATCGTGGTTCTTCTTGGGCTATCTTCGTTGGCTTGTGTTAGTTTGATTACAGTGATGCTTTTGATTCTACGGTTTCAACCATTGACTGAAACTGTATCCACTACATCGTTTGATGTACCGGGACCACAGCCGACATATACCGTCGCTTATATGCAAATTACAGGGCTGAGCCAGTATGCACTAGCTGAGGCGGAAGCAGCCCACTATGGGCGGTTGATGCTCAGTTGGTTTCGGCCAATTCAAGTTGGCCTTTTGTACTTAATGTTGAAGAGATCGGGCTTCCAAGCGAGTGGACCTACCGTTTTTATTCGCCGGATAAGGAACGGTTGTTTGTTGTAAAGGTTGAGCCAGGTGGGCAGACTCGATCATTTGAACATGTGGTGAAAATTACACTACCTCCCCTACCCTGGGTGCCGACGCGTGGTTAATTGACAGCCCAACAGCCTTGGCTACTTGGCTTGATTGGGGGTGCTGACTTGGTACATAAAAATCCTGGGCTAGAGGTATTAGCTCAATTACGATACGTGAATAATTATAAACAGCCGGTTTGGATGATAATTGGAGCTGATCAGCGTACTCAGGATATTCATCATAGTTCTTATCGACGCATACGAGGGTGGGGTTGTATCCACTAATGCGAGTCAGTAAGTTCGTGATGTATATAAATTTGCTCATTAATAAGCTATTATCTTTCTTTTTCCTAGCTTGGAGGAAATGCTATGATCAAAAACTGTTTGAATAATATTAAGTCGCATCTCTTGCACGGCGAACAGAAAGGGCAAAGCATCATTATCGTAACCTTTGCCTTTCTAGGTCTCATTGCTATGCTGGGCTTAGCGCTTGATTTGGGGCTGGTTTACATCGAGCGGGTGAGAGTGAGCCGAACTGCCGACGCCGCGACGCTGGCCGGAGTAGTGGAACTCCCTTTTGAGGAAGCAGCTATGCGTCGAGCTATTGAGTATATTGAGCTTAATGGCTATAAGGTTGGGGTAGATACCGAAGTACGCGTTCGAGGGTGTATTAGTAATGACGGTAAACTAGTTAACGTCTCCGAGAATGGTAAGGGGATGATGGTGATCCGGTAGATGTTGATGCTGCTAGTACTACAGCGGGATATCCCTCCTGGCTACGATCTACTGCCCGAGGACACTCGCGCCGTTTTTGTGATTGATACGATGAGTTACCAATCAGTCGATCGAAATGAAACCACTGGTGAGGCAGAAACTGATAATCAATCTAACTGTACCGGTACCCCCGGTGAAATCGATGCATTGTATGGTACGGCTAATAAAATACGTGTATCTGGTGAAGTGACAGTTGGAATGAACTTCATGCAATTCTTCGGTTTTGACAGTGTACCAGTGCAAAGGTGAAGCTGTCGGTGAGAATGTGACCAATCTAGATGTGGCTGTGGTTTTTGATGTTTCTGGCTCAATGTACTTCGAGACAAACTGCTTTGGTTGCTGGAGGCGCGATGATAACTTGTCAAAAAATATCAAGGATAATCCCTATCCAAATAATGGCTATTACGATCCCTTAAATTATAAGGGAGCCAATATTTATTGGACAAAAAGCCAAGTCAGGCAAAATGGAGGCAGGCGATCTGTGTGGACAGGAGCCCATGCCGTTTAGTAACGGAGCAACTAAATACTTTGTCCATGAAGCTGAGTTTTACTCTCTCGATTATCCTATACATAGTTTTGGGAGTTTAATCAGCGTAATCCGGGTCAGGGTTTTTGGGTGTTGCATCGTGATGGTAAAGAGGCTTCTAACGATGCCCATATTCGAGCCCATCCATTTCAACCTATAGTCAAAGCGATGCGAATGAATTTCCTCAGTTATTGGGCGGATCTTACAATGCAGAGTGCTTCGATGGTCCCAATCTGAGCGGCAAATGCTGGGAAGATCGAGCGGCCGCATTAGGTGAGAAAGCGCCCAGCAATGTTCCTTATGTAGAGTATGATTTTAAACCAGACTGGGATGGCGAGACCCATGTCTGGATTAGGGCAACCAGTGGCTCAAACCACTCTTGGGAATGGAATGGTCGTAGTCCAACCCAGCATAAGGATTGGCGCAAATCCGTATATTGGCAGATCGACGACAATGATGTTAGAGGTGGCCCCTTTAATAAGCTTTCGGATACTGGTGGAGAATGGACAAATGTTCCGGCAGGCACTTGGCGTTGGGTTTATCTCGGCTCAGGAATCGACAGTGAAAAATACGCCATCTATTTTTCAGGTTGTATCAGGGCAGTAGTGGTTTCAATGTAGATAAAATACTTTTTACAAACAATGATAGCGCCAATACCGTAGGTATGGTTGTGTATTATGATAAAGGAATAGTAGTAGACGGCGGCTCGCTTAATAAGGAATTGAAGAATATTTTGGGAACGAATAAGGCCGAGGGCCGGATGCTACTAAAGGTTCGGCTACTCGAGAAGCCTGTAATTTATGTAATCCTGCTTTTGGCAAAAATCCGGCCGATCCCGAACAGTGTAGTTGCCGTACGGGGCCAAGCGATGATACAGTGGGTGATATCTTTCCCGGCGGCGGCTCGGCTTTAGGCTGTACAAGTTTGATCACTCCGACTAATCAATTGGAAGATGACCTATTTCATGGGATCGATCAATACGAAGTGCCCAAGAGGCGGTTAAAAACTTTGCGGCTCGTTTGATCCTAAGTTTGATCAGCTTGGCTTTATTGCCTATAGTTCTAATATCAAGGGGCGAGTTAAGTTGCAGTGTCGACAGTGGTCTCAAAATCACGATAAAATAAATGGCGCACGCGGATGTTTTCTACGGACCCTATTTCTTATACTAACGTTATTCAAACCGTTGAAGATCATCTTACCCCGACGGCTCGACTAATATTGCCCAAGGTATGCGAGAAGGATTAGAGGAGTTAGGGGGTTGACACCCCGCCTAATCCAGATGATGTCAAAAGCGGTGAGTGCGAAGGCTCAATAAGTCAAGATAATGCAAAACCTTGCGATCGACGGGGAGCAGCCCGGCGAGTGCTTATCTTAATGACCGATGGTTCGCCTAATAAATCTGTTGATTGTCCAAGTACGTATAAATGGCGAGGTCAGTTTGGCGAAGGTAGAAACTCATATAATTGCGCCATATGTATTTTGCTCAACAAGCAGCGGATAACAATGTGACAGTTTATACCATAGGCATTGGCGCTGGGGTGAATATTGAATTGCTCACGGCCATAGCAACGGGTACGGACCCCAATCCAAAGTCCGATGATGACGGATTTTATTTTGAGAGCCGTGGGGGCGAATTTTATCATGCTGTTCAGCCCGACGATCTAGACGCAATTTTGAGAACATTCTATCAAACATATACGTTCGTATTGTGGGTTAATGAAAGAGAGCAACGAAAGCATATGTGATTATGAGGCGATTTTCGCTAAGAAAACTGTTGCAGGTTGGAGATAAAGGTCAAAGCCTGGTCGAAATGGCAATTATAATCCCGTTGCTAATTTTCATGATGATTGGTGTATTCGAAGTCGGCTGGGCCATTCGTAGTTATTTAGTTCTAGTGAATATCAATCGTGAGATTACCCGCTTTGCCGTAAGACCAGGTTATATGGATTTTCTACGGAGGATAGTATTAAAGAAAGTTATGAAGAGGTGCAAAAATGGAGCGCATCCTCGGTCAGTGATCAACTCAATTTGACCTACACCGGTTCTACCTCCAATACGACTTTAATTATTTCACACGTAGTTGTCGATACAGGATTACCTTGTCAAGATATAGAAAGTTGCAATTGTAATAAACTTGATCCAGACAATGCTGCTTACGATCCCGATTATAACTTTAAAAGATGATGACATTATCATTCATCCTGCATTAATCAACTATGAATATCAGCAACAGAGGTTTGGGCCAGCCTCCACTGTAACGGGGTCTAAGCAGTCTCGAATTCAGTTTGAAGATCTAGCTAAAGACTTGGAGGCTCAAAATAATTATTTTAACTGTCAAATTCTTAAGAATGGGGGCGTTAGTTCTAGTAACAACGTCATCGCTACAGAGATGTTTTTGATTTGCCCCAACTTTTTGGCTTTCCTTTAATTTCTAACCCTTTACTGACCCACTTCCTCTCTACACGCATACTACTATGCGACTTATTGGCGCGGCACGTAGTACCGGAACGGTCTCAGAATATTACTAGCAATATCGATGCAATTGGACCTATTTGTTTGGCCTTTCCTATGGTTGTAGATGACAGTGCTATTGCTAACCCGTCCTCTCAAAATATTATTGCCAATGGATGGCTTAAGTGGGGAGATAACTATAATGATGATAAGGAGTATGTGACTCAGGCATTTAAATATCCGCAAATGTCTCTTAATGATTTTGATGAAGGAAGGACAGGAGGGGTCAAAAAGGTAGTTTAGTTGACAAAGTAACCTTTACTATCAGTTCATTAGAAGATGAGGATACTGAAATTAAAAAAGATTGCCCAAGGCTTAAAGGGGCAAAAATTATTATCCCGTATTCGACTGACCTATCGAGTGGCTCCGTAATAGTTACTGGATTTGTTTGGGCTACCATTCAAGATGTTGATTTACCGAATAATAAAATTATGGCAGTGTTAGATAACGATGAAACAACGCTCCCGCCCCCTTGTGTAAGCTCCATACTTCCTACTCCCCTGTTTCTGGCCAATTGAGTTATTTATGTCAAACTTACTATCCTATTCCTTGACTTTTTTGAACAAAATGATTATTATACCCATGCTAGCGTCCTTTTCGTCTAGTTTTGATGAAAGGGAGAAATAATATGCAACGTGGCAGACTGCTGATCATTCTTGGAATTATCCTTGGTCTGGCAACGGTGGGGGCAGTTGCTTTCCTGCTGATTAACGGCGGTGGCCTGCCGCCTGTCCCGGGTAATGAGGAACCAACACCTGTTCCTGCTCCGTCGGAGGAAGGGGGCGGCATACCCACTACGCAGGTGATCGTCGCGCTCCAGCCGATTCCGCGTGGTGCTGAGTTTGTAGCCGGCTCGATTGGACGTCGCGATTGGCCTGCTAACAACGTGCCGCCTGAAGTCATTGCCGATGAAGCTGAGACGATTGGAAAAGTAGCTAAAACGGAAATTGTGCAAGGCCAGGTTATTGTCCGAAGTATGCTGGTCGATGTTGGGGTTGAAGGTGAAGCTTCACTCAGTATTCCGGCTGGCCGGGTGGCGGTAGCTTATCCTATCGACAGCCAATCCAGCGTATCGTACGCTATCCAGCCCGGTGACTCAGTTGATATCTTGATTACCGCCTATTTTGCGGATGTTGATGAAGAATTCCAAACGCCGCTACCCAATAAGACCCGCTTCTTCTTTCCGCAATTTGATCAGGAAACCGGTGCTCAAGTTGGGCTTCAACTGAGTGAGGAAATTGATGAAGGGCGCTTTGAGTTAGGGGCAGGCGATGTTGCTTCTATTGTGCTTCCTAGCACGGCTCAGATACCTAGACGAGTAGCCCAACTTACGGTCCAATCAGCCAAAGTGTTGAGAATTGGTCCGTGGATCGAATTGCCGCAACCCGCGCCGCCTGAGGACGGCAGCCCACCGCCACCGCCGCCGCCGCCTGATGTGGTAACCTTAGCCGTTACCCCACAAGATGCACTGGTTCTTTATTGGATCCGAGAAAACGGGATTAACAGCGAAATAGCGCTGAGAGCCGCCGGCGAAGACGAGGCCGACCATTTGACCGAAGCTGTAACATTGCAATATATGCTAACCCGCTTCAATATTGCTGTTCCACCTAAAATTGAATTTATTATGATCCCATCCATTTTTGATTTATTGGAACAGGCGGAAAGCTTCGATCAACAAGTTCAAGGTAATCCTTCATCGCCTCAAGAGTAGTCAATAACAAAGTTGCTCATACGTAAGGATGGCGGAATGCCATTCTGTATGAGCCTTTGTTTCTTTCGTAAATCAAAAGTCTGCTTGCATAGCTAAGTATGCCGGGATAAATATATGTCAGGATCAGTTACCCCTCTTCCAGATCATTCAGGCGAACAGAAAATTCGTGTGTTGCTTGTTGACGATATTCCTGAAACTCGGGAGAATCTGCGCAAGCTTCTTTTCTTTGAGTCGGACATCGAAGTTGTAGGCGCTGCCACCAACGGTGAAGAAGGTGTGCAGATGGCCGTTGAGCTAAAGCCGGAGATCGTGTTGATGGATATCAACATGCCCGGTATGGATGGCATTACGGCCAGTGAGCAAATTAGTCAGCAATCTCCCTTTACTCAGATTATTATGATGTCCGTGCAGGGAGAGGCTGACTATTTACGGCGTTCGATGCTGGCCGGGGCGCGTGAATTTCTGATCAAGCCCTTTTCCAGCGACGAGTTGGTCAGTAGTATTCGTCGGGTGTACCAGTTAGGGGCCAGCCGTCGCGTTGTTATGCCGGCCTCAGCTCAGACGGGAACCGGATCTGCCGCAGACAGCAAAACCCCAGTTGAGTCATCGGGTAAAATTGTCAGTGTGTTTAGTTCAAAAGGTGGTGTTGGATGTAGCACTATCGCTGTTAATTTGGCTATCGCATTGCAGCAAAATGCCGCTATCAAAGTTTCTGTGGTTGATACCAGTTTGCAATTTGGCGATATCGGCGTACTGTTAAACTTGTACGCCAGCCGTACTATTGCCGACTTAGCCTCAAACGCTGATGAACTCGACGATGAACTGATCAGCGATGTGTTTATTCCTCACAGTTCCGGCATCAAAGCTCTACTGGCTCCCCCCCGGCCGGAAGTAGCGGATACCGTCACCCCCACCCTAGTAACCGACGTGTTACAACGCTTGCGCCGTATGTTTGATGTGATCATTGTTGATACCGGAAGTGTCCTAGATGATGTTGTCTTGAATGTTCTTGACTTATCTGATAAAATAATAGTTGTAACCACACCTGAAATTCCGTCTATTAAGGACGCTAAACTGTTTTTTGAGGTTACTGAGGCGCTTGAATACGAGCGTGACCGTATAATGTTTGTACTCAATAAAACAGATAAACGGATCAACATTCGTGCGGAAGATATAGAAGCTAACATCAAATATCCCATTCGAGGTCAACTCCCCCTCGATGAACGTGCCGTAACTACATCTGTTAACCAGGGCGTCCCCTATATTTTAGGAGATAAAAATGGAATGTTAACAAAAGCCGTAATTCAACTAGGTACGCATTTGTTACGTGCGCTTAACGATCAGGATGACTCATAGTTCCGTCAGCTAAAGAAACGAGACCTTGGTCCTTTGAGCTAGTAAATGTTCTTAATCCACAATAAATGGAAATAACTTTTAGTTATCCTCATTCGGATGCAGCCCCTAGTTTAAGTCAAACGCTACTTGAGTTGCTGGTTAAATTTACCGACCATCCAAATCTTCACAAAAGAATAACAAACTTGTATTCACCCCAATCTTGTAAATTCGATAAGAGGCACAAAATGTCACTACTAAAACGTATTGAAAAAGGAACAGGACAGGCTAGCAGCGTAAAGGAAACAAACAAGCATGCACCATCTTCCAACCCGATCAGATCAAAAAACCCAGAAACACAAATGCGTCGAGCCCCAGGTTCAACTCAAAAAGATGCATTTAAGGAACTAAAGGAACGTATTCAAGATAAATTGGTGGCTGAGTTAGATCCAACAATGGATATCTCTCGTACTGACGAAGTGCGGCGGACCATTCAAGACATGTACGAGCAGATTTTAACTCAAGAAAATATTATTCTTAGTCGGTCTGAGCGTGAAAGGTTATTTGAAGGAATTGTGGCCGAAATTCTTGGTTTCGGTCCTCTGGAAGCCCTTCTGGCTGATGAAAATGTGAGTGAAATCATGGTGAATGGGCCGGATAAGGTTTTTATTGAACGGAAAGGCAAGCTAACCCTTAGTCGGATAAATTTTGAAAATAACGAACACGTAATGAAAGTAATCGATAGAATAGTTTCCCCTCTGGGCCGCCGAATCGACGAAAGTTCACCGATGGTTGATGCGCGTTTGCCTGACGGCTCTCGGGTCAACGCCATCATTCCGCCTCTGGCGCTCAATGGACCCACCCTGACCATTCGTAAGTTTGAAAAAGACCCGTTAACCATTGACGACTTGATCCGGTTTGGCTCGATGTCTAGTGAAACAGCGGAGTTTCTGAGAGCTTGTGTCATTGCCCGGTTAAATATTGTGGTCTCGGGTGGGACAGGCTCTGGGAAAACGACATTACTCAACGTTCTTTCCTCATTTATTCCGGAAGACGAACGGATTATTACAGTAGAAAACGCCGCTGAATTACAGTTACGCCAGGAACACGTTGTGACGTTAGAGTCACGTCCGGCTAATATTGAAGGCAAAGGGGAAGTGTCAATTCAAGATTTGGTCATAAATACCCTTCGGATGCGTCCTGATCGAGTGGTCGTTGGCGAATGCCGGGGCGGCGAAACGCTTGATATGTTGCAGGCTATGAACACCGGCCACGATGGCAGTTTGACCACCGCTCACGCCAACAGCCCGCGAGACATGCTGTCTCGTTTGGAAACAATGTGTTTGATGGCCGGCATGGATTTGCCGGTGCGGGCCATCCGTGAGCAAATTGCCTCGGCTGTCGATCTCATTGTCCAACAATCACGTCTCCGAGATGGTAGTCGCAAGGTGATCAATGTTACCGAAGTTCAAGGGATGGAAGGCGACGTGGTGGTCATGTCCGATATCTTTGTCTTTGAACAACAAGGCATGGAAAACGGTAAAATCATTGGCCGTTTGAAACCAACCGGGATTCGCCCCAAATTTTATGAAAGAATCGAGGCGGCGGGGCTGAGCTTGCCCCCCAATATCTTCGGTGCATCCGTTAGATATTAATAGCCTGAGGGTGCTGTTCTAGCAGCGCCTGGTTTAGTGTGGAGGTGGTTTGATGATTTGGGTAATTGGATTGCTGCTTGTTTTAACCGCAGGGGTATTGACTGCCGGAGTGATTGTCTCTCGGCAAGGCGATACCGCTACGCAAAAGCGATTGGGCCAGTTTGTCGGTAATTTAGATGACGACAGAGGCGAAGACGAGTCAAAAAATCGAAAAAAGACCAGTTCCACTTCTGCCTTAACCCAAAGCTTAGACCAGGTCTTAGAAGAGCGTGGCATTGGGCGCGGTATCTCTACTGAACTGGCTCGAGCTGACCTGAAAATTACCGCGGCTGAATTTTGGGCGGCAAGTTTGATGACTATGATTGTCGTTGCCGGTCTTTGCTGGTTAATCTATGGTGGGTTCATTATGCCGCTGGCCGGTTTCATCGGCGGTTTCTTTCTCCCCAAAATTTATATTAAAATGCGCCAAAAGCGTCGGTTAAATGCCTTTAATGATCAACTAGGCGATGGCATTACCTTGATGGCCAATGGCTTGCGGGCTGGCTATTCTCTGCTTCAGGCTATGGAAGCAGTGGCCAGAGAGATGCCCGAACCAATGGCCACTGAATTTCGGCGAGTTGTGCAGGAAATTGGTTTGGGCGTCGATAACGAACGCGCCTTCAATAACTTGCTTCGCCGCGTCCCTAGCAGCGACTTGGATATGATGATCACCGCGATCAACGTCCAACAAGAGGTTGGGGGTAACCTGGCTGAAATTTTAGAAATTATCGGCTTTGTCATTAGAGAGCGGGTGCGGATTAAAGGTGAAATTCAGGTGCTAACAGCTCAAGGGCAACTGTCAGGCTACGTTATCTCCGCCTTACCGATTGTATTAGGATTGATCCTTTATGCAATGAACCGGGAATACATCGGACGAATGATCTTTTCATGTGAGTCTCGCGGTATTGATGTTGATAACGGGGGGCTATGTTCACAACCCTGTGGTTGGATCATGATTGGCGTTGCTTTGTTGGGAATTGCCATTGGATTCTATGCTATTCAAAAAATTGTGGATATCGATGTTTAATGAGAGGATTTCCCCACAGCGTGATAGTGGGTTAGGAGGTTGAGCGTGGATGCATTAACTCTGATACTTGTGGGTGTCGTAGGCATTACCTTAATTGCCGGCGCAGTCTTACTGGTTAGGTTTGGGCTCAGCGCCACTCAGGGCGCTGGCGGGAGCGATATCCAAAGTCGGTTGGAAGAATATGCCAGCCGATCTGACGCTCCCTTAACACTGGAAGAGATAGAACTTTCGCTGCCTTTTAGCCAACGCGTTGTGAGACCGATGCTCGTGGGTCTCTCAACATTTTTTAGCCGTCTTTCGCCCTCAAAATCAAGAGAGGCAATGGAGCTAAGATTACAGTTGGCTGGTAAACCCTATAACTGGGGGCCAACCGAATTTTTTGGCTTGAGAATATTCGTGGCCATCATACTGGGCGTCCTGATATTTTTACTTATTTTAATCTCGCAAACATTTGTTATTGCGGTTCTTTCGGCCACGATTGCAGCTCTCATTGGTTTTATGCTGCCCATATTGTGGCTGCGTTCAAAAACCCGAAGACGCCAAACGGAAATTATAAAAGCCTTGCCCGATGCTCTGGACCTGCTGACTATCATTGTTGAGGCCGGAATGGGTTTTGATGGCGCTATGCAGAAAGTAGCCGAGAAGTGGGATAACGAAATTAGCAAAGGCTTCGCCAAGGTTGTGCAAGAAATGCGCTTAGGGGTATCGCGCCGCGAAGCCCTTAGGAATATGGATCTCTCCATGGGCGTGCCCGATGTTACCACCTTTGTAGCGGCTATTATTCAGGCTGAGCAGTTAGGGGTTAGTATCGCCAAAATCCTAAGGGTTCAATCTGAACAAATGCGCATTAAACGCCGCCAGCGAGCTGAGGCCGAAGCCAACAAAGCGCCTATCAAAATGCTCTTCCCAATGGTTTTCTTGATCTTTCCGGCGCTGTTTATTATTTTGCTCGGTCCTGCAGCTTTGGTTCTTATGGAAACCCGCTTCAGCAATTAAGTCATAGAAATTTAATTAACTGAAACACGTCATTTATTTCACGGCCCTCTAACCTTTAACATCAGAACGGTCCTTTTAACTAGCCCAAAATGCGTATTCTCAACCAGACACGTGATACATCTCTCATTACTCAAACTCGTTGGGCCGATACATTTTGGCGGCGTTTACGCGGGCTACTAGGCTCAGATCCGCTTAATCGGGGTGAAGGCTTGGTTCTAGTAGGAGAAAAGAGTATCCATACTTTTTTTATGGGCTTCCCGATAGACGTTGTTTATGTTAACAAAGACTACCGGGTCATACGGCTTCAAGAAAATATGGTTCCTTATCGATTAGGCCCGTTAGTTGTCCAATCAGCCTATGTTCTGGAAATGCCGGTTGGAACAATCAACCAAACAAACACAAAGGTAGGTGATCAGTTAAAATTTGAGTCCTAGAAATGCGTTGATAATTATTCTACCGGGTTAAACTTCACAGGGTTGTGATCAACTGATGGATTTTTTTACATCCGCCCAAAATTTAATTCATTCAGGACTTGACTTGCTTTTCCCGCCGGCTTGCGTTCATTGCAAAGCACCTAATGTTTGGCTGTGTCAAAATTGTAAGAGTGGTATCTTCTTTATAACCTCTATTGTCTGCCCTCGTTGCGGCACCCCGGCTTCTTCACCGGCTTGTACTCAATGTTCAACAAATCGTTTGCATTACATCGACGGTATCAGATCGGCGGCTGTCTTTGAAGACAACCCTATGCGGTCCGCCGTCCACCATCTCAAATACCAGGGGCGAAAAGTGCTGGCCAGTAGTCTGGCCGAAATGCTGGCCGAAACGTATCGGTACTACAACCTTAATGCCGATGTCATTATCCCTGTCCCACTTCATCGAACGCGACTCAAAGAGCGGGGGTATAATCAAAGTACGCTGTTGGCCAAAAAACTGGGCCGATTGGTTGGGCTGCCGGTCGATACCACCACCCTCTACCGCACAAGAGATACCGGTCAACAGATGGCCCTTAAAGCCCAGCAGCGACGCCATAACGTCGCCGGCGCCTTTGCGTGCCGAGGCCACTTATCAGGTTTAAAGTTTCTTTTAGTTGACGATGTCTGCACCACAGGCTCAACTCTCGATGCCTGTGCGATGTCTTTGAAGATGAACGGCGCCGATGCAGTTTGGGGGTTAACCCTAGCTAAGGCAACCTGATCTTCATCAAAATTTTTACGAGAAAGGAGTAAATCATGCAGCTCGAACTTACAGGAAAAAATTTTGTGGTATCCGATAGAGTCAGAGACTATGTTGAAAAGAAAGTAGGAAAACTGGATCGGTATTTGGACGTTTCCGAAGCCCGCGTTGAAATTTCTCAAGAGAAAACCAAAAGCGCCAAAGATAGAAATGTGGTCCAGATAACCCTACGCACCGACGGCGCGATTCTGCGGGCCGAAGACCGCTCACAGGCCATCTATGGCTCTATCGATGCGGTGGTTGATAAAATCCACCGCCAGATTGTTCGTTATAAAGGTAAACGGGATGACCGCCGTCAAGGCCATATCAAAAACCAACGTGATGACATGGATTTTATTCCAGACGAGCTACCCGAGCTAGAGCCAAGTGTCATAGAGAGCATTGCCGACGAACAGCATCGGGAAATTGTCCGAGTCAAACGGTTCTTCATGAATCCGATGACCGAAGCAGAAGCCGTCGAGCAAATGGAACTGCTAGGCCACAATTTCTTTGTATTCTACAACGCCAATCTTGGCCGCGTCAATGTAATCTATCGTCGCGAAGATGACAACTACGGTCTCCTTGACCCGGAACTGGCTTAATGGTAAACTGAAGTCATAACTAAGGCGGGGACTCACGTCCCCGCCTTTTTAATTTCCATCTTTAGGAAAGTCAAATGCAGCTAACCCTCAACGGCCAAAAACACCCCTTTACACCCATTCAAACCTTTCGGAAAAAATGGGCCTTACCCGATGATTTCACCCTGGTGGCCTTCGAGCCTAAAGATTGGACCGTCGGGTCGATGGACGGCGCCGGTCAATCCCTGCTCAACATGAAACAAGCCGTAGTCGATGCCATTCCGGCGCAACTATCGTGGTCGACTCTACCGGCTACAGTCGGCCAAATAACCGACTTTTTCCGCCGGCAATTGGCCTTGGTCAACCAGACGGTTGGCCTACAAGATATTGAGGTCGATTTCGCCGTGGCCGGCTTCGGTGATGTCTTAGCAGCCGTCGTTTACGATTTAATACGGTTGAAGCAAGTTTATCAGGGGGATATGGCTCAAATCTGCCAAAAGTTCGATTTTTCAGCCGTTTACCAACGCTGGCTCGATGACTCGGTGCGCGTTTCAGCCGCCACCCACACGTACTCGTACGCCGGTCGGCAGTTCACGCTGCGCACCGTCTACAACGCCTACGGTCGCGTCGGCCTGGAAGTTCTTACGCCCCACGGACTGGAATACGTAGACGATGGGTCTTTAGCCTGCCCCGCCGCCAACTACATGCGCGATCTCAGCCGTGACGTCGCCGCCGCCCTCTTAAACGCTCTCTAAACCCTAATCTCCACAAACCTCATAAACTCCACAAACTCCACAACCCCCATAAACTCCTTACTCCGCCGCGCCATACAACTTACGCAGCCGGACATACGTTACAAACATATACCAACTCATCAACCCGCAGACCTGAAGCCCGACCCGGCCATCTTTATACCCCCCTAACGTCACATACCGCCGCCGAAACTCCCGCAGCGGCATCGTCAGATACGTCCATGGCTTGGCCCGGATACCCTTGTCCTGCAAAATTTTGGCCTCAAAATCAATGTAGCGGCTCTGCTTCTCTTTAAACTGCGCCAGCGAGTCGTAGTTGTAATGGATTAGATGCTCTTTCAGATAACCCGCCTCGCCGTCCAAAATAACCGTCTCATGGACCTCACGCTCTGGGTTATACCGCGCCGCATCGATCTTCATCAGCCGGAGTTGACAATCGGGATACCAGCCGCCGCCTTTCATCACGTGACCCCACATGACGTTGTAGCGCGGAACCCACCAGCCCGGCCGTTCCGCCTGGGCCGTAACCTGCAAAATTTCATCCTTCAACGACGGTGTAACCCGCTCATCGGCGTCGATAAAAAAGATCCACTCGCCCCCCAGCGATCGGGCATTTTTGAGCGCTGTGTTGCGAGCCACGGCAAAGTTCACAAAGTGGCTTTGAAAAATCTCAGCGCCCATTGTTCGAGCTATCTCCACTGTGCCATCGGTGCTGAATGAGTCTTCCAGGGTGACGGCATCGGCCCAGCGGACGCTCCTAATGCAGTCGCCGATATGCTGGGCGACGTTTTTGGTCAGGATGACTGCGATGATTTTTGGCATGGCTCCCTTTCTTGCCAGATGTCAATGACTTGGTTGTAACCGGCCAAACGCGCGTCTCGCTCGGCGGGGGATAATTGTGCGGCCTGTTGATCGGCCTTAGCTCGCTGCTGCATGCCAATGCGCACGATCTGCCGGGCCAGCCAGACCTTCAGCGGCCCACAATGTTTGCAGTAAAACCGGTAGCGGCTGCGCCAGAGATTGACGAAGCTGCTGGTTTTAATCTGTCCGGTGCTTTGGCCGCCCAAATGGGTGATTACTGCTGTTGGCACGCAGTAGGCTTGCCACCCGGCGGCGGTGATCCGCTGGCTCCAATCGACCTCTTCCACATACATGTGGTACGCTTCATCCAGCAAGCCCACCGGCTCGATCGCCGCGCGTTTGACAGCCAACGCCGCCCCCAGCGGGTGGCCGATCAAAAAAGGACGGTTGGATTCGTATAGAGACCGGTTATAGCGCCCGTTCAAGGCTGACTCACTCAGCCGCCCCGGCAGCGGCAGCAGTTCGATGGCCAATTGCCACAGACCGGGGAAGGCAAACGCGCCGTGTTGAAATGAGCCGTCGCCATAAACCAATTTCGCCCCGGCGATGCCGGCTTGAGGCGTTTGCCGCAAAAATTCGACCAGGGCGGCCAGCGCGCCAGGGTGGATTAGAGTATCGGGGTTAAGTAGCAGGACGATCTCCGGCTTGGTTGGGCTATCGCCGGAGCGATCAAACCCCATTGCGCGGAGGGCTGCGTTGTTGCCGCCGGCAAAGCCCAAATTCTGCTCGCTGGCGATCAATCGCACGGCGGGGAACGACTGCCTGACCATCGCCGCCGATCCGTCGTGCGAGGCGTTATCGACCACCCAAATCTCGCCGTCGAGTTGGCTGCGGGCCAGATCAGCCTCGACGCTGCGCAGGCAGTCGGCCAGCAGATCGCGCACGTTCCAACTGACGATGACTATCGCTAAATCCGGCATGCCTAATCTAAAAACCGATCAGGATCGGCGTCGGGCTGACGTGATCGTTAAAGGTATCAATCCGTACTTCCTCGTGGATTAAGCCCGCCCAAAACTCGACGGTGTCCCGGTCGCCCGGCACATCGAGGAGTTGAATGGAGCCGGTAATGAGCGCCCGCTGGCCGGGCATCAGATAATACTCAACGTTGTCGTTGATGACCCGCTGTTCCAACTGATCCAGGTTGCCCACGGCCCAGCGGTAAGGGTAGGCATAGCTGGGGTTGCCCTCGTAGTCGATGCCGACCCGCCACGTCCCGGCGGAGGTAAAGAACCCTTTGGTGTTGAAATTCTCGTCACTGCGATAAGCGTCGCCGGAGCTAGGCCCGTTGGTGCGGATCGGCACGCTGCCGAAGTTTTCAACGGTCAGCGTGAAAGCCAGCGTCTGGCCCAGCGGCACCACGGTGTCGCCCGTTTCCGGATTGTAGAAATCGACGATGGCCGAAACGATGTCGGCCCGGGGGACGCCGCCTTCCGCAATTTCTAAAGTGCTGGTTGCAACGGTGCGATTGCCCACCCGGTCGGTCGCTTCGGCGTATACGGTGTAGATACCGTCCGGCGGCGGCTCGGCCCCCAGATCGACGCCGCCTTCATAATCGTAAGTGTGGAAACCCGGTTCGCCCGGCTTGATAACCCGCTCCACCTCGGCGATAGGGTAGCGCGTTTCGCCATCCGGCGCGATCAGGTAAACCAACACCTCCGCCTCTTTGGTCAGGTAATAGTTGATATCAACCCGGTCGTTGATGCCGTCCTGATTGGGCGAAAAAATGTGAGGGTAAACGCTAAAACCTTGCAGCTCCGGCTTTGCCGTGTCGGCCTGGCTAATGGCCAGCGTACCTTCCTGTTTGATGGTCTGGCTGTCATCCGTGACCGCCTCAACCACCCAGGTGTACTGACCATCCGGCAGCATACTGCCCTCGACCACGCCGCCAAAATCAACCTGATAATCCCCTTGTGACCGGCGGCGACTATCGCGGAAGTAGTAGCGCTGCCCCTCGTCATCGACAAAGTAGATCGACAGATTAGCCGATCCGTCCAAATGGTAGCTAATGCGGGTCACATCCTCAATACCATCGGCATTGGGGGTGATGGCGGTGGGGCTAACACTGACCTCGGTCAGCACTGGCCCTCCCCAGCAACCCATCAACGACAGCAGGCTGACCATCGAGATAATGAAGAAGACCAGTTTTAATGTCTTACGAATTTGCATCAACGTTCCTAAATATCGCTTTTGCTAACGGACACAGACTCGATTTGACCAAGACTCGGCCTCCCGTGACCACCGACCGCTGTCCACTGACCGCCAACGCTGTCCAGTTCGACCTATTTATGGGGCGGTCTACCGTCTGCCGTCTGCGGTCCGGTGGCCAAAAGGTGGCTTCGCTGGTTCAGTCTAGGTCAAATTCAAAGGGTGTCCGTTAGCGAGAATATCGCTATCGAATTGGTGAATTTACCACAAAGCCCAGCGGCGGTCAAACCCAAAACGTTAAGGCCGAACCTCAACCTCTCCCAACGTATACTGCTCCGTCCCCACCTCGATCACCAACTGATACACCCCCGGCGGCGTCACCGGATTGAGGTTGACATCCAGATCATGCCGAATGATCTTGGGCGCGGCCTGGTCGTTCTCGAACCAGCGGGCGGGCGGGTACAGTTTGAGCGCGTCGCCGGGCCGGTCGAGGCTGACGCCCCAGACGCCTTCCGGGCCGACAAGACGGACAGTTGGACGCTCCTCCGTGGTAATCGGGCCATCGGCCGTCCAATACAGGATTACGTGAACCCAGCCCGAAGGTGGGTGAAACAGCTCATCTGTGGCCGAGACGGCGGTATCGGCCTCGTAGCCGACCAAGCGCAGACCGCCCGCAAACCGAGCCTCGACCGGCGTTGCTTCTGGCGGTAGGACATCGAGTTGGTAGCCGGGCGCGTATCCTTTGAGGGTAATGCCCGGCGGATACAGCTCCGTCACCAGCGGGTAACGGGCCGCCAACCACTGTTCTACCCGGCGTTCGGGGTCCGGCGCGTCGATGTGCGATTCGATCAACCAGACCACCGGGTGATCGCCGATGACGCCTTGCAGCGGTCCATCGAGTTCAGTCTCGGCGGTGACGGTGCTGAACGCAGCGTAAGTCTGGCCGGGTCCCTTGAAGTAAAATTGAAAGGGAAAGCGTACCCAATCGGGGTGAATGAGAATGGCATCATCGGCGCGGGCGTGTTGAGCCAGATAATCGACGCTTTGCCGCCAGGCCTCCTTGCTGGCCGGCATAGTCCACTGGCCGGGCAGCGGCAGCGCGGTTAATATAATGAGGCAGGCGGGGATGAGGTAATATAGAGGGTTGGCTGGTTGGTTGGTTAGATAGTTGGTTGGTTGGGTAGTGGGTTGGCTGGATACATGAATTACCGGTTGGGGCTTAGCCTCAGCCTTAGCCTTGCTCTTCCATTCCACCCATTGGCCCAGCTTATCCGCCCCCCGCGCGGCCAGAATAAGCAGCCAGGGAACCATGACGATGAAATAACGCTCGCCGAAAAAGGCCAGATGGTTGCGCGTGAGAAGCAGGGTGGCGATGGCGAATGGAGTCAGGGCTAGGAGGGTGATCAGCAGGGTGGGGAATCGGTAATGGATAATTGATAATGGATAATGGATAATTGGGCGGGGAGTGGGGAGATAGGCCAGCAGCGCGAAGAGGAGGACGAAGCTGGGCACAATCAGCGTTAAATAGTTGGGTAGAGGGGCTTTCCAGAGGGTGAAGGCTTGGAGCAGCGCCCAGCCGCGTTGAAGCATGCCGCTGAGCGCGTCGCCGGGAGTCGATTCGGCGGAAAAACGCCAGATGGCCAGCGCGATGGGGGCGAAAGCCAGGGCGATGATGACCCGCCGGCGGCTAATATCAACCACAGCCGCCACCGGCGCGGATAAGCGACGATTAGCCACAGCCCCAAACCGGGCAGCACAAACCCGGCGTAAAGATGGTGATACAACCCGGCGATGGCCGCCAGAACGAAGAGAATGAAGAATGAAGAATGAAGAATGATGAATGATAGTTGATGATTGATGAATGAGGTTGGTGGTGATGGCTTTAGCCATTGGTTTAGCCATTTGAGGAAGGCCCAGATGGCTAGCGTGCTGAAGAAGACGGCGGGGGGCGTACATGCGGGCTTCTTGGGAGTACCAAATCAAGAAGGGATTGACGGCAATTCAAGGCGGCGCTGATTAACGCCACCCGCCGGTTGAACAGCAGCGCCGCCAGGCCGGCAACGACCGGCACCAGCAGGACGCCATACAACACCGACAGCGCCCGCACGCCGGCCTCGCTAAAGCCAATCTGGCTGCTCCAGCCTTTCAAGGACAGATAGTAAAGCGGCGGCAGTCGATCCTCAACCAGCGTAAACCCCACTTCCAGAATGCGCGGGACGCTCTGTTTGGCCCAATACACGCTCACCGCCTCATCAAACCACAGGCTGTGGTAGGTCAGGTGGGTTAGACGCAGCGCCAGGGCTATGAGGATAATGGTTAGCAAAGCCGGTCGATAGTTGCTCACAACCGGGCATGCTACCACAGCGCCGATAGCGGAGCAAACCCTTTAGCTACAACCAAGGAAAATAACCTCTAGCCGGGATACCAAAAGGCAGTGTGGGCAAAATTAGACGCCATTTGCGCCGACTATAGCCGTTGGTCGGAAATTTTGGCCTCTTTTTCGACGCCAAACGAGGCTTTTGAGAAAAATACCCCTCGGTGCGACGCTCACAGGTGGTTGTGCGAACAATTTGTTCCTATATTGACGCCGAAAACCGTTATCGTCGCCGTAAAAGCAGCGCCGGAGGGCTTAAAAGTGAGATCGGCGGCAAAAATACAGCGGCGGCGCGGCCGATGGCCCTGCTGCGAAAAAAATAACCCCTTTCGGCGCGGCCAAAAGCCCTTTCTGTCTCAAAAACCGGTTTTATGATGGCCACGGGGGTAGATAGAAAAAAAAGACGCTGATAGTGGAAATGCAAGACGGCCAACGCAAAAAAAAGACGCTGATAGTGGAAATGCAAGACGGCCAACGCAAAAAAAAGACGCTGATAGTGGAAATGCAAGACGGCCAACGCAAAAAAAAAGGGCCGATAGTGGAAAAAGACGGCCAACGCAAAAAAGACGCTGATAGTGGAAATGCAAGACGGCCAACGCAAAAAAGACGCTGATAGTGGAAATGCAAGACGGCCAACGCAAAAAAAGACGCCGATAGTGGAAATGCAAGACGGCCAACGCAAAAAAGACGCCGATAGTGGAAATGCAAGGCGGCCAACGAAAATTTTGGGCCTATTTGGACGCTGACAAGGGTTTTAGAAAATTTTGCCTCTGTTGCGGCGGCGTCAAAATAGGGTATTTTAGCGATCAACGGTCAACAATCGGCGATCAGCAGTCAGTTTCAGACAGGTCAGGATCGTCAAGGTTTACGTTGACTGACAAAGCAGCGCTTGGTTGCTCCCACAATTTGGATGTCCTGAGCCTTGCTATATTGACCAATCTAAGCTACATTGACCAGTAAATCAAAATTAGGAGACGGGGCGCATGGAAAATTTAGAAACGCTACAATCTTTGATTGGTGACCTGCGGGCAGCAGGGGATGCTGAATGTGTGCTGGCCTTCCGGGCCGACGAGATCGAGCGCTGGCGCTGCGCCGAGGTCGCGGCGGCGGCGGAACAGTTGGCTCGCGGTTTGGTGGCGGCCGGAGTACAGCCGGGCGAGTTCATCCCGCTGCTGGCCCACAATCGGCCCGAGTGGGTGGGTGGCGGTGCTGGCCATTATCGGCGCGGGGGCGGCCGTCTCGCCGCTCGATACCCAGATCACCATGGGGGCGCTAGAGCGGGTGCTGCACGACAGCGAAGCTCGCTTCATTTTACGACGACGGAGTACCTGAACCGGCTGGGCCAGATTAACCCTGATTTACGCCCGATCCTATTCGATGTTGAGCCGGACGATGACCGGAGTTGGCACACCCTGCGCGACCACAGCGATACACCCCTGCCCCGCGTTGGTCTCGACGATCCGGCGGCGCTTTTTATACGTCCGGGACAACCGGCGTTCCCAAAGGCGTCACGCTCACTCACCACAACCTGCTCTTTCAGCTTAAGGCCATCGAGGCGACTAACCTGGTTCAGCCCACGGATCGGGCGCTGCTGCCGCTGCCGATGTACCATGTTTACCCCTTTACCATCGGCACCCTGACGCCGCTAACCTTGCGGGTGCCGATCATACTGCCCCACGCCCTGACCGGCCCCCAAATCATTCGGGCCTTGCGTGAGGGCGAGGTGACGATCATCATCGGCGTGCCGCGCGTCTATCGGGCGATTTATGACGGCATCGAGGCCCAGATCGCCGGGCGCGGCAAAATCGCGGCGACGCTGTTCAACGGCGTTTTGAATGCGAGCAACGGCCTGCATCGCCGGGTGGGCTGGCGCGTCGGCCAGAAACTATTTTCCCCGCTGCGAGCCGTGGCCGGTCCCCATTTGCGCCTGCTGACCTCCGGCGGATCGGCGTTGGCCCCGGACCTGGCCTGGAAGCTACAAGGGTTGGGTTGGGATATCGGTATTGGGTACGGATTGACCGAAACTTCGCCTATCTTGACGATGAATCTGCCCAACGATGAGGTTCCCCGGCTGGGGAGTGTTGGCCCTGCCGCTGACCGGCATCGAGATCCGGATCGATGAGACGGTTCAAGCCGAAGGGGAGACGCCGGATCGCAATAACGGCGATGGCCCGGTCGAGGGGGAAATTTTGGCGCGAGGGGCCAAGTGTCTTCACCGGCTATCGCAACCTGCCCGACGAAACGGCCCACGCCTTTACCGAGGATGGCTGGTTTAGGACGGGCGACCTGGGCTATTTCGATGAAGCCGGTTATCTGTACATCAGCGGGCGAGCCTCGACGTTGATTGTGCTGGAAGGCGGTAAGAAGATTCAGCCGGAGCCGTTGGAGGAGGTCTACCAGCAGCACCAATTTATCCGGGAGATTGGCATTCTGTACGAGGATAATCAACTGGTCGCGCTGATTGTGCCGGAAATGGCGGAGGTCAACCAGCACCGCAACGGCGATGTTGAACAAGCCATCCGCGAGGCGGTCACCGAGCGCTCGCAGGCGGTGGCCTCATACCAGCGATTGACCGATTATGCCACCACCACCGAGGCGATTCCCCGTACCAACCTGGGCAAAATCCGGCGGCACTTGCTGGCCAAAAATTATGAATTAGCCCAACAGGGCATCCAGGCCGAAACTCAGGCGACCGGGCCGCTGCCCATCGAGGATATGTCGGAGCGGGATCAGGCGTTGCTGGCCCAGCCGGGGTGCGGCAAGTGTGGGATTGGCTGGCCGGCCGCTATGCCGATAAGTCGCTGACGCCGGATACCAGCCCGCAGCTCGATCTGGGCATCGACTCGTTGGAGTGGTTGACGCTGACGCTGCAAGTCAATAATCTGACCGGCGTTGAGTTGAGCGATGAGGCTATCGGGGAGATCGGCACGGTGCGGGATTTGCTGCAAGCCATTCAGTCCGCTACCGAGGATGAACCGGCCGGCGCTTCGCTATCGTTAGCGGAGGCCGAGGCGATGTTGACCGACGAGCAGAAAAAATGGCTGAGGCCCTTGAACTCGGTTCAGCAAAGGCGCGGCAACCGGAATGTTTATCTTGCTTAAAGGGTTAGCCCGGCTCTTGTTCCGGCTTGAAGCCCACGGGCTTGAAAATCTCCCTCGTGATGGGAATTTTGTGTTGACGCCTAACCATTCCAGCATGCTCGATGCGCCGATGGTGGCCGCGGCTTTGCCTCTTGAGCAACTGCGGCGTACCACTTGGATTGGCGGCCAGGATGTGATGCTCCAAAATCCGCTGATGCGATTGGTCAGCCGGTTAGCCCAAGTGCTGCCTATCGACCGTTTTGTGAGCGGAACAGGGGTGCGGGAGATGGCGTTGGCCGTGGCCTCGCTGCGGCAGGATAATAATTTAGTCTGGTTTCCCGAAGGACGGTTGTCTCGGACCGGTAAGATGCTGCCGTTCCGGGAGGGCATCGGCATGGTGGTGGAGCAGGCCTCGACGCCGATTGTGCCGGTTTATATTCAGGGTACGCGTGACGCCATGCCGCCGGATCAGGCCCTGCCCAGCTTGAAGCCGATCAGCGTCACCTTTGGCCCGCCCTGTGATCCCAATGAATTGGCCGCCCAAGGTGAGGGCGAGTTAACCGCCACCCGCTTGGTGAGCGCCCTCCAGACGCAGGTTGCCGCGCTGATGGAACAGCCGCAGCACACGCAGCCTCGCCACCTTACCAAAGGGATGGTTCTGGCCCCTATCGCGCTGGTCGGGGTGGCGTTCGCCGCAATGGCCGGACTAATTTGGTGGCTGCTGAAAGGTGGCGGGCGGCGTAATAGTTAGATTTTGCTAACGGACACAACTTCAGCTTGACTGATATGGGCCTTCAAAATTGCTGTTAAACCGATAGACCGCTGCTTGCCGACCGCTGACCGCCGAAAACCCGGCGCGCTTGTTAAGTTCAGCCGTCACCGGTCGGCGGTCTACCGTCTGTGGTCTGCGGTCCGGTGGCCAAACGGCGGCTTCGTAGGCTAATTCCCGGTCAAATTCAAAGGGTGTCCGTTAGCGAGTAGTTAGATTTAGGTTATGGATGTGTTGGCTTTTCCTCTTTCTTTATGGCAGCCACCTGAACCGGTGTCGCTGTGGGAAATTGTGATAGCGTTCTTTAACAGCAACGTGCAAGCCTTTACCGTGGCGTTAGAAAGTCCTAATCGAAATCTCTTGGTGCTGCAAATTGTGGCTTTGGCCGGCTTTTTCGGAAGCTATCGGACAGTGTGTGGCGCTGTTTGCCAATCGAGTCAGTCCCCTGCGGTTCGTCATGAGTTTGGGGGTCTCGGTCGTCTTCTTTATCTTGGGGTATCTGGTTTGGGTCGTTTCGTTGTGGTTGGTGGCCGATTGGATTTTCAATCGACACGTGTCGTTATGGCTGGCCGGCGCGGCGGTGGGCTTGAGTTATATTCCGCTGATTTTTAGTTTTCTGGCGTTGATGCCGTATTTTGGCTATCCGGTGTTGCGCCTGTTGAATGTGTGGGCGGCGGTCGCGCTGGTTAATATCCTCCGGTTTTCGTTTGAGTTTGAGGTCTGGCAGGCCGTGCTGTGCGCCGCGATTGGATTAGGGATTATTTTTGCCCTGCGGTTAACTATCGGCAAACCGGTTTTGTGGTTAATGCGCAGGTTGCGCAACGCGGCGGCGGGTAAGCCATTGCAGCTTGATCTGGCCAAGATATTTTACTCAAATGAAGCTAACGACGAGGAATAGGGGCGGCAGCGGTGTTAAGCTTAGATCCGATCTCTATACAATTCTGTTGATTATCCTCCTCTGGTTTTTGCTGTCGGCGATATCGGCGCCGTTTGAGGCGCTCGGTTGGTGGGCCGGTTGGTATGGCGGGGAGGTCGAGCCAACAGTCGATACGCCGTCCGCGCCGGTTCGCCGGTCTCCAGCACTCAACGTTAGCCACTACATTGTCTTCTTAACCGGTATTGCCGGCGCCGAACAAGAGGTTTACCTGCCCCGCGAAAAAGAGTTTCTCAGACGGGTAGCCGATAAGGTCACCGGGGCGGTTATCGTCGATGACATCTTTCCCTACTCGGTGATCAATCGAGCCTTGACCCACCAGCGCTTTTTTGCCTGGTTTTGGCGTTACACCGTCCGGCGCAAAGAACGCGGCGGTTGGGGCGGCTTCCTCATCAACTTCCGCAATCTGTTTCAAGTGGCGGTTTCGGCCGACTTTCGCTACGGACCGATGTATAATCAGGGCAGTACGGCCTTGATTCTCAGAAGCCTGAAACGGTACGGCTACGTGGTGGGGAGCGGCATCCCGGTGGTGCTGATCGGTTACAGCGGCGGCGGACAGATTGCGCTCGGCTCGGCCACTTACCTCAAACGCCAATTAAAAGCCCCGATCTATGTGATTGGTTTGGGCGGGGTGATGTGTTCTGATGTGGGGTTAGAGCATATCGAGCATCTGTACTACATTCGCGGCCGGCGCGATACGGTTCATCTCATCGGCCCAATCTTCTTTCCCGGCCGCTGGCCGATGATGTCCGGCTCCTATTGGAACCAGGCCAAGGCCAACGGCAAAATCACGGTCATCGATATGGGCCAGATGCGCCACAACGGGCCTGGCGGCTATCTGGATGACGACAGCTTCACGGAGAACGGGCAAAGCTACCTTGATACCACCGTGGCGACGATTGTCGGAATTTTGAGTCATTGACCGCAGATTTGTTTGATAAAAAACGCTACGGAGATTGCTTTCTCGTAGCGTGTTGTTGCTATGTTAGGTTGTAGCTAAAATCTTCTAAACGGCGGCTTGCTGCGCTCCAAATGACGCTGCCAAATTTTTCAGCGACTCCGGATCGACGTCGGCCAGCGCATCGAGCAGATCGACCGTCGGTTCAATATTAGCCTCTTTCAGGGCTTTCTCCGGGTTTTCCGCCAGAGACTGGGCGAACCCTTCTTCGGTGAGAATTTTGCCAATTAAAAGCTGTAAATCAGCGCGCTCATGTTTGTTAACCTCTTTCTCGTTCTCGGGGAATGAAATAATTCGTTAGAAAGATGGTAACACACTCAACAGGGCAAAACAATGTGACTTTTGTCCCTCTCCACGTCTGGAAAAATTAGACGGTTTTTGCATTTGGGGCCAGGAAATTAGACAAGATTTACACGATTTACAGGATTAAAATAATATTTAATCATCTTGTAAATCTTGTTAATTCTGTCTAAAAGCTCTCAAACTCCGTAACACCAACTTATACGGTTTCATTATGGGTTGTGTTGTATACGGCGGCCAAACGTTTAGCCAGCACGCCGGCCATTTGCATCAAGATGGGGGATGGTCGTAGGCCAGTAATTGCAGATCGGCGTCGGTTAGCACGTAACATTTCGACGGCTCGACGGCGCGAACGGTGGCGTAGCGCGGATCCTCGGTGAAAAAAGCGATCTCGCCGAAGATTTCGTTGGGATGGATTTCGCCGACTTTGGTAGGCTGCCCGGCCTGATCAATCAAAACTTCCAACTTGCCTTCAATTAAGATGTACACATCATCGTTGCGTTCATTTTGCCAGATGACCGGCTCGCCGGGGCCAGGCGCACCAGCGAGAAGCAGGCAATCAGTTTGAGCAGCACTTCGACCGGCAGGCCGCGATAAATATCGGTTCGGTCGAGCAAGGCCAGCCGGTGCAGCGTATTGGTCGCGGCTTCATCGCTGCGCCGTTAACCACGTGCGCCCACAGGCGGCGATCCGTTTCCGCCGGCAAATGATCGGCCGGCGATAGGTCCGGCTCAAGGTGATCGGCGATGAGATGGGGAAAAGATGGCGCAGTTTGGCCGGGGCGAGTTGGGCAATATAATCGAGGGTATCGGTGGCGTCACTGCTCCAATTCTCCAAAATGAGTTTGACCTCCCGTTTGAGCCGGTCATTGTGGGCGGCCATTGTCAGTTCGACTGACTGCATCTTAGCCAGCAGCAGTGACCGATATCGTTTGTAAAAGTAACGCCCGGCCGTCTCCGAGCGAGGTTGGCTGAGTTGGGAGGCTTTGAAACAAGCCTGGATAGCCTTTTCATCGGGTGCTTCGGTGTACGGTTCAGGTGGGGCAGCAACTCAAATTTGAAATTGAGGTAGTTGCGGGCAAACTCATCGACATATTCGGTCTCGCGGCTGGTTAGATCGAGGTACAGCCAGCCGACGTGATAGTAAATGTATTTGATCTGGTCTGAAGTGTATTCGTGATCAATCGACTCGATCAAATCGCCGCGCTGCGTGAGCCGCTGCTCGACCTCGTCGGACAGGTGGCCGCTGCCTTTCAGAAATTCTTCCGACTCGACCCCCAGCGCCGTTTGCAGCAGCTCGATGTTTTCAAAATCGGCCACGCCGACCTGGCCCGACACGTTGAGCGCGTGCAGCACACTGTAGTAGGAATCAACCGCGATATTCTTGGCCTCCATTTTGGCCGCCAGCGTCTCGATGGCCCGGCGCAGAAACGATTTGGCGAACGCTTTCTCCTCCGGCGAGAGGCGATGCTTGACCACCGCGACCGACAGCTTGTTGGCAATCTGCTCTTCTTGCCAGGGGCTGTCGCCAAATAGGCCGTAACGGTGCCGGTAATGGTGGGCCAATTCGTGGGCGATGATGTGTGATAGAAAAAGGCCCAAAAAGCGAAACAGGTCCTCGTCACTGTCGCAGCCCAGCAGCGACCGCAGAAACAGTGCTTTGCAGTTTGCCCACCGGCCGGCTAAAATCCGGCACTGACAGGTATATATGCCGATCCTCTAAACTGTAGTAACACAACACCCCGTTGCCCTGCCGCAGTTCAATCCCCGGATCGGCCTCTAACCCGTAGGCCGCAAATTCCCGCAAAACCGATCAAAATATGTCTGCCCCAGAGCAAACAGATCAACCACATTTTCCTGCTGACTCATCCTATGCTCCTAACGCCCTCCCTCAACTCTCCCCAGCCTGGAGCGACAAAGCTCTGCTTTGTCTGTCAAAGTAAACTTTGACGCTCCTCCCTTGAAAATAGCCCTCACCCCCAACCCCTCTCCCTCAGGGAGAGGGGAGTCGCGCCAGCGACGGGGTGAGGGTAAAACACGATTTTCATTGCCGGTATCGTCTCAAGTGAGACTGTCAGACTCCTCAATAACTCCACAAACTCCATAAACTCTACAAACTCTACAACTCATTCCAGCTTAACTAACTTCGCCAAACTTTGCAACCCACTCGCCAACTTTTCTTGCTGCGCCAACAGTATCGACTCGCGGGTGGTCAAATACGCCAGCAAATCAGGGCTGTCCAACGCTTCGGCTTTTGCTTTCAGGCGCGACATCCACTCCTGCGCCTGGTCAATACCCCAAGCGAACCCTTCCCGCGCCACCCAACTGACGACCAACTCATCAGGGTTACGACGGCGCTCGGCCTCGCTCAAAAAATAGGTGGTCGTCTGCCGCGACAGATCCTTGTGCCAGTCGAACAGATCGTTTAAGAATTGGTGCCAGCCGCCCAACAGATCGACCACCTCGGCCCACGGCTCGATCAGATCGGCCCGGTGGTGCCGGTAGGCGATCGCCGCCGCCGGAATTTTGGCGGCGCACACCTTTTGGGCCGCGACGCGCGTAAACGTCGCCTCATCGATGTCGGTCAGGGCGGCGTCTTCCATCGCCGCCTCGCCGGAGCGAATCCATGTGGCGGTGAAGTAGGGCCAGAAGGGGTGATCGGCCGGAAAATAGGGCAAGTAGGCCGACTGAAATTGCGTGTGGAAAAAATTGAGCGCGGGCAGCAGGTCGCGCTCGACGGTGGCGTGGCCGTCCATCAAATTGTCGATGAGGCGGATGTAGTAGTAGCCGTTGATCGTGGAGTAGGCCAGATCCGCTTGAAGGGCCAGGTCCGGCTGCCGGCCGAGCGACTGCTCGACCCACCATGGCAGCAGCAGCGCCGGAAAGGCCAGCGGATGTTTGAAATAATCCTCCGGCCGGGCCGAGCCGGCCAGTGACTCCAGCCAGGGAACCACCTGGGCCGCCATCACCGGCGCGGCCCGGTGGATCTCGGTTTGCAGGCGGGTTACGGCCTGGGTGATGATTTGAGAGAGGTGTTGAGGGTACATGATCGGTTAAAGGCGCCGAAAAGAAGTGCAGTACTGCTCAGGAAACTTTAGGCGCGACGGTGTACTTAGATATGGCTGCCTTTCGCCCGCGATCCGTATAAGATGACTTCTTCTACCTCCGGGTATGCGGCGAAGATGCTGTTTATTTTCTTGATGGTGGCTGTTTTTAGGCCGAACCGCATTTTATGCTTCATCGAAAGTTGTCAACTCTGCGTTCGAATGCAACGTCTGAAGTTTTGTTTGTAACTGAAAGTTTCATGATATTATAAGCCAAAGCTCCGCTTCCCCAAAAATGTATAACATATTACGTCTGCCTCTCTATCCAAATCTCCATTTTTGAGAAATCTCAAAATTCGTCTGTTCTGGGTCAGAATGTAACTGTTACATTTCCTGCCCCAAAATCGCACGAAATATTTATAAATTCACCATTTATTTAAACGGTTCCCTCCATTATCATAAGCCAGCAAACGATAATCTAATAGACATGTTGTGAAATAAGGAGCCGAAAAAAAGAGACAGCATAAGGTAAGAAGTCAAAGGATTAAGCGTGGCGAAGGTGGTAATTCCACAAGCCACAAGCGACCAGCATGAACAAATCAGCGAGAGATTGGCTTTTATTGCGATAGGTATCGGTTAAACAGCGGAACCGTTTGATGCCAGCCAAGGCATGCTCAACCACAATGCGGCCCGCGCTAATGGTCTGGTTGTCAGCCTTTTGGTCTGGGGGTCAAGGGATGGTGTTTACTACTTTTATGGGGCATCACGACATCGAGTTGGGGATAATCTTTCTTGATGCCCATAAAACCGAGATCAACCCAGACCCCGACATCAGTCGGAATGTGCTCGCCAAGCTGAGACTGTTTGAAGCGATGATAATCCTGTCGAGATCCTGGTTTGGTTGGGGTTAAGCACAAGATGGCGGTTTGTTCATCGGTTACAACCAAGTTGCGCACCGTATGCTCTTTTGCTTGCCGGAATAGTGCTTGCGTTGGGCTTTGCCCTTTTGGGGTCGTTGCACGGGGCGTTCTGTACCATCAATGAAAATATCCTTGATCTCGGGAAAGTGGTGCATGAATTCTTCTACGGTGCGGATCTTGCGTTTCGGCAGGACCACCTGCCAAGCCAATGTTTTTCCAGAATAGGTAACAACTCCTGGACCCAATGCCAGCTTCGGGAGCGGTCGACATCAAAAAAGAAGCCGGCCAGATCAAAGGTCGGATAACATTTCAGGTAAAACAGGATGAAGAAGAGTTGGTGCTGACTGGTCAGCAAGGTGTGTTTTCGGCCACCTCCCTCGGCTCGTTTGCGGTTAGTTTTCTGCTCTCGCTTGCTCTTGGTTACAGCAGCATCAAAGCTCGGGAGTAGGGTGTTGAATTCAGCGACACTCACCCCGGTTAATGCTTTCAGCAAACGCTCTGACTTTAAGGCTCGGTTTATATTTATCACCTGCTTCACCTTCTTTATCCTATTTTATCGTTACAATACTCAGGTTTACCTTATTTCGCAACACGTCTAATTGTTCAAACAAATCTCGCTTCCAGGACTGACCTATGTTGACCCACCGTTCACGCTCAAGTTTGGCTAAGATCGTTATCCTCTCGGTTTCTATCATTTGCCTCAGTAGTCTGCTTTTGCCCATCAATCAACTCCCTGCTCCGGCCCTCGCCGCGCCGGCGGAGCTTTTTTTCTCGGAGTATGTGGAGGGATCGAGTTATAATAAGGCGTTGGAGATTTATAATGGAACGGGGAGTGATATTACTTTTAATAATGATTACAGTATCGAATTTTATTTCAACAAAAACACTGCTCCCAGCACTGTTATTATTTTGACCGGCAATATCTTTGCTGGCGACGTTTTTGTAGTGGCCGACGATGGGGCTGTACAGTCAATTTTGGATGAGGCCGATCAAATCTCAAGCAAACCGTTTTTTAATGGGAATGATGCTATTATTTTACGTAGAGATGGGGTTATAATTGATGCGATTGGTGAGATTGGCAAAGATATCGAAGATTGGGGCAAAGACAAAACCTTACGCCGAAAGCTTACAGTTGAGTCGGGTGATACAAATGGGGACGATCCTTTCGATCCTTCAATTGAATGGTACGTTTACGATGATATTCCTTTTGACGGACTCGGCTCTCACATACTAACCACGCCAACTCCTATTCCCACGGCAACCTCTAGCGATCTCATCACCTCCACCATGACAACTACCCCCACGCCGACAGCCACCAGTTCGACCACTGCAACGCCTACCTCCACACCGACTGCGACTCTGACATCCACTGTGACAGCCACCTTCACCCCAACGGTGACCGAGACGGTGACTGTAACAGCCACTCCCGCCGAGACCACCACTCCAGTACCCAGCCCAACTATCACACCGACAGCAACCGCGACGCCTGTACCGGCCAGCCCCGGCGCAGTGGTTATCAACGAGATTGTTACTAAGCCTTGGCGAGATTGGAGCAGCAATGATTTTTGGGGTCTCTCTGATGATAATAATAGTAAAGGTGGTAGCAATGATGAATTTGTTGAGCTTTACATCAAAGTTGACGGTCTTGACCTTACGGGTTGGACAATTGAACTCCTCGATGGCACATGGCCTGAGGGTGAACCTGCCGAGACGCGTGATTTAACGTCTAATGGTGCATTTCAAGTTTCAAACTATATTAGTAGCAATGGTGGTGTCTTTACTCATACTGTCGCGGGCGATTACCTGGTTTTGGGCAATGTGGCTGGAGATGGCGCTATGAATAACAATATTTTTATCGTTCTCAAAGATAGTATGAGTACAGTTATCGACAATGTCGAACTCGGCGATGATTATGAATATGATGGTAAAGGTGACGGCGCACCGGATGGCACAAATCGGGGTGGCAACGCCGACGGTATAGATGATGAAGCTGTCTTTCGCTTTCCCAACGGCCAAGACACCGATGACGATGTGGCCGATTTTATCGCCGGGCCGGTTTCCATAGGCCAAAGCAACGGTGTAGAGGATGATCCAATCGCCACCCCAACTCCAACCCTAACTCCAACCCCACTCGCCCTACCCATCCTCATTGGCGAATTCCTCTATGATGGCCAAACTCCGTCCACGGAGGGTGATGAATTTATAGAGTTGTGCAACCCCAACGACGCCACCGTTGACCTGACCGGTTACAAAGTCGGCGATGAGGAGACCGCCGGCGGCGGCGAGAGTATGTACCGCTTGCCTGACGAGACGCCCTTGGCGGCGGGGGCATGCTTGGTAATCGCTAAGAACGCGGAGGATTTTCAAAGCAGATTTGGCTTCTTACCTGATTTTGAAGCCGGCGATCTGAAGAAACATACCGCTTGGGGCCGAGGGAGTTGGTCGCTGTCTAATAGCGGTGACGAACTTGTCGTGCTTGGTCCGGCAGACCAGATTTTCGATAGTGTGGCCTATCGCAATGGCGACTACGCCGCCTTGGGTCTCGAAGCCGGGGCGACAGCGCCTGAGCCGCACAGTCTCCAGCGCGTCTGGCCGATCGACACCAACTCGATGCCGCATGATTTCGTCCGGGCTGCGCCCAATCCCGGTGAGTTGACGTCGCCGCCGTCGCCACCTAACTCGCCGCCTGAGCCGGTTCTTTTAGCTGGAGGGATGAAAGCCTACTGGGGAGACCTACACGCCCACACCACCTACTCCGACGGGGCCGGACCACCTCATTATGCTCTGGCCAAAGCGCGGGCGGCGGGGTTGCACTTCTTCGCTTTGACCGATCATGCTTGGTGGATGACTTCATCCGAGTGGACCAAAACTTTATCCCAAACTAAGGCGGCTACTGTACCCGGTGAGTTCATCGCCTTGCGCGGTTTGGAGTGGACTCACGACACCGTCGGCCACATCAACCTCTTCAATACCGAGACGTTGGTCAGTCACACCCACCCATTGTTTGCGGATTTGTCCGGTCTTTACACCTGGCTGGCCGCCAATCCTCACGTCATCGCCCAATTCAACCACCCCGACCCCAGTTACGGCGGCACATTTGCCGATTTTGCCTACCATCCGGCCGCGGCTCAGGTGATGAGTTTGCAGGAAATCGGCAACAATGCCCAGCGATACACGACCTACGAAGCTTCCTTTATACAGAGTAACGCCGTCGGTTGGAGAACAGCCCCGGCCAATAACAGCGATCATCACGCCGCCGCCTGGGGCAGCGACAGCCCGGCGCGAACAGGCATCATCGCGTCTGATCTGACTACCGAGAGTGTACTCGGTGCTCTGCGGCAGCGACGGGTTTTCGCCACGGAGGATAGCAATTTGGCGGTCGCGTTGCGAGTTGATTCTGACTGGATGGGCAGTACACTAACCCGCTCCGGGGTTGTGCCGCTCACCATCGAGGCCATTGATCAGGATGCCGAGGCCGCGACGCTGTATTTATATGATCGTAACTTGTTGGTGGCAACCCACCAACTCCCGTCTAATGGGCAGTGGCAGATGCCGGTCGAGGCGCAGCCGGGGCACTACTTTTGGGTCAAAGTCATCCAGGCCGATGGTGATACGGCCTACAGCGCGCCCATCTGGATCGCCGGACAGGCTGCGCCGGAGATGGTCTACATCAACGAAATTTTACCTGCGCCGGGCGATATCGATTGGGATGGCGATGGTAGCGGTGATTATCGGGATGAATGGGCCGAGCTGTTTAATCCAACGAATCGGGCTGTCGGCTTGGGCGGCTGGCGGTTAAGCGACTCGTCCGGCGCTTCGTTTTATATGCCACTGTCTTTTACGATTCCGGCTCGCGGCTATTTAACTATTTACAATAACCAAATGGGGTTTTCTCTCAACAACAGCGCCGATACCCTGACCTTGACCCGGCCTGACGGCTCATTGGCTGACATGTTTAGCTACACCCGTTCACCGGGATATGATGGCAGTTGGTGCCGGGTAGAGGATGGCGGCGATGAATGGAGCGATGATTGTATCGCTTCACCCAATGGCGCGAATTGGCAGCAAGGTCCGGCTCAACCGTTAAAGGTAAACGTTTTCGAGGCCAAAAAGCTGGCTTATGACGCTTGGGTGCGGGTAACGGGACAGGTGACAGCGCCCCCCGGTGTTTTGGGGCCGCGATCGATGTATGTTCAAGATGACTCGGCCGGAATATTGGTTTATCTGCCCAAAAACCATGCCCTCAATTTTAATTTGGGCGACAAGGTAACCGTGGAAGGCAACCTCAGACAGTTTGGGAGTGAGTTTGAGATCGTAGTCCGCCGTCGCAGCAAAGTGAAATTTATCGAGCCAGGTAGCCCGCCGCCGCCCTTACCCGTGGCCAGCACCATGATGCTGGAACCGTTCGAAGGCCGGTTAGTCATGCTGACCGGGCCGGCGGTTCGCTTCAAGGGGAGGACGACCTTTTGGGTCGATGACGGTACGGATCCGGCCAAAGTTTATATTCGAAGCTCAACCGGCATCAAAAAGCCGTTTATCGAACCCGGTACAACGGTAACGGTTGTCGGCATTGTCAGCCAATACTCTGATCCCGATAACCCCACTCGTTATGATTACCGCTTATTACCACGTTTTCAATCGGACCTGGTTTTACCGGATCGAACAGAGCCGGTTGAGCCGGTGACGTCGTTATCTCTGGATCAGTGGCCTTCATTGCTGCCTGCCACCGGCAATAAGTAAGCTCAAATTAACCGATCTAACTTTAATTTTCCTCTTGGAACCGTTATGTTGTATAATAGGTAGCGCCGTCAAACTATACGTTGGATTACCATGGGGCGGCGATGACAAAATAATGATCATATGTCCTTTCTGTCAGGCCGAGCAGGTAGATAACACCATTTATTGCGGCGAATGCGGCCACTATCTGCTGGGTGAAGATGATAAAAGAAAAACCGAGCATTACGATCGGGATGAAATCCACTCAAACCTCGACCTCCCGACTCAGCCCAGAATCATACTTCCCCTCGATTTAGCCGGGCCAATTGTCATTTGCTTAACCGTTGTTTCCAATCAACGGGAGTTACAGTTGACGCTTGATAAACGGTTGCTGCTCGGCCGCATCGATCCTGCCCTCAATGTCTTTCCGGATGTCGATTTAACCCACGACGGCGCCCTGGCCAAAAGTGTTTCCCGGCGTCACGCCACCATTTCAAGGCAAAATGAAAAAGTCGTTGTTGAAGATTTGGGCAGTGTCAATGGCACGTACCTCAACAGCCGCCGGCTGGATCCCTACGTACCCAGTACCCTTAGCGATGGCGATCTCCTCCAGCTAGGGAAACTCCGCATCGAAGTCAAAATTCGCAAACGCTAACCCTTCATCTCTAACCATTTTCATATACCGCTCTCATAGCTCTCATATTTGATTACAGGATAATCATAGTATTAATGTGGGAGGATACCTGGGAGGGTAGAATGAACTACAAAGATAACGAATTGGGGTTAACACAACTCTTACAGGGACTGGAAATTGTCCCTCAAACCTCGCCGCCGGTCTATATCCTAAACAACATCATAATAGGCTATGACCGATCGGAACGGATAAAGATTATCGCCGGTCAATGTCAACCTTCACTGGTCAAGTTGGATTGGGTGCATCCATTTAAAGAATGGAAAAGGATATTCGTGAGGTAAACTATGTGTACAGCTCCTAACGTAGTCCCGTTAACTATTCGGCTTAGTGTTGGTTTGCATGAGCGGAGCATTGTCCTGCCCGTTGATAAAACCATTCACCTAGGTCGCATCGACTCGGCTCTGGGGGTATTCCCGGAGATTGATTTTACGCCCGACGGTCCCGAAGCTAGAAGTGTGTCGCGTCGCCATGCTTCAATTTCAAGAACGTCCAAAGGAATTTTGGTGGAAGATCTGGGCAGTGTAACCGGCACTTTTGTCAACAGCGAGCGCCTGTCCCCGTTTCTGCCGGAAATTTTGGACGACGGTGACGAACTCCAACTAGGCAAACTCCGAGTTAGCGTAGGCATCAACTAACGTACGCTGGCCGATTGGTCCACGCTATAACTTAATCGTGGTTGCCGATACGGCCTGCTCAATCTATTCGGTCATCAGGAAATCTCCTTTACTGTTGCCGTCCGTTTCCGGTTTGTGACGACTCGATAGCTTCCATGTTATAATAAGCCTAAATTTGACCTAACGGCAAGGTAACAATGGAACTTCAAACCGTCACCGGGTTAATCCCCGTCGAAGATATTAAATTGGCCGATGCTCACGCTCACGTCTGGCTAAATCCTCCCAAGGGCGTTTCCCCAAAATATCTGCTAGAGCTAAACCAGATCCACCATATCGATGCCGAGTTAAAAGATTTCCGCTCGGCCGGTGGCACCAGCCTCATCGACTGCCAGCCGGGCGGCTGCGGTCGCGACGCCCGCATGCTGGTCAAATTTTCAGAAGCGCACGGTTTACACATTACTGCTACCACCGGCTTCCATCTGGAGCGATATTACCCTTCCGGCAGTTGGATTTGGTCTGCGTCCGAAGCAACGGCTCTAGATTATTTTGTGGGGGAACTTACCTCTGGGCTGCGAGAAAACGGCGATGTTTTAGCCACAACGATCAAGGTTGGCTTTGAGGGGAAAATTGAAGGTCAAACCCGAGTTCTAATGGAAGCCGCCGCCGAAGCGGCTCGACGGACAGGGGCTGCTTTGCTATTTCACACTGAGCGAGGGCTGAACGCGGAGGAATTGCCGATATTTTTCGAAGATCGGGGCGTACCGGCCAACCGGCTGTATCTGTGCCATCTGGACAAGCGCCCCGATTTTGGCCTCCACCGTGAACTGGCCCAAGCCGGTGTGTTATTAGGCTATGATACTTTTGCCCGTGCAACCTACAAGCCCCGTAAAAATGTCTGGCCGCTATTGCTACAAATGGTACAGCGCGGTTTTGAAGATCACATTGCCGTTGGCTTAGATCTGGCTCGCTCCAGTTTGTGGCAGCATTATGGGGGCCAGCCGGGGTTGGTCTACCTGCCCGATACGATTTTATCAAAATTGCACGGTGAAGGCTTAAGCGAAACCATCGTTTCAAAACTGACTGCCCAAAATATCGCGCAATTCTTGGTCAGGCGAGCGCCTGATTAAGGATTACTCAACCGGCCCCAGATTCTCTAACGGCCAGTAGGAGAGCCAGGCCCGGCCCAAAATATTATCGATCTCAACCGACCCAAAAAAACGAGAGTCATGCGAGACGCCGCGATTATCGCCCAAGACAAATATGTGCTCAGGGGTAATTTCGACGGGTCCATAATTATTCTGGACGATGTTGTCCAAGTAGGGTTCGTCCAGCACTTGGTCATTGATCAGAACCTGGTTGTTGCGGATTTCAATCACTTCGCCGGGCAACCCTACCACACGTTTGATCAACGGTAGGGGTGAACTATCGATGCGAATAACGACGACATCTCCCCGTTGAGGGGACGAAAACTGATACGTTACCTTCTCGATCATTAAACGCTGATCGGAATGTAGGTTTGGTTCCATACTTTTACCGTGGACATAAGTCACTTGCATAATGAAAAAGTTAAGGGCCAGGGCAATAAAGGTGGCAAAAACCACAATACTGACCACTTCTTTGACAAAACGCAGTAGAATTAAGCCAAAGGGCAAGGCAGGTGTATTTTCGGTTAAAATGTCTTGGGTGGGTAAATTGGATTGGCAAGGTTCCAGCGGGCCGGTTTGATGCATAGCCATAGTAAATCCCCAAATTTTAAAGCACTCTGAAAAGGCTATATAATTTTCCTGAAAAAGTCCGAGAGGGATGAAACCGGGCTTTCTTGGGCGGAAATTTCGATACTCAGTTGATGATTATTGGTTGAAACTGTTTACTTATACGTATTAAGGCCAAAAACCTTCATCATTCGCTACCCAAACTACGGTTAGAAAGATTAAACTTATGCTTTCCATCCAAACCACACAGCTCAACATCCCGACCGGGATGATCGATTTAGGTATTGGGCAGCCATCGCCCTCATTATTACCGCTGGACATCCTTCGTCAAGCTGCTGACCATCGGTTATCCCAAGCAGATCCATCTCTTTTGGCCTACGGAGCCGAGCCGGGCGATGGATATTTCCGGCTGGCGCTGGCCGAATTTCTCAGCAGACATTATGGCGCTGCTGTGAGCGCTGATCATTTGTTTGTCACCGCTGGGGCTTCGCAGGGGTTGGATTTGGTCTGCACCCTCTACACTCAACCGGGAGACACGGTTTTTGTCGAAGAACCGTCCTATTTTCTGGCCCTACGCATCTTTGCCGACCACCACTTAAAGGTGGTTGGCATTCCGATGGATGGCGACGGCCTGAGCATTGAGGCGCTTGAGGCAAAGTTGGTTGAGCATCGCCCCGTGTTTTTGTACACGGTCCCTGTTTTTCACAACCCCTCCGGATTAACGCTGTCCGCCGCGCGCCGGAATCGATTGGTTGAACTCAGTGAACAATACGATTTTCTCATTGTCGCCGATGAAGTCTATCAGCTCCTGACCCATAATTCTGCGCCGCCGCCCCCGCTGATTAGCTTTGACCGGTTGGGTACAGTCTTGTCGCTAGGCTCATTTTCCAAAATCCTGGCTCCGGGGCTACGGTTAGGCTGGCTGCAAGGTCGGCCCGCATTGCTGGACCGTTTCATAAACAGTGGCCTGCTGGACAGCGGCGGCGGCTTAAACCCCTTTACCTCCGCCATTGTCCGTAGCGTCATCGAGTCTGGTTGGCAAGAAAAACATCTAAACCAACTCAACCGCGTTTACCAGCAGCGAGCCGCCGCTTTGAGTTCAGCGGCGCGCCGGCTGCTGCCGGAAAACGTCTCGTTTGTGGAGCCGTATGGCGGATTCTTTCTTTGGCTGCAATTTCCAGAGGCGGTAGACGTCGAGAGGTTACTGCCGGATTTGCGCCAGCGCAATCTAAATGTTCAGCCTGGGGTGAAGTTCTCCAGCCGGAATGGGCTACGTAATTATGCCCGGCTTTGTTTTGCCTATTATGACATTGAGGATTTGGAGGAAGGGGTGGCCCGCCTGGCCGGAGCGCTAACCCCGTGAGCCGCACTCAATAGTCTCATTACGGCGTTCAGTTTGAAACCGAAACTTTGGTTCAGGCGATACGTGGAGGCGAGACAATTCGGACTGAGGCTACTTTGGCCAATCCACGGCTCGCTGAATTGCCTTGTCCCTGGTCGTCGCGTATTGCTGGAGGCATTCCGATCACCGGATATTTCAGTTTCTTAAAACGCCCCAGCGCAGTCGTTTGCTAATACTCTGAATTTGATCGTGAACTCGCCAGATAACCAGTGGCAACTTTTCGGCGGCTATTTCTGTTCGTAGTTGGGCAATGACCTGGTGGAGGTTCTGCCGGCAATGAATGGTCGCCGTGACCGCGTTGGTGTAGCTGGTTTGATAGCGCTCAATTGTTAGGCTTTGGGTCTCATCCACTATTTGTTGCACCATATCGCTGGCCGTTTTCAATTCGATGGCGCTCTCGGTGCAAACTTTTCCAATGTGATACAAAATATCCTTTACACCGGCGTCGAAAACTTCGGGATTGATGACGATGGTCCCTTTTGCCGGCTGGGGAATTTCCGGTGTCGGCCGCCCCAGAATGATGTCAAAACCGGCCTCTAACCCGCCAATTGACCGAATAGCTTTTCTGAGCGCTACATCCGCCTCTCTAAGGCCCCGGCGCGCTTCGTTTAAAGTGTACGTATGAGAGGCATTTGTCTGGGGGCGGACCTCAACCGGGCTTAATACTGATTTAGGTGATAATATTTCGCTCAATGACTCAACTAAGCCACCACACCTGAGTAGGGTCTGAAGCTGAGAATTAAGCAGCCGGCTCAAATAAGTTTGGGGAAAATCTGTCAGAGGTTCGTTTGGATGATCGATACACAAAACCCAATCGGTTTGAGTAATTTCGTCTTCGACCACATACTGCCCCGTAATTTTTCCGCGATACGTTTTTAAGCCCTCATCTATGATAAGTTCTCCGTTTGATCTTAGCCGATAGATGGTCGGTTTCGACCCTTTAGGCAAACTCATTTTAAGCGCCGTATCCCGGCCGGAACTAAGCGCCTCGCCCTTGTCGAAAGGCATTCTTAAGATTGAGTCTTCCAGCACAGCATCGAGCTTTTGATACTGCCACAATTTGTGCTTGAATGTCCAAAATTTTCGCCGGAGGGAACCGTCGGCCCGGATCGGGGCAGTGGCGGCCCATACCGGATAACGGCTAACCTCAACCGGATCAGGATCAATCTGGATGGGTTGTTGTAGATTCAAGATGACTGAGTTTGAGTCGGAGTCATTAAGTACTGTCGGATCGGTGTAATTTTGCAGACGAAGCGTCTCAACCTCCACCTTGGTTTGACCTAATATAGGTATCTGCCAGCCAGCATCGATCAGAATTTGATAATCCGTAGCTTGTTTGTCTTTCAATAGTTCGGCCAGGAATACTTTGGCTTCCTGTTCAAGAAGAGTCGGCTCCTCACTCCAGTAGGTTGGGAAAGGGGCTTGACTGATCGTGCCATAATTGGTGCCTAAGACGCCGTTCATTTTGTTGACACCGCCATAGCGTTTGCGCAACCAAATCGGCCATCTGACCTGAGCCACATGCTCGCTGACCGGCAGTGTGGATTCCTGGTCGGCGGGGGCGCTGCTGAAATGGAGAGCAAGTATGGGGCCATTCGGCCATTGTAGCGCCACCAATGGCTGGCTAATCGCTGTGTACCACCCTTTGACAGCTTCTGACAAAGAGTCTTCGGATAGCCAAGTGGGTAATCCCTGATTGATCAAGCCATGATTTTGATGATAAGGCCCGACTTTGAGAATACAATCGAAGTCAAGCTGGTGGCATAGTCTAACCAGACCGACCAAATTGCGCCGATTGTTGGTTACCCCTTGTAGATCGATTGTCCCCCCTTCATTTTCATGAAAGGCCCAAGGTACAATCATGACTATGGTTGAAAGCCCCATTTGTCTGAGACGGGTGAGCATCAAATCCCATTTTTCATAAGGAATGCGAAAGTATTCAAAATCGGCGGTAAAATGGGGGAGTTTTGTACTTTCGAAGTAGTTTGCCATAATTATCTCTATTAACAGATTTGTCATTTATGAAACACAGCTTTAGTTATTTTACCATTTTGTATGCAAATAAAAAAGACGGCTGTTAAATCAACAGCCGTCTTTTTTTACTCCGAAATTTGGTTACTGCCTGCGCCATTCATCATCTTGACTAGATGTTAAGTTCCCCGGAATTTTGATGGTATTTTTCTTGAAATGCGCATAGCCGAAAATAATTAACATAACAAGTGCCAGAACTAATCCTAAAAGTTCCATCAACCCTAGATCCCCCTTCCTTCTCATGATACATTAGGTTGCACAGCTTATTATACTGCCGACGGTCTTATAAAACATTGTTGATGATGCCTAGTTGTACATTTATTCACTAAGCAATTTGGCTTAGATCTACTGCATTGTGTCGATCATCATCGGCTTTGCCGGCTCTGTAGCATTGTTATTAGGTGGGGTGTCAAGGAGGGGTATTTGGGGTGGCAGGGATTGGCGAGGAATGGTCATTTCCATAATCGTCCCCTGATTGGGATATGATTTTATTTTGATTGAGCCGCCAAAGAGTTGGGCCCGTTCTTGTAGCCCCATCAAGCCAAAATTACCACTGCTGGTAAAATCGGTAATATCATCAGGCACGTCAAAGCCGCGCCCATTATCTCTAACCGAAAGTCGAATCTGCCGGGGCGTAAACCGCGCCAGAACGCTCACTTTTGTGGCATGAGCGTGTTTCCGGACATTATTGAGGGCCTCCTGCAGAATACGGTAAATAGCTATCTCCATATCATTGGGAATATCGGCGACTTCGCCTTGAATTTCAAGCGTTACCTCTATCCCGTCATTTTGCTCAAGTTGGTTGACTAAATATTGCATCGCGGCGGCCAGCCCTAAATCTTCCAGCGTCAGCGGCCGCAAATCCCGGCTAAATTGCCTCACGCTGGTAATCGCTGTGGTGACCATGGTCCGCAGATCGCTTAACCGCGAACGAACCTCGGCCGGGTTATCGGCAAACCCTTTGATTAGCTCGATGCGTTGGCCGATGGCAATCAGCGTTTGCACGGTGTCATCGTGCAGGTCTCTGGCGATCCGTTTTCGTTCCTCCTCCTGCGAGTTGGTGATATCGGCCACATATTGTCGTATCCCGGCTCGATATTTACCGATTTGCTGAACCATTTCGTTGAAAGCCGTTCCTAACTCTTTGATTTCTTTAATGCGACTGAGCGATACTTGGGCGTCGTAATCGCCGGTGGCTACTTGGCGAGTCTGAAAGACCAAATTTTGAATGGGATCCGTGACCCGTTGCACCCCCAGCGACACCATACTGGCCACCACGATCAGACCGATAATCAGAATAATGGCGACCGGCGTCAGCGACGTTAGGGCCGGAGACACGGCCTGGCTCCATGGTTCACCGATGACCAACCCCCAACCCGTGAGGGGAACCACCGCGTAACCTTCAACAATGCTGGCTCCGTCTTCAGCTTGGCTGGTAATAGCCCCTTCTCTATTACCGGCTTGTAGTTGTTTAACTGCTTCCCGTTGGCTAAAGTCAAGGCCGATGAGGCTGTCGATAGGGTGATAGATCAGCCGTCCGTTTCGGTCAACCAAATAAGCCACCCCCTGTTCCCCCACTTTTAACTTTTGAACTTCTTGTCCCAATCGTTGAAAGTCAATATAAAACCGTACGGCAATAGCCCCTACAAATTCGTTGGTAGAAGGACGAACAATGGGGACGGAAATAACCACCACATTCTGCCCCGTGGTAGGCTCCGTAATAATATCGGAAAAGGTAAAACTGTCCGATTCGACAACCGCTCGAAAGTACGGCTCTTGAGAAAAATCTTGGTTAATTAAATCAGGCCGAAAGGGGCGGGTAACTTTGACAGTACCCTGGTTGTCAAGCACGATGATGCCGCCGTCACGATCGGTAAAGTCGATTAGTAACTCTCGTCCCCGCTCCCGGATCACCAAGTCTTGAATGGCCGCATCGCCTGTTTGCATTTCCGGCTGATCGACCAGCACCAGCAACGCTCTGAGCAAACTCTCCATCTGCTCCGATACCCGTTCCGCCCCAACATTAGCCAATTCCTGATCACGGCTTTCGGCCAGTGTTTGCGACACCTGACGAAAGGCGAAAAATACAACACTCACCGCCAAAACGGTCATGACCACAATCAAGGCTAAGGTCAAGACAAGCGCCTGTGAGCGTAATTCAGACAACCAGTTTTGTACACCCGTATAAAGACGTTCGAGGCCAATGGTTTGGAACAATGTTTTCATGGTCTGGCTTCTTGCATGGTCTCTTGCCCAATCGTTTGGGCGGCTTCCAGGGCATCCGTTGGGCTGGCGATATCATAAAAAGCCGCTTTAATGGCGTCGCCGAAGGCTTCTTCCGCTTGCGGGTAAAGATCGAGCCGGTAGGGACGGGCGGCGTTAAGTTGGTTGAAAAAGGGGATGAGCGACAGGTTTTCGGTAAATTCGGGGGAGGTTTGCAGCCACGTTTTGGCCGGATATCGTCCCAAACGGCGCGCCATCGGCACGGCGTAGCGATCACTGGTGGCCCATTTTATAAACTCGAACGCTACCGCCTGATGCTGCGAACCTTTCGGGACAAAAAAGCCGCTACTGCCCAAAACCGAAGCCGCACTATCTCTGGCCGGAGTTCTAGGCAGTTGAGCCACGCCCAACGGAAAATCCGGATTAGTGGACTGAATCAAGTGAATATCTTGCGATTCGCCAAAGTACATCGAAATTTCGCCGTTGAGAAATTGCTGCCGTAAATCTTCATAATCTCGCGGGCGTGTGCTTGGCCGTGGCCCATAACCGGCCTCGACCATGTCTGAAAGAAACCGTAGCGCATCGGCGTTGGTTTGTTGATTGAGCGTCAGCGTAAACCCTTGTTCCGGATTGCCGGATAAGACATCGCCGCCGGCTCCGGTCACCCAAGCATATACGTACCAGGGATCGGTTGTAAAGCCCATCCCATAGCGATCCCGGTCAGGCTCGGTCAAAATTTCGGCGGCTCGTCTCAGATAAAACAGGTCATAATCTCCTTCTGGATAAGGAAGATGAGCCTCGTCGAAATGTTCGCGATTATAGATGAGAACCAGCGTGTAAATATCGAGCGGCACCCCGTACCGTTTATCTTGCCAGGTAACCTCAGCCAGCGCCGAATTGAGAAATTGGTCAGATACGCCCGGTGCGGCTTTTTCCCATTCGCGCCATTGATCATCGAGCGGTTCAGCTAGGTTTCGACCGGCAATGGCATATACATGCCCTTGGACTACATCGGGCGGAATACCACTTAATACCGCCAATTCCACTTTTTGAGGAATACTTTCCCTTACAAAGGAAAAGATCTTGACCTTTACCTCAGGATAGACCTGTTCAAAATCGCGAGCGACGACCTCAAACAGATCATTATCTCGGGTAAAGTCGAGATCGAGCCAGACCTCCAGGGTAATGGGTTCGGGGAGAATATTGGGATTGCGGGGGGGGAGATTGCTGGCGGCCAACTCATCCAAAAAATCATCGGGGCTGGTTGCTTGTCCGCAGCCCGCCAAAACCATAAGGACCAGGACCACCGGCAACAGAGCTTTCAGCGTGCGCATTACTCCGATCCTGTGGTGATCCAACCTTTGCGAACCGCGTGCATTACCGCCTCTGTTCGCGAATTGACCCCTAATTTTGAAAAGATGTTGGATAAATGGGCTTGGACTGTCCGGTCGCTGATAAACAGTTGCTTGCCGATCTGTTTATTGCTCATGCCTTGCCCGACGAGTTGCAAAATACCCAGTTCGCGGTCGGTTAACCCGTCGTAACTGTCGGTATTTTCAGTGACAACTTCGGGTAGGCTTTTGCCACTGGTAAACTGTTGCATCACTTTGCCGGTTACCTCGGGAGCCAGCGCCGGCTGTCCGGCGGCTACGGTGCGAATGGCTCGAACCAACTCATCGATTTCGGCTGTTTTGAGCAGGTAGCCGTTGGCTCCGGCTTGTAGCAAGGCAAACACATATTCGTCATCGTCGTGGGCGGTTAGCACTAAAATACGAACCTCCGGATATTCGGCTTTGATGCGGCGGGTAGCCTCGATGCCGTTGAGCCGGGGCATGCGCACATCCATAACCAGCACATCCGGCCGCAACTCTTCTGCTAACTGCACCGCCTCTTCTCCGTCCGAAGCTTCGCCCACAATCCTTAAATCTGGCTGCTGCTCCAAAAGTTCGCGCGTTCCCGACCGAACCACAGCGTGATCATCAGCTAAAATTAGTCTGATCTCTCTTGATACGTTACTCATAGGTACCCTTTTTCATTTTCAACACATTGATTTTGCCAGCAGATTATACCATTTTCGTAAAAGTAAACCAATACTCGAAAATGAAATACGCTCCCTATCCAAAATAGCTTGATTCACGCTGCTTTGGCAGGTATAATATAGGTAACTTGTTTTTAATATTCTTATGAGTAGATTAACAGACGGAGGTGGCTCATGGCGCGTTCTATCGCGAACGCTAAGGAAATTCAAGCTAAGAGTCGTCGCCACACCGTCAGGCAAATAGGGCCAAATTGGTATAAGGTGAAGAGCGGAGAGACCCAGCGCGTTTATGATGTGGTTTTAGCCGTCAATGGTGGGACGTGTACCTGCAATTGGGGCCGGCAGCGCCCGGATGAGGATCACCGTTCTGCTTGCAGTCACGTTGTAGCCGCCATGAACTATCGCGCGGCCAAAAAAGGCCGCCGCGTCTCAGCCTGGGACAGCGAAAAAGCGGCTCAACGCCAGCACCGGCCCATGCTAAAGATTGGCGATGGCTTGATCTTGACAAGCCGTTCTAGTTAAATACTAAGGCCGCGTTACTTAACGCGGCCTTTTTTTATTTGCGCCCTAACTTTCGGTATCACCGATTATTGTAATTGCTCCCCATTGTCCAGATGCAAATCGCAGCCGAGGTTATCAAGATGGGTCGCGACTTTTGGGGTAAAAGGCGCGATTGGACCTTCATACACTAACCAGCCCACAGGCCATAACGTGTCGGTGTGGTGGCTGATAAATATGATCTGGTCGTACTGCTCCCCAGGAGTTGTTGCCGTCGCCCTGCGGTTTCTTTCTACCAGTACACATTTGATCATATCTGAGGGGGGCGGGACTGTGTCCGTTGACCATTCCCAATCGGTAGGGACAGCCTGGCCCATCGATGCTGAAAAGTTCCAGGGTTGAGTCGCGTTAGTTACAACTCTTACCGTAATCAACTCGGTGGGACGGCTATTTTTTGCAATGTAATCATTCAATTCAGCTTGCCAATCCGGTATCCTTTGTTGTTCAAATACAATCAGTGGGATAAATACACCAACCAAAACCGTAAATGGTAAAGCCAGGGCGATTATCTTCTTCATCGCCGGGTTGCCCACTCCGACCTTAGCAGGCCACACCAGACTTCATCGATAAATTCACCTCGCACGTATCGATTTTGACGCAGGCGTCCCTCACGAACCATTCCCAACTTTTCCATGACCCGCAGCGATGCATGGTTTCTCGCATCGGCCATGGCTCGAATACGGTTGAGATCGGGATATGTTTCAAAAGCCGTGTCGATCAGCGCTCCGGCGACTTGGGTTATAAAGCCTCGTCCCCAATAGGGCCGAGCAATGCTGTATCCTATTACGCCGATTTGATTATGAAAATCGAACCGGATGTTGACGCCGCCGATGGACTTATCATTTTGGGTGATAGCCCAAGCTTGGTGTGTTTCTTCATCTAATAAAATTTGGGCGGCGATAAATTTTTCCGCGTCAGAATGCGTGTAGGGTTGGGGAACCGGTAAATAGCGCGTCCATTCCGGATCGCTGGCAAAGGCAAGAACGGCATCGACATCGGCCAGTCGATATGGTCTTAAGATCAGCGGGGCAACGTTGATTGTTTTAGGGAGCATGGATCGCTTATCTCCTTTCTTCAAGCGCAACGATGACAGTTATTGTACGCCGAATTTCAAAATAAGCGATTATTTTTTATCAGCCATCCTCCGTCGCAACCGATTCAAACCTGCGATCATTTTGCCGGCTTCATGACCCGACCAAAATTATAGGCAGATAGACAGCATGATCGAGCGGCGTAGTAACCGTCGAGCCATACTCATAGGCCCCAATATCGTAACCGAGACCGGCCGGTCGGCTGTGACCGTCAAGGTCGGTTAGCACCTCGGGTAAGGTCAGGCCGGCATCGACCGCCGGCCCTCCTTCTTTCAAGCGATAATCATTCGTCGCCACGTCGATAAAAATTTCATCCGCCGTAGCAATAATCGAGTGGGTGTCGTAGCCGAGGGCCTGCCAACTGGCTAAATCTAATCCGTTGGTGTTGTCGGCGTTGTAGCCATTGGTGTTGAAACCATTGACCACAATATTGTAATCGCTTTGAAAGCTGGCTTGATCCGGCTCGGCGATGAGGATGCTGCCCTTCCAACTGTGTTGGTTGAGCAAGATGTTGTTGAAAATCTGATTGCCGGTATCAACCGTGTCGGGAATGTTAATCGCCCAACGAGCGTCGCTGGCCATAATGATGGTGTTGTTCAAGATTCGGTTATTCTGAGAGCCGCTGCCGCCATCGATCTGGTACAAGGATATGCCGCTGGCGTGGTTGTTATACAGCAGGTTGTTACGAATAATCGAGTTGGTCACGCCGTCCATATTGATACCGGACCCGCCGCCCGTCCCGTTTTCATAAATGATGTTGCCCTCAACCACCGCGCCGGAAATAATGCCGTCGCCACCCTGGCTGATATCGCCGTTCATGTGAAGCCCGTTGGCGTGATTGTGGTGTAGCCGGTTGTTACGGATGGTCGGAAAGTCGCTGCTGTTGCTGATGTAGATGCCGTGTTCGTCTTCAGCGCCGGCAGATTCATTATTTTCTATGAGAGTATAATCGCTAAAATCGGCGAAGATGCCCCATCTGAAGTTGTCGATGAAGGTACAGTTACGGATGGTCACGTGGTTCGAGAGCGAGATGCGCAGCCCGGCGCGGTCGGCGTGTTGAACGGTCAGCCCGTCAACGATGATATAATCGGCTTCGGTGATAAAAAAGGCGTCGCGTTCGCCGCCGCTGCCCTCGATGATAACCCCGGCGCCGTTGCCCTTGAAGGTAATCGGCGCCATTTCGACGCCTGGGGTATCAACCGTGATGCCGCCGTCGTAGCTGCCGGGGTTGATCAGCACGGTGTCGCCGGGGCCGACTTGATTGGCGGCGTGTTGGATTGACTGCCAGGGCTTGCCGTCGCTGCCGTCGCCGGTTGTGTCGGAGCCAGTCCCGGCATCGACGTAAAATGTGTCGATCTGGGCTGCTGTAGTTTGTAGACCGATGATTAGTAATAAGCTTAGACCCAAGGTCAGGCCGGTGATTCGAACTATCCACTTCATCAAATTTCTCCTTGAAATTAAATGAAAATAAAATTAGAGCGTCAAAGCAGTGCTTTATCGCTCCATAATTTCGGAAAAGTGGGTAAGCGTTGAATCTCCATTTATCAGTATACGGCGAAGTAAACGCTTCCTGAAGCGTACAAAATTCTTGTTTTTTGAGAAAAGCGGGTAGGAATTACGGGGGCGTTGATTAAAATCTAGGCTTGGATTCAGACTTGTTCGAATAGTTTGCCGGGGTGTTGCGCCGATCAATAATGCATTATTTTGTCGAGTTTTAAGCAACAAAAAGAGGCAGACCCACGTCTGCCTCCGGCCATTATTTCAATGTCAAAATCTTACTCGGTTGGCGGAAACGCCAGCACCGCAAACACGGCGCCCTGCGGGTCTTGGAGGTTACTAAAGCGTCCAACGTTGGGGATATCCATCGGCGGCATTAGCACGCTGGCTCCCAGCGACTGCGCCCGCTCGACACTTTCATCACAATTGTCCACGGTAAAGTAGACCGTCCAACTGGATGGCATATCACCCCATTCCTCATTGATCTCCATCATCCCGCCGTTATACCCCCCGTCGTTGAGAAAACTGGTATAGACTATACCATTGGGCATTTCCTGAGCATCGACCGTCCAGTTGAACAACTGCGTATAGAAGGCCGTGGCCTTTTTGGCGTCTTTTGTCGCTAACTCATTCCAACAGAAAGCGCCGGGTTCGTTCGCCAACTGGGCGCCGATGTGTTTCTTCGGCTGCCAAGCCGCCACTTGAGCGCCGGTGGGGTCTTGGAACATGACCATCCGCCCCTCTTCCATCACATCGAACGGCCCGGCCAAAATCGCTGCCCCCAGCGAAGCGGCCTTTTCAGCAATACCATCGACATCGGTGACCGAGACATAAGACATCCAATGGGGCGGTACCCCTTGGCTTTGCTGATCTGCGTCCATGGGATACAGCGCCGCCACATCTTTGCCCCGCACCTGAAACATAGTGTAGGATCCATCCGTAATCGGCAATTCAACAATCTGCCATCCAAACAACTCTGAATAAAATGCTTTGGCGGCCTCAGCGTCGGTCGTTACTAAATCGACCCAACAAAACGTGCCTGGTTTGTACTCAGTGAATTCAGCCATATTATTCTCTCCTGTCGGCTAAAAATGAAAAAATATTACAAACTGAAGAGGTAGGGGGGTAGATATTGTTCAAGGCGGAGAACAAATACCCTAATATTATAGAACATTTGTTTCGATTTGTCAACCTTAGTAAAATTGAGTTTTCAGAAAATGTCCAAAATACATTGCTTTAATGTTAAAAGTGTGCTACTATGATTGCACGGCTTGTCATAAGTACGATAGTTAGTTGTTTAACAGATTGATGTGGCGTACAGACTCTCTCGGGAGGGCTGTGCGTTTTTTATTTTATCAACCTACCACTTTTCCAACCACCGAACTACCCCCAACCAATTATCCAAATTCGAGAGGTATGAGGAGACTGTTGTCGTGAAAACGACTCGTTTAGGAATTTTCTCTAATACATGGGTGACTCTATCAGTCCTGCTTCTCCCGGCTACCATGCTGCTTTGCAGCCGAGGCGGAGCCGCCGGTGATGTTGAAGCCACAGTTGCGGCCGGGGTGGCCGCTACCCAGCAAGCTCAGATCAATTTGCAAGGCACCGTCGATGCTGCTGTACTGGCTACTCAGACAGCCGGTCAGTTGGCGGCTGCGCCCCTCCCGGCATCGACTTCCGTCGCGGCGGCCAATGCTCCTGCCTCTGCCTCCGACTTGGAGGCGGTGCGTAACGTCATTTTGAACGAAGTCAACGCCGCTGTTTCCCAAGATTTGGGGCAACTGCAAACCCTTTTTGCCCCCAATGCTGTGGTGATTGATCGTGCCGGCACCCCCGATGACGCCAGCGATGATACCGTCTGGCAGGGGTGGGCCAACATCGAGCGCCGCTACCAGGCATTTTTCTCCTCGGGCGTATCGTCCTTGACCCTGGTTGATCTAGCGATTCAGTTGAACGGCAACCAAGCTATCGCCACCCATCAGGGCGTGGTTCAGGATGGCGTCCTATATGCCGATCAGGGAAGTTACACTCTGGAAAACATTGATGGGCGGTGGCTGATTACCCAGTTAGAGTATGGCGGCGCGGCCCAGTCGGCCGGCCAGCCGTCCGCGGCGATTCCGGCCAATGGACCGCCCAATCTGACGGCCAATGACGACGGGCTGTATGGCCTCGCGGTCGGCAGCCAGCATCGCTATGAAGAACCGTGGGGTTGGGATCGCGGCGATCCATGTGAGGCCTGGGCCAACAATGATTTTGACGATACTAAGCCCAACTATCGCGGCTTCAACGTTGAACTGCTGCTTACCAACAATTCCGACAGCAAAGTACCCGATCATTGGCCGATCAGCTTTACGACGGCCAACGGCAAGAGCGTCACGCCCTGTTACTATGGTTACCAAGGATCAGGTCCGGAACCCGGGGTGACTCGTTCGGTCACCTTTTTTACCGTAGTTGAGAAAGATGATTATGTTGAAAAGATCGCATTCAGTCTCAACGGCCAAACGCTCATTCTTTGTCTCGACGGCAAGGGCGGGTGGCAGTCATGTGACGGATAGGGATATCAGAAATTCTAACTAATTCCCCAAAATTTTTTAAGGGTTAGACTACAATTCAATGTTAAAGTCTAGCTAAGGATTTTTATACAATAGTGAGGAGAAGGTAATGGCAGAGGAAGTAACAGTAACCGCAGACCCTCAAGAAGGGCGATTTGGCTCTTGCTTATTGTGGTTTATCTGGGGAGTTTCACTCAGTTTTACCACGATTTTGGCGTTGGTGATGATGGCGCTTCTGTCCGTTTCGATTGCCTTGAACGTCTATTTGAGCTGGCAATTGGCGGGTTTAGAACTATCGATCACCCGGCGTGGCGGTGATAATCAGATAGAGATGCCGGTCTCGGGTCCGACCACGTTTCTGGTGGCGGTTCCCACCCAAACGCCTGTAACCGCATCGGTTGGCGCGGCCAGTACCCCGGCGCCGGTCTCAACTGGTGCGCCGGTGGCCGCCGTCCCGCCCGACTCAGAATTGATGTCACAATATGCTACGCTGGCCGCTATCGCTACCCAATCCGCCGCCTCTGCGCCGCTGAACAGCGCTGCTGCGCCGGTGCAAATAAATCCACCGGCAGCGCTATCGGCGGCTTCAACCCCAACCCCCCAAGTGTTGCCGCCCAGCGGGTCTGCCGCCGCGCCTATCCCGGTTATTTCGCCAACAGCTATTCCACCGGCTGTCGCAATTGGCGAACCGGCGATTGAACGCGAGTCCGCCATTCAAGGCGCCGATAACGTCCAGTCGGACTCTGGAGCGCCAGCCGAAGCCGCCGCGGCCGGTTCCCGTGAGGAGCAACCGACCGACGTCCAAGCTGAAGCCTTTTCTGCCCCATCCGGTTCATCCAATTCCTATGAACTTGTTCCCCTGGAAGGTGAAAAGGACAAGCGCCCCGCTGCAGAACATGGCGACCTCAATCTAGCCTTGCGTGAACCGGAGCCGATCGACCAGGAACCGGCCTTAAAAGATGTTGGCGCCGGCATCGACCCCGGCGCACCCAACCTGGGCGCTATCTTTTCTCCGGACATTGTTCAAACCTATGGTATCCATAATTGGGATTGGGGGTGCAACTGCAAAGGCGACTTGATCGATGACGGTAAATCGATTTTAGTTGGCATCAAGACAACGCCGGGTGACCCCATTTTCATTCCTCCAACAACATCCCCCATTTTCGGCGGCGAGGTATTTGCCGTGGTGCTGTACGCATCAGAGGATAGTTTGACCTTTGCCTATGCCAGGGACGGCACGGTGGCCCAGGGTTATGCCATTCATTACCAAGGGCTGCACGTCGATCCGAATTTGCTGGCCAAATATAATGAAGCGACCGGCAACGATGTTGTCGGCTTGACCCTCGATACACCGGTGGGGGTGGCCGCTTCCGATGAACTGCTCGTGGCGGTGAGGGACAAAGGCACCTTTATGGATAGCCGCTCGATTAACGACTGGTGGAAATAATGTACCCTTTCTGGAACAGCAATTTTGGCAAGATTATCATCGGCGGCTGCGGTACGCAGCTTGGCCTGCTGATGGCCACCGCCGGCGTGCTGGCGATAACCGTGGTTTGTGGGGTGTGCGCCTTCGCCAACTTGCTGACGCTGAACCTCAGCCAGGGACTGGCCGGTCAGCCAACCTCATCTCTGGTTGAACAAGTCTCGTTCCAACCGCCTCCACCTAACCCGGCTGTTCAATCATTGATCGCTGAGGTCGATGCGCTGACCAACGAGCTTGACGCCGGCCAGTCTCAAGGGTCAACTCTGCCCTTTATTCCGCCTGAGGTCGCCGGTCAAGCCTTGGCCATTGCGGCCCAGCAGCCGGTGGTCTTATACGATGGGCCGGGCGCCGATTTCGGCCAGGTCGGGATTTTACCGGTCGGACAACGGCTCAATATTACCGGCCGCAGCAGCGACTCAAACTGGTGGCTGGTGGCTTTGCCTGACGGCCGTTTTGCCTGGCTGTCTAACCAAGCCGCGACCATTCTCAACGCCAGCACCGCCATCCCGGTGGCTTCCGTGCCGTCGCAGTTGGCCCAGCCGGCGGCGGCCAGCGGCTCGGCGATGGCCGCCGCGACAACCGCCCCGGCCGGCCCGGTGGCCACGCCCACACCGGCTCTCCCGCCGGGAACCCCTACCCCCGGAGCCGAGGCCAGTCGTGAAAATGTCGAAGATACACCCGCCTACCAAACTATCAAATGGCAGTTGATGATCCCGCCGCAAAGCGCCAGCTTCTCCCCCGACGGCGATCAAGTCGCGCTGACCGAAGGCATCAAACTGTACACCTTTAGAGCGGCCGGCTCTTATCCGACCATCTGGCTGTCCGATACCGACGAGCTGCGGCCGCTAGGGGGAGCGGTCTGGTCACCGGATGGTCAGTACCTGGCGTTCGTGATCGAGATTAAACCGCCCAAATGTAACTTGTGTCACTCAGTCGGCGTAGTCAACATGGCCACCGGCGAACTGTTTTATCTGGAAGGCCCGAACGGCCTGCAGACCGACGCGCCGCGCTGGACCCAGGACGGGCGCATTTTGGTCAACGCCCATCCCGGCGAGCCGGCCGACGGCATTACGTACGTTTACAACGTCTATGGCGAAGGCCAAGAAGCCACCGGTATCTATACCCTAAGCGCCAGCCACGAGGGCCAAAAATGGTATCCCTGGCTGCCGGGGCGCGTCTGGCAGGCCGGCGTTTCTGAGCGACCGGACAGCTATTATGCAAATTAGCGATTGAGCAGGACGACTATGATCCATCCTTTTTGGCGAAGTAAAACCGGCCAAATAATTTTGGGCGGCTGTGGCACGCAAGTGGGCATGGTGATGACGTTTGGCACATTGTTTGTGATACTGGCCTTCTGCGCCATCTGCGCCTCGACCAACCTGGCCAGCCTTAGCCTGATGCAGCAGATCGAGGTTCCGACCACCCCGCAAGTTTCAGGTCAGCCGCCGTCGACCTCGCCTGAAGAGATCAATTTGCTGCGGGTGAAACTTGGCTCCTTGGCAGAAAAGGTTAACGCGGTTCAATACACCACCATCGTCGTGACCCCCACGCCGACTCCGCCGCGCCCGATGATTACAGCCGAAACGGACGCGGTCAACCTGCGTAGCGGGCCGGACACCATCTATCCCAAGATTGGCCGGCTGCCCCGAGGCGAAAGCTTGCAGATTGTCGGCCGCAGCGGCGACGGTGCTTGGTGGCTGGTTTCAGCCCCTAACGGCCAATTTGCCTGGGCCGCCAACGACGCGGTTGTCACCGCTCATCTGGACAATTCCATTCCGGTTGTGACCATTCCGGCCTTGTTGGTTCAAGCCTCCTCTGGCGCACCGTCAACGGGCACCGGTTCAGGCGCTATGTCAGCCGATTTCGTTGCTCCGGCTGAAGCGGCATCGCCCGCCGGCTCGCTGCCGCCGTTGCCCGCCGGCACCCCGACCGCCGCGGCCAACGCTAGCCGTCGCTATGTGCAAGATACGCTGGGCTACAAACAGTTCGTACGACGCCTGCTGCTGCCCACCGTCAGCGAGAGCTATTCGCCCGACGGTAGCCAAATCGCCATCACCGAACGGATCAAACTATACACCGTCGCCACCGACAGCGGCACAGTTCGTACCCTACTGGCCGATGATGACGCCATTACCATCATCGGCGGCGTGGTTTGGTCGCCGGACGGCCAATATTTGGCCTTTGTGGCCGATAAAGTGGCCGAGTGTCAATATTGCCGCCAAGTGGGTCTGGTCCGGCTGTCCGACGGCGATATCTCTTACCTTGAGCCGCCGCCCAGTTCCAGCGTTGACCGGCCGCGTTGGACGCAAGACGGGCGCTTGCTGGTCACCTCCTTTTCCGATAATTTGGCCGAAGGCGCCGCCTATATCTACGACATCTCCGGTCAGGGCCAACCGGCCAGCGGAACTTACGTGCTGAGCAGCAGCCACGACGGGCAAAAATGGCTTCCCTGGCTGCCGGGCGCCGTCTGGCAGGTTGACAGCGCCGCTCCGCCTGATAGCTACTACGGGGAGTAGCAACCTAACGCTGAATGATGAATGATGAGTGATGAATGGTTCATTTTTAAAGAAAATAACTTCACCGTTCACCATTAACTATTAACTATTCACAATTTTCTTCAAGACTTGGCTTGAAGAAAATCTATATACCTTAACTCTATAATCAATATCATGACATCGACTCCAAATCCTCATCGAAAAATCTACTTCGCGCTGTTACTGTTGGCCTTAGCCCTCTGGGCCTGTGTCCGCGTCGATTTATCCACGCGGCCGGCCTCTGCTGTGATTGCCCCCGCGCGGCCGGCTCCGCCAACTCCTACCGTGACGCCCTGGCCAACGCCTACCCCGATTGTCATTCAGATTGTGGCCAATCCGATCATCGAACCGGCTTGCCTACTGCCTGATGTCGGCTCAGGGCAGAGTATCACGGCTAGCGGCAGTTACACTGAAACCGAACGTTCCGCTTCCACGCCGATGGTGTGCCATATCACCCGCGATAGCTGCGCCTATAATCAACTGGTCGGGATTTTAGATCCATCGATTGTCTTCAAACAGGAAGAAGAAGCGCCCTTTAATACGGAAGATGTTTTGATGCACCCGGCCATGCTTGGCCCGTTGACCCGGCTGAACGAACTGGTCAAAGCCGAGTGGGGCGGCGCTTACCAACTCCGCGTCACCGACGCCTACGATTCGCTGCTGGAACACGACCCGCCGGAATCGAATCCGAGTACGCGCTACTCGCTCCATTACGACGGCCGGGCCATTGATGTGACCACCTGGCCGGTTAATTGGAACCTATACGGCCGCTTGTGCGCCTTGGCCCACTGCGCCGGTTTTGATTACGTGGAAAATGAAGTCACCCACTGCCACGCTTCGATCAACGCCAGCAGTTTGTGTACTCAGTGTGGGGAGTAAAATCTACTATTGAAGATTAAACGGGAGCGGACTCTTGCCCTGTTCAAGCGTGGTCAGGGTATCCATCGTCCGCTCACGAGCCTTCCGCTGGACGATTTTTTGCAGCGACGGCAGGTCGTTCATTAGCTTCTCAAACCGTTCGCGTTCCAGGGTCAGAAATAGGCTGGGTAAAATGGTCTGTACCGAGGCCCGCCGGGTGCCGCCCTCAATTAAGGCAATTTCCCCAAAATAGTCGCCGTCTTCCAGTTGGGCCAGGGATACTTGCTGCCCGTCGGGTTCGGAGGTGAACGATACCGCGACTTTGCCCCGCACGATGATATAAAATTTATCGCCGGGACTGCCCTGGGTGAACACGACCTGTTCGGTATCGAAATATTCTGACACAAACTGGTCGGCGATAGCGCTGAGGGTTAGTTCATCTAACTGGGCAAAAAGCGGGATGAAACGCAGCCGCGCGCCCCTGACCTCGGCGTACTGGCCGTCGGCGCTGATAACGAAGCCGCTCTGTAACTGCCACAGCCGGCGATAAAACTTCTTGTTTTTCAGCAATTCCCAATGGGTGCCTTGTTCGATGACCTGCCCGTTATCGACCACCACAATCTGATCGGCCTCAACCACCGAGGAGAGCCGGTGCGTTACGGTGACTACCGTCCGCTCGCGAGCCAGCTTTTTGAGGGTCTGGTTGATGGCGGCTTCAGTTTCCAAATCCAAAGCGGCCGTAATCTCATCGAGCAGCAGCAGCGACGGCTGGTGCAGCAGGGCGCGGGCCAGGGCCACCCGCTGACGCTGGCCCGGCGAGAGCCGTTTGCCGCCCTCGCCCACCGGGGTGTTATATCCTTGCGGCAACGCGATAATCGTGTCGTGGATTTCGGCCAACCGGGCGGCGACGATAACCTCATCGTCTGTGGCATCGGGTTTGACCAGGCAAATGTTGTCGCGGATGGTTGTATTGAGCAGCGGCGCTTCTTGCAGCACGACCCCGATTTGCCCGCGAAACGAGCGTTGATTCACCTGGCCCAGGTCATAGCCGTCGATTAATATCTGTCCCTCGCTGGGATCGTAAAAGCGTAGTAGCAATTTGAGTAAGGTGCTTTTGCCGGCGCCGCTGCGGCCGACAAAGGCAATCGACTGCCGGGCCGGAACCGTGAACGAAACCTGCTTGAGCTGTAGACTTTGGCCCGGATAGCCAAAGCTGACGTCGGCGAAGCAAATCTGCTGTGAGATGGGCGGCAGCGTGACCACCGAGTCGGTGTCGGCGCTGTCGAGGGGCGTGTTCAGCACCTGTTCGATGCGCTCCAGGGCCGACGCCCCGGCAATCAGGTTGCGCACGTACATCGACAGCGAAGTGATGGCCCGCCCGGCCTGCGACAGCAGGACGATAAACGCCGAAAACGTCCCGATGGTCAACAGGTCGCGCCAGGCAAAGTACGCGCCGGCGGCGATGGTCACGCCCAGAATAGCCATCTGCTGGATATCGGTCCAGACTACGACCATACTGCGCTGGAAATGAGGCACCCGCAACCCTTTTTTGAGTTGGGTTAGACGCGAGGTGGGGTTGCCCGGCTCCTGTCCGATCAGGGCGGTAAATTTGCTGACCGCCAGGTCGTGCAGGCCGAACGCCCGCAGCAGCGGTTGGGCGGCTACGTTATCTTGCACCGCGTGGGCCACGGTCGCATCGTGCCGGCGCTCGCCATAATCGGCGGCAGTCGATTTTTTGAGAATCCAGCGGGGAATAATCGTCATCAGCGGCAGTATTAGGGCGATGATCAGGCTCAACTGCCAGTTGAGGAAAATCATCGCGCCGATGGTGACCACAACCAGCAGCACGGCTCGCAGCCCTTCCACCGTCAGGTCTCGGAGCGTGGCCCGCAGGGTGATAATTTCCTGAGCAAAAAGCGTGGTGATTTCGCCGGGTTGGATGTTGTCGAAAAAGCTGACGGGCAGGTGCTGCAAGTGGGTAAACATTTTAAGCCACAAATCCCGCTTAATTTTAGCGCCGACTTGCGCCTGAATGTACGCCTGAACGATATCGCTCACGGCGTACAGGACAAACAACACGCCAATACCGCCCAGGATAAGGATCAGCATGTGCTCGTTTCGGGGGATAATCGCCGAGTCGATCAGATATTTGAGCGTCAGAGGCAGGCTAGTGTGGAGTAAAACGGTAATCACTACGGTCAAGATTAGCCCAATTTGCGCCGGCCAATACGGCCGGAGATAAACCCAAAAAGCGCGTTTGAGCAGTTTAATGATACTCCCGGACAGTCGAGCAGTCGGCTCAGTCTCCGCGAGCGGCGGCGGTTCGGTTGTGGCAGCTTCCATCTCCAGATTAGCCTTTGTTGTTAATGAGAGGTCTACGGGTGGCTGCGTGGGTTAAATGACCTAAATGTCCACCCACTGCGTCCCCATTGAGAGTAGGAAGTCAATGCCATTAAGTTAGTGTAACGGAGTCAAGGCTTCAGCCGGCTAAAGCCTCGACTCCAGCCTTATCTTAATGACATTGAGTAGGAAGTAGGGTGTAAACCGCAGGCGTTTTTCCTTGACTCCCTCGGCTTTAATGCCTACTCCGAAAATAGACTTGTGGGACAAACTTAAGTTTGTCCTACAGTAAATTTCATTGCCGTTGTCGTCTCATTTGAGACGGTCGGACTCCTTGATAAGGATGTACGGGGGATTATAGCGGAAGTGAGTAATTGAGCCAAAGCGAAAGGTATCTTTGGCGGTAAAGCCGACGGCTGAACGCTGACGGCTGAACGCTGATAGCTGAAACGCCTACCTCTCCCCCAAACCTAGCCGGCCTACCTATCCACAAACCCCTCACTTGACCAGTAGCTTTTGCCCCGCTTTTTTAATAAACTAAACATCAAAGTAATCAACCTACATTGTCGGCGTGCCGGTTATGGATGATTCAGGCATTGCCGGCGACGGAAGATGTAAGCTGTAGGGGGCTTGGCCTTACTCCCTATTCCCTGCGCCTTACCCCATTTAATCAGGAGATTAAAATGAACATGAAATGGAATTCCTCTGCTTCCAACGGTCACCGGACAGGCCCCTTATCATCAGAAACAGCCACCTCCTCCGCTAAGGTCAGGACGACGGCCGGGGAACATCTTGAAGTGCAGCGGCAGCATCAACAGTGGCTCAACCAAGCCCGAAAAGCGCAAGTCAAAAACCGCCGGCTGCTGGCGCTGCTCTCTCGACTGGAAAGTATCGTCTTAGATCGAGACGCCACAATGGCCAGCCTGGTTGACCGCATTGAAACCCACGACACCCAAATCAAAGGCGCCGCTCCAGCCGCCGTAGACCCAACCGACTGGCCAAGCGGTTCATCCACGGTGCATCGCAGCTACCGCGCCGAACACGCCGCCGTTCATGAAATTTTCGATCATTTTGAAGCCGATGAGGAGAAATTTAACGGCCAAATTGAGGGGGTGATTGAGGCCCTGCTACGCGCCCTGTAGAATTGAATAATGAACGATGAGCGATAAAGGATGAAGGCATTATTCAGCCGCCTTCACCCTTCACCGTTTCATCATTCATTATTTATCATTCATCATTCCGTTAGCTGCCGTTGGTGCTGGTCTGCACCGCGGTTCGGGTCAAGCCGGTCAAGCTGACCTCCCCGTTGGTCGAGACGGTTTCGGCCGAACTTTCCTCGCGGCTGCCGCCCAGAAGGGTGACCTCGTCATACTCGGTCTCGTCCGGTTTGGATGACGAGCGTTCGACCACCTCAAAGCCCCACTTTTGCAAATCGGGCGTAATGGTATGGTCAAACTGAAGAATAATAATATTGCCGGCGGCCATGCGCAGCGTTTCCCGCAAGCGGCGAAACGCCTCATCGCGAGCTATACGGCTGGATTTACGTTGTTTACGATTGGCCGAGGTTAATTTGCGATTGGCCAGCAGTTGGTCGCGCACCTCAATCAGCCGGGCCAGATCAGGCGTGGCAAACCGGTCTGCTTCCGGGCGGCTTTGCTCTTGGCTGATGTAGCTGTCCAACACCCGCATGCGTTCGCTTTTGGTGGAAGGAAAGATGATATTGCCGGTGGATTGTTTAACTTCAAAGCCCCAGGCTTCCGCTTCGGCCGGGGTTTGCCAATAACGGGCGGTGAGATTGTGTTGGGCTTGCTTGAGATGCTGGGTGATTTCTTCTTCGAGGCGTTTGGTATTGTCTGAGGCGATACTGCGTTGGGCTTCACTGCTGTAGAACTGCTTGCTATGGGGGGCGCATTGTTCCCGTAAATTAATGAGGTGTTGCGTAAAAACCGACTGGTCTTCCGGGGGCAGCGTGGCGTCGTAAGTCAAAAACTCATCGCTCTGGACCAGCAGGCCATCATACTCATTGGCTTCGGGTATAACCACATTGTAACGACTGGCAGGATCAACGGTACTCTTAAGCATAAATCTAGTTCCTTTCTGAATTGGAAATGAAGTTTTTGCGGGTTACAAATCGATTATGTAATTGTTGAAAACCATTATAACTATTTTCTAATTTATTGTCTACCTCGCCTCGTTTATTTTTTGAAACAGGGCAATAAAAACCGGGTTTTTGAACAGCCCGGTTTTTAAGTGAGAGAAGATTGCTTTGTCTTCTGATCACGTCTACAATTACCAATAATTAGATAGGAGTTACCGATGAATATTCAAATTGAGGACCAGGAGTTAGTCCAACAAATCGAACAACTGGCCGCCGCCGAACATCGCTCCCCGGAACAGATTGTGGCCGCTGCCTTGCGCCTATACACGCATCAAACACAGCAAATATCGGATGCAGCGTCTCTCCTGTCGATTGCCGGCCAAGAACTCTCCGGCGAATCCGCTACATCCGAACGAGGGAAAGAGATTTTGACCGAACTGCTAGCCTCCGCGCCTATTCTACGGGACTTGACCAATATCCTCCCCAGCCACACTTCCCAGACAGAGTATCATCGCTATCTAGAGCAAAAGTATGACCTCCACGAATAACGTTTCGGTTCTGGTTGATTTAAATGTGATACTGGACGTTCTGGCCCAACGCCAGCCTCATTATGTCTCTTCTGCCCTGGTTTGGGCTGCTGTAGAAACAGACGTCATTAGCGGATATGTGGCCGCTCATAGCATTACGACTCTGTTTTATCTAATGGCTCGTCATTTGGACCGTGAGCAAGCTATTGTGGCTGTTCAAAAATTGCTGACTATTTTTGAGGTGGCTGCTGTTAATCGGTTAGTTATTGAACACGCTCTATCGTTAGGCTGGCCAGATTTTGAAGATGCGGTGCAGATGGCGGCGGCTGTTCAAGCGGGGACAAATTATCTTGTAACTCGTAATCCTCAAGACTTTAAGGATGAGTTAGTCTCCGTGCTTCATCCCGATGATTTACTCAATCGGTTAAATATATCCTAATAGCTCACTCAGTTCTCGCTCCCAATCTTCTGCCGGTGCTTCCTTTTTAGCCGCTTCTATCAAACGAGGCAATAGACCGGAGCGAACCAAGACATCATCTTCTACCTCATCGTCCGATGGCTCGGCCAGCCGCTGTAATATTTCCTCCCACACCTCCCCATCGACCACAACCGCCGTCCGGTTGCCGGCCACGTCGGTGACAGGGTGAACCCTATCGATTAATTCTGTTAGACACGTCTCACTTCTGCAATAAACCAGTCGAACACAGCTAAAATCTGCTCACTTTGTTGTTCATTTTCAAAAAGCTTGAGTGGAAAGCTTGGGCGGCGAGTGATGGCATCCGGGGGAAAGTTTATGCCTTCGACAGCGTTGAACTTAGTAAGCAGTTCGCGTCGTTTCTCCTCGGCGTCGAAGGGAGGCTTGGATTGATACCATTGGAAATAGACTTCAAATCCGCCATTCGTAAATATTGCAAATAGTTGATGACCTTGACCATTGTGATCGAGCACCGGAACGAAGGAGCCGGTTTGCTTGCCTTCACCCCACCCAATTCGTAATTCCCGTTCCTTCGCCCAGGCAAGAACTTTTCGGGCAGCGGCGACTTCAACCGGCCCTTGTCGCTGCTCCAAATCCTCAAAAAAGGACGGCTCGTCCCACTTATTTCTTGTTCGCTGCACCGTTTTGCGCTGCTGCGCTTCACTGGTTTGGCCAATCACCCGAGGCACCAGGGTTTTGAGGCCGCGGCCAACATACTGCTTGATTTCTACCGCCAAGACTTCTGCCGGGTCCATTTGTTCATTCAGAAATTCAACGGCGCGACGCAGCGGTACGGGGATTTCGTCAGCGACAAAGACCATCCGTACGCGGCCGGCTTGCAGGTTCGTTTTTACACTTTGCCAGAACTTCTCGGCGTCATGGTCAGGCCCAAGTAACTGGATGAGTTGTTCAGCCGGGTCAATGTTTCGTTCCTGGCACGTCGCTTCAAAACGAGCGATGATTTTTTCTATAGGCCAGTAAACAACAGCGTTGGCGGCATAATCAATCATTTGCCCGATAACTTCACGCCGTATGCGTGTATCGGAGCTACGTTTCACTTCGACTAAAGTAGGAACGGCATCTTGATCGAGAAACAAGTGGTCCACCGAAGCCCAGGCCGGGTCGTTTTCCCCCAACGGTACCGCCATCTCGCGGCTAATTAGCAGCCACTTTCTCGGCGCTTCGGGATTCATTTGCTTGCCGGCTAACAGATCAGGATATTGGGCCAGAAACCGTTGAAGCAGCGCTTCCGTTTCGTAAGGGGCTTCGTTGAGTTCCACCAGTTCGCCATTGTCTTGTAGTAAAAAAATATCACCGGACATAGTTGTTTTTCTTGCTTTCATTTTCTGCTCCGGTTTTTCGCTCGAAATGATACCCAACCATCTAAGCTGAATAATAACCGGCAGTATTTTTAGTTTTCTCTCAATTCTAACACAAATATGAGCTTCGAACAATGCTCCTAAAGTAAGTGTTCCTGTTATTCCCCTACGGTATCGGTGAACAATCCTCCCCTTCCGATGCCCGCCCATCTGAGATGGGGCATAAATAAATTGCCCACAACCGCCTGTTCGACTACAATCGATGGATGGCTATATCAGATACCTTTCAAGCGCATAGACCGCCGGGCTATACCGGCCGGGGCGATGCCTATCTGCCGGACATCATCAAAGAGCTGCGGCGGTTTTTGGCTGAAACTCAAAAGGATTTTGCGTACGATACGCTGCGCCTGCCGGCTCAGGAGCTGCCGGAGTTGGCTCACGTCTTGGTGGAGTTTGGCGAAGATATTCACGCCAACATTGGCATATGGGCGGCGCTGGAACAGTACAATCGCGACCTGTTTGGTACGCCTTTGCCCCTCACTCTGCGGTCCGAAGCTGTCACCAATAAGCCGCCAGAGTTGGTCGACCGCCTGCACCATCTGTTGTGGATAATTTACCACGAAATTGAGCCGGAGCTGACCCTGGCGCCGCAGCATCAGGATTTACGGTTGCTGGCTCAGGCAATCGCCAACTTTCTCGATGATCGGTTGGCAGCCGTTCCGCGCCAGTCAGGTATCAAACAGTTTTTGGCCCAGCCCAATCGCTTCGGCTGGGATGTCAAGCGTAAGTTAGTTTGGCTAGGGTACCACGCTTACCTCTTTCGCTACCCGTGCCAAAATTACATCGCGGACAACGGGGGCAAGGTTGATATTGGCACTATCGATGACTTTATCTGCCAGGAAACAACCCGTTGGTCGGGGCTGGGTGTCATCGATATTCTGGCCGGTCTTTTGCCGCTATCGACGGCCCAAAGGAAAAACCTGCGCGGCTGGTACGAACGCCACATGGCCTTTTACGAGATGAAATCCCTTAAAAGTGTTACCCTGCACGTCATTAATCTCATCAACAACCAACCTTATAAAATCCGCGTTGATAAGAATATCAACTATTTCAAGCCGGGCCATATTGTCTTCGGCTCGTTAGTGCCATGGGAAGGGCGGTGGTATTGGTCTGGCGAACAGAAAGCGTACCCTGCATTTCCCGAAGCAACGAAGCAGCAAGTGGTGGACGATATGCTGCGCCGGATGCCTAACGTTGTTTATCGCTATGACGTTAACCGGCTCAACCATGCGAAGGAAACCCTCAGCCGCCTATCGGCCAACTTCGTGAACTATCACGGCGATAGCCTGGCCGTTTATGCCGACGGCAGCACCATGAATGAGGATATGCAGCGCATGTATACGCTGTCGAATGAGGCGATGCTCGAAGCCGAACGCACAAAGACGAAGCAAAAAGTGACCGCCATCTCCACTCAACCGCAACTGTCGCATCCGCCGGAACTGGTTGCCAGTAAAGACGGCGTGGCCGTATTCTTTAACCCCGACGAAGGGCCGGAAATCTTCAACCATTTTGATATTCTTGTCAGCGCTCTACAAAAACAGGGGGAGGTTTTGAGCGAAGACGAAACCTTTGCCGTGCAGGGCCTGATTGAGTCCGATAGTCTTAGCCCTCACTTTGTCCGCCGCCTCTTGCAAGATTACAGCGATGCGTCCATCGCCGCAGCCTACCTCATCGATCAGCCGCCCGATTATTATCTGGACTATCTCCTGCGGCGGTACAAAGGCCACTTCTATCGACAACGCTATCCCCAGATTACCGTAGTAGAGTAAGCCGCATAAGACCTGACCGGTTTTCAAACGCTAGTTTTGACAAAGTTATATTCCAACCGGACAGGTTTGTTGTCTTAAACACCATGCAGAAACCTGTCAGGTCTGGTCTGCGCCGAACCCCGCTGTTGATAAAACTCCCCCACGCTGCTAACTTTTCCGATGTCTTTCTTAAAAAGAAGGTCTGCCGGCTAACTTTTTCGATGTCATTTCTAAAAAGAAGGTCCGCCGGCTAACTTTTACGACGTCTTTTCTAAAAAAAAGGTCCGCCGGCTAACTTTTACGACCTCTTTTCTAAAAAGAAGGTCCGCTGGCTAACTTTTTCGACTCCTTTTCTAAAAAGAAGGTCCATCCGGCTAACTTTTACGACCTCTTTTCTAAAAAGAAGGTCCGCTGGCTAACTTTTTCGATGTCTTTTCTAAAAAAAAAGGTCCATCGGCTAACTTTTTCGACCTCTTTTTAAAAAAAAAGGTCCATCGGCTAACTTTTTCGACCTCTTTTTTAAAAAGAAGGTCTTATTTACAACTTTTCAGACCTCTTTTTTAAAAAGATGGTCTTATTTGTAACTTTTCGGATGTCTTTTTTAGAAATGACGTCTTATTTACAACTTTTTCGATCTCTTTTTTAGAAATGACGTCGCGTGGGCGTGCTCGTTGATAGGTTTTTTTAAAGTTCAAACATCGCGTTGAAAATTTCCTCCTTCAATTGACAGGTTGATCCGCTCTAATGTCTATTTTTTAATTTTTTTCACCGGGCAATACCTGGCTCGGCGTACCAGAAATCAATGGCGACGATACGGTGAACAATAATGTCACACTTTTGTAATATTTGTGTAACTTTTCTGAAAAAAAAGTACAATATGCTGGACTGGAGAAATTAGCTCAAAAATATCGGGCGTTAAAAGGCCCGATATCAAACCACACCGGCAATGAACATCGTATGTTCCCCTCACCCCGTCGCTAACGCGACGCCCCTCTCCCTCAGGGAGCGAGGTTGGGGGTGAGGGCGATTTCCCAAGGAGCGAGGACCATAGCGGGAATGAGCCTAAATCTAACGGCGTCCGGCCACCAACTGATTGAAATGATCGACAGCACGCCCCACATGGTGCTGTATCGCGCCTGCCGGCTGGCCGATAACCGGCCGGTGCTGCTCAAAACCTTACCGGCCGAATATCCCGGCCTGACCGAGATTACTCGCTTAAAACACGAGTATGAATTAACCCGGGAACTCAACCTGCCGGGCCTGGTTCAGGCGCTGGGCTGGGAAGAAGCCGGCCACCGGCCGCTGCTGATCTTTGAAGACTTCGGCGGCAGTCCGCTCCGGCAGTGGGTCTCACCGCCGGGGCTGGAATTGGCCCTGTTTCTGGACATCGCCATGCAAACGGCCCACATTCTGGGCGATATCCACCAGGCCAACGTCATCCACCAAAACCTGACCCCCCACCATATTTGGTTCAATCCGCACACTCAACAGGTCAAAATCACCAACTTAAGCCTGGCCTCGCGGCTGGCCCAGGCCACCCGGCCCGTCGGCGACCCCCGGCTGCTGGATGGCGACCTGGCCTATATCTCGCCGGAGCAAACCGGGCGCATGAACCGGGTCATCGACTACCGCACCGACTTTTATTCGCTGGGCGTCATTTTCTACGAACTGCTGACCGGCCGGCTGCCCTTTCCCATCGCCGATCCCTTGGGCCTGGTCCATGCCCACATCGCCCGCGAGCCAAGCCCGCCGGCCGACCTCCGGGCCGACCTGCCGCCGGTGGTCTCCGCTATTATAATGAAGCTGCTGGCCAAAATGGCCGAAGATCGCTATCAGAGCGCCCATGGTCTACAGGCGGACTTGGCCCATTGTCTGGCCGAATGGCAAGCGACCCGCACCGTCAGCCCCTTCACCCTGGCCGAACACGATGTCTCGACCCGCTTTCAGATTCCCCAAAAACTGTACGGCCGCGAGCCGGAACTCGAAACGCTGCTGGCCGCCTTTGATCGGATTTCGTCGCCGTTTGAGCTGACAGAGGACGAAGACAAAATTCCGCCCACCGAGGGGGTAGTTCAAGGGCGGACAGGGTCCCAGACTTTCGAGGCCGGCGGACATTCTACCCCTCCCAGCCTCCCCCTGCTGGGGAGGAGCCAATCTTCCCCAGCGGGGGGACCGAGGGGGGAGAATAGCGGCCAACCCAGGCTGTCCGCCCTTGAAGGGGGGGTAGGGGGGCCGGCCTCAGCCCCCAACTTAGCCGCTTTACCCGGCCAGGCCGAACTGCTGCTGGTGGCCGGTTATTCCGGCATCGGTAAATCGGCTCTGGTCAACGAAGTCTACAAATCGATGGCCCGGCAAGGGCATCGCGGCTACTTTATCGCCGGCAAGTTCGATCAGTTTCAGCGCAACGTGCCATATAGCGCTGTAACGCAAGCCTTCCAGGCCTTGGTCCGGCAGCTCCTCAGCGAACCGGAAGCCCAGGTCCAACAGTGGCGCGAGACCCTGGCCCAGGCTCTAGGCGCGAACGGCCAGGTCATCGCCGAATTTATCCCCGATATCGAATTGCTGATCGGCCCCCAGCCGCCCGTGCCGAAACTGCCGCCCGCCGAAACGCGCAACCGCTTCAACCTGGTCTTCCAGCACTTTATCCAGGTCTTTACCCGGCCCGAACATCCCCTGGTCATCTTTATCGACGATTTGCAATGGGCCGACTCGGCCACGTTGAGTTTGCTGCACACGGTTATGGCCAACGGCCGTCTCAAACATCTGCTGCTCATCGGCGCTTATCGCGACAACGAAGTCAACCCGGCCCACCCGCTGCTGCTGACCCTGGCCGAGCTGGAACAAAGCGCGGTGCGGATCAATCGCATCACCCTGACCCATCTGGATCAAAACCACTTGACCCAATTCATCGCCGACACGCTGCACAGCCCCAGCAGCCACGCCCGGCCGCTGGCCGGCCTGGTCTACCAAAAAACCGGCGGCAACCCCTTCTTTGTCATCCAATTTTTGAGATCGATCGAGCGCGAGGGGCTGTTGGCCTTTGAGCCGCAGTCAAACTGGTGGAGCTATGACCTGGCCCGCATCGAGCAAATGGCCACGACCGATAACGTGGTCGATCTGATGGTGGCCCAAATTCAGAAGTTCCCGGAGCCAACCCGCCGGCTGATCCGGCTGGCCGCTTGTATCGGCAACTATTTTGCCCTGGACACGCTGGCCATTGTCGGCGAATGCGCCGCCGGCCAGGCGGCCGCTGAACTGTGGCCGGCCATCGAGCGGGGGTTGCTGCTGCCCGCCGGCCAAACTTACCATTCGGCTCAGCCGGACCGCGACGCGGTTGACGCGGGCGCTTACAAATTCTTGCACGACCGCGTCCAGCAAGCCGCCTACTCCCTCATTCCGGCCGACCGCAAGCAAGCGGTTCATCTTCAGGTGGGCCGGCTGATGCTGGCTCACTTGGATCAAGCCGAACAGGACGACAAGCTGTTCGATATTGTCAATCATCTCAACTTCGGCGCGGCGCTTGTCGCCGACCCCGCCGAACGGGAGCGGCTGGCCCGGCTGAACTTGGAGGCCGGCCGCAAAGCCAAATCCTCCACCGCCTACCAGCCCGCCCTGGGCTATTTCAAAACCGGCCTGACCTGTTTAGCCGAAGATTACTGGTCGACCCAATACGACCTGGCCTGGGCGCTGCTGCTGGACCAGGCCGAAGCGGAATTTTTGAACGGCAATTTCGCTCAGGCCGAGCAGGTTTTTGGGCAACTGCTGCGCCACGCCCGCTCCAAACTGGAGCAAGCCGACGTCCACAACTTGAAGATGCTGCAATTCGAGATTATGGCCAAATATAATGAGGCCGTGCGCTCCGGCCAGCAGGGCTTGGCCCTGTTTGCCATCGAACTACCCACCGAGCCTGCCGCCAAGCAAGCGGCCTTCGCCGCCGAACTGGACCAAATCCAACGCCACCTCGAACGGACCAGCATCGAGGCCTTGATTAACCTGCCGGTCGCGGCCGACCCCGACGTCAAAATGAGCATGAAACTGCTGATGACCATGTGGGCCCCGGCCTACATCGCCAACGATCACCAGTTGGCCGCCCTGATTTCGGCCACCATGGTCCGGTTGTCGCTCCAGCACGGCCACTGCGAAGAGTCGGCCTACGGCTACGTCACCCACGGCATCACCGTCGGCTCGCTGCTGGGCGATTACAAATCGGGCTATGAATTTGGCCGGCTGGCCCTGCAAGTCAACGACGATTTCAATGATGTCAAACTCCGGGCCAAAATTCACCACATGTTTAGCTGCTTTGTCAATTTCTGGCGAGCGCCCCTCAAAACCTGTTTTCAATATGCCAAGGAAGCCTATCGCTGCGGCCTTGAGTCCGGCGATTTTGCCTACGCCACTTACGGCACGTTCCATGCCAGTTGGTATACCTTGCTCAGCGGCGCGGAATTAAGCCAGGTCGATCACGCCTGCCAGGCCAACATCGCCTTCTTGACCCAAATCAAAAACTTCAGCTTTGCCGATGCCCAGCGGGTCATCTGGCAGTGGAGCGTGAGCTTGCAAGGCCCAACCGGCCATCCGCCCCCGCTCGATCCCGGCTTCGACGACCAGGCTTATCGCACCACCTACCACAACGAGCCGTTTTTTGAAACGTTCTACTATATTTCCAAAATGCACCTGGCCTATGTGTTTGAAGATTTCGCCGAGGCGCTGCGCATGGCCGAACAAGCGGAGCGGGTTGTGCCCAGTTTGAACGGCACCATCTGGAGCCTGGCCTTGTCGTTTTACTACGCCTTGACCCTGACCGCGCTCTACCCCACCGCCACCGACGCCGAGCGGCGCGACTATGCCGCCAAGCTGACCCAACTGCGCCAAAAAATGAAAGTCTGGGCCGAAAACGCCCCGGCCAACTTCCAACAAAAGTACCTGCTCATCGCCGCCGAAACGGCCCGCATCAACCGCGACCACCGGCAAGCGGCCCACTATTATGAGCGCGCCATCCGCTTAAGCCGCGATAACGGCTTTGGGCAGGACGAAGCGCTGGCCTGCGAACTTTGCGCCAAATTCTGGCTGATGAGAAAAGATGACAGAAAGGCTTATCCGTTTCTGGTTGACGCCTTGTATGCTTACCAGCGGTGGGGCGCTGCCGCCAAAGTCAAAGATTTGCAAGAAAGGAATCACGCTTTGCTAACCCATTTCGAACACCCCCTCTCCTCCTCACCCGCCGCGCCGGCCGACGCCGGTTACCAGGACTTGGATCTGCTCGCCGTCATCAAAGCCGCCCAGGCCCTGTCCAGCGAGATGAACCTGGCCACCCTGCTGGAAAAGCTCATGCATATTGTCTTGGAGAATGCCGGCGCCCAGCACGGCCATCTTATTTTGAAACAGGACGACCAATGGCTAATCAAAGCCACCGGCCGGGTCGAGCGGGATGAGATTTCCATCCGGCCCGATGTCTCTATCGAGGCCGGTGAAAAACTGTCTCCGGCCATTGTCAACTATGTCGCCCGCACCGCCGAAAATCTGGTCATTAGCGACGCCGCTCAAGACTCTCGCTTTAGCAGCGACCCTTACATCCTGCATCACCACCCCAAATCCATTTTGTGCCTGCCCATCCTGCGCCAAGGTCAGGTAATTGGGGTCTTGTATCTGGAAAACAACCTGACCTCGGCCGCCTTTACCCCGGCCCGCGTTGAAACGACCCAAATCCTGGCCTCGCAAGCCGCCATTTCGCTGGAAAACGCCCGCCTGCACGAGGAGATGAAACAGGAGATTGTCGAACGCCAGCAGGCCGAAGCCGTGCTGCGGGCCATCACCGAAGGCACCGCCGCCGTGACCGGCGGCAACTTTTTCCGCTCGCTGGTGCGCCATCTGGCGGCGGCCCTCAAAGTCCACTGCGCCTTTGTGACCGAATGCGCCGACGCCAACATGCTGCGGGTGCGCACCCTGGCCTATGTTAAGGACAGTCAATTTCAGGAAAATGTCGAGTATGAGTTGGCCGGCACCCCCTGCGAGCGCGTCATCAACGGCCAAACCTACTTTTGCCCGGCCAACCTGGAAGATTTGTTCCCCAAAGAAAAAGGCATGGCCTCCTACGTCGGCGTACCGATTGTCGATTCCTCCGGCGCGATTTTGGGCCACCTGGCGGTCATGGATAATCAACCGATCACCCACAATCCGCAGCATCCCACCTCGATCTTGCAAATCTTCGCCGCTCGGGCCGGGGCCGAACTGGAACGCAAGCGGGCCGAAGAAGCCGTGAACCGGGTCAATGAAGAGTTGGAACAGCGGGTTGAAACGCGCACCTCGGAATTGCAGCAGGCCAACGGGCAGCTAACCCAGGAAGTCAACGAACGCAAGCGCATGGAAGCGGCCTTGCAGCAGGCCAAAGAGGCCGCCGAGGCCGCCAACCGGGCCAAAAGCGAATTTCTGGCCCGCATGAGCCACGAACTGCGGACCCCGCTCAACGGAATTTTGGGTTACACTCAAATTTTGCGCAAGGATAAGCAGTTAAACAGCCAGCATTTGGACCGGGTGGCCATCATCCAACGCAGCGGCGAGCATTTGCTCAATCTCATCAACGATATTCTGGATTTGGCCAAGATCGAAGCCAGCAAAATGGAACTGCACCCCGTCGATTTTCACCTGGCCGAATTTCTGAACAATATCGCTAAAATCTGCCGGGTTTCGGCCGAGCAAAAGGGGTTGGACTTTATTTACGAACCGCAGCCCAGCTTGCCGCCGGTGGTCCGCGGCGATGAGAAACGACTGCGCCAAATCTTGCTCAACCTGCTCGGCAACGCCGTCAAATTCACCGACCGGGGCCAAATCGTCTTGACCGTGGCCGCCGGCGTTCGTAAAATCCGTTTTCAAATTGAAGATACCGGCATCGGCATTGCCCCGGAAAACTTGGCCCAAATTTTCTCTCCGTTTCACCAGGTGGGCGATCAGAAATACACCCTGGAAGGGACCGGTTTGGGGCTGGCTATCAGCCAGCAGTTGGTGCAGATGATGGGCGGTGAACTGCACGTCAGCAGCTCGCCGGGGCGGGGCACCACCTTTTGGTTTGAACTGGCGTTACCCGACGCCAATCAGCCGGCCACCGCCCCCGAAAAAGAGGACGAGCGGGCCATCATCGGCTTTACCGGCCGGCAGCGGGTAGTGCTGGTGGTCGATGATAAGTGGGAGAACCGTTCGGTCATCCTCAACATGCTGGCTCCGTTGGGGTTTGAGGTCATCGAGGCCGCCGACGGTCACGAAGCCCTGCATCAGGCCACCGAGTTCAAGCCCGATCTGATCTTAATGGACCTGGTGATGCCGGTGCTGGACGGCTTTGAAGCCACCCGCCGCCTGCGGGCGCTGCCGGCAGGGGACGACCTGACCATCGTAGCCCTATCGGCCAGCGCCTTTGACGATACCCGCCAAAAGTCGCTGATGACCGGCTGCGACGGCTTTATCGCCAAACCGGTTAAAGCGGCGGAACTGCTGGCCGCGCTGCAACACCACTTGCAGCTTGAGTGGGTGTACGAAACCCCCGGCAACCGGCCGGACCCGGCCGCCCCGGTCGTCGCGCCCGCCGCGCCGGCCGGTCCCGTACCGGAGATGGTCCCGCCGCCGCCGGAAGAGGTGGCCGCTTTATTCGATTTAGCGTTGCAAGGCGATATCAAAGCTATTCTGGACCGGCTGGACAGCATCGAAAATGCGGACGAGGCGTATCACCCCTTTACCGGACGCATCCGGCTGCTGGCCAAAAGCTTTCAAATGAAACAGATCCGTGATTTTATCGGACAGTATCGTAAGACGGACAGTCTCAACTGAGACGACGCCGATGATGAAAATGTATTTCACCCTCACCCCACAACCCCTCTCCCTTAGGGAGAGGGGAGTCGCGCTAGCGACGGGGTGAGGGGTATCTTCAAGGGAGCAAACAGATGAAACCCGAACCACCGACCGGCACAGTCTTAATTGTCGACGATCACCCCACCAATATCGGGCTGCTGCTCGACTATTTGAGCGATTCGGGCTTAAAAGTGTTGGTGGCCCAAGACGGCCTGGGCGCGTTGGAGCTGGTCGATTACGCCTCGCCCGACATCATCCTGCTCGATGTGATGATGCCCGGCCTGGATGGCTTTGAGACCTGCCGCCGCTTAAAACAAAAACAGGCCACGCACGACATCCCGGTCATTTTTATGACGGCCCTGTCGGAGACGGTCGATAAAGTCACGGGCTTCAATATCGGGGCGGTCGATTACATTACCAAGCCGATTCAGCACGAGGAAGTCCTGGCTCGCATTACGGCCCATTTGACCATCCGTAACTTGCAGCAAAATCTGGAAGCAAAGAATAACCTGCTGGCCGAGGAAATCGCCGAACGCCAAAAGCTGATCGAAGAGCTGGACGCCTTCGCCCACACCGTGGCCCACGATCTCAAAAACCCGCTCAGTTGCGTCATTGCCCACACCGAAGCGATGGACGAACCGTGGATCACCCCCGAAGAGAGCAAAAAAGCGCGGCAGGCTGTGCTTGAAGGCGGCTACAAAATGAAGAGCATCATCGAGTCGCTATTACTGCTGGCCAGAACGCGCCAGGCCGAAGTCGAACTTTACCCGCTCGATATGGGCCACATTGTCAATCAGGTCCGCCAGCGATTAGCCGTGATGCTGGCCGACAGCCAGGCGCAACTCAGCCTGCCGAACCGCTGGCCAATCGCCTTGGGGCATGAACTTTGGATTGAAGAAGTGTGGGCCAATTATGTGGAAAACGCGGTCAACTACGGTGGGCAGCCGCCCCGCCTGGAGTTAGGCGCGGAGCCGCAGCCCGATGGCATGATTCGCTTCTGGATTCGCGACAACGGGCCGGGCCTGTCGCCGGAAGCCCAGAGTCGCTTGTTCACGCCGTTCACCAAACTCAGCCAAACCCCGTCGCCAGGCTACGGCCTGGGCCTCTCGATTGTACAGCGCATTATCGACAAACTCGGCGGTCAAGTCGGCGTGACCAGCGACGGCATCCCCGGCCACGGCTCGGTGTTTAGCTTCACCCTGCCGGCGGCGGATGAACATTCTAATAGATAAGTCAGATAAACATCGTACAATGAAAGCCATTATGTCATGCCCGCATGTCTTTAGCGGGCATCCAGCAGGGTCGTTAGGCGGGGATGCCCGCTAAAAGCATGCGGGCATGACGGGGATGAATTGCACGCCTTTTATCCGTTTTGTCTATAAGTAGGTGTTGATGGCGGTGGATAGGATAAAATTAAGAAAACGAACCGGTTTCGCCGGGCCAACAAACGCGAGGCTAAAGCCATCGCGTTGAAAGAGCGAAGGACGCTGAAGCGCCCTAATCATAGCCCGACAGGGCTTCGCTCTCTTAGCACGGGTCTTTAGGCCCGTGCTGCGGGGGACGGGCAGTTTGTACTCCCTTCTCCGTACGTCTTACTTCTAATTCCCTACTCCCTGGTCGAAAACTTATACCCCACGCCCCACACCGTTTGAATATAGTGCGGATTATTGGGATCGGCCTCGATTTGGGTGCGCAGGCGGCGAATTTGGACGGTGACCGTGTTGGTGTCGCCGTAGAAATCGTAGCCCCAGACCTGCTCTAAAAGCTGCTCGCGGGAAAAGACTTGATTGGGATGGCTGACGAAAAGCCACAGCAGATCGAACGCGGTCGCGGTTAACTCCACCGGCCTTCCGGCCACCGTGACCGCCCGCGACAGCGGATCGACGGTTAGATCGCCGGCGGTAATGGCCGCGGCCTTGGTCTCAGTCGAGGCTTGTTTGCCGGCTCGCCGCAAAATCGCTTTGACCCGGGCGGTTAATTCGCGCGGGTTGAACGGTTTGGTCATATAATCGTCGGCCCCCAGTTCCAGCCCCACGATTTTATCAATATCTTCATCGCGTGAGGTGAGCATAATAATCGGCACGTCCAACTTTTTGCGCACCGCTCGCGTAACCTCTAAGCCGTCCATATCCGGCATGGTCAAATCTAAGACAATCAGGTCCGGCGTCGTCCGCTCCACGGCGGCCAGCGCCGCCCGGCCATCGGTGGCCAGATCGATCTCAAATCCCTCCCGCTTCAAATACAGCTCGACCACCTGCCTGATGCCGGCTTCATCATCAACAACCAGAATTCGCTGCGTGGTTTTCATGGCTTGCCCCTCTCCAAAGTGACAGTCACCCATTTTTTATTATTACCCGATTATATCGCCAAATTCAAAAAAATATAAAGTTTACGCCCGGACATAAAAAGTTACTGTTTTGTTATGATTTGTTATAAATCGAACACAATCGAGCAATAGATAGGGGTTATTTTGATCTAAGAAATGTGAAGTGACAATCCATTATTTATCAAAAAATTTAACAATAGGAGACAAATCAATGTTCAAACCAAAGATATCCAACCGGACTAAACTGGCCGTCTGCCAACGAAGCCGGTCCAACACCAGTCGTCAAACTATCCCAATCGAAACGTTATGCTCAGGAGATATTTCAATGTTACGCAAAATCATGTTTGTATTGGTAATCCTATTTAGCGCCTTGCTGCCGGCCGCCGCCTTAGCCGATAATAACATTGTCGTCCAGCAGCTCAGTTTTCCGGTTACACTCTCAGATGGCAATACCTACACCATCGCCGGATATTTATATTACCAGGGTAGTTACCAAAATAAACCGCTTCAGGTATTGGTTCACGGCGGTGGTTATAACCATTTATACTGGGACGTTCCCTCCATCAACAACAACAAATATTCTTACGCCCGTTACATGGCTGAAGAAAAATACGCGGTGTTGGCCATCGATCAACTCGGTACGGGTCAGAGCAGCAAACCGAATGGTGATTTTGTGACTCTAGCCGAAACAGCCAGCGCGATTCATCAAGTTATCGGTCAAATGCGCAGCGGCAACAATGCCCTAGGCCAGCCCTTCAACAAAATTGTTCTGGTGGGCCACTCCTTTGGCAGCATCAATGCCATTACGGTCCAGGCCACTTATCACGACGCCGATGCGTTGGTTATCACGGCCCTGGGGCACGTGCCGCACGAGCTGCCTTTCACTAATGAATTCCTGGCTGAATTAGCCCAATATGAATACTTTACCTTACCCCCGGAAGTGCGCAGCGCGGTCTTTTATTCAGCCCCGGCCGCCGACCCCGACGTCATTGCCTACGATAATGCCAACCTGATTGATCAGATTACCCGAGGCCAATTGTTCACCACCTTCGCCGCCATTTTTAACGACTCAGTCGCGCAGGTGTCCGGCCCGGTGCTGGTTCAGCTTGGCCAAAACGACGCCCTCTGGCCGGCTTCCTACGCCAACGGTGAAGCCGCTTACTGGACCAGCGCGTCCAGCATAACCGTCCAAAGCCTGCCCGATGTTGGCCATAGTTTTAATACGCATCTCGATAACAAACGGGGCTGGAAGCAGATTTCTCAATGGCTTTCGGCCACAGCGGGCTGGAATTGACAGTTTAAAACAACAACCCCTGTTTAAGCCAGGTCACTGTCAACGCCGAAGGTGGAGAACCCCTTGAGGCGGTGAAAGAACAACCGCATAAGGATAGGAACGGATTGATTTTTATCCGTTCCTTTTTTCATTCATTATGGTTTCTCGGCGCAAATCGCCCCGATTGACTTTTTTTGTGACACCTCTAAAATCGGGGCTAAATTGTCTAAGTGAATTTAATGATTTTGAAGGATTGAGCCTATGTCAACGTTCGATGTACTCATTCAAGGGGCCAGAGTTGTCGATGGAACCGGCAATCCCTGGTTCTACGGCGATGTCGCCCTGGCCGGCGATACTATCGCCGCCATTACGCCCGCCGGTCAAATCGATCCGGGCCGGGCGGCGGAACGGGTCGATGCCGCCGGACGGGTGGTCTGCCCCGGCTTCATCGATATCCTCAGCCACTCCATCTTGCCGCTGATGATCGATGGGCGCAGTCTGTCCAAAATTACGCAGGGCGTGACCACCGAAATTATGGGCGAAGGTTGGACGCCGGCCCCGTTCGGCGGCAACATCGATGACCTGCCCAAACATCCCTTCCTAACGCTGATTCCCGATTGGGCCGCCAAAATGAAAGGCTGGACCGCCTTCCGGCAGTGGCTCGAAGCGATGATCGATCACAGCGTCTCGCCCAACATCGGTTCCTTTTTAGGCGGGGGCACGCTGCGCGAATACGGCAAAGGGATGGCGTTGGGACCGGCCACAGCGGATGAGTTGGCCGTGATGCGTCAGGTCATGCGGGAAGCAATGGCGGCGGGGGCGTTTGGTATCTCTCACGCCTTGATCTATCCTCCCAGCGCGTTTATCGCTATCGACGAACTGGTGGACATCTGCCGGGTGGTGGGCGAGTTCGGTGGATTGTACATCACCCACATCCGCTCGGAGGCGGACGGACTTATTGAAGGCATCCAAGAAGCGATTGAAATAGGCCGGCGGGCCAACGTGCCGGTCGAGATTTATCATCTGAAGGCCGCCGGCAAGCGCAATTGGCCCAAAATGGCCCAGGTTATCGAAATTATTAACGCGGCTCGGGCCGAAGGCATCGATGTAACGGCCGATATGTATCCCTACCCCGCCGCCGGCACCGCCCTGGCCTCGATTTTGCCGCCGTGGGCCGAGGCGGACGGCCGCTTCTTCGACAATCTACGCGATCCTGAGATGCGGGCCAAAATTCGAGCCGAGGCGTTGAACCCGTCCGGCGATTGGGAAGCGCTGGCCGATTTGTGCGGCCCGGACGGGGTGATGCCGGTCGGCTTTCAGCAGCCGGAAAACCGGGCCTACGCTGGCCAACGGCTGTCGGAGATTGCGGCGCTGCGCGGGCAGGAATGGATCGATGCGGCCTTTGATCTGTTTCTGTCGGAAGAGCAGCCGATTGATACCATCTATTTCATGATGGACGAGGAAAATCTCAAACGGCAGTTGCAACTGCCCTGGTTGACCATCGGCACCGACGCCGGCGGGCTAGACCCAGTCTGGGCCAAACCCATTGGCCCCTACCATCCCCGCGCCTACGGTTCCTATCCTCGCATCTTGGGCAAATACGTCCGCGATGAAAAGGTGCTGCCGCTGGAAGACGCCATTCGCAAGATGAGCGGCGCGGTCGCCCAGCGGCTCGGTCTGTTCGACCGGGGCCTGCTGCGCCCCGGTTTTTTGGCCGATGTGGTCATCTTTGATCCCGCCACGATTGGCGATCTCGCCACGTTTGAGGAGCCGCATCAACTATCCGTTGGCATCCACGATGTGTGGGTCAACGGGACGCGAGTGCTGCAAGCCGGTCGCCACACCGGCGCCAAACCCGGCCGCATCGTCGATGGGCCGGGCCGGCGGGGGTAGGTGAGTTTATAGAGTTAGTGGAGTTCATAGAGTTTATGGAGTTTATGAACTCCAATCACTGGCAGGTCCAGACCTGCGGCCCTTCTTCTTCAAAGTTGGAACTTACCAGCACGAGATCAAAGATGTCAACAATGCCATCCAGGTTGATATCGGCGGTGAGGTTGGTGCCACTTTGGCCAAACTCAATTCCCACGGCTGTGGCATCAATGATATTTACTGCGTCGTCACCGGTAATATCACCACTCAACAGCGTCACGGCCGCTAAGCCGGTCTCCGGCGCGGTGACAGACGGATTGTCACAGGTAGCAGATAGATAACCAACCATCTCCGCCCTAATTGAGATCGACGTGTCGATGGGGACGTCGCTGAGTGTGAAGTTTCCATTGGCGTCAGTTGTCGTGCTGGTCAGCACGGTAGAGAATCCTTCTTCAGTGACAACCAATGTCGTTCCGGCCAACTTGTTACTATCGCGTCCGGTTAAAAGCACTTGGCCAAAGACGATGGCGGTGTTCGGCTCGATGGTTGGACCAGGCGTAGGTTGATCGGTCGGTTTGGGCGTAGGCTGGATAGTGGGACTGGGTGTAGGTTGGTTGGTGGGTTTTGGCGTTGGTTCCCCGGTGGGGACGGATGTGGGTTCATCGGTGGGTATGGGAAAGGTATCGCCCGTAATTGTCAGCGTGTGGTTTTTAGTCACTGCTTCCAGCCGGTTCGCATATGGGTCGCTGAGCTTTTCATCGGCAAATAGAAACGTAGCTGTACCGGGTATATTGCTAGCTTGAACATCGAAAGTAGCCAGCGTAACGTTATCAATTAGACCAGGCTGTTGTCCGGTTCGGCTGGCGACCATACTGATTTTGCCGGTAATCGTATCAACCTGGCTGCGTAAAACGTAGGATAGATCCGGGTTAATTTTTAAATTACGAATGGTGACCAGGCTTGGATCGAAACTTAATTCCAATTGGCTGCCGTAGATACCGTCCATCCCTACCCCTCGCGCTTCGATGCTCGCTTTGACGGTTTCGCCCACGCCAATCGAGTCCGGCATGTTGGCTACCAATTGTATCGCGCCGACACTGGCGTCGGGCGTTGGGGTGGCGTGAGGGGTTGAGGTCGGAACCAGCGTAGCCGTTGGCAGCGGGCTATTGTCTTGATCGGGATTGACTTCCGCAAAACTATTCCCTTTGCGATATGAGTCGTGGTAGATCACCATCGTGCCCGTATTGTTGAGAGAGCGATAAACACCCATCTTAAAGTACGGCCCTCTAGTATCGTTATAGCCAATCGGTCCGTTGTAATCGACCACTCGCTGCCCATCGATCCAGGCTTGAACATAGCCATCACTCTCATAGGACCATTTCATATTGAAAATAAAGTCATGCCATGTTCCCTTTTTAGCAAATTCGTCATCATTATATAAGAGGACGCTGGTCCCAGAGTCTGAAGTTTGAATTTCTTCTTTGCTGTAAGCGCCGAGAATCTTGAATTTCTTATTACGATATTCAAGTCTTAGGACCGGGCTTCTACTTATCTCACCCTGGTCCTTATCCGGAGACCCGTGCCATTGAGAAATAATGGTAAAACCACTATCTTGATCTGGCCATTCCTCAGGAATATAAATGCTGAAGCCGTACCAGTAATCCTGACCAAGGGTATCTCGGTCACTTGACCGATGTATTTCTGAACGACTGGCCGAAAAGTATCTATCGTCATCGCGGACTTCAAATCGAACCGCGTGGTGTCCGCTACGGACAGGAGAGGTTACAATGCGCTGAGAATGCGCGCAACATTCCTCTTGCATCCATCCCAAAAAATCACCTGTTTCAAAATCAAACTCTACTAACTCATTATTATCGGCGAAAGTTATAGGAATTGTTGATGAATTTAACGTCACTATGAATGCCGTAAAGACAATTAGAAAAAGAAAACAACATCGTAGAGGAGAATTCATTCGTCTATTGGCAATTTGAAGAAAGGGTTTCATATCGTTACCTTTATATAAAGTAAGAGCCTTTATATGATTTTCTAACTTTTAACCAGTATACCCTTCGCTACATCAATTGTGAACCGCAAAATGCCCCTGTTTTTCATTGCTATTCATCCCACAAGCCCGTATTTGAGTCAAGCAGTCCCCGTAGATTATACGCGGTCGATGCCGCCGGAGGCGACAAAACTTTAGACAGTTACCATGACCAAAATAACATTGATCACTCTACTGAAAACGGCTACAATTAAATGGTAATGCCATAGCCTTATTTAAGGAGAGAGACCATTGACCAACCTTGTCGGACAAACCGTTGGACAGTACCAGATTGTGGAGCGATTGGGCCGGGGTGGTATGGCCGATGTTTACAAGGCCTTTCATCAAGGGTTAGCCGTCCATCGCGCCCTAAAAGTTATCCGGCCTGAATTTGTGACCGAAAGCGGCTTCAAGGAACGCTTTCAACGCGAGGCGCAAGCCGTGGCCGGGCTGCGCCACCCTAATATCGTCCAGATGCACGATTTTGGCATCCAAGACAACCTCTACTACATGGTGATGGAGTATATCGAAGGCCGCGATTTAAAAGAACTGCTGCAGCAGCGCGGCCAGATGCGCCCCTTTAGCGACGTTGTCCCCATCATCGATCAGGTCGCCTCGGCGTTGAATTATGCCCATCAGCGCGGTGTGGTTCACCGCGATATCAAGCCCGGTAATATCATGCTCACGCCCGAAGGCCACGCCATTCTAACCGATTTCGGTATCGCCAAGATGGTGGCCGGGCAGGAGAGCATGACGCAGACCGGCGTTGGCATCGGTACGCCGGCTTATATGGCTCCCGAACAGGCCCGAGGATTGCCCGATGTTGGCCCTGCCGCCGATATTTACTCGCTGGGTATTGTGCTCTATGAAATGCTGACCGGCCGAGTTCCCTATAGCGCCGACACGCCGCTGGTCGTGATGTTTAAAGTCGTTAATGATCCGATGCCGCCGCCTCGCGATTTCAGCCTCGATATTCCCGATGTACTGCAAGGTGTGGTCCTCAAAGCCACGGCCAAAGATCCCGTGCAGCGCTATGGGTCCGCTGCCGCGCTGGCCGATAGTCTGAAGCGAAGTTTAGCCGGCCAACCTGTTGAAGCCGTCCCGCCATCGCCGCCGCCCCAAACTATCAAAGCGGAATTACCCCCGGAACCCAAGCGCCGACGTAAGACGCCCTGGCTGGCTGGTATCGGCGGGGTGGCGCTATTGTGTATAGTGGCTTTGGCGACAGCGGGGGTGGCCGCCTACTTTTGGAGCCGCCCGGCTCCGGCGTTGGCTGCTTGGCAGTTTGTCGTCGATGCCTCTTCCGGCATGGGGGGAGACGATTGACGGCCAGTCTAAAATGGAGATTGCCCGCGCCGTGCTGAGTGAGGAACTTGATATCTTGCCGGAGAATGTCGACGCCGGGCTGCGTATTTTTGGCGGCGAACTGTCGGAATCGACCGCCTGTGAGGATACAACTGTGTTGGTTGAACCGGCCACTGGCCGGCGGGCCGAATTGGTCAATGCTTTGGTCGATGTCAACCCCAGTGGCGACGTCCCATTGACCGAAGCCATCGTCCGGGCCATCGGTGACTTTGATCCAAGTCAGGATATCAAGAAAACGCTGATCATCATCACGGCCGGACTGGATACGTGCGAGGAGGACGCCATTGGTCAGCTTGAGACGCTTAGTCGCCGCCTGGGAATCGAGTTCGACTTGCAACTTATCGGCCTGGGCGTCGCCGACCCCGGCGAGCAGGAGCAGCTTCGTGAAATCGCCGATGCCGCCGGCGGCGATTATCACAACGCCCAAAGCAAAGGCGATATCATCCGCGTAGTCGAGCGAGAGGTTTCCCTGCTGTTGGGAACACCGGTCGCGGCTGCGACCACTACACCGACGCCCATTTCCACCGCGACACCCCCCTCTGTAACCGAACCATCGCCCGCGCCGGCCGAAGCCGTCGATTTTCCGGCAGACAACGTGAGCGACAACCCTGGCCGCTCGGTCCGAGGCCGGTTGGCTTTTGATGACGCCGGCAACCTGCACGTGGTCTGGCATGACAACACCATTAACGTGACTGCCGGCGAGAACGGCGATGACCTACTGCATCGGATGCGTACGCCGGACGGCGTCTGGTCTGAAATCACCAACCTGACCGATAATTTCGACAGCGTGTCGATCAAACCGCCGGAACTAATTAGCCGACCGGACGGCACGTTGTGTGTTTTCTGGCACGGGGTGCCCAATTCCCACCAGCCCGGCACTCTTGGGCTGTACCAACGTTGTTACATCGGCGGCGGAACAGATAAGAGATCTGGCCCTTACTGCCACTTACGACCCGGCTTTCGCTCCCGACGGTACGCTCTACACCGCCTACGACGTCCCGTCTTCGACCGTTCGGTTTGAAGACGTTGACCTATCGGACGGCTTCAAGGCGATTCAGTATCCCGATCTGGCCATTGATACGGCAGGCAACTATCACGTGGTCTGGACTCGTCAGGGCGATCCCTTTACCATCGAGTATCGCTTTTCCAATGACGGCGTGACCTGGATCGAGCCGGAGCGCCTCTCGGTTGGCGACAAAACCGTCGGTAACGCCCAAATTGAGGCCGATAGGTTGGGCAATGTTCACCTGACCTGGACCGAATTTGGCGGCCTGTTGTACTATCGCCGCTGGACGCCGGATGGCGGCTGGAGTGAACCGGTCGATGTATCGTTGAATGAAACTGACAGCGCCTTCTATCGTATGACTGTCAATGATGAAGGACTGGCCCATGTTATCTTTAATTGGGCGGAGATGTTCTACGTAGCTCAACAAACCGACGGCAGATGGAGCGCGCCGGTCCAACTTACCCATCGTGAAATCGGCGATCCGGAAATGGTCAATCCGGATGTGGCGGTTGATGCCGCCGGCGTCCCCCATTTTGTCTGGACCGTGCAAGACGATACTGAGGATATTTACTACTCCACGTTGGAGTAGTGGGTGGCTGGCTGATAAATGGTAATTAGAGATTGAATAGTGGCGTAGGTTGAGGTGAATGGGCCTACGCGGGATGCCCTTGCCTAAGTTGTTGGGTTTCGCCGGAGATACAGGCGACGAAAAAGAGAATGAAACCCAACATTATCCCGTTAAAAGCCAAGATTTCTGGCTCAACCCAACCTACGCTTTTTCAAAATTGAGCGGACGGCGGTCTACTGTCCGCCGGCGTAATAGGCCTCGTAATCTCCCATTAGCAGGTGCAGCGGCGGCTCGTCTTCCTCAATTTCCGGAAACCGACCGATCGGCTCCAGAAAGCGATTATCATTGGCATCGTCATTGACTTTCGATACTTCGCCCACCAAAACCTGGCTCTCGACGCCCCAGAATTTGTGGTACAGGCCGGTCGGCAGGGTGATGCTCTCACCGACGTCTAATATAACGGTCTCACCGGCTTTGAAGGTGTGAACCACCCCATCCATACTAACCGTAATGTCGGTATCGGCCAGTTCATCATCTTCATTCGAGTTATAAAGCTGGATGGCCAGCCGCCCCCCGCCTCGATTAATAATGTCCTCGGTTTTATCCCAATGAAAATGCATCGGCGTGATCTGATCGACATCGACGATGAGTACTTTTTCAGCATAGGTTTTGCCCCGGCCTGATCGTAAATTCGCCACACTGCCGTTACGCAGAGTGAACAAAAACAGCCCAAACTGTTCGTAATTTCCCTGCCCAAAATCGGTGATATCCCAACCCATCTGGTTCTGCACAATCTCCCTCACCTCCGGGCCTTTCGCCCGCCACTCATCTGGAGTCCAATAGGCGAAGGGCGGTAAGAAAAAACCGTGCGACTTCATAAAAGCGTCGGCCTCTTTCATTATATTGTTGACTTCCGAGCGTTTCATAATAGTTCTCCTTTGACTAATAGTATTATTGCACCGCAATTTGCTCACAGGGGATATCTAATCCCTACGTCAGCTTGGATTTGACTCCCCGGGCCGAGCAATCTGTATGCAATTGATTTACATGGTTCGAGTGGATTTTACGCCGGGTTGTAGTAAAAACAAGTTGGTTGCCTCTTGACAACAAACCCAAAACCGTATAAAAAGTTAGCTTTGAAAATAATTCACGGTTAGGATCATTATGACCACACTCACCATCGGCCAGCTCGCCAAACGAGTTGGCGTGCGCACCTCAACGCTGCGCTACTACGAAGACGAAGGACTGCTGGCCCCTGTTCGCCGTTCTGAGGCGGGCTACCGGCTGTACGATGAGCAGGCCGAAGAAACCCTGCACTTTATCCAGCGCGCCCAACGGCTGGGCTTCTCGCTGGACGATATCCGCAGCCTGCTGCATGGCTGGCAAGCCGGCGATTTGACCGACGAGGCCATCCTCAACATCGCCGAGGCCCGCTATCTGGCCCTGGAGCGACAGATCACGCCGATGCTCATTCTGCGGCACGAACTCCAACTGTTTCTGCAAGATATGACGCGCCAACAACGCCGCGAGCCGGAGCAGCCCCACCTCGATCGTCTCCTGGCGCGCATCTGCGGCAATCCCCTCAACCAGCCGGCCGAGACCGTACTCGATTGGTTGATCCAGCACACCCACTGCCGGTTACAGAGCGATCAAGGCCAGGCGCTGCTCAACCAATTGCGCGGCCAGCACGTGCACCTCTGGCAGGTCGATCAGGAGTATCACATCCTGGTCACCAGCAGCGATCCGGCTATTGGCCAGGTGTTGCGGGAATTGGCCCAACTAGAAGCCGACTGCCAGGCCAATACCCATCGCCACCAGGCTCCCGAACTGCGCCACAACGACGAGGGCTACCTCTTCATCGCCCGGGGTGAACACGCGTTTATTTTCGCCCGGCTGTTTCTATCGCTCGAAATGGATCAGCCAGCTTCACCAGGAGACTATCGATGACAAGCAGCTTTTCGCGCGATAACTTTACCTGGTTTATCTACCTGACGCTGGGTTACTACGCTTACCTTTTAAATGCTATTGGCCCGGCCATGCCTTTCTTACGGGCGGAGTTAGATTTATCGTACACCTTGAGCAGCGCTCATTTGAGCGCCTTTGCCGTCGGCATCCTGCTGGCCGGCCTGGGTGGCGACTGGCTCATAACCCGCTTTGGCCGGCGCATTGTCTTTAGACTGGGGGTATTTGGGATGGCTTTGAGTACTGTCCTGCTGTTGGTGAGCCATCATCCTGTTCTGACGATTGGCAGCGCCTTGCTCATGGGGGGCCTGGGGTCTCTATTGCTGGTGATTATTCCGGCTGCCCTGGCTGACCACCACGGTAACGACCGCGTTGTCGCCATCAGCGAGGCCAATGTGATGGCCAGTTTGTGCAGCGTTTTTGCGCCGGTGCTGCTGGGTCTCTTCGTACGCACCGGCTTGGGCTGGCGAGGGGTGTTCGTTGTGCCGGTGTTGGTGATCCTGCTGCTCAACCTGCTCTTCTGGCGCGTACCCTTTACCGAACCTGCCGTGCCGAGACAGTCTCGCTCGGTGTCGGCTCGGCTGCCGGGGTTGTACTGGCTGTATTGGACTGTCCTGGTGTTAGCCGTATCGGTCGAGTTTTGTATTATCTTTTGGGGCGCTACCTTTTTGGAGACGCAGCGCGACTTTATCCGCGCGGATGCGGCCTTGGCGATGAGTTTGTTCGTGGGCGCGATGCTCCTGGGCCGGTTTGTCGGCAGCCGCCTGACCCAGCGGCTGCGCAGTGAATGGATTGTTTTGGGATCGATTGGCCTGTGCCTGGCGGGCTTTCTGATGCACTGGACGGCAGAGTGGCCGCTGCTGACTATGACCGGCTTATTCCTGGCTGGCCTTGGCGTGGCGAACCTCTATCCTCAAGTCCTCTCATTAGCGGTCGGGACAGCGCTCAACCAAACCGATATTGCCAGCGCCCGGGCCTCGCTGGCCTCAGGCTTGGCCATCCTGGCTTTACCGCTGCTTCTAGGCGGCCTCGCCGACCAATTTGGCTTACGCTTTGCGTATGGCTTGGTCGTTATTCTGCTGCTGTTCGCGGGATTGGGCATGCTCCTGGCCAACCAACTGGACAGGACTGGACAGCCCGTTACCGGCCCACGGCGTCTCTAACTGCCTCTTGACATTCAACCCGACTTGAAGGTGTATGGTATAGGGAGTAGGGAGTCAGGAGTAGGGAGTAAGGTTTTCCCTACTCCTGACTCCTTGAATTAACCTAACCAGGAGAAGACCATTGTGTCAACGACTAATACCGAATTGACATTTCAAGTCACCGGCCTGGACTGCGCCAACTGCGCTAAGTCGGTCGAGACCGGCGTCCGCCAACTGGCCGGCGTCCAGACGTGTGAGCTAACCTTTACCTCGGAGAAATTGCGTGTAACCGGCGAGGTCGAGCCGCAATCTATCATCGATCGAGTGCGCGAGTTGGGCTTTGATGTCGCTACCGAAACAACCGGCGGCGCGGCGACGCCCGGCCAACCGTCAAACTTTGTCCAATTCTTATGGCGGCGGCTCGACACGCGCCTGGCGTTGATCGGGGCGCTGTTGATCCTGCCCGGCCTCATTTTCGAGGAACTGGCCGGCGTTCACCATTTACTGATCAACGTCGCTTCGCTGGCGGCGCTGGCGCTGGCCGGCTGGCCGATTGCTCGCAGCGCCTGGCGGGCCATCAAAATCAACCACGAGATCAACATCAACGTCCTGATGACGATTGCCGCGCTGGGCGCGGTCATCATCGGCGCGTACACCGAGGCCGGGATGGTCATGGTTTTATTTGCCATCGGCGAGGCGCTGGAAGGCTACACCGCCGACCGGGCCAGAAATTCGATCCGCAGCCTGATGGAGGTCGTACCCAACGAAGCCACCCGCCTTGAGCGTCACGAGCAGGCAACCCACGAAACGCGTGTCGCCGTCGGCGATCTGCGCCTTGGCGATGTCATTGTCGTCAAGCCGGGCGACCGCATCCCGATGGACGGTCGGGTGCTGGTCGGCGCGTCCGCGGTCAACCAAGCGCCCATCACCGGCGAGAGCCGGCTCATCGACAAGTCCGTCGGCTCTGAACTGTTTGCCGGCAGTATCAACGGCGAGGGCGTCCTGGAAGTTGAGGTCACTCGTCTGGCCGCCGATAACACCATCAGCCGTCTAATTGCGATGGTCGAGGAAGCCCAGGAAAAACGCGCCCCCAGCCAGCGCTTCATCGACAAGTTTGCCGCGATTTACACCCCGGCCGTAATGGTACTGGCCCTGTTGGTGGCGATCGTGCCGCCGCTCTTTTTCGGCCTGCCGTTCTGGAATCCCGACCCGGAAACGTTCGGCTGGTTCTATCGCGGGTTGGCCCTGTTGGTGGTGGCCTGTCCTTGCGCGTTGGTGATTAGCACACCGGTCAGCATCATCAGCGCCATCAGCAACGCGGCCCGGCAGGGCGTGTTGATTAAAGGCGGCGCGTATCTGGAGGCGCTCAACCGCATCGAGACCGTCGCGCTCGATAAGACCGGCACGCTGACCCAGGGCAAACCCAACGTGGTGGCCGTTCGCTCCGCCGCCTGCACCGACCCCGACCACAGTTGCGCCGCTTGCGAGGATGTGTTGGCCCTGGCCGGCGCGGTCGAGCGGCGCAGCGAACACCCACTGGCCCACGCCATCCTGGCCGAGGCCGGCCGGCGCGGCGTAGGCGAAAGTTACCCGGCGGCCGACAATGTCCGGGCGCTGACCGGCCGGGGCGTTACCGGCCAGATTAACGGGCAGCACATTTTGATCGGCAGCCATGCCTACTTTGATGAGGCCGTGGCTCACAGCGATGGCGTCTGCCGGGCGGCCAATGACGATGCCCAACAAGGCTACACCCCGCTGCTGGTCGAGTCGAACGGCGCTTACGTCGGCACCATCACCGTGGCCGACACCGTTCGCGCCAGCAGCCGCGAGGCGATGGCCGCGCTGCGACAGGCCGGCGTCAACCGGCTGGTGATGCTGACCGGCGACAACCGCTCGGCCGCCGAGTCAATTGCCGCCCAAATCGGCGTGACCGACGTGCGGGCCGAACTGCTGCCGGAGGACAAAGTCGCGGCGGTGCGCGAACTGCAAGCGACCTACGGCCCGGTGGCGATGGTCGGCGACGGCATCAACGACGCCCCGGCTCTGGCCACGGCCGACGTCAGCATCGCCATCGGCGGCGCATCGGGCGGCACAACCCAGGCTATGGAAACCGCCGACATCACCCTGATGAGCGACAACCTGAGCCGGCTGGCCTTCCTCTTCAATCTCAGCCGGGCCACGATGCGCACCATCGGCGTCAACGTCTTTCTGAGTATCGGCATTAAGCTGGTCTTTTTGGTGCTGGTTCTTTTGGGACTGGGGACGATGTGGATGGCCGTCCTAGCCGACGTGGGCGTCTCGTTGCTGGTAACCTTGAATGGGATGCGGTTGACGCGCTATCGAGCCGGTAGTCGGTAGCCTGTAATCGGTAGTCGGCGGCTGGCTACTCACAGTCGCTTTTGTTTTCTGAGCGCGATGGCTTTTAGCCTCGCGCTTTTTTTATGGTAGGAATGGCTCGGCGGTTGGTAGGAATGGTTCGGCGGTTGGTAGGAACGGTTCGGCGGTTGGTAGGAACGGTTCGGCGGCGGTAGGAATGGTTCGGCGGTTGGTAGGAATGGTTCGGCGGTTGGTAGGAACGATTCGGCGGCGGTAGGAATGGTTCGGCGGCGGTAGGAATGGTTCGGCGGTTGGTAGGAATGGTTCGGCGGTTGGTAGGAATGGTTCGGCGGTTGGTAGGAATGGTTTTTTGGTGGTAGGAATGACTTTTCCAATGGTAGGAACCATTTTTCGGGCGGGGAAGGGGCCATTTTGGACGGAGACGGCTTCATTTCAGGTGGAGGCGGCGGCGGTGAGTGAGAAGGGGCTTGGCCCTGAATTAGAAATAAAAACCTGGAGCATCAAAGCTCTGCTTTGATCGGGTTTGATACTTTCTCCGCTTTCTCCATTCTTCATTCTCCATTCTCCATTCTTACACCTGCGTTCGCTTCTCCCGGTCGTAATTCTGCCCCAGGAAAGCCGGGGCGCGAACGCCCTTGAAGGCGGGCATCATCACTAAAATCGTGGCGATGTAGGGCAGCATCAACAAAATCTGGTACGGCACTACGCTGCCGATGACCTGCACCCGCAGCGCCAGCACCTCGACCCCGGCGAAGAAGAGCGCGCCCAGGAAGATGAAATCGGGCCGCCAGCCGCCGAAGAAGGTCAGGGCGATGGCCAGCCAGCCCCGCCCTTGAACGATGCCCTCGGTGAAGGTGCCGGTGTAGACCATCGGCAGGTACGCTCCGGCGATGCCCATCAGCATGCCGCCGGCGATGGCCGTGCCGTAGCGCAGCAGCGTTACATTGACGCCCAGACTGTCGGCGGCTTTGGGATTCTCGCCCACGGCGCGGAGTTCCAGGCCGAAACTGGTCTGGTACAGCAGATAATAAAGAAACGCGGAGACGATAAAGGTAAAGTAGACCAGCCAATTCTGGTCAAACAGTACCTCGCCCAGGAAGGGGATTTGGGCCAGGCCGGGGATGGCGATGTTCGGCAGGGTCGGCACCAGGGGCGGCCGCAAGGTCACGCCGATGGCAAACTTAAAGAGCAGGGTCGATAAGGCCAGGCCGATGAAGAACAGCGCCAAGCCGATCACAAATTGGTTCATCCGCAGCGTGGTCGTAAAGTAGGCCAGCGCCAGCCCAAAGACCCCGCCGACCAGCGTCGCTGCCAGCACGCCGACCAGCAGGCTGTTCGACAGGTACGCCGCTAAAAACCCCACCGACGCCCCGACCAGCATAATGCCCTCTTGGGCCACGTTGAAAATGCCCGTTCGCCCGCCCAGCATCGTGCCCTGGCTGGCCAGCACATAAGGCACCATCGCCAGGATAACTAATTTCGCAAAATTGGTGAGTTGTGCTTGGTCCATAGTAGGGGCGATTAGCTGACGGGAGGCCGGAGACGAACCGCCATCTCCTCAGCTCCCGTCAGCTAATCTCTAATCTCCTTATCGCTTCTTAAACACATCCGACAACAACACGAACAACAAAATCAAGGCCTCGACAATAAAAACCATCTCGCCGGGGATGAGCAGCGTGCGCTGCATAGCGCTGGCCCCGACCTCCAGGATGGCGATGAAGAAGGCGACGAACGGCACGGCCAGATTGTTGCCTTTGGCGATCAGGCCGATAATGATGCCCAACAGCAGGTAATTGGACTGCATGCCCTCGATCAGACGGTGATGGCTGCCGGCAACCTCGATGCCGCCGGACAGGCCGGCCAGCATGCCGCCGATGACCAGCGAGGCGAAGAACAGCCGCCGCACCGGAATGCCGAACACACCCGCCGCCCGCGGATTAGCCCCGGTCACCACCAACTCATAACCGGCCGAGGTCTTGTTGGTGTAGATGTAGACCGCCGCCGCCACGAGAATCGCCAGGATTAGGCCGGAGTGGAGAGGCGGGCTGCTGATGAGCAGCGGCAGCTCGCCGCCCGCGCCGATGGGGACCGTGGTCGGGTGGCCGGCCGCCGGATCGCGAAAGAGTTCGACGGCGACGTAATCGACCAGGCTAAACGAGATAAAGTTGAGCAGCACCGTCGTCAAAATCTCGTTCATGTTGAACTGGTACAGCAGCCAGGCCGGAATCGCGCCCCACAGCGCCCCAAACAGGACGCTGGCCAGCAGCACCAGCGGCAGCAGGATCAGCAGCGGCAAATCGGCGAAAATGATGCCGACGATGGCCGCGCCGATGGCGCCCATCAGCATTTGGCCCTCGCCGCCGATATTGAATTTACCGGCGGCCAGCGGCACGGTGAAGGCCAGCGCTTGCAGCAGCAGCGGTACAAATTTCAGCAGCGTCTGCACAAACCCGTTTTTCGATTTGAACGAGGTAAAGAGAATGGTGCGGTAGGCGGTCAGCACATCGAACCCCATCAAGCCGATGACCAATCCGATCACGATAAAGGCCACGACCACCGCTATGAGGTACGGCAGCAGTTGATCCGCGATCTGTTTGAAGCGGGTCGCGGCCCCGCTCGGTGCGTCAGGAGTCAATTCGAGCGCCACTCATCAACCGTCCTATCTCATATTTATCAAATTCATCCCGCGTCAAAATACCGGCAATCCGGCCCCGATACAGGGTCGCAATCCGGTCGCACAGCAGCAGCAGTTCTTCCAGGTTCTCGGAAATCAGCAGTGTGGCCCCGCCCGCCGCTTTGTGGGCCAGCAGTTTGCTGAACACAAATTCGATAGAGGGAATATCCAGCCCTTGCGTTGGGTTGTGGGCCACCACCAACTGGGCGGGAAAGGAGAAGGCGCGGGCTATCATCACCCGCTGGATATTGCCGCCCGATAGGTTGGCCCCGGTGTCATCCGGCCCCAGCGTGCGGATTTTGTACTCGCCGATCAGCCGGCGGGCGGCGCGATTGATGACCGGCCAGTTCAGGAAGCCGTTTTTGCTGTACGGTTCCTGCCGGTGCCGCCCCAGAATCAGATTTTGGCCCACGCTGGCCGACGGCAGAAACCCGTCTTGCAGCCGGTCTTCGGGAATGTAGCTGACCAGCTTCTCCAGCAGTTTGACCGTTGGCGTCTGGGCCACATCGGTACCGGCGATGCTAATTCGGCCGGCCGACGGCGCTTGTAGCCCCAGAATGCTTTCGGCCAGCTCTCGCTGCCCGTTGCCGGCCACCCCGGCGATGCCGACAATCTCGTTGGGATACACCGCCAGGGAACACGCCTCCAGCAGCGGCTGCCGGTTGTCGCCCAGCACCGTCACGGCGTCCATCGCTAAAATCGGCGGCTGGGTCCGGTCGGGCGGGTCGCTGACCGTCTTACTCGTCGAAAAGAGCAGGCTGTCGGCCACGTCCAGCTCATCGCCGACCATCGCCTGCACCAGCGACTCCGGCGAGGCCGCCGCCCGGTCGAGGGTCAGCACGCTTTGCCCTTCGCGCAGCACCGTAATCCGGTCGCAGGCGCTCATCACCTCGCCCAGCTTATGGGTGATGAAAACCACGCTCATGCCCTGGCTAACCATCACCCGCAACGACTCGAACAGCGAATCGACCTCTTGCGGCGTCAGGTTAGTCGTCGGCTCGTCCAAAATCAAAATTTTGATGCCCCGGTAGAGCGCCTTGAGGATTTCGACCCGTTGCCGGGCGCCCATCGGCAGCGTTTCCAGCATGGCCTGGGGCTTGACCGTCAGCCCGAATTGGTCCGACAACGCTTTGACCCGCTGTTCCGCCTCGGCCAGTTGCATCGTTGGGCGGTTCTTGATGGCCGTCCCCAGCACAATATTTTCCAGCACGGTGTAGGTGTCCACCTGCAAAAAATGCTGGTGGACCATGCCGATGCCCTGCCGGATGGCGTCGCGCGGTGAGTGAATCTCGACCGGCTGTCCGTCGAGCCGAATCTGGCCGCTGTCGGGCTTGTACAGTCCGTACAGGACGTTCATCAGCGTCGTTTTGCCGGCGCCGTTCCCGCCCAGCAGCCCGTGGATTTCGTTGCGGTTGATGTGCAGGTTGACCTCGTTCAGGGCCACCACCGACCCGAACGTTTTACGCACCGCCTGCATTTGAAGGAGTGGTGTGGTTGGCATCGTCAAAAACAGATAGAGATAGAGAGGGGAGATAGAGAAGGGCGCTAGAGCGGCTCATTAGTCCTAGCTCTGTCTCCGTCTCTATCTCTGTTTCCCTCTTATCTCTATCTCTATCTCCTATCTCTATCTTATTCTATCGGCGTCGTATCTTTCTTCACTTCGATGGTTCCGTCTTGAACTTCCTGAACCACCTTATCCAAATCCGCGCTGATTTCGGGCGCGGCGTTTTGCAAAGGCTGGATGGCGACGCCGGTGTCGAAGCCCAACGGGTAGTAGCCGCCGGCTTCGCCGCCTTCGATGCGCCCGATGATGTCTTTGAGCGGCCCGACAAAGTCATAGAGGACGGAGGTGACGTAGTTGTCCGGGGCGAACTCGGTTTTGTCGGTGTACTTGGCCGTGACCCACACATCTTTGTCGCTGGCTTTGGCCGCTTCAAAGATGCCGAGCATGCCCAGGTTGAGCGAGCCGATAATGACATCGACGTCCTCGCCAATCATCGCCTCGGCCAATTCACGGGCCTTGGTCGGGTCGTTGAAGTCGCCGACCCAAACCGGCTGGAGTTCGACCTCAAGACCTTGGTCGGCGATGGCCTGTTCGATGGCGTGGACTTCGGAATAGGAAAACGGTAGGGTCAAGCCGCCGATGTAGCCGATTTTGCCGGTTTGCGACTGCCGAGCGGCGACCACGGCCAGCGGGTAGAAGCCGACCTGGAAATTACGGTCGATGATCCACAAATTGGCGGGCGGGTTCTCGGCCGCACCATCCGATTCGGCGATGAAGTGTACGTCGGGGAATTCGGCGGCCAGGGTTTGGGTTTGGCTGACGAACTGGCTGCCGTGGGTGAAGATAATGTTGAACCCATCGTCAATATACTCGCGCATGACCCGCTCGACGTCCGGCACGGCCACGCTTTCCGAAAAGGCAATCGGCACGTTCAAATCCTGCTGCACGGCCTCGACGGCCAGGTAGCCGAGCGTGTTGTAGTCGGCGTCGGTGATGACGCCGGGGAAGATGGCGGCCAGCTTGTAGTCGGCGGCCGGCGCTTCGGCGGCCGGCTCCTCAGCCGCTTCGGCTTCGGTGGTGGCGGCCATTTCTTCGGTAGGGGCGGCTTCGGCCGGGGCGGCCGCTTCTTCCGTTGCCGCCGGTTCGGCCGGTTCCGACGCCCCACACTGCACGGCAAAGACGGTAAATAGGGTCAACAACGCTACCAGTAAGAATCGTTGGTACTTCATTAAGGTCTCCTCCTCAATAATATTTGGTTGAACGCAAAAAAGAAAGTAAGGCGTAGGAAGCGGGGACTAAGGGTAAACCCCTTACTTCATACTCCCTACTCTCTACTCCGCTGGTATCTGAATGTATGGCGGCTACTGGATTAACGAATAAATTTTACAAGCGTTGAGCGCGGTCAGGGGGCGCAAAGTTCGCCTCTTTGCGAAAGAGGCCCATTATAGAATTAAGTCGGGTGAATGTCAATAATGAAACAATTGAGACGTTTTGATCGGTCTTGAAACGCCGGTAACATGGGGGCTGGGGCGGTTAGTCGGTTGGGGACCATCAAAACCGGGGCCGCCGGTCTTAACAGGCGTTAAGAATATGGCGGCTGGATCTCCTCTGAGAATAACGACCTGGAGCGTCAAAGTTTACTTTGACCTTGCGGTGGGTGACAAAGCCAGCTTTGTCGCTCCCTGATATTTTCAGCCTCGTAACTGTAGAGGAGCTTCTGTCGCACTGCTTTCCGGAGTGAAAGGAGGGGGGACTATTTGGGACGGCGGTGGGTTGAACGCTTAGGGCGATACATTTGAAGAAATCATTTTTGGTCAGGGAAAACTCGTGTTATACTCTTGACTGGTTGGCTAGGTGGATTGTTGGCCGGCCGGTCAGTTGGCTGGCCGAAAACGGGCAAACCAACTCGCCGGCAAGCGATCAAACTAACCCTTCACCAAACTATCAAACTATCCCAACCCTCAACCCAAAGGAAACGCGTGATGTCGATCAAAATTACTCCCCCTGAAGTGGAAACGTATCTCAAGCAGCTTTACGATGAGGGCGATCCGGTTCAGCACGAAATGGAAGCGATGGCTCGCGACCGAAAGTTTCCGATTGTCGGCCCGGTGTGCGGCCGCCACCTGTACCAACTGGCCCAGCTCATCGGGGCGCGGCGGGTGTTTGAATTAGGGTCGGGCTACGGCTATTCGGCCCTGTTTTTTAGCCGGGCGGTGGGCGAGGACGGGCAGGTTCATTGCACCGAACTCGATCAAAGGAATATCAACCTGGCCAAAGGATTTCTCAGCCGGGCCGGGGTCTGGTCGCGGGTGACTTACCACAAACAGGAAGCCACCGAGGCGCTGCGCCAAACCGGCGGCACGTGGGACATCATCTATAACGATATCGGCAAAGAGGCGTATCCGGCGGTGATTGAGTTGGCCTACCAGCATCTGCGCCCCGGCGGGCTGTTTATCAGCGATAATGTATTGTGGAGCGGGCGCGTGTTCGACGGCCAGCACGATGACTCGGCGTCGACGCGGGCGATTGTCGAGTTTACCCAGCAGCTTTTCAACCATCCGGGCTTCTCGACAACCATTTTGCCGGTGCGCGACGGGCTGTCCGTTGCGCTGCGAGTTTGAAAGCGGGTTAGATCGACCGGAGTGTCCCATTGACGTTTGAACGCGAGCTAACCCAAATCGATCAATATGTCTGGCGCATCGTGGCCGATAATCCGTCACCGATGACCGGGCCGGGCACTAACACCTATCTGGTGGGCCGGGAGCGAGTGATCATCATCGACCCCGGGCCGAATTTGGCCGGGCATCTGGCTAATATTGTGGCCGCCCTCGACACGCTCCGGGTGACGCCGGAAGCTATTATTCTAACCCACCCCCACCCCGATCACGAAGGCGGCATCGAGGCGCTGCGGCAGGAGATACCGGTTCCCCTGCTGAAATTTGGGCAGGGTCTCGACGACCACAGCCAGATTAGCCTCGACTGCGGTGCGCTGCTCGTCCGGCACACGCCGGGCCACATCCACGACCATATTTCGCTGTGGTGGGCCGAACCGGGCCTGCTGTTCGCCGGTGATCTGGTGGCCGGCCAGGGTACGATCCTGGTCATTCCGCCGGATGGCGACATGGCCGATTATCTCGACTCGCTGCGGGCGATGCAGGCGCTGGCCCCGGCCCGCATTTTCCCCGGCCACGGCCCGGCCAGCGACACGCCCGACGCGCTACTGCAAACCTATATCGATCACCGCCTGGCCCGCGAGCAGCAGGTGCTGCACTGGCTGGCTCAAGGCCGATCCACCGCCGCCGATATCGCCGCCGCGATCTATGCCGATCAGCCGCCGCAAGTGCTGCCGATTGCCACGCTGCAAGTGGAAGCCCATTTGATTAAGCTCCGGCGGGAAGGCCGGCTGGCCGGCTTCGAAGGTATCGACAGCTGATTTCTAATTGCTTAGTCAGCCGCGTTAGGGCATAATAGGACGGCTTTTTTCATAAGGAAAATGGTAGCTTTAGTCGCTGGCCAGCTTGCACCCGGACCAATCCGCGATTTGTCCGACCCAGCCGGCTAACCGGAGGATGGAGAACCGATGCGTGATAACCTGATTTTGCTAACCCTGCTTTTGAGCCTGGGCTGGATGACCGCGTGCAGCAGCAGCCCGGTCGATGGTGACGGCGTGGTCAGTCTGGCCGCCGGCTTGACCCCGACCGTCGAGTTGGAGCCAATCGCGACCCAAGCGCCGACGGTCTCGGCGGACAATAAGTTAACCACCGGGCCAACCGTCGCCCTGCCGACGGTGACGCGCACCCCGACCGCGCCGCCCAAACCCACGCCGACCGCAACCCAGGTCAAGGCTAAAACGCCATCCCCTACGCCAACCAAAACCACTAAATCCTCGCCGACGCCGCAAGTTTATGTGATTGAGCAGTTCGATACATTGTTCGATGTCGCGCTGAAGTTCGATACTTCGGTGGACGCTATAATGGAAGCCAATGACCTGACCGAGGATGATCTGCTGCAAATCGGGCAAGAATTGATCATCCCTCAGCCGGGGCAGGCGTTGGTCGAAGCGGAATTAGATGAGGCTGAGGCTGAGGTCGCGCTTGAGGGGACGGACGAGGCAACGGCCGATAGTGAGGTCGAAGCTGAGGTTGACGAGGTCGCTGATGTTACTGACGAAGAGCCGGCCACCGCACCCGTGGTCGAGGCCGCGCCGGTTTTGCCCACGGCTACCCCGGTCACCGTGCCCGGTGTAGCGTTCGCACCTGCGCCGGAACTGGGCGCTAACATCAACCCGCTAACCGGCCTGCCGGTTGACGATCCGGCCAAGCTGACCGTGCGGCCGCTGATGGTGCGTATCGGCAATGATCCGGGCGCGCGCAAGGCCCAGAAAGGTCTCAACAGCGCCGACATCGTCTATGAGGAGATTACGGAGTGGTGGGTGACGCGCTTGACCGCCATTTTCCTGGGTAACACGCCGGAGGTGGTCGGCCCGATCCGGTCGGTGCGGCTGGTCAATATCCAGGAGGTGCCGCAATATCAGGGGGCGCTGGCCCACTCCGGCGGCTCCGATCCGGTGCGGTGGGAGGTGTCGCAGTCAGCCATCGAGGCCAATCTGGACGAATTTTACAATCCCGCACCCTATTTTTATCACGAGAATGAAAGCTGGGAAACACGGCTGTCGATCAATACCAAGGCGGCGCGTGATTATCTAAAAGCCAACAATTTGGAGAAGACGGTGTCGCTGCCACCCTTCTTCTTCAGCGAAACCAGCAGCGGCGAACCCGGCGAGGACATTTATATTCCTTATCCCGGCAGCAGTTTTACCGAATGGCATTACGACGCCGGTAAAGGTAAGTATCTGCGTTGGATTAATGGCGTCATCATGCGTGACACGTTGTCCGGTCAGGTGGCGGCCAGCAACGTCATCGTCTATTTCAGCGATCACCAACGCACCGACATTGTAGAGGACTCCACCGGGGCGACCTCGGTGCGGATTATCGTCAATGGAGCCGGTCGGGCCTGGTTCTTCCGAGACGGTAAGCTCACTAAAGGCTACTGGCAAACCGACGGTACGCGCCCGCCTTATTTTAGCACCGAAGACGGCGAACCTTACGCGCTCAAGCCGGGCAACACTTGGATCCAGTTGGTGCCGGTCGATTATGTGATCGGCCTCAACAGCGCGGATGAAGCCAGCCGCTAGCTGACCGCAGACCGCCGAAAAATAGGATGGACGTGTTGTTCGGCGGTCTATCGTCAACAGGGATAAAGAAAAAGGAGTCCGAACATCTTTCGGACTCCTTTTGGTAAACTTTCCATAGAATGGGAAAAGCTCGCGCTGCCACTACGCGAGCTTTCCTTAGGAGAGAGGGGGTAACATCCAATCTGTTTCTGATTGAGATGTTACCTGTATGTTACATGAGATACATTAAAAGAAAATGAACCGATTCTTAAGTTCAAATTAAAACTTTTGTTTCATTAGTTTCGGATCAAAAACTGCTGCAGCCGCTGCCGGACGTCTTTAAAATTGGGGTTTTCGGCAAAAAGTTTTTGGAACTCCTCGTTGGCCCGGCGTTGCTTGCCTTGAGCCTGGTATGAAATAGCTCGCCAGTAGGCCGCCTCCTGGAGCAGCAGTGGATTGCGATCTTTGGTACGCCGCACGGCTTTTGAAAAGACGGCGATCGCGGCGTCATACATTTCCTTCTCATACATCGCTCGCCCGTAATAAATTAAAATTTCCAAGGTTACGTCGTCTTCCGACTCAGTAGTTTTGGCGACCTCGATGATCCCGTCCCAGAGATCGCGGCTGGCGTAGAGTTCACACAACGACAGTATCAAGACCGGATCGGCGTTAAGTTCAACGACTTCTTCCAGCAAAGCGATGGCTTCGCGGACTCGCCGCTGGGCTTGATATAGTTCGATTAGTAACAGCGTGGCCGCCCAGCCGTCGATGGGGACTTCGACGCTGACTTTGGGGGTGACGGCGATGGTGAGGGTTAGATCGGCCAGATATTTTTCCATCAAGTCGGTGGGAAACTCATCATCCGATTGAATGACATCCTCCAGCAGTTGAATAGGCCGATAAGCCTTAATATCTTTTTCAGCTAAAATAGCGGCGGCCAGAATAGCCGCGCCCGGTTCGTCCGGAGCAGCCTCCAAGAAGTTGGACAGGGCTTTGTCGATATCACCGGCGTGATAAGCTTCGACGGCTCTGGCTAACGCTTTCTCGTGCCGGGCGGCGAAGAAACCGGGTTCGGGTATTCCGGGTTCGGGTTCTTGGGCTTTAGGGGCAGCCGCTGGGCGATTGGCCGGCGGTGGTTCATCATTGCCGCGGAAATCGATAAAGTTATGGTCGCCTATTTTTTTGCGATAGCTAAGGCCGGTACCCGGGAGGTTAAGGTTGATAAAGGAGCCTCGCGGCCCCGCGCTCACGCGTAAACCGGCTATACCGGCGCTAAGGCCGATGCCGCTCTTGCTGAGGTTGAGCCGGAGAAACCTACCCAGTCCAATTGATCGTTGTACTCGAAATCCCATTTTCTAAACCCTTTCGCGAACTTTTGTTCTATTATTGTAGCATAAGATGAGGAAAACGTCTATGTGAGTCGCGAAAAAAATGAATGGCCCGGCTGGGCTTGCAATTGAAAAGTTTTATGGAATAATCAATTTAATGAAGTTAATCGGCGTGAGAGAAATCTATTCATTAGGAGGGGGCCAATGCGTCGGCCTGGTTTGTGGGTAGCCAACGGGCAGCCGGATGATACGGCTCAAATGTTGAGTTGGAAACCTGGAGCGATTACCTGCCTTTACAACTATTTGGCAGCCAACGATATCTTCCATTATAAAGCGGCTAATCCCGAAGCGTCCATCAATGTGCGGTTTGCTCACCCACGCGACTGGCAACAGGATTTGACCGGATCGGCGCAAAGGTTGGGCCAATTCATCGCCGATAGATGGACCGAATTACAGCCGCTCGATCCGTACATCTTTTTTGCCTGCCGGCTCAACACCCATTACGAAAACGGCGATCCTCATCCCGCCAACCAGCGGTTGTATACTACGCCCGAGTTTTATCAGCGTTATGCCCAGTGGGTGCGTACCACAGCCGAAGTGATCAAGTCGGCTGTGCCGGAAATGAAATTGGTCGCTCCCCCGTTGGCTTTTGGTCTTAATGAAGACGGCAATCCCGATAGCCAGGGCAATCCTACCAGGGGGTGGGCCGGGTATGATTACTTGCACGAGACGATCCGTGACTATTTTGACGGGCGGCTGGCGTTTCAAGGCTACTGGGGTACGCCGGCTTTGGGCGCCGTGCCGGATTGGCTGTACGAGCCGGGGTTGTCGTCATGGTATGCTTTTCGGTGGCAGCGGGTGTTGGCCTTGTTTGAGAATCGCTACAAATTTGAGGCCCAGATCATCATCGACGAGGCCGGCAGTTTTGGCCCGGCTGATCCGGATTTTACCGATCAACTGATTTACTATGCCCAGCAGTGCCTGAGCGACGAGCGGGTGATCAGCCTGAGCTATGCGACGTGGGCGAACCCGGCTAAAGATCCGCTGTATCGCGCCAACGCTTGGGTGGAGCACATCCCTGATTTGGAGCACCATCTGGAACGGTTGGCGGCTATGCCCGATGTGTTCATCATCGAGCCGTTGGGTGAAGCCGGAATGATTGATCTATCCGGATTGGCGGAGGCGACCACTCGCGAGGCCGTGGTTGACGAGCAGCCGGAGACACTCGAACGGACTATCCGTGTCCTTTTCGAAGACGATCATGTTGAAACGATGCCGTTGGAAACCTATCTGCGGGCGGTGGTGCCGGCGGAAATGCCGGCGTTGTGGCCCTTCGAAGCCGTCAAAGCGCAGGCTATCGCTTCCCGAACGTATGCCCAGTATGCTATCGAGCACCCGAAGTTTCCCCACGCCGATATTTGCACGACGACGCAGTGCCAACATTACGATCCGAATAAACGCGACACCCACTCCGACCAAGCTATTGCTGAAACGCGCGGGATGGTATTGCTGCATGAGGGGCAAACGATCAACGCCGTTTTTTCGGCTAACTGCGGTGGGCACACGCGTAATAATGAAGATGTATGGCGCGGTCGCCCTGAAGCCTATCTGCGTGGGGTCTCATGTCCGGATACCGGCGACAAAAGCGGGCACGGGGTTGGGTTGTGCCAATACGGCGCTCGGGCGTTGGCCAGAAGTGGACAGACGTACGAACAAATTCTGCAGCATTACTATCAGGGCGCTGTTCTTGGCTCGATTCCCACTGGAGATGTGTGAAAAATACTTGCTCCCTTAAGTGCTTTGTGATATAATATAGCTGCCATTAGAAAACTTTGACTTAAAAGTGGGCGACCCCCACTTTTCTTATTTTAACCTCAATTTAGTTAGTTGAAATTTTGCCTGTTTAGTGAGGAGGCATGTTAGAACGTGAAAAATGACTTCATGATGGCTATCAATCAAGTATGTCATGAGCGGCAACTGGCCATTGACATCGTCTTGGAGGCCGTTGAGGTTGCCTTGGCTTCCGCCTTTAAGCGGAACTTTGGCGGCAACCAATCGATTACGGCTCAGATTGATACAAAGTCTGGTGAAGCTTTGATTTTTATTGAAAAGGCCGTGGTCGAACAGGTCGAGAACGATAAAAAAGAGATTTCGTTGAAAGATGCCAAGGCTATCAATCCCGACAGCGTCGTGGGCGGTTTGGTTTCAGTCGAGAGTACACCTAAGAATTTCGGACGGATTGCGGCTCAAACAGCTAAACAGGTTATTCTGCAACGTATCCGCGAGGCCGAACGTGATGCCCTGTACAGCGCCTATGCCGAACGTGAAGGCGAAATTGTTAGCGGTACGGTCCATAAAGTTGATCCGCACCAGGTGACGCTGTCGTTGGGTAAAGCCGAGGCTATCCTGCCTCGCTCGGAACAGATCGCTTCGGAAACCTACAAGGAAGGTCAGCGGCTGCGCTCCTATGTGGCTTCGGTTTCAAAAACCAGTCGAGGACCGCAGATTGTGTTGTCTCGAACCCATCGCGACATGCTGCGCCGTTTGCTGGAAGTGGAAGTGCCGGAGATCTATAATGGAACGGTCGAGATTAAGTCGATTGCGCGAGAAGCGGGCCATCGCTCGAAGGTAGCAGTGGCGGCTTTGCAAGAAGGCGTTGATCCGGTCGGTTCTTGTGTAGGGATGCGCGGGACGCGTATTCAGAACATTGTCAATGAACTCAACGGCGAAAAAATCGATGTGGTTCAATGGAACCCCGATTTGTCGTTTTTTATCGCCAATTCGTTAAGCCCGGCTAAAGTGATGAATGTTATGCTGCATGATGAGCAGGGCAAAACGGCGGTGGTGGTAGTGCCGGATAAGCAACTGTCGCTGGCTATCGGTAAAGAAGGGCAGAATGCCCGGTTGGCGGCTAAATTAACCGGTTGGCGGATCGATATTAAGAGCGCCAGCGAAGCGGCTGAAGAGGCCCTACAGAAAGTTCGACTCAATGAGGCCATTCGTAACCGGATGAGCGAAAAAACGCATATCTTTAACCTGACCGCCTCTATTTTGGCGGAAAAGAACCCGGTAGAATTTAGCGACGGCGAACTCAACCTGCTCAGTGAAGCCATTGAGGTGGTTAACTACGCAGAAATGTCTATCGAGCGTGAACGTCGAGCCGCCCTGGAAGCTGCGAAGAAGGCGGCTCGCTCCAGAGATATTCTGGCCGAGGCCGAAGCGATTTTGAGTGGCAAGTCACCGCTATCGCCTGCCGAGGTGGTTGAGGGTGAAGGCGTTGTAGAGATGGCCGAGGGCGCTGAAGCCGATGTTCTTCTCGATGAGGTGGACGAAGCTGAAGAAGATCAACTGGTCGGAGTGATGGCTCAGGATGTGGATGATATCTTAGCTGAAGCCGAAGCGATGTTATCGGAAGCTGAAATTGAGTTTGAAACGGACGAAGAAATAGAGCCGGAAGAGACACTTGAAGCCGAAAGTGCGGAAGTTGAGGCTGAATTGGTATCTGAGGTTGAGGCGGAAGCGGAAACCCAACCGGAACAAGCCTTAGCGGAAGCCGAAGCAGAAGCCGAACCGGAAAAACAAGCCACCTCCGAAGAAATCGAAGCGACGACTTCAACTTGGTTTGATGAGTATGGCGACGAAGATGACGACGAGCGAGAACGAGAACTAGAGAAAAAGAAAGCCCGACAGAAAAAGCGTCGTCTGGTTTACGATGAGCGGTTAGGCCAAGTGGTAACCGAGCGTCGCCGCAAGCACAGCCGCCGCACTGACGACTGGTTTGATTATGAAGAAGAGTAAGACCACTGATGCGTCGGCGGTGCGGGTTCAGTAAATTGTTATGGCTAAGCCAAAGCACTTGCCGCAGCGTACCTGTATCGCCTGTCGCACAGTTAAAAATAAACGAGATTTGATCCGTATTGTCCGAACGCCTGACCAGGTGGTCATTGTAGACCCGACGGGTAAGGCGAACGGACGCGGCGTATATTTATGTACTGAAGCTGAATGTCTGGAAAAAGGCCTGAGAAAGGGTCGTCTGGCTCAGGCTCTAAAAGTAACGCTTTCTGATGAAATTGTTGCTCAATTGTTCAACTCTGTGCAAAATGAACTTTCAAAAACATAAATGCTGTTAGCGAAGGGCACATCTGGGGAAACTTTAAAGGTCGTAAGCTGTTGATGAGGAATACAAACAGTGAATAATAAAATAAGAGACAGGTGGGATAAAACTATGTGAGATGCTAAGCAATAGAGTTTGTTTTTGATCTCCTCTCATTAGTTGACCCTCTCTGGCTCTAAAAACCTGTTCGTCATTTAAGACATTGGCGAATTAAATGGTCAAGCGCATCGGCTGGCCATCCTCAAGGTTACCCACCCTTGATTAGGAATTACTGCTAACAGTAAAGCAGTAAAAATACGTATCTATTATATTACAACGTCAAGCGTATCAATCCGATTACGTCTTTTTTTGGTTGTCTACGTTACGCTTGTCCGTTTAGTCCTACAAATTGAAGTAAAGTGAGGTGGTTATCATGGCAGGAACTATCGAAGTCCCCCCGACAATTACGGTCAGAGATCTGGCTGACAAGATGTCGATAAGCCCCATCGAAGTTATCAAAGTCCTGATGGGTAACGGCATTATGGCTAATATCAATCAGCAGATTGATTTCGATACGGTCACGATTATTGGGGAGGACATGGGTTTTGAAATTGTACCCCCCTCAGATTGAGGAACTTGAGGTACAGGAAGAAGAACACGAACTTCCCATTCACCGTCGCTTGATTGCCCAAGAAGACCCGGCTAACCTGCAAACTCGACCTCCTGTTGTTACGGTGTTAGGGCACGTTGACCATGGTAAGACCACTCTACTCGACGCCATCAGAAATACGCAGGTGGTTAAAGGCGAGTCAGGTGGGATTACTCAGCATATTGGAGCGTATCAGGTGTTTTTGGATGATCGTCCGATTACCTTCCTAGATACGCCCGGTCACGCTGCTTTTACCGCGATGCGGGCGCGCGGCACCCAAGTGACCGATCTGGCCATTCTGGTGGTGGCCGCTGATGATGGGGTGATGCCGCAAACCCGCGAGGCGATAGAACACGCCCGAGCAGCTCAAGTGCCGATTTTGGTGGCGCTCAATAAAGTGGATAAAAATAACGCTAATCCTGATCGCGTCAAACAGGAACTGGCTGAAGTCGGTTTGCTGGTTGAAGAATGGGGCGGCGATACGGTGTGTGTGCCGGTGTCTGCCTTGAAAAATCAAGGTATCGATGATTTGTTGGAAAATATTCTGCTGATCACGGATGTATCGGATTTGAAGGCTAATCCTAATCGACCGGCCCAAGGCGTGGTGATTGAAGGTCAGCTTGATAAACGACGCGGGGTTATCGCGACTCTGTTGGTTCAGAATGGTCAGCTTAAAGCGGGTAACTTTATTGTCGTGGGTTCACAGTATGGCCGGATCAGAGCCATGTTTAATGACAAAGGTAAGAAGATTAAAGAAGCTGGTTTATCGGTGCCGGTTTCGGTCATGGGGCTGTCTGAGGTGCCGGAAGCAGGTGACTTTTTTGAAGTGGTGCCCAATGAAAAAGCCGCGCGAGCGATTGTGCAAGAGCGGGTTGACAAAGACGAGCGAAATCGGCAGAGCATAGAGCGCCGACCGGTGTCTTTGGAAGAGTTCTTCCAGCAGCGCAGTGAAACCGGTGATCAAACGCTGCGGCTCATTATCAAAGCGGACGTACAAGGGTCTTTGGAACCCATTGTAAATTCACTGAAGGATTTAGCCGCCAACAATCTGAAGGTCAAAATACTTTTGGAAGGTACAGGCGGCATTTCCGAGTCGGACGTGAATTTGGCCGTTGCTTCGCAGGCCATTGTACTAGGCTTCCATGTCGGGGTCGATCCGGCGGCTGAGCGTTTGGCCGAAGCCGAAGGGGTTGACATTCGCCTGTATGAAATTATCTACAAGCTGATTGAAGATATCGAAAAAGCCCTGAAAGGGATGCTTGAGCCTGAGTATGCCGATAAGACGATTGGTCAGGCCGAAGTCCGGGCGGTATTCAAAATTCCTAAGCGGGGCAATATCGCCGGCTGCTATGTACTCGACGGTCACATCACCCGTAACTCGTTTATTCGGGTCCGGCGTAACGGTAACGTGCTGCACGAAGGTAAGGTCTCGTCCCTGAAGCGCTTCACCGAGGATGTGCGCGATGTAGCGTCCGGTTTTGAATGTGGTATTGGGGTTGACGGCTTCAATGACTTTCAAGAACGAGACATTCTTGAAGCGTATGTCAAAGAAAGAGTTAATTAATCGGCTATGGCAACTCGACGTCAACGGCAAGTTGCCGAACTGCTGCATGAAGAACTCAGCCAGATCATCCAATTTGAAAGCCGCGATCCGCGTTTAGGCTTTGTGACGGTGACCGGGGTTGAGGTCAATCCGGATTTGCGTTTTGCCAGGGTATTTATCAGCGTTCTTGGCGATGATGAAGAGGTGCGCAGTACCCTGGCGGGCCTAACCAACGCCACTCAGTTTTACCGGCATCGACTGCGCGAGAACCTGTCGCTACGCTACATTCCGGAATTGCATTTTAAGGTGGATAATTCGTTCGAACAAGGCATGCGGATCGATAAACTTTTAGATGAGATTCGGAGCGATACCGCCGATACCGAACCCGACTCTGAAATCGAGGCGAGCGATTAACGGTGGCAATCCATCGGGCAACCTCCGGTATTTTGATTATCGACAAACCTAAAGGCATCACCTCTCACGATGTTGTGGCTCGTGTACGAAAGGTGACCGGCATTCGCAAGGTAGGCCATACCGGTACACTCGATCCGCTGGCAACAGGGGTTTTGGTGGTCTGTGTGGGTCAGGCAACACGGTTGATTGAATACCTTGTGACCGGTCTCAAACAGTACCGAGCCACAATTCGTTTTGGCGCTACCACCGATACCCTCGATAGTGAAGGCCAAATTCTGTCACAGCACGATATTTCTGATCTGACTCCGGCCAGACTGGAGCAACTTTTGCCGGCGTTTTTAGGAGAGATCGATCAGATTCCGCCTATTTATTCGGCTATCAAGCGAGACGGCCAGCCGCTTTACAAGGCGGCTCGGGCGGGTAAATCGGTTACTCTTGAGCCGCGCCGGGTGACTATTCATACCTTGGAGTGGGTGGATTGGACCGCGCCGGATTTGACTCTGGATGTGAGTTGTTCGGCGGGAACCTATATTCGAGCGCTGGCGCGTGATCTGGGTGAAGCTGCCGGTACAGGGGCGTACCTGGCGGAGTTAACGCGCACGGCGAATCATCCCTGGTTACTTGACGATGCGGTATCTTTGAATACACTTGTGCGTGAAACAGAGACAAACTCAGCCGGCTGGCAAAACTATCTTTGGCCGATGGATGAGGCGGTCAAACATTTGCCCAAGCTGATTTTGGATGACGCGGCCGCTTTGCGGGTTACGCACGGCAACACAGTTCAGATAGCTCAGGAGAAGATAGACGTTGACGATATGCCCTCTCGCACCGGTGCTCATTTGCTTCGAGCCTACCGGTCTAACGGAGAGTTTCTGGCTATCCTGGAATTGGCCGAGGCTAATGACAACATCTGGCAACCTAAAAAAGTATTTCAAACGTGAGACCCTATGCAAGTATTCTCAGACTTGTTCACAGCTCGTTTAACCGATCCCACCGTATTGACGATTGGTACGTTCGATGGCATCCATCGCGGTCATCAGGATTTGATTGCCCATCTCAAAGCCACCGCGGCCAGTAAACAGGCCCAATCTGCCATTATCGCCTTTCACCCTCGCCCCAAAACTATTTTCGCGCCCCATTTATTTAGTAACGATTATCTCACGACGCCTAATGAAAAAATCGCGCTAATGACGTCGCTGGGGATTGATGCCTTAATTTTAATCCCCTTTTCCAAAGAATTGTCCCAGATAACCGCCCCCGATTTTGTGAAGCTGATCGTAGAGAATTTGAGTGTCGTTGAACTCTGTGTCGGTTACGATTTTGCTTTAGGTAAAAATCGGGAAGGCAATGTGGAAAAATTGAAAGCGCTGGGTCAGGAGTTTGGTTACGAGGTGACGACAGTCGAACCTTTTTTGCTCGATGGTCAAGTGGTCAGCAGCACCCAGGTCAGAGAACAATTACTCAGCGGTGATGTCCGTCGGGCGGCTTATCTATTGGGACGCTACCCATCATTGACCAGCGAAATCATTCAGGGCGCTAAACGGGGCCGGTCGATTGGTTTTCCCACGGCCAATTTTTCCGTTCCTACGGAGAGGCTGCTGCCGGCTAACGGCGTCTATGCGACTTTCATTCGGCGCCCTGGGAGTTCTCAGCGCTATCCCAGCGTCACTAATGTGGGTGTTCGCCCCAGTTTTGGCGAAAATGATCGAACTGTGGAAGCGCATATTTTTGATTTTAACGAGAACATCTATGGTCAAACAATGACCTTAGAGTTTGTTGAGCGGCTCCGGCCTGAACAGAAATTTGATGGCATAACGGCTTTGGTCGCTCAAATTACGAAAGACAGTGAACAGGCCCGAGCGCTACTGGCTAAGGAAGTTTTGTCGGCGGTTTAAATCGGCCAAGCGCCTATTTGGCAACAAAAAAGCCCTGCTGGTGTACAGCAGGGCTTTTTTGTTTGGGATTGAGATTAAACAACAGGCTGGAGTTGAGCTTCTAAAGCCGCAATCCGGGCTTCAAGTTCGTCTAAACGTTGGGCGCGAGGGGTAATCCCTATGGTGCGACGTTGAAATCTCAGTTTGACCCCGGTGTGCTCAAAGCGACCGACGGGGTTAGAGACCCATTTACAGTTTTTAACGATAGGGCTAGGAAGCCGGAGAATGCCTGCATCATCCAAATCCCACACCCAGATATCTTCGCCGCCAGATTTAAAGGTGTGCTGCGCGTAGCCAGCATAGTTCGTTGTTTGGGCGTTGCCTCGCAGTACGGCCGGCGCCCCACGCCAGTGACTTTCGGTAGGAGTTAACCCGATTTCCGGCCCACCGCCCGGAAAACCAAAGATGACCCACACCCCTCTAATGGGATCACCACTTTCGTCGATAATTTCAACCTGGTGGTGCTGTTCGATATCGGCCGGGGCTACTTCGATGAGCACATATTCGCCGAAATTTGAAGGATACGGTTGTTCTAGGTGTAGTCCCCACGGGGCCATTTTACTGGGGATGCCGGTTAAGGCATCAAAGCCGTAGTTGATCTCGTCACTCATTTTGTCTCCTTATACATGTTCTAATAAGAAATTTTTGGATTTAATTAGGATTTGATAGGGGTGGTCACGTTTGGGTATCATCACTGGAGAAAATTAAAAAACTTGCCGTCTCAGGCGTTGCCAAAACTTACTTATTTTCCATAAGACTAGTTTACACAAAAAAACCGATCTAGGATAGGGCCAAAGGTACTTGATTTTAAGTACTAAAGTCACTATTTTAGGTAAGTACTTTAGTACTTAAAGTTCTTTTGGAGCCGTAGGAGGAATTAAAGTGAAGGCGTTTAAAAGCATAAGCCCAGAGATTAGTGGGAACGGCTAATCTCTGGGCTAAAGAAGGAAGGAAATGCGCAAAAGTTATTGCAACTTGTTGGGCTTAAGTATAGCAATGTATGGCGCTTTTCACATCAGCCATCAAGCGATTATTTATCTGCGGGTTAATGAGCCGCATTGCCTAGGCCATTTCGCTTAGAGGGCTGAAATGAGCAGAATTTTACACCTCTCATACATTATGTTATGATTTAAACCTATCGAGACTAATCAAATAGAGCAGCTTTAATGAAAACACAATATCGTAATTTACCGGATTGGATGGAAACGAATGCCTGGCGTGAAATCTTGGCCCGTATCTTTGCTGGGGTTGAAGCACAGTTAAATATAACGCCGGAATGGCTGATCAATCCAACCACAAATCGCCGGCTCAAGTTGGATATTTTATATCCGGATTTGGGTGTTGCTATCCGGTTTGAGGGATTAAGAGGCAAGCAGCAGCGCCGCCGGCTCAGCCTGGAAGAGGAGGACCAACTTCGGACGCGACAGGATGCGCGAGTTGAAATTTGCCAACAGCACGGTATTCAGTTGGTAGTCATTGAGTCTGGCCTTGCTAAACCCGGCGACGTCTTTCGCCAAATCGATACCGCCTTCAGCCGGGCCGGCCAAGTGATGTCCGATGCCGGCATCAGCCAAAAGCTAAAGACATGCCGAACTACAGCTTCGTCGCTCTCGCGCAAAATTAATCGGCCGGCTGATCTAAAAGTCTATGCTGACTTGTGGCATGACCGCCAATATCAAGTTCCCGAACCCAGCCATGAACCGCCGGTGAATAGTGAGACAATCACCTTTGCCGAAGGTATGGAAGTCGAGCACGAAAGATTTGGGCCTGGTATTGTGCTGTCTATTACGCCGGCTGAAGGGGATACGTTTGTCACCGTAGATTTTATTACGGCCGGGCAAAAAACGCTGGCCGCGAGTCTGGTTGGCGACAAAATGACACCCAAATAACCCGCGCTCGTTGATATTGACTAACCTGGGCGTCGTCATTATAATAGGGCCATCCAACCCCCTGCCACTTAGGGGAATTTTTTTATCCGGTGACTTCAGGAAATAAGGCCATGTGGCAAACTTACTTTACTCCCCAATCCCTTGATGAAGCCTTACAACTGCTGGCCGAATATGAGCACGATGCCCGTCTCATTGCCGGTGGAACCGACATTGTGGTCGAGTATGATCGAGGCGTTCGTTCAGAGAAAATTTTAATCGATATTTCGCGTCTACCCGATTTAGACCAAATTACCCAAGATGAGCACAATTATATCCATTTAGGGCCATTGGTAACGCACAATCAGGTGGTTCGATCCCAGCTTTGCCTGGATAGCGCCTTTCCGCTGGCCAAAGCTTGCTGGGAAGTTGGCGCTCCGCAGATTCGGAATCGAGGCACGGTGGCCGGCAATTTAGTGACGGCTTCACCGGCAAACGACACGATTTCGCCGCTCTGGGCATTGGGAGCGAGCGTTACTTTGCAAAGCATCCACGGAACGCGGACTCTGCCGTTCAAAGAGTTCTTTTTGGGCGTGCGCAAAACAGCCCGCCAGCCTAACGAAATGGTGGTCGATATCTCGTTTCCGGCTATGACTAGCCATCAGGTGGGGACGTTCCTAAAGTTGGGCCTGCGTCGATTTCAGGCGATCTCCGTTGTTAATGTGGCGGTGGTGCTCAGCATGTTTGGCGATACGGTAACCGAGGCCAAAATTGCGCTGGGTAGTGTGTCACCCACCATTGTGCGGGCGGAAGATGCCGAGCGTTTCCTGACCGGCAAAGTGCTGACCAAAGATGTCTTGATCCACGCCGGAGAATTGGCGGCGCAAACCGTCGCCCCCATCAGCGATGTTCGTGGTTCGGCTGAATATCGGCGCTATATGGTTTCGACGTTGACGCAGCACGCGCTCGAAGCGTTGGCCGAAGGGACCGAGGCTGACACAATGCCGCCGCGTCCGGTGATGCTCTGGGGCCATACCGATGGGCATTTTGTCAACCATCTAAGCCAACCGCCTCGCGTCACCCACACTGAAATCGGCGACGAGCCGATCGAGTTTTATATCAACGGCCAGCCGCATACCTTTCGAGGCGGCAACGGCAAGACGCTGCTGCGTTTGCTGCGCGAAAACGCCAATTTGACCGGCACGAAAGAAGGTTGCGCCGAGGGTGAGTGCGGCGCGTGTACGGTTATTTTGGATGGGATTGCTGTAATGAGTTGTTTGGTTCCCGCTCCGCGCGCCCATCACAGCCAGGTAATCACCATCGAAGGGTTGGCACAAGATGGCGATCTTCATCCGGTGCAGCAGGCATTCATCGAGGAAGGGGCTGTTCAATGCGGTTACTGTACACCCGGCTTCATTATGAGCGGGGCGTCGCTGCTGGATGAATGTCCTGAACCCACGCTCGATGAGATGAAACAGGCTATCACCGGCAACCTGTGTCGCTGTACGGGTTACTATAAAATTCTCCAGGCGTTGGAATTGGCGGCTAAGCGACAACAGCAAAATACGGAATAAGTTTAAATAATTTGCCTATTGACTCTCACCTGATGTTCAAGTAAGGAGAACCTCATAATCTCCTATTCTCCTAATCCCGGCCTAATATAGTTGAAAAAATTTTCCTGAGTAGCTCATAGAAAGACTTGTTTATGGCAGAAAATGGTAAATCCATTGGGAAATCAATAAAGCGGTTCGACGCCTTTGGCAAGGTAACTGGCCAAACCCTCTATCCCGGTGATCGCAATGCGGATGATACCTTGTGGTGCAAAATTCTGTTTGCCGGTCGCCCGCATGCGCGCGTTCGACGCATCGACACCAGTAAAGCGAAAGCCTTGCCCGGTGTGATGGATATCCTAACGGCGGCGGATGTGCCCATCAACCAGTACGGGCTGCAAATTCCTGATCAGCCGGTTATGTGCGGGCCGGGATCGACCAAAAAAGGCGGCGATATCGTTCGATTTGTAGGCGATCAGGTGGCGATTATTGTGGCCGAAACCGAGAAAATTGCCGCCGAAGCCCGTGATTTGATCAAAGTTGATTACCAAAACCTGCCGGTGGTCGATGACCTGGAGTTTGCCATGTCGGGACGGGCGCCCCAACTTCACCCTGGCGTGCTCAACAATGTGGCCGAGTACGTACGCGTTCGTAAAGGCGACACGAACGCGGCCTGGGACCAGTGCAATGTCATTATCGAGAATGTGTACCAAACGCCTTTCCAAGAACACGCCTATCTCCAGCCGGAAGCCGGCACCGCCTTTATTGATGACGACGGGCGGATCACGGTGCGCTGCGCCGGACAGTGGACCTGGGAAGACCAGCAGCAGATTGCCCACGCGCTCGATTTGCCGCCCGATAAAATCCGGGTGATTTATGATGCCATCGGCGGGGCGTTTGGGGGCCGGGAAGATATGAGCGTTCAGATTGTAATGGCGCTGGCGGTGCTGCGCACTTACGAGCGCTATGGCAACCGGCGACCGCTCAAAATCATCTGGAGCCGCGAAGAGTCGATTTTGGGGCACTGTAAACGCCACCCGATGATCATCTACTCGAAATGGGGGGCAAAATCTGACGGGACGCTCATCGCCGCCGACACACGCATTATCGCTGATGGCGGGGCTTATATGTACACCAGTAACAAGGTGTTGGGGAATACCGTGTTGACCTGTAAAGGCCCATATGAATTCCCCAATGTGACCATTGATGCCTACGCGGTTTACACCAATAATTTGGTTTCCGGGGCATTTCGCGGCTTTGGCGGGCCGCAGGGCCATTATGCTGCCGAACTTCAGATGAACAAGTTGGCGGAAAAATTGGGGATGGACCCGGTTGAACTGCGGCTCAAAAACGTGCTGGATGAAGACAAGCTGAGCGTCGTGGGCACGACCATTCCCGGCGGCGTCAGTATGGATCAGGTTATTCGCAAGGCGGCCTGGCACTCCAATTGGAATTATGGGGGCAAGCGCGGTGAAAACAACCCTGATTATCCAGAGGAACTGCCCCGGTTCGTTAAGGGGCAGGGTTTTGCTGCCGGTTTCAAAAATATCGGGTTTAGCTTTGGCTATCAGGAAAACAGTTGGGCCGAGGTTGAACTGCGCGGCGGCGCCGAGATCGAGGAAGCGGTGCTGCGTATCGCCGGGGCCGATGTGGGGCAGGGCCATCATACGGCCATGGCCCAAATCGCGGCCGAGGTTCTTGAAGTTGAGGTTGACAAAATTACACTCGAAGTATCAGACACGTCTTTTACCCAGAGTTCCGGCAGCGCCAGCGCCTCACGCTTGACGATGATGGCCGGTAACGCGGTCAGAGAGGCGGCTGAGTTTGCTCTGCGTAAATGGAATCGGGAGGATCGTCCAGCCGTAGCCGAAGCCACCTGGCTGGCCCCCAAAACCACCCCGTTTGATCCCGATACCGGCTACAGCGTGCCCAACTTTGCCTATGGTTACGTCGCCGAAATGGTCGAGGTTACGGTCGATACCGAAACCGGCTTTATCACCGTTGATCGAGTAGTCTGCGCCGATGATGTCGGCAAAGCGATCAACCCGGACCAGATCGTCGGGCAGATCGAAGGTTGTATTGTCCAGGCCCACGGTTACGCGATTTTAGAAGATTTTCGCGTGCAAAAGGGCCGGGTGCTAACCCCCAGTTTTAGCACCTATCTCATCCCCGGCGTCTACGACATCCCCAAACACGTCGAGTCGATCATTGTCGAGTATCCCCACCCTGATGGCCCCTTTGGAGCGCGGGGGATGGCGGAAATGCCCTATTTGCCCTACGCGGCGGCGGTCGCTTCGGCAGTGTTCGATGCGATCGGCATCTGGTTCGATCAGTTTCCGCTCACCCCGGAACGGGTTTTGCGGGGTTGGGCAAAGTCAGAAGTCGGATTTAAGCGCCGGTCAAAAATCCTTTCTATTCATAAATTTTGAAAATCGCCCTCATTTCAACCCCTCTCCCCTCAGGAGAGGGGAGTCGCGTTAGCGACAGGGTGAGGGTTAAATTTTTGTTGTCGTTGCTGTGGAGTGGTTCGGCGGACGGTCGGAACGGTTCGGCGGCGGTCGGAACGGTTCGGCGGCGGTCGGAACGGTTCGGCGGATGGTAGGAACGGTTCGGCGGCGGTCGGAATGGTTCGGCGGATGGTAGGGAGTGGTTCGGCGGTGGTCGGAATGGTTCGGCGGCGGTCGGAATGGTTCGGCGGATGGTAGGAGTGGTTCGGCGGTGGTCGGAACGATTCGGCGGACGGTCGGAACGATTCGGCGATGGTACGGACGGTTTGGCGGACGAGGAAGGGGTTATTTCGGAGAAGGGGGCATTTTGGCAGGGGTGTTTACTTTCTTGCAGATTTCTAACAAACCTATGGTAAAGTGGGGTTAATCGCGGTGAGTAACCCGACGAACTTTAAGGATTAGAATATTAGAACAATTCTTACACTCCTCTAGCACTATTCTAACACTCACTCGATATACTAGAGCCATAAAGTTTGAAAATTACAGAGTTTAGGTGCGGCGGTGATAGTACCGCCTCCACGCTCTCAAAAAATTTAGAAATCATACATCCTTTGGAAGGAGAAATAAGTTATGGCAAAGATTATTGGCATAGACCTCGGAACGACAAACAGTGTGGTGGCCGTGATGGAAGCCGGCGACCCGGTGGTCATCGCGAATGCTGAGGGTGGCCGCACCACTCCCAGTGTGGTGGCCTTTAATAAAAATCAGGAGCGACTGGTCGGCCAAACCGCGAAACGCCAGGCTGTGACGAATGCCGATAACACGGTCTATTCGGTCAAGCGGCTCATCGGTCGCAATTATGAAGATACCGCTGTTGAGCGCGAGATGCTCTCGTACCAGATTCAGAAAGGATCCAGTAACGACGCCCGTGTCCACATTCCCATCATGAACCGGAACTACACCCCTCAAGAAATCTCGGCGATGATTTTGCAGAAACTGAAAACCGATGCTGAAGCGTACTTGGGCGAGTCCGTGTCCGAAGCGGTTATTACCGTACCGGCCTATTTCAACGACAGCCAGCGCCAGGCCACGAAAGACGCCGGTAAAATTGCCGGCCTGAATGTGCGCCGCATCATCAACGAGCCGACGGCCGCGGCTTTGGCCTACGGTCTCGACAAGAAAGACGATGAAACCATTCTGGTCTTTGACTTGGGTGGTGGGACGTTTGACGTCAGCGTGTTGGAAGTCGGCGATGGCGTCATCGAAGTGAAATCGACCAGCGGCGATACCCAATTGGGTGGCGATGACTGGGATCAGCGCGTCGTTGATTGGATTGTCGCCGAATTCAAGAAAGAACAAGGCATCGACCTGAGCCAGGATAAACAAGCATTGCAACGGCTAAAAGAAGCGGCGGAAAAGGCGAAAATCGAACTTTCGACGGTGATGGAAACCGAAATCAACTTGCCGTTCGTCACCGCCGACGCCAGCGGTCCAAAACACTTGCAGCTTAAACTGAGCCGCAGCAAATTTGAACAGATTACCGAAGATTTACTCGAACGGGTTAAGGGACCGTTTAACCAGGCCATCAAAGACGCCAACGTCAGCGCCAGCAGCATTGATGAAGTGGTATTGGTGGGTGGTTCGACCCGGATGCCGATGGTTCAAGAGTTGGTCAAGAAGCTGACCGGCGGGAAAGAACCGCACAAAGGCGTTAACCCGGATGAAGTCGTGGCGATTGGCGCAGCAATTCAGGGCGGCGTTCTGGCCGGAGACGTCAAAGACGTGCTCCTGCTCGACGTGACGCCGTTGAGCCTGGGTCTGGAAACCCTGGGCGGCGTGATGACTAAACTCATCGAACGCAACTCGACTATCCCGACCAAGAAGAGTGAAGTCTTCAGCACTGCGGAAGATAACCAGACCGCCGTCGATATCCACATTCTGCAAGGTGAACGCGCGATGGCCGGTGACAATATGACCCTGGGTAAGTTCCGGCTGGAAGGCATTCCGCCCGCGCCGCGTGGTATTCCACAGGTTGAAGTCACGTTCGACATCGACGCCAATGGTATCTTGAATGTCCACGCTAGGGATAAAGCGACCGGCAAAGAGCAAAAGATTACGATTACCGCCAGCACGAACCTGAACCAGGGTGAAATCGATAAGATGGTGCGCGAATCGGAGCAAAATGCCGAAGCCGACCGCGAACGGAAAGCGACGATTGAAGCACGGAATATGGCCGACAGCCTGGTCTATCAATCGGAAAAAACGCTGCGTGACTTGGGCGATAATGTTGACGCGACGATGAAGGCCGAAGTTGAGAGCAAGATCGCCGATGTCAAGCAAGCCTTAGAAGGCGACGACAAAGCGCGCATTGTCAGCGCCAGCGAAGCGCTCCAGCAAGCTTTGTCCACCGTCGGGCAAGCCGCTTATCAGCAAAATCAAGCTCAGGGCCAGCCGCAGCCGCATACCAACGGCTCCAACGGCCATACTGAAAAGTCTAGCGACGACGAAAATGTGGTCGAAGGCGAATTTTCCGAAGCCTAATTGAGTAAAATTCAAGAGGTCAGGTTCAGACACCTGGCCTCTTGCCAGTTTAAATGAAAAGAGCTAAGATGGGGAGATGACCTTATATTAATCGCCCCATCACCAAATCGCTCAATCTCCCAATCCTAACAAAATCAACTATACGGAGGTAAGCAATGACTGATACTGTCAAAGACGCAGCACCTGAGCAAGTTGAGTTTCGCGCCGAGATCCGGCAGCTTCTCGACATCATCATTCACTCACTTTATTCAAACCGGGACATCTTTCTTAGAGAACTGATCTCAAATGCATCGGACGCCCTGAACCGGCTCAAGTTTGAGATGCTGACCAACCGAAACGTCGTTGACCCAGATGCGGAATTGGGCATTTGGCTTGAAGTCGATGAGCCGGCCAACACCCTGACTATCCGCGATACAGGCATTGGGATGACCCATGACGAAATTGTCCAGAGTTTGGGAACCATTGCCCACTCCGGCGCTAAAGAGTTTTTGCAAGCTATGGAGGAAGCGGGCCAAAAAGGTCAGGGCGTAACGGCTGATGTGATCGGCCAGTTTGGGGTTGGTTTCTACGCCGTCTTTATGGCTGCCGATGAAGTGACCGTTACCTCGCGCTCCTATAAGCCCGAGGCCGAAGCCGTGGTCTGGACCTCGACCGGGCAGGGCACGTACACGGTTGGCCCGGCTGACAAGAGCGAGCGGGGCACGACCATCGAAATCAAATTGAATGAGAACTCGACCGAGTTCGCCAAGAATTACAAAATCCGACAAATCATCAAAACCCACTCTGACTTTGTCGATTTTCCGATCTACTTAAAAGAAGAAAAAGCGCCCAGCGGCGAAGAAGACCAACCGGCAGAAAAAGAGTTTGAGTGGACCCAGATCAACGAGCAGACGGCCATCTGGCGGCAGTCCATGCGCGAGGTCGATGATGAGAAGTACCAATCGTTTTATCGTCAGTTGACCATGGATTTTGGCGAACCGCTTCTGCGCATCCACACCTCAGCCGATGTGCCGGTCCAGTTTTACGCTCTGCTGTTTGTACCCTCTAAAAAAGATTACCGTTTGTTTGGGGCTAAAGAAGATTACGGCTTAAAGCTCTACACCCGCAAGGTCCTTATTCAAGAAAACTTCAAAGAACTGCTGCCCCAGTATCTCCGATTTGTGGAAGGCGTGGTTGACGCTGAGGACATTCCGCTCAACGTCTCGCGGGAGATGGTGCAGAAGTCACCGGTGATCGAAAAGATCAAGAAGGTTCTGGTTCGGCGCGTGGCCAACCAGTTGGAAGAGATGGCCAGCGACCGGCCCGACGATTACCGCACCTTCTGGCAGGAATTCGGCAGTTTCATCAAAGAAGGTCTGGCCACTGACCCTGACAGCAAGAGTAAGTTCACCGAACTGCTTCGCTTCCAATCGAGCCAGAGTAAAGACGCGGCGGATTTGATCTCGTTGAAACAGTATGCGGATCGTATGAAGGCGAGCCAGAGCGAGATTTACTACATTATCGGCGATGATTTCAAAACGGTGGCCCGCAGTCCGCACCTGGAATATTTCAAAAAGCACGACATCGAGGTCTTGTATCTGACCGATCCGCTCGACAGTTTTATGCTCATCGGTCTGACCGAATACAACGGCAAGCCGCTTAAAAATGTCGACGACTCCAATTTGGATTTGCCGGAAGAAGCGGAAGCCAAGACCGAAGCTAAAGCCGAAGAAAAACTTTCGAGCGATGAATTTGAAACGCTGGTGAGCCGATTTAAAGAGGTGTTAGGCGACCGCGTGGAGGATGTTCGCGAGAGTAAGCTGCTCACCGACAGCCCGGTACGACTGGTCAACCCACCTGACGCGATGAACGCCAACATGCATCGTGTGCAGCGGCTGCTGGGCAAAGAATACCAGGTTCCCAAGAAGATTCTGGAGATCAATCGCGGCAATGCGATGGTGCAGAACATTTCGGCCCGGTTAACGGCTAACGCCGGCGATTCGCTGATCAACCCTCTAATCGAGCAGCTTTTTGAGAATGAACTGGTTACTGAAGGCATCCATCCCAACCCGGCTGACATGATTCCTCGTATTCAAGAATTGATGCTGGCCGCGGCGCAGGTGGGCGCTGCGCCGGTTAAGGTTGAGCCGACGGTTGCTGAGGCATCAGTGGTTGATCCGCCTGCTGAACCGTCTGTAGTGGAGGCTGAACCTGTGGTTGCTGAGGCGTCAGGGGTTGATTCGCCCGCTGAACCGTCTGAAGTAGAAGCTGAGGCTGAGCCGAAAACGGAGGAGTCGAACAACCCGTAAAGGAGCTTTGTCAAAGTTAAGCAGGATCAAAGCAAGCTTTGATGCTCCGATATTTTTGAGGCGACCAACTGGTCGCCTTTTTTTATTCCACACGCATGAGCACGAACTTTAAATAACGAAATTCTGAAAACGGCAGCGGGCTAGGGTGATCGGCAGGTTGGCCGCCCATAGTGAGGAGCGTGGCGCGACGGCGGGCTTGAGAGATGCCTTCTTCGCAGATGGTTAGGAAGGTAGGCAGATCGATGTGGCTGGAGCAGGATGCGACGGCCAGGAGACCGTCGGGCGCGGTGATGGCTGCCGCCGATGCGATCAGGGTTTGGTAGGCGGCGATAGCTTTCTTGACTGATTCTTTGGTCGGAGCGAAAGATGGGGGATCGACGATGACTAACTCCCAGGCATTTTTTTTGTGAGCGGCCCGGGTCAAAAATTCAAAGGCATCGGCTGCGACGGTAAGATGATTGTCTGGAGGCAGACCGTTGATTTGCCAGTTCTGGGCAGCCATCTGCAACGCCGGGGCAGCCAGATCGACCGTGGTGACGTGGCTGGCTCCGCCCAACCCGGCGTAAACCGAAAAACCGCCGGTGTAGCCGAAGACGTTGAGCACTCGCCGGCCGGCGGCCACCTGCCCGATCAGCCGGCGGTTGTCGCGTTGGTCGAGGAAGAAGCCGGTCTTTTGGCCTTCGAGCAGGTTGGCCTGAAATCGGACGCCGTTTTCCAGAAACGTGACCGGCCTGATCGGCAGTGGGCCGATCAAGGCTTGGCCGGCCTCGCCTCGACGTGATTGGGGCTTGAGGCAAACGGCCTTTAATTCTAGCGTACCGGCTATCCATTCGGCGATGCCTGGTACATTCCAAAAGGCGGCAGGACCGTCGCCATCGAGTTGGAGCACTGCGGTGTCGGCGTAGATGTCGCAGATGAGGCCGGGTAGGCCGTCGCCCTCGCCGTTGAAGAGGCGATAAGCGGTGGTCTGCCCATCGAACCATATCCGGCGCAGGGCGGCGGCGCGGACAAATTGGCGGTTGGCCCAGGCATCGTCGAGCGGTTCGGCCGGATCGGTGGTGCAGACGCGAAAAGCGAGCGGGCTGCGGGCATCGTAGAACCCCCGAGCGATGGCCCGGTCTTTTTTGTTATCAAAAAGAATGGCCGGACTGCCCGGCGGTGCGGCGGGCGTTTGGCGCAAAGCATCGGCAAAAACCCAGGGATGGCCACGTTTGATGGTTCGCACCAAATCGCGGGCCAGACGGAGTTTTATCGGTGTATGTTTAGTGGTATTGATCAGCGGCATGACTATATATAGTATGATCAAGCCGGATTGTGAGCAAGTTTAAGGATAAAAAGGTGAATATTACCGAAGTACAACTTGACGTAATATGCTAGGTGTGATAATATGTAAAGCAGTCAGGTATTATGTCTAGTTATAATATTATTGTAACCTTGCGGAGGAAAATATCGTATGGTTAGATTATCGAAGATTCACTATTTTTTGATGCTGGTGGTCTTGCTTGTCGGCTTGACCGGCTGTGAACTGCGCCGCGACGAGTCCGATGTATCAGACCCTGGCCCTGTGTCTGAACTGCCCCCGACCTTAGCGCCCTTAAACGTAGAGACCAACTTGGCGGCTGAGGCAACCGTAGTGCCAACCGTCATCAACGTCGAGCCGACTGCGACGTTGTCGGTAGCGGCTAACAGCGCAACCACCGGTATGGTTGATGATGGCGCGGTTCCAACCTCGATTCCCATTGACTTGTCGAGCGAGTCATCGGCGATCACGGCGGAACCGGTCGAGGAAGCCGTGACCGAAGAATTTACCGGGCCGGCTGACGAAACAACAGCCGAAGCGGAAATCGCCGAGGTTGCGCCATCTGCTGAAGAAGCCATCGTAGTTGACGCGACAATTTCCGACGAACTACCGGTCGGCGGGCCGGTGGCGGCCAATCCCCCTTATAGCGCAACCACCGGCGAGTACGAAGCTCCGGCGGCTACTGCGTATGGCGGGTCCTACACGGTTCAGCCGGGGGATACCTTGTTTAGCCTGGCCCAGCGTTTTGGGACCTCCGTTGAGGAACTGGCCTACGCCAACGGTTTGACCAGCGATGTCATTCGTGTCGGTCAGGTTCTGAGTGTGTCGGGCGAAGGCAGCGGGTTTGGCGCCCCCACTTATGAGCAACCCACTTATCAGGAGCCTACTTTTGAGCAGCCAGGCTTCCAACAACCTACGTTCCAACAACCCTATATGGGCGATGGCAACGGGGCAATGCATGTGGTTGCACCGGGAGAGACCTTATTTAGAATTGCGCTCCAGTATACCACCTCGGTTGATGCGATTGCAGCAGCAAACGGTATTCCCTACCCCTACATTATCCAAACCGGACAACGACTAATCGTGCCGACCGCTGGAGCTAATGCTCCGGTTCCGGGTGATGGGTATTATCAGCAGCCGCCCGCTGGTTATGGCGCTATGCCGCCTCAACCCTTCCAGGAACCGTACCAAGGTTATGGAGCCGCTCCTGAGCAGCCCTACCAGGAACCTTATCAGGATTACGGCGCCGCGCCTCAACAGCCCTATCAGGAACCATACCAAGGTTATGGAGCCGCGCCTCAACAGCCCTATCAAGAACCTTATGAAGGTTACGGGGCTGCACCTCAACAACCGTACGAAGACAACTATGGCGCCCCGCAGGCTGGCGGGTATTATCCTCCACAAGATAACACCTATGCCAACCCCAACGCAGGCACGCACACGATTGCTCCTGGTGAAACTTTATTCTCTATCGCTAACCGCTACGGTACTTCCGCCGAAGCCCTGGCTGCCGCTAACGGCCTGGGCGATCCTAACCAGATCTATGTAGGTCAAGTTCTTTACTTGCCCTAGCCGATTGAGTCTTTGAATTTAAAAAGCGGGAATGCTATGCATTCCCGCTTTTTTTGTGCCTTCTTTTCCTCCGCTTTACCATGATCTACGACCTTAAATTGTTTAAAGTATGTTGAAATTTATAAAGCAAGTGTTGGAAATGTTGAAAATCAAACTTTTTTCAACACTTTTCAACACTTTGTTGAGAGTCATAATCATCGGCTTTCGTCCGTAGAAACCCCGGAGAAGTCCCGCATTTCCTCCGTAGTTGACCTCATAATCAAAAATAAAATCCGCAAATTTCCGAATTAATCCAAGCCAATAAAGTGATAGAAGGCTTAGATTTGGCTTAAATCCTCCCCATTTTTAAACGCAAATTTAATTTTATCTAAATATTTCCTCTACATATTCTACGCTCGATTTCGAATAGGATAGGGACATAAATATCTACTGGTCACAAAGATCAACATTTTCCACACTTCAAGAGGTAGATAGTGGTCACGACAAATCCTTTTCGCAAAACCTTCATTGGTCAATCCCCAAGATTATTCGGCTTGCTTTTAACAACGTTTGTTGTTTTAACTTCAAATAGCCCTTATGATGTTTTTGCCGCTCAACCTGACGCGTCAACACGCATTTTTGTGCTGATGGCGATCGATAGTAGCGACGAACAATTTAATCAAGTTCAATCGTACATTGAGGCTCAAGCAGGCCAGGCCACTCACATTTTTCCGAACCAAGCGATCTTTGCCAAAGTTCCAGCCGACGTAGTTCAGTCAATTCAGATGCTACCGGGAGTGGCTCATGTTTTTACGCAACCTGTCGATTTGGCTGCGGTAGATGTCTATGGATCTAAGACTCGGCAGTTGGCTAGCGTGTGGAATAGTATTATCGCGCCGCCTGATGCAGACAGTATAGCCAGTCAATCCGTCGGCGATCATTTCAGTGAGGAACCCCACACCTTCACTGCCCCTGATTTACCGCCTGCCGGCGAGGTAAACCTGGCTGGTGCTACTTCGGTGACGCCGGGGTATTATCAAACCAGCGAATATATGGCCGGCACTGTCGCCGTTGGGATTGTATTAGTCGAAAGTAACGGCGTTACCGACCCTTCATCCGAAAATTGGACTACTGATGAAAAACAGTTGGTTTTTAATGAAATCGTCAATGCCATGAACTGGTGGGCGGAACTTGAACCCCGGGCCAATTTGAGTTTCGTATATGATGATCATTTTACCCATCCGCTGCCCACGACAGTTGAGCCGATCACCCGGCCCTATTCTGATCAACAATACTGGATACACGATGCGATGGCAGCCCTAGGCTACAATTCTTCTTCTTACTTTACTCAGGTGCGGGATTACAATAATGATCTACGCGATACCTATAACACCGACTGGGCCTTTACTATTTTTGTGGCCGATAGTTCCAAAGACAGTGACAACCGCTTCAGCGATGGCTATTTTGCTTACGCATATTTGGGGGGGCCATTCATGGTCATGACTTATGGGAATAATGGGTATGGCCCGAATTACATGGACGCTGTGGCTACTCACGAAATGGGTCACATTTTCCACGCGCTCGACCAATATTCGGGTGCTCAGCAAGCCTGTGATAGGAAATCCGGCTACTTAGACATTGAAAACCAAAACAGCCAGTACGGCACTTGTGCCATAAACGAAGGTAGTATTATGCGCGGGCAAACTTCTCCTTTTAGTGGGCGACAGATCGATTCCTATGCGGCCGGACAGATTGGTTGGCGAGACAGCGATAACGATAATATCTTTGATCCGTTGGACACTAACTTGCCGGTTACGATTAATCATTTTTCCAATGCGGAAAATACGATTACGGTTGATGGAACGGCCAGTATTACGCCTTATCCTTCGCCGCGTCGCGACAGCGTGACAATTAATCGACTGACCGGGGTAAAGTTTCGATTTAACGATAATAATTGGCAGGCGGCTACAGCAAATGATGGCCAGTTTAACTCCACTAGCGAGGACTATACCGTTACCACTAGCTTGACAACACCCGGTCAATATACCCTTTATATCGCGGCGACCGATTCGGCCGGCAATATCTCGACAGAATATGCGACCCATTCGGTATCGATTCTTGACCCTGTCGATGGCGGCCTAAACACCGAAATCGATCTGCCGACAGAAGTTACTCCTAACAAACTAGCTCAAATTCAAGGCAGGTCTTACGATATGTTGGGAGGGACGGTTAAGCAGGTTGAGTACAGATTCAATGGCGGGACGTGGCAACCGGCTCAACCGGTTGATGGGGCGTTTGATAGTAACTATGAAGAATTTCTAATTTCGATCATCAACAGCGCACAAGTTGAGCCGGGAGCCTATACTATTGAGGCCCGCGCCACTGATGGTAAGGGGTATACCGAGGTGAATTCGGCCAGCCAACAGGTTCAAGTTAAGGATGTAGTGTTAACTTTCTTACCTTTAATCGGTTCCGGTAGTTAGAGATAATTGATATGACTACCACAGTATGCCCATTTTGCTGAAGGACCATTCCGGCCCAACCGGCGCGTTGGCGATGATTAAACTCTGGTTCGATCCATTTCCGTCCATCTTCCAAATAGCCCATTGCCCACCGCGGGCACTACGAAAAATAATTTCCCCCGTAGGTAGAAAGCCAGGCAGAGTATCATGCCCCGGCGTATCGGTTAGCCGAGTTAGCTCACTGCCGTCGGGTTTGACCGTATAGATATCAACATTGCCACCGACATCGCGGCTAAACGCGATGGTTTCGCCATCGGGCGACCAGGCCGGAAACGAGTCAGCGCCGCCGGCTGTAATGCGCGTGTGACCAGAGTCGGTACGGTTGGAGATCCAGAGGCCGGTTTGGTTGTTGCGCCCGGAACGATAAACGATTTTTTGACTGTCCGGCGACCAATCGGCCTGTTCGCCAATGATCTCGTATCGAAACTGCTGGTTGGTGTTGGTTCCCAGAAAGTAAATTCGGCGACCGCCGCCGCGGTCGCCGTCGTAGGCAATCATACTGCCGTCCGGCGAAACGTTGGCCCAGCGGGCCGTGCCGTCATTCCAGCCGTGCCCTTGAAAGAGGCTGAGTTGGCTTACATTGGCCGGCAGTGGTGAGGCATTGAGGCGTGCAATGCCGTTGGTTACTCCTGTTAAAGAATAGCGTTGACCATTGATATATTGATGATCGACGCCTTCTTCGCCATAAAAGAAGATATAGCGACCATCCGGCGACCACGACGGGCCGGCTCCTCCGCGTAGAATGAACTGCTCAAAGCTGCCCTCAGTGTCACCTACATAGAGATTGTGCTTCTCGCCATCCCACTTGGTGTAAGCCAGCTTGAAAACTTTGGCAATCTCTGCCGGCTCAAAATCATCTGGTTTCTGAGAGGCTTCGCCATCATCGCTTATCTCAAAACTGCCCGAAGTGACGAGATCCCCATTGATATAAAATTCCAAATCCCAGCGGCCTTCCGGCAGCGGGCCTTGACCCGTTTCGATGACATATTCATAAATGCCGCTTTCGCCCTCAAGCCAGGGCTGCGTCGAGCGCGAGATTTCTTGACCATCGTGATACCAAACTTGAGTCCAGGCGTCTTCCGGTGATAAGTTGTTATATTCGAAGCTGGCAAGAATAGTAACTACGCCGGTTTTGAATGAGTCGTGAGCTTGCTTGGGATCGGTTTTTGGCGCAAACGTTATTTCACTCATATTGGGCGTGCCGGTCCCTGTCGGACCAGTCAGTCCTTTGGCCGGCGACTCCATCTCCACCGATTCATTTTCATTGAGCGATTTGGTTTCATCCTTCGAACTAATAGATGTAGATTGGTTAGGTTCAGTTGTGGCTGCTGCAGCGTTGTTGTCGGATCCTCCAAAAATAAAGCTGCCGGCGGTCAGTAAGCCAGTGCCACCCAGTAAACCAACACACAGGAGCAAGACGCAGCCAATGCCGCCAATGATCAGCATGTTGTTAGAGCTGGCTTCGCTTTGAGGCGCAGCCTCCGGCGGCGAGATCTCCCCGCCGGGGCTGTTGTTGGCCTCTAACACCTCAGCCGGCAGCTCAATTTTGCTGGCAATCGTCTCCTGATCCGAAGCGTTAACTTCGGAGGAGACGTCAGGCTGATGACTATCGGGCATGATAAATTCCTCCGTTACTTCTTCTTTCCGCCTTTGCCGGGGTTGTCCTCATCATGGTGGTCGGGATCGTTGCCATGACCACGGTCGTGGTCGCCGCCTTTATTTTTACCGCCACCGCCACCACCACCGCCACCGTCATCATCATCATCACCCCCACCCCCATCGGGGGCAGGGTAGGGGACACCGCTATCGAAGTCGCCAGTAATAATGGTAACATTGATAACAATGATCTTAATGGCGATAAAAGCGCCATCGGGTTGCAGCCAGCCGATGATCTTGACTTTAGATCCGGGAATAAATTTAATCGGTAGACCGGTACATTCATTAATAATAATGATATTACCATCAACCAGATAGGTTTGCTCGCCATATTCGTGAATAAAGCCTTCGAGCGAGACCCACTTAGCGCCTTGCTTCACGATCGTAATAATCTGGCTGCGCGTTGAGAAGTCGTCGTCATGGTCAGACTCATGCCCTCGACCAGGGTTGTCCTCATCGTTTCCGTCAGGGTCATTACCGTGACCACGATTGTGATCCCAGTATTCATCATCGTCGGAAATTTCAATCCGATTTTCAACGGAAACCCGTACTTTGATGACGGTACCATCCGGCTGGTCCCACCAACTGTCGCCGACATCAACGTTAATATCAAGATTAATCTCTTGGTCGATAGAAATTGGGTTCATATTGGCAAAGTAGATAGGATGATTAGAGGTCTGATCAATGGTCGATTCGGGGGTGGGGCCAATGTCCTCAACTTCGGGAGTAGGTGGCAAGTCCAATTTGTCGGAAAGGATATCGACTTTATTGACAAACTCGGCGCCTTCGATGACTTCCCAAACCAAGGCCGCATTCGCTACCGGTGCGCTGCTATAGTTAACAAGCGTGCTATGAGTTACATACGCGCCTTTACATAGGTTTATATTTGGGAATCTGTTCACAATGATGATTGGAGGGAAGTTGCCCGTGCCGGGGCCGTCCGGATGGGTCGGCGTTGCCGAGGGTGAGGGTATGGGTGTTGTCGGTGTAGTCGTTGAGACGGCAGTTGAGGTCATAGTGGGGGTTCCGGTGACGGGGGGTGTTGTCGTTAAAGTCATAACGGGAGTGCCGGTTACCGTTGAGGTATAGACACTTGTGGGTTGATGCTCGTCATCATCGTCACCCGGCTCGGCGGCGACAGCTGTGCCGGTCGGCTCATCGGTTCCAACCACCGGTGGATTGTCGGAACCAATGATCACGACACTGGTCGCGATCAGCGCAATAAATCCCGTTCCGGTTACAATCACCATCACCACAATGATTATGCTGATAAACCAGATTTTGGATAAACCTAAAAACGTCATGGGTGAACCTCCATTCATGGGGCCGAACCAGCTCGCTAGGCTGCTCTGAAAGGCGGTCTGGGCGGCCGTACTGGCTTGAAATTGGGTTTGCGAGATTCGTTGGCCAACATCCAAAAGTTCCGGTAAATCGTCGATTTCGGGGAGCCCCTCTAATGACTCGCCGGCCAACATACGATCGATTTGGTCAGAAAAGAGATCAGCAAATTCTTGTTCGTTCATTGAGCTGCCTCCTTGTCGATCATATATTGGCGCAAGCGACGTACGGCTCGCAGCAGCACGACGCTGACGGTTTTCTCCTTGAGGTCCATAATCTCACCGATTTCTTTGTTTCCGAGCCTACCGGCAAATTTGAGGCTGATGATTTCCTGGTCGCGCTCGTTCAAGTGCTCGATCCCTTGTAGCAGTTGAGCCAGGGTTTCTTTTTGTACCACTTGTGACTCAGGTGATGGTTCGGGCGTCACTAAATCCGGGGGAAGCCCGGACTCACTCTCCCAAGCGGAGCGGCGTTCATGGCTTCGGTAAAAGTTGGCCAACGTATTGTGGGCAATGCGGAAGAGCCACGTTGAAAATGATCCCTTGTCAGGATCGAACCGATCCCGATGGGTGTAGGCTCGTTCAAAAACGACGCCGATCAAATCCTCCGCATCCTCAACTGCATTGACCCGGTAACGCAAATAGCTATAGATACGCGGGTAATGCTCCTGGAACAGTCCGGCCAAATTTGGGTTCGACGTCGTGTCGGGACTGTGCCTCTGTTTATTGGGTTTTGTTTCGACTGCTTGCAAGGTCGTCACTCCTATCCGAGCTCAGGTCAGGGGTGTTTCACTTATTATTACACCGATAGCGGGCATTTACTACACTTTTATTGAAAATTCTTCGAAACATGGGGGGAATAGTTGCTAAAAACCCCCTTTGTGCGGTAATTTCAAGTAACGATAGTGTTTGATATGTTGTTACGATGACAAATTGTCCCATACGGAGGAGAAGTTGACAGGACCTACGCATGTTGTTATTGCCGCGGCGGCGACCCTTATTCTGGGTCAACAGACGGGTCACACACCTCAGGGCGTTTTAGCCTGGGGTGTCGTTTTAGGAGCTGCCTTGATCCCAGATATCGATGAACCCCGCTCGACAGCCAGTAATCCGGCAGGTTTACTTGGAAAACTGATGCCGCGTTGGGTACAGACATTCCTGAACACGCCGTTTCAGGCGATCAGTTCGTCGCTGCGGTCGGTTTTTGGCCATCGCGGCGCAACGCATTATTTGATCTGGCCGTTGGTGGGCGGTGCATTGGGCTGGTACTATTCGCTGCCGCTGCTGTGGTGGCTGGCTTGGGGTTATCTGCTGCACCTTCTGGCCGATTGGGTGACCCTGGTGGGGATTCCGGCTTTCGGCCCATTTCGCCGCCGTAATTTTTCAATCTTGCCCAAACCACTCCGTATTAAAACCGGTGGGCCGGTTGAGACATTGATCAATACGATTTGCTGGCTGTATTTATTATATGCTGTCTATGTATATTTTTAGCGGAACGGCTGTTATTGAAGGGTTTTTTATTAAAGACAGGGGAGTCGAGTAAGTTTTCTTTTGCCGAGTTGTACTTTCTCAGCCTGGGGAAAACGGGGATGGCTGCGCGTCTGCCCCATAATGGCGTTTACCAGGATGTGGTGGCCTGTACTTATTCAGTCGGTTCCGTCGGTACGGTGAATCGAAAGGTTGCGCCCTGATCCGGCTCACTTTCCACCCAAATCCGGCCCCTATTTCGTTCGACCATCTCTTTGGTGATAATCAACCCTAGTCCGGTTCCTTTTTCTTCATTGGTGCCAAGTGTGGTGTAATGCTCGTCGATGCGGAAAAGCTTGGGCTGATTTTCCCGGCTGATCCCGACGCCGGTGTCTTTAACGGCAATCTCCACGAAGCCAATACCCTGATTTGGTTGAGCATTATTATTTCTGACCGAAATGGTTATCTGGCCCTGCGGCGGAGTGAACTTGATCGCATTTGATGTAAGATTGCGTAGGACGATATTTAGCATGTTGACATCGGCAAAAACGTGAACACCCTCGTCAATCTCGCTCTTTAAATGGATTTCCTTATTAGCCGCACTTTGGTCAAACAGCCAGAGGTTATTTTCAATAATATCGTTAAGGTTAACATGAACCGGATCAAAATTAATTCGCTCCATTTGCATGCGAGACCATTGCAGCAGATTATCCAGCAGATCGATCACCCGGCTGCCGGCATCATAGATCGTTTGACACCGCTGTCGAACCTCGTCGGCGCTGACGTAATCGGCTATTTCGATGAGTAGTTCGGCGTTGCCTAAAACGGGCAGGAACGGCCCTTTTAAATCGTGAGCCACAATCGAAAAAAATCTGTCTTTTTCCGTGTTGAGTTTGGTGAGTTCTTCGGTTTGCTTGGCCAGAAACTCTTTCTCCAGGCGCAGCTTTTCCTGCTCTAGGCGTTCGGCCTCTAGTTTTTGGCGAAGTTCAATTTCTTGCCGCAATTTCTGGTTGATTTGTTGTAGCTCTTTTTTTTGATTTTCGATAGTAGTCAGATCGCGATAGGAGCGCAGCGCGCCGATGACGGCAGAGGTGATTTTGGTACGGGTCAGTTCGGTTTTGGTGGTGTAGTCGTTGATATCATAATCCATAAAAATCAGTTCTTCCGGCGCTTTGCCAGGTTGCCCGGTGCGGATGATAATCCGGACTAACCTGTTCACCAGTTTATCACGAATGTATTGCGCCAATTCCAGGCCGGCCTGGTCACTTTCCATAACCACATCTAATAAAATCAGCGCGATGTCGGGCTGGTCTTGCAGTATCTCTTTGGCCTCTTGGGCCGAAAAAGCAGAATAGAACTGTAGTATCTTACGCTCAAACTTTAATCGTTTCAACGCCAGTTTGGCTACCTGATGGGCTTCCAACTTATCATCAACAATCAATATTTTCCAACAATTACAATCTTCCTCGGGTTGGTTTTGGGCGGCTTCATCTATCGATGGGGACTCTCCCAGAAAGATCTGATCTGACAAGTCAGTTTTGTTGTTCATTATTTACTCCTATTGATTGAGCCGAGAGGGAAGTTCAATGGTGAATTTAGTCCCCTCTCCCAACCTACTGTCGCAATAAATTGAGCCTTTTAATTTCTGGGTAACTAGGTTGTAAACGATGTGGAGACCAAGGCCGCTCCCCCCTTGGCTGCGAGCAGTGGTGAAAAAGGGTTCAAAAATTTGCCCCAAATTTTCGGCTGGTATGCCTGATCCATTATCGGCATATTGAATAATAACTTTATTATCGGTCTGGCTGAGATCAAAATGCATCTGGCCAGCTTGCTGATCGGTAAAGGCGTGGGTAATAGAATTGAGTACCAAATTGGTAACCACTTGAGCCAGCGCGCCCGGATAGCTGTCCATAATAATGTCATCGTCGCCGTTGATGGTCAGTTCGTGGTGGGTCTTTTTTAGTTTTGGGGTTAAGTTGTAAATGGTTTCTTCCAAATACGTCTTCAGGTTGAATGAGCGCCTTTCCAGACTGCTTTGATCAACGGCCACTTGTTTGAAATTTTTTACCATTTTCGCCGCCTGCTGCAAATTTCGCAATATGAGCTGGCTGCTTTCCTCGGCTGTGTTCAAATAGGCTTCCAGGTCAGAGCGTTTGAGATTGTTCTCGCGATAAGCGTTGAGCAGTTCTTGGGTTTCGTCCTCCAGCACCGAGGCCGCCGTAATGCTAAACCCGACCGGATTATTGATTTCGTGGGCCACGCCGGCCACTAACCCGCCTAAAGCGGCCATCTTTTCCGATTCAACAAGTTGAGCCTGAGTATCCTTAAGATCTTGCAACGCTTGGTGGAGGGCCTCGTTAGCCCGCTGGCGTTCGATAATTTCCTGTTCAAGTTGGCGATTTTTTTCTTCTAAGCTGGCTCGCATTTGGCGCAAAGCCAAATGAGTCTCCACCCGGACTAAAACCTCTTCGACTTGAAAGGGCTTGGTGATGTAATCTACCCCCCCGATAGCAAAAGCTTTGACTTTATCCAAAACCTCATTGAGGGCGCTCAGAAAGATGATAGGGATGTCTTGGGTTTGCTCATCGGCCTTAAGCTGCTCGCAGACAGCGTAGCCGTCTATGTCCGGCATCATAATATCGAGTAGAATGAGATCGGGCGGGTCGGCCTGGGCGGCGGCTAAGGCTCTGGCGCCGTTAGCGGCCGGTCTAACCTGGTAGCCTCGCTGAGCTAATATTTCGACCAGCAGCCGCAAGTTGGCTTTGGTGTCATCTACCACCAGAATATTGGCCAGCGTGTCGGCATGGGGTTGATCTGCTGCTGAAGAGTTGGTCATAATGATCCTTTTGATGTCTGAAGTAGGGCCAATATTTCGTCGTAATCAAAATCCTGAGCCAGGCCGTTAAGTAAGACCGCCAGCGGATGGTTAAAGCGGCTGATGTCGTCGATGATGTCATCGACACCTGACATATCACTGCGAGTCGCAGCTTCCCTTAACTGCTCAATCAGTTCAGCCGGCAGCGTGGCAATCGCGGCGTCGATTTGCGCTCGATCCGAAGCCGTATCTTGGGCCGACTCGGCGGCCTCATCCTCATCGTCTGGTTCTTCATAAATGTATTGGACGCCAATGTGCTTTGCCATCATTTTAAATATATCCGCTTCACGGAATGGTTTGCGCAGAAAATCATCACACCCCGCTGACACCACCACCACCCGTTCCTCTTCAAAGGTGCTGGCCGTTAGGGCGATAACAGCCGTGGCCTGGCCTCGTGTGGTGGCTTTGATTTTTCGAGTGGCTTCATAGCCATCCATGACCGGCATCCGCATATCCATCCAAATCAGGTGAGGCTCCCACTGCTGCCACAAGTCAATGGCCTCCTGACCGTTGACCGCCTCTTCTACCGCAAAGCCGAGGGGTTTTAAAAGTTTCCTCATCAACTGCCGGTTTGTCTCGCTGTCATCAACCACCAAAATCCGAAATTGAGACTGGTTTGGGGCCAGGCCAATCACGTGGCGGTCTCGACTTGCGGTTTTGACCCCACTAGCTTGGGCCAGTGAAGCCTTAATATCAAATATAAAAATCGTGCCCTGCCCCAGTTCACTGCCGGCGGTTAATTCGCCGCCCATCAACTGGACAAATTGATGACTGATCGTCAACCCCAAGCCGGTCCCTTCGGTTGAACTCTGGCCGGTGCGGGTCTGGACAAACGCATCGAAGACGGTTGCCAGATCTTCCGGGGCGATACCCGGACCGGTATCTTCGACTTCAAAAGATAAGCTGATGGCCGGTTGAGCCACGTGAGACGCGTCCTGATCGCCATTGGCCTGATCGGCCCGACCCCAAATTCGCAAGGTGACCCCGCCTACTTCGGTGAATTTAAGCGCGTTGTTAAGAAGGTTGATCAGCACCTGTCTCAGCTTGACTTCATCGGTGCGAATAAACTGGGGCAGCCCACTCCGCTCAACGGTTAGCTGCAAATTTTTAGATTGCGCTCGCAGCCGGAACATATCTTCCAGGTCGTCCAGCATTTGGTGCAGATCGAAATCATTCTCATTCAGCGTGGTTCGACCTGACTCGATTTTTGAGAGCGATAATACATTATTGATCAGGGTTAGTAAATGTTCCCCGCTGCGGTTGATAGTACGCAGATTTTCTTCGTACTCGGCGGGTAGCGATGGGCCGTTTCGGTTAGTATTTTTCATCATGAGTTGGGAAAACCCAATGATGGCGTTTAACGGTGTGCGGAGTTCGTGGCTCATATTCGATAAAAATTCGCTCTTGGCCTTGTTGGCCGCTTCAGCGGCCTGGCGGGCTTGCTCTAATTCAGTAATGTCGTGGTAAATGACCAGCCCCGCCACCTGTTTATTGTCGATGATGATCGGTACGCTCAAAATTTCCACATCAACCAGTGATCCGTCTTTGCAACTCCGCCGGTCGATGGCTCGCACCGGTTTGCCTTCGCCAATCTGTTGGGCGTAGACCAGGGCGCGCGGTAGGAGGGCGTCGTTGATGAGTATTTCATGAATGGTTCGTCCGACGGCTTCATCTGGCGTATAGCCAAATAGTTTTTCCGCAGCCGGGTTCCAAGACGTGACCTCAAGACTATTAGGTAAAACCATCACGGTTGCTACCGGGCTGTTAACTAATAGGGCTTCAAAGATTTGTTTCTCGCGGCGGATGTCTTGGTGGAGACGAGCGTTTTGAATAGCGCCGGCGGCCTGATTGGCAAAGATTTGCAATATTTTGACATCATCTTCAGTGTAGGCATCCATCTCGTGGCTGTCAACCCCTAGCATACCGATGGTGGTGGAACCAACGATTAGCGGGACGCCCATCCAGCCCCGGATTTTCTGATCGCCGACCCAAATTTCATCGTAAGGCGGCTTGTGCAGATCGGGAATAATCATTGGCGCTTGTTGCCTAAACACCTGCGCCGCCGGATCATCGCTGGTTAACGGAATATGCGCTCCCATCCATTGATCGGGCAGATTGGCGCTGGCAAACAGGACCAAATCGGAATCATCTTGTAGAGATAGCCCGGCACTATCATAGGCAATAACGTTGCGGAGTTCTTCCATAATTTTATCGAGAACCGTTTGTAAATCTAAACTGCTGCTCAAGGCAGTGGCCACTTGGCGTAGACTTTCGGCCATTTGGCGCTGATGATGCTCTTGCTCGAAAAGTCGAGCGACCTCAATCGCTCCGGCCACTTGCCCGGCGATGGTTTCCGCCAAGCGCATCTCGTCCGGGGTGAAGACTCGGTCGGGATCGGTGGTGTCCAGCCCAATTGTGCCGATGACCTCGCCTCGGGCCAGCAGCGGCACAATCATAATGCATTCAGTCTGCCGCGCCGCCATAATATCGTGGATAGACGCCAGAAGCGGGTTGGTTTGGGCTTTAGAGACCACAACTGACTGTTTCGTTTCAAGAACTTTTTGCGTGGCCGGATTCCCTTCGATGGGAATAATAATGCCTTTGGCGCTGGCCTCAGCCTGATTTTTAGAATAATCGGCCACCACTTCCAGTTGGGTGTATTCGCCATTGAGCAGGGTGATACCGCAATTTCTCGCATATAACGCCATGACCATCTCTTGGGCTACAATCTCTAACGCCGCCGGTAAATCTGTTACTGTCGCGACAGTTTGGGCAACATTGTTGATTAGCGCTAGTTCGCCTATCCGCTGGGCCAATTCGTCATGCGCGTTTTGAATGACTTGCTCGGCCTGTTTACGGTCGGTGATATCAAGCACGAAGCCGATCAATTTGACCACCTCTCCAGCCTGGGTGATCGGCTGGCCTCTAGACATAACGTAACTGATCCGGCCGTTCGGGTGGAGATAGCGTAGTTCAATATTGTAAGTTGTGCCTTGGCTTTGCGCCTGGGCAAATCTTTTGGCCAGCAGAGAGGCATCGTCAGGGTGCAGCATTTTTAAGTAATCGGCGAAAGAGGGCGTTCCGGCTTGAGGATCAAACCCGGTCATCCTGAACATCTCTTCCGACCAGGTAAATGTCTCCGAAGCAAGGTCAAATTCCCAACTACCTAACTGAGCCAGTTTCTGTGTCTCTACCAGGCGACGTTCGCTCTCTTTGAGGGCTTGCTCAACCTGCTGCCTGTGGGCAATATCTTCTTTAAGCATGTCATTAAGTTGCTCAAGTTTGGCTGTTCGTTCGGCGACTAACTCCTCAAGATGATCCCGATGCCGGCGCAGTTCAGCGACCGTGGTTTGTAGTTGGGCCGCCATCAAAGCGAATGAATGAGCCAACTGACCTACTTCATCGTGGCGTTCAGCCGCCAACCTGATCGAGTCGCCGGTATCAGCTTGCCAGGTCTCGGTTGCTAACTGTTTAGTCGCTTCATTGAGTTGCAGGATGGGTTGCGTAATCCACAGCGAAAGCAAAACGCCCATAGTGATAGCGCCGGCTAACCCTAACAATGACAAGGCCAGCGTTGTGTAAAAACTACGGTTGATTTGCGCCATAAAATCGGTGCGGGGTACAATGACTGCAATCAACCAATCCAGTCCAAACTCATTCGAAAAAGGGGTGATTTGTAGAAAGTAATCACGGCCTTCATACTTGAATTGGAGTTGCTGAGACTGGTCAATATTAGCCAGGTTGCCAAACTGGCCCGAGAGGTAATCGGCACTGGTCTGCACCAGAGGGTCTTGGCTATCGAAGGCGCTGGGGGGCTGTCGGTTGAATCTATCGGCCAGGGCTACTCCCTGGTCGGTTGACGACGCTACAATTCGCCCATTCTGGTCGATAATCAAGGCCTGGCCAGTCTGACCGATCTCCAAACTGCTCAGAAAGGTGTTGGTTTGCGCCAGGGCAATTTCCACCCCCAAAACCCCTTGTAGCGCCCCATTGTTGTCGTAGAGGGGATAGCTGGCGGTGACAGACGCGGTGTGATTTGTGAATTCTAGAAAAACATCGCTCCAGGTGGGGCGGCCGGCCTGTACGGCGGCCATATACCACGGACGAATCCGGGCGTCGTAATCGGGCGCGGTGCTCATGAGTTCGGTTCGTTGCCCCTGGTCATCAGTCGCGTAAATTTCGAAAGCGCCAGGCTTAAAATCATCGGTTACTTCGATAGTAAATTGGCTGCCGCCCTCTCGTACCCGTCCGGCCCCAACCAATCCCCCCAGATTATTGCCCAGGTATACGTAGCTCACTTTATCAAACTGCTGAATCTGATGCCAAAAGTACGTTTCGAGTTGGGCGGCGTCTGCCGGATCGATCAAGCCGGTGCGAATGTTATCGGCGTTGAGTTCATTGATGAGAATGGGGATTTCTAAGTAACTGCGTAACTGCTGATCAATTCGAGCCGCAGTTTCGCTTTGCAGTTGGTGCGCCAGATCATTAACGGCGCGTTGGCCGCCGGTAAAAGATAAATAGCTGATCAAGGCGACGGTCGCCGTAACTGGGATGATAAATAGGATAATGAGGTAGGTCCGAATGGACAACTGCCCCAAAAATTTTGCCAGCCATCGGCTAAATGATTGTCCCAACATAACTAATCCTGGACGCTTGAGGAAAATTTGGCGACCTCGGCCGGCAGCCGCACCGTAAAGCGCGATCCTTGCCCCAACTCACTGGCGACGGCGATGTCTCCATCCATCAACCGGCATAAATCGTGGGTGATAGCCAACCCCAGGCCGATACCGCCATACTTGCGTCGGGTTGACATATCAACCTGGGTAAACGCCTCGAAGATCTGCTCCAGCTGCGCCGGCGACATGCCAATGCCGGTATCGCTGACCTGAAAAATCAACCAATCTGTAGCCGGATGGGAGGCCAGATCGGATTCTCGGTAAACCGTGAGGCGGACTATTCCGTTTTCGGTGAATTTAGCCGCGTTGTCTAATATATTGCGCAGAATTTGCCTGACTCGACTCTGGTCAGTTTTCATGGTACCTAAATTTTCAGCCAGATCAACCTCAAGGCTATTTTTATTGGCGACAAGCGTGGCTTGAACTTGCCCCACAACATCTTCAACCAAGGTCTTGACCAAAAACGGTTCGATTTGGAGAACCAACTTATCGGCTTGGAGTTTAGCAATGTCGAGAATCTCATTGACCAGCAGCAGTAAATGCTCACCGGCGCTTTGAATCTTGAGCAAGTCCGCCTCAAACTCCTCGTAGCCCAGTTGGGCGGCGTCTTCGTAAAGCAGTTGAGCGTAGCCTAAAATCGCGCTCAGAGGGGTGCGCAGTTCGTGGCTCATATTGGCCAGAAAAGTGGTTTTGGCCTGGCTGGCGGTTTCGGCGGCCTCTTTGGCCTGGGCCAGATCGACGTGACTTTTTTCCAAATCGGCATAAAGCGCGGCCAACTCCTGGCGGTTGATCTCCACCGTTTGAATATCGCGATAAGACCGCAGCGCGCCCATGACCGTGGTCAGTAGTTTTTCGCGGGTCAACTCTGTTTTGACTTTGTAATCATTGATGTCGTAATCCATGATCACGGCTTCTTCCGGAGCCTGGCCCGGTTGGCCGGTTCGCAGCACAATCCGCACCAGCCGGTTTTTGAGAATGTTACGGATGTAATTGGCCACCTTTAAGCCGGAGTCGTTTTCCTCCATCACAATGTCCAGCAAGATCAGCGCCGTATCGGGATGGGCCTCAATTAATTGCTGAGCTTCGTCAGCCGAGTAAGCCGAGATGAATTGCAGCGGTTTGTCCTCGAATTTGAACTTTTGTAGGGCCAGTCGGGCGACCTGATGCGCTTCGGCTTTGTCATCAACCAGCATAACTTTCCAGGTATTGATTTTATCAACCGTTTCGTTTGGAACGCTATCGACAAAAATCAGTCGATCATCTTCAAGGTTTGGCTCGCCTGAATGTTGAGTCATAACTTTATCCTTAGGCTAGATACTTTTTAACACGCTGTTAACTGACACCGACGCCTATGGGTAAGGGTGGCTGTTGGGGATTGTTTTCAAGTAGGCTCTCCCCATTTTACCATGAAAAAGGGTTAAATTTTCAATTTGGCGTTAGAAAAAGTTGCCAAACTTGCCAAGGCGGACCATAATCGCTCAAATATAATCTTAGACAAGGAGGTCTGATGTTAAATTTAGCGATTTCATTGGAAGAAAGCGCCCGGCGGCAGCCTGGAAAAAACGCCGTTGTTTTTGGGGAAACACGGCTCAGTTACGCCCAGCTCAACGGCGCAGCCAATCAGGTGGCCAATGGCCTCACCGAGTTAGGCATCGGTCCCGGCGATAAAGTGGCGCTCAGTTGCCCTAACCTCCCTTACTTTCCCATTGTATATTACGGTATTCTCAAAACCGGAGCCACGGTCGTGCCGCTCAATGTCCTGTTCAAGCGGCGTGAAGTGGCCTACCACTTAATCGATTCCCAGGCCAAAGCCTATTTCTGCTTTCAGGGAACTCCTCAACTACCGATGGGACAGGAAGGTTACGCCGGGTTCAATGAAGCGCCCTCATGCGACCACTTTTTTATGATCACCGCCGATCCGACCGCCCCCTCACCTATCGAACAGACCACCACGCTGGGTTTGTTGATGCACAACCGCTCCGCTGTTTTTGACACCGTCCAGACCCAAACCGACGACAGCGCCGTCATTCTGTATACCTCCGGCACCACCGGCCAACCCAAAGGGGCGACGTTGAGCCACGCCAACATGTTCTTCAACGCCCTGGTCAGCAGCCAGATGCTCCAACTGTCAGCCGGCGATACCGCTCTGATCGTCCTGCCGCTGTTTCACTCCTTCGGGCAGACGGTGCTGATGAATGCTGGCATCTACGCCGGCATGACGAATGTGCTCCTGCCCCGGTTCGATCCCGACGCCGTGTTGGCCGCGATGCAAAATGAAAATGTGTCGGTCTTCTGTGGCGTGCCGACGATGTATTGGGCGCTGCTCAATCACCCTGAAGCCCACAAATATGATTTGGATAAGATCGCCCGTAATTTACGCGTGTGCGTCTCCGGCGGTTCATCGTTACCGGTTGAGATTTTGCGGGGTTTTGAGGAGAAATTCAACGTGCCAATTCTGGAGGGCTACGGCTTGTCGGAAACGTCGCCGGTGGCGTCCTTCAACCACTTGGATCGCGAGCGAAAACCCGGCTCGATTGGCACGCCGATTTGGGGCGTCGAAATGCGGGTGGTCGATGTCAACGACCGGCCCCTCCCGGCCGGCGAGCGCGGCGAAATAGTTATCCGGGGGCATAATGTCATGAAAGGCTACTACAATCGCCCCAACGACACCGCCGAGGCTATTCGTAATAATTGGTTTCACACCGGCGATGTCGGCGTGATGGATGAGGATGGCTATTTCTCCATCGTTGACCGCCTCAAAGATATGATCATTCGCAGCGGTTTTAGCGTTTATCCCCGTGAGATAGAAGAAGAGTTAATGACCCATCCGGCCATTTCCCTGGCGGCGGTCATTGGCGTGCCGCATGAAGAAGTCGGCGAGGAGATTAAAGCCTATGTCATTCTCCGTGAGGGCGCTACCGCCACTTCGGAGGAAATTATCGCCTGGAGCCAGGCTAATATGGCTGGCCACAAATATCCGCGCCTGGTCGAGATCGCCGACTCGCTGCCGATGACGGCCACCGGGAAGATTTTGAAGAAGGAGTTGAGGACAAGGGGATAGAGACAGTCTATTCGGAGAAGGGATAAACAACGACCTTGTCGCGTACGCTCAACTCAACGCGCTGGCCGGGATAAAATTCACCTTCAGAGCCGAGGAGGCGGGTGTGCAGGTAATGACCGGACGGCAGCCGGAGTTTGAGTAGTTGGTCATGCCCAAAATAGTCGCGTTCGACGATTTCAGCCGGGCCGGCTTCATTGGGGGTGAGCAGCAGATCCTCCGGGCGCAGCATCACCTCGACCGCGCCGCTGTACAACCCGGCGATGGGCAGCCGGCCCAGTTCGCATTCGACCTGACCGGCGACGGCCTGACCCGGCAAAAAGTTGGCGTTCCCTAGAAACGTGGCGACTTCTTTGCTGATCGGACGGCGGTAGAGCTTGTAGGGCGAGTCGGTTTGGGCGATGCGCCCGTTGATCATAACCGCTACCTCATCGGCCAGACTCAGGGCCTCTTCCTGATCGTGGGTGACAAAGATGACGGTGGCGTGGGCCTTGCGTAAAATCTGGCGCACCTCGGCTCGGATTTGAGTACGCAGTCCGGCATCCAGATTGGAAAACGGCTCATCGAGCAAAATGAGTTGGGGATTGGGAGCCAGCGCGCGGGCTAGAGCGACGCGCTGTTGCTGCCCCCCCGATAGTTCGTGGGGCATGCGTTTTTGCAGGTCCGGCAGGCCGACCAGCGCCAGTACTTCGGCGACACGCTTTTTCTTGTCGATGCCCCGGCCGAGACCATAAGCTACATTGTCAGCGACAGTCATATGAGGAAAGAGGGCGTACTCCTGAAAAACCATCCCGACGCTGCGTCGCTCCGGCGGCACGAATTTACCCTCGCTGCTGACCACCTGTCCGCCGATGTCAATCCGGCCTTCGTCCGGCGCTTCGAAACCGGCCAACAAGCGCAGCGTGGTCGTTTTGCCGCAGCCGCTTGGCCCCAGCAAGGCCAGAAATTGACCCGTACGCAAAGAGAGGTTCACCCCATCAACGGCGCGAACCTCTCCAAACTGTTTTGAAAGTCCTTCACATCGAATGGCCGTAGAACTCATCGGGGCGCTTTTTTATCTTCCTGAGCCAAAATAATCCAGACCGCTACCGCCGAGACCATCACCAACAACAGGGATGGAATTGACGCTTGCGTAAAAAAGGCTTCGGCGGCAGTGTCCCATATTCGCGTAGCCAATGTATTAAAGCCGGTCGGGCCAAGAATAAGGGTGGCCGGTAACTCTTTCATGGCAGTTAGAAATACCAAGGCGATGCCGGTCAGTAGGCCGGGTCGAATGAGCGGCACCGTCACCGAGGACAGGGTTTGGAGGGGGGTGCGGCCCAAATTGCGCGAAGCCTCTTCCAACCGAGGGCTAACTTGCAGCAGCGACGCGCGTGTACTACCGACCGCCTGGGGTAGAAATCGGACGACGTAGGCAAAGATGAGCATAAAGATAGTTTGATAAAGGAAAAGCGCGTAATTGGCTCCAAAGAAGACCAGCGACAGAGCGATGACCACCCCCGGCAGGGCGTAACCGACGTAGGTGCTGCGTTCCAGCCAACTACTAACGCGCCCTGGAAATCGAATGGCCAAAACGGCGATAGGAATCGCTGCCACCATCGCCATCAGTCCGGCCGCGCCGGAACCGATCAGCGAGTTGGCTACGACATCTAGCCGCAGGTTGAAGACTTCGCCGGCTAGAGTCCCCCGTACCAGCCAAAAAGCGACGACCGCCAGCGGCGTCACTAATCCGACCAGCGTCACCACGCCGCAAAAAACCAGGGCCGGCCAACGCCATTTGCCCAGCGCTACCGTGCGAGCCGGACGAATAGCCCCTGAACTGCTGCGATAGTAACGGGCTTGGCCGCGCATTCGCTTTTCAAAAATAAGGATGACTAACGTCAACGCGACCAACAGCAGGGCCAATACCGCCGCCACACTCCGATCAAATGAGGCGCTGTATTGCAGGTAGATGGCCCGCGTGAAAGAGTCGAAGCGCAGCATGGACACCGCGCCGAAATCGCTGAGGGTGTACAGCGCCACCAGCAAGCCCCCGGCCATAATGGAGGGTCGTAGATGAGGCAGCGTTATTTCTTGAAATACGCGCAACTGGCTGCGCCCTAAACTGCGTGCGGCTTCTTCCAGGCTAGGGTCCAAGCCACGCAGGGCGGCGCGAACACTAAGCAAGACATACGGATATGAAAATAAGGTTAAGGCCAGAAACGCTCCGGGAAAGCCGTAAATCGACGGCAGCCGGTCGATACCGAATGGCTCCAGCCAGCCCTGGACGATGCCTTTCGGACCAAAGGCCGAGACCAGTGTAAACGCCCCCACATAAGAAGGAATGACCAGCGGCAAAACCGTCAGCACCGCCCAAATCTTCCGCCCCGGCAGATCGGTGCGAACCGTCAGCCAAGCCAGCAGAACGCCGAGAAAGACTGCCGCCAGCGTAACCGACGCGGCCAGCACGACGCTGCTGAGAAAAATTTCGTGGGTTTTCGGTCGCAGCAGGATATCGAGGATTTTGTCATAACCGGCTCCGGTGGCGCGGATCACTAAATAGCCCAGCGGCAGCAGGGCCAGGGCCGCTATCACCAGCGCGGCCAGCCATAGCAAAAGCGGCGCTCGACGCGCCGGACGTTGAATCAAATTCGATTGGATGGCGATGACAAAACTGGATAATCTGGCGTTGTTTACCGTCATTCAATAATCCTTAAGGGTTGTTCGGTCAGGAGGTGGAATAAACAAGCTCAATAGTACAATCGGCGGGCTTATTAATCAATGACTGCTGTTAAGGCCTAGAATGCTTCCTGGTAACTTACCGGGTAACTGAGGTTAAAAAGATTTGTAAGGCAGCTAAAGCAGCAGAATGTTTACAGAATGCCAACCTCTTGCAGGAGTTGGAGTGTCCCCTCTAAGTCATCCAAGTTACTTAGGTCGATATCGGGAGCGTTAAAAGATCCAAGCGGCGGCAATTGGGCATCTAGAGGAATATCGGCCGAAAGCGGATATTCGTGGGTTTCGGAATTGAAATATTGTTGGGCGCTTTCCGCCAGGAGAAATTGAATAAACGCTTCGGCTGCGGCCGGATTATCCGTCGTATCGATGATCCCGGCCCCGGCTACGTTAACCATCGCGCCGACATCGCCGGAGCGGGGGTAGTAGTTGGCCGCCGGAAAATCGGGATTTTCGGCCAGGAAGCGATAGAGGTAATAATGGTTGACAAAGCCGGCGTCGATTTCGCCATTGCCGACAGCTTCAACGATAGCGGTATTGTTGCCGTAAACCAAGGGGTCATTGCTTTGAATACAGTATAACCACTCCCTGGCCCGGTCTTCTCCCTCAACTACGCGTAGCGCGGTCACAAAGGCTTGAAATGAGCCGTTGGTCGGCGCCCAGCCGATCCGCCCTAGCCATGCCGTGTCGCAGAAGCCAAAGACATCATCAGGCAGATCGGCTTCGGTCAGGGTGTCGGTGTTGTAGACCACGGTTCGCGCCCGGCCTGAGGTCCCGATCCAGAGGCCTTCCGGCGAGCGGAAGCGGGGTTCCACTTGGCTCAGCATCGATTCAGGCAGAGGCGTAAAGCGTCCGGCTTTAGCCAGCGCGCCGAGCGCCCCGGCATCTTGACCGTAGTAAACATCGGCCGGACTGTTGCTGCCCTCTTCTAAAATGGTGGCAGCCATCGCGGCGGTGTCGCCGTAGCGAACATCAACGTCGAGGCCCGTTTCCTGTTCAAACTGGTCGATCAGCGGCCCGACCAAACTTTCACTGCGGCCGGAATAGATGGTCAATTGGCCGCTGGCAGCAGGCGCTTCAGAGGCCAACAAAGTCGAGGCTTCCTGCGCAGCCGGAATAAACAGTTTTTGGCCGATTTCAATCACATCCGGGTTATCGATGACGGTGTAACTGTCATCCTCGGCGGCTTTGGCGTTGGTGGCGTCAACGATGGCCGGGTAGGCCAGCAGATCGCCGTAAAATTTTTCTGCAAGCCGGCTGAGCCAGTCATCGGCTTGAACAATGTATGTGGTTCCCTCGTCTTGAAGTAGGGGGGCGGCTGTACTAGCCAGTGACGTTAAGGCGGTGACGACGGCAAGCATGAGGGTGCTGATACCTAACTTGCGAATCATGATAATACTGACTCCTATAATCAAAGAAAGGTCTGGAGCATCAAAGCTCTGTAAAGTATATCCGAATTAAATTCTCAATCTTCTAAAGGCTGGCTGCGAACTAAGCGTACGCTTCATTTAAATAGCCTATGGGGGATCAAATAAATGATCAATAACCTACAGTTATGAGATAATATTACAGGTAGTAATTCTATGGCTAACTAAAGTTAAGAATAGAGCTTTGGAGTTAGGGAGTTTAATGAGTTAGCTAATCGGTGATTACCCTAAACTAAACCCTGTTACTTTGACCATATCCCCAAATAAAAACCTCCCGCGTCTGCGATGGTGACCTGCGGGAGGTTGCCTTTATAAATTTTTCTCATCTCAAGGGTTAACTACCCCGACCAGTTCAACCGACTGCCGGCTGCGCCTGAGATGACCATAGCCCACGGATTTTTTCTGCTTATTACGCCTGCCCCAGGCTAAATTCAGACTGTTCAATGGCTTTAAGTTGTTGAAAGTTAATGAGTTTTTGGCGTTCTTCGTCCCATAGGCTCAAATTCATCGTTTTGAAGCTTGACAAAATGGTTAGCGTAGGGGGTGTTTGGAACATTTCATTATCGTTGTGACATTGTTCTAGCATATAGTTGGGAATCTTGGGGCTAAGATGGTGAATATGATGAAAGCCAATACTACCGGTAAACCATTGTAGCATTTTGGGCAATTTGTAATACGAACTGCCATGTAAAGCCGCAATGGTATAATCCCAACTCGGTTTTTGGTCCCAGTAAGCATCTTCAAAATTATGCTGGACGAAGAAAAACCAGGAGCCGATGCTGGTGGCGATAAAGGTGATGGGCAGTTGGATCAGCAGGTAGGCCTTAAATCCAATAGCAACCGACATGACGATCACCAAACCTAACAAGGCGATATTAGTCCAGAATAACCCCCGACGTTCTCTCTCCCAATTCTTGCGTTTGAGAAAGTCGAAGCGATAGCCAATAATAAAAACCAGGGTCGGGGCCAGTATAAACATGAAGATCGGATTGCGGTACAGGCGGTATTTTAGACGGCCCCATTTAGACTTTGCTAAATACTCATTGACAGTCATCGTATAGAAATCACCAATGCCGCGATGTTCAAGATCGCCCGTGGCCGAATGATGGATAGCGTGCGTGCGCCGCCAATAATAATACGGCACAAATGTAAATAGGCTAAAAACCATTCCCAATCGATCGTTAATCTTTTGCGATTTGAAAAACGAGCCATGACCGCAGTCATGCTGCAATGTAAAAATACGAACAACAAACAATGCCGCTGGGATCGCCAGGAGCAAGGTTAACCAATACCCCACACTAAGGCTAAGATACATCAAATACCACAATAACAAGTAGGGAAGCAGTGTTGTTGCAACCTGCCACCAACTGCGCATTGCGCTGGGTTTTTGATACTGTTTGACAATCGTACGCCAGTCCGAGATACCGGTGTGGGTATCGGATGAGAGTTTCACGTGATGCTCCTATTTAATTTTTTTGGTGTCTGCTGTTGCTCGATGCCGTTGGATTTCCCGAGGTGGTCAATGAGGCAATTTGAGCGGATGGTTAAAATTCTATACAATTTGTTGAATTTGCACAAACGGGTCGAATCACTTTTAAAATTAAAAAGGCTGGAGAAAACCAGCCTTACACGAACGATGGTGATTTTTGAATAGCATAAATCTTAAATGCTGTTTTAGAGGTAATGCTCGACAAATATATCCACACGTGCATACTGATAGACACAGATTTTATTATAACTTGATCTTATCTGTGACCATCTCGGGTTATCTGTAGACGTTTAGATGCCATCATAACAGGTGATTAATGTTACATTGAAGTGAGGTTAACGCCAATCATCATCAAAATCTTCGTCCTCATCTTCCCAAAGGTCTTCATCATCTAAATCGTCATCATCAAAATCTAACTCTTCTTCATCCAGATCTTCGAAATCTTCCTCGTCGAGATCGCTCAAATCCTCTTCGTCCGATTGATCCGCTTCGACCAACTCTGCTTCGATAAAATCCATCAATCGGCGATAAGCATCTGTCGCCATCTCGCCTGCGGTAACAATTTCTGCACCAACCTCGATGGCACTACCATCTTCAAACGTAATTTTCCGGCTCATACACTCCTCCACGTTGCAAGGATATTTTGGTCCATATCTTAATTATACTTTATTGTATGGCAAATTAAGACAATGAGTAAAAACGGTTTAAGTTTTGGTTTTTTTAGGTAAAATTAGGTCAATTTTGGAGCTAACCCATTGTATGATAATTGGTTTATCACGTCAATAAAGTAAGCTCGATTTTAAGGTTTTTTGAGAAAATTACGATGCGGTTTATGAAGATATTTTCATTAAACGTTCATTAATTCTTAAGCGTATCGCGCTAAACTGAACGTGACATACAGATTACCCACGAAACGAGGTTGAAACAGCCAATGCGCATTCTGGTAGTGGAAGATGAAGACCGCATTGCCGGTTTTTTAAAAAAGGGATTGGAAGAAGAAAGTTACGCCGTCGATATTGCCCCTGACGGTATTTCGGCGTTGGAGTGGGTGGCCGGCGCTCAGTACGATCTGATCCTGCTCGACGTGATGCTGCCCGGTCTGTCCGGATTTGAAGTCTGTCAGGTACTACGCCAGCGCCGGGTCGATAGCCCCATTCTGATGTTAACCGCCCGCGATGACATCGATGATCGCGTTCAGGGGTTGGACTTCGGGGCGGACGATTACCTGACAAAACCATTTGCTTTTAAGGAGCTATTGGCCCGGATTCGCGCTCTAACCCGGCGCACCGCATCGAACCCCACCTCGGATGTGACTCTTGAATTTGCCGATCTGCAGCTCGATACCGTGACTCACAAAGCCAAACGCGGCCATCGCGAGATAGACCTCACCCCCAAAGAGTATGCGCTGTTAGAGTTCTTCCTGCGCCATCCGCGTCGACCCCTAAGCCGAACCATGGTCCGTGAGAATATTTGGGGCTACGACTATTTTGGCGCTTCCAACGTGGTTGATGTCTATGTGCGCCATCTCCGTCAAAAATTAGAAAGTGGCGGCGAGCCGGCCCTGATCCATACCGTGCGCGGCGTTGGTTATCAGTTAGATGACCCGGAATGAACATTCGGCTGCGCTTGACGCTCTGGTACACCGCGATTCTGTCGGCCATTTTGGTCATTTTTGGCGTTATCGTATATTTTGGTCTCAGCCGCAGCTTGTTGGCCACCCTTGATAACCATCTCCAACGAGAAGCTAATCAAATTATCAATGAACTCAAATTTGAGCAGGGCGGGGATCACGATGGTCATGCTGAGAAATATGATGATGAAGTAGCTGAATATGTGGGCGGCTTCCGAGCCGAACTGGAGTACACACCGGAGCCGGGCGTATTTTGGCGCGTCTTGGCTTCCGGCGGGCAACCCTTGGTCGATCCCGGTTATTTTAGCGGTTCCGCCATCGACCGAGACCCGCTCGATATTACCCGTCCCCACTTTGCTTATGGCCTCTTGGGCGATGATACGCCCGTTCGACTCCTGACGCTGCCGTTTGCTATCCGGCAGCAGCAAGCCGGCGCGGTGCAAGTCGCTGAAAGCTACGCCGAAATTCAAGATATTCAGCGGCGGCTAATTATTTTGTTGGGTCTCAGTATTCCTCTGATTATTTTGGGGGCCAGCGCCGGCGGCTGGTTTTTGGCGAACAGCGCCTTATCCCCCATCGACGGTATTACCCGCGCGGCGAACCAGATCAGCGCCCAAGACCTCAGCCAACGGCTCAACCTCAAACTCCCTAACGATGAAGTCGGCCGTTTGGCCGCCACGTTCGATAAAATGCTCGATCGCCTTGAAGCCGGCTTTGAGCAGCAAAAACGGTTCATTGGCGATGCCTCTCACGAGATGCGCACTCCGCTAACCATTCTTAAGGGTGACGTGGAAGTAGCCCTAAACCGGCCTCGCAGCGCCGCCGAGTATCGGGAAACCTTGGAAATGGTCAATCAAACCACCAACCGGCTCACCGGTTTGGTTGAAGAACTGCTGCTCCTGGCTCGGGCCGATAACCAACAATATCCGCTTCGACTTGATGAGGTCGATTTGACCGAGCTTCTGGCCGGCGAGATCCGCCGCCTCGATCCGCGCGCTAGCGAAAAAAATATCGCCCTGACCCTTAAGGCTCCACCGACGCTGTTTATGACAGCCGACCCGGACAAATTGGCTCGCCTTTTCACCAACCTCATCGACAACGCCATCAAATATGCGGAGCCGGGCGACGCGGTGAGCGTGGTTGTCACCCCCCAGCCTGATCAGGTTCAAGTCGATGTAACCGATACCGGCCCCGGCATCCCCCCTGATCATCTGCCTCATCTATTCCACCGCTTCTATCGGGTCGATAAAGCCCGCACCCGCAAACTCTCCGCTTCGTCCGAAGCTGGAGGGGCCGGCCTGGGCCTGTCGATTGCCCAATGGCTGGCTCAGGCCCACCACGGTACAATCGATGTTGCCAGTGAAGTTGGCCATGGTACAACATTTACCGTGCGCTTGCCCCTTCAGCCGCCGCTCGACTGACAGCCTTGCCTTAATTAATTATGAAAAAAATATCATAAACCCTTCACTACTTTTTCATGCCTCGTCTCTAAACTAAACCTGAAAATGATAAGGTCAAAGTAAACTTTGACGCGCCAGATTATTATTTCTCAAGGAGACACTCTATGAAACTTTTAGGCTCACTCTTGGCCGGAGCATTAACGCTGCTCATTATTGTGGTGGTCGGCGCGTTTGTTTTTATGCCGGTTAACACTGAAGCCGAGCCGGCTGAGGTTGTTGTGCCCGACGCGCCGACCTTGGCCGCGCCGGCCGTACCTGTCGCCTCTCAAATTGAGGCCGATTTGGCCCGGCGGGAAGAATCCTATCAGACGCAGATGACGCAACTGGATCAAACCTTGCAGGATCGGCATGCCACTTATCAAAACCAAATCCAACAGATTGGCGAACAACTAGCGGTGGCTCAAAACCAACTCGACCAGTTGCAGACCCAGGCTGAGGCGCTGTCCCAACAAGCCGCCCAATTAGAGTCAACGCGCGCCGAACGCCTCGCCCTGTACCAGTCTCAACTGGAGCAGGCCCGCCGGCAGTACGAGGCCCGTTTCGCCGAAATTCAACAGGCCATCGGCCAGGCCCAGACCCAATTGGCCGAAGCCAACGCCCGATTGGGCCGCTAGACCCTAAACAGGAGCTAATCATGAAACGAAATATTGCCTTATTTCTAGCCGCTGTCTTAACCACCATCCTGGGTATCACCATTTTTGTAACGGCCATCGCCGCTGTGACTCAGCCGGCTGAAGCGGACCAGCCCAACCTGGTCGAGGTCAAGGACCAGCAAATTGTCACCGAACCGACCCCGGATGTGAGTCAGCAATTGGAGGCGGCTTTCCAAGCCCGTGAGGCGACCTTACAAGCCCAAATCGATCAGCGGCAGGCGGCTATCGATGAACTGGACCAAACGTCTCAGGCCAAAATTGCTGAATTACAGGATCAGTTAACCGCTTTGCAGGCTCAGATAGAGCAGACCACAACCCGGATTCAAGCGTTACAAGCAAACGGAGCCAGTCTCCAGCAAACAATGCAAAACGACGCCGCGACGTATGAAACCGAGTTGGCGACAATGCAGCAGACTGAGGACCAGCTTCGCGCCCAGTTAGATGACGTGACCAGCCAACTGAATATGGCCTACAACGACATCGCCCAGCAGCAGCAGGCTCAGGCGGCGGCGGTGGGAAGCAGCAGCGGTGGCGGCGGTCATGATGATGACGATGACCACCATGAAGAACACGAGGATCACGATGACGATCACGGCGAACATGAAGACGATGACTAGCGCTCCAACGCGTCAATCGACCTGGCGCTGGACCCGGCATGATTTCCGGGCGATGAATACGAATGTGGCGGTCGAATTGCTCTCGGATCGAACCAACTGCCGCGAACTGGTGCTCGATGTAGAACGGCTGTTTGCCAGCGTCGAACGGCGGCTGTCTCGCTTCAAGCCGACCAGCGAACTGTCTCAACTTAATACAGCGCCGCAAGACGTATTCGCCGCCAGCCCGATCTTGATCGATGCCGTTGAGGTCGCGCTGTGGGCGGCGGATGCCACCGCCGGGCTGTACGACCCGACCTTGTTAGACGCGTTAGAAAACGCCGGCTACGACCGCAGTTTTGAGCAAGTTGAATGTCCAGAGCCGTTGTCTGTAAGCGCTCCGGTGTTAGCGTCCAACTCGGAACCGGTGGCCCCTCACTCCCGGCCGCTCACCTTTCGCTCGATCCAGGTCAACCGCGCTCGGCGGCAAATTACCCGGCCGGCCGGCTTACGGCTGGATTTGGGCGGCATGGGCAAAGGCTGGACGGTCGATCGCGCCGCTGACGCGCTGCAAGGGCTTGGCCCCTTTCTAATCAACGCCGGCGGCGATCTGTTTGCCTACCACTCGCCGCCGGGAACAAACGGCTGGCCGATTGACATCAGCCACCCCTTGAACCCGGAACAAACCGTGGCCCAAGTTGAACTGCATCACCAGGCGCTGGCCACATCCACCATCGCCCGGCGACGGTGGCGGCACAACGGTCAGGTGAAACATCACCTTATCGATCCGCGCACCGGCCGCCCGGCTCAAACCGACGCCCTCTCGGTTTCGGTTACGGCCCCTCGCACGGTCATCGCGGAGGTGTATGCCAAAACCGCCCTCATCCTGGGCGTCGAACGCGGTCTGGCCTTTTTGCAGAGCCTGCCTCATATTGAAGGGTTGATCGTCGCCGCCGATGCCTCAGTCCACCAAACCAACAAATTTAATTCGATTTGAGAATTAGAAATTAAAATGACTTTCTCAACGCCCCATAGTGCGTATTGTGTAGTGCGTATCAATGACGCGCCGCCATAATACGCACTACACAATAGGCCCACCCTACTAAAATGAGGCAGTTACTAATCCTTATTCCTACCTAAAAATCCGGAGTAATCCATGACAACGATGATTTCTTATCCAAAACGCAGGAAGTTAACCCATAAGACCCGGTTGGCCCTAAGCGCTCTAAGCCTGGCGGGCTTTCTGGGGGGGTGGAATCTGATCGGTCGGCTGGAAAATCAAACCGTGCAGGCTGAAGAACCGCCGACTCCCACACCCTCACCCACGCCGACAGCTACACCGACTCGCTGGCCGACAATTATCCCATTGAGCGATGCGCCCCCCATTCCCACCTTGCGGCCAACGATGGTCATCCCCAACGTGCCGTTGCCGGATACATCACTGTCGAACCCTAACGTTGATCTGCCAACTATCGATCTGGCGCCTTTACCCACCTTGGCGCCCATGGCCACGTTGGCTCCTTTACCTGAACTGCCGGCACCCCCACCGCCCCCGCCGCCGCCGCCGGCCCCATCGTCCCATAGTCGCCGCAGCGGTGGCTCTTGAGTCAAAAGGAGAAACCTATGACAACCCTTTCAAAATTATCGAATCAAACGTCTGGCAAAACCTTGCTGAACATCATGTCCATTGCTTTGGGGGTGATGGTGGGTGGTATTGTCAGCTTGGCCCTCTTGTGGCTGTGGTTACAGTTCCAGGCCGGGCCGGCCCAAAGTTATTTAGGCGCGGCCAGCGCGTATCTTTGGCAGCTTGTCCCAGCCGGTTGGCAGCTTGCGGCGCTCGACCAGGCTCAACTCATGGGGCTGCCTTTAACCGGAGAGACACCGGCCTTCTGGTATATGGCTCGCATCGGGGGGATCATCGCTTACCTGCTGCTGTGGCTGTCGGTGGTGTGGGGTTTGGTGATGAGTACCAAAATCTCGAAAAGGATCACGCCGCAATTGGTCTATGGCTTGCATGAGTTTTTAGCCTTGTTAGCCCTCGGCTTTATGGCTTTGCACAGCTTTGTCTTATTGGGGGACAGTTATTTCGATTTCACGATCTTTAGTTTGGCTATCCCTTTCACCGCGCCCTACGAACCGCTGTGGACAGGCGTCGGTACGATTACATTTTATTTGAGTTTGGTACTGACGGCCAGTTTTTACGTTCGTAAACGGATCGGCCACAAGATTTGGCGCGCGCTGCACTATGTGACCTTCCTGGCTTACGCTCTGGCGTTGGGCCACGGCTTGATGGCCGGCTCCGACAGCGATACCTCCGTCATGACGTTTGTCTATTTGCTGACCGGTTTGAGCGTCCTGTTTTTGACCTACTTCCGCCTGTTTACACTCAAATCAAAATCAAATCGAAAGGAGGCTCGACGGCCTATAAACATTTAAGTTAGTTGTGGTGTTTTTCACAAACCTTCACAACTTCTTCACAATGTGGAGTTATGATGAAATCATAAAGATCAAGTCGTGATGATCTTAACTCAAATGAACATTAATCACATTGTGAAGGAGATAAATCGTGAAGAACAAAAGTTTAGCGATCATTATAGTTGGAATAGTTGTTTTGGCTTTAGCTCTTGTACTCTTAACGCCTGCGGCGTTTGCATATGGTTCACAAAATGGATACGGTCTTGGGCTTAATCAACTCGTTGGTGAACCCGGCTCGAGAATGGGTCAAGGTCAAGGTATGATGCAAGATGGCGCGATGATGCGCGGCGGCGGCCGAGGCCAGGGTCAAGGCCGAGGTATGATGCAAGATGGCGCGATGATGGGCGGCGGCCGAGGTCAAGGTCAAGGCCAGGGTATGATGCAAAACGGCGCGATGATGCGCGGTGGCCGAGGCCAGGGTCAAGGCCAAGGTATGATGCAAAACGGCGCGATGATGCGCGGCAGCGGTCAAGGCCAGGGTATGGGTAATAATGGGGCCGGCCTGGGCTTAGGTGCACCGGAAGTGTCGATGATGACTGTGGTGGCCGACCAGTTGGCGATTGACCAAGCGACATTGGTGGCCGAACTGCAATCCGGCAAAACGATGGCCGAAGTCATTACCGCCCACGGCGGTAACGTGGATACTATTGTCGATGCCTTCTTAGCTCCTCGGGCCGACCAACTGGCCGAAAAAGTGGCGAATGAAGAGATTACCCAAGTCCAAGCCGACTCCTACCTGGCGATGATGAGAGCTAAAGTGACTCAAGAACTGAATAGTGAATGGAGCGCCGGTCAGGGACATGGGCCAGGCAACGGCAGCGGTACCTGCGACGAGTTCGTTGACGAAGATGGCGACGGCGTCTGTGACAATGCCGGAACCGGCCACGGGCAGCAAATGGGTCGTCAGGGCGGCGGTCGGATGGGTGCAAGCCAGTGGCAGTAGGTTTGCCCTCAAGTAAAATCAGCCGTTCTCCAGCCATCCTTTGTTAAACTGCGGCGGTCTACCGAAAATAATTGAATAATTCAAAAACATTGGACCGGCGCTTAGTCAGTCCAATGTTTGCGTTGTCTTAGAAAACTTGAAAAAACGTTTTCGTTTATGTTTGACCTATTCATTTAATAACTTTTGCTACACGATTCGAAACTGGAGAAAATCTGATATGTTCACAAAAAAAGGGATATTTAAAGGTTTGGCCTGGGCGCTGGTCGTTGGCGTCGTCGCTCTGGTCGCGATTCAATTCATCCCGGTCGATCGATCTAACCCGCCGGTGGTGGCCGAACCCAACTGGGACTCGCCGACTACACGCGCTTACGCGGAACGGGCTTGCTTTGACTGCCATAGTAATGAAACCAAATGGCCCTGGTACAGCTATGTCGCGCCCATTTCCTGGTCGGTCGCCGACCATGTGCATGAAGGCCGTGCCAAGTTCAACCTGTCCGAGTGGCCTTCCGGCGAAGGCGACGAAGCAGCCGAAACCGTACAAAGAGGCGAGATGCCGCTGTGGGAATATACCTTAATCCACTCCGAAGCCCGATTGTCGCAGCCTGAACTCAAAGAATTCGTGGCCGGTTTGCAGAAAACGTTCGGTTCGGAGGAAGGTGAAGAGGCTGAGAATCGCAGCGACCGGCCGCACGCCGAATCCGATGACGAAGCAGGTGATGAGGCAGGCGAATCGGATGAATGATGGTGTTATATAGTAAGTTGTTAGGGTGAAAATGAAATAAATTATCCATCTGATGTAGTGCGTATTGCGTAGTATGTATCAATTTTACTACACCACTACGGAATACGTACTACGCAATACAATTGTTTAAGCAGATTGGATAATGGTCGCCCATTTTCAATAAAGTTTGTTTGATCTTTAAAGGGTATGATGATGGTCAACAAAACTAAAGCCAATTTCTGGCTCGATATGGTGCTCTTAACTCTATTTGCCACAACGGCGATAACCGGGTTACTCTTATGGCTGATCGTGCCCGGTGGGCGAGACAACCAAGGGCTGACCTTTTTGACCTTGACTCATTACGATTGGAATGAAATCCACGTTTGGGCTGGGATCGGTATGCTCATCGGCTCGATGGTTCATTTGGTCTGGCATTGGCAGTGGATTTCTTGCATAGCGGATCGCATTTTCGGTAAGGTGGCTCAGCAAGCCCGGCTCAATTTCTGGCTCGATGTGCTGCTGTTCACCTTTTTCCTACTGGTCAATGTGTCCGGGTTACTGGTTTGGTTCGTTTTACCGAGCGGTGGATTTCAAGGCGGGCGCAACGCATTCTATAATATGACTATCCTGGCGTTGACGCGCCAAGACTGGCGCGATCTGCATCTGTGGACGGGCGTGACACTCACCATCGTTTTGATCGTTCACCTGGTATTGCATTGGCGTTGGATCGCGTGCGTCATCCGGCGCTATACTAAGGCGGCGCTTTGCCGACCGAAGGAGTGTACTGCTTAACGACAGCAGGTCAAAATTCTCATGGCTGTAAAAAAATCAAAAGGTCAATATTTCACTATCGAACGACTAATCTTCATCGGCCTTCTGGTTGTTGGCCTGCTGCTCATGGGCTTCTTTGGCCTACGAGCCGCGCGTTCATACATTCGCATTCAGCAGACCGGCCTCGAACCGGGCGTAACCGATGTTGAGGCTATCCGGGGCTGGATGACTGTCCCCTATATTGCTCAAGCCTACCAGGTGCCGGAGTCGTTCATCTTCGAGCAGCTCGATATTCCTGCCGAGGGTAATCGCAAGAAAAGCTTGCGAGATCTCAATCGCGAACAGGCCTCGGGCAACCCAGGCGCGTTGACAGAGGTGGTCAAAACGGCTATTCGCCACTATCAAGCGGAGAACCCACCCACGCCGGGAGGTGATCCGTGACCGACATCAACGTCACCGATTTCCTGCTCACGGCTATTATCAACTACGGGGCTCTGGCTTTTGGCGTGGCTTTAGTTCTGGGGGCGTTGGGTGTGCCTGTACCTGGCACGTTGGCCGTCATCGCCGTCGGGGGCTTTGTGCGGCAGGGGGTTATCGATTGGCCCAGCGCCGCCATATTTGGTTTGGCCGGAGCCGTGTTAGGCGACAGCCTGAGCTACGGCCTGGGACGGTTTGCCGGGGATTGGGCCGAACGTCGATTTGGACAGTCGTCCGTCTGGCAGAACGCCCAAACGACCTTTAACCGGCGCGGCGGGGCCGCCATTTATTTAACCCGTTGGTTGTTAACCCCCATTGCGTTGCCGATCAATCTCATTGCCGGCGGCAGCCGCTACCCATTTTGGCGCTTCTTGATTTATGATCTGAGCGGCGAAGCCACTTGGATTGTTCTCTTTGGCGGATTAGGGTATGCTTTTGGCAGTCAATGGGAATTGATCAACCAATTCATCAGTGATTTCAGTGGTCTGTTGGTCGGTATTGTGATTTTTGCCGGCGGCGTCTATGGTCTGTTTCGCTACCGGCAGCGTAAAGCGGCATCGGCCCGCAGGGAGGCAGTCGCGCCTCGAGGTTAATATGGTTCGCATTCTGGTTGTTGACGACGATCAAAAAATCGTGCGGTTAGTTCGGTCCTATCTGGAACAGGCCGGCTACCAAGTCCTGACCGCCTTCGATGGCGAAACCGCGCTGCACACCCTGCGCCGCGAGAAACCTGATCTGGTCGTACTCGATTTGATGCTGCCCGACCGCGACGGTTGGGATATTACCCGTATTATTCGGGCCGATGCGACGCTGGCCCCCACGCCGGTGATTATGCTCACCGCCCGCGTGGAGGATGCCGATAAGCTGACCGGCTTGGAGTTAGGCGCCGACGACTACATCACCAAACCGTTCAACCCTCGCGAGGTGGTGGCCCGGGTGAAAGCCGTTTTGCGCCGGACGAGTACCGGGGGCGCACCGCCTCAACTGTTTCAGTTCGACTCGCTTCGCATCGATCTGGACCGCCACGAAGTTCTGCTCGACGGGCAGCCGCTCGAACTGACGCCGACCGAGTTCGATCTGCTCAAAACTCTGGTCGAGCACCCCGGCCAGGTCTTTACCCGGCTCAAACTCATCGAAAACGCGCTGGGCTACGGCTACGAAGGCATGGAGCGCACCATCGACGCCCACATCAAAAACCTCCGCAAAAAATTGCAGGTCAGCGCCGACAGTCCGATCTATATCGAAACGGTCTACGGCGTCGGCTACCGGCTGCGAGGTGAGGGGTGAACAAACTGTGGGTGCGACTGTTGCTGGCGTTTGGGTTGGTCATCGGGGTAACGGTTATCGCCGCCGGTCTGTTGGCTAACTATCAGGTCACCACCCAGTTTCGCCAATTTATGACGAACAGCCAGGCTGGTCTGGCCATCGAGCCGGATTTAATGGCTTACTACACCACGCACGGCACGTGGGACGGCGTGGAGACCGTTTTTGAGACCCTACACGGGCGCGGCCAGGGTGGTGGCGGGATGGGGCATGGGCAGGGAATGGGCATGCAGTTTGGCCGGCCCACGTTTGTGCTGGCCGATAGCACCGGCCGGGTGGTTTACAGCGACTCTACGAGAGAGGTCTCGAACCAGCTAAGCCGAACTCAAATCAGTAACGCCATTCCGTTGAGTAATCAAGCGCAGTCGGTGGGTTATCTGTTGGTTGATACGCCGGCGGGCGCGGCAGCCCAACTGACGGGACCGGCCCGCAGTTTTGTCACCCAGACGAACCGGGCTTTGTGGCTGGCGGGGTTGATGGCCGGCGGCCTGGCGGTGCTGGTCAGTATCGTCATTGCCAGAGAGTTGGCGGTACCGCTGCGGCGAATGGCTGCCGCCGCCGGGCAGATCGCGCAAGGGCAGCTTGACCAGCGCGTTCCGGTCAAAGGCGCCGATGAATTGGCCCACCTGGCGACGGCCTTCAACCAGATGGCCACTGATTTGCAGCAAGCTGAGCAACTGCGTCGTAACCTCATCGCCGACGTGGCCCACGAGTTGCGTACCCCCGTAAGCGTCATTCAAGGCAACTTGCAGGCCATTCTGGATGATGTGTATCCCCTGGAAAAAGCGGAAATCGCCTCCATTTACGATGAGACGCTCACTCTCAGCCGCCTCATCGCCGACCTGCGCGATCTGGCTCAGGCTGAGGCCGGCCAACTTGATCTCAACCGCCAGCCGGTTGAGTTGGGACCACTGATTGAAACGCTGATCGATTTGTTTGGCGGGTTGGCTCATGAAAAAGAGGTGACGTTAGAGCTTGAGATTGCGCAGAATTTGCCGCCGGTCTCTGCTGACAGCGACCGGGTTCGCCAAATTTTGCATAATTTGCTGGCGAACGCTATCCGCCACACCCCGGCTATGGGGCAGGTGAAGGTGGTCGCCGAGGTGGTATCAACGCCTGATCAGTTTGTGAAAATTTCGGTGACGGATACCGGCCCCGGCATCGCGCTTGAAGATTTACCACACGTATTTGATCGGTTTTGGCGAGCCGATAAGTCGCGCTCGCGGCAGCAGGGTGGCTCCGGTTTGGGGTTGGCCATCGCCAAGCAGTTGGTTGAGGCGCAGGGTGGTCGTATTGGGGTTGAGAGTCAAGTAGGGCAGGGCAGTTGCTTTTGGTTTGTGCTGCCGGGTCTTCTACATAGTAAATGAAAGTTTGGAGCATCAAAGCCCTGCTTTGATCGGACATGACAAAGCCAGCTTTGTCGCTCCAACAGGTTTCGCGGTGTTGTTAGTTGGTTTGTTGAGGCAAGACCACAACGGTAAACCAATAATTGCCCATTTCCTGGATAACGCGGACAAATTGAGCAAAGTCTACCGGCTTGACAATGTAGGAACTACAGCGAAGTTTATACATTTTTAAAATGTCTCGCTCCTCGACCGAAGCGGTTAATACCACGATCGGTAAATGGTTCAAGGTTTCGTCAGCCCCAATTTGTTCAAGCAATTCCCGACCGTCCATCACCGGCATGTTCAAATCGAGCAAGATTAGGTCGGGGGTTGGGGCATCCACGTAGCGACCTTGTTTGCGCAGAAAGGCCAGACATTCCTGCCCGTTGGTCACGTGGTGCAGATTGACCTTAAGTTTGGCTAGTTTGAAGCCTTCCTGGGTTAAAATGACATCATTTTCATTATCTTCGACCAATAGAATCTCAATGGGTTTGGCGTCGATCGGTAAGCCGTTCATGAATGGTTCTCCTTTCATTGAGGTGTCTGAGAAATCGTAAAATAAAAAGTGCTGCCTCGACTCGGCTCAGACTCAACCCAGATCTTGCCGCCGTGGCGTTGAACTACGCGGCGACAAACCGCTAACCCGATACCTGAGCCGGGATATTCTTGCTGGGAGTGTAAACGACGAAAGATTTCGAAAATGCGCTGGTGATGCTCTGGTTCAATCCCGATACCGTTGTCGTGGACTGCGATAAGCCAGTTGTCGTCCCCATTTTCGGCTGAGACATGAATTTGGGGCGGAAGATTACCGTGATACTTTAAACCGTTCCCAATGAGATTTTGCAATACCTGCGTCAGTTGCGAGCGGTCCCCCATGACGGTGGGCAGATTGTCCCGGGTAATGCGGGCGCGAGTTTCTTGGATAATCGGAGCCAACATCGTGGTGAGTTCGTCGAAGATTTCATTGAGAGGGATGGACTCAAAGGGTCGGGTCTGAGCATCGACTCGGGAGTAGGCCAGGATATCGTGGATAACTGTCTCCAATTGCCTGGTGCTGTTAACGGCTCGATTGATCCAGTCATCGGCCTGTTCATCCAACTTGCCCCGGTAGTGATGTTGGAGTAACTGCATAAATCCATTAATATTGCGCAGCGGCGCTTGCAGATCATGCGAAGCGACATAGGCAAACTGTTGTAATTCCAGGTTGCTCTGTTCCAGGGCCTCGGCCTGCTGTTTGAGTTGGGCATTATTACGTTTGATCTGGTTGGCGGCCCGCCTTTTCTCAGTAACGTCTCGAATGATGGCCGTTATCAGGTGGCCTTCCGCTGTTTCAAGCGGACTTAAGCTGACTTCCACCGGAAATTCCACACCGTCTTGGCGCAAGCCAAACAATTCAAGGTCAATGCCCATCGGACGCACTCGCGGTGCAGCCGAAAACTGGCGGCGATGTTGGGGATGACGGTCGCGAAAGCGAGGAGGAATGAGCTGCTCAACAGGTTGGTTAGTCAACTCTTCTCGATTATATCCAAATAGGACTTCCGTCTGGGCGTTAACCAGCACTATCCGGCCTTCTTCGTCAACAATGACAATGGCATCGGGGGCCGCTTCTAGGATGGTTCGAAATTTTTCTTCGGCCTGTTGGATCTGGTGGAATAATCGGCGGCTTTCTTCGGCTGCCTTCTCTCGTTCCACATCGCGATAATGAAGAATAAAACCTTGCCAGACGACCAGCGCTATAAAGAGCAGGCTGGTTCCGCCCCAACTCAAGGCAAATAGCATGGCCGGACTTAATGCCTCAGCGGCGCCATAGAAGATGATCCACCCGAAAATTAAAGGAGTGACCATGGCCACCGGTAATAAAATCCTGACCATCTGTCCCCCTGAAGAAGAATCGGTGAGTAGCCGCAAAAATCCCTCGTCGGGGCGCAGCCCCATTACACCCACGACCAACGCCACAATACCCAGCGCGGTAAGGGGCGACATACCGGTTTCCGGATTGCCGGGCACGGCATAGAACGGATTGGTCAAGCTGGCGTAACCAAACAGCGCCAGCCAGGCGATGCTGAAGCCCGTCAGGCTAAGAATCAGGGTCAACCGCTTATAGAGTTGGTCTGATAAAGGAGACATGGCGATTGATAATCCAACCAAAATAGTACTCACTGTGGTATGGGGTGAAGGCCGGCCTGGAAAAATACCGCCTTCTTGGGTGACCAGTTGCGGGTACAGTATAACTTCCAGATTAGGCCCCAAGTGGAAAATATACTGTAATCCCGTCCACACCCCGGCCAGCACTGCTATCCCGACCAGCGCCCAGCAGATCCAAACCAAATGAGCCGCCGACGGTTCTGTGACAATCTTATGGGAGACGAGCAGCGCCAAACTTAGAATCAACAGAATAAACATAGTCAGGGGGGTGGTGACGGGAGCAGATGGAAGGAGGGTGCGCAGGATCGGAATATCGAACTGCCAGCCGGCCCAAACGACCAAGCATAGAAAAATGACAAACCAGCCACAAATCGTTGTGACTTTACTCATGTTTTACCTCGGATGTTTGGCCATGGCCGAATTAACTACTGACATTGTAATTTCTTTTACACGAACTCAATGAAGTCACCCAGTTAAAAGCGGGAGGGCTAATTGATTTGTTGCCGTCGTATTTGAAAATGTAGTAGTTGAGGGAAGAAATAGTGTTAAATTCAGTATACCACATGTGAGAAGAGGATAAAAAGTTGGTAAAGGCTCTTTTAACCTTTCAGAAAGGCGCGATTGGTCCGGATGTGGACAACCCTTGAGATGATTAGCGGATGGTTATTAGACTATCTTTATTTATTTTTTATAGTATTTTCTTTACAAATTCTGTGGGCAATGGTATAGTACTCAACAAATCTATTCTTGATAAAGAATATAAAACGCGATTGAGGTAATTGTACGTGCTAGGCGATCAGACAACGACCATTCCTGAAGACAAAGTCAGCGACACGATGCGAGACTATTTGGGTGAAATTTATCGATTAGGGCAAGGCGAGGCCTGGGTCAGCACCACCGCACTGGCCGAAGTATTAGGAGTCTCCGGCCCGGCTTCGGTGCGGATGGCCCGCCGGATGCACGAGATTGGCTTGATCGAACATCAGCCCTATAAAGGCATTCAACTGACTCCCGGCGGTAAAACAATTGCCCTGCTGAACATCCGCCGCCACCGGTTGGTTGAGCGATTTTTGGTTGAAGTGTTGAAATTTGGTTGGGATGAGGTTCATGACAAAGCTGACAGTCTCCAAAAAGGGATCAACCAGACCCTAGAAGATCGTATCGATGAGTTAATGGGGCATCCAACTAGCTGCCCGCACGGCGATCCCATTCCCACGCGAGATGGCGTTATGCCCGAAATCGGCGATAAACCGCTGACCGTGGTCCCACCCGGAAAGCGGGGCAAAATTACCCGGGTCAAAACTCGCGAGCCGGAAAAACTGCGCTATCTGGCCGAAATTGGGATTGTACCCGGCGCAGAGTTTGAACTGATCAACCGCGCCCCCTTCAACGGACCGCTTCGCCTTAAGTTGGGCCGCAATGAACAGGTGATCGGCTCGGAACTGGCGGCGGCGTTGTGGGTGGTGAATTAAAGAGTTTGTGGAGTTTAGGGAGTTCGTAGAGTTTGTAGAGTTGAGGTATTCTTAATTTTAAGTTATTTTTCTTAGCCTCAGCTTTAGCCTTCTTCTCCCAGTTAGGTTGAAAATTAGACAGCCCCGGCAACGACCGAGGCTGTTTTGATTTTAAAGGCATCCATAGCCCGTAAATTACGCTTCGGCTTCGGCCTCAGCTTCGTGAGGGTTGCTGCGTAGAAACTCTTCAACCAAAAATAGGTTGTCGCCGGCCCGTTTCACCACATTCAATAGATCCGACATACTGGAAACTTCTTCCAATTGTTCGGTCACAAACCACTGCAGAGTTTGCCGCGTGAGATAATCTTTTTCAGCCTCGGCCAGCGCCACCAGCGTGTTGATTTGGTCGGTCACTTTGAGTTCCTGGTTAAGCGCCAATTCAACCGCTTCTTCAACGCTTTCAAAGTGATTTTTGACTTCATTCGTGGCCGGCACAATCGGGTGCCCCCCGGCATCGGTGATGTATTGCAGCAGCTTCATGCCATGTTGGTGTTCTTCTTGGGCCTGCAGATGAAAGAAATTGGAAAGTTCAGGCAGCGTTTCTGCATCAAAATAGAGCGCGATGGCAATATACTGATTCTGCGCGGTAAACTCTTCAACCACCTGAGCGTTTAGGGCATCGACCACTTTTTTATTGATAAGTGTTGTCATAAGGCAAACTCCTTTTTCTTCGAAACCTAGCTTGATTGTGGATTATAAGTTAGGCATGTTAAACCAGAGTTAGAAATAGGCAAATAACGCTTTAGCGCAGTCGTATTAGCTACATCGTCCATTTTATGGACACGCTTAACTGAGCCGGAGCCAATCGGTGAGTTGTGATCTCGAAAAAGAGGAGATTGAGAAGTTCACAGACAAACGGAACCAAAATTTTCCGAATACGAGCTATCGTCGTGATGGCCGAGGTTTTTAGAGTTATGGATTGTCTTGATCGATGATGGCGTTCTGTCTGACTAACAAAACCGGGCAGGGCGCGTGACGGGCAACTTTGTCGGCGACGCTACCGAGAGTCCAGCGGGCCAGCCCCCCTCGGCCGTGGGTTGACATGACAATACAATCTATGTGGTACTCACTGGCGGTATATAATATCCCGTCGGCAGGGGTGGCTTCGCACATGATCACCTCAACGTCTAAGCCGTCCTGTTGGAGAGCCTTTTGTTGGGCTAACAGGTAGGCCTCTGCGGCTCGGTGGGCTTGTTCATACGACTCTGACATAGTGACAGCCGTGGCTGAAGTCAGATGGGGCGACAGTAATGTCGGATAGCTAACCTCGACCATGCGGATCAAGATTAGCTTGCTGCCAAATTGGTGGGCTAAGGCGATGGCGGACGGCAACGCTTTTTCCGCCAGGTCAGAGCCATCTAACGGGATCAAAATGCGCTTAAACATGGCTCGTCCGTCCTTTTTTGTCTACAACTTTAATGAGCAGCTCAATAATTTGGATCTGGTGTCGGACAAATCTAAGTTTGTCCGACACCAGCCCTTACGCTTTGAGATGAAACCCGTTCAATGGGTTAATACTTGCGACAGCACCTTCAACCCGGCTTCCATTCCCTGCCAAGCTACGCCTGAGTGAAGCGGTTTACCGGCCCTAAAGCGTTGGGGCAGGTACATCCCTAGTAATTTCTTGCCGTAGTGCCATACCGGCGAGGACCCGACTCGGTATGTTTCCGCATCCCCCGCAGGTACTTCGGCCGACTGCTGGTAGAAATTCTTAACTTCCAAAGGAATCTGGGCAAAGGTGGCCGTATCAAACTCATCCAATACATACATGCTAACCGGATGGGAGTAGTTGATGGTCGGTTTGGTGTTCAAAATATCGGCGGCAATATGCTCGGCCGCGGCATCGGCTTGCAGCACCGCCAGGTACGCCTGTTTAACCGGGAAATTGGAAATATCACCCACCGCATAGATACAGGGACATTCGATAACCCGGCGACTTTCTTGATAGGTGGTAACAAACCCCCTGGGATCGGAGGGTAAGCCCAGGAACGGCGTCGAGGCCACGTAGGGCGGGAAGGAAACTAGTAGGTCATAGGGTACCGATTGTCCGTTTTTATAAACCACTTCGTTAGGCTCAACGCGTTCGACTTCATACTGTTTATAAGCCGTGATGTGGCGTCGATCAAACTCCTCACTAATTATCGAGTCAAATCGATTACCAAAAGATTGTAGGTAACTATCCTCATAGGTGGTTAAAATTAGGTCGATGCCATCGTGCCGATCGTGCTTCTGTAGCCAAGAATCGAACAAAAAGGCCATTTCATATAACGGACCGGCGTGTTTGTTGTTGGGCGGCACTAAAAAGAGCACCCGGCGGTTGTTCGACGCAGAAGCTTCGGCGGCCAGAGTTTCGAACGCCTGCCTCAAAGCCAGCATGTCTTCCGGAGTCCAGATGTTATGCCCATGTGCTTTCAGCCCCGGAATCTCCTCTGGCCGCATCCCGGCGCCGGTCGCCACCACTAAATAGTCGAAGGGCACAGCCCCCTCTCCGGTACCGACCGTTCGGTGGATCGAATCCACTTGGTGGGCCTGGGTTTGCATAAAGCGGATGTTACGTCGTTTCAGCGGCGGCTCCAACGGGATTTTGAGCCGCTCTACATCCTGACCAAAGGGAATATAAATAGTGTTAGGTTTAAAGAGGAAGTGATCCTTATCTGATACCAATGTGATGTCGGCCTGGTTGCCAAGACGCATGCGTAGATAAAAAGCGGTTTCTAAACCACCAAAGCCGCCGCCTAATACGAGTATTCTGGGGTTTGTCCTGTTCTTCATTGTGGTACTCCTTATGCTAGAAAAGGTAGAATAATTGCAATTTCACTATAAACTATATCCCCAACATTTGCGCTAGCCATTTGGGGGGATTGTAGACTAATAGTTTGACCAGTATTTAGACTAGTTGTTTGGCTAGGATAAATTGAAAAAAACGGTGGTGCGAGACCGTTATTGCCGGTAGGTAGCGAGCGGCTCATCTTGGCGCTGTCAATGATGTGATAGCCACTCGGCCAGTGCGCATTCCACAATTGGGCAACGCGTACTGACTAAGTAAGAAGGTAACTCGTGCTGTCTAAGGAGGTAGCCTATGCTGGCTAAGAAGGTAACTCGTGCTACCTAGCTATATTGGGGGGAACGGCCGGTTGAGGTCCGTTACAAACGGTTAGCCTCAGCTTGACCACCTGATTATAGCATAGAATGGGCGGAGTTTGCCAGAATAGCGATCAGAAATAGTTCAGCGTACTCGATTTAGGCAGAATAACTTAACCATTGAGCCAATACAGAAGACGAAGCCGGCGGTTATCAAAGCGGTAATTCCCATGTTTGCCCAACGAGGTCATGGCCAAAACTGTGATGGGGATCTTCTGCAACCAGGCGAAAGCCCAGTTTCTCATAGATTTGCCGGGCCGCGATCAGAATGTCATTAGTCCACAGGGTTACTTTCTGGTAGCCCGCTCGACGGGCAAACCGAATGCCCTCTTTAACTAAGCGGGTCCCCAGCCCTAAATCCCTGGCCTTCGGATCGACCAGCAGCAGGCGCAGCTTGGCTACACCGTCGCCGGCGTTGACGCAGAAGATCGAGCCAACTCGCTCGCCTTGCATTTCCGCGAGCCAGCAGCGCTCTTTGGCGGGATCGTAGTTGGTGATGAAGTCGGCGCATATTTGGGCCACCAGCGCCTCGAAGCTCTCGTCCCAGCCGTACTCCCGATGATACAGCAGGCCGTGCTGGTAAATCACCCAGCCCATATCACCGGTTTCGTGGTGGCGTAGGTAAAAGGGTTCGGCATACTTGAAACCGTGGTTAAGAATGTCTTCGATAGTGTTCATCGCCTCGATCAGCCGGAGCCGATCACCGTTACTCAACTCGCCCAGCATCTCGGCCACTTCCTCACTCGACCGGCCGTCGAGTAAAGCGAACGCGTCTTGCCCGGCGGTGGTCAAGGTGATCAACCGCTGCCGGCCGTCCTCATCGGAGCGGGTTTTCTCGATCAGATTTTGTTGCTCCAACTTGGTCAAAATCCGACTCAAATAGCCGGCATCCAGACCTAATTCATTCCCAAGCTCGGAGGCGGTTAAGTTAGGGCGATGGGCCAACTCGAAAATAATACGGGCTTCGGTCAGGGAGTAAGGACTGTGTAGTAATCCCTCACGCAGCACGCCGATTTGCCGGGTGAAAAAGCGGTTAAAGTGTCTGACGGTATTGATCTCATCTGGGGAAATGGCCATTGTCATCTCCTTGACTGAACGTCGCGCTCGTCATCCGGCGCGGTTTTTCTAAGAGGTGATATCAATAGTTGCTATTATCTAATAAATAATTGCTTTTGTCAAGTAACTTCATAATAAAGGCGTGGAATCAAAAAGACGCCGGTAACTTGTACGTTAACCAGCGTCTTTATTAACGGCTGCGATTAAAGGCTAGGTGGGTAACCCTCCGTTCCCGCCAGGGTTTAAGCCAACCGTCCTCGCCTTCTCGTTAGCAGCCCGATTATGACGGCGAATAAAGTGGAGCCGATAATTGACCAAATGATGGGAAAATCCTCGCCGCCTAGTGAAATTGAGAAGAAAACCGGTAAGCCCAATAACCGGGCGACCCACATCCCCAGCAACGCGCCGATAAACCCGACAACGGCCGAAACCAAGCAGCCGCCTAAAGAATAACCGGCTATGGCCTGACCGATGCTGCCACAAACAGCGGCAATGATGATCAACAAGATAAAATCCAGGATAGTCATCGAAGCATCCTCCGTTACAATTATACGATGGTTAACGTCGGGTAGGCAGCGGTTGGCTCGGCGGTGGAGTCAAACTGCTGCCAGCCTTCGCCCTGCCACTTATCACGCAAGGAGTCGATACTTACTGCCCCGGCTGTGGCTAACGTGAGGGTTATGGTATCCGTTTGTTCAGGGGAAACATCGACGGTGACTAGAATGCCGCCACGTTTGATCCCTTCGGCGTAGATCTGCGCATCCTCTTGTGAAATGCCCATCTTAACCAAGCCACCCAGTAAAGCCCCTCCGGCCACAGCCCCAATTCCGGCTCCGACGGCTGAACTCCCCAGGAGAGTCGCCAGCGTACTTCCGGCAATGACCGGGCCGATGCCCGGAATAAAAAGCGAACCTACGCCGGCGATCAATCCGGCAAACAGTCCAAATGAGGCTCCGCCTATGGCTCCGGCCATAACGCCTTCGGACGCTTCCTGTTGCAGTTCTTTTTCATGAGCTAGTGCTTCGATCGTATTTTCACGAGCCATCACACTCATTTGAGAGTTACTGATACCTTGCTCGTTGAGCGCCTTTAGCGCCCGGTTGGCGTCATCCAGATTTTTAAATAAAGCGATCACAGTCGTTGACATATGGTATTGTTCCTTTCCGCAGGACGGCCAGACAGAAATATAATGTGTTGATAAAATAAGACCTGATAGAGACCGAATTTCGGCATCTTTAACATCATAATATGACTATAATGTTAATTACTCTATCAGGTCCGGACCTAACCGTCTCGCCTTCTAGGATATCATCGCTGAGCATTTTTACCTATACCCACTTGAATAAGTTCAGCAACCCACTTGAGCTATATTTTGATAACTCTTATCTGTTTAATGGTCCGGTTACGTTCGTTCTTTTTTCAAAGCTTGTGAAACAGATGAAGCTTTATTTAACAAATTGACTGTTTTCAGCCAGTCGGTTAAGATAGAAGAATAATCTATCTTGGGGAATGTCAGCCCTAGTCACGCATCCATCGAGGATCTATGATCACCAAACAAGTCATTCTAAAAAAAGATCGAGAAAAATCCGTCCTGAACAAGCACCCCTGGCTCTTTTCAGGAGCCATCAATCGACTAGAAGGCAACCCTGAGAGCGGCGATGTTGTTGATGTTTGGAACAGCAAAGCCCGCTTTGTGGCCCGAGGTATCTATAATGAAAAGTCGCAAATTAGTGTGCGGTTGCTGACTTGGAACCCCAACGACCCCATCGATGAAGAGTTTTGGCGGCGACGGATCAGCCGGGCGGTGGCGGGTCGATTAGCCCTTAAGCAGGATCAGAGCACTAATGCTTACCGGCTGGTCTATTCCGAAGCTGATGGGGTGCCCGGATTTATCGCCGATTTATACGGTACTTGGTTGGTGGTGCAGTTTCTTTCATTGGCAGCGGAGAAGAACCGAAAATTTATCCTCAATACCTTGTTGGATTTAGTGGAACCGCAAGGTATCTACGAGCGGAGCGACAGCGATAGCCGCGAAAAGGAAGGATTGGTACCAGTGACCGGGCCGGTCTGGGGCGAGATCCCCCCCGATTTGATTGAGATTATCGAAAATGGCTTGACCTTTCAGGTCGATGTCAAATTGGGCCATAAGACCGGCTTTTATCTGGACCAGCGCGAAAACCGGATGAGGGCCAGCAAATATTTTGCCGGTAAAGAGGTGTTGAACGCGTTTGCCTATACCGGAGCTTTTTCCGTATATGCGGCTCGCGCCGGCGCAACGCGGGTGATCAATGTCGACTCATCGGAGCGATCTTTGCAGATTGCTGAAAACAATATGCTGCGCAATGGCTTCAACGGACGCGAAGATGTTTACTCAGCCGCCGATGTGTTTGATGTCTTGCGGGCTTATCGGGAAGCCGGTTGGAAATTTGATGTCATCGTTTTAGATCCCCCTAAGTTTGCCCACAGCAAACGCAACGTGGAAAAGGCATCCCACGGTTATAAAGATATTAATCTGTTGGCGATGAAGTTGCTAAAGCGGGGCGGTATCTTAATTACGTTTTCTTGCTCTGGGGTCGTCAGTTCCGACCTCTTCCAAAAAATCCTCTTTGGCGCGTCGCTCGATGCGAGCCGGACCGTCCAGATCATCGAGCGGTTATCGCAAGGCTCCGACCACCCCGTTTTACTCACCTGCCCTGAGTCAGAATATCTAAAAGGATTGGTTTGCCGGGTCTGGTAGCCAAATTTAATGGCTGAGGAGCGTCAAAGTGAACTTTGACGTATAAACCCAATGTCATAGGGCTAGAAGCCCTAAATGCCTAACTCCTGACGCAGGGCATCGAGCGCCCGTTGCGCAGCGGCCTGCGCGGCGGTTTGTTTGCTATAACCTTTGCCCCGACCATAGATTTGCTCCCCAATCATTGCTTCAACGGTAAACTCTTTGGCGTGGTCTGGTCCTTCCTCGTTTACGGTGCGATAGGTGGGGGTCAATTGGTAATGACTTTGGGCGACCTCCTGAAGCTGGCTTTTGGCATCTTTCTCCGAGTCTGAGTTTAAGATTTCTTCCAAACTTGGCTCAATCAGATCGTAGACAAAGTCACGGGTTGGTTCAACCCCTTTGTCTAAATAAAGCGCGCCAATGAGCGCTTCAAAGGCGTCGCATAGAATGGCGGCTCGCTGCCGGCCGCCGCTTTCGTCTTCGCCGTGGCCTAGATAAAGATAATCGCCTAAATTAATCAGGCCGGCAAAATAGGCCAGCCGCTCGGTTCGTACCAGCGCCGAACGGAGATTCGTCAACCGGCCTTCGGCCATCTCCGGAAATCGGTGATAGAGATATTCGCCGATGATGAAATCTAAAATGGCATCCCCTAGAAATTCCAGGCGTTCATTATCTTCCAAGGGGTAGTCCGGGTTTTCATTTAGGTAAGAGCGATGGGTTAAGGCGCGTTGTAACAGAGCCTTATTCTTAAAGGTCAGGTTCAGGCCGGTTTCAGCCACGGTAATGGGTTGCATAGCATTCTCTCTCTTGGTCCATATTTACTGAGCATCCGCCGTTGAAGGCAAGTAGTCGCCCTCGATCCACTCGTCTCCATCGGGGCCGAACTCTTTTTTCCAAATGGGGACAATTTCCTTGAGGCGATTGATCGCGTAAGCGCAAGCCTCAAAACAGCCGTCGCCCCGATGCGGGCTGGAAACGGCTACGACCACGGCGTTTTCGCCCACTTCGAGCCGGCCGATGCGCTGCACAATGGCGATATCGACAATTTTAGGCCACTGCTGGCGCGCTTCGGCGGCCACCTGTTTTAACTTGGTCACGGCCATCTCTTCGTAGGCTTCGTACTCCAGCCGCTCAACATCCTTGCCCAGCGAGACATTGCGCACCACCCCGCCAAAGACGGCCACTGCGCCGGTCTCCGGTTTGACTACTCTGGTAGCCATTTCATCCAGGCTGATCGGATCGAAGGTGATGGCGAATTTTGCTGGTTCGGCGCCGCTGCCGCCGCTTACGGGCGGAAACAGGGCCACTTCATCCCCTTCAGCCAGAGGCGTGCTCAGATCGGCAAATTCCTGATTGACTGAGATAATGGTTTTAGGCGCGGCTTCGGCCAATTTAGGAAACTCTTGCTGTAACGATTGAATTAAATCGGCAATCGTAGCCTCATCCGCTAAGGTCCGATCCAGGCTGCCGGCGCCGGTCAATTCCCGTAATCGGGCAAATAGTTTAACCGTTACTTTCATGGGTCTACTCCAAGACGATGTCGCCGCTTTTACCGCCGCTTTTTTTCACCAGGCGGATAGCATCGATTTGCATTGCTCGATCCACGGCTTTACACATATCATAAATGGTCAAGCCGGCCACGCTGACGGCGGTCAGCGCTTCCATCTCGACGCCGGTTTTGCCGGTGGTGCGGACGGTGGCGCTAATCTCAATGGTAGCCAGACCGTTGGGGTCGTCGGCCGGTTGGGTTTCAAATTGGAGGCTAACGTGCGTCAGCATCAACGGGTGGCACATCGGCACTAACTCGTGCGTTCGCTTGGCGGCCATTATACCGGCGACCTGAGCCACCGCCAGCACGTCGCCCTTCTTGATGCCCCCGTCGCGGATGAGAGTCAGGGTTTCCGGTTTTAACCGGACGCGCCCTTTGGCCACGGCTTCCCGCGGCGTATCCGCTTTGTGGCCGACATCAACCATCCGGGCGCGGCCTTGGTCATCGAAATGGGTCAGGGGCATTGAATTGTCCTTTGTACATAGTTTGTGAGGATTATAGCAAATTTTGGGAGAGGTTGCCAAACTGGTAAATGAACCGCAATTGGGTTTTTGGTCGATTCCCCAAAATGGGGGCTTTGCAGTAAAATTGCCTGCTAATTGAAATTTCCAGGGATAGGTTAGGGTACCGCCTTGACCGTTCCCATCTTATTTCTGAGGGAGTACATATCTTGTCTGAATTAATTCTGCTAAAACTGGGCGGATCGGTCATTACCGACAAAACTAAACCGTTTACGGCCCGGCCGGAGGTGATCGAGCGGTTGGCTCTGGAAATAAAAAGCGCCTTCACGGAACGGGGTGACGATCTGCGGTTAATCATTGGGCACGGCTCAGGCTCGTTTGGGCACGAGGCGGCCGCTCGCTATCAAACTCATAAAGGGGCAGTTGCGCCTGATAGCTGGCTGGGTTTTGCCGAAGTCGCTCACGCTGCCGCCGAACTCAACCACATTGTGGTCAACGCACTGCGGCGGGCCGGCGTCCCGGCTATCCGCTTCCAACCGTCGGCCAGCACCCGCACACGCGGTGAGCAGTTGATGTATTTTGAGACCTTCCCCTTGAAGGAAGCCCTCAAACACGATTTAGTACCGGTAATTTATGGCGATGTCAGCGTCGATGCCGCTCAAGGCATGAGCATCGTTTCAACGGAAGTGTTATTTGATAACCTGGCCCGCGAGTTGACTCCCAGCCGCATTATTCTGGCCGGGCAGGTCGATGGCGTGTACGAAGCTGATCCTAACGTTAATCCGGAGGCGGAGCTGATTGAGGATATCGACCGGACCAATTGGGAGGAGGTTGAGTCGATGCTCGGCGGTTCGCACGGTACGGATGTCACCGGCGGCATGTTCACCAAAGTCCGCGACATGTACCGGCTAACCTTGGCTATGCCACCTATGCAAGCCATGATTATGTCTGCTGAGGAGCCGGGTCATGTCGAAGCCGTGTTGAAAGGACAAATGGTGAGTTTTGGGACGTTGATTAATTAGAGTTGGGGAGTTTATAGAGTTTGTGGAGTTCGTAGAGTTGGGGAGTTTATGGAGTTGAAAAGTTAGTAGAGTTTGTGGATTTGGGGAGTTGGAATGGGCAACCCTACCAACCAGCCAACGAACTACTCACCCAACTACCCAACCAACCAACTGCCCAACCAACCAACCAACCATCCATCCATCCATCCATCCATCCATCCATCTACCCTACTCCTCGATAATAACACCCTCACTGGGCGTGAACCGTTCACGCGAGAGAATAACAGCGCTGTGACCGGCGCCTTCGGCGTTGGGTTGGTCGGCCGGGACGTCGGAGGTCAGGCGCTGTTGTAATTGGACGACTTCAACCGGCGTTAGGGCATAGCGAACGGCTTGACGCAGTAGATATTCAACGACGATCCGTTGGACTTGCCGGCTCAGATCATTGGCCGTTTTGAAAGGTCGCCAGCCAATGGTGAGTTTCGTTTCCTTCATAAAAATTTGTCCGGCAGGCGTATAGGCGACTCCCTGTTTGGCAAACCCCACAATTGATTGACCGGCGCGCCGGGCGAGATGGAGTTCTAGCCCCACCGGCGCGCGGATATCTGCCCCCATGATAACAAAATAGAGATCGGCATTGGCGACAGTCTCCGCCTCGATTGGATCGGCCTCGACCGGGCTTTGCCCGATACGCCAGGGCAACGTTACCGGCAGGTCAGCGATCATCCGGGCCAGGGCTTCACGCTCGGCCATTAAATCCGACGCGGCGGAAATGTAGAGGGTTACAGATTGGTTTTGGCTCATATTTCACCTCAGCGCGGCATTGCCGGAGATCATACCATGACTTTAGTTAGAGGGGCAAGGGGAGAGGGAGATAGGAGATTAGGAGATGGGGAGATTAGAGTCTCGGATGTTCTTTAAGGGGTGACCTCAAATTCGGTGAGCGTAATTGCGCCGTCAGGGGTGTTAGGCACGGGGAGGCGTTGGCCGGTGGTGGGATCGTAGAGACCGAGACGGAGCGTGTATTGGCCAGGGGGTAGATCGGGCAGGGTGCGGGTATCGATGATGGTTTCGCCGGAGTCCCACAAACTGGTGGGATAGGCTCCGGTAGCGGGTGGGGAGTCGGCTTGGGCGACGAGATTCCCGTCGGCGTCAATGAGGTGAACGAAGACCGTATAATCGGCGGTGGGGGAGGTGTTGGTGTGCCAATAGAGCTGGAGAGTTGGAGAGTTCGTGGAGTTGGAGAGTTGGGAAGTTGGGGGAGGTGAAGATGGGGTGTTTGATGGTTGGTTCTCGTTTGACGTTGGCTGACTGTTGACTGCTGAACGCTGGTTACTGACACCTTTCAGATCGTACCCCAAAAGCGTAACTTGATCGCCAAACGAAATATCAAGCCGGTTTTCGGGCTGGGGGTTGGTGGTGGTTAGACCGGAAGGGGGGCCGCCGATTTTGATCGGACCGATCCTAACGCTGTTGTGATCAATGGGTTGGCCGTCGACGATGAGCGGTAGAGAGAGTGTGGGTTCGTCGGTGGGATAAAAACCGAGGTCGAGCCAATAGATGCCGGACGGGGCATCGGGATCGATAGGTACTTCGTAGGCATCGGAGACGATTTCGCCGGGAACCCATAGCAGGGTTGTATAGAAGTTTTGGGGAATGCGATCAACGCCGCCGCGCTGAATGAGGTCGACATCGAGCAGGTGATTGAAAATGGCTAGATGCCGCCCCATGGTGCGTTCGGCCCGCATGTGGAGCGTGATCGGAAAGCTCCCGCCCGGTTCGGCGCGGCGCTGGGGCAGATCGTAGCCTAACACTGTAACAAGATCGTTAAAGTTGGCGTCGAGCGGGGCATCCATTGGCGGCGGCGTAAAATGCCGAGGCCGGTTGTGAATGGAGAATGGAGAATGAAGAATGGAGAAAAGCGGGTGTGTTTCAGGTATACGTAGATTGGGAATTGATAATTGATAGTCGCCGCTGGGCCAGTCGGCGGCGACGATAAAGTGGGCGATGCTGCCGGTCGGGTTGGCGATGAAGCGAGTCGGTGGAAAGGTTTGGCCGTTGGGTCCAGTTAGTTCCGGTGGGGTCGTCTGGCCGGGTAGGACAAAGCTGAGGGTGCTGCGGTAGGTGAAGGGAGCATCGGGGGGAAGGTTGTCGGTGCGGAGGTCGGTGGGGGAGATGGGGAGATGGGGAGATGGGGAGATGGGGAGATGGATGGATGGTGGGTTGGATAGTTGGATGGGTGGTGGGTTGGCTGATTGGGGGTTAGAGGTGAGGAGGGTAAGGGTTAGAGTGGGTTGGGTGTCGGTTAGGGGAGTAAGAAGCGGAACGCGGATTTGGTCGCGGAGAATGTCGCCTTTGTCCCAGGCGCGGGTGGGGTAGCGACCGCCAATGGGTTGGCCTGACCAGTTACCGATGGGCTGACCGCTGCCGTCGGTGATGGTAAGATCGATCAGGTAATCTTCGGGCGGTACGGAGTCGGCGCGCCAGAGCAATGTGACGGGCAGAATACCATCAACCGGCGGGGCGATCTCGTAGCCGATTAACTCGACGCCCTCAGCCAGATTGACGTCGAGTTGATTTTCGAGGGGGTGAACGTCCGTCGTACGAAGTGGAATCAAGGGTGGATAGCTGGTCTTGATGAGATAGAGGCCGTAGAGACTGAGGGCGAATAAAAATAGGCAGAAGATGAGGATGGTAAATATGGGGTTTTGGGACGTCGTTTGCTCGGCGGGTAATTTTTTTTGCCGGTGTCGGGTCACATAGCCGGCGTAGCGTGAAAAGTGAGCCAAACCCAGGATTAAGCTCAATGCGATTAGTGACAGCGCCGGGAACAGATGCCGGCCTTGAGCGGTTTCGCCGATGCTGCCGGAAAGAATGAAACGCAAGATGGGTAGGGGGAAGTAGAATAAGGGGATTAGCAGAAAGAAGAGAGGAGGAGTTGGTAGAGTTTGTGGAGTTAACGCAGGTTTTTGGGGTGAAGGTTGTTTGGGGTGGGATGATAGGTGAAGGTTATCAGGAGTAGGCGTCTTTGAGAGCGGATTAGTGATTAGGGTTGCCGTGAGTGAAATAAAAGCAAGCAGGCAAAAAATGGCCAGCAGGAGGTAGATCCAGCTCGGAAATTCGATGGTTCCGCCGCCGCCGAAAAGGCCCCAAAAGGATTTGAAGAGTGTGACGAACCATTCGAGCCAGGCGCTGAGTGAGGGCAGCGAGAAGCCGCTGCCGGTTGAAATTTGCCGCAGGGAGGCATCGGACGTGCCGGCGCCGAGGGCGGCCAGCGAGCCGCCGATGAGGCCCTGGGCGGCGATCTGGTTGAAATTGCGCCAGATGAAGAGAAACCACCAGCCGCCGGTTAGGAGCGCTCCGACCAGCAAGGCCAAGGCCGGCCATACTAAACGGCCAATGATCGATAATGGTACAGCAGGTTGGCCGGATTGCGTGATCGAATAAGGCCATTTTGTGACAGCCAGCCAGATGAACCAGACTAATACTACACCCCAAAGCGGCAGAGCGTTGTATTTGGCGACGGTCGCCAGCCCCAGGAGGCCGCCCAAGAGCAGAAATTGACTCAGGGTTGGAATTGAAGTTGGCTTCGTATAGATGGTGATTACTAAGAGTACCGAGCTGGAAAGTAAGATCAAGAGGCTGTCATCGTTGATGACGCTGCCGATAAATAGAAGTTCGGGCAGAAATCCATGTACCGCGGCGGCTCCGGTGGATATAAGCCGGTCTCCGGTTAGCTGTAGGCCGATCAAATACGTAACGACCACTGCCAGAGCGGATAGTATAACCGAGATGAAACGGCCCAGATGCCAGGCCAGGCTAACGCCGCGCCAGGGCCAGGTTTCGTCTTCGGTGTGGATGAAAGAGGCAATGGTCTGGCCGTTGGTGGGGATGAGGCGACGGGGCGTGTCGCCCACAGCTTTGAGTCGCGTTGGTGGGGTATCGCCGACCGCCGCGACCGGCGCAGCTACTAAGACGTGATAGAGCGGCGGCCAGGTTGAGCGATACCCGGCCTCGCGGCGTTCAGTCAGGGTGGCGGGCAGGCCGCCTTTGTTGGCGATAAATTGAGCATAAGTCAGGTGGGCCGGTTCGTCTGGCGCTTCGCCGAGGGGGATGGCGGTGGTGTAGGCTACCGCCAACACGATGTGCAGCAGCCAAACCAGCAAAAAAAGACTGTGGCGCTGGACTGCTTCAATCTTTGGCAAGACTCGACCTTTGCTTGACGTGGATGATGGCGTTTAGGATCACAGATTCCTCGCCGGGATGGCCGGCCTCGTCCAGGACCGGCACACGTTCTTGGGTGTCGCTTTGGTACCAACCGATCCGCAGGTGATGATCGCCGGGGGGCGTACCGGGCGGGATGGTCAAGGTGTACTTGTCGGTGATTTTTTCGCCAGGTGACCAGTCGCTGGTGGGGTAACTCCCCCAGACCGGCTGGTTGTCCTGACCAACCCGATTAAAACCATCGGCGGCGATCAAATGGGTGAAGACGGTGTACGGCTCCTCGGTGGGAGCGCCGGCCAGCCAATAAAGCGAGAGCGTAAACTCATCCTCCGGCTCAAGGGTAAGCCGGTATTCCTGGCCGGTATCGTCAGTAGACGTAGGCACGAGGCGCGACTGGCCGGTTTTATCTAAAATTTGAAAGCCGCGCAGTACGATGCCGTTAGTAAATGTGACCGGCTGGCGGATCAGCCGCGTATCGATGGCGGCCGGCCCTACATATAAATTGAGGTTGTAGACAGGAAAAAAGGTCTGATCAACGCGGTCGGCGTGGCGATCGAGCCAGTTGAGGACGTCGCCCTGTTCATCGAAGCCCTGGCGGAGCAGCGGCAAAAACCAGATACGATCGTATGCATTGGCGATTTTTTCGGTTTCCGTCAGGCGAAATTCCCTGGAACGATCACGCTCGACCGGCACCACATAAAAAGGCAGGCCGTTGGGGCTGTAGTAACTGACGGAAGCCTCCGGAAAGTTGGTGAGCATCACATCGCCGGACTGGAATTTTCCGCTGACGTAGTTGTGGTATAGGTGCCAAGGGGGGGCTTTTGCATAAGCGATATCAGTGAAATAGTTGGTTAGGGTTAACAGATTAACGTAGAGAAGGCAGGTGAGAAGCAGGAGGGCTGTGGCGCGTAGGACGTAGTGCGTAGTGCGTCGAGGTCGGGTAGTGGGTAATTTTGCCGAGAAAAAAAGGGTGGCAAGTCCGGCGGCGAGTAGGAGTTCGAAGGCGGGTTGGGCCTGGATGAGAAAGCGTTCTTTGAAGAAAGGGCGGTCAATCGACAAGATAATGACGCCGAGAACAGGTGTAGCAAAAAAGAATGTCCAGAACGTGCCGGTAGTGAAATCTTGACGAAGTAAAGTGACGATACCGAGCAGCCAAATCGGGGCCAAGAGTAAGCTAATTAACAAGCCCCAGTGGTCGCTAATGGTGAAGCCGGTCAATAGGGCAGTCGAAGCCAGGCGGAGGATGTCGGGCGTGGGGATTTTTTCGATGCCGCCGGCAGCCGGACCGATAAAATTATAAGCCAACTGTAAACCGGGGATAATTGACAAACCAATGGCGATTTGCGAGAGTAGCCACGGCCATTTTTGGGTCCAAAACTTTTTAGCGTTGACCAGCACGAAAAATCCTTGAAAGGCGATGAGGAAGACAGTGTAGTAGTGAGTATACAAACAGGCTACGGTGAGGCAGAGGTAGAGGAGCCAGAGTAGTGGGTGTGGAATGTGGGAGGTGGGACGTGAAGTGTATTGCTTAGTGCTTAGTGCGTAGTTCGTAGGTTGTAGAGGTGGATTTTGTGTTTTGGAAGGGGGGGCTGCCTGACGGCTGACAGTAGATGGATGACCGCCGGTCAATGCGGCCCATAACGCCCAAGATGAAAGTAAGCCGAGCAGGGTGAAGAGCGGATAAGATCGTACATCTTGAGCCAGCCAAATTTGCAGCGGGTTAACGGCTAAAAGACCCGCGGCCAGCAAGCTAACGGCGGCGTTGCGGATCGTTCGTTGGGCTAGGGCGTACAGGGTGGCAACAGTCAACGTACCGGCGATGACGCCGGCGAAGCGCATTATCCAGGCCTCCTCACCAATGAGCCACTGCCAGGGATGAAGCAGCAAATAGTAAAGCGGCGGATGGGGATCGGTCACGCGGGAGAGTTCCCATAGTTCCGAGATGGGCATGGCCGAATACAGAACGGTGGCGGCTTCATCGCCGCGCAAAGCCTGGTGGTCAAGCTGGTAGGTGCGTAGAAAAAAGGCCAGAAGTAGGATCAGACCAATGATCGCATAGTGGGCCAACTTATTAAATTTGTGATCCGGGCTGTTAATTACCATTAGCTGTGAATGGTAATCAAGCTTGAGGAAATAACAAAATTCGAGGTGTGCTTTTTAGATGGTCAATCCGAAGGTTCGGTCATATCGAGCACAATTTGGGCTAACTGCTCATAGGCTTCGGCGCCTTTGTGTTTGCTGGCGTAATCGGTAATGGCTTTGTTGGCCACGGTGGCTTCGGCGAAGCGGATACTTTTATGGATGACGGTGTCGAATACTTTGTCACCGTAGATGGACTTCATCTCTTCCAAGACTTCGCGAGAGTGAATGGTGCCCGTGGCATACATGGTAGGCAGGATACCCAGCAGCCTGAGATCAGGATTCATGCGTTCGCGAGTCCGTTCGATGCTGTCGATGAGCTGATTGACCACCCGAATGGCAAAAAATTCACACTGAACCGGGATAACGACGCCGGTGCTGGCGCAAAGTGCATTGACGGTGAGTAAATTCAAACTGGGTGGGCAGTCGATGAGAATGTAATCGTACCAACCGTCCAGAATGCTAAGGACGTTTCGCAGAACATATTCCCGACGTAATTCCGGCATCAACTCGATCGCGGCGGCGGCTAAATCGTTATCGGCCGGAATGACGTCGAGATAGGCCTGAATCGGATGAATAGCCTGATTGGCGGGGACGTCTTCGTCCATCATGACCTCATAAATGGTGTTTGTCTCGTTGGTCACTTTTATGCCCAACCCGGCCGATAACGCCCCTTGCGGATCTAAATCGATCAGCAAAGTCTTTTTTTGAATTTGAGCCAGAGCAACACCCAAATTAGTTGTTGTTGTAGTTTTGCCCACTCCACCCTTCTGGTTGGCGACTGAGATGATGTGTGTCATTAAGCCCCTCTTTAACCTTAACTCCATTGGTAGGTTGATTTAGTTGATTATGATGATTATTTGTTTTTTCCAGCGGCGGTAGCGTCGCCACCGTTTCGGCTAATCGAGCGTAATCAAGCGCCCCTCGGCTGCGGGGTGCGAATTCATAGATGGTCTGGCCCTCACCCGGCGCCTCCGACAACATGGTATCGACCCGGATAGGTTGCGTCACTCGTGGACCTAATTTCTCAAGAAGATGCATTACCTTATCGCTTACGCGCCGACGAGGATCGTACATCGTGGGGATGATCAGGCGGATATCAGCGCCGCGCCCCATGACCCGCGCTACTTCTTTAAGATATTCAATGAATTGTTCGGCCCCGGTTAGCGCCAGCATTTCCATCGAAACAGGAATAAAGATTTCATCAGCGTAGACAATTGAGTTGACCGTCAACAACGATAATGAGGGCGCACAGTCGATCACCATATAATCATAGCCGGTGAGATTGCCGAAAAGTTCCTCAAAAATCTCCTCGCGCGCCATTTCAAAGACCATTCGCTGCTGAGCTTTGAACAAACTCAAACTACTGGGTAGTAGATCAAGATTTTTTCGAGCCGAAAGAATGACTTCCTCAGGCTTTGCTTTTTTTATCAGGACGTCGGCCAATGACTTTTTAGGTTGGGGTAATCCCAAGGCAACGGTCAGGTTGGCTTGGGTGTCGGTATCAAGGAGCAGAACTTTGTGACCACGGAGGGCTAAACCAGCCCCTAAACTTACACAGGTTGTTGTCTTACCAATTCCTCCCTTGAAACCAACAATTGCTATTTTGCGCATAGATGTTTCCCTCGCTTACTAAGTGTAGTGGTTGTTAGAAATAGTTCAAATGGCTTAATGATATTTCAGGTAGCGCAACCGAGTCTTTTATATTGTAATGTTGAATTCCAGAGCCGCTTTGAGAGAAGACTCAGCTTTAATCGAGAAGACTGCGATGAATAGTTTGAATTTTTTAAGTTTACGACCGTTTCTTAAGTATATCTTGGATTTTACTTCCGGTCAAGCGTCCTATTTCAGTAATACTTCGATTGGCGGGGGTAAGGTTAATCGCCCTGTCGTATCAATTGTCTGTGTCTTAAATTTTAGAGGCAGGCGTTCGCCTGAGGGCTGGAAATACAGTCCAATAGCTAATCGATATTGGCCTGAGGGCAAATCGGGAGGGGTGACAAGCGTATGGGAGTCTAAAATTAGCTCGCCGGGAGACCAAATTGTGGTCGGGTAACGACCGCTGCGCGGTTGGGCGTCGTTTCCGGCGACAAGGTTACCCTCGCTGTCGAGGAGATGGACGAAGATCGTGTAATCGCGCTGCGGCATTGACAAGGCTTCCCAGAGCAGATCGACTTGGATTGAATCGCCGGCGATGATGGCGGTGGGCTTGACCTGATAAGATGTCAGTCGAGCGACCTCACCAAAATCAAGGGGCTGTGATCGCACCAGCGGGGCCTCGGTAGGCGGCTGAGGCAAGGCAATTTTGAGTGGGCCGATAAAAAAGGTATCCGGCGAGTCGCTAAAACCGCCGGTGAGGGGTAACCGCCGGCCCAAAGCCGGATCGAACACGGAGACGGCCAGCCAGTAGCGGCCTGGCTCCAAATCCGGTTCTAGCGTGACTAAATGCTGAGCAGCAATCTGATCGATATCGGGTCGCCAAAAACTGGTGGGGTAGACCCAGTCGGTGGGGCGGGCGTCGCCGTTACCGACTGCGCGGCGGTCGTCGGTGATCAACCGGACCAGGACTTCGTATTCGGTGGACATCGGCTGGTTGGTCTGCCAATAGAGCGTGACCGGCAAGTCCTGCCGGAGATCAATCGTCGCCGGAAAGGTAGCGCCGATAAGCTGCATCGGTCCGAAGTCGGCGTCGAGATCGACCGAGGGCGGCTCGATGTAGTTCGCCGGATCGTCCGGCAGCAAGGCTTGGCGAGCGGCGGTTTCCCCATTAATGGCCTTAATTGGAATTGAATTCCGATCCGCCAGCGCGGTTTGAATGAGTTGCTGCCCCTCAAGGGTCAGGGGGGGCAGCACTGTAGCTACGCCGTTATACAGGCGCACCCAGGCCGTATCATCGATGTTGTTGTCGGGCGAGATCGCAATCGCTGTGCCGGCCGCCGACGCCGCGAGGCTGGCCTGACGGGGAAAAGGATCGCTCAGGTAGTACAGCAGGGTCGAGTCGTTGAACCGCGACTGGGGGAGGTAGATCGGGATATTTTTATTGGCTTGGCTCAAAACGGCATCTCGAATGGCAATAGCATTGTAGTCGTAAATCCCTTGCGTCACTTCAAGGTTGCCCCAGTTGACGTAGTAGGCGCGGATGAAGCCGGGGAGAGGGAGAATAAGGAGGAGAATTAATAATAGTAGGGCGTAGGGCGTAGGGCGTAGTGAGCTTGGGATTCTTTTGTTCGACAGAAGCCAGTTGATCAGTTTGAGCAGACCCAAGGCGACCAAGATAGCGGTGGGTGGAATAGCGACGATCATGCGTAGGGGGTGAGGAGCCTCAATGGCGGGGAGCGAGGCGAAAACGCCGATTAGCCACCATAGAGCCACCAGTCGGTGAAAGAAATCGCGCCAATTTTTGAGCGCGACAACCAGGCCCAGTAGTAAAAAGGGGGCCAGCCAGATCGACAGACCGGGATAGCCGGGGTAACCGAAAATGGGGTTGGGGCTGCCGGCGCAGCAGAAAAAGCCCAGAATGCGCAGAAAATTACGCCCCAGTTCGGCGATGATGTCAGCGGGATGTCCAGAAAGTTCCAGACCATCACCGAAGCAGCTCGAGCGGTGAATTGGGCCGGATGGTTGAGCAGGTACCAGGCCATCGGCGCATAGACGATGAGCGCGGTTAACAAAAACAGGGCGAGATTGATGACCGTCGTTTTGACGTTGGCGCGTTTGATGGGCTGGATGAAAAATTCCGGCAGCAGCGCCAGAACCAAAATGACGGGCAACAGGCGGGCGGCGGGTAGGTGTATCCTGCGAGGCCCATAAACAGCCCCGACAGCACAAACCAGCGGCTTTGGCCGCCGCGCCAGCCTTTGAGAAAGAACCAGAAGATCGGAATGGCCAGCATCGGCACCAGGATGGGACGCTGGCCGAGGCGGGTAACGGCGATGTGCCAGGGCAGGGTGGCGAGGACAAAACCGGAAACAATGGATAATGGATAATTGATAATTGATAATTGGGGTTCGATGTTGAGAGTTGAGAGTTGGGAGTTTGAAGGCGTGTTTCTTTTGATTCATCATTCATCGTTCTGACTTCATCGTTCCGCAGAAAGGCGATGAGGAGGACCACGGTTAATAGGCTGATCGTGGCGGTTAGGGCGCGGATGCTGAAGGGGTGGTACCGAAGAATCTAATGAAGGGGATGAGTAGGTACATAAAGAGCGACTCGCGGCCGCCGTTGGTGGGGAAAAAGAGTACGTGCCCGCCGCGCTGGATGAGGCGGACGGCGTCGAGGCCATTGATGGCCGGATCGAAGAAGAGGCCGAGCGGATAGTCAGCGATTCGGTAGAAACGGAATAAGAAGGCGACGAGGATGACTCCCACGCAGGCTGCCCAGAATATGAGGCGGTTGGTTGCTGGTTTAGGTGGTCGGATCACATTGAGCCTCGCCGCCGGTAGACAGCCCAAGTAGGATAACCGCTGTGATGACGGTGATGCCGCTAATCACTGCGCCGATCATAAAGCTGAGCGGTCGAAAGGTGAGTTGCACCGTGTGTTCCCCTGCCGGCATCGGTACAGCCCGCAGGATGTAGTCGGCCCGGAGAATGGGAGCCGGTTGACCATCAATGGTAGCCTGCCAACCGGGGTAGTCGGGTTCGCTGAGGATGAGGAGAGCGGGTGTGGACGTGTCGATGGTGATAGAGAGGGATTGGGGGGATAAGTGCGTAGTACGTAGTGCGTAGTGCGTAGGGGTTGATGGTTCAGAGGAGTAGGGATTGATTTTTTGGATGAAGGGTTCGGGCCGGGTTCGAGGAGGGCGATGTGCCAGCGGTCGAAATTGGGGTCGGCGATAGTGTGGAGGATGGCGGCATCGTCGGCGATTTGGGTTTGGGTGACGAGCCAGGCGCGCGGGCCGACCTCATCGAGCCGATGGACGTAGGTTGTGCCGTCGGCGGCAGGCTCCTGGTAAAGGATAGTTGAGGGTACAAAGAGTTCTTCACGCCAGGTGATGACGTATTTGACGTTGAGTAGTTCCCAGGTGCGTTCGATAGGCATAGGCGGCGCGAGAAATTGATCGTAGCGATTGGGCCGGAGCGGGCTGGCGCCCCACAAATCTTCAATTTCAAACGGTACGCCGTAGTTGTCATACAGTCGAAACTCGTTGTAAACGCGGTACGGTTCGTTGGGGGTTTGGGCGGCATCTTGTTTGATCACCTCGACGACGCGCGGCATACGGGTGTGCCACTCCGGCGGCTGCGGGTAAAGATTGGTTTGCCAGTTGACCGAGAAGAGATCGAAGCAGATGAGGCCGGCTGTCAGGATCGTTAGCCATGTTGGAGTCAGCCGGGCGGCAAATCGCCACAGCAACCAGTTCAGCGCCATGAGCAGCGTCAGCAGTGTAGAAGCCCCAAGCAGGCCATAAAAAGGGCTGACGGGCGTCCAGCCGGTGGTGTTGAGGCCGAAGAAGGACAGGAAGGTGAGGATGAGGGAAAGAAGGAAGAGGAAAGCGGTGAGGCGTTGGAGATTGGAGATTGGAGATTGGAGATTGAGAGATTTAGGTTGTAAGGTGGAGATGGGTAAGTGTGGTTTGAGGGATGATTTGGTGTTTAGAAGGGCGTTGAAGCCGTAGCCGGCCAGGACGGAGAGGCTGAAGATGACGGCGAAGGCCCAGCGTTCTTGGCCGCGAAAAATGGCAAAGCCGGGTACCCACAGGTAGAGCGGGCTGTAGAGAAAGGTATTGCCGCCGAACGTAATGAGCAGAGCGATCAGGCCGAAGATACTCCAGAAGATTGTGTGGCGATTGGGATAGGCGAAGACCACCCAAATGGCCAAAATGAGGCCAGTGAGGCCCACATACAGCGGCGAGTAGAAACTCACCTGACCGGGCAGCAGCAGTTGAATGAGATCGGTCAGGGGGAAGCCGCCGGACATCTTATCATAGGTGCCTTCGGCCCGGACGGAGCGTAGGGTGTATTCGACGGCCGGGATGAACTGGATAGCAGCCAGGCCGAGGCCGGTGAATAGAAAGATGAGGTACGGTGGGATTGTGGTACGTAGCGCGTGGTACGTGGTACGTAGTACGTAGTGCGTAGTACGTAGTAGGGGTGGAGATTCATTATTCATCCTTCCGCGTTCATCATTCCGTTCGCTCTTCCGTTGAGTCCATAGGAAGAAGAAGTAGGCGGTGCAGGTGTAGCCGACGATCAGGGCGCTTTGAGGGTGACCGGCGAGGAGGGTTAGCCCCCAGGCGAGGCCGGCGAGGATCAATTGATAATTGGGTGGTGGAGAGGTGGAGGGCTGGTTGGTTGGATGTGTGGACGGTTGGGTGGTGGAGGTTCTGGATTGGTGGGCGCGGTAGAGGAAGTAGAGGATGAGGGGCAGCCAGATGTCGGCTTCCAGGACGGCGAGTTGTTGGCTGGGGTAGCCGGTTAGGTAGCCGCTGAAGGTGAGAGTAAGGGCGGCGATGACGGCGGCGGCGCGGCTGTGGGTCAGCGCTCGGATGAAGAGGTACATGAAAACGGCGGCCAGCCAGAAGTGAGCAATGGCCTCGATTTCCAGGGCAAAGAGCGAAAAACCCCAGGGCGCTGAGAGTAAAATCGTCAGCAGGCTAGGCGGATAGAAGACCGCCGCTTGGACATCGGCCCAGAAGGGCGCGCCGGCGAAGGTGTACGGGTTCCAGAGCGGCAGCCGGCCGGCGCTGAGTTCGCGCACTTCAAAGGTGGTGAAGGCCCAAAATTGAGCATGGAAGTCGCCGGGTGGGAACGACTGCCGGTCGGCCGGATTGGAGGTCAGGATGCGCCAGTAGAACAGTAGCACCAGCCCCGCAAATATGAGAATAATTAGCCAATCGAGGCGTGACCAGGGTTTTTGGACGGTCAAGCTAAATCCTTCATCTATCGAATGGCGATTATTTTACCCAACTTCTCAATTAATCCAATTGTGCGGCAAAAAGCGCTGCTGTTTAGGACTAGCAATTTCAGTAGACCGCGACGCATCCTTTTGTAGCCGGTTTTGGCGATTGTGGCCCAGTCGCCGTCCAGAACATGGATATTATCTTTCCTCATCGGTTACTGAGCGGTACGGTCAGGATGGCTATGCATCCGTGGCCGGGTTCGGATACAATTTCCAACATGCCGCCCAGATCGGCCATTCGTTCCCGGATATTGAACAGACCAAATCGACCTTCCCGGTCCGGGGCTGTGGAGACAGCCAGCGGATCAAAACCCCTTCCGTCATCTTCCACCACCACAATAGCCTTATCGTCAGCCTTTTCTACTCGGACAGTAACTTTACTTGCTTGAGCATGTTTGATCACATTGGTCAGCAGTTCGCGTACATTGCGAAACAGAATCGCCTGAACATCCTCGTTCAAAACCATTTTTTGATCCGGACCAATAAACTCCGTTTGTAGACCATGTTTCTTTTCTACTTGCTCTACCAGCCACTCAGCCAGGGCTGCGGCCAGACCGATGTCATCCAGTAGCGGCGAACTTAAGTCAAACACCATATCGTGAATTTCTTCAATCGCCTGAGTAATCGTGTGGGCGACGTCATGGAGAATAGATGCTACTTTGGTTTCAGAGGTAGTCTTAATGGCTAGAGCCGTTTGAATACCGGCCGATGTCAACATTTGACCCACCTCATCGTGCAGCTCGGCGGCAATGCGGCGGCGTTCCCGTTCCTCGGCCAAGGTTAATTCAGCTGCCAACAATTTGAGCTTGGACTGATAGGCTTGCAGTTGCGCCTCCACCTGCTTGCGCTGGGTGATATCTTCGACGACAGAGATGAAGTAGTCAGGTTCGCCCGTCGCCTGGCGGAGTAGCGAAACCGTTAGGTTGGCCCACACAATCTCACCATCCTTGCGGAAATACCGTTTTTCCATCGTAAAGGTTTCGGCTTCGCCGGCCAACAGCTGCCGCATGTGGGCGAGATCAGCGGCCAGATCATCGGGATGGGTAATATCTTGAAACGTTCGCGCCACAAGGTCGTCGTAGGAACCCCCGACAATATTGCAGAACCGCTGGTTAAGGCGCAAGAAGCGCCCGTCAGGCGCCACGTGAGCGATACCAACGGCGGCTTGTTCGAAGGTGGCCCGAAAACGCGCTTCGATTTCACGCCCTTTCTGTTCGGCTCGTTTGCGTTCGGTAATATCGCGACAGGTATAGAGGATGGTGCCTGCCTTAAGGGCGATGCGTTTGACCGTCACCAGTAAATCGTGCTCGCGCCCGGCCTTGTCCCAAACTCTTCGCTCGATGTTCGGTATTTCGCCTAAAGTTTCCAATGTATTAGGATCAAACAGGCCGTCACCTAGTAATGCCGCAATATTTCCAAATGTTTGTACTTCTGAGTGAGAGTAACCAAAAATGAAATCCACGTTGGGGCAGATGAAGGTAAACACTCCGGCCGCATCGGTGATAAAGACAGCGTCTGAGATGTAACTGAGGGTAAGCCGGTGGAGTTCTTCTGACTCCCGCAGCGCCTCTTCCGCCTGCTTTTGGTGGGTAATGTTCTGATGGATGACGATTACCCTGCGGCGGCCGGCGTAGGTAACCGCACTGGCGCGCATTTGAAACCAGGGTCGCTCGCGCGGGCTGTGGCAGGGGTATTCGTGCTCGAAATACGGCGCCTGGCCATCGAGTACAGCCGTAATACCGTTACAGGCTTCCCCGGCGACTTCGCTCCCAAACTTGGCCGCGTCTCGGCAGAATTTTAGGTAGTCCAGACCGATCCACTGCCAATGCTCGTCGAGACCATTGGTCCGGCCAAAATCAATCCAGTTCTGATTGACCAGGGAAATGTGGCCTCGATGGTCAAGTATCACCCCATTTCCGGGATAAGAATCGAGAATTGCCCGCAGCAGTTCGGTTGATTCCTTAGATGCCTTATCAGTTGGCTTTGACTCGGTGGTCTCCACATAGGCTCCTTTATTAAGCAGGGCTTGCGCAAAGGATTAAACTTTGCCGGCGGCGGTTGAATTTTTCTAAGAATCTTCTTCTAAGGGTTGGGTTAACGGTAATTTAGGCCAGTGGTTATTGGGGGTTGTGTGGGAAAGTATTAACAATAGTTTCAGGATTGGAACAGCAAATAACCTTATCAATCACAAGCGAGTTGTCGATTTTGATTTGTTACGCTGCTTAAGCCAAAAATTTACCAGAGTTACCCCAATTCGTCAATAACCGCTACCGACCTAATCCTTGACTATTCATACTTCATCCCTCATCCCTCATAAGTTCACGCCTGACGCATATGGCTACTATGCTGCCCAATAATAATTCTAAGGTAACTATTCAAACGAAATCTTCACACTTTCTTTATGGAGAATGGCTTCTGTTCGTCGAGATTTAAATAGTATAGTTAATGAATTAAGTTCACATAGTACGGTTTATGAACAAGGAGCATCGTATGTTCAACCAAATGAAGCTCAGAACTAAATTGACCGCCGCATTTCTTATGTTGGCTTTTATCACCGTTTTGATGGGGATAAGCGCTGTTTATTTTACAAACTCTGTCGGTAATTCCGGGCTGGCTGTTGGCGCTGACCTCGCCCCACTCAGCGACGCCGCTATGGAAATCAAGCTCACTGCGACCCGGGCTCACCTGCTATTCGAAGAGATCATGGCAGGCGATGGCACCGAGGATATCAACGAAGTGTGGGCGCTTCTTGATAAAACTCTGTGGTATACCGATGCCATTCTTCAGGGTGGCAGCAATGAGGAAGGTACTTTTATGGCCTCAACTGATCCGGTGGTCTTAGATAAAGCGTCTCAGGTGCGGGCTAGCGTGGAGCAGTTCATTCAAAGCGCCCACAACCGCTATGATACGCGGGCCAGCGCTGCCGGCATCGGCAGTGAAGCCGATCAGCAATTTGACGCTGATTATGAAGCCTTGATAGCCAACCTTGACATGATCATCCAGGCCAACCGAAACGGCAATGACAAACTCGAGATTATTTTTGAGGCTGGCGCCGCCAAGTTCGCTCTGGCCGACTCTCATCTCTTTTTGGAGGAGTTACTCTCCGGGGATACATCGAACAAGTTCGAAGAGATTGTGGCCGGAATTGAGGGCGCTAGGAACCATATTGAGCGTCTTGACCTGCTTCTAGGCAATGCAACGACCCGTCAGTTGCTTGATGATACTGACAGCTTTATAGCTGCGGCTGAGACACGCTACCAGAATGGCCAGAACGAATCCATCGCGGGGAGTGCTGTCGACGAGGCGTTCGACCAGGAGTTTGAAGCCTTTGTCGCGCTCGCCGATGAGGCCGAGGAAGTGATACATGGCTCTATGGATAGCGGCCTGGTCAACCTGCGGAGCCAGGTGAGGACAACTCAGACGGCGGTGGTGGCTATTTCGATTATATCTGTTCTGCTGGCTATCGGTATTGGGTATGTTGTGGCTAACCGGATCGCCCAGCCGTTGCAGCGTGTAGCCGATGTGGCCCGACAGATTGCTAATACCGACCTGCCGGCCTTGGCCTCAGAGATGAATCTACTGGCTCAGGGTAACCTGACCCGCAAGCTGACCATCACCAGCGAAGCCATTGAGATCAAGTCGAAGGATGAAGTCGGGCAGATGGCAACGGCCTTTAATGATATCATCAAGCAATTGCATTTCATTGGTCAATCTTTTGCGGAGATGACCGGTTCATTGCACGATCTGGTTAGCCGGGTGGCCAACACCGCCAACAGCGTCGGTGTAGCCTCAGAGCAGCTCTTCGCTACCGCCAAGTTATCCGGCCAAGCCGCCGGCCGAGTGGGTGCTTCCATCCGGGAGGTCGCTGGCGGCACTCAACAGCAATCCAAAGATATTTCCACCGTCGCCACTCTCATCGAACAGGTCAGCCAGGCCATTGAAGGCGTTGCCCAAGGCTCTCAAGAACAAGCCGTCGCCGTCGGAAAATCTTCCGCCCTCACTGCTGAGATTACTTCTGCCGTTGCCCAAGTGGCCTCTAATGCTCAGGCCGGCGCTCAAGGCGCCGCTCAGGCCGCTCAGGCCGCTCGCTCCGGCACTCAAACCGTGGCCGAAACCGTCCAGGGCATGAACTCCATCAAGGCCAAGGTCGGTATGTCCGCCGGTAAGGTTCAGGAGTTGGGCCAACGCTCCGACCAGATTGGCGCCATTGTCGAAACTATCGAGGACATTGCCAGTCAGACCAACCTCCTTGCTCTCAATGCGGCCATCGAGGCTGCCCGCGCCGGCGAACACGGCAAAGGGTTTGCCGTCGTCGCCGACGAGGTTCGCAAGCTGGCCGAGAAGTCCGCCACCGCCACCGGCGAAATCACCGGTCTGATCCTTGATATCCAGCAGACGGTCACTGACGCTGTAGCCGCTATGGCTGAGAGCGCCGCCGAAGTAGAAACCGGCGTGGTGCGGGCCAATAGCGCCGGCGTGGCCCTGACCAACATCGTTGAGGCCTCGGAGACGGTCAATCAACAGGTAAAAGAGATTGCCGCCGCTGCGCAGCAGATAGCCGCCTCAGCCGAGGCCTTGGTGTCGCGTATGGAAACTGTCTCGTTCGTGGTGGAGCAAAACAGCGCTTCGGCTGAAGAGATAACCGCCAGTTCCAACGAGGTGGTGGAAGCTGCTGAGGGTGTGGCCGACATTAGTGAACTGAACGGCGCCGCTGCCCAAGAAGTGAGCGCCGCGACGGAAGAAATGAATGCCCAGATTGAAGAAGTAACTGCCGCTGCCTCAGCCCTCAACGCGATGGCCAATCAACTGACCGACATCATTGGCGGCTTCAAGCTGGACAATAACCAGAACCAGAACGTATCCGATAGCACTGAAATGCCCGATCAATTAGAAGGTAACGTGAGCAACGGGTTTATTGGCTCAACAGTGCCGACAACACATGTCGCGGGAGTACGAGTGTAATGACGTAGGCGTTCGATAGAGCCTCGATATAAGTACCGTAACAAAAATACCTCGCGTCGACTCTGCGCGAGGTATTTATATTTTACCCGGCAGTTACGCTTGATCCACACGCGTGAGCCAGGCGCGCATATCCGACTCATGCTCTTCATGAAAATGGGCAAAAAACTCAGCGGCGTTGAAGGGCTGACCTTCCATCCACGGTAGGCGATGCACCTCGGCCAGCACGTCTTCAGGTAGGCTCTCGATGACGGCGAGTAGCTGTTGAAAGACCTGATGTGACTCATCCAAGACCTCACTCACCGAGTCGCTCTGGCGGGACTGATAAATCCAGGCGTTGATGTCATCATCGGTTTGGAGGTGGGCCGGCCAGGGTGGGGCCGGTTCGGGTTGGCCACGCTGTAACGCCTGCAAACGGCCAACCGTCCGGCGTCGCCAGCCGGTTAAGTGAGCGACAATGTCTTTGATCGACCAAGCGCCGGCCACACCGGGCTGATCCATGCGCGCCGGACCAATCTGATCGAGCAGCGCCTGCCAGTGCTGATACTCTTCTTGCAGTTCACGCAATAATTCCGCTTTATTCATCCTTCTTTCCTGTAGAAGATGGGTCTCATCCCTCGATCCCACCTATAAAAAATATCTTGTACTTTACGGTAGCGAAAAGGTACGATACCATTATATTTGCTTCAAGAATATGTAGCCAAATATAAATACCCTGCGCAGAACGCCGCGTGGGGTATTTATATTCTACCCGACTATTTCCAAGGCGTTGGAATTCTCTATCAATGCGCGATGAGGCTGCCATGAAACTCTAACTAAATTTAAAGGATCTCTGACGCCATTATTGTGATATAATAAACGACGTATCAACTAACATACCGTTTCATCCTCGTTTGCCAAGACCACCTCGAACGGGTATATACCGGACGACAATCAATCTCCCTAATCTCATTAGAGAACGAACCACTTTCTCATATAGCCAAGTTAAATTTTCATAGAGTTTTCTCGTAACTTCTCTCGTAACGTCTATTGAAATTTGTCATCAATAGATTATGTTCTGTGTACCTGGTCCGTGAAACGCGATAGGATGGCCGCCTCATTGCGCTGTTTCGAGAAAGCTCTAATTGGCGAAAGGAGTCGCCTATCGACCAATCAGAGCTGATTTGGCGCCAATCTATGCCATTTTGAGGATGTTTGGGGCATTGACTCTCGTCACCTCATATTGCATAGTTGGGGTTGAAACTGCCTACGCCCCTCACGTCCCGTTTTGATGGGATGAGTTTAAGAAACCCTTTTGATATTAAAACTACCCTATTGATATAGGAGAGAGACAATGAAATCTATGTCGAAAAAAAATGTTGGTTGGCTGCTGGTCGCTGTGTTGGTAGCCGGATTGTTGGCATTGGTAGGGCCGGGCGTAGCCGGGGATCAGGTAGCCCAGGCGGACTCGAATGACATCAAAACACTTCCAGTACCGCCTGCATGGACTGCGAAATGGTGGCAATGGGCCTATGGTATATCCCCACCTGAAAACCCACTGCTGGATGAGACTGGACAATTCTGTAGCCAAAGATCAAAAAGGTAAGAGATGGTTCCTTGCCGGTGTCCTTAATGAAAGTGGTACAGCGATCGCGAATGCACAATTCGAATGGAAAGCAACTTTTTTCCAATCCTCAACGTGGAACAGTCAGCGATCGAGGTGAGAAACGGTAGTGCTTTTTTGTGTGAGGACTTGGGCGAAAGCAAAGCAGACCTACGTGAGTGCGCTAATAGGATAGCCGATTTAGTGGCTCCAGATAGCTCGAAAACTAACCGTTAAGAACTTGGAGACCGGCAACGTAGTTGATTTAAGCGACAAAATATCGCGCGTAGAGTCTCCACCCTTCAAAATAAATTTGCCAGAGCCTAACCTCCTCGGTTATACCGAAGCCGATGGGACGTTAGACCCGAACCCCAGTGATGCAGTGTCTGACGGCTATTGGGTTGTGCTTAATGCCACCTCCTTTGTCCGCCGGGGAATACGAGCTGCATTCTCGGGGAGCTTTGAGGGTCGATGGTGAGACCGTATTTACACTGAGTATTACGTTTTACTCACAATTGAGGGTAAGTAAGATAATTGTTCCGTTAAAGTTAGATTGTTAATACTCAATATTCAGGCGACTGGGTCTCTGCGATGATTGTGTAGAAATTTTAGCAAGGCCGTTCTATCATTAGAGGACGGCCTTTTTGAATCCTTTATCAAACCTCTCGAACAACACCAACCATTTGATAAAATGTTTCTGGCCGGTTGAAAGTCGGATTTATGGAAGCACAGGTCGATCCGCGGATCGGTGATTCCTCCTCTTGTCAGCAAACCGTGTATGTTTTTTCGGTGATAGTCATGAATCGAATTAATCCGGCGAGAAATCACCTGGCGATACATCGACCGGGCTAAAAAAGTGGCAACTGTTGAAGTGGGTTAGCTGTTTTTTCGAAAAGTCCGATTCATCGGGCGCTGTTGGCTAGCCCGGATCATTGATGTCCGGGCGGTTTCGGGGCGCGACAGCAAACGGAACGTCCCCGATCAGACCGCCCGGCGACCACCACCCGGCGATAAAACGACCGGGCTAATAAACGGCCCCCGTTGAAACGGGTTATCACGATACCGAGAAGTCCGATTCATCGGACACTGTACGATAGCCCGGCTCATTGATGTCCGGGCGGGGCCGGTTGCTGTGCGTGGGACTCAGGACGTAGTACGTGCGACCGCCGCGGCTAGCGAGCATTGCCCGATGCGGTTATGACGGCAGCGATAAGACATCGGCATGCCTCGGCGACTTGACGGCGAGAGAAACAGGTCGTCGGCTGTTCTCGCTGGGGTGTGGGGCAGAGAAACAGGTCGTCGAGATGTCTCGATGCGTTGTTTCCGCCGGAAAAATTAAATCGGCATTGCTCGACGTGATGGTTCTGTTGGAAAAATTAGATCGGCATTGCTCGATGCGTTCGTTCTGTTGGAAAAATTAAGTCTGCGTTGCTCGATGCGTTCATTCTGTTGGAAAAATTAGATTGGCGTTGCTCGATGCGTTCATTCTGTTGGAAAGATTAGGTCGGCATTGCTCGATGCGTTCATTCCAATGAGAAAAAGGGGGCGGCGAAAATTGGGACGGCCGGGTAGACATATTGTCCAGAGTTGGATATACTGGTTTAAAGAGGGTTAACAAACTTAATAGGACTTCCATTTTCGTTATACCATATCTCGCTACAGGAGTGCCTTCATGCTTAACATTCGCCTAGAACACCTCAGTCCTTTGCACGTGCGCTTCCCCAGCGCCGAAAAACGTTCGGACGTCATTACTCTGGGTAAGAGGTATATAGCCCAGGAGCAGACTCGCCCCACCAAACAACAGAACCTGTTTACCCCCACCATCAACAGCCTGCTGCAACAAATCCTCGACTATGAAAAGAAGATCGCGGCCGGTGAGGCCCAACGGGCTGTGGCTGCGGACGCGGTTCCGGCTCTAGAGCAGCGTTCAAAAGAGTTGGTTACCTCGATGATGAAGACGATTGACGCCGCCTTTCCCCATTGGCCGGCCAAAGCTCAGGAGTGGGGCTTTGCTACCAAGAAGGAAACGGGCAACATCTTGACCCCCAAAACGCAAAAGGATCGGCTGGCGGTGATGGAGACCTACATCGCCAAAGAAGAAAGCCGCCCGGAGGAGGAGCGATTTACCATTCCTGCTCTGGCCGACGTTATCGACAATTACCAGACCTACCGGGCGACCATCCAGGCGCGGGATACCGGGCAATACCAACGCGAAACCCATATTAACGCCAGTAATGAACTGGTTAAACAGTTGGCCCAATATTTGCAGCTTGCGGCCGGAGTCTTGGTAGGGCAGGATTATAAACTCAAGATTTCGAAGGATCTCCAACATTGGGGTTACACCGTAGTCGAGCGCCGGCGCAGCAATAAGGCCGGCAGCAGCGAGGCCGCTCCCGCCGAAACCAACGGCAGCGACGAGGATAACGGTCTGTTGGATATCGATGTGGATGGCGATGAGCCGGCGGGGTAGGCGGATAATTGGTAATTGGTAAATGGTAATTGGAGATTGAATTACAGAACTTACACAAGCCAAGTTTTATGCCACGAATTACACGAATTTTCACTAATTTTAGGGTTATATTCGTGTTAATTCGTGCAATTCGTGGCTGATTTTTGTCAATTACATAAGTCGTGAATTATTTATTTGTAGACCCCGTACGACTTGCCGGTATCAATCAAGGCATGCAGATTTGCCGGGTTGGTGTCATCCATTACGGCGCCGTTGGCCAGGATATAACCGCCGTCCTGGGCGACGTCATCAATTAACTGTTTGACGTAAGTTTCAATCTCCTGGGGCGTGCCGGCTTTCATCATCGAGCCGGGGACGTTGCCGCCAAAGCAGGCCCAGCCGCCCAGTTTCTTCTTAGCCTCTCTCATGTCGGTGTGATCAAACAGCCAGATGGTTGACCCGGCCGGAATATCCGGGTCGGTGATGATATCCAGCCGTTGATTGTAGCCGCCCTCCACAAACAAGTAAGGCACCGTCCCATTGTCGATTAACCCCAACAACACCGCTTTGAACGTCGGCCAGTAGAACTTCTCAAAATCCTTGTTCGACATGAAACCGTCGGCCCCTTTGTGCAGCGGAATAAAGACCATCGGCGTATCGCTAACGGTGGCGTAGCGGACGCCCATTTCAATGGCAATCGGCACAATCCGTTCCATCGCCTCGATTAATTTACCCGGCCGGCGGTACATATCCAACATTATGGCCCGTGTGCCGCGCATCGTATCGCCGATGATGTCAAACGGGGCTTTGGTGAAGCTGCCGATGATGTTGGGCAGGCCCAGGGTGGCGATTGACGCGCCGTCAATAGGGCCAACCGCCGAGATCCATTCCATGACCGCCTGACCGGCTTCGATATAGGTTTTAAAGGCCTCCTGCACCGGGGGGATGCCAACGGGGATTAGCCCTAGCCCCACAAACGGGAGTTCGATGATATCGGTGAACGGGCCGAGCATTTGCCACGGGGCCAACGCCCCAAAGGCGCGCGGCAGGTAGGTGCGCATAAAATAGCCGCTGGGGTCGTTGATGAGCTGGTCGTATTCGTCGGCCAGCATGTACTCGCCTTCCACACATTGATACGAGGTGTCGGGCGGCGTCCCGTGACCGGGCCAGTTATATATTTTGTAGTCCAGCATGTCGAACACTTTGCCCGGCCCCATCAGGGCGGCGCTGGCCAGGCCATCGGGCAGGAAGTCGGCGTTAAATTTTTTGAAGGCCGCGCCCAGCTTGTCGTAATCGTACATGGCTTCTTGCACGGTGATGCCGCCATATTCGGCCGGATAGACCCCAAACCAGGGGATAACCGGCACTCGCTCCGGTTGTTTCAAATCCGTCACATCCTTAATCATCTGGATGCGCTGCCGGTAAGCCTGGGCCGCGTCCGGCGTGGCAAAATCGATCTCAAGCGACATCCAGCTATTGAACCGAGCCTCCCTTTTTTCGGTGGGAGTTAATTTTTTCCAATTTTCAGGTATGGTAAACATAGTTGCTTCCTTTTTTAATATCCGCCGTATTCTTGGGTGGCTTCGACCCAGACCTTAATCAGTTCCGGGTTGCAGCCCTCTAATTCCAAGACGCTAGAGGTCATGATAAAACCGCCATCCTTGCCGACCACCTGACATACTTTCTGGGTGTGCTCGCGAACTTGCTCCGGGGTGCCTCCCACCAGCAGAGGGATCGGCATACCCCCCATAATGCACATCGTATCGCCGACAATTTCCTTGACCTTGAAGATGTCGCTATCCTGGAAAGACCCCATCGTCTTGCCCGGCGGCAGTTCCGCCAGATAGGGCAGGCGCTGGTCCCAGACGCCTTCGTAGTAGGCCCAGGGGGTGATCCCGGCTTCGATTAGTTGTAGCATCATCTCTTTTAACTGCGGCCAGTAGAACTTCTCGAACTGTTTGAGCGACATGAAACCGTCTGAACCTCGGTGCAGCGGGATAAAAACGTAGGGGCTGCCGATGGCGCGGGTGGCGGCGATGGCAAATTTTAGCTGGATACGTAGCACCTTTTCTTGCGCGGCCAGTAACTTATCGGGTTGGCGCATCATATCCAAGAAAATGCCCCGCATCCCGCGCAGGGTGTCGGACATGAAATCGAAGGGGGCCTCGATGAAGACCGCCAGGAAAGGCATCGGGGGAAAGCCCAATTCGGCCATCCGTTGGTTGGAGGCGATAATCTGGCCCAACCATTCGGCCTGGGCTTGAGCCGCCTGGCTCATGGCCTGCAACGCCGACACCACCGGCGGCAGGGTCAGCGTGGCGTAGTTTTGCACGACGTTGTAATAGCCAAATAAGGACATCCCAAAGGGGGGCAGCATGGCCAGCCCCTCCAGTTCGCGGAAGGCGCGGGGCAGGTAAACCCGAACCGCCCAGTCGGATGGGTCTTCCAGAAAGTCATCGTAATCGTCAGCTTTCATGAATTCTTGTTCGTTGAATTGAAAGGAGCCGTTGGCATCCAGCCCGTAGCCGGGCCATTTGGTCATCCGGTCGCCGAGCGCCTTACTGGGTTCGGGCGTATGCCAAGCGCCAAAAATCATATCCGGCTGGTAAAGCGCCGCCGCCTGTTCGAGCAGTTCTTGGGCCTGGTCAGGGTTGTCATACAGCGCTTGCTTGGTAATGCCGCCCATCTCGGCCAGCTTATAGCCCATGCCCAAAATGAGCGGAATCCGGTCGGGTTGCTTCAGTTGGATGGCGTCCATGACCCGCTTTTGGCGAGCCAGAAATTCCGGCGATGGTATAAATTCAGAGCCTTGAGCATCTTCTGATTCAGACATTTTAAGCCGCTCCTGACCACTGCTTGGCCAGCGATACCGCTGTCATCGCGTCTCGGCCGTAGGCATCGGCGCCGGTGTAAACGCGAATCTGGTCATCAATCTGGCCGCCGCCGATCATTACTTTGACATCGGTCAAATCGGCGGCTTTGAGCGCCGCCACGGTCTCTTTCATGGGATCGTAGGCCAGCGTTAAAAAGCCGCTCAAGCCGACGATGGTCGCTCCGGTTTCCTGGACTTTTGCCACAAAGGTGGCGGCCGGCACATCAACGCCCAAATCGTACACTTCAAAACCGTTGATATCCAGCATAAAGGCGACAATATCTTTGGCGATGTCGTGGATATCGCCTTCCACCGTGCCGAAGACGATTTTGCCCAATTTCTCGGTTGACCCGGTCTGTTCCTGGATCAGCGGCTTCACTTTGGCGGAAATCTCTTTGAGCATTTCGCCGGCCAGAATCAACTCCGGCACAAAGCAGTCGCCTTCCTCAAATCGTTGGCCGATAATCTCCATCGCCTGGCGGCAATCATCCAGTACCGCCAGGGGATCGGCGCCGCTTTCCAACAGCGCATCGGTTATTTCCAGGGCATCATCCTCACGCATATCGGTGATGGCATCGATTAATTCTTGGGACATAAGGTACGCTCCTCTCTAAAGATCGTTTAGTGGGTCGGGTTGCTGACCCACGGGTCAAGTTAATTTTTGGTTGAATCAAACACACCGGCCCGAAAGGCGCGGGTGTAGTTTAAACAGTGACGATCTCGGCCTAGCACCAGTTCTGCGGCTAAAATGGCCGCCCGCAGTTCCCGATCCAACGGATCAAGAATGGCGCTATCCAAGCCGGCGGCCATCGCCAGGGTCAAAAACGCCCGATTGATGTAAGACCGCGCCGGCAGGCCGAACGAGATGTTGCTCAAGCCGAGGGTGAAATGGACTTCGGGGTAGGATTGATGCAGGGTGCGAATGGTATCGCAAGCGATCATGCCGCTCTGGATATTGGTGCTGACGGTCATGAGCAAGGGGTCAACGTAAATCGATTTATCGGGGATGCCGGCCGCGCGGGTTGCCGCTATGACTTGGTGGATAATGTCCACCCGCGCTTCCGTATTCTCCGGCATTTTCTTGCCCCCCATGGCCAGAGCGATCACCTGACAGCCATGTTCGACCACCAGGGGTAAGATACCTTCTAACCGTTCCGGCTCACCATTGATCGAGTTGATCATCGGTGTTTTGTTGACCGCCTTAGCCGCCTCAGCCAGCGCCTTGGGGTTGGCGCTGTCCAGGCAGAGGGGGGTGTCTACGACCGCCTGAATAGTTTCAACCAGCCAGATCAAGTCGTCGGCCTCACGGCTAGGGTGAGTGCCGGCATTGACATCGAGCCAGGTAGCCCCGGCTTCGGTCTGTTTTTGGGCCAGGGATTGAATGAAATCCGTATCTCGCTCGGTGATGGCTTGGGCCACCCGTTTGCGAGTCCCATTGATTTTTTCGCCAATGATTTTCATACGCTCCTCTCTATGTTATTAGGTTGTTTTTGTAATGACGATGAGTCGATAGACCGACCGCGGCTCGTCGACCGTTGACCGCCGAAAAACAAGCGTATTCGTTAAAGTTCGGCGGTCAATAGTCAGCGGTCTGCCGTCAGTAGGTATCAAAATCTAGATCAACTCAAGGCTGTATCCATTAGCAAAGTGGGAAATAACATGCCCAAGGCAAACAGGCGATTGAATTTGGGGTAGGTGGTTAGCTCGATGTAGTCGGTGTTGGCGGCAATCTGTTGGGCGCGCGCCCGAACATCGCGGGAGAGTAAGGCCCACTTGGCTCCAACCCCGGCAGCGTTGCCCACTTGTTTATACCGCGCCTGAGGCAGCGACGGAAACAGCCCGATGTCGATGGCGCTCTTGATGTTAAGAAACGAGCCGAAGGCTCCGGCAATAATCACCTCCTTGACCTCTTCCGGGGCGGTGCCGGTGGCTTGAAGCAGCGCCTCAAGCCCGGCCCGAATGGCCCCTTTGGCCAGTTGAATTTCGTTGACATCATCCTGAGTAATGATCACATTCCGCCCGCTGCCACTTTTCTGGGCGGGCGCCAGCAGAAATTCTGACCCGTGACGACCTTGGCCTACCCGACCGTTGGCTCGATTGAACCGGCCTCGCTCGTTGATCAACTCCCAGCGGCGAAGTTCAGCCACCGCATCGACAATGCCCGAACCACACAGCCCGACCGGGAGCGCATCGTCAATCGTTTTGAGCTGAAGGCCGGTTTCGGTCAGCTTGACCGCTTCAATCGCGCCGGCCGCCGCCCGCATGCCGTCGCTGATATGCGCTCCCTCAAAGGCCGGGCCTGAGGCGCACGAAGCCGACGCCAGAAAAGATTGACCGGGTTTGGCCAGTGCAATTTCGGAATTGGTGCCGATATCGATGCCCAGCACGACGTGTTCAGCCTGATCGAGGCCGCTGGCCAGGATCATAGCCACGTGATCGGCCCCGACAAAGCCGCCAATACAAGGTAGTAGGTGAACATACGCGCCGGGAGCGATGCTTAAGCCCAGGTCACGGGCCTTGACGTCCACAGCCGCGCCGGTGGCCGCCACGTAGGGGGCCACTGCTAATTGATGCACCGGCAGTTCCAACAGCAAATGGGTCATCGCGGTGTTGCCCACAATGCAGACATCGGCCACCTGATCGCGAGTAACGCCGGCCGCTTGGATCAATTCGTCGAGTAACTCATCGAGTTTCTGGCGCACCATCACCGCCAGGGCATGTTCGCCATCCGGGTGGCGGCGGGTATAGGTCAGGCGGCTGATTACATCTTCGCCATAGCCAATCTGTGGATTGAGACCCCCGCTCAGGGCTAATTCTTGGCCGGTAGTCAGATCGACCAGATAGGCGGCGATCTTGGTTGTCCCCAGATCAACGGCCAACCCCACCGGCCGAGTACCGTAGGGAGCCAGCCCCACGATTTCAGCGCCACGCAGAAAAGCGGTCATGCGCCAGTTTTGCTGCCGGGCCAGGGTCGAAATCTGGCGGACAACGGCCGGTTCGGCTACAATGTTCGGCCGATTATGAACTGAGGCCAGAACCGTCGCAATGCGCTCCAAGTCTGAGCGGGGGTCGTGCAGGGTGGGGGCGGGTACATCGAGGTCATAGGCGTCGATGATTGGGTCGAGCGTTAATTCGCCGCTGACGCCGTCAATCTGCAAACGCTGGGCGGTAATCAGGGAACTTTTGGGGACATAGATCTTGACTTGACTGTGGATATGGGCGCTGCAAGCCAGCCGCTGTCCGCCCCGGAGTTCCACGTCTGAAAGAATGTATTGTTCGTCTTCCGTGGGGGCCGAAAGTTCACCTTCGAGCATCATCACCCGGCACTGGCCGCAGTTGCCAATGCCGCCACAGGCTGAGGATAGATCGATGCCGGCCGCCTGGGCGGCCTCCAGCAGGGTGGTTTGGGGGGCGACGTCTACCCGTTTCCCGATGGGTTCAAAATCAACCTCAAAAACGTGGCCGGTGGACATGATCGCTAACCTGCCTTTGGGGGTTGCGCCGGCGACATACCCGGCAAATTACACATTGTGGTGGTGGAGGTTTTGAAATCGGCGTAGCTGATGGTTTGGCCCGGCTGAGTCACGACAAAATCATCGTCCCATGGGCCAAAGATCAGTTTCGTGACCAGGGTGTCAGAACCGGCAATCTCTTCATAACGCAAGTCGAATTGCGCGGCGGTGCGCTGGGCATAATCACGATATCGTTCCTGGTCGTGCTGGCCGGTATCGATGTAGGCCAGCCGGGTGTAATGTTTGAGCATTAGCTTGATCATGCGATCGGCGCGGGCTTCACCATACCGCTCAACCAGGCGCTTGTGCTCTTCAAAGGGGGTGTCGCTGACTTCGATCCAACCTTTGGTTAGATAGTAGGTACCCGGCTCCTGGCTGGATTGCGCTTGATAGGCGGCCCGCGAGCCGAGAAAAATAGCGATGCAATCGTCAACGCGGGGAACGACCAGGGTGCAGTTCGTCGCTTTTAAGCCGACGACAGCCATTGAACACAGTCCGTAACCGAGGAGGATGGTATCGGCTTCGGCGCTGGCGGTATCAATCGTTGTTTGTAGGGTATCGCGTAAGTTGCCGGGGTTGAGATGAAGGCCAAAATCGAGGATCTCATAGGTCATTTCGGAGGGGAGCAGCGGCAGCATCTCTTCGATGACAGTGGCGCAGGCAATGACTTTGGTGCGGGCGAAGCGGTTTGAGGCTTCCATAATGCATAGGCTCCTTTGCCCCAAGAGTCAGGTTGATGATAGGTAGGTCTTCCGTGGTTCTGGGTTTCTTCCCCCTATTATAGTCTTCGCAGCGCGTGTGCGCAATAAGGCATAAGAGTTAGGGTAAATGTTCTAGAAAGAGTTTCACAACCCCAATACCTGCCCTAGGTAGGGAATATGTACCAGGCCGGCTCAAGCCCAGAAGGGAATCATGCCGGCGTTGTCTCGAATAACGGTTGAATATCCTGTAAATGGTCGGCATCTTGCCCGGCCTGCCATAAGTCGTAATTCTTTTGCAAATTCAACCAAAATTCAGCCGACGTGTTGGGAAAAGCCCGCGCTAAACGCAAGCTCATTTCAGGCGTTACGGATTTGCGTTCGTTGACAATGTAGGAAATGGCCTTACGGGAAACGCCTATTGTTTCGGCTAATTTGGTATTAGAAATCCCCAATGGCATTAGATAAAGATTTTTGAGTATCCGGCCAGGATGAGCTGGCTGCCTATTCTGTGGTCTCATCATTAACCCCCTAGTGATAATCTTCATAGTCTACTTCGAAAATGTCGCCATCTTCAAAGCGGAAAGTTATTCGCCAATTCCCTGAAACCTTAACGGCCCAACGGTTAGCCTGTTTGGGCTGTAATAGGTGCAAGCCTGAGCCTGGGAAGTTCAAATCTTGAATGGTCGTTGCGGCATTAAGCACATCTATTATATCCACCAGTTTGCCCGCATGTTTAGGTTGAATCCCCCTCTTTGTCCCATCGTAAAAGAAGTCCTCTAATCCTTTGTGGCGAAATGACTTAAGCACGAGTGCTCCCCTTACTCATTCAGAATAACCCCTCCCATAATATAAATTGTAACTGATAGGGTGACGCCTGTCAACCCGGCACAAAATCACTCACTGTTGTTTCTAGGCCCAACTCCAAATTTAGATATCGCTGCGTAGCTGCCAGTTTCATCAGCGGTGTATTATTTGGTGGCAAAGAACGTTCTTTGCTATAATCTGCCGATGATTTTTGGGAGGAATGCCAATTGATGACTATGGAACCAGTGCATTTTAATCAGGCAACTGGAAATGCCGGCCAACTTCAGCAGCTTCGGATGTCGGTCGCCGATTTTAGAGCCATGTTGGCCTCGCTGCCGGAAGACGAGCGCAGTGTGGAGCATAACGAACAATTTAACCAGTTTCGCAAAGAAGCGATGGCGCTACTGGGCCGAGAAGTTGGTGAAGAGGTACCCAGAGCGATAACGGGCGATGTCACCACCGACCGTTCGATTTCTTTGATTGTGATATTAGGGGTAATTTTGGCGCTAACCGGTTTGGGGATCAACGCCATTATTTTGGAAGATGTCATCGTTAACAGCCTGGGCTGCTGCGTGAGCAGCGGCGGGATGTTGTTGGTGATCGGGGCCTTTGGCGTGTTGGCGATGAAAAACTACCGCGAGCGCGTTAACGATATCGCCCAACTCCGTGAGCGCTGTGATCTGCTGCTACTGCAAATCGATCACCGGCTACGGATGGGGGGCTGGTAAAAGAAGGTGATTGGTAACTGGTAATTGGTTATTAAAGAGTTTAGGTAAGTCCAATTACCAATTACCAAGAACGAATTACCAGTTTAATAAGCGCCGTTGCCAAAAATAACCCGAGGTATGGTTTGGAGTAGGATTTTGGTATCCAGCGAGGGCGACCAGTTTTCGATGTAATAGATATCGAGCAGGGCGGTTTCATCGAAGGTGAGTTCGGAGCGACCGCTGACCTGGGACAGACCGGTTAGACCGGGGGCCACTTCCAAGCGGCGTTTGTGCCATTCCTGATATTGCGCTACTTCAGATGGAATCGGCGGTCTGGGGCCAACCATACTCATTTCGCCGGTCAGGACATTGTAAAGTTGGGGCAGTTCATCGATGCTGAGGCGGCGCATAAGTTTGCCCAAGCGGGTCGTGCGCGGATCGTCTTTGATTTTGAAGTGCGGTCCATTGGCTTCGTTTAAACTCTGTAAAGCGGCTTTTTGGGTGTCAGCCCCATCGATCATTGACCGGAATTTATACAGGGTGAACAGCCGGCCGTCTTTGCCCACGCGTTTTTGCATAAATAACACCGGCCCCGGCGACTCGAGTTTAATGATCAACGCCAGCAGAGCGGCCAGCGGGGCGGTCAAAACCAGAATTAAGATCGAAACACTAATATCAATCGCCCGCTTAATGAATTGGCTCAGACCGCTGATGCCGGTTTCCTTCACGCCAATCATCGGCACCCCCGCAATCTCTTCCACGTGCATGTGGCTCAAGCGCATCTGAAACATATCCGGTACAATCCGGGTCGATATGTTTTGGTGTTCGCATACCGACATAATCTGGATGATCTTGTGGTGGTACTGCCAGGGTAGCGTGACAATGACCTCATCGATAGTTTTAGCGGCCAGGATATCGGGCAGGTTGCTGATTTTGCCCAGCGCCTTAAAGCGGCCGATGTCGGTTTCGCCCCGGTCGGGATCATCGTCAACAAAGCCGATAATATTGAAACCACATTCCGGGTTGGCCACCACCACGCGCATGACCGTGCGAGCGATTTCGCCGGCCCCGGCAATCACCACTCGCTTGGTACCGATACCGCGCCGGCGCATATTTTTGACCGCGCTGACCTTGACCAGGCGGCTTATCCCCAGAAAAATGATGGAAAAGATACCCGCGTACACAAAAATAAGTCGCGAATAAAAGCCGGAGCGATAGAGGAAGATAAAGACAATGGTGATAACGATGCCGGTCGCCGTACCGTGGACGATGGCGTAAAACTCGTCGATCCAGGAGAGCTGGCGGCGTTGTTTGTAGGAGCCTTGCTGCTTGTAGACCAAAATCAACAGCAGGGTGAAGACGACCACAAATGGCAGGTAAACCTGATAGGAGACGTTAAAGGCCGGATCGACGGCCCGGAAAAGCTGTAAATCGTAGCGCACCCAATAGGCCAGGATGAAAGCCAGGTTAATCAGCACAATATCGGACAAGACCAAAATAGTTGTGACTCTATTTTGATCATTGAACAAGCTGTTAAGCCATTTCATGGCTGACCACCCTCCCATAGATGGCGGCGGTTTGTTGGGCCGTTTTGTCCCAACTAAATTGTGCTGCTTGCGCCAAACCTTTTTCCTTCATATCGAACTGCAAATCCGACTGACTCATCACATTGGCCATAGCCTCGGCCAACGCCGCCGGCTCGGCCGGATCGATCAACTGGGCGGCGTTCCCGGCCACCTCCGGCAGTGATGAGACCGTACTGGTAATAACCGGCGTGCCGCAAGCCATCGCCTCCAAAACCGGTAATCCAAATCCCTCGAAATGCGAGGGATACACAAACAGTGAAGCGGCATTATACCACAACGGCAGATCGGCTTGGGGTACATAGCCGGGAAACCGGATCGAATCGGTCAGGTTGAGCGACTCCACCAGTTGAAAAATTTTATCGTAATACCAACCCTTGCCCCCGGCCACGACCAACAGCGGCGCTTTTGGATCGCGGGCTTTCCACTGGGCGTAGGCTTTAATCAATCCGTCAACATTCTTGCGCGGTTCCAATGTACCCAAAAACAGGACAAAGGTGTCGGGTAGTTGCTGTTTGGCCTTGAACGCGGCGATCTCCGGTTCGGGCAGCGGCTTGAACTCCTCATCGACCCCGCAGTAAACGGTGCAAACCCGGTCGGGCGCGACTCCTAGCAAGTCGATAACATCGCGTCGGGTGCTCTCAGAAATCGTCATGACGACTTCGGCCCGTTTGACCGTATTGGCCGTAAACCGGCTCAAATACCAGCGGTTGAACGGACGAAAGGCCTCGGGGAAGCGTAGAAAGCTCAAATCGTAGACTGTCACCACAAAGGGACACGGCGCAGCCAGCGGCGCGACAAAGGCCAGCGCGTGCAGCAGATCGACCTTGGCCCGGCGAAGCGCCAGCGGCTGCACAAATTGTTCCCACAAAATTCGCGCTGCCGGTCGCCGGGTGGGTAGCCGGCTAAAGTTCAAGGCCAATCCCGACGCCTGAGCCTGGAATGCTCGATCCCCCAAAAAGGCGCTGTATTTGAAATTATCCGGTGAAACCTGCTTCAAGCGGGTAAGTAAGTTAAAAATGTACCAGCTAATGCCCGCGCCCCGATAAGACTGGCTGAGTGATAGCAAATGAGCATTCAACCCAATATGGGCCGCTTGGTTTCGCATGGGCCAATTATAGCACAAGCCTTAAATGGGTGTGAAATTAAGACGCGCAGCTATTATAACACGACCTGAAGAATCTGCATCTCTGGCCGCATTGTTAACCAAATACACGAGCACCCCGGCAAGTAGGCACTCGAACAAAATTCGTGTATCATACAAAAGTCAGCAACCTATGGGTAACAGTGAAAGTTGGGCGTTATGAAAAATAAAAGAGAAAAGATGCATCCGGCGGTGATGGATCTTCAGTCCGATCTGCTCAAAGGCCACCTCAGCCGTCGAGAATTTCTACGTTTGGCGACCCTGTTAGGCGCGTCGATAGCAGCAGCGAACATGCTAGCGGGCTGTGGCTCATCTCAGACCGGCTCCGCCCCAACCGACTCGGCCGCCGCCGTCCAGCGCGGCGGTACCCTCAAAATCGGCAGCCGGGTGCTGCCCGTCGATCATCCGGCCCGGTTGGCGACCTTGGAGAGCGGCAACCAGCTCCGCCAGGTGGGCGAGTATCTGACGGCTACCAATCAAGAAAATATTACTCAGCCTTGGCTGCTGGATCAATGGGAGGTCGATGAGGCGGTCAAAACCTGGACGCTGCGGCTGCGCCAAGGGATCACATTTAACAACGGCCAGCCGCTGACTGTCGATGATGTGATTTTTAGCTTCAACCAGTGGCTCGATCCCGACATTGGTTCATCGATGGTGAGCCTGCTGTATTACCTTGACAAAACCGGCATCGAGCGGGTGGATGACTACACCGTCCGCCTTCACCTCAACGAGCCTCAAATTGGCGTGCCGGAGCATCTGTTTCACTATCCGGCTATTATTTTGCCCCGTACTTTTGAGGGCAACTTCATTGAACAGCCGGTTGGCACCGGGCCATTTACCCTGGAGTCATTTGTCGAGGGCGATCGGGCCGTTTTCAAGCGTCGCGCCGACTACTGGCGCACAGGGGCCGATAATGAGGCCCTGCCTTATCTGGATGAACTGACCTATTTCGATTTAGAGCCGGACGAGCGCATTGAAGCGATGCAAGCCGGCGTCATCGATACGTTAATTCTGCCGGCGGCAGAGGAATGGGATGCGCTCAAAACCGCACCCGGTATTAGTGTTTACGGCGTCAGCACGGCTCGAGGGCAAGTGGTGCGGATGAATGTGACCAAGCCGCCCTGGAATGATGTCCGGGTGCGTAACGCGCTAAAGCTGTGCCAGGATCGCCAGAAAATCCTCGACTTTGCCCACCTCAATCAAGGCGATCTGGCAATCGATGCCCATGTTGCGCCGATTCATCCGGCCTATTGTGAGAAACCCATTCCCAGTTACCAACCGGAGCAAGCCAAAGCCCTACTGGCCGAAGCCGGTTACCCCGATGGCCTGACCGTCCAACTCACCGCCAAAAATGATACCGAGGAAACCCAAATCGCCAATATGCTCAAAGAGTTGGCGGCGCCCGGCGGCTTTAATATCGAACTGAATATGGTCGCGCCGGCCAAATATTGGGAACAGTGGACTGAGCTTGATCTCGGTATCACCAGTTGGGGCCACCGCCCGCTCGATACCATGGCTTTGGCCCTGGCCTACACCGCCGATGAGAACGGCCAGCCCGTGTCCTGGAATGAAACGCACTGGGTTGATCCGGATTTTATCAAGATCCTCCGTCAGGCCGAACAAACGCTCGATGTGGAAAAGCGCCGGCAGATGATGTGTCAGTTGGAAGATATTATGCAGGAGCGCGGCCCGGTGGGGTTAAGCTACTGGGCCAAAAATTGGAACATCATCCGCTCCGAATTCAAGAATGTGCGGGCTAACCCGGAAGGGTACGATCTGTTCTATGATGTCTGGAAGGATGGCAATAGCATCTAAGATATTCTACTGAGATTCCTCATTGTCCGACTTAGTCTCATCTTCTGGCTCACTGGTGGGGGTGGGGGTGGCTCGGGGAACCGGCCAGCCGGTGGCGACATCGCCATCGATGAGACCCTGCCGGATAAGCTCGAGTTCGTCGCTCAGTTCAGCCGGAACCGCGTCTTCGTAGTCGTGAAACGGAGCTAAAGCCACCCCCTTGTTGGCTAAAGTCCCTTCATAATTAGTACCACCTTTGAATGCGCCGGCCTCAATCGTTTCTATGGCTTCAGAAACAGCAACATCCATTTGTTTTAGTACGCTGGTCAGATAGACATCGCCCAGATCAGGCGCGGCCTCGAACTGATCGATGTCTACGCCGATAACCGCATAACCTCGTTCTTGCGCTGCTGCCGCTGAGCCTAAGCCGGTCTGGCCGGCTACCGGAAAGATGATATCGCATCCTTCGGCAAAGAAATTTTCGGCAAAGACGCGCCCGATTTCGGTGTTTTCGAAATCGTTGGTAAACACGCCGTCACCGCCGCCTTCAACCAACGATGATGTTTTCCAACCCAACACCTTAACTTCGGCCTCGTTTTGCTGATTGTAGTAATTGACGCCGCGTTCAAAACCGACCATATATTGAACAATCGGCTCTACCCGAACGCCGCCATAGGTGCAAACGGTCTCCGTCTGGCTCATGCCGGCGGCCAGATAACCGGCCAGGAAAGCGGGTTGGTCCATCTCGAACTGAAGCCCCAAAATGTTATCGGCCTGGCTGGGAAAATCGACAATCACAAATGGAACGTCGGAAAATGTCTCGGCCGCGGCCTCCGTTGCTTCAGCCATTAGAAAACCGACGGTTACCACTCCATTGTACCCTTCGCCGACAAACTTGTTGATGTTGTCTGTGTAGTCAGTCTCTTCGTCGCTGTCTAAATAGTCAACCTCAACATCTAGTTCTTTGGCGGCTTGTTCTAGGCCTTGCCAGACAAGCTGGTTAAAAGCGTTGTCATCGATGCCCCCTAGGTCAGTCACCAGACCGTAGCGAGGGCCAGTGGGGGTCTCGGTCGGCGTCTCCACCGGGCTGGAGGGGGCGGTTGCTGTCGGTGGTTCTGCGGTGACTGGAGTCACTTCTTCCGTCGGGGGCGGTGTGGAGGTGTTGGTACAGGCGCTGATGAGCGCGGAAATGAGGATCATAATCAGAATCGTAAACAGATAAGTTGTCATCAGGTTTCTCATAATCCGACCCGTTCAGCTTAGTTTTAGCTGTAAGAATATGTTGACATAATCGTCATTTTATTATAAATCAGCCTATCAGGTGTGGCAAAAATTTTAATTTCGCATTTTTGGGTATTGAATCTAAATGATATTTAGGGTATACTGGCTTTAATTCTATTGATAAGGAAACAGCCGATGTTCAACAACCCCATTTGCACGCAGAATGTTTCGGATTTTGCCGTCGGGTGTTGTTGGTCATTTCTTTTTCCCTAATCGAAGGTTTTAAACTAACCCACGAGCCGCAGGCAAAATTCCTGCGGCTTTTTTGTTGTCGATTGACGATTCCTGACCCGAAAAGCCGCCACTATTGTGCGGCTTTTTTTATTGGTAAACTATAGGAGGGTAATGTATGTTACGAGTTTCGAATCTTTCAAAACGATATGGCGATGATCTCATCCTCTCGGAGATGTCATTTGTGGTCAGCCGGGGGGAGCGGATCGGATTGGTGGGGCCGAACGGCTCAGGTAAAACGACGCTGCTGCGGATTATTGCGGGCTTAGAACCGGCCGATCAGGGATCGGTTTCGCTCAACCCGCCCGACTCGACAGTGGGATATTTGGCTCAAGCGCTCATTTTCGCCGACGAGGAAACGGTAGACGATTGGCTCGCCGGAGCGACGGCCCAACACAGCCGGGCCTGGAGCGATATGCAGCGCTGCGCCGAGGCGATGGCAGAACCCGCCGAGTCAACGGTGCTTGAGACCTTGACCCAAGCCTATGCCGAGGCCGAAGCGCGGTTTGAAGCTGCCGGCGGGTATGCCCTTGAAGCCCATTTGGCCGCCATTCTCGACGGTCTGGATTTGGCCGAAGTCCCGCGCGACTTGCCGGTAGCCCGTCTTAGCGGTGGGCAGAAGACGCGGCTGGGGCTGGCAAAGCTGCTCATCCGCCGGCCACAACTACTGCTCCTCGACGAGCCAACTAACCATCTGGACATCGACGCGCTGGCCTGGCTGGAAAATTGGCTTGGCAGTTACGAGGGAGCGGTGCTGATCGTGTCGCACGACCGTACCTTTTTGGATGCCGTGACCACCCGCACCCTGGCGCTCGATCCCACCACGCACATGTTGCGCGATGTAGCCGGCAACTACAGCACCTATCTCGATACTTTGGCCCGAGAAGTCGAGCAGCAGTGGCAGGCTTACCAGGATCAGCAGGACGAGATTGCCCGTTTGCAGGAGTCGGCCCGGCATCTGCGGGGGCAAGCTAAGTTCCGGCGCGGCGGTAAGGCGGACACGCCGGATAAATTTGCCAAAGCCTTTTTCGCCAATCGCAGCGCGGCGACGGTGGGTCGAGCTAAGGATATCGAACGACGCATCGAACGACTGCTGACCGAGGATCGCGTCGATAAGCCAGGCCAGCAGTGGGGGTTGAAGCTCGACTTTTCGCCCGATGATCGCGGCGCTCGTCAGGTGTTGACGCTGGAGAATGTAAGCATGGCTTTTGGCGATCGAGTGCTTTTTGAGGATGTCTCGCTGACGCTAACCCACGGCGAGCGTATCGTTTTGGTGGGACCGAATGGGGCGGGCAAGACGACTCTCCTACGGCTGATTACCGGCCAGATGGAGCCGAAAGCTGGCCAGATTCGGGTGGGAGCGGGAGTCAAGCTTGGCTACCTGGCCCAGGAGCAAGAGGTGCTGGCGGCTGAGTCAACGCCCTATGGTACCATTCAAACCGTAGCCGACGAGATGAGCCAGACCGAGATTCGTAGTTTTCTGCACGCCTTTCTTTTCTCCGGCGACGAGGTTTTTGTCAAAAACGGTAACCTCAGCTTCGGCGAACGCGCCCGGCTGATGCTGGCCCGGTTGATTGCCCAGGGCTGTAACTTCTTGGTCCTCGACGAGCCGATCAACCATCTCGATATCCCCGGCCGGGAGCGCTTCGAGCAAGCCCTGACAAATTTCTCCGGCACAGTACTGGCCGTCGTCCACGACCGGACGTTTATCCGGCGGATCGCTACAGGAGTTTGGGAGTTAAGAGAGGGCAAGGTGCGGGAGAGGTTCAATATTGAGAGAGATGGAGATTAGAAATGGGGAGATAGGGCTGGTTTAGTCGCGACCCAATTAAATGTGAAGCCCTCTTTACTTTCCTTACACAACCCTTACCTATGCTTTACACGTACTTTAACGGAACATGATACTCTGGCAGCAGAAAAAATGCGATTATCTTAAAGGGCAAGGACTAAAACTTATGGCATTAAACTCTCTCAATACGGCTACGCCGGTGGGCAAAACAAAAAGTGGATCGCTGGCGCACTATTTACCTTTTTTGAACTGGTTGGTCAACTATCGGCGGGAAGATTTAGTTGGCGATATGATGGCCGGCCTGATTGTGACGATTATGCTGGTGCCGCAAGGGATGGCTTATGCCCTGCTGGCCGGACTGCCGCCTGAGGTGGGACTGTATGCCAGCATTGTGCCGCTGATTATCTACGGGTTGTTGGGCACCAGCCGCACCCTGGCGGTTGGACCGGTGGCCATTGTCTCGCTGCTGGTGGCGACCGGCGTCGCCCCGCTGGCCGAGACGGGCAGCGGCGAATACATTCGCTTGGCGATCACCCTGGCCTTTCTGGTTGGTATCATTCAACTGGTGATGGGACTGGTCCGGCTGGGATTTTTGGTTAATTTTTTGAGCCATCCGGTGCTAGCCGGTTTTACCAGCGCTGCCGCCATCGTCATCGGCTTTAGTCAGGTCAAGCACTTGCTGGGACTGTCGATGCCCTCGACCGAGCATTTTTATGAACAGGTGTTTTACGCTGCGGCCAATTTTACCGCCAGTAATCCGGTCACGGTGGCCATCGGCTTGGCCAGTATCGTGGTTCTCTTTTATTTCAAGCAAGGGTTAGGCCGGCAGCTTAAACGGCTGGGTGTAGCCGAGCCACTGGTGGTGCCGATTACCAAGTCGGGGCCGTTGATAGTGGTGTTGGGCGGTACGCTGGTAGTGTGGCTGTTTGGGCTAAACGAGACCGCCGGGGTTTCGATTGTGGGCGATGTGCCGGCGGGACTGCCGCCGCTGAGTCTGCCCTATTTCGATCTGTCGCTGTGGGAGGTGCTGTTGCCCACGGCGCTGGCCATCAGTTTTGTGGGGTATATGGAAAGTATCTCCGTGGCTAAATCGCTGGCCAGTAAACGCCGTGAGAAGGTGGAGGCTAATCAGGAGTTGATTGCCTTGGGGGCGGCTAATTTTGGGGCCACGTTTACCGGCGGCTATCCGGTCACCGGCGGGTTCAGCCGGTCGGTGGTCAACTTTGCGGCCGGGGCCAATACCGGCCTGGCGTCGATCATCACGGCGGTATTGATTGGGTTGACCGTGGTTTTTCTCACCCCGATTTTCTACTTCTTGCCGAAAGCAGTGCTGGCGGCGATTATTATCGTAGCCGTGGTCGGGTTAATCGACGTGGCGGCCTTTAAGCACGTCTGGCGTTACAACAAAGCCGATGCGGCTTCGATGATCATAACCTTTGGGGCGGTGCTGCTCGTGGGAATCGAAACCGGGATTCTGGTGGGGGCGGCGGCGGCCATTCTGTTGTATGTCTGGCGCACCAGCCGGCCGCACATGGCCGTTGTTGGCCGTCTGGGTAACAGCGAAACGTATCGTAACGTGCTGCGCCACCAGGTCAAAACCTGCCCGCACGTGCTGACCATCCGCGTTGACGAGAGCCTTTACTTTGCCAACACCAAGTATCTGGAAGACACCGTATTGCAGATGGTGGCCGATAGGCCGGAGGTCAAACATTTGGTTCTCATTGGCGCTGCGATCAACTTTATCGACTCCAGTGCGCTGGAAACGCTTGAGTCGCTGATCTCAGAGCTACGCGACGCCGGGGTAGAGTTCCACATGGCGGATATTAAGGGGCCAGTTATGGATCGATTGCAATCTATCGGCTTTGTGGACGAAGTGGGGAACGATCACATTCATCTCAGCGTCCACGACGCGATGCAGGTGCTTAATTGTACTTAACTTCCTGTTGAGACCTTACAGGTTTCCGACGACAGACCGCCGACCGGTGACCGCCGAACTTCAACGAACATACTTATTTTTCGGCGGTCGGCAGTCAGTGAGCAGCGGTCAATCGGCTTAACGTCAATTTTGAAGGTTCGTATCGGTCAAAGGGAAAGGGTTTCCTTTAGTAAGATTCTGGTGTTGCCACTCTCCAAATAGGCAGTTGCCAAATTTCAATTAATTGGTATCATGCCTGGATAATGGAGAGTTGCGATGTCATTAAGATTAATTGAAAGCGGTGAACAAATTTCGTTCGGTGACCGAACCGAATTAATTGTGGGCCGGCTTCATAAAGACGAGATGCCCGATATCGATTTGGAGCCGCACGGCGGCAAGCAGTTGGGGGTTTCGCGTCGGCACAGCCGGATTCTACGCAAAGACGGCCAATGGTATATCGAGGATTTGGACAGCACTAACGGTACATTTGTCAACGGCGTTCAAATTCTGCCCCGCCAACTGACGGCTATCCATCCCGGTGATTATCTGCGTTTGGGCACGATGGAGATACAGTTTGGCGCGGAAGGGTAACCGGTTGTTGAACCCAGAAAATAGTGGCAAAACCTCGCTCACCACAGCGGGGTTTTTTCTTGAAAAACAGTTGCGTGAAACTGAGGGGATGGGTAAGATACGCTTTGACCTTTTTTGCAGAATTGCTAGCCGATGACTAAACAAAATTCCGAACCAATCTCCTTCACCGCCCGCTTAATCCTTATCGTTGTTGGACTATTGGCGCCACTGCTGTTGCTGGAAATGGCGATTCGGCTGGTGGGGTTGGCCCCGCCGCCGCAGCCGAACCCGTCGATCTGGGAGGCGCACCCGCTGTTCGGCTGGTGGCATATTCCTTATAGCGGCGGCGTTTTTCACAGCGATTACAATGAGTTTGAAGCCGACGTGCGCGTCAATGCTCGCGGTCTGCGGGATCGAGACATCGGTTACGATAATCCTGACGGCGCTTTTCGGGTGCTGTCGCTGGCTGATTCTTTTGGCGAGGCGCTGCAAGTCAATCTCGACCAGACTTACCACAAGCAGCTTGAAGGGCTACTAGCCGACTCGCTTGATCAACCGGTCGAGGTGCTAAATGCCGGCGTCGGTGGTTGGGGTACAGATCAGGAGGCTATCTTTTACGTAGCCGAGGGGTTTCGGTATGAGCCGGATGTGGTCTTGCTGGCCTTCTTCATTAGAAATGATGCCGTCAATAACTACGGCCCGCTAGAGATCGAGCGCAACGGGGGCAGCCAGCAGAAAGAATTCTTTACGCTGTCGCCAAGCGGCGAATTACAGCCGCCGCCCGTTCAAGAGGAGGTAGCCGAGCTTGAACGCACAGCCTTGCAAACCAATCCGCAGCAGGTCGCGCCGCAGCTTGACGATGATCATCAACCGCCGCTGCTGGGCGCGGCCGATACGCTGTGGCGTTGGTCGGCGCTTTACCGTTTCTTGATGCCGTATTTGCGCGACATTCCGCCGGTGGTGCAGCAACTTGGCCCCAGCGGAATTTTGGGGGGCGAGGCGGTGATCCGGGCCAAACATCCCAGCGTGCCTATTCCTTTTTTTGTGTATCAAGACCCGCCCGATGAGCGGTTTGCAGCGGCTTGGGATGTGACTGAGGCGATTATCCGCCGGCTGCGCGACGAGGTCGAACAACGGGGCTCGCGGCTGGCGGTGGTCGTTATCGGTGCGCCGGAGCAGGTTTACCCCGAAGCCTGGGAGCGAACGCTGGCGGCCAATCCTACCATGCAAAACCTCAACTTAGACCTCGACGCGCCCAACCACCGCCTCGACGCGTTTCTCACCGCTGAGGGCATCGCCCATCTTGATTTGCTGCCCATCTTTCGCGACGCGGCCGCCCAACCCGATACACCGCCGCTGCACTTTCGCCACGACCAGCACTGGACGCCCGCCGGACATCGCTTGGCGGCTGAGTCAATCAGCGAGTTTCTTAGTGATCAGGGTTGGCTTGACTAGACTCGCCCTCACACCCCCACGCACCGTTTCAATTTATTCTGACCGTGGTGTATAATTTTACTTTATCTCTAAACTAAAAAACCTAGAACTGAAAATGGATCAAACACATATTAGAAATTTTTGTATCATCGCTCATATCGACCACGGGAAGAGTACCCTGGCCGACCGTATGCTGCAGCGCACCGGAACCATCTCCGAGCGGGAAATGCAGGAGCAGGTGCTCGATGGGATGGATTTGGAGCGGGAAAAAGGGGTCACCATCAAGGCTTCGGCGGTGCGGATGGCCTACACCGCCGGCGACGGCCAGGCCTATCAGCTCAACCTGATCGACACGCCTGGCCACGTGGATTTTACTTACGAAGTCAGCCGGGCGTTGGCCGCGTGCGAAGGTGCGATTTTGGTGGTCGATGCGACCCAGGGGATTCAGGCCCAAACGCTGGCCAACCTTTATCTGGCCCTTGATTACAATCTGGAGATTATTCCGGTGGTCAACAAAGTCGATCTGGCTTCGGCCCGGCCCGATGAAGTGGCCCAGGAAATCGAAGACCTGATCGGCCTCGATGCGGCCGATGTGCTGGCGGTGAGCGCCAAAACCGGGGAGGGCGTTGATGCCTTGCTGGAAAAGCTGATCGAGCGGGTTCCGCCGCCCAAAGGCGATGCGGACGCCCCGCCTCGCGCCCTGATTTTCGACAGCCACTATGACGCCTATAAGGGCGTGATCGCTTATGTGCGTGTTGTTGATGGCAAATTGAATAAAAAAGATGACCTCCATTTGATCGCCACTAAACGGACGGTCGAACCGCTGGAAGTCGGCATTTTTCAGCCGGGGATGAAGCCGATCAATCAGTTGAGTACCGGCGAAGTCGGTTATGTGGCCACGGGCTTGAAAACGATTCGGGATGTGCGGGTCGGCGATACTTTCACGCTACAATCGATTATCGATGAGGGCGGCGCTAACCGGATCAAACCGCTGGCGGGCTACGAACCGATCAAGCCGATGGTTTTCGCCGGCTTCTTCCCGACGGAATCCGACGATTACACCTTGCTGAAAGATGCTTTGGAAAAACTGCAACTCAACGATGCCTCGCTCATTTACGAGCCGGAAACGAGCCAGGCCTTGGGCTTTGGTTTTCGGGTGGGTTTTTTGGGGTTGTTCCACATGGAAATTATTCAGGAGCGGTTGGAGCGGGAGTATGATCTCGATCTGCTGGCGACCGCGCCCAGCGTTGAGTATGAAATTCTCAGAAAAGACGGCGAAGTGGTCATTATCGACAACCCGGCCGATCTGCCCGACCCGAACTACATCGACACCATTGCCGAACCGTGGATGCACATCAGTATCTACACCCCCGCCGATTACATCGGCCCTATTATGGAGATCACCACCCGGCGGCGCGGTGAGTTCATTAAAATGGAATATCTGGACGAAACGCGGGTGCTGATGGAGTATCTGATTCCGCTGTCGGAGATGATTGTCGATTACTATGATCAGCTTAAGAGCGTGACGCGGGGCTATGCCTCACTCGATTATCGGTTTGACAATTACCGGCCCGGCGATCTGGTCAAGTTGGAGGTGCTGGTCAACGGCGAGCCGGTCGATGCCCTGAGCGTGATTGTTCACCGCGAACAGAGCTATCCGCGCGGTCAAAAGTTGGTCAGCAAACTCAAAGATGTCATCCCCCGCCAAATGTTTGTGGTGCCAATTCAGGCGGCAGTCGGCAAGAAGGTCATTAGCCGGGCTAACGTGAAAGCGCTGCGAAAAGATGTGCTGGCCAAATGTTACGGGGGCGATATTACCCGCAAGCGCAAACTACTGGAAAAGCAGAAAAAGGGGAAGAAACGGATGAAAATGGTCGGCAGCGTCGAGATTCCGCAGGAGGCGTTTATGACGGTGCTGAGTTTGGGTGAAGATTAATCGAAGACGGGAATTACCGGAGCGACAAAGTTTACTTTGTCTGACAAAGCAAGCTTTGTCGCTCCAGGTTTGGTATTTTCAATGGAGGCTCTATTGCAAGCAAAATTAGATACGCTCAATTCAAAACTGAAAGATATTCAAAATATCAACCACGCGGCGGCGGTGTTGGGCTGGGATCAGCAAACCTATATGCCGCCCGGCGGCGCGGCGGCCCGGGCCGAGCAGCTTAGCACGCTCAGTAAAATCAGCCACGAAATGTTCACCGCCGCCGAAATCGGTGAGTTGCTGGCGGATTTGGCCCAGGCCGAGTTCGATTACGACTCGGATGAGGCCAGCCTGATTCGGGTGATCCAACGCGATTATGATAAAGCGCGTAAACTGCCGCCGAAATTGGTCGAAGAGATGAGCCGCACCTTTTCAATGGGGCAGCAGGTGTGGACCAAAGCCCGGGCCGAAAAGGATTTCTCGCAATTTCAAGATATCCTGGCCAAAATTGTTGACCTCAATATCCAGGTGGCCGAGGCTTACGGCTATGAGGAGAGCATTTATGATGCCCTACTCGACCAGTACGAGCCGGATATGAAGGCGTCTGACGTGCAACAGGTGTTCGACGAACTCAAGGCCGAACTGGTGCCGTTGGTGCAGGCTATTGCCGAGCATCAAGAAGTGGTCGATGATTTTGTTTTGCAGCAGGAGTTCGATGAGCAAACTCAGTGGGACTTTGGCCTGCTGCCGTTACAAGCGATTGGCTTCGATATGCAGCGAGGGCGGCAGGATAAATCGGCCCATCCGTTTACCACCAGTTTCTCTACTAACGATGTGCGGATCACTACTCGGTTTCATCGAGAAATGATCGCCTCCGCCTTGTTTGGAACGCTGCATGAAGGCGGACACGCGCTTTACGAGCAAAACAGCGACCCGACTCTGGAAGGTACTCCGCTGGCCGGAGGGACGTCGCTAGGGGTCCACGAATCGCAATCGCGGTTGTGGGAAAACGTGGTAGGGCGTAGCCGTGAGTTCTGGCAATTCTACTACCCTAAATTACAAGAATTTTTCCCCAAGCAGTTCGGCGCAGTTGATCGCGAGGTGTTTTATCGGGCCATCAATAAATCTAAGCCGTCACTGATTCGAGTTGAAGCCGATGAAGTAACCTACAACTTGCACATTTTTCTGCGGTTCGAGTTGGAGCAGGCGCTGTTGACCAACAGCCTGAAGGTGGCCGATCTGCCGGAGGCCTGGAACGCTAAAATGGAGTCGTACCTGGGCTTAACGCCGCCCGACGACGCCAAGGGCGTGCTACAAGATATCCATTGGTCGGGTGGGATGATGGGCTATTTTCCCACGTATACCTTGGGCAACATTCTATCGCTGCAATTCTACAGCCAGACCCTAAAAGATCTTCCCGATTTGCCGGAGCAGTTTGCCAAGGGTGAGTTTGGAGCGCTGCTGGAGTGGTTTAGAGAGCATATTCACCGGCACGGTCGAAAATTCACCGCCAATGAATTGATCCAACGAGTCACCGGCGATGACGGGATCAAGGCCGGACCTTATCTCAATTATATCAAGCGCAAATATTCGGAAATTTATGAATTAGCGTAATATCGCTGGCCGGCCGTTGATCGCTGACCACCGAAAAACGGAGACGTTGTTGACCTTCGGTGGTCGGCGGTTGGTCGGAATAGAGAATTCTGTCCCAAATCGAGGATTGGCCTGTCAGCACAATCAGCGATTTGTCCGATTATCCCCTGTTATTTTTCCTATGACCAAAAAACCTTTACTCGTTCTCGTTGGGCCTACGGCGGTGGGCAAGACGGCGCTTTCGGTGCAACTGGCCCGCGATTTGGATATCGAAATTATCTCTGCCGATTCGCGGCAGATTTATCGAGGGCTTGATATCGGCACGGCTAAAGCCACGCCGGAGGAGCAGGCGCTTGTTCCCCACCATTTGATCGATGTCGTCCATCCCGATCAGGTGATGTCTGCCGCCGATTTTCAAGAACGAGCCTATACCGTTATCGAGGCGATTCACGAACGAGGTCGCTTGCCGGCGCTGGTCGGCGGCACGGGCCAATGGGTGCAGGCGGTGGTCGAGGGTTGGAGCATTCCACGGGTGCCGCCGGACCCGGAACTACGGGCCGAATTGGAGGCGCTGGCGGAAATGGAGGGCGGTCAGGCGCTGCACGACCGGCTGGCGGCGGTCGATCTGGCAGCGGCGGAAAAGATCCACCCTCATAATATCAGGCGAGTGATCCGGGCCTTGGAAGTCTATGAAAAAACCGGTATTCCGATTAGTCAGCATCAGGCTAAGCGAGGGCAGCGATTTCATACGCTGCAAATTGGGTTGACAATGCCGCGTGAGTTGCTGTATGAGCGCATCGACCGGCGGATTGACCAGATGATGGCGATGGGACTGCTCGATGAAGTTCGCCGATTGGTGGAGGCCGGGTATGGGTTGGATCTGCCGGCGATGTCCGGGCTGGGCTACCGGCAGATGGGGCAGTTTATAGTAGGGGAGATTAGTTTAGATGAAGCGGTGGCCTTGATCAAAAAAGAAACGCGCCGGTTTGTCCGGCAGCAGTTCAATTGGTTTCGATTAGAAGACGAGCGTATCCACTGGTTTGCGCTGGATGAGGCCAGTTTGGCCGGTTGTTACCGGGAAATTTGTGATTTAGTCCAATCCCGGTTAAAGGATCAGTCTGCGATTATTTAAGTGGGAGTTATCAAGCGGCAGCATAAAAGTAAACGTTGTTCCCGTTTCCTCATTGCTCTCTACTGAAATTTTACCGCCGCACACTTCAACCATGCCGCGCACAATGGCTAACCCCAGACCGGCTCCGCCATGTTCACGGGTCAAGGTATGCTCAATTTGATAGAACCGGTCAAAAATACGATTCAAGAACTCTTGGGGAATCACGATACCGGTATTATTGAGGGCCATGTGGGCCTGATTGTCGATGTTCGCGGCGCGGAAATTGATTTTTCCACCGGGCGGTGTAAATTTGGCCGCGTTGTGAATAAGGTTCATCAGGATTAAATCAAACTTTTCGCGATCGATGGTCATTTCCGGGAAATCAGGCGGAATGTCGATGTTAATATCAATCTGTTTCTCTTTGACCAATAAGGAAATATCTTGGGTAACTTCTTGCAGCGCTTCTACCAAGGTAACAGAATCGCGGGTTAAGGCGACGGTACCGCTTTCAAGGTGCTGCAAATTCAACATATTGTCAATGAGGGACCGCAACCGCATCGCGTTTCGATTAATGTGAGCCAGATAATTTTTCTGAAGATCATCAGCCTCTTCTTCCAACACGGTGGCGTAACCCATCAAAATGGCCAACGGCGTTCGGAGTTCGTGGGCGGCAATGTTGATAAACTCACTTTTCATATGATCGAGCTGCTTGAGTTGTTTGTAAGCCTCTTGAATTTCCGTAAAAAGACGGGCATTCTCCAAGGCGATGCTGGCCTGCCCGCACAATACCGATAGGAATTCGCTGTCACTGGGGGCAAAACTACTTTCTTCACGGGCTAAGACCAAAGCGCCCAAATTCGCATTCTGCGACTTCAACGGCGTGCTGATAACGGAAACAGACCCCAAATTTTTAAGAATGTTGTGATGGTTCAGTTCTGGCTCAGTAATATTGAACACCAACTGCTGGCCTATTTCAATCGTTTCTTGGGCCAAAGCGTTGCTGGCTACTTCATTCTGCTTGGTATAGTGTGATTTGGTACAGTCAAAGCGGGTGACAAGTTGACCATCTTTATCAACAATATAAAGGCCAACAAAATTAGCCTTTGTTTCTTTTGAGGCAATTTCGATGAGATGGTCAAGTAGATCGAGTTCGTTAGTGGTTCTCATTAAATTTTTATTTAATTCAAAGAGCGGAATTAACGAACGCAACCGAAAATTTTCTTTTTTGAGTCGCTCTTTCTCCAAAGCTTTGGTAACGGCAACATTTAAATCTCGAGGAGTGAACGGTTTTAGGATAAATTCATCAATACCCAGCTTGACGGCATTGATGGCCATATCCATCGTACTAAACCCGGTCATAGTCACGCAAATAATTCCCGGGTCGGACTGTTTTAAGATTTGAGCAATTTCTAACCCACTCATGCCTGGCATTTTGATGTCGGTTAGCAGCAAGTCAAAATGCTCTCGATTGGTTAACTCGATAACTTCATAACCGCTGCCGGCGGTTCTTACGTCGTAGCCCTGAGTTTCGAGGATTCGTTTACAAAGATCAAGAACATCTTTCTCATCGTCAACGATAAGCACTTTTTCTTTGGGCATTGGGCTATTCTCCCTGAGTCACATCCTCTAATGTTTCGAACAAATCTAACGGCCTAACAAATTATACCATTCGTGGAAGAGCCTGTCTAGGCATCGCCAAAAAAATCCCGGAGGGAGTTGAGAGTTTGGTTGAGGTTGGCAATTAGTTCAGCTTGGACGAGGGTAAAGTTATTCTCGAATCGCTTGCCGTATTTGGTAAGCCAGCGCTCCGAACGATTCACGATATTCAATACCCTGAGGCCGGGGCCGAGGGAGATCGATTTGAAAATCGGCGGCGATGACCGCTGGCCGAGGACTGAGTACCAACACCCGGTCGGCCAGGAGAACCGCTTCATGGATATTGTGGGTCACCATAATGGCTGTCAACTTTTGGGTTCGCCATAAGTGGAGGATTTCGCGGTTGAGACGTTCGCGGGTCAGCGCATCGAGGGCGCCAAACGGCTCATCCAGCAGGAGAATACGAGGCTGCTGCACCAGCGCCCGGGCCACGGCCACGCGCTGCTCCATCCCGCCTGATAGTTCCCGAGGGTGGGCTTGAGCGAATTCGCTTAAGCCCACCAGTTGTAATATGCGTTGGCCTTTCTCATTGGCTTCTTGACGGGGAACGCCTTGAATTTGAAGTGGTAAGGTCACATTATCTAACACCGTTCGCCACGGCATTAAGTTGGGTTTTTGGAAGACCATACTGATTTCTTGAGGTGGCGCTACCAACGGCTGGCCAGCCAGTAACACCGCGCCTTCGGTCGGCGTCAGCAGTCCGCCTAGCATCTGCAAGAGAGTAGTCTTGCCGCTGCCCGATGGCCCGACAATACAGACAAATTCGCCGGGCATCACTGAAAAATTGATGTTATCGACTACAAGTAGTTCACCATAAGTTGTTTCATAAGCCTTTGTCAGTGATTTTACTTGCAGAATCGGCGAGACCATAACAGGTAAAACTACTGCTCCTCAACGAACTGATTAGTGTAAAGTTCTTCAAGCGTGACGTCGCCCTCAAGCAGACCGGTTCCCTTCATAAAATCGAGCGACGTCTGCCAGGATTCAGGGCTTGAAACGCCAAGCTGATCGCTGCGCCACAGTTCGATCGAAGCATCCAAAACTTGCTTTTGAACCGGCGCTTCCTCATCGGTCATTTCAGGGATGACCTTCCGTACAATTTCAAACGCTTCGTCCGGATGTTCGATAGTGTAGCTCAACCCCTTCAGGCTGGCGTTAACCATTCGCTGAACGAGATCCGGATTTTCGGCCATCAACTTGTCGCCAACCACGATGCCGTTTGAGACTAAGTCAATGTAATCGGAGACTTCGATGACGTCAACATTAATGCCTTCATTTTCGAGCTGGATAGGTTCGTTGACAATATAGACCATCGTAGCATCGACGGCGCCCTGCTGGATGGCGGCTGCCTGAGTGAAGCCGATATCTTGCAGTGTAAGCTTGTTTTCATCCAGCCCGCCTTCTTGAACCAACGCCTTCCAGCCGATAAAGCTGGCCCCAAAAAAGCCGGGCAGACCAATTTTCTTGCCGACTAGATCGCTTAGTTGGGTTATCCCTTTCTCAGATGGAGACATCAGGCCTACGGGGTAACGTTGATACCATTTCATCACATATGTGATCGGCACCTCTTGGGAGCGGGCCAAGATCACCTGATCGCCGCTGGCCAGCGCAAACTCGCGCTCGCCTTGAGCGGTTAGAGCAATGAAATCGGTTTCAAAACCGTACTCGATTTCTACTTCAAGCCCTTCATCGGCATAAAAGCCTTTGCTCTGAGCTACATAAAATGGAGCAAATTGAACATTGGGAATATAGCCTGCCCCTAAAGTTACCTTTTGAATTTCCGCAGGTGGTTTGACCGTCTCTTCCTGGGCGCTGGCTGAACAACCGGCCAGGATTAATAAGCCTACCAATAGAAAGATTGGTAACCAGCGTGTCTTCATATTATTTATTCTTCTCCTTTGATATTATTGACGCCAGGCCAGCAACCAACGCTCTAACCCGGTGACAATCAAATACAAACTCAGTGATATAGCGGCCAAAGCAATCAGGGCCGCAAACATCATCGGGGTGTTAAACAACCCTTTCGATAGGCTGATGAGATAGCCCAGCCCTCGATCAGCCCCAACAAACTCACCAACTACCGCGCCAATCACCGACAGCGTGACCCCTATTTTCAACCCGCCGAGCAGCACCGGCATCGCCGCCGGAACTTCCAACATGATGAACGTCTGCCAGCGATTAGCCTGCAGCGACCGCATCAACGTTTTCAAACCCTTATCGACGGAACGAATGCCGACAATGGTATTAACCAAAATGGGGAAAAATACCACCAACGCACAGATGAGAATTTTGCTGATTTGGCCGGAACCAAACCAAATGACCAGCAGTGGGGCAATTGCCACCGCCGGGACCGACTGTGAGGCCACAATGTAAGGACCGGTCAATCGCTCCAGTAGCGGGCTTTTCGCCAGCAGATAGCCCAGGATTGTCGCGGTCGATAAACCCAAGGCCAACCCGCCCACAATCTCGACCAATGTCGTCTGGGTGTGATGCCAGAGCGTGCCATCAAACGTAATTTCAACCAATTTATTGAACACACTGAGCGGATCGGGCAAGATAAAAGTGGGGTAATCGCCGACTTTGGCTATAAGCGCCCATAGACTGATCAGCAAAACGATTCCGGCCGGCAGCGCGATCAACTCCAGCCGATTTTTTCGCCATCGACGTTTTTGAACTCCAGGTCGATGTTCTAAGGGATGAACTTGTTGAGATGGTGCAATCTTAATGGTTTGTTGCATGGCGTTATCTCCCTGTCTTCCAGTAAATCAGATTGTGCTAAAACAAAAAGCCCCGAACGTTATCACAACATTCGGGGCAGAGTAACTTCAAAATACAAAACGAAGCTTCAAGATTATCAACAACCGCATCGATGGGCCGGCAGCGGCTGGGTAAGCAAACATAGACAGATCGCCCGGTTGCGGATCGATTCAGACCGATCCGGCGATATGCCAACATTCATCCCGCTTTTAACCGCCCTATAAACAAAAATCCGAAGTACGCAGACGCACTTCGGAGCGGTTGCCTGTAGAATCTTAAAAGAAAGGGTATTCTAAAGCATAACCTTCTCTCATCCGGACTATACCGTCGGCTTCAGATTTTCACTGAATCGGCGCTAACTAGTGGTTTGTTGTTTGATGACCACATCACCTAAGGTGGGTTAGCGTTCGCGGGCTTGGCTGCCCTTCACAGCCTCACCGCCGGTCGGGAATTGTTGCATCTGTTAAGAATTCAACTCACCCTGCCCCGAAGGTACTAATATTCATTTGTTAAGTCGATTATAGTTACTTATATAGAGTGTGTCAAATTAAACTTTCTTACAACCCACCTTCCTCAACAACAAATGTGGCTGTGCCAACTACTTCACCATCGACTTCCAGCGTGACTTTATAAGGGCCGGGCCGGAACCCACCGGTTGGACCATAGAACACCCAGGCTGTGCCGGTTTCCGAGTAACTGCTGGGCCAGACATCTTCATAAATATCAAGCTCGGTATCACCCCAGGTCCAACGGTGGGCCCACGGGGTGCCGGCTTCGATACGTCCGTAGTCGAAGAATAAGTAGATCGGATCATTGTTAGGTAAAAAGTGGGTACCGACCTTCTCCGGCTCGCTGTCCGATGAAATCGCGTGGGCCAATCTTAAATTGGTGAACGGGCTGTTGGCCTCGATTACCGGCGGACCGGGGGTAGGAATCGGAACGGGTGTTGATGTGACCGTGGGCGTGGCCGGCACGGCGGTTGGCGACGGGGCGGTGGGGGTTGCACTGGGCGTTAGCGGCACCAGAACAACCTGAGCCGACTCTGGCTGCGGTTGCGTGGCCGGCTGTGTAGCCGGAGTATTCGACTCGCCGGCGGTAGGCGGTAGTGCGGGCATCGCCTCTGTTATCTCGCTGGCATTGGACTGCCAGGCCACCCAGGCCGACACGGTGACAAAACCAGCCGCCAGTAGGAACAAAATCAACAGCACTACCAATATGCCCCACAACCACGGCTGGCTAAAGATCGAGACAGGCGCTTGCTCAACGCCCGTGAGCTGTGGTTTGGCGGTTGATGAGGTTCGCACCGGGGCTGATCCCTCCGTCGCCGCTGTTAAGGCCCGCGTAAATTCCGCACCGGTGGTGTACCGCAGTTCCAACCCTTTTGAGAGCATGCGACTAACGGCTTCACTCAGTGGAATAGAGATGTCAGGATTAACCGCGTGTAGCAGGCGGGGCTGTTCGTAGGCTTGCGCATGCAGCACCGCCGCGACCTCACCGGTAAACGGCGGTTGCCCACTTAACATTTGATAACACAACACCCCCAACGAATACAGGTCAGAATAGCGGCTCGGTCCCTGGCCTTTAACCCGTTCCGGAGCCAGCGTTTCCGGCGAGCCAATGGCAAAGCCTTGTTTGACCAAACTGGTGCCGACCATCGCCTGGGTCTGCCCGAAATCGGCCACGGTGACGTGATCTTCCGGACCAATGTAAACCCGTTTAGCCGACAAATCGCCGTGCATAATCGATTTTTGGTGGGCATAATCGAGGGCCGCCGCAATCTGGCGGGCAATGGTCAGCATCCGCTGCGGGGGCAGAGGGCCTTCCGCCTCGATGATTTTCGCCAGCGGTTGGGCATCGATGAACTCTCGGACAATGTAGAGGGTGTTCTCTTCCTGATCCACCTCATGAGTGCGGACAATATTGGGATGATCTAGTTTTAGGGTCTGGCGGGTAATGTCCTTGAAACGCTGGACGAAAAACTCATCGAACATAAATTGTGGAGCAACGACCTTAATGGCGACCGTCTTGCCGTCGGCTTTACGATGCCCCTGATAGGCAATTGTCAAATCGCCTCGACCTAACTCCTCGTCGAGAACGTAATTTTCCAGTTCAGTGGTTACAGAAACCATCACTATTTCCATTCCTTCCAAAAGCTCTAACTGTAGCTACCCTTATGCGTTGTGAAGGATAGACAAACGGCTAGGCCTTAGTTGTTAAATCTCGGAGGGCCGGTACGCCGGCCAGCGACGTGGCCTGCTGCACCGCATCGATCACGGCTTGAGCAACAGCCTCGGCGGCGAAAGCCCCGATCAGGTTCACATCTCCCGGCTGTCCCTGGCCGGTGGATAGGGCAAACAGGGTGTCCCCGTCAAACATGGTGTGGGTCGGCCTGATTGTACGGGCTAAACCGTTATGGGCCATTTGCGCCACTTTGTTGGCCGTCTCTTTAGACAACGGGGCATTGGTGGCCACGAGGCCAATCACCGTGTTCCCAGGTTTGATAAAAGCTCCCGTTGTTTGTTTCATCACCTGCATGGTATCGGCAAAGCCCCCGTCTGGCAATTTTCGCGCTCCGGCCAAAATCTGCCCCGATTGCGGATCGATTACATCGCCAAAACAGTTGACGGCAATGAGCGCTCCCACAAAAAGATTGGGCCTCACCTCGATCACAGCCGTGCCGACGCCCGCCTTCACCGCCGCTTGCGGCCCAAGGATCTTGCCCACCGTGGCTCCGGTTCCGGCGCCAATAGAGCCGGCTTGCGGCTCTGACGGCTCGGTGACGGCGTTCTGGCAAGCCGCGTACCCCATAGCTGTATCGGGCCGAATATCGCTCCGACCGATAAGTAGATCAAACAAAACCGCGGCCGGGACAATGGGTACGTAGGCCACGTTTACGTCCAGGCCGAAATGATGCTCTTCCAGCCAGCGCATCACTCCATCGGCGGCGGCCAGACCAAAGGCGCTGCCACCGGCCAATAGAACCGCATTCACCTTTTCAACTAGATGCATAGGCTGGAGCAGGCTTATTTCTCGCGTACCCGGCGCGCCGCCGCGCTGATCGACGCCACAAATGGCCCCAGCGGTGGTTAAAACGACAGTACAACCTGTAGCGGCTGCTAAATTTTGGGCATGCCCAACTTGAATACCAGGAATTTGGTTAAAAAGTGTCATATAAACCTTAAGATTATACGCCGGTGGTTGAATTTTCCTTTGATCAATTTTCAGAAATCATCTTTACTTGATATGGAACCGGTCTTTATTTTAGGCGATTAAACCTTCATATTTTCTTGATAACTTGCCCTACATAAGGCTATAATGTTAACATGACAACAATAAATTTTTGGGGATATAGGAGTTTGGATTGGCCGGTTTAATCTTGATCTTAGGCGGTGCTCGTAGTGGGAAAAGTAGTTACGCGGAAAAGTTAGCCGCCGAAATGGGGCGGCGTGTCCTGTACATTGCCACCGCTGAGGCCCGGGATGAAGAGATGGCGGCGCGGATTGAGATCCATCGCCAAACCCGGCCCGAGCACTGGCGAACTTTAGAAGCCTCCAGTGATGTTGGCCGCGCTTTACTGGCCTTGGATGAGCACCCCCAGGTATTATTGCTCGATTGTTTGACCCTCCTGGTTTCAAACATTCTGTTGGCGCAGGAGGCCGAGCCGGAAGCGGTCATCGAGATGACCGTGCACAAAGAAATCGAGGCGCTTATTGCCGCCCAATCGGATCTTGACATCCCCCTCATTATCGTATCTAATGAAGTGGGGTTGGGACTCGTTCCTCCATATCCATTGGGACGAGTTTATCGTGACATCTTGGGAAGAGCAAATCAGCATTTAGCTGCTGAAGCCAGCAAAGTCATATTCATGGTTGCCGGTTTGCCGATGACCGTAAAAGAGGAAGGTTGAGACATGCTATCAATAAATTTGGCCCAACAGTTAAAAGTATCAGGCTTAGAATGGCAGCTCCAAAAGAACGATTTTTTCCATATCCCCGACCGCGGGTTTGATGATACGGTCTTTGTGGTTACGGATATGACCGTTTTGGTTGAAAAATTGCACGGCAATTTAGCCATTACCTTTCACGGAACGGTCGAATGGGCATTAGATCATGTCTTGGTGACCGAGTTGGTCTGGCTGCCTAGCGAGAGCCAGTTACGGGAGGAATTAGAAAAGCACCTGATTGGCGAGACTGAACCCTCGCTGGTTTTGATCAGCACCGCCGACGGCTACCGCTGCGAAATTCGGTTCAAAGGGGAGTTTTTGGCCTTTGAAGCTTTTGGCGTGAGCGATGTTTACGCGACGGCGCTGCTGTACGTCCTGCAAAACAAGTAACCTTAAGGCGTCAGTATGACGTGGAGTTCACCCGGCCCGTGAACGCCCATTGTCAGGGTCATTTCGATATCGCCGGTGCGGCTGGGGCCGGCGATGAAGACCAGGTTGCTGCCGGCGGTTGTCGCTTCAGGGTGAGCTGCCAGAAAAGCCGGCAACGACGGATATAGTTTCTGCTGCGGCAAAATGGCAATGTGAACCGGAGGCAGCAGCGACGCCAATCGTCCCCGGCCCGGTCCACTAATCAGCGCAATGGCGCCCGTATCAGCCAGAGCGCCGTGAGCACCGGTCAGTCCCACTTTGATTTTGTCCAGCGCGGCCAGCTTGGCTTTCCGTTCGGCTGCGGTCGCCGGAAGTTCGTTCGCCACAAATTCAATCCCCGCTGCTGTTAACTCTGCCACGAATTGGTGCAATTCTAGCGAGTCGCTGCCCCAACTGATCAGTTGTTTGACCCCGTGCTTATGTAAAATCTGTTGAATAATTTCCGTGATGTCCTGACTGTTCTTCACCGGGTAAACCTGTCCGGAGAGGGCGTTTAACTCCTGCGTGAATCGATCCACCAGATCGGCCGGTGGGGTATCCACCGCGAACGTATAGCCCCGAAACGAGCCGGGATGGTTTGGATTGGCCTCAGGTAGTTCGGCCTGGGGTAATCGACTTCGAATGCGATTGAGAAATGCGGCCCGTTGGCTCATTGGTTTCGCTCCTCACGCCAGCGCTGGCTGAACGATTTTTTGGCTAGGGCGGGAAAGTCGCGATGATCGGTCCAGCCGGATAGAGGACCAGGTAGGTTTTTGATCCAACCGTTATCGGCCACTTTTTGACTAATCCAACTTGTTAATTGGCTGCCGAAATGGTACTTGCTAGGCCGAACGACCGCCTGTCGATACAACCCCAGACTCCATTTAAGCCAGCCTGGATTTAACCCCGCTTCGACCGCCTCCGACCGCAATTTAAGCAGCATGCGCGGAATGTTAATTCGCACCGGGCAAACTTCGCGGCACGCCCCACATAGCGTGCTGGCCTGAGGTAATTCGTGCCACGGATCGAGGCCGTATAGGCCAGGCGTCACCACCGAGCCAACCGGCCCCTGATAAACGCTGTTGTAAGCATGACCGCCAATTTGCTGGTAGACCGGGCAGGCGTTCAGACAAGCCCCACAGCGAATACAATACAAGATTTCGGCCAGCTCGCTGCCCAGGATCTGGCTGCGGCCGTTGTCGATGATAACCACATGGAGTTCATCAGGCCCGTCCGGTTCGACCGGTTGGCCGGCAGCGGTTCGACGGGGGCCGGTAATGATATTCGTGTAGACACTGGTTTTTTGACCGGTGGCGCTGCGGGCCAAAATTTGCAGCATTACGCCTAAATCTTCCATCGTGGGAACCAGGCGTTCCATCCCCATCAAGGCCACGTGCAAGCGGGGTGTGGTAGTGGTCAGCCGGCCGTTCCCTTCGTTGGTTACCAGGCAGATGCTGCCGGTTTCGGCTACGGCAAAATTGCATCCGCTGACCCCCATATCGGCTTGTAGAAATTCGTTGCGGAGGACGCGCCGGGCTAGGGCGGTCATGTGGGGAACATCGGTTAAATCTTCGTCAGTGGCTTGCAGTTTGCGGCGGAATAGATTGGCTACGTCCTCTCGGGTTTTGTGAATAACCGGAGCAATGATGTGCGAGGGTTTTTCTTCCGCCAACTGGGCAATGTACTCGCCCAAATCGGTTTCGACCACCCGCATCCCATGGGCCTCTAGGGTCTGATTGAGATGCAGTTCTTCGCTCACCATCGATTTTGACTTTACCACATTTTTAACATTGCGGCTGAGAGCCAGATTCGCCACAATGTGGTTGGCCTCAGCCGCCGTTTCGGCCCAATGAACCTGTCCCCCCGTTTGTTCAACCGCGTCGGCAAATTGGGCCAGATACCGATCCAAGTGAGCGATGGTGTGCGCTCGGATGCGGCGAGCGTGGTCGCGTAAAGCCTCGGCCTCTGGCAAGGCGGCCAGGGCATTTTTGCGGCCGGTGGTAAAACGGGTGGTTGAAATATCTAACGCCGTTTGAAGTTGGCGGTCGTGCAGCGCTTCTTCCACGCGCTCATAAAAAGTCACGTTTGAAACGGCCATGTTATTATCTTTCCCGCAAAATCTCGGCGATATGTTTAACGTTGATAGTGCTGCCCCGGCGTCGCAAACCGCCGGCAATGTGCATTAGACAGCTAACGTCTGTACCGGTGATCGTATCCGCGCCGCTGGCCTCGATGTTATCGAGTTTGCGTTGTAAGATCGCCCCGGAAATTTGGCTCATTTTGACGGCGAATAGACCGCCAAAACCGCAGCACTCTTCCGAGCCGGGCAGATCTTTTGGTTCGATACCGGCGACCTGATCGAGTAACTGGCGTGGCTGGGTTTTGAGGCCCAGACCCCGAAGTCCGTGACAGGAAGCGTGATAGGCGATGCAACCCGTCGCGGTGCTGTGAAGGTCGGTGACGCCGAGTACATCCACCAAGAACTGGGTGAATTCGTAAGTACGGGCGCTGACGGCTCGCGCTTGGGCCGCGTAGTCAGGATCGTCGGCCAGAAGATCAACGTAATGGTGAATAATCATATCGCCACAGGAACCGGAGGGAATGACAATAGGGGCGTCGCTCGGGGCGAGCACGTCGATAGTATAGCGGGCCATAGCCCGCGCGTCGTCCCAAAAACCGGCATTGAAAGCGGGCTGGCCGCAGCAGGTTTGCGCCAGAGGAAACTCGACGGTCAGCCCTAACTCTTCTAAGATATCGACCACAGCTAGACCGGTCTCCGGGAAGAATTTATCGACCAAGCAGGTGACAAAAAGTTGCACCGTTTTGATATCAGTTGTCATAAAACTTTACCTTTTGGGAATTTAGGAGTATTGTATTAAAAGGAGGGTAAATTGCAAAGACGGTTTTGTAATGCTGCTTACACCCTGTCATCTTCAAATATATTAGAGTTTATAGGAGTTTTATGCGTTCATAGAGTTTGATGAGTTTTCACAATAAGCTCTATTATCACACCGGCGAAAATAGCGGATTTTGGAAAAAATGGGGAGAGTTATGCCGTTCATGAAACGATACTGTTTTCTTGTCCTGTTAAGTTGCGGATTGATTTTGTCCGGCTGCGCCGGGGCGTTTGTTGCGCCGCCGCCGGAGCCGACTCCGACCGAAATTGCCGTGCCGACCTTGCCGCCGCCAACGCCGACCGAGGCGACCCTCAATCCTCAGGCATCACCGGCGGCTGATATGGCTGTGGCGGCGGTTGTCGAGCCGGAAGCCACGGCCGTCCCATCGGACACGCCCACTCCCGTCCCCACGGCAACGCCTACGCCTGAGCCGGATTGGCTGAACAACTCCGGCCGGACAACTGAGAATTTGATGTATCTGGGTAATCCTAACGCGCCGGTCACCCTGGTTGACTTTTCCGATTTTATGTGACCGACCTGTCGTACCTACGTGTTAGGTGCTGAAGAATCTATTAAAGAGACCTATGTTAAAACCGGTCAGGTCTTGTTGATCTTTGCCCCCGTTTTAAATCATAATGACCGGTCCCTTCAAACTCACCAAGCCGCCGAATGCGCGGCCGATCAGGGTCGATTTTGGGAATTCCACAATATACTGTTTGAAAATCAAGACTCATTTTGGTACGGTGATATCCAGGCCACGCTCAAGCAGTTGGCGGCTGACGCCGGTTTTGATACGGCCGCGTTCAACGTCTGTTTGGACGAACAGCGCCATCTCGATATGGTGCAAGCCCAAGATCAGATTCGTATCAACGCCGGTATTAGAGGCCAACCTGTTTTTAACATTAACGGCGATTATATAGTGGGAACCCAGCCGTTTGAGGTTTTTCAGGGGGTCATCGATCCCAAATTAGCGACTGAGTAATAATTTTAGCGCAACAAAGTTTAGCCTTGTTGGCCAAAGTAAACTTTAACGCTCCAGGTGAACTTTGACGCTACAGGTGAGGTTGATCTATTTTTTGACCACAACGACGACGGTCATATCATCGTGTTGTTCCGACTCACCGGTAAAGGTTTGAGCGGCATCGATGATGTAATCAGCAATTTCTTGGGCGTCGCGGGTGTGAACAATGTCAAGAATAGTTTTTTCCAGTCGTTCGAAGCCAAACAGTTCGCCCTGATTATTTTGCGCTTCAACAATACCGTCGCTGGTAAAGATAATTGTTGTAAATGGGTCGAGCAAAAACATATCGTCCTGATACGTATATTGCGAGGCCGGCAACGCGCCAACAGGTAGGCCGCCGACCGGCAGATAGGTGCAGCCATTGACGGTAGCTCCGATGGGGGCAATCATTCCGGCGCTAGCGGCGGTCATTAAGCTGCCTCTGGCTAACTCCTCATCCGGTTTTTCATTCAGGTTTTCACTTTCGGGAGGCAGGGGCACAAATGTCGCTATTTGCAGAGCAATGTTCATTCTGTTTTCGCGGAGCCGGTTGTAGAGTTTGGCATTCAATTTGTTAAGGAGTTCGCCGGGGGTGACCCCAGGGCCGGTTTGCGTGTCGATAGCCGTAATTCCGGCAGCCATATAGAGCGCGGCCGGAATTCCCTTGCCGCTGACATCCCCAATCGCCACACCTAATTCCTCGTCTTGGGTTGAGAAAAAGTGAAAGAAGTCACCACCTACCTGGCGAGCCGGTTCGATGCGGCCGGCGATGTCGAGTCCAGGGATTTGCGGAATAAATTGGGGCAGCAGCGTCTCTTGAATTTCGTGAGCGATATTTAACTCCCGTTCAAGCTCACGAACTTCAATTTCATACAGGCGGGCATTTTCCAGGGTCACCGCGACTTGATTGGCAAAAGCCAGAGCCATCTCTAGATCTTCCTCTGTATAGGCGTCGATGTTAGAGTTGTCGATACTGATCAAACCGATAGCTTTATCTCGGGCGATGAGCGGAATCCCCATCCACGATCGAATATGGCTGTGACGGGATTCTCGGAAAGAAGCCGAACTACCGGAAATATCGCTAAAAATAAGCGGCTGTCGGGTTTGGATAGCCATAGCCCCCGGCTCATTCTCAGATCCGATATGAACCGGAAACGTCAAACCGATATGGTCTTCCAGCCGAGTAAATCCCCGACCGGCAATAACCCGCCTCTCGTTGCCTTCAATTAAATGAATCGCGGCGCTATCGTATTGGACCACCCGCCCCAGTTGATCGAGAATGCGTTCCAGAACTTCGTTCAGATTGAGGCTGGAACTCACCACCGCAGCCACTTCGCGCAGCGTTTCGGCCTGTTCCCGACGGCGATATTCCGATTCGTACAGGCGCACATTCTGCAAGCCAACACCCAGTTGATCGGCCATCGCCTGCCCGGTGGAAATATCAGTTTGGTCAAAGTTACGGTTGTGGCGCGTGTTCTCAGCAACCAGGACACCGATAATCTCCTCTCGGATTCTAATCGGAACAATCAAAATATTAAAGGCCTGTTCGTCGCCCCAACCACCAACCGGCGGAATAAACAAGTCAGGGAGGAACGAGGGCGGATGGGTCAACCAGTCTGCTTTGGGGTTGTCGATGATAACCGGCTGGTTCGTGCGCATAAGCCGCTCATACACCGGATTGTTTTGTAGTGGAATTTGATATCCTTCCTGCACCCGATGCTTGGTTGTCGTCATTTTGGCCTGATTAAATTGGGCAGCTTGGGGCGGACGAATCGGAAGATCATCGTGAATATGGGCCTTAACAATTCCGGCTTTGATGCCATAATCAAAGACAATGACCGAACCTTGTCTGAAACTTAGCGCCTGGAGAAATTCCTGGAGGACGGTGCTGATAATGGCCTGTGGGTCTTGCGGAGTGGTTAACGCGCTGGCGACCCGATAAAGAGCTGTGGTCTCTTCCAGCGTACGTTGGGTTTGTTCCAGATACCTGATGTTTTGCAGAGCAACCGCGATTTGGCTAGACAGGGTTCGAGCCAGGCGGACTTCGTCAGCGTTGAAATGGCGATCCTGCTCCGTTTCCCACAACTCGACCCAACCGACCGTCTGTCCTTTGGCTACTAGTGGCAGCAGCAGCCTCACTTTACAGTCGTAGCGCTGCATCTCTTTTTGTTCAACCGCATCCAGAGAGGGATTGTTAAGGTAGAGAAAAACAGGGCGTTTTTGGTCAATCAGGGTAATTAGGGCGGCTCGTTCGGTGAGTTCTACAATCCGGCTCACTTTGGGTGGTTTCAACGGCGATTTGGCATAGTTAATAAATTCAGCCTGAATGTAACTCTTGTTTTGACCCTTATCCCAACTTATAATGAAGCCCCGGCTAACATCGAGCGCCTGAACTGTGTGCCGGATCAGCGTATTCAGCACATCCTGATCGTTCCAGTGGGTTGAAATGGCCTGGCTGGCTTCATACAAAATAGCCAACTCTTTCAAGCTGCGTTGGGTTTCTTCAAAGAGACGAGCGTTGTTAATGGCCGATGAGGCTTGCTGAACCAGACTTTCAAAAAAGAAGCGGTCGTCTTGGGTAAAGGCATACTGTCGACTGACAATGATGAGGCCAATGGTGCCTTTGAGGGCTGTCAACGGCGCAGCTAACAGATAATAATTGGCCGGATAGGGGCTTAGGTCGCCTAAGTCGAAAGCCCGCCAAAGCGCCGCCCGGCTGGCCGAGACGAGGCTGCTGATCGGCTCTCGATCGAGCCGTAACGGCATGGCTCGAATTGGATTGGCCAGGGGTCCCAACACGATGGCCGGCCGCAAGGTTTTATTGTCTTTTTCCAACAGATAAATCTGGCAGTTGTCGCCATCCAGCAGATATTTGGTTTGCTCAACGGCTTTGACCAGCGTTGGTTGTAATTCCAACTCGCTGGAGATTTGCCGATTGGTCTCCTGTAACAGTTGGAGGTCTTGGTTGTGCTGAATGGTGCTACGCTCGAGATTGTCGAAATTGGTTGTTGGGGTTGTTACCAGGCAAACATCGGGTAACGCTTCGGCGGATGTCTGGCACAAATCCGAAAAGATGGGATAGACGTGGACGTTTACCCACATGGGCGTGGATCGCCGCCCTTCGAGGGGCATCACCGAAATGAAAAAGGGGATCTGGGTAGTTTGGGCCTGATCGATAATATCTTTGAGGCGATTCAGATCATCAGCCGAGAGGGGTAAGGTGTCAACCGTTTGACCAAGCGCATCTTTTTGTTTGATCCCAAAAAAAGTTTCGGCGGCGTTATTCCACCCTCTAATTTTGCGATCTGCGCCGATAAATTGAATCGCCATATCCGATTTGTCGTTAATAATGGCCCGGTTGATCAGTTCCGTTGTTGATAAGATTGTTGGGTCTTGATGCTGTACCCAAGACTGGTGTTGTTGGGCCACCTGTCGGCCCAGTAACAATAACCCGCTTTGGGTGAGGTGAAAACAGTCATTGACTCCATGGTCAAGTGCTTCAATAAGACGTTCTTCCTGATCGCTGTCTAACGCCGTAGAGTTTACCAGCAAAATAATCGAGGCGTCTTTATATTGATGCTTCAGACGCGATAGGTCAGTGGTAATTTCATCAGAGAACTGGTCAAAATTGAGCAAAACCACACTGGCCTCAATCGGTTCGTTAATGGCTTCAGTGAGATCTCTTGCAATTGACAGCGTGTAGCTGGTTAAATGCCGGCCAATCGCTGACACAATTAGGGCGGTCGCATCGATGTGGTTTTGGATGAGGCGGATGATGAATCGGCTCATAGTCCATAAATTCTAACTTGGTGTGGCCTTATTTTCAAGCCTGCTCTAATGATACCACAAAAAATGATTTCAGGCTGAAATTAACAAGGCAATGATGCGATATCCGTTCGTTCGATAGAAACCTACTGTTAGTTATCTCCAAGGAAATAATCAATCAATGCGTATATTGCGAAGGCGTAGTGCGTAGCTAGTTGTGATACGGAATACGCACTACGCACTACGCACTACGTTTTGGTTAATTTCATTCTTGGACTTGCCTTAGGTGAGAATTTAACTAAATACTACATATTGTAGTATAATGATAAGACTCTACTAGATATAGAATTTATAAATATTGAGTGTTTTTCCCATAGCGTGGGTAGGTTCAGCTAGGATGGCCAAATCCCCGCCTTGGCCGCCGGATGGCCAAATCCGGCGGAAGCAAGAAAATACTGAAACTTTTATTTCTGTTTGGCACGGTATTGAGTCGAGGCTATAATCTCATTATGTCTACTTTCAAAATTCCCCGGCGCATCTTTCTAAAAGGGTTAGGCATTGTCCTATTGACCAGCGGCTGCTCCGCCGAAATCGGTTCCCTCATCGGCCGGCCGACAGCAACGCCCCTGCCGACCCCCACTCCCACACCGCTGCCCCGAGCCGACGGTATTGTTCAGGGCTATCTGTCAGCCTGGCAGACCGGGGATTTTGATACGATGTACAACTTACTGACGCCCACCTCGCAGGCGCGGATTACGGCTGCCGCCTTTCAAGCGCAGTATAAGCAAGCCATGAATGAAGCTACCGTTGAGCAAGTCAAGGTACAAATCCAATCGCTGCTGCACGACGGACTACACGCCTCGGCCCTGTTTCAATCGAACTGGCAGACGCGCCTGTTTGGCGCGATCGATGCCAATAATCAAATGCAGCTCTCCTATGAGGGCGGCCGCTGGGGCGTCGATTGGCAGCGTCCCTTGATTCTACCTCAATTGGGCGAAGGCGTGACGCTGGCCTTTATTGGCGAACAGCCTACTCGGGGCAATATTTACGACAAAAATTTCCACGCCTTGGCCTCTCAGGGCCAGGTGGTGACGATTGGCGTCGTGCCTCAATTTATCGAGGACGAAGCCGGGGTAGTGGCCCAATTAGCCGCCGTTACCTCTGTTCAGCCGGAGAAGATCCGAGAAAAAATTGCTGCCGCCCGGCCTGACTGGTTTGTGCCCATTGACGATGTCACATTTGAAACTAGCTTAGAGTATGACGACTTACTCAACAGCCTGACCGGCGTCGATCGGCGGGCGCGGGATGTCCGCACCTATACCGATGTCGATACGGCGGCTCATGTGGTGGGTTATATGGGCGCGATTCCGGCTGGGCAAGAGGATTACTACCTCTCGCGCGGCTATCAAGGCGATGAATTGGTGGGCTTGACCGGCGTCGAGGGTTGGGGTGAGTTGGACCTGGCCGGCCAGCGCGGTGGACGACTGGTGACATTGGCTCCGCTGCCGTCACGGCAGGTCTTGTCTGAGCTTTCAACCGTCACTTCTCGGGCCGGTAGCAGCGTCTATTTGACGTTGGATACAGTTTTTCAGGCGGCGGTCGAGCGGCTGCTCGGCCCGCGCAAAGGCGCTGTGGTCGTGATGGATCCTTATACAGGAGCCATCCATGCCCTGGCCAGCTTTCCTCGATTCAAGCCGGCGGTCTTTGCCGCCAACACCGATCCCACCCTTTGGAGCAGTCTCAACGCCGATGAGAATCGCCCTCTGATCAACCGGGCCACCCAAGGCGCTTACCCGCCGGGATCGATCTTCAAGATCGCCAGTCTGGCGGCCGGGCTGGAGAAACTCGGCCTTAAGCCGGAGACCACCTTTACCTGCACCGGCAAGTGGCATGGCCTGGGTCAGGCTTTTGAGAAGACGTGCTGGCTGGAAACCGGCCACGGCAAGATCAATCTGATCGACGGCTTGACGCAAAGTTGCAACGTGGTTTTTTATGAAGTTGGTCTGGCCCTTCACCACAGCGATCCCCAACTGCTGCCGGACTTGGCCCGCGCCTTCGGGCTGGGCGTACCCACCGATATTATCGGGGTGGAAGAAAGCGTCGGCGTGGTGCCGGATGATGCCTGGAAACGCGCCGCCCTAAACCAACCCTTGTATGACGGCGACGCGGTCAACACGGCTATCGGGCAGGGCTTTACCTTGGTTACACCGGTCCAGGTGGCTCGGATGCTGGCGGCCGTAGCTAACGGCGGTCAACTGGTGCAGCCTCGTGTTGTTGACCGGATTGTCCATGTGGACGGTGGCGAAGACGTGATCGAGTCTGAAAAAGGGGGAAAATTGCCCATCAGCCCTGAGAATTTGGCGCTGATTCGGGGCAGCTTGGAGGATATTACTAGCGGTGCGAGGGGAACGGCTCGCCGGGCCTTCACCGGAATTAATTACACCGTGGCCGGCAAAACCGGCACCGCCGAGTCGGGCCAGAAAGAACCCCATTCCTGGTTTGCCGGCTACGCGCCCGCCGACGAACCTCGGGTGGTGGCGGCCGTGTTGCTGGAGCACGCTGGGGAAGGTTCGGAAGCCGCCGCCCCGTTGTTTAGGCAAGTGATCGAAGCCTTCTTTGATTGGGAAGCCAGCCAGACCTAAGCTAGTCGGCCTGGTTAACGGTTCATAAATTAGGGTGACTACCCCACTAAAAAAAATATAGCGATTTAATTAGGGTTGTTGTCATAATAAAGTAGGTCCACACTAAAGCGTTGCCCCACTATTCTATTTGGCCATTTAGCTGATATAAAAACGGCTCAATCCCGTTTCATTGACATACTTTTTTTATTATGCTATTATGATTTAGCTAATAATGTTAAGTCAAGTTGAAGAAATTATCGTCATTTAGATTTAGCCTAATTTGTTCCATTTGAATGGGTTTTGAACCCGTTTAACAGCAACATCATACCACTTTCAAGAGTAACTTGCCGGGCTGCTCATGCCCGTTGACGTTGAAAGGAGAATTACACAATCATGGCATCTCGAACAGAACAAATGATAGCGCGTTTACGTGATTTACAGGCCGGTACGGCTGATATTGAGGCTTCGGCTGTTGTTAGTGTAGACGGGTTAATTATGGCCTCCTCATTACCCGCCGATGTGGAAGAAGATCGCGTGTCGGCCATGTCCGCCGCGATGCTTTCTCTGGGTGAGCGGATCGCCAGCGAGTTACGGCGCGGCACGCTCGACCAAGTTTATATTCGGGGCGATAATGGCTACGTTATTCTGATGTCCATTGGGGAAGAAGCCGTGCTCACTGCTCTGGCTCGCGGCGACGCCAAATTGGGGTTAATTTTCCTGGATATGAAGCGGGCCGCCGAAGATTTAACCCGATTGGTCTAACGGTGCCCATTCATTGGTCGTTGTATTGTTGACAACCAGCTATCCATCATGCTCGATGGATAGCTTTTTCTTTTCACGAGGCCAGGTATTGTTTCACTTCGGCCAACTGTTCAGCCGAAATCCGACCGGCAGAGTACAACGTTGCCAAGATGTCTGACAATTGTAAGGCGGCGTGGAGTTGACAGCTTTTTTCGGCCAAATTGGCCTGACCGCCTTGCTCCCGGTCGATCAAGACCGCCGCGTCGGTCACCGTTATCCCCACCGCTTTCAACTGCTCGATGGCTTTTAAGACGCTGCCGCCGCTGGTCACCAAATCTTCGATGATCACTGCTTTATCCCCCGCCGCGAAAACGCCCTCAACTGTTCGCCCCGTCCCGTACGCTTTTGCTTCCTTACGCGGATAAATCAACGGCCGGCCTGTTTCCAGCGCCACCGCTGTGCCGATAGTCAGTGCGGCGTAAGGCACAGCCGCGATGTGATCGTATGCTAACGGCTCAAGCAGATCGGCATAAACCTGCCCCGCCATTTTGAGCACCGCCGGGGAGGCGGCGATCCGGCGTAGATCGATGTAAATGGGCGATTGTTTGCCCGAAGCCAAGGTAAACTGCCCGAACTGAATACAGCCAATCTCATATAGTTGAATAATGAGATCCAGATGGGACGATCCATCCTCACCCTCTGCCTGCGAAATCGCTTGCCGAGCCTGATTGATCTCATCCCGCAATTCAAGCGCCGCCTGACCCGGTTGGTCGGCATAGATAACGCCGCGCGAGACCGGCACAATCAGCCCGCTGCCGTTTTTGTTCAGCCCCGCCGCCAGCGCCGCCGAGAGATCGCCTCCCTGCGCGCCGACGCCCGGCGCGAGGATCCAATTGCCCCCACCCGTCATCAACCGCCGGACTCTGGTCAGGGCGTGGGGTTGGGTGGCCCCCACGACAAAGCCTACTTGTTCGACGCTGCCCCAAGTCTGGGCCTGTTTCACGACGTGCTCAAACAGCCGGCTCCCCTCGCCGCCGAATTCTTGGATGGTTTTGGCGGACGGATTTGAGGTATAGCCCAACACAAAAACCATCTTGCCCGGATAGTCTAAGAAGGGGGCGATGCTGTCGCGGCCCAGGTAAGGGCTGACGGTTATGGCATCCGCGCCCCAAATCTCAAATGCGGCCCGAGCGTAAGCCGCCGCCGTACTGCCGATATCGCCCCGTTTGGCGTCGAGTAGAACTGGGATACCATCCGGTACGGCAGCGATGGTCTGGCGCAATGCCTCTAAGCCCACCGGCCCATACTGTTCGTAAAAGGCGAAATTTGGTTTGTAACAGCAGACCAAATCGGCGGTCTGCTCGATCAGCCGGCGGCCCCAGGCCGCCAGAGCCGGGGTATCGACGGTCGCCGGAAAAGCGGCGGGATAGGATTTCGGATCGGGATCTAAGCCAACACACAGCAGCGAGTTGTTGCGCTCGATGCTGCCGGTCAATTTTTCAACAAAACTTTTTTGTGCGGTCATTGGGACGCCTGCCTTTATAAAATCAAAATCTTGAGGATTATAAGGAGGTCATAATCCCTTGTCAACCGTGAGGGGGATCAAATACAAATACTCAAGCCAGGCAGAGTCGTTATAAGGTCTGCTCAATTTCCGTAATGATATTTTTTATTAGGGCGGCGCTGGCTTGCAGCGCGGTTTCTTCGGCTTGATCGAGCGGAAGTGGATACATGCCCATAATCCCTTGGCCGCCGACGATATGCGGCAAGGCGATGGTTACATCGTTGACCCCCACCACCTGGGGCGTGGGACAGCACACGGTTAAGATGGCCCGTTGATCCGACAGAATGGCATCGACAATTCTGGCCAGGGCGCTGCCGATGCCGTAATAGGTGGCGCCTTTGCCTTCGATGATGGTGTAGGCCGCCCGGCGCACCTTTTGATCGATATCGTGCCGGATATCATCGCTGAGATCAATATTCTGGGTTCGGCAAAAATCATCCAGGGGAATGACCCCGACCGTGGTCAATGACCAGGCCAACACCTCTGAGTCGCCGTGTTCGCCGATGACATAGCCATGCACATTTATGGCCGAAACGCCTAAATGGGCCCCTAACAACGTTCGAAACCGCGCTGTGTCTAAGGTTGTGCCCGAACCGAACACGCGGTGGGGCGGAACCCCATATTCGGCGGCAAAACGAACCGTCAGGTGCGTCATGATATCGACCGGATTGGTCGCCACCACCAACACCGCCTCAGGGGCGTATTTAACCACATTCGGCACGACTTCTTTGAATATGGCCGCATTGCGTTCCAGCAGTTGCAGCCGCGTTTCGCCCGGCTTCTGATTGACCCCGGCCGCGATGATGACGATCCTGCACCCCTCCAGCGCCGGATAATCACCCGCCATAACCCGAACCGGATGAGCAAACGGAACCGCGTGTGAAATATCGGCGGCCTCAGCTTTGGCCCGCGCCTCGAACTTGTCAACCAACACCAGCTCACTACACAACCCACGCATCACGATGGCGTACGCCCCCGTTGACCCAACCATCCCGGCTCCGACGACTCCAACTTTAGGCATGTTCTCTCCTTTTATCGATTACTAATCATTTAATACGGTTGCTGTATTATCTCTGTTCGATGCGGTTTGAGCAATTGGTCTCGGTCATGAGTCTTGGTCAGGTTTATTAATGAAGCGGTCGTGGTATGCCGTGAAATCGGGCAGAATCCGCGCATACTCTTCATTCATCAGATGCGATGAAAACATGAAATCGGCCGAAGCGCGATTACAGGCCATCGGAATATTCCAGACCACGGCTAATCTTAGCAGCGCCTTGACATCCGGATCATGCGGTTGGGATGATAGCGGGTCCCAAAAGAAGACAACAAAATCGATCTCGCCCTCTGAAATTTTGGCCCCGATTTGCTGATCGCCGCCCAGAGGGCCGCTTTGCAGCTTGATGACTTCAATTCCCAGCGCTTCTTCTATTAATTTGCCGGTCGTTCCGGTGGCCAGCACAATATGCTGGGACAGCACCGGCCGGTTGTACTTAGCCCATTCCAGCAAATCTTGTTTTTTATGGTCATGGGCAATCAGGGCGATACGTTTCTGCTGTCCCAGGGCAAGGATTTTATGTTCCATTGGTAAGCCTCTTTCTATACTTATTTTTACTTAAAGTGCATTTGAGATAGGCGGCACAATCTGTTTTTTTCGGGAGAGAACGCCGGGCAGAAAGGCTGACTGCTCCTTGAGCGACACCCCAAATGCTTTTTCCACCGTGCGCGTCTGGCCAACTGCGATAAGTTCAGTGCCTTCGCGTAAAATGTCGCTGACCATAAGCAGAAGCAAATCGAAATGATGCAGGGTCTGGTACTGATGCATGGCCTCCAGAATCTCGGATTTTCTCGCCAGCACTACATCTTTATCGGCCACTTCCACCTGCCCAATGCCGACCGTTTTCGAGCCAAGCGAGAACACTTTTAGGTCGCTGGTCACCAAAACGTCCGGCGACAGCGTTTCGATGTCAAACTTGGCGTTGTACATCCGTCGGCCAAACGCCAGCGGGTCTTCGCCCAGAATTTTGCCCAGGTCATCAATGGCGGCCACATCTTCGGGCGTGGTCGTGGGCGATTTCAGGAGCATCGTGTCGGATAAAATAGCGGCCACCATTAGGCCGGCCATCGCCCGAGGCGGCGTTACGCCCAATTCTTTGTAGCGGCGCAACACGAGTGTGGATGTGCAGCCAACGGGCGCAATCATCGCCAGCATCGGTTGGGCAGTCTCCAATCCCCCTAGACGATGGTGATCCAAGATCTCCACAATTTCCGCTTTCTCGATCCCTTCGGCTGACTGACTGCGCTCCGAATGATCGACCAGAATCACCCGGCGCGGCCGGCGAGCGACCAGATTGCTCCGGGTGACCATGCCCACCAGAACCCCCTCGGCGTCATTGACTAAAGCGAAGGTCGCGTTTGTTCCGACCAGTTCGGTGGTGATCTCTTTGATCAGCGTATCGGGAGTGATGGTTATATAATTTCCGCCGATCATTTGCAAGACCGATACACTCAAGTTGATTAACCGGGCCGCGGCAAAGGTATCGTGGGGGGTCACAATGATGGACGAGCCTTTATCACGGGCCAATTGCTGAATTTCGGGCGAGGGATCAAAGTCACCGGTGATGATCAGACAGGAGATGTTGCAGTTTAAGGCCGCTTCCTGAGCATTTTCACGATTGCCCAGCGCCACCAGATCGCCAGGCGCAATGTACTTGACCATCGCCTCCGGCGCCATCGCCCCAATAACGACCTTGCCGGAGACCTGCGTGGCCGGCTCGCCGACCAGCAGGCGACCATTTAGGGTACTGGTGATTCTCCCCAGCTCGGTTGGGTTGTCGGCTAAGCCTTGAACTTGTAATTCCTTTAAATAGTTACGGGCCAAAATATTTTCGGTGATTACACCCTGAACGTGCCTGGCTTCATCAACAATAGGCACCGCTCGAATACGATGCTCGCGCATTAATCGGCCCACATCGTGAATGGTGCAAGTAGCGGGGGCGCTGATGACGTCTGTGGTCATCACATCCGCCACCCGCACAAAAACATGCGGGAGAAACTCGGGGTCAGGAACATCGAATGTATCCAGCACGAAGCGGGTCTCGCGGTTGATATCGCCCAGTCGAGCCGGGATGTAAGTGGCATCATTTTGCGTGTTTTTCAGATGGGCATAGGCTATGGCCGAGCAAATCGAGTCGGTGTCCGGTTTTTTATGGCCGAAAATGTAGATGGAATCCATTATTGTTTCCCAGTGCGCTTATATTTCATTTTAAGAAACCTTATCACTCGCGTCTGACTAGGAGCGAATAATCTCCAAAATCTGATCCCGCTTTTCTTCCATCAGCGCTTTTGATTTGGCTTCCAGGTTTAGGCGCAGCAGCGGCTCGGTGTTGGACGGGCGGACATTAAAGTGCCAATCGTCGTAGGTCACCGACACGCCATCCAGCCATTCGATCTGACCGTCGCTGAATGTTTCGGCCAACTCTTTCATCTTCGCCGCCGGCTCGCCGGCAATCCGGGTGTTGATTTCGCCGGAGATGAAATATTCCGCTTCCAGCGGGGCCAGTAGTTCCGACAGTTTGGCCTTCTTCTTAGACAGCATCTCCAGAATATAGAGCGCCGGCACAATCCCGGAGTCGGCAAAGAAGAAATCTTTAAAGTAGTAATGACCGCTGACTTCGCCGGCGAAGATGGCATTTTCCTTGGCCATGCGGGCCTTGATAAACGCGTGTCCGACTCGCTCCATTAGCGCTGTCCCGCCGGCCTCCGCGATCAGATCAGGTACGGCCCACGACGCCCGGACATCGTACAATACCTTCGAGCCGGGATATTTCTCCAACAAATAGGAGCCGAGCAGGGCGGTCATAAAATCGCCGGAAATGAAATCGCCCCGGTCATCGATAGTGAAAAACCGGTCACCGTCGCCGTCAAAGGCAAAACCGACGTCGGCATTTTCGGCCGGCACGCGAGCTTGCAGTTCGGCCCGGTTTTCCGGCTGGAGCGGATCGAGACCGTGGTTGGGCAAGCTGCCGTCGGGGTCGAGGTACATGCCAATCAGTTCGACGGTGGGCAGCCGCTCGAACACCCGTTTCAGGCTGGGGCCGACCATTCCGTTGCCGGTATCGGCCACGACTTTGAGCGGAACCAGTGACTCCACGTCGATCAGGCTTAAGACCATGTTCACAAACTCTTCACTCAGATCGATAGTGGTCATCGCGCCCTGGCGGGCAGGGGTGGTGTAAGCATCATTTTCCACAATCCGGCGCAGGTCTTGAATGCCCTCATCGCCGCTGAGGAGTTGCGGCATTTTGCGCACCATTTTGAAACCGCTGTAATCTTTGGGGTTGTGCGAAGCGGTGACCATCATTCCGGCGTGGCCCAGCGTCGCGCAAGCATAGTAGTATTGGTCGGTGCTGACCATGCCGATGTTGATCACATCGGCCCCTTGGTCCATTAGACCTCGGGTGATGGCATCGAACATTTGCGGGCCGGATAGACGCATATCGCGTCCGACGATGACGGTGTCCACCTGCAAAAAACTGGCAAAGGCCCGGCCGATAGCGTACCCGACCTCTTCATTAAGATCAGTGGGGTAAATACCCCGGATATCATAGGCTTTAAAAATGCCTGGATTAACCTGCATGCGATTTTCTCTCCTTTTGATAGAAATTAGTTAGTGGATTTTGAGCTGAGGGTTATGATAGACCAGGGCCTTGTTGTTTTCAAATAATCCAGTAATGATTTACAAGGCGAGGTTACCGGATTAATAAGTGAATTTACAAATGCCCTGGTCTATTCATCTAGTAGCTGCCGGCCGTCATTAAGCAGCGGCTTCTGACGCGGCCACGGCCATCGGCTGAGCCACCGGCTGGTTGACGGGTTTCTTCAGTAGAAACAGCATGGCGGTGGTCACCACGGTTCCGACCAAAATGGCGACAACATACATTGGCAGGTTACCGACGGCATTAGGGATGGGCAGCACGAAGATACCGCCGTGCGGTACTTGCAAGGTGCAGCCAAAGAACATCGACAACCCCCCCGCTACCGCCGAACCGACCATGATCGACGGAATGACTCGGAACGGGTCCTTGGCGGCAAAGGGGATAGCGCCTTCGGTGATGAAAGAGGCGCCCAGTACCCAGGCCGCTTTCCCGGCTTCGCGTTCCTCGGCCGTGAAGCGATCTTTGAAGAGTACGGTGGCCAGCGCCAGACCCAACGGCGGGGTCATCCCGGCGGCCATCACGGCGGCCATTGGCGCGTAGAGTCCGGCGTCGATTAACCCCACTGAGAAGGCATAGGCTGACTTATTGATCGGCCCGCCCATATCAAAGGCCATCATTGCGCCCAGGATCAACCCGAGGACCAGGGCGCTGGTTTCCTGCATCCCGCTGAGCCAGGTCGTCAAGGCATCCAGCGCAATTTTAACCGGCGTGCCGACAACATAGATCATTAACAAACCGGTCACGGCCGAGCCGACCAACGGCAGGATCAGAATCGGCTTTAACCCCTCCAATCCGCGTGGCAGCTTGAGGATGCCACTGAACCAGGCCACAAAGTAGCCGGCGATAAAGCCGGAGACGATCCCGCCCAAGAACCCTGCGCCGATACTACTGGCCAACATCCCACCAATCATCCCTGGCGCGATACCAGGCCGATCGGCAATCGAGTAGGCGATGAAACCGGACAAAATCGGTACCATCAAGGCAAAAGCGGATGGCGCTCCAATCTGGAACAACGCCCAGCCAAAGGAACCTTCGTTGTCATAAACGTAGATGCCGCCAAAAGCAAAAGCCAGGGCAATAAGCAGGCCCCCGGCCACCACAAACGGCAGCATATAGGACACGCCGGTCATCAGGTGTTTGTAAGGCCCGGTTCGGGCGGCTGAACGCTGCTTTTTGAGCTGATCGACTTCGGCGGCCAGGTCGGCCTTGCCGGCCGCCCCGGCGCCGCCATAAACGGTCGCCTCGGCTAAAGCCGTCTCCACGACTTTGGCTCCATCGTGAATGGCAGCTTTGGTTGAAGTTTCGTAGATGCGCTTACCAACAAAGCGGCTTTTGTCGATCTTGGTATCGGCGGCAATCAGCAGAATATCGGCCCGCTGGATATCTTCCGGCGTCAGCGTGTTCTGCGAGCCAACCGAACCTTGTGTTTCTACTTTGACTTCGTGTCCCAGCGACTCCGCGCCGGATTTGACCCCTTCGGCGGCCATAAAGGTGTGGGCAATGCCGGTGGGGCAAGAGGTGATCGAAATAATGTATTTCTTTTCCGCCGTTGCCTCCACTTTGGGCGGGCCAACCGTTTCGGGATTGGGAGGTGGAGCTTCTTCCTGGGATTCTTGCAAGGCGCTTTCGATGACGCCTTGCGTGTAGCGAATAGCTTCGCTGGTCGTTGCACCATAGACGTTTTTACCGGCAAATCGGCTCATATCCACGTGGATGTCGGAGCTGATGATGACCACATCGGCGGCGGCGATATCACTTTCGGTGAGGACATTTTTGGCCCCTTCCGCGCCTTGGGTTTCGACTTTAATGTCGTGGCCCATAGCTTTGGCCGTTTTCTTGAGCGCCTCCGCGGCCATAATGGTATGAGCTATCCCGGTGGGACAGCCTGTCACTGCTACTATCTTTGCCATTTTTACCTCCTAATGGTTAATTAAAATATTTGATTTCTACTTGGTCTTTGAAATCTTCGATAGCCTCTAGAGACGGCAGACCGGAGCCGACCTGAGAAATGGCGCTGATCGAAAAGGCCGTAGCCAGCCGCGCGCACTCTTCCAGAGACAGACCTTTTATTTTGCCGGCAACCGTGCCGCTGACCATGGCATCACCCGCACCCACCGTGCTTTTGACCGTGACCTTGGGCGGAATGGCCTGGACAACATGATTGGCTTCAACATAGATGGCCCCCTGCTCGCCCAACGAAACCACCACGGTTTCGATGCCTTGATCCAGCAGTTGTCGGGCCGCTTCGATTACCATCGCCTCCGTTTTAATTTGGTTGCCCGTTAGCTCACGGAGTTCATCCAGATTGGGCTTGATCAACGTTGGCGCCGCCCGCAAGGCCAGCTTAAGCGCCCGCCCGCTGGTATCGAGCGCCACGGAGCGCCCGCCGGCCCTGATCACTTTGATAAGCTTTTGGTAAATGTCCTCCGGCGCGCCTATCGGAATACTGCCGGACAGCACAAACCACTCGCATTCGGTGGTTAGGGCTTTGACAACGTCAAAAAGCTGGTTCACATCCTGGTTTGAGGGCGCCTGGCCCGGAAAGTTGATATCGGTGGTTTCTTCGTAAACCTCATCGATAATCTTGATCCCAATTCGGGTTGAGCCTTCAATACGGACGAACCGATCCTCGATCTGCTTGCGGACAAAAAGCTGCTCGAAAATATGACTGTTTTCCGTCCCTAAAAAGCCGGTAACGGCCACGGTGAAGCCAAAGTCGGCCAAATTCGAGGCCACATTGACCCCTTTGCCGCCGGCGTTGGCCTGTTCATGGACTACCCGGTTGACTTTACCGATTTTAAAGTTAGGGACGGATACGGTTCGGTCGATGGCCGGGTTTAGCGTTACGGTTGCTATTTTGAGTGTCTCACTCACTAATTAACCTCCTTTGAAAGTAGTTGGTTTGGTTGGTTAGTTGGGTGGATTGTTGGTTAGTTAATTGGTTAGTTGCCATCCAACTATCCAAACTATCCAACTATCTAACTAAACAACTAACAAGACCCATACTGCTGGGGTTTATCACCCTCAATTATGGTATAGGCAAGTTACGAACAGCGGCCGCATTCGGGCAGTCCAGCGCTTGCCGGGCCAACGCCTGCGCTTTCTTCAGCGTCACTTTGCGCAGTTTGGCTTTGATGGCGGCGATGCTGGGAATGCTCATACTCAACTCGGTGACGCCCAGGCCGACCAGAATGATGGCCCCTTTGGGATCGCCGGCGACCCCGCCGCAGACGCCCACCCACTTGCCGGCTTCATTGGCCGCCTTGACCGTTTGATCGATCATGCGTAGCACCGCCGGGTGCAGCCCGTCGGCGCGCCGGGCCAGCATGGGATGAACCCGATCCATGGCCAGCACATACTGGGTCAGGTCGTTGGTGCCGATGGAGAAGAAATCGGCTTGTTGGGCTAACTCACGGGCCATCACTACGGCTGACGGCACTTCGATCATCATGCCCATTTCGACCGGCTCAGCCCCCACTTCTTGGCGAGCCATTTCGGCGAAATCTTGAGCCGCCATAAAATCCTCCACCGTCGAGACCATCGGGAACATAATTTTGATGTGACCGTGTTTAGACGCCCGGTAGATCGCCCGGAGTTGGGGCATAAACAAGTCAGGCCGCGACAGACAGAGCCGGACGCCCCGTACCCCCAGGAAGGGGTTGGCCTCGGCCGGGAGGTTCAGATAAGGCACCTCCTTGTCCCCCCCAATATCCAGCGTCCGAATAATGAGTGGCAGGCCGGCCAAAGCCTTGACCATTTCCGAGTACGCTTCGAACTGCTCGTCTTCGCTAGGCGGATCGGCCCGTTCCAAGAACAGGAACTCGGTGCGCATCAGGCCGACGCCTTCGCCGCCGGCTTCGACTGCTTGAGCGGCTTCGGCTGCTTTGCCGATGTTAGCCACGATCTCAACTCGATGGCCGTCGGGGGTCAAGGCCGGTTCGTAGCGCGTGCGATATTCGGCGTCGCGCATTTCTTGTAAGACGCCCTGCACTTGCCGGGCCGACTCAACGTCATCCTTACTGGGTTTCAGATAGAGGTTGCCCCCGTCGCCATCCAAAATAGCCAGCACGCCATCCGGTTGGTGCAGGATGGCCGGCCCGGTACCGACAATCGCCGGAATATCGAGCGACCGGGCGATGATGGCTGTATGGGAGGTTGGGCCGCCGCTGGCGGTACAAAAGCCTAATATCTTGGCCGGGTCCAGACTGGCCGTATCGGAGGGAGTTAGATCCTCGGCAATCAAGATGACCGGCTCTTCGGGGATAAAGGGTTCGTCATCCACCGCCCCGGCCAACAATTTGAGGACGCGGTTGCCGACATCCCCCAGGTCTACGGCGCGGCCGGCGATCACCGGATCGCCCACACTCTGCATCGACTCGACGCGTTCCTGGATGACCTTTTGCCATGACCAACCGGCGCTGTGGCCTTTTCTCACATAGGTCATTGTCTCGTCAACCAACTCATCGTCGTTGAGAAATTCGGCGTGGGCGCGGAAGATGGCGGCTTTACCGGCACCGGATCGGGCTTTGACATCCTCATACAGTTGATCGAGTTCGATATGGGCGGCGGCGATGGCCTTATGGAGTTTGAGTTCTTCGGCGGCCGGGTCTTTGGCCGTCACCTCAACCACAATTTTGCGATGGATATATTGCCGGACGGGACCGATAGCCAGGCCAGGTGACGCCGACATACCGGGGATAGTCTCGGCCACATCAACCGGCTTCCAGCCGTGAACGTAAGAGACCTCCGGTACTTCCTCTTCTTCGTCACCCAGACCGCTATCAACCGCGGCCTTTAACGCCTTGAGGGCCTCATCTGCATCAGGGCCTTTCGCCATAATCTTAATGAGGCCGCCCCCTTCAACCCCTAGATTCAAGAGTGAAACCAGACTTTTGCCGTTGCCGACTTGGTCTTTATAACCCACATGAACCTCAGATTGATATTCCTTGGCCAGTTCGACAAAATTGGTGGCCGGTCGGGCGTGGAGACCGTGGGTGCCAATCACCGTGGCTTCGACAAAATTGGGGAATTCGGCCAGTTTCGCCGCAGAGGAAGGGCGACCGGTGGCTTTGGCCTTAGCGCCGGATAGATGGGTGATAATCTCATTTTTATCGGTGGTGGTTCGCAGCCGGCTGAGGGTGGCTTCATCCCCTAACACGCGAGTGAGATTGGCCAGCACCTGGAGGTGTTCATCGGACTTGGCCGCGATGCCAACGACTAGATTGACCCGTTCGCCGGTGTTCCACTCCACCCCCTCGGGGACTTGCAGCACGGCGATACCCGTCTTTAGGATCATTTCGCGATCCTTGGGCAAACCGTGAGGAATGGCCACCCCGCTGCCCAGGTAGGTGTTGGCCACCTGTTCCCGGGCCATCATACTTTTAATATAGCCTTCTTTGATGTACTGGCTGTTAACCAATAAATTAGCCACTTCTCGGATTGCCTCGGCTTTGTTAGCAACCCTGGCTTGAAGCTGAACATTACTATTCTCTAGCTGCATAATTTTCACTCCTTTGTAAATAGAGGCTTGTAGTAATCGCTTTAGCGATGCCTCAACCCTAAAAGGCTTACTACGTACTAAACTGCCAGTTTGACCTCAATCCTTTATATTGCCGTTGGTGAGTTACCTCCTTCTTTATCCGTTCGCCACGTCGGGGGATCGGCCTCATCGGCCGATAGCAGCTTGACCATGATGGCCAAAAGCTTGTCGTGTGGCTCTCTTTTTGATACATAGGCCGCTGCGCCGGCGGCAAGGGCATCGGTCCGATAGTTTTCCCAATCATGAACAGACCAGACGACAATCGGCGTCTGGGGGCGCACCGATTTAATATGGCGCACCAACTTTAGCCGGTCAACGGTCGGTGGATCAATATCGATGACCACCAGACTAACCGGTTGCTGTAAGACCGGATCGACGGCTTCCTCGCCGGCCGTTGCGCCCAGAATGTGGTAAGCGGGAAAGACCATCTTTAATCGCTCACAAATCGCTTTGCGGACAAGTTCGTGTTCGCCGATGACCAGAATTTCATCCATTATCCGGTATCCTTTCGTTACTTAAGGATCGGCTAACCGGCCCGACTGGTAAGCTGTCGCGCTTACCATGGAGTGACCTGTAGTCGCTAACACCTTCATCTTCAGTTGGCTTATTTGTAAAGAAGTTAAATTGAAGCGGATAATTCGCTTTATGGTTAATGGGGGGGATGAAAAATCTATAGAGACAGGTTGTTGAGGCTACTCCTGGTTGGCCCCAGGAAGCCGGCTCAATAGGTAAATGACCTGAGCTAGCTGGAGGCAGACAACCGCTCGTTCGACCAGGGCATGGCCAAATATTGGCTGGGGGTTGCGCAGTAGTGAATAGTGACAACATTGTCTCTTTGACTATTTGTTTCGACTAAATAATGAATGAAACGCTGTAAGATGGCCGCGAAAGAAGTGAACCGTGTCTTTTATAGAAGGATTTTGACCTTGTATACCTGAATTATGGCTCAGAAGCGGTAATCTGTCTGTAGTGGATCTACTACAGTTAAATGGCGAAAAGTACGACATTTTTATTATTTTCCTCTCGCTAACGGACACCTTTTCAATTGGACTCAGCTAAAACTTCAGTATTGACGTTAAGCCGATAGACCGCCGCTATAGTTGACCGCAGATCGCCGGGAAACTCGGCCTGCTCGTCAAAATTTGGCGGTCAACGGTCGACCGTCTGCTGTCAGGGGCCTAGTTGTTTTCTTGATAGCTTAACGGTGATGACGGATACGGCTCTAGTGGAGTTATGCCGTGATTAATGGCGAATTTAACGAGGTCCGGTAAATTATGGATATCCAGTTTTTGCATCAGGCGATGACGATAGGTCTCGATACTGCGTGTTGACAGATTCAACGTAGTGGCGATGTCGGGACTGGAGTGACCTTCGACTACAAGTTGTAACACTTCCCTCTCGCGTGGGCTGAGCCGGGTCAAAGGGCTGCGGGCGGTGTCCAATGCACGCTGGGTCATGTATTCATCAATCAATTTGTCTGAAACATCCGCACTTAGGTAACGCTGGCCGGTATATGCAGCCCGAACGGCTTCAGCCACCTCCAGCCCGGCCGACTCTTTTAACAAGTAGCCGATCGCCCCAGCTTGCAAGGCGCGATAAATTTGCTCATTTGAAGCGTGCATTGACAGAATGATAATTTTAAGGCGGGGACATTGCGCTTTGAGGTAACCGGTCGCCTCGATCCCGTTGAGTTGGGGCATAGCGATGTCCATCACCACTACATCGGGGCAGCACCCGGCCACCTTGCGGATGGCCTCGCGCCCGTTCGCTGCTGTGCCGACCACTTCAATATTGTCTTGAGCATTCAAGAGATAGCACAGACCTTCTCGAATGGTCGCATGGTCGTCAACTAACAAAACCCTGATACTCATCGCGGTACCTCCACTATAATTTTGACCCCCTGGCTCGGGGCTGACTGAAGACTAAAATGGCCGTTGACTCCCTCAACGCGCTCAGCCATGATGGCCGTTCCCCACCGGCGAACGTCGTTTGAGAGCGTTTGTTCTGTAGGGTTGATTCCGACTCCGTTATCGGCTACGATCATTTGGACATAATGGGCGTCAAACGTCAGATTGATCGTTACCTGAGTGGCCTGGGCGTGTTTAGCCACATTGGTCAAAGCCTCTTGGGCCACCCGATACAGCACGTTCTCTACTTGAATCGACAGGCGGCTCTCGGCTTCCTTGCCATTGACCTGCACCGGGATGCCGGTGCGGTTGGTAAACCGTTCCGCCGACCAGCGCAGGGCGGCCAAGATGCCGTAATCGTCCAACATCTCCGGCCGCAAGTTGACCATAACCTCGCGAACCCGTTTGTTGGTTTGGGTCACTAAAGTACGCATATCATCCAGGCGAGAGATGATTTGCTGAGGGATATCTTCCGGCAGCAATTTGCTCAAAATATCAAGATTGATGCCTATCGCCGTTAAACTTTGCCCGACCTGATCGTGCAGTTCTCGGGCCAGCCGGCGTCGTTCCGCCTCTTCGGCTTCAACTACTCGCTGACCGAGTACCCGCAGTTGGTTGCTTTGCCGCTCCATCGCCTCAAATAGACGCGCCTTGGCGATGCCGACGCCTAATTCATAGCCAATCGCGGTCAGGAGTTGCTCATCCTGATCTTGCCAGCCCTGAACTGTGGGTTTAAAAACTACCAATCGGCCCAAGGTTTGCTCTTGAGCGATAATAGGAATTTCCAAGCCGGTCCAACGATTATTTTCGATGGCCTTATCCGAGGTGTAACCCCATCTGACTACCATCGAATCTGTTTTGTGATTCTGGATGCCCGTATTATCGTCAAGTTGAACCGTTCCGGCAAGTGCGCCGGTTATCTCTATTATTTTCGCCAAAGCCGCGTTAACAAGTTGTTCCAAATTTAGCGATTGGCCGACAATCACCGCCATGGCGTTAAGGGCAGCCAACGTAGCATTTTGTTGTTTGAGTTCTTCGGCTGCCTGGGCGCGTTCAGTTTCCCCGGTTTCCAATTCAGCCACCCGCCGTCGCAGCCGGGTTAATTCTTCGATCAGTTGGTCTTTTGTTCGGGCTGCATCGTCCATTATAGGCCTCTTGAAAATCACTACATTGCTGTAATCGATTACAAATAATTGTAATCGATTACAGCAAATTTGTCAAGAGGGAATTATATTTCTTAAGGTTTGATTGGTAATATTGGCCAATTTAGGGCTAAATTTGCGGCTAATGATCCACACTTGTAAATTTTAATTCTCGCGTTAAAAATACTATTGCGTATAGGCATTGACGCTGTGTTTGGTGTTATTGCTGGTAATTTGTAAACGATTACATAATTTTTGCCGAATTTGATGGGATTTCAATCTCTTAAAAAGGCTGTCGATAGTATTGGAAAATTGACATGCACTCTCTTTTTAGTACAATGGAGGTAGATTTTTCAATTGTCAGACCAGTAGGGTAGTCAGGTGTCGCCACACCCATTAATTCAACGAAAAATTGTCAAAATAGGGACAAAGCGACGTAATTTTTCGCGACTTTCCCTTCGATAGACCATCGACAGCTCCCGTTGAGTTATTGGGTAACGGGAGTTGATTTTTTTATCGGCCCCATTCATCAGAGGCATCCATGAACATTTCACAAATGGAAAATTCGATTTTTCGGATAGAAGTGAGGCCGCGTTCGTTGGTCAACACGGCCAACGATGGCTTAGTTAACGCCGCCCATCAGTTAGGTTTGACCGACCTGCGGCGCTGTGTAACGGAGAATCTGTTTTTTGTTCAAGGCCAGCTCAGTCAGGCCGATTTGGATCGGATGGCTCAAACGTTGCTGGCCGATCCGGTCACCGAATCATTCCGGGTGGTCGAGCAGGGACAACCGGCCGAGCCATCGATCTCGGCCGACCATTTTATCGAAGTGACGCTTCTGCCGGGCGTCACCGATCCGGCCGCCGAGAATTTGGTCCGCGCGGCTCACCTGTTGGGTTTGACCAACCTCACCCAGGCGGCCACCGGTCGGCGCTATTGGCTCGATGGCCCGTTAACCGAGCCGGATCTGCACCGGCTGGCCGTGGAGATTTTTTCCAATCCGGTCATTCAGCGTGCGGCCCTCAACCGGCCGATCGACGCCCCGTTTGTCCCCACCGAGCCGCCCGGCGAATTGGTCGAAGTCATCTCCCTCCGCGATGCCGCCGATGACGATCTGTTGGCCATCAGCGCTGCACGGCGGTTGGCTCTCAACTTGGCCGAAATGCAGGCGGTACGGGCCTACTATCAGCAAGAAAACCGCGACCCCACCGATGTCGAACTGGAGATGCTGGCCCAAACCTGGAGCGAACACTGCGTCCACAAAACTTTCAAAGCCACAATTACCTACACCGGCCCTCGCCCCGGCGCGGCTCCAACGTCGCCGCCGGAAACGCAGACCATTGACGGTTTGCTGAAGAGTTACATCCGGGCTGCGACTGACCGTTTAGCCAAACCCTGGATTCGCTCCACTTTTGTGGATAATGCCGGGATTATTGCCTTTGACGACACCTGGGATCTGGCCTTTAAAGTGGAAACGCATAACCACCCGTCGGCGCTGGAACCGTTTGGCGGGGCCAATACAGGAGTTGGCGGCGTAGTACGCGATATCCTCGGCGTCAGCGCCCGGCCTATCGCCAACACCGATGTGCTGTGCTTTGGCCCGCCCGATTTGGCCCACGACGATCTGCCGGCCGGGGTACTCCACCCTCGCCGCATTGCCGATGGGGTTATCCACGGCGTCGAAGATTACGGCAATAAAATGGGCATCCCCACCGTCAACGGCGCGATATTGTACCACCCCGGCTACACTGCCAACCCGCTGGTTTTTTGCGGCTGTTTGGGGCTGCTGCCGCATAACAGCCACCCCACCGGAGCCGAGCCGGGCGATTTGATCGTCGTCATCGGCGGGCGAACCGGGCGTGACGGCCTGCGCGGGGCGACCTTCTCCAGCATGGAGATGGATCAGACCACCGGCCAGATTGCCGGCAGCGCCGTCCAGATCGGTCACCCCATTCACGAAAAGCAGGTACTCGAAGTGGTGCTGCGCACCCGTGACGAGCAGTTGTATCACGCCGTCACCGACTGCGGCGCGGGCGGATTGTCCTCCGCCGTCGGAGAGATGTCGGAAGGCGTGGGCGCGCAGGTGCAGCTCGAAACCGTGCCGCTCAAATACCCCGGCTTGACCCCCTGGGAGATCTGGCTAAGCGAGGCCCAAGAGCGCATGGTCTTTGCCGTTGCGCCCGATAACTGGCCGCGCTTTCAAGAAATTTGCGCCGGGCAAGATGTCGAGGCCGTAGCGATTGGGCAATTTGAAGCGAGCGGACGTCTGCAATTGTTCTACAACGAACAGCAGGTCGGCGATTTGGCGCTCGATTTTCTGCACGATGGTCTGCCGCTGGGTACGCTTGAAGCGATGTGGACGCCGCCCCAGCTTGAAGCCGTTCCTACGCCGGTCAAAACAACGCCTAGTAATTTGACGGAGACGCTACTGGCGATGCTGGCGCACCCCAATGTGCGCAGTAAAGAAGCGGTCGTCCGTCGCTATGATCACGAAGTCCAGGGTGGAACCGCTGTTAAACCGCTGGTGGGCGTCGATAACCATGGCCCCGGCGATGCGACCGTGCTGGTTCCGCTTGACATTCAAGGCGCTCCAGGGCCGGCCGCTCCCCGTGGCGTCGCCCTCTCCGCCGGCGTCTGTCCGGCTTATGGTGAGTTAGACCCCTACGCTATGGCTTGGGCGGCCATTGACGAAGCCATGCGCAATTTGGTGGCCGTTGGCGCCGATCCCACCCAGGTCGCCATTCTTGATAATTTTTGTTGGGGCAATCCCAATCTGCCGGATCGACTGGGAAGTTTAGTGCGGTGCGCGCAAGGCTGTTACGACGCCGCGCTGGCTTATGAAGCGCCCTTTATCTCCGGCAAAGACAGCCTCAACAACGAGTACCTGGGCGCCGATGGGCAAAAGCACGCCATCCCCGGCACCCTGCTGATTTCCGCTGTGGGACTGGTACCGGATGTGTCGAAAACCGTCACGATGGATCTCAAGCAGCCGGGTAACCTGCTCTACCTCATCGGCGATACCCGACCTGAGTTGGGCGGTAGTCTCTACCACGAACTGAGTGAGGCGTCGCTGACCCCCGCCGAATTACAGCCGCCCCAACCCGTCGCCGGCGCTCTCACCCGTCTGCAAGCCATCCATCGGGCGATGGCCGTCAACCTGATCCAAACCTGCCACGACTGCTCCGAAGGCGGTCTGGCGGTGGCGCTGGCCGAAATGAGTCTGGCCGGTCGTCTGGGGGCGGAGGTCATCCTGACCGGCCTGGCCGGAGCGCTCGATTTATCGGACGTTGCCGCCCTATTCTCCGAGTCGCTCAATCGCTTCATTATAGAAGTTCGCCCCGACGATGCTCGGACTCTGGAGAAAATTTTGGTCAACGTCCCCCTCATCCAAATTGGCTACGTCACCGCTGCACCGACCGTCACCATCCAGGGTCAAAACGGCCAAACTCTAATTAGTGCCGATATCGTCACCCTTGAAACAACCTGGCGTAGCGCCGAAACCCACTCTCCAACACCCAACATCTCAACGCCCCAACCCCTCGAGTCCCCCACTCTCAACGCCCCTACGCCCCAACGCTCCAACGCTCCAACTCCCCAACTCAAAAAACGGCCCAAAGTCTTGGTTCTCCATGCCAACGGCACCAACCGGGATCGAGAGGCGGCGCTCGCTTGCCAATTAGCCGGCGCAGACCCGGAGATCGTGCATGTCAACCAACTGCTGGCCGGCGAACGGCGGCTGCTCGACTACCCCATGTTCGTTGTGCCGGGCGGCTTTTCCTACGGCGATGATCTGGGCGCGGGGACATTGTGGTCAGTTGATCTCAAATATCGTTTGGGGGATGATCTGGCTCGTTTTGTCGAAAGTGGCCGGCCGGTGTTAGGTATCTGCAACGGATTTCAAGTGTTGGTTAAGGCCGGCCTGCTGCCGGGCGTCACATTCGATGGCGCGAACCAGCGCTCGGTGACGCTGGCCCACAACGAACTGGCCCGCTTCGAATGTCGCTGGGTGTATTTGCAGCCCAACCCTGCCAGCCCCAGCCTCTTCACCGCCGGGCTAACCGAGCCGATTTACTGCCCGGTCGCACACGGCGAAGGCCGCATCGCTGTTTGTGACGATGAAACGCTGGCTTCGGTGCAATCGCAAAATCTCAACGCGCTGACCTACATTAACGCCGATGGTTCGCCGGGCGCTTATCCGGCCAATCCCAACGGCTCAGCGGGAGCGATTGCCGGATTGTGCAACCCGGCCGGCAATGTGCTGGGACTCATGCCCCACCCGGAAGATCACGTTTTTCCGTGGCAGCATCCGCGCCGTCATCGCGGCGAAGGCGGGCAGATCGGCCTGCGATTATTTGAGAATGGGGTGAGACACGCCTAATGTTAACCCATCAAGAATTACTGGCCGCCATACCTTTAGCCCTGAATGAGGTCAACCTCCCGCAGTTTGGCCCCAAACAGCCGGGCAAAGTCCGAGATAATTACCGAGTTGATGGACAGCGCGTTTTGATCACCACCGATCGCGTCTCAGCCTTCGACCGGGTGTTAGGCGTTATCCCGTTCAAAGGGCAAGTCCTCAACCAACTCAGCGCCTGGTGGTTCGACCAGACCCGCGACATCGTCGATAATCACGTGATCGCTGTGCCTGACCCGAACGTCACCATTGGCCGCGAGGCTGAGCCGCTGCCGGTTGAAGTGGTGGTGCGCGGCTACATTACCGGCGTCACCAAAACCTCGCTGTGGTCGCTCTATGCTCAGGGCGACCGTATGCCCTACGGCATTGCGCTCCCCGACGGGCTGCGCAAAAACGATCCGCTGCCCCAACCGATCATTACCCCCACCACCAAAGCCGCCGAGGGCGGTCATGACGAAAGGATCACCCGCGCCGAAATCATCGAACACGGCCTGGTCGAACCGGCGTTGTGGCAGGCGGTTGAGCAAGCCGCGTTGGCATTATTCGCCCGTGGGCAGGAGGTCGCCCGACAGGCCGGTCTGATTTTAGTAGATACCAAATATGAGTTTGGCCTGATCGACGGCCGGCTGGCGCTGATCGACGAACTGCACACGCCCGACTCCAGTCGCTACTGGGTGGGCGAATCGTATGGTTTGTCCCAAGCCCCGGAGCATTTTGATAAGGAGTACCTGCGTCAGTGGTTTGCCGATCAGGGATATCGCGGCGATGGCAACCCGCCCTCGATGCCCGATGAATTTGTGGCTGAAGTCGCCGCCCGTTATATCGCCGCCTTTGAGCGGCTGACCGGTGAACCATTCGCGCCCGGTGAGCAGCCGACCGCCGAGCGGATTAGTCGCAGGCTGGCGCTGTATAAATTTTAGCTGGCGGCGGGGCATCGTCGCCCTCAGCGGGTGGTCGGAATGGTTGGGCGGATGGTCGGAATGAATTTTCGGCCGTCGGAACGATTTTTTGAGCGTCGGAATGGTTGGGCGGACGGTCGGAACGATTTTTTGAGCGTCGGAACGGTTGGGCGGATGGTCGGAATGATTTTTCGGGCGTCGGAACGATTTTTTGAGCGTCGGAACGGTTGGGCGGACGGTCGGAACGGTTTTTTGGCCGTCGGAACGGTTGGGCGGATGGTCGGAACGATTTTTTGAGCGTTGGAATGATTGGGCGAATGGTCGGAACGGTTTTTTGAGGGATAACAGGTTTTGTAGTGGCCGTGGGGTGTTTTACCACTCCGTATCCTAAAATCAAACGTCAGGTTTTCGATAACTCTAACAAAGGTTCTTTGGTCGGGACGCCAAATAACGTGGATAAAGAGAAAAATCCAATCTGCGTGAATCCGCGCCCCATTTATAAATTGGCTGGGTACTGTTCCAGGAAGGATAGAAAATTATGCCGGAAAATATTCTCGATGACAGTCCGCACGAGGAGTGCGGCGTTTTAGGAATTTACGCGCCGGGGCGCGATGTCGCCCGCCTTACGTTTTTTGGCCTGTATGCCTTGCAGCATCGCGGCCAGGAAGGGGCCGGTATCGCCACTTCCGATGGGCGGATGGCCTACATTCATAAAGATATGGGGTTGGTGACCCAGGTATTTAAAGAGGACAACCTCAAGCCCTTGGAAGGACATCTGGCTGTCGGCCACAACCGCTACTCGACGACCGGCTCCTCGCACCTGCGCAACGTGCAGCCCTATCTGATCGAGACCATACGCGGGCCGCTGGGGGTGGCCCACAACGGCAACTTAACCAACGCGCTCGAACTGCGTAAGCTGCTGCTGGAGCGTGGCGTCGGTCTGTCATCGACCACGGATACCGAAGTTATCACCCAAATGCTGGCGGCTCCGGCCGGTATCTGGACCAACGGCCACACCCCCAGCGAAATTAAAGATGAACCGGATCGATGGGTGGCCCGTATTAAATCGTTTATGCAGATGTCGGAAGGGGCCTACTCGATGGCGATTTTGACCCGCGAGGCCATCTACGCCGTGCGCGATCCGTACGGGCTGCGGCCGCTCTGCTTGGGTGAACTGCCCGGCGGCGGCTACGTAGTGGCCTCTGAATCGTGCGCTCTGCTGACGATTGGCGCTATTTACCGGCGCGAACTCAACCCCGGTGAAATTGTCCGGCTCGATGCCTCGGGCGTCACCTCTTATCAGGGCCGCGAGGCGGTCAAGCGGGCTTTGTGCATTTTTGAGTATGTCTACTTTGCCCGGCCCGACTCGGTTTTAGAAGGTCAGGTGATCCACACCGTGCGCCAGCGGATGGGGCGACAACTGGCCCGCGAGGCGCCCGCTCCGGCCGATATTGTGGTCGGCGTCCCTGACTCGGCCACACCGGCGGCCATCGGCTTCAGCCTGGAATCGGGCTTGCCCTACACCGAAGGACTAACCAAGAATCGCTACATCGGCCGGACATTCATCGAGCCGGATGACAGCCTACGCCAGGTAGGGGTTAAGCTCAAGTACAACCCGTTGACGGCCAATTTAGAAGGCAAACGCATCGTGCTGGTCGATGACTCGATTGTGCGCGGTAACACCGTCGGCCCCTTGGTGCAGCTCCTGCGCGATGGCGGGGCGGTGGAAGTTCACGTGCGGGTGTCATCGCCGCCGGTGCGCCATCCCTGCTTTATGGGGGTCGATATGGCCACGCGGAGCCAATTAATCGGTCATCGCCATACGATGGCCGAAATCTGCGATCATATCAAGGCCGATAGTTTGGCCTACCTGAGCATGGAAGGCTTGATCGCTGCCGTACAGCAAGAGATGCCACCCCGAAATGGTCACTGCGACGCCTGTTTCTCCGGCCGCTATCCCCTTGATATTCCGGAATGGCTCTTTGATGAGGATCGGGAAAAACTGATTTTTGAAGAGATGTGGGGGTAAGTGTGGACGTGCCAAGCGATAAGCCGCTGGTCGGGGTTATTATGGGCAGTATTTCGGACCTAGAAACGATGCAAGGCGCGCTGGAGTTGCTCGACGAGTTGGGCGTGCCGTGTGAGAAGAAAGTGGTCTCCGCCCACCGCACCCCGCGTATGATGATTGACTATGCCACCACAGCCAAATCACGCGGATTGGAAGTGATCATCGCCGGAGCCGGCGGCGCGGCTCATCTGCCGGGTATGGTCGCCTCGTTGACCGTGTTGCCGGTCATCGGCGTGCCGGTCAAAACCCGAACGCTGCAAGGCGTCGACTCGCTGCTGTCGATTGTACAGATGCCGGCGGGTGTGCCGGTGGCGACCATGGCCATCGGCAATGCTAAAAACGCCGGGCTGATGGCCGCGCGCATTTTGGGCGTTAAATACCCGGCTATCAGTGCGCGGCTCGAAGCGTACGCGCAGTCGATGATCGAAAAAGTTGACGCCATGCAGCAGGAGTTAGAGCAGTCATGACCCCGATTCTTCCCGGCCAGACCATCGGTATGGTCGGCGGTGGGCAGTTAGGCCGGATGTCAACCTTTAAGGCCAAACAGATGGGCTATACCGTCGTCACCCTCGATCCCGCCCCACATAGCCCTTGCGGTCAGGTGGCCGATGCCCAACTGATCGCCGGCTACACCGACCACCTATCGCTGATCGAACTGAGCCAGCGCTGCGATGTCGTCACCTACGAATTTGAAAACGTACCGAGCGAGTCGGTTGAACTGATTGTCTCCCACGGTAAGCCTGTTTTTCCGGCAGCTTCGGTTTTGAATGTAACCCAAAATCGGGTACGGGAGAAGACGTTTGTCCGGCAACTGGGACTTAACGTGGCCGATTTTCTGGGGGTGCAGGATCGGGATGATTTAGAGCAGGCCATCGACCAAATAGGCTTTCCGGCGATCTTGAAAACAGCCGGTGGGGGCTACGACGGCAAAGGCCAATTTGTCATCGGCAGCGCCGATGAGGCGGTTCGCGCCTTTGAGGCGAGCGGTGGGGTCGAGTTGATTTGGGAGCGGCAGGTACCGTTCGATCTGGAACTGAGCGTCATTTGTGCGCGAAACCAGCAGGACGAGGTGGTCGCCTACCCCCCTACCGAAAATATTCATGTTAACAATATTCTCGATATCTCAATTGCTCCGGCGCGGGTGTCGCCGGAAGTGCAAGCGGAAGCGCAGCACATAGCGTGTGAAGTTGCTGCTGGATTGGGGCTGGTCGGCGTTTGCGGGATCGAGATGTTTTTGCTGCCCGACGAGACGCTGTTAATCAACGAAATCGCCCCGCGACCGCACAACTCCGGCCATCATACCATTGAATCTTGTATTTGCTCCCAATTTGAGCAACATATCCGGGCCGTGTGCGGCCTGCCGCTCGGCTCAACCGAGCTAATTTCCCCGGCGGTCATGGTCAATATTTTGGGATCGGGGACGGGCAGCCGGTTGGCAGGTGTACCGGAACTGCTGCGTACCCCCAACGTTCATTTCCATTTGTACGGCAAGCGTGAAGCCAAGGCCGATCGCAAAATGGGCCATATAACGGCGCTGTCCGTCGACGTCGAGACGGCGCTTGAAGTCGCGTTGGCCGCGCGGCAGCAACTGCGTTGGGAGTAAATTTCTTCAGCTTGTAAGCCCTTCAGGGCTGAGTCATCGCTAATATATTGGAGCGACAAAGCTTGCTTTGTCGTTCACGATCAGGTCAAAGGAATGATGACCCAGAATTTAATCGGCGTACAACCTGGCCGTCCCCCGCAGCACGGTCCTAAAGACCCGTGCTGAGAGAGCGAAGCCCTTTCGGGCTATGATTTCATCAGAGTAGGGCGCTTCAGCGTCCTTCCCTCACTCAGGGCGATGGCTTTAGCCTCGCCCTCGTTGGCCCGGCGTCGTAACCCGTTTATTCTTTTAACCTTCATAACTTTGACGCTCCAAGCTGACTATTTTCAGGGGAGAAGGTGTAAGTCAATGACACAAAAAAAAGTCTTAGTCGTCGGCTCCGGCGGGCGTGAGCATACGCTGGCCTGGGCCTTATCCCGTTCGCCCCAAGTGGGCCAAGTCTACGTCGCCCCCGGCAATGCCGGCACCGAGTGGCCGGCCAACCTCAACAGTACGGGCTTGCAGCCGCGAGCCTCCTCACAAAACGTGGCTGTTGGCAGTGACGATATCGCCGGTCTGGTCGAGTTGGCCCGGCGCGAGGCCATCGATCTGACCGTGGTCGGGCCGGAAGCGCCGCTGGCGGCCGGTTTGGTCGATGCGTTTCAGGCGGCCCGGCTGCCGGTGTTTGGGCCGACCCAACAAGCGGCGCGGCTCGAAGCCTCTAAAGCTTTCGCCAAAGATTTTATGAAGCAGCACAACATCCCAACCGGAGCCTACGCCGTGTTCGATGATTACGAAGCGGCGCTCGGCTACCTCGACAGTGTCGAACATCAGGTCGTGGTCAAAGCCGACGGTCTGGCTGCCGGCAAGGGGGTGTTGATTTGTGATGATATAGAGCAAGCTCGAGCGGCGGTGGACACCGTTATGGTCGAGCGGGCCTTTGGCGCCGCCGGCCAATCGGTGGTGATCGAAGAGCGGCTGGTAGGACCGGAGATCTCCATTTTGGCCTGGTGCGACGGCCGGCAGGCCGTGCCGATCATTCCGGCTCGCGACCACAAACGGGCCTACGACAATGACCAGGGGCCGAATACCGGCGGTATGGGCGCTTTCACCCCCGCGCCGGATGTCGATGGGGCGCTAGTGGCCGAGGCTCACCAAACCATTTTGCAGCCGGTAATGGATGGCATGGCGGCTCAGGGCACACCGTATGTCGGCATTTTGTACGCCGGGTTGATGTTAACCGCCAACGGCCCAACAGTGTTGGAGTTCAACTGTCGTTTCGGCGACCCCGAAACCCAGGCGGTTTTGCCGCTGCTGGAGAGCGATATTTATGAGATTTTTCAAGCCTGCGTCGCAGGGCGACTAACCGAGTCAAACATCGCCTGGCAGCCGGGAGCCTGCGCCACGATCGTGATGGCTTCGCCGGGATATCCGGACAATTACCCAAAAGGATTGTTAATTAGCGGTTTGGAGGCCGTCGCTTGGCAGGAGGACGCCATCGTGTTTCACGCCGGGACGGTTCGCTCCGGCGAAGGGGTGGTTACGGCGGGGGGGCGCGTGCTGGCAGTGAGCGCCGTCGGAGACGAGTTGGCCCAGGCTTTAGGGCGAGCCTATGCCGGAGTTGAACAAATTCAATTTGAAGGCGCCCATTACCGGCAGGATATCGGCCGAATCTATCAATAACTGGTCAAATATCTGTTGTCAAGACAGTCGAGCAATGTTATAATTATTTTACGTAGCTTAATATCGCTTTAAAGATTTTTCTCCAAAAATCCTCATTTCAACCTACCTAATCACGAAGGAACTGAATTATGGCTGACACGTTGAAAGTGGGAATGCAACTCAGTATGGGTGGGCTGGGCGACCGATCATTTAACGACTCTGCCTACAGCGGCCTGGAAGAGGCACACCAAAAACACGGAATTGAATTTGAAACCGCAACCTGGGAAAATCCCGATCAAAATATCGAACATTTGGAACAGTGGGCCAAAGACGGCTATGACTTGATTATCGGCCTTGGTTATGCCAATGCACCCTTCGTTAATCAGGTGGCGGCTCAATATCCGGACAGCCGCTTTGCTGTGATCGATTATGCCGGTGAAGGTCAAAATGTCTGGTCGGCTGTCTATCGAGAATATGAAGGCGACTTTGTCGTCGGGGTCTTGGCGGCTTTAGTGACTAAAACACGTATGGTGGGGTTTATGGGCGGCGGTATTACGCCCATCGTCCGCCGGATCGAGTTGGGCTTTGCCCAGGGCGTTCGCAACGTCGATGCCTCGATCAGCTTTATTTCCGATTATGTGGGTGACTTTGACGACGCGCAAAAAGGCGCGCTTTTGGCCGAAACGCAATACACCCTTGGCGCAGATGTGATTTATCAGGTAGCCGGACGCTGCGGCCTGGGCGCAATTGAAACCGCTCGACGATTTAACCGCTGGATTATTAGCACCGGCGGCGATCACAGCGATTTGGCTCCCAAGGCCGTGTTAACCAGCCGGATTAAAAGCGTCGGCCGGCCGGTTAAGGATGTGATCAATGCCGTCATTGAAGATCGGTTTGAGGGCGGCGAGGTTGCCAGTTATGGCTTTGCCGAAGGTGGCCTGATGATGGCTCCAATTCGGCCGACGGTGTCTAAAGTGGTGACGCCGCCGATTCAGGGGATTATGCAAGAGGTTCAAGCGCAAGTTATTAGCGGTAAGATTAAAGTAGAACTTGAGGAATGAGAGCTGTCTTTAAACCTTGTGGCCATCGCCGGTGTGATTGATCGTGGTTGCATAACTCTTTATTGAGGTTTGGATCTCGCGGGCCAGATCATATTTTTGGGTTTCGGTGCCCAAATGCTCGTCGAGTAGGATGAATTTGCCCTGATCGGTATCAAGCGCCAGACAAACGGCGTTGCTGCTGCGTCCGCCAATCGGCTCGATGACTTTGACTTGCTGGATTTGGCTGAATGGCAGTGTTAATTCGCTTGAAGTAGTGTTTTTTCGATAACTTAACCGGTTCTGCCGGGTGTCGAGTTGAATGCGACATTCCTGAGCGTCTGCTTCACGCTCATTCTGTAAGTATTTGTTGGAGAGCCGGTTAACCAACACAATTGTCCCCCCCCAGGCCACAGCCGGTAACCCCAAAAACGCCAGGACAAATATGGCCTTGATCAATAAGCTCTGTTCATTGACTTTAAAAACGATAGCCAGGCCGGTCAGAATAATAATCACGATCAGAGCCGAAACCGGTCCCCAAATAAGCCAAGTCAAACTCTGCAAAATCGGCTCGCCCCGAACGATATAGACCGGTCCCACCGGCGTACGCTCTTCTTTCACGGTTGAAAGCAGCTTGTCCGATTTGCTGGCCCACAACCACCAGGGCCGCCGGGCTTGGCTCATAGTCTGGCTCCGCTGTTGGCCTGGCGACGACTACTCCACCAAATATAACCCAGCCGCCAAATGACCATTAGCAAGCCAATATACCCCATCGACACGATGGCAAACGTAGGCAGAATGCCGGCAATGAGCGGTCGCCCCAAAAACAGGTTGCGCAGTATCAACGCGACGAAACCGGCGATCAGCCAGCCCAAAATCAACCGGGGCATCAGTTTTTTAGCCGTGCGGCTGATATCAGCTTGGTAAACGCCAAACCAGGGCATAATGACAAACCAGCTCAGGATAAACGGCAAGGCTGTGGATAAACTGGCGGCGAGGTCGGTTAATGACAGATGGTGACTGCTGCGGCCCACCCAAACAAAGCTGAGAATGACTAACAGATCGCCGATAATTAAGGTGATTAACTGCTGCGTTGTGCGATTGGATTCTTTCATGCTACTGCTCACGGGTTAAAAGTTTAAGAGACGGCCTTAGTATAACCAACTTTAAGCCATTGACCAATTTTGCTCGGAGCAGCTAACTAAAAAACCTTTGCTAGAACTTACGCCGGAACTTTACAAAGTACCACTGTTTATCGCCAGGATCGGTGTGAAAGGGGACATCCGCCGAGAGACGAGCGCCGTTGGCATCGGCCAGGTAGATGATCCAGTCGGTGGCTTCGATCCCGCCGGGGGGTTCAAATTTGACATTGCCGCTCTTAATGACTTCACCGGGGGCGTTGTAGCCTTCAAAATACCAGGTTGAGAGTGGGCTTTCGTAGGTGAGATTGTGATCGAGCCGGGTGCCGATCACTTTCATATCGCCAATGGGAATTTCATTCGTATCGACAACAGCCACGTACATCACCATAAATGGGTTGGTGGTGGGACTGTTGAAAAATTCGCCGAGCAGGAAATCATACTCAGGCTCAGGCGTCGCCGTCGGTAAAGGCGTCTCGGTGGGCGATGGAACGGGCGTTGGCGGCGGCGGAATGGGCGTATTGGTGGGCGGCGGCGTATTAGTCGAGGTCGGCGTGATTGTGGGTGTAGGCGTATCGGTGGGGAGAGGTGTTTGAGTTGGGGTGGATGTTTCGGTTGGGGTTGAAGTGGGCGTGGGGGTGCTGGTTCCGGTTGGAGTTGGGGTGAATGTGGCCAATTTGGCTCGGCGCGTGACCGAAGCGGTCTCCTCGGAGGAGTCGAAAGCCCCCATTAAAGTTGAGACAACTTCACCCAAGATGCTGTCGGGGTCCGGAGTAGCTTTGGCGCGTCGTCTCAATTCATCGACTGAGTAAGGGAATTCAAAAATCAAGTCTAACGTGGGAGTCGCAGTTGGCAGAGCTGCCACAGCGATGGGATCTTCGGCAGTGGTTGATGGGCTGCCGGATGGGTTGTTACGCTCGACGGTCAGATCGGATTCGAACTGAGTCATCAAATTGGCTTCGGCAGGTGGATAGACATCAGTTTGATCATAATATTCCGAAATTGTTTCATCCAAGTAGAGGGGCGGATCTTCCGGTAAGAATTTCTGATCAGGCAATTGAGGATTTGATTGGCTCAAGGCATTGGCCGGCCGAGCGGCGTTAGGGACGGCAGATCCCTCAGTCTCAGGTGTATTCAACGGGCGAAGGTGTCTAACCCGAACCGGGTCAGAGTCGGAAGTAAAATCCCTTAACCGAGGTAGATAAGCCGAGGCCAGATAACAACTTAAGCCTGTAAAAATTAAAATGAAAACAAGCAGGGGGTAAATTGAGAGACAACCCAAAAAAGCGGCAATTAAAGAAGAATGACGTTTCATGAATACCTCGCGACGGTTGAAACTAGTAAGCGCTGGTCAGGCGGCGAGATTAATAAAAGGAGTCACTCCTCTCCTATTCTCTTTGATCTCTTCTCGACTGGGTAAAGTAGGACCTCTGGTTATTCATTGTAGCAGAGGCTGGGGTGACTTTCAATAATACTAAAGGGGGATTAAGTGGGGTGGATTGAGATTTGTCTAAAATTGTGGTGGTGTTGGGATGGAGATTGGAGATTGGGAGAGGCGCCTCTCCCAATCTCCAATCTCCAGTACAGCCTTTTAGAGATCGCTGGGGTGCAGATCCTTGATATTTAATTGCATCGTTGTGTGGCCGTTCCAGTGATTGAAGTCAAGGTTGTAAACCGCGTCGATCAGTTGAGCCGGGCTGAGCTGGCCGATCCAGTGGCCCTGCCGAAAGGCAATGGCGCTCCACTCCTGTTTGCCGTCGTGCAGCACCAGCCGGAGATGCTGGCCATCCTGGCCAACCCCCTTGAGATATTTAAGGCGCAACCCTCGGGTTAGAAAACGCGGAGTCGGATTGCCGTAGCCAAAGGGCTGTAGGTTGACTATGTCCTTAACCAGCGACGGTCGCACCCCGCGTAAATTAATCTCGCCATCGATGGTCAGGGTTGGTCGTAACTGATCAACGGCCAGTTGTTCTTGAGCAATAGCCAGCAGCCGCTTTTGCAAAGCCGGTAGATTCTCGTTTTTCACCGTAAAGCCGGCAGCGGCGGCGTGACCGCCATAGCGAACCAACAGATCGGCGCATTGATCAAGCGCGTCGGTGATGTGAAATTCGGCAATGCTGCGGGCCGAGCCTTTAGTGGTTTCCGGCCCCTGCTCGGCGACCAACACCGGCCGGTAAAACTCATCACACAGCCGCGAGGCAGCCAGCCCGACCACGCCGGGGTTAAAATCGGGATGACTGATAAAATAGAGCGGTTGCTGAGCTTCAGTCGATAAAACGGCTTGGCGGGCTACATTGACCGTATCTAGCGTTAATTTTTGTCGTTCCCGATTTTGCTGGTCGAGTTCCGCCGCTAGCGTGGCGGCTTCGGCTTGATTTTTAGCCATTAGCAAATTGTAAGCGGCCAGAGCGCTGTCCAGCCGGCCCGCCGCATTGAGGCGCGGACCAATGGTAAAGCCGATAGTTCCGGCGGTGATGCTAGTGTCGGAACTTGATTGAGTACGGGCCATGAGCGCCACCAAGCCGGGGCGCAGCGAGGTGTTAAGTTGACTTAAGCCGAGATTAACCAGTTTTCGGTTTTCGTGATACAGCGGCGCCAGGTCGGCCACAGTGCCTAACGCCACCAGATCGAGAAAGTTTTCGGCCCGTAAGCCGTTTGAAGCCAATTTACTGAGCAATGCCTGAGACAACTTGTAAGCCAACCCTACTCCGGCCAGTTCTTTAAAAGGATAGTCGCAGTTGGCTTGTTTGGGGTTGATGGCCGCCAGCGCCGGGGGAATTTGTTCGCCGACGGTGTGATGATCGGTAATAATGAGGTCTAAACCCAGACTATTACCATAAGCCACCTCCTGCACGGACCGAATACCACAATCGACCGTGACAACCACCTTGACTCCTCGGCCGGCCAGTTCGGTCAGCGCCTCATTGTTGAGGCCGTAGCCTTCCTCAAAACGGTTGGGGATATAGGCTTGGGCGTTAGCGCCCAAGGCAATCAAAACATGCATCATCAAGGCGGTGGCGGTCACACCGTCAGCGTCATAATCGCCGTAGACGGCAATCGGCTCATGCTGGGCGATGGCGCGACGCAGCCGCTCGACCGCCGGGGCCATCCCTCGAAGGGCGAAGGGGTCGTCATCCGACCAGCGGTGGGCCAGAAAATTTTGCACATCTTCAGAGGTGGTAATCCCTCTATTGTAAAGAATTTGGACAATCAAGGGTGGGAGGTCTGGAAATTTAGCAAAATGGGCGGCCGGAGCGCGTGGACTCACTTCCCATCGCTTTGATGGTGTAGACACAATCGATCTCCTAATTAACTCAGGTTGGGTATATTATAGTGCTGATCCGTTAATCTCGCACATCCTGTTCTGGGGTAACCTAAGTGCTGGGTCCGTTAACCACCCAAACAAAAATCCCCCGACTTTAACCGGGGGATAAGATTAACATTTCAATGGTATTATATGAGTTAGAGCCAACCTTGCCCTTTAAGAAAATCAGTTAGCACCGGGATAGTGATATACTTTCCCTGGTAGGCTTCGTAAGCCCAATACAATGTTACAAACCAGATTAAACAAGGGACACATGCAAGAACCACAGTCCAACTGGTAATGATGCTTAACACCACAAGAATAACGTTAACAGCCAAAGCTTGAACCGCGTGGTATTTCTGGAAGGGTCGGTTTCTCATGTCTTCGACTAGGAGAATGATGATCGCTACAATACCCAACGGGTACGACAGCGCTGCCAGGAGTTTGTCATTATCGGTAATATCAACCATTTGAGTATAATCCTTTCTAGATAAGCGGATGATTAAAAGTGAAACTTATTCCCAAAACCACTGCATATCGCCAATCGACTCTCCGTTTTTGAGCTTCTCCGACAGCATATAGGCATCGACCGCTCCCAGAATGGGAATGACTAACCCGATGCCAACACATGAGAGAATAATAGATGCCACAATAATAATAATGCCTTTCTTGGTTTGGCCCAGATAGATTTGGCCAACCCCTCCCAGCAAGAGCAAGCTTAGGATAGCAGCAATGATCGAGTTTTTAGGTGGATTACTGGGTTGGATTTGCATCGTTGAGGTAAACATGGTGTGGATCTCCCTTTATTTTAAATGTTAAAACTGCTATAAATTTCATTGATTCATTTTAACATAACTGTTAATGGGCTGCAACGTGAAACGAAACTTTTCAAAATTGCCAGCCTGTACAGGCGATGTTATCATGTATTTTTGACGTACGATATTCTATACGTCGTTGCGCCGATGAAGTTTCAACTGTTTCTTTAAAGTTAATCTGTTTCGCGCTAACTAGCCCGGCCTGAATTAACCAGGGAGATTTTTTTGTGAGCACCAGAATTGTTTTTATGGGAACGCCCGATTTCGCCGTTCCCTCGCTAACCGCCCTAATCGATAGCGATTATGAACTGGCGGCCGTGGTGACCCAACCGGACCGGCCCAGCGGCCGGGGCAAACGGTTGACCCCGCCGCCGGTTAAAACGGTAGCTGAAGCGGCCGGTATTGAGGTGTTACAACCCCGGACGCTCAAATCTCCAGAAGCTTTCGCAACGTTAGCAGAGTTTCAACCGGACTTAATCGTAGTGGCGGCTTTTGGCCAGATTCTACGCTCTAATGTTTTGGATCTCCCGCCCCACGGGTGTATAAATGTCCACGCATCACTGTTGCCGCGTTGGCGAGGTGCCGCGCCGGTTACAGCCGCTATTCTAGCCGGCGACGCCGAAACCGGCGTGACGATTATGAAAATGGACGAAGGGCTTGATACCGGGCCGATGATCGCCAAACGAGCGATCTCGATCACCAACGATCATACCGGGGGGACGCTCACCACGACCTTAGCCGATTTGGGCGCTCAACTGCTCATCGACACGCTGCCGGATTGGTTGTTGGGTAAAATTGAGCCGCAGCCTCAAGATAACGCCCAGTCGACGTTCGCTCCTCGGTTGGATAAGCAGGCCGGAGCGCTCGATTGGTCACAGCCGGCCGCCGCCATCGAACGAAAGGTTCGTGCTTTTGATCCTTGGCCCGGCACGTTTACCCCCGGATCGAAGGGACCGATAAAGATTCTAAACGTTGCTTTTGCTCGTGAGGTCGCCGCGCCGCCCGATAGCTCGTCGGGTACCGTATTTAAACAACAACGAGCAGTTTACGTCACCACCGGCGACGGCGTGTTGCAACTGATCACGGTGCAACCGGCCGGTAAAAAGGCCATGCCGGCCGAAGCCTGGCTCAACGGGCAACCTGAACTGGCCGGTAGCCAGCTCGGGGAGTGGGTGGCATAATATATCTGGGTTTAGTAAGAGGGGTTCACCCATGACATCTGATCCAATTACCAAATATTTGGATCTACCTGAAACCGAAACGGAATTTCTTCAGACCGTCGCCCAGCAGATGGGCATTGTGGCCGATTTGAGCCGCGCCGATATTTTGTTATACTGTCGCAAATCTGTCGGTGAATTTGTGGTGGCTGCCCATGCTCAGCCGCACTCGCTGGCCCACGTCTATAACACCAACCGCAGTGGAACGATAATTAGCGTCAAGCAGCGGCCGGAAGTGCTGCAAGCCTTGGTCAACGGCCATACCTCAACCGATCAACGCAGCTTTATCGCTGAAGGCGCGCCGGTTGTGCGCCATACCTTCCCGATTCATTTTCCGCCCAACAGTTCAAATCAGGCCTGGTCCGCCAACGGCGCTCGCAGCGACAGACAGGTCATTGCCGCCCTTATCGTCGTCATCAACTTGATTGAATATGAACGACATCGCCTGCGTAGTCGGGTTTATCAACAGGCGCTTAGATCATTACAGCAAATGTTGATTGCCGGCCAGGTGATGGGAGCCGAAGATTTGAAACCCTTTGGCGAGCAAGATGGTATTATTTATGTCGATAACAATGGGGTTATTCGCTATGCCAGCGGGATCGCGGCCAACCTGTTCCGGCGGGTAGGTTATAAAGAAACGCTGGTAGGACGTCCGTTGGTCGAGTTGGAAACCGACGAAGAGGAACTCCGGCTAACTGTCATTTCTCAGCGACGCTGTCTGCAATGGGAGTCGAAAGAGGCTGATCGCTATTGGATCAGAAAAGCGATTCCACTTTTTGCGCCGCCATCATTGCGTTGGCCCTTTTTGTGGTTGTTTGATCGAAGCAATACCGTTAATATGGACGGCATGCTGATGCTGCTGCATGATGACACCGATATCCGCCGCCAAGATGAAGAAATGCGCATCAAAAATGCCATGATTCAGGAAGTCCATCACCGGGTGAAAAATAATCTGCAAACCATTGCCGGTTTAATCAGAATGCAGGCCCGGCGGGTGAAATCTGAAGAGGCCAAAGTCATCCTAGATGAAACGCTAAGCCGCATCCTGAGCGTGGCCGTCATTCATGAGTTTTTATCGAGCGATGATGCCAATATCATCAATATCAAAGACGTTGGCAACCGGATCGTGGGCCAGCTCCAGTACGGGATGCTCAGCCCTGAAAAACAGGTCAGAATCGAGCTAACCGGTGAGCCGATTTATCTGCCCGCCCGGCAAGCCACATCGTGCGCTCTAATCATCAATGAGTTAGTTCAAAACGCCATCGAGCATGGTTTTGAAAGCAAAAAATCAGGACTGATCCGGGTAAATTTGGAAGATGGTGGGGATGAGGTTATTATTACGGTAGCCGATAACGGCGACGGCGTATCCGGTGACTTTAACATGGATAAGACGGATAGCTTAGGCTTGCAAATTGTGAAAATCTTGGTCGAAGGTGATCTTAAAGGTAAAATTCAACTAGGAAAAGGCATTGATGGAGAAGAAGGTCTATCCGTTCACATCACCTTTTCCAAAACAACCTTTGGAGGTGAAACAGGATGGAAAGAACACGTGTCATCATAGCTGACGATGAGTCAATTATCAGGGCCGATCTGAAAGAGATGCTTACCAACCTCAACTATTTGGTTGTGGGTGAAGTGGGCGACGGTCAAAGCGCAGTCAACCTGGCCCGCGAACTGAGACCGGATGTGGTCCTGATGGATATTAAAATGCCCAACATGGACGGCATTGATGCTGCCAAAATTTTGACTGAAGAACAAATCTCCCCGGTGGTCTTGTTGACCGCCTACGGCCAGAAAGAGCTGGTTGATCGGGCCAAAGAAGCCGGGGTAGTGGGGTATCTGGTCAAACCCTTCCGAGAAACCGATTTGTTGCCGGCCATTGAAGTGGCGCTGTCTCGATTTAATGAATTCAAGGTCGTTCGGCAAGAAGTTGAGGATCTCCAAAACGCCCTCGAAACGCGCAAGTTGGTTGAACGGGCCAAAGGTATCCTGATGGATACTCAGAAAATTGATGAGGCCGAAGCCTTTCGCAAAATCCAAAAAATGAGCATGAATACCCGCAAGCCGATGAAAGAAGTCGCCGAGGCCATTATTCTGGCGCATCAAGCGGCCACTTAATTCTACTGCAACCCGAATGTCGATCGTTAGATTAGCTCTGGCTCAAATCAATACCACCGTTGGCGATCTGCAAGGCAATGTTGCCAAGGTTAAAGCGTATTTGGAGCGAGCCAGAGCCGTTCAAGCCAATATCGTTTTATTTCCGGAGCTAACCCTGGCCGGCTATCCGCCGGAAGATTTACTGCTCAAACCCGGCTTTGCAGCGGCTAATCGCCAAGCTTTGGAAAGTCTACTACCTGAAACCCACGGCCTAACGGCCGTGGTTGGTTTTGTCGACCGGCAGGATGATATCTTCAACGCAGCGGCGGTTTTGCACGATGGGGCGCTGGTGGGCATCTATCATAAGTCGCTGTTGCCCAATTATGCCGTATTTGATGAAGATCGCTATTTTGCCCGGGGCGACAGCCCATTTCTATTTAACCTCCCCACCCCAACCGGCGACAGACCGATCTGTTTTGGCGTCAGCGTCTGCGAAGATATCTGGTATCCGGCCGGTCCGCCTGAAGCTCAGGCCGCCGGCGGCGCCGATCTGCTGTTAAACATCTCAGCCTCACCCTACCAAAGCGGTAAAATCAACAGCCGTGAGCGAATGCTCGCCACCCGCGCGGCCGACAACGTGGCTATTGTCGCTTTTTGCAATCTCATCGGCGGGCAAGACGAACTAATTTTTGACGGCAGCAGCCTGATTATCGACGAGCGTGGGCGCGTGTTGGCCCGGGCCAAATCTTTTGAGGAAGATTTCCTGGTGGCCGATCTAAACGTCGGTAACGTTTTTCGCCAGCGCTTGCGAGACCCGCGTCGCCGTAAAGTGGCGCTGACCGAAATCTATGCCGAAGCGTTTGAAAAAATCCCTCTGGCTCCGGCGGCTTTTTCGGCCAACCCGGCCGCTATTACTGTGCCTGAAAAAGTGATCCCGCTGGAACCAGTAGCCGAAGTCTATCATTCCCTGGTCTTAGCCACGCGAGATTACGTTCACAAGAACGGCTTCAGTAAGATCTGTCTGGGGCTATCCGGCGGGATCGACAGTACGCTGGTCGCAGCCATCGCCGCCGACGCCCTTGGTCCGGAAAATGTGGTCGGGGTGTCGATGCCGTCGCGTTATTCGTCGGACCATTCCAAAAGCGACGCCCAACAGTTGGCCGAAAATTTAGGCATCGATTACCAGGTCATCGCCATCGAGCCGGTCTACCAGGCTTATCTGGATATTCTGGCCGACTCGTTCGCCGGGACCACCCCGGGAGTAGCCGAGGAGAATCTCCAAAGCCGGGCCAGAGGCAATACCTTGATGGCTTTGAGTAATAAATTTGGCTGGCTTGTCCTGACCACCGGCAATAAAAGTGAGATGGCGGTGGGCTACGCCACCATTTATGGCGATATGGCCGGCGGTTTCGCGGTTATCAAAGATGTACCCAAAACGTTGGTTTATAAGCTGTGTCGCTACCGCAATGAAGCGATTGGGCCTGATATCCCCCAAAATGTTCTGATCAAACCCCCATCCGCCGAACTGCGGCTTGATCAAAAAGACACCGACTCGCTGCCGGAATACGACATTTTGGACGGTATTCTGGCGGCTTACATCGAGGAAGAATACAGCCCCGCCGAAATTATAGCGCTTGGTTACGATCACGAGACGGTCCGCCGAATCATCCGTCTGGTTGATTTGAATGAGTACAAGCGCCGGCAAGCCCCGCCCGGCCCCAAAGTCACCAGCAAAGCATTTGGCAAAGATCGTCGCTTGCCCATCACCAACCGGTATAGAGGATAAATCGGTTCGTAACAGGAAATACCGCAAAAACACTGTTTTCAGCCTTTACCCCCGGAGAAGTAAGAAGTAAGGAGAAGGAAGTAATCCGTTCTGACCCTTAATCCCTACTCCTTATTGCCTACTCCCCGGCTTAGACAGCTTGGTGGCAACTTGAGTTAGAATACGCACATCTAAAATTCCGCGAGGGGAGTTTGGAATGATAAAAATAAGTAATACTGTAAAGTTTCTGGCCGTTCTGATTCTAGGTAGTCTCGCGGGGATCATCGGCATTTTGCTGCTGGTCTCGCGCTCCGACAAAGAGACGCGCCGTGGGATCAAACAGAAGGGCCAGGAATTTATGAACAAAATTCGGTCGGCGCGAGAGCCGGCTGCTGAGCCAAATCTTAAAAAGATTAGCAACTGGGGCAATTATCCTCAAGTGCAGGTCAAATTTCATGAATTTGAGGATATCGAAACTCTGCGGCGCCTGGTCGACCAATCAGAGCAAATGATTGCCAGAGGTAATGGTCGCTGCTACGGCGACTCGGCGCTGGCGCCGCAGGTGATTTCCAGTTTGCGTTACAATAAATTCTTGGCATTTGATCGGGACAAAGGCATTATTCGCTGCCAGTCAGGCGTGCTGCTTTCGGAAATTCTCGATGTCATTGTGCCGCAGGGTTGGTTTTTGCCGGTTACGCCCGGCACCAAATTAATCACCGTGGGCGGCGCTATTGCTTCCGATGTTCACGGCAAGAGCCAACATAAAGCCGGCAACTTTAGCGATCACCTAATCGATATGGAAATTATGGTTGGCGATGGTTCGATTGTGCGATGTTCGCACACGGAAAATACCGAACTATTTTTGACCACCTGCGGCGGAATGGGCCTGACCGGGGTCATTCTCAACGCGACAATGCAGCTCATTCCCATCGAAACCGCCTATATTCGCCAAGAGTCGATCAAAATCCATAATTTCGATCATATGATGGATATCTTTGAAGAATCAGAGGATTGGAGCTACTCGCTGGCCTGGATCGACTGCTTGGCGCAGGGCCAACAGTTGGGGCGCGGTTACCTCATGCGCGGTGAGCACGCCAAAGTTGACGAGTTGGCCACAGTCAAGCAGCGTCAGAATCCGTTGGTCCCGAAAAAACGCCTTAAGCTGAACGTGCCGTTTAATTTCCCTAGTTTTACCTTGAATAACTATACAATCACAGCCTTCAATACCGCCTTGTATCTCAAGCACCCGAATGACGTAGTAAAATCTATTGTGGATTATGACACCTTCTTTTATCCGCTTGATACGGTACAAAATTGGAACCGTATCTACGGCAAGCGCGGCTTTACCCAATACCAGTTTATTCTACCTAAATCAGTTAGCCGCGAAGGGATGCACCGAATACTTAATCGCATCGCCCGAAGTAGGAGGTATGTACCCTTTGTGGCGGTTCTAAAACTCTACCGCCAGCAAAATGGCTATCTGCCGTTTGGGATCGAAGGGTTTTCACTCGCGTTGGACTTTGCCATTAAGCCGGGTTTGTTTGAATTCTTAGACGAGCTAGACCAGATCGTATTAGAGTACGGCGGTCGCCTTTACCTGACCAAAGATGTACGTATGAACAAAACCATGTTCACCCAGAGCTATCCCAACGTCGAACGCTTCATCAATAATGTTCGCGATTTGGACCATGGCCACAAATTTAAATCATTCCAATCCGACCGGGTAGGTATCACACAATGAAAGATGTTTTAATCCTGGGCGCGGCCTCAGACATCGCCAAGGCCGTGGCTTACAAATTTGCCGGCGAAGGCTGCAATGTCGTCCTGGCCGCTCGCAACGCGGCTCGATTAACTGAAACGGCCACCGATATCAAAATTCGGCATCAAGTTGAAGCGACCACCGCCGAATTTGACGCGCTCGATTTTGCCGGACATGCCGCCTTCTACGAAGCTATAAAACCTAAACCCGATGTCGTGGTGCTGGTGTTCGGCTATCTCGGTGATCAAAAAAAGGCGCAAATCGACTTTGCGGAAGCGGAGCAAATTATTGACACCAATTACACCGGGGCTGTGTCTATATTGAATATCGTCGCCAACGAGTTTGAGCGACGTCGAGCGGGGACGATCATCGGTATCAGTTCGGTCGCCGGTGATCGCGGGCGGGGCAGTAACTATATTTACGGTAGCGCCAAGGCGGCGCTCACCGCCTATCTGTCCGGGCTGCGCAATCGGTTGGCGAAATCGAATGTGCAGGTGATAACGGTCAAACCCGGTTTTGTGCGGACCAAGATGACCCAAGGACTGCCGCTCCCCGGCCCGGTCACGGCCAAACCGGCTCAGGTGGCTGACGATGTTTTCAAAGCCTATCGGAAGCGAACCGATCAGGTCTATTCGCTATGGATGTGGCGCTACTTGATGTTGATCATCCGCAATATTCCGGAGCCAATTTTTAAGAAGATGAGTTTATAGAACTTACCCCAAAATCTTGTGGCTATCCCTTTGGAACTAAAAAAGCCTGGCAAACTTGCCAGGCTTTCTGATTTAGATGGTATAGCCAGTCATTAGCGTCTATCGGAGATTAAGCTATTGGCTAACTCATTAAATTCCCCAACTCTAAAACTCCACAAACTCCATAAACTCTACAAACTCTACTACTCGGCCCGAAATCGCTGCTCAAGTTCTTCGAGCATCACCGCCGCCTCGACCAGTTTGTCCAGCGGATTCTCCTCGCCGCGAAAGTAGCGATAATCACACGGCATAATATCGAGCGTTTTGACCAGTTCGGTATGCCCCTGCCGGATATCGCCTTCGGTGGTTTCATACCACGCCGCCAACTTCTCCAAGGGGACTTCCTGAAAGTTGACCTTACGAACGGTATGGTCGAGTGCGGCCGCCCACTCTTCCGGGTGGCTGACGTTCAAATATTCCTTGCCAATCGTCACCCGGTACTCCACCCACATCTGAATGGCCGCCCCCACCACTTCCAGCGACATCTTCTCGCGTGGCATAATCGTGGTCAGCAGCGTTTCAACCCCATCCAGAGCATTGCTGAATAACGCCTCAAACCGACTAATCATCGATTTGTTGGTTTCCGTGCGAATGTAATCGCCCAGCGCTTGCAGCATCATTTCGTAGTCGCCCAGCCTGACCTGGGTCCGAGCCAGATTGAGATGATATTCGGGATCTGAGTCATCCAAGCGGGCGGCTTCTTGAAAGAGGGTGATGGCGCTTTCCAACTCCCAGCGCTCGAAATGCTCCAGACCGGTGCGGTTGAGCGACTGCGCCCGTATTTTGTCGGTCACAGTAACAGGTCTATCCATAGTCTTTTCTAAAGAAAAAGTTAGCTTTTTTCGATTCTACTCTGAAAACCCAAGAGCGTCAACCGATCGGCACTACGGTTTTACATCCTGAAACTGCGATCCGCTGTAAATAACTTCACGGGTGAGCGTATACCAATCGGTCACCGTCCGAAAACGGTCGCTGGGGTTGCTGAGGTTGGGCAATTGCACGCCGTGAATCTCCTGATTAACGCCGTAGGTATAAGTCGGGTAAAACAAAACGATCGAAGGCACATCATCGGCAAATATCTGCTGAAACTCAAAATAATAATCATTGCGATGGCCTTGATCCTGAAGGGTTCGCGCTTCCTCCAAAAGGACCGAGGCGTCGGTATTGTTCCAGCCCGGATAATTCTGACCATCCTCAATTTGCGTTTGGTGCCAAAACGGGTAAGGGTCGGGATCGCCGGCCAGCAGAACCTCGGCCAGGGCGGCTTGGTAACTCCGTTCAACCAACTGCTCTCCTAAACCGTGCCCGGCAGCTTCCACCGTCGCCGACACTCCGATCTGCTGCCATTGCCGGCTAAGCGCCTGAGCCACAGCGATTTTGGCCGGATCATCACTGGTCAGCAGCGTGAAGGCTAATGGTACACCCTCTTTTTCCCGCACACCGTCCCCATCGGCATCGATCCACCCGGCTTGATCGAGCAGAGTGGCCGCCATATCTGCCGAATATTCGAGCTTGGGTTGGTCGGGGTTATAGGCCCAACTCCAGGGTAAGATCGGGCCGTTCGCGACTAACGCTTGCCCGTTGAGCGCCTCCCTGATTATCGCTTCGCGATCAAGTCCGTAGGCCAACGCCTGTCGAACCTCAACTTCCTGGAAGAAAGGCGCGGATTCAGAGTTTTGCAGATTAAGGTACACAATATAGTAGCCGGAGAGCAGGGCGGTATATAAATTGAGTGTTTCCAGGTTTTGCACGTCCGCGATGGCTTCCGGCGGAATAGCGCTGATCCCCTGAATCTCCCCGATTTTATAGGCCGCCAGAGCCTCGTCAAAAGACGAATAGAATCGCAGCGCCATCTGGGCTAAACGTGGTTTTTTGCCGGCGTAGAGCGGATTGCTGACAAGCCGGGCGAATTGACTGTTGACATCATCCAATTTGAACGGCCCGGTCCCAATGGGTTTCAAATTGAAGGGGTGATTGAGCAGATCACGGGCCGGCATACTGCCCAGAATGTGCTGGGGCAGCATCCCGATCCGGGTGTATTCGGCAAAAGCGGGAAAAGGCTCCGGCAACACGAATTGAACGGTGTATTGATCGAGTTTCTCAACGGTAACCGACTGCCATAAACGGCCAAGATAGGCCACTCCCGGAAAGTCGGGATCTTGCATTAGCGAGATGGTGAACAGAACATCATCGGCCGTAAAAGGCCGGCCATCGTGCCACTGCACATCGGTGCGCAAGCGAAAAGTGTAGGTTAGCCCGTCGTCGCTAACCTGCCAACTTTTGGCCAGGTCCGGCTCGATGTTGCCGTCACCATCCATTTTGGTCAGGCCGTTAAAGATTAACGCGTTGAGATCCTGATCAACCTGATTGTACTGCATCAGCAGGGGATTGATGAACTGGGGTTTGCCTATCACGCCCTCGCTATAAACACCACCTACATCAGGAATAGTCACCGTCTGCCGTGAGAGCGAAAGAAAACTCAAAAAGGCCATCGTCAGGGCAATGCCGGTTGCCGCTAAGATGGCCTGCCAACGGATATACTGTCCCATTTATGTGGTGATTGCGACGGTGACCAGTGCCAGAACAAAAAATAAAACTGTTAGGCCAATAGTTGCCTGATGAAGCGTCTTTTCAATGCCCCGTTTTGTGCGGTAGACGCCCCCGTCGCCCCCAAAAATACCACCCAATCCGGCTCCTTTACCTTGCAGGAGAACCAATGCGATGATGGTTAACGACAAAATGATCTGAATAACCTGTAATGCAACTATCAAGTGAACCTCCAATTAATCCGCCTGAGGCGAATCGTCGTTAAAATAAGACAGAAACGTCCCGTAGGGACGTTTTTAATCGAACTAAATTGATCCAAACCTAGGCTCTATTATAAGTTGACCGGACATTTCGACAAAATTATCGCCCATGATTTTTGACAGTCCGTTCAGATGAATCTCGAATTGCTGCTATAATTACAATCATAATGCTGTGGAAACTGTTCTAAATAATGTAATTCAAGGAGAATTATGACAGGTCTACTAGGCAACATCTTACCCTGGCCTAATGCCAAAAGACAAGAAAAAGCGGGTACGGCTGACACAACCAAAGGTGGCTCCGAGTTCACGACGTGGGTTACCATTGCCGAAAACTTAAATCCCGGCGAGGCTATTGTAATCAAAGGCCGGCTGGAAAGCGAGGCTATTCCGGTTGTGTTACAGCAAGAAGCCGTCGGATCGGTTTTGGGCTTAACCGTCGGTCCGTTGGGTTCGGCCAAAATATCGGTTCCCGAGCCGCTGGCCGACCGCGCCTTGTCCCTTTTGGCCGAGACGTTTGATACGGATGATGGTGAGTTGGGGGATGAAGGATTAAATTCTTGATGTATAGTTCATATCTGCAGTCTACATAAGGAGGAATAGGTCATGCGCAACCGTAGAAATTTTTTAGGAACAGACTGGGCGATGCTGTTAAGATTGATAATTGTAGCCATCGCCGCTTTGGCGGTTAGTCTGAATCCATCGACTGTAGCGGCTCAAGAGGCGGGAACCGGCAGCAGCTACATCGTTCAGTCCGACGACACATTATGGAAGATCGCCGAGAAATTCTTAGGGGACGGCCATCGGTATCCGGAGATCATCGCCGCCACCAATGCCAAGCACACCGAGGACATCGCTTATAGCGCGATTCAGGATGCCAATATCATCACCTTGGGCGCCAAACTTTGGATTCCCGGCACTAAACCGGGCGAGCAGGCTGGCGACTCACCTGCGCCGTCTCTATCAACTAATCAATCACCTGTGGCCGCCGTCGAGCCGGTTTCATCAGCCGCCGAGACGTCACCCGCCGGTCACGTCGCTTTTAGCTTTTGGAACAACTCCCCCAACCGTTGCACGTATGAGATCAACATCATTGATGTCTCTGCCTGTCTGACCGACGCCGAAGCCTGCCAATCCACTCGCCGCGTTTTCTCGCTCAACAATGCCAGCGAACCCGCCCTCTCGCCGGATGGCAATCTACTGGCTTTCCGAGGCTGGGGCGATATTCCCGAAAAGTATAAAAACGAAACCGAAGATCACCCCTATTACGGCTGCGCCACACCCGACGCCGAACGCTGGATCGGCTACACTACGCTAGACGGGACCGAGTACACCGGGGTAACCAAATATTGGGAAGACTCCCACCCCGATTGGTCGCCCAATGGCGAGCGTCTGCTGTTCGACACCCGCCGCGAAGATGACGGCCGCAGCCGGATCATCGCCAGCAATGTGGCCCACGATTTTGAAGAAGATCTGCGGATTGAGGGTCAGTATCCCTCCTGGGCGCCCGATAACGAACGCTTCGTCTACCGGGGTTGCGACTTAACCGGCAACCGCTGTGGGCTGTGGCTGGCCGAAGCCTTCCCGGTGCAAGCCTGGGACCTGGGCAAGAATATGATCGGCCCGTTGCTGGAAGAACCGGATGCGACCCACCCCGCCTGGTCGCCGGTGGGTGATCAGATTGTCTACCAAAGCCCGACCGCCGGCAGTTGGGACCTTTATGTGATCAATGCCGATGGCAGCAACAAACGCCAACTCACCAGCGACCCCGGCATCGAAGGCTTACCCGCCTGGTCGCCCGATGGCCAATGGATTAGCTATCTGTCCAATGCGGACGGCAACTGGGGCATCCATCTCATCAAAGCCGACGGCAGCGAGCAACACCTATTGTTTCCGTTCGACGGCGGTATTTTTACCCCGCTTGCCATCACTCCCTATTTCAGCCGCGACTGGATCGATGAGCAGATTTCTTGGTCTAAATAATTAGACTGTAGCTGATCATAAACGAACATTTTCATCAGGAGATTTGGAGATTGGGAGATACGGAGATTATGCCTAACCATCTCCAAATCTCTTAATCTCCAATCGCCAAAACAAAATGTTACTTTGTGACCCTGGGGAAGTTATTTGATTTTCGATTTTAATCCGTCTCGATATCACCGATCACCGTCCATGATCGCCCCTGATTTGGCGGACCCGGCGGCAAGCCGGGCGGTCCGGCTATCGCCGGTTTATCGGAACTGTTGATCACCACGATGGGCGGATGAACTGCCGCCTGCTGGTTCGGCGTTGTCACCCCTGACGAATTCTCGCGGCGTACCAGCAGGTATGTCAACAGAAACGTGGTCGGCACACTGGCCGTAACCCCCAGCATCACCCCGATTACCACCGCCAGGGCATCGACGCTGGCCCTCAACCCGAACAAAACCGCTAAGGTCACAACCAGCACAACTCCTAGAATTAAGAAATATCGTTTCATAAGTTATACGTCGCTAAAACCATCCAATATAAACATACCGTCAGGCATCACGTTCCACGTCCTCCGTCCTACATTCTACTTAAGCAGCCGCAGTTGATGACCCAACACCGCTCTAATACCGTGTTGAGGTTCGACTATCGGCAGCACCAGGGCAGAAGAGTCATCGGTCCCGGTCGCGGCCAGCGGTTGGGCCTCATCCGGCGATGCTAACGCCAACCACTGGCGCTGGTGACGCTGTTTGGCCTGGAGCCGCTCAACTACCTGCCGGATCTCATTTTCGGACACATAAGCCCCCTGAAAACGGGTGACCTGGCTTTTGACGACCAGCAGAAAATCACCGCGCCCCAGTAGCTTCTCCGCGCCGGTGCTGGCAATACCGGCCGCAATCCGCGCATCGTCCGGGCTGGTCACGCTGCCGATAATTCGCACCGGAAAGTTACTGCGCGTCAGCGATCCGATGGTCGCCGCCAGTGGTTTTTGGGTGCAAGCGATCAAATGAATGCCTGCGCTGCGTCCTCGCTGGGTCAAGCGCGTCATCAGTCGATCCATCGCTTTGCCCCCCTGCTCCATCAGATCGGCCACTTCATCGATAAAAATGATCAATCGGGGCTCCGTAATCCGCTGTTGGTCGCGACGAACCATTTCCGATACCATCTCGCCCAGCGTAAAAATCGCCTGATGCACATCATCGATCACCGGACGCAGCAGATGCGGCAGCCGCTGCGCCTGGTTCATTCGGGCGAAGGGTTCAAACCCGTTCCGCTTGGGATCGATAAACAGCAGTTGAATCTCGCCCAGGCGGTTAGACATCGCCAGCGATAAGGCCATACTCCGGGCCAGCGCCGTTTTGCCGGAGCCGGTCGTACCGGCAATCAGCACATGCGCCACCTCCGGCGAAGCCAGCCGCAGAATCAGCGGCCGGCCCGAATTATCCAGCCCCAACACCGCCGACTGGCGCGGCATATCACCCAGTTTGGGTAGCAGGTCCATCAGGCCAACCTTTTGCGGGTTAAGGCGCGGCACTTCAATTTCGACGCTGGCCCCTTGCCGGGCAATGCGCACGCTGGCCGCGCCCAAATGCAGCGCAATCTCCTCCGACAGAGCGCTAATTCGAGAGACCTTGGTCGCCAATTCCGGCAAAATTTGGTAGTGAATCCAGCGCGGCGTCACCGTTCCCCCTAAAACGCGAGCCGGAACGCGATGGCTGTGCAGCACCCATTCGATCTGATTGGCCTGACTCTCTAAATATTGCTCCATCTCAGCCGGAGCCAACATAACTTTCTCCTCAGCAATCGTTATCCATCCGGCCAATCGGCCTTCAATGACTCATCGCCAATTGCCCATTCCTCAGTTGCTTTATTGTACTAGAACATATGTTCTAATGTCAAGAGGCAAAATAAAAAGCAGCTCGGTTTACAATAGAACCGAGCTGCTTTTTGAGAGCGAAGTAAGGAATAACGAACGGGTCTACAGATTCATCCTGCTGGCCACAGATTTTTTATCCGAATTTTGGTATTATCTGTGAGCATCTGGGTCTATCTGTAGACCATTGCCGTCTCTTAGGCTGACTTAGCTTTATTCAGCGCTTTCATTAAACGCGACTTCCGGCGGGCCGCGTTGTTTTTATGAATGACACCTTTTTGAGCCGCTTTATCTAAAGCCTTAATCGCCTGTTGCAAGGTTTCTTCCGCCGTCCCGACATCCCCTGCATTGATCTGAGTTTTGGTTCTTTTTACATAGGTGCGCGCCGTGCTTCGATACAAACGGTTTTGTGTGCGTCGCCGCTCGCTCTGCTTGGCGCGTTTGATTGCCGATTTAATATTAGCCAAAATTTAACTCCCCATAAAATCTAATACTTTGTGTTGAACTGATGTTACCGATAATAATGAGACACGGCTACAAGTGCTGTGAGATGGCGCTTGTTTTGCCCAATGGTTTCAATTTAAGTTTTAACTCGAACAACCGTAAATAATAGTTGAATTGAGGTGATTTGTCCAGTTTTTAAGATCAAAATTGATATATACTGACATAAAATTTAGCCATTTTGATAAATATGGCTAGAATATCCCCCTGTTATCTTTTTCACCGAGGAATGAGGAGTAATAATGTCTTACAAACAGGTTGTCAAAATTATCTTAATCGTGGCCGTGATGATGACGTTCGCGATTCAATCGACCTATGCCCAAGCGCCAGAGGGCCAGGCGTACACCGTCCAACCGGGCGAGTGGCTCTCGGAGATTGCCGGACAATTTCTGGGCGACACCGATCTCTACCCCGCCATCGTCGAAGCCACCAACGCCAAGGCCGCCGAGGATGATAGCTTCACCCCCATCACCGATCCCAATGTCATTGAGGTGGGTCAGAAACTTTGGATTCCCGTACCTGAAGCCGACGCCGCCACCTTCGAAGGCACATACACCGCCAGTCTACCCTCGGCTTCCAGCCCCGGCCGCGAAATGACGCTGACCCTCAACGCCGACGGCAGCGCCACCCGCTCCACCGATTACCTTAACGGCGAAGCGCCCATTGAGGAAGTCGGCACCTGGCAGGACAACGGCGACGGCACAGCCACTGTCACTCTGACCGGCCGGCCCGACGGCACGACCTACGAATCGCCCGATGTGATCACCTTTCAGCTTTCCGACGGCGCCCTGACCGCCACGGATTATGATGTAAGCAGGTACGGCAGCGAGGGACTGACCCTCCAAAAGCAGACTGAGACGGATTCGACGGCCGAGGCAACCATCCAGCCGGAAGATGTCGTGGGGATTTACAAGAGCATGATGCCCGGTGGTTCCAGCCCCGGCCTCGACACCACTCTCTATCTCAATGTTGACAACACCGTCCGCCTGGTCAGCGATTATCTCAATGGCGACCCGCCTATCGAGGAGATCGGCACCTGGGAAGTGGTCAACAACCAAGTCGTCGTTACCTTGACCGGCCAGGCCGACCAGACCTACGATAACCCGGTCGTCACCACCTACAATGTGGACGCCGGTACGCTGGTTGAAGTCCCGGCGCAACCCACCCCCGGCGCGTACGTGACCCGCTATTTGCCTTTCGACGCCCTGGCCACCGGCCAGGAGCCGGTGCCGTACGATGCCGCCGCGGCCCAGCAAGCGATCACTGAGGCCGGGTTCGTCGGCATCTACAAAGCGTTTCTACGGGCCGCCGACTGCTGCGGCCGCGATATCACCGTGACCCTTAGCCCCAATGGCCCGGCCACCATGTCAACCAACTTCCTCAACGGCCAACCGCCTATCGTTCAGACCGGTACTTGGGCCGAAGTTAGCGACGGGCGGATCGACATCACTTGGGACGGAGTCGATGCGCCGCTGATGTTGGAACTGGTTGACGGCACGCTCCACACCACCGCCGATGACAACAGCTACGGCAGCGAGGGGCTGACCTTGTATTACTATCCCACCATCGCGCTCAACAGCAACCTGCCGACCGTCACCGGCACCATTACCTACCCCGGCGAGAGCGCGCTGCCGCCGGATGCCCTGATCACCGTCCGGCTGTCCGATGTTTCGTTGGCCGATGCGCCGGCCGAGGTCATCTCCGAGCAAGTCATCACCGCCGGGGGCCAGCAGCCGCCCTTTACCTTTGAGCTGCCCTACAATCCCCGCACCTTTGACCCAACCCGGACCTATGCCGTCCAGGTCCGCATCGAATCCGACGGCCAACTGCTCTATATCAACGATACCCACTATGGCGTCCTGACCAACGGCGCACCGAGCCATGTCGATATGGTGTTGGTCAGTACCGCCCCGGCGGCTGCGGCCGCGCCGGTCGATAGCTGCGCCGATGTCGCGGTTACGATGTCAACGGAGACGCCGCCCGACCGCAGTGAATACCTGGCCTACGGCGAAGACAGCCCCGTGAATTCGGCCATCGTCGGCGCCGTCTTGCCCGTCGACAACCAGGCCGACGACGCCACCACCCAATGGCGCGACGCCGTGCTGCCGGAGCTGGGCGTCTGCACCGCCGATTTTGCGCCTGATCAGATCACCGTTTACAATACCGGCGACGGGCAAGCCACCGTTGTGACCGCCTCTGACGTGTTGTTCGATGACTCGGTCTCCGCCCAAGAAGTGCGCCTCGATCTGGTCGAGCAGCCCGATGGCTGGCAGGTCGAATGGGGCGGCGTCCGCTTCCAATGCAGCCGGGACGACAACACCACGGAGTGGCAGCCGGAGCTGTGTCCGTAGTCTTAAAGGGATGACTTTGAAGTACGCGCAATGAATATGTATGTAGTTCACCCTCACCCCAACCCCTCTCCCTCAGGGAGAGGGGAGTCGCGTTAGCGACGGGGTGAGGGGTTATTTTCGAAGGAGAGATCAATGACCACCCCCCCCTTCGGTCGTCACCGAACCAAAATTAGCCCGCTGCAAACCCCATCCGAGGAAACCCTCGCCTATGCCCGGTCCTTGGAGGGGCAGGTGCTTGGTCCCGGCGAGTTGGCCTATAGCGAATGGGCTGCGCTCGGTTTAGACCTGCCCGACCTGCCGGCCATTCGCCGCTACCGGCTGGATCGCGTCCGCGAGCAGTTGCGCCGGCTCGATTACGGCGGCATCCTGCTATACGATCCGCTCAACATCCGCTACGCCACCGACAGCTCGAACATGCAGATTTGGACGATGCACAACGCCGTCCGCTACTGCTATATCGCCACTGAGGGGCCGATTGTCCTGTTCGACTTCCACAACTGCGAGCATCTGAGCGTTCATCTGGAACTGATCGACGAGATCCGCCCGGCGGTGGCCTGGTACTATTTCGGAGCCGGCGACCGGGTGGAGGAAATAGCTCAGCGCTGGGCTGACGAGATTGCCGATTTGGTGCGCGCCCACGGCGGCGGCAATCACCGGCTGGCCATCGACCACTGCAATCACGAGGGGCTGGCCGCGCTGCACCGGCAAGGCGTGCAGACTTTCAACGGCGAGGAGGTCATGGAGCTAGCTCGCGTCATCAAATGCGACGAGGAGATCAAGGCTATGCGCTGCGCTGTGGCCACCTGCGAACGCTCGATGGAGATAATGCAGGCCAAGCTGGAACCGGGCGTAACCGAGCAGCGACTGTGGTCGTACCTGCACGCCGAAAACATCGCCCGCGGCGGCGAGTGGATCGAAACCCGCCTGCTGGCCTCCGGCCCCCGCACCAACCCCTGGTTCCACGAATGCAGCAGCCGCGTCATCGAAGCCGGTGACATAGTGGCCTTCGACACCGACCTGATCGGCCCTTACGGCATTTGCGCCGACATCTCGCGCACCTGGCTGTGCGGCGACCAACCGCCCACCGCCGAACAGCGCGACCTCTACCAACTGGCCTACGACCAAATTCAGGCCAACCAGGCTCTACTCAAACCCGGCGTCTCCTTCCGCGAACTGACCGAGCAAGCCCAATCGCTGCCGCCCGATTACCTGCCCAACCACTACTCCGTCCTCTACCACGGCGTCGGCCTGGCCGACGAGTACCCTTCGATTTACTACCCCGACGCCTGGGCGGCCTACGGCTACGACGGCCTCATCGAGGAAAACATGGTCATCTGCGTCGAAAGCTACGTCGGCCGCGTCGGCGGGCGTGAGGGCGTCAAACTGGAAGAGCAGGTCTTAATCACCGCCGCCGGCCCGGTTCCCCTCTCAACCTATCCCTTCGAGGCCGATTTTTTGAGCTAACGATTTACATCTCAAACAATTGGGTGATTTCATCGCGAGCCACAATGGCGGTGGCTTCGATGGGCACACCTTTTGTGAGCAAAATACGATCATCCGGCCTGGCCCCTTGGGGGGTGATCAGGCTGCCGGGCGCCACTTCGCCGATGATCGTGCCGGCAATGATGGGCCGGTCCAAGCCAGCCGTAATTTCGGTGTGCCCACCGATAACCGTCATCCCTATCTGTTGGCAGGCTGCTAAAAGTTGGTAGTTGATCCGCTCGATTAATTCTGCCGTGGTGTGGCCTTCGGGGAGTAGGAGCGTGGTCAGAAACCAGCGAGGTAAAGCGCCGGTGGTGACGATGTCGTTGACATTGACCTGGACGGCGTACCAGCCGATGTTATCGGCAGCGAAGGTGATGGGGTCTGATTTGAATACCAGCAGTCGATCCCCCAGACGGATCACGGCGCAATCCAGTCCAATACCGGGGCCGACCATCACTTGAGGGTCCGGCGCGGCGAGGTGAGACAAAAGGTCGTTCAGGAACGGCGTCGATAACTTGCCGATAGGCAGAATATCGTTCATAAGCCGGGCTTATTCATCGAGCCGGAAGGAGACAGCGACTTTGGTTCGATAGGCCACGACCCCCCCATCTTCCATTCTGAGATCCATCGCTTTGATTTCCGCAATCCGCAGTTCGTGGAGCGACTTACCCGCCGCCATGATGGCGTTTTTGGCCGCTTCTTCCCAAGAAGTGGGGCTGCTGCCGACCAACTCAATTACTTTATAAACACTATCGGTAGACATCTTTGTTCTCCTAAGATAATATTGGGTTTGATTATATAGATTTATTTTATGGGATAGGCCTGAGCCGTAACGAACCTGATCACCCATTTTTCAGTTTAATCAAATCGAACGATAAATGCACCGGTCACCTGAGCAGATTTCTACCTGGCCCGCCGGTCGGTTTTTTTACTGGCGTCCTGGGCTAGCTATCCGGTCAGGGTGGGGACGTGGAACGGGAGCATCAAGGCTTGCCTTGATCTGATCGAGACACGACAAAGCCGGCTTTGTCGCTCCTTCGGTCAATAGGCATCGGCGATGTCGTCTCGTTGGGAGCGATCTAACGCTGGAGATTTTCCGGCTATTGTTCCGATGCGTTGGTCGGCCTGATCAAGCCGTCGATCATACGATCGGACGCCTCGGGGCATATGATCGAGCCGTCGAGCGGATAGTCAAACGCACCGGGACGTCTGATCGAGCCAGTCGAGCACATGGTCAAACGCGACGGGAGGTCTGATCGATCCAGTCGAGCGAATGGTTGAACGCATCGGGACGTCTGATCGCGCGGTTGATCGGACGCCCCGTGGTCACCGGTCACCTGATCGAGCCGTCGATCGGTCATTCCCTGACCACTTGCCGTCCCTCGCAGCACGGGCCTAAAGACCCGTGCTAAAAGAGCGAAGCCCCTTCGGGCTAGGGTTGCGCCATCTGAGGGCGCTTTAGTGTCCTTCGCTCTTTCAGCGCGATGGCTTTAGCCTCGCGCTCTTTGGCGATGGCGACGGCGTCTGGACCTCGACCTAATCGACAGTGACTTGAGCATGTTAGAGTGAAGGCATCGAGGCCAACTGCTGATTAAATTTGCTTGACCACCCCTTGCTGAGGTATGATTGCTTCTCCCAGCCTTTTTTCAAGTTCGCTATATCATCACGGATAAACACGTGAACGTCTTAGCCATCTACAGTAACAAAGGGGGCGTCGGTAAAACGGCCGCCGCCGTCAATTTAGCCTATTTGGCGGCCCAGTCCGGACTGCACACACTGGTCTGTGACCTGGATGCCCAGAGTTCGACCACGTTTTACTTCCGCGTCAAGCCCAAAATAAAGAAGAAGGCCAGAGGCCTGACCAAAAGCAGTCGGGCGATCGATAACAGTATCAAAAGTACAAATTATGAAAAATTAGACCTGTTACCGGCCGACTTCTCGCACCGCAATATGGATATTGTCTTCAGTAAGTTGAAAAACCCCACGGGCCGGCTGCGCCGTGTCTTAAAACCGCTGCGGACGGAGTATGATTTGATTATGCTTGATTGCCCGCCTTACATCAATCTGCTGGCCGAAAATATCTTTAATGCGGCCGATTTCATCCTGGTGCCGCTCATCCCCACCGTTTTATCGGCCAGAACCCATCAACAGTTACTGTCGTTTTTGACCAAGAAAGGCTATGATACAGCCAAAATCCACCCCTTTGCGTCGATGGTTGATCGACGCAAAACCCTCCACCGCACGTTGACCGAAACGTTTCAAACCAAATTTAACGGCACGCTGCACACAGCTATTCCTTATTCATCGGATGTGGAAAAGATGGGCTTGCATCGAGAACCGGTCGCCGTCTTTGCCGCCAACTCGACCGCCGCCGAGGCGTACCGGCAGTTGTGGGCTGAGCTTTACCACGAACTAACGGAAGCAACCTAACTTTTGACTGTCGCTTCTTCATTCCGGCCGTCCGGCGAGGTCTCCGGGTGATCGTTGGCCGGGCGATGATCATTGCCCGAGGGTGGGGCTAATATGCCGCTGCGAATATGCAGGTCACGTTGGGGGAACGGAATTTCGATGCCGTGCTCGGCGAAGGCTTCCCAGATCATTAAGCGCAGTTCGTTGGACACTCTACCACGAGTGGTCGCCTCGGCGACCCAACCGCCCGTCAGCAGGTTGAGACTCGATTCGCCAAATTCGAGCAGCACGGCAAAAGGTTCAGGCTCGGGCAGTATCTCGGGATGACTTTTGACGGTGTCGATTAACACCTGCCGCACCTGTTTTACATTAGAGTCATAGCTGACCCCCACCGGAATTCTGGCCAGCGTTCGCCGGCCGCTGTGGGTGTAGGTGGTGACTTGCGAAACGAGCCACTCCTGATTGGGGACGATGATTCTGATATTGTCCAGCCGGCGAATGGTGGTGGCTCGAATACTCATCTTTTCGACCTCGCCTTCGCTGGTGCCGATTTCAACCCAATCGCCGGGCCGAATGGTGCCGTCGAACAGCAGAATAAGGCCGCCCACGAAATTCTTGAGCACGTCTTGCAGGGCAAAGCCGGCCCCAATCGACAGACCGCCCGTAATCGCGGCGATGGTCGTGGTATCAAGCTGCAAGGTCTGGAACACCACCAGCAGCCCCAGGCCGATCAACACATAGCGCAGGATAATTAGGGAGGCTTGAGACGAACCGTTATCGGATTGGCCGCGCCAGGTTACGATGCCCTGGATGATATCTTGCAGCGCCTGGGTAAAAATAAGCCAGAAGTAGAACCCGACCACAACGAATACTACGACGCCCAAGGTCAGTCGGTTTTCCTGATTGGACGATAGCCGCGCGCCGCCCAAGACGGATAGTTCAGTCAGGAGGGCCACAATGCGCAGGATGATCAGCAGAATGAAGGCCGGCGCTAAAAGACGCAGGCGATAGTAATGAACGCGCTGCCGGTCCAACATTTCGTAGAGAATCCCCAAAATCAGCCGGTAAATCAAAAAGACCCAGGACAGGACGATCAGCTCGGACAACAGACCCGACGGCCAATGCCAAACCTCAAAGAGGGCGCGGCACGAATAGGCCATGATCAACACCGAAATAGGGTAGCTCAGTACCCGCACCTCTGACAACAGCCAGGAGGTCACGTGTTCTTGCCAGGAGATCGGCGGCGGTTCGGCCAACTCTTCTTCCAGCACCTCCTCCTCCGGTTCAGGCTCGGTCGGTTCAGTCTCATGCTTAGGAAAACGGGATCTTAGCCACCGATCAATCAGGTATGACGGGACCCAGGCCAGGATCAAAATCAAGGCAATGGCCAGCAGTTGGTACTGCACCGCCGGTCGACCCAGCATTTTGAGAATCACCTGAGTTAGATCGCTTAGGATTTGGCCTACGTTGTTACCGGTCATCTAATCCTCCTCGTCACTTGTTCCCAGAGCCTGATAAACAGCCTCCTTAAAGGCCCCCACCGCCTCGACCGGGGCGATGTCTGTACTCAGCACCGTATCGAATAGTTGGTTACCGAGTTGTTCAACCGTGGCGAACCGAGAGGTTTCGGCGACGACGATGGCTTGTTTGGCCTGTTCACGAAAGCCGTTGATAAGCGGGTAGTCGCTCAAATCGATGTTGACGACTGCCGAGACGTGGGATCCGGTCTCTAGAAATGTGGTCTGGCTTTCCGGCGTGACCAGATATTTGCCAAAGGCCACGGCGATGGCGGTGGTTACGTCGTCGCTGTTGGCGTTGACCATCACCCCTCGCACCTGCAAAATCGGCCGGCCCGGCCCTTCGGGACCGGCCGGCAGCGGCGCGACGCGGAAGCGATCTTCACCCAACTCCCGGCGCAGTCGGGACAGCGCCCATGGGCCGCTGACGAAGTAGGCAGCCTCACCTTCGGCAAACAGCGTCTGCGCCTCGGCGGGGCTGGTGGTGATCTGCACCCCCTGTTGGTTTTGGGCGTTTTGGAGCCAGGTCAACCAAGCGACCAGGCCCTGGTCGTTGACGATCAGTTTGGCGTCGCTGTCGAACTCAAAGCCGCCGAATGGTTCAAAGCCCCAATAACCGTAAAAAAATGTAGCCGGCAGCGCGAACTGCTGGTCAGAGGAAACCCTGACCGACGTTTCGGTCAGGTTCAAAAGGGGGTCATCGACTAAGTCGGTGTTGTAAAACTGGGCCAGCACCTCGACCGACTCGGGCAGGCCGTACAGCCGCCCGTGGTAACGCATCGCTTCTTCGGCGCCGGGGATGTACTGTTGTAGAAACGCCGGCTCGACCAAGCCGGTCAGGTCGCGGATGAGGCCATCTTCGGCCAACTGGGTGGTCAGGCGGGTCGTCTCCAGGATGATATCCGGCCCGCCGCCTTGTTGCACGGTCTGCCGGAAGCGTTGGTTCAGCTCTTCAAAGGCGTAGTAGGTCAATTCGAGCGTGACACCTGGGCAGCCGTCGGTAAAATTTTGACTGATGTCGGCCAGCGCCTCGGCCTCCTCATTTTGTAGATCGTGCCACAGCGTCACAACCCGCGTCTCGTCGTTTTCGAGCGTGGGGCAGAGGGTGTCAAGGTTAGACTCAACGCGATCGAGATCAAATTCCTGGATGATTTGGCTCGAAATCTCCTGCACCGCTTGATTGCTCGGCTCGATGCCGGCCAAAGCCAGCCGGTATAGCTCGTTAACGTCGGAGGTGTCGCGGGTGAGTTCATTCCAGACGGGACGCTGGGTAAAGGAGACGGGCAGCGCGGTGCGACTTTGTCTGGCTAATTCAAGAATCGCCGGCGCCAAATTCTGACCGTAGCGCACCTGGGCGTGCGCCGGCAAGCGGCCCATCGGTTCAACGATGAGGCGGGATTGCTGCTCTAAATTGGTCATAAATTCAACCAACGTCATCGCTAAATTCGTCTCTTCCTGGCCGGCCACCCAACTGAATACAAAAACGTCGGTTTTTAAGATGGGACCGGCCGGCTCACCGCTGGGGCCGCCGGGTAAGGCCGCGACGCCGAGCTGTTCTTCGCCCAGAGCGGCCTGAAGCTGAGGCAAGGCTCGCGAGTCGGCGGGGTAATAGGCGGCTTCGCCGTTTTCGAACAGCGTCTGGAGGCGGGCCGGGTCAGTATCGACGATAAAGCCCGGCGTGGCCTGGATTGTTTTAATAAAATCGATCCAGTTGACAAAGCCGCCTCTGTCCAGAACCCACTGCCCTTGATCATTGAGAACGCGGCCGCCAAAGGCCGGTACGCCCCAGAAAGCCTCGGTCAAGCCCGAATTGAAGGCCACTTTACGAGTGTTGGAGATGTCGCTCAGCCACGCATCTAAGGTCAGGGGCGGTGGGGGAGCTAATTCGGTGTTGTAGTAAAGCACCTGCGTATGCAGCGAAAAGGGCAGGCCGTATAACCGGTCGTCGTCACGAACGGTGTTGAGCGCCGCCCCCAAATAGCGGGAGCGGTCGATATCATCACGCTCGCCCAGATCTTTTAAGAGGTCGGCCTGGGCCAACTCATAGGCCAAGCCGGCGTCGACCAACAGCACGTCAGGCCCCAGACCGGCCTCGGTTCGTTCGCGGAAGGTGGCGACCAACTCATCACCCGGCACGGCCACACTGATCACGTTCACGCCGGGATGAAGCTGTCTGTAGCGATCCAGCAGGCTGTTCAGATAGGCGCTTTCTGCGCCGGTCCAGTCATGCCATAGCAGAATGGTGCCTTTTGATTGGCGCGCCGTCGCCGTGGCGTTACTCTCCGTTTCGCTACCACAGGCCGTTAGCGGCAGACTCACCAATAGTGTTATAATAAAAGTGACGATTAGGGTTTTGATTTTCATAGGTTTTCCGGAGATGATAAGGAATTATTTCTAGCTTGACCGGCAGCGTGAGCCACAACATCGAGACGCATATTTGCCAGGGATCAGGCTCGGGGATTGACAGAAATTAGACTAACGAGGCCAAACACATAGGGAGTATATCATATCTAGCGCGGGATGCAAGGGATTTGCGGGAATGCTTTTGTTCAATAGTAGCCAATTGGGTGTCCAAACGAAATGTATCAGCCTACTGTAAGACCTGACAGGTTTCCGAATAATGTTTGGGAGTACGTATCTTTCCGGTTGGATACGATTTAGTTCAAAGCTAGCGTTTGAAAACCTGTCAGGTCTGGATCGCGGTCTAACTCAGTTCATGGACGGCGGCGAGCGCGTGATCTAAAATGGCCAGGGCCTCATCCACGTGGGCGTTGGTGGCGGTTAGCGGCGGGGCAATGCGGATGGTGTTGCCGTAGAGGCCGCCTTTGCCGATCAACAGCCCGCGCCGGCGCGTTTCTTCAAATAGGAAGACGACTTCTTGAGGGGCCGGTTCTTTGGTCTGGCGATCCTTGACCAATTCGACTCCTTGCATCAAGCCCATCCCGCGCACATCGCCAATCAGCGGATATTTGTCCTTGAATTGATCCAACCCCTCACGGAGCCGCGCCCCAACTTGGGCTATATGGGCTGGGTTGGCTTCCTCCTCCATCACTTCGATGGTGGCCAGCGCGGCGGCGGTCGAGACTGGGTTGCCGCCGAAGGTGCTGATTGTCGCCCCTTTGTCAACGATGCCCTGGGCGATGGCCTCGGTGGTGATGGTGTTGCCCATCGGCAGGCCGTTGGCGATGCCTTTGGCCATGGTCATAATGTCCGGTTCAACGTCCCAATGTTCGATGCCGAACCACTTATCGCCGGTGCGGCCAAAACCGGTTTGGACTTCATCGCAAATAAACAAGCCGCCGTAGCGCCGGACAATATCGGTGGCGATTTTGAAATATTCCTTAGGTGGGGTGATAAAGCCGCCGACGCCCTGAATCGGCTCGGCGATGAAGGCCGCGATTTGGCCGGAGGTGGTGGTTCTGATCAGGTCTTCGATATCCTCGGCGCAAGCCACGCCACACTCCGGGTAAGTCAGCTTGAGCGGGCAACGGTAGCAGTAGGGGTTGAGCGCGTGTTTGATGCCCGGATACTGCGTGCCGCCGATGCGCCAGGGCGCTTGCCCGGTCAAGCTCATGCCGATGGCCGAACGCCCGCTGTAGCCGTGGCGTAGGGCGATGACCTCTTGCCGGCCGGTGTAGGCTTTGGCCAGGATGACGGCGGTTTCGTCGGCTTCGGTGCCGGAGTTGGTAAAGTAGGAGGTTTGCAGATCGCCCGGCGCGATCTCGGCGATCTTTTCGGCCAGATTGACGTGGTTCTCGTTGGGGTAGAGCGTGGACGAGTGGATCAACTTGCCGACCTGTTCCCGAACGCGCTCGGTGACTTTGGGGTGATTATGCCCGACGCTGGTGGTTAAGATGCCGGCGAAAAAGTCGAGGTATTTGTTGTTGTCCGTGTCCCATACATATAGACCATCGCCGTGGTCTAGGGGCATCGGTTCAGTGTAGTAGAGCAGGTGGTTGGGCCACAAATATTTCTTTTGTTTTTCCAGAATCTCTTGGGTGTTCACAGATGGTATCTCCTTCAAAGATGCAATGAAAGCATTAATGATGTCTATTGTAGTGTAGCCGGCGATGCGTGACAAACGAACCGTTAATAGAATTGCCCATCTCATTTAAAGTGACTAAAATGGCCGTGGTTTCGGCCCAAAATGAGGGAGGGCAATGTTTGGGCTGGATCATCAATGACTGTTACAGATGAAGCAGCTATTTACTACTGCTGAGGTTGGATGAAGTATTTACCCCAAATTGTTATCGCGGCCAGCCTGCTTTTGATGGTTCTGGCCTCGCTGTTGTCAGCTTGCGGCTCGGCCGGGCCGATTATACCGGTCGAGCAAAGCCCGATGTTGGGTTCGGTTTCGGCGGCTGAGGCCGGTCACGAAGCGGTTACGACAGACACGGTTACGACGGATACCGTTACTGTAATAGAAGAAACCGGTTACGAGCCGACCGTCGATGTCGATCAAGTGATGTCATCGCCTGATTACGGGATGCAGGTTTTTCTCTACTGGCGGGAGGAGATTGCCGACCGGGATTTACAATTGGTTGAGGAAGCCGGGTTTCGTTGGGTGAAACAGGAAATGGCCTGGCGAGAACTGGAAGGCGGTGGCAAGGGCAAGTGGCGCTGGAACATCTCTGATCGGGTTATGGATCAGATCGACGCCCACCAGTTGAAGGTGATTGTCCGGTTGAGTTCGCAGCCGGAGTGGGCGGCGCCGGGGGTGGCTTTCCCGGAGGTTAGTCCGCCGGACGATTTGCAGGATTTTTACGATTACGTGTACGCGGTGGCCAGTCGCTACCGGGGGCGGGTAGAGGCTTACCAAATTTGGAACGAGCCAAACTTGGCCCGCGAGTGGGGCGGCCGTCCGCCCAACCCGGCCGAGTATGTCGAACTGTTGAAAGTAGGTTACCAGGCCGTCAAAGCCGCCGATCCGAACGCCATCGTCATTAGCGCCGGGATGGCCCCCACCACCCGGGACGATGCAGAAGCGATGCCGGACACCCATTTTATTCAAGGCATTTATGATGCCGGCGGTGCGGCATATTTTGATGTGTTAGGGGTCCACGCACCGGGCTACAAAAGCGCACCCGAGCTTGATCCGGCGGTAGTGGCTAATGACCCCAGCCTCAATAACGGCGACAGCGCCCCGGAAGACCTCCGCCGGGTCTATGCCTTCCGTCGGGTGGAGGATCTGCGCGAGTTGATGGTGCGCAACGGCGACGAAGCCAAAAAAGTGGTGATTTTGGAGTTCGGCTGGACGGTCGATCCGCGGCCGGATTCGCCTTACCACTGGCACGCGGTGGATCCCATTACTCAAGCCCAATATTTTGAACGGGCCTATACCTATGCTATCGAACATTGGCAGCCCTGGATCGGGGTTATGAGCCTGATTTATGTGGCCGATCCGTCGTGGCACATGGATGACGAAGAGACGTACTGGAGTATCGTCTATCCCTACTACCCCGAACTGCGGGCCGCGCCGGCTTACCACGGGTTGAAAAAGTTGCCGAAAGTGCCACCGGTAGGAGAAAAGTAATTGGCTCCGATGAATTTCTTGAAATCACTTGATTTTCGTTTTTGATATGATACCATGTTGGTAAGTGGAGATTGGAGATGAGGAGATGGGGAGATGGTCAGGAATAATCTCCTTATCTCCCCATCTCTAATCTCCTGATAAAAGTGTTCGTTCATTGTGTGGTTATCAACTGAATTGATCTCACCATTGAAAATGTTACATGCCGGATCAGAATAACCCCTCGCTTAGATTAAAGCTGCTACCTTGGTTAGGTGGCCTGCTGATTGTGGCTGTTTTAGCGCTGTTGTGGCGGCCGTTGTCTCACGTGGGGGAAGATCCAAGCTCGCTGCGGCAGTGGATCGAGCCGATGGGGCCTTTGGCCCCCTTGGTCTTTTTTTTACTTAACGTGGCGCAAATTGTAGTCGCGCCGATACCGGGTTATCCGGTGCAAGTGTTGGGGGGTATCCTGTTTGGTTTAGTCCCTGGCTCCATTTATACTGTGGCCGGCATGGTGGCCGGGGGTACGCTGGCGGCCTGGCTGGCACGGCGATTTGGCCGGCCTTGGTTAGAAAATCGAATGGGAGCCGAAACTCTGGCACAGTGGGGTCAGATTGCGCATATCGACTCGTTTTGGACCTGGTGGCTAATTCTACTAATTCCGCTGGGCGACATCCCTTACTTTTTAGCCGGCCTCAGCCGTATTCCGTTAAGTCGTTTTGCGCTGGCTATCTTGCTCAGCCGGGGACCGTTTACCGTTCTGATTGTCTGGGCCGGGGACAGCGTGGTTAATCTGCCGCTGACCTGGGTGGCGCTGTTGATGGCGGTGATCGGGCTGGTGATCATCATCGGCTTCAGTCAGCGGGAGCGTATCGAAGCCTGGGGCCGGACCTATATTGCCCGACAGGCCGCCGAAACCGAGAATTCCTAAAAGGTGACGGTCACTTTTAAAAGGGCAAAGTCGTTGGTTTCGTCGATTAGATGGAGATTTTTAATCAAGTGGCCGTCACTTTGTCGCTATCTTGAGAATGGCTGCCCGGTCAAAAATCGGTTTGACATGAGCTAGTATTTTGTGTTATTCTTGCTTTGATTCCTAATTCTACATTAGATCAGATCGGCCATAGGTGACGGTTACCTAAAATCCGATATAAATTCTATTATTATTGTATGAGGCTTGTCGATGCGACGTGAACGCGTCTCTGATGATATTTACGTTTTTACCAGTGATTTATATGCTCAAGTGACAGCTTCGGCTGTGGTCACGCGAGAGGGCATTGTCGTGATCGATACCCTGCCCTTTAGTAATGAAACGCAGGAGATGATCGATTATTTGAATGCATTGGGGCAAGGGCCAATTCGCTATTTGGTCAATACCCATTGGCATGGCGATCACACTAATGGAAACTATTTATTTGATCCCTCAATTGAATTGGTATGTCATAAGAAATGCCAGGAAGCGCTGTTGCAGCACGGTCGTGAGGCCCTGGAGGAAGCCAAAGAGGCGTCGCCGTTGCTTGAAGAAGCCGAACTACGCGTCCCTGATGTCGTGTTCGAGGAGGGGGAGATGGTGTTGCATATCGGCAATAAGTCGATCGAGTTGGCGCTTATGCCCGGTCACACCCTCGATTCGACCGTGGCCTATGTGCGGGAAGATAAGGTGATGCTGGCGGCCGATACGGTGATGCCGGTACCCTACTTTGTATGGGGTGATCGCCACAAATTTTTGGAGTCGCTCAAGGCTTTAGAGCAGTACCAGATGGAAAGTATTGTGCAGGGACACGGCGAGGTACTGCTGCGCGGCGAGATTCCGTCGGCCATTCAGTCGAGTATCAAATACCTCAATTTTATTGAAAAGAAAGTGATGGAGGTTGTTGAGAAGGGCCAGAGTCCAAGCGCGCTGGATAGACTGACCATTGACAAATGCGGCAAGAGTCGCATTCCGCTCAATGGCTTGGTGCAGGACCTGCATCGAGCCAATCTGCTGTCGCTTTATGAGGAACTGAGCGCTAAAGCTAACTAGTATTGAGGATTGACCATCAAATAACTTCCTCAATGGCCTGTATTGCGTAGTACGTAATTCGTATCATTTGTGTACCATACGTTACGCACCCCGCAATAGATTAGTCAAAACTAAAAAAGCTGATAGCTGACAGCTAATTGCTGACGGCTATCAGCTTTTCTTATTCTTTGATCCGTTTGATTTTGGCGCCCAGTTCCAAAAGTTTTTGCTCGATGTTTTCGTACCCGCGATCGATTTGGCCGATATTACGGATGATGGTGGTCCCGTCGGCGCACAGCGCCGCGATGAGGAGGGCGATACCGGCCCGGATGTCGGGACTGGAGATGCCTTGCCGTTCGCCGCGCATCAGGCTGGGGCCTTGAACCAGCGCCCGATGGGGGTCGCACAACACAATTCGCGCTCCCATGCTAATGAGCCGGTCAACAAAAAAAAGACGGCTCTCGTACATTTTTTCGTGGAACAAGGCCGTGCCGGTGGCTTGCGTGGCGGCCACCAATGTCACGCTCATCATATCGGCGGGAAAGCCAGGCCAGGGGGCGTCATCGATGGTCGGAATGGCGTCGCCGATGTCGGGCATGATGACCATAAGCTGTTTGTCGGGCAGAAGTAGGTCGTTGCCTTGAATTTTAGGGTTGATACCCAGCCGGTCATAAACCATCAGCGTCATTCGGAGATGTTCGGGGTTGACATTTTTGATGAGGATTTCGCCTTCGGTGACGGCTGATAAGGCGATAAAACTGCCAACTTCCAGGTAATCGGCGCTGAGGGTGTATTCGGTGCCGTGCAGCGACTCGACGCCGTGGATGGTGATCAAATTGGAGCCGATACCTTCGATATTGGCGCCCATACGGCTCAACAGGTGGCACAAATCTTGAACGTGCGGTTCAGAGGCGGCGTTGCGGACAACCGTGGTGCCTTCGGCCAGGACAGCGGCCAAGATAGCATTCTCGGTGGCAGTCACGCTGGCCTCATCGAGCAGAATGTCCTGACCGCGCAGTTTTTTGCATCTAAGCGTAAAGCTGCCGTTGTAACTAAATTTAGCGCCCAGCGCTTGTAAAGCCATAATGTGGGTGTCGACTCGTCGCCGGCCAATTTTATCGCCGCCGGGTTGGCTGAGGTTAACCTCGCCCTCGCGGGCCAGCAGCGACCCCATCAACACCAGCGCGCCTCTGATTCTAGCGAAGCGATCCGGGTTCGGCGTGGTCGAGCAAATCGTTCCGGCTCGTAAGGTCACGTTGTGGGCGTCGTGACAGGTGACCTCTACCCCCAAATCTTCCACAATACGGAGCATGGTCCTGACATCGCCGATATTAGGTAGATTGTAGAGTGTCACCGGCTGATCGGTCAGGAGGGCGGCGGAGATGAGGGGAAATGCTGCGTTTTTGTTACCGCTCGGCGTCACCACACCGTTGAGCGGGTTCCTTCCTTCGATGATAAATTGTTCCATAAGTCCTTGGTTCCCAGGTTTAGGTGTTTCATGAGTTCATAGAGTTTATAGAGTTTGTGGAGTTTATAGAGTTGGTAGAGTTTCGGGTTAATTTAACTCAATGAACTTTATTGTTAAGGTTGGTCGGTCAGTGAAATCTGTCAGCTTTATTGTACCAAAAAAGTTGACATAATAATAATAATAATTGCTATCAAAGAATTTGTCGTCTAAAAACGTCGTCTAGGCCCTATTGTAGTCTATTCCCAAGCAACCTGCACGACATCCCCCTGTTGCAAATCCAACGCGCGGGCAGCATTTCCATTACGCATGGCAATCTCAATGTGGTCGCGGCTGCTGCCGACGTAGGCTAACAATTCTCCTTCGGCCACATCGGCAAAGGTGCGGCTGAGGGAGGTGATGGTGGTGTTACCGCTGGTAAAGGTGACCGCAGTCGGGTCGGGCAGGTCTTGCGCTCGCAGGTCCAAAACCACATTACCGAAGTGATCCACGTGGATGACACGGCTTTGGCCGGCCTCGAGGTCGGTTCTAAATTCAAGCTGAACCAGATCGGTGACCGGCTCGCCCAATGTCTCAATGGGAACGCCTTTGGCCAGATGGGCCGCTACCGGTGCAAAAACGTCGCGTCCGTGGAACGTAGCGCTAACTTTCTGGCTCTGAAAAATGGGATTGGTTAAAGCAACGGCTTGGCGAATAGTGGTCTCGGCCAGGGCCAGGCTCAACACGCCATTATCGGGGCCGACAAAAAGCCCCTGGCGCGTTTCGACCGCCACGGCCCGGCGCTCGCTGCCGACGCCGGGATCGATCACCACACAGTGGACGGCGTGGCTAGGGTAGTAGCTAAAGGCCTGATACAGCACAAAGGCTCCGGCCCAGATATTTTGCGGAGCAATGCTGTGAGTCAGGTGGATAATTTTAGCCGAGGGGCAAATATTGAGAATAACGCCCTGCATAGCCCCGACATAGCCATCGCTCTGGCCGAAGTCGGTGGTTAAGGTGATGATGGGGTTTAGTGACGCTGCCATGGATACCTCCAACACGCTATTTTACGCTTGGTCGTGAGGGTCGTCAATATCGGGATTAGTTGAGGGTGCATTTCCATTATGGAGCGAGATAGAAACACTGAATTTATGATGGAAATGAGGACACTGATCCTTGCCATAAGGTGTTTACACCGATCCAATGTCAAGAATGAGCTTATAATTGAATTACAGAATTCAGTGAAGTCATCATTTTCAGTGTTTCATTTTCAGTGTTTCAATGAACGCGGGTTGCCCTAATAAGGTTATGCTGTGATGGGCGAACCGTGTTTTCTTAATTGATCCTCGTCAATTTTGATGTCGGTTAGTGAGGCCAGATCAATATACCCATCGACAATTTTGATGGGCTGGGTGACGATATCATCCTCTAATTTGAGGAAGAAACTCAGTTCGGAGGGGTGATCTATGCCCGGCAGGCCGGAAAACAGCGCCGCACGAATGGTCCCTAGCGCAGAGCTGGCCTGCGAGCCGACCATGACGCCCTTGCCGTGATCGCGGGCGGCTTGCAGCATTTGCCGCGAGTGGGTGTAGCCGGTGCGGGCTGTTTTGATGTTGAGAATATCGAAGGTGTCAAAACGCATTTCCCGACGCAAATCGCGGGGGGAAAAGGTGCTGTCGTCGGCGATAATGGGCAGCAGGTTGGCAGCGCGGAGTTGGCTGCGCTCCGGGATCAGCTCAACGGGCAGCGGCTCCTCAACGTACAGCAGGCCGAGATCGGCCAGTTGGCGCAGTTGGGCGGGCGCCGTCTCCGGCAGCAGCCCTTCGTTGGCATCGGCGTAGAGGCTCAACCCGCTGCCGGCAAATTCGCTTTGCAGCCGGCGCACCCGACGAACGTCATCGCTGAAGTTTCGCCCCACTTTGACTTTCAAAACCCGAACCCCTTGGTCATAAACCGTTTTGGCTTCGGCCAGCATGGTCGCCTCATCCGAAATGCCCAAAATATAGGAAACTTTGATCTGCCGTTGGGCCGGGTTGAGATAATCTAACAGCGTTTGGCCTTGAGTCGCCGCTGTGACTTCGTGTAGACAGATATCTATCGCGCCTTTGGCTGTATGATTGTTGGCAATGACATCCATCTCGCGGTTAACCGTTTCTATATCGTCAATGGGGAGGCCAATGAGGCGAGGGGCCAGGTGCTGCTGAATAATCGTCTGGATGGAGGCGGTGGTTTCACCGTAAATGGTGGGGCGGGGCGGCGCTTCGGCCCAGCCTATATGGCCGGTGTCAGTTACAAGACGCACCAATACGTGCTCAAGTTGGTCCAGTCGGCTGGCTTTACCCCAACTGAGGGCGCCTTTCATAGGTAGGTGAAAGGGGTAGGTATGAATTTCGGCAATTTTGGGCATGGTTGTGATTCCTTAACTGGATCGGCATTTCACATTTTAGAGCAGGTCGGTGATCAACCACTGTTTGATCTGCTCCGCTGTTCGATCCGGGGTGGTTTGAGCGGTGTCGATGAGCAGCACTCGGCCGGAGGGCAGATGGTGGGTCAAGTAGTCGCGGGTGGTTTGGGAGTCGTAGTTTTGGCGCTCCTTGACGATGATGGCCGTTTTTTTGACAACCTCATCAACAGGCAGGTGGGCGGTGGTTTGGCTGATTTTTTGCAGGTCAGCTTCGCTAAAAACAGTTTGGATATGAGGAATGGTTTGGAGCGCCGGTAAGGTATTTTGACCGGCTACCGGATCGAGCTTAACCTGATCGAAATCATCGCCGCGATTGAGCAAGCGGTTGAGACGAACCGTATCGGGGGCATCGAGCACAATAAAGCGAGCTTGGGGAAAATAGCGAATCGCATAGCGGGCCTCGTCAACGCCGCGCAGTCCGTCGAAGAAAATGGGTGGAGGTAACTTATTAATATCGACCGCCAGCCGGCTCAGCGCGTGGGCCATCCCGCCCGGATATTTGCTCCGGTAACGGGCGGTGTATTCCAGCCGCTGGAGGCGATCGGTCACGGTCTGGACGGCCTGTCCCGCTTCTTTCTGTAACACGGCGATAATGACCTCATCGGTTACCTGGCGGCGATTAGGCAGCAGCGTAAAGTGAACCTGCTCTCGCAAGCGGTCGGTCACGGTCGATTTGCCGACCCCGGTCAACCCCACCAAAATGATTAGCGGGAGGTCTCGTAATCGGATATACGGCGAGGAAATCTCGTTTTGAGTAGGTATTAAGCTGAGATAATCTGTTAAGAATGTCACAAAAGCATTTTACTCTGGGTGCTTCAAATCGGCCAATATACTGAGACAATTTCAATTTTGTTTGCCCCACCTCCTCAACCGTGCTACAATTTGATTCTTATATCGACTATCGACTATGAAGCCGTTCAGGTTGCACCTATGAAACTATTTGTCAAGACTATCTCGATATCGCTTTTGGCGCTTTTTATATTTGCGATCGGCATCGGAGCCGGGTATCTCCTCCGTGATTATATCATCAAGGATCAGCCATCTGATATGGCCAGTGAAGATATTGGCCTTTATTGGGAAGTTTGGAATCGCGTTGAGGAGCAATTTTATGGCGGTGTTCCTGAAGGATCGAATGTAACGTATGGGGCCATCAAAGGCTCGTTATCTGTTCTGGATGATCCTTATACGATATTTCTGGAGCCGGAACCGGCCGCCCAGGAAAAAGCCAGTTTGGAAGGGCAGTTTGGCGGCATTGGCGCCTTTGTGCGGCGTGATGAAGCCGGCCGGGTCATCCTGGAGCCGATGCGTGAGCAGGCGGCCGAACAGGCGGGTTTGCAAACCGATGACGTACTGATCGGCATCGACGATACGGAAATCACTCCGGAGATGACGACCGATGAGATTGTGGCGTTAATTCGGGGCGAGGTCGGAACCGAGGTGATTCTGACTGTTGAGCGCGAAGGGGAAACCGAGCCGGTCAAGCTGACCGTAGTCCGAGCCATTATCCAAACCCCTAGTGTGACGTGGCGCATCTTGGAGGAAGATCCGACCATCGGTTATATCCAAATGACCTCTTTTACCGAGCGAACGAGCGCTGAACTCAGCCAGGCGCTGGATGACCTGTTGGAGCAGGATGCTAAAACATTCGTGTTCGATTTGCGGCGAAATGGCGGGGGCCTGCTCGACACAGCCATTGATGTGGCCAGCGAATTTTTGCGCGATGGCGTGGTTTTAAAGGAAGATCGCCAGAATGAGGGGCAGCGGGTTTATGACGTGCGAGGCGGAGGGCAACTGCTGGATCAGCCCTTGGTGGTGTTAGTTGACGGTGGAACCGCCAGCGCCAGCGAGATTGTGGCCGGCGCGCTGCAAGATTATGGCCGGGCGACGCTCATCGGCGAAAAAACGTTTGGCAAAGGCAGTGTGCAGTTGATTTATGAGCTATCAGACCGATCGCGGTTGCATGTGACGGTGGCCAAGTGGTTTACGCCTAACGGTAACCTGATCGACGGGGTTGGTCTGAAGCCGGATGTCGAAGTGTTGTTTTCGGAAGAAGATCACCAAACGGGTCGCGATCCGCAGTTGGAACGAGCGATATCTTTTCTACAAAACGAGGAGTATGCTAAGAAAAGTAGTAAAAAGTAGGAGCGCCGGATGAGTTCTCAAACGAAGCAGTGGTTGAAGATGGGTTTGATGGTAGCTGCGGTTGGTCTGGTGGCTGTGGCTTCATTTGTAGGCGGGATGTTTGTGTATGCTAACTTTTTTACGTCGCCTTATGCGCCCTCAACTCTGACCACAGCCCTGCCGTTTTTTACCTCGAACGGCCAAAAGATATCGTATACTCAGTTTAACTCGACCGATATCCCGCCCGAATTTGCCACCTTTTGGGAAGCCTGGCAGTTCCTCAATGAAGAATTTTATGGCGACATCCCCGCTGACGACGAACGGGTTTACGGCGCAATTCGGGGGATGGTGGCTTCGTTTGGCGATCAGCATACCTCGTTCATCGACCCGGTTCGGGCGGCTATTATGAGCGAGAATATGCAGGGCAGCTTTGAAGGCATCGGCGCGACCATTCGCATGGATGAAGCCGGCCGGCTGATCATTGCCGACCCGATGCCGGGCCGGCCCGCCTTTGAAGCCGGTCTGCGGCCGGATGATATTATTTTGGAGGTTGATGGCGAGTCGGTCGACGGGCTTAGTCTGCAAGAAGCGGTCTTGATGATTCGCGGGCCGGCCAATTCTACGGTGGTGTTGACGGTTTTTCGGGAAGGCCAGCTAAAGCCGTTCGACGTATCTATCGTTCGGGCCAAAATTGAATTGGAAGTGGTCGAGTCTGAGATGCTGGAGTCAAACATCGGTTATGTCAGGTTGACTCAATTTAGCAATGGCGCGGCTGACAAGTTGATCGCGGCCATTGGAGATTTACAGGATCAGGGCGCGGAGTCGCTCATTTTCGATTTGCGTAGCAATCCCGGTGGGCTTTTGTCAGAAGCGGTCAACGTCAGCAGCCTCTTTGTGGAAGACGAAACGGTTGTGGTCGAACGATTAAAAGGCGGTGAGGAGAAAGTTTTTGAGGCCAAGAATGGTTTTAATGTGACCGGTGATATGCCGGTGGTGGTTCTGGTTAACGGCGGCAGCGCCAGCGCCAGCGAGATTGTGGCCGGGGCCATGCAGGATTTGAAGCGGGCGAAAATAATCGGTGAGCAGACATTCGGCAAAGGATCGGTGCAATTGCCGCACGGTCTGGCCGACGGCTCGGAACTGCGGGTGACCATCGCCGAATGGTTGACGCCATCCAAACGCCAAATTCACGGTGAAGGTATCACGCCCGATATCGTAGTTGAGATGACCATTGAAGATTTGGAGCAAGAGCGCGATCCGCAGCTTGACAAAGCCATTGAAGTTTTGAGTGATGGGTGAAAGGGTAAGTGAGTAAAGAATTTATCAAAGTTGTTGCCACAAACCGTAAAGCCCGCCACGATTATCTGATCGAAGATAGTTACGAGGCGGGTATTGTTTTAACCGGGAGTGAAATAAAATCGGTTCGAGCCGGACAGGTCAATTTACGGGATAGCTATGCCGCCTTCAGAGGAGATGAGTTATGGCTGCTCAATGCCCATATTTCACCCTACAAACAGGCTAGCTATCAAAATCATGAACCGCGCCGTGAGCGCAAACTGCTGCTGCACCGGCGGGAAATTAACCGGTTGATTGGGAAGTTACAGGAGAAGGGGCTGACGTTAGTCCCCTTAAAAATTTATATTAAGAATAGCCGGGCCAAGCTGGAATTGGGTCTGGCTCGAGGTAAAAAATCTTACGACAAACGCCAAACCCTGCGCGAACGACAAGATCAACGGCAGATTGAGCGGGCGTTAGGGCGACGGACAAAGGGGATGGAATAATGTCACCATTTCAATTTAAGAACTACCAGCCTCGCCCGCTGGAAATTATCGATACGACCCTACGAGAGGGATCGCAAAGTTCGCTGCTGCACGATCATTACAAATATTTCTTCACCCAAAGCGATAAAGTGGAAATTGCACGCTCGCTGATTATTTACGGGGTTAAATTCATCGAGCTATTTGCCCCCATTGTCAGCCCGCGCGAGCGAGACGATTTTCAGGCCATCAAAACTGTGCGTGATGAGTTGATTATGCAGAAAGGCTACACCTTCCTGCTGGCCCACGTGCGCTGCCACCCTGACGATATCGAGTCGGCCATCGAGGCCGGGGCTGATGGCCTGAATATTTACATCCGCCTATCAGACACCGCGCGTTTCAGTCACGGCAAAGACATCGAAACGGTGATCAACCGAGCGCGCAGTTTAATCGAAGATGTGCGCAAAAATCATCCGGATCTGATTCTGCGGTTTAGTGGCGAGGATGCTTTCCGAACGTCGGAGGACGATCTGTTCCGGGTTTACGATCAGATCGCGCCTTTTGTGGATCGCTTTGGTACGCCGGATACGGTTGGCGTGGCAACGCCTGCCACAGTGGTGCGGCGGCTGGATTTGCTGCGCCAGCATTATCCCCAGGTCGAGTTTGAAGGCCACTTTCATGATGACCGGGGCTTTAGTTTAGTCAACGCCTTGGAAGCGGTTAAAAACGGTATGCGCTATATCCAAACGACGCTGTTGGGCGTTGGCGACCGCTCCGGCATCACCTCGATCACAGCGCTGCTTTACAACCTCTACATCGACAAATATTACGATCATTTGGAAGGCTACAGCTTACGCGGCTCGTACCCGATCAACGTGATGTTCGCTTCTAAAATGAAGAAACTGGTTCCATCCAAAGAGCCGGTCAGCCTGACCAATCGCACCCACACTGCCGGCGTCCACCAGCAAGCGATGCTCAACCACGGCAGTACCTACGAGCCCTTCCCGCTCGATCAGTTTGGCGTGACCGAGTCGGAGATGCTGCTGGGGCCGTTAAGCGGCTGGAATATGATTTACTATTTCCTTAAAGAGATTAAATATTATAATCTCGATGAGGGAACCGCCCGCGAAATTGCCGCTGTTTTCAAAGAGCGTATTTATGATTACAAATCCGGCACATCGCCTACCACCGCGCTAATCGATATTGCCGAAAAAGAGTTTGGGTTAAGCCGCCTGGCCATTCCGGAGCAGTTTAAGGGCAATATTCTCCAGAGGATGGATGAGGAATCGAAAAGCGGCGCGTCGGCTGGGGCAACAGCCGAAGGTGATCCCGAAGCCCGGCGTAATACCGCGGTTACAATTAAGTGAGTTCCGCGGTTTAGCCGCAGAAAAAGGTGACCAATGGCACATACGTTTGTAGAAAAAATTATGGCAAAAAATGCCGGGTTTACTTCCGTGTCGCCGGGGCAAGTATTCGATGCCACGCCGGATGTGGCCCTCAGCCACGATAACAGCGCCCCTATCTCGAAAATCTTCTACAGCCTGGGCGTCGATAAAGTGAAATACCCCGAACGGCTGGCTATTACGCTTGATCACGCCGCCCCGCCGCCGACCACCAAACACGCTCAAAATCACGCTGAAATTCGCCGTTTTGTGGCTGAACAGGGCGTCACTCATTTCTTTGAAGTCGGTCGCGGGATTTGCCACCAGGTATTGTGCGAAGAAGGATTGATCTACCCCGGTATCGTACTGCTGGGCGCCGACAGCCACTCGACTCATTACGGGGCGCTGGGTGCATTTGGAGCCGGTGTCGGACGGAGCGAGATGGCCGCTATTTGGGCTACCGGCCAACTGTGGCTGCGCGTACCGGAGAGCATCAAAATTACGCTGTCGGGCCATTTCAACCCCTGGGTGACCAGCAAAGATATCGCCCTGTTTGTCATTGGACAGTTGGGCGCCGACGGCGGCCTCTATGCCAGCGTTGAGTTTCATGGTGAAGCCGTAACCGGCATGACGATGGCCAGCCGCTTTGTGCTGTCAAACATGATGGCCGAGATGGGCGCTAAGAACGCTTGGGTGGCTCAGGATGAGGTCACGTTCGATTGGCTGGAAGCGCAGCGCAGCCGGGGATCGTCAGTTAGCGGCAATCGGCAAATCTGGGCTGAAACCAGTCGCGCTTTATGGCCCGATCCAGACGCGAATTATCTGACCCAGTATGGTTTCGACGCCTCGACCATCGAGCCGCAGGTGGCCTGCCCGCACACCGTTGATAACGTCAAACCGTTGAGCGCGGTGGCCGGCACCAAGGTTAATCAGGCGTTTCTGGGCACCTGTACCAATGGTCGTCTGGAAGATCTCGCCGAGGCTGCTAAAGTGATCGCGGGTCACCGAGTCGCGGCCGGGACACGATTGCTGGTGATCCCCGCTTCCTCGCAAGTTTACATGGATGCCATCAAAGCGGGGTATGTCGAGACGCTTATGGCAGCCGGCGCAACGTTTGGGTCGCCGGGCTGCGGCCCCTGTATGGGAAATCATCTAGGCATCCCCGCGCCGGGTGAGGTAACGATTAGTAGTGCGAATCGCAATTTCCGGGGACGCATGGGGACGCGTGACTCGGAGATTTATCTAGCTTCACCGGCGGTGGTCGCCGCCAGCGCGGTGGTTGGAGAGATCGCCGGACCGGAGCAGGTATTAGGTACGTAAGGACTTTGGAAGCCGAACTAAGAAAATTGCGCAGCTAACCCGACGAGGAGTCATAAGATGGAACAAACAGTTATTCGGGGTCGCGTCTGGAAATACGGCGACGGCGTCAACACCGATGTAATTTTCCCCGGCAAATATACCTACACCATCTCCGATCCGGCCGAGATGGGCCAACACGCCCTGGAAGATCTGGACCCGGCCTTTGCCCCCAACGTACAGCCTGGCGATGTCGTGGTGGCCGGCAAAAATTGGGGCAACGGCTCCAGCCGCGAACAGGCGGCCATCTGCCTAAAGCAGGTCGGTTTGGGTGCGGTGATTGGGGAGTCGTTTGGACGGATTTGGTATCGAAATGCGATCAACAACGGCCTGTTGGCTATCACCTGCCCCGCCGCAGTAGCGGCTCTCAAGCAGGGTGACCAGGTGGAGATCGATATGCAGGCCGGCGTAATCAGATGTGAAGCGGGCGAGTTCGACTTTCCCCCCTTCGCCCCATCGGTACAGGCGATTATTGCCGACGGCGGGCTTATTCCCCATTTGAAAAAGAAGTTGGTTAGCAAGCCTTAATTACTTGTCTGGCTGCGCTGTTCGGTGGGTTAATTGTGCAAAAGTTTGATTGTGGTATAATACACAAATTAGGCAGGCGCTGACCGTTGACAGCCTGCCTATTGTTATGCTGGTCTAAGGAGAAATATTTACGTGGCAGGCCCATTAGATGCATTACTTGGCCTCTTTTCGCTTGACGTTGGCATAGACCTGGGCACGGCCAACACATTGGTTTATGTGCGCGGTAAAGGCATTGTTATCAACGAACCGTCGGTGGTGGCCATCGATAAGAGAACTAAAAAACCATTGGCAATCGGAGTGGACGCCAAAGAAATGGTAGGCCGAACGCCGGCAAACATTGTCGCAATTCGGCCGCTGCGCGATGGGGTGATTTCGGAGTTTGAAATTACCGAGGCGATGCTGCGGTATTTTATTAAGAAAGTCCACGAGCAAACCCTAATTCCCACGCCGTTTTACGCGCCACGGGTGGTGGTTGGCATTCCCAGCGGAGTGACTCAGGTTGAGAAACGGGCAGTGTATGACGCGGCCCGGAGTGCGCGAGCGCGTGAGGCCCAAATTATCGATGAGCCGGTGGCTGCGGCCATTGGCGTCGGCTTGCCGATTACCGAACCGCTCGGCAGTATGGTCATCGATATCGGCGGGGGAACCACCGAGGTGGCCGTTTTCTCATTAGGGGGCATTGTCGTCAGTCGTTCGATCCGGGTGGCCGGCGACGAAATGGATGAAGCCATCATCAACTACGCCCGCCAGAAATATAATCTGCTGATCGGCCAGCGAATGGCTGAACGGGCCAAGATTACCATTGGCTCCGGGTACCCCCTGCTTGAAGAACAGACGATTGCCTTGCGTGGGCGCAACCTTATTACCGGCCTGCCCGACTCGGTTGAGGTGTCGAGCGTCGAAATTCGAGAAGCCTTGAGCGATGCGGTGTCGGTCATCGTTGACGCCGTGCGAGATACGCTCGATGAAACGCCGCCGGAGTTGATTGCCGACTTGATGGAAAGCGGCATCGCCCTGGCCGGTGGGGGGGCGCTGCTGCAAGGTTTGTCTGAGCGGCTGTCGGAAGAGACCAAAATGCGGGTCTATATTGCCGACGATCCTTTAACATGTGTGGCTCGCGGGGCCGGTAAGGTGCTGGAAAGCTACGATAAATACGCTAAAGTGCTCAATACCCTAGATCGAAGCAGCACCAACCACCGGTAGCCCGGACTGATTGGTAGTAAGCAGTAACCCCAAATAATTATGGCGATCATAAGAAACCGGCAGATTTATATCGCGCTGATTATAGCTCTGGTTTTATTGGGCTTTGGGCTGGAACAGCTAGGATACTTATCGCCGCTGACGGACATGGTCCAAACGTTTATAACCCCCATTCAGGCTCAGATGAGCCGCACCGCTGATTTTGTCTCCGGCCAGGTTGAGCAAACTACCGACATACGCGTACTGCAAGAGCGCAACGCCGAATTGGAGTCGCTGGCCAACAGTTTAATGGTGGAAAATGTTCGGCTCAAAGACCTCGAACGCGAAAACGAAATTCTGCGGCAACTGCTCAACTACACCCGTAACAATCCCCAGTTTACCTACCAAACTACCACCATCCGCGGTCGCAGTATCGGCCGCGATCCGACCAATCTTCTCTATTTTATCTTTTTGGATGTCGGTGCGCGTGATGGCGTGGCCAAGGATATGCCGGTTATCACCGATCGCGGTTTGGTGGGTCGAGTGACAGCGGTTGGCCCTAACTCGGCCCAAGTATTGATGTTGATCGACCCCTCAAGTGCGGTTAATGCGCTGATCCAAAACAGCCGGGTTACCGGTTTGGTCAAGGGTAATATTGACGGTACGTTGACAATGGAGCGTATTCCGCCCGGCGAAGAAGTCAACCCCGGCGATATCGTTTTGACCTCCGGTCTGGGCGGCAACTTCCCCGATAAACTCGTCATCGGCCAGGTGACCGAGGTGACGCAGCGTGACCAAGATATGTTTCAAATAGCCCGCATCCGACCCACAGTCGATTTTGGTAAATTGGAAACGATGCTGGTCATCACCTCGTTTGAACCGGTCGATTTCGAGGCTGAGATCATCGAAGCGCAGGAGCCGGAGAATTAGCAACCTTATTGCCTTCATTGTTTTAATTAGCGCCGCGCTGATTCAAACCACCCTCTCGCCCTACATGCAAATCAACGGTATCCATCCCGATTTAGTGGTGGTGTTGGTTATCGCCTGGACTATTCTGAGCGATCTGGAAGACGGTCTAACTTGGGCGCTGGTCGGCGGTCTGAGCCTGGATTTACTGTCGGCAGCGCCGTTTGGTATTTTCACACTGGCTTTGATTATGGTCGCCATTGTGGCTAATTTTTCACACGGACGGATTTTTGGCAGTAGTATCGTTCTACCGCTGGGTTTCACGTTTCCCCTGAGTATTCTGTTCAACGGGATCGCACTGCTCATACTCAGTTTATTGGGCCGTCCGGTGATTTGGCTCGATGCGTTCAATGACATCTTTCTGCCCGTAGCTATTTTCAATACCGGCGTGATGGTGCTGGTTTTTCCACCATTGTATTACCTCTATCGTCGATTACATCCCCAACCCCTCTCTTTTTAAAGATAATTTCGATTTTGTTACTTCTTGGGTATAATCCCCGTTTATGACTGACGCTCAAATCCAAATTCGTAGTTTCATATTTAAAACATTGGTGTTGTTCGCCTTTATTGTGTTGTTTTTGCAACTTTGGAATTTGCAGATTGTCCAAGGCGAAACCTACCGGGAACTGGCCGATGCTAACCGCTTTCGGCTGGCGCAAGTATCCGCCTCGCGGGGTGTTATTTATGATCGCAACGGTAAACTGCTGGTCCGCAATCGGCCTGTCTATAACGTTATCGTTATCCCGGCCTATCTGCCGGAAGACTCTACTGCCGAAGCCCGCGTCTTCTCCCGGCTGTCGGAACTGCTAAATTTACCAATTACAACTCAACTGGAGCCGGTGACCGGGCTGAATACCGGCTATTTTCACGCCATCAACCACCATCAATACAGCCGGTTGCCGCAACGGCAGATTATCAACCCTCGCAGCCGGCGGTATATCAACCGGCCGGAGGGGATTCGCGATGCTGTCAATACTAACCGGGTTTTTGCCCCATTTTTACCGGTGACCATTGCCGAAGATGTCGATCCCGTTATCGTCTCGAAAATAGAAGAGGAACGGCTTGATCTCCCCGGTGTGCAGATCGATATTTCGCCCAGCCGGGATTACATCTACCAAGATCTCCTTAGCCATATGCTCGGCTACATCGGCCCGATCCCGGCCGAGCAGTTTGAGAACTACGAAGGTCTCAATTACGATTTGACCGATATTGTCGGTCTGGCCGGGTTGGAGTATCAATATGAAGAGTGGCTGCGTGGGATCAAGGGCCTGGAAAATATTGAGGTCGATGTAACGGGCCAAAAAATCCGAACCGTCAGCCAAGAGGTAGAGGTTAGACCGGGCCACAATTTGCGGTTGTCTATCGATCTGGGGCTGCAACAGGCCACTGCCGAAGCTCTACAGGAGGCGATGGATGAGGTCAACTCCAAGCAAGGCGTCTCGATTTCGATGAATCCTCAAACCGGGGAAATTCTGGCCATGGTCTCGCTGCCCAGTTTCGACAATAATCTCTTCTCACGAGGCATTACCGCCCGTGAGTTGTCGCTGCTCAGCGAAGACCCTCAGGCCCCGCTGGTCGATCACACCATCGCCGGTCTCTATCCGCCTGGCTCGATTTTTAAGATCATTCCGGCGTCCGGTGGTTTGCAGGAAGGCACGATAACCGAACAGACGACGTTTGTCGATGAAGGCGTATTGTATTTGCCTAACCTGTTCCAACCCGACAATCTTGATCTGGCTCAGCCTTTCTACTGCTGGCTTAGAGGGGGGCATGGGCCGGTTAATGTCGTTTCGGCGCTGGCCTGGTCTTGCAACGTCTTTTTCTACCAGGTCGGCGGCGGCTACAGCCCGGCCGAATACGAGGGCTTGGGCTTAACGAGACTGGGTAACTACGCCCAGATGTACGGCCTGGGGCAGGCAACCGGGATCGACTTACCGGGCGAATCGGAAGGCCTGGTGCCAACCGAACGTTGGAAACGGCTGAACTACGCCGAAACCTGGCTTACCGGCGATACCTATAATATGTCGATCGGGCAGGGCTTCGTGCTGGTTACGCCGCTGCAAATGTTGAACGCCTACGCCTCGATTGCCAACAGTGGAACACGTTACCGGCCCCATCTGGTTAAGGAGATTCTGGACGCCGACGGCAATCTTGTTCAACAGATTGAGCCGGAAGTGATTGGCCGGCTTGATGTTGATCCGCAGTATATGCAGTTGGTCCGGCAGGGGTTATGGGGCGCTATCAATTGGGAAAATGGCACCGCGGCCAAATTTTTTGATGTGCCCGGTATCGATGCGTCCGGCAAAACCGGGACAGCCGAATTCTGCGACAACTACCCGGCTTGTCTCGATCGCGACGGCCGGGTGAAAACCAGCCACGCCTGGTTTGTAACCTACGCCCCCACCAATAATCCGGAAATCGTGACGATTGTGTTTGTTTACGGGGGTAAGCAAGGGGCCGGGGTGGCCGTTCAGGGATCTGAAGTAGCAGTTCCGGTCGCCAGCAAGATTTTGCGCTATTATTTCAATATCACCGATGAAGAGGAAGGGGAAGATGGGCAGGCCGACGATGAGACTGAGCTTGAGTTCGATTTGGGGACTAAGTTTAAGGCCCGTTTGCTAGGCACCGATGGCTGGAGTCGAAATGAGGCGAATATGTCGGGCTTTGTCCTTGACGCCGAGGGGCAGGGGGTCAGTAACGTGCCGGTTGAAGTGCTGATCAACGGCGAAGTAGTGGCTCAACTGATTTCCGGTGAAACCGGGCAGTTCGATTACAGCCGGCCTGATCTGGTCGCAGATGAGACCTGGCAGGTTCGGTTAGGTGATTTTCCTGATGCCCCATCGTTGATGTTCGATGCGGTGGAAGGAGTCCGGTACTTGGTTGAATTTGAAGCCCAGCCACCTCAAGAGACGGCTGCTGCGATTGGGGCAAATTAATAATTGGGGCAATTATTAGCGAAATTTTAAGATTCAATACTACATATTGTGGTATAATAGGTTTTATAGTACAATATATAGGGTAACTTGTTTCGAAGATGACGGATCGGATTATAATTAAAGGGACCAGTAATGGGTTGATCATTACAATGGGACCTGGCGAGTGGCAAGGACTGATCGAGGATTTAAGCGCTCAGCTAGGCGCTAAAGCCTCTTTCTTTAAAGGGGGGCGCGTGGCGTTGCGTGTTGGAGCGCGCCAGTTAACCCCGGCCCAATTAACCGCTGTGGGTGAAACCTTAAATAGCCATAATGTCTCGCTGTGGGCCGTTGAAAGCGAAGATGCCGGTACACGCCAGGCCGCGGCCCTATTGAGCTTAGAGACAGATATCGGACCTGCCAAATCAAAAGTAAACCCACCCCGAGTGGCCCGATCAAACATCGACTCGATTGTTACCCGCCGTACCTTACGATCCGGACAGATTCTACGTCACTCAGGAAATGTCGTCATCATTGGCGACGTCAACCCCGGGGCCGAGATTCAAGCCGGGGGCGACGTGATTGTTTGGGGTAGGCTGCGGGGGAGTGTGCACGCCGGGGTAAAAACCGGTTCAGAAGCGATTGTCTGCGCCTTGCAGTTATCGCCGATGCAGTTGCGGATTGGCGATGTTATTACGTTGCCGCCGCCTGATGACGCCCAGCGCGAAATGATTCCGGAGATAGCCTCCGTTCAGAATGGTCAAATTATTGCCGAGCCGTGGCGTGGCTAATCTGTTAGTATCGTACTATAAAAACTTAGCAAATGGTCGGGGAATGAGATATGAGCGCAACTGTCATTACAATAACCTCCGGTAAAGGAGGGGTAGGTAAAACAACCACAACCGCGAATTTAAGCGCAGCGTTGGCCGCCTGCGGTAAAAAAGTGGTAGCCATTGATGCCGATATCGGCCTGCGTAACTTAGATGTGGTCATGGGGCTGGAAAACCGTATTGTTTATGATCTGGTCAACGTGGTGGAGGGCACCTGCCGTCTGCGCCAGGCTATGATTAAAGATAAACGGGTTGATGAGCTGTATCTCATCCCAGCGGCCCAGTCTCGCGATAAATCGGCCCTTAAGCCTGAAGATATGGTGGCGGTCGTCGATCAACTGCGCGACGAATTCGATTTCGTCATCATCGACTCCCCGGCCGGGATTGAACAAGGCTTTAAAAACGCAGTGGCTCCGGCTGATCGGGTTTTAATTGTAACCACGCCGGAAGTCTCAGCCGTACGCGATGCGGACCGCATCATCGGCTTGATCGAGGCCGAGGAGAAAGGCCCTGCCGATCTAATTGTCAATCGACTCCGGTTGGATATGGTCAAACGGGGCGATATGTTGACCACAGATGATGTCATCGATGTTTTGGCGATTAACCTCATCGGCATTGTGCCGGATGACGAAAAAATCATTGTCTCCACTAACCAGGGGCGACCGTTGGTGATGGAGAATGGCTCGATGGCCGGCCAAGCTTTTAGAAATATCGGGTTGCGCCTGATGGGGCAAAATGTACCGTTCATGAGTTTTGAACAGCCTGATACGTTTATGAAACGACTTTCAAAGTTCTTGATGGGCTAAAATTAAGCTTGTCTCAATTTTGATTTTGAGGGAAAATTATGAGTTTCTTCGATCGCTTGCTGGGCCGCAAAGAGTCAAATAGTAGCAATGTTGCCAAAAATCGTCTACAATTAGTATTGGTTCATGATCGGGTGGATCTGTCGCCCGGAAAAATGGACCAGCTAAAAGATGATTTAATTGAGGTTATTTCAAAATACGTTGAAATCGATCAACATGGCATCGACATCGCCCTCACCAATAGCAACCGGCAAAGTCGCCTTACCGCCCAAATCCCTGTGGTTAACGTTCGTAAGTAAGGCGCTTTGCGGCCTCGATTCCCCAGTTGCAATAAGGATAAAATAAATGGATCGTCGAATCTGGCGACAATTTGATTTGGTGCTGGTTGGAATTGTCGTACTTTTGATTTTGTACGGCGTTATTATGGTGTTTAGCGCCAATCAAAACCAGGAAGATTTAAGAGATTTATGGTGGACTCAACTCACTCGGGCTGGCCTTGGTTTGGGGTTGCTGGTGGCCGTTGCAGCCATCGACTACCGGTATTATGCTTCGCTGCATAGATTCCTCTACGTGGTTATGCTGATATTTTTAGGAACGCTGTTTTTAGCGGCTGAGTTAACCGCCGGAACGCTCCGTTGGTTGGATTTTACCTTATTCCCGGTCCAGCCCAGCGAGATTGCCAAGATCATTATTATTATCGTCACCGCCAAACTCTTGGCCGACCGTGACGGCGAGATGAATAAATTAAGCAATTTGTTTTACTCAATGATAGTCATTGTGCCCCCGTTGGTCTTGATTTATCTTCAGCCCGATTTGGGAACGACCATTATTGCCGCCGTGGTTTGGCTGATTATGGTCTTGATGGCCGGAGGCAACCTGTTTCATATTGGGCTGGTAGGATTGGGGGGGATATTGGTTAGTCCGATTATCTGGCTAACGATGGCGGAGTACCAGCGTGACCGGGTGCTACTCTTTATGAACCCAGACCAAACCGATCCGTCATATTTTAACATTCAGCAGGCTCTCATTAGTATCGGTTCGGGTGGTTTGCTGGGCAAAGGGTTCAGTATTGGCACGCAAAACCAGCTTCACTTTTTACGGGTTCGCCATACCGATTTTATTTTTTCGGTCATCGGCGAGGAATTGGGGATGCTAGGGGCATTGTTGCTCTTTCTGTTGATTGTTGGGGTCATTTGGCGTATTTTACGGGCCGCCGATTTGACCAAAGACCCGTTTGGTCGATCGATTTGTATTGGCGTCGCCGCCCTGATCTTCTTTCAATCCTTTGTGAATTTGGGAGTGAATTTAGGGCTGCTGCCGGTCACGGGTACACCGTTGCCTTTTGTAAGTTACGGCGGTAGTTCACTGTTTGCCTTTCTCATTGCTTTAGGTTTGGTTCAGAGTGTGCTTATGCGGCACAAGGCCCTGGACTTCGAAGAGGTTTAGCTATACCCGTTTAATATACCTGGGTCATGGAGGACAAACTTGAATTTGTCCTCCATGACCCATTTTTTGAAATACGTTTAGCCCTCAAAAAGGACATCCAATGACGCTCACGACACACATTTCAAATTGGGGGTGCGGATTGTAGCCCTGTGGTCTCTGGCTTTGGCCTTTCTGGCGTTTGCCTATATACTACACCTGACCAGCGCAGTCGGCCTAAGCAGTAACGAACTGGGTGATCAACTACAAGTATGGATTATCCTGGTGATGAACATCCTCTTTTGTCTGGGATTTCTTGTTTGCAGTTATGGGCTATGGTTCAGACATAACTGGGGCCGCCTGGGTTTTTTATGGGTTATTGGTATTTGGTCCGGTTTTAATCTGATAGCCGTGCTTGACCCTGGTGTTTTGTTTACCACCAGTCAAAACTATTCCACAACGACGTTGGCTTTGAACGGCTTGCGCTTTGCCGCCACCCTGTTGATCCCGCTGTGGTATCTTAACAGACCTCAAATAAAGTCAATTTTTGTTATCCCACAGCCGAGTGAGCTTTAAAATTTAGGAAGTGACCTTTTATGACGATGTCAACCAAACCGGTTCGGGTTCGATACGCGCCCAGCCCAACCGGTGATTTTCACGTTGGCGGCGCGCGAACAGCATTATTCAATTATCTCTTTGCCCGCCATAACGGCGGGAAATTTATTCTTCGCATCGAAGACACTGATCAGAAGCGCTACAACCCTGAAGCTGTAGAGTGGCTGTTAAACGGACTGCGCTATCTGGGCCTAGATTGGGATGAAGGCCCAGAAGTTGGCGGCGATTACGGTCCCTACGTCCAGACCGAACGGCTGTCGATTTACCGCCAATATTACCAACAACTGCTCGACCAGGGGTTGGCTTATCGCTGCTTTGCCACCCCTGAGGAATTGGAAGAGATGCGTCGCGAGCGCAAACCAAAAGGGCTGCCGACCTATGACCGGCGCTATCGAGACTATGATCCCAACCAGGCCATAGCTAGAGCTGATAGCGGCGAAAGCCACGTCATCCGTATCAAACTGCCGGTCGATGGCAGTATTACCGTGCATGACGTGATTCGGGGCGACATCACCTTTCAAAATGACAATCTCGAAGATGTTATCATCGTCAAGTCCGATGGTATTCCCACCTACCACCTGGCCAACGTCATCGACGACCATCTGATGGACATCAGCCACGTTTTGCGCGGCGATGAGTGGGTCAGCAGTATGCCGCTGCATATCCATCTGTACAACGCCTTTGGCTGGGAACCGCCGGTAATGGCGCACCTGCCGGTTATCCTCAACCCCACCGGTCGAGGTAAAATGAGCAAGCGCGAGTCGCGTGCGCCGGATGGCCGCGTCCTACCGGTTTTTGTGCGAACTTTTGAGGAACTCGGCTACCTGTCCGACGCGATGGTGAACTACATGGCGCTGGTCGGCTGGAGCTACGATGACAAAACCGAGATTATGGATCGCGAGGAGTTGATCGACCGCTTCAGTTTGGATCGGGTCAACGCCTCACCTGCCTCGTGGAATTATGACAAACTCGATTATTTCAACGGCGTCTATCTCCGGGCGCTCACTCCTGAAGCGTTAACGGACTTAGTCATGCCCTATTTGGCAAAAGCCGGCATCAACGCCGATAGAGCCACGATGGTCAAAATTGCGCCCTTTATTCAGGAGCGGCTCAATGTTTTGAGCGATGTCAGCAATTGGGTTGACTTTTTCTTTATCGACGAACTGCCGCCCTATGATCTCAACCTGTTGGTACCCAAAAAGATGAGTTTGGCCGACGTGCCGCCTATTCTCACCGCAGCCCGCGACACCCTGGCCAAAACCGAGTTTAATCACGATGCTATCGACGCGGCCCTGCGCCAGAGTGTCAAAGCTTTGGGTATCAAAGCGGGACAGATGTTCCAACCGATCCGGATTGCCGTCTGCGGTAAACTGGTCGCCCCACCCTTATTTAATACGCTAGAAATTCTGGGCCGCGAAACCGTTCTGAAACGGCTCGACCAAGCGATCAGCCGGCTCGAACAAAATTAATAATCGGGTAAACCCTGTTAATCTTGTCGTAAAAATATGATTATTTAGAGATGAAAACGACTTATAAAGAAGAGGAAATACAGTAAGGAAAGGGAATTATTATGGCTGCAACACCGTCCACCATGTTACCATTAGGGACTAGCGCTCCCTTATTTACTCTGCCTGACACAGTCAGCGGAGATATGATCGATCTAGCCGATGTGAAATCAGATAAAGCCAATGTTGTTATGTTTATTTGTAACCACTGCCCCTACGTCAAGCACGTTAACAGCCAACTGGTTCAACTGGCAAATGACTACCAGCCCAAAGATGTGACCATTCTGGCCATTAGCTCAAACGACATTGTTAGCCATCCTGGTGATGCACCAGATAAAATGAAGGAAGTAGCCAAAACGGTCGGGTATCCCTTCCCTTATCTCTTCGATGAAACGCAAGAGGTGGCCAGAACCTACCAGGCGGCTTGCACCCCCGATTTTTATCTCTTTGATGGAGATTTAAAACTGGTCTATCGTGGCCAGTTTGACGACTCTCGTCCTGGCAATAACGTGCCCGTAACGGGCCAAGATTTGCGGGCTGCTCTCGATGCGGTGCTAAGCGGCGACCAGCCCGATCCCAACCAGACCCCGAGTATGGGCTGTAACATTAAATGGAAATAGGGAGATGATTGAATGACCAACGACCAAACCCCACCCCCGAACTTTATCAAAAAGATGATTGAGGAAGATATCGAGTCCGGTAAATACAACGGCCGGGTGCATACCCGCTTTCCTCCGGAGCCCAACGGCTACCTCCACATCGGCCATGCCAAATCGATTTGCCTTAACTTTGGTTTGGCGAATGAATTCAACGGCCTATGTAATCTGCGGTTTGATGATACCAACCCGATCAAAGAGGAACAGGAGTACATCGACTCGATCAAAGCCGATGTCCGCTGGCTTGGCTTCGATTGGGATGATCGGGAATTTTATGCGTCCGACTATTTCGGCCAGCTTTACGAATGGGCGATTAAGCTGATCAAAGATGGCCACGCCTACGTTGACAGCCTCAGCGCCGATGAAATTCGGGCCTATCGAGGTACGCTGACCGAGCCGGGCCGCGAAAGCCCTTACCGGGACCGTTCGGTTGAAGAAAACCTTGATCTGTTCGAGCGGATGAAGAACGGCGAGTTTGAAGATGGCAGCCACGTCCTGCGGGCCAAAATCGATATGGCCTCCGGTAACTTAAATATGCGCGATCCGGTGTTGTACCGCATTCTTCACGCCGAACACCCGCGTACCGGCGACGCGTGGTGCATTTACCCGATGTACGATTACGCGCACGGCCAATCCGACTCGATTGAAGGCATTACCTACTCGATTTGTACCTTGGAGTTTGAAGATCATCGCCCGCTATACAATTGGTTTTTGGACGAGCTGGACATTTACCATCCCCAGCAAATCGAGTTCGCCCGCCTTAATCTGACCTATACCGTGATGAGTAAGCGCAAGCTGCTGCGATTGGTTAAAGATGGCCTGGTCAACGGTTGGGACGATCCTCGGATGCCGACCATCTCCGGCATGCGCCGGCGCGGCTATCCGCCGCAAGCCATTCGCGATTTTGCCGAACGCATTGGCGTGGCCAAAAACGACAGCACCATCGATTTTGCCTTGTTAGAATACTGCTTGCGCCAGGAGTTGAACCAGAGTGCTGCCAGGGTAATGGCCATTCTCGATCCACTGAAGGTGGTTATCACCAATTATCCGGATGATAAAGTAGAGTATGCTGAAGCGGTCAATAACCAGGAGGATGCTTCGGCCGGCACCCGCCAGGTGCCTTTCTCAAAAGAGGTTTACATTGAACGTGATGATTTCCAGGAGATTCCCCACAAGAAATTCTTCCGACTGGCTCCCGGTCGAGAAGTCCGGCTGATGCACGCCTATTACATCACCTGCACCGATGTGATCAAGGATGAAAACGGCGACATTGTCGAACTGCACTGCACCTACGATCCTGAAACCTGGGGCGGCGACTCGCCGGATGGGCGCCGGGTCAAGGGGACGCTACACTGGGTTTCGGCGGCTCATGCCCTTAACGCCGAAGTGCGTTTATACGATCATCTCTTTACCCAGGAAAATCCCGAGGATGTAGAAGATGACCAGGATTTTACCGTTAATTTGAATCCTGATTCGCTGCAAGTCATTGCCCAGGCCAAAGTTGAGCCAAGTTTGGCCGGCGCGGAACCGGGCAGCCGTTATCAATTTCTGCGGACAGCATATTTCTGTGTTGACCCTGATTCAACCCCCGATCATCTTGTTTTCAACCGTACCGTTACCCTGCGCGACACCTGGGCCAAAGTGCAGAAAAAATCGAAGTAATATTTGATTCTTGGCCATATTTGTGGCAAAGTATCACCATTGTTTTACACACCGTAATACTTAAAGGACAGTACTATGACCGATCTCGAACAGAATGAAAGCGTCGATGAACCGCTTAATGAAGAACCTTCTCTTCCGGACCCGGAAGCTGTAGTAGATGAAGCTGTAGTAGATATTGAAGAGAAGCCCGTTGAAGACGTGGCCCACCCTCAAGCGATTGAGGAAGTTCCCTCGAAATCTTCGTCAAATCCATGGTTGCTGCTGGTTGTTGGGCTACTAATCGGTGGCTTGGGTGGATTTTATCTCCGGCCGCTCATCTTCCCGGAGCAGCCGTCGGTGGTCGCTCCGCTGGCCAGCGTCGGATCTTCGGATGAGATGAATGAGCTTGATCCCTACCAGGCGGTGATGATGGCCGTCAGTTCAGGCGCCCGCCATTACCAGGGACAGGCCGAAGCGCCGATTACCATTGTTGAATTTGGTGATTTCAACTGCGGTTACTGCGCTCGCTGGGCCAAGGAAGTTTTGCCGAAAATCAACGAAAAATATATCGAAACCGGTAAAGTGAAGATGGCATTTGTTCACTTTCCCATTCTGGGGGCCGACTCGATGCAGGCGGCTGAAGCGTCAGAATGTGCGGCTCAGCAAGATCGATTTTGGGATTATCATAACACCATGTACGAGAACGTCGGCATTGGTTATACCCCAGCGAACCTAACCAAACTGGCCGATCAGGTTGGTCTGGATACCGCTGCTTTTGATCAGTGTTTGGCTTCCTACACCGATACAAGCTCGTTGGAAGATGATATTCGTTTGGCTCAAATTATGGGGGTGCGAGGAACTCCGGCCTTTTTGGTCAACGGTGTTCCCTTGGCCGGCGCTTACCCTTATGAGGAATTCGAGCGCATTATAGACGAGCTTTTGGGTGACAACACCAGCGGCTAAGTTCTTGGACTAAATAAACAAAAGGGGCGGCTTATAGGCCGCCCCTTTTGTTTTGGCAGAAAAAGATCATGTTCTGATCCACCTCAAGATCTGAGCGTTTTAATGAGAAGCTAGGCAAAAAAGTACATAACCGACCAACCCAGCAGAACACCAAGGCCAACGCTAATGATTCCGATAATTCCGTAATAAGTGAACTTAATGACGTCTTTATAAAATTCATCAAGGTCACAAATTATTCCGATGACAAATCCGGTGGTCAGGCCGATATACGTAAGCGGTTCAAAAATTTCTATAAAATCGCTCCCCAGCGTATAAATTCCGATCACACTAATAACTTTTCCCAACAGTGCAAAAATCGCGCTGTTAAGCATAATGGCAAATCCCCGCACAATTTTGGCCCGATGCGCGGCTAGTGTGATTTCTACCCAATTTGTTCGTATTTTATTATAAAGATTGGCTTTGTTAATGACCATGATTACCCCCTACTTCTCCGCTTATATAAAACTCCTGAAAGATTGATTTGATCTCAATTCTATCTAAATAATCGTGGAGGCAGATTAATAGTTTATTTGAAATAAGTTATAATTTATCACAGGAATTGGGTTGAATTGATGTTATACTCATTAAAATTATTCATTTAAACTATTTCCGCCTGTCCTTCATTTTGACTCGCCTTATCCTTCGTGCTACACTGCCTGCCGCAAATTTTGAGGATTAGAGGCTAACATGACAACTGTAGCGTTTCAAGGGGTTGGCGGCGCCTACTCAGAGACCGCGATTTATCAATATTTTGGACCAACGACCAAAACGATAACCTGTTCTTCCTTAGCGGAGGTTTTTGCTGCCGTGGAAACGCGGCAGGCTGATTTGGGTATTCTGCCGGTGGAAAACGCGCTGACCGGCTCCCATCCAATGGCCTACGAATTGCTGATGGAGCGCGACTTACGCATTCAAGCGGAGATTATCATGCGTATTCAGCATACGTTAATGGTCACTCCGGGGACAAAATTGTCAAACTTAAGACGGGTTCGTTCTTCATCCCAGTCGCTCCGGCAGTGTGAGAAGTTTATCCAGCGCTATAAATTGGAGGAAATCCCGGCCTTTGACACCGCCGGCAGCGCCCGTGATCTGGCCGAGAATCCTGAAGCCGACCTCGGCGTTATTGCCAGTAAATTAGCGGCTGACATCTACCATCTTGATGTCCTTGAAGAAGATATTCAAGATGCGCCTTTTAACTACACCCGTTTCTTTTTGCTTGGCAACGAAGATCCACCCCGCGCCCAGCGCTCAAAGACTTCCCTTATCTTCAGCGCTCGTCACCTGCCGGGTTCACTCTACCATTGCCTGGGGGAATTTGCCGAACGCAACATTAACCTGACCAAAATCGAGTCTCGCCCGCGCCGTAATCGGCCGTGGCAGTATCTATTTTATCTGGATTTTGAAGGACATTGGCAAGATCCGGTCGCCGAATCCGCTCTGCTCGGCCTGCTGCGACGGGCGGGCTTTGTGAAGATGCTTGGTTCTTACCCCATGGCCACCACCCCCCACCCCGAAGATAAAGAAACGCTCATTGTTAAGAATGGGGCTACCGGAGAAGCGGTCTTATGATCATCATCATGGACTCCGAAGCGACACCGTTTCAAATCGACAATGTCATTGCCGAGGCCGAAGGCTATGGCTGGCAGACACACCTGTCTCAGGGTTCCGGTAATACCGTGATTGGCCTACAGGGCAACGGCCAACCGCTTGACCTTTTTAAAGTTGGCCAGATGCCCGGTGTCCGGGAGACGATGGCCATTACTCAGCAATTCAAACTGGCCAGTCGCACCTTTAGCCCGGAAGACACAACCTTCAAAGTTAGAGACGTGACGGTGGGTAATAATGAGCTGGTGGTTATCGCCGGCCCGTGCAGCGTGGAAAGTCGTGAGCAGCTACTTGAAACAGCGCACGCGGTTAAGGAAGCCGGAGCAACGATGCTGCGAGGCGGCGCGTATAAACCGCGCAGTTCTCCCTACAGCTTTCAAGGCCTTGGCGAAACAGGGCTAAAATTATTGGCGGAAGCCCGTGAAGCGACGGGGTTACCCGTTGTAACCGAAGTGATGTCACCCACTAAAGTGGCTTTAGTGGCGGTTTATGCCGATGTACTGCAAATTGGGGCGCGGAATATGCAAAATTATGATCTGCTTAACGCGGTTGGGCAGGCCCAAAAACCGGTATTGCTCAAGCGAGGCATGTCCGCCACCTTGGAGGATCTGCTGATGGCGGCCGAGTATATTTTGCGGCATGGCAACACCCAAGTGATGCTGTGCGAACGGGGTGTCCGTACGTTTGACACCAAATATACCCGCAACACCTTTGATGTCAATGCTATTCCGCTGCTAAAAGAACTGTCTCACCTGCCGGTTATCGCCGATCCCAGCCACGGCATTGGCATCCGGCGGCACGTGCTGCCGATCACATTGTCGAGTGTGGCCGCCGGTGCGGATGGACTGATTATCGAAACCCACCCGGACCCTGATAAAGCGGTGTCCGATGGTCCGCAGTCTCTAACCTTGCCTCAATTTGCTGACTTGATGAATAGAGTTCGAAGGATGGCGTCGGCTGTTGGGCGCAGTTGTTGAGAGATTAAGAGAGGACTAAACTTCTGTCCTAACAACGCTGCCGTAATCCTTATTCAGGTGACACAGCGCAGCGAAACCCAACGTTGTTAAAAAATTTAAAATCGCCATCTAATCTGGAGATACACAACGCCACATTGGCATCATTACGCCACGATGCGCCACGCAGTACCCGAAAACCGCTGGCCTGCCGACTTTCGCGGCCATCGTCGGCGTCATAGGGATAGGGGCGAAATAGACTGTTGGTCCATTCCCACACATTGCCAACCATATCGACCAGCCCTTCAGGAGTATCCCCGCCCGGCGAGAATTGGCCAACTGGACTGGTTTGGCCCAAATCGGCTTCTTTGCTGTTGCATAGTCCGGCGTCAAAAGCATTGCCCCACGGATAGCGACGGCCGTTGAGACCACGGGCGGCGCGCTCCCATTCGGCTTCGGTCGGCAGGCGTTTTCCTGCCCAGGCTGCGTAAGCCATCGCATCTTCCCAAGTAACCAGTACAACCGGATGATCGGCTTTGTCTTGAGGAAAAGTGCGTTGCTGCGGGTCCCAATTGTAGGGTTTGGTGTTGCACCAACTGACCTCGTAATTCGGCGCCGGGTAATCGGTTTGATCGATGAAAATTTTGTACTCGGCATTGGTGACCGGCCAGCGGTCAAGGTAAAAATCGGCCACGTTCAGATGGTGTTCTGGATGGTGATTCGAGTCGCCCTGATTAGCGCCCATGACAAAACGTCCGCCGGCAATAAAAACCATCTCTTTATTATCGATAGGCCAGGTGATGGTGTTTTCAAGGTTATCATCCGGTCCAGGTGTGAGTTCTTGAGTCATACTTGTCGTCTCCTTACGTTTCAATATCGTAGGCCAAAACACAGCCGGCCAGCCAAATATGGTCGCCGGGTTTAAGCGGTATCGATTGTCCCAGTACCAGCCCTTCTCCTCTAAAACGGGTCCCAAAACCACTGCCTAAATCTTCAATAAACGGTTGGCCGTAGCGCCAGCGAATCATCGCGTGCCGCCGCGAAACCAGGCGGGCTACCTCGCCCTCTTGGCTAAGATCCAGGTCGGGTACAAAATTGACCTGCGGATCGGCCCGGCCAATGACGATTTTTTTGTTGATCGGACAATAAAATTTACGACCGGTGGGCGTTACTATGAGTTTATGACGGACTTGTTTCGACTTGGCTTGTTCAAATACTTCATTGGGAATTTTATCGTAGATCAGTTTGACCCCGCCCAGGCTAAGATGGTCTTTGGGTTTAAGTAGCCCATTCTCGATTTGTCTACCATTAAGAAATATACCGGAGCGACTACCCAAATCTTCAATCATATGTTCGGCGTTGCGGGCGACAATTATGGCATGTCGTCGGGCCACCAGACCAAACTCGCGATCTTCAAACGATAAATCGATATCAGGGGGGATGCCGACGTTGGGATCAAACCGGCCAAATGAGATTTCGCCATTGGTTGGCAACGCGATGCGGTGACCGCTGTTAAGGATGGTCAGCCAGAAGCGATCTTCATCACCGACTTGATGCAGCGGCTTAGTAGATGACAGTCGCCGTAGTGGCTTGGATACCCCTTTTTTTTGAGAGGATGAGACCGGTTTCAAATAATCAGGTGACTTTGCCTTGGATTGTTCCGGTGGGTCAAACTGCTTGTCGGGGCGCAAACGCCGGATAACCGTACCTTTCGACTTGCTCATGGTACTGGGCATTTCTAGGTCATCGGTATCATCAACACGTTCGTCTTGTACTTTGCGTAGGCGGTCAGATAACGCCGATCTTGATCTTGCCTTGTCGGCCTCTAGCAGTAGACACTGTTTTTGTAGTAGGCCCCATGTGGCCAGGGTATCCGTTCTGGCCTCAAAAGCGGAGCGTACCATATTTTTGGTAGTAGTCGGGTTCTCGCTTTCCTCTATACAGCGATTTCTAATCGGGCATTTGCGACAACTATACTTGTACATCAAACCTTAATCTTTCAATTGTACTACTCGACCTTGAAGTTGAAAATTTTGTCTGGAGCAAGGAAAAATTCCGGTGAAGAAATAACTTAACAGAAAAAGGAGGTTAATTTAGTATAACATTCGCTAGACCGAGTGTCAACAATCGTATAGAAAAAGGGGGTGATTCGGTTTGGGGCCGAGATAGAAACACTGTATTTATGGCAGCAATGAGACCACTGACAGATGAGGTGATCGCAGTTGATCCTGAGGCTTTTTTAATGGGAGATGTTGTGGATCGGTTTGTGGAGCGCTTTTGGAAACGTCTATGGTACGACCGACCGGTATAGTAGAGCTAGCAAAACCACAATAACAACGAGTTATGCCTATAGGAGGCCACGATGCTGGTTGTCACGCAACAAACATTGGATGACTTTGCGGGTGCGCATCACCAAGTTTTTTGGGAACGAATCTCAAATATATTCAAAACCAAAACTGGCGAACTTCTTTCATTTTATGCGGTGCAGCGGGTGCTAGGATTTCACGCTATGACCGCAAAAGGGTTACAGGAAATTGAAGTTGACCAGATTATCGGCAGTGTTGGCCGCCACCGAGAATTTACACGCTCGTTCTTACCGAAGGACAAACGGGTTGCTTCGCGCTGGCGTCAGGTCGATGAACTTTTTTACGAAAAGGGGTTCGATCCCATTAAGGTGTATAAAGTCGGCCAGGTTTATTTTGTGATGGACGGCAACCACCGGGTGTCCGTTAGTCGAGCGCATAACTTGAAAACTATTGAAGCCTATGTAATTGAGTTCACTTCTCCGGTGCCGGTTTATCCTGATGATGATCTTGAATCTATTGGTCAAAGATATGAACGATTTGAGTCCGAGCGAAAAAAGGATATTAATATTACTAAAATTGGGACTTGAAACTTTCCCTAAACTTAAAGTACAATGGGATAAAGTATTGGTCTTTGGTCTAAACTTATTAATGAAATCCGTTTGGTTGGGGTGATTAACGAGTTTAAGCCAAAAGTAACTATTGCAAAGGAGCAAAGAAATGACAACGGTTGGTCAAATTTTAAGAAATAAAGGGGCTCAGATCTGGTCGATTAGCCCCGAGGCGACGATTTACGATGCCTTACGGTTGATGGCTGAAAAAAATATTGGGGCGGTGCTGGTGATGGACAACGACGCTCTGGCCGGTATTTTTTCAGAACGCGACTATGCCCGCAGCGTCTCTCTCAATAAATCGGCTCACGAGGTCCGGGTTCAGGAGTTGATGAGCGCTCAAGTGGTGACCATCACCCGGGACAAAACGATCGAAAACTGTATGGAACTGATGACCAACCAACGTATTCGTCATTTGCCTGTTCTGGACCAAAAGCGAGTCATTGGCGTGATCAGCATTGGCGATGTGGTCAAATCGATTATCTCCAAACAGCAGCACACCATCAAAGAATTGGAAAACTATATTACCAGCGGCGTTTCGTAAATCCAGCATAATAAAAAAGAGTATTGCCCGCACAGCGTAGGTGGCTGGTGTCCAAACTCAGTTTGGACACCCAATTTCGTTACGAAACTCAGTTTCGTAACGAAGTGAGAATACAAAAAAAACGGCTCCCAATCATTCTTTGGGAGCCGTTAGGCTGTGAAGGACTATTCAGTTGATTAGTTGGCAGCTAACATCGCCCAGTCTGGTACGGTGTTGAGGTCGATGCCCCAGATGAGTTGCATAAAGAGTAGTACGAAGAGGGTGATTAAGACGATACCGGCGAAGTTGAGCCAGACCCCGACTTTCGACATTTGAGCAATCGTGACCTGTCCACTGCCGAAGACTACGGCGTTGGGCGGTGTTGCGACCGGGAGCATAAAGGCGTAAGATGTAGCCACACCGGCGGCGACCATCAGGCCGTAGGGATGTACGCCCATCGCCACAGCGATGGCGCCCATCGCCGGGATTAACAAGGTAGCGGTTGCAGTGTTTGATGTAACCTCGGTCAAGAAGATGGCGGCGGTAACAACCAGGAAGATGACCACGGCCAGAGCCAGACCGTTCAAGAGCGTGAATTGAGCGGTGAACCATTCGGCTAAACCGACGGAAGCAACACCGGCGGTTAAGGCTAATCCACCACCGAACAGAATGACCACGCCCCAGGGAATTTTGACCGCAGTTTGCCAGTCGAGTAAGAATTCACCTTTACTAAAGTTAGACGGAATAATGAAGAGTGAAACCGCACAAATCATCGCAATGGTTGTGTCAGCGATAAACGCGGTAGTCATAAAGCCACGAACAATCCAGGCTACAGCGACGGTGACGAAAGCAGCCAGTACCAATTTTTCTTCTTTGCTCATCGGGCCAAGCTTGGCGTATTCACGATTAATCAGTTCAGCGCCACCGGGAATACTACTGATTTCGGGCGGCAGCATCACTTTAACTAAGAGGAACCAGGTCAGGGCCAGGAAGATAACGGTTAGCGGTACTCCGAAGGCCATCCACTGGGCAAAGCCGATGGTTTGTCCGTATTGGGTTTCGATGACGCCGACCAAAACGGTGTTGGGCGGTGTTCCAATAATCGTGCCAACCCCACCGATGGAAGCGGCATAGGCAATCCCCAGCATCAAAGCCGTACCAAAGTTAAATTTCGAACTGTTAAGTTCAACCCCCTCGTCCTTAAGGACGCTCAGTACCTGGCTAATAACGGCCATACCGACCGGAACCATCATCATGGCGGTGGCGGTGTTGCTGACCCACATAGACAGGAAGGCAGTGGCAACCATAAAGCCCAGAATAACGCGCTCAGGACCGGTGCCAATCATTTTAATGGTAAACAGGGCAATGCGTTTGTGTAAATTCCACTTTTCCATCGCCGCGGCTAAGAAGAAACCGCCGATGAATAAATAGATTAAGTGGTTAGCATAAGGTGTGGTTGAAGCAGATGATTTCATCACACCCAACGTCGGGAACAGAGCAATGGGTAGCAGTGCGGTAGCGGGAATGGGAATTGCTTCCGTGATCCACCAAATCGCCATCAAGGCTATGACGGCTATTACACTGAACATTTCCGTAGTCATGCCCTCGGGTAGAGCAAATAATACCGGGTACAACAAGATAGCCGCAAAGACTACCGGACCTCCAAAGAAACCAATGCGTTTAGCTGTGTTCATGAGTATATCCCCCTTGTTATAATGAATACTTCTCTGTAATTGATTACCTATTTAATGAAGCCTTGCGGTAGGCTTAACAACTATTGTGACAACAGTGTATCAGATTAAAAAGCAACGCACATCGACCTAAGGTCATAAGTTTTGGAAAAAAATTTGGGCGATTTTGGTCAATTTTCTAAAACTCTAGTACTAGTACCATGACTTATGACTGGTATCTGGGGCCGTAAACCGCGCTCAAACGACAAAAAGGCTCCCATTTTGTTACGGGAGCCTTTAAGCTGTGAAGGGTTATTTAGTTATTTAGTTGGATGGTTAGTTGGTTAATTAGTTGGTCGCTAATGTAGCCCAGGCGGGCAGCGTGTTGAGGTCGATGCCCCAGATAAGTTGTAGGAAGACCATCACAAACAGCGTAATCAGCGCGATACCGGCCAGGTTGAGCCACAAACCGACTTTAGCCATCTGGGCAATGGTCACCTGACCGCTGCCGAAGACCACCGCGTTGGGCGGCGTCGCGACCGGGAGCATAAAGGCGTAGGAGGTGGCCACGCCGGCGGCGATCATCGGGCCAAGGGGATTCAGGCTCATCGCGATAGCGACGGTCCCCATCACCGGCACCAATAGGGTAGCCGTAGCGGTGTTTGATGTAACTTCAGTCAGAAAGATAGCGGCCGTGGTCACAATCAGGATGATGACAACTAGGGTTAGGCCGTTCAGTAACGTAAACTGGCCGGTCAACCACACATCCAAGCCGGACGAACTAACCCCGCCGGTCAATGCCAGTCCGCCGCCAAACAGGAGTACCACACCCCACGGAATTTTGACCGCGGTTTGCCAGTCGAGTAAGAATTTGCCTTCATTAAAGTTGGAGGGGATGATGAACAGCGAGACCGCACCGATCATGGCAATGGTCGTGTCAGACACGAACGGGGTGGTCATAAAGCCGCGCACAATCCAGGCCGCCGCGACAATCCCAAAGATCACCAGCACCATAATTTCTTCTTTCGAGATCGGGCCTAATTTGGCGATTTCGCGGTTGATCAACTCTTTACCGCCCGGGATTCTGTCAATTTCAGGAGGTAACATGACTTTGGTCAGCAGGAACCAGGTCAGGAACAGGAAGGTGACGGATAGCGGCACGCCAAAAGCCATCCATTGGGCGAAGCTAATGGTCTGACCATACTGCTGCTCGATAACCCCAACCAAAACGGTATTGGGCGGTGTCCCGATAATAGTGCCAACCCCACCAATTGAAGCAGCGTAGGCAATACCTAACATCAAGGCTGTCCCGAAGTTGAATTTGTCGGAATTGAGTTTAACCCCCTCATCGTGCAGCACGTTGACCACCTGGGTAATAACGGCCATACCGACTGGAACCATCATCATTGCCGTGGCGGTGTTGCTAACCCACATTGACAGGAAACCGGTCGCGAGCATAAACCCAAGGATCACCCGGTTAGGACCGGTGCCAATCACGCGAATTGTATGTAAGGCGATACGTTTATGCAGGTTCCATTTTTCCATGGTCACGGCCAGGAAAAAGCCACCGATGAACAGATAGATCAGATGGTTGGCGTAAGGTATGGTTGAATCGGCTGACTTCATAACGCCTAATAGCGGAAACAAAGCGATAGGCAGCAAGGCGGTGGCGGGAATGGGAATGGCTTCGGTGACCCACCAGATAGCCATCAAACTAATTACAGCTAAAACACTAATCATTTCTGATGTCATGTCTGCCGGTAAACCGAACAATACCGGGTAAAGCAAGATTGCGGCAAAAACTAATGGACCCCCAAAAAAGCCAATACGTTGAGCCGTGTTCATGGATTAATGTGTCCCCTTTCTCGGACTAATACTACTTTGTACGTTGTTATTTTGCTGTTGCTCGTCGTTGGGCAACGATGTCATATTTCCTACAATATATGCAGATTCCTTATTTTTCGCATCGATCCGAAGGTGTAATTTTTTGGTCGGTACTATCGATCTAAAGCACTATTTTTTCAGCAAAATTAGCTCCAATTTCATTAAGCCCTCTTGTCATAATACCCCTTCTTGTGCTACATTACCTTAAACCCATCAACGATGACCAGCCGAGGAGTAACCGTGGCCAAACCGCTTGTTTTTATCAGTTACAGCCCTGCCGATGAAGCGCTCAAAGATCAACTGCTGTCCCACCTGGATGTATTAGGTCGGGCTGGGTTGGTCGAGGTCTGGAGCGCCGATCAGATTGGCGCGGGGGCGGAGTGGCAAGCCGAAATTGATAGGACCATCGATCAGGCCAAAGTGGCCCTGCTGCTGGTCACAGCCAACTTCCTCAACTCCGATTTCATTCTTGATGAGGAAGTACCCGCCCTACTCCAACGCCGTGAGAAGGCCGGCCTGGTTATCGTACCGGTCATCGCCAAAGCCTGCGCCTGGCAGCGCGTCGATTGGCTGGCTCGGTTGGTTGGTCATCCCGAGCGGGTCAAGCCCATCTGGCGCGGCCCTGATAGTCCGGTTGATGAGACGCTGGCTTTATTGGCCAATTATGTGGCCAAACTGGTGGCCGGTGAACCCCCACTCGATACCGACTGGCCGCCGCCGGAACAAGTCGCCGAACGGCAAGAAGGCGATTCGATTGCCGGTGACAAAGTTATGGGCGACCAGATCGCCGGCGATAAAATCGCGGGTGACAAAATTGTGGGGGATAAAGTTCTCGGCGATAAAAAGAACGTGCTGCAAATCGGCGCGCTCAATATCCCCTTACTGCCGTTGGTCATCGGCATCATAAGTTTGGTGGCCATTCTTGGGTTTGTTTCCTACCGGACCTTCTCCCCGGCGGCGGCCCCCACGCCTACGCCGCCCCAAAACAGCCTGTTCGATGTACTGGTGGCCGACATCGGCCAAATTGATACCGGTGGCCAGCCTACGACTTCGGATGAGGGCCGGCAGATCAGCGAGCGCATTTTTGAAAGCTTACAGCTTGAGTTTGAGAATCTGCCGGTAGGCGTACAACAAGACTTTAAACCGGTCGTATGGCATGATCGTTTGCGGCCGCTGCCGGGTGGGCAGAAAATCGGTTTAATTGGCACGGGAGACGAAGCCGCCCAACTGGCTCAAGATACCGGCGCGGCGATGGTCGTCTATGGCAATCTGGATCTAATCGACGATCCCAGTCGCTTCACCCCCGAATTCTACGTTGCTTCGCTGGACGGGGAAGCCGACGGCATCGTCGGCAGCGATCAGTTCGGCGCGCCGATCGAGCTGAGCAGTGGCTCGAACGGCGGCGATTTGGCGGCGCTCAACCTCAACAAGAAATTGAATACCCGAACGGTTGCCCTGTCGCGTTTCACGCTGGGCTTGATGTATGACTTGAGTGGATTTCATCGCGATGCGCTCGATATTTTTCAAACGGCGCTCGATGCGCTGGATTTGGACGAAACCGGCGCAGAACCGGTTTTTAACTATTTTGCGGGGCGCTCAGCCTTATTTTTAGGAGAGGATGAGACGGCATTAGATTACTTCCAAGCGGCGTTAGAGGGTGACTACCCCCGCGCCCATATTGGATTGGGCAGTGTTCATCAGTTTCGGGCGCAGGCAGCCTTACGTCAGGGCATCGAGACGGATGACATCGATCAGGCGATTACTCAATACCAAGCGGCTGTGAACGATCCGGCCCTCTCATCAACACTCAAAACAGCGGCGCAATTGGGATTGGGGCAAGCTTATCGAGTTAAAGGCGATATCCTGGCGCGGCTGGCCGGCCAGCCGGAAGAAGCGTTTCAGTGGTTGGATCGGGCTGTAAAGGAATTAGAGGCTGTGTTGGACCCATTGCGGGAGACCCAACAGTATCGATACCTGGGTCAGGCTTATCTAACGCTGGGCGCTATCTACACGCTGGAGGGGCGACTGCGGGCCGATCCTCCGGTGAGTAAAATTTTTTACGAGAAAGCGCACGAGGCGTTTGACGCGTGTATTGCCTTGAAAACCGAATCCCCGGCTGATGACACCCTGACCCAGGATATCATCAAAGATGGGTGTGAGTCATCGGTGGCTATTCTGGAAAAAGCAGAATCGATTTTGGAGGAGAAATGATGATGATGTCATTAAGGTCAATGGTTGGCTTGATAGTAATGTCTATATCGGCGCTACGTGGGCTGTGGCCGAGCTTAAGCGGTAGGCAATCTCTAGCATGGAGTTGGTGGGGCGTGATGATTTTTGGGCTGGTCGCCTGCTCCGGTTCAGAGCCGCCCCCACCAACCCCTGATCTGGTCGCCACAGAGGTAGCTGTGCAGCAAGCCGCCGCAGCTACTCTGACGGCCCAAGTTCCGGAACCATCCCCTACGAATACACTCGCAGCCGTGGAGCCAACGGCCACCGAAGCGGCTCCAACCGAGACCACCCCGCCGGAAGCCCCGACGGCTACATCTGTTCCGCCGACCAATACCCCGCCGGCGGTTGAGCCGACCCCCACGCTGCCTATTTTCGACATCCTGCCAGTCGATGGCGACAGCGGTAACCCAGACATACGCGGTCGATTTAATCGCAACGAAGGCCGCTATGTGGTTATCCCCGATGTGCCACCCGGTTCATTGTCCGGCACGCCGCCGGAGTTTCGAGACCGGCTGGTCTTTCAAGTCGAGCCGTTCGATCCGGCCATCGGCACGAATGACGGCGATGGTATCCAACAGGTTAATTTTACCATCATTAATCGCGATAAAGATGATGAGGAAGTTTATACCCATACTGAGCAAAACCCCCGCTACTGCGCTTTCGGCGGCGGCGAACCCAACTGCACGGTGTTTGACTATCAACAAAATGATTTCCGCTGGCCCGACGGCCCGCCTTTGGAAAACGCCAACTACCGAGCCGTGATCGAGATTGTGCCGTTGTACAGCGATCCGGCCAGTTGGAATTGGGATTTCGCCATTCGGGGGGTGCCGGAAGTTGAGGCCGGCAACGGTGAAGTTAAAGTCGAACTGGTGCAGCTTGGCTTCGGCAGCTTGGATCAGGTCGTTACCACCGACCTGGTCTTTCAGGTGAAAGCTTACGACACCGGCTTCGGCCCGAATGATGGCGACGGCATCGATTTTGTCGAGATGATCATCCGCAACAGCCACGGCGAGGTGATTCATAGTCGGAACGAGCAGAACGCGGCCTACTGCCTCTTTAGCGGCGGTGAGCCGGATTGCAACCGGCTGCCACTCAATCAGATCGACTCCGGCACGTATACCTTGCAGGCTATCGCCCACGCCGTAAACGGGCAAACCCAGTCGATTGAGACAACGATTGAAATTCCGTAATTCCCTCGCGTTATCCGGCGCGACGATTTTATTTAACATTGTGAAATTCCTCATTATGTCTTTTTGACAGTATGTAGGCTTGTCAATTAGAATGCGTTTAGGTGTCTAATATATCACGAATATATTATTTACTCCCCTTCACTATTCACAGCTTAAATATAACGACGGTGCCAGAAACCAGATCCGGGACTTGAGCAACGATTTAGGGATAATGTTGATGCCCGTCTTTTGAATTTAGTCCGGCTTTTTACGGGACGACTTTTCCTGCTCCAATTTATTACGAAGATACGACCGTGCAAATCCTCAATGAATGAAGGATTGCCTCTTACCCGCCAGGCCAAATTCGCGACCTATGGTTAATTCCGTCGCCTTAACGCCTTGCACCAATGGTGCTGGCAAATTCTAAAGTACCCGTAGTAAACCAAGAGAAAAGGAGGATTTTTGATGAAGAAACCCACCGTTTCCATACAGGAATTGGAGCAGGTTCATCCCTACCTGCCTCAAGCCTGTCAGCAGTTGGAGCAGGGGCGCATCTCACGCCGCGAGTTTTTGCGCACCGCGACCCTGCTGGGGCTGTCGGCCGGGACGGCGATGGTGGCCGCCGGCTGTGGGGCTGCGGCCACCCCGCCGCCCACAGCCACCCCCGCGCCCACAGCGACCCCCGCCGCCAGTACGATTCAACGCGGCGGCACCCTACGAGTCGCCAGCCAGGTCTTACCGGTCAGCCATCCGGCCCGCTTTTTGCGCCTGAGCCAATCGGCCAACCAATTTCGGCCTGTCTTTGAGTATCTGACCGTCACTAATCGCGATAACATCACCCAGCCTTACATGCTCGATAGTTGGAGTACGAGCGACGATCTCACCACGTGGACGCTCAACCTGCGGCAGAATATCGCCTGGACCAACGGCGATCCCTTCACGGCTGAACACGTCAAGTTCAACTTTGAACAGTGGCTCGACCCCGAAATCGGCTCGTCGATAGCCAGTTCATGGGCCGGATTTTTGACGCCCGCCGGGGTGGAAGTGGTCGATGATTATACCGTCCGGCTCAATCTCGACCAACCGCTGCTGGCCGTACCGGAAATTATGTCCGATTACCCTTCGATGGTGATCCACCCCAGCTTCGACGGCGATATCAGCAGCGGCGACAACCCTAGCACCGGCCCCTATACACTGGATGAATATGTGTTAGGCTCGCACGCTAGAGTGGTTCGCCGCGACGATTACTGGCAGGTGGGGCAAGACGGCCAGCCGTTGCCCTACCTCGACGCGATTGAGTGGCGGGACCTTGGCCCGGATCAGGCTGAGTGGATTTCGGCGTTGACCAGTGGTCAAGTTGACACGATGTTCAGTCCCAACATTGAAACCGTCCGAACCTTGCAAGGCAATGACAATTTCTATGTTTTGACGACCGGCACCGCTCAGGCGCGAGTATTGCGCTTTCAGGTTGATCGCGAACCCTGGACCGACAACCGCTACGTGCAAGCGGTCAAGATGTGCCAAGACCGGCAGGAAATTATGAATATCGCCGGCCTGGGACAAGGCTTACTGGGTTATGACACCCACGTTTCGCCGGTTCATCCCGAGTTTGCGCCGATGGAGGTGCCGGAGTTCAATCCGGCGGCGGCTCGCGTCTTGCTGGAGAGCATCGGCGGGCGGGAAGGCCGTCGCTTATCGTTGGAGCTTACCTATGGCGACAGCGAACCGGATACCGTCGCCTTTGCCGAACTGCTGAAGGAAAACGCTGCCAAGGCCGGTATCACCATTATTCTCAACCCCATGCCGACCTCAGAATATTTGTCCCCGTCGGACGAATACCCTGAGGGGGTCTGGCTGGGCGTGCCGGTCGGCATCACCCCTTGGGCCCATCGACCGTTAGCCGTTCAGGTCCTGCCCTTGGCCTACACCGCCGGGGCTGTCTGGAATGAATCGCATTGGGTCAACGAGGAGTTCTCAAACCTACTCCAACAGGCCCAGGGCACCCTCGATATCGAAGCCCGCCGCAGTATCATGGCCGAACTCCAGCGCATTCAAAGCGAAGAAGGATCCATCGGCATTTCGTGGTGGCTCAGCAGTTTTGCGGTCATCAATCCCGGTTTCCAAAACGTCGAAGCCCATCCCGCCAATTACGCCCTGTGGAATGAGGTTTGGTACGATCCGGCCCGAGATCCATTAACTTAGAAAAGTCATCATAGCTTAGAATAGGAGAAAAATATGACCGTTGATAGACACATCGCCGCGCCGTCGCCCGGGTCTGCCGAAATGAAAGGGCTGCAAGTCCAACCCACCGCCTCGATCAGAAATGAGGTCCCTGATCGGCAGCCGGGCGATACCAACATTGTCCGCTGGGGGTTTGATCTCCATCCGCAGGTCTCCTTTATCGCCGGCGGTCTGCTGATCTTATTTATCGCCGGGACGCTGCTCTTTCAGGAACAAGCCAACCTTATCTTTAGTAATACCCTCAACTTTATTAGCAGCACGTTTGGCTGGTTCTACATCCTGGCCGCCAACGTTTATTTGATCGTGATGGTCATTTTTGCCTTTAGTAAATTCGGCAAAATTAGGTTGGGTGGTCCTAATGCCCAGCCTGAATTCACCACGTTTGCCTGGTACGCCATGCTCATCAGCGCCGGGATGGGGATCGGGTTGATGTTTTGGAGCGTCGGCGAGCCGATCTTCCATATGGAAGCGCCGCCGCCTTTATTTCCTGATGTCGAACCGGGCAGTGCTGCCGCCGCGCAGGTGGCGATGGGCATCACCTACTATCACTGGGGACTGCATCCCTGGGGCTTGTACGCGTTGGTTGGGCTGTCGCTGGGCTTCTTTGCCTTCAACCGGGGCCTGCCGCTGACCATTCGCTCGGTCTTCTATCCGATTTTGGGCGAGGGCATCTACGGCTTTTGGGGTAACCTCATCGATATTCTATCCGTCCTGGCCACGCTGTTCGGACTGGCGACGTCACTGGGTTTTGGGGTACAGCAGGTAGCCGCCGGGTTGAACTTCCTATTTGGCCTGCCCGATACGACGATTTTTCAGGTTATCCTCATTGCCATCATTACCGGTTTCGCCACAATGTCAGTCGTAGCCGGGCTAGACGGCGGCGTTCGCCGGCTGAGCGAGTGGAATATATACATCGCCTCCGCCTTTCTGCTGTTTATGCTGATTGCCGGCCCTACCCTATTTATTATGGGGACATTCACCCAGAGCCTGGGCTTTTATGCCCAAATCTTACCCAGTCTGAGCTTTTGGACGGAGTCTTTTGAAGGCACCACCTGGCAAAGCGGTTGGACCGTCTTCTACTGGGGCTGGTGGATTTCCTGGTCGCCGTTTGTGGGTATGTTCATTGCCCGGGTCTCCAAAGGACGTACGGTCAAAGAGTTTATTCTGGGCGTGATTATTCTGCCTTCGCTGCTGTCATTCCTGTGGATGTCGACCTTTGGCGGATCGGCCTTATGGCTGCAATTGAGCGGCACGGCCGATATTGAAGGCGCGGTCAATGCCAATGTGGCTACGGCGCTGTTCGAAATGCTGAGTTACTTCCCGCTAACGTCGATCACGTCGCTGGTGGGCATTATTCTGGTTACCTTCTTCTTTGTCACCTCGTCCGACTCCGGCTCGCTGGTGGTCGATCACCTGACTTCCGGCGGCAAGCTCGACTCGCCGGTGCCGCAGCGGATCTTCTGGGCGGTGATGGAAGGGGTGGTGGCCGCTGTGCTGTTGCTGGGCGGCGGTTTGGGCGCCCTACAAACGGCGTCGATCACCACCGGGTTACCCTTTGCCGTGGTACTGCTGATAATGTGTTATAGCTTATACCGGGGCCTGGCTGAGGATTGGGAGATACTTGAGACGGATGAACTGCGGGAGAAAGTGGGCGAGTTTTCCCCGGCCCAGCCCGCGTTGGCGGAGTAATTGATTGAGAACACATATCACCCTCACCCCCAACCCCTCTCCCTCAGGGAGAGGGGAGTCGCGTCAGCGACAGGGTGAGGGTTATTTTTGAAGGAGAAATTGATGTATCGCACCATATTAGTGCCGCTGGACGGCTCCGAGCGAGCCGAAGCCATAATTCCTCACGTTGAAAACCTGGCGCAGCACGAACATGCCAAAGTTGTGTTGACCCAGGTCATCGAACCGGTCAGTCGTAGTTTTGTGCTTGACCCCGATGCGCCGCCGAAGTACAAATTCGATACCTCCGGGGCCGATACCGCCAAAGCTTATCTGGCCCGATGGCAGAAAAAATTTGAACTGCAAGGAATCAATGCTGAGACGCTGCTCATGTGGGGACCTACCGTGGAGAGTATCATCCATGCTGCTAACGAGGCTAAGGCCGATCTAATCGCCGTAACCAGCCAGGGCCGCTCCGGACTGGCTCAGGTTTTCTACGGCAGCGTGGCCTCCGGACTTTTGAACCGCGTGCGTCGCCCGCTGCTGCTGGTTCGCCCGAATACGCGACCCATTACCGCGGATAACCGACATATCCTGGCCCCGATGGACGGCTCGAAGCGCTCCGAGGCCATTTTGCCTCACGTGGAAGGCGTGGCCAAACTGTACGACGCCGAGGTCACCCTGTTGCGGGTGGTGGTGACCCTCAACCAAAATGTCGCTTACGACAACATCGAGGCCGAGTTTGAAGCCAAGGAAGTTCACGGTCATTTGCTGAACCGGCTGGGTGAATCGCAAGAAGTCGAACGTTTTAGCAAAGCCAGAGAGCACATTCTGGTCCAGCGCAACAAGCTCAGGCAGAAAGGGCTAAATGTTGAGGCTCTGTTAATGCATGGCCGTCCGGTGGATGGCATTGTGCGCACGGCGGAGAATATCCAGGCCGATTTAATCGCACTGACTAGCCAAGGCCATACCGGTCTGGCTCAAGTCTTTTACGGCAGCGTCGCCTCCGGGATCATGAATCAGATCGAGCGTCCGCTGCTGCTGGTGAAACCTGACTAGCCCCCACCGGCGGACGCATCGCCACAGTTTGTAGTAATCGCTTTAGCGGCGCCGCCCATAGCAATAGCTAAAGTCAGTACTACGAACTAAGGCGTTACGTCGGCTAAATAACGATATTGCCGTAAGTAAGATAAAGTGTAAAAAAAGAAAGGTAGAAATTGCGCTAAAAGGCCAAACGAACCAGGATGGCTGAATGAAAAAAGAACATATCAAACTGAGTAAAGCAGACCGAGCGTATCTCGAGAAATTGGTAAGTACAGGCGAGTTGGCGGCAAGAGTATGCAGACGGGCCATAGGCTTGCTGGAACTCGATCGCGGTAAAACGTATAGTGTGGTTTCTCAAACGCTCAACGTCAATCATAACACCATGACCACTTGGGCTGAGAATTACAAGAGCGAAGGGGGTAGTTGTATTCAGGATAAACCCCGCACCGGACGCCCCATCGAAATCGATGATCAACAACGGGCCCAGGTTACCGCGCTAGCCTGTAGTGAGCCGCCAGAGGGCTACTCCAAATGGAGCTTATGCTGGCTGACAAAGCGGTCGTGGGCTACTGTGACCACATCTCTCATAGCGAGGTCAGAGACATTCTCAAAAAAACAAACTCAAACCGCATCTAAAACGGACGTGGTGCATCGGTCAGATGAAGTGAAATAGTCAAGACTTAATCTGACACTTGTGATAAAATTATGTAAACGAAGAAAGGCCAAGTGTACAGATGACCATCGATGAAAAAATCATCAAACCCAAGTTAGGACTGTTGAAGTTAGCCGAACAATTGGGCAATGTTAGCCAGGCCTGTAAGATTATGGGCTACTCCCGAGACAGCTTCTACGGTTTTAAGGAACTGGCCGAAAGTGAACCAATGGTCCTAACCGAAGCCCAAGTGAAAGCCTTGGAAAAAGCCCAAGAGCAACGCCCGGCTGAAGGGCAGATTGAAACGGAACATCCGGGCTATTTGGGCAGTCAAGACACCTACTATGTCGGCACGATCAAAGGGATTGGCCGCATTTATCAACAGACTTTTATTGATACCTACAGCAAAGTGGCCTTGGCCAAACTGTATGACCGCAAAAACGCGCTGGTGGCCGCCGACTTGCTCAATGATCGAGTGGTGCCCTTTTTCGAGCAACAGCAGTTGCCTTTGTTGCGTATTTTGACCGACCGTGGTACAGAATATTGCGGTTCCATTCAACATCACGAGTTTCAGTTGTATCTGGCTATCGAGAATATTGACCATTCCAAGACCAAAGTGCGCTCACCACAAAGTAACGGCATTTGTGAACGCTTCCATCGCACCATCCAAGATGAGTTTTATCAAGTGGCCTTTCGCAAAAAGCTTTACACCTCCCTGGACGAGCTACAGGCCGATCTAGACGAATGGCTTGAAAGCTACAATCGGGAGCGACCCCACACGGGCAAATATTGTGACGGTCGAACTCCGTTTCAGACTTTGAGAGAGACCAAACATCTGGCTTTTCGGAAGCAACTTGAACGTCAATTTCACCCTGTAGCAGCTGAGCCTACCTCAGTCTCGACTCACCCTTTTTCTGCTGTCAGTTAATTCCCTTGTGTCAGTTCAAGTCTCGTTTATTACAGATGAATAGTCATCTTCTAGCGCAAATGGAACGCATTCTGTGGTTGTACAGGTTGCCGTATGACCCCCTTTACTCAGTCCTGTGTTATGATGAACGACCATGTTTTCTGATTGGCGACCGTGTTGATCCCTTAGCTATACAAACAGGACAGCTTCGTAAAGAACACTATGCCTATGAAAAATTAGGGTCAGCCGCCTTGTTGGCGGTGCTGAAACCGTTGACCGGTCGTCGTTTGGCTCAACTTTAGCCCCGCCGTACTAAACGAGAATATGCTTTGTTTTGTCAAGCGTTGGGGGCGGCTTATCCTGAGGCTATCAAACTTCGGCTGGTGCAAGACAACTTGAATACCCATACCATCAGTGCTTTCTACGAAAATTTGCCGGCGGATGAAGCCTTTGCTTTGGCCCAACGCTTTGAATTCTATTTCACCCCCAAATCGGCCAGTTGGCTCAATATGATTGAGCTTGAGTTTTCAGCCTTGTCTCGCCTTTGTCTGGACTGTCGTATCCCGTCCTTTGATCGCCTTGAAGCCGAGATCCTTGCTTTTGTGGCTCAACGTGACCGCGACGCTATCAAAGTCAATTGGCAATTCTCTATCCAAGCCGCCAGGCAAAAACTCAATTCTCATTATTCTGCCGTCCATTCTACCAATTCTAAATTCAAGCTTTCTTAATTTACGATGTAGTTACCTTCCTGTAAATAAACGTGTGGAAAAGAAAAGCTTTGAGATGATAAGGGGATAATGTAAAACGTAAGTTACAACCCAGGAGTTGACAGGTGTGGTATAAATAGAACGAGATCGTCAAAAATGGAACCAACCGGTGCGGCAACCAACAGTACTGGTGCAAAGATTGTGGAGCTCGTCGTGTACTCGAACCAAAACGAGAAAATCCGGTTAAAAAAAGCCCTGAGCCTGAAACTGTACCGAGAACGCTGCAGTATGCGCGGTGTGGCCCGAGTGCTGGATATTTCGCGCCAGACTTTCCGGGATTGGCTGGTCGACCATATCCGCCGTTTGCCACCCTTACGGCGTACACTCGTCCCGGCTCAGCCTACCGATGTCCTAGAATTGGACGAATTGTGGTCCTTTGTCGGCCACAAGGCCCAAAAACGGTGGTTGTGGGTAGCTTTGTGTCGCCGCACGCGGCAAGTTGTGGCCTATGCCATTGGCGACCGCAGTGGTCGCACCTGTCGTAAGCTGTGGCAACGCATTCCTGCCGCCTATCGTCGTTGTCGTTCCTTCAGTGATTTCTGGCACGCTTATGAGCAACTCCTCTCAACCGGTCGTCATCAACTTGTCGACAAGCAGAGTGGTCAAACTGCTCACGTTGAACGCTGGAACTGTACTCTCAGACAACGCTTGGCGCGCTATGTTCGCAAAACCTTATCTTTTTCTAAGTCTGATAAATTTCATCACCTTGTTACTAAATGGTTCATCTTTCATTACAACCTATCACTTACTCCTTGACCACTACCGTTTTTTCTATAATATCCAAATTACAGCTTTTGTTGTCAGCCTACCACCCGGCCCAAAGGCGTTCAAATAATCCGTTTGCCCTTGAAATAGTGTCACACAACTCTGGCCCATCGTGCTGCTGTGGGCCTAAATCATATCCCGCTGCCGTCGAAACTGATCGGTCGCTCTCAACCGAGCCGAATGTGTCTGGGCATATACCCGCTCGGCTTCTTTCATATTATCGAACAGATCAGCTCTGATCTTTCACTGATTACCCCAATACATCCGTTCGGAAGTGGCGAGCGACACTATCCTGGGTGTCGCGGATATACAACAGCGCCTCGCGCAGGTGGCGTTTTTCTCGACCCAGCAGGTGGTTGATCTGAATCTTGTTATCCGGAGGCCGACCTTCGCTGATTTCGTGGAATTGTTCGCGGAGGCGGAGCCATTGGAGGTAGCGGAAGGCTTCGGCCAGCGCCGTGGCATCCTCGCGGCTAATCAGGCCGGCCTCGATAGCCGCTTCCAATCGCTCCAGGGTGGAGCGAGTTTGGGACTTCATCTGGATAGCATAGATACGCGCCACGGCCACAATGGGGGCAATGCCGCCTTTTTTGAGGTCAACCTGGCCGTCTTCGTCGCGAATGCCCCGAAAGAAGCCCAACGGTGGGGTGAAACTCAAGGCGTTGCCGGCTAACTGGGCTAAGAAAATCGGCCGGTATTTGGCCTGGGCGATGATGTGGTTCAGGCTGTGCATGGGTAGAGTGCCGTGAACGGGTCGGAAATCAAAGAAAATAGCGGCTTCGAGCAGCGCTTGGGGTTCGGGTTTGTTAATCCAATCGTTGAATAGCGTTTGCCAGTGGGCCAAGGGATAGCACCAATTGGTAGCCATGTAGCCGCCGGGACACGCTGGAAAGCCGGCTTGGACCAGTTGGGCTACAACGCATTCGGCTAAATCGGCAAAATAGGTGCGCGCGGCCGGAGTATCGTCACGATAGACCAGGGCGTTGTCCTGGTCGGTCAGTAGCAACTGCTCCATGCGCCCTTCGGAGCCAAAGACCAGCCAGGCGTAAGGGGTCGGCGGCGGGCCGAGTTCGGCTTCGGTCATTTTGAGCAGCCGTTTGATCAGCGTATCGTTGAGGCTGGCCACAATACGCCCAATCTGATCGACTTGCAAGCCGTCGTTAAAAAGCGCCTGAACCGTGCGGGTGATTTCCGCACGGTAGTTGCCATCCGCCTCGACGGATGGGAGGTGGTCTAACTGCTGCAGCAAATAGAGCGGGCTTTTGGCCTGGTAACGCAGCAGATCGTGATTGGTGACAATGCCCGTAATTTGCCCGTCTTGGGTCAAGGGCAAGTGATCCGCTCGCTCCTCGATCATAAACAGCATGGCCGCATAGATCGGTGTATCGGCCGGGAGCGATTTGACCGGCCGGACCATAACCTGCTCAACTAGCGTCTCTGGGCTAATTCCCTCAGCTAACACGTGGTTGACCAGCGCCTTCATCGTAATAATGCCCAACTCCTCACCATCGACCAAAACCGAACTGATACCTTGATCGCGCATTATCCGGGCCACCTCTTGGATGGATGTTTGGGGCAGCACCACAACCGGAGGCCGATGAATCAGGGTATCGACAGGCCGGGCCAATTCGCTGCCAAACGTTAATGTATCCAGCTCCCAAGTCTTGTGAAGTTGCTGGCTCAAGTCTCTCAGAAAGAATTCGGCGAATTCTTGGTTGTCGATCAGTTGGTTGAAGGTGGTTTTGGGGATAGCATACAGGATCACATCGTCGCTGCTGATAGCATCGAACCTTGGCGGGCAGTTCAGCAGCATCGACGGATAGCCAAACGTCTCCCCCGCGTCGGCGGTGGCGACTTCCTCGCCTCGGTGTAGAAACCGGACGACGCCTTCTCGGATCAGGTAAAAAAATTGGCTCGAAGCGCCGTCTTGCCGGAGGATGCACGTGCCGGGCCGGAAATGAAGAATTTGATACGTTTGCTCGATAAGTTCGAGTTCATTGGGTTCTAAATATTCAAATGGGGGACAGACTTTAACAAAATCCATGGGCTTCACCTTTGGAACCCTTGACTAAGGTTACTTACACACGATTACTCGCGAAGTTGAGTTGCTTTTGGCTGTGTCTTTGTGAGGAATTGGTAACTGACGATGGTTGAAGTCAGGGGAGTGCTACAAGCTGTCTTTGGTCTATGGCCGGATAAATAGGTTTTTAATAACGCTTAACTAGTTTACCTTGAGGGAGGAGTGGTGTCAAACTCACTGAAACTAAAACCCCGGCCCAACCTGAGGCGGGATTGACGCCGGCGCGAACGGATCGTCCGGATCAGGCGTCGCCGGCGGTGGAGCTTCAAAGGTATCTGAAGTAATGGCCGCGGGTGAGACGGTCACGGTGATGGTGGCGGTACCGGCCACTGGGCCGGATGAAACCGGCGTGTGGGTTGCTGGGGGAGTAGTAATCGGCGCTTGCGGCGAGATGGCCTCGGTCGGGTTATCGACCAGAATGCGAATGCGGTCGTCGGTGAAGCCGCCGATTTGATCGGACACCACCAGGCGCAGCGTGTAAGGGCCGTTAGCGATTTGGGTGGTGTCGAAGGTGCCCAGCAGCCCGCGTCGAACCAGTTGATAATTAGGCCCTTGAATCGTGATAAAAGATTGCGGATTGGTGCCTTGACCCAATTCCAACTCGTAGTAGGAGATTTTAGGAGCGACGATCGCGCCTTCGATATCAACCGTACCACGGACGCTGACGTTATCGATGGGCCGGGTGATGCTGGCCGCCAGATCGCGAGAAGGACAGGACTGGGTCGGCGGCTGTTCGATGTTGTGGGCAATGGCCCAGGCGCGGGCTTCCGGCGGAAAGATACGGTAGGGCCGTAACTCAACATTGCCCCGGCAATATTTATTGACTCGCAGGTTGGTGTTTAAGTCAATTTCGACGTATTGGTGAAAGTCATGATCCGGGCCGAGCGGCGGCTGCTGGTTATAGAAAATTTCGAGGCGCGTTTGGGGACAAAGTTCGCTGGGTAGCGTGCCGGAATCGGCGCAGACCTCCATCTCCATAATCGAGGCCGGTCGGGGGAAGTCGCGTACCGGCAAATTCTGATGAGCGGCTTCCATAAAATCGTGCCAGATATGGCCGGCTCCGGTCAACCCATCGACGCCGTCCATCGGCTGATTATCGGCATTGCCGACCCAGACCCGGTTACAATATCGGGGGTGTAGCCGATGGTCCAGCTATCGCGAAAGTCGTTGGTTGTACCGGTTTTGACCGCCGCCGGTCGCGAGATCTGTAATATTCGGTCAGGATCGAATTCAGGGGTACGAGCCTGGTTATCGGCCAAAATATCGGTCATTAGGTACGCGTGGGCTTCGTTCAGCGCCCGGCGCGACGGATGGCGCAGCGGTTCGATCTCGCGGCCAAAGTTATCGGTAATTTTGAGAATGGTTGTCGGCTGAAGCAAAACCCCCTGATTGGCTATGGCTTGATAGGCGTTGGTCATCTCCAGCAGCGAGACTTCGCCGCTGCCCAGAGCCAGCGGCAGGCCGTAATCCTCCCGGTTCAAGGTGCTGATGCCCAGGCGATAGGCCATCTCTTTGAGGGCGCTGATCTTAACCGCCTCTAGCGTTTTGATGGCCGGAATGTTGTACGAGTTGGCCAGCGCGGTGCGCACGGTGACCGGCCCATGAAATTGACCATCGACGTTGCGCGGGCGATAGACATTACCGTTTTCGTCGGGATACTCCACCGGCACATCCCACAGCAAGGAACTCGGCGTCCAACCCAATCGCTCAAACGCGGCCAGGTAAGTCAGTGGTTTGATGGTTGAAGCCGGCTGGCGCAGGCTGGTCACAATATTGACCTGGCCGTCGATGGTCTCATCGCGGAAGTCGCGGCTGCCGACCAAGGCCAAAATGTGGCCGGTGGCCGGGTCCATGGCGATCAGCGCCCCGTTGGTCACGTGGCGACTGGCCAGTTCGGCCACGCGCCGCTCCACGGCCTGTTCAGCGGCGGCCTGCATCGAGGCATCGAGGGTGGTGTAGACGCGCAAACCGGCCTGGTAAATATATGTGGCCGGCACGTTCTGCTCCAACTCTTCGCGGACCAGGGTCACAAAGTGTGGCGCTTCCAGTGGAAAATTTAGATCGCGAAAGGTAACCGGGGTGGCCGCGGCCTCGCGGGCTTGGGCCAGGGTAATGTACCCGGCTTCGACCATCAAGCCCAGTACCACTTGCTGGCGGCCCTTGGCGCCCTCCGGGTTGTGATAAGGATCGTAAATGGCCGGCGACTGAGGTAGCCCGGCCAGCATCGCCGCTTCCGGCAGGGTGAGGTCGCGAGCCGATTTGCCGAAATAGGTTTGGGCCGCCGCCTCGACGCCGTAGGAGTGGTTGCCGTAATAAATCTGATTGAAATAAGTTTCCAGGATTTGGTCTTTCGTATAGCGCCGGTTGATCTCCATGGCCAGCACGGCTTCACGCAGCTTACGCGAGAAGGAGCGGTCAGTGCGTTCTTTGGGCGTCAAAAAGACATTGCGAGCGAGTTGTTGGGTGATGGTGCTGGCCCCGGACACAATCTCTTTCTCTGACAGGTTGGTAAAGGTGGCGCGCATAATGGCGATAGGATCGACCCCGACGTTGAGGTAGAAAAAGCGATCTTCGGTGGCGAGGGTGGCATTGATTAAGTGGGGCGAAATTCGGTCGAGGGTAATGTTGGTACGCCGCCCGCCGGTGGGATCGATGATCTCCCACAGCAAATTGCCCTCCCGATCTAGAATTTGGGTCGTGGCGAATTGGAGCGAGCGCGAGCGCAGTTCCTCGGCGGGCGGAAGTTGGACGGCAATCCAAGCGTAGGCGGTAGCGCCCACAATAACCAGGGTACTGACAACAATTAACAGTAGCGAGGCAATATTTACCCCGGTAATCAAATTCCACTGCCAGCGCGGGCCGGCCTCAATGTCAACCGGCGGGTAGAGCGGCTCGGCTTGTGGCCAATCATCCTGCGGAGAGTTAGTTTGGCGGGCGGTCTGCCGCAGCTTGAAGGTTCGAAATTTGGCCTGCTGGTGCCAACTCACCAGGTCTTGCATGCTTTTTTTCGGAGGCGTTGGCAAGTCTTCAAACTGAGGCGGCTGTTGGTCGCTCATAAGGCAAACAGAATTCTATTGAGCTGCTGCTAATTCGTCAATTTGAGTTTGGGCTGCTTTTTTTTGCAAATCGTCGCCAAGGATCAAAACCTCGTTGAAATCAAGTTTGGCCAGGGACGTTTCGCCGATGGTTTGGTAGACTCGGCCCCGGTCTAAATAAGCGTCGGCATTGGCGGGATCGATATTGACGGCTTCAGTGTAATCGGCGATAGCCTGATCGTAGACTTCTTTATCGGCAAAGGCGTTGGCTCGGTTATAATAGGGCCAACTGAGCGGGCTGTGCTCCAGTTCGATAGCTTTGGTGTAGTCGGCGATAGCCAGATCATATTCGCCGATTTTGCGGTAGGTCAGACCGCGACTGTTGTAGATATAGGCCAGCGGATCGTACTCCAACTCAATGGCGCGGGTATAGTCGGCGATGGCTTCCTCATTTTTGCCGGTGTAGTAGTAGGTATTGGCGCGATTGTAGTAGGGCAGACCGAGCGGATCGTAATTGAGTTCGATCGATTTGGTGAAATCATCAATGGCTGCGGCGTAATCTTGCTGCATGTAATAAATATAGCCTCGATTGTAATAGGCATCGGCCAGGGGTTCGTAGCCCATTTCGATGGCTTTGGTGTAATCGGCCAGGGTGCCGTCCATCTCCCGGCGGGTGTAACGTTCCTCGGCGCGAGCGAAGTACGCGGCGGCATCAGCCAGCGGAATGTCGGTCGGTTCGGGCGTAACCGTTGGAACCACCGGTGTTGAGGTAGGCGTCGGCTCGACGGTGACCACCGGCCCTTCAACCTGGACGACCGCGGCGCGCTGGACCACCTGATCGCCGTAGGTGATGGTTAACGCAATCTGGTAACTACCGGGATCGTTAGGGGCTTGATAGGTGATACAGCAGGTGCCTTGCCCCTGCGTGATCTCGCCGCCGGAGGTTGTCCAGCGGTATTGAATGGGAATTTCCGCGCCCACAATTTGGACGACGCCCACCTGCGCATCGGTCGTATCGCCCACCGTCAGTTGGGCGTTGCCGACAAAGAGTTCGCTGACGTTTTCTTCGACGGAAAAAGGTGTGGCGGTTGGCGTCGGTTGGGCGGCGATGTAGGTATCGAGGTAGCCCTGAACCGAGTTGCAGCCCAGTAAAGTCAGTCCTAGAATCAGCATAATTTGCCAAAATGAGCGTTTATTTTGGTCAGCCATAAGTCTCCTCGCCTCAAGGGGGTAAACCAACGGTTTGGGTCTCCTTCATTATAGTTGATTTGGGGCGTTATGACAACCTATTTTTTGAATGTAAGGCAAGCTCTTTTCAACCAATCCAAAGATCGGTATAATCATAAATGGAGGTACCGACCGTGCTGGACACGATTAACGATGAACTGAAACGTTGCCCCTTCTGCGACGAGGAGATTCGGATGAAAGCGGTCATTTGCAAGCACTGCCACCAGTGGATGCCGGGCTATACCTACGAGTCAGCTATCCGGGATTTGGTGATTGAAAAACAGGTGACGCAAAGTAGCCTGACTACCGCCGCTGAAGACAAGCAGACTCGATCCGAACAACTCAAGCTGGCGTTGGCCTGGGCCAAGAGCGATAAAAGACATCCTATGCGCAAATTCGATCTGTCGGCTCAAGACCTCAAGGGTATCGACCTGAGTGGGGCCGATCTGCGGGAGGCGAATTTGAGTGAAGCGGATTTAAGCGGCGCGAATCTCAAAGGCTGTAACTTATCAAAAGCCAATCTTTTCAGAGCTAATCTGCAGGGGGCTAATTTACGGCAAGCCAAATTGGTCGATGCCTACTTAAGGGAGGCGATGCTGGAACAAACCGACTTCAGCGGCAGCAGCCTGACGCGAGCCAACATGCGTGGAGTTAATCTCTCCCGAGCCATCCTCTATCGGGTCGATTTAGATCGGGCCAATCTCAAAATGGCTAAGCTGTATGATGTTAATATGCGCGAATGTTATCTGAAAGACACTAATCTGGAAGGGACTAAAATGGAAGGGGCGCAGCTCAACGGAGCGCTGATGGTCCGCGCCAACTTCACCGGCTCGGATGTTACGGCCTTTCAATACAAACGGGCTAAAACTATAGAGGCGATGACTTTGCCCAGCGGCAAACTTTATAACGGTGAGCAAAGTTGACGGTTAAACCGGAGCAGGCCCAGCCTAAGTCCAATCCTAAATCAGATATCTTGTTTATCGCCTGCGGCGCGCTGGCCAAGGAAACGAAGGAGATCATCGACCGCCACGGCTGGTCGGTCGAACTGAAGGCGTTGCCGGCCGTTTATCATATGACCCCGCTCAAAATCACCACCAATTTAGACGTGATGCTGGAGAAACTTAAGGGGCAGTATCAACGGATCATCGTTGTATACGGCGAATGCGGCGCAACCGGCATCGATACGGTGCTGGATCGCCATGAGGTGGTTCGGGTTAGCGGCCCTCACTGCTATGAAATGTATGCCGGGGCCAACGAGTTTGCCCGCTTGATGGATGACGAGCCGGGTACGTTTTTTTTGACCGATTGGCTGCTGCGGGCTTATGAAAAGGCCGTCTTGAGAGGATTGGGGTTGGACAAACATCCGGAGCTGGCCCCGCTTTACTTTGGTAATTATCACCGCTTGGTCTATCTTAGCCAAGCCCCGACTGAAATGTTAATCAAAAAAGCTCAAACGATTGCCGCTTCGATGGGCTGGACGTTTGAGCATCGTTATGTTGGATATGGAGAATTAGAAACTCGACTTGTAAACTTGATGACCCCCTAAAGGAGCTACAACACTTATGACTTTCGACGACTTAGACGACCTGTCAAGCGACCAGATGCTGGAACTGCTAACCGACCTCTGTTTCGACCTGTGGGCTTCGATCCACGCCACCGATGATGGGCTGCCGGATTACCCGTTGGCCCGAGGAATCATCAGAAAAATGACCTACGGTATCGCCAAATTTCGCAATGTAGCCGCTTTTTTTACGGCCGATTTCGAATACAGCAGCATCGAAGATACCCAGGAGTATGCTCGTGAAATCGCCAGTTACCTTAATGAGTATGGCAACCGCGTACCCTTGCCGGTTTACCGCGAATTTGTCGATTGGATCACCACCACCGAGCGTCTCAAACGTGAGCGAGAGCGCACCGCCCGGCAAAGTTCAACCTCGCTCATCGAAGAGGTCGAGGAATATTTGGAGATGCACCGCACCACCCACATTTAATTTTTAGGCATCCGAGCCGGCCATCAACAAGCCGACCCGTTCGCGCGTTGCTTCGGCAATGGGTAAGATCTTCACAACCCGCCCGTCGAACATCACCGCGACGCGGTCGGCCAACCCTAAAACTTCATCCAGTTCGGCCGAAACGACCAGCACGGCCACGCCATGGTCGCGTTGGGCCACAATTTCCTTGTGGATGAACTCAATCGAGCCGACATCGATGCCACGTGTAGGCTGCGCCGCCACCAGCAGTTTGGTGGGGCTGGAAAATTCGCGGGCGACAATCACCTTTTGTTTGTTGCCCCCGGATAAGTTTTGAGCCAGGGCGTGCACATTCGGCGGGCGCACATCGTACTCTTTGACCAACACTTTCCCGTTTTCATCAATTTTGTCGTGGTGCATAATCAGTCCCTTGGCGTAAGGGGCTTTGAAATATCGGTTAAGCACCATATTATCGGATAGGGTGTAGGGCATCACCAGGCCGTGCTTCTCGCGATCTTCGGGAATGTGGGCCACGCCCAATTCAGTGATTTGGCGTGGGCTAAAATGGGTGGTGTCCTGGCCATCGATCCTGATTTTACCGGCATCGATGTGACGCAGACCGGTTAGCGCTTCCACCAGTTCTCGCTGGCCGTTGCCCTCTACCCCGGCGATGCCCAAAATCTCCCCGGCAAACACCTCCAAGTCAACCCCTTCCACCGCGGCGTGGCCCCGATCATCATGGACGTGCAGGTTTTGGATCTGCAACACCGGTTGGCCCGGCTTCGACGCCGATTTCTCAACACGCAGGATGACATTGCGTCCCACCATCATTTCGGCCAAGCTAGTTTCGGTCGAGTCCTCCGGCATCGCCGTGCCGACCATCTGGCCGCTGCGCAAAACGCCGATTCGATCGGCTACCGCTAACACCTCTTTTAATTTGTGGGTGATGAAAATAATCGAGACATTTTGAGCCGTCAGATCCCGCATAATGCGGAACAATTCGTTGGCCTCTTGCGGCGTCAGTACGGCGGTCGGCTCGTCCAAAATTAGGATGTCGGCGTGACGATACAGCGCCTTGATGATCTCGACCCGCTGCTGAGTCCCAACCGGCAAATCTTCGATCACCGCCGTCGGATCAACCGCCAGCCCGTACTGTTCCGATAACTCTCGCACATTTCGAATAGCCTGGCGCATATTAAGCCGACCACCGCCGCTGGTGATTTCAGAGCCGAGCATCACATTTTCAGCCACGGTCATGGGCGGCACGAGCTGGAAGTGTTGGTGGACCATACCAACGCCTCGATCGATGGCTTCGCCGGGGTTGCTCAACTCAACCTTTTCCCCCTTAATCCAGATTTCGCCTTCGGTGGGGGTATACAGGCCGTACAGCATGTTCATTAGGGTGCTTTTGCCCGCGCCGTTTTCACCGAGCAGGGCTAAAATTTCACCCTGGTGTAGTTTGAGATTGATATTGTCGTTGGCCAAAACGCCGGGAAAACGTTTGGTTAATCCTTTGGCTTCCAAGACGATGGGACGATTGGTTTTATCCATAGAGCCGCTTACTCTTTCTCGTAGGGTTTGCCGACGGCTGCCGGAACACGTGTCCGGCCGACGAAACCGGCCAAAACGACAATGGTCAGCACGTAGGGCAGCATCCCGATAAATTGGTGGGGAATTTCAAGCCGTCCGGAAAATTGCAACTGGGTTTGTAGCGCCACCGCAAACCCAAACAACAGGGCGGCCCCCCACGCGCCGAAAGGGGTATATTTGCCAAAAATCATCACCGCTAACGCCACAAAACCTCGTCCGTTGGTCATCGCTCGTTCAAATGAGCCGACGGCCTCCAGGGTCAGGTAGGCTCCGGCCAGCCCGGCAATACTCCCGCCGATGATCACATTGATGTAGCGCATCTTGTAAACATTGATACCGACCGTGTCGGCGGCGCTGGGGTGCTCGCCCACAGCCCGAGTCCGTAAGCCCCACCGGGTGTAGAACAGCACGTAATGAACCACCATCACCAGAATGAGCGTAGCATAAGTAATGGGAGGGTTATCAAAAAAGACCGGCCCGATCAGTGGGATTTCGGCCAGGGGCCCTAGGGCGATGGCCTGAAGTTTACCTTGCGTGGTTAGCCCGGTTTGATAGAAGAAGCTGGTCAAGCCCAGAGCCAAAATGTTGATCACCGTGCCGCCGATAATCTGATCCATCTTAAGCGTAACCGACATAAACGCCAGGAAGCCGCCTAACACCGCGCCGGTCGCCAGCCCGGCCAGCACCGCCACAAAGAGATTGCCCGTGTAAACGTTGGCTAAAAAAGCAATGAAGGCCGCCATCAACATCTGCCCTTCGATGCCGATGTTGATGATGCCGGAGCGCTCACCAATCAGACCGCACAACGCGCCCAAAACCAGCGGCGTCGATTGGCGTAGGGTCGAGGCCAGCACGGCTGTCGTCGTGACCGGGTTGGTGATGTAGCCGTATATAATGCCCAGGAGGACGATGCCGCCGAAAATAAGACCGACTATTCTCACATAGTCCCCTCGGCTTTTGGCTTTAGCCATTGCAGCAGTTGTCATCTCTTTATTTCCCCTTCGTATTCATTTATCAGATCAGATGACGGGCACGTCGGTTTGAGTAAATGTGCCCGTTACCTGTTTAACTAGCCCCAACTGGTGCTGAGGGTGACTTGCTCGCCTTCCTCGGGTTGAACTCGGACGATCCAGCGGACGATCATATCGGCCGAGACAAAGAATAAAATAAGCGCCTGAATAACATCGATAATTTGGAAGGGCACGTGAGCGTCGAACTGCATCTGGCTAGAGCCGGCCTGCATCGCGCCGACCAGTAGCGCAGCGGGAACGACCCCCAGTGGGTTGGTTCGAGCCAGCAGAGCGATAGTGATGCCGTCGAAGCCGAGACCGGCGTTAAAGCCGGGTTGGTAACGTCCCACCACGCCTAATGTTTCGATGGCCCCGCCCATCCCGGCCAGGAAGCCGCTAATAGCCATCGTCAAAATGACAGTGTAGGAAACTTTGATGCCGGCATATTTGGCCGCGTTCGAGTTTAAGCCGACGGTTCGGATCTCGTAGCCGGTGGTGGTCCGATATAACAAATACCACGTGGCAACAGCGGCCAAGATCGCTAAAAAAAAGCCGGCCGGAATATTACCCCAGGTGGGAATAGCGGCTGCCTCGGCAATGGCCGGTGTTCGAGCCACAATGCCCTCATCCTTCCAGGGGCCATCGGCCAACCAATCGGTGAAGTTGATGGCGATGAAGTTGAGCATAATGGTGGTAATTACTTCGCGCGCGCCGGTGTAGGTTTTTAACGCGCCGGGAATTGCCCCGTATAAGGCGCCGGCTAAGCTGCCCATGAGTAAGGCTAGCGGCATATGAATAATGAACGGCAGCCCGTCGATGCCAAAGCCAACACCGGCCGCCACAATCGCGCCAAATAACAACTGTCCCTGGCCCCCAATATTGAAAAGCCCGCCTTTAAAAGCAAAGGCGACCGCCAACCCGCCCAAAATTAAAGGCGTTGCTTTTTCTAGGGTTCGACCAAAAGCGGCGGTACTACCAAAAGCCCCTTTGGCCAGGGCCGAATAGGCGGCAATAGGATTGGCTCCCGAAATTAACAGAATAACTGCGCCGACCAACAGCGCTAAAATCACCGCCGCCAGGGGAATACTGGCGGCTCGCCAAATTGCCATCAGCCGAGATGGTTTTGCCTTGCTGTCAGTTTGTGTTGTCATAGTCAATCCTAAATGTACGACGTGCCAAGCGGCACGCCGTACATAGATTATTTAGTTGTAGCCTTACGTTGCAAAAGGTTGTGAGGTGGAGATATCCAGAAAAGTTTTCAGTGGGTAGATGGGAGCAAGGCCCTCATCTACCCAGGCATTATCCGAGAGCAAACTTTTCTGGAGGACGATATTAGCCGGGATTATAACCGGTTTCGATAGAACCATCGAGCAGACCGGTGTTGATTTCTTCCAAACTGGCTTTGATCTCATCAGAAATCTGAGACTCGAAATCATGGAAGGGCGCCAGGCCCACATCGCCAACGAAGTTGCCGCTGGGGAATTGGCCTGCCTGGGACATTTCAATCAACCCTGCCACACCGGGGGTGATGAGTTTCATCGCGCTGGAAACCAAGCAAGGATGCGCTTCCGGTACAGTTTCCCATTGATCGGTATCGACGCCGATGCAGAAAAGTCCTTCATGACCGGCCACTTCAATCAGTGCGCCGTTACCGGTTTTACCGCCGGCTCCAAAGATCACGTCCGCGCCCTGGTCGATGGCTTGTTTAGCCGTGCTGGCGCCCCATTCCGGGTCGGTGAATGCCACATCTAGCCCGCCGGGATGGAAGGTGGAGATGAGATTGATATCCGGGTTGATATGGCGAGCGCCGGCTTCGTAACCCTCTTTGAAAGCCACCACCGGGGGCACCAAGTCTGTGCCAAGCACAGCGGCGATGGTGCCGGATTGAGTTAACTGGGCGGCCAGCGCGCCGGCCATAAATCCGGCTTTATCTTCCGGGAAGATCAAGCCGGCCAGATTATCGACCGGTTCAGCCTGAAATTGGTCAACCCCAATAAAGTCGATGTCCGGGTAGTTCGATGCGGCTGTCGCTGTCGCTTCACCCAGGGCAAAGCCAACGGTGACAATGACATCGTAGCCGTTCTGAGCAAATAGATCGATATTGGCCGCATAATCCTTGGCATCGCCGGTTTCGATGTAATCGACTTGGGCGCCGGCCTCACCGGCTATCTGAACACCTTCCCAGGCCGATTGGTTGAATGATTTGTCGTCAATTTCACCCACGTCGGTGACCAGACCTACGCAGAAGACCTCTTCGCTGGAGCAGTCACCCTCGGCTGCTGCGGCCGGTTCTTCCGCCGGGGCTTCCTCTTCCGCTGCTTCATCTGCTGAAGCTTGCTCTGCCGCAGATTCCTCTGCTGCAGCTTCTTCGGCTGCCGCTTCCTTTTCCGCCGGCGCTTGCGTTGGCGCGGCGCCACCACAGGCGGCCAGGCTCAGGGCCATGACAAAGATCACGGCGACTAACCAAATTTTTGTGTAACGCATCTTTCCTCCTCTAGGAATGTAACTATAGGGTTTTAAGATTTACAGACAGAATAGGGTAAAAGATTATAGATTTGAAATCACAGCGCTGGCAAATTCGCTGGTTTTCACTTCTTTCGCGCCTTCGGTCTGGCGAGCGAAATCATAGGTCACAATTTTCTGCTCAACTGTTTTTTCGTAGGCGTCCTGAATCATTTGGCCAGCCTCATTCCAGCCGAGGTATTCCAGCATCATCACCCCGGAGAAGAGCAGGCTACCGGGATTGACTTTGTCGAGGTTGGTGTATTTTGGCGCGGTGCCGTGCGTCGCTTCGAACAGGGCCACGTGATCGGCAATGTTGGCGCCGGGGGCGATCCCCATGCCGCCGACTTGGGCCGCCAGGGCGTCGCTGAGATAGTCGCCGTTCAGGTTGGGGCAGGCCAAAATGCTAAACTCTTTCGGACGAAGCAGCGCCAGTTGGAAGATGATATCGGCGATGCGATCTTTGATGACCACTTTGCCTTCGGGCTGATGGCCGTCGTACTCGCTCCATAGTTCGTCTTCGGTAATGGTCTGCTCGGGGAACTCTTCTTTAGCCAGTTCATAGCCCCATTTGCGGAACGCGCCTTCAGTGAATTTTTGAATGTTACCTTTATGAACCAGGGTGACGCTGTCCAAGCCGCGATCGAGGGCGTACTGAATGGCTTTGCGAACCAGGCGCTTGGTGCCGAAGGCGCTGATGGGCTTAATGCCAATGCCGGCCCCTTCAAAGAAATTCGCGTCCAGTTCGTTACGCAGGAAGTCGGCCAACTTAGCGTTTTCGGGCGTGCCGGCCTCATATTCGATCCCGGCGTAGACATCCTCCGTGTTTTCGCGGAAGATAACCATGTTGACGTTTTGTGGTTCTTTGACCGGGCTAGGCACCCCTTTATACCAGCGTACCGGGCGAACGCAGGCGTACAGATCAAGCACCTGGCGCAGCGTCACATTCAAACTGCGGAACCCACCGCCAACGGGGGTCGTTAACGGCCCCTTAATGCCGACAATGAATTCACTAATGGCATCAAAGGTTTCATCCGGCATATAGTTACCGTCGTAAATTTTAGCCGCCTTCTCTCCGGCATAAATTTCCATCCAGGAGACTTTGCGCTGCCCACCGTAGGCAGCCTGAACCGCCGCATCCCAAATGCGTTTACTGGCGGTCATAATGTCGTAGCCAATACCATCACCTTCGATAAAGGCTAAAACAGGATTATCCGGCACCTTTAATTTACCATCTTCAACAGTGATTTTTTCTCCGTCTTGGGGAACAATAATTTTATCGAATGCCATCAATTTTTCTCCTAGAAGTTTTTTTATGTGGTGGCAAAAATAATGAAACGGTTAATACTGAGGGCCAGGCTAAATGATCAAAGCCGCTTTGACATTTTACTTTAAATCGCTCGATGCCAATCATGACCGACTGATTATCCGGCCGGCTATCGCTGGAACAAAGTTTACCTCATTGCTTGTTACAGTCAGGGGTGTATTTTACTTTCAGGCGGGTTCTTTGTCAACGCTGGGTAACGACCCTAAGCAGTTCCAACCATAGCCTCAGATTACCCCAGTTTCAGCCAGTTGATCGAGGGAGTCGTTTCAAGTAGTTTCAATGAACAGACTAGCCAGGCAGCGCTACCGCAGCCAAAAGAAACCGGATCAATCTTTGGCCGGATACCTCTAATCCCGTTCTCTGGGGGGCAGCAGATCACTGCCCAGATCAGTCGCAATTTGCTGTCGGAAGACTTCGTCATCGATGCTAAAAACCTGACCGTTGGCATTCTTGGCAAAGTGACTGGCCAGCCATAATATCGCCTGGGCCGGCTCGTTGGGCGGGCGGAGTTGGCCTTGATCGTGCCAAGCCTGCCAATCCGAAGCTAACGGAAAGATATGTTGTGGCGTCCCCCGCATACTGGCCTGCATCGACGTATGAACAATGCCGGGCCGCAGCACGGTGACCACAATGTTAGTCTCTTGGAGTTCAGCGGCCAGAGTGCTTGAAAAGCGTTCCAAAGCGGCTTTGCTGGTGTTGTAGGCGCTGGCGCCAATGATATCTCGTTGGGCCGCCCCAGATGAAATATTAATAATTCGCCCGCTGCCCTTTTCTACCATATGGGGCAACACGGCTCGGGCGCATAAATAGGGGCCAATGACGTTGACGGCGATCAATTTTTGCCAGGCCACCGGCGACGTTTCCCAAACCTTGCCTAACGGGTGGACCATCGCGGCATTGTTGACCAAAATGTCCACCCCGCCAAAAGCCCGTAGCGTTAACACCAGCAGGTTGTCGATTTGGCTGATACCACTAACATCGGTGGGGATAGCCAGCGCCTTACCCCCCTGATGTTTTATTTCGTCGGCCACGCTGGCGATTTCATCCTTTGAGCGAGCCACCAGCACCACCGCCGCTCCGGCTGCGGCCAGGGCCAGAGCGGCGGCCCGCCCAATACCGCGACCGGCCCCGGTAACCAGGGCCACTTGATCTTTTAGAAGTGGGGTCATTAATTATCTCCTCCAGATAATAATCTTAGGATTATAGTAGAGACCCGGATCAGCGACAAATATCTCATAATCCTCACCTGCCACAGTTATTGACGTTTTTAGCGTTTAGAATTACGATTGGTACAGGTCAGTCTTACCAAATGTGAGTTCATTAGCCTTCCATGACGGATCACACTAAGTCCAAAACCGAATTAATTACTGAGCTTAATCAACTGCGTCAGCGGGTGGCCCAATTAGAAGCGCCGGCTTCAGCGCCATCTGAGCCGGGTTATTTTACCGGTCACGGGCCACGTAATGACCACAGCGACCCGGATCGAACCCACCTGCTTGAGCAGCTCAAAAAGCAAAACCAATACCTGGCCGCACTGCACGATACCACGCTCGATTTGATGAATCGGCTTGATCTAACCGATTTGCTGCAGGCCGTGGTGGTTCGAGCCGGGCAGTTATTAGATACCAGCCACGGCTTTGTCGGTTTGGTCGAGCCGGATGAGTCGGCGATTTCCATTGCGGTGGTAGCAGGTCTGTTTGCCCAGCGAACCGGCGTGCGGATGCAGCCGAACGAAGGCGTCGCCGGCACCGTCTGGCAAACCGGCCAACCGATGGTCATTGATAGCTATGATCATTGGACAAGTCGTTCGCCGCAAGTTTTGCCGAATATTTTGGGAGCGGTGGTGGGCATTCCCATTAAATCGGGCGCTAAAGTGATGGGCGTCCTTGGCTTGGGCTTTCCACCCGGCGCCAATCAACCTTTCGACCAGACCGAAATCGAACTATTGACTCGTTTTGGGCAGCTTGTCTCAATTGCCCTGGAAAATGCCCGGTTGTACGCGGTTGAACAGGCTCGATTAGAGGATCAGGCCCGCCGGGTGGAGCAGTGGCGCAAAGTTCAAGAGATTTCTGCTACGCTGAACACCTCGCTTGATCTGGAGCAGGTGCTGCACACGGCCTGTGAAATGTTTGTTGAACTGGTCACTGTTGATCACTGCGGAATTATTTTGATCGATGAAACTTTAGAGTACGGCCGGCTGGTGGCCGAGTATCCTCGCACCGAATTATGCGGCATCAAAGTTCCGCTCAATCCCGCTATTCAAAAAGTGGTCGAAAATCGCGCCTTATTTGTCAGTTCCAATGTACCTCACGATCCGACTGTCAATGAATATCCGGCCTTAAAATCGCTAGGGGTTAAATCGATTCTGATCGCGCCGCTGGTTATTCAGGATCAAGTCATCGGCTCGATTGGCTTGGACGCGACCGAACAGTCCTACACCTTTTCCGAAGAGGAGCAAAAGATATGCCAGGTCGTGGCCGGCCAAATCGCCATTGCCGTGGCCAATGCCCGCACCTTTGCTGCCGAACGAACGGCCAGAAATCAGGCCGACACCTTGCGAGAGGTAGCCGCCATTTTAAATGAAACCCTGGACCGTACCGAAGTTTTGACCCGTATCTTGGTTCAGCTTAAGCGCATCATCACCTACAGCAGTTGTTCAATTATTCTCCGCGAACTTGATACCTTTCAAATTGTGGCTACCTACGGTTTTGCGCAGCCGGAGCGGTTTGAGGGGATGATCTTTTTGCTGTCCAACCGGCCGCATTTGAAACAACTGGTTGACACACACCGGCCGTTGGTCATTTCCGATACCGCGCTCTATGCCGGTTGGCATAAGGATGAGACAGTTACCATCAGAAGCTGGATCGGCGTGCCGCTCATCTTCTCCGGGGCTTTGATCGGCGTCTTGTCGATTGACCACGAACAGCCCAACTTTTATGTGCAAGCTGACGCCGGCCTCATTACCGCTTTCGCCGATTTAGCCGCCATTGCCATTCAAAAATCGTGGCTGTATGACCAGGCCCAGCAAGAGATTATCGAGCGGAAACGCGCCGAAACCGAATCGCAATTGGCTAAGGAGGCGGCTGAAAACGCTAACCGGGCCAAAAGCACCTTTTTGGCGAATATGAGCCACGAACTCCGGACGCCGCTGAATGCGATAATTGGTTACAGTGAGATGTTGATTGAAGATGCCCAAGAAGCCGCGCTGGATAACTTCATCCCCGATTTGAAAAAGATAAATGAAGCCGGCAGCCACTTGCTGTCGGTTATTAGCGATATTCTTGATTTATCTAAAATCGAAGCCGGCAAAATGGAACTGTATCTGGAAACGTTTGAAATCAGTAAACTCATCGACGATGTGGCTTTGACTATCCAGCCGCTGGTGGAAAAGAATCAAAACAACCTCATTATCCAGTACAGCAAAGATATCGGAACGATGTCGGCTGATATGGTCAAGCTCCGCCAGGCGTTGTTCAACTTGCTCAGTAACGCTGCCAAATTCACCGAGCGCGGAACCGTCACTTTGACGGTTTCGCCCGAAAGTGTCGAACTGGCCCTGCCCGCCCATCCCTCCACGTCCGAGATAGATGCGGTCAACGCCCTACATCTGTCCTCGCATTGGCTTAGCTTTTCCGTGACCGATACCGGCATTGGGATGAGTCCGGAGCAAGTGGACAAACTGTTTCACGAATTTGCCCAGGCCGATATCTCAACCACCCGCAAATATGGCGGAACCGGCCTGGGGCTGGCTATTACCCAGCGCGTTTGCCAGATGATGGGAGGCGATATCACGGTGGAAAGCGACCTCGGCGTCGGCTCCACCTTTACTATTTGGTTACCTCGCGATGTTGAGCCGGCAGCGTTTAGGTAAAGACAGCAAGCAACTTAAAGCCTACTGCTCCACTGCAAGACCGGCGTTTTCCCAGGCCACAATCCCCCCGGTCATATTATGAACATTGTCAAAGCCGTTGTTCCGCAGAAAGTCGGTAACCTGTCCGCTCCGATTCCCACTCCGACAGGTTAGGATCACTGTTTTGTCTTTGGGGATTTCGTCTAACCGGTTAGTAACCTCGCCCATCGGAATGAGCGTAATGCCGGGAATGTGACCTTCATCATATTCCCATTGCTCTCGCACATCAATCATTACGACCTCAGGATTATCCTGGACAGCGGCGGCCGTCTTGACATCGACATCAGCCGGCAAGTTAGCAACATCGATGTTACTCGGGGCGGCCGGTTCCGGGCCGGCTTGACCGGCGCAAGCCGTCAGAGCCAAGGTGAAAATAATAAGGGTTAAGGGAATTAGGTGTTTCATTACTATCTATCTCCTGTAATTGTAAGCAACTCTATATATAGACGATATCAACGTCTATTTTCTTTCAAAAATACCTTTTGGATGCAATTATCAGTTTTCCACTCCCACCTGCCCCCCGGTGGCTTCGGCCAGGTCGGCGGCGAAGGCGGGTAGATCATCAACAATAAATGTGAGCATTAACGTCACCTCTACCGCAAAATCCTCGGCCTCGATGTGCCCCTGGTGTTGTTCGACCAGCCGTTTGCACGACTCGTAAAAGCTGTACGGAACGGTGACCGATACGGTCTGCCGCTCAACCTTTTCGGTGAGGGGCAGTTCGGCCAGCGCCAACTGCGCCGTTTCGGTATAGGCTTTGACCAGCCCGCCGGTGCCTAATTTGGTTCCCCCAAAATACCGAATGATAACTACGGTTACATCGCCCAGATCGCTGCCTTTGACCACTGCCAGGGCCGGCCGGCCGGCCGTACCGCTCGGTTCACCGGCGTCGCTCATCCCGTGGGTAACTGAGGCGCCATGTCCCACGGCAAACGCGTAGACGGCGTGGCTGTAGTTAGGCTCTTCGCTTTTTACCTGTTCAATGAACGCTTTGGCTGCCTCCACCGAGGGCGTGTGGGCGGCTCGGCCGATAAACACGGAATTTTTGACGCGATGCTCAATCCGCGCCTCGCCGGCGGGAATAGGGTAACGTTGGCTCATGGCTGAAAGGATACCATGATCAATCGATCAATGAGAAATTCGTTCGGTGGCGTAAGCGGATGGGACGTTTATTTGATCGGACAGGAGTGGTGGTGTAAATTAGAGGGGAATTTATATAGCGTTGTCATTCGGTGTAATTGGTAAATGGTAATTGAGGCTTAAATAACCAATTACCGTTTACCAATTATTGGCCTTAACAGCCAATTTAGGTTCACTTTTTATTACGATGGCTGACTACACCTTTATCTGTTATGCCCATGAGAATACGAGCTTTGTGAAGAAGTTAGCCGCAGAGTTACAGCGGCGCGGCGTTGAAATTTGGCTTGACCAGTGGGCCGCGGGCGATAGTGCGTCCTGGGATGGGCGTGGGCAGAAGGCGCTGCTGGAGTGCAGCCATTTCTTGCTCGTGTTATCGCCGGCGGCGCTTAACTCGTGGGTGGTTAGAGACCAAACGCTGGAGGCCATCAGCCAGGGTAAGACGATTATCCCGGTTATTTGTCAGCCTTGCCAGTTACCCTCGATGTTACCGGCTGCGCGGGCGATTGATTTCTCGCACGGTCCGTTTCGACAGCGGGTCGATCAGCTTTTGGCTGACTTCTACGTCATCCCCGACCGGCCCAGTCAGCCGCTCGAACGAATGACTCCACCGACTACGAATGCACGATTATCCGCTTGGCTGTGGCCGGGCGTCGTTACGCTCAGCCTGTTGGTGTTGAGCGCGGTCATATTTTTCCGCTGGCCCCGAACGACGGCCGAAGCTCCAGTTGTCATTCCGGCCAATGTTGAACCCGTTTCTCTGGCTGAGCCGGTGTATGTACCGACGGTCGATACATTTCAGGCGGTTGATCCCCAATCGACCCCCATCAAAACATTCCGGCGGTCGCAAGACGGCAATGAGATGATTTTTATTCCGGCCGGTGATTTTCTTATGGGCAGCGCTGGCACGGACCCGGACGCCGACGCGGACGAGCAGCCCCGGCATGTCGTTTACCTGGATGAGTTTTGGATCGATCAGGTTGAAGTGAGCAACCACAATTACCGTCAGTGTGTTGAGGCCGGCGCGTGTTCGCCGCCGCAACTGGGCAGCGGGCTTTTTAGCGGCGAAGATTTACCCGTGGTCGGGGTCAATTGGGAGCAGGCCGCCGGTTATTGCGCCTGGGCCGGCGCTCGACTGCCGACGGAAGCCGAGTGGGAGAAAGCCGCACGCGGGGTAGACGGCCGTCTCTTTCCCTGGGGCGATGAATTTGACGGGGCGCTGCTGAACTACTGTGACGCTAATTGCGTGGCCGACTGGCGCGATTTCGACACCGATGACGGCTATCGCTACACTGCCCCGGTGGGCAGCTACCCGGCTGGAGCCAGCCCTTACGGCGTATTAGATATGAGCGGCAATGTGTGGGAATGGACGGCCGATTGGTATGCGGCGGATGCCTATGCCCGGTCGATCTACAAAAACCCTATCGGTCCTGAAACCGGCTTGCAGCGGGTCATCAGAGGCGGCTCTTGGTTTTATCCTCGCCAAAGTCTGCGGGTCGCCCGGCGGCATAAGGATGTGCCGAATAGCGGTTATGACAATATCGGTTTTCGGTGTGCGGTTTCGTCGCTTCATACAGGTTCGCCGGAGTAGACATGACCCAACCTCGGTCACGAACGTTTCCTTTCGGGGGTTATGACTGGTAAGGTGATAACAAAGGTACTGCCTTGGTTGAGTTCGCTAGTCAGCTCAATTTTTCCGTCCAGCAGCGCCACCATCTGTTTCACAATCGATAAGCCTAACCCGGCGCCGGTGTGTTGGCGGGTGGCTGAGCCATCAACCTGGCGGAAAGGCTCGAATATATAATTTTGCGCTTCTTTAGGGATGCCCTGCCCTGTATCGGAGACCCGAATGGCCCAATGATCCGGCCCTGCGGCATACAGCCGGACCTCAACTTGTCCGGTTGGGGTGAATTTGATGGCGTTGCTGATGAGGTTGGCTATTACTTGCTGCAATCTTTTCTTATCACTCCATAAATTGGCCGGCAAAGCCGGGTCTACTTCAAATTTTAACTTCAAATTCTTGGCTTTGGCCAAGATATCCATCCTAGCCATAATGGGATCGATCAGGTCAGACGAACTAAATGCCTCGATGTTCAATTTAATTTTACCGCTTTCCAATTGAGCTTGGTCAAGCAGTTCGTTGACCATGTCGTTTAAATAGTGGGTATTGTCTAAGATGGCATGGTAAATTCGACTGTGCTGGTCTGACACCGGGCCAAATATCCCGTTTTTAAGTAATTCAGTATAACCCAAAATGGCCCCCAACGGGGTCCGCAGCTCGTGGCTGACCTTCGCCAACAGTTCGCTTTTTAGCCGGCTGGCTTCCAGCGCTTGGTCTCGGGCTTGTTCTAAATCTCTGGCTATCCGTTCGTGTTCGATGATTTCGTGCTGGGCGATGGCGTACAGCCTGGCATTTTCAATAGCAATAGCCGCTTGACTGGCTAGTTTTTCCAAGAAATGGAGATCGACTTGATCGAAAGCGTTTTTCTTGGTTTTACTATGCACATCTAGCGTCCCGATGGCGGTAAGGCCGACTTTAAGCGGAACCGTGGCGCAGGATAGCAGCCCTTCCTTGATGGCCGCCGGGTGGTCAAAATCAGGATTGTTTTGTAGGTCGGGCGCCAGTGTAGGGGTGCTAAGAAGCACGGTTTTGCCCACAATCGACCCGCCAACTTTGGGTTGGGTTGGGGTCATCACCTGCTGGTCGATGCCGTAGGCGCCGACGATATTCAGTTGTTGACCGTTTTTATCAAGCAGCCGAATGGTACAGGCTTCACAGTTGAATAAACAGGCGGTACTTTCAGCAATACTGTCTAGCAGTTTCTCGAAATCGAGCGTAGACGAAATAAGCTGGGCAATCTCGTACATCGTCGTTAACTGCTCACTTGAACGTTGGAGAGCCACTTCAACTTGTTTAAGTTGAGTAATATCTTGCGAGGTGCCATAGGTCAGTAGGGGCTGTCCGTCTGGTTCTCGAATAATGTGGCCAATTGAATTGATGTAGCCTATCCCATCTCGGCGGAACACTCGATGTTCAAAACTATACATTGTTGCGCCATTCTCAATGGCGGATTGCACGCTGTTTTGAATAAGATCCACATCTTCAGGCAGGGTCTTACTATAGATGATATCGAGAGTAGGTTCTACCTGGGGCGACACCTCATAAATTTCATAGGTTTGTTCGCTCCAATGAATTTGGTTATTGGCTAGATCGCGACGCCAATACCCTAATTTGGCAATACGTTGAGCTTCGCTTAACTGGGCTTCGCGCTGGCGTAACGCATCTTCTGTTTTCTTACGTTCAGAAATATCAAAGGCAATACAAACAACGCCTTGAATTTGCCCCTCTGGATCGTGCAGCAGCGAACTGGAAAACAACACCGGCACATCTTGGTCGCCTTGGGTTAAATAGGTGGTCTCTACGTTCCGCACGGTTTCCTGGGTGAACAATTCGGCGACCATCTTTTCGGCCAAAACCAACTGGGCCGGTTGACCGATTAATTCTCGCTCTTCATACTGTAGCAAATCTAGCGTGGTTTGATTGACCCGGCTAATCGTGTGGTCCGAGTCGATAACGATGAGCATCTCGCCCATCGAGTTGATGATATTATCCAAGTAAGCTTTAGAGACGGTGGTTTGGCTTAAATCAAGCGCCATTTGGTTGAAGGCTTGGCCGAGAAATTCAAACTCATCGCTTGAATGAATGGAAACGGTGGTATCTAACTGGCCGCGACCGATAGCCGCAGCCGCCTCTTTTAATTTGGTTATGGGGTCAGCTACGGTTCGGCTGATGATCCAGCCGGTAAAAATCGCTAACCCTAAGCTGGCCAAAATAGAAATGGTGTTGATAGCATAGGTCAAATTGGCGTTGCTATTGGCTTGAGATCGATTGGCGTTAAAGGCGGCTCTTTCTAAATCGATAGCCGTGTTCAATAGAGCATCGATATCTTTTTCAGCCTGTTCCAGATTGTCTCTATGGCCGAAAATCGTGTCCCCGCTGCCCTCCTGCTCTTTTAGAGTGATGATCATTTGGCTCGCTTCAAAGCCGTCGCGGCCGACCTGCGCTATTTCTTGAACCAACGCCTGTCGGCGCGGATCAGTCACTAAGGCCGAATAGTGATCAAGCCACAGCGTGAAATCTTGATAGGCCTCCTCGACCTCTTCATATTCCTCTAAAATCTCTTGGTCTAGTTGGTGGGGAGTCGTTTGACTCTGTTGAGCCTCACTTATTAAGAGCAGGACCGTTAAAGTTTCTTCACGAATCTTTGTCACACTTGAATGGATGTGGCCTAAAGCCTCGAAAACAGGGACGTTTTGATCGGTTAATTTGGTGTATTCTTGGGTTGTGCCTCGCATTAATTGGATGTTGACCAGACCAATGACTAAGATCGATAGTGCGACAAAAATAAATAGAGAGGCTAATTTTATTCTTAGAGACATGTTGATCTCGTCCGTACGGGCTTTGACCCGCCCGCCGGCTCCAAATTTGGCTTCCTGATTAAGAGATTTTTGACGTGATGCTCAATCCGCGCCTCGCCGGCGGAAATAGAGTAACGTTGGCTCATAGTTGAAAGGATACCATAATCAGTCGAACAATGAGAAATTTATTCAGCAGTGTCGTGGGACGTTGATTTAAGTTGCGCTCAATGTTACCGACTGCGCAGGAGGCCGGTTATGGCGAATGGGTCGGCGCTCGACGGCCAAAGGAAGTGAACTGGGAAATAGATAGGTATGGAGCGGATGGCCGGCTCTTGCCGTGGGGGAATGAGACTGGCGTTAATTTGGGTTTGTAGTAGGGGGGGTAGTTTAACCCCAGTTGCCACGCTGCTCAGGAGTAATTAAGAACCCAACGTTACGGACCTAAGGACATCGGGAGTAAGGAGTAGGAACTAAACCGTTTTTAGCCCTAAATTTCAAGCCGATTGAGGCACAAGCGATTGGCTAGTTGTTTGAGCTGCGTCATGCTAAGCGGTTTGAGTAAAACGATATCCACTTCCTCGCGCAGTTCTTCAGAGACAACCCCATCGGCGGTGGTGATGATAATTCGGCTCTGGCTGAGGCGCTCATCGGCCTTGATTTGTCGTAGAATATCTTTGCCGGAGATGCCTGGCAGATGCAAATCTAAAATGATAATCTCCGGCGTCATCTCTGCTAATTTGTTCAGGGCGATTTGCCCATCATAAGCAATTTGTGTGTCAAAATCGGGGCTCAGGGCCATTGAAAAAAGGTCAGCTAACCTAGGCTCATCTTCGACAATAAGAGCAAGTGGTTTCCTCACGTAGTTTTCTCCTCATCGGGCTTTCTTGAATAGATAATAGCAACTACTTCTGGAAACCTTCTTAAGGACTTCTTAAAAATTTCTTAAAGTTGATGGCATACTGACTGGGTCTGGTTAAGCCGTACTTAGTTTGCATCTACGTTGCTGGGCATCAACGGCAGATGAACCGTAAATGTACTGCCTTGGCCCTCTTCGCTTTCCAGCGAAATATAGCCGCCCATAAGGGTCGTCAACTGTTTAACAATGGACAATCCCAACCCGGCTCCGCTGGTGTCGCCTTTGCCGCTCCCGTCAACTTGACGGAACGGCTCAAAAATATGAGGCTGTTCCGTCGTCGGAATACCAATGCCAGTGTCTGAAACTTGTAATGCCCAATGCTTGGGATCCGGGCGGAATAACCGGACGTGGACTGTGCCTTCTGTGGTAAATTTAATGGCGTTGCTGACCAGGTTCGCTAAAATTTGCTGGACTCGATCCGGATCGCCGGTGACCGTCAGGGGAACATCCGGGCCAATATCGGTAATAAGGGTCAAGCCTTTGGTATGAGCCGGCACACTCATATTGGATTGTACTTGGTTGACGATATCTGAGGGAACGAAAGAGGTGATGTTAAGCTTCAGTTTGCCGTCTTCCAATTTGGCTTGATCGAGCAAATCGTTGACCAGATTGGTCAAATATTTGGCGCTCTTGATGATACCGGAAATGGTCTCGCGTTGCTTGTCGGCCAGGGGGCCGTGCGCGCCCATTTCCAGGAGTTGGGCATAACCCAGAATCGTGGTTAGCGGCGTACGTAAATCGTGGCTAACATTGGCCAGCAATTGGCTTTTCAGCCGGCTGGCTTCCAGGGCGCGATCTCGAGCCAGGGTCAAAGCTTCCTGCGCTTTGCGGCGGGGCGTAATATCACTAACGATTCCGTAAACCATCACTCCCGATTTACTATCGGCATTATTGTCTACCTGGCCGCTGTCGCGTACCCAGATAATCTCTCCATCAGCCCGGTTTAGACGGTATTCAACCTCATTGCCTTGCTGATTGGTTAATTTCGCCCGATGTTCAATGAAGAGGGGTCTATCATCAGGGTGGATAATCGAATGCCAAAATGCCGGATCAGCCTGGAAAGTTTCAAGGGGATAGCCGGTGATGGTTTGGATCTTCTCTGATAAAAAATGGGTGGTGGGGCTGCTATCTTGACTCAGTTCAGTCACATAAATGTGGTCGCTGATGGACGACGCCACTTTGTTTAATGAGGTGTCTTTTTGCTGCGAGTCATTCATGGAGCGCTTTACGCTCGCCTTAAACGCCATCTGATGGGGATATTAAGCCGCCGGCGAGACTTCCTCTCTGTGGGTGCAATTAGAAAGTTTACAAAATTAGCTGTTAATTATAAGTTTTACAGCTATTGAAGCAAACTGCCAGGGATTTTATTTTGAGTCTGAAAAATTCTACAATAAGCCGACAGTTTGTTCTTCTTCCGCTTCATCTAGCCGCTATTTTCCCTTAATCTGATGTAACTCCGCAGAATCTCCGGCTGGTTAAGCCAAATACCAACGGGAGTCAGCATCAGCGACCCCAGAATAGCCGGCGGAGAGATGAGGATCAAGAGCATTGTCTTGCCAATATGGGGCGATTGAAAGGCGGCGGCCGGTCTTTTGAGTAATTCCAAGAAATAATCAAAATCCAGATATCCGTTTGAAAACCAACCGCATAGGGCGCTGTACAGATAAACAAAGGTAAATTTAGAGGCGAAAGAGTCTAGTTGAAAAATTTCTAGACGGGCCTCCTCTATCATTTGTTGTAGAGCCGACATCGATACCATATTGATATGATTTTCAGGATCACTTCCAAGCCAGCTCCGGTAACACAATCTGGCTCCTAGCGAATCCGGGTTGGGAACTTCGATAATCAAGACGCTTTGCTCGTCTTTGAGGAGTTTGCTAATTTCTGCCAGATGTTTCTCGGGATTTTCCAGATGCTCAAATACATGCCAGTAGGTAATTAAGTCAAATTGGCCTAACTCTTGAGCTGAAGGTATATTGGTTTCTATTAGCGTAAGGTCATAATGCTGCTTGGCCGCGGAAATGGCCGGTCGGCTAATTTGGGTGCCAACCACCTGCCAGCCTTTTTGGCGCAGGTAGAATAAAAATTCCCCTCGTCCTGCCCCCACATCTAAGGCTCGGCTTCCCGTTCGATAGGCATGAGGTAATCTGGCTAAAGTTACCTGCACCCGCCAAAAATATAACAGCGCGAGGATAGGCTGAAAGAGTATGCTAAAGCGATAATTCTTTTTTCCCTGAGCGTAGTAATCCTGGTCATATGTGGTCATCAGTAAATCCTGAATATTACTGACTATATAGCCTGGATTTAGCCAGGCCTTCCCGGTCTAAGCGATACCTAATCGCCTCATAGAGGCAACTGAAACCGTACTTAAGACTTCTTCTAAAATTGATGGAAGAGGCCTCGGCAAAGTAACGAGCGGGGCAAGAGATTTCCCCAATTCTGAAATGCCATCCATCGATCTGGAGCAAGATTTGATTGTCAAAGATAAAATCATTTGAATTTCTTTCCAACGGGATGGTGCGAAGAACTTCATGGGTAAAGGCGCGGTAGCCGGTATGGTATTCAGACAATTTCATACCGCAAATTAAATTTTCGGCCAGGGTTAAAAATCTGTTGGCTACATATTTATAAAGCGGCATTCCGCCTTGTCTGGCCGATCCCCCCAGAATACGGGAGGCCAGTACAACATCGTACACCCCATTAACCAACATAGAAGCCATAGCCGGAATAAGTTTAGGGGTGTATTGATAATCGGGATGCACCATAATCACAATATCGGCCGATAATTTGAGGGCTTCGGCATAACAGGTCTTTTGGTTGCCGCCGTACCCCAGGTTTTCTTGATGACGGTGTACCCGCAGCCCTAACTCACGGGCGACTTTAACCGTTTGGTCGGAACTACAATCATCAACCAAAATGATCTCATCTACAATAGTTCGATCAATCTCAGCCACAGTTTGGCGCAGGGTTCTTTCAGCGTTATACGCCGGCAAGATAACAACGATTTTTTTACCTAAAAGCACAAGCTGTTAATACCTCTAAAGATCATTATAAATAGGTTTTAATCCTTTTTCAAGGTTGATCTGGCTCTTTGGCTCTTAGGGGATATTATCGTTTTCACTGAGGCCCAGCCCAACTTCTTGCGCTCTGACCTTATGCACAACATTTATCGCTGCTTTGTTCTTTTAAGAGGGGGGTATGATTATCGGGGAGTCGTTGTGAGCAGTGGAGTTGCTTTGATATGCTACCGGAAATAAATTAGTGAGTCATTCTAATCGGCTGGCGGTAGCGACATTCGAACAGTTCGGTTCCATCCGGCTCGAATTCGACTTTGGTGACGCCGTCGGCTTTAAAGCCGACCCGCTCATAAAAGCGCTTGGCCGGCTCATTGCCCTCGAGTACCCACAGTAACAGTTCTGAAAATCCATTCTGGTGTAGCATTTCTTTGGTCGCTTCAACTAGCGCCCGGCCGTACCCGTGACCCCAGCTATCGGGATGGAGGTAAATAGCGTAAATCTCGCCCACCTCCTGCCGATTCACATCTTTGTCGCGGGTGGCTCCAAACATGACAAATCCTTGTACTTGCCCGGCCACTTCCAGAACCAGAACGTGACCTTTGGTTTGAACCAGCCACGTTTGCCAATTTTCCTGTCGATTTTCGACCGACAAATTATCAAGCATTTTATCCGGCAGTATGCCCCGGTAGGCGGTTTGCCAGGAAGCCACATGGACCTCGGCAATCCTATGGGCATCGGCCAGTTGGGCTACTCGAATGGTGATGGTTGTACTGCTCTTCAAATCCGTCTCCAAGGGTTCACGCGCCTTGTTCTATATTCTACATTTATACGGTCGGACCGTTATGACTTGATTGAAATTTATCTGACGGGCATCAACAAAGCGGTTCCCCAAGTGGTCGGATTTTGCCAATCTCGATTAGGTGAGGTTGAAATAATACATTGTTGGGCGTTACTGCCCGGGGTATCATTGTCGCTAACGCTGACCACTACGCCGATTTTATCCCCTTGCCCTCGCGCAAAGCCCAGGCTCTGCCAGGGAATAGCGGCTTCTAAGAAATAACCTGTGTCCGTCGGGGTTACGGCCACGGCGGCATCGACCAACGGTCTGGAGGCCAGCGAACTTAACTGCCAGAAGGCGGCGCGAGGTCCGCCGGTATCGGGCAGAAAGTCGATCTGGATATCATCGGCGCTGAGTTTAGCCTCGTCAAAATCGCTGTTCAAATCCAAATCAAGCAGAAGTTGGGGCGAGTCTCCCAGAAACAGGCGCTCGTCTCCGCCCGTATAGGTCACTAACCCGTCATCATTGACAATGAAAGCGGCGTAGAGGAATTCTTTATCAAAGGCCAACTGCATTCGAGCGCTCAGATCGGTCAGGCTGCCGGCGTCAGGAAATCGCGTCGAACAACCTTCATCGTGGGTGATGGTTGCCAGCGTCGTCCAGCCGAGACCCCATTGGGCCAGCGCGTCCCAATCATCCACATCTCCATCAATATCAATGGGACCGGCGGAACTGTCAGCCCCGACAAACGGCGCCTGAAAACTCCCGTTTTCGGTCGAACGGTCGGCCGAACTCGCCAGAATATTGACCACGGCGTCACTTTGCAAATTCTCGGTGATCGGCCGCGCCTGAATCTGATCGACCACCTCTCTGGTTTCGCCGGGCGGCGTCAGACTCAATCCCAAGAAACAGGCATCGCCCAGCGCCAGGCGGGCTTGATAAAAAAATCGCGGGTCCCGCACGCTAAGGGTTTGGATTTCGCCGGGGCCGGCCTCCAGCATTACCCGGCCGATTTCATCATCGACCGCATCAAAAACCTGGAGCGACCCATTGCCGGCGGCAGTCCGGTTAAAAACGCTCACATCCAGGGCCTGGACTCGGGCTTGGATGGCGTTGAAATCCAGATCGATCAACCCGTTCACCACAGCCACATCCTGCACCCCATCGCCGTTGCAATCTTCCAGCGTGTAGTTGGGATTGCCAAAAATCCCCTGAGAATCAAGGGTCGCTATAACCGCGCCCTGTGTATCCCGACCAAAATCAAAGGGTGTGCCGGGTGGAGCCAGGTAGGGGATGGCCCCGGTATCGACCAGTATGTTGGCCGGCGCTAATAGTAGTTCGCTCAGAATGACTTCCGGGTCACTGTTGCGGGCTTGCCCCAGCCATGCTTCGGCATTTTTGCCGGCCGGGATAACCGGCCCCGGCGCCCCGGATCGCGTCACCCAACGCGCCTCCCCCGTGGTTAGCGTTTCAGTCGTGTCTCCGGCGGTGACTTGAAGATCGCCGGCCTTGGCTTCCAGAGCCACAATCCATTCCAGTCCGTTCTCGCCCTCGGTAATAACGGCAAAGCGCGTGCCGGTCGCCTGTACAATAGCGTAGGTGGTCTGCACGGTTAAGCGCTGCTGCCGGTTAGCATCCTCCGCCAGGTCGTACAGCACAATGCCGCCGCTTTGCCGGACCTCGATCTCGACCGTCTCGGCCTCGGGGAGATATTCCTCCACTCGCACCTCGCTGCCTTTCAGCAGTTCCATCGTCAACTGTTCACCGACCCGTACCAGCGCCCGGCCTTCGTGATCGACGGCAGCCGCCTGGTCGGCATTCAGCGGGGCTTGGTCCAGCACCCGAACCGCCCGGCGCTGCTCCCCTTGCCCGGCGAATACGCCTTCGCGAGCCGCTTCTAATACAATGCGATTCTCATTTTGTCCGTTTTGATACAATGTCTGATCCGGACCCAGAACCACATTGTTCGAGGAACAAGCCGATAACCAAATCGGCCAAACCAGAAGCCATACCCGCAAAATTTTTCCCGGAGACATAAAGCCCTCCATTAGCTTGACAATGAGCTAGCTCATTGTCGCAAAAGAACGTTCCCATAGAGAATTAACATCAGATTTTACTATACCTGACATGAAACGCAATAAATGAGTATACTCGCTATAGTTAAAATTGCTATGAGGCCAGACGCGCGTTTGTCGGCAAGGATGGCTACGGGTATAATCGCCGTTATTATGACGACAATCCGCACGTTTATTGCCATCGAACTGCCGGACGAGGCTCGCCGGGTCGTAACTCAACTGCAAAACCGGCTCAAAGGTCTGGCCCCGCCCCACACCGTGCGCTGGACCGCGTCCCAAAATATCCACTTGACGCTTCATTTTCTAGGCGACATCCAGACCGACCAAATTGACAAAGTCAATGCGGCCCTACAAGCTTCGGCGCTAACTGCCCGCCCCTTCTCTTTGACCTTGAGCGAGTTAGGCTGCTTTCCCAACCTGCGCCGCCCGCGCATCCTGTGGGTCGGCGTCCACGGTGAAACCAAGCCGCTAATCGCCCTCCACCGTCATTTGGGTACAGCCCTACAGACCGCTATCAACTTCACCCCGGAGTCGCGCCCCTATGCGCCTCACTTAACCATCGGCCGCGTTAAATCCGGCGTTCCTGCCCGCCATGTCCAGCAGCTTAGCCAAACATTAGAAACAGAGCAAGCCGTGGGCCGGCTCGTCAAATTTGAAGTTGACCACATTAGCCTGATCAAAAGCGAGCTTAAACCCACCGGCTCTATATATACGCCTCTGGCTCACATTCCTTTAAATTCGTCTTAGTTTACGACATGTTCGTACAACCTTAGCAACTGTCCGACAACCACCGGCAAGCTAAAGCGAGCCTCAACCGTTTGCCGCGCCTGTTGCGACCAGGCTCGATAGCGTTCGTTATCCTCAAGAGTAGCCAACACCTGCGCTGCCAGCGTTTCGACCGCCCAATCCGCCGGCTGGCAAGCTACCTCCGGCGCCACACCGACCGGCGTCCCGACCACGGGCAGTCCGCAGGCCATCGCTTCCAAGACCGCCATCCCTTGCGATTCGTGCCACGATGTTTGGATATACAGATGACTGTCACCGTAGAGGCCAGGCATCTGCGGATACGCAATTTTTTTGTGCCAAACAACGTTTTGGGTTATATTGAGCCGATCTGCCTGCCCTTGGAGTTGGTATTCTAATGGGCCACGTCCAGCCAGATGGAGTGTCGCCGTTGGGCAGTCCTGAACCACTCGCTGAACTATCTCCAACAACAGAGCCTGATTTTTGACCGGAATCAGCGAGGCGGCCTGGACCAGAACCGGCGGGCCAGGAGATCGTTCATCACCTACCGGCCGGAACGTCTCAATATCGACGCCGGCGGGAATGTAGACCAATTTATGGGCCGGCAGGCCCAGCCGTTCGCCCTGTCTAATCTGATAGGCTGAGTTAGCTTGAATCGCAGCGGCTTTACGCAGAGCATAGCCGACCATCAGTCGCCGCGACAGGATGCGCTGCGCCCCATATTCGATATGAGGCAGATTGGTCAAATCCCAGCCCCCCAGCCGAACCACCAAGGGCCGGCGAATGATCTGCGCCGCCAGAGCCGCGGCCAAGCCCGGCTCGTCAGCCCAAAAGGCATGGATCAGATCGAACGGAGTGCGTCGATGCTGTCGGACAATGGCCCAAGCCGTTTGCCCATAAATCGCCGCCGACCGCCAGCCGAACTGCTGTCCGCCGCCGGTCGCGGTGTGGCTGAAATTACCAAAATCATAATGCCCCTTGACCGGATAACGCAGGCTAAATAGATGGACCTGGTGATGTTCCGCCAGAGCGACGATTAAATTTTGTAAGGCGGGGATTGCCCAATCGTCCGGGTGAGCGCTGAACCCCGGCACGACCATGGCCACTCTCATGACTAAACTCCTTGATTATTGGACCCAGCGTCCCGGCTGGCTTAAATTTGACCCGGTGACCAACAATTGGCTGATCATCTTTTCCGGCACAGCTATGCGCATCGGTTTGAACTTTTTGGCCGGGATTATCATCACCCGCTCTCTGGGGCCAGCCGATTTTGGTATCTATTCGGTGCTGCTGGCCGCGGCCAGTCTGATCGGCGTGGCCGTCGATTTTGGCCTAACCGAGGCCGCCGTCAAAACCATCGCCGTGGCCTGGACCACCAGCCGGCTTGAAGCCGTCCGCCAGAGCCGCCTCTTCTTTTGGCTCAAGCTGGGCTTGGCCGGATTAGGCATAGCCCTGTCGCTCTTGCTGGCCCCGCTGATTGTGCCCTATCTCTTACAGTTGCCCGGCTACGGCTGGTTATTCGCCTTGACTTTAGTCGGGGTAGTAACGACCACTTTAAGTGGATCGGTCAACGCTATTTTGCAGGCAATCGGCAAATTTAGCCAGATTTCGATGGTGTTGATCATCAGCTCTGGCTGTAGTTTGATGTTGGCAGTCGGGCTGGCCCTCTTGGGCCAGTTGAACTTGGTCACCACACTCCTTGTTGTGAGTGCGGGAACCAGTTTGATCGGGTTTATTATCGGCTACCGCGCCCTGCCCGCCGATTGGCCATCGATAGTTTCGTTTGCCAAGCAGCCCCGCCTGGAGACCGGCTGGCGAGAGCCGGCCCAAGCGCTGTTTCGCTTCGGGGGCTGGTTATGGCTGGCTAATATCGGCAAAGTGCTGCTGGCCTATCTCGATATGTTTCTGGTCAACTTATGGCTCGATCCGATCACCGTTGGCGTTTATGCTCTGGCCTTGGGCTTGTCGCGTCGGACGGAAATCGTCAACCACAGTCTCTACACCGTACTGTTGCCAATGGCCTCGGCCCTGAAATCGGGACGGGCTATCGGGGCCTATCTTTACCAGGGGTTGATCCGCAGCGCATTGGTGAGTCTGCTGCTGTTGCTCCTCATCCCTGTGAGCGAGTGGTTCATCCCGTTCATTTACGGTGGCGAGTTCGCCCCGGCCGTCCGTCTTTTTCAGTTGATGCTTGGTCTGGCCATCTTCGATATTCTAACCCTGCCGCCGCTGCTGCTGATCTACACTTTTGAACGTTCCCACATCGCGGCGCTGGCCGAGGGGCTGCGGGTCGTGATTATGGTTGTCGCCAGCCTATGGTTGGTTTCGAGTCTGGGCGTTTATGGCGTGATCGTGGCTAAGTTGATCGCCAAGGTGGTAGGTGTGGTGGTAACGCTGGGGCTGCTGCTGCGCCATTACCTTCAACTGCGTAAGACAAATCGCTAATTACCGGAGCGACAACGCTTGCTTTGTTAGCCGTTGTGGGTCAAAGTAAACTTTGACGCTCCAGACTAGGAGGCTAACCTATCACCATTCCCCACATTATCATCCTCAACTACGCCTTCGATCCGGCGGACGAGACCCCGGAGGCGCTGCTGCGTCACTACTTCTCGCTGTCTGCTTGGGCCGAAAGTGTGGCCCAAGCCGGCGCTGAAGTCACGGTTTTTCAACGCTATTTCCGCCCGGAGACTTTGACGTCAAACGGCGTAACTTACCATTTCATAGCCGATCGATGGGGGGCGCGCTTGCGCGGCTGGCAAATGCCCCGGGCTATGCACCGGGACGTCCGGACGGCGATCAACCCCCAGGAACCGACCGTCATCCACGTTAACGGTCTGCTCTTTCCGCTGCAAATTCGACACCTGCGGGCCTTACTGCCCCGCTCCTGCGCCCTTGTGGTTCAACACCACGCCGAGGTTCCCTGGCCGGCTGCGTCGCGCCGGTTGCAGCGCTGGGCGCTGGCCGGTGCCGATGGCTTTCTCTTCACCAACCACGACCTGGCCCAGCCGTGGCTGGAAAGCGGCGTCATTGCTTCACCGGCATTAATCCACGCCGTGATGGAAACCTCGTCGCCGCTGGCTTTTGAAGCGCGAGCAACAGCGCGAGTCAAGAGCGGGCTGCGCGGGCGGCCGGTGATTTTGTGGACCGGCAATCTCAAACCGAACAAAGATCCGCTGACCATTCTCGCCGGCGTCGAACGGGTCTTGGTCGCTGCGCCGGAGGCGCGGTTGTATATGGCCTATCGTTTTGGGGACATCCTACCGCAGGTAGAGGCGCGTATCGCCCAGAGTGAGTTGTTATCCGCTGCCGTCATCCTGTTAGGAGCAATTCCTCACGCCGAAATCGCCGCCTACTACAACAGCGCCGATATCTTCGTGCAAGGCAGCGCCAGAGAAGGCAGCGGCATCGCCTTACTCGATGCCTTAGCCTGCGGCGTTGTGCCGGTCGTGACCGATATCCCGTCCTTTCAGACGATCACCGCCGGCGGGCAGGTTGGTCATTTATGGCCCGTTGGCGATGTAAATGGTTTCACCGAGGCGCTACGCACAGTCATCGACCGGCTGGATGAACGCCAGTCCCGGCAGATACGGCGCTTCTTTGAAACGCACTGGCATTTTTCGATGTTGGGGCGGAACGCATTGCAAGTGTATGAAGCGGTATTAAACGACCGCTTGGGGCTAACGCCTTCAGACGGCCGCCGGCCGACCACCGACCGCCTGCTATAAACCGCTTTTATGGGGTTTTATTGTTTACTTTCAAGGGAGTCCAACAGAAGCCCCGCTACAGTAACGGGAATGAAAATTTACTGGAGCGACAAAGCTTACTTTGTCATTCACGGTTAGGTCAAAGTAAGCTTTGTCGTTCCAGCCAGTTATATTCAGAGGAGGCGTTCCGTTCAGGATTGGTAATGCGGCGCGAGCCTTCTACCTGGTTTTAGTCGGCGTCGGACCGCTGTGATACCTATGGCCATAACTGCGGCCGTCAATACCGCCAGAAGTCGCAACCCCGGATTGAATGCAAAAAAGTTACTCGCTGTGCTGATGTAGCGAAAGGCCGGTGGGGTCGCCAGCAGATGGTGGATTAACGGCAACAGTACGTAGCTTAACCCCACCCCGGCCAGGAACAACGCGCTCGCAGTAGGGAACTCCCTGTGCCGCCAGATCCGTAGCCCACTCATCATCACCAGCCAAACTAATCCGGCCAGTAGTCCGCCCATTGCCAGCAGCCAGACGGTCATGTGGCTAACCGATAACCCCCGACTGGGCAGTTCAATAGCCCGCAGCAGCATCAACGCCGGCATCAGCCCGATCCCATCGGCAGCCAACCAGATGAGATCCCACGGACGGTCAGCGGCCCATTGGCCCGGTAGTAATGCTATAGCCAACCCGACCAGGGTCGCGGCCACGCAGGCTGCCGCTAGACTCGGCGGCAGGGTAGGCGAGTTAACTGTCATCGTAATTGCCGGAATACCGATGCTGAGAGGAATGACGCAGCCCAACCACACCTGCCACCAAAGGGCGGGTACAAACGTCTGCTTCCGCCAGGCGGCAATCCGGGCCGCCAGCCAATAGGCGGCGATGTAGAGGAGCATCACTGCTCCGGTCGCAACCAGGCCGGCCATCCAATAGCGGCTGATAGTTATGGGGTCAAACGGTTGGGCCGGCGGTATGCCCACCGTGGTATGACCGTACAAGAAAATCGCATATCGGTCAGCCAGACTATACCAGTAATAAAAGAGACCAAGAATGAAGATCGAGACAAGCGATGACTCCCAGAACATCCGTCGCCAGTTTGTGGACCAAGTAGTTTTCATAAGCCTTTCTATTTCGAAATTCGCCTGAAGGTTTTCATACCTTGTGGGCGTCGAGGTAGCGTTTCCACTCACGGCGCGGTATCGGTTAGAAGCAGTTCGCCTTGCTCACTCTGGTTGAGGATCAAATGAACAACCTGTTCGGTCCAGGTCGTGCCTGACCGGGGGTAAGTCACGACGAATACATCATCGTCGTGGACGACAAATTCATCAGCCAGGCTGTCCATTATCGATTGAGTGATAAATGGCGGAAAGGGACTTTGCCCCCTGCGCCATCGTTGACGAACGTACAAGGATACTCTGACATCGTTTAATTCCTTTCTTCTGGTTTATTATCACCTCGACTACTGACATCGACAAAATACCCACAACCAAACTATACCCAACCCTTCACCTCATCTAATCCGCATTTGACACCAACATTAAGATATCGGTATAATCCGAACTCTCAACAACTGCTTCCTCTCGAATCCAAATAGCTAAGCCTGATAATCTTGGAAACCAACCCTGGGCGTTCCGTCCTATGTTCTATACGCGGGACGTGGAACGTAGGGCGTAAACCATAGGAGCGACAAAGCTTGCTTTGTCATGAAAGCTACAATCAAAGCAAGCTTTGCTGCTCCTTTTATAGTATCAAAGGAGATCCCCATGACCCAACATGAAAAAATCATTGTGGCGGTGCAAGAAGCCAACGTGCGACTGGTGCGCTTTCTCTACTGCGACAACGGCTGCACCATTCGCGGCAAGTTAGCCCCTAGCTACAGCCTGGCCGCCCGGCTGGAAAGCGGGATGGGCCTGACCGTGGCCATGCAGGCCATGAACATGCTCGATCAACTGCAAGCTGTGGAAGGTATGGGGCCGGTCGGCGAAATCCGATTAGTGCCCGACCCCGACAGCTTCGTTGTTTTGCCCTACGCGCCTCACAGCGCGGCCATGATGTGCGACATGCTGGCCCTGGACGGCCAACCATGGGGCGCTTGCCCACGCAGCTTCCTCAAACGAATGATCGACCGCGCCGCCGAGCAGGGATTGATGGTGCAGGCCGCGCTGGAAAATGAGTTCAGCCTGCTCAAAGTTGATGACCAGGGTAAGTATACGCCGATCGACGCCGCCCTCTGTTTCAGTTCGGTGGCGATGACTGCCGCCGCCGAAGTTATGGATGCGATTGTGGCCGCTCTGGAAGCGCAGGGGATACCCATCGATGCATACTACCCAGAGTTAGGCCACGGCCAGCACGAACTACCCATTCGCCACGCTCCGGTCTTACGGGCCGCCGACAACCAGATTTGGTTCCGCGAAACCGTGCGCAATGTGGCGGCGCAGCACGGCCTGCTGGCCTCGCTGGCTCCCAAACCGAATCCCGAGCAGGCCGGCAACAGCGCCCATATCCACTGGAGCATGTGGGATAGCGACGGAAAGACCAATCTGTTCTACGATCCCAATGATCGCTACAAATTGAGCGAGATGGGGTACCATTTTATGGCCGGCGTGCTGGCTCACTTGCCCGGCTTGCTGGCCCTGACCGCCCCCAGCTTCAACTCCTACCGGCGCTTGCAGCCCCATTTCTGGAGCAGCGCCTACACCGCCTGGGGGCCCGACAATCGTGAGGCTGCCGTTCGCGTTGCTTCCGGTCTATGGGGCCATGAAGCCGACAGCGTCAATCTGGAGTTGAAACCCAGCGATCCCAGCAACAATCCTTACCTGGCCCTGGGCGGCTTAATCGCGGCTGGGCTGGATGGTCTGGCCCGCCAACTCACGCCCAGCGAACCCACCCTCATCGACCCCGGCAACTACGGCGACGAGGAGCGCGCCGAGCGCGGCATCGCCCGCTATCCCACTACCCAGGCCGAAGCCCTGGATGCGCTAGAACAGGACAGCGTATTGATGGATGCCTTGGGACCGATACTGAGCAGGTCTTACCTCACCGTCAAACGCTCCGAGTATGAAGCCTTTGCCGCCGCCGATCTGGATTTTGAGATTAAGCATCATATTTACAAATTCTAAAAGCGAGGCTTATGGACTTAACATCCTTCCCCATCATCGATCATCACGCCCACCCGCTGCTCAAGCCGGAGGCAACCGCCGATCCGGTTGGCTTTCGGCAGTGGTTCACCGAATCGACCGATCCGACCATCCACGCCGAGCACGTGCCTAACAGCCTCTTCTTTCGCACCGGTCTACGCTGGCTGGCCGAACTCCTTGACTGCGAACCGACGCTCGATGACTATTTAGCCGCCCGCGCCTCCCAACCCTACGATGACTGGTGCCGGCGGCTGTTTACCGAGGCCAACATTAGCTTGCTCCTGTGCGACTACGGCTATACCGGCCCGCTGGCCTACGCCCATTCTGAAATGCAAGGGCTGCTACCCTGCCGTGTCGAGCCGATTCTGCGGCTGGAGGTATTGGCCCAAGATTTGATTGTCCGGCACGAAACGTTCGAGGATATGCGTGAAGATTTTGTCGCCACGGTAGGTCGCGCCCGTAGCGAGGGCTATGTCGCGCTTAAGAGTATCATCGCCTATCGCAGCGGTCTGGTGGTCGAGGCGGCGCCGCCGGAGGAAGCCGCTGCTGCCTTTGCCCCGCTCAAGGAAGTCGCTCGCCGCACCGGCCAAGTCCGGCTGGCCAGTAAACCTCTGGGCGATTACCTGCTCGGCCTGGCCGTTGAGCAAGCCGCTGCCCAGAACCTGCCGCTGCAAATTCACACCGGCTTCGGCGACCGCGACGCCGATTTGCGGTGGGCTAATCCCCTCCATCTACGCGCCCTGATTGAACGGGCCAACTGTCCCTTGGTGCTGCTGCACGCCGGCTGGCCCTACTATCGCGAACTGGCCCATCTGGCCGCCATTTACCCCAACGTCTGGCTTGATCTGTCGCTGGCGATCCCGTTCGCCACCACCGGCATTCCGGCTATGCTGCGCGATATTCTGGGGATGGCCCCGTTGAGCAAAGTCATGTTCGCCACTGACGCCTTCACCATGCCGGAGATCTTTTGGCTGGCCGCACGCTGGGGCCGTTGGGGTCTAGGCCGTATCTTGGACGAGTTTATCGCCGAAGGTTTTCTTAGCATCGTTGAAGCCGAGTCCGCCGCCGCAGCCATCTTAAGCGGCACGGCCCAGCGCCTATACATGGTGTAAAGACTGGTACACTTCCCCATCGAATTATCAATTATCAATTGTCAATTATCAATTATCAACTGCTTCTCCACCGCATAATCCGGCAGCAGTTCGCCGTCTTTGAAGGCGGGTAGCCGGTCGCCGGTTTGGTAATTGTAGAGACCGGCCACCAGCCGATATTCACCGGGCGGGAGATCCGATAGATCGAGCGGATGGGCATCGACGATCACCTCGCCGGCAGCCCACAGTGTAGTGGGATAGTCGCCGGCTACGGGCGGCCCGTCGAAGCCGCGAACTTGCTGGCCGTCGTGCCACAGTTGGATGAAGACGGTGTAGTCGGCGGTGGGCTGCGCCTGAGCCAGCCAGGTGAAGATGACGGTACAGCCGGAGGTACGGCTGTCGCAGTTTTGTAGGCTAACTTCGGCCAATTGAATGTTATCGCCAAAATCAGCCAGCGGCGGCGATGGCGCCTCCGGCCAGGCGTTCGGTATGAGTTTGAGTTGATCGACGGTCGGCGCAACCTCGCTGCCGTTCGGAGCGATAGCCGGCACACCGGGGCGACCCGGCTCATTTATATTGAAGAGACCGACGTTAACCAGCAGGCGGGTGGGCGCGGCAGCCCCGCCGTTAACCAGCACCGGGTAGGTGTCAACCACAATTTGCCCTGGCTCCAGCGTGGTCGTAGGTCGCAGACCCAGGCCGGGGTAGGTGTTGAACTGGCCCACGCTTTCATGGTCGCGCCCGATCAGATGAACGAAGACGCTGTAGTCGGTGGTCATCGGCTTAAGCGCCTGCCAGGTGACGGTCACCGGTACGCGCTCGCCGGGCCGCACGACGTTTGCGCCGACATCGACCGCAATGAGCTTCATCTCATCGTTGAAAGTCCAATCCAGGCGGGGTAGGTCGGCTGGTAGATCAGCTTCGGTCAGCAAAGCCGGCGGATGGTACTCGCGGGCGACAACGCCGAACGGCAGCCACAGCGCCAGCCCCAACATCAGGGCGATCAATGTGCCTAGCACCGGCAGCCGCAGTCGGGGCAAGGTAATCATCCACCAGCCCCAGATCGTGACAATGGCAATCGAGCCAAGCGCCGGCAGTATCTGTCGCCCCTGAATTCCGCCCTCAATACTGACCAGCCGGGCCAGCGAAAAGGCCAGCGCCAGGGGAAAGATGAGGTGCAAGATGAGCGGGAGGAGGGAGGAGGGACGTAGTGCGTAGTGCGTAGTGCGTAGGGTGGTTATCGGTGTTTTAGGTTCATCATTTACCCCGACTTTTTCGGCCTTCACTTTTTCTTGTTCATCATTCATCCTTCCTCGTTCATAATTCATAATGATGATTGTGGCGGCCATCGTCAGGCCGATTAATCCAACGCGGGGCAGGAGGCGATAGAAGAAGTAAAGCCATTCCGGGCCGGCGATGTTGAGCCAGCCGAAGGTGGCCCAGAACGAGACTTCGCCGGTGGAGAGGGTGTAGAGAAAGTTGCTGAGGGTCAGCGGCTGGGGATCGACGTTGAAGTAGATTTTGTAGAGACCGCTTTGGAAGAAGTCGCCATAGAGCTGGAAGTTGCGCCAGTACCACCAGCCGCCGACCAGCCCAAACAGCAGCCCGATGATAACGCCATCGCGCCACAGCAGCCGGGCCGCGCCGGGGTGTTTGCGGGTAGTGATAGCCGTAATCAGCATCGCGACCGCAGCTACCAAGCCAAACGACAGGCCGGTCATTTTTGAGAGCGAGATAAGGCCCAACACTAGACCCAACGCCAGGGCGCGGTAGGGTCGAACGCTAGGGCCGTACAATACATAGCGTTGGGCTAGCCATAAGCCAATAGCGCAGAAAGCAATGTTGGCCGGTTCATTGGCGACCGAAGCGGTGATGAAGGCGAACATCGGCTGGCAGGCAACGAAGAGAGTGACAAGGGTAGGGAATAGAGAATGTAGAATGGAGAATGAAGAATGGAAATTGGGAAATTGGTAGGCGGCGAGGTCGAGGGCGGTGAGGTAGATGAAGATGAGGGTAATGAGGCCGAAGGTGATGGAGTAGAGGCGAAGAATATGGACGGTCAGGGCCAGGCCGTGATAGGGAAAGCTTTCGTCGGGTGAATGGAGGTAGTTGTTTTTATTGCCGGGATCGAGAGCGTAGCCGAGCGAGCGATGCGGGTTGCGGGCGCGTTCGGCGTAGCCATCGAAGGCGTCTAACTCGAAGGGTTGGACCAGCAGCGCGCCGATGACGTAGTAGAGCGGCGGCTGCTGCCCGCCCCAGATGCCTTGACCGGGCAGCATGACCGGCAGGCCATTCCCCTCGGCGATGTATTTGACGTGACCGGTGTGAGTCCACTCGTCCGGCGCTTCAAAGATGGGCACGATGAAGAAGTAGGTTAGGGCGCAGACCAGGTAGATGCCCAGCGCCAGCCATAAGCCGGGATTGGCTCTGGGAGACAGGGGGGTAAACGTCGGCGTAGCAGGAGGAGAGCCGGTCATTCCTCTTTGCCCTGAACCGGCGTTAGCTCGATTTCGACGCTGTTGTCCTGCGCCGGCAGCGTCGACTCAAGCAGTGGCAGCCGCTGCTCAGTAATTAGGCTGTAGAAACCAATCCTCACTCGCGTTGCTCCGGGAGCCGTGGGGAGAGAATGGCGGTCGGCGATGATCTCACCCGGTTCCCACCAGTGGGTTGGGTAAGCGTCCTGAGTAGGTGGGGCGTCGGCCTGGCTGATCAAATTACCCTCATCATCGAATAGATGCACAAAAAGATTATAATCCTCATTAACCGGGGCCAGCGATTCCCAATAGAGCGTCAACGGATCGAGGTCGTAGCCGGTTAAGGCGATAGCGTTGTTGAAGTTGGCGGCGGCGGGATAGGTGGGCTGGTATTCAGGCCAGTGGGTCGGCACAACTTTGATGTAGCCGACGATGGGCGTGACAGTGTTGCCATTGGCATCGATGGCCGGAAAGCCGGTTCGCGTATCAGAGTTGAAATCGAATAGGGTGACGATGGCTTGTGCGGCCATCGGCGCGGCCACATCTCGATCAAGTTGGAGGGGGTAGATGTCGGTAAAGGTGTCGCCCGGCGTGAGATAGCGCGTGGGACGCAAGCCGAGGCCGGGATAGGTTTCGCGTTGGGATAGCACCTGCCCATCAGGGGCCAACAGTGTCGTCGCGACGCTGTAATTTTCGGGTATGGGTTGGAGCGGCTGCCATTGGACGGTAATCGCTACGGCGTCGCCGGCCGTAGCCGCGCTTGAGTCATTAGGCTGAAGGGGTTCGACCTGAGCAGCGGTGATTTGGAGGCTGTCGAGAAAAGTCAAATTAACCGGCAGCCCTCCGGTGATAGGTTGTGAGTTGGGCGTAAAAGCCGGATAGATCAACCCACCGAGGCTGTACACATTGAGCGCGATCAGACCGGCGGTCACCAGCCCGCTAAAGCCTATCGCTATCCGATTCGGCAGAAAGGTGTGCCAGCCTAACGCCAACAGCAACGAGATCGCTGTGATCGACGGGAAGATTAGCCGGGTGTGCGACACCGAACCGACTTCCATCACCCAGCGGGCGTAGAGGATTAGGCTCAGGCTGAGCCAGAAAGCCAGGAAGAAGATGACTTGTATATCAACCTGGTTCAGCCGGCCGGTAAGCGTCTGCGGCTCAGTTCCGGTGGTATTACCGGACGGATTGAACAAGCCTTTCTCCGTCGACTTAGATGTGTGTTGCCCCCGCATTGGGGTTAATTTAACCACGACCGCAATAAGTACGCCCAACACGCCCAACCACGCCAACCCATTCAAGGCTGTAAAGACCCACTCCGGCGGGCGAATCTGCCCCCAACCAAAGGTGGCCCAATAAGCTCGCGCGATTTCAGCCCGCAAGCCCCAGATTTCCGACAGTGATAGCTCACCGCGTCCGGCCAGATTGAGGTGGGTTTCGGTGGCCAGCCACTCACCGTAAAGGGTGTAGTTGCGGTAGAACCACCAGCCGCTCAGGACGATGGTCACCGCGCCGATGATGAACAGCCAGAGAACGGTTTTTTGCACCGTCTGGCGGTCGAGGCGACCTTTGATCAAGAACTGCCAGATTATGATGTAAGCCGCCAGCGCCGCCGCCATCAAACTACTGAGTTTGGTCAGCAAAGCCAAACCGGATAGCAGGCCGAGGAGGAGAGGGGGGAGATGGTGGGTTAGGTGGTTGGTTGGCTGGTTGGCTGGTTGGTTAGGTGGCGGGTTGGGTGATTGGTTGGCAGGAAAAGTGGCTAGACGGTTAGTGGGTTGGGTCGCTTTTAGGGCGACTAAAACGGTGAGTGAGGTCAGGGCGGCAGAGAGGCTGTCGTTGCTGACGGTGGCCGAGACGCGCAGGAATTGGGGAGTGAGGGCGGTCAGGGCGGTGGCGGTGATAACCAGCGGCAGGTTGCGGGAAAAGAAGTGCAAGCCAATGTAAAACGTACAGATCACGGTGATGACACCGAACAGCAAACTCCACCATCGTCCGATGTGAACGGCTAAAGCCGTACGGGTGTAAGGAAAAGCATCCATCGGCCCGTGCAGAACCAGGTTTTGGTTATCGTTGATCAAGGTCCGGACCTCGGTGAACAGCCAGTGGGGATTGCGCTGCAGATGGTCAAGCAGGTTGTCGGTGTCAATCCAGAAGGTGGTTGCCGCCACGATAGCGTAATAAAGCGGCGGCTGGGTGCCCTCCTGGTTCCAAAGCTGGTCGGGTACAGCCAACGGCAGACCATGGCCGTCGGCGATGTGTTTGACGTAGGGGTAGTGCAGCGTTTCGTCCGAGTTTTCAAAGATAGGGGTCAGCGTGCTGTAACCCAGGCCCAATATAATAAAGAGAACGACAAAGCCCCCCAGATAAAGAGAATACCGCACGGACGCCGGCTCGGATAAGTTCAAAGAAAACCCTCGGAAAAGTAATCCACGTAAGCTAGAGCCAGACCTGACAGGTTTTCGGATGATCGTTAGGCGTAGGTAGCGTTCAATCGGGCTAAGACTTACGCTTACCCGTGACTTGTAAAACCTGTCAGGTCTGGTCTTATCAACTCAATTTGATTATTGTAGTTTTTGTCGATAGAGACGCAAGTGCTGCTCAACGTTTGGGGAGAAGTTGGGCGGCCAACTGAAAACTGCGCTGTTTGTATTGTTCGGCCCCGGCCGGATCGCTGCGCCGCCAAATGAGGATGGGGATGTACTTTTGGATTTCATACAGCAAGTAGAATTGGCGGCGAATGAGCGCCGGGGTGGATTCATCGCGAGGGCTGCCGTAGCCTTGCCAGAAAGGGGGTTCGCTGATGCCGCAGTAATCGAGCACCGCATACTCGATCTCGACATCGCCCCACAGCGCCCGGTCGAAATCGACCAAGCCGGTCACGTTACCGGCGTCGTCGATGAGGATGTTCTGGCTCCAGATATCCATGTGAAGCAGGCTGGCGGTCACCGGTCGTTCGAAATGGTGGCGGTGCAGTTCGAGCAGATCGCGCATCGCCTGGGCTTCTGCATGACTATAGCCGCCGCTGGCGACGACATCGTCGAGCAGTTTATGCCACATTAGCTCGAAGGCTAAGCCCCAATCCGGCTGAGGAGGCATCGGTTGATGCTCGCCAAGGTAGCCGTACTGGGTTGGGTTTAGATCCAGACAGCCGGTCGCGGTGAGCGTGTGAAGTTGGCGCAGATATTCGCCGACCTGATGCAGGGTGCGGCTGAACTGGGTGGCGGTCAAGCCGGATACCTCGCTGAGCGGTTGGCCGGGCAGCGCCGCCAACAAGATATAATCCCGGTCGATTAGGCGGCGGCTGAAATCGTAGCCGATGACTTCCGCTGCCGGGATAGGGGTGTTGGCTCGGATAAGCGCGTGAAGCCGTGGTTCCTGGCGCATCATCAGCCGTTCATAAAACAGGAGACCGGCGTCGTCCGGCGGTGCGATACGCAGCACGAAGCGGCCGGCGTCGCATTCGACCCAGAACGAGGCGTTGTGCTTGCCGGTTTTCACCGGGCTAAAACGCAGCGAGGCCGGATCGGTGGGTAGATGGGCCAGGCTGATGTCAGTCAGAGTTTGGGCGTCGATGGTGGCGGTCATGAGATGCCCGCAAAGGCTAAAATCTCTTGGGCCAGTTGGACCTTGGTTTCATTGCTGGTCATTACCGTACCGGTTACCAGCGTGCGCAGGCCCAGGTTGGTGATGGCTTCCTCTTCGGCCTGGTCGGCGTGGTCGATGACAAAGTCGGTCAACATTTCGCGTAGATAGTGAGCTACACCGGTAGCCGAAACATCCATGTTTAGCTCCTTCATCAACTTAGCGGCCGGACCTTTGAGCGCCTGCCCCTTAATCAGCGGCGACACCGCAATTTTGGGTGAGCGCGAGGCGGCCAAAACACGGCGCATTGTCGGCAGCGCCAGAATAGGGTCAAGGCTGAGCAGCGGGTTGCTGGGGCAGAAGACAATCACGTCCGATTGGCGGACGGCGCTGACCACTTCGCGGCTGGGCTGGGCGCCTTCCGCTCCGGCATAGCGCAGACCGGTGACAACCGGTTCGCACTTCAGCTTGACAAAGTATTCCTGAAAGGCCAATTCGCCGCTTTCCGTCTGGACCATGGTCCGTACCGGCTGCTCCGTCATCGGCAGGACCGTGCAGCGTACGCCCAGGCGGCGGCACAGCTCTTTAGTGACCTGGTTGTACGAGTAATTATCGTGTAGCCAGGTCGTTCTGAGTAAGTGGGTGGCTAAGTCTCGGTCGCCAAGTTGAAACCAAGTGGGACCAATATAGCGCGCCATCGCCGCCATCATATTCCAGCTTTCGTCTTTGACGCCCCAGCCGGTGGCCGGGTTATTGACGCCCGCTAGCGTGTACATCACCGTGTCCAGGTCAGGGGCGATATATAGGCCAAGATGTTCGAAGTCATCGCCGGTATTGACGATGATGGTTAGATGCTCCGGGGCCACAATCTGAGCCAGCCCGTAAGCCAGCTTCGAGCCGCCGACCCCCCCGGCCAGAGCGACGACGTTTTGGGTTATTTTTGTCATAAGTTTATCTCCTAGCTGACAACTACCTATTATTCTACGCATCAAACCACTTTGACTTCACCCACCACAGCGCCCCAAACACCACGGCAAAGCCAATCAGGTTGGCAATAAAGTAGGCTGTCCGGCGGCGGGGCGAGACGGACAGAATCTCGACCGGACTGGGCAGTGGGGTCGGTGTCGGCGTGACGGTCGGCTGAACGGCTATTGGCTGGCGCTGATCGGGAGAGCCGGTTTCGACGATGAGCACGGGCGGCCCGCCGATGAAGCAGTCGCCGTCGCTGCATGTGGCCGGCGGCAGGTCGAAGTGGTACAGCCCGCGCTCGGCGGTGATGGGTTCGGTTTCGCCGGTCGCGTACACCAGCCGCGCCTCGTCCGCAATGGCGTTAACCGTGACATCGCGGGGGGTGCGGGCCACGTTCCACAGGACGGTCACGGTTTCATTCGGTTTTTCGAAGACGACGGTGGTCACATCGCCCCGGTCGAAATAGGTAACTTTTTCGAACCCGGCCAGATAAGTGGTTACCACCCGGTAGGCGTCGAAGGCGGGCCGACGTGACTTGTCGCCCCGCAGCAAGCCGAACGGTTGGACATCCTCTGGATGGTCGGTGCTGTTGAACAGCTTGTAAATCTGGATACGCTCGGCTCCGGCGGCGAAAGCCAGGGCGTGAACCTGGATCATAAACCAACTTTGCTCATCCAACGAGGCTTTGAAGCGCGGTTCACGATGCGGCGGTTCGAGCGGGTCGCTGCTGGGCGGGGCGTTGGTCTCGTTGAGCCAGATCGATTTATCCTGCATGCCGTAGCGATCCAGAAGGCGGCGAATGTTGGACAGAACATCGTAAATCTGATGGGGTTTGTAGTAGAGATGATAGATTGCTCCATCAAAGTAGTAGTCGTACTTCGGCGCTTCGGGGTCGGCAGTGATGATGTCGAGTAAGCGGGCCAGGTACTGCGGCTGTTTGTACTCATCGTCCCACCAATAAGTCAGCCCGGCCAAGTAGACTTTCATCGTTGGATCGACGGCCTTGATATTGAAGTAAGCCGTTTTGAACAGTTCGACGTAATCTTCCGGCGTGCCGTTCCAGGTGCTGCCAGGGTGGTTAGAGTCCCACACGTCCGGCTCGTTCCAGATGATCCAGTGGTGAATGCGCCCATCGTACTGTTCGACCAGCCGCCGGACAAAATTGCCCCACGCGGCCATATCCGGCACATCTTTGGCAGTGGGATTATTGGGATCGTTGGCCGGATGGTTGGGATCGCGCGCCCAAGCCGGGGTGCGGACAATCAGGCCCACGACCTCGCGTCCGGCGGCTAAGTCCGCCTCGATCAGCGGGTCAGGTACATTCGACGGCTGCCAATCGTCCGGCCCGTTGGGCTGAATGATGTCCCAGTAAAGCTTAATGCGGGTGAAGCCGGGGTTCAACTCCGCCGCTGCCTCAAAGTCATCGAACGTTTGCACCATCCCAAAGCGCGGGTCCGGCGTCGGCGATTGGGCGAGAGCGGGCGCGGCCAACAGGATGAGTAGCAGGAGTAATAGAGCGAGATAACGAACCATGGGAATTATGAATTATGAATTATGAATTATGAAAGGATTTTACTTCATAATTCATAATTCATCCCTCATCTTTCTACTCTCCCTTCTAAGTCTTCGATAATCCAGCCGGCGACAATCTGGTTTGCTCTGCCGGTTGGGTGGCCGTCGCCTTTGAAGGCCAGTCCTTCGTCGGGGTTGAGTTTCATGCGTTCGTCGTAGTTGAGGATGTTGAGGCCGTACTGGTCGAAGAACGGTTCCATATCCTCAAAGTAGTCGCCTTCATCGGGGTAGATGACCACGTAGAAGTCGTCGCTGTGGTATTTGGCCCGGAAGGTGTCACGCGCTTCGGCGATGATGCGGGCGGCCTGGCCGTAGTGGCGGCTGGTGAGTTCATTGGGTAGGTTGATGTTATAGTGTTTAGCGATCTCGCGCTGGCCGAGCCACCAATAGAGCGACGACACGAGCGGGCGGCCGGTGGTAAAGTTGCCGCGCCTGACTAGATGGCCTTGCCAGTCGGTGGTGTAGTACGGCATCTGGTCGCCCCAGTTGTTGTAGACATACATCGAGCCGATAGCCCGCTCAACATGGGCATCGATGAAGACGTAAATAGCGATGCCTTCGGTTTCGGGGACTTCCGTAGCCAGGTCATCGCTTTGCAGTTTGGCCAACATCTGCTGTGGACCGTAGCCGCTGAGGCCGTAGTTGTAGGGCCGGTAATCGGGCATGCCCTGGGCGACGTAGTAGGGTAGGGTCTCGTTGTCTTGCACCCCCTCGCCAAAGGTGAAAGAGTCGCCGAAGAAGAGCATGAATTTGTGACGTTGGTCGGGGTTGTCAGTGGGCGTGATGCGACGGTGATAGTTATCGGTTGAGTAGACAACATCGTAGATAACCTCATCGCCCATCTTTTTGATGGACGTAATATGACCATCGGGCCGGACGGTATAGCCTAGAAGATCATCCGGGCGAAAGAAATCCTGCGTGTAGTTGCCCTCGCGACTAATGGCCGGCGGCGGCGCGGCGTTAGCTTCAGGCGGCGCGGTCGGATGGTTGAGGCGGTAGTAGAACAACTCCAACCCGTACAGCAGTAGCGCGGTAATGCCGACCCCCACCAGCGCGTTGAGCAGCGTACTCAACGAACCGGAGATCGCCAGCACCAGCCCAATCAACACCAGCATCACATCGGCGATCCAGATAATGACCACGCTGTGCGGGCTGAGAATGCCGTCAGAGGAAAAGAGGGCGGTTAGGGTCCACTCGTTGAGTAGCAGTCCGGCCAGGATAAGAGCCAGGCCGAAGAGGCGTATGTGGTTTTTAGAGAGTGGTTTAAAAGGCATGACCATGTTTTTGATCAACGGACGAGTCAGCCCTGACAGGTTTCGGAAGTCATATTAGGCGTAATTATTAGGCTGTTCGGGCCATAACTTACTCCGAACGTTATCGTCGAAAACCTGTCAGGTCTTAGCGTTCGGGGATCCGATTACATTTTATCAAGCGGCTATTGTAGCACAAATGGATAATTTGGGCAGTTCCTGCCGGGGTTTAGGACCGTTCGCCAATGCGGTATTAACGTAACGCAAGTGATAAGGTTGTGTTTCAAACCCACTGCCATTAAGTTAAGGGAGAGGAGAAAGTCAGAAGCAGACTTTACGCTTGTGACGATGAAAGACATAGCGTTTAT
>JACKAU010000011.1 GCA_020634855.1 Anaerolineales bacterium
CAAGCAAGACTAAACTTCCCACAACTACAGCGAGCCGATATACGCGGCCAACCTTCATATCTTTCTCTATCTTTTTCGACATCCTCATTTCCTTTTAAATAATTACCTGCTAAAGAAAGGAAGATTCGTTGACCTTGCCATCACCCCTACCGACCGCTCTCTTGAAAAGTTTTGGTTTCATTCTGACTTCTCAAGCCGGGTACAAGGCTTGCCAGAGCTGCTGCGCGCCTTCAACCAGGTTGGGGCCGGGGGCGTTGAGCAGGATTTCGTTCACGGCCACGACCCGGCCGGATCGAACGGCGCTGACGTTACTCCAACCGGCCCGCGCCAGCACTCGCTCCGGGTCCATCTGCTCGATGCCGGCCCAGCACAGGATAATGACTTCCGGGTCGGCTTCGATCACCTCTTGATCGGTCACCTGGCGGCCCGTCGGCTGCGGCACACAGTCGCCGCCCAACAGCTCGACCAACTCGGCAATCCACAGCCCGGCGGTCATTAACGGCTTGGGCCATTCTTCTACATAAACGCGTTGGCGGGGTTTATCTTTGGCCCGACGGATCAAATCGGCCAGGCCGGTTTGCATCTGCGCCACCAGCGTGTCGGCTTGATCGGCGGCGTCGCACAGGCGGCCCAGCCAGCGGATATGGCGGTAAACATCGGCCACGGATTGCGGGTACAAACACAAGACATCCAGTTTGGCTTGAAGCAACGTATCGATCTTACCGGCCTGGTACGGGGTGGCCGCAATCACCAAATCCGGCTGCAAGGCCGCCACCTCGTCTGCTTTCACGGTCCAGGTGGTGTCCAACTGCGGCAGGCCCGTGACCTCAACCAGACGGTGGCAGTAACGGGTCACCCCCACCAGACGATGGCGCTGACCCAACGCCGCCAGCGTGGCGGTGATGCTGGGTTCCAGAGAAACAATGCGTTGAGTCATAAGGTTACTCCTTTAAAAATAAAGGCATGGAGCGTCAAAGTAAACTTTGACCTAACTGTGAATGACAAAGCAAGCTTTGTCGCTCCAAGTCAGCCGGACGGGTAGGTTGGGTCTCGTGCCTCGACCCAACCTACGAAGTGTTAAACTCAAAAAAAGCGCCCCTGGCTTATAGGCCAGGGACGCAGCGGGGATGCGGTGTGTGGTTTTTTGCCTGCCACACTCAGGCCGTAGGAGAGACGGTTGATAAATCAATCAACCGCTATTCAGGATACGCGACGTTTTTGCATGCGTTTGCGCAAGAAGGTTGGAACTTCGAGATCTTCGGGGTCATAGGTGGGTTCGGGTCGAGGGGCGGGTGAGGGTTGGGGCGTTTCTTCACGAGCATAGGTTTCTCGCACTTTACGCTGAGGGAAGGCGATAGTTTTTGAATCGCTGACGGGTTCGGGGGCAGGCTTGGGCGTGCCGGCCACGACCGGCTTACGCTTGGCAATGGCCTCTTCAAACCCCGTAGCGATCAAGGTGATGCGCAGTTCTTCATCCAAGTTCTCATCGATGACTGCACCAAAGATAATATTGGCTTCGGGGTGCGCTTTCTGGCGCACAATTTCGGCGGCTTCGTTGACTTCGTACAGGCTCAAGTTCGGGCCGCTGGTGATGTTGAACAAGATACCTTTGGCCCCTTCAATGGTCACATCCAGCAGCGATGAGGAGACCGCACTTTCGGCTGCGGCAACAGCCCGGTTCTCACCCGTCGCCACGCCGACGGACATCAGCGAGGCGCCGCCGCCGGTCATAATCGAGCGGACATCGGCAAAGTCCAGATTGATTAGACCGGGTACGGTAATCAGTTCAGATATCCCTTGAATGCCCTGGCGCAGCACGTCATCGGCGGTGCGGAAGGCATCGGTCATGCTGGCCCGCTTATCGACAATTTCCAGCAGACGATCATTGGGGATGACAATGAGCGTGTCGACCTGTTCTTTGAGGCTTTCGATGCCGTCTATCGCCAGGTTTTGGCGGCGGCTGCCCTCAAAACCGAACGGCCGGGTGACCACGCCGATAGTCAACGCGCCGGTTGACTTGGCGATTTCGGCAATGACCGGCGCGGCGCCCGTCCCGGTGCCGCCGCCCATGCCGCAGGTCACAAAAATCATATCGGCCCCGGCAATGACTTCTTCCAAATCATCGGACGACTCTTCGGCGGCTTTCTTGCCAACCTCCGGGTTCCCGCCGGCTCCCAGGCCGCGGGTCAGCTTATCGCCAATGCGGATGCGTTGCGGGGCATCGCTCATTAGCAGGGCCTGAGCGTCGGTGTTGACGGCAATAAATTCAACGCCGCGCAGCCCTTCGGCAATCATGCGGTTGACGGCGTTACTGCCGCCGCCGCCCACGCCGACAACTTTGATTTGGGCAAAATTTTCAGGTTGCATCATATAATCATTTCGGTTATTGTTTGACATTTTCGCACTCCCCGTTAGGTTATTTCCAAAAACTGTTTTAATAATTTAGGCTTGATGGTCAGGCTTCAACCAAGCCTAGAATTTCCTTAGCCCGGCAAAAAGGCCTTCAGCCAGGTGGGCATCTTCATTCCATTTTTAGGAGGCTGCGGCGCCGGTTGGGCCGGTAAATCATGCTGGATGCCCCAATCCAACAAGCCGATACTGGCGGCGTAGGCCGGATTGTGCAACGTTTCAACCAGCCCCCGCAAATCTTGCGGTTCGCCAATCCGGGTCGGTAACCCCATGACCTCACGGGCTAAATCGCGAATCCCGGGCAGATTAGCCGTCCCACCGCACAAGACCACCCCCGCCGGCAGCAAGCCATCGTAACCGCTGCGCTTGATCTCGTTGAGCACCATCTCAAAGATCTCTTCGGTCCGGGCTTCAACGATCTCGGCCAAAAATTGGCGCGGCAACTGCTGGTGACCGTCTTGACCAAACATCTCGGCCCGGATCATCTCCTCCGGTATCACCCCGTCCGGCAGGGCGTGACCGTACTTAAGCTTGATCTCTTCGGCCACGTTGTAGGGCGTCCGCAGGCCCACGGCGATATCGTTGGTGATCTGCTCACCGCCGGTGGGCAACACCACCGTGTGCCAGATGCTACCTTCAATAAAGATGGCGATATCGGTGGTGCCGCCGCCGATATCGACCAACACCACGCCCATCTCCCGCTCGATGTCGGTCAACACGGCCTCGCCGGAAGCCAGCGGCTCCAAGACCAGGGCATCAATGTGAATGCCGGAACTTTGCACGCATTTGATCAGGTTGCGGACGGAGGAGGTCGAGCCGGTTACAATGTGGGCTTCAACTTCCAGCCGGTAGGCTTGCATGCCAATCGGGTCCCGCACGCCGTCATCGCCATCAACCGAAAAGCCGCGCGGAATGATGTGCAACACTTCGCGGTTGTGTGGAATATCGATGGCCCGGGCGGCTTCCAACGCCCGTTCGACATCCACGGGCCGGATACCGCGCTCGCCCCGGCTAATGGCCACGACGCCTCGACTATTGATAGCGTTAATGTGCGATCCGGCCAGCCCCACATAGGCGCTGGCAATCTCGTAGCCTGACGTTCGCTCCGCTCGCTGGATCGACTCGGCGACAGCGGCGGAGACTTCATTGACATTGACCACCACCCCTTTGCGAATTCCGTGGGACGGAACCGTCCCAACGCCCACAATCCGCATCGGACTCTCAGGAGGCGGGCCGACTTCGGCCACCAGCGTGCAGATTTTTGTAGTGCCTATATCTAAGGCCACAACAGTGCGATCCACGCTAATTTACCTCCTTTCGCTTTACTGCCGGGTAGCTAGATGGTGTCAGTAGAGACAGGTCAGGCTCATAAACCCAGTAAGTTGTAAAAGCTAGTTTACCACAATATATAGTATTTTGCAATATCTTATACCACAACATATCGTGCTTTTCCTTAAAATTTAAGGTCGGTTTCGTCTATATTGAGGTGCAATTTGCGGTCGAACCGGGACAGGTTGACGTAACGGCGGTGGGTCGATCCGGATTTCCGGCAAGGTCCGGTAGACCGGCTGGAGCGGATCGCGCAAATCAATATAAACCGGGGGCCGCTCATTTTCGCGCAGCTGAGGCAGCAGGGCGCTGAGGACCATTAACTTGGCCTTCATATCAGTCCCATCACCCAAATAAACCGGCCAGCCTTCCGGCGTCGCCACCACCAGGCCGGTCGCCCTGGCGTGGCGCACCACTCGTACATCCGGCGCTAAAATCCGCAGTGTCTGAGCGCCTTTGATCAAAGCCGGATCGATATGATAGCCCACCTCCAGGGCCTGCCGATCATCATCGACTATCTTGAGCATATCTTCCATCTCCGCTTTAGGCGGCACGACTGTCCCTTCCTCATCCACCCACCAGATCGTGTCTCCGGACTGCCATAGCAACTGCGGCCGGCGCTCCGCCACGTCGATCGCCACCTGAGCCGGTAGCTTGACTGTGACAGAAGCCGACTTGATGTTGGGCAGCGCCTCAATATTGCGCTCGACCTCAGCCGGACTGATCCAAAAGATGCTCTGGCTGTCGATCTGGCCGGCCGTATAAATCTCGCGGGCCGACACCGCCACATTCCCCCGAATTTCGGCCCCATATACAAAAAATGCGCTCGAGGTAAACAGCATATAAATAAGCCAGACCAGCAAGCCCAACGCCAGCATGCCGCTAAACTTAACGCCGCGCGCCTGCCAAAATTTCAAAACCGGATCCATCGACAACCGGGGCCTGGCAGCCGTTGTTTGATATTTGATTGCTTGTGCCCCCAAGCGCATCTCAGAGCGCCGGCGGCGTCGTTTCTTTTGGGTGAACATGTTGGTAATTGGTAATTAGTAACTGGTAATTGGTAATTGGTAATTGGAGATGAAGTTAAATCTCCAATCTCTAATCTCTAATCTCCAATCTCACCTACTCTGCCTGGTCAACGTCAAAAGTCGTTTTCGATTGCTGTTTATCGTCAAACCGCTCTAAAGCCAGTTCGATCAAACGGTCGATTAACTCGCTGTAGGACAGACCGCTAGCTTCCCACAGTTTGGGATACATGCTGATGGGCGTGAAGCCCGGCATCGTATTGACTTCATTTAGATACAACGCGCCATCGGCTTTATCGAGCAAGAAATCGCAGCGAGCCAGCCCGGCGGCATCGACCACCTGAAATGCGGCCACGGCCAGTTGCTGAGCCTGCTCGGTCTGGGCCTGGCTCAAGGGGGCGGGAATCAGTAACTCCGAACTGTTGTCGATGTACTTGGCCGCGTAGCTGTAAAACTCGCGAGAGGCAATAATCTCGCCCGGCACCGAAGCGATAGGATCATCGTTACCCAACACGCTGACTTCAATCTCGCGGGCGTCGATGCCTTGCTCGACCACAATTTTGCGGTCGTACTGGACGGCATCAGCCAGCCCAACCCGCAGGTCATCCCGATCTTTGGCCTTGTGGACGCCCACGCTACTGCCCAGGTTGGCCGGCTTGACAAACATCGGATAGGTCAACCCGGCTTCGCAAGCATCGAGTACCGTCTCCGGCTGACTTTGCCACTGCCGGCGCAGAAAAACGCGATAAGGCAAAATCGGCAAGCCGTGCGCCTCAAAGACTTTTTTGCATATGGCTTTATCCATGCCCACCGCGCTGGCCATCACCCCGGCCCCCACATAAGGGAGGCCGACCAGTTCCAGAAAGCCCTGAACCGTACCGTCTTCGCCAAAGGGACCGTGCAGCACCGGAAAAATCACATCCAGCGGGCCGGTCTCGGAAATCGGCAGGGCCAAGGTGTTTTCCGGCAGCGCCTCCGCCGCTGTGGTAGAATTGGCCAGCGCCGGATGACCGGCCGCTGCTTCGAGCAGCCGCTGGTGAATATTTTCGCCCGTGAGCCACTGCCCGGCCTTGGTAATGCCGATCGGCACGATCTCGTAGCGGGCCGGGTCCATCGCCTGCATAATGCCTTTGGCCGAGGTCAAACTGACCTCGTGCTCCCCACTACGTCCGCCAAATACCAGACCAACGCGTATTTTCTTAGGGGGTTGGTTTTGCTGACTCACCGACCACCTCGATTTCTAACTCTAATCTGACTTTAAATTTGTCCGCGACCACCTGTTGGGCGATTTCAATCAACTCAATCATCTCGGTCGAGGTCGCTCCGCCTAAATTGCTGAAAAAGTTGGCGTGGACGGGTGAAATTTGGGCCTGGCCTACGCGATACCCCTTTAATCCCGCCGCCTCGATCAACCGGCCGGCATAGTCGCCAGGCGGATTTTTGAACATGCTGCCCATCGTAGCCCCCGGCGGTTGGCTGCTTTTACGGCGCTCGTTGAAGCCGGTCATCCGGGCCTCAACCGCCTCGGGCGCAGCCGGGGTCAATTGCAGTTCGGCCCGCAACACCACCCACTCTAAGTTGGGCTGCCATTTCAAGATCGACGTCCGGTAGTCGTACTTCAGCCACGCCACCGGCTGCCAGACTCGCTCACCATCCGGCGACAGCAGATCGGCCCGGACCAGCGTAGCCGCCATATCGCGACCGTAAGCGCCGGCGTTGTTGACCACCGCCCCGCCCACCGTTCCCGGCACCCCGACGGCCCATTCAAAGCCGCTTAAGCCTTCTCGAACACAGCGCCGGGCCAAGTTAGGCAGCACCACGCCGCTGTCGGCGGTTAACAGTCGCCGGTCAAGTCCGGGTTGGGGCGGCTGAAGGTGAACCTGCCTGGTTCGATTTTCGATGACCAGGCCGCGAATCCCGCCGTCGGTGATTAGAATATTGGCCCCACCGCCTAGCATAAACATCGGCACCTGATGCTGCCGGGCCAGAGTTACGACCTCGACCAGTTCATCGATCTGGGTGACGGGCAGCCAGATATCCGCCGGTCCCCCTAAGCGGGACGTGGTGTGGTTGGCCAGCGGTTCATCCAGCCGCGGCCGGTCGCCAAAAGCGGCGGTCAGGGCTGCGGCCAGCGCTTCGATCCCTTTACGCGGCATTATCCAAATCTTGCAGTCTGGCGGACATCTGCCGAATTCGGGCTTGCCGGGCCGCCCGCTCGATGGTTAGCACTTTGAAACGCGCCCCTTCGACCCGCTCGGCCGAAGTCAGAAAGGGGGGGATGTGAGAGACTGGAGGCTGGAGAGGGGAGAGGGGAGATCGTTTTGATCTTTGGTTGGGTTGGCGTCGTCGTTGACCAATGAGTGTTAGGTTACGTTTCGTCATTAGTGTTTTCCTTTCTATGGGCTATCTTGTCCAGCACCCACTCGCCGACTTTGTAGCCGTCACCCGCCCCCAAGGTTAGTAAGACATCATCCGGCGCTAAGCCGGCGGCCAAAACGTCGGCGGCTTCGGCTAGCGAACCGATGTAGCGGGCATCCGGGTGGACCATACGGCTAACCATATCCTGGCTACTGACCAGGCCCTCATCCTTTTCACGAGAAGGGAAAATATCCACTACGATCACGTGGTCGGCGTCGTCGAAGGCGTTGGCAAAATCGGTCAGTAATGTTAAAGTACGGCTAAAGGTGTGCGGTTGTAGCACCGCCCAGATGGGCCGCGACCCAAACCGCGTTCGAGCGGCGGACAGAGTCGCCCTAATCTCGGTGGGATGATGAGCGTAATCATCGATGACGGTAACGCCGTTGACTTCGCCTTTTAGCTCGAACCGGCGGCTCGTACCCTGGAACTCGCCCAAAGCCGCCGCGGCCGCCGGTAAATTCAATTGTTGGTGACCGGCCACTACCAAAGCGGCCAGGGCATTCTGGACATTGTGCCATCCCGGCACAGCCAGCGACACTGTTACCGCCAATTCACCGGCCCGCACCACCCCGAAATCCGAGCCGCCGCGTTCGTTCGGTGTGACCTCGACTGCCTGCCAATCGTTGTCGGCTTGCAGCCCGTAGGTCACCACCGGCGCCTGCGCCGACCGGGTGACGATATCCACGCCGGGCGCGTCGCCGCAGCCGATGACCAGACCATCGGCGGGAACCAACTGCACAAAATCGGTAAAGGCCTGATACAACCGTTCCGGCGTGGGAAAAATATCCGGGTGATCCCACTCGACGATGGTTACCACGGCCACGGTGGGTCGAAGCCCCAGAAACATGTGATCGTATTCATCGGCCTCGATGACGAAAGCCCGACCGGCGCCGGCGGCGGCATTGCGATCCAGTTGGGGGATAAAGCCGCCCACAATATAGGTTGGGTTTTGGCCCAACCGTTCGAGCATAAAGGCGGTCATCGCCGTCGTGGTCGTTTTGCCATGCGTGCCGGCCACTGCAATGCCTTCATACCCGGCCATCATCCGCCCTAGCCACTCATCCCGCTTACAGACGGCTAAGCCTAACTGCCGGGCCGCTTGCAGTTCCCGGTTGGTCCCGCTAACCGCCGACGAGACAATCACGGTGTCAATGGCGGGACTCAGGTTTTCGGCGCGCTGGCCGATATAAACCGTTGCGCCCAACGCCTCCAACCGGGCAGTCGTGGTCGAAGCTTGCAAATCGGAGCCGGAGACCTGATACCCCTGTTGTAAAAGTACCGTCGCAATGGCGGACAAACCCGCGCCGCCAATGCCGATTAAGTGAACCGTTGGCATAACAATAACTTTCGTTTATTGATAAAAAGGCGGCCTTTGGGCCTCGATCTTCCGGCCTTCACTACTGGTAAGAAACCTGATCCGGGTGTTGATAAGGGCAAATAAGAATAACCCCCCAACGCCGATAACGATCCAGGGAATGGCGCTATCCATCAGGGTAATGTTGGGTAGGTTTACCGCCTGAACATTTACACTTGAAGCCGCTTGCCCAAAAGAACTGCCCCCTACCAGAGACACCTCCGAGGAAGCCGATGCTACATCTCCCCCCGGTAGGGCGCGTCCATCCAAATACTCGCGGGCAATGCTCAACACAAGGTAGCCATTTAAGGCCCCCATCCCAACCCCTAACAGACGACCCAAACCCGTGGGCTGGTACCGGAACCCAATTCCGCCAATTATCGCCGCCAAGACCATAAAGATAATGAGGATAAAGAACCAGGTTTCGGGTGCGGTCGCATCAAGTTGGAAGGGGGCATCAGAGCGCGTGGTGACGGCAAAAAAGTTGTTTAACCCATTGTCAACCACACTGGTGATACCGGTCGGAATGTAAGACCAGAGGGTCGAAATCCAACCATTAATTGTATCGATAATCGACTGCGACAAATCCGGATTCTGTAACAAGAAAACCAGCACGGCCAGAAAAACCGTAGTAACGGCCTCTCGCCACCAGCCTCTGGAAAAACCGGAAACGGCAAAATAAATAACGACTAAATATGTCAGCATGGTCCAATTAATTTGCATGGCTGATTGCCTGTTATCTAACCTTAACGTCGATCTCTTTATAACCATATGGCGTTAGCTGATCGACCCGGCGAAACCCTTTTTCACTTTTTACAAATCTAAGCCGATTCCGCAGCAGAATGATCGCCAATAGTGCGCCGGAACCCACAAATATCCACGGCGTAAAACTGTCTAAAATGGTAAATTGGGGGACATCAGATATTTTTAGGGCAAAGGATGAGGCGCTGACGCCAATGTTACCAGCGGTCTGCGATATATCGGTCGGTAATGCGCCGCCGGGGAGGTTGCGGCCGTCCAGATATTCTCTGACCAGATTCAAGATGATCAGCCCGTTAAGCGCCCCCAACAGCCCCCCGAAGAAGCTGCCCAAACAGGTAGGCGCATACCGCGTGCCGGTCCGGGCCAAATTTGCACCCAAAAAGGCACGACCGATCAGGATAGCCGTAAACATAAAAATAATCAGGATAGCTATCCAAGTAGCCCCGTCAGACGGATTGATTTGGGGTGGGCCGCTGCCGATAGAAATGGAAAAGATGGAGTCAAGCCAGCCGCCAAGCGTAGTTTTAATACCGGCCGGGATCAGGTTCCATATGAAGGCGATGACCCCATTAACCTGTTCGATAATCCATTGGGCAATATTCGGGTTCAACAACAAAAAAATAAGCACAGCTAAGAAGACAAAGATAATTGCTTCGCGCCACCACCCCCGGTAGAAACCGACCACCGCAAATATGGCAATGACAACATAGGATAGCATTGTCCAGTTAATTTCCATCGCGTTTCACCTCTAGTATTTCCTGCGCCAGATGCGCGGCGGCATCGGGTTTAGCCAGACGGCGACAAGCCTCGCTCATGGCGTGTAATTTCTCCTTATTGGTCAATAGATCAATGGCTATGCGATATAACTCGCCACTTAAATTAGCATCCTCAACGACCACCGCTGCTCCGTGACGGGCCAAATAATGCGCGTTAAGCGCCTGATGCGTACCCGCGTAAGGGTACGGCGCCAAAATCGCCGGCAGACCGGCCGCCGGGAACTCACCCAGCACGCTGGCCCCGGCCCGTGAGATTACTAAATCAGCCGCCCGCAAGGCCGAAGGCATCTCCTCGTGAAGGTAGGCCGACACGTGGTAGCGCGCCTGCTGCTCCGGCGCAAGTTCGGCGCGCCGGGCCAACACGTCATCGGCGTCGAGCTTGCCGCTGATATGCACCACCTGGCTAACCGCCAGGTAGCGTTCGATCTCTGTTGTTAAGGCCCGGTTGATACTCCGGGCACCTTGACTGCCGCCGAAAACCAGCAGGACCGGCAGGTCAGCATCTAAGCCCAACTTTTGCCGGGCCGCCGCCTTGGCCTCGACTGTCGGGGCATCCAAAAGATCGCTGCGAACCGGATAGCCGGTCACCACGGCTAGCCCCGGCTTAAAGTATTTGATCGTCTCCGGAGTGGTCACCGCCACCCGGTCAACGAAACGGGCCAAAAATTTGATCGCCAGCCCCGGTTCGATATCCGGCAGGTAGATCAGGCTGGCGATGCCGGCCTGATGGGCGGCGATGGTGACCGGAACGCAGACATACCCGCCGGTCACAAACAGGGCATCGGGTTCAAACCAGCGAATAATCTGCCGGCTACGGCGATACCCTCGTAGGAGCGCCCACAAGCCCTGGGCCGCAGCGACCGGATTTTTACCGCGCAGCCCGGCGGCGGGGATCAACTCGATCTCCAGTCCGACTCGCTCCACCAACTGCTGCTCCAGCCCGCCAACGCTGCCGACCCATAAAATCTTGGGCCGGATGTGGGCCTCAGCGCACAGCCGGTTTAGGCTTTGGACTACGGCCAGCGCGGGGTACACGTGCCCGCCGGTTCCGCCGCCTGAGATCATTAGCCTCACGCTCTTCCTCTTTTTCCTCGCGGCTGGCCGGCATGGTCCGCCGAGAAACGGCCAGCAGCAGTCCCAAACTGGCCATAGTAACCACCAGCGATGAGCCTCCGAAGCTAATCAACGGCAGCGGGACCCCCGTAAACGGCACGCTGGCCGTCACCACCCCGATGTTAACCAGGGCTTGAAAAACTAGACTACACGTGATTCCGGAGGCCAGAATGGTGCCAAACGAGTCATTTGCGGCCAGCGCAATTCGAAAGCCGCGATACGCCACAAAAGCAAATAAAGCAATCACCACCAGACAGCCAATCAGTCCCAGTTCTTCGCCCAAAATGGCAAAAATCCCATCGGTGTGGGAAGCGGGAATGTAACCGAATTTTTGGCGGCTGGCTCCTAGCCCTAAGCCGGTAATCCCGCCCGACCCCAGCGCAATCAAAATCTGCCTAATTTGATAACCATCCCCCAGCGGGTCGCTGCTCAGCGGGTCGAGAAAAGCGGCAATTCGAACCAGCCGGTAAGATGAGCGAATAATCAAGAAATAGAGGGTCACACTGCCCAAGAGGCAGCTAACCAAAATCTGCAATAAATTACCTCCGGCGATAAAAAACATCGATACCGCCGTGGCAGCGATTAGCAGGGCCGTACTCAAATGCTGCTGGAGAATAATCAAGCCGGTGATCAGCCCCAACAAAATCGCAAAGGGGACCAGACCGTAACTCAGCTGTTTAATTTTGTCTCCTTTTGAAGACAACCAAGCCGCAATGTAGATCACAATGGCCAACTTACTCAACTCCGACGGCTGGATTGAGCCGTTCAAGAGCCAGCGCTGCCCGCCAAAACGCTCGTCGCCAATGGCCAGCACCACCAGCAACAACAGAATGTTCCCCGCCATAATTAACACTGAGTAGCGCTGCCAGGTATGGTATTCGATAACCGTAAAAACAATCATCGCCAAGGCCCCGATGCCCAACCACAACAACTGCCGAATAAAATAGTAGGTCGGCTGTTGGTACAGTTGATAGCCCAAGGCAAAGGTCGCGCTATAAATCATCATGAGACCAATAATCAATAAGGTCACTACGGCGATGACCAGTAAATAATCTATTCGATGCAGTTCTTCCGAGTTTGAAGACATAGTTAAGAATTAAGAATTGAGAATTGAGAATGTAGAAATATGAAATACAATGAATTACCTTTTACTGACTACCGACTACTGACTACTCACAACTGGTTTACCAGTTCCTTAAATCGGCGGCCGCGTTCTACGTAATCCTTGAACATATCGTAGCTGGCGCAGCCGGGTGAGAGTAAGACGACATTGCCGGGTTCGGCCAGATGGGCGGCCAGAGTTACCGCCTCATCCAAATCGGCGGCGCGATGGACGACGGTCTTGGCTGAAGGCACGTGAGTGCGAGTCGCCTCGATAAATTCAGCGATCAAATCGGCCGATTCGCCAAACAAAATTACGTCGCGTGTTTTGTGTAAAATCAACCAGGCAGCTTCTTCCCAAGGCAAATGTTTATCGCGGCCGCCGGCCAACAAAATGATCGGTTCGCTAAAGGAGTGAAGGGCTGCCAGCAGCCGTTCCGGACTGGTTGAGATGCTGTCGTTGTAATACGCGGCCTGATGATATTGTCGCACCAATTCCAACCGGTGTTCAACACCGGTGAAGCTGGTGATGACGCCTTGCATGGCTTCCACCGGCGCCCCGGCCTCGCGAGCCAACAAGCAGGCGGCCAAAATGTTGGCCTGGTTGTGTCCCCCCCGCAGTTTAATCGCCTGCTTGTGAGCCAAGTGCTGAGGTTTGAGGTTTTGATCAAACAGGACCAAATTATCATTCACCAGGCCGGCCCCATTCGGCGGCTGCGCTTCTAAGCTAAACCAGCGCACTTTTGGACCAAACTGATTGCCGATGGCCCGGGTCATATCATTGTCCAAATTCATAATGACTACGCCTGATCGGCCCTGATAGTTGATGAGGGCCCGTTTGGCCCGGACATAATGTTTCATGGAAGGGTGTCGATCCAGATGGTTCGGGGTGATATTGAGGATCGCGCTGATCGGTGGGCTAAAATTGCCCAGAAGACCGGCCAGCCCCTCCGGGTCCGGGGTTGGCAGCGCCGCCACATCAACCGCTTGGTTGAGCTGGGCATGGAAATATTCCAATTGAAAACTGCTCAACTCCATCACCACGATATCCTCCGGCGCAATCCGGTCGATCTCACCGATAAGCGGCCGGCCGATATTGCCACCCACCCACGTTCTCCGGCCCGCCGCCTCCATGATTTTGCCAACCAAGGTGGTGGTGGTGGTTTTACCACTCGATCCGGTAATGGCCATAATGGGGGCCGGGCATAAATAGCAAAACAGTTTACTTTCGGTACAAAGTGGAATTTTGCGGGCGACCGCTTGCTGCACAAAATTAGCCTCCAACGGCACCCCAGGGCTTACAAACAGCAGATCGGCCTCATCGAGGAGAGACAGGGGATGCTCGCCCAGCACTAACGGTAGGTCCAACGCTTGCAATGGAGCCAGAGCTGGACCAATCGCTGCTTCGGTTCGAAGATCGGTACCGGTCACGGTCAAGTTGTGGTTGCTCAGGTAACTGGCCAGGGCAATTCCTTCCCGGGCCAGACCAACCACTACTATCCGCATCCCCGACAACATCTTAACATCTACCATAAATCACCACAGGTTAATCACTCTCTACCTCACCAGGCTGTGACACGCAGAGCGTAATCCACAGCGACGCCGTATGCTACGCTCTACGTACCACGCCGGAAAATCGAAAATGTCTTAAATCACACCGTTGAAATATTCAGGCAGCCAATTCCTGAGTCCAGGCCAGTTCACTTTCGTGCCGCTCCGGCACCAGCAGATCATCGGCCAGAATAGCCCGAATGACTTCATCAAGGGTGGTCAGCAGTTGTCCGGCTTTGGTGCGATAATGGCGAATACCTCGACTGAGGTCATCATCGATACGCGCCACCAGTTCCAACGCGGCATGATAGGCCGCATCTTGCTCGGTTACGACGACTGGTTTGACCAATTCCGGATACACTCGGGGTCGACGGTTTACGGTTTGAACTTGAGCGTTTTTCATTGTTGCAATCTCCTCATTAGAATAGACTTAATTGGACAGTTTCTGTAACTACTCAGACTAGACCTGACAGGTTTTCAAAACGCTAACTTTACCCTCAATCGGGTTCCGATCGGATCGACTCGTTCTCGCCAACGTTACTCGGAAACCTGTCAGGTCTTATCTCGCTCAAATAAGCGCCAGAGCGATACCTAACATGGCGGTCAAAATGCCGATCAACCAGAAACGTTGGGTGACATGCGTTTCAGACCAGCCAAGTAATTCAAAGTGATGGTGCAGCGGACTCATCTTAAACAGACGTTTGCCGCCGGTGAGCTTAAAGTAGCCGACTTGTAAAATCACCGAGATCGCTTCGGCCATAAACACAAAGCCGACCACCGGCAGCAGCAGCCACTGCCCGGTCATCAAGGCCACCACGGCTAGCGTGGCCCCTATCGCCAAAGAGCCGGTGTCGCCCATAAATAGCTCGGCCGGGTGGGCGTTGTACCATAGAAAGGCCAACACCGCCCCCACCACCGTAAAAGCGAACGCCACCAGCCAAATTTGTCCTTGTAAAAAAGCAATAACGCCATAGGCGGCAAACGCCACTGCCGCGATACTCCCGGCCAGGCCATCCAGGCCGTCGGTTAAATTTACAGCGTTTGAGGTACCAACAATAATGAACATCGCGACCGGAATATAGAACCAGCCAATGTCGATTTTGTCGGCCACCCCCGGAATGGCGATACTGGTTAGATCAAGCGCAAAATGCAGAAAGAGGGCCGTAATCAAAGCGAATATGGTTTGCCACAATATCTTATGACGGCCCACTAAGCCGGTCGGGATGACCCTGACCCCAATCAAATCATCGATAGCCCCCAACGTACCAAAGGCCACCATCACCCCCATCGGCACTAATACCGAACGCCCAATCAAGGTAAAGCCCATTAAATTGGCCACATTCAGCACGATGGTCACCACCAACACCGGGATCAAGATCATCAGCCCGCCCATCGTGGGCGTCCCGGTTTTAACTTGATGGGTACTCGGCCCTTCGATGCGGATCGATTTGCCAATCTTCCATTCGCGTAAGACGTTAATCAACGGACGCCCCCAAATGACCGCCAGAATAAATGAGATAGTTCCCAGGGTAAGCGAATAAGCCATGGTCTGCCTTTTTGATCGATTCCGTCCGGTAGCTTCAAATCCACCGTTTATTCCTTCTGCGCTGCCTCGCCCTGAATCGCCAAGGCCGACACAATTTCGCCCATCCTCCGCGATAATGAGGCTTTGATAAGCACAATGTTGCCGGGCGCCAATGTATCATTGAGATAGTCAATCGCCAGTTGATTGGTGTCAAATTCCAATATTTTTGAGGCGGCTAAACCGCAGGCGCGAGCTTCGGCTACTAAAAATCGTGTTCGAGGGCCGATGGCAATCAGCAAATCGACCACATCGGCGGCCCGGCAGCCCACCTTGCGATGCCCTTCCTCTTCAAAACTGCCCAATTCCATCATCTCGCCTAACACAGCAATTTTTTTGGTGGCGGCCAAATCATCCAGCAAATTCAGCGCGGCGATAGTCGAAGCCGGGTTGGCGTTGTAGGTATCGTCCAACAGCGTCGATTGGTTTGGCCCTGTCACTGAGACCAGTCGCAGTTGAGCCGAGCGCGGCAAGGACTGTAAGCCGGTCATAATCTCTTCCCAGGCCAAACCATCAACCAACCCTACAGCCGCCGCTCGCAGGGCGGTGTGAACGCTATGCCGGCCCAGCAGCGGCACACGGGCATGAATAGTATCGTCCTGATAATGAAACGCGAACCGAATTCCTTCCAGACCGGCGCTTTCGACATCGCTGGCCCAGAGATCCGCTGCCTCAGATAAACCGTAGGTAAACACCCGCGCCGAGGTTAAATTCGCCATCGGACGCACCCGAGGATCATCATAGTTTAGAACAGCCACTCCACCCTCGTTAGCGGGGGGAAGGGCCTGGACCAGCTCCGATTTAGCTTGCGTAATGCGCTCCATCGTCCCTAGCCGCTCCAAGTGAACCGGACCAACATTGGTTACCACACCAATATGCGGTCGCGCCAAGGCACACAGCGAAGCGATTTCGCCCAGATCGTACATACCCATTTCCAGTACGGCCCGCTCACATGAGGGTTCAAGCTTTAGCAAAGACAGCGGCAAACCGATCTCGTTATTTTGATTGCCCGCGCTTTTGAGCGTATGGTAGCGGGTTGATAAAACGCTCCAGATTAGTTCTTTGGTCGTACTTTTGCCGACGCTGCCGGTAACAGCGATCACTCTTGGGCTAAATTTACTGCGCCAAAAAGCGGCCAACTGCTGCAAGGCTAGTAAGGTATCATCAACCTGCAAACAGAAGGGCGATGGCGGCAGCGGCTGACCGGCGGCAAATTGTCCCACGTGCAGCGTTTGTTCCGGCCGGCAGACCTCGACCGCCTGATGAACAAGGGCCGCGATGGCGCCTTGCCGGAAGGCAGCCGCCACAAAATTATGGCCGTCGGTCTGCTCGCCGGGCAAAGCGACAAACAGCGAACCGGGTTGCGCTGCCCGCGAGTCGATTACGACCTGGCTAATTAGCTGCGGCGCTTCAATCTGATATCCGGTTAGACTTTCGATCACATCGGCTAAAATCATGATGGGTTACGGTTCATTATTTAATGTCAACTGCGCCTCGCCCTCGATCGCGGCGCTCTCACGAATATCATCGGGTAAAATATTCAGCAAAACGGCCAACTGTTCGGCAATCCGTTTGAAGGTTGGCGAAGCGGTTTCACTGCCCCAGCGAGATGAGGTTGGCCGGTCAATAATCACCAGGATGAGCAACTCTGGGTCATCGGCGGGTAGGTAGCCGGCAAATGAGGCCAGCGTCAGGGTGGGATGGTAGCCACCCGGCACCGGAATCTCGGCCGTACCTGTTTTGCCCGCCACCCGATAACCCGGCACCAAAGAGGCCGACTCGCTGCGGGTCAGGGCTTCAACCAGCATATCGGTTAACTTGTGAGCCGTTTCCGCCGTGACCGCCTGGCGAATGACGGTCGGCTGGACCTCGACCTGCCGGTCGCCGTCAACAATTCGCTGGACGATGTAAGGCTTCATCAACAAGCCATCATTGGCGACGGCGCTCACGGCGGCCGCAATCTGGACCGGCGTAACGGCAATGCCTTGCCCAAATGAATTGGTGCCCAGATCGCTTTCGTGCCAGTTAGCATCTTTAGGCGTTTTGAGCGTCCCCGGCCCTTCGTTGCCCAAATCGATTTCGGTGAGTTGGCCGAAGCCAAAGCGTTTCATGTAGGTATAAAATCGATCTTTGCCCAGCGCGACGGCAATCTGAGCCACACCCACATTCAAACTCTTGGCCAGGACATCGGTCATATCCACTTCACCGTGGCTCTTTCGGTCCCAGTTGTAGATCACGCGCCCGCCCACTTCAATCGAGCCGCCGTCATAAATCGTACCCAAATGCCCGACAGCCCCAGCATCCAGACCGGCCGCCATCGTCACAATTTTGAAGACCGAGCCAGGTTCATACTGCTCGCTGACGGTGGGGTTTGAAAAGAGGTACTCGTTGCTGACGCCATAGTTGTTGGGATCGTAGCTGGGGTAACCGGCCATCGCCAAGATGGCGCCGGTTTTGGGCTGCATCACCACCACCGAACCACTCTGCGCCCCGTATCGCAGCACCGCGTCTTCCAATTCTCTTTCCGCAACGTACTGTACCCCACGGTCAATGGTCAGATAAAGCGTTGGCCCGCTCACCGGGGGCACGAAGCGGCTGACGCCCAAGGGAATGAGATCGCCAAAGGGGCTGCGCTCGCCGGCTTGCAGGCCGGGGCTGCCGTTGAGCATATTGTCATAATAGCCTTCCACGCCATAAAACCCATTGCCGTTGTTATTCACAAAGCCCAAAAAATGAGCGCCCAGATCACCTTCTGGGTAAACTCGCTTTGAACGCGGTTCGGCCAGCAAACCGACGGTATCCCAGCCCAAAATCGTTTCACCAATGGACTGAGGGACATTATTTTTGAGAGGCATCCAGGCTTTTTTACTGGTTAGAATCTGATAAATCTCATTGCGCGGCATATCCAATAGGGTCGCCAGTCGATCGGCGGTGCCGTCCGGATCGGCAATAATTTTTGGGCTGGCCGAAATGTCATACTCGATTAAATCCGTCGCCAACAGATGGCCGGTTCGATCCCGAATCTCGCCCCGGCGGGCCGGGATGACCACTTCGTCTTGGTGTTCCTCTTCGGCCCACGTCGCAAAGCGGTGATGCTCGATGACCTGCCAGCGGACCAACTGCCCAATAAGCACTAATCCAGCGGCGGACATAATGGCCATTATGGTATAAATACGATACTTTGCCTGTTCCATAGGTTAGGGTTAAACGATCAAAAAGTTCCTTTACCGGGTCAACACGTCTACATCTCGGCCTTCAAACCAGGCCACTAACGTATCCAACTTGACCTGCCACCAACCCGGTTGTTCAACATCATCAATGTAGTCATCGACGCTGTTCTCAACATACACCACTTGATAGCTTGATTCGACCGGTTCTTGGGAAATGGGATAGTTGTCCACGGCGATATATTGCACGTCGGCAATGGGTCTATAGCCAAGTTCGGTAGCCCTGGTTTCAATTCGATCAAGCGCCTCGAGTTCGGCAATTTCCAGAATCAAAGCGGCATTCTGGTTTCGCAATTGATCAAGCTCAAAGCGCAGCTCATCGATGCGATAGCTGGTGGCCGTGACCGTACTGGCATTGGTCAGGTACAACCAACCGACTAAACTAAAGATAGCCAAAATCAGAATAAAGCCCAGGGCGGTTTTACTACCCAAACGCCACGGTATCTGGCGGATGACATTAGCTGGTCGAAGGCTAATCATGGTGTTACTTGACATAATATTATCCCCTTATTAACTCAACAACCCGCAGCTTTGCGCTACGGGCTCGTGGATTGGCATCTATTTCAGCCGAACTAGGCGTTACGGGCTTTTTGGTTATAATATCGACAGTAGCTTTATGTCTACACGTACAAAAAAGTTGATCGGGTGGACAGATACAATCCTGCGCTTCGCGCTTAAAATATTGTTTTACCAGGCGATCTTCTAAAGAGTTAAAGCTGATGACGGCCAGTCGTCCACCGGGTTTCAGAAGCTCGATGGCTTGCGGCAGAACTCGTTCCAGAACGCCCAGTTCATCATTAACCGCCACTCGTAAGGCTTGAAATGTACGGGTGGCCGGATGGATCTTTCTTCGACCTGATCCCTTGCGCCCACCGGCGGCTTTGGCCACAATCTCGGCCAGTTGCAGCGTGCCGGTGATAGGTCTGGCCTGGACAATGGCTCTGGCAATCCGGCGGCTACGTGGTTCTTCTCCGTACCGGTAAATGAGGTTGGCCAGTTCCTCTTCCGGTAGGTGATTCACCAAATCGGCGGCCGACTCGGGAGCCGAGGGATCCATCCGCATATCGAGCGGACCATCGACCTGAAACGAAAAGCCTCGTTCCGGCCGGTCGAGCTGCATCGACGACACGCCGATATCGAGTAAAATGCCGTCGGCCGGGGGAATGGCGTAACGCCGGGCTACCTCGGCCAACTGGTCAAAGTTATAATGAAGGAGGTGAACTCTATCCTTAAATTCAGCCAATTGACGACGGGCCAGGTCTAGTGCGGTTTCATCCTGGTCTAGCCCAAAAAGCTGCCCATCCGGAGCGCAGACCTGTAAAATCGCGGCAGCGTGGCCGCCGGCGCCAACCGTCCCATCGATGTAAACACCGCCGGGTTTTGGCTGTAGAGCGTCAAGAACTTCTTGTAAAAGAACAGGTATATGCATTTTCTCTCGACACTCACTAGTTACGACCTCTTAAGAGAAACTGACCTACCGACCCATTTCCTAAAACATGCGGTAGTCAATAGTCAGATATTTTCATTGACGGTGTTGCCCTAAGAGAGACGGCCTGAAACTCTAGAACTTGACACCTAAATCTTGCAGTTGCGACACAATGGCTTCGGGGTTTTCTTCTACTTTAGCGAAGACATCGGCCCATTTGGTGGGACTCCAAAGTTCCAGACGATTCATCACCCCGATTACGGCGGTTTCACTACTGATACCGGCATATTCGCGCAAATTTTGAGGGATAAGCACCCGGCCTTGACGATCGGGAATTGAGTCAAAGGCGCTAGAGAAGAAAAAACGCACAAAGTTGCGGACGTTCTGGTCGGATGAAGGCAGTTCGGCAATTTTCTCGGTCACTTTTTCCCATTCACCGCGAGGGTAGGCCCATAGACATCCATCCAGACCGCGCGTGATAACCAGACCGCTTTCAAGTTCGTCGCGAAACTTGGCAGGGATGGTCAATCGCCCTTTATCGTCAATTGTATGTTCGTACTCACCTAAAAACATAGCGCGCGCCTTGTGGCATAGTGGGGCATTTTCCCCCATTTGGGGTTTAGAACAAGTGTTCTATTACCCATTTCACCCCACTTTGCCCCACATGTCTCCACATTATAACCCACTTTACCCCACCTGTCTAGTTGGCAGTTGGATTTTTTAAGGTGCGTTTAATAATGCATGCCAAAATTTGGGCCGGCTATCGTTTTATTGAGTGCCAGAATGCTTTGCGGTTAAAATGAAGTGGATTATAATGCCCTGCGGCATATAATCCCGGCAGTTTTTTCAAGGAGACCTCAGTGCGGGCATTAATTACAGGCATTACCGGCTTTGCCGGCAGTCATCTGGCCCAAATATTACTCGATAGGGGTGACAAGGTGGTCGGTGTGGCCCGTAGCCACACTAAAAGATTAGATTATCTGAGCCAACCCATCGAGCCGATCATTGCCGATTTGCGTGACCCCAACGCCGTTGATCAACTCATTAGCGATGTCCAACCTGATGCAATTTATCATTTAGCCGGACAGGCCTTTGTTCCCCGCTCCTGGTCAGATCCGTGGGATACAATGGAGAACAATATTCGTCCCCAGCTTAACATCTTAGAAGCGATGGTGAAGTACGGCTCGTCGGCGCGTCTGTTGATCTCAACCTCGAACGAGGTGTACGGCCGCATCGCTGAGGATCAACTGCCGGTTAGGGAAAACACCCCACTTCACCCCCAAAATCCTTATGGAGTCAGCAAAGTCACTCAAGACGTGATGGCCTTGCAATATTACCTCAGCCGGGGAGTCGATGTCTTACGGGCGCGAGCGTTCAATCATATTGGCCCACGACAAAATCCGTTTTTTGTGGCTGCCTCATTTGCCAAGCAAATCGCGCAGATTGAAGCCGGACTCAACGAACCGATCATTTTTGTCGGTAATTTGGAGGCCCAACGTGATTTCACCGATGTCATTGATGTCACCCGGGCTTATGCGCTGCTGGTTGAATATGGGGAGTCTGGTGAAGCCTATAATATCGGCACGGGCCGGGCTTACTCCATTCAATATCTGTTGGATGTTTTGCTCAACTATTCTAACATTCGGATTGAAATTGAACCGGACCCGGATCGGATGCGCCCCTCCGATATCCCGGTCATTTACGCTGACAACAGCAAACTCTGCACCCAAACCGGCTGGCAGCCGCTGTACAAATTTGAAGACAGTTTACAGCGCGTACTAGATTATTGGCGCAAAGAAGTAAAACAAACCACTTAGTTATGAATTTAGGAGATAGATTATGAGTCGTAAAAGAGCCTTAGTTACCGGCATCACCGGCCAAGACGGATCGTACCTGGCCGAATTTCTACTAGAACAAGGCTATCAGGTGATCGGCATGGTGCGACGCAGCAGCACGGTCAACTTTGACCGAATTGCCCACCTGCAAGAATTAGAAGCTCTGGACATTGTTCAGGGTGACCTACTCGACCAGATGTCGCTGATTGACATTCTGCGCGAGTATGATCCTCAAGAAGTTTACAACTTAGCCGCTCAATCATTTGTCCCGACCTCGTGGCGACAGCCTGTACTCACCGGCGAGTTCACGGCGCTAGGCGTCACCCGCGTGCTCGATGCTATTCGCATTGTCAACCCGGATATCCGCTTCTACCAAGCCTCTTCCAGTGAAATGTTCGGTAAGGTGATGGAAGTTCCCCAAACTGAGAGCACCCCTTTCTACCCCCGCAGCCCTTACGGTGTAGCTAAGGTCTACGGCCATTGGATTACCGTCAACTATCGAGAAAGTTACAATTTGTATGCCTGCTCAGGTATTCTCTTCAACCATGAGTCGCCGCGCCGAGGGTTAGAGTTCGTCACGCACAAAGTAACCCACGCCGCGGCTCGCATCAAACTTGGCTTGCAAAATGAGCTACGGCTGGGCAATTTGGAAGCGCAGCGCGACTGGGGTTACGCCGGCGATTACGTGCAGGCCATGTGGTTGATGCTGCAACAGGATGAGCCGGACGATTATGTGGTTTCTACCGGCGAAACGCACTCGGTGCGCGAGTTGTGTGAAGTGGCCTTTAGTTATTTGGGGTTAAATTATGAGGAACACGTCGTGATCGATGAGAAATTCTACCGCCCGGCGGAAGTTGATCTCTTGATCGGCGATGCGACCAAAGCCCACACCCAGTTAGGTTGGAAGCCGTCGGTCGATTTTCCCGGCCTGATCAGACTTATGGTCGATGCCGATCTCGAGGCCCTACGCACTGAAGGGTACGGTTAATAATAGCAGGCTGCCGGGATTGTAAATCCTTGGAACCCTTGACTAAATTACCCCTGTTGACATCCGCTCCTATTGCCGCTATGATATCCACTGAGCTATCAAATTAAATTAGGTTTACCCATTTCAAAAGGTAATAGTCACTTGGCTACAGTAAAGTGACTGTTACCTGACTCGCATAATTGGACGATTTGTAATGAATAATCCGGAAATCGTTACCCCACCGGTGGTAGCACCCTCAACCAAACCATCGACGGGGGACAAAATCAACCGTTGGTTAGAAAAACACTGGTTGTTGGGGTTCAATTCAGCCTGGGGTATTTTTGTTATCCTCCCCTGGCTGGCTCCTATTTTTATGGCTATCGGCCTAACCTGGCCAGGACGCGCGGTTTATTTCATCTATAGCTTCTTCTGCCACCAACTGCCGGAGCGATCATGGTTTCTCTTCGGGCCGCAGTTCAGCTACACCCAAGCCCAAATTGCCGAAGCCTGGGGCCGAACCCTTCCGGAAATCAGTAACGAGTTGGTACGGCGGCAGTTTATCGGCACGGTTGACATGGGTTGGAAGGTGGCTTGGTCAGATCGGATGATCGGCATGTATATGTCGATTTTCATCTTTGGCCTCATCTACGCCCTGCTGCGCGAGTTGGGCTACCGTTGGCCGCCTATGCCTTGGTGGCTCTTCTTCCTTTTTATTCTACCGATGGCGCTCGACGGCACCACCCATCTTATCAACGACGCTCTACGCCTGCAATTTCGGCAAACCAATGACTGGGCAGCCTGGCTCACGTTTCATGCCTTTCCTCCCGGATTTTACGTCGATGACATGTTCGGATCACTCAATTCGCTGCTGCGTCTGGTGACCGGCATCTTATTTGGCTTTGGTGTGGTTGGATTTCTATGGCCGATTATGGAGAGCGAGTTCTCACCGCTGCCGAAGCAACCGGATAGAGTTGTGGCCGTTAAGCCTACGCAACAAAACATGGGGCGCCAATAATATCCGTTGATGCCAATAGAAATTCCGAAAAACCGATCTAAGTTTGTACGATAAACTTCAAGTGCGTAATTCCTAGGTTTACATCGAAAGGACCAAACATGGATATCTACGGGCTTGATTTCACCAGCACCCCCGGTCGACGCAAGCCGATTACCTGTCTACTGTGCCATGTAGACGATACGGTTTTACACCCCGATCGCTTCTTCAAAATTGCCAGTTTGAATGAGTTCGAAGTTTTTCTTAAACGGCGCGGCCCGTGGGTGGCGGGCTTTGATTTTCCTTTTGGCCAGCCGCAAAAGTTAATTGATAATTTAGGCTGGCCCACAACCTGGGCCGGCTACGTGGAACATATAGCTACGATGAGTCAGGATGAATTTGAGGCCATCATCAGCGCCTATCGACAGGCCCGACCCACGGGCGACAAACACCACCTGCGTACGACCGATGCCAAAGCCAAGTCGCTCAGCCCGATGATGCTGCACGGCGTACCCGTCGGCAAAATGTTCTTTAAGGGTGCGCCGCGTTTATTGCGAGCTGGGGTAAGCATTCTGCCTTGCCACCCCACCGAGGATAACCGGATCGCTCTTGAAGCCTATCCCGCGCTGGTGGCCCGCAAATGGCTCGACCAGCGCAGTTACAAGAACGACTCCCCCACAAAACAAACCGTAGAACAAGAAACCGCCCGCCGCGAACTCATCGCCAGACTGTGCTCTGCCGAACTTCTCGAATACTATGGGCTGCGTCTTGACATGGATAACGACCTGGCTGCCCAATTCATTCAAGACCCCACCGCCGACGGCCTCGACGCGCTGCTGTGTGCGATCCAGGCCGCCTGGGCCTACACCCAAGCCGACGCCGGCTACGGCATTCCGGCCCACTGTAATCCGAATGAGGGTTGGATTGTGGATCCGGAGTTGAGTTAGAAACCGTAACCACTAATTTGAAACTGCTTCAACTCTTCGTCGCTATATTCACTACCATACACTTTTAATCAACCCAAGCTAAAGCAAAAGGAATGGGTAAATCAAGATTGAGAAAATGGTCTAACAAACGCAGACCTAATTGAAAAAGGCTTAAATCACAGCGGTCAGTGCGATGAATGATGGCCGTCCATTGATCCCGGTGAGCGATAACACCCAGAAAGATGATCCAGATGTAAGCCAGGCAAGCGGCGATCATTAAGCGAGCCAACCGCTCTGGGTCATCAATATGGCTTTTGTGTAGGTGAAAGCCTCGACTTTTCTGGTCAGAGAAAAAGGTTTCGATGCGGAACCGGTGGCGATACCAATAGATGGCTTCATCCCCCAGTTCAAAATTAGAGACCAGATAGATAGGCTCTTTGTAATCCGGATGCCACCAGACAATAGTTGTTACCGGGCCATAAGCTTGTAAGGTGAACGCGACATTGGACAAACAAACATAATCACCGGCTTGTTGGCTCAGTTCGTTGAGTTGCAGCCAGTTACCTTGTTCACAGACCCAACAATTATGAGCGGTACGACACGCATAATGCCAGCCAGCCCCTTCGATTTCGGCTTGTAAGGTGATACCGTCAAATTCACCATCACCCAGAAAAATGACATCCGTTTCAGCTGGAATGATGGCTTTGATTTGGTCCAATAATTCAATGTGGGCCGTCTCAGGAAAGTGCCCTTTGCTGCCTTTGACCACGGTCCAGGCCAGCGGTAAGGCGCGACCCTTGTACACCATACTGACCACCAAGGCCAAACAATGGCGTCCTACTTCGCTACCATCCATGACTACAACCAGCGTACCCCGGTGGGCTAACCCAAACACCAACTCTTCGATGAAGGGCATAAAGTACGTCTCTTGGTCAATCCTCTCATTCTGGGTGTAGCGACTGAACCGTTTGACCCGACTGGTTACTTTGCCTGAACCAGGCGTTTTTGAGGCCATTGTTTCAAAATGACAGCGTTTGCCTTGGACTATCCCCGTCATCATTCCTGTTAGCGTATTGAGATGACGAACTTGATTTCCAGTTAATTGTTTGGGGTAAAGTTGCAGCAATCCTTTTTTTATGCCACGATAGACTTGGCGGTTATCACTCATTGGGTTCACTCCTTTTTTGTGGTGAAAATTGAGTTTACCCCGAGTGGTAGCCGTTTCTTAAATCTTCATTCCTTTCATTAAAACTGTACGGTAGTGAAGTCGCTATATTAGCGCAAGTCACACCGCCAATAGTTAAACTCAGGCAGATATTGACACCAAGATGATCCATTGCTACATTTATCATATTATTTGTGAAATGTATCACGGAGTAATACGAGTATCGCTTAACTTTGGATAATATATAGACAATTAATCGACAATTAATCCCGTCACCCTACAATATAAAACCTAGACAGCCAGGACTTAGGAACGTAAGGAAATGATTTCAATTGATCACGATTTCAAGATTTGATGAGAAATGATAGAACGCGGATGACACGGATCACACGAATTTTCACAGATAAGGCTTGATTTAACTTCAAAAAATCCGTATTCATCCGTGTGATCTGTACGATCTGCGTTCTATTTACCCACTTTCATGTAAAACTGCGATCTGTTGAATTTCTATTTTTGAGTATTACTTGAGTATCATCGACTATAATAGTGTCAACCGCATGAAACGTTCACTTTAACAAGCGCAGGCTACTCTAACAAAAATTTCTTTCCCACTCTTTGCCTTAGCCTGTTCATAATAAAACTATCATCCCAAAGAAAACAACCTATGAACCAACCACCCATTGTCGAACTAAAAAATCTCACTAAAAGTTACACCGAAGGCAAACAGAGCCGCGTTATTCTCGATAAGGTCAACCTGAGCTTTGACCCTGGCGAATTTATTTTGCTGCTCGGCCAGAGCGGCTCGGGCAAGAGTACGCTGCTCAACCTGATCAGCGGCATCGACGCGCCGGACAGCGGCGATATTTTCGTCAACGGCACGGCGATCAACCGCCTCAGCGAGCACCAACGCACCCTCTTCCGGCGCGAGCACATCGGCTTCATCTTCCAATTCTTCAACCTCATCCCGACCTTGACCGTCACTGAAAATATCACCCTGCCGATGCAGCTCAACGGCGGGGTCAACGCCGCCAAGGATAAAGAGGTCAAGGCGATGATCGAGCGGGTCGGTCTGAGCCATCGCCAAGATGCCTTCCCCGACCGCCTCTCCGGCGGCGAGCAGCAGCGTGTGGCCATCTTGCGCGCTGTGCTGCACAATCCCACCGTGCTGCTGGCCGATGAACCGACCGGCAACCTCGACGAGGAAACCGGCCAGACTATCATCGAGTTGCTGCTGGAGTTGACGCGCCAGGCCAACAAAACCTTGATTATGGCCAGCCACAACCCGGAATATATCGCGCTGGCCGACAAAACTTACCGCGTTACGCATGGCTCGTTGCTGCCTTACCATCCCCAGAAAGCACATACGGAATGAAAGTGTCCCCCTTAAGCCTGATCGCGGTCCGGCACAGCACTAAGCATCCCGTGCAAAGTTTGCTCCTGGTGTTAGGCGTCGCGCTGGGTGTGGCGATGATTGTCGCCATCGACATTGCTAACAGCAGCGCGGGGCGGGCTTTTTCGCTCTCGACCGACAGCATCGTCGGCAAAGCCACCCACCAAATTACGGCCCAGCCCGGCGACCTGCCGACCTCGCTGTACCGCCAACTGCGGGTCGATTTAGGCTTGGATAATATCGCGCCAACCGTCAATGGGCTGGTGCTGCTCCAGGAAGCGGATGACCTGCCGCTCAACCTGCTGGGCATCGATCCCTTTGCCGAAGGGCCGTTTAGAAATTATCTGGGCGACAGCAACAGCGGCCTGTCGTCTGATGCGCTCATCAGCCTGCTGATCGAACCCAACACAGTTCTCCTCTCCCAAAGTTTGGCCGAACGCTACAACCTCACCCCCGGCGACCATCTGACGATTTTGGCCGGGGATAAAACCAAAACCGTCGAACTGATGGGCCTGCTGGCCCCCAGCGACGATATGAGCCGCAGCGCCCTCGATGGCCTCATCCTCAGCGACATCAGCACCGCCCAAGAGATGCTCGATATGCCCGGCGCCATCACCACCATCGACCTAATTTTGCCGAAGGAGGCCGATACGCAGCCTATTCGCGACTTGCTGCCGGCCAATGCCCAACTCCAACCGGCCAAACTGCGCAGCCAAACGCTAACCCAAATGACCGCCGCCTTTGAGCTGAACCTATCGGCGTTGAGTTTGCTGGCGCTGGTGGTCGGCATGTTTTTGATTTATAACACCATCAACTTTTCAGTGGTGCAGCGCCGCCCGGTGCTGGGCACGCTGCGCTGTCTGGGCGTCACCCGCCGCGAAATTTTCGGCATCGTCCTGTTCGAAGCGCTGGCCTTGAGCGCGGTCGGGGCGATGATTGGGCTGGGCTTGGGGGTGTTGATGGGGCGCGCGCTGGTGGCGCTGGTGACGCAGACCATCAACGACATTTTCTTTACCCTGACGGTGCAAAGTGTGGCCGTGACGCCGTTTACCCTTATCAAAGGGTTTTTGGCCGGGTTGGGCGCGGGGTTGTTCGCGGCTTTTATTCCGGCTCTGGAAGCGACCTCCGTGCCGCCGAACAGCGCGCTCAAACGCTCGGTCGAGGAGGCGCGGATGCAGCGGCTCATTCCGTGGCTAACGCTCATCGGCCTGGTCATCATTGGCACCGGTTGGGTTGTACTCAACCTGGCATCCAACTCGCTGGCGATTAGCTTTGCCGGTATTTTCATCGTGCTGATCGGCACGGCGTTTTTAACGCCGCTCGTCACAAAATATTTAATGCGATTGGTGCAGCCGCTCACCCGGCGGGCGCTGGGCATTATCGGCGCGATGGCTCCACGCGATATTATACGCTCGCTCAGCCGCACGTCCGTGACGATTGCCGCGCTAATGTTGGCGGTGACGGTGATTATCGGCGTCAGCATTATGATCGACTCCTTTCGCGGCACGGTCGTGACCTGGCTCGACAGCATCCTGTTCGCCGATATTTATGTCAGTCCGGCCGGGCAAAGCCTGCGCGTCGAAGGCGATATCGACCCGGGCTTTATCGACGCTATCCGGCAGCACGAGGGCATCGATTATATCAACATGCTGCGCGGGACGGTGGTCCTCGACGAAAATTATGAGCGCATCGAAGTTCGCGCTTTCAGCGCCTACCCCGATGAGCAGCGGCGTTTAGATTCATTGATTTGGGCGGTGGGGCCAACCGATACCGTTATCGAAGCCATTAACAATGGGGCGGTCGCCATCTCCGAAGTGTTTGCCCGCCGCTTTAATCTGCCGCTGAACGGCCCCTCGACCATCACGCTGCGCACCGAAAGCGGGCCGAAGACGTTTGAGGTGGTGGGCATCTTTTACGATTACGCTCTGCCGGAGGTGGGGTACGTTTATATGCGGCTCGATACCTATCGCACCTTCTGGCCGAGCGATACCGGCGTGTCCAACGTTTCGCTCTTTCTGACCCCGGAGGCGCTGCCCCAAACCGATACGCTCACGCGCCAATTAACCGATCAATACGCGGCTGACTACCGGCTGTCGTTCTCCTCGAACCATAGTCTCAAAGCCAACGCGCTGGAAGTGTTCGACCGGACATTTACGATTACCGCTGCTTTACGGCTGCTGGCGACCATTGTGGCCTTTATCGGCGTGCTGAGCGCGTTGATGTCGCTGCAACTGGAGCGCACCCGCGAGTTAGGCACGCTGCGGGCCAACGGCATGAGCATCCTGCAACTGTGGAGTAAAACGATGCTCGAAACCGGCCTGATGGGGTTGACCGCCGGCCTGATGGCGATTCCGTTTGGTTGGGCGCTGGCTTATATTTTGGTGCATTTTATCAACCTGCGCTCTTTCGGTTGGTCGCTGCAAATGCGCACCGACCCGGCTATTTTCGGCGTGGCGCTCATCGTCGCGCTCGTGGCGGCGCTGCTGGCGGGGATTTACCCGCTGCTGCGGTTGAATCAGTTGCAAATCGCGACGGCGATTCGGGAAGAGTGAGAGCAATTGATAATTGACAATTGATAATTGATAATGAGTAGAGTTGTCGGTAGATCGTAACGCAGCAAGACGCAGCCAAAAGATTTCACCACAAAGGACACAGAGAAGACACCAAGAACACCAAGAAAAAACTCTGAGAACTCTGAGCCTACTTGGTGTCCTCTGTGGTAAAAATTCTCGCGGATGACGCAAATTTACAGCCCTAACAATAAGCTGCCTGAGTAGGTGAAGCTGGATCGAAAAGTGTAAGGTGATCTACGGAATTACGGAGTAATTTTATGCGTTTAGTATTGATTATTGTGGCGCTGGTGGTGCTGTCTGGACTGGTGTTGGTGCAGTACAATCAGGTCGAGGGAGCATCGAACGAAATATCGGCGAACGTGCAGGAAGCGAACGTTGAAGCGTACGGGTCGGAGGGCTTCGCCAAGGCGGATAAGGTCGTCGAGTTTGAATTCCCCGCCGATCACGGCCCGCATCCCGATTTTCAGACCGAGTGGTGGTACTACACCGGCAACCTCAGCGATGCTGACGGCAACCGCTACGGCTACCAGTTCACCATCTTCCGGCGGGCAATCGTGCCCGGCGAACCCGAACGAGCGTCGGAGTGGGCGACGCGGCAGATTTATTTTGCCCATTTCACCGTGACGGACGCGACCGGCGAGACTTTTGAAGCGCACGAGCGGTTCAGTCGAGCCGCAGCGGGCTTGGCCGGGGCGCAGGGCTTGCCCACCTATCACGTCTGGCTCGACGATTGGGAGGCCCGCGAAATCGAGTCGGGACAAGTCCGGCTACAGGCGAGCGATGGCGACATCGGTATCGACCTAATTTTGGCGCAGACGAAACCGGCCGCGCTGCAAGGCGATCACGGCCTGAGCGCGAAGAGCGACGAGGTGGGCAACGCCAGCTATTACTATTCGCTGACGAATAATACCACTACCGGCACGATCACGACGCCGCGCGGCACATTTGCCGTGACCGGCAACACTTGGATGGATCGCGAGTGGAGTACCTCGATTTTGGGCAAAGAGGCGGAAGGGTGGGATTGGTTCTCGCTTCAACTCGATGATAACCGTGAGGTAATGTTCTATTTCATCCGCCGCCAGGATGGCAGCTTTGATCCGGTTTCGGCGGGCATTATCGTCAATCCCGACGGCAGCACCGACTATTTGACGCTGGCGGATGTCGAGATGACGGCGCTGGACACCTGGACCAGCCCGCACACCGAGGCCACCTATCCGGCTGAGTGGCAGTTTGCTGTTCCCCAGGCCGGCATCGATTTACACATTACGCCGCTGTTGAACGACCAAGAGTTGAATGTTTCCTTTGATTATTGGGAGGGGGCGGTTCAGATTGAAGGCAGCCAGAGTGGTTATGGCTATATCGAGCTAACCGGTTATGTGGGCAGTATGCAGGGCCGGATGTAGAGATACTATTTTTATGAATAATAAATTCGCTCGATTATCAAGGATACGGGCGGAGATTTTTACCACAGAGGACGCGGAGTAGGCACAAAGATCACAGAGTTATTTTTCATTTCTTTTCAAGGTTACTTCCCCTACGTTTTCCTGGAATAAATAACCGGCTTAAATTCCTGAGGGGCAGATGCCACGTTTATTGAAAATTCCAACGCGTACTTAATAGTTCCAATTTTCAGAGACAAATTCAACGCGCACTTAATTCTTCCAATTTTCAGAGACAAATTCAACGCGCACTTAATTCTTCCAATTTTCAGAGACAAATTCAACGCGCACTTAATTCTTCCAATTTTCAGGGACAAATTCCAACGCGCACTTAATTCTTCCAATTTTCAGAGACAAATTTCGATTTTTACGAACAAATCTCGATTTTTACGAACATATTTCGATTTTTACGGACATATTCGGTATATTGTGATTATTTTTGGGTGTATGAAGGGTTTTAGGCGTGGTTGAGGGAATAAATGTTTGGCTAGGCGTAGTTTGATGGACTATTTGAAGCAGCGAGAGAGGAATGAGTGATCGTTGTTTGGTGATGCATTATAATAGAGTATAATTTCTACTAACGTTGCTATTTTCGGGTAGAACAATGGCCGAACAAACATAGGAAGCGGTGGCAGAGATTTGGGATTTGTTCAAAGAAACCGACGCTAAGTTCAGATAGATGACTCTTAAAGAAACTGACGCCAAATTCAAAGACACCGACGCCAAGTTCAAAGAAACAGACCAAAAATCAACCAACTGTCAGGTCTGTTTACCAGCCAATGGGGCAAATTGATTGAAGCGCTGGTCCAGCCTAATGCTCTCAATCTCTTTCGACAGCGAGGCATTCAGGTTAATCATGTTTCCCAGGGCCAAAAGTCAACTCAACGGCCGATCGATGGAGGTTGACCTGTTACTGGAAAAATTCCGATGAAATTGTGGTGCTCGAGGTCAAAAGCACCTTGCGGATCAGTGATGTCCAATGATTTCTTGGCGGATATGGCCGAGTTTCTGGAGTTTTCCCCGTTACAAGACCTATCGAGTTTATGCCGGCGTGGCCGCTTGGACGTTGTGGAAGATGCCGACCGCTACGCCTACCGCCAAGGGTTGTTTGTGTTAAAGTCGTGGGCGATGGTATCGTGCAAATCCAGAATGATACGAATTTTCAGCCCAAAGATTTTGCTCAGTGATACATTGCCAATAACCAAAGGGTTGGGATACCTCAACGCCTTTTTTCGTTGGCCCCCGATTGAAATCAACGATGGGAACAAAACCGAGCTATAATTTCGAGTTTATTGTCTTGCATACCCTCGAACGCTGGAGATTAAATCATCCGGATGGCCGATGATCCGCAACTTTCGCGTAACTCGCACAAAGCGAGCAATGCCACTCGCTAGATGATGGAGCAAAAGAATTTCTCAAGTATAATTCCACACGAGTAATTTACTTGAGAACAACCAATTTTTGTACCTTCAAGGGAGGCGATGAGTCTGGTATGAATGGTCTGATACAGTGCCACAACACGGTAACGGAGCAGTTTTGCGAACTGCGTCCGAGTATTAGATGGAGAGGCTGCATGGGTTGTCAACCTATAGCTGGACCCTCGAGCTAAATTGCCGCCGAAATCCAACAGAACGTTGTTTTCCGACGTTGGGCGAATCCAGCACGGGTATAGCCGTTTTCAACATTCGTGGCAACTGTCACCCAACAGTGGTTTACAAACTCGCTTCGCGTTACTCCAGGCCGCGAGCAGGTTAGCCCGCGAGACCCGACGCGTGGATAATCGTTATTCGCTGGACGCAAGGGCATCAATCACGACTGTCCCGTACGGCGAAATTTGGCTGAAGATGGGCAGGTTTATGACACATTGCCCTATACCGATTTTCTGCACCAACGGCTGGCGATATCAGGCTTGTGGCGCAGCTACGGTTTTGATAAGAAAGAAAATATTCAGCGCCTCAGTGATCGAGTTGAACAAAGTACAGAATCAAAATATGAACGCGTTTGTTTTTAATATCGCCGCACTGAAGCATGCCTTTTGCGCGACTTACACTGATAGCAGCCCACCGTTGAAACGCAGACTTTGGTGGCTTGCTGACAATTTTAGCTTGGTATTCCTTATATGATTGGCGGTGACGAATGCTTGGAGCATAATGCGAAACTCTATAAGCTTGAATGCGCTGAACACCTGGTGCTGCTCTCCAATGGTCGCTGATTGAGTAGACTCCGCCGCCCCATCGCCGAAGAAGTCAGCCAGATGAGCGCTTCAATGCGACGATCAGAGGCTCTGCACTGCTGCGAGGCTGTTGCGAGGCGATATGCAAATATATTAGCTTTGCCACTACAGCACGGCTAATCGCCTACTATCGAGTGCAACATCGCGCGAAAAAATCACGGCCAAAATTATAGACTTATTCCTGCCGAAATTTAACGACCTGAGGGATCTAGCCTGAATCATTGGGCGAGGTGCTCCTGCAAAGAAAGATTTGCCTTGCACGGCAGCTTTTTGAGCAAAGCCACACCATTGCAAACCGGCGATCAGAGGGATTGCTCGCCAACGGTTTTAGGCTGTGGCCGGAGGATGCAAAGCCGTCGTATTTTCAGCAGGGAAATTGCCGAGACAATTTGGCTGCTCTTTAATTTTCGCTTGCATGCTGCACAAACCGGTCCGATTGGACTGACCTTTGCTGATGACACCCGGGTTCAAATCAGAGAGCAGGCCAGGCGAGCCTGACTGATGTGGGCCGATGATGTCTCTGATCCGGTTCAGAGCTTCCCAGCACGAGCGGGAGGTGGACATTCTCAGCAAATTCGTATTAGCGTAGACAATAATTTCTATCAGCTGAGTTGCGCCATTATCCTCAATAAATTTACACGTTCCAATTCATGTTGACATCCCCAACCCTTTTAAAACTCAACCCAACCTGGCAGGGAGATATTCAGCGCTTCACTTACCTCAAGCATACAGTTTGCTTCTATCGCGATAAGCATTTCCCATCTTAATCTCTAATCTTTTGCTATAGGAGTAAATCAATGAGTACCAATGAATCAATCAAGAAAAGGCATGCCGAAAAAATGGTCGGCATTCTCAACCAGGCGCTGGCTTTGATGTGCAGCATCAATTTCAAACTTTTGACACGGCATTACCTGCACGCGCCCAAATTGCCGAGGCACCAATTGATGAGCGCTATGTCGTGAGCCAACGATGGTCGTGAGTCAGGTGATTGATCTGACCCGCCGTTAAAACTAACGCCGGAACACGGGACCCTCACCCGTGTAAAGCGGCGGAAACCGGCTGTACACCCAGCATATCGCGGTTTAGCGTAGAGATAAAATTGTTGACTGTTTGCAACGCGGCGTGCCCAGGACTTCCCCGCTTCCACGGATGGCTGAGGACAACGTCAACGTTAGCCGTTAATTGGCAGACTACCGCCCTGATCCTCTTATCGAAACTGCAACAGCATCCTCTGGATGTGGGCTGTATCGGTAACGCGCTAAAACACCTGGCTCGACCTCCCAACGGTCATTTGGCTCGACTTTTCCAAGAAATATCGCCGTGCCCAGCCGATGTGCGGCAGTTGATCATTCGTTTGAAGTCAAGAGATGCCACCGTTCAACGAGATCAACCAATATGATTTGATCTTTATCGACGCCATTACGAAAGGAAGGCCGGTGCTGCACAACATCGCTGCGCTCAAACCGGAGGCTGCTTTATGCAATATCGCCGGCTCCAGCCACGTGCATCACAAGGTCGATCACGCTGGCCATTTTGTACACCATTACATGTACTGAGTTGTGGCCGAGGGCCGGCGAGGGCTTGGGTAACGATGTGTGCAAAGGCGCTAAATGTGGCCGACGGGTTTACCAACGTACAGGTTGAACAGCGGAACACGATCCAAGACTACTTCTATATTTCACAGACTCGTCACGTGATAAGAAGATGAAACCATCCTGTTGGGTAAGCAGCGCCGATTTACGCAAACAAATCGCTGATTTGAAAGCTATTTTCAGACCAAATCGATGGAACGGCGAGATGACATCCATCTGCGTTTTCTTGAAAAACCCAACTGGGTAATTAAACCTCTGGTGAAACCCAGAAACTCCTTGGCAGGGTTACCGCTCCATCACATTATACTACTTGTGGTAACAGAATACCAAAAACAAACAGGAGGTATCAAATGGATCTGCAACTACTTTCAATCATGGGACAATATCCAGCTTATTTTTGGGCAGCGTAAATATTCCGATGCTATGGAAAGTCTATCGCACCAGAGACGTGCGCTCCTACAGTGGACTGAATGTACTGATGGTCAATATCGGCAACTTGCTTTACTGGTTCTACGTGGTTAACTTGCCCTTGGGGCCAATTTGGATTTTGCATACGTTCTATACCGTTGCCAGCGGCATCTTGCTGATTATGTATCTGCGGTTCTACCCAAGTAGACTAAGTCGGGAGCGTTTTCGCCCGGCACTAAGTCCGTGTAGTAAGCTTTTTACGCAAAGAGAAGTCGATATAAAAGAAGGGACAATCATCTCCAGGAGTAAATCTGAACGCGGCCGGAAACATTGGTTTTTAGATTCGAGACCATAAAATCCTAAAAATCGTATTTCCAGTTGAAAGAGGGATTTTGTGGTGGCAATCCATCCTACGGACGGGTCTATCCCGCCAAAACAGCCCCAATTCCACCCTCTTTCAGATGTGTAACCCTTCCTTTTATGGTACAATCAAGCCAGTTCTTGGGCCGATAAACATCACCTATATTCATTTCTTCGCTAAACTTTACCCCGATCAGATGTCGATCTCGCAGCATTATTTCCATTAAAGCACCTATCTTTTTATAAGGAGCATTCTCCGATGCATGGCGTAGGCCATTATTTATGTACGATTGTTGTTCTGCCGCTGGAGGCGGGTCTGGTTCAATCTTGGCTGCCGGATGAGTTGGAGCTGGCCCCCCAGTCGATCACGCCGCCGGGAACGCATCCGGTCAATATTCTGTTCGGCGATGAGCGGGATGTCCATATCAATATTTTTCCGTTTTTCCACATGGATTATATGGAGTATGCTTTTGTGATTCCGTTTGTCCAGTGGAAACAACCCAAAACCGCTTGTCGCGGGCCGTTTTTGTTTACGCCGCTGCTGTTTCTGAATAAGGAGCTGCCGATTTTGGCCGGTAAAATTTTGTACGGTTATCCCAAACGCAAAGCGGTGATGACCTCGGTCGATGGGCATTATCGGGTGGTGGAGGATGGCAATTTGATTATCAGCGGCGATTTCCAGACAACGGCCCAGCATCCGACCGAGGCCGAGTTCAACACGCTTAACAGCCTGCTCCAGCAGCCCGATCTCAGCCAGTCGATGTTTGGGCCGTTTGTGGATGCGGTGTTCGATTGGAATTTGACGCCGGCCAAGATTACGGCGCGCCAGGCGGAGATCGATATTGTGGCCGGGCTGCTGCCGAATCAGCCGGAACTCAAGCAGACGGTGGGAGGGTTTGATTTTAGTCAGGGCGGGGTTTATTTCCTCGATACGGTCTGGACACTGACGATGCCGAGGCCGTGTGGTTGAAAGACGGGGGTAGGGAGTCAATGTCATTAAGTTAGTAACATGGCGTTAGTAGTAAGGCTTCTATGCCTACGAGCTTTTATTTTCAAGGGAGTGCGACCCCCAGACAGCAACGGGGAATTTGACGTCTTTCTCCCCCTTTGGGCTCCAGAGGAGGGGCTTATCTTAATGACATTGAGTAGGGATTAAGGGAACTATCATCTTAACAGGAATGAACATCGTATTTCACCCTCACCCCGTCGTTCACGCGACTCCCTTCTCCCTGAGGGAGAAGGGTTGGGGGTGAGGGCTATTTTCAGAGAAGAGGAATCACCATGACCGTTTCACCATCATCAGACCAACCGGCAAAAGAAAAAATTGCCATTTTGGGCGGCGGCGTCGGGGCGCTGGTCACGGCGTTTGGTTTGACCGAGTCGGGTAAGGATTATGATATCACCGTCTACCAGATGGGCTGGCGGCTGGGCGGGAAGGGAGCCAGCGGGCGTAATTTGGACCCGGCTTATCACTACCGCATCGAGGAACACGGCCTGCATGTGTGGGCCGGACTGTACGACAACGCCTTTGGCGTTATTCGCAAATGTTACGCCGAGTTAGGCCGCGCCCCCGACGCGCCGCTGGGCACCTGGCAAGAAGCGTTCAAGCCGCAGAATTTTGTGGTTGTCGAAGAAAAATATAAGGATCAATGGTATCACTGGCCGTTCAACCTGCCGACCAACGACCAACTACCCGGTGAGCCGGACGCCCGGCTGTTTCCGTCAATCTGGAGCTACATCGAAGAGGCCATCGAGTTGATGCGCCATTTTCTGGCCCAACACTTGGCAGCGAAAGCGAGCGCTGCACCGCCCCCACCTCAAATGGAAGGGTGGCTCAAACGCCTCATCGACCGGCTGACCGCCGGCCTTGAGCAGGCGACGCTAACCGCCGGCGATATTATGCTTTACGCCGCGCAGCAGTTGGCCCGCCGCCTGGCCGAAGCCGATGACCCCGACAACGATTTTGATCTCGGCGATATCTTGCGCTGGCTCGGCCACGGCGTCGAGGAGTCGGTTGAAGGGATATTTCTGCGCATTCTGACCCATTTCGTCGAATGGATTTGGGCCGATGCCAAGGATAGCCTTGACCACCTGGCTGTTCGCCAAGCCTGGATTTTTATCAACTTCGGTTACGGCAATATTCACGGCATCATCGAAGATGATCTCATCACCGACGGCTTTTATAAGGTCGATGACCAGGATTACCGGGCTTGGCTGGGAAAATACGTCCTCGCTGACGACGGCCTGACGCTCAACTCGCCGCTGGCCTTTTTTGTGTACGATGCCGATTTTGCCTACGAAGACGGCGATTTCAGCAAGCCCCTCATTTCCGCCGGGGTGACGCTCTACACCCTGATCCGGATGGCCTTCACCTGGAAGGGAGCGCTCATTTGGAAGATGCAGGCGGGTATGGGCGATACCGTTTTCACGCCGCTTTATCGCGTTTTACAAAAGCGAGGCGTCAAATTCAAATTCTTCCATCGGGTCAAGGGGCTGCATTTAGCCGACGACAAACAATCAATCGAGGCGATCACCATCGGCGTGCAGGCCAAGCTCAAAAACCCCGACCTGGGCTACCAGCCGTTAATCGACATCAAAGGGCTTGAATGCTGGCCCAGTACGCCATTCTACGATCAATTGGTCGATGGCGATACGCTCAAACAGGTTAACTTTGAAGATTGGTGTACGGCGGATATCGAGGAGTTGCAACTGAAGGCCGGCGTCGATTTCGATCAAGTGGTGCTGGGGATTTCCATCGGCATGTTTCCTTATATTTGTTGCGATTTGATCGAGCACAACGCGGCCTGGAAAACAATGGTCGATCAGGTGCGCACGGTCCGAACGCAGGCGCTGCAATTATGGCTCAAACCGACCGCGTATTCGTTGGGCTGGACGTTGATGCAAGAGCCGCTGCTCAGCACTTACGACGTCAATCCGATTGACTCGTGGGCCGATATGAGCCATCTGCTCGAGCGCGAAGGCTGGCCGGCGGTGGGCGACCACTTCCCGCTGAACATCGCCTATTTCTGCGGGCCGATGGCCGACGATCCGCCTATCACGCCGGGCGTGTGCGGGCCGCAGCAAACGTGCGCTGAATTGTCGCAAGACGCCGGCGTCGAGATGGTCAGGCAAGAAGCGCTGGATATGCTCAACAACGATGTCGGCCACATCTTCCCCAACGCCGTTGGCCCGGACGGTAAGGGCTTTAAGTGGGAACTGCTGGTCGATGATCGACCGGGGCAGCATCAGGGCGTCGAGCGATTGGAGGCCCAATATATTCGGGCCAACGTGCAGCCGACCGAACGCTATGTGCTGTCGCTGCCCGGCAGCACTCGTTACCGGCTCGACCCCGGCGACTCCCAGTTCGACAATTTATATTTGGCCGGCGATTGGACGCTCAATGCGTTCAATGCCGGTAATGTGGAGGCGGCGACCATTTCCGGGCTGTTGGCCTCGAATTCGATCAGCGGCTACCCGCAGCGTAGCAAGATTGTCGGCTGGAATTTTGGGCGAGGCGTAACGAAGTGAAGCCCACGCCCCACATCGATTTCAAAGTTGTTCTGGGGATGATTCTGCTGCTGGTTATCCCGGCGGCGCTGACCTTGCGAACCGTGATCCGGCCCGGCCAGTTGGTGATATCGTCACCCAACCCCAGCCCGTACGGTTACACCTGGAGTTTGCTGATCTTTATTCTGCCGGTAGCAGCGATTGCCTGGTGGTTTGCCCACCATCCGGAGTATAAGGTCGAGCGGCGGGCATTTTGGCTGACGATTATCGCCTTCACCGCCGCCGGGACGGCCTTGGACGTGTTACTGGGCAAAACCTTTTTCTCTTTCCCTAACAGCGGCGCGGTCATCGGTATCTACCTGCCCGGCTATGATTTTAAGCACGGCTGGGGGTTGGATATCCCCCTTGAGGAGTTTCTCTTTTACTTTTTGGGCAGCCTGTTCATGCTGCTGGTTTATGTGTGGGGCGACCTATACTGGGTCGCGGCTTACAATGTCGATGATTATGACGAGGCGTCAAAGCATATCGACAAAATTGTCCACCCCCACTGGCGCTCGGTCATCTGGGGCGTGGTGATCATCATCGCCGGCGTCATCTTTAAGAAATTTTGGCCTCATCCCTACCAGACCGGTTTTCCCGGCTATTTTTCGGTGCTGGTGGTGGGGTTTATCACGCCCACCTTTGTCTTTTTCAATACTGCAAAGCCATTTGTCAATTGGCGGGCTTATAGTTTAACATTATACTCACTGGTGTCAGTCAGTTTGCTGTGGGAAGCAACGCTCGGTGTCCCTTATGGCTGGTGGGTTTACCACCCCGAACAAATGCTGGGGATTTTTATCGGCGCCTGGTCTAACCTGCCCGCTGAAGCGGTGCTGCTGTGGTTAGTGGCCGGTTGGGGTGTGGTGTTACTCTACGAAGTGATAAGAATATACCTCCATATGGACCGAACGCCGCGCGATGCATTTTTTGGCGTATCTACTCAGCGGACCAGGTGACTGGCACTTAATCGCAGTTATCGCACATGGTATTCTATTCAGCGTTCTCAATTTAAACCCAAGTGCCAGTCACCTGAATAGTTACTTCTTGGCATTAAATCCTGAAAGTTCCTAACTTTATGATCAACATTTCTGGTTGCCTAATCGACGAGAAGATCCACGAAAGCGCCAATTCGCTCATTTATCGCGGACGACGCGAGACGGATAATCGACCGGTTATCCTGAAGGTTCAAAAGAAAGAGTACCCCTCGCCGGAGGAGATGGCTCGTTTCCGGTTGGAATATGAGATCACCCGCACCTTGAATTTGCCGGGCGTGTTTCGGCTGTATGGATTGGAGCATTATCGCAACGGCCTGGTGATGATTATGGAGGATTTGTCGGCGGAGTCGTTGAGCCACATCCTGCAAACAGGCCCGCTGTCGCTGTCCGATTTTCTGGAGGCTGCGATTAAGATCGCGACGATATTGGGCCAGATTCACCAACAGCATGTGATGCATAAGGATATCAATCCCTCCAATATTGTGGCGATTCTGCCCAACGGAGCCTGGGAATTCAAAGTCATCGATTTTGGTCTGGCCACGGTTCTGTCACGCGAAACGCCCAATGTGCGCAACCCGAATATTTTGGAAGGCACGCTGCCCTATATGTCGCCGGAGCAGACCGGCCGTATGAATCGGGCCGTTGATTACCGCACCGATTTTTACTCGCTGGGCATCACCTTCTACGAACTGCTCACCGGCCAACTGCCGTTTCAAAGCCGGGACGCGATGGAGTTGGTTCACAGCCACATCGCCCGCCGCCCGATCCCACCCCACGAGCTGCAACCGGCTGTGCCGGAGATTATTTCCAATATTGTGATGAAACTGCTGGCCAAAACCGCCGAAGATCGGTACCAGAGCGCCTACGGCTTAATCAGCGATCTGGAGCGCTGCCTGACCCAATTCGAGCGGGAAGGCCGGATCGATCCGTTTCCGCTGGGCCGGCACGATCTGACCGACAGATTCCAAATCCCGCAAAAATTGTACGGCCGGGAAGAGGAGAGCGCCTTTATTACCGCCGCGTTCGAGCGGGTTAGTCAGGGCGCAACCGAACTGCTGCTGGTCTCCGGGTATTCCGGCATCGGCAAAACGGCCCTCATCCAAGAGCTGCATAAGCCGCTGGTGGCCCAGCGCGGCTATTTTATCGGCGGCAAGTTCAACCAACTCCAACGGAATATCCCCTATCACGCCCTTATTCAAGCCTTTCAAGAGTTAATCCGGCAGATCCTGACCGAAAGCGAAGCCCAACTAAACGGCTGGCGCGACCAACTACAGACCGCGCTCGGCCCCAACGGCCAGGTTATCATCGAGGTCATTCCGGAGGTCGGTCTCATTATCGGCCCGCAGCCGGCCGTGCCGGAACTGCCGCCGTCGGAGGCCCAGAACCGGTTCAATCTCGTCTTTCAAAATTTTGTGCGCGTGTTTGCCCAACTCGAGCACCCGTTGGTGGTTTTTCTCGATGATTTGCAGTGGGCCGACTCGACCACGCTGGGTCTGATCAAACTGCTCGTGACCGATCCCGACACCCACCATTTGCTGTTGATCGGCGCCTACCGCAGCAACGAGATCGACGCCGGCCACCCGCTGAATTTAACGCTTAAGGAACTCCGCCAAACCGAGCAGCCCATATCTGAAATCTCACTCTTGCCGCTTAACCTGCTCCATGTGACCAACCTAATCAGCGATACTTTGAACAGCTCGCTCGACCGGGTCCAACCGCTGGCCGAACTGACGCTGGCCAAAACCAACGGCAATCCTTTTTTCGTCAACGAGTTTCTGACCTCACTTTATGAGGAGAACCGGCTGTTCTTTGTCCCGCCCACCGCTGAGGCCGGCGATCAGGCCGGCTGGCAGTGGGATATCAGCCAACTGCGGCAGATGAGCATTACCGACAATGTGGTTGAACTGATGGCGGCCAAAATTCAGAAACTGGCGGAAGCCACCCAACACGTTTTGGAATTGGCCGCCTGTATCGGCAGTAAGTTTGATTTAGAGACCTTGTCTATTGTCCATGAGAAATCGGCGGCCCAGACGGCAACTGATCTATGGCCGGCTATCCAAGAGGGCTTAATTGTGCCGCTCGATGACCATTATCTGCTGGCCGGCTTTGGCGACCAAACGGCATCGGAAACGGAGACTACGCTGAGCGACCCGGCCCTGCCCAAATCGATCACCTACAAATTTCTCCATGACCGGGTGCAGCAAGCGGCGTACTCCCTTATTCCTGAAGCCAACAAACAGGCGGTCCATCGCCGCATTGGGCAGTTAATGCTGCAAAATACGCCGGCGGCGGATATCGGCGAGCACGTGTTCGATATCGTCAACCAGCTTAATTTAGGGGCAGCCCTGGTTACTGAGCCGGAAGCGAAAAAACAGTTGGCCGAACTGAACCTGCGGGCCGGCCAAAAAGCCCACGCGGCCACCGCCTACGAGCCGGCCCTGACCTATCTGACCCACGGCATCGACCTACTGGATGAACATCGCTGGCAAACCGATTATGATCTTATGCTGGGCCTACACGTGGCCGCCGTGGAAAGCGCCTACTTCAGCGGTAACTTCTATCGAATGCAAACCCTATCCGCCGTGGTTCTGCATAACGCGCGCTCGCTGTTGGATAAAGTTAGTATTTACGAAATTAGAATTCTCTATTACACGGCTCAAAATGAGCCACTCAAAGCCCTGGCTGTGGCCCGCGAGGTGTTGGACATGTTGGGGGTATCGCTGCCGGAGCAGGCGGGGCAGTTGCAGGTGGCCAAATCATTGGCTTCCACCCGGCTAAGTCACCTCCGCTTGAGCATCGATGATCTGTATCACTTGCCGGAGATGACCGATCCCCACCAACTGGCCACGATGCGGGTGCTGATGCGGACGGTTTCGGCGGCTTACATTGCCGGGCCGGAGTTGTTCCCGTTCATTGTGTTCAATATGGTCCGATTATCGGTACAGTACGGCAATTCGGCCCTGTCGGCCTTTGGGTATATGACTTACGGCTTGATTCTATGCGCGGGCGTGGGCTTTATCGATTACGGCTACAATCTGGGCGAATTCGCCCTGAGACTGATGGATAAGTTTCAGGCCAAAGATCTCAAAGCCAAACTAATTGTGGCCTTCAATGTGCCGATTAAACATTGGAAGGCCCATATTCGAGAAACCCTGGCCCCCTTCCAGGAAGGCTACCAAAGCGGTCTGGAAACCGGCGACATCGAGTACGCCTGCCACAACGGTATGTACTACGCCAACTATCTATTCGCCGTGGGCGAGCCGCTGGCTGAGGTCGCGCCGCAACAGGCTCAATATTTAGCGGTGATGAAAAAGTTCAAGCAGGAGTTTCATCTCACCTACACCCAAATCTGGCACCAACTGGCTTTGAACCTGTTGGGGCAGGCGTCTAACCCAATCCAATTGACTGGATCGGCGTTTGACGAGACGGCCCGCCTGCCGGAGCTGATCGCTACCAATAACCAAACGGCCCTGTTCTGCACCTATCTGGCGAAAACAATGCTGGCCTTTCTGTTTGGCGATCCGGCCCAAGCGGTAGCCAACGCTAAATTGGCCGAACCCCACGAACAGGCCGTGCTGGGATCGATCAACGTGGCCGAGCACAAGTATTACCAGTCGCTGGCCTTGCTAGCGCACTACGCCCAGGCTAAAGGCGCCGACCGCCCCCGTTACCTGAGCACCGTGCGCTTAAACCAACGCAAAATGCGGAAATGGGCCAAGCATGCCCCCATGAACTATCAGCACAAGCACGATCTGGTCGCGGCGGAATTGGCCCGCGTAACCGGCGATATGGCCAAAGCGTTCGAGTATTACGATAAAGCCATTGCCGGAGCCAGAGCCAATGATTATACCAACGATTTAGCCGTGGCCCACGAGCTAGCCGCCCGATTCTATCTGAGCCAGGGCAAAACCAAAATCGCCCACAGTTACCTGCTCGATGCCCGGCATGCCTACTTGCGGTGGGGCGCGACGGCCAAAGTCAATGATTTGGATCAGACCTACCCCGATTTGTTGACTCGCGGGCCGATAGGGGCATCCTCGACGATTGATACGACCCCGGTTTTAAACGTAACACCGACCGGATCGGACGGCCAACGGGCCAGTATTTTGGATGTGGGCGCGGTGATCAAAGCGGCGCAAGCCATCTCCGGCGAAATTGTGCTGAGCCGGCTGCTCAGACGCCTGATGGAAATCGTCATCGAAAACGCCGGCGCCCAGCACGGCTTTCTGATTTTGGAGCAAAACGACCAATTGGTCATCGAAGCCGAAAGCGACGCCGAAAGCGCCGAGGTCAAAGTATTACAGGCCAGTCCCGTTACCGCACAAGCCGACCGTTTGGCTGTGTCTATTGTCTATTATGTGGCCCGAACCAAAGAAAGCGTGATGCTCGATGATGCCGCGCGGGCGGAAAATTTTGCCCAAGACAGTTACATCAAAACCGGCCGGCCCAAATCGATCCTGTGTATGCCGCTCACCCACCAGGGCGAACTGAGTGGGATTCTCTATCTAGAGAATAACTTAACGACCAAAGCGTTCACTCCGGAGCGCATCGAGGTCCTCCAATTTCTATCGACCCAAATCGCTATCTCCATTGAGAACGCGGTTTTGTACGATGACCTTAAAAAAGCCGAAGCCGAAATACGGCGCAGCGAAGAATATTTCCGGGCGATGATCGAAAATGCGTCCGACGTGATTACCATGTTAAATCGGGACGGCAAGGTTATTTATCAAAGCCCGGCTATCGAGCATATCCTGGGATACAAACCGTCAGATATTGTCGGCCACAATATGCTCGAATTCGTTCATCCTGACGATCAGCAGGCGATTATCGACTCGTTGACCGGCCTGATTGAAACCGAACGCGATCCGGCTCCGATTGAGTTTCGGGCCAGAGATGGCCAGGGCCAGTGGCGTTATGTGGAAGCCATCGGCAACAATCAGCTCGACAATCCGAGCGTCGGCGGGATTGTGGTCAACGCCCGCGATATCACCGAACGTAAGCAGGCCGAACGCGAACGAGCCCAGTTTATGACCCTCCAGCGAGACCTGGCCCTGGCGAAAGATATCCAGCAAAGTCTGCTGCCGTCGTCACGGCCCGATTGGCCGCTCGACATTATCTGTTACAGCACGCCGGCCCGGGAAATGGGCGGCGATTTGTATGCCTACCATCATTTTGCCGCCGATACCGCCGACCCGGAAAAATTTGCCATGGCCGTCGGCGATGTATCAGGCAAGGGCATGCCGGCCGCGCTGTTGATGGCGGTGACGCTGGCCTCATTCCAATCCACGATCAGCCAGCATGTCTCGCCGGGCCAACTGCTGGGCCGGCTCGATCAAACGGTCGAAGGCTATACCGGCGGTACGCGCCAAAACTGCGCCATGATCTACGTTGAAATCAGCGTCAACCCGACCCCCAACCAACGGCCAGCAGCGATCCTGAAAGCCGCCAATGCCGGTTGTATCTCACCGATTATCCGCCGGCAGAACAATTCCGTCGAATGGGTTGAAGCCAGAGGGATGCCGTTGGGGGCGGGTCTGGGCGGTATTTTAGGCTACGGTGAAATCACAGTCTCGTTGGAGACCGGCGATTTGGTCATTTTAACCAGCGACGGCGTGGTGGAAGCGCAAAACGGGTCTAAAGAGATGTTTGGGTTTGATCGATTGGAGGCGGCGGTGGCTCAAGGTCCCCAAACCAACGCTCAAGCGATGCTCACCTATCTCATCGACACTATCAATCAATTTGTAGGGGACATCGAGCCTCATGACGATTTGACGATTGTTGTTGTGCAGATTTAACTGGTAAAATGGTAAATAAGCGTTTAAGCTGGTCGCTTACAACCCGTAACTCTTTCAATTAACGAGCAAGTTAATGACCGTTAAAATCCTGGTTGCTGATGATGTAAGAGATTTTCATAATTTGATTCTAGGCGTTTTTCAGCAACAAATTCGAGCCGGTGAATATGAGTTCATTTTTGCCCTGGATGGGCAGGAAGCGTTGGATCGACTACAAACCGATCCAGTCATCGATATTTTTTTGGTCGATATTTTTATGCCAAAAATCGATGGTTTGACCTTATTGCTTAAATTACAGCAGCCGGAATTTGAACATAATCCGGCGCTCACTTCCATTGTTATTTCCGCCTACAACGATCTTAAAAATATTCGAAAGGCTATGAACGCCATGGCCTTTGACTTTTTAACCAAACCCACCAACATCGATGATTTAAGAATTACCATTAAAAAAGCCGCCCGTCAATCCCAGCGGATTAAGGAAAGTATCGCCAGATATAATCTAGCCCAAGAAACACTGCGCCAGGCCAACGAGGAACTGGAACTGCGCATAAAAGAGCGTACCGCCGAACTAGATGCCTTTGCTCAAACAGCGGCCCACGATCTCAAAGCGCCACTAGGCAACGTGGTCGGTTACATCGAGTTTCTGGAGGCTTATTTCGCTAATCTAGCCTCGGAAGAGGTGGTCGATATTCTGCACAAGATCAAAACGTCGGGCCAGAAGGGGATCAAAATTGTCGATGAGCTGCTGCTGCTGGCCGGTATCGGCAAGGCTAGCGTAAAAATAACGCCGGTCGATATGGATACAGTCATTGAGCAAGTTATGTATGAATTGACGCTGACCATCGAACAATATAAAGCCAAGATTTCTGTCCCTAACACCTGGCCAGCCCCGTTGGGATATGCGCCTTGGTTGGAAGTCGTTTGGACCAATTTTATTACTAACGGCCTAAAATATGGCGGTCGTCCACCTATCCTAGAGTTAGGCTATACCTTATCATCCCCTAACTTCATCCGCTTTTGGATTAAAGACAACGGCGGCGGCCTGACCAAAGAAAATCAGCGCGACGTTTTCACCGAATTCACCCGCTTGGACGAGACCGACGTACAAGGCCACGGCCTTGGTCTGGCAACCGTGCGGCGTATTATCGAAAAGCTGGATGGCGACGTGGGGGTTGACAGTGCGCCCGGCCAAGGCAGCACTTTTTACTTTACGCTGCCCAGCGCTTAAACAAAGCATTGCTTGGAAAGCCGGGCAATGCTATACTCTGCCCTCTAAAACAGCACCCGATTTATCAACTCAAATTTAGATCTTAGCCAAGGAGTTCAGCTATGTCAGCCCAAATTATTGACGGCAAAGCTATTGCCGCGACCATTCGCGGCGAAATCAAAGCCGAAGTTGACGCCATGCAAACCCGCTACAGCCAGGTACCGGGACTGGCGACCGTGTTAGTCGGCGAACGAAAAGACTCGCAAACATATGTCCGAATGAAAAAGAAAGCTTGCGCCGAAGTGGGGATAGCCTCCTTCAGTCACGATCTCCCGGCCGATATCAGCCAGGCCGATCTGCTAAAGGTAGTCCAGGACCTCAACGCTCATCCTGAGGTCAACGGTATTTTGGTTCAACTGCCGCTACCGGATCACATCAATGAGGAGGAAATTCTCAGCGCGATCAGTCTGACCAAGGATGTCGATGGCTTTCACCCGATCAACATCGGCCGCCTGTCGATGAAGCGGCGCGCTCCGCTCTTTGTACCTTGCACTCCCAAAGGCTGCATCGAGCTACTTGACCGCAGCGGGGTCGAGATTGAGGGGCGGCGAGCTGTGGTTTTGGGCCGCAGCAACATTGTGGGCCTGCCGGTGGCCATGCTGCTGCTGCACCGCAACGCCACCTTGACTATCTGCCATTCCCGCACCCAAAACTTGCCGCAAATCGTCCGCGAGGCCGATATTTTGATCGCCGCTGTGGGCCGGCCTGAAATGGTTAAGGGTGATTGGATCAAACCAGGGGCGGTGGTGATCGATGTGGGCATGAACGCCGTCGATGATCCGGCGGCGGCCAAGGGGTATCGATTGGTGGGCGACGTGGCTTTTGATGAGGCCAGGGAAGTGGCGTCGGCCATCACTCCCGTGCCTGGCGGCGTCGGGCCGATGACGATTGCCATGCTGCTGCGGAACACGCTCGATGGGGCTAAACGGACGTTGGAGTAGAAGGGGGTAATTGGTAATTAGTAATTGGTAATTTAGTCCCTCCCCAATTACTAATTACCGGGCAATAGGTCCACTGAATGGAATAAAAGAATGTGGAAAAATAGCCACGAATGACACGAATGTTCACGAATTCATCATTACATTAGTGTTAATTCGTGCAATTCGTGGCTCAAAAATACTTTTCCCGTTAGGTAGTTACAACGTCAATTGTAACTTTGTGCATTTACTTAGCGTAATCCACGGCCCGGGTTTCGCGGATGACCGTGACCTTGATCTGGCCGGGATATTGGAGATTCTCCTCCACCTGGCGGGCGATATCTTTTGACATTTTGATGGCTTCGTAATCGTCCACCTCTTCGGGTCGGACGATGATCCGCACTTCGCGCCCGGCCTGAATGGCAAAGGCTTCCTCAACCCCTTTGAACGAGTGGGCCACCTCTTCCAGGGCTTTGATGCGCTTCACGTAATTCTCCAGACTCTCGCGCCGCGCGCCCGGTCGAGCGCCGGAAATGGCGTCGGCCACCTCTACGATGACCGCTTCCAGACACTCCTGCTCTACCTCGTGGTGATGAGAGGCGATACAGTTGACCACTTTGGCGCTCACACCATACCGTTTAGCGATATCGGCCCCAATGACGGCGTGCGGCCCTTCGACTTCATGGTCAACGGCCTTGCCGATATCGTGCAACAGCGCGCCCTCGCGGGAGACCTCAACATCGGCCCCCACCTCGTTGGCGATAATCACCGCTAACCGAGAGGCTTCAACCGCATGCTCGCGCTGGTTTTGCCCATAACTAGTTCGATACTGGAGACGGCCCAGCAGTTTGATGATCTCCGGATGGAGACGGCGAACTCCGGCATCATAAATAGCCTGTTCGCCAGCCTCTTTGATGGCCTGATCGACTTCCTCACGGGCTTTGATGACCAGCTTTTCGATACGGGCCGGGTGAATCCGGCCGTCGGTGATCAGACGACTCATCGCCAAACGCGCCACTTCCCGGCGAACCGGATCGAAGCCGCTCAGGATGATGGCTTCGGGGGTGTCGTCAACAATCACATCCACGCCCGTAGCATTTTCAAAGGCCCGAATATTGCGCCCTTGACGGCCGATAATCCGGCCTTTCATATCGTCGCTGGGCAACGGCACGGCCGAAACCACCGTTTCCGAAACCTGATCCGAGGCAACCCGCTGCATGGCCATGACGATAATCTCACGGGCTTTACGGTCGGCCTCTTGCTTGATGTCCGCTTCCACCTGACGAGTAATCCGCGCCATGTCTTGTCTGGCGTCGGATTCAACCATTTTCAGCAACTCATCTTTGGCCTCATCGCGAGTCATCGCCGATATGCGTTCCAATTCAGCCAACCGTTGTTCATTGAGTTTGTCGATTTGGTTGGCTTTCCGATCGATCTGGCTTTGCCGTTTATTTAAGACTCGTTCTTTTTTCTCGACCACATCTAGACGTTTATCCAAATTCTCTTGTCGGTTTTGTAACCTTTCTTCGACTTTTTCAATTTCACGACGGCGGCGAGTAATCTCACCTTCGGCTTCATTACGAAGTTTTAGCGCTTCTTCTTTAGCCTGAACCCCGGTCTGTTTGGCCTGGACATTAGCCTTCTCTACAATCTCCGCAGCGCGTTCATCGGCGGATTTCAGCTTCTTTTCAGTCGTGTAACGCTGGTAAAAGTAGCCAACAGCCCCTCCGATAACGAGTGCGATCACAAAACCCAAGATGAAATATAGAATATTTCCCATATAGTTTCCTTTTCCGTTTCATCAATCAAAATGTATGACATCTGGCGCTGCACCCTTAAAACAAAAAAAGCCGCAACGCAGGGCGTCACAGCTCGCAAATTCAAGGTAAGCTTAGAGAGTTGACCAGCGTTAGCCAGTCAACAATGTTATGTCAACTACTCGGTTAGACCAATAGCCAAAAAACCAAATAATGAAATTATCCGAACCTTAACGGTTAGGAGGTATTTGGTTGAAATTGAGTGAGAACAAGCCATTCTTGGAATAGAACGGTAAATTTTTTACCTAAACAGATAGATCCCACTCCTACATACTCAAACTAATCAGCAGTACCCCGGCGGAGTCGTACCGGTAGAATAAACGCCGGCCTGCTATCATCAAACTATGTTCCAAGCTACTGAATACCCGATTGAACCTGTGGGCTTAACCACAGTTAGTTCTAAGCTTTGCGACCAAGGATAAACTTGGTATTTCCTTAAATTTTTAGATGCTGTGACTTGTAATTGATCAAAAAGTAAATTAACAAGCGTTACTTATAAAAATAAATTATAAGTCCTAATTTATAATATTTTTTAAACCGGCGCTGCCGGCTGGTCAGCAGTGGCCTGATGTAGCGGTAGGCCAAATTTTTCTCTTACTTTATTTTCGATTTCAAGGGCCATTTCCGGATTTTCCACCAGGAACTGTTTTGAATTTTCGCGCCCCTGAGCTAAACGCGTATCACCATAAGAATAAAAAGAGCCGCGTTTATCGACTATGTCTTCTTCAACGGCGATATCCAACACATCGCCAATTTTTGAGATACCTTCATTGTACATAATATCAAACTCGGCCACCTTAAACGGCGGGGCAACCTTGTTCTTTTTGACCGTAACGCGAGTTCGGTTGCCTGTTACATCGCCGCCGCTCTTGATGGCCTGAATCCGGCGAATATCTAACCTAACCGAGGCGTAAAAGCGCAAGGCCATCCCGCCAGTGGTGGTTTCCGGATTGCCGAACATTACGCCAATTTTCTGGCGGAGTTGGTTGGTAAAAATCACCACCGTATTAGTGGTTTTGACCGCTCCGGTCAATTTACGTAGGGCTTGGCTCATCAACCGAGCCTGCAAGCCCATGTGCGAGTCGCCCATATCGCCTTCAATTTCAGCCCGAGGCACTAACGCGGCCACCGAGTCGACCACAACCACCGCCATGACCCCTGATCGAACCAGGGCTTCCGTAATTTCTAACGCCTGCTCACCCGTATCCGGCTGAGACACATATAATTCCTCGATGTTAACCCCACATCGTTGGGCGTAAATGGGGTCTAAGGCATGTTCCACATCCACAAACGCGGCGATACCGCCCTCTTTTTGAGCTTCGGCAATAATATGCTGGCACAAAGTGGTCTTTCCGGAGCTTTCCGGGCCGTAAATCTCAATAATTCGCCCTTTTGGCACCCCGCCAATCCCTAAAGCGATATCAAGCGCCAACGATCCGGTGGGAATCGAGGCCACTTGCAGGTGATGGGCGTCGCCCAACTTCATAATCGCGCCGTCACCGAATCGCTTTTTCAAGCTAGCGAGCGTTGTTTCTAACGCTTTTTCCTGACCGTTTTTTGCCATAAATAATGCCTAACTTCCCAAATAGGATGATTGCTACTTTGTTTACGGAGCGCAACACACCCTAAATCAATACAACAATAGCCCATTATAACTATGTCAATGACTCTAGTAGATTAGTTTACCTCATCATAACATTATTTGCAAGCATAATTAAATCTTTACATCATTTTCACATGTTTTTAATCTAAAGTTGCGATGTCAGGCACGGCAAACGGCATTTTCAGTCCTGCACCGAGAGAATGCCCTGGATAAACCGTTCCATCCGAGCTAAATGAGAGCCTTGCCAGTAGATTTGATGGCAGGCTTGACACCGACGAAACTCATCATACTCAGCCCAAATTCTGGCCGGAAGCTGATCGCGAATCAGAGTTTTATCGACCGGTTCCAGCCGGCCGTTGCAGTTAATGCAGCGCTGAAACGGCCGAATCGCATCAAATAAATCGAAGCGACGGAGTACGTCGAGTAACTGTTGGCGCGGGCGGGTAGTGCGCAGGCAGTAGCCGTGGACGACGAGGCTGCGCTTCAGCAATCCCCGATCACGAGTCAAGAGAATACGCTGTTCCGCGCTGGAAATGCGAGCCAGCACTTCATCATCGAAATTATTGTGGTAAAGCGTGTCGAAGCCGAACATCCGCAAATAGCGAGCCAACTGCCCCAAATGGACATCCAGTACAAAGCGAGGCAAATCGAGGGGAGCGGGCCGGACTCGGTTAAAAGCGTCCGGTGATAGAATGGTAAAAAAGGGGTAGACGGCGATGCGGTCGCCGTCCTGAACCAGGTAGGAGAAGTCAACCGGCCGGTCATTGGCCAAGATCATATCGATTTCAGGGTGGGGAACGCCGAGGGACTCGATCATATCTTTGGCCGAGGCGTTAAGGTCAAATTTGTGGATAAATGTTTTTTGCCGTCTGTGGGCCGGCAGGAAATCGTTCAGATCGGCATAAAATCGAAACGTAGCTGATCGACTCAAAACTACTCCATCGTAGGGGTTAAAAACTAACTTTTCCGCACCCACACTCGATTGCTGTGAAATGTACTTTGTCCAGCCATATCGCCCAAAGCATCGGATACGGTCCAGTTGACGTTGCGACCGCCATCGCCATTTTGGAAGGGGTCTAACTTGGCCCAGCGTCCTTTGGGCGAGGCCAATACACCGGGGCGTATTGCATCGGTAACAACGACTTTGAGCTTACACCAGCCGCGTTCGTTTTCGACAATCACCACATCACCATCGACGATGCCTCGATCAGCAGCGTCGGTTGGGTGAATTTCGACAAAGGGTGGGCCTTCGCGCCAGATCAGGCTGTCTTGATTGGCCATGCTGCTGGTGACAAAGTGGTGAGCAGCGGCGGTAATCAAGTTCAACGGCCGCGAGTCGGGCTGAGGGTGATCCTCAGGGGGGGCGGCGTCATCGCTGGGATCGGACCAGCCGGGCAGCGGGTCCAAACCCTGTTTGGCCATACTGGCTGAGTAAAGCTCGACTTTGCCGCTCGGGGTGCGGAAACGCAAATCGGCGAAGGGAACGTGGTTGTCCATCGTAAGCGGCAGTGTAGGCTGATTCTTCAATTTTTCCAGTGTAATCCCTTGCAAAGCCGGATGATGGGCGGTGGTTGCGGTCAAAACCTCGTCGATAACTTCATCAGCGCTATGATGCAGCCACGGCTCGGTGAAGCTCATCGTTTTGGCTAACAAACTCATAACGTCCCAGTTGCTTTTGCTCTCGCCCAACGGCGGAATAGCTTGGTGATTGTAAGTCAACCAGGTGTGGCCGTAGGATTTGTGCAGATCGACCTGCTCAAGCTGCGAGGTGGCCGGTAAAACGAGATCGGCATAATCGGCGGTGTCGGTCATGAACAGCTCGTGAACGACGGTGAATAAATCGTCCCGTTTCAACCCCTCGACAATTTTGCCGGCATTGGGCGAAATCGCGGCCGGATTAGCCCCAAATACAAATAGCGACATAATGGGCGGATCGGTTACTTCACCCAGTAAGGCGGCTCCCAGGCGGTTCATGTTAACGCTGCGAGCCGCCGGAGGGCACTCATCCCAGTGGAGCAACGCCCGACCATCCCACATCACGTAACCGCTGGTGCTGTACCCCAAACCGCCGCCACGCAGACCGTACTGGCCGGTCAGAGCCGGTAAAGTGCAGATAGCCCGCACATTTTGGCCACCGGTTCGATTGCGCTGCAAGCCGTCGGCAATCTTGATCAAAGCCGGGCGGCTGGTAGCGTAGTTGCGGGCCAATTCGATGATGTCGAGCGCAGGCAGGCCGGTAATGGCGGCAGCGCGCTCCGGCGGGTACTCGTCCAGCCGTTCGCGCAGTTGCGGCCAACCGACGGTATTGGCCGTCAGCCAGGCTTCATCGTGCAGCCCTTCCGTAACGATGACGTGAGCCATCCCCAAGGCCAACGCGCCGTCGGTGCCGGGTAAGGGAGCTAAATGCAAGTCGGCTCCACGGGCCGTGCGCGTGCGGCGGGGGTCGATCACAACGACCCGACAGCCGTTACGCTGCGCCGCTTTGAGGTGCGGCATAAAATGAGGCGCGGTCGAGACGGGGTTGTGGCCCCAGATAATGACCAATTGGCTGTCTTCAACATGGTCATAGAGGGGGCTGTGACGCACGCCCAGCGTCATATTGACCGCATACTCTGCCGCCGCGCCGCAAATAGATCGTTCGAGTTGGCTGGCGCCTAATCGCTGCCAGAAGCGCCCGCTTGATACCAACATTTGCACCAATCCCAGGGTGCCGCTGTAGCTGTACGGTAAAATCGCCGCCGCACCGTACTGATCGATGATCCCGCGCCAACGTTCACCGATTTCCGCCAGCGCCTCGTCCCACGAAATCCGCGCCCACTGACCGCTGCCTTTAGGCCCAACTCGTCGCAGCGGGTATTTGAGTCGATCCGGATGGTAGACGTGATCGAGATAGGGCCGCACCTTGGCGCACAGCCAGCCCTCTGTAATTGGATGCTCGGGGTTGGCGTAGAAATTAACGGCGCGACCGTCCTGTACCTCAGTGATGAAACCGCAGGTATCAGGACAGTCGTGCGGACAAGCGCCATAAACTTTTTGGATCGACATACATCCTACTTTCTGCCGAAATCGGCTCTAATTTCACCCCACGCTTCGGTTCTCCACTTCAGTAAAGGGTTAGAATAATCGTTATTCTCAAGCCACTGGAGAGCGCGATCGGCCAGCGACCAGACCTCGGCGGTATCGAGGGTGCGGGGTAATTTTGAGCCGATGCGTTTGTTTTTGACCCAGGCCAGGGCAGTTCGCGAGTCGGAGTAGACGGGGCTGGTTTTACCCTGTTTTTTCAGTATCGTCAGGGCATGGACAATGGCGATGAATTCGCCCAGGTTGTTGGTGCCGTTAGGTATAGGGCCTTTGTGGAACAGTTCCGCGCCGGTTTTGGTCTCGACGCCCCGGTACTCTAAATTGCCGGGGCTGCCGTCACAGGCGGCATCGACCGAAATACTGTCGGCGATAACCTCCGGCGGGAGGGTGGTCAACGCCACTTTTTTGCCGTAAAAGGCTTCCCAGCCGGTTTGGAAGGCTTCGTCAGCCTGGGTTTGGCTGGGGAATGATTTGTATTTAGCGTCGCTGTAGCCGTTGACCTGAGCTTGAGCGTCGGCCCAGGTGGTGTAGATGCCGGGCTGCCGGCCCACCCAAACAACATAGTATTTTTGTTTTGGCATGGGCAGAATTTTACCACGGGCCTGAGGGCGTTACAAACAAACCATCATTGGGATTGTTGACCTGATCGCCGGTGAAGGGCAGCATACACTAAAACCCCAATTACGCCTAACAGCGGCACCATAATGAGCGACTGCAAACCGGCCCCCAATGACGATTGGTCGGCGAGCCAGCCGGTGATCCAGGCCCCCAAGCCACCGGGCGCCCAGCCAACCCCCATAACCAACGATGAGGCCAGACCGACGCCGGCGGGCCAGGCTTCTTGGGCCATGACAATCGTGACCGGAAAACTGGCCCCAATCATCAGCCCCATCACCGCGATCAGAACGACCTGCCACAATATGGACGCGTTCAGGAAGCCCCACTGAGCTAGGGACAATACGGCCAGACTAATGGCCACAATGCGCCAGCGCCCCAGCCAATCGGACAACGGGCCGCCGGTCATACTGCCCACGCCGACGGCAACCAGGAAGATAGCCAGCACTTGCCCGCCGAAGGCAATCGACTGCCCCTGGCTTTGAATCCACTCCGGCAGATAGGTAATCATCGATACCTGGAACCAAGAGCGAGTCATCACCACAAAAGTTATCAGGGCCAGGCTGAGCATAACCGATCGGGGCATTTTGATCGGCGAGGCAGCCGCCGAGTGTGACTTGGGGTCATCTTTTTGGTCAAGATCGACATAATTTAGCTGCTGATACAAAAGAAACGCGGTGAGCAGCGCCACCGGGATGACCACAACTGTTCCGCCTAATCCTAACCAACTTATGCCCATCGCTACCCACAACGGACTCATCGCCGCGCCTAAATTTCCCCCCACCGAGAAGAATGACATCGCGGTTCCCCGGTTCTCTTTGGCGCTGGCCGCAGCTATTACCGCACCTGCCGGGTGAAATGCCGCCGAGCCCAGAACACCGAGGCCGACCAGAATCACAATGGCCCCATAACTCCCGGCCAGACCAATCGACCCCATCAGCAGCCCAATCCAGGCGATACTAAACACAATCATTCGGTTGGCTCCGAAGCGGTCGCTCAAATAGCCAAACAAGGGCATAGTCAAGGCGCCAAACAGCGAAACGACCATCGCAATTAAACCGATCTGGCTGTAACTTAGCGCAAATGTGGTGATTAATAGAGGGTAAACAATCGGCAAAAAGCTGGCCGACAGTTCCAAAACAAAGTGAGCCAAAGCCGCGAGAAAGACAAATCGGGTTAGATAAGTGGTCATAAAGGACTCCTTTACCGGTCAAATGAATACATTCAGGAGTATACTGCTATTTTGGGTTCTGATCTTGCCAGTTTCGGCCAAAAATTTGTTCTAATCGGCCAGTTGGATTTATCCTTAGGTGAGGCAGCCCTGATTTTTATACGAATGATGGTAATCAATAGAGACAATTATGAAGTTACCCGACCCAAGTATTGACAAAGCCCCTGCCCTGGCCTTTTGTTACGCGATGGATTATGAGCCGGGGACCCACGGTTGGCATACTCACAACCGGCATCAGTTAGTATATGCGGTCAGCGGCGTACTGCAATTGGAGGTTGAGGCGGGACAGTGGCTGTTACCGCCTCAGCGAGCCGCCTGGATTGCGGCCGATAAGCCGCACCTAACCCGTTATCTAACCTCGGTTTCGCTGCGATCAATTTGTTTTGACCCCACCTTTCCCGACGTACCTCACGCCGACTGTCGCGTTTTTTCGGTGACGCCGCTGGCCCGAGAAATGATTGTGTACGGCATGCGCTGGGGCACCGACCGCCACCCCGACGATGCTAAAGCCAACCTGTTTTTCCAAACGTTGGCGGTTTTGTGCCAGGAATGGATGGCCGAAGAGCCATCGTTTCGTTTGCCCAGAGCCAAAACGCCGGAATTGGCCCAAGCGATAGCGTATACCTTACAACATTTACAAGAGATTAATATCGATGACGTCGCCGCCGCCGCCAACCTGTCGGCCCGCACCCTACGCCGGCGAATGCAGCAAGAAACCGGCGTCTCCTGGCAGAAGTTTCTGCATACCGCCCGGATGTTACGCGCTATGGAGCTGCTGGCTACCCCCGAAGCCCAAGTGACCGAAACAGCCCTGGCGGTTGGCTATAACAGTTTAAGCGCTTTCATTCGAGCCTTTACCCGCTTCACCAACGAAACCCCCAGCCACTATCGCCAGCGGGTGCAATCGTAGAGCGCGACTTGATAAGGCGGGTGGTCGAGCCGAAAAATGGTTTCGACAGCCAAAATGCTCCCTTCCCTGCCCGTCGAATGATTCCTACGGTCGAAAAATCATTCCTACCACTTGCCGAATGGTTCCTACCGTCGAAAAATCATTCCGACCGTCCACCGAACGGTTCCGACCATCGAAAAATCGTTCCTACCGCCCGCTGAACGGTTCCGACCGTCAAAAAATCGTTCCGACCGTCGAAAAATCGTTCCGACCACCCGCCAAACGGTTCCTACCGTCAAAAAATCATTCTTACTGTCGAAAAATCGTTCCGACCACCCGCCAAACGGTTCCTACCGTCAAAAAATCATTCTTACCGTCGAAAAATCGTTCTGACCACCCGCCAAACGATTCCTACCATAGAAAAATCGTTCCGACCGTCGAAAAATCATTCCGACCGTCCGCCGAACGATTCCTACCATCGAAAAATTATTCCTCCCACTTGCCGAACGGCTCCTCCCATCGAAAAATCGTTCCTACCATCCGCCGAACGATTCCTACCGCCCGCTGAACCGTCCATCTCTCCGCCGAGAGAGCTTTTTGCCCAACCGAGGCCATTGTAGATGGGAGTTGGAGTTTGTGGCGTTGATGAGTCGGTTGGTGGCATCGAAACTATTGGAGAGCATATTGCTGTTGAGGAGTTTATCATCCAAGTCGTAGGCAGAAATATCCAACTTAACTGTTATGACGCTGTTTAGGGTACTGTTCAGGCATCAATTCAGTTGGTAATTCACTATCCCAATCTAGGAAGCCATCCCACCCTAGTTCATAAAGTCTCTCCATAACCGAGTGATATTCAAGAACTATTTCATTTTGCCTCTCTGGACTTTCATATTCACGCCATTGTGCAGCCAAATCACCAAGAAGAAATTCCAAACGACGTAATTCTGGATCAACTGGTAAGCCTATACTATCTGTTTCGTGAGACATACAAACTCCTTATGGCACCTATCAGATCTCAAACCAACTTCGGCCGGAAGATATTCAACAGCAAGGGAAACACCCCCAGTGTAAACAGCGCCGAGAGCGACAGGCCGAACACAATCGCCCAGGCCAGGCCGGACCAGACCGGATCATTGGCGATGGTCAAACTGCCTAACACCGTCGTGGCCGACGTGAGTAAAATAGGGCGCAGACGCGCTTCGCCAGCCCCTAATAAGGACTCATGCACGGTTTTACCTTCGGCCAAGCTCTGCCCGTAATACTCAAGATAGAGGATGGCATTATTGACCACAATCCCCATCAGGGCAATAAAACCAATCAGTGAGGTGGCGGTCAAAAAGGTACCCCAGGTGGCATCGAGCAAGGCAAAGCCGGGGAGGATGCCGATGAACCCTAGCGGGATGGTCGTCATAATCAGAGCCGGGGCTAAAAACGAACGGAATTGGGCAATTAAGACGGCATAAATCAGGATAAAGGCGACAATCATCGCCATGCCCAAATCTCGGAAGTTCTCCAATGTCATCTCCCATTCACCGCCCCAGACAATGGCGTAAGCATTTTGCTGCGTATCCAGATAATTCAGGCCGAACAAATCCCACGACTCCAGCGACCCCTCATTCGGAAACTGATAACCGTTGCCAATCAGGTCATACATCAGATCGATCACCGCATAGACGACGCTGCGGTTATCCAATTCGGCGGTGACATAGGTGGTCGATCCTCGCTCGTCGCGAATCAAGGCCGCCGTCTGGCGACCGCTCACCGGGGTGACCAGTTCGCTTAGGGGGATATTGTGTCCTAATTGTGATTTGACATAGATGCGGCCCAAATCTTGCAGTTGATTGCGAGCCTCAGGGGGGTACTCTAAAGTGATGTAAGAAAACTCATTATGCTCCGGTAAATGGTACTGCCCGATATTTCGCCCATCGGTAGCCGTTTGCAGCACATCAACAATATTAGCCGTGGCAATACCGGTTCGATTAGCTTTGCTGTAATCGATCACAAACGTCGTGCGGGGATAAGGCGTTTCGATGGAGCTTTGAACATCGACGACGCCCTCGGTCGCCCGCATTTTGGCCATCATGTCTCGGGCCACGGCGCGGCGGGTGGCCGGGTCCGGCCCTTTAATTTTAGCCACCAAGGTCGCTTGAACCGGCGGGCCGGGCGGATCTTCGATAAATTGGACGGTAAAGCCGGAGGCATCGTAGACCCGCATCGCCGGACTTTGAGCGAAATAGTCCCGCATGCGAGACACAATGGCCCCCGATTGCATGGTTCGCTGCTTGGGCGGGGTGATATTGACCCTCAAGGTGATGTAGTGACGCCCGGTGCGCTGTTCCGCCCCTTTATAGAGGCCATTAAAATCAATGACCGGGGCGGTGCCAATGAACTCCTGTACAGACTGAGTGTAGGGATCGCGCAGCAAGAGGGCCACCGCCATATCAGCGACTTCCAAACTCTTGCCCAAATCTGTCCCTTCCGGGCCATCGATGTAGACATAGTACTGGCGTTTATCCGCCCCCGGCAGCATCCGAAAATGCACCAACTTCAACACCGGAAAACTCAGCACAATCACGAGCAGCAAAAAGGTAAGGCCCAAGAAAGTGTACTGCCGCCACTTGGCGTGTAACAGCCAGCGTAAATTCGATTGATACAACTTGGTCAACAGGTCGAAGGAACCGGCAATAGCGCGAAAGGGAGCGGTCAACCAATGAAAAAGTTTGGCAATAGGGTGAGAGCCGGGTGGTTTAGCCTCAGTGTCGGGATCAGACTGGTTGGAACGGAAGGCTAACGAAGCTAAAAAGGGGGTCATCGAATAGGCGATCAACAACGACATCAGCAGCGCCATCGGCACAAAAAAGGAGAGCGGCCCCATGTAAGCGCCCATTAGCCCGCTGATTTGGGAGGTCGGCAAGAAGACAATCACTGAAGTAACGGTGGATAAGAGCAGGCCAATCCCAACTTCGTTAACGGCCAACGCGATGGAGTCGGATAACGGCAGCGGTTTTTTGACGTACCGGCTGAGGTTGTCGACGACCACGGTAGCCGAATCGACCAACAGCCCCAACGAAAGAATTAAAGCAAACAGGGTGATCCGATTGATCGTTTGCCCGGCAAAGTAGCCAACCACAAACACTAAAGCCAGCGATAGCGGAATGGCAAATGCCACCAAAATGGCCGATCGCAGGCCCAAGAACAGCAGCAAGACCAATGAGACGATGCCGATACTCTGCAAAAGACTGGTGCCCAGCCCCAAAACGGCTTCCTCCGCCACTTCGCCATCGTTGCGGTAAACCTGATACTCTAGTTGGTTGTATTCATCATATTGCATAATATGGGCTAACTCGGTCAAAACGGTGTCGGCGATGGCTACAGTGCTTTCGCCTTTTCGTTTGGCAATCGAAAGAAACACCACCGGCTCGCCTTGTTGATCGCGCTGGCTGACCCGCACGTAGGATGTTTTCTCCGTGTACCCATCGATCACGTGGGCAACATCTTGCAGCCTGACATCCGGTTTCAAGTAGAGATTACGCAGCGTGTCGACGCTGAGCGCCCCGTCCACCGTGACTTCTTGCAGAGCCTCCTCATTTCGAATGGTTCCCACCGTATAGTGGAGGTTATTGGCATCAATGGCTTGCTCGATCTCTTGGGGGCTAATGCCGCGATCTTGCATCCGGGTGGGATCGAGAATAATGCGTAAGGCCCGCCTTTCCCCGCCTTGCACTTCCAGATTAGCCACCCCGGCAATCTCGCGGAGTTTGTCCATAATGGGAATGATTTGATTGCGTACTTCATTTTGGGACAGCGTCGATGAGGTAAAGCCGATGGTGACAATCGGCACATCGTCAGGGCTAACCGGCTGAATCAACGGATTCTCCATACCCGGCTGCATTTCGTTCAGCGAGGCGGCAATTTTCGACTGAACCCGCGTTTTGGCCATTTCTAAATCTTCGCCGATGTTGAACTCAACGGTGACAATGGATATCCCGCCGTCAATCGAGCGCGAGTAGATGGCGTCCACGCCGGGAATGTCGGCCAGCCGTTCTTCAAGCTCCAGCGTAATGTACTGCTCCACTTCGGCCGCCGTCGCGCCCTGATATTCCACTTGAACTCGAAAGACGGGCATCACGACTGTGGGGTTATACTGTTTAGGGGTGAAGATATAGGTAAAGGTACCAAAAGCGATGATACCGATAAGGAGCAGGATACTCAGCGCGGAGTTTTCCACAAAAAATCGGGCCGTCTTGCCGGCAAAGTTCAAGTTCATTGTTTTTGCTATCGATTAGAGTTTTTCGTATCAGACATTCGTTAGAGTTGTTTCTGAATAAGACTTTTGAGGTTCGACCCGTTTTATGGGACGCAGATAAACGCTGATTTTCGCTGATTTTCAAATTTTTGTCAGCGTTTATCGGTGAAAATCAGCGTTCTATTGCTCATCGCGTTTATGGGGGAACAACTCTGTTACAGTCTGGGTGGGCCAAACCTGTCGAAGTGGTATCGCAGGGTGGCATGTGGCCTACTGAGCCCCATCCATCGAGTAGAACTACTTGGTCTATTTAGACGTTACTACAGTGGCTATTGTAACCGAAATCCGAGGGGATTGACAAATCGGTCCATCTCAGCACATCTTAATGGTCACAGGTTGTCGGGCCTATACCGGTTGTAGTATACTCTGCGCTGTTTTGTCAAAGACCTCGCTGCCAACAGGAGAACTATGCTTCCTCAAAGTCATGTCACTTACACCGTCGCCGCCGTGGATACGCTTGCAAAAAAATTTCCGGCGCTGAAAAATATAGATTACCGGCTGCTGGCCTTAGCCGCGATGGGGCCGGATTTGATCGACAAGCCGCTGGCGGCGCTCTATTTCTACCGGCGTTATAAATCGGCGGTGTTGTTTGCCCATACACTGCTGGTTCACGCGGCGGTGTTCATTTGGGCCGTGTGGCAACGACCGTCGTGGTGGCCGTATTTGATCGCTTTTAACGGCCATGCCTTGCTCGACCGGCTGTGGTTTTTTTACGATACCTGGTATTGGCCCTTTCGCGGCTGGCGATTTCACGTCTGGCAAAAGACCGGCAGCGAGCAGCAAGATATCCGGCTGGCTTACTGGTATGCCTTTACCCGCCGGCCTGAATTGTGGGGCTGGGAAGTCGGCGGATTGCTGGCGGGGCTGTGGTTTGTGATGCGCCACCGCTTGTATCGATTAGACCGGCTGGGCTATTTGTTGCGAACGGGGCGAATTCCCGAAGAAAATAAGCAGCCGAGCGATCAGTAGGCGGCTTACAAATACGGTACAACAAACCAAAACGGTGCGGCGAGCGTCAACAAGCCCAGGCCGGCAAAGCAGATGATGATGAGCAGCAACGTCAATTGGGACCAGTATTGGGTCGCTAGCTGGCGGCCAACGACCAAAAGTAGAGCCAGGCCGATAAACAAAATCGACCATTTATCCCAATAACCACTGTAACCGGCCGTTACCCCAATCCAGAACAGGCTTACAGCCAAGACGCCCGCCAATCCCCAAGCCCACTGCCGTTTGACGATCTCATTCAGGCCTAAAGAAAAAAATAGTCCCAAGGGAATTGTGGCCGGGAAAAGATAGCGACCCTGAAACTGTACAAACGTTAAATTGTACCAGCCATAGGCTAGGGCCACGAGTAAAATGACCGCCACCATTAGCCCCAAAGCCGCTTGTTGCCGGGGCGATGTCGTCGTAATAAAGGTGGTTAGGGCGTAGGCCACCAGGCCAACCAGCGCCATCACACTCAAAATGGTTAAAAAGAAGTAGGTTCGATTGTCCATCGGCACGGCCATCCAACCGAACTGCCCCCAAAAGCTGCGAAATGTCGTGGTGATAAAGTTAACTAAATAAGTTTTGGTTCCGACCTCCGCCACCAAATCAGCGGTACGAAGCTGGCCCTGAACAACGGCGTCGTGGCGACCTAGACCCAAAATATCCCCATCGCCGTAGAGCGCCGCGTTGCGGGCGAACCAGGGCAGCGCCACCAACAGGGCTAAACTATAGATCATAAGCCCGTCTTTTATTAGCTCCTTGACGATTAGTCTGACATAACCAAAACCCGCTTCCCGAATATCGATCCAGGCACGTAAAGCCAGCATCATGGCCACCAGCGGCACGGCAATATAGATGGTTACTTTGGTGAGCAGCCCCAAACCTAGCAGCAACCCGATCAGGAGGCTCTGTTTTATCGATAGTGGATTTTTGTCCAGCAGGCAACGAACTAATAATAGCAGCAGAGCAGCCAAAATTAGCTCCGCCAGCGCGTCGTTATTGACCGAGGCTAGAATAGCAACGTGCATCGGTACGAAGGCGACAAAGGCCATTGTGCCTAAGGGAATCGCCAAATTGTGGGGAAAGAGGGTCCGGGCAATCAAAAAGGCAAAGACCACAACCCCGGCTCCCAAAGCCACCGATACCAACCGGACCGCCAGCAGCGAACCGCCACTTAAATGATAAATAGGCGCGGCCAGTAGATAATAGAGCGGCGGTTGGTGAAACTCGTAGCAGACACTGTCAATAGTGAGATCAAGTGGAAATTTGCGCCGTTTCAACTCGGCCAAATAGGCTTCCTCGTAACATCCGGCCACTAATTCAGGAAAACCTTTCTCGGTAGCCAGATAACGGATATAATTGTAATGAGCCGGTTCATCGGGCGCCTGCCAGCGGGGTGTTAAACCGGCAAACAACACACCGGCCAGGCCATATAAAAGTAAAATAGCGGCAAATAGCCCTGTTCTGATCACTAACATGGCCCCGATTATAAGCCGGTCGAGATGAGTCAGCAATATTTTTAATGGTCCGGCAGGACAATGATACTGTCAAATGAGGTAGTCTTATCTACCTTGTCTATGATATACTGTAATATATCAAACCAGATTATATCCCTTAGCCCTTACTTCGGATTTGTATGTCTAACCCATTACGTACCGCCGCTGCTTACGTGCCACTGAGTTTAACGCGAGCAGCATTAAATGGTGCTTTAACCACGCTTCCTAACAAACCTCAAACCAGCCGATTTCCGGCGGCAGTTCTCTTTGCTGACATTTCAGGTTTTACACCCTTAACTGAAGCCCTCGGACGGCGCGGCTCAGAAGGCCCTGAAGAATTAACCCGATTGTTAAACCGCTATTTCAGTTGGATGATCGCCTTTGCCGAAGCAGAGGGCGGAGACGTGGTTAAATTCGGCGGCGACTCACTGATAGTGGTCTACCCCGCCATTGACGAGCCGTTAAGCCGAGCTACCCGGCGGGCTAAACAAGCCGCAGACAGTATGCGGTCGGCGATGGAGGAGTTTGGGGTGCTGGAAAGTAGTGTGGGGCTGGTCGCTTTGAAACTAAAAATAGGGATTGGTGCCGGCGAAATCATCTCGGCTCATATTGGCGGCGTCGAGGATCGCTGGGAATATATTATCGCCGGCGACCCACTGCGCCAGACCGCCCAAGCCGAGCGCCAGGCCAAACAGGGCGAAATCATCCTTAGCCCCGAAGCCGAGGCGGTAATCGATCCTGACAATCTCCCCCCTCGCTCGGCCTTTAGCCTCGACTGGGAATCGATCCAGAATTTGGGTCAAACCGAGAAAATTTTGCGCTGCTACATTCCCCGACCCGTCCGCACCTGGCTTGACCAGGAGCTGCACGAGTGGCTGGCAACGCTACGGCCGATGAGTGTATTGTTTGCAAGTATCAAAAATTTTGATTATGAACGGCCCCACGCTATTCAAAAGCTCCACACCTTTTTACGCGGAGTCCAACAAATTATCTATCATTTTCAAGGCAGCCTGCCTCGAATTACCGTCGATGACAAAGGGACAGTGTTCTTGATTTTGTTTGGAGCGCCACCCGACGCCCATGAAGATGACCCGGAGCGAGCCGTCCGCTGCGCCCTCGATTTGCAACTGCTGGCTAAAAAACAGAAAGTGCAACTGGCTGTGGGAGTTACTACCGGACGGGTCTTTGCCGGACCGGTCGGCGGCGATACTCGGCGCGAGTATACGGTGATGGGCGACACGGTTAATTTGGCGGCCCGTCTGATGAGTTTGGCCGGGCCAGGTCGCATCTGCTGTAATTACGAAGCCTACCGCAGCGCCTACAATCAGATTAACTTTGAATATCTGCCGCCCACCCAAATTAAGGGCAAAGTAGGGCTGGTGCCTATTTATCGACCCTTGGGCGAATACAAACCCCTTGAGCAGTTGGGCCGCATCCAACAAACCGGTTCCACCGACCAACTGGTAGCTCGCCAAGAGGTGTTGGCCACGCTAACCAAAAGACTGCATGAAGTCAAAAAAGGCCAGTCCCGGCTGACCATTATCGAGGGTGAAGCTGGTATCGGTAAATCACAATTGGTCAATGCCGTCGTTAGACAGGCGCGCAACTACGGGTTAGAAACATTAATGGGGCGTGGCCGAAGTATCGAACAGGATAAAAAGTTCAGGGTCTGGCAAGACATTTTTTATGGCTACTTTAAATTGGACCAACTCAGCGGCTTTTCCCTAAAAATGCAGCAACAGGTGTTGAATGAATTAAGCAAAGTTGCACCGGCCATGGTTGATCGGGCCAGTCTACTCAACGAACTGCTCAACCTTAATATCCCTGAGTCTGATTACGTTAGCACGCTCTCGCCACAAGAGCGGCAAGATGAGTTAATCTGGTTTATGATTACGCTGTTAAAAACCAGGGCCGCGCAGCAATCGCTGGTTATTGTTTTGGAGGATGCCCACTGGCTCGATGAGCTGTCATGGAAATTTACGGTTTTACTGGCCGTCTCAGCCATCAAAGATCAAACGCCAATGTTATTAACCATAGCCACCCGCTTAATGGAGGGGGTGACAATGCGGACTAATGCCGCATTGCTGGGCGCATTGGATGAAACGGAATACCTCAGATTAGATTCGATGGAAGCGGATGACACCTTAACCATTGCCTCCAAAAAACTAGGTCTAAGCCGGTACGAACTACCCGAAGCAGTAGCTGAATTAATTCGACAACGAGCGGGCGGCAATCCCTTTTATGCTGAAGAGATTTTTTATGCACTGCGCGATAACGGATTTATTTCATTTAAGTCTATGCAGGATAAAGTTCGCTGCTTGATCAGCGGTGATTTGGCTCGGGCAACTCAGACACTACCGGCTACGATTCAAAATATTGTCTTGGCTAGGCTTGATCGGCTACCGCCCGAAAAACAGCTTATTCTACGCATAGCAGCCGTTATCGGCCAAACTTTCCCGTATAACATCCTACACGACACCCTAAAAAAACATTTAGAAATAAAAGAAACCCTACTTAACGTTTACCTTAATGATCTGGTTCACTTGGGTTTGATTCAGGCTGAAGAGGCTGAAGCCGGTATCACCTATTACAGTTTTAAGCACACCATCACCAGAGAAGTGACCTATCAATCCCTCTTGTTCGACCGGCGACGGCAACTGCACCGCAGTGTAGCGCAGTGGTATGAAGATACCTACCGCACTGAAACCGATAAACTTTTCTTACCCCCGGAACTAAAAGTCAATCAGCGTCTAACTACGGAGGCCACGGCCCCGCCTAAATCAACCCCTTTGGCTCCCTACTATGCCCTGCTCGTTTATCACTGGCACCAGGCCGAAGATGAACATCGAGAACGCTATTACGCTTCGCTGGTGGGACAGCAGGCGGTGGCCGAATTTGCTAACGCCGAAGCGGTCGGTTATCTCAATCGCGCCCTGGATTTAACCCCGGTTGAGTATCAACTTGAGCGGTATAATTTACTGTTGGCGCGTGAAACGGTTTACGCCCGTCTGGGCGACCGGAATAGGCAAAAGATTGATTTAACATCGCTGTCTAACCTGACCCAACAGATGAACATAACCCCTTACACGGCTTTGGTGGCCTTACGTCAAGCTGGCTATGCTGAAGCAACCAGTGATTATATCATGGCAATTGCCGCAGCTAAGAACGGTGCAGTTTTGGCGGAACAGTTACAGAACACAAACATCCTCATCGATAGCTATATTATTTGGGGGCGAGCTTTATCCCACCAAAACAATTTTTCGGCAGCTTACGACATATTAGAGCAGGCTCTGGCACTGGCTCAAAAAATTAATAGACGTAGTTCTGAAGCCAACGTTTTACAGGCATTAGCCGATGTTTATTGTATTCAGAGCCGTTACCAGACGGCTATAGCTTGCTGTCGGCGAGCACTGTGGCTTTGTAAGCTTCACCAGCAGCCGTTAACCCAGGCCAATACCCTTAATTCGTTGGGGTTAGCCCTTTATTACCTGGGCGAACTTTCGGTGGCGCAAGATTATTTTGAACAGGCCATTCATATCTATTTCACCTTAGGTGAAAAACAAGGCGAACTCAGATCATTCTATAATATCGGCCTGATTCATCGCGATCTGGGCGCTTACGAGACAGCGCGTGATTATTTTGAACAAGCGATCGATATTGGGCGAGAGATCCAAGATCGTCAGATTGTGGCCGACGCACTCAGCAATTTAGGGTTGACCTATTGTTTTTTGGGAGATTATATGCCGGCCCGGAGTTATCTGGGGCAGTCCCTTGGTATTCGAGAAGAGATTGGCTCTCAAGTTAGTGAAGCCGATTCGCTAAGTAAGTTGAGTATTGTTTTTTATTACACCGGCGATTATCAAACAACCCGGCGCTACTGTGAACTGGCCTTAACAATGTTGCGGGGCTTGGGTCTCGATGCTGAAGAAAGCCATAATTTAACCTATTTAGGTCACGCATTGGCTAACTTGGGTCACTTAGAGAAAGCTGAGGTGGTCTATAGGCAAGCTCTCCATTTACGCCGTAAGCTTGAACAGTCCCACATGATGATCGACCTTCTGATCGGGTTGGCCAATATCGCCGCCGCTCAAGGCCGGTGGACTGACGCCTTAGCTTACGAAGAAGAAATTCAGGCGCAATTTAACAGTAGAAAAGTTATTAGCCGTAACAAGCTAGCGTGGATATACTTAAAATATTACAACCTACTAATAGCTTTGGCCTCAATCGACCCGGTCTATTCTAAGCGAGCGCAGATGATTATTGAAATAGCGCGTGCGTATATAAAAGAGCATACTGCTCATTTTCAAAATGGAGAACAAACTTACAATTTTTTACAGAATATTCCATGGCATCGCGAGATAATGACCCGTGGGCGGAAAGAAGCCGACCCGTCATTAGTCCCCGGCTAAATAGAAGTTGGATATCCACCGATGAAACGCGATGATGTAGAAAAAATCATTGAGACAGCCCGTCGAGCCGGCCAGATTCCCGATTTATCAAAGATCAATTTAGCCGAAGTTGATCTGAGCGGTATCAATTTACACCGAGCTTATCTAAGCGGGGCTAATTTGAGCGGGGCCAATCTAAGCGGGGCTAACTTGGGCTGGGCCTATTTACGAGAAGCTGACCTTAGTCAAGCCAATTTGAACCGGGTCAACCTGAATAGTGCGAACCTATTCCGGGCTAACTTATATAAGGCTAATCTTAACGAAGCAGATTTGCGCCGCAGCAACCTGCGGGGAGCCGACTTAAGTCACGCCTATTTGTATCGGGTCAACTTGCGTGGGGCTAACTTGTTTAGAACGAATTTGATGTATGCTGATTTAACGGAAGCCACCATGATTGGAGCCAATACCAGCGGGGCAGATTTTAGTCTAGCTAATTTAACCGAGGCGAACATTACCCAAGAACAGTTAAGTATTGTCAGCAGCCTTCACCAAACAGTTATGCCTAACGGGTTACGGCGTAGCTAGCCAAATGTCAGTTCTCAGTTATGACTCTAGTCGAATCTCGTAGGTTTTGACCGGCTGTTCACGATTTTTAACCTTCATCTCCTTAAAGAAAACAGCTTTAACGGCGCCATTCACCGCCCGATACACCGGCTCGCTGATAAGAATTTTGTTAGCCGGCGTATTTTCTTGAATCCGCTTAGCCAGATTTACGGTGTCCCCTATGGCGGTGTAATCCATCCGATCCGACATCCCGACATTGCCGACCACAGCCTCGCCAACGTGAAGGCCGATGCCAAAACTGAGCAAACGATCCTGGCCGATTTTGGCGTGATAATCATTGATGGCCCGCTGCATGGCCATTGCCGCTCTCACGGCCCGCATGACATGGTCGGTCTGGTCGAGCGGGGCATTAAAGATGCCCATAACTGCATCGCCCACAAATTTATCGAGCGTTCCTTCATACATCAAAATTGAAGAGGCGGCCATTGATAGGTACTCGTTGAGCGTGTCAACCAGTTTCTCCGGGTCCATGTGCTCACTGAATTTTGTAAAGCCCCGAATATCGGCAAACAGGATCGTAATTTCTTGACGATGCCCGCCCAACTCCAATTCAGACGGATTGGCCGGCAGCCGGTCAACCACCGCCGGGGAAACATAACGTCGAAACATATCCTGGACGGCCTTCAGTCGCTTAGTTTCGGTCATATCTTCTAAAACTACCGTCACCCCTTTAGTCTGGTTCTGAGCGTCTTTAAGCGGGGCCATATTCACGGTAAGGTTAACCCGCCCCCGCTCCGGCAATTCAGAAATAATTTCATAATTGGTGTACCGCTCATCCCGATCCATTACGTTTTTCATCAAATTAGAAAAAATGGTATTAGCCAGGTTTGGAACTAATTTTTGATAGGGCGTTCCAATCGTATTTCGGGTCGATAAGTTGAGAATAGCTGCCGCCGATTTATTAAAATGGGTGATCTTGCCCTGTTTGTCGATGGTCATCACCCCGGTCTGCATGCTGTCAAAAACACTATCCATCAAATTTTTCATCCGCGTAGTTTCTTCCAGGTGGCGTTGAAGCCGATCGACCAGACTGGCGTTTTCCAAAGCCAAAGCTGTTTGATCGGCCAGGGTTTGAAGCAACCGTAAATCTTGAGTTGAATAGCGTTGTCTTGATATTTTCGGCCCTAACGCGAAGACACCGATCAACTGGTCCTGTTTTAAAATTGGTACAAACCATTCCAGATTAAGGGCTTGTAACGCCTGTCGATCGGCTTCCGGCACGTTACGAAACTGAACCGAGATGTCGATGGTATATTGGGCCAGTGGTCTTCCCTGTTCCACCCAACGATCAATGATAGCGCTCTCCCGGGCCAATAAAAGCCTGGCCGGAAACAGACTGGTAGCCGCAAGAGGGATCGTCCGAAATTCATAGGACTCCAGACTTTCCGCGTCCAACATCAGCAAGATCCCCTTTGTCACACCAAAGGTTTGCTTGATGTGGCTTAACGCCACTGAAGCCAACTCATCGGGATACAAAATATTGCTGATAAATTGGGTATACCTCTGGATCACCTTTTGATAATCGTAAATCTGGCCGAAGACTATCCGGTTGGTTAAAACGCGACTGAGTTGTTGGATGGGGATATACACGATCGTAAGCAGCACCGCGGTCACGACCGCCACCAGCAAAACCGGGTCCACCCAGCCGGCCGGCAGCGTCGAGGCCAGTAAATCGCCTAAAAAGATCTGGACCAGATATATTCCGGCAATGTAAACGGCAATGGTAATCAACACTGTAAGCAACCAGCTTACGGTATAACGAGCGGCGGTACTAAGATCAATCAAATCTTCGACAGCCACCACATACGTTGCCAACGAGCTACCCAGGCAGGTAATAATAAGTCCAGTCGTCCAAAACGGCTCCAATAGGGAGAGGTATAGTCCGTAACCAACCAATAAAAAAAGCGTGGCGATGAGCAAAAATTGAATTCTATTACGGTGAGCCGGACTTTGCGTCCGCAGTAGCTGGAGTTGAACGGTCAAAAATGATAATCCGATAAAGCCGGCGGCACAAATGACACATAAGATAACTCCTACATTAGCCGGAAAAAGCCAACCGTAACTCCAGGTATAAACCGATGGCGGCAAGCCCAGCCACTCATAATCGAAGCCGGTGGCAAAAAGGATAACTGTGGTGGGAATAGCCCACACCCATCGATTGGGCCACGACTGTTGCAGAAATGTTCGAGTAAAAAGCCAATAAATCGCGGCAATGACTACCAATCCATAAGGCGCTAGCCGCACCAGAAATGTGCCATTAGAAATATGGCCAACAGAAATGACTACCAGGTTAATATTCCAGAGAATAGTCAAATTTAAATAAGCCACGAACAAGCCAAAGGCTTTATCTCGGTGTATTTCATGGCTGGAAATAACATAAATGGTCAGGATCAGGTGAGCCAGAGCGACCCCAAACGGCACCACTACCTGGCTCGGTAATATGATTGAGTTAAACTGCATGCCTTGCCCTATTTTTCGGGATGATCCGGTTCCTTAACAATTTCCGCAACATCAGGACAATCTACTTAATTGACCAATTGCGCATTGCTCATTTTATCCCACCCGGCGCAATACTAAAATTGTCAATTTGTACTATTTTGGGGCCAAGTCGTGGAAAAGACAAACCGCCGTCTAACTGCTATTTCACAAAATGGAATCACGCAGTTGACGGCGGTTTTTGGTATCTTAGGCAAGGCCGCTGACTAGAGGCAGGCAACCACCCCAGCAATTGTCTTGAGGAGTAGCCTCACAAGTGCGACTCCTATTTCTTAGTGTTCCTATCTTTCCTCTTATATCTAAAGAATATTGCCAATGCCACACCAACGCCCACCAAACTCCACAAACCCACAACTGTCGGGCTAATAGGGGCAGATACAGCCTTTAGCCCAGTTTCCGGCAGCAATAGAACCGGTAACGCTGGTGTTGGTGTTGGCGGCGCCGGGGTGGGGGGTACGCTCACACTAGGCGGCGAGGATGTAGTGGAACTAGAATCATCATCATCGTCGTTGTTGTTTTTGGATTTACTGGTGCTGGGTGTGGGGGAGGGACTCGGGGCCGGGGCCGGAACCAAGACCTGGGCCTGGGCTACTTTACGGGGACCGCCATCAAAATCGAGGGTGGCCTGATTGACGATATTGAACGGCCGGGGAACTGCCAGGCCGTTAACCGTGGCAACCACGGACAACGTCACCGACTCATCCAGGTCGAGCGTAGGAATATTGATGGTGATGGTCGTAATCGTGGTTTGGGTAATGCCAGACGGATGGCCGCTGATCGAAATGACCTCGGAGTCCTCACTCCCGTTAGCGATAACGCCGCTTGGCACGGACGACAGGCTGTACGACACATAATTATATTCCTGCGGCAATGGATCGGTCAGGATGACATTTGTAGCCGGCACAGTTGAACTCGAACTGGGGTTAGAAACGGTTATTGAGAAGTTGACCGTGTCACCGATATCAGCCTGAGTCGGAGTAACACCCTTGGTAATCTGCGGATCGGCCGTGCCGAGGGGGGTGTTGTCGCTGGTCACATTGTTTTCGGGCGTAGGATCGGGGCCTTTGGAGCCATCATCGGCGATGGAGGCGCTGTTGTTGATCAGGGTGACGTTAGGAGGCAACGGGTTATCAACATCAACCGCAAAAGTAACAGACCCGCTACTGTTGCCCGGTACGTCTCCCAGAGTCAGCGTGCAAGCCGTTCCAACACAGACCCAATCGATTGAACTGTCAGCCGCGTTAAAGGTAGTGTTGTCCGGCACCGTCTCGGAGATGACCACGCCTGTAGCCCCGGTATTGCTGACGTTAGCATAGTCAAGAGTATAGACCACTGTCTCGCCAGCGCCAGTGGTAATCCCACCGTCCGATTTGACCAGGGTTAAATCGGGGGGGATAAGCGTTTCGTCGGTAGCCTGCACCGGCGCATACGGGTTGCCCAGGGGATCGGAGTAGTTGAGGGTGACGGTATTGGTTAAGGTATCGCTCGCGTCGGCATCGACCGTAACGATGATATTGAACGAACCGCCTTGCCCAGGCAGCACATTGTCACCGACCACGACCGTTACCTCGCTGGCAGACGTTGGCGTGCAGGTGCTGCCGGGGTAGGCGGCTTCCAATGCCGCAATATCACAACTTTGGTAAGTGAGGCCATCGGGCAAAGTGTCAACCAAGGTGACATCGGTCGCGGTGCCGGGGGTTTGGGTGGCGTCTGACACATTGGTAAAGACGATCGTGTGGGTGATCGTTTCGCCGGGAGCCACAACGGTTTTGCCGTCACTCTTGTCAACGACCATCACCGGCGTACCCGGCTGGACGAAGTAAATCGGCTCGCCTTCCTGCCCTTCGAAAATGTACTGATTGTCTTCCGGTATACAAACTACAGCCCGCCACCAGCCAATCAGGCTCGGATCGATATCAAAGACATCGCCGCCCCGAGTGCTGGCATCACCATTATTCCATTCGGTTCCACCGGAAACCGTACCATCGATTTGAGAGCCGTCCGGCAAATAATAGGTGAGACTACCGGCACTGTCCATATCAAAGTTATTGAGGGTCAGAGGTGAGGTTAGGCCATCGACAAAGAAGAAGAAATCTTGACAAGGTTCGCCGGCGCCTAGATGCTGAAAGCTAGACTGGACCAGGCCGATCTCTAACTCATCGCCCGTACCGGGCTGACCATCCGGGTCGTCAATCTCATTACCATTATCGAGCAGCGCCGAGGTGGCCGGAGAAATCCCCGAACAAGCACCTCCGTCACAATCTTCATCGTTATTCACTTTTAATCGCCAGGCGTTATCATCATCGTCTGCCGTAAAAGTTTCCAGGGTATAAACGCCACAACCAAAATTCGTGGTCGAAATCGTAGCTAATTCAACCCATAACCCGTCGGAGCCGCCGGCTGGCGTGTAAACTTGTGAAGCCACAACAGTACCATTAGGAGCAGTCAGAGAAAATGTCGTATCATCATCAGAACCACCCCGCTGCTCGTCGACGACCGGAGGTGGTCCGGCAAATGTTCCACCGGTTGACTCCGGATCAAACAAGGCAAACGTAATGGGTAAACTGTCAGGCCAGCTACATGGCACATTAATTTCCACAAAATGGCTTTCATTGGCCCCAGCGATGTTAGTGTAGAAGTCACCAATATTGAGACCGGCATTGGGGCCGGTCGTTTGTAAAAATGCCTCCGAGTCAGGCGCCGGCAACTCAATGGCGTAAGCCACTCCCATCACCACGACAAACCAAAGTAGAACAATGAGTAAAATTTTTAGCAGTCTGTAAGTAGGGCGTTTAGCCATCCGTTTATTTGACATATAAATTTCTCCTCCTCGAGCCTAATTTTTGAAATCTAATTGGATATTACACTCACTCTAGAACTGGGAATTTTCACCTATTCGCCTATAGGTAATTGACTTCCCCTTGTAGGTTTATTCCTGTAACTGATTTACACAAACTTATGTCTTAACCCCAGATGCTGTCTACAGATGACCATCCATCAAAATCTCGAAAATTAAGCACCTCTATGACCACCCAAGTTGACTATAAGTCACTAACTCGAGACCTCAATCGCCAAGGCAATGGAGGGGCACCTGAATTTTATTATTTTGCTTTGTAAGGGACAACTAATGGATACCGGTGCAGAGGAAATGTGGCAGGTAACGGTTAATGTAACCCGGCGAAAATTTTACAGGAAAAGCGTTATTCTGACAAAATAAGTCTGAACCCATTCCTCCCCATAAAAGAGCCATAACAAAGTAAACCACTACACAATACTATTGACCAACCCTCTCAACTGATGTAAACTGAATGTAGAGTGGCGTAGCGGACACATTGATTGACATGTATCCGCTTTTTCTTTGGAGGTAAGCCATGTCTAAAGTAAAAGTGTCTTGGCGAGCCAATTTATTTCAACCCGATTGGCCTGGCTTTGACTTTATTTTCTTTGACTGCGACAGTACCCTCAGCACGATTGAGGGTATCGATGAATTGGCCCGTCAAAAGGGTAAATTCGATGAGGTCAAACGCATGACCGACGCGGCCATGGAAGGTGAAGTTCATTTGCAAAATGTTTACGATCGCCGCCTGGAGTTGCTGGGACCTACCCGGGCCGAAATCAGAGCGATTGAGCGCCATTACCGCCAAACAGTTGTGCCTGATGCCCGCGAGGTCATTGAGGCTTTAAAGTTCTTTGACAAAGAGCTTTTCATTGTTAGCGGTGGATTACTGGCTGCTGTCCGACCTTTTGGGGAGTGGCTGGGCGTATCTCGTCAAAATATTCGGGCCGTAAATGTTCGCTACAACCGACTCTCCGGTCGGTGGTGGGACTACCAGCAAGATCGCTGGGGGCAGCGGCCCGATGTAGAATATCTAGATGCCGAAAAAACTCCCCTGGTTGAGTCTCAAGGGAAAGCGGACGTGGTGCGCGATTTGCTGCCGGCTCGACCGGGGCGCTCGGTCCTTATCGGCGACGGAATGAGCGATCTGGCGGCGCGACCGGCGGTAAATTTGGTCGTCGGGTTTGGCGGCGTCATTACCCGCCAAAATGTCGTCAATGAAGCCGAAGTTTTTGTTAAAAGCCAAACTCTGGCGCCAATCTTGACCTTGGCTCTATCCAGTAGCCAGAGTGATCAGGCTCGTCTTTCGCCTTACCACGCTCTTCTGGATAAAGGCTGGGGTTTAATCAAAAAAGATGAGGTGATTTTTCAAGACTATGCCGTCTGACCAGTGAGCCTTACGACCATGCTCTCTTATTTTTTTCGAGTAAGTCGTGAAATTTGTTACAATAGATGATTGGTTGGATAGATGGTTGGTTGATTTCAACAAACTAACCAACTACCTTAGCTAACAAACTATCCCCCAATTTCACAGGAGTAAAGATAATGACCTACAACATCCTTATTACGGACGAGTTATCTGCACAGGCGATCACGCTGCTGGAAAACGCGCCCGACGTGACGTTCGACACCGTGTATCGACCGTCACAAGACAAATTACAAGAAATTATTGGCGATTACGATGCCGTAATCATTCGCAGCAGCGTTAAAATCGATAAGGCCGTTTTGGCGAACGCCGCCAAACTCAAGGTGGTCGGGCGCGGCGGCGTTGGGGTGGATAATATAGATATTGGGACCGCTTCGCTACGAGGAATTGTGGTACTCAACACACCGGGGGCGAATACCATCGCTACCGCCGAACATACCGTGGCTATGCTATTAGCCTTGTGCCGAAATATCCCCCAAGCCGATCATTCATTGCGCGATCATCAATGGACCCGGAGTAAGTTTTTAGGCGTACAACTTTATCGGAAAACGCTGGGCATTGTAGGGCTGGGTCGAATCGGCGGTCAGGTTGCTCGCCGAGCCCAATCTTTTGGTATGACCGTCTTGGCCTACGATCCGTTCATTAACGATGAGGTCGCCCGCGAATTGAAGGTGAATCTGGTTGAGCTTGACGAATTGTTTGCCCGATCCGATTTTATTACGTTGAATGCCGCCCTGACCGCCGAAACCAAACACCTGATCAATAAAAACACCATCGCCCGCATGAAGCCGGGGGTGCGTCTGGTCAACTGCGCCCGTGGGGTCCTAATCGACGAAACGGCCCTGGTCGAGGCCCTGCAATCCGGCCATATTGCCGGGGCGGCGCTCGATGTGTTTGGCGAAGAGCCGCTCTCTGACCACAGCCCCCTGCGTGATTTGCCCAACGTGGTGTTAACTCCCCACATTGCGGCCAGTACCGTCGAAGCTCAGGACGATGTCGGCACCCAGGTGGTTGATCGAGTGTTAGCGGCCCTGCGCGGTGAAGATTTCCGCAGCGCGATCAATATGCCGGTGGCCGATGCCAGCATCTTTAAGGAGTTGGCCCCCTACCTGCGGTTGGCCGAAAAACTGGGCAACGTTCAAATGCAGTTAGCCGAAGGGCCGGTCAAACGCGTTGAGGTTGAATTTCAGGGCGACGAAGTCAGCGATCACGTCAAACCCTTGACCGTGGCTTTACTTAAAGGGATGCTTGACCCCGTCACCGATACGCCGGTCAACTACATCAGCGCGCCTCATCTGGCAATGCAGCGGGGGATCAGTGTCACTGAGACCAAAGGGCTGCCTGATCTCAATTACGCCAATTTGCTCAAATGCCACGTCATCTGGGACGGCGGCGAACGCTTCATCTCCGGTTCGCTGCTGGGCAATGAGTCGCCCCGGGTGGTGCAGATCGATGATTTCAAGCTCGATGCCCAGTTAGAGGGCCTAATTTTGGTGATGGAAAGCAAGGATGTACCTGGCGTCGTTGGCCAGGTAGCTACCCTGCTAGGCAAGCACGAAATCAACATCGCCGAGTGGCGGATGGGCCGAGCCGGTCCCTGGGAAGGCTCCCCTACCTCTATCAACATTTCCTTTATTAATTTGGATATAATGGCTTCGCCGGAAGTGCTTCAAGAGTTGGGTCAGCTTGAGCGTGTTCTCAAAGTTACTCAAATCCAATTGTAACATTCAGGTGGCTGGCACTTTGATACGAATAAAGAGTAATGAAGTACCAGCGACCTGTAAAATTGTAATATCCATCCCAATTTAGAGAAAAGAGTATCTTTATCATGGATAAAAATGGCAATTCCCCGTCCCTAAAAATTTTAATCACGGACGATGTTTCTGCTGAAGGGCTAACGTTATTAGAACAAGCCGCCGATATCGACTTTGATCTGGTCAAGGGGCTGACCCCTGAAACACTGGCCCAACGCATTCCGGGCTACGATGGTCTAATTGTCCGCAGCAGTGTCAAAGTGACCAAAGAAGTGCTTGAAGCCGCCGACTCGCTCAAAGTCATTGGCCGGGCTGGAGTCGGCGTTGATAATATTGACATCGACACCGCCAGCCTGCGCGGTATTGTGGTGATGAATACACCTGGCGCCAACACCATCGCCACGGCTGAGCATACCGTCGCGCTGCTGCTGGCGGTGTGCCGCCTAGCGCCCCAGGCTTATATGAGTATGAAACAAGGCCGGTGGGACCGAAAAAGCTTTACCGGCGTCCAATTGTATCGTAAAAAAATGGGGATTATTGGTATGGGACGGATCGGAATGCGGGTGGCGGCGCGCTGCCAGGCGTTTGGCATGGACGTCCTCACCTATGATCCCTACCTTAGTGATGAGGCCGCTCAAGAACTGAAGGTCAAATGCGTTCCCCTGTCCGACCTGCTGGCCGAGGCGGATTTTATTGCCCTCCATGCCGCGCTGACGCCTAATACCGAACGTATTATCAACGCCGATGCTATCGCCCAAATGAAGAACGGCGTCCGTATTGTCAACACCGCCCGCGGTGCGCTGATCGATACGGAGGCCCTAATCGATGGCCTTCAATCGGGTAAAATAGCGGGGGTGGCCCTCGATGTCTTTGTCGAAGAGCCGCTGCCGACTGACAGTCCCCTGCTGGAGATGGACAACGTCATCGTAACGCCCCATTTGGCAGCCAGCACTGTCGAAGCCCAGGCCGATGTGGGGACGCAAGTTGTGGCGCAGTTGATCGATGCGCTGCATGGTGTTGACTTTCGCAATGCGCTTAATATGCCCTTCAGCGACGCTGCCCTGCTGCGCAGTATGCAGCCTTACCTGGGCCTGGCCGAAAATTTAGGCAGTATCCAAGCTCAACTAGCCGAAGACACCATAGAACGCATCGAGGTCGAAATAAAAGGCGAGGACATCAGCGACCATATCAAGCCCATTACCGTGGCTATCCTGAAAGGGCTGCTAGAACCTCATATGGAAAAAGCCGTCAATTACATCAATGCCCCTTATTTAGTTGAGCGACGAGGCATCAAAGTTTCCCAAACTAAAGGGCTGCCAACCCCTGACTATCCCAACTTAATTTCCTGTCGTATCGAGTGGAAAGGCGGCGGCAGTCGAACTATTTCGGCCACATTGTTCAACCACGACGAACCCCGACTGGTGCAATTCGACGGCTATCGTCTGGACGTGCGGCCGGAGGGCACCATCCTGGTTTTCCACAGCTACGACCGCCCCGGCTTTATCGGCCGGGTGGGGACGGTGCTGGGCGAGTTGGGCATCAACATCGCTACCTGGCGCACCGGTCGAACCGCGCCCGGCGGCATGGCGGTGTCGTTTGTCAGCGTCGATAAAGATGTGCCGGATTACGTACTCAACTTGCTGCAAGAGTTCGAGTTAATTAATCGCATTCAAAAGGTAAAGCTGTAATCAGGACCGTAGCTGTAAGTTTTTGTCGCTACTTAGCGTCTAACGGATAGAACTGAATCATGAAGCGGTCAGCCCTTAGCTGTCAGCTATCAGCTTTTGATTTATCTTAGCCAATATTTGGGTAACAACGGTATATTGATGGCCCAAAGTTAATTTTTGTTGTAAAGCTGACCGCTGAAGACTGATAGCTGAACGATTATCTAAACTATTCTAACAGGATCAGAGAACAATGACATCTAATAATGGCAACGAGATTCGTAAGGTTATTATCGTCGGCTCCGGCCCGGCCGGCTTGACCGCCGCTATCTATACAGGCCGAGGCCGGCTTGACCCATTGGTTATCGAAGGTTATCAAGCCGGTGGGCAGTTGATGACTACCACAGAGGTTGAAAATTTTCCCGGCTTCAAAGACGGTATTATGGGGCCGGAGTTGATGATGGAGTTTCGGGCCCAGGCCGAACGCTTTGGCGCCGAATTTATTACTAAAAACGTCACCAAAGTCGATTTGACCGGCGACATCAAAAAAGTATGGATTGGCGACGATCTTTACCTGGCCCGAAGCGTGATCATCTCGACCGGGGCGTCGGCCAATTTGTTGGGCTTAGAAAATGAGAGCCGCCTGATGGGGCGCGGCGTAAGCAGTTGCGCCACCTGCGACGGCTTCTTCTTCCGCGATAAAACCATCGCCGTGGTCGGCGGCGGCGACAGCGCTATGGAAGAAGCCACCTTCCTGACCCGCTTTGCCAGCAAAGTCTACATCATCCACCGCCGCGAAGGCTTCCGCGCCTCTAAAATTATGCTCGAAAAAGCTGAAAACAATCCCAAAATCGAATTCCTCACCAACACCATTGTGACCGATGCGTTGGGTGAAGACGCGCTGACCGCCGTCAAACTGCAAAACACCCAAACCGGCGCCGAGTCGGAATTGCCGCTTGATGGGCTATTCATAGCCATCGGCCATACGCCCAACACCCAGCTTTTCGCCAACCAAATTGAAGTGGATGAGAAAGGGTATATTCTAACCTCTCAAGATAAATCCCACGTCACCGCCACCAATATTCCGGGCGTATTTGCCTGCGGTGATGTTCAGGACAAACGCTATCGCCAGGCCATCACTGCCGCCGGCAGCGGCTGCTCGGCCGCGCTAGACGCCGAACATTATCTTGAGTCACTGCCCGAACTCGAAGAAGTGAGTGAACCGGTCGCAGCTTAAACAGTTCACTTTGAATAGAAATAAAAAACCTCCCAATCAAACGATTTGGGAGGTTTTTTTGCGTTGGGACAAAATTTGCCCCGAACAAATGGCGGGTATACACTACCGCTATTAATTAACAAAAGAGTTCAATACCAATTTGACTATTTATTCCGTCCCGTCGCTGATATCCATTCCCCGGTAAACTTGCCAATTTTAGAGAGCTAAGATGCAAGCATTCGACGGTGAACATCCATCTTCCCCAATTTTAAAGCTCCAACCGACCCGAACAAGCTGGCCGGCTCCATCCGGCGTGCCGGCCAAACCTCAGGAAACTGATGACGAGGCTTTAATCAATCATGTTACGGCCGGCTCCCAGTCTGAGAGTAAACAAGCGCTCGAAACGATTTACCAGAAATACCACCAAGATGTCTGGCGTTTTGTCCGAAGCAAAGTCTCCTCGTCCGGCGATGCCGACGAAATTTCGGCAGCCGCGTGGCTGGTAGTTCTGGAAAAGATTCGCGATTTTACCTGGACGGGTGTTCCCATAAAATCCTGGCTGTTAAGCATCGCTCATCGTAAAGTGATGGAGTATTTCAATAGCCCTCACCCGATATCCCTGGAAAAACTCCACGAAGATTATGACCAGGCCCTCTATTTTATCGCCAGCCAACTCAACCTGTTCGATCAGCTAGAACCACGCGCCCGAATCCCAACCGTCGTAAAAAAAGAGGCGGACAGCCTCTTACACCGAATGATCAGACGGCTATCAAAAAATGAACGCCGCATCATCATGCTGATTTATTTCGAGGCCGTTGAGAATGCCACCGAAGTGGCCCATCGATTAGGCATGAATAAGAATACCGTTCGCGTTTATCACAAACGCGCCAAAGACAAACTGCGTAGTTTTCCCGAATTAAAACGCCTGGTAGAGAGGGTTGATGAATAATGTATGAGTTGGAACCGGACCATCGAGAAAAAGATTGGGCAGACTTGGGTGACATTGTCGGCCAACGCTACGATCGCAGGCTAGCGGGTGAAAGCGACGCTCGATCTAGCCTAAGTCTTGGCCGTTATTTGCAGGCATCGCGCCAAAATGCCGGTTTATCTGTGGCGGAATTGGCCCATCGAGCCAAAATCCCTACAGCCACGCTGCTGGCGTTAGAGCAAGGGCTTTTTGTGGCCGCCGACATTCAGCCTAAATGGCTCAAGCGGTTGGCTGCTGCGCTGGGAGAAAATGTTGAAGATTTCCACATCATTTTGGGTTCTCAAGCCCATACCCGCCCCTCGATCATTCGCCAATTCTGTGATTGGCCGCTCGGTTTCACCCAAAGACGTTCGACGAATAAATCTCGCTGGTCGCTTATGCCCATTTATGCTCTAGGATCAGCGCTAGTGATTTGCTTGGCTACCGTCACCTATATCAACTATGCCCTCTTTTCCTCGCCGTCCCAACCATCCGAACCAATCGATCCGTTTATTCATATCAGCTCCGAACGCCGGCTCAACATGGTCAAAGCCGAAATCCTATTTAAATATCAAGTTAACAGCTTGCGCCCCGATCAACCTGGAAACTCTATACATTCCTCTATCCAATAAACGCTTCCAACTCCACAAACTCCCCCACTCATTAACTCTACAAACTCATATACTCACATCACAAATAATTTGACCAGCCCTTAAAAACGTGGTAATCTCGGAACCCACACTTATGGCGAATATATTTTTGACCAATACCAACACGCAACCAAATTGTAACACCTATCTCATATATGATTAATGTGACCTCATCGATAGGGTGGTTCTCTCTAAAGCTTTACCCATAATTGATAATGAAATCTAGGGATTAACCGGCTAGCAGAGGCGCTAAGCCAACGTAAACCTTATTTAAGATGAAAGTCGTAGTTGGCTAGTTAGCTGGCCCCGATCTATTTTTAGGAGGTGATACCCATAAAAGCCCTTAACGGGGATTGGAAAATGATCAATTGATTACCCAATATCTTAACGCTTTGTTCACTGACCTTAAGGAGGAGTAAATTAATTATGAAGCGAAACCTATTTTTATTTATTAGCGCCACCGTGGCCCTAATGTTAATGGCCGCCTGTGGCGCTGCTCAACCACAACCTGCCACTGAGTCCGAGCCGGCGCCGGCGACAGAAGAAGCAGCACCAGCAGCACCAGCAGAACCGGCTGAAGAGTCTGCTGAAACGACGGAAACCGAAGCTGAACCGGCCGAAGAAGCAGCCGAAAGCGCCGAGACGATGCGTGGCAGCGGCGATACCCTAAATATTCTCTATTGGCAGGCCGCCTCAACCCTGAACCCCTACCTCTCCGGCGGCACCAAAGATATTGAAGCCGCTTCTGTCATACTGGAACCGCTGGCCCGCTACGATGAAAACGGCAATATGGTTCCCTGGTTGGTCGAAGAAATCCCGACCGTTGAAAACGGCGGCGTAGCTGAAGACTTAACCAGCATCACCTGGAAAATTAAAGAGGGGATTCTTTGGTCTGACGGTACCCCCTTTACCGCCGAAGATGTGAAGTTTTCCGCCGAGTACTGCCTTAACGAAGAAATGGGCTGCAACGCCGTTTCTTACCTAACCGATGTTGAAAGCGTGGAAGTGATTGATGATCTAACCGCCAAAATCAACTTCGGCGTTCCCAAGCCTTTCCCCTACGGGCCATTTGTGGGCGCCGAAATCCCTGTTCTGCAAAAAGCGCAGTTTGAAGATTGCATGGGCGCCAAAGCCCAAGAATGTACCGAGCAGAACTTCGCCCCCATCGGCACCGGCGCCTACAAAGTGACCGATTTCAAGGCCAATGATGTGGTTGTTTACGAGATCAACGAAAATTACCGCGACCCGGACAAGCCGTACTTTAGCCAAGTTATCTTCAAAGGCGGCGGTGACGCTGCTGCCGCTGCCCGTTCAGTGCTGGAAACCGGCGAAATGGATTACGCCTGGAACCTGCAAATTGAGCCGCAAATTCTCGATAGTATGGCTGCGGCCGGTAAAGGGAAAGTCGTTACCGCTTACGGTACCTCTGTTGAGCGTCTGATGGTTAACTTCACCAACCCCGATCCGGCCCTGGGTGACTTGCGCTCGGTTTGGTCCGAAGCAGACCCCAACCCCCATCCATTCCTGACCGACCCGGTTGTGCGTCAGGCGCTATCGATGGCCATCGACCGTGAAGCGATTGCCACTCAGCTTTACGGCGCCGGCGGCAAGCCGACCTGTAACGTGCTGCCGGCTCCGGAGGTTTACGCTTCAACGGCCAATGATGGCTGTCTAGTCCAAGATATCGAAGGGGCCAACGCCCTGTTGGACGAAGCCGGTATTGTTGACTCCGACGGCGACGGTATTCGTGAAAAAGACGGCGTACCGCTGCAAATTCTGTATCAAACCTCCACCAACTCCGTTCGCCAGAGCACTCAGGCCCTGGTCAAGCAGTGGTGGGAGCAAATTGGCGTTGGCAGCGAACTGCGTAACGTCGACGCCGGTGTTTTCTTCGGCGGCGACCCGTCCAGCCCCGATACCTTCCAAAAATTCTTCGCCGACATCGAAATGTACACCAACAACTTCAGCGGCACCGACCCCGAATCCTACATGGCCAACTGGCTCTGTTCAGAAATCCCCACCCCCGACAACCAGTGGATTGGCAACAATATGCCGCGCTGGTGTAACGCCGATTACGATGCCTTGGTGGCTCAAATGGCGGAAACGGCGGGCTTGGAAGACCGCGCCGAGTTAGCCAAGCAGATGAACGACATGCTGATGCAAAACTTCGTCATGATCCCGCTGGTTCACCGGGGTGACGTATCAGCCCACAGCGTTACCCTGGAAGGGGTTCGTATGAATACGTGGGACTCAGAACTGTGGAACATCGCCGACTGGACCCGCACCGAACAGTAACGGTACAATAGTAGAAAGGAACAAAATGGACTGTGGCCTAGGCCACAGTCCATTTTATAAGGTGAGACTATGGGTAGATATTTAATTCGCCGTCTCTTAACCGCTATCCCCACGCTAATAGCCATCAGCTTTGTTATATTTGCCATTCTCGATCTGGCGCCCAGCGACCCGACCGGCAACCTGCCGTTGACCATCCCCCCTGAAGTCAAACAGCAAATCCGCGAGTCGCTGGGCTTGGGCCAACCCTTTCACATCCGCTATTTGAAATGGATGCAACAGTTCTTTATCACCGAACCACTCAACATTTTAGAAGAAACGACCGGCATCACCATCGGCGACTCTGAAAGTCGCTTCCGCCTGCGTTCGTGGCAGACGCGAGGCCCGGTTATCGATTTGATCGTTGAACGGATGCCTCAAACGCTGTGGGTGGTCGGCCTGGCCTATCTGGTCTCTGTCATTATTGCCATTCCACTGGGAGTCATCTCGGCCGTCAAGCAATATTCCTGGGTCGATCAGGCCGGTACCATTTTTTCGATGATCGGCTTCTCAGTGCCAACCTTTTTTACCGGCCTGCTGGCCATCATCATTTTTAGCGTCCATCTGGGCTGGTTTCCCTCATTTTATGACACCACCCACCAAGTCACCGATTGGGAGAGCTTTGTCTTCCAAATCAAGCAGATTATCTTGCCGGTCAGCGTACTGGCCCTGTTCCAAACGGCCACCCTCAACCGCTTTACTCGCTCCTCCGTCCTCGATAATCTGCCTCAAGATTATGTGCGTACCGTCAGAGCCAAGGGATTTAGGGAATATTATGTGATACTGGTTCACGTTCTCCGCAACAGCCTGATCCCGGTCGTAACCCTGGTGGCGCTCGGTATCCCCACCATCTTTGGCGGAGCCATCATCACCGAGCAAATTTTCCGCATCAACGGGCTGGGGGCGCTGCTGATTATCGCCATTCAGGGCAGCGATATTCCGGTAGTGCAAAGCCTGACCTTTATCTTTGCCGTGCTAATTGTGCTATTCAACCTGATTGCCGACGTGATCTATGGCTTTCTTGATCCACGCATCCATTATAACTAAAATAAACGCCTCAACTGTAACCCAAAGGGGATTACTATGACTGCCCAATCAGAAGCAATGGCCTTACCCGTAACCACCCGCAAACAACGCACGTTGTGGGGGGATGTTTGGGTTCAATTTCGCAAACATAAACTGGCGATGTTTGGTTTAGTCGTCATTGTCCTCATCGTGGTAAGTGTCATGATTGGCCCTATGATTTATACCCGTGATCCGGAATACATCGATTTTTCAGTAGCCAACCAAGCGCCCAGTCTGCAATATCCCTTTGGCACCGATAACTTGGGCCGCGATGGGTTGTCCCGAAATTTGCACGGCGGGCGCATTTCGATTGCTGTCGGTGTGGTGGCGATGCTCATCTCCATGTTTGTCGGCTCATTGATTGGGGCGCTGTCAGGCTACTATTCTAAGCTCGATGGCCCGCTGATGCGCTTTACCGATATGATGCTAGCCCTGCCGCTGCTGCCCCTGCTGCTGGTCATCATCTTGCTCTTTCGTGACACCTTGCGGGCGACGTTTGGCCCGGAAACCGGCATTTTCCTGCTGATTGTGTTTGTCATCGGCATTCTCAACTGGATGCCCACCGCCCGCGTTGTACGCGGCTCAGTCTTGTCGGTCAAAGAAAAAGAATTCATTGAAGCGGCCATTAGCATTGGCACCAATGAGAACACGGTTCTGCTCAAACACGTGTTTCCCAATGTACTCAGTCCCATCATTGTTGCGGCGACGCTCAGTATCGCCAACGCCATCATCACCGAGTCGGCCCTCTCCTTCTTAGGTCTCGGCTTTCCTTCGGACGTACCCACCTGGGGTCGGCTGCTATACGATGGCAAAGACTTTATGACCTTTACCCCCTGGGTTGTGATTTTCCCCGGGCTCTTTATCTCCTTCACCGTATTGGGGATTAATTTTATGGGCGACGGTCTGCGCGACGCGCTCGACCCCAAATTGAGAGAGAATGACGCCGCTTGTCAATCGCACCTTAAATATCAATAAAGCACCAAATCCAAAATCACGAGTGTGCAAAGAATCTCCCATCTCCTAATCTCCTGACACGAACAACAGAGTTGCAGTTTCCACCAAGACGATATCATCATAAAAAAGTCAAACTTTGACGCTCCAAGGGGTTTTTACTTTTACAGGAGTCACACAACACCATGCTCGACAAAGCCAAATCCCTATCCCCCGAACTCATTCGCCTGCGCCGCGACATCCACGCCCACCCCGAATTGAGTTTCCAAGAAGTACGCACCTCCCAACTGGTGGCCGACACGCTGCACGAGATCGGCGGCATCACCGTCAAAACCGGCGTCGGTAAGACCGGCGTTGTGGGCGAACTGAGCAGCGGCGACGGCCCCACCATCGCCATCCGAGCCGATATGGACGCCCTGCCCATTTTAGAAAAGACCGGCGCGGCCTACGCCTCTACCAACGACGGCGTGATGCACGCCTGCGGCCACGATGCCCACACCGCCATGCTGCTGGGCGTAGCCCACCTGCTCAAAGACAGCTTCACCACCGACGGCCTTAAAGGCACGGTTCGCTTTCTTTTCCAACCGTCTGAAGAGAACAACGACAGCCAGGGTCTCAGCGGTGCGCCCCGCATGATCGAAGACGGCGCGATGGCCGGCGTTGATACCGTCATCGCGCTGCATGTGGATTCGACCCGCCCCAGCGGGCAAATTTGCGCCCCCGGTGGCTGGGGTTCGGCAGCCGTTGATAGATTTGAAGCCTGGATTACCGGCACCGGCGGGCATGGTGCGTATCCTCACGAAACCATCGATCCGCTGTGGCTGCTCGGCCCGGTCATGTCAGCCCTGCACGGGATTGTCGCTCGACGGATTAACCCGATGCAGCCGGCGGTGCTGAGTCTGGGGCAGGTCCACGGCGGCACGGCCAGCAACATCATTCCCCCAGAGGTTTACCTCGAAGGCACGCTGCGCAGCCTCGATCCCGATGTTCGCCAAACGTTGTTGGCCGAGGTGGATCGAGCGCTGTCGATTGTGCGTCCGCTTGGCGGCGATTACCGGCTCAAAGTGTGGCACGGCTACCCCGCCGGCTGGAACGATCCGCAAGTGGCCGGCTGGCTGCAAACCGTGGCCGGCGAAATGGTGGGAACGGGCAACGTCACTGAAGAGAACATGGGCATGGGCGCAGAGGATTTTGCTTATATGTGCCAAGAAGCGCCTGGGGCAATGTTTCAATTAGGCGCGGCCTTGCCGGACGGCGTCGAGCGCGCCCATCACACTAACATCTTTGACATCGATGAGAATGTACTGCCCCTCGGCGCGGCCGTTTTAGCCGAAACTGCCCGCCGCTTCCTGGTTGGCGATCTCAAACTGGCTAAGGATAACTAATTTGACCGGCTTCTTCATTATGACCGCCGTGGTCATCTTCATCATTGGGCTGGCTAAAGGCGGATTGGGCGGCACGTTAGGCGTATTAGCCACCCCCTTGATGAGCCTGGTCATGCCCGCCGATCAGGTTATCGGGCTACTGCTGCCGATCCTCATCATCGCCGACATCTTTGCGGTCTACTCGCACTGGCTGCATTGGGATACGAAATTAGTGTTGCTACTCATCCCCGGGGCTATCGTCGGGATGCTGATTGCCTCGTTTTTCATTGCCGGCATCTCGCCGGAGGTACTCCGGCGGGGCATCGGCGTGGTGGTACTGCTGTTTGTGATTTACAAGCTGCTGGAGCAGCGCATTATGCGGGGCAACTATACTCCGCGCGGCTGGCATGGGTTTGTGGCCGGGGGCGTCGGCGGTATCTCCTCCACCCTGGCCCATACCGGCGGCCCGCCGATTGCCATCTACCTGTTGATGCAGGACATCACGCCCCGCGTCTTTGTCGCCACCTCGGCCCTCTTCTTCGCCGTCCTGAACTGGCTCAAAGTGCCGTCTTACTATTACCTCGGCCTGTTCGATTTCAACCTACTGTGGCAAGTCGCCTGGCTGCTGCCTCTGCTGCCGTTGAGCGTCTGGATCGGTAAACTCTTGGCGACTAAAGTCAACAAAGTCCTGTTCGACCGCATCATTATCGGCCTGCTGGCCCTAACCGCGCTATTCTTGTTGTTTGAATAATCCTAAACCTCACGGAGCGACAAAGCTCGCTTTGTCATACTTTACGGAGCGACAAAGCTCGCTTTGTCATACTTTATGGAGCGACAAAGCTTGCTTTGTCATACTCGATCAAAGCAAGCTTTGATGCTCCAGACAAGCCATCTTACAACATCGCCTCTCGCCCGTTGATCGCCCCAATGGTTTACCTCACAATATTCGCTGCCTGCGCCACAATATCGGCCACCAATTCAGCCGCCGGTTTGCCGGTTCCCAACGGCGATCCCTGCCCCGCCCACAGCGACATAAACTCCGGTCGACCCTGTTGGGCGGCGGCTCGCCGGCCATCGGCGCTTGAATGATGGGATAGGTGATCCCTAACAATTTGGTCAGTGCTGTCTGATACCACATATACTTCTCCTCTTTGTAAAATAGTTGGATGGTTAGTTAGTTGGTTGGTTGGTTGGTTGGTTACTAACCCGCTATCCATCCATCCATCCAACCTTTCTTTTTATAATGAGCATATCACACTTAAAATATCATTTCCAACAATTAGAAATGATGAAATGCTTCACTTTTTATGATAACAGAGAGGTAACCGTGGATATCAACGCTTTGCGAATATTTAAAGCCGTCGCCGAAGAAGAGAGCGTTTCTAAGGCCGCTTGCAAGCTGGATTACGTTCAATCGAATGTCACGGCGCGGGTTAAACAGTTAGAGGATGAGTTGGACAGCCCGCTCTTCTACCGCAAAACCCGAGGCATGGCGCTGACCCCGGCGGGCCAAACCCTGTTTGACTATGCGGAGCGGATCTTACATCTGGTTGCGGAAGCCGAAAAGGCGGTTCAAGACAACGGCGAGGTTAAAGGCAAATTGGCCATCGGATCAATGGAGTCAACCGCAGCTGTGCGCCTACCATCGATCTTGGCCTGCTACCACCAAGCCTATCCCAAAGTTGATCTAATGCTAAAAACCGGCACCAGCGAGGAGTTACAGTTCGCGGTTCTTGAGTATAAGGTCGAAGGGGCTTTCGTGGCCGGCTCAGTCGAACACGCCGAGATCGTGCAGACGCCGGTTTTTGAGGAAGAACTTGTCTTTGTGACCGAACCGAATATTGAGTCGCTTAAGGCGCTCAATGGCGTCACCCTGCTGGTCTTTCGCCAGGGTTGTACCTACCGGACGCAGTTAGAACATCTGCTGCGGGCCAACGGGATGCTGCCGTATAAGATTATGGAATTCGGCTCATTAGAGGCCATTTTGGGCTGCGTCGCCGCCGGGATGGGTATTACGCTGTTTCCCCGCTCCGTAGTGACCGGGTTGAATTATGCTAATCTTCTTCGCCTCCATGAAACCCCTAAACCTTTTGGACATGTGCCTACCATGTTTATTCGGCGCAAAGATGCCATCGAAACCAAAGCGATGGCGGCTTTTTTGGAAACAGTCTTAGAGAGGGGGCGACAAAACCGGCCGCATAGCAACGAGGATAAAATATAGTAGGATACGTCGAGGTTGATTAATTCTCATTCCTTGACCGGCCAATCAGCCGGCCCGCTGTATCGGGTCGAAGGGATCACCGGCGAATCGAATGGTCCGCCGTATCCGGTCGAACGATTCACCGGCGAATCAAACGGTCCGCCGTATCCGGTCGAACGATTCACCGTGAATCAAACGGTCCGCCGTATCCGGTCGAACGATTCACCGGCGAATCAAACGGGCCGCCGTATCGGGTCAAGCGATTCACCGTGAATCAAACGGGCCGATGTATCGGGTCGAACGATTCACCGTGAATCACCTGGTTCGATGTATCGGACCGAATGAATCACCGATGAATCACATGGCCGCTAGCGTCGGACGGCCTGATCGAGCTATCAATCGGTTGGTCGGAGCTGAAGGACGGTTTGATCGACTGATCGATTACATGGGATGTACTGGGGGAGCGACCTGCGCGGCTAATTTGCCCTTAGGTAATTTTAGAGCATCATTGACAATGATCACTTGTTTCATGCCTGGAGCGCGGTCAGTGGCTTCTATACCCAAAATCCGTCGTGGACCATTCCGGCTTCGTCCTCCAGTACCGGCCCCACCACTTCAATGGGTTTACGCACGTCTCTGAAGACGGTACGGCACGGCAGCAAGAAGACGTCCTCGTCAGCCTCGCCGATCATCGCATACAGGCGCTCCTGGCTGAGGCCAAAGACCACCCGCCTAACGTTTCCCCAAAAAATCGCGCCCGAACACATGGGGCAGGGTTCGGTGCTGGTGTACAGGGTGCATTGGGCCAGAACGTCCCGGTCATATTTTTGCGAGGCCAGCCGCATCAGGTTGGTCTCGGCGTGGCCGGTGCAATCGCGGTCGGTGGTTACGGTATTTTCCGCTTCCAGCAGCACGTTGCCGGCCTCATCGACCAGCAGCGAGCCAAAGGGGTGATTCCCCTTGTCCCTGGCTCGCCGGGCAATGTCAATGGCTATTCGGATGAATTTGAGATCGTTTTCATGCATAATGGCGCCTTAATAATTGTGAATAATGAATAATTAATGGTGAATGGTGAATGAAAAACAACTTCACCGTTCACCATTCACAATCCACCATTCACAATTGTTTTTACAAGATCGGCGAAAAATTGTCGATATAAGCCCCTCTGACGCTAAAAGATGCCTAGAAAGTAAGGCATTTCCCCCACTTCCTACCTCCGGCAATCACCAAAACCGTTACCAGGCGTACGCCTTAGGCGCTTCGCCGCCGGGGCCGGGAAAGATTTCATCGAGCTTTTGGAGCGTTGCCTCATCCAGCGTAATTTCGGTGGCGCGAACGGCGCTCTCTAGCTGCTCCATGGTACGCGGGCCGATAATCGGCGCGGCGACGATAGGATTGTGCAGCAGCCAGGCCAGCGCGACTTCGCCGGGCGGCTGACCGATATCTTTACACAACGCTTCGTACTTTTCCAGCTTGGCCCGTTTTTCCTCGACCTGCTTCCGAAAATCTTCGTTGGTGCGCCGGCCGCTGGCCATCTTTTCCAACACGCCGCCCAGCAGGCCGCCACCTAGCGGGCTCCAGGGGATGAGGCCCAAGCCGTAGTGGCGACAAGCCGGAATGACTTCCAGTTCAACCATCCGGTTGTCGAGGTGATAAATGCTTTGTTCACTCACTAAACCCATCAGACCGCGTTTAGACGCCTCCTGACAGGCCGTAGCGATGTCCCAGCCGGCGAAGTTACTGGAGCCAACGTAGACAACTTTCCCCTGCTTAACCAGGCTGTCGAAGCCCTGCCAGGTTTCGTCCCAGGGACACTCGCGATCGACGTGGTGCATCTGATACAGATCGATCCAGTCGGTCTGGAGCCGTTTCAGGCTGCCCTCGCAATGCTTTTTGATCTTCATCGCCGACAGGCTGCGCCGGTCGCTGTTGGGTTCCGGTTTGTTGGCTTTGCGAGTAACGGGATTAAAGACTTTCGTCGCCAAAACCACGGCATCGCGCCGCCCGCCGCCCTGAGCCAGCCAGCGGCCAATAATCTCTTCCGTAGCGCCGTTCTCAATAGACCAGCCGTAAACGTCGGCCGTATCAAAGAAGTTGATGCCCAACTCCAGCGCCCGGTCCATAATTTTGAAACTGTCCTCTTCGGAGGTGTGCCAGCCGAAGTTCATCGTGCCCAGGCATAAGTTGCTAACGAGGACACCGTGCTGGCCTAATCTTCTGTGTTCGATTGCCATTTTTCTCCTTACAAAAATAAAGACCTGGAGCATCAAAGCTTGCTTTGATCGTGTTTGACAAAGCAAGCTTTGTCGCTCCTTATTAATTAATATCCAACTATCAAAATCTACGCATTCACATCAATCACCAGCCGCCCTCGAACCTGCCCCTGCAATATATCCTCAGCCAGAGACTTGATGTTAGACAGCGGGGCGATCTCCATCGCCTGATCCAGGGCATCGAGCGGGAGGTCTTGGGCCAGCCGTCGCCAGGCTTCGACGCGCTGATCGTAGGGAACCATGACCGAGTCGATGCCAAGCAGGTTGACGCCGCGTAGAATGAAGGGGAAGACGGTCGTCGGGAGGTCAAAACCGCCGGCGTTGCCGCAGGCCGTCACGCTCGCGCCGGGGTTCATCGTTTTCAGCAGCGCGGCCAGGGTCTCGCCGCCTACCGTATCGACCGCACCGGCCCAGCGGGCCGACTCTAATGGTCGCTTGGAAAGCGCAAAAGGAGAGCGATCGACCACTTCCGCTGCGCCCAACTCCTTGAGGTAATCGTGCGATTCGGTCCGGCCGGTGGAGGCGACCACGGTGTAGCCCAAATTCGCCAAAACGGCCACGGCGATACTGCCCACGCCGCCGGAAGCGCCGGTAACGACGACTTCACCGTCGCCAGGGGTCAGCCCCATTTTTTCTAAGGCCAGCACGCTCAGCATGGCGGTAAAGCCCGCCGTACCGATGCCCATCGACTGGGCCAGTGTCAATCCTGAGGGCAGCGGCACTAACCAGCCGGCTTTAAGGCGAGCCATTTGACTGTAACCGCCCCAATATTTCTCGCCGACCCCCCAGCCGGTCAGCACGACTTGATCGCCGGCTTTGTAGTCGGGCGAACTCGACTCGGCGACAATGCCGGCTAAATCGATGCCGGGCACCATCGGGAATCCTCGCACGACTTTCCCTTTGTTGGTGACGGCCAATCCGTCTTTATAGTTCAAGGTGGAGTAGGCCACCGAGACCAACACGTCGCCGTCCGGCAAATCGTCCAGAGACAATGTTTTTAGCGACGCGTTAAATTCGTCGTTGTCTTTTTCTAACAATAATGCTTTAAATGTGTTTTCAGACATGATTGCTCCTTTGAATAATAGCTACACTGCTAATTGGCTATATCTTTTCTCAGCGGTCCCCATAAGTACGATGCCGTGACACCACCCAATCTCTGAGACGATCAGGTAGAAGCCAGGCCACTAAAGCCCCAATTTTGGCATTACGACCCACCAGGTAACGCGTTTTAGGCCGGGCGGTCAACAGGGCCTCTGCCACCACTTTGGCAACTGTTTCAGCCGGAATGCCCGCTTCACCTCGGCGCATAACGGCTTCTACGAGATGCGCCATGGCCGGACCGTACAACTTCTCAGCCTGCTGCGGCAGATCATCGGCCATCGCTTGGGCCTCGTTCACCGATTTGTGCCAAATGGGTGTTTTGATAGCTCCCGGCTCGATACAAATCACCTCGATACCCCAGGGTTTCAATTCCACCCGCAACGAGTCATTTAGGGCTTCGAGCGCAAATTTAGAAGCCGCATACGGTCCTAAATACGGCATCGCTATCCGACCGCTAATCGAACTCATATTGATCACTCGCCCCCGAGCCGGGCGCAGCAGCGGCAAAAAGGCCTGGGTCACGGCCATCTGGCCAAGCACATTGATCTCAAACTGCGACTTAAGTTTGGCCGCCGGCAAGAACTCCAACGGGCCGCCGACCGCAATACCGGCGTTGTTGACCAAACCCGCCAGCCCGCTGCCGTTCAATGCAGTCCGAACCTGTTCGGCGGCGGCAGTAATGGTGGCCTGGTCTGTGACGTCGATAAAGATCGGCGTCAAGCCGGCTGAGGCGGCTTGTTGGAGGTCAACGGCATCCGCCGGCCGGCGCACTCCGGCAAAAACACGCAGCCCTAATTGGTCGAAGTGCAAGGCGCAAGCCCGACCGATGCCGGTCGACGCGCCGGTAATAACCACAGCCTTGGATGATAACTGGGTTGTCATTCGTTAATTTTCTCGCCAGGATGTTGATATGGGGTATAATACACCAAAGTGGGAATAAGGTTAAGAAAAGAGGTTAGCCTTGGTTGAATGGTATTTAGGCACGGTTGGGTTTAGTTACAAAGATTGGAATGGTGTGTTTTATCCGCCTGGAACCGCAGCGCGACAGTATTTGGCGCATTACAGCCAGATCTTTAACAGCGTCGAATTGGACTCAACGTTTTACGGCACACCGCCGCCGGAACGCGTCCAGCAGTGGGCCATGACCGCGCCGCCCGGCTTTAAATTTAGCGTCAAAACACCGCGCCAGATTACCCACGACCTGCGTCTGATCGGCGCGATAGAGCCGATGATGACGTTTCTCGAGACAATGAACTTGTTGGGTGACAAATTAGGCCCGGTGTTGATCCAGCTTCCACCCAGTTTGACCATAGGGGCGATCGATACGGTCAACGACTTTATCACGGCGCTGCCTGCGGAGTGGCGTTACGCGGTTGAATTTCGGCATGAGTCTTGGTTTACGCCCCAAACGGCGGCGTTATTGGCGGCGCATAGAATATGTTGGGTTTCTACTGAATACGTCGACGTCCCTAAACAAGTTGTCCCGACCACCGATCTTCTGTACATTCGCTGGCTGGGGCGGCACGGTCAATTTGAGTACAAAGGTCAGGAACAGATCGATGTCACCCCCCAACTGCACTGGTGGATCGACCAGCTTCAGCCCCATCTGCCTCGTTTTGAAACCATCTATGGCTTTTTCAATAACGACTACTCCGGTCATTCGCCGCGAACATGCAATCGATTTAAAGAGATGATCGGATTGGCGACCAGCTATCCTGAAATTCCGCAGCAGGGGCGGTTATTTTAACCTGAGAAATTTGTCACAATCAGGGCTAAACTTGGTTCTTTGCTAAAATTGAGCTATTATTACCCGGCTATTATTGAGTAGTTACCAGTAGGTCAGGATTTCAACCATGCCTATAACAATCAATCGATATGCCGCGTTCGCCTGGGGAACGCTTCTACTCAACATTTTCGTTATTTTGTGGGGGGCGTTTGTGCGAGCCACCGGCTCCGGCGCGGGCTGTGGCAGCCATTGGCCGTCTTGTAACGGCGAGGTTATTCCCTGGTCGGCCCAAACAGAGACGCTAATTGAGTTTACCCACCGTATTACCAGCGGGCTGGCGTTGATCGCGGTGGTGATTTTGCTGGTGTGGGCTATGCGCAATTATCCCAAAGGGCATGTGGTTCGGCTGGGGGCTAAGTTGTCGCTGGCTTTCCTAATTCTCGAAGCTTTACTGGGAGCCGGGTTAGTGTTGTTCGAACTGGTCGCCTATAACGACTCGGTCACCAGAGCGGTGGTGGGAGCGTTGCATTTGGTCAACACCTTTTTGCTGCTGAGCGTGCTGACGTTGACGGCCTGGTGGGCGTCGGGCGGGCAGCCGGTGCAATGGCGGGGGCAGGGCTGGCTGGGGTGGGCGATCTGGGCCGGTTTTGTCGCTATTCTATTTTTGGGGGCCAGTGGGGCAGTTACGGCCCTAGGCGATACTCTCTTTCCGGCTACCTCGCTGGTTGAGGGTTTACGCGAAAAGTTTTCACCGACGGCCCATTTTCTGGTTCGCTTGCGGCTTTATCACCCAATTTTAGCGATTGTGGTCGGAGCTTATCTGATTATGATCGCCAACTTGTTTAATTTTTATCGATCGACCCTCGCCACAAAACAGTTGACCAGAGTACTAACGGGCCTATATATTATTCAATTGTTGGTTGGGGCTTTCAATGTAGTGTTGTTAGCGCCAATCTGGATGCAGTTGATCCATCTTTTTTTAGCCGATTTGGTCTTAATTGTTTTTGTGCTTTTTATGGCGGCGGCTTTTGCTCAACATGTCTCCCAAGGAGAGCCAATCCGTCGCGCTGTACCCCAAGCTGGGTAGGAGGTACTCGATGGACAACTCAGAGAATAATTCTTCCGTAACCGATCTCCGGATCGAGTATGAAAGTCCCGCACTGCGGCGAAATACCCTGAAGAAGAATCCGCTGGAGCAGTTCAGACTGTGGTTGGATGAAGCCATCGCCGCCAACATCATCGAACCTCAAGCCATGATCCTATCTACAGCCACTAGCGATGGTATTCCGTCAGCCCGAACGGTTCTGATTCGAGGTTATGATGAACGCGGCTTTGTATTCTATACGAATTACCAGAGCCAAAAAGGGCGAGAGTTAGCCGAAAATCCCCACGCAGCGCTAACCTGTTACTGGGCGGTCCTTCATCGACAGGTCCGGATTGCCGGTTCGGTTAGCCGGGTGTCGAGCGAAGAGTCGGAAAGTTATTTTAAGAGTCGGCCAGAGGGTAGCAAAATTGGGGCGTGGGCGTCAAAACAAAGCCAGGTACTCCGCAGTCGCGCCGAATTAGAAACGGAAGTAAAGGAATTTGAAGCCGAATTTGAGGGCAAAGAAATTCCTCGACCTCTGTATTGGGGGGGATATCGGCTGTTGCCGGATATGATCGAGTTTTGGCAAGGCCAACCCAGCCGTCTGCATGACCGCTTTCGGTACATTCGAGAGGATGACGATAGCTGGACCATCCAGCGGCTTTCACCGTAACCCGTTTTGAGAATACCATTACATAAAGTAATTGGGGTTTGACAACGTCATATAGTTGTGTTAGTCTTGAAAAAATTGTTTGAATTTGTTACAATCAATAACAGTCTATATCTATGGATCCTGACATAATTACCCGAATGGGTATTATCTATCTCCACTAGAGACCCCTAAAGATCTGAGTTGGCAGTAACGATGTCAGCTATGTAAATCATTATGGTGTATTAGCAATTATCGTTTGCGTAATGTGGCTGCTTCTGATAAGGGCTAGCTCAGGTTAACAAAATCGAAATAAGCGGAACCGGAGTGCGTTCAGTGCCAAAAGTATTATATGTAGAGGATCATCCAGCCCAGCGAGATATTTTAGCTCAAATGTTAGAGTTAAATGGATTTGAAGTGGCCGTGGCCAGTGATGGCCTGGAAGGCGTGGAAAAAGCCCAATCCTGGCTACCAGACCTGATTTTAATGGATCTGCGTATGCCTAAAATGGATGGGTTCGAAGCGATTAAAGTGATTCGCTCTGAAGACAAAACCCAAGCGATACCGATCATTGCAATTTCGGCTTGGGCCAGTGCCAAGCACAAAGAGCGAGCCTTAGCCGCCGGGGCCAATGAACATTTCACTAAGCCTGTTGACCTTAACCGGCTCTTGACAACGATTGGCAGATATCTCAAGGAATAACAACTGTTATTTTATTGGTAAAAAAAGGCGGCATTCGCTAGGAATGCCGCTCTTTCAATTTTTTGCGAATTTAATGACGGTCCGCATTGATTATCTGGTGCGATAGAGCGCCCCATAAACAAGCAAAACGACCACTAAGCCACCACTAATCCAAAGCAGATAACCACGACTCGTAACCGGTAAAATACCGCCGCTCGATGGCATCACTTCCGATGGCGCTGCAGGCGTTGATACTGCCGACTCTGCTTCGCTTGCGGGCGTAGTTGGTTGCACCACCATTGTACTGGTCGGTGTTACCGCAACGGCGTTACCGGCCTCCCCGCCCTCGCCTTCGGGTGGTTGGTCCGAACCGCTTTCTTCCTCTTGAGTGGGTTCATCAACTTGAGCAGCGGTTTCCCCACTAACCACAGGCGTGCTGGTGGAAGTTGGTTCGGGGGTGAACGTGGGCGTAGGGGTAATTGTTGAGGTTGGGGTGTCGGTAGGGGGTACCACAGTAGGGGGCACTGCCGCCGTCTGAGCAGCCGCTATTTCCTGCGCCCGATTGGACTGAGTAAAAAAGAGCACGCCGCCAAGCCCCATCAAGCCAATACAGATCAACCCAATTAGTGCGATGGCGATGAGAATGAACAAACGGCTATTTGATTCCCGACCTTCTATTTCATCCGATGAAATGGCTCTATCTCCAAATATTTCTACACGGTCATGAATTTTTGGGCAATTTGCACCTTTTTAATATAATAACCGTATTCTTCATTATGGTCAAGTATGAATATTACAAAATCGAACAATACGAGAAATAGGTGGTAAGATTCCGTGGTTCGCTATATTTCAGACGATGACAATGACGAACTAACTTTACAAGAACCGGAAGTTATGGCCTACCTGGTGCTGCTTTCAAATGGCCGGGTTAGTCACTCGTTTCCACTGCGAGGCGAGGTCAATTTAGGCCGGGATCGAAAAAATGGCATTGTTGTGTCTGATCAGAAGGTATCACGCCACCATGCTCGACTGAGCCCAACGCAAGAGACATTTATTCTACAAGATGAGGGCAGCGCTAACGGAACCTACTTAAATGGAGTCCTGATCAAGCAGCCAACGCGTTTAAAGGACAAAGACCGGATTGGCATCGGCGATACTGACTTCTTGTTTACGAACAGCATCGTTGATCCGGCTGCTGTGGATCAGCCCGTCTTTTTTGAATCGAAACCTGTAGCAGCCCAAGGCTCATCATCGCCATTGGCCTTATCAGCTCCCAACAAAAACACCTGGCTCATTTTGGGCTGTATGAGCCTCACTATTATCGGGTTATTAGTCGCTCTAGCCGCCTTACTGGGCATGTTTGTGGGTCGAAGTCAGGTAGGCGGTTGGTTATTTATTTACTTTATGGGATTTTTATAACGCCGCTTGAATGGGATGAGGCGTATAACCAGGTCGGATTGCTCCGGCCTTTTTGTTTAATTACCGCCGCCAACTTTTCACGTCGCTCAATACATGGTACTATTTCGCCCATGGAAAACAGTTTCAATACGGTCAACGACCCGCCGTGGACAGCTAAAGATGTTATCTGGGCGCTCGTCCTATCAATTTCTTGGATTGTTGTTCTCAGCCTCCTGGGCGCATTAGCCCAGTTTGCCGACCTCCCGATCGACCCTAGCCTGATTGTCGTCATCGGCACATTGTTCTTACTGGTACCGGTCTGGTACTTTTCCATATACAAATACGGTGCAAAATGGGCCGATTTGGGTCTGCGCGGTTTCCAACCCAAAGCTATCGGCCTGGGCTGTGGCCTTATGGGGCTGTCCTTTTTATTTAATATGATTTACGCCGCGATTTTGGCTGTATTTGGTTTGCAGATCCAGCCCGACATTGCTCCGATGTTTCAGGACACCGGCTTCCCGCTGATGTTATTATTTGGGGGCGCCATTATCGCTCCGGTGGTGGAAGAGATATTTTTTCGAGGGTTTGTTTTTGCCGGCCTCCGTAAATACTGGAGTTGGCCCACGGCGGCCCTGGTTAGCGCCGGACTCTTTGCGCTGGCCCACGTTATCCCCACTTCTATTCTGCCCATCTTCATCTTGGGATCCATCTTTGCCTTTCTTTACCAAGTTTCCGGCTCCGTCTGGCCCGCCATTTTGATGCACATGTTGACCAACACCTTTGCGCTATCAGCCGCTTATGCCATCTCGCAAGGCTGGGTACCGACGCCTTAATTATCAGTTCTTCGCTTTCTTTCGATCCCATCAATAATCTGATAAGATGTTATAATAGAGTTTATAGAAATTAAACTTAGGGTGGCCCTGAACCTGGCGGGACGGTCGCTCACCCCTACTATCACAACCATACTACAACTGGAGAAACCTTCTATGTATACGCTAATTGCACCTGTTCCCATAGCACTAGCCACCGCTCTCAATCCTTACCGCCAAAAATATGATCCGTTGGCCTCTGTACTGCCGCCTCATATTAGCATCCTCAGTCCCTTTGAATTTTCCGATCCACCGGAGTTACTCTATAATCATTTTCATAATGTGGGAGAAACATTCGCGCCCATCAAAGTCTCGATCGCGGGATGGGATACCTATCGGCATATCGATTATCAAATCCGCCTGCCGGCCCTGGCCGGCCGAGACATTCTGGTAGAACTTCGTGAAAATTTACTAACGGGTCCCTTGAAATATTGTCCTGGCCAGGATAAGGATTATTCGCCTCACATTATCTTGGGGAAGTTTACCGAACAGGCTGATCTGGAAAAGGCCAGGCAGGATTTGCAGGGATTTGAACCACAATTTATATTCAGAGTTACACATCTGGAACTTCGTCGCTGGGAAAAACCGGGCGATCCATGGAAATTGCGCAAAAAAATTACCTTAGAAGCAACCCTGGCCGGTGCTCGAAGAACCAGACAAATCAATTAAGGGAGCAGATGGAGTCGGATGGAATTTTCTCAAAGAGAATTGTACCAATTAATCAACTTGGCAAACGGCCCGTTATGGCTGGTTGGAGCTGATCTTAGCGAAGCCAATTTAAGTCGGGCCCTCCTGCGTGAGGCGGATTTAGCCTGGAGCAACCTGCGCGGGGCAGACTTACGCGGCGCCGATCTGGAAGAAGCCAGCTTGCGCAGCGCAGACTTAACCAATGCCGATTTACGAAATGCAAACCTGAAAGGGGCCAATTTGGAAGGGGCCATCCTCGATGGAGCAAAATTGCAAGGGGCGATAATGCCCGATGGCAGAACCTACTATTAACCTCAAGTTGCCGCTAGTTGTTCTTTCAACCAGCTAGCGACTTGACAATTTATTACCGGGATCAAGGTCAGCACTACGTGGCTGGCCTTTTTGTTTCGATCAAAGTCGCCTGGGGCGCTGCTTGATGCATAGCCTGGGCGTGCTCCGGCGGGGCGACTCGGTCCCGCCGGCTGTAAACCAGCAAAATGGGCATAGGGTCAAGCCGTTTGATATTCACCAGCGGATCGAGCAGATCGAATAAGCTGCTGGTACTATGCCGGCTTCGATAACCGCCTTCATGCCACGTATCCCACACCTGCTTGGCCGACATTTCCCGCAGCAAATCTAACACAGGCGAACCATAGTAGGTATTCCACATTTCCCGGTAAAAGAGCGATTTACTTAATTTCAACTGAACAGGTGTTTCCAATACGACCAGCGCCTCGGCCAGATCCGGCTCGGCCACACTTCGCTCAGCTAGAGATCGAATGGCGATGGCCCCGCCCAAGCTGATACCCACCACGCCGACCCGATAAATGTCCGGCTGCGCGCGTAGAAATCGGAGGGCAGCCGGAATAGTGGTCAAAACTTCAGGATAAGCCAGCGGGCGATAACGATAATCGCCATGACCGGGCAGATCGATGGTCAGAACGGCCAACCCTTCAGCCAGTAAAGCTCGGATCAATCGCCACTTGAAAGATGTTTTGGTATCGCCCGCTCCGTGGACCAGACAAATGGCTGCCTCACTCCCTCCCGGTGGCATCAGCCAATAACCTGGTATCTTGTTATTGCCGTCGGCTATCTCAACTCGACGGCAGGTGCCGTGAGCGGGATGATCCGGTTCGAATATCTGATCGGGATTGGGCGGCGGCCAGAAAAACGAGCCACCTAACAAAAGCACACTAACAGCCAGCAAGCCGATCACCGGCGTCCACAACAAAACGACGAAAGAGTTGGGCAAAATAACACCACCCAGAAGCAACAATCCTAACCCACAGAGGTAGCCTAACCATCGACTTCCCCCAACTAAAGAAGCGCCCCGTAGTTGAAGCACGGTTGCCGCCAATTGACCAATGCCTAGAGTCACCAAAAAAACTGCCGCCGCTCCCTGCATCGATTTTAATCCACGCTAAATGGTCCGGCTAAATCTTCTGAATGATTATTATGAGCAAAAATCCGAAAGCCTCGGGCTTGATAATTGGCCAAAGCACGGGGATGGTCAAGCGTACACGTATGAACCCACACTCGAGCCGCCCCCAACGCCCAAGCTTGCTCAACGGCCGCTGTCAACAAAGGCCCGCCTAAACCCAGCCCGATAAATGGCGGGAGCAGTCCAAAATAAGCCACTTCCACGGAGTCGGCCGGCTGCACTTCCAATTCAAAATACCCCGCCGGCGTTCCGGATAAGTAGCCGACCCAGGTCTTGAGTTCCGGTCGATCGACCCACTCGGCCCATTGCTGGCGGGTCCAGTTAAGCCGGTTAGTCCAAAACCATGCTTTACCCACTATTGTGTAAAGAAATTGGTTCAATTCAGGCAGCGGAATGCCCACTGGTTTGATCTCAAAGTTGGGGTTATCGTTGGGTTTAGGGCGCAACTGTTGGGGGTTGGTCATCTCCAGATAGTATGTAGTTACCTCAACCGGCATAAATCGACCTCTGATCAAATTTGTCGTCAAATGCAGGCCACATGATATTGGTCGAGATAAAAAATAGCAACTTGTCCAAAAAAAACAACTCGTCTTGGTTGAGAACCGTCAACACCCGGCCGATTTTGTTACGGTCGATGAAGGTGTTCCCCACAACAACGAGTTGTTTGTTTAGCGAGTTTTTCAGGTGACGGTCACCTGATTTTTGCGTAAGTACAAAGTTATTTTAGCGGTTAGAGCGCGACCAACTCCATTTGGCGCGATAAACAGCGCCGGAAACCAATAATAGCAGGACCAGCACGGCGCCCCAGAAACGACCATCCTGCATCAGAGGAGCGTCGTCGGTACCGGTTACCGGTAAGGCGCCATCGACCATCTCTTCCGATTGACCGGTCGTTGTCGCCGTACCGGATGAGCTTGTCCCCTCGCCGGTTGAGGTCATTACCCCGCCTCCGGTCTCCGTACGGGTGATCGTCATCGTACGCGTCACCGGTCCAACCAAGCTAAGGCCATCGAGAGTATATTCGCCCAAGGACTGATTCGGCCACTTGTTCCAGCCCCGGATAAAAATGGCCATGGTATCCGCGGTGGGTGTCACTTGAGTGCTGTACTCAGAGAAAGCGAATTCATCGGCGTCAAATCCCTGCTCATCCCAGGGCAGTTCGACCCAATCGTCGGACGGGATGGCCCGCCAATTTTCGCCGCCGTCGAAATCGATGGCGTATTGGAGACGATAACCGTAACTGCTGGCGTCGATATCGCCAAAGCCGGAACGAATCTGCCCATTGAGCGTTAACGTGTATACCTGACCGGGCGTCACGGTTACTTTTTGGTAGATACCGCCGTATTGATCTGGCTCAACGCCTTGATCAATGCTAATGCGTTGGGCCGCCTGGCCGCTTTTTATAAACGGGATAGCCGACTCAGCCGAGAAAGTAACGACGCCTCGGTTATTGCTAAAGCCCTGCCAGTTAATCCCGATGCCGTCCTCACTAAACCCTTCCTCGAAACCGCCGTTTTTGAGAATTTCCTCAATTTGAGCGACGTCAACTTCCACTTCTACGGTTCTGGTCGAAGTTGAAGTTGAGGCGTCGCCACCGGTCGAGCCAGTCCCGCCTGTGGTAGCCGCCCCCGCATCCGGGGTCGGAGTAGCAGCCGGCTCGGTGGTGGGTTCGGTGGTCGGCTCCACCGTGACTTCCTCAGTAGGTTCTTCAGTGGGTTCTTCTGAAATAACACGGGTGGGAGTAGGAGTTGTATCCTCCGAAGACGCTGTGTCACCCTCGCTCTCGGTGGTCGCTTCAGTCTCTTGGGTGGAGACGGGGGTAGCCGTGGGTGGTTCGCCGGCCACGTTTTGGCCACTGGCAGCGAAAAACACGTTGTAAATGAGCACTCCCACCAAGCAGATCAGCACCAAGGCCAAGAGCGCGATAAGAATTACCCGTCGATTTTCTTGAAATCTTTCCATGGCCAACTCCAAATTATGTGGCTAAAACAAATAGTTATGTCAACTTGTCTTTCTAAAACAAACGCCCCGAAGCTAGTCGGGGCGCTTGTTATTTTACCTAATATTTTAGTAAGTCCAAGGCGGAATGACGACGGCTTGATCAGGCTGCAATCCTGCATCCAGGCTCAAACCGTTCGCTTCAGCCAGCACCGCCGGGTCCAAGCCACACTCGAAGGCAATCGACGCCAGGGTATCAGAGGGTTGGGTAATATACACATTAGGGCCTTCTCTGATCTGGCCGGTCGGAATAAATACACCTTGCCCTTCGATGACGTAGGAATCAGCGTTAATATCATTCAGAAAAGCCAAATCGGGAATTGGTACGTCGAACTCATACGAGATACCGAACAACGTATCGCCGTATTGAACCTGGTAACAAAAACCCACAGTCCCGGCATTTGAGGCCGATTGAATAGCGGCAGCTACAGAAACCGAACTCTCTTGACTGGCTTCGTCGTCCGGCTCTTCGCTATCAGCGTCTTCCTGCTGTGAAGGCGGGGTTGGTCCCACAACCGTCACATCGGCGGTATCGGTGGCCGTGACGCCACAGTTATCGGTCACAGTCAGGGTTGCCTGATAAGTGCCGTTATTCTTGTAACCGTGGGTTACACTCTGACCTTCCTCAGCCGGGGTGCCATCGCCAAAGTCCCAACTATAGGTCTCGATTGTACCATCGGGATCGCCGGAGCCGCTGCCGTCAAAGATAACAACGGCTTGCCCTTTGCCTTGCATAGCGTCGTAGGGACCATTGGCATCGGCGATAGGCGGCATATTCCCGTCACAGCTAACCGGAGGTTCGCCGGTCGGTTCAGCGCCAGGCGCTTCGCCGGTCGGTTCGCCCGTCGGTTCCATGCCTGGTGTTTCGCCGGTTGGTTCACCCGTGGGTTCCATGCCGGGTGTTTCGCCGGTCGGTTCGCCCGTAGGTTCCATGCCTGGTGTTTCGCCGGTCGCTTCACCCGTGGGTTCCATGCCCGGTGTTTCGCCGGTCGCTTCACCCGTGGGTTCCATGCCCGGTGTTTCACCCGTCGGTTCGACGGTTGCGCCGGGTGGTGGCTCGGTTGTACCCGGCGGCGGCAGAGGCTCGCCGGTCCCTTCAACAGTTCCTTCTTGAGGTTCTGTTGTAGACATCGACGCTTCATCGGTCTCATTGCCAGAAGGCAATCCTTCATCAGTGGGTTGCGTTGCCGGCTGGGTTGGGGGAACACTCACCGGTGGCGGCGGGCTGATGCCCGGAATATCAAACGGCAGCCGGGGCAATATGAAAAAGCAGAGAACGCATAACAATGCCAACACCAGCAGAACCAAGATAATAAGGCGTAGTGGACTCTGCCGGCTGGGCGCTTCTACTTCTTCATCCTCATCTATCTCTTCAACCTCATACTCTTCTTGAGGTTCATTTTCCTCATCTTCGTCATTGTACTCAAATGAGCTCCGAAGGTCATCCAGGTTACTTGACATGGGCGCTCTCCTTGCAATGTGGCCTTTTAATACCGATTTATATTATGGTCAAGTATACCATAACCTACAAATTTATGTCAACTAGGACTTTTCAATTTTAATTGCTCCGTTAGTTAGGACGTGGTAACATACTATGATTAACAAGTTGAGTTAATTGAGGTAGACTGTGATCCCCATTAAATTGAAACTTCGCAACTTTATGGCTTATCAAGATGCTGAATTAAATTTTCAAGGTCTGCATTTAGCGGCGTTAACCGGCGAAAATGGCGCCGGCAAAAGCAGCTTGCTCGACGCGATCACGTGGGTAGTCTGGGGTAAGGGCCGCGCTAAAAGGGACGACGAAATGATCCGGTTAGGGCAGACGGAGATGGAGGTGGAGTACACCTTTGACTTGAATAACAACATTTACCGGATTATCCGCAAACGAGATGCCAGCAAACGCGGCCGGAGCGATTTAAGTTTTCAGGTCCAAGATGCTGGCGGCTGGCGAACCCTGTCCGAAAACAGCCTGCGGGCCACCGAGAAAAAAATCAACGAGATCATGCGTTTGGATTACGACACCTTCATTAACTCGGCCTTTTTACTGCAAGGTCGGGCCGATGAATTTACGACGAAGGCCCCGGCCCAACGCAAGAAAATCTTGGGCGATATTCTGGGGCTGGCCATTTATGATCTCTACGCCGATCGGGCCAAGCAGCGGGCCAATGAGAAGGATCGCGAGGCGGCTATCATCGAGGCGGAAATGAGCCAAATCGAGCGCGAGTTGGCCCGCGAGTCGGAGTATCGGGCTAATCTGATCGAGGCCGAAAAAGCGGTTGCTTCCTTATATAAGGATTTACAAGCAGCGGAGCAATCCCATTTAACGTTGCGCGATCAACACCGGGCCATCAACGACAAGCAGCGCCAGCTAGACGATTTGAGAGACCGGTTGTCCGGCGCGCAGGCGGATATGGCTGATTTAGATGAAGCCATCACCGTCGCGCAGCAGGCCATTGAAACGTATAAAACTATTCTCAATCGCCGGACCGAAATAGAGGCCGGTTTGAGCCAATTGAGCCAGACCCGTGGCACCTTAAAAGATTGGGATCAACGGCTGCGTGAATCGACTGAACTGGCCAATCAAAAGTACGAGCTGGACAGCGCCCGGCGTGAAGCCGAAGCGAAAATCAGAGCCGATTTGCGAGAAGTTGAGACTCGAATTAACATGCTGACGCCAAAAGTGACCCATATGGAGATCCAGCGATCTCAGTTAAAGCAGGCCCAAACTGAACTCGATACCCTGACGGTTTTGGAACAAGAGCAAGAAACGCAGCGGGCCAAGCAGCAAGCCCTGGCTGAAGAAGCGGCTCGCTTGACTGAACAAAATCGACAGTTCAAGCAGGAAATGGACGATATTAAGGACAGCCTGACTCAGTTGGAGCAGGCCGCCTTCAATTGCCCCATTTGCCGGCGTCCATTGGATGAAACCCACCGTCAAGAGGTATTAGCCCAATATCAGACCGAAGGAAAAGCCAAGGGCGATCAATTTCGAGCTAACCGGACCCGTTTGCAGGAAATTGTTGATCTGCAAGCCCAATTGAAGCACAACCTGACTCATAACGAAAAAGTGCTACGCGAGAGCGCCAAGCTCCAGCGAAAAGTGGCCCAGCTTGAGCAGCTACTCCAAGAGGCCGAGCAAGCGGCTATCGAACTGGCAGCAAGCCAAGAACGCGAGGCTGAGCTACAAAAACGGCTTGATCGGCAAGATTTTGCGCTCGATGTGCTTAACAATCTCAAAAATGTTGAGGCAGAATTAGCCAAATTGGGGTATAATAAGGACGCGCACGATCAGTCTCGGGCCGAGGTTGATCGTTTGATCCACTTTGAAGAAGAGGGACGCGCTTTAACCGAAGCTGACAAACGTATAAAAGAAGAAGAAAAACGCCAGGAGCGGGATCGGGCACGATACCAACGGCTGTTGGAACAAACCGCCGTCGATCGCGCCAGAGTGGCTGAACTGGAAATTGAGACGGCCGGGCTGGCCGAACTTAGTCTCAAGCTTAACCAGGCCAGCGCGGCGCTGGATGCCACCCAACTTCAATATCGCCTGGCTCAAGATCGGGTCGCATCAACCAAACAACAGTTAGATCACATCGCTTATCAGGCCAAAGAACGGGCTAAAAAAGAAGAGCAGCTTCAGCAAGTTCGGGAGGCGATGGGCGTTTACAAAGAGTTACAGGTGGCTTTCGGTAAAAAGGGGGTGCAGGCCCTGCTCATCGAAAGCGCAATTCCTGAAATTGAAGAAGAAGCCAATCGTCTGCTTACCCGGATGACCGATGGCCGGATGAGTATTCGCTTTGAAACGCAGCGCGAAGCCAAAAGCGGTGACAGCACCATCGAAACGCTTGATATTCGGATTGCCGATGAGATTGGCACTCGCGATTATGAAATGTATTCCGGCGGCGAAGCCTTTCGTATCAACTTTGCCATTCGAGTGGCCATCAGCAAAATTCTGGCTCGACGAGCCGGAGCGCGCTTGCAAACCCTGGTGTTGGACGAAGGCTTCGGCACTCAAGATGTGCAGGGTCGAGAGCGATTGGTTGAAGCCATCAACGCCATCCAGGATGATTTTGAAAAGATCATCGTGATCACGCATATCGATGAATTAAAGGATGCTTTTCCGGCCCGGATCGACGTCTGGAAAACGTCTCAGGGGAGTCAACTGGCTATCCGCTAGGCCCTTTAAGCGTAGAAATTTTATCAAAGAGTAAAGTTGTATGTCACACACAGGCGACTCGTTGTCACGCGAACAGCGCATCCGAAAACAGGCTGAACTTCAAGCCCTGTATAATGCCTTGTCCAATTTAAGAGATCGTGAACTTTCCTATATAGAAGCGTCCGCAGCCATCCCCGAATTATCAATTAACCAGACCAACCAAATTCGGCATAGAATCGTGGCTATTGAAGGCGAACTGCTGGCTGCTTCCGGCGAAGAGGATACCTCTGACACGTTTGCGCACCGTTTCTATCGAGAGGGGTTTGAGGCGGAACTGGCCGGCGATGGCGACAAAGCCATTAAACTGTACAAAAAAGCGGATCGGTACGATCATCAAGATGCCGAGATGGCCATCCGCAGCCTCCGCTACCGGATAAAACGGGAAAGAAACATCCCCCGTGACCTACAAGCCTGGCTGCCGCCGCCGGCGCATAATCTCAGAAATCGACTAATTGTGGGCGTAGCCGCCGTTTTGATCTGCACCCCCCTGGCCATTTTTATTTTCTATCGAGGCAGTTCACCGCAGACATCGCCTATCGCTGGCGAACTAACCGCTACGCTGACCCTGACGCCTACCCCGGTGGCCGTTCAGCTTATTGTCCCCGACACCCCTACGCCTCTCCCAACGTTTACCTCCACCCCGCTGCCCTTACCCTCGGTCCCTCCGCTCCCCACTCCTACCGCCCTTTCAACCACCGTCGATACAGCTACCCCAACGCCGCCGCCAACGCCTACAGTCGTCTTTATGCCTGCCCCTAAAATTATCGGTCCCCGTGACGGGTTGGTCTGGCTCGATGGGGCGGTTGTGTTTGAATTTGAGCCGGTCGATTTACAACCTGACGACCTTTACTGCTTGAACACCCTGCGCGGTTTGGACAACACCTATACCGAGAACTGGAGCTATCCGCCCACCGGCAATGAAAAACCGATCATCGCGATTCAGGCTAACGTTCTTCGAGTAGCCCAGGTTCAGGGTATGCAGTGTATTATTTGGTCAGCCGCAATTGGCCGGGGAAACTGCGACAACATTATCAGCGATAGTACGTCAGAACGGGTGATCGGCTTACCACGGGTGTGTGATCTTAATTAAGCAGGTTTAAATGGCGACTTGACCGCATCATTTCAACAACCCAGAATAATGTAAGACAAACTTCAGTTTGTCCTACAAAAATCCCCATTTTTAAGAAAATATATTTGCCCCTAGAATTCGGTTAGCACCATTACATTGCCATTTGTCGCCTAAGAACAAGCTTTGACAACTAGCAATTTAATTACCCCAACCTATCTGTAATACCCACTTGTTAATTCAATTTTTCTGTTTAAAATTAACTATAGAAAGGAACAATAAAATGGACGCCAACCGCCGCCGACCCCGGGTGCTGATTTGTGATCGTATCGCAGATGCGGGCATCGATCTGCTACGTGAACATGCCGATGTGGACGTAAAGATCGGGTTAACGCCTGATGAGTTGTTGAAAATCATTGGCAGTTATGAGGCGGTTGTGGTTAGAAGCGCAACCAAAATTAGAGCCAATGCGATTGAGCGGGCTTACAGTCTGAAAGTCATCGGCCGGGCGGGGGCGGGTTTGGATAATATCGATGTCGATGCCGCCCAAAAGCGCGGCATCAAGGTGGTCAACTGTCCCGACGCCAACACTCGGGCTGTAGCGGAACATACGATGGCGATGATGCTAGCCCTGGCTCGACACCTGCCTGAAGCGGACACGAGTTTAAAGGAAGGACGATGGGAAAAAAACAAACTGATGGGTACCGGCTTATTCGGTAAAACGCTCGGAATCGTCGGTTTTGGCCGGATCGGACGCGAGGTCGCCATTCGCGCCCAAGCTTTTGGGATGAAAGTTTTGGTCAATCAGCGTCGTCCCACGCCGGAACTCAACCTGGAGGCCAAAGTCCAGGCGGTTGACTTGAACGACTTGCTCCAACAATCCGATTTTGTCACTCTGCACGTGCCGGCCAAACCGGAAACCGAACACCTGATCGGAGCCGAGCAGTTGGCCTTGATGCAGCCCACCGCTTATCTTATTAATACTGCTAGAGGAACGGTGGTCAACGAAGCGGCGTTGCTCGACGCTTTAAATCGGGGTCTCATTGCCGGCGCGGCGCTCGATGTCTTTGCCAAAGAGCCGGCCATCGACAGCCAATTGGCCCAGCATGAGCGAGTTATCGCCACGCCGCATGTCGCTGCCAGCACCGAGGATGCCCAAAATCTGGCGGCGATTACCGTCGCGCAACAAATTATTGACGTTATCGACGCCGTGCCGGTCGACAATCCGCTCTTACTCCGCATTGTGCCCACCGACCAAATTATTCCTCACGAAAGCACCGATCCTCGACGAGTTGAGCGGTTGGTGCAGCGACTGGCGGAGGATGGCATTCTGGCTAACCCGCCGGTGGTCATCGAGGCCAATGATCATTACGTCGTGCTCGATGGGGCCACGCGGGTCAAGGCGATGAAAGAGATGAAAATCCCCCACCTGTTAGTGCAACTGGCCTCGTCTGAAACTGGACTTGAATTACAAAGCTGGTATCATGTCATTCGACAAATAGAGTTGCCGCAGCTTATCGATCTGCTCCATGCTGTTCCGGCTGTCTCACTGCGAGAAACCGACCCCCAGCATATCCATAATGAAATGGTTGAGTACGGCGGCCTGTGTTTTGTGCGCACCGTCGAAAACAAAATTTATCTGGTCGAGGCCAGGCCGGGGATTAACAAGCTGGAGGCGTTAAATCAGTTGACCGAAATGTATATCGACGCCAGCTATGTCACCCGTACCCTGGAGGACAAACTCGATCACCTGCGGGATGAGTATCCGGACATGGCCGCTCTGGTTGTCTTCGGCAGCTACACAACTGAGCAGATTTTGCAGATTGTTCAGGCCGGACATTTTCTACCGGCCGGTATCACCCGCTTTATTGTGTCGGGCCGAGTGCTGCGGGTCAATCTTAGTCTGGATTATCTCAAGTCGGATGAGTCGCTGCTGGAAAAGAATAAATGGCTGCGCCAACTGGTTATCGAAAAGTTGGGCAACAGCCAGGCCAGGTACTATGCCGAGTCGGTTTACTTGATGGATGAATAAAATAATCGAGGTTTTTAGAATTATGGCGGTCAAACCCATCGTACTTTATAGTGAAAATGAAGCCGCTTTGCGCAAAAAGAGCGAGCCGGTGCGCGTGATGAACCGGCATGTCAAAAAAATTATTCGCGACCTAAAGGATACGCTGCTGCACTGCGATAACGGCATCGGCCTGGCCGCGCCGCAAATCAACATCCACAGCCGTATTGTGGCGGTCAGACTCAACAGCAGCGCCGAAGGCGAGGGCAACCTCGACCCACCGATTGCCTTAGTTAATCCCGAAATTGTGGAATCGAGCCGTGAGGAGCGAGATTTCGACGGCTGTTTGAGTTTTCCCGGCCTATTCGCCGAGACGGTGCGCCCGCACTACCTCCGGGTCAAAGGTCTAGATGAACGCGGCCAGCCGTTCGACCGCGTCTTTGAGGGGTTCGATGCCGTGTTGGTCCACCACGAAATTGACCACCTCAACGGCGTGCTTTTCATTGACCGCGTTACTCGCCCGGAAGATCTTTACACCGTCCGCGAGGATGAAGAGGGAAACATCATTCGGGTGCCGGTGACAATGGGGAAGTAATTACGTCAATCCTTAGATGGTAGCGACGGCTCCCGCCACTCCCGGACCTCATCCTTGCGGGGGTCAGCCTTAAGCGCCTCAACCACCGGCAGCGTTGTTCCCTCGCGATCCTTATACCAAGCGGCGTTTTCAAAGCGTTCGTCGCCGGCTTCCCCGGCGTTGTTAGCCAGCAGCCACGGCGTTTGAGCCAAGAAGTACCCCGGCGCTTCGTCGAGCATAAAGTGGTACGCATCCAGCGTTAGCGTCGCAACATCTTCCTCTCGAACCGGCGGGTAACGCGGGTCCTCCGCCGCGCCGGCCGTAGCGCCGCCCTCGGTGCTAATGATGGGGAGATAATAGCCAAACCGATCAAAAAAGATACCGGCATAAGCATCGAACTTACGAAAGGCGTTCGAGTCTTTATCGATGGTGTTGCCAACCCAGAAGCCGCCCTGCTCTCTGGGCAGCTTAGCCTTACGACGGGCGTCGTTGATCGCCTCGACTTGCTCAGGCGTCAAGTCACGCGCTTCGATTTCAGCCTCGGTCAGCAACACATCGTCCACATTGACCGGGTCGGTCGGATAATCGAGCGGGTGGTTGAGAAAGTAGTTATGGACCGGTATCCACGCGCCAATCAACAAATCCTCACGCCCTCTGGCCCGTAAACCATCCAGAAATTGACCCAGAAATACCATATCATCGACCGTGCCGCCCCCGGCCAGCGGCGGTAAACTGGGTAACCCGCCGGCCTCGTAAATATCGGTCGCAGCCATAATCCACAATCCGACCAAACGCTCCACGTTGACCGGTTCGCCTTCAGGCCAGCCGCCGGCCGGACCGGCCACATTCGGCTCGTTGTACAACTCAAAATAGTTGACGCCCATCGCTTTGGCCTCAGTCACAAGTTCAGGCAGGTGTTGGTATGGCTCGTTGAACGGTTTGTAGACGCGCATCACCGGCTCGATGTCGTTGGCCACAAGTTGTTCGATCAAATAGGGATCGGTCACAGCGGGATGATCGTCCTGCAAAAACTTGACCCACTTGATGTTCATCGCCAGGAGTTCCCTCACGAAATAATCGACTACGTCTTCCGGCAAGCGCTGGTTGGTCGGCGACCAATGGATACCGCGACCGTTGTCGGCGGGCGGACGGGGATAGTTGGCGAGGGAAATTGGAGACTGGAGATTGGAGATGGGAGATTGAGAGCGGCGTTTTTGGGTCAGGCAGTCCGTATCGTCGGCGGCACATAGGAGACGAGCTTCGTCTTTGCGGGCACGATTTTTGAGAGCGGCGACGACCGGCTCTTGATCGCCATCGCGATTGTGATACCAGGCGTTGACTTCCCAGACCGGCTCTTCGTAATCGAGCGCGCCCTGAGCCAGCAGCCAAGTTGAGGTAGCAAAGTAATAGTCCGGCGCATCGTCGAGCATGTAATCCGCCGACCACAGGGTCCAATCGGCTACGGTCGGCCCATCGACCTCCGGGTAACGCGGATCTTCCGACGATCCGCGAGTCGCGCCGCCTTCGGTGGAAATCAGCGGTATCTCAAAGCCAAACAGATCGTAAAACTGGTTACGATAGGCCACAAAATGCAAGAACGCCGTCGAGTCGTCGTAGAGATTGAAGCCCATCAACTCCCCGGCGGTGAACTTGTGGTTGATCGCTTCGATTTCGGAGTTACTGAGATTGAAGCGATCGGCATCGGCTTCCGTGAGCAGTCGATGTTTAAGGATACCGGCTACGGCCCGATTGAGATTTATGGTCTGGGCCTCCACCGGGTCTAGCTCATAGCGTTCGACCTCTTCCGGCGTCAACAAGCGGCCGGTCTGGTTGACTTCATCGTAGGGATAAGCCGGTGGGTGGTTGATGTTGTAGTTGTGGATCGATCCCCAGGAAAAGTAGAGGACGTCCTCGTTACCCTGCTCGCGCAACGCATCGAAAAATTGGTAGAAAAAGGACTCTCGCCACCCTTCTTCCTTTTGATTGGGCGCGAAAAAGGAGGGCAGGCCCGGATAGCCGCCGGCCAAATAAATCGTGCGGGCGGCGTCGGCCCAGATTTCGGCCAGATATTCGGGCTGAGGAGTTTCGTCGTCGCACCAGCCGCCGGACTCGCCAGGCTGGTTCGGCTCGTTGTAGAGATCGTAATAGTAGACCCCCTTCGCCACGTAATGGCGCACCAACGCGTCGAGTTCTTCCGGATCGTAGGGGGTGTTGCACTGCTGGTAGATGCGGATGATCGGCATGATATCGTTTGCTACCAGCCGGTCAATGGTCGCATCGTAATCGCGGTTGGTCAGGCCATCGACCAGCAGCTTGACCCACTTGATATTCATCTCGACCAACTCGTTGACGAAATAATCCGTCGCCTCATCCGATTGGCCGTAGAGGTGGGTACTCCAATGAATGCCCAGACCGTTGTCCTGCGATGGACGCGGATAGGCGTCGAGCGGAAGGGGTTCGGTGGGGAAGGGGGGTTGGGTGGTTGGTGGGTTAGTTGGTTGGGTGGTTGGTGGGTTAGTTGGTTGGGTTGTTGGTTGACTGGTTGGATTATTGGTTGGTTGGGTTGTTGGTTCCGGTGAAGGTGTGGGTGTTTCGGTAGGCAGTGCGGTGATTTCGGTCGGTGTGGGTTGGGGGGGGGGGGAGTGGTTTGGCAAGCGGTCAGGAGAAGGGTGATCGTGAGAGACAGGGTGATGATTAATTTCAAACAGGGTCCTCCAAGTTATCTAAGAAGTTGGAAAATGCAAGGTATTTCTGCCTTCGAAAATCAACAATTAGCATACACCGTCTTGGCTCCAATACAAAATCCGATTCGGCGTTCCCCACATTTAGCCGCCGCCACGCGAGGAAAAACACGGCAGCGATGGGGCCTCATCGCCCTCCCACTGCAAGGCCACGTCAAGCAGCAGGCATTGAATGGCCTGCAAGCCCACATCGATCTCGCCGATTTGACGCTGAATTTTCGGCAGGGGAAGAGTCCGACGTCTCGATTGAGACGACGCCGACAATGAAACTGTAGCGGAGCGACAAAGCTTGCTTTGTCATTCAGGGTTAGGTCAAAGTAAACTTTGTCGCTCCAAGCTTCAATTTTCAGAAGAGGAAAAAGGGGCAAACATCAATCTTCATCTTTTTCAGGCGGTTGGATAAAGAAGCCCGCTTTGGCCGCGAGTTCAATGGCCTTGTGAGCGTCGATGACTTGGGGACCATTGGCGTTCAGCCGAAGCCGTAGGGTTGAGCCGGGCTTGATCTGAATTTCTCGTTCGCCGTCGAGGGCCAGGACGCACGGTTCAGCGTGGTTGATGATCACTTCGTCGCCGGGAGAGAGCAAACGATGGTCAGTCACGTTGACCGCTCGGATCAACCCGGGTCCAATGGGGGCCACAACTCGCGTTCCATGGTTACCCGGCTCAACTTTTAAGTACACGCCTTGGTCCGGTTGGTAGTCACCGCCCAGCAAATGACCCCCAATCGACGACAAGCCGATGTTACCCGGCTCGGCTCTGGTCAGCACCACATCTCGGATTTTGGAGGCATCCCAAATGGCGCGTGAGGCAATGAATCGTTCGGCGTAAACGGCGGCATCAACCAGAGCGATGTCGCTTACCTCGGGTTGACGACCGTCTTGACTCGCCTCGGGTTGAATGACATCGATCTGGGGGGCATGGTGAACGGCTTCGCCGGCATACCCGCACGCCACCAACCCGACCGCTAAGCCCGCAATCGATGCTTCGATCATATTTGGAAAAACATTATTCGTCCCGGTTGAGATGGGCATCAGCGGCACATCGCGGCTGGCTTTAGCCACAATACGATTTGTGCCATCGCCGCCCAAAGTCACCAGACAACGCGCGCCGTTATCGACCATTTGTTGGGCGGCCAGGCGCGAGTCTTCCTGGGAAAACGTTCGGCGCATGTCCAGTATCGATACGTCGATCTCGAGTTTCAAGGTGTGGAGCGCCTTGAGACCAATCCCGAACGAGTCGGGCATAATCCAGACCCGCTCGACGCCCACGGCTTCCAGTCCAAGCAAAACGCGACGGACAATGCTGACCTTCTCGTCATTATCAAAGACCGAGCCGTGGGCGACCAGTCGCCGAATATCTTTACCGGACGCCGGATTGGCGATGATGCCGACGGTGATCATGGGGTTGAAAGATGCTCCTGAACAAATTCAACAATGAGGTCGCTGACCTGCTTAAACCCGGGGCTATCGGGCATCACCCAATTGAAATGTTCCATGTCGGATATCAGTTCCAATTGGGCCGACTCCCCGGCTAGCTGAGCCAGGCTAATCGACTCATCCACCGGTATCATTTGGTCGCGTTGGCCATGGATGAGCAGCAACGGACGAGGGGCGATTTGATGGACCAACGACTCCGGACTATATTCGATCAGGGCATCAGCAGTTTCCAGCGGCACTTGGCAGTTCATTTGTGGAAACTCCTGAGACACCGCATCCAGAAACGCCTTAGAGGCCGAGTCGGGGACAACAATCTCAAGCGGATCGACGGCCTCAGATACGCCGGTCTTAACTCGTTGCAGGCGATCCACGGCCAATCGCGCTTCAAAATCCATCCACTCCGAGTAGCGGCGCAAGCTCCGCAGCCAACGCCGGCCATTGCCCATTGGCTCGATGGCGACGACCGCCCGAATCCGGGGATCAACGGCCCCAACGGTAAGGGCGTGCGATCCCCCCAAACTAATCCCCATAACCGCCAGTCGTTCGGGATCGACGTGCGGCTGATCCGCCAAAAAGGTTAAGGCCGCTCGGGCGTCGTTCACCTGTTCATTGGGCATGAGCCGCCAGCGGGAGCCATCGCTATCGCCAAAGCCACGATAGTCAAAGGTGAGCGCGACGTACCCCAGCTTGTTCAAGATTTTGGCGATGTCCGGCATCACCATTGTCTTGAGGTACGTGTAACCGACACACAACACCACCCCCGGACGTTGCTCGCCCGGCTTCACATCATCCGGGGAGAACAGCAACCCATCCAGGCGATGCCCTTCACTGAAGAATGAAACTTTCCGTATCGGACGAATACTGGGAGCTTCTTTTTCGGCTAAAGCGCGCTGGACATCCTCTTTGGTCACGGTCCCGTTGGATCCCGTGCCTTTGATTTTCGCTAAATCCAGCCCATGATCCTTAGCCATCCGGCGAGCGACAGGCATCACTCGGACCGGCTTTTCTTCAGCCGGCTGGGATGGCGCTGCGATAGCTTTTTCTACATCGGCCTTGGTGATGATCCCGCCTCGACCGGTACCCTGGATGGCAGCCAGGTCGAGGCCGTACTCCTTAGCCATTTTGCGCGCTACGGGCATCGCTCGAATCTCGCCTATCGGAGCCGTGGCCACCGGGACCGCGACCGGCGTCGCCGGTTGAGGGGGAGCCGCAACTTCAGGAGCCGCAGCGCCGGGTTTGATGATTTCGGGAATCGCTTCGCCGGGTTTGGTGATAATAGCGATAACTTGCGTCACCGGCACATCGACTCCGGTGGGGTACAAGATCCGGGCCAAAATACCGGCAGCCGGCGATTCAACCACATTCGTAATTTTTTCGGTTTCTACTTCTACGAGTTCCTCACCTTCATCAACTTCCTCGCCCTCTTGCTTGAGCCACTGCCCGATGTGCCCTTCCTGCATACTCATGCCCCACTTGGGCATTACTACTTCAACTGCCATAGCTGTCCTCCGGTATGAAATGACCGCAGGTTTACAGGATAGCCAGGTTGCGGAGTGACCCGGCAACCTGCTACCCAGTCACCTGCTGTTTGCTAAATCATGGTTTCTCTTACGGCGTTTACCACCCGGGCTGGCGTAGGCACGTAGAAGTCTTCCAGAGCCGGGCTAAAAGGAACCGGTGTATGCGGCGCAGTTACCAAGCGAACCGGTCCGTTCAGGTACTCGATGGCCTGCGTAGCCGCCAAAGTAGCAATATCAGTCGCGACACTACAGCGAGGATTATCTTCATCGACCACAACCAACCGCCCCGTTTTCTTGATTGACGCCAACACCGTCTCTTCGTCCAACGGCGATAAGCTGCGCAAGTCGACGACCTCAGCGCTGATACCATCGCCATTGCGGGCCATTTGCTCAGCGGCTTTCAGAGCCACATTGACCATATTCGAGATGGCGACAATCGTGACATCTTTTCCTTCCCGCTTAATGTCGGCTTTGCCCAATGGTATGACATATTCCCCTTCCGGTACCGGTCCCTTGGTATCTAACAGAATTTTGTTTTCGCAGAAAATAACCGGGTCATCATCGCGAATAGCTGCCGCAAACAACCCCTTGGCATCGGCAGGGGTGGCCGGCGCAACCACCTTTAGGCCGGGAAAGTGGACAAAAATCGAATAGATCGAATCGGAATGCTGAGCCGCCGCGCGGAACCCGGCCCCAATTGTCGTTCGCACCGTTAGGGGAATTTTGGCCTTACCGCCAAACATGTACCGCATCTTGGCGGCCTGGTTGACCACCTGATCCAGGCAGACGCCCATAAAACCGATGAACATCAACTCAACGACCGGACGTAGCCCCGTGGCTGCGGCGCCGACGCCCGCGCCCATAAACCCTGACTCGGTGATGGGTGTATCGCGCACCCGCTCACGCCCAAATTCTTGGACTAATCCCTTGGTCACGCCAAACACGCCGCCCCAAGCGTCGAGGTGGTCGGGTTCGTCGCTGTGAGGTGCGCCGGTGACATCCTCGCCCATCAAAATAACGGTTTCATCGCGGGCCATCTCCAAGCGGAGCGCCTCATTAATCGCTTCACGGTAACTTATGATTCTTTCAGACATCGTTTTATCTCCTTTATCACGCTGGCGCTGCTTGGAAGGGCCACATTTCTTTTTCAGGAAAACTGACGTATACATCGGTCAGAATTTCTTTTGTGTCCGGCAGTGGACTCGAGTCGGCAAAGGCTACGGCCTCGGCGATGGTCTTTTTTACGTCGGCATCGATCGCATCCAATTCAGCCTGGGTTAGCAAGCCATGCTCGAGCACAACCCCACGGAACCGTAGTAGGCAATCACGAGAACGATATTGTTCTTCCTCATCTTTGTCTCGATATTTTACGGTGTCGCCTTCAAAGTGGCCGTAATAGCGATAGGTTTGCGCTTCGATGAAGGTTGGCCCGTCGCCTCGTCTGGCTCGGCTAACTGCTTCCCGAACGGCTTCGTGAATGGCGAGAACATCTAGACCATCTATGGCCACACTGGGCATGCCAAAGCCACGAGCGCGGGCGGCAATATCCTGACCGGAGACCGAATATTGGGGCGAGGTGGTTTCAGCGTAACCATTGTTCTCGCAGACAAATATAACCGGCAGCTTCCAAACACCGGCTAAATTCAGACCTTCCATCGTGGTGCCTTGGTTTGATGCGCCATCACCAAAGAAGCAGACGGTCACTTGATCGGTTCCTTTCAATTTAGCCGTGAGGCCGGCGCCGCAGGCCAGCGGCGGCCCACCGCCCACAATTCCGTTAGCCCCGAGCATCCCTTTATTAACGTCGGCAATGTGCATCGAACCGCCCTTGCCTTTGCAGGCGCCGGTGGCCTTGCCGTGAATTTCGGCCATCATTTCTTTAATATCGACTCCCTTGGCGATGCAATGGCCATGACCCCGGTGGGTACTGGTGATGTAATCGCGGTCGGTGAGATTAGCGCACACGCCGGTGGCTACGGCTTCTTCACCGGCGTAGAGATGAACGAACCCCGGAATTTTACCGGCAGCAAAATCAGTGTGGAGTTGATCCTCGAAGGCGCGGATCGAGCGCATAGTCTTGTACATCCATAGTAGCTTGTCATGATTGATATCCATATAAGACTCTCCTTTGACTCTTAAAATCATCGATGATTTTTTGTTTGATTCATCTCGATTGAGACGTTGTCAACGAGATTTATTTAGAGACTAACGGTAGGTTCGATCTCTAGATCACCTCCTTTCCAGTTAAGTAACTTAGGGGCGAGAGGCCTGTTGGCAAAAGCAGCTTCAGTTCGAGTTGTCTCGCCCCTGTTGACCTCTCTGCTGAGAAGTTCTGGTTCATTCAGCACAGTGCGTTTGGATAGGATGCTTTCTGAAATTCAGTCGATCACAATTTTGCATAAAAGTGGGTAAATAGAACACAGATCGTACAGATCACACGGATAAACACGGATTTTTTTTAGTTAAACCAAGCCTTATCGGTGAAAATCCGTATGATCCGTGTCATCCGCGTTCTATCATTGCTCATCAGATCTTGAAATCGTGATCGACTGAAATTAACGAGGGACGGGAAGAAATGCCTATTCAGGGGCAACAAGAATCTTTACGTTGCCCTCCTTGTTGATAAGCAGTTCCTCAAAGCCGCCGGCTACCAGGTCATCCAGCCCGATTTTACCGGTAACCATCGGCTCCGGCTGCAGGCGCCCATCGGCCAGCATCTCAATGACCAGATCGAACTCGTCACGATAGGCAAAGGAGCCGATGATCGTCTTTTCAAAGAAGACAATGTCAAAATAATCGGCGGCCGCCGGATGCTCGAAGATACCGACGACCACCGCCCGACCGTCTTTCCGCAGCGTAGCAAGGGCTGCCTGCAGCGTCGGCTCAGCCCCGACACACTCAAAGGCGCAGTCAACGCCCAGGCCGTTGGTCAGATCTTGCACGGCCTTCACCGCATCGGTGCTGGTGGGGTCGATTACCGCTGTTGCGCCCGACTCTTCGGCGAAGTGTCGCCGGCCGGCAGCGGTTTCCAATACAATAATCTGGCCGGCCCCGGCCGCCCGCGCAGCCTGGATAGTGCAAATGCCAATGGGGCCAGCGCCAACGACCACGACGGTTTCACCGTCTTGAAGGTTGCCGCGTTTTGTCGCGTGGACCCCCACCGCCAACGGTTCCACCATCGCCCCAGCCTCTAGAGACACATTATCCGGCAGCTTATAGAGCACCGGTATCGGCCGGCTGCCGCGTTCGACGTTGATGTTAACGTACTCGCCAAAGCCGCCGTCAGAATGGCAGCCCATAAAACCAATTTGGGTACACAGATGCGGCAACCCCTGCCGGCAGTAGGCGCACGTTCCGCAACGCAGCAGGGGGTTAGGGCTGACCCGGTCCCCCACTTTGAAGCCGGTCACGCCCGCCCCCACTTCTACTACCGTACCGGCGAACTCATGGCCGGGCGTGAGCGGAGCCAATCGCCCGCTCAGTGGGTGGGGCTGGTTGACCTGGGTAAAGATGGGACCGGCCGCATATTCGTGAAGGTCGGTGCCGCAGATGCCGCACCAACCAACTTGTAATTTAACCTCGCCCTCGCCCGGTGCTGACGGTTCAGGCACATCTTCAATTTTAACATCTCGCCGGCCATGCCAAACTGCTGCTTTCATGGTTTATCTCCTTTAATTATGGCTATATCCATTTCATTAATGGTACTCAGCTCTATGGATCAAAGTACCATATATTTAGATGTTTTAGTTTCGATTGATGCGGGTTTTGCCTAGCCGATGATCCGCAGGGTGCAACTCGTAGCTTTAGCGGATTATTGATCCAGCGGCTGTAGGCATTTACCAAGGGACTGGTAGCGAACCGTCGGCAGCAGAATGGGGGTTACAGCTAAAGTCGTCTGCATAGACACGATAACACCATTGCTATCTTAACAGAATAGAGATAAATGATTAGGAGTGATGTTTCAGATGATGAAGGGAATTAAGAACTTATGGAGATTGGCTTATTTTTTAGTGGAATGTAAAGCCTCCATCAACATTGACGGCTTGACCGGTTACGTGGTTAGCGGTCGCGAAATAAATCATTATTATATTGTATTTTGTATCTACCTTGAGAGTATAGGGAACAGTTTCATCATAATTGATTATCGATTGCGATTCAATCGACAAATCAACGGACTCTTGTGTACAAATCAACGGACAGCGTAGATGAGACTTGACAAACGGGTCAGATTTTGCTATGTTGTCGAATAGTCCCCGTCTTTCCCGACTCTAACCCTAACGATCATTGTTCGGTTCGGCATAACTCCCTGAGATTTGCTAATAAATTGTGCTTCCGGGGAAAACAAAGCCGGTGTAAACGGCGATCCCCTCGCATAATTAAAGTTCGGAGAAATTTAATGAAACACAAGGGTGTGATTAACCGCGAGCCTCATCTTAAGGATATTATTGATCTCCAGGTTCTCCAACGTATTCAGGATACGTTTTCTCAAGCGATGGGCCTGGCGGCGATGGTGGTGAGCAAATCCGGGCAGCCGGTTACTCGCGCCAGTAATTTCCAGCCGATGTGCAATCTGATTCGCTCTACAGAAAAGGGCCGAGCGCGCTGTCATGAGTGTGATGCGGCGGGTGGCTTTGAAGCCCTCAAATCCGGTAAACCCCATTCCTACATCTGTACCAATGGCCTGGTAGATGTCGCCGCCCCCATTGTGATTGACGGCGAATATTTTGGCGGCATTTATTGTGGTCAGATTCTGGCCGCTGAGTCGCGTGAAGAATCGCTTGAGACCATTATCCAGCGCAATGAGTATTTAGGGGTACCTCGCTCCGAGTTATTAAAAATAGCCCAGGCCATACCGGTGCTGCCCCGCGCTCGAATTGATGCCGCCGCCGAAATGCTCCAGTTGACAGCAAACTATATTGTCGAGCTAGGGTTAGCCAATCTGACCAAAAGCCAACTCCTGCGCGAAACTGAAGAGAAAGCCTCCTTGCAAGCCGCCTTACAAGATGCACAACTGCGGGCGCTGCAATCACAGGTTAACCCCCACTTTCTTTTTAACTCTCTGGCTCTATTAGGCTACCTCGCCGTTGAAGAGAATGCTCCCCGAACCCAAGAAATGGCCTATTGTTTAAGCGATCTACTGCGCTACAGTCTGCGAAATATGGCTAAGACTGTTTCTTTGCAGCAAGAGTTAGACATTGTTAAACATTATCTGGCCATACAAGAGCTGCGCTTGGAGGAGCGGCTAAAAATACAGATCGATATTAATCCGGCGTTATATCAAGTAAAAATCCCCTGTATGATTCTCCAACCTCTGGTCGAGAATGCCATCGTCCATGGCGTTGAACCCGTTGCTAAAACCGTTACAATCCAGGTACGGGCCTATCCCTGGCTGCAAGGGATGATGCTAGAAGTGTACGACAACGGGGCTGGGATCGACCCGATCATTGCCGAAGCGGTTAATGCTCGGACGTTCACCTACCGGCAGAATGAAGGCGCATCTATTGGCTTACAGAACGTGATCCGGCGACTTGACGGCATTTATGGCACTGAGTTCGATGTTCGAGTTGAAGGCGGGCCTAATCAGGGTACTCGAATCATGTTGTTTATTCCTTGTAACAAACCTACCTGTATTTGAATTCAACAGCGTTCAGGCTCAGGGAGGAATGTGAAATTATGCCAGGTCTTGTAGTAGCCGAAGATATCTCAATGATCCGTTCTCATATAATTAGAATTGTAACTCAAGAGAAGCCGGATATTCAGCCGATTGTTGAGGCCCGCAATGGGCAGGAGGCCCTCAGCTTAGTGAACCAAACCCGGCCTGACATCGTTCTGATGGATATCAAGATGCCGGAGTTGGATGGTTTAGAAGCGACCAGACGTATTCATATCCGCTACCCAGACATTAAAACCATTATTCTAACCGCCCACGATGAATTTGTTTATGCCCAACAGGCCCTCCGGCTAGGAGCGGTTGATTACATATTGAAACCTATTCGACCAAACCAATTGGTGGTAGCGTTAAGCCAAGTTCAAAACCAAATCCGTCTGGAGCAACAGCAAAAAGAAAATTTTTTCGAAATGGCCCACCGTCAGCATTTCCTATCTGGAGAAGATAGGCCGGCGGAAGAAGAAAATTTTCAAGGGCATCAGAGCCTATCTCATCAAATAGAAACCCCTGTACAGCAAGCCATCGAGTATATTCATAACAACCTGAGCCACCCCGAGCTGAGTCTAAATATGGTGGCTAACACCGTTAATCTCAGCACCTCACACCTGGCTTTCCTGCTCAAAGCGACCCTGGGGGTCAGTTACATCCAGTATGTGACCTATTTGCGGCTGGAGCAAGCCAAAATTCTCCTCAAAACGACAACCCTAAATATCGCCACGGTCGCTGAGATGATCGGCTACACTAATCCCGCCTACTTTTACCGCCTCTTTCAGCGAGAGACGAATATGACCCCGACCGTTTATCGGCACGCGGACCCAACGCATAGGAGTAACATCGATGATCCCCTACAAAAGGGACTCTAATCCAGGTCTACGTCGCCATCTTTAGCCTAAATTTTCCAAGATGAACTTAAGTTTGCCCTACAAAAGCCCTTACTTTTTGAAAAGATACCGCTGGTTCTTCTAATAAGCATTTTCTGCGATAGATCGGTTCTTCCGGTTCAACCGTTTCGTTCGCGCCCCTTTGGGCGGTGTGGCTGGACCAAAAACTTCCTGGGAAAATTAAATTGTCATGAATTTTGGCCGGGTGTTGCCCATTTTGAGGGGAAGATTTCTTTTCTTGAACGACAAATCTGGGCGGGAATTTAAATTGTTCAAACTCTGGCTTAATTGTTCAAACTGTGCGCCACATGTTTCAACAATTCTTTTAAATGTTCAAACTTTGCATGACATGTTCAAACTCTGGCTTAATTGTTCAAACTCTGCACCACATGTTTCAACAATTTTTTTAAATGTTCAAACTCTGCCTTAATTGTTCAAACTCTGGCTTAATTGTTCAAACTCTGCGTCACATGTTTCAATAATTTTTTTAAATGTTCAAATTTTGCATGACATGTTCAAACAATTGTTTTAAATGTTCAAATTTTTCACGTCATGTTCCGTTGCTGCGAGACATGTTCACGTTTTTGAAGGACAAAACGGTTAATTTTTGGGCCTTGTATCGAAAAAGTACGCGGTTACACGCCTGGGTCGCTCTGCACTAAACCGTGATTAAGAAAAATTAGACAGAATTTACAGGATTATCACGATTTTATTTATCATAATGAAGTAACACTACCTGTGCACTTTAACGTATCATAGCCAAAAACCTGGTTTCTAAAAAAGTGCAAACAAAGTGGAAGTAAATCTTGCCGTAGGGTCTGTCGGTTTTTCACATTTCCACGATAAATAGGATAGATGATCTGGCCGAGATATTATCTAAACGACGGAGCGGCGCAAAATCTAGCGTAGAAGCAGGAAAAGTCCCCACCCGGTAATGATCAATCGATCTTTCATTGTGTTCTTAACAAGGCGTAACTGCTAACGGTCACAAGCCCAGCAGTTTAATTACCACCGGAATGAGGATAGCCGTCACGGCGCCGTTCAGCCCCATGGCTAACCCGGAAAATGCGCCCGCCTCTTCATCCTCTTGAAAGGCGACGGCCGTACCTAACCCGTGGGCAGCTAAGCCCATCGTAAAACCGCGAACGCTATAATCGCTAATACGCAGCAGATTCAGCCATTTTTGCCCCAGCAAGGCTCCGATAATGCCGGTTAGGATGACAAAAACGGTTGTTAACGACGGCAAGCCGCCAATCCGCTCGGCCACGCCCATGGCGATGGGGGTCGTAATCGATTTGGGGGCAAGCGACAGGAGCGTTGTTTGAGACAGGTCAAAAAGCCAGCCAATCCCCACCGCCGATAAGATGCCGGTTAACGAGCCGATGATTAAGACCCCCGTGACCGGCACAAACATCTGGATTAACTGCTTATGATAACGGTACAAAGGCACGGCCAGCGCCACCGTGGCCGGACCCAGCAGAAAATGGACAAACTGAGCGCCCTCAAAATAAATATCATAAGGGGTGCCGGTGACCAGCAGTAACGTCACCAAAACCACAATGGAGGTGATGATCGGGTTTAGTAGGGCGGGCGAATGCAGGCGGCGGTAAAGCAAGGTGCTGAGCTGGTAAACGATTAAGGTGATAGTTAGCCATAACAAGGGTGTTTGGGCCAGATAAACCCAGGTGTTGGTTAAAGCTTGCATGGTTACCTGCCTTCCGCTTTTCGAAATGCCTGGAAGGCCTTGAGCAGCACCTTCATCGACAGCGAGGTCACACTGATGGTTATGAGCGTGCTCACCACGAGCGTGATGATAATGGCCAATCCTTCCGTTTGAAGCAGGTGCAGGTGGACGACAACGCCAACCGCCGCCGGGACATATAGCAGGGTCAAGTTTTGCAGGATGTACTGCGCGGTTTCCTCAACCCTGGCGACGAGCGCATCGCGCCAGAGCATCGCCACAAATAACAGCAGCATGCCCACGACCGGCCCCGGCACAGGCAGCGAAAACGTTCTGATGATGATCTCGCCGATGAGTTGGAACGATAAAAGAATAATTATTGCATTAACCATAACTCCTCCTCTCATAACTTTTGTTTGGATGTGATGTATTTCAACAGTGAGGCGATTGTACTTGTAGACCATCCAAAATGACAAGGATTGAGGGTGATCCGGACGTTAAAGGGAGCGCCCGAGTTGACTTCTTGCCAAAAAATAAGACGTTGAGCCAGAAAATTAAACGCAAGGGGCGCAAATGTCGCTAAAGTCGCAAATGGCTTTTTATATAAAATAAAACCAATGAAAAAGCCATTTGTCAGTTGACACAACCAATCAATAACCAGTACCCTCGTCCTTGGATGACAAAATTGCAGAACCCCCTGCAAGCAAAGGTATTTCATGTTAGGTAGCCATTCCAGTGTCAAATGTCATTTGCCGGACACTGATCCGTGTGATACAGTATCAACCAGAATTAGGTCATCTTAACGAGTGGTAAGTTGTTCACGATAGAGGTTAGAGATTATGAATTACAAAGAGATAATTACGATCGAACGTGGTAAACGAGGTGGGAAGCCCTGTATTCGAGGGATGAGGATTACCGTCTATGATGTTCTTGGATATCTTGCTTCTGGGATGAGCCATCAGGAAATACTGGAAGATTTTCCATATTTGACCAACGAAGATATTTTAGCGTGTCTTAAGTATGCGGCAGAGCGAGAACGAACAACGGTGGCGATTGCAGCATGAAGTTGTTGCTAGATCAGAATCTTTCACCCCGACTTGTGCGGCGGCTATCCGATTTGTATCCAAACTCAGAACACGTAGGGAATGTAGGTCTTGACCGAGCCTTTGATAAAGAAGTGTGGGAATATGCCCATAAGAACGACTATTTGATCGTGACGAAGGATGTAGATTTCAGTGAGTTAAGCGTTTTGTTGGGTTTTCCGCCGAAAGTGATTTGGATTCGTCGGGGGAACTGTTCCACAAAAGAGATAGAAATGATCCTTCGTGACAATTATGATACGATTAAAGTGATAAATGAGAATCCAGAGATAGGTATTCTGGAACTCTTCTAACTGTAAAAGAGTTAACTCACGTCAATTCTACGCCCATTTTCATCTACAACCGGCATTACCAGATCCAGCGAGCCAGCTAATAAATCGCTTGTTCCGACTGCCAAGGCAAGGTTGTTGAAGGTCCAGCTATATTCGAGCAAGAAGGCAATAAAATATCTGATTTGACACAACTCACAGCCGTGATAAATTTTATCATCAACAGGGGTGATAAAATTTATCACAATGTACCCGGATAAAGGATAGAAGCAATGACTTATCAGTTATTTGAAGAAGTAGTTTTGTTGGAAGATGTGCCCGACAAAGGCTTGTTAAAAGGGGATGTGGCCACTATCGTTGAACATCATGCCGTGCCTGATGGTGAAGATGGCTATTCATTAGAAGTATTCAATGTGCTGGGCGATACAATTGCAGTCATAAACTTGCCGGAAACTGCCATTGCTCCCTTGTCAGAAAATGAAGTGTTTAGTGTGCGGGCACTGGCAGCATAACAAAAAACCTCCATTATGACCTATTTCAGTAATCAAAGCCATATGACTGGGCAACCCCGTTGAGGCATCCGGCTGGCAACTTACTCGGTCTGAGCCGAGAGCCACAACGGGGTTACTCCGTTCCGTAGATTGATGGGACGATAACCGTTATGATACGCGGCTTGACCGCATCGCCCAAGATTTGGTTCTACTGAGGCCGGGCTTGTTACGGCAGTTCCGTCTCCCCCATCAAGTAACGATCCACCTCGCGGGCGGCGCCGCGCCCCTCGTTGATGGCCCACACCACCAGGCTTTGGCCGCGCCGCATATCGCCGGCGGCAAATACGCCGGGGACGTTGGTGGCGTAATTGTCATACTCGGCTTTGGCGTTGGAGCGGGCATCCTGCTCGATGCCAAGCTGCTCTAACACCGGATTTTCCGGCCCCAAGAAGCCCATTGCCAGCAGCACCAACTGGGCCGGCCAGACCTTGTCGCTGCCGGGGATTTCACGCAGTTGGGGTCGGCCGCCGTTCTCAAAGACCCATTCAATGTCCACGGTGTGGATTTCTTGGATCTGGCCGTCTTCATCGCCCACCATCTTTTTGGTCAGGATCGCGTAGTGGCGCGGGTCGCGGCCCTGGAGGGCGGCGGCCTCTTCTTGGCCGTAATCGACCCGGAAGATTTTGGGCCACTCCGGCCAGGGATTATCGGGCTGGCGCGCATCGGGCGGGCGATCCAGAATTTCAAATTGAATCACGCTCTGGCAGCCGTGCCGCAGCGAGGTGCCCACGCAGTCGGTGCCGGTATCGCCGCCGCCAATCACAATCACGTGTTTACCCTTGGCCGAGATAAAGGGGAAGCGGGCATCGTTCTGCGGCGCAACGCCATTCTCAAACGTGCGCGTCTTGGCCTCCTCGCCTTCATCCAACAGCCGTTTGGTGTTGGCGTGCAGGAATTCCATGGCAAAGTGAACGCCTTTTAATTCGCGGCCCTCAACCGGCAAGTCGCGGGGTTTGGTGGCCCCCCCGGTCAGCACAATGGCGTCAAACTCGTCGCGCAGTTGGGCGGCAGGCATATCCGTGCCAATCTCGACGCCGGTGACGAAGGTGACGCCTTCGGCCGTCATCAAATCAACCCGACGCTGGACGATGGCCTTATCCAGCTTCATATTGGGGATACCATACATCAACAGCCCGCCGATGCGGTCGGCCCGCTCATAAACGGTCACGGTATGACCGGCCCGGTTGAGCTGATCGGCGCAGGCCAGGCCCGCCGGCCCGGAACCGACCACGGCCACCCGCTGGCCGGTTCGCTTCTCAGGTGGGTCGGGCTGAATCCAGCCTTCGGCGTAACCGCGCTCGATGATGCTGTACTCGATGTTTTTGATGGTGACCGGCGGCTCGTTGATGCCCAGGGTGCAGGAGCCTTCGCACGGAGCGGGGCAAACGCGCCCGGTAAATTCCGGGAAGTTGTTGGTTTTCAGCAGCCGATCCAGCGCCTGCCGCCACAAGCCGCGATAGATCAAATCATTGAATTCCGGGATGAGGTTGTTGACGGGACAGCCGGAGGCCATCCCGCTTATCAGTTCGCCGGTGTGGCAAAAAGGGATGCCGCAATCCATGCAGCGAGCGCTTTGCTGCACCAGTTTCTCATCGGGAAAGTGCAGGTGAAATTCCAGCCAGTTGCTCACGCGTTCCTGCGGCGCGCGGTCTGCCGGCACTTCGCGCTCGTATTCCATAAATCCGGTGGGTTTAGCCATGTTGTCCTCCTAATGTCGGATAAGTGTCAATGTTCGGTATTTAACCTGAGGTTGAAAATACTTGGGCTTCATATGTCATTTCGCAGCGCAGCGGAGAAATCCCTGTAACAATACGCCCGAAAAGGTGTCCGGTTGGGAAAATTTGAAGTAACAATGTTCGTTTTTCCCCTGCGAACAGGTCGTGTTTTGGGATGTCTGAGGGATTTCTTCGCCTCCGGCTACGAAATGACATATGCGACTTTAATTATCGAACTCCGGTTACTGTCCATTGTTTACTGTCCACTCATCTAGTTGCCGCTCACGCGGGTTTTATCGTTTTTGTTCATTTCAAAAGCCGTCATAAGGGCTTCGTCGCCGCTCAACCCTTCGGCTTCAACCTGGGCAATGATCTCCAGCATGCGTTTGTAATCTTTGGGATAGACTTTCACAAACTTGGGCGCCATGGCTTTCCAATCGGCCAGCACGCGGCGACCTAGTTCGCTGTTGGTGTATTGCACGTGACGCTCGATCATGGCCTTGACCTCAACAATCTCCTCGGCCAGTTCCAGCCGATCCAGATCGACCATTTCCTTGTTGCAGCGGGTGGCAAAATCGCCCTCCCAATCTAACACATAGGCAAAGCCGCCCGACATGCCGGCGGCAAAGTTACGCCCGGTTTTGCCCAGCACCACCACCCGGCCGCCGGTCATATACTCGCAGCCGTGGTCGCCCACGCCTTCCACCACGACGTTCACGCCGCTGTTGCGCACGCAGAAGCGTTCGCCGGCCACGCCGCGAATGTAGGACTCGCCGGCGGTGGCCCCGTAAAAGGCCACGTTGCCGATGATGATATTCTCCTCCGGCGTAAACGTGACCCCCGGCGGCGGAGCCACAATCAACTTGCCGCCCGACAGTCCTTTGCCGAAGTAGTCGTTGGCGTCGCCTTCCAGGTCGAAGGTAATCCCCTGGGGCATAAACGCGCCAAAACTCTGCCCGGCAGAACCGACAAAACGCAGCCGGATGGTGTCTTCCGGCAACCCCGCGCCGCCGTAGCGACGGGTTAATTCGCTGCCCAGAATGGTGCCGACCACCCGGTTCACGTTTTTGATGGGCAGGGTGGCCGCCACCGGCTCGCCGTTTTCCAGGGCCGGTTGGCACAGCTCGAGCAACACTTGAAGATCCAGCGCCTTGTCCAGACCGTGATCCTGCTCGATTTGGCAGTAGCGACCGACTTCCGGGCCAACCTCGGGCTGGTACAAAATGGGCGAGAAATCCAGCCCGGACGCTTTCCAGTGCTCGATAGCCTCGTTCACCTCCAGTTTATCGGTCCGGCCCACCATCTCGTTCACGGTGCGGAAGCCCAACTCGGCCATAATTTCGCGCATTTCCTGGGCGATGAATCGCATGAAATTGACCACGTATTGCGGGTCGCCGGCGAATTTTTTGCGCAGTTCCGGGTTTTGGGTGGCAACGCCCACCGGGCAGGTATCCAGGTGGCAGACGCGCATCATGGTGCAGCCCAGCGTCACCAGCGGCGCCGTGGCAAAGCCAAACTCCTCGGCCCCCAACAGCGCCGCGATAACTACATCGCGGCCCGTCTTTAACTGCCCGTCGGTTTCGACCACGACCCGGCTGCGCAGCCGGTTTAGCACCAAGGTTTGGTGCGTTTCGGCCACACCCAGTTCCCAGGGCAAGCCGGCGTGTTTAATGCTGCTGCGCGGCGAGGCGCCGGTGCCGCCATCGTAGCCGCTGATCAGGATGACATCGGCCTTGCCTTTGGCCACTCCGGCGGCAATGGTGCCAACCCCCACCTCCGATACCAGTTTCACATTAATGCGAGCGTAGCGGTTGGCGTTTTTCAAATCGTGGATCAGCTCGGCCAAATCCTCGATGGAGTAAATATCGTGGTGCGGCGGCGGAGAGATCAAGCCCACCCCAGGGGTCGAGCCGCGCACTTTGGCAATCCAGGGGTAGACTTTGGCGCCGGGCAACTGGCCGCCCTCGCCGGGCTTGGCTCCCTGAGCCATTTTAATTTGTATCTCCTGGGCGCTGACCAGATACTCGCTGGTGACGCCAAAGCGACCGGAGGCCACTTGCTTAATGGCGCTCTTGCGCGAGTCGCCGTTGGCATCGGGGATGAAGCGGGCCGGGTCTTCGCCGCCCTCGCCGGTGTTGCTTTTGCCACCGATGCGATTCATGGCAATCGCCAGCGACTCGTGCGCTTCCTTGCTGATAGAGCCGTAGCTCATAGCGCCGGTTTTAAAGCGGCGGCAGATGGCTTCGACCGACTCGACTTCTTCAATGGGAATCGGGTTCTGCCCCTTAAATTTTAACATCCCACGCAGCGTGCCCAGTTTCCGGCTCTGATCGTTGATGAGGTGGGCATATTGCCGGTAGGTTTTGTAATCGCCGGTGCGGGTGGCTTTTTGCAGGGCGTGAATGGTTTGCGGGTTCAGCAGGTGATGCTCACCGTCTTTGCGCCATTGCCACTCGCCCCCTACATCCAGGGTGTGGCCGTTGGTTTGCCGATCAGGAAAAGCATGGTGGTGACGCCGTCTTACTTCCTCGGCGATCAGATCCAGGCCAATGCCCTCGATGCGAGTGGGCGTCCAGGTAAAGTACTTATCGACCAGGCTTTGCTTCAGGCCAATGGCCTCAAAAATCTGGGCGCCGCAGTAGCTCTGGATGGTTGAAATGCCCATTTTAGAGAGCGTTTTGACCACGCCCTTGACCGAAGCTTTGACATATTTGGCCTGGGCTTCCTCATAGGTGGTATCGGTCAGGAGGTTCTGATTGATCATATCGGCCAGGGTTTCGTAGGCCAGGTAGGGGTTAATGGCGCTAATGCCGTAGCCAATGAGCGTGGCAAAGTGATGCACCTCGCGCGGTTCGCCGCTTTCCAGAATGAGCGCGGCGTTGGTGCGGTTGCCGTTGCGAATCAGGTGGTGGTGCAGGCCGGACACCGCCAGCAAAGCCGGAATACCGGCCTGATCGCGGTCGATGCCCCGGTCTGAGAGGATGATGATGTTGTAGCCATCTTCAATGGCTTTATCGGCGGCGGCGTAAAGGGCTTCCAGCGCCTGCTCCAGCCCGGCTTCGCCCTGATCCACCTCAAACAGAATGGGCAGCGTGACGGATTTAAAGCTCTTGTGGTTAACGTAGCGCAGTTTGGCCAATTCACTGTTGGTTAAAATGGGGTACTTCAATTTGATCTGGATGGCGTTTTCCGGGCCGGGTTGCAGCAAATTGCCTTCCGTACCCAGCATAACCTCGGTGGCGGTAATCAGTTCCTCCCGGATGGAGTCGATGGGCGGGTTGGTGACCTGGGCAAAAAGCTGCTTGAAGTAATCGTACAACAGCCGGGAGCGATCCGACAGTACCGCCAGCGGCGCATCGTTGCCCATCGCCCCCACCGGCTCAATGGCGTTCTTGGCCATCGGACCGATGAGCATGCGCAAATCTTCAAAGGTATAGCCAAAGGCTTGCTGCCGTTGCAACACATAGGTATGGTCAATATCTTTGGCCGGCCGAATACCGGATGGGAATAACGCTTGGCTAACTTTGCCGTTGGTTTTACCATTGAGGGCCGGGGCGGGCAAATCTTCCAGCTTGACCAGATCGTCATCCAGCCACTGCCGGTAGGGATGCTCCGAAGCCAGTTGGTGTTTGATTTCCTCATCGTGAATGATGCGCCCGGCTTCGGTATCGACCAAGAACATGCGGCCCGGTTCGAGGCGGCCTTTGTAGAGCACGTTCTCCGGCGGAATATCGAGTACACCCACCTCAGAGGCCATAACCACCAGATCATCTTTGGTGACATAGTAGCGCGAGGGGCGCAGGCCGTTGCGATCCAGGGTGGCTCCAATGCGCACGCCGTCGGTAAAGCCAATGGAGGCCGGGCCATCCCACGGCTCCATCAAGGTGGCGTGGTATTCGTAGAAAGCCCGTTTTTCGTCGCTCATACTCTCGTGTTTAGACCACGGCTCCGGGATCATCATCATCATCACGTGGTGGATGGGTCGCCCGGCCAGGGTCAAGAACTCCATCACGTTGTCGAACATGCCGGAGTCGCTGCCGTCGGGGGCGGCAATGGGGATGAGCTTTTTGATGTCGTCACCAAACAGCGGCGACTCAAAGTGCATTTGCTGGGCGTGGATCCAGTTAATGTTACCGCGCAGCGTGTTGATTTCGCCGTTGTGGATGATGTAGCGGTTGGGATGGGCTCGCTCCCAACTGGGGAAGGTGTTGGTGCTAAAGCGGGAGTGGACCATGGCCAAGGCCGATTCGACATCGGGATCGGCCAGATCGAGGTAATACTTCGGGATCTGCTCAGACATCAACATCCCTTTGAAGACAATCGTCTTGTAGGACATGCTGCTGGCGTAGAAATATTGGCCGCCGGGCATCACCGTTTCACCGTAACGGATTTGATAGGCCGAGGAACGGCGGATCACATACAGTTTGCGCTCAAAATCCAGATCATCCACCAAATCGCTGCTGCGCTTGATGAAACATTGGCGCATGAACGGTTCAACCGACAGCGCGGTTTCGCCCAAGCTGCTGTTGTCGGTGGGTACGGTTCGCCAGCCCAAAAACTCCTGTCCCTCCTCAGCCACCACCTGCTCAAAGAAAGCCTCAATGGCGGCTCGCTGCTCGGCATCGGGCGGCAGCATCAACATACCCACGCCGTACTGGCCTGGTTCCGGCAGATCGAAATCGCACACTTTCTTAAAAAATTTGTGGGGCAGTTGGAACAAAATACCGGCGCCATCCCCGGTGTTGGGTTCGGCGCCGGTAGCTCCTCGGTGCGTTAAATTATTCAAGATCTCCAAGCCCTGCTGGATAATTTGGTGCGACTTTTGCCCTTTGATGTTAACCACAAAACCAACACCACAGGCATCGCGCTCAAATTGGGGATCATAAAGACCTTGTTTTTGGGGCCAACCGATGGGGGTTTGAGTAACGTTCGTTTGCATCTATCCCTCCTAAAGGATAAATAAATAAGTCGGTAGTGAACAAAACAATACCCCCGGCAATTAGGATATATCTATCGCACCATTGCGCCGGGGGTATGTACACAATCTCTTTTAGCCCCTTTAATGGGGGCAACGACGTATTTTACTTAAGTTTGTGAAAATTGTGACTACCCAAACGGGTAATATTTGGGAGAAATCACAATGTAAAAATTAAGCCTCACTCGCTTCAATCGCCGCTCGGCCGACCATCTCCAGAGCGGTATCGCCCGAAGGCGGCTGCATCGAACCGGCCCGTACGTCGCGGAAGTAGCGTTCTAACGGCAGGCTCTTGGTGATGCTGGCGCCGCCGGCAATTTGTAGGGCGATCTCCGTCGCCTCGCCGGCCACTTTAGTGACCATAAATTTAGCCGCCGCCACACGAGGAAAAACACGGCGGCGGTGGGCCTCATCGCCCTCCCACTGCGAGGCTACATCCAGTAGCAGGCATTGGGCCGCCTGTAACCCCACATCGATCTCGCCGATTTGGCGCTGAATTTTCGGCAGGGTCGCGATCGGCTTGCCCAACGCTGTCGGGACGCGCTCCAAGGCGAATTTGATAACCGCATTCCGGGCGGCTATCGCCGCCCCCAGATAAACGGCAGCGATGGTCATGGGGAACCAGCCGTTGGGCGGGGGCGGAGGGCCGCCGGGTGATTGGCGATCGATCAAATGGTCGGCGGGAACAACGACATCTTTGAAGTAAACATCGTGGCTATCGCTGGCGCGGAGGCTGAGAGCATCGCTCCAGGTGTTGACCCACTCGACGCCGGGTGTATCTTGCAAAACCAGGGCGGTGCCGTGATCGTCTCCCACGCGCAGTCTGACCAGCATGTGCGTCAAATGGCGGCCGCCGGTTGTCCAGGTTTTATGGCCGTTGATCAACCAGCCGTCGCCGTCGGCAGTGGGTTCGGCCTTGGTGGCCGGCAGACCGCCTCGCGAGGGGCTGCCCAACTGCGGTTCGCTGGCCACATAGTTCATCAAAGCGCCATCTTGGGTGACCATCCGGCACAATCGCTCGTAGATTTCAGCGGTCCAGGGATTGGCGTCGCGCGCGCCGCCAAAAATCTGCATCGGCATAGCCGCCACAATCGCCGTTGAGGTGCTGCCCTGAGAAAGTTCAAGATGAGCTTCTAGACAGTCGCGCATCGATAGGCCAAAACCGCCCAACTCCTGGGGAATGTTCAGGCCCATATAACCGGAATTCTTTAGGGCTTGCACATCGGCCTCGGGCAGTTGGCCCAATTTATCGGCTTCATCGGCGCGAGTGGCGAATTGTTGGGCTAAATCTTGGGCTAATTCAGTGGCGGTGGGCGTAGTCGTCATCGTTTCTCCTTAAAATATCAACTCATCGTGAATATATTATCAAGCTGCCGAATAATAGCATGCCTTGCCAGAATTACCAACGATTTTCAATAGAGGCCGTCTCTGCTGCGACAACAGGGGCGGTCAAAACTTTATTGTGGAATTCTTCACACTTCATCCATTCAACTACCTACCCGTTTGGGTGATGACACAACCCTCCATAATAGTTAAAATTATTAGTTGAACCTATTATTTAACATCAAACCTATCACCCCCAAACCGTCCTCCCGTGTTTGCAGGCCGATGGGGGTGTTTGGTGTCTAATCTTTTAAGGAGACTCATGCAAATGTCAAATCGATGCAAAACGTTGTACCGTCCGGAATTTGAACACGATGCTTGCGGTCTCGGCTTTGTGGCGCGCACAACGGGTGTGCCGGGCCACGATATTTTAGCAATGGCGCTAGAGTCGATCGGCTGTCAAGAACACCGTGGGGGCGTCGATGCTGACGGCCTGTCTGGTGATGGCGTAGGAATATTAACTCAAATTCCTCATCGCTTGCTGGCCAGTGAAATTGACAGCCTCCCCAAGCAAGAGGATTATGCGCTGGGGATGTTTTTTATGCCCAAAGAGGATGCCGACGCGGCTATGGGCCTAACCGAGGATGTGGTGATGCGCTTGCTCAAAGTGGACAGCTCCTCCAATGGCGCGGCGCCGGATCATGGGGTTACCAACGGCGCTCACTCTTCGGCATCACCGCCGGCCATTCAGTGGCGGAAGCTGCCGCTCAACCATGATGCGTTGGGGCAAACGGCCTGCCGTCTTTGTCCTGAGATCGTGCAATTGATTATTCGCCGCCCGGCGCATATTGCCCAGGGCGATAACTTTGAGCGCTTTCTCTACATGCTGCGGAAGCAACTGTTAAATACTGCTGTGAGCGAAGGCTTTCACGATTACTATGTCGTCTCTTTGTCGGCGAGGACAGTCGTCTATAAGGGTCTCATGCTTTCGCCCTATCTGGCCGATTTTTATTTGGATTTGACCAATCCGCTGTATGAAACCGCCCTGGCCACGGTCCACACCCGCTATAGCACCAATACTACCTCCACTTGGCGGCGGGCGCAGCCGTTCCATATGATTGCGCACAATGGAGAAATCAACACCCTACAAGGCAACGTCAACTGGATGAAAGCCAGAATATCCACGCTGGCCTCGCCCTACTGGCCGGAGGGACTGGACGTCTTGCAGCCGATTATCGGCGCGGACGGCAGCGACTCGGCTATGTTCGACAACGTGCTTGAACTCATTGTACGTGGAGGGCGAGATATTCATCACAGCGTTGCTATGCTGGCTCCTGAAGCGTGGGAAAATATTGTCGACATGGACCCCCAACTGCAAGCCTTCTACCGTTACCACGCGGCCCTGATGGAACCTTGGGACGGCCCGGCCGCTATCGTCTTCACCGACGGCCGGCGCGTGGGGGCTACGCTCGACCGCAATGGGCTGCGTCCTATCCGTTACCTGGTCACCAATAATGATCTGGTTATCGCCCATTCCGAGGCCGGTACGATTAATGTCGATGAAGGCAGCATCATTACTAAAGGCAAACTGGGGCCCGGCCAGATGATGATGGTCGATCTGGATCGCCAGCTTTTCCTAACCAACGACCAAGTCAAGAACGAACTGGCGCGACGGCCTCAATATCAAGAGTGGGTTAAAGGGTTCAAACCACTACCCACCGAAACGCGTCCGCTTCAATTTACGCTGCATAAACCCAGCCCCTTTACGCCACAGAAAAAAATTAATACCGCCCAATGGTTAACCCGGCTGCAGGCCGCATTCGGTTATACGAATGAAGAGATGACCGTGATCGTTCGCCCGATGGCGAATGATGGCAAAGAGCCAACCGGCTCAATGGGCGACGATACATCCTTGGCGGTGATGTCCGCTAAACCCAGATCACTGTTCCATTATTTCAAGCAACGCTTTGCTCAGGTAACCAATCCTCCCATCGACCCGCTGCGAGAAACTTTTGTGATGTCGCTCACCATGCGGCTAGGCGCCAGACCGAATCTGCTAGAAGATTCGCCCAAACACGCCAACCTGGTCGAGTTGGCCAGCCCAGTTCTAACCGATGACGACCTGCTGTCCTTAAAAGGTTTGGGCGACCCGCGCTTCCAAACCCATACGATCCCCATGCGCTACCCCATTGAGCAGCATGGGGCCGGCCTGGGCCGCGCCCTGGAGCGCATGTGTACCATGGCCGAACGCGCCATCGACGAAGGCAAAACCATTCTCATCCTCAGCGATCTGGGCGTTGATGAGCGGCACGCGCCCATTCCCAGCCTGCTGGCGGTTGGAGCGGTTCACCATCACTTGGTCCGCAACGGCCAGCGGATGCGAGTCAGCATCATTGTTGAATCCGGCGAAGTGCGTGAAGTTCATCACCTGGCCTGTTTGGTCGGCTATGGGGCCAACGCCGTTAATCCCTACCTGGCCCTAGCTACGGTGGAAGATGTAGTTGAAGGCGGCAAAATTAAGGATATGGATGCCACCACCGCCAAGCGCAACTTCATCCGGGCGATGGAAGCCGGTCTTTTGAAAATCATGTCAAAAATGGGCATCTCGACCGTTGATACCTACTGCGGCGCCCAAATCTTTGAAGCCCTCGGTTTGTCACAAGCGCTGGTTGACAAATATTTCACCGGCACGGTGACCCGGCTGGGCGGTATCGACTTACCGGCTATCGCCGCCGATGTTGAACGCCGCCATCAGGCCGGTTTTGCTGATCCGCAAAAACCGGAAATCGACAGCCCCGGCTTCTATAAATTCAAACGAGGCGGCGAAACCCACGCCTTTAGCCCGCAGTCGGTTAAGGCCTTGCAGGAAGCCGTTCGGATGGATAATGTCCTCACTCCGGCCGCGTCGGAACCGGCTGCACCGGAGCCAGGCGTCCTGCGCTCCTTCATCGGCGAAAACTTTGAGGCCGGGTTTGAAGCTTATCAGGAATTTGTCAAAGTTTTGGAAGAGAACTCAGTGGTCAATCCGCGCGATATGTTTGGCTTTGTCGATACAGGCCGCCCGCCGATTGGCCTCACGGAAGTTGAGCCGCTGGAAGCCATTTTTGCTCGGTTCTCTACCGCTGCTATGTCGCACGGCGCTCTAAGCAGTGAGGCCCACGAAACACTGGCTGTCGCCATGAACCGGATCGGAGCCGTCAGCAATAGCGGCGAGGGCGGATCGGGCCAGCACCGTTTCCACAACGAGAAAAATGACCGTATCAAACAGGTCGCCTCAGGGCGGTTTGGGGTCACGCCGGCCTATTTAACCTCGGCCATTGAGATCCAGATCAAGATGGCTCAGGGGGCTAAGCCGGGTGAGGGTGGCCAGTTACCCGGTCACAAAGTCACCGTCGAAATTGCTACAATCCGCCAAACGACCGAAGGCACAACCCTGATCTCGCCGCCGCCGCACCACGATATCTACAGTATCGAGGATTTGGCCCAACTCATCTACGACCTAAAGCAGGTCAATCCGGCGGCCGATGTGTCGGTCAAGTTGGTCTCCGAAGCCGGGGTCGGCACGATTGCCGCCGGCGTGGCTAAAGGTGGGGCCGATACCGTTCACATTGCCGGACACTCCGGCGGCACCGGGGCGGCTGCCTGGAGCAGTATCAAAAACGTGGGGCTACCCTGGGAAATCGGTCTGGCCGAAACGCAGCAAACGCTCCAACGCAACAACCTGCGCAGCCGGGTTATTGTCCGAACCGACGGCGGCTTGCAGACGGGCCGCGATGTGGTCATCGCCGCCATGTTGGGGGCCGACCAATACAGCTTCGGTACATCGGCGCTGGTAGCCGAGGGCTGTTTGATTGCCCGCGCCTGCCACAACAACACTTGTCCCGTGGGTGTGGCCACACAAAATCCCAAACTGCGGGCTAAATTTGTGGGCAAACCGGAACACGTCATGGCCTACATGCACTACATCGCCGAGGACGTGCGCCGAGTTTTGGCCCAACTCGGTTTTCACAGCCTGTCAGAGGTCATTGGACGAACGGAACTACTGGAGCAGGTCAAAACCGGCGTCCCGGCTGTTGATACGCTCGACTTATCGCCGCTGTTGGCCAAGGAGATTGAAGACGCGCCGACCAAATTCGTTGAGAAAGCGGCTGAATCGCATGCGTTAACCAAAGTCAACGAACTTAATGAGTTACTATTAACCAAAGGTAAACCGGCCATTGAACAGGGCGAACCGGTCCAGTTGAATTTACCCATCAGCAACACCGACCGCACCGTCGGGGCTACCTTGGCCGGAGCCATCGCCAAACAATATGGCGATAAGGGGCTACCGGACGGCACGATCAACATTACCTTCAACGGCTCTGCCGGGCAGAGCTTTGGGGCTTACACCGTCCCCGGTATGAGCATGACTCTCATTGGCGAAGCCAACGATTATGTCGGTAAGAACATGAAAGGCGGGCAGATTGTTGTCCGACCGCCGTTGAAATCGCAGTTGTCGGCCCACGATAATGTCATTATCGGGAATACCGTGCTGTACGGGGCCACCGGGGGGAATCTCTTTGCTGCCGGCCAGGCCGGCGAACGCTTTGCGGTGCGCAACAGCGGCGCGACGGCTGTTGTTGAAGGGGTGGGTGACCACGGCTGCGAATATATGACCAGCGGCGTGGTGGTCGTGTTAGGACGTACCGGCTACAACTTCGGCGCCGGGATGAGTGGCGGGATGGCCTTTGTGCTGGACGAGGCCAATCGCTTCACCCAACGCTTCAATCCGGATATGATTCAGGTCGTGCGGCTCACCAACCAAGCGGACGTCGATCTGCTGCGGCTGCTGATCACCCGCCACGTTCGACTAACCGGCAGTGAATATGCCCAGGCTATTCTTGACGATTGGTCGATCCGGTTGGGTCTCTTCTGGAAGATTGGGCCAAAAGGCACCATTGGGGCTTCAGGCAAACGGCTCGATATCAAAGTCACGCTGCCGATGCCGCAGGAGATGAGTCAGCACGTAGCAGCGTAAGTACGCATAACGTCAATAAAAAAACCCGAAGGGAGATCCCTTCGGGTTTTTGTTTACCCGTGACAATTCTTCAATTCAACAGCAGAGCGAGTTTGCTAAGCACCTCGGCTACAACCTGAGATGGCAACGCTACACCCCATTACCCAAACAAGTTTGAAATAATTTCATACGCGCCCACATACGTACCGATCATGCTCCCCAGACTGGTCAGAATAAAAACCAAAAAGATACGCAGCAGCCGGTTCGACCACCACCGGCTAAAATGATTGATATCTTCGCCGACGGTTTGGAACTCCTTAACCACCGGCGGCTGATAGTAAGCCTGGACAAAAGCGGTGACATAGCCGGCCCCAATCACCGGGGTCAGACTGGTAATGGGCGCCGCAACAAAAGCGGAGATAATGGTAATTGGATGGGCCAGGGCGATAATGGCCCCAATACTACTGGGGATACCGTTGGCTAAAATCCAAAACATCAGATTTTGGCCGGCCGCGTCAAGTCCGTGACGAAAACCAATGAACACGATAGCCGCCAGAATAATCGCCGGAATCCCCCAACCAATCCATTTGATCACCGGGGAAGCCGGCGGAATTAACTCGATTTCGGTCAAATCTCGATCGACATCTTGCTTTAGAGCATCGACAATGCCTTCAGCGTGACCGGCGCCGACCACGGCCACAATTTTGTTACCCTGCGCCTCGCGTGTTTTTTGGGCGATATAGACATCCCGCTCGTCGAGCAGCACCCGCTTCAAGATAGGCATCGCTTCGCCTAACTCATTCATCAACTCCGACAACACGTCTTTTTGGCGCAGTTCACTCAACATCTCTTCCGAAATTTCCGGCGAGTCGAATACACCGATCACACCGGAAAACAGGAATTTGAACTTTTCAAAAAACGACATCGACGCCCAGGCTCGGCGCAAGGTAATGCGCACATCCCGATCACATAAAGCTATCGGAATATCGAGCGCCTTGGCCACTTTCGTGGCTTCCAGCAGTTCGGTGCCGGGGGCTACGCCTAACTCCTGCCCCAATTTCTTTTGATACGACGCCAACACCAAATTGACCAGCAGCGTAATCAACTGCTTTTGACGAATAACTTGCTTGATATCCAACGACTCCCAGCGGCGGGCTTCAGATAATGTTTTGTACCGCTGCTCGTCCAGTTCAACACACACACAATCAGGCTGTTCGGCTTCGATGACTTGCCGGACCAGATCGGCCGACTCCTGGGAAATATGGGCCGTGCCAATAATGATAAACTCTCGATCCTTAACGTTGACAATTTTGACGTCTTGAGGGTAGTTACGTGCTTTGGGTGCGACCTGTTCCATTAAACTATTAAACGCCTCTTTTAATAAACAAAATTTCTACTGCTAGCGTACACGATAACTTTCCGGAAGCCAAATCCGAAGTCGATTTCCACAAAAAAAAGAGCCGATCTTATCGGCTCTCCTGAAAACTCCCTAACTCTGTAAACTCTATTGTCTGACCAGCCGCAGGTCAATCCACACCGCGTAATCCCGGCTCAAACTATCGCCGCCCAACACCCGAACGGTGAATGTCCCCGTCTGGCCCGACTCGATGCCGGTGAGCGGGACAATGTCGCTAACCGGGCTGTCCTGATACTGTACGTTAGTTGAGAGGATCTGCACCCCTTCCGAGCTATCATCAGGAGTGAAGACGACCTCAAAGATAACCCCGTCGTCACTCAAGATCGACAGCTTGGTGAAGCCCAAATTGGCGACTAGCGCGTCGGTCGGTTCCAACGGGGTATCGACCTGATACTTGCCCTCGATAAACCCGGCATCGGCGTCAGGATAGGTCAGCAGCACATCTTGCTCACTCTCCTGGTTGCCGCGCAGCAGTCCCCGACCCTTGGCCACTAATCCTTCAGGGGTAGGAATTTCTAACTCCTCGCTCACACTAGTGGCCAGAGGCGTGTAGGTATTATCTCCGGCAGACCAGGTGGCTTCGCCGGCATGTTCGATAAAGTCATAGAGGACGGTTGAACTGCCGTTATCGACCAGTTCGGCCGGATCGGCCGGTAAGACCTCGATTTCCAAATACATCTCCGGGCCGAACGGTTCGCCTGCGAGATCGTGTAACTGCCAGACGCCGCGATACTCACCCGGCTCGTCAGGAGCGACCATCGAAACCCTGATCTCACCGTTAGTTTCAGGTTCAACGCGTTCAGTGACCGGAATCGACCGGTTAGCGCCCATTGGATCGCCTTCAACAAAGCGGATGGTGTACCCTGGCCCCCAAGGGCAGGTGTCAGCATTGGTTAACAACCACACTTTTTCAAACGACTCACCCGCCGCAAATTGAGTGCCATCCGGGATGGTCACATCCCGATAGAAGCGCGCCCGGTTGGCGCAGTCCGCAGGCAAGACAATCGTCGGCAGAGGAACCGGGGTGGGGGGGAGGGTCTCTACCGTACTCGAACGGGCCGAAGATGTGGTGTCGCCTTGCGCCAGACCGGCCGCAGGTGTACTAACTGGGCTGGAAAAGGTTGTACCCGGCGTGGCTATCGGCGAGTCACTCTCGGCCACGAGTGCGCTTTCGGCGGCAGGCAGCGTCCGCTGGGGCGTCGCCACCTCAGCCGCTTCTTGCTCGATGAGTGAGCCGGACGCGGCCAGCCCATTCTCGGCTGCGGTCTCATCGGCTCCGGCTTCATCATCGCGTACTAACGCATCGATACTGCCCAGCACCGGTATGGAGGCCGCAGTTTCCGGGGGGATGACGTAGCGCCAAATAATAAAGAGGCTGCTGCACAACAGCAGCGCCCACACCCCCGCAATCAGATAAAAGCGGGACTTATTTTTATCCTTGGAAAACACTTCGGCGAAGCTCTTGGTCAACTGCGGATCGCCAAACATCCGCTCCGTAACTGAGGTTTGGGGCGCGGCGACCGGCGGTTTCCCGACGGCGCCCACGGCTTTAGGCTCCGGCAGAGGTTGGGTGGCCGTCGCCGGTTTAGGGCTAGCCGGCAGGGGTGACGTGCCATTGGTCGGTTTGACCGACGGCGCCAGATCGTTCCAGTTGGGCGCGGTCGGCAGCGGCATCGGCACCGGTGAGTGGTTTTCGACGGTTTCCGGCAGAATCTTGGTGATACTGATCGTCACTTGGTCCCGGCTGCCGCGCTCGCGGGCCAGGGCGATGATCTGTTTGCTGGCTTCTTCAGGGGAATGATTAGTGACAGCCTGGGCGACCTCTTTGGGTTCAACGTAACCGGTCAAGCCGCCGCTGAGCAAAACCACAATATCGTTAGCGAACAGTTTGCGCGAAAAGAGTTGAACCTCGACCTCCGGATCGAACCCTAACGCTTGCGGCAATCGCTGACGAGGGGTGAGAAGCTTTGGTTTTTGAGTGGGTTCCGCTTTGACGGCCGTCTCAACTTTGGCCGGAGCCGGCGACGCGTCAATGCTTTTATCTTTATCCACCTTATTGGCGACCGGAGCCGGCGACACGTCACTGTTTTTATCTTTGTCCGCCGTATTGACAACCGGAATAGGCGTCGGTTCAATTTTCTTATCTTTACCCGCTTCGGGGTCAATCCTTACCGGAGTCACATCCTGACTAAGCAGTTCGATATCCTGATCCCAAACCACGTAAGCCCGGTTGTCCCCGACACTGGCAACCAGCAGTTTATTATCTTGAATCCAGGCAGCCATGAGCGTTGTCGCCATGATGCGACGCTCAGGGTGCTGGTTATTTTTCTCAAAAATATCGGTATTGGCAAGCTTGATGGCGGTGGTGAGTTGCTGCTGCAAATCGGAGGAGGAGCTGGTGTAAAAAGCGTGGAGCACTTTCTGAATAGCGTACCGACTGGCCACTTGGGTCGAAGCCGTCCCGGCCACAGCATCGGCAATAAGGTACAAGCGCCCTTTTTTGGTAAGATCATCCGGCTCATGGGGTTCAAAAAAACCCACACTGGCCTGTGGTGAGTAAGACCAGGCCGACTGGCTCAGTTGACCGGCCTCAACAGCTTTTTCTTTTGTCATTGTTTGTTCCCGTTAAGTCTTCGTTTGAGGTTATGCGGCCTCAAATGAAATCTACTAAAAGTTCCTTCGATGGGGACTTTAGAGTCGCTGAAATCGACGTGCAGCCCCATGCACGCAAAAAATCCTTCCGCCGTGATTATAACATGTTCTGATTTATTGCAAAAAGAGGAGGATCGCCATTAATTTCGAGGGCGATGGGTCTCGATAATGGCTTCCAGCGCCGATTCGAGGGCCAACTTGGCTAGTTTTCGCGAAAAGTACGCCGAACGGCGGCGCTAATTTGATCAACCAGAAAAATAAGAGTGACGAAAACAATGAGGGTGGTAAAGACCCCCTGATAATCAAAGCTGCTGAGCTGCTCGGTGAGCAGATGGCCCAAACCGCCGGCGCCAACCAGGCCGACGACGACCGTGGCCCGAATCGCTTCCTCCCAACGGTACAATCCATAGGCCAAAAAGCGCGGCGAGGACAGCGGTAAAATACCGTAGGTGAAGATATCGCCCCCGCGCGCGCCGAGCGCTTTGAGCGCGGTCAGCGGGCGGTCATCCAGGTTTTCCACAACTTCGGCCATCAACCGGCCCAAAATGCCGAGGGTGTACATCCCCAGCGCCGCCGCCCCCGGCAAGATGCCCGGAAAGAGAACAAAGATAAAGAGCAAAGCCCACACCGGCGGCGGAATCGAGCGGGCGACCAGCAAGATCGACCGGGCGATCAGCAAGACAGCCCACCCCAAAGTTCGATGGAACAGGCCGGCGGTGCTGGGTACCAATAGGCCGCCCGGCAGCAAAAAATTGTGCGCCGATGGAAAGGAAAGTACTAATGCCAGCAGACCCGCTCCGGCAATCGCCAGCAGCGACATCGCCACGGTCACAGCCGAAAGTTCGAGCCATTCACTGAGCGGCAGTTGACTAAAATCAGGCGGGAAGGCCCAGCGCGCCACTTCGCCCAAATGGAGGAGCGTGCGCTCCGAGAAGAGTTTGCCGAAATTCGGCTGAATATACCAAAATGAAAAGGGAATCAGCAGGGCCGCGATAATGAGCGAGGCCCTGACGACTCGATCATAGCGATACAATTGAAGCGTTGCCGTCCCCGACATTGGCGAGTCGATATCAACACAATCAGCGCCGCTGCAACTCAATTTGGCCCCCAACCGACGGCGCAGCAAGCCGCTCCATAAATCGGTCAGGCCGTTGAGGGCAAACAGGGCCAGGAAGAGCGTCCAAATTTGCTCGTAGCGTAGCGATTGCAGGCTGAGAAAAATTTCATGGCCCAACCCGCCCGCGCCGATAATACCCAGCACCGCCGCCGCCCGGATTGAACACTCGAAGCGATAGAAGGCGTAGGATAGTGCATCGAGAAACGCCTGCGGCACCAGCGTATAAGTCAAGGCCAGCGTGGGCGGGACGCCGCTGTTCCGCAGCACTAGATAAGGTTGGCGGGGCATTTCGTCCAAAATCTCGGAGAAGACTTTGCCCGTAACCGCCCCAAACGGGATGGCAATCGCCAAAACCGCCGACAGCGGATCGAGACCGATAATACTAATGAAGAAGAGGCCCCAAATAATTTCGTGGATGGCCCGCAGAAAGGCCAGCACCGAGCGCACGGCCAACCAAGGCGCTCGATAAAGGGATCGGCCGCCGACTCGACCCGGCAGGATCGACTGCCACCAGACTTCCGAGGCAAAAATCCCGGCCACAAAGCCAAAGATCAAGCTGAAAAATGTGCCGCAAACGGCAAAAGCCAGGGTCGTAATGGTCACGTCGAGGGTGAGTCGCAAGAAATCAGGGCTAAGGTCCGGGTTGAGGCCGGCGGCCAGAAAGCGGCGCACGCGCTCCCAGCCGCCGGGATTGACGAAATCGTGTTGCAACAGCCCCGCTTGCAGCAAAGCCCAAATTACTCCTGCGATAAACAGCAGCACCCAACCGGTTTTTCGATTGAATAAGGAAGGCCGGGGCACTGCCACCGGTGAGGCCGACGTCCGACCGGATAACGTTTTTTGCATAATCGCACTACAGTTTAAGATTCTAGGCCGTAATCTTGTACAACGCTCGAATGAACGTTTCATTGACCTCATCAGCCGGCCGATCAAACACCACTTGCCCTTCACGGAGACCGACAATGCGGTCACAGTGACTGCGGGCCAGATCGATGTCGTGCAGGCTGACTACCAGGGTTTTGCCGGTGGTTTGGCTTAAATCACGCAGCAAACTCATGATTTCCCGGCTGCGTTCGGGGTCGAGGCTGGAAACCGGCTCATCGGCCAGAATGGCCTGGGGCTGCTGAACCAGCACCCGGGCGATAGCCACCCGCTGCTGCTGACCACCGGAGAGCCGGTCGGTGCGCTCGTAGATTTTTTCAGGAATACCGACCTGGGCCAGGGCCTTGGCGGCGGTATCGACGTCCAGCGGCCAGGCGAGCGAGATCACCCCCTTGAGAAAGGTCCATCGCCCCAGGTGGCCGGCATTGACATTGTGGATCACCCGCAGGTTGTTGACCAGATGAAACTGCTGGTAGATGGTTCCGATCTGCCGCTGAACGTGTCGCAAGCCGCGCGGGCTGAGCCGGGCCAAATGCTGCCCTAACACCCAAACCTCACCCTGGCTCGGCGACAGCGTCCCGTTGAGCAGACTGATCAACGTGCTTTTACCCGCTCCACTCGGCCCCACCAGCGCGACTCGCTCGCCGGCGCGGATTTGCAGCGTGACATCTCGCACCGCTGCCAACGAGCCGAACTGGTGGGTGACGTTTCGCAATTCAAAAATGATATTTGAGGTTTCCAAGGGTAGGTCAGGCATGGAATTCCCAATTGCGCTAACTTAATTTATCTTGCCGATCTCCCGGCCGACCGCCTCAATTTGGGCGTAGTTGTCATTACTGGTTGCGATGAATTTCTCGGCTCCAAATAAATCGAGAATTTCCTTTTGGTCAGGATTATTGGGATCGAGACTCAGAAACGCCTGGGTAATCTTGTCGGGAAAATCGTCGCCGTAGCGCTCGGCTAAATCCGGGCGAGCGACCCAGTGGTAGTCGTGGTAGGGCGGCGTGCGCCAGAGAATTTGCACTTGGTCCAGATCGACCTCGCCGGCCGCAACCCGATTATCCCAGACACTTTCATTCAGCGCCCCGGCCTCGTAAGAGCCCGACTCGACCAGCGCAATCGTGGCGTCGTGCGAGCCGGAGAAACCGGGTTCGCCTTTGAAATCATCCAGGGTGACTCCAGCCTGGCTCAGGAAATATTGGGGCATCAACCGGCCCGAGGTCGAGGAGTCGCTGCCGAAGGTAAACGTATGGCCTTTGAGTTGGGCCAAGCCGTCGATGTCCTCAAACGGCTCGATGCCGCTGGCCTTGGTCGCGATGAAAACGCTGTGGAAATTTTCGTCGATATCGCGCTGCACCAGGGCCTGCGCCTCCGGCACCTGCAAGCGAGCCTGCACCCCGGTCAAGCCGCCGAACCAGACCATATCCAGGTCGCCCACCCGAAAAGCGGTCACCGAGGCCGCATAATCGGTGACGGGTTTGTACTCAACCGGCACGCCCAACTGTTCCGACAAGTACGAGGCCAGTTGGCCGAACTGGCGCTGTAATACTTCCGGGTCTTGGTCGGGAATCGCGCTAATGACCAACGGTTCGGTTGAGGCCGGCTCAGCTGCCGCACCTTCAGCCGCCGGAGCCGCGTCACCGCAGGCGGCCAGCAGCAACGACCCTAAAAGTAAGCTCATTAGAATTAGTTTTTTGAACATCGATGCACCTCTCCACGCTAAATTGTTTAAAATAAAAAAGCCGCGCAACGAAGCGCGGCTTGAAAAACAACCCCAAATCAGTTACGTTTCAAAAATGACTCTTAAGTTGTTAACCTGAATCGGCCCAGCCAAACGTACAGGCAGACGGCGCCAGGCCATCACCCAGCCGAATAAGCAGGCGATCACGTCTCGATCAACGATTTTCCGGCGGCCCAGAGGAGCAGCCATCTGACTCGCTGATGGGTCAGCGGCCATACTGATGCTATTCCTAAGGCAACCCATGAAATCCGTCACGGGATTGGATTGAGCTACTCAGCCGTAGCCTGTTTTATGATGGGTAGTGAGATTTATAAAATATTTCATCATTTTACTATTACGAAATGGTTGGCAATATCTTAGTCATATTGGAACAATGGGTCAAAAATAAGTTATTCAAATGGGTACTTGTAACGAATAATATTACGGTGCCCAAAAACCTTTGATACAATCAGTCATAACCACGGATTATTGAGATGGCACGTTTGAAGCCCTATATCATCATTGGCTTGACCAGCCCAATCGCTTGTCGGACTCATATAATCCATTTAGCGACTAAATTAATCGGTGGCTTGACCGGCATAATCGCCTGCCGGACTCACCTAATTGAGTTGGAGACTCATATAATCGTTGGCTTGTCTTATATAATCGGTGGCGCGTCTTAGAAAATCATTGGCTCGTCTTATATAATCGTTGGATTGACTCACATAATCCGTTTGAACTCTTATATAATCGGTGGCTTGTCTTATATAATCGGTGGCGCGCCTTAGAAAATCATTGGCCTGTCTTATATAATCGTTGATTTGACTCATATAATTCGTTTGGAGTCTTATAAAATTGACCAGCGGACAGATAAAATTCGTGAATTGGCTAGCACAATTTGCCCCACGGTTGGTAGATAGGGCGCGATGCGACACAAAATCACTTGAACACGTGTGATATTCAACTTGCCCACTACTTTCTCAGTTCAAGCCGCAAAAAACCTGAACAAATCCTTCGCCACAGCATCGATTTCTTCCGCGGGAACCCAATGGCCGGCCTCGGGATAACGCCGAATTTCCTGAGCGCCGTATTGGTCCGGCAGCCAGTTGGGGAGATAGGGGTCGTGCTGTCCCCACAGGACAATGGTTGGAACGCGAGCGGTGGCGGCTTGTAATCGGGACCGCCCAGCCTGCCAGACTGTTTCGGGTAAAGCCCGGTACATGCGCAAAATCATTCGCTTCATTTCCGGCGTAACATAGCGATACACCGCCCGAATATGGTTGTCGCTCAGTTTGCGCGATCCCTGGCGCAGTGACAAGGTAAAAATCCAGCGGTTCATGAGCGCCATGCTCAATTCACCCAAGCCGGGGGTGCGCCAAACTTTGGCCCATAAATGCCAGCGATAATCAGGCGAAAAAGGCGCGTTTGAAACGGCCAGCCGGCGCACCCGATCAGGATATTTAGCCACAAACGCCATCACGCTGACCCCGCCGAAATCATGTCCCACCAGGTTGAACGGCTCATCGAGGCCCAGGGCATCGGCCAGATCGTTGACAAAATTGGCGTGACCGTCCAGCGAACAATCGAGCGCCGCGCCGGAGCCGGAGCGGCCAAAGCTCGGCCAATCCGGCGCAATGCAGTGGTAATTCGATTGAAGCTGGGCCGTAATACCATCCCAAATATCGGCGGAGTCGGGGACGCCGTGCAGAAAAAGAATCGGTTCACCGTGACCGGCCTCTTTAACGAAGATGTCAATATTTTGAACGATCAAGCTCATTGACGCCTCTAAAAATCACTTCCTATTTCTTTAGTGTCTAACCCAGACGAGCCGGAACCAAAAATAATTAAACGCTAAAGACGCTATAGACGCAGGAGACGCAAAAGGAAATATAAAAAGCGTTTGCGACTTTAGCGCCATTTGCGCCTCTTACGTTTAACTTTCCGGCTCAACTTCTGGCTTTTTTGGTCAGAAGTGGCTTGTTAGACACTATTCTTTATAAATGCGACCCGCAGTACTTACAATGCCGGGCATCGAAATCGTGTCCCTCTAACCCACACGAGGGGCAGGCTTGAGTGGTGACCTGATGCTTGACGGCTTGGGATAGTTCAACGGTGACAATGCCGGTCGGCACAGCGATGATGCCATAGCCGATAATCATCACCACCGAGGCCAGCGTCTTACCCACCGCGGTTTGCGGCGATATATCGCCATAGCCAACGGTGGTCAGGGTAACAATCGCCCAGTAGATGCCGGTGGGAATATCTATAAAGCCATTCTCTGCCCCTTCCACCACATACATCAGCGAGCCGATGATGATGACAATGGTCATGACCCCCAATAGAAAAACGCTAATTTTGCGGCGGCTGGCCCGCAAGGCGGTGGTAATTACCTGGGCTTCGTTAATATAAGGGGCCAATTTGAAGACCCGAAAGATGCGCAGCAGGCGCAAAACCCGGATGGTGAGTAAATATTGGCTGCCCGGTATAAACAGGCTGATGTAGGTCGGCAGGATAGCCAGCAGGTCAACCACTCCGAAAAAACTAGTGGCGTAGTGGATGGGGCGGTAGACGCAGAGCAGACGCAGAATGTACTCAATGGTGAAGAGGATGGTAAAAAACCACTCAAGCGCGTAGAGGATAGCGCCATATTTGAACTGAATCCACGGCACACTATCGAGTATAACCACAATTACACTGAGGATGATGCTCCCAATGAGCACAACGTCGAAGAGCTTGCCGGCCGGCGTGTCGGCTTCGAAGATGATTTCATGGAGCTGACTGCGCCACCGCGCCATAGGTTGAGGGGTCGGTTGTGACGACATGAGCGATTCAGACCTGAGCCAAGGGTGACCGTCACTGGCAATAAGGAATGGAAAATTAATAACTTCCCCATTTTGATGGACTATCATAGATAATTAGTAATTGGTTATTCAATCTCTAATTACCATTTACCAATTACCCCCATTCAAATGCGGAAGTCATTCAATTCTCGATCCTAAGTGACTGTCACCTGGTTTTTGCATAAACCCTGAGTAATTTGGTGCTGAGGCGATAATACCGCAATTGTGCGGTCGCACCAAATTTAATTGTCAGCGGTTCGGTTCAGGAACTTATAAATCGCGTGGGAATGCTCGGCTCTTAGGCATTTAGGCCTTGTGTTCGCCGCCGCCAAGTTGGATCGCGCCATGGGGCAGCACGACGGCTCGGGCCTGGCCTGGATACTGGGCTTCTAACATCTGGATAAGACTCGACCAGTCCTTAAACAGCAAGGTCCCGGCCGGACAGAAGCGTTGAATATCGGCCGGGGTTAAGTTGGGCGAATAAACAACCAAACGCCGCTGCCAAGCTAAATCAGGACCGTAGACAAACCCCTGGCGAGAATTGATGGAATGGTAACCGTATCCTTCAGGGGCGGCCATAGTCACCACGACCGTGCCATCCGGCTGAATGAGCTGCTCGCCAATCCGATAACCGGGGTTGAGGGCGTTGAAACCCAGCATCAGTTCGGTATCTTTGGGGTAGGCATTAAAGACGCCGACGTCAACCTCGGGGGGCAGTTCCGTCGCATAAACTTGCCGGGCCAGGACCGCGGCGGCCCGATGGGCTTCGACGGGGTGTCCGGCAAATACGCCGGCAATATCACGCTGGGAATTAATCACCACGTTGATGGTCATCTCCAAACCGGCGCGGAGGGCAATATCCTCAAAATCGCTGCGGCAGAAATTGCCTTCCAGCCGGCCCAGACCGACCGGTCCTTCGGCCACGGTGCGCCCGTGGATAACGGCCAGGGTTTCTACACTGGCCAGGCCAATCCCAACGACTTTCGCGCCGCCGCCAAAGCCGGCATCTTCATGAGGCACAATCGTACCTATTGCGATTTTCAAGTCCGCTTCGACAAAATCCCGGTTGATGAAGATCGGCGTCCCCCGATCCGACATCCCCAGCGAGACCAGATTCTCGTAGGGATGGTGATTCCTCACCTCGACCGTGTCGACAACAGCCTGGCCCAGTTTTTTAACCATATCGGTCCGCGTATTCGGCCGGTGCGAGGCCGAACCGATCAAAATACGAATCCGTCCCCGGGGGATACCGGCGGCCTCCAGTTCGGCCAGCAACGGCGGCAGCAGCCGGTAGAGCGGAGTCGGGCGGGTGATATCCTCAACCACAATCACGGCATTCTGTCGACCCTGGGCCAGTTGGGCGAGCGGGACTGCGGCAATCGAGGTTCGGAGCCGGTCGCCGATCGCTTGGTCGGAGAGAGCCGGGGCATCCTGCATCCGGGCCTCGGTCACATCCCATGAGGCCGGAAATGCCAACGGGATCTGCTCGTCGCCGTGCCAGGCCGCCCAGGGTATATTAATGGTGGTCATTGCCCCTCCCTTTCCGTTTAAGCCGCAGCGAGTTGGGTGATCTCCGCAGCGGTCAAAGCCCGCCGGTAGAGGCGCAAATCGCTCATGTGTCCGTTGAAGTAATCGTAGGCTCCAAATCCAACGCGCAAGGGTTGTTCATTATTCAGGTTATAGCTGCCGGGTTGAAAACCGGCCGCAGAAGCCACGAGCTGACCATCGACATAGAGTTGTAAAACATCGTGCTGCTTGATCGCAGCCAGGTGATGCCAGCCGGCCGGAAAAGCTCGATCCCAACTGGCCAGTTTGCCGGCTTCGATCGAATAAACCCGTCCGGAGGGGAGAGTTCCGGCAAAGAGCCGGCCCTGATAAATCGCCATTGACCAGACCCGTCGCAGCGAGGTCGCCGTGGCATCCAGGTTGCCTACGAAGTTAAAGTCTCGACCGTCCATGCGCCAGACATTGGCCATGGGCAAAGAGCCGATGTAAACTTTGCCGTTATAATGGGCCGTGGCCATCAGCTCGCGTTCATAGCCAACCCGGCCTTCTTTGGTGATGGGCGTCCAGGTTGTTTCACCATCGTATCGATACACCTCCGCTTCGGGCCAGGTGCCGATATAAAGCTGCCCGCCATAGGTCACGGCCGAGTAGGACTGAATCGCCTTTTCCGGACGCCCGCAGTGGGTCCACTCGGAGCCGCCTTCGTAACGATAAACCGGGCCGCCGTTGATGAGGGCATACAGGTTATCATGAAAAACCGTGAAGCTGAGGATGCGTTCATCCGGCCCGATATAGTTCCAGTTTTGGCCGCCTTCGTAGACAAAAGCCCCGCGCCGATGATGGCTGGTGCAATAAAGCTTGCCCCGGTAAACCGTCAAACCGATGACATCATCAGCTTTGCCGGTACTGAAGGCCGTGGTAGCCACGCCTTCGGGTGATTTGGCATGCACCTGCTGACTAAAATCGGGCAGGAGATCATCTTCGGGCGTGGCGTCCTCCGCGCCGGGATGCCCGCAAAACGTCCACTGACCATCAGGTTCAAGCCGGTAAATCTGGCCGCCGGGAATACGATTGGGCAAATCGCCCAAATCTGACCCCTGGCCGATATAACGACTCATACCGCAGTAAAGCTGGCCGTCAAACTCAACGAGCGACCCAATGGCATTACAGCCCACCGGGTTGCCCAGGTCAAGCCAGCGGCCATTGCCTTCATAGCGCCACAGCCGGCCCGCTTCCTGCGGCCCAATTTCCAAGGTGCTGGCATAGAGCGCGCCCCCGGCCACGGTCATGGCCATAATTTGGACGGCGTTGCCGGGCCGGCCGCAGTCAGTCCAGGCCAGATCGAGGTGGCCCTGATCGATGCCAAAATGCACATTGCGGTAATTGGCCTGGGCCGTCGACGTGACGCCGGTGCTGCTCAAAATATAAAGCTGCATGCCCCGGCGGGACTCGGTGTCAAACTTACTGATGATGCTGCCGATGACGTCGCTGCGATTGGCCTCGGTATGAAGCCAGCCGGCAATGGCGAAATCGCCCGTCCCCAGGTTCAATATGGGATTGTGGTCAACTTCAAGGTAGGCGTCGCTGCCGTTGAACATGGCCGCCGAGCGGCCGGCCACACGCTCAGGGTTCAGCTCGACCCCATGATTATGCACGGTCAGGCCATGACCGGCCCGGTCTTCACAATCTTGCTCAAAGGGCCAATGGGCAATCAATCCATTGGCCAGCGTATCATTCGACATTTATAGAGTCCTCCTCGATGTTGGGAAAATTTAGATTTTATCCGGTCAATCAATCCGTGCTTTCGCTTTTGGCAAGACGATATTTGCGGCACAGGCGTAAAACATGGCGCAGTTGAGAGCGGGTGAGGCCATCGTGACTCTCCAAGCCCGGTCCCGGCCATTCATAGCCGATCGGTATATAATAACTGTTTAACGCGCCGGCAGCTTGCTCGACCCGGTTCCAGGCCACCTTGGCGGCTTCGCTGTCGCGATGAAAAAGCGTGTCGTGATAAGCTAACAATTCGGTCATTAAGGTCATTGAATCAAACCCGTAAACCAGAGAACGCATCGCTTCATCCAGATGTAGTTCGTAGGGGCTGTCAGGCTCAAATTCGCGTTCCTCTTGCGGATTCACCCCCTGACCGGCCGGTTTGACGGCTGTCCAGGCTGCTCGTATTTTTTCTTTGGCCCGAATCGCTTCGAGCCTATCCCTGGCCGATGCCATTAATTGCAGCGACCGTCTGCCGCTGGCGATCGCTGCGGCGGCCGAAGTAAAGTGCTCGTTGAGCGGCAGCGGTTCCATGGGGGGAGTACCATCCCAGGCCAGAAGCTGCGATAGGATGCTCCCCGGCCCCCAAGCTCGCCACTGGGCGATATACCACCAGGCCTCTTCGACGTACTCATACACCTGCCGCATCGCGTCAGCATAGGGACCGTAGCGATGGGTGAAATATTCCTGCAAAAGCGAGCCGGCGTCGGTCGACGCATCCCAGGCAAGCTGTGCGTACAACAATTGGGTGATCGTTCGCATGCCCCAGTTGACCAACGGGACGTGCATGTAGGTCAACCCGGCTGCTCCAGTTCTGACGTAATCCGGCACGTCGCGCTGGATACGAGTGGTGAAGAGAACGGGCAAATCTTGCCATTTGGAAACATTGTAATATTCGCCGATAATCACCGGCATCGCCGGACGATGATTCAGCCACCCGATCAAGGCCGTATGGTAACGAGCATTTCTGGCACAGGCGGCATCGGCTAGGTCATGGGCGTAGCAGCGGCTGATCGGATAAAAGATGCAGTAGTCTCCGGCTTCCAGCAGGTTCGCCGGAAACGGGCGCTCCGGTCCGGTCAGCGTGGCCGTCCCCTCGTAGGCACAAACGGCCAGTTTAACCGCATGATCAAGCCGCCCCTGCCGGCGCATTCGATCCAAAAAATCACGGAGCCGGGATAGAAAATGAAGCGTTTGATCGGTGGCGTTGCCCAACGATTGGCAGTCCGGACAGGCGCAAGTGCTGCCCCAGGTATCGAACCCCCAAATATCAATAATATCGGCTTCCCGCCATTCAGCGGTAAGTTTGTGGAGAATTTCCCGGCCCAGAAACTCGATCAGGTCGTCCTGCGACACACAGAATTGAGTCCGCAGGGCCGATTCTTTACGCCGCTGGCCATGGGCGGGCAAGCCATACCAGAACCGGTGTGCTTCCCACAGCGTCTCGCCTGAGGCCAGCCGGCGGTCCGGATCGAGCATGGTTTCAAAGATATGGCCGCCAACCCGAGGGATCATCCCCAATTTGCGCCCCAGAGGACCAGTCGCCGGCCGCCAGCCGTAGACGTTCATTCGATTACGAGCCATCCACAGCAGTAATTCGGCGGACTCCATGGAGGCAAAGGCAAAATCAAAACCGCGCCACGACAGGGCCGGCTGCCGGTCGAGCGGTTGGGACGGCCAAGCCAATTCATCCCGTGGTTCGGGTACGTGTTCGCCCGTTGGGCCGGGTGCATACCAGCGCCATCCTTGCTGGCGGAGCATTTCATACACCCCATATACCAGCCCGGCCCGGCCGTTACCCTGAATGACAACGCCCTGGCCGGCCGGTCTGATAGAAAAGCCGCCGTCGTTGGCTGTCGCGGATTCGATTTTGAGCTCAATATACAGCCCCCGCTCCGGGGGGACAGCCTGGAAGTAAATTTCAACGGCTCGCAGCGTTCGAGTCAGGTAGCGTTCGAGTTCAAGCGCCATGAAGGCTGAGGTACAGCGGCAGGCTCGGACCGGATCGCGCCGAAAATCAATACTTCGTTCTTCGTTGGCCCACAGCACTATTTCTTTATGAACATTGTCATAGGGAACGATAATGCAAATTGTTTGCACAACAGCTGGCCTATTTGATCGTAACTACGATTACACCGGTCCATGACTCCAGATGACTTTGACCGGCCCGCTGTCCGGATTTCGTTTAATGGAATGAGGAACCCCTTTACCCGCGATAAAGGCGCTGCCCGGACAAATGTCGAACTCCTCATCGCCGACTCTAGCCCGGCCGGTTCCTTCGACGACATAGAACCCCTCCTGATCGTCGTGGATGCCGGGTTCGTTGTAGGTGTCCCTGAAATAAATGGCGAACCCGATAGAGTAGCCATTAACCGCGCCGTGTTCCGGCCCGATCAGTTCGGCGCCACTGTGGTGAGTATCGCTGATCGGCTCTACTTGATCTTCGTGATTATGGATGCTCATCCTTATTCTCCTGCTAAATAAGTTGATTTTACGTCGATGGAACGCTGGACGACGAAGCCAGCAGGCCAGCTTTGATTATGGCCCAGGTGGCGTCGCCAATCGCCGAGGCATCGATGCCGAGTTGAGCCGGAACAATCCGCACCCGGCGCGCGTGAATATCGAAGGCGCGCATCTTCACGGTCTGGCGCAGCGGTTCAAGCAGAGTCTCGCCGGCCGTTTCGGTGACGCCGCCGCCGACGATAACGATCTCCGGGTTGAGAAAGTTGACCACGTTGGCAATGCCCATACCCAGGTAACGGCCGGTCTCATTCAGAATGCCACGGGCAAATTCATCACCGTCGTTCGCAGCCGTAACCACGGTTTGCACGGTGACCTCTTCTAATCGATCGTCAACCAGGCTGCGGATGGAAGAAACAGCGCCTTGTTTTAACCCTTTGATGGCCCGCTCGATAATGGCCGGTCTGGCGGCCAATCGCTCCAGGCAGCCATAATTGCCGCAGCGACATTGGGGGCCATCTTCATCAACCGTCATGTGGCCGATTTCGCCGGCGACGCCATCAGCTCCCCAATACAACTGTTCGCCGATGACAATACCCGACCCAATACCGCTCCCGATATTGATACAGATCAAGTTACGAGCCCCCTGGCCGGCTCCAAAATGGGTTTCGCCCACGGCCAGCGCCGCGCTCACATCAACGATATGGGTCGGCAGGGTCAAGTGCTCGCTCAACAGTTCCCGGAGAGGGACCTGTTCCCAGCCCAGGTTAACCGCTTTGACCACAACTCCATTTTCGGTATCGATGATGCCGGGGACAGAAATCCCCAGTCCGACCAACGCTTCAAAGGGCATGCCCGAACGGCGAATGACCTCCTGGGCGGCGGCGCTGATCAGGCGTGCTCCTTCTTCACCGTCGATGTCGCCCTGGTAGGTATGCACAATTCTGGCCACGGGTCGAGCGTCGAGATCGGTGACTACGGCAATCAACCGATCGACCCGCAGGTCAACGCCCACGGCAGCGAACGCATTGGGGTTGAACTTAAATAATTTCGGTTTCCGCCCTCCGGCCGAGTCGCCAATGCCGCTTTCCTGGACCAGACCCAACTCAACCAGCTCTTCCACAATGGAAAAAGCCGTGGCCGGGGTCAGATTAGATAAGCGGGCCAGATCCACCCGCGAGATCGGTCCCTGTTCTCGAATGAGCTGCAAGATAGCCGAGCGGTTCATCTGGCGGATCAGGCGGGTATCGCCGGTAAGTGGTTTATCTGAAGGCTGATGATTCACGTTCACTCCTTTAGGATATTATAGAACCTGAAATAAGTCAAAGATTGTCACGCAAATAATTGATCTAAATCGACCCACTAAACTTGCGTCACCCTAAATTACATGCTAAAATCGCGCCAATTCCTCACAACTTCTTTTAATTCCTAAAATATCTTAAAGCTTGGATGTTTTTTCCTCTAAATTGAGTTTCCCTATTTTATTAGAAAGGGGGTAAAAATCGAACAATACAACTGAAGCTAACAGGTAGAGCCTTATATAGGCAGTCTGTCAACTCATCTCACCTTAAAAAAGCCAAAAGGAGGAAGAAGTCATGCTGCTGAAAGCAAAAGATACGTTAGTCCAAGCGCTTAACGGGCATATTGACCGCCGAGTCGGGGTGTATATAATTATGATACTCATTCTTGCGCTGGTAGCTGCACAATGTGGCGCCCCGGCTCCTCAAGCGCCGGCCGAAGAACCGGCAGCGGCTGAAGAACCGGCGGCGACTGAAGAGATCGCCGCAGCAGAACCAGCCGAGGAAGAACCTGCCGAAGAAGCAGCCCCAGCGGAACCTGCCGCCGCAGACGAGTCAGCCGAAACGGCCGATTTTGACGGCACCCAACTCAACTTCATTGGCTGGCAGGGTTATGAAGATCCTGAAGCGTTCGAGCCATTTTACGATGAAAGCGGAATTACACTCAATGCCACTTATCCCAGCAACCTTGAAGAAGTGATCAGCCTTTACAATGCCGGCGGTCCCGGCAGCTACGACATCGGCGTTGGGATGAATCGCTACATCATGATGATGGCCGATCAGGGTATTCTGGAGCCTTTAGACGAGTCAAAATTACCCAATTTCGCCGAGATGCTGCCGGTATTTCAAGAAGATGATTGGTGGGGACGGATTGATGGCAAATTGTACGCTGTCCCGGCCTTTGTGGGTTTCGATACGATCTGCTACCGGGCCGATTTAGTGTCGGAGCCGGCGGACTGGAACATGCATAACAATGAAGAGTACACGGGCAAGTATGGTGTGCTCAATAACCCGCTGGGTAACCTGTACTTGTGGGCCATGCAGCTCGGCAAAAGCCTGGATGCCCGAACTTGGACCCAGGATGACCTGGCCGAGATCAAAGCCCTGGGCGCCGAAGTATTTGAAAATGCCTTTACCGTTGTGGCCGGCGAAGGGGAAGCCTCAGATTTGCTGGCCCGGGGTGATATCGTTGTGATGAACGGCTGCAACACCGGCATCGCCGCCCGGGCTCGTGAAGCCGGCGCCGATGTCCAGATTGTGATTCCGCCAGGGCCAACCAAAATGTGGGCCGACTTCTACTTCATTAGACATTATCGAAAATAAGAAAACAGACTAAAATGGTCAGCAAAAAAGAGCAAGAAAAGAGGGCAAGAAGATGCTGACCTATGAAAAACTGAAAAAGAAGCCCAGTCGATTTCTGGCCCTGACCAGCTTGCGGGTAGAAGAATTCGATGAACTCCTGCCGAGCTTCGAGACAGCCTGGGGCGCGGATGTAGAGCGACGGTCCCAAGCCCAACCACGGCAACGAAAACCCGGCGGTGGCCGTAAACCAACCTTAAAAAGCTTGGCCGATAAGCTATTGTTCATTCTGGTCTACTTCAAAACCTATCCCCTCCAAGAAGTGCAAGGCAGTCTGTTTGGTATGAGCCAAGGTCAAGCCAATGACTGGATCCAACGGCTGACACCCATCCTGCAAGCAACCTTGCAGGTGGAAGCGGTGCTGCCGGAACGGGAGCCGGCTAAGCTTGAGCAGGTGTTAGCTGATTACGACCTACTGGAGTTTACCATTGATGGCACCCAACGGCGACGCCAGCGCCCTAAAGACAATGTTGTGCAAAAAGCGTATTACAGTGGTAAAAAAAAGCCCATACCGTGACCAACAATGTCATTACTCATCCGGCCAGCCGCACCGTTTGTTACTTGAGCCAGACCTATCCCGGTACCCGCCACGATAAACGAATTTGCGATGAAGAAGGCTATACGTTTCCACGTAATGCCCAACTCCTGCAAGATACCGGTTTTCAGGGCTATGCGCCTCAAGAGGTCATCAGCTATCAGCCCAAAAAGAAACCACCGGGTGGCGAGTTAACCTGTTGTGACCGGTTCATCAATACCGTCATTGCCACGGCTCGGGTTACGGTTGAAAATATCATTTGTGGCATCAAACGGTGTCGGATTCTGAAAGACACCTTTCGTAATCATTTACCTGGTTTGGATGACCTGGTTATTGAAATTGCTTGTGGCTTACACAACCTTCGGGTTCGTCATCGTCACCCGACTGAACATTTCGACCTTTTTGTTTTTGTTGCTTAACCTTATTTCCGATTTTGTCTATTTATAAAGGTTCTGAAAATATCGAGGCGGCTCACGCTTGGCTCAATCACGCGATTGCAGCGGACACCATGGCCCTTGAAACCACCAAAATGGGCTATAACCCTCCGAACGAGGAGACCTATTCGCTGATCGACCCGGAATTAGCCACCAAACTCAATTGGCCTGGTGTCAATGAGTTTATCGCGAACGCACCCTTGAGCGTTCTGCCGGAACCGGATGCCGAACCTCCCTACATTACCGTCGATGATATGTATCGAACTTACGACGAGATCCTGACTTCCGTTAATTAAGCCGGTTTTCCGCCCCGAAGGCCGCCGGAGCGCCGGGACAATGGGGTCCTCGGCGTTTCCGGCCCGCCCCAAGGGGGTCACGAACACCAACCCTAAAGCCACCTATTGAGTATAAGATTACGGCAAAAGGATAGCTGAATCATTGGACTATATTATCCAGTTCCATGAAATCACCAAACGATTTGGGCATGTCGTTGCCCTGGACAAGGTCAGTCTTGAGGTTAAAAAGGGCGAGTTTCTGTCGCTGTTGGGGCCGAGCGGCTGTGGCAAAACCACGTTACTCCGCACCTGCGCCGGATTAGAACAACCAACCAAGGGTCAGGTCTTATTAGAAGGTCAAGACATTACCCATATGCCGGCTTACAAACGACCGGTTAATATGGTTTTTCAACGGTGGGCCTTGTTCCCTCACAAAACGGTTGCCGAGAATATCGCTTTTGGGCTGACGATAAAAAAGACTCCCCGCCCCGACATCATTCGGCAGGTCCGGGCGATGCTGGAACTGGTCAAATTGGAGGGATATGAAAATCGCTTTCCCAAGCAGCTAAGCGGCGGTCAGAGCCAGCGGGTTGCGCTAGCCCGGGCCTTGGTCATGCAGCCCAAAGTCTTGCTGTTGGATGAACCGCTCGGCTCTCTGGACCTCAAGCTGCGTCAAGAAATGCAGATCGAATTGATCAATATTCATAAACGCCTGGGCACGACCTTTATCTATGTAACCCACGACCAGGAAGAAGCCCTGACCATGTCGGATCGGGTGGTGGTTATGAACCACGGCCATATTGTCCAGATTGGGCCACCCGCCCAGATTTATCAAAAGCCCAATTCCGTCTTTGCCGCCCAATTCATCGGCCAAACCATTCTATTCCAGGGTCAAGTCAGCGCTAAAAATGGCGAATCGTGTCAGGTAGCCACCGACGAGCTGATCATCACCTGCCCGACGGGGTCCGACCTCCACATAGGTCAAGATGTTTTCGTCTCCGTGCGCCCTGAACGCGTCCGGTTGAACGACACGCCGCTGGTGGACCTCGAGAACCGGCTCGAGGGCAGTATTGTCAATACCATCTTTAAGGGGCCGGCGGTGTACTACCAGATTGAAGCCCCTGGCGGCCGGATTATCACCGTCCAGCAGCATCTGGAGCAGGATATTCCCCTGTATGAAGCCGGTTCTAACGTATTTGTGGGCTGGTCGAGCAAGAACAGCCAGATTCTATTGCAATGACGTTTCATAGAGAGCAAGCATGGTAACGAGCCAGACTGATCGCCCATCCATCCTGTCGCCCTGGTTAAGAGTGGGGCCTCTAACCATCATGATGGTTATCTTCTTTGTGGCCCCCATTGGCATCTTTTTTGTCTACAGCTTTTGGACGAAAGAAGGCTGGGACATTGTCCGCCAATGGACATTCGAAAATTACATCTATGTGCTCACCTCGCCCGTTTACACCAAGTTAATTTTTCGATCCCTGGGCGTTGGCTTGCGTATTGCCATCCTGTCCGTCATTATCGTCTATCCGCTGGCTTATACGATGGTCTTTAAATTTGAGAAATATCGGGACTTAATCCTTTTTTTGCTGGCGATAAGCCTCTTCAGCAATTACCTGGTGCGGATTTATGCCTGGCGAGCCATCTTGAGCTCCAACGGTCTGGTCAACTGGCTCTTGATGTCGGCCGGCCTGGCGGATGGGCCGCAACCCTACCTGCTCTACAGCCAGTGGGGCGTCATCCTCATTTTGCTCAACGTTTATCTCCCCTTTGCTACCCTGCCGATTTACTCAGCTCTGCTGAATCTTGACCGGGACGTGATCGCCGCCGCGGCCGATTTGGGCGCGAGTCCGCTACGGGTTTTTGCCGAAGTCACCCTGCCGTTGACCATGCCCGGCGTAATCGTCTCCTTTGTTTTCATCTTCTTGCTGACCTCCGGCGACTTTGTTACCCCGGTCTTTGTCGGCGGCAAAGAGGGCATGATGATCGGCAACGCCGTGGCCGAACAGTTCGGCGCGCTGGCCAATTGGCCGCTGGGTTCGGCCATGGTCTTTTCGACAGTCATACTAATCGGGCTTCTGCTTGGTTTGATCTTTCTGGTATACCGCATTGTTCGAAACGTGATCAATAGGAAACGATATGACCTATACCGATAAGCCCATCGATTCAATCGACAAGGCCGCCCCGGCAACCGTGACCAAACGAACCGGACGGCTGTGGCAGCGCCCCTGGCCGCTCCTTGAAGTTTACTCGATCCTGGCCTTATGCTTCCTGTTTCTGCCTGTATTAATGCTCATTATTCTTTCATTAGACATGTTGTGAAATAAGGAGCCGAAAAAAAGAGACAGCATAAGGTAAGAAGTCAAAGGATTAAGCGTGGCGAAGGTGGTAATTCCACAAGCCACAAGCGACCAGCATGAACAAATCAGCGAGAGATTGGCTTTTATTGCGATAGGTATCGGTTAAACAGCGGAACCGTTTGATGCCAGCCAAGGCATGCTCAACCACAATGCGGCCCGCGCTAATGGTCTGGTTGTCAGCCTTTTGGTCTGGGGTCAAGGGATGGTGTTTACTACTTTTATGGGGCATCACGACATCGAGTTGGGGATAATCTTTCTTGATGCCCATAAAACCGAGATCAACCCAGACCCCGACATCAGTCGGAATGTGCTCGCCAAGCTGAGACTGTTTGAAGCGATGATAATCCTGTCGAGATCCTGGTTTGGTTGGGGTTAAGCACAAGATGGCGGTTTGTTCATCGGTTACAACCAAGTTGCGCACCGTATGCTCTTTTTGCTTGCCGGAATAGTGCTTGCGTTGGGCTTTGCCCTTTTGGGGTCGTTGCACGGGGCGTTCTGTACCATCAATGAAAATATCCTTGATCTCGGGAAAGTGGTGCATGAATTCTTCTACGGTGCGGATCTTGCGTTTCGGCAGGACCACCTGCCAAGCCAATGTTTTTTCCAGAATAGGTAACAACTCCTGGACCCAATGCCAGCTTCGGGAGCGGTCGACATCAAAAAAGAAGCCGGCCAGATCAAAGGTCGGATAACATTTCAGGTAAAACAGGATGAAGAAGAGTTGGTGCTGACTGGTCAGCAAGGTGTGTTTTCGGCCACCTCCCTCGGCTCGTTTGCGGTTAGTTTTCTGCTCTCGCTTGCTCTTGGTTACAGCAGCATCAAAGCTCGGGAGTAGGGTGTTGAATTCAGCGACACTCACCCCGGTTAATGCTTTCAGCAAACGCTCTGACTTTAAGGCTCGGTTTATATTTATCACCTGCTTCACCTTCTTTATCCTATTTTATCGTTACAATACTCAGGTTTACCTTATTTCGCAACACGTCTATTCAACAACAACCGTACCGGCGTCTTTCCGCTCGCTGGATTTACGTTAAGCTGGTATGAGGAAATATTCGAGAACAAAGTTATTTGGCCTGCTCTAAAAAACAGCCTGATCGTCGCTCTGGCGACGGCGTTGGTGTCGGCTTTGGTCGGGACTCCGGCTGCTTTCGGATTGGTCCGCTATCGGTTTCGATTTAAGGGTCTCTTGCGCTTGATTGTCACTTTTCCGGTCAGCCTGCCAACTCTGCTGGTCGGAATTTCGCTCCTGTCATTTCTGGTCTTCTTTTCAATTCCCCGGTCGCTGATGACGGTGGTCATCGGTCACGTGGTTTACTGCGTGCCATTCATGGTGCTGTCCTTAACGGCCCAACTGGCCGAGTTCGACTTTACGGTCGAGGAGGCGGCCAAAGACCTGGGGGCTACTCCCTTTCAAACATTTCGCATGATCACCTTCCCCATGATCCGCCCCACCATCCTGGGGGCGATGCTGCTGATTTTCGCTTTATCGTTCGACATGTTTGTAATCACCTTTTTCAACATCGGCAACGGCAGCACCTTACCGATGGTCGTTTGGAGCATGATGCGCTATGGGATCAATCCATCCTTGAACGCTATCGGCGTCTTGATCATGGCTTTTTCCGTTATGTTGCTCCTGCTGGCCCATCGCTTTGGTGGTGTTAAATTTGGGGCCTGACATCCGCACCCCACCATTAACTTTTTCGATTTAGGAGAATTTGTATGAAATTAACCCGTGTCCGCGCTCACATCTTGAAAAATCGCCGCTTTGATAACTGGCAAAGCGAAGTCGAGGGCCGCTGGAAGTTTGAAGATTTACAAGCTGACCAGGGCTACTATCACGATTGGATTTCATTCGACTGCCTGGCCTGGCATGAAGCATCCCAACGCCTCTACCTAGGCCTGACTGCCATCGATACCGACATCTTTTACGTTTACGAACCGGGCCAGGCAGTATTTACCTCTCTCGGTTTTCCCCGGATTAGCGATCAATTTGACGTCAAATTCCATCGTTCACTGGAAATAGACACCGATGGCACAATTTACGCCGCAACCGCTCTGCTGCACGATGGGGATCGGCAGCACGAAGCCAAAGGCGGCAAACTCATCAAATATGATCCCCAAAGCGACCGTTATGAAATTCTGGCCGTACCCGTTCCGCCCTTTTTCATTCAATCCATTCTCCTGGATCGGCAACGGCGACTTATCTACGGTTTCACCTATCCGGCCGAGTATTTTTTTCAATATGATCTCGACACCGGGGAAAGTAAGGTCCTGGGCTTCATTGGCAGCGGCATCATGATGAGCCAACCCCACTGCGCTGCGCTCGATCAGCAGGGGCGCTTATGGGGTACCTGGGGGGAGAGCCGAGCCTTCGAGTATATGCTCAGCTCTGTTCCCGTCCGTATTTTCTGCTACGACCCCGATCAACAGCGCTTCACCTGGTTTCAACACGGCTTCCCCAAAACGGATGCCGCCGACCCGGCCCGGATTGATCACATGTTCCTGGCCGACGACGGTTTCATCTACGCCGGAACGGTCGCCGGCGGTTTCAGCCGACTGGACCCGGAAACCGGCCAGGTTGAATCGCTGGGCAAACCCTTCCCCAACGAGCGGCTGGCCGGTTTAGTGCAGGGACCCGATGGCTTGATCTACGGCGCCGGCAACGAGTGGCTGGGGCCGGACGGTGAAGGGTCCGCGCGGTTGTTTGTCTTTGATCCCGCGACGAAACAGATCGACGACCTGGGCCCGATTTACGATGAGGAACTCAAAACCGGGGCGGTTAAAGTGCATATGCTCATCGCTACCGATGATGGGACGTTGTATGCGGGTGAAAACGACAACATCTATCGCTCATCCTATCTATGGGAATGTAAAGTGACCCGCTAGAAATGGATCGCCATGCTAAATTTCTTTGATGCCTATTGTGCCCTGGGCCATATGAGCGCGCCCGTATTCGGGCAAGAATTTGCGACGGCAGCCGCTCTGTCAGCCGCCCTGAGCGAGGCTCACATCAGCGAAGCCTTGGTCTACAGCCCGGCGGCCTATGAATATGATCCCTCGGTCGGCAACCAGATGCTGCAAGCCGACCTCGCCGATCATCCCAATATGCATCCCTGTTGGGTCTTGCTGCCCCCGGCCACCGGGGAGATGCCGCCCCTGCCGCAGTTGCTCAGCTTGATGCAGCAGCAAAACGTGCGGGCCGTTCGTCTCTGTCCCAGTCCGGCCCGCAACAATTTCAGCCTGGCCGCCTGGTCCGCCGGCCCCCTCTTGCAGGCCCTGGCCGAAGCGGCTGTCCCGCTTTTCTTGGATTTGTCCGAGGTGACCTGGTCAGAGGTGGCCGCCCTTCTGAGCGACTACGCCACGTTACCGCTGGTTTTGACCGGCGTCACTTACCGCTTGGATCGGTATCTTTACCCCTTGTGGAGCCAGCACCAAAATCTGTACGTGGATACGTCCGGCTACCAGGGTTTCTATGCGATTGAGGCCGTTGTGACCCGGTTTGGGTCGGAACGATTACTTTTCGGGACCAATATGCCCGTCTACAGTCCGGGGGCGGCGATCGCCGCCGTGACCTATGCCGATATTTCTGATGGAGCCAAATCATTGATTGCCGGGGGCAATCTACGCCGCTTACTGGAGGCCGCTTATGCCGGTTGACTCGCTACAGAGTGCTGTTCTGGCCGGGCAACCTCTGCCCAGCGAGTGGATTATTGACGGCCATGCCCATCTGGGCATCTGGTACAATTTTTACATCCCGTCCTCATCCCTTGACGATTACGTCCGTTTGATGGATCGAGTGGGTATTCAGGTGAGCTGCGTGACCGGCATCCCGGCCATCGGGCCTCAAACGCATCAGGGCAATGCTCTGATCGCGGAGGCCGTCGCCCGCTACCCCCATCGTTTCGTGGCGTATTGCACGGTCAATCCGCATCGGCCTCAGGAAGGGATCGACGAGTTGGAAAACTGGCGCATGCCCCTGGTCAAATTTCACCCGGCCACCCACCAGTATCCTATGGACGGGCCGGGTTACGAACCCGCCCTCCGTTTCGCCGAGCGCCATCGAGCCACCGTTCTGATTCATCTGTGGCAAGGCGAATCTGACTGCGAACCCGAGCGCCTGGGCCGTCTGGCCGAAAAATATCCGGGAGTAAATTTTATCGCCGGACACAGCGGCGGTACTGAAAAAGGCTTTCACCAATGCGTCGACCTGGCCCGCCAGTTTAGCAATATTTACCTGGACCCCACCGGATCGCGGGTTTACGCCGGCAGCGTCGAAACGCTGGTTGCCGGTCCGGGACCGGATCGCGTTTTGCTCGGCACCGATATGGGCTTTCTCGATCCTCGTCCCCAGATCGGTCGCATTGTCTTTGCTCACTTGCCGGAGGCCGTTCGCCGCCAAATTCTGGGGCAGAATATGCGCCGGCTGCTGCTGCAAGCCAAACTTTTACCCGGCCCCATGCGGGATTTACTCGAAAAGGATAGCAATTAAGCGATGGGCGCAATCAAAGCCGGGTGGGCAGAAACAGACATCACCCCGCCATTAGGCTTGCCGATGGGCGGTCGGGGCCCCCGATTTGCGCCAGGCGCAGCCGTGTTGGACCCCCTGCTGGCTCAGGCGCTGGTCCTGGAAGACGCCTATGGCAGCCGTACCTTGTGGATTTCGGTGGATCAAGAGGGTATCGCTCGGGATCGGGTGGTCAAGCTACGGTATGACTTAGCCGCGCTAACCGATGTCCCTTACGAAGCGATCATCATCAATTGCTCGCACACCCACAGTGGCCCGCTGGGCAATTTCAGCATGCTAGCGACCTGTTCGACGCCACCGGATGCGCTGGTCGCTTATGAAAATGAGCGGGATCATCAAATCTTGCGCCTCGGCCAAGAAGCGGTCGACAAACTCCGGACGGTGAAGGTAACCTGGCATCTGGGGCAGTCCTATATCGGCATCAATCGACGCCAACGCGATGCGACCGGGGCGACGATCATGGCCCCCAACCCTGACGGCAGCTATAACCCTGACTTGTGGGTGCTCAACCTGGTCCCGATCAGTGGGAATGACTCGTGTTTGCTGTTCAGCTACGGCTGCCACCCGGTCATTGTTTACGGGTTTCAATGGGATGGTATCTCGGCCGATTATCCCGGCGTAGCGCGCCGCCGGCTCAAACAAAGGCTAGGCCAGCAGGTTCACTGCCAGTTTTTCCAGGGCCTGGCCGGCGACGTGCGCCCGCGAATTTTGGCCGACGTTGATCGGATCAATTTTCGCCGGTCCACCCCGGCAGACGTAGACCGAGTCGGCGCTCGGTTGGCGGAGGATGTGCTGCACACGCTGAAAATGGAAGGCGAGCCTCTCGACCTCAACTTGGCGGCTGTGTCCGGATGGATTCAAGCCAGGCGAGATCCCCGGCGAATACCGCCTCTCAGCCATTGGGAGACGCTGGCCGGACAAGAAGACGAGCTATCCCGAAATGTCGGCGAGTATTGGCTACAGCATTTACAAACCGGCCGGCCCATAGCGCGGGCCGTGCCGTGGGAGATCGGCCTGATCCGGCTGACCTCGCAGCATCGTATTGCCTGGTTTGCCGGCGAGCCTCTGGCGGCCTGGTTAACCCACGTGCGTGACGCGCTGGCCGACGCTCGGCTCGTGGCTTGGGGTTATTGTCAGGATACCAGTGGCTATCTCCCCACCGATGAACAACTTTCCGCCGGAGGATATGAAGTGATTGAGTCCGCCCAGTTATTCAAAAACGGTCCGGGGCCATTCGCTCCGAGCCTCACCTTGGCTGTCCAACAACGATTTCAGGCTCTGGCACGATTTATCCAAAAGATGACATAATCTGATAGTCAAAGGAGACAGGTCATGACCGAAAAACTCGCAGTTGAAGGGGGCGTACCGGTTCGCCAAAAACCCTTTCCTCATTGGCCCATATGGGATGACACAGAGGAAAAACTGCTCTTGGAAGTTCTCCACTCCGGCGACTGGGGAGCTTTAACCGGCACAAAAGTCCAGGCGTTTGAACGGACGTTTGCCGATTTTCAACAGGCCAAGCACGGCGTCTGCGTGGTCAACGGGACGGCTGCCCTCGAACTCGCCCTGAGGGCCGTAGGCGTGGGGCCGGGCGATGAGGTCATTACTACGCCCTATACCTTTATTGCCACGGCTAACGCCGTCACGTTGATTGGCGCGATTCCGGTTTTCGTCGATATTGAGCCTGAAACCGCTACGATTGACGTCGACCAAATAGAAGAAGCCATCACACCGAAAACCAAAGCCATTTTGCCGGTGCATATCGCCGGGCAGCCGGCTAATATGGACGGTATTCTGGCCATTGCCCAAAAGCACCATCTGCGGGTTGTCGAAGATGCCTGCCAATCCTGGGGAGCGGAATGGCGCGGGCAGCGCGTCGGCGCTCTGGGCGACCTGGGCACGTTCAGTTTTCAGGCCAGCAAAAACATCACCGCCGGGGAAGGCGGCATCATTGTCACCAATGACGACCAATTGGCGGATCTATGCTGGTCGCTGCATAATGTGGGCCGGCGTAAAGGCGGGCTGTGGTATGAGCATGTGCGCCAAGGCGGGAACTACCGCATGACCGAATGGCAAGGCGCTATTTTACTGGCGCAGCTTGAACGCGCCGACGATTTGGCCCGGCGGCGCCAGCAAAATGCCGCCTATCTGGCCGAGGCGCTTCAATCAATCCCCGGGATTGAGCCGCTCAAGGTTGACCCACGCGTTACCCGCCATGCCTGGCACCTGTTTATTTTTCGCTACAAGCGAGAGGCGTTTGGCGGGCTGCCCCGACATGAGTTCATTGCCGCCTTAGAGGCTGAGGGGATTCCTTGTACCCCTGGCTACGTCCCGTTGAACGAGTCGCCGGCGGTGCTGGAGGGGTTACAGCAGTTACAACCGTTCCGCTCCGATATTCCCGTTCCACGCGCCTGCCCGGTGGCCGAACGGTTAAGCAAGGACGAAGCCGTCTGGCTGCCCCAGAATTTGCTACTGGGTGGCAATCGGGAGATTAACGATATCATTGAAGCCATCGCTAAAATCAAGCGCTGTCTAAAATAAGCAAGGAGAAACACGATGCTGCGATTCTGTATTGTCGGAGCCGGCTTTATTGGCGGTGTCCACGCCCAGGCGCTGGCCGCCATCCCAGAGGCAGCGGTGACCGTTGTATGCAGTCGAAACGAAGAAAAGGCTCGTGCTGTGGCCGAGCCGGTCGGCGCGGTTTGGGTTAACGATTATCGTCAGGCCGTCGCCCGGCCTGATGTGGATGTCGTTTGCATTTGCACCCCAAGCGGAGCCCATGCCGAGATCGCTGAGGCGGCCGCCGCGGCCGGTAAGCATCTGGTCGTGGAAAAACCCATCGAGATAACCCTGGAACGAGTCGATCGGATCATCGCCGCAGCCCAAAAGGCCGGCGTGAAACTGACCTGTATTTTTCCCCTGCGGTTTATGCAGGGACCGGCTCTGACCAAGCAAGCAATCGAGGCCGGTCGATTGGGCCGGCTGGCCCTGGCCGATGCCTACATCAAATGGTATCGCTCGCAGTCCTACTATGACACCAGTGATTGGAAAGGAACCTGGGCCTTGGATGGTGGCGGCGCACTGATGAACCAAGGGATTCACCATATTGATCTACTCAATTATTTGGCGGGACCGGTCAACCGCATCGTCGCTCGGACCGCCACTCTGGCTCACCAGATGGAAACGGAGGATACGGCGGTCGCCCTGTTGGCCTTTGCCAATGGCAGTTTAGGTACAATCGAGGGGAGTACGGCCAGTTGGCCCGGTGATAGCGGCCGAATAGAACTCCACGGCGACAAAGGAACCATTGCTCTGGAAGACGGGCGAATTGTGACCTGGCAGCTACAAGATGCAGCGCCAGATGAAGAAGAACGCATGTTAGCGCTGGAAAGCCAGCAAGGCAGCGGCGCGGCGGCGGCCACCGGCATCAGTTACGAACTCCATCGCCGCCAACTGGCCGATATGATCGAAGCCATCCTCAAAAACCGTCCGCCGGCAGTTACGGGGGCCGAGGCCCGCCACTCCGTAGCCATTATCCGAGCGATTTATGAGTCGCACGAGCAAAGAAGATGGATCGAACCGGCGTGAGATCTGAATAATGTGACGTGTCCGTTAGTAGAATGCGATAGTATCGCTATTATGCGGTCGCACCCAATTTAATTGTCAGCGGTTCGGTTCAGGAACTTATAAATCGCGCAGAAATCCTCGTCTCCCAGCCCATTCTGATCGGCCAGGCGGTAGAGTTCTTTGGTCGCGTTAGCCACCGGCATGGCCGCACCGGCCTCGAAGGCCGCGACCGAGGCCAGGTGCATATCCTTTTGCATCCAGCGTAAGGGGAACTGCGCCTCGTAATCGTCCTGCTCAATTTTCGGGCGCTTGCCGGCCAGAAAAGGCGCCGCCACCGCGCTGCCGACCAACGTGTTCAATAACATTTCCTGCGATAGCCCCAGTGCCTGACCCAAGGCCATACTTTCGGCAAAGATGGCCATCGATGCGCCCAGCATGGAGTTGACGACCACCTTGAGCGAGACGCCCATGCCGTGACCGCCAACGTGAGCTACTCTTTGACCCATCAGCTTAAAATAGGGATCGGCCTCGGCCACATCACTCGGCTCACCGCCGACGATGAAAACCAACTCGGCATTCTGGGCTTGGGGTTTGGTGCCGGCTACCGGGGCATCGACATGGCGGATGCCCCGCGCTTGCGCCGCTGCCACCATTTCGCGGGCAAAAGTGGGGTTGACCGTGCTGCAATCGATCCACAGCGTATTCGGCTGGAGATGTTCGAGAAACCCATCCGGGCCGAGTGCCGTCGCCGCGACCGCTTCCGGGTGGGCCAGCATAGTAAACACGATATCGACCGAACCCATTTCGCTGGGGCTATCGGTCCAGACCGCACCCTGTTCCAGCAACGTCGCCGCTTTGTCCTTGGTGCGGTTGTGGATGACTAATTCCACGCCGCCTTGTAACAGGTTAGCCGCCATCCGGCTGCCCATAATGCCCAGGCCAATAAATCCGATTTTCATTTTGATTCTCCTTTTTGGGTTGATGGATGGATGGTTGGATAGTTAGTTGGTTGGGATTTAGTTGGCAATCAACAGTTTGGCAAACGAACAAACAGATCTGCCACCCAACCCATTAATAACCCCAGTTCGATAATCAAAGTTGACCATGTCATTTCGAAGCCGGAGGCGTAGAAATCCTTAGACGTTGATATAAATGAAGCATTTGCAGGAGAAAATTGGCATTGTCGCTTCCAATTTTGCCAGCCAAACCACTTTTTGTTGTATTGTCACAGGGATTTCTCCGCTGGCGCTACGAAATGACATGATGATCGTCTATTTCCGAACGCAAGTTAATAAAAAGTTTAACGGAGTACCGACAAAATGACCTTATCAAATGTTAATTTTAGCCGGTGGGTTCGGAGCGTCATGTTCGCGTTTAACGTCAAGTCCACATCACCTACGTTTCGTTAAGCCACTCTAGCATCACATCCAAAGCTAAACCGATATTCCCTATCTGGCAATGCTGGTCGGCATGCTCCGCTTTCGTGAATATCCGCGTGGTAATTGATTGGGCGTGGGTCAAGGCTTGCTGCTGCTTGTAGAGCAATTTTGGCGGCTGAAACGCATCGTTTTCGCCGCAGAGAAGTAACACATCCTGGTCAACCAAGTCTGAATGCAGATGGTCTTTGTTCATCCCCAGCATCCAGTGGACCGCATCGATAGGCTCCTGTTTCTGGGTGATAAAAAGCGCATGATTGATGGTGTGCTTCAATCGTCCACTCGACATTTTGAGCCGGACCAGAAAATTCATCAGACTGCGCCATTTGATCAACTCGTAGACCAGGCCTCTATTGAAACCGCCGGCCAGTTCCATCCAATCATAAACCGGCGGAAACGAGATAACGCGTTTGATCCGCTTTTCAAAGGCTGCCGCTCGAATGGCCCAATACCCGCCCATCGAGACGCCGATCAGGGTCGCGTCCAAAACACCGAAATGGTCTAAGACGGCGCCGGTCGGTTTCTCCCAATCGTGGTCGAACGGAAGCCCGTACTTTCGAAGAGCCGCGCCCTGGCCCGGCCCCTCAAAAGCGATGACGTCATAACCGGCTGCCGCAAAATAAGCCCACATACAGTAGAATTCCTCGATGAACGAGTCGAACCCGCCACAGGCGAGTATAGTTCCTTTTTTTCGGTCGCTTGTGGGATTGGCAGGCAAGCGCATCGCCGGGAGGTAACTCCCGGCATAAACGACTTCGTGGCGTTCGATGGGGTCTTCGGCGAATGCGCGATAAAAGCAATCACGAAACTGATCGTAAAGGGGTAGCTTATTTTTATCGTACGGTTCCACCAAAAATTCCGCAGCCCGATAGTAGAACGCCGCGTTCTTAAGCCGATTTTGAGCCACAGACTCCTCAGCCAACTGCGTGAAGGCGGCGACATAATCCGCAAAGGTTTTTGTCCGCGAACCCACGTGTTCGATATCTGTTTTGCGGGTGTAGCCGAGCGAATACCACCTATTCAATTGATAGTTGATGAAGGCATCTTTATGAAAGTTGAAATACCCGACCGGTAGATTCATTTTAGCCCGACTATATCCTTAGGTCAGGTATTGTATTTCTTATTGAGATAACATACAAGTCATAACGATCTACCCCCACAGACCTAAACATCATTGCCTAACTTTAGCTGGCCTCAAAAAAAGAAAGAACAACACCTAATCACAGTGCAGTTCTTGCTTCGTCTCAAAAGAGTTCTCCAATTTTTCCACTCGAGCGCTCAGCGAGGTGAGAGTCGCCAACAGCACGTCGGCCAGTTGGCCGTTTTCCAGACCCGGTTTGACGTCATCCTGGCGCACCCCATCCCGCTTGATGATCTTGCCGGGGACGCCGACCACCACCGAGTTGGGCGGCACCGGCTTGATGACCACCGCGTTGGCCCCAATCCGGCTGTCCCGACCAACGACAACGGGGCCGAGAATTTTGGCCCCGGCCCCAATAACAACGCCATCCTCGATTGTCGGATGGCGCTTGACTTTGTGCCCACTGAGACCGCCCAGGGTCACACCGTGGTACATGGTGACATCGTCACCTACCTCAGCCGTTTCGCCGATCACAACCCCCATCCCGTGGTCGATAAACAGTCCTCGACCAATGATCGCACCGGGATGGATCTCGATGCCCGTCAGCCAACGCGTCAGTTGAGATAAGCAGCGGGCTAGAAATTTGGCATTTTTAATCCACAGCCAATGCGTTAGGCGATGACTCCAGATGGCGTGTAGACCGGGATAGGATAACACAACCTCCGGCACACTGCGGGCGGCCGGGTCGCGATCAAAAACAACCTCGATGTCATGGCGCAGCGTGTTTAGCATGATCTATTCCCCCCCAGCAAATAGCGGGCCGAGCCCTGGCCTGGTGCTTCAGAGCAAAATCGCGTTTTCATTTTTATCAACCATTTCCGCCGATTTAATCGGCCAGGTCGGCATAGAGAGGCGTACTGAGATAACGCTCGCCAAAGGAGGGGATAATCGTCACCAGCAATTTGCCCTCATTTTCCGGTCGGCGGGCCACTTGCAGCGCCGCCCAAACGGCTGCCCCCGATGAAATGCCGACCAGCAATCCTTCTTGGCTCGCCATCTGACGAGCGGTATTGAAAGCATCGTCGGCCTCCACCCGCACCACTTCATCGTAAATCTCGGTGTTGAGTACCTTCGGAATAAAACCGGCGCCGATGCCCTGGATGGGATGCGGGCCTTTCTCACCACCGGACAGCACCGGCGAACCGGCCGGCTCGACAGCAACTACTTTCACACTCGGCTTCCGGCTTTTAAGCACCTCGCCGGTGCCGGTAATGGTGCCGCCGGTGCCGATTCCGGCCACTAAAATATCGACCTGGCCATCGGTGTCACGCCAGATCTCCTCGGCGGTGGTTTGGCGATGGATTTCGGGGTTGGCCGGGTTTTCAAACTGCTGGGGAATAAAATAACGGGGGTCGGCGGCGGCCATCTCCTGCGCCTTTTGGATAGCGCCGTTCATTCCCTGAGCGCCGGGGGTTAGAATCAGTTCGGCGCCGAACGCTCGCAGCAGCATCCGTCGCTCTTTGCTCATGGTGTCGGGCATAACCAAGGTGCAGCGGTAACCGCGAGCGGCGCACACAAACGCCAGCGCGATGCCGGTGTTACCGCTGGTCGGTTCCAAAACGATGGTATCCGGCTTGATCAACCCCGCTTCTTCGGCGGCATTGATCATCGCCACCCCGATGCGGTCTTTAACACTGTGGGCCGGGTTTTGATACTCCAGCTTGACCACCACATCGGCCACACAATCTTTACTCAGCCGTTGCAGCCGCACGAGCGGCGTGTTGCCAATCAGCTCGGTTACATCATTTGCAATCTTCATGAGATTTCTCCTCTCTCATACTAATAAAGGTTTTGGATTTTTGATGACAGTCACGGATGGCTGTATTTTTATTCGCGCGCCATCGGGCTGATTGGGTCTGAGTCTCGGCGACCAGTTTAATTAGCGTAGCACTAAGGCCAAGCAAAGTCAAAAACTTTTTTCTATCCCTTAACCCCGAAAATAAAGATGCGGAGCATCAAAGGAGAGCTTTGATCGGATATGACAAAGCAAGCTTTGTCGCTCCGCTACATCCTCATTGTCGGCGCTAAACTGAGGTTCTACTGCACACCTCTATGGTTGAGCCGTCATTTAACGCCCAATAAAAGCAATGAACCGAGGTCGAGTGACTTCAGTTCACTTATTGATAATCGAATATTCAAATGATCAGGATACGCCCTACATCACTTCACTCCCCAGGCCGTGCTGAATGGCGATAACGGCGGCCTGGGTGCGATCCGAAACATCGAGTTTGGCGAAAATGGCGCTGACGTGGTTGCGCACGGTGCCTTCCGACAGGTGCAGCCGTTCGGCGATGTCGGCGTTGGTGAAGCCGCGGGCCACTAAACGCAGGACATCGGCCTCGCGCTCGGTTAATTTGTCGGTGAGGAGGGTAGAGGCGGAGGCGTGAGACCCCGCCACTTGAGTCAATACTTTGCCGGCGACGGCGGGATCGAGAAAGGTTTTGCCGGTGACCGTCCCTCTGACGGCTTTGATGACCTCTTCGCGGGGGGTATCTTTAAGCAGATAGCCCGACGCGCCGGCCCGGATGGCGTCAAAAACCCACTCATCATCATCATACGTGGTCAGCACCAACACTTTAACGTGAGGGTAGTGGGTTCGAATGTGGCGGGTGGCTTCGATACCGTTCAGCCCTGGCATCTTTAAATCCATCAACACCAGATCGGGCTGCGTTTTTTCCACAAGCTCGACGGCTTCCGTGCCATCTTGGGCCTGGCCTGAGACCTCAATATCTTTTTCCAATTTCAGCAGCATTTCCAGACCATCGCGAATAATAGCCTGGTCATCGCAAATCAATACTTTCATGCGTCTACGTCCTTTATCGTCAACCTAATGGTTGTACCCCGGCCAGGTTGGCTCTCAATAGCCAGTTGGCCGCCGGCCAACTGCGCTCGCTCGCGCATGCCGGCCAAACCAAAGTGCTCGGTCTGATCGATGGGCTGCGGCTTGAACCCCCGGCCGTCATCTTGCACCAGCAGTGACACGCCATGCCCGTTGGCGGTCAGATGAACCTTCAGGTTTTGGGCGTTGGCGTGGTGGGTCACATTGGCGACGGCCTCTTGAGCCACGCGATAGATACCCTGCTCAACATCTGGCGACATGGATGGAATCGACTCAGACACGGCCAGGTCAAGGGTTAGATTGGCCCGGTGAGCCGCCGACTTGGCCATTTTTGACAGCGCTAAACTCAAGCCCAAATCATCCAGAGGCGTGGCCCGGAGCGACTTCAAGGCCCGGCGGGTTTCTTGCAAGCCGGAGCGGGTCGCGTCCAGCGATCGATCTAACATCGTCTGGGCGGCGGACGCATCGACGTCCCAATACGCTTTGACGGTTTCCAATTGGACGGTTAACGCGCTCAAGGTATGGGCCAGGGTATCGTGCAACTCTCGCGCCATTCGGTTTCGTTCTCGGCTAATGGTCAAATGCTCCAAGGTGCTGGCGTAGTGGGCTAACTGGGTGTTGGCCTGTTCAAGAGTGTCCTGCTGGATACGGAGTTGGGTGATGAGGGCATTGATAAAATAACCTACCACCACAAAACTAATGGTTTGGATGGCCGTACCCAACAGTTCAAAGAAAAAGGGGCGGGTCAGCGGCCCGACGGCCAAAACTAATATCCCCAGATTGAGCAAGGCGGTGCCTAGACAAAAGAAAGCCACATGCCGCCAGCTATATTGCCAGGCCGTCAACACTAAAGCCAGGAGCAAGACCGTAAACGCGCCGACGGAGATGATCGGCCCCGGCAGAGATTCAGGGGTCAGCAAATACTTACTCACTGTGGGCAAAACCGTCATCAAGATAATAAGGAAAGGCAAAAAGGCTCGACCTAACCATTCCTGACCCCGCTCCCACAAGGCTAGCCCTAAAATAATCAACGCGGTCAGACCGTTGACCACATAATATCCGTAGGCGAACTGACGGTTGGGCGGCGTTATATTCCAGTCAATTACGGCTAATACCAGCAAATACCCCAGCCACAGGCCGGCGGCAATACGGAGTAATTGACTTACACTGACTTTTGTTTCTGTCGCATTCATACCGCCATTATAACACAAAATTTATAGCCACGTCTTGTATTTCCGGTCATTGTTTAGGCGGTTCAGGTATGATCGGTGTCACGGGTGTTTGTGACAAAAATCACCCCTCCCGATGACAAGTCGTGATTATGAACACTGTTGGCGATCCGGTTTATTTGATAGACTATGGGCAACACGCTGAGAAGAAAGTTGTGGTAATGAACAATGAGCCGTTCTCCATTATTTCAAACGCTTTTCAAATTGATTTGATTTCAATATCTAATACAACCCAAACCAGATTTGCCGAGAAAAAGAGCACAACCCATTGCTTACACTGTAATGAAGGAGATTCTACCTATGAAACGTATTCTATTTACTGTGGTCATTCTGGCCGTACTGGCCGCCGCCGGATGGTACGGCTATCAAACCTATTTTACAACGGCTGAACCCAAAAGCCTGGCCGAAGATCCCGGAGTTGAGATCGTGACCGTCGGCAGCGACACCATTGAAAAGACCGTCAGCGCCACCGGCAGCATCGAGCCTGAAGCTGAAGTAGAGATGAAGTTCGAAACAGGCGGTACCGTGGATGAGGTGTTGGTTAAGCAAGGTCAAGTAATCACCGCTGGCACCGTGTTAGCCAAGCTGGATACCACCGACCTGGAACGGGCGGTGCGCAGCGCCCAAATCGACCTGGATCAGGCCGAAGCCAATTTGAAACAACTTTCTGAGCCGGAGCTGGCCGAAAAAATAACCGCCGCCCAGGCCGCGGTCGAGAGCGCACAGCTTGATCTGGCCGAATTACAAGACGGGCCTGATCCCGACGATGTAACCAAAGCTGAGGTGACCCTGAAGCAAAATGAAATCACCCTCCAAGAGGCACAATGGGCTTACGATCAGGTCTCCTATCGAGGCGATGTGGGGGCGATGTCCCAATCCAACGATCTGCAAGATGCAACCCTGGCTTATGAATCGGCCGTAGCCGACTACAACCTGGCCGTCAAAGAGGCCACCCCAGCCGAGCTGGCTTCGGCCCGTTCTACCCTGGCCAACGCCAAATCAAGCCTAGCCGAACTGCTCCAGGAACCTAGCGCTGCCGAAATTGCGGCCCAACAAGCCAACGTTGACAAGGCTGAACTGAACTTGGAAGAAGCCCTGGCCAATCTCAATGGGGCCGATCTGGTGGCCCCCACCGGCGGAGTGGTGCTGCAAGTGAACATCGAACCGGGCGAACGAGTGATGGATGACGCCGATGACGCCGCCTTGACCATTGCCGATACCTCCACCTATTTGCTTAAAATGGAAGTGGACGAACTGGACATCGGCCAAGTGCGCCAGGGCCAAAAAGCCGCCGTCACGCTCGACTCCTTTACCGGTCAAACGTTTGAGGGGACCGTCACCGATATCTCACCCAGCCCCTCCAGTGAAGATGCGGACAGCATTGTCACTTATGAGGTCACCATTACCCTGGACGCGCCGGGCGAGAGTAACGGCTTTTTAACGGGAATGACGGCCAGCGCCAATATCGAAACCGAAGTTCTGGACGATGCGGTAGTCATTCCGACCCGCGCCATCCAATCGGCGCAGGTTGATGGTGAGGCGGTGACCTACGTGGAAACCTTAAACCCGCAGGGCAGTACGACGCGGGTGGAAATTGAAACCGGGCTGCGCAGCGGTTCGATGACGGAAGTGACCGCCGGTTTACAACCCGGCGACCAGATCGTCATCCGACAACAAACTGAAATGAACTTGTAATCGGGCTAAATGGGAAGATAGAATAATGAACGATAATCTTGTAGTTAATGCTGAAAACCTAACCAAAACATACCAGATGGGCGAAGTCAAAGTCCAGGCTTTACGCGGGGCTTCGCTGCAAGTTCAATCGGGCGAACTCCTCTCGATTATGGGGCCGTCCGGCTCCGGCAAATCGACCTTGATGAACATCTTGGGCTGTCTCGATCAACCGACCTCCGGGAAATATTACCTGGAAGGCATCGACGTGGCCCAACTGGCCGATAACAAATTATCTCAAATTCGGGGCAAACGGATCGGCTTCGTGTTTCAAAGTTTCAACCTGCTGCCGCGCACCAGCGCTCTGGCCAACGTCGAACTGCCCTTGGTTTATATGGGCGTCGGGCGAGGCGAGCGCCGCCGCCGGTCCATCGCCGCACTGGAGATGGTCGGGCTGGGCGGTCGCGTGCATCACAAACCCAACGAGCTATCCGGCGGTCAGCAGCAGCGCGTGGCTATTGCTCGCGCGCTGGTCACCGACCCGGCCATCATCATGGCCGATGAGCCGACCGGCAACTTAGACTCCAAATCGAGCGTAGAGATTATGGGCATCTTTCAACATTTGAACGAGGAACGAGGCATCACCGTCATCTTTGTCACCCACGAGCCGGATATCGCCGAACACACCCGGCGGGTCATCCGGCTGGCCGACGGTCAAATTGTTGAGGATCGATCCATCGCGCATCCGCGCCGGGTCGGGGTAACCGAGGCGACCCCGGTGGGAAGCAGCGCCGCTCACCCCAGTTTAGTCACACAAGGAGCGGCATAATGCAATTGTGGGAAAGTATCACCATTGCCCTACGGGCTTTAACTATTAACAAACTAAGGACTATTTTAACTATGCTGGGTATCATTATTGGCGTGGCCGCCGTGATCGCCTTGGTCGCCATCGGCAATGGTGTTCGCCAATCAATGAACGAGCAGTTTACCAGCTTGGGGACGAACCTGTTGACCATCTCATCCGGCCAGGGACGTGGCGGACCAGGTGGTGGGCCGGGCGGCCCACCCGGCAGCCAGGAAGAAGATACGTCACAGGATGATCTGAAGGAGAAAGCCACCGAACCTCTGACGATGAAAGATGTCGAGGCGTTAAGCGACGCCGCGCAGGAATCGCACATTGTGGGGGTAGCCCCGACTTATAGTGTGAACAATCTGGGCGGAGGCGTCATCTATGAACAGGAAGAGGCTGACGATGTCACGGTAACCGGCGTTACCCCGGTGTACGAAACCGTACGCAATATGAGTCCGGAATATGGCCTATTTATCAATCAGGATGATGTGGATCAACGGGCCAGAATAACCGTGTTAGGTTATGAGGTAGCCCAGACCTTGTTTGGCAATAGCATCGCGGCCATTGGCGAGAGTGTGCGGGTCAACGGCATCCGCTTTGAGGTGATCGGCGTGCTGCCGGAAAGCGGTCAGGGCGGCTTTGGCAACCCGGACAACACTATGTTGGTACCCATCAGCACCGCCCAAACCCGCTTGGGCAGCTCCGGCGCGTTTCGAGGCAGCTTGAAAGTATCGAACATTTATGTCGAAGTGGATAACCAAGACAATATGGATTTTGCCGAAGCCCAAGTTACGGCCGTGCTGCGCGACCGTCACCGCCTGAGGACAGAGTACAAGAACGATTTCAACATCCAAAACCAGGCTCAACTGCTCGAATTTGGCGATACGATGGCGACGACGTTGACCGCCTTTTTGGGGTCCATTGCCGGGGTGTCGCTGCTGGTGGGGGGGATTGGCGTGATGAACATCATGCTCGTTTCGGTCACCGAGCGGACTCGTGAAATTGGTATCCGCAAGGCGGTGGGAGCCAAGCGACGCGATATCTTGGTGCAATTTCTAATTGAGGCGATGGTTCTATCGCTGTTTGGCGGTTTTTTAGGAATTGCCGTAGGCTACGGTATCTCGCAAGCTTTGCCGATGGTCGTGACGGCTCTGGACAGCACCGTGGTCACGCTCAACTCAATCTTGCTGGCCACCAGTTTTTCCGCCGCTATCGGCCTCTTCTTTGGGGTCTATCCGGCCACCCGCGCCGCCCGGCTGCGGCCGATTGAGGCGTTACGGTACGAATAGGAGAATATATGATGAAAATAAAAATGTTAACTGTTCTATTGTGGGTCATCTTGTTGAGTCTGACCGCCTGCGTCTCGACGAGTAGCGCTAACGCCACCCCTACGATCGTGCGTCTGGATCGTGGGGAACTGGCTGAAATTGCGACCTCGACGGCGGAAGCGGCTGAACCGGCAGCGACCAATACGGTCGCTGCTGCCAGTCCAACCGCGACTAACACCAGCGTAGCGGCCAGTCCGACGATCATTTCTGCGTCCACAACTACGGCTGCCCAGGTTACGCCAACCACAACCGCGACGGCAACTGCCACGGTGGCCGCCCCCACCGTTCAGGCCGAGATCGTCACCTCAGCCGTCAACCTCCGAGCCGGGCCGGGCATGGATTATGACACCACCGGCACGGTTGCTCAGGGCCAGCAATTAGCGGTGACCGGGATCAGTCCTTCCAAGCTCTGGCTGCAAATTGTCACCCCTGAAGGGGAATCGGGCTGGATCACGGCTTCGACCAATTACATCCGCTTGATTGGTGGTGGGGTCGATGACCTGCCGGTGATCGAAGCCGGGGCAACCGCCTCCGGCGGAGTCGCTCCGGTCGCATTCACCTCATCGGCTTCAGACTCAGCCGGGCAAACGGCGACCCTAACTGCCAGCGATACGTCCGGCGGGCAGTTGGTCTTCGCCACCAGCAGCGGCGGCGATTTGTACATCGTCAATGCCGATGGGACGGGCTTGCGTAAACTGGCCAGCGGGGTGATCGATCCGGTGGTTTCGCCGGACGGCGACCAGGTGGCTTACACCCGCTGGGAAAGCAGTGGATGGGGCGCAGTCTATGCCTTTAGCCTGGACGATGGCGTAGAGCGAGTTGTCGCCAGCGATATTCTCCAGCCTAAGTCGCCAACTTGGTCGCCGGATGGTCAAACGCTGGTCATCTCATTCCAGCACGGCGGGCTGCGCGATCCCCAGCAAGAGTGTCGCCGCTACGATTTTGGCGAACGGATTCGACTGCCACAGGGCGCGCAAATCACCTCGACCAGCCGCAATGGGGATAAAGGGGTAACGACCATCTGCTTTATCCGGGCCGAAGATTTGCAATGGTATTTGCGCAAAATCGATGTCGCCAGCGGTAGCTTTGAAGATTTGCCGAGCGATGAGTACAGCTTCACCCCGGCTTGGGATCCGCAAAGCACCGGGCGGGTGATCTACGAAGGCGTTAAGGGTTTGATGCAGCTTGACCTAACCAGCGGCAGCAATATCCCGCTGACCACCGATGTGGGCGACACCTCTCCGGTTTTCTCACCGGACGGGCAAACCTTAGCCTTGACCTACAAGCAGCACGATCATTGGGAAGTCTATACCTATAATTTAGCCAGCGGGGCGCGGGAACGGTTGACCAAACCGCCGCTGCTGGCCGATCCGCAGTACAGCAGCGCCGCCCCGGCCTGGTCGCCCGACGGCAGCCAGATCGCTTTTATCACCGACCGCAGTGGGCAGTGGGAAATCTGGGTCATGAATGCCGACGGCAGCGACCTCCACCCGCTCTTCCCAACCGAGGCGCAGGCGCAGTTAGGGCTGCAATACAACGGGGTCAATGAGCGGTTGCTAAACTGGGTCGATTCCGCCGCAGCGTCGGCAGCGACCGCCGCTTCGAGCCAGTCGATCAGCGCCCCGGCGGCTAGCACGCCGGCGGCGGATAGTCTACCCGCTAATACGTCTTTAACCGGCGATTGGGATTTCAACTTTGGTACGATGTCGCTCGACCAAGGCAGCGCGAGTGTGGACGGCACCTATAGCTGGTACGGTGGACTTGATACGGGCGTGATTGACGGCGTCGTCATCGAGGATCTCCATCAGTTTCAAGGGTTATGGATCAGCGACCGCAGTTCGACCAGCCAGCAACTGCTGCGCTGGAAGATTGCGCCCGACTACAACAGCTTCACCGGCGATACAGCCGGCGGTATGACCGACCAGCAGTGGTGCGGCGTTCGATCCGGCCAACCATTACCGGGCGGCTGTGGCTTTAGCGGCGTCTGGCAGTTGCACTTTGCCAGCCCGAGAGAAATGACCGGGCAGGCCACGCTGGTGCAAACCGGCCAGACGGTCCAAGGTACCTTTGTGGACAGCGAGGGCCACACCGGCGAGATTGAGGGGATCGTCACCGTTGATTCCACCACCGAAGTCAAATTGTCCGGCACCTGGCGCGACGACCGGGGCCAGGAAGATACATTTGACTGGCGGCTCGATCTGACCACAGGTCAAACTTTCCAAGGGCGGCGTGATCCGGGCAACAGCGAATGGTGCGGCTGGCGCGAAGGTACGGACCAACCGGAGCCATGTGGTTGGGAGAATTAATATAAAATGATCCAAAAACTAACCGTCGCTCTTTCTTTAATCCTGCTTTTGAGTTTGATCTGGCTTGTGACAAGTTTTATCAATGTTCAAGCCGCTCCGGGGCATATCATTAAAGATGATTTCGCGGTGGTACTATCGCCACAATCAACAACTTTGGACAGTCCCGATATGCAGACTGATCAAGTTCTGATCGGGCAAACCGATATTACCGCAACCAATTCGTACGCGCTTTATTTTCCGATCGTTTTCAACCGCTTTTGCGCGACCTCCTTCGATTATAATGAGATCATTCGTTATAATCTGGACAAAATCAATGCTGAAGCGGGCTGGGCCAGTTGTGCTCACGGCGAAGGGGTCGTTGTGGCCGTCGTCGATACTGGCATCGATCTCGATCACCCGGATTTGCAGGCCAATCTGATTAGCGGCCAGAGCTTTGTGGCCGGTATCAGCAGCCCCGATGATGATGCCGGCCACGGCACCCATGTAGCCGGGATGGTGGCCGGGGTGAGCAACAACGGCGGCATTATCGGCGTGGCTCCCAGAGCCAGCCTCATGCCGATTAAGGTTCTGGATAGCCAGGGCAGCGGCTGGACCTACGATATCGCTAATGGCATCGAATGGGCCGTCGATAATGGCGCCGGCGTGATCAATCTGAGTTTGGGCGGCGTAGACAAATCGTCCACGCTTGAAGCCGCTGTGAATTATGCGACTAACCAGGGCGCGTTAGTGGTGGCGGCCGGCGGCAACTGCGGCGATGCGCTTTACATTCTCAATGGTTGTGATTATCAGGATCAACCGGCCTATCCGGCCGCCTTTCCCAATGTGATGGCGGTGGCCTCCACCGATAGCAGCGATAATCAATCCAGTTTTTCTAATGAAGGCAGCTATATCGAGGTTGCCGCGCCCGGTAGCTACATTTATAGCACCTATCCCTCCGGCAGCTATACCACGATGAGCGGCACCTCGATGGCTTCCCCCCATGTGGCCGGACTGGCGGCGCTGATTTGGTCGCAAAATCCAAGTTGGACCAATCAGGAGGTGCGCGCCCAAATTAGGAACACGGCCCAAGATTTGGGCAGCAGCGGCTGGGACAGCAAGTTTGGCTACGGCCGGATCGACGCCGACGCCGCGCTGAACAGCCAACAAACCACCGCTACACCTGCTGATTTCAATACAGAATTTGCGGCCGCTGCCCCTGCTGACGAGGCCGAAGCGCCTTACATGCCCGGCGAGATTCTGCTTAAACTCCGCAGCGGCGTTACCGTCAAACACGTCCTCGACCCGGCCCGGCTGGCCCAGAACGAGGTCAAGGTCGCCGGCACAATCGACCCACTGGGCGTGATGAAACTAACGGTGCCGGCCGGCCAGGAGCAAGAGGTAATAACCGAACTACTCAACTCCGGCGAGGTGGTCTTTGCCGAGCCAAACTATATCGTGACGGTTCGCTAGCTGAATCTTATGAACGGCGTGAGCAATTTCTACATAAGTTCTCCTCAATATCTGCACAATTTATAATTATCCTAAAGCTACATTCAACATTGGGCCGGATGAATCATAAGCGGCCCACTAAAGACTTTCTACAAAATAAGGGGATACTATAAGTGAGTGACCAAGATAAAAAGTTCAAAAGACTCTTCCTATTTACCGGGCTAGGATTGGTGGGTATTTTTATCCTAATCCAACTCATACCGGTATCACGCGAGAATCCGGCGGTAACCCAAGAATTTCAGTGGAACTCAGCCGAGACCGAGGCCCTGGCCAGAGAAGCCTGTTTTGACTGCCACAGCAATGAAACCGTTTGGCCCTGGTACAGCTATGTCGCTCCCGTCTCGTGGCGTATTGCCGGCCACGTTAATGATGGCCGCCGGCGTTTGAACTTTTCCGAGTGGGATCAGCCCAATGAAGACGCTGATGAGATCATCAAAGCCATTACCTCAGGCGAGATGCCCTTACGCGACTATCTGCTGATGCATCCCGAAGCGCGATTGACCGAAGAGGGAACGCAAGCCCTCGTTGACGGTCTGGAACAGACGTTGGCCAATGACCCTCCGGTTGAACGGCAAGGGAGACCACCACGGAGAGATTAGATAGGCCGCTATAAATGGAGCCAAAAAGCTTGCTTTGGTATTGACAAAGCAAGCTTTTTTGTTAATGCCAATTCCTCAAGAATTACAGAATTTCTACACAAAATCTAAACATCTTTTTGGTAAAGTTTTCTTAACCTACTTCGACATCGATTTGGAGGATATTATGGACACACAACTTCACAATGATTTTTCGGTTCAAGTCGTGACGCCGCCGGTCATCAACCAATGGCCGGTTCTGCTGAGCCGACTGGACCCCATCGACTTGGCTGACATGGATGCCGTGGCTTTGTTAAATCGTACCGACACCAAATATGTACTTACTGCCCGCCAGCTTTATCAAGCTCTGGCGACGCTTAGCGCCCACTATTGGGTGCTGGATGTTGACGGAGTCCGTTTGAATCACTATCGCACGCTCTACTTTGACACTGCCGACTTTAACTTGTACATGCGCCATCACGCCGGTGGGCGCAATCGCTACAAAGTTCGCAGCCGGGAGTATGTCGATACCAGCCTGTCGTTTCTTGAGGTTAAACACAAGGTCGATGAGCGAACCATCAAAAATCGGCTGCAAACGCCGGCTTTCGTCACCCGCTTTACGCCCAAAACCAGCCACTTTGTCAGCGCGTACACACCGCTCGATCCTCGACGCTTGGAGCCTAAGTTGATCAATGGCTTTTCGCGCATCACGCTGGTCAGTAAATATCATAAGGAACGGTTGACATTAGATCTCAACCTGCACTTTTTTAACGATACCAACCATGTGGTGCTGCCGGATATTGCCATTGCCGAAGTCAAGCAGGAAGGCATTAATCGCCATTCGGATTTCGTTAAGGCCATGCGCCAGATGCACATTCGGCCCACCGGCTTTAGCAAATATTGCATCGGCGTCTTGATGTTGTATCCGCATATAAAACACAACAACTTCAAACCTAAACTACGCTTAATCAACAAACTGATGGTGGGGCTTTCATTTTGAAGCCAGCAAAAAGATCACTTACGAAAACATCGATCTGATCGCCCCGGCCTATCGACCGCAACTGCTGGCCGATCTACAGGAACGCACCGGCCTGCCGGTCAAGCGAGTTGAAGTCGGCAAAATCGATTTTCTGCGCGACACCGCTGAACTCAAGATCTATTACGATGAACCCCAACCCACTACCCAATTAAACGCGGTTACGGCTATGCCAGGGATACTTGAAGTAGAGCGGCAGAAGTAAGAAGTAAGGCGCTTTGCCTATGCCCCCTGAAAATAAGAGCTGTAGGACAAACTTAAGTTTGTCCTACAGCATTTTCATTCTCTCTGTCGTCCTGTAAGGTCTGTCAGACTCCCCTGAAAATAATAGTCTGGAGCGTCAAAGTTTACTTTGACCTGACGGTCAGTATGACAAAGCAAGCTTTGTCGCTCCGGTAAATTTTCATTATCGGCGTCGTCTCAACGGGGGCTGTCGGACTCCCTACTTGTTGAAGGACAATTTGGGCTACCATAATAATCCCATCGGTGTTGACCGGAATTACCCTGTTTGGTATAGTCAATAATAGACGGGTGTGTTAGGCTAAAGTTATGGCTAAGGCTCACCCGGTTGGGCCAAGACAGCGTATCTCATTATTTCTATCCAGAACTATTACAAGGACAAACCATGCCAAACATATTCAAAGACCTCAAAGAATTTGCTATGCGGGGTAATGTGGTGGACCTGGCGGTGGGTTTTACCGTGGGGGCTGCTTTTACCACTATTGCCCGGTCGCTGGTCGATGATATTATTATGCCGATCGTCGGCTTGATTGTGGGTCGGGTTGAATTCAAGGAACTATTTTGGCTGCTTAAGGCCGGGCCAGAGCAAGCGCCACCTTACACCACTCTGGCCGATGCCCAAGCCGCCGGAGCAGTTACCGTCAATTACGGGATCTTTATCAACAATGTGCTGGCATTTTTCATTGTCACCCTGGTTATGTTCTTTCTCATTCGGTTGGCTAATCGCATTGAACGTGAGTTGGAAGAAGGCTTTGGTAACGTCGAAGACACAATTCCTACGCAAAAGAAGTGCCCCTTCTGTCTAACAACTATTGCCCGCAGAGCCACCCGCTGCCCACAATGTACTTCGGAACTGCAACCGATCGAAGAGATGGAAACGCCGGCTTGAATACTTTCTCCATTCTCAATTCTTAATTCTCCATTCGCGATTTCCTGCCCCAAGGAACAGGTAAACGGCCTGACCTTTTTGCGTAGAGCGAACCTGATCCTTGGCCTGATGTCATTACCTTTCGCGGCTGCTATATTAAATACCATCGGCACTCTACTATCTATAATGTACAGGAGGATATGATGACATCGAGTCCAAATTACGTCTTTGCCGCCAAACTCAGCGAGGTGCAAAACGCCGGCTGCACGGCGGTTCACGTCAACGGCCATACGGTGGCGCTGTTTGCTTACAATGACCGGGTCTATGCCGTCGATAACCGCTGTCCCCACATGGGCTTTCCGCTCGACAAAGGCACGGTCAAGGATGGCATCCTCACTTGCTACTGGCACTACGCCCGCTTCGATCTGGCCAGCGGCGGCACGTTTGACCAGTTTGCCGATGACGTCCGCGCCTTCCCGGTCGAGGTCCGCGGCGACGAGGTTTGGATAGATACGGCCCCGCCCAGCGATCTCAAAGGCCATCATCAGGAGCGGCTGCGGGTGGGCTTGGAGCGTGATTTGCCGCTGGTTATCGGCAAGGCGGCGTTGGTGCTGCTGGAACATGACGGCGACCCGATCACACCCTTCCGCGTGGGGTTGGAGTTTGGTACTCGCTATCGCCAGGCCGGCTGGGGTCAGGGGTTGACTATTCTGGTCTGCATGATGAATATCCTGCCCTACTTGAACCAGGAGGATAAGCCCCGGGCCTTGTACAAGGGCTTATCGGCTGTGGCCCGCGAAAGTTTTGGCTCCGCGCCCCGGTTCCCGATCCGACCGTTGACCACCAACACCACCGACATCCCCACCTTCAAGCGCTGGTTCCGCCAATTCATCGAAGTGCGCGACGATGAGGGGGCCGAACGCTGCCTCATCTCGGCCATTCGCGCCGGAGCCGATGACCGGCAGTTGGCCGACATCCTATTCTCCGCCGCAACCGACCATCGTTACATCCAAATTGGGCACGTGGCCGATTTCACCAACAAAGCTTTCGAAGCCCTAGACATAGCCGGGTGGGACTTGGCCGAGACGGTGCTGCCCAGCCTGGTCACAGCCTACGCCAACGCCAGCCGCCAAGAAGAATCCAATGCCTGGCGCAACCCCATCGATCTAATCGAGATACTGGACGAAGCCTTTGTCCAGTTGCCCCAGGTGGTCGCCCAAGGGCGTGAGTATCGGGGTCAATGGCGCGGTCAGGACAACCTCATCCCCCTCCTACTCAGCGACAACCCCCGCAACAGCGTTGAAGCCCTGCTGGCCGCGCTGGCCGCCGGGGCAGTCGAGACGGAACTGGCCGCGAGTGTCTCCTACGCGGCAGCCTTACGTATAGCTCGGTTCCACACCAGCAATGAATTCACCGATTGGGATACCGCCCTGCACACCTTCACCTTTGCCAATGCCATCGAACAGGGCTTACACCGAGCGCCCTCTATCGAACTACTGCGCGGCGTCTTCGATGCGGCCATGAGCGTTTACCTGGATCGCTTCCTCAATATTCCGGCAGCGCCCTTGCCTCAGCCCAACGGTAAATCAACGGATACGACCGCCTTGCTGGCTGAGCTACCGGCCTTGCTCAACCGGCAGCAGCAGGTCAACCAAGCCGCCGATTACGTAGCCCGCTATTTATTCCACGACGGCCAGCCGGACCAACTTTTGGCAATGCTGGGTAAGCTGCTGCTGCGCGAGGATCGCGACTTCCATACCATCCAGACGGTGGAAGGGGCGTTTAAGCAGTATACCCACCGGCGCGGCACGGTTGACGGCGCTCACGCCTTGATCGCCGCTGCGCGTTACTTAGCCGCGCACGCGCCCACTGTCCGCGCCCAGGAGCAGACCTTTAGCATCGCCCAACGGCTGCATCGCGGCGAGCGTTTGTTTGAGGGTTGAGACATTTCTTCTCAAAAACCAGGGGTTTTTGTAGGACAAACTTAAGTTTGTCCTACGTTACCTCGAATTATTGAGCAGATACGTTGAAACCAATCTTAACGTGGGTTGCGATAAAACAAGAATAGCCGCATCAACACCAGGGTTAACCCGGCTACCGCCCCCAACACCACCGCGGCTTTGACATCGATGGCCAGTTGCGACGTCCCGTTGAAATGATTGGCAATCGCCACCCCAACTCGACCGCCAATCACGTCAATCTGACGAGCGATAATCAGGCCGCTGCCGCCTTCCCGAAGGTTCACCGATTGGGCCGACATCACGGCCGCGCCGCCCTCTTGGATCGAGATGGTGTTGCCCTTAATCAGCATCGCCCCGCCGTCTCGAATATCGACGGTGTTGGCGTTGATGACCGCTGCTCCGCTGTCTTTAATGTGAACCGTTTCTGCCCCATTGCTGACGCCATTGTTTTTCATGGTGATAATTCTCCTTGCAATTTTCTACTTTTACAGCTAGCATTCTTTATACACCTCACCAAACGTATCCGCCAAAATGCGCATCGTGTTGGGCGACAAATGACAATTCGAGGCAACGCGGCAAACCATTTTGGCGTAACGACCGTTTCTTGACTCCTGGGTATCATTACCCACTTGAACGGCAAAACGCTCAACGTCTTCGTCCATGGCCTGAATAATCTCCACCTGATCAAAATCAAATAAGCGGCGTCTTACCCGCCAATTGACGCGAATTTGGTTATTCGTGTGGACGCTTTCCGGCGGAACTATTCGATCTAAAACAGCCACCACCCCGCCGGCCGGCCACGGCTGAAAGTTGACACTTTGACGGCAAGCGCGACAGCCATAATAGGTGACCAATCCCTCCTCCGGCACGTCTATCTCCAGCGGGTGACAGCGAACGAAACAATCAGAACACAAGATGTGGTCGGCAACTGGGGCTAACCGCGCTGTCGTTTCTTCACCAATGCTGAGAATTAACCATATGGCCAGAGCTTGATCGGCCGGTGAGCCGGTCAGGACGAGAACCCTTAAATGATCGACGGCTTCCCCGCCCCGGTACAATAAAACATGCCGCGCGATAAATCGTTCCAACCAATGATCGTCTTGTAGATGAGCAATTAGCTTCCCGAACGAGGTCAATGGCTGCTTGGCCCGATCAAGCCGATCCAAGCGAGGTTGCCAGTAATACCTAATCCCCTGGTGAGCCTCACAGGCGGTTCTCAGCGCGGCTTCAACCTCGGCGGCGTACGGCCGGCCTTGCCGTCGCAAGGTCAAACTGTAAAACCAGCTAGCCGGTTCGGTCCAATGGATTCGACGCAGATGTTTGGCATAATCCTTGTCCCCACAAAATCGTCGTTCCCGCCATAAAATCGCGCCCCAATTGGCTATTCTTCTGCCGGTGGAAGGTATCGTTGCCACATGTTGTGACATTTCTCCCTACCTTTCCAGCCAAGCCAGCACCCCGGCCAGCGCCCCAATCAGCCCTCCGATCAACGCCCCGGCCAGCGCCGCGCCTAGCGCCACCGCCAGCGCCCCAATAATGACCTCAGCCAGCGCCGCAGCAATCGCCCCCAGTGTCAGCCCAAGTACGGCTCCAATTAGCGCCCCGATCAGCGCGCCTGAGAATGCCGGGCCAGCCGCATCCACCACTCTAACCCAAAATGTCTGTTTCTTTGGAGACTCCATCCGGTCCTTTCTAATCAAGAAGTTCTTCCAATAACCTGTATGGTCTTTACGACGGAACTTGCCCAACCGCCAGAATGTACATTTCTCGGTAACAAAAGTCGGAATGGTTGATGAGTTGCTCAGGAGCTTCACCGATTGCGTGCCAGGTCGCGATATCTTTTGGACGTAAATCCAGATCCGCCGCCATATGGGATAAGAACTTCAAATTGTCGGCGACATACGATTGCTCAAGGGGCTGAAGCGGCGACCACCTTTCGACCAACGTGGTTTGACGCTTGATAACCTTTAAGCCCGCCTCTCGCAGCCAAGTCGGGAGATGTGTCCCCCTCATCGCCCCTGAAACATGCCCATTACCTTGACACGCCTCAATTAAGCGCCACATCAAGGTTGGGCTGAGGGGCTGGAACTGCCAGGCTGAAATGTCAACATCCTTGACGGCCACGATACCCCCCGGCCGCACGACCCGAACGAATTCAGCCAGGGTTCGAGTGAGTTCCTCATCCGTTAAATATTGGGTCACATTGGCGCTCCACACCGCATCAAACTGATCATTTTCATAAGGCAGCGAGACGAGACTACCCACTCTTGTTTCAACCGGGCAAGCTAAACTTTTCTCGGCTAAACTCTGTCCGATGGCGTTAATATGCTCCGGAGCCAGATCAATGGCGCTAATCTTGCCTGAGGCCCCCACGATTTCAGACATAAGCGGTAAAAATGCACCGCCGCCACACCCGGCATCAAGCACATGCCAACCGGGTTGAAGCCCGGCGGAACGAAGCGTTGCCTCGTATTCAAATTGGGCAACTTGATAATGTTTGTCAAGATAGGTCGAACTGCCCAAATTATGGCCGGTTGAAGTTGAATGATTAATCTCAGATGCTTGATGGGTCATGACTCTCCTCCACAGATTTTAAGTAGATGTTAAACTCATCGACGGGCCATTGATAACTTAAAGTGCGCTACAAACAAAACTTATAGCGACGCATCGAAATAGATATTATAGGGGCGAGGTCGAAGAAATGGGGTTACGGTCAGTATATCACATCTCGGCTTGACACAAAAGGTTTGCGAGGAAACTTAAACGTGAGACGTGGGAGGTGAAGCACACTCAAAAAAAGAATGGCGTAGAGGGAACAGCAATCATAACAATATAACGCCATATCGCCCAATTTTGTTAGGCTCAGTTGACGGCTTTAAGGACTTTATGTTAGAATGGAACATTGCTCTTTAACAAACAAATGAATCCCGGTGGGGGTTATCCTAGGTCCGGCACGCAGCCGCGTCACAACGATGTGTCGTTCCAGAACTAGACCACTTGAATCCCATCTTGTTACAGGAGAAATCTATGAAAATTTCCTATGTCTTACATAAGAGTACTTTAGAAGCCGATCCAAACCCTTATCGTGCAATCGTTGAGCACACGGGCAAAGCAACACACGAGGATGTCATCCAGCGCGTGCTGGAAGGTAACCCCGCTGTGAGTGAGGCCGCCCTCGAAGCCGTACTCAAAGAGTACATCAAAGGGGTGATCAATCTGCTGCTGCAAGGCTATACGGTTTGTACTCCCATCGGCTACATTAGCCTGTCTATCAAGGGCGGCTTTAACAGCAAGATCGATGGATATGACAAAGAGCGGCACACGCTGGAAGTCAACATCCAGGTCAGCCCTTATCTGCGCGATTCCGTGCGGAGTCAAGCCAATTTGCAGAAAGTAGAAAGTCACACACCTGAGCCAGCCCTCGACATCTTCACCAACGTGAATACCGACGATATCGATTCGATCGTAACCCCCGGGGGTATGGGCCAGGTGATTGGTCGCCGTTTGAAGTTTGACCAGACCGACCCCAACCAAGGCATCTTCTTCATTAACGGCAGCGAAACCCGTGTTGAGATTGTGGGCAAGAACAAAGGCGCCGAGCTGATGTTCCTCATCCCCAATCTTGACCCCGGCCAGTATGCCTTAGAAGTACGCAGCGCCTTTGGGCAAGAAATACGCAGCGGACGGCTGGCCACTTTGCTAACCGTTTAACGCTCACCCTTACTGCTCCGGACAGGATAAAAACACACACTAAAAAGCAGAGCCATAATCGGCTCTGCTTTTTTTTACTTGACCGACGGCGACCGCGCCTACCGCAACCGTAGACTAAGAATCACCTTACCATCATACGCCATATCATTCTCGACATCTTCGTTTGTTACAGACGGTTCAATAGGCGAAAAATAACCAATAACCTTGCTGCGGCGTGCCGTCCTATCGACCTCTTTTCTGTAGCCTTTTTGAATAATGACCTTAGCCAACGGAGTAACCCGGCGTTGGTTCTCGCCTTAGCGCGAGTCGGTAACCAGCCAGATGCCCACGCCGGGTAGGATGACCAAAGTCATTGCCTTAAAAAGTCCGTTCGACGGCGATTGGGTCTACTGGGCACAACGGTTGATGCGCGACCCGCTCAAGCCCTTGCGGGTGGTCAAACTCTTGAAGTGGCAACGCGGCAAATGTGGTAATTGCCATCTTCCGTTCTCGGCAGAGGATGTGGTCGAGGTTCATCACCTTAATGGTAATCATGCCGATAACCGTTATGCTAATTTGAGCCTGCTCCACGGCCACTGTCACGACCTGGTTCACGGCCAACGATGCTGATGTCAACAGCCAATCCGTTGAAGAGCGGAGTGATGCGAAAGTGTCACGCTCTGTTCGGAACAGGCAGTCGGCGGGGTGACACCCCGGCTGACCTTAACTTAGGCGCAATTTGCGTATACAAGATGCTTTTAGTTAGCCAAATTACCTACCTAAAAAATTAGCGAATTTATCAGTTGCACAACAAACGCCGACATGATAACCTTCTAGATGCAACTTACATAAGGATGATAAAAATATGAAAAACTTCTGGCATATAATCAAACTAATCTTCATACTACTTCTATTAGTTGTTGGCTTACATTTCGTTTTACGCCCTTTGTCGCCAAGTGACGTAAAAAGTGATATTTACTCAATCAAGTTCTTAGCTGGATACGATAAATTATACCAAATTCAAGGCACTCGATTAGACTGTGAGCCAACTGGCAACGTATTGACTGCTCACTGCACAACAGTTTTTGAAGATAGGCTACTAGAGATTGAGGTGCGCTATCAAGACAATCATCGTACAACAGCAAAGTCTTGCTCAATCAAATATGCAGGCGAACCTGTTATTTGTACCCCATCGTGGGATTATGAACACCGTTCGCCATCAGTAATCATTTGGGAGAATCTAGGCGTTTCCGTAGAACGTTTTGCCCAATTACGTCAACAAAATCCTTTATTGTACTGGTATGAGCAACGCTTTATTCAAATTGCCTATGCTCTTTCAGGCGTTTTGGCCGTGATAGCGATTATCTGGTCTTGGATCAAATTTCCCGCAAACAGAGTACTTCCTGCTTCCAACTTTCAAAATTTCTATCGCGGTTGGCAATCAAATCACATACTACTGCATGGGCTATATAGCCTAAGTTGTGGAATACTCACATTTGTCACAATGTATTTTTTTCTAATGAGTGATTTATTGTTATTGGGTTTCATTGATTAGGACACACCAATCCACCAGCACCCTAACGCTTGAAATTACGCGATTGCGAGCTGGCTGTGGACGCTACAATCACCCATTTCTTTGCCAGCACATAACCGTTGTGAAAACGGGCGGTAGCAATTCGCGTGCATTAATTTGTTATATCGCTTACGCAAAACAGGAATGAAACTAAATTTCATTCTTTGCCGGTTGAGACTACCTCTCCTAACTCAATACTACCCTTTGCCTTCTCATCTCCATTGACAATGATTGTGATCTGATGCTCGCCTGGATAATGTTTTCGGGTCGATCGGTCCTTAAATGAATGCTTCTTGGAGATTGTATGACTACCCGGCTCGAAGCTGGCTTCTTTAATCTGGAATATCTTGCGCGATAACTTGCCTTTGGCTTTGACAAAGTCAACCCCGTACTCCAACCTTATCCACTGAGGTTCCTCCGCATTCAAGCTCATTTCGAAAGCAAACTGCAATTCATCTCCAACAGTCAGTTTTTGTTCCTCAAATGCCAAATTCTCTGCCGTTATCTGCTTTGGATCACCAAAACCAAACAGCAATAACGCTCGTTTATTGCCCGCCTTGAGTAGCGTGCGACAAGCTCTTTTCACAATCCAGTCAGTGTTTTTGTTTTGACCATACCACCGTTCACAAGTATCCAGCACTACATCGGGATGGTCTTTGGAGATGTCATTCAGATTATTGGCCACACTCTTTCGCACGTATTCCGATGGGTCATTCTTGAGAGTTTCCATTATTGGTAGAATGGGTTTCGGGTCTTTCTTGAACTCAGGTAAAGCCATTGCCCATGGAAGTCTGGGGCGGCATCCTTCACTTGACAAACGTCGCACGTGATGATTCTCGTCCTCAGCCCATTGGTACATATAGCGCATCCCTCTTTGCGGGTCTTTCACCAGAAATGGGCGGATGGCGAACTCAGAGCTGGAGTATTTAGTAAACAAAGCCAATGCTGGAAGTGACATTTCCCAATCATCCAATCCATAGCATTCGACATAATCCGGAAAAACCATAGCGTCAAAGCTCTCGAAATTGGGAGCGATTTCTGTCAGCATCTTTAGTGCTGTTGGATAATCTTCAGGCAATGTGGCTGCCAGACAATGCGTGGTATGACGCATCTTCTGTTTCAGTTCTTTGCTTCTCCAATCATCACCATATATCAGACGATTGAATTCTTCCTGGTCAAAATCGGGATAAACATCTTGAATGGCATCTCCCAATTCTGTGATGAATTTATCTGAGAAAAACAGATCTTTGAGTCTCTCTGGCATAAACAATCCTTTATTCTTGCCTCACTCAACCCAGCGGTATAACGCCGCCGTTGTGCTGTCCAAAGACAACTTCAATTAAAACCAAGCCTTGCGCCAAAAACCGAGCTTAATGGGTCGGCACAAATGGCATTGGTGCGATCCGTTCGTCCGAAACCGGTCCTATGAGACCGGGGGATGGGCGGCAAAGAACGGTTCGCTGTTCTTTGACAACTGTAGATTGATGTTGGTGCGATGATACCCTATCTGAGGGACTTCATCAAGTCCAACTGCCGAGATGGTTCGGCTAACAGCATCATCCCCTGTCTGGCGACTGGTCAGCAAAGGGCAGAAGCGGGATGAAACGACGGAAGATGGCGAACCAGACGCTATCGCTCCGTTTAGCAAGTGACTATGGTCAACGACGAGTGAAGCTGTGGTTGAAGCGTCGTCAAAGTGAACGGGCCAACGCTGGTTAACAGGCCCGGTCCAAAACGGATGCGTATCTTGGGCGATGCGGTCAATCCGCGCATCGTAACCATCCCGCATAGATACCGGCGTAAAGCAGCGACCTAAGGTCACCACCCCATCAATCTACGGAACGGAGTAACCCGGCGTTGGTTCTCGCCTTAGAGCGAGTAGGTAACCAGCCAGATGCCCACGCCAGGTAGGATGTCCCAAGAAGCAAAGGCCCAATGTAATGGTTGGGATAAGCTGACGTGGGTCCGATGGATTGGAAGGTAGCGGCACAGATGGAGGTCACCGCTTATGACATCGGTTAAACAATCGAGTGAAGTGTGGCAAACATTACCCTGGAAGAAACTTCAGCGTAATGTTTTCCGCCTCCAAAAACGCATCTACCAAGCCAAACGCCGGAACGATGTCAGGACGGTCCGCAACTTACAGCGGCTGCTGCTTCGCTCCTGGTCAGCCCGGTCTCTGGCCGTGCGCCAGGTCTCGCAAGACAATCGCGGCAAACGCACCGCCGGAGTGGATGGTGTTGCTTCTTTGACACCCCCGCAACGGCTGGCTTATGTCCGCCGTCTGCGTGACCTTGACCAGGCGGCAGACCCGGTCCGCCGGACGTATCTGCCCAAACCTAATGGCGAACTCAGACCATTAGGTATCCCCACAATGTTTGACCGCGCCCGTCAGGCGTTGGTCAAACTGGTGTTGGAACCGGAATGGGAAGCCGTTTTCGAACCCAACTCCTATGGTTTCAGACCTGGACGCAGTCCCCACGATGCCATCGAAGCCATCTTTAACCACATCCGCCTCAAACCCAAATTCGTGCTCGACGCCGACCTGGAAAAGTGCTTCGATACCATCAACCATCAGGCCCTCTTGTCCAAACTATCGACCATCGCCCCGATTACCAAACTAGTTCGGAGTTGGCTCAAGGCCGGTATCATTGACCGAGACCAAACTCTCTTTCCCGACAGCGGTGTACCGCAGGGTGGAGTGGTCTCGCCTTTGTTAATGAACATTGCCTTGCACGGTTTCGAGCAAGACCTCCGAGCGGCCTGGTCACGCTACCACCAACCAGCCATCATCCGCTTTGCCGATGACCTGGTCATCCTCCATCCCGACCTTGACACCCTAATGCTTATTAAGGCTCAGGCAGAACAATGGCTGGATAAAATCGGACTGCGTTTCAAGCCCGAAAAAACGTCAATCAGTCACACCCTTACCCCTCACCAAGGGCGGGTCGGTTTTGATTTTCTGGGTTTCAACATTCGTCAATACCCCGTGGGCAGATACAAAACCCGGTCATACCGTGGTCAGGCCGGCTTCAAGACCATTATCAAACCGAGCCGGAAGGCCCAACAACGCCATCTGGCCCACCTCAAGCAGCTTATCCGCACCTATCGCGGCGCGGCTCAGGCCGGCTTGATTGGCCACCTCAACCCCGTCATTCGGGGCTGGGTCAATTACTTTCGCTGTTGTAGTGCCAAAGCCATTTTCGACCGGATGACCAAACAACTCTTTTACAAACTCAAGCGTTGGGCCTTGTTTCGCCACCCCCGTAAGTGGTGGAAATGGTGTTATCGTCGTTACTGGCGTCAGCATCTGGGCAAAATTCGCTTCAGCGATGGCACTCACTACCTCCACTATCACGCTCAAACGGCTATCAAACGCCACACCAAAGTCATTGCCTCCAAAAGTCCGTTCGATGGCGATTGGGTCTACTGGGCGCAACGGTTGATGCGCGACCCGCTCAAGCCCTTGCGGGTGGTCAAACTCTTGAAGTGGCAACGCGGCAAATGCGATAATTGCCATCTTCCGTTCTCGGCAGCGGATGTCGTCGAGGTTCATCACGTCAACGGTAATCATTCCGATAACCGTTACGCTAATTTGAGCCTCCTCCACGGCCACTGCCACGACCTTGTTCACGGTCAACGGTGCTGAGGTCAACAGCCAATCCGTTGAAGAGCGGAGTGATGCCAAAGTGTCACGCTCCGTTCGGAACAGGCAGTCGGGGCGGTGACGCCCCGGCTGACCTTAACTTAGGCCGCTGATATTGGGTAAAACGCCTGAGCAGTTACATTTTTGATTAGTTATAGTGTCACGTTTTGTTTCCCTAGCAATTATTTTATGATGACAGGCATGTAGGTGTAAAAAGACAATTCATATATTTTATATATTTTTGAATCTATATTATATGAGGAACCGTTTTGTTGGTTAGCTACAACCAAGTAGGAATTATTATCAACGGTGAAATATTCCCAATCAGCAGCACCATTAGTAGGAATAGTTTGGAATTCGACAAAACTGGCCCCATTCCACTTATATATTTTTGAATTTATATTTAAAGAAGAATCGTTATGGTTGTTAGCTACAACCAAGTAGGAATTACTATCCATAGTGAAAAATTGCCAATCAACAGCACCATTAGTAGGAATAATTTGGAATTCGACAAAACTGGCCCCATTCCACTTATATATTTTTGAATTTATATTACGTGAGGAATCATTATATTGGTTAGCTACAATTAGGTAGGAATTGTTGCCAATAGTGAAAAATTCCCAGTTCGTAGATCCATTAGTGGCGATAGTTTGGATGTCTTGGAACGTTTGCTCATTACTTCTCACAATTTTTGGTTGTAACCAAAGCAACAAGATTATACTCAACCCTAAATGTGTAACTATTTTTTTCATGCTTATCTTCCTTTCCTGCTAACCAGTCGCTTTACCATTAGGGCTTTTCCTCTCCCTAGTTGGTTTTGCCGGGCAGAACACGCCTACCAAAAGAGTTACTATTATTGCCTGACCCGTTTACACTTCACCGCTTACGACCAGCTAGTTTGAGAGCCAGTTTTCTACGCTGTACGCATAACCCCGGCGGTAACTATGGCCTGTACTTTCTGTTCCACTTTCAACCGCTTACGGTTGGTAAATGATTGCCTTCATGCCAAATCCAGCGGCCTAACGGTTAAGGTAAGCCGTGCCGCAAGGAGAGACCACAAAACAGCGAGGTTGTCATACCAACACCACGCCGCTTACGGTCACTACACTTAGCCTCATCAACCTCACCATGACTTACGCTCCTCAGCCGACACCCCTGCGCCCTTCTTTATCTCTGGGCATCGGCTTCACCGCCCTTGTTGGACGAATTTACACGGTCTGTCAGTGGGGGATTGCTCCCCTACCTGGTCGCTAAACGCACGCTGGCCGGCCAGCCACAACGCCGCTGGCGAGCCAGGCAGCGGTCACTTTCTGGCGGATGAACACCCTTTTTTCGGCCCTTTTGGCCCCGATTTCGACCACCCGACGCACTCCGCCCTTCCCAGGCTCCGGGCCGCCCCCTTTGACCGCCACTCACGGTCGCACCCCCTTGCCTGTCGGTTGACCAATCAGGCTCAACAGCAGGGCCACCAGCCACGGTAACTCATCGAACTCCCGGCGCAGGAACATACTCCGCTGCGCTCCACAGCGTGGACACGCATTGGCCTCGTCACCCAATAGCTCCTGCAACCACTCCAACAAAACCAATTCTTTTATCACTGGCAAGGCCCGCGATAAGCCAAAGTGCGCCCGACATTCCGGCAACTTCTCTTTACGGGCGCTGCTGTGATGCAAGCCGTAATACCGGATCCGCATAAAGCCAGCCGGCAGGATATGCAACAGCCACCGCCGCATGAACTCCAGCACCGGCAGCCGCAGCACTTTCTCTTCGCCCTCGGCCTGGTTGTCGTGATACTTCACCCGGACCACGCCCTCTGCTAGCCCTTCTAACCGGTAATTCGAGATGGCCACCTGATGCACATACCGGCTCAGATATTCGATCACGTGCTTTGGCTCGCCAAACGGCTTGGCAAATACTTCCCACTTCTTGGCCTGGATGCTAGCCAGCATCGCCTCCACTGTCTCAACCCGCTGCCCCGCCTTCAGTTTCAACTTCCCTCGCCGCAGCAAGCGCTTCAAGCCCTCACAGAACTTGTCCCGGTACTTCACCGATAAGGCCTTCACATCGACCAAATATTTCAGCCCACTCGACCGCCAGCTGCTACCAGCTAGGGCTAAACCCCCTCCACTCACAATACAATGCACATGGATATGCTCATCCAGCTTCTGGCCCCACGTATGCAACACCGCCGTGATCCCTAACTGACAGCCTAGCTCTTCTTTGGCTTGTTGTTGCAGACTTTTCTGCGCACTTTGGAACAGGTGGTTGTAGATGACCGTTTGGTTCTCACGGACTAGCTCATTGATGGCGTGGTCGGTCGTGAAGATGACGTGGAAATACGGGATCGGTAGCTGCCAAATCTTTTGTTTCTCCACCCATTTGGCTCGCTCAAACTTTTGGCATTGGTTGCAATGTCGGTCCCGGCACGAGTTGAAACTAAACACCCAACAGCCGCACTCGCCGCATTGATCGACTCGCCCTCCTAAAGCCGGGGTGCGGCAGGCCATGACCGCCCCGGCTACCCGGGCTTGTTCCGGGCTGACCTTATAGCGCTTTTTGTACTCCGGCCAATACTCCCGCAAGATATCGGCCACTGTCAGGTTGGTGTAACTGGTGCGGTAGGTTATCAGGTTCTTTAGCATCCCTCCCAGGATAGCTTATCATTCTCCCCCTGACAACCACACTTTTGTCTTATTTAGAACACCTGTTTCGTCCAACAATTATTTAACCGATTTTTCGCGGCATATCCCTACCAATTGCAGGATATCCCGAAACAAATCGGCATATCATTCCCTGGCGTTGGAATATCCCGAAAAAATTCGGTATAATCTTTTTACATCCTTTAACCGGCGGTATTAAGCCGACAGCTTTCAGCATACCTATCTTCATTCTAAACCAATATAGCTACCCCTGTCAACTACCAGGAGTTCGATATGTCATCAACCCGCCCTCGCAAACTGCTCGATCAACTCCGCGATGTTCTCCGTCGCAAACACTATTCACTTCGTACCGAAGAAGCTTACGTCTATTGGGTCAAACGCTACATTCTCTTCCATAACAAACGCCACCCCCAAGAGATGGCCCGACCTGAAATAGAAGCTTTTCTAAACCATCTGGCCGTTACTGAAAATGTGGCGGCCTCCACCCAAAACCAAGCCTTTAGCGCCCTCTTATTCTTGTATCAGCATGTCCTCAATATTGACATCCAAAATGTCAATGCCCTAAGGGCCAAGAAGCCCAAGCGGTTGCCGGTGGTCATGACCAAACAAGAGTGTCAATCCGTCATCGCCGCGCTCTCCGGCACCTATCAACTGATGGCTAAACTACTGTACGGCTCCGGCTTACGCTTAACCGAGTGCCTTCGCCTGCGCGTTAAAGATGTTGATTTTGCTCAAAACCACCTTGTCGTTCGCGCCGGCAAAGGAGACAAAGATAGGGTCACCCTCTTGCCCGACAACCTTAAACCGGAAATAACGTCTCATTTGCACCGGGTCAATCTGCAACATCAAGACGACTTAAAACAAGGCTATGGTCAAGTCTATCTGCCCAATGCCCTAGCCCGCAAATACCCCAACGCTGATCGCGACTGGGCCTGGCAGTACGTTTTTCCTTCTCGCAATTTATCCAACGATCCCCGCAGTAACATCATCCGGCGTCATCACGCCAGTGAAAGTGGTCTCCAAAAAGCAGTTAGACAAGCCGCCAAACAGGTAGGTCTCACCAAACCTGTCGGCCCCCACACCTTCCGCCATTCCTTCGCCACCCACCTCCTCGAAAACGGCTATGATATCCGCACCGTCCAAGAACTGCTCGGCCACAAAGATGTGCGCACGACTATGATCTATACCCATGTCCTCAATCAGGGGCCAATGGGCGTTCGCAGTCCGCTCGACGGTTAGTAACAGATGTAAATTTAGAATGGGGGAGGGAAAAACGGCCGGCTATTAAGTCGGGGGGTGAGGCATAAAACCCGACAGCCTGCGAGGAGGCGATACTTTAACGCTTATGACTTTGGCGTCTTCTGCGCCCCTTGCGTTTTATTTTTTGGTTCTGGCTCGTCCGGGTTATGGATCTATCACGTATCTCTTAGTGATCAAGCGCGTATCTCATAGTGATCTAACGCGTACCTCATAGTGATCAAGCGCGTATCTCATAGTGATCGGCGGCGACTCACTATGAGGTGCGGCTACACTTCAATGTAGCGCATCCTCACTCGCCCATATACTCCGGCGGCAACCACGTCGAAACCGCCGGCCATTAAGAGGTCACCGACCGGTAGGCGCGTACCGTCGAGAGGTAGTAGGCCACCAGCAGTTGGGTTAGCGCCAGCGGGGGGGAGTGATGCTCTATCCCGCTCTCGCGGTAACGGCCTACATTTTCGGGGTGGAAATGGCCTGACAGCGCCAACTGCTGCCACAACAACTCTTCTAAGGCTCTGGCTTTGTCCGGGCTGATATCGCCGTCAATCTCTAAAATATCCACCGGCCCATTGCCGCTCCAGACGTCTTTCTCCAGTCGCATACTGGGCCGCTGACCCTCATGAGATTGGGCCAGCACCTCGCTCAAATCGGGGCTGGGCAAGGTATGGTGCTGCACCAACCGCACATTGAGATGGGCATTGTCCCAGTCGGCCCGGTCGTCCGAGCGGTAGAAGCGAATGATCAGATCGGCCACCTCTTTTTGGGGCCAGATGTACTTCTGGCTATCGGAATGGCGGCGCGTCATCGAATCCCGTACATCCTCGGCCCGGTAGCCGCGCTCGATGGTGTCGCGGTTGACCTTCCACTGCCGGCGCAGACTCTCCTCCGGGTCAAGATAAATGGTCACATCGAAGCAGCGCTGCATGGCCGGGGTCACCAGGGCCAACAACCCCTCAATAATGACCAGTTCGTTGGGATTGATATATTCAGGGGCTTCCAGCAGGCCGGTGCGGTGGTTGTACATCGGCTTGAGAATGGGCTGTCCCACCCGCAGCAGGCTAAGATGCTGGGCCACGATATCCAGATAGTTGTTGTCGGGATGCAGCGCCGTCAGGTTCAGCCCGCGTCGCTCGGTGCGGCTGTACTTATGGTAGTCATCGGTGCAGACCAGGGCGGCCTCCGAGACCCCCATCAACGCGGCCAGGCCCTGGGTTAACGTGGTTTTACCGGCCGCGCTATCGCCCACGACGCCTAACATTAGCGGTCGGTGTTGTGATATCGTCTCGATCATTCGTTGCTTATGCCAGTCCTATGTAGTTAAGACAGATGAACTAGACCTGACAGGTTTCCGAAGCCACCGTTCGGCGTAAAGTCTGCCCCAATCGGCCTTTTATTTACACCTACCCGTGTCTTGTAAAACCTGTCAGGTCTTAGCTTCATGACATCGACTCCCTATTACAGCTTTTCTACGCCGGGACCGAACACCGCCGTTCAATCGTAGCCAGCAGCGAAGCAAAGGCATCGGCAAAGGCTTTGACCCCGTCTACCTCTAACGTGCGGGTCACGTCGTCCAGCGAAATGTCCAGCGCGGCCAACTCGGCCATAACCTGGCTAGCCCCGGCCAAATCGGCTTCGATGGTGAGCGCGGCCTGGCCGTGGTCGCGGAAGGCATCCAGGGTGGCCGGCGGCATGGTGTTGACGGTATGGGGGCCGATCAGTTCATCGACATAGAGCGTATCGGAGTAGGCCGGGTTCTTGGTCCCGGTCGAAGCCCACAACGGCCGCTGTAACTGCGCGCCTGCGGCCTTTAGCCCGGCAAAACGGTCGCTGTTAAAGACCGCTTTGAAGGCTTGATAGGCCAGCCGGGCATTGGCGATGGCGGTTTTACCCAGCAAGGCCGCAGCCCGTTCGGAACCAAGCGCCTCCAACTGCCGGTCAACCGCCACATCGATGCGCGAGACAAAGAAAGACGCCACCGAAGCGATACGGTTTAGAGGTAACCCCTGAGCCAGACGATCCTCAAGGCCGGATAGATAGGCATCCATGACCGCCTGGTAGCGCTCGATGGAGAAGATGAGGGTGACGTTGACATTAATCCCGGCGGCAATCGCCTGCCGAATGGCCGGCAGTCCCTCGATGGTGGCCGGAATTTTAATCATCAGGTTAGGCCGGTCTACCCAGGCCCACAGCCGTTTAGCCTCAGATAGCGTGGCTTCGGATTCGTGAGCCAGGGTCGGGTTGACTTCCAGGCTCACATAGCCATCGCCGCCGTTGGTTTCATTGTACAGCGGGCGCAGCAGGTCAGCCGCGGCCCGAATGTCATCAACGGCCAACGCCTCGAAAATCTCCACCGGGGTTTTACCGGCTTTGGCCAGCGGCAGCAGGTCGGCATCGTAATCGGTCGATTTGGCGATGGCGTTGTTGAAAATGGACGGGTTCGAGGTTAACCCTCGAATGTCGCCTCGCCCGATCATCGCCGCCAGTTCGCCGTTTTGCAACAGCCGACGCTCGATATTGTCGTACCAGATTGATTGTCCTAAATTAACTAATTGGGTGATGGGTGTTTGCATGATTGTTCTCCTATGAAAATACCCCTCACCCCCACCCCCTCTCCCTAAGGGAGAGGGGAGTCGCGCCAGCGACGGGGTGAGGGTGAAATCAGTTTTTCTCGTTACCGGCTATAGGCTCGGTTACTGATCTAAAGTATTACTCCTTAGGCCAGACATGACAAATTTCCAAATGTTGTTTGTGTTAACAGATCTTACAGCAGTTGTTTGGCTCGCTGCACAACATTGGCTACGGTTAACCCTAACTTCTCATACACCGTCTTGTACGGCGCGGACGCCCCAAAGCGGTTTAAGGCCAGGATATCGCCCCGGCAGCCAACCCACCGATGCCAGCCTTGGGCAATGCCCGCTTCAACGGCCAGCCGGGCGGTCAGGTGCGGCGGGAGAACCTCGTCTTGGTAGCTTTTGGGCTGCGCTTCGAACAGTTCCCAACTGGGGAAGGAGACCAGTCTAACCCCAATGCCCTCTTCCGTCAACAGATGGCCGGCAGCGACAATCAATTCCACTTCTGAGCCGGACGCCATTAGGATTAAGGCCGGATCATCATCACCCACATCGGTCAGAACGTAAGCGCCTTTGCTTACGTTCCTTGCCGATGCGTAGACGGCTCGGTCCAGGATAGGCACGTTCTGACGGGTCAAGGCTAAGGCGGTCGGCCCGTTGCGTCGTTCCAGCGCGACCTGCCAGGCCACCGAGGTTTCGTTGGCATCGGCCGGGCGCAAGGTGACCAGGTTGGGTATGGCCCGCAACGTCGCCAGATGCTCGATGGGCTGGTGGGTGGGGCCGTCTTCGCCCAGGCCAATGCTATCGTGGGTGAAGACAAAGATGGTCGGCAGATGCGATAAGGCCGCCACCCGGATGGCCGGGCGCATATAGTCGGCAAAGACCAAGAACGTGCCGCCGTAAGGGATCAGCCCCCCGTGGACGGCCATCCCGTTCAGGATAGCAGCCATCCCGTGTTCGCGTACTCCGAAATGGAAGTTGCGACCGGCGGGCGTATCGGCTTGAAAGTCCGGTTCGTCATTGATCCAGGTTTTATTGGAAGGCGAAAGGTCGGCCGAGCCGCCGACCAGTTCCGGTAGCTTCGCGGCCAGGGCATTGATGACCTTTCCGGAGGCAGCGCGGGTGGCCATTCCTTTGGCGTCGGCGGGGAAGGTGGGCAGCAACGCCGGCCAATCGGGCGGCAACTGCCCGCTCAGACGACGGTCTAACTCGGCGGCCAAGTCAGGATAGTCTCGCTGATACGCTTGCCAAAGGGCTGTCCAAACGCTCTCCAGTTGAGCGCCTTGATCAACAGCGCTTCTGAAAAATTCCACCGTTACACCCGGCAGATAAAAACGCGGTTCCAACGGCCAGGCCAGCTTTTCTTTGGCCCCGTTCAACTCGTCATTGCCGGGCGGTTCACCGTGAGCGCCGGCAGTGTCCTGCTTGGTGGGCAGTCCATAGCCGATGTGCGTTCGGCACATAATCAGCGAGGGTCGAGGATCGTCTTTAGCGGCGCTGATGGCCGCGTCAATGGTTTCGACGTCGTTGCCGTCGGTCACGCGCAGCACTTGCCAGCCGTAGGCTTCAAAGCGCGCGCCCCGATCTTCGGTAAAGGCCAGGTCGGTGCTGCCGTCAATCGAAATGTGGTTGTCATCGTACAGATAGATCAATTTGCCTAAGCGCAGGTGGCCGGCCAGCGAAGCCGCTTCCGAGGCGACGCCTTCCATCAAATCGCCGTCGGTGACGATGGCGTAGGTGTAGTGGTCGATGATGTTGTAGCCGTCTCGGTTGAACGTGGCGGCCAGATGAGCTTCGGCAATCGCCATGCCGACGCCGTTGGCAAAGCCCTGGCCCAGAGGGCCGGTGGTAGTTTCGACGCCGGGGGTCAGGCCATACTCCGGGTGGCCGGGAGTCAGGCTGCCCCACTGGCGGAAATTTTTCAGTTCAGCCAGGGGTAGATCGTAGCCGGTTAAATGCAGCAGCGAGTAGAGCAGCATCGAGCCGTGACCGCCGGACAGGATAAACCGGTCGCGGTTGGCCCAGCCGGGATGCTTCGGGTTGTGGCGTAGGTGACGGGTCCAGAGGGTGTAAGCCAGAGCGGCCGTCCCCATCGGCAGGCCGGGATGACCCGAATTGGCCTGCTGCACCGCATCGGCGGACAGAAAGCGAATGGCGTTGATAGCCGTGGTTTCCAAATCTTTCACATCGGTTGTATAGCTCATATTCCAACTCCTTTAAAAATACAAAGCTGGAGCGTCAAAGTTTACTTTGACCTTACGGCCAGTATGACAAAGCAAGCTTTGTCGCTCCGGTTAATTATCATCATCGATGTCGTCTCGATTGAGACTATCTCACTCCTTTGGAATAATTTTTTAGGAGTAGGATTTATATGATAGACCTTACGCCGCTTCAGCCGGCAGGCACAGGGCGGCTAATTGATCAAGTGTAAAGGGTTCCAGACTGCGGGCGACCAGGGCCGCGCCGGCAAAATCCTCGCCAAAGGTGTAGTCATTATAAATGACCGCACACGGCAGGCCGGCTCGATGGGCGGCTTTGAAGCCCACGGCCGAATCTTCAATCACCAACGTTTGAGCCGGGTCTGTCCCCAACTCGGCCAGACAGCGGCGGTACACCGGCGATTCCGGAGCTGTTTTGCGCCCGCTCTCCTTACCCAGCAGCGGCTTAAACAGGCCGGCCACATCCGAGAGACGGTACTGTAGCAGCGCGGCAATCTGCGCTTCATAGGATGACGAGACTATGGCCAACCGAATACCACGGTCCACAGCAGAGGTAATGAGCCGTTTCACGCCCGGCCGCAGTCGTAATCGAGGTAGGTATTTTTCGATATATAATCGTTTCTTCAATTGGGCCAATTCAGCCACGGCGTGGTCTAACGCTTCCGGCGACATGGCCGGCCTTCTTTTTTCAAGCGTTTGACGCATGCGTAAGGCATTTCCCTGCACCGGCAGCATCGCCTTGAATTCATCCCAACTCCAGTGGATAGAGTAACCTAACTGGGCAAAGGCGTCATTGCAGGCCGGAAGATGGCCGTGTTGTTCGGTATCGGCCAGAGTGCCGTCTACATCAAAAATAAGGGCTTGGAGTGTTGTCATATCTCATCTAGGCTAGGGGTCTTGACGCCGGCACCGACCCCAATCGACTTAAGGCCGCGACCGGCGGGGCAAAGGGCATACGGGCAACATTGTTATACTGGCGCAGTAGATGATAGGCCAGCAGCAGTTGAGACAGGGCCAACGGCGAACTGTGCCGCATTTCGGTCTGGTCTTGATAGTCGCCGAACTCTTCTTCGCGCAGCGGCCGCAAATCGGGCAGGTGCTGCCAGATGGCATCCTCCAACTCCGTGGTCTGATCAGCGGTCGCGTTGCCGTCGATTTCCAACACATCGGCCGGCCGGTTATCGGCCCGTTTCATTTCCATCCGAACGGCCGAGCCGTTTCGTTCAAAAAGATAGCTCAAATCGGGGTGGGGAATGGTCGGGCGCAAAGTCAGCCGCACGTCGAGGTGAGAGCCGGCGTCCTCAGGCTTAACGCCGGCCGGCGGGCTGAAGCGAACCACAATATCGGCGGCTTTGCGTTGCGGTTGGATGAAGTTGGCCGAGTCACACTCTCGTTTTTTCAAGGAAGCGATGACCTGCTCGCGGGTGTAGCCGCGTTTGGTGGTATCGCGCTTGATTTTCCAAATATGACGCAGCTCCTCAAGCGGCTCCAAATAAACTTTAACATCATAAAATTGCTGCATCGCCGGAGTGGCATAACCCAGCAGCCCCTCGACAATGACGAATTCGCGGGGATGGATGTATTCAGGCCGCACTAACGACCCGGTCGAATGGTCGTAGATCGGTTTGAGGATGGGCTGGCCGTAGTGCAGTCGCTCCAGGTGGAGTTCTAAAATATCCAGGTAGTTGCAATCGGGGTGCAGGGCCGAGATACCCAATTCAGCCCGCTCGCGGCGATCGTACTTATGATAATCGTCGGTACAAAAGTGTGTGACTCGGTCCTGCCCTAAAATCTTAACCAGTCCTTGACTGATCGTGGTTTTACCGACGGCGCTGTCGCCCACGATGCCCAAGATAATTGGCCGCTGTCTTTGCATTAACCCTCTCCTAATTTATCGAACGATAGTTGTTTCATAAGCGAGCAGCCTTCAACTGACTGCATAAGTTGCCTCCAGAGTATACGGTAACTATATCAAACGTTTGTGAAAAATGTAACACTAGAAAGGGTGAAGCAGATTAACATTTTTAGGTGGGGTATGCCTACCCAAATGGGTAGGGCGGGCAAGGTGACGGGCGCTGGCTCAAAACCACTCATCCGGTCGACAAAATCAACGATTTTGTCCCTTCAAAAGTAACCGTCACCGCTAAGAATCGGTCTCTTTACCTTTTAGGTAAATCCGGGCCGCTTCGGTGCGATTGTGAACTTGCAGTTTTTGATAAACATTCTTGAGGTAATATTTGACCGTATTTTCACTGAGATGCAATGAGGAGGCAATCTCTTGATTGGTTTTACCCTGAGCAATATGGGCCAGCACCTCTTTCTCGCGGTCAGAGAGGGTGTGGGTGGGGTCGGCATCAGGGGCGGTCTGGTGGCGACTGGCTCGGCGCAGCAGCCAGTTATGGACCGCGCGCGGGTAGACAACCTGCCCACCCGCCACTTGTCTAATCGCTTCGATCATCTGGCGGGACGGCTCGGTTTTAAGCACAATGCCGTCAGCTTCTAACTCAACCACCCGTTGTAGGGCTTGGCCGTCGGCCAGGGCGGTTAAGACCAACACGCGCACCGGTAAATTACGCTGCCGGATCTGCTCCAGAACGGCAAAGCCATCCATCCCGGCCATCATCAGATCAGTAATGACCACATCCGGCCGGTGAATTTCGATTGCGCTTAATAACGCTTCGCCGTCGCTGGCCGTCGCCACCACTTCGATGTCGTTGGTGTCGGCCAAATGAAGCTTTAGCCCGTCTAACACCAAAGCATGATCATCGGCCAAAATTACGCGAATGGTCTTAGCCATAGCACGGCACCCTTACTTTAATGCGGGTTCCCTCGCCGGGCCGGCTGACCAGATCAAACGTACCGCCAACCAACTGCGCGCGGTCGCGCATACCCCGCAAGCCAATATGTTCATTTCGCTCTGTCGCCGACGGTCCGGCCAAACTAGGCGGCGTAAACCCCTTCCCGTAATCGACCACTTCCAAATGAATATGGTCTTGATGCAACCACAAGTAGACAAACTGCTCGGTCACGCCGGCGTGCAGGACGCCATTGGTCAGGGCCTGTTGCAGGATGCGATAGAGGGCGATCTTAATCGGCACATCAACTTCCGGAATAGTAGAGCCGGCCTCAAAATGGACGATGGCTTGCGTCATTGTTTCGTGCTGGATAATCAACCCTTCTAAAATGTCCAAGAGCGGACGCTGCTTGAATTCAGGGGGATGAAATGTCCCCAAAAAGGTCCGAATTTCCGTCAGAGCGGTTTCTAACAACCAGCCAGCCTGCTGGAGATTTTCACGATAGGCGGCAATCGGTTCATCGCCGTCATCGGCTGCCGTCGCTACCAGCCGGTCGGCCAGGTGCTGTAAATGGCTCAGTCGATGCACGGCTGCATAAATCTTTTGCACCGGGCCATCGTGGATATCTAGCACAATGCGGCACAACTCTTCTTCCGTAACCGGCAAAATACGCCGAGACGCCGTGACTTGATGCCAATCCAACTCACGATTTCCGTCCCGGGAGAGGTTTTCAATGGTTTGCGCTGCGGCCCGAATTAAACATTGCTGGGTGGGGGACCATTGGCGCTGACCGGCGCTGTGAACGGCCAGCAAGGCGGTGGTTGTGCCTTGTGATGCCAGCGGCTGAATAAAAACATCAGGGGGCGTTATCTCGATCAAACGGACCCAACCGGTCGAAGTCAACCGCCCGACCTGGGTCAGAATGTGCGGCGTTTCGGCGGCGCTATCGGCCAGAACCAACACGGCAGCCGTAGCCTGAGTCTGGTCGATTAAACTCTGTAAAACGGCTTCATAGGCGCGAAATAATTGTTGCGGCATGATAATTTGGTTTATACACCAAATTAAGAAAGAGACCAAATTACCATTAGTTGACCGAAAAATCCCAAGGCGCCGGGTTGACTACAATCCGCATGTGTTCGTCTTGATGAAAGGTGCAAACGCCTTCATAAACCACCGGGGTGTCAAACCGTTTGCGAAGCTGGGAATGGGGCGCAACCACGAACGGGCCAAACGAGTGGATCACGTCGTCCCGATTTTCGATGACGATGGTATCTTTGAGGCCGACGGTTAAGACAATCTCATCGGGGAATTCAGCGCCGGGCCGGCCGGTTTCGATGTTCTGTTTGGCGCCGGGAGGAATGACGTAGGTTACCGTGCGAAGGGTCTGGAACTGGCTCAAGGCCAACCAGCCCAACACCCCCACCAGCAGGATAGCCCCACCGGCGATGGATAATGCTTTCATCTTAACTCGTCTCCTGATCAAGCAGTTGATTGAGATCGCTGGTCAAATCGGCCGGTTCAAAGCCGAAGGGATACATCAGCAGCAGTTCGCGCTTGGGGTTGACCAAATAGAGGCGGGCGGTATGGCTCACCAGATATCCGGCGGAGGAGCCATCGACCTCCTCTTTTGCGGCGTACGCTCCGAACGGTTGCAGCACATCCTCAACTTTCTCCCATTCGTCGGTCAGGCCGATAAACTCGGGGCCAAAGGCGCTGATGTAGCGACCCAGTACCTCCGGCGTATCGCGCTCAGGATCGACGGAGATAAAAACCACATTGACCTGATCCTTGTGCGGCACATCGGCCAGGGCTGTTTTCACATCCCACATCGTTAGGGGGCAAACATCGGGACAGAAGGTGTAGCCAAAATAAACCAGCGTAATTTCGCCGTCCGTGTCGCTCAGGTGGAACGGCTGGCCTTTGGTATCGGTTAGCTCAAAATCATCGAGCGGCGTTGGCGGGTCAAGCACCGCGCCTTTGTAGTCGTAGCCGGAGATGGACTGGCAACCTACCGTCAAACAAAGTAGAACCAAGCTTATGATTATCATTTCTATCAGGCGCGTTGTTACCTTAACCATCCCATCACCTTACCATTGTCCCGTTTTTTGAAATTGTCTGTATGTTCACGGAGATAGAACACAGATCGTACAGATCACACGGATGGTAGCTCCGCACTAAACCGAAGTAAAGAAAAGTTAGACAGGATTTACAAGATTATCACGATTTTATTTGTCATAATTAAGGTAAATCTTGTTAATTCTGTCGATTATTAGATCAAATTTTATGGTTCCACGGTTTAGTGTTGTGCTATCCACACGGATAAACACGGAATTTTTTTGTTAAATCAAGCCTTATCTGTGAAAATCCGCATGATCCGTGTCATTCGCATTCTATCATTTCTCACGTGGCTGACTTTTTATTCTAGCCGATTAAACAAAAAATCCTGATAAAAAAAAGAGGCTATCGAATGATAACCTCTTTTGATTTCGCTGCAAGTAGCGCTTACTTGATTAAGCCTATCCCGACGCGCAGGGCCAAACCACCCAACGCTAAAATCATCCCGACCAAAACCAAACCCATAATGATAAATGACATCAAAACCAGATGACCGCCTGTTGACGGCAAACCGGGCGGGGTTTCGCTTTCGGCAGTGGTACTGCTTTCGGCTATGGTGTCGCCCTCAGCCATCGTGGCTTCAGCTTCCATTGAAGATTCGTCTTCCATTGTGGCGTCGCCTTCCATTGAAGCTTCGCCTTCCATCGTGGCGTCGCCTTCAGCCATAGCTTGGTCTTCCGTCATGACTTCGTCGCCGGTCGTCGCCTCACCTTCGGCCAGCGTCCCGCTTTGAATCGAAGCCGCGACTGCTTCCGGCAGCAACACCGCGTCGATGACATGGATGACTCCGTTGGAGGCTTCAATATCGGTGACAATCACGTTCGCATCACCGACCATCACATTACCGTCGCTGACGGAAATGGGCGCCGCTTCCCCCAAAACCGTATCGGCTGATGGCATCGTAGAAACATCGACAGCCATCACTTTACCGGGTACAACGTGGTAGAGCAGAACATCGGTTAGAGCCGGTACATCGGCCATTAAATCATCGACCACACCGTCAGGTAGCGCGGCAAAAGCCTCATCGGTGGGTGCGAAAACAGTGAACGGGCCTTCGCCTTTAAGCGTGTCAACGAGATCGGCCGTTTCGAGGGCCTTGACCAACGTCGTAAAGCGGCCGTCAGCAGTGAGCGTATCGACTATATCTTGCTCCCCCTGACTAACCGGCGAGGCGAAAGCAGTGGTAGCTCCACTGATGAGTAAACCTAATAAAAAGAAGATAATTACTAATCTCTTAAGTTGGGTAGACACAATAAAATACCTCCTGTTTTAATTGGCAAACCATTATTTCGGGGTAAATTAAGGTACAGCGAGATAAAATTTTATTTTCCCTCCTCTGGTTACTAAACTTTTGCCCATAGATAATTATGGGTTTACCGACTTACTCACTAAAAATTAACTGTTCCCAAAGCTACTTATATTTTATGTGAGATACGACCAATATGGCAAGTTTTAATTTTTTATAAAGAATGTTTATTTACGCCAACTTAAGTTTATGGTATGATAGGTCTGCGCAAAATAGAAATACAGAATAACTCCAATAACAACGGGGGATAAATATTTATGAAAGCGGTTGTCATGGCCGGTGGTTCCGGATCAAGACTTCGTCCTCTCACAATTCAAAGACCCAAGCCCATGATACCGATTGTAAACAAGCCCGTGATGAGTCACATTCTGGACCTATTGAAGCGCCACGGTGTCACCGAAGTTGTTATTACGGTTCAATACTTGGCCGATCTCATTCAAGATTTCTTTGGCGACGGTTCGGCTCTGGGGTTGCCTATTCATTACAGTGTTGAGGAAACACCATTAGGCACAGCCGGCAGTGTTAAAAACGCGGCCGATTTTATAGACGACACCTTTATGGTCATCAGTGGCGATGCGTTGACCAACTTCAATCTAACGAATTTAGTCGATTACCACAAAAACGCGAAAACCTTAGCCACCCTGGCCATATACAATATCTCCAACCCGGTGGAATACGGGGTCATCACTACCAATTCTCTAGGGCAAATTACCCAATTTCAAGAGAAGCCGAGTCGCGGCTCGGTGATGTCTGATCATATCAACACCGGTATCTACGTTTTGGAACCGGATATTTTGGATTTTGTCCCGGCCAACACCCCTTTTGATTTTGCCAAAGATTTATTCCCCATGCTGCACGATAAAGGTTACCCACTCTATGGCTATATCGCCGAAGGTTACTGGTGCGATGTGGGCAACATTGCTGAATACATCCGGGCTACGGCCAATGCCTTGGAAGGTAAGGTTGAAGGGATCAATTTAGGGCGATACATCGGCAACGGGATATGGGCCGGTCAGGATGTAGACATCGCACCTAGTGCTCACCTGGAAGGGCCAATTTATCTGGGAAACTCGGTTCAAATCAAAAATGATGTGTCAATCCGTGGGCCAACCGTTATCAGAGATTATACGGTGGTTGACAACGGCGCTCAGATTGACCGCTCGATTGTGTGGCGCAACTGCTACATTGGAGAACGGGCGCAGTTGAGCGGAGCCATCGTATTACGGCAGTGCAGCTTAAAGACCTATTCCACTGTGTTCGAGAGCGCGGTTATTGGCGATGGCACCATTATCGGCGAAGGGGCGGTCATTCACCCCAGCGTCAAAATTTGGCCGGGCAAAGAGGTCGAACCGGGGGCGATTGTCAATAGTAGCATTATTTGGGGTTCACAGGGCCGGCGGGTGCTGTTTGGTCGCTATGGGGTAACCGGGGTCGTTAATATTGATCTAACGCCGGAGTTCAGTAGTAAACTGGGGGCAGCTTTCGGCGCTACTTTACCCAAAGGCGCTCTAGTCACAATCAATCGCGATACCCATCGCAGCCCGCGCATGATCAAACGAGCCATCATTTCCGGCTTACCCTCAGCCGGAGTCAACGTCTGGGATTTAGGCAGCCAGCCGATTCCTGTGGCTCGCTATTTCACCAAAATTAGCCGGGCTGAAGCAGGCGTTCACGTCCGCCTCTCCCCTTTCGATCAACGCGTTGTTGACATTCGCTTCTTGGATAACGACGGTCTAAATATCAGCAAAGATCGAGAGCGAACCATCGAGCGCATCTTCTTTAGGGAAGATTTCCGACGGGTCTATTTAGACGACATTGGCATTATAGAATATGCTCAGAATGTACGCGAACGTTACATCGACGATTTCTTAAAAAATCTCAACACGAAGGCCATTCAGGCGGCCGGCTTTAATCTGGTTATCGACTTTGCCGATGCGCCCATTGCCAATGTGCTGCCCATCATTTTGGACGAGTTACAATGCAATGTAGTAGCGCTCAACGCCAATATCGATAAGATCAATACACTACCCAACCAGTCTCAACTCCAAACAACGCTCAAGCAGATGCAGTTGATTACCACGGCATTGGGGGCGCAGTTTGGAGCACGGCTATATCCGGGTGGAGAAAAAATTATTTTCATCGATGATCGAGGGACGCTGCTTAAGGGGATCACTGCCTGTGCGATGATGGTTGAACTGGCCTTGAGGGATGCTCCCGGCAGTAGCGTCGCCATTCCCACCAATATGCCCAACATCTTTGAACAAATCGCCGAACGATACGGTGGCAAGATTCTCCGAACCGAAATGGAGTCTGATGCGCTAGTAAAGGTTACTCACACGCACAACGTGATTATGGGCTGCGACGGCAAAGGCAACTTCATTTTTCCCGACTTTCACAGCACCACGGACGGCCTGATGGCATTGGCCAAGCTACTGGAATTCTTAGCTACCCAGAAAGTTTCAATCAGCGATATTACCCTAAACCTCCCCCCCTATTACGTAGCCGAGCGAAGAGTCTCTTGTGTGTGGGAGGCCAAACCCAGGGTGATGCGTTTAATCAACGAGCGATTTAGCGACGACAAAAATCAAGATACCAACTATGGGATCAAAATCAATCTTGGCGCCAACAAATGGGGCTTGATCGTGCCTGACCCGGATCAGCCTTACTTTAGAATAACAACCGAAGCCGAGTCACAGGTGGAAGCGGAAGCGCTTGCCGATGAATATGCTCAAATTGTTGAGCGAATCTCACCACTTGAGTGATATTGGTTAGAAAAAAAAGAACCCGCCTGAGGCGGGTTCTTTTTTTTATCGGTCTCTTAAGCTACTTCGATGACGGCGCCTTCAGCTTCCAATTTGCTCTTGGCGTCTTCGGCGGCCTCTTTGCTAACGGCTTCAAGAATCTTCGCCGGGGCACTATCAACCAATTCCTTGGCTTCTTTCAGCCCCAGGTCAGAGCGTAAGGTACGAACAGCTTTAATAACCTGAATTTTCTTCGCGCCCACATCTTTAAGGGTTACATCAAATTCGGTCTTTTCTTCGGCGGCTTCAGCAGCGCCAGCGCCATCACCACCCGCAGCCATCGCCGGGGCGGCAGCCATGACGGCGGCCGGGGCCGCAGCGCTAACTCCCCACGCTTCTTCCAACATTTTGGTCAGTTCAGCCGCTTCTAAAACAGTCAATTGACTTAGTTCATCTGCAAGTTTGGCAATATCAGCCATGGTTATAAACTCCTTAATATCTTAAATGATGAGATTAATCTTTTTAGTTAAACTTTAATGACAGCCTGCTAATCTAAATTCCCCCAACTTAAGCTGCTTCTTCGGGGTTTTTAGAGGCATAAGCGTTAAGCACATTAACCAGTTGGCGCACGCCTCCAGACAGTACTCCAACAAACTGAGACGCTGGCGCGTTAAGCGTACCAACCAGTTGAGAGGCCGGCGTATTAAGTAAGCCAAGCAATTGCGCACGAACAACTTCGATCGGCGGTAGTTTTGTCAGTTCCTTAACCCCCGCCTCATCGATGACACTTTTACCGATTAAACCGCCTTTAATGACCATTAAATCATTGCCTTTGGCAAAATCGGTCATTACCTTAGCCACGCCGGGTAGATTTTGATGGCAAAAACCTAGCCCAACCGGACCGGTTAGCAAATCATCGGCAGTTGGCAAACCCACTTCTTCCAAAGCACGCTTAGCCAGCGTATTTTTAACTACGGCATAACTGCCCTGTGCCTCGCGAATCTTGGCCCGAAGCTCTTGAAGTTGGGGAACACTCAGACCGCGATATTCGGTAATGATAATTCCTTCGCTGTCATTGATTTCCTGAACATACTGAGCAACCAATTCTTCTTTCTTTTCGCGCGATATAGCCAAGTTTTGATCCTCCTTTCTTTTTAATTTCTCAATTAAACAAAAAGCGCCTCGACCAACCAAGGCCGAGACGCAGAAAATACAAAACAATCCAAGGATATGGATCACATTAAATGATCACATTCCCGATTCTACAATCTCACCTCGGCAGGCTAAAAAATCCATTAAGTGCATTTATGTAAGCACACCTGCTGTCTTCAGCGATTAATATTAAGCTGTTTCAGGAAGCTATATAAGCAAATCCCTTAAATTCACGTTGATATTAGGCTAACTTTAACTGCATAGCCTGCATCGCATCGACTTTTACGCCGGGCCCCATCGTAGCGCTTAAGGTCACGCGCTTAATATACAGACCCTTGGCTGCCGACGGTTTTGCTTGCACAATTGACTCCATCAAGGCCGACAAATTTTCAAACAGTTGCTTTTCGGTGAAACTGGCTTTGCCAATCGGTACGTGGACGTTGGCCGTTCTATCTAGTCTAAACTCCACCCGTCCAGCCTTCAATTCTGAAACGACACGTCCCACATCAGCGCCTTGAACCACCGTACCGGCTTTTGGACTGGGCATCAAGCCGCGTGGACCTAAAAGTTTACCCAATCGCCCAACTTTCGACATAACGGACGGCGTCGCCACTGATACATCAAACTCAAACCAGCCTTCTTGAATTTTTTGAATATATTCGTCAGTACCGGCGTGATCAGCCCCGGCGTCGAGCGCATCTTTTTGATCTTGCCCTTCAGCAAAGACCATGACTCTTACCTGACGTCCCGTCCCATGCGGTAACTGTACCGTACTTCGAATCTGCTGGTCGGCTTTTCTGGGATCAAGACCCATTCGTAAATGGGCTTCAATAGTCCCATCAAACTTAGTGTAAGATGTCTTTTTAACTAACTCGACAGCTTCTTCCGGTGAATAATCTTTAGTGCTATCAACTAACTTTACTGCTTCTTGATACTGCTTGCCATGTTTTGCCATTTTATTCTCCTTAGTGGTCGTAACGGGCTACTTAGATTTGGACACCCTCCCACAGAGGCAATAGAAGAAATCAATCTTCTATTCGTATCCCCATACTTCGCGCCGAACCCTCAATTTGTTTCATAGCGCCTTCAATATCGATGGCGTTAAGGTCTTGCATTTTGTTTTGGGCAATCTCGCGCACTTGGGCTTTGGTAAGTGAACCCACTTTGTTGCGGTTGGGTTCGCCGGAGCCTTTGCTTAGACCGGCCGCTTTTTTGATTAAATCACTGGCCGGCGGCGCTTTTGTAATAAACGAAAATGTTTGATCGGTGAAAATGGTAATTTCAGCCGGAATAATGGACCCCATCAAATGTTGAGTACGGGAATTGTATTCCTTGCAGAAAGCCATAATATTGATTTGATGTGGCCCCAAAGCCGTACCTACCGGCGGCGCTGGGTTTGCCTTTCCTGCTGGAATTTGTAACTTTACAATAGCTTTTATTTTTTTTGCCATGCGTTATTTCCTTAATAACCGTAATGCCAATTTAATCGCAAGGACTCAGAAACGATCAGGTTCGTTCTACTTGTAAAAAATCGAGATCAATGGGGGTCTCGCGTCCAAAAAAGTTGACTAACACTCTAACGCGAGTTCGATCCAGATCGATTTCATCAACGGTACCTGTAAAATCTTCAAACGGTCCTTCTACAATGCGAACTCTATCGCCAACCCTGAAGCTAACTTTGACCTTGGGCGCTTCCGCTTCCATCCGTTTTAGAATTTTATCAACTTCTTCTTTACGTAAAGGGGTAGGCTTATTACCAGAACCAACGAAGCCGGTCACCCCAGGCGTATTTCTAACCACATACCAGGAGTCTTCATCCAAGACCATCTCTACCAAAATATAGCCGGGGAAGACTCGTCGTTCCACCGTGCGGCGATGTCCATCTTTCAACTCGACTTCTTCTTCGGTGGGTACGACAATTTGAAAAATGCTGTCCTGCATTCCCATCGACTCAATGCGATGCACGAGGTTTTTCTGGACTTTGTTTTCGTAACCGGAGTAACTATGAATTACGTACCATTCTGTATTTTCGGGCCGCTCATTAGAAGTTTCATCCTCAGAATCTTCAGCCTCGTCATCATCAGATTCTAATTCGTCTTCCAGAGACTCTTCAAGCTCTTCCATATCATCAGCATCTTCTACAGGATCTTTTTTATCAGCCATAAGCGCACTCTTACGTATAATACTTCTACAATTCTTGATTGTTAAAATAAAATGCAGCCGCAGCTATGGCAAACAACACAATGGCGACTCCGATTCGGATCGGATCGCCGCTAATCACGCCAGCGGCTACCACTTGAAATAGATAATCAAGTGTTCCTAAAAAAAGAGCCATAGCTACAGTGACCGCAACAATGATTATTGTTAAGTTCTTTGTCTCATCGCGAGTGGGCCAAGTAACTTTACGTAATTCAGCACGCGTTTCGTTAAAATATTTAACGACCGGGTTTGTCTCCCGAGTGGTTGTCGGAGGAGGGCTGCTCGATCTCGATTTTGATTTGGCCATACTACAAACTACTCCTCTCGGCAGCCCATAGCTATCATCATTGTATCCATTAGTTCACAAAAAGGGGGCAGAGAGGAAAACGAACCTCTCAACCCCCTGACTCCTTCAAAAAAAGTCAGCTTGCCGAGTATTAACTAAACAACGAATTTTACTCGATGATTTTGGTAATAACACCAGCGCCAACCGTTCGCCCACCTTCTCGAATGGCGAACTTCGACCCGTCTTCCAACGCCACCGGCACTATCAACTGCACCGTCAACTCCACGTTGTCTCCCGGCATCACCATCTCCACCCCGTCCGGTAACTGTACCGCGCCCGTCACATCCATCGTCCGGATGTAGAACTGCGGCCGGTAGCCTTTGAAGAACGGCGTGTGCCGTCCCCCTTCTTCTTTCTTCAACACATACACTTGCGTCACAAACGTCGTGTGCGGCGTGATGCTCTTCGGCTTGGCTAACACCTGCCCTCGTTCAATCTCATCCCGGTTGATACCGCGCAGCAGCACCCCGACGTTGTCCCCGGCTACCCCTTCATCCAGGATTTTTCGGAACATCTCCACGCCCGTCACGACCACTTTCCGCGTGTCCTTCAACCCCACAATCTCGATCTCTTCGTTCACTTTCACTTTGCCGCGCTCTACCCGTCCGGTCGCTACCGTGCCCCGCCCTTTGATGCTGAACACGTCTTCCACCGGCATCAGGAACGGCTTGTCCACTTCCCGTTCCGGCGTCGGAATATAACTGTCCACCGCCTCCATCAAATCCAAGATCGGTTTGTAAGCCGGGTCACTCAGGTCTTTGTCCGCTTCCAAGGCCGCCAACGCGCTCCCTCGGATTATCGGAATCTCATCTCCCGGAAAGTCGTAGCTGCTCAACAGTTCTTGCAACTCCAACTCCACCAGTTCCAGCAGTTCTTCATCGTCCATCATATCCACTTTGTTCAAGAAGACCACCATCGCTGGCACTTCCACCTGGCGCGCCAGCAAGATGTGTTCCCGCGTCTGCGGCATCGGTCCATCCGGCGCCGACACCACCAAAATCGCGCCATCCATCTGCGCTGCACCGGTGATCATATTCTTGATATAGTCGGCGTGACCGGGGCAGTCAACGTGAGCATAGTGCCGACTTTCGGTTTGGTACTCCACGTGAGCAATGGCGATGGTAATCCCCCGCGCTTTTTCTTCCGGGGCGTTGTCGATTTGTTCAAAGGCTCGGAAATCGGCAAAGCCTTTCAAGCTCAGGGTTTTGGTGATCGCCGCCGTCAACGTCGTTTTGCCGTGGTCCACGTGACCAATTGTCCCGATGTTGACGTGTGGTTTGTCTCGCTTAAATGTTGCTTTCCCCATAATGATAAATCCCCTTTGTTGTACTTTTAGATAGATCTGGAATGCACACAACCTTATGGTGTAGTGATGTGCTAAATTAATGGAGGGGGACGGATTCGAACCGCCGTAGGCCTAGCCAGCTGATTTACAGTCAGCCCCCTTTAACCACTCGGGCACCCCTCCAAATTCCAACTTAAAAACACGGCGCATATCGCGCCGTGCAAAAATCAAGTATACTAAAAATCGAGTAGAAGTCAAATTGAAGCTGGTTTTTTAATGTTATTTCCTATGAAAACGCTCTGGCCCGCCAAACCTCATATAAAATCAGACTGCACGCTACCGATGCATTTAACGACTCCACTTGGCCCCGCATCGGTAGCTTGATCAGAAAGTCACACGTGTCTTTTATCAGCCGACTCAAGCCTTTGCCTTCGCTGCCCACAACCAAGGCTATCGGACCGGTTAGATTGGCCTTATGGAAAAATTGGGCGGCAGGATCAAGTTCCACACCGGCTATCCAGACATTATCCTGTTTTAACACCTTAAGCACTTGGGCCAAATTGGGCACCTCAGCCACCCACATATGCTCAACTGCGCCGGCCGACACATTGACAACGGCCGGCGTTACGCCCGCCGCGCGTTGTTTCGGCAAAATGACGCCGTGGACGCCAACCGCCTCGGCTGTGCGCAGTACCGCCCCTAAATTGTGCGGATCTTCTACGTGATCGAGAATGATCAGGAACGGCGGCTCATTCAGTTTAGCCGCCCGATGCAGTATATCCTCAACTTCAACGGTAGGGTAGCGACCGGTTTTCAAGACGATACCCTGATGCCCCTGCGCTAACTTATCGAGCGTTTTACGGGCAATACGTTTGACGGGAATTCCAGTTTGAGCGGCTAAAGCCACAAGCTCATCTACCAGCGGCGATGATTGTAGGTTGTCGGCCACTAAAAGTTCGTGAACGTGACGTCGTCGCGCCCGAAGACATTCGCGAGCGGCGTTGCGACCATACAGTATTTCCACCCCAATCTGCCTTGACTACTGGTTAATTTTCCAGACGGTACCGTCCGGGCGGTCTTCAAGAATTACGCCAGCCGCAGCGAGTTGGTCGCGAATCGCATCGCTGGTGGCATAATCTTTATTTTTCCGAGCCGCAGCACGTAAGGTGATCAAAATTTGAACCAACTCATCTTCCAAACCGGCCGAACCGGCCCCTTGTGTCGAAATTTCCGCCGGGATAATGCCCAGAACATCGCCACCTAACTGGCGATAGGTGTCATCAATTACCTCCAAAGTGCCGCTGGAGACCGGCTGCTGACTGTTGACCAACGTGTTCACAGCCCGGTTAAAATCGAACAGAGCGGCCAAGGCTTGGGGGGTGTTGAAATCGCTGTTCATAGCCTCTTCAAAACGAGTTTTGACATCGGCCACAGTTTCGGAAAATTGCGCATCGATCGCGCCATCATGGCTATCCTGTTTGGCCAGCATCTGCCGGACCAGGCCAACCGTCCCCAGCAGTCGCTCATAGCCTCTAGCGGCGGCGCTGAGCGCTTCATCGGTAAAATCGGTTGTCTGGCGATAATGACTACTCAGAATAAAGTAGCGCACGGTCATCGGCGAGTAGGGCTGCGACAGCCGGTCGTGCTCGCCGGTTAGGGCCTGCTGAACGGTTAGCGAATTGCCCTGGCTTTTGCCCATTTTAGTGCCATCGATAGTGACCATATTGTTAAGCAGCCAGTACCGGGCAAACGCACCGCCATAAGCCGCCTCACTCTGGGCGATTTCACTTTCGTTGTGAGGGAAGATATTTTCCAGGCCGCCACCGTGAATATCGAAGGGCAAGCCTAAATATTTGCGGGCCATCACCGTACACTCGGCGTGCCAGCCCGGAAATCCTTTGCCCCACGGGCTGTTCCACTGCATGAGATGACCGGGCGTAGCGGCTCGCCACACGGCAAAGTCGCGCGGATCGCGTTTATCCCCAGCCACTTCCAGCCGAGCGCCCTCCTCCAAATCATCGACCCTGCGGCGAGACAGTTTGCCGTAAGTAGGCCAGCTAGGCACCGAAAAGTACACATTACCGTTGCTGGCATAGGCATGTCCCTTGGCGATTAAATCCTGAGCCAGTTCAATCTGCTCCGGGACGTGGCCGCTGGCCCGGGGGGAAATGTCCGGGCGACGCACGTTAAGGACATCCATATCTCGAAAATAGTTGCGAGTGTAAGATTCAACAATTTCCATCGGTTCGACCCGCTCTACTCGCGCTTGCCGGCCAATTTTGTCTTCACCTTCATCCCCATCGCCGACCAGATGACCGACATCGGTGATGTTTTGGACATAGCGAACCCGATAACCTGAATATTCCAAATATCGATGAACTACATCAAAGGTAATATACGCTTTGGCATGGCCAATGTGGGCATCGCCATAAACCGTTGGCCCGCAGACGTACATCCCCACAAAGCCGGGATGAAGCGGCTCAAACGTTTCTTCTTGTCGGCTTAGATAGTTATAAACTCGTAAGGTCATAATCCGTTTTCCATTTTAGCAAATATCATGCGACCGGCGTTGGTTTGAATGACCCGGGTGACCGTCACTTCGACATTACGGTTCAGATATGACTTGCCATTTTCAATGACAATCATTGTTCCGTCATCGAGATAAGCCACGCCCTGGTCACGCTCTTTCCCTTCCTGGATAATTTTAATGCCGACCGTTTCACCGGGCAAAATAACCGTTTTCACCGCGTTGGCTAACTCATTAATGTTGAGGACCAACACCCCTTGTAGTTTGGCGACACTGTTGAGGTTAAAGTCGTTGGTCACAATCGGACAATCGAGCTGCTTAGCCAGCAACACCAACTTGTCATCGACCCCTTTAACCCCGTCGATATCAAGATCGCTGATCTGGACCGGCACTAACGAGTCGGCTTGCAGTTGCTCCAACACTTCCAGACCCCGCCGGCCCCGGTTGCGGCGCAGCGGATCCGACGAGTCGGCGATGTACTGCAATTCGGCCAGGACAAAGCCGGGAACGAGCAACGTGTTTCGAATAAAACCGGTTCGGCTAATATCGACAATCCGGCCGTCGATGATAACGCTGGTATCTAGCAACAGGACATCGTCGGTGGGTTTGCGACCCAAGCCATCGAAAGGATTACCGGAGATAATACGAGGCCCCACCAGATTGAAGATATCTCGCTGGCGCATGACCATTACGGCCATCCCGATATAGCCAAAAATGATACTGACAATAATCGGAAGCACAGCGCCATACGGATACGGCAAATTAGATACCGACGGATGTAGCAAAGCGCCCACGGCCAGCCCTAACGCTAACCCTATTACCCCGGCCACTAACTTGGCTGCTGGCATCTTTCGCAGCTTAGCTTGAACGACATGGAATGGACGCGTGGTAAGATAAGGCGCCACTAGCAGCCCTAACGCCGCTCCGGCCAGAGTCAACACAATAATCAGCCGAGCCGACTCACCGGGGTTATTAGGTTGAAACAGGTAGGCAGATTGAACGCCAATGATGGCAAACACAACCATACCCACCAAACGAAAGACAAATTCGATGCTCATCCCTAATCTTAAAACTCCCCTAGCCCATTTGCCCGGTTGATTTCATTCATCCGTCAAGTTGCGGTCGGTGCTATCACAAAAAAGGGCGACTGCACGATTAAGTACATTCGCCCAAACACTGCTTTCTTAACATTATTAGCGGAGTCCGATCTTACAAAAGAGACAATTTACCAGCCGACGTAAATTTATCCGAGACTATCCATTCAAGAATTGGTCTGTCTTTTTTGATACTTGTTAAATAACAAAAATGAGCGCTTCATTGGCTAAAACCAATTATACAGAGACAAGATATTCACTCCGGTTCAAACCTGAGTAGACAGACAATAGTATTGTAAGATAAAAATGAATAATAAATATAAGTGCTAACAGTGTAGAGTCAGGTTTTTGGGCAAAAATGAAATTAAGTTAGAAAAAAATAATAAAAGTTTAACGATTATAGTAACACGATCACATTATAATGTCAAAGCTTTATCGAGAGTCGCTCAAAAGTTTTACATAATCATTAAACAAGAGCAATATCCAACGCTTCCCCTAACGAGCGCACTTTCAGCAGTTCCAGAGACAAAAATTGGGATTGTTTCAGTTGAACCGACGCCGGCAGCAAACAACGTTTAAAGCCCAGCTTGGCCGCCTCTTTTAAGCGGGTTTCGATATGGCTTACCGCTCGTAATTCGCCCGACAGGCCCACTTCACCCACAATCGCCAGATCGGCGGCTACCGGTCGACTCTTAAAGCTAGAAGCCAGTGCTGCCGCCACGGCCAAGTCAGAAGCCGGCTCATTAATCTGCAAGCCGCCGATCACATTCACAAACACATCCTGGTCGGCCAGCCGGACGCCGACTCGTTTAGTTAACACTGCGATAAGGAGCAGCAATCGGTTCATGTCGATGCCGTTAGCCGTGCGGCGCGGATTACCGAAACTGGTGGTACTCGCCAGCGCTTGAATCTCGACCAGCAGCGGGCGCGTGCCCTCTAACGTCACCGCAATGGCCGAGCCGGAGGCATTGGGCAGTCGCTCAGCTAGAAAAATTTCGCTGGGATTCGGCACTTCACTCAAGCCTACATCGCCCATCTCAAAAATACCGATTTCGTTGGTCGCACCAAATCGATTCTTGACGCTGCGTAAAAGTCGGTAGGCATGAAAGCGTTCGCCTTCAAGGTAAAGCACCGTATCGACCAAATGCTCCAACACTCGTGGCCCGGCAATCGTCCCTGTTTTGGTCACGTGCCCAATAAGGAAAACCGGAATATTTTGACCCTTAGCCAACCCTTGGAACCGGCCGGCGCATTCCCGGACCTGACTAACTGATCCCGGAGCCGACTGCAACTCCTCCAGAAATACCGTCTGAATCGAATCGACCACCAAAAATTGGGGCGGAGTTTGGCGCAGGTGATCCATAATGGCCGTCATATTGGTTTCCGACAGGATGAACAAGCGGTCGCTTGAGATCTGCAAGCGGTCAGCCCGCAGCTTGACCTGCTGAGCACTTTCCTCGCCGGAAATGTAAAGGACATGCCCTTCCGCCGCCAGAGCCGCCGAAATTTGCAGCAGCAGCGTACTCTTACCGATGCCGGGATCGCCGCCGATCAAAATGAGTGAACCGGGAACCAAGCCGCCGCCCAGCACCCGGTTAAATTCATCCATCGGCAGCATTGTCCGCCGGTAGTTGTCCGCGGCTATCTCGGTTAACGGTTGCGGGACGGATCGCCCAATCACCGCTTGAGCCGATCGCTGCACGACGGCCCCCGACGAGGTGGCCTCAACCAACGTTTCGACCAGGGTGTTCCACTCGCCGCAATCGGGACAGCGGCCCATCCACTTCGGCTGGGTGCTGCCGCATTCTTGACATACGTAACGGGTTCTCAATTTGGCCATAGTACAGAAATTATATCAAACTCCCGGCAAAAAACAAGAACACTTGTTCACCACTCTACTCGTTGCGACGACAAGCCATTTCAGCCGCCATAAAAAAAGCTCGCTGTTACCAGCGAGCTTTTGAAAGTTGGTCTATTTCAACGATTAATTAGCTACGGCGGCCAGCATATTGTCAACGCGCTGTTGAATAGAGGGTTTGGGATGCGCCCCAACAATCCGATCAAAAATTTGACCATCTTTTACGAAAAGCATCGTCGGGATCCCTTGTACGCCGTATTTGATGGCATACTGCGGGTTTTCATCGGTATTGACTTTGGCAATGACGATTTTGTCGCCGTATTCTTTGGCCAATTCTTCTAAAGCAGGGGCAACCATCCGACAAGGACCACACCACGGCGCCCAGAAGTCAACAACAACAGGGGTAGTAGAATCTAATACTTTGCTTTGGAATTCGCTATCAGTGACATGAATGGGGGTAGACATAAATACACTTCTCCTTAAATTTTGCGTTTAATCAAAAATCATATCTAAATATAGTAAGTTTCTCAATAAATGCCAGCTTACGCCGCCAGCGTAAAGACTTAGGTCATCACGCATTTCTACCATTTCTGACGATAAAGCCCTGAGTTTTCTTACTACCTTCCTGCAAATTTTACAACAATTGTACTTTACTGGCTCATTTTTTGACCTATGGCCAACATTACGAGAGAATTGACACGGATATAGTCTCAGAGTAAATTAGCCTTCAATAAAAAAACCATCGATTACAGAGGATGCGATGACCCAAATTTTACCCGCTCATTCTTCCCAAGCGATAAAGCTGGCCCGCCGCTTACTACGCGAGGGGGAAGTGGTCGCTCTGCCCACCGATACCGTCTACGGCCTGGGCGCTAACGCCTTCGAACGCATTGCTGTGCGCCAAATCTTCAAGCTCAAACAGCGCCCGCCGGACAAGCCCATTCCCGTTTTCATTTACCAAATCGATGATCTCAACCTGGTGGCTCGTCACGTGCCAAACCGGGCTTGGCCGCTGCTGCAAGAATTTTGGCCCGGCCCGTTAACCGTCGTACTACCCAAGGTGGCGGCTCTGCCCGATGATGTGACGGTAGGGCAGGACACCGTCGCCGTACGTATTCCCGATCATCCCGTCAGCCTCGAACTGGTGATCAAGTTTGGTCGGCCGTTGGCCGTCACCAGCGCCAATCTGTCCGGCCAACCGACGCCTCCTACGGCTCAAGGCGTTGCCGATCAGTTAGGGCCAGCCCTGCCGCTGGTTTTAGACGGCGGACCCAGCCCCTCCAGTCAACCCTCGACCATTATTGATCTCAGCACCGATCCGCCACGCCTCCTACGCCAAGGCCCCATCACCATCGAGGCTTTAAGACCCTTTCTTCCGAATTTAAAGTGAGGAGGAGATTGGAGATTAGCTAATCAGAGACAGTTTAATCAGGATGGATTTTGGAGAATCGTAGCCCGTAAATCTCCAATCTCCTAATCTCCCCAAATCATGATGCCTCACCAACCTCAATCAAAAACTAATTACATAGCTCCCAAAGTTTCTTCCACTCTCACCGTGGGTATCGACGCCAGCCGGGCGGCGCGCGCTCGGCGTACCGGCACCGAGACCTATTCCCTAGAAATCATCAAAGCCCTGGCTAAATGTTCACCTGACTATCTTCGGCTATGTTTGTATACGCCTCACCCACCGCAACACATCGACTGGCCAGCCTCGGCTCAGGTGGAAACGCGGGTTATCCCCTGGCCACGCTTGTGGACTCATCTACGGCTGGCGGCCGAACTCCGGCAGCACCCGCCCGATCGGCTGTTTGTGCCGGCTCATGTTCTGCCACTCTACTGTCCCGTCCCGGCCCTAGTCACCGTTCATGATCTGGGCTACAAACATTACCCCGCCGCCCACCGTCCATTTGATCGCTGGTACCTGGATTGGACTACCCGCCGGCACACCCGCGTCGCCCGGCACATCCTGGCCGACTCGCAGGCCACCAAACAAGACCTTATCGATTTCTACCAGGCCGATCCGCAGCGCATCAGCGTCGTCTACCTGGGTCGGGATGAAAGTCTGACCCGTGAGGACGATCCCCTTATAATAGAAAGAACCAAAGCCAAATACGGGGTCGATGGGGATTATCTGTTCTATCTGGGTACGCTGCACCCCCGTAAAAATCTAGTGCAGTTGATCGAGGCATTCCAACTGGCCGTGCCACAGCTTCCACTCACGCTGAAACTGGTCATCGCCGGACAGAAGGGCTGGCTGTACGATGAGATTTTTACTCGGGTTCAAACTCTGGGCATGACCGAGCGAATTCTCTTACCCGGCTATATTGACGATGCCGACAAGCCCGCTCTGCTATCGGGGGCGCTGGCTTACGTTTTTCCTTCGCTGTACGAGGGCTTTGGCCTGCCGGTGTTAGAAGCGATGGCCTGCCAGACGCCGGTCTTAACCAGCAACGTCTCGTCCCTGCCGGAGGTAGCCGGTGACGCCGCCTTGCTGGTCGATCCGCACTCGTCAAATGACATCGCTGCCGGACTGGTTCGCATGGTCGCTGACACCGATCTACGTCACCAGCTGATCGAACAAGGATTGAGGCAGATCGAAAAGTTTTCATGGGACAAAGCGGCCAACCAGATTTTGGAGATTTTGGCAAAATGCTAAGCCACCCCCCTCCCACAGCCACTATCCTCGATGTCAAAATCCATGCCGTAACCAACGCCCAGGCGCTGGCGCTCATCGAGCAGTTCATTGCCAGTGGGCGACCCCATCAATTGACTACCACCAATCCCGAATTCGTGATCGAGGCCCAACACGATGAGGAATTTCGCCGCATCATCAACAATGCAGCGTTGTCCTTACCGGATGGGATCGGGTTGTTGAAAGCAGCTCACTTTTTAGGCACAACCCCGCTGCCGGAGCGCGTCGCCGGGTCTGATCTGGTCGGCCGGCTGGCCGAATTATCACACCGGCAGGGTTATCGCATCTTTTTCTTGGGCGCACGGCCCGGCGTGGCCGAACAGGCTATTGCCAACCTTAAGCGCCGTTACCCCAATCTTCAAGTAGCCGGCTGCTACGCCGGATCGCCCGCTCCGGAGGAAAATGAAGCGCTAATTCAACGTATTCTCCCCACGAAGCCTGACGTCTTGCTCGTGGCCTATGGTCACCCCCGCCAGGATAAATGGATCGCCCGTAACTTGGAGCGACTTCAGATTCCGGTATGCATCGGCGTGGGCGGCTCGTTCGATTTCTTGGCCGGAACCTCGAAACGTGCCCCGCGCTGGCTTCAGCAATTACATTTGGAGTGGCTGCACCGCTTAATCACTCAGCCCTGGCGCTGGCGTCGCATCTGGAACGCGGTGCCTTACTTTAGTTGGCTAGTGCTGCGCAGCAAGTTACGCAGCGCCACTGTACCAAAGGACAGGTTTTGAACCTGTCCTTTTTATTTGGTGTCAATCTGAGCCATAGCCCGATGCGACAAACGTCATTTTTTGCTACGATAAGCTTAAGTTCAACTTATCACCACCCACCCCGTTACCCAACTAAAAAAAGTCTACCTACTACCTATCCGCCATAACCTTAACCACTCCATGAACTCCAACCTCTACAAACTCCATAAACTCTACAAACTCTATGAACTCTACAAACTCTACAGGCTCTATGAACTAACAAGGAGATAAATCATGACTTTACCCGAAAAACAAACCGTTCTCATCACCGGGGCATCTCGCGGCCTCGGTTTAGCTCTGGCCCGCTACCTGGCCCAACATCATTGGCAACTACTCATCGACGCCCGAGGTGAAGCCGCGCTAAAACAAGTCGAGGCGGAACTAGCCCGGTACACGAAGGTTATCGCCATTCCCGGCGACGTCACCTCCGAGACGCATCGCCGGGCGCTAGCCCACGCAGCAGAGGCGTTGGGCGGCCTCGACGCGGTAGTCAACAACGCCAGCATCTTAGGCCCTAGCCCTCAACCACATCTACTCGACTACCCGGTGGAGATATTGGAGCAAGTCTATCAGGTCAACGTCCTGGCTCCGTTGGGGATTCTGCAAGCAGTTCAATCGGTCTTAAAACCAGAAGCCCGTATCCTCAATATTACCAGCGATGCCGGGATCGAGGATTACCCAGGATGGGGCGGCTATGGGTCCAGCAAAGCCGCTTTGGAGCAGCTTTCGGCCATTCTAGCCGCCGAAAAGCCGGAATGGCGCGTTTATTGGGTCGATCCGGGCGACATGCGAACCCAAATGCACCAAGACGCGTTTCCCGATGAAGATATTAGCGACCGCCCTCTGCCGGAGGAGAGCGTTCCCGGTCTTATCGAGCTATTAAGCGGCGAACTACCGAGCGGCCGATATCGCGCCCAAGAGGTAGGCGCAGTAAGTTTGACCGCTTTTCAAGCGGACTAAGGCGTAGACTGAGGCAAAGGAAAAATAAAATGAAGTCAAATAGTTTTGTAAGTGAATTATCGTTGTTTGATTTGGTTGAAGCCCAGACCCCGGCGGGAATACTGGATGCGGCCAAGGCTAAGGCGAGCAGCTATAAAACGAGCGAAAAGATCGGCTTGGCGAAGATGTCCATGGATACTCTTCGTTTTCAGCTCCCGCCTGAGTTGGAAGCGAGCGAACCGCCAGAGGCACGTGGACTGGCTCGGGATGAGGTTCGGCTGTTGGTGTCGGATTATACGACAGATCAGATTAACCATACCTTATTTCGCCAACTGCCAGATTTTTTGGCAGCAGGCGATGTGGTGATCATCAATACCAGCGGCACGCTTAACGCCGCTGTGACGGGTACTCGGGCGGACGGGAGCGCCGTTGAAATCCATCTTTCGACCCATTTACCGGCCGACTTATGGCTGGTCGAAGTCCGCCGGCCGGACGAACAGGCTAGCCGTCCATTTTACAATGCGACGCCGGGAGAGATGATCACTTTACCGGAGGGAGCCTCGGTCACGCTGCACACACCCTACCGCAGCGAACAGCGATCCCTGGTTGATGCTAAAGTGCGGCTGTGGGTCGCTACTCTCAATCTGCCGACCCCATTCACTAACTACCTGACTAACTACGGCTTTCCCATCCGATACGGGTACGTCAAGCAAGCTTGGCCGCTCGATTACTACCAAACCGTTTACGCCACCGAGCCGGGCAGCGCCGAGATGCCGTCGGCCGGCCGGGCGTTCACCCCGGAATTGATTACGCGGCTGGTGGCGAACGGGGTGCAGGTCGCGCCGCTGGTCTTGCATACGGGCGTCGCCAGTTTGGAAAGTCATGAGCCGCCATATGACGAGTTCTATCGCGTTCCGGCCGAGACCGCGCAAATCGTCAATGCAGCTCGCGCGGCAGGTAAACGAATAGTAGCAGTAGGGACCACGGTGGTTCGGGCCTTAGAAACGGTGACTGATGGGGCTGGTGTAACTCACCCCGGCGAAGGGTGGACCCGGCTGGTCATTACGCCGGAGTTCCGGTTGCAGGCCGTCAGCGGCTTGCTAACCGGGTTTCACGAGCCGCAGGCCTCACACCTGTATATGCTGCAAGCGCTGGCCGGCGCTCGCCATATTGATTTGACTTACCGCGAAGCCCTGACGCAGCGCTATCTGTGGCACGAGTTTGGAGATATGCACCTAATTATGGCAAACCCATAATGATATGGGCGATCGATGGGCATTAGATCGATTTAACGCGCTCAAGTAACTGTCACCGTTGGAAGCTATCTATCGACGGTACACGCCTACCGGTCGATCACCTCCATTTAAAGACAATTCATTTGTCCAGAATTTATGACAAAATTGTCTTAATCATACGACAGACAATGCCTCACAAATTTGTTATGATAAATTTGCTTAATGGGAAAACGGATATTGTCTTATCAAAGAATAGGCATTTTTACCTAATCAGTACATCGCATTAACCAGCCAAATCACCTAGGTATTTTAGTGACAATTTTGTATAATCTTTAGTATCCTATTTACTGTTAGAGGATGGGGAAGTTGGATTGGCTAAGCTCTCGGCCTATAGTCAGGGCAGTGCTCCACGCGATTAAAGAGGTAACAATGTGAATAATATCGAAGGCAAAGATGTCTTGGTTGTTGACGACAGCCCCGATCTGCTTGAGGTCATTGAGTTAACATTGGCCCACAAAGGGGCCAATGTCCACACAGCAACAAGCGGACATGAAGCATTACGGTATTTTTTTTCCCACTGGCCGGACCTGGTTATTCTCGATTTAATGATGCCGGGTATGGATGGTTGGGAAGTATGCCAGCGGATTCGGCAAGTTTCTGAAGTTCCGCTCATTATGCTAACCGCCTTGGGTAAAGATACGGAAATTGTTCAAGGCTTAGAGTATGGCGCCGATGAATATATCACCAAACCGGTAAGCATGAGCGTTTTGCTGTCCCGAGTGCAGGCTGTTCTGCGGCGAGCGTACCTTTACGAAAGTAAACAAAAACCAACGATCTACGGTGATGGCTATCTCAACATCGATTTGGAGACGGGTAAAGTGATGATCGAAGGCCAGTCGATAAAATTGAGCGCCATCGAACGGCGGCTGTTAACCTACCTTTACCAGCACGCCGGTCAGGTTCTGACCTTTGAACAGATTTTAGAGCATGTCTGGGGCAAGGGGTATGAAAACAACCCGGAGTATGTTCATGTCTACATCTCAAACTTACGTAAAAAAATAGAACCTGACCCACGCCGGCCGATCTACTTTTTGACCGAACACGGGCTGGGGTATCGGTTTGAAAAACAACTCCCCTAAATGCCCTAATTTATCAAGCTTAGTTTTGTTCAGTCGAAAGAGTCTCTTGAAAGGCTCTTTTTTGATTCTAACCATTTCCTAAAGAAAATCTTTAGCTTATCTTTAGAACTTCTTTAGAACACTATGATACACTGAATTTTACTCACAGTGCCAACTTCAGGTCCCATATCAAAACGTAATAAAAGTTTCCACGCCACACCCCACAATTTCTTTATTCTACAATTTTCTAATTTTTAGAACCATAACACTACTTGCTGAGGTCAAAGGTGATCTTACATTTTGCAAATCAATTTAGTTTGGCTCAGAGTTTATCGCCTGGTTGACCGGATTTACCTAACCCGAGTCCGTCGAACGCGGGTTAGCCTGGACCTTGTTTTTTGGGTTGGGCAGAGGAAATAAATAGGGCATACAACGATACCGGGCGAAAGCAGTATTTTGCATACTTTTAAGTAGGTCGTCAGATTCTGCCTTTTTTAAGAAACCCTAGCTTGGTCAAGGGATTAATCCAACCTGACTAGTGCAACGACCAAGCTAAAAGTTAGGATTGCAAGAACGGCTCATATGTGGGAAACTTGCTCAAAATCAAGGAGGTTTCCGGGGATGATGAGAAAAGTATATCGTCCGGTTGTCGGATGAAGAACGAGTTGAGTGTGAACAAGTCATCAAAAAACTAAAAGGAGTGCCGGCAAAGTCAGACGGGCTCAAGATGTTGTTAAAGGCCGATGTAGACGGGCCAGCCTGGACCGACGCCCAAATAGCCGAAGCGTTCAATTGTCGCAGCCGTACCGTCGAAAAGGTGCGGGAACGACTGGTTGTTGATGGGTTCGCACTGGCCTCAATGGTAAAAACGGGAAACGCCACCGACCCCACCCAAACTTGATGGGGCGGGGAAGCCAAACTGATTGCCTTAAGGCTGGGTTGCCCGCCGCCAGGTTATGGTCGCTGGAGCCTTAGACTGCTGGCCGAACAGTTAGTCGTCCTGGAAATTGTAGAGAGCATTTGCCCGGAAAACGGTACGTCAAACGTTGAAAAAAACAATATGACTAAACGACAGATTGACTACTGGGTCATTCCCCGATCAGGACGCCGAGTTTGTGGCGGGTATGGAAGAAGTGTTGGAAATCTATGCCCAGCCCTACAATCCCGATCAGCCCCAGGTTTGTATGGATGAACAACCCTACCAACTGCTGCTGGAAACTCGGGTGCCCTGCCAGCCAGCCCTGGAGCATGGGACACGAGTTGATTACGAATATGACCGCAATGGCACCGCCAGCATTTTTATGTTTTCCGAGCCGTTGTCAGGCTTTCGGCAAGTCACCGCCCGACCCCGACGCACCAAGGAAGATTGGGCTTTGGAAGTCGCCCACCTGCTGGATACACGCTATGCAGGCCGACGGATGACGCTGGTGCTCGATAACCTCAATACCCATACCAAAGGTGCATTTTATACAGTTTTTGAACCGGCAGTGGCCAGAGCTTACGTCAAACGGATTGATTTCATCTACACCCCTAAACACGGCAGTTGGTTAAATATCGCTGAATGTGAATTGAGCGCTATGACAATGTTTGACAATGTTTGAATGGTCGGCGCATTGGTCAGCTTTCAGATCTCCAGCGCATGAGCTGATTGGCTTTAAGATCAAACCAATAACTGCATAACAACCAGCGCATCGTTGATTGGCAGTTTAAGATCGATGATGCCTGCTCTAAACTCAAACGGCTTTATCCGAAGTTTAAGCCTGGATGATGCACTAGATTTTAATGAGACTTGTAATTCTGATTTTATTTTAGTGAAACGAGAGGAAACTAGATGTGGGCTAGAGCATCACCGGTAAATTGAGGGATTAATGAGTTAAGTATAACCAATTGTAGTCTAAACTTGTTAAGAATAACATTTTTGATGAGGAGAGATCTTTAAATGAGGAACAGTTACATAAATATGTTGCTGAAGTTGTCCGGGCATTCAATGTTTAGTCTTGGGCGGACAACAGTAATTGCATCACTCGCAATATCAGCCATGTTCCTGCTCAACCTTATGGCCGGCGTCACCGACTCACAATCGGCGCCTATGCTACAAGCGCCAGATCCCAGTCAGGTGCAAATTACACTGGAAGGATGCCGCAATGATGGTTCAATTACGCTTCCAAACGTAGATGGCGATTTTATATGCCCGGATAGTGCCTACACTACCGGAAACTTGGGCAAAGGGTGGAACGAACTTGACCTAGTGCCACACCGATTAACTACAATGGTCGGCAACCAAGATGGAGCCACAACTTTCTATGCCATCGCCGTTACAGCTGACCATAAAGATGCAGGGCGCCCGGTTATGATGTTTTATCCGAACCTACTATCAATGATGATAAGTCCGACAATTCTTGTCAAATTACTGTTGGACCGGAACAAGTCGCGTCTCCCGGTGTCGGCGGTACAGATGAATCCCTCTATCGAATTCTTGAAATTACGCAGGACACATGGGAACAACCTGTGTCTTTGACTACTACGAGCGTCTAGCCTTGGGTTCTCATCTGTTTCCAGGGTCCTCACTTCACTCAAATCTTACTAATCAGAATTTGGGTACTCAAGGGATCAGGGCCAAAGATGTATCAATCCCTGTCAAAGAAATACTCCCTCAAGAATTAAACAAAACTATGACCGCTACCCAAGATCAAATTCACGAATGGGCCATTTCGAAAGAAACCAACCCAGCCTCTCTAATTTTCAACAACACGTGTGATCCTGATTCGCCCACATCACAAACAGTGCAAATTTCAGTGACCTGGACAAAGCTCGCCGCTACACAAAGTGGTGATATCACCGTCAAGACCGAAGTAAAGGCGAAAAACCCGGCTGCCCGGACTATAACGGTGAATGTCACTGATGAGATACGTTCAGGCACAACTGTGCTAGACACCTTAAACTCGGGTGATATTGATGTTCCAGCCAATACGGAAATGGTTGTCCTCAGCCATATGTTGACTGTGCCGGAAGGTACTACGGAACTAAATGATGTGGCTACTGCTACTTACACCGATAAAGTTACTGGTGTTCCGGTACCGGGTAATACAACCGCCGAGGCTCAAGCCACAGTAGAACCTTCGGGCGTAGTACAAAATGCGACTGCAACTATAAACGATGTCGAGAGTATCACCGGCGCCAATTTGAGCTTTTCAGTCGACTCATTTACGGGCGCAAGTGGCGCTTTTGATAATAGTTATGTTGCCGGCACTGAAACCACAGGGCCTGTCTCCTGGACTTCGGATGAACAAAGTGATAGTGGATCGGTTTCTTTTACGAAAAGCGTCTATATAGCCGAGGAACCAGCACGTCTGGAACCCCTTCTGACACAGCTACAGTGACCGGGTCCGATGGTTTCACGAAAGAAGCAACCGCCGATGTTTCTATCTCTGCTAGTGCTACAGTTCAGTTAACCATTGAGAAGACGATCCCAAATATCCTCCAAAACACCGATACGGCATCCTTTGACTTCAAGGTTACCGGGCCAAACAACTATGAAAATACTGTCACGCTCAATTTTGCTGCAGGAGAAACCTCCAAATCAACAAACCTAACCGATTTAGCACCAGGCACATACACGGTTAATGAACAACCGCAAAGTGGCTGGGTCGATCCAGATGGAGATAATGGCCGTAGCATCGATCTCAATTTGCCGACTTGCACGGCAACAGAGTCGTACACAAATGCTTCACTACCGGACAGAAATATCAGAAAGGTTAGGTAAACAAAAACCAACCGGGATAGGGAAGTCTTCATTAAGAAAATGGTCTAACAAACGCAAACCGAGTTGGAACAAACTCAAATCGCACCGGTCAGAACGGTGGATAACTGACAGCCATTGGTCCCGAACCGCGACCGCCCCAAATAAATAAGCCAAATGTAGGCCAAACAAGCGGCAATCATCAGCCGAGCCAGTCGGTGTGGGTCAGCTATATGGCTCTTATCGAGTTGAAAACCACGACTTTTCTGGTCTGAAAAGAAGGTTTCAATCCGAAACCGGTGGCGATACCAGTAGATAGCTTCCGAGCCTAAGGCAAAATTGCTGACCAGATAGAGGGGGTCCTTGTAGCCCGGCTCCCAGTAGGCCACAACCAAGACCGGGCCGTAGGCCTGTTGGGTGAACAACACCTCGGACAAGATAATCTGGTCACCCGGTTGTAGCCATAACTCGTTGAGTTGAAACCAGGTGTCAGCTTCACAGAGCCAGCGATTGTGGGCGGTCCGACAGGCATAATGCCACCCGGCCGCGGTGATAGCCGCCTGTAATTGCTGTCCATCGAACTCCCCATCGCCGACAAAAGATGACATCGGTGTCTGACGGCACCATCGCTTGGACTTGGTCCAGCAACTCCAGATGGGTTTGCTCAGGAAAGTTTACTTTTGAGCCTTCGACCACCACCCAAGCCACCGGTAACGCCCGTTTTTGGTAGATGACACTGACCATCAAGGCCAAACAGTGCCGCCCCACTTCACTGCCATCCATGGCCAAGACCAGGGGACCCGTCGAACCCAAACTGGCCAGCAGCATCTCGGCAAAGGGCAGAAAGTAGGTCTCTTGGTTCACCTGCTCGTTTTGGACACACCGCCTGAACCGTTTCACCCGGCTCTCCACTTTGGTTTGATCCGGCGCTTTGCGGGCCATCGCTTCAAAATGACACTTTTATTCAGCACTATCCCACCTGATCATGCCGGTTAAAGTATGCAGGTGACGAGCTTGATGACCATTCAGTTGGTGGGGATACAGTTGCGTTAAACTCGTTTTTATGCGACGATACACCCGGCAGGCATCACTCATGGGTACACTCCTTTGTTTTGTGGTGAAACTAGAGTATACCCCAGTGGTGTCCGTTATCCTATTTCTCTCCCTTCTTTCAAAATAATCTGTCCGGTAGTGAACACAAATGAATTAGTACCGGCGACTGCCAAAGTGAAAAAAGTAACCGTTCCGGCGGGTAATGAAGCCGGGTGGGAATTTACATTAAGCGGTCCTGGTGGCCCTGTTGTGGCCACGACAACTGGTGCAGGTTTTATCGAATTCAACCTTGATCTACAAGAGGGTAACTACACAATCAGCGAGTCATCGCAAACCGGTTGGGACCAAACAGGACAAAGCGGCGAATGTTCGTTTTCTGTCAACTATCCGGCAGACGCTGATCGTGTGTACGAGTGTACGTTTGAGAATACACAACGGGGGCAATCAAGGTTATTAAAGATGCCATACCCAACGACTCACAACAATTCTCATTTACGACTACATCAGGCCCAGATACGGCACTACCGGAAACGTTTGGGTTAGTTGATAATGGCATAGGTCCCTAATTATGTCGAGTACACTGATCTGAAACCGGGTGCTTACTCCGTTACCGAAGATGGGGAAACGGGTTGGGATTTGACTGATCTTATGTGTACTGACCCTCAGGTAACTCCTCAACGGCAGGTTCAACGGCATCAATTACACTCGATCCGGGCGAAACTGTTGAGTGTACGTTTGAGAACACCAAACGGGGTACAATCAAGATTATCAAGAACACCATTGGGGGCGATGGACAGTTTAACTATTCCACAACCAGTGGCACCGATACGCCAATAGATGCATCATTTGATTTAAACACGTCAAACAACACGGCTATGACTCAATTTGATGATCTCAAACCAGGCGATTACAGCGTAACAGAAGCCGATCCAGTACCTAACTTCGATTTCACCAACCTGGAATGTTCCGATGAGGAGGATCAGAACGGGGCCAGTTCTGTCGATGGTCGCACCGCCAGTATCAAGCTTGATCCAGGCGAGACAGTGACTTGTACTTACACCAACACCGAACGGGGTATGGCCAGAGTCGTCAAGACCGTAAATAACCAGCCACCAACCGGTGACCAGGCATTTGAGTTTCAACTACGCCAAGGCGCCTCCACAACAGAAGTTGGCACCACGCTCGAAACCCAGGTGGCAAATGCCGGCAACGGGGGTGACATTACCTTTGCTACCAAGCTTGTCCCAGGTGATACTTATCAACTCTGCGAGGTTGTCATGCCCGGCTGGATGACAACCTTGGGTGACTTTGTACTGGATAGTTTCCTGCCGCCTGACGGCGTCGCCATGAGATCCGAACGTTGATAACAGTATTCTATGTGTCAACTTTACGGTTCAACCCGGCGAAACAAAGGTCTTCAATGTTGATAACACACCGCCTCCGGGTGGTCGGGCGTTGACTATCGGCTTTTGGAAAAACTGGACGTCTTGCGACGGTAGCGGTAATCAAGCTCCGGTGCTAGATGAAACTTTAGCCACTGCGGGTGGCGTTATTCTACTTGGTGACCTTGAAATCAATAACTGTCCCGATGCGGTCAATATACTGGACCACCGTGATCTTAATGGTACGAAGCGGGCCTCTGATGCAGCATACAATTTAGCTTCCCAACTGCTTGCCGCCAAGCTGGATCAGGCAGCGGGAGCAGGTGTTTGTGGCGACGCCCTAAATGCGATAAATGCCGCTGACATGCTGCTCTCTGGCATCGACTTTGACGGTGTTGGAAAGTACCTCCGTCCCCAGGATGACGAATATCAGATGGCCAATGAACTAGCTAACATTCTCGACCTATTCAACAACAACTTGTTGTGCAGCCCGTAAGTGAACAGCTATTACGGGACGTTGGTCTCATTCCCTCATCACTTTTATCTTGGTTGTGTCGTAAGGGACCGGTAATCCAAACAAAATAAAATACAGGGCGATGGATTAGTAATCCATCGCCCTGTATATGTCATCAGAAAGAAAGAGCAATGCCGTATTACCAATCACATCAAACAAATACCCAACGGCGACGTAGGATAATATGGCTGGTCAGCAGCTTAATCGGGGTAATGAGCCTAGCCTGTCTGACCTGCAGGGGTAACGGCTGTAGCCGTAGTAATCGGTACCCGCCTAGGAATTACCTCACAATTAACCGCGTCGGTTTTACTGGCAAACCAGCTCGCTCAAAGATCCCACGCTCTGTCACCGACCGGTCATCCGGCCCAACTGAGGCAATAATGCCTCAAGAAGCCTATACGACTGCCTCGACTCCAACACCATACCCATCCCCTACAGCCACCCCAATCCCGCCTGGCTCAACGCCCGTAGCAGTGCAGCCGGCAGACGGCTGGTCATTTGAAGGGAGTACGGTTCAACCTGATCCTAGTCTGGGTGGCTTGCTGGTCTACGGCGAAGCGATCAACGGCGCCGGTGGGCCGCAGCGTATCCTGGGCCTGCAAGGAACCTACTTCGATGCCGGTGGGCAGACCATCACCCCGGAAGAGATTTCTGATTATTGGCCCATCGAAACGGTACCTCCCGAGGGGCGTATGCCTTTTGAGTTGACTGTACTCGGTCCCAGCCAGGCTGATCGGGTCGAGTTGCAGATAGCCACCGAGCCTGGTAACGCGCCTCGCACCGATTTCGAACTCTCGAATATCAAAGGAATAGAGCAGGAAACCGATTACTGCGTCACCGGGCGCGCCCGCAACTTGGGCCAACCCTTAAACGAGTACCTGATGACCGTTGCCGTTCTGTATGACGACGATGACCGAGTCATCAACTGGGGTATTGGCTATCAACCCGCAGACGATGCACCCGTGGGTGATGAAACAGTGATTGTCAGCGCTTGTGCTGAACGATTCAACAATGTTGTCGCTCGCTACGATCTACGGGCCTGGGGGGAATAAACGCCCTTTACACTCTCTTTTTTGGGATGGGGGAGATAGGCGTATGAGTCTATCTCCCCGTTTTTATGTAATTACGCTATTTCGCCTATCTTTAGATGAAGCACTATCCGCAAAATTGCTGATCTCAAACCTAGTAACTGAGATAAGGCATTTTCTTAACATTTCTGCTATCCTATAATCAGTTGGCTGGGAGTCTAACTAGACAATCGGACTTAATTAGCCTGGACTCTCACGAGAGAGGAACAAAAAATGGATAGTGTTCAGGGGAAACAAATATTAGTTATTGACGATAGTCATGATTTTTTAATAATCGCGGAAGCAGCCCTGTCAGCCTTTGGGGGCCAGGTACTCAAAGCAGCAAGCGGTTATGACGGATTGCGACAATTTTTCTTTCATCAGCCGGATCTGGTCATTCTCGATCTGATGATGCCGAACATGAGCGGCTGGGAGGTTTGCCAGCGAATTCGCCAAGTGTCGGAGGTGCCGATCATCATCCTCACGGCTCTGAACAGCGCTCAGGACACCGTCGACGGTCTGGATTGTGGCGCTGATGATGTTCTTGTCAAGCCTGTTAGCCCGTCAGTCCTCAGGGCGCATGTGCGAGCCATCCTGCGGCGGGCCTACAGCTACCGGTTGCCAAAACCAACAGCAACTCACACCTATCTCGATGACCATCTCCAGATTGATGTAACCAAGCGCACCGTGCGGATTCAGGGCGAACCGGTAAAACTAAGCGCCCTCGAAAACAAACTGTTGGCCTTTCTATTCCGGCATGCCGGTCAGGTGTTGACCTTCGAGCGAATTTTGGAGCAGGTCTGGGGTCAAGGCTATCAGGATAGTATTCAGTACGTTCACAACTATGTTTCTCGGCTGAGGCAAAAGTTAGAACCGGATCCAGGCCGGCCGATCTATTTGCTGACCGAGCACGGGGTCGGTTATCGTTTTGAGCCGCACGAGTCGGCTCGTACTGAGCAGGTCGCTTAGAAAAATAAATTTAACCCACCGCAAAGCCCCTTTTTGGGGCTTTATAACTATTTCTAACTAAAATTGAGAGCAATCTTAGAGAAAATCTTTAGAAAACCTTTAGAACCATATGTTATCTTAATAATTATTCAATACAATCAAGCCCAAATTTGGACTTAAATCAACCCCCTTTCCTTTTATATCTAATCCGATCACCTTAACCATCAATCAGATTGACATGTGACCTTTAAAATCAATTATTTAGCAGATGTTAAAAACGTCTGCTTTTTTATTTCGGAAACCGATCACTGTCACGGCCAGCCACATGATGTATGCCGTGACGATACCGCCAATCCCAAAGAATTCAAAACGCAATTATTAGCTGCTTAGGATTGTGACCAATCATGCCACATCACAACGAAGTATCTAAGAAGCTGAGGCATAATGCGTCGGCACGAAATAAAATACGCCGACCCCGACAAGAATTGTTGAAATCCGTAATTCTCGCCTTAATGCTTTTGTTGTCTCTGGCTTGCACTTTGGGCGGATCGGCATCGACATCGAGAAGAGAGCGCATTGTGGTTCGCCGGCTACCCACCCTAACGCCGACGGCGTGGCCTACCCCCATTGGACCGGCTGACTCTGTCGCTTCGGCGCCGACCGCCGCAATGCCGTCCAGTCTACCTCCTGACCTCTCGCCGATCCAGTCAGATGCGTCGCTGGCTGTTTCTTTGGCGCAGAGTTTCCCCACACCGACAACGGCTGTCTTAAACGGCCAGCAACCTGTCGCCGGCGTTTCGACAGAAACCGGCGCACAAATTCAGCCGGCGGAGGAGGTTATCGCGTTATCATCTTCAAATGAAAATAGTCAACCCGATCCCGCTGCGCCGCCGCCCGCTGTTCAATCGACAGTTGAACCGGTCGCCGAGGCCATCCCATCTACAGACACGCCCACGCCATCACCGGAGCTGCTCCCACCCACCGATACTCCCGAACCGCCCACGCCAACCCCACTGCCGGAAGGCTGGGTGTTTAACGGCGTCCAGATTACACCCAAACCGGACGGCAGCGCCTTGTTGGTCCACGGCAATTTACTTAACAACACCAGTTCTGCCCAAAAATTGTCCAGAGTGACGGGCTCCTTTTTTGACGAGCAGGGCCAGGTCATCGCCGGGGCCGATAGCAATCTGACCGATTACTGGCCCATCGCGGCGGTGCCGCCAGCAGGCCAGGTGCCCTTTGAACTGGTCGTGCCCGGTCTACAGAGCGCCGCCGATTATGACTTGCAGGTCCAAGCCGAGCCGGGCGAGTTGCTATTGCGCCAAGATTTTGAGTTTATCGATGTCAATTTAACGCCAAAAGAAGACAAACAGTGCGTCATCGGCAAAGTGCGAAATCCGGGTAGTAAACTCCAATCCTACCTGGTCATCGCCGCCGTGCTGTACGATGCTCAAGGCAATGTCATCAACTATTACGACCACCTGGAGCAGTCGATTGGAAATTTAAAGGATGACACGACGCTCGACTTTGAAATCTGCGTCGATCCGCTCAACCAGCCGGTGGCTCGCTTCGAGCCGCAGGCCTGGGGTTTGTAGAGGGAGGTGAGTGAAGAAAGGAAATAGTAGTGGAAATTTTTGGCAAGTTATTTTTAGCAGTTTGGCCACATTTATAACAATAACTTAAGGAGAGAATTATATGAACCGACGAGATTTTATCAAATTGGGGGCAGCGGCAGGAGCGGGGGCTGCGCTGACAAGCAGATTGAATTTTGTGCAAAATGGGTCTTGGCAGAGTCTGCTACTGCCGGACTGAGCGATCCGGCAGCGCAGCCAAAATTCGCGCGAACCCAGTACCTAACGCGCTTGATCCAGGGTTTATATTCCAGTCCTCCAACAACAAGTATAAGATTGCTATGGAGCAGCTCACGCAGATGACTGGGTTAGTGGACTCAACTGGTACTCCGGTTCCAACCACAGTCTGGGGTTATGGTAAGAACGGTCCGGGCGGCACGTGGCCGGGTATGACCTTCGTCGCGCAAAAGACGTGCCGGTCGAGGTCAAGTGGGAGAACAAATTGCCAAAAGGTGGACACCTTCTTCCGGTCGACACGTCGACGCATTGGGCTTACTCATTGCCGGGCTACACGCAGTACTCGATTGAAAAGGATGGCCCGCCGGTCATCCCGCACCTGCATGGGGGCATAACAACTTCCTGTATGATGGAAACCCTGAGTTTTCTTTTCTCCGGGCTACACAATTCGAGGCCCACAGTGGGTGGATGGACTGGAGAAGAAGTTCGTCTATGAAAACGACCAGCCGGCCGGAACACTGTGGTACCACGACCACGCGCTAGGCATTACTCGGCTCAACGTCTATGCCGGGCTCGCGGGTTTCTACATCCTGCGAGACGACTTTGACACCGGAAAATTCGACAATCCACTAGAACTCCCGGCCTACCCTTACGAAGTAGCGCTGGCCATCCAAGATCGTATGTTCTATGACGACGGCAGATTGTTCTACCCAGCCTTCCCTGGCGACCCGTTCTACGATGATTTTATTACCGGCGAGGGCGCAGTGCTTCCGCCCGACATCTTCCCCGGTGGCGGTCCCACCGCTTTGGCCGAGTTCTTCGGCGATCACATGCTCGTCAACGGCCAGATTTGGCCGAAGATGGAGGTCGAGCCACGTAACTACCGCCTACGGCTGCTAAACGGCTGCGACAGCCGTTTCCTGGTCATTCAATTCTTTGAGGTGCCTGCCACCGAACGAATTTCGATAACGCAATTCAACAGTTGGAGTTCACCGTCATCGGCAGCGACCAGGGCCTGGCCTCAAGCCCAACAACGGTTAATACGCTGTTGTTCGAAACCGGCTCACGCTACGACATCATCCTCGATTTCAAGCAGGTGACACCCGGCAACCGGGTGATTATGAAGAACATCGGCGGCGATGAACCGTTTGGCGGCGATTTTGGCGATGACTTAGGCGAAGATGTCTTTTCGGACCGGAAACCGATCGCATCATGGCTTTTGACGTTATCGTTCCGCTGGACTGACGTACCCGATGTCAGCCCTACAGGCATCAACTTTGGTCCCAAATGTTGGAACGCCGACCCGCACACGCAAAGGTAGCGCTGTTCGAAGGTACTGATGAGTTCGAACGGCTACAGCCGCTGCTGGGTACCGCCGAACCAGCTACCGATTCAACGGCAACCCGATCAACTGGCCCAATACGCCGGCTTACGTCAATGCCGGGTTGGAAGGCCAGATGGAAGGCTCCATCGCCTGGCACAGCCCCATCACCGAAAATCCGGCTGAGGATTCTACGGAACTGTGGGAAATCTGGAATATGACCGGTGATGCCCATCCAATCCACCTACACCTGGTAAAATTTTGAGATCATGGGGCGGCAAGAGATCGTGTGGGATTTTGATGGCAATGCGGACGATGATGGGTTCATCCCTAACGGTATTACCGCACCAGCCGATAATGGCGACGGTGTACCTTGGTCACGCAGTCGGTGGTCCAGCACAACGGCCAGCTAGGTCAAGGGTTCAGAATCGTCCACCCATCTAATCCGATGGATGGATATGGTGCGGTAGTTTCCAAACCTGATGAATATGTGGAAAACACGCCCAAGGATATGGTTACCGCTCTGCCGGGTCAAGTTACCTTTATCAAGGCTCACTTTGACCGGCCCGGACGCTATGTCTGGCACTGTCATATCCTCTCTCACGAAGATCACGAGATGATGCGCGTGCTGCACGTTGGGGGCGGGGCCACTGAGCCACAAACCCAAGCCCAACCCGCCGACCAGCAACCACTCGATGGTGTTGGTACAGTAGGCCGATAGTAATCTGTCTTCTAAACAAAAGCCCTCTCGCCCTGACGCTTCGCAACAACGCTGTCCCGGGGGAGGGCTTTTTTTCTCTAAAGATAACTTTTGGATCGGCTAAAAACCAACTTCCTCATGGGTCATTGCGAGGAGGAAAGACGAAGCAATCTTCGCGTTCGGAAGGGGGATTGCTTCGCTTCGCTCGCAATGGACATGCCGAACTTAATCATTTTCATTTCTTAGCAAAACCGCTCTGCAACTGAGACACGTCCTGAGCGTAGTGGAACGGATGCTCCTCTCATCACTACTCGATTGGTAGGAATTGTTTTTTTATGGTAGGAACCATTTTTCGGCGGTAGGAATGACTTTTCAAGCGGTAGGAGTCGTTTTTTTATGGTAGGAACCATTTTTTGACGGTAGGAATGACTTTTCAAACGGTAGGAACCGTTCGGCAGCCGGTAGGAACCATTTTTCAGCGGTAGGAACCATTTTTCAGCGGTAGGAATCATTTGGCGGCCGTAGGAGTTGTTCGGCAGTTGGTACGAATGGCTCGGCGGTGGTACGAACGATTTTTTGACGGTACAAATCGTTCGGCAGTTGGTACGAATGATTTTTCGGCGGTACGAACGATTTTTCAGCGGTACGGACCGTTCGGCGCTCGGTACGAATGATTCGGCGGTGGTACGAACCGTTCGGTGGCAGTACAAGCATTTCAGCAAACAAAAAAGAGGCGGCTGATGTACCAGCTGCCTCTTTTTTATAACGTAGCACAGATGTCTACCCAAAATCGTTGTTTACAAACCGGCTGCCGCCTTCAACGCATCGGCTCTGTCGGTGTTTTCCCACGGCAAGTCGAGATCGACGCGGCCAAAGTGACCATAGGCGGCTGTTCCCCGGTAAATGGGGCGGCGCAGGTCGAGGTCGCGAATGATAGCGCCGGGGCGCAGATCGAAATGTTCGGCAATCAGTTGGGCCGTTTTGTTGTCTTCGATTTTGCCGGTGCCGAAGGTTTCGACGTTGATGCTCAGCGGGCGTGCCACCCCGATGGCATAGGCGATTTGGACTTCGCAGCGGTCGGCGATACCGGAGGCGACAATGTTTTTGGCCACCCAGCGAGCAGCGTAGGCCGCGCTGCGATCTACTTTGGTACAATCTTTGCCGCTAAATGCGCCGCCGCCGTGGCGGCCCATCCCGCCGTACGTATCGACAATAATTTTGCGGCCGGTCAGGCCGGCGTCGCCCATCGGGCCGCCGACGACGAAGCGGCCGGTGGGGTTAGTGAAAATGCGCAGCTCGTCGCTGAGCATATCGGCGGGTAGCACCGGGTTGATGACATGCTCGATCAGGCCGCTGCGAATATCGTCTTGGCTAATTTCGGGCGCGTGTTGGGTGCTGAGCAGCACCGTATGAATCCGCTTGGGTTGGCCGTATTCATACTCAACTGTAACCTGGCTTTTGCTGTCAGGGCGCAGCCAGGGCAAAGTGCCGTCTTTGCGCAGGTCAGCCATGCGTTTGACCAGTTGGTGGGCGTAGAAAATAGGCATCGGCATGAGCGTTTCGGTTTCATTGCAGGCATACCCGAACATCATCCCCTGATCGCCGGCGCCGACGGCTTCGATTTCATCCTCGCTCATCTGGCCCTCTTTGGCTTCCTTGGCCTTGTCAACGCCCATGGCGATGTCGGGGCTTTGGGCGGCGATGGCCAGTTGTACGCCACAGGTGTTTCCGTCAAACCCTTTTTCGCTGCAATCAAAGCCAATATCATTGATCACACTGCGGACCAGCTTATCGAAATCAACAAAGCCCGAGGTCGTAATTTCGCCCAGAAGCATTACAAAACCGGTTTTTATGGCGGTTTCGCAGGCAACCCGCGAATAGGGATCTTGTTCCATCAGCGCGTCCAGTACGGCATCGCTGATCTGGTCGCACATTTTATCGGGGTGGCCCTCCGACACCGACTCGCTCGTAAAGAGCAAACTGGGGGAGGTCATAAATGTTGTACTCATGTAATTTCTCCTTAACTTGGTCGTTTTTATTCAGTAGAGCAGGTGACCGGCGCTTTAACCTCTAAGCCAAAGGGCCAGTCGCCTGAATAGTTACACTTCATTTCTAAAAACCGTTATCGGCGGCAATACCCAACACAACCAGGCCAATGTAAACGCCCACAACGATCAACAGTAACAGCAGTATGACTCCTCCGGCCCCAATACTCAACCAAGACAACCGGCGGGTCCGCTCCGGATTGAGCGAATCTTTGGCCGAAACTAACCCGACTATGCCCAAAATAATGGGGAGTAGCGGCATACAGTATTGGCCCATCCCCAGCGTCACGCATGAGAGCAGCGCCATCCCGCCCATAACCACCCCAATGAAAGCCACAAGATCGTAACTATTGCCCTGAAAAATTGTGGCTCCAGAACTTGATGGGGGCAGCCCCGGCTCTGATGATATTGAAGGTTTAGGGACAGGTAACGAGTCGTCGATGGTGGGATCAAAGTTATCTTGCATAGTCGTTGAAACCATAGACCCTAAAGGTTTTGAAAACCTTTAGGGTCTATAGGGGGATTTAAGTTCCTTCTTGCCAGCTATTGAGATACTTTTCTTGCTCTGGCGTCAGCACGTCGATCATAATGCCCATTGACTCCAACTTAAAGCGAGCAATCTCTTCATCGATTTCTTTGGGGACGCGGTAGACTTTGTTTTCCAGATTCTTGCCGTTTTGGAAGACATAAACCGCCGACATAGCCTGGTTAGCAAAGCTCATATCCATCACCGCCGCCGGATGGCCCTCAGCCGCGGCCAAGTTGACCAGACGACCTTCTCCTAGAAGGCGGATATTGCGGCCATCGGCCAGTTGGTATTCATCCACAAAGGTACGGGGATGTCGTCTATCAACAGCCATTTCTTCCAGGGCCGGAATGTTGATTTCAACGTTGAAGTGACCGGAATTCGAGACACAGCAGCCATCTTTCATCACTTCAAAGTGATGTTTATCGATGACGTGTTTGTTACCGGTGGCCGAGCAGATGAAATCGGCTTGAGGGGCGGCTTCCATCATCGGCATTACCCGGAACCCGTCCATAACCGCCTCCAGCGCTTTCATCGGCTCCACCTCGGTGACGATAACATTCGCACCCAACCCCCGCGCTCGCATGGCGATACCCCGGCTGCACCAACCGTAGCCGGCCACCACAAAAACTTTGCCGGCAATCAAAATATTGGTCGCACGAATGATACCGTCCAGGGTACTTTGACCGGTTCCGTAGCGGTTATCGAACAGATGCTTGGTATCGGCATCATTCACGGCGATGACCGGGAATTTGAGCGCACCCTCGGCGGCCATGGCCCGCAGGCGGATGATGCCGGTGGTCGTTTCTTCGGTGCTGCCGATGATGTCAGGAATCTGGTTGGTGCGCTCGGTGTGGAGCATACTGACCAGGTCGGCCCCATCATCCATCGTCAAATTGGGTCGATGGTCGAGCGCGGCATTGAGGTGCTGGTAGTAGGTGTCGTTGTCTTCCCCCTTGATGGCGAACGTGGGAATCTCATAGACGGACACCAGCGCCGCCGCCGTATCATCTTGGGTGCTGAGCGGGTTGCTGGCGGTCAATACGATATCGGCGCCGGCCATTTGCAGCGCGCGGGCCAGGTTGGCGGTTTCGGTGGTGATGTGTAAACAGCCGCTCATTTTGACCCCATCCAGGGGGCGCTCGTTATGAAAACGATCCATTAAAGAGCGCATGACCGGCATCTCTTTCAACGCCCATTCAATGCGCCAGCGCCCTTGCTCGGCCAGGTTCAAATCTTTTACATCAAAGTCTTTTTTACTCATTAAATACTCCTTACTAAAAATGGATAAATTTAGCGCACGTGTAAATCAATCTTCGTCCAGATAATTGACAAAGTCATCCAACTCCGGCGCATCGCCGAACAGTTCGCGATAGCGATGGGCAATTTGACGCCGGTTGTAGGTATGCCGTTGGGTGCCGTGCTGCTCCAATACATACACCGCCGTAACCGATCCCAACCGACCGATCACCTCCCACGGGTAATTGCGCATCAGCCCGGCGATGATCCCGGCTCGATAGGCATCGCCCACACCGGTCGGATCGGCAATGCGATTGGGTCTGGCGGGCGGAATTTCAACTATTTGGTCATCAGCATAGATAAGGGAGCCGTTTTCGCCCAACGTGACGATGATCGTTTCGACCATTGATCTGATCTCATCGGTGGTCAGGCCCGTTTTATTTTTGATCATCTCAAATTCATAATCGTTGACCATAAGAATTTTGGCCTCTTTGATACCTCTGACCAGATCGTCGGCGGCTAAACGAGGAATTTGCTGGCTGGGATCATAGATGTAAGGAATTTGGAGATCGTAACACTCCTGAGCGTATTTGACCATTGCCCAGGGATCGTTAGGAGAAATGATAGCCAATTTGATACTTTGATAATCCTGCTCGACAAAGCTGATCCGGCCCGATTTGGCCATCGCGCCGGTGTAAAATAAAGCGATTTGGTTGTTGGTTTGATCGGTACTAACAAAAAAGGAGGCGGTAAATTCGTTGGGGAGTTGCAAAACACCACTAGTATCTACGCCACGAGCCTTCAAACTGGCGATATACTCCGGCGCATCCTGCCCGACGGTGGCCATGAGCAGGGAGGGCTGATCCAGCAAAGCCAGGTTGTAAGCGATGTTACCGGCCGTGCCGCCACGCTCCCGGCGCATTGAGTCGACTAAAAAACTGACGGACAGCCGCTGAATCTGGTCGGGCAAGATATGGTTAGCAAAACTATCGGGAAACGACATTATGTAATCAAAAGCCATCGAGCCGGTTACAGCTACTTTCATATCCACACCTTTCCTCATTCCTCTAACTTAACATTCACAGCAAAAAAAATCTCCGCGTCGGTAGGCGGAGGTAATTCCTTCAAATCACCGATTTACTCGTTGATGGGCAGGGCGTTGCTCACTATCACTTTATCTGGTCGATTATGCCTATAAAACAGGCAACTACATGTGATCTTTGATGGTAACATAGCCAGGGGGGATTGTCAAAAGGGTGTACGAAAAACAAGTTTTGTTCCTGAATCTACTTTAGACTACAATACAGCAAATATCAAAACTTGCAAGGATACAATAGTAAGTACGGCAATTTCTTAGCTATGAGCCAAACGTTATCGGAAACCACCTCAGCCCAACCGCCGCTCAAACGGCAAACTCGTCCGGCCTCGACCGAAGCCACCCTCAGTAAAACGTTGATCCAACTGGTGGTGATCGGGTTGATCACCCAGCTCATCTATATCACCTACATTGTGGCCTTCCCTTTAATTTCTAATACCCAAGCTGGCGGGCCCGCCGCGGATTTAGAAATTCTCATGCGCGGTTACCGCTGGTTTGCGCCCATCTACACCATCGGCATCTTTGTGCTATACTACCTCTTCTGGCGGGCGATGCAGTTGGTGACGAATTTCAATCCTCCACCGTCTCACCCTTTAAGCTATGCATCGCCGTCGCCCCCCCCCGCTTCGGCCGCCGTCGAAAACCCGCCACTCGAAACCAGCCGGTCGGTCGCCATTCGCCGCAACCATGAGCAAACGCTCAAACTGCTCATCCTTGGCTTTGGGATCGTTTTTAGCTTCACCCTGATCTGGCTCTATCCGATCACGGCCAACGATCTGTTTCGATACGTTCTGCGCGGCCGCATCTGGGCCGTTCACGGCGAAAGCCCGATGCTGACCCCACCCGAGGCCTTTCCCGACGATCCTTACGCCGCTTTCGCCGGAGAGTTCGGCGATTGGGTATCGGGCTACGGGCCGCTCTGGGAGATTCTGGTGCAAGTTCCCTTGCGGCTAGGCGCAGTGGATATGGTGCCAGGGTCTATCGGCCTTAAATTGATCGTGGTTATTTCCTATATAATCGGGGCGATTTTGCTCGGTTGGGCCATTATCCCGGAGCGAGGGACGTCGCTGACCGCACTCATGTTTTTCGCCTGGAATCCGCTCATTTTGATTCAAGGCCCTGGCAATGGGCACAACGATCTGGTGTTCATGGCCTTGATGATTCTGGGGATTGTCTTATGGCAGCGAAAGCTATGGTGGGCTGCCACCCTGGCGTTGGCGCTGTCGGCGCTGGCCAAAGCAACGGCCTTGCTGCTCATACCCTTGTTTGCCGTGGTCTTCTTGCGGAGTCAAAAAACGTGGTCACAACGCATTATAAAAGGGATCGGTGCGGCCCTGATCGGTCTGATAACGTTTTATCTGGTCTATTCGGTGCTGGGTCCGGTCAGCGATACGCTGACCGGTGTGACAGATATGTTAACGACCCGGCGGGGCTTTGCCGTTGCTTCCGGGGTGCGCATGGTGCTACGCGAGGTGCTGCCTCGCGGCGCAGAAGCCGCCATTCCGCCTGAATCGATTTGGGGCGTGGCCGCCTTAAAAGCGATTCCCTGCAATGCCTCAGAATCCGGCAGCCAACTGGCTCGGTTGGTAAACAACGTGGTGCCTTGCAACATTGGCGAGACGCTGCCCCGCACGACAGCGCGCAACATTTTTTTGTTGTTCTATCTGTGGCTAATGATTCAACTGTGGCGGAACAAGCTAAATCTGGTCACGGCCGGTTTTTTGGCTTACTTTGCCCAACTTATGCTGGGCCGCACCTTTAGAATTTGGTATCCTATGTGGCTCATCCCGCTAGCGGCTATTCACCTAACGCCGACCACCTTTTGGCGCACGTTTTTGTTTAGTCTAACCAGCGAATTGTCGATTATTAACTATTTTGTGGTGTGGCGGTGGTGGCTGCGCTATTGGCCTTGGGAAAAAGTGGGGTTTTTGACAACGCTCTACTACTGGCCGGTGATGCATTTGTTAACCGTACCGTGGTTATTCGGCATTCCGTTAATTGGACCAATTCTCATCAAATGGGCCAGCCGGCATAAACAACCGCCCGACGCCGTTACAGTAACTCAAACGTAAAAACCATGTGGCTCAACCGGATCGAGTCTTTATGGTTCAATTCCACCGGTTGACCGTGCTTCACCTCAACGCCATTAACAAATGTACCGTTGAGACTGTGCAAATCCTCAAGCAGCCAGCGGTTACTACGGCTAACGAGCCGGGCGTGCCGACGCGAAACGCCATATTTGCTGGCCTGATAGGGATCAAGATCAATATCAACTACCGTATTGCCATGCGTTCGGCCCAAAACCAGCGTGTTTTTGTTGGGTAAGTCAATGGTAGCCGATTTATCTTTCAAAACGATCCGGGCTATCGGACGAGCCGCATCGGCCCGGTCCAGTTGCAACGTACCCATATTTTCGTCGCCGGCCAACGCTAGCTCAGGGTTGGAGGCGGTGCTGTCCCCTTGGCCTTCATGGGGGCGTTTGGGTTTGCTGCCGAAAAGTTTCTTGAAAGAGCCAAACAAGCCGGCCGATTTTTCCTGCGACGAGTCGGGCAAGGCCGGTTCGTCGGCCACAGCCGGCGGATTAGCCAGAATTTGCTCAAGGGCATCGATTAACCCCTGCATATCCGGGTAGCGATCATCACGATCTTTTTCGAGCGTTTTTAAGATGACCTGTTCTAGTTCGACCGGACAATTGGGATTAAAATCGCGCGGCGACGGAGGCATTTCGGTCACATGCGCCAGGAGAATTTTATTCGGAATTTCGTAATCAAAAGGCAGCCGGCCGGTGATCATCTCAAACATCACCACTCCCAGCGAGTATAGATCAGCCCGACAGTCGAGTACCAAATCTCGAGCCTGTTCCGGAGCGATATAGTTGGGGGTGCCCAAAAAAGTGCCGGTTTTAGTCAAACTCTGCTCCGAGTCGGACCGTTTGACCAGGCCAAAGTCGGCCAGCAGCGGCCAATCTTCTTGGGGCATCAGGATGTTAGAGGGTTTGACATCGCGATGGATAATGTTGTGGTTGTGGGCATAATGCAGCGCCTCGGCAATGGGGATTGACAAGTTAACGACCTGCCGCCAGCCCAGTGGGGAGCCGTTTAAGCGTTCTTCCAAGGTCCCCCCTTCAATATATTCCATTGCGATATAGGGTAGCCCTTCTTCCTCGCCATATTCATAAATGATCAGAATATTGCGGTGGCGCAGCGAAGCGATGGCCTTGGCTTCCAGTTGAAAACGGGCCAGCGACGTACCTTCTTGATAATAGAGTACTTTAACGGCCACCCATCGTTTCAGACTTTCCTGATATCCTTTGTAAACACTGGCCATCCCCCCTTCGCCAATCAACCTATCCAGTCGATAGCCACCGAGGGTTTTTCCCACCAGATCGAGCGCCATGATTCCTAACTCCTAGTTCGAGGCTGACAAATGGTCATATTAGACTATATCATCAACTTTGAGATTTAGCTAGTTATCAGCTAATTTTATGGGGAAAGATGACCACAAATGATTTGCCCATAGCTTACCTCGTGGCATAATAACCAGCCTATGTTAACTTATAAAAGAGTACTCTTTTTTCTAGCCGCCGCTGTGGTTTTAACCGGCTGTCAACTCGATGCCGAAAATCGACGCTTAACCTGGCTGGGTTATCCGACCGACACGCCGACCGCTACTCCTGCGCCGCCGACCGCAACCCCAACGTCCACGCCAACCCAGACCGCAACTCCGACCCCCAGCCCCACCTTCACCCCATCGCCCACGCCGACCGAAACACCTGTTCCCAGCGACCGGCTGTCGACAGCGCAGAGCGCCTACGTCAGCGGCGATTATGAAACCGCTCGGGTTGAATATGATCGTCTCCTGGCCGATCCCGGCGCTTCGGCCGATGAGCAGCGCCTGGCTTTGCATTGGCGCGGCCGCAGCGAAGTAGCGCTGGGCGACAATGCGGCGGCCGTCGCATCGCTGGAGCAGTTCTTACAGCAGTACCCGACCGACAGTCTGGCTCGTGCGGCGCAATTTGATTTAGGCCAGGCTTACGAAGCCTTAGGCCAACCCACCGAAGCGACCACGGCCTATCAAGCTTCAATCATCCCCAACGATCCGACCAACGTCTACATTTTCGAGCGCATCGGCGATCTTTGGTTCCGAACCGGAGCCTACACCGAAACCATCGCCGCCTACCAAGCCGGGATCGACTCGACGGAGGATGACAGTTTTAAAGTTCACCTGCGGGAGAGTATGGCCGCCACGGAATTACAACACGATCACTTAACCGCCGCCATCGATCAGTACGAGACCATCCTGAGTCTGGCCCAAATTGGGGCTTACCGAGCCAAAATTCTCAAACTTCTGGGCGATGCCTTAACCGAAACCGGCGATAATGAAGCCGCTCAAGCACGTTATCTGGAAGCGGTGAATCTCTACCCGGACGCCTACGACAGCTACCTGGCGCTGGTCGAACTGGTGGTCAATGACAATGTTCCGGTCGATGATTTTCAGCGCGGCCTGGTCAACTACTACGCCGGATCATACCAGCCGGCTATCGCTGCTTTCGAGCGTTATCTGGCCACTCCGGCAGCGACCACCCCGCTAACCGGCACAACGACCTTGACGACGACAGAATCGATTACGGCCGAAGTTGAAACCGAACTGGAGGTGACTACGCCGCTGACCGGCACGACGGCCTTGACCAGCACCGAGTCAATCACGGCCGAAATCGAAGCCGAGCCAGAGGTACCCGCAATTCTAACCGGCACGACGACCTTAACCCGCACGGAGTCAATCACGGCCAAAGTTGGGATTGAACCAGAATCGACCGCGCCAGTAACCGATACGACCATCCTGACGGGAACCCAATCGATCACCCGCGAAGCTCTCATCGATGTGGAAGCGAGTGACCTTGTGACCCCCACCACAACCCTAACCACGACCGGAGCCGTGACCGCAACGATTGAACCGGCGCTGCCGCCTAAAGCAGAAGAAGCGCTATGGTTGATGGCCAAATCGTGGCAGGGGTTGGGCCAATATAACAGTGCAATGACCGTTTTTCAACGACTGATTGAGACATTTCCAACTGGTTCGCACTGGAGTGAAGCCCACGTCGAAATCGGCCAATCGCTGATCAACCAGGGGAATTACGATCAGGCCGGGCAGTCCCTGCGCGATTTTGCCGCCGAGAACCCCGACGATCCTCTGGCCGATGAAGCCCTATGGCGACCGGCTATTCTGGCCATGAACTTAGACCAATTCGAAGAAGCTGAACCCTACTTGCTGGAATTGGCCGAAAAATATCCCAACAGCGACTACGCCAGCGACGCGCTCTACTGGGCCGGACAGGCGGCCTATCATCAGGAAGATTATGAGACAGCCATCGACATCTGGACTAAACTGTATGATCGCTACCCCGATGGGCCATTAGTCAGTTTCGCCGGTTACTGGCGGGCTAAAACGCTGATGGAACTGGGGCGCGATGAAGAAGCCGAGAAAATTCTGACTGAATTGGTCGATGATCCCGCCGACTACTATCGTCTCCGGGCGCACGATCTGTTGACCGGCCAACAGCCTCACTCCGTACCCGTTAGCTTGCCCACCCAAACTGATCTGGCCTCAGAGCAAGCGGAAGCCGAAACCTGGCTGCGAAGCTGGCTGCCCCCAGCCGAGGATGAGGCCGGTTCGGCTAATCTGGCCGAGGTCGATGAGACGATCCGGACCGATCCGGCTTTTCAACGCGGCGATACGTTGTGGCAGCTCGGCCTGCGCGATAAAGCGCTGGTTGAATTTGAAACGGTCAAAGAGAAGTTTTGGGACGATCCCCAAGCTATGTACCAACTGTCGCTCTATTTTAGAGATAAGTTGATGGGACGACTCAGCATCCTGACCATCGAACGGCTGATCGATCTGTCGCCGGCCGAAGCGCCGGAGCAAACGCCGCTTTTTATTCAACACTTGTACTACCCGGTTTTGTTCGGTGAGTTGATCATCAAGGAAGCCGACGCCCTCGACATCGACCCGGCGCTGCTGATGGCTTTAATTCGCCAGGAAAGCCTATACGAATACTCAGCGGAGTCGATTGCCGGGGCCAGAGGCTTAGCCCAAGTCATGCCCACCACAGGCGAGTACATTGCTGAACGAAGCGACTTTGGCCCGTTCGATACCGGCCAACTGTGGCTGCCTTACATCAGCATCAAGTTCGGCGCGTGGTATATCAATCAACAGTTAGGCATTTTTGAGGATAATCAATTTGCGGCGTTGGCGGCCTACAATGCCGGCCCAGGCAATGTGTTGGAGTGGATCAAAGTATCCGATGACCTGGATATTTTTGTGGAGTCGATCCCCTATTGGGAGTCTCGAACCTATATCAGGAAAATTTATGAGAATCTGGCGGCGTATCGCCGGATTTACGGTGACGCGGCGGAGGGTCAGTAATAGCTGCAAAAATGGTTTGACGATACCGTAAATCATGGTATAGTAAGGTGTCAATAACGCCGCACCTTGGGTCGATGATGCCCCTCTGCTACCATACATGGTTCGGCAGAGTTTTTTTAATTTATGGAAAGGTGATTTTTCTCCATGCGCATTGGCATCGACGCGCGCCTAGTGTACTACAATCCGGCCGGAATCGGCGAATATATTGTTCAGCTTGTCAATGCCCTCGCCAAGCTCAAAACTGAAGATGAATTCGTATTATTGCAAAGCCGAAAAGATTCCAAAACGATCATTGAGGAGAACGGTTTTCAGCGAAAATCATTGTGGACTCCTAGTCATAATCGCTTTGAACAACCGGCCTTAAGTTTTGAAATTTCCCGGCTGGGCTTAGATTTGCTGCACAGCCCGGATTTCATCCCGCCGTTTCGGCGCAATTGTAAGTCGGTTATCACTATTCACGATCTGGCTTTTTTGCTCTACCCCCATTTTCTAACTAAAGAAAGCGCTCACTATTATGGTCAAATCGACCAGGCCTGGCGCAAAACCGATCACATTATAGCCGTGTCGGAGGCGACCAAACGGGATAGTATTAGAATGCTAGGCGTCCCTGATAAAAAGATCACCGTTATTCACGAAGCGGCCAATCCAATTTATCGCCAATTGCCGCCTCGCCAGGTGCAAGAGCATCTTCAGCAGAAATATAATTTCGGTTATAACTACATTTTGTTTGTTAGCACTATCGAGCCTCGCAAAAATCTGCCGGGCTTGCTGCAAGCCTATCGCCGCTTGCGGGATGAATATAAGCGTCAAGAGTTGTTGGTTCTGGCCGGAGCCAACGGCTGGCTGTGGGAAGAAGTGTACGAGACGGTTAATAAACTGCACCTGGAAGATCACGTAGTGTTCTTGGGGCGCGTTTCCTCACAAGATTTAGTCTATCTCTACAATGGGGCCTGCATGCTGGTCCATCCCTCATTCTATGAGGGGTTTGGTTTAACCACCCTGGAAGCCATGATGTGTGGTACGCCCGTCATTGCATCCAACACCTCCGCCCTGCCGGAGATTGTGGGTGATGCGGCCGTTCTGGTTGATCCGCACGATATCGATGGCCTGACTGTTTCGATGTGGCGTCTACTGACCGATAAAGAACAAAAACAACTTTACATTCATAAAGGTCTCAAACGGGCCAAAAAATTCTCCTGGGAGAAGGCGGCCAGACGTACGCTAGAAATATACCATAAAGTAGGTAAAGGGCAGCTAAAATAGGTATAATAGTAGAAACAGTTACCTATGAAGAGATGAATGCGAATCTTATTGTTGACCCCGCAGCGCCCCTACCCGCCTCATCAGGGTACGACGCTAAGGAACTTTAACCTTATAAAAGAGCTGGCCAAACGCCATTCGGTTTGTCTGCTGACATTTTTAGAGCCTGATCAAAATTCAACCGATCATGGCCCGCTGGTCGATTATTGCCAGTGGATCGATACGATCCCCATTACCCCCCGCCCGACCCAACTACGTCTGCGCCAGATGCTCACCACCCAGCGCCCGGATATGAGCTGGCGGCTTTGGTCGCCCGCGTTTGCCGAACGGCTGGCCCAACGGCTCAAAGAAGACCGGTTTGATGTGGTCGAGATAGAGGGCATCGAGATGACCCCCTACCTCAGCGTCATCGAAGCCGCGCGTCCCCGCCCCCTGAAAGTGTATGATGCTCATAATGCCGAATGGATCCTGCAAAAGCGGGCCTTTCTGGCCGATATCAAAACTCCGGCCCGGTGGGTCGCCGCCCTTTACAGTTGGATCCAATGGCATCGCCTCTATCGCTACGAGGCCGACGTGATGAAGCGCGTCGATCACACCATTGCTATGTCCTATCCCGATAAAGCCGCACTCCATGAAATTACGCCCAATGTCTCAATTACCGTGGTGCCTAATGGCGTTGATCTGGATGCCTATCGTCATTTTAGAGGCACACCGATTCATTTTGATTTGATTTTCACCGGTAAAATGGATTTTCGGCCCAACATCGATGCGGCTCTATGGTTTGGACAGCACGTGCTGCCGCTCATTCAAACGGCTCGTCCCAAAACCACATTTGCCATTGTGGGGCAGCGCCCGCATCCCCGGCTGGACGTTCTGCGCGATAACCCCGGCATTACCATCACCGGCTACGTTGACGATATCCGGCCTTACATTGCCGGGGCGACCATCTACGTTGTACCGCTGCGTGTTGGCGGGGGGACGCGTCTCAAAATTATGGAAGCGATGGCGATGGGTAAAGCTATCGTCTCAACCAGCGTCGGCGCCGAGGGATTCCCGGTGGTCAACGGACAAGAGTTAATTCTGGCCGATGATCCGGCCATGTTTGCCCAGGCTGTTCTCAAATTACTCGGCACCCCCATGCGCCGGCTGGAGTTGGGTCGAGCCGGCCGGGATTTGGCGCACGCCAACTACGGTTGGGAATCGCTGGTTCCCCGTTTAGAGCGAATCTACTACGAATTTCAAAATAGTTAGAGCCGCAGCGTTGATATTCTTGGGTTGAGTGCCGGATTGTGGTACAATCATAGGATTAGGATTAACCCTGTGATAGTTCAACTTGCTTAGATCAGTTGCTTGTATTGGATGGAGTGGAGTCAATGTTTAAAAGTATTATTAAGGCGGTCTTTGGCGACCCCAATTTAAAAGAAATCAACCGGCTTAGTCCGATTGTAGAAGAAATTAATGATCTTGGTCCTGAAATGGAGGCCAAAAGCAATGCCGAATTGCAGGAGATGCTGGCCGAGTTTCGCCGCGATTTGCAAGAGCAAACTCACGAAGAGCGCGTGCGAATGCACGAGCTACGCCGGCAAGTGACCGAAGCCACCGGCAAAGAACGCCAACGGCTGCAAATTCAACTCGATCAGGCGGAAAAACAACTACTTAAGTTGGAGAGCGAATTGCTGGACGACATCTTGCCTGAGGTCTTCGCTGCGGTGCGGGAGATGAGCCGGCGCACTATTGGCTTACGTCATTATGATGTACAGTTGGTTGGGGGAATGATCATCCACCAAGGTAAGGTGGTAGAGATGCGCACCGGGGAAGGGAAAACCTTGGTCGCCACCGGGCCGACCGTGCTCAACGCGCTGATGGGGCGTGGCGTTCACGTAATTACCGTTAACGATTACCTGGCCAAGCGTGACTGCCAGTGGATGGGGCCAGTTTATCACCGGCTGGGCTTGTCGGTCAGCGTCATTCAAAACGCCGGCGGGCAGGGCGTCGACAAAGCCTCGTTCCAGTATGACCCCGATTACCAGAGCGATGATGATCGCTACCAAAATTTGCGCCCTATCACCCGCAAAGAAGCTTACCACTGCGATATCACCTACGGCACCAACAATGAATTCGGCTTCGATTATCTACGCGACAATATGGTGACCGACCTGAATCGGGTCACCCAGCGCGAGTTGCACTACGCCATCATCGACGAGGTCGATAACATTCTGATCGACGAGGCGCGAACGCCGCTAATTATCTCCGGGCAGGCGGAAGAGAGCAGTGAAATGTACCAGCGGTTTGCCCAGTTGGTGCGCCCACTGCGCCGCAGCAGCCAAGAAAGCGTCGATGACGAAGACATGGAACCGGATGGCGACTATGTCGTTGACGAGAAGGCGCGCATTTCCTACCTAACCGAACGCGGCATCGAACACATCGAAAACGCGCTGGGGGTTGAAAACCTGTATGAAGGTGAGAGCGCGGCGATGACCCCTTATCTAGACAACGCGCTGCGAGCACACGCGCTCTACAAGCTCGATGTCGATTACGTGGTGCAAAACGGGGAAGTGATTATTGTAGATGACTTTACCGGCCGCTTAATGCACGGCCGGCGTTACAGTGAGGGGCTACACCAGGCCATCGAAGCCAAAGAGGGCGTTAAGGTCCAAAATGAAAGCTTCACCTGGGCAACTGTTACCTTCCAGAATCTTTTCCGAATGTATAACAAACTGGCCGGGATGACCGGTACAGCCGAAACTGAGTCAGAAGAATTTGGCGACATTTATGAATTGGAAGTGGTGGTGCTGCCGACCAACGTTGAGTATCGCTCTATTCAAGGCTCGTTAACTGAAGAAACCCAAAAAGAAAATGGGGTCAAGGTAACCACCTATCGCAACGACGATACCGGTGAATTTTTCTACAAACGGGTCGATTATCCCGATGTGGTTTATAAAAACCCCCAAGCCAAGTTCAAGGCGGTGATGGAGGAAATCAAGCATATGCAGGAGGCCGGCCAACCGGTCTTAGTCGGCACGATTGCCATCGAAACTTCGGAATATCTGTCTAACTTGCTCCAGCGAAACGGCGTCAAGCACGAAGTCCTCAACGCTAAGCAGCACGAACGAGAAGCCAGCATCATCACCCAGGCCGGCCGGCCCGGAGCGGTGACTATCGCCACCAACATGGCCGGTCGTGGGGTTGACATTCTGTTAGGGGGCAATGCGGAGGGCTTAGCGCGTGACGAACTGCGCCGTCGGGGCATCGACTTGACCGAAGTTGAACCGGAAGTCTGGCAGCAAACTCTCGATAAGTGGGCCGCCTTGGTGGCCGAGGATAAAAAGAAGGTGCTGGAGTTAGGCGGCCTGCACGTAATCGGCACCGAACGGCACGATGCGCGCCGGATCGACAACCAGTTGCGCGGTCGGGCCGGTCGACAGGGCGACCCCGGATCGAGCCGGTTTTATGTCTCGCTGCAAGATGATCTGATGCGTCGATTTGGCGGGCAAAACGTGGCCAATTTGATGGAGCGCTTTGGGGTTGAAGATGACATCCCCATCGAGGCCGGGATTGTCAGCAAATCGATTGAGAACTCTCAGACTAAGGTTGAAGGCCACAACTTTGACATCCGCAAGCAGTTGATCAAGTATGATGATGTGGTCAACCAGCAGCGGGAAGTGATGTACGCCGAGCGCCGCCGCATTTTGAGCAGCGCGAATATGAAAGACAGCATCCAAAACATGATCGCCGAGCATTTAAGTGGTCTGGTCGCCAGTTTGACTGCCGGCGATGTGGTTGAAGATTGGGATTTACCGGCGTTGCACAGCGCGGTGCGGACGGTCATGCCACTACCGGCTGAAATAACGACCAGCACCTGGGAAAATATGGCTCCCGATGAAATTGAGGATCAACTGCTGGATTTGGCCGAGAAAAACTATGAAGAAATGGAAGCAGCGGTAGGATCCGAGCAGTTGCGGTCGTTTGAAAAGCGATTAATGCTGCAAGTTCTTGACACCCTATGGGTCCGTCACCTAACCGCGCTCGATGCGCTGCGGCAAGGGATCGGGCTGCGAGCGATTGGCCAGCAAGACCCGTTGGTGTCCTTCCAAAAAGAAGGGTTCGAGATGTTCGGCCAACTGCGAGATACTATTAAAGATGAAGTGGTCCATCGCGCCTTCCGGCCAACAGTTACGGTTAGAGAAGCACCTCAGCCCAAAAATGTGCAAGCCATCCATCCCAGCGCTTCAGCCGCCGGCGTCACCGCTGAAACGGCCGGAGCCACACCGCAAGCCCCCACCCCGGTACGAGTCCAAAAGACGCCGGGCCGAAACGATCTCTGCTACTGCGGCAGCGGCAAAAAATATAAACATTGCCATATGAAATCGGATTTGTTAGCCAGCAACGGCAGCGACGGGGCCACAGACGGCAAAGCGGCCGCCGGCGGCTCAAAAAAGAAAAAACGGGCGCGAGCGCGACGTTAGCGATAAATTTGAGTTCTGTTGCATATTACGCCCAAAAATGATAATATTGAATTAGCTGTCTGTCCAATGAGGCAGATAAAGACACTTACCTGTTGTTCAGCGCGGGGCAGCTCCCTAAAGCACATCTGTTATGTGAAACTAGCTTGAGTTTTTCGAACCAAGTTAAGGAGGACACGACATTGGCCTCAAATGAAGATGATTTCACGGCTCGTCTAATGGACGACATGGATCCGGTTCTGCTTGATTTCGTCAAAACCAAAGTAAATTCTTTCATTAAGTGGGATCTGGTGAGATTTTTCCATGAAAATCCTAATACCGCTGATACCGTGGAAAATATCGCCAAATATGCCGGGCGAAATGTCACAGCTGTAGAGCCAGAACTGGATGAACTGGTTCACGACGAGATCATGGAAAAAAGGCTACTAGGCGATACGCCCATTTATCAGTTAGTGACCGATGAAGCTATGCGCGACCTGGTCGATAAATTCATCTCGGCCTGTGAAGATCGACACTTTCGAGTCAAAGCGGTGTATCACATTATTAGAGGGATGCGCTGATGGATAGAGTCAACACGGGAGTCAGTGGCCTCGACAAGATGTTGGGGGGCGGTTTTTTAAGAGAAACAGCCAACCTGGTAGAAGGAGCGCCTGGGACCGGCAAAACAACTTTGGGAATGCAGTTTATCCACCACGGTATAGTTCATCAAAACGAGCCTGGCCTGATTATTACGTTTGAAGAATTTCCCAAACAATATTACCACGATGCGGCCGCCTTCGGTTGGGATTTCAAAGAATTAGAGAAAAAAGGCTTACTGAAAGTGGTCATGACCAGCCCGGAAGTCAGCCGCCTTGATATAGAAAGCGTCGGCGGTATGATTGAACGCCATATCGATGAAATGGGCGCACGCCGGGTAGTAGTGGATAGCATGAGCCATTTTGCTCGCATTACGCAGGATCCGGTTGAATTGCGCAGCCTTGAATTTCAATTTATCAATGCCCTCAAACGAGAAAAATTAACCGCACTTCTTACCCGTGAAAGTCCGGTACTACTGGGTGAGTCAGTGCAAGAGGCCAGCATCGGATTTATTGTCGACTCCTACATTGTCCTACGCTATGTAGAAATCGAGTCAGCTATACGAAAGGCACTCCTCGTCTTGAAGATGCGCGGCAGTGACCATGCGAAGGATATTCGCCAATATGATATTACGACCAACGGATTTGACGTGCAATCGAAATTTGAAGGCCAAGAAGGTATTTTAAGCGGTAATCCGCGTAAAATGGCCGCCTCATTTGTTGAGGCTTTTGTCAAAAAATAATTTCTTAAGCAAATAAGTCACTTCTAAAAAAGCCTACCCATCCAGACTAAAAAATTGATTACCTTGATCTCTATTTTCCTAACCATCTATATTTGGGGACTCGTTTGCATATTAATATTCTTTTTATTCGCGATCGGTAGATTTTACGAGAAAAAATCAGGACGCCGCTCCTATTACAACGTTTTTTTGTTGCCTATAGCCGCCTTCGCCATAGCCGCCATCAAATACGCCGGCGTGGCGCCGATGATTGTGGGTGATTTTTGGGGTGACCTCCTACGACTCGTGGGGGGACTTGTCTTGGGGGGGGCCGGTTTTTTCTTACTACGGCTTATGATTGGAGGTGATCGCTCTTGAGCCCCGATTTAACTTTGCTAGGCTCACTCGGCACCTTATCGGTAATCTATCTTCTCTATATTTTGGCTAAATTATCACAACGGCTAGGCGCTGTAGAGAAGATGTATCCGTATTATCGCTATTACTATGTCGCTAATCTATTTATCGTGGTCGGAACCGTCTCTCATTTGATGATAGCCAGAGCAGCCCTATCACCAGAAGGCTTTCCCAATTGGCTGGTCGCGCCCTGGTTTATTCTTTTGGCTAACTACTTGCCCCTGACCATTGGGGTTACCATTGGCTTATTTGTCACCTGGCGTTACTGGAGTTGGCTAATTACAGAATACGCCCGACAATAGCCATCGAATGGTCAACTAATCTAACAATCAACTAAATAATCGGGTAGCTAGTTTCAAGTTAAACTACCCGATTATTTTATTAACCATCTTGTTTCAGCTTGCCAAAAAAGTAACGTCTGTAGCTTTAATATGACTGTACTAAGCACCCACAAAGAGAAGCGATCGATGCCTCCTCGCGATCTTAGGCCCACAATTTTCACGATGCCGAAAATTGATCTGCATCGCCACCTGGAAGGGAGTCTGCGGCTCTTTACATTAGCCGAAATTGCTCATGAACATGGGGTCGATTTGCCGAGCATGAGTCCGGAAGAACTCCGTCCTTATGTGCAGTTTGTTGATGACGAAGCGCCTGACTTTTTGAATTTCTTATCCAAGTTTAGGTTACTTCGCCGCTTCTATAGCAGCCGTGAAGCTGTGGAGCGCATTGCTTATGAGGCGGTGGTCGATGCGGCCAACGATAACATCAAATATCTGGAACTACGGTTTAACCCTGTGGCTTTGGCGATGAATCAGGGTTTCAATTTTGAAGATGTGGCCGATTGGGTGGTTATGGCCACGCAAAAAGCCCAAGAGGATTATAACATTCAAGTGCGGCTTATTGTTCAGATTGGCCGGCACGAACCCCAATATGCCCGCCAATTGGCCGAAATCGCCGTTGACCGGCAGGCCGGAGGCATTGTTGGGCTGGACCTGGCCGGCGATGAAATCCACTACCCCATCACTAATTTTATCGATGTCTTTCAATGGGCCAAAAAACAAGGGCTGCACGTTACTATCCATGCGGCCGAAGCGGGCCCGCCCGGCAACATTAAAGACGCCATTGAAAAGCTGGGCGCTGAACGTATCGGTCACGGCGTTAGAGCCAGAGAAGACATCGCCATTATGGACCTGCTCAACCGCAAGCAAGTCACCCTCGAAATCTGCCCGACCAGCAATCTACAGACCGGCATCATCCCGAAGTTGGGTCAACATCCGCTGTTGGCCTTTTACCGGCTGGGTATTCCTGTTACGGTTAATACGGATGATCCCTCTATTTCTAACATTACCTTAACTGATGAATTTTTGGTTGCTACGGTGAATGTCGGTGTCCCATTCCGAGACTTGTGTAAAATGGTTATTTTTGCCGCGCAAGCCGCTTTTTTGCCGGAAGCGGAAAAAGCCGCTTTGGTTGACTGGTTTCGAACGGCGTTAAAAAAATATGTTCCAGATTTGCCCTAATGGGCTATAATTTACCAATTTGAGAGAGAGATGGACAATGCCTATACTTCAAGACTTAGAGTATCATATTATCAGTGATGGGGTCAGTTGGACCGATGGGGGCGGGGCCTTTGGCCTGGTCCCCAGGACTATTTGGGCAAAACAGCTACCCCCTGACGATCAAAATCGGATTCCGCTGAGCCTCACTTCGCTACTCATTCGCTCTGAAGGGAAAACTATTTTGGTCGATACCGGCTACGGACGAAAACTGAGTGATAAAGGCAAGCAAGTGGCGGGCTTGGTCCGCGCCGAGGGTGATTTATTAGAAGCGCTAGCCCGGATGGATGTGTTGCCTGAAGACATCGATATCGTGATCAACACCCACCTCCATGCCGATCACTGCGGCGGCAATACAATTGAGCAAAACGGCCGGCTGGTACCCGCGTTTCCAAACGCGCATTACTATATCCAACGGCTGGAATGGGCCGATGCCATCGCCCCCAATGAGCGTACCCAAGCCACCTATTTACCCGACAACTACGCCCCCCTACAAGAAAGCGGTCACTTAAAGCTAATCAGGGGCGACACCCAGATCACCCATCACGTTCGCACCGCTGTTACCCGGGGACACACTCGAGCACATCAGGTGATTATTATTGAGGCTGGGGGACAGACGCTTATTTTCATGGCCGATCTGGCCACGCTTCATTACCAATTTCAACGATTAGCCTGGGTAACGGCCTATGATGTTGAGCCGTTGGAGACCATTGAAAGCAAACGGTACTGGCAGCAGTGGGCCTTAGCGAATAATGCTGTACTCATCTTCCAGCATGACACCCAAATACCCATGGGCCAACTTGTGCGAGATGGAAAAAGATTGAAAGTCGAACCGATATCGATCAGTTAGCGGCGTTCCCATTCTTTAATCGAAGATTTGATCAGATCGCGTACCGCCGGATCGGTAATCTCATCGGGGCTGCTGTAATAGCGGTTATTGACCTTGATCCGAATGCCGCCCCCGGGATCGGACGAAATAACGATCTCATTGCTCTGTTCCAAGGGCGAAGAACGTAGCCTGGCCTGCACGATATCGTTGATCTCATCAGCTAGATTGAGGGTAGGTATATTCGCCGGCGGAGAGGGAGGTTTAATTACACCCAAAAGGCCGCTTTTTTGGCGTAGGGTTTCGCTTTCAATGCGGCTATCTTTTAATGACGCCAGGAGTTTATGTTCGACATCTTCTGGCGATGGTACCGATACCTGACCGGCTGTAGGAGCAGGGGACGGAAGATCGGCCTGACGGCTGACCATCGGCATAGGCAAGTTGCCTGTTTTTGGAACAGGGAGGGACTTGATGCCGGCCGGAGTGGCAATCACCCCATTGGTAAACGCTAAGAGATGGGCGGTAAGTTCCAGGATATATTGACCTACCTTTTTGTCGGAAACATCGGCAAGTTTAGTGTACCGCCGGCCATCAACTTCTACGACAAGCTGACCGGATTGGTCACGGAGCAGCCTTAGTAGTTCGGCCGAATCCGATAACACCGCCGAGGCTGGTGGTGCAGCCGGGCTAACCCCTTCCAATCTGGCAGCAAGATCAAGGTTTGGCTTATCCTCTTCTGATTTCATCGTAGTGACCGTCTCTTCAACTGACTTACTCAAAACCCCCAAATTCAAACTGTCGCTTGAAGAATAATGCTTCTTTTTAGAGACACGAGAAGCTGTATCGGCAGCCGGAACGGAGCGCGCCGATTTGTTGTCGTCAGGTGGCTCTCCCTTGGGCGGGATGCCCAGTTTCATTTGAGATTTTTTGGTTCGGCGGTTAAATGAAAAAATAATAAAAGCGGTTAAGAGTAGCGCCCCGATACACGGAACACTCATCAAAAAAAGAATCTGGGTAGGAGGGGCACTGCCAATAAGATCTTCCATAGCATTATTACGGTGGTTAATTGGTGGATAAAATTTTTTCCTCTAATAAAGTCAGGAATTCGCTTAGGATCATAGCCGTCGCTCCCCAAACTTTGTGTCCCAAGATTTCAAAGAAAGGGATCTGGCGCGTCCCATAGGTTTCAAAATGCCACATTTCTGATTTCTGAATAGCCGGGTCTAACAACAGGCTTAACGGCGTTTCAATTATTTCGGCCACTTCGACAGCATCGGGTATAAAAGATGGGCGAGTTGAGCAGAAAGCAACAAACGGATAAATACAAAAATTACTCGGAGGAATATATAAGGACGACAACTGCCCGATCACTTTTAAGGACTCGGGCACGACGCCAATTTCCTCATTCGTTTCACGTAAAGCGGTATCGACCAAAGCCTCGCCTTTTTCACGCCGGCCGCCGGGCAGCGAGATTTGTCCGCCATGAACGCCAGGATACTCCGGCCGGCGGGTTAATACAAAGTAGAAATCTGACCGTTTATTTTGATCGATCATGGGATAAAAGAGCAGTAAAACGCTAGCTTCTCGGCAATCGTCCGGTTTATCCCATCGATTCGCAGACTCGCCAATCGGTTCGGGCGCCATTCTTAATTGACCAGGTACGCCAGGTAACGGGCCTTTGAGCGCCTGGTGGATATTATTGACGGTGATAACGGCAAGATTTTTTTTAGTGACCAACAATAATATGCTCCTCTATCTGTTCGGGGTGGCTTTCGACAGAGGCCTTAAATCGATTCATATTCTGTTGGGCTATTTCAGGATTATTTAACTGCTGAAGAAATAGATCGGCCAGAACTTCTACAAAGCCGGAAGCAGGCGTATATTCCACGCTAACTCGCATGGCCGTCGCTTGAGCGCCAATTGAATTCAAGTTAATCGTCCAAAGACTGTTAACGTCGCCGTAAGTTTTGGTGATTAGCAACGACTCAGTCTGCTCCATGACTTCGCTCGTGCCGCTAAAATTAAAATCACCCACGGAATAATGCCAATTGTAGGTCATCCCCACGCCCTGGCCTTGGATATTTTCGATGGTCCCTTCGACACTAGCCCAGTTGGGGATGTCGGCCACATCATTCAAAGCAGCCATCACCCTCTGCATCGGCGCTTTAATGAGGATAGATTGTTCTACGACGGGCATAAATGAGTCATCTCCTTAATACAAGTTTTATACCAACCATTGTAACATGTAGATGTAACTATATCAAGGTTGCTCAAAAACGAAAATTTTTGGCCACCTATACCTCCACCCTATCGATTTTATCGGAGCAAATAAAAAAACGACAGTACTTTTGGTGCATACCCATTGATTCTTAGGCCACTCAGTTGTACAATGTTAACAAACTTAGCGATCTGAAAATACGGCCAACCACAGCCCACCGGTTAACTTTTATGGTATAATTATGATCGTACCTTTAACAAGGTTTAGAGTTTACCATAGCCACACAAGAATATAGCCAAATTCCTCCTAAGTAATAGTTTAATACCTAACGAAAAGGAAAACGCTGGAGATTACAATATGAGCCATAAGCTACTGATTATTGATGATGATGTTCAACTATGCGAACTTTTACAGCTTATGCTAGCTAAAATGGATTTTGAAGTAGAAATCGCTCACGAAGCCGTGACCGGATTAAAAAAGGCCTATTCCTTAAAGCCGGATGCCATCGTTTTAGATATTATGATGCCTGGTATGGATGGCTGGCAAACTTGTCAACGCTTCAGGGAAATGACAGATGTCCCCATCGTGATGCTGACCGCACTTGGTTCAGAAGATGAAGTCATCAAAGGGCTTAATCTCGGCGCCGACGATTATTTGGTTAAGCCCGTCACGGCCGATGAGTTAGGAGCGCGAGTTCGGGCGCTGTTGAGACGCGTCTCGCGCTCACAAAATAATACGAATAGCCGCGAGCCAATCCTGACGCATGCTAATCTCGTCATTGATTTAGATAAATATGAGGTAACCGTTGATGGCAACCGAGTTGATCTCAGCCCCATTGAGTTCAAACTATTGTCTGTACTAGCGAAATATAAAGGACGCGTCTTGCCTCACGAATTTTTGCTGACAGAAGTATGGGGACCTGAGTATGTTGGCGAAATCGATTACTTACGCTTGTATATTAGCTATTTACGGCGTAAACTAGAAAAAGACCCTTCAAATCCCGACCTCATTCAAAATGAATGGGGGGTGGGTTATCGCTTTGGCTAGATATCAGAGGACATACCTCTAACTTTTTTCTAATAAACTTCACACATCTTTATCATTAAAAACTGTTACATTAGTAACAATTATACTCTTTCATTTTCTAACAGATCTTATATCTACTTCATCAGTTTTTAGACAGTTTTTGTGATTAGAGTACGGTGTGTCTATAAACAGCATTTCCACAATAAAATCTAAGTCAAACCCCATATGGCATCACGCGGGAAATACTCGGCAAGAACTGGCTGAGTTCATAGAAGTTGTCAACCACGCCGTGTGGTTGGTAGACTCTAATTTGCACTTTACAGGACAAAACGAAGCTGCCAGAAAAATGATGGGCTGGCCAACCAGCGAGATTAATGGCCGTCCACTCAATGAACTTATCACGCCCAATCATGAGGCGCTGGCACAGTTCGCTCAAATAATCAACCAGGCTATTCATCAGCGTTGTACGCTTACCCTTGCCGAAGGACTGTCTTTGCCAAGAAAAACCGGTGGTTCGGTGTTAATAGACGGCAAAGTTATGCCTATCCTCCGTGGTGATCAAGCCATAGGTGCTATTTGTGCCTTTTGGGAACTGTACCCCGGAAAAGATGATACCTATCTAAGATACGAATTTGCTAATATGGCCTCTCACTTGTTTCGTACCCCCCTCAGCTATATTCAAGCTTCGATTGACTTTTTGATGAGTTCAGATTTAGATGTTCAAGAAAGGCAAGCCATCTTGAGCAAAATGAGGACTCAAAGTCAACGTCTGGCCAAATATACAAACGAGTTATTAAAACTATTACGCTTGGAAAACGAAGATGTACTTTCCTGTATCGAGCCGGTAGAGTTGTTACCGCTTATAGAACGGGTACTCACTTTGATTCAAAGTGAGAAACCCCGTCATCGACTCCAATTAATCAACTCAAGCATGCCCTCCTTCCCCATAATCGCTGCCGATCCGACTAAAATTGAACTGATACTTCTTAATCTTTTACTTAATGCGGTTAGACGTTGCCCATCCGGAGGGGAAATCAAGATAGAACTACATAACCAAGACTCTAACATCGTCATATCTGTGGCTGACGACGGTGAATTTATTCCAGCCAGACAATTGCGACGAGTCTTCTGGCAATTCTATCCTGTAGATGACGAGTTGGATAAAATGCCGTCAACTTATAACTTAGGATTGTATAACACTAAACGGTTGGTTGAACTACAGAGAGGCCGTATTTGGGCAGAAAGTTATCCCGGACAATATTCGCAGTTTAGCTTCTCTATACCTATTTGGGAGCAAGAGTCAAATGATAAAGATATTGCTAATCGATCACAATGAAACCACGGTTGAAGCTTTAAGAAATTCTCTTGAAAAAGAAGGCTACTATTTTTATGATGCCGACAGCGGCCAGGCCGGTCTGAAAGTGGCTTGGCAACAATCACCTGATTTGGTAATCCTTGATCTGACAACACCGATGACGGATGGTTTTGAAACGTGCCGCCGGCTGCGTGAATTAGGTGTACCTTCAATTTTGGTAAAAAGCCCCAAACATGATGAAAAAAGTGTAGTCAAAGCGCTCGAAATGGGCGCCGACGATTACTTGCACAAGCCGGTGGCCGTTCCTATCTTACTGGCTAAGATTCGTACGCTTTTACGGCGGCATAATCAGAACGGCACAGAGAATCGTTCGGTCTATTATGATGGTCAGTTATCGATTGATTTAGAAAGCCGTCAAGTTAAACTGCGTGGGCAAGCGATTAAACTCACCCCAACTGAATTTCGCCTGCTCTCAATACTCATGCGCCGGGTTGGTCGAGTGGTAACTCATGAAGAGCTGATCCAAGAAATCTGGGGCACCGAGAAAGATGTTGGGTTGGGGTCGCTAAAACTATACGTTCACTACTTGCGTCAAAAAATTGAAGACCAACCTAAAAAACCCTACTACCTCCTGGCCGAGTGGGGCATTGGTTATCGCCTGCGCGAACCCAAGTCTGAAGCGATGCTCCGTTCGGCTAATTAAAGCGATCCCGATTATCGGCCGCAACATCGTAACCCTCTATGAAAAAAGGAGCCTATGTGCTCTTTTTTTTTGCATCCCCATAACACCCCCAAGTCTAACCTTTTTCATAGTTTACTCCTATTCAGTCTATATAAAATGCTGTTAGACTTTAGGATGTATTTCAAAGTTTGTGATAGATTTCTTAAGTTATCATATTTACTGATCCAAAAATAGAAAACTAAACAAATCTTGCCGCTCATGGGATGCAACAAGATTTGTTTAAAGAATTAGTTTTGGATCAGTAATATGATAGCTCAACTGGAGTTCTGGGAATCCAAGGATGTAATTACCTGGTAGAAGCATCCGACGGAAGCATTCATTATCCCCATTATTTCTCTCGAATCTTAATAAATTATAAATTCATTATCAATTCTTTCAAAGTTATTTCTTTTCTGAAAGCAAAACTCGGAGGTGGCCAACTCAAACTAATACAGCTCAATTAACTGAGTCTCGCTCAGTAAAACTTAACACCAATACAACCCAACATGTTACTGCTTGCATTGCTGGGTAACTTGATGGCTGTTGGGTTTTTGGATTCTTTTAGCATTTGTCCTCCGGTTTGAGGCCGGTATTTCCTGGACCTTTCAACCGACAGAGTCGCCGATCGACTTCTACCAATCCTTTGTCTTTTTGTCACCCCAAGTTGGTTGATAATTTTTGCCATATTTGGTTATATGACTCAAAAATGTATTTAGTGGGATGAAAGAATATGCGCGCGTTTTAAACGCATGCACATTTGGTATGATGTTTATTATTGTCCTCACCTTCTTATACCCCACTTTGATTGTGGCCCGAGGATGGGTTGTTCTATCGTGGCTGCTTATCAGCGCAAGCGTAGCCTTAGGCCGGTTTGCGTTCCGACGAGTCGTGCAACAGTTGCGTGAACGTGGTTACTTTGTAAGAAAAGGTAATCATTATAGGGGCGAATGAAGAAGGCAGAGCCATCGCCCGGCAATTCCAAAGTAATCCCAGAGCCGGCATCAAGATTGTTGGATTTATTGATGATAAAGTCAACGTTGATACTGAACCCGTTATCCCGAATTCCGGCTCTTGGATCAACTGCATCGATTGGAAAATTAGTCGAACAACATAAAGCTCAAGAAGTGATTATTGCTTCAACCGCCTTTAGGACGCGAAGTATTACTGACCTATTTCAGACACTAGATACGCTGGAGATTCCGGCCCGAATGTCGTCGGGCCTCTATGAAATTTTAACTACAGGTGTTCAAGTTCAGGAAGTTGGCAATGTTCCACTCCTCAAATTAAACAAAGTTCGGCTAACTGGGGCTGAGATTGTTCTAAAAAGAATGCTTGATATAGTCGGGGCTACGGCGGCGTTAATAATATTTATGCCGATTATGATAACGATAGCTATCGCCATTAAGTTGGACTCGCCGGGGCCAATCATTTATCGCCGTAGAGTTGTGGGCGTGGGGGGCAAACTCTTCGATGCTTTCAAATTCCGGACTATGGTTGTTGACGCAGACAAAGTTCTAGCTCAAAACAGCGCCCTGCTCAAAGAATTCGCACAAAACCATAAACTCAAAGAAGATCCCCGCGTGACCCGAGTAGGGAGTCTGTTACGTCGAGCCAGTCTAGATGAATTACCTCAACTATTTAATGTCTTATTAGGCCAGATGAGTTTAGTAGGACCGCGCATGATTACCAGCCCAGAGCGGGCTTACTATGGTAAATGGAGCATGAACCTCTTTACCGTCAAACCGGGTATGACCGGTCTGTGGCAGGTCAGCGGACGTAGCAATGTGAGTTACGAAGAACGTGTCAAATTAGATATGCATTACATCCGTAACTATAGCATTTGGCTTGATATTTACCTGCTTTGGTTAACTATTCCTGCAGTTCTGCAGCGCCGTGGAGCCTTTTAACCAGTATAATTTTATTCAATTTTGTATCGCAAATACCTGCTATACTGAAATCAGAATGAAAGTAGAACTTTCGGGTATCTGTTTCGTCATGCTTGAATGGTTTTGATCGGGCATCCAGTGGGGCCTACAAGCCTGGATTCCCGCTAAAAGCACGCGGGAATGACGACCAAAAGTTTCGGTCTCAATCTGTTTTTGGTATAGCATAAAATCGCAAACGATACTTTATCCTCCAGGAGATCTACTTAAATGACAAAAAATGTGCAGAACATTTCAACCTATTTTGCCGAGATCCAACAGGTTGTAGCTCAATTACCCGTCAACTCAATCAATCAAATCGTTGACATCTTGCTCGAAAGTGCGTTTGAGGGTCGCAAAGTGTTCATCTTTGGCAATGGTGGGAGTGCCTCGACGGCATCGCACTTTGCTTGTGATTTATCGAAAAACACAATGGTTGATGGGGCACCAAGATTTCGAGTCATCGCTCTTAATGATAATATTCCGTTAATAACAGCTTGGGCCAACGATACCGCTTATGATAATATTTTTGCGGCGCAACTGTCGGCTCTGATTGAACCCGGTGATGTTACTATCGGTATTAGCTGCAGTGGTAATTCGGGCAATGTTCTCAATGCTATTGAAATCGCCCACGAGTATGATGCCATAACAATTGCTTTTACTGGGGACAAGGGCGGACGGTTAAAAGATATGGTTGATATATGCGTTGCCGTGCCAACAACTCGAATTGAGCAGCAAGAAGATATTCATTTGATGTTGGAACACTGCATCTGCGCCAACATCCGAGAGAGACTCCTGCAAAAGTACGCCCCTAAATTAACCTGGGAACCGGCCACGAAACCATCAGTTTCAGTTAATAGTTAAAAGCCAACTGTTATCCACCATAATCCGGGCCAAGCTACCGCACTTAAGAGTGGTAGCTTGGCTTCTTCAATAAAATTTGTAAGCAGTCTACTATAAATTGTCAGCTTTACCACTAGAGAGAATAATGGAGCCGTTATTACCGGTTCTGTAGCCTAAAAATTCGTCACAAAAAAACTAAAAGCTGATCGTTACTTACAGTTCCTATCCCCCAAAAAGATATCCGGTTCTTTATATTTAAGCAGATTAACAATTAAGTAATTTTCAAAACTAACTTGTAAAAAAAGGATTTGAGGGTTAACCTTAGCGAAAAAGTAAGAGGTGCTCCCCAAATGTTAAAAATAAAACTGAATGAAAGCGAATTACAAGAATTACAGGAACGATTAAAACAAGCCAAAAGTCAAAGTACATTGGTCTATCTAGACTTAAAAATCATCGAATTTTCTGACCAAGGCAAAAGTGTACCCCAAATTGGACGGTTGTTGGGATTGCAAAGTTAGAATTGAAAACTACTTAAGTGATTATGGATATCTGAAATCTAACCCTTTTCTAAGCCTATTCACACGGCTTTATCATCAATAATTTTTATTATATATATATGATGCAAACTACAAACTTTCCAGAGATAGCAGATATTGAAACTTCGTCAGAAGATTATGCGCGGCGCTTCGCCGGTCACATCGGAGCCTGGTTCTTAGAGGTTCAGGCCGAAGCTACGCTGGCGATGCTAAAACCCTACCCTAGAGCAACTATTCTGGATGTAGGTGGTGGACACGGACAATTGACCCCATCGCTTATTTCAAACGGCTATAACGTCACCGTTTTGGGAAGTGCAGTAAGTTGCCAGAAGAGAATTGAGGATTTAGTTGCACGAAATTTATGTACGTTCAAAGTCGGCAACATTCTTAATTTGCCTTATCCTGATAAAGCTTTTGATGTGGTTATTAGTTACCGGCTTTTACCCCACGTACAGCAGTGGAAGCCATACTTATCTGAACTGGCAAGATTGGCGCGCCTGGCTATTATCCTCGACTATCCCGAGATTCAAAGTATCAACTACATCGCTCCCTACTTATTTAAATACAAGAAACAGTTAGAAGGCAATACCCGGCCATTTACCTGTTTCAAAAAAGCGGATTTGCTACAAGAATTTCAAGCGTTAGGTTTTGTAGAAGAGCAAATTTATCCCGAATTCTTTGTGCCAATGGTCATTCATCGCAAATTGAAATCGGTCAACATATCTTCGGCGTTGGAAAATGTTAGTCGTTCTTTGGGCCTAACTTATCGCTTCGGTTCACCAGTTATATTAAAGGTTATTAGACAAAAAGGGTAAAAAAATGGATATTTTGTTCTTAACTCCACAACCAATCTATCAAGACCGAGGCTCACCTATTGCTGTTGACCTGGTTCTGAGAGCTTTATCAGAACGAAAAGAGCTGGTTGATGCCGTAACCTACCACGAAGGCAAAGATATCACCTACGAGAATATCTCGATCCACCGGACATTAAATATCCCTTTTATCCGAAATATCAAAGCCGGCTTCTCTTGGAAGAAAATGATTTGTGATTTCTTCATGATTTTTAAAATTATTCCCTTACTTTTGAAGAAACGTTACCAGCTTGTCCATGCTGTTGAAGAAGCCGTTTTTTTCGCATTGATCATCAAGTGGCTCTTTAAAGTTCCCTATATCTACGATATGGACTCCTCACTAGCACAACAGATGACGGAACAGTTTCTCTGGCTGTGGCCGCTTTCACCGATTCTCAACTTTTTTGAAGGATTAGCTGTTAAGAATGCAAAAGTTGTTATCCCAGTCTGTGACGCTCTGGCAAATGATATCGAAAAGTACAAACCGGAAAAAGTGGTTGTTCTTCAAGACATTTCATTATTAAACGAAGCGCCTGCTGACTATCGAATTGACATAAAAAAACAACTTGGGACTAATAACTTGATGCTTATGTATGTTGGCAATTTACAGACATACCAGGGTATCGACATGCTATTGGAGAGTTTTGCACTGGCCCTTAAAAATTTCAAGCAGACTGATCTGGTTATTATTGGCGGTGTGGAAGACGATATACACAAATATAAACAAATGTCCAAAGAATTAGGCATTGAGAAGAATGTATATTTCTTAGGACCCAAACCTGTTGAGCACTTGGCGGTTTACCTCTCGCAGGCTGACATCTTGGTTTCGCCAAGAACTAAGGGACGCAACACCCCTATGAAAGTTTACTCCTACCTGCACAGCGGCAAACCGCTGCTGGCAACAGATATGCCGACTCATACCCAAATTCTTGATAATAAGGTGGCTATGTTGGCCGCACCTTCGCCTCAGGCCTATGCTGAAAAAATGGTCGAGTTGTTAGCAGATCAAAATTTGCGCACAACACTGGGAAAAGCCGGTGAGCAGTTAATTGAAGATCAGTATTCCTACAATGCTTTTCGAAAGAAGTTGAATCAGCTATTTGACTGGCTTAAAGTGGAAATTGATGATCATGGTCCCACATCCGGGCCGGTTTCTTACACCTCAACCACCAGTACACCTTAATTGTCCCATATGATCAGAGCAATGGATAGAAATTTAGCTCAGTTTACAAATAGTCCGTATGATTTGTTGATTATCGGTGGTGGCATTTATGGAGCGACGCTGGCCTGGGAAGCGACCTTGCGTGGGTTATCGGTCGCATTGATTGAAAAGTTAGATTTTGGCTCAGCTACCTCAGCTAACAGCCTAAAAGTAATTCATGGTGGTTTGAGATATCTCCAACATGCTGACTTCAAACGGACCCGAGAATCAATCGCTGAACGGCAGATATTAATGCGTATTGCACCCCATTTGGTACACCCGCTGCCGGTGATGATGCCAACATATGGCTACGGCATGAAGGGCAGGCATGCCTTTTGGGCAGGATTGACGCTTTATGATCTAATTGGCTTTGATCGAAATCGAGGTATAGATCGTCAAAAACATATCCCTGCCGGAGAAATAATATCCAAAGAGGATTGCCTAAAAATAGCTCCCGGGCTATCCCAAGATGGACTAAACGGTGGAGCGATCTTTTACGATGCCCAAGTCTATAACTCTGAACGCTTAATCATTTCATTCCTAAAGTCGGCCGTGGAGGCTGGAGCCCATGTGGCTAATTATGTTGAAGCCAGCGGCTTTATTCTTCAGCAAAACTGTGTTAAAGGCATTCATGCAAAAGATAACTTAACCGGCGACTCACTGAACATCAATGCAAAAATGATCGTGAATACGTCCGGCCCATGGATCAATTCGGTCTTACGGTTACTCAATGGATTAAAGCCTGAAGCACCTATACGATTTGCCAAGGCTATCAATTTAGTAACCAGACCTTTGTTTGAAAAGTATGCCGTGGGTATTTCAGGACAACGCGAATATCAAGATAAAGACGCAATCATTAGTAAGGGAAGTCGCTTTTTTTTCATTGCGCCGTGGCGGGATAAAGCTCTAGTTGGGACAGAGTATCTCGTTTATGAAGGTGACCCTAATGCCATGATGGTTACCGAAAAAGAGATACAAAATTTTATCACCGAAGTTAATCGAGCCTATGCGGCTGCTAAGCTAACTATGGAAGATGTTTCATTTGTGCATGCTGGCTTGGTTCCTATGACAAGCTATGATAGTGACTCTAACTCCATTCAACTAACAAAGCATTACCAGATTCAAGATCACCGACGACAAGGGGTAGAAGGGCTCATATCCGTTGTGGGGGTTAAATACACCACTGCCCGAGACATAGCCCAAAAAGTCGTTAATTATATCTACAAAAGGGATAATAAAGACGCACCGCCATCGACATCGGCCTTCAAAACGCTTTATGGTGGAAAAATAGAGCAATTCAAAGCCTTTTTGAAGAGCGAAACAGCGAACAATAGCGCTACTTTGCCAGAATATGTAACCAGTCGACTCATTTACAATTATGGCTCTGCTTACAGCAATGTGCTTAACTATCTGGATAACCAGGAACGTAATTCCCTGACCACTGCTTTACTACAAGCAGAAACGCGCTACGCTGTTCGAGAGGAAATGGCGCAAAAATTGACAGATGTTATCTTTCGAAGGACGGAAATAGGTTCGGCCGAGCATCCTGGCGAAACAGTAGTACGTCTCTGCGCTGAAACCATGCAAGTAGAATTAGGTTGGAGTCAGACTCAAACCGTCCAAGAAATTACCGAAGTAAATGAAAGGTTTATACCTGGGTATTATGGGAACTACAAAACAAGAATGGGCAGTTCGACTGTTCAACAAATCAGTCCTCAAGCAAAGAAAATTTAAAGAAGTTACCCAAATGCTGGGTCCAACCGAGGGCTTGCATTGTCTGGATATTGGCTCAGATAATGGGGTTATCAGTTACTTACTCCGAGAGCAAGGCGGCACTTGGAAGAGTGCTGATCTGGATGAGCATAGTGTTAATGCCATTAAAGCGTTGGTAGGAACTGAGGTTTACCAGATCGATGATCGACACACACCTTTTGCCGATAACGAATTTGATTGTGTCGCTGTGGTTGATTATTTAGAACATATTCAAAATGACGCGGCTTTCATCAATGAACTATATCGAATTCTCAAACCCGGTGGAACACTAATAATCAATGTACCCCACGTAAAAAACAGCCTGTTACGTAAATTTCGGTTGGCTATTGGTCAAACTGATGAAAAGCACGGTCATCTTAGGCCAGGTTATACAGTTGACAGTCTTAACCAATTGATGGAAGGGCAATTTACTATTAAATCACACAAAACGTATTCTAAGTTTTTTTCTGAATTAGTCGATACGCTCATTGTGTTTGGCGTTTCACTGATCCAAGGGAACAAGAGTGAAAAATCGCAAAAGGGACCGCTCGTTACGGGTAAAGATCTAGACAAAAGTAAATCCATGTTTAAGATATATTCCCTCATTTATCCATTTGTTTTGCTCATCTCAAAATTAGATAACTTACTTTACTTTAGAAGCGGTTATATGCTTTTACTAAGAACAAGAGTTAATAAAGTGCCATTTAGAATTTCGAGCTGCCCAAATATAAATCCTCAAAAAATCTTAACCCTCAAAAATTGATCACAATGAATGCACGTTTTACTTCTAATAAATGAACGCTGTGTATTCTAACTAATTTCAAACTGTATTCATACAGCATTAATACTAAAAACGATTAAATTATATCTACAGATATCAGTTATCTGTGGCAGTCGAACAGATCTTGAAGCTACGATTATTGCAAATTTATTCGCTCAAATTTTATAAAAGATGAGGATTAGCACGATGTCTCAAACAAAAAAACAAAAAGTACTGGTAACCGGTGGAACCGGTTTTACAGGATCTTATTTGGTCAAAAGATTACTTTCTGAAAATTACGAGGTAATTACAGTTGATAACCAAAAAGGTTTTTTCTTTGACGAATTAAGAGATTTGGGCGCAAACGTTACAATTGGTTCGGTTACTGATAAACAGCTTATGGATGAATTAACCAAAGATTGTGATATAGTTCATCACTTGGCTGCTGCATTTCGAAAAATAAACTTACCTAAAGAAGTTTATTGGGACGTAAATGTTAACGGTACTAAATATCTACTCGAAGCTGCGCTGAAATATAATGTAAAGAAATTTGTATACTGCAGTACATGTGGTGTACATGGTAACGTTCTTAACCCTCCCGCACCAGAGACAGCCCCAATTACACCAGCAGACTACTATCAGTATACAAAATACAAAGGTGAAGAAGTTGCCCAGGAATTTATACAAAAGGGTTTAGATATCACCATACTGCGACCAGCTGCCATATATGGACCAGGCGACCCAGAAAGATGGGTTATGCTCTTTAAACGTGTCAGTCCTGGAAGATTTTGGATGTTTGGAGATGGTAAAGCGACCTATCATCCACTATATATAGATAACCTAGTTGAGGCGTTCATGCTGGCCTCTGAACGAAAAGAATCAGCTGGTCAAACATATTTGATAGCTGATGAACATTACTATACCTTAAATGAACTAGTTAGAGCTATTGGCAAAGTATTAGGCACTAATGTTTCAGTACATCATGTTCCTTTTTGGCCTCTTTGGACAGCTGCCTTCGCTTGTGAGATGGTATGTACTCCACTCAAAATTTCTCCGCCTCTTTTTAGAAGACGAGTAGACTGGTTCCGACAAAATCGGGCATTTGATATATCTAAAGCGAAACGTGAGTTAGGTTATCAACCCAAAGTCGATTTATTAACCGGGCTTTCACGTACGGCGCAATGGTGCCGGCAAATGAATTACATTTAGTCACTCTCTGGAGAACGCAAATGGCAGTCGGTCATAAGCTAGAAAATGAAGAACTTGCGGGTCTTCATAAAAAACTTTTTGATAGCCGAAAATCAAATATACAAAAATATCAAGAGTTGTTTATTGGTAGAGCGGGGTGGCTGACACTATTACGTTATGAGCTAACTATTTTGTTACTTGGTCAGCTACCAGGCGCTTTAGGTTTAGCACTTCGGAAAATTTTTTATAAACCTCTATTCAAAAACGTTGGTAAAAATGTTGTTTTTGGACAGAATTTGACTATCCGACACCCTCATAAGATTTCATTAGGGGACAATGTTATAATCGAAGATTACTGCTTGTTAGATGCCAAAGGTAACGATAATGAAGGTATTACCATTGGTGAATGGGTCACTTTAGGAAGAATGTCATCTTTAACATGCAAAAATGGAAATATAAGAATTGGTTCGCACATCAATATGGGGTCTAGTGTTAAAATTGTAGTGGCCGATGGTGGGACCATAAAAATTGAGGATAATGTAGCTATTGGTTCGTCGTGTCATTTCTCAGGTGGTAGTTATGATTACTCTGATAAAACCGTTTTACCATCGGCAAGACGATTGCCAACAAAGGGGATTACGATCGGCCAATTAACCTGGATAGGGGCAGGTGTGATAGTTTTAGATGGAGCCGATATAGGAAATAATACTATTATTGGAGCAGGGTCTATAGTAACAAAGAGCATTCCCCACAACACCATTGCCGCAGGTATGCCGGCTGAGGTAAAGAAAATACGTAAGTAATCAATACTGGTTTCGCCAAGGAAACATTTTTATGAAAAAGAAGCTCCAGTTTATAGCAAAATTTGCAGTTAGCTTTGCCCTAATTTGGTATCTATTTTCTAGAACTGATTTAACAGATGTGTACGCTTCACTTAAATCTGCTAATCTATTCTGGTTGACTATGGCATTTATTACTTTATACATCGGCAAAGTTTTAACCGGATATCGATGGCAAAAACTTCTAGAGGCTCAAAACATTTTTATACCCTTAAGAACACTGATCGCTTCTGTTTTTGTAGGCCAGTTCTTTAATACATTTTTACCGTCCACCGTTGGCGGTGACGCCGTAAGAGCTTATGATACAGCAATTTATAGTGGAGAGTCTACTAAATCAGTAACATCGGTTTTTGCTGACAGGCTCATTGGCGTAGTTGCATTAGTCTTCCTGGCGATAATAGGAATTGGCTTCGGATTGCTACAAGGAGAAGACGTTTCTTTCTATGTAATTCCAGTTTTGGTTGTTTTCTTTATTTGTGTGTTGAGTTTTATTGTAGTTTTTAATAAACCTTTATCGGAGCGCGTACAGCAACTAGTACGTTCATTAAAAATAAATAAGGTTGCAGATAAAATAAAGCAAGCATATATCTCGCTGCATGTCCTCCGAGATAACAAGGCTATTATGTGGATTGCTTTTGTTATCTCATTCGCCCTGCAAATCAACGTAGTTTTCTTTTACTATTTTATCGGCGTTTCTCTTGACATGAATGTGTCGATATTCTACTTTTTTATCATTGTACCAGTAGCTCTGGTAATCTTGTTAGTCCCTTTTTCGGTAAATGGAGTAGGGTTGAGAGAAGGCATTTTTGTAATTCTATTGGGTAACATAGGAGTACCATCCGAATTAGCGATAGCCTTATCTTTATTATCGTTTGGTCTAACTCTAACACAGGGCGTTATTGGCGGCATTATCTTTGCTTTAAGAAACTTAGATGTTAAGTCCAGCACGGCTCAAACACTTGCAGACTCTGACGCAAAATAAAAACCAAACAATTTGTTATATATTCTAGTTATTTAAACCTGAACCACAACAGTAACTTCTACTTGAAGACTTGCGGAAGATTAATTGACTGTGCTGCATGCCATACGGGCCGGACATCCCCGTGCTATCCCCAGGGTAACGGCAAACTGGAAAGACGGCCTTTGACCTCCAATTTGTGTTGGACCAAACTATCCTCCCCTCTGCTAACAATCAAAAAAATATTTATTTGACGATATAAACTTCACATAAATAGAGGGCTAAAGGAATTAAACTGTAACCCTCGATCTTTTAAGAAGCTGTTTTACAACCAATACCTTTCAAATAAGGGAGAGGTAGTCTCCTGAGGTATACTTTTGATTGAGAAGATCAAAAAGGAACCAAAGGAGCTACCTCATAGGCTACAAGTTACGCGAAATAGAAGCAGAAAGCAAGTTCAGCCGGGAATTAGATATAGCGGTCATCGAACGGATCGTCCCCCTGGAGACGATAGCTAAGGTTCTGGCCCACGAAGGGGTGCAAACCGAGCAAGAACGGAAATTGAACTTGGTAGTGACGGTGTTATTAATCATCATGCTCAATCTGTACACGACAGAGGCTATTAGCGCAGTTCTGGAAAAGATGGCCCAGGGGCTGCGCTACATCTGGCCTGATCCCGATTACCAGGTGGCCAATGCCAGTGCGATTAGCTATCGCCGCTATCAAGTGGGAGCCCGACCGCTAGCGGCTTTATTCCAGCAAGTCTGTCAGCTCCTAGCCAGGCCAGACACCCCCCGGAGCGTTTATGTTTGGGTGGCGGCTGATGGCCTTGGATGGCACCATTGAAGAAGTGCCGGATACGCCGGCCAACGCGGCGGCTTTTGGTCGCCATCAGGGTGCTCGTGGCCCCAGTGCCTTTCCGCTGGTTAAGGGGGTGTACCTGGTGGAGTGTGGGACGCACGCGGATATGCAAATAAAGTGGTGTAAATGGGAGGTTAGGCAAAACGAGATAGAGATTACATAATAATACGATCCTTGAAACGAATGACTAACTGATTAAGAATAAGAGCCCAGTTAGGCAGGGGCATTGTCCATTTTTTGACAATGCGGTCGTTGGCCAAATACAGGAGCTTGCGGACAGACTTGGCCGAGGGCAAGGCACCCTTAGTTTTGGTCACTTTGCGCAGTTGGCGATGGTAAGCCTCAATGGTATTGGTGGTGTAGATGAGACGTCTGATCTGGGCCGGGTAATCGAAAAAGGGGGTCAAGGTCTCCCAGTTGTTTTCCCAGGAGCGAACAGCAACGGCATATTTGTCGCCCCAGAGTTCACCCAACTGGAGCAGCTGCGTTTCGGCCTCTGCCCGGGTGGGGGCCTGATAGACCTTTTTCAGATCTTTAACAAAGGCTTTTTGGTCTTTAGAGACCACATATTTCAGACTGGCCCGGATTTGATGGATGATGCAGCGTTGCACCTGGCAGTGCGGGAAAATGGCGTCAATCGCTTCACTGAAGCCGCTGAGGCCATCAACACAGGCGATGAACACATCTTCCACACCCCGGCTCTGGAGGTCACTCAGAACGCTTAACCAGAAGTTAGCCCCTTCCGCCCCATCACTGACCCAATGGCCTAGCACGTCCCGTTGACCCTCGACATCGACCCCTAACACGATGTAAACGGCTACATTTTCAACGTGTCCCTCGCGTCTGAGCTTGATATACAAGGCATCCAGATAGATGATCGGGTACAGGCGGGCCAGCGGCCGGTTTTGCCATTCTTCGACCAGCGGCCACACCTTGTCGGTGATGGGGCTGACCGCCCGGCTGACAGACTGACCCCATAGGTCTCCTGCAACATCGCTTCGATATCGTGGGTCGATAACCCCGACTGTAGATGGCGATCACCTTCTTTTCTAACTCATTGGTATTATGGCGGATCCGACGCTGGCTTAAACAACGCGTTTATCTCTTGACCCCGGCCCAAAAGTGGGTCAAGGGCCGTTATGCCCAAGCCTATCACCGTCTTATCCAACTCCCATCTTTGGCTCCCTGTCTCAAAAAGCGTCGGACGTCCATTGAACCGCTCTTTGATTTGATTGCTAAGGTGCTGGGTACGACCGGTCGTCACAAACAACTCCCTATCCAACGCCTGGATAATGTCCCTACCTGTTTGGCTTTGGCCACCTTATCGGTCCAAATGGCTATGATTGTTAACAATATTTGGGGCTTGCCGGTCAGAAATGTTTCTGACATTTCCGCGGCTTTCTCTTAGCTGCCTGTCCGTGCACACCCCTCAGTTAAGTGCTTTCATTCTAACTCTTTTCTAATTCAACTCACACAGCTTTATCATTCAATTTTTGTATACTTTACTATAGTAAACTAACCCAAGCTGCTATTTTATTGCAGGCTTGTTGCCTCTCAACACATCATTCACTCTATGCTATACTACTTAGGGTGTTAGGAAAATCATATCGAACGCCACCAAAGTACCAAATTGTGACTCCTTGATGTGAGAGGACAAACTGGGGTTGAATTATTGAAAAAGATAAGTATTGAGCAGGTAATCACAACAACCCACCAATTAAATTAGGAAAAGAAAAATATGATTGCAGAAACCGGGTCTAAAAGCTTAACTCCCCTTCCAAGTGAAAAAATACGAGAGCATCGGCTCTCATACAATCGAGCCAGCCGCAAAGAACTTAGCAGCTAATTTACGCAACAGTACAAATCATTACCACTATAAATATGATTTATCTATCGTCATTCCGCTTTTGAATGAGGAAGATAGTCTAGAGCACTTATATCAACAAATATGCGGTGCTCTAGATGATTTGGATAAGAGCTTTGAGATCATCTTTATTGATGATGGTAGCACGGATCGTAGTTTCGAAATTTTACAAAAATTCCAGGCAAATGATAGTCGGGTTCGAGTTATCCGCTTTAGGCGTAATTTTGGACAAACGGCAGCTTTCTCAGCCGGCTTCGATCTGGCCTGTGGTGAAGTTGTAATCACAATGGATGCCGATCTACAAAATGATCCAAGAGATATCCCCCGGCTGCTCAATAAGATTAGAGAAGGCTACGATGTGGTCAGTGGTTGGCGAATTGATCGACAAGACACATATTTGACCAGAAAAGTGCCTTCAAAAATTGCAAACTCCTTGATATCAAAATTAACAGGGGTTAGTCTGCATGATTATGGTTGCTCATTAAAGGCTTATCGTAACGATGTAGTAAAAACATCAATCTCTATGGTGAGTTACACCGATTTATTCCAGCCCTGGCCAGTTGGATGGGTGTTCAGGTTACAGAAATACCCGTCAATCATTTTTCGAGAAAATTTGGTCGTTCAAAATATGGACTTGGTCGAACCGTCAAAGTCATCTTAGACCTATTCACCGTGAAATTTATGTTAGACTATGCAACTCGACCTATTCAAATTTTTGGCCTATTTGGCTTATTTTCGTTAACAGGTGGCATGATTTTAGCGGCTTACCTCACAATACTCCGGCTATTCTTTGACCAACCCCTAAGTGATCGGCCCGTACTCCTACTAGCCGTCCTTTTAATTATGTTAGGTGTCCAATTGATTATTATGGGTCTATTAGGAGAAATGATCATGCGGACTTATCATGAAACGCAGAACAAACCTATTTATGTAGTAAGAGAAATACTCGGCTTCGAAGTCAGCGATTAGCCCCAACAAAAATCAAATTACAAGAAAAGCAAAACAAGCGTCATTCTGGAAATTGTGACAACTATAAAAGACTCCTTCCGGTAAGAAAAATAAACCGGAAGGAGTCTTTTAATGAATAAAAGTTAGTGTCATAAAGTTTTCGCCACCTTAACAAAAGAAAGGAAAGAGTATTACAAATCGGAGACACCAAACAAGGAGTCTCCAAATGACAATCGCAGAACGAGAAGAGCAAATAATTCGTATAAAAGAAGCCAGCTTTCAGTCAGAGTTGGATGAACAATTGGAAGCGCATCTCCGAGAACAGGTTGTTGAGGTGGTGCAAGCCACGATAGAAGCCACCCTGGTGGAGGAAGTGCAGGTTGAATTAGAGCGGATTGTTGGTGCCAAAACTTCGCTTCAACAACAAAGAGCGAACCTGGACAATTCTAGAGCGATACCAGCGTAGTTTGGGTCGGTTGTTGGATTTTGCGGGGGTATCTGTATATTAGACGTGTTGCGAAATAAGGTAAACCTGAGTATTGTAACGATAAAATAGGATAAAGAAGGTGAAGCAGGTGATAAATATAAACCGAGCCTTAAAGTCAGAGCGTTTGCTGAAAGCATTAACCGGGGTGAGTGTCGCTGAATTCAACACCCTACTCCCGAGCTTTGATGCTGCTGTAACCAAGAGCAAGCGAGAGCAGAAAACTAACCGCAAACGAGCCGAGGGAGGTGGCCGAAAACACACCTTGCTGACCAGTCAGCACCAACTCTTCTTCATCCTGTTTTACCTGAAATGTTATCCGACCTTTGATCTGGCCGGCTTTTTTGATGTCGACCGCTCCCGAAGCTGGCATTGGGTCCAGGAGTTGTTACCTATTCTGGAAAAAACATTGGCTTGGCAGGTGGTCCTGCCGAAACGCAAGATCCGCACCGTAGAAGAATTCATGCACCACTTTCCCGAGATCAAGGATATTTTCATTGATGGTACAGAACGCCCGTGCAACGACCCCAAAGGGCAAAGCCCAACGCAAGCACTATTCCGGCAAGCAAAAAAAAGAGCATACGGTGCGCAACTTGGTTGTAACCGATGAACAAACCGCCATCTTGTGCTTAACCCCAACCAAACCAGGATCTCGACAGGATTATCATCGCTTCAAACAGTCTCAGCTTGGCGAGCACATTCCGACTGATGTCGGGGTCTGGGTTGATCTCGGTTTTATGGGCATCAAGAAAGATTATCCCCAACTCGATGTCGTGATGCCCCATAAAAGTAGTAAACACCACCCCTTGACCCCAGACCAAAAGGCTGACAACCAGACCATTAGCGCGGGCCGCATTGTGGTTGAGCATGCCTTGGCTGGCATCAAACGGTTCCGCTGTTTAACCGATACCTATCGCAATAAAAGCCAATCTCTCGCTGATTTGTTCATGCTGGTCGCTTGTGGCTTGTGGAATTACCACCTTCGCCACGCTTAATCCTTTGACTTCTTACCTTATGCTGTCTCTTTTTTTCGGCTCCTTATTTCACAACATATGTCTATTATGGGTTTGTCCATCCGGGACTTACAAGAAGCCCTCTACTTGCTGTTGGGGGCTGTATTATCCCGGACAGTGGTCAATCGGATTACACTCAAGGTACAACAGCGTATGGAAGCACAACGGCAAAGTCCAATTAATGACACCCCACCTATTCTGATAATAGATGGCGTTTGGGTTGACATCCAATATACCTTGGACGAATTCAAGCTTGATCGGGCCGGACATCAGCGCCAACGTCGTCAGGCCCAAGAGCGGGTTATTCTGGTGGCTATGGCGGTTTGGCCGGATGGTTCATATCACCTCTTCCATTATGAAATTGCTGAAACAGAATCTGAGCAGACTTGGCTGGCTTTCTTTGACCACTTGCTCAAACGTGGTTTGGAGCCAGGAAAAGTGGAATTGTTGGTCAGTGATGGCACCAAAGGCTTACTGGCTGCCATGCAACAACGCTTGCCCAATGCCTGTCAACAACGGTGTATCACCCACAAAGTCCGCGGTATGAAACCTTACTTGACCTACAAACAGTTGCCTCAAGAAAATGAGAATGGTCAAACTTTAACCCCAGCCGAGGCCAAAAAGCTCCACTGGCAGCAACTCAAACACGATGCTTATGCCATTTATGATGCTGCCTCTTACGATCAGGCTCAGCTACTGCTGCAAACCTTTGTTGACAAATGGCAGCCTTTGGAGCCAAAAGCCGTTCACGCTTTTCAGTGGGGTCTTAAGCACACTTTCTCGTTCTATGATTTTGGTAAAGAGCTACATCGCCATATTCGCACCACCAATCATCTGGAACGTTTTTTTCGTGAGTTCCGCACTAAAGCTGATGAAATCGGAGCGTTTCCTAATGAAACCAGTTGTCTTACTCTTTTCTTCCTGGTTATGCAACGCAACCATGCCAAGCATGACCGCTGCTCTATGGCGAAAAACTTATGACACTAACAATAAAATAACCTGGGTTACAGCTAGCGAATCAGGAAGAAATCGGTCAGTTATGACAATTCCAAGATTGTGGACCTGATATGCCAAAGTTGGAGCCGACCAAAACCAGATCAAAGATGTCTATAATTGCATCATTGTTAATATCGGACAATAAGTTTGAACCAGTTTGATCAAAGCTAAGCCCAACAGCGGTTGCATCAGAAATATCAATTAGATTATCATTATTCACATCCCCACTAACCAAGGTAACAGAAGGCAAATCCATCACTGAAGCAATTATTTCCAACCTGTTGCATTCGGCGGGTAAATACCCTGAATATTTGCTACTAGAGACACTGTTATATTAGAAGAAATTCCAGGAACTGTAAAATTACCATTTGAGTCTGTTGTGGTACTGTAAGCCAGGTTTGCCACTTCGGAACTATCTATCGATTGATTTTCTTCGCTAACATTAATGGTTATACCAGCCCTATTGTCGTCATCTCTCCCGGTAAAATTATCTGACCTGAAATGGTCAATGTATTCGGTACACCTGTCGGTGTGGTTGTCGGCTCAACAGATGGTGTTGGTGAAGGAGGTTCATCCGTAGGGGTTGAGGTTGGCACAGGTGTGGGGTCATCTGTGGGTTCATCAGTTGGCTCAGGCGTGTTATTTTCTCCAATCATTATTTTATGAGGTTGAGTAGCCACTTCAATCCCTATCGCCTGGGGGTTACTGACTTTCACATTTTCAAAATCAAGATCGACAATACCTGTCGTATTAGCCGCCGTTACATCAAAATTCAACATAGTTACATTTCCGGTGATACCTGATATAGCTCCTTTTTGGCTGGCCACTAATGTCATAACTCCTGATAAATTATCAGCATTACTCTTTAACACAAATGTCAAATTTGGATTTACTTGCAGGTTTTCTATAGACAATAAATTCGGGTCATAAATCAATTCCAGTTGAATCCCATATAAACCGTTACCCGTAACATTCTTTAGTACGATACTGCCCGCAAAACTCTCATCGGGGCTTACCGAACTTGGGCCGTCAAAAATGAGAACCGGCATACTACTATCCGGCTCTGGCGTAGTAGTGTCGGCAGGAGACGGTTCGTTAGTAGGCGTAGAGGTAACGGGGATATCCGTTGGTGAAGGGGTAGGTGTTAACGTCGGTGCCGGCATAGGGGTCGACTGTTCACTCAAGGACTTAATTTCAATATTGTCGAAACCTCGCTTGAAAACATTTTCCTCATTAAGTTCATGGGTAAGAAAACGCACCGTATCAAGGCTTACCTTCTCATCAAAAGGAATTTCATCTTCAATCAGTTGATCATTTACTGCAACCATATATGTGAAATTATCTAAATCGGCAGTAACAGAGATCCGACTAAGGCCACTAAGTTTCGTAAGGCTGTTATCGGTCCCATTTTGACGATATCCAAGCATTTCATGATTGCCATCAATTTGAGTCCAGATAAGATTAATACCGGCACCGATATTCTGGCTAGAATCTCTCATCAAATCGCTGTCACCGAGTTGCATTAGAAGCTGATAGGAACCTTCACCATTGCCACGCTCCCAATCAAACTCAAACTCCCAAGTCAATTTTCCACTGGGAACTTTGTCAAATTTGTGCTGCACGATGGGACGATTTTCACGGTCTGAGGTATCGATGAAGTGTAAGTGGTTGCTACTTATGCCAACCTCAGCCCCGCTGTCCTCAACTTCAGTCCAACCGTTCCCTACCAAAGAGCTATTTGCTCGGTCGAAGGTATCGATTAGCAATTCCTTAAAGTTAAGCTCCGGCGTCGTCTCTGCCGTTGAGGACGGTGAAGGCGTAATCGTGGTTGATGGCTGGGTCGGTTCATCCGTAGGCTGATCCGTTGGCGTAACTGTCTTTGTTGGGTCACTTGTGGGGCTACTGGTAGATTGCGCAGTCGGAGACGCGGTTGAAGGAGTTACTACAACTTCGTCATCGTGACGGTTTATATAAACGGCAAGCTCATTTCCTATGGTCGAGGGTTTACTCCAAGTCCGATTGCCGGCGGCAACATTTACATTTTCTTGGATAACAGTTCTTCCGTTGGTGGCATCATACCACTTGAAATCATAGGTCCCTGCTTCCATGTTTCTTAGACCGATTTTTCCAGAAAGATTAGAGGCATAAGCAATGTAACTTTCACCCTGATTTGCCAGTACATACTCGGTACCATCTAGAGCCACTTCATCGTGAGGAGACATTTCATAAAAATTCGTTGACTCCATAAAATTTACGAGTCGTCCACAATCATTAAGGTCATTGATTGAAGTATCGGCAATGTTCATGCCAAGCTGCATAACATATGCCCCTCCCATTGCAGTTGCCCAATTCTTCTTACGGGCCACCCCGCCTGTTCCGTGATTGGCCGCTTCGGACATGTTTAGGTTGTACCTACCGTTTGCATCGCGCCAAGCTGTCACCATGCCATTGTGAAGGGCTAATGCACTATTAACATTATACTGTATGGCAAATTGATCTATATTTGGATTATTCGCGAATTCGGAAAATCCTAAACCGTTTAGTTTATGAACGGCGATGACGTGGTTATGATCATCAATATTACGAATCTCAGCTGCGATATTTGAAACTCGAGTGGAACTGAATTTTTCCTGATACTCTTCAGCAACGACCCAGATCAAATTCTTATGGTGCTCAAATCTATTAACAATGGTCTGAATAAAATTTCTCTCGGCGTTTCCTACCTGATTACCTGTGTTCCAAATACTTGCGTCGTCATCATAGAAGAAAAAGTAAATAACAATTCCGTTCTCATCCATTTTGGAAAACCAGGTTTCCCATTGATCTAGAATCTTCTCATTTAACCCTTTGGAAGGGTCGTTGTTAATGAAAGGGTTATGGGTGGCATCACCATCACCTCCATTAGAGCGTATTGCCTGAAAATAAATGCTGTTTGCGCCAGTTCCTGCCAACTTTTGGATCAGGGCCATCTGATCACCACGGCGCGTTCCATCAGCATTTTGAGTGCCTCGATACAAAAAATCCTCCGGATCACCAGGACCACACATAAAAAATGGACCGCCATTGTTGTATTTCAACCACGCAGGGTTGTCGGGATTGACAATGATCTGTTCATCCAGAGCATTCCTGCTGATAAGATGAGGAAGTTTATTTCCGGAAATCAACTCATCCGTCCTCGAAAAGACGGATTGAACCTTAGCTGAAACAAAAAGCAGAGAAGTAAATAAAAATACCAGAAACGATACTCCCAATCCACTTCTAATATTCCGATTTCCAAGAAAGACCTTAAAACCATGGAGGATTGGCGGCAATTTCGAATACATATTTAAATTCTCCTTGTCTCCGATTGTAGGCTGCGATACTAATTAAAAAGCCCAATTTCGATATAAAATCAGCAACAAAATTGGGCTTTTTTGTGTCATTATACAGTTCTTAATTAAAGCGTTATACACTGATTAAATAATAGACAATATCGGAAATAAGGTTAAGCAACAAACTCAAAAAGGTCGAAATGTTCGGTCGGATGACGATAACGAACGCGAAGATTGTGTAAGCCACAAGCAATCTCAATAACCAGGTCATCAAAACCGGGCAAGTGATTACGAAAAGTGTCTTTAAGGATCCGGCAGCGGTTGATCCCGCAAATGATATTTTCAACGGTGACCCGAGCCGTGGCAATGACGGTATTAATGAACCGCTCACAACAGTCTAACTCACCACCCCGTGGTTTCTTTTTGGGCTGATAGCTGATGACATCTTGAGGCGCATAGCCCTGAAAACCGGTATCTTGCAGAAGTTGAGCATTGCGTGGAAAAATATAGCCTTCTTCGTCACAAATGCGTTTATCGTGGCGGGTACCGGGATAGGTCTGGCTCAAGTAACAAACGGTGCGACTAGCCGGATGAGTAATGACATTATTGGTCACGGTATGGGCTTTTTTTACCACTGTAATACGCCTTTTGCTCAACATTGTCTTTGGGACGTTGCCGTCGTCGTTGGGTGCCATCAATGATAAACTCCAGTAGGTCGTAATCAGCTAATACCTGCTCAAGTTTAGCCGGCTCCCGCTCCGGCAGCACGGCTTCCAGTTGCAAGGTCGCTTGCAGGATAGGTGTCAACCGTTGGATCCAGTCATTGGCTTGGCCTTGGCTCATACCAAATAGACTGCCTTGTACTTCTTGGAGGGGATAGGTTTTGAAGTAGACCAAGATGAACAACAACTTGTCGGCCAAGCTCTTTAACGTCGGTTTACGGCCACCGCCCGGTCTTCGTTGCCGAGGTTTGGCTTGGGATCGTCGGTCTACATCCGCATCCCAGGCTGCCTTGAAGCTAAGCAAGAGTTCATCGAATTCTTCAACTCTCAAGCTGGTCAGTGCCAGAAATCGACCGGGCTTCTTTTTCAATTTTTCATAGGTCAGCATCTTTTTCGCCTCTTTTCTTTCTCTATATTGCTGACCAGTTTAGTCTTTTTTCTTATTTTCGATAATGTCTAATTAACTTGAGTTTTGCGATTAGAGAGGGCAAAAAGCCCAAAGAACATTAACAATCGATCAGAGAAATGGAAAAGACCAAGCCAAATCAAAGCGATCTGCCCGGTGAGAATAAAATAGGCCGAGCAAGTTAGGCCAGCAAAAGATGTAAGATATGATTAGGGGAGAGACCCGCTTGAGATTGTTGAACAATCCAGTGGACCAAATACCCTAATAATTCATCAACGACCGCTTGACACCGTTGACCGGTCGATTGGAACTGGCCCTGCACTGCCCAACAGGAGCGCCCCGGCGGTCCTTGGTCACCGAGAAGAGAATACGCTACGAAGGAGAGATACCAATGGCGTTTGATAGCTCGTAACTGACGTAGCTGATAATCTTCAAAGCCCAGGTTCCCTTGGCGTCCTCGTTAAAGGTTTCAGTCGGCCAGCGGTCGAGATACGTCGTCAAAATGCGTTTGGCTTCCCACTCTTTACGGTTAGTGGCGTAAAAACGGGGCAGCTTATCGGACTTGACGTGGTTTTCATAAGAAGCGACAACTCGAACCCGCTGTCGGTTGAGATTTTTCATGGTCAAGACCTTGCTAAAGACCCAATAGCAACGGTCACCAAGTTGGTAGGGTCGATAGGCCTCAGCCGGAATAGTCTGGATATAGCTTTGCAGTTGGGTCCAGCAATTCTTGTGTAAAATCAGACGGTCCTTGGGACAAGCGCCAATCCAATCTTTGCCAACCGCCTCAATCGCTTCGACCAAGGGCCACCGCAGAAACCAACTGTCGAACAGTACCACCGAAAAAGGCAGCTCCCAGGCAATGGCTTGTTGCACTAAGTCCGTTCCTAATCGGGTTTTAGGCTGGTGCAACTGGTGACGATAGTGTTGGCTCACCAGCGTAGCTATATATTGGCGATAGTTAGCCAAGGTGGCCCCATTACGCAATCGCTCCTGAACTTGGTGTAAGCGTCGTTTTTCATATTTACGACTGAACTGATGATACAACCGGAAATCCACGGGAAACTGGTCGCTGCGATTGACGTAATAACTGGTGACCACATTATGGGCCCACACATTACGTCCAATACTGTGGTCGCGTAGATAGGCTAGCCCTTCCATTGAACATTTGGTGTGGTGGGCTAATGTGTCATCCAAAATCAATCGACCGGCACTGGTGCTCACTGGCCGTCGATGGAGTCGGGTTAATTCATACAGTACCCGTCTATAGTTCAGCTCTTCTTCCGGCCACTGGGCTTGGCTCATAAACTTATTGAGCGCACTCTGATCATTGTTGTTAAGGAACAGACCGTTGATTGCCGCTATGGTGGCTTTGTCGCCTGCAATCAAACCGGTTACATACTCACAAAAATGTTTCCGTTGTTCTGGTGTTTCGAACACTGGGGCAAAATGGGCTAGATTTTCAGCCACTATCCGGGGGTATTGCACGATAGGTAACTTCATGGTCTCTTCGCTTTCTTTTGCTTTTGACCATTTTACTCTTTTTTCCTATCTGTCCCCCATCGCAAAACTCAAGTAATGAAGTTGTTAAAGCAACATACCCAAAACTTTCTTTCATAAATAGTATATCTTGTTAGTGCGCAATATTGAAAGCGTAATTCTTTCCCGAATATGTACGTGAGCATTCTATGCCCCTACAACATTAGGTAGTTTATACGGAGATTAGATCCCCGCTTGAACTTGATGGTGGGGCCATTCCACTTTCCTATGGATTAACGATGATAGGAATATAAACCTTGTAGTCTGATGTCGGATCTTCCGCCGCATTAACGGTGATCTGAACGGTTTCGCTATCAGTCAAGACCGGAGTTCCGCTATCTGATACGATTATGGTAACATCATAAGTGCCAGGCTGTTGGCTGGCGTTTGGCGTCCAAATAAATTGACCGCTTACGCCATTAATGTTCGCCCCCACGGGAGCACCAGACAAGCTATATGTCATCGTGTTTTGAGGTAGATCGGCGTCTGTAGCTGAAACCACAAAAGCAAGCATACTGCCTTGATCAATCGACTTATCACCAATATTTGCTAAAATCGGGGCTTGGTTAACTTCGGTTACAGTAATACTTATCGTTTCAGTATCTGTTAATGACGGACTACCACTGTCAGTTATTACAATCGTTAAAGAGTAACTATCCGGTCCTTCTATCTCTGTTGGTGTCCAATTGAAGACGCCACTATTTTGACCGATTGATGCGTTGCTTGGCGCATTCTCCAAGCCGAATGTTATCAAGTCATTATCCGCAAAATCTGTGGCGATAGCATTAAAAGATAAGGTCAATGTTTCTGTGATGGTTTGGTTACCAATGCTAGCCAACTCAGGTGCATCGTTGACCGATGTAACTGTAACACTGACTGTAGCTGTAGCTTTTTCACCTTCGCCATCATTTATTGTGTAAGTAAAACTATCTGTTCCATTGAAATTAAGAGACGGTATGTAATTTACTGTAGATCCATCTGTCGATGTCGTTCCATTATTTGCTATACCCACCATTGTGATTGTTAACGGATCATCATCGGGGTCTAAGTCGTTTGCCAGAACATCAATTACCCATGTACCATCTTCAGGAACGGTACCCATATCATCTTCAGCCACCGGGGGTTGGTTCTGACCTGTACAAATGGCCTCACTATTTAGACCGTTATTGAAGACGAGCTGAATTTCGGAGGGGGAAAGAGCGCGGTCAAAGACAGCTACTTCATCAAGACGTCCATCAAAATAGCGATTAGCACCAAAAACGGAGTTCCAGCCGATGTAGTAAGGGGCGGTACTACTGCCTAACCCACTCAGACTGCTGGTTTCAGAAGCAATAGCAACCCCGTTAAGGTAGATGGTAGTCGTGGTGCCATCATAAGTGGCGGCAACGTGAGTCCAGGTGCCGGTCAAAACTTCATTGGCCGGTACATCGGGTTCAAACTCATCAAACGAACCGCCATTAATTAGGGTAAAGGCCACTTCGTCCCCGTCCTCTTCGATTTCAAGGGTAAAGATCCCTGCCTTGGATAGGATGCCTCGATCCGGTGCATCAAGGCTATCGGGGTTGATCCAAGCCATCACTGTCAGTTGGTCGGATGTACTGGCAATGTTGGCCGTAGCAAGTCGGTGGTCAGAGCCATTGAATTCTAGCGCGGCCACTTGACCGGTGGCCGGCCACTTGAACGTCGTGCCGCTGGTTTCATTAAGCGGCCAATAGGCAGACGAAGACCGGACGGCGGTGGGTAACTGAACAGCTAGTTATGCTTGGCGCTATTTTTTGACAATAAACTGTACCGGCAGCTGAAGAGTTGTAGAGAAGCTGAATTTCGGAGGGGAAAGAGCGCGGTCAAAGACAGCTACTTCATCAAGACGTCCATCAAAATAGCGATTAGCACCAAAACGGAGTTCCAGCCGATGTAGTAAGGGGCGGTACTACTGCCTACAACCCACTCAGACTGCTGGTTTTCAGCAATAGCAACCCCGTTAAGGTAGATGGTAGTCGTGGTGCCATCATAAGTGGCGGCAACGTGAGTCCAGGTGCCGGTCAAAACTTCATTGGCCGGTACATCGGGTTCAAACTCATCAAACGAACCGCCATTAATTAGGGTAAAAGGGTAAAGATCCTGCCTTTGATAGGATGCCTCGATCCGGTGTATCAAGGCTATCGGGGGTTGATCCAAGCCATCACTGTCCGGTACTGGCAATGTTGGCGGAGAAGCTTTGGCAGTTACCGAGTTGCCCACGACCTCAACCGTGCCATGACGACATCGGGTCCAAGAACGTCGTGCCGCTGGTTTCATTAAGCGGCCAATAGGCAGTTAGACCGGACGGACAGGTGGAGGCCTCGGTAACATTAATAGAGAAGCTTTGAGGGTCAGTACCAACCGAGTTGACGGCCTCCACCGTGACCTCAACCGTGCCGCTGACGGTGGGGGTCCATTCAATCAGCCCGCTGTTTTCATCGATCGTCATCTCGGCTGGTCCACTCGTCAGCGTGTACGTTGGCACCGGACTGCCCGTCGCCTCCACATCATAGCTGTACAACCCACCCACTGTCGCCTCCGTTTTGGCCGAACTAGTTATGCTTGGCACCACTGGTGGACAATCCGGTAGAATAGTCGCGAGCGCATCGTACCAAACGGCCGCCATTTTGGTATAACCGGTGGCATAGGGATGCAAGTTGTCCCACATATCACCCGTCGGTTGAGTACTGTAAATCAAACCCGCCCCATCTTCCATATCAACAATGATAACATGATCGCCATTCGCAACCCGGGCCTGAGTCATCGCTTCAAGATTGTCATTGAAGTCGGCGGTTACTTGACTATAGCCAATCCGATTGATAATTCGGGCTAAGATTACCATAACATCTGTATTGTTGGCCTGTTCGAAAGCATCAATTTCGTTAAGTGTCTTTTCTACATCAGTGATGCTCGTGTTGACGCCATTGGTCCCGATATGCAGCAAGATGATATCAGCCGGATGGTTTATGAGCCACTGCTCCCCTTCATCATAGATATTGTCGGCAATTCCCGCTTTAGTCCACCCTGGGTGGCCTTCGTGATTAGGGTCGAAGCCGGAATAAAGTTGGCCATTGGTTTGGCTGCCCACAAAGTCAACTTGATAGCCAGCCGCGTTTAAACTTTCCCACAGGTCTTTGCGATAACCAATCCAGGCGTCAGAATCATCAACCCCTGACGATTTACCAGCGGTAATCGAGTCGCCCAGAGGCATAATCCGTATTGGTGCTCTGCAGGCTAAGGTAGACACATCAATTGAAAAGCTTTGCACATCAATCCCAACTGTATTTGTGGTTTCAACTGTCACATTTACTGTACCTGTAGCGGTAGACGTCCAATTAATTAGCCCACTGGAAGGGTCAATTGTCATTCCAGGTGGATTTTCAGTTAAGCCGTACCGGGGAGATGGATTGCCAGTGGCCGCCACCTTGTAGGTATATGGAAATCCTACTAGTGTCTTAGTTAATGGAGTCGAGATAATTGTGGGAGCCGCTGGACCGCTTGGGGATCCCTCAATAACGAGATTATCGAAGCAGCGTCCGGAGAAGTTCTGATCATCAAGACCATCGGTGAAGAAACGGATGGTGTCAAGGCCAACATTCTGGTCGAACGGGATCAGCGACTGAACTGGATTCCGTCGATGACCAGATCGTAGGTGTGATTATCAAGGTTTACCTGAAGTGAAATCTGAGCCGGTCCACTGAGTTGGGTAAGGGTTGACACAGTGCCACCTTGTCGATAGCCCAGGGTTTGGTGAATCCCCTCGATTTGAGACCAGACGAGGTTGATACCCACTCCATTATCTTGGTTGCTGTCACTCATCAAGGCACCTTCGCCCATCTGCATTAGAAGGGTATAAGAGGCTTCACTCCCGGTCTGAGACCAATCAAAGTCAAAGGTCCAGACCAGTTGACCGGACGAGACCTGTGAGAAGGCGTGAGAAACCATTGGTCGATTGGTAATATCGGACGTGTCAGTGAAACAGAGACGGTTATTCTGAATAGCAATTTGAGTGCCGTCAGCTTCCAACTCAGTCCACCCGTTGTCGACTGTATTGCTATCGACCCGATCGAAATCATCGCTGAAGAGGGTATTTGGATCGCTAGCAAAAACAGGTTTTGGTATGATTAATATGTAAATCAACACCATCGTTAAGCAAGATAATATTATGAATGAATATCTAATAATTTGTTTTTAAGGTCCACTGAACCAACTCCAACATTAAATATATATAGTTAGCTAGAATAACCGTCCAACCGTCGACAATGACTTACCGATTAGTTAGAGTAGCTAAGATTAGGAACTTATATCATAGTCATTAAAACCATGATCAAGATTTAAAAATATTTGAAAATTGTTTGAATTCTCAAATATTATTTTCTAACTTTCTTCCTAGCGAATTCCAACAGTATTATCATTAAAAGTTGTTACACTTGGCGGCAGGTAGGTAGGTAGCTAAAATGCACGATTACGGGTTACCCTAAAATAATATCGTACGTTTTAGTGAATAACTGAGGTAGATTTTGATAACTACATATGCTAATTATCAACACCCTCCGTTAGACGCTGTTTTATAAAGTAGAGGTTTACGAACTTGTCTACAGATTTACACTGATATTCACAGATTTTTATCTGAATTTTGATATTATCAGTGACCATCTATGTATATCTGTGGACCTTTGAAGACTGTTTAAAACAGTCTCTTAGAAACAACACCTTTAGTTAGTCCAATCAAAAAGGTAAGGATGCAAGCAATCTTCCTTGATCGGGACGGTGTCATCTGTGAAAACCGGTCTGATTACGTCAAAAGCTGGCGAGAATTCAAATTTCTTCCAGGCGCGAAACAAAGTTTAGCCGCCCTGCGGTATTTGGGGTTACCGATCATTGTCGTAACTAACCAATCGGCTATTGGACGGGGGATTATACCGGCTGAGGTTGTAGAGGAAATCCACCGGCAGATGGTGACGGAAATTCAAGCCTACGGCGGCCATATCACCCGAATTTATTACTGTCCACATCACCCGGAAGCAGGCTGTGACTGTCGCAAGCCGCAACCCGGTATGCTTTTGCAAGCGGCTCAGGAGTTGGGTATTGACTTGAATCAGTCTTATATGGTCGGTGATGCCGTAACTGATTTGGTAGCAGGACAGCAAGCATATTGCCACTCAATTCTGGTGTTAACCGGTCGAGGTTTACCTCAGTTAACAGCCGCGCTCGGGTCGATGCATAAACAGTTCACCATTACTCGAAACTTAATGCAGGCAGCCGGCTATATTTACAAACGAGAGCGACAGAAGATGCACGGTAGGCGACCAAGCTCATTTGACAAACCACTACCACAGGAATTTAGGCTCTTGGCGGACAGACTTTAACAATCAAGATATTCGTACGGATTAACTCTCTAGAAAGTTTTTTCAACCCATTATGATCAAACAATTTCGTTTCTATATCTTAGGTCAGGCATCTTCTATACCCCGCTACATCCTTGAGCAGATAATCTTGGGGTTGTGTAGTTGGGTTCCGTCAGTGCTGGGTATCGGCCTAAGAGCATTGGCCTACCGGTCAATTATGAAATTAGACGGTACGCCAGCCATCGAGTCCGGAGTTCGTATTGCACACGCAAATGGCGTTCGCTTAGGTAAAAACGTCTATTTAGATCAAGGCGTTTACCTTCATGCCTTACCCAACGGCATCACCATTGGCGATAAGACCTTTATAATGCATCACACTATGCTGCATGTATTTAACTTTAGAGGTTTACCGCAGGCCGGCATTACGATAGGAAAAAACTGTTTCTTGGGAGAATACAACGTCATCCGTGGTCAGGGTGGTGTACATATTGGCAATGATGTCTATACCGGCCCTATGGTTCAGATGGTCGCAGTGAACCACGTTTATCAAGATCCTAACCGCTCTATTCGAGAGCAAGGAATTACGGCCCAAGGCATTGTCATTGAAGATGATGTTTGGATCGGGGCCAATGTTACGATCGTAGATGGGGTAACTATCGGCAGAGGCAGTATCATCGGGGCCGGATCAGTTGTAACGCACGATATTCCATCATACAGTATTGCAGTTGGAACACCGGCCAAACGGGTTAAAGATCGACGTGAACTCTCCGGTAACCATCGACAAGATGCAGGTGTGTTTTTTGGCGCGCTGGAAGAGATTCGGCGCTGATTTAATAACTATTGAAAGTTTAGCATAGAAAACAAGTTGGTATTTCTAGATAACTACTAGGCTTACTCATAGGAGGTACATAGTGAATACATTATCAGTAGTCATTCCCGCACTCAATGAAGAAGATGGTATCGCCGACATCATTGAACGAGTGTTATCGACTAAAGATGATCTAAAGAAAGCGGGCGTTGAAGATTTGGAATTAATTGTCGTTGATGATGGCTCCAAAGATCGCACACCTGAAATTATTAAAAGTTATCCAGAGGTCGTGCTGATCCAGCATCCAGTCAACCGGGGCTACGGCGCGGCAATTAAAACCGGTTTCCGCCACGCTCGAGGCAACCTGCTGGCTTTTCTTGATGCCGACGGCACTTACCCGCCGGAATATTATCCGCAGTTGTGCCGCCCGATTGTCGAAGATAACGCTGATCTCGTCATCGGTTCTCGTATGGCTGGCGCCGACAGTGAAATGCCGCTGGTCCGCCGTATCGGCAACACCATTTTTGCTACACTGGTTAGCATCATCAGCAACCGCCGAGTAACCGACAGCGCCAGCGGCCAGCGAGTGCTTCGCCGCGACATTCTGTCTAATCTCTACCCGCTGCCCGACGGCCTTAACTTCACGCCGGTGATGAGCACTCGCGCCATGCATGAGCAAATCAAAGTAGTTGAAGTTCCCATTCCTTACCTGGAACGGGTTGGTCGCTCAAAACTAAGTGTTGTCGAAGACGGTATGCGCTTTCTTAATTCTATTTTAATGACGGCGCTCACCTACAATCCCACCCGCATTCTGGGCATGATTGGAACCACAATGATGGGTCTTGGCTTGTTATCCGGTCTGTACCGAACCGTCACGCGCAGCAAAGCGTCCCGCAAAGACTCCCAATTGGTCTCGTGGTTTGCCGGTTTGGTCCTGGCTTCGGCCGGAGCCAGCATCTTCTCGATAGGGGCGCTATTTAACTACGTTGTATCAATCTTCCACAAACGCCCCGTTCGCCAGGGCGTGTTTGGAACCCCAATTTTCAAAGAACCCCTGGAAAGTCGCTTTGGTTGGTTAGGTGTCGGCGCTATTATAAGCGGTATGCTGTTCTACAGTGTTGACGTATGGCGGCGCTGGAACAAGCCCCGCAGCCAAGATGTGGCGCCCTGGTTTATACCTGCCGCCAGCACCATTATGGTCTTAACTGGAATTCAATTGATCGCTTCCTGGCTCCTATCACTTGTTCTAGGAGAACTGAGTCGGCGCGAAGCACAAACTGAAGTCGATTTAGGGCAGTTGACACAAGTAACTGAGGAGCAAAAAGAAACTTCCTCACCCGCTAATGTTGTAGTTTAGTAGCGTTTGTAAGATTTAAGGCGACCGTCACTTAACACCCTAAATGTACAGTAGGCAGTACCTACTGCACACTATATTTAGTAGCAAAAAGTGACTATCACCTATTTTCGGTAATGGCTAATAAATCCGTTATACACAGAGAAGAAAAATGAATTTGATCAGCGTTGCTTGAGGAGGATACACCGTGTCGACAAGTAAAGAAATCAAATGGGTTAATTTAGGAACCCGTCCCATAAAAAATTACGGCCAGCCGAGTTTCCTGACATTAGTGCTCTTATGAAACAACCGACCGAGGCGAAAGAACGAAGTTCGGAAACAGTCGATGTACTACTGGTCAACCCGCCAACTCCGGATGGCGGCATCTGGATCCGGTCTCAACACCGGGTAGGCCGCCGATCTCGTGAAAACATGGTTTGGCCTCAGGTTGAGTTGGCTACCTTCGCAGCCTGCCTTAGTCCAGAATACAAGATTGAAGTGGTCGATGCCAATGCAATGCGCATGAGTTGGGCTGAATTTGAAGAGCTTTTATCGAAGAAGAAACCAAAATACTATCTAACTCAAGTAACGGCCCCAACCCTAACCAATGACATGTACGGCATCTTTCTGGCCAAGAGTAAAGGGTCGGTAACCATTGCCTTCGGAACCCACGTGACCCCTAACACCTTTAATACTATGATCGATTATCCGGCTGTTGATTATGTTATCCGGGGCGAACCGGAACTAACCCTGCGCGAATTGATTGATGCGTTAGATGGCAAGACCGCTTCCAACAAACATATGACATATCTCATGGAAAAAACCGATCCGACCTGGAAGCCTATCTCTGATGAAGCGGTCGCTAAAGGTGATTTAAGCTCGATCAACGGGCTGGGCTGGCGGCAAAACGGGCAAATCAAAATGAACCCGGATCGCCCCTTCATCCCGGATCTGAACGAACTGCCTTTGCCTATGCATGAACTACTGCCTCTGAATGAGTACCGGCTGCCGCTGATCAAAGGGCCTTATGCCTTTGTGGTACCCAGCCGCGGCTGCCCGGCCGGTTGTAAATACTGCATCAAGCACGTCAGTTACAACTACTCGGTTCGGATTCGCACGGCGGAAAACGTATTGGAAGAATTGTGGCATCTGAAAAAGCAAGGCATCAACAATGTTATGTTTTATGCCGATCTGTTCACCGTCAACCGGGAACAGGTAATCGATATCTGCAAGGCCATGATCAAAGCCAATATCAATATGAAGTGGATGTGCAACAGCCGGGTTGACTATGTTGATGAAGAAATGCTGTCAATGATGGGCCAGGCCGGCTGTCATATGATCTCCTGGGGCATTGAGTCCGGTTCTGAGGAAGTATTGAAGCGCGCCAGAAAAGGGGCCAATCCGGCCAAAGCCCAACAAGCTTTAACCTGGGCCCGAAAAGCCGGCATCAAAAACTTTGGTTACTTCATCATCGGTCTACCGGGTGAAACGGAAGAAACTATCCAAGAAACCATTACATTTTCAAAAACGTTACCGCTGAACGTAGCCATCTTCCACATTGCAGCGCCCTATCCAGGAACCCCCTTCTTCTACGAAGTGGTCGAAAATGGCTGGTTCCGACCCGGTACCAACTGGGAAGAAGTTGATATGGATAAATCTACCGTACTGGATTACAGCGAAATTGGTTTGACGGCAGAACGCCTCAACTACTGGCAAAAGCGGGCCACGCGTGAGTGGGTACTGCGTCCAGAGCCAATCTGGACCATCGTTAGAGGACTTAATACCTGGCAAGGCTTCAAAAGTGCTGTCAGCGCAGGTGTACAAACACTGTCATTTATTCGCGGTTAACACAATGTAAGTCAAGTCTCTACGCATTTTTTCAACTAACCTAACTACTATGATTACAGTATAGTAGTTAGCCGACGAAACTTCTAGAACAATTAAGAGAATAGAGCTTGTCAGTGATAAGCTCTATTCTCTGTAAATACATTAAAGTAAACAAGACATTATGCAGCATATTCTCAATGCGTCGGATAAGCGGATAATATCTCTGGCCACCGCTATTGGTGTACTAAAAAACCAAAAGCTAAGAAAGAAGCCAAAAGGTTTATCAAATACGGTATCGTCGGGGTATTAGGGACCATCATCGATTTCAGCATCCTAAATTTTCTTATCTTTGTGGTAGGCTGGAGTACCCCGTTCGGTAAATTGATGGCAAATATTGTTTCCACAAGTGTCGCAATTATTAGTAATTTTGTTTGCCATCGCGCTTGGACTTTTCCTGAGTCCCAATCTCGTAAAAAAAGAACTCAGCTTGCCCAATTTACGATTGTCTCGCTGGTTGGCTTACTTCTTAACACTCTCGTATTCTACCTGGTCAGCCATTATGTCTTTGAGTTATTTTTTCCAATGGCGATAGCCGTGCAATTGGCCAAAGCGACGGCTTCGGTAGTTATACTTTTTTGGAACTTCGGGGCTAACCGGGTGTGGACATATCGAAACTTGTAAAGCCAGATATTATCTAGTCTTACTACTGTATATCCTTTCAATTCGATACATTCTGTAACTCCAACAGTTGCCACTGGGATATCAATCCGCCTCAAAATTACAGGCGGTACGAGACTATGGCCAATGTTTTCCGTTGGCTGTCGAAAATATGGAACCCTTTGTAACCTAAAGAAAGTAAAACTTATGAATACAGATATCCAGGTCAAAGATTTTAGTCAACCTAGTTCCTACAACGGCAGTAGTTGGGCGAATCAAGCCATTTCGAAGATCAAAAATATTGAACAGGAAACTGTTCTCCAATATTCCCTTCTTATTACAATTACGGTTGTTGCGTTAGTCCTACGCTTTTACAAACTTGGAGAATGGAGTTTTTGGATTGAGGAACACCATTCATACAGGCATTCTACTAATGTTACTCTCTCTATCGAAAATCTGTTCAACATTCGCAGACCGTTCTATATGCTCAGCAAATTCACTTTGGATTACCTGGGCTGGAATGAGTTCAACAGCCGAATCATCCCAGCAATTGTAGGAACTATAACCATTCCTGTTATTTATTGGTTGACAAAAAAATTGTTTGGGGTCTGGGTAGCTCTTTTGGCTGCTACTTTATTAGCTATTTCCCCGTGGCATTTGTATTGGTCTCAAAACTTCAGGTTTTACACGTTGTTTTTGTTAACATTTAATGTTGCGTTTTTTGCCTTTTTTTGGGGGTTAGAAAAAGATGATATCCGGTATTTTATCCTATCAATTGTATTCATTGGGGCCGCTGCTTTAGTTCAAGGCCCGGTCGCTGTCTTTCTTATTCCCATATTAGCAATGTATATTTTACTGTTAAAACTCTTGCCATTTGGAAAACCACCAGGATTGCGCAGTAAATATTTAGTTTTACCCATAGTTTTATTGTTTATAGGCTACGTTGTCTACGAGAGTTACAATATCCTTTTAAAAGGAAACGCTTCCGTCATATCTGAGGTATATTACCTTTTTATCAATCAATCAACTGCGTCCTTTGTTGGATATGCCAATCCTTACATTATGCTAACCTCTGTCATCTACTATATTGGCACTCCTTTAGCATTCTTAGCCTTAGTCGGCACAATTTACTTACTTAAAGAAAAATCGCGAGCCGGACTTTTCGTGGCAGTCGGTGCGTTCGGTCTTCTATTCATTTTTATGGTATTGACATTATTTGCCAGTACAGCCAACCGTTATGTGTTTATGTCGCTACCCTGTTGGATAATTTTAGGGTCGGTAGCGATCAAGGAAATGTTTGTAGGAACCAAAAGCTTCACAACTAAAATCGTAATAGCAGGTGTTTTGTTTAGCCTTTTGATCTTATCGTTGAAAGATCCGGTTATCGAAGATATCATTTACTACAGTGGAAAAGATTCTTATTTTTACATGTTTGTTATAGCAGGAGGAATGATTTGCGCACTGGCTCCAATATTATTCATTTGGCTTCTAAGGGCACCTCTCCAGAATAAGTATTTCCTGGCATTAGTATTAAGCATTTTATCTCTTACTATCCTGCATCCAATCTTAAGCACCATTATGTATTTTAACTTTCAGCATGGTCACCGGGATAATTGGAAGGCTGTGGCAGCAGTTGTCAAAGAAAGCAAGGTGGATGACGAAAGCCTTTTCACATTTACCCCTCAGTTATCAGACTATTACATTGGAGGGCAAGCTGGTGAGGTAACTGCTAGCAATCTAGAAACAGCAATAAATAGTGATAAAAGCTTTTGGCTTATAGAGACAGAGGGTATTGATCGACAAATTATTGTTGGCTATGGAGAATGGTTGGTGAACCATTGCGAAACGGTAGGAAATTGGGATCAATTTACCGCTGGAAGAGACTGGAGAATGCGGGCGCATCACTGTACACCTAATCAGTCAAACCAAACTCATATTGACACAAATTAGAAACCTTCATTACTCAGTCATATTAACCCTCTCTTCAAAGGAGAATGTATTCATGATTATCACCCGAACCCCTCTGCGTATTAGCTTTGCCGGCGGCGGCAGCGATCTGCCTGCGTTTTACGAACACGAACGTGGCGCAGTAGTCAGCACCGCCATAGACAAATATATTTACATTAATGTCAACCCCAAATTTGATCACAAAATCCGGGCCAGTTACTCTGTTACCGAAATTGTCGATACGGTAGATGAACTTCAACATGAATTAATCCGCGAGGCGCTCTATCTACTCAACCTCAAAGAAGGTATCGAAATCACCTCTATTTCCGATATTCCATCTAAGGGAACGGGCTTAGGTTCATCCAGCAGTTATACGGTGGGCCTTTTGAATGCCCTGTATGCTTACAGAGGCCATATGGCCGGTGCTGAAAGATTAGCTTCGGAAGCCTGTCATATTGAAATTGATCGTTGTCACAAACCTATCGGCAAACAAGATCAATACATTGCAGCCTATGGCGGTTTGCAATATATACGATTCAATTCGGACGGCAGCGTTTATACCGATCCGGTTATTTGCTCACCGGCTACTCGAAAAATCTTGCACAGCAGATTGCTATTACTTTATACTGGCTTGACCCGTAGCGCCGATAACATCCTATCTGAACAAACTAAAGAAACCCGCTCCAGCGAAGAAAAGCGAGCCTCATTAAAATACATGGTCAACTTAGCTGATCAACTATGTGAAGCGTTGGGTCGTGATGAAATTAACGCCTTTGGCGAAATTTTACACGCCGGTTGGTTGGAAAAGCGAAAGCTAGCCACTAATATCAGCAATGAACGTATTGACGACTGGTATAATCGAGGACGCATGGCCGGAGCAATTGGCGGCAAACTGTTAGGCGCGGGTGGGGGTGGCTTTATACTGTTCTTTGCCGATCCGGCCTACCACACCGATATTTGTCGCGCCTTGCCAGAATTAACGCGTGTTCCTTTCAACTTTTGCCCTCAAGGAAGTAAGGTGATTTATGTCGAAGAGAACGGCTACCAACCATAATTTAGAAAACCTGCCAACGCCAGTTTTGTTAACTTTCGGCTATGCTGTCTATGGGTGTCGATATAGGCCATTTTTTGATGCGACCACATAGCAAAATCAATCAGGTTTGAACCTATGGACTCAAAGTAATAAGGATACAAATTACCAGATGAGCATTAAGCCATTCAATCGACTACGTCGTGCAATTCGACTAAACAAGAAAGGCCGCGTGGCAAAGGCGGCTATCTTGATGTACCATCACGTCGCGGAGTTTGAGTTAGATCCCTGAGGATTGGCTGTCTCTCCTTGTCATTTCGCCGAACAACTGGAGATCATTCGTCAACTGGGCCAGCCTCTATCGCTGCATCAACTTGTGGAGGCTCATAAATCAGGTGAGGTCCCACACCGGGCGGTGGTGATTACGTTTGATGATGGGTATAAGAATAACCTCTATAACGCCAAGCCGTTATTGGAGCAGTTTAATATACCGGCTACTGTCTTCGTAACCAGTGATTATGTTGATCAAAATTTCATTAACAAAGCCCCCCGTGGGTTGACAAAGGGATAACAACCGTTATCGTGGTCAGAAACCCAGGGGGCAAAGAATGAGCAACGAAGCACGATTATTTCAGACGGTTGCTAGAACGGTCAAGAAGTTTTTACCCGGGATGTTAGAAGCAAACCGGATCAGTTTGGCCTATCTGATAACAGGCATCCTAGCGAGTAAGGCCGTGCAGCTACGTCAAGTGGCCAGTAAGGTGGTCTATCCTGGTAAAGAAACGAGTCTGGTTGAACGCTTCCGGCGCTTTTTACAAAATGAAAACATTGTGGTTAAGACCGAGTTCAACCCCTTTTGGGAGCTAATATTGTCAGCGTTGAGCCAGAGCCAACTGGTTTTGGCCATCGATAGTACCAAAGTGGGCGGTGGTTGCATTTGCCTGATGGTCAGTGTGGTCTACAAAAGCCGGGCGTTACCCGTCTGTTGGGTTGTCTTCAAAGGTCGCAAGGGCCACAGTTCGACTGACATCCAATTGGCTTTAATGAAAACGCTGAAGTCCTTGTTGCCAGCCGAGCTGGCTATCATCCTCTTGGGCGATGGCGAGTTCGATGGCAGTGAGTTAGTGACCTGGTTTGAGCAACAGACCACCTGGCGCTATGTCTGCCGCACAGCCAACCGGCTCTTGATTGAACATCAGAACGACTGGCGGCCTCTAGCTGAGATAGAGTTGGCTCCAGAAGAGGAAACCTTTTTGACCGATACTCTGTTTACTCAGACGGGACAAGTCGGCCCGGTCAATATCCTGGTCGTCTGGCCCAACAAAGTCAAAGAACACTGGTTTTTCGTGACCAATTTTACTGACCCCGACCAGGCTAGAAATTGGTATCGAAAACGGTTTTCAATTGAAACCCTCTTTTCTGATGTCAAAGGACGGGGTTTCAACCTGGATAAAACCCGTATCTGGAAACCGGAACGGCTCTATCGGCTGATTTTTGCTGTCGCTATCGCCTACATCTTTACTGTTTTCCTGGGCGTGGACCTCATTGTGCGGGGTCCGTTTGAGAAATTGTTCCGTACCGATCGATTTTATCACAGCTTATTTCAGCTTGGCCTAAGCCATCTCAATCATTTGCTCAAAACCTGTTTGCCCATTCCCGACCTTGGACCTTTAACACCTCCTGACTCATTTGAACATGTTGTTCTGGCTTGTTGATTTTTTTCCTTCTTGTCAAACCTTGTGGGTATATGTTAATGAAACATTCTTATTGATTTATGCTACAACGGTCTTTGGAAATCAACTTAACGGCAACATCAGTATCCAGATTCTGAACGGTAAAGACGATAACAGAGTCATTTTGAGCTTGAACCTGCTCCGTATCGATAATCTGCTTTGCCGGATCGGGCTGATAGGGATCCCACCATTCAAGAGTATAGGTTTTGCCTGCTTGGAAGCTTGCCAATTCAATCGTAGCGGTTCGTGCCGGAATGGCGACGCTATCAACCACGTTGCGCCATGTGTGTTGCCCGTTTTGTAGCCAGAGATGGGCACAACCGTTGATTAGATCCTTTTGCCCCCATACCCTTATATCTGAATGGGAACTCGTTGCTTCGGCTGCCTGGTAATGACCGTTGTTGAGGGGAATATCGGCCATAAAGTTAGCATAGACCAGGTAATGCAAACGCAAATCGTTCCCAGAGCTTCCTTGTTCGATATGCTCTTTGCCATACCAGTATTGTTCATACATCCCCCCGGCATTTATCCCAGCCCAGATATAATTGTGTAGCCAGACCCCGGTCTTATCTGCTTTAACAGCGTCGCTAAAGCTGGTTTCGCCCCGAATCAAAGGCTTGCCAACCCCTTCTGGCTGTAATGCCCCATAACGTTCGCTATAATAGGTGGAGTTGCCTGCGGTATCTTCACTGTCGGTGGCGTAGGCGTGCAGGTCGGCATAGTCAATGTGCGGGTAATCCCCGTTTGCCCAGAAACGTTCGCCAGGAAAGCTGTGCCAGAAGGAAGTTGTTACCAGATGATCGTTTGGAGCGAACTGGTGCATGTAGTGACCGAATTCGTCGGCCAGAATGAAGTGGGTTTCATTGGCGGGGTCGCCCTCATTGAGCAGCTCCCAGGAATGGATGCTGGTCGAGTAACCCCAGCGAGCCTGTAAATAGCGCCACCAGGCTTGTTGTAGCCAACGTAGCGCCGTTACTCGACGTCCGTTTCCGTAAAACCAGTCGTTGCCCGGACATTCCGGTGGATCATTTGCTGGATCCTTATCCGAGCAATTTTGATCTTCCGGGATGGTATTGCCATCGAAATCGATATGATTCATAATCCACTCATTCTTCTCCAGTACGACCAACTTCAAATAGATGTCGTTAGCTTCGGCCATCTCTAGCGTACGGTCAAAGGCATAGGACTGTCGCTGGTCAAAGTACAGATGCTGTGCCATCCACGGCTTAGAGACGAGATTGGGGCCATATTGACCACCGCCCAAGTCTTCCCGAATCTCTACCCGATCAATGAAGGCAACGATTCCTCCTCCATTTTCTTCGCTTCCACTAATCGTATTTTCTAGTACCAGATAGAGCCTGGGCATAAAGTCCTGATTGGTAATTTGGATTTCTCCTTCCAAAACAGCCCATTGCGGCTCTCCGGTGGCATTAGTTGGCGAACGAAAGGCATGGTCGGAGACTATTGTACCGGTACCGGGATCGGTAAAACCATGAGCATTTTCCGGCCAACTACCGGGACCGGTCAACCAACCGCCGGTTTTGGCTACCAGACCGTAAGAGTAGCCCTCAACCTGTGGTCCCAACAGTTCTTGGGGGATCAAATAGTGAATAAAGACGTGGTAAGTGGTATCTCGTTTGGCCGCCGGTGGATTTTTTTGAAACCCTAGAAATACACCCGGATTCCAATTCTGGCTTAGCACCATCGACACCCCCGTACCCGGCCGGACTTCTTGAGAATTGAGACTGGCATAGGGAATGTACTCGCTGTGTCGTTCCGGGAGGGGGGAGTTCCAGGCTCCCCAAGCGGAACTATAGATACCCCAATGGGTCAACCAGGTACGAAATAGTTGCAAACCGTAGCTGTTGAGGATCTGTAACCGGGCTTCGTTCTGCGATGGATTATTCCAGTTGAGCCAACCGTAAGTCAGGTTATACCCCAAACCCGTGAACAGATCGCCGTTCTCAAATTCAAAGTAGCGGGGATCGTTCTGGCTAACCCGAACAAACCCCTTGCTCTCTGATTGACTAACCGTGAAAGAATACGGACCGGTTTCACCAATTCCTTTTGCGTCGTGAACCACTAGTTTGAATTGCCAATCGCCGGTGGCCGGCGGGGCGAAGCGAGCTTTCCAAGCAAAGTCGCCGCTAGGATAAATCCAATCATTGTCAGCTTCGCTCTCGTGTTCGAAAATTTGATAGTAAAAGGCCGGTTGGGCATAAACCGTTTGCCAATCATCGGGGGTGAATAAGGCATCGACACTGATGCCGGTGCCGGATTCAAGGCCGGGTGGTGGCGCCGGATCGAAAGGAAGTTGCAGGTTCTCAGCTCCTGTATCGACCTGAAAAGTAATTTCGAATTTTTGGTAGCGGGGAATCTGTCCGTTAGAATAGTTGCTGGCATTGGTAGATACGCCGTAGATGGAAGGCTTGTGACCTACAGGAGGGCTACTTCCCATTAGAACAACCGGTAAATAGTGACGGTAGCCCATAGCCGGTTCTTGGGTTTCGGCTGTAGAGGAAAGCATGAGCAGACCTACCATAAGCAGGAATAAGAAACTAAAATGATAGTTACGGTCCCGCGAATGGCACCTATTCGACTTAGTTTTAATCATTGTATCCGGTTGATACATCAACCACATCCCTGTCCTAAAATTCAACGGCTGGTTCTAGATCATGGATAAAAATCATACTAAAAAACGTCAATTGTTATTTCGGTAGCACAACATTAAACCGTGGAGACGTGAGAACAACAGAAGATCGACAAAATAATCGACAGAATTGACATGATTATCACGATTTTATCTATCATAATTCGGTAAATCATGTTAATCCTGTCTAAATTTTCTTCACCACGGTTTAGGTTGTGTTGACATTTGAGGTCAGCGTAGCCAGATAAGGGTGCCGACGAAATACAAAAAACTAAGATAACGACTGGCTAATTTCTCAAAGCGAGAAAAGATACGGCGATAATGCTTGATTTTGTTGATAAAACACTCCACCAGATGGCGTTCTTTGTAAAAATGCTTGTCATAGGCGCGTGGCTCCTTACGTTTGGCTCGTGGCGGAATAACAACTTCAGCTTCGTATTCTTCGATGATGAGGTTGATAAAGTCATCCGCATCATAGCCTTTATCGGCAATCAGCCGCGCAAAATCAAGGTCAATCACCAGCGCTTGGGCTTGAGTAATATCGTGTCGCTGCCCGGCCGTCAGAATAAAACGCAAGGGATGGCCTAAGCCATCGACACTAACGTGGATTTTGGTGCTGAAGCCGCCGATGCTTCGCCCTAGGGCTTGTGCAGCCTGACCGCCTTTTTTTTAGAGGCACCGGCGGCACAAGGATGAGCCCGGACAATGGTGCTATCAAGGATCAGATGCTCCATATCCGGTTCTTCAGCACAATATTGATGCAGTTTATGCCAAATATCGCGCTCGTCCCAGCGGGCGAACCGCTTGTAGACACTGTTCCAAGCTCCATACTTTTCGGGCAACAATCGCCATTGGCAGCCGCTGCGGGCTATCCATAGCACCGCTTCAATAAACCGACGGCATTGCTCTTCCTGACCGACATACACCTGTGGACAAGCTCGTAAGAAGTTTACTATTTTGGTCCATTGTTTATCTGTTATCTTTTTTGTTGACATATCGGTATTCTACTGATATGTCAAATGTCAACAGAACCTAAGCTTCGATGTACCGTTATTTCACGAAAACGGGTAAATAGCATTGAAGACCACCGACTATCACCAAAGCGCGGGCTGTGCTAACCTTCGCTTCATCATCGGTGACAGTCAATGTTGGTCGATATATTCCGTCGTTTTGATAGGTATGACTAACCGTCTGTCCGGTTCCGGTCTCCCCATCATCAAAATCCCAGGCATAAGAGACCAGTTCACCACTGCTGTCGCTGGCATCAAAATTGACGACAAGCGGCGCATCCCCGTATGTGGGAGTCGCAATGATTGTTGCTTGAACACTGGGGGCTTCGAGAGCAGCAACAAGATTTTGAATATAAAATAAATCACCAACTTCAAAGGCAGAGACATCCAAATATTTTACCAATTCATCTTGAGGTTCCCCCAAAATATAAGCTTTAGCCTGGAATAAGGCCGGGTAATCGTAAAGTAACCGCTGTACACCTTCTGAAACAGACGCTTCATATCGGGCAACAAACCAATAAGGTGCCACCCAGTTATATTCATCAACCGCATCCTGGGCCTCAGAAAGGGCATGGTCGTGAAGATAAGTGCCTAGCTCTGGCGTGATGAAGAGGAAATTTCGCGCAATACTCATATCACGACGATGGATGTCGCCCCCGGATCTAATATTGTCACCTACCCAGGGTTGATCCTTCTCAAAAGTACTAGCTCGAAGGTCCAGCAAACGTTGTAGTTCGGCGTCGACCTGATTACGCAGCGCAGCATCTGCGGTGTCTCGCCCAGCTAATTCTTGTAAATTCAGGAATCCAATGTAAGCAGCAATATAGGCATTATGTTCCCACGGATTAAAGGCCAAACGTTCATTATCGGGTAAGGATTTTTCGCCATTGGATTGACTGATGAGTTGGAGTCGATTTTCGCTTAGAATTTTGTTATAGATAGGAAGTGCTTCGTCAGGAAAAATCTCAGCATATTTCCATAGAGCGTAGAAATTATGTTGGGGATAATTCCAAGGCCATCCCGAACCGGCTGACGTTGATTTCTGGCGCCTCTTAATATCTTCAGCAACCTCCGGTGGAAGCGGCATGCTTTCTCGGCCAGCTAATTGCCCGAAGTCTGGATCGACCGGCTGTTCAGACCAGCCGATTCGTCCATACATTACATTCTTAAAATAATGCTCATACTCTTCTTGGAGATAGGTTCGCAACAGGGTTTGCGTCCCCGGCGACAGGTGAGGGTACGCGATCGATAGGGTCAGAAGGGTATCCCCTGGGTTCTCAAAGTAGGTTAGTAAATTTCGATAGCCATATTGGCCGACACCGTAATAGCCAGGACGTAGATGACCTTGATTAATCATCTTCAAAATTTCGGTTTCAAGTTTTTGTTCGAGATCGGTGGTTGTAATCGGGGCAATATTATCGTTTTTCTGTTTGTTATAGGTTAGGAGCGGTCGTTTTTTGAGGTTTATGATTGCCGCTTCATAAGCCTCATGATCCGCCTGCGTAGGATTGGATGGTAATTGGGCCGATGGCGGTACCTCAGGTGGATTGGGGCCTAAAGCGATGATGGCATTACTGCGATGGACGAAAAGTTTTTCCTGATAGGGGATAAACGGGTTTTGCAACCCATGGTTATGATAAATGCTGTTCTGATTTCCAAAGCCGCCGTAGAGCCGAGGCAGGCCTGTCCACATTGATGACTCCCACCACATCTCGTCATACTGTGGAGCCAAACTCCGCTGATACGATTGGAGGTCGCCTGGGTTGGTCTCGAATAAGAGATTCAGTGATTCAAGTGTCTTATTGTAATTCCAAAATGATCCACCTACCCCTTCGGTTAAATGGAGCCAGGAAGCAACACGATCACAACAAAGATTGCTAAAAACAACATTACCCGAGCCGGATAAGGCAATTGGTTCATCGATAGCGGTAGTACTTTCGGAAATGAACTGAAGGTAACGTGGATTAGCAGGACTCCAGCCCATGGCGTTCGCCTTCGAGATACCGTAGCCGCCATAATATTTGGAGAAATTGTATTTGTATAAGATTTCATTTACCTGTCCATTTTTATCAGGCATCAAGATCGGTGGATATTGATTGCCCGATTTTGTACCTACGCTTAAGAAAGGCGGGTATTCTTGGAGATTATCGCCATCCGAATCGAAGGTGTATTCTTGACCTGTCTGTCGTTCAAGAAAAACGGTGGTTCGACGCCATGGTTTGTGATCGGGGCGGTCGAAACGGATGTTGCCGTCATCTTCATAATATTCTGTGGCTCGGCGACCATCTATGACCGTCCGACCATTAGGCCAGGGCCAATTCTTGGCAGTCGGATCCTGAGCGCTACCAGCGGAGAAAGTCGCTCCTAATAGATCACCCGTAGCAACTCCTGGATAAAAAAGATCGTCACGCTGGATGCCATAGATGAAATCGCCCATGGCTTCATCGCTGATTTGGTAGCTACTACCATTTGGAATTACATCGCGAATGCTTTGAGTACCTACCTCCTGTTGATGGCGATAATCCACCGCACCCGAGAATATGACATAATCCTTATAAACGACCGGCCACCAGGCCTGAAAGCCATCGCCAGGAAGTTTCGCCGACTTCCAGGTAAGTTGGCCGGTGCTAGCTTGTAGGGCGTAGGCAAAATTATCGTTGGCGGCAAAATAAATCTCGCCGTCCTGATAAGCAGCGGAATAGAGGATTGGTCCCAACGGGGGCTGATTGGCTGCTGGATACTGCCAGGATAATTCGCCCGTCGCAGCATCCAAAGCATAAAAGTAACCGTCCCGATTGCCCAAAAAGACCTTACCCTCAACAACAAGCGGATTCGTACTGAAACCGGCCTGCGCTTGATCAAATATCCAACGAACCTGTCCTGTATCTGCATTTAAGGCATGAACTTTATGATCGAAACCACCAACATAGATTGTATCCCCGACGACGGTCGGTGAATGACCTAACGGCAGTTCCGTGTCATATCGCCAGACTGTATCGCCTGTAGCGGCATTCAGAGCGTAAAGACCACGTGCAGTCGAGACATATATCTTGTCCCGACTGGCGATAAGTTGGACGTGCTGACCAATATAAGCTCCAATGGGACGATACCAGACAACACCATAGGAACTATAATTATCAGGATAGACCTCCTCAGCGATCCACGAGGTTCGTTGGGGGTTAGCGCCAGCCATAAACCAATCCTCACCGGTCGCTGTCTGAGACGGCCCTTGAGCCTGCGCAATCGACGGATGGATAAGCGAATCGAAAGGTGTTTTTGAGCCAAAAGATAATGTATCTGAGGCAACATCCGTAGAAGGTAAATTCAAGACAATGATAACGACAAGATACCCTATCAAGCGACAGACAGATCGGATATTGTGGAACCAGGCATGTCGTTGAGTGTTCTTCATCTGCGGCTGTGAGCGCTTACCCTTCTCCCAGATTCGTTGTGGTGCCTGCATTCTTTAATCCCCTTTACTATATCTTGATGATTTTTATTCAGCAGACCAAATGACCAGCACGTAATTGCCGTAATCGCGACATTGTATGCCACCCAACGGTTCTTTAATTGAATATACATGCCAGCTACCTAACCACAATAAAAAGCTCAAACCTTCTCGCTGAGAAGAAATCAAAGCTATTTTCTTTGACTATACAGCGATTTAATGTGGTTAGTCTGGTTTCTTAAATTTTTAATTTACGGAGTTCAGTACATTTTTCTGTAGTTTACTACTATATCGTGCCTTTTGTGAAGCGCAAAACGCACCTATTTTTGTCGTCTTTATTTCAAAAATCCCGTAGTAGAACAAAACAAATCCCGTAGATTATACGGGATTCGATACCACTCGAGACTCCTAAATCTCAGAGACTTACTGTGACCAAAATAATATTAATCAACAGCTAAATTCTAAATTATTGGGTCGGAACGGGACCGACAACCTACTATTTAACCAAGAAAGCTCTAACTTTTTTCCAACTATGCTCTCATATCTTTATTATTAAGACTAGCTATATTTGATGATAGTATTTACCGTCACAATTAAGACATGAAGTTGGTACAAGGTAATGAAATTGACGAAGTTAATTCGCGCCGACAGGGCAATGGGTTATTTAGCTGAACATTTGGTGATAAGACGAAATCCGTCAATAAGAAATTTGATCATTGGATTGGTTGCGTTCACGCTTGTTCTGTCGGTCGTCAAAATTGCCATTTGCGCTTACCCTGTGGCTGCTCAGGACTTTGAAACATGGGCACCACAAGAAAGGATACCCGACTACGGTGACGAGTCTCGCCCGCCTTATATGGTTGCAGACACTAACCGAACAATTCATGTATTCAACTATCAACCCATTGGTTTGGATGATCCCACGGAGGCTATCTTTTATCGAACGTGGACTCTGGAAGACGGGTGGTCAGCGCCAAATGATATTTTGTTATCACCAATGGGAGGCCGTCCCAACCTGCAAGATGTTTTTCTTGATGAATCTGGGATTATTCACCTAATTTTTTTCGGCGGCAATGAAGTAAAGGGGGCGATGTACTATGCTAGTGCACCGGCAGCGGCTGCGGGTCGAGCACCGGCCTGGACGCGGCCGGAGAACATTGGTGAAAATGCAGGCCCATTGCCCTCTGCCACTATGACCAGTGATGGTAAAGGAAATATTGTTGTAATTTATACCGGTAGAGAAGACCAAGAGTACGGCTTGTATGAAGTCCATTCTACCGATAATGGTGATACCTGGTCTGACCCGACTTTAATTATGCGTACTTATGATCAGTTACTACCAACCGGCACCAGAGCTACATTTGATGAAGAGGGAAGGGTTCATGTTGTGTGGAGTTTGGTCGATAATAGAGGTATCGACGTTGAAATTTATTACGCCAAATTGAGTAGCGATTTCGCGGAATGGACCGAACCATACTTGTTCGCTCAGCGAACACCGAAAGATTACAAGACAGCTTGGCCGACCATCACTTCTTACGATGGCGCGTTAACGGTCGTTTATATGCAAGGTTCGCCGGCAACTAAATGGATACGTCGCTCCTTTGATGGGGGTGAAACATGGTCTGATCCGGAAAGACCATTTCCTCACACCGGTGAATATGAACATGTTGTCTTGGTAAAAGATAGTAATGACACACTACACATTTTGTTAGGCAACCGTTTGGGTGACGAAGCTCATGGAATGTGGCATGGCGTTTGGCTCGGACAACGATGGAGTTCCCTAGAGCCGGTTGTTACTGGCCCTAAAACCCTTGAGTTTGACCCCAGCGCGCCCAGAGGTGTGGTTAGTCAGGGAAATTTGCTCTTTGTTGCTTGGTGGACTGACACCGGAGGGGCTCCTCGAAACGGGGCCTGGTATTCATACAAAACAATAGATGCACCTGAGTTACCCATAATACCGCTTCCTACACCGGTAGTGTCACCAACACCAACACCAATACCGACCAAAAAAGCGGGATTGGTCGAACCTAAACAGGAAACTACTCCAGCCAAGCTTAATCACCAGTTCGATGATGTTCCGGCTCCAGCTCAATCGGCTAGTCCAACGTTTCCAATTATAGTTGGTATTGTTTCAAGTCTATTAATTGCAGTTTTCGTTATTGTATCTCAAAAGTTTTACTAACCTTAATTATCGATAGAGAGGTGCTGATTGATGGCAGTTTCATCATTAGGAGCTATATCAGAATATCATGAACTATTGTTTGCTTGGGCTTCTCGTACCATACGGGCACGTTATCAGCAGTCAGTTCTAGGCGGCCTGTGGGCAGTTCTTCAGCCCGCAGCAACGGTAGCCATATTCACAATTATTTTTACTCAGTTCATACCCATTGACACCGGGGTACCCTATGTCATTTTCGCCTACACCGCCATGGTCCCCTGGACTTTTTTTGCGGCTTCCATCTCTGATATGGGCGACTCGCTTATCATTAACATGAACCTGGTTAGCAAAATCTACTTTCCCAGGCAAATACTCCCGATTGCGGCGCTCCTGGCTCGGCTGATGGATTTTTGTATCGCCGGTTCTATCCTTGTATTACTAATGATTTATTATCAGGTACCTTTTTTTGCGCTGGGTTGGTTATTCATACCGTTTATCTTGATCACGCAGATGGTTCTCGCCTTGGGAATCGGCTTGACCGCGGCCGCACTCAACGTATTCTACCGCGATGTTAAACATTTAATTGGTTTAGGGTTACAACTTTGGCTTTACGCAACGCCGATTGTCTATCCGATTGACGTTGTGCCGGAACGGTTCCTGCCTTTCTATTTTCTTAATCCTATGGTCGGCATTATTGAAGCGTATCGCGCCATCGTGCTGCGGGCTGAATTGCCAGGACCTTATATATTTATTTCTGTCGGAATTGCAACGGTTGTTTTCATCTTTGGTTATTGGTTTTTCAAACGTGTTGAATCTCAATTTGCAGATCTAGTTTAGGGATACTTATGGCTCCAGCTATTTTATTTAATCAAGTCTCAAAATGTTACCGCGTTGGTCGTGGGCTAGCTAGCTTGTTCGCGATCTTCGGCAAGCAAGATTACTCAGAAACAGACAAATTTCATTGGGCTGTCAATGATGTCAGTTTTGAAGTACAACCGGGTGAAGCTCTGGCGATTATAGGGCCTAATGGTGCGGGTAAGACCACGACATTGAAACTTTTGTCGCGCGTAACCCAACCAACCTCCGGTCAAATTCAGGTCAACGGCCGTTTCTCTGCCTTAATTGAATTGGGGGCCGGTTTTCATCCTGAATTGACAGGGCGAGAAAATGTATATCTCAACGGCATTATCCTGGGAATGAAACGGTCCGAAATCCGCGCTCGTTTTGACCAGATTGTCGATTTTGCTGGTATTGAACAGTATCTTGATACGCCGGTCAAACGCTATTCCTCCGGTATGTATGCGCGTCTCGGCTTCGCCATCGCCGCCCACGTTGACCCTGATGTCTTATTAGTCGACGAAGTTCTGGCCGTTGGTGATTATGCCTTCCGGATGAAATGCTACAATCGAATGGATGAACTGCGGGCAAAAGGGACTTCACTCCTTTTTGTTTCTCATAATATGGAAGATGTCCGCCGGGTTTGTGATCGCGGTATTGTGTTATACGGCGGCCGAAAAGTCTTTGAAGGTATCGCTGCGGAAGCCGTGGCTGAGTATGCAAATGCTTTGCGTGATAATGCCTCCAGTTCACGCAAATCCAGAAAGGTTGGCGAGAATCTTCTGGCCCAGAAAGTTATGACGCACGCCGCCCGGATCGAACGGGTGGAAATGATCGGTGCGGATGGTATTCCCATTCGAACGGTTAGATCGGGCGAAACAGTTCACGTCGAGGTTGAAGTTCAATTTTTCGAGGATGCGGAAGCGCCTGTCTTTGCGTCGGCATTTTATGGACCTAACGGCGAAGTCGTTTATGATACCACCACTCGCTTATTAGGTGTTTCCACACCAAATTTCCGCGCCGGCGACCGGGCGGTGATCCGCTACGAGCTAACGATGAATCTAATCGACGGACTTTATCGGCTCACAACCGACCTGGCTTATAATGATTTGAGTTGTTACTACGATTATGTGGCTGATGCTCTGAGCTTTGTCGTTGTTGCCAGCGATCCGGCAAAAGGTATCGCCAATTTACAGACAGACGTTAGTTTTGAGATGATTGAATCTCAAGCTGTTAGAGAGCCAATTTAGACAGCCCGAAATAATTGTGGGATTTGAAGTAGACGCTTCAAATATTTTCGGGTACTCATCAAACCGATGCCCAACATTGGTTTGGGCAAGTTTTACGGTTGTGGTCATAAGCTCATTCCGAAGCGAGTCAAAAAGCATCTCTTGAATCAAGCTGCAGGTTTGCGTGAGACAACAATCGTCCGCCTACACTTCCGCGTTAAAGAGTTATTGATCATTTCTGTGCTCAAACACAGTGTAGAATTGACAAAGCTCAACGCCATTTGGACTACCAACCTCAAGTTTCATTTGAAACTGGTATGAAACTGACAGAAGGCTGGTTGCGACATACAAGAATTCTTCAGTGAGGGTAGCTGTGAATGTAATAAGTATTATTATCCCGGCCTACAATCAGGCCCAATATCTGGCTGAAGCGATACAAAGTGCATTGGATCAGACTTACCAGGATGTAGAAATTATTGTTATCGATGATGGTTCAACCGATGATACAAAAGCCGTGACATACAGTTTTTCCGACCCTCGCGTCCGCTATATTTATCAGGAGAATCAAGGACTTTCAGCCGCACGTAATACAGGAATGAGGCATGCTACCGGCTCCTTGATAACGTTCTTGGATTCCGACGATTTATTTTTACCGGATAAACTTGCATGCCTGACAGCAGAGATGAACAATAACTCTGAGCTTGGCATGGTAGCTGGTCAAGCGATTTTGATTGACGAGCAGAGTCATCGCTTAAATAGGATGATGGATGCACCTTTGCCAGAGGAATTGTCGGCACTTTTATTAGGAAATCCTATTCACGTGGGTAGCGTATTAGTTAAGCGAGAATGGCTAGAGCAGGTGGAGCCATTTGATGAGAGCTTGCGGGCCTGCGAAGATTGGGATATGTGGTTAAAATTAGCTAGAGCCGGCTGTCAAATGCATTCGATTATCCAACCAGTTTCTCTCTATCGTGTCCACGCAGAACAAATGACTCGAGGAGCTGAACGGATGCGCACGGCGATGCTAATGGTCTTGGATAAAACCTTTAATGATCCGGATTTACCAGCTAAGTGGCAGACTCAGAAAAACAAAGCCTACGCGGCGGCTTATGTTCGGGCCGCTGCCAGAGCCTACCTCGCCGGTACCCAGACGGATGGCAAAAATGACCTAAATGAGGCTGTGCGCCTAGACCCCGATTTGCTCCGAGATCAGGCCAGCGGATTATCTCGAGAGTTGGCCGGCTGGGCCAATGCCCCATTGGCTGAGGATCCTTTGACTTATCTGGAGCAAGTTCTGGATAATTTGCCGGACGGGCTCCGGCAACTGCACCAACGTCGGAAATCAGTCCTGGCGAAGTTTGCGATAGAATTGGCCTTTCAAGCACACCATCAGGGGAATCGGAGTAGTACTCGATCGCTCGTCTTACGTGCTTTCCGCTATCAACCGAATTGGCTAAGAAATCGATGGGCCTTATCTATTCTGGTGAAAGCATATACGCGTTAAGAAGGTTTTCTTCTTTCATTCGCTAAGAAGAAATGAACGGTTACCCTTTTACGAATACCACTAACAAGCAATTTGGAGTTATTTGATGAAAGTTGGAATTTTAACTGAAGAAACCTGGTCGTTTCTAAATGAGATTTACGAAGACCTTTCAAAACATCATCAGACGACCTCGTTTAAACGAACAACAGTCCAATCGCCTGTTTTCGAAACTCGATTAAATCGCTACCTGGGGCGCCGCGACCTGACTGCATTCCTGGAGGCCAATGATGTAGCCTTTTTTGAATGGGCCAGTCGCTTACTTGCGGTTACAACTCATATGCCAAAGCACTGTAGCATTGTTACCAGACTACATCGTTATGAAATGTATAAGTGGGTTGATCGGGTCGATTGGGAGGCTGTTGACCGCATCATTTTGGTTAGCCAGGCCAAAAAACAGGAGTTCTTGAGCCGATTTCCAGACTTGGCTTCAAAAATCGCTGTGGTTTATGAAGCCGTTGACCCTGATAAGTATCATCCCCGTCCCCGTAAATTTCAGGGAGATATTGGGACTTTATGTCATTTGACTCCCAGAAAACGTGTTTATGAGCTTATTCTTACCTTTTATGAGTTAGTCCAACAACGGCCTGACTTACACCTCCACATTGGTGGCGGCCAGCATGTCAACTATGGCGATTATTATTACGCCCTACACGATCTGGTCAAAAAGCTAAATCTTGATGACAAGGTCACCTTTTACGGTAACGTGGCTGATACGCATGAGTGGTATCACAAAGTCGATATATTTATTTCAAATGCCTATTCCGAAGGCTTACAGGTCGCACCGTTAGAAGCGATGGCCTCCGGGTGTTACTGCCTTGTTCATAACTGGGCCGGCGCTGATGAAATGCTGCCCGATAGATATCTGTACTTCACCGACCGGCAACTACAGGAAAAGATTCTGGCCTATTGTGATCTATCGGAAATAGAAAAACAGCGAGAAAAAGAGTACCTGCGCTCGGTTGTTTGCAAAAAATTCAATATCCACCATACCAAGGTACAGATTCGCGAGATCATTGAGTCAGTGGGCAACCAAAAAATTTCATCTAATAATTCCAGGCCCGTCACGACTTCACACCAACAAATTGGATAGGGCTTGTTTAGATTGAACAGAAACGGTATCGGCCGTTAGTTATCGATAAACAAGGTAAAAATGATAGCAACTACACAATCCGGTCTAATCAGAATAAGAAAAACGCTTTCAAACCTATCCTCTAAATGGTATATGTGGCTCGGGTTGCTGGTCAGTGGGCTATGTTTGTTTATCGCCCTGCGCGGCCTGCGTCTGGCCGACGTTTGGATGCAACTCAAAACCGCATCCTATATTTGGATCGTGCCGGGCATTTTGGTTTATTTTCTGGCCGTTTGGGCCAGAACTTGGCGCTGGCACTATCTACTGCGCACAACAAAGATCATCCCAGTTCGCGTCATGTGGACGCCGGTCGTGATCGGTTATATGGGTAACAACATATTTCCCTTTCGAGCCGGTGAAGTGCTGCGTGCCTATGTTTTGAAAAGAAAAACGGGGGTTGTGATGGGTACCGGGCTAGCCACAGTGGTTGTTGAACGGTTATTTGATGGACTGGTCATGCTGATCTTTGTGTTATGTGGTTTACCCTGGGTCCCCAATCTACCGATTTTGCTCAAACAAACAGTTATCTTAGCTAGTGTAGTTTTCTTAATAGCTCTATTGGTACTGTTTATTTGGGCCATAAATCCGGAACGTGTACGGGCCTTGATCGTACTGGTAACCGATCGATTTGCCCCTCCTGAAGTCGGTCGGCGTATTTTAGCTATCACAGATAGTTTTACAGCCGGCCTGAGCAGCCTACGGAGTGCAACCGGTGTCACAATGGTTTTTATGACATCAATTGTCATCTGGCTGTTAGAAACCGTCAAATACTGGTTCGTGATGCATGCCTTTTCGTTTACCGTTACCTTTTTTGCCCTGATGCTAATGAACGGTGTTGTCAACTTAGCCACAACTCTGCCCTCTACCCCAGGGTATGTTGGCACTTTTGATGCGCCGGGTATCGAGATTTTGAAGATTTTTGGCGTAGCGCCAGCGGTTGCAGTCAGCTACACCATGATCCTACATGCGGCTTTATGGCTGCCGATTACCCTACTGGGACTGTGGTATATGGTCAAAGAGGGGATGAGTTGGCAAGAGTTCAAACAAGTGGCAGAAACAAAAGGTCAATAGAAAACTGAACTCTTCTCAAATTTTATTCTGGAGCATAAATTGTGAAAAAAATTGCAATTGTAGGAGCTGGTGTTGCCGGTTTGGCTGCGGCTTATGATCTTACCCGAGCCGGCTATGCTGTGACAATTTTTGAGGCCGCACCGGCAGTGGGCGGTCTGGCAGCCGGATTCAAATCCGAACGATGGGATTGGCACCTGGAACATTTTTATCATCATTGGTTCGAGTCAGATCATGATATCCTTAACCTGATTGCTGAAATCGGGGAGGCGGATAACGTGATTTTCCCCCGACCGGTCACCTCATTGTACTACCAGGATAAAATCTATCCCTTTGATAGCCCACTGCGAATGTTAACCTTTCCGCAGTTGTCTCTACCGGCTAAATTTCGATTTGGCCTGGCCGGTCTCTACTTGAGACTGACAACGAATTGGCAAACTCTCGAAAAAGAAACAGCTCATAATTGGTTGAGGAGACAGATGGGTGAGCAGGCGTACAAAGTACTGTGGGAGCCGCTTCTTATTGGCAAATTTGGTGATTATTATCAAGATGTCAACATGGCCTGGTTTTGGGCTCGGATTCATAAGCGGAGCACGCGACTGGGTTACTTCAGAGGCGGCTTTCAAGCTTTTCTGAATGCACTGACGGCCAAGGTGCGGGTGCAGGGGGCCGAGATTCGCCTCAATACAGCCATCACGGCTATTCATCCCCAGGCTGGCGGTTCTTTTCAGATCCAGTCAGGGCTAAGTGTATCGATGAACGGCAAAGATCGGCAACACTCTTCTCCCGACATCTTTGATCAAGTATTAACAACCACTTCACCCCAGCTTCTAAGCCGGCTGGTACCGGTCTTACCAAAAGATTATCTGGCCTCGCTCAACGAATTGAAATCGATGGGAGCGGTGGTGATCGCCCTAGCTCTTAAACATCAATTGACCAAACAACATTATTGGATCAACATTCCAAAGGAAGAAAAATTTCCATTTCTGGCGCTGGTTGAGCATACTAACTTTATCGATCGTCAGCATTATGACAATGATCATATCCTCTACTTGGGCGATTATCTCTTACCCAATCACGAATATTTTACGCTGTCTAAAGATGAAATTTTGGCCCGTTTTCTGCCGAGCTTGACCCGCATCAACCCTAAATTTGATGCAAGCTGGGTAAAAGAAAGCTGGCTTTTTAGAGCAAAATACGCTCAACCGGTGCCCCTGATCAATCACAGCCGAAATATTCCTACCCTCGAAACGCCCATTCCTGGACTATATTGGGCCAGTATGAGCCAAGTTTATCCATGGGATAGAGGCACGAATTATGCCGTCGAAATCGGACGGCGGGCAGCCAGATTATTAATGTCAAATCAGCAGCTTAGAAAGACCAAAGCTCCTAACTTTCAGCCAGTCATTTAAAGTTTTCCTGGATGGAGGCAACGATGAAAATCGTATCATCATCGCCAATGATACTAAACGCTGGCGAAACAACATCTGTTGAGCAACCGGAAAGACCTAAACAACCACAGATAGAGTCTGCAACTCGGCCAACCAAACCTCGTATTCGCTACTCTATTATTGCACCCTGTTGGAATGAAGAAAAAAACTTACCGGTTCTTTATAACCGCATTAAGATGGTGATGGACCAGACTAACGACAATTGGGAATTGGTTCTGATTAATGACGGCAGCCGTGACAATACCGTTCGGATCATGCATGAATTGCATCTGGCCGATCCAAGTGTACGCTACATAGATTTTGCGCGGAATTTTGGACACCAGATTGCCGTCACAGCCGGAATGGATTACGCCCGTGGCGATGCCGCCATCTTGATCGATGCTGATTTGCAGGATCCTCCGGAACTTATCCTTGAGATGATCAAAAAATGGCAGGAAGGGTACGAAGTGGTGTACGCCATCCGGGCGGCCCGAAAAGGCGAAACATGGTTCAAACTGTTTACTGCCAAACTCTTTTATAGACTGATCTACCGCATTACTGATATTGAAATCCCACTTGATACCGGCGATTTTCGCCTGATGGACCGTAAAGTGGTAGACACGTTGAAGCAGATTAAAGAGCGGCATCGCTTTATTCGCGGTCTAACCAGTTGGGTTGGCTTCAATCAAACCGGCGTCACTTATGTTCGCGAGGAAAGACACGCCGGCGAAACCGGCTACCCATTCCGTAAGATGCTCAAATTTGCCAGCGATGCCATTACCGGCTTTAGCTATCTACCCTTGCAACTGGCTACCCTTTTAGGGTTTAGCATTGCCACCTTAAGTGGGATTGGAATTGTAGGGGTCATCATCGCCAGGATTTTTGGAAATCAGGCCTTTTTTGGTCAAGCTACCACACTAGTCATGGTCCTATTCTTAGGCGGAATTCAACTTATCTCGCTCGGAATTATCGGTGAATACCTGGGACGCATTTATGATGAGGTCAAAGGCCGACCTCTATACGTAGTTAATGAAGCGGTGGGGTTTCAGGAAACCTAATCATGAACCTACAAAGATCTCTGTATGAATTTATACTGTTGACCTTTGTCTTTACTCTTGCCATGTGCATTGGATTTGCCGCTACAACCTCGGGGCCTGGCGTCAATTCTGATGCAGCTGTATACATCAGCATGGGGGCAAATATCCATCGTGGTTTGGGTTTTGTAACAGACATCACCGAAGCGAATAGCCCTTTGTCTTATAGACCGGTAACGACCTGGCCCCCAGCTTATTCGATCTTGATCGCTGGTCTAATGAACTTTGGGTTAGATGCGGTTGAGGCTGCTCGTTGGAGTTCGATCCTCAGTTTTGGTGTGTTAGGCTGCGCAGTTTATTGGTTGGGCCACGTTGTGGCCGGACGAGCAGCCGGTATGTTGGCCTCGCTCTCGACAATACTGCTCATGCCGGTAGCGCGTACTGCCACGTTTGCTCTAACCGAGATAACCTTCATCGCTTTTTCTGTTCTAGCTATCGTTGGCATGGTGCAATTCGCCCGATCTGCTGAAAAAACCCCGTTGCTCTGGCTCGTTGTTAGTGGCGTATTCACCGCTCTGACGATACTAACCCGCTATGTTGGCGGCATTTGGCTCTTGGTTGGACTATTCATCATCTTTCTGGTTACAATAAAGGCATGGAAAAGATGGTTAGCTTCTTCAATCTTATTTGGAACAATTGCCCTGCTGCCTGCCCTACCTTGGTTTATTCGCAATGCACGCTTGACAGGCCAATTTTCGGGTATGGATAGAAGTGTCGGTTATCATCCAATGTTATCTGAGAATCTCAGATACTTTATCGGCACTTATGCCCGTGATCTAATCCCTCCAATGCATTTGGGTATTCGAGGCATCGTCCAAAGCGTGCCGTTTTATGGATGGCTCCTACTATTAGCCGTCGGTACTGGCACCATAATCTGGCTGTGGCACGTAGGCGTTGGTCGATTTTTGTACAATACCGCTATTCGTGTTCAGACGGATTTCAAACAGTGGCAAGAACCGTTTTTTTTGTGGACCGTCGTCTTCATTTACGCGTTTGGATATGCGGCTGTTATTTTCTTATTGAGCAATCGTAGCTTGTTTCCGGCTTATGACTGGCCACGTTACCTAACACCGACCTATCCCTTGATTTTAATTTTGTGGAGTACGGGCTGGGTAGCGTTGTTTAAAGTCATATCCTATGGTTGGCCGAACTGGTCTCGTTCGCTGGCTGTTGCTCTGCCGACTTTACTATGGCTGTTGCCTTACGGTAATCAAACGGTTGGATTTATCCAACAAGCGGCAAAAGGCCAAGAATACACGAGCGTTGAATGGCAACAAAGTCAGGTAATTCATGAATTAGCAGCTATAATTTCGCCTGATGATCGCATTTATAGTGATTCCCCTGGTGTGTTAAGCTTCAGGTTAGCACATCCAGCTCGCTATCTTCCTCATACGGAAGCCAGAGAAGAATTTGTCGATCTGATTTATCAAACGAACCAATTGAAGGGCAATCAGTACGTTATCATTTTTACAGGACCACTTGAAAATACCGATCCTTATTTTAATACGCGTCTCACAGGCGTTGATATAGCCATCATTGCCGCCAATCGATCTGATATTCAAATCGTAGGCGAGTTTGAAGACGGTGTTATCTACCAGCTAGGTCATCCTTCTGGAGCAACGATGTCTTCGCCTGAAAATAATCGAACTTTTTAAAGAGCCATCTTATCTTCTTGTTCCTGTCTGTTTCACGAGTAAGAATGATTTGATAATGCCGCACCGGTTGTTATTAAATTTTTGAGCCGGCGGCTAAATTGTACAAGGAGTTATTTATGAACATCAGCGTTTTTGGGCTTGGCTATGTCGGCAGTGTTACGGCGACATGCCTGGCATGTGACGGTCATACAGTTTACGGCGTCGATATAAACCCACAGAAGGTAGAAATGATCCATGCCGGCCAAACGCCGGTTGTGGAACCGGGTTTGGGCGAGATGACGAAAGAGGTTGTCCAATCTGGCCATTTGAAGGCCAGCCTGGATACGACGGCTGCTGTACACGGCAGTGATATTAGTTTAATTTGCGTTGGTACACCCAGCAATGACAATGGCAGCCTCAGGCTTGATTTTGTTGAAAATGTTTGCCGAGAAATTGGTACGGCGCTGGCAACCAAGCAAGATTATCACGTGGTCGTGATCCGAAGTACCGTTTTGCCCGGTACAGTCGACGAAAAGATGATCCCAATATTAGAGCAGTATTCGGGTAAGCAAGCCGGCACCGACTTTGGAGTCTGCATGCATCCGGAGTTCCTGCGAGAGGGGAGTGCCATCCGTGACTATATTCAACCCAATCTGATCGTGATCGGCGAGTACGACCAGTGCAGCGGCGATGCCGTTCAGCAGTTGTACGAGAAAATGAATGCCCCGCTCAACCGAACATCAATCCGAACTGCCGAAATGGTTAAGTATGTTAGCAATGCTTTCCACGCACTTAAGGTTACATTTGCCAATGAGATTGGTAATCTCAGTAAAGCCCACGGCATTGACGGGCAAGAAGTTATGCAGATTTTTGGACAAGACGCCCTGCTTAATATCTCAACGGCTTATCTAAAACCCGGCTTTGCTTTTGGCGGCTCGTGCTTACCCAAAGACGTACGCGCGCTGACCTATCGTGCCAAAGAACGTGATGTAGATACTCCTTTACTCAACGCCGTTTTGCCCAGCAACCAGAAACAGGTTGAGTTAGGTATAAAAATGGTCGAATCAACAAAACGTAAGAAAGTGGGAATTCTAGGTCTGAGCTTTAAGCCCAGCACCGACGATCTGCGCGAGAGCCCGGCTATAACCATGGCAGAAACACTATTGGGCCGTGGTTATGAGATTCAAATTTTTGATGATCAGGTACAGTTATCCCGGCTGATGGGTGCTAACAAAAACTTTTTGGAAAGCGAGCTTCCTCATATCGTCTCCCTGATGTGCCCTTCGATAGAGCAGATAGTCTCCGAGTCTGAGGTGCTGGTCATTACTCATGGCAGCAAACTTTTTCATCAGGTACCGCACTTGATGAATGGTCATCAGGTGTTGATCGATTTGGTCGGTATCGCCAAAGATAGTAATGGTCATATGCAAAGCCTGTATGACGGTATCTGCTGGTAATCGTAAATTTCTGTAAGGTTGAATTGTAATGACTAAACCGCACGTGCGCTATGTCGTGTTTCGCTATGGCCACCATTCTCCCCATTCCGGCTACGCCAGAACGGCCGAGTTCGGTGTATCCGAATACGACGGCGAGATAATAACAGTATCCAAACCTTTACCCAAGGCTATCATTCGCCAACGGCTCTTATGGCGCTTGGCTAAAGATGCACCGGGCTATGATCGGACTTCTATGGCTGCTGAACTAAAAGTCGCCTGGCATATGCTAAAAGAACAGGAATGGATTTATCATTTTCTGTACGGTGAAACGACCTATAATCATATCGCCCGCCTGAACAATTTTAGACAAAATCGCTTGGTGGCTACCTTTCATTTACCGCCCTATGGCCTGAATAGGGTCATCCAACGGGACTCGCATCTTCGTCAGTTATCAGCGGTCGTATGTGTGGGACGCAATCAGCAGGAATTTTTCAACAAGCTTGTGGATCCCGACCGGGTCTTTTTTGTACCTTTGGGTGTCGATACCGACTATTTCACACCACCAGCATCGTTTGAAGACCGTGATCCCGATCTTTGCTTGTTTGTGGGTTCGAACTACCGAGATTTTCCGACCTTTCGTGGCGTGATCGAACTGGTGTCGTATCTGCGGCCACAAACTCGATTTTTAGCAGTGACCTCAGCCAAAGCTGCCGAACAGATTGGATCGCATCCCAACCTGTGCGTGCGTTCGGGCATTCCCGAAGATGAATTTCGCGACTTGTATCGTTCGGCGTCATTGATGGTGATGCCTTTACACGAGGCCACGGCCAATAATGCAATTCTGGAGGCAATGGCCTGTGGGCTACCATTGGTCATCTCGGATGTGGGAGCGATCCGCGACTATGTCAACCCCGAATCGGGTGCAATCCTCCCTCCTCATGACTCGCGCTGTATGGCAAATACCGTACTCGGCTTGCTGGAGGCTCCTTCGAACCGGCAGCAGATGTCAAAACATGCCAGAGAGAATGCGTTGCAACTGGCCTGGCCTAAAGTTGTTAAGCAACTAGAAGCTGTCTATCAGGCAGTAGCCTGAGTCAAATATATTAATAAAACTGGGTGACAGAATGAACGTGTCAACAAACCAGATCGAAATAGGTTCTGAAATCCAAGATGCCAGATCGGCATCTAGTGAGATGCTCATGGCTAGCATCATCATTCCTAACTACAACCACGGCCGCTATCTGAGTGATGCCGTTCAAAGCGTCTTAAACCAAGCCTATCGCAACTTCGAAGTCATTGTCATTGATGATGGTTCCACTGATAACTCTCGCGAGGTAGCCGCCCAGTTTGGCAACCAGATTCGTTACATCTGGCAGGAAAACCAGGGCTTGTCTGCCGCCCGCAACACCGGTATTCGGGCCACTACTGGCGATCTCATCGGCTTACTTGATGCTGACGACATTTATGAACCTCACTTTTTGAGTACGTTGGTGTTCTCGCTTCAAGCTAACCCCACAGCGGATGGCATTTACTGCGGCTACCGCTTTGTGGACGATCAAAACAAGCCACTTCCTCAGATAGAGTCCCGCTCTATTCCATCTGAGCAGCTCCATAAGGCCCTCGTCGGGGGCAACTTTCTGGTACCTGAGTCAATGTTAGTCCGTCGGCACTGCTACGAAGCCGTTGGCCCCTTCGATGAATCGCTGCGAGCATGCGAAGATTGGGATATCTGGCTCAAGATAACAGAGCAGTTCAATATAATTGGCACTCGTCAAGTGTTGACCCGACACCGTATCCTACCGGGTAGTATGTCTAGCGATCCCATCCGCATGCTTACCAACCGGCTAACTGTCATTCGACAGCATTTTGGACCGGAGCCTAAGAATGCAAAAGCCGGGACTTCAACGCAACGACAAGCTTACGGCCGGGCTTATTTGACTACTGCCGTGGAGTACTTGCAATACCATGACGAGGCACAAGCTTATGAATGTTTACAAAAAATGGCAGTCATTGCGCCGGAACTCCTAACCGAATTAGAGACATTTTATGAGTTAGGCTGTGGTGATCAGCCCAAAGGATCACGTGGACAGTTTACGACACTCAATACCCTACGTAGCACCGCCATTTTGTTGGACATGCTCAATAAACTGTTTGCTGACCCAAGGCTACCGGCCGAGGCTAAAATCCACAAGCAACAAGCGTTTGTGCAAGCCTATTTGGCACTGGGCCTACTTAATTATGGGGCGCGCCAATTCAAAGAAGCCCGTCAAATGCTCCTGAACGCTGCGGCCACAGATCCTACCTACCTACTCGACCGCCGACTGATGTCACCCCTGATTAAATCTTTACCAGGCACCGGCGTGCTTCGCCAGCTTGGTTTAAAACAACAAAGGACTGTCGACTAGTGCGTATTCTATTCATCTCTGCTTTTTATCCACCCCAGGTTGTAGGCGGTTGGGAACAACTGGTGCAAGATATCAACCACCGCCTCCAAGCTCGTGGTCACACTACTCGTGTACTGACCAGTACTCATGGCATAGACACACCCACCCACGAAGCGGATGTTGGCCGCCTTCTAACCCTGGAAAGTAACATCTATAACTACCAGCCGCGCCAATTTCTGGGCCATAAACGTCGGCTCAAGCAAAACTTGGAACATACTCGCCAAACAATCGAGCGCTTTCGACCAGATGTGATTTTTATTCACGTCATGTGGAATCTGTCGCGGGGGATAGCCTGGCTGGCCGAACAGCTATGCCCTGGTCGGGTAGTGTATTACGTAGCCAATGATTGGCCCCATGCAATTGATCCTCATACCGCTTACTGGTGTGACCAGGCTGAGAGGCCGTTGCTTAATATCGCCAAGTCGGTGATTGCACCTATTCCGCTGAAAATTGTAGCGGAGGAAAACCGCACCTTCAATCTGAAGTTTGATCACGTCCTATGCGTCAGTCAGGCTGTTAAGAATGATCTGGGTCGAAATGCCGGTATTGCGCCGGAAAATATGTCGGTCGTTTATAATGGCGTTGAGACTGATTTGTTTGTACCGCCTGAACCAACTCCGAATGGTCAAACCGAGCCGGGTGCATTGTCGCTTGTTTATGCCGGTAGCCTGGTGACACACAAAGGTGTTCATACAGCCATTCAAGCAATGGCGATTCTGGCTAAAAATCCCGAGTTGGACGGTGTTACACTCACTATTATTGGCGGCGGTCATCCCGATTATGAGGCTTATTTGAAGAAGTTGGTTATCGAAGCAAACCTGACACAACGCGTTAAGTTCGTTGGTCGGGTGCCGAGAGAAGAAATGCCCGCATTACTTCAGAAATTTGATGTTCTGATTTTTCCTTCAATTTGGGAAGAACCACTGGCCCGGATGACTCAGGAGGCCATGGCCGCCGGACTGGTGGTCATTGGCACACTAACTGGTGGCACGGGTGAACTTCTGGTAGAAAATGAAACGGGTTTGACATTCGAGCCTGAAGACCCAAATAAGCTGGCCCAACAGATTGAACGCTTGAGCCTCGATCCGGCGCTGCAATCGACATTAAGAAAAAATGGGCGCGATACCGTGATTGCTCGATTCGATCTGTGTCGAATGATTGACGAAATTGAAACTTATCTCACTCGAGTCATCGAAAATCACCAAAATACGGTCGCAAGCAGGTAAAAAATGTTTAAGCTTAGGGCAAGCAACCCTTCTAATACAATTATTCTAGCCGGCTCCGGCCGCAGCGGTACAACATGGCTGGGTAATATCATCGCGGCTAATCCAAATGTACGGGTTTTTTTTGAACCTTTTGACTATCGACAGGTACCTGAAGCAACATGTTTGCCTTTGATTGCCTACGCCAGGCCGGATGAAGAATATCCTGATCGAGAGGCGTTTATGCGCGCAGTATTATCCGGTCGAGTGGAGAATAGTTGGATTAACCAACAAGGCAAACGCTGGTGGGCGACGGTGCGTTTTATCAAAGCCATTCGGGCTAATTTAATGTTGGGTTGGATCGATCGAAAATTTCAGCCTAAAATTGTCTTTACGACCAGACACCCATGCGCTGTCATTTTATCGAGGATCAAATTAAACTGGCAAAGTCATCTTGATGTCTTTCTTGAACAGTCGGATTTGGTTGAGGATTATTTGCAACCTTATTTAGATATCATTCATAATGCTCAAACACCTGTTCAGAAGGAGGCAGTGATGTGGTGCATTGAAAATCTGATTCCACTGCGTCAGTTACCGCACCACAATTGGGTTTTTTGCACTTATGAAGAATTTTATCGCCACACTGAGACGGAAGCCAAGCGAGTTCTCAACGCCATTGGCATCCGAAAAAGCTGGTTTACGCAACGTGCGATCCAAAAGGTCTCTATGGTAACCCGCCCGGACAGTGCTATCTTAAATGGGCAAGACCCATTATCAGCTTGGAAAAAACAGCTTTCAAAGCAAGATATTGATGCTATTTTGACCATTGTCGATAGATTCAATATTACTCTATATGATAGTGATATCACTCCTCATAAAACTTCACTTTTAAAGGAAACTCATCAAGGTATTGCTGCGTAATATTTATCCAGAACAAAATTACCTTCATCCAAAATAGAAGTTCTAACTGTTTTTTAACTTTCTTCACATTTAGTTCCCACTGTTCAATGCTACAATGCCATTACAAAATTGGATGACACTTTTAGGATAAACAGATAAATTCTCTCAGTGTTCGTTCCAGCAAGCATCCATTACTCTTTACGCAATTGGCTAATTATAAAATATGCCTACACGCACTTTGTTCATCACCAATTTCTACCCTCCGGCCAGTCAAGGCGGCTATGAACAATGGTGCCAAGAAGTAGCCGAAGAATTACGCCGCCGAGGGCACGATGTCATCGTCTTAACCAGTCGCCATAAGCGTCAAGAATTATCGGCGATAGAACCGGATTGGATACAACGCAATTTACATTTAGAAATGGATTTTGCATCATTCCGAAACGGTATCCAATTTTTCACCCATCGGAAACAACGGGAAAAAGAAAATCTTGCTTGTATTCAGCAACTCATTCGCGATTTTTCTCCCAATTTTGTCGTAGTTTGGGGCATGTGGAATTTGTCAAGATCAATTCCGGCAGTCGCCGAAAAATCGATGCCGGGACGTGTTGTCTACTATATGGGCGACTACTGGCCAACGCTCCCCACCCAATACCAACATTACTGGGAAGCTCCGGCCCGAAATGGTTTGACTTCTCTACCCAAACGTATTTTAGGGCCGATCGCGCTTCAGATGTTAACCAAAGAAAAGGTGCCTTCATTAGAATTCTCCCACATTCTATTTCCGACCACATTTATGTACGAAGAATTCAAGCGAAACGGTGTTAAACTAAACCAAACCAAAGTCATTTATGGCGCCGTCGATACAAACTTATATCGCACTCAAAACGGCAAATCATTATCTAAATTCGCAGATGGCAAACTTTCATTACTTTACGTGGGCCGTTTAACGCCAGAAAAAGGTGTCCACACCGCGATTGAAGCGTTGAGACTCTTAATCGAGCAACATGGCCCTAATGTGGCTAAACTAACCATTGCCGGTACAGGCGAGGCAGATTATGAAACAGAATTGCATCACCTTGTCCGCCAAAAAAATTTAGAAAAATCAGTCACGTTCATCGGTGCTCAGCCTAAAGAAGCCATGCCAAGTATCTACCACCAAGCCGATATATTTCTATTTACCTCGATTTGGCAAGAACCATTTGGGCGAGTCCTGGTCGAAGCGATGGCTTCCGGAATACTTGTTATTGGCACGGCTACTGGGGGCGCATCGGATATTTTGACTGATCATGAAAATGCGCTGGTCTTTGCACCTAATAACGCCGTTGACCTGGCAGAAAAGATCACATATTTAATGGATAAACCTCAACTACGCCAAAAGTTAACAAAAGCGGGTTACCGTACCGCTTTTGAAAAATTTGACATCCAGAGAATGACAACGGAAATAGAAACATATTTACAATCAATTGTTGAGGGGTAAGGTGAATATTCTTTTTTTATCAAGATGGTTTCCCTATCCTCCCATTAATGGCTCCAAATTACGCATTTACAACCTACTACGTGGCCTGGCTCAAGATCATTCCATCACGCTTATAAGTTTTGCTGATCAGCCAAATATAAATCCCAATGCCCCTGAACTTGAGGAAATCTGTCAAGACGTAAAGATTGTACCTTGGAAGCCCTTTGATCCCGCAAGTCGACAAGCCGGCTTGGGCCTTTTTAGTTCGACTCCGAGATTTGTCGTTGACACCTTCTCAAATGAAATGAAACAGTACATACAGGATGCAATTTCAACGGGTAATTATGATTTAGTCATTGCTTCTCAGTTTGATATGGCTGTATACAGTGAATACTTTAAGTGCTTACCAGCCGTATTTGAAGAGATTGAAGTAGGGGTGATCTATGGCAGATATCAGCAAGCCGAAACATTGTGGCGCCGGCTCAGAAACGGTTTAACCTGGACGAAGCATCGCCGCTATCTGGCTAATCAGTTAAAGAATTTCCAAGCAGGTACGGTTGTTTCACAACAAGAACGAACAATTGTCTCAAATAAAATAAAAAATGGTCACCGGTTAGAAGTCATCCCCAACTGTGTAGATTTAAAGAGTTATGAAGAAATAAAAGAAATCCCACAGCCAAACACGCTTATTTTTACGGGTGCATTTACATACAATCCCAATTATGAGGCAATGGCCTGGTTTGTAGATGAAGTTTATCCTTTTGTTCAGGCCCAAAACCCACAAATTAGCTTAACCATTACCGGTAACCACAATAACCGCCCGTTACCGACTAGTAAAAATATTACACTAACCGGCTTCGTTGATGATGTTCGTCCGTTGATCGCACGGTCCTGGATTAGTATAGTACCTCTTCATGTTGGTGGAGGCACACGCCTAAAAATTTTAGAGGCCATGGCTCTAAAAACGCCTGTTATAGCTACCTCTAAAGGAGCGGAAGGCTTAGATGCAGAACCTGGCAAACATTTGCTCATCGCGGACTCACCTAAAGCGTTTGCTGACTCAATTATAAAATTACACCAAGATACTCAACTACGGCAGTATCTTACTTCAAATGCTTATAGACTGATTCAAGAAAATTATGATTGGACGACAACAATACCCAAATTTCTTAAACTTATTGAGCAAGTAACTTTTACTAATTAATTTTATCAAAGCATGCAATATAACACTCCATTTCGTAACAGAATTTTTCGTTTGTCAAAAATGAGTTCTACCCCCAAGGTAGTTGCAAACATCGCAATTATCATAACCTGGCTCTTGCTTTTGGTACCGATGCCATCATTGTATACGTACACCAGTACTGAAGCATTAATTCTGGGAAAGTATTCACCGGAATATGCTTTATGGCTGGTATTTTATTCCATGATTGCAATATCTTTGCCAGGCTTTTTATTTGTGAATGAACATTCGATAAAATTATTGTTAAGGAAATTTCAGGTAATAGTCTCTAATCTGGAATTCTATGCTCGCTATATTTCGATCTGCCTAGCTACCATTATCCTCCTATTTTTTCTTAGTCGGCTGTATGCCTGGGGCTATGATACATTACTACAAACAAGCCTCCTGATACAAGGGTTGTGGCTGGTTTTTCTCCCATCCTTCATATTATGGGGCATAAATGGCTGGTCGTTAAAATATTTTTCTATGATTCGGTTCTATGCGTGGTTAACCGGTAATATAAATGTTTGGATAGGACCGGCAATTGTTGTCATCGCTATTTCACTCAGTGCTCTGTTGGGCTACGGTGATTTACCTCGCATTCAGCAACTAATTTTATTGTTAATTCTAGCTATTAGTATTGTTTTGCTCCTTTGGCACCGACCTTTGTGGGGCATAGTTATGATTGTCGTTACTATCATTATCCCCGTGAATGGACCAAGCGGGTTTAATGCGACCACAGCGTTGGTTGCTTTTCTTTTTGGGTTATGGATAGTAGAGATGATCTTCATTCAGCGCAGAATCACTTTAGCTCCCTCCATGACTACCAGGCCCTTAATAATTTTGGTTATTGTGGCGTGTTTATCTTTTGGTTTTGGCCAGCTGCCTTGGTATACGTTTGCCCAATCAGCCCCTTTGGGAGCCCAACTTGGTGGATTAGCAATTTACATTTTTTCAGCGGCTGCATTTCTGTTAATAGGGCACAGGATTAAAGAGCTCTACTGGCTACAGTTACTTGTATGGGTATTCATAGCCATCGGAGCATTCTACATGATAGATGTATCCATATCATTAGGAATCGTTCCTAGATTGTACCATACGCTAGTAAATGGAAGCCTTTTTTGGGCTTGGCTCATAACATTATCATTTAGTCAAGCCGTCTTTAACAACAAGTTACATCCAAGATGGCGAGGTGTATTAATGTTTGTTGTTCTTTTAACTTTTTATATTGCTTATTTTCAGCGCGAGGATTGGAAATCAGGGTGGGTACCACCACTCGCTAGCATAGCTACAATCATTGGTCTTCGATATTGGCAGTTGTCGCTTGTAGCAGCGCCTTTTATATTATCTCCCCTCTCGTATTTTGTTACGCAAACCATTATAAGTGATGGTTATAGTTGGGGAACCAGAGTGGATGCTTGGTTAATTGTGATAGAAATAACCAAAGCCAGTCCCATATTCGGATTAGGGTTTGCTAATTATAACTGGTTTACCCCTCTCTTTCCGATTAGAGGTTACGCTGTTCGGTTCAACTCCCATAGTCAATATGTCGACATTTTTGCACAGACAGGGATTTTAGGCTTTATCGCATTTGCTTATTTCTTCATAGTTGTCGGCTGGTTAGCATGGATATTACTAAATCGTGTTCCTGACGGTTTCCCGAGGGCTTATGTGTATGGTACTCTGGGAGGATTGGTCGCAACATTAGTCGCTGCTGCTCTGGGAGATTGGGTTCTACCATTTTTTTATAACATCGGAATAAGTGGTTTTAGATCTAGTGTTTTGAGTTGGATCTTTCTCGGCGGATTAGTCGTTCTGGAACAGTTATATCGACAACCAAAACAGGATGCAGAACCGTAATTAATAGGAAATAACTCATCATGGATTTATCAATTGTAATCGTAAGTTGGAATACACGCGATCTACTGCTACAGTGCCTTGAATCAGTTTATCAAGAAATTCGAACATTTCCTCTATTAGAGATGGAAACATGGGTGGTTGATAACGCCTCCACCGATGACAGCGTGTCGGAAGTAAGAGAAAAATATCCTGAAGTTAAGCTCATCCTTAATCAAAATAACGTTGGTTTTGCCGGAGGCAATAATCAGGCAATCAGTCAATGTAGTGGTCGGTATGTATTACTACTCAATCCTGACACAGTTATAAAACCAAATGGATTGAAATCACTCATCGATTTTATGGACGCTAATCCTCAAGCAGGGGCAGCCGGATCGATGCTGCTTAACCCCAATGGTACACTGCAAACATCTTGCTACCCGGCCCCTACCCTATCTCGTGAGTTTTGGCGACTATTCCATTTAGATACCATTCGTCCTTACGGTGTTTACCGTATGTCTGATTGGGATATGAATAGCGCTACTGAGGTTGATGTAATTCAGGGCGCTTCCCTGGTACTACGTAAAGAAGCTTTAGAACAAGTAGGCTTATTGGACGACACCTATTTTATGTACACTGAAGAGGTGGATTTATGCTACCGACTACAAAAAAGTAGCTGGCTTCTTTATTGGGTGCCTGAATCCAAGGTTGTGCATTATGGAGGGCAAAGTACACAACAAGTCGCTACAAAAATGTTTTTGTGTCTGTATGAAAGTAAATTAATATTTATTCGCAAACATCACGGCTGGTTGGCCGCCCAGGCCTATAAACTTACGTTGGTCTTGGCCACTAGTATTCGTCTAATTCTTAGCCCGTTAGCTCTATTAGAAAAACCCTCAAAACGCCAACACCATCTTCGTCTGGCTGGCAATTACCGCCGTCTACTCACGACATTACCAAGAATGTAAACCGGTAAACTTCCACTAAAACACGTATATCATTCTTGGTTATGGTGATCTGTTCTTAATAGAAAGGCTCCCCGAAGTAGCATTTCTAACCATTTTCAAACCGACTTTAAATTCAGTTCCCACACTTCCATGCTACTTTTAACATGTACAAAGATTTATCCTTTTATCTTTATTGTTGGAATAAGGATTCAGAAATGCGTATTCTTTACTTAAGCCAGGTCCTCCCCTATCCACTAGATGCCGGACCGAAAATGCGTAGCTATTGTGTTCTTCGCCACTTGGTCCAAAACCACGATGTAACCTTATTAACCTTCATACGCGACTCTGATCGACCCGAATACATTGGTCATTTGGCCGAATTTTGCCATGCCGTTTATACAGTCCCTATGCAACGCAGCAAAATTAGAGATGTTAAATTTCTACTTCAGAGTTTGGTGAGTCAAAAACCATTCTTGATTACTCGTGACTACGTACCAGTTATGATTGACACCTTACAACAATTAACCCGCTCCCACAGTTTTGACGTAATCCATGCCGATCAACTGTGGATGGCGCAGTACGCCTTAGAAGCCAAAGCCTTACACCCAACTGCCAAGTTAATTATCGATAAACATAATGCTGTCCATCACATTCCTAAGCGCCTGGCGAATGAAGAAACAAATATTATTAAACGACAGTTTTTGGCCCGCGAAGCGCAACTCATCAAAAAATTTGAAGTAGAAACATGCCAGAAATTTGATTATAGTGTATGGGTTACAGATATCGACCGTTCGGCTGTTTTGACTCCACCAGATGGGTCCAATAACTACGCAAAATCGATGGTGATTCCCATTTGTGCAAATCCGAGTCAGGTTACGCCGGTGATACGTAAACCGAACGCACGTCGTATTACATTCCTGGGCGGATTGCACTGGCCGCCAAATGCCCAAGGAGTTTTGTGGTTTGCTGAGCACGTTTTCCCAAAAGTGCAGGCACAGGTACCAGACGCTATCCTAACGGCAATTGGAAAAAACCCACCAGCTAATTTAACAGGACAGGGAATTGAAGCTACCGGCTATGTCGTCGATCCTATGCCCTACCTGGCTGAAACGGCCGTATTTATTGTGCCTCTGCTCGCAGGAGGCGGTATGCGCGTAAAGATCTTAGATGCTTGGAGTTGGGGGCTACCAATAGTTTCAACGACCATAGGTGCTGAAGGAATCGAAATCAAATCCGGATCAGATATGTTAATTGCTGATACCGCCGAAGATTTTGCCCGGGCCGTCATTAGTATTCTCAACAACAAAGCGTTATCCCAACAACTTTCCCGAAATGGACGCCAAACCGTTCTTGAAAAGTACGATTGGCAAACCGTCTACACTGCTTGGGATCGCGTATATCAAGAACTATTTGCAATAGAGCTAGCAAAAATTCATTAGGCGAAAAACTATGACTGCAAATCCACCGAAATTTCCGCTGACAAAACTGAAACAATTAAAGACAAGCTGGTGGTTAATTATCATAATTACCATTGCGGTATTAAGTCGCCTGGCAATGAGTGTTTATATTGGAGACTCCATTCATCATCTCCCCGGAACGTTTGATGAAGTCTCGTATGATATGCTAGCTCAACAACTTTTATCAGGTAACGGCTTCACTGTAGCTGAAGATTGGTGGCCAGCTACCAGGGCCGGTGAACCTACGGCTCACTGGTCTTATCTTTATACCCTCTTCTTAACGGCTGTATATGCTATTTTTGGGCACCATCCTCTAGCAGTCCGAATTATTCAGGCAATTTTGGCAGGAATATTAATCCCTCTTCTTGTTTATCGCGTGGGGCAACGTTATTTTAATTCAAGTGTTGGCTTGGTAGCGGCGGGATTATCTGCAGTTTATATTTACTTCATTTATTACGCCGCAGCTCTCGTTACTGAAACATTATACATTGTTACTGCTTTATGGACCCTAGACTTAGCGGGTAAATTAGTTGATCAATTAAAAACAACAAATTCAGTCCAGTGGAAAGATGGTTTTCTGCTTGGGCTTGCTTTGGCTATTACAATTCTACTGCGCCAAGTTTTTCTGTTTTTTGTTCCCATTTTGTTTATTTGGTTACTTTGGCAAAGCTATCGGTACCGCTTAAAATCGGTTTTTCAAATGATGGTAACGTTAGCTGTTGCGGTAAGCATTGTGGTTGTATCTATTGTGCCCTGGACCATACGCAATTATCAAGCATTTAACACATTTGTATTACTTAATACTAATGCAGGTTTTGCCTTCTATTGGGGGAATCATCCAATTCATGGTTATAACTTTATCTCGATTCTACCTGAAGGAGGTCCTACATACTTTGAATTAATTCCCCCGGAGTTGTTATCATTAAACGAAGCTGAGCTTGATCGCGCCTTACTCAAGCGAAGTGTCGAGATTATTCAGGAAGATCCACTGAGATATCTTGTTCTATCAACGAGTCGAATTAGAGATTTTTTCAAATTTTGGCCTTCGCCGGAGTCAGGGATAGTAAGCAATATCTCAAGAGTATTGTCTTTTGGAATATTACTTCCCTTTATGATTTACGGGTTTATCCGTCACATATCTCATTCACTTTTGTCAAAAGGCTTAATTTTATACCTATTTATTCTTAATTACTCGGCTATCCATTTTCTATCGTGGGCCCTCATTCGTTATCGTCTACCTATTGATGCCATACTGATAATATTTGCTAGCTTAACTATTATAGAAATTAGCACCGCAATAGAACGGCGGCAATTTAAATTACAAGACTCTTTAGGAATTGGCTCGGCTAGATAACTTTTAATGGATACTCTTATTTTCTAACTTTTTTTAAACCTTTTTCCCATGCCCCTATCATCAAATTTTGTTAGTATCTAAGACTAAAGAATAAGCAATACATCTAATACCAAAATGTTCAATTATGTTTCCCCAATTACTAAAATTCTATTCTAAATAATTGAATTGATTAAATGGGAATAAATAGTTTATGTCTAATCAGAGTGAATTAAAGTCAACCTGTCCTTATTTAGGTTTAGCCAACGACCGAGACTCACGCTTTTCATATCCCGAAAGCTCACATTGCTGTTTTGTAAATGACCAGAAAACATCTATTTCATTAGACCACCAGTCAAATTTTTGCTTGAACGCAAACCATTTGACTTGTGCTCGCTACATAGATTTTGACCCGGACTTAACCCCCTCTTCACCAGCGAAAAGCGAAACCACCCAACAAAAAAACACAACCTTCATTTGGATTGCGGCCGGTATATTTGCCAGTTTTCTGATCATTACTGGTATCATTTATCTTAGCAATCAAGGTTTAGAACCGGAAGAAGAATCTGTTGCTGTTGACACAACAGATTTCACGGCTGATCACATATCAACCCCCACTCCCACCGGAACAGGAAATATTGAGACAACGACTAACGCGGGTGGGCAGCCAGTTTCTGGTGCTTTTTTAGCAACACCGACCGCGACCAATACACCAGTTCCCGGTGTTGAGACCATTACACTCTCACCTAAGTTAGGCTCCATTGGTTGGGTTACAAGTAGCGAAGAGCGCGGCAATAATTTTACTGACTCGTACATCTATTCCGGGATTTTTGATGGACAAATTTATAACGGTGCGTTTCAATTTGACTTAAGTTCCGTGCCTCGTGGTGCGCCCATATACCGAGCTGAACTTCAGTTAACAGGTTTAAATGATGAACGACTTGATATAAATCGAGATGAAGCCAACTCTGCGGGTTGGGCTGTTAAATTATTAGATGAAGAGATCGATAGACTCTGGCCTAGACACAACTACCAAACTATATTCAACGCACCTGCTGTACAAGTCTTAAGCCCAATATTAGGATTAGAAGATTTGGGAGTCGGAAAAACTAATAACTTTGAACTGACCCCCGATCAGATAAAAATCATCAAAGATCGTACCATCGACAATGAAATTCCAGCTATATCATTTCGAGTTGATGGACCACTAGTCGGATCCGACAATTTGTTCGCGTGGGATACCGGTTACGGAACAAGTACAGGTGGGAATAGTGTAAAACTAATCTTAGAAGTCGGTGATCCACCGGCCACACCGCCACCTTACAAATATGTCCTAATTACCAGTACCCCAACGCCTGAAAACATCGTCACGGCTGCAGCCGTGGCCCTTCAACAAACAGCCGAAGCTACCCGCCTCGGGACAGCCACACCTAATCCCTCAAATGCCGTGACACCTACTCCCTTTCCTGATTATTTAGTCATTGTTCCAACCCCTACTCCAGAAAATGAAGCTACTAGTCAATTTTATGCACAAATTTCGACGGCTGAGATCATTTTATACGGAACCGCTACTCCCATTGCGACAAATGCAATTACAGCTACTCCAGTTCCTACCGAAACACCAACGCCGATTCCTACACCAATTGAATATGTGATTATCACGGCTACTCCCTCCCCTTCTTCAGTATTTGCCGCAGCTACTTCGTCTGCGAAATCCACGACATTAGCCCAACAAAATGGCACTCCAACTCCGCTTCCAGAAAACTGGGCCACACCTATTGTTGTCACGTCAACACCAACCCCCATCAACGCAGAAACGGCTCAAGCCCTCAATGCTGAGAGTACTGTGATTGCCTATACAACCGGAACCCCCACCGCGACGCCAAATAATGTCGTAACCGCTACACCTTCACCGGTGTATGAGGTTATGTCGCTTATTTTGTCACCAACGCCAGTCGCCCCAACCGCGATCCCACGCTCAATGCCGTCCGAGTTAATAGGTAAAGTCTTGTTCAAATCTAATCGAGAAGAAGGGCCAGACAGTACTGATGTTATATACTTATTCGATCCAGAGACCGGAGGACTAGGCCGACTTACCGACACCTGGCCATACTACGTAGCCAGAGATAGGGACTCGTGGTCTGCGGACAAACGATATAGAGCATTTACTAAGACAGCTATTCGCTACAGTACTGTGGGTCGTGACGACAAAGAATTAGACGTCAGAACCGATGCTCCAGCCATATACTCCTACGACTATCTATACAGCGAAGAGCGACAGCTTACCACGTTTGGAAAAGGTATCGCTTATGATGGTGTCTGGTCACCCAGTAAAGAGATGATTGCCTTTGTATCTAACGATAGTAGTGATGATGAGATTTGGACCGTAGATTATGTATCAGGTGAAGTAAATCAGCTAACCGAAAGTAATGTGGAATTCAACGGACGGGAGATAGGAAAGGATACGTTTATTCCTGAAATTAACAAGCACCCCTCTTGGTCACCCGATGGGACGCAAATAGTATTTGTATCAAATAGAACTGGAAACGACCAATTATGGATTATGAATGCTGACGGAAGTGAACAACAATTACTTATGGGCTGGGATAACTGGACACCGTACCATGACTGGGATCCGGTTTGGGTAAAATATGAGGATCCGGCTCCCCCTTTGAATTAACTTTGTAATTAATAGGTGATGGTTTTATTATGGAACTTACACAATATTTAAAAGGCACCTTACGATGGTGGTGGTTAATCGTATTAAGTACCATTGTGGCTGGAGTAGGAAGCTATGTGGCCAGTATGCAACAGCCTCGAATATACCAAACGACAACAACCTTAATGGTAGGTCAAGTTTTCCAAAAAACTGATATTAGTGGCAACGATTTCACGCTAACAGGGTTATTGGCGCAGTCCTATGCTCAGGTGACGACAAGACAACCAATTCTCCAGGCCACAGTCGATAGCTTGGGGTTAGACATGAGTTGGCAAGCACTCAAGAACCAAGTTTATGCGGCTCCTATTCCCCTTACTCAACTTCTGGCAATTAGTGTTCAAGACGTATCTCCCCAACGCGCGGTAGCAATCGCCGATGAGATTGCTTATCAATTGATATTACAGAGTCCCGCCTCCCCGGAGAATCAACAGCGTAATGAACGAAGTGAATTTGTTCATACTCAGTTGGATGATTTAGAAAAACGAATATCAACTGCGCAAGCTCGTGTAGTGGAGCTTGATACAGAACTTGCTAGCGCCTTGAGTGCCAGAAAAATCCAGGATTTACAATCGGAAATTTCCGGCTTAGAAAACTTGATCAATGATTGGCAGGTAAACTACCGTAATCTGCTAGGGTTTCTTGAGGGTGGCGACACTCCTAATCAATTAACTATCATTGAACCCGCCCAATTACCATATAGTCCGATAAGTCCTGATGTCCAGACCAATGTCCTGCTAGCGGCAGCGGTTGGCTTTTCCTTGGCTTTTGGAGCCGCTTTGCTGCTAGAGTACTTTGATAACACTGTGAAATCAACCGACGACTTGACTGTTCCCTCAATTGGCTTGACCAGTTTAGGAACCATAAGTAATATCGATGGCATGAATCTCAATGACAAACTTGTCAGTACCCATGATCTCTTTTCCCCTATAACCGAAGCCTACCGCCAAATACGTACTAACATACAATTTACGGCTATCGATCAACCGGCTCGATCGATAATGGTGACCAGTTCAAATCCCGGTGAAGGTAAAAGTACTACTGCCGCCAACCTTGGTATTATTATGGCTCAGGCCAATTTAAGAACAATTATCGTCGATGCCGATCTTAGACGGCCAACGCTTCATAAAATGTTTCAAGTACCCAATCTGGGTGGGTTAACTGATTTGCTCAGTTCAGAGAGCCTGGATATTGATAACCAACTAAAAGATACCGGTATCGAAAATTTAAAGATCATTACCAGCGGCCCACTACCACCAAACCCCTCAGAAATTTTAGGATCTCAGCGGATGATGCAATTATTGCAGCAACTTGAAAGAGTTGCCGACATCATCATATTTGATACACCACCTATTTTAGCTGTGACCGATGCCTTAGTCCTTTCGAAACGAGTTGACGGAGTTATCTTAGTCATCAAATCGAAATCTACACGACGTGACTCCCTTAAGCAATCGTTAGAGCGATTAAACCAGGTCGGAGCCAAATTGTTAGGCGGAGTCTTAAATGGTATGTCTGGCGGAAGCAAGGGAACAATTTACCATCACTATTATACTCACAGTGAGCAGCATAAAGTCTCTGGACAATCGTCAAGCAGTTCGCCCACTCGACGCTGGTGGCAGCGGGTGCTTCCTGTATTTAAATCATAACCTTCTAATTTAACACAGGTTTACTTGCTACATCTTAATTTATCTAATTTTAGATACAGTTCGTTATCAAGTTACATCTCAAAACTACTATCTTTAGCATCAGGAGACAATATCTAATGAAAGTTCTCGTTACCGGCGGGGCCGGCTACATTGGCAGTACCGTCGTAGCGGAGTTGATTAGGGAAGGTGACTCCGTTATCGTCTTCGACAATCTCTACCAAGGCCATGAGGGGGCAGTTCATCCTGAAGCCATTTTTATCAAAGGCGATCTAAATGATCGCGCCGCTATCGACGGTATTCTGGCCAATTACCAGCCCGAAGCTATTATGCACTTTGCGTCCCACACCTTGGTTGGTGAATCGATGGAACAACCGTTTTTATATTTGAGCGAAAACGTTACTAATAGCTTAAACCTGTTACAAAGCGCCGTCGATCACGGCATAAGAAAATTTATCTTTTCCTCCACCGCCAATCTTTTTGACGATCCCGAACGCATGCCCATTGATGAGGCCGAACGGATTGTGCCAGGCAGCCCTTACGGCGAATCGAAATTCATTATCGAACGGATGCTCCACTGGCTCGATCGTATTTACGGCTTCCGCTATGCGGCCCTACGCTACTTTAATGCCTGTGGGGCCGGTGATCCCAACCGTGGGGAAGACCACTACCCTGAATATCATCTCATCCCCATCGTTCTACAGGTAGCATTAGACCAGCGCGATAAAGTGTATATCTTTGGCGATGACTACCCCACCCCCGACGGCACCTGTGTCCGCGACTATATCCACGTGCTTGATTTAGCCCAAGCCCATATCTTGGCCTTACGCGCACTTGATCAAGGCAGTCGAACCTACAACTTGGGTAATGGACAGGGATTTTCTGTTAAAGAAGTCATTGAAACAGCACGTGAGGTAACTGGCCATCCTATTCCAGCTGAAATTGGGCCACGACGCCCCGGCGACCCGGCTGTATTGATTGCTAGCAGCGACAAAATTCGCCAGGAACTAGGCTGGCAAACCAAATATACAGATTTACGTGGCATCATCGAAACCGCCTGGAACTGGCACTCGGCTCACCCAAATGGCTACGGTGATCGATAAATTGTAATAGCCTCTGAAATCAAAAAGCTCCCTCACAGCTATTGGCTGTGAGGGAGCTTTTTGATTTCAGAGGCTACCCATTTACGACCGCAGGTGACCGTTTCTAACCGGCTGAATTACCGCCCGATAGACTTCCTCCAGATTTCTGGCGGTCACGCTCCAATCGTGATACCTTTCTACATACTGCCAACCCGCTTCCCCAAGGCATCGAGCCAAAGTTTGATCTTTAAATAACCCAATTACTTTTTCAGCTACAGCTTGGGGAGTATCGGCGACAAGAATTTCTTCGCCAACGTTAGCTTGTAGGGAACTCAAAGCTTTCGAGGTGGTAATGACTGGCGTCTTCATGGCCATTGCTTCTAAGATTTTATTTTGGATGCCAACGCCATAGCGCATAGGCGAGACGGCGATAGTAGCCGTGGCCAAGTAGGGTCGCAAATCAGGTACGGTACCGGTCACAATAATTCGATGATCCGCGGTCAAGGCTTGTATTTTGGATGAGGGATCTTTGCCGGCAATGACAAAATGCGCTTCGGGAAACTGTTGCCACACCAACGGCATAACGTGCTGGGCCACATCCAGAGCTGCTGCAATGTTAGCATGGTAACTCATCTTGCCGGTAAAAACCAGCGTTTGGCTGTCACGAGGAACATCCATCGGCTTAAAGTATTCCAGATCGACACCATTAGGTAAAACCTTGAACCGCTCCCCATCTCGAATAGTTGAAAAACTGACCAGGGCATCGCGATCTTTGGGTGAAGTGACCAAGACCCGCGGATACCGGCTGAGCAGACCGGCTTCATAGCGGCGAGTCCGGGCTAAATCTAAGCGGGCCATTAATCGGCTTCGCCAATTTGGCCCGGAAGCGCAGGTATGCTCAAACAGTAATGTGATCGAATCGACCGAATCAAAGACAATCGGTGTACCGTTTACTGCCGAACTTAATTCTGAGCCGCGCAAATGCTCGATATGAACGACATTAAAATTGGCGGCTTGTTGTGTTTCCCTAATGAGTTCGGCCATTTCGGGTGAGCGAGAGTAGGCGGCTTGAAGCGGCAAGCCGGTGGGAACAGCCCAGGTAGCATTCCAAAGGGTACGCCAGCGTGGCAGCGGAACGGTTTTTACCGATTGACACCATTGGTTAAGTGTCTCAAGACTGGTGGTGTCTTCACCTGGAGGCACTAATGCCAGCAAAGTAATTTCGTGACCTAATTTGGCCAAATATTTAATAAGGTTGTAAGGTCGTACTCGGATGGGCGAGGGAATATAGGGGCTAATGAAAAGGATACGTAATGGCACCATTGATACCTCCTGTGGAATAGCTGAAGAGAAATTGGTTACACCAATTTAGTGTAACGCAGAAGCCTTGGAGGGAGCGCAGAAAAAAGTTGGATTTTGGTTAGAATTATTTCCAATGACCGACTTAATTACAGGGGCTAGATTTATATAAACCTCCATATTGTTTAGTTTTTTGAGGAGAACGGTTACTGCGAAGCAATCTGCTGCAACAGCCCCTGCGTAGCAAAGATCCGCAACGTTTGCTTAACATCATCAATTACATCATGGTCAGTTGCAATGACAAATCTTGACCGGAGTACTTCTTCCATATCAGCTAAAGAGTGTTGACCGTCGCACAGTTTCCAAATTAATCGGGCAGTAGGGTTAAGAACGTGAACCTTCTCTTGTTCCAGACTGTAAATCAGCGTCTCATCGCCAATATCTTTGACCATGATATTGGATTTTCGGATTGGCCTCAGTAATTTAACAACCATTTACCCCTCCTCGGCCATAATCTAATCGTTATCTATAAGCCAACCTATCTGCATTTAATTTTAGTGTTGGTTAGTAAAATGGGTCTAAGAAAATTCTTTAAACTTGGTTAGAATTGCCAACGGTTTGTTCAGAAGAGATTTCAGTCCAATGCCAACAAGAAATTCGAGGCACCGGTCCTTCGACAATTATTGCCCCAACGTAGCCCGCAGCCGGAGCTAAAGCCGTCATGGACCATAACTCAACCGACTGCGGATCATCCTTAATGCTTAATAGTTTGGCCGGTTGGCCCGGCGTCAGCGATACATCAAAATCGGCCAACGGGCAGGTAAGTCCCTGTCCAATGGCTTTAATGTAGGCTTCTTTGCGAGTCCAACAATTGAAAAAACCTAAAGATTGTTGGCTTTGAGGTAGCGCAGAGTAGGCTTGGTATTCCGCTTTAGAAAAGAAGCGTCTGGCAATCGAGTCCATGTCGTCCACAGGGCGGATCCACTCAAGATCGACACCTACTTTATGCTCTTTGGTGACAGCAAACAAGGCCAATCCGTTCGAGTGAGAGAGATTAAAGTACAATGCGTCGCCGTTACCTCCGGCCAATTCGGGTTTACCCTGGGGGCCATAACGAAACCTCAAGCGCTGTGGCCCAACGTTAAGATAACGGCTTAGAATAAGCCTTAGTCTAGCTCGGGCAGCAATAAAGTGCTGCCGGTCTCGATCAAATATAAATCGATTAGCTCGTTCTTGCTCATCTTTGGCTAGCAGTTTAACTAACTGAATGAGAGTCTTTGGATGAAGGTCAAGCGAGGCGCACCAAATGTGAACCTGGCCGCCTTCGAGTTTGCCCCGAATAGGAGGTGGAGGCGGCCAGATCTGCGATAAATTGGTCAAGCAATTTGCTCCTAAATACCCTCAGATTGATGTTAACTGAGGTAGATTTGAAACAAGGATATTCTGTTGAAAACTTTGCGACAGGCAAATTTGCTCGGAGATGCTTTGAGCAAGTTGCAGGGCAAAGACACCATCACTGCCCGGCACGGCGCAGGTTTCTTTGCCAGATACACATTCCACAAAATGACGAAGTTCTAACAGAAGCGGCTCAATCATAGGCACATGAATTTTCTCGATGATGCTCTCTTGGCGATATTTGCCGGCGTTATGTTTACCGACATACTCCGGAAAGGTCCGACGATGAATCAAAAGCGTTTTACCCAGTAAATCAGCTTCGATGTAAGCCCCCTCGGCAATCACTTCAATAGATCGCACTTTTTGTTCTGTCACGCGGGAGGCAAACAGGGTGGAAACAGGGCCGCCAATAAAAGAGAAGTTAGCGACGGCATGGTCAACAGCCTTGGTCGAGATAGAGCGCCCCCAGGCGCTAAGGCTTTCAAAATTTCTTCCCAGTAGATTTATGACTAAATCAAGATCATGAATCATCAGATCGCGAATAACATCAACATCGGTATTACTAGTGTCAAAGGGACTCAAGCGTTTGATATTAACCGCGATCAGGGGCAAATCCTTGATCACATTCTTGAGCTCAAGAAAAACAGGATTAAATCGCTCAATATGGCCAACTTGCAGCATTTTACCATGTTCCTCAGCCAACTCCACCAGTTTGGCCCCTTGATCGATATTTTCAGTAATCGGTTTTTCAACCAATACATGAACACTTCTGGTCAGGGCCTCGGCGGCCAGCGTAAAATGTGATGGCGTAGTGGTGACGATACTTACAGCGTCAACCTGATCTAAAAGCTGTTGATAATCTTGAAAGTATTGGGTATCATACTCGGCCGCTACAGCCTGACCTCGTTTGGCATTTAAGTCGGCAGCGCCCACCAAATCAACGTTACGCAAACTGGAATAAACGCGGCAGTGGCGCTCGCCCATGGTTCCCACACCAATTACACCAACTTTAATACTTTTCACTAATTATTCCTCCAGGTAATGGGGTAATTCCGTTTTAGGAGAGTATGAGTAATTCCCCCATCTTTAATGATGATAGTAACAGACAAGTTAACCATAAAACTCAACACCAATAGTTTAACTATTCTTTATAAAAATAAGTTTGATCCAAAGATGAAAACAGTTAGACTTACCCATGGAATATGTCAGAGGCCACACAACTATCATTTTTGAAATGCATCAATCTCATCTATTCATCTAATAGGACCTTTAGTATGGCTTCATCTACTTAAGATGAGGCGGTCATAATTGAATTAAGGCCCCCAGGAAATACGTTCGGTTAACCAAGAGAGATCTTGGTCCCCCCAAGGACTATTTGTAGGCAAATCGAACAGTTTCTGGGGTGTCCCACCAGATGAAGGTACCGCCCAAATGGCCCACTGTCCACCGCGATCAGAAACAAAGGCAACCCACTGTTGGTCAGGCGAAATCGTAGGTATCCCATCGTTAGATTCAGGGCTATTTGATAGATTTTGAAGCCCATTGCCGTTCAGATCCATAATATAAGCTTCCCAATCACCGTCCCGCTGGGAAGTAAAAGTAATGAAGTTTCCCTTGGTATCTGAAGGAGTATCACTGGTATCCCTGGTCAGCTGTTTAGGAATAAAACCATTGCTAAGCCTTTTTGTTGAAGCAGAAGGAACTGTAAAGATGCCACATAATTGACTCCCGGCCCAAGAGTTGCAGCCTTTGAAAGCGATCAGGTCATTAGATGTCCAGACCGGATGAGTCCCTTGTAAATCTCCCATTTGACCTGCTGGTATCAATACATCAAATACGGCAATATCACGGCAAAGTGCGTCTTCTTCCAAATGAGGGGGATTAATACTGCATTGTACGAAAATAAAAGGCGCAAAGACACCTTTATAGATAATTTCTCCTGTTTTATTATGACGCTGAACCTCACCATTTTCTATTTTACGGACAGGAATACCACTCATGGCTAGTTGGTCGTTGCCATAGACTACCCGATTACCCCATGGATCATAAAATGGGTGCCAGTCATTAGGGGAATCACTTACTGGTTTATCAATCTCTGTTTCAATGTTGTACTCAAAAACGTTTTCTACTCCTCCTCCTTCTCGGTTGATTAAGAGACGCTGCCCATCAGGATGGAAGTTTGGCTGGCGAGCATAAGATATTACATCTATTTCTTCACCATTCGGTACTGAATAGACATGGGTGTTATAGTTGGCCTCATACTCATCCAATATTGGAACAGCCAGTTTACCACTGATATCAGATAATGATAATAATGGTGGAGTTGGCACGGAAGGGATTAAGTCCGTATTAACTGCTGAATTATCGTCTTTCTGTTCAACGTTAGTGTGTTGAGAGGTATAATGCCAGATTAACTTGGGAGCTACGAAAAGATTTAAAGGAACATCAACAGAGCGATGTACTTGAATGGCCAGAACATTGGGGCTATCGGTACGCAATTCGCTAATATAATCGCTCAGATCGATAATCTCTACCGTGTTTGCTTCGCGTTGGGTTGCAAAGGTATCATAATTAATCGGGAGGCCATCTTCAAAGCCACGACGAGCCACTTCTGTGCCATTGAGATAAGCCACAAAACCATCTTTATAATCAATTTCTAGCATAAGCTGGGTTAAGGGAGACGTAACCGTAAAAGCACGGCGAGTGTAGAGAGAGATACTATCCGCTCCGGATGACAGGGTGATTAACGTCACGCCCGTTTCTTTACTTGTGTGTTCTACAAAAGTAGATGATGAGCTGTCTTGAATATCGTTCGTGATCAGATCCAGATCGGTCGCAAGTTTGCCGGTACCATACCCAATTCCCGTAGGGCCGGATAACCAATGGCTATCATCAAAGTCAACATTTGGCCAATTAGGATCAGACTCGGTCGAACCTGGCAGATACTGCCAGGTATCGCCAATGTCTATAAAAGTCCCCTCAGTTGACGACACAATAGGCAGAGCAGCCGGGGGGAGCTCACCTGATGGAGCAAGTGTTAGAACGGATGGTGGCGTGACATAGTCTGTTGGTAGACCCGATGCAAATTCTTCCCTATAGTTTCTGCTTAAAGCCCTCCAGCAAAATTGCTTCTCATTCTCAAGGTTGAGGATGTCATAAGGTACCCATACGCCTACCCGCTTATCACCTAAAAGATTTTCTACCTGAAGCTGGGCAGTAACTGATTGCCAGGTTTCTTCGTTTTCATCCCAAGAGCGAATTTGAGCTTGGCCCCTATCATGACGATATCTTATGTAAAAATCTGAACCTATCCCATTCACGATCTGACCCGTTTCGACATTACAATCACGATCAATATATAACCGCAAATCTAAATAGTCTCCGCTACCTACCGGTCCCATATCCTCCAAGGTATAAAACGTAACCTTAAAAGCGGAGGTAAAATCCTTAAAAGCCACATTAGTTATATCATAATTCGAAAATGGTACGTCACCAGTGGCATCGGTGCGCACTTTTTCGGCAGAGTCTAATTGAAAAATGAGATCCGGAGTTCTTGTTTCTTCTTGAGCTACTTCATTAATTCCCACCCGCTCACTAGAATTTTTCCATGTAGCCCACGTATATAACCTTGCTTCTTGGCTTACATCGGAAATCTTTACTTCAAGGGCACCAACATCCTC
>JACKAU010000012.1 GCA_020634855.1 Anaerolineales bacterium
GCGGGTAAGGGGACTCGAACCCCTGACATCAACCTTGGGAAGGTTGCGTTCTACCACTGAACTATACCCGCACGATATAACGGAAATTATAGAACCGGGGCCGGAGATTGTCAAAGTTGGTGGGATAGATGGTTAGTGGGATAGATAGTTGGGCAAATACCAACCAACCAACCAACCAACAAACAAACAAACAAACCAACTACCCACCCAACACCCTATCCACATACTCCGTAATCCAGGTCCGAAACGGAAATATATCGACAAAGCCGACGTGGCCGCCGTAGGGTTGGATATCGAGGGTGAGATAGGGCGATACATCCGCCAGGGCGTGGAAATCGGCCACCGGCACAATTGGATCATCGGCCGCGGTTAGAATCGTGACCGGGCTGGTCAGGTCGGCCAACATTTTCGGCGTGACCCGGTAGCTGCTGAAATAACTCAGCGCATCAGGGTGCGGGCTGTAACGCGGCATTAAGACTTCGGTCATCGCCATACAGTTTTTAGCTGACAACTCCGGCGCAAAATCATACAGGTCAGGAAACAAGCTCTGTTTCTTTTGCAGCGAGGCGCGCCACTTGCTGCGGAAGTAATGCAAATATAAAGGATTGCGATCCAGAGATACCGTCGCCAGTTGAGGATTAATGGCCGGATTGATGGCGATGGTCTGCCCTAGGGTGGGGATGGGCGTGTGGGCGTGTCGCCAGGCGATACGTAAGGCAAAGCTGCCGCCCAACGAGACGCCGATGACGTGCAGCGGGCGCGGCGTTTCTAACCGGGCAACTTGTTGGGCGGCGTCGAACATTTCATCGAGCAGATCGCCGCGAAAGACGCCGGGATTGAGATGGTGGGTATCGCCGTGGTCGCGGTAGTTGATCCGGAAGACGGCGTAGCCCTGCCGGTACAGATGCTCGCCCAGCAGGGTATTATAGTTCGATTCGGCGCAGCCCAGCCAGCCGTGCAGCAGCAGCACGATCCCTTTGGCCTGGCCGGGCTGGGGCGAGAAAAATCCCTGAAGCCGGACGCCCTCGGCCGTCTCCAAAATCACCTCCTGCTCTACTTGGCGCAGGGCGGTTTGGCCGGGCCGGTGCAGGGTGAGCAAGACGGTCTGGATATGGCGATGGCGCACCAAGATGTGTGGCAAAAAGTTAACGGTTTGGGCATGTTTTGCGATGGGGTTAGTCATGCTTTCTGACCTGCCGTTGAAATGGGCCGAGGCCGGATCAGCCAGATACTTGCGGCCGCGCTCAGCCCTAAGCCGGCGACGGTGACCCACCAACCCCAGCCGAGCGAAACCGGCTGGTGGTAGGCGTCGGCCAAACCGGACCGGATCAGGCTGAACTGCCACAACGGTAAAATGAAGGCCAGCAGTTCCAAGCCGACCAAGAAAATTAGCAGCAGGCGTAGGGGCAGCCAGCGCAGCAGCGGGGCGATCACCGCCAACCCGATGGCCAAACCGGCCAAAAGGGTTTGTAGCCGAAATTCCGGCGCAATCAGAATGGCCGGGGTCCAGACCGGCGACAGCGCGGCCAGAGCCAGCGGTATAACCAGCAGCCGCACCAGCCAGCGCAGCCACAGCGGCAGGGCCAGCGCTTTATTTTCGACAAAAACGGGCAGCGCCAGCATCGATAGAAAGAGCGGCAGTAAGAAGTAGAGGCGCTCGACTTGAAGCTGTCCCAGTCTGATTTCCGGTAGGAATTTCACGAATTCGGCCAGGCCGGGCGCGGTCAACTGCAAGGCGGCCGGCGCTCGCCACACCCAGGGCAGGAATGCCCCGCCGATGCCGGTGAGTAGCAGCCCGATAATGAGCAGCCAACCGGCCGGGCGGAATGATGATTGATGAATAATGAATGATGATTGGGTTTTGTTCACCGTGTAAGTGGTCATTGGAATTGATAGAACCATTTCTAATTTCTAATTTTCTCGTCTCTAACGTCCACCGTTTCCAAAATGAGACTGGTTCCGGCGGGATTACCGGCTGCGTCCAAAAGGTCGAGGCGCTCGAAGGTGTCGGGTAGATAAAGGCCGATGGCCAGCGGGTAGCGCCCCGGCTGAAACTCCGGCGAGAGCGATAAGGCGTGCTGGTCGGCGATGATTTGGCCGGGCCGCCAGGTATCGGTGGGGTAAGTCCAGCAAACCGGCACGCCGTCCGATTGGGCCACCGGACCGGCGTCGCTTTCCAGATGGGTGAAAATTTGGTAGCCGGCCGGAAACTCGGCCAGCGTTTGCCAGTAAAGTGTGACCGGTACGCGCCCGCCGGGATAAGCGCGCCGGGTATCGAGATCGTAGCCCACCAGTCGCACCAAGGGACCGAGCGCCGCGTTGCCAAACGTCGCTTCACTCGGCTGCGATCCGCGCGCCGAACGGGCAAAGGCAGCCGGCCAGGCTGTTTGGTCGAACGCGCGGGCCAGCGCCGCGTCATCGACCTGGCCTAACTCCAATGTGGTGGGCTGCTGCTGCATTATCCGCATTTGTTTTTGATTTGGCAAAGTCACTAAACCCACTTGCTCGTAGCGTTCGGTAATCAAGTCATTGGGGATATCGATCGGATCGATCAGGTCGCCGGCCAGGAAATAATATTCTGGCTGCGGATCGCAGGCGCGCGGCGCGCCTCGGGTGTACCAGGTGGTGACATCGGGTTCTTCGTTGCTGCCGTAATCGCCGGCCAAGACGCCGTCATTCAACTGCTGCCCGATCGCTTTCCAGCCGGCTCGGTGAGCGAAACCAAAAAAGCCGGCCGTCGGGGGCGACTCGTAGGGCGTCCAGAAGAGAGCCAGATTACCGTCAGGATAATCCTGCCAATATTCGACATCGTGGCGGATAAAGGCATTCCATAGGAAGAGCGTCGATAGGGTTAAGAGGATAAGGAGTGCGCCGTCAGCCCAGCGGTTTTGGGGGGCTAGAGAAAGAGAGTCGATTTGTCGCTGCTGAGACGATGCCGAAGCCGCAAATATTTGCCCCCTCACCCCCAACCCCTCTCCCTCAGGGAGAGGGGAGTCGCGCCAGCGACGGGGTGAGGGGCTATTTTCAAAGTAGCCGACTAGACTAACCCAACCGAACGCGGCCAGCAGCGACCAGGCCGGGACAATGGTGTAGATGTGGGTCAGGCCAAGCGCGACGACGAAGTTGTATCCGAGGAAGGGGATGGCGAGCCAGATGATGAGCGCAGGTAGAGTAGCTGAGGTGAAGGCCGAGGCTACGAACGCTGACAGCAAAAGGAGGGCAAAAGGAAGAAAACTGAGATCGACGGCAGCCGTGGCGAAGAGATTAGGTTTAATGATGACAGCCAGGCCGACAACAGCCGATAGTAGGGCCACGGCTCGACTCCAACGATTTGGCCATGACAGCCAAACGAGAAAAAACAAAATGAGGAATCCGGTCAGGGTAATATAATAGAAGGAGCTGTAAAAGGTGTTGAAATGAAAGAAATCGGGCAGGTTGTTGCGCAGTTCATCGCCGATGCGGTTGCCCACATAATCGCCGGTGCGATTGGCTCGCGGGTCTAAGGCGAACGGTAGGTAGAATAACAGCATGGGTAGGCTGAAGGCTCCGATAAAACTGCCTCCGGCTTTGACTAACGCGGCCAGATGGGGCGGCTCCAATTCGTTTGATCGTTCCGCTTTTAAGTTTGGAAAATATTTCGCCAGCGCCGGCGATACAAAGACCCAGACCACGGCCGGCAGCACCAGAATACCATCGTAATGGGCCAGCACGCCGACCCCCAAAAAGAGGCCGCTAAGCAGCGCCAAGCGACTCTGCCGGCGGGTCTGCCATTCCAGCGCCATCAAAAAAGCCAGCGCGCTGAACCAAACCACTAGCGCCTGGTACTGAACAATGCGTCCGAACGCGACCATAAAGCCGTTGAACGCGAAAAAGCCTGCCGCCAGCCAGCCGACTCGCGGTCCGCCGACGGCGTGACCGATTACATAGATGGTGACGATGGCGGCCAGCGCGGCCAGGGTAAAGGGCAGGCGAGCCGCTGTTTCGTTGATGACGCCGGTTAAGCGCCAAACCGCCATCGGCAGCAAAACTTCAGCGGGACCTTTCGAGCGCAGAAAAAGGGCGTCCTCGTGGCCTTCAATCGCTTCGGCGGCGGTGATCATGGCTAAAGCTTCGTCGCCCTGGAATTCGCTGTAGTGGAGGTTGGCGGCCCGGAGGAATAGAGAGATAACTAGAATGAGAAGCAGTGGGATTGAGATGGGGAGCAGGGAAGATGGGGTGGGCTGTGATTCCGCTTTACTACGCCCCAGAAAAGGGAGCAGCGCAATTATATTGAGTATTGTAACCATTTGCCAGAGGGGAATCGGTCCGGGTAGATACTGGAGCAGAAGGGTGATTAGACAAGTGATCGTATAGCTTAACCCGGCTGCAATAATCCAGCGACTGATTCCAGAAGAGGTCGGGACAAAGCGGGCTGCCCAGAGCCAGCCGGGCAGTAGCCCGATGAGTAATACCGCACCGCTGATACGTAGCGGATGGCCCGGGGGTAGCAGGAGAGATAAGTTAGCGAGAAGGAGAAGACATAGATATCCGTAGCGGCGTCCGAGCGTTACGAAAGCAGGCATCGGGCTGCGCGACCAAACAAACTCATAGTAGATTCCCGACCCCCACACCAAAACCTTGGGAGGGTATGCCCACTTCCAGCCGTTGTCCCAAACCCAGGAACAGCGCTTTTTCCAAAGCCAGGGTCGCCAGAGCCGTATCGTGCGAACCAAGCCCGGTAATGTCGGCCAGGGTAATTTGATCGGCCTGGGTGCGTCCACGGGTCCGCCCGCTAATCAGATCGCTCAGGTCTCCTTGAATATCACTGTAACGAATAACCCCCGCACGCTGGGCGTGATACAATTCACCCATTTGAATACACTGTTTTAGACTATCGACCACAATGAGATCGGCTCGCTGCCAAATTTCAGGCTCCAGATTTTGCTTGACCGGTTGGTGATCGAGAGCTGTACTGGTGATGTGGACGCCCGGTTTAAGCCAGGCGGCCTTAATGACCGGCTGCTCGCTCTCGGCCGCGGCAATAACCAGGTCAGCTTGCTCGACCGCCGCTTGGGAGGACGGTGCGATGCGAATGTTGAGATCGTGGTCTTCGACCATGTGGCGGACATAATTGTCGGCCCTGAGTGGGGAAGCGTCCCAGACCCAGACCGATTCGAGTTGTCTGACGGACGTTAAGGACTTTAACTGCATAAAAGCTTGTTTGCTGGCCCCGATCACCGCCGCTTTGCTGATTTGGTGATTGGCTAAATAATCCGCTGCCAGCGCCCCTGCTGCGCCTATCTTAATATTGGTCAGATAGCCGTTATCGACCATAACCGCTACCGGAACGCCGGTGGCTGCGTCAAATACAAGCAAAACGCCGTTTTCGGCCGGCAGATTAAGGTCAGGATTCTTCCGAAAATGGCTGTCGATATTGATGACGTAATACGGGCTTTGACTAAAATAGGTACCTTCGACATTGACCTTGCCTTGTACATCGGGTAGATGCAGCGAGAAGCTGCCGGGCATATTCATATGACCTTCGGCCGAGGCCATAAAAGCTTGTTTTACCGTTTCAATGGCTTCAGCAATAGTTATCGTTTGACGAAGTTCATCTTCATTGATTAAGAGCAGGGACATAATCTTGATCACCAGGTACTAAGGAATAATTTCTTGAAAGTATAACATAAGTTCTAATGGAAATGAAACCTACAAAACATCAATTCGCCCATCGTAGCTCAACCGTTTTCAAAGCGGTGGTAAACCGTCAGCAACCGCTGCGCCGCGGCCGGCCAGTTGAATTTTTGGGCTTGTCCGAAGCCCGTCGTAATCGCGCCGGCCCGTAGCGATTGATCGGTGGTTAAGCGGTGTAGCGCCTCGGCCAGCGCCTCGATATCGGTCGCGGTAATTTGCACGGCCGAGTTGCCCGCGACCTCCGGCAGGCACGAGTTATTGGCGCATACGACGGGCGTGCCACAGGCCATCGCCTCGATGACGGGAATGCCGAAGCCTTCGTAGTGAGACGGATAGGCGAACACATCGGCCAGACTGTACAGCGTCGGCAAATCTTCATCGGCCACAAAGCCGATTAAATGGATGCGGTCGGTCACCGGCGAGGCGGCGGCAGCAGCGAAGATGTCATCGTACAGCCAGCCCTTGCCGCCGGCAATGACCAGATGGTGAGTTTCTTGCACGGGTGATTGCGAAAAGGCGTTGATCAGCCCGGTGAAATTTTTGCGCGGTTCCAGAGTACCCAGGCTCAAAATGAATTTTGACGGAAGTCGGTATTTGGCTGCCACGCGCTCCAGTTCGGTGGGATCGGTAGTAGGACGGAAACGCGACTCGACACCCGCGCCGACCACGGTGATATCCTCGGCGGGCATCTTGAAAATCTCGATTAAATCCTGCTTGGTGCTGACCGAGTCGGCCAGGACGTGGTCGGCGCGTTCCAGACTGCGCGGCACGACCTGTTCCAACCAGCGGCGCAGTTTATCGACCGCGCCCTGGGGATGGCGAATAAATGAGAGGTCGTGGACGGTCAACAACGTTTTGGCCCGGCGCACCGGCGGCAAGATAAAGTTGGGCGAGTGAAACAGATCGACCGGGCCGGTGAACAGTTCAACCGGCACAGGTAAATAAGCCCGATGCCAGCCGATGGTCATCCAGCGTTCGGGTAGCGGATAGGAGCGATGGCCAAAATTGGGACAGGACTCGAAAACCCGCAGCCCATCGAGCGGCGAGTCGGGCGTGTGCATGAGCAAGTAGCGATTCTGCCGGTCGAGTTGGGCCAGGGTGGTGATCAGTCCGCGGGTGTAGCGGCCGATGCCGCCGCTTTGTTTGAGCGCGGCGGTGTAGTCGATGCCTATGTTCACGACGGTTTGTCCTCGATCAACGTGATAGAAAAAGGAGTCCAAAGTAGGCTTTGGACTCCTTAAACGCATATCTTATAAAGTTTGTAACGGATGGGCAAATAGGCCGGATAGGTCAAAGTAAACTTTGACGCTCCTGGCCGACCAAACGGGGTTTATTTTCCGTCGTCCTCTTCTATGTTGCTGTCATCTTCCTCAAGCTGTTCGTCGCCGGCATTTTCTTCGGCGTAGAAATCGATCTCGTCGGTTACGTCGGGTAACTCAAACATCTCATCGATTTCACCGTCGTTTTCGTAATCGAAATCGACCCGCAGGGCAGCGGCGTCTTCGTCAAACTCGGTAAACGGAATGTAGGCGGTGTTGTCCGGCTCCATCACTACATCCGATGCGCCAAAAACGCGCTCGCCTTCGTCGTCGATTTGGAGGACGTAGATTTCGTAGGTGCTTGGTTCGGTGTTGTAGCTGGTGTTAAGAATGAATTCATTGGTGTCGGTGTCCAGACCGATATCAAAGGCATCCTCTTCGCCGGTGAGTTCGGTGGCGCGGACCATCATGGCATAGTCGGCTTCGTCGGTTTCCAGCCCCAGTTCGATGTCCGGCGACTCGCTGTAGTCGGTGTAGTAGGTCAATTGATGGCGGCTTTTGTCGATATAGATGGCGATGCTTTCGACATCGCCCGGCTCAAGATACATATCCGACACATCCAGATAGTAGCCCGGCCCAATGATCGATATGTCTGAGGAGCCGGCTTCTTCCATTAAAGTCGCGTCAGCGATAACCTCAAACGACAGGCCGACCGGAATACGCAGCACCGGTGATTTATCTTTGTCCAGACCGGTCGATTGCTGGAAGATGCGCATATTGGTGGTGGCTGCGCCGGGAATTTCGTTGACAAATTCACCTTGATCATAGCCGATCCGGCGGCCCCAATCGTCGATGACTAACAGGTCCGGTTTGCCTAGCAGCCAGATTTGATAGAAGTCGTCGGTTTCGCCATAAATCAGCAGCGCCCAGCGGGTTTGAATATCTTGCCAGATTGGATTATCGACGCTCTCTGCGGATTGCTGGCGGGCGCTCTGGCGCGGCGCGGCGTTGAGAAGTTCGCCTTCTGCCGCAAAGTCGCCGCTGCAAAAATCACATTCCTGCTGTTCGAGACGGGGGGAGATGGCGACCAATTCCAAGGATTGCGTTTCGGCGTCGCCGTCGTACAAATCCGACTCGATTTCCGGGTTGGGCGAGCCTTCGTATTGCCAGGTGTCGGTGTTGGTGTCCACGATGACAGACCGGCTTTCGTCAGGGTAGTTGTTGTCGTAGACCAAAATGTGGACGATGCCGTCGCCCTGATCATCAACGCCAATCGGGGTGACCGCGTGACCGTCGCTGCCATCGCGCTTGTAGAAGCCCAACGCCCACCATTCAGTGGCGTCTTGGCCTTCCTGGAAATTTTCCATCAGAGCGTTGACGACGGCCGTGGGCGATTCAGACACACGCAGGGTTGAGCCGGGATAGGTGGCCTGGGTAGTCCACCAGTAGGCAATTTCGCGTTGGAGCGGGTCGTTGCCGTCCAAGACAAGGTCGTTGACCTGGCTGCTGCCAAAGTCATCGGGTTGGACTTGGTCGTAATACATCAGCGCGCTGAGGACGGCCATACCCTCGCAGTGACCGCCGGACATATAGCTGTTGATCTGCTCCATCCACTGCTGGGCCGGCGGCGTTAAAATGCACTCGTCATTGGCCAGGCTGGCGCAGACGCCGTCGCCAAACATGCGCTGCAACTCGACCGGGGTCAAATCGGTGGCCGGGATGTCGTCGCCGTAATTGTAGAAACTAAAGCCATCGACCGATGGATCGAAGCCGCTGAAAACATCGCCTTCGGTCTGGCTCGGCGTAGTATTGGTAACTTCTTCTTCATCTTCTGTCTCATCGACCGGCAAATCTTCGTCTTCTTCTTCATCGAGCGGTAGTTCATCCGACTCAATCGGCAGGCCGGGGGTGAAACTGTCCACCGTCTCGACCCAGGCGTCATATGTGGCGTCGTAGTCGGCGGTGATCAAGATTAATATGTAAAGGACGCCGTCGGCCTGGGTGACATAGATTTCACCAACACCGTAATCGCCTTCGGGGGTGTAGGTGAAGGGCACAAACATACTGCCGTCATCCATAATTTCGGCATCGTCGGTGAGCAGTTCGTAGCTTTCAAAATCCTGAACGCCGTCGAGTACCGGTCCCACCACCGACGGGATCATCTCTTCGCTTAGCTCGACCGTGGTTTCACCAAACAACACCATTACTTGGGCGTCGTCTGCGACAAAGAGGGCGCCGTAGTCCGTTTCGTCCTCCAACGTTCCGAATTCGGTGAGGCTAAAGGCCTCGGAGGGGTGGGTGTAACTTTCCTGAGCCGAGGCGACCCCGGCAATGACCAAAAACAGCAGGGTAATACAGATGAACAGCAGATATTTTTTCATGGATTCCTCCGTAAATATAAGGTTACAAGGTTATCGAATTGTGCCGTCCGGCATAGTGGTATCTTTAAATCGGGTGCGAAACAGGATGGTCATTTGCATATTGGCCCCGGTCAGGTTGGCCCCGGTCAGGTTGGCAAAGCCAAGATCGGCCAGACTGAGGTCCGCTTCGGAGCAATCGGCGCCGGTCAAATTGGTCTTTTGTAGAACGGCGCCATTGAAATTGGCTTGACGCAGGTTAGCGCCGCTGAGATCGGCCCCGGTCAACTTGGCCAGGCTGAAGTTAGCGCTGCTAAGATCAAGGCCGCTTAAATTGGCCCCTGGTAAATCGATCTGGCTGAAATCGCGCTCGCCTGCTGCATAGCGTTGGTGGAAATCTTCCATAAATTTCTCCTTCGGTATTCATTTGTATGGCGGTGTTAAAAAATTTTGTAGGTTAAGGAGAGAAAGACCGTAGATGGGACGGGCTATTCTCTCTGATCTTGGTCGATCACAATTGCCGGTCTACATGGCAAATCCCGGTTGGATGGATTTCCCTTTGAATCAATTGTGATTTACTCAATATGATATCGGATTTAGCCGTAAATGGGAAGTGCCAAAAGTACCAAAATATTTGCCCGATAGTCACTTTTTTGTATTTATTCCGCAGAAGCGGTGACGACTCTCCTGGAACCAGCAATTCTAATTTAGAGCAAAGTCCTTAGTATTATCCGTTGCTCCTTAATCATAAATTTATTCTATTATAAAGGCCGACCATTACCCCATCATTACCTAATGCCGCCTTGCCCAATTAAAAATCCAGATGGCGGTCACTCTTTGTCAATAGATCACAAGCTGGATAGTTCAAATAGATCAATTTAGCGTAACCAAGCGGCTATTTGGGAATTGCTGTTTTGGAACTCAAGAGGTTGAGATGGTTATAAAACAAAAAACGTAAAACGTCATTCAATTTTATACATCACGTTTTACGTTTGATGGTATCAACGCCACGAAATCATGTTGGACCAAAAAGATTTAGCGGCGTTGAACGATGCGGAAGGCTTCCAAATCGACGCCGACCTTTTTGCGGGTGTAGTCCAGGCTGATCGGTTCGGTTCGGTAGGCGTTGCCGATTAGTTCGTGAGTGCGGCCATCGGTATAGATTTCGCTTTCGGTGCGGCCGTTGATGGCCAGCTTGCTGAGTTTGCTCGATAGATTGACCGCCGGGCCGACCATTGTCGCTTCGGGGCCAACTGTGCCGGTTTTGACTTTGCCCGTGCTGACGCCGATGCCCATGCCGGTTTGACCAAATTCGGGGCTTTCCCGCTTCCACTCGTCGCGGAGGAGGCGGTAGGCTTCCCGCATTTTGAGCGCGGCCAGCAGAGCCGAGTTGGCCGAGGTCGTCTTGCTGTCTTTGTGGCGGCCGGGAAAATTGCCAAAAACGCCCATAACACTGTCGCCTAAACTTTTGTCCATGGCCCCGCCGGCTTGGACGATGATGGTTGACATCCGCAGTAGATATTCATCTAAGAAGGCCACCATCAATTCCGGACCAATGGCGTTGGTCAAATAAGTCGAGCCGTGGATGTCGCCCATGACCACGGTGACTTCGGTCTGGTGGGTCAATTCGGCGATGTAGCCGGGATCGTAGTAGCGATCCAGGTCAGAGCGGCGACCGATTTGCCGGTCGCGCAGTAAGCGCAGACCGGAGGTCTCGGCCAGGGTGTGGGCGATGGAAGGGTATTTTTGGACGACATTTTCGAAATCTTCACGGCTGATAGCCAGTAGGCGGGTGGGTCGGGTGGCCCGAATGGTGGCTGTGCGGGGAATGGCCCGCAGCAGGGCGATCTCGCCGAAGAAGTCGCCCGGACCCAGGCGGTTGATGACGCCGCTGGGCTGGCCGCCCATATCCGGGGCCAGCACTTCCACTTCGCCGGCTTCGATGACATAGAAGGTCTGGCCCATCGCCCCCATGTGGAAGATAATCTGGCCGGGCCGATAATCCTCCACCTGAATCCGGTTGGCCAGGATGATACTTTGCTCAAGCGTCATTTTGCTAAGGATGGGAATATTTTCCAGAACGCGCACCACGCCCGTAGACAGGGCTTTCTCCAGCAGCGAGAGTTGGGTTTTCGCTTCGGTATAATCGGCTTTGAGTTTGACCGCCGTTTCAAACGAGCGGCGGGCGCCCTCGTAATCGCGGATGATTTTTTGGGTTGTCCCTAAATTGTAAAAGTGGTGGGCATTGGCCGGCTCAAGCTGTGTGGTCGCCCGAAAAACAGTCAGGGCTTCCAAATATTTGCTCTGATCATGGTAAGTTATGCCGAGCTGGTTATAGGCATCGACAAAATCAGAACGGAGATGAATGGCCTCCTCCAGATGCTGGATGGCCCGTTCGTATTGTTCAACTTTACGGTAAAGCGAACCTAGCTCGTACTGGACCTCGGCGGAGCCGGGCGCTTCACCCGCCGCCAGATGGAGGTAGCTGAGCGCCTCGGGATAGCGCCCCAACTGACGGCAAGCCAATCCGGCGCTGAAAAGTAGGGCGAACTGCTGGCTCATCGGTAGGGTGCGCTCCAGGCGCTGGAGGGCAATGGCGACTTCCTCGCCCGAGTTGGCTAAACACTGAGCCGCCAGCCAGATGCGAGCGTATTCGTTCTCTTCTCCCAAAATTCTGGAGTAGAGCGCCGGTTTATCTTCGGCGATGCCATACAGGAGCACGATGGTGCCCTGCCAGCGGCGGCGGGCCTCCTCGGTGTTGAGGTGGGGTTCCAGATTGTAGCCCGCCTCATTTTGAGCCAGCGCGGCGAAAAATTCCTGGTAGGTGTGGTGGGCAAACTCAACCCACTCGCGGCTTTCCGACCAACGCACCAACCCGCTGTCTTTGATCTGGTTGTGGACATCCAGGGGCGTCATCGTCTCGATTTCGAGCCGTTCACCCGCCGAGGCTGATTTGCGATAAGCATCAATTTGCTCACCGATAATTCTTAGCCAGCGGTCCAGGGGAAAGGTCCAGGCTTCATCTTCCTGCATCGCCAGCCCTAACCTGGCCAAGGCGTTCTTACGGAGCGAGAGCGGCGCTTGCGCTCCGGACGGGGTCAGGATGTGCTGCCAACTGGTATCTGTGCGCTGAAGCAGGTTATCGGTGAAGACTTCGAACAGGACGCCTCGATTTTTGGGCAGATCTTCATCGCTGCGCCGGGCAATTTGAGCCAGCATATAAAGCGCCAGCGGGGTTTGGGCCAGGTCTTCAAGCTGCGGGTCGCTGTAGATTTCCCGCGCCACTTTGCGGCCCTGTTCGGCGCGGAGATAGTTGACCAGATACGCCTCGATATCTTCGCCGGAGAGCCGGTTGAGCATCGCCGTACGAAAGCCCTGCAAAGCCGAATAATCTTGGGCGCGACAGGAGAGGATAAAGCGATGTTGCCCGTACCGGCGTATAAAATCGTTTAATATGGGACGAGTCTGGTCTGGGCTGGGCATCTCGTTAAGCCCATCAAGTAGGAAGAGAATAGAGTGGAGGGGGGTGTTATCGGGCGGCTGCCCGTTTAAGAGCTTGACGATATCATTTTGGGTGCGCAGCCCTTCGATCCGGTAGATTTGAAACTGTTCCAGGATCAACTGCTCGACGGTTTTGTCGGGGGTGAGGATGCTGAGTTTAAGGAAGATCGGTAGGACGATAGGGTCGGTCGAGGTGTCGATTACATGCTGAGCGGCCTCGGCTGTGTCGAGATGCAGCCGACGCAGCACCGTGGTCTTGCCCGCGCCGGCCTCGCCCAGGATAACCGTCCGGCTATCAGTGGCGATCAGTTCGCGTACATCGATGGGCGCTTCGCGGATGAGGCTTGAGCCTTCCATAGCAAAGCGGCGTAGCGGTGATACGATGGCGTCCGGATCTTTGTAGCGCGACTCCAGCCGCTGCTGAGCGATATCGGAAATAATGTTCAGAACGGCCGGGGCTTTGTGATTGAGCAAACTCAACGAGCGATGGGTGAGCGTGACCACTTTAGTCGCTTTGGTCGTGCGAACTGTAGCCGTGCGAGGAACGCGCTTGATCAACGCAATCTCGCCAAAGAAATCGCCGCGACCCAGTCGAGAGATGACGATATCGTTGCCGAGGGCGTCGAGCACTAGTACTTCCACTTGTCCGCTGACGATCACGTAACATTCATCGCCGGGATGGCCGCGTTCGAAGATGACCTGGTTAGCCCCGTAGGTGTCGGCGGTAGGAAAAAGCGGGGCCAGTTGGCGCAATTCGTCATAAGTTAGGGTGTGACGGGTGGGGAAGGGGGTCACGGTTTCGTCAACGCGGTTGGCTTTGAGCGGCAGGTACAGCTCCTTCCAAATTTGGAAGTCGGGGTCCTGGGCAATTTGGCGAGTATAGGCCCCGATGGGCGAGAGCGGGGTTAAGGTATTGCTCTGCTGCTGTTTGGTATCGATGGGTTGATCGGAAGGGAAGCGGAAAAAATGGCCCTTCCAACTCCAAAAATCCGGAGCATTGCGAGATAACTGGCTGACAAAAGAGGCCGTACCCCAAATTACAATCGGATAGAGGATGGTGGCGAACCGATCTCGCAGGAAATTGAGCAATTTAACAAATTGTTTGCGTTGTTCGCCATTGAATTTTTCCAAGCCATAAACAAATATGGCAATCGATTTGTATTTGCCGGTCAGTTCCAGATTCTTAAAGCGAGGATGATCGGTCAATTCAGTCAGGCTGCGGACTAAATTGGTATCCTTCGGGCCAACCTCGTAGCTGAACAGGTAAATATTATCCGCAGCCAGACGGCGGCGAAAGTAATCGAAGAGGCGAGCTTGCAGGGCAAGGTCGTCGCATTCGGCTACGGCCAAACTGCCTAAATTACCCATTCGGAGTGTGGCTAGCAGGGTTCTGATTTCATCTGGGAAGCGCGAGGCAAATTCGTCGGTCTTGGGTAGGACCATGCTTTACTCGGTCAGTTGCTTTGATTATATGTCAAATTATAACACCCTAAAATAGGTGTGTCAACGTTACCTTAAAATAGTTTTACGAGTGTTGACAAGAGAGTTTCTCTGTGCTAACATCCTCACTTGAGTTATTTAACAGACGAGCCGTTAGCTCAGTCGGTAGAGCAACTGCCTTTTAAGCAGTGGGTCCTGGGTTCGAGTCCCAGACGGCTCATTTTTTTGTGGAATTCTGAAAGATAAAGGTTAAGGGCATATGTACTCACGGTGCGAAATCTTATTTCCTCATTCCCGGGTCAGTGGCTTGAAAAAACTTAAGGGCGATGATTGGCGTAGTTTAACTGAACGAGTCGCCGCCTTACCGGAAACGGATGAAGACGCATTAGCTTTTTCTCATATGATGATCAAGTTGTGTGATTGCTTAAATTGCGATCTGGGTAGCTACAAAGCCGCTCTCGGCTGCTCCGCTTGCTCTCAGCGCACAATCAATGCGCTGCGTGACACGGATAAGCAGTTGCTACGGCGGTTTGATAAATCGAAGAAAGAAGTATTATCCTATCTCGATGAGATCGAAGGCGTGCAACAGAAAGCGGCATAAGAAAGCCATATCCACCAACGATATTAAGGCTATCGGCGGGCAACTTCATCAAGTTGCCCGTTTTTTTTTGCGATACCCAGGGGCAAATTTTCACTTTTTTACGTTAATCCCCTATTATTGTTTATGGTAAGATTATACATAATCCCTCCCCGAATTAAAAGGTAACTGACTTTTTATTTTCTAAGGAAGTAAAGTATGAACCATACCGATATTATAAAACAAGCGCTCACTATTTCCTGGCGCTATCGAGCGCTCTGGATTTTTGGATTTTTTCTGGCGTTGTGCGGTGGTAATGGCGGCACCAATTTCAATTTCAACAGCGGCGGGGGCGACTTTGGACAACCCGGCGATATGCCTCAAATGCCAGACATTGATCCCAATATCCTGATTGCCGGGGCAATTGGCCTGATTTGCCTGGTTTTCCTGTTGATTGTCGTGAGCATTGTGGTCAGAGCCGTTACGCGGGCAGCTTTGATGGGCATGGTGCAGCAAATTACTGAAACCGAAGCCGTGACCATGGCCGAAGGGTGGCGCTGGGGCTGGTCGCGCCGGGCCTGGCGTGTGTTTTTGGTCAGTTTGGTGATCGGTCTGCCGGTTTTTATTGTGAGTATTGTGCTGATTTTGCTGGCTTTTTCACCGTTGCTGCTTTTGTTGGCCAATGATACCGCCGCCACCGTAAGTGCTATTATGGGCACAATCGGGGCTTGTTTATGCGTGGGTTTACTCCTGTTCTTAATCAGTCTGATTATATGGCCGATTCAAGAATTGGCCTGGCGGCAGACGGTCTTGGAAGACAAAGGGGTTCTGACCAGCCTGGGCGAAGCCTTCAATCTGGCCAAACGCCGCTTAAAAGATGTATTCGTGTTGTGTTTGCTGTTGGTCGGCATTGGGATCGGTTGGATATTTGTGTTTTTGCTGGTGATCCTGCCGGCGGCGTTGTTCGCGGCGTTGATCATGGGCGGTATTCCGGCGCTGTTGGTTTATCTGTTTTCAAATTCGTGGATCGGCGCGGCGGTGGCCGGTGGGCCGCTGGCGATCATTGCCCTGGTTATCGTCACCAGCTTCGGCAACGGTCTCTATCTCGTCTTCCAATCGGCCATCTGGACGCTAACCCATCTTGAATTAACAAAAGTCGAACCCCCGCCGCCGGCAGCCGGGGAGGACACCTTAATTGCCCCTTCGCCGTCCGAGGCCTAACTGCTTAATGAAGGACTATCGCGCAACGGCTCCCGGCAAAGTGATTTTGTTTGGCGAACACGCGGTGGTATATCACCAACCCGCGATTGCCGTGCCCGTGACCACCGTACAGGCCAAAGTTGATTTGCAAGCGACCGGCGAAAACAGCGGTTTACGTATCATTGCGCCCGATTTAGGGCGCGATTACCGGCTGGCTGAAGCTGAGGCGGATGACGCGCTGGCCTTAATCATCCGACTAACGCTGGCCCGGTTTCAGCAGGTTGAGTCTCTCCAGGCCACGTTGATCGTCACCTCAACGATTCCCCTAGGGCGCGGTTTGGGTAGCGGCGCTGCCATCTCGACGGCGGTAGTGCGGGCGTTGGCCCAATTCTACGGGCAGCAGATAACCCCCGCCGCTATATCTGATCTGGTCTATGAAGTAGAGAAGTTGTATCACGGCACGCCATCGGGTATCGACAATACGGTCATCGCCTATGAGCAGCCGGTCTATTTCATCCGGCAGCAGCCCATCGAGCGCCTGCCGGTGGGTCGAGCCTTTATATTGGTGGTGGGCGACACGGGCCAGGTATCGCCTACCCATAAGGCGGTCGGCCACGTGCGCCGGCAGTGGCAGGCCGACCCGCAGCGGTTTGAATCGCTTTTCGCCGAAGCCGGTAGAATTGCCGCTACGGCCAGAACGATCATCGAGCAGGGTGGGCCGGGAGCAACGTTGGGCGCTTTGATGAATGACAATCAGGCGGTGTTGGCGGCGATGGGGGTGTCGTCGCCGGAATTAGACCGGTTAATTGAGGCCGCCCGGCAGGCCGGAGCCTGGGGCGCGAAGCTGTCGGGCGCGGGTTGGGGTGGCAATATGATCGCTTTGGTTGAACCGGAGACTGCGCCAGCCGTATCGGACGCCTTGCTCAAGGCCGGGGCGACCGGCTGCATTATCACCGAAGTGGCCCCCTCATGATCCGTCACCCTTAAGTTTTGGATTACCGTCCGGCTGCGATTATAATAACAGTTTGAATGTGAATTCGTATAGAGGCAATCGATGTTTGGTTTTAACAGAAACAAGATAAAAGAGGGTCTATCTCGTACCCGCAACTCCGTTTTTGGACAGATCACCACCCTATTTGGGGGCGGCGATATTGATGATGAATTTTGGGAAGATTTGGAAGCGTTGTTGATTCAAGCCGACGTTGGGGCTGAGACTTCCATGGAACTCATTGAAACCGTGCGCAAGCGGGTTGAGCGGGATGGGATTTACAAGGCAGCCGATGCCAAAGGTATCCTTAAAGAGGAAATGCAGCATCTGCTGGATGGCTATACCCCTTCAAAAATTGAAGAACATCGCCTGGTGACCGTCATTTTAGTAGTAGGCGTTAACGGCTCCGGCAAAACGACTACGATTGCCAAGTTGGCCCATTACTATCAACAGCAGGGCCGTCGAGTTGTTTTGGGTGCGGCCGATACCTTCCGGGCCGCGGCCATCGACCAGCTCAAGATTTGGGGTGAGCGCGCCGGGGTAACAGTTATCGCTCACCAGGAAAATGCCGATCCCGGGGCGGTGGTGTTTGACTCGCTCAAGAGCGCGCTGGCTCGTAAGGCCGATATGGTGATTATCGACACCGCCGGACGGTTGCATACCAAGTTCAATTTAATGAAGGAACTGGAAAAACTTAAGAGCATCGCCCGCAAGCAGGTTCATGCCGCGCCGCATGAAACACTGCTGGTGTTGGATGGAACAACCGGCCAGAACGCGCTGTCGCAGGCCAAGCATTTCAAGAAAAGCGTTGAGATTACCGGCGTGGTAGTCACCAAATTGGACGGCACCGCCAAAGGGGGCGTGGTCTTGGCCATCGGTAAGACCCTGGAAGTGCCGGTACGGTTTATTGGGGTGGGCGAAGGGCTTGACGACCTGATGCCGTTCGACTCAAAAGCCTTTGTCGATGCGTTATTTGATGATTAAACGCCGCGACGGGTACCGACCACAAACATCTCTCCTTCTAGAATTTCAAGGCGGGTGATGTCTAATTCGCTCAAAGTTGTGGTCAGGGCCTCGTTGACCGTCTGGGTAATTGATTCGAGAATGGCGTCGGGAAAATCAAAAGATCCCATTCGGGCCTCTTGAACTTCGACCACTAATTGGCCGTTGTCGACCACAGCGGTCGCGACAATTAATGAATCGAATTCGACCGGGCCAAACGGCTTGACGCCACCCGTGATAAAAATCCGGCCGCTGGTGAACCATATTTGGGGGTTGCTCAGCGGTACTCGCCCGGTTTCGACCAGTTCTTTGGCAAATAACGAAGTGATTTCTTCATTGGTAATGCGCAACTGAGACTCGTTGTTGATGGTGGCCTCTTGTAAAGCTTGATAAAAATTGTCTTCAAGGCGGTCGGCAGACTCCTGGCTGACCTCGATTTCACCGGGTGGTTTGATTTCATCCAGCGCGTTGCCGGAGCCGCAGGCCAGACCGACCAGTAGCAGTAGGCTTAGAACTGCAATGATTTTCTTAGGGAAGATAGTGGTTAACACGACCATGTAACTCCTTTTGAATTGCCTATCCAAGTGAAAAATTATAGCATCCTTCATGTGAGATGACAACAGAGCTTAATCAACAACAAATTGCAAAAATTATCGAGGGGTTGTTATTTGTGGCCTCCGAGCCGGTTTCGATTAAATATCTAGGCTCAGTTATCGACTGCGCCAACGATGAAATTGAAGCCGCATTGGATGTACTCAGAGAGTCCGGCAACGAGCGAGGGATCAGACTCCAGCGCCAGGGCAGCAAAGTTCAGTTGGTTTCGGCCCCTGAATTGACCGATTATGTAGAGCGCTTCTTGGGGGTGACCGTGTCGGGGAAATTTTCGACGCCGGCCTTGGAAACACTGGCAATTATCGCCTACCGCCAGCCGATTACCCGCCCGGAAATAGAAGCGATTCGAGGGGTTAACAGCGATGGCGTTCTCCGCACGCTGATCAGTAAAGGGTTGGTGGAGGAAGTGGGGCGGCTCGACTCGGTCGGGCATCCGTCGCTGTTTGCCACCACCTTTGAGTTCTTGCGCTATTTTGGCTTGAACGATATGGACGAACTGCCGGAACTGAACCTCCCGCAAATTGAACTGCCTAAGAATGGGAGTGGGAGTGGCGAACCCGGGTTGGATGAGGAGTCCGACAGTCTCGATTGAGACGACACCGATAATGAAAATGTATTGGAGCGACAAAGCTTGCGTTGTCATTCACAGTCAGGTCAAAGTAAACTTTGACGCTCCAAACCGTTATTTTCAGAGGAGCAATCTTAAGTGGCGCGTTCTAAAACGGCCGGCAAAACAGAACAACAGCGGTTGCAAAAAGTAATGGCCCAGGCCGGCGTGGCCTCGCGGCGGGCCAGCGAACTGCTCATTGAGGCGGGACGGGTGTCGGTTAACGGTGAAGTCGTGACTTCTTTAGGTACGAAGGTTGATCCTAAGCGTGACACCATTACTGTTGACGGACAGGCGTTATCCGGACAACCGCAAAAACCGACGTACATTATCCTAAACAAGCCTCGCCACGTACTCAGCGCCGTCACGGATGACCGCGGGCGACGGACCGTGGTCGAATTGGTGGATATTCCGGAGCGGGTTCATCCGGTCGGCCGGCTTGACTTATTGAGCGAAGGCTTGATTTTGCTGACGAACGATGGCGAATTAACTAAAGAAATAACCCACCCCAGCCATCACGTGGAAAAGGAATATCAGGTATTGGTGGAAGGGCAGCCCTCAACCGATACGCTGTGGCGATGGCGGCAGGGGGGGATCGAAGTGGACGGTCGCCCCACCGGTCGGGCGGTGGTAGAGCGGATGAAATACGAGTCGGGGAGTACCTGGCTCAAAGTAGTTTTAACCGAAGGCCGCAAGCGCCAGATTCGAGAAGTGGCCAAAATTTTGGGCCATCGCGTTAAAAAGCTGGTTCGAGTGCGGATTGGCCCGATCCGGCTGGGCGCGTTGAAGGTCGGCAACTGGCGCTATCTCACGCCATCTGAAGTGCAATTGTTGAAACAAGAAATCAAAAGAATGAGGTGATACCCTTGTCAAAACCGGCTACAATTGCCATCGACGGATTTGCCGGGTCTGGCAAAAGTACGGCGGCGGCCCGACTGGCCGAAGCCTTAGATTATTTGTATTTTGATACCGGAGTGATGTATCGAGCGGTCACTTGGGCGATTCTCGAACAAGGCATCGATCCGGGCGATGCCGAACAGGTTTCCAGAGTGGCTGAAGCCTTAACCATCGACGTGGTGGCTAATGGCCCGGATGATGGTCGCCAATTTACGGTTTTGGCCGATGGGCAGGATGTCACCTGGGCCATCCGTGAGCCGGCTGTGGAGGCCAATGTATCATTAGTCTCCTCTTACCCGCGCGTTCGAATCGTATTGACCGATCAGCAGCGCCGCATTGCTGCCGCCGGGCCGGTCGTAATGGCCGGTCGTGATGTGGGGACAGTCGTCTTACCTCAGGCTGATTTGAAAATATTTTTGGTGGCGTCAGCCGAGGAACGCGCCCACCGTCGCTGCAAGCAGCTTAAAGAGCAACATAAGCCCATCGATTATGATCGTATTCTAACGGCGATTATAGAACGGGATAAAAAAGATCGAGAAAATCCCGTCTCCCCCACTATCCCGGCTGAGGATGCTGTGATTTTGAATACCGATAATTTGAATGTTGATGAGGTTGTCGGCGAATTACAGACCTTGGTGAAACAGTTGCGTAGCGGCTTAAAGGTCGCTTAAAGCCGCCTGAAATTGGGTTAGTTGGTCGTAACGGCTTTTGTCGAAGCGCGTTTTTTGGTTTTTTGAGGCGGCTGCGGTTTCGTTAAGCCGGTTGGGCTGAAAAAAATCAGCAGAGCAACCAGGGTAAATCCAATTCCGCCGATGATCCCGACCGGTAAAGGCCCCAGTAGAGGGTTGGGTTCGCCTTGGACAAATAGTCCCCCCAACCCAGCGATGCCGTTAATTGCGGCGTGACCAATGACCGCCGGCCAAACGTTGCCACTCTTTATGGTCAACCAGCCTAGGAAAATGCTGAAGATGATCGTAAACCAGACCATCGCCAGCGGGCCGAGGATCGGCGCGCCGGGATAATCGAAGCCATAGTTATAGCCCATCAGGATAATCGGCCAGTGCCAGACGCCCCAGATAACGCCCACCAGCAGCACGGCTCGCCGCTCTCCCAAGGGCATTAATTTGGGTTGTAGATAGGCGCGCCAGCCAAATTCTTCACCAAATGTAGCGAAGCTGTTGATGAGAGGGGCTAGTAGCATGGCCTGGATGGTTTGAACGGCGACAATTAACCAAAGCGTGTTGCCTGTTAGATCCATGTCGGGCGCATTCGTTTCAATCAGCGTTCGCAACGTACTAAAGGATGGATCGAAATAGACGGGAAAAATCAGCAAGAAAACGGCCAGTCCAGCCAAAGTTAAAATTCCCGGTAGGAACCAGCCCGCAAGCCAATACGGCCAAGTTTGTTTGAATCGGGGTTTTAGCTGCTTTATTTGCCAACCTTCGCGGGTGATGATCCGGGTCAGGATGTGAGCCAGTCCAGGTGACCACATCACTACCGCTGAAAGCAATATAAAGGCCAGGGTGACGGGTGTACCGGCAATGAGCACCGGACTCTGCTGTAGGCCTCCGGTTAAGAAAATGACCAGGGCCGCAGCCCAGGCGATGCCAAAAGCAAAAAGTAAATAGAGGTAAATACGCTTTGTGTCGAGTTGTTCATTCATCATTCGTCCCCTGTTTTATGTGAAGGATTGTGTCCTGAACTTATTATAATCTTTAGCGGAAATTTTATCTATGCCAAAATGCTTAGTTGCCTTGAGACCTAGCTACGCATTTTGGCTTAGTTGCCCCCGTAATTTTGCGCTTAACTTTAAAATCGGTAGAATCGAACTGATAACCGGCAATAATCTTTTACCAGAAAAATGTCATGAGCGAACAATCTTCCAAAGAACAGAGTTTGAATAAAGCCTTATTTACCCTGGTTCGGCACGTTGGGCTGACGCCTGAAGAGGTGTCGAACCTGCGCCTATCGCATTTGCGATTGGCCGGCAAACATCCCAGCATTGTGATCCCGGCTGCGGATGAACACCAAGCCAAAACCGTAGAGCTTGATTTGGACGCCCATCGGGCGTTAGTTGGCTGGCTGGTGACGCGGCCTGACTCGGTTAGCGATTTTCTGTTTCCCGGCGAAGGCGAAGATCCGTTGGACCTGCCTCATATTCAGCAAGCTGTGACGCAGGCGGCTGAAACTGCTCCGCCGCCTAACCCGAAACCGGCCGAACCCGAACCAGCGCCGTCGTCGCCTCCACCGCCCGCACCCGAGCCAACTGCATCACCTCCTGATGACGATTTGCCGCCACCGCCGCCCCGGCCCAGCCCCTACCAAACCAGACCATTCTCGCCGCCGCCGGCTCCTCCGGAAATGAGAATGCCGACTCGGCCCGGTGAGCCGCCACGGATGCGCCCGTCGAATTTACCATTCCCGCCGCCCGCTGCGCCTGAAGCCGATGCGCCGCCACTCGGCCGGCCGGAGCCGCCGCCATCAGTTTCTCGGCCGATGCGTCCGCAACCCACTTCGCCGACGCCGGGCAACCTACCGCCCCCAGAAGAGGAAAGTGGTGAGCCGATTGAACGTCCAGAACCGGCTCGACCGCGTCCGGTTGGGCGTAAAGAACCGCAAAAACCACCTCGGCCGGTACCAAACAAGGCCAAGGTGCGCACGCCGCCCAAACCGGTGCGCAAGCGAGACAGCGACTCGTCGCCGGTTATCGTGCAGCGTAAAGACTCAGAGCCAATTCTGCCGCCGGTTAGCGTCTCCCCGGCCGGACCGTTTCCGGCGGCCTCGGACGAGCCGCCGGCTAAGACGGAGATGCCGCCTGAAGCGGAGGCTCTTGCGGCTGAGGCCGCCGTCCCAGTGATGGCGAAAGCTGAGGCAGAGCCGATTAAACCGGAAGCCGTTGAAACCGGGAGTGTCGATCAGGTCGAGACGCCGATTGAGCCTAAAATTGCGGTCGAAGCTGAGAATGATGAAGTAAAAGGTGAGGTTAAGGCCGAAGCGGAGACTCCCCCTGAAGTGAGTGGTGAGGCTGAGAAGCCCCAAGACAAGCCTCCGGAAGGAGAGGAAGCGTTAGTCGGTCAAGAAACCGAGCCTAAACGAACTCGCCGTAAAAAGAAAGCTAAGAAAGCCGCGGCGCCGGCTTGGCAGGAACGGCTGTCGCAGCCGATGACGCTCTCATTTGCTATTGGGGGCGGAATTGTGTTGTTAACCCTGTGTGTGGTTTGTGCGGGCAGTGGTTGGTTTGTCGCGTTGCAAGAAGAAGGTGGTCTATTAGCCAGTTTAGGGCTAAGCCAGCCTGGCATTGTCTTACCTACCGATGAACCCGGTGCAGAAAATGAGGCCACAGAAGAGCCACTTGAATCGGAGTTGGCGGAGGCGCCTAATTCCCCGATGTCTACTCCAACGCTGCCGTCAACCAGCACCTCAACGGCTACCCCTACCCTCCTGCCGCCGACCAATACCCCCGCTGTAACCGACACGCCAACCCTTGAACCGACCGATACGCCCGAACCCACTGACACCCCTGAACCGACCGATACACCCGAACCGACCAACACACCGACGGAAGAGATCGTTGTTGATGAAGAGGAAGAACCAGAGCCGACAGTTGAACCCACGCCGACCTCGCAATTCAAATATGGCCCTCCCGTCCTGGTGTCGCCTAAGTCTGAAGAGGCATTTTTTGGCTTCGATGAAATTATTCTCAAGTGGCAGCCGGTAGAATTGGCCGAAGACGAGCAGTATGCGGTGCGGATGGTCTACCCGTTCAATGGTCAGCCTACTTACCAAGGCTCGAATGTCACTGAGCCGCAGTGGGTGGTGCCGCTGTCCCTGTATCAGCAGATCGATCCACCTGACCCTCGCTACGAATGGTTTGTGATTATCGAGCGGGTCAACGAAGAAGGGGTTGGAACTGCTATTAGTCCTGAAAGCGAGCATCGGTTTTTTGAATGGCATTAGTGGATAGGTGTTTGTAGTCACCGCGTTGACAGTGCTAACAAAATGGCTGAAGCCATTACTGCGAACCAGGATGACAAACCAAAAAGCCTCCCTTTTGGGGAGGCTTTTTGGTTGACAATTGTCAGTCTACGACGAAAAAGCGTGCCGCCAAGCGAAGGTACGCCGGTAGCCATAATCGGTGCTGAAACTGCCGAAGGCTTTAGCCGGCATCCGCCGAATGGGATGGCGGGCCAGCGCGCGCAGACCGCGCTGAGCAATACGGTAAGGCGAGTAAATGGCCCGACAAACTTTGTCATATTCCTGCTCGAATTCTGGAACCGTCATTTGTTTCGGATAGTAAACGACGTGAGCCGTATCGTAGTAGCGCCAAGTTTTGTCGGGGATTAGACGGTCTTCCTGGAGTAACTGATTTCGGAAAGGTGTGCCCGGATACGGGGTCAATACCGTGGTGCTCATACTGTCTAGGCCCGAATTTTTGCCGAATTCCCAGGTATCCCACATCACTTTGGGGGTATCATTATCAAAGCCAAATACAAACAACCCCACCACGCCGATGCCGTGTTCCTGAATACCTTTGATCGAGGCTTGGTATTGCTTGATTAGTCCTTTGCTCTTGCCCCCTAACTCGCGCCAGTTGTCCGGATTAACCGACTCAAAGCCAATGAAAAACTTGTCGAGGTGGGCCCGTTTGGCTAATTTGAGCAGGTCCGGATGGTTGGATACGGCCATTTCGGCCTGAGTGGTCCAGCCGCGCAGCGGCAGTTTTTCCAGCGCCAAGAATAGCCTTTCGGTGTACTCAGGGTCGATAATAAAGGAAAGCCCAAAATTGTCATCCGTCAGGAAAAAGCGGTCGAGTTTACGCCGTTCGATCTCTTCGACGATCTCTTCGACCGGACGGAACCGCATCTTTTGCCCACTAACGCGGATGGCCGTACAGAAGGAACAGTTACGGGGACAGCCGCGCGTAATTTCCATCATAGGGGTCCAAAAGCGTCGCCGTTCGTCAACCTGGTTGATGACCCGATCGGTCAACGGCGCGACGCCTTTGAGATCGGCCCACTCAGTATCATCATAATGCGGCTGAAGCGTATCGTTTTGAAAATCGGCGATAATTTTGGGCCAAGTACGGTACGCCTCGCCTGTAACCACCACATCAGCCCAGCGTTTGACGTCCTCCGGCATCAGGGTGGCGTGGTTCCCGCCGACAACAATGGTTTCGACTCCGGCTTCGCGGGCGATTTGAGCAAAATGCTCGGCCTGTTCAACCTCCAGCGTTTTGGCCGTAATACCGACCAGGTCGTGCTTGCCTAAACTGCGCAGTTTTTTCTCGACAGGCTCCCAGTCATTGTGCCAGATCTCGACATCGATATCGTCGGGCACCAATGAAGCCAGTCGCATCAGCGTATAAGACGCAGCGGGGGCTTTACCAAAAATCCGGCCTTCTCGGCCGGGTTGAATTAAAACAATCTTTCGGATTTCCAAGGATAAATCCTCCTTCTTGGCAAATCGAAATGGATTACGGATGGCAAGTCGTGAATTTTCTCACAGCGATTTTGAATCGGCTAGAGTCTAGCACAGGATAAAAGTGGAAGCAATTTTTATAAGGGAGACTGTATTTAGTCAGCGGTGGGCCGGGCTGCGATGATCTTTCGGCGCAGACGGGTTTCTAATCTGACAAGAAGTTGGCTTGTATCAACTTGGCATCCGCCCAAAAACAGGCTATGATCATCATGAGTCTATTTCCTTTGAGTGGGGATAAAACCTATGTCATCGCATCTGCGTTCTCCCAATTGGAGTACGCCAACTAAGCTGTTTGTAGCCGCGTTTGCCACCATTTTATTGAGTTTAGCGGTTTGGCGTTTTCAAGCCATCATTAGCCCGCTGGTTGTAGCGGGGATTATTGCTTACATTCTTAATCCGCTGATCGTTTTACTTGACCAACGAACCCCAATGAGTCGGGGCGGAGCCATCGGTATAGTATACACCACGTTTGCCTTAATTGTGTTTGGCCTGCTGACTATGGCCAGTGTGACGATTTACCAACAATCGGCCGGATTAATTGACGTCGGTCAGGAGGTTATCGTCAACGGGCCGACCCAGTTTGAAGATTTCTTGTCGCGTTCGTTCACGTTCGGCCCCTGGACGTTTCAACCTAATCAATTCGAGATAGATTTCAATACCATTTTACAACAGTTAGCTTCGGGCTTCCAGTCGATTTTGAGCCAGAGCGCTCAATTTGTCACGGTAGCGGCGTCGATGACGGCTAGCTGGATTGGTTGGGCGGTGTTGGTGTTTGTCTTGTCGATCTATTTTGCTATCGATTGGCCCCGTTTTGGCGGTTTGATTAGCGATGCCATCTACCAGCCGGGTTACCGCCAGGACGTCAAACGGTTACTCTCGGAAACGGGGCGCATCTGGAATAGCTATCTCCGGGGCCAAACTCTGCTGGCAACACTGATGGCCGTGATTTTTACCGTTGTATTGTGGATTTTGGGGGTGCGGTATGCCTTCCTGTTGGGGGTTTTAGCCGGAGTTTTGGACTTTATCCCGTTTGTGGGGGCGTTTATTACGGTGGCCTTATCGACGGCGGTGGCTGTGTTTCAAGGAGAGAATTGGTTGGGGCTTAGCCCGCTGTGGTTCGGTTTACTGGTATTGGGCATTGGGATTGTTTTACAGCAGATTGAGGGCAACTGGCTTAATCCGCGGATAGTGGGCGGAGCGTTAGGGCTACATCCGTTGCTGGTCATGATCGGAGCAATTATGGGTAGTATCCTGGCCGGCTTGTTAGGCGTAATGCTGGCCGCGCCGGTGCTGGCGACCGTCAAGCTGTTGGGCGTTTATGCCTGGCACAAAATGTTTGATCTCGATCCATTTCCCGATTCAGAAGCGGCGTCTGAACCAACGGGTGCGCCTACTCCACCCCTCCCCACCGACCCGGTTTCTCCCGAGGCAAAACGGCCGCTCCCGGATGCCTAATCAGACTGCGGCTACGATCATTCGGTCGCGATGCGAAAGTGCGCGTCTAACTCAGCCAGATTAACACGGTTGAGTTTGAGTGCCACCGTCGAGTCGGGCGGCAAATCTTCACGCAAGTGGAGTTGTGTTTCCAAATCGAGTTCCGGAATGAGAATGAGGCTGCGCGGGCCGCGTTTTTCCAGCACTACACCCTGACCATGCCAGTCGGGCCGGCGCATAAGGTAGACCAGCGTCCAATGCTGGCGTGAAAGCCGTTCGGCGCGGCGCACATCGCCTTCCACCGCCTCAGCCGCGCCAACCCGCTCCAAGATCTGCTGCGTATCCAGCAAACGAGTCCCTTGCAAATAAGCCCGCAGTTGCTGATGCACCACTAGATCGGAGTATCGTCTGAGGGGACTGGTGGCTTTGGTGTAGATCTCTAAGCCCAGGCCGGCGTGGGGTCCCGGCATACTGGTCAATTGGCTGCGCCGGAGGGTTAACCGCCGGGCAAAATGGCCGGCGATGGTATCGGGAAAGTCGTTGGGTTCGGGCGCATCTTGCGTGGTAAAAGGAAAAGGGATGCCTTGACGGGCCGCAAAGCGGGCGACAGCCTCTCCGGCAGCGAGCATGGCCTCTCGAACTAAGTCTCGGCTGCGCAAAGAGGGCAGCGGTTTGATGACGACCTCGCCGTCGATGACCCTGATCTTGACCTCAGGCAGGTCGATTGAGATTTCACCGTTAGCCCGGCGGCGGGCCTGGATGGTTTGAGCAACTTGATAAAGTTGCTTAAACGGCGTCTGATCCAGATGGGCCTCAACCTCTTCGTAGCTCAACCGTTGAACTTTGACCCAACTGGGTCGAATCTCCAAATTAGTCACTTCCCCCTGGTCATTCAAATCCAATCCCATGGAGAGCGCGGGCGAGATTTCGGACAATCCCAGTGCTAGAAGGCGAGTTGCCTGAGACGGCAGCATGGTAACGGTTCGCTCCGGCAGGTACAGGTTGGCTCCCCGCGCCCGGGCTTCCAGATCGGCGGGGCTATCGGGTGTAACCAATGCGGCGACATCGGCGATGTGGACCCACAGCCGGCTGCCTTCCAGGCTGAGCGCATCATCAGGGTCCTGGCTGCCCTCGTCATCGATGGCGAAGGCAGGAAGGTGGGTTAAATCGAGCCGCTCCTCTGGCGGCAAAGCGGTTAATTCAGCCGATGAGGAGTTGGAAAGCAGACCTAGGCGTGAGGGATACGGATTTGTGGTTTCGTCCCAAACGCCGGTTTTCAGCAGCCAGGCGTGGGCCGTTTCGGGGGTTTCTGACATATCTAAGGCGTTTAGAACCCGGCTTCGGTCAACCCGACCGTAGGCCAGCGTTTCCACATCGCGTAGATAAATCTGGTCGTCGGGCTTAACCTGTCCTTGGCGGGCGCGATCAATGAATTCGCTCCAGGCTTGCTCTCTGGCTATTTTTGCGGCTCGTTCCACTTTAGTTTGGGCCACTTGCTCTGCCGAGACGGCCGTGATGGCGTCGGGTTCGCCGGAGAAATAGAGGCCGTCCAGCACCAACTCCCAGGTAGCCCAGGCTGTGGCCGGGGTGTACGCTTCAAAGATCAGGTCGGCCAGTTCCGGCAGCGAGGTAGTGCTGCCCGCCAACAGTTCCCAGGCAGTTTCGACTTCGCCGAATTGGGGCTTCAACTCGCTGAGATTGTCCATCGGGCCGGGGTGTAACAACGCCACATCTTTGGGCCGCACCTTGAGATGTCGGCCATCTTCTAATTTGATCTCTAATTTGTCACCGCTCTGAAGGAGTTTAGCGGGTCGATTTTTGTAAAGCACCAGGCTGTTGGGACGAGGACTGGTCATAACTGTCTCCGGTAGTTTTAGTCTTAATCTGATTATAGCCGAAATCCCTTAGATCGACAGCTTTTTCATCTCCACCCTAAACTCCACAAACTCCATAAACTCTATAAACTCTATAACTCTCCCCCCGACGACTTTGTAATTTAAACTTTGAACGTGTACAATCTAGCCCAAATTGACTGCACAGTGAGGTAATTAAGCCAGATGTCGATAGAGCGATTAACCCCGGAGCAAAAACATGCCACCAATGTAGAAGTGGACTTGAAGCAGCGCCAAGTTCGGATTACCTGGGGTGACGGATTTGAAAGCATATATCCGCTTGATTTGCTGCGTAAAAATTGTCCATGCGCTGCTTGCAACGAGCAGCGCAAAGACGATGATCCTCTCCGTATTTTGAAACCGGATCAGGCTTTGGCCAGCGGCGATCTGACGCCGGGTAATCCGGTAGAACTGGTGGGTAATTACGCCCTGCAATTCAACTGGATCGATGGGCACCGCACCGGTATTTATACGTTTGAGTTCTTACGCCGGCTGTCGCCCCCTAAAGCCTAGCCGAAGCCAAATTTTATCGCTCATTTATGTAAACTTATTTTGCAATCTTCTTATTTTTACTTTACAATAAATGAGTGACAACAAACTTTCTGACCCAAACTTTTTTCCACAAATTTATTACGATAACCGTTTTATTGGTGCTTGGTGGGGTAATGGCGGTGGGCTGTAGCTTTATTCAAGTTGTGTCCAACGACACCCCAACCAAATCAAACATTGTCTTTGTAACGGTGACCCCTGAACCCAGTTTGACGCTAAGCGAAGGGAAGCGGTTTAAAGAAACGATTACGCCCGAGGCGACCTCCGCCAGACCCTATTTCGCCGACGCCAATGAACTGGGGCAGGTGATGGTGTTAGAATACCACCGCATCAGTTATCCTGAAGATCGCTACCAGCGGACTCCCGATAATTTTCGCAATGATCTTCAGCGCCTCTACGATCAGGGTTACTACCCGGTCAATTTTATCGATGTGGTGAACGGTTTGCCTAACGTGCCGCCCGGCAAGAAACCTATCGTGCTAACCTTTGATGACTCGGACATCAGCCAATTTCGCATGCTGCCCGATAATACCATCGATGCCGACAGTGCGGTCGGCATTATGATGAACTTTCACTATCAGTACGGCGATGATTGGCCGCCGCATGCCACGTTTTTTGTACTCGGTAATGACGTTCAAGATAACATCGCGATTTTTGGGCAGCCTGAGTGGGCCAAAGCTAAGCTCCAATTTTTGGTTGATGTAGGGATGGAGATCGGCAGCCATACGGTCAATCACACCGATCTGTCCGTGGCCACCGCCGAGCGGATCGAATGGGAATTGGCCGTCAGTAAGCATGTCATCGAAACGTTAGTCCCCGACTATACCGTCAAAACGTTATCGGTTCCGTACGGCGGCTTCCCCTTTACGCTCGATTTCTTAAAGGCCGGCAATTGGGGGGGGTACAATTATAGTTACGCCGGTAATGTGGCCGCTTGGGGCGGGCCGTCGGTGTCTCCCTTTGACCCTACGTTTGAGCGATATAAGGTTTCTCGTTTGGAGATTAGCAGCACTTGGATGGATCACTGGCTGACCTATTTTGAGCAGAATCCCCAAGAATATTACATTTCAGACGGCGACCCGAATCGGTTGACCGCGCCGCGGCTGGAAATTGCCGCCGAGAATTAAAAACGGCGTTGGCTTATGGCCAACGCCGTTTTTTTATCTAACAACCGACCCGTGTAATACCGGCGGCATTAGTTGGTGAACACCTTGAAATTATCGAAATCAACGACAATCTTACCATCATTGGTTCTCTCCCGCAGGTAGACCCCGGTTCCTTTACCCCCGTACGGTGAGCCATCTGTATAGCTTCTAAGGAATTGGCCATTCAGATAAATGGATATGGCGCCACTACTGTTACGGGTTATTCTGAGCGTGTTTGTGTTTTTATACCCGTTGCTCTCATCATCGCAATCGCCACTGACTTTCGAACTGTCGTGTCGATACAGTCGGTAATCGCAGTTGTTGTTGTCATATTCTATTCTGAATAGATAATATTCATCGCCGCCTTCGCCGTCGATGTAGATGCCGGCGTCGAATTTATCACTGTCGCTGTCGCCATCGCGTTTGAATTCAACTTCAAACGCGCCAATGGTGCGTTCGGCCGCTTTCGGCGCGGGGAAGAAACAGGTTTCATCTTTATAGGCAGTGGCTTTATACTTGCCACCGTCAATGTCGGCGGCGCAGTCATCCTCGTCATCATCATCGATATCAAACTCACCGGTGGGCCAGCCATCATCATCATCGAATGTGGCCTCATACACCAAGGGCTGGGGCGTTGGCGTGGGAAATTTACTGAGTTGAGGAAAATACATATCGCCACAAGTCTGCGAATTAACGATGTTTATAGTGGTGCTACTCTGTTTGATGTTCGTTGTTTCAAACAAGGGATATACCGTCGCCGTGTAAAAGGCGGCTCCGTTACAACTATTGGCGGCTATTGTGCCATTGACTGTGATAGAGGCTTGGCCCCCATTGGCTGCCAATGGTCCGGGTAGAAATAAAATATTTTGGCCGTTGGTAACCACAGGCGAACCTGTTCCGACGAACGAATTGAAGTTATTAAACACATACTCTTTTGGGAAATCTGATTGGAAAAAGATGTAATTAACCGGCGAAGGACCATTATTAGTAATAGTGACTTTGATACTTAAGGAACTGTTAGGGTTTCTATTAACACTAGATGGATTGACGCTAACGCTCAGGTTAGCGGCCGCGATTGTGACCTCGTCCTCGGTTAATCCATACTCAGCGATAATTTTTTCTCGAAATGATGATTCCGAATCAGCTTTTATAACGGTGGTTTCAACAGTTGGCCCTGCGGCTGGCGCCGGATCATTGGAAACCTGGACGCTCATCGATAAGAAGATGAGCACTGCGGCCGCAAATACGAGGGTTATAAATATTTGTACTTCACTCTTGATTTTTTGAAACATGTGTTAAAATCTCTCTTTATCTCTCTTTCCATAAATTGGCATTGATCGTAATAAATATTGGTCGTAGTTAGAAAAACGATTGAAAAATCGAAGCGACCAATAGCGTTGAACCCTCCCGTACGGCAGCTAGAAGTAGCGCAGATTTTCAAAAGCCGGTATTGCAATAGCGACTAGCCAGGTCTTTAAGTTGGTAAATTTCAAGAGTCCGGAAACTTATGGGGAAATAATGCGTATAGATCTAGAGTAACTACTAGTATAAGGTGTTGCGGGAAAGGTGTAATGAGTCTTTAGACGTATTATCAATCGGTCTAAAGTTGGAACTGCAAAAAAACACCGGTTCATTTCATATTTATACCCTCTTTTTAGGACTTCGTACTTTTGTGCTATAATTTTATTCAGTTTGGCTTTATTTCATAATTACAAAGGGGCACGTTATCATGCCATTTTTGGTTGTCGCGCTAATATTAGTATTAATTTTGGCTGTTGGATTTGGGATTATTTATCTTTCTACGACGCTTATCCTCAAAATCTTCAGTCTTTTTGTCAAATCTGTGTTTGATCAACCCATTAACGTCACATCCGCCCCTATCACCGTTAAGCGATCTCTGCGTGAAGCCAGACATTATGCCCAGTTGATCCGTAAAACCGCCCAACAACACCCGGCCGGTCCAATGCAAGATCGCTTGGCGCTGATTATTAAGCCGGTTGATGAGTGGTTAGCAAATTTGGACCGGCTGGAAACAGCGCTTAAAAAGCTATACGGTCAGCGCAATCTTACGCGTGAAATCCGACAGTTTTCATTTGAAATTGAAAAGCTTCATCGCCAGCTATTGAGTGCCGATGAAGAAAATTTGGCCTCATTAAGGAGCCTGCTAGAAAGCAAACGCAAACATCAAAAGGCGTTGCAACAACTCCAATCGTTTCAAAATCAGGCCGAATTGCGGATACAGAAGATTGCATCCGATCTAGGGGCCACCCACGCCGAAATGCTGTTGGTCACGGCCAAGGGTGATTTCAAAGACAATCGCCTTCAGCGGCTGGATGAAAACCTGCAAGATCAAGTAACCAGCCTCAGAGATATGATTTCGGCAATGGATGAGATGGGGTACGGTCGAGCCGCAAACTGACGGCTACTGACGTTAGGAATCCGTCAGAAATCGCGCAACCCGGTCGAGAATGGTTTCCGCAACTTCACGCTTTGTCATCAAAGGCGTTTCTTCGATTGAACCGTCAGTCCCCAACAGGGTCACTCGGTTGGTGTCCACGGCAAAACCGGCATCCGTGGCCGTTACATCATTAGCCACAATGAGGTCAAGCCGTTTTCGTTTTAACTTCTCATGGGCATTGGCCAGTAAATCGTGGGTCTCTGCCGCAAATCCAACGGTAATATCTGGCCCGGTCCCCGTTGCTTTTCTGGCCGCTACTTCCGCTAAAATATCCGGGTTACGCACCAACTCCAGCACTAATCCCTCGGTGTCGCCCCGCTTCTTGATCTTTTGCTCGGCCACGGTTAGAGGCCTGAAATCGGCGACGGCAGCGGCCATTATTAAAGCTGTAGCCTGGTCTGTGGCCGTCAACACAGCGTCGAGCATCTCCTGAGCCGAATCGACCCGAACCACTGCCATTCCAAAAGGCGCTGGCAAATTTGCCGAGGTAATCAGCGTGACCTGCGCGCCGCGATCTCGGGCGGCTTCGGCCACGGCATAGCCCATTTTGCCGCTGGAATGGTTGCTCACAAACCGCACTGGATCGATGGCCTCACGGGTTCCGCCGGCGGTGACCACCACTGTCCGCCCGGCCAGATCGCCTTGTCGCGCCAAAATTATTTGAGCGGCCGCGACAATCTCATCCGGCTCAACCAACCGTCCCTCGCCCATCGCTCCCGAGGCTAATCGACCGGCCGCCGGCCCGATAACCTCTATGCCCCAGCCTTTCAGCGTCGCTACATTTCGCTGCGTGGCCGGATGTCGCCACATATCGGTTTCCATAGCCGGGGCCATCAATTTGGGGGCCGGGGTAGCTAGGGCAATGGCGCTAAGTAGGTTATCGGCCAGCCCATTCGCCACCTTGCCGATGGTGTTAGCCGTGGCCGGCGCAATCAACAGTAAATCCGCCGAGTCGGCCAGGACAATGTGCGGAATGTTTTCGCCGCCGGGAATGTGGAACATATCAGTGTAAATGGGGCGATGGGTTAACGCTTGAAAGGTAAGCTGGCTGATAAATTTCTGGGCCGCCTCGGTCATAACCACATCGACCAGTGCGCCGGCTTGCACCAAGCGGCTGCACACGGTCGCTGCTTTGTAAGCCGCAATGCCGCCGGTAACACCTAAAACAATCCGCTTCCCGCCAAAAATCCCCTGATGACTCACTGATTCATCTCCCAAATCAACCGTAAGCCCTCCAGGGTCAACCACGGATTTACAACTTCGATTACGTCAGTTTCTTGAGCAATGGTTTGGGCCAACCCCCCCGTACCGATCACGCGCATGTGATCGCCGAGTTCGGCCTTAAAGCGGGCGACCATTCCTTCGACCAGACCCACATAGCCAAAGATCATGCCACTTTGGATGGCGTTGACCGTATTTGAGCCAATCGCTCGGGGTGGGCGCACCAGATCGACTCGTGGTAGCTTGGAGGTGCGGCTAAAAAGCGCCTCGGCGGCGATGCCTACGCCGGGCGCAATGGCTCCGCCCAAATATTCACCTTTTTCAGAGATGGCGTCGAAGGTAGTGGCCGTCCCAAAATCGACAATACAGGCCGGCCCGCCGTACATATTAAAGGTGGCTGCGGCGTCAACAATGCGGTCGGCGCCCACGTCACGTGGGCTGTCATAGCGAATTTGGACACCGGTTTTGACCCCGGCCCCCACAACCAGCGGTTTCTGTCTGATGTATCGTTCGATCATTTCATCAAAAACCGGGGTAAGCGGCGGCACCACACTGGCGATGGCCACACCCCTGATCTGCCGGAAATCCAGCCCTTCATGACGCATCAAACCCAAAATGATAATACCATACTCATCCGCCAGACGACCATGATCGGTTTTGATGCGCCAGTGGTATTTTAGGGTTTGTTGTTTGTCATACAATCCAAAGGTAATATTGGTATTGCCGATATCAATGGTGAATAACATAGGTTAACCCGCCCCTAAGATTTTTTTAGATTCTAGCACCGAATTTGATCTACCGTCAATAATTCGAACTACGGTTCGTACTCGAAACCGTTGAAAATGTGCTGTCTCATAAACTCATATTTGTTGAGATTATAATACTTCAAAATTTCAGGGGCGCGAACGTAGGCCATGTAAGTTTCAGCAAAATCCTCATATTTGTTGGTTTGGGCATAGGTTGAAACAAACCCCATACCTGTCTCTCGGTAGGTCTTGAGACTGTCCTGATACAACGCCGACCACTCGACATCGAGAGCAAAATTATCCCGGCGAATGTTGTAATGAACATTGTGGCCTACCTCATGCACCAAGGTATCGAGTAGATCGTCAACCCCTCGTAGACTGGCTGTGTTGGCATAGACATAAATCTCACGATAGACGGGAATAAAGGTGCCGCTAATTGCTGTGCCATGTGCGGCAGCTTGTTGCGGAATGTAACGGATTTCACGGCAATTTTCAAGATGATCAAGCGGAATGGTTCGGCGTAAATAATCTTGGACTTGTTCATTAGTAATGAGGCCGCTGGCTTCAAAATTATTGATGTCGTCTTCACAGTTGGCTCGAGTTGGGGTAGGCGTCGGTGGGACGGTGACGGTCACCACCCGAGTGCCGGTCGCGGTTGGTTCGGGCGTGGCGGTGGGCGGTAGGGAGGTGGTGGTGGGTTGAGGTGTGGCTGTAGGTGTCAGCGGCGCTTCGGCCAGAGCGGCCGGCGCTTGCCGGGCGATAATCTCCGGCTCGGTGTCAGGCAGGGCTGTCGAACCTAAAAAAAGATAGGCAATCGCGCAACCCAGTCCTGCTAAAATGGTGATCGCCACTAGGGATAGAGCGGCAATAACAATCTTTTGGGGATTTGTCATCTAATTGTCCCGGTATTTTGATATGATCGGTTCACTGTTTGACTTTGATTATAAACGATAGCGGCTAACAATAACAACCTTGGTTCTTAGGACCGCCTCGAAATTGGCGTTGGCCAAGGTTCGGGTGATAGATGGGAATCCGTCACCATTGCCACGGGTTGGGAACGGCCAGTATACCCGAATTTAATTCTCGTTTTCGTAAGATAAGAGGACGTGAGGTCGGAATAATTGAGGATTTCTAAAGAGGGCGAGACGGCTACCGGATAAGTCCCAATATTTCTCGGGCGTCAGCGGGCGTGGCTACCTCGCGCTGAAGGTGCTTGACCAAGTTAACGGCCTGAGCCACCATTTCGGCGTTGCTTTGGGCCAAAACGCCTGGGCTAAGATAGAGATTATCTTCAACCCCTACCCGGATGTTGCCGCCTAAAAGAATGCCCAAAGCAATCATGGGTAACTGCTGCTTCCCCACGCCCAGCACCGACCAACGCGCTTGAGAGGGAAGCTTGCTCTTCATAAACAGCAAATTTTCCGGCATCGCGGCGATACCCCATTTGATGCCCATGCACAACTGGAACCAGGGCGGCTCATCGATCAACCCTTTTTTAATCAGGTCTAATGCCTGGTCGATATGGCCAACCTCAAAAACCTCGATTTCAGGCTTGACTCCGGCGGCTTGCATCTGCCTAGCGGCCGTTTCGGCCCAATTGGGCGAATTCAAAAAGACCCTGTCTCGAAAATTCACCGAACCCACATCCAGCGAGCAGATTTCGGGCCGTAGGCTAACCGGCTCAAGCCGCTGCTCGATGATCTCGGCTTCGCTGCCGCTCAGATACAGCCCGCTGGTGGTCAAATTGACCACCATATCACATTCGGCTCGAATGCGCTCTAACACCTCCCGGAATAGATCCAATCTAAACTCCGGCGCGCCTGTTTGGGGATCGCGCACGTGGATGTGAGCGATGGCGGCTCCAGCGCGCCAGCAGTCAAGAGCCGCCTGGGCAATTTCCTCAGGCGAATAGGGTACAGCCGGACTCATCTCTTTGGTCGGCGCCGACCCGGTCACAGCGGCGGTGATGATAACTTTATCCATAAACCCCTTAGCCTTTCTTCATCATAATAAAAAGCAGACCAGGTCGATGATATGAACCTGGTCTACTTGTGGTCGAACTATCTAAGCGGGATTAAAGCGGCCAATCGCGCAACATGCGTTCCGTCTCTTCAGAATGGCCCGATTCATCACGCACCATATCTTCAAGCTGAACCACCAAGCCTTTATCGCCGAATTCTTCAGCTTCTTGGGCGCGGTTACTGTAATTTTTAGCTGCTCGTAGTTCAGCCGTCAACACGGCGGTCAGCATCTCCCGGTTGGTCGCTGCCTCCGGCACCGGCTCAGGTGTGGTGATCGGTTCGCCCCCCAGCGCCACAATTTTGTTAGCCAAAAACTGGGCATGCATTTGTTCGTCCGCTACTTCGGCTAGAAAAAACTGGGCTAACTGCGGCCGAAACGGGCCGGTAGCCTTAGCCGCGTAGGTGATATACTGAATAATGGCGCTCAGTTCACCGGCTAGATCTTCGTTGAGATGATCAATGAGCGTTTGTTTGTCCATTATAACCTCCTGCTTCTCTAAAATAATTAAGTTGATTAATGGTAGGTGAACGTTACCACTTTTTCGAATATTTGCAACTTGCCGGTGATTTCGATTCGAGCGTGTTGAGGGCGCTTTAAACCAAAAAGCACCTACCTCTAGAGGTGATATACCCTAGAAGTGGATGCTTGAAGTGGGATTATTAACTTGGGAAAACGATTATTTCGTTAAAAGCCGGCGAGCCAGGCGCTCATTCCCAACGACTTCAGCCAGGTGATCGAGCTGCGTGTTTTCGTAGGCTTGATTGAAAATGGCGATGTCTAGCGCGGCCAGTTTGCGGAAGGCCCGACCCGTAACTTCGGCATTACCGTTCATGTTGGCGATTCTTTCTCCATATTCTACCAGCACATCCATCATCGCCAGCGGGTATCGCACGGGCAACCCGATGCGAACGTGAGTTTTGCCAATTGTCAGACGGCTGTTGACGTAATCGGTGTCGTAATTGCCTGAAAAGAGTTGGATAAACCAGGCTTCCAGCGTGCCGCGCAAATGCTCAACCATGCCGTTCCCGCCGAAATATTCGGCCGTGTTGTCGTGTGATAGTAACCGCTCATAAAAGGCGTTGATCAACTGTGGGGCCATTTCTTCGGCTTGAGGTCTGCTGGCGGCCAACGCCTGCTTTTCCTCATCGGACAAATTCATCAGAGTGACGAGATCCGTTAGAATGGCTTCGTCCTTAATACTCCAACTATTGCGGTCTTCCATTGGGATTATCTCCTTATGTAGTTAAATTTAGTTGACAAGAATATGAGTTACGCAGTTCAAATGGTGACAGTCACTTGGGTGTAATAATCGACCTGTTTGGACTAAACAGACGTTCATTTTCGGTAAAAAGTGACTGTCACCTGGTTCGTAACACCCAACTGCGTAAGTCCTAAAGAATAGCGGTGAGAGTGGCGATCATGTTGCGGGTTTCGGCAAAGGCCATCCCCAGGTTGACGTCGTTGGGGGTAAGACCAATTAGCAGGGTTTCTTCGTTCAAACTGGTTACAATAATATTGCCATCATCACCTTGAATTAAGGCTTGTTTGAAATCGCCTCGTTTAAGCTGACCGACACTGCGTTTGCTCAAACCCAAAATAGCCGCTGATGTAGCGCCCACCATCTCCTCATCGAGCGCTTTCTGGGGGACATTGGCCGAGTATACTAACCCATCGACGCCAACAATGGCTGCTCCATCAATATCGGAAGACTCGCGCAGGAGTTCAACCAGGGCATCAGCCAATCTTTCACTTCTCTTCTTTGTTGTCACAGATATTTCTCCTTAATTAATAAAAATGGATATTAATTTGATTGTTAGGCAATTATCAGAACAGAATGGGTGATTTTTCAGCCTGCTGTTACCCAAATTTCTTGATAAGACCTTTCTAATAGTTACTTAAGACATCACGAACTTTAGCCGTGATTTCTCTCGCCTCGGCGAAAACAAAGCCCATATTGACATCGTTGGGGGTTAACCCCACAAAAAGGACTTCGTCGGTGATGTTTGTAATAATGATATTGCCTTGCGTACCTTGCAGAAACGCTTGTTTGAAATTACTGCGTTTGAGTTGACCGACACTGCGTTTGCTCAAGCCCAAAATAGCCGCGCCGATAGCCCCCACCTCATCTTGATCTAGCGCGGCTTGAGGCAATCTGGCCGCCAGAACTTCACCATCAACCCCAATCACTGCCATCCCCTCGATATCAGACAGCCCTTCGAACACGTCCGATAGACGATCCTGGTATGCTCCATTAGCGTAAGTGACCGATGGCGAGTTGGGCGACCCATTCGTTTGCTCGGATAACTCATCTAATCGACGCGCGCCTTCCAATAACAGTCCAGACCAACTTCGGCTTATTGACTCGGTTGGCGACTCAAATCCCATCTCTAATGTAAATCGACCGTCGTGCCAATTTAATATTTGAAAAACAACCTCTTCACCCTGCAAATCGCCCATGGCAGCGTGAGAGACTTGACCATCTTTGAAAAAGAGGAGGGCGCTTTGCCCATTTTGGTCAATTGTCAAACGCGCTGTCTTGTTATCCAGGCAGTTATGCTGGATTAAATCAGCTACAGTCATTTCCTTTAAGCTACCTTGTAAGGCCATAAGTTTGTCTCTAGAGTCTCCACTGTCGCCTGATCGCGTTAACCGCTTGATTGGTTAAACGCCGATAAGTTTGGCTACGGTCAGGAATAATAACGGCCAAAATCATTTCATGGTTGTTGGCGCTAAATGGTCGGCACACTAACCGCCGACCTTTGGCGTCGTACAAAGAGATTTCATCGGTCTGGGCCATGCCCAATTGATGGCTAACTTGCGAAGCCGTTTTTTGGACAAGGGCTACAACGGCTGATTGGGTATCCGGGTCTTGATCCGGGTTAGCGGCCGAGGCAATCGGAAAGCCTTCTCGATCGGTTAAAACCGAGATAGGAAATCCGCCCTTTTTATTCATTTCGGTCAGCAGCCGGGCAATTTCAGTCGAACCGGTGGTCGGCGTAGATTTAAACATGAGTTTTCCTTGTTAATAGGTTATGGATAATCACGATTGAGGCTTAAGCCATTTCGCGCTGGACGCGCATAACGACTCCATTAATGATGGCTTTGAGGGTATTGAAGACGCCTTTGCCTTGCACCGCAATTGATTCAAAGACGGGATTGCCGTTTAACCCCAAGTTCTGTCGTAACTCAGGAATAGACATAGCATTGGGCAGGTCGCGTTTGTTGAGTTGAACAATTAAAGGCAGGTCTGAAGGGATATTCAGTGAAATTAAGTGCGCTTTCATGTTCTCCCAAGACTCTAAATTTTCATTGACTCGATTCCTGTTTGAGTCGGCTACAAAAACCACCCCATCGGCGCCACGCAAAACTAACTTGCGGCTGGCTTCGTAATAAGATTGTCCGGGAACCGTGTAAAGATGAATTTTGGGTGATAAGCCGCTAATTTTGCCCAACTCTAATTGCAAAAAGTCAAAGTAGAGCGTGCGGTCTTCTCTGGTTTTGAGCGAGACCAGTTCTCCACGCTGTTTGGGGTTGGTGTGGGAATGAATTTGTTCTAAATTGGTCGTTTTGCCGCTCAAGGCCGGCCCATAATAAACAACTTTAAGATTGAGTTCACGAAGCTGCCAGTTGATAAACATTCAGTTACTCCATCCAGAGATCATCGAGTGCGTCGGTAAATAACTCTGACAGCGCCTCTTCTTCAAAAAGCTCTTCTGTCTTATGGGCAGTCGTCTGCTCGTGAGGCTGGGGCGGTTGTTCGACGATCTCGGCCAGACGATGGGCGGTTTTTACGGTCAACATTCGACCCCATCCGAGGGGAACGCTATCGGGTACTTGTACCAGCAGCGCCAGATGCATTCCGGCTTCAATAATAAACGTATGAAAATTTTGACCTTCACGCAGGACCATTTGATTGTCTTGATACTGCCCGGTTAATCGAGCAATTTCTTGGCTGGCGGCCAAATCACCGGCTATTAGTGATCCCAACGACACTAAATCGACATTTTGTTGTTCCCCTTGGGCTGATACCACCTGCCCGGTGACATCGACCAGAACAATGAGATGCGCCGGTAACTTTTGTTTGAGTTCGACCAAAGTTTGGCTGATCAACTTATCTTGGGAGGGATAAATGGTTAGCCCGCTTCGTAAACTGTACTGTCCACCGCCTTTGGATTGAAATTTCATGAGAGTCTCCTAACAGCCAAATCTACCAAATAAATACGATACAAAGTATATCAGAAAAAATATCGCAGCGCGGTTAGGCAAAGTTGGCAAAGGTTGGCGGAGACCCTACAGGTTTTTGACTTTAAGGCTACTTTCGAGGATTACTACCCACTCCACATATATCCTTTGTGGCGAACAGTTTTGATAAAACGAGGTGTTGTGCCGTTTTCGATTTTGCGGCGTAGTTGGTGGATATGCCATTTGGCAATATCGCGGGCTTCGATTTCTTCAACCTCATAACCCAGCGCGGATTTCACCAGATCGCGGGGGCAAACCGGTTCCGGCGCGGCCTTAACCAGACAAACCAGCAGGTCGAATTCGGCGGTGGTCAAATCTAACAGACTATCATTTAATGTTGCCAGGCGATGGTGATTGTCGATGACCAGTTGGCCTGAGCGCATAAATCGCGAGTCAGGCTCAGGGGGATGAGGCATAGTTTGGACCGGCTCTAACTCATTGAGCATTTGCCGGAGATTATCAATCTTGTTGAGTAAATTTTGTTGGTGCAACTGCTGCTGCCGGTGCTGTAAGCCGTCGCGAACGCGCTGCCGGATAGCATCAGGCGTAGCCGGTTTAAAGAGATAATCGAAGGCCCCTTGCCGCAGGGCATCGACCGCACTTTCGACAGAACTGTAAGCCGTTAGAATAATGATCGCCAAGTGGGGATCGAGCGCTCTGGCTCGATGCAACACTTCAATACCGTCTATGGGAGCCATATGTAAATCTAAGAGGAGCAAATCATAAGCAGTTTGCTCCAGTTTTTTGAGCGCTTCGCAGCCGTCGCAGGCGCTGTCAATAACATAATCCTCATGTCTCAGTGACTGGATTAAAATGAAGCGAACGGTTTCGTTATCATCGACAATTAAGATATGGGGTTGGGTCATCGTAACCTCCGCGAAGAGCATCCGGTTTAATCTTCCGGCGTCAAGATAGGGATTTCTATATACCAGCTTACTTCCTGGTCGTGTTGTTTGAAATAGATAGCGCCGTGATGGGCGGCGATAATTTCGTAACTCATTGATGTGCTAAAATTGACCTCGGCCATTTTTTGTTTCGGTTCCAGTTGCAGGGTTTTGATCCAACGGTCGATGTCAAGGGTAGCTGCCTCACTACAGAACGCTATTTGAATGACCTCGGGTAGCGCCCGCGACCGTAATCGTAAAACGCCTTGACCAGACATACCGATGACCTCACCTAAATTCAAAATGAGGTTAACAAAGACCAGTTGTAGTTGGTGACCAGTAATGACAGTCAGCGGCAGGCGCGGATCCAAGTCGATCACCAAATCGACTTTTTTGCGCTTCAACTCTTGTTGACCGATCGCCGCCGCGTCTTGGATCAACGCGTTGATGTTCAAGAGGCGCGGCTTTTCGCTTTGGGGCCGATAAAGCTGCCGCATACGGCTGACCAGTTGGACCACGTGCTTTGATTCGTTGAGGCTCATTTGGATATAGTTGGTCAATTCGGCCGGTCGGTCTAATTCTTCCAGCGCCAGATTTAGCGCTCCCTGGATCGCTTGCATGGGGTTGTTGATCTCGTGCGACAGGCTGGCGGTTAAGCGACCCACGGTCACCAATCGTTCGCTTTGGGTCATTTGGTTGTACAGGCGCTCTCGCTCGTCCATATAATTTCGCAGTTCTTGCCAAAGCTGTCGGTTAGCGATCACCGACGCCGTTAAGGCGGCTACGCCTTCCAACAAGATCCGATCTTGCTCGGTAAACGGGATTTTTCTTTCATTATGAAGCGCCATAACGCCGATGGGTTTGGCGCGGTGGTTCAGCGGCACCGCCAGCAGCGCATATTGCCCGACGCCGTCAATTTTATCGACCGCCGGATCGAAACGGGGATCATCCACCGCGACGGGTATGAGCAGCGGCCGGCTGTGTTCGGCCACCCAGCCCACCAGCCCGCGCTCCTTGGGGCGGTAATTCACCGTATTGGTCGAAAAGCGACGGCTCAACGACGCCGTCAACTCTAGCCCCTGTTTGTCGCCGGTCAGAAGCCAGATATGACTGCCTGAGGCATTAAACAGAGGGGTGGCCAATTCCAGCGTTGATGACAGCGTGGTATTGAGATCGCTCTGCTCATCGACGACGCGGGTAATCAGAACCAGTAGCGCATTTTGCATCGCATGAATCTGGCTCTCTTCCTGGTGGTGAAACATATCGAGCAAGGTCCCAATATTTTGGCCTAAAATGAGCAGTTTTTTTTGCTCCACCATCGATACCACGGGACGGCTATGGTAAGCCAGCGTGAGCACCCCGATCAGTTTTTGGTCGCTGGTGAGCGGCAAAATCAGATAGTGATTCAAACCGTTCATTTCCATGGGGTCGGCCTTGGCCAAATCTGTCGAATCGATTATCAACGGGGCATTGATGACTGAGTTGAACGAGGTTAGTTGACCTTGCCTCGCTTCAATTAAAAGCTGGGGATTTCTTCGAAATAAGGGAGGGAGGTTGAACTGTCCCGCAAGTTCGAACTCAACCGGGTTAGTCGATTGGGGTAAGAGGAGCCAAGCCGCGGCCGCGCTAAACGTTTCGGCCAAAGTTTTAACGCCTCGATTCAAGGTGTGCGGTGAGGCTCCGCTATTCATTTGATGGATGGTTTTTAGTAGACTGTCGAACCCGTATAAGGCATAATTCAAATAATTTGCCAGTCGAGTTTGAACTTCGGCCGGGATCAGAGGCCATAGCAGATAATCATCCGCACCGGCTTCAAAAACAACGTCGCGATCGGTGGGCCGGTCGATTATCGCAATAAGGGGCAGCGGGTGGGACGGCGCTTGCTGGCATAAATGCCGACAGTCGGCCACAACAGCGGTATTACCTCGTGCGTCGACTAAGATAAGGTCATGGTGCGTTGGTTTGTGGGAGGTGCTATCAAAATGGGCGTTGGCCTCAATCACACTCTTAAAGTGAATTACGGGCACAGGCGTTGGGAGAGCGGAAGCCAACGTATCAGGAAAGACGGTCTGGTCGGTAATTAGGATGATCAAGGACTATACTCCTATATAAGGAGTATATCACGTCTGGAATTTGGTGACAACCATACAGATTGTATTAGTTTCCTTGATTATAAGATGCTGATTTGATTGTCTCGCGCAACAGGGGACAGTCTCTTGCCGTGACTGTCCCCTGTCTTACTTCAATTTATTCTATACCACCCAGGCACAAATATTTGATCTCAATCCACTCATCGATGCCGTATTTCGATCCCTCGCGCCCGATGCCGGACTCCTTGACGCCGCCAAACGGGGCCACTTCGGTGGAGATCATGCCGGTGTTGATGCCAATCATGCCGTACTCCAACCCTTCGGCCACCCGCCAGACTCGGCTAATGTCCCGACTATAAAAATAGGAGGCCAACCCATATGGGGTGTTATTAGCCAACTCGATGGCTTCCTCATCGGTTTTGAATCGAAACAGCGTAGACACCGGCCCAAAAATTTCTTCGTCTTGGATTTCCATCCCTTTGGTCACCTGGGTCAGCACGGTCGGCTCGTAGAACGTACCGCCTAGCGGGTGGGGCTTACCACCCAGCGCCAGCGAGGCCCCCTTGTCAAGAGCATCGGCCACCAGTCGCTCGACTTTTTCCAGAGCCGGTTCATCGATCAGCGGGCCGATGGTCACGCCTTCATCAAATCCGTTGCCAACTTTAAGCTGTTGGGTAGCCGCGACCAATTTGGCGGAAAAAGCATCGTACACGCCATCCTGGACGTAGATCCGGTTAGCGCAGACGCAGGTCTGGCCGGCGTTGCGATATTTCGAGGCCATCGCCCCTTCGACGGCAGCATCGAGATCGGCATCGTCAAATACAATAAATGGCGCATTGCCGCCCAATTCGAGTGACACTTTTTTGACCGTGCTGGCGCTTTGGGCCATCAATCGTTTACCGGTACTGGTGGAGCCGGTGAAGCCTACTTTGCGAATGATCGGATTAGTAGTCAGCTCTTCCCCTACGGCGGGCGTTGTCTCACTGGGGCAGGTGATCACGTTGAATACACCCGGCGGCAACCCGGCTCGCTCGGCTAATTCGCACAGGGCCAGCGCCGACAGGGGCGTTTGCGCAGCCGGTTTGAAGATGATAGTACAGCCGGCGGCGATGGCCGGTGCGCCCTTACGGGTAATCATCGCCGAAGGAAAGTTCCAGGGGGTGATGCCGGCGCAGACGCCAATCGGCTCTTTGAGGACGATAATGCGCTTGTCCGGCTGGTGACCGGGGATGGTGTCGCCGTAGACTCGCTTGGCCTCTTCGCCAAACCACTCGACGAACGAGGCCGCATAGGCAATCTCACCCATCGCTTCCGCCAACGGTTTGCCCTGCTCAGCGGTCATAATCGTCGCCAGGTCTCGTTGATTGTCCATCATCAAATCGGCCCATTTTCGCAAAATTTTAGCGCGGGCTTTACCGGTCTGTTTTCGCCAGCTTTTAAAGGCCACGTTAGCCAAATCGATGGCGTGACGGGTCTCTTCGACTCCGACATGGGCGACGTTGGCGATGACTTCGCCGGTAGCCGGGTTCGTCACCGGAAAAGTGGCTCCATCCGGTCCATCGACCCACTCGCCGTTAATGTACGCTTTAGTTCGTAAAAGGTTACTATCGCCGAGTTGCATCTAAGACTCCTTCCTCGGAAGTTGAATACAGTGCTGTTAGTGGAGACGGTTACTTTAACACAAACGCCGGTCAAATAAAAATTATTTTGACATGAACGCCCGGATCAAACATAATTCCTGTTCAATGAATATTTTGGAGGACATAGTGAACGCATTATTAAACAAACTCAATCTCAAAGCGGTCAACCTCGGCGCTTGTACCGGCCCGGATGGTTGGATCGAAACCGACGGAGCTATTTTGACGTCGTACAATCCCACGAACAACGAACCGATTGCGGCTATCCAACAGACCACACCGGCGGCCTACAACCAGGTGGTCGAGCAAGCCCAACGCGCCTTTCAACAGTGGCGAACCCTACCGCCGCCCAAACGCGGCGACCTCATCCGCGATTTTGGTGGCATTTTACGCGAGTACAAAGAGCCGTTGGGCGAGTTGGTCTCGCTGGAAGTCGGCAAGATTCGGGTGGAGGGCCTGGGCGAGGTGCAGGAGGCCATCGACATTTGTGACTTCTCGGTCGGGTTGTCGCGTCAGCTTTACGGGCTGACGATGGCCAGCGAACGCCCCAATCACCGCATGTATGAGCAATGGCATCCCCTGGGGCCGATTGGCGTCATCACCGCCTTCAACTTTCCGGTGGCGGTCTGGTCTTGGAACGCGATGATCGCGGCTGTCTGCGGCGACGTGATGATCTGGAAACCCAGTGAATTAGCCCCGCTAACAGCTATTGCGGTGCAGCATCTTTGCAATCAGGTGATGGCCGACTACGGCCTGGCTGGCATCTTCAACCTGGTGATCGGCGCGGGTGAGGTCGGCCAATTGATGACCGCAGATGAGCGGCTGCCGCTGATGGCCTTTACCGGGTCGATCCCGACAGGTCGGAAGGTAGCTCAAACGGTGGCCGGCCGGTTGGGTAAGTCGCTGTTAGAGTTGGGTGGTAACAACGGCATTATCGTCACCGAAAATGCCGATCTCGAATTGGCTACGCGGGCGATCCTATTCGCGGCTGTCGGTACGGCCGGGCAGCGCTGCACCACCACCCGCCGGCTGATCGTTCACAAAAGCATTGCCCCCACCCTGATCGAACGGTTGGCCAAAGCCTATCAGCATATTCCGATGGGCGACCCCCTGACGGACGGCGTTTTACTGGGGCCGTTGATCAACCAATCGGCCGTTGAAAAAATGGTCAGCGCCGTTGAACGGGCCAAAGCCCAGGGTGGCGAGGTGGTCACCGGCGGCCGGCCTCGCCCGGAGGTTGGCCCCAACTTTGTCGAGCCAACCATCATCAAAATGCCCGGCCAGAGTGAGATTGTGGCCGAAGAAACCTTTGCGCCTATTCTTTATGTGCTAGAGTATGGGTCGCTCGATGAGGCTATCGCGCTCCACAACGGCGTTCCGCAAGGGTTGTCGAGCGCCATGTTTACCGACAGCCTGCGCAGCGCGGAGTATTTCCTGTCGACGATGGGGTCCGACTGCGGCATTGCCAATGTGAATATCGGCACCTCTGGGGCGGAAATTGGCGGCGCATTTGGCGGCGAAAAACAGACCGGCGGTGGGCGGCAGTCGGGATCGGATGCCTGGCGGGCTTATATGCGCCGCCAGACCAATACCATCAACTGGTCAACGGAGTTGCCGCTGGCTCAAGGCATTAAGTTTGGCGAGTAGATAGCTAGTTGCGCGGTTTATCCCGAAAATACCCGGTCAAACGCCAGAAAGGTTGGATTCCTTAAAGACATTGACTAACCTAGCTTGACGATTATGACAGCAAAGAGTATCATGGGCGAGGGGCATTAAGTAAAGTAATCACGTTGATATTTGCAGACATAACCAACCTCAGGTAATATTTTATCTGATACCGACCCCTAGAATTCATCGAGAGAAGGTATAATATCTTATGAGTGAAAAAAGCGGACTCAACTATCCAAATTTGATGGGCCGGATTTATATCCAGGCTTTGGAAGAAGTGATGGGCAAAAATGGTCTTAACGCATTGTTAAATCTGGCCGGTTTGTCCCATCTTATTAACAACTATCCGCCGGCAAACCTGAGTCGCGAGTTTGATTTTGCCGATTTCACAGGCTTGTCCCAAGGTATTATCGAAATGTATGGTCCGCGTGGTGGTCGTGGTTTGGCCCTTCGCTCCGGCCGGGCCTCTTTTGCTGAAGGGTTGTCAAAATTTGGGGCAACGGCCGGCGCCGCCGACTTGGCTTTCAAAGTCTTACCACTAGGTACAAAATTGAAAGTAGGGCTAAAAGCGATGGCTGAGTCCTTTAATAAGTTTAGTGACCAACGCTCTGAAGTCATCGAGCACGAAGATCATTTCGACTATTATATTCATGTGTGCCCTATGTGTTGGCACCATACGGCCGACCGACAGGTATGTTACGGCGCTGTGGGCATTCTGCAAGAAGGGCTGCGCTGGGTTAGCGGCGGCAAAGACTTTAGAGTCGAAGAAATTGAATGTAAAGCGGCTGGTGCTCCGTCTTGTTTGTTCCAAATCAGTAAAGAACCGCTGGGATAGCCGCGGACAATCCGTTGCTCTGGTCTGAGTTGTTCAACTGAACCTTGCCCGGCAATAGACCTCAAGATTCAGTTGAACAGTTCGTGGCCGTAAGGCGACGGTGTTGGGTATTTATGTCGATCTAGGTTTCCCCCTTTTTATCTCTTAATAATGAAAAACAGATAAAATTATTTCGCGCTATTTGTCGATATGCAAATTGTGTGGTAATTTTATTGATTGCAATCGTTGAATTAGTATTCAAGAATTAGGGAGTTTTATATGTCTCGCAAGTGTCAAATATCGGGCAAAGGACCGTTGACCGGTAACAATGTTCCATTTTCCCAGAAGAAAACCAGACGACGCTGGTTACCCAATTTACAAAAACGAAAAATTTATGTTCCTGAATTAGGTCGTTCAATTCGCCTGAAGGTATCTACCCGGGCCTTACGTACCATCGACAAGAAGGGGTTGGTGGCTTACCTGAGCGATGAAGGACTTTCTTTGAAAGATATTACTTAATTGGTATAAGAAACGATGGCAGACGAAGAACAAAGCAGCTCATTTTCAAAACGTAGAAGTCCAAGAAGAGATACGGATGATAACGGGTCGGACTCCCGGCCGCCGAGACGATCATCCAATCGATCTTTTTCCGGACGGCAACGATCCAATTATGGTCAGCGTCGCCGCAAGAAACCTCCGGTTAAATTAGCGGATATCAATTGGAAAAATCTTCGAGCTTTACGTTATTTTCTCGAAGATGACGGCAGCCTTCGCCCGCGCCGTAAAACAGGCGCCAGTGCTAAATATCAGCGCCAAGTGGCTTTGGCTGTCAAACGAGCCAGGTATATGGCGTTGCTGCCCTATACTCACGGTCATCTGAAAGAGATGGGCCAATATCTAGAGCGGGACATGCCTGATTTGCGCCGCACGCCCAAATCCTGAACGGTGGCTGAAGAGATTTAACATTAAAGATCAAGCAAGAACTTCTGCTTGATCTTTTGAGTTTTAGTGAGAAGCTTTTTTATGGCTGAAGAAACCATTTTTAGCAAGATCATTCGGAAAGAAATACCGGCCGATATTGTATATCAAGACGAGTCGGCCACCGCCTTTCGTGATATTAATCCGCAAGCCCCGACCCATATTTTGATTGTACCCAACAAACTCATTCCGACGGTCGACGACGTGACTGTGGAGGATGAGCAGATATTGGGACATTTATTTGTGGTGGCGGCTAAAGTAGCCTGAGATGAGGGCATTGCTGAGGATGGGTATCGTCTGATTGTGAATTGTGGTAAACACGGCGGACAAGAGGTTTTCCACTTGCACCTGCACCTCTTAGGCGGCCGTCGATTAGGTCCGATGGTGGTCAGAAAATAGCGATCAAATAGACCATTTGTTGGTTGGAATACGCACCAAAGCAGCCAAAACGTCTAAAATTTCTACGTTCTGGCTGCTTTGGTGTTTTTTATGCCAAAATTTGGGGTGACCTAGGACTAATTTGAATTTGCCGTAGTTGCGAAAGTCTCTGCTTTTTGAGAGGATGCCGAACCATCATTTATCTTCGAATACCTATGTCCACAGGGCGCGCACGCCAAAAAAGGCCGTGTCTTTAAAGCGACGGGCTACTGCTTTAGGGCCGATGCCCTGGATGTGGTGGAGAAGGTCATGCTCAGTAAAATCCTCAGTTCGTTGGGTTCCAGCGGCGTAACTTTATGAATGGTGCGCGCCCCTTCGAACAGAACCAGTGTATTGGGTGGAGTAGGCACAATCTCTTCCAAGTCATCCTTTTTTACCATCAATCGCGTTGACGACAGTTCCTTGGTCGCTAGATGTTCGTTTATGAGGGGCAGTAATACGGTAAAATGTCGTCCGTTGTAGAAGTTGTGGTCGTAGTGCCAGCCAATATGATCGCCCGGTTTGTCATAGTACAACAGCGAGCAGGAACTTTGGTCGTTAATTGGCGTTGGTTTGACCGGCTCACCCACAATTTGTGATATAAGCTGTCTTAATTCCGGGGAATGATAGAGAGCGATGATTTTGGGCGCCAGCTGATGGAGTTCCTCATAGGAAATGGTCCCCCCTTTTTTATGGCCCGGCAGGTAAGATCGTTCTGTTTTGGCTTCTTTTAAAACGATGTCGTGAAGTTCGGCAAAGAGCGGCTCTGGTAGAAAGTTAGGAATAGTGACGGCTCCGGTGGTAAGGTGGGGTAATGCGTCCGCATTAAAGGTTTTGAGTGTGATTTCGTTTTCGTACGACTTGATAATATCTTTTTGAGTTTGCTCAATCAGTTTATACTGTTGCTTCTTTTGGGTAAATAAATAGAGGTAAGTGAGCAAAGGAACCATCAAAAAGGTTGCAATGGCGATAAATAGTTTTAATTTTTTAGTCATTATGACCTCCTTACTTTTTACCGGCAAATAGAAAATATTGCCACAGGAAACCATAAGCAGGCTGAACTTCAAAGATTTCAGGGGAGAAGCGTTGATTAAGTTTCTCATAAATGTGACCGTCCATCCGCACGTGATTGACAGCCATCCACTTTTTGAACCCGGTCAACCTTGAGTTGTGAAAATCAACCGCAGCGATCAAACCGTCATCGGCTAAATCGTGGTAAGCCTGCTCGATGGCCTGATCCCAACCGGGATTCATCATCGTCAAGGAGTAAGAAAAGAGAATTAAATCGAACGATTGAGCCAATTTCAGCGATTGATCGTATGAGGTACAAAGCAGCGAAATACGTTTAGTCATCGATCCCAGATTTTTACGAGCCACGCTCAACATCGATTCGGAAATATCGAGACCAATGATTTTGGCTTGCGGAAACGTTTGTCCCAAAGCGACTAAATTTTTGCCCGTGCCGCAGCCGACTTCCAAAATATGGCTGGGGGTGCGTAACGCAGCCACCTTGTCAATTATCTGGCGGCGGCCAAATAAAAAACTCCAGCGAGTGGCGTCGTAAATCTTTGAATGGAGTCGATAATATTGCTCCATCCGCAGCGATTGGTCGGTGGTTGGTAAGGTTACATTGATCTGGGTCATATCACCTCGGCTAGGTGCAAACTGCCATAGGTCCCCACGCGGTCTAATTGATGTAATGGTAAGGTTAACTGGGGAAAAAATTGAAGGGAGGCTTGGATTGACTTTGGAATGAAATTAATATCGGTACTGGCCGAGCGCATGAGAATTTTAGTCCCGGGCTGACTATTTTCCAAAATTAGCTGCCACTCTTCTTTTAAGCCCTGAGGATTATGCCAGGCCAACCAATCCTGATGATCTAGTAAGATGAAATGGGAATAACGGCTTGGCTGCGTTTTTAAAAAATCGGCCAGGGTACTGGTATGGGGATTTATCCTATCGGAGTGGGTTTGCAGGTGCTCTAAATTTTCCGGTCTTAAATAGTTGGGGCAACAGCTTCGGCTGTAGGAGCCGGTTAAATAAACTCGCCAGAAGTAATTTTCGCTCATCTTTACTTCAGTAAAAACGCGTTTTAGATTATCACGCACATAACCCACCACACCGTCGGGATGTTTTTTCTCAATCAATTTAATTTGAGGTCTTGGTACGCCCAACATGGCCAACACCAGCGGGTGTTTCACCAGCCAGCAGCTAATACTGTTCCATAACGTTGGCTCCATTTTGGAATAAATCTCTTTTTGATCGTCCAAATTATCGGCGTCGATTAGATCGAAAAGAGGCGACGAAGCTTCTTTTTCGTTTGAAGTAAACACTGACTGAGCAGCCAAGCGATATCGCCTGAGGTGCCGTGATAGTAAAACGATTTTTTCGGTTTGCTTTGATCAAAGTAATAGATCTTTTCATCCCAGAAATCCTGCGCATAGTCAGGTAGTTGTTCTCTAACTTGCTGGTATAGCTCTTGATACGTGCCGTATGCGCCCATCCCAAACATATTAAATAAGTTATCGAAATTGCCTTCCCGAATAAAGGCCAGCTTCAGGTGAAGTAATGCGTTTTGCCGAGGATTGACATCGACACAGTGGATAGTATCCGGTGTGTCGAGTAAATAATCTAAAGCATTGCAACCGGCGCTGGTGATCATGACTAATTTGCTGTCGGGGTTGATTTCCAGCAGTTGGCGATCGATTCGAGGATCTTCCCAACATTGGTTATAGATAAGGCGATTGCCGTGAATGTTTTTGAAAATAAAGTCGTGGGTCGTGTTGACCAGTTTTCGTTGAGCAGTCTTTATTTTCTTGATTTTCTTCATTCGGGTATCCTCTCTCAGTGTTTCTAATTAAAATAGCATGGTTAAGCGAAGTGGTTGTTAAGGTCAGTTTAATGTTATATAAAAGATGTGTAAAATATGTTTAATATTACCAGGCTACCTTTGTTGCATAATTATTGTGATTAAAAATAGTTAACTCGAACTTAAAGGGGGCTTAAAGAGATGTTAACTCACCCTTTAATCGGGCGATTTACACTGGTATCGGCCTAAACATGCAGGTCACTATGCAAAAGGATTCGCGTCTTTTATGGAACAACTTAGCGAAAATTTGCTGGAGAATAGAGCGGCTATAAGTGCTGCGGCCTGGGATGAACGGCTGGCCTTCTGGATTTCACAAATCGGCAGTCCGCCGCTAACCACAACGGCCTGTATCGCTTTGGGGGTGCTGAGTCTGCCGGCCTCCCGATCGACTTGGTACTGGATGGGGGTCTATCTGGTGTTGGTGGTGTTGATGCCGCTGCTGTACCTGGTTTGGCTGCTTAAAAAGGGCCTCATCACCGATATCCACCTTAAAGTCCGTGAGCAGCGAACGCGCCCCCTACTGGTCACCGTGGCCGCAGCTTTCATGGCCTGGGGTATTTTGCACTTTGGCGCTGCGCCTCGATTGCTGGTCGCCTTGGCGGCGGCGATGTGCTTGCAAACCGTCATATTTTTGGCGATCACCTTACGCTGGAAAATCAGTTTCCACAGCGCCTCAGCCGCCGGAATGGCCGTGATGGCTTGGCTGGTCATCGGCAGTTTGTCGATTTGGTTTGTGATGAGCGTCCCGATTATTGCCTGGGCCAGAGTTCGCCTTCAGCGCCACACCGTCGGCCAAACCTTTGCCGGAGCTATCTTAGGCGGGGCTATCCTGCTGTCAGTTCTTTATTTATACTTACTCATTTAGAAGCGTAAATGATAATTAGAGATTAAACCGCCAATTACCAAATTCAGTAGATCACAGTTTTATATAAATTGAACACAGATCGTACAGATCGTACGGATAAACACGGATTTTCTTGAATTATATCAGGCCTTATCCGTGAAAATCTGTATGATCCGTGTCATCTGTGTTCTAATATTTCTCGTCAGCTCTTGAAATCGTGATCTACTGAAATTACCATTTACTCTTGTAACCGATTGGAATTATTGATGAACTATTCAACCCTAACCACCGATTACCACATGCATTCCACCTTCAGCCCTGACGGCGATCACACACCGGAGATGATGTGTCGCCATGCGCTCGATCTGGGCCTAACCGAAATTGCCCTGACCGAACACGCCGAATGGCACCCTGCTTCCCAGATTCATGGCTTTCCCCGCATCGAGACCTACTTTGAAGCCATCGACCACTGCCGGGCTAAATTTGAACCCCTGGGCTTAACGGTTCACGCCGGCGTCGAATTAGGCAACCCCCACATGTTTGCTGACCAAGCGCTCGCGCTGCTGGCGGAATATCCGTTCGATGTTGTCATCAGCTCGCTGCATTGGCTCAACGGCAAGAATATTCATGAAGCGGTTTGTTTTGCCGACCGAAAGCCTGATGAGGTTTACGCTGCTTATTTCAAAGAGTTGGCCCAAATGGCGATGAATTTCGATTTTGACATCATTGCCCATTTCGACCGCATTCTCTGGCGCGGGACGCTGCTGGGCCACACGTTCGATCCTTTCCGCTTGGAACCCACGATCCGCGAGGCATTGTCCACCGTGGCCCGCTACGGTCGCGCCTTGGAACTGAATACAGCCTTTCTCACCCATCAACCGGGTTGGCTGACCGCCTTGACGACGATGTTCCAGTGGTTCCGTGAAGAAGGCGGCCGGCTGGTCGTCGTCAACTCCGATGCCCATCGCATCACCGAGATCGGACGCCATCGAGAATTGGCTGAACAAATTCTCCTCGAAGCCGGCTTCAGCCTACCGAACCAGCTATTCCACATCGAGCCGGACGTAAGCGAACTTCTTCCTGTAAACCCTTCATTTGACTGGTCATAGCCGCTGCTAGGCCGGTTGTCTCCAATGATATCAACCGCCGCCTGGCCAGAGGCGAGCGACCTTAGGCTTTCTCCGGACATGTCAGGAAAATCCCCACAAAGTGAAGCTTTCATCCTGACATGCGGGCGAGAAAGTTTAGGGAATCTCCTGCTACACAGCAATTGTGAAATATTATACAATACAATCATCAAATCAATTACAACAACTGCAATCACAATTGCGATATACATAAGGAGATTTTAAAATGACTGGCGCTGTTACTCACAAAAACGAAGTTGTGCAAGACCCTCCCTTTGTTCAATGGTTATTAAGTAGTCCCGGTGCGGCTTGGATCTGGCTGGTGCTGCGAATTTGGCTCGGCTATCAGTGGATCGAGGCTTCCCTTCACAAAATTCACAACCCGGCCTGGGTGGATACCGGGGTCGCTTTGAAAGGCTACTGGGAAAATGCAATTGTTATTCCTGAGGCCGGTCGCCCAACCATTGCCTTCGACTGGTATCGCACTTTCATCCAATCTCTACTCGACGCTCAAGCTTGGACCTGGTTTGCTCCAATGGTGGCCTATGGGGAAATGATTATTGGTATCGCCCTGGTTCTGGGCCTCTTCACCGGCATCGCCGCTTTCTTCGGTGGTTTTATGAACTGGAACTTTATGATGGCCGGTAGCGCCAGCACCAACCCGATGCTGTTCGTGGTAGCCGTGGGCTTGATTATGGCTTGGAAAGTGGCCGGGTACATCGGTTTAGATTACTTCTTACTGCCTCTAATTGGAACACCTTGGCGCGGGGTTGCTGTTCAAAAGCCGGCTCCGCAAGCAGAACCTGTAGCAGCCTAACATCGTTCATCGACTTCATACATAATAAAAAAGAGCCTCAACTGAGGCTCTTTTTTATTTCCCAATAACTAGTCCACCAAGCCGTGCTTTAAGGCAAAGCGCACCAAAGCCGAGCGCGTGGTGATATTGAGTTTTTCCATCCCCCGAGCTTTATAGGTTTCGACGGTTTTGACGCTCACATGCAGCATCTGGGCGATTTCCTTGTTGGTATGGCCCAGTGCGATCAAACGGATAACTTCTTGTTCACGGTCGCTCAAGTTCGATAGCTGGCTGTCGGGCGTAGCGGCGGTCGGGGCGCTGTTGATCGCTTGTTCCAATAAAATGTGGGTGTGCGCCGGGTGCAAAAATACACCGCCGTTGTACACCGTCCGAATGGCGGTTAAGAGTTCGCTATCGGCGGCTTCTTTTAGGACGTAACCGGCCCCGCCGGCGGCCAGCACCTGTCGCAGGTAAACGGCATCATCGTGCATAGTCAGGATCAAGACCCGGCTGTGGGGGACCTTTTGGCGCAGAATTTCCAGCGCCTCCAAGCCGTTGGTGTTGGGCATGTTGATATCCAGCAAAACCAAGTCGGGTTGGAGTTCGGCGGCGATGGCCACACAGCTTTCGCCGTCGCCGGCCTCGCCGACCACGACCATATCCGGTTCGGCGTTGAGTAAGACTCTGAGACCGGCGCGTAAAACGGCATGATCATCGGCCAGAACAATTCGAATTTGCCTATCGTCGCTCATATCGGAATCTCCGCATAGATCGTCGTTCCTTCCTCACTACTTTCAATTTGTACTTGCCCGCCAAGTAAATCCGCCCGTTCAAACATCCCGTGGATACCGACGCTACTGCCGGAGCGAGCAGCTCCCTCCGGATCGAATCCGTGACCGTTGTCCTCGACGATGGCTTGCACCTGTCCGTTGCGCTGGGTCAACAAGACACTCAAGGCCGTCGCGTCGCTGTGGCGAGCGGCGTTGGTCATCGCTTCTTGGACAATCCGGTAGAGGCTAGTTTCAACCGTAGACGGCAGCCGATTGGGGAGATCGGCGTGAAAATCGACGGGTAAGGCCGGGTACAATTTGGAAAACTCACCCAGATAACGCTCGACCGCCGCCGCCAGTCCCAGATCATCCAGGGCGCTGGGTCGCAGTTGGCGGCTGAGCAGCCGCACATTCTCCAGCGTTTCGGTGGCGACTTGCCGCAGTTCGACTGCTTTATTTTGGAGGACAGCCGGATCGTCATGCTGGTTTAATATTTTTAGCCCCACCAGCAGCGAGGTCAGCGCTTGGCCGACGCCATCGTGCAGTTCACGGGCGATTCGTTTGCGCTCTTCTTCCTGGGCATTGATCAGTTGGGCTAAAAGGCGCGTCCGGGCCGCCTCTTTTTCTTCGATGGCCCGGTGACTGACTTCCAGATCGCACGTCATCTGGTTAAAGGCATCGGCCAGCGCGCCGATTTCATCATCGGCCCAATGGGGAACGCGTACCGTCAAATCTCCCTGTCGCACCCGTTCGGTGGCCGTGACCAGATCAAGAATAGGCCGGGTCAATACCCAGGTCAGTAGCATCGCGGCCAAAATGCCAAATAGTCCCACCACCACGGTAGTTAATAACATTTGCCACGTGGTGCGATTGATGATGTCGTGCAACCGGGCTTCGGACAGGCCAACCCGTAACGTTTCACCTCCATCATCGGCAATCAGCGCCGCAAATTCGTGAATATGCCCTTCGTTATTTTCAAAATGGATATGATGACCGTGGCCGTCAGGGTCAAAGGTATTGGTGTAATTGTGGAGTAAAGACTGCGCGCTGAGGTCGGCAAAAGTCAGGTTTAGTAGTTCATCCCGTACGTGATCGGGAAAGCTGTGGGCGATAACCTGATTCTGGACATCGACGATAAAGGCATAGCGTACATCCGGATGGTTAGCTACCGTCTCCGTTAGAAGCTCTCTAAGCGCCGGCAAATCCCCCTGCTTCAGCGGCGCAACACTCCGAATAGAGAGATCCGTGATGTAGGCATGCCCCAGCAGTTCCAATTCATTGAGGAGATTGTGCTGCATCACCGTGCGTACTTCCCAGGTCACTACCAGGCCCAAGACGATCGTCAGCGTCAGCACGATACCCAAGATTTTGGTACGCACACTGACGCCCCCGATTAGCGTCCATAATTGCTCGCGGGTAGTAATGGTATCGGGAAGTGGGTGGGTTAGGTTCGTTTCGTTGTCCATGATTACAACGGCTTAAATTTCGACTTCCTCGCGCAGTAACAGCACTGTTAAGGTGGGAAGGCAACGACGACCTTCCTAAATTTGAAATGGGAATAAGAATTAGGGTGTATTATATTACCAAGCGTACGAGTTTGCTAAAAATCTAATGGTGGTAAAGAAGGGTTTGTTTCTCATCCCCAAAACAAGGCAATTACCTCCCAATTGGCCCAGAGATCATACAAGCCGATGGCAACCAACAGTAGGCCGCCGATGAGGTTCACAACGCGGGCGTGGATAGCAAACTGGCGGGTAATCCAGCGCTGAGATGCGCCCGATAGAAAGGACAACGCCAGCAGCGGCAGCCCAAAGCCGACGCCAAACCACAGGAAAATCGAGAGTTGGCTCAACGCCTGCCCGGCCGACAGCGAATAAGCGAAGATCCCGACCACCAACGGCCCGGAACAAGGCAGCGCGATTGGCCCGTACAGCAGGCCGTAGGTGAAGGCATTCAGATACGGGTTCGAGAGACCGGGAACCTGCATTTGCGGCAGTTGTTTGAATGGATTGTAATTGAGCAGCAGCATCACCCCCAAGCTGATGATCAACAGATCGGCCAACGGAATGAGGATTGACAGCGCCCGTCCCACCGACAGCGATAGCAGGGCGATGCCCAACCCCAGCGCCAGCATCATCGCCAGCACTCCGGCCAACACAAAGAAGCCCAAAAAGTATCGCCCATACTGTCGATTGGCCAGCGCTGCCTGCCCGCCGCTGAGGTAAGCCAGATAACCGGGGTAGAGCGGCAAGACACAGGGACTGGTCGTTGCCAGCAGGCCGAGTGAGACGGAGGTGAAGATCGTGTCAAAACCCATTAAATTAGCCTTCCTCACTTAAAAACGGCGCCAGCGCCTCTTGCAGCGTCTGGGCCGATTTGGGACCGAACTCCAGCGGGTGAGCCTGCCCCTGGCGGTCGATGATCAGCATCGGTGTGGCCGGCGGGTTGAGGAATTGGCCGCCGTATAGTTGGCCGATCTCGGAGGCCACCTCGCCCGGCGCGACGGCGTAGACCCAATCGAAGCCATTTTTGTCAGTGTGAGCCTTGAGCGTTTCGTTATCCTCGTTGGGGTCGATGTCGATGGCGACGCTGACCAGATCGGGCTGATCGCCCAACTGGCTGTGGAGCGCCAGCACTTCACGCTGCTGCCGCAAGCAGTTACTACACCAGACCGCCATCGTTTCGACCAGCACCACTTTATTGTGGAAATCGGCGATCTTGAATATTTCGCCAGTATTGACGTTGGTTAGTTCGATGTTGTACCAGGCCGGTAGATCGGCCGGTTCGCTTTCAGCCATGGCGTTGTCGGCCATAGCCTCATCCGCCATTGCTTCATTCTCTGCCATCGTCTCATCAGTCATCGCGTCTTGCTCAGCCATCGCGTCGTCGGCCATAGTTTCCTGATCGGTCGTGGCGTGGTCGGCCATCGCTTCTTTCTCTATCATCGCGTCGTCGGCCATCGCCTCATCGGCCATTGTGTCCTCGGTCATCGCGTCTTCAGCCATCGCTTCGTCGCTCTGGGCCTTTTGCTGTGGCATCGCCTCTTCGGCGGGGGCCGGTTGTTCAGGCGCGGCAGCCGGGGCGGCCCCACCGCAAGCCGCAACGATCACGGCAGTTATCAGCAGCGCCAATAGTAGGCTCGAGTAATTTTTTCTGTGAGTTATATTTTTTGTGGGGGCCATAGAAAACTCCTCTATTTTATGAATTGGGATAATATTCGGACACCGGTTAGGTCTGACCGGAACCGACCGGCCATTTTTTTCAGTATGGTCAACATTCCTTACAGATTCATTACAGGTAGGCTATTGACTTTTTGAAGGCAAAATTAAGGTCGATCCCGTTATTTTTCGTGAAGGCCGTTTCAGACTATAATCCCTGGGTACACCTTGTTACTTGTTTGGGAGAAAATGAATGACTGATACTACCGATGCCCTTCCCCCTCGCCTCGCTCAGATTGTTGAGGATTTTAGCTGGGTGGAAGGCCGAGATAAACTGGAACTACTGCTGGAATACTCGGAAAAGATGCCGCCCCTGCCCGACTGGCTCAATCGAGAGACCAATATGGAGCAGATTCACGAATGTATGACGCCGGTCTTCGTTCACGCCGAACTGGAAGACGGGGGTATGCACTATTACTTTGACATCCCGCCTGAGTCGCCCACCGTGCGCGGTTACGCCGCCATTTTGGGTGAAGGGCTGCAAGGCGTCGCCCCGGAGGATGTCCTCAAAGTGCCGGGTAACTTTTACATCGAAATGGGCCTGCACAAAGTGCTGACCACCCAACGATTGAACGGCATCGGCGCTATTTTAGCCCACATTAAACGTCTTGCCACCCAAGCCTTGACCCAGTAGCCGGCATAAACCTGTGACGTCACCCCAAACGGCTTACCCATTTTCCGCTCTGGTCGGCCAGGAGCCGATGCAGTTGGCCCTGCTGCTTAACGCCGTCAACCCGGCCATCGGCGGGGTGTTGATTCGTGGCCAGAAAGGCACGGCCAAATCGACCGCCGCTCGTGCGTTGGCAGCCCTATTGCCGCCCATCGAAACCCGGCCCGGCTGCCCCTTCAACTGCCCCCCCGATCATCCGGCGGCCATCTGTCCCGTGTGCCGCCCCGCGGCCGATCGCCCCGCCCCAGCCTCGCGCCCCACGCCTTTTGTTGAGCTGCCGGTCGGCGCCAGCGATGATCGCGTCGTCGGTACGTTGGATATTGAACGCGCCCTGCAATCGGGGCAGCGCCATTTTGAGCCGGGGCTGCTGGCTCAGGCCCATCGCGGCATTCTGTACGTGGATGAGGTCAATCTACTGGCCGATCACATTGTCGATGTCTTGCTCGACGCCGCCGCGTCCGGGGCTAACACCGTCGAGCGCGAAGGCGTCAGCGTCAGCCATCCGGCCCGGTTCATTCTGGTCGGGACGATGAATCCCGAAGAAGGCGAACTGCGCCCCCAACTGCTCGATCGGTTCGGGCTGGCGGTGGAAGTGGCCGGCCCAACCGACGCCGCGCTGCGCACCGCCGTTGTCCGCCGCCGGATTGCCTACGAGGCCGATCCCGTCGCGTTTTACAGCCAATTTGCCGAGCAAGAAGCCGCGTTGGGTCAGCGGATAAGTCAGGCCCAACAGCTTGTCCCGCAGGTCACGCTCAGCGACGGCCTGCTGGAACTGATCAGCCAGATTTGTATCGGCAGCCAGGTCGATGGACTACGGGCCGATATTACGATGTACAAAACGGCTCAAACACTGGCGGCTTGGGAAAATCGGGGTGAGGTCAGCGTCGATGATATTCGCCGGGCGGCGGAACTCGTGCTGCTGCACCGCCGTCGCCGCCAGCCGTTTGAAGAACCCGGTATCGATCAACAGCAGTTGGATAACCTTATCCAACAACACCAACCCCGACCCGGTAATCGCGGCGGCGCTGACAGTCAGGACGCCCCCAGTAACACCGATACGGAGGGCGAGTGAGCCGGACACACCGCCAGATGATACCGGCCAACCCGCTCCCGATCAGGTTTTTGCCCCCGGCAAGCCATTTACCCTAAAACAACCGCTGCCCTCAGCTCCCAGTCGCCGTCCCCAGACTGGACGAGGCCGGCGTAGTCAGGCCACCGCTACCCACCAGGGCGGCCCATTTCTCCGCGCCGCTATTCCCACCGGCCCTATCCGCGACATCGCTCTCGCCGCCACCCTGCGCGCCGCCGCTCTTCGTTTGGCCCAAACGCCCCCTTCTCTCAGTTCTCTCGCTCAACCCGCATCCGCCGACCCCCAATCTGGATTCCCCAATCTCCAATCTCCAATCTCTCCGCCCGACCTGCGTGTCAAAGTTCGCCGCGTGCGCACCGGCAATCTCATCCTGTTTGTGGTCGATGCCTCCGGCTCGATGGGCGCGCGCAAACGCATGATCGCCGTCAAAGGGGCGATGCTTAGCCTGCTGCTCGATGCTTACCAAAAGCGTGATCGGGTCGGTTTGATTACGTTTCGCGGCCAAAACGCCCAGCTTCTCGTGCCGCCGACCAACTCGGTCGAACTGGCCGAGCGGCAGTTGCGGCAGCTACCAACCGGCGGACGCACCCCGCTACCGGCGGGCTTACAGCTAGCCGATCAGGTACTGACCAACCACCTCAAACGAGACAGCGCTCTGACGCCTTTATTAGTACTCATTACCGACGGGCGAGTCACATCGTCGTTGTCGGGTCATCTTCAGCAGATTGCAACAGGTCTGGCGCAAAAAAAGATGGCCGCGTTGGTTTTGGACAGCGAACAAGGCTTTGTAAGGTTGGGGCTAGCTCGTCAATTGGCGCAATGGTTGGGGGCGCATTACCTTTTGTTGGATGAATTGCAGACTGAGTCGATTGTGCGGCAGGTGCGATTGAGTTTAGGGTAATTTGTTCATAGTAATGGCTTTAGCCATCTGAAACCGCTAAAGCGGTGACTACGAACCTGGCTACTGCCCCCAATAGGTGGTGACGTTTTGGAGATGGTCTTCGTAAGTTGCGGCAAAGACGTGGGTGCCGCCGTCGCAGTTGGGGAATTGGCAGACAAAGTAGAGGTAGTTCGTTTCGGCGGGGTACAGTACCGCCGTGATCGACTCGATGCTGGGGCTGGCAATCGGGCCGGGCGGTAGACCGGGATAGAGGTAGGTGTTGTAAGGCGAGTTAACCTTCGGGTATTCCTCCAATGAAACCGGCGACTTCCACCACAAGCCGGTGTCCGATTGATAACCCATCGCGTACTGAACCGTCGGATCGGCTTGTAGATGATTCAACCCAAACGCCGGGTTGAGCCGATTGAGGTAGACGCTGGCCACCAGCGGGCGTTCGTTATCCAGAAAGGTTTCTCGCTCGACAATCGAGGCTACGATCAGGGCCTCGTGGAAAGAGAGGCCGCGCTGGTGAGCCAGATCGAAGGCGTTGGCCGGTAGCTGCCGGCTGAAGTTGTCGAGCATCAAAGCAATTAACTCCTCCGGGGTGGCGTCGTCGGGCAAATGGTAGGTTCCCGGCGCCAGATAACCTTCGTAGGATTGGCCGGTCGGACGGTCGGCCAGGACCGGGTTGTCCACGGCAACGCCCTGGCGAGCGACGCTCAAGAAGTAGTTGCCGTCCATAATGCCCGATCGGTGTAAATAGGTGGCAATCTCCTCCAGCCGCCAGCCGGGGGGAATGGAGACGGTGTTCTGGGTGAACCCGCCCCGATACAGCGCCGCGCCGAGCTGTCGCATAGTCATATTACGCCGCAGTTGAAAACTGCCGGCCTGCAAACGGGTATCGATGCCGTTGTATTGCAGCAGTTGCCGGAACAAGTTGGCATCCCCTACTAATCCCATTTCCTTCAACCGAACCGCAATTGTCTCCGCCGTTTCACCCGGCTCAATGGTAAACGAGATTAGGCTGGGATCGTTCGAGATGGGGGTGTTAATCGTCTCAGCCTGAGTATTCAATTCGTGATAAAGGGACAGCGCTTCAGAGTCGATGGGCAGCCGCCGCCACAGCGGGCCGTTTTCGATGATCAGGTGGGAACTGTCGTTGATCATGGTGTAGGCAAATAACCCCGCCGCGATTAGAACGACCACCACTGCGCCAAGAAACAGGAAAATTGTATGGATGATGGCATGCAGGCAGGAGAATAGTCTTCTCATAAGTTACCCTTGAAAATAAAGGTCTGGAGCATTGAAGCTGGCTTTGATCGTATGTGACAAAGCCAGCTTTGTCGCTCCGCTGTGATTGCCTTCTGGTTGATGGGCCGCACCGTTTTATTCTTATGTAAACATTATACTCGGAAATCTTAAAATGAGGAAAGAGGAAGTGACTTGACAGAGAACTGTGGCGGCGACGCTCCGGCGTCGCCGCCAGAGGTTTTAAGGGCAGCTTACTTGGCAGATGGTTGCTTCGAACGCGGTATGGTCAAAGGTGACGTCTTCGTTTTTCTGCATGACAAAAAGTAGGAAATCGTCGGGTTGAATGGCGTCGATGATGAAACGGTTGGCAAAGCCGCTTTCATCATTACCGAGTACCTGTCGGGAAAAGACCGGTTGGGTTGAGATGTCGGTCGTGTTCTTAAAGACGGAAACGGTCACGCCATCCCCGCCGACATCGATCTTTTCGGCGTGAATGAGGATCTCAATCGGGCCGGGGACAGGGCTGGTCCAGCGCCAGGCGATATCGGCGCCGTTACCGGGGTGCCCGCTCTCTTCACAGATGCGAACGTAATCGGCAGCGTACCAGCAGGTCCCGTACTCACGGCTCTCGTAAACCATTGGCTGCCAGGAGTTTGTGCCTGGAGCGGCCCATAAATATTGCCAATTACCCTGGCTACTGGAATAGTCGATGTTCGTATTGGCCAGCAGTTGTGGTCGAACGGCGTTGGCGGCGGTAGGCAGCACCGGCGCTCTGGTGGCTGTGGGGGCTTCGCTAACTTGCTGGTTCAGTGACCGGCCCGCACTGGGGTCAATTGTGGGGGTTATTGTCGGCGTTGGCGGCGGCGCTGCAACAATCGCCTCATCCGTTGTGAGCGGGGCCGCCGCAATGTCGTCACTCTCGCCTCCAAAGAAAACCAGGGCGAAAATCGCGTACATAAAAATCACGGCGACCGCGACGGCCAGCAGCATCAGTAAAATGCCGATACCGGCGTATATGAAGGGACGACTGTTGATGGTGGTTGCGGCCGATCGAGCGGGAGCATTCGCCGACTCGGCTAACGGCGGCGTTACGACCGGGCCGCTAAATTCCGGGTCTGATTCCTCGATAACCTGGTCAATTGGCCCTTCGGGTTGATACTCAATCCCTGGCCCAGTGAATTCCGGGGCCGGTTCATCGATAACCGGCTGTTCATTAAGCGGTTCACTAGGTTCTTCAAGTGCGGGTTCAGTTGGTTCTTCACTAGGTTCTTCAAGTGCCGATTCAGTTGGTTCTTCAATTGGAGGCTGTTCACCGGGGTCTTCGAGTACCTGTTCAGCTAATTCTTCATTGGGTCGTTCATCGGGCTGTTCATCGGGCTGTTCATCGGGTTGTTCAACCGGCTGTTCAATTGTGGACTGCTCTAACTCAGGAGCAGAGGTCGGTTCAGCAAGATCGGGCATCCTTCCTCTCCAATCTTTTATCGAAATGACTACTTTTGCGCCCCTGAATCATACTGCATTCAGCGAGTCTGCCAAATTTGAGGGGTTTGTTTGGGAAATCTAATTAATCAGCCTAATTTATCAAGAACGCGATTGCGTTTCATCATGAACTTCAGGGGTTTTGGGGCTGGTTTCTTGACCATCTTCGGAGACGGACGATACGCCGTTGTGAGTGGGCGTAGGTGTAGGCGTATGGGAGGGACGCCGCTTTTTAGCACGTGGTTTTTTGGCAGCTGTTTTCGGCGCGCCGGTGATAATCGATTGAATGGTTTGATCTTCTTTGAGTTGGGCCTCAAAAAACCGCTGGGCAGTTTCGGTCTGGCGCTGGCGCAGAGCCATTGGGGCGATAATGCGCAGGTCGTCCAGGGTGACCTCCAGACGGCCGTCGGCGGCAGCCAAAGCGCGGCCGGCTTCAAAAAGCGTCATCTCGGCCCGGTGGCTGTCGATTTTTAGTTCCTGAATCCAGCGTAGCCCTTCGCGTTCGACGCCTTGGGCAAATTTAACTTTAGATAACCGTTTGCGGGCTTCGACGACTTCCCATTGGGCCGATTCGGTTTCGGCGATCCAGTCGATCACAAATTTGTAGGGCTTGTTCTTGTAAAAGGCCGCCCGCCGGTAAATCTCCATACGCTCGTCAAGATTTTCTACTCCACGCACCAATACCCGCAGCCCAAATCGATCTTGAATTTGGGGGCGCAAAATGCCTTCTTCAGGGTTCATCGAGCCGACCAGGGTTAAACGCGAGCGGTAGGTGGCGGCCATCGGGCCGCGCCGGACGGTGTACTGGCTCTGGGCGGCGGCGTCAAGAATGGCATCAATGATAAGCGGGTCAAGCAGGTTCACTTCATCGATATAGAGCAGGTTTTGATCGGCCTGCGACAGAATGCCCCGCTCCACCATCATTCGGTTTTGCTCCATCGCCACCCGCTCATTGATGCCGCCGACCACATCTTCCAGCCGGGCGTTGAGCGGCAGTTCGACCAGCCGCATCGGCTCGGCGGTGGTAATCGGGTCGCCCATCCCCAGTTTGAGGGCGCAATCTTTGCAGACGCCATCCATGCCGTACAGAATGACATCTTCCGGCTCGCAGCCGTACTCGCACGTGCTGCGTTCGACCACAGGCATCAGATCGACCAGCCCACGTACGGCGGTGGTTTTGGCCGTGCCTCTGGCGCCCACCAACAATACGCCACCCACGGCCCGATTGATGAGGCCCAACAGCAGGGCCATCTTCATTTCAGTCTGGCCGACAATGGCCAAAAAAGGATAGCGTAATTCCGAGGCTAGACCTCGATCACGGTGTTTGGCAGCGGATTTTAATACGGCCGCGGCCGGGCCGCTGGAATATAAAATTTCAAGAAGCTGCGATCTGCGTTTCGCCATGCTTAGGCCGGTTTCGGTGGAATGATCAGCATCTGGCCGGGTTTGATCTGGCTGGGTTCGCTCAAAATATCGCGGTTTGCCTCGAAAATAATCGTCCATAAGGACGCTTGACCATAGAACTGTCGGGCGATACCGTACAGGGTGTCGCCGGATTGAACGGTGTAGGTTTGCGGCTCCGGCTCTGATTCATCCAGAAAACGCTGGTCGGCCTCAACCAGTTGGTCTAGCGTGGTCCGCACCGTATCGGGATCGCCGGGAATTCGCTGCACCAGGATGGCGCCGGCGGTTCGCAAGCGATCTAACTGCGAGTCACTAATGCCGCTTTCATCGCCGACAGCGGTGACGTATTTCCAGCGACCGGCGGCTTGATCGATGGCAAAGCTGACATCGGGCTGAAAATGCCAGATATAGGTAGCGGCGGCGTCGAAATAACGGTCGGCGTCGGGCAGCAGGACGACGTGTTCGCCGGGGTTGACCTCAGGTTGGGGATCGGGATCGGGCGGTTCGGTTTCATCCAATTCCTTGAGGGTGGCCCGGAGTTGAGCCGGATCGACGTTATAGCCGGGGCAGGTGGTGCCGTTGCCGCGCAGTTCGCGATGACCGCGCACGTTCTCAACCGGAATATTGTATTTCTGGCGCAGGTGTTGAATCAGATTAAGCAGCGACTCCATTTGGGCGCTGGTTGGGGTAGTGTACTGGTTCGGAATCTGCCGGGTTTGTCCGTTGGAATCTTGATAGGTGCGGTTGTCGCTGAACCAGCCGGCCAGACAGATGGCCAGGTAGTGGTTATTCCAGTACTGGCCGTATTCCAGTCCCTCCGAATTATCAACGTCCTTAAAACCGGCATGATAGGCCGAAATCTTTTCATCCAGAGCGTATTCGATCTCGCCGCTGCCGGGAATGACGTAATTGTACCCGCCGTGCGTCCAACCCCGCACATTGACATGATAGTTGAAAAAACTTTGCGCGTTGCCAATCGGTGCGCCGGTCGTTCGGTCGGCTGTGGCCGAATGATGAACGGCAATACCCAAGATTTCCCCATTGCGCTGCCAATCTTTATAATTTTCATAATTGGGCATTTGCGCCCGGACATCGGTGATATTTGGTTCCATAGTACCCGCCTCACGTTATTCTTCCTTAATTCTACATAATAACCGAAAATGATACAAGCGTCGCGCGAAATACGGCCAGATTGACGCCAAACCCGGATAGCTGTAAAATGCGTGTTTGACCATTAAACACTTTACGCAACACCTGACAGCCATCAATAAATTTAATTCAAGGCAGTTTCATGATTTCAATTGTCATTCCCCTGCTCAACGAGGAGGGGAATCTGGAATTACTTCATCAAAAGCTCACCGCTGCGCTGACCCAACTCAACCAACCGTATGAAATTATTTTTGTCAACGACGGCAGCACCGACGGCTCGCCGCAAATTTTGGACGCGTTATTTAGGCAAGACCCTGCTGTGCGAGTGATCCATTTTCACCAGAATTTCGGCAAAACAGCCGGCTTAGTGGCCGGTTTTCGGCATAGTCGGGGTGATGTCATCATCACCCTCGATGCCGATTTACAGGACGATCCGGCCGAGATCCCCAAGCTGTTGGCCAAGTTGGATGAGGGTTACGATCTGGTGGCCGCTTGGCGGCACGATCGTCAGGATCCCATCGACAAAACCTGGCCGTCGAAAATTTTCAACCGGGTGGTCTCCTCTTTTAGCGGGCTACACCTGCACGATTTCAACTGCGGCTTCAAAGTTTACCGGCGCACCGTCACCGAGCAGATTCCGCTCTACAGCGACTTCCACCGTTTTGTGCCGGTTCTGGCCGCCGGCAAAGGGTTTCGGATTACCGAAGAGAAAGTGCAGCACCACCCGCGCCACTCCGGCGTGTCGAAATATGGGGCGGGTCGGGCTATTCGCGGCTTTTTGGATTTTATTACGGTGCTGTTTCTGACCACTTATCTCAAGCATCCGCTGCGGTTGTTTGGCACAATCGGGCTGCTTACGTTTGGCCTGGGAACCCTGATTGAATTTTACCTGGCCTTTTTGTGGTTGCTGCGAGTTGTGGCCGGTTTCGACGTCGATCCGATTGGCACACGCCCGCTTTTCACCGTGGGTATTTTGGCGATGATTCTGGGCATTCAGCTCTTTTCGACGGGGCTTTTGGGCGAAATGTTGCGCTACTTCACCTTTCGACCGGAGCAGGAATATACCATTAAAAAAATTCTAGAGAGGGAGGAGGCCAATCCTCGTGTCCCGGTTATAATGGACTAGCTATTTCGTAACGGCAACATTTTAAAGTGGGATAATTAGTAATTGGTAAATGGTAATTGATTGTTTATCCATTAATTACCATTTACCAATTACCATTTCCCTAATCCAATTGTTGCGGTTAAGAAATTCTCGTTCCAAATAGGGATCGATTGGCCACACCATACCATTGAGCGATCACGGTAATCGACAAAAACATTTGAATTCTAATCCGGTACAGCGTTTGCTGTTGAGCCGGTTTCACCAGATCATTGTCGATTTGGTACAACAAACTCAGGCCGACAAAATTTTAGATGCCGGCTGTGCTGAAGGATTTGTCATTCAACATCTGCAGCATAACGACATTAGGGCGGTCTGTATCGGCGGCGATTTCGAACCGGAGGCGCTCCAGTGGGGCCGCGACAACTTTATTCACAACGCGCCGGTGGCTAATCTTGATATCCACCGCCTGCCCTTCCCCGATAACCATTTCCCCCTGGTCATCTGCCTGGAAGTGTTGGAGCATCTACCCGATTCCCAAGTCGGATTGCGGGAGCTAGCCCGCGTTTCTTCAGATTATATCCTCTTGAGCGTACCCCACGAACCGTTTTTTAGAGGCGCTAATTTTCTACGGGGTAAGCACCTAACGGCGTTCGGCAATGATCCCGAACATCTCCACAACTACTCCGGCTGTGACTTTCGCCAGATGGTTGACGGCGTGGTCGATGTGGTCTGGCACGGTTATTCTTTCCCCTGGCAGATTGCGTTGACGCGGAAACGTTAAAACGAAACCCAACCGCTTTTTTACCTCCGCGCCATCACCCTGACTACTAACCAAAGCGGCAAGAAGCTTATTCTGACAACTTCCTGAGCTTTACGAAGGGCCAGCCGGTCTGAGGATCGCTGGCGTCGCGAAGAGAATTGAGGCCGCTGCAACCCAACCCCTTCGGCGGCGTCCCCACCGTGCCGCAGAGCCTCAATCGCTATGCGGCGACATCCGGGGGTGAGACCCGCACGTTGCCCCCTGGAACTGAAACCATACCCAACTATTTAATTGGTAATCACCTACAACAAATCATCAACGGCGACACGACCACCTATTTGTGCGACGACGCCAACCGACTAAAGCAACTAAACGGTCAGACGGTTTATATCTTCGACAACAACGGCAATCTCCTCAGCAGCGATACAATGACCAACACCTGGGACGCCGCCAACCGTCTAACGCTACGACCTCAACAAACGCTCTAACGCTCATTCACAATCGTAGTGAGCATAAATAATGGGCGTTCTTCACTCAATTTAAACAATTTAAACAAAGAACGCCCCGAAACACCAAGCCGTCGATAGATCCACGCCAGTGTGGAACCTCAACGAACTCAGGGTGAAAAAAAGGCCAATTGCTCACTGCCCTTGACCTTGATTTTGCCACCCGATTTGCCCCAGCGGCAGGAGATGTTTCTTATCGCCGGTAATGAGATGATCTGCACCTATGGTGAGGCAATCGAGGATTTGCCGGCGTCATTATCGAGTACAAATTGCGCTTAGAATTATCTACTGTGGCATGAGTGTCCAGGTTAAGGATGAAGAGAGAGTTGTCAGGGTGAAGTGACGATTTCGAAGTCATCAATTGTTTAAATCCGAACTTGAATATTATGAAAAGTTTTGGTAGAATGGAGTCACTTAATTCCCCTTATTATTCGGAACGATTTTGGCTCAAGCTTTTTGACGCACAGCAAAGCTGCCACCATTAGCGCGACTGAACTTCAATAAACAATTTGCCTGATAAAATATTTTCGTTGCTGAGGGTTAGTTCTCACCGGACTCTTAGCCAATTGTCCCATTTGTAGATACCGTATCTACAATCTCTGCGACGCTAAACTGCTGTAAGGAACATACAATGAATGATCAAATTGAACAATTCCTGAAATTCCTGGAAGAAGAAAAGAAATACGCCGATAACACCATTGCGGCCTACCAGAATGATTTAAACCAGTTTATGCAATTCGTTACAGTACAAAACGAAGATATCCAGGCGGAAAATTGGACCGAGGTCGGCAAAAGCGCCATCTCGGCCTATATTGCCCACCTTAAAAACAGCGGCTACAGCTCATCGACTGTGGCCCGTAAAGTGGCGGCAATTAAATCGTTTTTCCATTTCTTGGTGGCTGAACACATCATTAGTGAGGATCCCACATTTACGCTTGACTCACCTAAAGTCAAAAAACGGCTGCCTAAGGCTATCTCCCCCGGCGAAATCGAAAAGATTTTGAAGGCCCCTATCCAGGAAAACGGTCCTAAAGCCCAACGCGATCTGGCCCTGCTGGAAATGCTGTACGCATCAGGCATGCGCGTCACCGAGTTGGTTTCCCTCGACACGACCGATCTTGACTTTTCAACCGATAGTACCGGCAAAGTGCGAGTCAGAGGCAAACGGGCTAATAAAGAAAGAGAAATTCCACTGACTGGCCATACCATCACCGTCTTAAACAACTATATTCATGGCGGTCGCGAACAACTGGCTCACGATCCCAATGAAAACGCCCTATTTCTCAATAATCGTGGCCAGCGGTTAACCCGCCAGGGACTCTGGCTGATCATCAAGCATTACGTTGAAGCCGTTGGCATTTCGTCGGAGGTGACGCCTCACACCTTGCGCCATTCCTTTGCCGCCCATAAATTGAGTCAAGGGAAGTCGCTGCAAGATATCCAAAAGCTGTTGGGCCATGCCAATATTTCTACAACCCAGGTTTATGCCCATATTACCCAAGAAAATGAGAAAAAATAGCCCATTTCTGCAATAATGGTCTCTTTGAACTTTAAGATTATTTGATCTTATCCAATTTCTTGATGCAGAGTCGTTAAGCTCTCTGCATTTTTTATTTCTCTAAATCAGGAGAGTGAGCAATTATGATCCCCCCCCAAAAAGATCTCTTCACGTATGAGGATTACCAAGCCGCGGCCGATTTTATTCGCAGCAGAACCAAACATCAACCTGAAATTGGGTTGATTTTAGGGTCCGGCCTTAGCCCCCTGGCTGATGAAATCGAAGCGGCTGATCTTATCCCCTATCAGGAGATTCCGAACTTTCCCCATTCAGGCGTGGTGGGCCATGCCGGCCGGTTGGTCATCGGCCGGTTGGCCGGGCATTCGCTGATTACTATGCAAGGCCGGTCTCACTTTTACGAAGGCTATTCGCAGCATCAGATTACTTTTCCGGTGCGCGTCATGCACCTGCTGGGTGTAAAAACGTTAATTGTCACCAACGCCGCCGGTGGTATCAATACCGGCTTTCATGCCGGCGATCTGATGCTCATTGTCGATCACTTGAATTTTGTAGGGATTAGCGGTGACAACCCACTGCGAGGCCCCAATCTGGACGAATTCGGCGATCGCTTTCCGAGCATGGCTCAGGCTTATAGCGCCAATTTAGGGGGCATCACTCGTCAGGTTGCGCATGAGTTGGGCCTCACTCTGCGCGAAGGGATCTACGCGTATGTCGCCGGACCTTCTTTTGAAACCCCGGCAGAAATCCGATTTTTGAGTGCGGTTGGCGCTGATGCGGTGGGGATGTCCACCGTACCGGAGGTCATTGTTGCTAATCACTGCGGCATGGCGGTCATCGGGCTAAGCAGTATTACCAACATCACCATTCGTGAACTTCAATCCGGTTTGGAGACTTCTCACGAAGAAGTGCTTGAAACGGGTAAGAAAATTGTACCTCAATTAATTCAGTTGCTCAAAGAAATTCTGAAAAAAATCGAATAAAAATGGCGTTGTTAACCTCAAAACCCCAGGATGCGTCCCAAATTTTGGGTAAACCAATGAGATTTTAAGCAGATACGTCCCACTTGACCCGTCTCTGGAAAAGGGTGATCTGGCCTAAAGCATTGGTGCTTGGGCTTGAAGTGATTTGCCACCATTTATCCCTGTTTGTATACTTCAGTTTTGATGCAAACCCTACTGAATCGAGATTTTACAACCGCCTATGCTTGAATTTCTCAGGCCTATTGTCGATTTCGCCTTTTGGCTTTATATTGGTCTAGGGTTACTAGGCCTGTTTTTTCTTAGAGTGATGTGGCTGGCTCGCAAAGATCGAACCCGCTCGATCTTTACTTTGGAACGTGAAAATGCCAGCGTTCGGTTAACCCGCGCCTTTGCCGGGTTTATGATCGTTTTAGCCGGGATGCTGGGTGTTTACTACCTGGGGTTGGTCACGCCCACCATTGTTCCGCCGCCGCCGGATACACCCACGCCCACACCCATTTTAGCCCTACCGCCAACTGCAACCCCACCCCCGCTGTTGTTAACTCCGACCCAAACTCCTACCGTCCTGCCGACGCCCACGCCGGTTGATTCGGTGATCGATAACAATATCGATACGCCAACACCGCTACCGGCGGCAACGGCTAATCCGGTAGTATCGAGCGGGCAGCCACCCAACTGTCCCGACTCAGCCGCGCGTATTTCCCAACCGGGCAATAATGCGCAGGTGGCCGGAGTGGTTCAAATTATGGGGGCGGCGGCCATCGATAATTTTGAATATTACAAATTCGAATTTCGCGATCCGAGTTCGGGTGAATGGGTGTTTATCTCTCGGTTCGATAATATGGTTCCATCAGGCGTGCTCGGCGCGTGGAATAGTGATACTGTGCCTCCCGGTGAATACGATTTTCGACTGGTGGTGGTTGACAACACCGGCAACTTCCCCGAACCCTGCATAGTTCGATTAGTAGTACAGTGAACATAAGTTCTAAAACTGGTTCGGCTAACGTGACAATTTTGAGGAAAAATGCTAGAATCTGTTGGTGGCTTTTAAATTAATCTCTAAGAACCCATCAACTATCGGCTTAGTACTATTTCCATTGGGCTATAATCGTGTCTAATTATCCTGAAATCGCCTATTGGCTGGCGTTGATTAACGCCGCCAATTTGAAACTGAATTTTGTCAAGCCCATTATCCAGCAGTGGTGCCTGACCCAAAAGCGGCCGCTGGCTGAATTATTTGATCTGTCCTCCTTAGAATTAACCACCACCTTTGACCTGTCCGACGCTCAGGCCGACCAATTTAAGGCCGCCGCCTCTAATTTAGAGGCTCAGGTAACGCTCTTGAACCAATGGCGCGCTGACCAGATTGAGCCGATTATTCTGACCGACCCGCGTTATCCGAAACGGCTACTTCACACCTTGTCGCCGGCGCACCAACCCCTTATTTTTTGGGCGCAGGGTGCGACCCACTTGCTCAAACAACCCGGAGTGACCATGCTGGGCCAAAAAGATCCGGACCCGGTCACCCTGACCTTCATCGACGAGGTCATTTCAGCCTTAGAGACGGCTGAGATTGGGTTGATTAGCGGCTATGGCCGCGGTTTGGATCGCGTCACATTTGAAATGATGTTGGCCACTCAAGACGGGTACGCCGTAACCATTCTGCCGATTGGCTTAAAAACAATGGCTAAAACCACCTCAAAACTGGAGGCGGCGGTCCAAACCGGACGCGTCTTGCTGGTTAGCCCGTTTAGCCCGGAAACGCCTTATCAAGAGCGATTGGCCGACGCTCGCAACCTATTAATTGACCATTTGACCCTGGCGCTACTGATTCCCGAAAGTGACGAAACATCCCAAAATAGAGCCATGACCGCCCTCGACCGGGGGCTGCCGGTTTTCGTCAAAGCCGATACCGCCGACAACCGCGATTTGCTCAACCACGGCGCCCTGCTCCTGACCGATCCAGGTGAAGTGATTGATTGGGTGCAGCAAGCGGTCCTCGACATGGCCTTACAAGATGACGACGAGGCGGTTGAAGATTTAGGCGCCGCCCCGCTAACTGCAACGGCCCCCGCCGACCACCCGGTTGCTGACGATGATTACGCCCTCCGAGGGGAAGATATCCCCCCCCTCGATAATGACGAAGCCCTGGCCATTCTATCGATGGGTGGCGAAATTCCTGAGATTTTGCGCAAACGGCTGCAACAATCGCCGGATGATGACTGAGTTTTACATAAACTTATTGACAGATGGCGGGTAATATTGTATCCTCTAATTTAGACCTGTCGTCATTAACCTCATTTCGACCAACTGAAATCCCCTGAGTTTTCGGTGTTTTGCTTACACAATAGAACTTCGGGGAGCGTCTATAAACTACGAAGTACGCTATTGCCGTGAAAAAGAAACGCCAATTTACCAAAGCGCCGTTAGCTCAATTTGTTGCCATTATTGCCTTGTCGATTTCGATTTTTCTGATCGTTGATTTAGGTCGTCGAGCGGCGGCTAACTATCGCACCCAGCGAGAAGCCGAACAATTGAGTCAAGAGGTAGAGGCGGCCCGGCAGTATCAAACCAAGCTTCTGGCCCAACGGACTTATGCCGCTAGTGATTTGTATGTCGAAGAAGTGGCTCGTCAGGAGTTGAAATGGGCCAAAGCGGGTGAGACGGTGGTAGTGGTTTTGCCCACCTACGAACAAACCAGCCTGGCCCCCGGCAAGGCCGATGTCAAAAAATCCCCCTTCGTGGCCAAAACGCCGGAACAAGCTTGGTGGCAGCTCTTTTTTGGCGATGCCCCTCCCGCCGCCGGCAGCCCTTGATTTGACATGCGATAACTTTCGATTAAAATTACCGCTTGATATGCTGATGTAGCTCAGCCGGTTAGAGCGCGAAACTCATAATTTCGAGGTCGGTGGTTCGAGCCCACCCATCAGCACTTTTTTTATCCCCTTAACCTTTGCCCACAGGTCGCTTTTCATCAGTAATCCATTCGCTCCACGAGCCGGGATAGAGCCGAGCTTCACCCAGGCCGGCGTGGGCCATGGCCAGCACATTGTGCGCCGCTGTCACTCCTGAACCGCAATAAAAGACCGTACGTTCAGCCGGAATATCCTGTAGCGATTCTTTAAACCGTTCTTTCAATTGATCAATCGGTAGAAAACGCTGGTCGGAGTCAACATTAGCCGCGTACGGCAGCGAAATCGCTCCGGGGATGTGGCCGGCCACCGGATCGATGGTTTCGTTCTCGCCGCGATAGCGATCTGCTGCGCGGGCGTCTACCAGACGATAGGCGGGGTCGGTCCGAATCTTTTCTACAGCCTCGGCGTCAAGAGTCAACTCGGGTCGAGGTAGGGGGGTGAAGGTTTTCGGTGCGTTCGTCTCGATGCCGCTGCGCACCGGGTAGCCGCGTTGCTGCCAGTTAGCCCAGCCCCCATCCAATACCGCCACGGCATTATGCCCCAGCCAGCGCAGCAGCCACCACAGCCGGGCCGCAATCCCCCCGCCGCCGCCGTCGTAAGCCACCACCTGCATCTCGTTGTTGATGCCCCACTTCCCTAAGGTTTGGGCCAACGCGTCAACCTCCGGCAGCGGGTGCCGACCGGTTTGGCCGGGAATAATCAGGCCGGACAAATCTTCATCCAGATGGGTATACACTGCCCCGGCAATATGGCTAGCCAGATAATCGCGCCGCCCCTGTTCGATATTGGTCAGCACAAACCGGCAGTCCACCACCACCCAATCCGGCTCAAATAAAGTTTCCGCCAACTCCTCCACCGAAATAAGCGTCGTATACGACATGGTCATCTCCATTCTCCAATCTTCATTTTCTATTCTTACGCCTCCTATCTCGTCCGCATCTCTTCATCATTCATCGTTCATCATTCATCATTGTTTTTTATTCTCCATTCTCTAGCCATTTTGCTTGCATTTTAGCCATTTCGCCGCTCTCGTCCAAACGGGTGAGGGTTTGATTAACCACGTCCAATAATTCGCGGCTGTCGATGTGAACGGCGGCGGCGTACCATTCATCGGTCAAGTAAGTGACCAGCCGCAAACCCCGCCCAGTGGCGGCTACGGCGCTCACCCCATCGACAATGGCGGCATCCGCCTGGTCGTTGAGAACCGCCTCTAGGGCCTCGGCCGCCGAAGGGTAGCGTTGTAACGTCATCCCCGCCATCTCCTTTGCCAGACGTCGCCCTTCCATATCGGCCTGGCTGCCCCATTCGACTGCCACAATTCGCCCGGCCATATCCTCCGGCCCCTCAATTGTCAACTTCGTCGCCGATGTGACCAAGACCTGACCGGCGTTGAAGTAGTTGCGGGTGTAGGCCACATCCTGCGTCCAGCGCGGATCGTAAGGTAGACCGGAAATTACCAGGTTGGCGCGGCGGGCCAGGAGAGCGTCATACAAGCCATCGAACCCAATGTTAACCAACTCCAGCTCGACCCCTAAATCAGCGGCCACCGCCTGGGCGATATCGACATCCAGGCCGACAATTTCTCCCTGCTCGTTGATCGTTTCAAACGGGGGAAAGCTGGCATCTAAGCCCACGCGCAGCGTTCCGCGCTGCCGGATTTCGGCCAGCGTCCCGTCATCGCGGGGGAAGAGGAAAAATATCGTCCCCGCGATGGCTACCAGTAAGCTGACAATGATAATACGAATGTGTCGTGGCGGATGTAATATGTAGTGCATAAAGTGGCGAAGCCCCCACCCATAATATTTAACCACAAAGGACACAGAGAAGGCTCAAAGAACACCAAGAAAAATCTCTGAGAACTCTGTGCCTACTTTGTGACCTCTGTGGTAAAAATTCTCACGGTCAACGCAAATTTGCGGTTGTATCAGCGTAATACTGAGATATAGGACGCGACTACTGACTTGATCTTTGAGCATGACGAATAACTGATTACTTATGGTTGACATCGGATGATGACTCACTGACTTCACCCCGGCTGTAGCGCTGGATTTCAAAATAGATCGGCTTTGGATCAAATTCGGGGGTGACAAAGGTGAAATAATCCAGGTAGGTGCGGGCCGGCCAGGGGTAACGGAACGCCCACAGCGCGGCGGTCTTAGCCCAAGGCCAGCTTTCGACCAGTTCGTAAGCCTGAATGGTGTACTCGATGCGCTGGGCCGGTTTAACGGCCCGGGTCCAGCGCGGGTGATCGTTCCAGCCGCCCTCGGTGATGTAGATGGGCATATGGGGATAGCCGTTGTCAACTAGCATTTGCCGCAGCAGCTCGGTGCGACGAAAGTTGATCAGGTCAGGTTGGGGTGGATCATCGGCGGGAAAGCTCCAGCCGTAGGCGTGGGCTGCCAGGCCATCCATCGCCTCGCCCGCACCGGCGTCGAGCATGCGCTGTAGGTAGATTAAGTCGTTCATGGCCTGGTCGCTGCCGGGTGGGGCCAGGGTCGGGGCCAGGGCGCCGCCCAACACCGGTACGTTGGGGTAGTTAGATGCCTGGACTTGTTGGTAGCTAAGTTTGAGCAGTTCCGTATATCCTTCGGGATCGATGGGTTGGAACCCCCATTCCAGCGCCAAATTCGGCTCGTTCCAGATAATGACGGCGGCGATCCGGTCGCCATAACGGTTGACAAAGGCTTGGACGTAATCGGCAAAATCGGGCCTGCGCTCCGGCAGCAAAAATGACGAGGCCGAGTCGGTCGGTCTGGCCCATTCAGGTACAAAACCCAATCGGGCAATGACCTTTAGCCCCTGGCGATTGGCGTGATTGATCACCAGATCACTGTGCGACCAGTCGAAAAAACCGGGCAGCGGTTCGCGGTAAGCCCAGGGAAAGTACTCGACAATCCAGGGCGCGCCCATCTGTCGAACCATCTCCAGGGTACGTTTGACCTTCCAGGGTTCAACCTCGTCGGTGAGGCGGGTATGAACTCCCATTTTGGGGTTGGTCGTCAGCGCCGTCTGCTGGGGGCCAAGCTCAATCGGCCTTGGCGGTACGGCCGCCCGCAAAACTATGGCCGCTAAAAATAGGCAGAGTACTATCAACAGCCAGCGTAACCAAAACGCCCCGCTAAAATTCGGATTAAAAGCGTTCGTTTGATTCGACATCTCCAGATTATACCGTTCAAGATAGCATATAAAAATTAGGCCCGGTACTTTAGTCGTCGAATTCTTGCTAATTTGCCATTGCATGAAGCCGGTATAGGTGATATACTGGAATTGACAACGTTCATTTTTTAGTTACCCCTTGGCAGTAAAACTAGGCTGTTAAAGTTTTGAGAAGTCACGGTTAAAGATATTGCCGCCCGGATTACATCGACGAGGGAGAAGCTAGACAGATATGGCGCTTCTATCTGCCCATAAGAATGATATTGGTCGCAATAAAGCTCGACAGAATGAGGATTACATCTGGGTTGATGATCAGATTGGGCTTTATATTGTAGCCGATGGTATGGGAGGGCACGATGCCGGCGATGTCGCCAGCCAGTTAGCTGCCACCACCGCAGGCGAAACCGTCATTGACCAACTGGTTGAGATCGGTCAAGACCCATCGGATGACATTATCAAAGGCGTTCTGCTCAACGCTGCTGAGGCGGCTAATCAGGCGGTCTATCAGGCAGCCCATCGCGCCGAGCAAAAGCGTAAAATGGGCACCACGATCGTTATGACCCTGATTACAGCCACAACGGCCTACGTTAGCCATGCCGGCGACTCACGGGCCTACCGGGTTCGGAATGCAACAATAACGCAATTGACCGAAGATGACTCCTGGAGCACATTTGTCCGTCAGAGTTCCGGTTCCGAACGTTCAAATCCCACGCTCGAACCCATTCTAACAAAGGCAGTTGGTCAAGATGTCTCGCTTGACCCCTCGTTTTCTCAGGTGGAGATTTTGCCGGGCGATGTCATCCTACTGTGTAGTGACGGTCTGTGGAATATGGTTGATAATGATCAAATTCTGGCCGAGGTGACAAAATCGGGTGACCAGGTTGAACAAGCGGTTCACAATCTGGTCGCAGCGGCTAATGCGGCCGGTGGTAAAGATAATATTTCAGTTGTGGTCATTAAAATTCTGTCCTCTTAGCGCCCTCTATTCTAATCGCCTAACTTTAACTTAATTTCATCATCGGGTAAAATTATAATTACCAGACCGCACTGTACCTCCTAATACGGCCCCAACAGGTTCGGCCTAGTCAGGATGCAGCGGTCTCCTGATAATCGGCAGGTGGGGTAACACAACCCGTAACTTAAAAATTTTACGTCGATTCCGAACAGAACTAGACATAGAGAGGTCAAAACCTTTATGGTAACTGCTCCCTCGATCCTCATTGTGGACGACAATCCGACCGGCCAACAAATTATTCGCGGTATGTTGTTCGAACAAAACTATGAATTAAACTTTGCCAGTAACGGCCAGGAAGCCTTGCAACAGGTTGCCCACCTCAAACCGGATCTGCTCTTGTTAGATGTGATGATGCCGGGCCTGGACGGTTATGAGGTGTGCCAGCGGCTTAAAGCTAACGAAGAGTGGCAGCACATTCCCGTTATTCTGGTTACTGCGCTTAACAGCAAAGAAGATTTAGCCCACGGCCTCGATGTCGGAGCCGATGATTTTGTTTCCAAGCCGGTCAATGGATTGGAACTCCGCGCGCGCATTCGGTCGATGCTGCGTATCAAAAAGCAATATGATAAGCTCAAAAAGCAGCAGCGCGAGTTGAAAGCCTCCTTTCACTTAAATCAAAAGTTTTCCCAAGTTTTTGCTCAACATCTGGAAGCATTGGAGATTGTTCATCATACCGGTATTCGGTTGATAAACAATTTAAACATGGACTCGGTCTTAGATTTGGTCTCGCAAGCCGTGTTGGATCTGGTACCCGAGGCTGAAGGGTGTGTTATGCATTTGCTGTCCGATGACGAAAAGCAGTTTCTGCCGGTGGTCTACTCCACCGATAGTGCCAGTAAATTGGTTTATCCGGATCTGGGCATCGAAAGATTTGTCAAACAATGCATCCGGCAGGAGCACACGCTTATCATTCCCGATGTGCTTAGCCAGCCCAATGGCGAACCGGCGCAGATTCCGGAAATTCGATCTCTGCTAATCACGCCTCTTTTTGAGGAAGATAAACCGGTGGGAGCGCTGAGTATCTATCGTTCAGAGGCCAAAGCCTTTGATGAAGGCTACCAATATGTTCTGTCGATTATCGGTCATCAGGCGGCGGTAGCGATCACCCGGGCCAAACTGCTGCGAGACAAAGAAATGGCCAGCGAGAAAGAAAAATGGGCCATTCGCAGCATTTTTCAACGCTATGTCAGTCCGGCGGTGGTTGATCAAGTCGTGGAAGACCGCAAGAATTTGGCGCTGGGCGGCCAGCGCCAGGAAGTGACCGTCCTATTTGCCGACCTGCGCGGCTTTACCGGTTTTTGCGAAGCGCGCGATCCGGAGCATCTGATCGATATCTTAAATCGCTACCTGGCTGTGGCTGTTGAAGCTATTTTGGCCGAGCAGGGCACCCTTGATAAATTTATGGGCGACGCGGTTATGGCGCTCTTTAATGCCCCTCTGGCCCAACCTGATCACGCCCTTAGAGCGGCGCGGGCCGCTCTGGCCATGCAGCAGGCCATTGCTGATTTCAACGCCGCCATCGAAGATGAACAGGCGCTTAGCTTTGGCATTGGGTTGCACTTGGGCGCGGCTGTGGTCGGCAATATTGGTACAGCTCAGCAAATGAATTATACCGCCATCGGCGATACGGTTAACCTGGCCAAACGTTTGCAGGAAAACGCCAAAGCCGGCCAAATTCTACTGAGCGACGCGGTCTACCAGGCGCTGGAATCCCAATTCGAGGTCGAGTGTTTGGGCGACATCTCCGTCAAAGGACGGCGAACTCCCGTCCACACCTACGAACTGCGTGGGTTGGCTCAATTGTAGTACTACTACTCTATTGTCAGCCCCTTAATAACCCATTACAATAGCAGCGTCACTAACCGATGTTCTTTAAACATTTTACGCTGTGTATGGGTTTGTCTGGGACTGATCCCGGATCAAAGGCCTCCTGTTTTAACTTCCTCATCAATGAAGTTAAGACTACACAGGAGGTTTTTTTATTTCACTAAGACCTTTTGGGGTGTCTATGGCAGCCGCTAACGATTATCAGAACGAAACACAAACACTCCAGTATGATCGAGAATTGCTTATTCTCCAATCGGCCAGTGCCGCTATTATGTCTAGCCTTGATCTGGAGCATGTGCTGAATGCGGTCATTGGTGAGATGATCAATCTGCTGGGGGTGGAAGCCTGCACCATTTTTGATTGGAAGCCGGCTGACAACAAAATTTATGAGTTGGCAGCCTATCGTCCGCCGGACTGGGTTGATAGCCCCAACACTACCCCTACCTCCTTAAAGTTAGCGGATTTCCCTGTCACCTGGCGCGTTCTGACCGATAAATTGGCGATCCAATCAACGCTGTCCGGCGACCCTCCTTTGGCTGAAACCCACGCCGACCGGCAGGATAACATCCGCACCCTGCTTATGCTGCCCATGATCTTTCAAGAGCGCGTAATCGGCCTGGTCGATGTGATGGATCGACGCTCCGAGCGTGTTTTTTCTCCCAAAGAAGTGGCGATGGCCAGGCTGCTGGCCAACCATGCCGCCATTGCGCTTGAAAATGCCCGGCTCCATACCGAAACCGAACGCCATACCCAGCAGCTCGCGCTGATGCAGCAACTCGACCGGGCTATCACCGTCAGCCTGCGAATTTCGGATGTGTATTACGCCTTTGCCAGCCACGTCGCCCGCATGCTCAGCTACGATCACATGTCGATCACGCTGCTGGAAACGGATTACTTCCGGGTGAGTTATACCGCCAACGCCGATGCCTCAATGAACTCGTTACCGGTTGGGACTCGTCTGCCCTACCATGCTTCGGCCGCGGGTTGGGTAGTTGGCCACCGACAGCCCCTCATGCGTCACAACATCGCTGCCGACTCCCACTTTGTCGAGGACGAACAGTTGGTTAAAAACCAGATCAAAGCCCATCTGATTATCCCTCTCCGTACCCAGGGTAAAGTTATCGGCACCTGGAATATCGGCAGCCGACTGGTCGGGGCGTATTCACCCGATGATTTGGTACTGGCCCAGCGCGTGGCCGACCAACTGGCGGTGGCTATTGCTAACGCTCAATCCTACGAACAGGCGCGGCAGGAAATTGCGGAGCGTAAGCGCGCCGAAGCCGCTCTGGAAAAAGAACGGGCGATGCTGGCCCAGCGCGTGGCCGAACAGACCGCCGGTCTGCGCGCCGCCAACATCGAGTTAGCCCGCATTGCCCGGCTCAAGGACGAATTTTTGGCCAATGTTAGCCATGAACTGCGCACGCCCCTGACCGCTATCTTGGGCTTGTGTGAAATGTTGGATTTGGGTGTCTACGGTTCGTTGAATGACAAACAAAACCAATCGATCCGCTACATAGATGAAAGCGGCCGGCATTTATTGGCCCTGATTAACGATATTTTGGATCTGGCCAAAGTAGAAGCCAAGGAATTAGAATTGGAGTTGCGGCCCGTCAACGTCGAAGCGGTGTGCCAGGCCAGCTTAACGTTGGTTAAGCAGATGGCGTACAAGAAGCAGTTAAAAATGTCGCTGGCTCTGGATAGCACCATTTCCGTCATTCAGGTCGACGAGCGCCGGTTGAAACAGATTTTAGTTAACCTGCTCAGCAATGCCGTTAAATTTACACCCGATGGGGGTGCGGTGGGCCTGGAGGTAGATCGAGATGAGGAGCAGGACCGGGTTATTTTTACCGTGTGGGATACCGGTATTGGTATTTCTGAAGCGCATCAAGCCCAATTATTCCAACCTTTTGTGCAATTGGACAACACGTTATCTGAGCAGAACGCCGGAACCGGTCTGGGCCTATCGCTGGTCTATGGCCTGACCAAACTGCACGGGGGCGATGTAACGCTGGAAAGCAAAGTGGGGCACGGTAGCCGCTTTGTCGTTTCGCTGCCGTGGCTCAAGCCCGAACCCACACCGGAGGCCGACCAACCGGCCTCAATCGCAGCCAGCTTACGCGAAGCCATAGCCTCTGAGGCTATCGATCAGTTGCCGTCCGGGCCTCTGCTGCTACTGGCTGAAGATGATAAAAAAATCGCGGCCTTACTGCTGGATTTTCTAACTCGACAAGGTTACCGCGTTGTGATCGCGCACACCGGCCGGGAGGCCCTGACTCAAGCCCAACTCGAGCGCCCTGCCTTAATCCTGATGGATGTTCAGATGCCGGAACTGGACGGATTAACCGTCATTCGCCGGATACGAGCCGACAGCGAACTGGCGCATATCCCGATCATTGCCCTCACCGCGCGAGCTATGGCCGGCGACCGCGAAAAGTGTTTAGCCGCCGGGGCTAATGATTACCTCAGCAAACCGGTCAGCCTGGCCGAATTGGTTACTCGGCTAAACGTTCATTTGTCCACGGCAACGGAGGCGTCCAATGAATAAAACCATTTTGGTTGTCGACGACGAGCCGGTTATTCGCAAGATTTTGAACGATTTGCTGTTGTCCGAAGGGTATCGCCTAGAATTTGCCTGCGACGGCTTCGAGGCGTTGCAAAAACTACCGGCCGTCGAGCCTGATTTGATATTGCTCGATGTGATGATGCCCGCGATGAGCGGCTTGGAGGTCACCCGGCGGGTTAAGAGCAATCCTGAATGGCAGCCTATACCTATCATCCTGGTTACGGCCCTTGACGGTCGGAAGGATGTGGCCCGGGGTCTTGATGCAGGCGCCGACGATTTCATTCGCAAGCCCTTCGACCAGGTTGAACTACTGGCCCGGGTCCGGTCGATGCTGCGCATCAAAGGTCAATATGATTTGCTAGAGCGGCGGCGGCAGGAATTGGAAACATCGCTGTATCTGAACGAAAAATTCGCCGGCGTGATCGCCCGTCATCTGGAAGAGTTGGAAGTTTTACACAACACCGGTCTCCAGCTAATCACCAACCTGGACTCAGACTCAGTTTTGACCCTGATTGCTCAGACCACGCAGGACCTTATCCCCGAGTCCTGCCGCAGTTTTATGCATCTGGTATCTGATGAAGACGAATCGCTACTGCCGGTAGTATTTTTTCCTGAAACCAACTCGAAAATGATCTATCCCGATCTCGGCGTCGAGCCGGTGATCCGGCAGGTGCTCGCGACTCGGTTCCCCGCTCAAATTCCCGATGTAACGGCCGAACCTCACGGCTGCCGGCCGGCTATCAATGAAATTCGTTCGCTGCTGACCGTTCCGATGGTCAATCAATATCGACTACTCGGTACGCTCAGTGTGGCCAGTCCCGATGTGGACGCCTTTCCTATGGGACGCAACCATGTCCTGTCGATTCTGGCCGATCAGGCGGCGGTGGCTATCGCCAAAGCCCGCTTTTTCGAGACCACGGTCAAAAGCAAAGAGGCCGAGAAGGCCACGATCCGGCGTATCTTTCAACGTTACGTCAGCCCGGCCGTAGTTGATAGTCTGGTTGATAATGTCGATGATGTGGCTTTGGGCGGTCGGCGACGGGAGATTAGCGTGTTTTTTGCCGATATCCGCAACTTCAGCCGTTTCGCCGAGAATTCTCCCTCAGAACGTGTGGTTGAAATTCTCAACCACTACTTCTCCCTGGCCGTTGAGGCCATTTTGGCCGAGCAGGGGACGCTGGATAAATTTATGGGGGATGCGGTGATGGCCATCTTTAACGCTCCGTTGCTCCAGCCCGACGGCACGCTGCGGGCAGCCAGGGCCGCCCTGGTTATGCAGCAGGCCATCACTCGCTATAATGCGACGGCTGACCACGAGCCTTTACTGTTTGGCATCGGTATCCACGCCGGCCCGGCCGTGGTCGGCAATATTGGCGCGGCACAGCAAATGAACTACACCGCCATTGGCGATACCGTCAACCTGGCGAAACGGTTGCAAGAGAGCGCAGAGGGCGGCCAAATTTTGCTCAGCCAGGCCGCTTTCGAGGCCGTCCAAGACGAGGTGATCGCCGAAAAATTGGGCGTATTTGAATTCAAAGGACGGGCCTCGGTTGAGCAGGTTTATCGCTTAGTTGGGCTGACTGCTCCAGCTACGGCCCCCAACTAATCCGCTCGGTCGTCCAATCGCGATCGCCAACCCCCCACGGGCTGGGGTTGGTATTGATCTTAGACAGGTCCAGCAGTTGCACCGGCTCGCCGCCGCTGCGCGGTACGGCCCAAATTCCCCAGGTGCCGGCTCGATCCGATACAAACGCCACCCAATTGCCGTCCGGCGATACGGTCGGTAGGCCGTCCTGGAAAAATTCGGCGTTGGACAAATTGGTCAAGTTGCTGCCGTCCAAATCGACGGAATAGGCTTCCCAGTTTTGATCGATATTGCCGGCCGAGAAAAAAACTTGGAAGCCGTCGGTGTCGCTGGGCCGGCCGTTCGCCGTAGCCAGCAGTTGGCGCGAACCGACGCCGCCCTGCCACAGGTTCGACGCACCGCTAACCACGTACAGGCCGTCATCCCCTTCAAAGCTAAAAAAGGCAATCCGATCATCCTCCGTCCAGACCGGCGCTTCGCCTATGGCCACCTTCCCGAAGGTCAGCACATCGCGACATTCCGTGCTGTCCTCAAATTTGGGTAACTGCATGGAACAAGGGCTGAATACGTGCGGCAGCGAATCGCCGGAAATCGGATCGGTCAGGGCCTTGGGATTTGAGTAGGCGTAGCGGGCGCCGTCGGGACTCCAGAAAGGATAACTGTCCTCCGGCACATCCTTAACCAGCCCCAGCCAGGTATAGTTCGTGTCGAGCAGCCCCAACCCTTCGCCCAGGCTGTTGTCCTGGTTGTTGACCAATAGCCGGCCATCGTTGGAGAAATTCGGTTGGCGCGCCCGTGGCTGCACAATAAACGGATCGCCGTCCGGCACCTCAAAAACCCACACGTCATAATGTCCGGCCCCATCGTCAATCGAAAAAGCGATGCGCCCGGTCATCTCCGCCGGGGTTGGCAGCGGCGTGGGCGACGGCTCTTCAGTCGGTGGTGGTGAGGTCGGTGCTTCGGCTGCGACCGCTTCTTCTTCCACTGCCTCTTCCGCTTCTTCAGTCGCTTCAGCCTCCTCGCTGGCGTCCTCCTCTTCCTCCGCCTCGATCGCCTCAGTGGGAGTCGCTATCGGCGAGGTGGCCGATCCGCTGTCGGCTTCGACCGCGTCTTCATCCGGTTCACTAGTCGCTGCCTCCTCTGGTGTTGACGTTGACGCGTTGGAGGTCACCGTGGGCGTCGATGTGGGTTGGGTCGGCGCCGGAGTGGGCGATAGGGTGGCCGTCGCCGTGGGCGTTGGTGTGGTAAATACGGCCAATTCAAAGGTCGCTGTTGGCGTCGGCGCGGTAAACGTCAGCAAACTGCTCGAGTCGCACGCGGTCAGACTAATACTGACCAGCAGGAAGAGTAATTTTAGAACGTGAGCGTTGGCTTGCTTGAAATTTGTCAATCTGGACCCATACGGCGATACTGCTACTCTCTGAGATACATGTTGTGAGTTACTTAACTTGATAACCAGCTTCGGATGCATCTATGGCGCCTCAACTTCGTGAAAGTTTTATCTCTAACTAAATTTATACAGTATTCTTACGGATTATTTAGTCATTCAAAGTACGCTATTGTCGTGTAAATTAACAATCATTCAATTCTATTTCTAGCTCATTCCCATCCCCTAATCCCCGACTCTCTAATCTCACAGCCCAAGACCCTAAGGTAACGCCACCTTAGTCAGAGAGATAAGCCATGAAACAAGTGAAACGTCGATGGTTTTGTGCCTATATTGGTTTTTGGCTAGCCGCCGCCGCGTTGATTTTAACGCTACTGAGGCCTCAGCCGGTCCAAGCCTACGCTCCACCTGGTTTCGGCCAATCCCTGGCGATTTGCCGGGCTTTTCAGCAGACCCAGCTCGATTTTGAAGCCATGACTCGCCTTCGAGTCGAGCAGCCGTTTGTCTTTTCCGACGAGGCTTATCGAGCCGCTGCTTATAGTTATATTAACCAAGCTGAGGCTTGCTACCATGCCACAGCGGCTTTACAAAGTACCGCTGATTATACAACAACCGTGTATATTGACAACGGGCCGCTCATCCCCCCGGACTATCCGCCTACTTCGGATATTACCCCGCAGTTTACCACAAAAAACGGCTACAAATGGGGCGCGGGCAGCCCCTTTACCGGCGGTCAGGACGTCATCGGGCCGGGAATTCCCGGCGGCACGGTCACCTATAGCTTCATGCCGGCCGGCGTTTATCATTATGTTGGTCCTGAAAATACGCCGATTAGCCGTTTGAACGGTTTCCAACCTTGCTTTTACGATGAGATTGCTAATGCGTTTGCCGCCTGGTCGGCCGTGGCGGACATTCAATTTGTCAATGTGGCTGAGAGTGGTTTCGTTGATGGCAATGAGGTCGCCAGCGGTTCAACTATCATCGGCAATATTAGAATTGGGGCCTATCCGATTGATGGCCGCTATGGTGTTTTAGCCCAGGCCTATTATCCGCCCTACAACGGCGTCGAGACAACCTCGACCGTGGCCGGTGATATTCAGCTCGATACCGGTGAAGTTTGGGCCTGCAATCCGGCCGACGGCATCGATATCGGCATTATTGCTACTCACGAGATTGGGCATTCCATCGGTTTTAGCCACCAATCCGCCGACCGACTGGCCATTATGAATCCCTATTACAACCCTAATGAAGCGCCCACGTTACTTCAAGATGATATTAAGGGGCGCAGGCGGTTTACACAGCCAATCCCTCGCCGGGGTTGGTGGTGACCCAACCGCCGCTCTCGACGGTGATTCTGCCTGGGGGGATCATCAATTATACCGTGGTGGCCGAAAACCCCGGTTTGAGCGACATCACCGGCGCGACTATTACCAACCCGCTGCCGGCCAATGCCGTTTACGTGGCTAATTCGGCCAGTCATGGCGGCGCGCTCAACAACAGAGCCGTTACCTGGACAAATCAGACGGTTCCGGCCGGTAGCAACGTCACTCGCACTTTTCAGGTGCGTGTCGCCAACAGCGCCGAACCGGGCGATATAGTGATCAACACGGCTTCGGCCAGCCCGGCCCAGCAGCCGGGTGGGCATTATACGGTTCAGGGGGGTATCGAGGCGGCGACATGTGGTTTTAGCGATGATTTCGAAGCCGTCGAACTCGGCCGCTATTGGACCACCTACACGACTAACAATGGTCGCATTCGGGTGGCCGAGAACACCAACTTTACACACTCCGGCCGCCGCAGTATCTGGCTCGATACCGACATCGATCAGGGAGCGATCAATTCCCATGCGGCGATCATTTTACACGCCGATTTAACCGAACGCACTGGTGTTAAATTCGACTTTTGGTGGCGCAACGACGGCGACGAACTCCATGCCGATGATGGCGTCTTCTTGAGCGATGATAACGGGGCCAATTGGGTTAAAGTGTTCGCCTTAAACCGGGATTATCTAGGCAACTACCATCACACGACCATCGACATCGACGCCGAAGCTGTGGCTTACGGCTTGACTCTCAACCATCAATTTAAGATTAAGCTGCAAGGGTACGACAACTATGCTTTCAACGGCGATGGCTACGCCATCGATGACGTGTCGCTCTCTTGCGACTCGCAAACGCCGAACCTGTCGATTACGCAGTTGGTTTCAACCGCCCAACCGTTGATCGAACCCGGCGATGCCATCACTTACACCATCGTCGTGGCTAACGACGGCAGCGGCAGCGCCCAAGCGGTTAGAATTTTGATGATCTGCCGACTTATATCAACGGCGCCAACCTGGACGAAATTGTAACCATTGATGCCTCCAAGAAGGTGACTTATACCATTCAGGCCAGCCTGAGCAGCGGCGCACCGTTTAAGAGCGCTATTACCAACACCGCTTACTTTACCCATTCGTCCGGCCCAGGCCAGGCCAGTGCGACCGTTACCACCGCAGCCGACACCAGCCCGCCTGAATTTCTGGTGAATGATCCTCTGACCGGCTCGCCGTTAATTACGCCGACAATGGGGATTACGATCTATACGGCTTACCCGGACTTTAGATGGCATCCCGCCACCGATAATGATCGCGTTTCGCATTATACGGTGGTGTTGACCGGAGGACTTCAGGCTAAAGCCACCTACTACGTTTTGGCCGAGCCGCAATTCGATGCCAGCACTGCCGCCCTGCCACGTGGAAACTACACCTGGTCCGTTCAGGCTTATGATCCGTCCGGTAATATTAGCCGACCCGTGCCGCCCCAGTCCTTCACCCTGGCCGACCCGACCGCGATCGGATCACCCAACCAGATCGGATCGCGGGTGTACTATTTCCCGGTTATCGTTCGCCGGTGATTGATTTGGCCGATGAAGAGGTTAAGACCTGACAGGTTTTACAAGATAAAGGTAGGTGTAAATAAAGGGCCGATTGAGCCATATTTACTCCCGACGGTATCGTCGAAAACCTGTCAGGTCTGGCTCGTTTGTCCTCAACTTACGGCTGCTCATTCAAATAGCGCTTCAACAGGAAAAAGAAGGTGTACGGATCGACCACGGTGTAGTTCGGTTGGAGAATGTCGCCTTCGTCGTTGGTGATGCGCTCTTCGGCCTGATGTGCTTGCAGTTGCTCTTGGACTCCCCACAATAGGCTGGGCGATTGGAAGGCAGCGCGGACGGCCAAAAATGGCGGGCGGCCCTCGGTCAGGACGGTGCGTTTATAAATGGTGTGGATGGCCTCGGCCCCGATCTCCGGGCTGCCGAACAGCGTTTCGGTGGGTAGCACCGCAATCGGTGTGCCCCACTGGAGACGCGGCCATGGCTCGTCGGTCTGGTAGTCGGGTGAGAGGATGCCCACCGGAGCCAAAAAGGTGAAGGCGCTGAGCCGGCGCTGCGAAATTTGTGCGCCGTTGCCATTTAGCAAGAAACCTTGAACATCGTAGCCGTAACCGGCATAATAACGGCGGGTGCGCCACAACCAGCGAAGAAACTGCCAATCCGATAGGCCGTCCGGGTTGACGTAGCCGGCCCCGCTGTTGGCTCCCACGAAATAATCCTGATCGGTTTTCGTTTGGTAGAGATAGGTCATAATGGCGGGAATATCTTCCACCAGGGCCGGGTTGAAGCCCCAGGCCAGCGGCACCTGCCCCCGCCGCGCGTCGAGCCAGGGTTGGTTGCCATAATTAGCCAGCAAAACCTGCACCGGATGGGCCAAATCGTAATCGCCGGCGTAAAACATCACAAACGTGCGATCCGGGGCGACCTGCCCCTCCGGCGTCAGATAGCCTTGGGCGATCAAATCGGTTTCGGTGGGCGGCGCGAGATAATCACGACCGGTCGGCGGCGGTCCGAACTTATGGACCGACACATTGGCCATCGCCACGCCGAAGACATCGCCCGCGCCGCCTTGCAAGTAACCGCCGTGCTGTGAGAATAACCAGGTGCTGGCCCACTCCCCTTCAGTAGCCAGATGTTTCCCGCCGACCGCGCTGGAATATTTTTCATACCACGGAATGAACCCCCACACCTTAATCAACCCCCCCGCCTGCGCCTCGGCGGCCTCGACCACCGTCTGTAGGGTCGCGGCATCCGCACCGAGCGGTTGCTCCGGATCATCGTTGGGCAACTCGTCCGGCCACGGCGACAGATCGAAGGCGAATCCGCGCTGTTGGACCACATAGTCTCGCTCCAGCGCGTAGACCCCGCCGCGCGTCATTTTCTCCTGAGCATAGCGAACGGCCGGCCAGCCATCCAGCAGGTAGGCCAAAAATTGGGCGTTGGCTCGGCCGGTGTCCAGATACTGCTCCTTGGCCCACAAATAGGCGTCGGTTTTGGGTGAGCCGCTCGATGGCGTTGTGCTGTCGGGCAACGTGACCGCGCCGGGTTGGAACAAATCGACCAGTGACTTTTTGATCTCAAGACGGTTGGTTACCGCCGCCGTCAGGTCGCTGCCGGCCCGAAGTACGGCCAAATTTTCAACCCCCGCTATCGTGGTGGCGACGTTGAGAGTAGCCGGTACAGCGGGGTCCCACACCACTACACCTTCGATATCGTCGGCAAACCGATCGAGCAGGTCGTCGAGCCGGTCGATTTCAACGATCTCGGTTTCGGCCAGCCAGCCGTAGGGTTGGCCGGCCTCTTGATATTTGTCCAGCCAAAACTGATCGACGCCCGGCGCGTCGCCCCGGCTGTGGTCGTGATTGAGATAGAGCCGGGGTTGGTCGCGATTGACAATACCTTGGAGGGTGGTCAGGAAAATCAGGGTGTCATAATCCCGCAGCAAATCGGCGTAACTTTTGCCCTCGGGCGGCGGTGTGTCGGCATCGCACTGGTCCGGTGCGCCGGTCATCGCCAAGCACTGTTCGTAATGATTGAGATGCAAATCGGTCACGTCGAACAAGTAGAGACGGGATGGAGGTAGGGGAGAGGGTTGGCAAGACGTTAGAAGTAGAAGGAGGAGAAAGAAGATGAGGGGTAGGACGTAGGTCGTGGGTCGTAGGGCGTAGGGCGTAGGGCGTAGTGTTCGGAAAAAGTGAATGATATTACACATTACGGTTGTGGTTGTGCCACATTACGCATTACGCCATATATCCCAGGGGTTTGTCGCTGGCCTCGTGTAAGAATCATCAGCCCTATTCCGGCAGGTGACTAATGAAATAGAACATGATGACGCCCCAGATCAAAAAGCCGGCCAGAACGACAATGGCGGTGACGGGCGGACTTTGCAAATAGAGCCAGACAATCCAGGCCGCCGCCGCGCCGATGGGAAAAAGGGTGACGGTGCTGGGAATGGCCCGAATGAGAAACCAGTTAGTCGTGGAGATTTCGCCCAGGCTGGGCATGTCGGCCACAAAATAGTAGATGATGCTGCCCCATAGGCCGAACACAACGATAATGGCGATGGCCGTCACTAACGGGATATTGAGAAAGACCCACAGCGCCCAAATCAAAGCAATTCCACCGCCTAAAACAACCAGTGTCGTCGGAATGACGCGCACCAAAAACCAGGCCGTCATGGAGCCTTCGGAGACTTTGCCGCTGCCGAGGCACGTTTTGCACAACTTTTCTTCAACTTCGTATTTACCGGTTCCCACTTCACCCCACCGGTCGCAGCGCTTGCAGTCGGACCCATCGGGCAGCACCTTGGTGCCGTCGCAGTCAGGGCAGCGGGCCATAATCTCGGTTTTTACTTTTACTTTGCCGGCGCCATTGCACTCGCGACAAATAGGCATGCCACACTCCAGGTTATGACAGATTTGAGCGATTTTAGTTAGAAAATCGATTTAAAAGTTTAGCATAAAACAAAAGGGTGGTAAAGAATCGAGGTCGGAGTGGGCGCTTTTCAGTTGTGGAACGAGAGAGAAACACTGAATTTATGATGGAAATGAGAGCACTGATCCGCTCTATACAGGGTTCACATCAATCCAATGTCAAAAAAGCATTTATGATTGAAATGCGAACTTCAGTGCGGTCATCATTTTCAGTGGTTCAGTGTTTCTATGGGCGCGGGTTGCCCAACTCTGAAATGCGCCCGTCGAAGTGGATTACTTAATAGTCACCGGTAGATAGATCCCGTAACCCGGCTTCACCACTAAATCGCCCGACACGTTACCCGCGCCGTCGATGACCTTCATTCGGAAATTAGAGGTGCTGTAGCTGGGACTGCTTGTTAGAGTGGTCGGGTACGCCAGCACGACGAAGCGGTCTAGCGACACATCGGCGCTGTCCAAAAACGTTACTCGCAAGGCGATAGCCCCGCTCACGCCGGTCGAGGTATCGAAATCGATGGGGAATTCTTGGTAAAGGTCATCCGCTCGAAAATCAACGCCGCGTAAACGACGCAGGCCGATTAACGCATCGTCCTCTTGGTCGATCATTTCCAGCCGCACCACTTCATCGGCCAACTCGGCGCTGCTGACCTTGAGCCGGACGTAAGCTCGATACGCTTGCTGCGCCGACAGCGTAATGTTGCTGCTTTGCCAACTGCCGCCGGGATCATCCACGACCGTTGCCCGCAGCGCCTGTCCGTCCCACGCTGCCCCATCGCTCACAAATTCGCCGACCGGCTGTCCGCTCACTTCTTCGCGAGTAAAATCGGTCTCTTCCCAAATCCAAGCCTGATCACCCAGCGCCAAATTAGTCGCCCCGGCGGTGGCGTCCTCGGCGGTCAACGTCAGCGATACGACCGGCGAGTCGGTGATGATCGTGCTGCCGGTCGTCGTGGTCGTCGTGGTCAATAACCCGGTGGGATCGACTCGGTCCAGCCCGATAACCACCTCCGGCGATACGGCGCGCTGGCCGCCGCCGTCAAAAGTTTCGGCCGTGAGCACCAGCGTCTGGCCGACCAGCGCCTGATCGAGCCAACTCGACACGTCGACCACATAGCCGGCGCTATCTGCCGGCCCAGCCTCGTCGATGAGCAGATTGGTCTCCGTTGGCGTCGAGAGATAAACCTTGGTGGCGTTGATTACCCCGCTGTTGTCGCTGGTGTTGAGCTGCAAGTACAACCGATTGCCGGTTAAATAATGGTTCGACCACGGCCACACCAGCGCCACCTTGGGGGCGGTATCGCCGCCGCCCGGCTGTTCGACCGTGACGCCGCTGTAGTAGTGGCGCAAAATGGCTTGGTACGACCAGCCGTGTTGATCGGCCCAGCGCTGCGCCCCCCACTGGCCCATGCCGTAGCCGTGCCCGTTGCGCGTCTGCCCAAACGAGACCGGGTCATCGACGGCTTGCAGGTAGTTGACGTTAGAGTTGGTTTTGGTCGGGCTGGAATTTTCGGCGCTGAACATAGCGGTGATGATCTGGCCGTTGTAGGCCAGGTACTCGCCGGTCGTGTCATCGACCGCCTGGTTGGTTGACGGGACGGTCGTGTCGCACATGTACTGGTTGTTGACCCAATCGGTGACGTGGTACGACCCGCCGGGGTTTTGCAGATATTTGTCCCAGCCGTAAGTTCGAGCCGCGACCGCCTGCGCCCGCAGCGTCTCCACCGGCCAAGACGGATACACCTCATTCGGCACAACTCGTTTGACGTAATCCTCAAAGGGGATGGTGTCGATTTGCCCTTCCGGCACACTGCGGCAGGTGTTGCTGGCGTGGTGGATGACGCGAATGGTCGCGGGCGGCGTCAACTGCGCCTGTGCGCCGATCGGCGCGTTGGCCGGTGAAATCGAGGCCGCTTCATCGACCGCAAACGTCTCGCTCACCAGCTCATCGGCCGGCACGATAACCCACGCCTCGTTTCTGACCACGGCCAACTCGCGGCCGTCGGCCCGCCATACGGGCGAGCGATCAACGGCGTTGTTTTGGCTTAACTGCCTCGCGCCGCCGTCATCGAGATCGACCCGCCACAACTCGCCGGCGGTATCGACCTGGCTGCCCAACGGCGTGATAATCAGCGCCACCGACTGCCCATCCGGCGACCAACTCAAATCGCTGAACAGTTCGCCCTCGCGACGGAGTTTGAGTTCGGCCGGTTGGTTGGCCTCGCCGACCCACAGTTCGGCTTGGAAGAATTGGTTGACCAGGATGGCCCGTTTAGTCCCATCCGGCGAACGATAAACCCGGCCCGCCGGATCGCCGGGCAGCGACAGGTCGGGCGCGGCCAGCAGGCTGACCTCGATCGGCCCCATCGCGCCGGTGGCGACATCGATGGCGATGCGGGTGGCGGGATCGGGTACATTGAGCGGGGTGAAGACCAGCCAACGGCCATCGGGGCTAAGCTGCGGCGCCAGCCCCTCGGCCAACCGCCGCGCCGGATCGCCGTTAGTGGGAATCTGCCAGATCACCTGGCTTAGTTGAGACGAACCGTTAGCCAACGTAATCACTTGACCGGGCGTCGTTCCCAGCAAGAAAGCGCCGCCGGGCGACCAGGCCAGTAGCTGCAAATCGGCCGGCGGCGCTTGGGCGTCGGCGGGGTGACTAATTCCCAGCCACACAGCGAGCAGGATCAAGAGGCAAACGGACAGGATAATTTTGAGACGGAGTAATAGTTTATTTGTCATAGGATTGGGTGGGATAGTGCCGATAAAATGGGCAAGGTATGTTTTGAGTGATGATTTTTGTGAGCGGCCAGCTTTCAGCCGTCAGCTTTTTCCTGTGAATTAAGAAGCTGATATTGACTCTAGCGAGATGGGGGCCAATAGTAAATAGTACTTGGTTACTTTTTGGGGGAACCGTTTAGTGTAGGCATTGATTAAATATAATTTGCCATATCAAAAATAGTTGTTTAACCTTGTTCTTGTGGTTATAATATCATCAACTTTCTTGTATATTGGTAAATAACCCGATGTCACTTATTGAAAAACGGTGGACACTCCAAGACCGATACCACAATACCATTTACCTCACCGAAGAACGATGGCAGCACATCACTAATGCTCTTAACCATCCCGAACTATCGACTACGAAGAGTATCTCAAAATCACCCTCCAAAAAGGTCATCGACGACAAGAACCCTTAAACCCGCGCAAATATCGCTATTATCACGCTTTTGATGATTTGCCGGACGACGTCAACCACATCGTTGTTATCGTCCTGTTTGGTTTTGACATCACGGAAAGCGGGCAAACTGTACCCAACAATTATATTGCCACTGCTTTTTCAAGCACATCCGCTTAAAGGATTGACCCATGAATAACGAACCCACGTATTCTTATGATAAAGAAGCCGACGTGTTATACATTTCTTTTTTCCCAGGTGAAAAAGCCACGAGTGCGGTTGAGTTGAATGACAATATTCTATTGCGGTTTAACCGGGCCGAACAACGGGCCATTGGCCTAACCTTAATGGATTTTTCGGTGTTGATCCAGTTAACCAATTTGGGGCCACGTAGTTTCCCTTAAATGGATTACAGGAGTTAGAGCCTGACTGGCAAGAAATGGTGATCAATATCATCACGAAGCCGCCGGTCAATCAGATCTTGAAGGTGTCAGTCTATACGCCCTCTTTAACTGAAAGTGTGCCCATTGCCCTGGTTGAGAAAATGCCCATACCTGTGGCAAATTGAAGCCGGCGGGGGCGGAGATGAGGGTCACGCCCGGCCTACGGAGCGGCTGCATCCACCTCAGCCACACCACAAAATTCACACGCAAAATGGGCGCGTTGGCGCACTTGTTGTCGAATTTCTGGAGTGATAAGCATACGGTCTAATGGGAGGTGGACGCATCAACGAGTTGATGGCGCAAGCTGTTTATTTCCTGGCGCAACAACTCATTTTCGGAGGCAACTTATTGAATGCGGTTGGTCAGGCTGATCAACGGGGTTAAGGCCCCTCAATTTGCGATTGAAGGTTGGCCACAGCCTTTTCATCTGGCGTTAAGGCTAACATATGACTTTCCAGTTTATCTTGCGCCTCATACCACCTTTCCAACTGAAGTTGTTCTTCAGCGGAAAGCGTCTCGCCTCGGGTTGATCTATCGTGTAAGTCTTGACCAAGGTCATCTGATATCATCGCATTTACCCTTTCACCCTTCAACTCAATTAACGCTGTTGTTAGGCAGCGATTTGGCCTGGCAAGCAGGTTATGGAGCAAGACTTGCCCGAAGGATAGTGATCACAGCTTCGATGATTTGGTTAAATGAGGTTGGGTTCAGATGCCCCACTTCCCCGACCATCAAACTTTGATTGGCTGTAAACAATTTGCCCGGTCGTGCATAACTTGTGACCACTAATGAACCTGTGGCAAAACTGGTATCAAGCAGTTCAATGGCTCGTTTATCACTGTATGGGTTGCTGGTGACTTGGCAGAGAATCCAATCATCGCGACCAACATCAGCCAGCACTACCGCCGGTCGGAGTTTCGATTTGGATAAATCAGAGAAAGGGAAGGGAATTAAGACGACTGTTCCGGCTGAAGGTGAGACCATGCCGCATCCTCCTCCGGTCGATTCCAATCTTCAGCCAAAGCTGGTTCACTCAGTAACGCCGTCTCCGGTAGATCGACCGAGGGTTCATATTCCAGAATGGTGACCAGGGCGCGGCGAGCTGTTGGTAATTGAATCGGCTCTAATAAGCGAACATTCCCGTGTTCATCAATGACAGCTTCAATAGTTTGCAACATGGCTCGTCTCCATCATAAATTCAAAAACCGACAACTTTTTTGACAACGATTCTACCGGTGGTGTATTAATCCGCCAACCAATTGAAAACTCATCGCTCCCAGGTGCTGCAACACCTAAAAGCAGCTAGACGCTCAAACTGCTGGAACAGTCTGAAGGGCTGCAAATATTTTACACGACACATGGTGATTCGGTAAACGGTGCGGCCATCTTTGACCTATTGGGTTGGGGATGGCCGTTTTATTGGCAAAATCCATCAGAAAGGAGGTACGCCAATGACCGCTGAACCGATTGATCCGGTGATCAAGTTATGGAAAACCAACCAGATCACCGTCGAACAAGCTATCGGCAAAATATTGCTGTGATTGTCGGACGATGACCGTCGGCTGACCAAGTGAGAAGCTCAGATCCCCAGTCCCAACCTTAATCAATAACTCCCTAAGCAGTGAATAAAACCCGGTTTGCCGCCATTCTAGTGAGCCGGGTCTTTTGTGCAGCCGTCCAACCATCTAAATAAATGAAAAGCAAAGGCACAATTCTTTACGTCCACCACCCCACCGCATTAATTTCGTCTCAAACCTAATTCTTCCAACACTTTCCAACTATTATCACACAAATTATACCCCGTGACCATGCTTACCCACAAAACAAACAAGCAAAATCCGTGGAGCTTTCTGCTCATAAACGCCGCCCCAATTTGATCCCGCTCGCTCTGGCCTCTGACCGTAGACGACCGACCGTTGACCACCGACCGCCGGCCCCCGCCCCGATTTGACGGCGGTCGGCGGTCAGCGAGCGGCGGACGATAGGGCCAGAGGCGCTGTAGGGGCGAAATAGGGCTGTTTGGCGCGGCTAAGGACGGTAGAACCGGGCGATAAGGGTGTCAGGCGCGGCCGGGGCCGGTGAATTCATGAAATAGAGGTGTCGTGTCAAGCCGGGGCCGGTGAATCCATGAAATAGAGGTGTCGTGACAAGTCGGGCCGGGTGAATCCGTGAAATAGAGGTGTCGTGACAAGTCGGGCAAGGTGAATCCGGTGTAAAGGTGGTCACTTTTGTTGTCATTAATGCATGTTACGTTGGAAAATGGAAGCCAGAGTTGACTTGAACGCATGTTACGTTGGAAAAGTTAAATCAGAGTTGACTTGAACGCATGTTACGTTGGAAAGTGGAAGCCAGAGTTGACTTGAACGCATGTTACGTTGGAAAATGGAAGCCAGAGTTGACTCGAAGGGTGGTTTACGTCGTTGGTGCGGCAAATTTCGTCACCCGCAAAAATTATAGGACACGGATAAAACGGATTGAACGGATTTTCACCGATCTAAATTTTTCTTCACCACGGTTTAGTGCAGAGCTACCAATTTATTTTATCCGTGTCCTATTTTTGGTGGTAGCGTCGCGACGTTATGCCCTACGTCCTATGACGCGTTGGGGCGAAAAACAAATGACCCTAACGACGGGGAAAATTTTCATCAAGGGTTCATCATTTTTTCATACTTGGTTTATAGGCTTAAAAAAGGGGTTACCTGCATTTAAAAATGCCACTATTTCGGGGTGACGCTGTTAAACTGACACCGGAGGGGATTTATGCCAGCACTATTAACCCAGCGCCTGTTTTTTTGGGGAGCAGGCGCTATCGTAGTGGCCAGTTTGCTGATGGTTATCTGGCCCGGCACGGCTCAAGCCTTTACCCATTACCTACAAGCGGCCTACAGCCCGTACCCCAACATCCCTAACAGCCGCATTGATAACTGTAGCCTGTGTCACCAGACCGATACCGTGAACTGGCCGGGGCTTAATCGCTTTGGGCAGGATTACGCCAGCCACGGCTATAGCTTCGCCGCCATTTCTGGTCTGGATTCCGACAACGACAGTTACACTAACCAGGCCGAACTGACCGCGCTTTCTTTCCCCGGCAACTTCACCGACCGGCCATTGTCTGTTTCTGGCCGGCCTTACCCACTGTATTTGCCGATCGTGTTTAAAAAGCCCCTACCGGTGAGCAACGGCCAATATGTGGTGTTGGCCTGGAATGATTTGGGGATGCACTGCATGGACCCCAGTTACGAAGACTTTGCGGTACTACCGCCCTTTAACACGCTGTGGGCCCAGGTTATTCGGCGCGGAAAAGAGCCGGATGTTGTTACCAATAAAGTGACAGTCGAGTACAAAATTATTGATAACAGCTATTCGGTAATTAAAACCAATTTTTGGCACTACGCCCATCAGTTATTTAATCTGCCCAAGCCACTGCCGCCTAACGTGGGCCTGGCCGGATTTGGCCTAAACGGTCAAATGCACACTTCCGGCGACCATTTTGTAGCCGAAGGCATCCCCCTAACCGAATACCGCGACAGTGACCGCACCACGCCCTACCCCTACCAATTGGCCGAAGTGGTGGCCAAAGATCAGGACGGAAATATTTTAGCCTCTACCCAAACCGTGGCTCCGATTTCTACTGAAATGAACTGCCAAAACTGCCATACCGATAACGGCCAGGGCAACCCCGGCATTGCCACCGGGGTGCTAAAGCAAAATATTCTCACCTGGCACGATGCCGAAGAAGGGACCCACCTTATGGATAATCGTCCGGTGCTGTGTGCCAACTGTCACAGCTCTAACGCGCTGGGGTTGCCCGGCACAGCCGATGTGCCAAATCTGTCGCTGGCTATGCACCGCAAGCACCAACCCCTGGATGACTTTACGATGGAAGGCACATGTTACCAATGCCATCCCGGCCCGGATACCAAATGCTTGCGTGGGGCTATGTATCAAAATGGCGAAACCTGCCAAAGCTGTCATGGTAACATGGCCGATGTAGCTAACCCCAGCCGCCGTCCCTGGCTGGATGAGCCGCGTTGTACCCAATGCCATGATGCCGCCCACGGCGAAAACCCCAACAAACTATATCGATTTTCGACCGGTCATGGCGGCGTGTACTGCCAGGCTTGCCACGGCAGCCAGCATGCCATCTACCCCTCCATTGAACCCAACGACAACATCCAATCGGTGCTGCAACAAGGCCACGCCGGCACCCTAAGCAAATGCACGGTGTGCCACACCCGGGTTCCCGATGAAGATGAAGGACCGCATCAAGGCGACGACGATGATTAATCGCCCTGTTTTATCCATTCTTTTTCAATCCTATCTTATGGACCCAGTGCCCTTGAGTGTTATTGACAGGAATTTACCCCGGTCATGCTTTGCCCCAATGCTCAGTTAACCAGTTGGCCGACTGGATGTAGGCCCTATCGATATTGCCCACCTCAGACTCAGGTCCGCCAATGTCCAGTCCAATTAAACCGTCAAAGTCAATCAAATCGAGCGTTTCAAAGAAAATAGGCCAGTTAATTGCGCCCTGCCCCGGCACAAGGTGTTCAACCTCAAGCCCCCGATTGTCAGATAGATGAATGTAATCAATGTGGCCGGCCAGTCGCCGCAGAGAAAGAGCCAGATTATCTTTAAGTACAAACTGGTTAGCCGTATCCAGATTGAAGCGCAGGTTGTCGCGGCCTACTGCATCATAAAAGTAGAGAAAAGCATCGGTCGTGGCCGCCAGAACTCCTAAACAAGAGTGCATTTGATAGGTCAAGCCGAACTCGGCGGCGATGTTGCAGGCCATGCGGTAGGTGTGGGTTAGATCGCCCCAGTAGGTGTCCCACGCTAGATTGGGTGGAAAGTGGGCGGCTTGCAGAACGTCCTCGTCGTAGTGTCTGACAATGGGGATGCTCTTAGGAAAGACAAAGGGCGGTAGCGGCGCGTTGTCTAAAACACCGTTGGCGTTCAGCAACGCGGCTATTTCACAACCCTGGCGAAATAGCTGCAAATTTTCCTCTCGTTCGTTGGGGTTGGCCGAAGCCAGGCCGGGCAGAACGACGCAAAAGTAAGGCGCCTGTAGCTCCAGGGCTTTAACGTGGCTGGCAAGCTCGTTACGTTGCTGGTAAATTTCAAGCAGGTGATCTCGCCTTATGCCTTCAAGCTCAACACTTTTAAAGCCCAGCGTCTTCATCTGTTCAAGGTGTTGGAATGTGTTTTTAGCCGGCGGCGGATAACCATACTGGCTAATGATATAAAGATAGGCACAAACAATTGAACTGTCAATCATATTAACCGTCCCAATTTTTAGATAGTCGCTCTGTGAACTGTTGGTGGTAAATTAGGTAACCCAAGTTGCCACCTTGCGGGAAAAGACCTTTAGGGTTTCCAAACGGGCCTTATCCCGACCTAAATTTGGCTATTTAAGGCCAATTCTGGTCAAAATTAGGGCCGAAACCCTAAAGGTCTGGAAGGGTAGCAACTTGAGTTAGGTAATGATATTTGATAAAGTAATATGGATGTTGTGGGAGATATTAACTGGCCAGGGTTAATAGGGCGTTGTCTTCTCCTATTTCAGCTTTAATGAGCGCCGTCAGTTTGGCGTTCATCGTTGTGAGCAACGCCTCATCATAGTTGGGGTTATTGGGGTTAGCCAGATTGTTCATCTCTTCAGGGTCCAAGCGCGTATCGTACAGCGCCACATCATTGTCGGCCAGCAGTTCGGCCAATGACTGCGGCAGGTTGTAATGCCTCAGCCCAAAATACCGCACCAGTTTGTAGCGACCATCGAAGACACCCCGGAACAACTCGCGTTTCTCTAAGTCGGGTGTGCCGATCTCGTTGACTATGGCCAGAAACTCTTCCGTACCGCGCTGGAACTCAAGGCCGGCCGCCGCTGCGGCGGCATCCATGATCATAGGAGCATTACGAACCAGCCATTCTCCGTCAATGGTGGCAATCATGTCATAGGTGTACAATGCGCCTGCGCCGGGGGCAGTTGAACTCCCGCGTGGCCCATCAGACGCCGGTTGGGCCACCACCCCAGACAGGTCGTGCCCTTTGAGGAAGGGGTAATGCTGCTTTCTTTCTTGCTCTGACAGGCCGGCATAAGCCAAGGTGGTCGGCACCAAATCGAGATGCGATCCCACTGCCTCGGTTCTGACGCCACCCGAGTGCCGGGGATCGACCACAGTTAGCGGTACATTCAACGTTTCTTTGAAGGCGACGCTGCCCTTCTGGCGCAAATGATGGGCGCCGGCCATCTCGCCGTGATCCGAGGTGAAAATGATGACGGTGTTGTTGGCCTGGCCGCTCGCTTCCAGGGCATCCAGCACCGTGCCAATGTGTCGATCCACGTCGATCATGCAGTTAATGTAGTAATTGACGTGATTGTGCCACATGTCCCGGCGCTCCATCGGGATTTGACCATACCCTTTATCGCACGAGATTTTGTAATTCCGGACTGCCGCCGGTTGGCCCGATAGATCATCGAAGAATGACGCCGGCAGCGTCGTTGGCCAACGCTGCTGATAGAGCGGCGTGTCGGGTGCATCAAAAATGGGGAACATGCCCCGCACCTGGACCATTTCGTCGGCGTCGGTGTCAAAGTACATAATGTCGTGGGGGTTAATAAAATTTACGGCCAGGTACCAGGGTTGTGATTGGACAATCTCGGGTGCGCGGTTCGTCAACCAGTCAGCCGCATCGGCGGCCGTCATGGGGTCTTTGTTAAAACCGTCGAGCGGCGCCCCATAGGCATCCCCCCATTCTTGAAAATCAGCGAAGCCAAAAGGCTCCATCGCATCCTTGGTGTTGCCCTGGGCGAACTCGGATTCGTGCCACTTGCCCTTATAGGCGGTGTAGTAACCCAGGTCGCGTAACATATGCCCGATAGTGGGCAAATTTTCCGGGTCAGCCCGCATATCCTCAATCCAGGCGAAATTGGTGTTGTCAAACATTCGGGTAAATGGGGTATGCTGGCCGGTCCACATGACCGAACGAGACGGCGTGCATACCGATGTGGTCGCCTGGTGTTGATTAAAGGTTACCCCCTTGGAACGTAAGCGGTCGCGGTTGGGCAGCGTAACCCCGGCCGGCAACGCCTGGTGGGCATATTCTTGGTCTGTCACAATAAACAAGATGTTTGGTCTTTGGCCCATATTTTAATCCTTCATTATTCAAAAGATAGTTTATTTCAAAGCCTGTTATTGCGATCTAGTCGGGTAGCAGGGACTGTTACTCGTTTAATACTTTCAGTCCAACACCCGTTGAATTCATTAGATCTCAATCCTAATTCTTTCAATATTTTCCCGCTATTATCACACAAATTATAGCCCCTGACAATTCCATTCCACGATAAACAAGCAAAACCTGTGAGGTTTTTTGCTCTTGAACGCCGCCTCGATTGACCCCGCCCGTCCTGACTGTTGACTGCCATCTCCCACACCGATTCGACGGCGGTCGGCGGTCAGCGCACGGCGGTCGATAGGGCCAAAGGCGCTGTCAATATTGGCGCTTCAAGGTGGTCGAGGTGATATGGAGTCAATCGGTTTGAGATAATTGAGCAATCTCAATCAGGATTTGGCCCATCTTTTGCTTCAGCGCTTCGGCCGACTCCGGCGTCCAATCATAGAAACCTTTCCCGGCCTTCACGCCCAGTTCGCCGCTCTCAACCTTCGCCTTTAAGACCGGTGAAATCTCCGTTGACGATTCAAGATCGGGCAGCACATATTGACTGACCGCCAAGATCAAATCCCAGCCGGCTAACTCCCAAATTTCGAAGGGGCCGCCGGCGGCATAACGCCGGCCAAAGCCGGTTTTTACCACAATATCAACGTCCTGGGGCGTAGCAATACCTTGTTCTACGATCGACAGCGCTTCTCGAAACAACGCCAATTGAAGGCGGTTGCCAATAAATCCCGGCGCCTCTTTCTGAACAACGGCCGGACTCTTGCCGGCTCGGACCAAAAGATCGCAAATGGTGCTAACAGTTTCATCGGATGTGGCTTTATGCCGGACCACTTCCACCAGGGGCAGTAAATAAGGGGGATTAAAATAATGGGTGACCAAAACCTTATCAGGCCGTTGCGTGGCGGCGGCTAGCTTACTGGGCATCAATGTTGACGTATTGCTGGCCAGTATGGTATGTTCCGGGCATAGCTGGTCTAATTTTTGGAAGATTTCCTGCTTTAGTTCCAGATTTTCCAAGACCGCTTCGATAACTACATCCGCTTGTGAAACGACGACGTTGAGATCGGTACTGGGGTAGATTTTATTCAGAGCGGATTCGGCTTGCTGGGGACTGACGGTACCGATTTCTATGAGCATTTGCAAATTAGCCTGGATATTCTGGGCGGCCTGTTGCAATTTGTCGTCGCTGATATCGTGGAGGTGAACCTCATATCCGGCGAGAGCGAATTCCTGGGCGATCCCGTGACCCATTAAACCCGCCCCAACAATGGCCAGCCGGCTAATGTCATCAACATTCATGATTGAAGTCTCCTTTGAGCTTATTTGTAAACTATTCCCAGTCGATCACAATTTTACTTAAAGGTAGGTAAATAGAACGCAGATCGAACAGATTACCCGGATGAACACGGATTTTATTAGTTAACCCAAGTTGCTACCCATCAGACCTGACAGGTTTTGGAATTACCGTCCAGAGAAAAATCAGGGCAATTCGGGCAATTTAGTCGCATTAAGGCCCGTTTGAAAACCTGTCAGGTCTTATTCGCGGATAGGTGGCAACTTGAGTTAGTTAAATCTCGCCTGATCTGTGAAAATCCGTGTCATCCGCGTTCTATCATTTCTGATCAGATCTTGAAATCGTGATCGACTGATTCCGACTTATTTGAAAAACAACATAGGTTCATAGCAAACGTCAATCGGGTTGAGGGGCTACCCCCGACGAATTAAGGCCGGGTCTATTCCAGCAATCTCAATGGGGCTGCGCTCGCCCAAGACCGGCCGGGGACGGAGGACGTGGATATCGAGCCAGGCCACCGTTAAAGCGGCAACTTCGCGTAGGTTCAAGAAAGGTTGATCGCGATAGGGACGGCGGTCGGCTGCGACGCCGATGGCCTCAACGTCTAAGGCGTTGCAGAGGTACAGCGCCCGATCCAGATGAAAGCGCTGGGTGACGAGGATAGCTTTCTTAACCTCGAAAATGGCGCCGGCACGATAGCAGGTGTCATAGGTGCGGCGGCCGGCGTAGTCGAGCACGATGTCTTTATCGGGGACGCCCAACTCCAGCGCCAGATCGCGCATCGAGCCGGGTTCATTGTGGTAGTCGAAGCGGTTGTCGCCGCTCATCAGCAGCTTTTTGACGGCGCCACTTTTATAAAGATCGACCGCCGTCACCACCCGGTCATGCAGAACGGCGGTGGGCCGGCCATCCCCTCGCAGGCCCGCGCCAAAGACAATGGCCACATCGGCGGCCGGAATATCTTGGCCGGGATTAAAGACCACCGGCCGGTACTGCCAGTTAACCCACAGCCGCAGCGCCCACGGCGCGACGAGTACAATGGCAAAGGACAACGCGGCCAGAACCATCAGCCGTTTGAGGGTGCGCATTACATTCCCAATTATCATGCGCGTTATTTTACCCGCGTGAGCAACAAGCTACAAAGCCGGCCACTATAAATTCGTTTGAATAAAATTACTTCCACAATGGTGTGAGGTAATTAGTAAATGGTAATCGGTAATTTGATCGCTATTTACCAATTACCATTTACCGCCATAGACAGTAGGAATCTTTTTTTTAATCCCTGACCCTTAACGTCATAAACTGCAAGCCGTCCACTTCAGTTGCACCCAGATTTTGGTAGAAACGCAGGGCGAGTTCGTTTTTAACGTAGACGGCCCAAAACAGCTCGCCGCCGCCATGCTCCCGGCAGATTTCGGCGGCTCGGGCCATCAACGCCCGGCCAATACCGCGACCGCGTACGGCTTCGTCCACGGCTAAATCGATCACAAAGAGATAGCGTAAGGCGGCGTCGGTATCGTAGCCGAAGGTATACAGCAGGTAGCCGACCGGCTGATCGTCTAAGAGGCCGATGATACCGGCGAAGGCGGGGTTCGGGCCGAAGCCGTCGCGCAAGTAGACGTCGGCGTTGAACTTGAAGTCGTCTTCGTCGCCCAATGACTGTAAATAGGCGGCCGATTGGAGATAAAGTCGCTCGATGGCCGGGGCATCCGGGCGGGTTATGGGGCGAATGGTCAGGGACATCTGGTTCTCCTTGTTCTTGCTCGAAGGTTGGTGGCTCTAAACGGGGTCAGGCCCCGATAAACACCCGCTGCCGTCGCGACCCCCAACTGCCGGGCCGGGCGTCGAACTGACCGGCCAGGCGAGCGCCGCAGTTGTTGCAGTAGCCGTCGACGTTCAAGTTCCATTCGCCCAGGTTATACCAGTTGCGCTCGATGAGTCGTTGGCCGCAGGCGGCGCAGTAGGTCGATTGGCCGGCTGAGTCGTAAACATTGCCGGTGTAGACATGGTGGAGGCCGGCGGCCAGGGCTTGGTCACGGGCGCGGGTGAGCGTTGCGGCCGGGGTCCGCGATACGTCCATCATCTTGAAATCGGGGTGGAAGGCGGTGAAGTGGAGCGGCACGTCTGGTCCCAGGTTGGCTGCGAACCAGTCACACAGTTGGGTCACTTCGTCATGGGAGTCGTTGTGACCGGGAATGAGCAGAGTGGTCACCTCGAACCACACCTCCGTTTCGTGTTTGAGCCAGACCAGCGTGTCCAGCACCGGCTGCAAATGGGCAAAGCAGAGGCTCTGATAGAATTGGTCGGTGAACGCTTTGAGATCGATATTGGCGGCATCGATATGGGCATAGAAGTCGCGGCGCGCTGCGGGCGTGATGTAGCCGGCGGTGACGGCTACCGCTTTGAGGCCGCGCTCGTGGGCTGCCTGGGCGCAGTCGATGGCGTACTCGGCGAAGATGGTCGGATCGTTGTAGGTAAAGGCGATGCTGCGACAGCCGCCCTTTACGGCGGCCTCGGCCACGCGGTCCGGCGCGGCCCAATCGCTGAGGCGATCCTGCTCCCGGGCTTTGGAGATGTCCCAATTTTGGCAGAAGCGGCAGCCCAGGTTGCAGCCGGCCGTGCCAAAGGAGAGGATACTGGTGCCGGGGTAGAAGTGATTGAGCGGCTTCTTTTCGATGGGATCGATGCAGAAGCCGGAGGCGCGGCCGTAACTGGTCAATACCATACCGTCAGTCTCGGCCTGGCGGACAAAGCAAAAACCGCGCTGCCCCGCCCGCAGTTTGCAGTAACGCGGGCATAAATCGCACTGAATACGCCCATCGGCCAGCCGACGCCACCACTGCCCGGCCACCACGCCCGGTTCAAGCATGGTTCGTTCCGTTGTCATCGTCATCGTAACCTCCTGTTTATACCTAAGAGACGGCCATAAAAGCGTTCAAGGGTCCACAGATACTCACAGATAGTATCAAAAATTCAGTCGATCACAATTTTACATAAAAGTGGGTAAATAGAACCCAGATCGTACCGATCACACGGATAAACACGGATTTTTTTAAGCTCAATCAAGCCTTACCTGTGAAAATCCGTATAATCCGTGTCATCCGTGTTCTATCATTTCTCATCAGATCTTGAAATCGTGATCTACTGAAATTAGATAAAAATCTGTGCCCATCAGTGTAAATCTGTGGACAAGTCAAACTTCCCTTTTTAAATAAACAGCCTTTAACCTTGACAGATATCGGCTATGGCTTTGTAGTCAACTAGCGAGAAATCTGTGGTGTCGATCGTCACCCGTTGGCCGCCGATATCGATGTCATAAATATTATCGTAGAGATTCTGGGCTAATGCCTCCATGCTAAACTGATCGTTGTGGCCGGGGTGTCGCTGCCCGGACGTAACGCGTTTTTGGAAGCGATCCAGGATCGTGGCGCTGGCGGCTCGGCAGTGGATTTGAATAGTGCAGCATTCGACCTGCTGCTGCAACTTTTGAAATCGGTTGTGATGACCAAGCGTCCACTTGAAATTGGCTTCGGCCACCAGCGATCGTTTGGCCCGCAGTTCCCCTTCGATTAACTGAAAAAGCCGGTTGAAGCTGATTTCGCCGATGGTTTTTGAACGGTCGGGATCAAACTGAGCGTATGCGTCAAGTAGTTGTTCTTTGATTTCGTCTTTGCTGATCAGGGATAGCTCAAGAGTCTGGGCGAGGTAGCGGGCCAGAACCGTTTTTCCGGTGGCCGGCGCGCCGGTGACCACGATTAATTTAGGAGACGCTGCGCGGGACATAGGTAGAATGCTCTACTGATATTGTAGCCAAAATCGAGTGAAAACGAAACGTAGCCGAGTTTAAGGGTTTGGTAGTAACCGCTTGAACCCGGCGGTGGCGATCCCAGTCAGTACGGTCGGTAAAGTCAAGACAACAAAAATGATTCTCGACTCATTAAAAAAGTAGCTGTAGCTCCCCTGACTGCCGTTAGAGAAGACATAAAATACCCCGATCACGACGGTCAGCATAAACCCTACCATCGCCCCGCCGATAATCCCTAAATTCCCGATGCCAACGATCAATCCAATGATCGCGCCGATGAAAGCACACAGTATAGCCACAACCAGACTGAACGCAACGCTTTCGACCAAGGGAGTACGATCAAAGATCGTCAGCAGGAAAAACATAAGGAAACCGAGGCCAGCGCATACCCCGGCCCCGATAAAAGTGCTTAGAAGAATTCTGGCAACACTGTGCAAGCCGAATGCCTATCCTTTACAAGAGGTCTATCCAATACTGATAAATCTGTTGGCCTGACCGGTTTGAAATCGTGCGTCCTGACAAATGACCGCTATTCTTCTCGATGACACGGGCTGACGCTAGATTATCCGTATCACATGTGACTCGGATACGGCGTAGCCCTCTGCCTCTGGCTTGCTCCAAGGTTAGGGCCAGTATAAGTGTGCCGTATCCCTTATGTCTCTGAGAAGGGCGAATAGAATAGCCGATATGCCCCCCTTCAATTTCCAACGCAGGGGTTAGACAGTGTCGAAGACGGCTTTCTCCCAAGATAGCCTCATCTTTGACTAGCCAAAAATGGGTCATGGGTGCATAGCCGGCCGGTAACCCGATGCCTTGATCGTCATTATCGACTAGCTCCAAAAAAGCGGCAAACGAGCTTTGGCCCAGTTCATGGTGACGATAGCTTTCACCGGCCTGTTGATATTCGGCTGCCATGGCCAAAAACGCATGACGATAGCGGTCAGACGGCTTAATCAATATCGGTTTATTGGTTACAGTCTTCATATAGTTCAGACGCAGGCTCGTCAGTCAGCATCTTCATGTTGTTCTGACATTGCTCTACCTTCCTTGAAGATGAAGTTCTTGAGCGTCAAAGTTTACTTTACCTAACCGTGAATGACAAAGCAAGCTTTGTCGCTCTAGTAAATTTTTATTGTCGGTGTCGTCTCAATCGAGACTGTCGGCCTCCCTACCTGCGTCAGATCATTCACCGCCAAATGTTCGGCCAGATGGGCCTCGTTTAAATGATTGGATCTGTTCCTGACATACTGTTGTTGGGCACAATAACCAAAAAATTTATTCTCCATTAGTTGGGGTAATACGAATAATCCGGCAAAGAAGCCACCTTATGGTTATTCTGGACTGATTTGATTGTGACTGTGAGAGGCTCCAATTCTATCTATCCATTAATAACCCAGTGAAAGGAATTAATCATGGGAAGAAAGAAAAGAAGTAAACCCACAATTATAACCCAGGATCAATATGACGGCCCCAACGGAACCATCAAAACCGGCGACAAGGTTCGGCTGGTTAGACGCACCGGCATTGCAAAAGTGATATACCGCGCCTACGATGCCGAGACGGGCGAGCAGTTGAATCAGGGAAGGATTTGCATCGATGCCCTAATTACCGATACCGATCCCGCGCATTGGTACGCCCACTTCGCTGAGCTATTTGAGCCGATTTGACCGGAGAATCTAAAACTGAATAGGCCCACCAAGCCGCCCATCAAGGCGGCTTTTTTGTTGTGTATTTGTGTGTGAGGGCCAAGCACTCCCCATGCGTCCCCCTCTTCCCCACCAAAACGACACCAATTTATGCAACGAATTGATAGGATAAAGTGATTAAACCCCCGAAAAATGTGAGGAGGGGTATCAGTATACCGGTATTCTCAAAAGAGCAACTAGCCCCCTCTGCATAAAAAATTAATTGCTACCCCTGGTGGGGGCCGGGGGGAGGGGCTACCGGCTTCGGCTGGCTGCCAGTTCGGCTTGCCACGTGGCGCGGACTTCACTCATTATTTCACTCGCAAGCTGCTGTCTTGCAGCTTGCTCAGCTTCGCGAAAGCCAGGAACGTTGACGCGCCATTTGTGAATGGTGCTTCTGTTAATACCCATCTTCTCAGCGGCTTCGGTTATGGTTGGGGATGCCATCATTGCGCCAATGACTTTGATTTGTAGTGGGCTTAGCTCTTCATTAGCGATGACAACTTCTTCAAAAGTAGGCATAGTTTTGATACCTCCTAATTATTGTAGCCTTTTAGTGCGTAGTGTAGCACGAATGTCGGCGTAAGTGAATAGTTATTGAAATTAGTTTCCAAAACTATTGAGTTTCGGCCCTGTTTTTGAGACAATGAGGGTAATTAAATGGTCATTCCTGGGTCTCATTATCAAAGAAAGGAATGATGATTTATGCCCTACAGATTGAGCAGCACCCCACCGGCTGACCATCCACCCTTCGGTAGCAGTGATGAAGAGCCGATGGTACGAACACGACGTAGCACAGGTGTAGTGTCAGGTATGACGAAGCGCGAAGCAGCGATGTCGAAGCTGCGTGTCAGTGAGTATTATAATATTCCCTTCCACCAAGCAGGTATCGGCCCTGCTCCCACCCAGGCCCTACGCACCACACGTACACTTATATCACAACAACGTGAAGCCCGTGCGCAGTACTACAGTATGGCCCAGCAGCACGGCACACTGATGGAGGCCGGTCAATATGCCCCTGCCAGGAAACTCGAAAAAGAAATGGGCGATCTTGCTGAACAGATAGGCCAGTGGAGTGAACATATCCGCGAGGCAGAACCGGCCCTCAAGAGCTATAGGGAGAAGTTGACGGCCCACACGCGGGCGCTATCGGCTGAAATCGACAGCCTCAAGGAAACGAACCAACAGCGCCGTTTCGAGTTGGCCGAAATGCGGAAAGGCAGTGAGCAGTACCGGCAAACAAAAGCCGATGCCCTTGACACGCAGCGGGAAATAGCCGACCTGTCTCGGCAGCGAGCCGGCCTTCGGCGAGAAGCGGCTGAATTTTCCGGCGTCAGTCCAGTTGCCGCCCCTCGTTTGAGAGAACGCGCCCCTATGAGCTTTGGGCAGGAAGCCGGGCAGATTCTACGAAAAAGCCTAAATCCCCAAAACTTGTTCTATGGCCTACAAAACCTTCAATCGCTTGAGCAGGTGGGACGCTATTTCGGCTCTGCCCGGCAAGCCTACCTCAAAAGCGAAGAAACCAGGGGATCGATGATGTTTGCCCTGGGTATAGGCCAAACAGGGCCAGAGAGTGCCCTTGACGCGGCAGGCAGGGCAGCGGCGTCTGACGCTACGGTAATGTTCGGCCAGGGCGTTCAAGATGTTTACCGCCCCTTCGAGCAATATCTTCTCAATCAAGTCCGCTCACAAACGGGCGATGAAAACGAAACACTTCGTACAGCCGGGAAATACGCGGGTTATGGCTTTGCCGGTGCAGGTGCATTAGCTGCGGGGCAGATTTTCGGCGTCAACAAGCTGGCCTTTGCCGGGGCCAAAGCTATCGGCAGAGCAGCCATAGCCCGTCCTGGTATTGCTGCTGGTGCTGGTCGGCTTGCGGCCGGTGGGCGCATGGCTACTCAAGGCTTGGGCGCGGCAGCGGGTATCATTGCAGCGCCGTTAGAAGGGATGGCAGCCGGGTTTGGGGCTTATGACCTGATGCGGGGCGAGAGCCTCTCCTTATTCGGCTATGACACCGGCTGGAAACCATTTGGAGAAGAGGGACTTCGACTTGGGGAAAAGGGCGGATATTTTGACATCGGCGCAAGAAAAGATAGCGCGATGGACACCTATCGCAAGGGGTTGGGCGCGGAGTTGGGAGTTGCTTCCAAGGTTGGATTGATGATGGCAATTCGCCCGGCCGAATCCCTGGGGATTCTACCGAAAGGGACAGAGGCCGGCCTGGGGGATCGGGTTGGCAAAACATTAGGCGCTTTGGGTAACGAGGGCTTCTTGCCGGCATTAAAAACAGCCTGGACTGGGCAGGCGCCGGAATCGATTCCCCAGGGAAAACAGGGAGGGGGCGGCGAACCGGTTCCAGTCCGGATCACGAAAATCGATAATCCAGATGACTTGGTTAAAGCCTTGGGACAGGCCAGCGCCAGAGCAGCCGGGCAACCTCTTCAAAACTGGCAGTTCTCAAAAGACGAACTCAGAGGATTGATTGGCCAATTCTCCGAAGCAACCGGTTTGCAGTTCAAAGACGTACAAAGTATGCGAGGGGCTGGCTATCAGGCACTTGAACGGATTGTAACGCAAAGCGTCAAGTCAAATATTCCGGCTGAATTACTCGCTACGGCTGTAGGCCAAGCGCCCGAATTGGCCGGTTACGGCTCGCAATCGAGGGCGGCATTGCCCTACATCGAAGCGGCCAGCCAGGCGAGCGGGATCGCTGACTTGCGCGGTTTCGGGCAAGCTGTCAGCCGGACAAGTCGAGAGGTTCAATTCGCCGGCCTCGGGCCGGACATCGGCGCGGGTATCGCTAAAGCCTACCAGAATGTCACGAATGAAGAGGGCCAGTTTCGGGCCGACCGGGAACTAAGCAAACTGATCGGCGGCAATGCCTACGATTTCTCAGATTTGGCGCGTAGAGCCGGGCGCGAAGATTTGGCCCTTATGGACCAGCAGGAGCCTTGGCGACCCAAGCACGAGCAGGAAATGCAGCAAATTGAGGACAGACGCCGGAAAGAAGATAACACCGTTCTTTCGGCTATCAGGAGACTGATATCCAATTTGCCGAGCAGAAGATGGGGCTGGAAGAGAAATTTTGGGATTACCGGATGAAACGCCGGGAAGAAGATGTTCAATTCCAAAAGCGACAACACGCCCTGACTGTAGAACAGATGGAATGGGGCATCCAGAGGGAAGAACAATACGCGCAGCTTCAGGAGGAACATTTCAAGAAAACTTCCCAACAAAATCTCCAACTTTTTGACAAGCAAACTCAGTGGCGTTTCCAAGATTTGAACAAGCAAGAATCGAGAATGGACACTCAATTCGGCTGGCAAATGCAGGATATTAGCCGGGGTCGGGAGGGATTTGAACTTCAATACGGCTGGCAACAAGAGGATATGGAACGGGCTTACCGCTATGCTACCGGTCGGCAGCGGTTGGATATCAAGCGCCAGATGGAACGGAGTTCGATTCTAGCCAACCGGAAAAGGGATGACTTTGCCATTACTGAGACCAGGGCAGAGACCCAATTCCAATGGGGTAAGGAAGATATTGCCGAAGCCCGGCAAAGGTGGACCGAACAGCGCGAACTGCAACGCGAGATGATGACCGAGGGAATCGAATATCAGAAGCAAATGATGGAACTCCAAAAGGAGGACAGAGAACAACGCAAAGGCTTCGCAATGGAGCAACTTCAACTCATCAAAGACCGACATCAAGCTTACCTTGATAGCTACGATGAAGAAACCGAACTTATGCTTCAACAGCATGACCTTGAGATGGAGCAAGCCGGGGAGAGTATCGAGCGCCAGAAGGAAAGCCTCAAGATTGCTAAAGAACGCGCTGCCGAAAATGAGATTATCTTGGGCTGGCAACGCGAGATTACCACAGCACAGCAAAAATTCAACATGATTGCTGCCCTTGGTTGGAAGGATGCCACGGAGAAAGCCAAGGACTTGCTCGACATACAGAAAGAGATGGTCCGCGAGGCCGAAAAGTGGGCGGCAACAGTAGGGGTAGACCTACCTACCAAGAAGGGCGGCGGCGATAGCCACATGCAGAAAGAAGTTGCACCGGAAGAAAATTATCAGATGGGCATGGCAGCCGGTGGCTACGTTAGCCGGCCACAGATGATAATGGTAGGCGAGCAGGAAGAATACGTGGTTCCGAAACAGGGCGCTTTGGTGATGAAAGACAATGGCGGGAACGAACAATTACAGCGGAGTGTTGATGAGATGGTAAGACTTCTCCGGCAAATTGTCGAGAGTGACCGGCCGATTACGATTAATTTGGACGCCGAATCGATAACAGAGTTGGGCCTTAGCAAATTGCTTAAGGGGGCCTACACCGGCTAAAAATTCCCCAGGGATTTTTGAAAGGGCCGGATAACACCGGCCTTTTTTTTGTTTCCCTCGATTCCCTGGGGAATCCTTGGGGAAAGCGAAAAGCCCACCAAATGGGGTCTCTGTGGGCTTCTCAAAACTGCGTGGTCTATTCAGGAAAGGACTTAAATATTATACCAGACCAGACCACGCAAATGAAATCGGCGGATTCCCTAGGGAAAAAGGAATCAGGCTGCCGTTGCCTCGAACAACGGTTGAATATCCTGTAAATGGTCGGCATCTTGCCCGGCCTGCCATAAAATCGTAATTCTTTTTGCAAATTCAACCAAAATTCTGCCGACGTGTTGGGAAATGCCCGCGCTAATCGCAGCCCCATTTCAGGCGTTACGGACTTACGCTCGTTGACAATGTAGGAAACGGCCTTGCGAGAAACACCTATTGTTTCAGCCAGTTTGGTGTTAGAAATCCCCAACGGCACTAGATAAAGATTTTTGAGTATCCGGCCAGGGTGAGCCGGCTGCCTATTCTGTGGTCTCATCATTGCCCCCTAATGATAATCTTCATAGTCTACTTCGTAAATATCGCCATTATCAAAACGGAAGGTTATTCTCCAATTCCCTGAAACCTTGACGGCCCAACGGTTAGCTTGTTTGGGCTGTAATAGGTGCAAGCCTGAGCCTGGGAAGTTCAAGTCTTGAATAGTCGTCGCGGCGCTAAGTACATCTAATATATCCGCCAGTTTGCCCGCGTGTATAGGTTGAATCCCCCTCTTTGTCCCATCATAAAAGAAGTCCTCTAACCCTTTGTGGCGAAATGACTTAATCACGGGTAATGCCCTTACTCATTCAGAATAACCCTCTCATTAAATGAATTGTAACCGATAGGGTGACGCTTGTCAAACCGGCACAAAATCACTAACGGTTGTCTCCAAATCCAATTCCAGATTCAGATATCTTTGAGTAGTAGCCACCGAAGCATGGCCCAACAACTTCGATATCTGCGTGATTGGTACGCCAGCCTCGTAACCTAATTGGGCATACGTCCGGCGTAGGTCGTGCGGTGCTAAGTCCGGCTTGCCGATAGCAGCACCCGCATTGCTCACAATGTGGAAGATGCCCACGGCGCTTAGACTGTCACCAATGGCCCCGCCCTTGCCAATGCTGCGAGCAACCAGGCCCCCGCCGACAGTCGCTTTCCAACTATCGAGCAGGCTGGCCAGCGCGTCACTAATCGGAACAACCCGATCCTTTGCACCCTTACCCTTCACATTCAGGACAGTTCGGAATCGATTCCCCATCGGCTGCAAAACCACGTCATCAAACGTAAGGTTAGCCAGTTCCTCACGGCGTAGCCCAGCGCCCACCAGCAGCCCCAGCACGAGCCGATCCCGCTTCCCTTGCAGACTATCCCCACACGTAGCCATAAGTCTTTTTACTTCGGCCTGGGTGAGCCAGGTATGCGCTCTCTGGCCCTTCGTGGCCTCGACCTTGATAGCCTCGTTTAGCGCGTCGATTCTAAAGACTGTGGCCTGTACAGCGCCGATATTCTCCGGCGTGGCCCCCGCTTTAGCCTTGAGTGCCACCTCATCACCCCACAGCCGGATAGCGGCCTTCAGGAAAGCACGGCTTGACTTGCTCAGTCCCTGGGCGTAGGTGCCCAGCGCATCGGCGTCGGTAAGCCGGTTGCCGGTGTCGAGATAGCCGGTAATGGCCTTGGTGTATTGCTTTTTAGTGGAAGGTTGAAGCTTGGGATTAGATTCAATCAGTCTAATGATATCGGCTTGGGCCGGTTGGGTGGTAGTAATTGCGCTCATTTTTGCCTCTTGTTGACATAGTTTACTTACGCATATGTGAATTTCCGTAAGTAATTATATCATAGATGGGCCAGCGGTGGAAGTAGGGCAAAGGGTCTAATGTTAAGGAATGGTATACTGGTTTGCCCAGGAGCAGATCGTGTGTTATTATCCGCTGCTATGAAACGAAAATGTTACATTTTTTCAAAGCCCTCGCCGATTGCGGCGGGGGCTTTTTTGATTCCGGTGATTTAATAATCATTCAAGCGAAAAGGAGAAAAAAACAATGACGTTAGAAGATGTGATTTCTTCATGTGCTAAGTTCCTCGTAAAAACACACATGGATCCCCCAAGCGCACCTAGCGGTTCAGAATTAAAGAATTGGGAAAGATACGTATTAAAGGCCATAGAACTTCGCGCCACAATCGGTCGAGATTTATGTGACGACAATCCCTACGTCCCAGAGCTTATCTCGTATTTTTTCTGCGTTCGATTCCTCTCGCTAATGGAGGACGGGGTAAAGTCCTGCATTAATGCAGATAATGACCCAGAAACAAACCACGAAAAAGCGTTGGATAGTTGTCTGCTCACCAAATCTCGACTGATGGAATATTATGATAAATGCGAGTCGCCCCTTGAGTCGGCTTTCTTAGTGTGCCTCCTTGCTCAAGGTTCAGGCATTTGGCTACCCGACGATGTATTCCACTGCCAACTGGCAGTAGATAATTACCGGTTGGATTTTGCCTTCCAAGATGAAGCAAAAGGCGTAAAAATTAACGTGGAAACAGATGGCCATAACTTTCACGAAAGGAGTCCGGAGCAAGCAACACGTGATCGACAACGGGATCGATACTTACAGGCGAATGGGTGGATCGTCCTTCGATTTCATCGGAAGGAACTTGAAGAAAAAATATTAACCTGCGCGAACGAAGTAGTAAACCTTTATGAAAGGTCAATAGAAAAAGCGGAAAAAGCTTGATATATCAACCATTGGGAATCCCTGGGGATTTTGAACCCACCAAGAAAATCTTAGTGGATTTTTGATCCTATCGGCTGTGGGAATTCCCCAGGGAATTTGGAAACTCGCCAAAATTTTAAGGTTAACATAAATAATTAATTTTATCAATCGAATGAGGTTATTTAACTGGGATTTGTCAAGTAAATTCGGCTCATTGACTTTGATAATTATGAGATATTGCTCTATTCACTTGATAAATACAAGCTAATTTAACTGGAAATGTAACATTTTTTCGTGTAGACCGATTCGACAACCCACCAAGGTTGGATATCATTACATGAACATCTGTGCTACGAAATTCTACTCAGTAGTCCTTAAGGAGGCATAACAATGCAACAGAAGTTACGGAATGGCAGGGTATCAACCAGTCTGTGGCTCGAAGTCGAGCTACGCAAGGCACTCGACAAAAAGGCCGAAGCGGAGCGGCGATCCGTAAGTCAGCAGTTGATCTGTTATCTTGAACGTGGTCTTAAAGCCGATGGCGTCTTGGGTGAAGCTAATGGGAAATAGCGAACTAACGGAGCAACAACGTCTGTGGGGCCAGCTTTATCATTGGCTGCACCAAAGGGCCGAATGGCTCCGACAGCAACAGCGCACTACCCGGCAATCAGGCGAAGCAACAGAGCCGAATAAGGAGACAGCGCATGAGCAGCGTTGAAACTGGGTCAAGCCCGCTCTGGCGCGTCTATGAGATTTTGCTCAAATTAGCAGAGCGCGGTGAACAAACTGAAGAACAATCGAATAGCCGGGGTGAAGTGCCAGGAGACCACGAACCCCGGCCAGTCAGCGCAGAGGCAAAGGAGCCGGTTGTGAAATGAGGGAGAAAGAAAAATCCCACGGTAATTAGGTGGGAACCGTGGGGCTTTTCAAGAGAATCTAAGAATTAATTAGCCAGTAGATATCTTACCACAACGCCCCCCGACGTACAAACAAACCCACCTAACAAAAATTTAATCCAAATTCAAACTTAATTTCCTGGGTCAAAAGGAAATATTTTGAATACCGTAAAAATCCCAACCATTACCTCAAAGCAACTCAACTACGCGGTTAGCTTGATTGTCAAAACCGGCAAAGCCAAATACCGCCAAATTAAAACGGAGCAAGACATTCCGGCGGATAAAACGTTGTCTCAGCTCACAAAAGCTGAGGCTACCCAGTTGATAGGCGCGTTGAAGGCCGAAGTCGAGGGTATGCGCCGTGGATAACGCCCTTAATACCCTCAAACAATACCCGCTATGGACCGGCTGCAAAATTCCCGACAAAACGCCGCTCAATCCACACACAGGCGGCAATGCCCAAAGCAACAATCCTCAGACCTTCGGCACGTTTGCCCAGGTCGAAGCCGCCAAAGCTCGATTCGGCTGGACACACATCGGCTTCGGCTTTGTGCCTGAAGTTGTGGAAATTATGGGCATCGACATCGATAAATGTGTCGATGAAGATGGCACCATTGAACCGTGGGCAATGGAGATAATCAAGCGAATCGATTCCTATGCTGAGTTTAGTCCATCAGGGCAGGGCGTCCATATCCTCTGTTACGGGGTATTGCCCAAAAATATAGGAGCCAACGACGCGCCGGAAACGTGCGAGATGTACGATCATGGGCGTTGGTTTACCGTTACCGGCGATCACGTTCCAGGGACGCCAGCCACCATAAAGCGACGTGGCCGGCAGGTTTTGGACCTTCACGCCGACATGGAGAAGCGAATCGAGCAGCACAAACGAGCGCAGCGACCACAGCCGAAGCCGGTAGCTACTGCTGTTTCGACCGGCCGTCAAGAGAAATATGGTCAAGCGGCTTTTGAAAGTGAACTCGCAACGCTGGCCAGCACAGGCGAAGGGGCGCGTAACGAGCAGCTATTCAAATCTACTGCCGCCCTTCGGGAACTGGCCAACGCCGGGGCGCTGGATTGGGCCACGGTTGAGCCTGCTCTATATGACACCGCGCTGGCTATCGGCTTAGGCGAAATCGAAACGATTAAAACAATCGAGAGCGCCAAAAAGCGGGTTAACGGAACGGTCAGAGATATACCACCGCTCGATTCAGTCAGAACCGACGCGCACTTTCAACCCTCTCCCCAGCAGGATGGGCCGACACAACAGCGAGTAGAGCCGGCCCTGAGTGAAAAGAATTTTTGGCTTTCTGTTGAGGAAATTACAAAAAAGTTTTTTCCAAGGGAAGAAACCGGCGATGCTGAAGTGCTGGCCGCTCTTTACCAGCGACGGATTGTTTACGATCATGCCGAGAAAAAGTGGTATCTATGGAATGGTAATCACTGGGTTGAGGATAAAAAGAAGCGAGTTATTACTTTCCTTTCAAGTAAAGTGGCTGCCCAATACCTTCACGCCGCTGCGGAAATTAAAGGCCGGGCTGATAATGAAGCGGACAAGGCGATAGCCGAAGAGGAAACCAAAAGGCTTCAAAAACGAGCTTCGAGCCTACGATTCAAAACCAGAATCAAAAACGTGCTGGAGCTTGCCAGTTCAGTCGATACTCTGGCCCTAAGCGGCGATGAATGGGAAACCGATCCAAACTTGCTGGCTGTCGAAAATGGCATTATTGATCTGAAAACTGGAAAGTTTAGGCCGGGCCAGCCCGAGGGGTATATCCGCACTTTCGCTCCGGTTGAATGGAAAGGACTCGACGCACCGGCCCCCAGGTTTGAGCAGTTCTTACAGGAAATCTTCGCCGGCGACTCTGAACTTATTAGATTTGTTCAAAGGCTTCTGGGCCATGCCTTATTAGGGCAAGTCTATGAGCATGTTTTGCCGATTTTTTGGGGTGAAGGGCGTAACGGTAAGGATACCCTTATCGAAACGCTTAACCACGTCTTAGGTGATTTGGCCGGGCCAGCGTCGAAGGACGTGCTAATCGAGGGCCGAAACATCAACCCTGGTGGCCCTACTCCCCACCTGTACAGCCTTCGATTCCTTCGGCTGACTTGGGTTAATGAGACGCGGGCCGGGGCAAAACTCAACGCTGAACAGGCTAAATGGCTAACCGGCGGATCTTCCATTACCGCCAGGCCACTGCATAGTAACCCAGCTACATTCAGGCCAAAACACGCGTTGATTCTAATCACGAACCATAAGCCGAAAGCTGATCCTGATGACTACGCACTTTGGAAGCGCGTTCTACTCATTCCATTTACTCAAGCATTTGTGGACAAACCCGTTGCCTTTAATGAACACAAAGCCGATCCCAACCTACTCGAAAAGCTGAGAGAAGAATCCCCAGGGATTTTAGCGTGGTTGGTTCGGGGGTGTCTAGCATGGCGCAATATCGGCTTAAACCCTCCTTCAAGTGTGAGGGCTGCGACTGATGACTACCAGACTGAAGAAGATGACATTTCGCAATTCATTGATGAATGTTGTGTTATCCGGCCAGAGGCAAGTGTCAAAGCATCTGACTTATTCAAGGCATACCAAAAATGGGCGGCTGACAATGGAATTGCAGACATCAAGAACAACAAGGCGTTTGGCAAAAAAGTTGCCAAGCAGTACGAACGGTCCCGTTCGTCAAATAACCGAATCTATCGAGGGATCGGCTTAATGCAAGATTAGTGTAGGGATGTAGGGTGTGTAGGGTGATTCAGTATTTTTTCTATACGCGAGAAAAATATCATGAAAAGAACCTGATCTACCCTACACACCCTACACACCCTGCACTTTTACTCCAATGGTTAGCATAGGAATGAGAAATAATGGCAAGTAAGACACAAGAGCAAACAGAAATATCCGAACTTCAACGGCAGCGGCGGGTCGATCCCGACGTTACCCGCCACATCCTGGCTGAGTGGGAAGCCGAAGGCTGGCCCGACATCTGGCCCTATGAACTCTACAACGCCGCTCGTGATGAGTGGGTTGAGTTCGATTCGCCGGAAGCGTTGAAGGCTGCGACAGTCGGTGATTAAAGTTGATTCCTTGGGGAATCTATCGACCCTCAATTCCCCAGGGATTTGGCTCCAATTCTCAAACTGATTTCTAACAAACTTTTAACCCCAAAGCTATGTTTTCTCGCTTCAATAATATGATAAAGTTTAGCTCTTTTCAAAGTAAATTGGCGGTTCACAACCGGCTGCAATATCAGTTCAATGGAGAATTATTGGAGGGTATCATGGCGCAAATTTATGGAAACCCTGGCCCTGAATGGGGCGATCAATTCGTCTACGAGGCATTGTCCAAACTGCCTGACGATCTGATTATCTATCCTCAACCGAAACTGGCATACAAACGCCAGACGCCTCGTTATCCTGATTACGCCATTGTGTACCCGAAGAAGGGTGTCATCATACTAGAGGTAAAAGATTGGGTTGAAATAATCGAGTATGATCGCAACTCCGCTACCATACGCCGAAGGGACGGTTCTGAGGCAACAGAATCAAGTCCGGTCGAACAAGCCCGAGCTGCCGCGCACCTGCTTGAGAATATACTCAAGGCTGATGAGAACTTGGTAAGAGATCAAGGCAAGCTTCGTTTTCCTTATGCCTACGCTGGTGTTTTGCCCCATCAACCAACCCAGGTTATTCAACAGCTAGAAAGGGAATGGGGCGAAGGCTTTATTTTTGGCAAGGATGACTTACAGCCGGAAAAGCTTATGAAAAGGCTTCAAGAAATCCCGACCCCTTTCAACTGTCGTATGTTTGAACATGAAGTAAGAATCGCCTGTGCTACCATCAAGCCTGGAAATAAGCGCATAGATAGGGCCACCGGGCAGTTTAAGGGCCTCATTGACCGCAACCAGGAAAAGATAGCCAGAGAACCTATTGCTGCCCGGCCCGATGCCAGCGAAAGAAGAAAGCGGGAAGCTACTCAGCCAGCATTGGATTTCCAAGAGAAGGTCAATATTCCGGCTGAGGTCACAGAACTGACAACAAAGCTGAATGTACGCCTGGTAAGAGGCTTTGCCGGAACCGGCAAAACAGATGTGCTTATCCTCAGAGCGGAGTTTCTTCACGAACAATACCCCGATTCTGATATTCTGGTTACCACGTTCAACGATCCCGTTTATGCGAATCGACTGTTACCAGAATTAAAACATCTTCAACCCAAAGTGGACATTATTAAATTCACCAGCCTTTGTACCCCAATCTATAAAACAAGACACGAATGGCGAAAGCCACAGTCGGTCGAAGGAGTGGTTGCCAAGTTGGAAAGCGAAAATTCACTGGTCAAAGACTTCGGCGTAGCCTTCCTTGCTGATGAATTCAAGTGGATGAAGGAAACGGAAAGGGCCAAAAGGAACGTTTACGTCTTAAAAATACGCGAGGGCCGGGGCGGTCCTGAAGGGCGCACCCTGGGGAAGGCGATGAAGAATTCAGTTTTTGACCTCTTCGAGATTTACCAGGGGATGCTACAAAAGATTAACGCTCACGATTGGGAGGATATTTACGAAAAGACGCTGGAATGTCTGCGCGATGGAATCGAACCGGAGAAGAAATATGATGTTATCCTGATTGATTAAGCTCAACATTTCGCACCCACCTGGGTCAAAATCATAAAGGAATTCCTGAAACCGGGTGGAACGTTGTTTATCTGCGATGATCCTTCCCAGAGCGTTTACCGGCATTACAGTTGGCGGCAAAAGGGCATCGACGTTGTTGGCCGGACGCGCTGGCTGAAAATACCTTATCGTAACACGCGCCAAATATTTGAAGCGGCCTACGCCCTCATTGACACGGATCCAATGGCTCAAAAGTTGTTGACCGAAGATGGGGAAAAATCGCAGCCTGATTTAAAGAACACTGCGCTTCGAGACGGACCAAAGCCCCAAGTCCACAGGTTTTCATCGGCCCAAGATGAGCAATCCTTTATTTGCCAACGGGTAAAGTATCTTATCGAGAAAGAAGGGCTACGCCCTGAAGAGGTTGGGGTACTTCACGATAAGGCTTACGTTCTGCGGAATTTCCGATCTGTCTTACCTTACGGCGTACAGTGCTTTGAAACGAAGAAGCAAACCGGCCTGGAATATAGGGCCATCTTTATACCAGAAATAGAAGGAATGTCTGAACGCACCGTGGGCCTGGATTGGAATGAAGACCAAAGCCGACAGCGGCTTAAATTCTACATGACTCTCACCCGTGCGCGGGAACAAGTCTACATCTCATATCGGCAAAAATGGCCTGGACTGCTTGATCCGATAAAGCCCTATGTTGAATGGATTCAGCACTAGCCGACGGCAGGTTGACATGTCCGAACTTAAGCAGGCAATTGCCCTCATCAAATCCGGCGATAAAGAACAAGCCCGCCCTATCCTGGCCAGCATCTTGAAGGCCGATGGCCAGAATGAACAAGCCTGGCTCTGGCTGTCGGCTTGTTTCGATTCTGCTACGGAGCGCCGGCATTGCCTTGAAAATGTTCTCAAGATTAATCCTCAAAGTGAACTGGCCCAACATGGCCTTGAACTGCTGGCCCAAAGGCAGCCTCCGGCCAAGCCGAAATTGAAGCCGCTCAAATCACATAGCCGATTACCGGCCGTAACAAAAGAGCAGCCGCCCAAAGAAGCGAGCTTACCTAAAGCTGTGGGCCAAAACTCTTCCTTTAATAAACCCCAGCAGCAATCCATAGGCAGAACAATTTATCACATCTTCGCATTTGTGGTCATTGTGGGATTTTTGGGTTGTGTTGGCTTATCGATACTTGGCAACCTCGGCACGACCGGTTCTCCTTACGGGGAAAAATTAGTATACAACGGTGGGGAAGTTTATTACACAAGTCGAGTTCATAAAGATGTAGCCGAAGATGTAGGTGTTTTTCTAATGGAAATCGGTTACTTTAGTACCAGCCGACAAAATGACCCTGTGGCGGTACAAATTGATTATGCTGAGGAACAATTTCAAGTGAAATTTATTTTTGTCCCCGGTGTTGAAAAACATGAAGGTTCTGACGCGTATCGGTTTGCAACAACTATGGGCCGCTGCTTGGCTGGGGATGTATTTGGGGAGCCGATAGCTTTTCATTTCGCCGACTCAACATTCAACACTCTTAAAGTTGAGGAGCTAGAACCGACAGATTGGGCATGTCGAAGGATTAGAGGGTATTAAAGCGTAACTAATCGTGTCTCTACTTTCCCTGGGGATTCTTTCAGCGCAAGCGTTTGCATTTCCATTTATTTAAGTCTGCCCGGTAAAGTCCTTCCCAGCGCTGTTGTGGTAATTGTGATTATGAAAACAAAAAGCAGGCATTACCTCAAAAACCTAGCCGGCTTATTGACAGCTTCTGAAAAGCATCTTAAAACAGAAAGGGGTAGTGTAAGTGGAAATCCTAATAAAGGTTGATATTCCCCAAGAAGTAATTTTATGGTTGGTCGTGATTGGGGCGTTTGGCTGGCATCAGACTAACCGGCCAAATGCTGTTGAAATAATTGTGATTGTATAAACTGCATCGATCCCCGCAGTTCCCCTCTGTGCAAATATAAACCCACCTCCAAAGTGATTATTTAATCACTTTTATGGTCTTGTTGGAATCGAAAGCGGACATACTGAAGAACCTCGTCTCTCGTTTCCGGCGATAGATTTTTGATTAACTCAATTAGCTCTTGAGTAGCAGTATCTTCATTAGGCTCCTGTGGCGGCAACATTCCGGCCTTCACCAGAACTAGGACCGGCGAAATATCAAAAGCCTGGGCAATCTTGATACAGAACTCACAGCCGGGCGCACGTTTTCCAGCTATTACGTTCGATACTGTGGCCTGCGCTAACGACGCTCGCCGCCCCAACTCGGCATGCGACCACCCACGCCGGTTTATTTCCCGTTCTACCCAAGCATTGAAATCATTGTTCATAACCCTATTTTAGCCAAAAGCTTAGGTATTGAAAATTTAGCTGTAGCTATTGACAACTACTGATTAATGTGCTACTATTAATAGCATAAGCTGTTGATTAAATGCTTTAGCTATAAGAGGTCAAACCTAAATGACAACAGACGAAAAACAAATCACCCGCTCTTACATCATCACTCAGCGCCTCGATTCTCTTCTCAGAGAATGGGCTGCCCAGGATGATCGGAGTATCAGCGCACAGTTACGAAAAAATTTTGGAAAGCGAGGCTTCTCGCCGGGCCAAAGCGAATCGAGAAGTAAAAGCCAATTAAACACAGAAACGCCCCAGGGCCGGATACCCTGAGACGTTTCTACCAACACAATGAAAGGGAAGTTTCATTATGTCAGCTACAGAGAATTTTAACCCCTCTGCCCAAACCGGGCAACAAATCGCCTTACAATTCCGCATCAACTACCTGGAAAGCATGGCCAGCCACTTCCAAGCCAAGCTGGACGAAGCCCGGCTTCAACTCGACCCGGCAACCGGCGAATCGTCCCACCCCGAGCCGGAAACCACCCAAGCCGAAAATCCCCAGAGAATCGACGAACAGCCGAATCCCCAGGGAATTTTGAAACCAATCTCCGACAGGGTTGGGCGAATCAAAGTTCCAGTCCGCGGCCTCTCGATTCTGGCCAATGAACTGCGACGCCGAATGACCAATCCGGCCTTAAACGGAAGCGAGAGCCAGCGATGAACGCGAAGAACATTGTACTGGCCGCTATTGGCCAGCTAACGGAACAGGGCCGCGTCTGGCTTACCAGTGAAGATGTCACGACCGTTCGAGGGGGCGTCGATCTACGCGCTCAACTAACTGGTGTGATCATTCCCCAGGGAACCATCGGCAGGTTACTTGAAGCCGACGGAGAGACGATAACTATTGATTTTGGCCTGGCAACCGTTCACCGGCTGCCGCGTGATACCCACCTGGTTGAGGTGAGCCGATGACAGCCAATAGAATCGAACGTTGGGTTGGGAAGATGCTGGTTTTTCTGGCTGTTAGCTCATTCATCCTGAGTTTCGCCGGCATGTACGCCGTGGCTGTCGATTCGGGTTACGGCTGGTTGGCCTGGTTATGGCCACTGGTAACAGAATCGGCAGTGGTGATCTTCTCGTTGGTGCTACTGGCCGCTAAACTGGAAGGCTACAAGAACCTTGCCCTACAGCCGATGATTGTCACCTGTACGGCGCTGTCAGTCGGCTTTAACGTCCTTCATGCGCCGGAGGACAAATGGTTAGCTAGGGCCGTTGTCGCGTTTCCGCCGATCTTCCTTTACGCAGCGTTCAAGACCTGGATATGGAAAGTTGAGCAGGACACACGCCGGGCCGGTTTGGCCAAAACGATAGCCGACTTGACCAGTGAAATTGACAACGTAAATGACGAATTGCAAAACCGTGTCCAAGAGTTGGACAAATTGAATGGACAAATCGAGCAACAACAGGACAAGTTGAACGCCATCAATCAGGACAAATCGAGGACAGATCGGGGAAATGTCCAAGAATTGAACGATGCTCGCCAGACAAAAATCGACGAACGCCGCGCCGATGTCCTATCCCTGCTAAGAGACGGGCACTCAGAATCGGACATAGCGACAAAACTCGATGTCTCAGTTAGGACAGTTCGCCGGGACATCAAAGCATTGAATGGACAAGTGCCAAAATGATGACCATAGCCCTAGCTGTCGAGTATCAAGCCACCCGGCGAGTCTTTTGGCTCAAATCACCAGAGCCTGACCGCGGACTCGTCACACTTCTACTTTGCTGTTTAACCCTGGTCACCCTGGGGCTGGCGGCTGACATTATCGGCGGCCTACCTGTGGGGACCGTGGCCCTGTGGCCCGCTGCCATTGCAGCCGGGGCTACAATAGGCGTTTTGGTGATGGAGGTTTTGAAATGTTACAAAGTCGCATCGTTACTGTCGTAAGTTTCATAGCCCTAGTGGTCGTGATCTTGGCCATGCTCATTGCAGCACCGACGGTTATTCAAGCCGTGGCCCTGGTTGCCACTCCTACAGCCGTAGTGGTTTCGATTCTAATCTGCCTGACTATCGGCGGGCTAGGGGCTGCTCTCTTTTGGGGTTTCTTTCAAGCCGCCGAAAAGAAGCGAATCGAAAAAGAAGTGGTACGGGCCGATGTAAGGCAAAAAAACGCTAACGCGCTAAAAACAGAAGCGGAGGCCCAGCTAATCGCCCGGCAAGCCGCTTTTGAGCCAATCATTGCCCCGGCTGGTCATCAGGTGATCGGTGTCCATTTCGGCAGCATGACCTCGACCGCAAAACAGTACCACCTAAGTCCACATTCACACGTGAACGGGTTACCGGCCAATCCTACGCCTTTCCAGTTGGCAATTTGGGAAAAGTATAACACGCTGTACGCCCCAGGCCGGGCAGCCCAGGGCAGCGCACCTGCTCCGGCCTTAACTGCCGGAAAGCTGCCTGAGCGGGTGGACCTGTTGGATCTGCTACCGAGTGGGCAAGGGAATCTAGAGCGAATTATCTTAGGCGTGAAAACTAATAATACCCAGGTCGATACCATAACCGCGCCGATTTGGTCATTGGTTCACATTGCCAACGCCGGGGCAACCGACAGTGGCAAGTCAAACATGGCCCGTGCTATTGCCTACCAGATTGTAACCGCGCCCCAGGCCCGTGCCGTCTTTGTAGACCTGAAGCGCCAGACGTTCAAGGCTTTTCGTCATTGCGACAGCTTGCTATATCCCCTGGTGACTTCGATTCCTGAATTTATGGCTATTCTGGCTGAACTCAAAGACGAAACCGAGCGCCGGCTTAGCCTGTTTGAGCCATATCTCACCGTCGAAACGATACACGATTACAACCGGCGAGTCGATGAGCCTCTGCCCTATATTGTGACCTTTGTCGATGAGATATCGAACATCTTCATGGACAAAGACGCCCAAGCCCGTTTTTTGGAATTGATCCGGATTAGCCGGGCCGCAGGAATCTACTTCTGTTGCGCCGGCCAGACCTGGAGTCACCGGACACTTTCAACCGATATCCGGCAACAGTTCAGAACCGGCCTCCATTTTGGCACTAATGACCCAAACAGTAGCCGGATGATTCTTAACGACCCCAGGGCCTGCGAGATTGATCACCAGGGCCGATGTTATGCCGCTCTGCCGTTTGGCATCGAGCGGGAAGTGGTAGAGATGCAAACGCCTTACTTGCCCCTTGAGATCGTGGTTAACCGACTGGGGCAGGGTGGTGGCCCGGCTGAGCAGATGCCGGAGCCGGTAGCACCTGAACCGGGGCCGAATGAGTTGAAGGTCCTTCGACTGAAGCAACAAGACTTCAGCATTTCAGCAATTGCTCGTGACATTTATGGGGATGATGGGGCAACCAGCTAAAGAAAGTGAGGGACATTTTAGAGACTTACGGGGGACCGTAAGACCGTAACCCCGTAAATAAGCCCCGTAAATGCCCCGTAACGGCCCTCTTACGGTTTACGGGGGAACCAAATAGTAACTGATTTTGGCGAATCCCCAGGGATGGATTCCCTGGGGAATTGTATTTTAAAAAATAGGAGCGATAACATGAATCAACCACAATCAGGCAGTGAAACACTTCAATTCGTAGTCATTGAGCGGGTTGTCCTCTATGCCCGCGTCTCCGGCGATGATCGCGGCCGAGATGGGCGCAACCTTCAAAGTCAACTCGATATGGGGCGGGAATACGCCCAGGGCAAAGGCTATAGCATCATAGCTGAACTTGCCGAAGATGACAGGGGGGCATCCGGGGCCGACATCAATTTGCCAAAACTCAACCAGGTGCGAGACATGGCCCTCAAGGGCCAATTCGACGTGTTGATTGTTCGTGAGATTGACCGGCTATCGCGCAATCTTGCCAAGCAGTTGATTGTAGAAGAAGAATTACGGAAAGCTGGTGTCAGAGTCGAGTATGTTCTTGCTGACTACCAGGATTCACCCGAGGGCAGGCTGAATAAACACATTCGAGCCACCATCGCAGAGTACGAGCGCGAAAAGATTCGGGAGCGTATGGTCAGAGGCAGGGAGAATAAAGCCAAGGCCGGGAAGGTGATTGCTTGCGACAGGATTCCTTATGGATACAGACTGAACGATGAACGTACCAATTTTGTAATTTGTCCTGACGAAGCTGAAATAGTCAAAATGATATTTGAGTCGTTCACCATCGAGCGGACAAGCATACGTAAGATTGCCGCTAAACTTACCAAGTTAAAAATACCAACCGCAGCCGACAAGCATGAGCGAATCAGGAAAAAGAGGGGCTTTGGTGAATGGTCGTTCAATACCATTTCAAAAATTCTCTACAAGAGAACATACACGGGTAAATGGGAATACAATAAGGACAGCGATTCCGGCGAAATTCAGGTAAAAGTACCAGCTATCATTGATCAACTGACTTTCGATCTTGCCCAAGCACGTTTAGCCGGTAACAAGAAATATTATCGCAGAGAAACAATTCATGATTTCTTGCTAAACAAGCGGTGCCGTTGTGGAATATGTGGGTCAAAAATGAGTGCTTTACCTGCCAATAAGGGAAAGTATTTATACTACCGGTGCCCCTCGTTGGACAACAACCGCCCAATCAAATGCCAGGTTTCAAAGATGTTTAATGCCCGTAAAGTCGATGCGGTTGTATGGGCTTGGATACGAAGTCTACTGCAAGATGAAAAGGCCGTTACAGAAGTTTTGCGTAGCGCCCAAAATCGGCAAGATGAAATCGCAGCCCCATTTATCAGACAATTGGAGACGATAGACACCCTGATCGCCGATAATGAAAAGAAACAAGCGAAACTACTGGATTTGTATCTATCCGACGATTTTCCAAGGGATGTATTAGATGATCGCAAAAAACAAATAAAAGACACCCTTGCTTCCTTAGAGCAAGAACGGGCAAAGGTTCAGGCTAAAATCAATGAAATACGCCCTCTTACTGATGAGGCCATTGCCAACATTCAAGAATTCACGCTCAAAGTCGGCAGGGGATTAGCCGAGGCCGATAAAGATTTACAGCTACGCCGGGAAGCCGTGGAAGCCCTTAGCGTCGAAGTAACACTTACCGAGGAGGATGGACAGCAAGTCATCATCGCAAATTGTGTATTGACGCAAGAAAATGAAAATTTGGGTATAGTTCCTGACATACTGTTGTCAGGGGTGGTATGGTATGCTTGGGGTGTCTTACAAATAATCACAATTTTATCTTTTGGAGGTTTGACACCATGAAAAATGTAATCAACTGGTTTGAAATTCCTGTCGTCGATGTTGAGCGGGCGGTTAAGTTCTACGGCACGATTTTCGAAACCGATCTGACCGCTGCCGAAATGGATGGTATGACGATGGCCGTATTTCCGTACCAAGATGGCGTGGGCGGCGCTTTGGTTAGAAGTGACATGCACAAACCCGCTACTGAAGGGGCGGTCCTTTATCTGAATGCGGGTGAGGATTTGAATGTCGTCCTCAATAAAGTCGGGCCGGCCGGTGGGCAGGTGGTGATGCCCAAAACCGAAATTGGCAAAAACGGATTCATCGCCTTTTTTACCGATACTGAAGGCAACCAGGTCGGTTTGCACTCGATGAATTAAGCGGGTAAGCTAACTCGTACCGATTGGAAGCATGATTTTTGGTTAGAGTGGAGATGAGGAGATCGATACGGATGATTTTCTCATCTCTACTCTGCCTCTGGCAGGAGTGAGCGATGAATCTTGACCGGCTTCGCGTCTATCTATTACAGAAAAATGGTACAACCGAAGAGCAGCCGTTTGGACCGGAGGCATTGGTCTTTAAGGTTGTAGGCAAAATGTATGCGCTTATTGCCTGGGAAGAAACGCCTCTGAGAATTACCCTCAAATGCGATCCCGATCTGGCATTATCGCTACGTGACCAATACACTTCTATCCAGCCGGGCTATCACATGAACAAGAAACATTGGAATACTGTCACGTTAGATGGCACAATTTCCGATGGTGAGATCTTAACCTTTATCGATCACTCTTATGACCTTGTGGTGAAAATGTTGAAGAAAAGTGATCGCGAAATGTTAGAAACGTCGCCGGCGTCATAATGCTCGCCGATCTTTCGCGTATCACGTACAGATTTAGCCCAGAAATGTAGAGGAATGATGAATTTTGCTTATACCATAATTTATGTGCAAAATGTGGCTAAAGCGGTCGCCTTTTATGAAAAAGCCTTTGGACTTCAACAACAATTTGTTCATGAGAGCGGGCAGTATGCTGAGATGGAAACCGGCGCGACAACGCTGGCGTTCGCCATCAATGAGTTAGCGAATTCAAATCTGCCCGGTGGTTTTCGAGAAAATGATCCGTCCCAACCCCCGGCCGGTATCGAAATTGCCTTTACCACCGAGGACGTGGCCGCCGGGTATCGGCGAGCCGTAGCTGCCGGAGCCACAGGGTTGGCCGAACCAAAGACCAAACCTTGGGGACAAGTGGTCGCTTATGTTAGAGATTTGGACGGGGTTTTGGTTGAAATCGGTAGCCCGATGTAATCAAAATGATGCCGTTTACGACGGACTTTTCGAGAAAACTCACTTAAGTAACGAGGTATTGGATGACAACTTCCTATATTACCCCGAACTGTTTACATTTTTGCGGGAACTCAAAGCCAACAATAACCGGGAGTGGTTCGAGGCCAACAAACGGCGCTATGAGAAACAAGTCCGCGAGCCGTTGCTTGATTTTGTGTCTGATTTCGGCCTACGGCTGCCGGAAATCAGCCCGTACTACGTGGCTGACGCCCGCAAGTCCGGCGGTTCGCTCTTCCGCATCTATCGCGATGTACGCTTTTCTAAGGATAAGAGTCCCTACAAAACCCACGCCGGTATTCAATTTCGCCACGCGAGGGGTAGGGATGTTCACGCGCCCGGCTTTTATCTGCATCTAGAACCGGAAGAGGTCTTTGCCGGCGTTGGCATCTGGCACCCGGACAATCAAACTCTGGGTAAAATCCGCGATGCCATCGTCGACGATCCGGATCGCTGGCTGGCGGTCAAAACCGACGCAGCGTTCACCCGCACCTTCGATCTGCGCGGCGACTCGCTCATCCGCCCGCCCAAAGGCTACGAGGCCGACCATCCTCACATCGAAGACCTCAAGCGCAAAGATTTCATCGCCGTAGCCACCTACAGCGAAGTCGACGCCGTCCGGCCCGAATTTATCGATGAGTTTGCCGGTTGCTGTCGCAATGCCTCACCATTTATGGCGTTTCTGACTACATCGATAGGTTTGCCGTGGTAGGGAAATATCGAAAATCCCCTGTTTCAACCCTAACTCCGGAGCAATAATTGGTAGCCCTACTCGGGTTGTGATGAAAAATCAGGCGAATGCCCGCTCAACATTTCCGCGACCGTCGCTGCCAATTCGGCTCGAAACTCCGGCGGCTCCAATATTTCCATTTTGTCGCCCCAACTGAGCAGCCAACCCTTAATCTGTCTGAATTCACGCGGCTGGTAAATCATAATTCGATCATGAGGATTAGTCGTGTCAGCCGCTTGTTCTTTGATAAAACTGTAATGCTGAGCCTCTCGGACCCAGCGCACCACCGATTGATCAAAGCGGACGATAATCTGGGTGGGGCTTCGCTCCATCGTATAGCGTTCAGGTTGGCGCGGCTCAAAGGTTTCCCGCCGGACTTGCAGATCGTCGATGCGATCCAGCCGGAACATCCGCCGATCCTGTCGCAGCCGGCAGTAGGCTGTCAGCATCCAGACTTTGTCGAAAAAAACCAGTTCGATTGGCTCAACATCGCGCTCGGTGACAGCGTTGGTGTTAAGGGCGTGATAACGGATATGGACAATTCGTTTTTCATGGATGGCCTCTTGTAGGGTCAACAACTTTTCGTCATCGAAATCGAGCTTGGTTTTGTCTAAGGTATGAAAGTGGATAATGGCTGCCAGCGCTTCAACCTGTTTCAACGTGGTTGAAGGCAGGACCGCTCGCACTTTTTCCAGGGCTGTTGCAGCGGTGGAACGGGTCGATCCCTCCTTTGCCCAACCTGACAGCATGGCAATCGCCAAGTAAAGGGATCGGGCTTCGTTAGCGGTAAAGGTGATCGGCGGCAGGTAGTAGCCTTCCATCAGCCGGTAGCCTTCGCCGGGAATAGCCACAATTGGCACGCCGACTTCGCATAGCGCCTGGATATCGCGGTAAACGGTACGCTCGCTAATCTCGAATTGCTGCGAGAAATCCTGGGCGCGCATCAACCCCCGGCTCTGAAAGAGCAACAGGTAGCCCATTAGTCGATCAACCCGATTCATTTCAAGCCCTATGTCTCGCGGTAATCCGGATTGCGCCAGACAATAAAGGCCGCCTTATTGTCACAGGATGGTTCATCAACGTAGTCATACAAGATGCCGTAAATTTCCCAGCCCACCTTGAGTTGAACACTGACGGTAGGATCGAATAGTTCGCCTTGTTTGACCTTTTCAACATAGGTTTCAACCGGCATTTGAGTTTTATACCGGCCATATCCTTTAAGCAGTCCCCCGGCCACGTGGCCTTTCAAGTTCAGACGCCGGATCAGATCGCGACGAGCCGTATAGAGCATTCGGGCAATGCCGTGCCGCCGGTATTCTGGTAGTACGCCGATATCCGCTCCGTACAGCCAATCGCCGTTGGGCTCGTGATGGCCTAGCCAGTTGTGATCGACAGCGTCGATGAAACGGTGTTGGAAATTATCGAAATCGACGGTGGTGCGAAAATCGGTGGAACAGGCCACGACCTGCCCCTCAGCGGTGACGACCGCCAACTGCCCTTCGGGAAAGCGTTCAATTTGGGCGCGATAGTGGGCGGCGGTGATAATTTCTGCTTCGGCCAAGGTGGGAAAGCTGGCCCGCTGAACCGCTTCGAGTTGGTCGGCCATCGCGGGAGTGCTGGTAACTACGGTGAAGGTTTCGACCATGTTATCGCTCCGGTTTCATCGCTACGTGGGTTTCAACCATCGAACTCGCTAAAATATCAAGCCCCTCTTGCAGTTGGTCCTCAGGAATGTCGATCGGCGGCAGCAGCCGGATGCAGTTGCTGTAGAGGCCGGCCCGCAGCAGCATTACCCCTCGGTTAGCGCATTTTTGAATAACACTCAGTACAAAATCAGGCCAAGGCTCTTTTGTAATGGGATCTTTGACAAATTCTAGCGCCATCATGGCTCCAAGCCCGCGCACATCGCCCAGAACGGGTAGTTCGGCTTGCAGCGGTTCGAAGGTTTGCCGCACTTGATTTTCGATGCGCCGGGCGCCGGCCAGCGATTCCGGCCGGTTGATGATTTTAATTGCTTCCAGCGCCGCCGCACAGGCCAGCGGGTTGCCGCCGTAGGTACTGCCGACGCCGCCCAGATGAGGCGCGTCCAAAATTTCAGCCCGACCTGTGACCGCGCTGAGCGGTGTACCGGCGGCCAGCGACTTGGCAGTGATGATGAGATCAGGCACAACGCCACTGTGCTCGATGGCAAACAGTTTGCCGCTGCGTCCGAAGCCGCACTGTATTTCATCGGCGATCATGACAATGTTGTGCCGGTCACAAATCTCCCGGATTTTATTCAGAAAAGGAGCCGGAACCGGGATGAAGCCGCCTTCGCCGATGATCGGCTCGATAATAATGGCGGCGATGGCGCTAGGATCGACGTGGGCGATGAGGGCGTTATCCAAATTCCAGAGCGCCCAATCGAGGTACGCCTCCGGACTCATCCCGGCCGGAGTCCGGTAGAGGTTTGGCAGCGGTAGACGATAGATTTCCGGGGCAAATGGCCCAAAACCTTTTTTAAAGAGCGCATATTTGCTGGTTAGCGCCATCGTCAGATTGCTTCGGCCGTGATAAGCGCCCTCAAAGGCGATCACGGCGCTTTTGCCGGTGTAGGCGCGGGCCAGCTTGACCGCATTTTCCACCGCTTCCGCGCCGCCGTTGGCCAGAATACTTTTCTTAGGGAAGTCGCCGGGGGTAATGGCATTGAGTTGCTCGCAAACCGCCACGTAAGGTTCGTAGTTGCCGACAATAGCGCAAATGTGCAGATATTTTTCGGCCTGCATTTTTATCGCCTCAACCACTTGAGGTGGGGCGTGACCGACAGCCAAAGCGCCGATCCCTCCGACCAAGTCGAGCAGAATGTTGCCGTCAACATCCTCTATCAGTGCGCCGGAGGCCCGCGCTACGGCAATCGGCACCGATTGATAAAGTGCCGCGCTTACGGCGGCCGCTCGTCGCGCCAAAAGCGCCTGGCTTTTGGGGCCGGGAATAAGGGTTTTTAGGTGAATGTAGCCCATAAAATTTTCCTTTGTTTCAATGTGGGGTGTTGATGGAAAATCATTATATGAGAGTTAAGATTGGGTGTCAATGCCGGTTTTGCCCGCTTTTGCTCGTAGACTTTTTAAAAATCTTTTAATTGGGAGATGATTGGTGAAATTTTTAATTTGTGTTAGAATACGCACCCAAAAGTTAGGTAAGTTATTGCCACTAGCCATTTTGGAGCAAGCACGCCAATTAAAACATGATTGAATCCGGTCTATTTCCATCACATCACCAGACGTCTCAATCATTCCTTCGATGTCCATCTCAAAATCGATCTTGTTAAAAGCCAATCATATTCGTCACAATGTTGCTAGAAAGTCATATTCCGGTCAATTAATTCTATTTTTCTCGCGGCTACATTTATTTTTCTGACGTCTCATTTAATTCCCAATGTTGTGAAAGCCAAATTATTTTTCTTGTTGAGACAGTGATTTTAAGATCGTTTGAAAATTCACTTGTTTATTTTTCTAAAAAGGAGAAACTCATTATGGATGAACTGGTAAAACTGGTTTCTGTGAAAACCGGTCTATCGGAGGAAATGTCAAAGGTGGCAGTAGAAACCGTTATTAGTCACCTTAAAGACAAGCTGCCGGCGCCGCTCGCATCGCAAGTCGATGCGGCCCTTGGAGGAGGAGGGGCGGCAGGTGGTATCGCCAACATGGCAAAAGGTTTATTTGATTAATTTTTGTTAATCTCCTTGAATGACCAAGTCTCTGTTTTGACGGGGATTTGGTCATTACCTGTGAACCCATCGCATTTCATGCGGGTTGTTTGGCTAATTTTTGGGAAATTTTGCAGGCTCACACTAATCACACTTTACTATTATAACCAAATATAAGGAGGAATAACCCTATGGGACCGTTTTTGGAGCAGTTCCTGGGAAGCTTTGGCGCTTATGCCTTGAATTTTGGAGGGGCCGCCTTGATTCTAGTGGGCGGCTGGATTTTGGCGCTGTTGATCTCTGCCGGCGTTCGAAAACTTCTGGAGCGCATATCGATAGATAATCAATTGGCCAAACGCATGGGCGCCAAGGAGAGTTTTGGCATCGAGGTGTTACTGGCCAGAATTGTCTTCTGGATCATTATGCTCTTTGTCATTGTGGCGGTGTTTCAGGCGTTGCAGCTTACGGCTGTTACCGCTCCGCTGAATACGCTGTTGGATAAAGTATTTGCTTTCATTCCGAATTTGTTAGCGGCAGCCGGTTTAGCCTTTGTGGCCTGGGTTTTAGCTACCCTGCTGCGTTTTATCGTGTCAAAAGCTTTGGGTGCAACCAAAATAGATGACACGCTTACTCGCGAAGCCGGCCTTGAGGAAGGTCGTCAAGTCCCAATGAGCGAGTCGCTGGCGACGATCATCTACTGGTTTGTTCTGTTGCTGTTCCTCCCGGCCATTTTGGGCGCTCTGAATATGAACGGGCTACTGGCTCCCATTCAAAGCATGGTTAACGAGTTACTCGGCTTTTTGCCGAACATCCTTGGCGCGGCGATCATTTTGCTCATTGGTTGGTTTGTCGCCCGAATTATTCGCCAAATTGTGACCAATCTATTGGTCGCTGTCGGGGCGGATGGCCTGGGCACGCGCCTGGGCTTGACCGCCGCCTTTGGCGAACAAAGCTTGTCGGCGGTTATTGGGACGATAATTTATGTGCTAATCCTCATTCCGGTAATCATCTCTGCGCTTGATGCCCTCGATATCGCGGCGATTTCAGACCCGGCGACCAACATGCTCAATACGCTGCTCGACGCCATCCCCAATATCTTCGGCGCGATGATTATCTTGGTGTTGGCTTATTTCATTGGTCGTCTGGTATCGAGCTTGGTGACGACGCTGCTGACCAGTGTTGGTTTTAACCGCGTCTTAACCTTGATTGGCTTAGGCCAATCATCGTCTGAAGGCCAAAAGACCCCGTCGGAGATCGTGGGTTATTTGGTGTTAATCGGCGTTATGCTGTTTGCCACCATCGAAGCTGCCAACATTCTCGGCTTCGAGTTCTTGGCGGTCTTAGTTTCTGAGTTCTTAGTATTTGCCGGTCAAGTTATTTTGGCCATCATCATCTTTGGCATTGGTCTTTTCTTGGCCAACCTGGCGCGGAGTGTGATCTTAAGCATGGCCGGGACTAATGCCAATTTGTTGTCGCAGTTGGCTCGGGTGGCTATCATTGTGCTTACGGCGGCTATGGCGCTGCGGCAGATGGGCATCGCCGATGATATTGTCAATCTAGCTTTTGGCCTGACCTTAGGCGCTATTGCTGTGGCAGCGGCCCTGGCCTTTGGTTTGGGTTCACGTGAGATTGCCGGACGAGAAGTGGAAGGTTGGGTCAAGGCGCTCCGTTCGGATAATGACTAGATCTTAGTCGAACTCGACTATGAAATGAACGAAATTAACTAACGTACAGAGAGCACAGCCAGAGCTAGGAGGCGGTATTAAAAATCCAACCAACTAAGATTGGGTCAGTCTGTTAACTTGAAACGGGGTTAAAAATGTCTTATATCAGTCTAATATCAGGTCATTTTTAGACTGACCCAATCTTTATAAAATAGCTTCTTAGACTGGATGTGCTCTCCTAATTTTTTTAAGGGATCTGTTTCACTACCGTACAGTTTTAATGAAAGGAATGAAGATTTAAGAAACGGCTACCACTCGGGGTAAACTCAATTTTCACCACAAAAAAGGAGTGAACCCAATGAGTGATAACCGCCAAGTCTATCGTGGCATAAAAAAAGGATTGCTGCAACTTTACCCCAAACAATTAACTGGAAATCAAGTTCGTCATCTCAATACGCTAACAGGAATGATGACGGGGATAGTCCAAGGCAAACGCTGTCATTTTGAAACAATGGCCTCAAAAACGCCTGGTTCAGGCAAAGTAACCAGTCGGGTCAAACGGTTCAGTCGCTACACCCAGAATGAGAGGATTGACCAAGAGACGTACTTTATGCCCTTCATCGAAGAGTTGGTGTTTGGGTTAGCCCACCGGGGTACGCTGGTTGTAGTCATGGATGGTAGCGAAGTAGGACGCCATTGTTTGGCCTTGGTGGTCAGTATGGTGTACAAGGGTCGCGCCTTACCGCTGGCCTGGACCGTGGTCAAAGGCAGCAAAGGGCACTTTCCTGAGACGGCCCACATTGAATTATTGGACCAAATCAAAGCCATCATTCCAGCTGAAACGGATGTCATTTTTCTGGGTGATGGTGAATTTGACGGTATCACCTTACAAGCCGAAATCGAAGGGGCTGGCTGGCATTATGCGTGTCGTACCGCTCATAATTGTTGGGTCTGTGAACAAGGTAACTGGCTGCAACTCAACGAACTGAGCCAACAAGCCGGTGATTATGTTTGTTTGTCCAATGTCGCGTTCACCTTACAAGCTTATGGCCCGGTAACAACTATTGTCTGGTGGCATCCGGATTACAAAGAGCCTATCTATCTGGTCTCTAATTTTGAACTGGGGGATGAAGCCATCTATTGGTATCGCCACCGGTTCCGCATCGAAACCTTTTTCTCTGACCAGAAAAGTCGAGGCTTTCACCTACACAAAAGCCATATTGATGACCCAGAGCGGTTGGCTCGCTTAATGATCGCCGCTTGCCTGGCTTACATCTGGATCATCTTTCTGGGTGTTATCGCTCACCGGGATCAATGGACGGCCATCATTCATCGCACTGACCGCTGTGATTTAAGCCTTTTTCAATTAGGTCTGCGTTTGTTAGACCATTTTCTCAATCTTGATTTACCCATTCCTTTTGCTTTAGCTTGGGTTGATTAAAAGTGTATGGTAGTGAAGGGATCTGTAATGATGCAGACATTACGCAACGCAAGAAACGGCTTATCATTCAATCTATTTTCTGAGTCGCAGCAGGAGGATCGTCTCGCTCGAATACCGTGGTGGGTATGGGGCGCGTTGGTTTTCTTGGCGGTTATTGTCGCCATTATCGTGACTAGGCGTGAAAACGAAGAATTAGCGGCGGAACTGCCGGGGGCCAGGCTATTACCACCTAGCCCTAAGCCGGTCTCTCAACCCTTCGCGCCGGCGCCCGTTCCGATAATAGAGGCAGTCGAGCCGGTACCTGTTGCGCCCCCTGAACCGGTTGCTCCGACTGTACCCCCTCGCCCTGATAATCTCAAGCGGATCAAGGGTGTTGGCCCTAAAATTGAGAAACTGCTTAATGAAAATGGGATTACCACCTTCGCTCAGGTGGCTAGCATGGATCCGAGGGAAATTCAAGCCTTGCTGAATACGGTCGATTGGACTGATTTAGCCAATCCCACGACCTGGCCTGCGCAAGCCGGAGAACTAGAATAAATCGTAAAAATCACGAAACATTGTGAGGGCTTTTTAAGGGCAAGCCGCGTACTTTGGGCTGATAATTAGCTCATTACGAAATTGATTTATGCCTGTTTATAAGTTGTTGCTGTCGTTTTAACTTGCCCCTTACGGCAGAGAGCAAATGGTCTGTTTTAACAGGTTTGACAAGATAGTCATCTACCCCCAATTCTTTCCCGTAGCGAATTTCGCTATCTAATAAGCAGCCGGTTATAAATAGGAATGGGATGTTAATCCACGCTGAATTTTCACGAACCTGATGGAACAATTGGTATCCATCCATATCAGGCATGACAATATCTGACAAGATCAAATCAATCGTTTGGGTTTTGAGAATATCTAAGGCTTCAATTCCATTGCTGGCAGTTGAGGTTTGAAAGCCGGCAATTTCTAACGGTAAACTGAGGTTATATAACATATCAGGATAATCATCAACTAGCAAAATTGATGGCCGAATTGTCATCAAGCTGCTCCTATTTTCGTAAACATAGACTGCTTTCTTCTATATTAGCAAAACTACAGTGTGGGGTCTATGGTGCTTTTGTTTAAGAGTCTTGAATTAGCGTTTGAAAAAATAGGAGCAGTTTATTATGATTTGTCAATCGGGTACGATCAGTCGATAGCCAACACCTCGTACGTTTTCAATATACCCAATTTGGTCGCTGGTGATACCCAGCTTACGCCTCAAAGACAAGATTAGGGGTCTTAACAAATTCCCCGCCTCGATATAATCTGCTTTGAACTCATGCGTAATCTCGATGATCTCCTGGGGGGACATAACTTTTCCTTGGACCCTCGTCAATTCTTCTAACAATACAAATTCTCGAGCCGATAATCTTAATTCTTCCTCATCTAACCATGCCCGATGTTGATCACTATCAATATGTATGGGGCCAACGTGTAGCTCTTTTTGGGGCTTACCTTTAGAAAAATTGTACTGATCCATGGTTGTAATAATTTGCTCGGCGCGGCGGAGTTTTCCACGCACTGCGGCTAGCAGATCAGGACCACGGATTGGTTTGGTTAAATAATCATCTACTCCCAATTCCTTTCCGTAATGAATATCGGTATCCATTGTTCGGGCGCTGAGAAAAATGAAAGGAATGGTAATCCATTTTGGATTTTCACGTACCTTTTCGTATAGCTGGTAGCCATTCATATTCGGCATCGCAATATCAGCCAAAATTAGACTAACGGTGTGGGCTTTTAAAACTTGGAGTGCTTGAAGGCCATCAGGCGCCGTATAAACCTGAAACCCTTCAATTTCGAGCGGGAGACTAATATTTTCTACTAAATCTGGTTCATCATCAACCACCAGAATAGAGGTTGGTGACTGCATAGCTAACTCCTTTTCCAGTCGTAAGTGAAATATAAGATGAAAGAGACAGAAATTTCTGGCATCCTAGTCGGCCTAGTCTATTTAAGTATATCATATCGCGTTATACACTGCAACGAGCATGCTCGAATTTCAAGTTGGAAGCGTTTCGGTTTGGGGGGTAAACTTCAGGTCGGTTCGAAAAGATAAACAGCTTAACTATTGATAGAATTGCATTCATTAAAAAACCACCTCTTGGCTAACTAAGAGGCGGTTTGATTTAGGCACAATCTTGGGGTATTTGGCAGTTCAGACAGCTCAATAGTTGGGTAACAAAAGGCGATAACCCACACTCCGGACGTTCTCAATGAAGCCTGTATCGCCGATGTCAAAACCAAGTTTTCGTCGGAGTGAATGGAGCAGAGGTCCTAAAAGGGTAGTAGCCTCAGAACTGTTTGCGGTTAGATTATGGGTGGTCTTGACTAATTCTTGTGGTGACAGAACCGAACCCGGGTTTTCGGCCAGACAGGCTAGCAAAAGGAATTCTTTGGCGGACAATTTAATCTCTTCATTATTAAGCCATACTTTATGTTGATTTAAATCGATATGTAAATTGCCAATATTGATATATTCTGGCGGCTCGGCACGTGAAGTCGCCTGATGCATAAGCGTTTCTTCCAATTCTCTAGCTCGGCGCAGTCTTCCTTTTACGGCTGAAAATAATTCCGCCACGCGAACAGGTTTGATAATATAGTCATCAACCCCTAATTCCCGGCCATAATCGATATCAGTGTTAAGGCCGCGGGCGGTTAAAAATATAAAAGGAACAAAAAGCCACTCCGGATTTTCACGGACTTTTTGGTATAGCTGGTACCCATTCATATTCGGCATGGCAATATCGGCCAAGATCAAGTCAATATCTTCTGACTCAAGTTTAGCTAACGCTTGTAAGCCGTCTGGAGCAGAGTGTACTTGATATCCCTCGGCATCTAAGGCCAAGACAATATTCTCTAGTAAATCAGGTTCGTCATCAACAACTAAAATGGACGCCTTTGTGTGCATCGCCTATCCTTAATTTCGTTTATCGGTAGCGGAATTAGTACTTGGTATAGTTTATCCGATAATTAGATATAATTACATAAATAAAATATATAGATTCCGTTGAATTGGTCGCAAGAAAAATTTGTTTTGTGCCAAACGTGGATTTTTTTGTTGGCATTTGTCATTTTTACCTTATCCGATTATCCTTTTGGCTGATTTAATCATAACTAGAGTAAATTGAAGCGATTATGGATTTAGAAAAATCACACTACACTATTGCAGTTATTCCCGGCGATGGCATTGGGCCTGAAATTATTCAGGTAGCCACAGCGATTTTGCAGCAAGTGGCTAGCGATGGCGATCTTACTTTTCAATTGACCACGGTTGAAGCCGGAGCTGAGACGTATCAAAAATATGGCGATGCCCTCCCGCCTGAATCTTTAGCCCGTTGCAAACAGGCTGACGCCATTTTCAAAGGGCCAACCGGCTTGCCGGACGTACGCTTGCCTGATGGTACCGAGGCTGGGGTACTGGGCGGGCGTTTTCGCAACGGGTTGGATCTTTATGTTAACCTACGTCCAATCAAGCTCTACCCCAATGTGCCAACTGCGCTGGCTAATCGCCAACCCGGTGACATCGATTGGGTTATGATTAGAGAAAATACTGAAGGGCTTTACGCCAGCCGAGGCAACGGCGTAGTGGCTACCAGCGGGCAGGCCGCCACCGATACCTTAATGATCACTCGCGCCGGTTCGGAACGCATCATTCGTTACGCTTTTGAGGAAGCGCGGCGTCGAAACGGCCAAAAGCGGGTGACCTGCGTCGATAAAAGCAACGTGCTGCGTTCGTTTGCTTTTTTTCGTCAAATATTTAAGGAGATTGCTCAGGACTATCCCGACATCGAAACAGACTTTCTGTATGTGGATGCTGCTGCTCAGGCTATCGTTTTGGAACCACAGCGTTTTGATGTGATGGTCACAGAAAATATGTTTGGCGATATCCTTAGCGATTTGGGCGGAGCCACCATTGGCGGCGTGGGGGTCTGCGCCGGTGCGAACATCGGGGCCAACTATGCCTACTTTGAACCGATTCACGGTTCTGCCCCCGGTTTGGCCGGTAAAGGAGTCGCCAACCCACTTTCGGCTATTTTGGCGGTGCGGCTTATGTTGGAATATTTGAACCAGCCCACAGTTGCCGCTCGCCTTGAGCGAGCTATTGAACAAGCATTTATCAATAAAGATATTATCCTCAGACCCGACGGCTCCGCCGAAGAAGGCACCGAGGCCATTGCTGAAGCGATTAGCCGGCAGTTAGCTAAAACTCATTGAATCCCTTCATCTAAATAACGCTACTAATAAGGATAAGAGTATGATTAATGTGTTATTCGTTTGCCTGGGGAACATTTGCCGCTCGCCAATGGCTGAAGCGGTTTTTAAACATCTCGTTGAAGAAGAAGGACTTGGTGACCAGTTCCATATCGATTCGGTTGGAACCGCCGGTTACCATGTCGGTGAGCCGGCCCATCGGGGTACGCGCCGAGTGTTGGCCGATCACGGGATCAACAGCACCAGTATTTCCCGCCAAATCAACCGCCGCGATCTGGAAACCGCCGATTACATTATCGCTATGGATAGCAGTAACTTGTCCGATTTGCAATACGCCAGTCGTGGTTTAGCTACTAATGACCGCCTGGCTTTACTCCTTGATTTTGCCCCTGGTGTTTCCCGACAAGACGTGCCAGACCCCTACTACAGTGGCAACTTTGAAGAAACGTATCAATTAGTTGACGCGGGGAGTCGCGGGCTGCTGGCTCATATCCGAAAGGAACAGGGCCTGTAGTATGGGCTTGCCAGCAGCACTAGAGACGACTCTGGTCGAGTCGATGGGGAAAGTTCTTGAAGTTGTACCCATCGGCGGCGGTGATATCAGCCAAGCCGCCAGAGTACGGTCGGCTGATGGGGTTGAGGTGCTGGTTACATGGCGCTCCGGTCCGCCCACTGGCCTGTTTACGGCCGAGCGGCGTGGGCTGGACCTGCTGCGGTCGCCCGGAGCGTTGCGCGTGCCGCAGGTTTTCGATCAGCGCGAAGCGGCCGGCCCATGCCCCGCCTACATTGTGATGGAGTGGCTGGGTCAGAGCAGCACCACCCCTCAGGTGGCCGAAGCTCTAGGGCGCGGTCTGGCGGCCATGCATCGCACTACCGCCGAAACATACGGACTTGACCACGATAATTTCATCGGCGCTAACCCGCAGTCAAATCGCCAAACTACCAACTGGGTTACGTTTTTTGGGGAACAGCGGTTGGGCTTCCAAATGGAATTAGCGGCCAAAAACGGCTACCTTCCCAGACAACGAGCAGAACGGTTGGAGAAACTGCTGGCTCGCCTCGACCAGTGGCTGCCGACGTCACCGCCGGCCTCGCTGCTGCACGGCGATTTGTGGGGCGGCAACTGGCTCACCACCGCTTCCGGCGATCCGGCCCTAATCGATCCGGCTGTTTATTACGGCGATCGGGAAACCGATCTGGCTTTTACCGAATTGTTCGGCGGCTTCTCCAGCGCGTTTTACGCTGCCTATAATGACAGTTGGCCGCTCGATCCGGGTTACAATGAGCGCAAGGATTTATACAACCTCTATCACCTGCTCAACCATCTCAATCTCTTCGGTCACAGTTACGGCGGCAGCGTCGACCGGGTGCTGCCGCGATATGGCCGGTAAGATGAGGTAATTCGGGCTTCTTTGAATTCCGTGAGATATGCCCGAATGTTGTGTAGCGCGTCGTAGAAGTGCCTTATCCTAATCGTCGCATTGGGTACACAAGCTCTCCGCCTTAGTGGCCGCGTGGCAGTGGTCACCTTCATTATAAACCCAATCGAATCCGGCGTAGTAAGCGAGGGCGTATAGGCGGCCATACATTGCCGGCTGTCTGGACCAGAGGGTTAGATCTATAGCCCGGCCCGCAAAATGGAGCGAAGCTCGTTAGTTTAGATTAGCCACACAAAATGGACTGTTTAACGAAGTTGATCGCAGGCATAGCCATTGGTATCCGGATCTAATCTGTGCAGGTCTTGTTCGGGTCCGCCGGCCGCTAAGAAAATGGCCTGGGCTTCTCCCCACGAGGCAAAATCGGAACAATTGAGGTCAAAGCCGTGCGGATCCTTGGGGCCGGTGTATTCGAGGGTTATCTCAAAAGTGTTGGGGGCGGATTGACTAATAATCTTGAAGGGATTTAACTCTACATAAGCTACGTTCCAATAAAACTTCCCGACGCCTAATTCACGTCGCCCTACTCCTGGCGCATCTCTTAAGTCATTGAGTTTATAATTGTAAATACCCGTATCCGGATTACAGAAGATGTAAAGGCGATCCGTGGCTGCATCCATTGCCCCTAAAGGCGTACCGTCATCCTTGCGCCAAATCTGAATCAGAAAGCCGTACGCGTTCGGTGGGGCGCCACATTGGGGTTTGGCGTCCCATTTCCATTGAAATTCAACCGCCTGAATATTCACGGGAAATTTCATTTCAGGTGAAGGGCTGACTAGGGTCAAGCCGGTGTAGATATTTGCTACGCTCTGCTCGGCCGTGGGGCTGGCGGGTGGAGGACCCGATGGGGTGATTAAAGGTGGAGTGTAGAGCGTGGGGGGGGTAGGCGAAATAACCACGACCACCGGCGTAGGGCTGAGCGTGGCCGGGAGAGTGCTCGTCGGCGTAGGTATGGGAGAGGCGGTCAAGGTGGCCGCCAAGACGGTGGGTTGAGGCGTGTTCCAGACGACCAATAATTCCATACAGGCTAGTGACATCAGGATTATCATGGTCAAAAAGAAGAGGAGCTTTACCGGGCATGACCAAGCTCGAAAATATTGCAGTGGCGACATAATATTATCCTTGCTTATTATTGGGCACAACTCCAACAGAGACTGTCCGCTTGAATCGAGGCGTGACAATGATCGCCCTCATTGTGAACCCAGTCGAAACCGGCGCAGTGCGCGAGGGCGCACAGGCGTCCATATTTGCTCAAATCAATCGGCCAAGTCGTCAGATCGACTGAGCGCCCTTCGAAATGGAGCGACTGCCGCCGGGCCAAATCTGGCTGCGATAGGTCGTGCTCTAAGAGCGAATCGTAGGCGTCGGTGATACGCAGCCGCACTGCCCCGCCCCATTCCTGCTCGACCAGTTGGCTCAAACGCACCAATGGAGCGACCATAGCCGGGTGCATGAAGATATCCTCCTGATCCAGGGGCGCTTCCTCTTCCTGTTTAAAGACCAGGTGCGGGTCCAGATTGCCGACCAAGTGGTAGTAGGGACAGGAATAACGCTCGATCCGGCAGGCAATCGCGCCGGCGGCTTGGGTTTCGGTCTCGGTGTAGCTGCCGGTGGCGGAGAGGTGCTGGTTGTAGCTTAACGCGGTCAGGGGGCAGCTTGACGCCACGGTGGGTGCTGGGTCGGTGGGGAAGTCAACAGTCGAGAACGTTGGGGCAGGCGTTGCCAGAGGATCGAGCCTGGTGATGTTTACTTTGTTCGATGATCCGGCTGAGGTGCAGGCGCTCAGGGCCATCAAAATGCCGAGGAAGATGATGATGGTTTTGGTTCCGTCCATGTAAGCTGCCGCTGATTTATATATGTAAACGCAAGTGGCTACCCCACTTAGAACAAAATCAGTAGAATGATAGAATTTCTCATTCTGTCCTTCTGTAAATTCTGCTCTCAAGATAGATCAAGTCCCAAAATTTCTTATAGATTTCCAAATATAATTGGGAGGAAATATTTGGTTATTACTCCTGTAACTGTAATTATTTCTTCCTTTGTTGACGGGGCATCGCTACAGCGGTGGCCTCGGAATGTGTCAAGAAAAGTGAGACAGAATGAAAAAGAAATTAAAGAGCATTAATCGAGATCGGTGAGCCAGAACTGGGCTGATTGATCCAAACTTCAGTTGGAAGCGGAGCGAGGGTGGGTAAGCCACGCACAAAACGCTCCGGGTGTTGAGTATAGGCCAACTGTAAAACGTGTTGGCGTTGAGCCTGAACCTGGTCGGCCCAGCCATAGTGAACTGCGGCTGGGGTCAGCAAATGCAAAGCCGAATGGTAATAGTCGGAGTTGTAGGCGGTCAAAAAGGTGTGAGCCCAGGCATGAGCGTGCTGATAAGAGGGAAAGGTAGCGGGATAATCGGCTTGATATTTCATGGTTTTGAACTGGGCTTCGGAATAGGGATTGTCATTGGGCCGATAGGGTCGGGAATGAGACGGGGTGATCTCCAAATCCTTTAAGAGTTGAGCCACGGATTTAGCCCGCATCGGCCCCCCGCGGTCAGCGTGCAAGGTCAATTGGCGCGGCGGGATGCCTTGGTTATGGCAGGCGGTGGCAATGAGTTGTTGGGCCAGGATTTCCGATTCCTGCTCGGCTAACAACCAGCCGACAACAAAACGGCTGAAGATGTCGAGCATAACATACAGGTAGAAGGGGGCATATTTGACCGGGCTTTTAAGTTGGGTGATATCCCAACTCCAGACTTGGTTGGGGCCGGTGGCCACCAACTCGGGTTTAGCATAGACAGGGTGACGCCGTTGGGGGCGGCGTTCCCGAACTTCGTGATGGTCAGCCAGAATGCGATACATCGTCCGCCAATGGCACAGGTAGCGACCCTCATCCAGTAAGGTGGCATACACTTGCCGGGGAGCGTGGTCCACAAAACGCTCACTATTGAGTATCTGGCGCACCCTCTGCCGTTCCGGCTCACTCAAGGCCCGACTGGGCTTGGGACGCGGTTGGGTCACCTTAGCCGGTTGGCGGGCCCGATAGAAGGTACTGCGCGGGATACCTAACTGCTGACATGTTTGGCTGACCCCCAATTGCGGGGCTAATTGCTGCGCCAAAGTTATCATTTCGGCTCGTCCGTTGTCGTCAGCTGTAGCCCAAGTAGTTGTGAAACTTTTTTTTGGATATCGATCACCAACTGGGCTTGGGCCAGCGCTTGTTGCAACCGTTCATTTTCTCGCTTCAGGCGCGCGTTTTCAGCCGCCTGGGCGTCGGTCGGGCGGCCCCGTTTTGGTCCGGCGGCCGCTTCTAATTCACCCCGCTCTTGGGCTTGTCGCCAGCGGCTCAAGTGGGACGAATACAACCCTTCCCGTCTCAACAAGGCCCCGATTTGGCCGTTGTCGCTGCATTGCTCGGCCTCCGCTACAATTTGCCGTTTGTAGCTCGGACTGAACTGGCGCCGGCTGGCGGATACAACGACTTCCGGGTCCGGTACGGCTGCCTTGAGTTGTCTGTTTACGTTGGGTTCAATACTGGGTTGTTGTTCATTAATACTGGGTTGTTGGGCGTGAGACATTTGTTTCTCCTTGTCATCATTATATTCGACTCTATTTTCTTCGTTAATCTTGTCTCACTTATTGTGGCACACAGAGCCTTCAGCCGTTAAAATTACCGTGTAAGAGTCGCTAACTTTGTATGAATAAATCACGATAGGTCGTGTGATCGTTGGTTTACCATCGTCGAAGTTCCAAGTGTAAGTTATCGTTCCTGCAGGAGTAATGACCCCAGTAATCGATGCGGTAAACGTAATTGGTTCTAAGACGCGGTATTCCTGACTTTCGGAAGCTGGAGGTGATTTTTTGATCATAAGCCCTTGGGGACAGGCTTGAATGTCGATTTGCGCCGGTGGTTCAGCAGAATCAACTTTAGCCTTGATCAGGTTCAGACTCCCAAAACTCACGATTAGCCAAAAAACTAGATTCATTGTAATTAGGACAAGCTTTTTAGTTATTGTACGACATTGCTTAATACTCATTGTCAATATCACTTCATCGCCGACGAGCTAATCATCTTGCGGGCAATGGGAAGCCCACACATTTTCACTAGGCTTGGTTTTCTTTCTTTCAGTCAGTCCATCTATATAAACTACCTCAACGTAGTACTGCTTACATGTAGTAAAGTCATCAGACTGGCCGGTATCGGGCCAATATCTTACCTGCCTTCCTAATTCGGTTTCATCCGCAACTTTTTCGTATGGTAAAGTTATACCATCAGAATCAATCGTCGCCCGATAAACTCTGAAACCGATCACCTGGTTGAGTATCTCATCAGATTGAGTATAATTCCATTCGATCTCGTTTGTTTTATTCTTCTGATCTTCCTTACTATCATCCGAAATAGACGGTGGGCCAGGGGACGGGGGAACGATATCAATCTCTATAATCTTTTTATCGATGCCATCTTTATTCTCAGCCTTTAATTCATACGTTTGCGTAGTGCTAATTACTCCTAGAGCGTGTGATCCCTTTGAAGGACGTTCACCGGTTTCTTCCACATCCGGGCTTACTAAGGTAATTGTGTCAGCGTTTTCCACATCCCAACTTAGGGTAACGGTTGCCGATGTAATTATTCGATAAACACCATCTCCCACGGCCCTGAAGTTATTCGAAGGTGTGATGTCAGCCCGGAAATAGTCAATCAGTGGCTTAAGGATCTCATCTTCGTCACTATCCTCGTCACCTCCCTCCTCCGGCTCCTCCGTCGGCTCGGCCATCGGCTCCTCCGTCGGCTCCGGCTCGATGACCTTGACCTGGGCTGTCTTGCTGGCGCTGGTATCCTCGTTGTAGGCATTGAGCACAAACAGCGTGGTCGACTCCGGGGCCAAAGTCATCTCGCCCAACGGATCGAGGTTGGGGATCGTGCCTAGATCGCCGGCACTGAGTTCGATCTTGGTCGTTTTGCCGATAATCGACCAGGACAGTTTTACTTCATCTTCGCCTTTCACGATTTCGTCGTTGTCAACCTTAAAATATTCAATAATCGGTGTTGAGGGCGAGAGCGTCGGGGTGGGGGCGGCCTGGACCACAACCTCCCGAACGATTCGGATGGGGGGAGTCTGATCATTTGAAACCGTCAACACATACTGCGTTGTCTCTTGCGGGTTATGGGTGGCCTGGCCTTCTGAAAAAAAAGGACCGGTCAACGGATAAACTGACACCGTGGCGTCCGGGTCTACAGACCAGTCGATGGTGACCGTTTCGCCGGCTGTGATCTCATTGGGCGTGACGTTAAAGCTAGTTATTTTGGGCGGCTCTGGAGGTGGAACGATCATCTGAACCACCTGAGTATCAGAAATGACCATTTGGGCGAACGCCGCTTCGATCACGTCGGTCTCGGACACCGTTACAGCCTCCGGCGGGGAGGCCATCTTTCGCACTTCAATTGGGGTGGCGACGGCTTCTTGTCCGCTGTCGTCTCGGGCAATGAGTTCGTATTTCGTGTCACCGGCCGGCGTAACGGGCAGTTCATGCGTATGTTCGGTCTTGGGCAGCCGTTGCGGGTGGCCGTTGATGACCAATGTGACCTCGTCGGCGTCAAGCACTTCCCAAGAAATTGTGAGAGTCTCCCCGGCCAAAAATTGCTGTTTGTCGGCGGCAAAGATTCGAATCTCCGGCTTAACTGGCGACAAGGCCAGACGGGAAACTCTAGCCTGGTACAGCCAATCTTTCGACAGCCAAGCGGTGACAAAAGCCGGTAACACCTGCGCCGGCCAACTCTCGACGATGAGGGCATAGTGGATGGGACTCTGGCCGAGCAACTTCACTTGACGCGAACCGCCGGGCGAGTCGAAAATATTCGCCACCGGACCGATGTCGGGCTCGACTCTGACCGTTGAAAAGCTCGAAGCCGCCCAACTAATGGTGGCCGATTGGCCGGCTTTGACTTCGGCGGGCGTGATCGAGAAGTCATAAATCTGGGCGCGAGTGAAATAGATAGCTACTACAAACAAAACCAAGGCCACTAGCGGCAGCCAAAAGAGCGGACCAATCACGGGGCCGTAGCGCAGCGTTCCGCCTTGGGCTTGGGGTAAGGCGGCTGTCTCGCTATGTCCATCCGTCGAGTTTACGGCGACCGCAAATTTGCGAGATTTCTTGCCCCATCCGATTAAAGGGCGGGACAGGGGCGTCACGCGCAGCCACAGCTTAGGCTGCCGTTCGGGACTCAAAGAAAAAGCATCGACTTTGCGACCAAACCAGCGTTTCTCAAATACCCGAAGCCGGTAATCTAAATCGCCGCTGTCGCTGTCTATCAACTGATAGCTTGCCGTCTCGTTGCCGATGTTTCTCACTTTAATCTGATACCAGCCGGACCGAGCAAACCAAAAGAGGCGGACGATCTTGGGGTACAGGGGGTCTAAATGAACGCTATAATACGGCTTAATCGTTAATTGGACGCTGCAATAAAGCTTCAAATCGCCATAGGAGGGTGTAGTCACGATGATATAAAGGTCATGGTGGCCAGCCCGACTGGTCGGCCGGCGCGGCGGGGTAATCTCTACCTTGATTTCCCGCGCTTCACCACTACGTAGTTGCACAGACTCTTGCCTTAGCCAATCGCCTTCCAAATTTTTAGATTTTAGAGAAATTTTGAAATCCGCATAGATCGAGCCTCGGTTAATAATTTGCAGCAGATAAGTCGCTGTCTCCTCTACATCCACGGTTTGCTCCGCGGTCAATATCTTCACCTCGACGGGGCTTTCAGGCGGGTGTTCGGGGGTAGGATGCCGTTGGGGTCCACGGGGTGCGGCCACCAACGCCGGAGGAACGACATCACGATAAGCTGGAGGGTTAACCACCGGCAAATCGCTGCCGGCTCGCTCAGGCGGCGAAGAAGGGGGAGCTGAAGGCTGACCATGCTTCAGCAACATTAAGGTTTGTCCCTCAAGCATGACCGGGGTCTGTGGCTGGAGTATAATCGGCTCGTAGGGGCTTACGCCAACTCGACGACCCTGAGGGATCAGCAGCAGATAGCAAGGCTCGCGCCAATGGTACAGCGTCGCCCAAAACAGAGCGAACCCTGGCGTTTTGAGGACAATATCATTGTCGGGATGCGAGCCTATTTGGGTAATGCCTTTGCGTTGATTCAGATTATGAACCGCAATCCTGCCGTCGGGTTGGATAATTTCCAACTGGTATTGTGTGTCCATTTATGCGCTCCTTCAGTCCTTAGAGCCGTAAAATCTGGCGCAGCAGTCCAATAACGTCCCAACCGATCATTTGCAGCGTGAGCAACCCAACCAGCAAAAACAAGGGTGCAGCCACGGATAAGACTTGAATGACCGGCAGCCAACGCTGAAACCACGAGATGCCGGGTACGCTGACCTCGGCTGTTTGCTCCGGTGGTTTAGCAGCGGCCGGGTGATCGAAATCTTCAGAATGGATAGTAAACAGATAACGGCCGACCCGATAAGGATCTTTAGGGGTCGCACGCAGCGTTACTTCCAGTTTCTGACCTGGTTTTAGAAACTCAGTCACGTCTTTAGTCGGATGATCTGGCCCGGCCTCGGACAATTTAGGGGCGGGCGATTGGACTTGTGAGGCGTTTTCCCCTCCTCTTCCCGCCCCAGTGGGGGGGGATTGCCTCCTCTCGCTAGCAGGAGGAGGTTGGGAGGGGGTAAAGTTGCCACTGGGTTGAGCCTTTGTCTGCCCTTGAATCTCTACCGGAGCCGGATTATCCGACGTTCGATCCGGCGACGGCATAATACCCCCTAACCGGGCTGACGTTTGCTGGACTCGTTGGGCGGATTGCTGGGCCCGAGCCCCGTAAATTTGGCCTTGGTGCAACGTCTGGCTAGGTCTAGCTAAGCTACTCGACCATGAAAAAGGTAAGATACCTACCAACGTTTGTAGGGCTTGGCTTACTTGCCCTACCACGGCGTTAATTCCATCCGCCAAGCGAGCGGCGCTGTTCATTGTCGGGGCCGGTTGAGAGGCTAGCGGCACTGCTCCGCTCTCGTTATTGAGCGAAATGTAGGGCGCCGGTGTGGGTTTCTTAGCGGGATCGCTGAAGTCAGTCTGCTTTGACTGGGCGGTTTGCCGCCTCTGTGGGGCCGTCGTCGGGGGCAGGTCAAATTCGAACTCAAGCGCCTCGATTTGGTCCATGGCCCACAGGCGATAGTGACAAGGCACATTACCGCAATTCTTGAGGGTGATGAGAAATTTCTGCCTTACTTTGAAACGCTGGCGTTGAAATAGATAGTCATAAGCCGCCAGGGAACCCCTAATGATGAGATATAGAGCTAACAGACCGGCCATAATGACCAAGCCATCAAACAGGTACCTAAGCCAGTTGTTGATCTTGGGGCGGTGAACAACAAGGTCGGCCTGGCCTGACTGGCCAAAGTCATCGATCGCCCGTAGGGTAACCGTGAACTCTGGTTCCTGAGCCAGCTCGTAAAGTCTTTCGTCGAGTAATGTCCTGTCAGCGATTGACCAGTCGTCTACCCTTTGGTTATCAAGTAACAATTCTTCGTGTTGGATCGGATGCAATGAAGTCATGACGTGAGTAACTGTGATAGTGGAACTGTTATAAGATTCTGTAGCGTCTCCGACTTGAATTCGAGCAGGGGTCCACAAACAGTTAGGTCCAAAGGTCAAACAGTCCGACAAGCCGACCAGCCCCCATCGATCGAGTCGCTTTTGCTGCTTGTCGGGTGCTGATGTAGTAGTCGCAGTGATTGGCAATAGCGAGACCTGTACAGGGTCTACTACATTGAGAGCGACTTCCTTTGTAACCTGGTTCATGGCGCTGTCAACGGCTATGATCATCATCGTCCGGGAAACTGTTTGGGTGAACAGTAGGGTCGGGGTAATAAGATCGGTTAATTGGTGAGGCCCGATCTGCGCGCGATTCTTGGCCGTTAACTTCAGAGTGCTAACGGGTAACTCTTCACCATCTAAAGAGACAGAAACTGTTGTCTCTGGGGCCGGGCCAGTCACCGTGATGGCTAGCGGTGTTAAGCCGCCCACGGTTTGGCCCTCTTGTAAAGACGTTTTGAGGGTTAACCGACCGGGCTTAGGGATGAACCTAGCCTGACCGGTGATCTTTGCCCCAGCAAACGTGGTGCTGACCGTAAAATTTTGAGACTTTTTTTCATGATCAACCGGTTTGGTTGACAAAAAAGTGAGCCGGTAGGCGTGTACAAAACTGCGGCTTAGGCTCTCAAGCTCGGGCTGCACCTGCTCGACTTGGGCAACAGCTTCGTAGTCGCCGCCGGTCGAATGCAACAGCGCATCGTAACGGCTCTCCGGTCGGGCGCACGCTCCAAAAACAACAAGAAACACCGGTATCTTTTGCTCCTGGACCACAGTTTCGATTTGCCTCATCTCGTTTGCCGGACCGCATTTATCCTCTAGACCTTGCCCGGCGGTGTTATCATACCGGTTAGACACGATCACAACAGCTTGGCGGGTTGCCGTTTGACCTTGCAGTTGGCCAATCGCTTGGTCAATCACCTGATGCAAGGCCGTCGTTCTGCCGGCAGGGCGGAGTGAAGCGATACTTTGGATCAAGACCTGGGTATCATTGGTGAAGGGTTCTCTCAGCCGGACCTGATCCCCAAAGGTCAAGAGCGAGACCATCTTGTCATCGCTCAACGACAAGGACTCGACAAAGCCAGTGGCCGCCTCTTGGACGTCGTCAAAATCGTCCCGTTCCGGCGATAAATAGCTGATATCCAGGGCCAGGACCACCCGAAACGCGTTGAACGTGGTTGTGGTCCGGGAGATAACTTCGGCTGATTGCCCGTCTGCCTCTTCGACAACGAAAACAGGCGGTTCGGCATTTTCGGGGACCGCGTTGGGTGGTGAGATTGCGACCGTGGCGGACACATAGGGAAAGTGGCTATCATCCACGTCCTCAATGACCAACCCCGGCTTCGGCTCCTGGGCCGAGATATCGGCCGGGAAACCGAGCCAGGTAAGCAGCAGCAATAGTATCCCGGTCGCTACTTTGGCATTTGTCCCGCTAATATGAGTAAAGGTTAAGCCGTTTTTTGTCTTCAATAGTCTGTTCGTCGCTTGGTCTATTAGTCGTTTAGTCTGTGGGTCGGTACGAATTATTTTTATTCTCCCGTTCGTCTCGGTTTGCGCATCACGGTCAACTCATGCTCATAATGCGGCTCGACGTAAATCACGAACGGAAATTCAACATGCTGGCCCGGATAAGCCGCTGGCGCGGTGGCTCGCAAAATCACGTGGCAATCGCCGGCGGGCGGCAGTTGACCCCGATGAAACAGCCGGAGGGTTAATTGGCCCTCGGCCCCGGCGGCCAGCAGCGGCCCCGGCTCCAGCGTAAAACATTCGTCGGTCAATTGCTCACTCTCGACCGCCAACTCAAATTTGACGCCGGATCGATCGCCGAGATTGCAAATCCCCACATGGCCGTTCAAGATACTGCCGGGCTTCAGCCTATTCTCTGGTAAGTGCAGACTCAGCGCCAACGATGGTTGGTCATCCTCACCGGTAGGGCGGCTGGTCAACTGACCGGTCGTATGGAGCTTGAGGGTGTAGCCACCCAAACTAAACACGTTTTTATCGGCCAGCGGCGCTGCACTACGCGGCGCAATGGAATTGGTCAGCCCTCCCGCGGTGCCATAGGCAATCACTTGATCGGTATAATTAACCAGTTGATACAGCGTTTCGTCGCCGGGATTGACGATCAATTGAGCATGAAACTCGGCCACGCCCGGACCGCGATCTTCAGGTAAGATAATGTCGTTATTTTTATGGCTGCCTAGGGAGATCGTCGCCTTATCGAGCAAATACACCCGCCGCCAACCGGTCTGATCGTTAACCTCAAGACTACCCGTTTGTATCATTAACCACCCTCTGGCCAATTACTCTTCGGCCGCTAACCCGCCGACGTTCAATGGCATAGGCAATGAGATTGCTGCCCCACTCAATCGCCGCCCGGATCTCCTCGCGTGACGGTAGCCCCTCAGGGTGGCGTCCCTGCCACAACCGGCTGTAGCCGCTGTCGATCATAACGATCCCGCTACCGGCCCACACCGTGGATATGGCCTCGCTTCGATTCGTCGGCGGAGGGGCCGCGAAAAGGTAAGGCCGGGTGAGGAGCGGATGGTCAGCCGACAGTTCCTTTAGCTGAATTGTCATCGAGTCCAATATTGCTTTGAAACGGGACTTGGCTATGTCATCAATCGCTTCAAACAGTATAGTTCCGGATTCCTCAAGCAAATAACGGCGCAGCGTGTCGCGCATATCCTCGCCGATATCAAGATCGCCCTGACCCACCAAATAGATCAAGTTGTGTTGGGTAAGGAGCGAGTCAAGCGGGATCTCATCCTCAACGTGAGCCCAACAGTAGCCGCTGCTATTTAGACTCTGCACAACTTGCCCTAGAGCCATACCGTGGTCTTTCTCTTGCACTTGCCCGAGGTAGCATAGGCCGATCGATACATCGACCGGTGGGCCGACTTGCCGTCTAAAATTGAGGTCGATTTCGTCGGCTGTGGGACGGCTATAGTTGGCGGCATTGACAATGACCGAGTCTTTTTGGCTGCGCCGGACCCGCGCTAACTCGATTGCCGGTGGAGAATATTGGTCGCGAGCGGCCAGAGAGAATTCCGCCTGGATGTACGACGCATCGCCCGGCTTATGATCTTTCTGACTCGGCTTGGATCGGCTTTGCCCGTAACTTAAAAGGAGATATAACAAACCATCTAAATTCAGGCCGAGATCAAAGGACTGTATTTCCGGAACGACGATAATTTGTCCCAAGGCATTGATGGCAATGCCGGGCAAGATGTAGAGCGCCGAGTTGGGCGGATCCTTGGCTACCACTTCTAAACCGGCAATAATACCCGGTCCCTGCTTGAACAAGGCGTGAAAGTTTGCCCGCTGCCGGTGGTACTCTTGCGTACATTGCCAAACATCGGCCGTCACAATCAGACCATCCTCCGCCTTAATCCACCGGTTAGGGTACTGTTGTAAAATAGTTTCTGTAATCAATTTATCTACCTCGTCAAACTATCAGATTGTAATTGTTTCAGCCTCTAGGACGGTTTTAATCTTGGGAGATCATAGGCAGTGTGGGCCGGTTTTTGGCTCTCAATAATAGAAATAATCGTCTGCCACCGTACCTCTTCTTGCTCTCGTCTTTCAACCTCATCTTCAATATCGAGCGGCGGTAGGTTTAGCTCAACGACAAAAGTATGGGGCCGGTTATCTTTGCCTAAAGCCAGGTTAAAGCCCAAAGCGGCTTGGTCGCCAATTTCAAAGTTCTGGGCATTGGAAGACACTATCTCTGGCCATTTTCCGGTATAAATTTCTAGAGATTTCTGCAAGGCCCAGCGTGTACCTTGCCACCGGTACAGTTCAAGCGCATTCTCAATTAACACCCGAATCCGCTCGTCGGGCCAGGCCGGTGACCAGGTCAAATCGAGCCAACTGCCCAACCAGGGCAGAAAATGGGCCGGCGTAATTTTTGGATCGAGCAGGTAAGGCATGGTTTCGATTTGCGCTTCGAGCGGGGCTAAATAACTTTCAAAGAGCATTAAGAGCCGGCCTATGACCGGATCGTGCGACTCAAAAATGGCGGGCAAATAGCGCAGGTAAGTGCTTTTGTTTAATATCTTTATGGTTACGGTCTTGCTTGCCAACATTTCCTCATCCAAATCATAGAGTGAGGCTACGCTCTCGATTCGTCGCTCGGTTGCCACGGCTGCAATTTTAGCGCTTAATTGAAATTCATATTGCTCGTCGCGCTCCAACCGATCCTCAAGCTGCCAAACGATAGCGCGGTAATTTTCTGAGCTAACAACCAGGGTCGAGACCTCATCCAAACAATCAGGATCGAGGTCGATCTCGGGGGGCAGGGTTACTCTCAGGCTTGTACCCTCGAATGGTTTGGCGACGTTGACATAGGTATAAAACGTAACGGAGTCGCCGGGGAAGCAATTATAAGCATCGACAATATGGTCAACTACGACAGCCTGAATAATCGTGTTCAAAACGCTATCTCTTCTCCTGATGGTTAGCGATCAATCGACCTCATCTTCTCCCACAACTTCAATGTGATGGTTAAGGGAACATAACAACCCATCTGACGGAACTCTGAGGAGTTGACCCTCGACAGGCTCCAGGAGTTGGTCAATTTCTGCTTGAGCTTGCACATCGCCGGGGGGAGGTTCATTTTTCGGCACAACCGGACGCTGTTCAACTTTAAGGCTTGGTATAAACTTAACGCCCTCGGTGCGCATCAACAGCGAGTAGATCTCGGCTTCGTGTAAGTTGCGGCCAAAGGGCCAGCCTTCCCAATCAGACCCCATAGCCTCGTCAAGGTGTATGCGCTTTTCGCTGATCTTGGTCGGGTTAATGAAATTGCGCAGTTTGGTCAGCACCTGTTCTTGCAGCTGCGTCTCTTGCCCCAGACGCTTGGGAACGATTTTAGCCGTGACCTTGACTCCAATATAACGGGCTGATCGAACCTGCAAAGCCGCAGTCAATAACGACCGCTTCCTCAACTCCTTATGAATTGCCCGGCTAAGCTCGGTGTTGAGCTTGAGCTTCGTCAGGTCAGACTCTTCCGCGGCAGCTTTGGCTTCCTTGGGCACGACCACGATATCAATGACGCCAGGGGTAGCCTGTTTATTTAGGAGGCCGGGAACATAGCACTGGGCCCGAAGAACATCCGAATCCTTCCTGACAAAATTCTCGTAATCGGTTACGGTTACCAGACGCTCTTGGGTGCGCAGAGTGCGCAGCGCGTCAAATTCGATCTCTTCAATCGTTTCGGGATCGGTTCCGCGGGCCGCCGCTTGGCGATTGGTGACTCGATCGATATAAGGAATGGTCGATTTTAAAACTTCAATTCGATGGGCTGGCACGTTGCCGATAATCCCCCCACCGTGCCGGTATTGGCTGAAACGGATGAACCGGTCGGTTTCGGGAATACGGCCATACTGTCTAACTTTGGCGTCGGCCTGGCGGATACCTGGTCCCAAACGAATCTCACCGGTCCCGTAATCGATTGTAAAATGCCGGTGATTTTTTTTCGAGTCCGAAAAGTCATCAACCCGTTCCCAATCCTTCATAATGATCTTGCCGTTTTCCTCCTCTTCCACCTGCAGAGTCTCGCCTGATTGCAGCTTGAGAACAGGCGTTTGGCGCAATTGAAATTGTTGGTTTGGCTCACCGCTACTGCGTCCCAAAATTTCGTCTACGATGGTTACTGCGTGCTGGGCCCGGACCGTGGCGCCTAACACAAAAGGCTCCAAGTGGGTGATCTTGGGCGAGCGATCATAGGGTTGGATACCCTGATCCTGATTGGGCAAGTGGCGACAGCGAAGCCAATAAGCTACCTCGCCGTTGGCCTGCACAGGCTGCATATTCAGTGGTAGATCAAAGGTAATCTGGCCATTTTTGGCATTCAAGCCCTCGGTGGTGTCGTTTTGTGGCTGGAGTCTCTCCCAGCCCAGCGTTTCATTAATATAACAATCCCACACCAAAGGCGGATCCTTGAGCACGATGCCAGTGGCTCCCGGGTCGCAGTCCAGATTGAACCGAAGCCGATAACCGCTGATATCTGTCTCTTTATCGAATCCCAGGTAAAAGGCATCGTCGATGAGCGGTTTATCTTGAAAAACTTGAAATGCAGACTTATTGAGGTATTCAATAATGTCGCCCCCACGCCGGACGAAAGTAAGGGGGGGAGGAGCGATGACGGTTTTTTTCTCTGTCGTGAAAATAATCTCCGGTTCGTCTTCGGTAAGCAAGGTAGCCACTTCCGTTCCCCTGGGGATAACGGTCTCTGTTTGGTCGCCGGGCGAAATCGGAAAGGGCACCGACAGATAAAAGGTCAGTTGGACACTGGCGCTCCTGGCCGGTTCCAATTTTCGATTAAGCAAGTTCAGAAACTCGACATAATTTTTGCGCGGCAGCTGGTTAAGGCGGTAACATATCTTTTCGGTCATCCAGGCAAAAAGTTCAATCAGGGTGATACCCGGATCGCTAACGTTGTAATCGGTCCATTCCGGACAGTACTGGATGATTTTTTTCCGGGCCTCATCAACCAGATCCTGGGCCTTCAAATCATCGAGATTGGGTGATTGAAGTGTCACGAGCGTCTCCTAAAATGCCTACTCTTCAGCCATAATGTAAAAGGGATAAATGATGCTGCGCTGATCGTAGGTGGCTTTGATCCGGTATTTGATCTCGAGCAACATGGCTGCCCCTTCATCATTGTCCACATTTGATGATTCGACCTGTAAGACCTCGATGCGTGGCTCCCAACGCTCCAGAGCCGTTTCGACATAGTGAGCCAGCATGCTTTCGGTCTCAGTGTTGCGGGGCGCGAAAACCAACTCGTGGATCCGGCAGCCAAACTCCGGACGCATGAGGCGTTCGCCCGGAACCGTGCCCAAGATGATGCGGATGGCTTGTTGAATGTCTTCTTCACCTTGGGCCAACGCCAATGCACCGTTATGTTTAAACCGGAGCGGAAAGGTTAACCCCTGACCTAAGAATTCCCGATTGATACGGTTGTCTTTCATCCATCTTACCTCTTCGACGAATAATGTGTCAGCCAGCGATGGTTATGGGGTTAACCCGGTAACCATCACTCAACCGCTAACCCCTTTCCACTGGTTAGGTAACCGTCAACTTGACTTCGGCAAAACCGGACAGGCCGCGCTGACTGACACCGGTCAAATAGAAAAAGTGTTGTCCCACACCCAATTTAGCCATAAATTCGGCTGTCAGGTTAACTTTAATTGTCAGGCTTGGACTGCGCCAACTGCCGCCCGAGGGCGTCACCGTTAAACCTGGTGGTAGCCCTTTTGTGGCATCCAGATTCTGTTTGGCTACGCCGTTAATCAGCGTCAAAATCCACTTTAGCGGGTACGTGGTCTTCAGACGGAAGCCAATGGCCAGAGTAGAGGGCAGCATAGTCGAGGAATTGAAGGCTAACTTCGGCGGCATAACTTGGACCGCCGGCGGCCGGGTGTCTGCGAGTTCTGGGGGCAGCGGGATATCTGTCCCACTCTCTGAGGCGGAAGGCGCGGTTAGACCGGCCGGAAGCGACGCCGGCAGGCTATCGTCATAGACGGGATGGCTTTCCTGAATAAGAAGCGGTAAACCGGTGAAGGTCTGGTTGAAGTCGGTGGCTAGAACAACCTGCTGTCCTTGAATTTTTGTGGTGTTGAGATGCATCGAGCGCAGTTGGTACCCCACACACGGATGAATAACAAAGGGGCAACTCAGGACACCTGTGTCGTTTTCAACCAAAACAGGACCATTGTTAACCAGCCATATCGGATTTTTTGAGATGCTGCGGCCCAGCCCCCCGTGGGGACAGGTAATCACCGCATTGGTAGTTAATACCTGGGGCACGTCTTCTTCCTCTCTATTATAGACTTTGCAGACTTTTGTAGAGTTTGTTTACGTAATATGCACCTGACCATTGCGCATGGTTACCTTCCGCCCGCCACCGCTCAATTCGATGGACTGGGCCTGGCTGTCGATAACCACTTTTTGGCCGCTACGATCGATGATCTCGATCTTTTCCCCGCCACTGGAGTCATCCAGCAGGATTTGATGCCCGCTGCGCGATTTGACCAGACGCTGGTTGACTTTGCCGCCGCCGACGACATCGGTGTTGCTTTTGGGCGGCTTGTCCTGACTATTCCACAGCACCCCAATAATATAGGGCCGGTGCATATCGCCATGTTCAAAAGCCACCAATACTTCGTCGTTAATTTCAGGTAGATAGAAAAATCCGCGATCCGGGCCGGCCATAGGCGAGGCGATGCGCACCCAGTCGCTTTCAATATCGCCCAACCAGTTGTACTTTACTTTGACGCGCCCCAGATCAAATTTGTCGTTGAGATTAGTCACCAGGCCGGTCACGACGCCGTGCAGCCGGGGCTGCGCCGACAAGCGATCATCTCTAGCCCGTAGCAAATAACGCAGCGTCTGAGGATGGCGACCGGTAATCGTAAATCTCGTTTCATAGCCTGCTGCACTGTAGGTATGGGTGGCAGACGTCACAAAATAGTGACCGCTGAATCTTTGGCCCAAGCCTTTCAGGGTAATAAACCAACCCGCCTTGACTCTGGGGTCGCCACGACAGATCCCTTCAGCCTGAATGAACTCACGGCTTAGGTCATCACTCAAGCGCGCAGCCAACGCCTCAGCCTCAGCCGCGCTGAAGACAGGTTGATTGACCAACACCGACTCGGCGGTTGACCTAAAAATCTTCTTGGCCGTAGCACCGCCGGTCTCTTCTAGCCCGCCCTGATTAAGATCGCTATTAGGGCTGGCTTGGCCCATGATCCGGTTCTTACTTTTGGCATCCCAGCCCTTAACCGTAACCCGGTCAGTCTGGCGGATGGTGGACAATCGCGGTTGAAAACCGGACAACGTTTCACCCAATTCAAATTCCGGCCCATTTCCCTGGCTCCAGGTAGATTTCTTGAAAAATAAAGTCCCTTCGGCTGCGTAGACCTGAAAACCCACCCGTTCGGCCAGCGCCAGCAAAAACTCCATATTCGTTTGGTTATTTTGCAGCAGATAATCGTAACGCACTGTGGTTGCATCAAGCTCCGGGATCAGGTCGGCCTCCTCGGCAATTGTTTTGATGATTTGGGCGATGCTTAGGTTGGCGAAGGTGCGGGTCTGCTTGCCGCGATGCAGCCGGTGTGATTTATCGTAGCCCCGCACGAGCAGGGTTGTCCGCCCCTGGGCTGAAAAGCTTGGCTCCAGACTGGTTATCTCCCCGCACATCAGCAAGCCTTTCAGATTGCCCTGTTCTGCTCCGGTCTGGACCTTTATTTCGATCTCCTTTCCCGGCGCCAGATAGTCCTGGTCATCGACCCATTTTATTTTGGGATCGCGCACAACAATCGAAAACATATTCGGTTGGTACAAACTGCTATCGACCACAACTTCGCCTAGGGCATCCATCAGCGGCTCGGGCAGCGGCTGACCGTTGGCCTTGATCAGAATTTGGGTAAAGTGTTTTTCTGTAGCCAATGTTTCTTCCTCGTATGTCTGCCTAAGGCAGCGGTAAAAGCTTGAGTACTTGGCCGGGATGCAACGTCTTGGCATCAATCAAGTTGTTCGCCTGGGCAATGTGGCGCCAGTAGGCCGTATCGCCATACTCCTGAAAAGCAATCCAATCGATGGTCTGGCCTTCCTGAACGACCCACACTCGTCTAACCTCGCTCCGGGAGGTTGGATTTTGGCCTTTGGTCTTGGTATGCACCTGGGTAAAAGAAACTTTTACTTCGGCTCGCAGCGGTGTTCCGTAAGGATCAAAAAGCTTGAAATTCTGTTCGATTTGTGAAATCACGGCCGTAAAAGATAGAAATTTACCCCAGATAAATTGGCAGCGTGGCGGTTCGCTTTTGCCCGAACCTATGAGAGGCAGCCCGGATGGACTAATTTCGGTCATGGCCAGTAGCCCCGCATAACTGATTCGTACGTCTTCACCCGTACTTGTGGTATCAAACAAGAAGGGGATCGTCAGATCTTGTGCTTCTCCGCCGGCAAAAGCCACTTCAGCCGCATCGCCGCCAATGTTGACGCTTTCGTTCCACTTGACTTTTCGAATCAATGTAAAATCCTTAGGATTGAAGTGACAAAGCACAAAGATGCTAGGATCATCTTCTTTGAATATTTTTGCTTTTTGAACACTAGGGCTGGTAGTCAATGTTATCTCCCTTTAAAAAATTAGTAGAAGGCGCTTCGCTCACGTTCGATTGCCAGCATCCGCTTGACTATAGGATAGATTTCGCGGGCCAGTTGGTCGAGATTTTCAGTTTCGCCGGCTGACTGATCGGCCAAATGGGATATCCCCTGATCAACTGTCTGCTCAACGGTCTCAACGTCCGTCTCAACCGCTGCTGCTCCCAACACCGTTGGAACAACCTGGCGTTGCAGATCAGGCGGCCCTGGCGTCGTCGAGTGGGCCGGCGGCATACGGACCGGCTCAAGGTTTGGCTGATCTGGGCGCGGGCCGGGCTGGACCGGCCGCACGGCTAAAGGTAATGGTGGGGTAGAGCGGCTGAGATGCTGGGAGTCCGGTCGAGTCGTTTCACCTGGGGGTCGCCCCTCGACTTGACGGTTAGCCCGCTCCAATCCGGTCGTAGGATGACGTTCTCCCTCACGCATATCGCTTGCTCGCTGGATTTCACCATGGCCGGTCCGCATCGACTGCGAGGCCGGTGGTGGCGTGAACACGGGTGTTTTCAGCCTTGCCGTTGCTTTTGATAAGATTTCTTGGCCCAAATCTAAGTCCGCCGTCTGCTCCAGGCGAGGCTGGCCCGACCTCGATGCTTCCGGCTTGCGTTGAAGCGGTTGGGCCTGGGACTGATCCGTTACTTTTTGGTCAGGTGGATAGGTTTCCTGTGGAAAAAGCTGTTTTGGGAATTCGGAAAGACGTTTAGGTTCCAAGTTCTCGGCCGGCAATTTTGGGCCGGAATGAATTCCAGGCTCAATCTTTTCTGCTGGGATTTCGGAATGTTCTATGGTAGGACCAATGTCCGGCTCGATCAAAGACGGTTCTATCCCCACAGTCTCAGGTGGTTTAGTTGGGGTAGAAAACCCGTCGCTCGGCTGTATCGACTCCTCTACGTCTGGCGGCGAAATGAGCCGGGTAGGAGCCGCCGACCGGGTGGTTTGATCCATTGGTTCGGGTTCTGCTCGATTCTCTACGGACTCTAACATCTCGGCCGGTGGTTCGGCAGCCGTCTGCACAAGCGTTTTGGCCGGCTGCCGGGGCGAGGCAGGTTTGACGTCTACCGGTGGCTCGGCTAGTTCAATTTTGGGGTCCTCTATCAAGTTTGTGGCGGGAGCAGATGGCTCCTCCACCTCCAGCGGTGAAGACTTGGAGATAGATGCTATCTTAGGTCGTTCATTGGCAGTCCTGTTTACTTCAACTTGAGCCGTGAATGGGTTTGGTTGGCCCTCTGCGTCAGGTGTCTCGCCAGGCCGGGACAATAGAGAGGAAGACGCCGTAGCGCTCTTTTTTTCGGACAATCCAGGCTCTGGTTCACTACTGCTGTCAGTCCCAGGCTCGGGCGACTCACTGGCCTCGGGGACGACTTCAGCCGGGTCCTCCGCTAACTGAACCGTTTCGACTTCTGGGGCGGCTCCAGCCGGTTCTTTCGCCAACTGAACCGTCTTGGCCTCGAGGGTGACTTCAGCCGGTTTTTCCGCTAATTGAACCGGCTCGGGGGCGGGTGGCCCGGCTTCAGTTTGACTCGGAACCTCTTCTACCCGCGACACCACCCGGCGACTGCGCGCAGCGGGCCTCGGCCCCGACGACTGTTGTGGTTCGGCCGGCGACTGATCGGCACGTTCACCGCCGGATGAAGCTTCGTCGGCCCGCGCCCTCGCGACGGCCTGATGCAGCTTCTCAAAGGTTGACAGCGGCTTTGCAGAGTCGGCGTCGGGGCTAGGTCCGCCTGATTGGGCCGGTTGCCGCTGAATCCGGGTAGGCTCGCCGACTCCCGGTGCTGGCGGAGCCGACTCAGATCGGGTCGTTTCACGCGCTGCTTCAAAAGAGCGCCGGACCTCTTCAAACGAGGGCATAGAGTTCAACCAATCAGGCGTTTGTTCGGTTTCCACGGGTGCTTCGCCGGCCAAAATCAGCGGCGTGTTTCTGTCCGGTTGAGGCTGAACGACAGTCGGAGTCCGATCAGGGTGAATCCGGGGCCGGCGGCTGACGATGGTTTGGGCAAATTCGACCCAGGGAGAGATGGAGCGCTGCACCCAACCTTGTCGGGCAGCCAAGCGAGTCGCCAAGCCGGTTGGGCTAGACAGGGGGGCTGGATTGTCTTTTGTCGGTACGTCGGATGTCATTGTCATTAACCTAGGCCACACGTTCCCAGCCGGTCATCTGCATACCGTGATGCACAAACTCCAGCGTTTCAATCGCTACCGCTTGGCCGCCGGTATTGAAATCAGGACCGCTCCACTTGACCGGATAGGCATTCTCCAGATTCCAGCGTTTGGCTTTTGTGCGATCCGGGCTAAAAAGCAGGATTGATACATTTTTTCGGTCAACCTTGGCGTCATACAGCCCTTTTTGAAACCAGTCCCACAGCATTTCGTCCTGATCGCTAATGCCGCGCTTAAGCGTAATGTTTGTATATTTGATGCGGCCCGGCAGTTGGTGAACGTAGTGGTTCGTCCCGCCCTCTTCATGCGTCTCAGTTTCACGCTGGACACTCAGACCGCTGCATTCGGTAAACCAGGCTACAATTTCCCCCCCGATTTCGATGGCGAAGCGAATGTTCGTGACCGGATTAACCAGTTCTGTTGGTGTGGACATAGCTGCTGTTCCTTTTTACCAAGCGGAGGACCGCTCGCGCTCGATAATCAATTCTTGTTTGAGAAGCGCGTACACCTGCCGCGCTAATTGCTGCCGGTCGATTGAGGCGGCTCTCGGTTCGGCTACTGAAGCCGATCGCTCAATCCGACGTTGGATTGCAGCCCAGGCGGTTTGGATCGCCGGGCCATCTAACCCGCCGGTATCTTGGGCCAACTCCAGCGTCTCGACCGCCATTTCTTTGGCCTCGGCTTTTAGCGTTACGCATGACCACTTGATCGGGTAACAGTTGACCAACTCCCACTGTCGAGCCACGGTCCGGTCAGGGTTGTAAATTAAGACCGTGGCGTGCCGTCGTTTGACCTGTCCGTTGTACTGCCCTGACTCAAACCAACGCCACAGCGATTCCCCGGCCAATCCGCGCTTAAGGGTTAGATTTTGGTGGGTTACCCGGCCGGGCAGCCGATGGCTGTAGTGATTGACCCCGCCTTCGAGAACGTCTTCCACTTTGCGCTTGATGGTCAGGCCGCCACATTCGCTAAACCAGCCGGCTACCAGGCCATCGATCCGCAGCTCAAACCGGAACGCCGCCACCGGATTAGTCTTGTCAACCGAGTTAGTCATGGCTAATCACTTGCGACCCCTGACTCAGCCTGCGATTAATCTTGGCAATTTCTGACACCCATTCCAGCCGCTCGCTATGCTCCAAATTCAAAATGGTCTCACGCGGCCAGTGAAAGTGATAAGCCAGATAGGCTACCTCCTCGCGCAGGCGATCGAGCGGGTAGCCTACAACTCCCCCACCTGAGCCAGATCGACCTCCACATTGGCCTGGCACTGCGGGCAAGACAGTTTCAGGCGGCTGGACCCGTTTTCATTGATCCGGCGGTACAGCGCCTGAAGGTAGGTCAAATCAGCCGCAAACAGATTCTCGATGACCTCCGGCGTCACTTCCGGCACGCCCTCCAGCCGGGTAATTACGCGAGAGAAGAGCAGAATGATCAGATAGGCCTGATTGGCCTGCACCCGATGGTCTCGCAGCGGGGCGATTTCATCCATGGCTGTGGCCAGCCGCATGATGCCGGTTCGGTGCAGGTTGCCCTCAGGATCGACATAGCCTTGCGGCAGGGTAAATTCATACTCGGTCTGCAAGGTCATAGCGTCCTCTACAGTTCGCGGTACATACCTTCATGAACCAGCACCACTTCTTCGATACCGATGTCGTTGCCATCTGATTTGAGATTGGGACCGGTACATTTGGATGGCCAGGCATTGGTAAAATGCCAGATGGCGACCGGTTTGTAGTCCCGATTCATCATGGTGATCGTACAGTTTTTGCGGGCGCCTTTCAGGTCGCCTTTAACTACCTTGTCCCGCCAGGCCCAAATGTCCATCTCCGAGGTGATCCCGCGCTTGAGGGTGATGTCGGTCCATTTGAGTCGCCCCGGAATTTTGCGCGTGATCTCGTGGCCCTGTTTGTCAACAACCTTGTGCTCGGTCACGTCGTGCTCAGAGCCGATGCCGCCACACTCGGTAAAATAGCCGGCCAGGGAGCCTTCAAGCTCAAGCATAAAATTAAAGCCAAGGAGCGGATCCTCCGAGTGGGAGTCATTTCGTTCTGATAAATAAGGTTCAGCTGCCATTGTCTACTATCCTTTCTCAATCCTGTTGTTTTTATTCATATTCCGGCGACCACTGGCTAATGCGGAAAATCACAAATTCAGCCGGTTTGACCGGAGCCATACCAATTTCGATGATGAGTTGGCCTTGGTCGCGTATTTGAACCGGGTTAAGTTCCTCATCACACTTAACATAAAAGGCATCGGAGGGAGAAGCGCCAAACAAAGCCCCGGAACTCCAGACCGTGGTCAAAAAGGCAGTGGTATCCCGCCGGACGCGGGCCCAGAGCATCATATCGTTTGGTTCGAAAACGACCCACTGGGTGCCCCGCTCAATCGATTTTTCGACAAAGTTAAAAAGGCGGCGGACGTTGATGTAGCGCCAGGCCGGGTCGCTGGTTAGGGTGCGGGCGCCCCAAACGCGGATGCCCATGGCCGGAAACTTGCGAATGCAGTTGATACCCAGCGGGTTGAGTTCCTGCTGCTCGCCATGGGTAACGTCGTAGGCCAGGCCGATGGCGCCGGAGATGGTTTCGTTGGCCGGCGCTTTGTGGACGCCGCGGGTTTGGTCGTTGCGGGCCCAGACGCCGGCAATATGGCCGGAGGGCGGCATAAGCATCGGCTCATTCTTGACCGGGTCCATGATTTCGACCCAGGGGTAATACAAGGCCGCATAACTCGAGTCATAAGCCACGTCATCCTGACGCCACTCCTTGATCTCCATCGGGTTCTTGTGGGGCGGCGAGTCCAAAATAGCGACCCGATCACCCATTAACTCACAGTGATCGATCATCAACTGCTGTACCGACTGGATCAATTTAGGGTCCGGCTCAGCTTCGCCCGGCATCGGCGTCATCAAATCGGGCGCACAAACCATGGTGACGTTGTCGATGGCCGCCAACCCTAAAAGGCCGGTTCGTTCGAGAGCGTCGCCCTGATACTCATCGAATTTGGCGGGCAACAACACTTGCTTGTCAATCTGCAAACTCTGCTGCTGGCCGTCTTTGGGCCAGGGTTTGGCCGGCAGGTCTTTTTGCTCCGGCAGGAACAATTCGACAAACTTGGGCGGCTTTTTGTTCTTGTAAGCAATTTTGACTTGCTGCTCATTACTCCTTTTATCCAGCTCTTGGACCAGCGTCACGTCTTTCACCGTTTCCAACGGCTTCCAGTCATCGTGGCGATCCTTACGCTCGATAATTAAGGTGAAGGACGAATCCGTGCCGTTGTCGGCGGCTTTGGAGGCCGAGTTGTTCGCCGGCGTTGCTTCTCCGGACGACTCGCCGGCGTTGGTGCTAGCTGTGGAGCTACTGTTCGTGGTTGAACCTTTTTTCAACTCCGGAGACTCAACCCTAACCCGGAGCTTAAGCCCTTCGAAGCCGGCCTGCTTGGCCTGAACGTTTAGCAGCTCCGATTTGCCGTCGCTGCCCAGCAATTTAGCCGACGCTTTAGGGATAGTTTTGATGCTGAGAACATAGCAGCGCGTCCCGCCGTTCATAAAGTAGCCATAGACCGCGTGGGGCAGGTAAGCGCCCTCGACAAAACTGCCAAAGGTCTCCTGGTACTGCCCCCAATTGGTTACCAACTGGGGCTTGAATACCACCTCTTCGATCACGCGCTCGCGATTGATCATGCGGCTATATTCGGCCTTTTCCGTAAAGCCGATAAAGACCGGCAGGGCGGTACCGACCCCTTCAATCGGCTTGGGACCACGATCGACCTCTTCCACATAGACGCCTGGCGCCAGATATTCGGGCATAAGTTACTCTCCTTTAAAGATATGTTTTGTAGAACAAATAGCGATTTGTTTGGATTTGAACAGCCTTGTCTCTCGCTACAGCTTTACCTCGAAATCCGCCGACGGAACGGTAATAACCTTGTGCTCCGCCCGGCGGTCGCCTACGTAAATCTCCAAGTTATAATCCCCGGCGGTTAAGTTGCCGAAGCTAAAGCGCCCATCCGCGTGAGGCCGGACTTCCACCCCTGCCTCGACCAGAATGAGGCGAATCGTTTCAAAGTCCAGCGGCTGATCGCTCGTCACCGTACCGCCGATGGTCCAGCGGTAGTGAGCGGCTTTGGCTTCGTCTGATGCATCTTCTTGCTCGCGGTAGGCTTTGTCGCGTCGTTTGAGATGTGGTTCAAAGCGCAGACCGCGTTCTTTAACAATTTTGACGGCCGGCATAGGCTCATAAGGATTGAGAGCCAGCGTCACCACCACAGGGACCGAGGGACGAAGCTGGTTCTCCATCGCGCTCCAAATTTCAGCCGGATTGCGCAGGATGTCTTCCTGAGCCACGGTCAGACAGATTGGCACGGGCTGCTCCTGCAAACGGTCGGGCAGCAGATCGACCGGCAGTTCCGGCGTGCGGAACAGGGCCATGAGGGCCACAGTCAGCAGGTAGTGCTCGTCATCCGGCTCGGTGGCCCAGGCGGTCAGCATATAGTGCAGATCCAGCCGGACCGGTCGCCGATGACGAGTGACGCTGTCGCCGTTGTGGGGCCTCACCTCCCAGGCCGGTCGGGTCTGGCGCAGCTTGCTGTTCTCCCGAACATCGTACAAGAACAGGTTGAGCGTGGCCCGGCTGAGCTTGGCCGACCAATCGCCCTTGGGCTGATCAAAACTAATGTCGATCCTATTCTCTTTGATCTGATCATCCCGCAGTAGCAACCGCCGCAGGGCTTCGTCTAGTTCGTTGATCATGAGCCTCGGTCATTTTTTTGTCCACAGATGGGCACAGATTTTCACAGATATTTTTTCCAGGACTTACATAGTTCTAAAGGTGACAGTCACTTGGCCGCTCTAAATCGACCTATTTGGCCTAATCAATGCTGATTTATTAACAATAAGTGACTGTCACCTGACTTTTGCGTCTTGTTTTTTATCTTTCATCGGTGCCTATCTGTGTCCATCTGTGGACTTTTATCCCGCCATTTCCTCATCTTCCGGAAGTTCTTCGCGCTGCACCGACTTAGTTTGCAGATCTTCCTCTTCAGGGACATCTTGCTGCTGCGGCGAGTTCGTTTGCATCTCTTCCTCTTCTTCGACACCCTCTTGGCGCTGGACAGCTTTGGTTTGCAATTCCTCTTCATTCTTCGGGGCTGCTTGCCGCTGCACCGAGTCGCCCCCAGCGGTGACAGATAAATCCATTGAGGTTACCTGTTTGGCGACGGCGTCCGCTTCCTGCTCATACACATCACCCGGCGCATTGACCGTCATCCGACCGCTGCCGTTGCCGACCGCGCCGCTGCTTTGCTGCACGACGTGGGTCAATTCGTGGGCGATCAACTCCTGCCCACCGCTCGAGCCGGGATCATAAGCCCCTTCTTTGAAGAAGATATCCTGACCGGTCGTAAATGCCTTGGCCCCCACTTGCTGGTTCAGATCATCCGACTCCCGCGAGGTGTGAACCCGTACATTGCTAAAATCCTGGCCCATAACCGTGCCCATCTGCTCCTTCATAGCGCTATCCAGCGGATGCCCCCCGCCCCGCTCGCGGTTGATCCGCCCGGCGGTCTCCTCATCAAGGGTCGTGGGGCCGTCGCCGCTGCGCTGGGCCAGCATCCGTTGCACCGCCCGATTGCCCACCTGGTTTTGCAGTTGGGCCAGACCGGAGCGATCCACGCTGGCATCAGTCGCCTGCTCGCGGTTTTCCGCCTGTTTATCCGGCTTGACTTTGCCTTTTTTTTCTTCGTTGGTGAGATGTTCTTTTGTCATTGGTATGCTCCTTAATAATGACTATCGCTTGACCCCTTACTTTATACTGAAATCCAGGCTGATCCCCTGGGTATGACCATGTTTTGTTTTCTCATCAAAGTGCTTGGTTTCATGGTTCACTTTCTCCAGAGTCTGGTTATAACGCCTCTCAACGCTGTTACTCCGCTGATTGAGCAACCGTGCTTTGAACCTCGGTGCCCACTGCCGGGCAATATCGGCGTGATCCATCTCGTGTTGTTGTAGAGCATCCAGCATACGCCGCCACTCATTTTTGGCCGCCGGTGACGCCTTATCCCAACCCTGACCCTGCCAGCGTGGCAGACGAACCGTCAATTTTAGGGTCATATCGACCTTGGTCGTGCGCCCATTGGTTGTTTCGTAGCTATAGTCGAAACGGTAGGTGCAACGCCCCCACTCCTCTGGGTCCAACTGTTGGGCTACCTCGGCCAGGGTGTTGCCGGTTACGTTGTAATAGTCATACTCAACTTCTTCGAGCTTTACTTCGCCATTGCTTGCCTGGACCTGCGGCTTTGCATCGTCATCGTCCCGTTGGATCGTATCAGGGCTGCTCCCACCATTGCTCTTGGTTAAGCCTTTAACATTATTTCCATTTTGGCGTAGAAGGTGAACAATGCTCTTTTCGTCGAGCTTTCCTCCGTGTTGAGTCAACAATCGCTGTATCGCCTGGTTGCCGATGCGATCTTGCAAGGTTGCGAAGTTAGTCGTAGCGACTTCTTCTTCGTGGGATGGGTGTTTCGCTGAGCCAGGGTGCCTTGGCTTGGTTACACTTGGTCTTTTCTAAATGTCTTTTCTTTCTGTTCATATCTCTGACATAGATTTATTAATTGACTTTATCGTGTCTCTACCGTGCCGTCGGTATGAAAAATACGTACTACATTAGGATCTGCTACAACTTGTAGGCGTTTAGTTCGTTTGGCTAATGATTTGAAGTACCTTTGACAATCACCGCACATTCCTCTAGTAACTCCAATTGGTTGATTTGGTGCCCATTGTGCAGCTTGTTTCTCTGCATGCGAGGCAACATACCGTCCTGATACACCTTTATCCAAATAACCAGAACCCCTTGTCTGATATTCTAATCCTTCAACTTTCGGCTTTTTCTTTGTATCTGTAAATTTCTCTGCGTGCTCTTTAACTGAGGAGCCACTTTCCCTTATCATTCTTTCTTTTTCTTTCCCTTCTTCAAATAGAACAGTCATAGTTGCTAAATGAGCTTCAGGGCGTTCTTCCGTCCATCCACTCATGAAACATTTAGTTCCAACACAAGCTACTGTCTTCTTGCCTTTCTCTTGACCTCTTCTTTTTTGCAAATCTGCTATAGCAGTACCTCTGGCTCTAATTGCTTCATCTACTGTTTTGGCAATATCTGCTTCCGATATGTTAATTTCAGCCTTCTCAGTTGGAGTATCTACCTTTGCCCTAAAGACATATTGATAATCCCAACTATCCTTCCCATCAACCACACTAACAGACTTGAAAACCGGATACTTTTTCTTTACAGAGGCAGCCGTCTTTTTGGCATCTTCACGGGTTATGCCGCCATCTTTGATATATTTCTTTTCTTCCTTCTCAAATGCTGCCAATCCAGCTTGGCGATCCTTCTCAGAGACATTGTTGGGTTCTTCTTTTGCTTTCCCACCCCGTCTAAACAGCTTCCTGGCTTTCTGTCTAATAAAACTAATAAACCGATCAATTGCCTTTGAAATTTTGGCCTGAATTCCTCGGATGATATTTTTGATCTTCCCTCCGACTCCGCCTAGCCCAATCAATCGAGCTAGGAAGCCCAACATTATCGGAATAGCCCGCCCCATCGTCTTCTCAATGTAACCGGCCGCCGCCCCGATACTGCCGGCGGCAATACTGCCAATCGATCCAAAGACGGCGTTGGCCAGTTCGGCAAGCTGGTCGGCGCGCTCAATGAAAAATTTGATGGTGTTATAGATGGCCATTATGGCCTGGATGACGGCCCCGGCCGGGTTAAACATCGAGACCAGCTTGGTGATGGCTGAGGTGACAATCTTGGTCACCACCCACTCCCGGATCGCGCCGATGACCATATCCTTTAAGGAGCCGATGTAGCTCAACAGTTGCTGCCAGGCCGCGGCTAGGCCCTCGGTGGCTAAGGTCTTGATGAATTCAAAGACCTGCTCCAGTTTGGCCACCCGCTCTTCGCCCTAACTGTATGCCGACCAATTTGCGGCGCAGCACATTGTATGTAAGTCCTAAAACCTGGAGCACAATCGAGAGGAGACCTTGTAAATCCAGCTTTTGGGGCATTTGCAGTCCGGCTTTACTCAGCGTGCCGAAGAGCCAACCCATAAGACCTGATTTGAGGTGGGTCAAAATGTTCTTTGAGAACTGGCTGAAACCTTTTTGAACTGCTTTAACCAGATTACCCACGAACCCAATCGGGTCTTTGATGATTTTGTTGAAAACGCCTCCGGCGCGTTTGACAACGCCCAGAATTTTTGAGGCAAATGGCCCGGCCAGAGTTAATGCCCCTTCAAAGATGAACTCCAAAATTTTTTGACCGGCGGCGACCGCGAAGTTTTTTAGACGCGTGATGAGCGGACGAAAGACAGGAAATACCTTGGTTCGGATCGCTTTCAACGGATTAAGCACATCGCCGATTTCGAGTCGGCTGACGGCCTTTTTAACCAGGCCTTTAATTTTGTTCCAGGTTAGATTGAGCTTGGCAATCTGATTTTGGACCCAGGCGTAGGCCTGCTCAATAGCGCCGGACTTTTGCAGGTTTGCAAACATCTTGTCGCCACCCGGAACCAGACTTAACAACCCCTGAATAAGATTCGTGGCATTGCGGGTTACGGGTTTATCGGCGATGGGGTCACGACCCAAAACAAAGGTGAGAAGGGGGTAGCCGGGAAAATCTTGAGCAAACTCGGCTGCTTTATCCTTCAGGGTATCCAATCCCGGAAACGACCAACGGCTGACAAGATTTGTGGTCGGTGACTCAAATGGAGCTTTGAGCGTAACGGTACGAGCGTTTGGGTCAGCCTTACCGGCCGCACGTTGGGCTTGGTCTAGGGTTGCGGATTCTTTGTTCGGTTGGTAAGGTGCAAAAACTGGTCGATTTTTTGACGAAGCAGCTAAGCGTTGCAAATGGTGGTTGCCGTGAAACGCACCAATTTGGCGCGCCATCTGCTGGCGCTGGACGGTGTGAAATTTCCGACTCTCTAACCGATCGGCTTGCCCCCCAATAGTTGGTTGGTTAGGGGCGCTGGACCAGCCAATTGGAAATTCTGCCAATGCCGCTGGTGCATCTAAAGTCTCGGTCAAGGTCTGCCCTTTGGCCGGCGATGATGGCTTCTTATCGACTTTGGTTTCTGTAGTTCGACTTTGTTTCGACACAATCGATGCTGCTTTTGTTAGCTATCGGTAACAATCAACCACCAAATTACGAGGACTCGGCTAATTTTTCCAAGTCCTGCGATAAAGCATGAAAACCTTGCTGCAGCCGTGCCAAGAGTTCAATCACCTCAGGGTTTGATAACTCTTTCATCAGCTGCTCAACATCTCGCTCTCTAACCGCGATGCCAATCTGTTCCAGGTCCTGTGCCAATCGCTGGGCATGGGCCTTAGTGTTACCAGTTGTACCTCGCTTAGCGGCATTGGTAGCCACTTTTGCCAAGAATATGGTCAGTTTACTTATAACTCCCCAAAGCGTATTCGATACCGTTTTGAACGGAGTTGCTCCAAGGCTGCGCAATAGCTGTCCCAAAGCCTTGGCCGAGTCTTCAAGCGCAAAATCAAAACTGAAATCGGTAACAATCGTATAAATAAGCTGTTGCCAAATAAAATCGTAGGTGTGCGGAAAACGATCCTTCAGCAGATTGTGGATTTCCACAATAACCCCGGCCCACTTAGATGCGTGCGCAATCGTCTGACGATGCTGCTGGTACCATACTAGTCCTTTTAATACCGACACCGGAACTGTTGCCCAGGCCGGCCCCAATCCCATAATAAAGTCCATCTCTGCCTTGGCTAAAACGACCATCCCTTCGGCTTGTCGTGCTCCCTCGGCCATAGCATCAAGATACATATTGCGAATAAAGGCCGTAGTTCCTTGCTCATATAGAGCGTAACCTTTGGCAAAGACGATATTTGTGGTTGTTGGCCAGACAATTAAAATCTTGCCTTGTCCAGGAAAATTGTAATATTGACCCGGTATAAATTGGTTGCCGTCCACGGTGACGGGATCGGCATTTTGCATCAAATAGGCAACCCGATACATAACTTCTTGCGGAGGGATATCAAGCCGCGTTGCCCTCACCCAAGCTGGTGTTGATTCGCGTTGAATGGGTAAGTTCCCAGGCTTAGACAGGCGCGTCCGTAATAGCTCTGCACGAAAAAAAGAATTTCCCTGCACTTTTCCTAATTGCGTTGCCAGCAATTGCCGCTGTCCAACCGGTACCTGATGATTGCTAAGTAAGCGATATCTTGCCACTTTGATGGGGGTTTCTCGTGATATCGGATCAGATCGTTCATCATCGAGACCGACAATATGACCGGCTATTTGTTTGACCGGTTTTTGCCTTGAACTTCTTCTTTTTGCCGGTTTTGTTCGTTTATTTGACATCGTTACCTTCAAGAAAGTACGTGACCATAAATTTGTCGAAAAGTATGGTTATGCCTCGCTCCAAATCAGCGCCAGCCTATCTCACTAACTTTAACGCTACCCCACCTTCAACTCTCCCTCACTCACCAACCGGCCCATCTTCTGCATCTCCCGCCGCACGCCGTGTAGCAAATGCTTCATCGTCACCGAGCCGCCGTTGGCTGCGGCTTGGTAGGCGGCGCTGACAATCACGTTGCGGATGTTGCCGCCGGCCAGCTTGAAGCGCTCGGCCAGGGGGGCGAAATCCAGTTCGTCGGTGCGGGGTAGGTCGGGCGGGAAGAGGGTTTGCCAGATGCGCAACCGGTCGGCCGGTTCCGGGAAGGGAAAGTCGATTACAAATTGCAGGCGGCGGGTGAAGGCGTCATCCAGGTTGGCCCGTAGGTTGGTGGCTAAAATGGTGACGCCGTTGTACGACTCCATCCGCTGTAACAAGTAGCTGACCTCAATATTGGCGTAGCGGTCGTGCGCATCTTTAACTTCAGAGCGTTTGCCGAAGATGGCGTCGGCTTCGTCGAAGAAGAGAATGGCGTTGCTGCTCTCGGCCTCGCTGAAAATCTTTTCCAGGTTTTTCTCGGTCTCGCCGATGTATTTGCTGACCACGGTTGAGAGATCGATCTTGTACAGATCGAGTTTGAGTTCGTTGGCCATAACCTCGGCGGCCATGGTTTTGCCCGTGCCGGGGTCGCCGGCAAAGAGGACGGTGATGGCTGCGCTGGAGGCCAGCTTGCGGCCCACGCCCCACTGCTCCAAAACGACCGGTCGTCCTCGCACCGTCTCGACGATCTCGTGCAGGATGCGGCGCTGATCGTCGGGCAGAATAATGTCGTCCCATGCGTAGCGTGGTTTGATCTTGCGGGCCAACGCTTCAAGTCGAGGGTTGGAGTGGGTGCGGGCGGCGGTGAATAAATGCTGTTCGGTGAGATCCTCGTTTTGCTGAGCGGCGAGCCCTTGGGCGGTGGCGACGGCGTCGCGGATTTGGCCGGTAGTTAAGGCAAACTGAGCTGAAAGGGTAGGTAATTGGAGATTGGAGATTGGTAATTGGAGATTAGGAGATTGGGAGATTGGGAGATCCGTCATTTCGGATGAAGAGTTCGAAGTTAGGAAGTGTTGCCACAGAGTTAGGCGATGGTGATAGGCCGGGAGCGGGAATTTGAGGGTGAAGAAGTGGCGTTGGGTTTGATTATGAACGGCTTGCCAGCGGGTTTGGCCGGCGATAATGGTTAAGTTCGGATAGGTAATTAGTTCGGCCATCAGGTCGGCCGATAGATCGTCGGTTTTGCTAAGGCAGGCGTCCCAGCCGGTTAGGAATGGGATAGCACCGGTCAGATGGGCATCGCGCAAGGCGACGCGCAGTGTCTGTTTGGACAGTATTTCTTCGCCGTCAACTAAGCCTTGTAGATTGACGGCCAGCAGCGGATGTTGTAACTGCTTCGCGATGAACTGCGCGGCTAACCGCTGGCCGACCTCGTCTGCGCCGTGAAAAACGACAACAGGTGAATTGGGGGTTTCGGCTATCTGCGTTAACGCTGTTCGCTGCGCCTCGGCCAGCAGTCCATCGGCTTCAAACGCGGCTGGCGGGTATAAAGTTGCTTGGTCGTGTAGATCGGCGTGGGGCTGATATTTTCCCAGCAGCCAGGCCGCGACGGCCGGATCGACGCGCAGGAAATGGCTTAACAATGGAGCATGGGCCTCGCCGCTGACTTCGAGCAGTTGAAATCGGCGCAGTGGGGCGTTCTCAGCAAAATAGGCTAGGCGCTGCAAGCGGGTCGCTCCGGTTAAGCCCAACAGGTCGAGCGTTAAGTTAACCGAAGGCCGCTTGCGGGTGACATCATCCTGCAAATACGCATACAGCTTCTCGTAGCGCAGATCGAGCGTGGGTGCCAACGCTATCAACAGCACGTCAAGCGCAAAGCGGTCTAGATTGAATTTTGAAGCTAATGCCAACAGTCGCAAAACTTGCCCTTGGGCAACTGCTTCTTGCTTCACACTTTCAATCTCAGCCTCAGCCTTCGCCTCAGCCTCTCCAAACAGCGCGGCCTCGTCCGGCAGCAGCTCAACCATTTGCCCCCAACTGCTGCTCAACGGGCGGCTCAACATGCCCTCCACCTCAGCATCCGAGACATACAGCCCGCGAAAAGCGTCGGTCGGGTCCTGACCGGCTAACTGCCACAGCCGGACTTGGCGACGGATCAGCAAATCGATACGGGCCAGTTCGGTTTGGAGGTATCGAAAATTGAGATCTATTTCAAAAGTTGGTTGAGTATTCTGCATCGGCTGTTATGATTGCTCAATATCAAGATTCACAGTATCGGTTGATGAGTGGTCGATAAATAAACCCGCTTCATCCTGAATAAAGTCACACATAGCGGCTAAATCTTGAAAATACAAACGATTTTGCTGCCCAACCTGCTCAATCGAGCCGCGCCACGTCCGGGCAATTTCAGCCGCCTCCGTGGCTTCGAACCAGATCCGGACAATAAAAGAGTGGTGGTTATTTTGCACAAAATGGTCCTTTGTATTCAATTTAGACAGGGTGATAGGAATATTACTGTTCCAAGTGTGCCTAAGACGAGCAGGAATGGGTCATCAATTCAATTAAACAAACGGGCAACAGCTAACGAATTCTTAGATAGTCGGGGTAAACTTATGTTTGGTTGAGGAACGATACGTTGATGAAATGATCAATTTGTGATCGGGGAGGATATGGCAATTGTTAATTGTTTGATACAATAACACAGGCGTGTCTTACCAGCGTCTTACCGGCGTCTTACTAGCCTACTTTTAGCGTCTTATTGAAAAATTCGTTTCAATTTAGACCTCCTCCTATGGTAATCGCTGGTCAAATAGTGCTTCAAGACGATGGATTTCGGTATGAGCCTCCTCGATAATGAGCTTGAGCTGTTGCACGCGTCGCAGCGCATGTTTGACAAGATCCTGATTTGAAACGGTCTGGTGCGAGAAAGATGCTGTGGCTGTTGGGCTTGGTTGAGATGGATCGAGTCCATTGGAGAGCAGCCGTTGATAAAGCTGCTCGGTTTCCGGCATGGGTGGTACATCCAACTCGTCCCGTAAAATTTGGACGCAGCGTCGATACTGCCGGATAGCCGCATGGCGATCACCTAGCTGCCAATACAGCCGCATGATCCGAAGGTGAATTCGCTCGTATACGTTATCATATTCCAAAATCTTTTGCCCGTAATGGAGCGCGTGCTCATAACTTTTTGTGGCTTCAAAATAGTCGAGTAATTTGTTCATGCCGGTTAGCCATAATTTACGCAGCCATTCACGTTCGTAAAGACACCAATCTTCATCGATGTTTTTCAACAAATCACCGGTATAAAGTTGGAGTGCTGCTTCTAATTGTCTTGCCTGATCGGGAGTCAATTGCTCGCCGGGAATTTCTTGATATTGTTCGTTCGTTTTCTCAAAGTGTTCGATGTCCAACCACACCTGATCCGTATGAATGAAGGTTATTTCTTCATTTGTGCTCGATAGATAGTCCTCATGAGAGGCATCGACAGCTTTTAAGGCTTGACGCAAACGCCACAGCGCATTGCGCAGTTGTTTACGAGGATCGTTGGTATCATTCTCTCGCCAAAGTGTAACCGCCAGCCGTTCACGGTCGTGAGACTGATCACGATAGATAACCAAGTAACATAGTAAATAATAACAGTGCTGGTTAGGAAAACCCACCAACGGGTGATCAAGATATTGGGCCTGGCCTGATCCGAAAAACTTTAACGTTAACATGGCATTTGCGACAACATGATGTTAGTTACAGTGCGAAGTCATTTGGCAAAGAGGAATAATTGACTATAGTTTAACATTAATATCTTAACAAACTCTTCACAAAGCATTCATGCAGAAGGCCTAGTCAAATGGGAAACAATTGGTGAATGCAGCTTCTCGGCCCGGTTCAGGTCGAACAAAACGGTGTAGTGGTTAATGGTTTTGTCTCGCGCAAGGCCGTGGCTGTGCTTGGCTATTTAGCAGTTGAGGCAAAGCCCATCTCGCGTAGCTACCTGGCCCAACTTTTTTGGGAAGATAAATCCGAGGCTCGTGGGCGAGGTAATCTCAGCCGGGTGATCAATAATCTGACTAAACTGCTACCCGGCTGGCTACTGGTTGATTATCATACGGTTCAACTGAATCCCACGTTTGTTGACCAAACTGATATATCGAGTTTTAAGACCTATCTGGCCCAAGGCAGTTTGGGCGATTTGGTCAGGGCGGTTATGCTCTACCGGGGCGATCTCATGGCCGACCTCACGCTGCTCGATTGCCCCGAGTTTGATATTTGGTTATCCGGCGAACGAGAACGCTGGCAGCGGCAGGCGGTTCAAGCTCTACAGCAGATCATTGACCACTACCTATCTCGTAGCGAATACGACGTAGCCATCAGTTTCGTAGAAAGACTTCTGGATATCACCCCCTGGCGTGAAGAATCACACCAGCAGATGATGATGATTTTGGCTCGGATTGGGCAGCGGAGTGCGGCGCTGATCCAATATGAAATTTGTCGTCGAGTCCTGACCCAAGAGTTTGGCGTTGAGCCGTCGGCCGAGACCACCGAACTTTATAACCGTATCAAAGCTGTAGCGTTAAAACCCCAGCATAATTTGCCGGCCCAACCCACCCCCTTTGTGGGTCGAGAAACGGAATTAGGCCGTGCCACTCACCACCTCAGCGATCCTGACTGCCGTTTGTTGACCTTGATCGGCCCCGGTGGTATCGGCAAAACGCGGTTGGCCTTACAAGCTACACAGCTAATAACCCAGTACCACTATATTGCATTTTTACACGGCATCTATTTTGTGTCTCTGGCCCCGGTTCAATCGGTTGATTTACTGGCCTCGACCATTGCCGATACGATTGGCTTATCGCTGTACGGCGCAGCCAAACCTGATAGAAGGCTGCTGGACTACCTGCATCATAAAGAGATGCTGCTCGTCCTGGATAACTTTGAGCATTTGCTCGATGGTGTCGAGTTAATCCGGCAGATCCTCGAACAAGCGCCGGATGTAAAAATATTGGTTACCTCCCGTACGCGACTGAATTTGCGCTGGGAGTGGCTGTATGAAGTCAACGGCTTGCCATTTGAAGATACCTTTACGCACGGCAGTTCCCCTCCCCGTGGTGTTTCGCAGACGTTACCCACGCAGCCCCTCAGCGCGTTGGTCTTGTTTGAGCATATCGCCCGACGCCACAAATCCGATTTTTCGATCTCAGATCAAAACCGAACCATTGTAACCCGCATTTGTCAACTTGTGGATGGGACGCCGCTGGGCGTTGAACTGGCTGCCTCGCAAATTCAGACGCACTCCTGTGAGGAAATAGTGCAAGGCATCGAGCAGAATCTGGATTTTTTAACAACCTCGCTGCACGATATCCTCCCTCGGCATCGGAGTTTGCGAGCGGTGTTTGACTATTCTTGGAGCTTTCTACCGGATGAAGCTCAGCAAGCCTTCGGCCGGCTGGCGATTTTTGAGGGCGGTTTTGAGATGGATGCCGCTGAGCAAGTGGCTGGGGCATCACTCCGTTTGATCACTGTTTTAATAAACCATTCTCTATTACAGCCCGTCACTTCGGAGCGATACACGATGCACGATCTGGTTCGTCTCTATGGGCGTGAAAAGTTAACGGCAGTGCCTGAAGAGTATGAGGCCACTAAAACTAGCCACGGCTGCTACTACCTAAATTTTCTTCACCAAATCGATATGTATCACACCAGAACTCGTGAAACGGTCACGTTCCATAAGGATTTGGAAATTAATAATGTTCGGGCTGCCTGGGAGTGGGCCATCGAGCAGGGCCGGGTTGATGAGCTTGAAAATTCGGGTATGGGTCTATTTGAACTTTACGAATTGCGCGGCTGGTACCACGAAGCACTGACCGTGTTTGAACTGGCCTTAGATAAGGTCAAAACCATTTATGACTCGGCTCCGGTACAAAGGGGGTTCGAGAAAAGTGAGCTTTCTCACATGTATGGTCGTTTTCTAGCCTGGAAAAGCTGGTTTATTATACGGATCGGCAACTTTAAGCAGGCCCAAAAATTCTTGCACCAAGCCTTATCATTATTAGATGATGCCACTGGAGAAACCCGGCCTTCGGCTGCCTTTCCCCTTTATCAGTTAGGACTGATTGAGTGGTATTTGGGCAATTATTCCGGAGCAAAACAATATCTTGACCAAGCTCTATATATAAGCAGAAACCAAAACGAATTAATGGTCAAGGCTTTAACTATATTTCATTTAGGGCTAACCGCCTATGCTGTTGGCGATTATGTGGATGCCCGCCGCCGGCATCAGGAATGCCTATCTCTGTGTGAAGAATTTGATGAGCAGAATACAATAGGGTTTTCGTATATTTGTTTGGGGCGAGTGGAGTACGCATTAGAAAATTGTGATCAAGCAAAATACTTGATAGAAACCGGCCTTACAATTTGCCAGGAGACAAACCATCTTTTTAGTACCGCCCTTGGTAAAAGTTTTTTGGCTATCGTTAACTGGCAATTGGATAATATAGAAACGGCCAAAGATTTGTGTCTGGACAGCTTGCACCTATTTAGAGAGATGGGCGAGCAGTATGGTATAGTTGTGGCGTCAAATTACCTGGGTCAGATCAACTGGTCTACGGGTGAGCATAAAATGTCACGGCAAAACTTTATTGAGGCCCTACAGCGGGCCATCGAATACCGAATATTACCCCAAGTGCTGGCATCCTTCGTTGGACTGACTAGACATCTTAATCAGGTCGGCCAAACGTTGGATATCATCATGTTATTGTTGTTTGTCATCAGCCACCCCGCCGCCGAATTCGAAACCAAAGAACTCGCCACAGATTTCCTGGCTGAGTTGGCCGCTCACTGTTCGCTACAAATGGTGGCTGAAGCTGAACGTCGAATCAAGAATCTAGATGTCGAGACCCTCGCTAGACGTGTTCTAAACCTCGAAAGCATTAGGAGCGTGGATTAATTAATTCCCTCCGCAACCAAAAAATTTAACCACAAAGGGCGCAGAGAAGGCACAAGAACACAAAGATAAAACTCTGAGAACTTTGTGCCTACTTTGTGTCCTCCGTGGTAAAAATTTTCGCGGATGACGCAAATCTGCGGCCCTAACAACGTAAGAGCCGTCGGCCTCGATCACTCTACGTATCCGACACCGGTTCGATTATGAAGCCGGCCAGATTTTCCAACGCCTTGACCAGGGCGTGGTTGCCCTCGCTGCCTAAGCCCTGATTTTGCAAGGTGTTGTACAACTGATGGATTAAAGCCGTGCCGGGAACTGGGACGCCTAATTGGGCCGCAGCATCCAAAACCAGGCGAACGTCCTTTTGCTGCAAATCGATCATAAAGCCGGGCCGCCAGTCGCGCCGGATGACTTGGGGGCCGCGATTGGCGAGCATCCAACTGCCGGCGGCGCCGGCCTTGACCGCCTGAATGGTTTTCTCCAAATCGACCCCGCCGGCTTGGGCCAGCAGCAGCGCCTCGGAGACAGCCAGCATATTGCCGACGACTAAAATTTGGTTGACCAATTTCACCGTCTGGCCGGCGCCGGTCTCACCGACGTGGGTGATCGTTTTCCCCATCGCCTCCAAAATGGGGAGAGCGCGTTCAAATGTGTCGGCCTGACCGCCGACCATGATCGACAGCGTGCCGTTGGCTGCGCCTTCGCTGCCGCCGCTGACCGGCGCGTCGAGCATAGCGACATCGTGTTCGCTAAGCTTCCGGCTCAACTCGCGAGTTACAATTGGGCTAATGGTGCTGCAATCGATCACCACGCTGCCTGGCTTGACCCCGGCCAGTACACCGTCCTGGTCCAAGATAACCGCTTCGACATCCGGTGTATCGCTGACACAAATTACAATGATATCGCTGTTGGCCGCGACTTCGGCCGGATTGGCCGCCAAGTTAGCCCCGGCCGCCACCAGCGCGTCGGCTTTACCGGCGGTTCGGTTCCAAACGGTCAGCGGAAAACCGGCCTTGAGAATATTGGCCGACATCCCCTGCCCCATAATTCCCAGGCCGATGAATCCTACTTTTTCAGTCATAAGTGCATCCTTTCTATTAAGTTTAATGACTTAACCCATGTCTACCCGACCGCGCCGGTCACCACAAAGATCACCGCGTAATCATCGCGATAGACTTCTTGCATTGATGGATCAGATCGAGCCAGGCCCAAAAACCGATCATGGTTTAAATCGGTAATAACGTAGCTGGCTCCAAAGGTGTTGTAAATAGTTTGCCCCGGATTCGGCACTTCACCTCGGGTAATGCTGCGCCACAGAAGGTAGAGTTCCGGATTGTACTCATACATATAAGTTGGATCAAGCCCGTGCATATAGGTGTTGTGGGTGTTGTGAAAAAATAGCCAGGTGAAGTCATCCCAATCAGTGTTGAACACGCGGCTGCCGGGCGGCGTGTTGGCCTTGAGCCAGGCCGAGGCTTGCCCGAAGCGCTGGTACGGCGTCGAGTCGATCAGCTCGTCCCTCACCTCCTGAACGTTGAACCAGATGGCCGGCGCTATCACCACGATCATTGTTGCCGGTAGAATAAAGTTGACGATCGCGTATCGCTTGAGCCAGTCCGTCATAATCGGCTGCCAGGCCACCGCGCAAAAGAGCAGGGCAAACGCCGGGAAGTATTCCACAAAGCGCCGGGACTTAAAGAACAGCAGGCCAAAGAGGATGGCCACGCCCCACAACACCGCCGCTGGTGTATCCATCCGCTCCCGGCGAAAGCCTAGGCCAAACGTACCGGCGGCAAAGGCCAGCAGCGCTAGACCGGAGTTCTCCACTATCGTCCAGGTCTCGTACGGATACCACTCGTTGCCGACGTTAATATCAGCATCCGTAATATCGAACAGTTTGGGGGCGATATGTTTATAAATGAAGTAGATATCGTTGGGAAAATAAGGATTGACCACCAACCCCAGGATCACGCCCAGAATCGTATAAAGCAGAGGCCATAGGTCAAACCGGTTGTCGAGCAGCCAGCGCATGATAACGTAGATGCCGATGATACTCAACAGAATGGGAAACGCATCATACAACCAGGTGTAAACAAACGCCAACGGCAGTAGCCAGCGATAACGCCCCTGGAGCAGCATATGTAAAATCAAAAGCAGCATCAACAACGAGACGGATTGGACCCGAATCATCACCATCCGATCCAGAAACGCCTCCGATACGGCGAAGATGCCCAGCGCCCACAAGGTCGCGTAAGGCACCTTCTGGCCGCGCAACAAAACCCAACCCATGAAAAAGGCCGTCGCCGGAAAAATGACGCCGGCTATCTTGGCCCCGGTCAGTATATTGCCGAACGTAAAGGGAACCAGCAGGACGTGATACAAGAAATGGTGATCGTAAAAGTCGGTCTCATTTAAGATGGTCAACGGCAGCCAGGGAAACGGTGGGCGTAATCCCTCCTCGCGCATCACCTGGGCAAATCGGATGTGGAAATAATCATCATTACCGGCTAGGTTAGGCGAGGCGAACTGGATTATGGCCAGTAAAACAGCAAAGCTCAACCAGAGCGCCACGCCGGTCAAGATCGTCTGCCAATCGATCCGGGTCATCAACCCCGTTGTGGGGCCGCCGGCCTGGCTAGTTTGAGGGGCATTTAGCGCCGGAAAGTTCAATTTCATCGGCGGGAATTAGTGTCCTTCCGTCGTCAAGGGAATCGATTAAGGCCTCTCCAAGAATTGGCTATAAGAGGCGGTCTGCTGACGGAGATTATACCGCACTTCCATCCATTCTTTAAATTACTTCTCTTTCGGGGTGCGGTTCACGTTCCGGACGAAGGTGGGGTAGTATCGCTGAGCTCGCTGAGAGGGCTGGAAACGCTGACCGGCGCTGAATTCGCTGAATTGCCTCAGCGCCCTCAGCGTATCATCAGCGCCCTCAGCGATACTGACTTCTGGGATCGCTGAAGACGCTGGTCAACACCGAACTCGCTGAATAACCTCAGCGCTTCTGCTCCTCATTTACAAACCGTTTGATCTCCAACTGCTTCGCCCCGAAATTAAGCAGCAACCCTACTGTATAGCCTGACGCCTTCAGGTAAGACAGCGTCTGAATATAATCGACATCATCAAATTTAGCCTTGGCCTTGATCTCAACCATCACCGCTTCAACGATGAAATCAACCCGCTTGCTGCCGACCTTCTGACCTCGATAGTACACATCTATCCAAGCCTCACGAGAAAAATCTAACCCTTGCGCTGCAAATTCCAGCGCCAAAGCTCGTTGGTAAATCAATTCTCGATAGCCTGGCCCCAATTCGCGATGCACAGTTTTGGCAGCTTGAATTATAGCCCCGGTGGTTTTAGAGTGCGGATACTCCGGACGAACGTATTGTGTACTCATAGATATGCCTCGTATGTGGATAGCTGATAATGTTGTCAAAATAGAGATTGCAAAAGAATTCGTCCTCACCCCATCAACATCTTATTGTATCATATTATTCCCGCCTTTAGCGACGTCAGCTATCCAAAACATCGGAATCGCTGAGGCCGCTGATATAAATGAAAACGCTGAAAAAAATATTCCTTACTATATGTTCCGGCCTTATCCCTATCACTCTCTCAGTGGCATCAGCGAAACTCAGCGTTCTCAGCGATTCAACGGCAGTCGATCAGCATCGTGATCGGTTGCCTATGGATTTATAGGCGGTCAAAAATACGGGAAACAAGCGCCTATGGATTCATCGGCAGTCGATCAACGTCAGAAATGAGTGTCTATGGATTCATAGCCGGTCAAAAACATCAGAAACAACCGTCTATGGATTCATAGACGGTCAAAAATGCTGGAAATGAGCGTCTATAGATTCATAAGCCGTCGATCAACGTCAGAAATGAGTATCTATGGATTTATAGGCGGTCAAAAATACTGGAAACAAGGGCTTATGGATTCATACGCTATCGATCAACGCCATGATCGGATGTTTATGAACTCATAGAAAGCCAAAGCGCTTACTATGAATAAGCGCTCAAATTTTATCGGCCAGGTGGACATTGAGAATGGAGTTGGTTATACTGGTGTTTGTACAGTTAAATATTTCTAACTTCTATTTGAAACCTGAACACCCCATTGGAGAACTTCACCGATGCCTATCTCATACCAAGATTTCAATAGCCCGAACCACATACGCTTTCCTAATCCCTACAAACGATCAGACGTGATTAAGCTGGCTCAATCTTTTATCACTTATGAGCAGACTCTCCCTATTGAACAGCAAACCCCTTTCACGCCCCTTATTTCAGAATTATTAGATCGTGTCCTCACTTATGAAGATGAATTAAAGCAGGCCGAACGGCAGCGTCAGTCCGCCGCGACGGCATTGGAGCGCCTCGTGGCCGAAACCAAAGAGATAATTTGGAATATGTGGAAAAGCGTCACCGCGAAATGTTCCGGCAAGCCGGTACAAGCCACTCGGTGGGGCTTTGAATACAAAGCGCAGACGGGTAATGTGCTGCTGCCTAAAACGTTTGCTGAGCGGCTGGAGACATTGAATAGTTACATCGCTCAAGAACAAAGCCGGACAGAAGCCGACCGCATTACCATCCCCGACCTAATTAAGGTGATGAACCTGCGCGACACACTGGCCGCGCACTCAGAGGCTCGTGTGGCCGGCCGCCGGCAACGGGAAAGCCGGGTGGAACTCTGCAACGAACTGGCGATGGAGTTGTCGAATTACTTGCAGGTCGCCGGGGTCTACATCCTGGCGATGGAATTCAAATTTAAGCTGTCGAAGGATTTGCAGAAGTGGGGTTATGTGGTTTCGGCCAAGCGCAGCCCAAACGGGCGTCAAGACGAGGCATCTACTACCCCCATACCCACGCCTGGGTCCGCTTCCGACGGCGGCGGGCAAATCGACGCCCCGGCTGAAGTTGAGGTCGATGCGAATACCGGAGAGGCGTAATGGCTGAAAGAGAATGTGTCCTGTGGGACGTGGAATGATCGTGTAAAATGTAAAAAATGATGTCGGTATTCCTTGCCCTACGGGTTACACCCTACATCCCACCCTCTATGTTGCCAGGTTGTTCTTGTTTTGGCCTTTACGCTTCAACCTGATTTCTTCCAGACATTTGGCGTGGGCAATTCTATTCTCGCACGTGATCCATTCATCTTCGGTACATTCCGTTTTTCTACAAACTTCGCAAGCGGCTATCTCTAATGGAATTTCTTGAACCCATTCGTTTTTAAGGCGTTGCAATACACGTTGTAATATATTTCGTTTCTGCTCGTCCATCGATTCTTCTCCTTTGAAAATACCCCTCACCCCCAACCCCTCTCCCAATTTGGGAGAGGGAGTCGCGTCAACGACGGGGTGAGGGCTAAAGATTTTCATTCTCGTTGCTGTTGCGGAGTTTCTGTCGCACTCCTTTGAAAATAAAGATGTGGAGCGTCAAAGTTTACTTTGACCACACCAGGACTTGTATGATTAAGTAGGTATGAGGTAATCTCAGAAAGAAAGAGAGATTATCTCAGGGCAACAGAGAGGAGAAGTTGTGCAGGACTTACGCAATTCTAAAGGTGACAGTCACTTGGTCACACTAAATTGGACCGGTTTGAGCTATCCAACGTTTGATATATCGATTATAAGTGACTGTCATCCTGTATACGAATGACAAAGCAAGCTTTGTTGCTCCGGTAAATTTATAGTTGAGTCCGCCGCTTTAGTGGTGGACTCAACTCGACATATCCTCCTACGCTGTCCAGAACGAGATCAGGGTTCACCGCTGACCAGGCGATGAGCACCTGTCGATAGTTTCCAACCTAAAAGACGTCCTCCAAATCGAAAAGAATGCCGTGAATATGATCAAGCTTGACCATAATATGTTCCTATGAAACTAGGGTGCATTCTTTTTTCTATTATACATCGATACGTCAAGTAATAGGTAAAACTTCCGGTTGTGTTGGATAGCAAGGCCATGTCGCCAATTTACATTTAGCTCGACTCTCTCTATAATCCTCGAAACTATAAACAGGAGTATGATTATGCCCAACTGGGAAACCTATTTGGAACAAAACCAATCGCGATTTCAAGCGGAACTGCTCGATTTTCTGCGCATCCCCAGCATTTCGGCGCTGCCGGAGAATGCCGCCGATGTCCAACACGCCGCGGACTGGGTCGCACAGCGCTTGACCGCCGCCGGCGTGGAACACGTGCAGGTGCTGCCGACCGCCGGCCATCCGGCGGTCTACGGCGACTGGCTCCACGCGCCGGGCCAGCCGACCATCCTCATCTACGGCCACTTCGACACTCAGCCGGTCGATCCGCTGCATCTATGGGACAGCCCCCCGTTTAAGCCGGTCGTCAAAGACGGGCGGGTCTATGCGCGGGGGGCTTCGGATGACAAAGGCAATATGTTCATCCCGATCTTGGCGGTTGAAGCGCTGCTGCAAGCCGACGGCGTACTGCCGGTCAATGTAAAGTTTTGCTTCGAAGGCCAAGAAGAGATCGGCAGCCCGCAGATGCCGGAGTTTGTGGCCGCCCACAAAGATTTGCTGGCCTGTGATTTGGTCGTCAGCGCCGACGGCGGCCAGTGGAGCGAGACCGAACCGGCTATTTTGTTGTCGCTGAAAGGGGTGTGTAGTATAGAAATCAGCATCAAAGGAGCCAACAGCGACCTCCATTCGGGCACGTACGGTGGTACGATTCAAAATCCCATTCACGCCCTGGTGCGCCTGCTCGACTCAATGCGCAGCCCGGAAGGAAAAATTCTGGTCGAGGGCTTTTACGACTCGGTGGTGGAGCTAACCGAGGCGCAACGGGCCGAGATTGCCCGCGTACCGTTCGACGAAGCCGAGTATCTGGCCGAGTTGGGGCTGAGCGAACCGTTCGGCGAGCCGGGTTACACTACCCGCGAGCGGGCCTGGGTCAGACCAACGTTGGAGATCAACGGTATCTGGGGTGGCTTTCAGGGCCAAGGCGTTAAAACCGTGCTGCCCAACGAAGCCCACGCTAAGATCACCTGCCGCCTGGTCGCCGACCAAAACCCCAGCGAGATTGTCAAGTTGCTGATCGCCCACGTCGAAAAACATGCTCCACCCGGCGTTACGGTGGAGGTATTGGTGCTGTCGATGTGGGGTAAACCTTACTCAATTCCCGCCGATCACCCCGGTAATGAAGCCGCGCGGGCCGTTCACCTGGAACTTTATGGCCGCGAGCCGTACTACAACCGCACCGGTGGCAGCATTCCTATCTGCGGCCTGTTCCTGGATCACCTTCAGGCTTACACCGTCAACTTCGCTTTCGGTCTGCGGGACGAACGGGCGCACGCGCCGAACGAGTTCTATCGCCTCAGTAGTTTTGAGCGAGGCCAGCGCGCGTATGGTAAGCTGCTGCATCGATTGGGGGTGGCCTATGAATGAGTTTCAGTAGATCACGATTTCCCAATTTCATAAAAGTTAAGCCATCCGGAACGCATCCCGAGTAGCGCGGAACGGAGTGAAGCGCGTATCGAGGGGTGCGGCTGCGACGACGATTCGGGGCCAACCCGCACCCCTCGATACGGTTTCGCTGCGCTCACCTACTCGGGATGCTACTAACTTCATGACATTGACTGGCAACTTGAGTTAGATCAGTAATCGGCAGTAACCGGCAGATCGATTAGCCGCACGGCGTTATCGACGATGGGGTATTGGTCGGTTTGAACGGGTAATCGCTGTAGGGTATCGGCTTCATACAGGCCGACCGCCAGAGTGTAGTCGCCGGGGGGAAGTGGCGAATTGAGGGCCAACGTGTACCGGTCGGCCAGCTTGTGGCCGCTTTGCCAGAGTTGGGTGGGCCACTGGCCCTTGAGCGGTTGTTGGTCTACCTGAGCCACCAGGCGGCCCTGGTTATCGAGCAGATGGACAAAAACGACGTATGATTGACCGGGCGGCTGTAACGCTTGCCAGAATAGGGTAAGCTGGATCGGGTCGCCCGCGCTCAAATCGGATGGAGCGATATCGTAGCCGTCTAGTTGAATGGCGGCGTCGCCGAACGTGATTTGGGTAGGGTGGGTAGGCGGCCTGACGTAAAAGAGACACCACTGGCACATCAGATCGGGATAAGCCACAGCCAGATACCAATTAGGCGGTGGCTGGTTAAAGCGTAAGCGTGATCCCTCGACCGCGACGTAAGGCGCGAAAATCGTGGGCTGCTGATTGACCAGCTCTGCGTTAACTAACACATAGTCGATGCCCGCACCAGTCAAAGCTTGGTGCAGGGCCTCGGGCGACGGATCGCTCGGCTGCGGGAACGGCAGCAGCGTGCCGCTCGCAGCGGTGATTAACTCATCAGTCGCGGGCGGGCCGGCCAGATGTGGGTCGGCATCGCCCCCTTGTTGCAGCCAATGCAGGGCGAAATCGGGCCATAACAACCATTGATACAGGACAACTTTGTGGCGGTGACCCGGTTTGATAAATGACGCCACGGGCCAGGCTTGCGGGTTGTCGATCAGCGGGGCAGCGAAGGTCGGGAGCAGTTCGCCTTCCGTATTGAATGTACTCAGGGTGAGGGTCGGAGCTTGGGCGGCATAACTATCTAACAGTTGTAAAGTTTGAGCATCAAGATTAGCCAGGGTGGTGTAAGTGATGTTATCGAACTGCCGCAAGTAGACGCTCATGCCGATGACATCGAGCGAGAAGAGGGTGTCTAACTGATTGGTGCCTTCCAGGATAATCACCGAGGGAAAGCGCCGGGCCATATCGGCCACAACGGCGGCGCTCTCGCGCAGACCATAGCCGGCAAAGCGCCCTTCGACAAACACGCTGCGCTCTTCCGCCGGAAGGGGCGCGCCGGGCATATCGAATAGAATGAAATAGTCGAAGCGTATGGCCGGCAAACTGAGTAGTAACCAAATAGCTAAGGCCAAGCCCCAACGCGCCATCTCCGGTTGTGTGAGAGGGTTTCGCCGCTGGCGAGCACCCATAATCAGCCCGGTCAATTGCTCGATGCCCCAGGCGATGATGAGGCTAATCGGTACAATGGCCGGCAACGAATATTTGGCAAAGGCGTATTTCAAAATGAGAATAAAAGCGCTAACGTTCAGCCCGATGAGAACCGCCAGACTCAGCCCGATTTTGTCGCGTTTGAAAATGACCCAGCTGAGCGAGAACAGGAAGAAGGCGATCATCGGCCAGGTGAGGTACGCGCTAAACCAATCGCCGCTGGTCAGCAGATTGTTCCAAACCGTGCCGGTCCAACTGCCCGCCGGCTCGGTAGTCATGAGCTTTTGGGCGTGATCTTCTTCGAAGATCGTCAAGCCGGTGATGAAAATCGGCAGCCAGAAGAGAAAGGCCACCCCGTAAACCACCGTCAGCAGCTTGACCATGCGCCCCCAGCGAATATCTCGACCCAACAACAGCCAAAACAGTATCGGCGCCGGATAGTACAAGGCGGCGTAGGCTTTGGTCAAAGCGCCCAGACCGAAGATTAAGCCCAAAATCACGGCCCATTTAAACGTCGGCTGTCGCCACAGTTGAAAACTGAACAGGATACCGGCAGCGGTAAACATCGTCAGCAGCGTGTCCGATAAGGCTGTCCGGTCGTAGAATAACGCCATCGGGCTGATCAGATAGATGAGCGCCGCCAGCCAGCCTATGCGCCGGCTGCCGTACAACGTCTGCCCCAGTTGGTAACACAGCAGCCCGGTCACCCCCCCGGCCAAGACCGAAATGAAACGGGCCGCGTAGATGTGGTCTTGAAACAGCGGCAGAACCGCCGCCACTAACCAGACATAGAGTTGCTTGAACCCTTCCCGCATCCCGATAAACAGATCGCCGTCGGTCAGGGTGACTTCGGATCGAATAATGTGCCGCCATTCGTCAACCGTGACGGGCAGGTCGGTTAGGTTGGTTAAGCGGATGGCCAGGAAGATGAGCAGGTACAAACCCAAGGCTAATTGCCGCCGGCGCTGTTCAGTTAGAAACGTGGAGTTGGTCATATTAAGAACCCATTAACGCGACGCATCTTCCAAACGCGCTGCCTCAGCAGCAATATGTCCAGCCAGCGATGTGACAAAGGTTTTGAGATCTGTCATTGCGGATAATCCCGAAAATTCGGCTGTCTCTATGGCGGTTCGAGGCGAGGCGATAAGGGCCGCGGTGGTGTAAAGCTGCTCCTGGACAAGTCGTTGACACAGGAGGTCATACCGCTGAAGATATGAGGCATCCTGAAATTCTTTTAAGATCGGAAAATGAGGCGATAACCCTGTTACAGGCTTTCTGGATTTAGGATGATCTTCGACAAGCATTAGCCAGCCCACAAAAGGCCGAGGCTGTCGACCAAAAGCACCCTCCCGGTAGGCTGTCCAGAAATCGTGCGCGGTGCCAATAGCCTCTTCAACTCGATTGTTAAAGTTATTGCCAAAAGAGGGACCAACTTGGCTTTTAAGCTCGATGGCGGCGATCAGTTCGCCTTGGTACATTACCAGGAGATCCCCAGTTTAGTGGGGCGGAAATAGCCGGGCAGCGTTAACAGGCGCGTTGTTGGTAGATTTGAGCGTGAGCCAGCCCGTTGGCTCGAACTAGATCGAGTACCAGGGCAATAAAGCCGTCCATATTCTTCCCGGCCGTGACGCCGGCTCGCTCACCTTGATCCGCCTTCCCCGCTTCGATTTGCTTCTGGCGGGCTTTTGCTCGGTTTCCCCAAAACGCTTGGACTGCCTCACGTGCTTTGCGTTCATAATCAACCAGATCAAGCGCCACTATGCCTCGTTGCCTCCCAGGGCTGATTGCTCTTCTTGGCTCAAGCTATATAGTTTGAAGGCGGCTTGGTTGCTAGCTTCCAGATTTCGATCTTTAGCCGCTTCGATTAATTCCTGCCGCAGCGCAGCAGGTACATCATTCCAGTAAGGGATGCGGATGCGGCGCAGGTACTGGGCTTGAAAACGCAGGTATCCGCCGCGCATCTTGGTGGAGTAGGTGGCTATAAACAGACGGGCGATGCTGGAAAGCAGTACCGCTTGCAGCGCCCGCAAATCCCAGGCTTCGGAGGTGACGTAGTACAAATTGTGATGGGGGTAAAATTCTCCGTGCTCAAAAACAATGTGGGCCTCGCCTTTGATATCAGGGATTAAGAGCTTCGGTGTCTGGGTTAGAGCGGGGATAATGCGGTCGATGGTGCGATACCAGTTAGCCGGATTTTTTTTGGCGCAGTGGCGACTGGCAATAACATCCTTTCGTAGTTCAAGATAGCGACGCAGCCGGGGATAGTCTTGGAGATCAACTAGATTACCTTTATCGTTGAAGGGGTTGATGACCCCCTGACCGCGCCAATTTACTTCACCCGATATGATATCGCGGGTAGTGACCAGCGGCAGCTTCCGGTCAGGCTCTACATCGAGCGCCTCAAACTCGCCGATAAAATATTTGTCGGCCCCGGTCGCTACGCCAATACCGACTTTGCAAGCCGCTGCTTCCAGTGTCGGGTATGACAATTCGAGCCGACGGATCAGCGCCGTCTGATCCAATGACTCAAGGAGCCACGGCTCGTTACCGTTAACCACGTTAGCTAACTGACGTACAGTGTTGCCTTCGGTCGGCCGTGATTTCGACCGCAGTTCTTGAGCCAGCGCGACCAATGTCGCCCGATCAATGTTAGGGCGGTGTGCAGTACGCGTCACTCCGGCTTTCTCACGGCTAATAACCGTAATGGCCGGATAGGTCATTACGTCACTGTGAAAGGCCGGTGTATCCACCATATCAACATACATTTTTAAATGGAATGCCTCGGCAACAAGGTTGCGTAATGGCCCGCCGTATCGGTTCTTCATCCATCGATCGGCACAGATGAAGCCCAAACTTCCGTTGGGAGACAGTAAATGCAGTGAGCGTTCAATAAACGGGATATAGAGATCGGCCCGATCGAACATGGTCGGGTAGCGGTTTCGGTACTCGGTCAGCAAAGGGGTGGGAATTCGTTCTTGTCTCACATAAGGCGGATTGCCGACCACGAAATCGAATGAGCCGTCAAAAGCCATAAGCAGGAAGTCACCCTGTACCAGCCAGCGATCCGCCAGGGCTAAAGCGGCTTGCGTCGTAACCCCATCCTGCTTTAGCTGATCGATTAACTCTACTCGTGTGGTCTTAAAGGTTTGGCGATGCAGTTCAACCGCCCGAATGGCATTGCCCAATGTATCGACAATAGAGCTTGGGCTTTTGGCTGCTCGCCACGTAGCCAGCAGCCGCCGCACAACCGGCAGCAAAAAATCACCGGACCCGAAAGAGGGTTCCAGAATTCGCCGGCGATAAAGCGGCTGATCCACGCTATAACCGACCAGATCAAGGATGAATTCAACCACTTCAAGGCGAGTGAAGATTGCCCCACGAGCTTCAATATCGCCTTGCGCGGCCAAGGTTTCTATGGCAGCCGCAATTCCTGGTGAAAATGTGCCGAGGGGGTCGTTAAACAGATCGAACGTAAGTTGTCTGGGTGCCACTATTTAAGTCCTACAGGTAGTTTAACTAAAGTGAACGGTAAGTCATCGTTTAAAATAGAGCTTTTGTGATGAGACAAGAATAGCAGGCTATGATATTCGCGTCAAAAGGAAATAGCCGAGATAATCAGTAAATCGCAGTAGCCCGTATACGGTTTACCTGAATCAGGATACTGTAGTTTACCGATGACATTTTCAGCTTAGTTGCTTAAAGGCAGCAAGATCGTAAACGTACTCCCCTGACCCGGCACGCCGGTGCTAGTCACCTTAATCGAGCCGCCGTGGGCTTCAACCAGCGCCCGAACAATGGCCAACCCTAACCCCGCGCCGCCGCGATCGCGGGTGCGGGCGTGATCGGTGCGGTAGAAGCGGTCGAAAACGTGGGGTAGGTGTTCCGGAGGAATGCCGTCGCCGGTGTCGGCGACGGAGAGGCGCAGCGAGTCGTCGTCGGGTCTGGCTTGAATGGTAATGCGGCCACCTTCGGGAGTGTGGCGCAGCGCGTTGGCCAGCAGGTTTTGCAGAACCTGGGTCAAACGAGCCGCATCAACCTGCACAGCGGGGGTGTCTGGGGCAATTTCGCTGTGGAGGGTAATACCTTTGGCTTCGACGCTGGGGCGGAAGGTGTCGCTGACGGTGCTGACCAGTTGGGCGATATCGGTTTCTTCGCGGTTGAGGGGCAACTGCTTGGCTTCGGCCTGGGCCAACTCATGCAGATCGTTGACCAGGCGGCTTAGGAGGCGCGTCTGTTCGTACAGTCGCGCCATTTCCGATTGATCGAGCGGGTAGACTTCGTCGAGAATGGCGCGGAGATTGCCCTGAACGACGGTTAGGGGGGTACGCAATTCGTGGGCCACGTCGGCCAGCAGATTGCGCCGAAGCTGCTCGGCCGCCTCCAGGTCGGCGGCCATATCATTGAATGCGCGGGCGACGGCAATCATTTCGTCACTACCTTTTTCCTCGACGCGCTTGCTCAGATCGCGCGCGCCAATCGAGCGAGCCGCTTCGGCCAGATTGTTGAGGGGCGCAGTCAGCGTTCGACTCATCAAAATCCCAAAGACAATCCCCCCCACGGCAGCCAGGGCCGCCGTGGTAAATAGCGTTTGGCCGAGGATGTGCAGAAAGGATGGCGGCTCATTGTCTCCATTACGAAAGGCCGATACCAGACCTAAATAGCCGACAATTTGGTTATCGAGTTGAATGGGGATTAAGTTATCTTCATTATCTTGGGGCAGAGGCCGACCAATTTGATCAGACTCGATAGAATAAAGGATATGCTTTTGGGCATCGGTTAAAACATAGATGGGGGTCCTGTCGTGGCGTCGTCTCAAATTTTCCTCAGCTTGGGCGCGGAGGAGGATCACATCGCTGCCTGACCAGTCTCGTCGCTGTCGGTAGTAAGAGGATAAATCATCCGCCAATTCTGTAACCTCTCTGGGGGGCGTTCGATCAAATTCTTGGCGATCTCGCTGTTCGGATAGGCCCACCAAAAAGCCGGCCAAGGCTACCCCAAAGACCGCCAACAGGACCATACCGCTAAAGCCTAAACTAAGTCGTACCCAGAGTTTGTTCATTACGTGCCTCCACAGGAGATAGGGAGATTCATTGAAGTTATTAATCACCACTGGTCAATGACTAATGACCAATCTCTAATCTCCAATCTCTTCTACTAAGGTTCCATCAGCCGATAACCCACGCCGTACACCGTTTGGATATAAGAGGGCCGGTCCGTGTCGGGGTCGATTTTGCGGCGTAGGTTGCGCATGTGGCTGTCGAGGGTGCGTTCCGAGCCTTCGTACTCATAGCCGAGAGCTTGTTCGATCAGTTCGCTGCGGGTGTAGGCATAGCCGGGGTTTTCCAGCAGCACTTTTAGCAAGTTGAACTCGGTGGCGGTTAGCTCGACCTCTTGCTGCCGCAGCGTGACCAAATGCCGGTTGACGTCCATGCTTAAATCGCCAATGGTTAGTACACGCGATTGGGGGGCCGCTACACCGCTGTGGGCGCGCCGCAGTACCGAGCGCACCCGGGCTACAACTTCGCGCGGGTTGAACGGCTTGGTGACGTAGTCGTCGGCGCCTAACTCTAAGCCGATGATTTTGTCGGTGTCATCGATGCGGGCGGTGAGCATAATAATCGGCATGCTGGCTAACGCTGGGTCGCTGCGCACCAAGCGGGTGATGTCCCAGCCATCCTGATCGGGCAGCATCAGGTCGAGGACGACCAGCGCGGGTCGTTCGCGGCGCAGAATGTGCAGCGCCGTACTGCCGTCGTAGGCCGTTAGCACCTGATAGCCGGCCTTTTCCAGATAGGCCCGCACCAGGCGAACGATTTCTTTGTCGTCGTCTACTACTAAGATGGTTTGGCCGGTGATCGATGTTGGCATAGCCGTTCTCCTAAAAGTGGTTGGTTAGATGGTTTGCGGGATAGATAGATGGATGGTTTGATCTAAACAACTTACCCAACCAACCAACCAACTAACTAACTAACTAACTAACTAACTAACCATCTAACCAACCAACAATCCATCCCCCAAATTATGAAGTCTCGCTACTAAAGATGCAAATGAAACGAGTAGGCTACTACTCGGCCAGACCACAGGTTTTCAGGACTATTTTGACCGACAATTATTTCATCGAAAGAATGTTTCAAAAGTAAGTCGAAACCTGTAAGGTCTGATGGTTTAGCTTTGGCGACCAGCGGTTTGAGCTGGCGTTGTTTGCGATGGGCGCCATTGGCAATACATGTTGTGAAATAAGGAGCCGAAAAAGAGACAGCATAAGGTAAAAGTCAAAGGATTAAGCGTGGCGAAGGTGGTAATTCCACGCCACAAGCGACCAGATGAACAAATCAGCGAGTTGGCTTTATTGCGATAGGTATCGGTTAAACAGCGGAACCGTTTGATGCCAGCCCATCTCAACCACAATGCGGCCCGCGCTAATGGTCTGGTTGTCAGCCTTGGTCTGGGGTCAAGGATGGTGTTTACTACTTTTATGGGGCATCACGACATCGAGTTGGGGATAATCTTTCTGATGCCCATAAAACCGAGATCAACCAGACCCGACATCAGTCGGAATGTGCTCGCCAAGCTGAGACTGTTTGAAGCGATGATAATCCTGTCGAGATCCTGGTTTGGTGGGGTTGCACAAGATGGCGGTTTGTTCATCGGTTACAACCAAGTTGCGCACCGTATGCTCTTTTGCTTGCCGGAATAGTGCTTGCGTTGGCTTTGCCCTTTTCGTTGCACGGGCGTTCTGTACCATCAATGAAAATATCCTGATCCGGAAAGTGGTGATAGATTCTTCTACGGTGCGGATCTTGCGTTTCGGCAGGACCACCTGCCAAGCCAATGTTTTTCAGAATAGGTAACAACCCTGACCCAATGCCAGCTTCGGGGCGGTCGACATCAAAAAGAAGCCGGCCAGATCAAGGTCGGATAACATTTCAGGTAAACAGGATGAAGAAGAGTTGGTGCTGACTGGTCAGCAGGTGTGTTTTCGGCCACCTCCTCGGCTCGTTGCGGTTAGTTTCGCTCGCTTGTCTTGGTTACAGCAGCATCAAAGCTCGGGAGTAGGTGTTGAATTCAGCGACACTCACCCCGGTTAATGCTTTCAGCAAACGCTCTGACTTTAAGGCTCGGTTTATATTTATCACCTGCTTCACCTTCTTTATCCTATTTTATCGTTACAATACCAGGTTTACCTTATTTCGCAACACGTCTAATGGATTTTCTCACTTTGGGAATGCGCAGCGCAAAGCCGGCGGCTAGCAAGACCGCGTACAGCACGGCCGATCCCTCACCCAAGAAAGCCAGGTGAAGAACGGCGAAGATACCGGCGGCGTAGGCGGCTCGATGCAGCAGTTTCCAGCCCCGACCCATTTGTTTCATCGACCATTCAGTCGAGGTGAGGGCCAGCGGGACCATAATCAGCACCGAAATCAGACCCATGACAAAGTTGAACTCATCGAACGTTGCCAGCAGATTCCAGCCTCGGTCGGCGGCAAAAAATAGGAAATGTAATATCGCGAAGGTGAAGGCATACAGCCCGGTTACCTTCTTAACGGACAACATCTGCCGCCAGTTGAATAGAATATAAAGTGGTGTACAGGATAACGACAGCACCAGCCAGCGAATGGCCCACTCGCCCGAAACGTGGATCAACCCTGACAGCGCCGAGCGGGGTTCTCGGGCAAAGGTGGTTTCAGCCGAGGCATCTTGAACCCCACTGTCAACGGTATCTACAGCCGAGGAGGCTTGAACCGTATCGTCAGGGAGGCGGTCCGGGCCATCAAAGCTACTTTGCTCGATGGTGACGGTCGGTACAATGCCGTCGGAAAAGTCGAAGCTAAAATTATTGAGCATTGAAACTAAGAGAACAATGGCGATAATATTGACCGCCAGCCAAAGCCAGTTTTTCTTTAACCACAGCATGAGGTAGGTATCTCCTTGTGTATTGATTAGATACCCTCAGTTTACGGCGCAATTGTGCAGTTTTCGTGCATATTTGAATGAGAAATTAGTGAATTTAAACGCAAACTCCTGTGAAGGTTTTGGAGTATCGCGGGGGTTCTGAGAGGGGTAAGTAAGACTTTAGGAGTCAGACCTTACAAGTTTCCGAATTTACGTTTGAGGTAAAGAACCGTTCCGGTTGGGATATGAATGCAGTTAGAAATAGCGTTTGAAAACCTGTAAGGTCTGGTATTGCCTCAAGTTATCAGCTTAAATTTTCGTGGAACCAGGCCAACGTGCGCGGCCAGGCGTCGGTGGCGGCTTGTTCGTTGTAGCTCTCGCGGGTATCGTTGAAGAAGGCGTGTTGAGCGCCGTCGTACACCTCGTATTCATTCTTGATGCCGGCTTCTGTAAAAGCGGCGTGCATCGCCTCAATGGCGTCGACCGGAATGTTGTCCTCAGTCCCAACGAAGGTCAGGATGGGCGCTTTAACCTCGCCGGCCTCCGCTGGATCAAGCGGGCTGCCGTAGTAGACCACGCCTGCGCCGACATCGTCAGAAGCCAGAGCCGTGCGTAGCACTAACCCTCCGCCCATACAGTAGCCGACTACGCCCACTTTATCGCCACTGACGTAATCTTGCTCTTGCAAATAAGCGATGGCCTGCTCAATTTCTTTGACAGCTTCCGCATTGTCGAGTTCCATCACGAGTTTGCGGGCTTCATCCGGCTCGGTCGCCACCTGGCCGTGGTAGAGGTCGGGGGCCAGGACGACAAAACCCTCATTGGCAAAGCGGCGGGCAACGTCTTTGATGTGGTCATTAAGCCCCCACCATTCCTGGATGACAATGATCGCCGGAACTGCTTCGCCGCTGCTTGGATAGGCCAGGTAGCCCATTAAGGTCTCATCATCGGTGTCGGGATACTCGACGATGCCGACGGTCAAATCGCCTTCAGTTTCCATGCCGGGCGCAGCCGCCGGCTGCGACTCGTCGATGACCGGGGGGGCCTCTTCGTTGGGAAAGGCGGCGCAGGCAGCCAGCAAGGTGTTCGCCGCGGCCAAACTACCAATGGCTGCGGTCGTCCGCTTCAGGAACGTTCGCCGGTCGATCTCGCCCACCTGAAACGAGCGAACCAACTCCATCACATGAATTCTATCCATAATGTAACCTCCTCATCGAAAATAAATTAGATTTCTTACTGGAGGTAAGCTTAACATTTAAAGTTAAAGATTTTCTGAGAAAGGGATCAGGGAGTTGTAGCGGGTTCGACCTGAGGGATTAGCGCGTCATAGCTGACGCCTGTTAATCTTTCCGATTCGTGCCAAAGCCAGTTGGCCGCAGTTTGATCCCTGGCCGACCAGGGGAGTCGGGCTTTGGCTGGGTAGCCGGTGATTCCGAACCAGTCGCCTGGACCTAAATAGTCGCCGCCTTGAACACCGGGAGCCGTAACGGCGTACAATTGCGGTAAAGCGCCCATAGCGGCGCTTTGTAGAAAAGGACTGACCAGAAGCATCAATAGTTTTTGAGAAAACGCGTTGTCGATGCCGATACCGGCGTGTTGTAAATTGGTGGTCGAACCACCGGGGTGGGCCGCCAGGCTGATGGGGGTGGCCTTAGCTGCGACTAATCGACGCTGTAACTCAGAGGCAAAGAGAAGATTAGCCAGTTTACTCTGCCCGTAGGCTAGCCACCGATTGTACCGCCGTTGGTGCATCAGGTCATCAAACTTTATCCGGCCGATGTGAGCCACGATACTTGAAACCGTTACTATTCGGCTGTTAGGCTGCTCCATCAGCCGCTCCAACAGGAGGCTGGTTAAGGCAAAGTGTCCTAAATGGTTCGTGCCAAACTGTAACTCGAAGCCGTCAGCGGTGTGGCGGAGCGGCGGAATCATAATGCCGGCGTTGTTGATCAGCAGATCGAGCCGATCGTACCGGGTCAGGAAAGCGGCGGCAAAGGCGCGAATTGAGGCCAGATCGGCCAGGTCAAGCGCCATAACGGTCAGCGAGGCCTCCGGCGTCTGCTGTAGTATTTTGTCGCGGGCGGCATTGGCCTTGGCCAGGTTGCGACAGGCCATGACCACGTGGGCGTTTTTACTCGCTAGAGCCAGCGCGGTTTGGTAGCCCAAACCGCTGTTAGCTCCAGTAATAACAGCAATTCGGCCGGTTTGGTCGGGGATGTTAGCGGTTGTCCAGTGGTGGATGGTGTTCATGATGACTCCTAATAAAAATAAGACCCCACGGTATGATGTGAGGTCTTATTATAGCGGGGAACGATTAAACGGGTGTTAGTTGGCGTATTCTTTACGGATTTTTGGGTTGAAAGATGTCGATGACGTCCGCTTTGATCGTATTTTCTTGATCTTCTACCGGCTGGCCTTTAACCGCGATGTGGCTGCCGACTTCAATACTCTTAAAGGAAACGTCTGAACCATCACGGGTACGATATTGGGTGGATTCGTCGGTGACGATGGTGATGTCATTGCTGTCGCGATTTTTGACGGTCAAGTTCGCGCCGTCGATAGCCGTCACCTCACCGCCGTGGAAGCCTTGCCGTGGGCCACGCGCGCCGTCCTTCATTCCACGCTCGCCGCCCTTCATGGGGTGTTCGTGAACCAAAACCAGTCGAGCGGTCAGCGAACCGTCGCTTTGGGTTTCTCCAAAAGCCATTACGGCGCTGTCGGTGGTGACATCCGAGATCGAGCCGGCCTCGTTATCGCGACCCAGCCGGAAGGTGGTTTTGTCGTCGGTAGTTATTATGGTGGTTGTTTCATCACGGGGATTGTCGACCGTAATCTGATCGCCGTCAATATCAGTGACGCGACCGCCGGCCATATCCCCGGCCGGCATCACCGTTACGCCCCGCGCATCGACCGAATCGTCGTCATTTCGTTGGCCGCGAACGCCGATATTGCTGCCGACTTGAATATCGCTGATGCTGCCTTCGCTGCCGGTTTCAACCAGGAAAACCTGGGTGTCCTCGGTCACATTAACCGTGATCGACTCGCCATCACGATCGGCGACGGTGAGCGTGTTGCCGTCAATCGCCGTCACTTCGCCGGTCACACCGCCATGATGGCCTTTATGGCCGCGACCCGGCCCTTCCTGAAAGAACCCGCGCTCGTGGGGACCGTCAAAAAAGAAGTCGCCGTCGGAGTGTCCTTGAAAGGCGAAGGCTCGCGGCCCGAAGCCGGCTCGGCCCGGAAACCCCTGAGCCAGGGCCACAGCGCTCACGGCCAGGACGCCGGCCAAAGCCAACGCCACCACCCCGCCGCCGATAATTAACCATTTCTTCGTGAGAAAACGTTTCACTCTAATCTCCTTTGAACTAAGCTTCTTTGAAAACATCCCTCACCCCCAACCCCTCTCCCTCAGGAAGAGGGGAGTCGCGTCAGCGACGGGGTGAGGGTGAAACAAATTTTCATCACCGGCCTCGTCTTCAGTGAGTCTGTCAGACTCCTTCAGAGTCGAGCCGATGGTACAATTTGTTGTTGAATTGTTTTTATTCTAAAGAAGAAATGTGCAGAAGTTGCGCAGAACTTATTCAGTTTATGTGAAATATATCTTGCGGTGCTTTTGCCTAATTCGGCTAATCTGGCTACTATTTTTAGTATGACGCCCACTGAAGATAATCGCATCGTTGTCACGGGCCGCACCCGCAGCATCGTGATCACCCTCCAAAAAATCATCTTGTTTGTGACGCGCTATTGGCTACTGCTGGCCGTGCTGCTGGCCTGGATTATTTTGGTCTTGGGCTTCCTGGCCCCGGTATTTATGGCGGCCGGGTTGCCCGGAGCCGGTCAATGGGTTTATGAGTTTCTCGCGCCGCACAATCACCAACTTCCGCAGCGATCTTACTTCTTATTCGGCCAGTCCGGTGGTTTTCAAACTTATTCGCTGGAGCAACTGCTTCAATTTGGAGCCGATCCCTATAACCTGCAAGCCTTTACCGGCAATGCCGAGATCGGTTACAAAACAGCGCTCAACCACCGGATGATTGCGATTTTCATTGCCATCGTCGTGGGTGGACTGGGCTGGGGACTGGCCGGAGGGCGGCCAAAAGTGAGCTTTCTAGGGTTGGTGGTACTGGCCCTGCCGCTGTTGGTCGACGGCATCAGCCACATGATCAGCGACAATGGCGGCTCCGGCTTTCGCGAGAGCAACGCCTGGGCTGTGGTTTTAACGGGCGGGATTTTTTCACCCTCATTTTATCAAGGCACAACCATCGGCACGCTGAATTGGTGGTTGCGTAACTTGACCGGGATTGTGTTCGGTCTGGGGCTGATCTGGTTTTTGTGTACCTTTCTGTCCGCTCGTTTTGCCGCCGTTCGGGCTAAGCTTGAACCCAAGCTGCGGCGTATTGGGGCGGTGAAGTAAAAAGGAGATTAGGGATTGGAGATTAGGCGATTGATTTGACTACGCCGAAGCCATTCCTCGCCGCCGAACGGTCCGTACCATCGCCGAATCATTCGTACCGAGCGCCGAACGGTCCGTACCACCGCCAAACGGTTCGTACCGAGTGCCGAACGGTCCGTACCACCGCCGAACCGTTTGTACCATCGCCGAGTGGTTGGTACCGGGCGCCGAACGATTCGTACCATCGCCGAACGGCCCGTACCGGGCGCCGAACGATTCGTACCGCCGCCGAACGGTTCCTACCACCGCTGATTCTTCATTCTTCATTCTTCATTCTCAATTCTCAATTCCTCTAGCTCCACAACTCCCGCAAGTTCTGCCAAACCAGATACCCCCCGGCCACTAACGCCACTACCACAGCGATCCACGGGAAGAAGTCGAAAATCAAGACGACGGCGGCGAAGATGGCCAGACTAATGGTCACATTCGTGATCAGCTTGTACAGCCGCCGGCGGAAGGTGGACTCGATGACAATGAAGAGGATGACGATAGAGATGATGCCGATGAGCCAGTTCTGTGGGGCAAAAATGATCAGCGCGACCAAACTCATTAGCATCAAGCCGATACTGACCGCGGCCCAGCCTTCCAGCAGTCGGCCAATTTGGAGTTCGCTCTCCGGGATGGGCGCAGCGGCCCGCCGAATGTGGCTGCGGGTGGAGCCGAAATCGCCCTGCTCCAGTTGGTCGGCGTATAGTTGGAAGGCTTCCAAGGTGGCCCGGTTTTGGGCAAACTCGGCTCGCAGATCGTCGACTTCGTCGGACAGCGTTTTGATTTTCTTCCGGTGGCTCTCGTACACTTCTTTTAAATGGGGCCGGTTTTGCACGGCGGCGGCCTCGATACCCAACCCGTTAAGTTGATCGCTTTTAGTATGGATCAACTCCAGAAGTTCCGCCTGCCGCACGGCCAAATGGGCGTGCTGCTCGTGAACGCGCAATAGGGCCTGGTGACGGGGGACAACCTTATCCAGACCGGCCCAGCCCAGCGGATCGTACCAGGCGCGGCGTACGGAGCCGTCGCGGTTGTACATTGGCCCGCCGGGCGCATTTTCGCCGGCCAGCGGATCGTAAATGTAGCGACCCCACAAGCCGCGATACTGCGATACCCAGGGCAGGGACTGGTTAATCAGGCGGGGCATCGCCCAGCGTTTGGCCTGGCAGGGACCGATCGATAGCCCATCGCCGCGAGCGTAATCGACGAAGGGCAGCCGAAAAAAATTCGGCCCTTCGACGGCTTCAGCGGGGTGCGGCTCGTCGGAGAACTGGCGCAGCTTCTCGGCCCAAAATTTTTGCATCCGGTCATAAACCCGCCGCAGTGGGGTAAGCGAGGGGATTTCGACTTCGACCAAATATTCGCCCGCGCTGAAATAACTGGCGTGAGAGCCGGCCCCGGCGTAAATCACCGGGTGCTCACCGATTTTTTCTAGCTCGGGATCGGTCCAGTGGCGGCGCAGATCATCGCCGGACAGATCGTGCGAGGCATAAGCGATCCATTCTGGGGTAACGGCGCCGTCATCAGGTGAATCGGATAGATAAATACAAATCATCTCCCAGTCGGCTTCATGATCGTTCATGCCGTAGAAGCCGCTGCGCCAATTGTTGAAGGCATATAGAAACCAGTACTGTAATATGATCCAGCCATTCTCACGCACAACCCGGCCGCAATAACGGTACTCCTCCTGCCTGGCCTGGATGCTTTTGAAAACAATTGAGGCGGCGGCGGCCGCATCACCGGGCACCCGGCCGCGAGTTAGTAGCGAAAGTTGAAAGACCGCGTGAGCCAAGCGCGATACATAACCCACCCGAGCCAGCCGTCCCCGTCCGGCATAGAAGGTTTGCGCCGGATCCGCGTGAGCCATTTCGTGAAATTTGTAAGAGGCCAGTTCGGCTGCGGTCAGCGGATCGGCAAATTTAAGGAAGTAGATCGATCCAAAGCGGTCGGTGCGGGGTTGGGCCAGCGTGCCCAGGGTCAACTGCTGGTTAGTGGTCAAACATTCGGCTTCAGCGGCATTGGAGCGTTTAACCCATAGGTTACACACCTCCACGTAGCGAGCAATATCGATGGGAAAGAACTCTTCCCCCCGGTTATAATAAATGACCGGCTCAAACCGTTGTAGTAAATCCAGATCGGCTTGAGGGTTCATAACTTGACCTCTTCCGTATGGCCGTTTTGGAATCGGCGCTCAAACGCCGACCGAACCGCATGCGCATTGAGGTACAGCACCATGCCGATGCTGTACAACATGGTGAAGTGAGCCGCCGCCTGGAATGACGAGGTCGAGAAACGAATAAAGAGCGCGGTCAACAGGCAGATCGTCTGCACCAGCATCGCCACAATCCAGCCGGTTGGTCGCAAAAAGACAAACCCGAGCACGGCCAGCAGTGTCATGAAAACCGAAATAGTTATAGATGTAAAGATGGGCGTCTCACCGACTAAAGTGTTATGGGGAGTCCAGAGAAACTGCAATAGAAAGGCTTGCACCAGCAGGGCAATGCCGCCGCCAAGGCGAACAGGAAAATGGCTCATGATTAAAAGCCGCTTCCCAAATGACGGTCGAAAAAGTCGGTGACGCGTTCCATAAAGAGCCGCCAGCTTTCACCTTCGAAAGCGTGCCCCTGACCCTGATAAACAAAATACTCAACTTCTCGATCGGCCTTAATGAGGGCCTTATTCAGATTGGCCGACCACTCCGGCGGGGTGCTGGTATCGGCCGTGCCAATGTGAATTTGAACCGGAGCGGTGACGAACTCTAAATAATTGATGGGTGAGGTCCGCTCCAGAAAGGTGGGGCTGTAGACGGCGTCGGCGTACGCAGCGACCAGCCGCTCCTCCGTTTCCCGCCGGATACCGGCCCCCCAACGGTCGATCACTTCGGGGTCGTAGGCGCTGACCGGGGCGTACAGCACCGCGGCCTTGATCCGTGGGTCAACGGTAATGGCTTTGGTGGTTACGCCGCCGCCCATACTGTGCCCCCACATGCCGATGCGATTGGGGTCGGCTTGGGGAATCGAGCCCACGGAGCCGACCAGATTGAGGGCGTCGAGGAGCAGTCCGCTGCGGAAAAAGTTGTCGCCGGAATCAGACTGGCCCCAGGTGCGAAAGTCCGACGAGAGCGTCAGATAGCCGTGGGCGTTCAAATATTCGGCGGCGCGCCAGGTGTCGGCGCCAGACCAATATCTCGACTGGGGAATGTAGCCGTGGTTGAGCACTACCACCGGAAATGGGCCGTCGCCGGGCGGGATTTGCATGATGCCGGTGATGGTCAGATTGTCGCTGGGGTAATCGATGTAGTAGCGGGTAAAGGTTGCGGTTGTCGTCAGCACCGACCGGATGTTAATTGTTCCACCGGGGTAGTCACGCTCGCGCAGCCCTTCGATGGTAAACGGCTCCATCGGATGTGGCGTTGGCGTGGGGGTGATGGTCGGGGTAGGAGTATGGGTCGGCGTGGGGGTGATCGTCGGGGTCGAGGTTGCGGTTGGAGTAGGTGTAGCGGTTGCGGTTGGCGACGAGGTAGGCTGCTCGGCGATAGCTGTCGGTTCAGGCAGCGGGCCGGATCGGCAGTTGGTTAGCAACAGAGCCAGGATGGTCACCGTTAAGAATTTGAGGCTGAGGGTTACTTTCACAGGATGAATGTCCTTAATTGAATTGATCTCAACTTTAAATTGTAGTCTACTTGGGCGATGGCGCAAAGCGGGAAAAAATTTTAGGCCGCCTCAGAAAGCCTCGACTCGTACGAATTATAGTAGTATACTGGCGGTAAGATCGGCAGCGTGGAACACCGTGGTCAAAGGTGATTTTTTGTGGCAATGGGCAAGAGGGCGAGTTTGAGCGCTCTCAGATGGTTACTCAGTAGAGTTCAGCCAAGCTATATGGTTTTGGTTGAAGCGGTGGGGATGGCAGTACCGTAAACGCTCTAAACGGCTATTTCTACGTAAGCCGAATAGGTATGAGCCTCAGGTAGCTCCAAGCCTTCGAGTTTTAGGCCGGCCAAATGAAACTCAATGGCCTCGTGCATATTTTTCTCAACCTCTTCCGGGGTATCCCCTGTGGCGACACATCCATCCAGATCGGGAGAGTAAGCAGAATAGCCTGTATTTGTTTTTTCGATGATGATCAAATATTTCATTCATTGTATTATATCTTCACGTAGAGTAGGGTCAATCTTACTTGTGTAATTTATAGAGAAGCATGACGATGAATCTGATAGCCCGTTACCAACCCCAACGAAATCGCTTTTGGCCTGAGATTGAAAATTTTTTTACCCGCTTACCCCCGACGTTGTTTCGGCAAAGTATTCTGCTCAAAAATAATCTGGCGACGTTCTACGCCGAAACCGGCCAGTTTAGCGACATTCTTAGTCGCGAGAATGACCACCCTGGCCTTTACCTTCACTTTTGGTTAATTGACGACTGGCAAATGGCGAAATCGGCCGAAAGGGAGATGCTGGAACGAGCGCTTTTTTTGACGGCTGTTATTAACTTTGCCGCCGTATACACTCAGGAAGCGATTTTAGACGAAGGAACGAACTTCGACCAGACCAATCTTTTTTTGGCCCAGAGTCTCCGTCAGCAGGCCGGCCGTCATCTGATGGAGATATTTCCCGGAACGGCCGCTTTTTGGCAGTACCATCAACGGGGTTGGAACGACTATGCTGAGGCGACCCTGGCCGATTGGTCCACCGACAACCGGGCCGATTTACCGCTCGATGAAGCGGCTTTGACGGCCCTACCTCAGCAGCTGGCTGTCACCAAACTGCCGATCATCGGCGCGGCGATGGCGTTGGGCCGGGTAGAGGCTGTCCCATCGTTGAGCCGACTGGTCGATCACCTAAATTTCGTCTGGCAGCTTTTGCGCGATATCTCGACAATCCGCCAGGATTTGACCCGACAGCGATACACCTATCCCATTCTCAAAACGATCGAGGCCGCCGGCTTCGCTCCTCACCAGAGGCCGGCTCCTGAACAAATCTTGGGGGCGCTGGTGCTGACCGGTGTCATGGGCGAGATCGACCAAATCTGTACCGTCCAACTGGCTGCGGCCCGCGAACTGGCCGAGTCGCTCAGCTTGCCGACGTTGGTTGAGTATTGCGCGGTCGTTGAAAATCAAGTAGAAGACGTCACCGATCTGTTTTCCCTCAAATCTAAATCGAAAAAACCCGTGACTGAGTCCGAAAAACCGCGCCGGCCGATTTTTACTCCGTTTGTCGAGACCCTGCCCAAGGTGATCGAGATGGCGGAGGGGTATTTGCTGGCCGACTTATCGTTCCGGGAAAGTTGGGAGATCCAGCGGCGGGGCGTGTTCGGTGTGTCAGAGATAATTGGCCGGGCCTTTCCGGCGGGTTTTATCGCCGAAATCCTCACCCGGCACGGCCACGATATGGCCCAGTCCATCGACATGGTGTTCGAGACGCTGGCCGCTACGGGCTTTCGCTACTACAACCACGATCACCTACCGCCGGATGCCGACGACGTGGGATTGGTGCTGCGCTTGCTGCCGTATTCTTCCCAGCCGGAACGCCATCGAGCCATCGTGCAAGCGCCGGTCGAACGGCTAGTTGCTAGTATATCGACCTCAGGAGAAATCCCAGTGTGGTTGATAGCCAAGGCTGAGACAGAAGCGGAAACAAATCGTTTCGTGTCGCTGTGGGGGAATAGTTGCGCCGCCGTGTCGGCCAATGCGCTGTTGGGGTTGATGAGTTATGATCGGACCGAGTATCAACCTTTGATCGAAAAATGCGTGGGTAAACTATTTGATGATATCGGGCAAAGAGGCATTGGGGCCGGTTGGCATTATGTGCCGCTTTACACCATCTGGATTATGTGTGAGTTGATAGCCCAGTTGCAAACGCAGTCGATGGAGATCGGTTTGGAGCAAAAACTGCGAGCGGCCGCGCAAACCCTGACCGAGCGTTTCAAAGAGGAAGTGCAACGGTATCGCGTGACGCCGCAAGAGGCGGCCTTGCTGTCACTCATTTGCCTGTCGCCCGGCGCGCCGGATGAGATGAAAGCGCTGTTTAAAGCCGATTGGATAACCATCCTAACCAAAACACAACGCTACGATGGCTGTTGGCCCGGCGAACCCCTCTACGGCACACCGACTCGCGGGGAACTGGCGACCTGGTACGCCAGCAGTTCAGTCACGACGGCGTTGTGTTATCACGCCCTGAAAACTGTAGGCTCGTAGTAAGCCCTGATGTAGATCAAGAATTTAATCGGAATACAAACTGGTCGTCCCCCGCAGCACGGGCCTAAAGATCCGTGCTGAGAGTGCGGAGCCGCTTTGGGCTATGATTTCGTCAGCGTAGGGCGCTTCAGCGTCCTTCCCTCTCTCAAGGCGATGGCTTTAGCCTCGCCCTCATTGGTCCGGCGTAACCCGTTTGTTTTCTTAACCTTCATCAGTCTCTTTAGTGCGATGGTTTTAGCCTCGCGGCGCTTTTTAATTTCAGTCGATCACAGTTTTACATAAAAGCGGTTAAATTGAACGCAGATCGTACAGATCGCACGGATAAACACGGATTTTCTTAAATTAAATCAAGCTTTATCTGTGAAAATCTGTGTGATCCGTGTTATCTGTGTTCTATCATATCTCATCAGGTATTGAAATCGTGATCGACTGAATTTCAAGTGAGCGCGTCAGCCCCGCGTGGGTTTGACGGCAAGCGGGCGTGGCAGAGGCGTCAAGTGAATCTGGCAGGGTATGGTATGATCAGGCCGAAAGCGGTGGGGGCTTGCTGCCGGAGCCTAACTTCTCATTCACATCGGCTGAACCCGGCGGCAAGCTCCACACTGTCCACTCGTTACCACTCGCCGGGAATCCCTCGCTCAAGCTGAATGGTGGCGACTACCTGCCCGTGGTCCGAAGCCCAACGCGGCACGCGATCATCGCTCAAGGTCTCGTCGATGAGGTGATCGTTAAACACCTTGACGTACTCCACATAGCCTAAGCGTTTCGGATTTTGGCGGACAAACTCCTGACTGACCAAAATATGATCCAAGCTGTCGTAATGGCCGTTGTGGATGTGGGTGTAATAGACATCGCGATAACTTTGCCGGGCTTGAATATCCTTCACATTGTACAAATGCACATCCCAGAGTTGCTGTTTATCATGCAATCTAAGGTTGCGCCACGGTTCTTCGCCCACCAGAATTTTACTGGTCACCGATCCGCCGTCGTCATTGAGGTCGCCCATCGCAATGACCGGATAGTTGGTTCCTTCCAGCGTGTCGAGCAGCAGGTGGCGCAAGGCAGTGGCCTCAGCCGCTCTAATAATCAAGGAACGCGCTTCACCCATACTCCTAACGCGGGGATCATGCTGATTGACGCCGTTGGGCACTTTGGGCCGTTTTGATTTAAGGTGAGCGACAAATACTGTTACACTGAGTTCGTCGGACAGGCGGAGTTTGGCGCGCAGGACAGGGCGAGAGAATTTTTTGATGGGCACATTCATCCCGTCGATCTCTAAAAGGGACTGCTCCGGAAAGTCGGCGATGACATCCATATCGGAAACGGGGAAACGGCTGACCAAAGCCACGGCCGGCCCGCCATCGTCAGGTCGATCGGCGACCAAGATGTTGGCGTTCTGGTAACTGGCCGAAGCCGTGATCACCTCCTCCAATGCCTCCGGATGAAATACCTCCTGAAACCCCACAATATCGGGGTTCATATAGCGTAGGTGGGCCGATAACCATTCGACTTTGCGTTTATAAGTAACCTCATCATAGGAAAGGTTGTAGTAGGGTTTGCCGGCCATCGCCAGATTAAGCAGATTAAATGTAGCGACTTTAAAGAATTTTCGTGCCATAGGTTCCCTCTATTCATTTTTAGTGTTGGAAAGTTGATGACTTAACCTCATCGCGTCATCTATTCGGGATAAACAGATTAATTGAGGCATCACCAAGCAAATCCTGTGACCCCGACGAGTAATTCGATCAATTTCTGAAATTACCGATAGATTAGCCATGAGTATCGCTGCCAAACGGAATTTAACTGAAAAACCAAATTTGACAAATAATAAAATGTAACTATTATTGTTACATATTTGGAGATAAAATGAGTATCAATAGTCGCTTTGCCGTAGCGGTTCATATTCTGGCTTTGCTGGCCTTAGAAGGTAGACCGCTGTCATCAAAATATATAGCCGGTAGCGTTAACACCAATCCGGTCGTTATTCGGCGCATTTTAAGTCTGCTCAGCAAAGCGGGTTTTGTCGATACCCAACTTGGCGTTGAAGGCGGCTCAACTCTGGCTCGACCGGCTGAGACTATTACCTTGCTGGAAGTGTATAACGTTTCCGAACAGGGCCAACTGTTTGCGCTGCACAGTAACCAACCCAATCCATTATGCCCCTGCGGGCGCAACATCAAACCCACGTTGCTGACGGTTTTTCAGAAAGCAGAAGCGGCCCTGGAAGGCATTTTGGCTGAAGCCACCATCGCTGATGTCGTGCAGGATATTGAGGCCCAAGTCCAGAGCCAATTGTAAGGGCTGTCTCTTTTTTTGTTGTTAAATGTAACGAAATTAGTTACATTTTAGATTGAATTGATTATATTAAAGGAGAATAAAGAATGAGTCACAAAATTTTAGTTCTGGGTGCTACCGGTAATGTCGGGAGTGCGCTAGTTAAGTTTTTGGTGGAAAAAGGCGAGCAGGTTAAAGCCGCAACCCGGCACCCCGCCGACTACCCCCCAACGGACAATGTAGAGCCGGTTGCGTTGGATTTTGAACGGCCTGATACCTATGCCTCGGCGCTGGTTGGGGTCGATCGGGTGTTTGCGATAACCAAAACCGCCGATATCCACGCCGACAAAACGCTTAACCCGCTGATCGACCAAGCCAAAGCCGCAGGCGTAGCCCATATTATTTTGATGACGGCGATGGGTGTTGATCAGGCCCCTGAAGATGTGCCTATCCGGCGGGTTGAACTGCATCTAATCAATTCAGGCGTCGATTACACGATTTTGCGGCCAAATTGGTTTATGCAAAACTTCAGCCCCGGCTTCTTATTGCCAATGATTCAGCAGGGCGGCACATTTTATCTGGCTGCGGATGATTCGAAAACGAGCTTGATCGACGCTCGTGATATTGCGGCTGTTGCAGCGGCGGTGCTGACAGAAGAGGGGCACGCTGGCCAGGAGTACACATTGACGGGCGGGGAGGCGTTTACCTACAGTGAGGCTGCCGCCATTTTATCAGAAGCGGCCAATCGAGAAATCAATTATGTGGCGATTGATGATGGCGCGTTTCGCGATGCGCTGGCCTCCGCCGGTTGGGGGCCGGAACAAGTGGGATTTTTCGCGGATCTGTTCTACATTGTCCGTCAGGGGTGGGTGGCTCCGGTTTTGCCAACAGTGACCAACATCTTAGGACGAGAGCCGATTACGTTGCAACAATATGCTTTGGATTACGTCGAGGCGTGGCGGTAACGTAGCCCGATACGTCTTCAAAATGGGTGACAATCGTGGCCACTATCAGCAGCGATTGTCACCCTTGGTTGCATCCGCCTCGGCGATCAAGATTTTGTTAAAAGCGTTGAGCAAGGCTTCGACATCCTCTTCAGTCAGATGTCGCATAAAATGCTCAACGATACCGCGCAGATAGGTGCGTGTGGCCACCTCCAGCTTGACTTTGCCGACCGAGGTGATAATGGCATACGCCCCGCGTCGATCCGTAGCGCAGGGCCGGCGCTCGACCAGACCGGCCTCGGCCATACGATCAAGCAGGCGGGTCAAGCCGCTTTGGCTCAGATCGACCGCCTCGGCCAGGTCTTGCAGCCGCAATTTGTCTGTGTAGTCGTTGTTGAGATGAAACAACACGTAATACCAGGTTAGCGGTATACCCTGTTCAGCTTCCATATCGGCGGTCAGCGCCGACAGCACCTTGCTGTGTACGCGTAGGAACGTATGCCAGGGTTTTACTTGTTCGTTACAGCGGTTAGGGTCGTCGATACCTAACATCGTTGTTTTCCTCTTCTTCTGACGCGCCTTGGTCAGAGTTCTAACGTCTTTAAGTCCCGTTGTTCTTTACAAATGAAGCTGGTTTAGCCCAGGTTCCGGTGAAGATCAGTTCGGACAGCGGTTTTCGTTGGCGAGGCCCTTTTTCGCGCTCCTGCAAATCTTCGGGAAGCTGTTCGATATCCCCATAATACCCTAAAGCGATACCGGTTACAACTTCATAATCCTCAGGAATCTGATATGTCTCGCGGATTTTATCGATTTGGATACCGCCCATCTCGTGAACGTGTAAGCCCAATTCCGTGGCTTGTAGGGTCAGATTGGCCACGGCTAAACCCAGGTCGTGTAACGCCGCGCGGTTAGGCCGATCGTTGCGGGTAAAAGTCTTTTTGACAATGGTGAAGATTAAAACCGGCGCATCTTTAGCCCAGCGCTGATTACCTTCATTTAGGCAAGATAGGGCCTGTTCAAACTCAGCCGGATTCTTTTTGGTAGCGATGATGAAGCGCCACGGCTGTTCGTTCATCGCCGAAGCGGCCCAGCGTGCGGCTTCTAAAACGGCTAAAAGTTTTTCCGGTTCAACCGGCTTGTCCGAAAATGCGCGGGGACTCCATCGATCTTTTAACAAGGTGTGAATGGGATGGTGGGTTTGAGCTGTTCTTTTCATAGTAGAGGTCCTTTCATTAGTAATAAGCGCCAGTCATTTCCGACTGGAGAATTTTAATTTTTGACCGTCTAATCAAAAGACCGCAACGAAGAAGCGAATGGTTGTGTCAGGAGATACTCCTCTTCGTTGCGGTTGTTTAATGAAATTCCGGCCAGATTTGACAGGTTGATTGTAATTCGTATACTTGTAATTACAATATTTGTGTATGCAATTATTGTACATGCAAGTAATTGAGTTGTCAAATTTTGTGAATTTACAAGCAAGCCAGAAAGGGATGAACCTCGGAGATAATTTTCATCTCCGGGGTTTGTTATTGTGATATCCCCTCTCTATTTTTCGCCAGTCGATTAAGCTGTAGTAGAATTTATATCGTGGCAGTAACCTAAAGAAGTTTGCTAGCCTTCATGGTTCAATACTGATAATAAAAATCAGGGTTTAGGAGTCAGGAATTAGGTAACGCGCGGCCTAATTCCTGACTCCTAATTCCTAATCCCTACTTACAAAGGAGTTTCAATGAAAAACGGTCGATATACCCCCAAAAAAGCGATGGTCATTGTGGCCCATCCTGATGATATCGAATTTGGTAGTGCCGGAACGGTGGCGCGTTGGGTGAGAGAAGGGGCTGAGGTGGCCTATGTGCTCTGCACCAGTGGCGATGTCGGCATTGCCGCGAAAGGAATGACTAAAGAGAAGGCGGCTGAGATTCGCGAAGCCGAGCAGATCGCGGCAGCCGAGGTGGTCGGTGTGAAGGAGGTGGTCTTTTTGCGCGAGCCGGACGGCATGCTGGTCAACACATTGGATCTGCGCAAACGGCTGGTGCGCGAGATTCGCCGTTTCAAACCGGAGGTAGTCATAACGATGGATCCGACCGTTGTCTGGTCGCGTGAAGATTACGTCAACCATCCCGATCACCGCGCCGCCGGGATGGCCGCCATCGATGCGGTTTTTCCGGCAGCCGGCCAGCCCAATCTCTTTGAGGAACTGGCCGAAGAGGGTCTATCGGCCCATAAAGTTCGCAAATTGTACGCCACCAGTTGGCACGACGCCTCCACTTATATTGATATCACCGAAACAATGGATATCAAGCTGGAAGCGCTCAAAAAACATGTCAGCCAGATGGGCGACTGGGATCCGGAGCCGATGCTGCGTGAGTGGGCCTCTGAGGTGGGGAAGGGCAAGGAAATGCAGTACGCCGAAGCCTTTCGTGTAGTTACATTGCTAACCGACGAAGATTTTGATAAAACTGAAGGTCGTGTGGAAGGCTAGATGGATTTCATCCTGCGAGTGGTATGTTTTGTTCTGGGCGGGTACGTGGTTATCTGGACATTAACTTCGGCTATCCGCACGTTTGTACTGCCGCGCAGTGATAATGTCTTTTTAACACGATTGGTCTTTCAATCGATTTTTCGGGTATTTCAGCTGCGTATTCGCTGGGCTAAATCGTATACCGAGCGGGATTGGGTCATGGGATTTTTTTCTCCGGTAGCCCTATTAGTACTGCCGGTTGTCTGGTTGACCTTTATCTCACTCGGTTACATGCTGATGTTTTGGGCGGTAGGGGAAAGACCCTGGTATGATGCTTATTTGTTAAGTGGGTCATCATTATTGACGTTGGGTTTTGCCTCGGTCGATAATTTGGCCGAGGTGCTGCTGGCATTTTCTGAAGCGACTATCGGATTGGGGTTGATAGCGGTGTTGATTTCGTACCTGCCCACTATGTTCTCTGCTTTTTCCGAACGCGAAGCCGCAGTCAGTATGCTGGAAATTTATGCCAGTACACCCCCTTCGGCGACGGAGATGCTCAAACGTATGCACCGTATTCACGGACTAGAATATCTAACTGAGATTTGGAAGGATTGGGAGCGCTGGTTTATCGAGCTGGAACAGACCCACACCTCGCTGATTCCGCTGGTTTTTTTTCGCTCGTCCCATGTGGGGCAGTCGTGGGTGATTACGGCCGGTACGGTTTTGGACGTGGCTGCCCTTCGCGCTTCAACGCTCGACATGCCGCGTGATCCGAAAGCGGAACTCTGTATCCGGGCAGGCTATCTGGCCCTCCAAAATATTGTGGATTTTTTTCGCATTCCCTTTAACCCCAATCCCCGTTCCACGGATGCGATTAGCGTCACTCGCGCTGAATATATGACGCTGTGTCAAGAACTGGTCGAAGCCGGCTTACCTTTGAAGCCGGATCTGGACCAGGCCTGGCGTGATTTCGTCGGCTGGCGAGTGAATTATGATCGGGTGCTGTTGGTGTTAGCCGGTTTGACCATGGCCCCTGAAGCCCCCTGGTCCGGCGACCGGGCGCTTCGTATACCTCCCCAACTATTTTTTGCAAAAGGAAAAGGAGAACGATATGGCTAAAAAAGAATATTACAGTGATGATATTGTGGTAACGTATGATGTAAAACGCTGCATCCACGCCGCCGAGTGCATCCGTGGCCTGCCGGCGGTGTTCGATACCAAAAAGCGGCCCTGGATTCAGCCTGATCAAGCTCAGGCGAACGACGTCGCCGAGGTGATTATGCGCTGTCCCAGCGGCGCTTTGCACTTCGAGCGTCGCGATGGTGGGGGCGATGAGACGATTCCCACTAAAAATACCATCCACATTGACCCGAACGGGGCGTTATACGTGCAAGGTAACATCGAAATTATGACCTCCGACGGTGACCTGCTGCTGGAGGATACACGCGTCGCTCTATGCCGCTGCGGTGCGTCAGAAAACAAGCCGTTTTGCGATAATAATCACCTTCAAATCGGCTTTCAAGCCTCGGGTGAGTTGGGTGAAAATTGGCTTGCCCAGGATGAAATTGAGGATGGCGACAGCAAACTCAAAATCACCGTAGCGAAGAATGGCCCCCTGCTGTTGGAGGGTCAGGTAGAAATCTTCAACGCCGACGGCACGTCGAGCTGTACCGGATCGAAAGGGGATTTGTGCCGCTGCGGTGGATCAAGCAACAAACCGTTTTGTGATAATACCCATAAGCGGATCGGATTTGAGGCAGCGTAAGGAGCCAGGTATGGCAACCGAATCCGGAGCCATTATCATCAGGCCGTTTTCACCGGAATTTACGGCCAAAGTCGTTGATCTCATTGTGCCGATTCAACGTCAGGAGTTCGGCTTTTCAATCACGGCGGCGGATCAGCCCGATCTGTTCGAGATCCCGGAGTTTTATCAAAAGAAAAGCGGCAACTTCTGGATTGCTTTGGCTGGGGAGGAGGTTGTCGGGACGATATCGTTGGTGGATCTCGGCCATCAGCAAGCCGCACTGAGGAAGATGTTTGTCCATAAAACGGTGCGGGGGAACGGAACTGCCAAACGATTATTGGATACTCTGTTGCAGTGGGCCAGAGTTGAGCATTTGCAGGAGATTTATCTGGGCACCACAGACCGATTTTTGGCCGCGCATCGCTTTTATGAGAAAAATGGATTTGAGGAGATAACTCCGGCTGAACTGCCGGAAACGTTTTTGTACATGCCGGTTGATACCAAATTTTATCGATATGTAATCCGTTGAGATGACACGTAAACAATGAGTAACGGAAAGTTTAAGGAGAGCTATGATGCAAGAGATGATGAATGCGGTTCGAATACACGAATTTGGCGAGCCAGAGGTGCTAATCTACGAAGCAGCGCCCAAACCTGTGCCGATGGGCGATGAGGTTTTGATTCGAGTTCACGCAGCGGGAATCAACCCCGTCGATTGTAAAACCCGGCGCGGCGAGGGTTTGGCCTGGCGGTATCCTAATCCTTTCCCGTTGATTTTAGGCTGGGATGTATCGGGCGTGATTGAAGAAATCGGCACCACTGTGACCGATTTCAATATTGGGGATGAGGTCTACGGCATGGTCAGTTTTCCGGAGATCGGCGCGGCCTACGCCGAATATGTCACCGCTTCTCCCCACGATATCGCTCTCAAACCCGCTTCGGTTGACCATGTCCAGGCGGCGGCGTTGCCCCTGGTAGGGCTGACAGCCTGGCAGGCGTTGTTCGATACCGGCGATCTGTCGGCGGGGCAACGGGTGTTGATCCACGCGGCGGCGGGTGGGGTGGGCCATATCGCCGTGCAGTTAGCCAAATGGAAGGGGTCAACCGTATTGGGAACGGCCTCGCCGCGCAATGAAGCATTCTTGGGCAGCTTGGGCGTCGATCAGTTTATCAACTATCAAGACGCTGATTTTTTGCAAGATGTGTCGGAGGTGGATGTTGTGCTCGATCCCATTAGCGGGGAGACGCGGGATCAATCGTGGGTGGTGATAAAGCCGAACGGGATTTTGGTTTCGATCGTCGGTGAACCATCGGCTGAAAAAGCGCTGGAACACGCGGTTCGTGGAGCGCGGATGCTGGTCAGGCCGAATGCAGCCCAACTCCGTGAGATGGCGCAGTTAGTGGACAATGGACAACTAAGCGTTAAGATTGACCAAGTGTTGCCGTTACAGCAAGCAGCTCAAGCCCATCGTTTGAGCCAGGCCGGCCATACGCAAGGTAAGTTGGTACTCCAGGTAGTCGGATAGGGTCGAGATACGCTTATGGCGCTTCGTTTGTTGCAGGTGATTTTTCCCGTCATGCATAAGGATGAAGTTGAGCAGCTACTCCATGAGCAAGAGAGTCTGCAAACGTGGACGGTGGTCTTGGACGAGGATTTGGCCAGTTCCTCTGTCTTGCTTATGACCGAACAAACTGAAAAAATCACCGACCTCATCAGCGAGCGTTTCCCGAACCAAGAGGAGTTTAGGATCGTTCTCTTTCCGGTAGAGGCGACGATTCCGGCCCCGGACCCACAAGAAGATGAAGGACAGAAAACAGCCGAGTCAGGGCAAGAAGGAGAGGCGCAGCCACAGTTCGGGCGCGTGAGCCGCGAGGAACTTTACAATGATGTGGCCGATGGGGCCGATCTGTCGATCAATTACATACTGATGGTGGTTCTCTCGACTGTGGTCGCCGCCATCGGCCTGCTGCGGAATGATGTGGCCGTGATAATTGGAGCAATGGTCATTGCGCCGTTGATCAAACCCAATATGGCGATGGCTCTGGCGGCGACGCTAGGTGATCTAAAACTGTTAGGTCAAGCGCTGCGAACCAACGGCGTCGGGTTGGTCATTATCGTTATTCTGTCGATCGTGATGGGGCTAATGATTCCGATTGATCCCGAAGCTGAGCAGATTGTATCGAGGACGGATGTTGGTTTAGAAAATATCGGATTGGCTCTGGCGGCGGGCAGCGCCGGCGCGCTGGCGATCACGATGGGCGTTTCGACCGCTTTGATCGGAGTGATGGTGGCTGTCGCTTTGTTGCCGCCGCTGGTCGCCGCCGGATTATTGGCCGGTAAAGGGTTGAGTTTTCTGGCGTTGAATGCGCTGTTTCTGTTTTTGATCAATACCATCAGCGTAAATTTGACCGGCATCGCCACCTTTTGGTTCAAAGGGATCAGACCCAGGCAGTGGTGGGAAGCCGAAAAGGCCAAACGCGCCATGCGCATTGCCGTGACTGTTTGGGTTTCGCTGCTGGTGCTGGCCGTGGTTATCGTCTTGTTGCTTAGATGAGTTCCCTGTCAGTAGTAGATTTAGCAATCCATAGCAACCAAAAACAAACATAGTTGTTCGTAGTGAGACTACGAACCTTTATTCTCGGAGGCATGAGCTAGTTATGACGGAGAAGAGTTGTGTGGTAGTTGGAGCCGGTCCTGGTATCGGTCTGGCCGTGGCCAAACGATTTGGACGTGAAGGCTTTCAACTGGCCCTGGTGGCCCGGCGCGCCGAGGCGTTGGCGCAGTACGTAGCAGACTTAGAACAAACCGGCCTGACGGCCCACGCTTTTCCGGCCGATGCCGCCGATTTCAACTCGCTGGTGCAGGCGTTTACCCAGATTCAGGCGCAGCTCGGTCCCCCGGAGGTTTTAGTTTACAACGCGGCTGTGGTCAAACCGGAGCCGCCGTCCACGCTGCCGGTCGAGGATCTGTCGGCCGCGTTTCGCGTCAACGTGGCCGGGGCGTTGGTGTGCGCCCAACAGGTTATCCCCGAGATGAAAGCCAGGCAGCGCGGCACAATCCTGTTTACGGGCGGCGGACTGGCCTTAAATCCTTATCCCGCCTATGCATCGCTGGCCGCCGGCAAAGCGGCCCTGCGCAATCTAACCTACAGTTTGGGGGCGGACCTCGAAGCCGAGGGGATTCAAGTTGCTACGGTGACTATCGCCGGTTTCGTCAAACCTGGCACCCATTTCGCTCCCGATCTTATCGCCGAGAAATATTGGGAGCTTCACAGCCAGCCGCCCGGCCAACGTGAGCGTGAGATTGTCTACCGTTAACGACGTTAATAAGATTTTACCTGGTCACCTAACCAAAAAATAACTATTACTTTTGCTAGGCGCAAAACTCCCCATATGCCCGGTGTTTTTAGGGCCATTTTGGCCTACACTGGGCATAGATTACAAAGACGTAGATACTTAGTGGGCTGCCTTATGCGAATATTATTGGCTGATGATCAAGTGCATGTGCGTTCTGCGCTCCAAATTTTGCTAAAACAGGAGCCTAATTTGTATGTCGTTGGTGAAGCTAGTGATGCTGATAGTTTACTGGCTCAAGCGCGGGCGGTGATCCCCGATATGGTCCTGATTGACTTTGAATTGCCAGGGTTAAAAGAAAGAAACCTTATTTCAATATTGCATCAAGAGTTCCCCTGGATGAAGATAGTTGCTCTCAGCAGCCTGCTGGAAAAGCGAGCCCTGGCGGTGAAATCCGGGGTGGATGCCTTTGCCAGTAAAATCGATCCCCCAGAAGTATTAATTGCCCTCCTCCAATCCTTCGCAGTCAATCAACATCACGTTAATTCGTGATCCGATACCGTTGACAATTAACATGTGAATGAGGCTTGATTTCGCTGCTTAGTTTAAACCGTTAAATGGCCACAGAAATTCCATTGTAACTCATCTGTAACTGGGTCATGTTACTGTAACTGGCAGGAGAAGTTGTCGATTCTCCTAGCTGATTTATTTAACAAATGTATTTCTATTGATAACGGCGGATTAAGATTCTTCTAAATATCCGCGAACTTCAACCTCAAAGGAGTTAGTTTAACATGGAATTCGGAGTTCCTAAAGAAGTTCGTGATGGGGAAACCCGCGTCGGACTGACACCACCCGGTGTCTTTAGTTTGGTCAGAGCAGGCCATACGGTTTATATCGAGCAAGGTGCCGGCGTTGGCGCCGGTTTTGATAATGACGAATATGAGCGCGCCGGAGCGCAGATTGTTTATTCGGCTGAGGAAGCCTACGGTCGGGCTGAAACCGTGGTCAAGGTCGCCCGTCCAACAGCCAAAGAACACCTCCTATTTCGCCCTGAACAAACGATCTTCTCATTTCTCTACCTGACAGTCTCATCACCTGATCTATTACAAGCTTTTGTTGAAAACCAAATAACGGCCATCGCCTATGAAATGATCCAAGAGGATGATGGCCGGCTGCCGGTTTTACTGCCCACCAGCGAAGTCGCTGGCCGGCTGTCTCCGATTATCGCCGGGCGTCTGCTGATGGGCGACCGAGGCGGACGGGGTATTCTGCTCAATGGCATACCTGGCGTGCCGCCGGCGGTGGTGGCGATCATCGGGGCCGGGGTGGCGGGCATCAACGCCGCCCGAGCGTTTTTGGGCATGAACGCCCAAGTTATCGTCCTTGACCGTGATCTCAGGCAGCTTCACTATGTCGATGATCTCTTCAACGGTAGTGTCACCACCATGATCTCCAATCAATACAACCTCAAACGCGCGGTGACCTTTGCCGATGTGCTGGTTGGCTGTGTGCAAGTTCCCGGCCAACGAGCGCCGATTTTGGTCAGCCGAGAAATGGTTCGCGAGATGCGACCCGGTTCGGTTATCATCGATTTAGCGATCATCAACGGCGGCTGTATCGAAACCAGCCGACCGACCACGTTGCACGACCAAACCTTCGTTGCCGAAGGTATCATTCATCATTGTGTACCCAATGTGACGGCCAGTGTTGCCCGGACAGCCAGCCACGCCCTAACTCATGCGGCGCTCCCTTGCCTTAAGGCGATTGGCTCCCAAGGTTTGTCCAATGTGGTGAGAACTCACTCGCCGCTGGCCCGTGGGGTCAATTTGTATCAAGGTAAGATTGCTCATCCGAGGATAGCGGCGGCTTTAGGACGAGAAGTAGAAGTGGAGCTACCTACCGGAGTGAACTCATGATGCTTGATACGAATTATAGACGAAAAATAACGGATGGGGATTTAGCCCTGGCCAGCATTAAATCAGGGCAGCGCATTTATCTGGGCGGTGGGGCCGGCGTTCCGCTGACCCTCATCGAGGGCCTAATGCGCCGCGCGCACATGCTGCGTAATGTAGAAATTACTCACATTTTAACCTTTGCCGACGCGCCCTATGTTGATCCCGAAGTTGCCGCGTCGTTCCGCCACAATGCCCTGTTCATCGGATCGGCCGTTCGCCGATCGGTTCAGGAGGGGCGGGCCGATTTTACCCCTGTTTTCCTGTCGGAGATACCGGGCTTGCTGCGTAACGGTGTGCTGCATATCGATGTTGCCCTGATTTCGGTCTCACCGCCGGATGAACACGGGTTTTGCAGCTTTGGGGTCGAAGTCGGCACCACCAAACCGGCAGCCGAGGCCGCCAAAGTGGTCATCGCCGAAATCAACCACCAAATGCCCCGGACGATGGGTGACAGCTTCATTCACGTCAGCCGTCTGACCCACATCATCGAAACCGACTATCCCCTGCCGGAAGCGCCCCAAGGCGGCGCTTCGGAGGAACACATGATGATCGGCCAATACATCGCCGAAATGATACCTGATGGGGCTACGCTACAAATGGGCATCGGTAGTATCCCTGACGCCGTTTTGCAGAATCTGGGCAACCATAAAGATTTGGGCGTCCACACCGAACTGTTTTCCGATGGGGTCATCGATATGGTTGAGGCCGGCGTGATTACCTGCTCCCAGAAAACGTTCCACCCCGGTAAGATTGTGGCCGGCTTCCTGTTCGGGTCTAAACGATTGTATGATTTCGTCAACAACAACCCGATTATCGAACTTCACCCGACCGACTATGTAAACGATCCGTTCAACGTCGCTAAGAACGACAAAATGGTTTCGATCAACTCGGCTATTCAGGTCGATCTGACCGGCCAAGTGTGCGCCGACTCCATCGGAACTCGTTTTTACAGTGGCGTGGGCGGCCAGGTGGACTTTGTGCGCGGCGCGGCGCGCTCTAAAGGCGGCCTGCCGATCATCGCTTTCCCTTCAACCACGCGTAATGAGTCGACCAGCCGGATCGTTCCCATTCTGTCGGAAGGGGCCGGGGTGACTACCACCCGCAACGATGTCCACTACATCGTGACCGAATACGGCGTGGCCTCGCTGCACGGCAAAACGATCCACCAGCGCGTGCAAGAGTTGATTAACATCGCCCACCCCAAATTCCGCGATGAGTTGACCAGGGCCGCGCATGATCTAGGTTATGTCTAATCGCCTGAGGGGATAATACCCCCTCAGAATTTTTGAGGCTACAGATGGACACAGATGCCATAGATGTTTGAGTATCGGGGTTCATCTGTGGAAATTTGTGGCCTTACTCTTACCTTTCTTGGGCGCTTGCCGAAAACAAGCGCCCAATTCTTTTCCTCACGCTATTTTTTCTAGTAATAGGTATAAAAAATAAAGATTTTGTGCTAAGATATCGGTGCAAAATTGCCGATATGCTTTAGACTTCATGAAAGGACCTATTGAATGCTTGATTTTGACCCGATCCGGAGTAAGGAAAAAACGATGCACGAATTATACGGCCATCTTACTCCGGCTCAGTTGCGTGATCTTACCAACGAAATGATCGATACGCAGCTCTATTTGATAGCTGAATGCGTTGACCAAGATATCACCTTTATTTACAACGATCCACAAGCTTACGATAATGCGGCTTCGACCTCGGACGAAGTAAACATGCCCTGGACGTTGGGCCATGTCATTGTTCATGTCACCGCCAGCGCCGAGGAGGCGGCGTTCTTGGCCGCCGAACTGGCCCGAGGCGTCCAACGCGAGGGGCGCTCTCGCTATGAAGTTTATTGGGAAACCGTCACCACCGTAGAGCAGTGCCGCCACCGCCTTGAAGAGAGCCGCCGGATGCGGCTGGCCAGCCTGGATATGTGGCCCGATGAACCTCATCTGGACAATACCATTGAACTACGTTACAGAAAAGGACCGATTAACCCAGTCTCTCGTTTTTTGGGCGGCCTCAGCCATGATGATGCTCATCTGGGGCAAATCAAAGAGATTTTACGGCAGGCGCGAGAGGCCAGGAGCGTAAATGGCCATAATTCATAGAGGAGTTACCAACCCATGCTCGGTCAAGAGAAAGTTTTTGTCTACGGTACACTGCGACCCCCGCAGAACAACTCATCGAAAAATGACAGCCGGTACTACTTTCATATCGACCGTTATGTCAAAGCCGTCGAGGCGGCTCAACTCGATCAGGCCGATCTGTTCAACCTGGGCGCCTATCCGGCGGCCCGACCGGGGGCAGGAACGCTTTATGGCGATCTGCTGATTTTAGAGCCTGAAGCGCTGCCAATCATTGATCGGATCGAAGGTCATCCCAAATTTTTTCGCCGGGAGAGGGTTGTCGTTAATACCGGTACCGGACAAACCAACGCCTGGATTTATTGGGCGGCTAGAGGCTTAGTCGTCGGCATGCGCCTCATTGGCTGTGGCGATTGGTTTCGACGGCAGGAGGAGGAGTGCCGCGCCGTCTCATCGGCAAGGGAGCCGGCGCACCACGAGGCTGAGGATGAGACGTTGCGGGCGCTGGTCAAGCGCTTTGCGGAAGCAGAGTGTAGTTGGTTCAATACCGTTCGGCCGGATGATCGCGCTCATAGTGCGCCGGTTTGGCACGTCTGGTATCAAGGCCGAGCCTATGTCGTTACCACGCCAGATGCCGTCAAAATTACCAACATTGCCCAGAATCCGGCAGTGGTCATTACCCATCCCGATCCGATCAACCCGGTTATTATTGAAGGGTGGGCTACCTTAGCGCCGGAGGCCGAAGAGGCGCTGCAGCCGCTGTTCCTGGCTAAGTATAATTGGGACATCGGCACGGACGCCGACTACGGGGCTATTATCGAAGTTACCCCCACGAAGCTACTCGCCTGGGGCAATCACGGCGAAGGTCGATGGGATGGGGAAGCGGTCCTACAAGTGTGGTCCGTTTAGCGATCGTCACTCTACAGTAACCAGCACCGAAGCCGGAACAAATTGGGCCTCTATTCCGGCCGGGGCTACAAAATTAGGGGTCATATTCACCTGCTGACCCCGGCGCAGGCCGGACGCATCGAGGGTGACGTGGACCAAATCAGGGTTGGATTGGATTTCGTTGAGCAGCGGTTGCGCGCCACTGAGTAGCAAATCAACCCGGCGTGGTTCAACCGTAATCGTCAAGTTACGGGTTGAGCCGATAATTTCGATGGGGCGTGAGATGGCCAGATTGCCGGTACGGGGCGTAATGCCGACCGAGACTTTTACGTTCCGAGCCGGTACGCCGTTGCTGTCAAGCGCCTGAAGGTTGGGGGGTAGATCGAGCGGGATTTGCACCTCAAAATCGCCGGTGGCCTGGCTGACATCGACCGGTAAAGTGGTGATCACGCTGCCAATATCAGCTAATTGGTCGATGCTGCCTTGCAACGTAACATTAGCCGGCGTTACGCTGAGATTGCTGAGTTGGTATCCCTGAGGCGGCTGGCCGTTGACATTGGCCTGGACGCTAACCTCACGCGCATTAAGTCTGGGCCGGATGTTGGCGTTGACCTGGGTTTGGTTCGGCTGAACCTCCACCCCAAATACTTCGTGGCCTCGCTCATCGACCACCCGTAAAGGCCGTGTCTCCCGGATCGAGGTGGTCGCATTGGCTAGAGAAATGCTCGTTTCCACCTGTTCCACCTTTTCAACAATAGGGGCCGGCCCAACAATTTGGACCTCACCGGGTACGGCCGTAGGAACGCCGACCAATTCATAGGCGGTCGGCAGGTTTTGCTGATCGGGGATGGTGACCATGATCGGTACGGTGCGGCTGATGATCGGCGCCAGTTCCAAATCCAGCGCCTGCGGCTCAACTGACACGACCAAGACCTGGTTAACACTGGATTTGACTTCGATAGGAACTCGATATAACCCCGGTGTGGTTCTGGCCAGTGTGGCGGTCGCTTGGAAGGTGCCGGGCCGAAGCGTGGGCAGCAGATCCGTCGTTGTCTGAATAACGGCTGAAACAGTTTCGGGCGGCGGTGGAATGATGCGCGTATTGGGCGGTTGATTTTCTATTCGCAGGGCGATGCCTTCAACTCTGGCTAATTGAAATGGGTTGGTCTGTTCGATGACAAAGGACCAGACGACCAGCGACAAGAGTACGGCCACCACCAATAAACCCAGATCAGAAAACAACTTCCTAAAGCTAAAGCCCGAATTGGGATACCAGATTTGCCCTACCAAATTGCTTAACAGGCTCCATAGAGAAAGGGGCTTGGTGGGGCTGGTAGAAGAACCGTAAAAATCGAGCAGTTTCTCGCGAAGTTCCAGACTCGACAGGGGGCGATGTAAATGCCCTTGCTGGGCCACCCCAAGCTGGCCGGTCTCCTCGCTAACGACAATTACCAACGCATCACTGGTTTCGCTGATACCGACAGCGGCCCGGTGGCGCGTGCCCAATCTTTTCTCAGCCGGCGGCAGGTGATCGGTCAGGGGGAGGACGCAGGCGGCGGCGGTGATTTTATCGCCTTGAACCAAAATAGCGCCGTCGTGGAGAGGCGTCCCATTATAAAAAATCGACTCCAGTACCTCGCTGGTTACGCGTCCACCAAATGACACGCCGGTTTTAACAATCTCCTCCAGCGAATCATTCCCTTCCAGAACGATAAGCGCGCCGGTTTTGCTGTCAACCATGTTTTCTACGGCGTGAGTCAGTTCAGGAATAACGCGTTCGGCTGCGCTCTCGCGCACGGCTTGAGCCAAGCCGGAGGTGCGGCCAACCCGCTCCAGAAATCGTCGTAGTTGGGCCTGGAAAATAATGGGGGTTGCCACTAGCGTTGCCACCAAAATACCTCGCACCAGCCAATCGAACACAGGTAGAGGTAGTAATGTAGTGAGTACAAATAAGGCTAGCCCCAGCAGCAAGATCTCTCGCATCATATAGCCGATAGCGCTGCGTCGGATGAGGCTGAGAATAAGATAAAAAGCAGCCGTGACGAGGGCTAGGTCGATCATCCCAAACCAGGTTAAATTAGACAGCAAAAAGACGGTTTGGTTATATAATGACTGCAACGAGTCCATAGTGGCTGGTTAATCTCCAGTGAGTTAGGTTTGTGGGTTGGTAATGCGGCAGACGCTGGGTTAATGTGCGCGAGTCAATGCACGGCAATAGTTGTACGCTTAGGGGCCGTAAACCTTCATTGTTGCCAAATTTTTCACAAATCGGCTACTGATAGGTGTTGTTTTGATTGGTTGCCTCAATATCCTTTTTACGTTGTGATTTAACAAACGGTGGGTTCTCTTCTGTTGGGCGAAAATAAACACGCTGCGTAGGATAGGCTAGTTCTATATCCGGCTCTTGGGCAAAAGCTCTTAGAATATCTTCCCAAATGCTTTGTTCGGTTGAACGTCGCCGGCGAGGATTGACTAAAAAGCGAAGCGTCAGAAGAACGCCACTGGGTTCCACTTTTAGATAAACGATGGGGGTTAGATTCTTGTAAACAATGTAGAAACGGCGGGCGGCTGCTTTGACCCGTTCGGCTGCATCCGGACTCAAGTGAGCCGCGTCCTGGTTGGCTATCTCAATAAGGATAGTTTTAGCTTTTTCCCAATTACTTTCAAACGTAATCAGTACCTCTATTTCATGCCAGATGTATTCGATGCCTTTGTTATAATTGGCGAGTGGATGACTAAATACTTGTCGATTAGGGATATGCAGAATACGGCCCGTGCTTTGATCGGCGTGAACCCAATTGCCAATTTCTAAGATAGTAAATTGAAAAAAGCGAATATCGACCACGTCTCCGGCATGCTCGCCAATCTCCACCCGGTCGCCTAGTTCAAACGGTCGGCGTGAAAAAATGAACAACCACCCGGCCAGGTCGGTCAGGGGGCCCTGCATGGCAATCGCCAGACCGGCCGAGGCTAGCCCTAAAAATGTGGCGATGGCTTGGATATCTCTAATCCACAATCGCCCTAAAAGAAGTAGAGCCAAAATGGCTGCAATGTACGATGACGTTTTTCGCCAACTGTAGCGAGCTCGATCATCGGCCAATTTATTTTGAACGAACCGCAATACGATTAAGCGCAGCAGCCACAGACAGACCAGGATGGCAATTGACACCAGGAATTTGTCCTGAGTCTCCTCGCTGGGGTTCATCATATCTTGGAATAAGGGATCGTTTAGGATCCGATCAAGCCAGTCCATTGTGTTTCAATCTTGCAGGACTTATGTAGTTAACTTATCAGAAGAATAAAATTAGCCACGAATGGCACGAATTGACACGAAAAACAAGAAAGAATTAGTGAAAATTCGCGTAATTCGTGGCTAAATAATTAACTTGCATAGGTCCTGCTTTGTGTGATTGGATGGTTGGTTGGATAAGCGACTGGAAACAAATAAACCAACCAACCAACCAACCATCCATCCATCCATACTTCTACGCCGTCACAAGGTTGCGGGCGGCAGACAGCATTCGCTCATTAACGTCCGTTACTTCTCCCTCACCGTCAATCTCGACCAGAACGCCATTTTCCATATAGTAATTGATCAGCGGGGCGGTTTGCCGGTGAAACGTATCCAGTCGGGCGCGAATCGTTTCGGGTTTGTCATCATCGCGCTGATAAAGATATTCGCCCTCACACTTATGGTTGGGGCACTCCTTAAATGGATTGAAAATCTGGTGGAACGGCGTTTGACATTCCCGGCAAATTACTCGGCCTGAAAGTCGTTTGATGATTTCCGCATCAGAGACCTTAAGGTAGAGCACTGCCTGAAGTTGTCGGCCTAAGTTGGCCAGGATTTCGGTCAGCGCCTCTGCTTGGGGTAGCGTGCGAGGGAATCCATCTAAAATAAAGCCGCGTTCGGTATCGGCCTGCGAGAGCCGCTTTTCGACCATCGCTTCGGTGACATCATCGGGTACAAGCTCGCCGCAATCGATGTAGCTTTTGGCCAGCTTGCCCAAATCGGTTTGGTTCTTAATGTTTTCTCTAAATAGATCGCCGGTAGAGATATGAGGCACTTCAAGTTCCCGTTTAAGCTGATCGGCCTGCGTTCCTTTTCCTGACCCCGGCCCCCCGACCAGCACGACATTGACGCTGTCGTGGCCGGTTTTAACCGCCGGTGTGGGGATGGGAGGGGTGACCACCTGAATTTGGGCCGTTTCCTCAGGCGTGGCCATTTGCCCCCGCCGTTCCATCAAGCCTTTAACAGCTTCCGATATCGCTTGCCCCACCGTCGGAATATCACGCGAGCCGTCGATAATAATCAGCCGGTTGGTCGCCTGATAGTAATCAACGACCGGTGCGGCCGCTCGACGAAAGGCCCGTAGGCGGACGCGAATCAGTTCCGGAATATCGGTGGACCGGCGGCGCAGCGTGCCTCGGCACCGGTCGCAAACTCCTTCTTCAGCCGGGGGATTAAACTTCAGATGATAGGGGGCGAAGCATTCGTTACATATGACCCGGCCCATTAACCTCAGCACTACCTCATCATCCGGCACATTTAAGTAGACAACGCCATGCAGCTTGCGATTGACTTCCTTTAGCAACTCATCAAGAAATTGAGCCTGCTGCACGGTACGGGGAAACCCGTCAAATAAGATACCTTTGTTCGGGTCGGCCTTCCATAGCCATTCTTCTACGATAGCATCGACCACTTCATCTGGAACCAGCTCACCTCGGCCCATATATTTTTTGGAAAGAATGCCGATAGCGGTACGCTCTTCCACATGCTGTCGAAACAACTCCCCGGTAACAATATGGATGAGATTGAATTTAGCAATCAATTCATCCGTGTGGGTGCCTTTCCCTGCCCCAGGTGGACCAATTAAGGCGATACTCATAGTTTCCTCCTCTCTGAGTTAGCTTATTTATATTTTATCGGGAACTGAAATAAAAATACAATGCAGGCTCTATTATCTCCGGCTAGAGTCCCCTGTCAAACTGGCCGACCATCTACGGTTTTGTTTTTAAAAGTAAAAAGCCGGGTGGGAAGACCCGGCTTTCATGAAGAGAAAGGAGAGGAGAACACGTTATACCAAACGATTGACCAAAGTAACCAGGCGATCGATGGCGACTGGCTTTTCAATAAAGATGTCGACGCCCATTTCTTGACAAATACGTTCGTACTGGACATGGCTGGACATCATGATGGTTTTGATCTTTTTCTGGGCGAAAGTATTAAGCTGTTCGTACATCAGACCGATGCCCTGATCTTGATTGTTGATGTGGGTGTCGCTTAAAAAGAGGTTTATTGGGTGATTTGTTAGGAGCTTACGCGCCTCATGAATTGTTGTGGCTGAAAAAACTTGGTATCCCGCTTGTTGCAGCGCTTGAACATACAGATACCGAAGGTTGGGGTTGCTATCTAACACAAGGATGCTCGTGGAAGGTTTCGCTTTATGAGTTTTTTGGGTTTGGGTGATGTGGGTGACTAACCCCATATTGAAAATCGCCTCACTTTGGTCTCAACACTTGATGGGTTCAGTATAGACGTTGACAAGATGATTGTGAAGCGTAAATAGTTCGGATATTAGCCTCCGTAGATTACCGTAATCGACAAGATAATTCCGTAGTTAGTACGTAAATATCACGTAATGATAAACCAGACCAACCAAGTTTGCTCAGACAGTTTTGGCACATAGCTGGAAAAGTGGCATACTTCCCCCGTCTAGCCCCAGGAGGTAACATGCCTAAATCAACCCAGTTCCTTGCTATTTGCTCACTGCTCTTTTTGATGGTCGGGTGTCGAGGCGGCCCGCCGCCTGGATCACCCCCCAATGATCCGAATACGGTCAATGAAACAACGGCTGATACCAGCGGTGCGGTCACGTTCAGACTGGACGGTTGGGCCGATAACTGGTTCGCTGCCTATTTGGGTGAGGAGTTGATAGTCGAGGACTCCGTACCCATCACCACCGAACGCTCCTTCAATGCGGAAAGCGTTACGTTCAAGGCCGATTATCCCCTACACCTCAACTTTATCCTCAAAGATTACAAAGAGAATGACACCGGCCTGGAATACATCGGTGCGGGCAATCAACAAATGGGCGATGGCGGCTTTATTATGCAGCTCACCGATACCGGCTCCGGCAGCGTCGTCGCCGTGTCTAACGGCGATTGGAAATGCACCATCATCCACGAGGCTCCCCTCGATAAATCGTGTGAGAACGAATCGAATCCCGTGGCCGGTACGGCGCCGTGTGAATTTACCGCCCTCGAAGAACCGGCCGGTTGGAAAAATGCCGACTTCGACGACAGCAGTTGGACCGCTGCCACCGTCCATTCCGCCAGTGAGGTCGGCCCGAAAGACGGCTATGATCAGATTCGGTGGGATTCCCGCGCTCAATTAATTTGGGGGCCGGATTTGGAAACCGACAACACGCTGCTGTGCCGGGTAACGGTTGAAGCGCCGTAATCAATGCGGCTCGATAATCACATCTTTCCAAAAATGCTGGTTGGTGGCCGAGTTCGGAAACCGTTTGACCCAGGGCTTGATCAAAATATGGCCCTGGCTGTAAAATAGCGGGATCACTACCGCCTCTTCAATTAACATCTCATCGGCCTGACGATAGAGTTTTAAGCGCTCGGTATGATCGAGCAGTCGTTTGGCCTCACTAACCAGCCGGAAGTAGGTAGGATTGTACCAGCGACCCTGGATACCGACGCGGAGCAGGTTGTCGGGGTCCGGGTAATCGGCGATCCAACCAATATTGTAAATTGAGGGTGGGTCTTGATTTACCTGATCCAGCAGCGCCTCAAAATCCATCTTGCACCAGCGGACGTTGATATTTAACTCCTCGCGCCATATTTGTTGGAGATACTCGGCTGCCGTTGACCAGAGCGATTGTATGGCCAGATCAATGGGGGGAAAGTTACGCCCCTCAGGAAAACCGGCCTCGGCCAGCAGGCGTCGAGCTTGCTCCGGATCAAATGGCAGCGCCAGATCCGGCGTATAGCCCGGCATGCCCGGCGGCACAAAGCCCCCCATCGCCGGAACCCGATCCCCCGCAAAAACAACATTGGCCAGTTTCTCGCGGTTAAGTGTCATCGCCAGCGCCCGGCGCACTCGAGGGTCATTGAACGGTTGCTGTCGGGTGTTGAAACACAGAAAGTTGACCCTTAACTTTGGTACGGAAAAGAACTCACCCGGATAGCGCTCCTGAATATGCTTACGCTGAGTAAAGGCCCACATTTCGAGAACGTCAAACTCATCCGCCTCGTAGCGCGCTAGTAGCGCCGCCGGCTCTTGTGTGTCCAGGTAGAGTTCAACTTGAGTCAAATTGCCGGTGAACGGCCCTCGATAATCAGGGCTGCGGGTTAAAGTGATCAATCGGCCCGGTTCCCGGCCGGCAAGCCGGAAGGGACCGCAGGTGACAATGTTGCCCGGCTCCGTCCACGCCGCCCCATGGGTTTCGATGGCGTGCCGGGGAGCCGGTGAAAAGCTAGGATGGGCCAGTAGTTGCGGGAAATAGCTGATCGGATTTTTTAGTTCGATGCGCAGGGTAAGCGCATCAACAGCTTGAATGCCGACATTTGCTAATGATGTTTCGCCCGCGTGAAAAGCCTCAGCGCCTTTAATATCAAAAAAGTAACCGGCGTTATGCGACGCCAGTTGGGGGTCGAACACCCGCAGCCAACCGTAAACGAAGTCGTCAGCCGTAAGCGCGGTTCCATCGCTCCAGCGGATATTGTCCCGCAGCCGAAACAGATATTCACTGCCTCCGGCTAAAATTTCCCAACTGTAGGCTAATTCAGGCACCACATCCAACTCCGGGTTGAGGCTCACCAGCCCACCGAAAAGCTGCTTGATTACGCTCCCGGACGCATCGTCGGTGACCAGGGCCGGGTCGAGCGTAGGAGGCATGATCCAACACGTTCTGAGCGCATGCGGCGCCGGTTCAGGCGGCGTCTGAGCGGCGTTTGCCTTCTGCCACAGAGCAAAACCATCGAGATAAGCCTGGTGCGACTGCTGGAAGTTGAAGGCTAGGTGATGGGTCAGGCCCAGCTTCAGCAGCGTTCGGGCGGCGCGCTCGAAGTCATGCTGCGCTTTCAAGAACTCAAGTGCTTGTTGGTAAAAGTTGATGGCTTCTTGGTGGGCGTAAAGCAGCCTGGCTCGATCCCCGGCTTGCAGCAGATAAGTGACCGCCTGCTCGACCGCGCCGGCCTCGGCGTAGTGCCGGGCCAACTGCACTGTAATCGACTCAAGGTTGTCCGAATAGATCCGCTCCAAGATCGCCGCTACTTGACCGTGCAGCCAGCGCCGTTCGCTGCTGCTGAGTGTGCTGTAAAGGTACTGCTGAAACAGAGCGTGCCGGAAATGAAAGCGAGACAGATACGTCGGTCCAATTTTTTCTTCGCCCTGCTCCTGGATCAACTGGTGCCGCCGGGCCAGTTCCTGCGAGAGAATACGCAGCAATTCCCCTTCAGACATATTCTGAACCTGAGCCACGACCTGAACGGTGAACGTCTCGCCCTCGACCGCAGCGGTGGCCAGAATAGTGCGCAGCCGATCATCCAATCGGCCCAACCGCTCCTCGATCACCGCCTCAACCCGAACCGGCAGCGACGCCCAATCAATCGAGTCGCTCTCCACCCATACGCCCTGGCTATTTTTCACCAGGTCGCCCTGAACCTGCAAACTCCGCAGCAGTTCGACCGTGAAGAGGGGATGCCCTTGCGTACGCCGGTAGAGGGCCGTTCGAAACGATGGCCCCAGTTGGTTGGGAACGGCATCCAGTAGCGCTTCGACAAAGTCATAGGTCATAGTTTGGGCCAGGTCAATAGGGGTGTGTCCGTAATGGCGTCTGATCTCGTTGATGACAGGCGCTAGGGGATGACGGTCGCCGGCCCGGCCCAAGGCCAGATCATCAGGTCGATAGGTAACCAGCAAAAGTATTCGATGGGTTGATAGACGCCGGCTGAGGTAGAACAACATATTGACCGAGGCGGCATCAATCCACTGGGCATCGTCTATAACCAGCAGCAGCGGCCGTTGTTGGGCCAGTTCGCTCAAAAAATGGGCCACTTGCTCACAAAGATCGTTGGGCGAAGTTTGGCTGTTGGCCGACAGGTTAGCCGGCCGGCCAAGTATCTCCCCCCGCGCCGGTTCGGGTAGAACATGGTGCGAGATCAAACTACCGATCAATCCCGGCGCGATGGCTTTAAGAATTTGAATGCTCTGCGGCAAAAAGTCCCACACGCGCCGAGCGTTCTCTAAGGTAATATCATCGCGAGTCCAACGCGACTCCACGTCGCCCGCCAGCAGTTGTAATATTTCACGGAAGGGCAGGTAGGGATCGCCCAGCCCTAAATAAGCATCGCAACTGCCGGGTACGACCAGTAGATTAGGCACGGCGCCCTGAGCCTGCCGGGCGAACGCCTGCACCAGGGCCGTCTTGCCACTGCCGGCCTGCCCGGTGATAAATACGACCTGACCCTGCCCGTCAAGAACCTGGGCTAAATAACCGTCTAACTGCGCCAATTCTGATTCGCGGGCCACAAAGAGGGCCGGCGGACGAGCGGGTGGGACATTATCGGTGAGAAAGGAAGGTGACTCGAACGGGATCGGTTCGGCGGCAGCAGTGGCGGGGCCGTTATCATTGGCGGCGGTTGTCAATTGGTGGAACAACGCTGTTGTTTCCGGAGCCGGTGACGCGCCCAGTTCCGTTTGTAGGGTCTCCTCCAGTAGCCGATACTGTCGCACGGCGGCAGTTCGTTGTCCCGACTGCGCATATAACCGCATGAGATCGCGTTGGGCCGCTTCATCAAGCGGGTCGGTCTCGACCCGGCGCTGGGCGTAGGGCAGGGCAACCTGCACCTTGTTTTGTCGATGACCTTCAACCAGGCGCTCCAGAGCCTGAGCCAGCTTACGGCGTAGCATTTCGCTCTGAAAAAATTGCCACTCATCGAACCCAGGGCTGTCGCGCAGGGTGAAGCCGGCCAAAAAATCGTCGCGATACAACGCCACGGCTTCGGCCAGCTTGGCCAGCGCGCCGGCCCCGTTCCGCGCCTGATCAAGACACTGCTCAAATTGGAGAACATCAACCCAAATATCCCGCTCACTATCAAAACCAATCGTCTCCCGGTCAGCGTCGAGCCAGTCACCGTCGAGCGCGGTGTTCAACGCCGACAAGGTGCGTCGCAAGGCGGCTCTAGCTTTGGACGCATCGTACTCCGGCCAAAACATTGCCGCCAGAGCCTCGCGGCTGTGGGATCGACGGGTAACGGCCAGATACGCCGCCAGAGCCAGGACATTGCGGCGGCTGATGTCAACCGGCCTACCGTCCAGCTCAAGGCGTGGCGGACCAAATAGATGGAGCAAAAGTTGGGGCATAAGGTCATCCTCTCTGCCAGAGATTCTACCGGGCAAATCGGGTTGGGGCAAAGCGAGCTATTGATTTCAGCCCAGTAGGACAATTTGCCAATGTGTTTATCGAGGTAGTAGCAACATCGGCCAAATTAGCAATTTGTCCTACTGGGGATTAAATGCGACGCTTTTTGCGACGGTTATGCGATGGTGAACTGTTAAACTGAGAGTAAATAGGTTTTAAGTAGGAATGGAGGACCTCATGTTTAACCTGGAAAGTCTCGTTGCCGTCAGCAAAGAGAAGCACAAAGATCGCTTGCGCAAGTGGGAGCAGGAGCAGTTAGCCCAGCAATCTGTCGTGGAAGAAAAGGCATCCGTGTGGAAAAATTTCAAAAAGCAGTTGGGGAAAATTACCGGCTAGGGTGCATTGTAGTCTACTGATAATTGAAACTTTTGGATGTTAACGACGTCTTCTGAACCATCCCAAGAGTGCGCTAAATAAAGAACACAGATTGGCAGAAATTTACAGATTAACCCGATGCCAGACCGCTTCCAACGGCGTCTACGTTAGTTTCGGGCTGAATACCAGTCCAACACGCGTAGGGCGCGGAGTGTGTTCCATCGGCTCGGTCGGCCTTCGCCCTCGTCTATCTCAACTGGCATCACGCCGGGGTACCTGGTATCGAGCGGCCACCGCCCTTCGCCGTCGCGCTTCGAAGCGACCAGATCGATCACCTCGGCCACCCGTTCGTCGGGCGTGACGCCAGCGCTACGCAGGAAATCAAGTCCCCGCAATACGTCATAGTGCCACCACGTCGGAAAGGCGAAGCGCGTCCACGCCGTTCCGCCTTTCCGATCTCGCTCAATCATCTCGCCGGTTGACCGCCGCAGGAGTCGACGCTCAAGGAGGAACTCCTGCCCACGCAGACGAGCCTCGGTTACTTCTGGCCTTCCTCCGGTTGCTCGTTCGTACTCAAGCAGCCCCTCCAATACGCAGATCGTGGTGTTGAACGATGACCGCGTCGAGCTGTATGGCGCCTCGCAGTTCCAGCCGCCGTCGGACAATTGCTCGTTACGTAGCCGGTCAATGATGCCGTGGACATCCTGGCCGAAGTAAGCGCCGGCCATCGCCACCTGTCCGTTGATGCACGGCTCAACCTCGCCCTCGAAGAAGCGATTATCGTCACATTCCGGCGGGCCTGAACCTTGCCACGTTACGTGGTCGCGGACGAGCCAACCGCGCGTCGGGCTTCTATACTTTTGGGATCAAGCCCCAGGTGGCACAGCAGCCACAGGACGTGCATCGTGGCGTTCCAGCCGTGGTTCCAGGCCGCGCCGCCCCACCGGCCGTCGGCTCCTTGCAGGGCGAGCAACTGCGCCCCCCAACCTTCGGTCGCGACTCTTGCCCGCTCGACCGCAACCTCATGCGCAGGTGTGTCGGTTAAATCTCGCATCACCTGCCAGCGGATCGCAGGATCAGAGTCAAGCAGCCATTGTATAACCGAGCTGATTGGCTCCGGGTCTTGCCATTTGGATGGATGAGTCGTCATCTGTGTTTCCTGTTCTGTAAAACTTGCTATCCACCCGCCATAGCCCCGACGATCATGAAAGGTTCTGCGCCGGTTACGACCGCTTCCGGCAGAGGCGTATCCGGCGATGTATGGGACCAATCTTCGCCACAAACGAAAAAGCGAATAAACGGACGTCGTTCGAGGGTAGCACGGTCGCGGATTGTGCCTCGCAGCATTGGGTAGGTAGCCTCCAAGGCATCGAGCACCGAACGTTGGGTAATCGGCTCCTCGACCTCCAGGAAAACCTTACCTTTGACGCCCGTTAGCGTGCGCAGATGCGCCGGCAGCACAATCCGAACCGTCATGGCAGCACCTGAACCTCAACCGACATCACCCTGGGCAGATTGCTGACGATGGGCGCCCAGGTATCGCCGGAATCAAAGGAAGCGTACACATGTCCGTCGGTCGTGCCAAAATAAATGCCGCATGAGTCGAGCGTATCGACGGCCATCGCATCGCGCAAGACGTTGACGTAGCAGTTGCTCTGCGGCAAGCCGTTGGTGAGCGCCTCCCACTCATTGCCGCCCGTGCGGCTGCGGTAGACGCGCAGTTTGCCCTCGGGCGGATAATGCTCCGAGTCGCTCTTGATAGGCACCACATAAATCGTCTCCGGCTCGTGGGCATGGACGGCAATCGGGAAGCCGAAGTCGGTTGGCAGGTTGCCGCTGACTTCATGCCACTCCTCGCCGGCGTTGTCAGTGCGCATAACATCCCAGTGCTTCTGCATAAACAGCACGTCCGGCTGAGACGGGTGCATCGCGATATTGTGAACGCAGTGACCGACATCGGCGTCAGGGTCGGGGAGTTCAAAGTTGGACTTCAGGCCGCGATTGATCGGCAGCCATGTCTCGCCGCCGTCGTCGGTGCGGAATGCGCCGGCAGCAGAGATAGCGACGACAATGCGGTTCGGATTGTTCGGGTCCAGAATAATGGTGTGCAAGCACATCCCCCCGGCCCCCGGCTGCCAAAGGTTACCTTTAACGCTGCGCAGCCCCGGCAACTCTTGCCACGATTGGCCGCCGTCGCCGGATCGGAACAGGGCGGCGTCTTCCACTCCGGCATAGACGACCTCCGGATCGGTGGGCGACGGTTCAAGGTGCCAGACGCGATTGAATTCCCAGGGATGCTGGGTGCCATCGTACCACTGGTGGGTGCCGGGATTGCCCTCGTAGGCAAAGTCGTTGTTGACCGGCTCCCACGACTGGCCGCCGTCATCGGAGCGCTGGAGTAGTTGCCCAAACCATCCAGACGATTGCGAGACATAGATCCGGTTGGAGTCAACGGCTGAGCCTTTGAGGTGGTAAATCTCCCAGCCTCCAAAGTGCGGGCCGCTGACATCCCACTGTTCACGCTTCTCATCCGACGTGAGAATGAATGCGCCTTTGCGCGTACCAACCAATACCCGTACGTTGCTCATAAGTGCCTCCTCATTGAGCTTAATGCTAATAATTGACTTGATGCATAATTAGAAATTAACCGCTTCGGCTGTGGCGGTGCCGTTCGTGAGACCGGGATAACTCAGCCACGTCACGGCGATGTTGAGTTCATTGATGATGTTGGCCGCCTCAATCCTTGTTCCGTTCTCTAGTTCTATGGCGCCGGTGGTATGGGCATCTTCGATGAGGGTCAGGTCGTAGCCGCGGTCCAGTGCGCCATACGCGGTGGCCCGAATGCACCAGTTGGTTGCCGCTCCGGCCAGCACAATGTGGGTCGCACCCAGCTGGGCCAGTTCTTGCTCAAGCCGCGTCTCCTCAAAGGCCGAGTTGAACTGCTTATGGATGAGCGGCTCGCCCTCTGCTGGTGACAAATCCGGTACCAACTGCCACTCCGGGCTGCCGTAACGCAGCTCCTGATCCGAGTGTTGGACCCATATTACGGGCACGTCACTGGCCCGCGCCCGCTCCACAGACCGCGAGATGTTCTTGGTGATCCGGAGAGCATCCCAAGTCCCGCTCATCACGCCGATCTGCACGTCAACGATCAGCAGTACTCTTTTGTTCCCTGCGCGCACGGTTGCCATTGTATACTCCTTAATGCGCTTGTTATATGGCGGTGCTGTCCTTTGAACGTTATACGCTTCCACTTTTTATTTTTTTGTCGGCTCATAGTAAAGCGCTACGGCACCGCAACCAAATCTTTTTGTTTTCAAGAGTGTAAGGTCAACTTTATCTTTGATGTTTTTAAATAAGGGCAAGCCGCTTCCTAAAATAACGGGGTGAACGACAAGCTGGTATTCATCAATTAAGTCGAGTGGCGTTAAGGCGACTATTAAACTCGGGCTGCCAACTAAAATGTCTTTACCGGGTTGGTGCTTGAGTTCTAAAACCTCTTCTTTAATACCGCGCTTTGCTATCCTTGCCGTTTTCCAATCGACATTTTTCAGGGTGCGGGAAAAAACAACCTTTGAAATAGTGTCTATGGTAACGGCAAATTCATCCACGGCTTTGTTGCCGGTAGGATTTTCTACCACAGTTGGCCAATATTCCATAAGCTGGTAGGTGATCCTGCCAAATAAAATGGTGTCTGCGCTGTTTAATAGCGCAATAAAATGTTGATGGGTTTCATCATCTGCAATCCCGGCCGTGTGGTCGCAAAACCCGTCAAGGGTCATATTGATTGTTGCAATTATTTTTCTCATATATTTTTTTCTGTTTGTTTCTTGCAGAAAGTTCAACTTAGCTCGGTTGTCAAGCCATATAACAATGTATTATAAAAACCGTCAGATCTGACGGGTCTATCTTAACTTCATAATACGAGATAACTTAGGTGGTTTTCGTCGATGTCAGCCCATAACCGCCAACCGGCTCGGTTATGGTGGGGGCTTCGAAGTTGGCAATGAGGGGGCGAGCTTGGGCGATGGCCTGCTGCACCGCAGGTAGCGATAATGACGCGCGATGGCTTTCTGGGCTGTTCCAAACTTCGGTAATCCAGATGGCGTTGGCATCCACCGAGTCTTTGGCGATGACATAGCTAATGCAGCCGGGCATTTCCGCTGTGCTTTCCAATAAAATGGCAATCAGCGCATCACGCTGATCGGCCACCGCGATCATTTTTCCGATTAATCCGTACATTTTTTCTCCATGCCGTAGCCACGAATGATGTCGAACTCATAAATGAGTTGCTTCTCCTCAACCATGACTGTTTATGAATTTACATCTGACCACACCGCATATTCATTACCATTGGGGTCGCCAAAGTGAAACCGGTAACCACCGGGGAATGAAAAGATGGGCTTTATGATGGTTCCACCCGCTAGCTCTATTTTGGTTTGGGTTTGCCCTAGCGCTTTACTATAGAAAACGATCAGCGCACTCCCATTTTCAGTTGAAGCAGTTAAGTCGGATTTGAAAAAACCGCCGTCAAGCCCTTCATTTGAAAACGCTGTATAGTCCGGGCCATAATCCACAAAAGCCCAACCAAATACTGTGCTGAAAAATGATTTCGTCGCTTCTATATCTTTTGCTGGAAATTCAACATAATTTATTTTTTCATGCTCATTCATTATTCACTCCTTTACTTCTGGCTCAATTTGGCAATGATCCTTCCTGAAATCTGAAACGTGCTGGCTACTGCTTCACGATACACAACGCTTGCCGAATCTCACCCAGATGATAGGCGGTATGGACGATAGTGGCGATGACGCCGCCGATGAGTCGTTCGTTGGACCATTCGGTGGTCTCATCGATGAAGGTTTTGATCCGATCATAGCGCTCGCGTAACTCTGACTTGATGGCCTCCCACTCGTCGGGCGAAACGGCGCTCGTTTCGCGCCAAATCTTGTCCCAGTCTTGCTTTTTGAACTCCTGGGTGCGTAGCGCTTCTTCGATGACCTGTAGGTAAAAGGCCACGTGTTTCACCTGCGCGGCCAGGGTGGCGCACTGGCCGCCCACCGGAATCGACGCTTCCTCAGCCGAAACCGTTGCCAGAGTTTCAAACATGGAGGTGCCTTTATCGAGAAAATAGCCCTGTACGTTGTCGAAGGTTTCATCGAGCAGCCCGTAAATGTTTGCGGTAAAATGCTCGGCTTGAATTTGCGATGTCATAATAAGTTCTCCTTAGAACGTGCTTAAGGTCTTTCAAGGGGTCACAGCCAGGCACAGATGCTCATCGATGTTTTATGCCTGAGAGGGAGAGGGAAAAGGTTGGTATCAAGGTCGTGGATAGCGTTTATTTTAGAACATTTGTGCGTGTTTGTCAATATTGAGACAGAACCCGCAGCCATTCCACATGTGAACTTTGGGTGCGACCCATGAAGGTAAAAATTTATACCCGGCCAAGTTGGTCACCGTCCTGTTCATTTGCAATAGTGACGTGTGGGCAGGCCAAAAATGGTTAAAATCATTCCTACCAACCGAAAAACGGTTCCTACCGTCGAAAAATGGTTCCTACCGCTAAAAAATCGTTCCTTCCGACCGCCGAACGATTCGTACCGTCACCGAACAGTTCATACCGTCGCCGAATGGCTTGTACCGACCGCCGAACGATTCGTACCATCGCCGAATGGCTTGTACCGACCACCGAACGATTCGTACCACCGCCGAACGGCTTGTACGGACCGCCGAACGGCTTGTACGGACCGCCGAACGGTTCGTACCACCGCCGAACGGCTTGTACCGACCGCCGAACGATTCGTACCATCGCCGAATGGCTTGTACCGCTGAAGAGAATGGGGACTGGTTGAGCTACCTGAGCGTGAAGTACCGCAGATGAGCTGAAAAATACGGGTCGTCACTACTGGCCCTGGTCTGTACGGTTATAGCGGAGGTACACCACCCCGGAGCCGAAGGTGCGGGTTTCGACAAGTTGCAATTTGATAGCGTCTTCTAACGCCGGTAAAAAGGGCGACCCCTGACCCAGAACGACCGGATGAATGTAAATCTGGTACTCATCGATCAAGCCAAGCCGGGCCACACTCGCGGCAAGATTGGCTCCGGCAACTGCAATATCCTTGCCGGGCTGCGCTTTCAGCGTCGAGACCGTTTCGGCGATGTTGCCCCTAACCAGCCGGCTGTTGCCTTCAACCTGGTCAAGTGTCTTCGAGAATACAATTTTGTGTATCCCTTTCCATACTTGGGCGAACTCGCGTTCGTAGGACGAAGACTCGGGGTTCTCTTCCGCTGTCTCCCAGTAGCGCATCACGTCATACATCCGCCGTCCGTACAGATAGGTATCGATCCCATCACTTTGCCGGTCGTTGGCAAAGCTGTGGAGTTCTTCGTCAATGATGGGCCAATCAAGATTGTGGTCAGGCCCCTCGAAAAAGCCGTCGAGCGAGATCATCATCGAGTAGATTATCTTTCGCATGGTGTTTCTCCGTGGTTAAGCTTTCTTTTTGACCGGGATGTAGATCAACACAGGGGAAGTGGGATCGTTCGGGTTGAAGGTGTCGCTGTAGAATTCGAAAAAGGGGCCGGTGGCGCGTTGATATATCGATGTGGGCAGCCAGGTACTATGGATGTGATCGAAGACCTGGGTGAGTGTGGGCAAGGTGGCTTCAAATACGGCGTAGGTGTTGGCCGGGACATCCCAGGGGGTCATGCCCGTGGGTAAATCAGCCACTTTCTCGACGGGGCTGCCGGCCATATAGTCCAGCGCGCCGCTTTGCGGATCAAAACTCATCACGCCGTAGCTGACGTGCGGCTCAACTTGATGGGGAACCTCGTTCATCCGTGGGCCAAACTGCTGCCAAAGGTTCGGTATTTCGGGTGACATTGGTTCGGCCTGAATCCGTAGACCGACGACGGTAAAAGCCGGTTTGGTGATAAATTGCGGTTGCATTAGTGTTCTCCTTTTTTGATATCTTCGGCTACTTCAACCAAATTGTTCTTAAACTGATGGCCGCGCTCCTCAAACTCGCGGACAGTGGCCTGGGGCAGTCTTTCGGCATAGAGCGCGAGATGCGTAAACGGTACGGTCTCATCATCGCGGCTGTGGTATAAAACGATGGGTGACTCTTGCGGCAGCTTTGTGGCCACGTCTTTTCGCAAAGCGTACTCATCATAGTCCCATTCTTCAGCGCCCCAGTAAGGTGCGGCGATGATGTAGATGCCGCCAATCGGTTTTTTGAGCGTATGTTCAGACAGATATTTCAATAGTAGGGAGCCACCAAAAGAGTGCCTGTATCCGTTAGTAAAGTCGCTTAATATAGCTTCTCACCTTTTTCCATCATCGCGATAAACTGCTCAAACCGCTTTTGCCGGGTTTCCGGTTTCTTGGCGGTTTGCAGGCGATAGGCGATGGCGTAGCGGTTCTGTTTATTCAGGGTTTCAAAGAAAGCCTTGGCCTGGGAACGTTCGTCCAAGGCGGCCAAGAAATCCTCCGGTACGGTCATTTCGCTGGGGGGAGCATAGGCCGCTTCCCAGCGGCCATCGGCTTGCGCAGCCCGAACGTGAACCATCCCGACCTCCTGCATGCGGCCCTCGGCGATGAGGCGATCGACATGCTCGCGGTTGCGTTTCGACCAGTTGCTGCTTTTCTGGCGCGGCGTAAAGCGCTGCAAATAAGCCTCATCGTCAAGCGATTTTTTGATGCTGTCGATCCAGCCCCAACACAGGGCTTCCACTACGGCCTCCTCCCAATTAATCGATTTTTGCCCGGAGCCTTTTTTATAAATCTTGAGCCACAACTCCGGTTCGGAGGCGTGATTCTGCTCTAGCCAATTCCAAAACGCGGCGGAGTCCTCAAAGGCTTGAATACGGGTTTGATCGGGTTCGGGCATAGTGCCTCCTATCAATGAAGTGTCTTGGCATAAATCCTAGGGCTATTCGCCCTGATCGCGTTTGGTTTTATAGTGCAGGGCCACAACCCCCGAAGCAAGCGTCTTCGCGTTTACCAGGGTAAGGTCACTACGGACCTCGGCGTCTTTGAAGATGGGTATGCCCTGTCCCAAAATTACAGGATTGAGCGTTAATCTATACTCATCAATTAAATCGAGTTGGATAAGCGTTTGGGCTAGGCCCGGACTGCCGAAAATAACCAGATCTTTGCCGGGCTGCTGTTTGAGTTTCGCGATTTCTTCGGCCAGATTATCTTTAATGAGGGTGGTGTTTTGCCATTCAACCGTTTCCAGCGTTTTTGAAAAAACAACTTTAGGTACTTCCTGGATCCACTGAGCATGCTCGAGGGCATGCTTTGAGGGAGATGGATCATCAAGAACGGTAGGCCAATAACTTTCCATCATTTGATACGTCACCCGGCCATATAAAGGCGAGCCAACGGTAGCTACGATGCCTTCTGCGTATTTCTCCAATTCTTCATCATAGGTAATCCAATCCAATTCTCCATTTGGCCCGGCGGCGAAGCCATCGAGTGAGATATGCATGAATAATACGACGTTTCTCACTGCGTATCTCCCCCATAGGCTTGCTTCAAAGCGGCGATGTCGATTTTTTTCATTTGTAGCATCGCTTCCGTCACCCTCTTTGCTTTTTCGGGATCAGGATCGCCCATCAATTCCAGGAGAATATCGGGAATGATTTGCCACGATACGCCGTATTTATCCTTGAGCCAACCGCATTGTTCAGCCTCTTTATCGGCCGAAAGCTGCGCCCACAGTTCGTCGACTTCTGCTTGCGATTGGCAGTGAACCATAAGCGAAACGGCTTCGGTGAAGGAGAAAGCGTGCGCTCCAGCACTATCCATAGCCATGAACTCCTGGCCAAACAGGGAGAAGACGGCATGGATCACGGAGCCTTCAATTTCGTTGCTGCCGGGGCCATAGCGCTCGAGCCGGATAATGCTCGAGTCGTCGAACAAGGCGGTGTAAAACTTCATGGCCTCTTCGGCTTTGCCCGCCTGATCACCCACAAACAGTAAAAACGGCATAATTTTTTGCGGCTGGCCGACCAGATTCAACTGCCACGAAAGACCAAATTTATCCTCGATCCAGCCGAATTTTTCGCTGAACGGATAGGCAGCCAGTTCCATCAGCGCTTGTCCGCCTTCTGACAGGTTGGCCCACAGCGTATCGATCTCTTCTTCTGTTTCGCAGAGGACAAAGAAGGAGGTCGCCGGGGTGAATTTGAAGTGAGGGCCGCCGTTTAGAGCCGTAACTTCCAGTCCAGCGAGCTTGAAGGTCGCGGTCACAATCGATCCCGCCGACCCCGGCCCGGCTTCGCCATAGCGGGCAACGTCGCCAATCTCGGAATTTTTGAAGAGGGAGGTATAAAAATTCATCGCCTCTTCAGCTTGGTTATCGAACCATAAAAATGGAGTTATTTTTTGCATGAGTTTGCTCCTTTGGAAATAAAGGTCTGGAGCGTCAAAGTTTACTTTGACCCTACTGCCAATGACAAAGCCAGCTTTGTTGCTCCCATAAAATTTCATCCTTAGAACTGTCTCAATCGAGACAATTTACTTTGCTCCGTTACTTGACGACGCGAAACCCCAGATGGGTGACGCCGGGAGCCTCGATCGCGTGTATGCGTTCCAGTTCGAACTGCTTCGTTTCCAGATGATCGAACAACCGGACGCCGCTACCGAGCAAGACGGGCGCGACGTCGACATAGATTTCATCAACGAGCTTGGCCTTGAGGGCTTGCTGCAAGATACTGGGAGTGGCGATGACAACATCTTTGTCTCCCGCTGCTTCCTTGGCCTGACGAATTGCGCTTTCAACACCATCCGTAACAAAGGTGAACGGCGAGCCTTCTTTGACCCATTCCTGCGGGACGGTATGGGTAACAATAAAGGCCGGTGATCCCGGAGGATGGCCGCCCCAGGCATGGGCGATATCGAAGGTTCTCCGGCCCCACACCCCCGCTCCGTAGCTTGCGAACGCCGCCTTGAGGAGTTCGGCACTCTGCGCGGAGACCTTGAGCACCATCTGCCCATCCGAAATGGGGACTTCCGTGTCGCCGCTGAAGTACCACGTAAAAAGCCGGTCGCCGCCGTCGCCCAAACCATTCTCAGGGCCATCGTTCGGCCCGGCGACAAAACCATCCAGTGACATGGTGATGTTAAAAACAACTTTTCCCATTGTCATTCTCCTCTGATAAGTGATCCCAAAGGGACGATCTAAGACCATTGGGAAGGCTAACTTTGCAAGGGAATAAGAGCGCGCAGCCGCTCGTTACGCCAGTACAGTCCACCCCAAAGCAGCAAACCGATGATGATCGGGAAGATGGCTGAAAATGGATCTGAACCGGCCCGTACGTGCGTGGCGACCGCGCCACCGAGATAGCCTGTGAGCAAGATGGCGCCCAGCACCGAGGTTGGTGGAATTACGTAGATCGCAAGACAAACCAGTTCGAGTAACCCAATCCCAAAGACAAAGGTCTCAGGATAGCCAAGCTGTGCGGTGGCGTTTATCGCTTCAGGGTGCTGAATGATTTTGATAATCGCATCGAAGGCGAGGAATAGGACAGCCAAGGCGCTGATAATCCAACCGGCCCAGAGTAACTTTTTTGGAGCAGAATTCGTTTGGCTCAATGTTTGCATATTAGTTCTCCTTACGCGTGGGCTTCATGCCCTACGGGAAAGCGATCTCCAACAAGGTTTAAGCGGATGTTGTGTTCGAGCATTGCATTTAGGCCGGTTTGTAGGACGCAGATTCAAGCAGGTTGTCGCCGATTTTTTAATTTTTATCAGCGTTTATCGGCGAAAATCTGCGCCCTATTTCTTGCCAGACTTAAAGGTGAAAACCTCTATTGGTTATAGTCGTAGCTGACCATCCACTGAACGCCAAATTTGTCGGTCAGCATGCCGAAGTATGCGCCCCAAAAAGTCTTGTCAAGCGGCATGGTGATCTGCCCCCCGGCGGAAAGTCCATCGAATACTGCGTCGGCTTCGGCTTCGCTGTCGGTGCTAATGGCGATGGAGAAGCTGTTGCCAAAGTTAATCGTTCCCATCGCGCTGGGGACGTCGCTGCCCATCAAGATAGTACCTTGTGCAACAGGAAGCGACACATGCATAATTTTCTCGCCTTCACTGTCCGGCAGTTGATGCTCTGTGTCCATTTCTTCGGCCGGCACATCCTTAAAGCGCATCAGCATAACAAACTCGCCGCCAAAAACGGATTTGTAAAAATTAAAGGCTTCTTCGCAATTACCGCTAAAGTTCAAATAAGGATTTACAGCTTTCATGATTTGATTTTCCTTTCAAAATATTAAATAGTTTGATTTTTGGTTATGATAGACCCAAAGTAAACATCAATTTCCCTGATCTTATTTTCTTCGATTCTAAAGTACTCCACGTTCCGAAACCGGGTGCCATCATCCAGTTCAGCATGATACCGAACAAAGGCTTCATTACCTTGTACAAAAAGCTGCTCGATGGTGTGCTCCCGAAATCTATCACTGTGGGGGAAACACGTCTCAAAATAAATCGTCTTATTAATATGGTCATCACGCGGACTGTTAAACGTAAAGTCATCACTCAACAGGCTTTCTAACGTCTGCCTATCTTTGGACAAAAAAGCCGAAAAACAGTTGCGCACTAAATCTGAAACGATGTTATTTGTCATAACACAATGTCTTTCCTGAGCATAAATGCCGCTATTAATTTTAACTGGTGATCGGGTATCCGCATATACTCCCATGGGCTATTTCTTATTGCTTGACCCCACCTAACTCAGCAATCTATTGGGCGATCAACCAGCCACATTCAGATCGTACTTAAACTGCCGGTCAATCCACAAAACAAATATCAGGCTGTACCGGGACGGTTGGCGGATGAACAGGTTGCAGCGATTCTGACGGAACCTCAGGCTCGGCCTCGACCTCGATGTGCCGGAGCAGCGTCACGGTTAGGATAGTCAGGCCGATCATCACCACCGCGCCGATAAGAGCGGTCAATTGCAGACCCAAGACAAACGCCTGACTGGCGGTGACGAGCAAGGTTGCTCCAAGCGGATCGGGTAGCTGCCCGGCCACCGCCACCGCGCCACCGAGGGTTTCCAACACGGCGTGAGCGGCTTCGGGCGAGATCCCTGGCGGCATCGCGGCCGCCACTTGACTGCGGTACACGGCAATGCCCAAACTCCCTAGCACCGCCAGACCGAGCGCTCCGCCCAGTTCAGCGCCGGTTTCGGCCAACGCCGAGGCGGCGCCCGCTCGTTCGGGTGGAGCCGCGCTTACCACCAGGTCGATGGTTAGGGTAAAGGTAAATCCAAATCCTAGCGACATCAGCGTATTGGCGATAACCACCAGTGCCAGGGAGTTGAGGTTAACTTGGGTTAATAGCCCCAGACTAACGGCAGCGAGCGCCAGACCACCGGCCACGAGAAACGCGGGATGAATCCATCGCACCACTCTTGGCGCTAAGTTGGAGCCGATGATAAACGTAATCGCTCCCGGTACCGACCACAAGCCGGCCTGCAGCGGCGACAGTCCCAGCACCAATTGTAAGTATTGCGCGATGAACAGAAAGGTGCCGAACGCCGCAAAGATACCGAGCGTATAGGTCACCAGTGAGGCGGTAAAGGCCGGCACGCGAAACAGCCCCAGGTCGATCAACGGATCGGGTAGGTGTCGCTGTCGCTGTACAAAGGCGAAGCCGATGCTCAGACCAACGCCAACCGACAGCAGCGGCAGCCAGCCCAGGCCGTTCTCGGCGAACTGTTTGAGGCCGTAGATGACCAATAGCACCGCCGTCAACGACATACCGGCGCTCAAAAGATCGAACCGGCCCGGTTGTGGGTCCCGATATTCCGGCAGTAGCATTGGCCCTGTAACCAGCAGCACGACCATCACCGGCACGCCCAGCAAAAAGACCGATCCCCACCAGAAATACTCCAGCAGTACCCCACCGATCAACGGCCCGATGGCGCTACCTACCGAGAACCCGGACACCCAAATGCCGATGGCGGCGGTGCGTTGGCGCGAGTCGAGAAACATATTGCGAATTAAGGACATCGTCGAGGGCATCAGCGTGGCCCCGGCCACTCCCAGCAGCGCCCGGGCCGCGATCAGCATCTCGGCGCTCGTCGAAAACGCCGCCAGCACCGAAGCGAAGCCGAACGCCGCTGCTCCGATCAACAGCAGCCGGCGGCGGCCAATCCGGTCGCCTAACGTGCCCATCGTAATGAGCGATCCGGCGATCATGAACCCGTAGATATCGGTAATCCACAGCAGCTGCGCGCTGCTGGGTTGCAGGTGGGCGCTCAGGGACGGCACCGCCAGATGCAGCACAGTTATATCCATGGCGATAAGCAAGGTGGGCAGCATCAGTACCGCCAGGCCAATCCATTCTCGCCGACCGGCTTTGGCCGGCGTACTTGTATTTGTTGTGGTTATATTCTCGATTGTCGTTGTCATAATGTCTCCTTGCCTATCGCAAGTATGAAAAATTGAAGAGGTTTAGACCGATACGCTATAGTTAGTTGGTTAGCTAATAGAAGCCCATTCAATAAACTATCTAACTAACAGGTCTATGTGATTAGATGCGCGGATATATGCCATTATTTAAGCTCAAAATGAGCCCGTGCTTACCTCGCCGGCACGTTCGTAATCAGCAACAATGACACCGCCTGATGTTGTTTGCGATTGTACAAGCTTGAATGCTGACGGAATAACACCTTCGCCGAAAAGACGCTTACCTGTGCCGAGCGTAATAGGAAAAATCTTGAGCCACAATTCATCTACTAAGTCATGCTTGAAGAGCGTTTGGAGAAGATGACCACTGCCGTGTACCTGAATATCAGGGCCGTCTTGCTGCTTCAGTCTCTGTATTTCTTCTACAACGTTGTCTTTAATAAAGACTGTATTGTCCCAAAGAGACTGCGTGAGCGACTTTGAAACGACATATTTTGTCGCTGCATTAATGCCTGGCCAATCGCTCTCGTGTGTCGGCCAATAGGAGGCAAATATTTCATAGGTCTTTCTTCCGAGCAAAAGATTGCGCGTTTTGCCCATCTGTTCGTGCATAATGGCCCCACCAAGCTGATCATCAAAATGGGGCGCAACCCAGCCCCCGTAGCTGAAACCGCCGTCGGTATCCTCCTGCGGTCCGCCCGGCGCTTGCATGACCCCATCGAGGGTAATAAAAGAAAGAGCGATGATTTTTCTCATGGTTGTTCTCCTTTGTACTTCAGCCTTCAGACGTTACGCGTGAAAGCTGCCTTGCTAACAATTTTATGGTTAGTGTCGTCTCTCTGAGATTGTCGGGGTTCTTTATATATTGCGTGGTTGGTAGTTTAACAACACGACACCGCTGTTGAAGATTTTTGAGCTGGTGAGTTGCAAGTCCAATTTTTGTTTGATGTTGGCAAAGACGGGTGTCCCGTCGGGGATCGCTACCGGATCGATCATAAACTGATATTCGTCGATGAGGTTGTGATCGGTGAACAGGGAGATGATGGAACCACTGCCAAGGATGGTCATATCGTTGCCGGGCGATCTTTTGAGCGCGTGCATCTTGTCCACGATATCGTCGGTTATGAGCTGCGTATTCTCCCACACCGGCTCAAATGGTGTTCTTGAAAAAACCAACTTTTCGGCCTGGTTCATCCCTGCGGCAACTCTGGGGAACAGATCTTTGGCTTGAGGCGTTGGCCAGAAACTGACCATCATCTCATACGTTTTTCGGCCAAAAAGCAGAATATTGCCCTGCGCCAGCGCCTCCTCCGAATAGTTGGCCTCCTCCTCGCCGTGCGTATGCCAATCGGTGTCTTCGTTTGGCCCTTTGAAGAAACCGTTTAAGGTAAGAAAATTGTATGCCGTTAATTTTCGCATCGTGAGTCTCTTTCTGGTCGTTTACATCGTGCGCCCGTAGATCAAGGCGATGACTCCTCGAAGGTAGCCGTCAAGTGAAACATGAATTTTCAGAACTACTTTTCTCATATTTTATCTCTCCTTACATAAGAATGCCGGTATAATTAACCGGCATTTGCCACCTGATCTCTGTATTTAGTACAAATGTTCTATTAGTATACCTCTTTTACTTCAAAAAGTCAAGCACATGTTTCAATAATTAATATTAGAGATAGCAAGTTTGAATTTTCACAAATCCTTTGTATACTATGTAGTATGAGTAATCGAAGCTATAACCAGTACTGTGGGCTAGCCTATGCCCTTGATATTGTCGGCGAGCGGTGGACCTTGCTCATCATTCGGGAACTGATGGCCGGACCGCGCCGTTTTACTGATTTGATGAGCGGTCTACCGGGCATCAGCACCAATCTACTAACCGAGCGCCTCAAAAGCTTGGAGCAGCAGGATATCCTCATTCGTCGCACCCTGCCGCCGCCGGCGGGATCGATTGTCTATGAATTGACGCCGGTGGGACTAGCCCTGGAAAAAACGCTGCTAGAATTTGGCAAATGGGGTAGTCAATTTGTGCCGCCCTCGATGGACGACGCGCTGCTGCTGAATGTGGGGTCCTACGCCTTGACGCTCAAAACTTTTTTCCGGTCGGAGCAGGCGCAGGGGCTGGATGAAACCTACGAGCTGCGTGTAGACCATGAGGTCTTGCATGTGCGAATTCATGACGGACAGGTGGACGTGCAGCAGGGCGCCGCTCTCAAGCCGGATGCCATTTTTCAGACCGATATCGCCACGTACCTGTCCTTGTTGCAAAAACGGTTTCAAGCGGATGAGGCTGTGGCCCGAGGCTTCATTGAGGTTGAGGGAGATCCGGCGGCCTTAAGTCGATTCCAAAATTTATGTGGGCTGCCAAGCCGTCCTGCTTAAGACCCTATTCGCTCGGAATGAAAAATCCGTTTTGCCGGCGAAGCAAAACGGATTTTTCATTTTCAGCGCCGTTCACTAACCGTTAAATTGAAGCTCTATCAACCAGGGCTATCTTACACATTGGTTTGCGGCATAGTCACCTGAGCTTGAAGACTTCTCTCCTTAATCAACCCCCACACGCTTAGGGCTAGGCCCAAGAAAACCAAGACGGTGACCGCAATAAAGGTATCGTGCAGCCCGGCTACTTGTGCCGACGAAGGAGCGGCAGTCGCCCCGCCGGCTAAAAATTGGCCGGTGTGGAGCATGGTTCGGCTGGCCCACAACGCGCCCAGAATGGCGATCCCAACCGTTTGCCCCAAGGTGCGGGTGATACTGAGCAGACCGGAGGCGACGCCTAACCGCTCGCGAGGGACGGAGCCCATAATAGCGCTGTTGTTGGGCGATTGGAAAATGCCCATCCCGATCCCGATCGGGAGCAGACGTAGAACGTAACTCCAGGTGGTGGTTTCAGTAGACAGGCCGGTTAAGGCGATATAGCCTCCTAACAGGATAACTAGCCCCAATACCGTGATCGGCCGTGTGCCAAATCGATCGGACAGCGCGCCGGCAATCGGCGCGAACGTGCCCAGGCCGATCGGAATAACGGCCAGCAGGAAGCCGACCTGTTGGGTATTGTAGCCCAGCACATCTTCCAGGTAGAACGGCAGCAAGATAAAAACACCGGCAATCGAGACAAAGGTGGTAAAGCCGGTCACCAGATTGACGCTAAAGAGAATGTTCTTGAAAATTCTCAAATCGATCATCGGCTGCTTGGTTCGGGTTTCGATGAACAGGAAGCCGATGAGGAAGACCAGCCAGACGCTAAATAAGAGGAGAACGCTGGGCGCGGTAAACCCAACCTGTTGGCCCCACGTTAAGGCCAGCAGTAAGGCCAATAAACTGATACAAAGGGTGGCAGCGCCCCAGTAATCAAAACGCTGGCGACCCACAGGTTTGAAATTAGGCACAAAACGCCAGGCCATCAGCGTGCCGACAATACCCACCGGTAAATTGACAAAGAAGATCCAATGCCAGGACAAATATTCAATTAAAACACCGCCGAGCGTCGGCCCGATGATAATCCCCAGCGATACGATCGTGCCGATTAGGCCCAAGGCTCGCCCGCGCTCTTGCGCCGGAAAGGCTTCGGTGACGATCGCCGCACCCAAGGCCAGCGTCATCGCCGCGCCCACCGCTTGCAGTACTCGAAAGGCGATCAGCCAATGCACCGTCGGCGACAACCCGCACAAGACCGAACCCACGGTAAAAACCACAAACCCGGCATTAAAGATCGACTTTTTGCCGATCATATCGCCCAATCGACCAATACTTAACATCAAGGTCGTCATGGTCAGTAGGTACGATAAGACCACCCATTGAATCGTAGCAAAATCGGTGTTGAGGTCGCGGACTAATGTCGGCAGCGCCACATTGACGATGCTGCCGTCAATGGTGGCTAAAAAGATGCTCATAGCGACAGCCGCCATAACATACCATTTGCGGCTGTAATCAATTGCGTTTTCCAAGTTGATGTACTCCTTTATGACTGAACTTCTTGAACGATTAGGTTAGGATATCGTTAAATCATTACCCTAAATATGCCACTAAGTAAGTCTAACGCAAAAAAAACTTTCATCAATATGATAAAGGATCATGTTTCGACCTGTCCAAAAGATCAGGTATAACCTATCCTTGTCTTCTTCAAAGCGCTACTCGACGGGGTGACGATCGACATCGCCTTTGGCACTGGGCTTATTATCCCTCCATAAACCCTCCATTATGGCTTCACAATCTGTTCACAATCGAAACCTATACTTCGGTCATAGAATTGAATTTAATCAATGAAAGGATAACCAACGATGAACCGAAGAATTATTTTAGGGGTTTTGCTGGCGCTGGTGTTGATTGCCGGCGTCGCCAGCCTGGGGATATATACCTATAACTTAGGGGTTGCCCAGGGCATAAAGCCAAAGCATCCAACTTAGCGATCTGCCGCCGGGCGCAGAGATGCGGCCCAATTTCTTCTATGGCGGCCCATTTTTCTTTCCGCCCTTTGGCTTTCGGTTTTTTGGCTGTTTTGGACCGCTGTTTTTCTTCTTCTTTTTCTTTGTTTTGTTCAAATTCTTCTGGTGGGGTGGCCGGTGGGGCTATGGCCCCGGTTGGAAACGCCATCACTGGGATGGGCGCGTCCCACCTATGTTTGAAGAGTGGCATCGCCAGGCGCATCACCAAGAGAGCGAGCCAACTCCACCCTCAGCGGAAGGATGATGAGTGTAAAGAATGGGGAGAAACCGTTCTGACTTGAGGGGTTTCTCCTCATTTGTAAACAAAATGGAGACATATTATGAATAGTCCTAAAATATTCCCCCCAACCTACCTTTTGATCGCGTTAATCGCAATGCTTATTCTACATTTTATATGGCCATTAAGCCCAATACTATTTCCTCCCTGGCAACTTTTGGGTATTATTCCCTTAGGGGTTGGGGTAATGATTAATGTCATAGCCGCCAATACGTTTCAAACCCAGAATACGACCATTAAGCCTTTTGAAGAGTCAACCGCTTTGGTGACAGGGGGGCTATATCAAGTCAGCCGAAATCCTATGTATCTGGGTATGGTCTTGATATTGGCGGGCGTAGCGATTCTGCTCGGTTCGTTGACCCCATTTGGGGTAATACCCGTGGTCATCATACTGCTGAATAGGAATTTTATTCGGTTTGAAGAACAAAGTCTGGCTCAGACCTTTGGGCCGCGATGGGTAGAATATCGTCAGCGCGTCAGGCGGTGGGTGTAGAGTCAGAACCAAGAAGGATTTAACGCTAAAGGCGCTATAGACGCAGGAGACGCAAAAGGAAAATGGATAAAATGTTTGCGTCTTTCGCGTCTTTTGCGTCCGTTGCGTTAAAATTTCTGGCTCCATATCAAAGAATCTTATTGCTTATGTGTATCGGGAAAACACAATGAAAACCATTTTGGTGGTCGATGACGAAACGAAGATTGTCCGGCTGGCCCGCGATTATCTGGAACACGCCGGTTTTACGGTAATGACGACCGCCACCGGCAGTGATGCCTTGGCGGCGGCTCGTCAGAACAGGCCCGATTTAATTGTTTTGGATCTGGGGTTACCCGATCTGGATGGCCTTGACGTAACGCGCGTCCTGCGGAAGGAGTCCAATGTGCCGATTATCATGCTGACCGCCCGCGGCGACGAGTCGGATAAACTGGTGGGCCTGGAGTTAGGCGCCGACGATTACCTCACTAAGCCGTTCAGCCCCAAAGAGTTGGTTGCCCGCGTTCGCGCGGTGCTGCGGCGCACCGAAATGGCCCAGAGCAGCCCCGGCCAAGAAGTCATTCGCGTGGCCGAGTTAAGGCTCGACCTGCCCCGGATGCGGGCCACGTTGAGCGAGCGCCTCATCGACTTGACCCCCACCGAATTTGAACTGCTGGCGGCGCTGGCCGGCCAACCGGGTCGCATCTTCACCCGCGCCCAACTGCTCGACGCCGTGCATGGCGTCGCCTTCGAGTCGTACGAGCGCGCCATCGATGCCCATATTAAAAATATCCGGCGCAAACTGGAGCCGAACCCTCGCCAGCCGCGTTATATCCTGACCGTGTACGGCGTGGGGTACAAATTTGCGGATGAGTAGCTAATGCCGCGTCACTTTCGTCGTCATCGCCCTCCGTGGTGGCCCCACGATGAACCATGGCCGCCGCAGGGACCCCCTGGCCCTCATCTACGCCGCATTTTCTTCTGGCGAATTATCAGTCTATTTGCTGTTCTGGCCATGTTGGTCACCGGTCTCTGCAGCTTGGCCTTCTGGCTGGTCTTTATCAGTTGGGATCGACTGGAGGTGCCCCAAGAGGGGCTGCCTTTTATCTTTCTGGCCGGTTTGGGCGTTGGCCTGGTCGGGTTGATTATGCTGGCCTGGCTGCTGCGACGCGTGACGGTCCCGTTTGGCGATCTACTGGAGGCGGTGGGCCAGGTCGAGGCCGGCGATTACACCGCGCGCGCGGTTGAGCGCGGACCGGCGGAAGTCCGCGCGCTGGTGCGGGCCTTCAATGCGATGGCCGAACGGCTGCAACTGACCGAGACCCAACGCCGCAACCTGCTGGCCGATGTCACCCACGAATTGCGGACGCCGCTCACCGTCATTCAGGGCAATTTGGAAGGATTGCTCGATGGCGTCTATCCCCGCGATGACGCGCACTTGGCCGCCATCTTGGAAGATACGCGCGTCTTGGCTCGGCTGATCGATGACCTGCGCACGCTGGCTATGGCCGAAAGCGGCGCGCTGCAACTCCATCGCGAACCAACCGATTTCGGCATCTTGGCCAACGAGACCGTAGCTTCGTTTCGTCCCCAAGCCGAGTCAGCCGGGGTTGACTTAAGCGTGGACGTCGCTGAAGAGCTACCGCTGCTTGATCTTGACCCGGTGCGGATGCGTGAAGTTTTGGCGAATTTAATCGCTAACGCCCTTCGTTATACGCCGGCTGGCGGGCAGGTGTGTGTGACCGCGCAGGTTGACCCGGTTGAACAGCGAGTCACGGTATCGGTCAGTGACACCGGAACCGGCATCTCAGCCGAAGCCTTACCTCACATTTTTGACCGTTTTTATAAATCCGGCGATTCGCACGGCACCGGGTTAGGGTTAGCCATTGCCAAAAATCTGGTGGTCGCCCACGGCGGCGAAATATCGGCCTACAGCCCTGGCGGGTCGTCTGCCGGAACCACCATTCGATTCAGTCTGCTGTTGAGTTAACGGCTCCCTTCGTCAACCCTATCCGCACGATCTCCATTATCTCTTCACAATGAGTTCACAATTGAAAGTTAAGGTATTCGTAAATTCTGAAGGATACGGTGTAAGCAAGGGTGAGATCGATCAACTGGCTTGAGCGGATTTTATGGAGCGTAGTCATTATTCTGGCGATCATTGGCATCGCGGCGGTAGTGCATCGGGTGCTGGATCTCAGCCACGTTATCCCGCCTTTAATCCATCCGACCTTTGGCGCATTCGATGCCGCCTTCAGGCAATATCCGGTTTTGACTCTATCGCACATCATTCCCGGTTGCTTATTTATGGTGCTCGGCCCGCTGCAATTTGTCCCGCAGCTTCGGGCGCGATCCATCAACGTGCATCGATGGAGTGGGCGGGTGTTCGTGGCTTCGGGGGTGGTCATCGGCCTCTCGGCGCTGGTAATGAACGCTTTCGGGATGGCTATCGGCGGCCTGAATGAAGCGGCCGCCACAACCTTCTTCGCCCTCGTTTTCTTGGGGGCGTTAGGGAAAGCCGTTGTCCATATCCGCCGGCGTGAGATCAAACTGCATCGCGAGTGGATGATTCGCGCTTTTGCCATCGGCCTGGCGGTAGCGACGATCCGGCCCATGGTGGGTCTATTCTTCGCTGCCACCAGTTTATCGCCGCACGAGTTTTTTGGGATTGCCTTTTGGCTGGGTTTCACCGCCCATCTCATCGCCGCTGAATCTGGATCAATTACACGCGACGACAAACCGGTCACGTAACTGTTATTGCTGAGGTTAAATAACTTCAACGGTATTAAAAATGGAGATAAGGCGATAAGGCAATTAGGAGATTTCTAAGGCCAATCTCCTAATCTCTAATCTCCAGTCTCCTGCCTTTAACAGCCGAGGATTAAGGATCGGCTGATTTGGCCCGCATTTTGGCGGCTTCTTGCTCCATTAATGCGGTGCTGCGCTGTATAAAATCGAGAATGAGGGCTAATTCATCATCGTTGTAGTTGTCCGTCACTTCGGAAAACGCTTCCAACATCGAGTCAAACAGGGGCAGAACCATTTCCTCTCCACCCGGTGCTGACTCGATGAAGACTCGCCGCCGGTCATTGGGATCTGGACGGCGGATGGCAATACCGGCCTTCTCCAACCGGTCAACTAAGCCGGTGATGGCTCCGGTCGTCAAGCCCGTCAGTTCGGCCAGTTGCCCGGCAGTTAAAGGACCTTTCTGATTAATAATGTCACCACATTTCCAATCCGTTGCACTTAGCCCAAAATAGGCGGCCATAGCTGTGTGAAACATGATTGTGGCGGTGCTGTGGGCGCGTCCGGCGCCTTGCAGGGCCAACATCAATTCGTCTCTGTTCAAAATTCCCTCTTGACAAGGTAGGTGATTTCGCTTACAATCCGGTTTATCTTAGTAACTAAAATAAACGACAGCTAAGTTACTTGTTAACTGAAACAAAGGCATTGTATAACAAATGAGGAGCGATGACAAACGCTCCCTTCCCAAAAAGCTATACGGAAAATCTCCATTGTTGCTTCACCATAGGTTCACAATTAATGGCTATGGTATTCAAAAATTCTGAACGATACAGTTGTCAGCGATGAAGCTATTTTACCTCTAAGGAATAAAGTGAACGAAAGGAAGAATGATGCAATCCTATATCGAACCGCTCAGCGAACGCGAACTGGAGGTGCTGCATTGGCTGGCCTCCGGCGCGTCGAACCGGGAGATCAGCCGGCAGTTAACCATTCAGGAAAACACGGTTAAGCGGCACGTTTACAACATCTTCGGCAAGCTGAACGTCCGCAATCGCACCCAGGCCGCGTTGAAGGCCTATACCTTGGGCGTAACGCCTCAGCCGAATCTTCTAAGCGAGCAGTTCTAAGTGGTCAGCCATCAGCTATTAGCTGTCAGCCATCAGCTTGTTAGCTTGCATTTCCAACCAAAAAAGCTGACCGCTGACCGCTGACCGCTGAAAGCTAAAGGCTGATGGCTGACTAGAGAGGACCCACGATGAACGTCATTTGGCACAAAGTTTGGTTTGATTTGTGGCACAACAAAATTCGCACGCTGCTGGCGGTGTTGAGCATCGCCGTGGGGGTGTTTGCTATCGGGGCCATCTTTGGCATGGTCGATCAACTCCTGCCCGGTATGGATCGCTCGCACCAGGCCAGCCAGCCGTCGCACATCACCATCAACCTCAGCGAGCGGATCACGCGCGATCTGGCCGATCGCCTGACCAATATCGATGGGATAGATGACATCGAGGTCTCGAACTCGGTCCCCATCCGTTATAAGCTCCGGCCGGACGATGACTGGCAGGCCGGGTTTTTAGAGATGCGCGATGACTACGATGAGCAGACGTACGATGTTTTGCAGCTTCAAGACGGCGCTTGGCCCGACAACGACAACCTGGCCGTCGAGCGGCTGTCGAGCGAGGCGTTTGGCCTAGAGTTTGGCGGGCAGGTTATTTTCGAACTGGACCAAACCGACCGGCCGCTGGTTTCAATCGGGCGATGGCCGGGTCATCGTCATCAGCCAGGATATGGCCGATGATTACGGCATCGCGCTGGGCGTCACCCCTAAAGAGCTACGTTCGCTGCTAAGTTTCCTCCGTCTCCAATCTCCGGTCTCTCTTCTATCGGAACATCGAGATTCGACGAATCACAACCGTCGGAGGCTTGGGAAAGGTCAAGACTCGTCGAATCACAACCGTCGGAGGCTTGGGAAAGTCAAGATTCGACGAATCTCATAACCACCGGAGGCTTGGGAAAGGTCAAGACTCGTCGAATCAAGACCGTCCGAGGCTTGGGAAGACCAAGATTCGTCGAATCAAGACCGTCCGAGACCTGGGAAGACCAAGATTCGTCGAATCAAGACCGTCCGAGGCCTGGGAAGACCAAGATTCGTCGAATCAAGACCGTCCGAGGCTTGGGAAGACCAAGATTCGTCGAATCAAGACCGTCCGAGGCTTGGGAAGACCAAGATTCGTCGAATCAAGACCGTCCGAGGCCTGGGAAGACCAAGATTCGACGAATCTTGCCCGTCGGAGGCTTGGGAAGGCCAAGATTCGACGAATCTTGCCCATCGGAGGCTTGGGAAGACCAAGATTCGACGAATCATGCCCGCCGGAGGCTTGGGAAGGCCAAGATTCGACGAATCATGCCCGCCGGAGGCTTGGGAAGGCCAAGATTCGACGATCTCTCATAACCGCCGGAGGCTTGGGAGGAGCCATGATTGATCGAATCACAACCGTCGGAGGCTTGGGAAAGGTCAAGACTCGTCGAATCACAACCGCCGGAGGCTTGGGGAAGGCCATGATTGATCCGTGTGATCGGTACGATCGGCGTTCTATTTACCCACTTTAATGTCAAATTGTGATCGACTGAAATTACCCTTTTACGCCTGCTCCATAATCACCTTCGCCGCCCTTGTAAAGTTAGCAAAACGTTCTGCCTCGATACGAACAGCCGCTTCCTCCGTATCACTCAAGGTAACGAAGCGCCTCAGCGTAATGGTGACCGTGTCCTTCTGAAAATCCCGCCGCCAGGCGCCGACCATGCGGCCATCGATGACGAGAAAGTGGGCAAAGATCGGGTTTTGACGTTCGATCAAATGGGCGTGGGCCGGATCGAGAACCGGGCTAGAGTCGCGATAGCTGATCAGGTACTCATCGTAATTGGGCAGCAGGTGGGCCGTGGGCGATGGTTCTTTAACCAAAGGTAAATTCGGAGCCAAATAGTAAGTCTGGTCGCCCACGGTTTCCCGGATCAGAGCCGAACCCACCAGTTCCAGCCCGGTTCGCGCCTGCGTTTTGGTTAAGCCCGACCACCAGGCAAAATCATCTATCGTGGCCGGACTGTGGCCGGTAAAGTAGCGCCGGGTCAGTTCGACCAGGGCCGTTTCATACGGTAGGCTTTGGGCCTGGGGCGCTCGCTCATCAAGCAGGGCGTAGGTGAATTGCTTCCCGCGCCGAGGGCCGCTGCACACGACCGCAGATTTGTCACTTTGTTGGGGGCGGACTGTCATAATTGACAATTGATAATTGACAATTCCACCTTAGCTGTGGGCTGCTCGTTCTTGGTGATGGTTTGGTGGGGATGACAAGGCAAGCCTTGTCGCTCCGGCTAAGTCGCTCCGGCTAGAGCGCGCTCGCCTGGAGCGGGTTGGAACGGTTGGGAGGGACGGTGAGGTATTCCGCCAAGGCGTCCTACTACCAGGATGGACTGCCGGAGGGCCAGGCCAGGCATCCTGCTAGCAGGACGGACTGCCGGAGGGCCAGGCCAGGCATCCTGCTAGCAGGACGGACTGCGAGAGAGTCAGCCGGGGCATCCGGCCAGTCGGATGGGCTGGCCGAAAGATAATTTTGCCCCTGATGATGATCGATAAATGGGCCGGTTAGCCGGCGTTGAGTGCGATGGCCCGCCCCGGCCGCCGGGGCGGCGGCAGGTTATCGGATCCAGTGGAGGAACAAGCATATTCGGCCCGAAACGCTCTGGCGCGAAAACGGTCAGGCCGGGTAGACAAGTTAGAACAAGCCGGATATACTGGTAGATACATCCGACGTCGTAGACCGTACCCAGGTACTCTAACCATCCCATTTCATCTAGCAAAAGGAGCCAGCACTTGGTCACTAACAGATTTGATACCACCAGTAAACTTCATCTTGCTTACCCCGCCAAGGATAAGCAGCCGGATATTGTCCACACCGTCCAATCGTTTATCCGGTATGAGCAGAGCTGTCCCCCGAAAGAACAACTGCCGCACACCCCGATTTTTATGGAGTTGCTGCAGCAGTGGGATGCCAACGACCACAAGCGATCAACCGGTGAAGCCCAACGCGCCGAAGCCGCTGAGATGATGCAGCAGCTTGATCAGGCGATCATCGCTATCGTTCGGGATGCCCGCAAAACGCCCGATGCCGCCTTTCCGCGCAATCCGGCCAAAGCCAAGGCGTGGGGGTTTGAAGCCAAGCAAACCACGAAAAACATTCTCCTGCCCCAATCGCGTGATGAGCATCTGCGGGTATTGCGCCAATACCTCGCTAAAGAACAAAGCCGCCCGGAAGCGGAGCGTTTTCTTAGCCCCGACTTAGATGAAGCCATTCGGGTCCACGATACGCTGCGAAAGCAGGTCGCCTTGCGCCGAGCCGGTAAAAATCAACGGGAAGAAGCCGTGGCCAACAGTTACGTCATTGCCGCTAAACTGCATAACTACCTGCAAGCCGCCGCAACGCACCTGTTGGCCTTCAAGTTCGATTTTATCCTGACACTGGAGTTGCAAAAATGGGGTTATGATGTCAGCCCGCGCCGCACCGCCTCGGCCGAGGAGGAAGCCGAAGCCGTAGCCGACGCATCGGCCGAGACTGGAACCGCATCGGAACCGGCCCCCGCCGCCTCCACCCCGGAAGCCACCCCAACCAACGGCGCGTATACCAACGGCTCGCCGTCTGAGGATGGGGATTTGGTGCCCGATATGCTCACCAACAATTGGGAGTAGACCTAAAAAGACCCTAAGGGTTTGTAAAACCTTTAGGGTCTTTTGATTCATTCTCACGCTTGGCGTTATTGCCATTTAGAGCAGCCCGCGTAGGTTGAGCTGGCGAGACCGTATCGAGGGGGACGGTTAGCCCCGTATCGTTGCCGTCGCCGCCCCCCTCGATACGCGGGCTGCTTTCACCGTTTACCTTCATGGCAGCGCCGCTCTGCGAACGTCATCTCCCCTATCGATATTTCCCCACCCAAATCAACCACAGTTCCTTGTCAACTTATGACCCCTTTGGTTATAATATGATGCTTGACTTCAACCTGATAGCTCCTCTTCGATGTCATTGCTTCACTTAATCCTCAAATTTAACCGGTTCCCCACCTTCGTCGAGTCAAACCATAAACCAATATAATTGGAGGTAAACGCCCTATGAAATTAGTGCGTATGCTCGTTATGGTGGTTCTATTGGCTGGCCTGGTTAGCCCCCGGCTCGCCCGCGCCCAAACAATCACGCCCATTGTCTGCGGCGACGGTCGTTACGATATGATGCTCGATGACTTCGACATCGCTACAGGTGACCGCTACACGCCTCATCCTATCATACCCGATCCTGTGGTAACGACAACGATGGGCTGTCATGGTACGGCCGTTAGCATTGCCTATGATTTGTCCAACGTGGCCCCGCCCGGCTCGGCCAATGAAGGCCAGAGCTGGGTGGTCTGGCGGCGAGCGCTGCCCACCGAGGTCGATATCAGTGCGGCTACCCATTTACGGGTGGCGCTGCGGGGCGGTAATGAGAATAGCCACGAGACGGTGGAGATCAAACTAGGCGACAGTGACGGCCATCTGGCGGTGATTAGCCTGCCCAGCCTGACCGACCTACCGGTCTGGCGTCCGGCCTACATTGACTTACGGGAGTTGAGCGACATCGGCAGCCTCAATCAACACCGTATTACCCATGTTGAAATCGGCATTGCCCGCTGTGAAAATTGTGAAGTGGCCGACAATCCTAATAATCCCCTTCCGCCGGACGAGCATACCGGGAGCCTCTTAGTCGATGAACTGGCGGCGGTCAATTTAGCCCCGGGCGCGACCCATCGGGTGACGCAATCGGCCTTGGCTGCCGTAACGCCCAACGCCACGGTCCGCGCCGCCGCTGCCGCCGCGCTGCTCAACCAGGTGTCTGCTTCCGGTCCGGGCGCCGGTCTTATTCCGGCCTGGTTCCCCGAAAACAACCCCAATTACAATACCTTTGCTCAAGCTGAGGCGCTGCTTGTCTTTGTGGCCGAATATAAAAATACCGGCGCCGGCGCCTATCGGGCTGCGGCCATCACCTTGGCTGACAAGCTCATTGAGTTGCAAATCGATAGCGGCCAAGCGCAGGCCGGGGCCTGGTTCTCAGCCTATACGATTGACGGCAATGACCTGCGTCCGCCCGATCGGGCTGTGCCTAAGGATGCTACGGAACGGTGCAATGGGGACGAAACGATGGTCCCGGACCCGGACACCATGAAGCTGGTGGCCAGTAATATTGATAGCTGCCAGTGGGTCGGCAATGTGGGCTGGGCGCTGATCGCGCTGGGCAGCTTGCAGCGCAGCGGCATCTATCCGGAGCCGGCGAACCTGCAATCCGCCATCCACCAGGGCGCTGAATGGATTGCCGGCCAATCAGCCTATCGCCAGATGCAGGCCACGTATCCCGATCTGATTTCGCTGGGCATCGAAGGCAATGTTTCAGCCTATTTTGGCCTAGTGGCGGCTAACCACACTCAGGCGGCCGAAAAGCTGGGGGCCGCTATCTTTAAATTTGGGTGGGATGATAAATTACAGCGGTTGCGACCGGGCGTGGGTCCGGCCGATTATGCGACGGCGCTCGATGTTAGCGGCAGTTGGGGCGCTAGCTTCTTACGCGCCATCGGCCAGCCTGAAAAGGCGCTCGCTTCTCAGGGGTACACCGCCTCCATCATGCCAACCCGTTCGTTTGACAATAGTATTGTTGGCTATGGGGACATTGCCGGGCCGTGGACGGTGGCGGTTGAATTTTCAGCTCAGGGGGCGGCGTCCGGTCTGTATGGGGCCGACGCCGTGCTGACGGAACTTTACAAGCTGCAAATCACGTCAGGTGGTGACGCCGGGGCTTTTCCCGGCGGTAAAGATCATTGGTATGGGGGTCAGTTAAGCCCGTGGACCACCACCATGTCCGGGGTTTCGCCGACAGCCTGGGTTTACTTTGCCCTTAACGGTAATCCCATCTGGATTGCTCGGACTTATTTGCCGGTCGTGGTGAAGTAGTTCGTCCAGTCGTGAATTTTTGCCGGGTTCCCACGCTCTACGTGGGAACCCAGCAATAGCCTACCTTACCTCCGCCGTCGGCTGCGGCTTAGCCTCGAACAACTGATCGATCTCGTGCGGGGCCTCAGCCTGGAACTGCTTGGTGTAGAGCGAGTAGTAGTGGCCCTGCTGCCGGATCAGTTCCTGATGCGAGCCGCTCTCGGTGATGCGGCCGCCTTCGATGACCAGAATCCGGTCGGCTTTCTTGATGGTCGACAGCCGGTGGGCGATGATAAAGCTGGTGCGCCCGTGCATTAGCGTCTCCATCCCCTGCTGGATCAGGGCCTCGGTCAGCGTATCGACCGAACTGGTGGCCTCGTCCATTATGAAGATTTCCGGCCGGGACAGCACGGCCCGGGCCAGGCTGATGAGCTGCTTCTGCCCGACCGAGAGCAGGTTGCCGCCCTCGCCGACTTCCTCGTCGTAGCCCTTAGGCATGGCCGTAATGAACTCGTGGGCGTGAGCCAGTTGGGCCGCCGCTTCAATCTCCGCGTCGGTGGCGTCCAGCCGGCCGTAGCGGATGTTGTCGCGGATGGCGCCGGAGAACAGGTGCGGCGACTGCAAGACCATACCGATGCGCGACTGGATCGACTCCAGGGTGAACGAGGTGTAATCGGTGCCGCCGATGCGGATGACGCCGCGCTGGGGTTCGTAGAAACGGCAGATCAGGTTGACGATGGTCGATTTCCCGCCGCCGGTCGGCCCCACCAGGGCAATCGTCTCGCCTTGCTTGACGCGCAGGTTGAAATCGATCAGCACCGGCTTCTTCTCATCGTAGAAGAAGTCAACGTGGTCGAAATGGATGTCGCCTTTGACCGTCTGCGGATCGAAGGCGTAGGAGCGGTCCACCACCTCCGGCTCGGCGTCGATCAGCGAGAAGATGCGCTCGGCCGAGGCGATGGAGTTCTGCATCTCGGCGTAAACGCGGGCCAGCTCCTGAATCGGGAAGAGCATGAAGGTCAGGTAGCCCATAAAGGCTTGTAGCGAACCAATCGACATCGCGCCGATCTCGATTTGCCAGCCGCCGTACCAGACAATCGCGCCCAGGCCGACCGCGCCGACCAACTGCACAATCGGCAGGAACAGGGCCGACAGCCAGGCCGCCCGGAAAGCGGCGTGATAGAGACTGGTGGCCTGGCCGTCGAACTCCTCCAGATTTTTCTCCTCACGGGTTAGCGCCTTGACCACTCGCACGCCGGTGATGTTCTCGTTATAGGCGCCGGTCAGTTTGGAGTTCAGCTTGCGGGCGCGTCGAAACTGCACCAAAATTTGCCGCTTAAAGATCGAAGCGATGATGACGATGGCCGGCATGACCACCGCCATAATCAGCGCCAACTGCCAGTTGATCCAAATCATAAAGATCAGCGCCGTGGACAGGTTGAACACAGCCCACGAACTGTCGATTAGCCCCCAGGTAATCAGCTCGGAGATGCGGGCCGAGTCGGAGGTGACGCGGGACATAATCCAACCGATGGGCGTTTTGCTGTAGTATGACAGCGACAGCGACTGCAAGTGGTTGAACATCTTGCGCCGCAGCTCGTACTGGATGCGCTCGCCCAACTGGCCGGCCAGGTAGATAAAGCCAAAGATGGCCGCCGCCTGCACCAGCGCTAACGAACCGTAGATGATGAACAGTTGGTTCAGCCGCGCCCGGTCGCCGGCCAGAATGCCCTCATCGATGATGAGCTTGCTGAGGTAGGTAAAGACCGAGTCGTTAAGCGAGACCAGTGCTATTAGCACCACAAAGCCGGCCACCCCGCGCCAGTGCGGTTTCGCTTGCGCGGCAATCCGCCTGAGCGTGTGGCCGTTAAACTGCGTATTAAATTCTTCTTCCTCAAAGTAATGATCCATGTTGGTTCTCCAAACGATGAACGATGAAGTCCCTGAATGATGATTGATGAATGATGATTGATGAATTCTTTCTTATTCATCGTTCATCGTTCATCGTTCATCATTCGTTACTCATCATTCATTAGTCATTATTCATCATTTCCCACCCGCGCCTGCACGTCGTAGATCCGGCGGTAGATGCCGTCTTGGGCTAGCAGTTCGCGGTGGCTGCCCTGCTGGATGATGCGTCCGTGTTCCAGCACCAGAATTTTGTCGGCCCGCATCACGGTTTGGATGCGGTGGGCGATCATAAAGGTGGTGCGCCCCTGCCGCAGACGTTCCAGGGCGGCGTGGATGTGCGCTTCGGTTTCCGTATCGACCGCCGAAACGGCGTCGTCAAAGATCAGGATGTGCGGATCTTTGAGCAGCGTCCGGGCGATAGCCACTCGCTGCTTCTGGCCGCCCGACAGCGTCACCCCCTTCTCGCCGACGACGGTGTTGTAGCCGTCGGGGAAGGTCATGATGACGTCGTGGATGGCCGCCGCCTGGGCCGCGGCGATGACTTCCTCATCGGTCACCGGCCGGCGCACGCCGTAGGCGATGTTCTCGCGGATACTGCGCGAGAAGAGAAACGGCTCCTGCTCGACGATGCCGATCTGTTGGCGTAGAGCGTGCTTCGGGTAATCCGTTAGCTCTCGGCCGTCGAGCAAGATACTGCCCTGGTAGTCGTAGAAGCGGGGCAGCAGATTGACCAGGCTGCTCTTGCCGGAGCCGGTCGGCCCCAGCAGGGCCACCGTCTGGCCCGGCTCGACGCTGAATGAGATGTGGTGCAGCACCGGCGCGTCGCGGTTGTACTCAAACGACACATCGCGGAACTCGACCGCGCCCTGGATGGGTTGAGCCGGCGCCGGCGCGTCGTCGTCCATCTGCTCGCGGTTCTCGCTGAGAATCTCGGCCACCCGGTTGTAGGAGACCATGCCCATCGACGTCTGGACAATCAGCCGGCCCAGGTTCTGCATGGGCCAGACAATCCAGATGATCAGACCGATGACGGCCAGGTAGGTGCCGATGGTGATTTCGCCGTTAAGGGTCATCAACGCGCCCACAAACATGATGAAGACGGTCTGCGCCCCGGAGATGGTTTCGGCCACCGGCCAGAAGGACGAGTGCAGCCTGACCAGACGCTGGCCGCGCCGCAGTTGCTCGTAGTTGGTCTCTTCAAACTTGTCGATCTCGAACGGCTGCCGGGCGAAGGCTTTGACCACCCGCACCCCGCTCAGGTTCTCCTGTAAGGCGGTCGAAAGGTGGCCCTCTTGTTCCTGGTGCGCTTCGTAGGCGACGTGGATTTTGCGGAAGAAAAAGAGCGATATGACCACCACCACCGGCATCGAGATCATCGACAGCAGCCCCAACTTGAGGTTGAGGCTCATCAGCGCCGCCAGATTAAGGGTGAAGAGCAGCACAATGCGCCCGACCTCGATGACCTGGACGGCAAAGAGACGGCGGATGGTATCGACGTCGGAACTGCAGCGCTGCACCAGTTCGCCGGTTTTGTTGTTATCGTGGTAACTGAAGTGCAAGCGCTGGATGTGGTCGAACAGGTAGTTGCGCAGCCGCAGGATTGCTCCCTCGGCCGAGTGGGCGGCCAGCCGCCCGCTCCAAAAGGTGAACAGCCCTTGCATTAGAGCCAGTCCAACAAACCCGGCGGCGATAAGGTAGAACGGCGTCGTCGCCTGCTGCTGGATGAGCACGTCATCGACAAAGTACTGGAGCAGGAAGTATGACAACGTCTTGGCGGCGGTGGCCACCGCCAGGCTGACAATCGCGCCCAGGTAGAGCCAGTGAAAGCCGCCCATAAAGCGCCATAGTCCCACCAGCCGGTTGCTAGACAGCGCCTGCTTGAGATCTAGGTTGGGATAGATAGTTGAGTTTTGCATAGTATATTCCTTGTGAGAATGGAAAGTCAGCTTTCTGCCTATTTTCTGATTTCTATATGACTTACGCAGTTGGCCTGTTTAAGCCCCCCTCTAACTCCCTCCAAAGGGGGGAGGACCAGGCCAGTCCCTCCCTGTGGGAGGGATTTAGGGAGAGCTAATCTCTAACTGCATAACTTCTATTCTAATTTGTTCCTTGGCCTCAGCCTTAGCCTCGGCCTTTGTTGTCACCGCGTTGCTACATGGCCCACACCAACCGGTGTGTGACAGCGCTACAGGCTTTGTAGCCGGGTTCCCCATTTAATCATCTGGTCGCCGAGCCAGTTGGTCGCTTTTTGATACGAGGTGGGATAGACAATCGTCTGCTCCGACTCAATGGCCTCAAGCTGCTGCTCTCGTTCAAACTGCCGCAGTCGATCTTTATGGATTTCTTGGCTAACCAGATACCGCATTTCTGGCGATAACATAGGATGTCTCCTCTAAAAGTGGGTTAGTTAGTGTGTTGGTTTGCCGGATGGTTAGTTGGTTTGTTGGTTATTCGCCAACTAGCCGTCCCTCTACAATTTCATTCCGGGTGTTGTCCCTAGCGGGACCGTTGAGTCTTGTTCTAACCATTGTGCCTGTCTCCTTTCTTGATTTGACAACAAAAAAGCCGCAGATATCTCATCTGCGGCCGGGGGGGCGCGCCCCCAAGGTTGCCAGGCAACAAAAAAGCCGCAGACGATAGTGGTCTGCGGCTTAAGTTTTAGTTTAGAAAATTAATGCTTAAGCGTAGAGTCTGCAGACGCACTACGATTAGGATGGCGGTAGTCTCCGCCACGGGTTCGGTTCGGGAAGGCGATGATATACATCATTCGTAGCATGTCTGCGGTTCCTTTCTTAAGTATTTTTGCAAGACCTAGGATATCATAACTTTTGAGTAAATGTCAACCCCCTAATTTTGAGTTTTAAGGTGAGGTTCTGGTTGGCTTGAGGCGCCGGTTGTGGGGGCAAAGCGGGGGTAGGGGGCAGGGAGCAGGGATTAAGGGAAAAATCCCCCAGGCGGAGGTCGAGGCTTGAGCCGACAAAATGAAGAAGGGTTGACTTTGGCCGTAATCTACGCTTTACTGTATTAATCTGGGTTTGGAGATCGATGTGTCTCATGTCATTGGTATGACAAAGCAAGCTGTGTCGCTCCAGCCCTTTACCTCAAAGGGAAACAAGCTTGAGCGGGTCAAGTCTGGGAGAGTTGTTCAAAAAAGTTGATGGCGGCTGGAGTCGCCTCAAGTTCAAAGCCAAGCGGCGGTTGGGCCGGCTGGACTTTTTGGAGGTGCTGGTCTATTTCGGGTTTGGGACGGCCCGGCAGGTTTATGTGCGGGGTCGGGTGTTGGAGCGTAAGGGCATGACCGGCGCGGCCGAGGACGACTCGCTGTGGCGTAACTTCAAGCAGATGGCCCGCCGCTTTGCCAGCGATGAGATTCCGGGGGCGGTGGTGCAGATCGATTTCTTGGGCGCTTCGACGCAGGCCAAAACCGATCACGAAGGTTTTTTTGAAGTGACGCTCACGCCCAAGCAGCCGCCCGCGCCGGATCGGTTGTGGCACTCGGTCGAGGTCAGACTGCTGGAACCCCAGCATCCGCGCCAGCCGCAGCCGGTGATCAGCCCCGGCGAGATTCTGGTCCCGCCGGCCCAGGCCGAGTTCGGCGTCATCAGCGATATCGATGACACCGTGGTTCAGACGGCCGCCACCAGTTTAATCAAGATGCTGCGGATCGTGATGTTCAGCAACGCCCACACCCGTCTACCGTTTGAGGGTGTGAGTGAATTTTACCGAGCGCTGCAAGCGGGCCGGGGTGGCGCTCAAAATCCGATCTTCTACGTCTCCAGCAGCCCGTGGAACTTGTATGATCTGCTGGTCGATTTTTTCCGCATCCATCATATTCCCCACGGCCCGCTGCTGTTGCAAGATTACGGCCTCGAGCCGGGCCAGTGGCTCCACACCGACCATCAAAAGCACAAGCTCCGGCAAATCGAGCGGGTCTTAACCATCCTGCCTGAGTTGCCCTTTATCCTCATTGGCGACAGCGGCCAGCAAGACCCGGAGATTTATCGTGAGGTGGTTCACCAATACCCCGGCCGGATTTTAGCTATTTACATTCGCGATATATCGTTGGATCGCCGCCAGGCCGAAATCAAAACCATCGCGGCCGAGCTGGGGCCGGCCGGGGTCGAGATGGTGCTAGTCAAAGATACGCAGTTGGCCATGCAGCACGCTGTAGCTCAGGGCTTTATCTCAGCCGAGTGGGTTAGTTCGCCGTAGTTGGGAGTGGCGGCTGAACTTTTGATTAAAAAGCAGGGCTGTGCTAGATTTAACCTTACCAACTTTTCGCAACGAGATAAGAAACATTATGACGAACCCACTTGAGAAGATCGCGCTTAGCTTTGGGGTCGATAAGATTAAGCGCCACATCTTCTTGTGCTGCGACCAGTCCAAACCTAAGTGTTGCGACCGAGACGTTAGTCTGGAGTCGTGGCATTATTTGAAGCGTCGCCTGGAGGAATTGAACCTGACCGGCAGCGGCGGCATCTACCGGACCAAAGCCAACTGTCTGCGCATCTGCCAGAATGGGCCGATTGCCGTGGTCTACCCGGAAGGAACGTGGTATCACTCCTGCTCGCCGGCGGTGCTGGAACGCATTATCCAGGAGCATCTTATCGGCGAGCGACCGGTTGAAGAGTTTGTGATAATGGAACATCCGCTGTAGAGATGGGGAGACAAGGAGATTAGGAGAGGGGGAGATTAGGCTGATTTAATCTCCCCCTCTCCTAATCTCCCTAATACTTTATCTCCCTATTTCATCACCCGCTGCAAGACCCCCACCAAAACCTCAATAGCGGCGATATACTCGGTGACATCGATATGTTCGTTGGGGGTGTGGTCGAGACTGCTGTCGCCGGGGCCGTAGGCGACGATGGGCGTGTCGGGCCAGTGGGGGCCGACCACGTTCATATCGGCGGTGCCGGTTTTGACGACAAAGCGCGGGCTGCCGTCGGCTGCCCGGATGCTCGATAGGAAAGCTCGGACCAATGGGTTGGATTTATGACCCTTATAGGCCAGCTCCGCCCCGGAGAAGGTTACCTCGGCCTGGGTGCCGTCGGGCAGCGCGTCGAGATGGCGGCGCAGATCCTCCTCTAACTCGGTCGGGTTGAGGCCAACCGGCAGCCGGAAGCCGAAACTGAGATCCACCCGGCCCAATACCCCTTCATCCCGGCTGGCAATATGCCGCAGCGATGGGTCGAGCCGGGTGAAGGGCGAGTCGGCCTCGCGGCTGTCATTGAGTTGGCGGCAGTAGTTCTCAATTTGCCGCCACAAATCAACTGCCTGTTCCGCCGGCAAGCGCCCCTCGCCGGCCGAGTGGCTGAACGGCACGGTCAGCGCCACATCCATCAACAGCCGGCCCTTATAGCCCAGCGTTACCCGATCCCAATTGCTCGGCTCGCCGATAACACAGTAAGCCGGTGGGGGAAGATGAGGCAATAAGGAGACAGGGAGATTTTGGGCTTCATCTTTATTTCCCTGTAACTCTGCCACATTGCCACTCTGTAACTCTGCAACCTTGCTACCCTGCAACTCTGTAACACTGCGTCGTTGCTGCAAGATATGCCGCGCCCCACGGCTGGTGGCCGATTCTTCCTCGACCGCGCCGACGACGGTCACGCGCCAGCCGTTCGGCACATCGACCAGGGCGGCGGCCGCCGCAAAGGTGCAGAGCGGCCCTTTGGCATCGACACTGCCTCGGCCGTAGAGGAGATCGCCCTCGCGCCGGAGCGGGACTTCGCCGGGGAAGGTATCGATGTGGCCCAGCAGCAAAATCTCCCGGTCGCCGCTGCCTTTTTTCCCCACCGCATTGCCGACCTCATCGACATAGGCTTTCAGGCCGTGGGCATTCAGCCAGCCCGCCAGGTAAGTTGAGGCTTTGCGCTCGTGTCGTGAGGGGGAGGGAATGGATACCAGCTTGGTCAGGAGATCGATGGCTTGGTTATGAAAATTGTCAGTCATGGATCATGGCCTACGAGTGTCAATAATGGACGCACCGCGCGTATATTGCTGGTTGTCCAGGGTTATCAGATAATCGTCTAGCTGTTGGGCTAATGCGACATAAATGGCATCACACCCGCGTATTTTGTGGTCGGCGGCAATCTGGGCGGCTTGCTGTCCTAACGTTATCGTGATGGGAATTAGGGTGATAATGTTTGTGCTGAACAGGTGCTGAATGACCTGCTGGGTTAATTGGGGATTGTCGGTGCCGCGACTTAAGGCTGAAGCGACTTCAGCTAACAGGATAACCGGGGCAGTTATCGGTTCTTGAGCCGACTGAACCTGTTGAAACCAGGCCCAGCTACGCTCATGGTGGGCCTCATTTTTATTCACCAAGGCGACGTACACACTCGCATCGAGAACAGCCATACTCTATCTACGCTGCTCCTCAATCAACTCGACCCCGCTTTTGGATGATTGCCAGGCATCGGCAACTTGATCCGCTAATACTCTCAGTTCCGCCAAATAGGCGTCAACCTCATCCTGTTTGAGCTTGGCCGCATCTTCTGAGGTAAAAGGCCGCAGTACTGCCACCGGTTTGCCTTTGACAGTAATGATATATTCGACCATCTCATCCCGTACGGTTTGAACGATTTTCGAAGCTTTGTTCTTTAGCTCGCGCATTCCAATGGTTGTAGACATGAGGCTGCCTTTACTATGGAGGTAGCTACAGTGTAGCTGCATTATAACTTTGAAACAGCGGGTGTCAAGTGACTCTTGAATACTTTTTTTAAACCATGGCCTGAATCACCCCCCGCTTGCCGTTCACCCGCCACTCAGCGTCTACCCGGTCGAGCGCCTCGGCCTGACCCGGCTGCAAGCCGACAATGGGGTCTGACTTTAGGGTGCGTAAGGTAACAAACGGGGCCGGGAAGTAGGGGATGGCGTCGGCGAGAGGCGCGGCGGCCGGCCAGCGGCTGTCGCCGACCAAACGGCGGTAGTTGGCGTCGCCCTTGAAGATGACCAGTTGGCTCTGGGCCAAACTGGCCGTGAGTGATGGCGGGATTTCCCAAAAGAAGCGACTGCTGTTCCAGAAAATGTGCGCTCGGATTTTGAGCCGTTCGCGTATGATTTGGGCGGACAAACGCCTAGCCAAAGGCGTGAAGGGGCCGCCTTTAGCTTCGATGGCGGCAATCGTCATGTCGAGATCGGCCGGGATAGCGTCGGAGACAAAAGTAGGGTGAGCTTTGATATGCAGGGTGACCGGCTGCGCCCACTCAAAGCGGAGCAGGAAGTCGGCCAGGGCCAGGTCCATTAACAGTTCCGTGCCGGAATTGTCGCAAATAAAATCGATGCGGCCGGGGGTTGACCGCCGATTGCTGAGATAGCGGACCACCCGGTCGGTGTCATCGACGAGTAAGTTGGCCTGTTCGCTGTCGACGGCAATCTCCCGACCGGCGTCTTGTGCGACCTGATTGTAACTCAAGTCGATGCGGTTGCCCCAGACGCAGTGGTGCAGCAGCGCTCGTAAACTGGCCTCGGAGTTGGCCTCGGCGTGGCTCAAGGCCGCGGCCAGCACCTGCCAGGGCGTGTCGCTGCTTAGCTCGGCTTGCTTGCGCGGCAGGAACGGATCGATGCCCTGCCAGGCGACAAGTTCTGGACCATTACCGCCGAAGTAGTTGGTCGCTTCCAGCAGCCGCCGGTAGAGGAAGGACTCGGCAAAGTACCAGGGGATATCGAGCCAGCCCCGGCCCTGCTGCTGCTGCCAGACTTGCTGCCAGCTTACGCCATCGGGAGCGGTTGTCTTCAACGGCTGGATCGGTTGGTTCAAGGTTAGCTCATCGTACAAAGCCTCGACCCGCCGGACAATGGCGGAGGGATAGACGCCGGCGTAATCGGTCAGCACTTGCCGGATGATGACCGGCTTTCGGGTAGTCAGAGTTTTATGAGCGAAAGACCCCGGTTCGCCGGTCATCAGCGGTGGGGGTGGCTGGGTGGGATCGAATTTGGGCTGGGTGGGCATGGAAACTCCTTTACAGGGTTGCAGAGTTGCAGGGTAGCAGGGTAGCAGAGTGACAGAGTTGCAGAGTTGCAAGTATGAAGGTTAGGACTTACGCAAAAATTAGGTAACAGTCACTTGCTGTCGATAAATCAGCATCGGGTTAGTTTAGATATGTCGATTTAGCTTATCCAAATGACTGTCACCTTTAGAACTCAATCTTCGCAAATTCTTGTAACCCTGCGACCTTGCCACCCTATCACTTTGTAACCCTGCGACTTTGCTACCTTGCATCTCTGCGAAATTGTTTAATTTTTTAAGCCCGCTACCAGCGCCGGTAATATCTGTCCGGATGGACCAGGTAGAACGAAGGTGGCGTGGGGGGTTAGGGGCGTTTCATCAGGATTGATTTCGATGGTGGGGGTGCGGCGTTCTAAGGCGGTGAAGGGTAGCGAGGCGGCCGGATGAACCAGGGCCGAGGTGCCTACCGAGAGAAACAGGTCGCAGGTTTCGGCAGCCTGGAAAGCGCGGTGCAGGGCCTGGGTCGGCAGCGCTTCGCCGAACCAGACGACATCGGGGCGCAGGTAACTGTCGCAGTCGGGGCAGCGCGGCGGCGTCTCGCCGGCTTCCGACCAGGTCTCGGCGACTCGGCGATCGCTGGAGCAGACGATGCGGGTGATGCTGCCGTGCAGTTCGATCACGTCGTCGCTGCCGGCGCGCTGGTGGAGGCCATCGACATTCTGGGTGATGAGGGTCAGTTTAGGCACAAGACCGGCTAATTCGACCAGGGCGAAGTGACCCGGATTCGGATCGGCCCGGCTGACCAACTCGCGCCGCCAGGCGTACCAATCCCAAACTAGCTGGGGATTGCGGCGAAACGCCTGGGGCGTAGCTAGCTCCTCAGGGCTGTATTTGGCCCACAGTCCAGTTTGGGCGTCGCGAAACGTAGGGATATTACTCTCGGCCGAGACGCCGGCGCCGGTTAAAACGGCCACGTGTCCGGCTGAGCGAAGGGTCTCGATTACCTGCGACGGGATTGGAAGAGAAGACATCTGTTGGTTCATCGAACTTACTCCGTATGGCACCTCTGGCGATTGAACTACTTTGGCTGCGATCTGGGTTGAGAAATTTCAAACCAACAGCGCCGTAGTCTACCACTATCGAAACCAGGGCGCAATTTGCTTCTTTTTCTTATGACAAAAATGGTTCGTTGTCGCGATGTTAGCTTTGATTGTGATATGTGGTTCGCGCCGAGACTGAGGAAGAACTGTGGGCGAAAGTGGCCGAACATACTAAAAATGAGCATAATACTAATAATGTCCCGCCTGAAGTTGTGGCCAGGTTAATCAAGAAGAATAAGCACGGCCTAATAATTGATTTTGGCTAATTGAACCATCGGGTAGATGAACCGATTGCGCCTCAGGTAGATATTTCATATTACGCAATAATTCTGTAGCCAATACCCTGATCATTTTGGAGGACTCGAATTTCAATGAAGCGTTGGTATGCCACTGTTCTTCGTACACTTTTCTTTACGCTACTGGGCTTTCTCTCTTTTAAGCTGATTCAATATGGGCATCGGTTACTCAAACAGCCGTATCTGTTAACTAACCAACTGCCTGACGATCTGGATGACCACACGACCATCGAGGCCAAAGGCTTGCGTATTGCGGCTGCCAACTTGTTGTCAGGCGTCGAAAAACGGGGGTTGCTTAACGGTCAACAAAAGCTGGTGCTGTGCGCCGGCCTGCGCAATTTTAGGGAACCCTGGGCGCGGGATTTCGGCTTTGCCAGTTTTGGCCTGATGGAATTGGGCGAATGGCAAGCGGTCAAAGAGTCGCTGGAGGTGTTTTTGATCCACCAGCGTCCTACCGGCCAATTTCCGGTGAAAATCCACTCCACCTCAATCGCTGATCGATATCTGCACTCGCTGTTCAAACGGGAGCAGCCCATCCACGCACCGATCAAACCTAAATACATCACCGCCCACAATACCATTTCGCTCGATGGCAACGCCCTGTTGGTGATTGCGTCCTTGAATTATGCCGCCCGGTCCGGCGATGATGAATTTGTCGAAACGCACTGGCCGGCTTTGAAGCGAGCCGTGATCTGGCTGGAGGATCATGCCCTTGAAGACGACGGCCTGCTGCACCAAGCCGCCTTTGCCGATTGGGCGGATAGCATCGCCCGGTCGGGGCGGGTGTTATATACCAACGTCCTCTACTGGAAAGCGCTCCATGAGCTAGCTCTGGCTGCCCCATTGTACAGCAGCGCTGACGACGAATCTTATTTTAGAGATAAAGCCCGGCAGTTAAAAGCGTCGATCAATGCCCATTTCTGGCGACAGGATTTGGGTTACTACGTGACCAATGAAATTTTCGACAATTTGAGCAGCAGCGGTAACTTGCTGGCGATTGCTTGGGAGATGACCACGCCCGATCAGGCCGAATCAATTCTGGATTGTATGGATGAGTTCGATATGGCCAACCCGGTGCCGACACAGGTGGTTCATCGCGCCTACCCCAATAAATTTGTGGCCCTCGAAAATCGGTGGGGGGGGATCGCCAATTATCATACTTCAGCCGCCTGGTTATGGTTGGGCGGCTGGCATATCATTGCCCTGGCGCGTATGGAGCGCTTCATGGAAGCAGAACTGCTGCTGTATCGCCTATCAAATGTGATTGTCAGAGACGGCGCGGTCCACGAAGTTTACGCGCCGGATGGCTTTCACCTTTCCAGTTTTTGGTATACATCCGAAGCGCCCTTAACGTGGAGCGCCGGCATGGTGGTTTATGCCCATTATGTCTACCAGCGCCATGTGCAAAAGTTGCATAACGGCGCTACAATCTCTGAGAATTAGCTGACTGCTAGCACACCCTTCTCGATACAACCTCGTACCTCGATCAACTCTGCATACGATGTTCTTATAAGAATGAATGAGGACTTAAGGGGGAGTCAAACGTAATGCATATCGCTCATTTTACGAACACCTACCATCCGGTCATCAGCGGCGTCGTTCGCTCGATTGATACCTTCCGGCAAGCTTTAACCGAGTTAGGCCACAACGTATTCATTTTCGCCCAAAATGCCAACGATTATCAGGATAAGGAGCCGTTTGTCTTTCGCTACCCGTCGATCGATCTACCGATGAGCCACAATTTTCCGCTGACGATTCCCATTTCGTCCTTTGTGGATAAGGTTTTTCCCTCGCTTAAACCAGCCGTGATCCATAGTCACCACCCTTTTTTGCTGGGGCGGGCCGCAGCCAATAAGGCGGAGGAACACCATATTCCACTGGTTTTTACATTTCACACCCGTTACCGCGAGTACAGCCATTATGTCGCCTTGAACCAACAGTTTGTCAAAGATGCCATCGACTATTGGCTGGGTGATTATATGCAAAAGTGCCATCACATTGTGGTGCCCAGCGACAGCATCAAGCAGATGTTGGCCGATGTTTACGGCGTTACCAACCAAGTGACGACCGTCCCGACCGGCATCGATTTAAGACCTTACCAGGCGGCCGACTCGCATTCCATTCGACAAAAACGGGGTTGGGGTGAGGATAAAGTGTTGATCTCGATTGGCCGGCTGGCCGAAGAGAAGAATTGGAAAGTGCTGCTGGCTGCGGCGGGTAGTGCGTTTAAACAACACCCACAGGCTCGATTGGTGATCATCGGCGATGGTGAGCAAAAGGATGAGCTGTCTAAATTGGCTGGCAAACTGGGTATTGCCGAGCGGGTCGAGTTCACCGGCAAAATTCCTTTCGATGAAGTGCCACTCTATCTGAAAGCAGCCGATCTGTTTTGTTTCGCTTCAACCACTGAAACGCAGGGATTGGTCACTATGGAAGCGTTAGCCGCCGAATTACCTGTGGTCGCAGTCGAGGCGTCCGGCACGCAAGATGTAGTTGAGCACGACCGGCAAGGCTTGCTGGCTGAGAATAACCCCGAAGCGCTGGCCGCCGCCATTAACCGCGTGCTCGATGATGAGGAGTTGTATCATCGCTTTAAACAAGCTACCGCCGATAGAGCGGCCGAGTTTGACATGAAGCGTAAGGCGGAAGATCTGATAGAGGTTTATCACCAGGCTATCGATGACCAACGCGCCGATCGTCCGGTTCAAGTCGATAAGGCCAGAAAGATCTTTGAGTTGATCATCGATGAGCAAAAGCTGGAGCAGTTTTTTGGGTTGAAAGCTTAATAAAAGTTCGTAGTAACCGCTTTAGCGGTGCAAATGAAAGGTATGGCTAAAACCATTACTCCGAACCCGTGAGTTATTTCTGTCTTGGTGTACTCAACTATCAATCTGTCAGGTTGCTGTTACAGCTAAGTTCAGCAAAATGACGACCCCGAACCCGAGAATGATAACCCCGGAAATTCGGTTGATCCAGGGCATGAAGCCTGAGTTTAGCCGGCGGGTCAATAGACTAACGCCGGTACTCAAGGCCAACCACCACAGCGCCGAGCCGGCAAACACACCCATCACTAACACCGCAGCCGCAATATAATCCCCGGCTGTACCGGCCAATCCCAACCCGGCGAAGATTGCCGCGAAAGAGAGAATCGTGGCCGGGTTAGTTATGGTCAGGAAAAAAGTAGAGGCGTAGGCGTTCAGGTAGCTTTGTCGATGCGTTTGGGTGGAGAGGTTCGTTGCCGGTAGGCGTAAGGTTTTGAAGCCCAGGTAGCATAAGAATATCCCCCCTCCCAAAGCCAGCCAGAACTGTTGGTTGAGCAGTAGGGTTGAGATGGCCGTCAGGCCAAAGCCGGCTACACAACCATAAAACGCATCGGCTGTGGCCGCTCCTAGCCCGGAAAGCAATCCGACCGTTCGTCCGTGAGCCAGAGTACGTCGGATACATAACACGCCGATTGGTCCAACCGGCGCGGCAATTGCAAATCCGATAATTAAGCCCGTAAGTAGAAAATGTGATGTCATGGACTGCTCCAATTCAACAACAGATTGCCTAGATAGGTGATTGATGTTATAGTTGTATTTGTACAGTAGTTTATTAATAGATTTACGGTTTGTAAATAGGCAATCGAAGTTGTTTGGCGACTTCAGCCTTATTAACTAAAGTAAAATGATGATATGTCCTTAGAAAATCAGAAACTTCTCGATCACGTCGGTTGGCAAATATTACAGGCTTTGCAACAAGATGCCCGGTTATCGTTTACCGAATTGGGGCGGCGGGTGGGGTTGTCATTGCCGGCTGTGGCGGAGCGCGTTCGCCGGATGGAAGAGGCCGGTATTATCACCGGCTATCGGGCTGAAATTGATACCCGCAAAATCGGCTTAACTATGACTGCGTTCATTCGCCTAAGTACAGCCGGATCGCAATATCCTGCTCTAATCGAACTGCTCCAACAACTACCGGAGGTAATGGAATGCCACCATCTAACCGGCGCCGACTCCTTTATAATGAAAGTGGTCGTGGGTTCAATCGCTCATCTGGAATCGCTGATAACCCGGTTATCAACTTATGGGCCGACAACAACAGCCATTGTGTTGTCCTCACCGGTCACAAGGCGCGACCTAACTCAGGATTTAGCCGAAGCAGGCGAGGGCAGCCAAGGGTTTGACTTGTAACAAGCAAACCTTATAATTTTTGCATGTAGTTAAGCCTAAAGGTATAATTTCGTGTCAATTATTCACTAAAAGAGGTCTTGAAATAATGCCAAAGAGAACATATCAACCTAAACGGCGTCGCCGAGCGAGAGTGCATGGCTTTCGATCACGTATGTCTACCAGCAACGGGCGCAGAGTTCTGAAAACTCGCCGCTTACGTGGACGCAAATCTCTGGCGGTGCAACGTCCCCATCCGAAACGCACTAATTGGAATGCCGACTGATAGAGTTGAACTTATTCAAGCTGGGCTGAGTATGTAGCTTATGTTGAGTAAGTTCTCTCGATTTCATGAAACGTAAATACCGTTTGCGCCGCAGCAGCGATTTTCACCGCGTGCGGCAGGTTGGTAAATCAAATGCCAGCTCCCTCATGGTGCTGGCATTTCTACAGAATGAATTAGAGCATAGTCGTTTTGGATTTGTCGTTAGTAAACGGCTGGGTAATGCGGTTCAACGGAATAAAATCAAGCGGCGAATGCGAGAAGCTGTCCGGTTACGATTGTCTCAGATTAAACCGGGCTTTGATATGGTTATCATTGCCCGTAAGCCGGCCAGTTCGGCTACTTTCAAAGCCATTGATCAATCGCTAGTCCGCTTATTGGAAGCAAGCCAGTTGCTGATGTGATGTTGGACTAGGTGAGTAAAAATTCAATGAAATATTTAGCCTTGGGTTTAATTCGGTTTTATCAAAAGTTTATTTCGCCGACGTTGCCTTCGGCGTGCCGTTTTGAGCCAACATGTTCGCACTATGGCTATGAAGCCATCCAGAAGTATGGATTTTTTAAGGGCGGTTGGATGGCCATTAAACGCATTGGCCGGTGCCACCCCTTTCACCCTGGCGGATATGATCCTGTTCCATAAAGCGTAAACAGTTTGGCCTAGTTATGAGGATATAAATATTTTGCGGACATTAAAGTTATTGGTATTTGTTATGAGTGTGGTGGGGTTGGCAAGCCTGCTAATCTTAAGCCAACCGGCAACCGCCGCCCCGCCTGATGCTCCAGACAAGATCGACCCGCTTGCTCAACAAGATGGTGTTACTATAGAGAAGCTGGCCAGCAAAGATGTGGTTGCTCTTGGAAGTGTTGTTTCTTACACGATTAAAATTAAGAATGACAGTGGTCAGGCCATAGAGGCAACATTAACGGATGAACTGCCTGAACTGCCCGATGGATTAGCTTTGCAAACAGACTCTATTACCACCACAATCGGCACGGTGGAGGCCCAGCATAATGCAGTTTTGTGGTCCGGCAATTTAGAGAATGGTGATGAAGCAACAATTTTATATTCGGCTATTCCGCCTACAACCTCTTCCCCCCAAGAAAACCTGGAAAACACGGCTATTCTAAAATACGGTGAGACTACCCGGCAAGCTACGGCCAGTATTAATACCGAGCCGCCTTCACTAGGCATTTGGGGACGTTTTGTAAACTTTATCGCCACAGCTTTGGTCTTTTTCGATAAATCCCTAGCATCAATTGGCGTGCCTTATGCGTTTGGCTTTGCCATCATTCTGTTTACGCTTTTGGTTCGAGGGGCCACATTTCCCCTTAACATGCAGCAAATAAAATCCTCAAAGGCGATGCAGGAACTTCAGCCAAAATTAAAAGAGCTGCAAGAGAAGCATAAAGGGGATAAAGAAAAGCTGGCTCAAGAGCAGATGCGGTTGTATAAAGAACACGGGGTGAATCCCTTGGGTGGCTGTTTGCCGATGCTGGTCCAAATGCCCATTTGGATCGCTCTCTATCGGGCCTTGATCCAACTTTCCAGCCAGGGGTTACTCACCGAGGGCTTTTTCTGGATCCCAAGTCTGTCTGGTCCGGTTTCCTCTTGGGGCGGCGGTCTCGACTGGTTGTGGCCGTTACCGCCCTCGATAGGTTGGCCCAGTGCCTTGGCCTATCTGGTTATGCCCGTTCTGTTGGTTGTATCCCAACTTTACATGCAGAATTTAATGACTCCCCCTTCCACCGATCCGAGCCAGGCCCAAGTTCAGAGCATTATGAAATTTATGCCTCTGATGTTTGGCTACTTTGCCTTGATTGTGCCGTCGGGTCTCACACTTTATTGGTTTACAAGTAATGTTTTAGGGGTAGCTCAACACTATTTCACTAAAACCCAATTTGACACCAAATCTAAGACTTCTGAGCCACCGGTAGGTTCAAGCGCTCCGGTGCCGGCCTCTGCCTCTTCCTCTACCTCGCTTCCAGGTGCTACCTCAGAAGGAGATGATAAAGGAAAAAATGTTAAATCGAAACGAAAGTCTAGACGTAAGCGCTAAAACTGTTGAGGAAGCTATTGAACAAGGATTACAGGCCTTAGATCTACCCCGCGATCAAGTTGAAATCAAAATTATAAACGAAGGCAAACGTGGGATTTTTGGGATAGGATCTGAAGAGGCGGTCGTCCGCCTGACCCCTAAAGCACAGGTCGCTGAACCTTTACAAGAAAATAGTAATCCCCCAGTTGAGAGAGCCTCTCCGGATTTGGAAGAAGCCGCAACTTTGGCCTCACCAGAGGCAGACTATGATGATAGTGAGCCTGAAGAAGAAACGTTGGTGATTTCTTCCACATCGATCCAAGAGGTTGAAGAAGGAATCAACCCATCGGTCGAAATCAAAGCGGAAGGTGAAGTTGCCGAATTAGCCAAGCGTTGTTTGGAAGAATTACTACAGCATATGGGCATCGAAGCTGAGGTTACCCCTCGCATTGCCACCGATTTGGTTGATCCCGGTGAGGAGCCGCCGCTGGTCTTAGATGTTACGGGCAATGATTTGGGAATTCTAATTGGCCGGCGCAGCGAAACCTTACAAGCGTTGCAGTATATGGTTCGCCTGATGGTGAGCAAAGAGCTACAAAGCTGGCAGCGCATCGTGGTCGATGTTGAGTCCTACCGGGCCCGTCGTCGCCGCTCTCTATATCAAATGGCGAAACGCATGGCCGAACGCGCTGTCTCCAGTGGTGAGCGGGTGGTCATGGAGTCGATGCCGGCCTATGACCGCCGCATTATTCATGTGGCTTTACGTGATCATCCTGACGTTTTTACCAAGAGCATCGGGCGAGAAAGTAATCGCAAGGTTACGATTATTCCTAAATAGAATGCTCACCAACCCAATCAACCTAACGCGCAGATCGCTCCGGCACATTTGCCAATTCCCCTTTGTGCCGGAGTTTTGTTTCACCCGCTGCGAAATTACTACAGTTTAGGTCGATCGCCGCCAAGAGGTGACTTCAACCTAAACATTATGAACCCTATCCGCGCCTGAAAAGAGCTTGACGATGATTCACCCAACCGATAGGACATATCTGCTCATCGGACATGTCACGAAAGATATCTTAACTAACGGTGAGTTTACTAACGGGGGAACCGTTACCTATGGTTCGGTGGTAGCCAAACAGTTAGATTGGAACCCGGTTGTTGTAACCGCCGCCGGGCCGGATTTTTCACCGCCGCCCTATCTGGCCGATGTTGAATGGCATATCTTACCCGCGCCCCACACTACCACCTTCCGTAACGAATACGATGCTTTAGGTAACCGCCGGCAAACCATTGGCCCTATTGCTCGACCCATCCAGGCCGAAGATATTCCAACGGCCTATCGCCAAGCGCCGATTGTTCACCTGTGTCCACTGGACCAGGAAGTGCCGGCCTCGATCACGTCTATTTTCGAGCAGTCGCTGTTGATTGCAACGCCTCAAGGTTGGATGCGCCAGTGGGATAAGCAAGGTGTTGTCTCCCGTTGTGATTGGCTTCAAGCTGGTGAGGTTCTGCCTCAGATAACCGCAGCCATCATTAGTATCGAAGATATCGAGGGCGATTGGACCATCGCCGAGCAATGGGCGGCATTGGCCCAGGTCCTGATTGTAACTCAGGGGGCTGAAGGCTGCACGATTTTTGAGCAGGGGGAGCGGCTCACCGTGCCGCCCCGTCCGGCCAGCCCGGTCGATCCAACCGGCGCGGGTGATGTGTTTGCCACCGCTTTTGCCATCCGGCTGTCTGAAACCGGTAACCTGTGGCAGTCGGCGCGATTTGCCAATGTGACGGCCTCGATGGCTATCGAACGTTTTGGGGCGGTCGGAGCGCCTTACCGGGCTGAGGTTGAGACGTACCTGCGAGAAAATCCGGTTTAAGCATCGCTCGCTCCATTTTTGTTGAACTGTCACAAATTTTCAAATTTTGTTTGTGCTTTCTGACCATGCTACAATTGAGCCTATGACTACAAAGCAACCCGCGTTTATTTACGCCATTGCCAATCAAAAAGGCGGCGTCGGCAAGACTACCACAGCGGTCAATTTGGCCGCATTTATGGCGGCCCGGCGAGCCAAAGTGCTGATTGTCGATGCCGACTCACAAGGCAACGCCACGTCCAGTCTGGGCGTCTCGCTGGCAGATGGGTTGCCTTCGATGTATGATACCCTGATCAACAAAGTTCCGCTGGCTGAGATCATCAGGCCGACCTCGCGAGAGCGCCTCTATATTGCCCCGGCCGGGCCGGAATTAGCCGCGGCTGAAGTCGAGATGGTTCAACTTATGGCCCGCGAAATGCTGCTGCAAAAAGCGCTTCAGCCGGTCATCGATGATTATGATTTTATTATCATTGATACACCACCTAGCCTGGGCCTGCTGACTGTCAATGCATTAACGGCCTGCAATCAGGGCGTTATTATTCCGGTGCAATGCGAATATCTGGCCTTAGAGGGTTTAGGCCAGCTAATGCATACCATTAATCTGGTTCAGGAAAATTTAAACCCCGCCTTGCAAGTAGCCGGGGTCGTGATGACGATGTATGATGTGCGCACCAATTTGGCGGCTGATGTGGTTAAAGAAGTTAAGGAACACTTTCCGGAACAGTTCTTTAATGCCATCATTCCTCGCAATATCCGGTTGAGTGAAGCCCCTAGCTACGGGGAAGATATCCTGGCTTACGCCCCCAACTCAACCGGTTGTGTCGCTTATCAAAAACTGACCGAAGAATTATTAAGTCGAGTCCGTCGCCAAATGGTTGGGGCTTAGAAGGAACGAGAAGTTATGACTAAAAGGCGTGGCCTGGGTAAAGGGTTAAGCGCATTAATCCCTCATTCAGATGACTCAGATGCCGAGCTGTCGGCCGGTGCGCTCGAGATTCCGGTCGATCAAATTGCGCCCAATCCGCACCAACCTCGCCAGGAGTTTGACGAAATCCAGCTCCGTGAATTAGCCGACTCCATCAACGAGCATGGTCTGATCCAGCCGCTGATTGTAACCCAAGTGGGATTGAGCTATCAGTTGATCGCCGGGGAGCGGCGCTGGCGAGCCAGCCAGTTGGCCGGATTGGAAACGGTGCCCGTCATTGTCAAAGAGACAACGCCACAGCAGATGTTAGAGTTGGCTTTGGTTGAAAACATTCAACGGGCCGACTTAAACCCTCTGGAAGAGGCGCGGGCTTATGCCCAACTAATGGAGGAGTTTGGCCTCACTCAGGAGGCTGTGGCCGAGCGAGTCAGTAAGAGCCGGACTGCTGTGGCCAACACCGTCCGGCTGTTGAACTTAAACGATGAAACCAAGGCGGCTTTGGCCTCTGGAACCATTACCGAAGGCCACGCTCGGGCGCTACTTAGTCTCAAGAGTGATCGAGACCAATTGAGAGCTTTGGCAACCATTATCGAGAAAAGCTTAACGGTACGCCAAACGGAAGCATTGGTCAAACAAATGCTCAGCGGCGATCAACCGGCGAAACCTAAACGTCCCCCGCTAACACCCCATGATAAGGCTATGCTGGAAAAATTTGAGTCCAGGCTCGGCACCCGAGTGGAATTATCTCGCGCTGAAGAAGAGACGGGGAAATTGACCATCCACTTCTACTCGGAGGAAGAACTCCAGGCTATTTTCAATGCCATTTTAGGGAATGATGCGCAGCTGTAGAAATTGTACCCGATTTTTTACAACATCAGAACGGGCGCCGGCACATTAATCAGAAGTAAACTAACAATGACCGCGCTGGCAAAACTGGTGATCACTTTGGTCGTAACGGCCGTCCGGTTTTCGCGGGCCTGACCCTGGTAGATCATCAGCAGCAAACGCGGCAGGAAGATAAACGGGGCGAACAGGCCAAATCCGGTCAAAATCAAGACCATAGCGGTGATTCGCTCGATGCTGCCCAAGACTCGGTCTGAGGTGTCGATTCTTAAGGTCTGGTTGATTTCCTGTCCCTGCGCCGCCCAAACCGCGACCGTGATTTCCGCTTCCAAAACGGGGGCGGTACTAATGAGCGCCGACAGTCCAATTAAATAGGCCATCAATCGGTATTGGTTAGGGGCATCTAATGTTGGCAGCAAAGCTAAAGTGCTAGGCGTCCAACCCGTAGCAGCCCAAGCAATCAAAGCAATTAAAATCACATGGGCCAACTGGTCTAAGAAAAGTAAGAGTAACCCTTTACCTTTCGTATTATCGGTAAATACAAAAGTTCTAAATTGGTCGATAAAAAGGTGTCCAATAAAAAGGACAATCATCCAGACCCACCAGTTTGGAATTGTGCCCCAGGTTAAAATAGCCGTAATGAAGGTCACCACGGCCACATGGATGATTAACCCGATCCAACCCTTTCGTTTAGCCAAAACCAGCCAGTAGGGCTGTAATACAAAGTCACCCACAACGTGACCGAGAAGCAGTTGTAAAAAAAAGGAAAGTGCAATTTCTGAATTTACAAGTGTCATGTTCTTTTTGAATTCTCGAGTAGATTTTCACGGATGGGTAGGGTAAATATTACCTCTGTCCCTTTTCCTATTTGAGATTGAATTTTAAGATGGCCGTTGATAGCCTCGATTCTTTCTTGCATGTTAATCATGCCCAAACTGCCTCGTTTATCATATCGTTGGCGAACCGCTTGAACGTCAAACCCCTGACCGTTATCCTTAATTTTAACAGTTAGTTGATCATTTTCGTGATCTGGCTGCAATATAATTCCAATCTGAGCATTTCGCGCATATTTCTTCGCGTTGTTGACGGCTTCTTGAATGACCGCAAAAATGGCGATTTCGGCTCGGCTTGAGAGCCGGTCAACGTCTTGTTTAATGCTCAACTTGACTTTGAGTTTGTCTGTTTCCCGCAGCCGTTCGGTATAAACTTCAAGCGCCGGAATTAATCCCTGCGTTTCTAAGGTGATGGGCCGTAAGTTGAACAACAGCGTCCGCAGTTGTTTGAGTGTTTTTCGGGCCAGGACCAGTGTCTTGTTTATTTCATCGGGCGCATATTCCGGCGCGCGATCAATTACTTCTTTAATGAACTCCATGTTCATGATAATGGCCGCGACAAATTGGGTTGGCCCATCGTGCAAATCTCTGGCCAGTCGCTTACGGACTTCGTCTTCAACAATAACCAGCTTGTCTCGCTCTTCTTTTAGACTCTTGTATAAGCGAGCATTCTCGATGCTGATAGCGGCTTTACTTGCAAATGAACTGAGCAGCTCCTGCTCAACCGGGCCGAAATATCGTCCCGGTGTATTTTGCATCACTTGCAGTACGCCGATAAGATTGGTTCGCGAAATCATCGGCACACATATGAGCGAGGTTAACTGAATATCAAAGTTGGCAGCGATAATGTGATAATATCGATGATCTTTATTCACGTCATCGACAATGAGCGGTTGTCGATTGGTGGCTACCCAGCCGGCGATACCTTTGTCAGAAGCAATTCGAGTGCCTTGCAAACTTTCGCCGCCGCCGCCTTCTACCACGGCAAAGACCAATTCGTCAGTTAGTTCATCCAAAAGCAGCAGCGACCCGGCCGAGGCGTCGGTTACTTTGACCGCGCCGGCCAATATTTTATGGAGCAACGGATCAAGATTTAATTCCAGCGTAAGCGACCGATCAACTTCGCTGATAATATTCAAAATTCTGATACGTTTTTGCGACTCCTTGAGTTCGGCCTCAAGGGCGTTGATCTTGGTCTCAAGCTCTTTTTTTGATTGAAGCGACTCGCTCAAGGTTAGACTCTGCCTGTTGGCTTGGTTTCATTACATAACTTAATAGAACGATTTTTTCAATTAAGTAAGCCTAACCCAGTCTAGATAAATTGTCTAATTATTAAGCAGCTTTTTCAGCAAAGGCATGGCTTCCTCAGCCGCCTCTCGCCCTATCTGCAGAAACTCATCGGCCTTGTCGTAATTCATCGCTGAATAGACTTCAACTTTTGGTTTTATCAAAACATCAACCTGTGTCATCCGGGTCTTTACGATTTCCCGTTCCATAATCGACATCATATTACTCAATACCCCCAGAAAATTGGGCTTTTGACTGCGGTGGACGGCCTGTTGGCCTCTGGCCCGCTCCGCTTCCAGTGAAGGTATCACGCTGGAGGCAATGATGATATTGGCGCCTCTTTCGGCCAGCACGCTGGCCGGTACAGGATTAACAGCACCCCCGTCGATAAGGTAGTGTCCGTTGAGTTGGTAGGGTGAAAAGATGCCGATCATGCCAATACTGGCTCTAACGGCTTCGGCAATAGGACCGCTATCAAAAACGATTTCTTCGCCAGAAATGACATCGGCGGCGACCACATAAAAAGGAATTTTAGTGTCGGCAAAGGTGGCATTATTAAATTGGCGAGCCAAATATTTGACGGTAGCGTTGCCTTTAATTAAGCCGCTCCAGGGCAGGCTAAATTTGGGATCCCACAAGCCGCTCTTTAAATCGATCAGCTTGATCAAATTCCTGGCAAAGTCGGCCACTTCTTCAACCGATTTGCCCGAGGCGTATAACCCGCCAAACAGCGATCCGGCGCTGGTGCCGGCCACCATATCGACCGGAATGCCGGCCTTTTCCAGCATTTGCAGTACCCCAATATGGGCTATGCCTCTGGCCCCGCCGCTGGACAACGCCAGGCCAACCACACAGTGCGTAATTTTGCGGGCGGTGCGATCAATTTCAAGCTGGGTCCCATTACAATAAAAAATTGGACCATCCGCATCCGCTTTGATCCAATCCGGTTCCGGTGTATTCAATAAAACGGTGGCCTTAGCTTGTTGCACTGCTTTGGCGTTAACCTCACTGTAGGTGGGCGGTAAAGCCATCAATACCCAGTCGAACCCATCGGCCAGGATGCCCAATGTTTCCCCCAACCCCTCGCTGGAGAGATCTTCCATCGCTTCGAGGATAACAAAATTGTTGTCGGGTAACTGCGCATTGGCGGCCATATCTGTCCCGGTAAGGTCGAGGACAATCACGCGCTGCCCGGTAATATTGAAGATGCTGTTGGCCAATCGCCACGCCTCAGCCCCAAAAACAGCGCTGATGGTGTAGCCGGGCCGCCGGGTATTTTCGGTGACCACATCGGTCAGGCGGCGACTCAACTCTTTGGTAATTTGGAGCGCAATAACCGGATAATCGACCAGCAATTCATCCATATCCGCTTTGTGCAACATCCACAAATCGGCGTCGATCGATACCGTGACCGTAGCCGAGCGGCGTTGGTTCAACAGCAGCGCCATTTCGCCAAAAAAGTTGCCCGGTCCCAGAAAGTTGACCACTTTCTCCGGTTGGCCGGGACCAACAATAACCGAGACTTTGACCTGACCGGACTCAATCAGATACATGGCGTCGCCCAAGGTATCTTGGCTGAACACTACCGCGCCATGTTCCAGACGAATACGCTGCAACTTGGCTGAGATAGCTGACAGAGCCTCAAGCGGTAAACCTCTAAAAAAAGGAATACGAGTTAAGCTGTCGATGATCGTGGTGTTGAAAGGGTTTGCTACTTCGTTCATAGCTTCAGTTTATATTCAAAGTGCCTGACGCGCACGGGAATGTTAAAAATTATATCACTTCTGCCCCCAACTATCAATGGGACAAGAGGTTCAACAGTTAGGCTCAATCTGGCCAGATCTGACCGATTTAGCCCAAGACTTGACGATAAGTCACAAGATTTTAATTAATCACAATGAACTCTTGTTCAATTTGTCAAATTTACATAAAAAGGCATTGTTTTGTTGCTTTTTATGTGAAGTTGGTTATAATGACTCTACATAATCTTGCAGGCAGATGCGATGCATACGGCTGAGTCAACTCGTCCTAATTCTCCTCAGACCAAATTAAATGAGGCCATTAATTTAGCCAAAGAGGGCCACAAACCTGAAGCGCTTGAGTTGCTGCGTCAAGCGGTAACGTCTCAGCCTGTCAACCAGGCGGCCTGGTTGTGGCTATCGGCGGTGACAGACGATCAGGTCGAGGCTGTGACGGCGTTTAAGCAGGCCAAGACGATCGACCCCTCTCACACCAGTCTGGTGCGAGCCGAAGAGTGGCTGACGCATCGCTTCCCGGAGGCGATTCTAACGGACCCAGACCCGGAGGAGCCGCCGCTGGCGCCAACGGAAACGCTCACATCGCGTCGAAATACGCTGCGAGTTTTTAATTTGGTCACCTTTGGGTTAGTCGTACTGGCGATAATCATCGGCCTGATTGTGCTGCTGCTAGGGTTGGTTTGGGAAGTGAACGCCACTGCCTTTGCCAGTAGCCTGCTGTCCACCGGCTCGATCCCGATTGACTCGCCTCAGCACCAGACGGTGGCCCTGGAGTTGGCCCTGGCCGAGCAAAATTGGCCTGAGGCTGTCGACATTTTGGAACGTCTGCATCAGAGCAATCCGGAATCGGAGTCGATTGCCCAGCATCTGGCCTACGCTCAGACCCAGTTGGGTGTCAATTTGCGTAGCCGGGGTTTTGTTGAGGAGGCGTTGCCCCACTTTGAAAACGCACTTAAACTGGCCCCTGAACAAGTCCGAACCCAACAAGAGCAGCGATTGGCTCTGGCCTATGTGTCGGGCGTGCAAGCTTATCAAGCCGGCGATTGGCCGGCTGCCATCGACGCGTTTGAGTCGATCTGGGCCGAAAGTAAGAGCTATACAAACGTTAAGGATTTGTTATTTAGCGCTTACTACAACCACGGCCTGGCCTTAAAAGCATCCGGAGCGTTTGACCAGGCCAAAGCCAGTTTGGAAGCGGCCACCAAATTACATCCCGAAATGAGCGAGCCGCGCCGCCTGCTGGCCGAAGTTGAGTTTGATATGGCTCCGGAAACCTCATTGAAAACGCCGCTGGGGAAATCATCGATTCAGGATCGATTAATTCTGGTCAGTATAGCCGAACAGCGCATGCATGTTTACGACGGTCATAAACTGGTCTTTGATTTTATTGTCTCAACCGGCGAACCCGGCCGGGATACGGCCATTGGCGACTTTGAGATTCTTAACAAGATCGATAACGCTTATGCCGCCACCTGGAATTTGGATATGCCCTACTGGATGGGGATTTACTGGTCCGGGCCGCTGCAAAACGGCATCCACGCTTTACCTATTGTCAAGCATACCGGCTATAAATTATGGGATGGCTACCTGGGGCAGCGAGTCTCCTATGGCTGCGTCATCCTGAGCGATGAGGACGCGGCCACTCTGTACAATTGGACTGAGGTCGGCACCCGAATGAAAATTGTCCCCAGTTTTGATTATTGGTCTTTTGACAAGGAAGATTAGACCCCGTAAGGGTTGTAGAGTTTTAGTGTCAGGTAGATTGAAAAAATAGTGGTCAACTGCTGATTGCCTACTTTAGCTCCATCAACTCCACAAACTCCATCAACTCTATAAACTCCACCAACTCCATTAACTCGATATCAGTTAGCCGGTTTAACATCGGTTACGGAATTAAAGGTATTGACCTCTAAAATCCATCGACTGCCGGGCTGAAAGCGCTGGAATGCGGTTGGGTCGCGCACCACATACGTGTAGGTTCCCTCAGGTGTTGAAAAAACAATACGATAGGTCTCATCCCGATTGGCCTCGCGTTGATCCGGTCTCAATGACAGGGCCGGCCAGCGGGGCGAAAAATCGTTACCGCGTAAAACGGCTTCATCGACCGCCTGCCATTCATTAACCGAATAACGGCAGAAATCATCGTAGACCTGATATTGGCAATCTTGCACCACTTCGCCAAAGCCGCTGCCGGTATCGACCGTGTACGGCGTGCCGCAAATCTCCTGCGAATTGGGGGCCGGTTGATCTTGGGTACGCCGGATTTGCTGGGTGCAGCCTAAAACTACCCCCTCCACCGGAATATTATCGCGCCAGGCTTCCCGCTCCACCGGCACCAACCCTTCGATAATCACCGTACGCGTCCAAGAGACATCATCGACCGTGCCGCTAATATCTTCGGTTCGACTGGAGAGCACAAAAAAGGTGATAATACAGCCCAATACCACCACGACCAGCCCAACCAGACCGATGCGCCCCATCATGGAACTACTCTTTGATGAACTCGAGGCCGGTTTAGCCGCCGGTTGAACGGGTTTTTGGAGAGGTTCGGGCTTAGGTTGGGCTGCTGTCAAACTGGCTCCGCATTGAACGCAGTTAGGCGCATTAGGGGCGTTGGGCGTACCGCAGGCGGGACAGATCAGCGGCTCGGCCGGTTTGTCGTTATGAGCGCCTAAAACTTCGCCGGCCTTGCGCCGGGCGCCTTCGCTTAAATCGGCCCCGCATTGGCTGCACGTGGTGGCCGTAGCCGGATTGCGCGTGCCGCAGTAGTAGCAGTGAATATCGGGGCCGCTCTTAGCCTGAGCAATTTTCTCGTCATCCTCAATCAGTTTTTCCTGAGCGGGTTGCTGAAATTCAACATCGTCCGGTTGGGGCATACCGCAGTTCATACAAGTGCGGCGAGAACCGGGATTGCGCGTATCGCAGTTGGGACAGATCCACTCTAGCTCAACATAGCCCAGCGATTTTTTCGTCATTGGGGTTTAATTTGCCTCGATTTATTGGAGTTCTGGTTCTAGTTTAGACTGCCAATCCGGCTTGGTCTGAACCTCTTGGTTCAACTCGAGGAAATTCTCAATCAACCGAACCGGGATCTCTGTCAAAGCCGTAATGTCCTTAACGGCAGTATCGTCTCTATTTAGTTTAATCACTTGGGCGAATTTGTCCACGTAGCGCTTGACAGCTTGAGGCGAACGGTGGTAATGGCGGGCAATCTCTTCCGGCTCGGCGCCATCCAGCCACAACTCAACGATCCGCGTCTTGTAGCTTGACCCTGGCGGCATACCGTTCAATCGTTCTAATAGGTATATGGGATGGCCTTCTGTCTCCAAACTGTTGAGATCACGGTGGAGTGTACTCAGATCGATCCCCAACAGTTGCGCCAGGTTATCCTGGCTTAGAATACCGCCTTGTTCGATGGCCTCTTCTAAGAGCCGTAAGATACGACCCCGCCTGAGACCGGCGGCCCGTTCTCGCTGTTTGACATCGTCATCTTCCGGCCCGGCGTCGATGGTCAGTACGACTTCCACCCGCTTGTCTTCTGCTGCCGGGGTCTCTAAGCTGGCCACGTTGGCTCGAACCTGGCCGGAGAAAACCATCGAGCGGGTCGGTTTGACCAGTATGTCTTGAGCCGTGTTGAGGATTTGTCGGGATAGATAGAAGGGAAGGTTAAAATCCTTTTGCAAAATATCGAGAAAATTCTGCTGGTCGCGAGCGACTTGTTGCTTGAAATTTTGGGTTGAAAAGATCTTGGTCTGGCGGCGGGCGCTGCCGGCTTTCGAGGCTTTTACCTCAATCGATTTGCCTTTGCCCACTTGGCTTAGACGCAGTTTCATACCATCTTCTGCAATCATCAAGTCACCGTTGTAACGTTTGGCAAAGGCTTCTTTAATCGTCTCTGGGGTCTGATCATACTCAAGCCCGATGTGACTGATCAACACGTGGGGGATTTTAGCGGCGGTCACAAATTCGGCTACTTCTTCAGGCCGGTGATGAGCCATCTCATGGATGAGCAGATCACACTTCTCGACATAAGGCGACAATTCATGCGGCGAAACCAGATCACCGCTGTAAACCATTCGCCACCCCGGACCATTGATGACCATGCCGTAAGCCGCGGCTTTACGACCAAAATGGGTTTTGTATTTGGCGTTTTCCAAATGTTGCGTCCGGAAGAAGGTGGCTTGCAGCAGGGACTCGGTATAAGTCTCGTTCGATTTTACTGTGGCTATTTTGAGATTATAGCTGAGTTCATCCGGCAGTAAAAAGGAGTCTGCCAATAGGCGCTGAATTTTGCCTCGCGTCCCTCTGGGGCCATATATTTTTAGAGCGCGCGAGCGCTTGAGTAGATGATTTTGGGTGAGGAGCAGTCCCAAATTAGCCACGTGATCCATATGCCAGTGGCTCAAAAAGAGCGCTCGTACATCACGCGGATCGAGGTCGTGTTTATACAATAGTGAACTGACCGGGGCGCCGCAGTCCAGCAGATACAGCTTGCTGGTTGCTTTCACAGCGTAAGCCGATTGAAAGCGGCGTTGCGTGGGTAAGCCGGATCCGGATCCCAAAACAATCAGTTCATCGGGCATAACTCAACTCTCTAAATTTATTGACAGGCAGCCACATTCGCTTCGTGGGTGTTGAAATCCTCGGCAAAAACATGCGCCCCTTCACCCCCACAGCCCATAAAGAACAAATAATTGGTTTGCGCCGGCTGAAGCGTGGCGTTAATAGACGATGCGCCCGGATTGGCGATAGGACCGGGGGGTAGCCCGGGGTTCATATAGGTGTTGTAGGGCGAGTTGACCTGGCTGTACTCTTCCAACGTAACCGGCGTTTTCCACCATTGATCGGTGTCGGTTTGATAGCCCATGGCGTATTGAACCGTGGGATCGGCTTGTAAATACATACCCTGCCCCAAACGGTTAAGGTACACGCTGGCAATCGCCGGGCGCTCGTCCGGAACAACGGCCTCCCGTTCAACAATCGAAGCCACGGTCAAGATTTGGTAGAAGGTATACCCTTGGGCCGAAGCCAGGGCTAGCGCATCAGCCGGAATTTTTTGGGCCATATTATCCAGCATCCGGCCGATGAGATCTTCCGGGGTAGTGTTAAGCGCCGGCAGCCGGTAGGTATCGGGAAACAGGTAGCCCTCGTAAGAGGCTCCCGGCGGCCGGTCGGCCAGCAGCGGGTGGTCAACGACAGTGCCTTGCCGTACCGCAGCCAAAAACTCGGAGCCGTCCATAATATTCGCTTCGGTCAATAGTTCGGCGATCTCTTCGGCCCGCAGTCCTTCCGGAATGGTAATGGCGATTTCCTCAAAGTTTGCCTTTTGCAGCGCCTCCGCGATCTCGCGCATGTTCATATTGCGCCGTAATACGTAGTCGCCCGCTTCCAGCGAAGAGTCTAACCCATTATAGCGTAGAAACAGCCGGAACACATCCGGATCGGTGATAAACTGCTGTTCGGCCAGCTTTTCAGAAACAGAAACTCCGGTCTCGCCGGACTCAATCGTAAAGGGCACGGTTGACGGGTCATTTGATACGGGCGTATTGATCTTTTCCGATTGGCTCTGTAAATAAAACCCTAAAAAGAACTCCTCGATATTTTGCGGTGACCGCACCACCGACGCATCGCCGACCGAAATTGAAGCCGCCGCGGCCTCATCTTGGGTTGAGAACGCCCAAAAACCGGCTCCCAAAATCACCACAATCGCGGCCACTGCAATCACAAAAACCGTAAAACGAAAAATCGCTCTGAGAACGATCATCTGCATTCCACCTACCTAAAATAGTGACTATTCGACCAAGACCCGACAGAGTTCCGAGTTACGTTTGAGATAACGACTCTTTCCGATTGGAATATGATTGGAGTCCAGGCTAGCGCTTGAAAACGGGTCGGGTCAGGTGTTATAAAAATTGCCAAGCATTTTGGGTCAAGGCTTGGCGATAGGGCATTTTACCTTACGACAGCTTAATAGACAAGTGGGTAAAACTGGCCGAGTTCCATCCGGTGAGTTACCGCATTTCTAGAACTTTTGCTATACTCAAGAATTATAAAGCCATAAACGGGCTGAAACTTATTGAGTTACATTCATACTTTAAAAGTGGGAGTTAATATGGATACCGAAACGCAAAATAATGCGTCTCACTTTACAGCAGAGGATTTAGATTTAATCGAATATCTGGTCAAACAAGCCCTGGAGCATAGCTCCAGAATGGGGCAGTCTCGTAGCGAGCAGTATCAGCAGATTTTAGATAAACTGCCTTTTTATCGGGCCGTGGCCTGGCAAATTTCGCGCCGGTAACCTATTCGCCGGTATTGACGATCAAATTCATATCCGGCTCCCAACATTCACACGAGTCTCGGATGTCTGTGCCTTTAACCAATTGGCCATCATAAGGTACGGAATTGGGTTGAACCTCCCACCCCGATAAGTTCATCGGCACCGGCCCGCCGGCGGCCATCCACTCGCCGTTGTAACGACGAGCAAAGTGCAGATGGCTGGAATTTGACAGGCCGCCTTCACACGAGGCGTAGCCGATAACATCCCCTTGTTTGAGGTGCTGGCCAACACTGACTGGTGTATCGGTATCGGCAACCGTGTGCAGATAAAAGAGTACCCATCCGGTTTGGATATTGCCATCCCCGTCCAGGTCTAGGTACACTTCACCATTGCGAGCGACCACAACCACCCCGTCGGCCGCCGCCGTAACCGGCTCTTCCGAATAAAAGCAGCTACCCAACACATCAGGCGGCCCAAAATCGATGGCGGCCCAGGCGCTGCCGTCGACAAAACCGGCATGAGGCCCGCTGGTGAAATAAAACCCCTTTCCTTCCCGCCAGGGCAAGCTCAATTCGGGTTGGGTCAGCGTGTTCGGTATCAACGGGCGAAATTCATAAGCAGCCGGATCGCCAAACAACGCCTGGTAGGTAGCCATAAAGCCGTCCGGTCCTAAATCTTGCTGCCACGTCTCCCAATCGGCATGCACCGATAAGAGATTCTGCAGACCTACCGTGCCGGCGTTGAGACCCGGTTGGGTCACCACTCGGCTCCGATCGGCCAGTTCGAAGACCCAGAAGCCGTCCCGCTTGTAGCCGTAATAGCCGGCGTTAATCCGATTGGCAGTGAAGGTCATCGCTAAATATAAACTGTCGGCGTAGGGATTCTTGTCGCCTAAAGGCAGCCGGATTTGGGTCGCATCGAGGGTTGAATTCGTCACCCAGCCGCCGTAATATTCTAACAGGGCCAGCAGCAGCCGTGGCCCGACGCTGTACTGTTCCGCCACCCGTTCGACAATTTCAGCCCCATTCAACGTTTCGGCATCGACCCACTCTGTGTACTCGTTCAGGTAGCCGCCCTGACTTTCCACAAACGCGGCGATATCAAAATTAACATAACTGGGACCATAAACGACTTCGCTATCAGGTAACAGGCGTTGGTCCGGCGCTGTCTTATCGAGTTGCAGCGGCACCCGCAGTACCTGATCAATATTAATTAGCGCGTCAGGCCCATCGAGCTGATTCAGCTTAACCAGCGTTTCAATTTCGGTATTGTAAATATCGGCCAGATAAGTGAGCGATTCTCCGTTGGTTACGGTGTGGTAGGCGTACAAGCCGTCAGCCGGAGGGGTGGGTATGGGCATCGGCGCTATATTACCGGTTGGTGAAGCCACAGGTGCAACCGTAGGCAGTAGCGGAGCGCGATCGTTGATATTGCTGGTAGTGATGGTAAAAGTAGGTTGGGGATCAACAGTTGTCCGGCTAACTTCTATTTTTTCGATGGTCGGGGCTTGTCGGCACCCGGACACAAACAGTAATAAACCGCCCACAACACAGGCAGCCAGTTTTACTCTAATAAAAATGACGATCATAATATTTATGAGGTCAGTTTTGACCTGTGAGTTTGAATTAACCCAAATAATAATAATAACAACAGCAGCAGCAGCGGGGAAAGGTTAATTTTATGTCGAATTTATCAGACCTACCCTGAAAGGTCGAACAAGTATAGCACGGAGTTATTTGACCGCCAAATGATCGATAATTGGCCTGACTTGAGCGCCGGACTTACAAATCTTTCCAATAGTCCTGCTGGCTCAACCCCGTATTTTATACCTGATCGAAACCCGAAATTCTTACGCTTTACGCACTTTTAACCTCAAGGTATACTGCAACCAAAGGGTTTTTAATAGGCAGTTCCCGCCTAAGAAACCCTTTTTCCGGTCAACGGTTATGCCTCACCTGAGTAGAAAATCAGGTTACTTGAGCCGGATTGAAGAGATAAGGAAATTTTAACAATTCAAATCTCCCCAATCCCCAGCAATCAACCTGGTTGGATGCCTTGGTTTGAGGTATCGCCCCTAAAAAAGAATAGCGCCAGAAATAGGAGTAGAACAGTGCGGACGCGTGGATATATGAGAGTTTTCCTATTCTTGAACTTGTTTATTGGGTTGATTATCGGGTTAATGGTCTGGTCGCTAGGGGGTAGTCAAGCCCAAGCAGATTTGGTGATCTATGACGATGGTTTAGAGCGTGACTGGGAAAATTGGTCGTGGGATACGACCGTCAATCTGAATGAAAGCGATCTAAAAAATTCCGGCTCAAAGGCGATTTCGGCGATTTATACGCAAAGTCAGGCCGGTATTTATCTTCACAGCAGCGTCGATATCGATACATCCCTCTACGATACACTTCGCTTTTACATCCACGGTGGCGATAAAGGTAATCATACCCTTAAAGTTCTGCTGACCGATACTGAGGACAACCTCATCGACAGTCCCGTTCCGGTGATGTCATCCGCTGACGTTTGGACTCTAATCGAGATCCCGTTGGTAGATTTGCTGGCCGATCAAACGCTTATCAGCGGCATTGTCTGGCAAAGCAGCGCCGGCAGTGTGCAGCCGGTTTTTTATATCGATGATATTACCTTACTTATAAGCGATCAAAAGGGTCCGTCTGCCTCCTCGCCCGGCAGCGGGCTGACGCTAATGATCAACGCCTCAATGAATCAGCATCCCATCGACCCCAACATATATGGCCTCAATTTTGCCGATGAAGCGCTGGCGGCTGATCTGAACTTGCCAGTCAACCGTTGGGGCGGTAACGCCACAACCCGCTACAATTGGCAGCTCGATGCTACTAACCGGGCCAGCGACTGGTTTTTTATGAATACGCCCAATGACAACAACAATCCCAGCCTTCTCCCCGACGACTCGGCCTCTGACAAGTTCATCGAGGCTAACCAAGCCGCCGCATCCCAAACTATTCTAACCGTTCCCCTCATCGGTTGGAGCGCCAAGAGCCGCGATCGCGATTGTGGTTTTAGCGCCGCCCAATACCCCGACCAACAAGCGTTCGACGGTATTTGGGACTGTGGCAATGGTCTTTTGCCCAACGGCGTGCCCATCACCGGCAATGATCCCCTCGATACCAGTCTAGCCGTCGACGAAACGTTTGTCGGCGGGTGGGTCGCTCACCTCGTCAACCGCTACGGTTCGGCTGAAACCGGCGGCGTCCGATTTTACAATCTCGATAATGAACCGATGCTATGGCACCACACTCACCGCGATGTCCATCCCCAACCGTTGAGCTATGACCAGCTACGGGATTCAACCTACCGCTACGCCGCCGCCATCAAAACGGTCGATCCCGAAGCGAAAACGCTTGGCCCTGTTGCCTGGGGCTGGACTGCCTATTTCTACTCGGCGCTGGATCAGGCCGCCGGCGGTGACTGGTGGAACAATCCGGCCGACCGTAACGCTCACGGCGGCGTCCCGCTGGTGGAATGGTATCTGTGGCAAATGCAGCAGTATGAACTGGAAAATGGCCTCCGCTTGCTCGATTATCTGGATCTGCATTACTATCCGCAGGCGGATGGCGTTGCCCTGAGTGAAGTCGGCGATGATGATACCCAGGCCCGGCGGCTGCGCTCGACTCGTTCGCTGTGGGACCCGACTTACATCGATGAGAGTTGGATTAATGAGCCGGTCATGTTGATCCCGCGCATGAGAGCTTGGGTCGAGGCTTACTACCCAGGCACCAAGCTGGCCATTACCGAATATAACTGGGGGGCGCTCGATCATATCAATGGGGCTTTAGCTCAGGCCGATATTCTGGGGATTTTTGGCCGCGAGGGACTTGATCTGGCGACGTTGTGGGCGACGCCGGCATTCGATGAACCGGGAGCATTTGCTTTCCGCATTTACCGCAATTACGATGGTAGCGGCAGCAGCTTTGGTGATTGGAGTATGATGGCTGAAAGCAGCGATCAAGCCAAGCTGTCGGTTTACGCCGCCCGGCGTAGCAGCGATGAATATTTAACTGTAGTTGTCATCAACAAAAGCGGTCAAAACTTAACGGGTAGCATCACCCTATCCGGCTACACGCCCGCACCCCAGGCGGCCGTTTATCGCTACACTGCGGACGATCTGTCGCAAATTGTCCGCTTACCGGATCAGGCTGTCTCGGCGGAATTCACCGCCGATTTCCCACCGGCCTCCATTACGCTTTTCGAACTCAGCCCTGGCTCAATCCAATCGCCGGATGGGGCAACTTATCTACCCCTAATTTTGCAATAATACGGGAAGGAGATGGGGAGACAGGGAGATTACCCCCGACAGCCTTCTAACCTCCCTATCTTCAGTTTCTAAGTAGGGAAGTTAATGGCTTCAACTCCGACTATTCTATTCCCCCACCCATTTGAGTTGAATCGTAACGCCGTCCGGCGTGGTCGTCAGGCCGGTAATGGTGAAATCCGGCGGGGTTTGGGTCTTAATCGTCTCGCCAATGAGCGTCGTGGCCGATTGCATCTCCTCCGGCAGCCAGGTGGCCGGAATAGTTAGGAAGCCGATTTCAACCCCGTGGAGTTGGCTGACAATTTCAGACCCCTGCATACCGATGCTCATCACTGTTTGAACCACCGGCTCCAACCCTCGAAATGGGGTACGCGTCGTGACCCGCATCTGCCCGTTTACATCAAAATCGAGGACAGTCGGCTGCCCTAACCGATCCGAGGCCATCCGGCTCAAGCTCTGCTCGGACAGAAAGACGGTAACATCTGGCGCAACAGCCGCCGGCGGCTCAACCGCAGGCGGGGTTGTTGTCTGAATTAGCCGCAGGGCCAGCAGTAGGATCAAAAACCCAACGACTGCCCCAACCACAGCCCACAAACAGCCTGACCGATTCAATTGACGCCTCCGGGAAATTCTCTGAACTCAAGCCTGATCGCGTTGTCACTGGTGGTCAAGCCCGTAATTGCAACCGGCGCGCCCACGGTCGCTGCCATTTCATCGATTGCGGCGTTTAACTCTTGGTTAACCAACGCGATATCCTCGCTGAAAATGCCCGAAAGATCAAGCGGTAGGTCAAAGCCGGAAATCTGGGTATCGATCAGAACAATTTCAATCGTTTGGCCTTTGGGCTGTAGGGCAAACGTCCCGATGACCTGGATCGGTACTATCGCGCCGAAAACCTCGACGCCCGTATCGGCCACTACGCGGGCTTGGTTGCCCGGCAAAATATCGATACTGGCCGCGCCGTCAACCGGCTGTTCGATATAGCGGTTGAGAAATGCCTCGTCAACCGTAATTTGTAAATCGGCTTGATCCGGCGGGGTGGGGCTGGTCGGTGGGAGATCGGTTGTGACGGCGTTGACTATGGACAAAACAATGAGCAGCACTGCGCCGCCTAGCAGCCCGGCCAAAATACCCCCTAAACAGCCGAGCCAACTATAGCCGGTCACCTTAGGCTGAGTCTCGCTCACAACATGCGCACCACAATCGGAGCTTCTTGCCACAGCTCCTCGAGTTGGAAGTAATCGCGTTTCTCCGGTGAAAAAACATGAACAACCACGGAACCAAAATCGATCAGCATCCAGCCGGACTCAGGCGTTCCCTCCACCCGGGCCGGCTGCGAACCGGCTTTCTTTAACTCCTCGATCAATTCATCGGCGATAGCGTTGATTTGCCTCCGCGATGAGCCGTCACATAAAATGTAATAATCGGCCAACAACGTGACGTCTCGCATATCCAGTAGCATCACATTTGATGCTTTCTTATTGTCCATAATTTCGACAATAGCATGTGCTAATTCGTTTGACTCCAGAGCAACCTCCCCAAAGAAAAGTAGATGTTAAGAATTTGCCGGAATCTTATCACAAATTGGCCTCGTTTCCAAAAGTAAAACGGGGCTTTTGATAAATTTGGCGGTTCTGGTATTATTCGATGTGTTCTGCGAGGAGGTTGCGTGTCGAAGAAGTTCGTTATTGCGCTTAATACTTTGGCCCTGACCCTAATCTCTGCGTCGCCTGTTTTGGCTCAGGGGAATGGCCCCAACCAGCCCGTTGATTTCACCCCCCTCTTACCCGCTGCGTTCATCCTGTTTTTGCCCCTTGGTCTGCTGCTATTAATCAGCAGCGCGATGCCGGACGATCAGGCCCCGATGGTGGCAATTAACCTGTTGATCGGCTGGGGCGTGGCCGTGTTGGCTTATTTTGCCGTTGGCTTTGCCTTCCAATTCGGTGGTATCGCGCAGGTTAGCCCCAATCCCGAATTTAGCGGCCTGTATTGGGAATGGTACCCACTCGATCAATCGGTGGCCGTCGAGGTGGCCCGCTTATGGGGCGTCATTGCCCTGCAAGGTTGGTTCCTGGCCGGCGATGTGGCAACACCTGCTGTCTTGAATCTCTTTCTAGCTCACCTGGCTTTGGTCGGCGCGGCGGCGATGATTCCGGCCGGCATCCTACTTGAGCGAGGGCGGCCCGTTGCGGCCCTGGTGATCTGCCTATTCACCGGCGGGTTGATTTACCCCGTAGCCGGCAACTGGCTCTGGGGTGGCGGTTGGCTGGCCAATCTAGGAAGCAGTTTGAACTTTGGACACGGGTTGGTCGATTTCGGCGGGGCGAGTGTAATTTTCCTCACGGCTGCCGCCGTTGCCCTGGTGGCGCTCTATTTGTTTCGGCCAATGCAAAACGGCATCGCCGATGTGGGCGATGAACTGATCCTATCGACGGCTAGCGACCGGCTGACCGTCTACGATCAGGTCACTATGCCGGTCGATGACCCGGCTGATAGCCTCCAATCCGCGCCGATGCCCTCGGCCTATCTACCGATTTTGAGTATGCTCGGCGGCGGCTTGCTGCTGTTGGGGTGGGTAGGTTTGTCTACTGGGGTCCACGCGCCAACGGCCTTAAACTTTACGCCCGCTCACGCCGCCGTAAGTGGTCTGCTGGCTGCCCTGGCCGCTGCCGTCGCTGCGGCCGCTTATAGCGCCTTCACCACTCGCGAGTTTAACCCCTTGATGGCCGGTCGAGGGTTGGCCGCCGGCCTGATCGTCTCGATGGCCGCCGCGCCGTTTGCGCCGATCTGGGTTTGTGTAGTGGCCGGACTGGTGATGGGGCTGCTGCTGCCGCCGTTGATCTACTTCTTCGACCAACGCCTCCCCCTGGTCGATCACCTGGGAACGCTGGCCACGTATGGCGTCAGCGCCGTGTTTAGCTTGCTGCTCGTGGCCTTCCTGGCCGACGGTCGGGCGGGGTTAGGCTGGAACGGGGTGGGCTTGACCGAATTTAGAGGGGTGGCCGGCCAGGGTGTGTCGGGTCTGGTGGTGGCCCTCGGCTTTGCCGCCGACTGGCCGAGCCAACTACAAGCCCAACTGTTGGGCGGCGGGGTAATCCTCGTCTGGGCGCTGTTGGTTGGCGTTGTCGTCCTGCAAACGGTTCTGACGGTCGCTAACGCCTGGAGCCGCTCCGGCCTGGAATGGGCCAGATCCACGACCGATCACGCCGAGTTTAATGCCGATGATGATCTGCCCGACCATCTCTCGTCAGCCGCCGAATAGCCTCCGATCCGTCAGACCGCCGCATGCTGACCGCCGACCGCCGAAAAATAGCTACTTTAGCTGGTGTCCAAACTCAGTTTGGACACCAATTGTGTTAACCCACGCCACGTGGGAGATACTCATTATTATTTCTTTCATTAGTATTTCAAAGGAGATATCAAATGACTAAGACAGTCGTACTTGCCGGTGCTTTAGATACCAAAGGTCAGGAATTTGCCTTTGTTAAAAAATTGATCGAACAGGCCGGCTTGCAAACCCTGGTGGTCGATTTTGGGGTGATGAGCGACCCGACCTTAACTCCCGATATCAGCCGCGAGGAGGTCGCTCAGGCCGGCGGCGGCGACCTGGCTCGGCTCAGTTCCGGCGGCCATAAAGACGAGGCCATGAAAACCATGGCAACCGGCCTGGCCGTCATCGTCCACAAGCTGCATGAGGATGGTAAGCTGGACGGCATTCTGAGCATGGGCGGCAGCGGCAACACCTCGATTGCCACGGCCGGGATGCGCACCTTGCCGGTCGGTGTGCCCAAGCTGATGGTCTCGACCCTGGCCGGCGGCGACGTCAGCGCCTTTGTCGGCACCAAAGACATCACGATGATGCCCTCGGTGGTGGATGTGTCCGGCATCAACAGCATCAGCCGAGTCATCTACACCAACGCGGCCGCGGCCATCGCCGGGATGGTCAAGACCGATATCCCCACCGGCGAAGTCAAGCCGCTGATTACAGCCTCGATGTTTGGCAACACCACCTCCGCCGTCGATCACGCCCGCGGCCTGATCGAGCAGCAGGGCTACGAGGTGCTGGTGTTCCACGCCACCGGCGCCGGCGGTCGAACGATGGAGGGCCTCATTCGCGACGGTTACATTGTCGGCTCGCTGGACATCACGACCACCGAGTTGGCTGATTACGTTTGCGGCGGCGTACTAAGCGCCGGCCCGGAGCGCTGCCTGGCCGCCTCGCAGGCGGGTATACCGGCTGTTCTGGTTCCCGGATGTGTCGATATGGCTAACTTCGGCGGCATCGAGACCGTACCGGACAAATATCGCGACCGTAACCTCTACCAGTGGAATCCCGACATCACCCTGCTGCGTACCAACGAGGCCGAAAACGCGACAATGGGCCAGATGATCGCTGCCGCGGCCAACGCCGCCACCGCTCCGGTCGCCATAGTGCTGCCGCTCAAAGGCGTCTCCATGCTCGACAGCGAAGGCGGCCAATTCTGGGACCCCGCCGCCGACGCGGCTTGCTTCGACGCCATCAAGCAAAACGTCAACCCCGGTATCCCCGTCATCGAGCTGGATCACAACATCAACGACCCTGAGTTTTCGGGCTATGTCGCCCAGACCCTGTTGGAGATGTTGAAGTAACAAGGTCGCAGGGTAGCAAGGTTGCAAGGTCGCAGGGTCGCAGGGTTGCAAGGTCGCAGGGTTGCAGGGTAGCAAGGTCGCAAGGTCGCAGGGTAGCAGGGTTGCAAGGTCACAGGGTTGCAAGGTCGCAGGGGTACAAGGGTACAAGGCGGCAAGGTCGCAATTCTATGCCGCGCCACTCTGTCACCCTGCTACTCTGCTACTCTGCTACTCTGCTACTCTGCTACCTTGCTACCCTGCTACTCTGTAACTCTGCTACCCTGCCCCATAATTCTCCCTAATGCTGTTTAGATGATGCAGCTCATGTCCGGCGATGTGATAAGCCGCCGCCCGGACACTCATCACGTGATCGTTCGAGACACCGGCCCGTTTGAGCGCGTCGGCATCGAAACTCTTGAACAGAGTCAGCGTCGCCTGTCGCACCGAGCTATACTCCGCCAGAATGTCCTCGATGTCGCGCTCGTTAGCCTTTGAATACGGCACGTACTCATCCTGCTCGAAGCCGGGCAGTTCGGTCGCGTCGCCTCGGGCGAAACGTAGGGCGCGATAGGCGTAAATACGCTCGTCGTCGCTGACGTGGACCAGGATCTCTTTGATGGTCCACTCCCCCTCGGCCCAGCGATAGGTTAACCTCTCGGCCGGAAATGAGCGGATAAAACTGAGCATCGTTTGCAGGTTATCCTGCAAATGGGCCAATACCTGCCCGTCGTCCGGCAGTAAGCCGATGTACATGATCGTGTACGGCGCATACTCACCTTCTTGCGGTTTTGGAATCAGTGTCATTGTTAATGTCTCCCCTAATTTAGTGCTCTAATTTCTGTGGCAGTGTCTAATGACAGCGCTTTTTTGGCCAGCGTTTGGCATTTGCCTTGGTTGAGTTGTCGAATTTGGGCTTTGATGCGCGGAATCGACGGAACGCTCATACTCAACTCATCGACGCCCAGGCCAACCAACAGCGGCACGGCTTGCGGATCGGCTGCAACAGCGCCGCAAACGCCTACCCATTTGCCCCGCTCGTGGGCGGCGTCGACCACGGTTTTGATCAGCATCAAGACACTGGGCGACAGGCTGTCGACCTGGGGCGCTAATTTCGGATGGCCGCGATCCATAGCCAAGGTATATTGGGTTAGATCGTTTGTGCCGATGGAAAAGAAATCGACCTCGTTGGCAAACTTGGCCGCGGTAATGGCCGCGGCCGGCACCTCGACCATAATACCGGCCGGAATCGGCTCGACGCCGAGCTTGCGGCGCTCTTGCTCCAGCATCGCCTTGGCCGCCCGCCATTCCGTTAAGGTGGCGATCATCGGAAACATCACCCGCACCTTGCCCACCGTCGAAGCCCGTAAAATAGCCCGTAACTGCGTACGCAAAATTCCGGGCCGGCTGAGACTGACCCGAATGCCGCGTTCCCCCAAAAAAGGATTGTCTTCAGTCGGAATGGGGAGATAGGGCGAAGGCTTGTCGGCCCCGATATCCAACGTACGGATAATCAAGGGGCGATCGTCGCCCAGCCGCAACGCCATATCGCGGTAAGCCGTCTGCTGTTCGTCCTCGCTGGGCATCGTTTTGAATTCCAAAAACAGAAATTCCGAACGGAGTAAGCCGATACCCTCGCACCCCATATGAACGGCATGGTCAACCTCAGCCAGGCTGCCGACATTAGCCCCAATCACCAGCCGGTACCCATCGATGGTCACCGCCGGTTCATCGGCATGCTGTAAGTTGATCTGCTGGATGGTGGCGGCTTGCTCTTGCTGTCGCCGCACTTGCGCAATGCGAGTCTCGACCGGATTCAAGCGCAGCGTCCCTCTGGCGCCGTCCAGAATAGCCGTAGTGCCATTGGCCACCTCCAGCGTCTTAGGATCGATGCCGATTACGGCCGGAATATCCAACGAGTGAGCCATTATCGTCAGGTGCGACGAGGCTCCGCCTTGGGTGGTACAGAAGCCGCTGACGTAAGTCGGATCGAGATCGGCCACCTCCGACAGCGATAAATCTTCAGCCACCAGAATGGTTTGGGTCGATAAATTCAGCGGCTCCGGCTCGACTCCGGCCAGATTGCGCAACACCCGCAAGCCCACGTCGCGTAGGTCATCGGCTCTGGAGGCGAATAGTACATTTTTAAGTTGAGCCAGCCGGTCGGCCTGCTTGGTATAGGCTGCTTGCCAGGCGACAGCGGCGCTATCCCCATGATCAATCGCTCGAATGGTTAAATCGAGCAGTTCCGGATCATCGAGCAGCGCTTCGTGAGCTGCAAAGATTGCGGCTTTATCGCCTTCGCCATCGTGATGAAGCCGAGCTTGCAGCGCCTCCAACTGGACTTTGGCTTTCTCGATAGCTTCATCGAGCAGCCGTAGTTCCTTTTTACGCTTTTTGGCTTTGGTCCGTATCTCAATGGGTCGCTGCCGCATCTGGAAAATCTCACCCACCACGATACCGGGCGAAGCCGGAATCCCCACCAGCAGATTGGGATCGGCGGCCCGTGTTGGGGGGATAATGATCGTTTTGGCCGGAGGGACATAGGCCGGCATACCGATATCTTCGCCTAACCCCTGTAGAATCCGAGGCGCAATCTTTTGGATAGCTTCCTCTGCGTCAGGTCCGCGGGCAATCACCTGAATCGGATCGTTGTGCATAATACAGAGATTCATAATGCCAAAGACACTCTTGGCATTGGCTTGTCGGCCCTTGTGCTCTATCCGTACATCTGAATCAAACTTGCGAGCCAGATAGGCCAGCACCGAGGCCGGGCGGGCGTGCAGTCCCAGCAGGTTCGGTACGGTCAACGGTTCGGAGGAGACGGTCAGAGGGGGGGTGCTTATCATCGCCTCATCCAGCGTCAAGATCATAATCGGATCGCGGCCGGCGATGACATCACCTTCGCAGAAGTCGAAATGGGTGACCAACTGACTGTTGGTGATAATCAGCGTCGTCAATAAACTGGCGGCAAACGGCTTAACCACATCGACATCAAACGCTATGAGCGGATCACCCTGCTGCACCCAGTCGCCCCGTTGGACTTTGGGCGTAAATCCTTTACCGCGCAGCATAACCGTATCCTGTCCGATATGTAGCATTAGCTCAATGCCGTCGTCCGTACGCATTGTGACGTTGTGGCCGGTCTCGGCCAGGTCGATAATCTCGCCATCAGTCGGAGCCAGCAGCACTGCGTCCACCGGATCGATAGCTATCCCTTCGCCGGCCAATTTCTGAGAGAACGTGGGGTCACTTATCTGCGCCAACGGCGTCAATCGACCGGACAGCGGCGCGAACAGGGTTAAAGTCATCATGGATATCTCAAGCTTCTTTCTGTTAGGTTTAGGCTAGGATTGCAGTTCAAGTACGGCCTGCACCTGCGGCGTGGCGAGAAATGAGGCGCGCAGATCAGCATCACCGATGTGGTCGGCAATATAGTCTATCGTCTCTTGGGCCTGCCGGCGCAAACCTTGGGCTGCAACGGGGTCGGGTTCAAGTTGGCTGAGAGCGAACAAAATAGGCCACAACATCCGCCGCGAGCCGATGGCTTCGGCTTCGGCGCGAGCTTCCTGCCAGTGGTCTCGGGCCGCCTCAGCCTGGCCCAGCCCCAGTAACGCCTGAGCGAGTACGTCCAACGTCCCCGGTATTTCCGACCGCATCCCAAATTGGCGTAGATCGGCCAACAGGTCATCCGCCACAGCCAACGCCCGCTCATAATCGCCCAATTTCAAGGCCAGCCGGCCATCGGCCACCCGGACGGGTACATAATAAACGGGCCAAGCGTCTCGGCTGGGATCTTGCCCGCTTAGCTCCAGTGCCTCCTGAGCGGCGGCGATCTGGTTGTTTGCTAACTGAAGTTGAGCCAGAGTACCCAACACGAAAGGTTGGTACAACGGCACCTGTTCGCGGGCGATGGTCAGAGCCTGATGCGCTAATTCTAAGCCTCGGTTAATTTGGCCCAGGCTGCCATACACGGCGGCCAATTCAGTTCGGCTCACAATCGGAGGCACTAAATAGCCGCCTTCCTCGCTCTGACGAATGGATTTCTTCGTTACAGTAATGGCCGCCTCAATTTGGCCGCGTTCCCAATAGGCATAACCAATTCTAAACTGACTATGGGACTCCCCCCAGATATTGTTGATGGCTTGGCTGATTTGGCGCGCTTCCGCCGAAAAAATAAGAGCCTGATCGTATTCGCCAATGCGAACATGGATCTGTGCGGAAATATTTAAGCTATCCGCCAGCATCGGCAGGTTGCCGAGTTCCCGCCACAGCACCTGAGCTTCACGCGCTGACTGCTTGGCTTGATCAAAGCGGCCGAGAACCCAAAAGCAGTTGGCCAGGTCATTGAGTGTGAAGGCCATTTGCTCCCGTAGGTTGAGTTCGCGGGCCAGTGTCAATGAACGTGCCCCGTAGTCGATCGCTTGAGACATTCGGTTTAGGTACATACAGGCATTCGATAGGTTCCACAAAATCTTCGCCTCAGCGGCCCGGTCGCCCACATTGCCGGCCAAAGTTAGGGCTGCCTTTCCCAGAGTTTGGCCTTGGCTAGGATCAAATAAGGGGCCAGGCACGGCGTAAAGCGGCAGCTGAGCCATTAAAGCGGTTAATTCCAGAGGGAGATCGTGACGGTGTTGAGCTAGCTTAGCCAAATCCTGGTAATGACTTAAGGCCTGTTGGTGTTGATTGTTCAATTCCAGAGCGCGCCCCAAGCCGGTATAGATCGGCTTCAGCTTCTGGCTGCTGACCTTGTGGCGCTCGATTAAGGCTAAAGACCGGCGATAGGCTTCGATGGCCTCAGCATTGGCATAGATCCGGGCGGCGGCATCGGCGGCCTGCTGCCAATAGTCACTCGCCTTCGCGGCCAACCCGGCTTGCTCAAAGTGGCGCGCCAATTGAACCGCTACGGTCTCGATCTGCGGGGCATGCATCTGTTCCAGGACATGGCCCACCGCCTCGTGCCAGTAGCTTTGCTCGACCTCATCCAAACTATGGTAGAGGTAGGTTCGGAACAGATTGTGCCGGAAGCGATAACGGGACAGCCGCTGCCCGCTTGGCTCCACGCGCCGGAGGCCTTGGGGCGTCACCAATCGGTGCTGCTTATTCAGTTCGCCGCTCAAGCGTCGCACCAACGTCCGTTCGTCGATGTTCAATATGCGGGCGATGACCTCGGCGGTGAATTCTTCACCCTCCACGCTGGCCACGGATAGCACCTCTCGCAGTTCAGCGCTTAATCGTCCAATTCGCTTTTCGATCACACCTTCGACCCGCGCCGGCAGCGCATCCCAGGTTAGATCTGAGGCTTCGATCCAGCGGCCCTGGTCGTCTCGCTGCACATCGCCCCGCTCTTGCATGTCCCGCAGGAGTTCAACGGTAAAGAGGGGATGGCCATCGGTGTGGCGGAGCAGTTGCTGCCGAAAGGTTTCGTCCAGTTGGTTGGGCTCGCTATCTAACAAGGCGTCTACAAAGGTCCGCCCGACTCGGGGTTCATGGTGTTCCAAATCGAGCCAAATGTCGCCAAAGTGGCGTTTCAACTCGCTCAGGATGTCGGTCAGAGGATGGCGCTCCCCGTCTCGTCCCTGGGCCGTGTCTTCCGGCCGGTAAGCGCCGATCAGCATCATCGGGATATCGGCCAGCCCCAGGGCCAAGTGACTTAGGAGGCTGATTGAGGACAGATCGGCCCAATGCAAATCGTCCAAAATGAGTAAGAGCGGCTGCCGGTTGGCGAGGATTCGTAGCACGTCCGACACCTGCTCGAAGATGCGCTTCTGGTCGGCGCTTGGCTCTCCGCCGGGCGATGTCCGGCCGGCCAGGATTTCCTGCAGCCGGCTCAGCCAGCCGGCGCCGTTTGGGGCATAGGTTGCCGCTCGACCGGCTAAAGCCTCGCCGGGCACAAACGTATCGATCAGGTCCGGACCGTCATCGACCAAGGCCTGAACCGTGTGGGGTAATAAATGCCATAAGCGCAGGGCATGGTCGCGGGTGATGGTCCCGGCCGCCCATTGGGTTTCAATGTTGCCGGTGAGCATGCTAAATACCTGGCGAAAGGGGACGTACGGATCGCCAATCCCGGTATAAACATCGCATGTGCCGCCGGCGACAATCAGGCTGGGGTGCGCGGCTTGGGCCTGGCGGGCAAAGGCTTTGAGCAGGCTTGTTTTTCCCTGGCCGGCCTCGCCGATTACAAACGCCGCCTGCCCCCGGCCGGCGGTCGATTGGACCAACAACTGATCCAATCGATCCAACTCGCGCTCTCGCCCGATAAAAATCTCTCCCGCTGTCATCGATTCATCGGCTTCATTTATGAAGGCCGGTGATTGGGCGAAGTGTTCATCCTGCTGTGGTGGGCCAGAGGGAGGGCGTTGTCTGTTTGGCTCGATTTTCTCGGCGCCTGTTTTTGCTTCATTGATCAGTTGCTGATAAAGCGCGTGTGTCTCCGCCGATGGCTCGACCCCAAATTCTTCGTCAAGCACTGTCACACAGCGCTGATACGCCGCCGCCACACCGGCTCGATCGCCCAGCCCTGCCTGGGCCAGCATCAGGGCGCGATAAGCCGGTTCCGGCTGCTGCCCCCGCGCGATCCACCATTCCGCCCACTCTCGCGCCTCGCGCCAGCGGCCGGCCTCAACCAGTCGATCCAGCAGCCGTTGCATACGATCCTCAAAAATGGCCTGCAACCGCTCCTGTTCCAGCAGCACCCACTCGTCATAGAATCCCGGCAGGAGACGATCTTCATAGACGGAGACGACCGATATGAGTTGATCGGCGGTCGTTGTGGCATCAACTACCTGTTGTAACGTGTCGGCATCGAGTTGGTAATCAGCCTGAGCATTAAACCCGACGGCGACGCGATCGGTCACAAAATAATCGTCGCCGATCACGCTGCGCAGTCGCCACAACGTTTGACGCAGGTTGTTGCGCGCCCCGGCTTCGTCCGAGTCGGGCCACAGCAAACCGGCCAGCTTCTCCCGCCGCACCGATTTATCGGCATTGAGCAGCAGGTAAGCCAACAGGGACTGAGCCGGCCGTAGGGGGATTTCAATGACCTGGCCGTCCCGTCTTATTTCGAACTTTCCCAACAATTGAACGTCAAGCATCGTCAGCTTTTCCAAACTTAAAACCGGCAGGGCTACTCCATCACGTGGCGGTAGCATTGTAACATAGCGACAACCCTAAATCAATTACCCGAATTCTTCCCCATTTTTCCAAATAACGCTTTGCAAACGGACGTACTCTCGATTTGGCCCGAATTTCGATGCCATCTGACGACAGACCGCCGACCGTTAACCGCCGAATTTCATCGAGTGCGCCTATTTTCGGCAGTCTACGGTCAGCGAGCGGCGGTCTATTGGCTTAACGTCGATTTCGGAGGCTGATATCGACCGAATTGAATGCGTGTCCGTTAGTGAGAAATAACGCTGAGTTAACGCGGCCATAGACGCTGTTATAACACCGGCTTGCTACACTGGTCTCAAATCAAAACAACATCACCTGACTTCGGTCGGAGACAATAATCAGAGGAGTTATTACAATGAATAGTCCCATTACAAACTTTGAACTGGGTAAAATGCAGCACCGTGAATATGAAGCGGAAGCCAGCCGCTACTGGGGGCAAGCCGCATCTGATAGTGAACAGCCTACCGTATCGCGGAAGCACAAACTGGTTTTAGCCTTGAGTGGTATTGTAACGGCTATCTTATTGATTGTTCAAATGCAAGGAGTTTAATCTTAGTAGGTCGGGTTGAGGTCCGAAACCCGACAAAAAATGGGCGGGGGGGTTGAGGAACGAGACTCAACCCCGTTACGACTTCAAGATTAGCGGTAAAAACATCGTGTATCCATCGCCCAGATAGCGCAGTACGGCCATATCTCTTTTGCCGTCAGGCCCGTCGATGAAGCCGGCTACAACAATTTTGCCGTCAGGTTGGATGGCCGTACCTCGACCAATGTCATCCCGATTGGCGCTAACCGATGTGGTAATTATTCCTGTCCCGCCGAAGCCCGCGTCCAGGTTGCCGTCGCTGCGATACCTGACCACGGCTACATAGCTTTTACCGTTCTCAACGGCTACTCCTGCCGCGATAATTTTGCCGTCGGCTTGAATAGCCACGTCCGCCGCTGCCGCGCCCATCCCAATCGAAGTGGTCACGATGCCCGTGCCATTGAATGTGCTATCCAAATGCCCATTGGCCTGATATCGGGCTATAATCATTACCGGTACCCCAGCATAGCTCTCTTCGCCGACAGCAACGATCTTGTTATCCTTTTGTATCGCCACCCCATAATAACTGGCGTCATCCAGACCTGTTGATAATGAGGTGGTCACAATGCCGTTGCCGTTCAAAGTCATATCCAAAGTGCCGTTGCTCTGATACCGGGCCACCAGGTAATCGCTGCTGCTGCCGTCGGCCCAGACCCCGGCTACAACGATTTTGCCGTCAGCCTGAATCGCCAGGTCGTAGCCTTCGCTGCCTTTAGTGCCGATAGAAGTAGTGACCACACCGCTCCCGCTAAAGCCGGTGTCTAACGTGCCGGTCACGGTGTAGCGCACCACCGCCAGATCCGAATTCACCTGGCCGGCCACAACCGGTTTGTTGTCCGGTTGGACGGCCACGGCATGCCCAAAAGCCTCCCCCCCGGCCAGCGAGGTCGTGACCACTCCGCTATTACCAAAGCCGAGATCGAGCTGCCCCTGACTCGTAAATCGAACGGTCGTCATCTGGAATGCGGTGGGGCTAACTTTGCCGGTGCCGGCTACCACAATTCTATTTTCCGTATCCAGCGCCACCAAATTCCCAACCCCAGAACCGAGATCATCTACAGGAGATGTGGCGATCCCCCCGATACCGAAACCGGTATCTAAACTGCCGTCATCGTCGTAACGAACCACGGTCAATTTTTCCGGGTCGCTACGCCCGCCGACCAGGATTTTGCCATCCGGTTGGATAACAACCGCTGTGCCATAAATATCGGCATTCGTTAAGGAGGTTGTGACCACCCCGGTCTGATTAAACGTGGCGTCAAGATCACCGGGTGAGTCGGCGAAAGCAACCGTAGACCAGACAAACGTCCAAAGAAGAGCGCAAACCAAACTCAAAGCGATGTTAAAAGACCGTAGGTTAGATAGTCCTTGAGAATCTATGATTAAATCCTTGCCAAAAAATGCCCTTGCCTTGACAGCCGTAAAAAGGTGCGATATCATTTAAACTGTAAGGTTGATTTTAGCTTTCATATAAATACCCCGTGTGGACTCCGCGCGGGGTATTTATATTTTACCCGAAATTGAGCTTCAATCCGGGCGCTGCTCGGCCAACAACTCTTCGAGCTGAACCCGATGCAGAATGGCATGCATCACCGCGTGTTCCAGCATCGCCTCCACACAATAGCGAGTGCCCCAATTGGACGGATATTCCGGCCGAGCGAACCGCTCCTCCTCAACCTCTGCCAGGGGTAACTCCCAGCGCTCGATGAGGTGAGCCAGATAGCCGCCGGCCTCCCCCTCGATAACCTCCGGCGGCGGGGCGGGTTTGATGGCCGGGTCCGGCAGGTCCAACTGGCTGCACATCCAGACCATATAACGCCGAGCCGCTCCCATTACGTGGTGTAACAACGTTTCCAAGGAAACATAACTGGGGTCGTCAGTTTCCGGCAGCGCTAAGCCAGCCGCTTGGGCCTGCTGCCACACCGCTAAAAACGCCTGCAAATATTGGCCGTGCAGATAGACCATCGTCCGCGCTGCCCCGAATTTATAGGGGGGTAATGGATTCATGTTTTTATCCTTCCTTCATCATTCATCAATCATCCTTGATTTTCAGGCGTAGGTCGGGTAGAGGTACAAAACCCGACACTGACGGGCGGGGGATGTTGGGTCGAGGGACGAGACCCAACCTACGCGACTAACACCTGCATTTCAGCGGCGGCGACAGAATGCCCAACAATCAGAAGGCTGAAAGTGCCAAAATCAACCTCAACAACCGGCGAGTCCTGGCCGTCCGCTGCAAATGCCTTGGTGGGCGGCTACACCGGATTGAAGACACTACCGATTGCACAACCAACACCCTCAGTCATACGTTTTTACACAGTCTAATGCCTTGTCAGGCGACTCATACTGTGGCCTCCCATTCCTGCCAAGTGCATCCAGCACACAACTAAGGTTTTTGCCCCCACGCACAGAAGCTTATGTCACTGACATATACCCATGCCGGATCCCGGCTTTCAACATCCAAGCGAGCCACAAGGGAATTAACTTCTTCCTGGGTTGCAATGCCCGCGGAGATCACCCGAACCTCCATTAACTTCAGAAGCGTAGCCAGCGGATATTGCGTACCCTGACCTTGAATCACCGCTTCCGCGCGAATGCCCTCGAATCTGAGTCCGGCTTTTATCAATGTGGTTGGCAATCCAAACCCCATCGCAGTATTAGCCCCTTCCATTGTGAGCATCCTCCTAAGCCACTCCATCGCCTGATCATGCGCCGCTAGCGATGACGTCCGTCCCGGAACCATCGTCAAATCGCTCTCTTCAAACACAACCCATCCTCCAGGCCGTAACCATCTAGCCAGACGACGCAACACCTCCGCCGGATCCTGCAGATACATCAACACCCTACGGCCAGCCAAGATATCAAACCCTTCTTGCTGAAACCCTTCAAGGCTCGACAAATCTCCGGTTATGTCCGCAAATATGAACTGAACATACTCGATCCCTCGTTCCCTCAGGCGAGCCTGCGCCGTCGCCAATGCATTTTGATTGTGATCGATTGCTACGACAGCTCCGGACGAACCGACTAACTCGGCCAGAACCTCAGTAACCTCCCCGCCACCACAACCAATCTCAATAACGTGCATTCCCTGCTTGACGCCAGCATCAGAAAGGTATCGCCGGGTCGTCGTATTGTCGCGTTTCATTCATCCTCCGTTTTCATCCAGTGTGTCGTCACTGAGCCGCCCAACGCTGAGTATCTGGAAAAGAATTTGGATATCTTTACACCAGCGTTTTCATTAGAAATGATTATCCATCAAACCTAATTCTTCCAACAGTTCAATAAGCCTATTATGACATAAACGGAAGCTAATATCAATAGGGGGCCAACGGCGCAAGTCGAAATCTGGAGGTGGGGGATCGGGAGTGGGGGATTGGGGGAGCAAGCGATTAGCCTGGCCTACCAGCGGAGTTGATCCTGAGCCTGCCGCAGGGGCATCGAAATGGCATGAACGGCGAAAGTTACCCGTTACAAATCACCGTGATTCCTTGGCCTGTACTAAAAAAGGGTCACGAATCACCGTGATTCCTTAGCCTGTACTAAAAAAGGGTGGCGAATCACCGTGATTCCTTAGCCTGTGCTAAAAAAGGGTCACGAATCACGGTGATTCCTTGGCCTGTACTAAAAAAGGGTCACGAATCACGGTCATTCCTTGGCCTATACTAAAAAAGGGTCACGAATCACCGGACGAGATCGGGCCGTAAGTGATCTGCTGGCGGCGGCACAGGGTAGCCATCTGGGCTTGACGACACGCTCGCCGCCATAGTTAATTCCAGTTGCCACCCAGCAGACCTGACAGGTTTTGGAGATACATTTCAGAGCAAAATTAGGGTAATTCGGACTATTTGGCCGCGTATAGGCTCGTTTGAAAACCTGTCAGGTCTTGTTCTCGGGAGGGACGGCCAGCCCGCCATGACCATTAATGACAGCAATGGCTGTCTCGCCCCACGGCACAAAAACAAGAGGCGTTAATGTCTACATCAGCCCGCGCCAAGGCTAAATCAAGGCGGGTTTGCATCGCGGCGGCGGCCTCGTGTTGGCCTAGCTGCTGTAAGCAAGCCACATAGCCGTGCAAACTCCAGACATTGTCGGGGTGTTGCATGGGGCGATAGATCGTTTTATCCAAACCCAGATCAGCCCGATAAACGGCGGTTGCTTCCTCCACCCGTCCCTGCTCCAATAGCAAGGCTCCTAAGGCATGGCGGGTAGGCATCATCCAGCCCCACGGTTCCGCATATTGCAAATGGTCATCCAGATAAACGGCTTGACGCAAATAGTCAAAAGCCACCTCATAGTTACCCTGGTGGTATTCAATCTCACCATTCATCATCGCCGCGGCTACTTCCAGAATATCGACGCAGGTATTGTTAAAAATGTAGCGATGGTCCGGTACATTGGCTTGCGCGGCTTTAAACGCCGCCCGTTCCACCTCCGCCGCCGCAAAATCACCCAGCGTGGCCGAGGCAATTCCTCGGGCATAGTGCAGCATCGCAGTTGTATTACAATAAAGCTCCTTATCTGGCGGAAACGGCTCCTCTAAAATCGCTGGCCATTGGCCAAAACGAATAAGCACATGGAGCTTCATCGACACCATGCCTTCTAAGGAATCGGCCATGGGCGGATTTTCGATCCGCAAAATCGCTTCGTGAGCTAAAGCCGCCATCTGGTTGGTCGCTGCCAGGGCTGTTTTGTATTGCCCTAACAGCATGGCCGCATAAACTTTGAAGTGAATGTTATGGGCCCGATAAAAGGTATACTCATTCATCTCGCCATCGCGCACTAAGAATTTGTTATCGACCGCGATGGCATTATTATTGGCAACCACCGCATCATAGTAATGCCCACACAAAATATCAATATGAGATGGCATATGCTTCAGATGACCGGCATCCGGCGCCAACTGGCGCAAGATATCGGCCGCCGACAACGCTTTTTCCGGGTGGGACGACATCTCCATAACGTGGACATACAGGTGGAGCAAGGCCGGATGCGGCGCTGCTCCGGTGGCTTCAACCTGCCCCAAGGCCCGTTCCAGCACCGTGATCGCTTCCTCGGTGCTGGCGCCCTCGGCCGGCTGACCCGTTTTGAGATCCCATAGCTGCCACGGGGTACGATTCATCAAGGCTTCGGCGAAAAGGGCCGCCACATCCCAATCGTCGGGATAGGTTTGATACACCAACCGCATCGCGTCGGCATAGTCGTCATTCCAACCGATTAACACCGCCTCCTCATGAACCCCTTCGGCCTGAAAGCGCTTTTCAATGGCTCGAATGAGATCGGCTTCCACGGCGGTGACCTTATCCAGATGCGTATACCCTTGATGAATGGCTTCCCGCGCCTGGGCCATCGCCTGCGCAATCATCTCGGGCGAAAAGACGTTCCATTCTTTGTTATAGTTACAGCCCACGCCATAAGCAATACCCCAGTAGGCCATCACACAAGTCGGATCAATGACGACCGCTTTCTGGAAACAGTCCACGGCCGCTTCAAAGTTGTAGCCATAGGTCCACATCAACCCCCGATCAAACCACCGTTGGGCTTCGGCTGATGGGGTCGTTATCTGACGTGAATAATCTCCCAGATCGTAATAGTCGCTCATATGATTTATCCCTCTTTAATTTGTTACAGAAAGGAGAAGCTATTATGTCTCAAAAGATTTTACAAATCAATTTTACTTTACTCACCCTGGTAGCATAGTAATAATAGGCCATTCCTCAGAGGAATGGCCTATTATTTCAAGCGAAGTTTATTGATGGACTGTTGTTGGCCCAGTTCTCAATCTGAAAAACTTTGAGAAGGGCTAACCACACCCTAGAGAGCTTTGATGGCCTCGGTCCAGGCTTTCTTGTAATGTTGAAGAGCCTGGTCGAAATCACCGTTTGCTGTTTCCTGCGCCGCCTGCGCCATCTCTTCTTGAGCCTTGGCAATTCGACTACTATCACCATTGCTGGTAATGGCTATATTTAGCGCAACCTGCGCCAACTGGCGGTCAGCCTCAACCAACTTGTCAATTGCAGGCTGGGCTGCCTCGGCAAAGGAGCCGGTCAAAACTTTTTGCAGTTCGTTCACGGCTTGCCGTTCGCGGTCAAAAACGTGATTGCCGGTTTGAGCGTCCAGCGTTGAGGCGGTGGCCCACCAAGCCGGGTTTAGACTCTGGTCAACGCGCTCCATAGCCTTCTCAAAGCGTTTATCGGTGTTTTTATCGCCTGTGGGCAGCAGCGCCGCCAGATCATCCCGAGCCGCTTGCTTCAGATTAAGGGCCTGATCCAAGTCCAACCCTATCAGCACCGGGTCGTGGTCTGAGACACGATATTGGTCCGGGCTGTACAGATTCACAATTTGGCCGGCACTCTTGAAGTTGACATTGTAATCAAGCACACTTGGCTCATCAGCATTGATATGCCACTCAGTGACCCCGACCACTTGGGGCGACAGTGAAGCTGATCCCAGCGCGTGATCAAGATAGCCCCATTGCCCATCAAAGACGTAGGAGTAAGCCTCACTCCCTCCAAATGACTCGATCAGGTTGGCGTAGTTGTTGGTGATGAGGGCCGTAATCGGGTCTTCTTTAGCATAGGAATTCAGATCGCCGATAATCAAGATGTCGCTGTCGCCGGTGCCGGTGGGATTTGAGGCCAGCCAGCCGGCCAGCAGGTTAGCGGCGTTGGTACGCACGCTATTACAATTACCCTGACCATCACCGGCATCCGGGATATCACAAGCGCTGCCTTTGCTCTTGAGATGGTTGACATCCACCACAAAACGGGCCCCGGTGCTGACCTGTTCAAAAGCCTGAGCCAGGGAAGGCCGGTTACGATCAGCCGAGTCGCCACCGGTAACAAAGGCAGTTGTATTCAAGGCTGCCGTAGCGCCCACCGGGATCACGCTGGCCGGTTTGTAGAGCAGCCCCACTTTAATGGCATCCGTCCCTAAAGCATTGGTCTGCCCGGTCGCCGCATCGACATCAATAAAGGCGTAGGTCCCAGGGGCTGTCGCCTCATTGAGCCGGTCAACCAAAAATTGAATGGCGCTATCGGGGCCATAGCCATCATTTTCTATCTCAATGACGCCAATGACATCGGCCTGCAAGCCGAGGATAGCGGCCACCGTCTTGGGCCACTGGCGGTCAAACTCGGCCGCATCATCCGCCCCACGACAGTCGGCGGGGGGGCCGCCAACGCCGTCCGTGCAGTTATCAACCTCGTCAGAAAAACCATCGAACGTGTTGAAGAAGTTGAGTAAGTTGAGACCGGTCACTTTCAGGCTGCCGCCAACCGGTTCTGGCGCCGGAGGCCGGGGATTAGCCGGGGCAAAGGTGATGCTGCCGTTTAAGGCGTTGATGGGCCGCACCCGGTAAGCATTACCACTAGCGCTGTTACCGGCCCAGGTATAGGTCATAAGCCCGACAATGCCGGTAGCCGTATCGCCGCCGCGGAGGGTGTTACTGGCCGACAGCGGATTACCACCGAGACCAAACAAAATCGGGTCGGGGTTTTGGTCATTCAGCGCATCATCAATGATGATCCGATTAAGGTCATTAGCGGCCTGGAGTGCCAGAGCCGGGGCGCCGGGGGCGGTCACGTTGGTTGGCTGGCTTAAGCGGCTATCGGCCGACATAACAACTTGACCAAAGCGCCCTAATTGGAAATGTTCGGTGACATACAACGTTTGAGGCAAGCGGACCAGCATCCCTTCGTACTGCTCGGCAAAATTGGCGGAGGGGAAAGGCAAGGTTACATCGACCGGGGTTATGCTGGCCGTCTCGCCGCAGTCTACAATGGAGGTCACGTTGCTTAGCTGGGTTTGGCCCTGGAATTCGCCGGCTGTACCGGTTACGCGCACCACCTGCCCCAGCGAAACATTATCGTTATTACCGTTGAAAACAAAGATACCATCTGAGGTGGCGGGGTTACCATCCCCGGAACGGTCTTGAAGGTAGAAGCCGCGCAGCGTTGGCTGACTGCCTTCATAATCACCCACGACCACACCCTCGGTGGAGACAATACCCGTAATCGCGGCATCTGGTCCACTGCCCTGGATATCGTAAATGGGGGTGAAGGCGGTGGTGCAAGGCGGGGCCGTGGTCGTAAAGGAAAAGGTGTAATCAGCCGCCATAGTATCGGGCGGATCCTCGGTATCCTGATCGGTTACACTGGCCGCAATGACCTTGACCGTGCACAGGTCGCCGATGGCAAAATCAAGGTCCGGGTCTAATGTAAAGCTGATCGGACCCCCACTAACAACGGCCGTATGAATGCCGCTCAAGGAACAGCTAATGTCAAACCAAGCGCCATTGACATTGACCGGTTCGCTGAAGGTGAGGTCAACATTAGCGGCCAGGGCTACGTCAATCGCGCCGTCGGCGGGCGTGGTCGTGGCCACACTGGGCGCGGCATCAAAACCAAAGCTGCTATTGCGGGGATTGGGTGAGCCGGTGGCAAAGTCAGCCGCGTTATTATTGGTATCGGTCGCGCCGTTGCCGGCCCGGATAGCGGCGGTAGTATTGCTCAACCCCGGCGCGGGCGTATTCCCTTCAGAGCAGTTGGCGCTGCCGTAGCCGACAAAATCCACAATATTGTCAGTGGGACAACTGCCGCTCAAGGCCGTGGTGATGCTCACCAGCGCCACCTTGCCGCTGGACCCACTCATCGAGATGTTACCCGTGGCATCGGGGGTGGGCAAGCCGGTCGTGCCGCCTGAGCCGGCGGCTTCCTGAACTAGATAATATTGGCCGGGCTGCACGACGCCGGCCAGGGCCGTCACTTGCCAGCTAGTACCGCTCGCTGACGCATACTGGACTGACCAGCCGCTAATGTCAACCGGGTTGGCGCTGCGGTTATAGAGTTCGATAAAGTCATTGGTCAGGGTAGCCCCCGAATTTCCGCCGCCGCCATAGACCTGGCTGATGACCACATCGCCCGGCGGCGATACGGCCGTTTGGACCATCAAGGCGATAGTGGTACTGCCGGTACGCGACTGGTCATCGGTGATGCTGATGGGTAAATTTTGAGGCCCGGCCCCGATGCCACTGTCAACGGTAGCCAGGAAGGAAAAGGTGTTATCACCGCCGGTCACATCGCCATTGCTGCCATCATCAAAAAATGGTTGAGCGGCGGCGCCCCCTATCGGGCTAAGGTCGCCGGTCACGCTGAGGCCGGTGCTGGCCGGGTTGGTTCCGGGGGTTACGGCAACCGTTAAAAGCGTTGTATTTCCGGCCAAAACCGGATCAGGGTTGGCCGCGCCCACGCCGATGGGGTCGGTTGGCCCGCTGCAACTCTGGGTTGGTGAGGCTGAGTTTCGGGGATTAGGCCCACCGGTGCTGAAGTCGGTCGCGTTGTCGTCGGTATCCTGGCAACCATTATTGGCGCGAAAGGCGGCGGTGGTATTGCTTAAACCGGGCGCGGCCCCGCTGCCCTCAAAGAAGTTAGCCGAGCCATAGCCAACCACATCGACTATGCTGGCATCGGTCGGGCCACTGCCGCTTAAGGCGGTGCTGTGGTTAACTAAGACCACCTTGCCGCTGGTTCCACTCATCGAGATGCCGCCCGTAGCATCGGGGGTGGGTAAGCTGGTCGTGCCGCCTGAGCCGGCGGCTTCCTCAACCAGATAATATTGGCCGGGCTGCACGGCGCCGGCCAGGGCCGTCACTTGCCAGCTAGAACCGCTCGATGAAGCATACTGGACTGACCAGCCGCTAATGTCAACGGGGCTAGCCCCACGATTGAATAGCTCGATGAAATCATTGGTGTAAGTAGCCCCGCTATTGCCGCCCCCACCGTAAACCTGACTGATAACCAGGTCGGGCGAGACGGCGTGGGCCAAGGGTGCGCCGCCGATCTGGACTACGTTTAACAGCAAGATCAAACTCAATAGTCCAACCATCAGACGTGTAATGGCCTGTGTTCTAAGCATCATTCGTAATTTCCTTCTCTCCAAACGCGTTGTTTTTACAGGGGGTAAGTTACGCAGTGGGTCCACCATGAAACCGGAGGAGGCAAGCTTTACCTCAGATGGAACCGTCTGTAATTTTTCCTTGGGTTTCTGACGTAAATTATCTCAGGCTATCGCACGCTCCTTTCCATAGGCTCATTGGCCCCAAGCTCGCAACTCGTAGCGAGCGACGTCTTGAGCAGTCAGGTCAATACAGATTTCAAAATCTACGGGCGCGCCGCTGCTTAATGCCGGCCCGCTTTCAAAGTCATCGCCAAACGTAACGATATTATTCTGCGCGTCGAATAAGACAGCGGCAATGACCAGATAATCGTGGACGGCGCTGTTAGGGCTATCGACATTACCCGCCAAGCAATACGATTCGTCTTCAGTCCATTGCTTAATATCCAAGAATTGAAAATCATGATACGGGCTTTGATTGCTGGGCTGCGCGGTAACATTGAGATTGAAATCGGCTGCGCTTTGAATATTACTGATGGTCAATTCAAAGGGAACTTGATCACCGGGGGGAATGATGTCGATGGGCCAGTAATCAACGGTGTTAGCGGCATCGGCAATAATTCCTCCCTGCCCATCATAGAACGTACCGGACACCAGCGAAAGTTCCTGAGCCACGCCGGTATTGTTGACCATATCTCCGTAGAGAACCAATCCCTCCTGATAGGGAGCAGGACTCCACCGGATTCCGGCAAACGACCAACCGGAGGTTTCCAGGTTAGGCGCAGCGGGTAAGGGGCGGACAGGGGTAGGAGGAGCACTCATATTTGCGGCCGGCGCTGCTGCCATCGGGGTGCTGCCGCTTCGGGTGACTTCGACAGGACTTTTTGAAGGCGCGCCGGTTGTGGCTTCGCTCGGTATAACGTCAATGGGGGCCGGTTTCGGCGCCAAAGCCGGCGCGTCCCCGGCCGGAGCAGCCGGTTGAGGCAGTGGCGTAACTTGAAAGGAGTGAGTGGGCGAGTACGTCGGAGTAAGGGTGGGCAACTGGTTGCGAATAATAACGTGGTTAAGGTCCGGCTCTGAACTGATCCCCCAGAAGCCGCAGGCCAATAGGGCCGGCGCAACAACAATGACCAGTAGAACCGGGCCGTTTTTCCAGGCTGGCCGGATTGTTCGTAAATTCAAAATCCTTTTTACCCCTCTTACGCGTCCTGGTCCATCTGGTTGACTAATATGCTGCCATCTCCCGTTTGAGTGGGAGTATATCCCCAAGCAAAAAGATGTTCCTGTTGAAGGTCAAACATTGACCGAAACCTGGAATAACTATACCACAAAATGGCGGAATAAGTGGTTAGAATATGGCAAGAATAGGGCTGAGATTTTAGTATTTTAACTCAAGTTGCTACCCTTCCAGACCTGACAGGTTTCGGGATTACCGTTCAGAGAAAAATCAGGCCAATTCGAGCAATTTAGCCGCATTAAAGCTCGTTTGAAAACCTGTCAGGTCTTGTTCGCGGGCAGGTGGCAACTTGGGTTATTTTAATAGCTGCGAATGAATTCTGGTAAAAGAAACGTGTTGAAACCACGTTAAGGGGGAACCCAATAACCTGTTTCAACCGGTTTTCTTTAGCAGCGACCGAATTATGAA
>JACKAU010000013.1 GCA_020634855.1 Anaerolineales bacterium
ATCCGTTGTCGCCGCCTGGTCAGGTACCCGAGTTAGCCAGACGCTCGGTTCTGGCCATCCCTATGATTTCCCGATCCCAACTTATGGGCATAATCTACGCCGATATGCGCCTCATCAACGGCCGCTTTGTCCAGGCCGATGTCGATCTCCTGACGGTGCTGGCTAATCAGGCCGCCGCCGCTCTGGAAAACGCTGCCTGGGCCAGGACGCTGGAACAGCGCGTTGACGAACGCACCGCCGAGTTGACCACCATCAACAGCATCAGCCAGGCGCTCGTGTCTGAATTGGATCTCGAGGCCGTGATCGAACTGGTCGGCGAAAAGCTGCGGGAAATCTTTGCGGTTGAAACGGTCTATTTGGGCTTGTACGACCCGGTTAACGAAAAGATCCACTTTGCCTACAACTATTATCACGGTCAAAGATATCACGATATGACCATCAACTATGGCGAAGGCTTAGCCTCCAAAGTGATCGAGACACGCCGGCCGATGTTGATCAATAAAAATGTAATCCAACACTATATTGAGTTTAACGTCGAAGCCAACGACTTCCCGGCCAAATCCTACCTGAGCGTGCCCATCACCGTCAGCGACTCCGGCAGCCAGTCGGGGCAAGCGGTCATCGGGGTGATTAGCGTCCAATCGATCAAGCAGGAGGGCCGCTTCGATGAGGCCGATCTGCGCTTGTTGACGACCATTGCAGCCAATGTGGGCGTAGCGATTCAGAAAGCGCGGCTGTTCGAAGAGACGCAGCAGGCCAAAAACGTGGCCGAAGCGACCGCCGAAGAACTGGCTGAGACATTAGACCATCTCCGGGCTACTCAGGGACAGCTCATCCAATCGGAAAAAATGGCGGCCTTGGGGCAGTTGATTGCCGGCATCGCTCACGAGGTCAACACGCCGTTGGGGGCTATCCGGGCCTCGATTGGTAACATCTCGCACGCCCTCAACGACTCCATTCGCCAACTGCCGGAACTGTTCAAGCGGTTGAGTCCGGAGCAGGAGAAAGATTTCTTTGCCTTGCTAGACAAGGCGCTAACCAGCGAGGTAACTTTGTCATCCAGAGAGGAGCGCAAAGCGAAACGAGCCTTGCGCAGTCACTTGGAAGATCTCGATCTGGCGGAAGCCGACTTGATTGCCGATACCCTGGCCGATATGGGCGTCTATGATGATGTTGACGCCTTCATCCCGCTATTTCAATCCGGTGATATTTCCTTCATTTTACAGGCGGCCTATAATCTGTCCAGCCAACAGAAAAACAGCCAAAATATTACCACAGCGGTCGAACGGGCTTCAAAAGTGGTCTTTGCCCTCAAGAGTTATGCTCGCTATGGTCAATCGGAGACAATGATCGAGGCCGATGTGACCGAAGGCATCGATGTGGTGCTGACGATTTATCATAACCAGCTCAAACGAGGTATTGACGTAACCAAAAATTATGGGCCAGTATCTAAGATTTTGTGTTTACCTGATGAGCTGAATCAAGTTTGGACCAACCTAATCCACAACGCCATTCAGGCTATGGACAATCAGGGCGAACTGGAGATTAACGTCTTTCAAGATAATAGTCATGTCGTGGTGCAAATCACCGACTCGGGACCGGGCATTCCCGACGAGATTAAGCCCCGCATTTTCGAGCCGTTTTTTACCACCAAACCTGCCGGTGAAGGGAGCGGCTTGGGCCTGGACATCGTCCGTAAGATTGTTGAGAAGCATGAGGGGAAGATCGAGGTTGACAGCCGGCCCGGTCGTACCACCTTTAGTGTTTTGTTACCTGTCCGCATTTGAGGATCCCTTTGTGCTATGAGGAAATCCACTGAGGATGGAATTTTGTTGCTACCGCTATACTGGAGCGACAAAGCTTGCTTTGTCATTTAGAGGTCAAAGTAAACTTTGACGCTCCAGGCCTTTATTTTCAGGGGAGCGTATGAATGGCTAAAAAAGCTATCTTGTGTGTTGATGACGAAAAAATTGTCTTAGATAGTCTCAAAATTCAGATCAAAAATCGGTTTGGCAACCAATACCAATATGAGTTTGCCGAGAGCGCCGATGAAGCCTTGGAAGTGATCGAAGAGTTAAATGAAGATGGGGTTGAGATCTTTATGATCGTCTCCGACTGGTTGATGCCGCACATGAAAGGCGACGAACTGCTAATTCAAGTTCACGAACGGTTCCCGAATATTGTCAAAGTGATGTTAACCGGGCAGGCCGACGCCGACGCGGTCGAACGAACCCAAAAAGAGGCCAATCTCTATCGCTGCCTACATAAACCGTGGGCCGAAGAAACCCTCATCGAAACGATTGAGTCGGGTATGGAAACGTTATGAGTAAACCGGCGATCTTATGCGTCGATGATGAAAAAATCGTCTTGGACAGCCTCAAAGAGCAGCTCCGGCGCGAGTTTGGCCGTAATTACGATCTGGAAACGGCCGAAAGCGGCGAAGAGGCTCTGGAAATTCTGGAAGAGCTGTTAGAAGAGGGTGTCGAGGTACCGGTTATCATCTCAGACCAAATTATGCCGGGTATGAAAGGCAACGAGCTACTCAAGAAGGTGCATGCGATTATGCCCCAGACCTTGAAAATCTTGCTGACGGGTCAAGCCGATGCTGCCGCCGTAGGAGACGCGCTCAATGAAGCCAAGCTTTATCGCTACATAACTAAACCCTGGGATCAAACCGATCTGGTTTTGACTGTAACTGAGGCAGCTCGGAGCTATTTCCAAGACAAACAACTCGTCGAAAAGAACGAGGAATTGGCCTATCTTAACGCCACGCTGGAAGCCCAAGTCGAGCAGCGCACCGCCGAACTTCAAGAGGCCAATACCCAGCTCAAGCAAGAAAATATGGAACGAGCCAGAGTTGAACAGTCGCTGGTGAGGCAGAAAGAGTACTTGGCCGCTTTGCACGATACGACGCTGGGCTTAATTGGTCGCCTTGACTTGAATGAGTTGTTGGTCGATTTGATTAGTCGGGCTGCCCAATTGTTGGGAACGCAACACGGTTATATTTACCTGGTTGAAATCGATCAAGCCAGCGGTGAACCGATCCTTAATCGTCGATTGGGAATTGGCGTCTTCGCTAAACTAATCGGCTTCCGGTTGAAGATGGGGGAAGGCTTGGCCGGCAAAGTTTGGCAGACCGGCCAGCCCAAGGTGGTGGAAAACTACGACGCCTGGGCTGAACGGGCCGCCAACTTTAACTACAATTTGGTCCGCACCTTGTTAGGCGTGCCGCTTATGCAAAATATCAACATCGACCTAACCGGCTCCCAAACATTACCGTGGAATATCCATAACAAACTGGTCCTCCATGCCAACAACCACCAATTGAGAACGGACGCCGGGCAAGTGGTCGTTGGGGTGCTGGGGATGGCTTATGGCCCCGAGTCTAATCAGACCTTCGGCCCGGATGAGATCGAACTGTTGAGCCGGTTTGCCCAACTGGCTTCGATTGCCCTGGATAACGCCCGCCTTTACGAGCTGGCCCGCCAGGAGAAGGAATACTTCGAAGCCCTGGTGCAGCACAGCCCCGTCGCTATTGTCACCACGGATCTGAATCATCACGTGGTCTCCTGGAATCCGGCAGCGGAGAAGTTATTCGGTTACACTCCGGCGACGGCGATTGGTCGTGATTTAGATGATCTGGTGGCTAACACTGAAGCAATTCACACCGAGGCCCAAAATATTACGCAGTTGACGGCCAGCGGCGATCAGGTTCACGTCTTAACCAAACGCGCTCATCAGAACGGCAGTTTGATGGACGTCGAACTTTCATCGCTGCCGGTATCGGTGGGTGGGGAGCAGTTGGGCAATATCATCATCTACCACGATATCACCGAACTCCAACGCGCCCGTAAAGAGGCCGAGGCCGCCAACGAGGCCAAGAGCGCCTTTTTAGCAACGATGAGCCACGAGATTCGGACCCCCATGAACGGCGTCATCGGTATGACCAGTTTGCTGCTCGATACCAAATTAACCGCCGAGCAGCGTGACTACACCGAGACGATTCGCAACAGCGGCGATGCCCTGCTGACCATTATTAACGACATTCTCGACTTCTCCAAGATCGAAGCCGGCAAAATTGAACTGGAAAACCGCCCCTTTGATTTGCGCGAGTGTTTAGAAGGAGCGCTCGATCTGTTGGCGACGAAAGCGATGGAAAAGGGCTTGGACCTGGCCTACCACATCGACGCCAACACGCCCGAAATTATTGCCGGGGATGTGACCCGTCTACGCCAGATTCTGATCAATCTATTGAGTAACGCCGTCAAATTCACGCCGTCGGGTGAAATTGTGATCTCGGTGGAGAGCGGGCCGGTGGATGACGACTCAACCGTTGAAAAATGGTCACCCGTTCTGCCCCCGCCCGAACCCAACGCGCCGCCCCCGGTGTATGAACTCCATTTTGCCGTACGCGATACCGGTATTGGCATTCCGGAGAGCCGCATGCATCGCTTATTTCAAGCTTTCAGTCAAGTCGATGCCTCAACTACGCGCCGTTACGGCGGCACCGGGCTGGGATTGGTGATTAGCAAGCATCTTGCCGAACTTATGGGCGGCACGATGTGGGTCGAGAGTGAACCGGATCAGGGAACGACTTTTCACTTCACTATTCAAACTGAAGCCATTCCCAATTTGACCTACTCTCATTTGCACGAGGTCCAGCCCAAGTTGAGTGGGAAACGTGTGTTGATTGTCGATGACAATACCACTAATCGACGCATCTTGGCGCTGCAAGCCGAATCTTGGGGGATGATACCCCAGGCCGCGGCTACGCCGTCTGAAGCGCTGACCTGGTTAAAAGAGGGTGCGTCCTTTGATCTGGCGATTTTGGATATGCAAATGCCGGAAATGGATGGTATTACTCTGGCCGCTGAGATACAGCGCTTGAAGCTGGACTTTCCGCGAGTGATGCTTACCTCGTTAGGCCAACAGGAAGCGATCAATCGGGCCAACGAGGCTGGTATTGAATTTGTGGCTTTTATGAGCAAGCCCTTAAAACCATCCCAACTTTTCGATGTTTTAGTTTCCATCTTCTCGGACCAACCTACTCGCTTCCGCCCCAGAGAAAAGACACCGGAGGCGCTGTTAGACGCAACTATGGGCCAGCGACTCCCATTACGCATTCTGTTGGCCGAAGACCACCCGACCAACCAAAAACTGGCCTTACGCCTACTGGAACGATTAGGCTATCGAGCCGACGTAGCGGCCAACGGTCTGGAGGCCCTGGAAGCGCTGGAACGCCAGCCCTACGATGTCATCCTGATGGACATGCAAATGCCGGAAATGGACGGTTTGGATACCACGCGCCACATTCGTAGTCACTGGCCGGGCGATCAAGGACCGCATATCATTGCGATGACGGCTAATGCTATGCAGGGTGACCGTGAGTTATGCCTGGCGGCCGGAATGAACGATTACGTCAGCAAGCCGATCAGGGTCGAAGAGTTGATCAGAGCCTTAACTGAAAGCCGAGCTTTTGACCCATCGCTAGATTACGCAGAACCGACCACAGCAGTTAGGCCACCGCAAAAGCAAGTCGAGGCGCCACAACCCGATGGACAGATGTCTGACTCATCCCCGTCGTCGGCTGTACTTGATCAAGCCGCGCTGACGATGTTGCTCGATCTACTGGGCGGCGAAAAGGCGCTGATGGTTGAACTCATTGACAGCTTTCTGGAAGAAGCGCCGCTGCTCTTGGCCAGACTAAGCCAGGCCGCCCAAGAAGGCGATGCGGCCGGCGTGCGCATGGCCGCCCACACCCTTAAATCCAGCAGCAACGACTTTGGCGCAACTGAGTTAGCCCGGATGTGTCAGGAACTCGAAGACATCGGCAAGGACGGGCTGTTAATCGATACGACATCGAAAGTAGCCGCGGTTGAGTTGGAATATGATCGCGTCAAAAGCGCTCTTGATGAAATTCGACACGATTGATTTTTTAGCGGTTTGTGCTAACCTATTAGCACTGATTTCTACCGTACAAGGAGAACGGGTTCAATGACCTACGAACACGGCCATATCTTGGTGGTCGATGACCATAAAACCAATCGACTAAAATTGGCCCTTGGTTTGAAACAGCAAGGACATACCACTGCCGATGCTGAAAATGGCCGGCAAGCCCTGGACCTGCTGCGCGAGCAGTCCTTTGATTTAGTCTTGCTCGATATCCTCATGCCGGAAATGGATGGTTATGAGGTGCTGGCCGAAATGAAAAAAGATAGTATCCTTCGCGATATTCCGGTCATCGTTATCTCGGCCCAAGACGAAATGTCCAGTGTGGTTAAAGGCATCGAGCTGGGCGCAGAGGATTATTTGCCCAAAACCTTCGATCCCGTTCTGCTCAAAGCCAGAATTAGCGCCTGCCTGGAAAAAAAACGGCTGCGCGATCAGGAGGTGGAATACTTGCGCCAAGTCCTGCAGGTAACCAAAGCCGCCGCCGCCGTTGAATCGAACAACTTTGATGCGGACAGTCTGACCGGCGTCGCGGCCCGTGAGGATGAGTTGGGCCAGTTAGCTCGCGTTTTCCAGCGTATGGCTCTCGAAGTGTATGCCCGGGAACAGCGATTAAAACAGCAGGTCCAGGAATTACGCATCGAGATCGACCGCACCCGTCAGGCTCAGCAAGTAGACCAGATTACCGGCACGGATTACTTTAAGACCCTGCGTCGCAAAGCCCAGGATTTGCGGGGTAACCTTGAAGACACTGAGGAAGAGTAGGGCTGCCCCGCCCCACCATTTTGTGCCCCCTTCAAACGATGTTATAATCGTCCTATCGTAAACTGTTAGCCCAAGGTCGGCCTGCGCCGGCCTTTGTTGTCTGTGAGTTATGACTCGAACACGGTTAATGAGAATTGAGCAGGGCGCGCTGTTCCTGCTGGTCCTACTCTATATTATCGTGGCCAATGCCCATGCCGGGTTGGCCCCGTTGACCACCGGCCCCGATGAATTGGCCCACTACGAGTACGTCAATTTCATCGCCGAACACGGTCATCTCCCCCTCAATTCCGCCGAGCGCAGTCAAGCCGCTTACAAATCCGATCAGCCGCCGCTGTATCACCTGATCGCCGCGCTGCCGGCCTCGCTGGTCGATACCACCGGCCCGCCCTATCTTAAACGTTACAGTGACAACGAACGCCGCCCGCTGATCGAGCAGACTCGCCATGCCTGGGGGCTCCACAACACCGAAGATGAATATCCGCCTTATCGTAGCGAAGTTTGGCGCTGGCATATCGGTCGTTGGGTGTCGATAATATTCGGCGCGGCTGCCATCATTGTGACCTATTTCATCGCCCGAGGGGTGCCTTTCCCTCCGGTCGATATTGGCCCATCCTTGCCCCGGCAACTATTAGAGCGGATTATCCTCGCTCTTGGTGCGGCCGCCGTTGTCGCCTTCATCCCCCGCTTCGCCTTGACCGGCTCGATGCTCAATTATGAAACTGCGCTCGCCTTCTTCGCAGCCCTCTTTCTATGGCAATTGCTAAAGATATCAAAGGCTGAGGCTGAGAATCCACAATTCATAATCCACAACCCTGAACCTACGCCCTCCAATCTCCAATCTCCAGTCTCCAATTACCAATTACCAATTACTAACCTCCTCCTCCTCGGTTTGTTCACGGGACTGGCCATCACCACCAAACTCAGCGCCCTGATTCTACCGTTTGAAGCGGTGGTCGGTTTGGCGTTAATCGCCCGCCACTACGGCTGGCCTTGGCCCCGGTGGCTGCGGGCGGTCGCGATTACCGCTACCGCGACGCTGGTCACGGTCAGTTGGTGGTTCGGCTTTGTGATCTATCAATTCAACACCGTGACTGAAGATGGTTGGTGGACCGGCCTGCTGCGCCCCCTCATCGCCGCCGACGCCAGCGACGCCACCACCAACCGGCTGCTCAGCTTTCTCACCGGCGGTCAAGCCGGTTTCACCGCCGCCATCGACAACCTCGAGTCCGGCCCTCCCTGGCAATGGTTAACCACCATATATCGCACCTTCTGGATCGTCGGCATCGAAGGCCAACAACCGTTCGGTCTCGTGGGGCTGCTAATTGCCCTGGCTCTATGCCTCATTGCCGTTTTCGGCCTCATCCGTCTCTGGCAATTAGCCGCCGCTAGCCGTCAGCAGTCAGCAGATAGCGGTCAGCAGATAGCGGTCAGCCATCAGCCATCAGCCATCAGTGGTCAGCGGTCAGCTACCCATCTCCAATCTCCAATCTCCAATCTCCAGCCGTCAATTATCAATTATCAATTATCAATTATCAATTATCAACTGCTTCTTCTCGCCCTCGCCGCCGCCTTCATCCTGCCGCTCATTCGCTACGCCGCTACCTTCAGCCTGGCCGACACCGCTCAAGGCCGCCATATTTTATTTCTAGCCGCCCCGGCCTTTGCCATCCTACTCGTTTGGGGCTTCACTGCCGCCAGCCGTCAATTATCAATTATCCATTATCCATTATCCATTAAACCCTACCTGCCGCTCGTGCCTGCGGCCTTTCTCTTTTTCTGGAGTCTGGCTCAACTCTACACTATGTCCTGGGCCTATCTACCGCCCTTACCGGTACGGACGACTGTGCTGCCAACGGAGTTAACGCACCCCATCGATCACCCCATGAATGACGCGGTAACGCTGTTGGGTTACGAAACCCATTTGGACTTCGAGCATCAAGTCGTTCAGGCCGATATCTATTGGCAGGCGACCGCTGTCAGTCCGGTCGATTATCTGACGGAGATTAAGCTGTTGGACGAAAACGGCGATGAACGCTCCCAGTGGCTTGGTTATCCTGCCGACGGGCGCTATCCGACCCGGGCTTGGGATCCCGGCGACATCATTCGCGATACGACTTGGCTGCCGGTCGGCAACTTGGAGCCGGGTGACTACACCCTCCAACTCAATCTGCTGCCCACAACCGCCGGCAATCCCCTGATCGGTCTGACTGTTCCATCTATGGACACACCGCGTGAATTGGGGCAGATCACTCTGCCCAGCGTCGATCCCTATGTCTCAAATCATCGTCTGTCGCTGACCGACTCGGTCCAGGCGAAGGTGGGTTATGCCGTGCGTCATAATGGCGTACCGCTCACCGAACCGGCGACCTTCCGTTATCGGGAGTCAATCATTGTGACATACAATACCACTGCGCCGGATGAGGCAATCGATCTTAAAGTTGTCGGCCCGGTAAGCGCCGGGCAGCCGCTCTTTGAGCCGGTTCGCCAATGGGACAATACCGCCCTCTTCATCGTCGGCCCTGGCTGGTCAACCGGTGACTATCGACTTCGGCTAACCGGCGGCGATGATTCGCCCATCACATCTGAGCCGTTGTTCAACGTCATCGATCGCTGGGAGCGCAGTTTCACCGAGCCGTCTATGACCTATCACCTTGACGCTAACTTTGCCGATCAAGTGAAATTATTGGGTTATGATTTACCCACACGCCGAATGGAAGCCGGCGGCGGGCTGCCGGTAACTGTGTATTGGCAAGGACTGGATTGGATGGGTCAAAGCTACACCATCTTTTCCCGGCTTCTAGCGACCGACAGGAGCGCCCACGGCGGGCGCGACCGCCTGCCCCGCGAGGGCTACCGGACCCTTTACTGGGCGCCCGGCGAAATCGTCACCGATCCGTTTGGCGTACCGGTTGACGCCGATGCCCCCGACGGCATCTATTATCTCAATCTGGGCCTCTACCGGGAAGCCGACCAGCATGCTGTTTCACTGCCGCTAGTGCAAGACGGCCAACCCATCGACGCCACCAGCGTAACCATCGGCCCCATCAAAATCGGCCGCACACCCCCCGACTTCGTTCTTCCCTCCGCCGATCCGCAAGTCGTCATCGATCAGCCCTTCGGTGAACCGACCGCTTTGGCCCTACTTGGCTATGATTTAGCGGCGGTCAGCGATCAGCCATCAGCAGTCAGCAGTCAGCAGTCAACGGAAGAAGACCAACCCGCAACCCACCAGCCTGCATCCCCCAACTCCACTAACTCTCCCAACTCCAATAACTCCATAAACTCTCCCAACTCCCTAACTCTCAAACTCTACTGGCGGTCCGAATCCCCCCTACCCATCGACTACACCACCTTTGTTCACGTGCGCAACGCGGCGGGCGAGACGGTCGCCCAGAAAGATCAGCCGCCCCTTGACGGCGCTTATCCCACCAGTCTATGGGATCCCGGCGAAATCATCGCCGATGAACTGATCATTCCTCTACCTGACGAACTCCCGTCCGGCGAATACAGCCTGGTTATCGGCCTGTACGACTTCACGACCGGGCTGCGGCTGCCGGTACCAGGCGCGGCGGACGACAGCCTGCAGTTGACCACGGTCGAGGTGAGCCGTTGATGTCGCGTAAACCATCGATATCACTGCTGCCGATCTTCGCGCTGATCGTCTTCACGGCTATCTTTCTGGCTTTGACCGTTAGAGTCAGTTTCTTTGCCTCCGAAGGGCCGGACGAAGTCGCCCACTTCTATTTTGATCGCTTCATCGCCAAGTATGGTCGCTTACCCTTGACTAATGAAGAACGCTCCGAGGCGGGCTACAAAGCTGATCTGCCGCCCCTGTTTTATCTCCTGGCCGGGTTGACCGCTCAACAACTCGATTTGGAGTCAGGGCCACGGATTAGAACCACCCGCAATAATCCTCGTCTGCAACTGGTAGCCGGCCTCGATAATGTCAAAGCTTGGCGTATGATCAAAACCGAAGATCCCCTTCAAGGAGAAATCCTGCTCTGGTACTGGGGCCGCTGGTTGACTATCCTGACCGGATTGGCTTGTCTGGTCGCGACGTTTGTGCTGCTGCGCCGGCTTTTCCCGGACCAACTTTGGTTGGCGGTGGCGGGCGTCGCCTTGCTGGGATTTCTGCCCGGTTACATTTATATTAGCGGCATTACCAGCTATGAACCGTTGGCCGGTTTCTTGATGACTCTTTTTTTGTTGCTACTCCTTCACACGATTCGACACCCAGCCCGAAGCTGGAGTTATCTCGGGTTAGGGCTGCTGTTAGGATTGGCCGCGCTCACGCGCCACACCCCCTGGCCGGTGCTGCCGCTCGTGCCGTTGCTAATCATCTGGCTGGCCGTGCGACAAGGTTGGTCCTGGTCAGCCATGCTAGGACGGATCGCGCTCTTTGCAGTGGGGGTGTTAGTAACATTTGGTAGCTGGGTGCTGTATATCACGCTTTATTTCAACCGGATCGACGAGTTGGGCTGGTTTCAGGGTATCCTCAGCCCGCTCTTCATCGGCGACGGCAGCGGCACCACGTCCCAGCAAATCGCCAGCGTCATTACCGGCGGCGAGTTAGGGATCAACGACTTTGCCCCGCAGAGCGACTCATTCTGGCAGTGGCTGTGGATTAGCTTCAGCCAGGTTTGGGGCGCGGACTGGCTCGGCGGAGTGATGCTTGTCGTTTGGGTAGTGGCGATGATGGGGCTGATTCGTCGTTGGCCGCGTGAGAATGACTCGACGCGGTGGTGGATTGTGCTGCTGCTGATTTACATCCCACTGCTGATGGCGTTACCGTTCCTGCGCTTTGTCTTTTCCGGCAACGCCAGTTCGATGATGGGCCAGCATATCTTGTTTACGGCCGGTGCGGCCATGGTCGTCCTGCTCATTTACGGATTGACTGCTTGGTCTCCCCGTTCGACTTATGTGACCGCCGGAGTGCTGCTGGTGCTGGCCGGCCTTTACCTGGGGCGGAGTGTTGATGATACGTTCCGCCGCTCAAAAACAACCTTCCCCGTACAAACGGTCGCGATGGCCGACGAACAGCCTCTGGCAACGTTTGATACCATTACGCTGCTCGATTATGCGGTCGAGACGGACAAGCAACTTCTGACTGTAACGCTCCACTGGCGGGCCGAGGCCAATTCGCCGGAGGATTACCGCTGGGTGATCAGCTTGCTAAATGACGAGGGCCAGCCGCAGCGCCGCTGGATCGGCCAACCGCTCAACGGCCGGTATCCGACGCGCGCTTGGCTGCCCGGCGACCGCGTGCGTGATATGGTCGTTCTGCCGGTGGTCGATCTGCCACCTGACGACTATCATCTACAAATCCAGGTACTGGGTGAACTGGAGTCCATTGAAACAGCCCAGCGACCGCCCGTCGCGTTGACCACCGTCGCCCTCGATCCGGCTCCGTTCACGCCGGGCGAGACGGTTCAATTAGACGGTCAGACCATCGGTTACACGCTCTGGTCATCGGAAAAGCCTGATGCTGTTTACCAGGAATACGCCACCTTCTTGCTCTCGACCGAGGCGCAAAACAGTGACCTGAAGTTTACATTGATCGACCCGGACGGACAGTCGCATCCGCCCATCGATCACCTTGGCGCTTTCTATACGTTCCAGATCGAACCGAATTTTGTCAGCGGCGACTATCATGTGCAAGTCGAACGATGGCAGGCCGACCAACTTGTCGCTCAAGCCGAGACACCATCGCTGCTGCATGTCGAAACGGAACCCCGCCAATTTACGCCGGGGCCGATCACGCAGCCGTTGGATGTTAACTTTGCCGGCTACGTCACCCTACTGGGATACGATTTGCCGAAAAGTCATGTTCAAGCCGGTGAGTCTTTACCGGTTACGCTGCACTGGCAGGCTCGCCGCACTATCGGGGCCGATCTAGTGATGTTCAGCCGTTTGATGGATGCCGAGCAAAACGTCCGGGGTGGTCGCGACCGGCTGGTACGCGAGGTCTACAGCACTTTGCTCTGGGCTTCCGGTGAGGTCGTTGTCGATCCGTTTGCCGTTCAGGTCGATGCCGATGCGCCCGGCGGCGTGTATAATTTGGTGATCGGTCTCTACCTGCCGGTCGGCGAGTCGCCGGTTTCCCTCCCGCTGATGCAAGATGGTCAGATGACGGACATCACCAGCGTTACTCTCGGGCCGATTACCGTGGGTGAAACGCCGCCTAAACCTTGAGTTCGCAATGACACATCAAATTAGACAACATTTGGGTTTATTGATAATTTTGCTGCTCTTTATGGGGCTGACAATTGCGACCAGCCTGCGTGCGCCGCTCGATTTGGGGCCGGATGAGGTGGCCCATTTTATGTTTGCCCGCTTTTTGCGGGAAGTGGGTTACATTCCCCTCACCGGCGAGGATCGTCGGGCGGCCGGGTACAAATCCGACCAGCCGCCGTTGAATGCTTTTTTGGTGGCATTGGCCAATTTTGGGACCGATTTGGACGCGCTGCCTTTGGCTAAATTGACCCACGACGTGCCGCGCCGTTACCTGGCCGACAATCCCGACAACTTCGCTGCCTGGCGCGTTCTCAACACCGAAGATCCATTGGCCGGCGAGTTATGGTTCTGGACCGTGGGCCGCTGGTTATCGATTTTGTTCAGCGTCATAACGTTGGTCCTGGTTTATTGTACAGCATTGGCCATCTTTGGGGACTCCGATCATCGCCGGTGGTGGGCCATCTCGGCCGTGATGAGTGTGGCTTTTATCCCGACCTTTGTGCTGATGAGCAGTGTCCTCAGTTACGAGAACCTGCTAGGGATGTGGCTGGCGGCGTACCTGCTGGTAGCCATCCACATTATCAAAAAAGGCGAGCCGATCGGGCTTTATTTTCTGGCCGGTCTGTTCGTCGGCCTGGCGATTGTGACCAAATTGAGCGCCTTGCCTGCGCCGCTTGGGTTGGCCGCTGTAATTTTGTTGGCCGGATATCGCGCCCGTTGGACAATCAGGCAATGGGTTGGCCGTATAACCCTAAGCGCAGCGGGGCTGCTGCTGGGAGCGGGCTGGTGGTTCGCCTATATAATTCTCAATCTCAACCGGGTCAGCGAGTTGGGCTGGCTGGCCGGATTGATTCAACCCATCATCGCCGGCGACGGCAGTGACGACACCTCTAGCGATATCGTCAATGCGATGGCCGGCCACGGCGGGGGGTGGCTGGCGTCACTGCCCGATGGGAATGCGATCGCGATTTGGGCCAACCAATCTTTTCGCACCTTCTGGATGGTACGCGGCCAAATTCCGGAACCGCTGTTCATGGTGATGATCGGTTTGTCTGGTTTGATTGTGATCGGTTTGATCGTGGTCTGGCGGCGAGATCGTTCGGCTCGATTGTGGATCGGGCTGTTGGCGTTTTATATCGGTCTCTTTTTTATTTTGCCCCTAATCCGCTTTGTCATTACCGGCCCGATGACAACGAAAGGGTTGCACATCTTCTACCCGGCGGTTGGCGCGTTTGCCATCCTCATCGCCTGGGGGATGAGTGCCTGGCTGCCGGTGCGGTGGGGCAAGCCCTGGCTAGGCGGGGTGTTGTTGGGGACGGTCTTATTGGCCTGGAGTTTTATTCAGGTCTTTCAAGTTTACCAGACGCCGCTGCCACTGCGCACCGTCGAACCGGCTTCTCCGGCCTCCGTTGAAACGTTTGACCATGATTACGGCCCGATTAAATTGCTGGCCTACGAATTGGAGGGACTGACCGGACGGAGTTGTTGCAAGCCGGATGATCCGGCTTTGAAACTCAAACTCTACTGGCAGTCGGAAGAGTTCGCCGAGCAAGATTTCTTGACTGAGGTTCGGCTGATCGACAGCCAGGGCGAGAGCCGCAGCGTCTGGATCGGACACCCGGCCAATGGTCGTCTACCAACCCGCGCCTGGGAGCCAGGTGATTTTATCCGCGAGGAGCTATGGCTGCCGGTGGCCGGACTGCCGGTCGATACCTACACGGTCGATTTACGCCTGCTCGGCCGAGACAACAGCCAGCCTATTTCGGAAGAGAGCCTGACTTTGACTGAAATCGATCTCAATCGGCCTGTTCCCCCAACAACCGATCAAAACAGTCAGGCGCTCACCATCTGGAAAAATGGCGAGGGTTACCCGTTTGATATCACCAACCCGGCTAGCGGTTTCATGTTGCCGGCCTTCGAAAAGCAGTCAACCATTCAGATTACAACCGGTCAGCGGGTCGAGTTGAGTTTGATTGGCCCGGATGGGGTAGAACGATCGCCCACGCTTAGCGAGGGCCAAACTCACGTTTTTGTCCTCAATCCGCTCTGGACGGCCGGTGAGTACCGGTTTAGAGTCAAATCCACCGATGCGCCTGTTTTCGAAACGGCCGCCGCCCTCATTGCCGACGGTCAGGGTCGACGCACCGAGGTTTCACCGAGCGAGGTGGTCGTCAACGCCAATTTTGCCAACCAACTGATGCTGCTTGGCTATACTCTGCCGCAGCGCCAATTCTCACCTGACGAGGGGATTTCGTTGGTTATGCAGCTCAAAGCCCTCAGGACCATGCCGGCCGATTTCATCATGTTCGTGCGCCTGTACGATTCGAACGGCGCCGTTCGTGGCCAACTGGACCGTCGTCCGTTGTGGCTCTACAGCACCATACTGTGGGTAAAAGACGAGGTTGTTGAGGACGCCCTCACCCTGCCGATTGAAGCCGGCGCGCCGGACGGAGTCTATACTATCGACCTTGGTTTTTATTTCCCCGTAGGCGAATCCGCGGTCTCCTTACCGCTGGTCGAAAACGGCCAGATGCAGGACAAAACCAGCGTTTCTATCGGCCCGATAGAAGTGAGCAACACACCGTTATCGAAGCCATGAGTCGTAATACGCGAGTAAGTACCTACGGGAAACTGGGATTAATTCTCCTGATCTATTTGATCTTGGCCGTCGCCTACAGCATCGTCACGCCCATCGGCCGCGGAGCCGATGAATGGGCCCACTACTGGTACGCCCAATTCATCGCCGACAACGGGCGACTCCCTACCAGCCCCGCCGAGCGCGAAATCGCCGGCTACAAATCCGACTGGCCGCCGCTGTACCACCTGGCCGCTGCCGGCCTCACCTTCTGGATTGAGACTGAGGGTCCGCCTACCTTCAAATACCGCGCCGACAACGTTCGCCGCCAGCTCGTTCCTACCCAAGGCCCTGAAGCCATCCTCCACACCGAAGATGAACGCTTCCCCTGGCAGCAGGAGATTCTGATTTGGCATCTCGGTCGCTTCTTGTCGATCACGTTCTCTCTGGGAACGCTAGTGGTCACCTATTTCGCAGCCCTGGAGTGGTTTGAAGGGATAGAGGCTAAGAGTCGTCGACTCCCAACGGACACCCCAAACAAAGTCACTAATATCGACTCTCAATTCCCCAATTATCAATTATCAATTATCAATTATCAATTGTTTGCCGTGCTCACCGTCGCTCTCCTCGCCTTCAACCCGCGTTTTCTATTCACCGGAATGCTCTTTAATTATGATAGTTTGACGCTGTTGCTCTCGTCTCTGTTTCTCTGGCTGTGTATTCGTATAGTCAAAAGTTATCATTCGACCTGGGGGTTTTGGGGATTAGGCGCGTTAGCCGGGTTGGCGCTGGTGACCAAGTATCTCACGCTGCTGCTGCCACTGGTGATTGTGTATGTGGCGTGGGTCAAGGTGGCAGGGTTGCAAGGTTGCAAGGGGGCAGAGTCGCAAGGGGGCAGGGTCGCAGGAGGACAAGGTGGCAAGGTCTTAGGGTCGCAAGTAGCCGGTAGCCAGGAGGTGGGGGACAGATCCGCCGGAATACGCACTACGCTCTACGCCCTACGTATCAGGCGCCTATTCACCCGTTATCTAGCCCAAGCTCTCATCGCTTACCTGCTAGTGATCACGCCTTGGTTTGCTTACTTGGTGATCAACTTCAATGAAATCGATACGTATGGGCCGGTTCTAGGGACTTTGGCTCCGCTGATTCGCGGCGACGGCAGCGATCGAACCGTCGAGGGGATTTTTGCCTGGATGAGCGGCGGTCAAGCTCCCGCGCCCGATCACATCGACCGGCAAAGTTACACCGCCTGGCAAGTCATCACCGAACTCCCCCTCACATTTTGGGGCAACCCGATTGTTGAGCCATATCCGTTGAATGGGTTCGTAATTATCATGACCCTGCTCACGGTCGCTGCCGCCGTGGGTGTCATCATTGCCTGGCGGAAATTGCCCCCAAATCGCCGGCTGATGAATCTTTTGCTTCTTTTCTGCGCTCTGCCTCTACCTTTTATGCTCGTTCGTCTCTTCGGTGCGCGCGACGCTCTCGAAGCCATGCAGGGGCGGCACATTTTATTTTTGGTCGGGCCGGCTTTTGCCATTTTGTTTATCTTTGGTTTGGAAGCCCTAATACGCCGCTATACCCTACGCGTGGGACGTAGAACGTGGGACGTAGGATGTAGCGCGTATCTCGTGGTAATAGCGATATTATTGATGGGCGCTGTCGGGCAACTCATTTTTATGATGCAGAGCTATCCCGTGCTTTTACCTGTTCGTACGACCGCCTTTTCCACAACGCAGCTCGACCAACCGGAGCCAACCATCTCGCTGGAAAGTGGGGCGAAACTTGTAGGGTTCAAAATTTCTGATGAGTTGAGACAGGCGCTTCGTGTCGAACTGTTTTGGCAAGGCGGAGCGAACTGGGCGGTTGAGGATTATCAGACCGAGCTAATTCTGGTCGATGCGCAGGGCGAGGCTCAAGCTACTTGGATAGCCTACCAAACCCAGGCTCATTACCCGACTCGCGCCTGGGAACCCGGCGACACCATCCGCGACGAGGGGTGGCTGCCGCTCGTTGGCCTGCCTGCCGGCGACTACCGCATCCAACTCCGCATCCTGGGTGCATCCGGCCCGGTCACCGACTGGCAGACGCTCGGTCGCTACACCCTGGAACAACCCCTACCGCCTCCATCCACCAACTCCGACTGGCTTCTCTGGCACAACGGCCAGATTGCTACTCACCCACCTATTTTTCACGAACGCGAAACCATTCAACTGACCTCAATTGATTACCAACCGCCCATCTCTCAGGATCTCGTTCTTCAATCTCCCCTCTCTAATCTCCAACTCCCCATCTCGCCCACCTTCACCATCCCCCCCTACTGGCCTGCCGGCGACTACACTTTTGCCTCAGACCCACAAACCCCCCTTTTCTATATCGCCGCAAGCAGGCGTAAGTTTGACTTACCGGACATCAGCCACCCTCTTGACGTCAACTTTGCAGGCAAAATCAAGCTGCTTGGCTACGATCTACCCACGCGGCGAGTTGAGTCTGGCGGCGGTCTACCGCTCACGCTCTATTGGCAAGGACTGGACTGGATGGGCGAAGAATTTGTCATTTTCAATCGATTGCTGGATAATCAAGGTTCTGCCTGGGGGGGGTACGACCGGTTGGCGCAGGAAAATTATAGTACGCTGCTCTGGGCGCCGCAAGAAATCATCGTCGATGGCTTTGCAGTGCCGGTCGCGCCCGATGCGCCGGATGGGGTTTACTCTCTAAGTGTGGGTTGGTACCGGTCCGTCGATGGTCAAGCCCAGTCGCTACCGATGGTCGATCCGGTCACCGGTGAAGCGACTGATCGTACGGCGGTTATGATCGGGCCGATCAAAGTCGGTGGACCCCCGGCAGGCAGTACGGTCGAGCAAGCCGAGCCGCAGTTCGAAGTAAACGGGGTTCTGGGGGATACAATCAGGTTGTTAGGTGTTGACCAAAATTTCCTGGAATCGTGTAAATCCGCTCCCCTTAGTCAATGTTCGTTGTCGCTAACCTTTTACTGGGAAGCTATCGCTCAGACAAACATTGATTACACCCTTTTTGTTCATGTGAGAAATGAGGCCGGGGAGATCGTGATTCAAAATGATCGCCCGCCGCTTGGAGGGGCTTATCCAACCAGTTTGTGGGATGGGGGTGAAATCATTCGGGATGAACTATCAATTCCGCTAGACGGGCTTGAGCCGGGACGCTATGATATCGCGGTCGGCATGTACGATCTTTCAACCGGGGAGCGATTGGTTATAGATGACACCTCAGACAATACAATCATTGTGCAATCCTTTGAAGTTCCGTTTGAGTTAGATAGCCGTGACAGTGAGTAAAATGGTAATTTCTTTGTCGACGCCGTGAACTACTGGTGACGAAATGCGTTATTGGTTAGGATTCTTTACGATCCTATTACTCGGCGGTGGTTCGTTATTAACCCTTTTGATCTACGCTCATCGCACCAAATCGATCCCGGAGACGCTGGTAAATGTCATTTTGATGGTCCTAACCTTATTCTTTTTAGGTATGGGACTGGAGTTTTACTTCAAAGTGTTCTTTGCTGAATCGGATGCGTATGATACTTTGGCTCGACAAAACTTGCGTGATTCCTATGCTAGTAGTGCGAACAAAAAACAATACAATTCACAAGGATTTCACGATATCGAATGGACGCCGGAGATGGTTGCCGGAAAGACAAAGATCATGATTGTCGGTGACTCATTTGTTCACGGTGACGGTATTGCAGACCCTAACAAAAGGTTTTCTAATTTGCTAGCCCAGAAACTTGGCCCTAATTATGTGGTATTTAATCTGGGCAAGGGGGGGACAAACACCGCTCAGCAGATTGAATTTATTGTAAATTATCCTTTTTCGCCGGATATCTTAATTCTGTCTTACGTTTTTAATGACATTCAAGGCGCGATGTTAGAACGACAGTGGAGGCAGCGGCCTAGTTCTCCTCAAGTCCCCCAAGTATTGGCCCCTATGGTCAACAACTCTTATGCCTTTAACTTCCTGTACTGGCGGATATATCGCCTTCTTGAGGCCGGTCAACCGGACGAGAAGTGGTTATGGTATTTGGATGCCTATAACGACCCTGACTCGTGGTGGTTGCACAAGCAACAATTACTCCAAATTTACGAGGGGGCTAAATCAGAACAGATACCGTTTCTAGTGATTGTTTTTCCAAGCATGGAATACCCGGAAAAGACCAAAGTGGTCACCGACCGCGTTATCGACCTGTTCGAACAACAGCACGTGCCCGTTCTTGATGTTTCTGAACTTATTCGCGGTATTCCCGCCCGAGACTTAATGGTTAGCCCCACAGACCCTCATCCCAGCGAATTCGCAAATAAGTTGGTAGCCGAAGCGCTATACAAGATGCTTATTGCTGAAGGTATTGTGCAAGAGGGGGATTGACTACCAGGGTGTTGCCCTACGTTCTACAAGACCTTGTGGCTCCTCGCCTGAAGATTCAATTGGGTCGATTAAGGAGGGCTGGCCAAAGGATCAACTGAAGCCATCATGATGAAGCAAGGTGTATCTATCCCATTTAAATTGTCGGCGAGTGTCTTACTGGGTCTGATTTTGCTGGCTACCTGGCTCCGATGGTGGCAACTCGATACGATTCCTCCAGGCTTTTGGTTCGACGAAGCCTACAACGCAATGGATGCGATTTGGATGGCAGAAACGTCTACCTGGACCGTTTTCTTACCGGGCAACCATGGACGTGAAGCCTTATACCACTACCTATTGTTGGTTTCAACCACATTTTTAGGCGCGACCCCCTATGCGGTTCGTTTCGTCTCGACCTTGCTGGGGATTTTATTGGTCCCCTTGATGGCTCGTTGGGCGCGGAGCATTTTTACCGATCATCCTCAAACCCACTGGATTGTTTTGATCAGTACCGCCGGATTAGTTGTCGCCCCGTGGGTGTTGATTATGAATCGAGCCGGGTATCGAGCCAACCTGTTGCCTCTTTTTGTTTGCTGGGCCTGTTACAGCTTTTGGCGCGGCTGGCAAACCGATCGGTTTCGTCATTATCTCTTGGCCGGCGTCGCCCTGGGATTGTGCCAATATACGTACACCTCGGCTCGCTTACTGCCTTTGGTTTTTGGCCTGTTCACTTTAATTCAAACACCCTTGCTTTGGTCCGGTCATCGCGCCCAACTAAAGGGATTATGGTCCGGTCTATTTTTGATGATTGTAAGCAGCGCCGTCATCACCGCGCCGTTGCTTTTTTACGCTTTTAACAATCCGGCTATCTTTTGGGGGCGGACGGCGGATGTGGCCGTTGCTGTCGACGGTTCCTGGCGGTCATTAAAGTTGTTCGGGCTTCATCTCATCGCCGCCGTCCGCATTTTTATCGATGGCTATGATCCCAATTGGCGACATCAATTTGTGGGACAACCTGGGTTTCACGGATTTAGTTCGATTGGATTCTGGATCGGTCTTTTGGTGATGATTTTTCGATGGCGGCAAGCAAACCATTTGCTGATCTTGCTGGTGTTGATAGTTATGTGGCTACCTGCTGCTTTGGCCGATCCCCCTTTTCACACGCTGCGATTGGCCGGTGTATTGCCAGCGTACTATGTCATCATGGCTGTGGGGTTTGTCACGATTACCGGCTGGATTACCCGTAGAACCTCATTGCCTTTCACTTCAAACCAAATGGGGAGCGTGGTCCTGATTCTGCTTCTAGTCATCAATGGAACGCTGACAATCTATACTTATTTTTATCGGTGGCCCACTACGCCTCAGGTTTACCAAGCGTTTGACGGCTCGTTGGTTGAGTTAGCCAATCGCCTCACTCAATCTGAGGAATCGATCAATGTGGTCATTCCCTTTTATCTTTACAATCATGCCGCCGTGCGTTACATTTTGCACCAGCGCTTTGAAGAAGAGGTATTGTTACCGGCTGAAGCCCATGAAAGGTTGACTCAGGACGGCCCAAAAACATTGATTATTCCACAAGACCTGCCGGACGACGGCGAACCACCGGCCTACGTGTGGTTGGTCAGCGATAGTCAATCAGGAGGTAAAGCCTTTGTCTCAACGGTTAATCGCGATCTGCCGCCGGCTGCACTCAGCGGCGATCCGCAAGCCGTCATCTATAACCGGCAGGGCCAACCGATTGCCCGGCAATATGCTCTGGCAGAATCCGATCAATTGGAGACGTTATTTGTTCGGCATCTGCCGCGCAAACAGATTAATGCTACCTGGGCTGATAATCTACGTTTGACCGGGTTTGAATTCGTTCCGGAAGTTATCGGCCCAACCGATACAACCAATCTTTATCTATCGTGGGAGGTTTTAGCCCTCACCTCCCTTCAGGAAAAGATGTTTTTGCAACTATTAGACAGCCAGGGACAGCCGGTTGGCCAGCAAGAGTTAGACCCTATCTCGAAAAAAATGTATCGATGGCGTCCCGACGGTTTGGTTTTAGAGCAGTACCCGCTCAAGCTCGATGCGAATTTGCCGGCCGGTCTCTATTTCGTGCGGCTTGGCTTTTTTAATCCCAAGACCGAACAGCGCCTGATCGCTTATGGACCTGACTCACAACCCCTTGGCAGCGAGGTAATTATTGGGCCGTTAACCGTTGCTGAGGATAAAAATAACCCCTATAATATTCAGCATTATACCCAAGCCTCATTAGGAGGCGTTATTGAACTGCTCGGCTACTCGATAAAATCGGCTCCAACCCGTGGCGAAACGGACGTTGAGCTGTATTGGCGAGCTGAGGATACCATCGATCTTGATTATACGGCCTTTGTTCAATTACTCGATGAAGAACGAAATGTTGTGGCCCAACAAGATATGCAGCCTTTGAATGGCCTCTACCCGACGTCCAGCTGGCGACCCGGTGACGTGATTGCCACAACTTTTGTTCTCGCTGTGCCGCAAATTGAGGATGGGGGTAGTCATCGACTGGTAACGGGCATGTACCACCTGGAAACCGGAACGCGGCTACCCACTTTTAATCACGCCAACGAACTATTAACCGACAACTTGATTCCGCTTCAGTAACGACTCAGCCGGTTATTAGCAATGTTAGAGTAAACATCGTTTTGTAAAAATGCCAAGAGTATTAACCCACTACCGCTTATTAATTCTACTTGTAGGCTATCTCATTATCGTGACTGCCTACAATATGACTGTGCCATTGGCCGAGGGCGACGATGAATTTGGGCAGTTTCGGTATATTCGCTTTATTGCCGAACATCAGCGATTGCCCCAAACGCCAGAGGAACGTACGGTCGCCAGTTACAAATCGTCACACCCGCCTCTTTATCACGGATTGACCGCCTTTTTGTTTCAGAGTGTCGACTCAAGCGAGACTGAATTTAAGCGTATCCTCTATGCCGAGGTCCCCCAACAAGCCTTAATTTATGAACTGATGGATGTTAATTGGATTGTCCCCACCGCGATAATGGAATATCCCTATCAAGGTGCGGTGCTCCTATGGCATTTGTCGCGACTCTTTTCTAGCTTATTGAGTATCGGCGTGCTGGTGATGATTTATGTCATTGTCCTGGAACTGATGCCGGGTAAAAAAAGCTATGCTCTGATCGCCGTTTTTATCATCGCCTTTATCCCACGATTTTCATTTTCAGGTGCAACTACCACCGATGACACCATGCTAGCCTTTTGGATGTCGGTCTACCTGTTTTTGATGGTCAAACTCATTAAAGGCGACGAGCGTCTCCGTCTCTTTGCTTTCATAGGAGTTAGCCTGGGTTTGGCGATGCTGACCAAATTTACGCCGGTGCCCATTTTTGCGACAACCGCTATCGCCCTTTGTTTCTTAGCTTGGCGGCGACGGTGGGGCTGGACGGCGTTGATTCGACGGGGCTTCATTGTTTTTGGCTGCGCCGGTATTTTGCTCAGCTTTTGGTTTGGCTTTGTCATTTTGTATTTTAACCAGATTGATGAGTTGGGATTCATCCCCGGTATTATGAAAGCCATTTTACCTAGAGTAGCCGGCGAACTTAGTGGGGCTGATCTGGTATCAGGCTCGGCATCGGTCACCTCTACTAACGGTGATTGGCTGCAACTCATCACCCTGTTTCCAACTTGGTTGGCCCGGACCGCTCAAACGTTTTTTTTGGCAACGCTCCCCAACTGGCCAACCCCGGCGATAAGTTTAATGTTGGGAATAACGCTTATCTTTGCTGCCACCGCTGTCGTTAGTCTGGTCATCTATTGGCCACAGGCATCTTCCCGTCAAAAGTTGTGGCAGGGGTTTTTTCTGATGACTATTGCCGCCTTTGTTCCGATTATGCTTTTTCGTTTCTACCTTAACCTGCGCATCGATGAGTCGGCGCAGGGCCGCCATATTTTACTCCCGGCGGCCTCAGCTATCGGTATTTTGCTGATGTGGGGTTGGGTGAACTGGACCCGCTCGCTGGGACGTCGCTGGTTGCGCCCTATATTTCCGTCGCTTTTATTATTTATGAATATCATACAACTCAATCAGGTTTATACAATCTTTCCCGATCCACTACCCGTTTCATTGAATACCACCTCTCGCCCGGCTGTTGACGTAGAGGTCCGGCAAACTGTATTCGATACCATTGAACTGGTCGGCTACACGCTCGACCGGCAGCCCTCTACGCTCGATCTGGCGTTGGTTTGGCAAGCGCATCAACGTCCGGCCACTGACTACCTGTCCGTGGTGCAACTCCACGATAGCGCTAACCATGTTGTCGCCAGTTGGGTTGGTCATCCGGCGGGTGAAATTTACCCCAGTCGTGTTTGGGAGCCGGATGAACAGATTATCAACCGCGTCACTTTACCTTTGGCCTATCTCGAGCCTGGAGCCTACACGTTGACGGTGGCGCTGGCCAAAGCTTACACGCAACCCCCGGAAATTGTGACCGGTCCGCTTATTTCAGAAGAGTTAACGATTTCCGCCCCGGTGACTGAGACCGATCAAGGCCAAACCATGCGCTTCGATAACCCACCTGTCGAACTGACCTACCAACTCTGGCCTCGTCCCAAATTTAGCTTCAACTTGCCCACGTTCAAGCATCGAGCGACCATTGCCCTGCTAACTCATACGGCCGCTTTGCCCGCTGAAGCCCAGCTTGACATCACCCTCGTCGGTCCTGATGCCGAGCCGATCCCGCCTCTGATGTCAAGCCAAACAGTGCAGACCTTTATTGTTGGGGCCGATTGGCCCAGTGGCGTCTACCAAATGAGAGCTGTGATCACCTTGCCCGACGGTGTTTCAATCGAAGAACGATCGGCACCGTTATTTACGGTTGAAAATCATCCACGGCTCTTCACTCCTCCGGCAATGGATTTTCAGGTTGACGCTAATTTTTATGATTACATCAAACTCCTCGGCTACAACCTGCCTGAATCCCAAATAGACCCCGGCGAGGATTTGCCGATTTTCATCTACTGGCAAGATTTGCAGATTATCAATGCCAATCTGACGGGCTTTACGCATTTGTACGATAGTGACAATAATTTGGTGGCAACTTTTGATCGCCAACTGCCGCCTTTCTATGGTGGTACCATCAATTGGGTTCCCGGTGAGGTCATCGGCGATGGCTTTACCCTGCCCCTCCCGCCTGATCTTCCGGATGGCATCTACTCTTTAAGAACCGGTCTGTTTTTGGGACTTGATGCGAACTCGTGGGTGCCTGTCCCGTTGATGGATGAGCAGGGCAGACCGTCCGATATCACCCATGTCGATCTGGGGCAGATTAAAGTCGGGCAGGCTCCGCCTCAATGGGTCAGTCAGACCGTTTCACCCCAGATTGCCACGGAGGCTACCTTCGCTGATGCTATCCGGTTGATAGGGATTGACCTGAAAGGACAACCTTCAACTGATTCGTCGGGCGAACAACCTCATCTGACCCTGGCGCCATCGGCCACTCTTGAACTGACAACTTACTGGCAGCCGCTCGTCCATCCCCCGGCGGATTACACGCTATTTGCCCACATTAATAATGACCGGGGCGAGACGGTCGCCCAAACCGACCGGCCTCCAACCGGAGGAGCCTACCCAACCAGTTTATGGGAACCGGGCGAAATCATTCACGATCAGGCTGAAATTTCACTGACCGATCTGTCTCCGGGAACGTACACCTTGGTGATCGGCTTATATGATAGAAGTGGCGCACGCTTGCCGGTTGACAACGCGACCGCTGACTCGTTAACGGTCCAGACTTTTGAGATAGTTCCTAATTAATATGACAGTCATGTGGCATTAACAAGATGACGACCAATAACGCTAAAATTGTTACTACTATATTCTTGCCGCTTCTGATTTTTTCATATAGTTTCCTGGCAATTATCTTTACAACCGTTATTCCTCTAAGTAAAGCGCCCGATGAGTATGTTCATTATCTGTATATCCGCTTCATTGCCGACAATGGCCGCCCCCCCATCAACCTTGATGAGCAACAGGCTGCCGGCTACAAGTCTGATCAACCACCGCTTTACCATGCCTTAGTCGCGCTTTTGACCGGCGGGATCGATACGAGCGGCCCCCCGTCGTTCAAATTTACCTGGGAACCGCACAGCCGCCAACTGATCGATATTGGGTTGCCCCGGGCTATCCTGGTCCGCACGGCCGACGAAACCTGGCCCTATCAAAGTGGCTTTCTGGCCTGGTTCGCCGGACGGTGGGTCTCGGTGGGATTAAGTGGGCTTGTGATTTTGATCACCTACTTCATTGTACTTGAAATATTTCCGCATCAGCCTTGGCTGGCCCTGGCCACGGCCGGAACGCTGGCGTTTTTACCGCGTTTTATCTTCACCGGGTCTGTTCTCAGCGATGAAAATTTAGTTGGCGTCGGGATGGCGCTATTCTTTTGGGCCATCGTTCGTATTGTTAAGTACCCCAACTGTCGGTTGCGCTGGTATGCTCTTGTTGGTGTTTTGATCGGTCTGCTGATTTTGACCAAATACAGCACCATCTTTGTCCCCTTTGAACTGTTCATCGTGTTACTTTGGCTGGCGAAAAAGCAACCTCATCCTATCCGGTACGTGTGGGTTCGATTAACCGTAGCGGGCGTCTTAGCCGTATCAATTGTCAGTGTTTGGTTTGGCTTTATTGTCTGGCACTTCAATCGAATTCAAGATATGGGGATCATCAGAGGAATTCTTTACCCCATCTTGGTGGGCGATGGTAGCTTTCGCATTCAAGTCATCATCTCTAACTATTTGTCGGGCAAGTCCGGCCCGACGAACGAACTTAAGGTTATTAGCGAACCCTCATCAGTAGTCACAGAAGGCGGGTGGCTGGACTGGTTTCATTTTCTGTTTGAGCAGTTCTGGCATATTTCCATTTTTGGCATAGAGCCACCCTTTCCATTAGGGATAATCCTGCTGCCGGCGCTATTGTTATGTGTGTTAGCGACTTTCGGCTGGTGGCGTCGCTGGCAGCGTAACGACGGGCGGCAGCGAATGTGGCTGGCGGTGTTGCTACTGCACGTAGCCATTTTTACCATAATTCCCCTCATAAATTTTGTCATGACCCAACAAATTTACGATACCGCCCAGGCGCGTCATATTCTTTTTCCGGCGGGTTCGGCTCTGGGTATCTTGCTGGTCGCCGGGGTTGCCGGAGCAACCTCGCCGCGTTGGCAGCCGGTCGCTATGTTGGGTACGATGAGCTTTGCTCTCATCTTATCACTGGCGCAGCTATATTACTTTTACATCGGGTTTCCGGCCCCACTGCCGGTTCGCACCGAGCCTAATCTGGCGGCTGCGCCGGCGCTGCCCCTGTCTATAGATTTTGACGATGGACTTCATCTTCAAGGGTTTGATTGGCAGCTTTCAAAACAAAATGTTCTAGCGTTAAACCTTTACTGGTTGGCGACTGCCCTCAGCCGGCAGGACTATCGCACCGAGATAACATTGCAGCCGTCTTCATCTGCCGAACCCGCACTCCGTTGGATCAGCCAGCCGGCCCAAGGTCGATTCCCAACTCGGGCTTGGGAGGTCGGCGACTCAATCCAAGATAGGCTAGACATTCCCTTGACCGGGCTGGCGGCCGGAACATACACCGTCAACTTGCGGCTGCTGGATTGGAACGACGAACCGCTGCCATCCGCCCAAGGTAACAAGATTCCGCTAACCCGGCTGCAACTGGCCGAATCGAGCACACCCGCCGCAGTTACGCTCTGGCAGACCGGAGAGCCGGTCACAAACGCCTGGCCAACATACCGGTATCGGGCGACTATTCCGGTCACAACGCCGCCGGGACAAACCGTCACTCTGGTCGGGCCGGATGGTCAGCCGTTTTCGCCAATTGCCGGAAGCGACGCCCTGCGGTTATTTATGGTTGATTATGATTGGCCATCGGGTGTGTATGAACTTGATCGAAATGGTTCGCCAACTGGGGTGCAGTTTGAGGTTGCCAATTTTGATAGGAATTTCACCCCCCCGGAAATGGATCACGTGCTCAACGCCAATTTCAACGATGAGGTGATGTTACTGGGTTACGATTTGCCGACGCGTCGAATAGAGTCCGGCAGCGATGGTATTCCGCTGGTGTTGTACTGGCAGAGCTTGAATCGAATAGAGAATAATTACATCATCTTCGATCGTTTGTTGGATGAAACCCAACAGCCCTGGGGCGGATATGATCGGCTACCGAAGGAAACCTATCCCACCTACTTGTGGGTTCCGGGTGAAGTCATCGCCGATGGATTTGCCGTACCGGTTGATCCTGCTGCCCCGGATGGCATCTACACCATCGACATTGGTCTATATCCTCAATCCGATACGCAGGCCGTTCCGCTTCCGTTGCTGCAGGATGGCCTGCCGAGCGGTAAAAACAGTGTTCGACTTGGACCGCTGAAAATCGGCCGATCGCCGGCCCAAAGCCAAGCCGCCGCCGAGATTGATCCGCAAACACCGCTACGGTTAGATCTAGGCGATCCCCCGGTGATCCGATTATCGGGCTACAGCCTTACTTCCGTGGCCGACTCCGGTACGATGAGCGTGACGCTCTATTGGGAAAGCCTTGCCCCAACACCGGTTGATTGGTCGATTTTTGTCCACCTGCGTGACCAAGCCGGCAATATCGTCGCTCAGAAAGATGGTCCGGCCGGCGGTGGACCGACCGTTTATCCAACCTCGCTATGGGATGCCGGTGAGGTTATCATCGATGAGATTGTGATGCCGCTGCCGGATGATCCGGCGCTGGATCAATATACGTTAGTGGTGGGGCTTTACAATTTGGCTGATTTTAGTCGTCTAACTGTGCCCGATTCGCCCAATAATGAAATCATTCTGACGACCTGGCCCCCCTCATAAATTCAATCCGGTCGCCCTTACTGTCCCCTCAAATTTGCGGCATTGCTATCTCTCCGGTTAAAATCAACGGGGTTTAGGCAGTGCCATAGGTGACTGTCACCTGATCTTACCCTCAACGGAAATTTGACCATGAAACTTTCAGTAATCATCCCCGTCTATAATGAAGAGTCGACCATCAGTCAGGTCATCGACAAGGTGCGCGAGGTTGAGCTGCCTTTAGATCGAGAAATTATTGTGGTTGATGACGGCTCCACCGATCACACCGCCGATATCCTGACCCAGCGTCAAAAAGATGTTACCTTCGTCCACTTCTCCCGGATAAACTTTGGCAAAGGAGCGGCGATTCGCGTCGGGTTAACCTACGTCACTGGCGATATCGTTATTATCCAGGATGCCGACTTGGAACTGGACCCTAATGAATATCGCCTGCTGCTCAAACCGATTCTGGCCGGCCAAGCTAATGTGGTTTATGGATCGCGTTTTCTCAAGCCCAATCCCAATATCCGGCGTCGCACCCTGCTGGCCAATAAATTTTTAACCTGGTTTACCAACCTACTCTACGGTTCTCACCTGACCGACATGGAAACCGCCTACAAAGCCTTCAAGGCCGATGTCATCGCTGGTATCAAGCTCGATTGCCATCGCTTTGAATTTGAGCCGGAAGTGACCGGCAAGCTGTTGCGCCAGGGCTATACTATTAAAGAAGTGCCGATTTCCTATAACCCCCGCACCGAAGAAGAGGGCAAGAAGATCGGCTGGCGCGATGGTTACACGGCCATCTGGACCTTGCTCAAATACCGGCTGTCAGAGCGCAGTGCGGCCTCGCCAATCCAAAAACCGCCCAAACCGGTCTCAGTTAGCGATGTGGAAGGCTAAGTCCGGTGCCTCGATCTGGCCTGACGTCTTCCTTATCCTTATTCTGGCCCTCCTCCCGTTGCTCTTTTTCTGGCGGCTGGTCACCCCTAACCCCGCCGACCGCCAACAAATTGCCGCCGGCGACTTCACCGAACAATATTTCCCGCTGCGCGCCTTCACGGCTCAACAGTGGGTCAGCGGCCACCTGCCGCTCTGGAATCCTTACCTATTCGGAGGTCAACCGGCTCTGGCCGACATCCAATCCGGCGCCCTCTACCCTCCGCACGTCATTCAAGCCCTCCTGTTAGGCTGGGGTGGGCCGCTCCTTGGCCGAGAAATCGGTTTTCCGGTTGAGGCTCTGGAATGGCAGGTGATTTTTCATTTCTCCTTGGCCGCAGTCGGTACATATCTTTTTACCCGGCATCTCATTCTATGCCACTGGCATCGAAGCCTTAGCCAATCAGATTCTGCCCATCTATCTTATCGGAGGCGAGGCTTTAGCCGGGGTAGCCCTATCCGCCAGGCTCGCTGCGGCGGCCTCATCGCCTCGCTTGTTTTTACCTACAGCGGCTACTTGACCGGCTTTCCTGTCCAACAGATGACTATTCTGGCGGTCAGCGCCTGGCTGCCCTGGATTCTGTGGGGCTTAAGTGTCGCCCTAACTCGTCCCTTTCGGGTCGCCCTTCGACCTATCGCCTGGTCAGCCTTGGCCTTTGCCATGGCGATCCTAGCCGGACACCCTCAAACGGTGTTGTATATTTTTTACCTTACCTTAGCTTACACCGTCTTTCGTTCCTTTTACGACTACCCATTGATGAGCGAGGCTGAGGCGAAGGTGGTCGAACCGCTCCCGCGCTATAAGGGTCTGATAAAAAATTTGGGTTTATGGCTAATTTCAATTTTACTGGGTATGAGCATTGCTGCCGTTCAGTTGCTGCCGACTCTGGAATTCATTGGCCTCTCGCTACGAGCTGATCTTTCGTATGAAGCCGTATCGGCCGGCTTGCCGCTGACTGAACTGGTCTCGATGCTCTATCCCGGTTACTTTGGCGGCTCGCCGGAATATGTCGGGATTGCCACATTGGTGCTGATTGCGTTAGCGCTGCTGCTGGCTCGGCCCCGTGGAGAAGTCTACTTTTGGGCCGGGGCCGGCTTGGTTAGTTTGCTGCTGGCGTTCGGCGGTAAGCTTTTTGTCTATCCCCTCTTTTATTTGCTGGCTCCCGGGTTCGATGCCGTCCGGCAGCAGGAACGAGCCTTCCTGATTTACAGCTTTAGTGCAGCTATCCTGGCCGGGTTCGGAGTGGCGGTGCTGGTCGCCCCATTATCTAAGCGGGCGCGCATCATTTTTGCTTACTTTGAACAACGCCTGGGCCTGGTCACTTTGGTAGCGGTCGTTATGACCGCCTTTTTTATCTACGGTTCAACTGCGGCTACGGCTCGGGGTGATGAGGTCAATCTCTTTTTTGGGGTGCTGCGCCATCACCTGTTTGGCCTGCTCATTTTGGGCGGGATATTACTGCTGGTGATGGCGCGTCGACGGCGGTGGCTGCCTCGTCTGTGGGTGGCTGCGTTGTTGGCGATGCTGGTGGCCTACAATTTGTTCACCGTTAACTGGCAGTTCAATTTGGAACCACGCCAATTACCCGGCTCCTTTACCCCGACCCCGGCGGTTCAATTCTTACAAGAACATCTCGATCCCCCGCTGGGACGCGTCGCCAGCGGCGGGTTGCTGCCCGGCGGCAACAGCGCTGCCTCAGTTTATAACCTGCAAGATTTGACCGGCAATACGCCTTTGCAGTTAGCCTCGGTCGATGCCTTTTTGCAGCGGTTGCCGGCCTGGCGAGCTTGGCAACTGCTGAATGTACGCTACATCGCCGATCAGCGCGACATCGGTGACCCTGGCTTATCCCTGGCATTTACGGACGATGACATGAAAATTTACCAGATGGGCGATCCCTTTGAGCGCGCCTGGCTGGTCAATCAGGTTGAGGTTATCGCCGATTTCAACGCAGCCATTGAGCGACTCACCGCCGATGATTTTGATCTGCGACACACCGCCATTGTTGCAGAGCCGCTGCCCATAGCGCTGGCTGGCGATGCAGCCGGTACCGTTCAGATCGATAGTTTCAGCGCGAACGGATTAAGCCTCACCATCGATACCATCGCGCCTCAGCTTTTAATCGTCAGTCAAACCGATTACCCCGGCTGGCATGCGACCCTCGATGACCGGCCGGTTGAGTTAGTGCCGGTTGACTCCGTATTGCAGGGGATAATCATTCCGGCGGGATTACATACCGTCCAGATAAAGTTTTGGCCGGGAACATTTACGGTAGGTCTTTGGCTATCTGTAATAGGTAGTTTGCTTTGCTTGGTAATGATGATCGGATTACGACGAAAATAAATGATTAGTTGGATGGATGGTTGATTGATTTTCTGCTATCCAACCAACCAACCTCCCCACCATATTGTCAAGGAAAGCCAACCTATGTTATAATCATTATGTCTACTCTCACCCAAAAGGAGCAGCTTCATGAACGGTCGCTTGATCATAATTTTGATCGCATTGATTGTGGGTTTGGCCTTATTGACCCTGGTCTGCTTTGTCACCCTTTATCTCGCGCCCAATCTACCGTTTAACCCGCTCAGTCCGGCGCGGGCCACTGCCAACGCCGCCACCCGTATCGCCAGTATACCTACACCGCAGCCGACAGAAATTCCGGTGTCAACTTATCCAGCGACTTGGACCCCTACTTCTACTTTTACCCCGGCCCCCACTAAAACCGCCACCGATACCCGCACCCCTACTCCCACCCGCACCTCGACCGCCACCGATACCGCCACCGCCACCCGAACTTTTACCCCGGTCCCACCCACCGGAACACCAACGGCAACCTTCACCCCAACCCCGTATCCGTTTTTTGTGGGTTCTTTCTCCAGTATGAACAACTGCGCCGATCTGGGCTTGTGGGGTATGGTTAACGATGCGGAAGGCTTGCCTTTGGGGGGAGTCAACGTTCAATACGGTGAGTATGGCGTCTCAGACAGCCGTTTCCTGGTCACGTCCGATGCCAATGGTCGCTTTGATGCGTTGCTGCTGCCCGGTTCTAACCGCGCTCAAGCGGTTATTACCCATACCTGGTACGCCTTTGTCGTCGATAGCGGCCAACAACTCAGTGAAACCTTCCTATTTGAGACCGATCCTATTTTCGCGAATAATCCGCCACAGTGTAATGACAATAGCAACGACAATAATAGTAATAATAACAGTAGCAACAATAATAACAGTAGTAATAACAATAACAGCAGTAACAACAACAATAGCAATAATAACAGCAACAACAATAGTAGCAACAGCAACAGTGGCAATAACAACAGTAATGGAGAATGTCTACCTGATCCTTGTTTGAGTAGTGCGGCTGTCAACATAATGGTAGTCGACTGGCTGCAACGCCCGCCTGATCCGATTGCCGGCGCACCCAATATTGATCCTATGACATTCTCTCCGGATGATTATAGTTGCGAGGATTTTGACACTCAGCCGGCCGCCCAGGCGTTTTACGAAGAAAATGCCGGTCCGATTCTCGATGTCTATGGCTTAGATCCTGATCGCGACGGCATTGCCTGTGAAGAATTGCCTGGTAGTTAAAAATGCCCGGCGGCTAAACCAGTCATTTCTATCAGGCCGTTACGCGGTTATGGCTATAAATGAATTTAGGTAATATCTGGAGTTCTTACCACAAAGACCTCAAAGAAGGCACAGAGTTCACTGAGCTTTTCTTTGAGGTCTTTGTATTTTCTTCGAAGTCTTTGTGGTGAAATAGTTTTGGTTGGTGGTTAGCCACTTGACGGGGTAATTGTCAGCGTGGGCGTAATCAGCTCAGGCGTCGTGGTAGGTAATGTTGGGGAAGTGGAGGGCGTTATCGTCGCTGTCCGTGTGCTGCCGGCCCGCGTGGGAGTTGGAGTTCGCGTCGGGGTCGATGACAACGTTGGAGTTCGAGTAGCAGTTCCCCTGGGGGGTGATGATGTCGCCGTGGGCGAGGTCGTTGGCGTCGATGTGCGAGTCGGAGTGGATGTTACCGTCGGCGTGATCGTAATCGTGCTGGTCGGGGTGATTTCGGCGCTGCCGGTAATGCTTTGGCTGGCTGTTAGTGATTGGGTTCCCGTAATCGACACTGTGCCGGTCACCACCGCCGGCTGATCGAGCGCCCAGCGAGGATGGCTGGTTTGCCCATCGGTGGTGATTTGTTGGGGTAGCCCCCCCTGGCGATTGACCGTATATAGATTCCCATTGTAGGTAAACAGTAGTTCCTCTTGATCCGGCGACCAAACCAGTTCTGGGAGTTGCACACCCACCTCTTCACTAAACGGAAAAAGTTGACGGCGATTGCTGCCGTCTCGATCTACCAGCACAATTCGGTAGCGGCTGTTGACCGATTGGAGCGGAGTTAGCGCTTCGCCAAAAGCCAGACCGGCCTCGCCCCAGGCCGGGTTCGACCACATGCCCACCCGGCCGGCAATTTTAGCCGAGACTGCTCCATCGATGCTTAGTAGCCATAAATCGAACACCTGGCTCTCTTCCTCCGGCTCTGATGCCACGGGCGGTCCGTGGACAGTTGCCGCGATAAATTGCCCGTCCGGCGACCAACTGATGCCCGGCACCCACACCCAATCACTGAAGGTTTCCAATGGAGGGAAATCGAGCAGCGGCGTCACCGTCGCGTCGGCGGCCTCCCTTGCGGTCTCAATATCAATCACACCAATCTGGTCGGCCCGAGCATACGCCAACTTCGTGCCGTCAGGCGACCAGACAAATGTAGTTCCCCACCACGGGTACAACCCCTGCGTGTTGGCGGGCAAAATCTCTTCCGGCTCGGGCGGCGACTCCTTCGTCCGATTTTGCGTTTCGGTTGGGTCAGGCGGGGTGAGCAGCCACAGATCGTTATTGGCCCGCCAGCCGGGTGGGTTGGCTGTGCGCTCGGCGGTGCTGTAGATGATACGTGAATCGGTCAGTACCGGCGACCATTCAGCCTGCAATACGCCCTGCACTCCCAGGGTGATCGGTTTTTCGCCAACGATGGTGGTCGAGGCCAGCCACAACTCGTTGAGCGGTAGGTCAATTTCGTTGGTCAGCGCGGTGGTATAGAGCAGTTGCCGGCCATCCGGCGACAGGTTAAAGACCCGACCGTCGAGGTTCCCGTCGGTGGTCAAGGCCCGACGGCTGCCGCTGCTGCTGCGAACCAGCCAGGCGTTGTTGTTGGCCATATAGGCCATCGTCCCCGCCACCGGCACCGACGGCAAACTATCTTGCGGGCCAACAATCAAAATTTCGGGGACAGGCGGCGTCGTCACTTCCCTGGAAATCTCCGTTCGGTTGACCTCCTGCCCATCTTCATACACAATCCGCGTCGAAATCTCTTCTTCACCGTTGACGCCTAATTGAGCCAGGCGGCTCTCGCCTTTGGGCAGCGCCTCATTAACCACGGTCTGCCGCTCAAATGATAACACCGCTTGTTCGCGTTCGATTTTTTCGGTTACGCGTACAACTTTAATCGCCATGCCCGGCTTTAACTCGGTATAGAGATCGGGGGCTACCCGATCCAATGGGCCGAGTTCGATCTTGGCCTCGTCGAGGACATCTCGCACCGTAGTTGCTTCCGTAGTGATGCGCTTGGTTGTTCCGTCGGCTTCAATTGATACTTGCTTGGGCTGGGGTTGGCAGGCTGTGGCTAACCCGATAATCAACAGTAGAAACAAATAATAAATCGATTTTTGCGAAAATGAGGTGGCCGGTAAATCCATCGCTACTTTAAATAGCCTCCGTGTCCCAATTGCACCAAATCGCGCCGGGCCAGCCGTTCGCCGGCGGCCAGCCGGGGCAGCACCATATCGATGACGTTGTAACTTTTGCTGCGGGCGCAGCCGGGCGCGCCGACCACCGCAATATCGCCGTGATAGGCCAGCATGAAGAGGTTGCCCGGCTCGACCGGCACGCCGTGGTGGACAATCTCGCCGCCTGCGGCCTTGATGGCTCGCGGCGTAATGTCGTCCGTATCCATGATCGACGTTTCGCCGGCAATTAGGATCATCTCGACTGCGCTGTCCAGAGCCGCGCGGATAGCCTGGCTAATCGCCTGTTCGTCCTCAGCTATATAAGGGCCGTCAATTAATTCGGTACCGAACTCGGCTAAGCGCTCCCGTAGTGGGCCGGTAAAGCTGCTAACTACTTTGGCTCGAGCCGCCTCGCTGCCGGTGGTGATCAACATCGCCCGGTGAACCACAAACGGTTTGACGGCAACCAGAGGGTACGCCCGGGCTACCGCCTCGGCCGCTTCCAGTTCGGCTTGAGGCACGCTGTAAGGGATGATTTTGATGGTGCCCAGCACCTTTTTCGGCTGGACAGGGGTGTTGTTCGGTACCGTCGCCAGCGTAATACCGGGTCGATCATTAAAAGTCAGCAGGGCTTCGACATCAACTTTGAATAACCCACTCGTCTCGGCGATCAAATTGACCCGGCCCGTCGCTGCGTTTGAGGTGGTCAACCCCGACCCGGCCAGCAAATCGCCCAACCGGCGCGCAGCTTCATCTTCATGGACATCATTTTCATCTAATACCCCCACGTAGACATCTGCTTGCTCTAATGACAGTAGCGTCTCCGCGTCTTCGGGGGTTAACATCGTTCCTTTACGCAGTACACGCCGTCCATCCGGGCCGGCCTGATTGTGGATCAGGACATGCCCAATCGCCTCGTTGACAGACATCTTTACCACTTTCATCGGGATAACCTCTTCCTAAATTACCGGTTCATCATGATACCAGCTAGATTGTAGCGATTTGCCGGAGATGATCAAACTTGAAGCCGGCGTAAACGGAAAGAGGATTTGGTGATTTCAGTCCGTCAGGTTGCCCAAGCTCGGACCATCCATATAATCATTCAAGTTAGATTAGATTAATATCATCGAATAGGTGAGTGATGCATTTAACCCCGCATCTGTTGCTTAATGCTTACTATCAAGGGGTCTTTCCCATGGCCCACGATGATGGCAATATCTACTGGTATGATCCCAATCCCAGGGCCATCATTCCGCTCGATGATTTTCACGTTCCACGCCGGCTGGCACGCGTGATTCGTCGAGGCGGTTTTGAAGTGCGCTTTGATTTCGATTTCCGGGCCGTTATCACCGCTTGCGCCGAACCGGCTGAGGGTCGAGAAAAGACCTGGATTAACGATCAGATCATCGATAGCTACTGCCAACTCTACGAGTTAGGCTTTGCCCACAGCGTCGAAACCTGGATCGATGGCCAATTGGCGGGCGGCCTGTACGGTGTTTCGTTACAAGGCGTATTCGCCGGCGAGAGTATGTTTAGCCGCGCCCAAGACACCAGCAAGATCGCTCTGGTTTACCTGGTTGAGCATTTACGCAGCCGAGGCTTCGTTCTGCTCGACACCCAATTTATCACTCCCCACTTAGCGCGCTTTGGCGCTATCGAGATTCCCCGGGCGGAATACAAAACTCGCCTGGCTAAAGCCCTCCGAGTACAAACCTGGTTTTAGGTAATCTTGCCCTTTTTCTTAGTGTACTATTGACAAAAACCGTGGTTTATGCTATAGTTAGTGTGTGAATTACAATATTGAGGTTGTTTGACAAGACAATTGACAATCACGTGTCTTTTCTGTAAAATCTCGCTGCTTGTTGGAAGTTTAAATCTTTTTAACGACACAATCGAATACTAACCCCGATTACTCGCTAACGGACACTCTTTGAATTTGACCTGGAATTAGCCAGCGAAGCCACCTTTTGGCCACCGGACCGCCGACGGCAGACAGTAGACCGCTCAAAAAATAGGCCGAACTGGGTCGCTTGGGCGGTCAGTGGACAGCGGTCGGCGGTCACGGGGGCAGACTCTTTGTCAAATCGAGTATGTGTCCGTTAGCAAACCCCGATTATTATATTTTTGTTCATCAATGACAAGACAGATGACAAGACAGGAATATTGGTAAAATAGAGAGAAAGGACATCTCAATGAATTTCAACTTGGAAGAGCAGCTTCCCCAAATCGAAGCTATCATCCGGCAAGCTCTAGCCGAAGATATCGGCGACGGTGATGTGACCACCGATTGTATCGTTCCCGCAGATTTAGTTCTCACCGGTCGCTTTGTGGCCAAACAGGCCGGGGTGCTAGCGGGCTTAAAAGTGGCCGCTCAAACGTTTGATCTTATCGATCAAACAGTGCAGTTCACTCCCCATGTGGCCGACGGGGACACCGTAACGCCCGGTCAAATTATCGCCGAGGTGCGCGGGCCGGGCCGGGCTTTGCTTAGCGGCGAGCGGGTGGCGCTCAATTTTTTACAGCGCATGTCAGGCATCGCCACCTTAACCCGGCAGTTTGTCATGGCGGTGAGCAAAATGCCCACGACTATTTTGGACACCCGCAAAACAGCGCCCGGCCTGCGCCTGCTCGATAAATGGGCCGTACAGTTGGGCGGCGGCCGCAATCATCGCTTTGGGTTATTCGATATGGTGCTCATTAAAGAAAACCACATTGCCGCCGCCGGCACTATTACCGACGCGGTCAATAAGGTTCGAGCTAATGATCCCCGGCAGCGGCCGATAGAAGTCGAGGTTAAAAACCTGGTTGAACTGGAAGAGAGTCTGGCTTTAAACATAGACCGAATTCTGCTTGATAATATGAGCCTCGATGAGATGCGCCGGGCTGTGCAAGTGACCGGCGGGCGTGTACCGTTGGAAGCCTCCGGCAATATGTCGCTGGAGCGTGTGGCGGCGGTGGCCGCGACCGGCGTCGATTTTATTTCAATTGGGATGTTGACCCATTCCGTGCAGGCTTTGGATATTAGTCTGCTCCTGAATAACCAAAATTAACCTTTGGAGAAAACCATGATTGCTGAAGCTGTTTATCAAGACCTAAAAACCAAACTGGCCGATGTGGTCCCCGAGTTCGAACTTCACTACAAAGCTGAACTAGCCGCAGAAATCAATCAGTTGAAGCGCGAGCGAAACGCCGTGATTTTAGGCCACAATTACATGGAGCCGGCCTTGTTCCACTCGATCCCCGATTTTACCGGCGACTCGCTGGCGTTGAGCCGCCAAGCCGCCGCCACCGACAAAGACATCATCGTCTTTTGTGGGGTGGAATTTATGGCCGAGACCGCCAAAATTTTGAATCCGAATAAGACGGTGCTGCTGCCGGCCGAAAAAGCCGGCTGTTCGCTGGCCGCCAGCATTACCGCCGAAGACGTGCGGCAACTTAAAGCCCAATTTCCGGGCGTGCCGGTGGTGACTTACATCAACACTTATGCTGATGTTAAAGCCGAATCAGACGTGTGCTGCACCTCCGGCAATGCGGTGGCTGTGGTCGAGTCATTGAAGAGTGATACCGTCATTTTCTTGCCTGATGAATTTCTGGCGGGAAATGTGGCTAAAGAGACCGGCAAGCATATTATTTTCCCCACCAAAACCCCGACGGCTAAATTCAACGGGGCGATGGATTACCAGATGATCGGCTGGCACGGACGCTGTGAAGTGCATGATAAATTCAACGTGCCCGATATCGAGGCGGTGCGTCGCCAGTTTCCCGATGTGGTCATTGTGGCCCACCCTGAATGCAGCCCTGAAGTGGTTGAGGCATCCGATTTTTCCGGCAGCACGACAGCGATGATTCGCTTCGTGGAACAAACCTCCGCGCCGCGCTATCTGCTGCTCACCGAGTGCGCTATGGGCGACAACATTGCCGCCAGCAACCCCGATAAGGAAATGTTGCGACTGTGCAGTGTCCGCTGCCCTCATATGAACCAGATTACCTTGGAAGAAACTCGCGACGCCTTGAAATTTACCCAATATGTGATCGATGTGCCGGAGCATATTCGCGTTCGGGCCTTACAAGCCGTCGAGCGAATGTTGGCTATCGGTTAAAGTTGGCTATCGGCAGCCGGCCGTCGGTGGTCAGGTTAAGCGAAGGCTGGCTGTATAAGGAGACAATTTAATGGTAACCCATTTGGAAACAGAAGTCCTGGTGATCGGCTGCGGCATTGCCGGCGGTGTGGCTGCACTGCAATTGGCCGATAGCGGTATTCCGGTTACCGTCATCACCCGGACTCAAGAACCGCAAGAGTCGAATACGTATTACGCCCAGGGCGGTATCATCTACGAAGGGCGCAACGACTCGCCCGAGCTGCTGGCTGAAGATGTCATTCGCGCCGGTGCGGGGCAAAACAACAGCCGCAGTGTTAATATTTTGGCCAAGCAGGGACCCACCCTGGTTCGAGAGATTCTGCTGGACCGTGTGGGCGTCCACTTTGACCAAAATGGGCAAGGCTTATCACTGGCGCGCGAGGGGGGGCACTCAATTCCGCGCATCATCCACGCCGCCGATGCTACCGGCAAGGCCATCTCGACGGCGCTGGTGGAAGCGCTGCAACGTCACCCGAATGTGACCTTGCTGAGCGGCTACACGGCGATTGATCTGCTGATGTCAAATCTCCATCTGGACAAGCCCTCCAGCCGTTCACCCCGCTGCATCGGGGCTTATCTGCTCGATCAGGCCACCGGCGAGGTCGCCCCTTGCCTGGCTAAACAAACAATCTTGGCCACCGGGGGCTTGGGACAGGTCTTTTGGCGCACCACCAATCCAATTGGGGCGCGTGGCGACGGTGTGGCGATGGCGCATCGGGTCGGCGCTCAAATCATCGACATGGAATATGTCCAGTTCCACCCGACGACTTTCTATCATCCCCAAGGCTGGGCCTTTCTGATCTCCGAAGCGGTGCGCGGGGCCGGCGCTCGGCTGGTGAACGCCAATGGTGAGCCGTTTATGCAGCGTTATGCGCCGGAATGGCTAGATTTGGCTCCCCGCGATATTGTTTCGCGCAGTATTCACCAGGAGATGATGATCTACGGTGTGCCTAATGTCTATCTCGATTTAGCCACCTACATTTCACCCCAACAAATTCGCCGGCGATTTCCCAACATCTATGCTCAGTGCCTTCAATTCGGGGTTGATATAACTCGCGATTTAGTGCCGGTCTCGCCGGCCGCCCACTATGCCTGCGGCGGCGTGGCTGTTGATAGTTGGTCACAGACCACCGTTAAGGGCTTGTTAGCTGCCGGAGAGGTCGCTTGCACCGGCTTACACGGCGCTAATCGGCTGGCTAGTACCTCTCTGTTAGAAGGCATGGTGTGGGGATATCGCTCCGCGCATTACGTTCAGAGGCAGCTTAGCCGGTCGTCGCTGCCGCAATTCGCTAAGGTTCGGCCTTATCCGTCAACTAATTTGCCGCTGCCGGATTCGGAGCAGATTGACCAATTGATGCAGGAAATAAAATGTCTGATGTGGCATCAGGTCGGTTTGGTACGGGAAACAACCGGTTTGGAGCAGGCCTTAGCCCGATTGGAAACTTTGGGGATCAGCGTCGAGGCTCTGGTTCGCCAGCATCGCCCCACCGATCAACTGGCCGGGCTGCGCAACGTGGGTCAAGTCGCCCAACTCATCACCACAGCAGCCCTGCACAGTGAGGTCGGAGTGGGCTGTCATTATCGCGTTTAACTTCACCTGCCAAGTTGATGATAATGGATTATAATTTAGCTGTGATGAATACCGAAGAGCGACGCGACCAAATCTTAAAGATCCTTAACCAATCGGCTCGCCCGGTGACCGGTACTCAATTGGCCGAGCAAATGGGCGTTAGCCGCCAGGTGATTGTTCAGGATATGGCGGTGCTGCGGGCTGCGGGTGAGGAAATCTTAGCCAGCCCGCAAGGTTACTACCTGTACCATACCGCAATTGAGAATTACCGGACTGTGGTAGCGGTGCGCCATACCCCGGAACAAACCGAGGATGAGTTGATCGCATTGGTTGATGTGGGGGTGGAGATAGTTGATGTCATCGTTGAGCACGAAATCTACGGTGAACTACGCGGCATGCTGCACATTGCCAGCCGGGAAGATGTCCGGCAATTCATCGACCAACTGAAGGAAACCGGCGCCCGCTTGCTCAGCGAGCTAACCGACGGCGTTCATCTGCATACGTTAGAAGCCCGCCGGCCCGACCAGCTTGAGCAAGCCCGTGAGGTTCTACGACAACGAGGTTATTTGATTGAGTAAGAGACGCACGAGGCTAAAGCCATCGGCTATAAGAGCGAAGGACGCTAAAAGCGCCCTCAGATGGCGTAATTCTAGCCCGAAGCGGCTCCGCTCTCTCATCACGGGCCTAAAGACCCGTGCTCAGGGGACGGCAAGTTTGTACTCCGATTAAATTCTTGATCTTCATCAGCGTCGGAACCTCGGCTAGACGGTTCGATCCTAATAAAAAGGAGTCCGCAATTCCAAGCGGACTCCTTTTTTACATTCTGTACCTTCTCAAAGAGTATGGGGTATCGTAGGACAAACTTAAGTTTGTCCTACGATACCCTGGCTTCCTGGTTCCGCCGCTCCAGCGTTGGAACCGTAGCGATGTTCTTACTTCGGCCCGGTCATTTCTTCGGGACGAACCGCATTATCGAACGCCTCGCCGGTCATCAGCTCCAGAGCGATGATGGCCTCGCGCAGGGTTGAGTTTTCAGCAAAGGCTTTCTTGGCTACTTTGGCGGCGTTGTCATAGCCGATGTGGGGGTTGAGTGCGGTGACCAACATGAGGGAATTTCTAAGATAGCCGTCGATGGCCGCCATGTTCGGTTCGATGCCGACGGCGCAGTTTTCATTGAACGAGTTGCAGGCATCGCCCAGCAGCCGAACGGAATTCAGCAGGTTGAAAATCATGACCGGCTTGAAGACGTTCAGTTCAAAGTTGCCCGACATACCGCCGACATTGACGGCGACGTCATTGCCCATCACCTGAGCGCAGACCATCGTCATGGCTTCTGATTGGGTGGGGTTGACTTTGCCGGGCATAATCGAACTGCCGGGTTCGTTGGCCGGAATTGTTAATTCGCCGATGCCGCAGCGGGGGCCGGAGGCCAGCCAGCGAACGTCATTGGCAATTTTATTGAGCGAGGCGGCCAGGGTTTTCATCGCGCCGCTGGCAAAAACGACGGCATCGTGAGCGGCCAGCGCTTCGAACTTGTTGGGCGCCGAGCGGAAGGGCAGGCCGGTGATGTCGGCAATATAGTTGGCGGCGGTTTCGGCAAAATCGCGATGGGTGTTCAGCCCGGTGCCAACGGCTGTGCCGCCCAAAGCTAATTCGTATAGGCCATCCAGGGCGATTTCGATGCGCTTCATATCGTTGTCTAACTGTTGGACGTAGCCGGAAAATTCCTGGCCGAGCGTTAACGGCACCGCATCCATCAGGTGCGTGCGTCCGATTTTGATGATATCTTGGAAGGCGTCGGCTTTGGCGTCGAGGGTGTCGCGCAGGGTTTTGATGGCCGGCAGGAGAAGGCCGCTTATTTGTTCGGCTGCCGCGATGTGCATCGCGGTCGGGAAAGTATCATTGGAGGATTGGGCTTTGTTGACGTCGTCGTTGGGGTGAATGGGCTTCTTGCTGCCTAACTCACCGCCGGCAATTTCGATGGCCCGGTTAGCAATGACCTCGTTAGAGTTCATATTGGTTTGAGTGCCGCTGCCGGTCTGCCAGACCACCAACGGAAAATGATCGTCGAGCTTGCCGGCAATGACTTCATCGGCCGCCTGGACAATTAAGTCGGCTTTTTCAGCCGGGAGGGTGCCCAGCTTCTTATTGCTTAGAGCCGCCGCCTTTTTTAACACGCCTAGCGCCCGAATCATTTCACGGGGGAAGCGATCGCCCCCGATCTTAAAATTCATGAGGGATCGAGCGGTTTGCGCCCCGTAGTAACGGTCGGCGGGGACTTCAATTTTCCCCATAGTGTCACTTTCAATTCGGTATTCCATTATTTGTCTCCATTGAACTAAATTAATTGATAGGTTTTTGTTCAAAAATAAAAAGCGGCCTATTGGGTGTAAAAGGGGCCGCTTCTAAACGTCATCGAAAACTTTTGGGGTAAGGATTAACGCGGTGGAACGCATCTAAGGTGAACACGCTGCATATCACATAGGCTTGACGGGCAGATAAGCAAAACGAAGTCCAGTCTACGGCTATGGCTTATGCGCGCTGTTCGTCAAGGTCATAATCCCAATAGCCGGGACCTTCCGTGAAATATTTGGTGTTCAATTCCAGGTCGCCCTCATGCTCTTCCGGTAAATCTTCTTCCGGGAAGATCGCTTCAGGGGGGCAAACGGGGACACAAGCCCCGCAGTCGATGCAGGTATCGGGGTCGATGTAAAAATAGGCCCCCCACTCCTTATCATCTTTGGGGCCGGGAATAATGCAGTCTACGGGACAAACTTCTACACAGTCACCTTCACGGGTACATAGGGTCGTAATAATATGTGTCATTAAAATATAACCTCCTAAGGAATTACATTCATAGAATGCAAGATTTGTGTGGCAGCGTTGGGTTGCCGATAGCTGCATTTTAATGGTATCGTATCTTATTGTCAATAATTAATCGAACCATCGTGACAAATATCACGCGTAATTTGAAATAGCAACAGGCTAGAATCGACTGGTAACTTGCCCCAAAATATGCTCAAAGCCAACCGGACCAAATGTGCGGCTATCGGTACTTTCCAGAGGGTTATCCCCTTTGACAATGTACCGTTCTTCATCTAATACATCCGTTATCCGCTTAATGAGGCGCAGGTGAGGTTGGTAAGGATGCCTGACCACGACGATGTCGCCGGGTTGGGGCAGCGTATGGCGATAAGCGGCGGGGTTGATCAATACCTCCTGGCCGGGTTCAAGCAGCGGCGTCATCGATCGACCACTAACCCGGAAGCGACGGCGGCGGCGCGTTAGCCATAAGAGAAATTCGCGCAGCCCGCCGGTTTTCAAGTCATCGTTCATCGCCAATCTCAACAGTACAACTTAAAAAGGGGCGACTTGCGCCGCCCCTCCAAAACACGATGGGTAAAAAATTAAATGGGTGTGACCAAAATCAAGCTATTACGAGGCGGTGTAGTAGGTGACGTCTCGATTTTTGGTGCTCCAGAAGATATTATGGATATTCTGAATGGCGTCCATCAGGGCCGTGGCATCTTCCAGGCTAACCGCTACTTTGGTAGCCGAGCACAACTTGGCCGCTTTCCAAAAGGTGTCATGCAGGTCAGGATATTGCTCCAGATGCACCGGCTTGAAATAGTCGGTCCACAGGACCAGCAATTCGGTTTTGGCCAGATGAGCCTGTTCTTCCTTGATAGCCACGTAGCGAGACACCGTGTTAAGATAAGCAACCGTGGCTTCTTTGTTACTGGGGTCCGGTACGTCTAACGCCATGATTTTCTTAGTCATCGATAAGACGGCTTCAGCCGCAATCCGAGCCGAGGCCGGATCATACACGCCGCAGGGGCCGTCGCAGTGAGCTTGGACTTCTGGTGCTGGAAAATGTGCTTTTATCGTAGATTTAATTTTGTTGAGCATGGGTTAACCCTTTCTTATTTAATAATGGATAAATAGGCTTGTGGGCATTATAGTTGTACAAAGCCTCTAAAACAGTTTGATATTGCGCATTTTTTCACTATATTGCACTGATTTTGCACAACTTTTTTAATTATAGGCGGCCGGGCGAGGCTTGTCAAAAATGTGGCCGAATGACCAGACCTGACAGGTTTTGTCCGAAATTTTACGACGAACGTGACGTTCGAACGAATAAGTGCCGCCACTGGAACTGAATTTGCGAAAACCTAACAGGTCTTGGCCCTAACATGAAAATTGCCGAGCATGCTAAATCTTATTTGACACCCGATTTGGGCATGATATAATTAGCTTTCGTCATTGTTGCGATGACGCGCTGTTATCATTTTCTCGCCACCCTAGCTCAGCTGGTAGAGCAGCTCACTCGTAATGAGCAGGTCATCGGTTCGAATCCGATGGGTGGCTTTTGTGTTTTTTAGGCCAACTGGGCCATCTTTCAGATAATTAAGTCCATGTAAATAGACTTCCCTTCCCTAAAATTAGGCCCCAGGAATTCTCGCAATTCCCGGGGCCGTTTGTGTTTTCTATGGCTATTTGGTGACAGTCACTTGTGACTGTCACCTTTAGAACGGCGTCAGCCCTGACCCACCGGCACCTCGGCCTCCCCAAGGCCAATTGCCCGCCAGATGACCCATAACTGTTGCCCATAACCTCTCTTATCCCCCTCACCATGGTGTTTCTTAAAAATCACCTAGGTGACTCGGGGTGACTCACCTAGGTGACTCAGTATGACTCACTAGAATGACTCGGTATGACTCACTAGAATGACTCGGGGTGACTCACCTAGGTGACTCGGGGTGACTCACTCTAATGACTCGGTGTGACTCACCTAGGTGACTCGGGGTGACTCACTCTAGTGATCGCGGCTGATCACTCTAATGACTCAGCGGAATCATTCTAATGACTCAGCGGAATCACTCTAATGACTCGGCGGAATCACTAGAGTGAGTCGGAGCAGGTGACCATGGTGCGTGAGAAAAACGTTGCATCTGCCTTTTTCGCTATCGTGGGAACAGTGCGATGGATTGCTAAGGATGGCCGCCGGCCGGTCGCCAGCATTGTGGTTTTTGGGGCGGTGATGTCAGGTAGTAGACAGTTGTTTCATAAGCGATCACCTGTTGCATTTTGTTAGAGGTGACTTAGGTCCGATTGTCAGGGCGATAGAAGATGTGATAAAATGAGAGCAGGGGGTAGGGGGGTAGGTAGTAGGAAGTAGGGGAATAAATCAGACCCGTCTCCTCACTTTCATTATTCATCATTCATCATTCCGCCCATCCCTCATAATTTCACATGCCCGACCCAAACACACTCCTTCAACGGCTGCAAAAAAGCCTAAATGTACTTGAACAGCGCCAGGCCAAGTATGGCATCAACTCGCCGCCTGACCTGATCTTTGAGATCGAGGATCACCAAACGGCCATCGCCCTGACCGAGCAACTGACCAGCGGCTACCTGACCGAGACCGCCTGGCGCGAGCAGCTTCAGCCGCTGCTGGTTAAGATTGAAGGGCGCCAGACCACCGTCAACAATTACACCTATAACTACACCTATTATGCCGAGACGCCGCCGGCCCCCGACATCGACCCGGATGACGATGGCCTTAGCGATGATCTTTACCCCCCGGCGCGGCACGTCATAGGGCGGCAAAGCGAGTGGGCGGAGCTGACACGGCTTCATCAGCGGCTGCGCGAGGAAAAACACGGCGGGCTGGTCTTTGTAACCGGCCAGGCCGGATATGGACGGCAGGCCCTGGTGCGGGCATTTGCCGACCAGGCTCGGCAGCAGGGTACGCCGATTCTGGCGCTGCGCTTTAAGGAACTGCGGCGCGGGACCAAGCGCAGTGAAACCTTCTGGCAGGACGATCCGCTGATTGGCCCGGCGCTTGAAACATACGGCCGGCGGGTGCAGAAGTTTTGGCCGCAAGCCTGCGAGATAGCCCAACTCTCCTGGCAGGCGCTGGTGGCGCAGATTGCCCAACTGCTCGAATTTACGCCCTCGCCCGCCGATCAAAACGTGGCCGACCAACCGGAGGCGCTGCGCAAGATACTGCGTTTAGCCAGCCGCCGGCGCCAGCCGCTGCTGCTGTTGGAAAACCTCGATGACGCCCCCAGCTTTTGGCTCGATCTGCTGCGCTATCTGGCGCTTGAACTGGGGCCAGCGTTGCCTTGTCTGATGGTGGTCACGGCGACCGCCCCCCAAGTGGTGATGCAGCTCAAGCTGGACCAGAACGATGAGGAATACTTGCACTTAGTCAAAACCTTGGTCAAAGAAGCGCGGGCTGAGGAACTGTGGCTCGACCGGATCGACGTTGAGGCGGTCGAGGCCTATGTTGGCCCAGCCGAGCCGGCCATCATCGAGCAGTTGCACTACCTGACCGACGGGATGCCGGTGCTGGTGGAAAGTCTGTGGCAGGAGTGGCTGGAGTACGAAGCGGTCATTCAGGATGACCACCAGCGCTGGGTGAGAAATGCTGACGAGTGGCCGGTCTACGGCAATACCCGCGATTTTGCCGATGAACTGCTGCACGGTTGTTTAACCGACGACGCGCCCTTTAGCCGCACACAGGTTGAGATGATGCTGAGCTATGCCGCCCTGGAAGGCTACACCTTTACCGCCCAGACGATAGCGCGACTGCTGGATGTGCCGGACAAGGCGTTGCAAGATTTCTGGGATGACTACCTGCTGGAGACTGATGATACGTATGGGGTGATGATTAACGTTGAGGCCGTGCCGGTTGCGGGAACAAGTCGCTATGTGGATCTCTATCAATTTAGCCTGCCGTTTTTGCGACACGTCTGGCAGCAGTACGCGCTGCCCCAACCCGATTCCGGCAGCCTGGCGGACATTCTGGAGACGGTTTACTACCCGGATACCAATCAAATCAAGCCGATCCTCATCCGGCTGTTTGAGGCCGCCGGCCAGTCCAGCCGAGCCGACTACTACCGCCACCAACATCGCCTGGACAGCGACATCAAAACCCTGATGTGGCAGGTCAACTTACTGGCCTCGCTGGCCGGTACGCCTTTCGAGCAGTATCGCCTGTTCGATCTGCGGCTGGAGTTAAGCTGGAAACTCTATGAAACCGGCTACGGCGGGCGAATGGGATTTGACCAAGCGAAGCAGGCTCTGGCCATGGCTGAGGCGTGGGGCGACCGGCTTCGCCAGGCCAGAGCGGCGAACCTGGCCGGACTGAATTTAGATCAAACCGGCGACTACGAGGCGGCCCGGCCCTACTCTGAACGGGCGCTGGCCATCCTGGAAGAGGTGTTGGGGCCGAAGCATCCGGACACCGCCGCCAGCCTGAACAATCTGGCTGGACTGCTCCAGGCCCAGGGCGACTACGAGGCGGCCCGGCCCTACTCTGAACGGGCGCTGGCCATCCGGGAAGAGGTGTTGGGGCCGAAGCATCCGGACACCGCCACCAGCCTGAACAATCTGGCTTACCTGCTCCAGGCCCAGGGCGACTACGAGGCGGCCCGGCCCTACTCTGAACGGGCGCTGGCCATCCGGGAAGAGGTGTTGGGGCCGAAGCATCCGTCCACCGCCACGAGCCTGAACAATCTGGCTTACCTGCTCCAGGCCCAGGGCGACTACGAGGCGGCCCGGCCCTACTCTGAACGGGCGCTGGCCATCCTGGAAGAGGTGTTGGGGCCGAAGCATCCTGACACCGCCACCAGCCTGAACAATCTGGCTGGACTGCTCCAGGACCAGGGCGACTACGAGGCGGCCCGGCCCTACTCTGAACGGGCGCTGGCCATCTGTGGAGAGGTGTTGGGGCCGAAGCATCCTGACACCGCCACGAGCCTGAACAATCTGGCTGTACTACTCAAGGCCCAGGGCGACTACGAGGCGGCCCGGCCCTACTATGAACGGGCGCTGGCCATCCTGGAAGAGGTGTTGGGGCCGAAGCATCCTGACACCGCCACGAGCCTGAACAATCTGGCTGGACTGCTCCAGGCCCAGGGCGACTACGAGGCGGCCCGGCCCTACTCTGAACGGGCGCTGGCCATCCGGGAAGCGGTGTTGGGGCCGAAGCATCCGGACACCGCCACGAGCCTGAACAATCTGGCTTACCTGCTCCAGGCCCAGGGCGACTACGAGGCGGCCCGGCCCTACTATGAACGGGCGCTGGCCATCCTGGAAGAGGTGTTGGGGCCGCAGCATCCGGACACCGCCCAGAGCCTGAACAACCTGGCTTTACTGCTCCAGGCCCAGGGCGACTACGCGGCGGCTCGGCCCTACTATGAACGGGCGCTGGCCATCCTGGAAGAGGTGTTGGGGCCGAAGCATCCTGACACCGCCACGAGTCTGAACAATCTGGCTGCCCTGCTCGAGGCCCAGGGCGACTACGAGGCGGCCCGGCCCTACTTGGAACGGGCGCTGGCCATCTGTGAAGCAGTGTTGGGTCCGGACCATCCCAACACCCAAACTGTCCGTCTCAATTTGGAAAAGGTGACAGTTCGTGGGGAAGGTCGTCAGGAATGAAAACGGCCGTAGGACAAACTTAAGTTTGTCCTACAAATTCAGAGACCAACCGATTGACTCACCACAGGACAAGTTCAATGACGTCACCCACCGACTATAACGAAGCCATCACCCGCGCGCAACTGATCGATCCGGCGCTGCAAAAGGCCGGGTGGGATACGAGTGATCCCCAACGGGTGGGCAAGGAAATTCCGGTGGATGGCTCCAGCCCGGCGAGCTGGCAGCGGCTGCGCCGGAAACTGCGCACGGTGCGGGAAGGCGGCGCGACCTACAACGTTAAACCGGCCGAGCTGCCCCAAGGCATTAGCGATTACGCCCTGTACCGGCCCAACGGCGAGATCATCGCTATTGTGGAGGCTAAGCGCACCAGCATCGACCCCCGGCTGGCCGAGGCCCAGGCCGAATTTTATGTGACGGAGATTGCTCAGCGGCAGAGCTTCCGGCCGTTCGCCTTTACCAGCAACGGGCGCGCGATCCACCTGCTGGACGGCGAGTCGGGCCTGCGCCCGGTGCAGGGCTTCTTCTCCCCGGCCGATTTGGAGCAACTGCTCTACCTGCGCCAGAACCGCCGGCCGCTGTCGCAAACGCCGATCAATCCGGCCATAGTGGACCGGCTGTACCAGCAGCAGGCGGTGCGTCAGGTGGCCGAAGCCTTTGCCGCCGGCAAACGGCGGGCGCTGCTGGTCATAGCCACCGGCGCCGGCAAAACGCGCACGGCCATGGCCCTGGTGGATCTGTTTTTGCAGGCCGACCAGGCCCGCCATATTCTGTTTGTCGCCGACCGGGACCCGTTAGTTGAGCAGGCGTTGGAGGAAGGCTTTAGAGCACACCTGGAAGAGCCGGCGACCCGCATTTACGCTCAGCACGTCGACAAGGCCAAGGCCAACCGGCTGTACACCGTTACCCTGCAAACCATCAGCCAATGCTTCCGGCAGTTCACCCCGGCTATTTTGACTTGATCATCTTTGACGAGGTCCATCGCTCTATCTTCAACAAATGGAACGAGGTGCTGAACTACTTCGATGCCCGCATCATCGGCCTGACGGCCACGCCGGCCACCTTCCTCGACCGCAACACCTTTTGGAGTTTCACTGTTTCGATAACCACCCCACGTTTCTCTATGCCTACGAAGAAGCCATCAAAGAAGGCTACCTGGTGGATTACACGCTCTACAAAGCCCAAACGGGCTTTCAGCGCAAAGGCATCAAAGGGGCCGACCTGAGCGAGGAAGCCCGCAACACCCTGATCCAGAGCGGCATCGATCCCGATGCGATGGATTACGAAGGCACCGACCTGGAAAAGAAGGTCAGCAACAAAGGCACACTGCGGGCGCAGTGGCAGGAAATTATGGCCCAGTGTTACAAAGACCAGTCCGGCCAACGGCCGGGCAAGACGATTGTCTTTGCGGTGTCGCAGGAGCACGCCCTGCGGCTGAAGGAGGCCTTTATCGAGGCGTTTCCCCAGTACGCCCCGGAGATACAGGTGATTACCTACAAATCGGACCACCAGCGCACCCTGATCAAAAACTTCAAGCGGGAGAGCCGGCCGCGTATCGCCATCTCGGTCGATATGCTGGAAACCGGGGTCAATGTGCCGGAGGTGGTCAACCTGGTCTTTATGCGGCCCATCCAGTCCCAGATCCGGCTGCACCAGATGGTGGGTCGAGGCACGCGCACCCAGCAAGCATGCAAACATCCGGAGTGGCTGCCGGACGGCCGTAAAGATGATTTTCTGATTATCGACTTTTGGGAGAATGAGTTCAACAAAGAGCCGGACACCGGCGTGAGCCAGAGCCTGCCGGTGCTGGTCACCTTGTTCAACACCCGGCTGGATATTTTGGCCGCGCTGCAAGGCGAACAACAAGCGGACGCCAGCCAAAAGGTGATCAGCGAGCTGCGGGCGCAAATCGCCCAAATTCCCACCGATACGCTGCCGGTGGAACAGGCGTGGCCCACCATCGAGGCCGCCTGGGACGACCATTTCTGGCTCTACCTAACCCAGGCCAAGCTGGATTTGCTGCGCAGCCACGTGGGGCCGCTGCTGCGCTTCGTGCCTAAGGTCGATTTGGCCGGCGCCACCTTTACCGGTAAAGTCGAGCGGTTGAAGCTGTACACCCTGACCGGCCACAAGACGCAGGCCACCGCCGTCTCGATTGCCGAGGATATCAGCCACCTGCCCAAATTCGTGTATAACGATCCCGCCAGCGAGGCCGCCCGCGCCTTCCATTTTGGTCTCCACCCGCAGCAGTTGCAGCGAGCCACGCCGGAGGAACTGGATGAGCTGATTACGCATCTGGCCGGCTTTATGAAGCGGCGGGCCAAACGCGCCACCGACCCACTGATCATCGATCTCCAGGATGAGATTGACAACCGGGGCTTTGTGATTATGACCGCCCGCAACCAGCCGATGTACGTCGAGGAGTACCGGGCGCGGGTGGATGAGCGTATTCTGGAACTGGTAGCCGGCCATCCGACCATTCAGGCCATCGAGCAGGGCCAGCCGGTGACGGACGAGCAGTTGCTGGCCCTGGAGCGAACGCTGCACCAGCAGTTAAGCCAGAGCGATCTGCTGGTCACCCCGCAAAATATCCGGCGGGCGTATCAGTTCAAGGTGGACAGCCTGCTCGATTTTACCCGGCAGTTATTGGAGATCGATGACCTACCCAACTACGAGGCCATTGTCAAGCGGCAGTTCAGCGACTACATGCAAAGCCACACCTTTAACGCTGAGCAGCTTAACTTCTTACGAGCGGTGCAAGGCGTCTTTTTACAGCGCCGCCGGCTACAACCCGCCGACCTGTACGAATCGCCTTTTGACTCGTTCGGCGACGATGCCGTGGCACGGTGGTTCACGGATGAAGAAATTGATGAGATGTTAAAGTTTGTCAGTTCGTTAACAATCAGCGGTTGATTTCTGAGCTGCTAATAGTTGATCGAGATTGAGAATTTATCGGGTACGACTTTTCGCCGGCCAGCACGGGCCTAATGAAGATTAAGTCCCCGCAGCACGGGCCTGAAGACCCGTGCTAAGAGAGCGAAGCCCTGTCGGGCTAGGATTGCGCCATCTGAGGGCGCTTTAGCGTCCTTCGCTCTTTTAGCGCGATCGCTTTAGCCTCGCGCCTTTTGGCCCGGCGTAACCCGCTTATTTGCTTAACCTCTGGCAACCACGCGCCCGTTGGCCCGGTATGACCGGTGGATGCTTGATCTGTATCAACGCGCCGCATCAGGGACGCCCCAAGATAATGCTGGCCTCAAGGGTAGAAAGGATGTATGTACGATGAAAAAATTCTTTACCGTGGCATGGTTTCTCACTATGGCCCTCCTGTTGAGCGGCTGCTTTAAGGGTCGCATCGATCTACAAGTCAACAGCGACGGCTCCGGGGTGTACGCGGTGTCTATGGGGTTGACCCAGGAGGCGCTTAACTTGATTAGGGCCGGTGAGGACAAGACCGAGCCGATGCAAGAATTGCGGCGTAAGGCGGAAGAATCGAACCTTAAGCCCGAAGTCAGGCAATGGACGGACGGCGAATACACCTGGACCGAAGCTAAACTCCCCTTCGACTCGCCGGACGAGTTGAACCAATTTGTGACGAAGGCCGACACATTCGAGCAGTTTTCCTTGCGGCAAGAGAAGGGCCTGCTGAAAAACCGGTATGTATTGGATGCTCGGTTCTCAGCGCCCGCCGCAGAAATTGACACTGAAACTCCGCTGTTCAATCCGATGAATTTTATTGAGATGACCATGTCGGCTAAACTGCCCGGAGAAGTGGTTGAAACCAACGGCGTGACCGACATCAATACCGGCGCCCTGAGTTGGCCGCTCGATTTCAACAGCGGTACAAGAATATACGCCGTCAGCGAAGCGTGGAACTGGTTTAATGTTGGTTTGATGGGGGCCTGCGTCGTCGGCTTAGGCGTGCTTGCCCTGGCCAGCGTTGGGGTCGGCGGCTATATGTATGTGACCAAGCCGAAGCGCGTTACGCCAACGACGGACGATGATCTCGCTTCTTTGGACGATGATGACATATTCTCTCTTAGTGACCCGACTAAGCCGCTCGATGATCTCCTGCAAGAAATCAAGACGCGAACCTATTTGGAGCAAATTAACTATCGGGTGGTGAAGAACAAGGGCCACATTATGGAAAAGCCACTATCGTTTGAACTCCATTGGCCTTCGGGGCGGGATAAAATTGTGGTCAAAGCCATCGATGCTGAAACGATTAGCATTAACGGCACAACCTACCCGGCTTCTGAGGCAGCGCTTAAGCAGGGCTTAATTGCCTGTTTGCAGGCGATGAATAAGATAATGTGAGGAGGCATTATTGTTAACCGATCCCAAACTCAAATCACAGGTTGACCAACTGTGGGACATGCTGTGGACCGGCGGGCTGACCAACCCGCTGGATGCCATCGAGCAGTTTTCTTACCTGCTCTTTCTCAAGCGGCTGGACGAAGCCGAGGAGCGAGCCGAGCGACAGGCCAACCGGCGAGGCAAGTCATATACGCCGCGTATTCCCGAAGATATGCGCTGGCGCACCTGGACGCAGTACCAGGCCGCCGACGCCCTGAAACATCTCAAAGAAACGGTCTTTCCCTGGTTTCGCGGGCTGGGCCGGAGCGACAGTTCATTTGAAAAGCACATGGCCACCGCCGAGTGCAAAATCAGCCGGGGCAGCCTGCTGATTGCCGCCTGCAAGCTGATCGACCAGATGAAGATCGCCGAGCAGAACCAGGATATTCAGGGCGACCTGTACGAGTATTTGCTGAGCCACCTGAGCACGGCCGGGCGCAACGGCCAATTTCGCACCCCGCGCCACATCATCCGCATGATGGTCGAGATGATCAATCCCCAACCCGGCGAGCGCATCGGCGATTTGGCGGCGGGCACCGGCGGCTTTCTGGTCAACGCCTACCAGCATATTTTGCGGCAGCACACCACGCCCGACGCTCAAGGTCGCATTGAGGTATTGGTGGGCGACCAACTGCGTCCGGATCAGCGCGAATTCCTGCAAAGCGAGGCTTTTCGCGGCTACGATAACGACAGCGGCATGTCGATCCTGCGCATCGGGGCCATGAACCTGATTTTGCACGGCCTGCGCCCCCCCCACTTTGAGTACGCCGACACCCTGAACGAAGAGTTCACCGAAACGGCCGAGTACGAGGTCATTTTGATGAACCCGCCCTTTAAGGGCAAGGTCAACCAAACCGAGGTCAGCGACAGCCTGCCCGACAACACCACCAAGAGCGAATTGCTCTTTGTCCATTTAATTGTGCGGGCGCTGGATAATGGCGGGCGCTGCGCGGTGATTGTGCCGGACGGGGTGCTGTTTGGCAGCAGCCGCGCCCACGTGGAGCTGCGCAAGAAGTTGATTGAGGAGCACCGGCTGGACGGCGTGGTCAGCATGCCCGGCGGCGTCTTTAAGCCTTACGCCGGGGTCAGCACCGCCGTGCTGCTTTTTACCAAAGGCGACAGCACCGGCCGGATTTGGTTTTACGATATGGCCCACGATGGCTTTAGCCTGGACGACAAGCGCCAGCCGACCGCCGAAAACGACATCCCCGATCTTCTGGCCTGCTGGCAAAACCGCCGCAATCCTGATTTTCAAGCCGCCCGCCAGACCCGGCTGGCCGAACTGGCAGCCCAGCTCACCCCACTCAAAGCCGACCGGCTGGCCCACCTGGCCGAGATCAACCGGCTGACCTTTGAAAGCGCCATCGCGCCCGAAAGCCCCCCTCATCCCCCCCAACGGGGGGGAAGCAAAAAAGTCCTCCCCCCAGCGGGGGGAGTTAGAGGGGGGAGAAATCTCCGCCACCCCAGCCAGACCGTATACTGACCTCCCAATGGTCGCCGAAGCCACCGTCCCCTATACCACCGGCCCAACCGAAGCCGACGTTCACGCCCAACTCGACCGAGCCAAAGCCGAACTGGCCGACTTGGACGCCCGCATCGCCCCGCTGCAAGCCGAAATCGACCAACTGACCCGCCACTTTTGGGTCGATAAAAAAGCGGTCAAAGCCAACAAGTACGACTTAAGCGCCAGCCGCTACCGCCAAATCCCGCCCGACGAAACCTACCACGAAGACCCCCACGTGACGATGCAGCGCCTGCTAACCCTGGAGCGAGTGATGCGTGAGGAGGTCGAGGCGTTGGAGGTACTGATTGATGACATTCAATGATTGGCATACCGTGAGGCTTGCGGATTTGATTCAAAGTGCCCAACCGGGGTTTGCCACTGGTGAACGAGCCGACGACGGTGTCATACAAATGCGAATGAATAATGTCACAACGAATGGAGAACTGGATTGGTCAAAATTCATTCGAGTACCCACAACAAACAAGCAAGTGCAGAAATATAGCCTCAAGTCAGGTGATGTTTTGTTTAACAGTACAAATAGTCCAGAACTTGTCGGAAAGACTACGGCATTTCTGGGACACAAAGAGCCTATTGTATTCAGTAATCATTTTTTGCGGTTACGAACCAATGGTAGAAGACTCGATCCGCAATATTTAGCAAGATGGCTTACAAAACAATGGCAACTGAGAGTATTTGAGAAGTATTGTACTCAATGGGTGAACCAAGCGACTGTACGTAAAGAAGACCTCTTGTCGTTAGAAATTCCCCTCCCACCCCTCGACGAGCAGCGGCGGATAGCGGCCATCCTCAGCCGGGCCGACCGGCTGCGGCGGCTGCGGCGCACCGCCCTCGAATTGAGCGACGGCTATCTGCAATCGGTCTTTTTGGAGATGTTCGGCGAATTAGAAAATTATGTTCCATTGGGTAAGTTGGTAACTATTACAGGTGGAGGGACGCCTTCACGTAAGATTGTGGAATATTATCAAGGTGACATTCCTTGGTTAACTGCAAAGGATATGATTGCAGACTACATTTCAGATACGCAGGAACACGTTACAGCAGAAGCGATAAAAAAAAGTGCAACCAAACTCGTGCCGAAAGGATCAATCTTGGTTGTTGTCAAAAGTAAAGTATTAATGCGTCGCTTACCTCTTGCTATTACAAAAGTGCCTCTTTGTCACGGTCAAGATATCAAGTCTATTCAATGTTCTGACAGAATTGCACCTGAATTTTTGGTCTATGTATTAAAACATAACACCCCTAACTTACTTAATCAGGCCGAGGAGCAAATACAGAAGGTTTAACGTTACCGATGTTAAGAGAAATACAAGTGCCCAATGCTTCTGTTCTCCTCCAACAAAAATTTGCCAGTATCGTGCGGCATGTGGAACGGCTGCGGTCGCAGCAGCGGGAAGCGTTGCGGCAAGCGGAAGGGCTTTTTCAGGCGTTATTGCATGAGGCGTTTCAATAGTTAATGGTTAATTGTTAATAATTAATGGTTAATGGTTGGGGGGTATGGTGGAGGCGCTTTGTCGGGAGCTGGAATAATTAATAATTAATTGTTGCCAGCCTATGACCACATTAACGATCAGGGACGTATTGCTATTAAGGGGAACCTGTCTGGTTGTATACTTGAAAACAGGACTGAATTTATCATCCCTGGGAAATAACCGGGATAGCGATATTCTTCAAATTGATGCAAGAACAAAGAAACCAAACTGACCCAAAGCAACCCTGAGAGACCACTGAGTTTAGTGATGAACAGAAACAATCCCACCCCTAAAGCCAGGACAAGTCCGATGTCATACCAATGATTTCTCAAAAATGCATCTTTTTTGCGTACAACAGACCAATAATTCGGCCTGGTTCATTGAGAGGGTTCACCTAATCGACAATTTTCCAGTAAGAGTCTTTGTGGACCACTTTACCCTCCCGAAATTCAAGCAGGTCAACGCCTTGCACTTCCACCCGAATACCAGCGGGTCGTTCCTGTCAGCGTCCATTTTGACACCCCCATATTATCGCACACCCAATGGCTGTCGTCCCCATAGTGGACATCGGGCAGGCCGCTAAAGCGGCTGGCCAATGCTTCGCGTACATTAGATTTACCGATAAAACGCTGTCCCCAAGGCTCTGGGCCGCGTGGCATACATAAACTACAGTCATCGGCAAAGAACGCCATAATCGCATCTAAATCGTGCCGATTGAATGCCGCCAGAAATTCTTTCAAGGTTTCAACACTGACTGAGTGATTACCAGACATCGTCTTCTCCTGTTTAATTTCTTTTTATATAGTTGTCCTGCTACTTCGCCCAACAGCGTGACCGCTAAGCGACGAGCATTTCGCGAACGGGCTGCAAGCACCGCAGCGAAAGCGCCGTCGTTTCATTCACTCATTATCCGGCGCAGCGAGCGCAGCCAGTGCCGCCGGGAACAAACGAATACCGGAGCGCAGTAATGGATCCGCCGCTTGTTGTCAGGTGGGTTGGATTACACCCCCCTTTCTATGGTAAATCTGCTTCGGTAATCCCGTAGAGCTTTAGTATTTCCTCCCGAAAATCACCTTCAAATTCCTGAGTAAAAAATTCGACTGACTGAAAGAGTGCCTCTAATTCTTCAGCCGGGATAATTCTTTGCCTCGCTAAATATTTCAACCTATCAGCAGGAGCCGGCAAATATGTAAAAAGATCACGTATAAGTTCTGCCACATTATCCGCCCCATGTGACAAAAGATAATGAATAGCCTTTATTAAATTAGCTAACTCTTCATCACTCGCTTGAGTTATACGTTCAATAAAGAAATGTCGTTGAGTTTGAGGTACTACTGGAAAATACCAGGACAAACGATATCCAGCATCAGCAAGAACTTCCGGCGGACTCTTGGACACAAGAAGAATGTTAGTTAGGCGTTTCCACGCAGCCGCCTTACTTTCTTGGTCAATAGCTTGCGTTGCTTCTATAGGCTCTTCTTGTAACCGTGCAACTTGTTCCACATTTTCAGTCGTCACAGGCATATCATAAAATTGTTGTACAAAATGTATGAGGCTAAATGATATGTTTTGATGGTTTAGCTCATTACCTTCATTAAGTCTTTCTATAACACGGTATGGACCCTCCTGCTTTATAATTCGGTGGGAGTGGGTCGTTAAATTGAACCATACAGCTTTTTTCAATGATGGACTAAACACTATGCCAAACACAGGTAAAATATATCGTGACCAATAATTAAAGTGCTTACGTTCGGCGCGAAGAGTAAATAACTCCTTTTTAATATCAACAAATGAGTCACCACTCTTGATTTGAAGCCCTGCTAATTTACCAGTAGCATTTCCTTGTTCATCTACTAATTCAATCTGAGCATCTATACCTACATCTGTATTTGGAGTTTCACGAAAGATAATGCCAGCCAATGAAAAGACATAGCCAGCATAATAAACTCCGATTCTTTCAGTAATTGTACTATTTGGGACAAATGGCATTATATAACCATACTTTATGAAGGTTACCTTACCGTCCTAACGGTGCAGCGGATAAGCAGCGAGCCTTCCGCGAACGGACTACAAGCCCGGCAGCGAAAGCGCCGTCGTTTCATCCGCTGGTACTCCGGCCAGCGAGCGCCGCGAGTGCCGCCGGGAACAAGCGGATGCCGGGGCGCAGCGGCGGATCCTCCGCCCCGTTCATCCGGGCCGCGCAGCGAGCTGGATGAGTCACATGCCCAAAATTCAGCCGATTGCGGGCCAGCGAAATTACCTCAAAGCCAAAACTAACGCCATAGGCACAACTAACTTCAAAAAGCAATTCGGCTAGGATTCTCTTGTTAGGGTATATTGGGGGGAGGGCTATGTCCTTGTAGACCGAGCTTCTGTCCCCGGAAAGATAGAAACCGGGCAAAATCCAGAACCTCCTGGGCCGCATCGTCCGGAAGATTAGCAATGATAGTGGCCGCTTGTTCCACTAGCGGGACAGCTTGCCCTGTTTCGGCCCGCCAGATGACGACAAACTGTTCTGGTCGAAGCGCAAAAAAATCAAGCGTCTCACCGGTCTCATTGACAAATTCAACTTCATAGGCTTCGTTGTTGTGCTTGAGCACAATGGTTCCTTGCGTCCCAACGCGGACGTTTCGCTCTGGTATATCAACTATCAACTCAATAACATCACCAATATCTGGCATCCTATCCTACCTTCGTTTCACATAAAGCGTTGCCAGATAGGCTATATCACTATTCGGCGGCACGAGCCAACCTGTTCTGACAACTGCTTGTTGACCTTGTATTCCTTCAACAGTCACGTCAACGCTATATCGTTTTCCAAAATGATCTTCACTGCGATAAATGGCTTCGGCGTGGAGTGATTTGGTTTCAAGCTGGGCTATGAGGACGGTATAATTTTCTTTGGTAAAGCCTAAAATAGCCTCAAACAGAATGGCTTTATGTTTCCCATACGGCGAGTTTGGGTCTAGCGCATAGTGGGTTAGTTTACGAGCGTCAATAACAGTTTGATTAACGATATCCCTTAGTTTCAAAATATAGGCTCCTGCGCGTGGGAGAGCCATCCCCATCACATCTTTGATTGAACTTGACATGAGATTTTACTGTCAAACTCTGAGAATAAAAAATGCAACGGCTACAGTAAAAGTTCTATCAGGCCAATACCCTAACGGGGCGACCCCTAAGCAACGATCCTTTCCCGAACAGGCTGCAAGCACGGTAGCGAAACCGCCGTCGTTTCATTCGCTTGTTCTCCGACCTGCGAGCGCAGCGAACCGGATTAACGGCTCAAATTAGGTGTAGGCTTAATACATGGGATTGCCGCTTTTCGATTCACTCGGCACCTGTTGTATGGAATCCCAGTGCTCAACAATTTTCCCGTTTTCATCGAAGCGAAGGAAATCCATCGTGACGTATTCGTCGCCGCCAGGCCAGACTTGATGCGTATGGAGAGCCACTAAATCGCCTTCCGCAACCGCTCGCACGAATTCAATTTCCTTATTAGGATATTCTTTGGCCATCTCATCAAAGTACGCGATGAAACCTTCTTTGCCGTCGGGTACTAGCGGATTATGCTGAATGTACTCAGCGCCAACGTATCTCTTAACTGCCTCGGCCGGCTCCCCCATATACGCCATACGGTAAAACTCAATAGCGTTCTGTTTGTTCAAGTCTAGATCGTGTTGCATCTTCGTGTTCCTTTCATTCAAATACATCGTCGGGGTCCACACACCTCACGGAGCGACCGCTAAGCGCCGAGCCTTCCACAAACGGACTGCAAGCACCGCAGCGAAAGCGCCGTCGTTTCATTCACTCGTTCTCCGTCTAGAGGACACAGCGAATACCGCTACATAAATTTTGTCAAAATAAGTCTGGGTATGGAGATGGTTAGTTTGAGAATTAAGTCTATGAAGGAAGAGCGAAATAGGCCAAACAAATCGAAGTCGACAACTTAATTGTACCCGCACAATCCCTAACATGACAAGCAACTGAGGTCAATTTCGCCGCCCACAAAAAAAGCCCCACGCACCAAATCCACAGCCCGCAGAGCTTTCTCCAATTTCCAGTCTCTAATCTCTAATCTCCCTGCCACCCTGCCACCCTGCAACCCTGCCACCCTGCAACCCTGCCACATCATTCATCCTTCAAAAGAATTGCCCCCCACAATGGAGCCAGCGACACGCGAATTTTCCCGCCCTCTACCGTATATTGAGCCTGATCATTCAGCACATCCGTCACCGTTCCGGCGGCGGATACCTCAAGCTCGACGGTCTGGGCTTGGCGGGTGTTGTTTAAGGCTACAATCACCATTTGCCCCTCAAAATGCCGGCTGTAGGCGTAGATTTGCTGTTGATCATCCGTCAACAGCGTCTGAAAATCGCCGAGACTCAACGCGGGGTATTGATGACGAATGCTAATCAAGTGTCTGTAGGTTTCCAACAGATCGATGTTGACCGCCACCGTATCAGGCGTTTCGCGAGTGCTTCCGTCCGGCAGAAAGCGTTCCGGCTCATAATCCAGATCGTCCCACACCATCGGTTTTCGACAGCACGGATCATTAGCGCCCCACATCCCGACTTCATCGCCGTAATAAATCATCGGTGCGCCCACGTAGGTCATCATAAACAGCGCGATTAACTTTTGCACAGCATACGCTGCCGCTGTCGGCTTACGCACGTTATAGTTGGGATTGTCAGCCGCTTTAGTCGCATGAAAATAGGTCAGCCAATTTCGATAGCGTTCCCCATCGCGATTGACAATATGCGAGGCCAGCCGGTCGGAATCGTGGCTGTCCATCAGGTTTTGCTGGACGTAGGACACGCCTTCATCAAAGGCATTACGTAAATCTCGTAGAAACGTATCGAATTCGGAGGTCGTGATCCGCTTCGCCTCGTTAATAAAATAATCGGCGCAGGCAAACCCCACGTTGTAATTCATAACCGCATCAAACTCATCGCCTTCAAGGTAAGGTTGCAACACCTCAATCGGATCGATGACTTCTGCTGTCAGGTACGCTTCCGGGTTGATGGATTTAACGTGCTGGCGCCACGCTTTCCAGAAAGGATGTTTGACGCAATAGGCCACATCCAGCCGCCAGCCGTCAATACCGTCTTGGGGATCGCCATGCGGCGACATCCACCGCGTGGTGCAGTCGAAAATATACTGTCTCGGGCCGGCCACGGCTCCATGCTCATCCTGACGCCATTCCGGCAGTTCGGCGACGTTCCACCAGCCCGTATAGGAAAATTTCGTTCCCTGCTCCGCATCATCCCAGGAATCGATGGAAAACCACTCTTTATAGCGCGACTGCTGCTGGTTTTTAACCACATCCTGAAACATCGGATTGCGCAGGCTGACATGGTTAAACACCCCATCGAAAATAATCCGCATGCCTCGGCGGTGGACCTCCTGAATGAGTTGCAGCGCCAGGTTATCGGCGGCGGTCCAGACCCAGGTTGATGGATCGCCCGCATCTTCCTGGGCCATCAACGTTTTATCCCCGTCCGGGTCAGGCCCTAGCGTGCCATCAATATGATGATAGACCACGCCATCATATTTGTGATGCGACGGCGATTGAAAGACCGGATTCAGATAGATGGCCGTAATGCCGAGGTCTTGCAGGTAATCCAATTTATCAAGAATGCCCTGCAAATCGCCGCCATACCTCCGTCGCACAATATTAAATACGATGTCCTGCCCATTGGCCTGCTCATAAGGCTGTAATTCATACCAATCCGATGTCCAGGGGTGAATCTGCCAGGGCGACTCCAAATCATGCGGCCACGCGCCCTCGATATCCGCTAACGTCGGATTGCCGGCCGGATTACCATTGCGAAAGCGATCCGGAAAAATTTGATACCACACCACGGTTTTGGCCCACTGCGGGACCCAATCTTGTGTATTGTTCATAGCCTCAACTCATTTTCTGTTGTAAGCGTTCAGCTATCAGCCTTCAGCCGTCAGCTTTAACGCTAAAGATAACATCTGGGCTTTCATGACCGACTATGTAACCCAAATATTTGCCAAAATAAGCCCAAAGCTGATAGCTGACAGCTAAGGGCTGCACACTTACCAAATAAATTCAACCCAGCAGTTCCAGCAATTTTGTTGTCGTCTGCCAACTACGGATGGTCATCGATTTGTAAGCGGGGGCGGCCATGATTTTACTCAACCGGCTTTTAGTGCGTTGGGCGCTGAGACGCTGCGAGTAGATCACCCCCTCGCCTGCCCAGATTTTATCGACGCCCTCGCGGGGCGAAAATACCGGCATAGCCTGATCCATGTCAATATCAATCAGAAAAATGGCATCGCTGTGATACTGGTCGGGCTGGTCGCCAAAGCCTTTAGGTTTGTTCTCAATAACGGCTTGGAACTGCCGGCGCGTTAACACTAAAACTTTGATGAGCTTATTATCAAGGGTGAATTTTTCAGGCAGCAGCCCTTCAATCTGAGTTTTGATCGTATCAGGTTGTTGGTCGGATTCTAAAATTACGTTACCACTAGCAATATACGTTGAAACCTGAGCAAAACCCAATTCTTCCAAGCATTGCCTCAAGTCCGCCATGCGCACTTTATTTTTGCCGCCAACATTAATGCCACGGATAAGGATGACATAGGTGTTCATTTTTTATTGCACCTGAAATAGAAGGAAATAGAAATTGTATTAGATTTCCGGCTCCACTTCTGACTTTTTTGGTTTGAAGTGGTTTGGTTTAGATCCTATAGAAAATCAGAAAAAATGTTCGCCCGGAAGTATACCACGGCCTCACCACAGTGACCAACGGCCGCGTTTACCGGCTGGCCCGGCGGAACCCTTTGTTCTAGAATTTGAGCCTCGAAAAATTGGGTTGCAGCGCGGCCACGCCCGCTTCAATTGCGTTTGGAGCGACAAAGCTGGCTTTGTCATCCGCGATGGGGTCAAAGTAATTGAGATCAAGAATTTAATCGGCGTACCAACTTGCCGTCCCCCGCAGCACGGGCCTAAAGACCCGTGCTGAGAGAGCGAAGCCCGGTCGGGCTATGATTTCGCCAGAGTAGGGCGCTTCAGCGTCCTTCGCTCTTTTAGCGCAATGGCTTTAGCCTCGCGCTTGGTAGCCCGGTATGATCCGTTTATTTTCTTAAACTTCATAACTTTGACGCTCCAGTTCTGTAGTTTCAAAGGAGTGCGACAGAACCTCGGTACAGCAACGGCAATGAAAATTCCGTAGGACAAACTTAAGTTTGTCCTACAAACCCATTTTCAGAGGAGGTCTCAAAAAAAGTCCCTTTTTTGTCGCAAAAAAGGAGGTCTCACGAAAAAAGGTCGCTTTTTTGCGCAAAAAGGAGGTCTCACGAAAAAAAAGGTCGCTTTTTAGCGCAAAAAGGAGGTCTCAGAAAAAAAAAGTCCTTTTTGATGCGCAAAAAGGGGGTCTCAGAAAAAAAAGCCCTTTTTAGCGCAAAAAAAGGGGGTCTCAGAAAAAAAAGTCCCTTTTTTGACGCAAAAAAGGAGGTCAAAACGTTTGAGGTCGTCTTTTTAAATGCAAAAACGGCGTTTGCGGGCGTAAGAGGCGCTTTATAGTGCCAAAGGTGCCGAACTTTCTGGCCCATCCTTCTTTTCGTGTCTTGACCCTTTTGGATAAAGATCGGACATGAAATATAATGTCAACACCGTTGAGGAGTGAAAAATGACCCATAAGCGATCACAGGGAAGTGAAACAGGAGAGCCATCGTCCGATGCGTTGTGGATTGTCGGGATTGGCGCTTCGGCAGGTGGGCTGGAAGCGTTTGAGCATTTTTTTACCAATATGCCGCCCGATACCACTATGGCTTTTGTCGTGGTGCAACATCTTGACCCAAACCGCAAAAGTATGCTGGTGGAGCTTTTACAGCGGTATACTCGTATGAAGGTTTCTCAGGTAATAGATAAAACAAAAGTTGAGGCCAATCAGATCTATATTATCCCGCCAAACCGGGATATGCGGCTTGAAGACAATGTTTTACACCTGATCGAACCCATTGGGCCTAGGGCTTCACGTTTGGCCGTTGATTTTTTCTTTCGTTCCTTGGCGGAAGACCAGCGCGAAAAAGCGATTGGAGTTATTTTGTCGGGGACCGGAGCGGACGGAACTTTGGGCTTGCAAGCCATTAAGGGTGAAGGCGGTATGGTTATGGTCCAGTCACCCGAGTCCAGCCGCTATAGCGGCATGCCAACTAATGCTATTAATACCTCTCTGGTTGATTTCATTTTACCCCCGGAAGAAATGCCTCAGCAACTGCTGCGCTACATTAAACATGCCCATTTAAGGCCGCTTGGCGTCGACGCCGGCGAGGACACAGAAGCAGATAGAGATAGCGCCCTGCATAATATTTTTGTTTTACTACGCGCCTATACCGGCCACGATTTTTCCCTGTACAAAATGAATACGGTCAGACGACGCATAGAGCGCCGCATGGTCGTTAATCAAATTCAAGCGATTAAAGATTACGCCGACTATTTGCAGCAAAACAATAAGGAAGTAGGCGCATTATTCAAAGAGTTATTAATCGGCGTGACCAATTTTTTTCGAGATCAGGAAGCCTTTGCAAGACTGGAGCAGATCATCACCTCTGATATTGTACCCAATGCCGAGATTGTCCAACCTATTCGCGTTTGGGTTCCGGCCTGTTCCAGCGGCGAAGAAGCCTATTCTATTGCTATCTTATTCCAAGAACGGTTAAAGCAGCTTCAAATAAAGCGTAAATTGCAAATTTTTGCCACCGATATCGATACGCAGTCCATAGAAAAAGCCCGACTAGGTATTTATCCCGCCAATATTAGCGCCGACATTTCGCCGGAGCGATTAAAACTTTATTTTACCAAAGAGGGCAACAGCTATCGGGTTAATAAACTGCTGCGGGATAGCATGGTTTTCTCAGTTCACAATATCATTCACGATCCCCCTTTCTCGCGGTTGGACTTGATCAGTTGCCGGAATTTACTCATCTATATGCGCCCCAGTCTGCAAGCCAAAATGTATCCGCTGTTTCATTATGCTTTATCCAAACATGGATTTTTGTTTTTAGGTAACTCGGAGTCGCTGGGAGATTTTAGCCATTTGTTCGATGTGATTGATAAAAAATGGAAGATTTTTAGAGCCACAGAAAATTTCATTGCCAATGATCTCATCGCTAATTTCACCGCAATGTCTCCCAAAACAAAAATATTTGCGCCCTTAGATATCCCAATCAAACAAAATATCCTTCATCCTCGTGAGGCTGTAGAGCGGATGATGCTAGATTTGCATACGCCGCCGGCTTTAGTGGTTAATGAAAGGGGTGAAGTTATTTATATTCATGGCCGCACCGGTAAATATCTTGAACTGGCTCCCGGTGAGGCAAATTTCGATATTTTTCGTCTGGCCCGCCAGAGCTTGCGAATTCCCTTAACCAGCGCCATTAGACGTGCTCAAGCCAAAAAGCAGCCTGTTGTCTATGAAAATGTTAGTGTTGAGTTTAATGGCGATGAGGAGAAATTAAAGCTAACAATAACCCCCATCTCCAAACCGGCGTCTATGACCGGCTTAATGCTGATTGTTTTTGAACCATACCATCCCCAAACGGTAGGCTCATATGCACCGGCCGTTGATACCGATAAGGATGTTTTGGATACCCGTGATCAACGCATCACTGAGTTATCTCAAGAATTGGCCGCAACCAAGCAATATCTGCAATCGACCATTGAAGAGCTGGAAACCTCTAATGAAGAGCTGACCGCCACCAATGAAGAACTGCAATCGTCCAATGAAGAACTGCAAAGTACCAACGAGGAGTTGCAAACCGCCAAGGAAGAGTTGCAATCGATCAACGAAGAATTGGTTACGGTTAATACGGAACTGGAAGCCAAGATTGATGAATTGTCAGTGGTGAACGACGATATGCACAATCTGTTTATCGGCGTCAATTTGGGGGCCATTCTGCTTGATCTGGATCTGTATATTCGCCGCTTTACACCCGCGGCAAAACAAGTGGTCAATCTTATCGATGCCGATTTGAACCGTCCTTTTAGCCATACCGTCTGTAACTTGCTAGACGTTGATTTGGTGGCGCTCTGTGTAACCGTTCTGGATACACTTGAAACCCACGTGCAAGATGTCCAGCACAAAAATGGCGAATGGTATTGGATGCAAATAAGGCCCTATCGCACCACCGGCAATCAAATTCGGGGTGTAACGCTCACCTTCACCAGTATTGATCGCATCAAACAAGTTGAAAAGCAGTTGCGCCAACGTGATAACGACTTGCGGCACATTCTACGCATTTCAGATACCGTTCTTTTTGAACAAGATCTAAATTTGCGCTATGTCAATGTCATTAATCTCTCGCCTGAATTTGGCGAAGCTGAAACGATTTTGGGTAAACATGATAATGACCTGTTTTCCCCTGAAGATGCGGCCACGCTCACCAAAATTAAAGATAGCGTCATACAAAGCGGAAAAACACGTAATGAAGTGGTCAATGTGACGATCAATGGTAATACGACCCATTACCAAATGTTTATGGAAGCCCAAAAAGATGACCAGGATAAGATTACGGGCCTTATCTGCGCCGCAACCAATATTACCACGTTACAAAATACGCTCAATTACTTTAATTACGTTCTGGATATGATGCATGTTGGCTTTTATGTTCATTCTGTCCCCCTGGATGATACCACCTATCATAGTCCCTCCTGGGCGGCTCTACTGGGATATGATTTGGCTGAACTGCCGGCTCCCAATGAACGTTTAACCTGGGTATATGCCCAAACCCATCCCGATGATATTAAAGCGCTAGGCCAAGCCTATAACGACTTTATTGAAGGTAATTCCGAAACCTATCAAGTAGAATGCCGGCTCAAACATAAATCAGGCGAGTGGATTTGGGTTTCGGGCAAATCAGAGGCGTTAGTCCGTGATCCGCAGGGGCGCGTGTTGCGTTTGATGGGGACAATGACCCTGATCGAAAAATAAGTAATCCCAGTTGCTACCCATCAGACCTGACAAGGTTTTGGAGATACCTTTCAGAGAAAAATCAGGGTAATTCGGGCCATTTAGCCGGGTTAAGGCTCGTTTGAAAACCTGTCAGGTCTTGTTCTTGGACAAGGTGGTAAGGTCGCACCACCCTTAACTGTGGAATGGACAGGATTAACAGGATTAACAAGATTATTTCAATTTATATCCAAAAAAATCCTGTAAATCTTGCCGTAGGTCCTGTCTAAATTTCCCCTCAATTGGGGCGTATCTGGGGCCTGTTCCTAATGCTCACCCCGCCAGGTGCCCATCACCTGCCGCAGAATAGCAAACTCGCCGATGTGGTAGGCGTTGTGATCGGCCACCACCAGAATTTCCCGCAGAATGTTGTAACCGGGGGCGTGAGGCAGCGGGGTATAGAGATCGGTGGCCGGGTCGGCCACTATTGTTTGGAGCGCCTGCACATCGGCGCGAAACTGGTCGAGGGTTTGCTGCCAGCGGGTCGCGTCGGCCTCTTCATCTTGGGCCGGCCAATAGCCCATCGGCCAATCCGGCGAAACGTGATCCGGATTGCGAATGAACTCCAGAATATCCCACTGCGCAATCCGTATGTGTTCCAACAGATGCCAGGGCGTGTAAGACCCATTGGGCGGGGTGGTGTTGATATGTTCGAGCGGGAAATCAGCCACCGCTTGCTCAAAATCGAGATGGGCGTTCCCACCGCGTAAAAGCGCCAGTAGTTGTTGCCGTACAACGGTATCACAGCTCATAAGTTGATCTCCTTCGTTAAACTGCTTCATTGTAATAGGGGATGAGGTGTTTGGAGAAATTCCGGGGTATCGCGGTGGGTTTGCAGAGTATGTCTGTACGTATGGAAAAACCCTGGCGTTGAAACCGGCCGGCCTGACCTTCGCGGAAAACAGTATGACCTGATCCTTGACTATTTCAGATGAGCGTGGTTTTCGACCTGAATGTGTCTGTTTTGATAGTTGGTATGCCAGTTTGCAAAATCTAAAACTGGTCCGCCGTCTGTTCGGTCGCTGGCTAAGCCGCTTACCGGCTGACCGGCTGGTCAAGCCTGACCGCAGCGGCAATCAGCCACTGGCCTCAGTCCCGCTCTCGGCGACGGGCACTATCGTTCATCTGAAAGGATTTGGCTTCATCAAGGTCTTCAAGATAGTGGTTACAGTAGGGCAATCGCATACTAAAGTAACAGGACTTTAAGAAGATAATCGGTACTCCAACCAGCTTTCTTGCGTTTGGCTTGAATGCCACATTTGGCAGAGGGTTCTTGTTTTAGCAGGTTCAAAGCCCAGTGACGCCAGATGGCGAAATTTTGAGCAGCGTGTTCCGTACGAACCCGACATTGATCCTCGTCAAAAGCAACATCCAAAACCCAATGGAGTTGGTTTTCAATGGTCCAATGAGTGCGGATGGCATGCAAAAGTTTATCAGCCTTACTTTCAAGGCTGGATAAGTAGTAGCGGACTTCAACCGTGACCCTATCGGTTTGACGACGTTCAGTCCGAACCATAGCCAGGGTCTGCAATTTAGCCCAAGCGGAGGCATTGCGCACAAAGGGAAAATAATCAGCGGCACTGGTCGTCCAACATTCCCGGATTTCGATGCGTCCATGACCTTTATCAACCGTTTTATGATAATCACAATCAACATAGTTGGTTTCGGCGGCATAGGCAAACAACTCCTGAACATCTTCAAATACGCCGCTATGATTGCCTTTGAGAGCCAGCACATAATCGGCCTCTTGGGCTACAATCTGGGCGGCAATTTCTTTCTGACACCCCATTGCATCAATCGTAACAATGCAGCCACTTAATTCCAGAAGTTGTAATAGCTTGGGAATAGCTGTAATTTCATTGGATTTGTCATCAACTTTTACTTGACCCAGTACCAATTTGTTCTCAGCCGCCCAGGCACTGACCATCCAGATGGCTTGCCGGTCGTTGCTTCGGTCATCGGGATCGCCGTAATTTTTACCATCAATTGGGACAACCTGTCCTGCCGTCATTGAAAATACAGCTTGAACCCATTTCAGAAAACAGTTTTGAAACTGTTCAGGGTCAAGTTGGCAAAAACCGACCAAATGTGTCGTGGGAAGGAATACCACCTTCTAATTCTAGAAATTGTTCAAACCAACTTTGTTTCTCTTTTCCAAATTGGGATACTTCTGTCCAAGTATCCGCCCCAGCGATAATGGCACATAAGGCGATGGTAATAATATCTATCAGTTGATGGTGTACCAGATATTCAACCCGAGGGTCTGCCATCTCATCAAAATATTCCTCTATACTTGCTGTTGGGTTTTTGTTCATCTCATCCTCCCTTTGTTTCTTGTGAAGGATATTTTTTACTTCAACTCCTTTGAGTATGCGATTGCCCTAGCCGCATCTGGTCGGCCGTATCGCCGTTGTTGGGTTGGGCCACGGCATAGAGAATGCCGGCCCCCTGTAAATCATTGAGGCCCACATAGGCGTTCGCCGCCAAGCCTTGCCGGACGATATCCTGTTCAAAGCGACTGCTGTTACCCCCGGCCAAAATATCGACCAGCAGCTCAAGGGCGTAGTGATCGGGCGTACCTTGGGGCGGCGTGACCACGGTGGCCGCCCAGCGAGGCACTTCTACTTGAGGATCGATCAGCGTCTCCTCCGTACCAATTTGGCAGCTTGTAATCGGGTCTTCCCCTTGACTGGGCAAGGATTCCGGCAGCGGAAAACGGTCGAGAATGGGCGTCACCGCCGGGCCGGCCGGGATATCGCCGTAATAGGCCTCGACCAACGCCTTCGTTTGCGTCGGGTCGATATCGCCGACAATGACCAGCGTGGCGTTATTCGGTCGATAGTAGGTCGCGTGAAAATCCTGCACTTCCGACAACGTGGCGGCGTTTAAATCGCCCACACTGCCGATGACCGAACGCTCGTAAGGCCAGTACCCCTCCATCGGCTGGGTGAACAGCCGCCGGTTGGCCTGGCCGTAAGGCTGGTTGGCGACCCGCTCGTTGAACTCCTGGATGACCACCTGGCGCTGGGTCTGAAAGGCGTCATCGGTCACGGCCAGCGAGGCCATGCGGTCGCTTTCCATCCACAGCAGGCGCGGCAGTTCATTGGCCGGAGCCACCTCCCAGAACGCCGTTTTATCATTCTGGGTATAGGCGTTGTGGTTGGCCCCAATCGCCTCCAGCAAAGGGTCCCACTGGCCGTTGGCCACGTGGGCCGAGCCTTCGAACATCATATGCTCAAACAGGTGGGCGAAGCCGGAGCGGCCCGATGGGTCGTCCGCGCCGCCGACCCGGTACCAGGTATCAACCGCCACCACCGGCGCCGAATGATCCTCGGCCAAAATTACCCGCAAACCGTTCGGCAAAGTATAATCGATCGGATTGAGTTCGTAATCTTTGAAATCGATCTGCTTCTGGCTCCCCTCCTGGGCCTGGGTCGAACCGGCCAGGAGCACCCCCAGCAGCAGAGCCAATAAAATGGACAGGCGGAATTTTGTCGGCATAAAATTTATCCTTATTATCACATTTATAGCTGTATCACCTTAGCCTAACACACATCGAGGCCGGCTGACTTTAAGAGAGTCTCAGCCGGCCCTTAAGATCAGCTTAAATCGTGGCGCTTTGATCAAGAAAGTTAATACCCTCGGAGATAAGATCAATGGAAACCTTTGCTCTGGACAACACCTTATCCCAACTGCGCGCCGCGCTTGAATGTGACGACCTGAGCGGCGCGACCGAAATTATTCAAGCCCTGCGGCCGCCGGACCAGGCCGAACTCTTTGCCGAACTGGATAACGCCGAACAGGTCACGCTGCTGCCCGAACTGTCGCCGGCCGAATCGGCCGACATTCTGGAAGAGCTGGCCGATGACGAAGCCGCCGCCCTGGTGGCTGAACTGCCGGCCGACACGGTCATCCCCATTGTCGAGGAGATGGCCCCGGACGAAGCCGCCGATTTGCTGGGCGACCTCGACCCGGAGCAGGCCGACGCCATCTTGGCCGGCCTGTCCGACCCCAGCGAGGTCGAACCGCTGCTGTTACACCCCGACGACAGCGCGGGCGGGCTGATGACCTCCGAATTTTTGGCCTTGTGCCATCGGATGACCGCAGCCGATGCCATTAAAGCGATTCACGACTGGCAGCCAGAGAAGGAAACCATCTATTACTTGTTTGTTATCGACCGCGACCGGCGCCTGAGTGGGACGGTGAGCCTGCGCCAGCTTATTGTGGCCAAGCCGGAGATGACCCTCCAAGACTTGATGAACCCCCACGTCATCTCGGTTCCGGTCGGGACGGACCAAGAAGCCTGCGCCCGGATTATGGCGCATTATGATTTGGTGGCCCTGCCGGTGGTCGATGCGGACAATGTCTTGTTGGGGGTTATCACCATCGATGATGTTGTAGACGTGCTGGAGGCCGAAGCGACCGAAGACATCCAGCGCTTTGGCGGCGCGGAGCCGTTAGAGCGCTCTTACCTCAATACCGGCGTGTTTATCATGACCCGCAAACGGATCGGCTGACTGCTGCTACTATTCGTAACCGAAAGCTTGACCGGCACGGTACTGCGCCACTTTGAAGACGAACTTCAGGCGGTGGTCGCTCTGGCTTTCTTCGTTCCGCTGCTAATCGGGACGGGTGGAAATGCTGGGTCTCAAACTACCAGTACCATCATTCGTGCCTTAGCCGTGGGTGAAATCGGCAAAAAAGATGTCTGGGCCGCCTTTTGGCACGAGTTACGGACCGGCTTACTGTTGGGATCAGGTATGGCGGTCATAGCTTACTTTCGTGCCTTGCTGTGGGGTACCGGCCAGCCGTTAGCCTGGACCGTATCAGTCACAATTCTTGTTATTGTCGTCTGGGCCAACTCGCTCGGCTCGCTGCTGCCGCTGCTGGCCGCCCAGGTCCGGATCGACCCGACGGTCGTCTCCGGGCCGGTCATGAGTACCCTGGTCGATGCCACCGGCTTGTTCATCTACTTCACTATTGCCGGTATCATTTTGGGCTTGCATTAGCGTTTATACATTAGGGTTTATATGGTAGGGGAACGAAAATGTAGTGGAGCGACAAAGCTTGCTTTGTCATATTCACGGTCAGGTCAAAGTAAACTTCGTCGCTCCAGGCCGTTATTTGCAATGCAGACCGCCGACAACTGCCGCCGAACACCACCGGGTGGACCTACTTTCCGGCGGTTGGCGGTCAGCTAGCGGCGGTCTGCTGGCTAGGCCCTACGCTCGATCCCGCGCTAACTTCAGCGCGCGTTTGGCGAAGGTCTTGGCGAGTTCGATCCGGTAAGGTCCGGAGGCGTGCATATCACCCATGGGGTCGCTGATGGACAAGTTGGCATCGACCGCCTTGTCGATGGCGGCGTCGTCCAGGGCTTGGCCAACCAGGGCGTCGGTGACGGCGCTGGCGTTGTGCGGGGTGGCGGTGACGCCGTTGAAACAGAGGCTGGCGCCGGCGCAGGCGCCGTCGTCGTTGAGCGTTACCACCGCCGCTGCGCCGCAGACGGCATAACCGGAGGCGGGATGCTCAAACTTGAGGTAACACGAGCCGGTTTTACCGCTTTGCGCCGGCACTTCGATGGCGGTCAGGAGTTCGTCTTCGTGCAGGTCGGTCGCCAGCAAGTCGATGAAGAAATCGGCGGCGGCCACTTGGCGGCTGCCGCTGGGGCCTATTAGATGAATCGTTCCACCTAAGGCCAGTATCGCAGCCGGCATATCCGAGGCCGGATCGGCATGAGCGATATTGCCGCCGATAGTGCCTTTGTGCCGCACCTGCCGATCGCCGACATTGCTGGCGGCTTCGGCCAACAACGGGCAGTTGGACTTAAGTACGTTCGACGCGGCCACATCGGCGTGAACGGTCAGCGCGCCAATCTTGATCGAGCCATTGTCGTGCGATACGCCTTTCAGTTCGGCAATACGGCCGATATCGATGATGGCCGGCGGTTGGGCCAGACGCAGTTTCATGGCCGGGATTAAACTGTGCCCGCCGGCCAGTAATTTGGCATCTTCATGGTCTTGCAGCAGTTGAATGGCTTCCTGCACGCTGGCAGCGCGATAGTAATCAAATTTTGCCGGATACATCTTATTCCCTCCCGTTTCCACTTGAATGAATAGCTTCCCACACCTTTTGTGACGTCAACGGCATGTCGAGATGGGTAATGCCGTACGGCGCCAGGGCATCAACTACGGCGTTGACCACGGCTTGCGCCGAAGCAATCGTGCCCGCCTCGCCGGCTCCTTTAATGCCCAACGGATTGACCGGCGATGGCGTTTCGGTGCTGTCGGTTTCAATCATGGGTAAGAAGTGCGCTTTGGGCAGGGCGTAATCCATCAACGAGCCGCTGACCAACTGGCCGTTGTCATCATAGACTGCGCCTTCCCACAAGCCCTGAGCCAAACCTTGGACCACACCGCCATGAATCTGTCCATCGACAATCAGCGGGTTGATTTTCTTACCCACATCATCCACCGCCAGGTAGCGCTTGATAGCTACATGGCCGGTATCTTTATCGACTTCGACGATACAAACGTGTGTCCCAAAGGGGTAGGTACAGTTAGGCGGGTCATAATAGGTGGTGTCATCCAGGAACGGCTCGGTCCCTTCCGGCAAATCGTAGGCCACCGCCGCCGCCAGCGCCACTTCCTGAATCGTCTTGGCTTTGTCGGGCGAACCTTTGACAAAGACTTTACCGTCCTCAAAGGTCACGTCTTCGGGTGCGGCTTCGAGCATATGCGCCCCGATTTTCTTGGCCTTTTCGATAATTTTTTGGACGCTGTTATGAATGGCCACCCCGCCTACGGCCGCGCTGCGGCTGCCGTAGGTGCCGTAGCCAAACGGCGTACCCAAGGTGTCGCTGTGCTCGACGCGTACGTCGGCCACATCCATCCCCAGCAAATCGGCCGCAATTTGGGCCATGGTGGTTTCGTGGCCCTGACCGTGCGACTGCGAGCCGGTGGTAACGACCACTTGGCCGGTTAAATGCACCCGTACGTTGGCGCTTTCCCATAAACCGGCTCCCCAGCCCTCGCCGTTCAGCCCAATCCAAGCTGAAGGCGCTACCCCACAGATTTCGACGTAGCTGGAGAAACCAATACCCATCAACCGGCCGGCCTCGCGTGCGGCGGCCTGCTCCTGGCGCAGATTTTTGTAATCGACCAACTCCAGAGCCTTGTTGAGCGCTCCTTCATACTCGCCGCTGTCGTATTTCAAGCCGTTCAAGATATTGGAGGCCGGGGCGTAGGGGAAAGCTTCGGGCGGAATATAGTTCACGCGCCGTACTTCGGCCGGATCCATGTTGAGCTTTTGGGCCACCAGATCGATGGCTCGTTCTACCAGGTAGGAGGCTTCCGGACGGCCGGCCCCGCGATAGGCATCGACCATACCGGTGTTGGTGTAGGTACCGTAAACTTTGCAATAGATGTTGGGGAACTTATAGACTCCGGACAGCAGTCGGCCGTACAGCGTGGTCGGAATGCCACCGGCGATGGTTGACAGCGTACCGCCCAAATTGGCGTACGTTTCCACCTTCAGGCCGGTGATGGTGCCGTCATTCTTGGCGGCGACCTCAAACTCGGTCACGTGATCGCGGCCGTGGGTGGTGGCGATGTAATTTTCGCGACGGGTTTCCATCCATTTGACCGGCAAACCGCCCAGTTTCTTGGACACCGCGGCCACCATACAATATTCGGGATAGAGGAAGATCTTGGCCCCGAAACCGCCGCCCACTTGGGGTGAGATACAGCGCAGTTTGTTTTCGGGTATGCCGAAGACGAAGGCCGTCATCAACAGCCGCATTACGTGCGGTGCTTGCGAGGTCATATAGACGGTGTAATCTTCGGCTACGGGAGAGAAGACGCCAATCGCGCCGCGCGGTTCCATCGGCGTGGGGATGAGGCGCTGGTTGCGCAGTGACTGCTTGATGACGACATCGGCGTCGGCCAGCGCTTGATCGGTGGCGGCCTCGTCACCGCACGACCATTCCATGCAGATGTTGTTGGGCGCGTTCTCGTGCAGTTGCGGCGCGCCGGGTTCGGTCGCTTTTTTGGCGTCAACCACCACCGGCAGCACCTCGTAATCGACGTGGATCAACGCCAGCGCATCTTCGGCGATGTAGCGGCTTTCCGCTACCACCACGGCCACGCCGGCCCCGGTAAAGGTCACTTTGTCGATTTCCAACGTGCGCGGCGTGTTGGCGTTATTGTTAACGCCGCCCGCTTGCCAAGCGCACGGCAGCGGGTTGAGATCGGCGAAATCCTTGCCGGTAAAAACGCCCACCACGCCGGGGAGACTTTCGGCCTCGCTAGTGTCGATGCTGTTGATCTTGGCGTGAGCGTACGGGCTGCGCAGCACTGCCGCATGGACCATCCCCGGCAGTTGGATGTCATCCAAATATTTGGCCTGGCCGGTAATCAGGCGTGGATCCTCTTTACGCTTAATGGCTTGTCCAATTGCTTTACCCATTAGTTGCCCCCTTGCATCTTTTCGGCAGCGTACTGAACTGCTTTAACAATATTGTGATAGCCCGTACAGCGGCAAAGATTACCTTCTAACCCATGCCGGATTTCATCTTCGGTCGGATTAGCGTTACTCTGCAGCAAATCGACACTGGCCATGATCATACCGGGGGTGCAGTAACCGCATTGCAGGCCGTGCTTTTCCCAGAAGCCTTCCTGCACCGGATGCAGGTCGCCGTTGCTGGCCAGCCCTTCGATGGTGGTCAGCGAACTACCGTCGGCCTGCACCGCCAACTGGGTACACGACTTTATGGCCTGACCGTCCATAAGAATCGTACAAGCCCCGCACACACTGGTTTCGCAACCGATATTGGTTCCAGTGAGTCCCAGCACATCTCGAATGAAATGAACCAGGAGCATGCGAGGCTCGACATCACGGGTATAGGATTTCCCGTTAACTGTTACAGTAATCTCTGCCATAGAAACAATCTCCTTCGATAGATTAATTAACAATTCTGTAATTGTATAAATTATTGGGATTTATTGGGAAGAATTTTTAATCGTTGAAATCCAGGTCAACCTCCTTAGGTTAATTGTTTTACAACTTTTTTGGCGACTTTATTAGCAATTAAATTAGTCCACCAACTAAAAAACATCAACACCGCTACCACGCCCACACTTGCCGCTGCCAGGGCCAGTAAGGGTTGTTTTTCCGGCGGCACTAAATCCTCCAGCATATTTTTAGCGACACCCATAGCAAACTCAAATTCCGACGGGGCTTCAATTTCAGTCGGGGCGGAACTGACGCGGCGGGCCGGGGCTGATGCGGCCGGAACGGCCGTCGTCGCTGCGCCGTTATGGGGGGCGACAGTCGCCTCCGCCGGAGCGGCGACCGGTTCAGGCTCAAGTTTGGCCTGAATCTGCTTGTCTAAGTTATCTAAACTCTGCCGGGTCAGCGCTTTGGCCGTGCTATCGAGCAGCCGCTGGCCGACGCTGGCAATGCGGCCGCCAACCTGGGCTGTGCCGTCGTATTGCATCACAGTTGAGTTACCCTCGCTATTGAGCTTAACATTGCCGGTCGCCTTCATAAAGCCGGGCGCGCCTTTGCCGTCAACATTCAAGGTGTAGGTATCGGGCGCGTTAACATCAGACAAGGTGATCACCCCCTGAAATTTACCTTGCACGGGACCGACTTTGATCTTGAGCACACCCTGATATTTATTTTCCTCAATTTCTTCCAATTTCTCGCAGCCGGGCATAACTTTAGCTAGCACTTCCGGGTCCATTAAAGCGTCCCAAACGACCTTTTGCGGGGCGTCAAATGTATAGGTGCCTTCTAATTCCATCGATGTTCCTCCTCGAGTATTGACTCAGTAAATCGGGTGACTGGCTTTTAGTTGCCGAAGTAAAGATACCAGTCCCATAAGAAGCAATATAAATAGTGGCGGTTTACAAATTATCCTTAGCTGTTTGTTTTAAAAAACACGCAAAATTTTCTCGAAATGCAGCCGGTTTCAGGCCGCGTTCAATGTGATAATTCAAAGCCGGCCTTAGTTAAGGCCGTTGATTCTATTGGTGAACGATCTGAGTGATAGGCTCAAGATGTCTTAACCAAAACTGACTTATTTTGGAGAGTTTAGATGCAGGTTAGCCTCAAAAAAGATGTGACTGTCACCTGTTGTGAAAAATGGTTTATGATACTTTTGGGGAGATTATGTTCGTTACAATTCGAGATTTTATCACGAGCCTTAGGTGCTGTCAAATGAATTTTTTCGGCTGCGACAATTCTCAATGTAGCGACCAGGTGACGGACACTTGGTCAATAACACCTGTCTGATCGGCAGTAACAACGGCTTTGCCCCGGCAAAAGTGACCATCACCTCGATTGAGGTGATCTTCGTCACTACTCATGGTATACTATTTCCCGTATTCTACACGCGCATTAGCGGAGTAACTCATGCCCCAAACTCAGCCACCCGCCGGTTTGACCACCGCCGCTTTTCAGCCCGATATCCTGCTGGCGACTAAATTGTATATTCCGCCCCCGCGCCCCGGCTCCGTAACTCGATCTCACCTGGTGGCGCGGCTCGAGACCGGTATGCAGCGTAACCCGGGGCTGACGCTCATTTCCGCGCCGCCCGGCTTCGGCAAGACCACGTTGCTCAGCCAATGGATTCACCAAACCCGTGATACCGCCCCATCACCTCGCCCGGTGGGCTGGGTCTCGTTGGATGAAGAAGATAACTACCCGCGCCGCTTTTTGGCCTACGGGCTGGCTGCGCTCCGCCAAATCCAGCCCGGCATCGGTCACGACGCCCTGGCCCGGCTGGACGATCAGGCCCTCACGCCTGAAACGTTTCTAACTCCTCTGATCAACGAGATGATGGCGATTGAGACACCTTTTATTTTTGTCCTCGATGACTACCACGTGATCGAAACGCCGCTCATTCATCAGGGGCTAACCTTTGTGCTTGATAACCTGCCGCCGCAGGGTCAACTGGTCATCGCCAGCCGAACCGATCCACCCTTTTCGCTGGCCCGCCTGCGCGCTCGCGGCCAACTGACCGAACTCACCAGCCACGACCTGGCCTTCACCCCGACCGAGACCGCCGAATTTCTCAATCGAACCATGGGCCTCAATCTCGCGCCGCGTGAGATTGAAGCCCTGGAAACCCGCACCGAAGGCTGGATTGCCGGCCTGCAAATGGCGGCGCTATCGATGCAAGGCGTGCAAGACGCCGCCGGCTTCGTCCGCGCCTTCACCGGCAGTCATCGCTACATTTTAGACTATTTAATGGAAGAAGTTCTCAACCGCCAGAGCCAACCCATTCAAGATTTCCTCCTCCACACCGCCATCCTCAACCGCCTCACCGCCCCCCTCTGCGACGCCCTCCTACGCCATCACGCCGAGACTAGGGATCAGGAAGCAGTAATCAATCCTCAACCTCTAACCACCAACCCCCCATCTCCCATTGTCAATTATCAATTATCAATTATCAATTGCCAATCTATTCTCGACCACCTCGAACAGGCCAATCTTTTCATCATACCCCTTGATGACGAGCGGCGCTGGTATCGTTACCACCATTTATTCGCCGATCTTCTGCGCGACCGGTTGACCCGGCAGCTCGACGAGGCTACGGTGATCGACCTGCACCAACGGGCCAGCGATTGGTTTCACCAGCACGGTTTCGCCGCCGAAGCCATGAGCCATGCCCTGGCGGCGGTCGATACCCGGCGGATTGTGAAACTCGTTCGAGAAAAAGCGGCCGGCCTGGTCAGCCAAGGCGAATTTATTGCTATATTGAGCTGGCTGGAACATCTACCGCCCGAAATGACCCGATCCTGGACGCGCGTACCGTTATTACCGGTCTGGGCGCTGGTCTTGACCGGCGAACTGGACACCATTGAGCCGCGTCTGCAAGAGATAGAGCAGCAACTGGCGCTCGATCCCCAACCGGCCGAGGCGGAGCGACTCCACATCCTCGGCGAGATAAATGCCATGCGCGCTTTCGCCGCTTACTTTCAGCGCGATATGCCGCAAGCTATTGCTTTATGCCGGCACGCTTTAACCCTGCTGCCGGCCGGTAATCCCTTCTTGCGAGGCATTTTGATCCAAACCTTAGGCTCGGCCTTGAGTTGGAGCGGCCTCACCGATGAAGCCGCCGAAGCCTTTACCGAAGCCGACGGCATCAATCGGACGGCGGACAATTGGGAAGCGGTCGTGATGGACCTGTGGAGCCTGGCCTCGATTCGGGCTGAACAGGGCCGGCTCAAACAAGCCGGCGAGCTTTACCGGCAAGCGCTGACCCTGGCCGCTTCCGAAACGGTACTGGCTGCTTCAATCACACCGCCTGATCCGGGTCGCATTCACTTAGGGCTGGCCGAACTGTGTTACCAACAAAATGAACTAGATCAAGCCCAACTTCACCTAGACGCCGGTTTGGCAACGCTGTCAGCGGGGCAAGATCAGGGTATGCTGGCCAGCGCCCACTGGATTCAGGCTCGACTGCACACTGCCCAGGGCCAGCACGATGAAGCCCGCACGGCCATCGACCAGGCCGCACGATTAGCGCGCCAGCATCCCGGTCCGTTCTATTGGGCCGGTCAGATTGCCACGTATCAGGCCGCCCTATGGCTGGCTCACGACAATTTTACCGCTGTGCAAAGCTGGCTCGTCTCTCGCGGGTTGTGGCCGGCGTCTAAACCGGCCAGTGTGCCTTATTTGCGCGAAGCGGAATACCTGTTGCTGGCGCGATTCCTGTTGGCTGATAGCGCTGCCCCGGCTGATCGATCCGGGCCAGTCGGCGAATCTGCCTTGACTATCGCCGCCGGAGTTCTATCGCTGATTCTCGATGCCGCCCAAGTGAACGGACGCGTCAGCCGAATGATCGAAACGCTGGCGCTGCAAGCCCGGCTACTGGTAGCCCAGGATAAAATAAACGAGGCCCTCGCCGCATTGGGGCGCGCTCTGTCACTGGCCGCGCCGGAAGAGATGGTGCGAGTTTTTGTCGATGAAGGCGACCCGCTGGCCGACTTGCTGCGGCAGCTAATCGCCGCTCACGGCTCGATGTCCCAGCGGACCTATGCTCGCAAACTGCTAGCTATCTTTGACGCGGTCAAAACGCCCGCCCCACCCCTGCTCGATCCTCTCAGTGAGCGCGAGTTGGAAATTCTCCGTCTGACGGCGACAGGTCTGTCTAACAAAAAACTGGCCGAGACGCTGATCTTAACCGTCGGAACGGTCAAGTGGCATCTCAACAATATCTACAGCAAGCTCGGCGTCAGCAGTCGCACGGAAGCTGTCGCCCGCGCCAGAGAGTTGGGGTTGTTGTAAGCCTGCGCTTGACCGCCGACTGCCGACCGTGACGCCGCTGGCTAATGAAGTGGCCGTTCCTGAGTTGCTGAATAAAAATAAAATTTGATGTAAAATCGAAAATGTAGGACAATAATGATAGATAGAAAATAAGTATAATCTTTTATGAATTTAGACTAAATCTCAAACCCAATCCCGGCCAGGCCGGGGTCACGGAGTTAGCTCAATGGCCCTTTACAAAATTCGATTAACTTTAGAGTGGGATGAAACCAACCAGGCTTATGCCGTCAGCAGTTCCGACGTACCGGGGCTAAACACATTTGGGGCCAACCTGGCCGAAATCAGGGCTAACGTGGCCGATGCGTTAGAAACCTTGCTTGAATTTATGGATAGTGAAGGATTGGCTCGACCGTCGGCTTTACAACAACCCGTTGATGAGACAAAGCTTGAAACTGACTTGCTGGTGACGGTCAATACAGGCATAATGGTCAACACCTGATGCGTTACCGGGAATTGGCCAAACGGCTGAGGAAAGCCGGCTGCCAACTCAGCCGGCAGGGCAAAGGCAGCCATGAGATTTGGATCAACCCCACAACAAACGGATTTAGCGTCATCCCTAACCACGCCGGTAAAGATATTCCTCCCGGCACGGTGCGAAGTATTCTCAAAGACCTAGGCATCGATCGCCAGGAGTTTGGCTCCATCAAGTAAATTTGAGACAGTAATTCTTAAACAAAGGTTTATTCCCCCAAAGAACAGTAATTCCATAACCAACTGTACATAAATAATTTTTTCGGTTATAATTTTGGTTATAATCTTAAAGACCTTAAACATCAGCCACACGTTCGTTGACTCACAAAATATTCCTACTTCAAAAGTGTACCCAGTGTCAGTTTTCCAGACGCTAATGTGTCTTCTCAGAAAGTAGGGGGTTTATATTAGGGCAGTCTTATGTCTGTCTTACGCTATCCCGAATGTTTGAGATGATTGAAGCTAGTTATAAAAATTCAGCAAAGGAGTAACCTATGGCTGTTCCTTACGGCGAAAACCAGTATATCTACGGCCTCCACGATCCCGGCGGCGAGAATCTATTAATGCACGAGGGAAAAGCTAAAGGCTGGGTTTTGGTTACGGAAGAGATTCGGGCCAATCCGGTTGATTCCAGCGGCAAAGGCGATTTCTACAAACGCTTGGCCGATCAAGGATTTGGCGTCATCGTCCGGCTCAATCACGCCTATGGGCCTGACGGCACCATTCCCCTCCAGGCGAAATATCGCGATTTCGCCCGGCGCGCCGCCAATTTTGTACGAAACTCGCCCGGCGCGCATATTTGGATTATCGGCAATGAGATAAATTTCGAACGGGAACAGCCGCGCCTTAGCCCCGGCAATCCTCAAGCCGAACGCATCACCCCGCGCCGTTACGCCGAATGTTACAAGCTATGCCGCCAGGCCATCAAATCGGTGCCCGGTCACGACAAGGATCAGGTCGTTGTCGGGGCTATCGGGCCGTGGAACGCCGAAACGGCTTACGAGGCCGATCCTCAGGGCAAATATCCGGCCAATCAAATTCCCGGCGCGCCCGGCAATTATCCTTACAACGGATTTTTTGGTAACTTCATCAAATATATGCACGATCTGCTGGTGACCATTGGCCGCGAAAATTGTGACGCCATTGCCATTCACGCCTATTCCCACGGCTACAATCCCAACCTGATATTTAGCGATGAAAAGATGGGGCCGCCCTTCCAGAACTACTACTATCATTTCCGCACATACCTGAACCAAATGTGGGCTATCCCCACGGATTTCCAGGATTTGCCGGTCTACCTGACCGAAGCCAACGGCGATGTCGATCCCACCGGGGTCAGATGGCCCGACACCAACAGCGGTTGGGTAAAAAATGCTTACAAAGAAATCAACGATTGGAATCAGGCCAACAACCAGCAGATTCGCTGCGCAATTTTATACCGCTGGTCGCGGGATGATGCCTGGCACATCGACGGCAAGGGGCTGGTTCAGCAAGATTTGCGTGAAGCCGTGGCCAAAAACTATACCTGGCGGCAAGTGGTCGCACCCCAGCCGCAACCCCAACCGCAACCCCAACCGCAACCCCAGGCGCAGCCGGCTTCCAGCCAGCCTATTCCCCGACCGCCAGAACCCGGCTACCGGACTCGCTATCTGAGTCACAATACGCCCACTACGGTCACCGCCGGGCAATCGGTGCCGGTTAGCTTGACGATACGCAACGCCGGCAACTATACCTGGGTCAAGGATGGCGATAAACCTTTCCGGCTGGGATTTCAGTGGATCAATGCTCAGGGCCAGCCCGTGACCATTCCGCCCCAACTCGATTTTCGCACCTCGCTGCCGCGTGATATCCCGCCCGACGGGTTGGTGGTGTTGCAAGCCAAACTGCGCTCCCCGGATACAGCCGGCGTCTACCAACTCCGCTGGGATATGGTTCACGAGATGGTCACCTGGTTTATCACCCAAGGGGACGCGGGCCTGCTGGTCAGTCCGGTCACCGTTAGTCCGGTTGTGGTCGAAACGAAACCGGAACCGGCCCAACCGCAGCCAACGCCCGTACCGCAACCGCAACCTCAACCCCAGCCGACGCCCACACCGACGCCGGCTTCGGTCCAAATTCAAAACGTCATCGAGCAACTTCCGCAGCATACCTCTAAACGCTATGCCCGGCGAGAGACAACCGCCATCAAGCGGATTTTTATCCATCACACCGCCACGCCGGCTAACATTACCGTAACGCGTATCGCGCAATTTTTAGTTGAGAACCGCGACCTACCGGGCATTAGCTATCATTTCTGCGTAACCGACCAAGGGCTGGCCTACCAAACCCAACCACTGGCGGCGATGGCGGCTCACGCCGGTCAAGAAAGCCGGGATAGTGTCGGGGTGGCATTGATCGGCAACTTTACCAGCGCTCCGCCGCCGGAGGCGCAGTTGAATGCGACGGCGGTGGTGCTGGCCCAGTTACTGAGTAAATTAAACCTCACCACCACCGACATTTACGGCTATCAGGAGATCGCCCGGACGCAAAGCCCCGGCGCGACCTGGCCGCAGTGGAAGCCGGTCTTGTTGGCGAAAGTCAACAGCTTGTTGACATCGGTGACGCCGCCCGCTGACACAGGGGTCACGCCGCCCGCCGAAACGGAGGTCACGCCGCCGGTGAGTGACAGCCAACCTGTCGCCGGTAAGCCGATTGAACATTACATGTTGTTCTGGTATCGAGATCAGGACAATTGGGCCGAGTGGGACCTGCGCGGGGCCATTGAATATGTGGCGCGCTTCCCGGTAACGATGGGTTTCTCGGTCGAGGAAGCCAAGTTGGCCAAAGCCGTCACCGTTGTGGGCGGCCCCAGCGGCATCCCGGCCTCGGTCGATGCGGCGCTGCGAGCCGCCGGCTGCAAGGTTGATCGCATCGCCGGAGCGACCCAACGCGAAACGCGTGAAATACTCGAAGCGCTGGTTTTGCAGGGGAAACGGTTTAGGAATTTACAATAACAGCAGGGAGTAAGAAGTAGGAAGTAGAGACGAGAGCAGGGGATCAGAGTCTAGGAGAAAGACTATGCCATTTCATAAAGGTGAAAATCGCTTTATTTACGGCTTGCACGACCCCGGCGGCGAACATTTGATGATAGTGAACGGCCAGGCTAAAGGGTGGGTCTTAGTGACCGAAGAGATCGGCAGCGAGGCCAACGATCGCGGCAGCGCCGATTATCGTAACATTGCCGATAGGGGGCTGGGCGTCATCGTCCGGCTCAACCAATCTTACGGTAGCAACGGCACCATTCCCCGCGAGGAGCGGTATCCGGAATTTGCCCAGCGCGTGGCTAACTTTGTGGCCGGCTCGCAGGGGGCCCATATCTGGCTGATCGGCAACGAGATGAATTTAGAGCGAGAACAACCCCGCCAGCGCGGCAGCAATCAGGCCGAACCGATCACCCCCCGCCGCTACGCCGAATGTTACAAGCTCTGCCGTCAAAAAATCAAGGCGTTATCCGGCCACAGCGACGATATCGTGGTGGTCGGGGCCATCGGTCCCTGGAATGGCCAGACGTGGTACGAGGCCGATCCCAAGGGGGCTTATCCGGCCAACAAAATTTCCGGCGCGCCGGGCGATTATCCCTACCACGGCTTCTTTGGCGATTTCATGAAATATTTCCAAGATATGCTGCTGGCGATTGGCCCCCAGAACTGCGACGGCATCGCCATCCACGCCTACTCCCACGGCTATGAGCCGCAGCTTATTTCCGACGCGGCCAAAATGGGCCCGCCGTTTCAAAATTATCACTATAACTTTTTTACCTATCGCGACCAGATGGATGCCATCCCGGATACGATGCGCCATTTGCCGGTTTACCTGACCGAAGCCAACGGCGATGTACAGGGCGGACGGCAACCGCACGAAGCGGGAGCGACCTGGCCGTTCGGCAATAACGGCTGGATTAAGGCCGCCTACCAAGAAATTGACCGTTGGAACCAAAGCGGCCGCCAGCAAATCCGCTGTATGGTCCTGTTCCGGTGGAAAAAGGATCCACACGGCTGGTCGATTGATGGCAAGGGCGGGGTTCAACAAGATTTTACCGAAGCCATTGCCCAAAACTACCAGTGGGATCCCGACGCCGGCCAACCTAAACCCGAACCCAAACCGGAGTCGAAACCCGAACCGAAGCCTGAACCCGAACCAACCCGGGCCGGTTATCTGGTTAAATATCTCAGTCAAGATACCCCCAAACAGCTAACGGCAGGCGAAACGGTGACGGTTAACCTTAAGTTGAAAAACGCCGGCGCTTTCCAATGGGTTCGCGGCGGCGACAAGCCGTTCCGATTGGGCTTTCAGTGGTACGATGCCAACAACCAGCCGGTGACGCTGCCGCCGGCCTTCGATTTTAGAACGCCGCTGCCTCGAACCATCGCCCCGGACGGTATGGTGGAACTGCAAGCCCAACTGCGCTCCCCGGACCAGCCCGGCAGCTATCGCTTGCGCTGGGACATGGTTCACGAACTGGTGACCTGGTTTTCCAGCCAAGGGGACCCCGGCCTGGTGGTGCCGGTGGCGATTACCGCCGCCGTTCCCGTGACGCCCCCGAAGGAAGTCGAACCCACGCCGGGCGGCCAGCCGATCAGCGTCGAGGCGCAGGACGTAACCGGATCGCTGCCGCAGCATGCCACCAAACGCTACCCCATGCGCACCCACGCCGATATCCGGCGGATCATCATCCATCACACCGCCACCCCGGCCAACATCACCGTTGAACGTATCGCTCAGTTTCAGGTCCAAAATCGAGACCTACCTGGAATTGCCTATCACTTCTGCGTCACGGCTGAAGGCGTGGTGTATCAAACCCAATACCTGGAAACGGTCGCCATCCACGCCGGCCCCAACAGCGACGACAGCGTAGGCGTCTGTCTCATCGGTAATTTTACCAATCAGCCGCCGCCTAAAGCGCAACTGACGGCGACGGGCACACTGCTGGCCCAATTGGTTGGGCTGCTGGGGTTGCCGGACAATTCGATTATCGGCTACAACGAAATCATCGCCACCCAAAGCCCCGGCGCGACCTGGCCGCAGTGGAAACCCACGCTGTTGGCCGACGTCGAGCGGCTGCTCAAAAGCGACAAACCACCGACCACCCAGCCGGCTGAGATCGATAAGCCGTTGGAGCATTATCTGCTGTTCTGGTATCGCACCCCCCAAAATTGGGGCGAGTGGGATCTGCAAGGCGCGTTTGATTACATCGCCCGGTTTAAGCCGGTCGTCGGGTTCGATATCCAGGAAGCGCAGCAAGCCAAATATGTGACCATCGTCGGCGGCAAAGACGGGGTACCACCCAACGCCGAGCGCATTCTGCGCAAAGCCGGCTGCGAGGTCGAACGCATCGCCGGCGAAACCGAGGCCGACACGCGGCAACTGTTAAGCCAAATGGCTGAAGAAGGCCGGCGTTTCGACACGCTTACGTGAGGCCCAATTTGAAGACAGCGCCGGGCCTGCTGGGCGACTCGCCGCGCAAAGCGTATGTGACCAAGCTCGATTTGTTCAATCGTTTTGCCGAGCCGGAACTGCGCCGCTTGCTGGCCGACCTGGGTTTAGCAGAAGATAGCCACGTGTTGGACGCCGGCTGCGGCACGGGCTTGATGACTACCTGGCTGGCCGATCTCGCGCCGGCCGGGCTGGCCTTGGGCGTCGATCTGTCAACCGGTCATCTACGCCACGCTCGGAGCCGGATGCCGGCCCACCCCTCGCTCCAATTTCTCCAAGCCGATATGACTCGCCTGCCGCTGACGGTCGGGCCGTTTGATCTCATCTGGAGCAGCAACGCCATCAACCACCTGCACGATCCGGTGGCCGGATTAAAAGCACTGGCGGCCAAACTGCGGCCCGGCGGTCGATTGGTGCTGGGCCAAAGCGCCTTTTTGCCTGATATGTTCTTTGCCTGGGATGCTCGCCTGGAAAAAGAAGTCATGTTGGCCTGTCGCCAATATTACCGGGACAAATACGGTCTCGATGAGCGGGGTACCACGGCCGCCCGTAACTTGTTCGGCTGGATGCGCCGGGCCGGGCTAAAGAACGTCACCGCCGCCACGATTATCATCGAGCGAACCGCGCCCTTATCCGCAGAAGACCGGCAATACTTTGTGGAGGGCGTCTTCCAGGGCTACTGGGCGCACCGGGTACAGCCCTATCTCACTGAGGCCGATTGGCGCACACTCGACGCGCTGTGCGATCCGGCCTCGCCCCAGTTCTGTTTGAACCGCCCCGATTTTCATCACATCCAAACGTATTCAACTGTAATGGGCTGGGTATGACCGGCTTTGCCGTCAGTTTCTAACCAATTTTCTATTATCTTCAAACCGTATCACGACTTTCCTCTGTTAAGATAGCCCCACACGAACAATAGCATTAAGTTGCCGTCGACTCTGAACTCAACGTCATTACCCCACCGGGAGGATAGTTGGTTTTATGAACATGCTAAACACAGAAGCCTGGCTTAACTCGATTTCTCGTTTAAGCCGGATACCGATTGTCCTCCTTTTGGGTCTCATCTTTTTAGGATTAACCTTTACGGTATTCAGGCAAAGCCCCGCTCTGGCTCAACCGCAGACGAGTTCCCCCGCTCGCGTTGAGCCACTCGCCCTGCCTATCGGCGACCTGGTGAGCCGGATTCAGTGTACCGCCGGCTACACGGCTTATCTATACACCGATCAACTCGTCGCTCCGCACGGTTTAGCTTTTGGCCCAGACGGATATCTCTATGCCGCCGAGGAGTCGCCAGGGCGAGTAAGCCGAATTGACCCGAACGGCGCGGTCACGCCGATCTTAACCGGCCTCACGGGCCCCGAAGGGATCGCCTTCGATGGCGACGGCAATATGTACGTAGTGGAAGATGTGGATGAGGGTCGAGTGGTGAAAAAAGTAGCCGGCAGCAGCGCTACCAGTGGGACAACGCTGGCCGGCGGCCTGGACGCGCCGGAGGATATCATTTGGGTCGATAACGGCGGCGACGGGACTCTTTACTTGACCGAGTCGAATTTAGAGCATGCTATCGCCATTAGCAGTACGGTACCGGCGGAGTATCGCACCCATGTAACCGAAGTCTCCCTATCAGGCGTGGTTACGCGCTTATTGACCACCACCGCCGACATAAATCTTGTCTTCAATTTCCCAAATCCTCCTAGTGTTGACGCCACCTTTTGGAGTTACACCAGCTTGACCGCAAACGGCAGCAACCTGCTGTATGTGGCCAATGAGTTATCGGGCAAGCAATTATCAGGCAGCTACAGTGGCGTTCCCTACACGGCCGACTCGACCGAGGCGATTTTTGTGGTGGATCCCACGGCAGCTACCCCCAGCGCCACGGCTTTTACCAACGGCGCCGATGACGCCATTGCCCCGGAAGGCGTCAATTTTGGCGACGGTGACGCCTTTCCGCTGTACGTGGCGGAAGAAGATATCAGCAACGACGACAGCGGCGTTGGCCGTCTAAGCCAAATCGATGCTACTGGCAATCGCACCGATTTTTGCACCGGCTTTTCCACGGTGGAAGATGTGGTCTTCGATGAGAACGGCTGGCTGTACGTCAGCGAGGATGGGAATGGCACGGTCATTCAAATCCGGCCCGATTCACCGCCCGATCCCGCGCCCGATGATGAGTTTGTATGGCTGCCGATTCTTATTCGATAGTCGATTAGGTGTAATTGGCCGTCGAGCATCCCTAGCAATCTCAATTCGATAAATCAGTGTAGGTTGGGTTGAATGGGTCAATTCGACACACCATTGCCCAGTTCCCCAAATAATAATTTGATAATGTACGGCCTTGCCGTATCATACCGGTATGATATCTATCGAAACACCACGTTCACAAAATTGATTGGCTCATACCTGACTGATGAGGAGTACCGGGGATTGCAAGGGTTTCTGCTTGGGCATCCCGATGCAGGAAAGATTGTACGTGGGTCAGGCGGGGTAAGAAAATTACGGTGGGCTATCGCAGGCAAAGGAAAAAGTGGTGGCATTCGGATCATTTATTATTGGAAACGAGCAGATAATGAGGTATGACTCTTGACCGTTTATGGCAAAAGCGAACGGGAGACCATACCGGGTTATGTTTTGAAGCAAATCGCGGAGGAAATCAATAATGGCTGAACGAAATATAGGGCTGGAAATATTGGAAGGGATTCAGGAAATCAAATCCTACAAAGCGGGAAAGATAGATTTGAAAACCCGTGAGTTACAGGAACCCTCGATGCCGCAGGAGATACGCAAACGGTTAAATTTATCCCAAGCGGCCTTTGCCGGATTAATGGGCGTAAGTTTGCGAACGGTGCAAGACTGGGAACAGGGGCGGCGGACACCGAGTGGCCCAGCAAAATCGTTATTACGAATAGCGGAGCAACGACCAGACGTGTTTATGGAATTGGCCTAAGCAGCGTTGCCTCGCCCCGACCGACCGCTTTATTGAAAAGTTCCGGTTTCATTCTGATATCAGTAGAACTTACGCGGTTCGAGGTTGCTTAACCACGAATTACACGAATTTCCACAAATTTTTATCCCCTTTTCGTGTAATTCGTGTAATTCGTGCAATTCGTGGTCGATTGGGGAGCCTGAACCCTTCAACTGCGTAACTCATAATCAGTATAAAGTCTTACTGGCCGCTCGACCCATTAACATCGACTGCGGCCTCGAGGGTTCCTTCAACCGTACCACTGCCGTTGGTCGTGGGTTCTTCCGTGGAGGAGGCGGGCGCTTCCGCCCCATTCGAGGTGGACCCGTTGGCCGAGCCGTTACGCTTGAGCGACACATCAAAGCCCCAGTTTTGCATTTCCGGCGACACCTTGAAGGCAAATCGCTCGCCCAAGATATGAATCGCCCCGGCCTGTAGGTACAGCGCCAGCAGATAGGTCATCTCATTACCGGCGTTGACATTGGTTTCCCGCTGATTGACCGCCTTCTCCCGCCGGGCCAAATTGTATTCCCACTCATCTTGGATGGTCACAATCTGATTCAAATCCGGCACGCTAAAGCGCTCTGCTTCCGGGCGGCTCTCTTCGTATTTGATATAGGCGGCCAACGTCGCCCGGCGCTCGGCGCGGGTTTTGGGCAGCAGCACATTGCGGGTGGAGCCTTTCATTTTGAAGCCCCAATTGGTGGCCATTGAGGGTTGGTCCGGGTAATGGAGGGTGACGGCTTTCCACATTTGCTTAATTAATGAGGGGATTTGCTTCTCAATACGTTGCAGTTCATCCGCAGCCATTGACCGCTGGCGTTCGGCTTCGATGCGATTGGTATCGGCGATGATCAGTTGTTCGAGCAGGTTAATAATACGCGGGGTATGGGTGGTTTGCTCCTCAACCGGCAGGGTTTGCTCTTGAGCCACAAACTTGCGGCCCAGCCCCATAATCTCCGGTCGATCGCGGGTTCCAACAAAATTGATGTCATAGGGACTGCGGGGGTCGGTATACTGAATCGCCATAAGGATATACTCCAGTTTGAAATAGTAGTTAGGGTTAGTAGATTAAGGTTATTAAGTTGTAATTCCAGTATAACCAACTTAAAGAAAATGTCTACTCGGCGATTAAAATTTGGCCAATCCTTCCCAGGCAAGCGGCGATCACGATCGTGATCGTCTCTTGCGCTGCACAACATGCCCCGATCACGATGTTGATCGCCGCTTGCGCTGCACAACATGCTCCGATCACGATGTTGATCGTCTCTTGCGCTGCACAACATGCCCCGATCACGATCGTGATCGCCTCTTGCGCTGCACAGCATGCCCCGATCACGATGTTGATCACCTCTTGCGCCACACAACATATGCCCCGATCACGATGTTGATCACCTCTTGCGCCACACAACATGCCCCGATCACGATGTTGATCACCTCTTGCGCCGCACAACATGCCTCGATCACGATCGTGATCACCTCTTGCGCTGCACAGCATGCCCCGATCACGATCGTGATCACCTCTTGCGCCGCACGACATGCCCCGATCACGATCGTGATCGCCTCTTGCACGGCAACGATACGCCCGTTGGTAACCGTTTGCCCCCACCCACCCGGTAGGGGCGACGGCAACGTCCCCAGACCGCCGAATGGAATGATATGCCCAATGACGTTGCCTCGCCCCACGGCAACGATCCGCCGTTGCCACCGTACGCCCCGGCCCCCGACCAGGGGCGAGGCCATCGGATTGACCGATCCATTCCACCCCCACCATTCGGACCGATCGCCGTTGCCCCGACCAGGTTGGTTGTAGGGGCGACGGCAACGTCCTCGACCGCCGAATGGAATGATATGGCCGATGACGTTGCCTCGCCCCCACGATAACGGTATGGTCATTGGCAACCGAATGCCCCGGCCCCCGACCACGGGCGAGGCCATCGGATTGGACGGTTCGTTCCCCCACCAGCGATTGGGCCGATTGCCGTCGCCCCTACCAGGCTGGTTGGCAACGTCCCTCGGCCGCCGAATGGAATGATATGCCCAATGACGTTGCCTCGCCCCACGGCAACGATCCGCCGTTGCCACCGTATGCCCCGGCCCCCGACCAGGGCGAGGCCATCGGATTGGACGATCCGTTCCCCACCAGCGATTGGGCCGATTGCCGTCGCCCCTACCAAGCGGGTTGGCAACATCCCTCGACCGCCGAATGGAATGATATGGCCGATGACGTTGCCTCGCCCCACGGCAACGATCCCGCCGTTGCCACCGTATGCCCCGGCCCCCGACCGGGGGCGAGGCCATCGGATTGACCGATTCGTTCCATCCCCACCATTCGGGCCGATTGCCGTCGCCCCTACCAGGTGGGTTGGCAACGTCCCTCGACCGCCGAACGGAAAAATATGGCCAATGACGTTGCCTCGCCCGCACGGCAACGATACGGCCATTGATAACCGATGGCCGTCGCCCCCACAAAAATCAACCTCCATTCCTTGTCATCTGACCTAGACACCAAGTACAATAAAGATACCGACTCCGACCTGATTGACCACTGCCTTTAATCCACACCCAAAATAAATATAAGGACGCACAATTTATGCTCACAGGCGAAATTCGCAACCAGATCGACGGTATCTGGAACACCTTCTGGACGGGCGGTATCTCTAACCCGCTCGAAGTCATCGAGCAGTTGACTTACCTGCTCTTTATCAAGCGCCTCGACGAACTGCACACCATGGCCGAAAGCCGGGCCAATATGCTCGACCAACCGATTAAAGACCCCATCTTTCCTGCCGGTCAGTACAATGATGACTGGCAGTATCAAGATATGCGCTGGTCCTATTTCAAGAATTTCGATGCCGCCCGCATGTACCGGGTCATCACCGAGGCTGTCTTCCCCTTCATCAAGACGATGGGGGCCGATGAATCGGCCTTTGCCAAACATATGAAGGATGCCCGCTTTATGCTGCCGCCGGAGAAGGCGGGGCTGCTGACCAGCGTGGTCGACAAGCTCGACGCCATCGAGATGGAAGACCGCGATACCAAAGGCGACCTGTATGAATATCTGCTCAGCAAGCTGGCCACCGCCGGCCAAAACGGCCAGTTCCGCACCCCGCGCCACATCATCAAGCTGATGGTGGCCATGGTCGCGCCCACGCCCAGAGATAGCATCTGCGACCCGGCCTGCGGCACCGCCGGTTTTCTGGTGGCCTGCAACGAATACCTGCGCGATCATCACCCCGAAATCTTCACCGACCCCGCGCTGCGCCGCCATTATGATGAGGCCATGTTCCACGGCTTCGATTTCGACAGCACGATGCTGCGCGTGGCCGCGATGAACCTGCTGCTCCACGGCATCGAGCAGCCCGACATCGTTAACCGCGACAGCCTGGCCGAGAGCCACAGCGAGGTAACCGAAGCCTACTCGCTCATCCTGGCCAATCCGCCCTTTGCCGGTTCGCTCGATTATGAGGCGACCGCCAAAGATTTGCTCGATGTGGTCAAGACCAAAAGACCGAGCTGCTCTTTGTGGCCCTCTTTCTGCGGCTGCTCAAAGCGGGCGGTCGCGCCGCCGTGATTGTGCCCGACGGGGTGCTGTTCGGCTCCAGCCGCGCCCATAAGACCCTGCGCCAAATGCTGGTGGAAGCGCACAAGCTGGAGGCCGTTATCTCGATGCCCTCCGGCGTCTTCAAACCCTACGCCGGGGTCTCGACCGCCATCCTCTTCTTCACCCGCACCGACAGCGGCGGCACCGACCAGGTTTGGTTTTACGATATGCAGGCCGACGGCTTTTCGCTGGATGACAAGCGCACCCCGCTCAACGGCGATCATCACCACAACAACATCCCCGACATCCTGGCCCGCTGGGCCAACCGCGCCGCCGAGGCCGACCGCCCCGCACCGCCCAATCGTTTATGGTGCCAAAGGCCGAGATTGCCGCCAATGATTACGACCTGAGCCTCAACCGCTACAAGGAGATTGTCTACGAGGCGATCGCCTACGACCCGCCGCTGGTGATTTTGGATGAGTTGGCCCGCTTGGAGGCGGAGATACAGAGGGGATGGCGGAGTTGCGGGAGATGTTGAGGTGACATTTAAAAACATTGCCTTTGGCGATCTTTGTGAAGAAATCTATCGCTATCCAAGCTACTATGGCATTGACTATGTTGAAAGCGGTATTCCAGAAATACGTGGAGAGTTGATTCAAAACAATGGAACGATTGACTTAAATATTGAGAACTGGCGTTTTATTGATACAGTAACCGCTGATAGATTTCCTCGAACTACTCTCAGAGAAGATGATTTGGTCATGTCTGTACGAGGAACGATAGGCAAAGTGGCTTTAATCCCTCATCAATTAGATGGGGCAAATATGACAGCTAATCTTTTGCGGATTTCCCCAAATCGTTCAATTGTCTTTCCAAGATATTTATGGAGTTATATGCGGTCTGACTATTTTGGGCAGGTTTTAGACCATATTTCTCCAAGCACAACAATTAAGACAATACGTGTACCAGATTTGAAACAGGTAGATGTCCCGCTCCCACCTCTCGCCGAGCAGCAGCGCATCGCCGCGATCCTCGACAAGGCCGATGGCCTGCGGGCCAAACGCCGCGCCGCGCTCGCTAAGCTGGATACGCTGCTCCAGGCGACGTTTCTCGATATGTTCGGTGATCCGGTGTCGAATCCGATGGGGTGGGAGGAAATGGAGCTTTATAAAACAGCTAAAAAATTCTCTGATGGTCCTTTTGGTTCTAATTTGAAGACGGCCCACTATACTGAGTCAGGTATTCAAGTTATACGATTACAAAATGTTGGTATTGGTTACTTAGATGAATCTGATAAAGCATATATATCAGAAGAGCATTTCCAATCATTACCCAGACATCACTGTTATCCAGGCGATATTATTGTGGGCACTATGGGGGATCCGAATTTAAGAGCGTGTATTATTCCTGCACATATTGAAAAATGCCTAAACAAAGCAGATTGTGTCCAATATAGAGTGAATCCACAGATTATGAATCAAGATTATGCCTGCTGGTTACTCAATAACCCTAGAACAATAAAGAAAGCCTCGAAACTTTCACTTGGGCAGACACGATTAAGAATTAGCATGGGAAGATTAAAGCAATTAGTTGTACCAGTCCCGCCTATAGATAAACAGGTAATATTTTCTAATACCGTACGTAAACACGAAAATCAAAAGTATTCTCAGGAAACATCTCTGAAACACCTCGACAACCTCTTCCATTCCCTCCAACAACGCGCCTTCAAAGGAGAATTGTGAGGGGTGTCGCCATAATGGTGTGTAGGGGCGACGGCAATCGGCCCAATCGGTGGTGGGGAACAGATCGTTCATTCCGATTGCCTCGCCCCAGTCGGGGGCCGTGGTATGCGGTTGGCAACCGGCGTACCGTTGCCGTGCGGGCGAGGCAACGTCATTGGAACATATCATTCCATACGACGGTTTGGGGACGTTGCCGTCGCCCCTACGGGGATGAATGTAGGGGCGACGGCAATCGGCCCAATCGGTGGGGGGAACGGATCATTCAATCCGATTGCCTCGCCCCTGGTCGGGGGCCGGGGTATGCGGTTGCCAACGGGCGTGTCGTTGCCATCTGGGCGAGGCAACGTCATTGGAACGTTTCATTCCATTCGTTATTGGTGGGGACGTTGCCGTCGCCCCTACGGGGATGAATGTAGGGGCGACGGCAATCGGCCCAATCGGTGGGGGGGGAACGGATCATTCAATCCGATTGCCTCGCCCTGGTCGGGGCCGGGGTATGCGGTTATTAACGGGCGTTGCCGTGTGGGCGAGGCAACGTCATTGGAACGTTGTGTTCCATTCGTTATTGGCGGGGACGTTGCCGTCGCCCCTACAACCGGCCTGGTAGGGGAGAGGCAATCGGCCTAATCGGTGGTAGGGGAACAGATCGTTCAATCCGATTGCCTCGCCCTGGTCGGGGGCCGGGGTATGCGGTTATTAACGGGCGTATCGTTGCCGTGTGGGCGAGGCAACGTCATTGGAACGTTTCGGTCCATTCGTTATTGGCGGGGACGTTGCCGTCGCCCCTACGGGGTGGGGTTTGGGGCATTTCGTTACCAACGGTCGTGTCGTGACCGTGCGGGATGGGGTGTGAATTTGGATAAATTGTTATGAAACGATCAAAACCCAATCGACGTTCGATCCGGCTGCCGGGGTGGGATTATCGCGGGGTGGGGTTCTATTTTGTTACGATCTGTACGCATCAACGTATCTGTTTGTTTGATGACCCGGATTTGCACGAAATCGCGGCGAATGCCTGGCGGTATATCCCGGAACAACCCCACGCCAGCCATGTGGCTCTGGATGAATGGGTGGTGATGCCCAATCATATTCACGGGCTTGTTGAAATTGTTACCGCACCAACAACAGAGAATACCCAGGCAGACCAGGCGCCACGCCTACAGTCCGGTTCGTTGGGATCGATTGTGGGGAATTATAAGATGTTGGTTTCCAAGCGGGTTAAGGCTGTGAAGCGCAGGGTGGGGATCGAGTTGAAGGTTTGGCAGCGGGGGTATTGGGGAGCGTATCGTTCGCAATGAACGGGAGTTGAATGCCGTTCGGCAATATATTCAGGAGAATCCGTTACGCTGGGCTGAGGATCGGGACAATTTAGACCAGATGTTGGATACGATGTCGTATATTTCGTAGGGGCGATGGCAATGGGCCTAATCGGTGGTGGGGGAACGAATCGTTCAATCCGATTGCCTCGCCCTTGGTCGGGATACGGCATTCGATTACCAATAGGCGTGACGTCGCCGTGCGGGGATGAATGTAGGGGCGACGGCAATGGGCCTAATCGGTGGTGGGGAACGGATTGTTCAATCCGATTGCCTCGCCCCCGTGGGGGATGTGGCATGCGGTTACGAACGGGCGTACCGTTGCCATGTGGGCGAGGCAACGTCATTGGGGATATGATTCCATTCGGCGGTTTGGGGACGTTGCCATCGCCCCTACGGGGATGGATGTAGGGGCGACGGCAATCGGCCCAATCGGTGGGGGGGGAACGAATCGTTCAATCCGATGGCCTCGCCCCCGGTCGGGGAATGGGGCATTCGGTTACCAACGGGCGTACCGTTGCCGTGTGGGCGAGGCAACGTCATTGGAACATATCATTCCATGCGGCGGTTTGGGGACGTTGCCGTCGCCCCTACGGGATGCCGTTATTAAATATAGGAACAAGCCTATGTCCAATTTTGCTTTTCTCAAAACGGAATGGCCTGACCTTTACCGCTCGGCGCGGCGGGTTGAGGAGTACGTTCAGTCTGATCCGCGCAGCGCCTGTTTTCACGCCCGCCGAACTTTGGAGCTGGCTGTGCAGTGGCTCTACAGCCACGACCCCGCGCTCGAATACCCTTATGACGATAATCTGTCGGCGCTGCTGCACGACCGCAGCTTTCGAGACAATGTTCCCCAGACGATTTATCTCAAGGCCCAGGTGCTGCGCCGAAACGGCAATCAGGCCGTTCACAGCCGCAGCTCCGTCTCGGCGCACACGGCGCTGGATATGGCGATGGAACTGCGCCACGTTCTTTATTGGCTGGCCCGCACCTACACTAAGGCAGACCCCACGACCATTCCCGAAAAGTTCGATGAGAAGCTGCTGCCTACGCCGACGGTAGATCTGGTTCGTAAATCGGTTGCGCAGCTAAAAAAGCTGGACGCCGATCTCAGAGCACGCGATGAGACCCTACTCAAGCAGCAGCGCGAAAACGAAACGCTCAAAGCCCAACTGGCCGCCTTGCAGGCCCAGGTTGCTGCCCAAAAAGTGGTCAACCAAACCGTGCCCGATACCCACGACTATTCCGAAGCCGAAACCCGCCGGCGCTATATCGATGTCTTGCTGCGTGAAGCCGGTTGGGACCCGGCCGGGCCTAATGTAGCGGAGTACAAGGTAACCGGCATGCCTTTCGGCACAGGCAGCGGCAAGGTTGATTACGTGCTGTGGGGCGACGACGGCCTGCCTCTGGCCCTGGTTGAAGCCAAACGCACCAGTACCAACCCCAACCAGGGCAAACAGCAGGCCAACCTGTACGCCGACTGCCTGGAGTCGATGCACGGTCAACGCCCCATCATCTTCTACACCAACGGTTACACGACCTATCTATGGGACGACCAGCGCTATCCGCACCGCCAGGTACAGGGCTTTTACACCAAAGATCAGCTTATGCTGCTCATCCAGCGCCGCAGCGGCGCTCTGCCGTTGGCCGGGGTAGAGATTAATGCCGCCATTGTCAACCGTTATTATCAGAACGAAGCTATTCGCCGCATGGCCGAACATCTTAGCCAGGTCCATCGCCGAGGCTTGTTGGTTATGGCGACCGGCTCCGGCAAAACGCGAGTCGCTATCGCGCTGGTCGATCTGCTGATGCGGGCCGGGTGGGTTAAGCGGGTTCTCTTCCTGGCCGACCGCAGCGCGTTGGTGCGCCAGGCTACCGGAGCCTTCAAAAGCCATCTACCCGCCAGCAATCCGGTCAATCTGCTGGAGGCCGGCGGCAAAGAGCAGGCCCCTGCCGCTCGCGTTGTCGTTTCCACCTATCATACGATGATGAACCTCATCGACGAGGCCAAAGATGACGGGCAAAAGCTGTTTAGCGTCGGTCACTTCGACCTGGTCATCATCGACGAAGCCCATCGCTCCGTCTACCAGAAATTCGGAGCCATCTTCGCCTACTTCGACAGCCTGCTGGTGGGTCTAACCGCCACGCCGAAAGATGACGTCGACCGCAACACGTATGAACTTTTCAACGTGGAAGATGGGGTGCCGACCTTTGCCTACCCGTTAGAGCAGGCCATCGCCGATGCGTTCCTGGTCCCTTACCAGGCTTACGAAACGCCCACCAAATTCATCCGTGAGGGCATCAAATATGATGACCTGGATGACGAAGCCAAGGCTGAGTGGGAGCGGCTCGACTGGGGCGACAGCGAGGAGATCCCCGACGCCGTCGATGCTGCCGCCATCAACGCCTGGCTCTTTAATACCGATACGGTTGATCTCATCCTCAAGACCCTGATGGAGCAGGGCCTCAAAGTGGCCGGCGGCGACCGGCTGGGCAAAACGATTATCTTCGCCAAAAACCATAACCACGCTCTCTTCATCGAAGAGCGGTTTAATGTTCATTATCCTGAGTACAAAGGTAAATTTGCCCGCGTCATCGATAACTATGTCAACTATGCTCAATCGCTCATCGATGACTTCAGCAAGCCCAACCAAGAGCCTCACATCGCCATCTCGGTCGATATGCTCGACACCGGCATCGACGTGCCGGAGGTGGTTAATCTGGTCTTTTTCAAAGTGGTGCGCTCCAAAACGAAATTCTTCCAGATGATTGGCCGCGGCACCCGCCTGCGCCCCGATCTCTTTGGCCCCGGTCAGGATAAAACCCACTTCCTTATCTTCGATGCCTGCATGAACTTCGAGTTCTTCGACCAGAATCCCGAAGGGGTGAAAAGCAGCCAGCCCGAACCGTTGAGCCAATCCCTCTTCAAGAAGCGGTTGGCTTTGCTGCAAGAAACGCGGCGTCTGGTCAAAAGCAATCCCCAACTGGCGCCCCTGGCCGCCGACCTGGCCGATACTCTGCACCACTACGTAGCCGCCATGAACACCGATAATTTCATCGTGCGACCGCAGCGGGAGTATGTTGATCCCTTCCAGTCGCGCCGACGTTGGGATAACCTGAGCCGGACTGATGCCGCCCAATTGGCCCAATACGTCTCCGGCCTGCCGTCTACCCAAGTCGATAACGATGAAACCGCCAAACGCTTTGATTTGATGGTGTTGGATTTGCAGTTGGCCCACTTAGAAGGGGCGGCTCGCTTCAACACGCTGCGCGACAAAATCATCGACCTGGCTGCCAACCTTGAAACCAAGCCCAACATTCCTAAGGTCAATGCCCAACTCCCCTTTCTTGAGGAACTTCAGGGCGAAGCTTTTTGGGAGCGTATTACGCTGCCCCTTATGGATGATGTTCGCACCCGGCTGCGCGAGATCGTTGTCCATGCCGACAAAACGAAACGGAAGGAAATATACACTACTTTCAAAGATGCGGGGGGCATCCTCAAAGAAGTGGGCAATGTGCCCTATGGCGCAACCGGCGTTAACGTGCCTCAATACAAGAAGAAGGTCGAGCAGTTCATCCGCGCCCATGAAGATTATGTGGCCATTCAGAAAATTCGGTGGGGCATCCCGCTAACAGCCGAGGATTTAGCCGCGCTGGAAGCATTTTTCTACGAGGCTGAGGAAGTGGGCGGCCAGGAGCAGTTTTCACAGGTCTATGGTCAACACGATAACCTCGCTACCTTTATTCGCAGTCTGGTTGGCCTGGATCGCGGTAAAGCCAAGGAGCGTTTCGCTGCATTTCTCGATGGTCAGACCTACACGGCCGATCAAATTCGCTTTGTCAATTACATCATCGACCACTTAACGGCCAACGGCACCCTTGATCCGGAGCTGCTTTATGATCAGCCCTACACCGACATCCATTACCAGGGCTTAACCGGCGTCTTTCCTGACGCCCAGGCCAGGGCGTTGTTGCGCGTGGTGCAGGCGGTCAATGTGGTGGTGGGGTAATAATGTGGCTTGGTTGAACCCTATCGTCTATGCTAGAAACAGAAAGAGACCAGAACTTTTCGATGAGACGACCGGTAGGGGCGAGGCAACTCGGATTGAGGCAACTATGGCCAACCACCGGCTCTCCGAGTTGCCTCGCCCCTACGCCGTTATTCACGCTTGGTCGCATAATCGAGCCGATGCTTGAGGGCTAACGACGGCCGGGAATATTTCAACTCTTCCTGCACAAACGCCCAGACCACATCCGCCAGGGAGCGGTCGCCGAAGAAATGCCGGCGGTACGAGCCTCGGCCCATAAAGCCGGTTTCCGGTTTGAACAGCCGTAAGCGGAGTTTGTTGGCCGGTAGATGATTCTTGCCGTCGAGGATGTCGCGGAACGGCAGCGGCAGCCAGTCGAGGCCGGCAAAAACGGCCTTAATGGCGGCTACCGCCCGGTCAACGGCGGCTTCATCGTGGGGATCGACCTGATCGATGATCGTATCGATCACGGCGGCCACGCGATCAAACACCTCAAACCCCCCACCGACCAATTTGAGCGAGGCGACCTGGGCAAAATAGCTATAGCGATCGACGGCTTGAAAATGGGCGCTGTGTAGTTTGATCAGTTCGGTGTACGCGCCCAGCAGCCACAGCACCGTGTAGACGTTCCACAACTTATAATTGCCAAACGATTTATAGGAATTCGCGATCAGCCGGTCGTTGGTGCGAATAAAGTTAAGGGTTAGGGTTTCCAGCGGTTCGAAGCGCGCGGCGGAATAGTCGCCGGTCTGGTGGGCCTCCAGCAGTAAATGGGCCAGCAAGCCCGCCGTCATCAGCGAGGTGTACAAGCCTTTGGAAAAGAGCGGGTCGATAAACCCGGCGGCATGCCCCAGCAAGCAGAAGCGATCCCCCACCACCTGCTTCGAGCTATATTGAATACGTCCGGTGCGAGTCCACTCGCGCACCGGGCGGGCCGAGGTAAATTGAGCTTGGATGGCGGGAAACGTCTCCAGAAAGGCCCAGAACTCCGCTTCCGCCGTTAAATCCTCCCGCAGCGGATGCACCCGTGGATCGAGCATCAAGCCGACGCTGCACAGCGGGTTGGTTGAGCGGGGATGATTATCGAACGGGATCACCCACAACCAGCCGCCTTCAAAAACGTGGTGCAGCGTCCCTTCTGAAACACGGAATGGCAGCCCATACGCCCTCTTTGAGGCGCTGACCTCATGGTAACAGGGCACGTTAACCATGTGAGTAAAGATGGCCCGCGAATGGGTGCGTACATCACGGTCGCGCAGGTCGTATTTATCGGCCAGAATCGAGCGAAAGCCGCCGGCATCGACAACGTAATCGGCGGCAAAGGTCCGCCCATCGGTAGCGACAATCTCGACCCCCTCCGGCCGGATCGTGACATCCTTAACCGGCGTATTTTGCAAAACCACCGCGCCGTAAGCAATCGCCGTGGTCATCAAAAAGTAGTCGCTGTCCTGGCGATACAGATGCAGCTCGTGACCGTGCGGCTGTTTGGGGATAACCGCTTGCAGCGTGTGCTGTAAATTATGGGTCTGTTGATGAGGATCGTGGTAAAGAAAACTAAAATGCCGCTTGACGCCGTGCGAGGTGCCGATGTGCGAGACGTAGTTTTCGGAGCTAAAGTAAGCCAGTTCCGGCACATCAAAGAAATCGGCCAGAGCGCGCATTGTTTCCGACGTTTCCAAGATCAACGACTCGCCAATGGCAAAGCGGGGGTGGCTTTTGGCTTCAAAAATGATCACCTTTAATCCCTGGCGCGCCAAGATAGCGCCCAAAGCCGAACCGGCTATACCGGAGCCAATGATAGCGATATCAAATCGGTGTTGTTCTGCGGGCATGTCTGTCTCCTTCAATGTGAATGAGAGGATTCGGTAATTCTTGGTCTGTAGCCAGCCGGCCTATCGCAACCGAATGAATTCGGTCGCTGCTAAAGAAAACCTGTTGAAACAGGTTATTGGGTTCCCCCTTAACGTGTTTTCAACACGTTTCTTTTATAGGCTGAGAATTCATTCGCAGATATTAAAATAGCGAATCGTCTCTGAATTATAAAGCGCTTCAGGAATTCGGGGAATTTTATCATAAACCGCAACGTCGCGAAGCCCCAACCAAAATGGAACACGGATTAAACGGATCGTATGGATCAACATAAAAACTCAAGCAGCCGCCGGTTGATCAAATGCGACTGGGCGAAAACCAGATCGTGGCTGGCGGTTGGCAGCAGTTCGGCTTGCAGATTGGGAATCAACCAGCGGGCGCGATTAATGGCTCTGACCGGATTGTAAAGTACTTCCTGACGGCCGATGAGCAGCAGCGTCGGCGCGGTGAGATAGCGCAACTGCGTATCGGACATTTTGGGGATGATGGTTCTGAGCAGCCGTTTGAAATATCGTTCGCCAATGGCGGCTTGATCGATCATGGCGTTGAACAGGGTATGATAAGTAGGATCGTCGATTTGCCGGTGGACCGAAGCCCATTTGAAGAAGTAGTTGGTAAAATAATGATTCGGCCACAGGGCTATCGGGACCGCTTGTAGCAAGAAGATCGGGTTAATCGACAGCAGTGTGCCGCCGGGGGCCAGCAATACCAGTTTGTCGACTCGGTGCGGGGCGTGAAGGGCAAAGTTAGCCGCCAGCCAGCCGCCGTAGGACATGCCCATTACATGCGCCTTGGCCAGGCCAAGGGCATCGAGAAGATCGGTCAGCCAGACCATAAGAGACCTAACCGTGTTGATCGGCCAATGGGGGATACTCAAACCGAAATCGCCGATAATGTCGATGGCGTAGGTGCGAAATCGTTGGCTCAACGGGCCAATATTGGCAGCCCACATTGTCGAACTAACGTTGAAACCGTGCAGCAGAAACAAAGGCGGCCCATCGTGTGGCCCGCAAACATTGATATGGGTTGAACCAACGCAGGTCGGGACATCGATCGGTTCGGGGCGCGCCGGCCACAAAGACAGCATGCGCTGGTACGCGGCGTGATAGGCCGCCCGGCCGGCCGCAGATTTGAAGGGAAACGTCGGCGATTTTTTCATCGTTCAATAAATTTTAGGGACAAGTTGTAATTTGGCTGAATTTTCTTGGCAAATAATCTAACTGTCGCTAAAATGAAGCTGTTTTGATTAAACTCAAGGAGCGCGGAGGAGTCAATTACTGACCTGCTGATCAAATGAATAAACTAATACCTTTCTTACAACAATATGGGGCTTACCTGGCCCTGTTCCCCGCTTTGGCGGCGCTGTTAGGCAGCTTGTACTATAGTGAAATTGCCGGTTTTATACCGTGTACGCTTTGCTGGTACCAACGCATTCTGATGTACCCCCTGACCCTAATCATTCTTATCGGTATAATTAGTCAGGATGAACTTTTGCCCAATTATGTGCTGCCCTTTTCGATCATTGGTATGTTTGTGGCCCTGTACCACTATCTCATTCAGCTTGGGGTTTTTCCCCATCCCTCAGCCTGCCAGGCCGGTATCCCATGCGACATGAGTTGGGTCAACTACCTCGGCTTTATCACTATTCCGTTTATGTCGTTAACGGCCTTCATATTGATTACCATTATAATGGGTGCGACCAAGTGGGCCGACCGGCAAGCTGAAAACGCCTAGCCAGGCGTCATCTGCAAAAACCTGTTTACCTAACCAGTAAAAAATCTACCCAAATGATGGATGGCAGCCAACGGTTTTTATATTAAACTATAAGCAAAGCGGTCAATCGCCCGGTTGGGTAGTTATCGGTTGGGGAAAAGGGGGCAGGGAAGATGTATCGTCGCGGGATACTTATTGTAGATGATGAAGAAAATATCCGCCAAACGGCAGTCCAGGCGCTGGCTCCGCTAGGATATGACCTTATCTCGGCAGCCAATGGTCGAGAAGCGTTGGATAAATTAGAGGAAAACCAGATAGGGCTGGTGCTACTGGATCTTAGAATGACCGATCTGGACGGCCTGGAGATTTTACGCCACATGGCTCGATTCCGGCCTGAAGTGCGGGTAATCCTTATGTCGGCTCATGGCACCGTGGACAGCGCCGTTGAAGCCCTGCAATTGGGGGCGGTTGATTTTATCGCCAAACCTTTTTCCGCCCAAGACCTACGCGAGATGGTCATAAAGATCATCGATCACCAAGCGGGAGAGGCGGCGCAGGCGTCAGCCTATGAAAAACATCTGACGTTGACCAAATCATCGCTAGAAAACCATCGCTTGGAGGCCGCTAAAGAACACACCAAGCAGGCCATCGGCCTCGATCCGTCTCGCCCGGAAGCGTTCAATCTATTGGGTATTCTACACGAACTAACCGGTAATCGCACCGAAGCCATGAAATATTATCGGGTGGCCTTGGCCTTGGACCCCACCTATAATCCCGCCTCGCAAAATCTGACGCGCCCCACCCACGACCCCGACCACTTGCAAGCCATCAATTTAGGCTGACGGTTTTTTATCCGGAAACAACCCCAAAATACCCGCTTCCGAAGCGTCGCAAATGCCGCGCTCGGTGATAAGGCCGGTGACCAGACGCGCCGGCGTGACGTCGAAGGCAAAGTTGGCCGCCGGGCTGGTAGCCGGGGTAAGCCTCACCGTTTTAATGCTATCGTCGTGCAAACCACCGATATAAGAAACCTCCGTCCCATCACGCTGCTCGATGGGAATCTCGGCCAAGCCGTCGCGCATCTCCCAATCAAAGGTAGATGAAGGCAGAGCGACATAAAACGGCAGGCCGTTATCGCGGGCGGCCAGCGCTTTGAGGTACGTGCCGATTTTGTTGGCGACATCACCGGTATAGGTGGTCCGGTCGGTGCCGGTAATCACCAAATCGACCAAGCCGTGCTGCATAAGATGGCCGCCTACGTTATCGACGATGACGGTGTGCGGTACGCCATGCTGGCCTAATTCCCAAGCGGTCAGCCGAGCGCCCTGGTTGCGCGGGCGAGTCTCATCAACCCAAACGTGAACCGCAACGCCCTGATCGTGAGCGGCATAAATCGGCGCGGTGGCCGTGCCATAATCGACAAAGGCCAACCAACCGGCGTTGCAATGGGTCAAAATGTTGACCGGCTCGCCGTTTTTGCGGCGGCTAATGGCTTCGATGAGCGGCAGTCCGTGCTGGCCGATGCGGCGGCAGAAATCGGCATCCTCATCGGCGATGGTTTGGGCCATATCGAAGGCGGTTTGAATCTTAACCTCGATGTCGTTGCCGGCGGCCTCAATCACCGACAACTGGCGCTTAACCGCCCACTCTAAATTCACGGCAGTGGGGCGGGTGGCCTTCAACGTTTCGCCCGCCGCAGTCAGCGCTGCCATAAATGCCTGCGGCGAGGTACGTGGCGCATGCAGCGCCGCGATGGCCATGCCGTAGCCGGCTGTGGCCCCAATCAAGCCGGCGCCCCGAACGTGCATCTCTTTGATGGCTCGGGCCACTGCTTCGACGCTGGTTAAATCCTCGATCACAAACTCATGGGGCAGATGGCGCTGATCGATAATTTGGACCACTGTGGGGTCACTGTCTTTAAGCCAGATGGTGCGATAATGACGGCCATCGACATTCATAATGTAAGTCTCCTTTGAGAATAGATTGTTTCGTTGTTAGTTAGTTGGTTGGTTGGTTGAATGATATTCATTTAACTCCACCGGGTAAGATTTATCGCTCGAATGGGTGTAGGGTTTAGAATCATCTTATTTTATCATAATTGTAACCCAAGCGGCAGTCTACCGATAAATTGTATTCGGGTGGCCCCCAGATATTATTTCGAATTGACTTTACACGTGATCTGATGGGCTATTCGTAAAGTTTAGTAGCACCCTAAGAAAGGATAAAGATGTTCAAACAATTAACAGCCGTGTTGCTTAATCGCCCCGAGATTCGGGAGCAGTGGGAAAAGATGACGGACTATAATCGAGCAAATGTCAACAATAATGAACGGGTTACTTCCCTGGTCTTTGGAGGGACAATGTTCTTGGGCGGCTTACGTCGGCCGGTCTCGATCAGAGGATTGTTTAGTCTGGCCGGCGGCAGTTTTCTGCTGTATCGAGGTTTAAGGGGCTACTGCCCAATATATGGCGCGTTGGATTATAGTTCGCTCACCTCGTCCGAGAAGCAACAATTAATAATCGAACGACAAGCAGCCCAAGAACAAGAATGGGCAGAGCCATTTGATGGCTATGATCAAAAAGAGCTTGATGAAAAACTATATGAAACATTCCCGGCCAGCGACGCCACGGCTTCTTACTAAAATCCGACCCTAAGCCGTAGATTAGGCGTCGGCGTCGGTTAAATTGACCGGTACAATTCGAGCGAATAGCGCCCTATCGGATGCCCAGCCCCATTCCCGACTGGCTATGAGACGACTTGCTGGTCTGTCGGCATTTGCCGGAAGAGCCGTATGGTCGTGCGGTAATAATCGACAAGCTGGTCCATGGTCGCCCGCCACGAACGGCTGCGGGCATGGACCAGCGCATTCTCGGCCAGATAGTCGCGTAAGGCAGGGTCGTTGCGCAGCTTGCGGATCAGGTCGCCGATCATTTCCGGTTCGCCCGGCTCAAAGAATAGACCGTTAAAGCCGTCCTTAATGGTATCTAATAGGCCGCCTGTCCGGGCGGCGATGACCGGCACTCGGCAGGCCATCGCTTCTAAGGCCACCAACCCGAATGTCTCAGTCGTCGAGGGAAAGATAAACGCGTCGGCGGCGCGATAGGCCGCGACTAACTCTTGGCCTTGCATATAGCCCGGCAGCAGCGTAGGTGTGCCCGCGAAATGTTTTTTCAAGTCGTCATGGCTGGGGCCGTGACCAATCAATGCCAACCGAACCCCTTCTTGGGGAAAAATCGTATCGCGCAGCCCAAACAAGCCTTTTTCAGGGGCCTGCCGTCCAACATTTACCACTAAAAACTCATCGGGATGGCCGTCCGTCAGACGATGACGCAGGCCCTCATCCATCGGGCCAGGGCAGAACAGATCCGTATCAATACCGCGTTTCCACCAGCGAACCCGCTGGAAACCCTGCTCCTCCAACTCCTCTTTCATAGCGGTGGACGTACATAAATTGAGGTGGGCCTGGTTGTGAAGTAACCGTTCATACCACCAAATTAAGGGCGACAACCAACCTAAACCGTAGTGTTGGGCGTACCGGGGAATGTGAGTGTGGAATGACGCAATCACCGGCAACTCTAAACGCCGGGCAAACTGCAAACCAAAGACACCCAAGCAAAAAGGGTGGACCACATGGATCAAATCGGGTTGAAAAGCCTTAAGTTCTTGCCAAACTCGCCGGCCGGGGATGTTGAGTCGCAGTTCCGGATACAGCGGCACCTTGGGGCCGCCCACGCCAATGATTTTAGCCCCGGCGTATTCGGCCGGTCCGCCCGGCGGCCCGAATAAAATGACCTCGTGGCCTAACTCTTGCAGGCGACGGAGGGTTAAGCATAATATACTGACCACCCCATCGATCTTGGGTAAAAAGGTCTCTGTAAAAATGGCGATACGGAGTTTAGACCTGTTTTCATGATGGCTTTCATGATAAAGAGGGGCGGATTCAATTTGTGGCACCGATTGTTCTCCTCGTCTCTGTCATAACAGAAGATTTAGTGTTGAGTCCCTGGCGAGCATACGTGAAATTTGTGTCAATCTAAAGTTATGGTATGCTTCCAGACGTTTGGATTATTTCCGCGTATTTTCGTAAACAATGATTTGTCTGTCAAATCTGGCCAAGCGATGTTTGAACCGGGAAAAGAGAAAATACCGGCACTGAACAGCCGTTTGGTCAATTTTTTTTTAGGCATTAAGAAAATTTAATTAAAATTTAAAGTCACGAGGAGAAACCATACGTGAATCGAGGACGAATATTAGTACTTGGTGGGGACGGCTTTTGTGGTTGGCCTACTAGCCTAAGGCTTTCCAGTGAAGGCTACGATGTTACAATTGTCGATAATTTGTCGCGACGCAAAATTGACGTCGAACTGGGCTGCCGGTCGCTGACTCCTATTGATACGATCGAGACCCGGCTGCGGGTGTGGCAAGAGTTAACCGGCCAGACTATCGACTACGTTAATATCGATCTATCAGAAGATTACCATGAACTGCTCTACCTGCTCCGGATGCAGAAACCGCATACCATTGTTCACTTTGCCGAACAGCGGGCCGCCCCCTACTCCATGAAATCCCCCCGGCATAAGCGCTATACAGTCGATAACAATATCAACGGCACCCACAACGTGTTATGCGCCATTGTTGAAGCCGGCATCGACGTTCACCTGGTTCATTTGGGGACGATGGGCGTCTACGGGTACGGCACGGCGGGCATGACCATTCCGGAAGGCTATTTGACGGTTAAAGTGGATATCGAGGGCCGCGATCAGGAAATTGAAATCCCGTATCCGCCCCATCCGGGCAGCATCTATCATATGACCAAAACGATGGATGCCCTGCTCTTTCATTATTATAATAAGAACGATAATGTTAGAATCACCGATCTGCATCAGGGCGTGGTATGGGGAACGAACACCGAAGAAACGCTAATGCATCCGGCTTTGGTTAACCGCTTTGATTACGAAGGCGATTATGGCACAGTCCTCAATCGATTCATGGTGCAGGCAGCGGTCAATCACCCACTGACGGTTTACGGTCACGGCGGCCAAACCCGAGCCTTTATTCACATTCGCGATACGGTCTGCTGTATTTCGTTGGCAATTACGTCGCCGCCCAAGTCTGGCGACCGAGTTCAGATTTTTAACCAAGCCACCGAAACGCACTGCGTGCGTGATCTGGCCGAGTTGGTGGCGGAATTGACCGGCGCCGAGATTCGCTACTATATCAACCCTCGTAACGAAGCCTGGCGCAACGAGTTGATTATTCGCAACGACAAGTTCCGACAGTTGGGGCTTAATCCTATCACGCTTAGCGAGGGCCTGCTCATCGAGGTATTCGACGTGGCTGCCAAGTACAAAGACCGGATCAATATGGAAAAGATTCTGCCCTCTTCCCGCTGGCGTGAGGATATTCCCTTTGACCGCCAAGGCAGCGAAGCTCCGGAAGTGCTGCATGAGCCTGAAAAAAAGGCTGTTGTTAACTCCTCTGAAAATAATGGTTTGGAGCGTCAAAGTAACCTTGCTGTGACCTTCCCTTGAATGACAAGGCAAGCTTTGTCGCTCCGCTACGTTTTCATTGCCGGAGTCGTCTCAACAGAGACAGTTAGTCTGCTCTGAAAATGCAATAAAAAAGGGTCCGGGAAATTAATCCGGACCCTTTTAGCATTTAGATTTGGACCAACTCAGATATTAGACTTACATCTGGCTGGCGACGATATCAGCCACTTGGGTAGGTAGTTCGGCGACTTTAACGCCAACGGCTTCGAGCGCTCTGATTTTTTCATCAGCGGTGCCTTCGCCGCCCTGAATAATGGCCCCGGCGTGACCCATGCGCTTGCCGGGAGGGGCGGTGCGTCCGGCGATAAAGGCCGTGACGGGCTTGCTCATATGGTCGGCGATGAATTGCGCCGCGACCTGCTCATCCGTGCCGCCGATCTCGCCGATGAGGACCACCTGATCGGTCAGGGGGTCGCTTTCGAACAGTTTTAAGGTATCAATGAACTTGGTGCCGATGATCGGGTCACCGCCGATACCCACTGCCGTGCTTTGCCCGATACCTTTATCGGTTAAAGCCTGGACCACTTCATAGGTGAGCGTCCCACTGCGGGAGACCAGACCCACGTTGCCGGGCAGGTGAATATGACCGGGGGTAATCCCTACTTTGGCTTCGCCGGGGGTAATCAGGCCGGGGCAGTTGGGGCCGATGAGACGTACGTCCTTATTGGCCAGGTAAGCCATGGCGCGGGCCATGTCCAAAACCGGAACCCCTTCCGTGATACAAACAACCAGTTCAATCCCTGCGTCGGCAGCTTCCATGATAGCATCGGCGCTGAAGCGGGCCGGGACGTAAATAATACTGGTATTGGCTTCGGTAGCGGTTACAGCTTCTTTAACGGTATCAAAGACCGGCACGCCGTGAACCCACTCGCCGCCTTTGCCGGGCGTAACGCCGGCCACGACGTTCGTGCCGTATTCAATCATTTGCTGGGTGTGGAAGGCCCCTTCACGGCCGGTGATCCCTTGAACAACTAATCTTGTGTTTTTGCCAACTAAGATGCCCATTTTCTTATGCTCCTTTCGCCAGGGCTACTGCTTGTTGAGCGGCATCGCTCAGGCTGGTGGCGCTGGGGAAATTAGCCTCAGCCAGAATTTTTTGACCTTCTTCCTCATTGGTCCCGACCAGGCGGGCAACCATCGGCACATCGGTAGGTACTTGCTTGAGGGCTTCTAGAATACCTTTTGCTACCTCATCGCAGCGGGTAATCCCACCAAAGATATTGAACAGAATACTTTTAACGTTGGGGTCTTGGAGAATAATGCGCAGGGCTTTAGCTACTTTTTCAGCGTTGGCCCCACCGCCAATATCCAAGAAGTTGGCCGGCGAACCGCCAAAGTGTTGCACGATATCCATCGTGGCCATCGCCAGACCGGCGCCGTTGACCATACAGCCAATTTCGCCATCTAACTTGATGAAGTTCAAACCGGCCAGACGGGCTTCCCGTTCGGAGGGGCTTTCTTCTTGGATATCCCGCATTTCGGCCAAATCGGGGTGCTTATACAGGGCGTTATCATCAAGGACGATCTTCCCGTCAACGGCCAAGAGTTGTTCATCGCCGGTCACAACCAGGGGGTTGATTTCGGCCAAACTGGCGTCGGTATCCATGAAGGCTTGGTACAAACCTTTGATGATTTTAGTGAACTGACCAACATAGTGACCTTTTAAGCCCAGATCATAGGCCAGATTGGTGGCTTGAAAATTCATCAAGCCAAATACAGGATCAACTGCCACACGTTTGATGGCATCAGGGTTTTCTTTAGCCACGATCTCAATTTCAACACCACCTTCGGCTGAAGCAATGATCACCGGCTTTTGTTGCGCCCGGTCAATGACCACACCGATATAGATTTCATCTCTAATATCGGCGGTCGGGTCGATTAAAACTTTCTCAACCGTTAAGCCTTTGATGTCCATACCCAGGATCTGTTTGGCCAATTGTTCGGCTTCATCGGCGTCTTTTGCAACTTTGACCCCACCGGCTTTACCGCGTCCGCCAACTAAAACCTGACTTTTAACGACCACGGAACCGCCAATTTGGTGGGCGATTTCCCTGGCTTCAGCCGGCGTGGTTGCCACTTCCCCTTCAGGTATGGGGACGCCATACTTGGCAAAAATCCGCTTTGATTGGTATTCGTGAAGTTTCACGCGTAACCTCCTCGTTCTATGATTTTATTAATATTTGTTTAATGATAGGTTGCACCAAATTTCACGCATTATACCATATTTCTTAAATTACACACATTTCCATATAACCCATGAAAATAACCCTAAAAACCGGATAACAGTACCGAATCGCTATTGTTAAAAGATAGGGGTCATGTTATTTTAGAGGTATTACTGGTTGAAATTAAAACCACGAAATTTCTGACCTAAAGTTCCAGCAGTTTTTGTTCCTTACCATCTCAAAATTATGGTTAATGAAATGCTTCATTTTTTGCTCGTTTCATTCATTGTGTTTGCTCAACATCTCTGGTCGGTCATCATCCGGCAGCGGACTATTATGATGAGTGGTAACGGGACATTTCTTAGCTTGACCCTAATTTTGAGGCGCCTCACGCCAGGTAAAGCGTTCACAGCGCTTAATTGGCCCCTTTCTTCCTTACTTTCTATGCAACAAACTTATACACGCTTCATTCTCGGCTTGATTTTTCGACCGCCGTCGATACGGTTGGTTCACCCTCAGGGATTATTAACCTGATTCTTGAACATGTTTCTATTAAGACCTGGCTAAAATTTGTAGATTTATTTGGCTTGTTGGCTATCTTTGAGGAGATACATGATGAAATATTTCTCAAAAATATCGATTATTGGAATGGCATTTTCGGTAGCGATCTTGTTTTTGTCGGCCTCCCTGACCTTCGCTCAGAGCAGCCGGATTTATCTGGAACCGGTCGACTCGACGGCAGAGACGCTTGTGCTTGATGTCGTCGCTGAAAATGTCACTGAGCTTTATGGGGCTGAATTTAAGCTCAAGTTCGATCCGACGATTTTTTCGGTTCAAGATGTCGATCCCGACCGAGACGGAGTTCAAATTGAAGCCGGCTCATTTTTACCGGCCAGTCAAGGCTTTATCGTCGTCAATCAAGCCGATGACGCCGAAGGCAGCGTCACCTACGCCCTCACCCTGCTAAACCCGGCCCCACCGGTTAGCGGCACCGGTCCACTGGCGCGGGTGACATTTAATATTTTACAACCGGATGCGGACTCAACTATCGAAGTTCAAAACGCCAAACTAGTGTCATTCAGTCTGCAAACCATTCCGAGTGAGTTGGTCGCTTTCACCATTGGCGAGGGTCAACCAGCCGCCCCACCCACTTCGACTGAAGAGCAAGCAATGACCTCTGGTGAATCGGCTGCGGTAGTAGCCGATGACGTTCAGGCTGACAATAACCCGGTGCCCGCCGTTGAAAATCAAGACCAGGCTGAGGCTGCTGCCCCTGCCGTGATCGCGACCACCGATACAGTGGCTGTGCCGGAGAGCGAATTTCCGTGGTGGATTGTAGCCGTTGGTATTATTTTATTGGGATTTCTCAGTTTAGGTGTCTTTGCCGTTATGGGCGGGGCCAAAAAACCGCAGACTGCCCCCCCAACCGTTGAGTCCCGAACCGCTGCCTCGAATGACCCATCTCAACCAACGCACGTTCGAGGAAGCCGTCCGAGCGCCTTTAAGTAAGCAAGTGGTCAACTATCCGCTCTCAACGTTCAGCCATCAGCTTTAAAATTAGAGAAAACGTTGGGCCATCGATCGACCTTATAGTCTACACATTTGCCTCACAAAAAAGCCAAGAGCGGATAGCCAAAGACTGAACGTTTCACTTCAATCAAGTCAGTTAAAGACATGCTTGATAACAAGCTGTTCTCCTTAAAAAAATATCGAACCGCCGCTGGTTTGCGCCAAATAACGAAACTATGGAGCAAACTCTCGCTACCGTTGGATAACTCCATCCAGCGGCAGCGAGGTATGGTGCTCATTCTGATACCAGGAGCATTGACTATCCTACTCCTTTGTGTACTCCTGGCCTTCGAAGAAATCTCATGGATTACCGGCCTGATCGGGTTGATCCTGGGGTTAATCAGTTTGTGGCTCGGGCTAAGGTTCAGCCGGATCGGGAACGGTGAAGTGATGGCCTATTGGCAGACCACTGAAATCTTCAGCCGGCTCGTTCAGGATACATCCGATCAAGAGCAACTTCTCGATCAAATTACCAACACATTATTTGAGACTCTAGCCGTCAGTCATTTGTCAATATGGCGTTATCGCGTCGATGACAACGTCCTCGCTATGCTGCGTGCAGCGGGCGCAACACCACCCCTTGATTTAACTGAACTACCGTTTGATATTGCCTTAGATCTACCGGACGGCGCCCACCCGGTAGCGAGTTTACCGGAGAGCGCCTTACGCCAAGGGCTGCTGAGTTTGGAAATAGACGATATCGCCCTACTAAGGTTGGGGGACGAGTTAATCGGCCTGATCGGATTTGGGCAGAGACATTCCCCTACCGCTATTGGCCCCGCTGCTCGGCGCTGGCTCAACTTAATGGCGGGTCAGCTAGCATTGGTAGTTAAGAACGCTTGCCTGGTGACCGATCTCGAAGAAACAATTGCTAAATTACAGCTCGCCTACCGGCGCACCATCGACGCCGAGGAAGAAGAACGGCGACATCTGGCCATTGAGCTGCACGATGATATCCTCAGCCGGCTATCAACCATGTCGATGACGATGCGCCTCAATCGACGCCGGTTAAGCACGCATCCCCTTCAAGTGGAGCAAGGTCTGGTCACTTTGGAAGAGGAAGCGCAATACCTCAATCGCCGCTTGCGTGAAATTACACAAGGGCTGCATCCTTCGGTTTTGACCGATTTGGGTTTGATCGCGGCCTTGCAAGCTTACCTGGACTCGATCGGCAAACAAGTCTTACCTTCCTCCGCGCCAAGAGTCATCACCCTAACCGCCCAGGGGTTTGACGATTATCGCATTAACAATCAAAAGCTGGAAACGGATCTGTATTACATTAGCCGTCAAGCTATCGATAATGCTTTGTTTCACGCTCATGCCGAGCAGATTTTAATTCATTTGCGCTGGGGACAAACCGCGATCAGTCTCACGGTTCAAGATACGGGTTGTGGGCTGCCGGATACGCCGGAGGTACTTATGGGGCAGACCGGGCATTTGGGGCTGCTGTCAATGAATGAGCGGACCCTGGCCTGGCGAGGGCGCTTAACGTTTGACTCAACGACCGGACAAGGAACAACGATCCACGTACGGGTTCCAATGACTCGATCTAGTCCGGCGCCGGCTCATCTTCAAGCCTTTACCTATCACTTGCAAAAAGCCAAAACTGAAATAATGATCTAAAGTACGCTACTGGCCCGCCTGTAAAAACAAAAGCACGGCCATCACCCGAGGATTACGAGTCGCCTCGGAACTCAACCCCAATTTGGAAAAGATATTATTGACGTGACTCTCCACGGTCCGTTCGCTGACGCTCAATTTGTTGGCAATACTGACGTTGGTGTACCCTTCGGCCATTAAGCCGAGTACCTCTTTTTCGCGTTTAGTCAACTCATTGAGTTGGGCGTAGGGCGCGGCTGAAGCCAGTTGCAGCAGTTCATCCTGAATTTCAGGCGCTAACATCGCCCCCCCCTCAGCTACTACTTCAATGGCCCGAATGAGTTCCACCGGTTCGTTCAGCGTGTGTTTAAGTAGATAGGCTTTGCCGGAGGTACCGTTACGCAGAAAAACTTCGGCATACTGGCGCTGGGCATGGTGCGAGATCAGAATCAGCCCCACCTCCGGCAGCATGGCTCTAATCTGCTTAGCGGCTTCGATACCGTTGAGTTGGGGCATCTGAATATCCAACAGCATCACGTCAGGTTTGAGTTCCCGAGCCGCGGCCACGGCGGCTTGACCGTCGGCCACGGCGGCCACCAGTTCGGTACCCGGCGCTTCTTCAATCACCCGGCAGTAAATTTCCCGCCAAATCGTTTGGTCTTCAGCGATCAGGACACGTATCACAGTCATAAAAAACCTTCTCTCTAAAAATAACGTGGGAGCGTTAAAACTCCCTTTAACTTTCATCTTAAGCCAACTCAATCGACACGTCAAGGAGAATTTTGGGCTAGAAGTAAACCATTATAAGCGCCACAACCGCTCCACCATCGAACAGGCTTAATATCCGTATAATTCAACATAGGATAAAAATCAAGTAAAGATTTCATCAAAATTTGGATAGATCGATTGACAAACCTCATAAATTATGATAAGGTAAAACCGTTGTACACTAAAAACTTCATAGAAAGGAGGTAACCGGCGATGCTATTTCTTCCCAAAGAAGAAGGCCAGGGCTTGGTTGAATACGCACTGATTCTCGTACTCGTTGCTATTGTAGTTATTGCTATTCTCTTACTGCTCGGTCCCGTTGTTGGTAACGTCTTCAGCAACATCGTTTCTAACCTCTAATTATCTTTTATTCTTCAAGTACTCTATTTTATTATTCACAAAGAGGAGCCACCGAAATTTCGGTGGCTCTTTCTTTTTTATTTACAAGAAAACCCATCACTGCTATACTACCCCCTAAATTTTTATAGTCAGTTTTAGAAAAAAAGGAGGCCGACTTGCCCAACCGATTAGCCAAAGAGAGCAGTCCCTACCTATTACAGCACGCCAACAATCCCGTCGATTGGTACGCCTGGGGCGAAGAAGCGCTGGCCAGGGCCAAAGCCGAAGACAAACCCATTTTTCTCAGTATTGGGTACTCTGCCTGTCACTGGTGTCACGTGATGGAACATGAGAGTTTTGAAAATGAGCGTACCGCGCAACTTATGAACCAACATTTTATCAACATCAAGGTTGACCGAGAGGAGCGGCCTGATCTCGACTCGATTTATATGGATGCGGTGGTGGCGATGACCGGGCATGGCGGCTGGCCGATGAGCGTGTTTTTAACGCCGGAAGGCATTCCTTTTTATGGCGGAACTTATTACCCGCCGACCCCCCGCTACAATATGCCTAGCTTCGAACAAGTGTTGCTTGGCGTGGCCGATGCCTACCAGAAGCGTAAAGCGGATGTGATTCAAAATGGGCAAGCCATGCTCGGCCGCATGACCGCCTCCATTCCACTGCAAGCCGGCGGCTCGCTCGATCCGGCGGTGCCGGAGTTGGCTCTGCAAACATTAGCCCGCACGATTGATCGAATCGAAGGCGGGCTGCAAGGAGCGCCCAAATTCCCGCAGCCGATGACCTGGGATTTTCTACTACGCAGCTATCATCATCATCCAAAGGCCAGCACGCTCCAGACGCTGGAACTCACACTGCACAAAATGGCCCACGGCGGTATGTACGATCAGCTAGGCGGCGGGTTCCATCGCTACTCCGTCGATGCGCGCTGGCTGGTGCCTCACTTTGAAAAGATGCTGTATGACAACGCCCTGTTGGCCCGCCTCTATCTGCATACCTACCAGCTCACCGGGAACCCGTTTTACCGGCATATTGTCGAAGAGACGCTCGACTATGTCATGCGGGAAATGACCGATCCGGCCGGCGGCTTCTATTCAACTCAAGACGCCGACAGTGAGGGCGAGGAGGGTAAATTCTTCGTCTGGACGCCGGCAGAGGTCACGGCGGTGTTAGGGCCGGCCGACGGGGTGCTGTTCTGCCAAGCTTACGATGTTACTCCCACCGGGAACTTTGAAGGCCACTCGATCCTCAACCTGCCGCGCCCGTTGCAGACCGTGGCGGAGCAGCAGGGTCTAACACTCGACGCCTTAAACGCGGTGCTTGAGCGCGGCCGGGCCAAACTGTTCGAGGTCAGGGAACAGCGCGTCAAGCCCGGCCGTGACGAAAAGATTCTAACAGCCTGGAACGGTCTTATGCTGGCCGCCTTCGCGGAAGCAGCGCGCGTCTTAGATCGGGCCGATTACCAAACGGTCGCCGAAAATAACGCCGAATTCACCCTATCAACCATGATGAAAGACGGGCGTTTGTTCCGCACGTGGAAAGCCCAACCCGGCGAAGCCAAACTGATGGGTTATCTTGAAGATTACGCCTTTTACGCCGATGGCCTGCTGGCGCTCTACCAAACCACCTTCGACCCGCGCTGGTTTCAACAAGCCCGCTCATTGATGGATGTTGTCCTGGAGCACTTTGCCGATAATAACCACGGCGGCTTCTTCGATACCGCCGATGATCATGAAACGCTGGTCACGCGGCCCAAAAGCTTGCAGGATAATGCGACCCCTTGTGGCAATAGTATGGCCGTGAGAGTCTTGCTACAATTGGCCGCTTACACCGGCCAAGCTACCTATGAAACACCGGCGATAACGGCCCTGGCATCGCTGCAACAGGCGATGGTGCAATACCCGGCGGCATTTGCCAATTGGCTGGGCGCTTTGGAATTTATTCTGGCCTCGCCCAAAGAGATCGCCATTATTGGCTCACCTGACGGCGACGATACACGCGCTCTATTAGAAACGGTGTACGCCGCTTACCGCCCCAATCAAGTGGTCGCTGTCGCTCCCGAAAATCACACCGCCGGGCATCCTGAACTCGTTGACTCGCGGCCAATGCAAGAGGGTCAGGCCACAGCCTATGTGTGCCAGAACTTCACCTGTAAACAGCCGGTCGTATCTGCGGCCGAGTTGGAGGATCTGCTGACGGTTTAAGGTGGATGTAAAAAATACTAACTCTGACCACTCAGTTTTGCCGGTAATAACTGCCCCCTTTCAAATATCGTGTTTGCCGGTCGGTCATTCCCCATTGGATGACGGCAAAAGACGCTGATAAAGTTGGGTATTATTTCTTGATAGCCTATAATATCCACTAGTCGTGAACCAATGCGGCGGAGGAAATCGATTTAATGGACAAGATTGAGACAAAAACGCTGGGCGAACGAATTACTATAGATCCTGAAATTTGTCATGGCAAACCGTGTATCCGAGGGTTGCGATATCCTGTTGAAATGATCTTAGAATTACTCAGCGCCGAAATGACGATTGAGGAAATTCTAGCCGATTACGAAGACTTAGAACGAGCCGATATCCTAGCGGTATTAGCTTTTGCCACAAAATTAAGCCAGGTCAAACGTATCCAAACTATTGTAGTATGAAGTTTCTGGTAGATGCTCAGTTACCTCGTCGCCTTATTCATCGGTTACAGGAGGCAGGTCACGACGCTATTCACACGCTTGATTTACCTCTTGGAAATCGGACGCCAGACGACATGATCAACGGAATTTCTGAGCGTGAACAACGGATAGTCATCACCAAAGACGCTGACTTTGTAAACTCTTTTACCCTTTACCATAAACCATACAAGTTGCTGTTGATTTCTACCGGCAATATAAAAAACGCTGAGTTAGAACGGCTATTTTTACAAAATATTCCGCGAATTGCCCAAGCATTTGAGGACCACGATTTTGTAGAACTGAGCCAAACCGTGTTTACAATTCACAAGTAAAATCGCCTACCCATAAACCTGAGGATTAACACAGTTGGGCAGATGCTCGCCCTTAAGACCGGCGATCAGATTCTCAGCGGCCATCGTCGCCATTTTACCCCGGGTGGCATAGCTGGCGCTGGCGATGTGTGGAGCGACAATCACGTTCTCCAATTCCAACAGCGGATGATCGGCCGGGATCGGTTCCGGGTCGGTCACATCCAGAGCCGCATAGCCGATCACTTGGTCTCGCAATGCCTCATACAATGCCTCGGTATCGACTACTGGTCCCCGCGCCGTGTTGATCAAGACCGCACTCGGTTTCATCATTCGTAAAGTCTCTTTGTTAATCAGGTGGTGGGTTTGGTCATTCAACGGCACGTGAACCGACACAAAATCGGATCGTTCCAGCAGGGTCGTTAAGTCGACACAGTGCGCCCCGATCTCCGCCGCATAGGGATCGGGTGGGCAGTTGGGACTGTAGTATAAGATCTCCATATCGAAGCCCTGCGCCCGTTTGGCCATTCCCTTGCCGATGCGCCCAAAACCGATAATCCCCAGAGTCGCGCCGGTAATGTCCTGGCCCAGCAGCAGGCTCGGCCCCCACGTCCGCCATTTGCCAGCGCGAGCATAGACGTCGGCTTCGACCACGCGCCGGGCGGCGGCCATCAGTAAGGCAAAGGCAAAATCGGCCGTCGTATCGGTCAGCACCCCCGGCGTGTTGCCCACCGGTACGCCGCGCCGAGTAGCCGCCGGAATGTCGATGTTGTCATAGCCAACCGCATAATTGCTGATCACCTTCAAATTGGTGCCTGCGGCGGCCATGACTTCATCGTCAATTTGGGAGGTCAGCAGCGACAGAATCCCCTCGACCCCCTTAACGCGCTCTAGCAGCACCTCACGGGGCGGCGGCAGTTCCCCCGACCAGATATCAGCCTCACAGAAATCTCGTACTATATCCAGCCCGGCATCCAAGATGGATCGGGTGACAAATACTTTGGGTTTTGACATTGGTCTCTCCTTTGGAAATAGGCAGTAGGAAATGGGGATTAGGAGTCGGGACAAAGCTAATTCCTCATTTCTAATTCCTATCCCCTGATTTTCATTGTCGGTGTTAATTCAGCATTAGTCCAGGGCTGTTTTCGAACAGGACGATGTATGAGTATATCCTGTTTCACGCCAGTCGGCCAGATTAGTTGCGCTTTAATCGTCTTAACGTTTACCTGAAGTATCACTTTGTCTAATAAAAATCTAACGTCAAGACGAGGTCGCCACAGAGTCGGGGCTGTATCGAAACTGAGTTTGGTAAAGGTCAGCATACAGTCCGCCTTGGGCCAACAATACTTCGTGCGCAGACCGGGTCTCGCTGCCGTATCCCTGTTCCACCAAGCGGCCCTGATTCATCACCAGGATGACATCAGCCGCCAGGATGGTACTGAGCCGGTGGGCGATGACCAAGCTGGTTCGCCCCTGCATGATCCGCTCCAGCGCCTCTTGAATGAGCGCCTCGCTCTGGCTGTCCAAGCTGCTGGTGGCCTCATCCAAAACCAAAATTCGGGGGTCTTTGAGGATGACTCGCGCCAAGGCGAGGCGCTGCTTCTCGCCGCCGCTTAAGCGATAGCCCCGCTCACCGACGACGGTCTCATAGCCTTCCGGCAGCGTTTCGATGAAGTGGTGAATGTTGGCTGCCTGGCAGGCGGCTTCAATCTCGGCTTGGCCGGCGTTGGCGTTGGCGTATAGCAAATTCGCCCGAATGGTATCGTGGAAAAGATAGGTTTCCTGGGTCACCATCCCCATCGATTGGGCCAGCGAGCGCAGCTTCACCTGACGCAAATCGTGCCCGTCGATACAAATCTGGCCCGCAGTGGGGTCGTACAGACGCGGCAGGAGATAGGTCATAGTCGTTTTACCCGCACCGCTGGGTCCGACCAAGGCCACCAACTGCCCCGGCTCGATATGGAAGCTCACCTGCTCGATGGCCATGCTGCGGCTGGCCACAGGTGCGGTTAAGGGGACCGGCGTCCCGTTGCGGCTGTCTTTCGGATCCACCGTCAGCCCGAGCCCGCCCGCGCCGCCATCGCCGCCGGCGGCGTAGCTAAATGAAACTTGATCGAACACGACTTCGCCTTTGACATCCTCCAGGTCAACGGCGTCGGCCTTATCCTCAATTTCCAGCGGCAGGTCGATCACTTCGAAGACTCGCTCAAAGCTGACCATGCTGGTGGCAAATTCGATATGGGCGTTGCTCATCGCGGTTAGAGGGCCGTAGAGTTGGTTGAGATACGCCCCAAAGGCCACGATGGTGCCCACGGTGAAAGCGCCTTGCAGCACCAAATGACCGCCCACCCAAAACACCAGCGACGTGCCGATGGCGCTTACCAAGCCGATCCCCAGGAAAAACCAACGCCCGATCATGGCCGACTTAATGCCGATACGGGCTACATCCCGACTGCGATCCTTAAACCGATTCATCTCATCCTGCTGGCGGCCAAACAACTTGACCAGCAGCGCCCCACTGACATTAAGGGTCTCGTTCATCAGGCTGTTCATTTTGCCGTTCAAATCCAAACTCTCGCGCCGAACCTCGCGCAAGACCCGGCCGATACGCCGGGTCGGCAGGATAAACAGCGGCAAAATAGACACACTCAACAGCGTTAAGCGCCACTCAAGCATAAACATCACCACCAGCACCGTCACCACCGTGACGATGTTGCTCAAGATGTTGATAAACGTGCCGGTCAAGGCGCTCTGCGCGCCGACCACATCATTATTCAGCCGGCTCATTAACTGACCGGTTTTGGCATGGGTAAAAAAGCGGAGACTCATCCGCTGCATGTGGTTGTACAAACTATTGCGCAGATCGGCGATTAAACTTTCACCAATCGTGGCGCTGAGATAGCGCTGCCACATCCCAATCAGAGCATTAATCAGCGGAATGCCAATCATCCCGACCGCCAACCAGTTGAGTCGCGTGACGTTGCCGTTGGGCAAGGCGTTATCAATCAAATCCCGATACAAAAGCGGCGGTATTAAGCTTAAGCCGGAAATGATGAAAATGGTTGTTAACAACCCCAATAGTTTAAATTGGTAAGGCTGAGCGTAGACCCAAACGCGCTTCAGCAGCACCCAACTCAACTGAGGTCGATCACGCCCCTCGTCATACCGGATATAGTTCCACCACCCACCATACATAGTTCACCTCGATTAAAATATATCCCAAGAAAGAATCAGGTATGAGTTTACCTGAAACAAGCGGTAATGTCGATAATTTTAGGGAATTTGGATAGCAAGTATTATGCCGATGAGGTTTATATCACCCCTCGACCCCAAGCGATAAGCCTTTCTCCGACCTTAGTCGGAGGTGGCTCAAGGCTTTTGCCTGATGTAATATGATGGATTTCACCGTATGCTAAGGGATAATATTGAACGACAAGCCCACAAAGTCTAACTGGGGAGGGTAATTTATGAATCAAAATACCGTCTTGCCCAAAAAATTACATTTTCCGTCACCTTTCAAACACCAGCATCCTCCCGTCCAAGATGTTAATCAACTCTATGAGGAGCAGCTCACCGTCGGCCAGCGCGCCGCCGATGGGGTGGCTAATGCGATGGGTTCGTGGACGTTTATTGTCATCCAATCGGTTATTTTACTATTTTGGATTATCCTGAATCTGGCGGCCTGGGTCCAGCATTGGGACCCCTACCCGTTTATCCTGATGAACCTGGTGCTGTCGACGCAGGCGGCCTATGCTGCGCCCATCATTATGATGAGCCAGAACCGGCAGGCGGCCAAAGATCGTCTGGATGCGCACCAGGATTTTGTGATAAACCAAAAAGCTGAAGAGGAAATCCGGGTGATTATGGACCATCTAGAGGCGCAAGACCAGGCGATTATTCAAATTCATCAACTCCTGTTGGGCCTGCAGCCGCACCAGCCGGCAGAAACCGTTGATCAGGAGCCAAACTCATAATATGACACGTCGCTGGCTGTTGTGGTTGCTGCTTATTGGCTTTGCCTGGCTAACCGTCGCCCGATTCACCGAAATCAAAAATCTGGCCGACACACTGGCTCAGGGTCAATGGCAGTGGATTTTAGCCGCTGTGCTGCTGCAAATTCTGTACTACCTCTTATATACGGCGGTGTACCAATCGGCTTTTGTGACGGTCGATGTCCGCAGCCGGGTGCGAGACCTGCTGCCCGTCACCTTTGCTTCAATTTTTGTTAACGTGGTGGCGCCCAGTGGCGGAGCCAGCGGCACGGCGCTCTTTGTGGATGACGCGGCCCGGCGCGGGCAGTCGGCAGCCCGGGCCGCGGTCGGCACTATTTTGGTGCTCATCGCCGATTTTAGCGCCTTTACCTTGATTTTGCTGGTTGGTCTGACCGTTCTCTTTCTTGACCACAACCTGACCTTTTACGAGGTGGCGGCCTCCCTTATTCTAATGGCCTCCACGGTGAGTCTGACCGGCACGCTGCTGCTGGGGCTGTGGCATCCGGAACGATTGCGCCAACTTTTAAGCCACATCCAACGGGTGGTCAATCGAGCCGGCAGTTGGTTCCGACGCCCCTCGCTGCTCAACCGCGACTGGAGCGATAAAAACGCAGCCGAATTTACCGAAGCGGCTCAGGCTATGGCGACTCGGCCCGTACACTTGGCCCGCACCCTGGCCGTGGCTTTGGCCGCTCAACTGGTTAATTTAGCCAGCTTGTACGTGCTCTTTTTAGCCTTTCAATATCCCATCACCTTTGGCCCGCTGGTCGCCGGCTACTCGATGGCCATTTTGTTCCTGATCGTCTCGCCGACGCCGATGGGGGTGGGCGTGGTGGAAGGCGTTACTCCGTTGGTGCTCATCTCGCTGGGCGTACCGGCGGCGATAGCCACGGTGGTGGTACTGGCCTTTCGCGGCCTTAGCTTCTGGCTGCCGATGTTCATCGGCTTTATCCTGTTACAGCGGCTCAAAAGCTTTAGCCCCGCCGAACAAGTTCAAGCCCGCAGTTGGAATGTGCGGGTGGTGGCTATTTTAACGGCGATAATGGGCGTCATCAATATTTTATCGGCCGTTACGCCATCCCTGGCCACTCGAATGGCGATGATCACCCATTATTCACCACTGTTGGTGGTTCGGGGCAGCCACCTGACGGCGGCGCTGGCCGGGTTTGCGCTGTTAGTGCTGGCAGTTGGCCTGTGGCGGCACAAACATACGGCCTGGCTGCTAACTCTGGTCGTGCTGGTAATTTCCGTCATTAGCCATCTGCTTAAAGGGTTGGATTTTGAAGAAGCGATTTTAGCCGCCGGGTTAGCGATCTGGCTCTTTGCCCTGGGTTCCCACTTTCAAGCCCTGTCCGACACCCCTTCCATCCGCAAGGGGGCGCGGCTGCTGGCGGCGGCGCTGGCTTTTACTCTGATTTACGGTACAATTGGCTTCTATATGCTCGATCGCCACTTTAGCGTCAACTTTGATTTTGGCTCAGCGCTACAGCAGACGATTGTGATGTTTACCGAATTTTACGATCCCGGCCTACAGCCGGTGACCGGTTTCGGGCGATACTTTGCCGCCTCGATTTATATTGTCGGGGCAGTCACGCTGGGTTATGCCCTGTTTGTAGTTATTCGACCAGTGGTCCGGCCGCAAGGCGCCAGTTCGCAGGAACGAAGCCGGGCTGAGGCCATCGTACAGGCGTATGGCCACTCGGCGCTGGCGCGGATGGCCTTGTTTGAGGACAAATCCTATTGGTTCAGTCCCGGCGGGTCGGTGGTGGCTTTTGCGGCCAAGGGCCGGGCGGCCGTAACGCTGGGCGATCCGATTGGCCCGCCGAAGGACGCGGTCGCGGCCATCGCCGGGTTCAAAGCCTACTGCGCCCGCCACGACTGGCAGACGGCCTTTTTCCAAACCCTGCCCGATTATTTAAACCATTACCGGGCCGCCGGCTTCGATTTCGTCCAAATCGGCAATGAGGGCGTGATCGACCTGGCCGACTACACCATTAGCGGCAAGCGCAACAAAAGCTTACGCTCGAACTACAACCGTTTTATCAAAAGCGGTTATCGGGCCGAAGTCCATCTCCCCCCTCTACCCACCGAACTACTAGAAGAGCTACGCGAGGTCAGCGATGAATGGTTAACGATGATGCACGGGCGCGAAAAACGCTTTTCGCTGGGCTGGTTTGATGATGACTACATCCGCAGTGGACCGGTTATGGCCATCCATACTCCGGATGACGATATCAGCGCCTTTACCAATATGGTGACCGAATACAAACTCAATGAGGTTAGCACCGATTTAATGCGCCGCCGGGCCAAGGTTGAAAGCGGGACGATGGATTTTCTGTTCGTCTCCTTCTGCGAGTGGGCCAAAGCGCAGGGTTATGCCAGCTTAAATTTGGGGCTAAGCGCCCTATCCGGCGTCGGCGAACAACCGGACGATCCCCAGATCGAACGGGCGCTGCATTATGTTTACGAACACATCAACCAGTTTTATAATTTTAAGGGGCTGCATGAATTCAAGGAGAAGTTTCATCCCCACTGGGAGCCTCGCTATTTTGTCTTTGAAAATCCGACCGGACTACTGGCTGCCGCCGTCGTCCTGACGCGGGCCAGTTCCGGCGATGATTTTGTCTGGCAGTATGCCAAAGAATTATTAAAGAAAAAGCAACCCGAAGCTGAGTAACGTTTTATGGATATCCACCTTCGCCTTTGGACTATCTGGAATAACTTACAGTCATCGCTGTGGTTTCGTCCCATCATCGCCGCGTTGCTGGCCGTGGTAATGGCTGTGGGAAGCACCCGCCTGGATAGCCGCATAGTAGGGCATGAACTCTTTCAGATGGCGCCGGACAACGCGCGGCTGATCCTGTCGGCTATTGCCAACTCGATGCTGACGGTGGTGGCCTTGACCTTCTCCACGATTATGGTGGTGTTGGTTCTGGCCTCGCAGCAATTTTCACCTCGGATTCTGGGTAACTTTGCCCGAGATCGCGTCTCGCAAAATGTACTCAGTATGTTTATCGGCACCTTTGTGTATAGCTTGTTAGTTATGGGGGGGATCAAAGATACCAACATTGGCTCATTTATTCCCGCCCTTCCGGTTATTATCGCCATCATTTTGGCGCTGTTGAGCGTGGGGGCGCTCATCTATTTTATCGATCACATTGCCAAGTCGGTGCAAGTCAATTACATTATTGATGAGATCGATAAAAAAACGGTGGCCGGATTACATACGATATTTTCCGATCCGACCCAAAATGGCTGCCGGACCCCCCAGGCGGTGACCAAGTTCCCCCTTTCGGTAGAAGCGTGTACAACCGTTACAGCGCTTAAGCGGGGTTATATCCAGGCCATTGATTTCAATGAATTGGTGAGTATTGGGCAGGAATACAATATCGTGGTTCACCTAGAACGAATGGTGGGCGAATTTGTGGCTAAAAGAAGCATCCTGCTGCGCATCCGGCCGCAAACGTCGATTTCTGACGATATTATTGAGCGGCTATTGGACACATTTGAAATAGGCCCCACCCGTACGATGTTTCAGGATACGCTGCTCGGCCTGCGGCAGTTGGTTGATATGGCCTTAAAGGCTATTTCACCGGCGATCAACGATCCCACGACCGCTGTCAGTTGCATTGATGCTTTGAGCAATATTCTCCTTCAAGCAGCGCCCTACCCCGATCCTCCGGCTCAATATTGCGATGACCGCGGCGATGTGCGCCTGGTAACCCGGCCGGTCACTTTCAAAGCGATGGTTGATCTCGCCATCGATCAAATTCGCCAATACGCGCGATCGGAAGTAACGGTCTCGCTACGCCTGCTGGAGGCGTTGGCCGAAATTGCCCCGGCCACATCCGACCCGCAGCGGCGCGATATTTTGTGGCGACATGCCCGTATTATCAGCCGGGCAGTCGAGCGGAACATTTTAGAACCGGTCGACCGCCAGAAAATGAATGAACATCTGAACCAACTGGCCCAACAGCTAGGGAAGCGCCCGGATGGCGTTTTGCTGACAATTGATGAAGCGTTACTCAAAATAGAAAGGACATAGAACCCATGAATAATTCAATTTCACTTGAGCCTACTACTCTGGTTATCTTCGGCGCAGGCGGCGATTTGACCCAGCGCAAGCTGCTACCGGCCCTCTACAATCTTTATCTCGATCACTGGCTCCCGGAGTCGTTTGCCATTGTCGGCATTGATTTAAAGACCATGACCGACGACGATTTTCGGCAGCACATTCGCCAGGGTCTCGATGAGTTCTCGCGCCGCACCCCGATCAAAGATGAGGAATGGCAGGCGTTTGCCCCACACCTACAGTTCATGAGTGGCGATTTCAACGATTCGGCCACCTACACCACCCTCAACACCCAGTTGGCCGCGATAGAGAAAGAGTGGAACCAGAAAGCCAACCGTATCTTCTATTTGGCCATTGCGCCCAGTTTGATCGGAACGGTGGCTCAACATCTGGGCCAGACCAAACTGGCCCGTGATCGCGACCATGCCCGCCTTGTTGTTGAAAAACCCTTTGGCCACGATTTGGAGTCGGCCAAAGCGCTCAATCACTTATTAACCCGTATCTTTGCCGAGTCGCAAATTTTTCGAATTGACCACTACTTAGGCAAAGAAACAGTGCAAAACATGTTGGCCTTTCGCTTTGCTAACGCCTTGTTGGAACCCATTTGGGACCGGCGCTATATCGATCACGTGCAAATTACCGTAGCCGAACAGGTAGGGGTTGAGCATCGCGGCGGCTACTATGAACACGCCGGGGCCTTACGGGATATGGTGCAAAACCATCTGCTGCAACTGCTATGCTTGATGGCGATGGAGCCACCGGTCTCCTTTAATGCTGATGAGATACGCAACAAAAAGGTCGATGTCCTGCACGCCATCCGGCCCATCGCGTCGGAGCACGTCCATGACAATGCCGTGCGCGGCCAATACAACGCCGGCTGGTTGGAAGGCGAGCGTGTGATCGCCTACGCCAACGAGCCGAACGTGGCCCCTGATTCCAACACCGAAACCTTTGCCGCCCTAAAACTATTTGTTGAGAACTGGCGCTGGCATGGCGTGCCGTTTTATCTGCGCACCGGCAAGCGCTTGGCCGCAAAAACCTCGCAAGTGTCCATCGTTCTCCGGCCGGTCCCGCACCAGGCCTTTCCGGCCACGGCCGTCGAACACTGGCAGCCCAACCGCATTGTCGTTCACATTCAACCGGAGGAGGGCATTGCCGTTCGCCTCCAGGCCAAGCGGCCCGGCCCGACCGTGCGACTCAGTCCGGTCGATATGCATTTTCTCTACAGCGAAGCGTTTAAGACCCCTTCGCCTGAAGCGTATGAAACTCTGCTCCTCGATGTGATTGAGGGCGATGCGACCCTATTTATGCGGGCCGACCAGGTCGAGGCGGCCTGGTCGCTGATTATGCCCGTTTTGGACGTTTGGCAGGCTAATCCGTCATCCAGTTTCCCCAACTACGCCGCCGGCACGTGGGGACCGGAAAGCGCCGAAGTGCTCATTGCTCGCGATGGCCGAAGTTGGTTGGCTTAGCCCCAATTAGGCGTAATCGATGCTATAACGTCGCGAAGCCACAACCCAAAATAGGACCCGGATTAGACCGATCATACCGATTAACACGGATAAAATAAGGCTCAATATGGATTCCAAGGCGGTCATAGAAATGGAGGCAAGGGTCATGCCCGAATGTCTTTATCGGGCATCCAACAGGTCTTATAAAGAGCCACGCTATCCTTTCGCACTATGCGGAACCACCTTGGACTAGTCCGACCTCCCTCCGCCGGCGGGCGGAACCACCTTGGACTAGTCCGACCTCCCTCCGCCGCCGCGCGGAACCACCTCCGACTAGTCCGACCCCCCTCCGCCAGCGCGCGGAACCACCTCCGACTAGTCCGACCTCCCTCCGCCAGCGCGCGGAACCACTTTTTCATACCGAATGCGCCTTCGCGCTGCGAGAAACCCCCTTTTTCATGCCGGATGCCCCTTCTCGCGTGCGAGAAACTAGCTTTGACGCACCAGACCTCCCTTCGCGCTGCGAGAAGCCACCTTTGACGCGCCGAACTCCCTTAGGAATGGAAATAAAATAACTTCCGCTTTTATCACAGTTGCTTCGTAGCCGCAGGCGGAGAAATCCCTGAGACGGTTGTGGGCAACGTGACTCTGTATGGCAGTTAATAGAGCCTGAGGCTGAACAAATCCCAGGCTCTATTTTATAGGTGTGAACCAAGTCCCGATTGGGTTGGGACATCAGCCTCAAGACAACAGGACACCGGGCGTGGTAGACTATGGTTAACTGTTATGCACAACGGTGACCAAAAATCGGCGCCGTTTGGAGGCTTGTAATGTCGTCTTTAACTCAAATGATCCCACGACCCCTACAGGGAGCGGCCTGGCCGTCTCCCGGCCCGTACGTCGCCTTGAACGCCTTCCCGGCCGAATGCCGGGTTTCTGTAATCATCCCCACTCTCAATGAAGAACCCAACTTGATTCACGTGTTACCCCGCATCCCGAACTGGGTTTCTGAGATTTTGTTGGTCGATGGTCACTCCACCGACGGCACCATTGAGACAGCCCGCCGTCTATGCCCAAACATTCGCATTGTCAATGAGATTAGCCCCGGCAAAGGGGCGGCGCTGCGCACGGGTTTCGCTGCCGCTACCGGCGATATCATCGTTATGCTCGACGCCGACGGCTCGACCGATCCGGCTGAACTGCCCGCTTTTGTTGGCGAACTGCTGGCCGGCGCCGACGTCGTCAAAGGGTCACGCTTTGTGCAGGGCGGCGGCACCGCCGATATGACTCTGGATCGACGGTTGGGCCATACGGGATTACTCGCGGTACTGCGCCTGCTCTACGGTGGCCACTATTCGGACCTGTGTTACGGCTACATGGCTTTCTGGACCCGAGTGTTGCCTCAACTTAATCTGCACAGTGATGGTTTTGAAATCGAAACCGAAATGAACGTCCACGCGCTGCAGGCCAAGCTGAAAGTAGCGGAAATCCCCAGCTTTGAGTGGCCACGTATCTACGGCAAAAGCCATTTGCGGGCTATCCCTGATGGCTGGCGGGTCCTTAAGACCATTGTCAAAGAAAAATTCACGGCCCGGATCGGACGACCGGCCTCAAATTCGACCGAGGCGCCGCCCCTGCGCCCGCTGACCGCGCCCCAAATTTCGACCATCATTTGCTGCTATAACGAATATCGCTGGGCTGATCTACTGGCCGCGATTCAGTCAATCCGCCAGCAGACAATCACCCCCCTGGAAATCATTGTCGTGATTGATCACAACCCGAACCTTTTTGCCAAAGCGCAAGCGCGTTTATCAGGGGTCCGCATCATCGAAAATAATCAATCGCCCGGACTATCCGGCGCGCGTAACTGCGGCGTAATGGCCGCCCGTGGCAATATTGTGGCCTTTTTAGATGATGACGCCCTGGCTGCCCCGGACTGGCTGGCCCAACTCCTGGCAGCTTATGACCAACAGCCTTCAGTCCTTGGCGTGGGCGGCGCGATTGTCCCCGTGTGGGCAGATGACCGGCCGTCTTGGTTCCCGGAAGAATTCGACTGGGTGGTTGGCTGTACTTACTCCGGCCTCCCCCAAACCACGGCCCCCGTGCGCAACCTGATCGGCTGTAATATGTCGATACGGCGCGACCTGTTTAATGCCGGAAGCGCATTTCAGACCGAATTGGGACGGGTGGCAGGGCGTCCCTTGGGCTGCGAAGAAACGGAGTTTTGCATTCAGGCCCATCAACGCCAACCCGATGGGGTCTGGCTCTATCAGCCGCAAGCTCGGGTCTGGCATCGCGTATCGCCGGATCGGTCTAATTGGCATTATTTCACCGCTCGCTGCTATGGCGAGGGCCTGTCAAAAGCCAAGGTGGCTCGGCGCGTCGGACACGGCCCGGCGCTGGCCGCCGAACGTGACTATGTCGGCCACACCTTGCGGCGCAGCATTCTGCGCAACTTGGCTGCGGTTTGGCAGCGTGGGGATTTCTCCGGCTTAATCCGCGCCGCCTCAATTTCCATTGGTCTCAGCTTGACCCTAACCGGCTACCTCATCGGCCTATTCATCGGAGCGCAACGTGATGAACCCCATCGTACCCCGGCCGTCACCCTTGGCCACTGACTCGGATGAACCTGAGGTATCTTGTGAACTGCCCTTAATTAGCGTCGTTATTGCTACTCGCGACCGCCCGGACAGTCTGGCGATATGCCTGGATACCGTGTTGGCCCAGGATTATCCGAACTTCGACGTCATCGTGGTTGACAATGCACCGGCGACTAACGCCACCGCCGATCTGCTCCGCACCCATTACAGCCAGGTGCGCTACCTACGCGAGAATCGGCCTGGTTTAGCAGCGGCCCATAATTGCGGGTTGGCCGCCGTGACCGCGCCGCTGGTCGCCTTTACTGATGACGATGTGCGAGTCGATCCCAACTGGCTGGCGGCCATCGCCCGAGCCTTCGCGCTGGCGTCCACGGTCGCTTGCGTGACGGGCCTCATTATGCCCCAAGCCTTGGACACTCCGGCCCAACGCTGGCTGGAAGCGTACGGCGGCTTTAGCAAAGGCTCGACCCGCCGCTTGTTTGATCTGGCTGATTATCGTCCGGCCGATCCGCTGTTTCCTTACACCGCCGGCCGGTTCGGTTCAGGGGCCAACATGGCTTTTAAAACAGCCATCCTGCGGTCGCTGGGTGGCTTCGATCCGGCTTTGGGGGCGGGTACCCTGGCTATGGGGGGCGACGATCTGGCCGCTTTCTTTGAAATGGTGGCGGCCGGGTATACCCTGGTCTACGAGCCGGCGGCCATAGTTTACCATCGCCACCGCTCCGACTATGCCGATTTGCAGCGCCAAATCTATGGCTACGGCGTGGGTTTGAGCGCCTTTCTCACCCACTGCCTGCTCGCGCGGCCCGGCCGTCTGCTTGATGTGGCCCGAAAAACCCCACGCGGATTGGTTTATTTGTTCGGCACCCGCTCGCCTAAGAATACCCGCAAAGCCGCCGACTACCCGGCCGAACTGACTCGCCTGGAACGGCGGGGGTTTGTGGCCGGTCCGCTGGCCTATCTACGCAGCCGCCGGCAGGTGGGGCGCAGCGCCCCAGGTTTACCGATAATGGAGCCAACTGCCCCATGAACGCCAACCTGCCCCGTCTCCCTATTTTGCTCTACCACAGTATTTCGGCTGAAGCATCGCCGCGCTACCAACGCTGGGCGGTACCGCCCGCCGTATTTGCCGACCATTTGACCTACCTGAAGCAACAAGGCTACACCCCCCTGACGGTTCACCGTTGGATTCGGATGTTGGCCGATCCCACCATCGCCCGCCCGCTTCGCCCGATACTGTTAACCTTTGACGATGGCCTGGCCGACTTTTACGAGGGCGCGCTGCCGCTGCTGACTGAGCAGGGCTGCCCGGCCACCCTCTTTGTTACCACCGGCTGGGTAGGAAAAACGGCCCGTTGGCTGCAAAGCGTGGGCGAGCCAGATCGCCCCATGCTAACCTGGCGTCAAATTATCGAAATTGATGCTTCAGGCATCGAATGCGGCGCGCACAGCGTCACCCATCCTCAACTCGACATCTTACCGGTGGCCGACGCTCGCCGCGAAATTTTTGATAGTCAAAGAACGCTGGCCGACCATTTAGGCCACGACATCCCGAGTTTTGCTTACCCCCACGGTTACTATAATCCTCATGTTCACTACCTGGTCGCCGAGGCCGGTTACAGCGCCGCCTGCGCGGTTAAGAATGCCTTTAGCAGCCCGGCCGATGATCCGCTGGCGCTAGCCCGGCTGGTGGTGACGGCCGAAACCAACTTACCTCGGCTATTAGCCGATCCCGCGTTACCGGTGGCCCCCTTGGCGGAGTCGCTATCGACCAAAGGTTGGCGGCTGGCCCGCCGGGCCTTGCGGGTACGAGCAGGTTTCTTATGATTCCATCACATTTTGTGGCTATCCTAATAGCCATATCCATTTCGATGCTGGTCGGCACGCGTTACTTAAAGTTACAGTACTGGCATCACGACTCCACCCCACCCGCTATAACAAAACCGGCGGTCCAATGGCAACTTGTCTTTAATGACGAATTCGAGGGTGACACGCTGGACACCAATAAGTGGACGACGGCCTTTCCCTGGGGACGCGCCGGGGCAAATGAAAGCGAACTCCAATACTACGCCGAAGATGCGTTTGAATTCCAAAACGGCATTCAACGTATCAGGGCGGAAGAGCGATCGATGGCCGGATATGATTACACGTCCGGCATTATAAGCAGCTACAGCCGGTTTCACTTACAGTACGGCTACGTGGAGATGCGGGCTAGAATGCCGAAAGGTCAGGGCTTTTGGCCGGCTTTTTGGCTATTACCCGTGACTAAGGATTGGCCGCCCGAGATTGATGTGTTTGAAATGCTGGGACATGAAACTGACACCATCTACATGACTCTCCACTGGCTGCACGAGTCGGGGCAGAGCCAATCAGTCCAGGGCGTTCACGTTGGCCCGGACTTTAATGCCGATTTCCATACCTTCGCCGTAGACTGGTCGCCCGGCCAGATTGTTTGGTACATCGATGATGTCGAGCGATTTCGGACCACCGAGAACGTCCCCGATGAGCCGATGTACCTGCTGGCCAATTTGGCCGTAGGCGGCGACTGGCCGGGCAACCCGGATGAAACGACCTCGTTTCCCGGCTATTACGAAATAGATTACATCCGGGTTTACCAACACAGTTATGGTAGTCATATTTGGCTACCGATTGTAGTTAACAATCCTTGATGCCTAGTCGCTACTCAATGTCATTAAGTTAGTGACCGGCGTTAGCCCCTAACCCCCCAGTGGGGAACTTGACATCTTTCTCCCCCTTTGGGGGGGCCGGGGGGCTTTATCTTAGTGACATTGAGTCGCTACTCATGCAACTTCTAGAAAATGTTCAACCATGAAAAGCATAATGTTTTTAGCTTCCACTCGACACCAGTTGACGTTATTGTTGATCCGGCTCCGGGCGCATCTTTATTGGCCCTTGTACCGCAATGGCTATGCCCTGGTACTCAGCTCGGCCTTCACCTCGCTGCTGGGGATGGTCTACTGGGTTTTGGCCGCGCATCTCTACAGCGCCGAGATCGTCGGCCTCAATTCGGCGGCGATCTCGGCCATGATGTTCCTGGCCGGGATCGCGCAGCTCAACCTGACCAGCGCCTTAATTCGCTTTATTCCGGGCGCCGGCGCATCGACTCGCCGATTGGTCGTCGGCGCTTATGGTTTGAGCGCGCTGGTGGCTCTGGCGGTCGGCCTGATCTTTATGGGGGGATTCGGGGCTTGGACTCCCATCCCCCGTTTTATCGAGATGATCCCCTTCTTTACCCCCTGGTTTATTCTGGCCACAATGGGTTGGTGTATTTTTATGCTGCAAGACAGCGTTTTGACCGGACTGCGCCGAACTATCTGGGTGCCGGTTGAAAACACGGTGTTTGCGGTAGTCAAGATTGTGCTGCTGGTTTTATTTGCCGCTGCGCTGCCGCACTACGGGATTTTCGCCGCTTGGACTCTGGGGCTGCTGGCGGCGGTGCTGTTGTCTAACCTTTTCATCTTTCGTCGATTTTTACCGAGCCATTTGAGCCAATCTGCCGCAGACAAGACGCCAATCGACGCCGGCCAGATTTCTCGCTTCGTCGCCGCCGATTATCTGGGTGAGATCTGCTGGCTGGTGGTGACAATGTTAATGCCCGTCATCGTCACCCAGCAGGTCGGAGCCAAGGCCAACGCCTATTTTTATCTGGCCTGGACAATAGCTTACTCGCTCTATTTGGTCAGCCCCAATATGGGCGCGTCTCTGATTGTGGAAGCAGCCACCGATCAGCGACGGCTGAAACGTGATAGCTATCGCACTTTTGTTCATACGGCCTATTTGCTGGTCCCGGCGGTCGGCCTGATTGTGATCGGCGCGCCGTATATCCTGTTCATCTTTGGGCCTGATTATGCGACTGAAGCAACGACGCTGCTGCGGCTGCTGGCGCTGTCGGCCCTGCCGAATATGATCAATGCTATGTTTATTAGTGTGGCCCGCGTGCAGCGCCGTCTGGCGGCGCTGGTGACGGTGCTGGCGATTTTGTGTGGCTTGGTGTTAATTTTAGGGATGCTGCTGCTGCACGTAGTGGGCATTACCGGGGTGGGGTTGGCCTGGCTCATCGGCCAGACGGCGGTGGCCGTTGGGGTCTGGAGCACTCAATTACGCCCCCTATGGTCCGAGATTGTAGAACCCACCTATGCCGATCGGCCGCGACCGGCCCCACAGGCATGAGCATCACTATGAAGAGCTTATTACATTCCAATTCAAATCCGCTGTTGAATTCGCCATCGAGTGATTTCTGGTCGTACCTAACTGATCGGGTGGGAACGTGGGGCGCTATCGGTCCCTTGTTGGGACTAATTAGCGCGCTGGCGGCGTGGGCTTTGTCGCTGCCGGGCGTGTCATTATCGGCTATGACCGACCTGGGGCTGGTATCGGTGCTGCCGCCGTTGTTTTATGTGGGGCTGGCTATATTGACCGTGAGCTTCGCCTGGACGGTGCGCACGGCCGATCGACCGGGGATGCTGGGGGCCCACATTCTGGTCTTGATCATCATTATTCATGCCACGCCGGTGTTACTGGAAGGGACGCTGCGCTACGCCTGGGCCTGGAAGCACGTCGGGATTGTCGATTACATCCAGCGGCACGGCCGGGTCGATCCTGGTATCGAATTTTTGAACGCGTACCACAACTGGCCCGGCTTCTTTGCCCTGAACGCGCTGCTGACCGAGGCGGCCGGTTTTCAGAGCGCGCTGAGTTACGCGGCCTGGGCGCCGGCTTTTTTCAACCTGATCGATCTGGGGGCGCTGTTACTGATTTACCAGGCCGCGACCACCGACCGGCGCTTGGTCTGGTTTAGCGCCTGGTTTTTTTATCTAACCAACTGGATTGGTCAGGATTATTTTGCGCCGCAAGCGTTCGCCTATTTTCTGTATCTGGTCATCATTGGCATCTGCCTGACTTGGTTCGGCGACGTGACCGGTCCGGACACGGCCACGCTTAAGCGTTGGCTGCGCTTCGACCGGCTGGCGACGGCATATCGCTGGTTGATCACGTCCGATTCAAGCGAGGCGCCGGCTGCCCCGGCCACGCCCTTCCAGCGAGCCGGTCTGCTGATAGTGCTGGTGTTTCTATTTATGACGATTGCCTCCAGCCATCAACTGACGCCGTTTATGGTGATCGCGGCGCTGTTAGGGCTGGTTATATTTCAACGGTGCGGCGCCCGCACGTTGCCGGTGTTGATGGGCGCGCTGACCGGAACCTGGATCGTTTTTATGGCGGCCGATTTTATGCGCCACGGTAATACCCTGGCCATGTTGGAGTCGCTGGGACATCTCTTCAGCAATATCAACGCCAATCTGATCGATTTATCTCGGGCCAGTCCCGGCCAAAAATTGATCGCCTGGATGAGTCGCGGCTTGTCGTTGACCGTTGGTATATTGGCCCTGGCGGGCGGGCTGCGCCGGCTGCGGGCCGGCTATCGCGATGTGGGGCTGGCCTGGTTGGTTCTGGCCCCACTGCCCCTGATCGCCGGCAATTCCTACGGCGGCGAGATGTTATTTAGAATTTATTTCTTCGCCTTACCGTTTCTGGCCTTTTTCGGAGCGGCGCTCATCTATCCCACGCCAGAAGCGGGCCACGCCTGGCGCTCGACCGGATGGGTCGTGGTCTTGAGTGCTGTGCTCCTCTTCGGCTTCTTCTTTGCCTACTACGGCAAAGAGCGCATGTTTTACTTCACCCCGGCTGAAGTCGATGCCGCCGAATATCTGTATGACACCGCACCGGCCAACTCGCTGATTATCGATGCCTCGGCCAACTATCCGTGGGCCTTTACGAAATATGAAAACTATGATTACAACTCGTTGACCGAATTGACCCCGGCAGAACAAGACCGGCTGTGGGCCAACCCGGTCGGCGAGATGGCTGACATGATGGGCAACCGCAGTTATGCCGCAACTTATCTGATTCTGACCCGCAGCCAAAAAGCAAATGTGGAAATGCTGGGACTGATGCCACCCGGTGCACTGGATCAGTTGATCCAGGCCCTACGCCACTCGTCTCGATTTCAAGAAATTTATCGTAATGCCGATGCCGACATCTTCACGCTGGCGTCTTCGGCGGGAGGTCATTCATGAGCCGGAGTTGGGGCTGGATAGCCGTCCTGACTGTTTCTAGCCTGGTCGTAGCGCTGGGCTTTGCCGGCGACCTGGGCGCGGTGGTGCGTCCACTGGCAGTATTTTGGTTTTTCCTGGTTTGTCCGGGCATGGCCTTTGTCCGGCTGCTCAACTTGACAGTGTGGCTGCCGGAGTTAACCCTGGCTGTCACTCTAAGTTTGGCCCTGGATACGGTGGTGGCCGAAGTCATGGCGGTTAACGGCTGGTGGTCGCTCTCAGCCGGTTTGCTGGCGCTGATAACGCTGACCCTCATCGGCGCGGCGCTGCAAGTCGGGCAGATTATTTGGCAGCAACTGCACGTAAGCCAGACTTAAACCGGAGGCGCATCGATGTTATCAATTTTAATCTTCCTGGCCACCCTTGCTCGCAACCTTGAGCCAGGGCTGTCGATCTTAACCCTGGTTCTGGTAGTGGTATTAGTCGGCCTCCTCCTGGCGCGTGAGTTACGGCAACTATGGCGCGGCGAGCCACTGAACTTACGGGGCAGTGTTCTGGACTACGTTACGGTTTTGATGGTGGTTTTCACCGGTTTAAGCCTAACCCTGCGCTTGGTCAGCCTGATCATGCCGATGTCGTAATGACAACGTGGGTAGTAAATCATCCCGATCTTGTCGGGACAGTAGCCTCACGACAACAGGACGGGTGTTGTGGTAAGCTGAATATTATAATGAAAAAAGCCGACTTTGTTCGGGTTGGAAAAGGGGTCTTATGCCAGACATTGGATTGCCGGAATTGCTTATTATCTTGGTCGTCGTCTTAGTTCTTTTTGGTCCGGGTCGCCTGGCCGGGATCGGAGGCGCATTGGGCCAAGCCATCCGCGAATTTCGCCAGGGAGTGGGGGCTGAGGCAGAAAACAAGCCCCCAACTTCAACCGAATCCGATCCTCACTACCAGGAGTCGATAAATTGAATTGGGTTGTCCGTTGGTGAACCAAGACCGGGGGGCTGCAACTCGGACTGCCCCGGTGTTCGCGTCGCAGTCGTAATGAATCAGGGGCGGGTCACCTGACCCAATCGACACGTTAAGCGTACATATTTCCCTATGGGGCGTAGCTGAACCTACTTAAGCTACGCCTCATATTCAAGGGTTTCGCCATCTAAAACGCAAATCAACCTTCCGATCAAAACTATCGGCGGTAACCCCAGAGCGATTACCGCAGAAGTTGAAGCATTCCCATGTCATCGATATACCATACGGAACCCCCGCCTTCTACCCGGATGAGGCTGGCATTAGCTCGGGCCGCTTCGATGTCGCTGAATAGATAATTTACATCATTGATGGGTAGCATGCGACCATCTGCCGCCCGAATTTCGCCGGCTTCCTCCATTATCCGGTAATCATGGAGTTGGTTTCGATCGGGAATGGTATCTTTGTCATAGAGTTTCGTGTCCCAAATCTCGCCCGTAACTGTATCATAATGATCCATCTCACGGTAAACGTCGGTAACCAGTCCGCCTTCGATTTCCTCCAGATGAGCATTATCGGCTTTGACAACGCGAACCTTGTTTTTCTGTTTGAAGACGTAACGGTTACCCCACCGCTCGAAGAGCGAGCCGCGAGTACTCGGATCCATCTCTTTGGCCAGTTCACGGATTTTCTTGATATCAGGCGTTTTTTCGACAATCGCATCGAGGTCTGCCGCACTGAACGAGTGAATGAGCGGGCGACCGGCCGCAGCGCGACGCGCATTCACAGCGGTACGCAGCTCGTCAGCCGCAGCGGCGTCGCCCCTGGCCAGCCGGTCCAACAGACGTTGATACTCGACGGCGCGCTGATCGACCGGCATCTTCTGGGCCAAATCTTCCAACGCCTGGAGATTTTCCTCAAAACGGGCAAAATCATAGTTCGAGTGGCGGTAGAGAGCGGAGAAGGTTTCGTAGCCGGCGTCGGCCATAAAGCGCATCGACTGAGGACGCTGAGCCAGATTGGCGAAGAAGTTGTAACCTCGCGCGCCGATGCCGCGACCAAAGGCGCTGTCCGGCATGCCGCGAATAATGCGCATGTAAAGTTCGGCATGTTCGCCCGGTATGGCCTCCATCAGATTGAACAGTTCGGTGTTGTTGAAGCCGGAACGCGACGCCAGCTTCTGAAAGCCTGCCACCAGATTATCCGACAGCTTGCCGGCCCGTGTTTCCAGCCGATAGAGGGCTTCGGCCCGGTCCAAGGCGTGGCGGGCTGCTTCGGCCAGTTCAGGATGCTTGGCCGTTAGCTCGGCCATACTTTGCACGGCCTGGACATCGGCCGACTCCATCCGTCGGGCGAGATGCACAATGTCCTCTTCGGGCAAATGAGAGAAGAGGCGCAGCACATCATTTTCATGGTTCAAGACACTCACCTTTTGCAGCAGCCGGGCCAGATGCTCCAGCTTGGCTGCACTTTGCTCCACCTCGGCCGCCTTGCCCAGCAGCCGCAACACGCGCAGCAGCCGGCCCAGAGCGGCGAGCTTCTCGGTGACGCCGGCGCCGGAGATGGCCGCTTTGATCTCGCCAATGCCGATAAACCACGAGGCCACTTCCCAAACGATGGCCCATTTGACCCGCCGCAGCATCGAGCCGCTGATGCCCAACACCTGCGCCCCTTTGAAACCGTAGACCACCTGTGGCGCTAACTGCTTGAGGATGTTGGCCACAAAAGTCACCGCCGGCGGATAGCCCATCTCAGCCAGTTGCACCATGACGCCCAGTTTGACCAGTTGGGCGATCCCTTCCAGCAGCTTGTCGGGATGGGCCACCAGCATCGCAATCCCTTCGAGCGCGCCGCCCAGAAACTCGATAAAGCTGCGGGCCGCTTCTTCGGTCTCGACCCAGAGATTGGCGCTAATAACCGGCCCGGCGGGTCCCAAGGTGACATATTTGGCGATATCCTTCCAATCGCGGGGAACCAGCCCCGCCTCTTGCAGCAGGTCAACCAGGAAGCGATAGCTGAGCGGCCCCGGATCGCCGAAGCGCTTGCCCACTTCGATCAACAGCGCCCAGATCTGGCCGTTGACATCGCGGAAGAGCTTGTCGTACTTGCCCTTTTGCTTGATCAACCCCAAGGCCGCGTCGAGTTCGAGGCGACCGCTGATCGATTTGAGGATTTCGATAACGGCGATCTCCTCGGCCTCCAGGGTCCAGGCGTCGGTCAAGATGATCAAATATTGTGCCTTGACGTCCCAATCGACCAGGGCAAACGCCGCCGCGTCCAACTCGGCCAGTTTACGGGCCGCCTCGTCGGTTTTCTCCGCCGCGATCAGCTGATCGATCTCGCCAAAGACCAACGGTCGGGCCAGTTCGCGGGGGATAAGGTGCTGCTGCGGCCGGCCCAATTTCAACTCATTGTAAAACTCTTCCACTAACTCCCGGCTCGCGGGCCACATCGGCTGGCCTTCGGCGGTGAAGAGGGCGCGCAGCATGAAGGAGCCGTGCTGATCGTCGTGCAGTTGCGGCTGCCAGTGGATACGCCGCTTAAGCCCCCACACCTCGCCGCCGGCCACGGCCAGCCCCGTGCCGGGATTCAGATCACGAGCGTGCAGGGCGTGAGTTGTGCCGACGACGTAGTAGCGCAGGTGGGCCTGGCCGATTGGCCCTTCGAGAATGGCATACGAGCGCGCCCCAAACAGCATATTACCCCAAATGATGGCCCGGTTCAGATTGGTCGTGACCGCATAGCGGTCGGCGTGAACGCGCACCGCCTGCCAGCCCGGAAAGATGGCGATCAACTGATCCTCAAACACACTGGTTTTATTGACCACCTGGTCATCGGCTACATTGCCGTGCGGATGACGCCAGCGCAACCGGGCCGGCGCGGCGTGGGCGGTTCCCTTCGCCTCTTTGAGCGGCACGTTCGTCGGCGCGCCGCCGTTATCATAGCTGGGGATGGCATAGGTTACTCGCTCCGGGTTGAGCCGGTGCGCGGTGAACCGTTCGCGCACCGGCTCAACCCGGCCCGGCGACTCGGCCACGAACTGGGCGTCGTCGCCGGCGCTTTGTTCGGCCACGCGGCGAATCGAGTCGAGGATCACCGTTTGCAGGCGCAAGCGCACATCGCTAGAAAGACTCTCTGGAAAGTTAATTTTGGTGGGAAGATTGTAGATGTTTCTCATTATTTCATTTGATGGCAGGTTATACTCAATTGCCCTTTCACAGGCTTGATCTTGAGGTATTCTCCGGGAATATCTGAAGTTTTATCAACGCTTGGGCAATCTTTTGGCGATCTCGAGTACAATTAATCTCTCTACTTCCAGCTCCTGTGCAATCATTTTATCAACCACCTTTGAATCGTAATACTGCTTGGCTTGTTTCCATTCACGCCAGGGACGATCGCCCTTCGAGGAATTGAAACTTCCCTTCATCGCCACAAGGTTGTCGCGCATATTCACGATTTCCAGTTGATCCTCCCACCTGAGCTTTTCGAAGCCGCGAAATTTCGGATCGGTCGTGATCCGCCGAATGGCGACAATGTGATCGGGCGCAATGTGGTCCTTGGTTAAATCGACCTTGAAGTTGCCCACCTTATCCTCGCCGTTGGCCAGCCTGGTCACGTCGCGAAATTCTTTCCGGTTACGAGCGGCTGCCCCCAGTTTTTCGTGCAGTTTTAAGGTGGAATCCCGCAGCGCCTTTTCCGCCAAAAGCTCCGCGGCTTCGGCAATGGACTTCGTTTGTTCCGCCCCCTTGAGAGCATCCAATAGGTCTTCTTTGACCTTGCCGGAGGAAGATGCGGGGAGATTGCTGAGTTGACTCTTGAGATCCTGAACGGTGTTGCGTGCTTGTCGGCTCCTTTCTGCTGCTGCGTCATATGAAGCGGCAAAATCCGGCTCTTGGCCGGGCTTTACTGCCCGTTCTACTTTTGGCTTGGTCCGAGATGCTTCTATTTCTGCCCACTTGTCCGCAGCTTTTCTTCTATCCGCTGCTTCGGCTTCTTCTTGGACGCGCTTGTCGGAAGCTTTCCGATTTTGTTTGGCCGACACTCTCTGCTTGGCCGCCGTCTCGATTTCTTCTTGGGCTAGTTTGTCGGCGGCTTGCTGCTTGCGTGCAGATGCCGGCTCTTGTTCATGCTCTTGCTGCTGCTGAGCCACCGCTTCTTCTTCTTGGCGTTTGCGCTGGCGCTCTGTTTCAGCGGCCTGGCGTCGCTGTTCGGCCTGCTGCAATTCACGCTCTTGGCGCTCGTGCTCGCGCTTGGCTTTAAGGAGCGTTTCGGCTTCTTCAGCATTGCCTTTGGCCTTCAGCAAAACCTCGCGCGTCTCGGCGCTGTCGCCATATTGCTTAACGAACCGCTCAACCTTGCGCCACTGCACCAGCTCCTTGGCTACTTTCGTGGTCCCCCAGGTGGCGGCCCACAGCGCAATATCCGCGGCCAGCCCAACGAGAACCGAAGCCAGTCGGGCGGACGCGTGCTCCATCTCCACTACGGTGTTAGCGCCCCCAGCATCCTTGAGAGCGCCACCCACATCGAAGGCCGCCTGGATTCCATCGAGGCCGAATTTAATCGCCAGCACGAGGTCAACGGCAACGTTCAGGCCAGGGATAGCCTGAGCCACGAGGATGGCCACCATCGTGCCAATCATCTTGAGCCAGTTGTCTTTGATGGCTTCATACACTTCCTTGCCGGCAGCGGCAAAGTAGTCACGCGCCTCCGCCCAAACGAGCGCTCGCCAGATACAATCGAATTTTCCGGCGCTGGCGATCCGGGCATCGACCTTGGCGATGGCTTCCCACAGTGGATGGACCTCCTCGGCCAGCCAACTAAACTGCATGCCCCCGGTGCCGGGACCTCTGTAGAACCGCGTGGGCAGTTGAAGCTGAAGCGCCACGACCGTCTTGCGCATATCGCTGCTGGCTGCGGCCACCTCAAACGCGCTGAGCTTGCGTTGAAACAGGCCCGCGGCCCCTTTCAGGCTCAGGTATTCATCTTTATCGATCACCAGCTTGCCCTGGCGGATTTCGTCAATCTGGTTATCAAGTCGCCACTTGTACCATTGCACCAGGATATAATGCGTCTGGGCGCGCTCCCAGTACCAGAGACCTCGGGTGAACTGACTAATCGCTTCATTTGAGGTGTCATAGGCGTGTCTCAAGCTCAGGGCCATTATCGCCACATCGCTCCGACGGACGCTGCTTGCCTCGGCTTTGGCAAGTGGCAGGCCGCGATCCCACACGTTGTCGGCCAGCCCATTTGCCAACCCAAACGCGCGACTTTTGGCCGATTCGAACGTACGGCGCAAAGCGTCGAGATCGACCGAAGGGTAAAACTCTCGGCGGACTCGCCAGGCCCAGGTATTGGGAAAGGCCGCTCCCTCGTCAAAGAGGAGCGCGTCGCGCTCGTCTTTATCGGTCAACTGTTCGGCCGTTTTCAGGGTCTTGTCTTCATCGTCGCCGAGATCGACGCACAAATCGATGAACGTGTCGACCTCATCCAGATTTTTGAAGGGGTTTGCCGGGCCTAAGTTCAGCAAAATAAAGATGCGCCGAGCGCGCGCACGCTCGTCTATCGAGGCAAGGTTTTTCGACTGCTTCTCCCAAGCGTCTACGGCGCTTTGCCACATGGCCTCTATCTGCGTGTCCGTGTCGCCGGTAACCGGCGCATCGACGGTTTTGCCGCCGTGATCGTACGAAGGCACACCATAGCGCCCATTAGACAAACGCGACTGATCGATGCGCTCGCGGATCGGGGCGACGGTCTCAACCGAGGGGGCATAGCCATGCTCCCGGAGGGTACGCCGGGCCTGCTCAAGGCGTGCGGTCACGGCGCGGGTCACAGTTTGGCCCAATTGTTCAAGCTGCGCCTCGCTCAGTTCGCCGGCAAGGCGCAGTTTGATGGGAATGTAGCAGTTGATTTGCGGCATAGCGTGACCCAGGCCGTAGCCTAAATTTAGGCGGTCAAGACAACCAGCAAGCGCGCCCCGCCCACCACCGTGCCGGCTTCATCCCGCTGTACGAGATCGAAGGCGTGGACCGCGCCCGGCTGTTCACCGGCATCGAATTTCAATTGGACGGCCAGCGGGTTCACCTGGCCTTCCTTAAGTTTCACCTGGAGATTTTGACCCGCCCCCACCCCTTCCGCCTCGAAAGCAAAGTCCGGTCGAAAACGGGAGAAGAATAGCGGGGTAAATTTATTCTCGTCCACCTGTAGCAAGTAGCGACCGTGATCCACGGCGCGCGCCAGAGCGATATCCTTAGGCATGACCAGGCTGGCCCCGGTCGCGGCTAAATCATGCACACCGGCCCGGCGATAGGTAATGTCCGGCATCGACCGGAACTGGGCGCGGGTCGCTTTGACAAAGGCCGTCTTGGATAGGGTCCGCCGGATTTCGATAACACCGCGAAAATCGCCCTGCGGCAAGGGATTGGCTAATTTCATGCGAAAGCCCATGCCGCCCTGATTGGCAGATTGAACCACAACCGCAATATTGCGCTGCCCATGATGGGTGTCGCATAAAAAGCTGAACGTGTTGGTAAAGGGCGCGGGCCGCAGCGATAAGGGGCTGCCGTCACTGCCGTCATTAAGATAGCAGTTAGCGGCAATGCAGACATGCCCCCCATTGAGCGCGGCGTCACCGGCCGTCGGTTTCCAGGGGCCGCAGGTGATCGGGAAGCTATTGCCGGGATTGATCGGGCCGGCAGCAAATCCCTCTAGCGGCAACCCGCCGGGATTGGCCGAAGCCAGCGAAGACGAAGGGGTGACGCCCATCGTAAAATCGCAGACCCAAACCTCAATTTTTACATCCTGGACCGCCTGGTTCGACCGGTTGGCGACCCGGACTTCGATGAAGTGGTTGGGGGTTAGCGCCGGATTGGGATCCACCCGAGCTTTGCCGTCATTAATACCACCCTGTAGACGAATATTGGGGCTGCCCCAGTAGGGCGTACCGTCGGGCAAGGGGCGGGGGGTTGTCATAGAGGCGGTATCCGTACCATTGAAGCCAATGAGCAACTGTCCTGTATTAATTTCGGCTGGTTGACAAGGCATTAGCGTTCTCCTTTGCTAATCAAAATAATTTACTGCGATTGATAGGTAATTTGAAACGCCGTCAAGATCACCGTGTCGGCTTGTTGGGCGTTGTTGACTTCGGCCAGGATAAAGCATTTGAACTGGGCCGGATCAACCTGAGCAAAGGTCGCGTCGCCCGGCACAGTTAAATCAAAGGGATCGCTGGTGCCGTTGATGGCGGCGATACGCTCTCGATTGCCGCCATCGGCAATGGGCATCCGAAACAGGGAGATCTGTAGACTGCCGGCCCCCGAATTACGCCCAATCGCCCGAAGAGAGACAATTTGCACCGGTCCCGGAAAACTGACCGACATCATCCCGGCGGCGCTGGTTTGATTGGGCGGTTTCTGGGCTAACCCTTGCAGGTGCGACCAGCCATTGACCGCCGTTTGCACCAGATTGGGGGTCAGGGTCAGCTTAATTGCTGCCGGCGGCGGCTTCTGTCCCAGCGCGGCCAAGGCTGCGTTGATCTGGTTGACCACCTGCGACAGCGCGTCGAAATCGCCCTCGATGTCGTGAAAGTGCTGGTTGAAACCGGTGGGGCCGCCGGCCTGCACCCGATCGACGTTGTCTTGCCAATCGGTGTGCTGGAATTTGCGAGTGTAAGTAATATTAGCCAAGGGTTACTCCTTTCACTGGCGCGGCGCGGGGCCGCGCACCCGATATTTAGGATAGGTATAGTCCGGGTTGGCCTCCAACGCGCTGCCTTGCAGTTCGACCACGCGCTTACGCAGCGCTTGAGTAATGACTTCAACCCCGATAGGATGGAAGGCGTTGAGAATATTCATGACCAGATCGTACTGCTCCTTGCGGATGATAGCATTGGCGGCTTCCAGCGCCGGTTTCAGCCGCACCTCAAAGGTGTATGGGGCCGGATTGTCGCCTATCAGATAAAACGCCTGCACCCGCACCCGGCCCGCCTGCCGGCCCAACAGATCGACCGAAGGCTGCGTCACACTACTCAAACGCGCTTGGGCCTGATCGGCCAGGCCCAAGGTCCATTGCAAACGGACGCCGGCCCCGACATCGCCTGGCTTGACTTGAACGGCCAGGCTGATCTGGCTACCTTCATCCAGCCGGTCGGCGCCATCGACGACCACCAGGTCGGCCTCGGCCTGACGAACCAGCACATCCGGGTCCTGGCGGCGAACGAAGGTGAAGCCGGCGGCAAACGCCAGCGACGCGAGCTGACCGGGGGTTAAGGTGGTATGACGCAGAGTCAGGCCACGGCCCACGCCGGTAAGGTCGGTCGCCCCCGGAGCGAAGGCGCTCTCAATCTGCAACTGGCCGCCCAAGCCGCCGGCGTTGAGCAGATCGAGCAGCCGGGTCAACCGCGCCGCCGCCGTCGCTTGCATGAGGTGATGGTTGGGATCGGCTCCATAGTCGGCCCGCGCATCGTTGTGGTTGACCAGAAAGGCCGGATGAAAGAAACGATCCGGCTCGCCGGCCACGGCCTCGCTCACCGCCAGAGCGCCGTCACGGCCAATGGTGTTGTTGTTCGCCAAATCCTTCAGACCGATGCGTAGCGTACGAGTTGCGGAGACCGTGTTCCGCCGCCGGGTGACGTCGATCTTCACCGTCAGGTCGCCGGGGGTGCTAAGCTGCATCGTAGCGCCAGCGGCTGTCCGTGAACCGTTAAAGGTCGCCCGGCCTTCGCCACAGGCAATCGTCAGCCACCGGTAAACGGTGTCTTGGGGCAGCGCCGGCCGAACCGTCACCGTTAGCGGGTCGCCCACCAGACCATCCAGGCCGGTGAAGTCGGCTGCCGGTGAGGTCACAATCTCGATGTATTCTGCCACGGCGCACGAAGCGTAGACCCCGTCCCCCTGACCCTGATAGCAAACGAAGGTGAAACCGGCGCGATGAGCCAGGGCGGCCAATCGCCCGGTCGCAATGGTGGTGTGGCTGAACCGCAGGCCGCGGCCGGTTGCCCGCAAATCGGGTGCGCGCGGGTCGAAACCGCTCTGTAAGGTGAGCTGCCCCGCGCCGGCCTCGGGCGCAGCCAAATCGAGCAGGCGATTGAGGGCGCGCTCGACCACCAACTGCACCCGGTGCGGGTCGGGCGGCAGCTCATTCCGGTTCAAGTCTCTCGGGTCGGGCGCGAGGTAGGTCACTTGAGGGTCGTTGTGCGTGACCAGAAAGACCGGATCAAACAACGTCTCCTCGACGGCGCTGCCACACACATCTACCTCTTTCACCCGGCGGTTGCCGGCCGCGTCGATGCACTCGCCGGGCAGCAGGGCGACCGGATCGATGGTGATGGTCTTTGCGCCGCCGACGATGTCGGTGTTGGTCTCGTTGACGATCAGCGGGGCGGGATCGTCGTTGACCGGGCCGATGGCCTCGTTTAACATCGCCTGCAAATTGGCGGGCGTCGGCAAGACCCAGCGGCGGAAGAAATGCAGCCGCCGGCGGTAACTGTCATCACTTTCGCCCAGCACCGGGTGAAAGGCGCTGCGGGCAACTTTCGACAGGCGCACCTCTTCGACCACCCCCTGCAAGGCCGCGCCGGGATAACCGATGCGCACCGGCTCGGCGTTGGTGATGGCTTGCAAATCGCCCAACGCGGCCTGAGCAACCGGCTGCCCATTGACGTAAAGCCGGGCAACTCCGGCCGGGCGGTCGATGACGGCGGCCAGATGGGTAAAGCCGTCGGTGGGGATGGCGGCGTCGGCGAAGAGGACGAGCGGCGGGTTAAGGCCATCGCTCACCAGCCAACGCGGGTTGAGCGGCAGGCCCCGCCCAAAATCACCAAGGCTCAAGGCCCAGCCCGCCTGATCGGTCGCCGGGTCGGGATGTTTGCTCAACAGATGGCCGTCGGCCGCGTTCTGGCTGGGTTGGACAAAACACTCGGCGGTGAAACTTTGGTTGAGGCCCAGATCGAAATCGCTGTGAGAGAGAATCTCGACCACGGCGTTGGCGGCTTGAAAGGCAAAACCGCTACCAAAGCGTCCCGGCGCTCCGACCTGCACCGCTCCGGCCAACGCGCCGTGATGCCCCGGCCGGTTCGGATAATCGCCCATCATATCCTTTACCGCCGGGTTAGCGCCGGCCTGATCGTTGAGGTGGTAGAGAGCGATGGTGTCCGCCTCAAAAGAATAGGGCAGCGGCGGGAAGCGGGGGATGCCCAGATCGTACCCGATCAGGTCGAGGCTGAGACCGAGCGCCTGGCTCAACCGGCGTTGGGCGGTTGTGCGGGCCATCTGCCGCCGAATATGATCGCGCTCCCAGCCCAGCACCCACAGCAGTTTGGCGATATTACCCAGCAGCGCCGTTAAGCCCCACCAACCGGCCACATCCTCATCGACGGCGGGCGGACTCATCGTCACCTTGGTCAGCCGCGCCTCCGGCCCTTCGTTTGCGCCTAAATCCAGCACCAACGAGGCCCCGGCCAGCGTTCCCGCCGGGAGGGTCAGGGTGAGCGGCGGTTGAGGCGGCCCGTTCGGCTCGGCCGTATAGTCAATTGTCACCTGGGTGTCCACGCTGAGATCGCGCCAGGCCGTCAGAATGTAGCGGGGGGCCGGCGGCGGGCCAAAGCGCGCCCGGTGCTCCAGAAAATCATAGGCGGCTACGGGAGCTTGAGTGGGGCTGCCCTGAGCTACCAGCGTCAAGGGTAAGGTATCGGCCCCGCGAGCGAAGGGCGTGGTCAGGCGGCGGGCCATGTGGCCAACCGATAGGACCGGCATCAGCGCGCTCATTGGGTCACGACCTCAAAGTCAATCAGATCGCTGTCGGTTCGAAAGACGGCCAGTTCGGTGGCCCCCATCTCCAGATTTTCGCCGACGGCGGCTTCAATGACCGTGGTTTGATGAGGCACCGCGCCGAAGGTAATCCGGCCAAAAGCCGGTGGGCAGCGGCGCAAATGGAGTTGCTGCACATCGACCACGCCGGGCTGTTCGCCGAAGGCGCACATCACCTGGGAGTAAAGCACGCTGCCACCCAACTTGAGCGCCCCGATATCTTTGGCCAACCGCTGCTTAATCGAAGCCAGGAGCGCCTGGGGATCGTAGCCGGCCCGGATGATGACTTTGGCCCGCACGCCCACATCGATGTGGTTGGCTTCGACAATGTTGGGATGAATGCCCACCGGCCGCACCCGATCAACCGCCTCGCCGACCTGCTCGAAGATGCCCGGTACATTGCCGGTGGTTCGCCAGGGCCAGGCAAATTCGTGGGCGACCACAATGTCGAAGAAATAGGCTTCGCCCACGCTGCGCTCGCTGCTAAAGGGGCGCTGGCTGAAATTGAACAGATTGAAATAGCTCTGTGACACATCGACGCCGCCCAGTGGGTCGAAGAGCAGCACATCGATGACGCCGCTGAGGTCGAGTACCGCCCGGCGTACGCTCTCCAACGTCCACAGGTTGCGCGGCAGGCCCAGTAGTCGCCCCCGATAATCGTCATCACGCTCAAATTTGTCCCCACCCGTGAAGGGCTGCAAATTCTGCGCGGTAACGGTGGCCAAGCCAAAGTCGCTCAGATAAATCTGTTGATAGACCGGATCGAGGCCGATAATCGTGTTGGCGGCAATATTGCTGTCCGATCCGCGGGCAAAGGCCTGGACTTTAACCGGGGCCTGCGGCGACGCTGCGTTTAGCGTGACCGGTGCAGTGGTAAAGAAGGATCGCACCGGAGCGCCGGTCACCACCATCGTTCCTTCGGGCAAAATATAATTCCGGCCGGGTACCGGGTTGTTGATCTTGACCGTCACCTCGCCGCCGGCGAACAGCCGCCGCCGGGCCAGCCCCACATCTTCACCAAGCAGATCGAGGTTATCGCCCAACGCGGTCGAGACGAAATTGCTGTAGTAGAGATCCTCCATCCGCTTCCACAGTTCGGCATCTTCGGCGCTGGTTACTTCCAAGAGCTTAAGCAGCGGGCTGGAGGGGGTCAGGTCTATGTTCGGGCCAAACATCTGGAGGGCGCGGTCCACCCCCTCGCCCAGGATGATGTCGAAGCCTTTGAGATTGAAACCTTCATTTGATACACCGAAACCGGCCATCGTGTCCATTCCTGCCGTTAAAAGCGTTTACTTAATAGTTCGGGGTAGGACAAACTTAAGTTTGTCCTACAAAACTCTTATGTTCCGATCAGGGGGCACTACCCGTTAAACCCCCACCTTCAAAGCCAGAGTAGTCGTTCGATCCTGAACGGTGTCGATCGTGACCTCGACCTGCCAGACCCGGCGATGGTGTTGGTCGCGCAGCAGCCGTTGATCGACTTCAGGATGCGCGGCCAGGTAGGCCGGATCATCGTCAAACAACACCTGGCGGATATCACTGACCCGAGGGTCAGTCCCTAACGTCCGCACCAGATTGAGCTTAATCAACTCCTTGATCATCCGCACGCCGTTCGGCTCGATGAAAGCCTGGGTCACATCGAGGCCATAGGTTGTGTTGAAGGGATCGGAGCCGTAGGGAGTCAGCACCCGCAGAGTTAGCGCCTGGATGAGATTGGCCTGGCCGGTCACCGTGAGCAGTTCGCCGTCCTCGATGACCAGATCGCCGTCTGCCAATAAAAAGCTGTAACCAAAAGCGTTGTCGTCGTTCATCATCTGGCCTCGGTGATTATTTGGCCGCCAACTTGGTTTGACCCGCCGATTTCACTTGCCACATAACGGGGGCGGGCGGGCTGGCGTTGGTCAGGCCCGTGGCCGTCTCCAACATCGCCGGCTGGCCGTCGATCATCAGTTCGGTGCTGACGCCGGTGATGATGGTGGTGATCGTCGCACAGGGAACCAGGCCGGGGCCTTTGTTCGGACAATTATTCACTAACGCGCCGATGAGATCACGCTGCAAGATAACGGCCTGGCCGTCCACCGTGAGTTTGTGTTGGCTGGCCTTCAGTTGAACCGGCGCTTGATGAATACACGTTACAACGGAGGCTTCGGTCAAAACATTGGGCATGGTGTCACCTCTCCCATTATTTGACCTCGACGGTGGGGCCGTTCAATGTCAACGACACAGCCCCGTTGGTCAAGGTGAGTTCCTGAGCTTTGGTTTCAATGGTAATCTTGCCGTTCTGGTCAATGGTAATCTTGGCGCCGCTTTGATGCTCGATGACCAACGTATCGGCGGCGGGCGGGGTAGGCCGGCCCCCCACCTCAGGCAGTTGATGGTCGGCTACCAGGATTTGAAACGCCTTGGCCTGGATCACCCGATGACCTTTACTATCGGTCAGATCGTTGACGCCCTTGCCAGTGGGCAAACCGTTGTGATCCAGTTCGGTCGGCAGGCAGAGCCAGTAATCGCCGGCCTCATTTTTGGGACGGTCCTGGGCCGGGTTTTCCGGCCAGACAAAGCCGGTCACAATCGCATCGTTGACCAGGCCGCGATTGTGGGCCAGCAGAGCGCGCATCTTGGGATAGATAGGCACCATTAGCCCGCACTTGTGAAAGGCAAAGGGAGCGGCAATCGGCTTGTTGTGCAGCTGCACCGCGTCGTCGATGGGCGTCTCCACACTGGGGGCCACGCCATCCGCGGGCGGCGACTGGCCGTAGTCGAGCGTAGCCAAGTGCTTTTGTTGGTTGCCCGGCGTATAATCCTTGACCTGCCCCATGTCGAGCGCCGGGCGCTGGCTCTGGCTGCTCTCGAATACGTCGCGGACGCGGTCAACCACGCTCTGGACGCCGGTGGTCACGCGCGCTCGCTGGCCGGCATCGGCGACAATGAGCTTGACATCGCAGACGTAGCCGCTGCGAGTGGAAAAGCGGTGAATCACCTGTTCGATGCGCAGCGTGCCCTGGGGCGCTTTCTCGACATCCTTGACCTGGGCGACCTGGCCGACCCGCAATCCCGGATGGCCCAGCACGGTCAAATCGAGCCGGGTGCGGATGGCGGCCGCGGATTTGTCCTGGCTCGGCTGGGGACACCGTTCGACATCGACATCATTTTCATGCAGTTCGTCCAGACGCACGATATTGGTATCGGGGGTGAACGCCACGGGCGCCGGATATTTGCTGTGGCCCACCGCCGCCCCCAGAAAAATGGTGTTATCGCGCACCACCAGTGGGGCCTTAGCCATATCGGCCAGGAGGCGCAAGGCTTGCAGCCCATTGCCGGCTTTCAAGGTGAAGTCGGTCAGCGGCAGATTGAGTTTCCCTTCTTCGGCGACGCTGACCCCGGTTGGGCCGGCAATCTCTTCCTTGATAAAAGCGTCCGCAGAAGATTGTTTGGGCTTGCTGATCGCAATACATTGGGTGCGCAGTCGATAGCCGCCCTTTTCTTGGCCGTTGATGACCGTCCGGGCGATGCCGTCCTCGCCGATCGCGCTTTTGATCGAGGTCACTTTGCCTTCGAGCACCGGCCGCGAACCGGTGGTGGTCGAGGGTTCGTCGAAGTAGCCCAGATGAATTTTGACGGTGAGCGGCGTGGGCGGGTCGGCCTGCATCCCGGTGATCTGCTTTTCTTTGAGCAGATCGGCGGTCTGCACCGGCAGGTTGATCAGCGTCATCTCAAAGCTATCCACCGCGTCGCCGGCGGTCATGGTGACCGTGATGTCGGCATCCAGAATATAAGCGCCGTTGAGGACGCTGTTAGAGACCTTGAGCGGCAGCCCCAGGCCGATCAAAGACGCGGCTGCGCCCAACAGCCCGCCGGCCGGTTTCTCTTCTTCGATCTCGACTTGATACCAGATAATAAAACTCATCGCGCCGCAATGCCTCCGATAACTTCAGAACCAAACGCGCCGATGCCGTTCAAATTGCGTTTGGCGACGTTCATTTTGCGAAAGACAAAGGCCAGTTCAGCCGCTTCGTACTCGAAATCGAGCACCAGTTTGCGCCGGAACAGAAAGGTCGAGCCGGACGGGTCTTCCCGGACAACGGTCATGACCATGAAGGCGTCGGCTTTGGGTAACTGGAATATGTAGTCATCCGGCCATAGTTGATCGCCTTCGAGGGCATTGACATAGAGTGAGATCCGGTAGGCGTTGTCCAGAAAATTGAGACGAAACGCTTGGGGAAAGCCTTCGTCGGCGTTGATGGGTAACAGCAGGTACGAGCGTTGGGCCACAGTTAAATCTCCTGTTAAGGATTGGATAGGCTTGGACTGGCGAGCGTGCGTGTCTCGTTCAGCGAAGCAGGCGCCGGTTTGGGCGTCCGGGGGATCGGGTTGGGGGCCGGGCCGGTCGGGATAGCCGCCGTACCCGCCGCCAGGGCCAGGTCGGCCACTTCGCTCAAGATCGTCGTCAAGCTGGAGCGCGGCACATACTGCAACGTCAACGAGACATCCAGCGCGTCCCGCTTCTGGACGCTTTGACTGAAGCGTAAATCGGTGATCTGCATATCCAAGCTGATGGTCAACCCCGACACGACGGGGATGCCGGTCACCGCCAGCAGCGGCGCGGCCGCCGCGACCAACAGCCGCGATGTCAGCGCCATCGTTTCCAGCGCTTTTTTCAACAGCAAGCGCTCGGGACCGATTAACATCGCTTCAATGCTGATGGTTTTGGTGGTCGGCGCAATCGCCTGCGAAAATTTACTGCCGGCAATCCGCTCGATGCGGTAGCCTTCGCTGATGTTCATACTTTGCACATAAAACAGCGGCACCGCGCCGACCAAAACCGGAACATTGACGCCAGCGGGCATTTGTCATCTCCTTCTTAGGGTTAGGACCTACATCCGGCTGGCCAGTTCGCGCGTCAGCTCACTAAAAACGTACTCGGTCACCCGCCGAATCTGTTCCTCGCTGAGCGCGCCGATGACTTCGATTTCCACCGGAAAGTAATAGTTGATGACCGGACCGTCGGCCCGGCTGTCAGGAGCGATGTGCGCTTCACTGCCGGGCGCGGGCATGATGTATTCGCCTTCATGCACCAGGGCAATGCCGGTCTGTTCAACGCGCCCGCCGGTTTGAAATGCGGGTACAGTCATCTCGATTATGGGGCCGGTAAAAGCGCCCGCTTCATCAACGGGATTATCGTCAGCCATGGTCAGGCCTCAAGTCCGACGCTGAGCGCCATGCAGTTGAAGCTGGCCTGCGGGACGCCATCGATCACCACGTTGCTAGGATTGGCCGAGGTTATGACACAGCGCGAAAACTTGATGCTGTTGAAGGTCCAATCCGTGCCTTTCTTCTCGGCCACGGCAATCGAAAACTCTTGCCCGTTGACGGCCAATTCGGTCAGGTCGGCCACCGATGTGCCGATGGCCGGGACCGTCATGGTAAAGGTAAAGGTAAAGGGCTGGCGCACGTAGCCGACATTGTCGGCCTCGACGCTGTGGATGACGGTGTGCGGCACATTAAACGTGGGCGTAAAGTTAGAGATCGGCGTGATGGTATTATTGCCGAGTTTGACTTCAAGCCGAGTGTTCCAATCAGCCATAAAATGCCTCCTATTCGAACTTCAGGGTAATCGCCAGACGATGGATAGCGCCGGCATAATCAACGGCCACCAACACCTCTACTACCCGCTGGGATTGGGCGTTGTTAATTTGATTCAACTCCGCCGGCGTCAAGGTGTTGGGGTCTTTGTCCAATAGGGTCAAAATTGGGATCACGATGTCGTACCCTTCGATGACCTCGGTCCGAACCAACGGTTCGAGGACGGCCTCCATTTGCGCCGTCAGGGCGCGCAGGCCGGAACGGCTGATCCGCAAATTGCCGACCGTTTTGATCAATTGGGCCTTCAATAGAAACGAGACATTATCTACTGTGCGCACGATGTCGATATATTTCTTTCCGCCGGGGTTGCCGGTGTAGCCTTCGCCCATATAGATGCCGCGCCCGGGGATTAAGACCGGGTCAACCAGCCAATTGACACCCTTACCGGCCGGGCCGCTGGCAAAGTTCTCCGAGCCGTTGATCGTTTCGATTTCGGCTGACGTGAAGGCGTCGCTGTTGATGCTGACCGGCTTTAGCAGCAGCGAAATATGGGGTTCATAGCCGGCAATCGTCCCGGCCACCGCCGCGGCCGCGTCTTCATCACTTTTGTGGGCAATATAAACCAACCGTTCGTCGGTTAAATTGCCGCTGAGAACGGCCGTGTCGGTCGCCCCCTTGGCCAGCATGGCCACGCCCATGCGCTCCATGCCGTCGCCGCCGGTGTTCGAGACGGTTTTGACGTGGTCGGCCAGTTTGCCGAGGGCGGCGCTGTTGGCGGTGGTCAACGGGGTGTTGGCCAGCACCACAAACTGCACATTTAAGGTGTTGGCCGCATTCAACCCGTCATCCCAATTTGGCCCGCCTTGACCCCCATCAACCGGAATACCGTAAATAAGCGACGGCCCCGGCGATTGATTAAAGGCCAGCCGGATTGAGCTGGCCAGATCAAAAACGGGCGGCTTGTGCTCCGGGTCTTTGGCATGATCGGCGGCAGCCTGCTTGGTGGTCGCATCGCGCAACTGATCTTCCGCGTCGGCCGGATTGGTAAATGGAATAGGCACGTTGGCCGCGCCGGACGAGGCCGCCCCCACAATGGCAAGGTTACCGTAAGCCCTAACCGCCGGCGCAAACAGGTCGGCGACCGGGTTGACACGAATGTATCGAACGGTCATAACATACCTCCTCGTAAAATCTAATGAAATTTAGCCTTGAGTTTCCGGCGCAAGCGCTGTAGTTGTTGGTGATTCAGCGGCGGCGTGATCGGGACATCGCCGCCGGTCGCGGCCGGAGCTGTATCTTTCGCCGCGACCGGCGGGGGCTTGTCGGCCACCGTCGGGGGTTTCTCACCTTCCGGGGGACTTTTGGCCTTTTTTTCGACTTGAGCGTCTGCCGTTTTTTTGGAATTGGCCATACGATTATCTCCTCAACGTACTAAAGCGGCGTAACAAAGAGACTAAGGATGTACTCGGCAGCGAAGAAAGTTTGCAGAGCCGCCGCCGTAAACGGAAGGCCGTTGAGCGCGGCTTCCGGAAAAATCAAGACCGGGGCATACGGCGTCCGAACCTCGGCGGTGTTGATGTCTGGACGATAGATGTTCACCCGTTCCCCGGCCGTCCGGGCCAGTTTCACGGCCCGCAAAGCTTCGGTTACGTCGATCACCTCCCGCATCAAGAGGATGACCTCCAGAGGAAAGTGATAGTGGTTAGCCGGATTATCGGCGTTAAACGGTCCCGGTGCGCGGAGGTGGATCTCGGTGATCAGGTAGTGATACGCTTCTTTCAGATCATCCACCGTCGTGAGCTTGTGCTTGGCCATAAACGCATCCAGATCGATGAACCGAAACCGGGCGCGGAATTCAGCGAGGGTGTTGAAGTCCGCCACTTCACGATTCAGAATCGACTCGACTTCGCCGGGGTCCACTTCCAGGACGAGGGTCAGATCGAGCATCGCCAATATATCGAGCCACAACGGTGCAAACGGCTGCTGCTCTAGGCTGATATCGCTGCGAGTATAACTCGGTATGGTTTGCTGCCAGGTGCCGGTTAGCCGGCCGGGGGGGAAAAGCGGGCGTTGAAATTCCGTGCGGCGCACTTGCACGTCACGGATGGCGTGGAGAGTCGCAAACGGCATATCGTAGACCGCCTCGACCAATCCGCGCAGACGGGTGTGATCGGGATCGTTCGGGGGCGCTAATAGTTGCACCAGGTGCGTTGGATCGCCAAACTGTAACAGTAACTGATCGACAAACGTACTCATCCAAGCGCTCCGGAGCTTTTACACCTGGCTATTTGCTCGCATTATTAATAGAAGATACCTAACGGCTCAGGCTCATCATTTCGAGAAATGACATACGTGAGTCGTTACGACGAAATGACGGTCAAGATTAATTTGATTCTAAACCGGAAGCAGTCCCATTGTCATGAGGCAAACGTCACTTTTTTCAGGATATTTTGTCCCAAAATATGATGGACTTTGAAGAACTGTTTTGGGGTTTTCCGACGTAGCGTGGGGCGGCTCTTACTCCAACTGCCGCAGCGCCGGGACTCGGACATACAAAACCAGGCCAAACCCTAACGAGATGAGGGCGCTGAGAATAATGGTCAATGGTTCGCCAATAAATTCGGCCACAAAACCGGCCAGCAGCGCCCCCAGCGGCATCAGGCCGAAGAAGCTGAGGGTATAAACGCTGACCACCCGGCCGCGCAGTTTATAATTAACCCGAAAAACTGGACCACGAGCTAAGATGGAATAAGGTAAAACATCAAGGCTTGTGGAGGAAAAAATTAGCCAAAAACGACAACAGTACAGCAATGACTTTAAGTTCAAAATCGCTCTGGAAGCGGTCAAGGGGGTCAAAACGGTCAGCCAAATCGCGGCTGAGCACAACCTGCATCCGACCCAGATAGGCAATTGGAAAAAGCAATTGCTGCGGGAAGGTAGCACACTCTTTACGCGGGCCAATGACCGTCAACAACGTGAACAACAAGATAGAGAAGCTGAGTTATACGAACAGATTGGTCGCCTCAAGATGGAATTGGAGTGGCTGAAAAAAAAGCTAGCGGCTTCGATTGAGCTAAAACGAAGGCTGTTAGAAACAGCGCATCCTGGTTGAGTCTGCGCCGGCAATGTGAGTTAATCGGCCTAAATCGGTCGAGCTATTATTACCAACCAGTTCCGGAAAGTCCGTTCAATCTGACTCTGATGCGGCTGATCGACGAGCAGTATCTGCGGACGCCCTTTACGGCTACCTAAAAATGACGGAATATCTTCGTCAGAAAAGGGCTATCTGGTTAATCACAAACGGGTGTACCGACTGATGAAACAGATGGGCTTACGAGCCGTCGCGCCCCGGCCTCTCATAGGCCGACCGCACCCGGAGCACCAGATTTATCCCTACCGGTTACGTGGGGTGAACATCACCCGCCCCAATCAGGTCTGGAGCGCCGATATCACTTACGTGCCGATGCAGCGAGGCTTTATGTATCTGGTGGCCGTGCTGGACTGGTACAGCCGGTACGTGCTCAGTTGGGAACTGTCCAACACGCTGGATGGCGATTTCTGTCTGCTGGCTTTGGAACGGGCTTTGCAACGGAGCCGGCCTGAGATCTTTAACACCGATCAAGGTGCCCAGTTCACCGCCAACGCCTTTACGGGGCGGTTGGAGCGAGCCGAGATCAAGATCAGTATGGATGGTAAAGGACGTGTGTTCGACAACATTTTCATCGAAAGATTATGGCGCACGGTCAAGTACGAACACCTCTATTTGAGTGACTACACCACCGGACTTGACCTGTTGGCGGGGCTGGCCACCTACTTTGATTTCTACAATCACGAACGCTTTCATCAGAGTTTGGATTATCGCACTCCGGCCCAAGTATATGGCCTTAACCAGGTGACCCTGGTTTAATCATCCATCTTAAATATCCTATTTCGTGGTCTTGACAATGGGGTAAGTTTACTGCTGCGTTTTCACTACCGGACAGAAATATCAGAAAGGTTAGGTAAACAAAACCAACCCGGATAGGGAAGTCTTCATTAGACATGTTGTGAAATAAGGAGCCGAAAAAAGAGACAGCATAAGGTAAGAAGTCAAAGGATTAAGCGTGGCGAAGGTGGTAATTCCACAAGCCACAAGCGACCAGCATGAACAAATCAGCGAGATTGGCTTTTATTGCGATAGGTATCGGTTAAACAGCGGAACCGTTTGATGCCAGCCAAGGCATGCTCAACCACAATGCGGCCCGCGCTAATGGTCTGGTTGTCAGCCTTTTGGTCTGGGGTCAAGGGATGGTGTTTACTACTTTTATGGGGCATCACGACATCGAGTTGGGGATAATCTTTCTTGATGCCCATAAAACCGAGATCAACCCAGACCCCGACATCAGTCGGAATGTGCTCGCTCAAGCTGAGACTGTTTGAAGCGATGATAATCCTGTCGAGATCCTGGTTTGGTTGAGGTTAAGCACAAGATGGCGGTTTGTTCATCGGTTACAACCAAGTTGCGCACCGATGCTCTTTTGCTTGCCGGAATAGTGCTTGCGTTGGGCTTTGCCCTTTTGGGGTCGTTGCACGGGGCGTTCTGTACCATCAATGAAAATATCCTTGATCTCGGGAAAGTGGTGCATGAATTCTTCTACGGTGCGGATCTTGCGTTTCGGCAGGACCACCTGCCAAGCCAATGTTTTTCCAGAATAGGTAACAACTCCTGGACCCAATGCCAGCTTCGGGAGCGGTCGACATCAAAAAGAAGCCGGCCAGATCAAAGGTCGGATAACATTTCAGGTAAAACAGGATGAAGAAGAGTTGGTGCTGACTGGTCAGCAAGGTGTGTTTTCGGCCACCTCCCTCGGCTCGTTTGCGGTTAGTTTTCTGCTCTCGCTTGCTCTTGGTTACGCAGCATCAAAGCTCGGGAGTAGGGTGTTGAATTCAGCGACACTCACCCCGGTTAATGCTTTCAGCAAACGCCTGACTTAAGGCTATTCGTGGCTGATTTTGTCTTGCTGTTAGTCAACTGCGTAAGTCCTGATTTCACTACCGGACAGAAATATCAGAAAGGTTAGGTAAACAAAAACCAACCGGGATAGGGAAGTCTTCATTAAGAAAATGGTCTAACAAACGCAAACCGAGTTGGAACAAACTCAAATCGCACCGGTCAGAACGGTGGATAACTGACAGCCATTGGTCCCGAACCGCGACCGCCCCCAAATAAATAAGCCAAATGTAGGCCAAACAAGCGGCAATCATCAGCCGAGCCAGTCGGTGTGGGTCAGCTATATGGCTCTTATCGAGTTGAAAACCACGACTTTTCTGGTCTGAAAAGAAGGTTTCAATCCGAAACCGGTGGCGATACCAGTAGATAGCTTCCGAGCCTAAGGCAAAATTGCTGACCAGATAGAGGGGGTCCTTGTAGCCCGGCTCCCAGTAGGCCACAACCAAGACCGGGCCGTAGGCCTGTTGGGTGAACAACACCTCGGACAAGATAATCTGGTCACCCGGTTGTAGCCATAACTCGTTGAGTTGAAACCAGGTGTCAGCTTCACAGAGCCAGCGATTGTGGGCGGTCCGACAGGCATAATGCCACCCGGCCGCGGTGATAGCCGCCTGTAATTGCTGTCCATCGAACTCCCCATCGCCGACAAAGATGACATCGGTGTCTGACGGCACCATCGCTTGGACTTGGTCCAGCAACTCCAGATGGGTTTGCTCAGGAAAGTGCCCTTTTGAGCCTTCGACCACCACCCAAGCCACCGGTAACGCCCGTTTTTGGTAGATGACACTGACCATCAAGGCCAAACAGTGCCGCCCCACTTCACTGCCATCCATGGCCAAGACCAGGGGACCCGTCGAACCCAAACTGGCCAGCAGCATCTCGGCAAAGGGCAGAAAGTAGGTCTCTTGGTTCACCTGCTCGTTTTGGACACACCGCCTGAACCGTTTCACCCGGCTCTCCACTTTGGTTTGATCCGGCGCTTTGCGGGCCATCGCTTCAAAATGACACTTTTTATTCAGCACTATCCCACTGATCATGCCGGTTAAAGTATGCAGGTGACGAGCTTGATGACCATTCAGTTGGTGGGGATACAGTTGCGTTAAACTCGTTTTTATGCGACGATACACCCGGCGGGCATCACTCTTGGGTACACTCCTTTGTTTTGTGGTGAAACTAGAGTATACCCCCAGTGGTGTCCGTTATCCTATTTCTCTCCCTTCTTTCAAAATAATCTGTCCGGTAGTGAAATGTAGCATCTTAATACTTACACTGTTTTAATATTTTTTTCTTATTATTTTTAAATGGGCCTGAATTAAAATATCCGTTATAAAGATGTTAAGAGCGATTAAATAACGTATTCCACCCCAAACCATTTAGAAACCTAGCCCGTATCTTCTCGATAATTTGGGGTCGGTAGGCCAAACGAGAGTTTGGCCTACCAAAAATCTTTTTGAGAAGATACCCTACATATTTCTCACAGAAAGGAATTGATTTTATGCGAATTGGCTTTATTTCAACCCGACTGAGCGGCACCGACGGCGTTTCTCTGGAAGTAGAAAAATGGGTTCACGTTCTGAAACAAATGGGACACGATGTCTTTTTCTGCGCCGGAGAATTGAGCGGCTATGCCGCCGGGGGCGCCCTCATCCCCGAACTGCATTTCGACCATAAATCGGCCATCAACGTCAGCCAGCGAGCCTTTGGAGCGGATCGCCGCAACGGTGACGCTCACAAGCTTATCGATGAAATTTATACCCAGGCCGACCAAATCCGGTCCCCTCTGCGCAAATTTATTCGCTCCAATAAACTGGATGTAATCATCGTTGAAAACGCGTTGACCATCCCTATGAACCTGGCTTTGGGTATCGCCTTGACCGGCTTGATTGCCGAATTGGGCATCAATACCATCGCTCATCACCACGATCTCTATTGGGAACGGCAGCGCTACCGCACCAATGATATTTTGGATCTGCTGGATACCGCTTTTCCGGCCAAACTGCCCTCTATTCAGCACGTGACGATTAATTCTATCGCTCAAAATAACCTCAGAAGCCGGCGCGGCATCGACTCAGAAGTGATTCCCAACGTGCATGATTTTGCCACGCCGCCGCCGCCGCTCGATGCCTACAGCGAAGATTTTCGAGATACCTTGAATTTGGAACCGGGCGAACTCTTTATCCTTCAACCCACTCGCGTTATCCAGCGCAAGGGGATCGAGATGGCGCTGGGGCTGATCAGCCGGCTAGATACGCCCAAGAAGCAACTATTTATTACCCACCGGGCTTCGGATGAAGGGTTAGAGTATTGGCATTGGCTCAAGCGTGAAGCCGGAATGATGCGGGTAACCCTAAAAATGGTCGATCATCTGATCGGGACGGAGCGTTGCAATACCAACGGTCATAAAATCTATTCCCTATGGGATGCTTATCCTCACGCCGATTTGGTCACCTACCCCAGTATTTATGAAGGCTTTGGCAATGCCTTGCTGGAAGCCATCTATTTCCACCGATTGATTGTCATCAATCGCTATCCGGTTTACAACGCCGATATTGGCCCACTGGGCTTTGAGTTTGTTGAACTGGATGGCTTTGTCGATGACGCCGCCGCCCAACAAACCCAGACTCTGCTGGCCGATCCCGACCGGGTAAAAGCCATGGCCCAGAAAAATTATGAACTGGCCTTAGAACATTTCTCGTATAGCGTGCTGGAGAAAAAGCTGCGCACCGTTCTGGACAATTTCTAATTTGGACTCAAATAGCGTTTTGAGGTAGACTTGGGCATTAATTTTTCAGTCATTAGTTAGTTGGTTAGTTGAGGATTTGGAATCAAACCAACTCTGCAACTCTGCAACCTTGTAACTTTGCAACTTTGTAACTTTGCAGCCCTGCAACTCTGCAACTAACTTCAAGGACGTGCAGCGTGGCCGAATTCACGGTTGACAGTTTCAACTTGCCCCAAGTCTACCAAGAATTTCTGGATCTATGGCAGTCGCAACTCCAGCGCCAGATCTGCCTTGAGGCCTATCAACAAGGCCGCCGGTCGTTCATTCCGGGATTACTGCCGGAACAGGCGGTCGCCTTAAGCGGCCCGGAAACATTGGCTATCCTCCGCCGCCGTTGGGGTGAACGGATTGAGGCTGCCCTTGATCCGGCCCATACCGATCCCGATAACCTGCCGGCTCATCTGCCCCCCGCTATTCAAAGTCCGGTCGCCGGCCAACCGGACGGCCGCTGGCTTAAGCAGGCCAACATGGTTGGCATCAACGTGCGCACGGTCGGCAGTTTTTGGCATATCGTCAAATATGCGCTGACGCTGCCGCAAACCCAGGACTCAATCCACATCTTGCCGATCTGGGAGGCCGGGGTTGTGGGCAGTATGTACGGGATTAGCAGTTGGGAACTCAACCCCGAATTTTACAGCCCCGAACTGGCCGACCTGCGGCCTAAACTGGATACCATCGACAAACAACTGCGGGCGGTTATTAATATCCTGCACGTGATGGGCAAAACCGTGGGCATGGATGTTATCCCCCACACCGATCGCTTCTCGCAAATCGTGCTGGCATTTCCGGCCTACTTCGAATGGTTACAGCGTCAAGATACGGTCATCGTCGATCACTCGGCTAATCTACACCAGGCAGTCGAGCAAAAAATTTTTGAGTTTCTCAGAGACAATGGCCCGGCGGTCGTTGATGAAGCGGTACCGGCTACCGCTGCTGAGTTGTTCGTTGACGGTGTCTCTGAAGCAGCGCGGCTGCGGCTGCTCTTTGGCCAGCCTGAGGATCACACCGGCCGGGAGGCGCGCCGGGTGATGCTGGTCCGGCATTTATACCGCTACGGTTACGAGCCGGTCCCGGGCACAATGGCCCCTCCCTATCGCGGCCTCAAAGTTGACACCCGGAACGAAGCCAGAATTGTCGACGCCGTCGGTCAGGTCTGGCGCGATTATCTCATTACCCAACCGGAACCGATGTCGCGCGTCTTTGGCCCGCTGGGACGTTACAAACTTTACGAACGGCTCGATGATAACCGCCAATGGGCGATCGATTTTAACCAACCGCGCCAAGCCGTGTGGCAGTACGTGTGCGATAAATACGCCCAAGTCCAGCGCCGCTACGGCTTCGATTTTATGCGCGGCGATATGGCTCACGTGCAGATGCGGCCGGCCGGCGTGCCTGATACCATCGATGGCTATTACGATATTTTGGGCGCGGTCAAAAATTATATTCGGCGGCAGCAAGGGGTGGCTTACTTCGGTTACTTTGCCGAAACCTTCCTGGCCCCGCGCAATGTAATGACCTACGGCGAAGAGATGGATCATCTGGAAGCCTCGGACGCTGATACTACTCTGGGTGATCTGCAATCGACGGTAGTCGGTTCAAAGGAGTTTTTACAGCGCTTCAACGCCTATCTCGATCTGCTCGAAACCCGCAGTTGCGCTCCCTGTTTTACCCTCATGACCGCCGACAAAGATGATCCCCGCTTTGACGAATTTTATCATCAAGGCAATGAGCTACGCTTATTTATCGGCCTCTTCTTAACCAATATGGCCAGCTACATGGGCCTGGGGTTTGAAACGCGAGACGTTCACTACCAACCGGCGCCCAACGAGCATTACTCTAAACTGTACGTCTTTCAGGAATCAGAGGGACCTAAAGCCACGCACGGCCCCTACGTGTGGGGCCAAAACGGTCATTTGTACAGCCAGGTCACCCGCCTCAGGCTATATGCCGACCAGATTTGGGCGAACATTGCCGGCCGGCCGGTGCGCTGGCTGCTCCGGCCCGATGCCTTGGGCGAAAGCAAGCTGCTGGCCTGGACTCACAGCGACAACCATCCGGATTATCTGTTTGTGGCCAACTGTAACGTTGATGAGGGCATCGCCAGTTTCGGGATTCCGTTCATCTCCGGGGTGGACCCGCTTGAACCGTGGCAGTGTCAATTTTCTACCGCCGGCTACGTATCCGAGAACGATCAAATTCTGATTTCCAACGGGAAGCATTACAAGGTGAACGGGTTGGCGGCCGGTGAGGGTCGAGTCTATGTCCGGCCGCACTGAGTGGAGGTAATGATGGCCGACCTAACCATCTGGGAACTACAGCAGGGCGACAGCCCATTGGTAGCCGCCGCTATTCACCACGGCCATGCGGTTCGAGAGGAGGTCGCTGCGCTGCTGGCGCTGCCCGAGGCTGACCGGCTACGTGAGGAAGATCCTTTCACCGGGGATTGGACGGTTGTGGCCCCGACCCGACTGGTTGGCCTGCGGTCCCGATTTGAGGTTGATCTGAATCGGCCTCGGAACAAGGCGGTCTACATCGAGCCGGAGGATGCCTGGGGCCTGCACGTCTGGCGCGAAAAACCGCCCGAGGCGCTGGTTCAACGCTCGTTGCAGCAGTACGACGCCTTTTACAACACCGTCCAACAAATATTCTCAGCGCTTGAGCAAAGGTTCGGGCGCTTTGTTGTATTTGATCTGCACAGCTACAACCATCGACGGCAAGGCCCTGCCGGCCCGCCGGCCGATCCCGAACAGAATCCGGAGGTCAACGTCGGCACCGGCAGCTTAGATCGAACGCGTTGGGGGCCGGTGGTGGATCGCTTTATGGCGGATCTGCGGGCGTTCGATTGTTTGGGGCGGCATTTGGATGTGCGGGAAAATGTAAAATTTCAGGGCGGTCAGTTCGCGCGCTGGAGCCACGCCACTTTTCCCGAATCGGCCTGTGTGCTGGCCATTGAATTCAAGAAATTCTTTATGGATGAGTGGACCGGCGAACCGGATCCTCTGCATCTGACCGCCATTCGGCCGGCGCTGGAGTCAACTGTGCCGGGGGTATTTGAGAGTTTGTGGGGTTTTTAGAGTTTGTGGAGATGGAGTTGGGAGTTGGGGGTGTGGGAGGCGTTTATGGAGTTGGGGCGTTGATAGAATGGGGAGTCGGGGGCGTTGAGGAGCATTAGTCAGTCGATGGATGAGGCCGTTGAGGGTATTTCGGTCGATTTGATCGATAAAATCCGCACGTTACTTTCTCAAGGTAAGCGGGTTCGGTATACGTTGCCGCAAGACGGTCGCCTGCACATCGACCGCCCTTTGCCCTTTTTGTGCGTTTACCGCCGCCCGGCCGTGGGGCCTGATCCCGGAACCGACCAATTGGTCACCGGAGAAGCGGCTCATCTTATTGCCTGGGGTGATTTACAGTACAAGTCCATCCTGTCTACCTTGGTCAAAACAATTACCGCTACGCTGGCCGAGCAATTCAACGCTTTTCTCATTATTGAGGTGTGGACGGCCTCGGCCGAGCCGGCCTCCAATGCTAAACTGGTCGGGTTGAGGCCGGGCTTTAAGATCATCACCTCTCACGTGCGCCCTCCGACCTCGACGATTGAAGCCCTGGCCAAAGCCCTGCGCCGGGTCAAAATTCAACGCGAGGTAGCCACGGTTGAAATCATTGATCGTAAGAAGCGATCCCCGACCGCGATGCCCATGCTGGTTTCATCGGTCGATGCCCGGAAATTGAACTGTTATGTGTTGGGGCTGGAAATCGCGCCGATTTACCAAAATTCTAAATCCAACGATATTTATCCGATGGTGCTGCGAACCCTACATCGCGGTTTGGCGCGGGCTTTTCGCCGCGCTTTTTTTGATTTTTCGCAAACGCAAACCACCTATCGCCCGCCCAATTACCTGGCGTTAGGCCGCCGCGCTCTGGTTAAATCGGTTTGGAATGTCGATAAGCAGTTAGCCGAGATCAGCAATGCCTTCGAGTTTTTGCTGCAAGTCACGCCCGTCAATCCGGAGTTGGCCTGGCGTCAGTTCAAACGCCAACGTTTCGAGCAGCCGCCGATCTTTTATTATCGACCCTTGCCGGTGGACCCGGCCCTCTTGAAACGAAAACTGTTTCGAGTCTCGATTGAACGGGTCGAGGACCCGACCTTGGCTTATCTGTTCCGGGAAAAGCGCCATGAGCTTGACCGGCAGTTAACCATGCTGAGTGATCGCGGCTCGCGCCGGTTTTTGTACGGCAGCTTGCAGCTTTTTGGTGGCGTAAGCGATGAGTTGGAGCGGCTGGCCATTGACATTCTCAAGCACATCTCGCCGCGCAGTCATGAAAGCAGCGGGCGACATTATCTTAACGCGGCTGCCTTTGCCGAACGGGCCACACAGGAAATCGACTATTATCGCCAATTTTACCCGTACCTGTCGGCCAAGGTGCAGGTGCGGGATGATATTGCCGGGTTGATGGTCTCGCGGGGCAATTTACTGATCAGCCAGCAGAGCCGCATTCCGGCCTCGCGGGTGGAGGCCTTGATTCAGCACGAAGTCGGCACCCACCTGCTGACCTATTTCAACGGCCGCGCCCAGCCGTTTCAACAGTTGTACACCGGCCTGGCCGGTTACGAAGAGTTGCAGGAAGGCATCGCCGTCCTGGCTGAATATCTGGTCGGTGGGTTGAGCCGGCCTCGCCTGCGCCTGCTGGCCGGCCGGGTGATCGCGGCCAAACGGTTAATTGAGGGGGCGACCTTTGTTGATACCTTTCGAGAGTTGTACCGGACTTATGGATTTGCCCAGCGCACGGCCTTTACGGTGACCATGCGTATTTATCGCGGGGGAGGGCTAACAAAAGACGCAATTTACTTGCGTGGCCTGGTTGAAGTATTACAATATATCAAGGGGGGTGGTCAGCTAGATCCCTTGTTTGTCGGTAAAATTGCCGCAGACCACATCCCTATTATTAAGGAACTTCAATGGCGGCAAGTTCTTCGCCCCACGCCTCTTTATCCTCGCTATATGAATTCTGTAGAAGCCGCAGCTAGACTTGAAGAACTGCGAAACGGTACATCTATTTTAGACTTGATCGAAAGGAAACAACAGTGAGAATCGGCTTTGTCGTTAATGACATCAAGACAGAAACCAAGGGTTACACCACCACCCGGTTAGGGATGGCGGCCATTAACATGGGTCACGAAGCGTGGGTGATGGGCGTGGCCGACTTTTTGTATGCGCCCGATGGCTCAATTCAAGCCCGAGCGCGTTGCGTCCCGACCAAAAAATATAGCACCAGTGACAGTTATTTACGCGAACTCCAAGGATCGAAAGCTAAACAGAGCCGGATCAAGGTCGATGACCTGGACGTGCTTTTACTGCGCAATGATCCCGCCGAAGATGTGCGCCGGCCCTGGGCGCAGTCGGCGGGTATTATTTTTGGCCGGATGGCCATGCGCCACGGCGTGATTGTTCTCAACGATCCGAACGGTCTGGCTAAAGCCCAAAATAAAATGTACTTTCAATCCTTCCCGGAGTCGGTTCGTCCCAAAACGTTGATCACCCGGGATCGGAAGGAGATTAGAGACTTTGCCAAAGAGATGGGCGGAAAGATTGTCCTGAAACCCCTGCAAGGTTCGGGCGGGCAGAGTGTTTTCCTGGTCACCCCCACCGAGCTGGCCAACCTCAATCAGATGGTCGAGGCCGTGGCTCAGCATGGCTATGTCATTGCCCAGGAATATCTACCGGCCGCAGTGGAAGGGGATACGCGTCTTTTCCTAATGAACGGATCGCCCCTCCGCTACAAGGGCCGCTACGCCGCGTTTCGCCGGGTTAGAACCGGCGACGACATGCGCAGCAACGTCCATGCCGGAGGAACCATTGCCCGGGCCAATATCGATGACACGGCGCTGCGAGTAGCGGAAATTGTGCGTCCCAAACTGGTACAAGACGGTATGTTTCTGGTTGGCCTGGACATTGTGGGCGATAAGCTGATGGAGATCAACGTGTTTAGTCCCGGGGGGCTAGGTAGCGCTCAGCGCTTTGAGAAAACAAATTTTACTCACGCGGTCATTCACGCCCTGGAAAACAAAGTACAATACATGAGTTATTACGATCGCAACTTTGATAACGCTGAAATGGCAACTTTATAAAAAATGTGGCTACTCAGCTCAATAAGACCTGACAGATTTTCAAGCGTTATCTTTGACCGAAATATTATTCTGACCGGAAAGGCTCATTGTCTCAAATGTCATTTGGAAACCTGTCAGATCTTGAGTTGGGTGAAATATTTTGAATTTTTGAGAAGGGGGAGCGATTTATGACAGAATTTACACGTTTTTTCAACAAAAATTGTACAAGCCTTTGCTAAGATTAAAGGTTAAGAAAGGAAGATTTATGCTTTTCTAAGCGTAACTGCCGGTCATATTGTCTGTTGCAATATCAGTCGATCATAGGTTGCTCGGCTCGGATGGCCTAACTCGAGCTAAAACGGGGCTTTGACCATCCCCCTTTGAGTAAATTGTGATCGACTGATATATGCCGAATTCTAAGGAAAACTTTTGAAATGGAACCGAGGAAGAAGAGGATTGCCCTTGTTGCCGATGCCCATCGCATGCCCGAACTTCTTGATTGGGCCAAGTTTAACCGTGATCTCCTGGCCGAATATGATGTTTACACCACCGCCGCCGCGTTCAACTTGCTGGCTCAGGAACTTCAATTGACCATTAATACGATGTCGGATAACAATAAAGCCGAAAACGGCCGTCTTACTGGGCTAATTCCATCGGAAAACGATGTGGATTTCCTGGTCGTTTTTGTTGACCCGACTGAAATGCCGGTTATCGATCCTGATATTAAAGCGTTGTTGGATAACGCCACGTGTAGAAACGTTCCGATTGCAGGCAATCGGCGCGCCGCCGATCACATGTTTCCATCCTGTCTGGCTCTAACTGAATAATGATGCGAATTTAATATTGTGATCCGAGTTCAACAGAACTTTTAAGCGTGCCGATCAACGATGATCGGCTTTTTTATATCTACCTCCGAACGACGCCGGTGGCTGTTACTCAGTCGGGACAAAAATACCAGTTGCTGAGTTTTCCCTCTGAAAATAACGATCTGGAGCGTCAAAGTTTACTTTGACCTGACCGTGAATGACAAAGCTTGCTTTGTCGCTCCGGTAAACTTTTATCGTCATTGCTATGTTGCAAGCCCGCTCTCCTGAATAAATACAGGATCTCACCCTTTTGGCGTATAATAGCATGACCCTATCCGGAACTTTTACCCCTTCGTTGACGTTACATTATTTGTACGTAGCGTTGCCAATAGCTTCGTGATTTTTCTATTTAGCTGTCGAAGTCGCCACCAATGGCTGAATAGTTACATTTGCTCGTTGCAATGGGCAACGTTAATTTGAGGCAACGTCTGACCTTGAATTGTGAGGAGAAGTCTTTGTGAGTAATCGAAATAATCCATTTCAGTCTCTGTTGGAAAATTGGTCCAAATTTGAACTGACCCTATTGGGCGTTTTTGTGGCGCTGTTGTTGGGAGCTATTATCCTATTTGCTATTTTAGGTACTATTTTTTTGGGCGGCCGATCCTCGTCTGAAATTAGCGATCTACCAACGGATGAGGCCGGTCAGCCGGTGGTGACTCTATCGCCGAACGTTGGTTCAGCCGGCAGCACCGTCACCGTTCAGGGTGACGACTGGCCGGTGGGCAGCCGGATCGTGATCTATTTTGTGCCGCTGTCGCCGCCGCGCTATGCTGTCAACAGCACTATTGTCGATTCTGACGGCCGTTTTAGGGTAGACATCATCGTTCCCTCCGATCCTCGTTGGTTGAGTGAGAGTCCGGTGCCGGTTTTAGCCCAAACCGACGATGAACGAGTCTCAGCCCAGGCTCTGTTGACCATCAGCAGCCCGGCCGACATCCCCTCGCTGACGCCCGTCGCCCCGGAAGATATTGCACCCCCGGAACCCGAGCCAACCTCGACCCCCCCGCCGCCCGATATCGCCCGCTTAACCGTCAACACCGATCTGAATGTACGTGAAGGGCCGGGTGTTGAGTACGATATCCTGGGGGTGCTGTTGTACGGCCAAACCGCCGAAATCTCCGGTCGCAACGCCGACGGGACTTGGTGGCAAATTCGGTATGAAAGCGCCGCCAGCGATTTTGGCTGGGTGGCGGCCCAATTTTCTACAGCCGAGAATATCGAAAATGTGCCGATAGTGACCTCGCCGGCCCGGCCAACCGTTACGCCGGCTCCGTCGCCGACGGCCACGCCCGTGCCGGGCATCGTCATTACCGATTGGCGCGGCGAATATTACAACAACCGTAACCTGAGCGGCAGTCCGGTTTTGGTCCGCAACGATGTCGCGGTCAGTTTCGATTGGGGCCAAGGCTCGCCCGCGCCTGAACTGCCGGCCGACAACTTTTCGGCCCGCTGGACGCGCACCCTCGATTTTTCCGCCGGGGCCTATCGCTTCTACACCCGAACCGATGACGGCGTTCGGCTGTGGGTGGATGGCAACCTGCTGATCGATCAGTGGCGCGAAACCGCGCCCGCCACCCACAGCGCCGATATCTATCTGACCGGCGGCGCGCACAGCATCAAGATGGAATATTTCGATGCCACGGGTGGGGCGCTGGCCGTCCTGGGCTGGGAACGCATTGATACTTTCCCGGACTGGAAAGCTGAATATTTTGATAATGTCGATCTGGCCGGTTCGCCCGTATTGGTGCGCAATGAGTCGAGTATCAACCACAATTGGGGGGATGGCTCGCCTGGGCCGGCCGTACCGGCCGACAATTTCTCGGCGCGTTGGACCCGCCGCCAAAGTTTTGAAGGCGGCAACTACCTGTTCCGCCTGCGCTCTGATGATGGAGTTCGGGTTTGGGTTGATAATAGTCTGGTTTATGACCGCTGGCAGGATGGCGACTCCGGCAATCTGGAGTTCGAGACTAATATCTCCGGCGGCGTCCGCGATCTACGGGTTGAATATTACGAGCGCACCGGCCTGGCCCGTATCGAGCTGGGTTGGCAGCGCCAGGATGATGTGACGAACAATCCGCCCATCGCCGTCATCAGCAGCCCCTCCGAAGCGGTGGTCGGCCAGCCGGTTAAGTTTGACGGCAGCCGGTCGCGCCGGGGCGATTACCCAATTGTCGATTACGAATGGGAGTTTGGCGACGGCAAAGAAGCGGAAGGCAAGCAGGTCAGCCATACCTATACTGAAGCCGGTACGTACCGGGTCCGGCTAGCCGTTCGCGATAGCGCGGGGCTGCGCGACCGGACGAGCGTTGAGATCGAAATTAACGAGGAACCGCAACCCGAAACACCGCCCATCGCTGTCATCGATGCCCCGGCCGCGGCTCAGGTCGATCAAACCGTCACGTTTGATGCCAGTCGTTCCCAAGCCGCCAACCCGATTGTTAGCTACCTTTGGACCTTTGGTGATGGCACCGGCTCAACCGGGGTCAATGTCCAGCACATCTACCGGGCGGCCGGACTCTATAATGTCAATTTGACCTTGGTCGATGATACAGGACTGCGGGGTAGCACCAACGTCACCATCCGCATCGACGAGCAGCCGGCTCCGGAAGCCGTCATCAATGCGCCGGATGCCGCCAAAGTGGGCCAGTCCGTCAATTTCGACGGCAGCGGCTCGACCGCCTCGGCCCAAATTGTCAGCTACGATTGGGAGTTTGGCGACGGCGGCGTGGCTAGCGGATCAGCCGTATCGCATACATTCGGCTCGCCGGCTGTTTACAACGTTCGGCTAACGGTCATCGACGCCAATGGGTTTAGTAACAGCACCAACCGCCTAATTAGCATCGAGGCCGATGGTGCAACGGCGACAAGTGCGCCAACGGCCTCGGCTACGACCACGGTGGAACCGGCTCCCACGCTGACGCCGACTCTGACCACTGTGACCCCCACCGCTACCGGCACCGGTTCGCCGACCGTGACCATAACCCCGTCAGTTACGGTGACCGCTACCGGTACCGGGTCACCAACCGTGACCTTGACTCCGACCGCCACCGGAACGTTGACCCCGACGGCCACGGGTACACTAACTCCAACCGCCACCGCGACGTTAACGCCAACCGTCACTCAGACCCCAACCACCACCCCCACCGTGACCACCACGCCGACGTTGACGCCGACAGCGACGGCCACCCCCACCGATGTTCCGTCGGCGCCACTGGCGATTATCAGCGGGCCGTCCTCAGCTCAGGTGGGTCAGACGGTCAGTCTGTCGGCCGGGGCGTCGCAATCGACCAGCCCGATCACCCAATACGCCTGGCGACTGGGTGACGGTACGCAAGCCAATACGGTGAACGTGACCCACGTTTACACCGCGCCCGGCGTCTTCCCAATTCACCTGACGATTACCAATCAGGATGCCCTGACTGATACCACGCAAACTTCAATTGAAATCGAGTCGCCCCCGGCCACCCAAACGCCGGTCGCGCCGCCGCTGGCGGTGATCACGGGGCCGGACACCGTCAAAGCAGGCCAGGTGCTCACCCTTGATGCCAGCGCCTCGCAGTCGGCTAGTCCGATTGTCAGTTACAGTTGGAATTGGGGTAACGGTTTCCTGAGCAGCGGCGTTGTAGCCACCCATACCTACACCACTACCGGCGTGTATACCACCACCCTAATGATTACCAACCAAGTCGCCCTGACCGATACGACGCAAAAGGTGATTCAGGTAGTACCGTGAGAGTAATGAACAGTTTATGGAGTTTATGGAGTTTGTGGAGTTGGGTGAGTTTGAAGAGTGGATGGATTGAATCACGATGAATGGGATAATTTGAGAGGATAAGAACGAAGTAAAAAGCGACCAACCGGTCGCTTTTTTTGTTGATGATTATCCAACGGGTTACGTCCTTCGAGGCTTTCAATGAGGTACACCGATTTGCTTGCGATAAAAGAAAGCCGGTTAGGGTCGAATGCTGACTTTTTGCCAAATTTTAAGGTTCTAATACGCACTCTTGCAACCAATGAAACAACTTCTTATGATGCTCTAACCATTCTTATATGAGGATCTCATTTATTTGTTGTAATCTGTTGGGTAATAAGACTCTTAAGAATTTTATGACCGTTTTGATAAGGAGTCTGATACGATGAGTATGCCTCAGCGTGTTGACCTTAAAAAAATTCGCCCCTTTCTGATTTGTGAAGTTACGGCCATATTCACAGATTAAGTGGTGTTCTTATGTCACGTCAAGACGAAATAAACAGATTGATCCGGGCTTCTAATCGCCGTCTGCAGATACTTAAAGAACACAGGGCGATACAAGGTGTTTCGGTTGATCCCAAAATCATTATTGAAATTGAGGATATAGAACATTACCTTGGCCAACTGCAATTAGACTTAGAGAAAGTAAATAATAGATCCGCTTCATTACCTCAGCTTGAGACAGCTATAGGTGGTGAGGTTCAGAGAAAATTTCGAGGAAACAGTAATATCTATTTTATTGGCATTGCATTACTTGGACTATTCGCAGTTCTAATTGCAATTGGTTACTGGCAGTTTAGAAATGCCACCAAATCACCAGTTGCAACTTTGATTTCTATGGTCCCAGATGTTACATCTACATCATCGATTCGATATACTACACCTTCCATAACGCCACTGATCCATGTTAATTCGCTAGCAACGTCTACGCCAATGGTCGCAGGTAATTCTACCTCAATGCCTTCTTCACCAACTCCTTTTGCGACATCAACATCAACATCTACACCCGACCTAATCGGCACTCCTACAGCAAAACCACCTTCACCAACGGCTACTGCTACCGCTGCTCCCGTAAAACCCAACATTTCAGCTACCTTGACGCTCGCTCCCTCAGCCAATGACCCCACATTCGAAACCTTTGAAGCTGACACTGGTTTATGGAAACTTGGCGACGAGAAAAATGGCACCCTGGTACGATCGTCAACTAAGGCCAAAGGAGGTCAATACTCCGGGCAAATAAACTATAATTTCAATACTCCAGGAAATGATTATGTAGTTTTTCTTAAGACTTGCCCGTTGGCCGGTCGTCCCACCGGTATCACAGCCGATGTATTCGGCGACGGCTCCGGACATTTCTTGAACGTTTGGGTCAAAGATAGTCAGGGGGAAATATGGGCATTTACCTTTGGCCAAATCAAACATGAAGGCTGGCAGTCGATGACAGCCGTGATCGATACCGGTCTTGGTTGGCCTAACGAACACATTGACGGGCCTGGAAATAAGGTTATCGACTATCCCTTGGCTTTCTATGCGCTGGTTTTAGATGATGCGCCGGATAATCAAATCGGCAGCGGTGTAATTTATGTCGATAATCTGGCGACGACGTTTGACCCATTGCCTGATTCTAAGTTGCCCACCGCTGCGCCGGCCGAATCTCAACCTGTTACGCCTGTTCCCTCCGAAACCCCTACGCTTAATCCTGTTTCATCTGGTCTAACCGGCCGTATTGCCTTCCCTGTAGATCGAAGCGGCTACTACGATATTTGGATTGCTGACCTCTCACAGTTCCCCGACGTCAGCCCTTACAACGCGATGAAAGGTGCTAGGCAGCCAAACTTTAACAAGAAGGATGGCCGGCTTTTGGCCAACGGAGAAGATAATTTGGGTGATCGTAACCTGCGACTGTACTCATCTGGTTTCGACTATCTAAGCCTGGTTAGCGAGTCCCCTTTTGACGCCTATCCTTTTTGGGCACCCGGCGGCGAGAGACTGGTCTACAGTCGGGACAACAATGATCGAGTCTATGTGAATTGCAGTCTCACCCGACCGAGTTGGGAGAGTGGCGCCGGGCAGTGCAATGATTTGGAGTCTGGCATAATTATCACCGAACGGAATGGGCATCTGGTCGCTGAAATGCCCGTCTGGATGCAAGATGGCGCTGACCTTATTGTGCGGTGGCTGGAACCGGCTTCCAAGGCCGGGCTGGCCCGCATCGGCTCGTGGGCGACCAATCGAGACAAGGACTCCATTGATCCCTTGCCCGAACCGGTCTCGCTACTGCGCTCAAATAGCGCTCGCCCGACCGACACCTTCGGTGATATGGTTTACTTTTTTGCGTCAGATTTGGATGGCAATTGGGAAGTTTACGGGCTCAACATTGGCGGGGGAACGCCGGTCAACTTATCAAACAGTCCCGGCTCAAACGATGGCTTGCCCACCGTTTCCCCAGATGGCCGGTGGGTTGCTTTTGCCTCAGATCGCAGTGGTCGATGGGCGATCTGGGTTGTTCCAACTCAAGGCGGTACGCCGCAAAAGTTGTTCGACATGCCCCAAGCCAATCCGTGGGGACGGGGCGATCATGATTGGATTACGGAGCGTATTTCCTGGGGGCCGTAGAGAAATTTAAGCTGATTTTTGCTGGCGGCGGTTGAATCCGCCGCCAGCAAAAAACCAATCTCCTAATCTTCAATCTTCAAACTTACAACTCACTCGACCGCGCTGCGATCTTCTCCTTAACCGAGGCGATGAATTCGTCCACCGGCAGCCCGTTTTGGCGGGTGTTGTCACGCTTCCGTAGGGCGATCGTCCCTTCCGCCATCTCCCGGTCGCCGATGACCGGCATGTAGGGGACTTGCATCAATTGGGCCTGCCGGATTTTGTTGTTCATCCGGTCGGCCCCCAAATCGGCCTCGGCGCGGATGCCTTCCGCCCGTAGGCGTTGTTGTAGCTGCACGGCGTAGTCGTGGTGGGCTTCGGTGATGGGGATGATGCGCACCTGTTCGGGCGACAACCAGACCGGAAATTTGCCGGCGTAATGCTCGATCAGGAAGCCGACCATACGCTCGTGGGTGCTGAGCGGGGCGCGGTGAATGCACAGCGGCGTTTCGTCCTCGCCATCAGGGTTGACGAAGGCCAGGTCGAAGCGCTCCGGCACGGCGAAATCAACCTGGTTGGTGGCCAGCGTAAACTCGCGGCCAATCGCGCTCCAGATTTCGACATCGATCTTGGGACCGTAAAAAGCGGCTTCACCGGATACTTCCACGTACGGCACGTTACCGTTATCCATCGCCCGGCGGACCATATCTTCAGTTTTGAGCCACAACCGTTCGTTGTCAACGTACTTTTTGCCCAAATCCTTTTTGGAGTGAGTGCTGAGTCGCATCACGTATTTATCGATCCCAAAGATGCGAAAGTAGTCGATATACATAGCGATGACGCCCATGAACTCCTGCTCAAACTGCTCTTCGGAGCAGTAGATGTGGGCATCGTTCATCTGCATGGAGCGCACTCGCATCAGGCCGAACAGTTCGCCGCTTTTCTCGTAGCGATAGCAGGTGCCGTACTCGGCCAGGCGAATGGGCATATCACGGTAGCTGCGGGGTCGGCTGCCGAAGATTTTATGATGGAAGGGGCAGTTCATCGGCTTGATGAAGTAGCGCACGCCCTCCATTTCCATCGGCGGGTACATGCTTTCCTCGTAGTAGGGCAGGTGGCCGCTGCGCAGGAAGAGATCCTCTTTGGTCAGGTGAGGGGTGCGGACGCGCTGATAACCGGCTTTTTCTTCCATCTCTTTGGCCAATTTTTCCAACTCCTCGATCAGAATCGCGCCACGCGGCAGCCACAGCGGCAAGCCGGGGCCGACTTCGTCGTCAAAGGTGAAGATATCCAGCTCTTTGCCTAGCTTGCGATGGTCGCGCTTTTTGGCCTCTTCCAGCATGTCGAGATACTTCTTTAGCTCTTTTTTGTTGCGCCAAGCTGTGCCGTAGATGCGCTGGAGCATGGGGTTGTGTTCATCGCCACGCCAGTACGCGCCGGCCACAGTCATCAGCTTGAAGCCGTCAACCGGGATCTTGTTGGTGGCCTCGACGTGCGGGCCTCGGCATAAATCCTTAAAGGTGTCCTGCTGGTAGGTGCTGATGACGGGCTTCTCGTCGGTTTCGTTGCCGTACTCGTCGATGCCACCCTGAGCCAGGCCGTCGATCAGTTCCAATTTGTAGGGCTGATCCTTGAACATCTCGCGGGCTTCATCGGCGCTGACCTCCTGATACTGAAACTCGTGCTTGCCGGCGATAATCTGGCGCATCCGCTTTTCGATGGCTTCGAGGTCTTCGGGGGTAAAGGTGCGCGGCTTGCCCTCGGCATCGACGCCCAGGTCGAAGTCGTAGTAGAAGCCGGTGTCGATGGGCGGGCCGATCCCCAATTTGGCTTCGGGATAGAGTTCAAGCACGGCCTGGGCCATCACGTGGGCCGCGCTGTGGCGAAGTTTATAGAGATCGTCTTTTTCGAGTTCATTTGATTTCATAGGTGTACTCCTGAAATAAATTGATCTTACCGACTTGTCGTCGTCCATTATTTATTGGCAAAATAAAAAACCTCACCCCCGTTGGGGCGAGGTCACTCCTCGCGGTTCCACCCAATTTTCGTAAAACGTATCGTGACCAACCAACAACCCTAAAATTAAGTCCACGGATAAACATAGAATCTCAGCCTCAGCCTTCGCCTCAGCCTTTATGTTTTACGTTTTACGCTCGTTCGCAGCCGGTAACGGGGCTAACCGGACGGCCATACTAGCTAAACAGTGTTCAAGCCGCCACTCTCAAGGGGTTTTCGGCGGGGCGTTACGAGGAAGGTTTTCAGCCTATGGCCTTCCGTCTCTGGCGCAGCGCGATTCGCCTACTCGTCTTGATCGGTGTGTTAATGAGAGTGTAGCATGGAAAAGAAGGGGTGGCAACTTGAGTAAATTTGATTTTACTTTGCCCTCCAATTTCCTCTTAGGCTACTCGTTAACCCCGTCGTCAATAAGCATGATAGCCGTTGCCGGTAGCAAGCAGCGACTCGGGTGTCACATCTTTGACTTGATTGGAGTATTGGAGAGGAACTTCACTTGTATCCGTCTTTGTTGTATTGAGCTTAAATTGAGCTACCACCCCTTTTAGACTTTGAGCCATCTCATTGAGGTTTTGGGCAGAGGTGCTGACCTCTTGCACCTGAGAACCCATTTTCTCTACCGAGAAACTGACCTCTTCTACGGCGGCGCTGTTTTCCTGGCTCACGCGGGCGATTTTGTCAACCATTTGGGCGACCTCATTGGAGCCGGCGGCCATCTCTTCAGTGGCGGCGCTGTTCTCTTCTACCACCTCCGAGACGCGTTCCATCGCATTGACCAGTTCTTTAGCAGAACTACTCATCTGCTGCGTAGCAGTAGAAATCCCTTTGACCTGATCGTCCACGGCTTCAATAGCGCTGAGGATATCGGCTAAGGCTTGACCTGCCTCATTGGCTCGACCAACCCCACTTTCGACTTCGGTGGCGCCATCCTCCATTGCAGTGACGGCTTCCGTAACCGATTGCTGGATAGTCCGGATAAGACCAGCAATCTCCCCGGTCGCGGAGGCGGACTTTTCCGCCAGTTTGCGGACTTCATCGGCCACGACGGCGAAGCCTTTGCCGTGTTCACCGGCTCGAGCCGCCTCGACGGCCGCATTGAGGGCGAGTAAATTAGTTTGTGCGGCGATATCTTCAATGGTAGCCACAATGGCCCCAATCTGTTGGGACCGCTGGCCCATTTCCTGAACCCTTTGAGTGGATATACCCACCTTAGCCTTGATAGTGTGCATCCCCCGAATGGTGTCATCGACAATGCTGACCCCGTGACGAGCCGTTTGGGCGGCATTCGAGGCATCGTTGGCACCAGCTTGAGCGTTGGTTGCTACCTGTTGGATAGCTGAGCTAATCTGATTGGTAATACTGGCGGATTCAGCCACAGCCACGGCTTGTTCCTGAGCACCGTGAGCCATGCCGTCAATAGCGCGGGCAATCTGATCAATTGAGGTTTTAGTTTGCAGAGCTGAGGAAGATTGCTGTTGCGCTCCGGCGGCCAGTTGCTGCATAGTGGTTCTGATCTGGTTGGTGGCCTGATCGGTCTGGTTGGCGGCGGCCGTCAGTTGATTAGAGGACTTGGCAACCTTATTGGCATTATCGGTCATCTGTCCCACCAGATTGCGCAGGCTACTGATCATTCGAGCGAGGGCATTGCCCAGTACGTCTCGCTCGGATTTCGGTTCGATGTCGGCGGTCAGGTCTCCTTGAGCCAGCCGGTCGGCAGTCGAGGCCATCTGTTTCAAATGAGTAATCATCTGCTGGAAAGCGGCCGCCATTCTCCCTAGCTCGTCATTGCTATGAACTTCTACCCATTGCTCCAAATCGCCCTCAGCAATACCTATAGCCGCGTAAGTCACAATATTTACCGCGTTGGCGATAGTCCGGGCCAAGAAAAGGGCTATGACCGTTACCAATACAACGGCCGCAACCATAATAATGCCTAAAATGGTCATGCTTTGCATCACCAGACTTGTTGTCGCTGCATTTTGGGCTTGAAAATCGGCTTGAACACTGGTCGATATGTCAGAAGCCGTTTGGCGAATTTGCGGCCCAATCACATTGAGTTGAGTTTCGATCAATTCGTTCTGCCGAGAATAATCACTATGCAGGGTAGCAAAACCCTCGGCATAGTGATCAACTGCTGTTGCCGCTTCATCCATCAGTCCGCGCCGGTTCGTATCTTGTCCATCAACCTCCAACGAGTCGAAAGCCGCATTTGCTTCAGTATAGCGTTTCTCGAACTTTTCGAGCCAACTCTCGTCTCCATGCTCAATATAGCGGAAGGCATTCAAGCGCATTAATTCCAGAGCTTCATTAGCTTTCAGGGCATAGTAAGCAACTTCGAAATCGTTATCGTCAAAAGCTGCTTGGGCCAATTGATCTAACTTTTGCTGAGCCATTGGTCCTTCAACATCCAAGACGGTGCTAATGGTTTGCTCTCGATTATCAATCAATTGAGACACTTCGTCAAAGGTGGATTTATAGGTTTGGGCTCCGGTTTTAATCTGATTCAGGATTTCAACCTGTTGGGGTTTGGTGATGGTTGTATCCGCTTCAGCCAAGAGCGTTTCAAAGTTAGCTAACGCTTCTTGATACTGGGCCATATCTTCCGGTTTTTGGTCACGGATGTATTTGTTGGCATAAAAACGAGCCAACAATATTCTAGACTCTATCTGGTCGGCTAAATGCTGGTCAACGGCCAGGTTATCGGCCAGGTCAGAAACTGTGTGTTGAATCGTATTGAGCCGGACGATAGCTACCCCACCGACTAGGATCATCAGGGCCAAGGCGATAAAATTTCCGGCTAGGATTTTTGTTCCGACGGTGAAGTTTTTGAAAATGTTCAAGTTAAAGTCTCCCAAGATTATGAGCAGTAATACTTGTTTGCAAAGACACAAGGTGGTATAGGATTTATCGGATAATCATATGGGTACACCATAAAAGTTACGTAAAAGGCAGCTTATATTCAACGCCCCACTTTTCGAGTAGAGTAGATAGGAGAACGCCTTTATCTTATACGACTGCCCCGGCAGACTAACTCCTGATGGCCTGCCTAGTTCTGATCTACCAGAGTATTTTCCAACTCAGGTTAATATGGTATGGTAGCCATTGCCGTTAACCAACTGAGTCTCGGATACATTCCCTTTTGTTGGGATGAACGCGGGGATGGTCGCTTCAATGGTATTGATCTCTGTAGGGTTGAGTTTAAATTGGGCCACTACCTTTTTCAGGCTTTGGGCCATCTCGTAGAGAATTTGCGCTGACTCGCTAACCTCGTGGGCCTGGGCGCTCATCTCTTCCGCCGAGGCGCTGATCTCTTCCACCGCAGCACTGTTATTATCACTCACCTGGGCAACGTTATCGACGGCTTGAGCGACTTCGCTGGAACTGGCCGTTATCTCTTCCGCCGCAGCGCTGTTCACTTCAACCACCGCCGAAACGCTTTCCATCCGACTGACCAATTCATGGGAGGAAACGTTCATCTGCTGAGTAGCAGCGGAAATCTCTCTAACCTGATTTTCTACAGCCTCAACCGCCTTGAGAATATCTACCAGAGACTGACCGGCATCATTGGCTCGATTGATCCCGCTTTCCACCTCATTAACCCCCATTTCCATGGCGCTAACAGCTTCGGTAACCGATTGCTGAATATCTTTTACAAGGTCTGTGATCTCATATGTGGCACTGGCCGATTTCTCCGCTAGTTTGCGTACTTCATCGGCCACCACAGCGAACCCTTTTCCGTGTTCCCCGGCCCGAGCCGCTTCGATAGCCGCATTGAGAGCGAGGAGATTGGTTTGTGAGGCGATCTCATCGATGGTTTCAACAATAGCTTCGATCTGTAAGGAACGTTCCCCCATCTCCCGGACCTTTTGCGCGGAGAGATCGACCTTGGTTTTAATAGTTTCCATGCCCCGGATGGTGTCATCAACAATTGTGGCTCCGTGGTGGGCGGTTTGAGCGGCGTCAACAGCGTCGTTGGCCCCGGCCTCAGCATTGGCGGCGACCTGCCGGATAACGGAGCCTAACAGAGTGGCGATATCAGCGGATGTGGCGACGGCAGCGGCTTGTTCTTGAGAGCCTTGAGCCACGTCTTCTATAGCACGGGTGATCTGTTCCATAGAAAATTTGGTTTGTGACGCAGAGTAAGATTGCTGATGGGCGCCGGCGGCCAGTTGTTGTATCGAGGCGCTAATCTGATTGGTGGCTTGACCGGACTGGTCGGCCGCAGCCGCCAGTTGGATTGAGGCCGTATTGACGCTGGCGGCGCTTTCGACCAATTGGCCGATTATACTGCGCAAGTTAGCGCTCATCTGGTTAAAGGATTTTCCCAGTATATCCTGCTCTGATCGGACCGGGATCTCAACCGTTAGATCGCCCCCGGCCAAACGTTCGGCAGCCTGGGCGACATCCTGAATGTAGCTGATCAGTCGTCGAAAGGTTTTAGCCAACTGTCCAATCTCATCCTGAGAATGAAATTCCAAGGTGTTGCTTGTATCCCCTTGAGTCAATTGGTGGCCTATATGCGTTATTTGTTCTAGAGGCCGGATAGTGCGCCGTAGCATCCACACCACAAGTCCAAAAAGCAGTAACCCGGTAAAAGCAATTATGTAGAGGAAAGTCAGCAGTTGTTTGGTCTTCTGCTCGGCCTCGAGTTGAAACCCCAAGACCATATCATTGGCTTTGGTTAAAATGTCTTCATTATTGGCTATAATGTAATTTATGGATTGGGAAAATTCTGGCTGGTGGGGGGCTAACTGTTGTAGCGTTTGAATCGAGGTATGGAAAGGACTCCATGCCTCAGCCACGGCGACTAACGAGGGACGCATGGCAGCAGAAGCCGGCGGTAGCCCTGTTTCTGCGTCGCCGGCAGTTAGTCCCTGCAACGATTGATCGAATAAGCGGCTAGCGATATCTAATTCTTCCTTCGCAGTTGGATCACCGCGTTCAATCATCAAGGCGTATTTGCTCATTTTCTGAGAAAGCATTCGCTGCCGCCCGGCTACATTGATGACCAGGGCGTCGGTATGTTGTTCATTCAACATCACTATAAAGCCAATGATTTCAACAAAAATTAGAACCAGTAGTAAGCCTACTACAAAACTTAGCTTACGCTGTAAACTTTTGTGGAAAAAATTGAGGATAACCATCACCTACTCCTTTGCTCTAGAACTGTTACAAATTGTTTCACGACGCCCGGATGCTTGCTAACCATTAGGTTATTTGGTCAGATCGACTACCGTGGCTCAAAATTAACCCACTCATAGCTACTCCGCCAACAAGAATCATCAGCGTTAGGGCAAAAAAATCCCTAAGCTATTTATCGGACAAATTTAAGGGGATACCATAAAAGTTACGTAAAGAGTAGCCAACGAATAATGCATTGAGGGTGTATGGGGGAGGAACAGTATTCTTGCCACGGGGATCATGATGATTACGGTTATTCACCCGTAACCCCATACTAACCAGACTTTAGTCTGCGTGATGCATCGAGCATCGTGGGATTGAAACTCCTGAAGTCTCGGCGGCGGATTCCCATCCGCCACCATCGAGACTCGGCGGTCGGCTCCGACTACGGCCCAACACATCCCGCATATACTGCTGCCGATCCGACGACGCCCGCCGTAGGATAGCCGAGCGGGCCGCCGAACGCTCAACTTGCGTGGCCGATTCCTTGAGGCTCCCCAGCGATTTTGCCTTCGCTCTGGCCTCTTGCCACTCATCGAGCAGCACCTCACCGGCGGCTAACCGCTCTTTTTTATTATTTATGGCAATTTGTTGTTGACCACTACATTTACTTGTATAATAGGCCAATAATTGGCCGTTTCCCCGACCACCTGCTAACTTCTTTCCACGTCAATCAAATACACTGTTTGAATTTTGGCCTTGGACAAAATCTACAGGGAGGCAAATCAAACGGATACTACCTTTATACTACTTTTCGTCCGTTGTCAGTTAAATAACACTGGCATAGACTGAACGTTGGACTTGTTGGTTTTATTGATTTAATAGCGATTTCTGTTGGTCATTGTTCAAGGCCATAGTTAAGAGGGGAACCCTATAATGACACAATTGAGCGATACCGCCCGTGAATATTCTCGGGCTAATGCCGAAAGATTCCGGCTTGAACTGCACGAATTGCTGCGTATTCCCAGCGTCAGCACCGATCCGGCCCACGCGCCCGATATCCAACGCGCTGCGGACTGGCTGGCCGCCAATATGACCGATCTGGGCCTCGATAAGGTCCAGGTGATGCCGACCGCCGGCTATCCGGTCGTTTACGGCGAGTGGTTAGGCGCCGGGCCTGACCAGCCAACCGTGCTGGTTTACGGTCATTACGATGTCGTCCCGGCCGAAATGGCCGACGGCTGGGAAACGCCGCCCTTTGAGCCGGTTGAAAAAGACGGCAAGATTTATGGCCGCGGCGCAACCGACGACAAAGGCCAGTTGTTTATCCACGCCAAGGCCCTGGAGTCCTATCTCAAAACCGCCGGCCGCGCCCCGGTTAATATGAAATTCCTCATCGAAGGCGAAGAAGAGATCTCATCGCCCAACCTGACGCCCTTCATTAAAGCTAACCTGGATTTGCTGATGGCCGATGTCTGTATCATCAGCGACACCTCCATGCGCACCATCGACGAACCGGCCATTCTGCACAGCTTGCGCGGCATGACCTATCTGGAAGTAGAGGTGCAGGGGCCAACCGATGATTTGCATAGTGGCCTCTGGGGCGGCGCGACCCATAACCCGGCCCTGGCCCTGGTTGAAATCCTGGCCAAACTGTACAACCCCGACAACACCATCGCCGTGCCGGGCTTCTATGACGATGTCGTGCCCCTGACCGCTGACGAACGAGCGATGATCGCCAAGACCGACCTGACCGAAGCCCAATTCAAACAATCGACCGGCGTGCCGGCCATCTGGGGCGACGCCGACTACAACATCCGCGAGCGCATCTCGGCCCGGCCCACGCTGGACATCAACGGCTTGTGGAGCGGCTGGTCCGGCCCCGGCCCCAAGACCATCATCCCCGCCAAAGCGGGCGTGAAGTTAAGCTCGCGCCTGGTCGGCAATCAAGACCCACACAAAATCTACGACCAGATCAAAGCTTACATCGAGTCGATCGCCCCGCCGACCGTGACCGTGGACGTCAAGCTGATTACCACCGGCAAACCGGCCCTGTTCGCGTTCGATATCCCGGAAATGCAGGCCGCATCGCGAGCTTATGAAACAGCCTGGGGCGCATCGCCCGTCTTTACTCGCGGCGGCGGCAGCATCCCGGTTGTGGCCGAGATTGCCGATCTGATGGGCATCCCGGTCGTGATGATGGGCTTTGGCCTGGATGACGACGGCCTGCATTCACCCAACGAACGGTTCAGCATCGAGATGTTCCATCGCGGCATCGAAACCGCGATTGTCTATCTCGATGAGTTGGCCCAACTGTAAAGAGTACCAGACTTACGCAGTTGAGTTGCTGCGATCTGAAGATTAGCCATGAATTACACGAATTGGTACGAAATACATAAAGAAATTAGTGAAATTCGTGTAATTCGTGGCCAAAACGCTCAAACGGCGTAAATCCTAACTCGGACGAGCCAGAACCAAAAAAGATTTAACGCTAAAGACGCTACAGGCGCAAGAGACGCAAAAGAAAATATAAAAGGCGTTTGCGGCTTTAGCGTCGTTTGCGCTTCTTGCGTTTAAATTTCTGGCTCAACTTCTTGTTTTTTGGCAAGACGTTGACCGTTTAGATATTAGAATGGTAGAACTTATGACAACCAAATTTGATACCGAACTCGAAGAGCGGTTACTCCGCTACGCGCGCATCGACACTCAAAGCGAGGAAACCTCCCCAACATCACCCAGCACCGACCGGCAATATGACCTGCTCAACCTGCTGGTCGATGAGTTGACCGGGCTGGGCGCGCAAGATGTGACCTTAACCGACTACGGAGCCGTCCTGGCCACCATCCCGGCCACGGTAGCGACGCCGGCGCCGACGGTGGCTTTCTTGGCCCACGTCGATACCGCGCCCGCCTTCAACGCCACCGGGGTCAAACCTATCGTTCACCGCCATTATGACGGCGGCAACATCGTTTTGCCCGATGATTCCACGGCGGTGCTGTCGCCTGAAGAGTCGCCTTACCTGGCGGAAAAGGTGGGCGATGATATCATCACCGCCAGCGGAACCACCCTGCTAGGGGCGGATGACAAAGCCGGCGTGGCCATCATCATGACGATGGCCCATTATCTGCTGCAAAACCCCGACGTGGCCCATGGCCCTATTCGCCTTTGTTTTACGCCCGATGAAGAAATCGGACGCGGCGTCCACGCCGATTTGCCCGACGACCTCCAGGCCGATTTTGCCTACACGCTGGACGGAGCCGAGTTAGGCCAGATTGTGTACGAGACTTTTTCGGCGGAAAAGGCGACGGTGCGTGTTCAGGGGGTTTCGATCCATCCGGGCAGCGCCAAAGATAAGCTGGTGAACGCCTTGCACCTGGCCGCCAAGATCATCGACACCTTGCCTCACGTCACTCTGACCCCTGAGACCACCGACAATCGCCAGGGTTTCATCCACATCTACCAGATGACCGGGTCCGCCGCCGAGGCCGAGCTTCATTTCATCCTGCGCGACTTTGAACTGGACGGCCTGAGCGCTAAGAGCGAGCTAATTCAGCAGGTCTGCGCCACAGTCCAGGCCACCGAGCCTCGGGCCAAGATAACTTGCACTATTACGCCGCAGTATCGCAATATGCGTTACTGGCTGGAAGATGATATGCGCCCGGTGGAGCTGGCCCGCGAGGCCTGCCGCCAACTGGGCATCGAACCTTTCTCTACTCCAATTCGGGGCGGGACCGACGGCTCGCGGCTAACCGAGATGGGCGTCCCCACCCCCAATTTGTTCACCGGGATGCAGAATATTCATGGCCCGCTGGAATGGATCAGCGTGCAGGATATGGCCCGGTCCACCGAACTGTGCCTCAACTTAGCCCAGTTGTGGAGTGTGTAGGCGAGTCTGTTAGGAGTAACGACATAACCGCGCTCAAGGCATGTTGGGTTTAGATTACAAATTCCATCGAGGACGAGGATTTGGCAATCTCCTTTGAGTCAATCGAGATCAACAAAATTGGACGATGTCACTAGTAATTTAGGAGGAGGAAATAATGTCAGTTGGAGAGACGGCAGTTTCCGGCCCGGACGAGAAGCAAGGGTTCACACAGAAGCTGCTCGACGGTATCGAGAAAATAGGCAACAAAGTACCCCATCCGGTGCTCATGTTTCTATACCTGATCATCATCGTGATGGTGCTATCTCACATCCTTTATCTCATGGGGGTCAGCGTCACGGAAGAAATCGCTGTCCCGGTCGTCACCGAGACCGAAGGAACCTACTACGTCGACTCGAGCGAGCCGGGGATGGTTTTTCCGGCGGAGCCGTACGATACCAAATTCGAGATTGAGCAGCAGACTATTGCTATCCGGAGTCTCTTATCGGTTGAGGGCCTGCGCTTTGTCTTTACCTCGTTCGTCGCCAACTTTGCCGGCTTCAGCGTTGTGGCCGTCATTCTGGTGGCGATGGTTGGCGTCGGCGTGGCGGAAGAAGCCGGGCTGATGGGCGCGTTGATCCGCAAAACGGTCAAGGTCACGCCGCGTCAGTTGATTACCTTCATCCTCGTCCTGGTCGGCGTGCTGTCGAGCGTGGCGACCGACGCCGGCTATCTGATTCTGATTCCGTTGGGGGCTGTCGCTTTTGCCAGCTTGGGTCGCCATCCTCTGGCCGGGGTGGCCGCCGCGTTCGGCGGGGTCAGCGCCGTCTTTGCCGTTAACATTCTCATCGCTCCGCTGGACGGGATGTTAACGGAGATCACCAACGAAGCGATCCTCCTGGCCGGCGGTGAACCGATTACGATTGTGGCCAACTTTTACTTCGCGGCTGCCTCGACGATAGTTCTCAGTATCGTTGCGGCCGTGGTCACCGACCGGATCATCGAGCCGCGGCTGGGCGCATACCAGGCTGAAACGGGCGCTGCGGAAGAGGAAACGCAAGACCAAGAGGCCGCAGCGGCTGAAGGACGCGGCTTGCAGTATGCCCTGTATGGCTTCCTCGGCATCTTGGTTCTCGTTCTGCTGTTGACGCTGCCGCCGGGCGCGCCGCTGCGCGATCCCGAGACCGGCTCGATTATCGGCAACACACCCTTTATGGACAGCTTGATCTTTATCATCACCCTCTTCTTCTTGATTGCCGGGATTGGCTACGGCATCGGCGCTAAAACGCTGCAAGGCAGCGGTGATATCATCAAAGGCGTGAACAAAACGTTTGCCGGCTTATCCGGGCTGATCTTTATGCTGTTGATGATTAGCCAGTTCATCGCCTTCTTTAACTTTAGCCGCATGCCCCAGGTGGTGGCTGTTTGGATGGCCGATACGCTTGAGCAGGCCAATATCGGCGCGCTGCCCCTATTAATCGGCTTTGTGGGGGTGATTATGATCCTCAACATTATCATCCCAAACGTTATTCCAAAATGGGCTATCTTCGCGCCTATCTTTATCCCGGTCTTTATGCGGTTGGGGGTAGCGCCGCAAACGGTGCTGGCCGCTTATCGTCTGGGCGATTCACCGACCAACGTCATTACTCCGTTGATGGTCTATTTGCCCTTTGTACTCACCATCGTGCAGCGCTACCAGAAAGACGCGGGCATCGGCACCGTGGTGGCCCTGATGCTGCCCTACACGCTGATCATCGGCATCGCCTGGCTCCTGCTTTTTATTATTTGGTTCGTGTTGGGGATTCCGCTGGGGCCAGGGTATCCGGTCAGTGTGCCGTAAGCATTGACCCTCATCGCTTTGAGGTAACGGGAAACGAAGATAACTAACTATCCAACCGTGATGACCTGATCACACTTTAGTCCGACGACATGATCGTCGCCGAGGAATCACCTTAAAATCTTATGAACCAAAAAGCTGACCCCAATACCAGCCCCCAACCGTCACAGGCCGCCTCCTGGCTGCCGTTGGTTGTGATCCTTCTAGCACAAATTCAGATGGCCTTCAATGTCAACGCCCTACCGGTGTCTATCGGCCCTATCGTTGAATCCCTTGGTATCCCGGCTACGAGTGTGGGTACAGCGCTTGTCTTTTACTCACTTTTCGTCGCGGCCTTCGTGATGGTCGGCGCCAAGCTGGGCCGGATGTTTGGCGAGCGGCTCGTGTTTCAGGTTACGGCGCTGGGCCACGGCCTGGCAATGGCCTTGATGGCGCTCACGCCGGACGAGCGGATTATGAATGTCGCTCAGGCCCTGGCCGGACTGGCCGCAGCGGCCTTAGTTCCGACCTTGGTCGTGCTGATTGCCGCCAACTATCGCGACAAACAACAAGAGCAGGCTCTGGGCATTATGGCCGGCACCCCGGCCATCTCCGGCGCGATGGCCTTTTTTATCGCCGGGTTACTCGGCACGCTGGTGAGTTGGCGTCTTTCGTTCGCCTTGCTCAGTGTGCTGTCGGTCGTTGTCTTTTTCCTCAGCTTCCGCCTGAAGCCGATCCCGCGCCAAGCCGGCATCAAGATCGATCTGCTCGGCGCGTTGATGGCGGCTGTGGCTATCATTATGATCTCGCTCGGCTTTAACAACCTCAATGCCTGGGGGTTGGTCATGGCCCGGCCCGCCGCGCCGTTTACCCTGCTGGGGCTGTCGCCGGCGCCGTTTATGATTATTCTGGGGATTGTGTTTGGCCAGGCCTTCTTTGCCTGGTCACACCGGCGCGTCGCCGTGAAAAAGACGCCGCTGTTGGCCCTGGAGGTGCTGGATTCGCCTGAGGAGCGGGCCAACATTGCGGCTTTTCTGGTCATTGGCGCGTTGGGACCGGCCGTTAACTTTCTGATCCCCCTCTACATCCAGATTGTGCAAAACCGAACCAGTCTGTTCACGGCTGTGGCCGTTGTGCCTTACACCCTGGCGATTGCCGCCGCGGCCGTTCTCATCGTGCGCCTATTCGACCGGCTCTCCCCTCGCCAGATCGCCGTCGCGGCCTTCATTATCGTCGCGACCGGCTTGACCATGCTGGCGATTACCATTCACAATGAATGGGCCACGCCGGTTGTGATTTTTAGCCTGATTCTGGTTGGGCTGGGCGAAGGCTCCCTATTAACGTTGCTGTTCAACGTGATGGTCTCAGCCTCGCCCAAGGAACTGGCCGGCGATGTCGGCGCGCTGCGCGGCGTGGCCAACAACCTGTCTACCGCCTTGGGCACGGCCTTCGCCAGTGTGGCGGCGGTGGCCTTGTTGAGTTTGTTCGTCACCAGCAGCCTCGTTCAATCGACCATTCCGGCCTCGCTCAAGGTGCAGGTCAATTTAGACAACGTCAACTTCATCACCAACGATCAGTTGGAAACGGTGTTAGCCGAGACAACCGCCACGCCGGAACAAGTGGCCGAAGCGGTGCAGATTAATGAAGGCGCGCGACTCCGCGCCTTAAAATCCTCATTCCTGATCCTGGCCGCAATTTCGCTATTGGCGCTGGTCCCGGCCTTGGGCCTACCCCGTTACGTTCCCGGTGAAATACCCGGCGGCGAGCCGCCTGATAAAGGCAAGCGAGGCTCCAGAAAAGCAGCCAATCGCACCTAACTGACCCAACCAAACCCACCAACCAACCAACTAGCTGACCCACCCACTCACTCACTCACCAACAACCAACCCACCAACCAACTAACTAACCACCAAACCAACCAAACTTTATAAATAAGATACCAATGGAGGAATAAAAAGAATGAAGAAGTTAATGATGGTTTTCGTTGTAACAACCCTTTTGATCAATGTCGCGCCTCGGCCCACTCTGGCGCAAGAGCCAGTGGAGTGCGCCGAAGAATACACCGTTCAAGCCGGCGACTGGCTTAGCCGCATTGCCGAAAAATATTTTGGCGATGTGCTGGCCTTTGATCGGATTGTAGCCGCCAACAACGCCAGCAGCGACGACGCCTACCCCGATATCGCCAATCCCGATGTGATCGAACCCGGCCTGGTGTTGTGCCTGCCCGCCGATGGCATGACGGCCCAACCCTCCCAACCCGAGGCCGAGGCCGGCGCCAGCCCCGAGTTGGTTGGTCCGTCTTGGCTGTGGCAGCAAACGCTAATGAACAACGGCGACCTGTTTGTCCCGGATGACTCCGGCAGCTATCTCATCCAGTTTCAGCCGGACGGCACCGCCTTCATTCAGGCCGATTGCAATCAGGTTCGCGCCGGCTACACCGTCGATGACAACCTGCTCACCATCGAGCCGGGACCATCGACCCTGGTCGCCTGCCCGGAAGGCTCATTGGGCGATCAATTTGTGAGGAATCTCAGTGCGGCCAACAGTTTCTTCTTTGACGACGCCGGCGACCTGCTCATTGATTTGAAGTTTGACAGCGGCACCATGCGCTTTAGCTCGCAAAGCAACGACCTGGCCGGGAGCAACTGGATCGTCACCGGTTACAACAATGGTCAGGAAGCCGTAGTCGGCACCATCGCCGATATCGAACTAACGGCCAACTTTGGGACCGATGGCCGTGTATCCGGCAACACCGGCTGTAACAACTACAACGCCGGTTTTACGGTTGACGGCAGCAACATTACTATCGAACTGGGGGTTTCGACCATGATGTTCTGCGACCAACCGGAAGGCGTAATGGACCAAGAGCAGCAGTTCCTGGCCGCGCTTTCCTCTGCCGCCACCTACCAAATCACCGGCAACACCATGCAGATGCGCACCGCCGACGACGCACTCGCCGCTATCTTTATGCGCGCCCCTGCCTCGGAGGAAGCCCCAGCCGAGGTGACGCCCACCGAAGAGCCGGCTCCCAGCGGTACTGCTGAGCCAACCGCCGAGCCTACCGCTGAGCCAACCGCAGAACCAACCGGTGAACCGACTGAAGAGCCGTCCCCCAGCCCGACCGATGAGGGCTAACTAAGAGACTGTTTTAAAAGCCTTCAAGGGTCCACAGATAGACACAGATTATCACTGATAATATCAAAATTGAGATAAAAATCTGTGACTATCAGTGTAAATCTGTGGACAACTCTGTAAACTTCCACTTTTAAAACAGCTTCTAAGGTGAGATAGTTTTACTTTGGGTCGTAGGTAAAAATCTTTACCACAGAGGACACTAAGTAGACACAGAGTTCACAGAGGCTTTTCTTTGGGGTCTTTGTGGATTCTCTGTGTCCTCTGTGGTTTAATAATTGGGTTGCGGCTAAAGGCTGCGTTATGAAGATACGTAAACGAATCGTCATTTTTATTTTCATTGTTGGCTTGCTGCTGGCCTGCAATGATTTGAATAGTGGGCCATCGAGCAGCACGCTGGCCAAGGTTGACCGGGTGGAGGTAGTCACCTCGCCCGGCAACCCGCCTCGTTTCTCGGCAGTGGCGACCGGCCTTCTGCCCGATCGATGTAGCCGGTTGGGGCGATCCAGCCAGCGCCGGGTCGCCACGACCATCCGCGTTACGCTGCCTTTGCAACCGGGTGAGGGAACCTGTGCGCAGGTCGGTTCGGTTCCCTTCGAGGAAACCATCCGCCTGAACGTGGATGGCTTATCCGCCGGGAGTTACTCGGTCGAAGTCAACGGCGTGTCCGCGTCGTTTTTTCTAAATGAGGATCATTAGAGACTGTTTTAAAAGCCTTCAAGGGTCCACAGATAGACACAGATTATCACTGATAGTATCAAAATTGAGATAAAAATCTGTGAATATCCGTGTAAATCTGTGGACAAGTCGATAAAACCCCACTTTTAGAACAGCCTCTTAACAATTGAGGAGGATTCAATGAAGAAAATTATTATCGCCCTGTGCGCGGCACTATTGTTGGTCCGTTTAACCCCACCGACGCTGCAAGCGCAGACAGCCGTGCAGTGTGAGGCGGAATACCAGGTACAAGCCGGCGATACGCTGGCCAGCATCGCCGAAGAAACCTTGAACGACCCGCTGGCCTTTCCGGTGCTAGTCGTGCTGGCCAACGCCGTACTCGATGACGCCTACACCAATATCGACGACCCCAACGTCATCGAAGAAGGCTGGACCCTCTGCATTCCCAGCGAAGAGGATGTCCCCGAACTATTGGCCCAAGCCGATCCGGCCGTTCAGGCGGTAGCTCGCCAGGCCGGTATCGTTGTGCCGCCGCCGCTGGAAGAGACCTTATGGGTGCTGGTTGGCTATGGCAGCCCCGATGACCTGACCTTGGTTCAACCCGGTTCGGTGGTCACGGCCCAATTTAGCGCAGACGGAACCCTGACCGGTTCCGCCGGCTGCAATACCTATAACACCAGCTTTGAATTTGGCCGAAACGATAGCCTCACCATTCAGCCGGCAGCCACCACCCGCGTCTTCTGCGAGGGGCTGATGGACCAGGAGCAGTTCTACCTGGCTGCCCTCGAACAGGCCACAGCTTACCAGATTACCCCGGAGGGTTTCCTGGAGATCGAATACAGCACCGGCCGGCTCTCGTCGCAGTCCCTCTTCTTTGTGGCCGGTCAAGCCGATCTCAAAAACACCCAGTGGGTGCTGCAACGTTTCGGCGATCCGGAAGCGCTGCAAGCGGTCGAACCGGCGACAACCATCACCGCAGTCTTCACCGGCCCGGCGGACTCGAATGAGGGCATGCTCGTTGGCTTTGGCGGCTGCAACCGCTACACCACCGGCTTTACGGTCGAGGCCGATCAAATCACGGTCGACCCCGTCGCCGCCACAATGATGGCCTGCGCCGTTGGCGGCGAGCAGGAAGCCGCCTACCTGGCGCTCCTGCAAGAAGCCGAATCGTTCCAAATTACCGGGAAGCAGCTTCAACTCACCGGACCAAACGGGGTGCTGATCTACTCCTCGATCAACCTGCCGTTGGAACAGGTACTCTGGACGCTGGAGTCCTTCGGCGATCCGGCGGGGCAGCAGCCCGTTTCCGCCGAGAGCGATATCACCGCCCTCTTTGTGCCCAGCAACGAAGTCACCGGTGACGAAGCGACCGATGACGAAGCCGTTGAAGACGAAGATACCGGCGACGAAACTGTCGATGACGAAGCCGCCGGCGAGGCAGAAAGCGCCGGCGCTGTCAGCGGCTCGACCGGCTGTAACCGTTACAACGCCGCCTACACCAAAAACGGGCGACAGTTGAGCCTCGGCCCGGCCATCACCACCCTGATGGCCTGCGAAACCGGGCAGGAGGCCGAGCAAGCCTTTTTGGCCGCCCTGGATTCGGTCGAACGCTACCAGGTGTTGGGCGACCAACTCCGCCTCTTTTACGACGACGGCCAGCAAGTACTCACCTTCCGCGCCGACCGCACCCCGCTGCAAGACACCTTCTGGGAGCTGACCTCTTACGGCCCCATTGAAACGCCCCAATTCCCGGTGGCCGATGCGGCTGTAACCGCCATCTTTGATCGCCAACCGGCCACGCCGACCGGGATGGTAGCCGGCAGCACCGGCTGCAACAGCTACAGCGCCACGTTTGCCGCCAGTCTGACCCAACTTAAAGTCAATCCCCCCATCAACACCCTGACCTTCTGCGGCGGGGCGGTGGGCGACGTCGAGCGAGCCTTTCTGCAAGGCATGGCCAGCGCCGAAAATTACATCATCATCGGCGATACGCTGCAAATCACGTACGACGACAGCCAGCAGGCTCTCAACTTTGTGGCCTCGCAGCCGCCGGTTGAAATTCCGGCTCCGACAGCCGTGATCGAAGGGCCGGCGGAAGCTCAGGTGGGCGATACGGTCACGTTCAGCGGCGTCGCCTCTCAATCAGAAGCCACTATTGTCCAGCTTAGTTGGGATTTCGGCGACGGAGTGACGGCTTTCGGCCCGGTGGTCAACCACATTTATGGCCGGGCGGGCAATTTCACGGTGCGGTTGACCGTGGTTGACGAGCGGGGCGTCAGTAGTTCTACGACCAGCCGAATCACGATCACCGCGCCGCCGGCCCAAGGTCCGACCGCGTTGATCGAAGGGCCAACCCAGGCCCTGGTCGGCCAGGACGTCACCTTCCGGGGCGGCAACTCCTTTGCCGGCAGCAGTTCGATTGTCTCCTACGCCTGGAGTATTAACCAGGTGCAGCCCCTTTCGGGTAGCAATGATGTGCGGTTCACCACCAGCTTTGATGAGCCGGGGCGATACGAAGTGAGCCTGACCGTCACTGACCAAAACGGCTTGAGCGACAGCGCCAGCCTCAGCATCGACATCTTCCCCCGAGAAGAACCGCAAAACCCGCCGACGGCCGTCATCGAAGGGCCAACTCAGGCCACCACCGGCCAGGAGGTCACCTTCCGGGGCGGCAACTCAGTTCCGGGCAGCACCCCGATTGTGGTCTATGCCTGGAGCGTTGACGGCGTACAGCCATTTTCGGGCGGCGTCGATGTCCGATTCTCCACCAGCTTCGACCAGCCGGGGCAGTACGAGGTTTCCTTGACCGTCACCGATCAGAACGGTTTGAGCGACACCAGCAGCATCGTGATCACGGTCGAAGAAGAACCGCCGGCTGAAGGCCCGACGGCCGTCATCGAAGGGCCAACCCAGGCCACCACCGGTCAGGAGGTCACCTTCCAAGGCGGCAACTCCATCGCCGGCAGCAGCCCGATTGTGGTCTATGCCTGGGGTGTTGATGGAGTGCAGCCATTTTCGGGCGGCGCGGATGTGCGCTTCACCACCAGCTTCGATCAACCGGGTCAATACGAAGTTTCCCTGACCGTCACCGATCAGAACGGTTTAAGCAACACCAGCAGCATCGTGATCACGGTCGAAGAAGAACCGCCGGCTCAAGGCCCAACGGCCGTCATCGAAGGGCCAACCCAGGCCACCACCGGCCAGGAGGTCACCTTCCAAGGCGGCAACTCCATCGCCGGCGACAGCCCGATTGTGGTTTATGCTTGGAGTGTTGGCGGAGCGCAGACTTTCTCCGGCGGCGCGGATGTGCGCTTCACCACCAGCTTCGATCAGCCGGGTACGTATAACGTGTCCTTGACCGTCACCGACCAAAACGGCTTGAGCGACGCCAACAGCCTGCAAGTAGAGGTCACTCAACCGGACGTACCCCAAACCCCGCCCTCAATCGGCATTGAAGGGCCGAGTGAGGCCGCTGTCGGCGAGAATGTAACCTTCCAGGCCAGAGCCGAGCCGGGCAGCAGCCCGATCACCGGTTACACCTGGGACTTTGGCAATGGACAAACAGCCAGCGGCGAGTCGGCCTCGACCGCGTACGACGCGCCCGGTACATACCAGGTTAGCGTGACGGTCACCGATGAGAATGGCCTGAGCAGCAGCGCCTCGCAGTCCATCTCGATCCGAGCTTCGTTGGACGGGACCAGTTGGGTCTTGCCGGGCAGCCTGCCTGATACCCGGCTCACGGTTGAATTTGGTAACGGAACCATCAGCGGGTCGAGCGGCTGTAATACCTTCAACGGTTCTTATTCCACGTCCGGCAATAGTATCAGTGTGGGGCAGTTAATCACCACTCAAATGGCGTGTGAAGAAGACGTGATGCAGCAGGAGCAAGACTATCTGGCCGCGCTCTCGTCGGCTCAATCCTATACCATTTCGGGCAGCACCCTAACCCTCAACCATCCCGGTGGGGCGCTGACGTTTCAGCAGCAATAGGACTAACCAAGAATGAAAATAGCGGAGCGACAAAGCTGGCTTTGTCATTTACAATAAGATTAAAGTAAACTTTGTCGCTCCAGACCTTTAATTTCAGAGTCACCATAGGAGACCCAACCGAGAATGAGCATCTGCCGGAGCCTCCCCTTCGCATCGACGCTTATCTATTTTCACAAGGTCATCTATCGTCATAAGACGATACTGCTCATGGTATTCTTATTGGGGGTGAGCGGCTGCCGCTCGACCCCGAACAACACCGGAGCTTTGAGCGGCCATGTCATCCTATGGCACAGTTGGTCCCCTGATGAGGCGCTGGTGTTGGAACAAGCCCTGGCCGAATTTCGCGAGTCTAACCCGCAGGTGACTCTGGTGACGCTGGCGCTGCCCGCCGATGACCTGTTGGCGCGATTCGAGCAGTCGGCCAATGACGGGGCCGGCCCGGATTTACTGTTAGGCTCTACCGATTGGATCGGCAGCCTGGCCGGTTCCGGGCTGATCCGCCCCCTGAATGAGGCCGAGATCGACGCCCTCCCCCTCGATAGTAGAGCCACCCGCCTGGTGGAATTTCAGAACAACGTTTACGGCATCCCGCTGTCGCTTAACCCCAAGGCGCTGTACTTCAACCAGAGTCTGGTCGACCGGCCGGCCACAACCCTGGACGAACTACTGGAGTACGCCGCCGACGGCCAGGGCGTGGCGTTTGTCCCCCGTTTTGAGGCGGCCTATTGGGGTATCCAAGCCTTGGGTCAAGGCCTATTTGACCCCGACGGAACGCTCAACCTGGCCGACAGTGGTTTTATCGATTGGTTAGCCTGGTTGAAGGCGGCCCAAAACGAGCCGGGCGTGATCCTGAATGTTGATGATCAGGCCCTACGCCAGCTTTTTATTGAAGGGAGAATTGCCTACTACATCGCCCCACCGGAACAGCAGGCTGCCCTTCAGCAGGCCATGGGCGAAGATACATTTGGGGTGACGCGCTTGCCGAGAGGTCCCGCTGGTCCGGCCGGTCCTCTGTTACCCGCTGAAACCGCGCTGTTTTATACCTTCTCATCCGATCAACAAGTCCGGACGGCGCTGGCCCTGGCCCGATTTCTGGCCAATCAGCAGCAAAGTATTCGTTTTATGCGCGAACTGAACCGGGTGCCGGCCAACCGGCAGGTGAATGTCGATCCCCGCATTTATCCCACCGTCTCCGGTTTTGCCCGACAGGCCAATACGGCGGTCATTCTGCCCAATGAGTTGGATCGCGACCGCTTTTATGCGGCCGGAGACCGGGCCTATGCCAGCGCCCTGGCCGGACTGCTAACGCCCGAGGAGGCCGTTTGCCGGTTTGGCCAGGAGGTGGTCGAGGCGGGGCTGTATTCAGAAGATGAAATTATTCTTCCGGCCGGATGTAGTCTGCTGACCGACGAACCGGCCTCAAATTAGGGCTGAGGTGAATATGGACGAAAATATCATTGTCCCCGGCGAATCTCTGGCCGATATTATCACCAACCAACTGAATATGATGCTGGCTTTCCTGGACCGGCCGGTGGTACAGCAGCAAATTCTGGCTATTGCCGGGATTATTTTGATAGCGCTGCTGTTACCGGAAGTTGTGCGCCGGTGGTGGCAGCAGCGGCAGCCGGATGATTTGCCCGAAATGGATCCGCCGCCCCGGCGGCCGTGGGCCGCGCGACTCCACGGGCTGTATGCCCCCTTAACCGGCCTAGTTCTGGCGAACGTGGTCATCTGGTTATTTGAAAGGCAGGGCCACCCTAACGGTCTGGTCGAAAGTTCTCGAACGTTTTTTTGGCTGTGGCTGGGCTATCGGGCCTTGCTGATGGTGCTTTATGCCCGGCTGGGCGAATCGGTCAAACCGTACCACCGGTTTGTGTTTGTTCCGATTTTTGTCCTGGTGCTGCTGTGGTTGTTTCTGGGAAGGCAGGTTGGGACAGCGCTTGTCGCCAATGTGCCGATCCTGACTCTCGGCAGCTTCATCCTAACCTTGGGCAACCTCATCAATGCGACCGTGCTGCTGTACATCTTCCTGATTGGCGCGTGGGTCGTCGAGCGGGTCTTAAATCGCGCCCTCCAGAGCCGGTTCGATGCCGAGCCGGGGAAGATTCGCTCCCTGGCCACTTTGGTGCGCTATACTATTTCGGCAGTAGGGATTGTCATCGCGCTGGCTGCTCTGGGGTTGGACGCCACCTCGCTGGGTTTGGTCGCCGGGGGTTTGTCGGTCGGTATCGGCATCGGCTTGCAGGATATTGTGGGCAACTTTGTCAGCGGCCTGACTTTGCTGTTCGAGCAGTCGCTGCGACCGGGCGATGTGATCGAACTTAACGGCCGCATCAGCGAGGTCGAGCGGGTCAGCTTACGGACCACCACGGTCACCACCCTCGACAACATCAAAATGATTATCCCCAACTCCACCTTTACCACCGAACCGGTCACAACCCTGACCAAGGACAACAACAATCTTATTCGGGTTTTGTTACCCTTGCGCGTCGCCTATGACAGCGATCCGGCCCAGGTGAAGCAGATCGTCGAGCAGACCGCGAGCCGGCATCCGCAGGTTTTGAGAAACCCGGCGCCGCTATTATTATCGAGAGGCTTGGGCGTCGACTCCAGCCTTGATTTTGACCTTTCCGTCTGGACCAACCGGCCCAAGTTAAGGGGCTTGCTGAAAAGTGAGCTTTATTATCTCCTGTTTAAGGCGCTGGCCGAGCAGGGCATTAAGATTCACGTCCCCAAACGTGAGCTTAGTATCATTCAGAGCCAGGCGAACCCGCCAACCGAAACCCAGACCGGATAGGTTTGCCTCAGAATATTGCGCCACTAATAGCTTGAAATCCTTCATAATAAGGAGTCTGTCCGTGTCCCTCTTACCTCGATGGTTGGTCGATTATGCCCTGATCCTCGGTGCCGGCGTACTTTATGCGATAGCGTTGAAATATTTTGTGCTGCCATCCAAAGTTATTCTGACCGGCACGGAAGGTATCGCCGCCGCCTTATCCTATTACTTCGATAATTACGGATTGTTTATCTTACTGTACCTCGTATTCCAATCGGTCTTATTAGTTTTCGCCTTTGCCCGAATCAGTCGGACCTTTGCGCTCCGCTCTTTGATTGTCGTTGCCACTGTCGTTTTGGCTTTGGCTTTCTTGCCGGAACTACAGTTTGCCCGGCCGGAGCCTCAGAATGAGCGAATTATTCTGGTTATTTTTGGTGGGCTTCTGGCCGGGGTGGCTAAAGCGATTGCCTTCCAGAATCGGGGCTCCACCGGCGACGAAGATATCCTGGGCGCATATTTTGCCATGAAATATCTCAAACCGGTCGGCTCAATTGCCGTATTTTCGGCCGTCATCTCGACGATCTTCGGCCTGGTCATGGATTTTCTGAAGACCGGCGATTTTGAGTCGGTGATTAATACCCTCATGTACACCTGTATTTATATCTTTGTCTCAACCGAGACCCTTAACAATCTCTACCATCGGTTTAAAATCACCATGGTCGCGATTATCACCCGTGAATACGAAGCCATCGGACAGGCTATCACCACCACCTTCGATCACCGGACCTACACCGTCCAGCCCGCAGTCGGCGGGCACAGCGGCGAGACGTTTTTGATGGTCAGAACTATTATTACCCAAGAAGAGCTGCCTCAACTACTCGATGCCGTTGAACTCGCCGACCCTGACTGCTTTTACTATCATCACAACATCGAAGGCATTTCCCGGCGCTACTACATTGTCCCGATTGGTTAATGCGCAGCAGGTGACGACAGTCACTTATCACCTTAAATCCCATAAACGCTTATAATGTCTTTGTCTTAACGCCATAATTTTGTCCTCCCTGTTATTCCCCTTTATAATAATTTCGTCTAAATACGCCTCGCCAAAAAAGCGCTATCGAGGAGATATGCCTACGGAAAATGTTCCGCTGCTGCGGACAAAACTGCACCGACCAGAACCTGGTCCCGGTCATATTCCACGACCCCATTTGCTCAATTACCTCAACCACAATTCTCAGCGAAAATTAACCTTGGTCTCGGCCCCGGCTGGCTTCGGCAAAACCACGCTGATGGCCGAATGGTTACAAACCGGCTCCCGGCAGGTGGCCTGGTTGTCGTTGGATGAAGCGGATCGCAATTTTGTCCGCTTTATGCGTTATATCGTGGCCGCCTTGCAAACGATCTGGCCGGAGATGGGGCTGGATTTGATGAGTTTACTTCAGGCGCCTAAGCTCCCGCCGGTACCTTATTTGGCCACCAGCCTTATCAACGACCTGGTTGATCGGCCCGAACCGTTCGTCCTGGTGCTTGATGATGTTCACCTGGTCGAGTCGGCCGAGATTACCCAATTTCTGGAAATGGTCATTGAATACTTTCCGCCTCAGGGACAATTGGTGCTGATCACCCGAGTTGATCCGTCCTTGCCGCTGGCCCGGCTGCGGGCGCGGAGCCACATGGCCGAAATCCGGGTGACCGAGCTGCGCTTCGACGCCGTTGAGATTGACGCCTTTCTAAAGCAGCGACAGCCTGATACCCTCCTGTCACCCGAGGCTATCGCTGCCCTGGCCGAACGAACGGAGGGCTGGATTACCGGCGTCCAACTGGCCTATTTATCCCTGTATCATCACCCAGACCCAACCCGCTTTGTCGAGCAGTTCGCCGGAACCGACCGGTACGTGATGGAATATCTGGTTGATGAGGTCTTATCTCAGCAGCCACCCAACGTGCGCAGCTTCTTGCTGCGGACCTCAATTTTGGATCAAATTTGCGCTTCGTTGGGAGAAGCCTTGATGGAGGCGGTGGTTGAGGATACATTTCAGCCAACCGAGGACGAAGTTCGCGAGGCCCCAAACGAGGCCAGCCCCACTACCGAGACGATATTGGAGACCATCCGGCAAGCCAATCTTTTCTTGATTCCGTTGGATACGGAGGCCAAATGGTATCGCTACCACCATCTGTTTCAATCGCTGCTGGAACATTGGCTGCAAACCCGCTGTTCCGCCCAAACAATTGCCGCCCTGCACGCCCAGGCCGGCCGTTGGTTGGCCGGGCAGGGTTACATCGAAGAGGCGCTGGACCACATCCTGGCCGCCGGTGAGTTAGAGCAAGCGGCCCAGCTGGTGGAAAAGCATCGTCATAAGCTTCTCAACAAAGGGCAGGTGATTATTCTGGCCCAATGGTTAGAAAAGTTGCCGGAGCCGTTGATCGAACGGCGGTCGGCCCTACTGCTGGCGCGAGCCTGGGTCTATCGTCATCGGCATGGGGCGCCCTCAGGCTACGCCGCCTTGCTGCCGCAGATAGAAGCCTTACTGCACCACCGGCCCCACACGGCAGAAGTAGAAGCCCTTTGGGGTGAATTGTATTCCCTCCAAAGCGGCTGGAGCTATTTCCAGGGGGACGGACAGCGGGCTATCAGTCAGGCCGAGCAAGGCCTATCGAAAACACCGCCCGACCAGACCTTTGTCCGGGGTAACAGCGTGGTCAATCTGTCCATTGCTTACCGGCTGGTTGGCCGGGGTGAGGAAGCCAAGCACGAACTGATTCAGGCGCTTCATGAAAACCATGAGCAATCACCAACCTACGCTCTGCGGCTGTACACGCCGCTCAACACGGTTTATTTAGGTGATGCTGACTTTTTCCGGATGGCTCAAACCGGCGCTTACCAATTGAAACTGGCTGAGAAAGAAGGGTTGACCATTGAGATTGGCTGGGGAAACATCTTCTGTGGGGGCGCGGCTTATGAGCATAATGACCTGGCGGCGGCGGCTCACTATTTCTCACGCATAACCGAACGACCTTACAGCGTAGAATACCTGACCTATTCTGAGGCAGCTTATGGCCTGGTGATGACCTATCTAGCCCAAGACCAGCTCGATCAGGCCAATTGGGTGGTTGATCAACTGGTCGAACTGATGCTGGCCCAAAACCGCCAACCCAATCCCCTGCTGGCCGATTGGCTTCAGGTCCGATTGGCCCTCCGTAAGGGAGATATCAGGGCGGCCCGGCGTCTGGTTTTGCCGCCAACATTTGAGCCTGAACGGGAAAGTATGATGGGCCTTATGGATGGCCAAGGTCGGACCCTGGCCAAGCTGCGCCTGGCCCAACGGACCGCAGTTAGCCTGGCCGAAGCCGCCCTTATGCTTCAGCAACTGTTGTCCGTGGCCGACGCCTGTTTCAACAACTGGCGCAAAATTGAAATTTTGGCCATGCAGGCGCTGGTCGATGAGGCGCAAGGCGCCCAGGAACGGGCGCTAGAGCGGTTGACCCAAGCGGTGACATTAGGCCAGCCAGGTGGCGTCATCCGGACTTTTGTCGATCTGGGGCCGCATTTGGTTCCGCTGCTGCAAGCCCTGGCAACTCGCAAGGTAGCTCCGACTTACATCGCCGCCATTTTGGCCGCTTTTCCCGCATCCGACCTGCGAGCGCCGTCAGCCCCTCGGCCGGACCATTCCTCAGCGCCGGAGCTAATCGAACCCTTGACCGATCGCGAACTCGAGATTTTGGACCTGCTGGTTCAACGCTACACCAACAAAGAGATTGCCCGTCGATTGGTTATCTCGCCCTTCACCGTTAAGAAACATACGACCAATATCTACCAAAAGCTGCAAGTGAAAGGTCGGCGGCAGGCGGTGGCCAAAGCCAAGGAATTTGATCTGGTACCCAACGGTCATTAGGACATAATGCAATCATACCAATCAGATCGAGGTCGGTACCGCAAAAATTGTACCCGAACGAAGTCCGATCAAAACGACAAAAGGTCGTACCAAGCCCCAATCCCTAACTGAAAACCCAGAAGATGGCTCATCGATCGACGATAGATTGTTGGCCGGTATGTCGAAAAAATCATGACCCAATACAGGTGATTTGGCCTGAGATGCCAATGCATTAATCTGATGCTATAATCTAATTCCGAGATAAATAACAAAATAGTTTAATGTGAATTTTGTGCTTATTATAATGGTGGACACAACAGTAAGTTATGGCAGGGTGAACATCGTAGTGCTCAACAAAGCGCATCGTTGGGAGGCAGCGGCAGATGAGTAGAGAAGACAAGGTTAAGAGTCGTTCCACGGTTGTATCAATTTTGGCTAAAGATAAAGAGATTACAGCCTTACGAACCAGTCAGGCCCATTTGGCCGCCATCCTGGAAATTGCCCACGAAGCCATTATCTCTATTGATGAGCACCAGCGGATCACGCTATTTAACCGGGGCGCAGAGAAAATATTTGGTTATACCGCTGCTGAAGCCACAGGTCAGCCCCTCAATATTCTGCTTCCCAAAAGGTTGTCTGAACGCCACCAAAACCATGTGGCCCACTTCAGCCAATCGTCGGACGGCGCCAGGCTTATGGGCGAACGGCAAGAAATTATAGGTCGCCGAAAAAATGGTGAGGAATTTCCGGCCGAAGCATCCATCTCTAAGCATAACGTGAATGAAACATTCATTTTTACCGTCGTGTTGCGCGATATTACGGAACGAAGAAAAGCTGAAACCGAACGTGAAAAATTGATCGGCGAACTTAATACCTTTGGGCACACCGTGTCCCATAACCTAAAAGCGCCTTTACAGCTTATTCTTGGGTATGCTACCTTACTTGATGTTCAAGCCAAGTTGCCGGATTCTCTTCAAACATACTTGCACGCCATTCTGCAGAATGGGCGCAAAATGCAAAATATGATCGAGGAGCTACAGGTCTTAGCCGGCGTTCGAAAAGCCGACGTAGCCCTAAAACCGTTAAATATGGGCCGCATTGTGGCCGAGGTTCAGCATAGATTGACTTACATGATCGCTGAACATCATGCTCACATAGAAACAACGGTAGACTGGCCGGTAGCCTTGGGTCATGGTCCATGGGTTGAGGAAGTATGGGCGAATTATATCATCAACGGGATTAAGTATGGGGGGCAGCCGCCAAGAATAAGGCTGGGCGCCACCGATACTTGCGGCGGAATGGTTCGTTTTTGGGTGCGCGATAATGGCGATGGAGTAGCGCCTGATTTTCAGGATCAATTGTTTCAACCTTTTGCCCGGCTCAACCAGGTCAGCGCCGAAGGATATGGCTTAGGCTTATCTATCGTCCGGCAAATTGTTGAAAAACTGGGGGGTGAGGTCAGCGTGGAGAGTAAGGGGACGCCGGGTCAAGGGAGCATTTTTAGTTTCACCCTAAAACGAGCCGCCCCTAACCCCGACGATTAAATAATGGTTGTAATTTGATTGTATCGTTGAGATGAAAATCGGATCTGGCCCTTCCCCAAAACTTTGGCCGGTGGAAATTACCCCTTTATCACCCAAGGGCTTAAACTAACCTTAAGGACAATTTTAGGTAAGCTTAAGGTTAGCTCTGGCTCAATATGATAGAATATAGCTGTTTCAAAAACACGGTTAGCCGCTGGGGTACCGGCCAATTCGCGCCCTGGCGGAGACCGTGTTTTTTACGATGGGAGTGGAGCGACAAAGCTTGTTTTGCCAGGAGCGACAAAGCTTGCTTTGTCAAGAGCCACGAAGCTTGCTTTGATGCTCCGAACCTTTATCTTCAAGGAAAAACCATGTCTTCAAAAAGAGCCTCACGCACCAAACAACGCTCATCAAGCCGGCGCAGTGACTCATCC
>JACKAU010000014.1 GCA_020634855.1 Anaerolineales bacterium
AAGCCCTTTCGGGCTAGGATTTCGCCAGAGTAGGGCGCTTCAGCGTCCTTCCCTCTGTCCGCGTGATGGCTTTAGCCTCGCGCTCTTTGGCCCGGCGTTACCCGTTTATTTTCTTAACCTTCATAAAGAACGATAGCTTTAGCCTCGCGCGTCTTCTCCGACATAACAAGTAACTTCAAAAATGCCAACCGTTTTGAGTGAAAATTGATTCTTAATTGAGTGATGTATCGTAAAATAAAACCTATGCGAAGACGAGAAGTCTAACCATATGAATGATCTGAAGGTCTTAAATTAACGTTACTGAACAAATATTGAACGGGAGGTCAATAAAATGCCCACGCCAGCTAACTCTGAAGTTACCACTTTTACACGGGATGTACTGGGACGGTACATCTGTAACGGCTTGGATGAAGCCTTGAAGAGTACGGATAAGAGTATTCGGTCGGATGCTCGCGACTTTGATATCATCATTATCGGTGGGGGAACGTTCGGACCCGCGGTTGCCCAGCAACTGTTTGCTAATGATCTTACCCACAACCATCGCATTCTGGTGCTGGAAGGGGGTCCTTTCGTAATTCCGGAGCACGTTCAGAACATGCCTCAGTTGGGCTTAAACAACGATGGGGCCAAGCTTGAGAATGGTCAACTCAAGACGATTCCCAATTTGCGCGCGATTAACCAGGATACCGTAGCCCGGAAGGAAGTATGGGGTCTGGCCTGGCACTCTCAGCTCGGTTTCCCAGGACTGGCGTACTGTCTCGGCGGCCGCTCGCTGTATTGGGGCGGCTGGTCTCCTCGGTTACTCGATGCGGAAATGCCGGCAAGCCAGTGGCCGGCAGCCGTCGTCAATGATTTGAAAGCCCAATACTTTGACGAGGCAAGTGAGCAGATTGGGGTCGATGCCACCAACGATTTCATCCATGGCAACCTGCACCAGGCGCTCCGCAAACAATTATTGGATGGCATCAATGGTCATCAGGTCGCCCACATCGTGCCCCTGGCCGAGCTACCGCTAACATCCAAAATTCCTGAGGGAGCGACGGAGGCGGAGGCGAAGCTGGAAGCTCCGCTGGCCGTGCAAAGCCAAGTTGATCGATCAGGATTTTTCCCTTTCAACAAGTTCAGCGCCATTCAACTCCTTATCAAGGCGGCGCGGGCGGCGGCGCAGGAGTCAAACTTCGACGACTTTAAGAAGCGGTTGATGGTGGTTCCGAACTGCCACGTCATTCGCCTCGATACGCAAGCCGGACATGTTACTCAGATACAGACCAATCAAGGGCCCATAACCGTCCCGGCGGACGGCAAAGTAATCATCGCCCTCGGCACCATCGAGAGTATCCGCTTGGCGCTATTGTCCTTTCAGGGCATTCCAAACTACAATTTGATCGGCCAAAACATTATGGCCCATCTCCGGTCCAATTTCGATATCCGCATTCCGCGCGAAGCGCTACAGCATCTTGTGGAAGATGAAGCCGATGAGGAGTTACAGGCTTCAGCCCTATTTGTAAAGGGACGATTTACCCGAAGCGACGGCTCGGTGGGTCACTTCCATCAACAGATTACCGCCTCCGGTCTCGGTTTTATGGACGCCAATTCGGAAGCAGAGCTATTTCGAAAGGTGCCGGACATTGATGACTTCGAGGTGTTCCGCAATGCCGACGACGGCGCGGCAGTCATCACCATTCGGGGCATCGGAGAGATGGTTCCCACCAATCCTTTAAGCAGTGTCAACCTTCATGGGGAGCTCGACGAATATGGCGCGCAACGGGCCGTTGTGTCGATCACAGCCGATGATCCCCGAGATAGTGACCTATGGGACGCGATGGACCAAAATGCCTTGGATATCGCCAATGTTTTGGCCGGTGGCCAACCGTTCGAGATCGTTGGCGGGCAACGACGGGACGGTTTAGGCACGACCCATCACGAGTCCGGCGGACTACAAATGGGTGATAACGCAGCTACATCGGTCACCAATCCTAATGGACGATTCTGGCACGTAGACAACGCCTATGTCGCCGGCCCGGCGCTTTTCCCGACGATTGGCTCGCCGAATCCAATGCTGACGGGAATTGCCTTGACCCGGCGGCTGGCGGACCACCTGATCCCCAAACCCGTAACAACCACGGTGGAGCCTGGATTTGAATTGATCTTTGATGGCCTATCGGCAAACCGCTGGCGGATGTCAAAGATTCAGAATCAACCGCCCCATATCAGCAACCCCGGTAACGCTACTATTTTTGGGGGTACCTTGGAAATGATACCCGGCAACGACCTCGGTCTATTCTGGTACACGGAACCCATGCCGGCTGACTTTATCCTGAAGCTTGAGTGGTTGCGCTTCCGCCACGAAGATAATTCCGGGGTATTCGTCCGCTTCCCGCATCCGGACAGTAAGGGGTACAACAACACCGCCTGGGTAGCCGTCCACTTCGGTTTTGAGGTACAGATCGATGAACTCGGCGCACCCGACGGCCTGGGCATCCATCGAACCGGCGCGATTTACAACGAGTCAAGCCAGACGTTAACGTTGCAGCCGGCTAATCCGGCGGGGCAGTGGAACGATTTCGAGATCCGCGTACAAGGCCAGACGTACACGGTTTTCCTGAATGGGGTCCAGGTAACGACTTTCACGAACACCGATCCCAACCGAGGATTGCCGAGTACGCCGGCAGCCCCAAGTTATATTGGGCTACAGACCTATCCTGGTTCGCGAATGGCGTTTCGAAACATTCGGTATCAGGCTTTGTAAACCGCGTGCAGTTTTATCTTATTGATATTTTCCTGGATTGGTGGTCACTACAGCTAGGACGTTGGCACGGTCTCACTTTGGCGATACTGGTGCGGCTCCTTGTCAAACGCGGCTTTGCAGCCGGCGCCACAAAAGTACACCAACTCGTCTTCAAACGCCGACATATATTTGGCGTTGGCGATATCGACGGTCATGCCACAGACCGGATCGATAGCTGCGCCGGCCGGCGGGGCTTGGGTCAGATAAGACTCCGGGTCAGCCTCAAAGGTGGTCCGGCAGCCGGCGCAGCAAAAGTAGTAGGTTTGGCCGTTGTAGACGGTGGTGTGTTGGGCGCCTGCAATCTCAACAGTCATGCCACAGACCGGATCAATCGCCTCGGTCGGGACCGTCGCCACGTCGATGTCCGCCAGCAGGGCCTCGATAGCCAGCGGCTCGGCGGTGCGCCGTTGCTGGACGATCTCGGCCATAATGCTCAAGGCAATCTCGTCGCCGCGCCGGGCGTGGATATCCAACCCGGCCGGATATTTCAACAGCGCTAACGCCTCCGGGCGAAGACCCTGGTCCTTGAGATAATCAATCACCGCCTCGGCCCGCGTCCTGCTGGCGACCAAGGCCACGTAAGCCGCCTTGGACCGCAGCGCATATTCCAGGGCCAATTCATCGTAATGGCCGTGACTGGCCACCACCACATACGATAGGCCGGTAATCTTATCAACCATCGCCGCCAGGTCGGTGACAATCTCATCGGCCTCGGCCAGGCCGAGGCCCTCGTTGTCGGGATCGACGGCGATGACGTTGTAGTTCATAGCCTTGCCCAACTGCACCAACGCCTGGGCTACCGGCAGGTTGCCGATGACCACCAGACGCGGCAGCGGAAACTGCGGCTCGATATAAATCTCCAGCGTGCCGCCGCTGAAACAGGTCATCGGCAAATCGATCAGGCCGGCCCGCGCCTCGGCTTTGGGATCGGTGCTCAGCCGGATCAGGCGGGGTTCGCGCTCGGCCAGCGCCTTTAACGCCTCTTGGATGACGGTCGGCTGGGCGCAACTGCCGCCAATCCAACCGTGCATGACTCCGGCCGGGGTAATGATGGCCTTATCGCCCGGCTTGCCGGAGGTCGGTTTCTCGGCCCGCACCACCGTCGCCGTGGCGAAGGGAATGCCTTCGTTGAGGAGTTCGTAGGCTTTGGAAAAGAATTCGTCGTACATGGTGTTACTCCAATAATTCTCTTTATATTCACTTTATAAAGGAATAACCAGAGTTCGATCATTAAAGCCGAGCATGTCATTTCGTAGCCGGAGGCGGAGAAATCCCTCAGGTATTGCTATGAATGAACTCTTCGCTGGGAAAAATGGGCACTGTCGCTTTAAATTTTCCCAACCAAATACCCTGTCATTGTATCGTCACAGGGATTTCTCCGCTGGCGCTCCGAAATGACATGAAACAGATCCATTTCCGAACTCTGGCCTGAGATGGGTCCAGTTTCCAAACCGAGGTCGTATTACCACCCAAGTCGTCTGCCTATTTGAGCCGCTTTCGCGACCCAATAGCGAAAACTGGACCCATCTAAAAACCTAATCCGTGACGCCGTGCTCACGCAGCGCCTGCCACACCTTCTGCGGTGTGATCGGAATGTCGATGTGGCGGACGCCCAGATGCCACAGGGCATCGACCACCGCGTTGGCGATGGCCGGCGGCGCGCCGACCGTGGGCGACTCGCCGACGCCTTTGGCCCCAATCGGGTGGTGCGGCGAGGGGGTGATGGTGTGGCCGGTCTCCCACTTGGGCGACTCGACCGCCGTCGGCAGCAGATAGTCGGCCAGGGTGCCGGTCAGGCACTGCCCGTTTTCGTCGTAGACGATCTCTTCGTACAGCGCCGGGGCCAACCCCATCGTCAGGCCGCCGTGAACCTGGCCTTCAACGATGAGCGGGTTGATGATGTTGCCGCAGTCATCCACAGCCACGAAACGGCGCACTTTGACCTCGCCGGTGCCACTGTCGATATCGACCACGCAGATGTAACTACCAAAGGGGAAGGTCAGGTTAGGCGGATCGTAGTAATCGGTCGCTTCCAGCCCCGGCTCCATACCCGGCGGATTATTGGTGTAGGCCGCGAAGGCAATATCCTGAATGGTCTTAGCCTGCTCCGGCGAGCCTTTGACCTGCCATTGATTAACGTTCCACTCCAGGTCATCCTCGCCCACTTCCAGCAGATAGGCCGCAATCTTTTTGGCCTTGGCCTTGATCTTGCGGGCGGCCATTGCGGCGGCCGCGCCGGCGGTCGGCGTCGAGCGGCTGGCGTAGGTACCCAGGCCGTAGGGGGCGGTGTCGGTGTCGCCTTCTTCAACCTCGATGTCGTTGGCCGGTAGCCCTAACTCTTCGGCCACAATCTGGGCGTAGGTGGTTTCGTGGCCCTGCCCCTGCGATTTGGTGCCGAAGCGAGCGATGGCCTTGCCGGTGGGGTGAATGCGGATCTCGGCCGAGTCGAACATCTTGACGCCCAAAATGTCGTAATCGCGCGACGGGCCGGCTCCGACCACCTCGGTGAAGCTGGAGATGCCGATGCCCATGAACTCGCCCCTGGCCCGCTTTTCGGCCTGTTCTTGCCGCAGTTCTTCATAGCCGATCATATCCATCGCCTTGCGCAGGGCGTTGTGATAATTGCCGCTGTCGTACTCCCAACCGGTCGGTGATTTGTAGGGAAACTGATCGGCCTTGATAAAGTTGTTCATCCGATATTCGGCCGGATCGACGCCCAAATCGTGGGCCATAATGTCGGTCATCCGCTCGATCATATGGACGGCCTCGGTCACGCGGAAGGAGCAGCGGTAGGCGACGCCCCCCGGCGGCTTGGTGGTGTAAACGGCATCAACGTTAACGTGGGCCGCCTTCAAATCGTACGAGCCGGTGCAGATGCTATACATCCCGGCCGGGAATTTGGAGGGATTGGCGGCGGCGTCGGCGCAGCCGTTATCGGCTAGCGTGTTGACCCGCAGGCCAACAATCTTGCCGTCGCTGTCGGCAGCCATCTCGGCGGTGATGTGGTAATCGCGGGCGAAACTGTCGGCTTGCAGGTTCTCGCTGCGGTCCTCGATCCATTTGACCGGCCGGCCCAGCAGCAGGCTGGCCACAATGCAGCAGACATAGCCGGGATAGACCGGCACTTTGCCGCCAAAGCCACCGCCGATATCGGGCGAGATGATCTGGATTTTATGTTCCGGGATGCCGCTGACCAGGGCGAACACGGTGCGGTGGGCGTGCGGCGCTTGCGAGGTCATGTAAATGGTAAACTTGCCCATGGCCTTGTTGTAATCGGACACCATGCCGCAGGTCTCGATGGATGAGACGTGGATGCGGGGAATGTGCATATACTGCTTGATGACGTGAGCGGCTTCATCGAACGCTTGATCGGTGGCGGCCTTGTCGCCTGCTTCCCAATGCCAGATACGGTTGGTTTTGACCTCTTTGTCGTCGCGAACGATGACGTTGTCTTCCATCGCCTCAAAGGGATCGACCACGGCCGGCAGCGGTTCGTAATCGACAAAAACCTGCTCGATGGCGTCGGCAGCGATGTAGCGTTCGGTGGCGATGACCACGGCCACTTCCTGAGCGTAGTAGACCACCTTGTCCGTCGGTAGCACCATTTGGGTGTCGGACATCAGGGTCGGCATCCAATGCAGGCCGTGCTGTTCCAAATCCTTGCCGGTGACGACCGCCACCACACCGTCCATCGCTAACGCCGCGCTGGCGTCGATGCTGAGAATTTTGGCGTGGGCGTAGGGGCTGCGGACAATGTCCATATAGAGCATGCCCGGCAGCTTGACGTCATCAACGTAGCGGCCCTTGCCCTGGATAAAGCGCGGGTCTTCCTTGCGCTTCATACGGTGGCCCATACCGCACACATCGGGCGGCGTGGTGACCCGCACTTCGTCCTGCGTCGCCACCTGGGCCGAAACGCCCTCGGGCTGGGCCGAATGATGCTCGAACCGATCTTCGAGTTGATAAGCAGCGCCTTCTTTATGGTAGGTCATGCCACAGCCTCCGTTTCTCTTAACTTTTCAGCGGCGTATTGAATCGCCTCGACAATTTTGTTGTAACCGGTGCAGCGGCACAAGTTGCCGGAGATGGCCCAGCGGATTTCCTCTTCGGTCGGGTTGGGGTTTTTCTCTAACAGGTGTTTAGCGCTCATAATCATACCCGGCGTGCAGTAACCGCACTGGAGGCCGTGCTTTTCCCAGAACCCCTCTTGCAGCGGGTGCAGATCGCCGCCGGCCGCCAGGCTCTCGATGGTCTCGACGCTTTTGCCGTTGGCCTGCACGGCGAAAACGGTGCAACTTTTGACGGCTCGGCCGTTAATGTGCACGGTGCAAGCGCCGCAACTGGTGCTATCGCAGCCGATGTGGGTGCCGGTCAGATTGAGATTTTCCCGGATGAAATGGACCAACAGCAGGCGGGCATCGACCTGGTGGGTCTGCTCCTGCCCGTTGACGGTCAAGGTGATGGTGTGTTGGCTCATAGTTAGGCTCCTTTCGCTCGTTCGATGGCTTTGGTGAGGGCGCGTTTGGTCAACACACGGGTCAGGTCCCGTTTGTAGTCAACGCTGCCCCGCAAATCGGCCGAGGGATTGCACTCGGCGGCGGCGGCTTGACCCGCGGCTTCCAGCACCGCCGGCGTGACCACCTGACCGATGAGGGCTTGCTCGGCGTTCTTGGCCCGCATCGGCACCGGGCTGAGGTTGGTGAGACCAATCCTGGCCCCGGTGCAGGTGTCGCCGGCCATCGTCAGTTGGACGGCCACCGCTGAAATGGCGTAGTCGCCCACTTTGCGCTCGACCTTGATGTAGGCCCCGCCGCTGTTCGGGCCGGGTCGGGGCAGGCGGATTTGGGTCAGGATTTCGTTCTCGTCGAGCGCGTTTTCAAACAGACCGGTAAAGAAGTCATCGATGGGGATGACCCGCGTGCCGGCGGGACCCAGGGCGATGATTTCGGCGTTGTAGGCCAGCATCGTGGCCGGGTGGTCGTTGGCCGGGTCGGAGTGGGCCAGGTTGCCGCCGACCGTAGCCATATTGCGCACCAGCGGATCGGCGATGACCTCGGCCGTGTCGGCCAAGAGGTGGTATTTCTCTTTGACCAGCGGCGACGCCTCCAAATCCGACTCGCGGGTCATCGCGCCGATGGCCAGGTGGCCGTTGTCCTCGCGGACGTACTCCAACCCGGCCAGGCCGTTGATGTCGATCAGCACGCCCGGCACGGCCAGCCGGTAGCGCATGGCCGGGATAAGGCTTTGTCCTCCGGCCAATATTTTGGCGTCGTCGCCGTGGTCTTGCAGCAGCGACAGCGCCTCGTCAAGCGTGGTGGGAGAAAAATAATCAAATTCTCCTGGAATCATCCGAACCTCCTTGTTCAATAATAAATGGGTTGAAAATGATATAATTTAAGGTATTATCTTGACATCCAAATCGGGGTAGGGGGTAGGTAGTATGGATTATGGGGACAAACCCGAATATTTCCTACGCCTTACTCCCGATGACTTACCGGCTTCGCCGCCCCAACGTGTACGCAATGAAGACCACCAGAACTAGGCTGACCACCGTGAGAAGCAGCGGGCGACGCTCGGCCGGAATGGCGTCGTCCAGCATGTTTTTGGCGACGCCCAGGGCGAATTCTATTTCAGACGGCGGTTCGACGGGTTTAATCGCCACCGGAGTCGTGGTTGGGGCCGGGGTCGCGTGGTTGTGGCCGTTTTGAGCCGGCGGCGCAGCGGCGGCTTGCTGGCGGGCCGTAATCTGTTGGTTCAGGCCGTCCAGACTTTGCTTGGTGATGGCCTTGGCCGAACTGTCGAGCAGCCGCTGGCCAACGCTGGCGATGCGCCCGCCTACCTGGGCGGTGCCGGTGTAGTGCATCAGGGTGGAGTCGCCCTGGCTTTCAAGCTTGACCTGCCCGTCGCCCTTCATAAAGCCGGACGGGCCTTGGCCATCGACCTTCATGCGGTAGGAGTCCGGCTCGTTGATCTCTAGTAGTTCAATATTCCCTTTGAACTTGCCCTGTACCGGCCCGACTTTAATTTTGAGCGTGGTTTGATATTCATTCTCGCCGACTTCTTCCAGCGACTCGCAGCCGGGCATGATGCTGACCAGCACCGCCGGGTCCATCAACGCCTGCCAGACTTCATCGCGCGGCGCGTCGAAGGTGTACGTTCCTGCTAAATCCATTGCCTTCCTCCTTTGAAGATACCCTCTCACCCCCAACCCCTCTCCCTGAGGGAGCGGGGAGTCGCATTAGCGACGGGGTGAGGGTGAAACACGATTTTCATTGTTGGTGTGTCTCAATTTTATTAACCGCTCAGAGCAGCAAGCCCCCATCAGGCAAAGCCAGAATGCCCACGCCGAGCAAAGCGATACCCCAGATCAGATCGAAATTCAACCAACGGCGTCGCCCGAGCGCTGAACCGAACCGAGTGTAGACCAGCCAAGCCAGGCCCACCGTTACTCCCAACATAGCCAGGGTGTGCAAGGCGATCCCCAGCGACAGGCCGGCGCCCAGCGTCAACTGCCCGTGACCCGAGCCGCAAATCGCCGAAATACCGAGCAGCGCCGGAGCCACCAACAAGCCCGCGCCGTGGGCCATCGCCATCACAAACGACCACCACATCAAGTTCGACCGGCGCATGGGGCAGCCGTCGGCTTCAGGCCGGCGGTAATAGGTGATGATTTTGTAGCCTCCAAAGCCCAGTAAGGCGATTGCCGTCAGTAGTTGCAGCGTGCCGGTCGACAGGAAGCGAATGCCGCCCACCAGCAGCAGGGCCACCACGGCTACCGCTAGTGTATGCCCCATCGCCAACGGCAACGCCGAGGTCCAAATCGCTTTGGCGCTGCGCTGCTGCAAACCGACCGATAGGGCAAACAGCCAGCCCATACCGGGGTTGAGACCGTGATACGCGCCCGCGCCAATCATCACCAACCAGGGCACGGCGCTGTCGGGCAGAAAGCCGCTCGGAAACATTAGGTTCCTCGCCCTGCGGCTGCCGGTTGAGCCGGTAGGGTGGGCCGCATCGAACGGCGGGAGCCGAGCGAGCCGAGATGCTCAGCCAGAGCCGACAAACTCTGCATATTGTGGATCGGTAGAAAATCGTCGACGAACGGCAGGGCGGCGGCCATGCCTTCGACCAGCGGCTGGTAGGTTGCTTTACCGAGCAGCGGGTTAAGCCAGATCAGGCGGTGACAGCGGCGGTGTAGATACGCCATCTCGCGCTTGATGAGGCTGACATCGCCGCGCTCCCAGCCGTCGCTGATGATCAGCACAATCGCGCCCCGCCGCAGCACCCGGCGGCTCCACTGCCGGTTGAATGTCTGCAAGCTCTGGCCGATGCGCGTGCCGCTGGCCCAATCGACCACGCGATGGCCAGCCTCATCGAGCGCCCGATCGATGTTCTTGATTTTGAGATGGGGCGTGATGCGCGACAGGCCGGTGCCAAAGACGAAACTCTCCACGTGTTTCAGGCTGTGCGACACCGCGTAGAAAAATTGGAGCAGCAGCCGGGTGTATTTTTCCATCGAACCGCTGATATCGGCCAGCAGCACCAGGGGGCGCTCCTTGATTTTCTGGCGCTGCCAGTTCAAGTGCAGCGGTACGCCGCCATGTTTGGTCGCCGAGCGCATTGTCCGCCGCAGGTGGAGCAAATCCCCTTTGGCGTCCGGCACACGCCGCCGCGTCTGGCGCAGGCTGACCTGCCAGCGCATGTCGCGGATGAGCTGCTGATGGTCGCCAGTTCCTCCGGCGTCATCTCGGAGAACTCCTTAGTTTGCAGCAGTTCGGCGTCGCTGAAGGTCTGCGATTTGTCGGCCACGTCGATTTCCGGGTCGGTCTGGCGGGCTTTGAAGGCCATATAGGTGACGATGTTGAACTGCGTCGCCGGTCGAGGCCGGTGACGCGGGGCGACCGGCGCTTTTTGACCGCGCGTTCCGCCGCCTGCGGGTACCACTCGCCAAAAGCGGTTGAAGATGACGTCAAACAGCCGCAGGTTTTCGTAACGATTGAGCAGCAAGCCACGGGCGGTGTAGTACACCTGCGGCCGTTGGCCGATATCGATCATTTCTAACGCGCGGGCAAAATCCATCGCCTGGTCGGTCGAGATGGGGATGCCGGCCTGGCGCAGCATACCGATGAAGAGCAGGATATTGTCCAGGAAGGTTTGGTCGGCGGTCGATGGGTTCACGCGGCCAAAGCCTCCTCGACCAACGCCTGGGCGACAGAACCACGGATTTTGTCGACGTCGTCCTGGTATTTCAAGATCAAGCCCAACGTGGCGTTGACCACCGCCGTATCCAGCGTCTGGCTGTGTAAATGGCCCAAGGCTTCGGCCCAGTCGAGTGTTTCGGCCACGCCGGGGAGTTTGTACAACTCCTGCCGGCGCACCCCTTGAATAAAGCTAACCACCTGCGCCGCCAGCCGCTCGGAAATACCGGGTACTTTCAGCCGGACAATCTCAATCTCTTTGGCGCGAGAGGGGTAATCGATCCAGTGGTAGATGCAGCGCCGTTTGAGGGCATCGTGGATTTCACGCGTTCGGTTGGAGGTAATGATGACGATGGGGCGCTGGCTGGCTCGGAGCGTACCGATTTCAGGGATGGTGATTTGGAAATCGGACAGCAGTTCCAGCAGGAAGCTCTCGAACTCCTCATCGGCCCGGTCGAGTTCGTCGATCAGCAGCACCGGGGCTTGGTCTTGGCTGTGGTTTAAGGCCAGGAGGAGGGGGCGCTTGAGCAGGAATTTCTCGGTAAAGATATCGTCGGTCGCGAACGTTTCACCGCGCTGCTGGTGAGCCTGGATTTCGAGTAGTTGGCGAGGGTAGTTCCATTCATAGACGGCCTGGTTGAGGTCCAAACCCTCATAACATTGCAGCCGGATGAGCGGCGCGCCGAAGTGGCGGCTCAATACCTTGGCAATCTCGGTTTTACCCACGCCGGGTTCGCCTTCGAGAAATAGGGCTTTACCCATTTTGAGGGCCAGAAACAGGCTGGTACTCAAACCGACATCGGCAATGTACTGTTGGTCCTCTAGCAGTGAGGTTACATCTTCAACTGTATTCAGCATACTCCTAGCTTAGCGAAAAGCAAGGGGCAAGACAAGTACCAGCGGGGTCAAGATGGGTGAGCCATATGGCTCATTAGAGGGTAAACAGTAATTAGTAATTGGTAAATGGTAATTAGGCTAAATAACTAATTACCATTTACCAATTACCACTTCTAAACCAAATTACGGCGGATGGCTTCGGCGGCGGCTTGGGCGCGGGTATTGACGTTTAATTTTTCGAAGATTTTGCGGAGTTTGCGCTTGACGGTAGCGTTGCTGAGGTACAGTTCGGCGGCGATCTCGGTGTTGCTGGCGCCTTCGACCAGCAGTTTGAGGATGCGTCGCTCTTCGCCATCCATGGGCGGGGTATCCGGCATAAATTTAGCCGGGCTGGCAATAGAGCGGCGGATGACCGCCCCGGCGATTTTGGGGCTGAGAAAATGTTCGCCCTGGTGTGTGGCCCGAATGGCGTTGACCAGCATCTCATCGGAACTGCTTTTGAGGACATAGCCCAGCGCTCCGGCTCGCAGCGCCCCCATCACGTACTCATCATCATTGAACGAGGTCAGCATCAGGACTTTGGCCTCCGGCTGGGTTTGTCGAATCTGTTTGAGAACTTCAACGCCCGACTCACCCGGCAAGCGAATATCCAGCAGGGTGACATCCGGCGGCTCCTGCTCGATTTGGCTCAGAGCGCCGTGGCCATTTTCGGCTTCACCAATAATCTTGAACTCCGGGTAGTTTGACAACAGGCTGCGAATTCCCTGACGGACAATGGAATGGTCGTCAACGACTAGGATGTTAATGGACGCCATTGAGCTGTACCTCGTTGGGGGCGGGGATGGGAATAGGGACCGTCAACTCGACGCGTGTGCCCTGGCCCGGTTGGGTTTGAATCGATAAATGCCCGCCCAGGCTCTCGGTGCGCTCTTGCATGCTCAGCAGACCGAAATGGTCGAGCGTATTGAGCCGCACCGCTTCCAGATCGAAGCCTCGGCCGTCATCGATGATGGTTACCTTGAGGCGGCGCGGTGAGAAAACGGTGATCACATTGGCCCGGCTGGCCTGGGCGTGGGCGCTGACGTTTTGCAGCGCCTCTTGCACCAGCCGGTAGACGCTAATCTCCGATCTGGGCGGCAGCCGGCGCGGATCGCCTAAAATTTCGACATCGCAGGCCAGGCCGGAATATTGCTCAAATCGGATCGCGTATTGGCGCAAGGCCGGCCCCAAGCCCAGCTCATCCAGCGACGGCGGGCGCAGGTCGTGAATCGCTCGTTTAATCTCGGCATCGACCCGATGCAAAATCTCGCGCACCGTTTGCAGCGACTGGCCGGCCTGGGGCAGGCTACCGTTACCTAGCCGCTCTTGGGCCGATTTTAACTCCAGCATCGCCCCAATCAGCAGTTGGCTGGTGCTATCATGCATATCCTGGGCAATACGCTGCCGCTCCCGTTCTTGGACATCAACCGTTTCATTGAGCAGGCGTTGGAGGATAGCAGCTTTGTCGGCCAGAGACTCTTTGGCCTTCTGCAACTGCTGAGTGCGGGTGGCGACTTTTTGCTCCAAGCTCGCCTTGGCGGTGGTTAGCTCTTCATATAATTGCACGTTGTGGATGACGATGGCCACCTGCGCGGCGTAGGTCATCAACAACTGCTCATGGTCATTGTCGTAGGGCTGGGGGCGGTTGGCCACGCCGATCATGCCGATAGGCTTGTCTTGCACTCGGAGCGGCACCCCCAGAAACGTCCGTACCGGTGGATGGCCGACAGGCTGCCCCAACTTTCGCGGGTCGGACATCGCATTTTCGGAGCGCATCGGGCGATTCTCCAGCACGGCGCGGGCGAAGATATTGGGCCGAAGGGGGATAAGATGGAAACGTTCATAAAATTGCGCGGATGGGTGAAAGCCCTCGATGGCGGCGACATCCATAGCCTTACCATTGGGGGTATTAAGGCCGATAAAGCCGAATTGGGAGCCGGTCAGATCGAGGCACTGCTTCAGAGCCGTATCCAAGACCGAATCCAGGCTGCGTAGGGAAGATAGCTCCACCGCCAGATGGTAGAGCGCCTGGAGTCGTTCGTGCTGCTGGCTGGTTGGGTGCGGAGCAGGAATTGTCATCATTGCCTTTTCCTATCTGAAACACATTGAAAACCCTATTTGAACCGAGTTGGGGGTAAGTAATTGTAACCTATCCCCCTTCTTTGTCAACCTCAATTTAAATTAAGTCAGATTTGGATAGCCGGGCTGAGGCATATGCCCGGTAATCAGGTCATTAAACCGCTGCTCGGTCCGGCTGATACTCGCTTTCACCAGGGTATCAAGGTTAAACCAATGGGTGCGTACTCTGGCCGTGTTAATGTTAGCTCTGAAATCTTCCAGCTTTTGGCAGCGAACATCAGCAGCCGGTCGGTCAAACATATCGACCAGGGCCAGAAATTCACCTTCGGAGGTATCGGCCTGGACAAAGGTGCGCGCCCCACACAACGTTGCTTCTAAATCGGCGCGGGGAATAATCGGAATAATGTCAACAACCTCAATCTCAGCCAAGCCCTTGACAATCGCGCCATAATCTTGGGTTTGTCCACGGGCCACTTCATCGAGCGCAGCAAAGGCCGGACCGGGACCGATATCGAAAAAGTGCATCCAGGTTTCACGCTGCCACATATGCTTCGATACTTCATCGACGCACAGATGACACAGGTAGCCTAACACAAACGCCTGCGCTTCGGGGTCGAGTTGGGCAAAGGGCGCCCTGAGGAATTCGGGTTGGCGCTGAAGAAACGTGGCGCTCCGGTGCGAGGCCATTAACTCGTATTGACCGTAGCGATCAAAGAAGTGGGTATCGCGTTGGGAGAGGGTGGTTGAAGCTTTATCGACATCCGGGGCAATACAACCAAAACAAAACTGGCCGTAGAGCATCGTTTGACCCGTAACGGGCCATGGAGTTATTGACTCGACAGTGGGCCAAATTTTTTCTGCAACTAGAAAGTGAGTATTAAATGGGGCCATCTCAATTATCCTGTAATCTAATATTCAGACTAATTATTCACCACTAATGATATCGCCCAACATATCGCCGCCAAAGCCGGCGACGCCTCTTTGCTCCCCAACTTGAGCCGAAGCGCCGGCCAAAATACGCTGGGCCAGACGCGACAAGGGCAAACTTTGCAAATAGATTTTGCCCGGCCCGCCTAGAGTCGCCAAGAATAAGCCTTCGCCGCCGAACATTGCGTTCTTGAAGCCGCCGATAAATTTGATGTCGTAATCGATCGAGGGGGCAAAGGCGACGATACAACCGGTGTCAACTCGCAAGGTCTCGCCCGCGGCCAACTCGCGCTCGATGATGGTGCCGCCCGCGTGGACAAAAGCCATACCGTCACCCACCAGCCGCTGGAGGATAAAGCCTTCGCCGCCGAAAAAACCGGCCGATAGTCGCTTGGTAAAGGCCACTTCAATTTCGATACCGGCAGCGGCGCATAAAAAGGAGTCTTTTTGGCAGATAAACGTACCACCGAGCTGGCCTAAATCGAGCGGAATGATCGTTCCCGGATACGGTGCGGCAAAGCCAACATGACCTTTCGATCCCGGCGCGCCGTGGTACAGAAAGGTGGTAATGAAGAAACTCTCACCGGTCATAGCCCGCTTGAAGCCTTTAAAGAGACCGCCAATGAGACCACCACCGCCGGTGCCGGTATCCATTTGAATGCCGTCTTCCATATAAGTCATCGTCCCGACTTCGGCCCGCACCCCTTCGCCCGGATCGAGTTCGATTTCAACCAGTTGTAAATCTTCGCCAAATATTTTGTAGTCGATTACATCGGCCATATACGTTCTCCTATAGGTAAATTCATTCAATGAAAAAGCGGATCGCAATTCCTATTTTAAGGTCTCGCCGCGTATTTTCAAGTTCGAAATCAACTTTTCAAGACAAAAAGATAGGGGGATACAATATGATGTATCCCCCTGTGACACTTTAGTTTATGACTTAAATGGTTACTTGGTAACCGTTAATTCTTGAGTTTGTTCCTCAACGGGTGCAGGCGCGGTCTGCGGCAGCGAGTCGAGCAGGTCCAGAGCGCGTAGCAGTTGCGCATCTTCACTAGCTAATAGCTCCGGTACGGTTATCTCTTCCAAATCGTCCGGCGAAAGCAAAGCCGTGCCAATCGGGAGTTCGACCACAACATCCGGTTCGATGCCCTGCTTGCGAATGAGCCGGCCATTGGCGGTTAGCCACTGGCTGGTGCCCAACAGCAAAGCTGAGCCGTCGCGCAGATCAAACGGTTTTAACACGGTCCCCGTGCCAAAACTGGTCTCACCGACCACCTGGCCTCGGTCGTGATCCTGGATAGCCCCGGCGAAAATTTCAGACGAACTGGCCGTACCGTGATTAATCAAAACCACAATGGGAATGTCCGGCGCGACCCCGCCCGACCTGACCGAAAATGCTTCACGTGATCCGTCGGCGTCTTCTTGGATAAGCACGTTGCCGTCGGTCAAAAACTCACTGGTCACGCGAATAGCCTGCTCCAATAAACCGCCCGGATTGTTGCGTACATCCACAATCAGTTTGGTGGCGCCGGCGGCTTCAGCTTCTTTGATGGCTTCCACCAGATTATCATCAAGGTTAGCGCTAAATTGGCTCAACCGAACCAGGGCGGTATCGGTGCCAGGGACCATAGTCCAGTTAGCCGCCGGAACCTTAATTTCGTCCCGAACAATCTCAATTTCCAAACTTTCGTTCAAGTCAGGGCGAAACACCGTCAGCACAACCTTGGTGCCTCTTTCGCCCCGAATCATCTCAATCGTCTCGTTGAGCGACAGGCCGGTTACATCCGTGCCATCGACCTCGACGATGATGTCGCCGGCCTGAACGCCCGCTTTATCGGCCGGCGAATCGTCAAACGGCGCGACAATCACCGGCAGTCCATCCTCCAAACCCACTTGAGCGCCAATCCCAAAGAATTTCCCCGAAATATTCGTCCGCTGCTGTTTGACTTGCTCAGGGGTTAGAAAACGGGTATGGCCTTCATCACCCAGCGATTGAATCAAACCGTTAATGGCGCCATACGTAAGGTTCTGGGCGTCAAGGGCATCTTTATCGATAAAATTGCGATGGACAACTTGCCATACCTGCCAGAATACATCAAACTCTTCCGGCTGGTCTTGCGCCCGAACTATCGACGGGCCTAGCATACTCCCGGTACTACCAAAAATAACGCCTATCCCGAACGCCCCGGACGTGATAATAAACAGGCCAATAACGACAATTGCGATTTTGACGGATTTCTTCATAATATCTCCAATTTGGGTGTAATGGTTGTCAGAAAGTCATCGAAATTATTTAGAAGGAGAGCTTAACACGAAGTGCGGTTTAGAAAGTATTGTAGAGTCAGCTATTGCCGGGCGTCGGTCTAAAAGAGCCTACAACGACTTAAGATTTAGATATACGTTCAACTTTTAGTATATTCATTATAGCTTAAGACAAACTTAGAATAAAGTTACAGTAAAAAAAATGCTACAGACCTTAACCGACCTACAGCGTCAGCTCTATCGTATTGACGGAAAAAGTTATCCGGCCTACAAAGATATTCGCGGGCGCTACGATTTTGATGACGTCACGCTGTTCATCGATCACGTTCAGGGCGATCCCTTTGCCGCGCCATCTCGCCTACGGGTGCGGCTGCCGATGGCGACGGCCGGCTTTCCGCCGGAGACTTACCGTAATCGCAGCCGCTTGATCGCCCTACGCGATTTTCTGGCCCGTTGCTTTTCCGACGCCTGCCGGACCCTAAGCGATCGCAGTCGCGGCTCCGGCAAAAGTGGGTTACTGGCAATGGATCGGCCGGGGCAGGAGATTTTGGAGCGATCGGCCATCGTGGTCACGGCCGAATTCGTCGAGGCGCGTTTTGTAGCGGGCTTACCGGCGCGAGGCCGGCGCGTGCTAGGCCGACAAGCCGCCGACATGCTGGGCGAGGATGTGCCTAAGTTGGTCGAGGCTGCGCTCAGATACGCCAACCTGGATGAGTCGCAGCTTACCGCCCATCTCAACGCCGCCGAAGACGCCGACGCTCTTCGCACCCAATTAAGCGCTTTAGGACTGGTCGCCTTTGTCGCCGACGGCAGCCGGCTGCCGCGCCGCTCCGGGGTAGACGACCGACCATTGGGCGGCGACCACGTGGTCCCGTTCCGCAGTCCTGATAGTTTGAAAGTTGAGGTCTCACTGCCCCACATCGGTCGAGTGAGCGGCATGGGTATCCCGCGTGGCGTCACGTTGATCGTCGGCGGCGGCTACCACGGTAAAAGCACATTGCTGTCGGCTTTGGAGTTGGGCGTATACAATCACCTGCCCGGCGATGGCCGCGAATTAGTCGTCACCGATCCGACCGCCGTTAAAATCCGGGCCGAGGACGGCCGCCGGGTTGAAGGAGTCGATATCCGACCCTTCATTAATAATCTTCCCAATCACAGTAGCGCCGCCGCCTTCCGCACCGAAAACGCCAGCGGCAGCACCAGCCAAGCCGCCAACATCATCGAAGCCCTGGAAGTGAGCGCCCAACTGCTCCTGCTCGATGAAGACACCTGCGCCACCAACTTGATGATCCGCGATGCCCGCATGCAAGCCCTGGTTGAAAAGCCAGGTGAACCGATCACGCCGTTCATCGACCGGGTGCGCCAATTGGCCGATGAACGCGCCGTCAGTAGTATTCTCGTGTTGGGTGGCAGCGGCGATTATTTCGATGTGGCCGACACGATTATTCGCATGGACAGTTATATCCCTTACGATGTCACGGCGGCGGCCAAAGCCATCGCGGCACAGCAGCCCACCGGCCGCCAGGTCGAAGCCGGCGGTTCCTGGCTGGCCTCGACCTCGCGTATTCCATTGGCCACAAGTCTCGATCCTCGTAAGGGCCGACGAGAGGTCAACATCAAAGGGCGAGCCTTGCGGGCAGTGCTGTTCGGCACGGAAGAAATTGACATGACCGCTGTGGCCCAACTGGTCGATGAGGGCCAGGTCCGCGCCATCGGTCAGGCGCTCAACGTGGCCCGCGAGCGTTTCATGGACGGGCAGCGAGACGTGGCCGGGGTAATCGAAGCGGTCATCGCTGAGATAGACCGGCACGGCCTGGATGCGCTCGACCGGCGGCCAACCGGCGATTACGTGGCTTTTCGAGCGTACGAGTTGGCGGCGGCGTTAAATCGATTGCGCTCACTCGAAGTAAGACAAAGCTAACTTTTTGGAGCAAAGATAAATATGAAACGTATTTGTGTTTTCTGCGGGTCAAGCCCCGGAGCCAACCCGGAATATGTCGAAATCGCCCGCCGACTGGGCCATCATTTGGCCGACCGAAACATAGGGCTAGTCTACGGCGGTGGGCGTGTCGGGCTGATGGGTAAAATTGCCGAGGCGATGCTGGAGAAAAACGGCGAGGTGATCGGCGTGATTCCTAAAGCGTTGGCCGAAAAGGAGGTCGCCTTTACCCGACTGGCCGATCTACGCATCGTCAACTCGATGCACGAGCGCAAAGCCCTGATGGCCGATCTCTCCGACGGGTTTATCGCGCTGCCCGGTGGTTTGGGCACGATTGAAGAGTTTTTTGAGGTGCTGACCTGGGCGCAGCTTGGCATTCATCACAAACCCTGCGGCTTGTTGAATGTCGGGTGCTACTACACCAAGCTTCTGGATTTTTTGGCCCATACGGCCCAAGAGCAGTTTGTCGGAACAGAAAGTTTATCAATGATTCTGGTCGATGACGATCCGGACGCCCTGCTGCAAAAGTTCGAACGTTACCGACCGCCCAAGATTGATAAGGTGGGTTGGGCGCTGGGTTTCAACGAAACCTAGCTGGCCGCAGGTGAGACGTTAAGTTGTTGTATGACGTTTGACAAAAGGGTAGAAATTTATAAAATTTCCATATTATACGTGTTAACATCAACCGTGTTGACCGGGACGAGTAACTGCCTTGACAAGGGACAGAGCGAGGAGATCACCGGCTGAGAGTCTCCTTACCGTTTTATCGGCAGTGAAAACCACCCGCGAGCGTGAATCGGAACAGACGCGACAGTCTTAGTATGAGGATCGGCTGACCCCGTTATCGGTTATCAGAGATGGCTGGTTTGATCAAACCGGCTAATTTGGGTGGAACCGTGAGAGTCCGGTAAACATTAACTCTTGCCCCAAGATGGGCAGGAGTTTTTTATTTTGGAGGATACTAATCATGCCTGACAAATTAGAAGAACGATATGAAGACTCGCAGCTTTACCGCATTCGGCATTCGGCGGCTCACGTGATGGCGCAAGCCGTGACCGAAATGTTTGAGCCTGGTGAAGTTAAGATCGCCATTGGCCCGCCCATCGATGATGGCTTTTACTATGATTTTGATCTGCCGCGCAGCCTGACGCCAGACGATTTAACCGCAATTGAGAAGCGGATGAAAAAAATTATCAAAGGTAAACATCCTTTCCAAAAACGGGTAATTTCGGCGCAGGAAGCCAAAGCACTATTTCAAGACCAACCTTACAAAATTGAGCTAATCGAAGGCTTGGAACAGGGCGAGTTCGATGAATACGGACAGCCTACCGGCGAAGCGCCCGAAATTTCCCTTTACACTCAAGATACGTTTACCGACCTTTGTCGAGGCCCGCATGTCGAACATACCGGTCAGATCAACCCGTCGGCCTTAAAACTGATGAAGGTGGCCGGGGCTTACTGGCGGGGCGATGAGAAGCGACCCCAACTGCAACGGATTTATGGTACGGTTTGGGAGTCGAAAGAGGCGTTAAAGGAATACCTGTGGAAACTGGAAGAGGCCAGGAAACGGGATCACCGAGTGTTGGGTCGGGAGCTGGATCTATTCAGTATGAACGATGAGGTTGGGCCGGGGCTGATCCTGTGGCATCCCAAAGGCGGGTTGATCAGAAAATTGATGGAAGATTTCTGGGGCGATAAACACGAACAAGACGGCTACGATTTTGTGTTCACGCCCCATATCGGTAAATCGTCGCTGTGGAAAACCAGCGGCCATTTGGATTTTTACGCCGAAAATATGTACTCAGCCATTGATATCGAGGGGCAAGAATATTACTTGAAACCGATGAACTGTCCGTTTCACGTCCATATTTTCCGAAGTCAAATTCGCTCCTATCGCGACCTGCCGCTACGATTTGCCGAAAAAGGCACGGTCTACCGCTACGAGCGGAGCGGGGTGCTGCACGGCCTGCTGCGCGTGCGGGGCTTTACCCAAGATGACGCTCACCACTTTTGCCGGCCTGATCAAATGGCCGACGAACTCGACTTTGTTCTTAACTTTAGCCTGGACATTTTGCGCGCATTCGGCTTAACCGATTTCAAAGCCTATCTCAGCACCCAACCCGAAAAATCGGTGGGCGATCCGGAGCAGTGGCGACTTGCGGAGGCCGGACTTGAGGAAGTGCTGAAACGGGCCAACCTGTCTTACCGGATTGATGAAGGCGGGGGAGCGTTTTATGGTCCGAAGATCGATCTGATCGTCCAAGATGCGCTCGGTCGGGAGTGGCAAATTTCGACTATTCAGTTCGACTTCAACCTGCCGGAGCGATTTGACATTTCTTATGTGGGCGAAGATGGCATCCACCACCGGCCGCTGATGCTGCATCGCGCCCTGCTGGGAAGTATGGAACGCTTTTTCGGCATCCTCATCGAACACTACGGCGGCGCCTTCCCGGTATGGCTGGCTCCCCAGCAAATCTTGGTCCTACCGATTGCCGACCGGCATAACGCGTATGCCGCTCAGATCGCTCAACAACTCAAAGACGCCGGCCTTCGGGCCGCAGTCGATCCATCGAGTGACCGCATTTCCAAGAAAATCCGGCAGGCCCAGCAGCAAAAAATCCCGTATATGCTGATTGTGGGCGACCGGGAGGTAGAAAATCAAACCGTCTCGGTCCGCCTTCGGACGGAAGAGGATCTAGGCTCGATTGCGATCCCCGATCTAATCGCTCGAATACAGGCCGTGGTCGAGGCCAAAGATGGGTTGTAGACGTAATTGACTGGACAACCGGTCAGCCAAAAGACTAACCAGGCAGTCAGTAAACAATCTCTCCTCATGGCGGGCGCATGAGGAGAGATTTTGTTTTAAACTAAAGGTACGGAACGTCTATTTGATTTCAGTGAGTGTAGGAGGAAAGAATGTCTCAGGCGATAACGAATAAGGATATTCACGCCTTAATGATCGATTTAGACGACAAAGACATCAAAGTACGCCAGCATGCCCGGCAGGCGTTGACCGCCATAGGCCCACCGGCCATCCCGCAACTCATAAATGCCCTGCACGATCCACGCGATCAAATTCGGTGGCAATCGGCCTTGATATTAGGTCATATTGGCGATGGCGCCGCCGCGCCTGACTTGGTCAAATCCCTGGAAGATAAGGCGCTTGAGGTACGCTGGCGGGCGGCGGAAAGTCTGGCCGATCTGGAATGCCAGGGGCTTGCGCCGCTGCTGCGCACTCTAATCCAACATCCGGAATCGCCCTGGCTGCGAGAAGGAGCGCATCACGCCTTGCGCATCATGATGGTCAAGTCCGATCTCGGAGAGCTGATCAAACCCGTACTCAAGGCGTTTGACGCCATTGAACCAACCATCACCATCCCCATTGCCGCCGCAACGGCCTTGCAAAAATTAAACCAAGGCTCACTATGGTTCAACGAGATGCGCATAATATGTAATGTTGCGTTCTCAAAGTTCGGTTTCTAACCCAATAAGTTTTTCAGAGCGGCGTCTATCTGAGGATATTTGAATGGATAGCCCAATCGCTGTAACGCCGCCGGCAGCACTTGCTGTCCTTTCAGCACCACGTCTGACAGTTCACCTACCATCAGCTTCACGGCCAGGCCGGGGGCGGGCATAACCGCCGGCCGATGTAATACCCGGCCGATGGCCTGAGCCAGTTCTTTATTACGCACAGGCTGGGGCGCGGTCATGTTAACCGGGCCACAAGCCGCTTCGGTTTCGATGAGAAACTTAATGGCCCCGATCTCATCCGCATAGTGAATCCACGACAGCCACTGGCGGCCACTGCCCAACGGACCGCCAACAAAAAATCGAACCGGCATGGCCAGCTTCGGCAGCGCCCCCGCTGTCGGATCGAGCACAGCGCCGCTGCGGATGATAACCCGCCTAACCCCCATCGCCTCTACGGGAAGGGTGGCGGCTTCCCATTTAATACACACCTCGGCTAGAAAGTCATCGCCCGGCCCGTCATCCTCGGTAAACGCTTTTCCTCGATCAGTACCGTAGTAATTGACGCCGGAAGCCTGAATGAGGACTTTGGGTTTTTGGCTAACCGACTCAAAGGCTTCAACTACGGCCTGTCCCGGCTTGACCCGGCTGTCGACAATGACTTTTTTGCGCTCAGCCGTCCAACGCGCATCGGCTATGCCAGCCCCGGCCAGATTGACCACAGCATCGACGGCTTCCAAATGATTGCCCCAGCCTTTCGCCGTTTTGCCATCCCATTGCAAAAACGTTACTTTAACCGGCAGCCGGGCCGGTTTGAGCGCCTTGCGACTGAGAATGGTGACCGCATGCCCTTCCTTCAGCAGTTGATCGGTCAATCGACGGCCGATAGCGCCTGTTCCGCCCGTAATTAGAACCCGCATTAGTGTTTCTCCTTTAAGATCGGTAAATGGTAAATGGTAATTAGAGATTGAATAACCAATTACCAATTACCATTTACAACCTTCTAACATAGAGACGTTATTAAATTCCTATTCGTAAGAATGATAGGCCCTTAACTATTTTTCCCCAATCCGCTTAAAACAGAATGAGACGCACCCTCTCAATTTATCAATCATCGTTTGTAATGGTATGATAGCCCGCTATGAGCAAAAACTTACGCATCCATTTGATAGTGATCGGCCTTTATACTGTGCTGACGATAGGGCTAACCTGGCCGGTCGCAGCTCACATCGGGACCCACATTCCTGGGGAAGCCACCTGGGCCTTTGACGAATCGACCTTTATCTGGAATATGTGGTGGTTTAAGTTCAGCCTGCTAAACCTGGCTCAATCTCCCTTGATCTCAACCTACACCTTCTTCCCCCTGAGCATTCATCTGACCACCTACACCTTCAACCTGTTCAACGCCGCCTTCGGCCTCCCCCTGCAACTGGCGCTGTCACTGCCCTTAGCCAGCAACCTAACCCTATTCTTCGCTTACATCTCCAGCGCCTACGGCGTCTTCCTCCTCCTCCTCTACCTCCTCACCCGCCCCACCCTCACTTCACACCCTACCCCTTTCTCCATTCTTCATTCTTCATTCTTCATTCTCCCCCTGGCCGCCTTTGTTGCCGGGGCTGTTTATGCCTTTTCGGCCAGCCGGATGATGTATATCGCTCTCGGCCATTACAATTTTGTCACGATCCAATGGTTCCCCTATTATACCTTGTTTTTACTCAAAACCCTCCACCAGGGAACTGTCAAAAATGCCTTTCTCGCCGCACTGTTTGCCGCCTTCTGCCTCTACGCCGAACTGACGTTCAGTGTCTTTCTGTTGTTTATTACGCTAATTATTTTTCTGAGTGATCTGGGGTTAGGGGGCAGGAGTCAGGAATCAGCCGTCGACAGTCAGTCGTCAACTGCCAGCCGTCATCATTCATCATTCATCATTCATCATTCATCATTCGGTAGTTGGTGGTCGGTGGTCAGCCGCCAGACGCTCAGGTTGGCTCTCATCGGCGTGATCACCTTCGCCCTGACCGCGCCCTTTATCCTGGCCGTTTTACCCGATTTTCTCGATCCGGCCTATAGCGAACCCGGCTGGGGGGAGGGGCTGAAACTCAGCGCCGATTTGGCCGGATTGGTCACATTGACCCCCCTGCACCCGTTGGCCGGCGTCGATTGGGTCACGGAACTCCGGGCCGTCATCGAAGGCACCAGCCGGTTCAGCGACGCCAACACGTTGTTCTTAGGGTATGGGATTTTGATCATCGCCGCCATTGGCTTTTTGATTTGGCGTCGGAGCGCTCGAGTATGGCTGTGGGCGGTTATCATCTTTACTATCCTTAGCTTAGGCCCCTTACTGACCATCAACGGCCAAAATCGCTTCAACCTCGACGGCCTTGAGGTCACCTTCCCACTCCCCTTTGCCCTGCTGCACTATATCCCGATCCTCAACGCCAACCGCGTCCCCAATCGCTTTGGCATTCCCTTAACCCTGGCTCTAGCCGTCCTCGTCGGCTACGCTATCTTCTGGCTCATCAATAAAACCATCCGACACCCCAACCCATCGACCAGCCAACCAGCCAACCAGCCAACGAACGAACCACCCAACCACCCAACCACCCAACCAGCCAACCAACAACCTCCTCCTCCAGCCAACCAGCCAACCAATCAACCATCTAACCAGTCAACCTACCACCCATCCACCTTCCCCTTCCTCGCCTTCGCCTTAGTTCTTGTCTTCCTCGTCGTGCTCCTGTTCGATCAATACAGCGTGCCTCTGCCACTGACCGATGCGCGTATCCCGACCGTGTACCGGCAAATCGGCGCCGAGCCGGGCAACTTCACGGTGATGCAGCTACCGCTCGGCTGGCGGAACAGCTACGGCACCCTGGGCGCGGAACGAACCCAACTGCAATATTACCAAGCGGCCCACTTGCGGCCGATGCTCGGCGGGAATACGTCGCGCAACCCCCGTTTCAAGTTCGACTACTACGCCAACATCCCCCTCTTCGCCGCCATCACCGAGGCCGAACTGTATCGCACCGTTGACGAGACCACGCTGGCACGAGCCGGCCAACAAGCCGCCGATCTCATGACGCTCTACAACATCAAATACATAGTGGTTCACGAACCCATTCCCTTCCGCAAACCTTATGAAGATACCTATTTGGCTACCCGAAAGCTAGCCCTCGATCTCATTCCGCACCGGGCCGAACCGGTGTATGAGTCGCCGGGCGTTCAGGCTTTCGCTGTGGAGCAGGCCACCATTCCCGATCCGTTGGTCATCGATTTTGGCGATTGGACCGCCGATCCGTATCGCGGAGAAGGTTGGGCCGGCAACGAAACGGTTTTTGGCGCGACCGCCAACTGGACCACCGCCGACCGGGCCGAAATCTTTTTCCCCGTTCGCGGCGACGGCGACCGCCGGCTGTCGCTGCAAATCGCTCCCTTTGTTTATCCTAACGCGCCGAGCCAGCAGGTTGAGATCAAGCTCAACGACCATGTGTTGGCCACGTACACGCTGCAAGAAAATTGGCAAGCTGTCGAGACGGTGCTGCCCGAAGCGCAGCTTATCGACGGCCTTAACCGGCTAACTCTGCACTTTGCCCACACGGCCCAACCTCGCGAGGTGCTGCCGGCCAACCGAGCTATCGGCCATACCGGGGTGGAGACGCCGGTTGATGTGGAGGTCAACAGCGGCGCTGATTTTGCCTTTATCACCGCCGGTTTTGGCGATGAGGCCGCCGATGCCTCAGCTCACCGGCGAGGGATCAACGTGGCGGTGATGGATCCGCAGTCAGGGGACGTTTTAGATATGCGCGGCTTCGATACCGCCGCCAATGCGTTCGAGGCGACTGCGCTGGCCGAGTTCATCGCCGGTATTCCGGATGGGCAAATCGTCATTTTTGCCAGTCAGGGTCTCGACGCGCTGGCCTACGTTTCCGCCGACACCCTCACGGCCTTGCAATCGGCCGGTCTCGCTGTCGGTACGCTCGCTACACCCTTCTCGGCCATCGGCGTTAAGGGAGCGGCCGGCGGAACCGCGCTGCAAGCGCAAGGTGAAGGCGCCGCCTACCTTCGGCTGGGCCTGGTTCCCGACACCCGGCCTCTCGCGGCGGCGGTGGATACGGTGACGATATCGAAATAGGACCATAAGCACCGAAAAATAACCCGATGAGTTGCCAGTTTATGTATTGTTATCTACACTAACTCATGAAAATCCCCATCTACCTATTCATTTTTTCGTTGTATTCTCAGGAGTAGGATCACCGACGATGAAAATTTACGGGAGCGACAAAGCTTGCTTTGTCATTCACAGTCGGGTCAAAGTAAACTTTGACGCTCCAAACTCTTATTTTCAAAGGAGGCTAGGCAAATGAAACGAGTCCTGATGCTGTTGACGATGTTGGTGCTAAGTTTGTCGATGCTGTTCACGCCGGCGGCGCAAGCGCAAGGCGGGGGGTACGCGCCGGAAAATACGGCTCGACTGCGCATGGTTCACGCTTCACCCGACGCCCCACCGGTCGATGTCGTGATCGCCGACCGCCTCGTATTTAGGTATGTGCGTTTTGGCGATATCACCTTTTATGCGCCTCTGGCCGCGGGCCAAGTCAATGTCAAGGTCCTGACCGCTGACGCCAATCGAACCGAGGTCATCAACACCAACCTCGACCTGACCGGGGATACCGCTTATACGCTTTTAGCCGTGGGGGTGGCGACCAACATCGAGCCGTTGGTATTGGTCGATGATAATTCGCTGCCGGAAGCGGGGCAGGCCAAGGTTCGCTTTGTAAACGCGTCGCCCGATACCCCGGCGGTCGATGTGGCCGTCAAAAACGGGGAGATACTTTTCGACAACGTGGCTTTCAAGAGCGCCACCGATTACAAAACGGTCGATGCCAACCGTTACAATTTGGAAGTGCGCTCGGCCGGGACGCCGGATGTTATACTCGATGTGCCCTGGGTGGGGCTGCGACCCGGCTCAGTTTCGACGGTTTTTGCGCTCGGCCTGATGAATGGGCAGCCGCCTCTCCAGGCTGAATTGAAACTTGATCGGCGAAGCTGGTTTGGTCCCGGTCAAGGCTCCGGCAAACAGAGGCCGTTTCTATGCAAAAAGTGAGATTTTTAGCCACCGAAACGGCTTGAACAGTACCTTTCCAAACAAATAATCAGTGCTTCAGTATGGGGGTGACTGACCGGCAGTTCGATTCGTTTGCAAAGTCTGGTAGTGTTTCAATGAACGCGAGGCTAAAGCCGTCGCTCTGAGAGAGCGAAGGACGCTGAAGCGCCCTCATCGGGCGCATACCCTAGCCCGGCGGGCTTCGCTCTTTTAGCACGGGTCTTCAGGCCCGTACTCGGGAGCCGATCGGCTCTTTGCTGATGGGAGACCGGGCGTTTGAGCCGCCGATTATATGGCCGATGGCCACGGAACGTCCAGAACAACAGCGTAATCTTATGCCCGGTGGTCACGGATGGTCTAATTGACAGTTCAATCATTTGACGCCTTCGACCATCTGATCGACTTGCTCGATCATATGGTCCGACGCCTTCGACCATCTGATCGGCTGCTCGATCATATGGCCCGACACGTTTGATCATTCGCTCGCCTGCTCGCTCGTACATCTCCCGACGCGCTTGACCATTCGCTCGACTGTTCGATCATATGGCCCGACGCCTTCGGCCATCTGATCGACTACTCGCTCGTATGGCCCGACGTGTTTGACCTTCTGATCGACTGACCCACGCATACGGCCCGACGTGTTCGACCATCCAATCGACTGCTCGCTCGTATGGCCCGACGCATTTGACCTTTCGATCGACTTGCTCGCTCATATAGCCCGACGTGTTCGATCATCCGATTAAGTCGTCGATCATATCATCCGATACACCCACTTTGTAATCGGGCAGTCTGCAATGTCACTTTAAGGGAGAATTCCGTCGATGATACAGCTCAATACCTGCCGGACCCCTAACGGGATCAAATCCCCGGCCACGCCTGAACCTTTGACATCCATACCGACTAAAAAACAGTTTTCAATCGGGGTCACCGGATCGAGCCGGTTAGAGCCGGTTTGGCCAAAGGTTTGGCCGGTCTCGGCGCCGGGCCAACTGCCGGTGAAAAACATCGGCACCGACCACTCGAGTACATCGTCAAAATGGGGAAAGAGGTCGCGTAGATCGGCCAGCGCCAGCGCCAACTCAGCCGAACGATCATCGCTGTAGGTGGGGAAAAAGGCATCGAACAGATGGAGGTCGTTCTTGGCCAGCGACGGGTCGAGCCGGGTGGGTGAAAAAATGCCGACTACCCGACGGCACTGGGGAGTCATGGTGATGGGCGCTTCGGTAAAAAGCGGTTCGCGGGTGGCGCAGAACAGGGCGGCGCACTCTACGCCTTTGAGATTAGTCAACCGCGCCACATAATTAGCCGGAAGATTGGCCGGGCCAACCAAGTTGACGAACGCGCGCGGGCCGCCGTTGTGCAAGACAAACCGGCTGCGCACCCGGCGGCCATCGGCCAGTTGGACTCCGGTGGCCCGGCCGGCCTCAACGCCAATGGCTGCAATCGGCGACCGCACAAACAACGCGCCGCCCGCCTGGCGCAGAGATGTCACCAGCGCCTTGACAATTGACCGCACGCCTCCGGCGGGCATGGCAAACTCCTGGCCGGCGGTCCGGCCATCGAGCGTAATTTGAATGTACTCGCTGGCCGGCATGGCCCGGCTGCTCAGCCCGGAGGCCGTGGCCGCGATAGCATCGACCGCCGCCAGTAGGTTGGGGTCATCGCTAAATGCGGCGACGTAATCAGCGGCGGAGATTTGGTCGAGGGCGTTGTCCCCGGTTTCCGTTTGCCGCTTGCCGTTCAAGATCGCCTTAAGCCAGGCTTTACGCCCCGCCCCGGAAACCAGATCGAACAGGCTGTCGTAACGACGGCCATCGGGAAATCGAACCGAATACTGCTCCGTCAGGCCCACCGCCTTGAGCGAGGCGTAATCGAGTTTGATCTGCAAGTCGGCCAGAAAGCGGCCAATGTGGCTGTTAGGCCCCAAGTTGGTCCACGCGCCGGTGGTGACTGCCGCGCCTTTGTAATCAATCTCCGTGTAGCGTCCGCCGGGAAAACCGAGCTTCTCAAATACCGCCACGCTATAACCCGCCTGAGCCAGCGCCGCGCCCGCCATCAACCCGCCGATCCCACTGCCGATAATCGATACATCATAATAGTCGGCTATGCGCGGCCGGTAGGGCTTCAGAGGCGCATCGGGTACAAAACAGTCGCTGGGGCAGGCGTAGACACACAGATTGCAGTCGGTACAGTTTTGGGGAATAACTTCGGCCCAGCCGTCGGTTTTGAGGGCGTCGTAGGGACAAATCAGAACGCAGTAACCGCAGCCGGTGCAGAGAGATTTGATAAGGTCCATCGAACACCTGAAATCAATGATGAATGATGATTGTCAAACATTCATCATTCATCGTTCATCATTCATCAATTGATCAACCCTCGCAGCGCCGCCAAATTCCGCAGGTTATCCTCCGGGTCTTTATCGACCGGCGTTTCCAGCAAAAAGGGAACCTTTTGGAAGCGGGCGTCGTTTAGAAAATAACCAAACGGCTCAAGGCCAATACAGCCCTCGCCGATGTGGGTGTGACGATCGACGCGGCTGCCTAAATCTTTGACCGAGTCGTTGACGTGAATGACGGTTAGCCGGTCGATGCCCACGACCTGATCAAAGGTATCGATCATCGTCCGGTAACTTTCCGGCGTACGAAATTCATAACCTGCGGCCAGGGCGTGACAGGTATCGAAGCAAACCGCCAGCCGATCGCTCTGTTGGCAAGCGGTGATGATTTGGTTGATCTCTTCGAAAGTGGAGCCGAGTGTGGTACCTTGACCGGCCGTAATTTCCACGGCGACTTTCACCTCAACCTCGGGCAACCGCTCATGCACGATATCCAATCCTTGAGACACACGCGCCAGGCCGGCCTCGACGCCGGCTTTGAGGTGAGCGCCCGGATGAATGACCAAGTATGGAATTTTCAGCCGTTCGCACCGCTCTAGTTCAACAATCAAAGCCTCAATCGACTTCTGCCAGACGGCGTCATCCGCCGTGCCGAGGTTGAGCAGGTAGCTGGCGTGGCAGATAACCGGCGTAATACCGGTTTCAACCTGCTGCTCGTGGTAGCGTTCGATCTCCTCCGGGTTAAGCGGTTTGGCTTTCCATTGGCGATTGGATTTGGTGAAGATTTGAAAGGCCGTGCAGTTTAGTTCGACCGCTCTTTTGAAAGAGGTATCAACACCGCCGGCCACCGAGACATGAGCGCCAAGTAACATTAACTTTTTTCCTTTACAATTCTAATAAATTAGCAATGAAATTCTTTTACACTTTAACCGGATTGGCCGTAAGCCTACCCTTATGATCAGCCCCGACAGGTTTAGTCCAAAATTTGCAACAGACGTGACTATCGAATGAAAAATAATTATCAAAATACCAGAACCAAAGAAACCCCATCAGGGCTGGGCCGAAGTATACCATGCGCGACCTGTTCGGGCGAAGAGAGGGTTATTTACCATGAGTCAGATAAATGAAGCGTCACCCACCTGGAACCTGTGGCCCGACGAGATTAAGATCTTAGTCATCGATGATGAACAAGATATTTTGAACCTGATCCGGCTGTCGCTGGAGCCGGCCGGCTTTCGGATTCTGCGGACTACCCGACCTGAAGAGGGACTAGATTTAGCCCGCCGCGAGAAACCGGACCTGTTGATCTTAGATATTATGATGCCCGGCCTCGATGGGCTGGAACTGCTGCGGCGCGTTCGCCGCCACCCGGCGCTAGCCAAGATACCGGTGATCGTTGTCTCGGCTCGAGTCAGCAGCGCCGACCAACTTCGAATGCTCCAAATCGCCGGTGATATCGACCGGGAGATCGATGCCTATGTCGGCAAACCTTTCGATCCCGGTTTTTTATTGAAAACGGTAAAAACGGTGTTATTGAACCATCGAGATTTTCTGCTGGCCAAGAAGCAAGGGCAAACCCATGGGGTTGTGTCTGCACCGCTGATTCACTAATAAGCCGGGATTCTACTGATGCAACGCTTTGATTATTTTCTCATCAGTTCGGGGGAAAGCGTAGGTATCAAGCTCAGCCAGGGTGACCCACCGCCAATCGGCCACCTGGAGCGCTTGAGGGTCGCCGCTGACTAAGCGACAGTGATAGGCGTATAACGTAATCTTGAAGTGGGTATAGCTGTGCTTGACCGTGACCAACGGCTCACCTACTTCGATCTCAACACCCAGTTCCTCACGAATTTCTCGACGCAAACATTCGGGCAAACTCTCATCCAATTGGCGCTTGCCGCCCGGAAATTCCCACAAACCACCCAACATACCGTCCGGCGGCCTTTGGGCAATTAACAACCGTTCGTCGTCATCAGGCCGGCGAATAACCGCCGCCGTTACATCGTAATGGGGCAACGGCTTTTTACTGGCTCGCACCGGCAGGGTGTTCTCCAAACCGCGCTGCCGGGCCTGGCACAAATCCTGAACCGGACAGTCAGGGCAGCGCGGCGATCGGGGCAGGCAAATCAAGGCGCCAAACTCGATCAGCGTTTCGGTCCAGTCGCCGGGCTGCTGGGGATCGACCAATTCAGTGGCAATGTTCTGCACCTGCACCGCCCCCTCCCCTTGTTTAACACTGCTTTCAATCGCAAAGAGGCGGGCGATGACCCGTTTGACATTGCCATCGACCGCGGGCACGACTTCACCAAAAGCAATCGACGCCACAGCCCCGGCCGTGTAGTGGCCGAAGCCGGGCAAACTGAGCAAATCAACATAGTTATCCGGTAGGTCGCCGTCCCACTTTTCCACCATTTTACGGGCTGCGTTGTGCAGATTGCGAGCGCGGGCGTAGTATCCCAATCCCTCCCAGACTTTGAGTACGTCGTCCAGCGACGCCAGGGCCAGATCGGTCAGCGTGGGGAACGCCTCTAAAAAACGCTCATAGTAGGGGATGACCGTCACTACCTGCGTCTGTTGCAGCATGACTTCGGAAATCCAGACCCGGTATGGAGAAATCTCGCCGCGCCAAGGCAAGTTCCGTCTGTCTCGATAAAACCAGTCCAGTAGACGGGCTCGAAGTTGTTCGGTTTTATCAGTTTGATCCGTCGAAAACTCGGTGTCTGACACGGGCTTTTTCCATTCGATCCATCACGATATTAACGCCAATACCCGGTCCGCCAGGCACGGTCAAGGTTGAATCCTCACGATTTAGCTCAAAAATGGGTTCGGCAATATCTTCGGCGTAGTAGCGAGCCGAGGCCGAAATATCGCCGGGTAGGGTAAAATTGGGCATCGTCGCCAGGTGTACATTGGTGGCCCGGCCGACCCCTGTTTCCAGCATGCCGCCACACCACATATCAAACCCGGCATCCACCGACATATCATGAATTTTGACGGCATTGGTTAAGCCGCCTACCCGGCCGACTTTCATATTGAAAATACGGCACGCCTTTAACTCAATCGCGGCTTGGGCATGTTCCGGCGAGTGAATACTTTCATCTAAACAAACGGCCGTTTTGATCTGGGCCTGGAGTTTAGAATGGTTATAAATATCATCGTAATAAAGCGGCTGCTCAACCATAAGCAGGTTGTAATCGTCCAACGCCTGTAAAATAGCCACATCCGCCAGGGTAAACGCCGAGTTGGCATCGCCCATCAGTTTAATATCGGGGTGGCGGGCCCGCACTGCCGCAATCGGCTCGACGTCCCAGCCCGGTTCGATTTTCATTTTGATGCGCCGGTAGCCCAACTCGACAAATTGGTCAATCCGATCCAGCAAGGCCGGCAAAGTCGGCTGGATGCCGATGCTAACGCCCACCTCCACTCGATCGCGTACACCGCCCAACTTTTGCCACAGGGGGATGCCTTCGGCCCGGGCCAGTAAATCCCAAACCGCGTTTTCCAGACCGGCTTTGGCCATCTGGTGACCACGCACCTTTTTGAAATGCCGGATTGCATCCTGCGGCGATTCAACCTCAAGCCCGACACAAGGCGGTGCGAGATAATCACTGAGAATGTGCCAGGCCGTGGTCACCGTTTCGTAAGAGTAGCCCGGATCGGTCGAAGCAACGACTTCGCCCCAGCCGACCACCCCTTCGCTGTAGACGGCCACCAAAATACAGGAGCGCTCTATTTGAGTGCCAAAGCTGGTCCTAAATGGGTGGACCAGTTGTTGTGAGATGTGGTGTAGTTCAACACGCTCTATTTTCATCGAATCTCCTTAATCATTCTGCCAATTTTTTTGTAACAGATAATAATTTCGACCATCATGTCGCAGAAAATCGACAGCCGTATAGCCGTTGTCAAAGGCCGTTTGAAAAATCTGGCGCGTTTGGAGCCGCCAGGTCAAGGCCATATCCGGCCGGTTCGATTTGAGGCGGCCGAGATCGGCTGGAATTTCAACCAGGCAGCGCGGACCATGCGGCAGGTCAAACTGGTCTGGGGCTGAATAACCGGTAGGGCGAGACAGGCCCGGATTTAGAATTGGACACCCCAACGACTCGATCGACGGTTCGAAATCCTGACCGGAAAGACGCCGGTTGACGTGCGGCGAGTCGAGCCACCACGCTACGGTAAAGCGGTCGCTGGGCAAGCCCTGGTTGATAGCGTCGGTCATTTCGCCGTAGAGATTAGGGGTGTAGGTGTCCCCAACCGCGCCCAGCTTCCGCAGGTTAAAGCGAGCGTTTCGGCCTTGCAGCGGATCGAAGGTCCAGGTCATTAGCTCAATGCCCAGCGCCAGGGTAGCCTCACGCTGAGCCAGCTTGATCTCGTAGCCCAAGCCTTGATCTTGACGCTCCGGCAGCACCCCGGCCTGATGCGAGGCAATTTTGAGCCGGCCGTCGGCGGTTAGGGCCGGAAAGCCAAAGGCAAAGCCGATTGGCTCAGCCCGATCCAGGGCGAGTAAAACCACGCCGCCTTCCTTAGCGACGGTCAACAGCAAATGAAACGGCACAACACCGGCGCTGTAACCCCAAATTTGGGCCTGAAGCTGTTCGATAGCGCGACAATCTTCGGGGGTTTTGGCCGCGCGAATGATAATGGACATAGATAACCTAAATGGATAACCTAAATAAACAACCTAAATAACCTAACCTGGCTGAAGTTATATTTTGAATGTGAGCCTATCCCGTTTGAGGAGAATCTACTCTCGCCGAGTTATCAAATCCAGCGGCGTTGGGCCTGAATTTAGCGCTTCAGGCATAGCTGCTCTGAGCATGGGTAAATATGCTTGAATTTTACTCTAACACTGAGAATGGGCAACCTAACTACTTGATTCTCGTCGGCTGAACTTATTTACATAATGTGACATCGGGATTGCATTTTTAATTTGTTCAGTGTATAATGGTTCGAGATAACACTATATATTGTGTGGATATCGATCAAATTGTCAAGATGTAGTATCTATAACCTCGAAATCAGATATAAGTGTGCGGTATCGTCTTTTATTGATCATATTTATTGGCCTGGGTTGTAGCTTCGGATCGAGGCTGGGGTTGGCGCCAGAATCAACCGACGAAGGCGAGTCGGCAGCATCGTCGCCGGTTAGTTTTTCAACCGCAACCCCGGTGCTGGCCCTGGTGGGGCAAGATGGCACACCTGCAGCCGAACTGGAACAACCTGCTGAAACCGAACCGCCTCTGGCGGCGCGGGTCAACGGTGACCCAATTTTGCTGGAGAGCTACCAGTCCCGTGTTGCTCAAATGGAGCAGGCGTTCAACCGACAAAACCCGAACGGCAGTTCCAACCCGGCAACTATGGCCGAACTTCGACAGCAGGTGCTGGAGGGACTGATTGAGCAAACGATTATGGAGCAGCAGGCTGATGTGCTCGGAATCTCGTTATCTCAAGAAACGGTTGAAGCCGAAGCTCAGAGGTTTATCGCCGAGTTTGAGCCGCGTTCCCGGTTTGATACCTGGCTGGCCGACAACGGTTTAACTAGCGCCACGTTTTTAACTAATTTGCAGGCTCAATTAATCGCCAATCGGGTTTTTGAAGCGGTGACCCACGATGTTGTCGAGGAGACAGTCGAAGCAACCCGGCAGCAGAAACAAGCCGTTTTTAACGACTGGTTAGCCCAGAAACGGGCTGAAGCTGAAATTGAAATATACGTAAACCCGTAGGATTGTGGACATTACCGGTAATTAGATTATACTTCCAATAAGGCAGGCCGACGTAAGCTGCCTATCGAAGGAAAATCTTTAGCGCAAGGTAATGCAACACAATGCAACAAGTAAGATCAAAAAACTCTAATCTGGGTTTATTTATTATCGTTGGCACTATGGCCATCCTGGTTATCATTTTGTTGACGGCCATCGGTATTCTCATTATAGCTCGTCGATCGAGCGCCACCGATATCAGCCCACTCAGTTTTATTGTCGGTACCAATATCTTAAATCGGCTCGATGTTGAAGCTATCGATCCGGCGCTGGCCCTGGCTTCATTAGGCGGCGCCGACGAAACGGAAGTGATCACGGAAGCCGTGGCTAAAGTACGGCCGGAAACCGCTCTATCGGCGCTGTTGTTTAGCCCGCAAATGAGCAATCGAGAGAGTGCCGGCGGATTTCTGCAACTGGCGTCGTCTTACACGGCTGTGGGCGATGTTGACAAAGCGGTTTTCGCTTATGAAATGGCGGGAACCATCGCCACCCTGGCCCCTGATATTCCGGATACAGCCAGGGCCGATATCTTTATCCAGGCGGGAGAAAAGCTCACCGACTTAGGCGAGCCGGAGTTAGCCAAATTTTATTTTGATCAGGCGTTTGTGGTGGCTTTAAAGAGTTTATATTTGCAGCCGGCCCACCGGCGCACCATTTTCGAACATTTACACACCGGCTATCAGGCGATTGATCAAAATGAGTCGGCCAGACAGAGCTTAAATTTCAGCGCCAATCCGCCCAAGGCCACGGTAAGCACGGCCCGCAGCTTGATTTTGCCGGAAAGTCCCGCCGTACCGCTGCCGTTGGCGGCTCAGGAAGCTGAGGCCAATCGGTGGCAAATTGCGCAGGAACTAGCCGCTATTTTGGTCGAACGGGGCGGTCATGCCCCGCAAGAGTCGATTGAGCGCCTTGGCCAGGCCTTAGTTGAGGAAGATGCCCAAAAGTTGCCGTTTTATGAGAGCGCATTTGCAGAAACAACGCAGTTGTCTGAAAAAATTGCGATCACCCTGGCTCAGATCGATTGGCTCTCGCTCAAATACCGAGTCGCTCGGCAGGGGTATGGATTGAACTTGGTTCCGGAATGGGAAGCGCAAGCCGAACAAATCAGGGCGCAGTTGACCAAAACCTACGAAACCCTGTTCGCGTTGTATGCCGATTTGACGGTCGCTCTACCGGAAGTATCGCAAATTGAGCGGGCCAAAGAAGAAAGGCTACGGCGCGAAATCTTGGCCGGTGAACTGGGACGCTATCCAAATTACCCGGAGAAACAGCGAAGAACGCAGCTTTTAGAAATCACCAACCAGCTAATGACCACTCAGCCAGATATTAATGTTTTTGTCGCCGTCGGGACTGTTAACAATAAGGAAAAATTTACGCTGATTTCTCTCGAATAATACGAACAGGGTATTTTGGTTTAGAGAAGGAGAAAATTTATGCGGAATTTAGATAAACGCCTAACCACTGTGCTGTTAGCCATGATGATGGGCATGTCAGTGCTGGCTATCTTGTGTTATGCCACCATCTTTATGCAACCCAACATACCCTTTAACCCGCTCAGCCCCCAACGGGCCACTGAGGTCGCTCTGGTTAATGTCGTGGCCCTCCAACAGCAGCAAAGTCAGTTACCGGCAGCTACCATCGATCAATCTTATCCGCCGACCTGGACTAGCACCCCCACCAATACCCCCGGCCCAACCAAAACAGCCACCAACACCCGCACCGCCACCCCAACCAAAACCTCATCGCCTACCCGAACCCCAACAGCTACCAATACCCGCACCCCCGCACCGCCGCCGCCGCCGCCCACCGTTACCCCTACACCTAGCCCCCTGCCATACATTGTTGGCTCTCACTCCAGCCGCAACAACTGCGCCGACTCCGGTCTGGAGGGGATTGTTAATGATGCCAACGGGCTGCCAGAGGCCGGCGCCCAGGTTCAATATGGGGAAACGGGGGTTTCCGGCAGCCGCTTCATCGCCACTACTGATGGCAACGGTCGCTACGGTGCTTTGTTAATTCCCGGCAGCAGCGGATCCGCCGCTTTTCAATCTCACAACTGGTATGCCTATGTTGTCGAGAACGGCCAACCTGCCAGTGAGCAGTTCACCTTTACGACCGATCCGATTTATGCCGAGAATCCCAGCTACTGCGGTCGTGATGATAATAAAAATGACAATAATGACAATAACGATAATAATGATAATAGTAGTGGGGGAGGTGACGATAATTTAGCCCCCGGCTGTACCTTAGACCCGTGTAAGGTGAGTAGTTCTATTCAAGTTAAGATCATCAACTGGCAAAGACGACCATCAGCCAACTAATATAACCCTAACCTTGGACAAGAAACGAGAGAATTTCTATGAAAACCACCACTCAAAAATTATCACTAGGTTCCCGTCAACTCGACGACATGCTTGGCGGCGGTTTTATCAAAGGATCAGCCGTGCTAGTTAGCGGGGCTCCCGGCGTGGGCAAAACCACCTTTGGACTTCAATTTCTAACTGCCGGTATAAAGGCCGGCCAACGCGGCTTGTTAGTTTCCTTTGAAGAATTTCCGGCCTCACTCATTAGAGATGCCCAGCAGTTAGGTTGGGATCTGAAAACAATGGAACAACGGGGTGAGTTGGGGATTATTTTTACCTCGCCGCAAGTTTTTTTAGAAAGTTTGAAACAGCAGTCCGGTCCAATTGCCGAAAAAATTCAGGCGCTGGGGCCGGATCGAATGGTGTTGGACAGCGTCGCTCACTTTCAACAATTTACCCAAAACCCTATAGAACTCAGAGAGATTTATAACATCTTGATTAATGCCATTAAGCGCCAGGATATAACCGCCCTGTTATTAGACGAGGCGGCCAACATCTTGCAGGCGCCGGGCAAACATGTAGCCGCCTTACCGTTTTTAGTCGATGCGGTGATCTTGCTCCGGTACGTTGAAGTTGATAGCAGCATGAAACGGGCGATGGCGGTGATGAAAATGCGCGGCAGTAATCACCAAAAAGAGATTAGAAGCTTTGAGATAAAGTCGGGTGGTCTGGTGTTGGGGTCGCCTTTTACCGGCCACGCCGGGATTTTATCGGGCGTGTCACAACGTATTGCTTAAGTTTTTACTCTAGAATTTGTTTGCATCAACCATTGCCCTGTCGAGGGCATTTTTGCTTTGACATCCTGAGGGCTACGCACTGAAGGCAACACTATGAAAGAAACTATTCTGGTAGTAGAAGACGAAGCCAGCATTAGAAATATCACGCGGGTGTATCTGGAGCAGGAACAGTACCGCGTTATCTGCACCGATAACGGCCAGGAAGCGTTAACGATGGCCCGCCGACATAAACCCGATCTAATTGTGCTCGACTTGAACCTCCCCGGTATGGACGGTATGGAAGTGACAGCTCGGCTGCGGCAAGAGTCGGATGTGTATATTTTGATCCTGACCGCCCGCACCGAAGAGGCGGATCGCATTGCTGGCCTGCGCATCGGGGCCGATGATTATCTGACCAAACCTTTTAGCCCACACGAACTGGTCGCCCGGGTCCAGGCCATTCTCCGCCGCAACCGAACCACATCCGCTCACATCTCCGTGGCCGGCAACGTCCTCCGCTTTCCCCACCTTGAAATCGATCCCGACCGGCACGAAGTCCGCACCGGCGATCAGGTGATCGATCTGACGACCACCGAATTTAGCGTATTGCAAGAACTGGCTCGTCATGCCGGCCGGGTCCTAACCCGGGAGCAGCTCATTGATCGGGTCTGGGGACAAGATTTTTATGGCACTGACCGGGTAGTAGATGTGTACGTCGGTCAGGTGCGCCGCAAACTGGAACAGGCTACCGGCGAAACCTTGATCCAGACCGTACGCGGTATCGGCTATAAGTTTGTGGACGAAAAATAGTGAAGTTGTGGCGAAAGTTACGCTGGCGCATCTTCGGCTCACACTTGATTGTGGTTGTGACCGGCGTGGCCTGTTTACTGCTCACAACCGAAATCATCATCTCCAACCGCACTTTATCCGCCATTCAGCCCCGATTGGCGGCCCTCACTCAGGCCAAAGACCCGGTTGATGTCGAAATGGCGCTGGCGGCCTTACAGGAAACCTATCACAATACGCTGCTCTTTTCCTTGATAATTGCAGCGTTAGGAGCCACGCTGGCCGGCGCAGTGACCAGCCTCCTGCTGACCACCGGGATCATCCGGCCTCTGCAGCAGATAGCGCTAAGTAGCCGGCGCATCGCCGGCGGCCAATACGCCGAACGAGTTGAAATATCCGATATTGAAGAGTTAGACAGCGTGGCTACAAATTTCAACCAGATGGCCGCGGCTCTGGAGCAGGTGGAACAGCAACGGGTGGCCCTCATTGGCAATGTTTCTCATGAACTGCGCACGCCGTTAACTGGCATCGAGGGGTATTTACAGGGGATGATGGACGGCCTGATGCCCAGCGACGCCCAAACCTTTGCCCAAATGTACCAGGAGGTGCGCCGGCTGCGCCGGCTGGTCGATGATTTGCAGGCGCTGTCTCGGGTTGAAGCCGGCCAGATTCCGCTTCATTTGGAGACGTTTGACCTGGCCCCTGTTGTTGAACGCGTGATCAAACAACTCCAACCTCAAGCGATGGCTCAATCATTATCCATTTCGACCAACTGTTCCGGCATCTTGTCAGTCTATGCCGACCCGGATCGCACCGCTCAAGTGCTGGTCAACTTGATGGGCAACGCCATCCGTTATACGCCCGAAGGGGGCGACATTAAGGTCACGGTTAAGGCGACGCCCAAGTTTGTGGAGATCGCGGTCCAAGATAGCGGCCAAGGTATTCCCCCCGAAGCGTTGCCGTATATCTTCGAACGCTTCTATCGGGTCGATCAGTCCCGCTCGCGCAGCAGCGGCGGCAGCGGTATTGGCCTGACTATTTCTCGGCACCTGGCCTGGGCCATGGGCGGCGAATTGATCGCCACCAGTGAGGGTGAAGGCCAAGGCAGTACCTTTTATTTTCACTTGCCCAAGGCAAAGTAACCCCGTTACAAAAACATTTCACCACAGAGGGCGCAGAGGAGGCACAGAGTTCACGAAGTTTTTCTTCGTGATCATTGTGTTTTCTCTTTGAACTCTGTGGTGAAAATTCTCGCTCGTAACACAAATTTGTAGCGGGTAATCACGTAACAAGGCTATCGAGACGGGCGAGCCGGTCTTTCGGGCAGCGACAGCTCTTCTTTGTCGGGCAAGATCGATTTTTCAAACGACAGGCCGTTGAGATCGGGCAGCGATCCCAGTGAGGCTCCAAACCGCTCCAATTGAGCGTGAGCCTGAGTAACATCGCCTCGGGCAAACTGGGTAGTAATCCCTTCAATCCGTGCCGCCAAGTCTTGCAGCGGCGGTAGACCGGAGGCGTCCAGTCCCGCGCTGGCATTGGCTCCTTGCTGGGCAATTTCGGTTAATTCAGCCGTTGTTATCCGGCCATCAGCCAAAGCGGTCTGTCCGGCTGTAAAGAAAGCCAGCGCATCTTCGACAGCCTCTTTGGGATCAGTGGCGGTTTCGGTAGCCGGCATGGCTACGGCCGTGGCAATGCGGCTGTCGAGCGTGGCCTGGTAATCGGCCAGCCAGGTTTGAGCCTGAGCCTGGGCCTCAGTCGCTTGGGCGCCGGCGGCCTGGGCGGCCGCTTCAATCTGGTTGATCGTTTCCTCGGCCAATTCGACGCCTTGGTCAAGCGAGTCACTGACCGCCTCAACGGCCTCGGTCAAGGCCTGCGTGTTTTCTTCAATCCCGTTCAGCGTCTGTTCGATCTCTTGCAGTTCCGCCACCGCCTCGGTGGCCAAGTTACCGTACAGATCGGTGTAAACACTCACCAATTCATCGACGTAGGCCAAGGCGTCATCGGTCCCAGCCAGATACATTTCTATGGTTTGAACCTCTTCCGGGGTCAAGGTTTTATCCACAGTTGCGCCGGAAGCCGCTTGGGCTGATTGCTCGGCCGCCACAGCCGCCGCCGTCACGGCCTGATCAACCAAGATAGCCAACTCTTCGTCAGTCATAGTCAGATACTGTTCAGCCGGAATGGGCGTTATTATTTCTGGAGGCGGAGGCAGTGCTGTCACGTCAGCCGCCACCTGAGCATCGACCGTATCCGGCAGGGTGGAAACGGGGGCGGCTTCACTTGGGGCAGCGGCAGCGGCGGCAACGGCCGCGTCGGTGGTGGCCTGGTTAGATGTCTGCGCGACTCCCGTGGCGGCGACGGCTGCGTCAATAGTGGCCTGGGTATTGGGGGTAGGGACTGCGGCGGTGCGTTGGCAAGCCACAGTCGATAAGAGCAGTACGGTCAAGAGGATAAAAACTGAATGTATTCTGGTCATCGATGTCTCCTTGGGTCGTCACTAAAGGGGCTGATTCCATTCGACTGAGCATTATTGAGATGTAAATGGACGATAAAACCTGGTGACAGCCACTCATTTGGGCCGCTCACGTGACTTTCATCTTTTGAACTATGAAAACTCCATAAATTCCATTATAAAGCAGGTATTGATAGGAGTGAAGTGTTAGAATCAAAACAGCCGGTTCCTCCAATAGAAACCGGCTGTCTGAGGCGACATGTAGGATTTCAGTATCTAGCGACGGCTAGAGATCGGCCATTTCCACATCCGAAGAATCGAGCGGGCTGACCTGCTGCGACCACTCGACGGGCAGTGGTTGGAGAATGGGGTGGATGGCAGCCATTGTTCTGGCCGTAATATCGGCCACATCACCCTCACCCTCAATTTCAAGGAGCAGTCCGGCTTGTCGATAATAGCCGATTAGGGGAGCCGTTTGCCCATGGAACGTTTTGAGGCGGGCCATAATCGTTTCTTCGTTATCATCCTTACGCTGGTAGAGTTCACCGCCGCAGCGATCACATTTATCTTCTTCAGCGGGGGGATTGAACACAACGTGGTAAGGCGTTTGGCAATTACAGCAGATTCGGCGTCCCGACAGCCGCTTGATGATCTCTTCATCGGACACCTTGATATAAAGCACCGCATCCAACCGGCGCTGCATGTCGGTCAGGATGTCGCTTAACGCTTCTGCTTGCGGTAGGGTACGGGGAAATCCGTCTAAAATAAAACCAGCTCGGGTATCGGGTCGTTGCAGGCGGTCACGGACCATCGCCTGGGTGACATCATCGGGCACCAGTTCGCCGCGCTCCATATAAGTTTTGGCCAATTTGCCCAGCTCAGTTTCGTTCTTGAGGTTTTCTCGGAATAAATCGCCGGTCGAAATATGTTGCAGTCCGAGACTGTTCTTAAGTTGTTCGGCTTGCGTACCTTTACCGGAGCCGGGTGCACCTAACAATACGACGTCAAGGCTGGGAAAAGCCGCCTGGTCAGGCGTAAGTACTTTAGCCGCTTCCTTTAGGGCCTGAAGTTGCAAGGCATCTTCAGTTTTGGCTCGCTCCTGTTTATTGCGTCGTACGGCAGCAATGGTATTGATGAGCGCATTGGTGACATCATCGATGTTGCCCTCATCCTTAACAATCACTAATCGGCCGCTTTGTTTATAGTAATCAATTAATGGCTCAGTTACGCGATAGAACAGTTTAAGCCGCTCACGCCCAATTTCAATAGTATCATCAGCACGCTGATACAACTCGCCCTGACATAGATCACACACACCTAGGGTACGGGGGGGGTTGAATGCCACATGGTATGGGGCTTGACAGGTGCGGCAAATGAGACGTCCCGGCAGCCGCGCGATAACTTCCTCATCAGGCACTTGAAGGTAAATTACGGCTTCGAGTTTACGACCGGCTTGCTCAAGGAGTTTATCTAAAAATTCGGCCTGGTATAATGTGCTGGGGAACCCATCGAATAATATTTCTTGGTTAGGAGCGGTTTTAAGCAGCCACTCCTCAATTAAACTGTCAACCACTTCATCGGGTACCAGATCGCCCCGACGCATATAGCGTTTGGCGAGGAGGCCTAACGCCGTGCGCTGTTCAAGACTGCCCCTGAACAGATCGCCTGTCGAAATATGATGTAACCCCAGTTGGGAAACTATTCTAAAGGCTTGGGTCCCTTTTCCGGCTCCGGACGGACCGATTAATGCGATTGCCATAACTACCTCCTTGTAGATTAAAAACCCCTCTATGGTTGAACCATTTTATCGCAGGGTATGAGATTTGATTAACTTGATAGTTGGATCAGAAACAGGTCTATATGTTCAGATTTTCACAAACTTTGGATACAAAAATACCATCTGGGGGCAAAAACAAGATGCAATTGGGGAAAAACCATTTTGAGAGCGAAGTGATGCCCCACAGCACGTCATTATACTGAGGACGTTAGTAAGGTTAAGTATACTTAAAAAAAACAGGCTAAACACTAGTCAACTGTCTAGTTTAAAGCCTGGACAATTATGGGGTTTTATCGATCTCTGCCTTCGCTCCTTAACCCGGAATTAGCTATAATCCGAAAGCTTAAACCTATTTGACTATTACAAAACCCTTACATAGTTTTTATAGGCGTCTTACCCGGGCAATTTAGAATTAAGTCAACAAATTGAAAACTTATTACGATCAAGGAGAAAGTAAGTTATGGAGTGGATTTTGCAACCCTGGCCCTGGTATATCGCCGGGCCGCTCATCGGCTTAATGGTGCCGGCCTTGCTACTGTTATCGGGCAAAACATTTGGGGTCTCGACCAGTTTTCAAAATTTGGGGTCTATGTGCGCCCCCAAAAGCAATCTGCCTTATTTAAAAAACTTCGATCGGCGCAGTAATCGATGGCAGTTGGTGTTTGTGGCCGGCATTATCTTAGGGGCGTTTGTTGGCTCACATTTTTTATCAATCAACCCGGTGTCATTTCTACCTGACCACTACTATTCGCTTAGCGGGATGGCGCGGTTAGCGTTGGGCGGCTTACTGGTTGGATTTGGTGTACGTTATGCCGGCGGCTGTACCTCCGGCCACACCATTATGGGCCTATCTAATCTTCAGTGGTCGAGTTTGGTCGCCTCGATTAGCTTTTTTGCCGGAGGGTTGCTGCTCACCCATGTCTTGCAATTTTAGGAGGGAAATGATGAAACAGTTTTTCGTATTACTAATCGGTACATTTTTTGGCATTGTCTTAGTCAAATCAGAAGTGGTATCCTGGTTTCGTATTCAAAAGATGTTTCTTTTTGAAGAAGCCCACATGTACTTGATCATCGCATCGGCTGTCGCGGTCGGCGCGGTGGCGGTCTACATTATCAAGCGATTTCAGCTAAAGACCGTCTTCAATGAAGATGTGGCGATCAAGGCCAAGCCGTATCAAAAAGGGGTTGTTATTGGCGGGGTGCTTTTCGGCATCGGTTGGGCGATCACCGGCGCGTGCCCTGGCCCTATCTACGCTCAAATCGGCAGCGGCGAATACATCGCGTTGATTACCTTTGGCGCGGCTTTAATCGGAATGTATCTGTACGCTTTCTTGCAGCCTAAATTACCTCATTAAGTTTGAGAGCTGTAGAGTTTGGGAGTCTATTGAGTTGAGTTTATGGAGGTAGGAATTTTTAGAAAAAACCGTATTTTGAGATGGATCGGGGAAAGATCCGGCAAGGAAACATCAGACCGGACCTTTTGACGGGTAAATAAAGTTGATAATCTATGCTAAAATGTCCCTCAGAAATATAGAGGGATATTCGATGAAAATCTTGGCAGTTGTTAGCGGATTGGTTGTTCTGGTCACCTTGGCTTTTCTTTCTCATTATAATCGTGTTCATATTGCAAGAATCAGTTTTTCTGTCAAACCGGCGGCAGACCGACCTACCATTTTCGATCCATCCACCGAGACCGCAGTTGCTCGAAAAATCTATCTACCATCGGTCCAAAAGATCTCACCACCGTTAAGCGATACGCTCAAAGAAAAATACCTACTGATTGAACATTGGACAACTGAAGAATGGGGCAATGACTGCCCAGGGCTCGTTATTGATTTTCCAACCTACTATTTCGACTCGCAAACTGGTGAGTTGTTTATTACCATCAATCCGACCCTGCTCTCCACGAATATGGGCTACCTGGGTTATGGAACCAGTTTGACCGGCGCCGGCGCCGGGGCGAACAGTAGCTTGTCTCGGATTGAAGCAGTTCCTTATTCGATTAGTGATACAACGCTACACGCTGTTGCGGCCGGCGGCCAAATAACGTTGACCCACAAGAGCGAAGTCATAGGCCTCCTACCCGGTACAGGCTGGATAAGTCCTCCTTTGGTCGAAAACGGAGCCATGGGTATTCCTGAGTGCAGTATCACCACCACCCATCGACTCACGAACTATGGTTTCCAGGAACGCAGTCGGATTGTCACTAACTGAACCGCCAGCTCACGGCTTGGCGCAGCCATCCTTACCTAATCCTTACAATTTCTTCACACTATTCTTACTTAGATGTGATAAATTTGCAGAAGGTGATTGTTAAATTTTTCACACAATCATCAAGACGTAAACTACCTCTTTCTAAGGACCCTAAAGGTTTTCGAAACCTTTAGGGTCCGAAGGTAGATAACAAACAAAATATCATAAGTCAAGCAGATTGGAGATCGCCATGACTGAGCGATTAATTATAGTAGGTGGGGTAGCCGCTGGCATGAGCGCCGCGGCCAAAGCCCGTCGAGAAAACAAACAGTTAGACATTGTGGTCTATGAAAAGTCAGGACATGTGAGTTACGGCGCCTGTGGATTACCCTATTTTATCAAGGGCGACGTACCCCGCATCGAGAAAATCATTGTTCGTACCCCGGAACAGTTTGCCAAGAGCAATATTCAGGTCAATGTTTGCCACGAAGTGCTAGATGTCGATCCGGAACAGCAAACCGTCCAGGTTCGCAACCTGGAAACCGGCCAGGAATTTACCGATCACTGGGATAAGTTGATTTTGACCACTGGCGGAATGGCCGCCAAGCCGCCCATTCCCGGCCTCGATCTACCCGGTATACTGACCTTAAGAACGGTGGAAGATGCGCTGACCATCTGGAACTGGATTGAGCAGAAAAACCCCAAGCATGCGGTTATTGTCGGTGGTGGCTACATTGGTTTGGAGATGGCCGAGGCGCTGGTGGAACGCGGTTTGCAGGTGGACATCATCGAGATGCTGCCGCAGGTTATGCCCAACATGGACGCCGATATGGCGGCTTACGTTGTCCCCGAACTGGAGCGCCACCAAGTCGGGCTGCATCTGGAGCACAAAGTTGAGGCGTTTGCCGGCAACGGACAGGTTCGCGAAGTGATCACCAACGCCGGACGTTTTCCGGCAGACATGGTTATTTTTAGCATCGGCGCCAAACCGAATAACGCCCTGGCCGCCGCGATGGGCCTTGAATTAGGCCCAACCGGCGCAATTGTGGTCGATGACCACCAGCGAACCAACATGCCCAACGTCTGGGCGGCCGGCGACGTAGCTCAGGCCATCAACCGGATTAACGGCAAACCCACTTATGTGCCGCTAGGTACAACCGCCAACAAACAGGGGCGCGTCGCGGGAACCAACGCAGCCGGCGGCGAAGCTATCTTCAAAGGTATTGTCGGCACGGCGGTAGTCAAGGTCTTTGACCTGCACGCCGCCCGCACCGGTTTATCCGAAGTTCAAGCCAAAGCCGAAGGCTATGAGGTCGAAACCACGCTGGTCACCTCGGCTTCGCAAGCCCACTTTATGCCCGAACATACACCGCTGCACGTCAAGCTGGTGTATGAAAAAGGATCGCAGCAGCTGTTGGGGGCGCAAATGATCGGGCAAGAAGGAATCAAACGCATCGATACTATCGCCGCCGCGCTGCAAGCCGGCTGGACCACTTATGATTTGGGCGAGCTTGATCTGGCTTACGCCCCACCCTTTTCACCGGTCTGGGACCCCGTTCTGGTCGCGGCCAACGTCGCCAACAAGTAAATTTGATCCAAAAGGAAAACTTGTTAACTCTGGAGAAGTTATATGCCTATTTATGAATATGTCTGTCAAGAATGCGAGACCCGCTATGAAAAATTCGTCCGGTCTCGAACTGCTAAAGTAGAGCTTAAATGTCCCACCTGCGGCAGCCCGCATGGGGAGAAAGCCTTTTCGGCCTTCAGCACCCGCGGCGGGTCGAGCAGTTCCGCCGGTCTGGGGTCAGTGTCAACCGCCCCGGCCTGTGGCTCGTTTGGCTGAGGCATAGGATAACCGAGGCCGTGTGTCTCAATCGTCATTAAACTAAAAACAAAAGGGGTGAAACATCGATTGTTTCACCCCTTATTTTATTGTTCAACCAGCAGCATCACTTTTTAACTAACTAAAAATGCAAGTGACTGTCACTTGGTTTTTGCATAAGCCCTGTCACACTCATCTTACCATCAAAATTCATGATATAATGGTAACAACCGCTCTCTACAAAATCCTCATCAAAAAAGGAGTTATGATGCTGCTTAAATATTTCTACGATAACAACATCGCTCACGCTTCCTATCTGGTCGGCTGCCAGGCCACAGGAGAGGCATTGGTAGTTGACCCCGGTCGAGATATTACACCTTATGTGACCGCGGCCGCCGATAACGACATGCAAATTATCGCTGTGACCGAAACTCACATTCATGCCGATTTCGTCTCCGGTGCGCGCGAATTGGCCGAACAGATCGGGGCTAAGCTCTATCTTTCGGACGAGGGCGATCAAGATTGGAAATACGAATATCTGGCTGATTACAACCACGAACGGGTTTACGACGGCTCGATTTTCAAAATCGGCAACATTAAGATCGAAGTGATACACACACCCGGTCACACCCCCGAACACATCGCCTTCCTAGTCACCGATACAGTCGGCGCGGATCAACCGATCGGCATCTTCACCGGTGATTTTGTCTTCGTCGGTGATATCGGCCGCCCGGATTTGCTTGAAGAGGCGGCTAAGATGGCGGGTACGGCCGAGCCGGGCGCGCGCCGTATGTGGCAGTCGCTCCAACGATTTAGGCACCTGCCTGACTATGTCCAGGTCTGGCCGGCTCACGGGGCCGGCAGCGCCTGCGGCAAAGCCTTGGGCGCAATCCCTTCGAGTACGGTTGGTTATGAAAAACTGTTCAACTGGGCTTTTCAGTATGAGGATGAAACGGCTTTTGTAAAGGCGCTGCTCTCCGGACAACCCGAAGCGCCTAAATATTTCGCTATGATGAAGAAGCTCAATAAAGAAGGCCCGGCCGTACTCGATGGCTTACCCCGGCCGGCGCGACTCGATGAGATACGATTACAGGCCGCATTAGCCGAAGGGTTGAAGGTAGTTGATGTCCGTCTACCTGAAGCTTTTGCCAAGACACATATTCCCGGCACGATCAATATTCCATTAGATCGATCCTTCACCAACTGGGCCGGCTGGCTGCTCGATTACGACCAACCGTTTTATCTTATCGTCGATCAAACCTCGGTCAATGTGATAGTCCAAGACCTAATTTCGATCGGCTTGGACAACATCGGCGGCGTCTTTGATCCGGCTGTGGTCGATACCTGGCGCGAAACGCAGAGCTATGCGGTCGCCCGGCCGGCAGATATCGCCGAGCGCATCATCAATGGTGAAGTTGTGGTGCTGGATGTACGCGGCAGCAGTGAATGGCAGGAAGGGCATCTCCCTAACGCTCAACACATTATGCTGGGTTACCTGCCGGATCGATTTCAAGACGTGCCAATGGACAAACCGGTCGTGGTCCAATGTCTCTCCGGCGCGCGCTCAGCCATCGGCGCAAGCGTCTTGCAAGCTAACGGGGTAACCGATGTGATCAATCTAGCCGGCGGCTATCAAGCGTGGGCAGCGGCTAACTTGCCCATCGAGCGGAAATAAGAAAAGAGATAGGGAGATTAGCGCTTTTGCTAACGGACACATACTCGATTTGACCAAGAGTCTGCCTCTCGTGACCGCCGACCGCTGTCCACTGACCGCCTGAGCGCCCCAGTTTGGCCTATTTTTGGGGCGGTCTACCGTCGGCAGTCGGCGGTCCGGTTGCCAAAAGGCGGCTTCACCGGCTCATCCTAGGTCAAATTCAAAGGGTGTCCGTTAGCAAGATCAGCACTTAAAAATCTCCCCATCTCTGAATCGCCTCTTGTTGCCTACTGAATCTCCAACAGGTCCACTTCAAAAATCAAGGTGGCATTCGGTGGAATGGCATCGCCGGCGCCACGCTCGCCATAGCCGAGTTCGGCCGGGATGACCAGTTGGCGCTTACCGCCGACCTTCATTGAGGCGACGCCTTCATCCCAACCCGGAATGACCTGTTGCAGACCAACCGGGAAAGCGAACGGCTGGCCGCGCAAGAGCGAGCTGTCGAACATCGTGCCGTCTTCCAACCAGCCGGTATAATTCACCACTGCCGTTTGCCCTGTTTGCGGCGAGTCGCCGCTGCCTTCTTCTAAATCGTAATATTTCAAGCCGCTGTCGGTGGTGGTGTAATCGGCCTCGTCAACCGCTGTCGGGGCTTCGGGCGGCGGCGGCGGCGGCGGCGCTACGGAAACCAATTCCACATCAAAAATCAAGGTTGCGCCGGGAGGAATGACGCCCTGAATACCCTGTTCGCCGTAAGCCAAATCAGACGGGATGATCAGCCGGGCCTTACCGCCTTCCTTCATCAAGGCGATACCTTCGTCCCAACCGGGGATCACCTGACCCCGACCTACAGGAAACTGAATCGGCTGGCCGCGATCGCGTGAGCTGTCAAAGACGGTCCCATCTTCCAGCGTGCCGGTGTAATGAACCGCCACCAAGCTGCCCGGTTCAGGGCTAGCTCCGGTTCCTTCCTCAAGAATAACATATTGTAGGCCGCTGTCCGTGGTCACGATATCCTCCGCATCGGCATCGGCGGCAGCGGCGGCTGGCGCTTCTTCAGCAGCCGGTTCGGCCTCAGTGGAAGCCTCATCGCTGACTGCTTCTGTGGTGGGCGGAGCGGCCTCCGTCGTCGCCTCGCTCGCCTGCGGGGAGGTTCCCCCGCCACAAGCTGGCAAAACGACGATCAACAACATAACAAACAGATATTTGAATTTCAAAAAATCCTCCTAAGTCACTCATTAGTTAATATTGTCCCATCAAAAAGACATGGAATCATAGCTGAAATTTTGTTTTTATTCAATTTACTATAAGTTACGCAGTTGGAAGAAACCAGACCCTAAAGGTTTTATAAGGTGTCTTTAGGACAAAATATAAGCGCGATTGCTTCAGGATTTTGCTTGAAAGGTGACTTCGGAAACCTTTAGGGTCTCGAACTGCGAAAGTTCAATTTACAACAAAATTCTCTGCCAACCCGCTTTTGCCAGCCCCTTTAACCTCGTTTACAATCCCCGCTATGGCACACGCGATCCGCCGGTACTACCTGCCGGCTCTACTCATTCTCTGGCTGGCCTTGGCCCTGCGACTGTACCGGCTCGATTTTCAGAGCATCTGGTGGGACGAAGGCCACAGCATTTTTGTGGCGTCGCACCCAGTTACAGCTATTCCTACCCTGCCGGCGATGGATGTCCACCCGCCCGCTTATTTTAGCCTGCTGCATGTCTGGATGGCGTTGGCCGGTCGCAGCGAATTCGCGCTGCGTTATCTGTCGGTGGTCTTCAGCCTACTGACCGTGGCGCTGTTGTGGCGTTTCGCCCGCTTGCTGACGCGATCATTTCCCACCCCTACCAACTCGATCTGGCCGTCTACGCTGACCGGCTTACTGGCCGCTCTGTCGCCGCTGTATGTCGCTTACGCTCAGGAAGTACGCAGTTATGCTATGATCACCGGTCTGGCGCTAGCCAGCACCTTTGTTTTATGGCGACTGCTCTTGCCCGGCCATCGCCACGATACGGGCCGAAAACGAGGCGGCTTGCTGATGCTCTACATCATTCTCACCGCCGCCTGTCTCTACACGCACTACTTCTCTATCTTTCTGTTGCTATTCCAAAATCTCTTCTGGTTCATTTGGCTTCTGCGTGGCAAATTTATCCATCACTATAAGACAAAAACGATGGCTATCCACGCTATGTTATGGGTCGTCTCGCAGATGGCAGTGGGGCTACTGTTCGCTCCCCAACTGCTTCTAGCGGCGCGACAAATTACCGGCTACACCAATCCCAACCTGGCCCCGCCTTCTCTCCTCGATTTTATTAGCCGCAGTTGGCAAGCTTACACCACCGGCCTGACGATCGACCCCAGTCCGGCTCACTGGGGGATGGGGCTAGTCGCCGCCGTGATCGGCGTAAGTTGGGCCATCCAATTTACCGTCAACCGGCCCCGACCAATCTTACCATTCACATTGCTTTTGCTCTGGTTCAGCGTTCCATTGGCCGCTTATTTCATTATATTACAGCGCCAACCCTCCTTTGAGCCGCGCTACTTAATGCTCATTACCCCCAGCCTTTTCTTATTACTCGGCTTAGGCTGCGGCTACCCTATTCCCATTTCCCAGTCACCCAATTCATCTCCCCTAGTCCGCATCGCACAGACTACGCATTACGCCCTACGCCCTACGCTCCACATTTTATCCGCCCTCCTCCTACTCACCTTCACCCTCTCGCTCCTCAGCTACTACACCAACGAAACCTACTTCAAAGACGACTCGGCCGGTGTAGCAAAATGGCTGGCTCAGGAAACGACCGCCAACGACATCGTCTACATCGACGTGCCTCATCCCTTTCATTATTATGCCGAACGCGCCGCCATTCCCGCCCCGGTTCACTATCTATTTGTCGATATTCACACCGCCGCCGATCAGCTCAACCGGGAAGCCGCCGGGCACAATCGCCTATTCTGGGTCGCCTGGCGCGGCAGCGATACCGACCCACGCGGCGTGATCCCTTTTCTGGCGGAAAAAGCCGGCACATTCGCCGGGCAGCGCGACTTTCGCGGCTATCAGGTGCGCTGGTTCGATCTCTCCGGCGAGGCGGAATTTAGCCTGCCGGATCAACTTGCCCCCGTTCAGGCCACTTTCGGCGATGTCCTGCGGCTCGATGGCCTGGCTTTCAGCGACATGACCTCGCCCGACGAGCCGGTTTGGGCTACGCTTCATTTTACCTTATTGCGGGACACCGAGGTCAATTATAAAGTGTCGCTCCGGCTACGGGCCGATGATGGGTCTATCGTCGGCCAGGTTGATCGCGACTTGCTCAATGATCGTCACTTTCGCACAGCCGATTGGCCGTTGGCCGATCCTGCGCTCAATCAAACCATCAATGTCTATTTGCTGCCTTTGCCGGCTGATCTGCCGCCGGGCCACTACCGGCTGGAAGCAGTGGTTTATAACGCCGAGCCGCCCTACCCCAGTGAAGGCGTCACCGGTTTGGAGACCAATGACGGCGTGTCGGCTCTGCTGGGACATGTTAAAGTCGTACCTTGAGGCCAGTGCTTAACTGTGGTACAATGCGTGAACTTTCAAGCCCCAGGAGAGCCTGTGTTTAAATTTTGGTGGCAAAAGCCTGATCAACCTGATCCCGTTGAATCACCCGAGGCAAAGGTATCTCAAGAGCAAATTCAGCCCTTTATCCAGCAATTATATGAAGACGAAGCCCTAACCCGCGCCCTAACCGATGAAACGGCTAAAATTTTGTTGGACTGGGGCCAGACGCAGTTGGAGCAATTGGCAACCGGTCCCGCTCCCACCGATCTGGAAACGACCACCGCCAATCTCCGGCGAGTACTGCTAAGTATCAACCGGCTGGTCGAAAAACGCGCCGAACTGACCGACAGTGAGTTGGTCAAGCAACTGTTGCGCCTGGCGGAGCAATCGATGCCGTTGGCTGCGCCCGACATAGCTTCTCAAGATCAACCATGACCAAAAAACGAAAAACCACCTCCAGCAAACGTTCGCGAAAAAAGCAAGCTAAGTTTACGCCCGGTGCGATCCTTCTACTCTTGCTCATTGTCGGTATCCTATTTCTGGGCAGTTGGTTTAAGTGGTTCCAGGTCGATTGGGAAGCTATGCTTGAAGGCGACTTTGAACACGCTATCCTCAAGCCACCGGTCGTAGTTGAACCGGTCAGCGGCGAGTGGTACCAGCTTTACTTCACCAGCCCCCAATACCCCGATGACGAACGCACGCGGGTTTACACCCTTATCGATGGCCTGGTGACCGCCATCAACAACGCCCAACGGACAATTGATATCGCGATCTACGAATTCGATCTCGATCAAATCGCCGACGCCTTGATAGCCGCCCGCAATCGAGGGGTGCAGGTTCGGCTGGTGACCGACAGCGACGAGTTAGACCAACTCGATACCCTGATCCGGCTGAAAAAAGAGCGCTTTCCCATCGTCCCTGACGAGCGCGGCGCGATCATGCACAACAAATTTGCGGTCATCGACGGCGCGGCGGTCTGGACCGGCTCCTGGAACTTCACCCCCAACGACACTTTCCGCAACAACAACAATGCCATCTTGATTCAATCGCCGGAGTTGGCTAAAAACTACACCACCGAATTTGAAGAAATGTTCGTCCGCCACGAATTCGGCCCCACCTCACCCGCCAACACACCCTATCCCAAAATACAACTGGGCGACACCCTGATTGAAACCTGCTTCGCCCCGGAAGATGATTGCAGCGATCGGTTGGTCGAGCTGGTGCAGGGCGCGCAGCACAGCATTACTTTTATGGCCTTCTCCTTCACCGATGTCGCCATCGGCCAAGCGGTTTCGGAGCGAGGCCGGGCCGGCGTTGCCGTCCGCGGTATCTTTGAAACGCGCGGCTCGGAAACAGAGTTCAGCGAATTTGCGCAAATGAAGCGGCAAAACTTGGATGTCCGCCAAGACGGCAACCCTTACACCTTGCATCATAAAGTTTTCATTATCGATAACCAGGTGGTGACGCTCGGCTCTTTCAACTTTAGCGACAATGCTAACCGGGCCAACGACGAAAACATGCTCATTATTCACACTCCTGATATTGCCGCCGAATTCTTGGCTGAATTTGACCGAAATTACACTTTGGCGCAGAATGCAATTCAGTAAGTCAATAAGAGTGAAACTCGTAGATTCATTCGTAGTAAGCCCTTCAGGGCTGAGCCATCGCGCAATCTATGACTACCAACTTTAATTTTCCAAGGAGCGACAAAACTGGATTTGTCAGGGGCAAAGTAAACTTTGACGCTCCATATCATCATTTTTCGAGGGGGAATCTGCAATGGACGCAGTAGTAACAACCAATGACATAGAAATCGATGAGGAAACCACCGGCGATGATCTGACCAACGTGCCCTATGATCCGGCCCAGGTCAAGGTCGATTACAAACCGTTTTCAATCTTTCAGGTGATGCGTAAAATTCGGCTGGGGGAAATCGACCTGCACCCCGACTTTCAACGGCGCTTAGTGTGGGATAAAACCCGTCAAAGCCGTCTGGTGGAGTCGATTCTAATTAACATTCCCCTGCCGGCTTTTTACTTAGATGCCACCACCCTCAATCGCTGGGTAGTGGTCGATGGTTTGCAGCGGTTGTCTACCTTGGATCGCTTCTGCAACCAAAACGAATTCACCCTACAAAATCTGGAATTTTTGAAGGATTTAGAAGGCAAAACCTTCGATGAACTGCCCCGCAACTACCAGCAGCAAATCGAAGAAACCCACCTCAACCTCTACATCATTCAGCCCGACGTGCCGGATGAAGTAAAATTTACGATTTTTTACCGGATCAACACCGGCGGTATTGTCTTAACCCGTCAGGAAATTCGGCACTGCCTCTTTCACGGGCCGGCCACCGATTTTCTCAAGAAACTGGCCGAAGCCCAGAAGTTCAAAATCGTCACCACCAACTCCATCCCTACTAAGCACATGGACGATCGCGAATGCATTCTCCGCTTCTTTGCCTTCTACCTGACCCCCTACACCGACTACCAGCAGAGCAATTTCGACGCCTTTCTGGCCCAAACTATGCGCCGGCTCAATGCGATGGACGACACGGAGCGCCGCGAACTACGCGAACGGTTATTCGAAATGCTCAACCGGGCCAGGGCTGTTTTTGGACCGTACGCCTTCCGTAAAATTTATGAAGTGGACGGCAAACGCTACCCCATCAACAAATCCCTGTTTGAAGTATGGGCCGTCACCCTGCTCAACCATGACCCCGACCGGCTGACCGAGCGAAAAGACGAGATCATTCGCCGCTTCGTCCAGATCATGAATGAGGATGACGAGTTCAATAAAGCCATCTCGACCAGCACCGGCAGCATCAAAAGCGTTCATAAACGGTTTAGCGCCATCGAAGCTCTGCTGGCCGAGGTGATGGCTTAAGCCTCCATGCTGCCCAAAATCCGTGTTGATCACCTCATCCGCTCAACCGGCATCTTGATGATCGCCTTTCTGGCGAACAAAATTTTGGCCATTGGGCGGCAGATTGTTGTTGCCCGGGCCTTTGGCACCGGGGCCGAATACGACGCCTTTGTAGCCGCCTTTCGCCTGCCTGATATCCTCTTTTTGCTCATCGCCGGCGGCGCGTTAGGCACCGCTTTTATCCCCATCCTCAGCGAACGGCTAACCAGCCGGCCCGAATCCGATCCGGACGGCTGGCGGCTGACCAGCGGCGTGTTGAACACCCTGCTGCTGGTAGTCACCACGATTGCCATCCTCATGGCTATCCTGGCCGACCCGCTGGTCAAGTGGGTCGTCGCGCCCGGCTTTGCCCCGGAAACGCAAGCCCTAACCGCCAACCTCATGCGCCTGACGCTCATTTCGACCATTATCTTTAGCGTCAGCAGTTTACTGGGGGCGGTGCTGCATACCCGCCAGCATTTTATTCTGCCGGCCATCGCCCCGCTGGTTTACAACCTGGGTATTATGGCCGGAGCGCTTTTTTTAGCGCCGGATTATGGCGTCTATGGACTAATTTGGGGCGCGATATTGGGGTCGCTGGGCCATCTATTGATCCAAGTACCGGGCCTGCTGCGCTACGGCATTCGCTATCAACCGATCTTGGACTGGGCCGATCGCGACTTATGGCACATCGCCCGGCTGATGGGGCCGCGCGTCTTGAACATCGTCGTCATCCAGATCAATTTTGTGGTGATGTTCAACCTGGCCTCTCGCCTCGATGAAGGCACTGTGTCGGCTCTGGATTACGGCTGGGATTTGATGCAGATGCCGCAAACGATCATCGGCTCGGCTATTGGCATTGTGCTGTTTCCCACCCTGTCGGAACTGGCGGCCCGGGGCGATATCGCCACGCTGCGCCATACGCTGGCCCAAACCTTGCGCATCATTCTGGCTCTGTCCATCCCGGCCATGGTCGGCCTGATGGTGCTGGGCCTGCCCCTGATTCAGGTGATGTTTGAACGGGGCGAGTTCGGCCCTGACTCGACGGCGGCGGTTTATCAATCGCTCCAATTTTGGGCGCTGGCGCTGATTGCCCACTCCGCCCTGGAGGTGGTCAACCGCGTCTTTTATGCCCAAAAAGATACGGTTACCCCGTTCCTGAGTTCGGTGGTCAGTATGGTGATTAATCTGGGGCTGGCGCTGCTGCTGTATCAACGGCTGTCGGCCGGCGGGTTGGCCCTGTCCAACGGCATCGCCGTGACGGTTGAGGTTATTATTATGCTGGTCATCGCTCACTACCGGCTCAACGGGATAGAAGCCGGAGCGATCCTCAAGACGCTGCTGCTCACGCTGGTGGCCGCCGGCGCGATGGGCCTGGCGGTTATGGCCTTCACCGCCGCTGTGCCCAACCTGTCGCCGCTGCTTATCGCCGCCGGCGGGGGCGTGTTGGGGATTGTCACTTATTTGGGGGTGGGATTGGTCGTTGGCGTTAAAGAAATCCGGCTGCTCCCTCGTCTGGTCGGCAGAGGCGTGTAGAAAGATCACGTCCAGGAAGTTAAGCAGCGAAGCATCCGACCCAATGCGGCTGACGTCTCATCCAATACGTCCGGCGACTCATAAATACCACTCAGCGACTCACAGATATCAACCGGCGACTCACAGATATCGTTGAGCGCATTTCAGATTGCGTTGATCTAGTCACAGATACCGTTTGAACTCTTACGAATACCGTTTGAACTCTTACAGATTGCGGCTGACGACTCACAGATTGCGTTGGACGACTTTGGGATTGCATTGATCTAGTCACAGATACCGTTTGAATTCTTACGAATACCGTTTGAACTCTTACAGATTGCGGCCGACGACTCACAAATTGGGTTGGGCGGCTTACGGATTATGCCGATCTGGTCACAGATTTGTTTTGAATGCTTACGAATTGCGACTGGCAACTCCTAAATTGTGCCGGGCGACCTCTCCATGCCGTTTAGCCTCCCATAAATTATAGACGGCAACTCCTAAAATTCAGGTATCTGGTAACTTGAGTCATATATTGGAGATGTTCGGAAAATTAAGAAGGAATAAAACAGACTACGCCGCTCTTACATAAATTGGGTTGGTGAAGACCCATCCCCGCAGTTCGCCCCAATATTGGCGGTAGGCTTCTACTCGAAAGACACCCGGTTGGCGGCTGTGCCAGACGAGCTCCGTGCCTGTTTGTTGAGCCACACAGCGGCCATCTCTAATCAAGCGAAGCAAGGCCGGATGCGGACTGGTCACCCGCAGTTCGACGTCTTCCTGCAACATAAGCGGGTCGCCCATCATCGCCTCGGTCGAGCCACTCTTGGCGGCAAATTCAAAACCACGCGGTGATTCGATCAGACCGTTGCCGATAAAGCAGTGCCCGGCGCTTAGAGCATCATAAATTTGCTGCTGCGCTTGCCCCGTATCTTGAGACAGCACGTCGGGCAAAATGAGGTGCGTGTTGACGGCTTTGAATAAAAATTCGTAGGGATAGACCGTCCGGGTCAGCGGCCCAAGCGAGAAAGACATGGCGTGGGCATCGGAACCGCCGATGGCCACGACCTTTTTCCCGGAAGCCAACAGTTCGTCCCACTTGGCCAGCACCTCCGGAAAGGGCGCGGTCAGCACCCACTGCGGCACATAAGCGCCGGCTACGGCCCGAGGCCACAGCGTACGCAGCCGCCATTTAACATCGGTCATCGCATTCCACAACTCGATGCCGGTGTAGCCACAGATATTCCAGCTTATCCAGGGATAGGTTTCGGCGGCGGCCCGCAGCCCCGGCCGTTCGAGGGGGTGAGCCAAAAAGCTCAAGCCGCCGGCCTGGGTGACGGTATCGATCAACTGCTGCGGGTCGGCGGCGACGCCGTTCAGATCGCGGCTGACAAAATGGCACAGCATATGGTTGAGTTCCGGCTCGAGCTGTTGATCGTTGATCTCCTGGCCCATTAAACGGAGAAGCGAACGGCCGGTCGTCGAATCGTGATACCAGCCTTCAACCCCATCGACCCAGGTGTTGTGATCGGTGTAAACAATAAAATCCAGACCCGCTCTGGCAGCGGCCGCAGCAACCTCGTCGTGTGTACCGGTGCCGTCGGAAGCCGTTGTGTGTAAATGGAGATTTCCTACAATTTCTGGCATAGATTTATTTCTTTGTGCAATTCTTAGGTGGGTTGAGCGGCCGTCAATTGAGCCAACTGGCTGGTCAGATCCGCCATGACCACTCGATATTTTTGAACCGAGTCGGAGCCGATCTCTACGGTCAGGTTATCGGCCAATAATTGTAACGCAGCCCGGGCTGTGCCGGTTAGGAGAGAAACAGCAATATCCAAATCACCGGCAACCTGCCGATAGGTCAAGGGCCGAAAATCTTGTATAAGCCGGGCGGCCTGCGTTGACAGTTTGGCAATCTCAGTTGAATAGTCACACAAGGCGAGGCGGTAGCCGTTGACGGCAGCCAGGGCATCATCTATACGACCGCTTGCGATATCCTGGTTAGACCATTCGACCAACGTGTCTTTGAAATGGGCCATCTGCCCGATCCGGCCGGTGACATCTTGCCAATCCAATTTATCAACCTGATGATCTAAACTCAACTGCATACAAGCTTCGGCCAGAGCCGCCGCATGAGCAGCCATAAGGGCGATCACCGGGCCGGTCATCGGGTAGTACTGGTCGCTAACGGCATCAATATACTGGCGTACGGTTTTGTTGGTGAGGTCTGTTTCCATGACGTTCTCCTGTTGAAACTGTAATGTGAGTTGACGAAGTCGGCCTAAAGTTTGAGAAAGCTAACGAATGTCCTGATTCTACATGACTCGGCTAACAAGCACAAATAAGTTAGAAAGGCGTATCTATAAACCCGATGACTGGCTCTTGATCGCCGTAAGTCAAAGTGACAATCACCTGAATCGGTTAGTAAAATTAACTTTTCAAGATAGCAACATTTATCTATAGACCTAAACCAAATTATCAGCTATAATGTTGTGGCTCAGGCAGCAAAACCTTAACAGCTAAATTGTGGGTGCAAATTAGAGGTTTTGGGAGGAAACTCTATGATTGACGAGAAGAACTTACCCCGCGTTCTCTATGTGGAGGATGAAAAAGATTTGCGCGATCCCATCTCACAAATGTTGGAATTCTTGGGTTATGAAGTCGATTGCGCGGTTAACGGGGCGGAAGGCGTGGAAAAAGCCGAAAGTTGGCAGCCGGATTTTATTTTAATGGATATTCGTATGCCAAAAATTGATGGATTTGAGGCCACACGCCGATTACGCAGCAATCCTGTTACAAATAAAATTCCCATCTTTATCCTGTCAGCTTATGACGACGCTAAAACACGGGCTTCATGTCGAGAAGTTGGCGCGGATGGTTTTTTCTCCAAGCCGGCCGATATTGAAAAGATCGACGCCACGATCCGGCGAACGTTGGGGAGGGTGAGGTAGTTAGGGGGCCTCAATTACTCACCGGCAGCACAAAGCTAAAGCGCGTACCGTGCCCAAGTTGGCTGTCAACCCAAATTTGTCCCTTATGCGCCTCGATGATCCGCTTGGCGATGGCCAAGCCTAAACCCGCCCCGCCCGTTTCCCGGCTGCGGCTTTTTTCTCCTCGGAAGAATTGATCAAAAATATGGGGCAGATCCTCCGGATCGATGCCCTCACCGGTATCTTCAACATCCACTTGAACCCCTTGCGGCACAACTTTGGTCACTAAACAAATAGTGCCGGTTTCAGGCGTATGCCGGATCGCATTTTGAACCAGGTTATAGACCACACGCTGAACTTTATCGAACTCAGCCATGATCATCGGCAAATCCTCATAAAAGATCGGCTTGAGTGAGACATTTTTATTCCGAGCCTGCTGCTGCATCGACTCCAGGATGTCGGACAGCAGGTCATTGAGATTAACCGGCTCCAGCCGAAGCTGCACCTGCTCGGTCTCCAATTTCGATAGTTCAAACAGATCGTTGATCAGATTCGATAGATTCTCCGTTTGGGACCGAATGTTAGTATGGTAACGCTGAACCATCTCCGGATCGGTGACGACCCCATCAGCCACAGCCTCAATCATGGCTCTAATGGAAGTTAATGGTGTGCGCAGATCGTGGCTAACGGCGGCGATGAGATCGCGGCGAGCCTGCTCCATCTCCTTCTGGCGGGCAAAGGAGCGCTGCAACTCATCGGCCATCATATTGAAAGCTTCGGCCACGTCGGCCAGTTCGTCAGCCTCATTCAGATCAACCCGTACGGAAAAGTCGCCCAGCGCCACCTGGTGCGCCCCCTTTTGCAGCAGCCACAGAGATCGGGTGATATTACTGGCCAGCAAATAACCGAATGAGGCGGAAATGAGCGCCGCGAAGATCAACAGCAGCCCTAATAGTAAAAAATCGTGGGTAGAAACAAACATAAGTCTCGATGTGACGTAAATATTGAGGATAGCAATAACAATGCCCAGGCTATAGGCCAATAAAATCTTATATTTGATGCTGCGCAGCCATTTTCGACCCAGGGCAAAAACGAGATAGCCGCCCAACAATGACGGCAAACTGGAGGTTACTAAGAATTGGACCAGATCCTTCAGATCGCTAGGGGGAGCCTGCATCACGTAAATGGCGATAGCGAGCGCCACCAAAAAGGCGATGCCCAACCCCACCAGCAGCGGCCAGAACTCGTGCATCTTATATTTGAGCGTCAAAGTCATTTATCCATAGCAAACTTATAACCAACGCCCCAAACAGTTAAAATATATTCCGGTTTGGTCGGGCGCGTTTCGATTTTTTCGCGAAGCCGTCGCACGTGAACCGTGACCGTACTGGAATCGCCAAAAAAGTCATAGCCCCACACGTGATCAAGCACTTGATCGCGGGTAAAGACCTGGCCGGGATGGTTCATAAAAAACCACAACAGATCAAACTCCTTGGCGGTGAGAACCACTTCCTGGTCGTTAACCAAAACCTGACGCGTGGTGGGATTAACCGTAATGTGGCCAATGGTAAGCGGCTGGGACTGGGTGTCGACGGTCGCTTTACCGCTAACGCGCCGCAGCACCGCCTTGACCCGCGCCACCAACTCTTTAGGGCTGAACGGCTTGGTCACGTAATCGTCGGCTCCCAGTTCCAGGCCGGTGATACGGTCGGCTTCCTCGCTCTTGGCAGTGAGCATAATGATCGGGATATTGTAATCCCCTTCGCGCAGGATGCGGGTAATTTGGAGGCCGTTGATGGCCGGCAGCATCAAATCGAGAACGATCAAATCGGGCGATTTGCGCTCGATGGCTTGCAGGGCGGCGGCCCCATCGCCGGCTACCTCAACTTCGTACCCTTCCCGCTGCAAGTAAAGCTCCACCACTTCGCGGATATTCGGTTCATCGTCAACAACCAAAATATGGAGTTTGTTTGACACAACGTAATGTCCTTATTTTAGATATCTTCCGCCAGCAGCGCCTGAATAATTTCTTCCTGCTGATCGTACCGGCCTTCGCCAATGTGAATGTGCCGCACATTGCCGGCTTTATCGATAAAATATTTACTAGGCCAATAGCGCTGATTGAACGGTTTCTTGTAACTGCGCCAGGTCTGCCAATCATTATCGATGGCGACGGCGTAAGGCACATCTAAGCGGACCAATGCCTCTTTGACATTGTCGAGGTCCTGTTCGTAACCAAACTCAGGTGTGTGGACGCCGATAATGACCAGCCCGTCATCGGCGTACTTGGTGTGCCATTCGCGCAGCGACGGAATAACATGGATACAATTAATACAGCCGAACGTCCAAAATTCTACAATAACTACTTTACCGTGCAAATCGGCCAGCTTCAACGGGTCAGAATTTAGCCACACTTCGTTATTGAGGTCAGGGGGAACGCCTTTGATGTCTAAATCGGCCAGCAGTGCGAGCTGCTCCGCCGTCGGAGCCGGGATATCCTGGTTTATCATAGCCACCTCTTCCGACCCAACAGTCTGATCTTGAGCTGGATCTTCGGCTACAACCGGCGATTCCTGCGGCAGAGTGGTTAGATCGGCCACCGCCTGCAAGTTATCCGGAATAAACAGCCGCTGGCCGACTTCGATCACGTCGGGGTCGGTAATTTGAGTGTAAGTTGTGTCTGCGACCGCTTTGGCGTTAGTAGCCTCGACAATGGCCTGATAGGCCAGCGGATCGCCGTAAAATTTATCGGCTAACTTGCTGAGCCAGTCATCAGCTTGCACAATGTAATCCTGGCCGTTAGCGCTGCCCTCAGGCGGTGGAGCCGCAGCCACGACTTGGTAACCGATCACGATCATCATAGCCACCAGCATTACGGCGATATGGGTTCGATTCAACATCAATTTCCCCTTTCCTTTGCAATTGAATACTCAAACGATTGTAACATTGAGTCTAAAGGAGAAATCTTACAATTTTATTGCCAAGGATTATTCTTCACTTAAAGCGCAATAATTTCGGCGGAATTGGTCTCGGTGTTGTAGATGGCGCAAGTGGGGCTACCTTTCCAGCCCAGAACCTCGCCGGGATTGAGCCATAGGCAATCGCCGAACCGTTCTTCGGTTTGCTCATGAGTGTGGCCGGAGAAAACGGCCTGGTAATCGCCGGTTCGGGCCAGAGCTTGGGCGTAAAACGGGTAATGGGTGACGGCCACTTTGACTCCGTCAAACTCAAGCTCGGCATACTCGCCGTGCAGTTTCAGATTAGGGTACTGGGTTTTGGCGATATTCGAAATGGCAAACCGGTCGCCATCGCCGTTGCCAAAGACCACATGAACATCGCCGTCGAACTCGCCGCCAACCACCCGCGACGGAATCGGTGAGCAGAAATCGCCGCAGAAGATCAGGCTGTCGACATTGCGGCTTTTGAACACCGCCAGCGCCTTTTGGAGATTATCCAAATTATCGTGGATATCAGAAAAAACCCCGATTAGCATGATTTACCTCCCTTTAGGTATCAAACTTTCTCAGAAAATCTATGAGAATTTTATTAAATCACGGCCAATCGGCAAATAACCTCTGTTGTCAACCGTTTAACGAATATGGTATAATTATCCGACATATTTTAACCGGAGACGTGATTAGGTTGGGGCATAAACTTAAATTTGTTGTCTCAGATTTGCATCTTGGCGCGGGACAAACCATAGACGGACCGGCTCCTTTAGAAGATTTTACAGCGAGCCGAGAATTTATCGCTTTTTTGCATGAAATTGGCCAGGAAGGCGAACGAGATGAACGGGAGATCGAGCTAATTTTCAACGGCGATCTGTTTGAGTTCCTGCAAGTTCCGGCGGTCGACGACTATGACCCGACCCAAACTTATGCTAAAGAAGCTTATCTGGACTCATCGGAAGAAGCGAGCATCAAGCGGTTAAGAATCATTGTGGACGGCCATCAAGAAATTTTCAACGCTCTGGCTGATTTTATGCACAGCAATGAGCCTCAGCGGCGAATTACGATCATCAAGGGCAACCACGATGTCTGTCTTTTTTGGCCCGGCGTTAAAAGCTACCTGCGAGAGGTCTTGGGGGCATCCGGGGCCAGAGTCTCGCTGCTGCGTTTTGCCGATGAATTTGTCAGTCGCGAAAAAATATACGTTGAACACGGCCATCAGCATGCCGAAAAGATGAACGGCTATCAGGACTCCTTCAACCCTCGTTCAACCGACGATCCGTCTCAACTGTTTTATCCGGCCGGTTCGCATTTTGTGATCGATTTTTTTAACCGGGTCGAACCGGAGCGGCCGTTTATCGATCACATCAAACCGCTGACCACGCTCATTTGGTTCGCGCTGCATTGGGATTTCGATTTTGCCGGCCAGGCGATGGCCTGTTTTATTCGCAAAACGCCGGCGCTGGTGGTCAGTGATATGAATTATTTGCAGCAAAATCCCATCACCTCAACCGCCCCTCTGTTGCAAGAACTGGAAGACGATGGTCAACGTCAAGAATTAGCCGAGCGTTACAAAACCGATGCCGCCTTTCGGCAGACGTTTCACCAGCAAATCCAGCAGTATCTTGACGACGCCAATATTGATAATAAAGGCAATAATCCATCACCGCCGCTGCCGGTGAGCGATAACCCGCTGGAAATGGGTCGAACATATCAGCAACAGCAACGGGCTATGCTCCGGCGCGCTGCGGCCGAGATCGCCGAACGAGAAAAAGCCCAAGTGATTATCTTTGGCCACACGCACGAGCCGGCTGAAGAGCCATTAGGCAACGGCAGCGTTTATATTAACACCGGCAGTTGGATCAGCGACTTATCCCAGGTTTCACTTGAACACTGGGAGGCGTTATTTAATGGCGTCGCGCTGCCGGAAACTATCCCCAGCGATCTGGCCTATGCCCGGATCGATTACAATGAGGATGAACTACCATGCGCCAAACTGTTATACTATAAAGGCCAACCTTCTGCCAAGAAAGCAGCCTCCCGACCAGAGAGCCTGACCGAACCGCCGGGATTTCTACGGCGAAATATGCGCCGGTTTATCCGTCGATTTGGGCCTAACCCAAACCATTAATAATGAAGATGATGAGCGATTATGACGCTTGAACTCAACCAGGTAGCGCAGCAGGTCAAAGCCATGGGCCGCAGTCTGGCTGAGCACCGGCCGCACCTTGATGAGGAGCTAGCCCGCGCTCAAAGTTTGCTGCGTGAATTTTCAACCCGGCCCGGCGAGCTGCACGATCGTATCCAGCGCGCCGAAAGGGCGCAGCAGAGCCAGCGTTTTGACTGGGTGGGGGCCGCGCCAACCCAAGAGCCTTTGGCAGAAGTTTATTCGTTGCCGCCCTGCCCAGAACAACTCACGGTCATCGCCAGCGACGGTTCCCAAATTCATCCCGATCCGCACGCCATTACCTTGTATTACCTGATTAACACCGGCTGCATCATCTACCGGCATGGCTCGAACCAAAAACCCGAAACCTATAATCCCAAGCCGAAACTGTACTACGAACCGGAGGATTTGTTCGATGAACAGGGCCGGCTGATTTCCACCGGCGAAGTCAATGTCAAACGCGATCTGGCCGAACTTGAAGTTTTGACCAATCTGGGGCCGGCTTACGCTCAAATCGTACCCGAACCGGTGGTGGCGCTCATGGACGGTCAATTGACCCTGCGGGTCATCGATCTGCCCTTTGGTCAGCAGCAAGACCGACAAGACGAATATATCGGCCTGCTCGATCAGCTGCGCGAGGCCAACGTCATTTTGGGCGGTTATATCGACCGGCCGCGCAGTACGTTTGCCCTGTCGCTGATTTATCTGGCATCACTGGATATCGAGCAAATCAATGAAGAAAATCTGCGCCGCAACGCGTTTCGCACGCTGACCGATATCGAACTGTTTAACTTCCTCGGTCCGGGTGAACGGAGCGCGATCTTTACTGTGCGCGCTAAAGGGTTGGATCGGTACACTTTTGCCGGGCACACCATCCACTTTTTTTATTTGAACGTCAGCCAGAATCCGGCCTCGCCCCATTTGGCTCGGGTGGAACTGCCGGCCTGGATTGTCGCCAACCGGCCGGCGCTCGACACCCTGCACGCGGCAATCGTGCGGCAGGCCGGCATTACCGGCGGCTATCCCTACGTGCTGGCTCGGGCCGATGAACTGGCCGTTATCTCCAGCGAAGAACGGGAAGCGGTCGAGCTAATGCTGGCCGTAGAAATGCGCCAGCAAGGGCTGGCGCCGGAGATTTCTCTCAAACAACGCAACAAAAACGCCTATCGATTTGGGCGGGAAAGTTTTAGATTATGACCACAGCGTTACCCATCGGCTGGGTGTTACGAGCCAGCACGGTTGGCTTTACCGTCGGCTGCCGGGTGTTGCAGCCCAGCGTGCCCCAATTCGGCGATTTGGTCAAGGTTCCTGTCTCCGACGGAATGAGTGTGTTTGGCCTAATCTACAACGTCCAGGTACAGGATGATCCGGCCGTGCGACAACTTATTTTGGTGGGCGAGATGGAACCGGAAGCTGTACTCGACCAGCGTGAAAATCGGCTGGTCCCCATTGAAATCAGCGTCTTGGTGGTCGGCTACCAGCGCGACAAACAGATCTTTCAGGGGTTGCCGCCCCAACCACCTTTAAGTTTAGATGTTTTAATTTTAGGCAGCGACGCCGACATCCGGGCCTTTACTAAAAATCTTGATTACTTTCGGCTGGTGCTCAACTCACCCCAAATTCCGGGCGATGAGGTGCTGGTCACCCATCTGCGCCGGGCAGCCGAGGTGCAGCCGCCGGAAACGCAGCGCCAATTTCTGCTCAACGCCGGACGCGAGTTGGCTCGCCTGCTTAATTTTGATTTGGTCAGGCTGGATAATATTCTGCGCCGGATCCGGCCGATGAGTTCGTAGAGTTTAAGGAGTTTTCAGATCAAGCGGTATTACGTCTGGATAATGAGAAAGGGTTATTGTGGAATTTACTGAGGCGGAGCTAAACCAGATATTGAACAGCGGTCAAAGTCCGATTTGGCTCAACAACGCCGATCTCAGCGGCGCGGATTTGAGCGGGGCCAATCTGGCCAAAGCTCGGCTGCTGCGGGCGAACCTGAGCCGGGCTAATCTGGCCGGGGCCGATCTCAGCGGCGCGGATTTAACCTACGCCAATCTGAGCGAAGCCAATCTCAGCCAAACCAATTTCAAATTGGCCGGCCTCAGCGGCGCTGATCTACGAGACGCCGATTTGTCAGGAGCCGACCTGGTCGAAGCTGACTTAAGCCGTGCGCTAATGGTCGGGGCCAACCTAAGCGGGGCCAATCTACAGCGAGTCAATCTCAGCGAGTCGAATCTGAACGAGTCGAATCTGAGCAGCGCCGATCTAAGCGAAACCAATCTGAGTGAGGCCAGTCTGGAGGGCGCTAATCTCAGCCAAACCAATTTCAGTCGGGCGCTGATGCGTGAGGCCGATTTGACCGGAACGAATCTGGACAAAGCTATTCTCGATGGCGCCGACACCGAATTTGCGATTCTGCCCGACGGCAGCATTGATAACTAAATTTGCTAACGGACATCTCCTTGATTTGCCCAGATTCCTGCGCCCCTGACGGCAGACCGCCGACCGTTGACCGCCAAAATTCAACGAGCGGTCTGTTTTTTAGCGGTCTGCGGTCAGTTAGCGGCGGTCTATTGGCTCAACGGCAATTTGGGGGGCTTCATATCGGTCAAATTGAAAACGTGTCCGTTAGCAAGATAACTAAAAGGCAATTTAATGGCAGATAACGAATTTAATGATTTCGACGCCTTCTTCCCCCGGGCAGTGACCCAAAAACTGGGCATGGTTATGAGCGGATCGCTCAGCAAAGGGCTGGAGGTCAAGCTAGACCCCAGCGCCCCGATCGAGGAAATGGCTGTCGGACGCTACGTGATCATTGAGGGCGAGCAGCTCAAATTCTTTGGTATGATTACCGATGTCGCCCTGGATAACACCAATCCTCAAATTGAAAAAACACCGCCTGACGTCAGCGATCCCTTCCTACGCGAAGTCTACGCCGGTATCAGCACCTTTGGCCGCATTCACATCTCGCCCATGTTGGTGCTGGATCAAGCCGCCGAGGAGCCTCGTCCGGTCAAGACCATCCCCGGCCACTTTTCGCTGGTACGGGCCGCCGACGAGGACGATGTCAACATGGTCTTCGGCGCGGAAGATGAGCAGCATTTTCACATCGGCGAGCCGCTGGATATGGAAAATGTCCAGGTCAATCTCGATCTGGTGCGCATGGTCGAACGTAGCGTAGGTATCTTCGGCAAGAGCGGGACGGGCAAGAGTTTTCTGACCCGGCTGCTGCTGGCCGGGGTGATCAAGCGCCGCGCTGCCGTCAGCCTGATCTTTGATATGCATAACGATTACGGCTGGGAAGTGCAGAGTGAGAACCGGACGCCGGTTAAGGGGCTGAAGCAGCTTTTTCCCCAGCAGGTGGCCATTTTCACCCTGGACGAAGCCTCGAGCCGCCGCCGTAAAGTTCGGCCCGATTTTACGGTAGTGCTGGATTGGTCTGACATTCAGCCGGAGGATTTGGAAATGCTGCGGGTGACGCTCGACCTGAGCGATCAGATGATCGGCGCGGCCTATAGCCTGCGGCGGGCCTGGGGTCGAGGCTGGATCAAACAACTGCTCGAAGCCGATAAAGACACCATCGATCTTTTGGTGGAAGGCACCACGATCAATCGCTCCAGTTTGGATGCGCTGAGCCGCCGGCTGGAACGGTTGACCCGCTTCGAATTTTTGCGCGATAGCTGGAAAGGCGACTCGGCCCAGAAAATCATCGATTATCTGGATAAGGGCATTACCGTGGTGCTGGAATTTGGCCGCTATGGCAACTCGCTGGAAGCCTATATTTTAGTGGCGAACTATCTAACGCGCCGAATTCACCAGATGTACGTGGAACGGGTTGAGCAAGCGCTCGGAGATGCAGCCCAGGAACCGCAGCAGTTGATGATCGTCATTGAGGAGGCGCACAAGTTTCTCGATCCGCAAATCGCCCGCCAAACGATCTTCGGCACCATTGCCCGTGAATTACGCAAGTACAATGTGACCTTGCTTATTGTCGATCAGCGTCCATCAGGCATCGATGAGGAGGTGATGAGCCAGATCGGCACTCGGGTGACGGCGCTGCTCGACAACGAGCGCGACATCGCGGCGGTGCTGACCGGCGTCTCCGGCGCGGGTGCGCTGCGAGAGGTGCTGGCCCGGCTCGATACCAAGCAGCAGGCGCTGATTATGGGTCACGCCGTGCCGATGCCGGTGGTCATCCAAACTCGCAGCTACGACGCCAATTTTTACGCCGCGATGGGCTTCCAAGATGAAACAGCGCTCCGGGCCGGCCGGTCGACGCGGGTCAATTTACTGCGCGGGGAGCGAGAAGAAGGCATCGATTAAGCGTGGGGCTGGCGGATTACAGCCGTAATTTCTGATGCTTGCAACGCATCACTATGTAGGCTATAATTCTAGTTAATCAAAGTTAGGAGATTTCTTTGTCCCAATTGTTTAATAATCAACCCGACAAAGATCGCGATCCAAAATCAAACACACCACCTGACAACGAGTTTCCGCCGGTCAATCCTTCGTCTGGCCGTGGGGCTGACTTGCCGCCTCTACCCGATTTTGATCAGGACCCGGATGAGGATCACCTGGATACGAGTGTCAGAACATCAGAGGCAGATGCGTCTGATCTACACCAATTTTTGAATCAGCAACGGTCATCAACCGACGCCGATGAGCCGGCCCCAGCCGACTTCGATTACAAGTCGTCGCCGGCTGAAGCTAATTTCTCAAATTTCACTCTGGAACCGCTGGAAGATGAGCCAACCCCCAAGCCCGAAGAGTCGCGTTGGCAGACAGCCTGGTCGATTGTACGAGAGGTTGGGGAAACCATCATCCTAACCCTTATTATCTTCTTTCTGATCCAGACCGTTGTCAGAAATTTTCGGGTCGTTGGCACCAGTATGGTCAATAACCTGCATGACGGCCAGTACCTGATCATCGATAAAGTCTCGTACAACCCGCTGGTGACGGAGTATCTCGGTATCGGCGGCCCCCAACGGGGGGATGTGATTGTTTTTGTGCCGCCCAGTAATCCGAATGAGGACTATGTTAAACGGATTATCGGCTTACCCGGCGAAGAGGTCAACATTGTTAACGGGCAAGTTTTTATCAATGGAACCAAACTTGATGAACCATTTGAACCCGTGCCCGGAACCTATACCATGCCTAGTTCGATTATCGTGCCGGAGGGCGACGTATTTGTTCTGGGTGATAACCGCAACAACTCTAACGACTCCCACAACTGGGGCCCGTTACCCATCGAAAATATTGTCGGACGAGCCTGGGTATCCTATTGGCCACCGGATCAATGGGGTACGATTCCACGAGACATCCCAAGCGAAGATGCAACCCTCAAACATTTTGTGGGCCAGTTCATTCCCAGCGCCAGCGCCAATAACGAATAGCCATTGAGAGTTTGGAGTTGCGATGAATATTGCTCGTCTAATTGATCACACCCTTCTTAAACCTGAAGCCACACCGGAACAAATTGAACAATTGTGCCAAGAGGCGTTGACCTATAAGTTTGCCTCGGTTTGTGTCAATCCGACGTATGTAAAGTTGGCTGCCGAACAACTGCAAGGGTCTGAGGTTGAGGTTTGTACTGTGGTCGGCTTCCCACTGGGAGCAAACGTCACCGCCACCAAGGTATTTGAAACCCAACAGGCGCTTGATGATGGAGCCACCGAAATTGATATGGTCATCAACATTGGCGCGTTAAAATCAGGCGATCATCGTTTGATTGAAGATGACATTAGCCATGTGGTGAACACATCGCACCAACACGGGGCCATTTGCAAAGTTATCATTGAAACCGCCCTATTATCCGACGAAGAAAAAGTTACCGCATGCCGGTTGGCCCAAAAAAGTGGAGCCGACTTTGTAAAAACCTCAACCGGTTTCAGCAGTAAAGGCGCAACGGTTGAAGATGTAGCACTAATGCGTCAAACCGTTGGGCCGGAAATGGGCGTAAAAGCTTCCGGTGGGATCAAGAATTATTCAGATGCAAAACGCATGGTTGCGGCTGGGGCTAATCGCTTAGGGGTTAGCGCCGGAGTAAAAATAGTAAAAGAGGCTCAACAATAATGAAAACTTGTCCGTCTTGTCGAATAGGACGTTTAAGCGAGCGATTAATGACATATCTGGAATGGCATGGGAGAAACCTAATGGTTGCCAACCGGATGCCGGCGCTGGTATGCGATGTTTGCGGCGAACAGGTTTACGATGATCATGCCATGGATAATTTGCAGCAACTGCTTTGGTCAGAACCTCTGCGTGGTACAGCGTCGGTTTCAAACTCAAACAGCCGGTAATCAACTTCCCCTCCTAATTTCCAACGACCAATGACCCTTGGGCTATTCCCAATCAAGAGAACATGAGATAAACTATTATTGTAAACTTTAAGGTGGTCGCTAGGCCATAAGCTTCAATAAAAAGGTCTTCGCTATGAATACAGTTCGCCGAACCAGTTCAGGTCGTGTAACAGCTGATTTTTTTACCAGCAGTTACCGTTTCTCCGCCAGTATCATTGTCTATAAGCGAAGATTGGTTGATGTTCTGGCCGATCGTATGACCGATTATTTGGATATTGTGGATATCTACATCTCGCGTATTAACGCCCCGGGAGATATTGTTGCTACGTATCAAAAGGGATCGCTGGTTAAAGACGAGATCATCTTCATACTGTTGTCCAGTGAGTCTGAGGGTATCTCAAAAGAGCGATTTTATACCACTCGCGATGACATTCCCCTGTTTATCTCCGTGCCATCCTTTGAAATTCTAGGCCAGTTGAAATGGGGGTCCAAAGAGTTGGACATCAAAAAGCTTCTTTCGGCCGAAACACATAATTTTCTACCGGTCTCGGATGTTACCGCCACGAATTCATTGATGCCAACGGTAAAATTCCAGGGGCCGATGGCGCTCGTTAACAAATCGAAGGTTCAGGTTTTGTGTGGCCTTAATCCTTAATTACCGGTAAGGTAGTAACTATGGCGCATATTCTTATCATCGACGACGACCAAGATATTCTTCGATTGCTGGAATTCTCCTTCAAGCGATCAGGCCATTCGGTTTCAATTAGTTCTAACGGCGAACAGGGCCTGGCCCAAGCCGAAATCGAAAATCCGGATTTGATCATCTGCGATGTTATGATGCCCAAGATGACGGGTTATGACTTTTGCCGACAAGCGCGTACCAAGCCGGACCTCAAAGATACGCCCATTGTCATTTTTTCCGCTCGGTTTCAACCCATCGACCGGCAAACGGCCCTTGATGCCGGCGCCACCGATTATCTGGCCAAAACCGTCGCTCCCGATGAGCTGGTTAGCCGGATAGAGGAATTACTACCAACGGCAACCCCGCCCACTTTAGGCGGCACTGTTGGGCTATTTAGTATGAAAGGGGGTACCGGCGTAACAAGTTTGGCCGTCAATTTAGCTATCGCGCTTACCCTAGCCCATAAGGCCGGCGCGGTCTTAGCCGATCTGGCATTAGTCGGCGGTCATTCAGCTTTGATGCTGGGAGTCCGTCCGACCAGCAGTCTCCCCAAGCTCCTTTCGACCGGCGAGCCGCAATTTACAACCGAGATGGTCCAACCCTATCTGGTCAAACACAGCAGCGGCGTGCAGCTATTAGCTTCTTTGCCGGCTTTTAGCGAAGCTGTCGCTCCGCCAGATCGACTGGAGTCGCTGGTCCAATGTCTAAAATCCAGCTTCGACTTTACGGTGTTGGATCTCTCTCATCTTTTAGAACCGCAATTTTCGGCGCTACTACCCCTGCTCGACAAAATCGTCTTGGTACTGTCGCCCGATATGCCGTCCGTCCAATCGACGGTGATTGCCTTGCAAGGATTGGCTCAATTGGGAGTAGATGATCAGAAAATCAGTTTAGTTGTCAATCAAATTACGCCTCGTCATTCGCTGCCACTGCAAACCATTCAAAAAGTGATTAAGCGTCCCATTACCTTGGCTGTACCGTTCGAGCCAGAGATGATCAGAGCCGTTAATAGTGGTAAGCCCCTGCTGCTCGCCAGCCCTCAAACACCGGCTGCCTCGGCTATCGGCAAATTAGCCGACACCCTTTTTAAGTAAATTTTTCACGGATCGGGTTTGCTTCAAACTCAAACTCGTGGTATATTATTCTCTGTTGCCTTCACGCGTCAGATAACTACACGCCCCCTTCGTCTAGAGGACTAGGACACCACCCTTTCAAGGTGGCGACACGGGTTCGAATCCCGTAGGGGGCATTCGCCTGTAAGTGAAGAGACAACAACGCCAATCTGAAAAAGGTTGGCGTTTTTTATTGTGGCTAAGAAGTTGTTTCTCCCTCAAAACATTTTCGTGAGTGACGTAACCAGTAGAAACACGGCTAGCATAAGGAGAATAACCAGGATCAGTTTTCTAAAAAGCTGGGTGGGGACGCGTTGGCGAATAAACACGCCACCATACATAGCCGCAATCGAAATGACCATTAGGCCCACAAACAAACGGTTGTCCAATGTTTCCGCAACAGGTTGGCTGTAGATGACTACGGCCTGAGCGACTTTACCCAATAAAAAACAGAGGTTGGTTCCCTGAGCGATTTCATTTTTATCTTCGGTTACGGAAAAGAGATAGATCAATAAGATTGGAGCCATCGTATTTGTCGCGCCGCCGATAACGCCGGCCAACAAGCCAAAGCCAATGGCCCAGCCCACGTTGTCCGCGGATAGCCGGAGCGTGTGACCGCGAAACTGGGTGTAGACATAGAAAAGAATGGTTAGCGACAAACTTAACTGGAGAATTGTTTGGGGAATAATGAACAGTAAGTAGACGCCAACGAAGCTACCGATCAGCGCCACCAGGGCCAGTAGCCAATACCGCTTGATAATCTGCCCCACAGGGCGACCGCTAAATACCAGTAATAGATTTATACATAAAGCCGGCCACAGCGTCAGAATAATCGCGTTTTGGATACCAATAAAAATCGACATCACCGAGGTGGTGATCATCGGAAAACCGATCCCAAACGCGCCGTGAATAACGGCGGCTAGAGCAAATAAAAGAACGAGGGCAAGTATTTCAAGAAAAGTGGCATCAGTCATAGCTTGTAAGATATATTCCTTTCAAACAGGTGGATCGCAAAACGACACTTTTAGTCAGTACAATTCAGTCTATTAGCAGCAAAGCGTGCATTTTACACCGACCCGGTGAGAGTGCTAAACCATCGAGGAGCTAAGGAATGGACACCCAACATCATAAGCAAACCGATTTCATAATTAGACGGGCTACTCTTGACAAGGCCCTTGGAATCGCTATGCTATTGCATGATTTAGGCTGGTCGGATCGGATCGCGGCTGAAAAGCCCAATGAGACAGCCGATCGAATTGGGCGGCATTTGGCGTTGTGCCAGGCTGATGATAGCCATTCAGTTTATGTGGCCGAAACAGACGAAGCCGAAATAGTAGGCTATATTTCGGTCCATTGGCTGCCGTATCTGATTCATCTCGGCCCGGAAGGGTTCATATCGGAGTTGTTTGTTAAGTCGTCGTTTCGAGGGCAGGGCCTCGGCTCCAGACTGCTGGCGACCGTTGAAGTTGAGGCAGAGCAGCGCGGCTGCGCCCGGTTGGGGTTGATCAACAATCGAGAGCGAGAGTCATACCATCGCCAATTCTATAAGAAGCAAGGGTGGGAGGAACGAGACTGGGCCGCCAATTTTGTCAAGTGGTTGATGTAATCGATCTTTAACCTTTGAACCACCGTTAATTAAACAAATATCCCCCAGAACTAAAAATTTAAAATCCAACCTGGACAACTGACTAGGCTAAAAACTGGTCAGTTATTCAGGTGACAATCTCCCCAAATGTCTAGCGTATTTGGGGAGGTTTTGCTTTATATTATAAACGAGGGGAAAAGACTTTCCGCTAACCAAACAGTGAAGTTTGAAAGGAGTCGGAACCATCATGACAAACAAGCTTGAATTAAGAGCGCTAACCATGTTACGTTCATTAGAACTAACCCAAGATATGGAGACCAAACATCTGAAGAAGTTAGCTGGTCTTGCGAGAGAAACAAGTTTTGAAACCAACCAGGTTATTTATGAAAAAGGGAGTTTGGGGAGGGCGCTTTATCTTATTCTAGAAGGCGAGATTGTTATCGAAACAGAGGTGCCGGGTCACGGCCGGGTGGTGATGAACCGTCTAGGGCCTGGGCAATTTTTCGGATGGTCATCGTTGTTCCCGCTCGAACGTAAAATGGCTTGGACAACAGCAACAAGGCCAACGCGAGCATTAGCATTTAATGCCGGCCAATTACACAACGCCTTCGAAATGGATCACAACTTTGAGTATGCTATTGTTCGGTGTGCTGGCAAAGACATGGCGGATCGGATCCGCGCTTCTCGCCAGCAGCTTAACGATATGATCACCAATCCCCAGTTGTTATATTAGTTTCAGGCAAATTAGATGGTTGGTTGGTTGGTTGGTTGGATAGATAGATAGATAGATAGATAGATAGATGGTTGGTTGGAAAGTTAGTTAATGGGAAACCGCTTAACCAATCAACCATCAAATCAACAAACTACCAAACTAACCATCAATTCAGCTATTACAGGAAATCAATCATGGCCCTGCAAGCTCAAGACCTGGTAACAATGTCTTTTACCAAAGGTCTCGATCCACAATATTTAGAGCTATTAGCCAAATATGGACACGAAGTCAACTTTGAGCCGGGTACCTATATTCTAAAAGAAGGCGAGCCGGCCGATCAATTCTACCTGATCCAGCAAGGACGAGTGGCGTTGGGAACGTTTATTTCGGGCCGCGGCTTTACAACCATTCAAACCATCGGCGATGATGATGTTTTAGGCTGGTCGTGGCTTATTCCGCCGCACCGGTGGCGATTTAGTGCTCTGGTTATCCTACCGACGCAAGTTATCTGCTTTGATGGGCAACGCCTAAGGGAAGCATGTGAAGCCGATCACAGCTTCGGTTATGCCATCCATCAAAGAGTAGCACTAATTTTAGGTAAACGACTTGAAGAAACAAGAAAACGTTTAGAATTGTAACTCTAACTATCAGTAAGTTCGGAGCTTTGCGGCGTGGAACGATTATCGATAAGCCCTCTCCTAAAAAATCCTAAGAACCTCTCTAGCAGCGATGCTCAACTCAAATTCGTGCTGCAATCAATGCCGGTTGCCATTGTCATTGTCGATCAAGACGGCTTCATTACTTTTACCAATAAAAAGTGTGAAACCTTGTTTGATTATGATCTTGCTGAGTTGATTGATCAGCCGGTTGAGATCCTCGTTCCCGAGCGGTTCCGCAACCGTCATATTCTCCATCGCGCTGACTATATAGACGATCCTTATGTCAGAATGATGGGATCGGGTATGGACTTAGTCGGGCGACGTAAAGATGGCAGCGAAATCCCAATAGAAGTAGGGTTGAGCTTCACCGAGTTTGAAGGCCAGCGGCAAATCATTGCTTCCATTACCAACATTTCCATTCAAAAGCAAACCAAAGCCTCATTAGAACAGCACGTTCAAACCCGTACCAAACAATTATCGACGCTCCTCCGAATGTCCCAAAATGTCGCATCCACGTTAGATTTGGAGACGCTGTTAAATTCAACTCTCGACCAATTACAAACCGTCGTTCCCTTTAATGAAGGGGCTGTTTTTATTCAGGAAAATGGCGATTTAAGATTGCTGAGTTATCGAGGCCCTCGGTCGCAACAGGAGGTTCTCAATCTCCGGCTGCCGATTGACAAACTAAAAACCAATGCCAACATCTTTAATCTCAGAAAACCGGTCATTATCAGAGATACACACGCCAACAAAGCCTTAGCTTCAATCATCAGCCAAGTAGCCAATATTACGGAGGACGACCTACTGGAGAATATCCGTTCCTGGGCCTGGATTCCTTTAGTGGCTAAAAAACAAACAATTGGAGCCTTAGCTTTGAGCCACAGTGAGCCTAATTATTTTTCTCAAGAGCAAGCCCAACTGGCCTTTGCCTTTGCTAATCAGGTTGTAGTGGCCATTGAGAACGCCCAACTATACTCACAAGTCAAACAACATTCCGGCCAGCTTGAGTCGATGTTCCTGGTACATCAGGCCATCACCAGCCGGCTTGATTCTGAGGCCATCTTACAACTCATTGCCGACTCGGCCAGACGTTTAACCAACACCCGCTTGAGCGTTGTCTACCTGGTCGATGGCGCCGAACTGCGGGTTGCCGCTTTTTCCAGTGAGAATAACACCTCGCTCTGTGTGGGCCATCGCATTCCTTTTGCCCAATCGGCGATTGGCCAGGTCATTCAATCGGGCCGGCCCCGGTTGATTAGAGACGTTAAAAACAGTAGTTACGTTGATATCGAACCGATCAAACGCCTGGGCATCTGCTGCTATTTGATCGTGCCGATGCTCTCTATTTATGAGTCGATTGGCATTATTGCGGTTGGTGATAAACAGGTGGGGGTTTTAGGGCCGCAGGATGAAGAAACCTTGATGATGCTAGCCTCAGGAGCCGTGATTGGTCTGGAAAATGCGCGGCTTTATCACCGCGAACGAGAGCGCCGCGTAGAGGCGGATCAGCGCCGCCGCGTAGCCGAAAGTTTGCGAGACATGCTCACTGTCCTCAACTCTGACCGAACGGTAGACGAAATTCTCGAATATATTGCCTTGCAGGCCAGTCAGGTACTCGATGCTCGGGGAAGTGTTGTTTTTCGGCTAGAAGACGAGGCGTTTGCCATTCAGGCTAGCTATGGCCTATCGGCCAATAACGCCGTCAAAACGAATGAAGCTATGAACCAGCAGCTTATTCGCCATACACTGCTAACTCGCCAACCGGTTGTTCTGTCAAATCTTACAGACCCTGTGGGTGACTCCGAAGATTTGTTCTCGAACGAAAAGCTGCAACTGTTGTTAGTTAACGGTTTTCGGGCTGTGCTGGCCGTGCCTCTGATTGTTAAAGAAGAAGTATACGGCAGCCTGGCGCTATACTACAATGAACCGCGAGAATTCTCTACGGACGAGATCGATTTAGCCATCACCTTTTGTGATCAAGCTGCACTGGCCGTTGAAAATGCGCGGCTGCAAGTTCAGGCGGAAGAAGCCGCGGTGGCAGCGGAACGGTCTCGACTGGCTCGAGACCTACACGATGCCGTGACCCAATCCCTTTTCTCGGCCAGTTTAATTGCCGACATTATGCCCCGCCTATGGGACCGTGATCAAGATGAAGCCCGGCGGCGACTGGCCGAACTTCGCCAATTGACCAGAGGCGCGATGGCCGAAATGCGAACGTTGCTACTGGAACTACGACCGGCCGCCATCACCGAGGGACGCCTCAGCGAAGTATTACGCCATCTTACCGAAGCCATCAACAGCCGCACCCAAACGGCCATCTCACTCAAGGTTGACGGCGAGTACAGCCTGCCGCCTGACGTCCAGATCGGGCTATATCGCATCACCCAAGAGGCCCTTAACAATATAGTCAAACATTCTAGAGCCGGGGCGGCCACCGTCACTTTAACATTTGATCCGGAACAACTTAAGTTGTGTATTGAAGATAATGGCCGAGGATTTGAGACAAGCAATATCTCGTCAGAGCATTTAGGTGTAGGCATCATGCACGAGCGCGCTGACAATATCGGCGCCTCTTTTAAAATTTACAGCCAACTTGGAAACGGGACCCGTATCAATGTGGCGTGGCCGGCTCTGCCCTGATTATGATACCCAAAACGGGGGTTGGGGATCTTCCAGGTTTAAGTCTAAACATCGATTGTGTCCAATCTCCCGTGAAAGGAACTAAAATGAACAAAGTAAGCGACACCCTAAAAGTTATAAAAGTGATCATCGTCGATGATCATGCCATGGTCCGAACCGGTTTGACCGCATTTCTAAAAATTTTCGATGACATGGAATTGATCGGCGAGGCCAGCAGCGGGAGTGAGGCCATAGAATTATGTGTTGAGCTGGAGCCGGATGTGGTCTTGATGGATATGGTCATGCCGGAAATGGATGGGCCAACCGCCATCAAGGCGATTTTAAAGCGCTTTCCCCACATTCATATCATTGCCCTCACCAGCTTTCGGGAGCAGGATTTGGTTCAAAGGGCTTTAGAGGCCGGCGCAACCAGCTATTTACTCAAAGATGTGTCTGCTGATGAGTTAGCCGATGCCATTCGCCTGGCTGCAGCCGGTCGCTCAACGCTGGCGCCAGAGGCCGCCCAAGTTTTGCTGCATGCCGCCACCCACCCTCGTAACGTCGGTTTAGATCTAACCGACCGCGAGCGACAAGTTTTACCGCTACTGGTCAAAGGTTTAAACAACGGGGAAATTGCGCGCAAGATGATGATCAGCCAATCGACGGTTCGATTTCATGTCAGCAACATTCTATCTAAATTGGGTGCGCACAGCCGAACCGAGGCGGCGGCGCTGGCCATAAAGTATAATCTGGTTTCCTAGCTGGTGTTGGCAGGTCTGTCTCATCGACCCACCGTTTGCGACACAATAGGAGGATCGCTCCGATTTTCGGACAAAGCGATCCTCCTTAAAGCTCATCACCTGGTCAATCGTCCACCCTTTAGAACTAACCAATGATCTAGGATCTAAACTCTCCAAATGCCTAGTGTTTTTACCAGGATTTTAGCCTACACTTAAAATGCAGGAAAAATTTATCTTAGAGTATGGACCAAGTGCGTGTAATTTTAGCTGATGATAAAAGTCAAGTGCGCGATGCACTGCACATATTACTAGACCAGGAACTCGATATGCTGGTAGTCGGTGAGGCCAGTGATGCCGAGGGTCTGATGACCCAAACTCAGACAAATCTACCTGATCTAGTCTTGGTTGACTGGGAACTACCGGGGTTTTCGCAAGCCGATTCGCTCTCCAACCTAAAAATCACCTGTCCCAACCTGCAGGTGATTGCCCTAAGCGATTGGCCGGGGGGTCAACGCCAAGCGTTGTCAGCCGGAGCTGATGCCTTTGTCAGCAAAGTAGACTCTCCCGACCGATTATTGGATGCGCTTCATGCGATAGATGTAAAAATCAGAAAGATCACCAGTTAAGTTAATATGGACGATCTCTCAAGCCTATAGTATTCTAACCTTTTCCACATTCCGGTCAAAGACACATCTTCTGTTTTATAAAACTCACAGGAGATGTGTTTTTATTTTTTGTGACCATTTTCACAAACTAGCCGGTTAACCAGGGTAAATACTCCCCAGTTGTCTGGCGTATGTGGCTAGGTTTTAATTTATACTGGGAAAATAGAGGTAGGTTTTAAGAGCAAGTCTCTTGATTAACAATTGCAAAAAACGTGGCCCCAAAGAGGTAGCCCTGTGGTGAAACGAGTCACAACTTTACTGAAATCGCTCCATAGTTTTTTCAGTAAATTCAAAGCAAAACCTGAACTGATGAGTGCTAGATATTCTCTGTCAGGCGAGCAAAATCACGTATTACAATCTCATATTCAAAGACTTGAAACGCTTCTGGAAGAGATACGCCAATCGGAAGAACGCTATCGGCTACTCTTGGAATTGTGTACGGATTATGCCTACGTTTTTCGAATAGAACCGGAAAAGAAAATCAGCTTAGAGTGGGCCACGGATTCGATTAACCAAATTACCGATTTGTTGCCCGATGACCTTAACGACAGTGATGATTTATCTGGTCGCATTTTCCACCCCGAAGACAAAACGTTAGCCAAACATCGTCTGGAGTCTCTGCTTACCGGCCAGAAAAACATAAGCGAATTCAGGGTGGTCGGCAAAAATGGTCGAGTTCGCTGGTACCGCGATATTGGCTGCCCCATTTGGGATGGTATCCACCAGGAGATCACTCAAATTTACGGTGTAGCCCAAGATATTACTCATCAAAAGCTATTTGAAGAAAAGTTACTTAAAGAACGCGATCTACTGCGGACTCTGGTGGATCACTTGCCGGATGACATCTACGTTAAAGATCCACAGAGCCGCTACTTGCTGGTTAACGAACCTCTCAGACGCCATCTAGGCGCGGCTACGGCTCAAGAGGTTCTCGGCAAAACAGATGTCGATTTCAAGGCGTTAAGGTCAGCCCAACGATCTTTTGAGGAGGAACAGGCTTTACTTCAATCAGGGCACCCACAGATCAGTCATATCGAACCCCTAACCGATCAGAAAACAGGGACGCAGAAGTGGGTTCTAACCACCAAGATCCCTATGCGCGATCCACACAGCCAGGTTGTTGGGTTAGTAGGAATGAGCCGAGACATTACTCATTTGAAAATGGCCGAAGACGCGCTTAGGCGTGGGCGTGATTTTGCAGAAGGAATTATTGACACCGCCCAGGTGATTATTTTGGTCCTAGGTACAACAGGGCATATTGTTCGCTTTAATCATTATCTGGAAGAGATATCAGGTTATACTCTGGATGAAGTCCAGGGCAAGAGTTGGTTTACAACTTTCATACCGCCAGAAGAATGGGCGCGAAGCCGGTCGCTCTTCTCACAAGCCATCAATGATGTTCAGACTCAGGGTGTAGTTAGTCCGATAATCACCAAGGGCGGCGATATTCGCGAGATTGAGTGGTATGATAAAACCCTAAAAGATCACAACAATAACACCATCGGGCTACTGGCAATTGGACAAGACATTACCGACCGAAGGCGATTTGAAAAAGAACGGAATCAACTTTTTGAGGCGGTCAGAAAACAAGGCGAGCAGCTTAGGGCGTTAACCCAACAATTGGCCAAAACCCAAGAAGTTGAAAGAAGAGCACTAACGCGAGAATTACACGATCAAATTGGTCAAAATTTAACCGCTCTAGATCTTAATCTTAACATTATTCAAACTCAACTAGTTATTAATTCAGGTCGAGCTAACGAAATCATCTGGTCTCGGATAAAGGACTCGTTGGACATCATTTCACAAACCGGTGACCGCATTCGCGATGTTATGACCCATTTACGCCCGCAGATTCTGGATGATTTTGGCCTGATTGCGGCCTTGCGCTGGTACATTGACTTATTTGCTTCCCGCGTAGATTTTTCAGTCATCCTGCAAGCGGAAGAGTTAAATTTAAAGTTGGCCGCACCGGTTGAAGACACATTGTTTCGTATTGCTCAGGAAGCATTGACTAATGCAGCCAAGCATGCCCGGCCCAGTCTGGTCACGCTAACTATTAGCAGCTATAATGATATGGTTTACTTAATAATCAGCGATGACGGAGTTGGCTTTGCACTAGCCGATCAAGCGGCTCCCGCCGAAAAGCGCCATTGGGGCTTAATAACGATGGCCGAACGGGCGACAGCCATCGGCGGCTATTGTCGAGTTGAATCACAGCCGGGGAAGGGCACTCGCGTCATTGTGGAGGCACCTCATCTTGATCACAATCATATTAGCAGATGACCACGCTATTGTCCGTGATGGGTTACGCTCCTTGCTTGAGGCCCATTCCGAATTAAAAGTTATTGGTGATGCAGCTAACGGGCGCGATGCGCTGCAATTAGTGGATCATAGCTGCCCTGACATCGCCATTCTAGATATTGCTATGCCTGAAATGAACGGAATTGAAGCCACCCGACAAATCAACGATATCTGCCCAAAAACCCAGGTGATCATCCTCTCGATGCATGCGACCAGCAAACACGTTTATCGCGCCCTTCAGGCCGGCGCACGTGGCTACCTGCTAAAGGCGTCGGCCGGCTTTGAGGTGGTCGATGCCATCCATGCCGTATTTGAGGGCCGTCGCTATCTAAGCCAAAAGATATCGGATATCATTATCGAGGACTATATCACCCAACGCGAGATTGAAGAAGCAGAAAACCCCCTCGATCGGCTCAGCGCTCGCGAGCGAGAAATTCTTCAACTTGTGGTTGAGGGCAAATCAAGCTCTGACATCGCTCAGATTCTTTCTCTGTCATCAAGTACAGTTGACACCTATCGCAGCCGTTTAATGCAAAAATTAGCGATCAATGATATCCCCACTCTGGTTAAGTTTGCTATCCGCCACGGCATAACTTCGCTAGAATAAACCTTCTTAACTATTATCAAGTTTTCCCGACACCAGCTATCAAAGTTATTCTACAGACAAGACTATCAATTTTTAGTACAATAATACTAGAGATTGTGTAAATCTGTATTACCGATTCTTTATCGGATTGATACAGCGAGGGGAGGCAACCAGTCTAATAGAGTTAGGCCATCTTTCCTGAAGTTATTCCGTCTTCGAGAACAAACATTCCGGGAAAATGGCCTTCTTTATTATCCTCCCCGTAAGCGAGTTAAGCCAATAAGCCTGTAATGCACTTTTCCAGATAATGAGGCTTCTATGCCAACGACTATCCTTATTATTGAGGATCATTTCCATTTAAGCGTCACGCTCAAAAGGTGGCTAGAGACAAAGTTTCCCGGTTGTCACGTTGTCGAAGCTACTCACGGCAAAGAAGCCATTGCGTTGGCTCAGCACACTGAGCCGCACGTCATCATTGTCGACATCGGTCCCTTAGGGGCTGATGGTCCTCGACTTGTTGAACTTTTAAAAGCATTTTGGCCGGCTATTCCCATTGTGGCGCTGGCAAATTATGATAGTGAAACAAGCCGGACGTGTGTGATCGGTTGTGGCGCCAGCGCCTATATTGAAAAAAATACAATTACGGCCAAACTGCAACCCACCGTAGCCAGGTTACTGTCTGCGGCGGCATAATTTCTACATTAAATACTTACTTAGAGAGGAGGCAATTTATATGGGCGTAACCAATTACGCGAAAAATGTCGCTATTGCTAAAGGGCTCAGCATTAGCCAAATAGGGTACAAAACGTATCCACCTTATGTTTTAATTTTTGGTGATAAATCTTCAACAGGTTTAAGACTAGAAAAACAACTCGAAAGGAATGGGTGTCGAGTCTCCAGAACCGAGTCGATAGCTGACGGTCTGAACATCGCTTGCCAACAGCTATTCGATTTGATAGTCTTAAATTTTGACCAACAAGATGCCGATGACAGTCTAGCCGAAGCGTATGAAAAACTCGCCAGCGATCCCAAACTTACCAATACTCCGGTGGTCATTATAACCAATGAAGAGCAAGTCGATTCGTATGTAGCTGGAACTAAACCGCTTTCTTCGGTTTATTACCTATCCAATGACAATTCCAGTGAAACGAATTTACTACAAATTGCTACTCATTCCCAGTATATGAGTCATCGCTATATGTGAGCCAAATTATGGATACTCTAACCGACGCTGTAATCAAACAGATTAAGAACGGCTCTACCGAAATTTTAGGTTTATGTCAAAATGTTCCTGAAGCTTGGCTAGCGGCACCATTTATGTCTAACGGTTGGTCGGTTAAAGACACAGTAGCCCATATTTCTGCTTGGGTTTGGCGCTGCGCCGGTTTGTTGGAGTACGCTCACAGTACAAATGGTCCTCTATCGGCTTCACCTGACGTTGATGGGCTTAATCGTGAATTTTATCTTGAACGGCAATATTGGAGTTGGCATGAAGTTGAAACGGATTTCTTGCAAGCTCATTGGGTGCTGTTTAAAGCGATCAGGCAACTACCGTCGACGCGATTAAGAAGTTCACTGACCCAACAAGTAATAATCAAAAATACCTGCGAGCATTATGCTCAACACTTGCCTGATTTGAAGCATTGGCATAACCGAATCACAACCGAAAAATCACCTGTCGTCAATCGAGTCAGACAGCCCCATTCTACCCAGGTAGGTGCATTATGAAAGCAGTTGTCATGGCCGGCGGGCTTGGGTCACGCCTTCACCCTTTAACCGCCAAACGCCCCAAACCAATGGTTCCTTTAGTTAACAAACCGGTATTGTTCCATATTCTGAGTTTGCTTAAACACCACAATATTACCGAGGTGGTGATTACGGTTAAGCACTTAGCCCATCATATTCAAGAGTATTTTGGCGACGGCAGTAAGATGGGAATGGATATTCGCTATGCGATGGAAGAGTCTCCATTGGGGACAGCCGGCGGCGTAAAAAACGCGGAATGGTTTCTTGATAAGGAACCTTTTCTGGTCATTAGCAGCGATATTGTAACCGATATTGATTTATCCAACCTGCTACAATATCATCGTGAAAAACAAGCAGCCGTAACTATGGCTTTAAAAAGGGTAAGTAATCCCAAGGGTTATGGCGTCGTTATCGTCGATGCTAAAGGTGGGATTAGTCAATTGTTGGAAAAACCCGAGCCAAGCCAGATAACATCAAATATTGTAAACACCGGCATTTACATTTTGGAGCCGGATGTTTTGAACTATATGCAGACTGATACCAAATATGACTTTTCGTACGATATCTTTCCCGCCCTCTTGCAAGACAAGGCCCCAATATTCGGTTATTTAGCCAATCAGTACTGGCGTGATATTGGAACCATTCAAAGCTATGAACAGGCTATTGTCGATGTGTTAAATGGAAAAGTTAAACACATTGATTTAGGGAATAAGATTAGCAACGGAGTCTGGGCTGGTCGAAATGTAACGATGGCGGGTGATGTCTGTCTTTTTGGACCGATTTATTTAGGGGATAATGTCAAAATTAAAAAGGGTGCAACGCTTTACGGCCCCACCGTCATCCACGATGGCAGCGTTGTTGACCGTAAAGCCTGGATCAGACATTCTATCATCGACCAGGAAAGTTATATCGGTAAAGAGGCTACGATTTACCAAAGCATTGTCTCCCAGGATAGTCACATAGGATCAGACTCGGTCGTCATTCGAAAACTGGTTCATGACGAGCCTCAAACGGAAACAGTTAGTTCTTTGCTCCCCTCCCCCTACACTGCACTCAAGGAGCGATTAATGACTGGGTACAGCTATAGTTTTTAACTTGAAGGCTTATCAACAGCGAGAACATAAAAAGGCTCCACGTGATGATTCTATCACGTGGAGCCTTTTTATGTTTAACTCTATGCTATCAGGCCATTCGCTCAAGGGCCTGCTGCATCAAAATCTGGTGAGCGTTGTACTCCGTTTGGGCGTCGGCGGCCCGCCGCAAACGATACTGCCCGTCAGCCCCCAGATCCCAGGCCAGCCGATTATCGTTAAGGGCGATGTTGAGCAGTTGAATCAGGCGCTTTTGGAGCGACGGATTCTCCACCGGTACGGATAGCTCGACCCGCTCTGAAAGGTTGCGATTACGCCAGTCGGCGCTGCCAATAAGGGTGATCGGTTGGTCGTTGTTGTGGAAGTAGAAAATACGGTCATGCTCCAAAAAACGCCCCAAAATACTGACAATTCGTATATTTTCGCTAAACCCTTCTAATCCAGGCCGCAAACGGCTATGTCCTCGAATTATCAAGTCGATTTGAACACCCGCTTGGGAAGCTCGATAAAGCTCCCGGATAGTACCTACATCGTCCAAGGCATTCATTTTGGCGATAATGCGCCCGTTGTTGTGCTGTTTCTGAAATTCAATCTCCTGGTTAATATATTCGTAAATCTTGTTTCGCATATCGCGGGGCGCGACAATCGCTTTTTTGTAGGGCTGCTCCGGGGCGTAGCCGGTCAAATAATGAAACAGGTTAACTATATCGCGCCCAATAACCGGGTCGCAGGTCACCAAGCCTAAATCGGTATAGAGCCGAGCAGTTTTGGAGTGATAATTTCCGGTACCCATATGACAGTAAGTTCGAGGTCCATCTTTTTCCTGGCGAACAATCAACGTCGCTTTGGCATGAATCTTCAAGCCGACCAAGCCATAGGCCACGTGAACCCCCGCCTGTTCCAGCATATGCCCCCACTCAATATTATTGGCCTCGTCAAAGCGAGCCTTGACCTCAACCAGAACCGCAACCTGTTTGCCTCTTTCGGCGGCTTTCACCAAGGCTTTAACAATGGGCGACTCCTCAGACGTACGATATAAGGTCTGTTTGATGGCCAAAACCTTTTCGTCGTCAGCAGCTTCTTCCACAAGCCGTTGGATTGTCGTAGCAAACGAATCGTAGGGATGGTGAACTAAGATATCGCCCCGACGAATAATCGCGAAAACATCCTCATTGGAGGTTTCGTCATCGTCTAAGGGGACAAACGGCTTCGGGTTGATCGGTTCCCACGGCTCATACTTAAACTCAGGAAAATCCAAATTGGCAATATCAAAGCATGCGGTTAGATCAACGAGACCTTCAACCTCGTAGATGTCATAATCCTTCAAACCCAGTTCCCGGGTGAGTAAGTCGCGCACTACAGCCGGAGTGTGTTTATCAATCTCTAAACGGACCACCGGCGCAAATCGGCGCTCGCGCAGTTCTTCCGAAATCATCGCCAGCAAATCTGCGGCTTCCTCTTCATCGCGGCGTAAATCGGCATTGCGAGTGATGCGGAAAGGATAGGCACCAAGAATCTCCATTCCGGGAAAGAGGTCGCCCACATGCTCCTTGATCAACTGTTCAACCGGTAAAAAACAGACCTTTTTATCAGGGTCTTCGCTATGGATAGGCAACCATCGGCCCAGATTCGTCGGCATCTTTAAGCGAGCAAAATGTTTTTTCTTCTGTTTGCGATCTTGCAAAATAATGGCTAACGATAGACTCAAGTTAGATAGAAAGGGAAAGGGGCGTCCGGGGTCGACAGCCAGCGGGGTCAGAATGGGATAAATCTGATTTTGGAAATAATCATACATGTCCCGGCGCTGTTGCTCATTTAAATCATCATAATTATAAATATAAATATCGGCTTGTTGACGCAACGCCGTCTTCAAATCATTTTCCCAAAAATCAGTCAATGCCCGATGCATCACTAAAAAAGCTTGAGTGATCATCGACAACTGTTCGGTTGGGGTTCGTCCATCCGGTGAAAGATCATGGACACCCGCCGCCTCCTGCCGCTTGAGACCGCCCACCCGTTTTTGGCAAAATTCGTCCAAGTTACTGGCGGTGATAGCCACAAAGCGAACGCGCTCCAGAAGGGGGGTACGCTCATCGAGCGCCAGGTACAGCACGCGCCAATTAAAATCGATCCAGCCCAATTCCCGATTGAAATAAAGGGCCGGATGATTGAGCGCGGCCTCAGGAGGCACATCCTGAGGAATGACCGCTCGTGGAAGAGACACGACAGTACGATCATCTTCGCTAGCCGCTTCTAAGTCAACTGGCTGCTTTAACCGACGACTGCCATTTGCCTTCGGTTGGCTTGATTGAGCCGCAGATACCGCTTCCGGCTTGTTTTCCAACACAGTATCGGCCATATCACTATCTCCATTGAAATCAGTTGCCTAAAAAATAGGGGAGCTTAATAATAACAAACTTCAGCCATTTCTCAAAAATTTCCTAATCACCGCCGAAACAGCCCGGCCGCTGAAAGACCACTGCCATGAAGTTAAGTGGTGTAAGCCCACGAAATCCTGTTTAGCCAATTAGCTAGCAGCTTCATTCAACGCATCCAGCAGAGCCTGCTGTTTATGTAGCCCAAAACCTTGGGCCGCAGCCGCTTGGATAATCGGCTCCCAACTTGGAACCGGGCAATCCTGCCAAGGAATGCCAAACTGCTCGAATACGGCGGCGGTCTCCGGCCACTCGTCCACAACCAACCGCACCGCCATAAAGCCCTGGATGCCGCCGGGGATCGATATCTGGTCCCCCCCCACATCATTTTTACGCTTAATTTTCTCGATCTTAACCTCAGCAGTTTCGTGCGTCACGCCCAACAAGCGGGCCATATTCTCGCCCATAATCGCCGCATAAACGTCATCCGCCAGCTCCAACGCCTCAATCTGAGCCAAGAACGGTCGGAAATCCGGCTCCGCCTGCTGGCGCGGGCAAACCAGCAGCGGGTAATCGGAGCCGTAGAGAATCTTGCGATGATCGATGCAGGCCAGAGCCACCGAAAAAATTTTCTGAGTGGGATACAACAGCGGCGAGGCGGCGGTATCGTACCAAACGTTCTTTAGCGTCCGCCGTACCTTCGACATCAATTCGTAGAAGATCAAGCCGCCGCCCCAGTGAGCCAGGATCAATTTGAGGTCAGGGTATTGCTCAGCCAGCCAATAGTAATGGCGCAGCGGCGTCGTGCTTTTACCGGGGTAGTAGTGGCCGACCTCTTCGCTCACGTGCAGATTGAGCGGTAGGTCGAAATCGATACAAGCCTCAACCAACCGCCGAAAGTCAGGATCATCGAGCGAGAATCCCTGGGCGTACGGGTTTAACTCGCCCACCCCGCACAGCCCGCCGTCGAGACACCGCCGTAACTCATCGAGCGCGGCCTGACCGGCTTTCGGCTGAATAGCCGCGAAGGCCATCACCCGCTCCGGCCAGCGGTTGACCACGGCCAGCACCCGGCTGTTACGCTCCACGCCGGTTTCGTGGCGCTGCGGGTACTCGCCCTGCAACACCACGCGATCCAAGCCGGCCTGCTCCATATCATCGATCATACGCTCGGCCGAAGCCCAACCCTGGATCGACTTACCAGTCTCATCAGACGACAGCAGCAACCCCCAATACGGTTCCTGTTGGGTAAATTCGGCCAGCCGCGCTCGCAGCGAAGGCGGCATATAATGGATGTGTGCATCGATGCGCATGGTGTTAACTCCAAGAATAAAAATAGGCTAAGGCTGAAGCGTAGGTAGAGAGCGTCAAAGTAAACTTTGACGTTTGACCGACAAAGCAGAGCTTTGTTGCTCCAGAATCAAACCACATTCCAAAACTCACAACCGGTTTTGCAATCGGTTAAATTCGTGCTACCCTGCCTGTCCACACTATAATTCACAGAGAGGTTCTTCGCAATGTCGCCAGAAGTTAATTATAAAGCCGAACTGGTCGGCGTCTTTGGCCACCCGGTGGCCGAAAATCCGACCATCGTTATGCAGGAAGCCGGGTTTCGGGAATTGGGGTTGAATTGGCGCTACCTCAATATCGAGGTCTACCCTCAGGGTTTAGCTGATGCTATGCAAGGGCTGCGCGCTATGAACATGCAAGGTATCAACTTGACCATCCCACACAAAGTTGAAGTTCTGAAATATCTCGATGAAGTGGCCGGGGATGCCAAGCTAATGGGGGCGGTCAACACCGTTCGCCGCGAGGGCGACCGCTTGATCGGCGAGAATACCGATGGTAAAGGCTTTCTCCGTGCGCTGCGGGATGATGCCCAGATCGATCCTGTCGGCCAACGTGTGGTTATTTTGGGCGCAGGCGGAGCCGCCAGAGCCATCGGAGTTGAACTGGCTTTAGCCCAAGCGGCGCACATCACCATTGTCAACCGAACCGTCCAACGTGGGCAGGATTTAACCACCTTGATTAGTGAAAACACACCTGCTCAGGCCGATTTTGTGGTGTGGGATGGCCCTTATACTGTGCCGGCCGAAACCAATATTCTAGTCAATGCCACCTCCATTGGCCTTTATCCTGATATCACCGCCAAACCCGACCTGGATTACGACACCATTACCGCTGGTATGGTCGTGTGCGATGTTATCCCCAACCCGCCGCACACGCCGTTTTTGCGGGAAGCCGAAGCGCGGGGCGCTCGCGCCTTGGATGGCTTGGGCATGCTAGTTTATCAGGGCGCGATTGCGTTCAAAATGTGGACCGGCTTCGACGCACCGGGCGAGGTTATGCACCGGGCGCTAGCTGAGGTCTTTACCACTTGATTTCGCTAACGGAGACTCTTGTAATCTGACCGATACGATACCCTCAAATTAGGAGACATGAATGAAACTGATTTCGATTAATGTTGGCCAACCCCGCGAAGTTGAATGGCACGGCCAAAAAGTGACGACGGGCATTTTCAAAGAACCGGTCGCCGGGCCAGTGATGGTCCGCATGCTCAACCTCGACGGCGACAAACAAGCCGATCTGTCCGTCCACGGCGGGGTCGATAAAGCGGTATACGCCTATCCTACGGAGCATTACGATTACTGGCACGGCGAACTGCCCGATATGAATCTACCCTGGGGCATGTTCGGCGAAAACTTAACCATCGAAGGTCTGGTCGAGGCCGAAGTCAATATCGGCGACCATTTCCGGCTGGGCAGCGCCGAACTGGTCGCCACCCAGCCGCGCCTACCCTGCTTCAAACTCGGTCTCAAATTTGGTCGCGATGACATGGTCAAACGCTTCCTCGCCAGCCGCCGTACCGGAGTCTACTTCAAGGTGGTACGCGAAGGCCAAATACAGATCGGCGATGAATTAGAACTGCTGCGCCGCGATGGAACTGAGGTTACTATCGCCGATATTACTCGTCTCTTTGCCTTCGAAAAGGATGACCTAACGACTCTCCAAAAAGCCGTCCAGGTAAAGGATCTACCTGACGGTTGGCGTGACTACTTTCAGCAACAAATCGATAAACGTAGTTAATCCGACCGTTTTCAACGGAACTCCTTGACCCCCAACGGCGTCTATGTATCATAAAACCTAGACCCAACTTGGATAAAAGGAGTTTCCAGATGAGAAGAGAAAACCGTTGGAGATGGGAGACTGGAGATGGGAGATTAGGAACACAAATGTCCTCTCCCACTGCCGCCCTATTCATCATTCATCATTCATTGTTCATCATTCTAGCTATTCTACTCGCCTTCACCGCCTGCACCTCCGCCACCGCCGCCCAAACCACCGCCTCGACCCCAGATTCTTCGCCAACACCAACCCTAACTCCGACCGCGCCGCCACCCCCGCCCAAAGTGACCTACACCCCGGTCGAGCTGGGAACCGTGTCGCCGGTCATTGTGCAACGATTTCCCCGGCGCGGCGAGGAACTGCCTGCCGATGGCGCAATCGAGTTGGTTTTTGACCGGGCTATGGATCAAAATGCTGTGGACACTGCCTTTTCCCTTCAGACCGCTGCCGATCAGCCTCAACAAATCGAGGGCGACATCACCTGGCCCGATGAGCGAACGATGCAATTTACCCCGGCCCAACCGCTCGACCGGGCAACCGTCTACGACGCGATTTTGACTCAGGATGCCGTGGCCGAAGACGGCGCGCCGCTGGCCGAGCCGTTCACCTTTCGCTTCAGCACGCCGGGCTATCTGGAAGTGACCCAGATCATCCCCGCCGACGGCACGACCGATGTAGAAACCAACGCGACCATCACGGTGATGTTCAACCGGCCTGTGGTGCCGCTGACCTCGTTGGAAGAGGCCGAAAAGTTCCCGCAGCCGCTCGAATTTGAGCCGGCGATTTCCGGTCAAGGCGAGTGGCTCAATACCTCAATTTATGTATTCACGCCGGACGGCGATCTTCCCGGCGGGATGACCTTCACCGTCCGGGTCAAAGCCGGGCTGCAAGATGTCGCCGAGAAGACCGATCTGCCCAACGACTTTGAATGGCGCTTTACCACCCAACCGCCGGAAGTCGTTTTTACTACCCCCAACGACGGTCAAACCCTGGTTCCCATCGAAAACCCCATTAAAATTACCTTCAGCCAGCCGGTCGAGGCCCAATCAGCGCAAGACAAATTCGAGCTAACCGCAGCTGGTAGCTTGTTCGGCGGCACTGTCGCCGGCCAGTATGAAGTCATCAGCGAAACCTTAACCTTCACCCCCACCGAACCGCTGGAGTTCGACACACGCTACAACGTCACCATCGATGCGGGTGTGACCGGCGCCGCGGGCGGCAGCGGTATGATCAGCCCTTATAGTTTTGGCTTTACGACCGTACCCTTACCTCGTATCGTCGGCACCGAACCGGCTGATGGCGACAATAACGCCCCACCACAAACCGGCTTCTCCATTCTTTTCAACACCCCGATCAATCCGGCTACGGTTATGGACCATGTCGAAATGGTTCCGCCGCTGCCGCTAACGCCAACGCTGGTCTACACGTCCTACTCACCTTGGAACAACAGCTTTAACTTTAGCTTCGGCGCCCAACCTTCCACCGCCTACCAAGTTCGCATCAGCCCCGGCATCGAAGATCCTTACGGAAATAAAACCACTGACAACCTAAACGTCCGATTTCGCACCCGCTCCCTGCCTCCCAACTACCAACTACGCACACCCGATTTTGTCGGCACTTACGACGCCGCGTTGCCGGCTAAAATGGTCGTGAGGTTCGTTAATGTTAACACCCTCAACCTCCGCCTCTACCAACTCGATCCGGAGGACGTACTCAACCCTTGGGACTGGAACACCGATCGCCAGCCTGACTCGTCGCGCTTGCTGCGTGAATGGCAGGAACGGCTTGAAGCGCCGGCCGATAAACAAGCTTTCCAGGTCATCGATCTGAGCGAGGAGGGCGGGCCACTAGCGCCGGGCGTCTACTTACTCGATACTGACTCGCCCCAGCTTAACAATCAGAACTACTATGCTCACCGCCATCTGCTTGTTGTAACTGAGATCAATCTGACCCTTAAAGCCGGTCAGCGCGACGCGCTGGTCTGGGCAACTGACCTGGCCAACGGTGAACCGGTCACGGGGCAGGAGATTGTCTTTTTCGATACTGACAACAGACAACAACTTGGCTCCGCCACCACAGATAGCAGCGGACTGGCTCGCCTGGACTTGGGCCAGCGCCCCTATCGGACGACAATCATCGCGCTGATTGACACGACCGATGACAACTTCAGCGCCGTATCCGAAAATTGGGCGCGCGGCATCAGCCCTTATGAGTTTGGTCTCGATTTCGCCTACAACCTGCCGGACTACAACGTCCATCTCTACACCGACCGGCCGATCTACCGTCCCGGCCAGACCATCCACTTCAAGGGCATCATCCGCAGCGAAGATGACGTCCAGTTCCGCCGCCCTGATGTCGGTCGAGTCAATGTCTCCATTTTTGACGCTGCCTATGAGACCATTTTGGAAGAAGAGGTTGAAGTTAGCCCGGCGGGAACCTTTAACGGTTCGGTCGATTTGGAGGAAGGCGCGGCGCTGGGGAATTACACCATCGCGGTCAACTTCGGCGACCAGCACTTTGAGCAGTATGTGCAGGTCGCGGCCTATCGCGCGCCTGAATTCGAGGTCACGGTCGAGCCAAGTGAGCCGGAACTGCTGCGCGGTGAAGATGTCGAAGCGACCATCCACACCAACTACTTCTTCGGCGGGCCGCTGGCCGGAGCCGACGTTACCTGGAACGTGCTGGCCGAAAGTTATCGATTTGAGCCGCCTCAGTTGGGCGGCTACAGCTTCACCGACGCCAATGATCCCTATGTCTGCTTCGACTGCTGGTGGTGGCAACCTGACACCTTCCCGCAGCCTATTCTCGACGGCAGCGGCACCTCCGACGCCGCCGGCCAGTTGAGCCTGACTCTCGACGGACAGGAACTGGACGAAATTTTAGAAACCGGCAGCCAACGATTGACCATCGAAGCCAACGCCACCGGTCCTGATAACCAGTTTATTTCGGGCCGCAACACGGTTATTGTCCACAAGGGTGACTACTACATCGGCCTCAGCCCGCAAGAGCAGGTGGCCGACGCCAATGAAGAAACCGCCATCGACCTCATCGCCGTCGATTGGGATGCCCAACGACTGGTCGATAAAACGCTCGACGTCCAGATCGTGCGCTACGAATGGGTCAATACCTTCATCGAGGAAGTCGGCGGCGGCTACTGGCAATCAGAAACTAAAAAGGAACTGGTCGATCAATTCACCGTCACCACCGATGCCCAAGGCGAAGCCATCGCCCGCTTCACCCCACCCCAAGGCGGCTCCTACCAAATCATCGCCCAAGACGACGCCACCCTTACCAACCAACAATCTAACCAACTCGCCAACCTACCCACCTCCCCCATTCGTTCCTCTATCTTCGTCTGGGTTGCCGGCGAGGACGATATTTCCTGGCGGCGCGAAAACAATGACCGCATCACCCTCATCAGCGACAAAGCCGGCTACGAACCGGGCGAAACCGCCGAAATTCTCATCCCCTCGCCGTTTGAGGGTGAGCACTATGCTCTGGTCACCGTCGAGCGCGGGCGCATCATCGAGCAAGAGGTCATCGAAATGACCAGCACCAGCCAAGTGTACCAACTACCGATCACCGAAAACTATGCCCCCAACATCTATGTCTCCGTGGTGCTGGTTCAAGGCCGTGAAGGGCCAACCGCCGATGATGCTCCACGGCTGGCGGATTACAAAGTGGGTATTTTACCTATCGGCGTCAATCCTTCGGCGCAGTTGCTCAACATCAGCTTGATGGCTTCGCCGGAGCAGGCCGAACCCGGCAGTGAAGTCACTTACAATTTAGAAGTAACCGATGTCAACAACGAGCCGGTCTCGGCTGAATTCTCGCTCGATCTGGTCGATAAAGCGGTGCTGTCGCTCCAGCCGCGCCAGCCGGAGGCCATCGTCAAGGCTTATTACGACCGGCGAGCGCTAGGCATCAGCACCTCCAGCGGCTTGAGCGTGTCGGTCAACCGCTTGCTGCTGGAACTGGCCGAAGATTTGGGCTTGGACCAAGATGATTTTGCTCAGGCTGCGCCGCCGGCTGAAGCGCCGGTCGCCGAAATGGAAGAGGCGGCGGCCGAACCACAGGCTCTGGCTGGTGCGCCCGCTGCCACCAACGTCGTCCGGGCCGAAGCGATGGTCGCCGACGAAGCGCTAGACAGCGCCGCCGCGAACAAAGCTCAGATTCCCGCCGGCGTTGAAGTGCGCGAAGAGTTCAGCGACACGGCTTTTTGGGAGCCGGTCATCGTCACCGACGAAAGCGGCCAGGCCGAGGTGACGCTAACCCTGCCCGATAACCTGACCACCTGGGTGATGCGCGGCGTCGGCGTTACCAACGAGACTGAGGTTGGCGAGGCCACGACCGAGCTGGTCTCGACGATGCCGCTGTTGATCCGGCCGGTCGCGCCTCGCTTTTTGGTGGTCGATGACAAGGCCCAACTGGCGGCCAACATCACCAACAACACCGATGATACCATCGAAGCCGAAGTAACGCTCTCAGCCGATGGGGTAATCATTGACAGTGCCACCGCCGCCGTCCAAACCATCGAGGTGCCGGCTCAGAGCGAAACGAAAGTCACCTGGGACGTCACCGCCGAGGATGTGACTGAAACCGAACTGGTCTTTGCCGCCGTCAGTACCGATGGCGAGTACAGCGACGCCGCCAAACCGCGTCTGACGACCGGCCCGGACGGCACACTTTTAGTTTATCGCTACACTGCGCCGGACATCGTCGGCACAGCGGGCCAATTAACCGAAGGCGGCAACCAAACCGAAGTAGTCGCCCTGCCGCCTAATTTCGACGAGCGGCGCGGCGAGTTGAGCATCCAGCTCGATCCCAGTCTAGCCGCTGGTATGCGCGACGGTCTGGATTACCTGGAACATTACGAGTACGAATGCACCGAACAGACCGTCAGCCGTTTTCTACCCAATGTACTCACCTTTAACGCCCTGCAATCATTGGGTATTGAGAATCAAGAGTTGGAAGCACGCCTGCCGGGGTTAGTCGATGAAGGGTTAAACAAACTCTACAACCAGCAAAAATCGGACGGCGGCTGGGGCTGGTGGTCAACCACCGAAAGCAATGTCCATATCACCGCCTACGTGGTCTTCGCCCTGACCAAAGCCCAACAGGCTGGAGTTGATGTCTCGGCTACAGTGTTATCAAACGGGCAGAATTACCTGCTCAACCATCTAAAATCCACCCGCCAGTTGAACAGTACGCCCGACGCCAATCGCCACGCTTTTGTGCTGTACACGCTGGCCGAAGGGGATGCCGCCCCCGTCGATGCGTTGGAAGACCTGTTTGAGGATCGTGAAAAACTGGCCCATTACGGCCGGGCTTACCTGGCGTTGGCTCTCAACCTGACCGACGCCCAAAAGTACGGCGACAACATCGACACCCTGCTGTCCGATTTGAACAATGCCGCTATCTTGAGCGCCACCGGCGCGCATTGGGAGGAAGACAGTTACGACTGGTGGGCTATGAACACCGATACCCGCTCGACGGCGATCATTTTGGACACTCTGGCTCGCCTCGATCCGGACAACGCCCTGATCCCGAATGTGGTCCGCTGGTTGATGGTCGCTCGGCAAGACGGCATTTGGGAGACCACCCAAGAAACCGCCTGGGCGCTCATCGCGTTGACCGACTGGATGGTTGAGACCGGTGAGTTGGAAGCGGATTACGATTACTCGCTGTTTTTGAATGAGGATGAGATCATCAGTGGTTCGGCCACGAAGGAGAATGTACAGGAGAGCGTTAAGCAGCGTATACCGATTGCTGATTTACTGGTTGATACCGGCAACGCGCTGACAGTGGCTCGCACCGACGGCAATGGGCGGCTCTACTACAGCGCCCACTTGAAAGTCTACCTGCCGGTTGAAGATATCGAGCCGGCGGAGCGCGGCATCATCGTCAGCCGCCAATACCGGTTGGAGTCGTGTTTGACCGAACAGACCAAGGATAAAAGTGTGGTTTGCCAGGACGTGCGTGAGGCTAAATTGGGCGACGTCATTCGCGTCGATTTAACCGTCATTGCCCCGAATGATCTGTATTACGTGGTCGTAGAGGATCCGCTTCCCGCCGGAGCGGAGGCTATCGATACCGGGCTGGCCACTACCAGCCTGCTGGCGATGGACCCCACCCTGCGGCGCACCAGTCGAACCTACTTCGGCGAGGAAGAGATCGCCTTTGGTGGACGACCCGCTTACTGGTGGTGGTGGAATTGGTACTCGCGCAGCGAACTACGCGATGAGAAAGTGGTCCTGTTTGCCGATTATCTACCCAAAGGCACTTATGAGTACAGCTATACCATGCGGGCCACTCTGCCCGGAGACTACCAGGTCATTCCCACGGTGGCTTCAGAGTTTTACTTCCCAGAGGTCTTTGGCCGTAGCGACGGCCGGCTGTTGAGTATTGGTCGATAAAACAAAAAAATCCCCCCGATTGGGGGGATTTTTTATACCGCATTTTCTGTTATTAAATGATTTCTAAATTGACCCGCTTACCGTCCTTAGCGGCACTGGTGCGGAGCAACGTTCGCATGGCATTGGCTACCCGACCCTCTTTGCCAATGATGCGGCCCATATCATCCGGCGCAACACTGAGCTCGAGGACAATCATCGAGGCACCCTCTACTTCCTCTACTCTTACTTCCTCGGCCTTGCTAACGACGGCTCTCGCCATTTCTAGTGTTAAGTCTTTTAGATGTCCCATTTTCGAACCTCCCAATTCGAATCTAGTGTTAGGTTTTTTGGTACTTGTATCAAGTCAGTATATCAAGTTTGCGGTACTGGGTCAATAGACGTTACTAACCCATAAGTACTAAGGTACTCCGCATAGGAAGATATTTAATAAAAAAACGCTTAATTTATAATAAATTTTGTTAAACTTAATGGTAAGGTGATATTATACACCAGCTAAATTGTTACAACAAATATCCGGGTAAAAAAAGAAATATGAATCGACTTAGAGTAGGTATTGTGGGGATGGGCGTCGGCCTGATCCATTTAGAAGGTTACCAAGCCTTAAAGAATGAAGTTGACGTTGTTGCCATTTGTGATTTGGATGAAACGCGAATAGCGGAAATTGGCGCCGAGTATGGCGTTCCGTTACGCTATAAGGATTTTAATGAGATGTTCACCTCCGGTGAGGTTGATGCAGTCAGCATTTGCCTCCCTAACAGTCTGCATGCTCCGGTCTCAATTGCTGCGCTGGAGGCCGGACTCCATGTTTTGTGCGAAAAGCCCATCGCCGAAAAAGCGGCTTCGGCTCAGAAGATTGTGGAGGCAGCCGCGCAAGCGTCCGGCAAATTTATGGTGTGTTACAACCGTCGTTACCGACCCGATGTGGCCTGGATGAAAATGGCAGTAGACAATGGTCTGCTGGGGCATGTTTATCAGGTCAAGGCCGGTTGGGTTAGAGAAACCGGTATTCCGGCCAAAACGGGCTGGTTTATCACCAAAGCTATTGCCGGGGGCGGCCCCTTGATCGATCTGGGCGTCCATATGCTCGATTTAGCCTTGTGGCTGCTCAACTATCCCAAACCACTGACCGTCAGCGGTGATGTTCAGGCCAATTTTGGACCGAATGGACTCAAAACCAATCGAAAACCAACTGATGATGCGCTTCCACCTTATAGCGTGGAAGACTCGGCTAATGCGTTCATTCGTTTAGAAGGGGGAACTTTGTTGAACTTAGAGGCAAATTGGGCTTCGCACACCAAACCAGGTAAGGACGATTTGTATGTCACACTAATCGGCACAAAAGGGACAATTGAATTTTATGTAGAAAATTACGCCTCCGAAAATACCGTGACGTTTTTTACCGAGATTGAAGGAACGCCGACCACCATTCATCCTTATATCATCGGCCAGCCCAGCGATCACCGTTACGCCGTCGCCGAGTTTGTTAAGTGCATTAGGGAAGATTTGCCGCCAACAGCCACGGCGGAGCAAGGATTAATGGTGATGAAAATTATCGACGCTATTTATCAATCGGCCGAAAACCACCGCGAGATTGCCCTGGAGGTATCATCCAAATAATTGGGGTAGTGTAAGACAAACTTAAATTTGTCTTACACAAACTTCTATTTTTGAGAAGATATCTGGAGGAATAAAATTTCGCTAAATTGAGGTATATACAATACCGGCAATAAAACCCAATAAAATCACCCCCGCAAAAAACCACAGCCAGTTTACGGAATCTTGATCGGCCTGGGGAGGACGGTGATTTAAGAAAGACAATGACGAATGAGGCGATCGACCATCAAATGACATTGCGGAGGAATGTTGGGACGGAAGCGTAGACTTTAGCCTGTCAGGGTTATCAATTAACCACTGTGTGCCGTCATGCCGGTACCACAACCCGGTTTGATACCCGACCATCCAGAAATAACCGTCTTCAGCAAAATCGATCATCTCGATGAGGTGTGTCCGAAATACCTGCCGATCTATCGTTCCGGCAGAAAGCTGCTGATTAAGCCGTTCTACAGCCTGCTCCACTTCGGCAAAATCAATCATCGGGGTGACTAATCTTCCCATTCCGGCGGAATATCCGGTTTTTGGTTTTTGGGAATAATCGCCATCGATGGCTGGGTATCGTCGAGTACGGTCGAAGAGAGGGGAGATTTAACCTGGGGGGAATAACCGGCCGCCGGCGGTTTCTGATCGGAAACCTTGATAATTATTGCCGTGATATTATCCGGACCGCCGGATTGGTTGGCCATGTCGATCAACTGCTGGGCTGCGACTAAAGGGTTTGATACAGTCGTCAGCACATCAGTAATGGCTTGATCGCCTATTTCACCCCACAGGCCATCACTGCACAAGATAATCACATCGTTTAGCTGAATCTTCTCGGTTACGATATAAATTTCCAGATCACTACCTTGGCCTAACGCCTGGTAAAGCACATTGCGACGGGGGTGGCTAAGGGCTTCTTCTTCGGTAATTTTGCCCATTTCAACCAATCGGGAAACCAAAGAGTGATCTTTGCTCAGCAGTCGTAGTTTGCCGTCTCGCAGTAAATAGGCTCGCGAGTCCCCCACGTTCATGGACACAATAGTATCGCTGTACAATACTGAGGCGATGATGGTAGTGCCGCCGCCTTGAGTGGCATTCATAACTTGCTGATTGGCCGTTTGAATGGCTTCAGCCAAAGCATCGGCAATGGTGTCTTTTGGCGTTTCAGACGTATGGTTATTATGGCGAGTGTAATATTCTTGATTAACGGTCTCAATCGTAATAGCCGAAGCGATTTCACCTTTTTGGTGACCGCCCATACCATCGGCTAGAATATAGAGGTGCCCTTTCTGGGCTAAAACGTCGGGGTCAGTTTCCGCCGGAAGCATATAAGCATCTTCATTATGATCTCTAACCATGCCCGTGTTGGTCATGCCGGCATAATGATAGTGAAGTTCCGAATTGGTAGAGCTTGATTTTTCTGATTTCTCGTTGGACAATGCTCATCGCCTCCTTGAATGTTACGTTTGACCTTCTAAATCCAAAAAACGCAGTGGCTTTTCCGGTTAAGCTTCATTATAACGCTTTTCGGAATAATTTTCCAAACCTTATTGTCAAATAGCCGTGATAGCCGCCAAGTTTGAGAACGACGACTCAATTCGAATTCGTGGGCAGTACCATTCTAACGTTAACACTATGATATTGGATGCTACGGTGTATCTAGCTTGTTTTTATGCTGACGGGTAATTATGATGACTCCGTTGTACGTAATTTGGAGCGCAAAGCCGGAACTTTCGCCATCGCATAAGCAGCTACCAAGGCCGCCTCGTGCGGATAGCAGCCGATAAAATAGGTGGCAAACTCTTCATTCTTGCGTTGAAGGGCAAAACCATCCGTATATGCCTGAACATTGACCACTTTCCGGTCAAGTCGAATAAACGTAAACTGATTACTGGGCAGCACGAGACGCTGGTTGGTGCAGAAAAGATTGCCTTCGTCTTGCCATTTCATATTTTCACGAGGGGCCTTTTCGGTAGGCCAATACCCGCTGTCGCCCGAAAGCGGCTGACCGTGCCCGCGCCGCAGACCATTGACATTGATATAACAAACCTCATTAAGCTGCTCTAGAATAATTTGGGCCAGCACGGTCTTAACCGGCGAGATAAGCTCAATGTTACCGTTGGCAATTTCGGCTAACTGCTCATCACTATAAATATTGCCGATAACCACTTTCAGCGGATCCGGTTTGAGGACAATGTTATTGAGTTCCGGCGTAACCAGACTAAAATGACCCTCAGCCAGACGGGTAATCCCGTATCGTCCTTTGTTAAATAACCCCAGTACGGCGCGTTCCTTAAGAGCCAGACCGCAGTTTTCACAGGTATAACTGTCACCTTGCCAGGAAAGGGGAGCCTTCATACAAAATGGACACTCTTGGTAAAGAGTATCAGCCATTAAAATCTCCTTATAAAAAAATAAGAATCTCATTGTAACAAAAACAATCGTCTTCAACAAGAGTTGAACATAATTTTCGAAAAATTGATGTTATAAGAGATTTTAAGTAACCATCACCCCAGGTTTAACGTGAAGCGTGCAATGCTGACCCGAAGCTTGTATAATATCACCGAATTAACCACCGGCGGTCGATGATCGGCAGCCGGTAGTCCATTTTAGGAGATTATTCAGTGATTGAACTACTTATCCGCACCTTATGCGATAACCGGCCTCCTGAGATAGCCGACGGGGCTTATCTTTTCGGCCAGACGGTCGATAACCAACAATCGGTCTTTGAAGCAGGGGCTGATCTGCTTCATCATGGCCTAACCAATAAGCTGCTCATCTCCGCGGCTGGCACAATTTCCGGCTATCCCGGCTTGGCAGCGTGGGAGCGAGACCTCGTAGCTTTAGGCATCAATGCGACCGACATCATCGCTATTGAACCCACAACAGATACTATACTGCACACCCTGATTGAAGCCGAAAGTCTGGTCCGTTACTTAAAGGCAAAAAACTGGAAGACGGTAGTGGTAGTCTCAGCGCCATTCCACCAACTACGATGTTTTATGACTGTCGTTTCGGTGGCGCTTAAAGAGATGCCGAACCTGCGAATTTATAATCAGGTGGGGACCACTCTACCCTGGTCCGAAACGGTAGCTCACTCTCAAGGCACCTTACAACTAAAACGCAGCGATTTAATCGAAAGCGAACTACGGCGAATTGATACCTACCAACAAAAAGGCGACTTAGCCGAAACACAAGCCGTGTTTGATTACCTGATTCAACGCGATAGAGAGTCATAGGTTGAAAGTTGGTTTTCAATAATAAATATATCTCTATACGAAGTTTGCTTATTTTCACATTTATCATTTATCTCGGCGCCTTGGCGTCGATGGTGATCGGGGTATTTGCTTCGCAAGCCCTGGCTCAAACCCCGGAAGCAGCTGCCCCGGATTTCTTTATCAATGCCGAGGTTGAAAACGCTCATCCTTATCTCGGCCAACAGGTTACTTATATTATTCGGCGCTACCAGGCTGTCGATTTTCCAAACCCACCCCACTTCGAAGAGCATCTGTTTACCGGCTTCTGGTATAGCCCCCTCATCCAGCGGCCAACCTATACCACAACCATTACCGGGCGCGAGTATCGTGTTCATTCGACTCATCTGGCCCTATTTCCGACGCTGGTCGGGGCGCTCACTATTGAGCCGGCTCGACTCATTATTCCCGGCGACGGTCCTGAGGCCGATACGATTCTTGAAAGCCAATCAATCGACATTCAGGTCCGGTCCCTACCGGCCAATCCACCGCCCCACTACACCGGGGCGGTGGGACAGTTTGAAATCAGCGCTTGGTTCAGTCCGGAGGTCGGGCAAGTTGATCAGCCAATGAATTTGATCGTCGAGCTTAAGGGGACGGGGAACATCAAGGGCTTGACTGAACCGATTCTGCCCGATTTGGAACATTGGGTCACAAGCATGTTCGGGAGCCAAGTTGAGACGAAGGTTTCCCTCAGTAAAGATTTTATCAAAGGCTCACGCCGGTTCACCTGGATGGTCGTTCCACGCCAGGCCGGGGAGCAGTTTTTTCCGGCTATCCACTTCAGCTACTTCGATCCTCAAACAGGCCGTTACGAATCGATCCGAACCGAGCCGCTGCCGGTAACCATCCTTTCGGGTGAAACCGATTCAACCTTTCTCAGTCCCGCGCCGGTCCCTCGACAAGAAGTCCTCCGCTTGGGAACCGACATCCGGCATATCAAGCCTGTTCCGGAGAGTTTAAGTAGCAGGTCCGTTTCCGTTGGCCCTATTTTTTGGGTCGGCATTGCCATCTCAGCCCTGACCGTCGGCGGCGTTTGGTTGTGGCACTGGGGCCATCTCCGTCGGCTCGATAATAGTCCACCGGCCCGTCGCCGCCGCGCCGGTCAGCAAGCCCGCCACATACTGGCAACAGCTCGTCAAAATCCGGCCGCGACCGAAGCCCGTATTTACCAAGCGCTGACCGGTTATCTAACCGACCAACTCGACTGCCCCATCGCCGGCATGACTTCTAGCCAATTAGCCAGTGTGCTAAACGAGGCTCGATTAACCCCGGCGCTGGTTGATCGGATCCGAACTTTACTGACCCAAGCTGAAGCCGGTCGATTTGCGCCGGTTAGCCGGCCACCTGAAGCGGCAACTGCGCTTCTAGATGAAGCAGATGATTTGCTCGATGATTTAGAGCAGTTTTTTGCCGAGCGCTAAGCTCAGCTTATTCATACAAGCCCCAGCCAACAAATATCCCCAGAACCGTCACTCCGGTGATGAACCAAAAGACGGTTTGGTAAGCCATAATCGGTAATAGGGCCTGATCTAGCCCATGTTGGAGGACAACGCCACCCACTGTTGGCCCCAGAACGTTGCCGCCAAAACGGACCATACTATAGACGCCGGCTGCTGTCCCTGTCTGTTCGTTCGGGATTTTGCTCATCGACGCCCGATGGAGCGCGGCCAGTGACAAGCCGGCCCCCAAACCGTGCAGGATGATGACGGTCAACAGTATTTTGATCGGAATCGACGCCGGTAACAGCGCCATCACGATCATCGAAGATACTTGCACCACCAGCCCGATCAGCACCGGGCGGCGGCTGTTCCAGCGATCGGCCAGTTGACCGCCGATGCGCATGGTGACCAGCAATGCGCCGGCATGCAGCATTAAGATGCTGCCGGTTGAAGCGGCGCTCAAATGGTGGACATCGGTCAGATAGAGCGGCACTAAAAAACTGATGCTGCTCATCGCAAACATGCGGATGCCGGAGCAGACCGAGGCCCGACTAAACGTTTTATCGTTAAAAATGGAGAGCGCGATATACGGGTTTTTATGACGCTTTTCCCACAAAATAAATACCATCAAGAAAACCAAGGCTAAAATGAGCAGACGCCAGTCTCGCAGCGAGTCCACCCCGGTAATCACTTGGCTTGACAAATAAAAAACGGTGGTTGTCACCATCAGTGTCAAAAAGGCTACACCTACCCAGTCAAATGATCGCAACGAGTTAACCTGGGAGACCTTATTGTCTGTGGGAATTTTCCCATGAATAACAGCCGCTGCCACTAGACTGGCTAATAAAATCGGTCCAAAAATCGTTCGCCAGCTCAGGTAGTCGATCAATAGGCCGGCCAGAAAAGGCGCGCCGATACCGGTGGCCGGGCCAATGGAGTTCCACGTCCCCAAAGCTTTGCCACGTTCAGCCGGCGGAAAAATTTGTGAAATTATGGCCATGCAGAGCGGCACCACCCCCGCCGAACCGATCCCCTGAATGATCCGGCCCAAAATGATTAGCGGTAGTTCCGTGGCGCTGAGGACTATAATCGTACCCACCATAAAGGTGGAAATGCCAAATAAAAACAGGCGATGCTTACCCAACTCATCCCCCAAGCGACCATAAAGCGGCATCGAAACCATAAAAGGAATGGTGTAAACCGTGATCATCCAGGCCGCGACATCAGCCTGAATGTGAAATGTATCTCGAATTGTCGGCAGTGCGATGTTGAACATGGTATTGTTCATAATGACCATCACAACCGGAACCATGAGACTCACCAGGATGGCATGATTATCTGGCGAGGTTAACGGACTGCCGCTATTGGCCGTTGACCAACCGGTGCGGAACTGTTGGGTTGAAGATGAGGGATGTTTCATTCATTTAACTCCATAGAATTAAACTCATGGTTCAGGAGACCGACGTTTTGGCTGGAATTACGTACCGGCGCCCTGATCTATCAGAAAAAAAAAGCCGGTTGTTTAATTAAACAACCCGCCACTGTGGTTTACTAAATTGGAACTGGCTCTAATTAAGAACCAAATATACTATTTTTAATTATCCCAAGGAACGGGGACAGTCAAGCCATTTTTCGACTTAGACTGAAGATCAAGTTTCATTTCGATTCTAACAAATGAGGTCAAATAACCAATGGCCTTAAAGGCCGGCCAGTGGATATCATCAGCCGGGAGATTTTCAACCACGGTATCCTGAGCCGGGTGAAGGGTATGCAAATGTTGCAGCAGACGGGTAGCGACCTGATAGGGATCACCTGCTTGTGTTTCAATTACCACCCGGCTCAACTGAAAAACGGTGTTCTGGTACACCAACCAACCGCGCCCTCCGTCCGAAAAATCGGCCACCAAGGCCGACAAGTTTCCGGCATTTTTGAGCGACGGATTAGCGGTTACCCACGACGGCGTATCGGTCCGAGTCTCAATCAACCCTATCGCCTCCTGATATCCCAGGGCCTTAATGCCGTCGTTCACCTCAGGCACATCTAATTGAGTAGGCGGACGGCGAATAACCAGTAGCTCTCTTAAGGTTTTAAAGCGCAGGCTTTCAAACAAATTGCGGGCCGGGCTATTATTTTTGATGACCTCCAAGATGACGGCTTTCGCCTTCAAATTGTCAGAGCGGTTAATCAAATCCTCCACCATTTTGCGCCCGACTCCTTTTTGACGTCCTTCGGGCGTAATCCCTAGCCGAGTAATCCAGGTGTAATCGCCGCGTCGGCCCAGAAACCCCAACCCAAAGGCGGCCTTCTTGGAAATAGCCACCACTGACTGTGATAAATCGACATCATAAACTTCGATATATTCCCGCATTTTGCCCTGACTCATAGGCATCGGCACCACATAATCGACCCGAGTCTGGTTGTAAATATCGGTGAGTTGTTGCAGCGTAAATTGATTGGCGGGTACTAAATCGTATGTTGCTTTAGATCTTCTCACGCGTACATTGAGTTGGGTAAGTTGAGTATTGATCAATTTAATATCCTCGACGTTAAATGCTGAGTAACTTCCAGTAGAACAATTCCGACCACATTGACGCTTAAAAATCGGGCTAAGATCGCTTGAATTTGCAGTCGGTCCGGCGGTTTGTGTAGAAACCCATCAAATCCGGCCTCTTTGGCGATCTGCTCGATTTCTGCGTTGCCGTAGGCGGTCAGCGTTACCACCGGAATATGGCTCAATTCGGGGGAGGCTTTAATCTGGCGAGTCAATTCAAAGCCGTCAATATCCGGCAATAACAAATCGACAAAAATAAAATCGGGCGACTCGCGTAACGCCATATTCCAGCCGCTTTCGCCATCAATGGCTTCAAGTAGTTCGTGACCTTGTGAATGTAAGATCCGTTTAACAAGCAATCGATTCTGTGGATTGTCATCGACGTAAAGAATTCGTTTTTTCATAGACCTGTTTGCTTGAAAACTATTTCGGAAAAAAGACCAATAACCGGAGTTCCTCAATCATCATAGCATATCTTATCGCCCGGATGTTTCCTAATCGTTGCAAAAACGTTGCAAACCAGGTTGCACTGACCAAAAATCTCATTGCTCTTTTGTTTTTTTTAAGATAAAATTAGGCCAGAGAGGATAATTTTATGCCTCACCTGGCGCTGTTTCTGTTTGGTCCCCCTCGAATTGAATTGGATGGACGCCCTGTAAAAATCAACCGTCATAAAGCCACGGCTCTGCTGACCTACCTGGTCGTATCCGGCAAAACCCACAGCCGCAATACCCTGGCGGCGCTACTCTGGCCTGAAACCGATCAACGTCGGGCGCGATCAGCTTTGCGCCGGGTTTTGGTCACGCTGCACCGGGCCGAGCTAGGTCCCTGGCTAGAGGTGGAGCGCGAGACGATTGGCCTAAATCAAGACGCCCCTCTCTGGTCCGATGTAACGCAATTCCGCCGCTGCCTGGGGCAGTGCCTGGCGGCTCAACACGAGGCTGACACAGTTTGTCTTCCGCTGCTCGCCGAAGCGGTCTCGTTGTACAACACCGATTTTATGAGCGGCTTTAGTTTGCGAGATAGCCCAAACTTCGATGATTGGCAGTTATTTCAAACCGAAAGTTTGCGTCACGATCTATCCAGTGCTCTGGCGCGACTGGTTCGCTATCATGGCGGCCTCGGTGAGTTTGAGCGCGCTATTGCTTACGCCCAACGCTGGCTAAAGGTCGATCCCCTCTATGAGGCGGCTCACCGCCACTTGATGCAACTATACACCTGGAGTAACCAACGTACAGCGGCGCTACGCCAGTATGAAGCCTGCCGTCAGATATTAAAGGAAGAGTTAGGCGTTCAACCTTCTATCGAAACGCAAACTCTCTACCAACGCATCCACCAGAATCAAGAAAACCCCATCGAACCACAGCCGCAACCTTCGCCGCCTCTAACCCCACGCCGGTCGGCTCGCCTCCATAATTTCCCGGCCCAACCCACGCCCTTTATCGGCCGGCAGCAGGAACTGAGCGAAATTGCCGATCGCCTTGAAAACCCCGACTGCCGCCTGCTGACCCTGACCGGCCCTGGTGGAATGGGCAAAACCCGATTGGCTATTCAAACCGCTGTTGAACACAGTGCGGCATTTCCCGATGGACTTTACTTTGTGCCTCTGGCGCCAATTAGTTCCCCCGATTTTGTGGTGGCGGCCATCGCCGATCAACTTAACTTCTCATTTGATGGTCAAGAAGATGCCCAACCCCAATTGATCAACTATCTCCGTCCCAAAAAGCTGCTACTCGTTTTAGATAACTTTGAGCATTTAATCAAACGAGCCGAACTTCTGGCCGATATCTTAACCGAAGCGCCCGGCCTCAAAATTCTGGTGACATCACAAGAGCGACTGAACCTTCACGGCGAATGGATTTATGATATTAAAGGTATGCATTTTCCTAAGGACGACCACGTCGAGCATATCGAAAGCTACAGCGCCGTGGCTCTATTTTTACAACGCGCTCACCGTATTAACTCCAGTTTAACCCTGACTGAACAAGATAAACGGGATATCGCGCGCATTTGTCGACTCTTGGAAGGCATCCCGCTGGCCATTGAACTGGCCGCCGCCTGGGTGCGCGTCCTCTCTTGCCGGGAGATTACTATCGAGATCGAGCAGATGTACACCGCCCACAAGAATCTCGATTTTTTAGCCACGTCACTCCGCGACGTACCATCACGCCACCGAACGCTACGCGGCGTCTTTGAGCACTCTTGGCAACTCCTTTCTGCCGAAGAGAAACGGGCTTTTTGTCGATTATCCGTCTTTCGAGGTGGAGGTCAGCGCGACGCTATCGAATGGGTCACAGAAGCAAGATTGATGTTGATTACCACTCTGGTCGATAAGTCGTTATTAACAAGAAATGCCTTTGGTCGATACGAAATGCATGAACTATTACGTCAGTATGCGGCTGAAAAGTTGAATGATGTTGGGCAAGAGGAGCAGGTTGTTCAGGATCGTCACGGCGCTTATTATACTACCTTTTTAAGACAACGGGAAACCCGGCTTAAAGGCATCGATCAAAAAGAAATTCTGGGCGAAATTGCCAGAGAAATTGAAAATATTCGGGCCGCCTGGCACTGGGCGGTCACACGGGGCAAAATCAAGGAAATTAGCCATGCGCTAGAAAGTTTAGGCTATTTCTACGCTATGTATAGTTGGTTTCAAGAGGGTGTCGAAGCCTTTGGCCGGGCCACCGAGGCTGTGACCGATATTTCGAATCCGGACCAGAAATCGCTACTGGGCCGAATTCTCACCTACCTGGGCTGGTTCTTCCTGCGCCAGGGACTTTATGAGCAGGCCAGATACCTGTTGTGGCAAAGCCTTGAACTACTACAAGAATTGAATGATCGAAAAAATCTCGCCGTTGCGCTCAACTATTTAGGTATCTTAGCCGGCGAAGTGGGCAACTCGGCCGAAGCCAACCGCTTCCTGCAAGAAAGCTTAGACCTCTACCGTGAAACCCACAATCAGTGGGGCATCGCCTGGACCTTGAGTCATCTGGCCTATCACACCGGCAGTTCGCTCCACCAACACGACGCCGAGGCGCTGCTGACAGAAAGTTTGTCAATTTATAAAGCTATCGGCAATAAGCAGGGGATTGCTGTAGCGCTGAATAATTTGGGCTACAACGCCTACCTCAAAAGAGACTATGCGACCGGCCAAAAACTTCTACAGGAAAGCCTTACCTTGCGGCGAGAAGTAGGGTTCCCACGAGGTATTGCCGTCTCATTGAACAATCTTGGCCATGTCTACGAGGCTTTAGGCAACTACCAAACCAGTCAAACCTGTTATCGGGAAAGTTTAGATATTGCCACCGATATCAGAGCGCTGCCGTTGGCCCTCAGCGCTCTGGGAGGAATTGCCGTCTGTCTAGCTCACGAGGGAAACGAGGAACAGGCAGTAGATATTCTAACCTTGGTCTTACATCATCCGGCCAGCAACAAAGAAACCCTTGATCGAGCCTTCCAAGCGGTACATCAACTGGCGGCTCAACTGCCGTCCGGCAGAACTATTCCGGAATTCACCACCCCTACTTCGGCTCAGATGGAAAATGCCGCCGCCCGCTTTAACACGATGGTGGCTGAGATTTTGGGTATCAATACAAATACCCATCATCCAATACCTGAACCGTCGCGCTGGCCGGACCAAAATTGAGCTGCGTCAGCCACCATCTGGCTCGCATCCCATCTGAAAAGACCTGGATTCGCATTTGCAGCGATTGCGGTTCGCGAATAATGACCCGGAACGTACCAAACCATTTGTTCAGGCCGCGATGAATCGCCTCGGCAAACGAAGAAATATACATGTTATGCTGACTGGGCTGGGGCTGCGTTTTAATCACAAATTTTTCAGCGGTCAACTGATGATCACAGGTCACATCTAGAAACTCCACGGTCATCGCAGTATCCTTGGCCACGACCATCGCCTCATTTTTGGCAAAAATTGGAATCGACCAGATCCACCCGCCGTCCGTTTGCTCCACTTCCATCTGGCCAATGCGCGGTTCAACTTTAGGGTGGGCCGCTCGATTCAAGACATCCCGGATCTCATAATCTTCCATCGGCACCGATTCAAAATTGAAGCGTTTATAATAGCGGTTGGTACTGCTAACCTGGTGAACTGTATCGCTTTGCGGAATTGAGACAACGTAGGCCACATGCGTGGGCGAACTGCTTAACGGCACCGGGGAAATAATAATGCCGCTAAGGCGAGGTTGAATGTTGCTGCTAATGATCTGCTCAAGCGTCTCTTTCGAACATTCACGCCGATCAACCGGGCTAAAAGCCGCTGGACGATGCTTTAACTCAAATGCTTCGTGTTCGCGGATACCGTAAATAATCACCCCGCCCGCCGAATTGGCCATAGCCGACACATCTTTGGCTATCTCTCTTGCCCGGCCATTTTTTTTGAGCAAGGCTTCGCCGGCTTTGTAATCAAGCGTTAGACTTTCTTCAACCCCCTCGTCGATGTAACGTTGTAACCGCTGTTGGTCCCACTCTCGAGCCATAAACTTTACCCGTATTTACGAGCTGCGCGCCTTACCCCATGATCGATTAATAATGTTCGGTGTCCATTGAATATGCCGCTGGGTCACGTGTCCCTAATAATATAGTCCATTCTCGAAACAGTCAATACTCATTTCAAGGAAAGACACTCAATAAAAAAGCCGGGAGTATACCCCGGCTTTGGTCACTTCACCTCACATTGCTTACAACGACACCCATTTTTGGGCGCTATTACTACTTTCAACAACTTTCTCGATAAATTTCACGCCTCGGGCGCCATCATACACCGTCGGGAAATCTAACTCCAATTCCGTAGGTTCTCGACCGGACAGCCGGGCGCGAATGGTGTCGGTGATATTCATATAGATATTACCAAACGCCTCAAAGAAGGCTTCCGGGTGACCGGATGGCAGGTGAGTCGCCCGGGTGGCTGCTTCGCTCAAATAACCGTTACCCCGCTTGTAGATCTGCGTCGGGCCACCTTGAGTTTTAATGTAGAGCCAGTTGGGATGTTCTTGCTGCCATTCGAGGCCCGCCTTAGTGCCATAGACTCGAATCTTCAACCCATTTTCTTCACCCGTCGAAATCTGCGACACCCACAGAACGCCCCGCGCTCCGTTTTTGAAGCGCAGCAAAACGCTACCGTCATCGTCGAGCCGGCGGCCAGGCACAAACGTGTTCAAATCGGCGCAGACGGCGTCGAGTTCCAGGCCGGTAATATAGCTCACCAAATTCTCGCAGTGCGAACCGATGTCACCGACAGCGCCAGCAATTCCGGATCGAGCCGGATCGGTTCGCCACTCGGCCTGTTTGGCCCCGGCATCTTCAATCTTATTCAGCAACCAATCTTGGGGATACTCAACCACCACTCGCTGGATCTCACCTACTTTGCCGGAGCGCACCCAGTCGCGGGCTTCTTTGACCATCGGATAGCCGGTGTAGTTGTAGGTGACGCCAAACACCACCTGATTTTCTTCCACGGCCTCGATGAGTTTCTGCGCCTGCTCGCTGCTGTGAACCATCGGCTTGTCGAGAACGACGTTAAATCCGGCCTCAACGAAGGCCAGCGCCGGCTCAAAGTGGGCGTGGTTGGGCGTGACGATGCTAACAAAATCGATGCGTTCGCCATCAGGCAGCGCACTCTCTTTTTCCAGCATCTCCTGCCAGGAACCGTAGATGCGCTCTAACAGCAAATCCTGACCCGATAACTGGGCTTTGCCAGGCTCACTCGAAAGTGCGCCGGCGACAAATTCAGTAAACCCATCGGAAATAGCCGCCCGGCGGTGGACCGCCCCGATGAACGAGTCGCGCCCGCCACCGATCTGGCCAAACTTTAGCTTTCGTTGTAGTTTGCTCGATTCATCTTTACCGCTAACCATGCTGAAATCTCCTTTGATTGATTGATACGAGGCTCTATTTATACACCCAGATAAAACATTTGACAAAATATATTTGACAAAAACCAATACTACTCGTATTATCTCTCCATACATACGGTATACAGATTTAATACGGGTTTCTGGTGGAAACTAAATCAATCAATTCGAGGCAATATGACTGTTGACGGCATGAGTAAGCTGGAAGATTATCTGTCCACCAAAGGCAAAATTGATGGGTCTAATTCACGCTTATTACGCGAAGCCGCCTACGAGCGTCTATACGAAGCCATTAAACACGCCCAATTGCAGCCGGGCGAACCCCTATCCGAAACGCGGCTCTCTAAAGCCTTAGGCATCAGTCGTACCCCTGTACGCGAGGCGCTACAACGATTGGCTAAAGAGGGTCTGGTGCAAGTCATTCCCGGCCGGGCTATTACCATCGCCGCCCCTTCTATCCAGGATGTTTTCGATGCTATTCACGTCCGCGAACTCCTCGAACCGGAACTGGTGCGCCTCGCCGCCGAAGCCATGCCCACCGAAGAAAAGACCAAAATGCTCAGTCTAACCCACGAAATGGATCGAGCCGCCAAAGCCGGCGACCGGCCCCGTTGGTCAAAAGCCGATATCAAGTGGCACGAAACCTTATGTAACGCCTGTCCTAATCATCTCCTCGGCGAGATGGTTATGCAGGCCAGAAATCGCATCTTCACCCAGGCCGCCGATGAGCATGTCCCCGAACAGTACCTTATCGAAGGGACGGCGGAACATCTTCAGATTGTTCAAGCTATCTTAAACGGCGAGGGTGAAAAAGCTAAACAGATCACGCTTGACCATATTCGCAACGTCAGAGAAAACATGGTTAAGCGGTTCTTCCAATATTAAGAAGGAAACCCCCACCGTGCATCGATTACAAAGTCAGATGATTGAAACCGAGTTGGCCGGCATTGTCGGGCCGGAGTACGTCCTCACCGAAGAAGCCGATCGAACCATTTACGGCGTCGATTACTTCTGGGTGCCGCGCTTACTCATCGACCGGGGTGAACTGCCGCCGCTGCCCGATTTCGTCGTCCTGCCGGAAACGGTTGAACAGTTATCAGCGGTAATCCGGCTGGCCAATGTCTATAAAATCCCGGTGATTCCCTGGGGCGGCGGCTCCGGTACGCAAGGCGGCATCGTGCCCGTTTACGGCGGCATCACCGTCGATCTCAAACGCCTCAGCCGCATCATCGACATCGATCCCCAGTCGCAAACGGTCACGGCCCAGGCCGGAATCAACGGCTTCGATTTGGAATGCGCCCTTAACGAACACGGTTTCATGCTGCCTCACTATCCGGCTTCGGTCCATTCAGCCACATTAGGCGGTTATTTAGCCGCGCGCGGCTCCGGTACGATCTCTACTAAGTACGGCAAGGCCGAGGATATGGTGTTGACCCTCCAAGTGGTGTTACCCAACGGCGACATCATGCGCACGCTACCCGTACCCAATCACGCCGCCGGCCCCGGTATCCTCCAGGTGTTCGTCGGCGCGGAAGGCAGCTACGGCATTATTACCGAAGCCACGATGCGCCTGGAAAAACTGCCGGAAGTTCGTCGTTTTCGCTCGTTCCTCTTTCCCGATCTGCACAGCGGTATCGAAGCGGGCCGCCGGATTATGCTCGATCGCCTTCAGCCGCTGGTGATTCGGCTCTACGACGAACCCTCGACCATCAAAACCGTCAAACGGGTTCTCGGCGCGGATGTCGATCAAGGTTCTTACATGGTCATCGGCTTCGATGGCATGGCCGACATCGTCAAGGTACAAGAGAATTACGCCTACGACATCTGCCGCAGTTTCGGCGGCGAAGATTTAGGCGAAGAACCGGGCCATCACTGGTGGGAGCATCGCTACGATTTTTACTTCCCGCCCAAAACGCTCGATATGCCCTGGATGTTCGGTACCCTCGATACGGTCTGTACCTTCGACAAGCTGGAGCCGCTCTATGAGGCCAAGAAAAAGACCTTGGAAGAGCGCTATAAAAAGTGGGACATTTTCTACTACGGACACCTATCCCACTGGTTTCCCTGGGGCGCGATGCTGTACGACCGCTTCATCATCGAAAATCCGCCGCAAGACCCCGACGAGGCGCTGGCCCTGCACAACGAAATTTGGGATACCGCCGTCAAAATCAATATCGAGTACGGCGGCGTACTCAACGAACACCACGGCGTCGGGCTAAAAATCGGGCGGCACGTCCGCAGCCAGTACGGTCCTGCCTTTCAAGTTTTAGATGCCCTGAAGCAGGGCCTCGATCCGCACAATCTACTCAATCCCGGCAAGATGGGCTTCGGGCCGGTGAAATAAAGTAATTGGTAATTAGTAATTGGTAATTCGCGAATTTATTTACCATTTACCAATTACTAATTACCTTTATAAGTCAATCATCACGAGTAAATCATGACACGCTTAACCACCCACAAACAATCGCTTTACGAACTTCGCTTCTCGCCGATGTGCAAACCGGCGGCCGAGGTGGCGAATTTGACCAAGCTGGAAAGCCACACCACCCGCGGCCGGGTGATGATGATGTGGCGTATCGCCGAGAATATCATCACCTGGAACCGACGCGAGGTGGAGTTAATGTACCAAACCACCCTCGACAGCATCAGCGAGGCGTTCGATGTGTTCCACTATCCGGTCAGCCAATACATGCTCGATGCGCGGGCCGATATTTGGACCGCCGGGCTGGCTCCTGCGTGCGTGGTCGAGGCGGTTGAAGCGAGCAAGATCGAGCCGGAGCGCGTCCCGACCGGAGCGCGGACGCTGCTGCTGGCCGGGGAGATCGCCCAGCTCGGCGATGACGCGCTGTTGAAATCGATGCAGGCAGCGCTGCACAAGGCCGGCGTACAGGCCGCCCCGTGGGTGGCGTCAACCGGCGCATTGGCCTACGCGCTCGGCGCGCTGGATGTCGCTCAAGCCCAGGCCGCGCAGGTGGTCGAGAACATCCAGGCCAGCGGCGCGCAAACCGTTATTGCCGATGGGCCGGAGACCGCTTGGGCTTTGACCAAAATTTACCCGGCGTTGGGCATCGACCTGCCGGACGGGGTTACCGTCAAGCTGTTATCGACGGTGCTGGCGGAGAATGCCGCCAAGGGATCGCCTAATTTGGGCGTCGTTTTCGTCCACGACAGCCGCCCGGCCTGTTTGATCGCCGACCGAATGGCCAATAATCTGGCCGTTTTACCCGGCTACCGTGAAGATGAAGCGGCATTCGGAACGGGTGACGTTTACGAAGCGCCCCGCCGGCGGCTCGATGCGCTCGGCGTAGAACGCGTCTACAGCACCTGGACCCGCTCGCTGGCTAAAAGCAGCGGCGCCGATGATGGCTTGTGGCTAACTTATCCCGATTTAGCCGCCGGTCTGGCCCGGCAGCGGCTCGACTACGCGACCCAACTGGGCGCAACCACCGTCGTCACCGACTCGCCGCTGGCCGCGTCATTTCTGGCCAAACACATCGACGAACGCGACCTACAAGTTAAGCTCTTGGCGGCGATATAAATGTAAACGGTAACTATAGCCTGCCGGAGACCTATAAGGTTTTCAAACCTACCAGCAGATGAAATCCTCTAACGATATGGCTCGATAGCAGTCTTGAAGTCACCTTCGGAAACCTTATAACCTGAGTTCGGAAATAGAGGTGTTTCATGTCATTTCGAAGCGCAGCGGAGAAATCCCTGTGACAATACGCTTGAAAAGGTGTCCGGTTGGGAAAATGGGCAGCGACAACGCTCATTTTTTCCCAGCGAATGCTTCATTTATGGGGATGTCTGAGGGATTTCTCCGCCTCCGGCTCCGAAATGACATACCCGATTTTAATTATCGAACTCAGGTTTATAGGTCTGAGCAGCGGGAGGAACCATTTTTCCGTGGTAGGAATCGTTCGGCGGTCGGTAGGAACCATTTTTCCGCGGTAGGAATCGTTTGGCGGTCGGTAGGAATGATTTTTCGGCGGTAGGAACCATTTTTCCACGGTAGGAATCGTTCGGCGGTCGGTAGGAATGATTTTTCGACGGTAGGAACCATTTTTCCGTGGTAGGAATCGTTCGGCGGTTGGTACGAACCATTTTTCGGCGGTACGAACCGTTCGGCGACCGGTACAAACCATTTTTCGACGGTACGAATGATTTTTCAACGGTACGAACCGTTCGGCGACCGGTACGGATGATTTTTCGGCGGTACGAACCATTCGGCGGTTGGTACAAACCATTTTTCAACGGTACGAACCATTTTTCGACGGTACGAACCGTTCGGTAGTCCTCGTTAAAACCGCCTATAGATGGAGCAAATTCGGTAACAATGCTGTTGCCCCCGGCGCTTTACGCCGGCTGCACAGTTGCAAATTAATTCAAAGAAGATAATCAACGTAAAGCAAGGAGGCTACACCTATGTTTCTTTCAATGCACAACTGGATGCGAGCAGAACCGATTGACGTTACCATTCGCCGCTTAGCCAAACACGGCTACGACGCCATCGAAATTGAAGGTGAACCGTCGAAATACAATACCGCCGACGTACGGGGTCTGCTCAGAGAGCACAACCTGCGCTGCTTCGGCTCCGTCTCGCTCATGTTTGAAGGGCGCGACCTCATCCACGCCGACGAAGCGGTGCGAGCCAGCACCGTCCAATACCTGAAAGATTGCGTGACGATGGTCAAGGAACTCGAAGGCGAAGAGATGACCATCGTGCCGTCGCAGGTCGGCAAAGTCGCCGCGATGGCCAGTCCGGAAGAGGAATGGGCTTGGGCTGTCGAGGGGCTGAAAGAAGTTTACGACCACAGCGAAAAAGCGGGTATCGTTTTAGGGCTTGAACCGCTCAACCGCTTTGAAACCAACTTCCTCAACCGCCACGATCAAGCGTTACTGCTGGCGGAAGCGGTTGGCCCCAACTGCGGCATTTGTCTCGACGCCTTCCATATTAATATTGAAGAAGCCAATCTGTACCAAGCTATTCTCAACAGCCACGAGCGGCTGGTCGCCTTCCACGTGGCCGATAACAACCGCATGGCCTGCGGTCAGGGCGATTACGATTGGGTGCGCCTGCTGACCACGCTCAAAGCGGCCGGTTACGATAGTGCTCTCACGGTGGAGTTCGTCGCGCCGCTCGACCGCACCCCGGCTAATCCCTACAAAAACGCTACTGCCGACGCCGAGTCCGAACTGACGCCCGAACAACTCAAATTCATCGAAGATCACGGCAGCGGCGTTCTCTCCGACGAATTCTACAGTTGGTTGGTTGAAGTTTCCGCCAACACCCTACGCGACGCCATCAAAAAAGTCAACGGGTAAAGGGAATTTATGAATTATGAATTATGAAATCAGAATTATGAAGGTCTCATCGATTCATAATTCATAATTCATCCTTCATAATTTGCGGGAGATGATGATGAAAACCGTGGCTTTGATTGGTACGCTTGATACCAAGGGGCCGGAGATGGGTTACCTGCGCGATCGCTGCCGGGAGTTGGGGCTAAAGACGCTGGTGATCGACTCCGGCATTTTGGGCGAACCGCTCGAGATCGAGCCGGATATCAGCCGCGCTGCTGTGGCGCAGGCCGCCGGCAGCGATATCGATACGATCCGGCAGGCCGGCAGTCGCGGCGCGGCGGTTCACGAAATGATGAAAGGCGTTCGCCAAGTGGTGCTCGATCAGTACGCCGCCGGCCGGCTGCACGGCGTGGCCTGTTTGGGCGGCGCGGAAGGATCGGTTTTGGGGGCGTACGCCATGCAAGCCCTACCGATAGGGGTGCCCAAGCTGCTGGCTACACCCATCGCTTCCGGCAAGCGACACTTCGGGCCGCTGATGGGCCTACGCGATGTGATGGTCATCCATTCGATCATCGATATCCTGGGTCTCAACCCGATCAGCCGGACCATTTTCGACAATATGGCGGCGGCGCTGGCCGGGCTGGTCGAACACGGCCATCCGATTGACCTGGATACTAATGAGCGTTACGTCGCTATTACGATGCTGGGCAACACCACCAAATCGGTGATGGCGGCTAAAGAGCGGCTGGCCCAAGCGGACATCGAGGCTATCATCTTCCATTCTAATGGCGTCGGTGGACCGGCCATGGAAGAGCTGGCCCAGAAGGGTCTATTTATCGGCGTGATCGACATGACCACCGATGAACTGGCCGACGAACTGGTCGGCGGCTTCCACAACGGCGGTCCGGAGCGACTGCGGGTGGTGGGCCGGCTGGGACTGCCGCAGGTGGTCGTCCCCGGCTGCATCGACTTCACCGTCCACGGCCCGCCCGAGGCCGTCCCCGAGCATCTGCGGGAGCGACCGTTGTACACCCACAATCCGGTCTTTACCCTGGTCCGCACCCTCGAACCGGAGATGGTCGAATTGGGCCACCGCTTTGCCGAGCGCCTCAACGAGGCCACCGGGCCAATCAAGATTGCTTATCCGACCCGGGGATTATCCATTCCTAGCTACCCCCCCGACGGTGTTTTCTGGGACCCTAAGGCTGACGCGGCTTTTATGGCCGCACTTCGCCGGGATTTGCGTCCGGATATTCCCATTTTAGACTACCCGCGGCACGTCAACGACCCCGCTTTTGGGGTCGAAGTCGCTGAGCTTTTTTTGGACATAATGAATAGGGAGAAAGAAGGTCAAAATTAAATTGCCGTAACAGGTTTGTTTGAAATTTAGTAATTAGTAATGGGTAATCGGTAATTGAATTTCAACCCAATGACTAATTACCGGTTACCCGTTACTTATTTTATCATTTTAGGAGCGTACTCCATGAGCAACAATGGTCAATTTAGATCATACAACATCGCTGACTTAACCTTTGTCGATATCCAGGAATACTTGCAAACGAAGGACATCATCATGGTGCCGGTGGCCAGCACCGAGCAGCACGGCCCGCACCTGCCTCTCAAAACCGATACCGTCACCGCCGAAGAGGTATCTCGACGCGTGGCCGACCAAATTCAAGTACTCTACACCCCCTGCATCTGGACCGGCTACTCTCCCCAACACATGCACAGACCCAACCAGGGACGCGGCACCATCACCGTGCGACCTGAAACACTGCTCAACCTCATGTATGATGTGGCCCGCAGCCTGATTCACCACGGGTTTAACCGCATTGTCTTTATCAACGGACATGGCTCCAACGTCAAAGTGGTCGATCCGGTGCTGCGCAAACTACGCTACGATACCGGCGCGCTGATCGGTTTTGCCAAACCCTATATGGAAAACTACGTGGGGTTGATGGAAGGCTTGATGATCAATCCGCCGGAAGAAACCCCCGGCTGGCACGCCAGCGAGTTGGAAACCTCGCAGATGCTGGCCCATGATGTCGTCGAAGGCACCAACTACGTCCGGATGGATCGCGCCGAGAAAACGCTGGCGCACGTCCCGGAATTCCTGCCCCGCAGCTTCGCCAAAAAGGACGGCATGCCCGATGTTCAATTTGACGGCTACAAATATTTCAACTTCCCGATGGACCACCACGAGTTCATCGAGTCAGGCACCATCGGCAACCCGACCACCGCCACAGCAGAAAAGGGCGAGGAGGCCTTCCGTCGCTTTTCCGATCACGTCGCCCGCGCTATTTTGGAGCTGATGAAAGTTCCCGTCGAAGTTCACACCCGCGAGTTCACCGAACGGGTTTCGTGGTAAATTCATAAAAATGGTGACAGCCACTTCTTGACTAAAGTGACTGTCACCCTCATAATCCCCCAATGGATTTTCTATATTCTAACATTTTCTGATACAATCAAACTATATCTTTAGTCAGTTTTCACATACCTGCCCGGAGAAGACATTCTTCTCATAATGAGGCACTGATGCGGGGGAGAGTATCAGTGCCTCTAAATTTTTATCGCTACTCAACCACAACAACCTCATCCGTCACCAACCGGAAGCGATCAGGTGCACAGTGAGCCTTGATATCCGCCCCGGCCTGAGCACCGAATTCGGACTCGAGGGCCGCTTTGAAATCATCCAGCGTATCGAAATACAACTCAGACACCACATCGTAAGGACCATCGGCGTGTTCCGGCTGCACCACGCTCATACGATAGTGGCGAATTTTGGGAAACTGCTTGCCGATAGCCGCATGCTCTTCAAAGGCCCACGTCCGAAACGCCTCAATACTCATACCTTCTTTACGTTTCATCAATGATATGAGTTTAACCATTATAATCTCCTGTGAGAATAGATACTGTAGGACAAACTTAAGTTTGTCCTACAACATTTTCATTGTCGGTGTCGTCCAAAAGGGACTGTCCGACTCTTGTAAAAAAATAGAGGTCTGGAGCGTCAAAGTTTACTTTGACCTGACTCTGAATGACAAAGCAAGCTTTGTCGCTCCGTTACATTTTTATTCTTGGTGTGTGTCTCAATCGAGACGCTCTGGACTCCTGTCGTTAATGAGAGGAATGAACATAAGTCAACTAGAACATTCCGTGGGAAAATTAGCGATTGGGAGATTGGATTGGCTAGGCCCCCTCCTTTCTTCCAACGCTCGCAGCACCACCTCCGGTGTAACCGGTAGGGTGGTAATCCGCACGCCGAGCGCATTGTTGATGGCGTTCACGATAGCCGGGATGGGACAGTTAGCCGTCATCTCGCCGACACCTTTGACGCCATACGGGCCGTTTGACGACGGAAATTCAAGCACGACGCTCTCCATCTCCGGCAGTTCCGCCGGGCCGGGCATCAGATAATCGCTGAAGTTGAGCGGGCCGTGATCGATGGCCGGGTAGTAGGGATTGGTGGTTTCGTACAGGGCATGGCCGATACCCATCAACGCCCCGCCGACAATCTGCCCTTCGACCAGGGCCGGGTTGACCTGCTGGCCCACTTCGTAGGCGCTCTTGAGGCTCAACACCTTGACCTCGCCGGTTTCGGTGTCAACCTCCACTTCGGCGACGGTGCAAGCGTGGGCCTCGGTCGAGTCGGGATCCATTTCGCCGGTCAGGGGATCGACCTCGCTTTTGGGTTTCATATAAATCCCGCGCCCGGCGATGGTTTTGCCGTGTTTGAAATGCGCCGCCAAGGCCGTATCGATGACGCTGATCGACCGATCCGGCACGCCTTTGACCACAATGCTGCCGTTGCCGTCCAACTCCAAATCATCCGGGCTGGCTTCCAACTCATCGGCGGCCACATCCAGCAGCGCTTTTTTGGCCTCATTGGCCGCCATCATCACTGCGTTGCCCACCCGGTGGGTGGCTCGGCTGGCAAAGGTGCCCATACAGTGCGGCCCGGTATCGGTGTCGGCGGTGTCGATTATGACGGTGTCAAACGGAACGCCTAGCGTCTCCGCCCCAATTTGGGCGATGACGGTTTTGAGGCCCTGGCCCAAATCGGTGCTGGAGAGAGAAATAATGAAGTTCCCGGTCGTGCTGGCGTGAATAAGCGCTTGTGAGGGATCGCCCCCCAGATTCATCCCGGTGGGGTAGTTGATGGCGGCCATACCCTGGCCTCGAACCTTAGCCATGCTGACCTCCATTTCTGTCCCAAGAATTCATCGCCAGTAGATGTTCCGGCAGATCATGGCCGGCCAATTTGGCCGCAGCCTGCATCGTCTCGATAAAGGTAACGTCTTCGGCCACCTTGCGGTGCGGGCGTACGTCGCCATTGCGATAGGCGTTGATAAAGCGAATCTCCCACGGATCCAGCCCCACCGTCGCAGCGATCTTGTCCATTTGCAGTTCGATGGCGAAAGACGCCATCGTCACCCCAAAGCCTCGAAAAGCGCTGCCGGGCGTATGGTTGGTGAAAACGCAGTGAGCGTCGATGTGGACATTCGGGATCGTGTACGGCCCGGCTACATTGGCCGCGTGCTTGGTTACGGCATAAGGCGTATGGCGATTGTAAGCCCCGGCATCGGCATAGGAGGTGATCTGCCGGGCTACAATCCGACCGTCTTTCGTCACGCCATCCTTATATTTCAGTCGCCAGGCGCTGCGCGGCGACGAGACCTGCATCTCCTCGACCCGGCTGTAGATGAACTTGACCGGCCGGCCTGTTTTCATTGCGGCCAAAGTGGTAATCGGCTCGGTGATGACATCGACCTTGCCGCCGAACCCGCCGCCCACTGTGCCGCCGACAAAATGCAGCTTTTGAAAGGGAACCTGCAAAATCAGCGCGGTATTATCCAGCGAGAAATAAAGCGCCTGGGTATTGGTATGCACCGTCACCCGGCCATCGGCTTCGGGCTTAGCCACGCAGCCGGTGGTTTCGGTCGGCGCGTGCTCGATGGGTTTGGTGTTGTAGGTTTCTTCCACAATAAAATCGGCCTGGGCGAATCCCTGTTCGACATCGCCGTAACGCACCCGGCGGCAATGGTGGCCTTCATAGATGAAGTAGTTGACGCCCGTGTCAGCGACGATAGGCGCGCCGGGTTTGAGCGCCTCTTCGACATCGAACACGGCCGGCAGTTCTTCCAAATCGAGTTTAACTTTGGCGACGGCCTCCAGCGCTGCCTCTTCCGTTTCGGCCAAAATGGCCGCCATCGGCTCGCCCTGGTAGCGCACCCGATCGACGGCCAGCACCGGCTCATCATCCGGCCCCACGCCGATCAAACACAAAATGGTGTAAATATTTTTAGGAACATCTCGATGGGTCAGCACCCGCACAAAGCCGGGTACTTTTTCAGCTTCGGAAAAGTCGATGCTGTTAATTTTGGCGTGAGGAACGGGGCTGCGAACCATCTTTAAATGCAACATGCCCGGATAGTGAACATCGCCAACGAATTTGGTGGCCCCGGTGACATGGCCCATACCGTCTCGGCGCGGCACCGATTGGCCCACCACCCGATATTTCTTTTCTGCCGCTTTTTCCAAAACATTAGCGCCCATTTTGGCCTCCTTTCAGCGCTTGCGCTGCCGCTTCGACCGCCTCGATAATGGCGGTGTAGCCGGTGCAGCGGCAGACATTGCCGGAAATGGCTTCGACAATCTCTTCGCGGGAAGGCGTGGAATTGCGATCCAGCAGAGCTTTGGTGGTCAAAATCATGCCCGGCGAACAATAACCGCACTGCACCGCATAATGATCGAAAAAGGCGCTTTGCACCGGGTGCAGCCCATCGATGGGCGTCAATCCTTCCAGAGTGGTGACTTGCTGACCGGCCACATCTTCAGCCGGCAGCAGGCAGGACAGCACCGGTTCACCATTGAGCAGCACCGTGCAACTACCGCAGCCCCCTTGCCGGCAGCCGGTTTTGGTGGCCGTGTGGCCTAACTGCTCCCGCAGTACAACTTGCAGCGTAGTCAACGGCTTGACCATCACCTCGGTTTCTCGTCCGTTGAGAGTAAAGCTAACAACTTTGGCCGCCATTTATCGCTCCTGTTCCATAATTTTATTGAGAACCCGCCCCAAGATGACACTGACCATCCTTTTACGATACCAGCCGCTGGCAACAGCATCGCTGGGTGGATCGACCATTTCCGCCGCCGCTTCCGCCGCCGCCGTAATCGTTTTTACATTAAGCGGCTGGCCAACCAGCATGCTTTCGGCGATGGTGGCCCGTACGGGCGTCGCGGCGACGCCGTTCAGGGCAATCGAGGCTTCGGTCACGAGATCGCCGTCCCGCGTGATGTGAGCGGCGATGGTGACCACGGCGGGCGTGTTATATGCCCGGCGGCCAAATTTGTAATAAGCGGTTTGACCGGTAGGCTGCGGCACGTGAATTTCGGCCAGGAGTTCCCCCGGCTCCAGTAGGCGCTTCGCCGCCAAGAAATCGGCCAGCGATAAAACGCGCTCTCCATTCCGGCTGATCACTTTCAAATCGGCATTCAGGGCCAGTAAGGCGGTGGCGACATCGCCGTAAGGGTTACGGGCAAATAAGTTACCGCCAACCGTCGCCATATTCGCAGCGACCAGGCCGCCGCGCTTCGAGCCGCTTGCGACAGCATCGGCACGGTCTCATCGTTCGCTAAAGTGCTCAGAGTCGTGGTCGCGCCAATCGACAGCTTGCCGTTGATTGGTGATGGCGTCCAGCCCGACGCGACGCAGGCCCATCACCTGGTCCGGCAGCAGATGCCCCTCGTTCATGCGCATCATCGCGATGGTGCCGCCGGCCATCACCAGCAAATCCGGGCCGCGTTCGGCCAGCAGGGTGACGGCTTCGTCGAGTGACTCCGGTAAAAAATATTTTTTACAGTCACATTAATACCTCCTTGTACTATGGGAACAAAAGACAATCTTGAATTATTAATGGGCAAGTGGTAAATGGTAATTAGAGATTGAGATTAGAGATTGGAGATTGAGTCGCCAATTACCAATTACAAATTACCGCCCTTAAAAGGCTGAGGTTATTCACTGCCCGTTCCTAATCGAGCAGAGCGAAAAACCGGGCCGGCGACCCTTCCGCTCCGCGAATTTTGATGAACGGCCCGAAAAACTGAAACCGCCGGTCGGTGGGCAGTTTGGAAAAATTGGTGAGTTGCTGCATCAGAATCGCGCCGTTTTCGAGGACGATCTTGTGAATGATGAACTCTTCGGAGGTGAAATTGGGCAAGCGGGCGCAATATTCGCTGAAACAGTCGAAACCGACCGCTTTGGCCCCGCGATCGATCAGCCATTGGGCCGCCTCCGGGGAACAGTAGGGCGACTCCATGTAGTAGGTGGGGAAATTGCCCCAGTGCTTTTCAGTCCAATCGGTACGAATCAGCACGATATCGCCTTTTTGGATGTCGGGCGCGTGTTCCTCCAGATCGGCCACAGAGATTTCATGATTGGCCTCGGCAAAGCTCAAATCGACCACCAACGCCGGGCCGAAAACCCGATCCAGATCCACATCGACGGCGGTTTCGCCATCTTCCTGGACGTGCTTGGTAAAATCGACGTGGGAGCCGGTGTGGAGCAGCATTTCGATTTTACTGGCCTGCCAAAAGCCGGGACCGCGATGATAGCTGGTCATCTGAAATTGCAGATTGACCGACGGCGGGCTGAGCGTATCTTCGCCAATCGGGACGGACAAATCGACAATTTGAGTCATAATCGTTTCCTCATAGATGAATAATTAGCTAACCGAATTGCGGAGAATCCCCAAACCCTCTATCTCGACTTCGACGATGTCGCCGGGTTTGAGGAAAACTTTGGGATCTCGAAACACACCAACGCCGTGAGGCGTGCCGGTGATAATCACGTCACCAGGATTAAGGGTTGAGGATTGGGTAATGAAAGCGATTAGTTCAGGAATTTTGAAAATCATTTCGCCGGTATTGGAGTCTTGCATCAACTCACCGTTCAACCGGCAGCGGATGGCTAGATTGTGCGGATCGGCCACCTCATCGACGGTGGCCAGATAAGGCCCCAACGGGCAAAAGGTATCGAACGACTTGCCGCGAACCCACTGTCCATCGGAAAATTGCACATCGCGGGCGCTGACATCGTTGGCGATGGTGTAGCCGGCGATGTAGTCATAGGCCGCTTCGGGCGGCACATTTCGAGCGACGCGCCCGATGACCAGCGCCAGTTCAGCCTCATAATCAACCTGCTGGCTGACATCTGAGTTCCAGGTAATCGATTTTTCGGGGCCGATGAGGGTCGAAGGAAATTTGGCGAACAGCAAAGGCCGCTCCGGAACCGCTACGCCCTGCTCGCGGCAGTGATCGTGATAATTGAGGCCAATGCAGACGATTTTACCGGGGTTAGGTATGGGAGCCGCAATTTCGATGTCTGCGAGGTTGTGGACAAACGGCTGTTCGATGAGATTGGGCAAAGATTTTACCCACGCGACAGTGTCGGTGACGATCGGCCAAATCGCGTCATCACCGGCCAGCAGCGACACCATATCGGGTGGAATGACGGTGGAGGCGACCTCGTTCTGCTGCTGAAAGGCGAGGGCTGCCTGGGGTAAATTTACAACGACCTTGTCTAATACTACACCAATGTAAGTTGTTCCACGATGAACATAGGTTGTCAATTTCAATGACAGTCTCCTTATAAAGTTAAAATTGGAGCATGAAGTTAAAATTGGAGCGACAAAGCTTGCTTTGTCAGTGGTCAAAGTAAACTTTGACGCTCCGATAAATCTTAGTAAGGAACAATTATTCCTCAGACACAACCGGCAGCGAGGCAACCAGCTTGGCCTGGACGTTATTGAGGTGTTGCAGCATCGCTGCCTGGGCCGCATTCGAATCCCTGGCCTCCAAGGCGGCGACGATCGCTTTATGATCGGCTAGCGACTGCTCGCGAATACCGTCGAGTTCTGTCGTTCGAGTGCGGCTGGCTCGACCCAAATGGTTAACCGAGTCGAAAATTCGGGTGAGGATCGGATTTTGGGCAATTTCGGTGATCTTCTTATGCAGATCGACATCAACTTCAAGAAACGCCGCCGGGTCAGTAACAGCTTGTTCGGAGCGGGCCAGATTGGCCTTTAATTCGGTAACATCTTCAGTGCTGATCCGTTTCGCCGCCAGACCAATGATACCGACCTCGAGGATTTTGCGGGCTTCGAAGAGTTGGAGCAGCGTCGAGTCATCCAACGCCAGTACCAAAGACAACTGCTCAACCAGCAGCTCCGGGTCCAACGACGATACGTAGGTGCCATCGCCCTGCCGAATCTCTAACACGTTCATCATCGACAACGCCCGCAGCCCTTCTCGCAATGATGGCCGGCTGACCTGCATCATCGCGGCTAATTCTCGTTCGGGCGGCAGTTTATCGCCAGGTTTAAGCTGCTTCTCTTTGAGAAGCGTCATCAACCGCCGGGCAATCATCTGCCACAGCGGTTCTTTTTCAAATGTGCCAAATTTTGTGGCTGAATTTTGTTCGATCATAGGTCAATAGGCCAAATGGTCAGACCAATTTACCCAGACTATAACCAGACGCAATAAGATTGTCAAATCAGAACGGATGAGTTCAACGCCGCTCAAACTCGGCCAATTGATGGGCGATGGGGCTGAGGTGGCGATCGGCCTCGCGGTAAATCTCGAACAAGTCGTTGTAGATGGCGTGCCGTCGAGTATCCGGCTCCAGCCGCCTCTCGATTTTGACCAGCGGTTGAATCGAGGCCGGATCGAGATCGAAAAAGCCTGCCGCCACCCCGGTAATCAAGGCCGCGCCAAAAGCCGCATCTTGCTCGACCGGCAGCAATAAAGTCTCACCCAGCACGTCACATACAATTTGTGACCACAGTTGGCTTTTCGATCCGCCGCCGATGAGACGATACTCCCGATAGGTCAGGCCAATCTCGGCCAGTCCCTCGACGGCATCCCGCAGGGCAAAAGCGACCCCTTCGAGCGCAGCGCGGGTAAAGTGGGCCTGGCTGTGACGCATGGTCGCGCCGATGAAGTTAGCTCGCAGCCGATCATCCCAATGGGGCGCCCACTCACCCAAAAGGTGCGGATGGAACAGCAGCCCCTCACTGCCGGGCGAAATTTGAGCCGCCGCCGTGTCCATTTCGGCAAAGGAGGGCTGTCGCCACAGGTTATCGCGCAGCCAGCGCGGTACGGTTGCGGCCGATTTAGTACCGCTGCCGGGATACCACAACCCATCGATGACGTGCCGGTAGTTAAGAATGCGCGGATCATCAATAGGCGTCGGGTTGACCACGGCCAGCCGACCGACGCTGGCCAGTTTGACCATGCCTTGCCCCGGCTGCAACAGTCCGGAGCCAAAGACCTCGGCCACGGTATCGGTCGTGCCGGCGATGACCGGCGTTCCCGGCGCTAGCCCTGTGTCTGCCGCCCCCTGTTGGCTCACCGTCGAGACGACCTCCGTGGGTTGAGCAATACGAGGTAAAGCGCCGTCCGGCAGCCCCAGATCACCGTAGAAATCGGGCAGCCAACTCTCGGCCACCGGATCGAACAGCAGCGTGCCGGCGGCATCGATCGAGTCGGTTACGTAGCCCGGCGCCAGCCGATGCCGAACGTAATCTTTTTGGAAAAGGATACGCTTAACTCTCGACCAAACTTCCGGCTCGTTGTCTTTGACCCACAACAGTTGCGGCCAAGTCCACAGCGGCGTCACCGAATTTCGCGCCTGTCGTTGAACTTGATTGCCCCAGCGAGCCGTAATCTGGTGGCACTGCTCACTACTGCGTTGGTCAAAGGTGAGGATGCAAGGCCGGAGCGGTCGATCCTGATGATCAAGCAGCACTGTATTGTGAGTTACTGCCACCAAGCCGACCAGTGCAATTTGATCGGCTGTTATCCCCGCCTCGGCGATAGCCCGGTGTGTGGTTTGGGCGAAAGCGGTGTACCAATCCTCGGGGTTTTGCTCAACCCAACCAGGGTAAGGATAGGCGGTTGGGTATTCGGCTCCGGCGCTGGCCACCACCTGGCCGGAATGATTAAGAATAACCGTTTTGCAACTGCCAGAGCCGAGGTCGCTGGCCAAAATGTAGAGTTTGGACATGGAAGTCTCCTTGGGTGAAACTGCTATAACAAAACTTTTTATTATTTTTGCCAGGTTCGATATTTTGGGTAAACTCAATAAATGTCAACGCCTTTTATCCATAATTTACCGCTTGTTGGCAATTTCAACTAATCAATCTATCCACGCACCATCGACCCATCATTATCTATTTAGGAAATTCTTAAATCAAAGGAGATTCTATGACAGAATTGACGACCCCGACCAAATAATTCAATTTTGAAGGAGAGTTGTGGACTCTAACGTTCTATATACATCCTGTATACAGTAAACACACAACCAATATGGCAAAGTTATACATAAATTTTGACTAACCCAAATTTTCGTGCTACCATCTCCCCGGTATCGATTTCGTTATTATTTCTTTTCTACTCTCTTTTGCCGACTTCCACCTGATTTGATAAAAAAATCTAAGCTGTTGAAACTAACATCTGTTAGAGGGAGGTGATACAAATCCAGAGAGACCACCGTTCTGTATCCCCTATTTAATTGCACCAAACTAAACAAAGACGGAATAATTTTCAAAGACGAATAATTTTGCTTTCAAGGAGGAAGAATATGAATAAACGTTTCTTTTGGCTGATTGCTTCTATCGTAATGGCGGCGATGATACTAGCCGCCTGTGGTGGATCGGCGCCCGCACCCGCCGAAGAAGCGCCGGCTGAGGAAGAGGCAGCCGAGCCAGCCGCCCAAGAACCAGCCGCAGAGGCAGAAACGGCCGCTGAAGAACCGGCCGCTGCTGAAGAAGAATCGGCCGCCGAAGCCGAGGCGCCTGCTGAAGAAATCGATACGTCCGGCGTTACTGAACTCAATATTTTATGGGCTCAATGGGATCCGGCCGACTACCTGCAAGAAATCGGCAACATGTACGAAGCCGAGACCGGCATCAAGGTCAATATCATTCAAGAGCCGTGGGGATCGTTTGGCGACCTGTTCTTCACCGAAATGTCCGCCCAAGGCACTTCGTACGATATGGTCATCGGCGACAGCCAGTGGCTCGGCCAAGGCGCCACCCAAGGACATTATCTTAATTTGACCGATTTTTTGGTAGGGGAAGGCATCGCCGACACCGTGACGCCGGCCACGCTAACCTACTACGGTGAGTACCCGACCGGCTCCGGCCAATACTGGGCTTATCCTACCGAAGGCGACGCCAACGGCTGGGCTTATCGCAAAGACCTCTTCGAAGACCCTGACGAAATGGCCGCCTTCGAAGCCGAGTACGGTTATCCGCTCGCTCCGCCCGAAACTTATGAACAGTTGATGGATATCGCCAAGTTCTTCACTCGACCTGATGACGGTCTGTACGGCGTCGGCATCTACACTCAGGCTGACTACGATGCCCTGACGATGGGCGTGGAGAACGTCCTGTTTAGCTGGGGCGCTAACTGGCAAGATGCCAACAACAACGTCGAGGGAGTCGTTAACTCGCCCGAGGCCATCGAAGCGGTTGAATTCTACCGCGAACTGTACGACTGCTGCCAGGCCCCTGGCCTCAGCAACGCCTTCTTTGCCGAAGTCAACGATGCCTTTATCGGCGGTCAAACCGCGATGATTATGAACTACTTCGCCTTCTTCCCGGCGTTGGCCAACCCTGAAGTCAATCCCTATGCCGAAAGTACCGGCTACTTCGTCAATCCCAAAGGGCCAAACGGCGACCAGCATGCGGCGCTCGGCGGTCAGGGAATGAGTGTCATCTCCTACATTTCGCCGGAACGACAAGAGGCGGCTAAGCATTTTATCCAATGGTTTGCTCAGGAAGATATCCAGAAAGAATGGGCCGCTTTAGGCGGTTACACCTGTAACTCCAACGTACTGGCTTCGCCGGAGTTTGCTGAAATCGCGCCCTACAACCCCGCCTTTGCCGAAACCATGACCTTTGTCAAGGATTTCTGGAACGTGCCGGTCTTTGGTGAATTGTTGGTTATCACTCAAAACGAACTTGGCGATTACATCGTCGGTGGCCAAGGCACGGCTGAGGAAGCTATGAACACCATTGCCGAAGAGCAGCAACAAATTCTACAAGATGCTGGTTTAGTTCAATAAATAAGTTAGACCATCATGGCCGGGCGACGTTCGGCCATGATGCTTAATTGCTTTTCAATCACTTTGGCAGCGGCGAGCTATACTCGTCGCTGCCAAAGACCTTAACCTTACCAGGGGTAAGGCGTCAAAAAACGAACAGAGAGCACATTATGTCCACAGTCATCAAATCTCAGACAGACGTCGCCAAAGTGCGCAGCGCCCAACCCAACCCCCGGCGCGATCTCAGCGACAAAGCGATCCGCAACATATTCATCTTTCCCACCCTGGTGCTGCTAATTGCCATTAACGTGTTCCCATTGGTTTACAGCCTCTACTTGAGCTTTACCAACTACTCGGCCATCGCCAATAAGCAGCCGGTCTGGGTTGGCTTCGAAAACTTTGGCCGGGTGCTCAGTGATGAGCGCATGTGGGAAATCTTTTCAACCACCGGCCAGTATGTTCTATTTTCGGTCGCATTACAACTCATTCTGGGGTTTGCCCTGGCTATGTTGGTGCGTGACAAATTCTTTGGCAGCGGCCTGGTGACCACTTTGATTCTGGTGCCGATGATGCTCTCGCCGGTGGTGGTCGGCCTGTTCTGGAAGTTGATGTACAACCCTACCTTCGGCTATGTCAACTATCTGCTCGGTTTCAGCAACCCCTCGCTAGCGCCTGACTGGCTGGCCAGCCGTTGGGCGGGTGACCCAACGCCCGGACTGGCTTTATGGGCTGTCATCATCGTTGATGTCTGGATGTGGACGCCCTTTGTGATGCTGCTGATTCTCTCCGGGTTAAAAGCCATCCCCGATTATCTGTACGAAGCGGCGGCCATCGACCGCGCCAGCGCCTGGTTCCAGTTCTGGCGCATCACCCTCCCGCAAGTCACACCGTTGATGATGATTGCCATTCTATTCCGCACCATTGAGGCCTTCAACAAATCGTTCGATCTAGTGATGGGGATGACCGGCGGCGGGCCGGGAACCCAAACCGAGGTGGTCGCGGTGACACTCTACAAACAAGCCTTCCAAGGCCAATGGCAAACCGGCCGAGCCAGCGCCTTGGCCTATATGGTGCTGATCATCATTATCGCCATCAGCAACCTTTACATTAGAAATCTCAACCGCATGAAGGAAGGGGCCTAATTATGGCATCATTTGAGGAAACCGGGCCGCGTAATCCGGTCACCGAAAGCATCCGCGTCGACAAAGTCCATCCTCGAGCCAGATTTTTGGATAATGCCAGGGCTATCTTCGTTCTAATTCTGGCCCTGATCGGCCTGATTCCCGTTTTAGCGATGGGCTTAACCGCCTTTAAATCGCGGGCCGATGTCGTCGCTGTGCCTCCCAAGATTGCGTTTGAACCCACGCTCGAAGGATTTGTCTTTCTCCTGACCGAGCGGTCGCAACTCTCCGGCACTAAACTGGAAGAAGCCAAAGCCAACGCAGATGATCTCGGCTTGTTCGGTCAGATTGCGCTGCGGAACGGCCAGCGCATCAACGGCCCCAGTGACTACGTCACCCGGCTGTGGAACTCGTTGATCATCGCCGGCGGTTCAACGATTATCTCCGTTGTCCTGGGCTTGTTCGCGGCCTATGCCTTCAGCCGGTTCGATATCCCCGGCAAGGACGACCTGCTCTTTTTCATTCTGAGTACGCGCATGCTCCCGGCGGTGGTCGTCACCATCCCGCTCTTTCTGATGTTCCGCCAGTTGGGTCTATTCGACACCCACCTGGGCATGATTTTGCTGTACACCGTTTTCAACCTGTCGCTGACCGTCTGGCTGCTCAAAGGCTTCATCGATGAAATTCCGCGCGAATATGAGGAAGCCGCTCTGGTTGACGGCTACACCCGCTTCCAGGCCTTCTACAAAATTGTGCTGCCCCAAGCCGCCACCGGCATCGCCGCGACGACGGTCTTCAGCCTAATCTTTGCCTGGAACGAATACGCCTTCGCCCTGATGCTGACCAGCAACAACGCCCGCACCGCTCCCCCGGCCATCGCCACCATGCTTGGTCGCGGCGGCATCGAGTGGTCGGCCATTGCCGCCGGTACGCTTACTTTCCTGATCCCAGTCGTCATTATCACCTTCGCCCTGCGCCGTCACCTGCTGCGCGGCGTCACCTTTGGAGCGATCAGGCAGTAAACGTATCACGTTCTACGTTCTACGTTCTGCGTACTACGCACTACTCAGGGCAAAAGTGTAACAGTCACGAAATTAATTTTCAGGATTAAACAATTATGGCAACCATCAAACTCCGACAAGTAGAAAAACGATTCGGCGAATTCCAGGCCGTCAAGCCGATGGATTTGACCATCGACAGCGGCGAGTTTGTCGTATTTCTCGGCCCGTCCGGCTGTGGCAAAACCACCACGCTGCGCATGATCTCCGGCCTGGAGTCGGTCAGCACCGGCGACATCTTTCTGGATAACCGTAAGGTCACCTGGTTGCGCCCCAGTGATCGCGATATCGCCTTTGTCTTTCAATTTTTCGCGCTCTACCCCCATATGACCGCCCGGCAAAACATCGCCTTTCCCTTGCAAGCCGAAGGGGAATCGAAAGACGAGATCGACCGGCGGATCAAAGAAGTGGTCGATCTACTTCAGATTGGCCATCTGCTCAATTTCCGGCCCGGCAAGTTGAGCGGCGGCGATAAGCAACGCGTCGCCCTGGCCCGCGCTCTGGTGCGACGCCCCGCCGCCTTCCTGATGGACGAACCGCTCGGCGCGCTCGACGCCGATTTTCGCGAGAGTATGCGGGCCGAAATCAAGCGGCTGCACCTGGACCTAAAGGCCACTACCGTCTATGTCACCCACGACCAAATTGAGGCGATGGCTATGAGCGACCGAATTGTGGTCATGTCCAACGCCGAAGTCCAGCAGGTCGGCACACCGGCCCAGGTCTATTACGACCCGGCCAACCTATTTGTGGCCCGCTTCATCGGCAGTCCGGGCATGAACCTCATCACCAGCCAATACGGCGATGGCGTGGTCCGGCTGCCCGGCTCCAACCGCTACGCCGTGGCACCCGATTGGCGGATGGCGCTGGGAGAAGGGCTGGATAGCGACGACGTCATCATGGGCTTCCGGCCCGAAGCGGCCCATATTAAACCTGACGGGACACTGGTCGGTGAAGTCTACGCTTCGGAACTGTACGGCGCTTACACGATGCTCCACGTCGAGCTTGAGGGCAACGAGATCATCCACATCCGCAGCGACCGCCAGATGCGGTATCCCATCGGCAGTAAGGTCCGGTTTGATCTTGACCCGGAGATGGTTCGATTTTTCAATCCCAAGACCGAAATGGCCATTAATTGAGGAACTGTTCATGAGCGACGTAACCTTAAAACACATAACCAAACGTTTCAGAGATGTGACCGCCCTTAGAGACGTCTCCTTTGAAATTGCAGACGGCGAATTTTTCGTTCTGCTCGGCCAGACCGGTGCGGGCAAAACCACCACTCTGCGCGTCATCGCCGGGCTGGAACAACACGATGAAGGCCAACTACTGTTTGACGGCGAGTTGGTGGACAACCTAACCCCCGCCGACCGCGATGTGGCCTTTGTCTTTCAGCAGTATTCGCTTTATCCCACCATGTCGGTCTACGACAATTTAGCTTTTCCACTGCGCTCGCCGATGCGCAAAACGCCCGAAGCGGAAATCCGCCAGCGAGTCCAAAGCGCCGCCGAGACACTGCGCATCAACCATCTGCTCGACCGGAAAACGGCCCACTTATCCGGGGGTGAGATGCAACGGGTTTCGATTGGGCGGGCCATTGTCCGCGAACCGCGCATCTATTTAATGGATGAACCGCTGTCTAACCTGGATGCCAAACTGCGCGAAGCCTTGCGCGTTGAACTGCAACACCTGCAAAAAACCCAGGGCAGCACCACCCTCTTCGTCACCCACGATCAGGTTGAGGCGTTGACGATGGCCGACCGGATCGGCGTGCTGGACCAGGGACAGTTGGTCCAAGTCGGCAGTCCCGATGACATCTACGACCGGCCGGCTACCACCTTTGTGGCCCAGTTGGTCGGGACGCCGGGCATCAATCTGCTCCCGGCCAACCGCCAAAACGGCTCGTTAATCGTCAAGGACAGCTCAATTCAATTACCGAAGCAGTCGGGTTCGGACAACGTTCCGGCCGACTTCATTTTGGGCGTTCGACCGGAAGACGTACAGCCCTCGCCCAACGGTAATTTCGCCGGCGAGGTCCGGCTGATCGAACCGCTCGGCGTCGAAACGATTTTGCACATCAAATCGGGCCAGCAGTCGTTATTGAGCATCGTTACCGGTATGGCCAGTTGGACCATCGGCGAACCGGTTCGCTTCAACATCGCCGGCGACCGGGTTCACTACTTCGCCAACGATGGCAAACGGGTTAGTTAGTTAGTTAGTTGGTTGGTTGGTTGGTTGGTCAGTTGGTTGGTTGGCTACATCCATCCATCTTACGAACCAATGAACGAACCAACTGACCAACCATCCCACATTTTATAAGGAGCAAACTATGACAGGTATCCGCCGCTACATCCCCGTCCAACTCATCATCTGGATTATCGTTTGTCTGATCCTGGGCGTGATTTCCGGCCCGATCATTCAAGCTACCGCTTCCGAGGAGCAACTGACGCGCAACGTGCTGCTGTCGGCTATTCCCTTTATTCTTTACTTTGTGACGATTGTCCTGTTTTTTATCGCTTTGATTGTCATTGCTGCGAACGTGCTTAATCACAAAATCCCGGCCAATGTCTACGGCCCGATCGAGAAGATTATCATCGCCGGGATTATCATCGGCATCGTGGGCATGTTCCAACCGTGGTGGTTTCCCGGCTTTCGACTGGGTTTCTTTCTGCTCCTAATCTCAACCCTGGCCTTTATTTTGTGGAGCCATGTTACACCCAAGGGTCGCCAACAAGAAGAAACCGCCAGCAGCGTTTCTATCAGTGAATTTGAACGGCAAGAAGCATCGTAGGATATTATTGAAGGAGACACGCATGAAGTTTGGCGCAAACACCTGGATTTGGTTTTCCCCCTTTACAATGGCCCAGCTAACCACTACCGCCGAGCGCATGGCCGAGGCCGGCTTCGACCTGATCGAATTTCCCATCGAAACGATTGACGGTTTTGACTACGCCGAAGCCGCCGCCATTGCCCGCGACCACGGATTGGGTACAAGCACCTGCGCGGCGATGGGGCCGGATCGCGATTTGATCCACCCCGACGAGGCCATCCGCGACAACGGGCTGGCCTATATCCGCCACTGCATCGAAGCGGCCCGCACGCTTGGCTCATCGACCCTGGTCGGGCCGATTTACTCTGCCGTGGGACGCACCTGGCAGGCTACGCCGGACGAGCGGTCGAGAGACATCGACCTACTGGTGCGGCAACTGTCCAAACTGGCCGCGTATGCCGCCGATTACGGCGTCACCCTCTGCATCGAACCCCTCAACCGCTTTGAAACCAGCTTCATCAACACGGTCGAACAAGCCATCGAAGTCATTGATCGGGTCGATCATCCCCACTGTAAACTCCTCCTCGACACCTTCCATATGAACATCGAAGAACTCTCCCTCGGCGACGCTATCCGCACCGCCGGGCCGCGCGTCGGTCACTTTCACGCCTGTGAGAACGGTCGGGGCGCACCGGGGTCGGGCCATGTGCCGTGGGACGATGTGGCTCAGGGCCTACGGGACATCGACTACAACGGCGCGGTCGTCATCGAGTCGTTCACGGCCGAGGTTAAATCCATTGCTCGCGCCGCCGCCATCTGGCGCCCGCTGGCGCCCACCCAGGATGCTATCGCCTACGATGGATTAACGTTTCTAAAAAGATTGCTGACGTAACCGGAACTAAGTCAATGACATCAAGTTATTACGTCGTGCGCAGTGGGCAGTGATGAAACTTAACCACTACGTACTACGCACTACGCAATGCGTTGGTAGCACAGTAAATCATAGGCGTAATAACGCCTCAACCTGATGGTCATTGAAACAGAGAAAGGAGACAACCAATGCCATTCATTTCACGTGACACGGCCCTGACGCGGCTGCGCGAACAAGTCGCCCAGGGAACCCCCATTATCGGGGCCGGCGCCGGGACGGGTATCTCAGCCAAATTTGCCGAGCGCGGCGGGGTCGACATTATCATCATCTACAACTCCGGTCGTTTTCGTATGGGGGGGCGCGGCAGTTTGGCCGGGCTAATGCCCTACGGCGACGCCAACGAGATTGTGGTCGATATGGGCCGCGAAGTTCTGCCGGTCATCAAAAACACGCCGGTGCTGGCCGGGGTATGCGGCACCGACCCCTTCCGGTTGATGCCGGTTTTCTTGCGACAACTCAAGGACCAGGGCTTCGACGGCGTGCAGAACTTTCCCACCGTCGGCCTGATTGACGGCGTCTTCCGCCAGAACCTGGAAGAGACCGGCATGGGCTACGGCCTGGAGGTCGAGATGATCCGGCTGGCCCACGACATGGACATGCTGACCTGTCCTTACGTCTTCACTCCGGACGACGCTCGGGCCATGGCCGAAGCCGGAGCCGATGTGCTGGTTCCCCACATGGGTCTGACCACCAAAGGCAGCATCGGCGCGGAAACGGCGCTCACCCTGGAGCAGTCGGCCCAACGGGTACAGGCCATGCGGGATGCGGCGGTTGAAGTTAACCCCGATATTTTGGTACTCTGCCACGGCGGGCCAATCGCCGAGCCATCCGACGCCCAATACATCTTCAACCACACCGAAGGTATCGCCGGCTTCTTCGGCGCCAGCAGTATCGAGCGATTAGCTACCGAACCGGCCATTGAGGGCCAGGCTAAGAAATTCAAAGATTTGGATCTTTAACCCGATCAGTTAGATAGATAGATAGATAGATAGATAGTTAGTTAGATAGTTAGTTAGATAGTTAGTTAGTTAGTTAGTTAGTTTGATGGCAACCTACCAACTAACCATCCAGCCAACTAACCATCCAACTATATAAGGAGACTCTGATGAGTAAATTCATCTTATCAAGCGACGTTCTGCGCGAACAACTGGACTGGGGCGAGATCGGTTGGGTGGCTAACCCGCCCACCACCGAGGCCCAAGACATTACCGTTATGGAAGTAACCTTGAACGTGGGCGCCGGCCACAACTTCCACAAACACCCCGACCAGGAAGAGGTCATCTATGTTATGGCCGGTCAAATCGAGCAGTGGTTAGAACAAGAAAAAGCTATACTCAACCCTGGCGACTCGATCTTCATCAAGCGGGATGTCGTCCACGCCTCGTTCAACATTGGCGATGACCCGGCCGTACTGATGGTGGTGCTGGGATCGTCTATCGGTGAGATTGGCTATGAAGTAGTCGATGTCGCCGACGAAGAACCCTGGAAATCATTACGATAAGATAGCAATCAATAGACCTGACAGGTTTCCGGCATAGTCGTTTGACGTAAGGTATAAGTCAACTGTCCTCGATTTACGCCCAATGGTGACTCCTAAAACCTGTCAGGTCTTAATAAGTTCATAACATACTTACAAGGAGAACCAAACTATGGCAAGACCTGTCACCCTTTTCACCGGCCAATGGGCCGACCTGACGTTAGAAGATTTAGCCAAAAAAGTCAGCGGCTGGGGCTACGACGGCCTGGAACTGGCCTGTTGGGGCGACCACTTTGAGGTTGATAAAGCGATGGAAAGCGACCGCTACGTCCGCGATAAGCGCGATTTGCTGGAAAAGTACGACCTCAACTGTTGGGCCATCAGCACCCACTTGGTGGGGCAATGCGTAGCCGATCCCATCGACGACCGCCACAAGGGTATTCTGCCGCCGCGTTTGTGGGGCGACGGCGACCCCGACGGGGTGCGCCAACGCTGCGCCGAGGAAGTAATGAACACGGCCCGAGCGGCGGCGGCTTTCGGCGTGAACGTGGTCAACGGCTTCACCGGCTCGCCGATCTGGCACATGATCTATTCATTCCCACCCAACGACTTCGAACAAATCGAAGCCGGCTACCGCGAGTTTGCCGACCGCTGGAACCCCATCCTGGACGTTTTCGATGAGGTCGGCGTCAAGTTCGGCCTGGAAGTCCACCCCACCGAAATCGCCTACGATTTTGTAACCACCGAAAAGGCGTTAGCGGCGGTCGATCGTCGTCCGGCCTTCGGCATCAACTTCGATCCCAGCCACCTGGCCCACCAATTTCTCGACTCGGCGGCCTTCATCGAAACCTTTGCCGACCGCATCTATCACGTTCACGTCAAAGACTCGAAAGTACGCATCGGCGATGGCCGGCGCAGCATTCTCGGCTCCCACCTCAACTTTGGCGATTCCCGGCGCGGTTGGGATTTCGTCTCGCCCGGCCACGGCGATGTCGATTTCGAGGAGATCTTCCGGGCGCTTAATCGCATTGGTTACACCGGCCCGCTGTCCGTCGAGTGGGAAGACAGCGGCATGGATCGCGACTGGGGCGCGCCCGACGCGCTGGCCTTCATTCGCCGCACCGACTTCGCGCCCTCGTCTGTCGCCTTCGACGCTGCCTTTGCCACAGATGAGGCGTAATTAGCCTTGGAGCATCAATGTTATGAACTTTAAAGAATTAATCGGGGTATCTATCGTCGGCCAGCCTGACTTTAGACCCGCCGGCTAATAGCCCCCTATCCCCCCAGCGGGGGAATTTTCGGCTCCCCCCGCTGGGGGGCTGGGGGGTAATCTTCATTACTTTGATGCTGACAAAGCCAGCTTTGTCGCTCCACAAATTTTGTTTCGAGCTGACAGGCTGTGTGGCGCGCCGGCGACTCGTTTGGTCTGAGCGGACGGGTGATAATTTTCATCAGTGAATCAGATGACCCGTAACTGCCGGGCGCTCGATGCACCGTGATTCGGTTGTCCCGTGGTTACCGACCATTCGATGCACCGTGATTCATATATCCCGTGGCTGCCGACCGTTTGATGCACCGGTGAATGAGATGACCCGTGGCTGCCGACCGGTCGATGCACCGTGATTCGGTTGTCCCGTGGCTACCGACCGTTCGATTCACCCTGATTCGGTTGTCCCGTGGCTACCGACCGGTCGATTCACCGTGATTCGGTTGTCCCGTGGCTACCGGCCGTTCGATTCACCGTGATTCGGTTGTCCCGTGGCTGCCGACCGGTCGATTCACCGTGATTCGGTTGTCCCATGGTAGCCGACCGTTTGATTCACCGTGATTCGCATGTCCCGTAGCTGCCGACCGGTCGATTCACGAGTCGATCAGTCAGGTCGAGGCATCCGGTCATAGCTAGCGCTGTTCGGTCAGATCGGCAGCAGCTATCGAGTAACCGATTCACGTTCACCATCATTGGCTGAGGGGCTGTGACCCACTGATAGAGCAGGACAGTTTATGCCTTTTACTCAAGATTCAGTATAATAGGGGACACTACCTAAGGAACAGAAATTAAATAACTTCTCTAATTTCAGTGGGTCGTAACGGCTAATTGATAAGTAAAGATTGCGTCACCAATCACCTATGACGATTTACCAAGGACCACTTACTGCGCCGGTCAAATGGTGATGTTGTTTAATTTTCCATCCTAAAATGACTCAAAACCCCTAATTAATGAGGAAAATAACCTAATGTACGATCCAAAACCTGAACATAAATTCACTTTCGGCCTGTGGACGGTGGGCAACATTGGCCGAGACCCCTTTGGAGAAGCCGTGCGCGCGCCGCTGTCGCCGGCCAGCATTGTCTATATGCTGGCCGAGTTGGGCGCGTGGGGGGTCAACTTCCACGACAACGACCTGGTGCCTATCGACGCCACGCCGGCCGAGCGGGACAAGATTGTAGCTGATTTCAAAAAAGCGCTCGATGACACCGGCCTGGTCGTGCCGATGGCGACGACCAACCTGTTCGCCGATCCGGTCTTCCGCGACGGCGCTTTCACCAGCAATGATCCCAAGGTGCGGGCCTACGCCCTACAAAAAACAATGAACGCGATGGATTTGGGCGCGGAGTTCGGCGCTAAAATCTATGTCTTCTGGGGCGGCCGCGAAGGGACCGAAACCGACGCCGGCAAAAACCCGTTGGATGCGGGCAAGTGGTTCCGTGAAGCGCTCAACTTCCTATGCGAGTACAATATCGACCAGGACTACGGCTACAAATTCGCTCTGGAACCCAAACCGAACGAACCGCGCGGCGATATTTATCTGCCCACGGTCGGCTCGATGCTGGGCTTCATCGCTACCCTGGATCATCCCAGTATGGTCGGCGTCAACCCTGAGGTGGCCCACGAGCATATGGCCGGCCTCAACTTTATGCACGCCGTGGCCCAAGCCTGGGATGCCGGCAAGCTGTTCCACATTGACCTCAACGACCAAAAGTTTGGGCGCTATGACCAGGACTTCCGCTTCGGCGCGGAGTCGATTAAATCGGCCTTCTATCTGGTCAAGTTTCTGGAAGATGTCGGCTATAACGGCAGCCGCCATTTTGATGCGCACGCCTACCGCAGCGCCGATTTGGAAGATGTCAAAGCCTTTGCTCGCGGCTGTATGCGCACCTACCTTATCCTCAAAGAAAAAGCCGAACAGTTCAACGCCGATGTCGAAATCCAGAATCTGCTGGCGGACATCAAAGCCGACGACGGCTCGATGGATCAATTCCTGGGCGTCTATTCCAAAGAAAAAGTCGACGCCCTTAAAGCGCACACCTTCGACCGCGTCGCGATGGGCCAACGCGGCCAACCGTATGAACAACTGGACCAATTGTTGATTGAGTTGCTGTTGGGAGTACGATAAGGAGTAGGAAGTAGGGAGCAAGGAGTAGGGATGCATCTTTTTTAGTTCCTACTTTCATCTACCTACTCCCTAATTTATCAAAGGAGATTACACCATGCCAGGCACTTTCCGCTTTTCTTTTGGGCCGTGGAACATCCACGAGGGGGCCGACCCCTTTGGCCCGGCGGTACGCCCAACCGTGCCGTTTGCGGAGAAACTCAAACTTTACAAAAAACTCGGCTTCGATGGCGTTCAGTTTCACGATGACGACGCCGTGCCGGAGCTGAATGATAAATCGAGCGCCCAGATCGAAAAAGAGGCGCGGGAAATGCGCCGGATGCTCGAAGGCGAGGGGCTGGTGGCCGAATTTGTCGCGCCGCGCTTGTGGGAAGACAGTCGCACCATTGACGGCGGCTTTACCGCCAACAGCGAGCGCGACCGGCAGTACGCCATCGACCGCACCCGCCAATGCATCGACATCGCCAGGGCGGTGGGCACCAATTTCATGGTGGTCTGGCTGGCCCGCGAGGGCACCTACATCCGTGAGGCCAAAGACGCCAAGCTGGCCGTCGAGCGGCTGGTGACGGCCATCAACCAGATGCTGGCCCACGATCCCGACATTCGCATCGCCATCGAGCCGAAGCCGAACGAGCCGATGGATTTGGCCTACATCCCGACCATCGGCCACGCCATCGGCCTGTCGTACCTGACCGATGACCCCAGCCGCGTCGGTAGCCTGGTTGAATCGGCCCACGCCATTCTGGCCGGGCTTGATCCCTCGGATGAGATGGCGTACGCCCTGGCCCACAACAAGTTATGGAGCGTACATCTCAATGACCAGAACGGTCTGAAATTCGACGAGGATAAAGCCTTTGGCGCGGTCGATTTGCGGCGGGCGTTTATGCAGGTGTGGGTTCTCGACCGCGACGGTTACGGCAACAACGGCCAGTTTGTGGGGTTGGATGTGAAAGCGATGCGCACCCAAAAAGCGGAACAGGCCAGCCAGCATCTGAGCAATAGCCGCGAAATCTTTCTGGCCCTACTGGATGTGGTGCGAAGCTTAGATACGGACCGCATCGACGATCTCATCGCCGAGCGTAACTACGAACTGTTGGAAATGGAAATCATTCGGGCGCTAATGGGGCGCTCGTAAACCTACCGAAACGTCAGCGCCGCCTTGGCCAACGCTTACCAGAGGAGCGACAAAGTAAACTTTGTCAAAGTCAAAGCAGAGCTTTGACGCTCCCTATTTACTTTTGAGAGGAGACAATCATGCCCTATTATCTTGGAATCGACTCATCTACCACCGGCGTGAAAGCGCTGCTCATCGATGATAATGGCGATGTGGCCGGTACGGCCACTACCGAACTACCCCTATCCACCCCCAAACCCCTGTGGAGCGAGCAGAACCCGGCCGACTGGTGGGACGGCGCGGTCAGCAGTATCAAGCAGGTGTTGCAAAACACCCACATTTCCAGCGATGACATTAAGGCGATTGGGCTGACCGGCCAAATGCACGGCTTGACCTTACTTGATGAAGCAGGCGACGTACTGCGACCGGCCATCCTCTGGAACGATCAACGCACCGGCCCGCAGTGCGACGAGATTCGCGCCCGGCTGGGCAAAAAGCGATTGGTCGAGGTCACCGGCAACGACGCGCTGACCGGCTTCACTGCCCCCAAAATTTTGTGGGTTCGCGAACACGAGCCGGATATTTACGATGAGATCGATCAGATTTTGCTGCCGAAAGATTACATTCGCTACCGGCTGACCGATGATTACGCCACGGACAAAGCCGGAGCCGCCGGCACCTTGCTGCTTAATGTCAAAAGCCGTAACTGGTCAGTGGAGGTTTTAGACGCGTTAGAAATTCCCGCCGGTTGGCTACCGACCACATATGAGGGTCCGGAAGTGACCGGGACTGTTTCGGACGAGGCCGCCTTGGCCACAGGTCTGGAACCCGGCACACCGGTCGTTGCCGGCGGCGGTGACCAGGCGGCGCAAGCGGTAGGTGTCGGGGCGGTGCAACCGGGGGTCATCGCGCTGACGTTAGGCACGTCAGGTGTGGTCTTCGCCAGCGCCGCCGAGCCGTTCATCGAGCCGGAAGGGCGGTTGCACGCCTTTTGTCACGCCGTGCCGGGCCGCTGGCACATGATGGGCGTGATGCTGTCGGCCGCTGGCAGCCTGCGCTGGTATCGCGACACGCTGGCTCCCGGCGTCGATTTCGACACGCTGTTGGCCCCTACAGCCAATATTCCGCCCGGCAGCGAAGGCTTGCTATTCCTGCCCTACCTTACCGGAGAGCGCACACCCCACCCTGATCCGCTGGCGCGCGGCGCGTTTGCCGGGATCACCGTGCGCCACACGCAGCCCCATTTCACCCGCGCCGTGCTAGAAGGCGTGGCCTTTGGCCTGCGAGACGGCTTCGAGTTGATGAAAGCCGCCGGTCTGACCGACATCAAACAGGTGCGTGTCTCCGGCGGTGGGGCCAAGAGTCCCATCTGGCGGCAGATTTTAGCCGATGTGTTGAATGTTGAATTGGTGACGGTTAATACGTCCGAAGGGGCGGCTTATGGCGCGGCGCTGCTGGCGGCGGTCGGCGCGGGGGTTTGGCCGGATGTCGATACAGCGACTCAGACCTGCATCCAACTCACCGGTTCAACCAGGCCGCAGGCGGAGACCGTGGCGGTGTACGAGCAGTTCTACGCCCAGTATCGACAGTTGTATCCGTCGTTGAAGGATATCTCGCACAACTTGGGCCAATTAACGTAGCACATACGCTACCGAGGACGAAGGAAACGCAAAGAACACCGAAGAAACTCGGTGTTTTTTGTTTTCTATAGGACGCCTTACGATGAAATTCGTAGTCTTTGAAACAAATTTATGGCGTCTTTGAATCAGAAAACTCGCAAAAAATTACCCGTTGGAGTCGGTTAGTAGCGGAGCTTGAAGGATCGCTAGCTTAAAATCAAGAATACTGTCCACCACTTTTTGGGTAGCCTGATAGATATACAAATTGTTGCTGTTTAGGCTGAGGCCAATAACCTTTAGTCCTGGTCGAGCCAATAAAATTCGTTTTAAGTCCAGCTTCTGCATCGATGGACCGCTACTATCTAAAATGACAATGTCGGGCTGACTTACTTTAATCTGTTCGAGCGCACGGTCGATGTCAGTTTCTTGGCCAACGAGTTGGAGATCCGGGTCTTGGCTCAGTAAGCTTCTGAGACCGTGGGCAAACATAAGGTGGTCCGAAAGCACAAAAATACGGGTTGTTGACACGATAGCTCCTATACCAAACACTTGGAATACCTCTTTTTTGTAAAGATTTAGTAACTCTTTTGTCTAAATTATAGCGCTTCAAGTGAGGACTGCCCATACTCGTTTAGGCGGTATCTAGCTATAGGAAGGGTTATCTTGGTGTAACTCTCCTGACGATCCTACGACACTTTAAATTATCCAAACGGGTGAGATTGCTCTTAGAGGGTTAAAGCCCTTACTACGAACTAATATTCTCCATGTAGGTTGGGTTGAGCCGGAAATCTCGTCTTTGGGTGGGCTAGCGTTGGGTTTCATTGCATATCTCATCACCGAAAAATCTGGTGAAACCCAACCATTGAGGCGATAGACTCTCGAAGTGACCCATTCAACCCAACCTACGCTAAGGTTAATAAACCATCTCGCCGTGGATGAAGGCTTCTGTACGCGGATCGGACGGGTTGGAGAAAAACGCGCCCGTCTCGGCGATTTCAACCAGACGACCCTCCAGCAGCAACGCCGTACGATGAGCCAACCGTTTAGCCTGAAAGATATTGTGGGTGACGATGACGATCGTGGTGCCCTGTTCTCGATTAACTTGGGTAATAATATTCTCGATGAGTTTGACGTTGTACGGGTCCAGATTGGCCGTTGGCTCGTCCAATAGCAGCACCGACGGCTGAATGACCAGCGCTCGCGCCAGGGCGACGCGCTGCGCCTCACCCCCGCTGAGCGTTCTGGCTCCGGTGTGGGTCAGATTATTTAACCCCACCAGGTCGAGAGCATCATCGACAATCCGTTTAACCTGATCGCCGGTTTTACCTCGCAGCTTTAAACCATAGGCCACATTATCCGCTACTGAGCGGGTGAGCAAAACCGGATTTTGAAAGACGGTGGTAATTTTGCGCCGCAGATTCAGCGGCGCCCCCTCGCCGTTGAGGTGGAACGCCTCAAACCTCAACGAGCCGGAAGCCGGTCGCTCCAGAAAGTTGAGATGGCGCAAGAGGGTACTCTTACCGGCTCCACTCGGTCCCACAATCGCCAGAATCTCGCCGGCAAAAATATCAAGCCGCTCGATATTCAAGACGGTGCGCTCGTCATAGGTTTGCGTTAGATTGTGCAGTTTGTAAACCGGGTTCGGAGACATTGATCAATCCAGCCTTAAGAAGCACTTTCTAAAGCCTTTAAACGTCCACGGATAACCACAGATGGACACCGATAAATTCAACTGATGATAAAAATCTGTGAATATCGGTGTGAATCTATGGACAAATTCATAGATCGTCACTCTTACAGTTTCTAGGAAAACGCTCTGCCCTGCAACCGAAGCAGGGCCACGTTCACCAAAAATGATAGAAAAAGCAGGACAAGTCCGAGGGCAATGGCCAGGTCGAAATTGCCTTTTTGCGTTTCCAGCACAATGGCGGTGGTCAGAACGCGGGTTTTGCCTTCGATATTGCCGCCAACCAGCATCACCGCCCCCACTTCAGAAATAATCGCGCCAAAGCCGGCCACAATCGCTACAATCACGCCGATTTTGGCCTCGAGTAGGATGGTCACGGTCGCCTGCCAGGGCGTGGCTCCCAGCGACATCAACTGCCGGCGCAGTTGGGGATCGACGCCCATCACAGCCGCCATGGTAAAACCGGCTACCAGCGGAAACGAAATAATCGTTTGAGCGACAATCATCGCTTTGGGGGTAAACAACCAGCCCAGTTGACCGGCCGGGCCGCTCCGGGAAAGCATCAGGTAAACGAAAAGCCCAATGACCACCGGAGGGAAGCCCATGCCGGTATAAAGCAGCGCCGTCATTAGGCGCCGCCCCGGAAATCGAGCCATGGCCATGGCCGCGCCCAGAGGAATCCCCAGCACCGTACTAAACAGCAGCGCGATGCCGGACACAGCTAAGGATAACCAAATGATTTCGTAGAGCGCCGAATTCAGACTGAGAATTATCTCAAAGGCTTGAATTATGCCCTGGATCAGGTCATTCATTAATTATTATTTGGCAGCGTTCCAGGCGGCCGAGTCGGACACAAAAAGCGGCTGGCCAAATTCGGCCACGCCAAACTCGCTGATCAACTGCTGGGTTTCCAGCGAGGTCATCCAATCGATAAACGCGGCGGCTCCTTCAGCATTGACGGTGGGGTGCAGCTCCGGATTGACGGCGATCACCCCGTAGGGATTAAAGAGACGCGAGTCGCCCTCTACCAGAATCACCAGATCGATACCTTCCAGGGTACGAGCCAGATAGGTAGCGCGGTCGCTAAGGGTGTAGGCTTGCTGCTCGTTGGCGATGGTTAACGTTGCACCCATCCCTTGACCAATCGATTGGTACCAGTCGCCCTGAGGTTTGTAGGTGATTTTTTCGGGATCCTCTAAATCTTTGACTTCGTCAAGAGGCAGGCCGGTGGCTTGCCACAGCGTTTGTTCTTTGATGTGGGTGCCGGAGTCGTCCCCGCGAGAAATAAAGAGGCTGTTCGTTTCGGCGATTTGAGTCAGCGCCGCGGCTACGTCGGTCATGCCTTTGATGCCTGCCGGGTCGGCTTCAGGGCCGATAAGCACAAAATCGTTATACATCACGTCCTGCCGGTTGACCCCGTAGCCGGCGTCAACAAACGCATCTTCCCGATCACGGGCGTGGACCAGAACGACATCGGCATCGCCGTTTTCGCCTAGCTCAATAGCCTGGCCGGTGCCAACGGCAATAACCTCAACCGAAGCGCCATATTTGGCCTCGAAATCGGGCAGAATAGCGGCGAGCAGCCCGGAGTTTTCGGTGCTGGTAGTGGTAGCCAGCACCAGCCGGCCCACGTCGGTGCTAACCGGCTCACTCTCGGACGGCGTAACTTCCGGTGCGGCTAGGGCAAAATCGAGCAAGGTTTCGGCATCGGCGACACTGGGCAAGCATAACTTCCAACCCACTTCAATTAGATCATAATTTTCGATCTGGGCAAAAGACTCATCTTCTGTATTTTTGAGATTAGTAGCTTCAGCAATGGCCGGATAGGCCAGAACGTCCCCGTAGGCTTTCTCAGCAATCTTCGAGAGCCAATCGTCAGCTTGAACAACGACTTCCTGCTCACAGGTCACCGCTTCCGGAGACGACTGCGCGTGGGTGATCTCCGAGGTGATGGCCCCCCCGGATAAGACCAGTAGAGCAACAAATAAGCTTATCTTCCATAAGTATTTCAGCATCGATTCATCCCCCTTGATAAGATATCGTTATGATATCACAGCATAACGGAATTAAAAAAATTTGTCTCTCTAGCCATCCAAGAAATATTTCTCGAATCGTTCAGAGACAAATTCATCTAAACCGGCCGCAAATTTTCTAAATCGATCCACGTAGGCCACGGCTTCGGGCGTTAAACTGGAACCGCCGCCGCCGGAGCCGCCGGTTTGGGTGTCTACCAGTTTTACGGCCAGCCGGGTTTCGCACTCTTGTATTTTTTCCCAGGCCCGGCGATAAGACACACCCATTTTCGAGGCCGCCGCCGAAATAGAACCGGTCTCGGCGATGGCTTCTAACAGTCGAACCCGCCATAGGCTGAGGACGACTTTATTATCCTTTTCAATCCAAATATTGGTTTTAGGTTCCAGGGACATTTCGCATTTGGCGAGAAGGCAAACTGGGCAAGGGTAAAATAGTTTGGGATGATAGTTTATCGGCTTTTATTTTTTGACCAAGCCGTTAATTTTGCCCAGCAGGTCTCTTACAACAAACGGTTTTACAACGTAATCGTCAAACAGCTCGGCGTAATTAGAGGTTTCGGATTCATCTTCAAGGTAATGGCGGGCGGTGAGCATAATCACCGGTAAGTGCTGGTGATCAGAACTATTCTTAATCTTCTCCAGGACTTGCCAGCCGTCCATCCCAACCATCATGATGTCGAGTAGCACCAAATCTATTTGACCGGCTTCATCATTGAGGATATTTAACCCCTCAGCGCCGTTATAGGCAGAAATAACTTCAAACCCTTCGCGTTCCAGAATTAATTTTCCTAGGGTCACCATTTCTCGGTCATCATCAACCATCAAAATTCGGTGTGTCATGAGTTGCTCCTTTGGTAAACGTGATTTATGGTAACCCGTTTATACTAAACGAGTATAACATAATTAAAAAGTGTTGGCAATGTGTTTTTGGTTGAGACCATCAAATAAGTGTAGCGTAATCAGTAAACATTTAAAGTATAACACGAGCGATATAACTGTCAAAGCATCCCAAAAAATTTAGGGGGATTTGAACAGGTTCTATTTGACGGGGGCGCGAGATCATAAAATTTGTCGGCTGCTTTCATTATCTGCGATAGATTTATATAATAAAACTATTACGATAAAAATAATCCGCTCTATTGAGTGAGTTAATAACAGTCAATGCCCGATCAAGACAAATCTAAAGCCCAACTCATCGACGACTTGTATGAGTTACGCCGGCAGTTAGCCGAAACTGCCGGCGCGGCTCACCAACAGCGTGAAACATTTACTGAGGTCATGTTGACGTTGACCTCTAAGATTAGTCTAACCGATGTTCTAGACGAAATTCTGAAGCAGGCCCATCGACTGGTTCCTTATCATACCGCCAGTATTATGCTGCTTAACAACGACACCCTGCGTATTGCCCGATGGCAAGGTTACGATGTATTCGGTAGTGAGGAGATGGTTTCCAGACTTGAACAGCCACTGGCCGAATTTCCGATGGACAATGAGGCCATTCAATCCGGTGAGCCTATTGTTATTTATGACACGCATCTAGATCCGCGTTGGGTGGTACTTAATGAGACGACCTGGATTCGATCGACGTTGATGCTGCCGCTGTGTTTGCGCGATCATATTCCGGGCGTGTTGCGGCTCGACGGCAGCCAGCCCGGCGAGTTTTCCATCGATCATGCCCAACGCCTCAAGCCATTGGCCGGTGCAGCGGCGATTGCCCTTGAAAATGCCAGGCTGTTTGAAGCTGAGCAAACGGCGCGCAAACAGGCCGAGAATTTGCGTACGGCCAACCTGGCCTTGACCAAAACGTTAGATTTAGATACTATTTTAGCTACAATGCTAGATTATTTGGCCCATTTAGTGGCTTATGACCATGCCAGCGTAACAATTTTAGGCACGGGCGAGTCGCTGCATGCGGTGCAGCATGTTGAAAAGCTTAAAATTAGTTCTAAACCGGCTTTAAAGGTCAGTAAAAATCCTCTAATTCGAAAAATTATAAAACACCAAAAAACAATGCTCATCCCCGATGTAGCTGCCGACCCTCGTTGTCGGAAGAGCCGTTATCCGCCGCGATGTCAAAGTTGGTTGGGGGGCGCATTGATTGCCGGCGGTCGGGTCATCGGAGTCTACACGCTGGACAAAGCTCGCCCCCAATTCTTCAACGAAGACCACAAACGACTGGCTGAGGTTTTAGCCGCTCAAGCGGCCACAGCCGTGGTCAATGCTCAATTATACGAACAAGTACGGGCCGGCCGGGAACGACTGCGGGATTTATCACGCCAACTTGTTGACGTCCAAGAGGCGGAACGCCGCTTTATTGCCAAAGAGTTACACGACGAGGTGGGGCAGGCGCTGACGGGCCTCAGATTGCAACTAGAAATGGTGGCTAAACTTCCTGATGGGGCTAACGAAGCGGCAGGACCGTTGGTTAAAGCGCAGCAGCTTGTGGATCAGATGATGATGCAGATCCATCATCTCTCCCTCGATCTGCGGCCGCCGATGCTGGACGACCTGGGACTGCTGCCGGCTTTGCTCTGGTACTGCCAAACGTACACCGAACAGACCGGCGTCCAGGTGTCGCTCAAACATCGCATGGTCAAGAATAGGCGTTTTCCGCCGGAGATCGAAACCGCAGCCTATCGTATTGTTCAAGAGGCGTTGACAAATGTAGCTCGGCACGCCGGGGTAAGGCAGGTAACGGCGCGGGTGCTAGCCTCGGAACGAACTTTACGAGTTCAGATCATCGACCAGGGCGCCGGGTTTAATTTATCCGATGTTTTGAAGACCAATCATCGCCGAGGGTTAAATGGTATGCGAGAACGGGCCAGTTTATTGCGGGGGCAGGTGGAGATTGAGTCAACCGCCGGTCTGGGAACGCAGATCACCGCCGAATTACCCCTCGCTACGACCACTGTCGAAAGGACGATATAGCCGTATGAGCATCACGATTGTCCTGGCCGATGATCATCACATTGTACGGGAGGGGCTAAAAACCATTTTAGATGCCCAACCTGATTTCCAAATTGTGGGCGAGGCCGATGACGGGTTACAGGTTGGGCCACTGGTTGAGCGCTTGAAACCCAGTGTGTTGGTTCTCGATTTAATGATGCCCGGCCTGAATGGCCTTGAAATTAGCCGGCAGGTACGCCGGAATACGCCCCAAACTCAAATTGTAATTCTTTCGATGCATGCCAATGAAGCCTATGTAGCCGAAGCGTTAGCGGCCGGCGCCGCAGCCTATCTTTTGAAACGGGCTACCTCCGACGAATTGGTTAACGCCATTCACGAGGCCGTAGCCGGGCGACGCTATCTTAGCTCACCGCTGTCTGATCGCTTGATAGATGCTTACATTAGAAAACTAGAAGCGGAGGAGGAAGACGATCCCTACACCGCGCTCACTCCCCGCGAACGAGAAGTGCTACACTTAGCCGCAGAGGGGTCCACCAATAACGAAATTGCCGAGCGGCTGTCGCTGAGCGTCCGAACAGTGGAGAAACACCGCAGCAACTTGATGCATAAGTTAGGGCTAAAGAAGCAAACGGATTTAATTCGTTACGCTTTTCAAAGAGGGCTACTCCCTCCTGAGGCCTAACTCAAGGCAACAAGGCCAGGCCACTAAAATCCGGTCGCCGACCGGTACTACGTAGATGACGCATTAAAATTTACGGGTTTTTTGTACCCCAAAAGGGGTAGAATCCCCCTTGATAATCTGAGCCAGATAATTGAAACTTGAAGGTGTACTTTTTTAGTTTTAGCCAAGTTGATCGTTCTAGAACCAGGCGATTAGGCTCATATTGACCAGACCAGGCGCTTGCCGGCGTCACATTTCGTAAAAACGTAATCATTCTAAAAATCGAATAACCTGTTCAAGCTCAAATACGAAACGAAACGACTTCGACTTTCACCGATTTTATTTAACATCCATATCAATTTAAGGCTACACCATGAAGAAGAAAACTCGATCCGAATTAATTGATGAATTAGCTATTCTCCGCCAAAGAGTGTCTCAGCTAGAAACAGAGCTAAGTTTACGCCCTCAGCCAACCCCTAACTACTCTCGACAAACCAAAGTTTTATATGCTTCCGGAAATAAATTGCCGCTCGGCAATGCTTTGCTTCACGCCTTTGAAACTAACTTACTGAAGGGAGCGCAGCCAAATCAGCCCAGCCAGCATCAACGTGAACTCAAACAAATTGCCTATGCCGCGTCGCACGACCTGCAAGGGCCGCTGCGCATTGCCCTTAGTTACCTGCAATTACTCCAAGAACGCTACGGTGATAACAACACCACTGAATTCAACCGATTTATTGAACAGGCTTATGGTAATGTGCTTGATCTAAAGCAGTTCCTCCATGATCTCCACCTGTACTTAAATATCGAAATCCAAGGCAAAGAACCGGCGTTAATCAATGGCGAGACTGCACTGGAGCGGGCGCTGGCTCAATTGCAGCCGGCTATTAAGGAAACCCAGGCCAATATTACTCATGCCCCACTACCACCGCTTTTTGCCGATGAATTACAGTTAGTGCAATTATTCAAACAGTTAATTGATAATGCTATCAAATTTAGAGGTGATGCCTATCCAAAAATCCATATTAATATCGAACAAAAATCCGACTCCTGGTTATTTTCAATCCACGATAACGGCATCGGGATCGATCCAAGACAGGCTGACCGGATTTTTGTTCTATTCCAGACCCTGCATCAAAAAGGGAAATTTCCTGGCACCGGAGCCGGATTAGCTATTTGCAGAAAAATAGTTGAGCGGCACGGCGGTTGCATTTGGTTAGATACGGATGTCACCACCGGCTCAAAAATTGTCTTTACCCTTCCAATTCCAATTTCTAACCTTAATGACTACAAAATCAAACAGGACTACCCAAGAAGCAATGAATATCAACAATTTCAAAAATACCCTTATTAGAAACCGGACTAAACCAACCATCTCCCCCATTAAAGTATTACTCATTGAAGACAATCCAGGAGACGCCTATCTTATAAAATATTTATTAAAAGAATCACTGACCGCCGATTTCCAAGTTAAAAATGCCGGGCATTTAGGCAAAGGTCTAGATATACTGGATCATGAAGATTTCGATGTAATCCTTCTGGATCTTCAATTACCTGACAGCCACGGCATTGAAACTCTGGAAAAGGTTCAGCAGCACGTGCTGCACATCCCGATTGTACTGTTGACGGGACTGGATGATGAAGCCTTTGCCCTGGAAGCCGTACGCGAGGGCGCTCAAGATTACCTGGTCAAGGGCAAAATAGAGAGCGACTTATTGGTTCGGACCTTAAAATATGCTATTGAGCGCAAGCAGTCCGAACAGATGATCCGGCGTCGAAATCTGGAATTGGCGCTGTTAAATGAAGAACGACATCGATTAAGTACGGCCCTGGAGCAAACCGCAGAAAGCATCATCATTACCGATGCCGAAAATATGATCGTGTATGTCAATCCGGCTTTTGAACGGGTAACCGGTTACAGCCACAGCGAAGTTATTGGCCTCTCCCCCGATTTCCTCTGCAGCAAAAAACATGATATCGAGCGCTACCGTGCGCTGCAACTGGCTATTGCCGCCGGACGCGTATGGCATGGCCGGCTGACCGGCAAAAAGAAAGATAACTCGTTATATGTGTTCGAGTCGACCGTTACGCCGGTGCGTGATGACGATGGGATCATCGTGAATTATGTCAGCGTTCAGCGTGACGTGACGCGAGAGATGGCGCTGGAAGAGCAGTATCGTCAAGCCCAAAAAATGGAAGCTGTGGGCCAATTGGCGGCCGGTATTGCCCATGATTTTAACAATCTACTTACCGTGATCAACGGTTTTGCCGCCCTGCTGCAAACCGAAATTGATGAGGATCACTCGGCTCAAGAATCGGTTGATCGAATCCTGCACGCCGGTCGCCGGGCAGCCGATCTGGTGAGCAAACTTTTGGCCTTTAGCCGTGAACAAGCCATCAAGCCTGAAGTCGTTGATTTGAACCACATTATCAGCGATATGACCAAAGTGCTGCACAGTATGGCCGGTGAACAAATAAATTTAGAGATCAATTTGGCCCCCAACCTGTGGCTAACTAGAACCGATCTGGCTCAAATTGAACAGGTTATCATTAATTTGGTGGTCAATGCCAGAGATGCTATGCCCGACGGCGGACAGTTAAGGCTTGAAACCCACAATGTTGTATTAGGCGAAGATAACAACCTAGACGCTCTACCGGGCAAATACATCGAGCTATCGGTGAGCGATACCGGTTTTGGTATGTGCGATGAGATAAAGTGTCACATGTTTGAACCCTTCTTTACGACGAAAGAAGTCGGGCAGGGAACTGGTCTGGGGTTGGCCATCGTTTTCGGCATTGTCAAACAGAGCGACGGCCATATTCACGTTAGCAGCGAGCTTGGTCGGGGGACAACGTTTAAGATTTATTTACCTTGGGTCAGCGACGCTTGTATCACTACCTGTTACAAAGAACCTACAGTAGCTGCATCGTGCGGTTTTGAGACAATTCTTTTTGTAGAAGATGATAAAGAAATGCGAGCCTTAATCAGATGGGTGTTACAAAAATATAACTACAATCTTATAGAGGCTGCTAACGGTGAGGAAGCCTTAACGATCTACAATACCTATCCCGATCCAATTCACTTGTTACTAACCGATGTAGTTATGCCCGGAATGAGCGGTAAAGCGCTAACCGAGCAATTAAGAACTAAACGATCCGAACTAAAAGTAATCTATATGTCCGGTTACAGTAACGAAGCCATTAGCCATTATGGGGTTTCCGAAATCGACTTCGCCTTTTTACGCAAACCGTTCAGTCCGGTAGAGTTAGCCAATAAAATACGTTGCACTCTCGATAGTTGAGCGATCTGATTATGGCTGAGCAATCGTCACTCCAATTAGAGCGAGAAAAACGTCTCCTGTCTGAAACCTTAATTGAGATCGCTTTGGCGCTCACATCCCACACTCGGCACAAGGATGTGCTGGATGAAATTCTAACGCAAGCCAAACGGCTTGTCCCCTATCAAACCGCGCACTTTCTGCTGCTAGAAGATGACTCGTTACGGATTGCTCACTGGCAGGGTTATGAGAATACCGGCAGCGAAAACCACATCTCTACCTTGGTGCAGCCGTTAACCAATTTCCCGTTTGACCAGCAAGTCATTCGGTCCAAAACGGCTCGGGTTCTGTCTGATACCCATCAGGAGCCAAACTGGATAATCACCCCAGAGACAAGTTGGGTTCGATCACATTTGGTGCTACCCATCTATTTACATAATCAGGTACTGGGCATCTTACGACTGGACTCGAACCTAGCCGGTCAATTTACCCTAAAAGATATCGAAAAACTCCAACCGTTAGCCAACATCGCGGCTATCGCCTTGAAGAATGCCCAATTATACGATCAGTTTCGGCGGGAATTGAAGGAGCGCCGTCGGACAGAAGCTGCTTTAAGAATAAGCGAGGAGTTTGGCCAGACGATTCTCAACTCGTTGTCAGCTCAAATTGCCGTGTTAAATCACAAAGGCGATATCATCCATGTTAACGATGCTTGGAGAGATTATGCCCGAAAAAATGGCGGCAACAAAACCACTCAGCAAGGACAAGGTCTAAATTATTTAGACGTCTGCCGGCTGGCGATGACGGCCGACTACCCAGAGGCCAAAGACGTTCTTGACGGGTTACAACAAATTCTGAGCGGCGCCGATCCTATTTTTAATTACGAATATCAATGCGATTCACCCACCGAAAAAGAATGGTTTTTGCTGCGGGCTTTACCCCTAAAAAGCAAAGACGGGGGCCTAGTTGTGGCCCACATCGACTTTACCCAAATCAAACAACTTGAAAGCAATATTAAACATATTCACCAACTGGGCCAGGAATTAACCTTATTACGGGATAAGGAAACTATTATCTGGCGGGTATTGGAAACGGCTAGCAACGTCTTGAAGGTTGACGCCATTGCCTGCGGGTTGATTGATCTGATGAAACAAGAGATCCGCTTTCCTTGCCGGTTGGTTGACGATCTGCCAGAGTCAATAAATTTAAGATTACCACTCCAAGAACAACGAAGTATCATCGCGGCTGTGGCCAGAACCGGGCGGTCCATCAATATTGCCGATACCAACCAAGCGGCGCATTACACCCCCATCGGCTGGGCGGGGCGGTCAAAATTGTGTGTTCCCTTGAAAGTGGGCGAGCGGGTCATTGGTGTTTTGGATATAGAAAGCGCCAAACCCGGCTATTTTACCCCCGACAAAACCCAAATTGTTCAAATTTTGGCAGACCAAACTGCTGTAGCGCTGGAAAATGCCCAGCTTCACCTCAACGCCCAACGCTACGTAAAAGAGTTAGGTGCGCTCTATCGGGCTGGCCAAACCATTACTTCCAATTTGGATTTGAGCCTGGTCCTCAACCAAATCATTGTCGAAGTGAACAATTTATTTGAAGCCAGAATGGCGTGCCTGCTACTGCTCGACTCCCTGGGGAACGATTTGATCTTCGCCGCCGTAGCCCCCACCCCGGCCGACACCCTGGTTGGTTCGCGAATTCCCCTGGCTGACGGCATTGCTAATTGGGTAATCAAAGAAAAAGAGCCGATTGTCGTTGATGACGTCAGAAATGATCCGCGCTTCGATGGTTACTTAGACAGCATCACCGGCCTGACAACTCGCTCACTTCTTGCTACCCCCTTGACCGTCGAAGACAGTCCTATCGGTTTGATCCAGGTGATCAACAAGGCCGGCGGTGAGTTTAACCAGCAAGATTTAGAACTGCTGGAAGCCCTAACCAGTTCGGCAGTGATTGCCATCGAAAATGCCCGATTGTTTGAACAGTCCGAATATCGCGCCAAACAGCTTTCAGTCCTACACGAGGTTGATCGCGCGATTACCGCCAATTTGCACATCAACGAAGTCTACGACGCCTTTGCTCAAAATATTGCCCAGCTATTCCCTTATGACCGCCTATCGATTGCCCTGGTTGAAGAGGGTATCATTCGCATTACGCATGCCGTTGGCTATGCTAAGGATGAACTACCGGCCAATGTCACGTTATCGGTTCATAATTCGGCGATAGGTTGGGTCATATTACACCAAAAACCGCTGGTTCGAACCAACATAGCTGATGACCCCCATTTTACCACAGACCAAACGCTGCTGGCAGTGGGTCTCAAAGCGACGATGAGCATTCCCTTGCAAGTCAAAGGGCAAACTATTGGAACCTGGAATTTATCCAGCAAATATAAAAATGCTTATCAACAAGACCACCTACCCATTGCTCAGTCGCTAGCCGATCAATTAGCCATCGCCATAGAAAATGCCCGCTTATACCAAACGGAACGGGACCAGCATTTGCGGCTTCAGCATTCACAGGAACGGTTAGTGCAAGTCGAAAAAATGGCAGCTCTGGGACGCTTGGTGGCTTCGATTGCCCACGAAATAAATAACCCGCTGCAATCGGTGCAAAGTTGTTTGACGTTGATGCGCGAGGACCTCGGCGACGTACTGCGTCAGAGGGAGTTGGAGGCAATTGCGGATATTGCCGAGGAAGAAATCGAACGGATCTCATCGCTGGTTGGCCGGCTACGCGAGTTCTACCGACCTGTTCCGCCAACTGAGAATGATGTACCTGAACCCTCGATTTCATTAGACGGCTTTTATCGGTTGGATCGGGACAACACCGGGCCGGTTGATATTCATACTATCCTGGACGCCGTCCTAAAACTGGTCCACAAAAAATTAGAAGATCATAATTTGACCGTTTCCTGTGAATGGTGTACAGAGTTGTCTCCCATTCAAGCCAACCAGGATTATCTGAAGCAAATATTCCTTAACTTGATTCTCAACAGTCTGGACGCTACACCACCTCATGGCGGCAGTCTGGTCATCCGTACCGGCCAGGACTGTATTGCGACGGAAAACGGGCAAACATTACCCGCGGTGCGGATTGAGTTTAGCGATACCGGCCACGGTATTACACCGGAAATCCAATCCCGATTGTTTGAACCTTTGTTTACCACAAAAGATCATGGCTCGGGCTTAGGCTTATTTACCACTTACAAAGTTATCAAAGCCCATAACGGTCAGATTACAGTCAACAGCAAAGTCGGCGACGGCACGACATTTACTATTTTACTCCCCTTTCATCTACCAACTCTTATGGATTTTGATAGCTGAAGGTGGTTTAACGGTGACGGTCACTTGGGCCTGCTAAACCGATCTTTTTGGGCTAACCCGATCTGATTTATTGACAATAAGTGACTGTCACCTGATTTTTGTGTAAATCCTGTCCAATAAAAAAGCCTGCATGGAAATATGCAGGCTTTCGTCATCAGACCGTCGATTGATCTATTCTTCGACGGGTTCATCCTCTTCGAGAGTTTCATCTGCTTCAACTGTTTCAGCTTCAGCTTCCAATAACACTTCGGCTGCTGCTTCCTCCAAAACGGCATCGACTTCATCAGCTTCAATCCCGGCCGCTGCTGCTTCGGCTGCGCTCAGACGTTCTCGTTCCAGGATACCCCCCAGCGGTAAAACCTCAACCTGAATGGTGGTCGATAGATCGATCATCAATTTAACCGTAACATCTTGCAGCCCCAAGGTGCGGATCGGTTCGGCCAGCGCCACCTTTCGCTTATCGATTTCAATGCCGGTTTTCTCCAGGATGGCGTCCGCAATATCACTCGATGTTACGGAACCATAGAGTTTGCCGGTTTCACCTGCCCGACGTTCAAACATCAACTGTATATCCGAAATTTGATTAGAGATGGCTTGCGCGTCTTCTCTTTCTTGGGCTCGAACTTTTTCAGCCGCTTTGCGAATGGTTTCCGCCTGCTTGAGCGCACCGGGTGTCGCTAAAATTGCCAAATTTTGCGGCAAAAGATAGTTACGGCCATACCCATTTTTAACTTCCTTTACATCGCCGGCATAGCCTAAGTTGTCGACGTCTTCTATCAATAATACCTTCATCACTTTTTCTCCGGTAAGTAAAAATCAATGCGAGATAACTTATCAAGGCCGATAAAGCCTGATTTTCTCTAAAATACACAAAAATTAAGTATACTCCAAACCCAGGTGAAACACAAAAAAAGAGCCAAGTCATCATAACCTGGCACTTTTTACGCAAGTAAGACAAACTTAACGTTGTCCTACCAAAGCCTCTACGGGTTAAGAAGATACCGCAAAAGAAACTAGAATAGTCTGGCCCCAAATATATTGGCCGGCAGATGGAGACCGGACGCCTCGATTTGATCGATGAATTTGGGCCGAATGCCGGTTGCTTTGAGCCGACCCACAATAACGCCGTTTTCAATACCTTGTTGCTCAAAGGCGAAGATATCAGACATAACGATGACATCGCCTTCCATGCCCTGCACCTCGGTGACATTGACGATTTTCCGACTCCCGTCACGCATCCGAGATTGGTGGACGATCAGATCAACGGCTGAAGCGATCTGCTCACGAATGGCCCGAATGGGCAGATCCATACCGGCCATCAGACACATCGTTTCCAAACGAGACAGGGTATCACGCGGGCTGTTGGCGTGGGCGGTGGTCAAGCTGCCTTCGTGACCGGTGTTCATCGCCTGCAACATATCCAACGTTTCGCCGCTACGACACTCCCCAACCACAATCCGGTCGGGCCGCATCCGCAGGGTGTTGACCACCAAATCGCGAATAGTTACCTCACCTTTACCTTCGATGTTGGGCGGGCGCGACTCCAACGTGACGACGTGCTCCTGGCGTAACTGCAATTCTGCCGCGTTTTCGACTGTAATAATCCGCTCGTCGGTGGGGATGAATGAGGACAAAATATTGAGCAGCGTTGTTTTACCTGAACCGGTACCGCCTGAAACGACCACGTTCAATCGGGCGATAACACAAGCTTTCAGAAACTCGGCTACTTCGGCCGTAATCGAACCAAAGCGGACCAAATCGTCAATGGTCAACGGATCTTTTTCAAACTTGCGGATGGTCAAGGTGGGACCGTTGAGCGCCAGAGGAGGGATAATCGCATTCACCCGCGAGCCATCGGGCAAACGAGCGTCAACCAGCGGCGAACTCTCGTCGATGCGCCGGCCCAGCGGCGACACAATCCGATCAATGACCTTCAGAACGTGCTCGTTACTCTCAAATTGAACGCGACTCGCTACAATTTTACCTTTTCGTTCAACAAACACCTTCTCCGGACCATTGACCATAATTTCACTAATGGTTTCATCCGCCAGCAGCGGTTCCAGCGGGCCGAAACCCAGTATCTCGGCCACAATACTCTCAAACAACCGTTCTCGCTCGGTTCGGCTAAGGATCAGGTTCTCCTGAGTCAGGATTTGTTCAAACATATCTTGAATGGTACGTCGAACCTCATCTGTTTGAGATATATCCATTTGGGGATCGAGTTCAGAAATGAGCCGATCTTGAATACGCTCTTTTAACTCGCGGAATGCATCCCTTTGGGCATTGCGCGGCGCGCCGCGCACTTCTTTGCCGGTTCGGTTGGGGGTTCGAAAATTTCTTTCCGGAAAACGGGGCTGCACCGGCGATTTACCGGGCGTGGCGTTGGAATCAGATTCACTCGTGTTCTTCTTGATCCGCTGCATCAAAGACATATAAATCCCTCCTCAAGGTCCTTTATCTTTTTGATGAATTTGTCAGCTATACACTTACAAGCCTATATACCTAATAAACCGGTTCATACTGGGTCGGTGTAAACCAGGTTGCGACGTGGGTTAACTTTTTAAGTTTACGGATTCTGGTTGAAAAAGGGGAATACCAAGTGAGGTATCTAAATCGGTTTATATATTATAATGGATTTTTTCAAAAGTGGTAGTGTTAGAATCTTTTTTGGTGATGGCCCTTTCGGGCCGTCACCAAAAACCCATCTTAATTCTGATAGACGCTTAACACATCGCCGGCCACGTTAACGGCGACGCTTAATTCCACCCCCTGATCAGGCAACAACTCGACCGTGCCGGTAGTTGCGACATAGGGACGGCTAGCCGTGAAGCTATAACTACCGGCCGGCAGATCGATGGTTAATTCATCGTTGTTGGGGATGGTATATTCCCGGCCGTCAATAGTGAAGGTTAACGCCTCACCCGCATAGTTCTTAACAAGCAAACCCGGCTCAACCGCAGCCGCGTCATTGACTACCGGCTCAGCGGGAGCGGCGTCTTCAGCCGGCGCCGGCGAGGAGGTGTCAACCGGGGCGGCCGGTTCGATCACGGCCGTAGCCTGAGCCGTTAAATCTTCTTGAGCCACCGTCATGGTAACGGGCAGTAGAAAGTCATACTTCTCACCCACATCATACTTTCGCTCCTCGCGAACGCCGGTGAAACTCAATCCGGTCACCTGCCCGGCGGCCACGTTAAGGGGGCCATTAAGGCTACCGCCCGGTACGCTGGCCGTGTAGGTATAATCGCCGGGAGCGACATCAATTTGCAACCGGCCAGAAATATCGCCGGCCGATGGCGCTACCTTGAACAGTTCACCGTTCAGGTCCACCGTCAACTCATCACCGATATAGTTGATCCAGACAATACTCCCCTGGCCGGCCGCCGCAACCGCCGGCTGCCAAGTATCGACCGGCGGTGTGTCAGCCGCCGGTTCAACGTTTGGATCGAAATCAAACACATCAACAATATCTTTAGGTTTAGCCAACAAGATGCCATCAGGACCAATCGCGGGAGCGGTTTGATCCAGCCGAGCAGCTTTAGCGATAAACCCTCCAGGTGATAGCGTAAACTCTCCGGCCTTACCGATAACACCGGGTACGTTGGCGGCAAACTTGTACTCGCCGGGATTCAGTTGCAGCGTGAGCCGACCGCCGTCAGGGACCGTATCTGTGCCAGGCACTGTGTAGGTCACATCATCAAGGTCGAGGAACAACTCCTGACCAATGTAGTTAATGAAAACAAAGTTATCTACCGACTCCTGGGCCTGGGTTTGAGACCCAAAAAACGCAAACATTAGCCCAACAGCGGCTAACACACCGAAAGCCATTGTAACCATCTTTTTAAACATCGTCTCACCTCATGTGATGCAATAAAAATTTAAAATAACAATTCACAACAACTAATCATAATGGATTGAGCGCTAGCGGCTATACGGCTTACTCAAAAACCCGTTTTTGTGAAGCCAGTTTTCCAGGTCTCGATTGTTCGGTTCGGAGATCATCGGGCCGCGATCATAGCCTTTGATGGTATGTTCGGTTGGTCTGGGTAAAAAATCAGTGTGGGGGACATCTTCGCCGGGGTTGGTCAGGATTAGAGTGGGGACGCTGTAGCCGTTAGTCCACATTTTAAGCCGGGCAGCAACAGCCGGATCATCGTCGATACTGAGTTCGCGGTAGGGGATTTGATAACGCCTCAATAAATCACGGGCCAGAGCGACGCCGGGGCAGTAGGAGTTACGCACGTACATGACGATATCTCGATTCAAGATGCTGCTCCTGAAGCTTGAATAATTCACTCTAGATTATAGCACAGGCGCGTTAATTTTGAATTAGAAATCGATCAAGCCAGCGTAGTTAAACGTGTGGCTTACGAGGGTGGCACGGTATAAACCGAGATTTCGTTACCTGCGGCGTCTCGTAAGATAATGGTCGTGCCGGGCGGCCAGGCGGCTTCACCCTGGTTGAGAAACAGATCACTGGGGGTGTTTTGTCCGGCGGAGGTGTGAACCCGAATACTACCACCACTAAATAGGAAGATATCAGGAAAAGTGAAATTAGCCAGGGATGAACCTTCCAGCCGCCAATCGAGCAAGCTGGTGCCGGCTCCTTGGTTGAGAATAACCACGGTCTCATCGGCCAGCGTGCCGGCTCCCAAAATTTGGGTAATCGATACATTGATTTCGTCGAATGGGGCCGGGGTTGAGGTTGACAGCGACGCAAGCGTATCACCTGACGGTGTGGCAGTATCGCTGGGGGTGGGCGAGGGGCCGACGGTCGCCGCCGGTTCCGGCGGCACGTCAGCATCCTCCGGCAACGGGGTTGGTGGCTCAAACGGCAGAGGGGTTTCGGTGGGAATGGGAACCACGGTAAAGGTGGGAGTTCCGGTGGGCAAGCCTCCCACCGGGATCGTTAGCTCCTGACCGATTTGAATAAAGTCTTGGTTACTTAGGCCGTTGGCCGTCATCAAATCGAACAGCGATACGGAGAACTTATCGGCGATCAGGCTCAACGTGTCGCCCGCTTTAACCTCATAGACCAAAGTCTGGATCGGCGTACTTTGTGTCGGCACTACGGCAGCGGCGGTCTCCTCCAGGCTAACGGTAGCGGAGTCGCCGGTCTGGTTGACGGCTTCTGCGGTCAGATCACCGGCCGCAGCCGGGATAGCCACCGTCCCCGGCACAACCTCCCGGTTGGCAATTAGCACCACGCCCACACTGATAATCAGCGAGACGACGGCATTGACTCCTATAATCAAAAGCAACTGACTTAACGGCAACCCTACGCCGGTCACCTGGCTATCAGCATAAGAGTCGTAATCGTCAAAATCCGGTTCCAGGTCGTACCTGGTATCATTCATTTCAACCGCCTTATGTCAAAAAATAGGCATATATAGTATGAAAGAAAAAGATAACCCCAATATGTAGCCTTTGATATTATACTCCATCTTTATGGAACTGACAATGATTGCTCTGGGCGATTCTTTAATTTGACTCTTCGACGGCACAGAGTAGAATATCTAGGCGTAAAGACACATCAGGCGAGTAGAATTTCAAACGCTAATAAGGTGGACAGACAAAACTGAGCTTCGATACCGAGAAGGAAAATCTCGTGTTAGTTCGTCGTAAGAGGCATCGCTTTAGCGATGACCACGAACATTTATGTTCTGAGGAGAAGCACTATGGCTAAATTGGATATGAGAACAGGTAGTACGGCTGTCATGGTTTTGAAGTTGTTATCGGAAAAATCAATGTATGGCTATCAAATTGTCAAAGAGTTACAAGCTCGCAGCGAGGGCTATTTCAGCCTGGAGCAGGGCACGCTTTATCCGGCCCTACACCGGTTGGAAAATGACGGCCTGGTCGAGAGTCGCTGGGAAGTAGTTGAGGATGGCCCCTCCCGCAAATATTACTATATTACCGACAAAGGTGAAGCTGAGCTTAAAAAATCGGTCCGGCAGTGGAGCGATTTTTCCCGAAACCTGCTAAAATTATTAGACGATACCGCCTAGACTGTCAATTTGACCTATGTCAATTGATCAACTCGTTTCTTAAATTAGGCCAAAACGGCTAATTTCAACTCGCCACTTAGCGGTGTCATTTTAACCGATTCGTTGGTAAAGTAGCCTTGGAGAAACACCAGCTAATGTCAGCCATAAAAGCGTATCTGGACGAACTTAAAAAGTCTCTCCCACGCCACCTCCAGCAAGAAGCGGAGGCCGAAGTCTATTCGCACCTTGAAGCGTTGACACAGGAATTTCAGCAGACAGGCTTACCGCGCCTGACCGCCGAAGCGAAAGCAGTGCAGCATTTTGGCTCACCGCATACCATTGGCAGTGCTTGGCGTCGCGCCGCCGGGGTGGTCGATTGGTCCGACATCTTATTGGCCGCCTTGCCTATTTTAGGTATTACCGGTATGGGCTGGACCCTGGTCGGCCAATATATCCCGCTAAGTATTTATCTGGTCTTGTTTGGACTAGGAGCCGGCCTGGCCTGGTGGCGAGACTGGCCAACCTGGTGGTACGCTTGGTTGGGCTGGCTTTTTCTGGCCGTACTCATCGTGCCGCCGACACCGTGGATGTTTATTATTACGTTTCCCATTATTGTCACCCTCTTGGCTATCGATAGCTGGCAGTACGCCACCCTGATGACCCTGCCCTTTACAACCTATCTAGCGTTTGCCACCTTAATCGAGCGCCATCAGTTAGTGACCACCGGTTGGGGACCGGGCAACCTCTATCCAAGCAATATGATTTGGCTGGAAACCGCTTTTTCTATTCTATGGATCGTTATCTTAGCCGCCAGCCTACGGGCGGCTCGCCCCACCAGACGAGGCGTCTACCTGGTGGCCGGGTTGATCGGAACCCAGACCATCTACATCGGCGCGGTTGTGCTAATGCTGTTGGTCGGGAAGTTGATGCCCGGCTACTTTATCACCACATTAACCACTCACGAAATTATGTTTGTCAAGCTGCCGGTTGGTCTGCTGACGGTGGGGTTAACCCTTTATCCCCTTTTCGTATGGTTGATCGCCCGCTGGCTGCGGCAGAGCGGTCCCCACATTGACTCCCATCGTACCACTTGAGACGGTATCCCCCTTCAAATTAAACCTTGCCGAAAAAGGACATCAAGTAGCCATGATAAATCTTCATGCTGTACTCGTAAAAAAAGCTGCCGGCCTAATCATCTATTTCTTTTGGTTAGGGTTATGGCTGTTTGGGATTGGCTTGATTTTATGGTATCCCCTGCGCTGGTGGCCGGGCGACAAACTGTTGCCCGTGCAACTGATTAACTACTTTATGCCCTGGCTGCTGTTAGCTTTGATCCCGGCCTTGATTATCGCCGGGTTAGCCAACCGGCAGTGGCTGGCCGCTCTGCTGGCTCTGCCCACTGCTTTCATTATCTTTAGTTATGCTCCACTCTTCCTACCGCGGTCCCACCTGGTCTTGGCCGATAGTGGACGAATAAAAGTGATGAGTTACAATATCTGGGGCAGGAATCATAACATTCGGGACGTAGCTAAAATTATTTACCAAGAGCAACCGGATATAATACTACTACAAGAAGTGTACAGCCACCTGTCCGACTCAGTTGTAGAAGAGCTGAATAAACTTTACCCTAATCAAGAACTGTATTACACCTTCACCCCCGGAGCGGGACAAGGTATTGTCAGTCGTTTTCCTCTAACGCCGCTGGGGATATCCTACGAACAGGGACGCGCCCAAAAGGCCATCATTCATACCCCCAACGGTGATATCTTAGTTTGGAATGTCCATCTCAAGCAGCCTCGTTATTGGTCAAGCCAGTATGACCAAGTGGTTCTTTTGGAAAAGGCCATTGCGGCTGTAGATCAACCCCTTATCGTCGGCGGCGATTTCAACACAACCGACCAATCTGAAATATACAAAATGATCGATCGACATTTGGACAACTCGCACTGGGAAGCCGGTTGGGGCTTTGGTTTCACCTTCCCCTCCCAGGATCATCCGGTGAAGGGGCTACTCATCCCGGCACCACTAGTCCGGATCGATCACATTTTTCACAGTAGCCACTTTTATACCTATGACGCCAAAACATTGTCAACCAACGGCGGATCGGATCACTTTCCGATAGTGGCTGATTTGTCGCTAACCAGGTAACAGGATTTAGCTTTATGAGAATTGACCGACGTACCTTTCTCAAAGGCGCAGCCGGATTAACCGCTGCCACCTGTCTAACCGGCGCCGCCGGCGTAACCGGCTACCAATACGCCACCCACATCGAGACAACTTGGTTGTCTGTTGAACACCTTCAAGTTCCCATCAAGAACCTACCCGCTTCGCTAGAAGGCTTCAAAATCGTCCAACTCAGCGATATCCACCTTCACCCATTTACCCAAATCGAGTTTGTTAAAGAGGTGGTTACGGCGGCCAACCAGTTGCAGCCGGATCTGGTCGCCTTAACCGGTGACTTTGTACTCGAAACCGCCGATTCAATCTTTGAACTGGCCCCAGTTCTGGCGGACCTCAACCCTAGGCACGGTATCTTTGCCGTGTTAGGCAATCACGATATCTGGACCGATGATCGCACCGTTCGCGCCGGTTTAGAGGCAGCGGGGTTAACGGTCTTACGTAATGAAGGCGTGGCTTTGGGCATCGGCAAAGGGCAGTTTTACGTGGCCGGCGTCGACGACGGCTGGAGCGGCCGGCCCGATCTGGCGCTCGCCCTCGATGGGCATCCCGGCGACGTCCCCACCCTACTCTTGGCCCACGAGCCGGACCTGGCCGACCGATTTGCCGTCGACCGGCGGGTCTCGCTGCAACTGTCCGGCCATACCCACGGCGGTCAGGTGCGCTTGCCGGGCAAAGGTCCGCTGGTGTTGCCGCGCTTGGGACATAAATATGAGATGGGGCTCTACCGGGTGGCGGACATGTGGGTTTACACCAATCGCGGCGTGGGCGTTATCGGCCCACCGATTCGGTTCAACTGCCGGCCCGAGGTTACCGAAATCACGCTCGTTGGCGCTTGAGGCTCACCCCGCCGCCCGGCTCTCGACCGACCAGACCTGCTCCGCCAACTGCCCCTGCCCCACGTACAAGGCGTAGTCGCTCACATACCCGGCTACCGCCGCCGTCCCTTCAAATAACATGTCCAACTGCGACCGATAAGCCTGAATACCGGCCACCTTCGCCCGCACCGCCTCATCCGACAGGTGACGCAAATTAGGTTTCAATCCCAGGTCCTGGCTATCGGCCAAAGCGGCCTCTAAAGGATAGGCATTCCTGATTGAGTGGCTCGAATAAGGATATTTCGGATCGGCGTAGGGGTAATCCTCGTAAAAAGTCACGTGGTAGCCTTGGGCCATCAACTGCCGGGCGGCCTGGCGGGTCAGTTGGTGATCAACGTGGTGACCGACGGCCAGAGGCGCGTAGATCACAGTTTTATCCGGCTCGGCGATGAGTTCATTCACCGCTACGATAATCTGATCCGCCAGCGGGAGATCGTCGGGGTGAATATCGCCGAACAACGCTTCATTGCTGGTGTAATACCACACCCCCGCCTGAGGGTCGCCTCGGTAGATGCAGTCAGAGAAGGGCAGATACCGGGCTTCGCAGCCCAAGACGATCATCGAGGCTTGATCCTCGGCCAACCGGGTGGCCACAACCTCCCCAGGGTTACCCCAGATGCCGTGCATCCAATCGGCATAAGCGGAAAAGGTCTTAAACTTGGGTTGGGCGGCGAACACGGTCGCCACCAGTACCGTCTCGCCGGCCCGGCGCTGCTGGTAGATGGCTCCCCCACACGACAGCGATACATCATCGATATGGGGCGACAAGTACAGATGCTGCTCAATAGCCATCAGCCGGCCTGCCTTTTCGCCAGCCGTTCGGCCAGTATATCGTAATAAACGATGGCGGTTTCGATACCCCGGTAGAAGTTGGGCAGGTGGAACTTTTCGTTGGGCGCGTGCAGGTTGTCATCCGGCAGGCCGAAGCCCATCAGAACCACCGGCGCGTGTAAAATGTCGATGAACAGCGGCACAATCGGCAAGCTGCCGCCTTCCCGCAGATAGAGCGGCGGCCGGCCAAAGGTTTGTTCGTAAGCGTCCGCCGCCGCCTGCATAGCCGGGGTTGCCATATCGATAACGGCGCCGCCGCCGGTATTGATGGTGTCAACCGTTACCTCCATCGTGGGCGGGCTAATACTGAGGACGTGCTGCCTAAATAGCTCAGCGATCTTTTTATGATCCTGGTGCGCCACCAGCCGCATACTCACCTTGGCGCTGGCCGTGGCCGGGATAACCGTCTTGGCCCCGTGGCCGATAAAACCGCCCTTGATACCGTGAATATCGAGCGTTGGGCGCGCCCCTGTACGCTCGGCCACCGTATAATCCGGGTCGCCCCACAGCGCCGGCGCGCCGGTTTCGGCCAGCACCGACGTCTCGCTGGTAGGGCCGGTGTTAATCGCCCGCCGTTCTGCCTGATTCAACGGCTTGACATCGTCGTAGAAGCCGGGGATGGTCACCCGCCCTTGCTCATCCCGCAGCGAGGCCAGTAGCTTGACCATGGCATTGAGTGGGTTCTCAACTACACCGCCGTAGGTGCCGGAGTGCAAATCCTGCCGCGAGCCGCGCATCGAGATTTCCATATACGTCAACCCGCGTACCCCGGTAATCAAAATGGGCGTCGCCGGATCGAGGATGTGCGAATCGGAAATGAGAGCGGCATCAGCTTGCAGCAGGCTCTGGTGCGCCTTCACAAAATCTTCCAGATGCGTGCTACCCGACTCCTCCTCGCCTTCCAGCAGAAATTTAATATTCAACGGCAGCCGCCCCGCCGCTTGCAGGTAGGCTTCCACCGCCGCCACGTGAATATATAGCTGCCCCTTATCATCCGCGGTTCCCCGGCCATAAATATCCTCGCCCTTGACCGTGGGCTCAAACGGCGGCGTCAGCCACTCCTCCAGCGGATCGACCGGCTGGACATCGTAATGGCCGTAGATCATTAGCGTTGGGGCGTCCGGTCCGGCCTCGAGCCAATCGGCGTAGACCATCGGGTGGCCGGGAGTTGGCATTATCTGCACATGATGCAAACCGATGGCCGTCAGCCGGTCAACCAGCCACTGCGCGGCCTGGATCGTATCATCGTTATGTTCAGGCAACGCGCCAACACTGGGGATCCGGAGAAACGCCTTCAACGCCTCAAGGGTGTCGGCCTGATGGGTTTGGACATAGTTTAGAGCTTGGTCTCGCATGGTATTATTCCTTATTATAGATGTGAGTCACCCTATTCTAACCCTGAAAGGGCCTACTATAAAATCGAACCGGTGGTTTTGCGGCCAACCCAAAATCAGATTGACAAAGTTATCCGACCGTGTTAAACTCCGATTAATCACGATATTACAACTGGCTGGATGACATAGGGTGAGAGAGTGTTCGGCGCTGAGCCGAACCGCCGAAGGTGCAAGGTGAGGGGGTAAGCCGTACCCCGTCGCCGAAACTCTCAGGCAAACGGGTCGCTTTATCGACAGCCACTCTGGAGAGACGACAACTGTGGGCTAGCCACGGGCGTCGCACCGACGGGGCAACCCCAGCAGGGGCAATCTCTCAGGTTTAGGACAGAGACAACGGGCACGCTCTTGCGATGCCCGTTTTTGTTTGTAAGCCGAAGGAGTAGGAAGAATGGAGTAGGGAGTAAGGGTCAAGCATTACTCCCTACTCCCGTTAAACGTATTGCAACGGAGGCAATCCATGAGCGAGTCCCTTATGCGAACCCGTCTATACCAATGGCATGTCGATCACGGCGGCCGGATGGTGCCGTTTGCCGGCTGGGAGATGCCGGTGCAATATACTACCGGCCCCATCGAGGAGCATCACGTTACCCGCCGCTCGGCCGGGCTGTTCGATATCGATCACATGGGGCAGATCAGCCTCACCGGCCTGGACGCCGAACGCTTTCTCAATCGGCTGGTGACCTGGGATATCACCCAAATGGCCGAATATGAAGCCCACTACGCCCTGATGTGCTACGAGACCGGCGGTATTGTCGATGATGTGTTCATCTACAACCTGCCGGATAAATGGTTTGTGGTGGTTAACGCCGATAACTTGGCCAAAGATTATGATTGGATGATGGCCCATGCCGACGGCTATGAAGTCACCATTAAAGATGTCTCGGTTGACACCTACATGCTCGCCCTGCAAGGCCCCCGCGCCATCGAATTATTGCAGCACCTGACGCCCGCTAACCTGGCCGAAATGCCGCGTTTCACCGCGCTCGAAGCCGAGGTTGACGGCATCAAAACCCTGATTGGCCGCACCGGCTACACCGGCGAAGACGGCGTCGAACTCTCTTTCCCCGCCGGCAAAGCCCATCGCCTATGGGAGCGAATTTTGGCCGCCGGTCCCGAAACCGGCATCGAAGTTCAACCCATCGGCCTGGCCGCCCGTGACAGTCTTCGCTTTGAACCCAGCTTCCCCCTCTACGGCCACGAGATCGGCGCCAACATCACCCCTTTGGAAGCCAACCTCGGTTGGGCTTGCCGCTTCAACACCGACTTCATCGGCAAGGCAGCCCTGCTGGAACAAAAAGAACAGGGCTTGACCAAAAAGCTGATCGGCTTTGAACTGACCGAAAAAGGCGTGCCGCGCCAGGGTTATCCGGTTGCCAATGAGCAGGGACAAGAGATGGGGGAGGTGGTGGCCGGCCTCTACGCTCCCACCGTCGATAAATACTGCGGCCATGCCTTCGTTCCGCCCGAATACGCCAAACCCGGTACGCCCCTTCAAATTATTATTCGCAACAAACCCAAGCAGGCCGTTGTCGTCAAGCGGCCGTTTTACAAACCGGCTTACCGGTCGTAGAACGTCGTGGGATGTGGAACGTGGGATTTAGTGCGTAGTGCGTAATTCGTAGATTGAATACGTACTACGAATTACGCACTACGTACTATCGAACGGATCCCTATCTTGAAGGAAAACTAAATCTATATTATCAAAGGAGCAGTCCCTATGAATGTCGATCCCAATGCCAAATATTTGGAAAGCCACGAGTGGTCCCGCAAAGAAGGTGATTTGATTGTCTGTGGCATTAGCGACCACGCCCAGGAGAGCTTGAGCGATGTAGTCTTTGTTGAACTGCCGGAAGTCGGCGCCACCTTTAGCAAGGGCGATGTCTTCGGCGTCGTGGAGTCGGTCAAGGCCGCCAGCGACCTGTATATGTCGATGGACGGCGAAATTGTCGAAATCAATGAGATCCTCGAAGACGAGCCGGAACTTATCAACAGCGATCCCTTCGGCGCCGCCTGGCTGATCAAATTCAAACCCTCCGACCCCAGCCAATGGGACGACCTACTTACCCCCGACGAGTACCAAGAAGTCGCCGAAGCCGAAGAGTAAATAAAAATTAGGAATTAGGAATTAGGAATTAAACGTTAGAAGGTAAAGCTTTATCCCCTACTCCCTACTTCCTACTCCTTACTTCCGGAGGAATCCATGTTCCATCCCACCGACAACGCCCGCAGCCTGCTCAACCCCATCGACAGTTTCGCCCCACGCCATCTTGGCCCGCGTCCGGCCGATGTTGAGCAGATGCTTGAAATTTTAGAGGTTAGCTCGCTGGACGAGCTAATCGAGCAAACCATTCCCGATTCGATCCGGCTGGCGGCCCCGCTGCACCTGCCGCCGGCCCGCACCGAGTCGGAAGTCATCGCCGATCTGCGCGAACTGGCCGGGATGAACCAGGTCTACCGCTCGTTTATCGGTATGGGCTACGCCAACTGCCTGGTACCGCCGGTCATCCAGCGCAATATCCTGGAGAACCCCGGCTGGTACACCCAATACACCCCTTACCAAGCCGAGATTGCCCAGGGCCGGCTGGAGGCGCTGCTCAACTTCCAGACAATGGTCAGCGACCTGACCGGCATGGCCATCGCCAACGCCTCCCTGCTCGATGAAGGCACCGCCGCCGCCGAAGCGATGACCCTCTGCCAGCGGGCTATGCCCCGCAAATCGACGGCCCACACCTTCTTTGTCTCCAACTTGTGCCACCCCCAAACTATCGCCCTGGTCCAGACCCGGGCCGAGGCGTTGGGCATCGAGGTCGTGGTCGGCGACTACATGCAGTACGACTTCAGCCAGGCCACCTTTGGCGTTCTGCTGCAATACCCGGCCACCGGTGGCGCGATTTTAGACTACGAACCGTTCTGTCGTCAGGCGCACGAAGCCGGCGCGCTGGTGGTTATCGCCGCCGACCTGCTAGCCCTGACCCTGCTGCGCCCGCCCGGCGAATTTGGGGCCGATGTCGTAGTCGGCAACAGCCAGCGCTTTGGCGTACCGCTGGGCTACGGCGGGCCGCATGCCGCCTTTATGGCCACCAAAGACGAACACAAACGGCTCATGCCGGGCCGGCTGGTGGGGGTCTCGAAAGACACCACCGGCAAACCGGCCCTGCGGCTGGCCCTACAAACCCGCGAGCAGCACATCCGCCGCGACAAAGCCACCAGCAACATCTGTACCGCTCAGGTGCTGCTGGCTATTATGGCTTCGATGTATGGCGTTTACCACGGCCCCGCCGGCCTAACCCGCATTGCCCGGCGGGTGCAGTTGTTGACCGGCGTCCTGGCCAAAGGTTTGCAGCAGTTGGGCTACACTCTGGACAGCACGACCGTGTTCGACACGCTGAAAATCAGCGATGGGCCGTACGACCAGGCTGTGCTCATCGACCGGGCCTTAGCCCACAAGATCAATTTACGTGTGTATGGCGATGGCGCGGTCGGCGTCTCGTTGGATGAAGCGACCACGCCGCAGGATTTGAACGACCTGTTCGAGATTTTTGGCGCGGCCCTAGGCCAGATCGACCCGGAGGCGCTGGCCGAGCAAGTCGAGACCGGCTACAGCGGCGTCCACGAGCGCACCGGCAGCTTTATGACCCACCCCGTTTTTCACCGCTGCCACTCCGAAACCGAGATGCTGCGCTACATCCATCAACTGCAAGGTCGCGATCTATCGCTGGCCTTCTCGATGATTCCGCTCGGCTCCTGCACTATGAAGCTGAACGCCACCACCGAAATGCTGCCGATCACCTGGCCGGAGTTTGCCAACCTGCACCCCTTTGCCCCGCCGGAACAAGCCGAAGGCTATCAACTGCTGTTCGAGGACCTGGAAGCGTGGTTGGCCGAGATTACCGGCCTGGCCGGCGTTTCGCTGCAACCCAACGCCGGCTCACAGGGCGAGTACACCGGGCTGCTGACCATCCGAGCCTACCATCGCGCCAACGGCGAAAGCCACCGCCACGTGTGTCTGATTCCCAGTTCGGCCCATGGCACCAATCCGGCCAGCGCGGTTATGGCCGGTATGGACGTGGTAGTGGTTCAATGCGATCACGACGGCAATATTGACGTCGACGATCTGCGGGCCAAGGCCGACCAGCATCGGCATAACCTGGCCGCGCTGATGGTCACTTACCCCTCCACCCACGGCGTGTTCGAGACCGCCATTCACGACATCTGCGAGGTCATTCACGACTGCGGCGGGCAGGTCTATATGGACGGGGCCAATATGAACGCCCAAGTCGGGTTGTGCAGTCCGGGCAGCATCGGGGCCGATGTCTGTCACCTCAACTTGCACAAGACCTTTTGCATTCCGCATGGCGGCGGCGGGCCGGGCGTCGGACCGATTGCTGTGGCCGAGCATCTGCGGCCGTTTTTACCCGGCAGCGCCGTTGTCCCGAATGTGGGCGGCGAGCACAGCCTGGGTACAATTGCCGCCGCGCCGTGGGGCAGTCCCGACATCCTGCCTATCTCCTACGCTTACATCGCCATGATGGGCGCTGCGGGTCTGACCGACGCCAGCCGGATCGCCATCCTCAACGCCAACTACATCGCCCAGCGGCTAGAGCCATACTATCCGGTACTGTACAAAGGGGCTAACGGTCGGGTCGCTCACGAGTGCATCATCGACCTGCGCCACTTCAAGCACGACGCCGGCATCGAGGTTGAGGACGTCGCCAAGCGGCTAATCGACTACGGTTTCCACGCCCCGACCATGTCCTTTCCCGTCGCCGGCACGCTCATGATCGAGCCGACCGAAAGCGAATCGAAGGCCGAACTGGACCGCTTCTGCGAAGCCATGATCGCCATCCGCCACGAAATCGAGGCCGTGGCCGCCGGCCAGATCGACCCGACCGACAACCCGCTCAAGAACGCCCCCCACTCCGCCGAGGTCATCACCGCGACCGAGTGGCCCCACCCCTACTCCCGCGAACAAGCCGCCTACCCGGCTCCGTGGGTCAAAGAGGCCAAGTTCTGGCCCTTTGTCTCCCGCATCGACAATGTCTATGGCGACCGACATCTGTTTTGCGTGTGTGTGCCGCTCGACAGTTACGCGCCGGTGGAGAGCTAAAAGCGGTGGTTGGTTGGTTGGTTGGTGAAGTTGGGAGGATACCGTGGGGCAAGGGGGATGAACAGTTTCACCTGATAAAAGGGTCATTTTCAGCCGCTGAAAGTAGTGATTTCAGGTGCTGAAAATGGTGGCTTCAGCCGCTGAAAGGGTCGGTTTCAGCCGCTGAAAGTAGTGGTTTCAGGTGCTGAAAGTGGTGGTTTCAGCACCTGAAAATGAAGGGTTCAGCGGCTGAAAATGAAGAGTTCAGGTGCTGAAAATGAAGGTTGCGCCTGGAGTAGTCAATAATCCCCCAGGACAAGTGCATTATCCGCCCCGGCGCTGTTTCACTTTGACAGCGTCGGGGCTTTTTCTTGCTCGGCTACGATGCATGCCCATTACCTAACGCGCCTAAACGCACTTGATAGCCAACCCGAGCGAAGAGCGAAGCCCGAGCGAAATTAATATCTGCGAATGATGAAGTTTAAGAAAATAAACGGACAACCGGAGTGGCTCTCCCACCACGCTCGCCGGGCGATAAATCGGCCCGGCTATGAACAGCGCCCGCTAAAGACGGGCTTTTCAAACCCGCTTGAGCGGGTGCTGTTGAGTAGCCCGGTTGATTTATCACCGGGTGGACGACGGGGGCACTGTAGTCCGATTATTTATTTAATCTCAATCAACAGGTTTTCTTTAGCAGCGACCGAATTCATTCGGTGGCGATAGGCCGGATGGCTACAGACCAGGAATTACCGAATCCTCTCAAGAAACTAAATAAAAGAGGGGCAAATGCGATGTAATACGTCGAGGCGGTATTTGGCCCGACGCTGTTGCAGAATATGCAGGTTCTGGCGGAGATGTTCTAAGATGCCCCCTCCAGCCAGAAAAGGTAGACCAACCACCTTGAAGCATCCAACAAACGCTCAACCCAACCGGCAGCAAGTCTCGTTCAAACTCTACGGCGAGCTGGCCGGCTGGTGGTCGCTGCTTTCGGCCCCAGACGACTACGCTGAAGAGGCGGGATTCACGCCCCGGATCGTGGTCGATGCGTACGGGCGCGATCTTTTTGTCGGAGTTAAGACCGTGTCATAAGTAACGTCTGGGCTGAATTGTAACAATTTGTAGTAAAACAAAAAATAGAGTATCGTATACCTCTGACGCCTCAATAACTACTCAACATCTACCAACCTTTATATTTGATGCAGGCATATCCCCGCATCGACCAATTAGGAGAGCAGGATGCAATTAGAAGTCAGCACCTTAGATGATGGCATCAAACTCGTCAAGCTTATCGGTAAGATGGACATCAAAGGAACCAGTCAAATAGAAGACTCGTTTACCGTTCAAACCGCGTCTAAAAAGGCCGGGGTCATTGTCGATTTGTCTCAAGTAGACTTTGTCGCCTCGTATGGCATGCGCATTCTGGTCAGCAACGCCAAGTCACTGGCGGGGCGAGGCGGTAAAATGGTGTTATTCAAGCCTACGCCGATGGTTAAAAATGTTTTATCGTCAGCCGGGATCGACCAACTCATTCCGGTTTATGATGAGTTAGAGGCAGCCCAAACCGCTCTACAAGCCGCTATTGCCGATTAATTCCAGGACTGAAGCGATGAACTTGTCTGCCTCAAGTTCGCCCCAGACTGAACCGGTGAGCTATACGTTGAGCCTGGTCAATAAGCTGGCCGAGTTGGTCAAACTGGCTGAGTGGCTCGAAGGGTTGGCCGACAAGCTCAAGCTGTCCGGCGAGGATGCTTTTAAGTTGGAGTTGATCCTCACCGAAGCCGTGACGAACGTTATCCAACACGGCTATGCTGACGCCGAAAACGGCGAAATCGAAGTAAGGGTGCAGGATCAAGTCAACCGGCTTAGAGTTGAATTAAGGGATAAGGCCAAACCGTTTAACCCCCTCCGGCAGCCCGAAGTGGTCTTTCCCCGCACGCTAAATGAAGCGAGTGAAGGCGGGTTAGGCATCCATCTTATCCGCACTTATACGGAGGAATGTTATTATCAGCGGGTAGATCATCAAAACGTGTTTGTTATGGTTCTCACCGTTTCAAAACGGGAGCCTGACCAGACAAGCGTGTAGAATGGATATCATGTGAGCTTAAGTCACAATGACGCGGCAGTTATCGCCTCAATTAATTATACATCACTTGCCAATCACAAACTCTTCAAAAATTTACCGCGCCCTCTAATCGAAACGATACTGGCGGAGGGTTCAATCCGAACATTGAAACAGGGCGAGGTACTGCTGACTCGGGGCGAAGAGAATCATTACCTTTATCTGGTAATATCCGGACGCTTACGCGTATCCCTGGATGAGACCGACTCTGATATCAGCTTTTTGATCGAGCCGGGCGAATGTATCGGCGAGATGTCGATTATTGAAGAGCGGCTGACTTCGGCCTACGTCATCGCCGAGGAAGAGTGTCGCCTGCTGGCGCTGACCGAAGCCATGTTTTGGGAAACGCTGCTAAGTTATCCGGCGGCGGTCCGCAATCTGCTGCAAATGCTATCAAAACGCATGCGTAACCATAACCGGGTCACGGTGCAAACCTTAGAGCAGCAGTTACGCTACGAGCATTTACAAAAAGAACTGGCCGCCGCCGGTAAAATTCAGGCTAATATTTTACCCCGAAAGACGCCACTCTTTCCCCACCACCCTCAGGTCGATGTCGCCGCTATCATAGAACCGGCCAAGGCCGTGGGCGGCGATTTCTTTGATGCCTTCGCCCTTGATAACCACACCATTTATATTGCCATCGGTGATGTGTCCGGCAAAGGCATGCCGGCGGCTTTGTTTATGGTTCGAGTTATCACCTTGCTGCGGATGGGTATTTCGGATGAGGCCACCTTTGGGGCTGTACTGCCGATGGTCAACCGGATGCTATCTCAAAATAATGAAGAGTGTATGTTTGTCAGCCTGTTCGTCGGCCTGTTAAATGTGGACACCGGCCACTTCACTTACATGAATGGCGGCCACAACCGGCCGTTCTTTGCCCGAAGCGGCGCTTCATTTGAACAGTTGGACGTGCCGAAATCGCTGGTGTTGGGGCTTTATGAGCGTTCGGTGTACGATGTGGCCGAAATAACCTTAAAGCCGGGCGATACGCTGGTACTGTATACCGACGGCGTGACCGAAGCCACTAACACGCAGCACGAGTTTTTTGAGGTTGAGCGGGCTGCCGCTGTACTGAATAAGGCGGCCAAGAAAGATATGACCACGCTGGTCAAAACACTACAAACGGCTGTCGATGAATTCTCCGAGGGCGCTCCTCAAGCCGATGATATCACTATGCTGGCGTTGCGCTATCAAGGCAGCGGCGCCGCCTCATAAACCTGGCCAATACCGAAACCATTAGTTCATACAACAGCATCTCCGAATTTTACCAGACGCCGGGTATTCCGTTGGCTAAGGTTGTACTCGCTACCCCTTTCTTCGCCAAAATATACAATAGATGTTAAAATAAGCCGTCTCCTTTTCAATATCGTCTCATCAATAATCCGCTGCCCAAAACTTTATGGGACAAAGATGAACCTAACTTTGTGTATCGTCGTTTCGGCTACCGCCGGCCGGTCATTCGGTTGGCGGCAGCCGGGCTATTTGGTTGACTGTCTGTCAGCAATGTATTAAAAAACGGATTGCTTTCAGGAGGAAATTATGTCTCATGAAATGAAACGGCTTGAAGAATCACAACAACAAAATATTGCATGGAAAAAATGGGGGCCTTATCTCAGCGAGCGGCAGTGGGGCACTGTCCGCGAGGATTACAGCGACAATGGCGATGCCTGGGGCTACTTCAGTCACGATCAGGCTCGTTCGCGTGCGTATCTTTGGGGCGAGGACGGCCTGGCCGGGCTGTCAGACGATAAGCAGTACTTGTGTTTTGGTCTGGCCCTGTGGAACGGGACCGACTCCATCATCAAGGAACGACTGTTTGGGCTGACCAACAGCGAAGGCAACCACGGCGAAGATGTCAAAGAGTATTACTTTTATCTGGACAGCACGCCCACCCATTCCTATATGAAATATTTGTATAAATATCCCCAACTACCCTTTCCTTATGAGGATCTGGTCAAAACCAATGGGGAGCGCAGCCGGCATGAGCTTGAATATGAACTGCTCGACACCGGCGTGTTCGATGAGGATCGTTACTTTGACGTGTTTGTGGAGTACGCTAAGGAAAGTCCGGAAGATATTTTAATTCTGATCTCCATTGCCAACCGAGGTTCGGAACCGGCCACGCTGCATGTGCTGCCCAGCCTCTGGTTTCGCAACATCTGGTGCTGGCGACCAGAGGCGGATCGACCCACGCTAAATGTGGTCAACGGCGGTCGGGGCCTGCAAGGTATTGCCGCCGACCATCCTAAACTGGGCCAATATTATCTCTATGCGGACGGCAAAACATCGTTCATATTTACGGAGAACGAAACTAATAATGAACGCATCTTCGGCGTGCCCAATCAGATGCCATTCGTCAAGGACGGGATTAATAACTATGTTGTTCACGGCCAGCAGGCCGCGGTCAATCCGAACCAGACCGGGACCAAAGCGGCGGCGCATTACCCCATTTCCGTGGCAGCCGGAGAAACCCAAACCATTCGCCTGCGTTTGACCACCACCGCGCCCAAAAGTTTGGCCAAAGCCTACCCCGGTGGTAAAAAGGGGCTGTTTGGGACGCACTTCGACTCGGTGCTGGCGGCTCGCCGTCAGGAAGCGGACGAGTTTTATGCTACGCTCACCCCCCGAAACGTCACCGCCGACGAGGCCCTGGTGATGCGCCAGGCGCTAGCGGGCATGCTGTGGAGCAAACAGTTTTATTATTACGATGTCAACCGCTGGCGCGGCAACGGCTACAGCATCCCCAACCTGCCGGCTAAACGCAGCAACAATCGTAACCAGGCTTGGTTTCACATGGTCAATGAAGATATTATCTCGATGCCCGATAAGTGGGAATATCCCTGGTACGCCGCCTGGGACCTGGCGTTTCACACCATCGCCCTAAATATGGTTGATCCCGACTTTGCCAAAGATCAGCTTGAGTTGATGGTTTGCCAGCAGTATTTGCACCCCAACGGCCAGATTCCGGCCTATGAATGGAACTTTAGCGATGTCAACCCGCCGGTTCATGCCTGGGCCGCCTATTTTATTTACTGGAACGAACGCGAACTGCACGGCCAGGGTGATTTAGATTTTCTCAAACGAATCTTCCAAAAGCTGCTGCTTAACTTTACCTGGTGGGTTAACCGCAAAGATACTGAAGGTAACAATGTCTTCGAGGGCGGCTTCTTAGGCTTGGATAATATCGGCGTTTTTGATCGCAGCGCGCCGCTGCCGATGGGTGGTCGGCTGGATCAGGCCGACGGCACAGCCTGGATGGCTTTTTACTGCCAAATGATGCTGGAAATTGCCCTGGAACTGGCCATGCATGATCGGGCGGCGTATGAGGAGTTGGCCTGCAAATTTTATGAGCATTTCCTGTGGATTGTCGCGGCCATGGATCGCATTGGCGTCCACGAAGATGAGTTGTGGGACGAGGAAGACGGCTTCTTCTATGACGTGCTGCGTTTCCCGGACGGCCGTGGCACGCGGCTCAAGGTGCGGTCGCTGGTCGGGCTGCTGTCGTTGGCCGTCAGCACCGTCATCACCTCAGAAATGCCCGAGAAACTACCGGACTTTATGCAGCGCGTTCGATGGTACAACGAAAACCGGCCGGAATTGGTCGCCAAAATTAGCGGTTTGCACACCCCCGGTGTCGGCGGCCGCCGGCTGCTTGCCATCTTGGACGATACGAAACTGCGGCAGGTGCTGGCCTATATGTTGGATGAAAACGAATTTTTGAGCGACTACGGCATCCGCGCCCTATCGCGTTACCACCTTGACCATCCCTACATCTTCAGCACAAACTGGGGCGACTACCGGGTCGATTACGAGCCAGCCGAGTCGACCACGGGGCTGTTCGGCGGCAATTCAAACTGGCGTGGCCCCATTTGGATGCCGATGAATGCTCTGCTCATCCGCGGCTTGATTTCTCTCTACGGCTACTACGGCGACGACTTCCAGGTCGAATGTCCAACCGGTTCGGGTCGCATGATGAATTTGTGGCAGGTCAGTCAGGAAATCAGCCGACGGCTGACCAATATCTTTGTTCGGAACGACCAGGGCCGGCGGCCTGTTTACGGCGATACCGAAACGTTCCAAACCGATCCCCATTGGCGCGATTATATCCTGTTCTATGAATACTTTCACGGCGACAATGGCGCGGGTATCGGCGCCAGCCACCAAACCGGCTGGACCGGCTTGGTGGCCAAACTGATCCAACTCTTCGGCGATGTGAGCGAGGCGGACTTGAAAGACGGCATCGATAAGGAGGACCTGATCCATCGGGTTGAAGAGGCCGTGCCTAATTAAAATTGTTGGTATTTTGGAAAATAGAGCCTAAGAGAGGAAAAGCATAATGAAAGAAACGCTCCAACCCGGCCTCGAATATGAATTTCGCTATCGTGTCCCGGAAACGAAGACTGTGCCGGCCCTGTATCCGGAGTCGCCGGAGTTTCAGCAGATGCCCGAAGTGTTCGCCACCGGATTTATGGTGGGATTTTTTGAATGGGCTTGTATCCAAGCGATCAATCCTCATTTGGATTGGCCGGAAGAGCAGACGGTCGGCACCCACATTAATGTCAGCCACACGGCCGCAACGCCGCCGGGGTTTGAAGTGACGGCGAAAGTCAAACTGGTCGAAGTGGACGGCAAGCGGCTGGTTTTTGACATCGAGGCCCATGACGGGGTCGATCCCATCGGTCGGGGTACGCATGAGCGTTTTATTATTAACAGCCCCAAGTTCACGGCAAAAATCAAGAGAAAGGCGGAGGCTATCGAGATAAACTAAAAATTCAACCCATAAAACAGGCAATTTCAAACAATTATTAGGATAAGTTCGAATTTAACGAGAGAGAGAATCACTATGAAAAAGTATGGTTTTGTTGCTTCCGGCGGCGGCTTTAGAAGTTTTTATACGGCCGGGGTTTTGGTTTGGTTGAAACAGCACAATGTGCCGCTGACCCATCTGACCTCGACCAGTTCGGGCAATAATATTGTGCTCGATTATTTATTGTGGGATTGGACCCAGGAAGAGATGCCGCCGGTTCTGACCAAAACGCATCGTTTAGGTTTTACCGATATCTTTGACGTGTTTTCCAACTTCTTAGGGTTGCAGCCGGCTCTGATCCCTAACGGTTCGCACCTATTTACGGTTAATAAAAACAAATGTCGCCGGTCACTGCTACTGGATGATCCCCAACGGCGCGATCTGTTAGCCGCCCATCTAAAAACGACTCGATGGGACATAATGACCACCAATCTAACCGAGCGCAAAAGTCAATCATTCAATGTCAACGATATATTGTCACCGATTGATAACGACACGTTGGATCGGTTTATGGACGTCTTTATTGCCGGTATCACCACCATCCCTTATTTCAAAGCCGTCAAGATGGACGACCAATATTTCTTGGAAGGCGGCTACACCGACAACACGCCGCTGCGCTCCCTGTTTGAAGACCCGGACGTTGACGAAATTATTGCCGTCGATTTCACCGATTATGATTATCACGCTGAGTTGGACAAAATCTACAAGAAAAATGTGTTGGTCTTCGCCTTGAACAGTATCGAAATGAATCTGCTGTTCAACAACATCCAATGGGGCTTGCCCAACAAAGCTATCTTGGCTCAGGCGACAGTGATCAATCAATTTCTGGAAAAGATGGGGCAGTCCTCAATTGAGATTAACGGCAAAACTTACTACCACAAGCCACTTCATGTTCTAACGCCCAAAAACCTAGAAAGCATGACCATCTCGTTAGAGAATATGACCGCGCAGAAAGAGTACTTTAAACTGGGCGAGCAAGATATCGAAGCCACGTTTGATCTCAAGGCGATGGCGGCGTAAATCCTCACCTGGACACGCCAGAACCAAACCAGGTTAGATGATCCACGAAGTCACACGAAGGACACCAAGTTTTTACTTTCTTATGGGTGTAACTGGGTGTCCTTCGTGGATCGATTATCTGGCCAAAATAGCAAAAGGTTGCTTGGGTCGATACGATTAGCATCAGCTCGATTGAAACGTGCGTGATGCTTCAAGTTGGGTATAATTCAGGCGTTGTTATTGGGAACAAAGTAAGGAAGGACATTGTCTGGTTATGCCAACGGTTCGATGGATCATTTATCTATTCTTGCTTATGGCCCTGGCGGGCTGCGGCGATATTTTGGCCTCTGGCCCGGAAACGCCGACGCTGACCCCCACACCCACCAAAACGCCGACCCGCACCCCAACCGCCACGGCCACCATTACCGCCACCCCCACCGAGACGCCTTCGCCGACCCGGACACCGCCCCCAACCAAGACGCCCCTACCCACCGCTACCGACACGCCGACCGCCACCGCTACGCCCGAACCACTACCGACCGAGACGCCAGTGGTCGAAGCTGAGGCTGAGGTAGAACCGGTCGTCGAAGCTGAGCCGCCGCCCGATGAGGGTGACGTCGCGGCTGAAGCTGAGTCCGAGGCGGCAGCACCGTCGGGTGAGGTTGATTTCAAGATTGCGTCGTGGCGCTTGTGGCCGCTGGCGCTCAACAGCGGCTGCGCCAAAGGGATGCACGTCATCTTCATTCACGTGCTCGATGTCAACGGCAACCCAATTAACGATATTGTGTTGGGCGACTCGTGGAACAACGTGGAAGAGGTTAGCGGGCGTAAAGGTATGGGCCAAACGGAAATCGATTTGTGGGCCAACACCATGTCACTGCTGGTTAAGCGGCACGCCGTAACCGGTGAGGAATTTACCAGCGAGGTCAGTTTTCCGTTTAGCTCGTTTATGACCACCATCCCCAACGACAAAATGGTGGAAGCGGGCTACTGCGCCAACGACATCGAGTGCGACTGGAAGCGGCAGTTCGACTCGTATTACTGCGGGGGGCATTATTCTTGGGAGGTGATTTTTCAGGCGACCCGGCCCATTGATCCGGGGAACTGAGACTGTTGAAAAAAAGCCATCACGTTGATCTTTTCGGCAACGTCGGATAAAATCAAATCACTCATATTTAAGCTCCTGTTGGCCTGAGCTAATTGAATTTATCTTCAGCTAGCTCAGGCACCCTTCACAAACTCTTGTACCGGAACATCATTTACCGTATCCACCGAAAGGAAACCTCCCATGTCAAAGATCAAGCAAAGTTTTGAAGATGGTTTAAACACCATCACCACCCTCACCGGTTTGACCCAGGCCGATTTTGACCTCCTCCGTCAGGCCGCCCCCCAGGCCCTTCAATGGGGCGACGATATCGTCAAAATGTTTTACGACACCCTCTATGAACACCCCCGCACCGCGGCTGTATTTGAAGACAGCGAGCGTCCCGCCCGCGAACAAACGCTGGCCGTATGGTATCAATCGCTGTTTGAAGTCAATGACGTCAATCAATTTCTGTACAACCAGGCCCGGATAGCATTGCTTCACATTCGCCGCCATGTCCACAACGAATTTATGGTCGGTATGGCCAACAAACTACGCCTGCTCTTTTCTGCCAAAGCCGTCGAGGCATTTGGCCCGGAAGAGGGTTTAAACGTATCTAATGCCTTTAGCCGCGTATTAGATACAGTGGTCGGCTTGACCGCGGAAGGGTACGATGTCTTATCAAAGAGCGCCCTATCCCGCGCGACCGGCGTTCAAGAGACCGTCATCGACAAATTCATCATCCGCGCCGTAGATGAAGTTGAACAGGAATTGCTTGGCTAAACGGCCGGCAGCCCCCGCTCGCCGATATCTTTACCCCAAAATCTTAGGTGGCAGTCACCTCTTGATTAGTGACTGTCACCGGGTGAACTCATATCATATTTCTAACACGATTCTAACACTATTCGCATATACTGCGATATTGTAACGATAAGACTTTCGACTGCGGAAGCAAAACTTCAGGCCGCAATTTGGCCGATGCGACCGGAGAACCGTTCCGCTTACCATGAGAGTCTCCCCACCTTATCCAATTTCAAAAAATAGTGCTCTAAAATTTTGACTCTTTACCATGGAGGTTATGATGTCAGCTTTAAATTTGCGTCCTTTAAATGATCGAATTTGGGTGGAACCGATTGAACAGGAAGAAACCACGGCTTCCGGTATCATTCTGCCCGAAACTGCCAAAGAAAAACCCCAAGAGGGGCGAGTTTTGGCCGTAGGACCGGGACTGCGCAATGAAAAGGGCGAACGCCAGCCCTTAGATGTCAAAGTCGGTGACCGGGTTCTGTTTGCCAAGTACGCCGGCACTGAAATCAAGAATAACGGCAGCAAACATCTTATTATGCGGGAAAGTGACGTATTGGCCATAATCGAATAGCCTCAAATAAGTAGAACGAGACACTACGGTAATTTCTGAAGCAACCGAAGGAATTCGGTCAACATCTAATAAAAACAACGATAACTTAACTATCTGTAAGGAGATTAATAACAATGGCAAAACAACTAGCCTTTCAAGATGATGCCCGTAAACAGTTAAAAGCGGGTATCGATAAATTAGCCGAAGCGGTAATGACCACCCTTGGCCCTAAAGGGCGCAATGTGGCATTAGATAAAAAATGGGGCGCCCCGACCGTCACCCACGACGGCGTAACCGTGGCCAAAGAAGTCGAATTGGATGATCCGTACCAAAATATGGGCGCTCAGTTGCTCAAAGAAGCCGCCACCAAAACCAACGATATCGCCGGCGACGGGACGACCACAGCGACGGTGCTGGCTCACATCATCGTCACCGAAGGTTTGAAAAATGTGGCGGCCGGATCCAACCCGATGCTGCTCAAACGCGGGATTGAAAAAGCGGTGGCGGCCTTGAGCGATGCTATTGCCGACATGGCCATTTCCATCGATACCAAAGCGGAAATCGCCAGCGTCGCTTCGATCTCGGCTCAAAACCGTGAAATCGGCGAGCTAATTGCCGACGTGATGGATAAAGTGGGCAAAGATGGGGTGATCACCGTTGAGGAAAGCAAGGGTCTCGCTTTTGAAACCGATTTTGTGGAAGGCATGCAGTTTGATCGCGGTTATATCTCGCCTTACTTCATCTCCGATCAAGAAACCATGCAAGCGGTTTTAGAAGAACCTTACGTGCTCATTTACGACAAAAAGATTTCCGCGGCCAGTGATCTGATCCCGGCCCTGGAAAAAATTGTGCAGTCCGGCCGCCGCGAACTACTGATTATTTCAGAAGATGTTGACGGTGAAGCGCTGGCCACCCTGGTGCTCAACAAGCTACGCGGCACATTCAACGTTTTGGCCGTCAAAGCGCCCGGCTTCGGCGATCGCCGCAAAGCGATGCTTCAAGATATTGCCATTTTAACCGGCGGCACGGTGATTACCGAAGAAATGGGCCGTAAACTCGACAGCGTTACCTTGGATGATCTGGGCCGTTGCGATAAAGTGACCTCGTCCAAAGATGATACCACTATCATCGGCGGGGCCGGTTCTGACGACGCGATCAAGGGCCGCGTCAACCAGATTAAAGCGGAAATCGACAACAGCACCTCCGATTACGACCGCGAAAAACTCCAAGAGCGACTGGCCAAACTGGCCGGTGGTGTCGCCGTCATTGGCGTAGGGGCCGCGACCGAAACCGAAATGAAAGAGAAAAAGCACCGCGTTGAGGATGCGCTGAGCGCCACCCGCGCCGCCGTGGAAGAAGGCATTGTGCCCGGTGGTGGGGTTGCCCTGATTACCGTCGCCTCGGTGTTGGATAACGTCAAAGTCAATTCGCCTGAAGAGCAAACCGGGGTCAATATTGTACGCCGCGCCCTGGAAGAGCCAATGCGCGGGATTACGCGCAATGCCGGCCTTGACGGCTCGGTTATTGTGCAGGAAGTTCTCCGCCGCCAGAAAGATGCCGGCAGCACCCGCATCGGCTTCGATGTGATGTCAGAAGAGTACGTAGATATGGTCAAAGCCGGTATCATTGACCCGGCCAAAGTTACTCGTGGTGCGCTGAGTAACGCCGCGTCCATCGCCGCCATGATTCTAACCACTGAAGCGCTCGTGACCGACGTGCCGGTCAAAGACAAGCCGGCCGCGCCGCCGATGCCTGAATACTAAGCCTTGCTACTCAGGTCAGCCAGACCTGACAGGTTTTCATACACAAATATTGGCCTAATTGTTGTTTCAATCGGGCTGATTCGTTCTCTTAGACGTTAGCCGGAAACCTGTCAGGTCTTGTAGCTCGAACGAGTCGGCGTCCAAAAGGGTTTTGGACAGGACCTTCGGCAGGATTTACAAGATGCTTAAATGTTATCTTAATCCTGGTAATCCTGTAAATCTTGTCTGATTTTCTGGCCCAAATGCAAGAATCTACCTGGAAGGTACAAAGAAGAGATACTACACCCAGTATCTCTTCTTTTTTTATGGGTCAATCGCTTTCGGAACCATTTCCGGGTCATAGTTACCCACCTGGTTGGTGCGCAAGACCCAGGCGGTAGCGCCGTGCTCCAAGAATACTTTGGTCACGGCGGTGCTGGCCCAATGAGGGGTCATAGCCCGCCAACTCATCAGCGCCCGTAGAATGTTCATCCAGGTTCGTTCATTCAAGCTGACCTCGAATAGCTGAAAATTATAGCGCCAGTCGGCTCGAACCGTGCCCATCGGTAGCAGGGTTCGCCGCAGGTCGTGGCCCAGTTTCAACAGCCGATCAAATCGCTCTGCCTCCTCCGGATGGCGTTTGAGCATATCCTGTACTAGAGGATGTTCCTTAAACGAGACATCCAGATCTTTCACGGCCGCATAGAGGGCCTGGTTCGAGTCTTGAGTGCAGTTATTGGCCACACCAAAGTAGACCCCGCCGGTGCCGCCGCCAATCCGGTAAAGATGGAGTAAAAACTCCAGAAAAACACTCATTCGGTCCAAGGCCGAGATCGAGCGATGAGCAAAATCGTAGGAAGTGGTGAAGCAATCCAGTTTGAGCAAAATATCGCATACCGGACGATAGCCCAGGTAGCCAAATTGGCGGTCGCCAATGTAGCGGGTCCAATGCAGTACCCCCGGGATTAAGCCGTCGCCATTGCTGGAGAAGACCTGGAAATATTCAATGTCAAAGCTCAACTCATCGGCCAGCGGCTCCCGGATAACCCTGGCCCGGCCGTAGGAGAAATGACCGAAGTAGTAGCCGCCGGGATAGGGGTATGGCTCCCGGCCATTGCCGATCCCGCCGTAGGTGTTGACCAGCAACGCCTGATCCCCCTCCTGCCAACTATTGAGTGCGGTCTTCTCATCCCCTTCGGCGGTTAAAAGCGTCGCGTTGATCTGTCCCTTCCGCTCGGTGGTGTCTTGCCAGGCCAGTTTCTGAACGAAGTTGACCGCCGCTTTCTCACTAACAACGATCTGATCCGGCCGCAGGTTTAAGAGCGCACGTGGCGCCAGAGCTTGAACCACAAACGTGCCGGCCGAGTCCTTTGCGCCGGAAATGTACCAGCCGGTTTCGTTGAGCGGGTCTTGTTCGATACCGTGGCTGGTCGAGCGATAGAGCTGTTCGGTGTCGATAATCGTTTCCGGCAGTTGGACGACCTCTTCCGGACCATCAAACTGGCGAGTGGCGCGATTGAAATGGATCACCCGAAACAGGTCGCTATCGGACTGAACCGGCGCCACAAATTTGACCAGAGCGTAGTAACGGCCCGTAATTTGGACCGGTTCTCGGTTGATGTAAAGCGCAGCCGGTTCGTCCTGTCCGGGCGATTCCACCACCTTGACCGGCTCCCGCAGCATGACGATAACGTCATCATTGGGCCGGGCGCCGGCTAGCGACCCAAGGACGTAACCAGCCGCCAGTGATCCAAACGGGTCGGGTGAACCAAGCCTTCGGCCAAGCTCTGCTCCACCGCCTCACTGAGATAGACATCCCGGGCGGCGGACCAGACCCGGCTCATCACCTCCGCCAGGTCGTACCAGCGCAGATAGAGAACCTGGCCGACCAGATGGTCGTAGCCGGTCCGGCGTGATGGAGTTCAAACCAAGCGCCTTTGACCGTTTCCCGTTCCTCAGGCTTGGGTAAGATGAGCCGGCCCATCCAGGCGGCCAGAGGTCGGTACAACTCCGCTGAAACCGGTTGATTCAGGGGGTAATGGTCGGGCCGATTGAAGTCGGCCTGTCGAAAAATCTCATAGTTACTCGGTTTGGGTGGGTTGGTCACGAGTTACTCCTGATAACGCCAAATATTGACTGAAAAGGGGTGGCTCAGGCTCGCCCGGATAGGGGTCCTCGCCGCTATTCGATGTCCATTTTAGCAGACATAATGTTATTATGTAAAAACCATCCCCTGAGAATTTATCAGTGAACTGTAACACGGGTTGCTGTTTGAGAAGTGAACTTTCGCGGAAAGTAAATGAAAAATCAGGGGGATTTGAAATTGAACCCGAATAGGGTAAAATAGTCCCCAAGCAAAGGCGGCTGACATAACCTGCGGCGCAGCAATGAAGATTAAAATGTAACGGAGCGACAAAGCTTGCTTTGTCATTCACAGTCAGGTCAAAGTCAACTTTGACGCTCCAAACTGTGTGTTTTCAGAGGAGCGATTATGTCCGGGATCGAAGACCTTAAAGCCACGCGTAAAGCTTTGCGTGATATGTCGAGAGTAGTCACCTATACTCGGAAAACATTGGCCAAAATGGTACGAGAAGAAGAGCGGCTGGGGATGTACAGCTCCGAAAGCCAACCCGGCCAACTGTTTGAGGCCCTTGAACACCTGGGTGAGGTGCGGGAGGGCTTTATTCTCAGCCAACGCACCACGCCCCAAACCGCTTTGTCTGACATTAGAGAACTGGTCCGCCATATCCTCATCGACTGGCAGTGGGTTCACAATTTGAACCTGACCCTGTCGCCCGGCGACCAGCTTGATACCTTAAATCACCAATTAGTGTTTTATAACCACGCCTTGGTGGCCCTGGCCGTGCTGCCTCGCCTGCCGGCTGAAGCTATCACCTTTCCGCAACGCCACCCCTCCTATCATGATGTCTCCGTGCCGATTCTCCCCGGCGAACTATTGGCCCGCATCGAAGAGCTGGAACAAATCATCTACCAGACGGAAATCAAATCGATTCGCGATATCGATTACGGCTCGTTCCGGCGCACCTACGCCTTTTTCGAAGCCAGCAGTTGGTTGATCAAAAATCATCTCAAGCCGATGCTGGACGAGCTGTAGCAATGAAGATTAGAGAAAGAAGAATGGAGAAAATAGGTTACAAGGTCTGCCTGGGATTTGGCGGAAAGCGAATATCCTCAGGCGTGAAACCTAACTTTTCCAAAGTAGGTTGCAGCCAGTCGAGCCGGGCCACAACAAAGAGGTGATGGGCGTCGGAACCAAAATGGAATGTAGCGCCGGCGGCTTTGGCCGCTTGCAGCCCACGGAGGTAGGCTTGCCAAAAGGGTTGGCCTTGATGCTCGGCCATCAGGTGCATGCCCATGCCGATTTCCAAGGTAATGCCGTGCGCAGCGGCCACCTGACCTAATTCGGCAAAATAATCCTCATGCCAAACCTGCAAAAACTGATCGACGGAAAAGCCCCAGCGGCGCGGCGCGTGCTGGATATTAATCACCCAGGGGTGGGCCACCCCGGTAACTAATGGCTGCCGGGCCGCACCCAGCAGCATCTGGTGCTGGTGCTCGATAAAAGCCCCGGCATCGCCGACCGGCGGCGGATCGACCCAGCGCTGGCGGAAGTGATGCGGCCCCGCCAGTACAAAATCAAGCTGACGGGCTTCGCTTTCGGTCAGATTGATGCGACCGGCCGTATCCAGCACGCACAATTCGGCTCCGACTAACACGGTCATACCATCCGGCGCTTTACGGCGCACTTCCTCCGGCAATTTTTGAAAAATCTTAAAATCCGTATCGAGAAAATAATGATTGGCCAGCCCCACCGTCATCACGCCATTTTTAGCGGCGCGTTTAAGCATGGCCGGTAGGGTCGCGCGCCAATGGGCATCCGGCGAGTGGGGGCGGGTGTGGACGTGCAGATCGTGCCAGGGCCACATCACGGCGCAGGCGGCAGGAGTCTTTTCGTGGGCCGTAAATTGAGGGAGCAGACGCATTTGCGGCAGGTGGGGTCGGCATCCATGTCGAGATGGCGGCGAAAATCGATGGCGGCAGGGCTGTTGAGCAGATCGGGCAGAGCGGTCTCTTTGATGTTACCGGCGGCTTCATGAAAAAAGCAGGGACGCACCGTACCGTCGGCTTCAACCACAGCCGAGACCCAAGGCGCATTGCAGCGCACCACGGGAAATTCGGCCAGGCCGTGGAGGGCGGCGTAATAGTCGTAAATGCGGCGAATCTTGGCAGGCGATTCGGCGATGTAGCCGGAGGTGAAATCAGCCGCGTAAGTTTGGATGAGCGCCTCGATGACCATTTTTAGCTGCGGAAGTTCTTCGGCGGCCGGTTTAACCTCCGAGGTTTTATCATCCGCCCATAATTCGGGTCGGTTGAAGGCTTCGGTGGACACATCGGCGGGCAGGAAGCTAATCTGGTCCAGGTCGATTTCGTGGGCGGCGTCGATGATGTGGGGCCAATCGGCAAAGTTGGCGCGTTGGATCACACAGCGGGCCGAGATACGAAAATGAGAGTCGAGCGCTTTGACGGCCTTGACCCCCTCGCGTAATTTGTGGTAGGCGTTGGGAATGCGCCGGATGGCGTTGTGTACGTCCTCTGAACCGTCGAGCGAGACGATTACTTCATCTGAGTGGTGGACAACTTCGTGGGCGTAACGCTTGAGGAGTAGACCGGTCGAAAGGATAGTGACTCTCATGCCTTCTGCCCGGAGCAGATCGCACAGGCGGAACAGGTTGGGGTTCATCAACGCTTCGCCGCCTGACATAACCACCCATTGGGTGCGCAGCGCCCGCAGCGAGTCGAGCAGCCCCCGCACATCGGCTTCGGCCAGTTGGTCGCGGCTGTTGCCCTGCCAGATATCGCACATAATGCATCGACAGTTACAACTGCTGTGCGGCATCAGAATAACAATGGGCAAAGCCTGGATTTTGTGCGTTTTAAGGGTCACGTAGCGCTTATAGGTATCGACGACTGTGGTGAGGGGATTTTGCTTTAAGATGGCTGTATCGCTGATCACAAATCTATTCTTCCTTCCGCCGGTACCCACAACTCAAACAAGCACACTGCGGTCATAAAAAGCGTATGGTTTAGGTTCACCTTCGGCGCCCATCATACCGCAGTTTGCCGGGTTCATCAAGTCTTAACCATAATAGGGGGGTGTTTTGGCAGAAAGGGCTAACTAACGGTTTCCAACTCGGTATCAGAGACAGACAGCGACGGCAGCAAGGTACGGGCTATATCGGCCAATGCCCGGGCAGACGGCGCACCGGCATCTTGCTGATAAATCGATAAACCACGATTGTTGAGCGCGAAGTGAAGTTTTGAGTCATACGGAATGCGGAACGACTCCGGCACATTTAAGACCTGTTCAAGTTTTTCAACTTTGACCCCGCCCGGTATATTGGCTCGATTAACCACGATTTTAATTCGATCCGCCGGGAGGTTAAGCTGTTCGGCCAACTCTAAAAATAATTTCACACTCTTGATCGCCGGTAATTCCGGCGTAGTAACCACTAAAATGACATCGGCCAGTTCAAGAATCGTCAGGGTCATGTCGTTAAGATGATGATGCGTATCAACGACAACCATCTTAAAGTCGTTCTTGAGGCTGGTGATAACATCCTTCATCATAGCCGGGGTAACCATGTCTGCCAGTTGGGGTTGAGGCGGAGCCAGCAGCAGTTTCAAACCCGAACTGTGGGCCATCAAAATTTCATTAACCAGATCAATCTCTAATTTACCTTCGTGAATTAGATCGCTAATCGTTCGATCAGGCCGGGTGTTAAGATGGACGGAAATATCCCCAAACTGTAAATCACCATCCAACAGAGCCACCCCACCGCGCTCTTGATGAAAGGCAATCGCCAAATTGGCCGCCACCGCCGAGGTTCCCACGCCGCCCTTAGGGCTGTAGACAACCACCACCGGTGTACTAGTTTTTGTTGGAGCCGACGCTCCCGGAGCAGCCCGCGTCTCTTTGGTTGGGGTTTTAACGTGGTCAAGGGCTTCCAACTGCTGGTACGACGGCAGGCCCACGGTATACACGCGCCGGATACACCCCACCAATTCTTCGGAGGTGAACGGTTTAGGTTGAAAATCCCTGGCGCCGGCGGCCATCGCCCGCTTCATATAATGCTGATCAGATTGGACCGACATTATGATGACCTGGCTGTACGGCGCTTGGACGGCCATCTCGCGGGTAGCCGTAATCCCATCCATATCCGGCATATTGATGTCCATCAGAACAATGTGTGGTTTTAACTCGACAGCCATCTCCACCCCGTGACGACCGTTGACGGCTTGACCGATAACCTCCAAATCCTTTTCAAAATAGAGCAACCGGGATACATTTTCTCGAGTTCCCAAATTATCATCAACTATTAAAATTCGAATTCTTTCATCGGACGATGGTTCTGATCCAAGCGCAATCGGCGCCGGTCTGGCCGGAGACGCCTCATTTTTGGCCGATTGAGCGGCCGCACGAGATTGATTGGTGCTTTTACCCCCTTGCGGCTTCTCACCGGCCGACGCTGTCGTTGATCGGGTCTTTTTGGACGATGTCGCCTCGTTGGCCGGAGTCGTGGTCCGACGCCGGCGCAGGAATAATAGCAGCCCAACAACGGCCAGTGCAACAACAAGCAAAATTAATGCTAGTAAGATTAAATTACCCATAAGCCTTCTTTCTCAGTTTTCTGGGAGAGCGATCAACTCTACCACTTTAATTATACACAGAAACAGTACATTTCAACTATTGTAGACCCTGATTTTGTTTTATGTTCGTAACTACGGTAACAAATGTGACCGTCATCTATCCTTCATCTTTTAAGCACGGTATGGTAAAATAACCGTTCAAAGCACTATGAATCCAACCGATTTCCTCAACCAACTCAAAAAAGATCGCGCGTACCAAAACCAACTGGTCCACGTCGAGCGGCTGGGGGCGCGCCTACCGCGCTATGCTTCGCTGGAGAAGCCACTGCTGCGCTCGCTGGTCGAGGCCATCAAAGCCGGCGGGGCCGAGCGCCTTTACAGCCACCAAGCCCAGGCCATCGACGCCGCCCGGGCCGGCCGGCACGTGGTCGTCGCCACCAGCACCGCCAGCGGGAAAACGCTGTGCTACAATGTGCCGGTGTTAGAGGCGATCTCCGCCAATTATCAGGCGCGGGCCATTTATCTCTTCCCCACCAAAGCCCTGGCCCAGGACCAACTGCGCAGCCTGAAGAATTTAACCCAACGCTTTAAGGCCGCGGCTGAAAACAACGGCGGCCCGCTGCCCACGCTGCGCTTCGGCACATATGATGGCGACACCCCGCAAAACAGCCGTACCCGGCTCCGGCGCGAGGGTAACATCATCCTGACCAATCCCGATATGCTGCACGTGGGTATTTTACCCAACCACCGGCTGTGGAGCCACTTTCTCAAGAACCTCAAATTTGTGGTGGTCGATGAGGCCCATATCTACCGGGGGGTCTTCGGCAGCCATGTCTCGCTGATTTTCCGGCGGTTAGCTCGGCTATGCGAATTATACGGCAACCACCCCCAATTCATCTGCTGCTCGGCCACCATCGCCAATCCCGGCGACCACATCGAGCGGTTGACCGGCTACCGGCCGGTTGTGGTCGATGACGACGGCTCGCCCCAAGCGCCCAAACAGTTCGCCCTGTGGAATCCGCCCTTTATCGATGACAAAAAATCGACGCGCCGCAGCCCCAACAGCGAAGCCGCCGCCCTGTTTGCCGAACTGATCCGCTGCCAAGTGCGCAACATCACCTTTACCAAAGCCCGTGTGGTAGCCGAACTCATTCTCAGCTACGCCCGCCAGTCGCTCGACCAAACCGCGCCGGAACTCACCGACCGCATCGCCTCTTACCGGGCCGGCTATCTGGCCGAACACCGCCGCGAGATCGAGCAGTCGCTGTTTAACGGCCAGTTAATCGGCGTGACCGCTACTTCGGCCCTGGAGTTGGGCGTCGATGTGGGCGACCTCGACGCGACGGTGTCGGTGGGTTACCCCGGCACGGTGGCCAGTTTGTGGCAGCAGGCCGGGCGAGCCGGACGCAGCCGCAACAGTTCGCTGGCTATGCTGGTTGGCCTGGACAATCCACTCGACCAATATTTTATGCGCCATCCGGACCAACTGTTTGGTCGCCCCCATGAACACGCCCTGATCGATCCCCAGAACATTTACATTTTGGAGCAGCATCTACCCTGCGCCGCTCACGAAGAACCGCTCAGCGCCGACGACCAGAAATATTTCGGCGCCGGTTTTATCGAAGCTATGGTCAGCCTGGAAGAACACAACGTGGTGGTCTACGAAGCCAACCACGACCGCTGGTACTATCGGGGCCAGGATTATCCGGCCCAGCACGTGGGCATTCGCAGTGTGGGCAGCCGGCCGATTGCCTTAGTGGACGGCAAAGCCAAAAAGCGACTGGAGGAGATGGATGAGGCGTCGGCTTTTGGCCGGGTCCATCCGGGCGCGATTTATCTGCACCAGGGCGATAGTTATATCGTCACCGAACTTGATTTGCAAAAAGCGCAGGCCACGCTGCTGCCGACCAAAGTCGATTACTACACCCAGGCTCGCGAAGTGAGCGATATCGACATTATTCGATCATTCCAACATCGACAGTTGAAATATTGCAATGTTTTTTGGGGCGCGGTGCGCGTCACCCAGCAAGTCGTCAGCTACCGGCGCGTCCGCCAATACAGCGAGGCCAACCTGGGCGATACGCCGCTGGAGATGCCGGCCAACACTTTTGAAACACGGGCGATGTGGTGGGACGTGCCGGTTGAATGGGCCAAACATCTGGCGCGACGCGGCTGGGACTTTTTGGGGGGGCTGCACGCCGTCGAGCACGCGGCGATTGGCCTGCTGCCGCTCTACGCCATGTGCGACCGCTGGGACATCGGCGGATTGTCGACGCCGATGCATCCGGCCACCCAACAGCCGCAAATCTTCATCTACGACGGCTATCCCGGCGGCGTCGGCATCACCGAGCAAGGCTTCGAACTGCTGCCCGACCTGTGGGAGGCCACCCTGGCCACCATCAAAGAATGTCCCTGCGAAGACGGCTGCCCCAGTTGCATCCACAGCCCTAAATGCGGCAACAACAACGAACCGCTCGACAAACGGGCGGCGGTATGGATATTAGAGTCGTTGTTGAAAAATTAACGTGAGTCCTTCGAGAACCTTAAGATTAACATTTTGCTCGCGGCATCCGAGCAGTAAGGAGTAGGGAGACGGGAGTAAAGTTATTTCCCTACCCTTTTCTCCTGTCTTCCTCCTCCCTAAATTCACGTTCCACGTAATTCTTTTCCCCCTATACGAAACTTTCTCACCGTTTTAAGACTTTACATAATTATTACCATTTTTTTAAGGTTAACCTCGCCTGTTTCGCTTGTCAAGAAGCCAAAAAACGTGTATACTGATCGTGGTTTTGACACAATATCTCGTACATACTCATGTGATACCACTAGATATAGTGGTTAATTTGAAATTTTTTTATCATTGGGCTAACAGTTTCAGCTAGCCGGTAAAGTCAAAGGTTTACAGCTATGGAGCACTTTTACAGACCATTTTATTCCCAACCGTTTGGTATAAACCTACGGGGTGTTCCATCCAACAACAGGCTATTCCTCAACCAACTCTATTTCAAGAATTGAACTGAATCAAACGCTTTAACCATCAGGTGACTCAAAGACCCAACTTTGCCGGTCGCCTTTTGTTGTGGGCCAAAAAACAGGGGGATTGTAATGAAATGTCCATTTTGTGGTTCGGGCAGCAGCCACATTCGGGTAATTGATACGCGGGAGGTGACCGACGGTATTCGCCGCCGCCGCGAGTGCGACCAATGCAAGAATCGCTTCACCACTTACGAGCGGGTCGCGTCGATGAATCTGCTGGTCGTCAAAACCGACGGCCGGCGCGAGGAGTTTGATCGGGACAAGCTGGTCAAAAGTCTGCGCATTGCCTGTACCAAACGAGCTGTCTCCAGCGCCACTATTGAACAAGCCGCCAAAAAAATCGAGGCCAGCCTCTATGCTTTGGGTAAACTGGAAGTTGACAGTAAACAAGTGGGCGAGATGGTCATGGAACAACTGCGCGACATCGATGATGTGGCCTATGTGCGCTTCGCCTCGGTTTACCGCCATTTTGAGGATGTCGATAGCATCGCCGAGGAGATCAAACATCTGGTCGAAAGTAAACGCCGCGAAGAGGAATTGAAGAACCAGATTCCGCTGCCAATGACGGGCGAGTAGGACTAAACCATCCTCATCAAAGGTATAGCTATTCAACTTAACTAAACAATGCTGTTTAATACCGGTAATTAGTAATTGGTAAATGGTTATTGGGCCTAATTACCAATTACCATTTACCAATTACCAAAACTTTTTAGGGGAGACACTTTATGCCCACTTTGAACCAAACCAAAACAACATCCAAAAAACTCAACGGGGCGAACGGTCATCACGCCAACGGTGTGGCCGGGCCGAAGGCCAACGCTCTTAACGACCTGGGTGAAAAAATCTTTCTCGACCGCTACGCCCTGAAAGATGCCAAAAAAGAGACCGTCGCCGTCGGCGATACCGTCATCGTGGCGGTCAATGTCGAAACCGGCCAGCGCGAGATCGGCGTGGTCAAAACCCGAGACGACCAGCAGCTTACCATCGAACTACGCGACGGCGCGGTGGTCGAGCGCCAACTGGAACATATCGACAAGCCGTTGGAAACCCGCCCGGAGCAGATGCTCGACCGGGTGGCGCGCGGCATCGCCGAGGTGGAAGCGCCGGACAAGCAGGCCGAGTGGCAGCAGAAGTTCCGCTGGCTGCTCGATCATTCGATATTTGTATCGGGCGTGCGCATTCTGACCGCCGCCGGCACCGATCAAAACCTAACCTTCTACAACTGCTACGTCATCCCCAGCCCGCACGACAGCCGCGAGGGGATTATGACCACTCTGACCCAGATGACCGAAATTATGTCGCGCGGCGGCGGGGTCGGCATCAACATCTCCAGCCTGCGGCCGCACCACGCTTACGTGCGCGGCGTCAACGGGCGTTCCAGCGGCGCAGTCTCCTGGGGCGAACTGTACAGCTTTGTGACCGGCCTGATCGAACAAGGCGGCAGCCGGCGCGGCGCGCTGATGCTGATTATGAACGTCTGGCATCCTGATGTGCTCGAATTCATCAACAGCAAGCGGACGATGGGCCGCATCACCAACGCCAACATCAGCGTCGGCATCACCGACGATTTTATGGCCGCGGTCAAAGCCGATGCCGACTGGGACCTGGTTTTTCCCGATACCAGCATGCCCGGCTACGACAACGCTTGGGACGGCAACCTGCAAGCCTGGCGCGAGGCCGGTAAGCCGGTAGTGGTTCACAAAACTGTCCGGGCGCGGGAAGTGTGGGACAGCATCATCGAAAGCGCCTGGGCCAGCGCCGAACCGGGGGTTTTCTTTGTCGAGCGCTACAACAAGCTGAGCAACTCCTGGTATTTCGCGCCGATTCTCTGTACAAATCCATGTGGTGAACAGGGACTTCCGGCCTGGGGCGTCTGTAACCTGGGTGCGCTGAACCTGGCCAAATTCGTCAAAGATGGCGATGTCGATTGGGACAACCTGGGCCGAGGCGTGCGCACGGCGATCCGCTTCCTCGATGACGTCATCGACGCGACGCCTTACTTCTTCGATGAAAACAAGGACCAGCAGTTGAGCGAGCGGCGCGTGGGTATGGGCACAATGGGGCTGGCCGAGATGATGATCCGCCTGAAGATTCGCTACGGCAGCCCGGAGAGCGAGCAGTTTTTGGACAAGCTCTACCGTTTCATCGCCAGCGAAGCCTATCTGGCCTCGGCCGATTACGCCGCCGAGAAGGGCGCGTTCCCCCAATTCGAGGCCGATAAGTTCCTGCAAAGCGGCTTTATGCAGGGCATGCCGGAGGACGTACAGGCCGCGATTAAAGAAAAAGGCATCCGCAACGTGACCCTGCTAACCCAGGCCCCGACCGGCACGACCGGCACGATGGTCAACACCTCGACCGGCATCGAGCCGTTCTACTTCTGGAGTTTCCATCGCAAAGGGCGCATGGGCACCCACGAGGAACGCGTCGAGGTGTACGACGAGTGGCTGAAGGCCAACCCCGATCAATCGCTGCCCGACTATTTTGTGACCGCGATGGATTTGACGCCCGAAGCCCACGTCCGGGTCCAAGCCGCCATCCAGCGCTGGGTCGATTCTAGCCTGAGCAAAACCTGCAACACCCCCAACAGCTACACCGTCGAGCAGACCCGCGAACTATACGAGCTAATGTACGAACTGGGCTGCAAGGGCGGCACGATTTATCGCGACGGCTCACGGGATGTGCAGGTCTTGAATTTGAAGGACGAGGATAAGGAGAAGGCTGAGGCTGAGGCTAAGGCGGAGATGGAAGCCCAAATAGAGGCCGCAGTGAATGCCCGAATGAAAACGGCGACCAAATGGCGAGCCAGACCGAGCACGCTGCACGGCCGCACCTACCGCAAGAACACGCCGATCGGCACGGCCTACATCACCATCAACGCCAACGGCGAAGGCGACTCGCAGCCGTTTGAGATATTCATCAACGTCGGTAAGGTCGGCAGTGATGTAGCCGCCGACGCTGAGGGTTTGGGGCGGCTGGTCAGCCTGCTGCTGCGCATGCCCAGTCCGCTGTCGCCGCAGGAGCGGGTACGCGATATCGTGGCCCAACTGCGCGGCATCGGCTCCGGCCGGGCGCAGGGCTTCGGTAAAAACCGGGTGATGAGCATGCCCGACGCCGTGGCTCAAGCCCTGGCCGAACACGTCGGCATCAGCTCCACCGGCGACCTGCCCGGCCTACCCGACGAGGACGAGAGCAAGCAGCTCCCCCTCATGCCCAAAGGCGATCTCTGCCCTAGCTGCGGCTCGGCCAGCCTGTTGTATATTGAGGGCTGCAAGAAGTGCCACGAGTGCGGGTTTAGCGAGTGTTAGGGAGTTTTTAGAGTTTGTAGAGTTAGGGAGTTTGTGGAGTCGTAGGGTGGGTCGAGGGACGAGACCCGCCATTTAGGCGCGATGGACTAGATGGGCGCGCCCCTGACGGGCGTGGGTGGTAAGTATTAACCACGGATGACACAGATGTCACGGATTTAAGTTCAA
>JACKAU010000015.1 GCA_020634855.1 Anaerolineales bacterium
GTGGAAGCCAGAGTTGACTTGAATGCATGTTACGTTGGAAAATGGAAGCCAGAGTTGTCTCGAAGGGTGGTTTACGGGAGAAATCGGGCGCTTTTCGTTGGAAACGTGTCGAATCCGGCGGACAAAGCCGGCGCGGCGCGGCGGGTGCTCCTTAATCAGCGTAGAGCGGAGGAGGGGCGAAGCCCTATAGAGAAATAGGGCCACAGCATCTTGGATCGAGGCACAAGTGGTCAATCTATAATGCCAACCCTCGTTCTTTTATCGCCTAATCTCTTCATCTCATAACCGGGCGGAGCTACCTGCGGCCAAACAGGATTTAACGCTAAAGACGCTATAGGCGCAAGCGACGCAAAAGAAAATACAAAAAGCGTTTGCGACGTTAGCGTCATTTGCGTCCCTTGCGTTTAAATTTGTGGCTCAACTTGACAAGATACTATCCGCCCCATCGCCAAAATTTTATGGCTGGGGTAGACATATTATCAAAGATCGGTATACTGGGTTAAGGAGAGGTTAACAACCTTAATGGACTTCGATTTCTATTTCACTCACACGTTGCTAGGAGTTACCTCATTATGAAAATTCATCTTATTGATCAAAGTGACCTTCACGTTTATTTCCCCGATGCCTACAAACGAACTCATGTCATCACTCTGGGCAAGAAATACATGGCCCACGAACAGACCCTGCCGGCGAAAAAGCAGAATCTGTTCACCCCGATCATTAATGATCTGTTGCAACAAATCCTTGCGTATGAACAGAACATTGCCGAAGGTGAGGCCCAACGGGCGGTAGCCTCTGATGCCGTGACGAAGTTAGAAGAGCGCTCTAAGCAGTTGGTTTCGTCGATGCTAAAGACGATTGATGCGGCTTTTCCCAATCAACCGGCTAAAGCGCAAGAGTGGGGCTTTGCCACCAAAAAGGAAACGGCTCACATTCGAACGCCGCGCAATCAAAAAGAGCGGCTGGCAGTGATGGAAAGCTACATCGCCAAAGAAGAGAGCCGACCCGAGGCAGAGCGCTTTACGATTCCCGCCCTGGCCGATGTCGTCGACAATCATCAGACCTATGGCGCTACGGTCAAGAGACGAGACGCGGGGCAATATCAACGCCAAAAATACATCAACGCCAGTAATACGCTGGCTAAAGAGCTGGCCCAATATTTGCAGTTGGCCGCCGGGGTGATTGTCGGCTATGATTACCGGCTCAAGGTTTCGCGCGATCTCCAACAATGGGGCTACAAAGTGGTCGAGCGCCGGCGTAGCAAAAAGGCGGAGTCGAACGGAACCGACCCGGCCGACGATTCGACCAACGGCAGCAGCCTGCCAGACGTGACGCCGGGCCTGATCGATCAGGCTGATTAACTAACACATACGACTTTATATTCTATGACCCCGGAACGCCCTAAATCATACCCCGGTTAAGCCAAGACCAAACAGATGATCCACGAAGAAACACGAAGTTATTAAATTATGACTTAGGCAGTTGGCCTGTTTAGCCCCCTCTAACTCCCCCCAAAGGGGAGGACCAGGCAAGTCCCTCCCTGTGGGAGGGATTTAGGAGGGCTAATCTCCAACTGCGTAACTTCTATAAATATTTTCTTACAGTTTCTGCGTGTCCTTTGTGGATCAATTTTTTGACCTAAAAAACAGGCGTTGGTCCGTTTAGGGCGAGGCGCTGGGCCTCGCGCCATGACCCTCTCTACGTTTATTGCTCCAATACCAGGCCAGCATGGCCACAGCCAGTATGATCAGCAGCCACTCTTCCGGCTCCGGCACGCCGGTGACGGCGAAGGGGCTGAGTTCTTCGGTTTCGCCGACGTCCTCAAACTCGCGGTCGAAGCGGCCTTGGCCGTTTTCGAGCTGCTTGAGCAAAGTGCGCTGCTGTTGGTTGACCAGCACGATCATCGATGAGTAAGGGGTGACGATGCTGTTGTCTACGGCCAGCGCGTGCAGGTTGTCGAGCGTCTCCAAATTGCTGAGCCAGACCCGCTGCTGGTGCATCTCGGCCAGGATCAGCCGCCGGGCGGCCAAGGCGGCGAAGGGATCGCCGGCGGGGTGGGTGACAACCTTGATACTCAATGCGTCGGCGGTGGCGGTGGGGATGGCTAACCAGGCGTAGCCATCGATCAGGTCAAAACTGCCCGGCCCTCCGGTTTCACTGACAAAAATACCGGCCTGGCCGGCCCGCGAGACGGCCAGGCGGGTCATGGCCTCCTCGATGCTGCCGGCCACGCCGCCGCCGCTGGCCTGAATTGCGGCCAGGGTGGCGTCGTCGTAACCCAGCGAAATGTCGCCGTTCAGGTGAACCAGCCAGACCGGCGCGTCGGGTGGAGTGATCGCCGCCTCACTGTCGCCCAATTCGTAGCCGCTGCCGTCAGTCAACACGAAGACGGCGTCGTAACTCTCCCCTCGCTGTAGCTCGTTGAACTGAGCTAACAGCGTCGCCGCGTTCTGGCCTCCAAAGTAGACGATGTCATCTATATTCAACTCGGCCAACGTCGTGCGCGACGGCGCTTCGCCCCGAAATTCCGAGGCGGTCAGGTAGACATCGACGGCCGACTCAGCCTCGGCCAGACCGGCCAGCCCGTCCAGAGCCGCTTCGACCTCGGCGGTGTAGCCGGCCATACTGCGAGATCGATCCAGCACGACGGCCAGCCGCAAATCTGAGGGGAGATCAGGCGCTTCATCAGCCGTGGCCGCCCGCACCAACACCGACTGCCCGCCGGGGAAATCGACCCGGTGGGTGACCGGCGTAATCTCACCGGTAGCCGGCACAGCGGCCGGCAGCCAGGCATCGTCCGCTACGGTCATCGCTTGGCCGTTGATCAGTCGGATCGAGTCATCGTCCCAGTAGACGTTGCGCTTTTCGGCCAGATGGGGCAGCGCCCAGCCGTTAGCCTCGGCCATCACCCGATAGGTCAGCCACATGTGCAGGGGCGGGGCCGCTTCAACGACCAAGCGTTCGGTGTCGCCGCCGCGCTGCCACTGCTCCGGCTGAACTGGGAAGACGCGCAGCCGGTATTGGCGCGGCCCGATCTGCTCGACCAGGGCCGGGTCCATGCGCCGCCGAATCTCGTTGCGGTACACGGCCTGGGCTGCGCCTCGGGGAGCGACCTGGTAGGTGAAACGCTCGGCCCGGTCGGCGCTGTTGCCCAGCCAGACGCCGGTAATCGCCGCCGACTCCGGCAGGCTGAAGTAGTAAACCACTTCCTGCCGCTGGTTGGTTTGGTTTTGGTAGACCTCGTACAGTTCCACCTCGGCCCAGTCCCCTTGCTCCTCGACCGTCACTTCTTGACGCAACAGATGAACCTCACGGTCATCGACGGTGCGCCAGGCAGCCGCGGCCTGATCCACCGACCAAGTCGTGCGGACGGCCCGCACGATACTCTCGCGCTCGGCGTCGGCAATGGGTTGGTCGAAGAAGTTGGCGTACAGTTCGGCGGCGCGGTCCGGTTCTGTTAGAAAGACCTGATCGTTCCAGTTAAATGTTTTGGATGTGACCGGCTCGACCGGTTCGTATAACACCGGGCGGGCTACCAGTTCGTATAGATGCTGAACACTTTCGGCCTGGTCGCGGGATAATTTGAAGGTGTCTTCATACATATTGGCCACGTGGCGAACCTCGCCGACGCTGCTGAAGTAGCGGAAGGGGGCCAGGTAGGCGTTGACCAGGCCGGCCCGAATATCGTCCTGCCGGGCCAGCAGGGCCTCGGCCTCGGCCGGCGAGGTGGGGGTGTTTGCCAGTAAGGCGAACGCCTCGTGTTGTGGCTGGCGATTGAGCCGGACCACCGCCGCGCCGGCGATAACCACGACCAACATCGTCAGGACGACGGCCGGGACGAGGCCCTGTTTGGCCGCCAGCGCCCGCACCCCACGCCACCAGGCCCGGATGCACAGCACCGGCACGGCGATGGGCATCAAGACAAAGAGCGTGCCGCTGTAGACCAGCAGGATCGAACCCAGGAGAGCAAAGGGCAGCCACAGCCACTCCAATTCGAACAAATTGTGCCAGAAGTTGGCCAGCGCCTCGGGCAGGTTCACGATCAGGTCGCCGAGCGCGCGCAGGCCAAATACCGAGGCCGGCAAGGCGTAGAACGCCACCCACAAACCGCCGTACAGCCCAATCAGCAGCAAGATCGTCAGCCCGATGACCCGGATATAGGTCAGCAGCGGGCCGCGCCGGTCGATCTGTTGATCGAGAATTTGCCACAGCAGAGTCGCCAGCCCCAGCCCGGCCAGGGCCATCAACAAGCCCACGGCCGCCGTCATCTCCCGCACCGCGAAAAAGCGAATGCCAACCATCAGCATCAACGGCCCCTCGACGCCGTAGCCGAGGACAAACAGCCGTCCCGGCGACCGGCGCAACACGGTCAGCCCCAGGCTGACGGCCGCGACCGGGATCAGGGTTAGGATAACGGCGTAGGCCAGAAACGCGGTGGGGATCTCATCGGCGCGGACGGCTTGCAGCATCTCCGGCAGCAGGCGCGGGGCAAAGCCCAGCAGCACAAAGGCCAGAAAGATGAGGTTCCACGACCAGAACAGGCCGTAGCCCCACAGGCGGGGGTTAAAGATTTTGCGGAGAAAGGTGGGTTGGTTCATTTGTATCTCCTTCATCGAGTACTGGAGCATCAAAGCTCTGCTTTGATCGAGTTTGACAAAGCAAGCTTTGTCGCTCCGATCTATACTGCCGATAAAACAATAACTGCCCGACCAATCGGCGATGGGCGTTACCGGGCCAGGCCCTTGGCCACGGCCTGGTGCAGGGCGGCGTAGAGTTCCGACAAATCCCCGGCAGCCGGGTCGTGGTGGCCGTCAAAGAGAATCGAGACCAACACCCAGCGCTCCCGGCCGGGGTCGAGATCGGCCCACATACGGGTAGCGTAGTCGTCGGTGGTGCGGTGGGCGGATTGGAACCAGTAGACGGCGGACAGTTGGGCCGGCTGGTCGCCGTAGCCCAGCGAGACGGCGCGTAGCGGAAAGTCGGGGTTGATGAGTTGCGTTTGCGAATCCTCCAGCGACAGGCCGTACACCTCAAAACAGCGTTCGGGGCGGTGGTGGCCGCGCCAGGTGCTGCTGGTGATCAAGATCATCGAGCCGGTGATACCGCGCCATTCAAAGCGGCGGCGGTCGGCCGACTCCGCGCCGTCGCGGGTGAGCCACTCGAACTCGTCGGGTTTGAGCGGCATCGGTTCGGTGCTGAGGCCGGGCGGGAAAGCCCACTGCGGCGGCGCGACGGTCAGGCCGGTATGCGGCCGGGGGCTGTAGAGCAGCCCCATCGCCACAATGGCGATAACCAGGCCGGGCAGCAGCCAGTTAGGGCGGGGCAGCGGGGGTGACAGGTTGGGCCGGTCATCGATGGCGGGCAGCGGTTGTTGCAGCCGTAGCAACGCCAGCGCGCCCAGACAGGCCGCCACAAAGCCCAACACCCCCAGCGGCACGTGCAGCATTTCGGCCGCCAACGGCCAGCCGGCCACCTGCCCGACCACCACCAGAACACCGACCCGGGCCAGGTTGGCGGCAAACAGCAGCCCGGCGAAGATCAGCGCGGTCAGCAACCAGCGCAGGTTGATCGGCCGCCGTTCGATCCAGGTGGCGGCGATCAGAAAGAGCGCGCCGGTCCACAAGCTCTTGATGCCGCTGCACGGTAGATCGATATGAGAGACGCCGTTTTCCAGCACCAATATGGTGTCGATGCCGACCGAGGCGACGCCGGCTGAGGCCAGCCCATCGCGAACGATACCGGCGGTCAAAATGCGCAGCGGATAGCCGACAAAGGTTTGCATGTGCTCGCCAAACGGCAGCGCGCCGATGAGCAGCAGGGCGGCGGGCAGGCCCTGTCGCCACGACTGCGGGGCCAGCCACAGCCCCAACAGCCCATACGTCGCCAGGCCAAACAGGCCGGCCGAGAGGGTGTTGATGTCGAGAAAGCGCTCCACCAGCAAGTAGGCCAGCGAGCCGCCGAGCGCCAGGCTCAACGGCAGCAGCGCCAGGTGCGGTCCGGCCTCCAGCCGGAGATGAGGATCGCTCCGGCGCAGGCGCAGGACAATCAAGACGATGATAGCGATAAGGACAATTTGGTTGGTGCGAAAATCTTCTTGGGTGAAGATGATGGCGAGGTAATCGAAGATGGGGCGGTAAAGCCAGACCCATAGGCTCACCACCAGCGCGTTGAGCACGAGCCGGACGGCACGAGTTGACGGGAGCGGCGTATCGGCAGATTGTGGCTGAATATCAAGGGTTGACATTGGCTCTCTTTCTGCTTCGCTACAGCGCGATCCAGTTTACCAGAGACCAAGAATAAAGTCATCGGTCTCTGGTCGGATTGCAAAAAAGCCCTCTCATATACGAGAGGGCTTTTTGATTTCAGGAAGTAAGCCGGCCGAAGGCGGTACGATAGTTTTATGGGCGGCGAACTCGGCGAGAGTTCTCAGAACACGACCCGGTTTTTCGTTATGCGTTTGGCCTTGCCGGTTACTTGATTACAATAGTAATCGTATTCCCTTGGAAAATCATAAGGAATTCCTAAGAACTTTACATGGATTTTTGTATCTATAAGATGAGTGGTAAACGATTGAAGGGGTGGGGTAGCTTACTACTGCTACTGGCGCTTCCTTTTAGTGTGGGGTTGGCGTGCAGCCAACCGGTGCAAAGCTCTGGTGATTTGTTCGCCGAGCGGGGTCTCGAAGCGTATGATAGCGGCGATTACACGCGGGCCATTCAACAGTTCAAGCTAGCCATCGACGCCGGGATGACGACGCACGACCTGGCCGAAATCTACACTATGATGGGTACGGCCTTCGACCGGCTCGACCAATTTGACGAGGCGTTAGCGGCGCATAAGCGGGCTGTCGAACTTGATCCGGAGTCGTTTCAGGCCTGGAATAATTTGGGCATCGCTTATTTCTATTTAGGTCAACTCAACGAGGCCGAGTCGAGCCAGAAACGGGCTATCAATCTCAAGCCCGATTACGCCTTCGCCTACGCCAGTTTGGGCGCGGTCTACGTCTCGCGCAATGAGCCGGACGCGGCGATTCAGGTGCTGGCCGAAGCCATCCGGCTGGATGAGACCATCGCTACGGCGCACGCTAATCTGGCTCTGGCTTACGCGCTCGCCGGTCAGTTCGACGCGGCTGAGGCTTCGCTGCAACGGGCTATCGGTCTCGGCTATGAGAACGGGGCGGTGGTTCAACAGCGGATTAACGATTTGAAATCGCAGTAGAGTTGATAGAGTTGGTAGAGTTGATAGAGTTTGTGGAGTTAATGGAGTTTGTGGGGAGATGCGGTTATTGAGGCACGCCGGGTAAATAAAGGGTGGGATCGGCCGGCTGGCCGTTGAGGTGAAGCTCAAAGTGGACGTGGGGGCCGATTAGATGGCCGGTGCTGCCGACTTCGCCGATGGGATCGCCCCGGCTGACGGTGGCGCCGGATTCGACCGTGACGGCGCGAAGATGGCTGTACCAGGTTTGGCGGCCTTCGCCGTGATCGATGATAACGCCGTAGCCCAGGCCGTCTTGGGCTGGGTCGGCAAAGGTGATGACGCCGGCCTCGGCGGCGTAAACGGTGCTGCCAAACGGCGCGCCGATGTCGATGGCCGGGTGGGCGTCGCTAAAGTCGCCGTTCAAGCTGCCGACCAACGGCCAGGCCAGGGGATAATCCAGCGATGGAGCGGGCGGCGGCAGGTCGATGTTTTTGCGGCCAAAAGGCACAATCACCCCTTCGATTTTATCCAGGTCGTAGGGAGGAAAGAGGGCGTTAGGCGGATAATCGGTGATATCGGCCGGGGCGACGCCGTACTGCTCGGCAATCGACTCAATGGTGTCGCCGGGTTGGGTCAGGTGATACGCGCCCTGCACCGGCAAAATACGCAGTACGGCTCCGACCGACAGAATATCGGGGTTGCGTTCCAATTCAGGGTTTGACCAGCGTAGGGTGTCGAGATCGAGTTCGAACTGGTTGGCGATCTGCCATAAAGAATCGCCTGACTCGACGGTGTAGGTCAGTATTTGGGTTCGACCGGCAATATTGGGCCAGGGAATGGGGTCTTTGCCGGTCGAGGTGTATAAATTGGCGGTATAAGCCTGACTGTGGGGATTCTCGATGACGGCTGAGTCCACCATGACCACAGCGTCGGACTGAGGTGGGGGATTGACCACCGGCAACTCAGGGACGGGAAATGGCGCGTTAGATATGGCCCGTTCACGAACGCTGCTCCAAATCTGCTCAGGCCGGTAGCCCTGTTGCCAGGCGGCCAGGCCGGCCAACAGCAGGGCAATGACAATCAGACCCATAAGACGACCCCGCCAGACGTGCCGACGAGGCCCATACTGCAATCCCAACGCGTAACAGTTCCTTCCTTAGTGAAATACAAGAGATTATATCATTAGTTTAATATGTTGGCACGTTTGACCATTTGCCCAATTTTAAACAGGGACGATACAGACCATCCTGACGGCTGTCGTTCATCGATCACCTACGAACGCGTTCATTTTGAGGCGGCCCGCGGTCGGACGACAACGTTCTGATGGTTTATCTGGATTGAACGTAATCGTTTGCCTGCAAAAGTCAAACCACTATAATTAACCACTTGAAGTCTAAGAGGAAGGAATTGTATTTATGGGAATTTCACGTCAATTAATTGTGGCGTCAATTTTGCTTGCCTTTATAACGGTCAATTGCACATTGGCGCAACCGGTCATTGATCGCGTAAGAGAACGCCGGGACGCGCTCGTAGCGTATGTCAGCGATGAAGAACCTACGCCCGAACGTCCGATGCCGACGCCGCGGCCTACATTTACGCCTACGCCGGATTTTACCGATACACCTACTGTTACGCCTACCCCCACTATAACCCCGATCCCCACCGAAACGCCGACCCCGGTGCCAACCGACACACCGGTGGCGACCGACACGCCCGAACCCACCGAGACCCCGACCCCCGCCCCGATCCCGCCGACGCCAACCCCTGGGCCACCCACCGACACGCCTGAACCTGAACCTACGGCCACTCCCGATTTTCCATTCAAAATTAAGGAGCAGGGCAACCGGGAATTCCAAAAAACGAGTGTTAATTTTGTGTCGAGTATCGTGGCCGTTACCGATGCCAACGGCACCCCGATTGGCGGTTACAAGCTGGTGGGTACCAATAATACGGGGCAATCCTACCAGAGCGCCGAGTCATCATGGCGGTATGACGCTCTGAGCGGCTTGGAGGGCTACGTCAAGCAGGGCAATATTAAGTTTGAACCCCCCGGGGGATTTAATGATTCCACCTGGACGGTTTTTATCGTTGACAGCGCGGGTAATCAGGTATCGGCCCCTATCTCCTTAACCTATCCCAGCGATCCCAGCCAAAGGGCGTGGGATTTTATCTGGTGGTCTCAGTAGAGGCTGGGCGTCCGAATGGAGACATCGTTTAAGACAAAATCGGCATTGTTATGGGCGGCTATGGTCTGTGTTGGCCTCAATTTGGGTTGTTCGCTAGGAGCCTTGGTTGTGCAGGCCCCGACCCCTACTCCCACCCGTCACAAAACACCTCAGGCTACCTATACCTTCACTCCCAACTGGACCGCCACCTTCACCCCCAGCGCCACACCTACCGAAACCTCGACTCCGACTGAGACGCCAACCTTGACCCCCACACCGACCGAGACGCCGGAGGGTGAGGAAGAGCAAGCCCAAGCGGAAGCGCCGGCGCCACCACCTCCGCCGCCCCCGCCGCCCCCGCCGGAGGAAGCGCCGCCAACCGAAGAACCCACAGTAGCACCCGAACCGGAATTTCCCTTTCAGGTGAACTACTTTGTTCACGATACGGGTTCGCCGGGCGAAACGCGCATGACGGCCTGGATTAGGCGTGATTTCAAACCCGGTATCTTTAAAACGCTCGATGGCTTTCAAGTAAAAGCGCTGGCTCCGGATGGCAATGCCTATTTGAGCGAGATATCGGGGCCAGGCGCCGGCGATAGCACCGTAAAAGGCACCGGCGATAATCACAACATGAATACAAAATTAGAATTTCAACCGTATACGCCCGGCCTTTATAAAATTACGTTAGTTGAAGGCGGCGTTCAGGTTTCGCCCGAAATTGAAATTACCCTCAGTGAAGATCCAATGCAGTATGTCCATTTCGACTTTTTTGAACAAGGGTCTGAGGAGTGATGGGGCATTCTTGTAATTAAGGCTGTCCTTATTATACTTATTGGCAGTATTTGTCTGTGTAGTGAGTTTTGGAGCGCAGCATGGGAACATATAAGAATCGTTCTATCTTAATTTATGCCTTACCGATAACCTTGGCCTTGGTATCATTGGGCTGCGGCTTGTCGGGGATGCTTGGGGGCGCCGGCAGCGCCAGTTTGGAGCCAACCCCCACCCGTACCCCAATGCCAACTTTCACGCCTACCCCGGCGGTTGTTGCGGTTTTAGACCCGGCCGCAGCTCAGGATGGCGTTATTTCCGACGGCCAATCGGTCGAACCGCCGGCTGAGGTGGCTGACGAGCCGCCTACGGCGACGCCAACACTGGTGGTTCCGGTCGAAACAGTCGCGCCAACCGATACACCTGTACCGGAGGCGCGAGTGACTATTTTACAAAATATGAATGTCCGCAGCGGGCCAGGCACCGGTTATCCGGTTGTCGGGTCCGGGTCAGTGGGACAAAGCTCCAAGATCGTGGGGCGTAACAGCGATAACTCGTGGGTTCAGGTCGAATATCCCTCCAGCGATGGCACCGGCTGGGTGTTCAGTGACCTGGTCCAAATAGACGGCGATCCGAATATTGTGGGCGTCGTGGCGGTCGCTCCCCCACCGGCTCCCACGGCGGCGCCGGAACCAACCGCGCCGCCCGAGCCGGAAGAGCCGCCGCCCCCACCGGAACCACAATACCAGTTCACGCCAACCGGTTGGCACGCCTCGGAAAATGCGGCCATTGTTCACTTCAAGGGCCGGATCAGAGATGAGAGCGGTAATCTGGTCAATGGCTACAGTGTTTTGGTGGATAACTGGTCTTGGAGCGTTGTTTCTCACCCCACCGGAGCCAGTAACCATTATCCGGAGAAGGGTGATGGTGAGTGGGACGTCGTTATTCCCAAGGAAAATATTGGCGGCGGCGTCGGCTGGTGGTGGTTGACAGTGGTTCGATATGACTGCCCCGATTTCTTATCCCGCTTCGACGCTCAGTGCAAGCAGTTCACGCGATTGTCGGAAGATGTGAAAATTATGGTCAACTGGCCCGACGAAACGGTGATCAACGCCGACTGGGTTTGTCATTGGGATTGTGACAAGGGTCTGTACGTGCAAGGCTTTAGACGCTAGCCAATTACCAATTAGGGTGACAGTCATTTATGCCGGGCTGTCACCTTTTTGATTCAAATCATACGATGGGAGTCGAGACTTAAGCTGGAACCTTAATTGTGGCTTAAGTTAATTTAACTTTGCGAAGAAGAACGGTTGTTGTAAGTAGTGTGGGTGTTTTGCTCATTCTAATCTGTACGGTTGGGATTGTGGTGGGCGTTTGGGCGATTCTACCGGCCTTGAATAACCCTGCTCTTATTGGCTCGATGGTCAACAGTGGCCTGGCCTCCACCCCCACGCCAATACCGGTCATCGACCGTGAGCCTATGGCGACCGGTACGCCGGCCCTGTCTACGGCCACGCCAACTTTACAAGCGACAGCATCGGTTGAAACGACAGCCCCCTTAGTCGATACACCATCGCCGACACCCGTCGAACGGGTGATCGGTCAGGCCGCCCCACTGCAACTTTCCACCGAACAACTGCTGACCCAGACTGACTTGCCTGAACGCGATCAACGCCTGTTGGCCATGCGTCTCAAAGCTATCGACGAGGAAATTCCGGAAGTGACGGCTAAGACCAAGCATGAGTATCAGGTTGGTGACACCGAGACCTTATGGGTGACCGATAACTTCGCCACGCCGCCTCAAAACTTTGAAGTTACGGCGTCGCTGCAATTTATGACCGACCACGCCTATTGGTGGGTTCAGCAAGGGTTCAACATCGATGCCGGGGCTTTGGAGCGGTCAGCCGAACAGTTTGAAACCCATACCTATCCGACTAACCGGGAATTTTTTGGCAGCGAGTGGACGCCCGGGATCGATAACGACGAGCGGGTTCATATTTTTCTGGGGGATGTGCCTGGTGTGGCGGGCTACTTCTCGGCCTCGAATTCCTATTCGCACTTGGCTGAACCGTACAGTAATGAGCGCGAGATGTTTTTTATCAACGCCGGTTCGGTGTCTCCCGGCAACAATTACTTCGACAGCGTCTTGGCCCACGAATTTCAACATATGATCCACTGGCATCAGGATCGCAACGAGGATACCTGGGTCAACGAAGGTTTGAGTGAATTAGCCAGCTTTCTCAATGGCTTTGGCCCCAGCAGCTTTGTCAGCGCTTACACCGGCATACCCGATACCCAACTCAACAGTTGGACCAGCAGTCCGGCCGATTACGGCGCTGGCTTTCTATTTGTGGCCTATTTCCTGCAACGCTACGGCGAAGAGATGACTAAAGCCGTGGTGGCCCATCCCCAAAACGGTATCGCCGGGTTCAACGTGGTGCTGGCCGAACACCATCTGCCTGAAACATTTAACGATATTTTTGCCGATTTTTTAGTAGCCAACTATGTCGATGATCCCGATCTTGACGATGGCCGCTACGGGTACGATGATTTCTCAATTGCGCCGGTGGCGCCCGACGCGCGTTATGGGGTGTATCCGGTTGAACAGCAAACAACCGTGTATCAGTTCGGCGGCGATTATATTGAAATTATGGGGCAGGGGGATGTGACCGGCGAATTTACCGGCTCGACGCGTGTTAAGGTCGTTAACAACGATGCTCACAGCGGTCAATACCAGTGGTACAGCCATCGCGGCGACGATACCAACACCCGCCTGACGCACGCCTTTGATTTAAGTTCTGTCGATGCGGCCACCTTGAATTATTGGACCTGGTATGATCTTGAAGCTAATTGGGACTTCGGCTACGTGGAAGTTTCAACCGATGGAGGGCAAAAGTGGACCATCTTGCCCACCGCCCATAGCGCTACGGCTAATCCCAGTGGTAACGCCTTCGGCCCCGGTTACACCGGCTTGTCCGGCGATGGCCCCACCTGGCTTGAGGAGTCGATTGATTTGACGCCTTATGCCGGGCAGGAGATTCTATTGCGGTTTGAATATGTCGCCGATGACGCCGTCAACCGGCCCGGTTGGACCATCGACGATATCAGTATCCCCGAAATTGGTTTTTTTGACGATGTCGAACACGGCGCCGATGGCTGGCAAGCTGAGGGGTTTGTCAGAATTGACAATGTTTTGCCTCAGCAATTTATCCTCCAGGTAATCGAAATTGGCGAGGTCGGCGTCGATGTACGCCGTATCCCCCTGGACGAGACCAATTATGGTACCTTTACCGTTGAGGGTTTGGGTTCAGACATTCAAAAAGCCGTGATGATCGTTAGCGGTGTTACGCCGGTTACCACCGAACCGGCCAGCTATCAGTATAAGCTCGTGGCCCAATAAAAAAATTTGGCTCTGCAGGGCTACGTGGCATATTACCAACAATCTCCCCATCTCTTAATCTCCAATCTCCAAAACCAAATGTTACTTTATATCCCTGCTGAGTATAAAGTCTTTGGATCTCCCGGACCTGTCTTTGCCAGCCGTGGAACTTTTAAGTATACTAAGTTTATGTAAACTTAAAATGCGGTTAGGGGAGATACCATGACACGGCTCTTGATAGCAGCGATCCTACTGGCCTGGGGGATGGCTGTCCTACACGTTCAACCAGCGCAGGCCAACGGCGGCACAGTTCACATCGTACGTGAGGGGGAGACATTATTCTCAATTGCGGCTGCTTATGGACTTACCGTCCAGGAGTTGGCCACTGCCAATAGATTAACCCCTGATTCCTGGCTTTCCGTCGGCCAGCCGTTGACGGTTCCGGCTCGACAACCTCAGTGGACCAACCCCTATGGGCATCAACCGCCGGCCCCCGCTAATTCACCCCAATGGGTACAACCGGCAACCCCTCCGACTGACCCCAATTATCAGTTTGCATCGTATAATCGTGGTTGGCCCCTCCCCCAACGCCCACTCTACGACCCTGCTCAGCGTCTGGGATATACGCCGCAGTGGGACCGGACTTTTCCTCAACCACCGCAATCACGCTTTGTGCCATCGCCCGGCGGTCCCCAACCGCGATATTCAGCCTGGGAAAATCCAAAGTTAGCGAACGAAAAATGGATCGATGTCAATTTAGCCACTCAGCAACTAACGGCCTACGAGGGGCGGCGTCCTGTGTTCCGGGCTATCGTGTCCACCGGCACCTGGAATCATCCGACCATAGCCGGCACGTTCAGTATTTATGTTAAATATGAGCAAGCCGATATGCAGGGTGGATACGGCGATGAGGCCTATGATCTGGCTGATGTACCCTATGTTATGTATTTCTACGAGGGCTACGGGTTACACGGCGCTTATTGGCACAACAATTTTGGTACGCCTATGAGCCATGGATGTGTTAATTTGCCCATTCCGGCGGCCGAATGGTTGTTTAATTGGGCCAATGTTGGCACCAAAGTGGTCACTCATTACTAGATTCTAGTCTAATAGTTTGTTAATTGGCAATAAAAAGGGATTGCCAAATGATAAATTTCATGATAAGCTCATTTTTGACGTGAAGCTCAGCAGCGCAGCATTTAATAGAGGGATTTCCTATGTTATATGACTTCAAAATTGGCGACAAGGTACGTTGGGTCAGCCACGCTCGCGGCAAATGGACCGAAAAAGTTGGGGAAGTCATTGAAGTGGTTCCTCCCCATCACGGTGTATTTCTGGGTAAATATAAAAAGAAATACACTTTGGGCAGTTTTAGTAAAAGTAACCCCCGGCTGCAAACCTCTTACGTAGTCGCGGTCAAGGAGGGCAACAGCAAACCGAAGCTGTACTGGCCCCGCGCCAACCAATTGGAACCCGCCGAATAGGTTCGGCCTTAACTCATCGCCTCAACTCGCTGCCAGACTTCGGTAGCCAGTGTCATCGCCTTCTGCGCTATTTCAACCTCATCTAAAACCAAGACCTGTCGATCGGCCATCAACAGTTGCCCGCCGGCAATGGTATGGGTGACATGACTGCCGTCCATGCCAAAAATCAATTGCCAAGGGTAATTTCCTGCGGTTAATGGGGTGTAAGGCACATAATCAAGCAAAATGATATCGGCAAACGCTCCTGAAGCCAGTTGTCCGACCGGTTTGGGGAAGAATAGTTCAGCAATGGCAGCGTTGTTTTTGAAGGCCATCCCAATCAGCCGATCACCCGGCATCACTCGGGGATCGCCTTTACTGACGCGATGCAGCAGGTAAGCCGTGTGGATTTCGGTGAACATGTTGTTGGTAAAGCCGTCATTGCCCAAACCGACGGTAATCCCCTCATTGAGCATCTGCTCCACTTCCGCCACCCCCACTGCGTTATTCATGTTGCTGCGCGGTTGATGGCTGATTTTTGTGCCGGTGCGTTGGAAAATAGCCATCTCGTTGGCGTCGACGTGAATGGCGTGAGCGACCAGCGTCTTTGGCCCTAAGATGCCTTGCTGTTCCAGCCGTTCGGCCACGCGGATGCCGTATTGGTTCAAACTATCTACCTCATCGGCTTTATCTTCAGCCACGTGGATATGGAAGCCGGTGTCAAGCCCCTTGGCCGCGTCGAGACAAGCGGCCAGCGTCTCATTGCTGACCGTAAAAGCGGCGTGAAGGCCAAACGACGCTCCTAATTTGGGATCGGGGTTGGCCCGCAGGCGCTTGATGAACCGCACGTTTTCGGCGATACCGGCTTTAGCGCCGGCTTCCCCGTTGCGATCCGTCACTTCGTAGCACAAGCCAACGCGCAGACCCGAGGCCGTGGCCGCGGCCGCCAGTGCATCGAGCGAACCGTCGATATGATTGGGGCTGGCATGGTGATCGATCAGGGTGGTGGTTCCGTGCCGGATGGCATCGACCAAAGCGACGAACGCACTGTATTGGCTATCCTCCAGCGTCAACGCCCGATCAATCTTCCACCACAGCCGTTCCAATATTTGCATAAAATTTTCTGGCGGTTCACCGGGGATCGCCATGCCTCGGGCAAAAGCGCCGTAAAAATGGGTGTGGGCGCAAATCATGCCCGGCATAATGATTTTGCCGCCGGCATCCAGTTTTTCGGCCGTCGGGTACTTGGCCGCCAGTTCGGCTGCTGAACCAACTTCGACAATGGTGTCGTCTTCGTAATAAACAGCGCCATCGGGAATGACATCTCCCGTCTGATTGAATGTGATTACCGTTCCGTTTGTAATAAGCATTATGGTCTCCTTGAATTTAGTCGCTCAATTTTAAGGGGTTGGCCTTAAAGGAGCAATTCAAAGCGACCTTGGTTGCGTGCCACAGTTTCAGACCCATGCTATAATAAATATACATAACTTCGACCATCAACGCGCATCATTGGTAGATCATTGTCGCCAATGGGACCAACGTTGGGACAGTTTTAAGCCTGTGTGTTATATATGAGTTACGCAGTTCAAAAGGTGACAGTCACTTGGGTGTGATAAATCGACTTGTTTGGGCTAAACAAACGTTCATTGCAGCCAAATCAGATCGCCTTTTTGGAATTGTAGGATTAGCCATCTTGATTGTGGCCGGTATGATTATCGGGACCTTCTTCCTGTTCGGCTCGGTGGGCGAGGTTTCGCCTTTGCAAACTGAGGTTGACGTCGAAGTGGTGGCGGCCCCGGTCATTTATCCGTGGGTTGAGCAAGCCGCGCAGCAGTTCAATCAAGCTAACCCCAAAACGCAGGTCTCGGTCATCGAAGCCACCGAACTCATTCCGGAATCGAAATTCAGAACGGCCGCCGCTCAACCGCCGCCCGTCGCCTGGATTGCTGAGGCCGGGTTTGTGGTCGAATTGGCTAAAAATAAAGGTCTCGCGTTTGACGATCCGCAGCCGGTGGCCGGCAGCGACCTGGCCTGGGGCGCTTACACGGACAAACTTGAACAGTTGACCCAAAGCTACGGCGATCTCAGTTGGGACAGCCTGCATACCAAAGCCACCAGCCCTGATGGGTTGAAGTTGGTTATTAGCTCACCCCAAAATACGGCGGAAGGTATCGCTGCGCTTATTTCAGCCACAGCTTTTGCAGCTAACGCAGAGGCGATTTCCAGCGGCGATGTCAGCAGCGCCAACAATTGGCTGACCGATACCTTTGGCGATCACAATGCCACCGTCCCACCAACTCCGGCCCAATCGTTTGCCTCGGTTCAGGGCCGAACTCTGGGTGATGTTGGCCTGTTATCGATGGTCTCCTGGCGTAGCGCCAAACTAGACCAAAATCCTAATTTTACCCTCTTGCCGGTTGAACCGGCGGTTACGCTTGATTTCCCAATGGCCATTTGGACCGGCAGTCGAGCCACACCGGAAATGCAAGCTGCCGCGCATGCATTTCGAGATTTTTTGTTAGAAAGCAGCCAACAGTCACAGCTAACGGCTTATGGATTGGAACCGGCCGCCGGTCAAAGTGGTGTTCAAGCTGACGGCTCCACAGCCGATCGGCTGCAAGCCTGGGCCACTCGGGTGTTGCGCTAAAATTGTCAGCCTAAAATTCGTCCCAAAGGGATTGACCGATCCCCGAATAAGTAAACGACATCTTTTTGAACCCAAGGAGGTAACCCGTGTCTAAATTGAAAATCGCTTTAATTATCCTATTCCCGTTGGCATTTTTGCTGGCCTGTGGCGGTATCGGGGGTGACGGCGACAGTGGTTTGACCCTGAGCGATGCCGAAGATAACGATGTCCAATGCGCGTCCGGCGCTGTTGAAATTGATGTACTCTATGCGCCGGAGTCTGAATTGTATCTGGATGGCGAAGTTTACGACGCCATCAATCGTTTCAATCAGGCTTACATGGACGGACGTAACCCCATTACCGGCGATCCCTTGGCCGACGGTGAGCAGCCGATCTGCGTCAAAGGTCGGCCGGCTTCATCGGGCCAGGTGGCTCAGGGCATTATCAATGCTATCATCGCCCCCAACAATTCGAATGTGGCCAAACCGACTCTCTTTTCGCCCTCGGTGAGCCACTGGTTGGCGCTGGTCAATTTTCAAACCGGCCGCCAAGTTTTTGATTTGGCCGACAGCCCGCCTACGGCCTTGGCTCCGGTGGTGATGGCTATTTGGGAAAGCCGGCTCAAAGCCATTCAAGAAAAAGAGGGGGCAACCGATGTCGGTTGGGAAGAACTGCTGCGGGTGCTCAACTCGCCCAAAGGCTGGGCCGATTACAATATCCCCGGCAATCGCACTACCGTTTACTACGGCCATACCGATCCCTTCATCAGCTCAACCGCTCTATCGACCCTGATTGCCGAATTTTACGCCAGCGCCAGAGAAAACAGCGACGACCCGAACTTTCGCCGCCTGACTTTGGAACAGGTCAATGATCCCGACGTGCAGCAGGGCGTGCGCAACATTGAGGAGCTGATCCGTCACTACTCGTCTCGAACCACGGAGTTCAAGGAATATATTGCTCAGGGGCCAAATTATCTGGATTTTGTGGCCTTGGAGGAAAATGACCTGATTTTCATCAATCAGGGCAAAACGATCTACCAGCCGCCGGAAAAGCTGGTGGCGCTCTATCCCAAAGAAGGCACCTTCTGGCACGAGCATCCCTATGCCATTCCTCAAGCCGATTGGGTCACCGACGAACAACGCGCCGCTGCCAAAGTCTTTACCGAATATATTCGCGGCGAGGAAGTCCAGCAGAAAGTTTTGGAGAGCGGTTTTCGGCCGGTTAACCCCAGCGTCTCGGTCGGTTATCCCATTTCCCCGGAGTTAGGCGTCGATCCGAACCAACCCACCACCGTCTTGGAAGTGCCTGACCCGGAAGTTGTGGCTCAGGTTCAATCTAGTTGGCAGTTTGTGAAAAAGCAAGCCGATGTGTTGCTGGTTATCGACACCTCCGGCTCGATGCAAGGCGACAAAATTGAGCAAGCTAAAACAGCAGCCAACGTCTTTCTAGACGGGATGCCGCCGCAAAACCGGGTGGGGTTGGTCATTTTCGACAGCCAACCCCAGGTTTATGACTTCAATCTCAACTCGTTTGTGTATGCCGATGCCAACAGTCAGGAGTCGGTTGAGCCGTTGGTTTCGTTTGAGGGTGGGCAAGCTAGCGTTCGCGACCAGATTAATGCACTGGAAGTCGGCGGGGATACCTCGCTCTACGACGCCATTGCCCAGGCTATGGCCCTGCTCAAAGGCGCTCGCGACAGTGAAGACGACCGGATTCAGTCGATTGTGGTGCTCAGCGACGGGCAGGACACCAGCAGTTTGACCTCGTTGCAAGAGGTGGTTGAAGCGATCAACGCCAACAAAGAAGATCGCAACCCGGTGATTGTTATTCCGGTAGCCTATGGCGGCGACGCCGATATCAACTCGCTCAACAACATTGCCCGAGCCAGCGCTACCCGCGTTCAATCCGGCGATCCGGAGAATATCCAGCAGGTGCTGGAGTTGATCAGCAGTTACTTTTAGAACTTTCATTCTGCCTGAACGGATTTAAACAAAAAGAGCGCCAAGGACGTTTTACCTTGGCGCTCTTTCTATATTTATAGCCACTGTATGAAAGTACCCCCGCTGCGATTCGAACGCAGGCTCCCGGCTCCGGAGGCCGGTACTCTATCCACTGAGCTACGGGGGCGCATTACCCTAAATTATATCTCACCCGTAAGCTCCATGCAAAAACGGTTCATACGAAGAAATTGGCAGTTCAAAGGCATCGTGCTACACTGAGCGATTGTATTCTGAATGGAGGAAATAAGCTTGTTACTACAAAAATATGGCCGATTTTGGCCCCTTATGAGCACTGCGCTCCTGGTGTTTGGCCTGGGCTGCTCACTCTTAGCTCGATTGCCGATAGGCAGCGAAACTGAAATAGAACCAACTCGCACCCCCTTGCCGACCTTTACTCCTACGGCTGTAGCGCAAGTTCCCATTTCCGTTTTGCCGACGCCAACCCCTTTTCCCAGTGATACCCCCACCCCGGAACCACTCCCCACCGAACCGCCCCTCCACCAACCGAACCGCCGGCTGTTGAACCCACCGAAGAACCTCTCCCACCTGAACCCGAACCAACCGAGCCACCGCCGCCCGCGCCGCAGCCCGCAACCTGAGCCGACCGAAGTTCCACCGCCGGCCGAACCACCCCCACCGTCCGAACCGAGTGTGGGGGCTAATGGGGTTATCGGTAAAATCGAATTTCGGGATGGACGAGATACCTACAGCGTTGGTGAAAAGATCTTTGTTAAAATTGAAGCCAAACTGCCGGGTGAGAAAGGCCAAAAACCCTTTGGCGTGCTGGGTTTAACCGCCAGCACCGGCGCGTTTCAAACCAGTTGGAGCAGCGGTACTATCGACGGCGTCTTTCGCCACGAAGACGGGCTGGCCCTAAATGCGCCCGGCAATCATAAACTTTGGCTGTCGATTTGTTTCTCATCGATTGACGTCTGCCAAGGGCCTGACGGTAACTGGGAACGGTTTGAACCCGGTTTAGATGTCATTGTTCAGTAAATTGAAGAGGAGCTAACTATGTCGATTGTAACGGTTAAACCCGGCCAAAAGATCAATCTCAGCAAGATAGACCCCAATGACACGGGTAAAATTAAAAACAAGAAAGAGGCCAAAGATCTATTGGCTCAAAATATCGAGCGCATGGCCGAGTTGCAAAACGTCCTGTATGCCCAGGACAAACATGCGTTGTTAATCGTGCTGCAAGCCATGGACGCCGGCGGTAAGGATGGCACCATCCGCAGTATAATGAGCGGCGTCAATCCGCAGGGAGTTCACGTCACCAGTTTCAAAAAACCGACGGAAGAAGAGTTATCCCATGATTTTTTGTGGCGGATTCACCAGGCTGTGCCGGCCCGAGGAATGATCGGCATTTTTAACCGATCGCACTATGAGGATGTGCTGGTGGTCCGCGTTCACAATCTTGTGCCGGAAGCGATGTGGCAGCAACGCTACGAGCATATCAACAACTTCGAACGGCTTCTGGTTGACAGTCGTGTGACTATCCTAAAATTTTACCTGCACATCTCTAAGGAGGAGCAAAAAGAGCGCTTGCTGGCTCGGCTGGAGCAACCGCACAAGCGCTGGAAATTCAATCCGGGTGATCTGGCTGAGCGTGCTCTGTGGGATAACTACATGGCCGCTTTTGAAACGGCTTTTGAAAAATGCAGCACGGCTGCGGCGCCGTGGCACATTGTACCGGCGAATAAAAAATGGTATCGCAATTTAGTGATTTCGCAGAAAATAATCGAAACGCTTGAAAGCTTAAAGTTAGAATACCCTGCGCCTCACGAGGGTCTTGATAACATTGTGATCGACTAGCTGAAATAGAGCTTATATCGATTTGAATTCGTGAAGAAGCTTGAAATACTCAACCACCGAAGATAATCAGTGATTTCAACCGTTTCAGTGATTCAGTGGTTTACCAATCGGGCGGATTGATCTAATCGGTATAATGTCTAATATGTTCCGCTGCTCTCAATGACATTGTCAATCGGTCGATTATGCTACCATAAAATAGACCTTAAAATTTTTGTAAGCATTTCAAGCTGAACGCTTACAAACAAGACCACTTTACTACACCTGGGAGGACCCATGCAGCGTGAAGAAGCCCTTGAAAAGATCGCCTGGTATCATTTGAAACAATTGTCCCGCGATGAGGCGACCGAACTCATTCTTGAATTTTTCAACGAACCGCTTAAACCCAGTTTACGGCAAAAGCTGAACCTGACCGCGGTTCTGCAATGGGAAACCCACCAACCCCCGACCGATCTACAACCCGGCAATCCTATCTATCGACCGATTTTATTGGAAAAAATGAAGGAGCCTTTTCGAGGGGCAACCAACGAATATTTGGTCAAGCATCTTAAAGAGTCGCTTGGCCTGGAAGTTGATCAAGTGATCGGCGAACTCCCGACGTGGCTGCCGTGTCCGGTCTGTAGCTATCGAACGTTTGCTGTGGTGGGGGATTGGGCTACTTGTCCGGTTTGCGGCTGGGTCAGTGATCCGGTTCAAGAGGCGATGCATGATGATCCGACCGGGGCTAATGGGGTGAGCTTAAATCAAGCCAGGCAAAACTATGAGGAATTTGAGGCGATCACTCAGGAGAAGCTAGAGGAGTTAGACCCTGAGGCTAAAGCCAAATATCCCAAATCTGCTTAAGTAGGCCAAAATCTTTGGCCTACTGGGCAGCCTTTGGCTAAATGGCTAGGTTGAGGTGGTGGTGCGCTTAGTTTCCGGCGCGCTCGGCTAAAACGGCTAAAAGGGCCACTAAACCCCCGCCCAACAGCAGATAAGCGCTAATGACGATGACCACCGCAAGTGTTAGAAGAGTTCGCTTGATAGAGCGAGGCCACGTATACAGTGGCGGTAAAGAGGATGACGAAAAGCGAAAGATTGCTGGAATTTGCATCAAAATAATCCTCTCTGCATTGAGCTCCGGTTTGATTTTTTACTAACAATTGGGTCAAAAAGCTAACAACGATTAGCTGTAAGACTATGGCAGACTTGAGGTAATTTTCAGGTTAATTATAGCACGAAAATTTGGGTTTGTGAAGATGGAATTTGACAAATTTATGCTTTTGTATCTTGGATAAACCTTAAATTATTGAGCACCCCAGCTATTGGCCGCTGCTTACTTGCATTAACCCCACAAACTCGGAATCGATACGCTCATTTATTAATTTATATCAAAAAAACTTACCTCCAGCCCACCCATCAGGTGCAATAGAATCAACGACGATGAAACCATTTGTGTTACACCTTTCAAAAATTTCACAAAAATATCAAAAATATCGCTGAGTTCAGCCCAAGCGCCGATAACGGTAGCTTGATTGGCCCAAGCGGTTCGAATAGGGAGCCCAGCTATTGGACACGTTGAACCCAGATTCATTCAAACCATCCAATACGGCGGTCCGCCGGCGGTTAATTGTACAGGGCGTGGTTCAAGGAGTCGGATTCCGACCGTTTGTGTACGGTTTAGCCTTGCAGTTGGGACTGGTAGGCTTTGTCGGCAATAACAGCGCCGGCGTATTTATCGAGGTCGAGGGCGATCCGCCTGTTCTCGATCAGTTTCGTCAGCGGCTGGTCGATGACGCCCCGCCGTTGGCCCATATCGACTCGCTGACGGTCGAGTCGATATCTTCGCACGGCGACGACCGTTTTGTCATTGTTCACAGCCAGGCTCAGGCCGGCGAAAACACCCTCATTTCACCCGATTTGGTCACCTGCGACGATTGCCTACACGAGTTATTCGATCCGCAGAACCGGCGTTTTCGTTACCCGTTCATCAATTGCACCAACTGCGGCCCTCGCTTCACCATCATTAAAGATATTCCCTACGACCGGCCGCTAACGACAATGGCTAACTTTCCGATGTGTCCCGACTGCCAGGCCGAATATGATAATCCGCTCGATCGGCGCTTTCACGCGCAGCCCAATGCCTGTCCGGTGTGTGGCCCCCACGTTGAATTTCAATGGTCGGCCTTAGAGATTCAGATGCAGAAATTGAGCGTTGGCGACTCGGCGCCGGACGATCCCATCCAGGCCGCCCAGTCTGTTTTAGCGCAAGGCGGTATTGTAGCTGTCAAAGGCTTAGGCGGCTTTCATTTAGCCTGCGACGCCACGAACGATCAGGCGCTCCAAACGCTGCGACAGCGCAAAGGGCGCATCGATAAACCCTTTGCCGTGATGGCCTTCGATATTCCGGCTGTAGCTCAATTTGCCGAAGTCACCGAGCCCGAAGCCGCCCTCCTGACCAGCCGCCAGCGCCCTATTGTCCTGCTCAAAAAGCGCCCCGACTGTTTTTTGTCTGACCTTGTCGCGCCGGGAAACGACTATATTGGCGCGATGCTGCCCTACACCCCCCTACATTATTTATTATTAACTCAGCATTCTAACCCCAACTCCGAGAAAAAAGATATTCAACCCTCAACCCTCAACCCTCAACCCTCAACCTCCAATCTCCAATCTTCAATCTCCCAATCTCCATTCTCCATCCTCCATTCTCCATCCTCCATTCTCGTTATGACGTCCGGCAACTACTCCAACGAGCCGATTGTCAAAGACAACGACGAGGCTCTGGATCGACTCGCGTCGCTGGTTGATGCGTTTCTACTGCACAATCGCGATATCCACGCCCATTGTGACGACTCGGTCATCCGGGTTTTTGAAGGCCGCGAACTCCCAGTGCGGCGCTCGCGAGGGTATGCGCCGTTTCCGGTCAAACTGCCGGCGACTGTGCCGTCGATTCTGGCTGTGGGCGGTGAACTAAAAAGCACCTTCTGTCTAACCAAGGGCAATTTCGCGTTTATGAGCCAGCACATCGGTGATATGGAAAATTGGGAAACCTGGCAGGCGTTTGAGAAATCGGTGGCGCATTTGAAAGCCTTGTTTCGGGTTGAACCGGAAATCATTGCCTACGATTTGCACCCCGGCTACCTGTCAACCAAATGGGCCACAGTACAGCCACCTGACATCCGGCTTGTGCCGGTTCAGCACCACCACGCCCATATTGCGGCGGTCATGGCCGAGCATGGCCTCGACGGGCAGCAGCCGGTGATCGGGTTTAGTTTTGATGGAACGGGTTATGGGTTAGACCAAGCTATCTGGGGCGGCGAACTGTTGGTGGCCGATTACCAAACGTTCCGGCGAGCGGCTCACCTCAAATATGTGCCGCTGCCCGGTGGTGATGCCTCGATCAAGCGCCCTTACCGGCTGGCCCTGGCCTATTTGTGGGCCGCCGGGATCGATTGGGACGAGTCCCTGCCGCCGGTGGCCGCTTGCCCGGCCGTCGAGCGGAGAGTGGTCAGACAGCAGCTTGAGAAAGCCTTCAACACCGTCCCCACCAGTAGTATGGGGCGGCTTTTCGATGCCATCGCGGCTTTGGCAGGCGGCCGGCAAAGCGTGACCTACGAAGCTCAAGCCGCTATCGAGTTCGAAGCCATCGCCGCGCCGGAGATCGATGCGCTGTATGAATTTGATCTGCTCCACCACAGCGACGCGCCCATCGAGATTGACGCCGGACCGGTAATTCGAGCCGTCGTGACCGATCTACGGGCTGGCGTCGAGCGGGCGGTGATCGCCGCCAAATTTCATAACGGCGTGGCCGAATTGGTGCTGCACCTCAGCCTGCAAATGAGACGTGAGACCGGTCTGAACCGGGTCGCGTTGAGCGGGGGGGTGTTCCAGAATGTGACCCTCTTGCAAGCAGCGGTCAAACGGCTCAAAACGAATAATTTTGAGATTTACACCCATCGGCAAGTCCCCCCCAATGATGGCGGCCTGGCGCTCGGCCAGGCTATCGTCGCGGCGGTGACGGCTTAAAAAATTTCAGTGGGTGCGGGAAGTAGATACGGCCGCCTCTACGACTCGATCCAATTTCTTTGGGGTGAACTATGGGTTAGTTGGCTGGTGGGTTAGTGGGTTTGAGTAAGGCCATCATAATTAAGTCATCCCATACGCCATCAAGATAGCGTGCTCGTCGTTTTACGCCTTCCTGCTCGAACCCCAATTTTTCATACAGGGCCTTGGCAATCCGGTTCGAGGCAAACACTTCCAGTTCAATGCGGCTCAAGCCATCGGCCAGCGCTTGATTGACCGTCGCTTCCAGTAAGCGATGCCCCAGACCACGCCCACGATAGGCCGCTACCACGGCCATGCCCAGTTCGCCGGAGTGGGTCATTCCCGGTAGGGTGTACGGCCTAATATCGCACCAACCCACCATTTTGTTGCCGTCAATAGCCACAAAGTGAACCGTATTCCGCTCAATATTATAGCGAACAAGTTGTTCGATTTGCTCCAATGGTGGCGCTTCCAGTAGCAGTAGATAGCGTCGTTCACGAGCCACCTGATCAAGCGCTTGATGGAACGCTTGGGCATGTTTTATTGAGATAGGTTTGATGGTGATGGTCATACCTGGCCTCCTGATCCTAAGTGCGTATAGGCAGGGAACAAATTGGGAGCGGTGGGGAAGGAAATGTAGGATTGGGTCATTAAGAAAGCGTGGACGCGGTTATCAACCTGACCGATTGAGGCTCCATTATAGATCGGCGCGGGGAAATGACAAGTTACCTGCACCGCCGACTTTTGAAACCGCCTGGTTCTAATATTTTTTGTTGTTTGGGGAAAACGTCGTTTGATTCCGGCCATTTCCGCCCGGACATGAATGATCCGGGCTATAAAACAGCACCCCTGGCGGGGTTACGGCTCTGCTTTTAGCCCTTTTTGGGCGCTGTTTAATAACCCAGCGATTTATCGCGGGGCGGTCATCGCTAACCACAAAATTCGGTAGAACCCGGAAGCCGCTTCTAAGCAACTTGAGTTAACCGATTTCATGTTTATAATTAAAAAGAGTAAACCCCCGGCAATGCCGGGGAGACCAGCCAAGTTTGACAGATACGGGAGTAACGGGGAGTCTCCCAGCTAAGAACCGCTCAAAGTTCAAAAGCAAAGGAGACTCACCGTGGAACAAAGTCTAAATCACAGCAAATGGGAATGCAAGTACCATGTAGTCTGGATACCGAAGTGCCGTAAGCAAAAACTGTTCAAAGAACTAAGACGGGAACTAGGACCGGTGCTACGGGAATTGGCCCGGCAGAAAGAGAGCGAAATAGTGGAAGGCCATCTGCTGGTAGACCATGTGCATATCCTGATCTCAGTGCCGCCGAAGTACGCGGTCTGCCAAGTCGTGGGCTACCTCAAGGGCAAGAGTGCCATATGGGTGGCGCGGACGTATGGCGGGCGGAAACGCAACTACACCGGGCAAAGTTTTTGGGCCCGAGGCTACTATGTATCGACGGTCGGCCGGGACGAAGCGACGATCCGAGCGTACATTCAAAAACAGGAAGAGGAAGACCGGCGCAGCGACCAACTGAGTTTGTTTGACTAGGTTCTGCCGCCTTGAGGCGGCTCACTATGGTTAACGAATAAACCGCTTTGAGCGGTTCATCTTGATAAGCCACCGGCTCTGCCGGTGGTCAGTTTAACTCACCACGTATTCTATCGGCTGTCCATTCAATCACTAAAGAGGAACCATGAAATTATACAATGTCTTGAGCCAGTCTATCGAACCTTTCACCCCCGGCAACGACGCCGTATCCATCTATGTTTGTGGTATTACGCCTTATGATACCACCCATTTGGGCCATGCCTTTACCTACACCACCTTTGATGTGCTCATCCGTTTTCTGGAATACCAACAGCGCCCGGTGACCTACGTCCAAAACGTGACCGATATCGATGACGATATTTTACGCAAAGCCAAATCGGTCAATGACGACTGGCTGGCGGTTGGCAACCGCTGGACCCGCCATTTTATTGAAGATCTGCAAACGCTCAACCTGCGCCCGCCCGATCACTTTCCCCGGGCAACGGAAGTCATCGCGCCCATGATCGACATTATCGAGCGGCTGCTGGACAAAGGCGTGGCCTACGAAAAGGGCGGCAGCGTCTATTTCTACGTCGATGACTGGCCGGAGTTTGGCCAACTCAGCCGCATTCCCAAGGCGGACATGCTGGCCGTAGCCAACGAGCGCGGCAACAATCCGGACGATCCCCACAAACAAGACCCGCTCGACTTTGTCCTGTGGCAAGCCCACGCCCCCGGCGAACCGGCCTGGGACAGCCCCTGGGGACCGGGCCGGCCCGGCTGGCATATCGAATGCTCGACCATGGCGGCCGGTCTACTCGGCAACACCATCGACATTCACGGCGGCGGCAGCGACCTCATCTTCCCTCACCACGAATGCGAGATCGCCCAGTCTGAAGCGGCGACAGGCGAGAAACCGTTTGTGCGCTTTTGGCTGCATACCGCGATGGTTCATCACGAGGGGGAAAAGATGAGTAAGTCGTTGGGGAATTTGGTGATGGCTCGCGACCTGCTGAAAACCTGGTCGCCCGACGCTCTCCGCCTCTACCTGGCCGGCTACCACTACCGCGAAATCTGGAGCCATGACGATGATGCCCTGGCCGCCGCCGAACAGCGCGCTCAACAACTGCTGGCCGCAGCAACCGCCTCCGGCGGAACCGGCCCTGCCTTCGATGCCTCAACCTCTGAAGCTGTTGTCATCAACGCGCTGGATAGCGATCTCGATACCCCCGCCGCCGTGGCAGCACTAACCCAGCTCGCCGACGATATCGTCACGGCTGCGGCTGCCGGCCAAGATGTAGCCGCTGCCCAGACCACCCTCAAAGGTCTCAGCACCATCTTCGGCCTGCGTCTCGATGCCGATGGCCCTGAGGAGCGGGTCATCGCCGGCTGGGATGAGCATTTGAAGAAGTTCTAAATTGGGGAGTAGGGAAGCAAATTCCCCCCTTTGGGGACTAGGGGGCTAGCGCCAGTTACTAACTCAATAACCTGAGTTCGATAGTTAAAGCCGCATTTGTCATTTCGTAGCCGGAGGCGAAGAAATCCCTCAGACATTCCCAGACATGAAGCATTTGCCGGGAAAAATGAACATTGTTATTTCAAATTTTCCCAACCGGCCACCTTTTCATGGGTATTGTCACAGGGATTTCTCCGCTGCGCTTCGAAATGACATGGGAAGCATCTATTTCCGAACTCAGGTTAATAACATTGCCTCCCTACTTCATAAGTTGTTTTCTTATGGCCAAGCCGCCGACCGGCTAATCGTCCTGATCGGTCAGGTTCGTCACCACGTCCGACGCGCTGCTGCCGTTAGTGCTGCCGTTGGTCGAGTCGTCGGTCGGAGCAGCGTCATTCGTCTCCGTTTTTCTGCCGCGCCGATACTCGACCACTTTGTAGCCCCACCGTTGCAGATCGCGCGAAACCTTGAGCCGGTAATCATAGCCGACAATCACCCCGGCGGCCAACTGCAAATATTGGGCCAGCTCTTTCGTCAGCGCCTTGCTGGTGTTGACGTGGGCCTGGCGTTGGTATTGCCCGTCATCCCGCGTATAGACAGCCGCCCGATAGGTTTGAAAATTGTCGATGACCTCGGCCAGGGCGGGAATAGTAAAACGCTCTTCCTCAGGGCGGCTTTCTTCTTTGGCGATGTATCTTTTCATGACTGCCAGCCGCTCTTTTTGATTGCGCGGCGTTCGGATATTGGCCGTTTCCTTTTTGGTGGTAAAGCCCCACTCTTGGGCTTTAGCCGGCTGATCGGGAAAAGCAGCATCAATCGTCTTGAGCATCGATGCGACCAGTTCCTTAGATCGCTGCTCTAGCTTTGTCACCTTATCAGAGGCTACCGCTCGCTGGGCTTCACCTTCGGCGATGTTGTTTTCACATTCGAGGATTTGTTGCAGCAGGTCTTGAATAATAGGGGTGAACAGATTCTGCTTTTTCACCGGTCGGGTCTGTTCATAGGCCAAATATTTTTGGCCCAGGTCGATGACATGGGGGCGTTTCTGAGAGTCGGGGAAATAAACGCGAATGTCATTTTGATTAGCAAGATGAATTTTCATAATGAGGCAACTCCTAGTAACGTGTGAGTGTAATAGAAATCGAAGTTCATTAAGGTTGTTAACCTCTCCTTAATCCAGTATACCGATCTTTGATAATATGTCTACCCCAGCCATAAAATTTTGGCGATGGGGCGGGGAGTTTTGCTAACGGACACATTTGTAGCTTGGCCAATACGAAGCCCTCAAAATTGACGTTAAGCCGATAGACTGCTGCTCGCCGACCAGAGACCGCCGAAAATCCGGCTGGTTGGTTGACATTCAGTGGTCATCGGTCGGTGGTCGGCCGTCAGGTAGTATCAAGGCTATATGTTATAAATTGGAGCCTTGTGACTCGACCCAAGATGCTGTGGCCCTATTTCTCTATAGGGCGTCGCCCCTCCTCCGCTCTACGCTGATTAAGGGTCTCCCGCCGCGCCGAGCCGGCTTTGTCCGCCGGCAGAGACGTGTTTTCAACGAAAAAGGCAAGGTTTCCCCCGTAAACCACCCTTCACGACAACTCTGATTTAAGTTTTCCAACGTAAGATGCGCGAATGACAACTCTGATCTAAGTTTTCCAATGTAAGATGCGCGAATGACAACTCTGATCTAAGTTTTCCAATGTAAGATGCACGAATGACAACTCTGATCTAAGTTTTCCAACGTAACATGCATCAATGACAACAAAGATGCCTTGTATTCAGCCGACTCACCTTCCCCGGCAAGTCAGGACACCCCAATTTCCCGGCTGCACCGTCCTCGGCCACGCCGGAAACCTCTATTTATCAGCCGCAGCGCCCTCGGCAGCGCCGGGGGGTGTGTTTATTGAATTGAACGCCTGCGACGGCGTTGGGGGCTTGGATTTATCGAATGCAGGGTCTGTTTTTGCTCGGGATGAGTTATAGCCATCTCACATCCCACGTCCTACGGAGGTGATATTTTGTTTGTTGAGTTTGTGACGGTGTTGTCAATGGGGATGATTTGTGTGATAATAGATGTGGAGAATTGTTAAAACTGAAGAAGTAGACATTGAGTTGATAATTATCTAGTAAAGACGGATAAGATGATAACTGATATAAAAATAGATGGGTTCAAATCATTTCAAAATTTTGAAATGACCTTTACACCTTGACGGTCGTGGCCGGAGCCAATGCTTCAGGCAAAAGTAATTTGTTTGATGCATTACAGTTGCTTGCTCACGTTTGGCCGAAACCGATTTGAAGACCGCCTTCAGTGAACAGCGTGGCAACCCTAGCGAATTATTTACCCAATACGACGAAAATTGGTATGCCTCGGAAATGGGATTTACCGTAGAAATGTTGGTTAACCGGAGAGTTAGAGATAATTGGGGTGGGGAAGCTGAGCTGAACAATACCCGTTTACGCTATAGGCTTGTCATTGCCAGAAAATCCAGTGATCTAGGCATTGATGATTTGGCTGTTAAGTTTGAGCATTTGGAGAAAATAAAATCCGAAGATGATCAATGGGTTCACCATATTCCGCCCAAAGAAGCAAAAATATTGTGGCAAACTAAAAGAGCTGGCGGTTCAAAAGTACCCTTTATTCAAACAATAGAGCAAAACGGTATTACCACCATTAAGATTCGGCAAGATGGCAAGCAAGGGGAAAGGCAACTCTGGCCAATGCCGTCTCCCAAACTGTTTTGGGCAGTATCAATTCAGTCGATTTCCCCATGCCTTTGCCGTCAAAGAAGAGATGCGGAGTTGGAAGTTTTTACAACTCGACCCCAAGACCTGCGGGAACCAACTCGCCAGGATTTAGGTGTGCGAGATACAATCACCCCCAGCGGTAAAAATCTGGCAGCAGCTTTATATCGTATTAAACAAGCTGATGAATATAATCTTAAAGAGATCTCGCGCAAACTAAATAGTTTCTTGCCTAATATTACCGATGTAGATGTTTATGATGATAAAATGAACCGTCAATTCATCATAAAAGTTAAAGGAGAAGATGGCAAAGAATTTTCTTCGCGAGTTCTTTCTGAGGAACATTACGTCTGCTGGCCCTTTGTATTCTGGAATATGATGATAAACATACCAGTTTGCTTTGTTTTGAAGAACCCGAAAATGGTATCCATCCATTCCGTATGAAGGCTATGGCCAAACTCCTAAAAGATTTGAGCGTGGATTTTTGGATACTGAGGCGGCGCTTCGCCAGGTCATCGTCAATACTCACTCGCCCGTGTTAGTTAATGAGTTGATCCAATGGCAAAGCGACAATAATGTCAGTGTCTGGTTATCACGACTTAACTCGCTTATAACCGATATTGATGGCCAAAGAATTAAGATAAAGATAACAAAAATGAGTCCGGTACTCAAAGAACACGACAACTATGAACAATTGTCGTTTCGGTTTATTCCTGTTTCTGAGCCGGAACGCAAGTTTAACCTTAACGAAGTGGTCAAGTATTTACAGACGGTCGATCCGGAAAACGCACTCAAGGCTATCCAATGAGCAAACAGGTCATCATCGGGTTTACAACCGAAGGCCTGACCGACGTTCAATTTTGGAGAGTATAATTCAGCGTACGTTTGAAGATGTGGCGTTTGAGTGTAGCGGGCAGGTAGAAGTTTTGCCTGTGGAATATATTAAAAACCAAGCGGCAATTTTATTGACGTAGTGAAAAATCTGCTCAACAGGCTGAACAGCGAGGTATTATGGTGCTTTGTATTCACGCTGATGCAGATGCGGCAACCGATACCCATACGTTTGATCACAAAATTCATCCGGCATTTACTACAGTAAGCGCCATCCAAGGTCAAGAGGTTTGCAAAAACCTGGTAGCAATTGTACCTATACAAATGACTGAAGCGTGGATGTTATCGGATAAAGACCTGCTAAAAGCGGAAGTTGGGACAGATAAAAGTAATGTGGAGTTGGGCCTTCACCGCTCGCCCGAAGATTATGCTGACCCCAAGCAGGCTATAGAAGCGGCCATTAGAATAGCTCGACAAGGATTAACCCGACGTCATCGTCACGAATTAACTATTTCTGAGTTATATTTACCCATAGGACAAAAAATAGCCCTGAACAATTTAGAAAATTTGTCCTCTTATCAAAAGTTCAAAGCAGCGGTGCGAGATGCTTTTGTGAAATTGAACTACTTGTACTGAATCAGCCGAAGAAGTTTTGTTACATCAGTGAGACCGGTCGGGTCGAAGAAAAGGCTTACTGGCTTTTTGAATTTTGTGGCAAGATAGAGTCGTTGTAATTATTTGATACGGTCAATTAGGGCAAATTGGAGCATAGACGATGAAACTTAAAGTGATTGTCCATAAGGCTGAGGAAGGGGGCACTGGGCTGAAGTCCCCGCTATTCTAGGATGCGCCACCCAAGGCGAAACGTTTGAAGAGTTGCTCGAAAATCTTTACGAAGCCGTTGAAGCTTGTTTGTCCATAAGTAATGGCCGTGACGGATAAATCCCCTATGGTTCAAATCAATGTAGAAGATATGCAACATGATTTATTGGCGGTGTTGCAACTGGTTGAAAAGGGGAGACGCTGGTTATCCTGAAAACCGGCAAACCTGTGGCCGAACTCAGACCCATCAGTTCACCCCCAACGAAACTACGACCTTATGGCTTATGTGCCGGCGAGTTCACTGTGCCTGATGATTTCGACGACCCTTTACCGGAGGAAATCGTTCAAGCATTCGAGGGCAAATGAAATTTTGTCACGTTCCGCACCCCACGGTTTATCCCTCGGCGGTCGTCCGTCAGCGGTCGGGCGCAGCCGCTTGAGCCAATCCAGGGCAGCAGCGCGTAAGCCAGACAATCTCAGATGAGTGTGGGTACAATATAAACCCCTGCGTGGGACGCCACGCAGGGGTTTATATTTTGAGTGCAGTATAAAAAGGGTATCGCATCTTTTCGTGACTGTCAAGGGCAATACATTTTTTGTAGGTTGGGTCGAGGTATGAAACACGACCTACAGGGCTACTGCATCATACAAAACCTCGGCCTGAGCCAGTACATCCTGCCGAAAGGCAGTGCTGAGAAATTGGGGCGTGTTCAAGTCAACCGGCCGGTTCAACAACTCCGATAACTCCTGCTGCATCCCAAAAAAGCCAGTCCGGGGGTATGGTCAGGGTCAAATTCAACCAATATGTCCAGATCGCTGGTGGGTGAAAAGTCGGAACGCAGGGCAGAGCCAAACAGCGATAGCTTTGCGAATGTGATAGCGCCGGCAGAAATCAGCCAATGCTTGCCGGGGTAATTGGTCAATCAATGTTGGGGACATCTTATCATCCTGGCCGTAAGTATAAATATTATACCATCAAAAGATAAGAATCGGGGTTAGGGAATGGATGGGGTAGACCGAATTTCGATAAAATATAAATACCTCACGCGGAGATCACGCAAGGTATTTATAGAACATGGTACCAACAAAATTCGATATTAAAATGGTACCGTATCTCTTTACTGCTGTCAAGTCAAAAACGTTTTTTGAATGTCAAACATTACAGCCGCGTAGGTTGGGTCAACCCGACCTACGGTTTGGCGGTCGGTGGTCGTCCGTCGGTGGTCGGGCGCAGCCGCTTGAGCCAATCCAGGGGCAGCAGCGCGTAAGCCAGCCACGGGACGCCTCGATTGGGCCAGCCGGGGATGATCGAGGGCCAGTTCTTCGACGGCCGGGAGCAGGGCAAAGCGCAGCGCCTGGCCGATTTCGCCGGGGCGGCCTTCGCTGAATTTGAGGGCCTTGGTCAGATACAGCCCCGGCGGATTGGGGTTGAGGTGGGAGGTGTTGACCAGGTCCAGACCATCGACCCACTGCCGGAACCCGGCCGAGACGCGCTCGCGTTGGGCGACGGCCCAGGCGTCGGCTTCGGCGTTGGGAAAATAGCGCTGCCAGAGGGCCAGGCTGGGATACACAAAACGGGCGTCCACGCTATCGAGCAGACACTCCGGCCGGCTTAAATGCGGCGACAGCTTGACCAGATCGACCAGTTGAATGAGACGGGCTTTCCCCTGCCAGGCGTGATAGGTGTGATGTACCAGTAGGTGCAGCCACAGCGCCTCTGGCCGGGGGATGATGGCCCGTTCTCCTAATAATGTCCCCTCATCAGAATGATCCCACATGATTTCAGTCAAATCGATTGACGGCCCCCCGAACGACTCGCGGCAGTAGCGGTGAACCTCCACTTTGCGCGGGTTGTCGGGATGTTCGGCCTCGAAGGTGACGGCCTGGCGGTTGTCCGGCTTGACAAACTCGGTGTGCTTCCAGTGGGCGACTTCCTGGTGGTAGCCAAGCTGCGCCAACAACTGGCCCACCTGGGCAAAGTCCTGCGGCCGGACCAGCAGGTCCAGATCGGCCATTGGGCGCAGCGAGGCGTCTTCATAATATCGGGCCGCCAGCACCGATCCTTTGAGCGGCATCGCCGGCAGACCGTGCCGGGCCAGCAGCGCCAGAATAGCGGCCAGTTCCGCCTGCATTTTGGCGACGCGCTGCGCGTTGAGATCGGCTTGCTCGGCCAGCCAATTTTTGATCTCCGCATCGAGCCAGTCTGAAGAGTTTAAAATGACGTGAAGCGCGGGAGCGATGCCGTGGACGCGGCTAATCAATTTGAAGCGCGACCATGTGTCGGCCGACCAGTGGGGATCGTCGGCGGCGGACTGAGCGAGCCAAAGTGCTAATGTATTGCAGAGATCAGATAGAGTAGTCATGACTTAACTTCCGGCGCTGAGGCTGATCTCGCCCAGGCGAATGGCGTTGTCCGGCACGGGATGGCCGTCTTGGCTGACCGGGAGCCGTTCGCCGGTTTGGCCGTTGTACATGCCGACCAGGATTTGGTACGAGCCGGGCGGTGCGTTGGGATCGATGGGGATGTCGTAGCGGTCGGCCAGGCGTTCACCGGGCTGCCAGCGGGTGGTCGGCCACAGGTTGTTGATCGGCTGGTGGTCGAGTTGGCCGTGCAGTTGGAAATCGGGGCCGAGAAGTTGGGTGAAGACGGTGTAGTCAGCGTCGAGGGGGGCGGTTGTGGTCCAGTGGAGGGTCAGGTGCAGCAAATCGCCGGGGTGGTGGTCGGCGCGGTCGAGATCGTAGCCGACCAGTTGGATCGAGTCGCCCAACCGGACATCGACCGGCTGCTGCGGCGGGCGGCTGTCGAGCAGCCGGAAGACGCACCAATCGCAGGGCATGGCCCGGTAGGCGTAGGTCAGCGCCCAGCCGTCAGGGATGGCCGGGATATCGACGCGCGCGCCGTCGGATGGAAAGACATCTTTGTAAATCGAGCGATGGCGGGCGACCATATCACTGTCGACGATAACGAAGTCGATGTTTCGACTGACGAGGTTGGTCGTGAGGTCGTCCAGGTTGTCGGCGTCGGGTGGGTAGAGGTTGACATCGAGCCGGTCAGAGTAGGCCCAGGTGGGCAGAGAGTTGCCCGACGGCCCCCAGGCCACGGTTTCGCTGCCCGGCGACTGCTGGGCCAGCCATTCGAGGGGCGTGGCGGCGTCGCTGTTGAACTGGCGATCTTGGGCGAAGACGTCTTGGGTTAGCAGCGCCTGGGTCGCATCGAGATTGGTGTAAATGGCCCAGCGGAGTTGCAGCCCCAGCACGATGACGCCGAGCAAAATCACCAGCCGTTTCGGCCAAACGCCGAGGGCCATCACCTGCTGCCCGGCCTGGCTAACAACGTGGGCCAGCAGGATAAAAATCAAGGGGACGACCGGCAGCATGAAACGCTGGCCCAGCGCTACAATCGGCACGTACCAGGCGAAAAGCAGGAAGAACAGCGTCGTCACTAGCAGGGTGAGCAGCACTGCGCCGCTGTGGTGGCGGAGATAGCGGCGGCTGAACGGCCACAGCAGAAACGGCAGCAGCAGCAGCCCGACCAGCACATAGCTGCTCAGCGGCGACAGCAAAAAGCGATCAACCATGAGGGTACGGGTCGGCCATAGGGTTTTGACCAGGATGTTGCGCATAGCCTGCATCCCACTCCACTGGCGGTCGATGATCTCCTGGGGCGTGTGGGTCTGAACGTAGGTCAGGGCCGTGGGCAGGTTATCGAGATCGTCGGGGTGCCACTCGCGCCAACCGTCCATCCACATTTGGTGGGTGATAGCGTAGTTGAAGGTCGGGCTGCCGTAGTTGATTGTGTTGTAAATCCAGAGGGGGCTGACGATGACCACGTAGCTGGCCAAGAACAGCCACAGGCTTTTACTGCGGAAAATCTGAAAGCGATAGAATAGGAAGGCCAGCGCCAGGAATGAGAAGACCAGCAGTTGCGCGCTGCCCTTGGCCAGATAGGCCAGACCGGCCAGCGCCCCGGCCAGCGCCCAGTAGCGGGCCTGATCTTTATCGTCCAGCGCTTTTAGCATGGCAAACCAGGCCAAGACAAAAGTCAGCACCAGCAGCGACTCGGTCAGGGCGGTGGCGCTGTGGACGATGAATTCGACGTTGATGCTCAACAGGTAGGCGGCGACCAGGCCGGTAAACGCATCGAACCGGCGGCGGCCCAGCTCGAAGACGGCCACAATCGCCAGCAGGCCAAAGGTCATGCTCAGCAGTTTGGCATAGGTAAAGTAAGCCCAATCGCGGTGCGCGACTACGGCCAGAAAAACCGCATAGAGCGGGTTGCGGGTGCCGTCGGTCAAAACGCCATGTTCCAGCATATCCAGCCCCAACTGAAGAAACGCCAGTTGGTCGCCTTCACTGGCGTTGGAGTTGGTCAGCATCCGCCCGTAGGTTTGGGTGACAAATCGACCTAAAATAAAGAGGAGAACCAGCAGGATGAGCCAGTTCTCAAGTTTCTTCCACATCGGCAAAACCAAACATAAATTATGAATTATGAGGGATGAATTATGAAAGTTTTTACCTCATAATTCATAATTCATCCCTCATAATTCAAAAGAGTGTTTCTAATAAATCTAAGCTGCTGTCCAGATTGTCGCCGGAATAGAGGCGATAGGTGTTGGTGGAGAGCAGCGCGTTGACGTGAGCATGGTAGTTGGGAAAATCCATTTCGGCGCCGGCGAAGCTGGCCAGCCAAATCGATTTGGCCGTGACCGGATCGATGGCTTCCAACCGGCTGGTCTGGCCAGCGGCGCGTTCGACGAAGACGACCGCGCCCGGCCGGGCGGAAACCGTGGTACTGCCGGTGCGGATTTGCTCTAACGTGACCTCCAATTTGCGCTCGCCGTTTATTTGCAGGAGCGGGGGATAATCGGCCAACTCCGGGAAGAGCTGTTTGGCATCGGGCAGTAGATGAAACGACCAGGGCGTGCCCCACCAGATATCGCGTTCGAGATCGAGCCAGACGACGTCCTCGGCCAGCGCCTGGAATCGACGGCGAGCGCCGGCGTAGGCCAGCGTTGTTTTGCCGCCGCCGCTGGGGGCGCGAAGCAGGATGGCCCGGCCGTTTTTAGCCAGGGCCGCACCGTGGACGCCCATTAAGCCGCGCGGCTCCAACATCACGAACAAGGCCAGCTCTAGAAAGTGCCAGCGAAAAAAGGTCGAATTGACCAGTACAGCTTCGGAGAAGTAGCCGTAGGCCACACCGCATTTGCGGTCGACGACTAAGGTTGAGACGCCGTCGGTGGTCTGGTAAATGAGATCGCCTTCTTTGCGAAAGCGGGGCGGCGCGGGTTCGGGTTCCTCGACCGGATGCTCGAACAGGTGAAAGGTTAAATCGGGTGCAGCGGTGGGCGAGGCCGGCCCAAACCCCCCGAATGATGTATCGGCGGCGTGGACGATGGTCTGGCTGTTGCTGAGCAAGCGCAGGGTCAAATTCATCGGCCGGTAAAAGGTTTCGATGAGGGCGGCGGCGGATCGGACTCCCATCGCTACTGTTCTCCCGACCATTCACTGGGCGCGGCGGTGCTGTTGATTTGCACTTTGCGGTTAAAGGCCGACTCCACCAGCGAGATGGCGTTGCGCTCGGCTTGCCACAGCTCAACGGCCGGATACTCATCGGCAATGAGCGTTAAGGTCAGGGTGTTATCGTCCCAGACCGCGGAAATATCGTCCACCGAGGCGTTCCGGCCGCGCTCCAAAAACTCGGCTAGCCGCAAGATCGCCGCCAGGCGGGTTAGAAGAATGTCATCATCGTCGTTGAGCAGGAGTTTGAATTCAGAAGCGCTGGGGCTGCCGCTGCGATGGTAGCGCGTCAGCAGCGAGATCAGGCTAATCTCACGCGGGGTAAAGCCTTGCAGTCCGCTGTTGGTGATCAGCGTTTGCGAGTGCCGGTGGTGACTCTTGTAGCTGATCAACGTGCCGATATCGTGCAGCAGGGCGGCGGCGTCGAGCAGTTCATGTTCAACCGGGCCGTAGCCGTGCAGCGGCGCTAACTGTTCGAAGAGTTGGCCGGCCAGAAAGCGGACATGGGTGGAGTGGCTTTTTTGGTATTGATAAATCCGGGCCATGTTGAGCACGCTAAAGCGGCGTACGTCGGGGGTGACAGGATAGTCGAGATGCTTCCAAAACTGTTCGAAGAAAAGTCCTTCGCGCAGGCCGTTGGTGGATACGGTTAAGGCGTCTACTTCCAAGCGATTCATAATGGTCAGGATGACCATCGCGCCCGGCAAAATGATGTCGGCCCGGTCGGTTTTTAGGCCGTCAATTTTTTGTCGCTCATCGAGCGGTAACTCACGCAGCATATCCACCGTCTGCTGGAGCGAGTCGCGGGTCAACCGGAAGCCGTGCAGGGTGTTCAAAGGATACGACTGGCGGGCGGCCTCGACGCGGGCTAAGTTGCGAATAGTTCCGCCCAGCCCGACAAGGGCCTCGTGTCGTTTCTTGAGCCAGGAGATTTGGGCGAGCTGCTCGTCGATTTCTTTCTGAACAGCTTTGTAGTCGCTCTCACTGATGGGATCGCTATGAACGAATTGGTCGGTCAGGGCCAGCGATCCCAGCGGCAGCGATTGGCCGCGATAGTAGCGCCGGTCGCGAACTTCGCTGACCTGGGCGCTGCCGCCGCCGATATCGACCACGTAGCCCTGAACCATCGGCACTTCGTTAAGTGCGCCGATAACGCCGTAGTAAGCTTCCTGGTCGCCGTCCAAAATTTTCAACGTCAGGCCGATTTCTCGCCGCACCCGCCGGATAAACATGGGGCCGTTGGCGGCCTGCCGGACGGCGGCCGTGGCCGTGGGAATGATTAGATCGACATTACGGCCGTCGCAAAAGCGTTTGAAGAGGCGGAGGGTGAATAAGCCGCGCGTCATGGCCTCGCTGCTGAGGCCGTGCTTGGTCATGCCCTGGCGCAGGCGCACGACCTCGCGGATTTCATCTTCCAAATGATAGGCATAACCATGTACAGCACCCATAATCACTACCCGAGCCGTGTTCGATCCCAGGTCAATGATCGCGATGTAACGAGGTGTTTTCATTCGTGTTTCCTTATATATGAACTACTCTTCTTCAACGGTGACGGGGCCAAGGGCGATGGCGGTTTTGTCGCTGTGCAGTTGGGGCAACGGCTGAACCGTGTCCGGATGATACAACTCTACATTAAGCCAGTATTGGCCTGCTGGCAAATCCGGCGGCAGCGTAAGTTGCATCGGGTGGTAGATTGTCTCGCCGGGCGTCCAGGTGGTGGCTCGGTGGAGCGTACCGCCGGGCCACTCATCGTGACCTTGGGCGGCCAGTTGGCCGTCCGGCGTCCATAATTTGAGCGAGGCTTTGTAATCGGCGCTGGGCGTCCCGGTGGCCGACCACCACAGTTTGACCGGAATGGTCTGGCCGGAATGCCACGGCTGTTGAGGCCAGGCGCTGCCGGCCAGCAGCAGGCCATCTTCAAGCGCGACGATTGGCCCTTGCGGCGCGGTCGATGAGGCCAGGAGAAATCCCTGGGCGCGAATGTTGCTTTCGCCGGAGAAGGGTTGGTCTTCAATGGACGTCGCGTGCCGGGCCAACCAGGCGCGGATCAGGCCGTTGGGATCGGTGACGGTATCATAGGCCCGCAGCAGCCACAACCGGGAAAAGTCTTGCGACACCTGCTTCAGGGCGGCGACGGTTTCGGCGGTGGTCATAGCGTAAAAATCGGAGGCCGGGTCGCCCCAACCGAGTTGGGCCGGGCCATCAACCGTGCCGGTTTGCAGCAGCAGCGGTGAGCAGCAGTCATCAGGTGGCCGGTAGGGCACCAGCCGGCGCGATTGAAGGTCAGGGTGGTCATCGGCGTAATAAAGGAAGGCCGGGTAGGTGTAACCGGCGTTGACCAAAATAACGTCGCCCGGCTGCCAGCGCTGGTCGATAAACTCTACGGCGGCGCGAAAATCATCGGCGCGGTAGGCGGGGTTGACGTGGAATTGATAAATCGAATAGAAAGAGGCCGCTATTAGAACGGCGGCGACAGCCCCAGCCACCCAGATTGTCGCTCGTTGGGCCAGTCCGGCCAGCCCGGCACCGAGTAGGATAGCGAAAGCGGCGGCGTAGGTGAACAGATAGCGTACGTGGTAGAGCGGCACTATAAAGGAAATAAGATAAATTAGCAGTAGGGGGCCAAAGGTATAAGCGATCAGGAAGGCTCCGACCGGCAGCCGGGTGTCGAGCGATCGCAGGTGAATAAGACCCAGAATGGTTAGCCCCAACGTCAGCAGCAAAATCGGCCAGACAACCGCCGGATCGACCGATTGGCCGAGAGACAGGGCCGTCCAACTTTCAAGGAGGGTTTGACCCAATTGGGGCAGTGAACGCCAGGGCGGTACAGGCGGGTTGGTCGCTTGTCGCCAGGCGGTCGGCAGCCAGAGGGCGTAGGCCAGCAAAACATAGGTGTTGGCGATCAGCCAGCTTTTGATCGAGCGCCGGGTGATAAGTTGACGTAACAATATGAAGCTGTTGATCGTTATGAGTAAGAAGGCAAAATAGTACAAGGTATACAAGCCAACCGTCGCGGCGATGACGTAGCCCAGCCACGGTTGCAGTCTATTGGTGGCTATTCCTTTGACTAACGCGTAGGTCGCCACCAGTCCGAGCGCTGCACCGAGGGTGTACATGCGCACTTCTTGACTGTACCAAATATTGAACGGCGATACCGCCACCAGCAGCGCCGACCACAGGGCCACCGGCCGGTTGGTTAAGCAGCGAGCCAGGGCATAGGTTAAGGGAATGATCAGCAGACCGAATGTCGTCGAGAAGAAGGCCAGGCTGAATTCGCTATTGCCGGCCAGTGTTGCCCAGCCGTGCAGGAGGAGGTAATAGCCCGGCGGGTGAATATCTCGGGCGGTATGGGCGATAAGGGCGGGGATCGATTGGTTGGCCAGAAAAGCGCTGACGGTCTCGTCGTACCATAAGCTTTGCTCTCCTAAACGGTAGAGCCGCAAAGCAAAGCCGCCGGTCAAAAGTAAAAGAAGCGTGACACGGGTGGCTCGGAAATTTGTGGTATGTAGGGTTACGGTTGGGTTTGGCACAAGCAGGTATCTTATCATAAGCGCTTGGACAGCACAAGGTGGCAAGGTGGCAGAGTGGCAAGGTCGCAGGGTAGCAAGGTGGCAGGGTAGCAAGGTCACAGGGTAGCAGAGTGGCAAGGTCGCAAAAGTAACACGGTTGCACCCCTGTCACTCTGCCGCCCTGTAACTCTGCAACTTTGCTACCCTGCGACCCTGTAACCCTGTAAAGTTACTTGACATATTCTATAGCTTGTTATATTATGTATAGTATCTAGCTAGTATGATGGGTCTATATGTTGTGGTTTAGTTGGTATTCGCAACTAAATATTGGGAACACTTAAGGAGACAACTATGAGAAGGTATTTGTCTGTTATCGTTTTGGCGATTGTGTTGAGTTTTGCTGCTTTGAGCAGTGCGAATGCGCAAGGCGGCACAGTGCATATCGTCAGTCCTGGCGAAACACTGTTTAACATCGCTAACCAATACGGGGTCAGCGTCGATGAGTTGCTGCGCTACAACGGCATTCCCAACCCCAATTTGGTTTTTGTGGGGCAGCCCATCCAGATTCCGGGAAGTTACGGCCCATCGCTGATTCCTACAGCTTGCGCTCGATCACATACGGTTTCGCCCGGCGAAACGTTGTCCGGCATTGCTGTCTACTATAGTGTTTCCTTACAAGCCTTAGCTCAATACAATCGTCTTTATGAGGACAGTTTTGTGTACGTGGGCCAAACCTTGTGTATTCCATCCGTTCCCGCCCTCCAACAGGCTAATTATGTACCAGGCCCATCAGGGAATCCTTATCAGCACACGGTTTTGCCTGGGGAAACGCTTAACTACATTGCCAACCACTACGGTATTGATTATCACGATATTATGCGGGCGAACCGTATTCAAAACGCCGCGATAATTGTGGTGGGCCAAGTACTGATTATTCCGGGCTATCAACCGCAGCCGGTGCCCCTACCCGCTAGGGTCGATCATTATTATGACGACGGCCCCAAGTACGATAGCGGTCCCAAATACAACGACGGCCCCAAATACGACGACGGCCCTAAATATGCGCCGCCGCCCGCTCCGGGATATGACAAGTATCATGAGGACTCGCACGTCAAACCACCGATTAAAGATCATCCCTTTGCCGACGGTAAATATGGGGGTAAAGATTACGGCGCCCACGGTAATGTCCCGCCTGCACCGGATTATCAAGCCGAGGCGAAATCGCCCTTACTACCTTTGGCCGATCAACCGATCGAAGTGGTGATCAACGGCGGCTCCACTTGGGTGGGTGAGTCCTTCACCATTCCTGATCCCAATGGTATCACGACCCTGATTGTCAGAACCGGCGACCAATATGATGTCGGCGTTCGCATTCGCAGTGGCGACTACGAAGTTGCCGGCAAGAGCGATATAATCAACTTGGGCGAGTTCGGCCCGTTTGCCTATGTGTTCCGCTATGTCCCACCCGGCGATTTTGACGTCTGGATTGAGGGCACTGATATGCCTTCGCAAAAGGTGCCGATCAAAATCAGAGCGGGCGATCGGGTTGAAGTTGGGTTCAACAAAGGTTTAATCTACAGCGGTCCCACCTTCGCCAGCCCTAGCGGATGGTACTTGGCTTCCTTCGATAACCCCAGCAAGCCGCATGAGAACAGCGGTGGTTGGTCTAACATTTTGGTCAGAACGCCGGCCTCCGGCCTCAACGTCCGCATCCATAGCGAAGGCGGCGGTTACGAGGCTCAGTGTCAGACCGGCTCCAAAGGTAACGGCGCGTGTGACTTTGCCGGATTGATGGCCGGCTTCTATTGGGTGACCATCGACGGCACCGACTTCACCGTCAAGACTTACCTGGACGGCAGCGCCTACGCTGTGCTTGAGTTCGCTCGCCAGCCGGGTTCAGCCACCCCGGAAGAGAAAAACTCGGTAGGCCCGGTTAGTTACGATTGATGACGATCTGATTAGGTAAACGAAACAGCGAGGTCGCGGTTGGGCCTCGCTGTTTTTGATTCCGGCGGGGGCTGGCTTGACATGAACCGGATGTTGGCCTTAAATTCCTGATGCACCTGATTCACAGGCAGTCTAAGGCTTAAGCAAAGGCAAAGATATTTAAGTAAGCGGCTTGGGCTTAATAAACAAGCGATTTTTTCTTAGCCTTAACCTTTATGGAGAAAACGATGATTGACCCCACAATAGTTCTCGACAACTTACTCACCTTAGCCGGTCGAGACCCCAACGCGATCAACGAGGTCGTCATCGAGGGTCACGATCCGCTGCTGCCAACGAACTATCGATTGGGGACGGCGGGTGCGGCCGTCATTGCGGCCACCGGCGTGGCGGCGGCCGATTTATGGACCCTGCGCACTGGCCAAACTCAGACCGTGACGATCTCGCTGCGAGCGGCCGCCGCCGCACTGCGCAGCCATCTTTACCTGCGGGTTGATGGCGAGCCGCCTCGTAACCTATGGGACCCAGTTTCGGGCTTTTACCAGACAAGCGACGGACGTTGGATTCAACTTCACTGCAACTTTCCCCATCATCGGGCCGGTGTGGTCAACCTGCTGGGTTGTGAAGACAGCCGTGAGGATGTCGCCACGGCGGTAGCCGGCTGGTCGGGGCAGGCGTTAGAGGACGCCTTAGCCGAAGCCCAGATGTGCGCCGGGTTGGTCCGTCGTCGTCAAGAGTGGCAGGCGCACCCGCAAGCCGAGGCTGTGGCGCAACTGCCGCTGTTCGAGATCATCAAAATTGGCGATAGCGACCCCGAACCGTTAGGCCCCGGAGACCGGCCTCTGTCCAATATCCGCGTCCTCGATCTGACCCGGGTGATCGCCGGGCCGGTGGGTGGGCGCACGTTGGCCGAATACGGGGCCGAGGTCATGCGCATTGGCGGGCCGCATCTGCCTACGATTCCACCGCTGGTTATCGACACGGGCCACGGTAAGCGGTCGGCCGCTCTCGATCTGCGAACTGCGGATGATTTAGCCCAACTGCACCGCCTGATTCAACAAAGCGATATTTTCCTGCAGAGCTATCGGCCGGGCGCGTTGGCCGGTCGCGGCTTATCGCCGGAGGCGTTAGCCCAACGACGCCCCGGCTTAATTTACGTGACGCTTAGCGCCTATAGCCATCACGGCCCGTGGCGAGGGCGGCGCGGGTTCGACAGCCTGGTCCAGTCGGTCAGTGGGATTGTCGATGAGGAATCGGCCGGCGGGCCGCCCCAGCATTTGCCGGCCCAAGCGCTTGATTACCTGTCAGGCTATTTGCTGGCATTGGGGGCGATGGTAGCCTTAGCCAGGCGAGCGCGATCCGGCGGCAGTTATCTGGTACGGGTCTCCTTGGCCCAGACGGGTCACTGGCTGCACCACCTGGGCCGCATTACCGGCGATTGGCATGATCAAGTCCTGCCCGACATGTCATTTGACAGCGTTCAGGACCTATTAGGCACCTCCGAAACCCCGTTTGGAACCCTAAGATATCTGGCCCCGGTGGTGCAGCTTTCGGAAACGCCGGCCCGGTGGGATCATCCGGCAGTTCCGCTCGGCTGGCACGAGCCGGTCTTTCCGGAATAGCTATCGACCGAAAATGATATCCTTATTGGAGCGATAAAGCTGGCTTGGTCAAACCCGATCAAAGATCAAAGCAGAGCTTTGATGCTCCAGACCTCTACTTTCAGCGGACGTGTAAGATGAAAATGTCAAATCTTGAAAAAATATTAGTCAACAACCCGATTCGTAGCCGTCAGGTTAGCCATTATGCTGAAAAAATGCTGAAGCGGATTGACTTCCAAGCCGGACAGACCTATCTCGATTTTGGCTGTGGCAACGGCGCTGCCGCGATCAATCTGGCGACAAAATACCCGCTTGAGATCATCGGCATCGACGTGGACCTTGATCAGATCCGGCTGGCCCAACAAGCCAGTTGCCATCTAACCAATGTTCGTTTCATCCCGGTTGACGGCACCCGCCTGCCGTTCGATGACGGCGAGTTCGACATTGTTTTTACTAACAAGGTCACTCACCATATCCCCAACTGGTTGGAGGCGGTGGCCGAGATGGCGCGGGTGGTCAAACCGGGCGGTCATCTGATTTACGCCGATCTGATCGCGCCCAATTGGCTGGCCCAACTCGGCGGGCGGGTTATGAAGCAAACCGGCTTCCCCACCAGCGACGGCTTGGAGACTCTCTTTCGGCAGCGCTGCCTGCGCCCCGTCCATGCTTCGATCACGTCGATGCATTATGAAGTTGTGCTGCAAAAAGTCTGAACAAGTTGAAAAATTGACCGGAGCGACAAAGCTTGCTTTGTCATTGAGGGTAGGGTCAAAGTAAACTTTGACGCTCTGTCCAGTTGTTTTTAAGGGAGATAATCGTATGGGAATGCCTTACTTTATCGCTGTTGAAAAGTTCAGCCCTCACTCTGGGCAGGCTTGGCAAGAATATATCGCTTGGTCTGGTCTGAACCACCTGAGGGAAGTGGTGTCGCTTGACATCCTGCTGTGCGCCCCTGTGGTCGATGAGTTGACGGCCGAAGATTGGAACTACAACGTCCAGGAAAACTATCTGACGGACTATTTTCACGATCTTGACTATCTGCTGCGCCGGGTCGATACGTTCGACCACATTAATATCCTGGCTGTGTTGTTAAATCCGGAGTCGGACGCTCGCTACCTGTGGGCCGACGAGCGCTTTGAATTCTTAGGCTACGATCTTATCGAACGTACCACCGGGGTCAGCGCCCTGACCAACTGCGGTGGGTTTGACCAGGCTTTCGCCAACGACGATTTGTCGCCGGTTGGGCTGTTAACGGCGTATGATGACGCCTGTACGGTGCAAAATTTACTAAAAATGCATTATCCGGACGATCCACACGCCGACTGCGATCTGTGGGCAATTTGGCGTATGAATCGGGGGTCTGCCACCTAAATAGTGTCATTTTGCCACATAAAGTCGTTTAAACTCTGATAAACTTAGGTCGATTAGCATCATTTAGAAAGAGAGGTTTAAGCGGCGTCCGATGTTAAATATCTATCAATATTTCGCTCCTTTTTTGTCTCGAACAACAGTAAGATTATTCGCGGCCCTATTGACGGGGCTAATGATTTTGGCTTTAGCCAGAACTGCTGCCGCTCAAGATAGCCGTACGAGCCATTTTGAATTCTCGGCCGAACCTGCCGGCTCAATTCAGTGGGGCAGTGACTCACTCGAATGGAATAGTCATTCCGTAGGTTCCGTTTTGACCTATACAACTTATTTGCCTATTGTGACCAAACCGACATCCCTGGCCTCATTAATCTCCGAAACAACCATCACCCTGCCCAAACCTCTGGCGGACTCATCGGCCAACTTCTGTATTTGGGAACATTGCTCGCTATCCCCTCGGCTGTACCATGAACCGCTGGTCGATGGCCGCATCCTGCTGGGTTGGACCGACGCCGACGGCGACGGTCATATCAGCATCATCTCCGGCAACAGCCTGGAACGAACGTTTAATTTTCCCGATAGATCGATCCGGGGTCTGGTGACGCATGCCGGGGGTTCGTTTGCGGCGCTTTTGTGGGATTCCGGCGCTGACGTCATCAGGCTGGCCAAATTTGATCAAAATGGGAATCAAATCTGGTCAACCAATCTAAACAGCAGTATTGCTGTGGCCGATTTTTGGCTGGGAGACAGCCGGCTGGCTTATGGTAACGGTCGCTATGCCGCCTACCACACCGTGACCGGAATTTCAGGCAGTTTTACCGACCATTACGGCGATCAGTTGAAATACGTCAATGATCAGGGTGTCATCCAGTCAGACGGTTGGAACTGGGGTTGTTCTCATTCGCTGGCGCAATTAGTGAGCTACAACTCTGAGTTACAGCAGTTTCTGCCTGCCTGTGCTAGCGACTGTTACCCTGACAAGGGCATTATTTTGAATCATGCTAAACGGATCTATGAGTCAGATGGTAACTGTGGCGGTATGGTTGCCGTCCAACTGGGGCAGTTGGTTCCCAGCGGAAGTTCGTGGAAACTCATCTTCAACGCGCTTGATCGAGCTTGTTGTCAAGGTCAGGGTATCGGTCTGGCCACCATTAATGGGGCGTATCAAAGCAACCTGGTGTGGTTGACCCATACCAACGGCGCATTTGAGCGTGATCCGGTCATGGCCCGTCTCGGCCTGGCTACAGCCCCCGAACACTTTCTGGTTGGCTGGCGAATGATCAATGACAATACCTATCGGCTGGGCGTTATTGATGGGCAGGGTAATTTCCTGTTCGGCCCGGAAGCGATGGCGCCGGGCATAAAATGGGGCAATCGAGACGACTCGTTCCGAACCCGTTCGGACGGCAGCGTTACCTGGGTTCAAGGCGATCCGCTTAGCGCCACGCTCCATCTTTATCGAGTAAAAATGTAGCGATAAGGCTACAAAGTTAAGATCTGACCGGTTTCCAAAATTCTATCGGGAGCAAACACGGTTCATTCGGCCCTGGATTTACTCCAGATGATACCTCCAGAAACCGGTCAGGTCTGGCCTATTTTCCTCAACTGATCATACCTCCGTACTAATACGCAAAATCCCCCCAAAGGTACTACCGATAGAGTTCCCGCACTGTTACCGTTGAAAACTAGGGCTATAACCCTTTAGAATAGAACCAAGCTGGCTTTAGGGTGTGTGCACACAATTTCCAGGACCTGGCTGCCGGCCCCTCACGCCCTGGCAACTGGGGCAAATTCTATTCACGTTTATCTTAGCCTTAGGAGATTCAAATATGAAACAAAGTAAGTTCCTGAAACCCATCGGCTTGCTCCTATTGACGCTGCTACTGGTTGCTGTTGTTGTGGCGCCGGCGGCAGCGCAGGAGCCGGAAGAGGGTGATGTTCAAATCCAAATTATCGATTTTACCGATTTTCTCTGGAATCCCGCCGATACGTATGTGGCTCGCGGCGATGGCACCGTACTCACTAAGTTTAATGTCATTGGGGCGCAGCAGTTCTCCGGTTTTACCTTCCAAGTTGAGTACGATGCTTCAGTCATCAAGCCGGAAAAGGTAGAACCGGGTTCACTTTTGCCGGGTACAAAAGGCGTTGATTACTTCTTTAACGTCCAAACCGGTTTTGGCGGCGACTCCTGCGGTGACACAGCCTTTACCGTCAATGTCGTCTATTTTGACCCGACGGTCCAAATCAACGGCACCGGCGATCTATTCCAGGTGCTGTGGCGCAGCGACCCCGATGCTGCTGTGGGGGATGTCGGTGACATTTGTGTCGACGGGGCAGAATCGCAAGTTGTCGATAACGGCGGCGCCGTTGGTCCGGCTGTACCGACCGTGAATGGGACTATCACCATCGAGCCGGCCAGCATCTTTAAGTTCCAAATTGGCCTGGAAGGCGGTAAGAACAGCGGCCTGGAAGAACCGACGACATCTGATGATATTTATACGAAGGTCGTCATCAACGGCATTTATCCTTGTGACGGCGGTATGGTTGATGCGTTGGGTTTCTGTACCTTCAACAATGCCACCGCGCTGCCGCCCTACACGGTTGATATTAGCCGCTTTGGTTATCTCGATGCCAGCGCCTCGTTTGACGATCCAGAGGACTCGTCAGCGGTTTGGCTGTGGGCCGGCGATCTCAATGACGACAACGTGGTTAATATTCTGGATATCCAGCTTATGGTTAGCGTTCTGAACGCCCCGGTTGGCACCAGCCCGCTGTCGGTGGCTGCGGACTTCACCGGTCCCGGCGCTCCTCCGGCCCCGGATGGCTTAGTCAACATCATCGACCTGGTGTTGGTGGCTAAGAACTTTGGTATGAGCGGCCCCACCGACGGATCGCCCGGCGGCGGCGGTAGCTTCCCCTTCTAAGTTAGGACCTTAGAAAAACGCATCATTTAGGCTAAAGCCGGTTGCCTGCCGGCCTCGTCCGAGTAGACCTGACAGGTTTCCAGAGCATCTCTTGTAAAACCTGTCAGGTCTTGTTTTATCTGACCCTCAGTGCTAACACCGACTCTGTCATCCTGATTGGTACGGAGATAATCTCCGCGCCAGCCTTGTTGAGTGCGCTTGGTTAGCGTGATAAGCTGAAATAAATTGCATAGACCGATCAATGGGAAAAAACGATGAAAAAACAACTGTCCGTAGCTAAACATATTCGATGGCTGATCGCTGCTTTGGGCTTAGCCATCCTTATTGGCGGGCTGGGACCGATCCAAATTACGTTGGCCAATGGCTATTATCCCACCAAAACGCCAATTCCCACGGCCACTTACACGCCCACCGCCACCCCGACTCGCGTGCTGGAAGCATGCCAGGTAACTGCGGTTATTTTTGATCAGGAGTCTTACATACAAGGCGAGACGATGGCGATCACCGTCAGAGTGGCCGATGCCAACGGTAATCCATTGGCCGGGGCCAAGGTGGTAGCCGACGTCACCCGCCGCGATTTTGATAATATCGATACTCAAGCCGCCACCGGTTTTGGCCTGATCGACCGCACCGGCGACTATGACGGCAGCTATGATCAAACCGGTACCCCCGGTTTTTACGATTTCAAATTTACCGTCAGCGATCCTGTCGGGGGGCGATTCTTACCTTGTATGGCGACCACCACCGTTCAGGTCGATCCGGCTGATACGCCCACGCCGACCTTTACCCCAACCATTACCGACACGCCTACGGCAACCTTCACTCCAACCATTACCGGCACGCCCACCGACACCCCCACCCCAACCGCCACCCCGACCGATACGCCGACGCCAACCTCAACCCCGTCAGATACCATAGTTGAAGTTGAACCGGACAACCTTGAAACCACGTTGTGCAGTTTGCAAGAAACGGTTGCCGTCAACGTGGCCGAGGTTACCAATTTGTTGAGCGTTGATTTGGAAGTTTCTTATGATCCCACCGTCATCCAAGTCATCGACGGCGATGCGGGCCAGCGCGGCGTACAGGTGCGGGTTGGTAACATTTTTGCAACGGGCAACATCACCCGCAATGAGGTCGATACCAGCAACGGCCGCATCTACTTCACCGCCGCTCGCTTGAGCGGCTATACTCAATCGATCCCGGACGGGCTGATCGCAATCGATTGGCGGCCACAGCGAGTGGGCAGCAGCGCTATCACCTTGGAGCGAGTCGTGTTGACTGACACGAACGGACAGGAGATTAGCGCCGAAATTAACGATGGTGGGATTACCGTCAACTTTGTGCCTAACTGTAATGTGGCCGGCGCTGTGAGCTTACAAGGCCGAACTGATTTCGAGAACGTGATGGTCACCAACTCGGCCGGCGCTCAAACCGAAACCGCCGCCGATGGCTCGTTTGTACTCAAAGCCGATCGGGTGCTGACCTTCAAATTCCCCGGCTACCTCTCCACTGAGATCGATTTATCGGACCCGGTTGAGATCGTCGGGGCTGATGGCCAAACGGTGGAGGTCGGCGATATCGACCTATTGGCCGGTGATATCAACGGCGATGACCAGATTAATATCCTCGATTTGGTTGGGATCGCCGCGGCCTATGCAACCGATAACAACGTCGCTGATCTCAACGGCGACGGCCTGGTCAATGTACTCGATCTGGTGGCGGCTGCCGGTAACTTTCAGCAGACCGGCCCGGTAGCGGCTTGGCAGTAAGCTGAATCAAAGCCGTGTTCTCCGTACTACCACGCAGTTTTAAGTAGGGGGTAACACGGCTTTGATTTCCGCACCACCTTCGTTGAGTTGAACCGTCTGCTCGTGATAAGCTACTACCGGCTTAACATTCTTAATCGCGTCTAAATCGAACGACGTATCAACAAGGACTAAACTGCTAAATTGTCCTAACTATCGGAGCGACAAAGCTTGCTTTGTCGAAGGCTAAACAACTGACGTGATAAAGTCTGCCTTGTCAAAATCAAAGTAAACTTTGACGCTCCAGATCCTTAGTTTCACAGGAGATCCTCATCATGAAATTACCTATCCCCTTCAAACCGGCAATTTGGCTGACTACGGCGTTTTTGCTCGTGGCGGCGATTGTTGCGTTGACCAGAGCCAGCAATTCCGCGGCGTATCAAGCCGTAGCGCCTGCGACTCACCTCAACTTTACCGGGGTGGCCCAAAGTTCGCCTGATGGTCAGGCCTCGGTTATCTCTCAAGAAACCACCCTCAACGCGGCCAACTTGGCCGATAACGGCCAACTTGATGGCCTGGTTGTCACCTCAGGTGGGCTGTCATTAGCCGCCACAGGAACCCACGGAACTTATACATCGGGTATGATCAACAGCCCGCTCGCGTTTACCACCGATATTGTCCCCCTGTGGGCGGTAGAACTGCCGGAAGGCACCACGCTGCGGCTGGAAACGCGCTTGAGCTTTGACCAGGGCGGTTCGTGGAGCGAGTGGCTCAATACTCCGGAAGCTTTCTACCCGGTTCGAGACAATCTGCATAGCGGTTACCTGATCTGGGCCGGTCAAGCAGAGACAGCGCTTCAGGTGCGGATCACGTTAGAGAGCAATGTGCCCGGTCTTTCTCCTGAATTTTCCGAATTGACCCTGGCCTTCAGTGACACCAGCCAGGGGCCTAGCGACGGCGAAATCGCCGGGCAAATGGCGCGGGTTAGCAGCGCCGATGACGTTTGTCCTGTGGAAAAACCGGCCGTGGTCTCTCGTACCGAATGGGGCTGCCCCGACGGCCAGGCCAGCCCGTACCGCTCACCGCAATATGCGCCGGTCACCCACATTATTCTCCATCAAACAGAGACCCCCAACAATACCTATCCTTACCAGGATTGGGCCGGTTGGGTTCGCTCGGTGTGGAATTACCACGCCAACGTGCTGCGCTGGGGCGATGTGGGCTACAACTATCTCATTGATCCCAACGGCGTCATCTACGAAGGGCGCGCCGGCGGCGATGACGTGATCGGCATTCACGATACCTATAACAGCGGCTCGATGGCCATTGGCTTTATCGGCTGCTACGGCAACTGCGACGATCCTCGCCTGACGACCGCCGAGCCATCCCAGGCTATGCTGGACAGCGCTGCGTACCTGATGGCCTGGAAAGTGGGCCAGAAAGAGCTTGATCCCCTAATCAGTACGGACTACCACGGACATAATATCCCGGTCATTGCCGGTGGTCGAGATGTTACCTGGACCAGCTCACCGGGCGATAATATTTACAATAAATTGCCTTATCTGCGCGAGCAAGTCGCCGAGAAAAATGATTGCAGTTCGAATGGCCTACCGGCCTGCCAGATTACCGGCGTCATCTTTGATCAGGAATCTTACCAAACCGGCGACACCATCAACGTCACCGTCAGACTGGCCGATCACCTTGGCAACCCACTCAGCGGGGCGCAGGTCACGGCTGACGTCACCCGCACCGACCCCGAGACGCAAGCCGCTACCGGCTTTGGGTTTGTCGATCGGGTGGGCGAGTACGACGGCAGCTACAGCGATACCGACCTGCCCGGCCTGTACGCGTTCAAATTTTCGGCGTCTGACCCAACTAATGAGCGCTTTGCCGCTTGTATGGCCAGCGATAGTGTGCTGGTTGAGGGCGACGCCGTCGCTACGCCGACCGCGACCACCACTCCCACCGCTACCGCGACCGATCCCAATGGCGACACCCCCACCCCGACCGCGACGCCAACTGAAACCCCGACTGAAACACCAACGGCGACCGCCACTTTACCAACCGATACCCCCACCTCAACGCCCACCGTTACCAGTACACCGACCGATACACCCACGCCAACCGCAACAGTACCAGCGGGCCCGATCTTACTTGTTGCCCCTAGCAGCCAGGTTCTACCCATATGTAGTGCGCAAGGCACAACTACTGTCGATGTTGAGGACGTTTCCAACTTGCAAGCCTTGCAGTTGGATCTAGTCTACGATCCAAACGTCGTCCAAGTCATTGACGCCGATCCGGGCCGTGATGGCGTCCAGGTTACGGTCAACAGCATCTTCTCCGGCGGCTTTATCGCCCGCAATGAGGTTAATACCACGACCGGACGCATCACCTTTGCCGCCACGTTGTTAGGTAGCGGCTCGATCAACGGCGCTCAAAACATTCTGACCATCGATTGGAAGCCGCAAGCAGCGGGTACAACTGCGCTGGAACTGGAGAATGTCATCTTAGCCAACGGGCAAGGGCAAGCTATCGCCTCATCTAGCCTCGACGGCGCTATCGAAGTCAGCGATAGCTGCGCCAGCGCCACCGGCCAACTCCACCTGCAAGGCCGTTCGGACCACAGTGGCATCGTTGTCACCAATGCCGACGGCGGACAGGTTGAAACGCAGACCGATGGCTCGTTCTCCATCAGCGGTGAGCCGCCCTTTACCTTTACTTACCCGGGCTACCTGTCTGGTCAGGCCGACGGGGCATTACCGGTCGAGGTCAACCAGGCTGAGAATGGAGAATCGTTCCAAGTAAGCCAGTTGGGAACAATTACCCTCTTGGCGGGAGACGTAAATGAGGATAACATTATTAATATCCTTGATTTAAGTCTCATTGCGCAGAGATACCGCTCTGATGATCCCGTCGCCGATCTCAACGACAACGGCGTTGTCGATCTGTTCGATCTGGTTACGGCTGCCGGTAATTACGATCAGCAAGGACCGATCACGAACTGGAATTCAGAGTAAGGCCGCAGTTTAACAGAGCCGTGTTTCTGTAAATCCATTTTCACATGGCACTTTCACTTAAACTCATTACCCTGCTTGGGGTTGTCCTGGCCGGACTCTGGTCAACCCCAAGCCCGCAGTTTAACAACACAGCTCGGCTCTATTTGCAAAATGTCCCGTTACAGGACGAAAAGCTGTTGATTGTCAATATTAATCTGGCCGATGTCGCCGATCTATACGGGGCTGAAATTCAACTCAGCTACAATCCGGCTCAACTCAAGGTCCGTGACACCGATCCGCGCTTGGACGGCATCCAGATTAAACCCGGCCCGATTATTGCGTTTGATGATCGGTTTGTGGTCCAGAACATGGCCAATCCAGAAACCGGGACAATCGACTTTGCGTTTACGCTGCTGCGTTCGGCCACCCCCATCGAAGGTGAGGGGGTGCTGGCAACGGTCGTTTTCGAAATTTTAGGCAGCGGCCCGCTGGCAGTTGATATCGCTCAGGTTCAACTGGTCTCATCGGATATTCAATCTATTCCGGTCACGACCGCCGGGTTGGTGATCAATGGCGAGGCCGGCTCGGCTGCCGAAGCAGTTAGCCCGGCGTTTGGCCGGCTCTGGCTGGTGATTGGACTGGGCGGCGGGCTATCGCTGGTGGTGCTGGCGCTGGTTTTGGTCCATCTCCGCCGGTCCAATCGGCGGATGAAAGCGATCCCCCCGCCAGCTCGGCGGCGACCGGGCGCAGCCGGCTTCTCAACGCGCTCGTCGGCCCTTCTAAGCCAGCAGGGCGCCCGCTTGATGGACCAGGGCCAAACCGATCGAGCCTATGAATTGTTCAACCAGGCCATCGAGTTGGATCCGGCTAATGTGGAAGCTTGGTTGGGCAAAGGCTTGGTAGCCCACCAGCCAACCGAACGATTGATCTGTTTGCAACGTGTTTTAGCGCTTGAGCCGGATAACGCCACGGCCAAAGCCGCCTTAATTCAACTTCAAGATCGACCCAAGAGCGAGTAAAGATGAACCGACCCTACATCCGTTACCGGATTTTTCATATTCTGGCCGTTATTATGGTTACAGCCGGCCTGGCTGTTTCGGTTAGTAATTCCCCGGCACTAGCGCAATCGCCGCGCGGCGCTGAAGACGTCCGTGTCGCACTGGCCACCACCCCTTCCGTCCGAGTTATCGTGGCGCTGCGACCACCGGCCCCAAACGCCGATGTGGGCGTCCAAACCCAGGAAGTCAAGGATCGGCAAGCCCGAATTATGGAAGCCGTGCCTGACCCGGAGCTTAAAGTGCTGCACCGGTACCAGTCTGTGGCCGGCCTATCCGGCGAAGTAACGGCGGCCGGTCTCGAAGCTCTGGCGACTCAGCCGGATGTGATGAGTGTGGCGCTCGACTTGCCGGTTGAAGCCGCTCCGACACCGAGTGCGGCCTTGATCCATGCTGATGCGGTCCATCAGAATTTGGGGATTACCGGCGCGGGGGTGAACGTAGCCGTCCTGGACACCGGCGTCGATGTGACTCACCCTGACCTGGCGTCCAAGATTGTGGCTCAACACTGCTTCAATCGTGGTGGTTGTCTCCCCGACGCTACAGACGAAGGCGACATCGCTCAGGACGAAAACGGACACGGCACTCACGTATCTGGCGTTATTGTCAGCCAGGGCAGCCAAAGCCCGCGCGGCATTGCCCCGGATGCCGGACTGGTAGCCGTTCGCGTGCTGGGCAGTAGTGGGGTCGGTTTTAGCTCTGATGTCATCGCCGGGATCGATTGGGTGGTGGCCAATCAAGCCAGCCTCAACGTGGCGGCCATTAATCTCAGTCTGGGCGGCGGCGCGTATGAGGGGGCGTGTGATCAGGCCGACGCCAACACGATGCTTTACGCGGCGGCCACCACTGCCGCTCGCGATGCGGGTATCGCGGTTTTTGCCGCGTCAGGCAATGGGGCAGAAGCCAATAAAATGACCACGCCGGCTTGCGTTGCCAATGTTATTGCGGTGGGCAATGTCTATGACACGGCCTCTGAGGGCATTAACTGGGGCAATTGTGTAGATGAACTGGTCACGGTTGATCAAGTGGTCTGTTCCGGCAACAGTAGTTCAGAGCTTGATCTGCTGGCGCCAGGGGTTTTGATTACCTCGACCAAATTAGGTGGAGGTCAGAGCACCAAGTCCGGGACCTCTACGGCCACGCCCCACGCCGCAGCCGTCGCTGCGCTGCTGGTCCAGGCCAACCCCAGTTTAACCCCTGCCGATATCGAGACGGTTTTGGAAAATACCGGCGTGCCGGTTACCGACAGCCGTAGCGGCCGGGTTGTGCCTCGCATCGATGCCTTGGCCGCCGTGTCGCAGGTCATTACCAAACAAACCGTCACCTTTTCCGGCGCCATTTTGTTGCAAGGCCGCACCGACCACAGCGGCACGGCTATTTTCTTGACCGAGACCTCTTGCGCCGAGGCGTCGTTTACCGAGTCTGCCGCCACCACCAAGGTTGATGGCAGCTTTGAGATCATCGCGGCCGATGATCAGGATTTTGAATGCCTACGCGCCTCCCATCCCGGCTACCTGTCAGCTCAGCAAAGTTTCCCTGGTCAATCTCTGGGCAGCTTCACACTGCCGGGCGGTGACGCCAACGGCGATCAAGTGGTCGATATTTTGGATTTGGCGATGATCGCCACGTTGTACCGCACCGACGACCCGATCGGCGATATCAACGGCGATGGTTTGGTCAACATTTTCGACCTGGTGATTACAGCCTCGAATTATCAGGAGCGCGGTCCGATTATTATTAGCTTGGAAGAGTAGGGGTAGTGTCCCATCGCCGGTTTGTAGTAATGGCTTTGGCTTACACCTGAGTGTGTCTGTTCTTTAAAAAACATAGATCATTGGTTAACTAACTAAACAATGATACTTGAAATAAACCTTTGAAGGATTGGGAGAGATTTCAAATGTCGAGCCAAAAGAGAGACTGGTTCTATTGTTGGCCTCATTGGGGGTGGGGCATGCTGGTGGGGGTTGCGTTGGTAGTGCTTTTTGTTCGTAGCTCAGGGGATATTCTGGCTGCGCCAAATTTGACTCTGATCGGCGTCGTTGAGTTGGAAGGACGGAGCGATAGCAGTAGCGCCACAATTTCGGCCGGAGAGTACTTTCTCCAGCTAACTCCGGATGGCGTCTTTGAGATGAATCTTGAGGCGACAGATGCTTATGTGATGCTGATCGACGCGCCGGGATACCTGAGTGCTAAAGCGGAAGATGCGCTGCCTGATGGCTCGACGATTGATATGGGGCGAATCACGCTGTTAGGCGGCGATGTGACCGGCGATGATTTCATCAATATTCTCGATTTGGCCTTGATTGCCAGCCTCTACAATACCGACGACCCGCAGGCTGACATCAACGGCGATCAGCAGGTCAATCTGATCGATCTGGTGATGACGGCCACCAACTACCGGCGGCGAGGCCCGATGGTGATTGGTTTGGACGCCAAACTCCGGCAGGCTATTACCGACGCCGGTCTCACGCCACTCGAGTCGGGACCTGAGCCAGACCCGGCTAAAGTGATCCTGGGGCAGGCGTTATTTTTTGATAAAGAGCTAAGCGGCAATCGGGATGTGGCTTGCTCGACATGTCATCTCCCGCTGCAACACACCAGCGATGGGCTGTCGGTGTCAATCGGGGTGGGCGGTCTGGATGGGGTTGGCCCTAAGCGGCGCAACGCGCCGGATCGCATGCTCCACCCGCGTAACTCACCGGACTTGTTTAACCGAGGTCGCCCGGAACTGGCGACGATGTTCTGGGATATTCGCGTTAACGGATCGAAGGCCGGCGGCTTCAACAGTCCCGCCAAAGAGCAGTTACCCGGCGATGACATGGATAACATTTTGGCGGTTCTGGCCATGTTTCCGGTCACCGCCCGTGATGAGATGCGGGGTATGCCGGACGATTTCGAAAAGTTTGGCAACGAGTTAGCGCCTATCGACGACGAGGATTTTACCGCCATTTGGCAGGCGCTGATCGACCGCGTGCTGGCTCACGAGGCGTATGTGATGCTGTTCAATAAGGCCTATCCGGACACGCCGCCGGAAGAGCTTGGTTTTCAACACGCGGCTAACGGCATCGCGGCCTTCGTTTCTAAAGCCTTTGCCTTTACCAACAGCCCCTGGGATCGCTACTTAGCCGGGGACGAAACGGCCCTCACTGATGAAGCCAAGCAGGGCGCGCTGCTCTTTTTGGGTCAGGCCAATTGCAGCCGGTGCCACGCCGGCAATCTGTTCACCGATCAATTGACGCATAACCTGGCCATGCCGCAGGTCGGTCCCGGCAATAACAAGGCGCAGCCGGGGATCGATCTGGGCCGGGCCGGCGAAACCGGCGACCCGGCCGATAACTACGCTTTTCGCACGCCGCCGCTGCGGAATGTGGCCCTGACCGGCCCCTGGACTCACGCGGGGGCCTACACCAGCCTGGAAGCGGTCGTTCGCCACCATCTCAACCCGGCGCAAGCCTTACACAGCTACGATCCCTCCCAACTGCGCGCTGATCTACAGGGTTCATTTCAGAGCGACGAATCTTACCTCAGCGCCCAATTGTCGCATTTGGATCCGTTGGTGGCAACGCCGGTTGATCTGTCCGACCGAGAATTTGACCAGGTGATCGCTTTTCTCCACGCGCTAACCGATCCGTCCGCCATCAATTTGACCAATGTCGTGCCAAAATCGGTGCCGAGCGGCTTACCGGTTGATAAGTAACGTTCCTTTGGCAATTGGAGATAAGGAGATGGGGAGATAAGGGGATTGTTAGATGTAACTGCCAATCTCCTTATCTCTAATCTCTCTGTGGTTATTTTTGAATACGCCTTGGCGCTAAACCTCATCTCTCAATGGCCCTTTTGGGGGATTTTGCCTCGCTCTTAGTCCTGTTAGAATGATTATGACAAGCTGGTGTACCGTGACACAGGCCAGTCCCAATCGGATCGTTTGATTTATTGCCGTTCAAGTAACCTCGCTCCCGCCACTCGTCCAATCTCTGGATAATTTTAACTTTTTTTTAACGATTTTCACATCCGGGGTATATGAATTCTATGTTAACCTTAAGGCATAATTGGATCATTGTCGGCTGGGCATAGGAGTCATTTTCGACTTATGGAAATTCCTGAAATTATTCTTATATCATTATGTTTGTTGATTTTTGGCGTCTTGCAGGTACTGGTCATCCTTCGCTGGCGTTTGGCTGATATCCTGGTAGTACATTTAGGGGTAAGCGTAAGTTTGGGGTTTTTCGCCAATCTGTGTCTGCTCTTGGCTTGGTTGGAGGTCACCACCAACGCCCTGAATTACGAATTATCAATCCAGTTGAGTTTGCTGGCGATGATTCTCACCTTTGGCGGGTTGACGCTTAGCCTCCTCAAGAAAACGCGCCGTACGCTTTTAATTTATTGGGGCGTTGGGCTGGCGATCTTACTACTATGGAGTGGGCTGGCGTTCAATTTTCAAGGTTGGGCTACTGGAATCGTGGTAGCAACCAACGGTGTTGGCCTGAACGGGATCGAACAATTGATGGCGATTGTCGCCGGCAGCGGGTGGGTGATGGCCATTACCTCGGCCTTAGTTAACTTAACCTCGGAGCTTAAGCAGCGCCACCCGCTGCAATTTCTTAACCGGCTGCGTTACTGGCTAATTGTGACTTTTCTGTTAGGCGCGGCTGGGGTAACACTATTTGCCGATTTCACCGGTAGTTTTCGCTGGGTTGGCTTACCCCTGCTCACGGCCGGGATGGCCTTGGCCAGCTATAATGTTCTGAGCTACCAAACCCCGGACTTGAAACTGCTTTTCAATTGGGGGCTGCATTACATCGGCATTACATTTGTCTTGTCAAGTATTACATTAATCGGGTTAGTCGGGGCCACGCAGTTGTATCGTTTTATCGCTCATCGTACTCATCTGCTGATTTGGTTGGTTATCTTGGCGGTGTTGATGGCGGCCAGCTATCGGCCCTTGCAGCGATTATCGAATATGTTACTGATGCGGTTCATTTTTGGCCGAACCGACCGCGATGAAACGCAGATGATCCGGCGTTATAACCAAAATATTAGAAATACGCTGGACGTCCAACGCCTCAGCGATGTCACCATCAAGGCGATGGTCGAAACTTTGGATATCGAGCGCGGGGTGGTCTTTATCAATGAGCGTAATGGCCGGGGGCCGGTCTGGCTGAAACCCTTATCGACGGTTGGTCTGAAGAATTTTACCACTAAATGCCTGACCATCGAGAACCCATTGGTCGGCTATCTGCGTAAAGAAAAGACGATGTTAAGCCAATATGAAATTGATGTCCGGCCTGAATTCAAATCGATGGCCCAGGATGAAAAGGATTGGCTGTTGGCCTTAGAATTGGAGATGTATGTACCCATCCTACGTGAGCAGGAATTAATGGGCGTGCTGGCGTTTGGACCGCAAAAAAACGGTACGGCTTACAGTAAAAAAGAGAAAGATTTGATGGTGATGTTGGCTGAACAAGCTGCGGTAGCGATGGATGGCGCCTTATTGTTTCAACAATTGGCTACGATTAACGATGAGGTTGGCCTGCTGAATGATCGCGTGTCTGTCCTCGACAAGAGCAAATCGGAATTTCTCTCGATTGCGTCGCACGAATTGAAGACGCCGCTCACCCAAATTCATACCTACTCGCAGCTGTTATTAGATTTAACCGAAGACGATCTCAAGGACGAAACTTATACCAAAAAGGTATTCGAGGGGATTGCCAGGGGTAGCGAGCGCATGCGCGATGTGATCGAACTGATGCTCGATGTCAGCGCCGCCGATATGGGCAGTATGTACCTTTTCACCGGCCCTGTCATAATGAAGGAAGTTTTCGAACAGGCGATTAGACCCTACTTACCGGTTTTGGATGAACGACGGTTGGCCTTAAGTGAAAATAGCCTGGCCGACCTGCCCACCATCGAAGCCGATGGCACTCGTTTGGTACAGATGCTTGAAAATCTGATTAACAATGCCATAAAATACACCCCTGATGGCGGCCAAATTACCATCACCGGTCGCCCGACGACGATGAGCGACGGTGAACCGGCGGTTGAAATTATGATTTCTGACAACGGTATCGGCATTGATCCTCAACATCATGAGATGATTTTTGAGAAGTTCTTCCGGGTGGAAGACTCGAAGAACCACAGTACCAGCAAAACCAAATATAAAGGCGCCGGGCCGGGTTTAGGGTTAACCTTAGTCCGGGCCATCGTCGAAACCCATAATGGCGAAATTTGGGTAGAGAGCGTCGGTCGAGATGAGGTCAATCGACCGGGCAGCGCCTTTTACGTCGTGCTTCCTCTACTGCCTAAATTACCCGAACGAATTGAACTGCCTCAATCTAAGATTATTACGCAGACGATAACCTATAGTTAGGCGTCATCTGCAAATAACTTCGCACTTATGGAGGGAGATCCGGAGACAAGGAGATTTTGAAATTGGCTTGGCCTAATCTCCTTGTCTCCCCATCTCTAATCTCCCCCCAAATGCCAAAGTTAATCTTGAATAAGCATCGGGTCGGTTAATCTTTTGAGTGACGGCTGATGTGTTCCATAAATTCGGAGCGGGTTCTTGAGTCCTTTCTAAAGGTCCCCAAGACCGCGCTGGTAATCATACTGGCATTGGCTTTTTTGACACCGCGCATCATCATACACATATGAACCCCCTCGGCGACGACCGCCACGCCGTAGGGCTGCAGAACTTCATTAATAAAATCGGCTATCTGTTTGGTCATCCGTTCTTGCACTTGCAGTCGCCGGGCAAACACCTCTACAATCCGAGGAATTTTGCTTAACCCAATGACCTTGTGGTTGGGAATGTAAGCGACATGCACTTTGCCAAAAAACGGTAGCATGTGGTGTTCGCATAAACTGTAGAAGTCAATATCTTTGACAATGACCATATCACTGTAATCGACCGTGAAAATGGCGTCGTTGATCAGCTTGACCGGATCGACGTGATAGCCGGCGGTTAACTCATCATACATCCGGGCAACCCGTTCTGGCGTGCGCTGTAATCCCTCACGTTCAGGATTTTCGCCAATCTTACGTAATATTTTGGTGACCGCTTTCTCGATACCTTCTTTTCTTTTCTCCGCATGTTTATGATTGCCATTAGGGTTTATTTCAAAGGCCTGCCCTAAATAATCTAAGTCCAGATTTAACTTGGATTCATTCATTAAAGTTTCCTTTCCAGATGTGGGTTTTTAATTGTAGACGACACTACAGTTGTTCGATTCATAAATTGGGTTAACAGGTCTGTCATATCTTCTCGTAATTGCATTTCATCGGCTTTAATTTCAAATGCGTGAGCAATTTCTTGCAAATTTTGTCCCGTTTCAGGATGAACATAATCAGGAGCAATTTCCGCTAACGGAATGGCTACAAAGGGACGTTCCAAAACCTCCGGGTCGGGAATACGACGATCCGCCAGATTAAAAATTTGCCGGTTGAAAAACATGATATCGATGTCGATGGTTCGCGGGGCGTTTTTGTTGACCTGGCGTTGGCGTCCTAAACAGCTTTCAATTTTAAGTAAAACCTGCTGCTTTAACTGATCGGCTGCTAGCTCTGTCGCAATAATCGCTGCCGCATTCAGGAAATTAGGTTGATCAATTAACCCCACGGGTTTTGTTTCCCAAACCGATGACACCGCCAGCAAATCCGTATAGCAAGCCAAAAGTCTCAAAGCCGATTTCAAGTTTGTTTCCGGTTCAATATTAGAGCCAAGCGATAAATAAGCAATATTTGGCATAATTTCCCTCCATTGCACAAATTATCTTTGGTTTTAGGACAAGAAGGTGGTTTCTAGCCTATTTGCTGGTTTGGCACGAAAAAGATGTTCCTTACTAGACGACAAGCAAGCGGCCTAACTTACCTGGTTTCAAATTATTTCTCGGGTAGATTGATGGGTAGGGCTTGGGCGAAAGCATCACTGTTAATAAAATTTAATCATATTATCCGAAATTAAATGGCAGATTAATAGGTTTTGTCGGTTGACGACTGATGAATGATGGTCATAATGAGCATTGAGTGAAGTGCAACTTCTCTCATTTCTTGTACATTATGACAAAAAATTATACACTTAACCATAAAGTGACAACTCTAATAAGTTAACTGAAGTTTTAGAAATTGACCAAGTAATCCGTCAAGAGCCAAAAATAAACGGCTAAAGCTATATTTAAAAAGAGAGGTAACATAATGAGGTACTTTTGGCGTGTTGTGAGTACGCTTTTTGGCTTCACTCTGGTTATGCTCTTAATCATAAGCAATCCCTCGACTGCGCAGGGGCAGTCACCGGTCTCACTCTATAGGCCGCAACTGTGCCACGCTTGCTATGTTTTGTTGTCTCCACCTTGGGGACAGCGCCAGAGTTTTGTTGAACCGCCTCTGGTTAGCGCGCCGAAATCGACCCCATTAAGCTCGTCCCAGGATGTAACCCAGGCCGACCATACCGAACCCAGTGTTGTCATCAAATGGAACGAATTGATGTTGGCCGCCGTACGCAATGGCCCGCCCCGTCCCACGGTCATCGCCCGTTCGATGTTTATGGTTCATACGGCCATGTACGATGCCTGGAGCGCGTACGATGGCACTGCGGAGCCGGTTATCCCCGGCTATGTCGTGCGCCAACCGGTCGAACGCCATACAGAGGCTAATCAAGCGGCTGCCGTTAGCCAGGCGGCCTATCAAACACTGGTGGCCTTGTTTCCTCAGTATGAACAGAATACCCAATCTTTCAGCCGATTAATGGCAATCTTGGGGTATGATATTGTGACCGGCGGCGACGCCTCGACGCCCGCCGGTATCGGCTACCTGGCGGCCCAGGGTGTGCTCGACTCACGCCGGGATGACGGCTCAAACGCGGCCAACAACTATGCCGATATCACCTCTGACGTTTATCCCGATCTGTACCAGCCGGTCAACAGCGCCGATCCCACCACCGGTAAAGTTCCGGGCCAGACTGCCTTTGATCCGAACCATTGGCAGCCGCTCCGGGTGTCAACCGGCGTCATTTTCGATGCCGGCGGGCTGCCGGTATTTGATGCCAACCAGCCCGATAGTTACCGCGATCAAAGTTTTTTAACGCCGCACTGGGGCGTGGTAACGCCGTTCGCTTTAACTTCGGGCGACCAGCTCCGGCCCCCGCCGCCGCCCCAATTGGGTTCTAGTGAACCCTACACCGATGCGTTGGGCCAAATGATGACCAACGACGAGGCCTATAAAGCCCAATTTAATCAGGTTTTGAATTACAGCGCCCGTCTGACCGATAAGATGAAATGTATCGCCGAATACTGGGCCGACGGCCCGCGTTCGGAGACGCCGCCGGGCCATTGGAACGCGTTGGCCCATGGCATCTCCTACCGCGATCAGCATTCTATTGGCGATGATGTCAAACTCTACTTGGCGCTCAATGGCGCTTTGTTCGATGCCAGCATTGCCGCCTGGGATGCCAAACGCGCCTACGATTCGGTTCGTCCCGTCTCGGCCATTCGCCATTTGTACAATGGCCAGACTGTTACGGCTTGGGCCGGACCCAACCAAGGCGCGCAAGAAATTTCTGGTGATCAGTGGCAGCCGTATCAGGCACTAACGTTCGTGACCCCGGCTTTCGCCGAGTATGTGTCGGGCCACAGCACCTTTAGCGCCGCCGCTGCCGAGGTGCTAACCCGATTCACCGGCTCCAACCGCTTCTATGACGGCGAAACGGTGCTTTATGATGATTTTAATCGCGATGGCGTACCGGATATGCTGGGGCAGCATGTGATCAATGTGGGCGGCAATATGTTTGAAAACAGCCCGGAAAAGGTGATCGTGCTGCAATGGGATACCTTCCAGCAGGCGGCCGGCGAAGCCGGTATCTCGCGTCTGTATGGCGGCATCCACATTCAAGACGGCGACCGGTACGGGCGGCGTATGGGCAAGCAGATCGCCGGCCAGGCCTTTGCTCTGGCCGAGCAGTATTGGACCGGCGCTATCGAGCGTTGATACGCAAACTGGACAATTGACCGGCCGATGGCGCTAAACCACCGCCGGAACTTCGTTGCCGGCGTCCTGTATAGCCGCCCGTACGTCTGTGAAGTACAGAATGATCATACCGATGATGAAGAAAGCAATAATCGGCAGAATAGCGACGCGTGAACTACCCGTCATTTGCACGGCTGTGCCGAAAACCACCGGCCCAATCCAGGAGGTCCCCCGCTCGCTGATTTCATACAGGCCAAAGTAGGCCGACTCTCGATTTTCCGGGATCATTTGGGAAAAGAGGGATCGACTCAGGGCCTGTGAACTGCCTAAAACTAGCCCCGTCGCAAAGCCCAAAATCCAAAATTGCAGTTCGGTATAAAGGAAGCCGTAGGCGTAGATAACTGCGGCTGCCCAAATCATGAGATTAAAGATAATGGTCCACTTTGCACCAATCCGAGCCGCCACGAGATTAAAGAGCCAAGCACCGGCAGCCGCCACAAATTGGATAAACAGAATAACGATCACCAGTGTTTCGTAGCCCATCCCCAACTCACTGACGGCGAATAGACCGGAAGCCACAATCACCGTTTGGATACCATCATTATAGATCAGATATCCTATCAGAAAGCGTAGCGTTTTGGGGTATTGATGATACATCTCTTTCAGCGAGGCAAAGAACTCTTTGAGGCTGTGAGTTAAATAGTTGGAGCCGGCGGGCAGTTTGCCTTCCGGCTGGCGTTGGCGCAGATGTCGCTGAGGGAATATGAGCGTAAAAAAGAGCCACCACACCCCGGCGCTGGCCAGGCTGAGGCGCACGGCCAGGCCTGTATCGGCCATAAAGTTGACCATCAATATATTGATGACCAGCAAAACACCGCCGCCGGTATAGCCGTAACCAAACCCCTGCGAACTGACTCTGTCCCGATTATCCGGACTGGCGATGTCCGGCAGGAAGGCATTGTAAAAAACCAGCGCCGCGCCAAATGAGAGATTAGCGATAAGAAAGAGCAGCCCGCCCAGCACCACTAGGTCGCCTTGCACCAAAAAAAGAAGGATAGTGGCAATAGCGCCCGTATAAGCAAACGTCAGCAAGAGCGTCTTTTTGAGGGGCGTGTAGTCGGCCAACGTCCCCAGAATCGGCAGAAATAGAACCTGCATCCCGACCGAAAGCGAGACACAGTAGGGAAAAAAGGCATCTGCTTCAATGCCGTAGCCGAACAGATACACAAAACCGCCCTGCGCTCGGGCTAGTTCGGCCAGATACGGTCCCAAAAAGGTGGTTACGACGGTGCTGCCAAACGGTGAGTTGGCCCAGTCGTACATGATCCAACTGAAGATTTCTCGTTTGTCGTCCAGGGGATATATTCCTCACTTGTCTTAATAAAGTGAGTTCATTGTACCAACGATTCAAGAGAATGTCATCTATTAGGATGAGGTTAGACCACTCAAATTGACGTAATGTGTATGAATTTTCTAACTTGACATCAGCTTAAATTCATGCTATTGTGTCATCATTGTTAGGTGTTGTTCAGTCTAAAGTAAGAGAACGATCTGAAATTGATTTTGAACCTCTAGCAAGACCCAATATTTAAGAAAGGAGGTTCTTTAACGATGGCAGATCGTGAAGTAGGTACCGTTAAGTGGTTCAACCCCAACAAAGGTTTTGGTTTTATTGAACGCAATAACGGTAAAGATGTCTTCGTACATTACAGTGCTATCAACAGCGCCGGATATCGAACTCTGGAAGAAGGTCAGCGTGTTGAGTTCACCGTAGTTGAGGGCAAAAAAGGTCCGCAAGCGCAAGACGTTAGCATAGCCTAGTTATTCGAAAAAGAGTGCTGCCAACCAGCAGCGCTCTTTTTTATTTTACGCCAAATGTAGCGCCTTTTCACTGCAAAAGGCGCTATTATTTTTGTTAAGGAGTCCGACAGTCTCAACCTAAACGACTCTGACAATAAAAATGTGTTGGAGCGACAAAGCTTGCTTTGTCATTCAAGGTAAGGTCAAAGTAAACTTTGACGCTCCCGACCTTTATTTTCAAGGGAGCGAAAGGCCCGATGCCGTCCCCAAAATTTACTCGCCGTCAATTTTTGCAACAAAGCCTGGTCGCGCCTTTGGCGCTTCATTACAACCGCCGCCAGGCGGCAGATGCACCGGTGCAATTTGTCTGGTCCGGAGCGGTGACTTCGGCCTCAGCCATGGTCAAGGCCAAAGTGACGCGAGATAGTCAAACTGTTCGCTTATTAGCCAGTCCCTACCCGGATTTCAGCCAACCTCTTTATACCGATCCTCAGCCGGCCACTTTGACTTTGAATAACCGGGTAGTTGCTTTTCCGCTGACCGATCTCACCACCGATACGATCTACAATTATGCGGTTGAAGTCGATGGTCAACTTGACACGCAGCTGCGCGGCCAGTTCAAGACCTTCCCGTCCGGCCCGGCCTCATTTATGATCGCCTTCGCTTCCTGCGCCGAGACCGGTTCAACTCACCCCATCTTTGAAACGATTCGTAACCTCAACCCGCTCTTTTTTATCCATACCGGCGATCTGCACTATCTCGATATCCCTACCAACGACCGCGATCGCTTCCGAGACGCCTTTGAAACGGTGCTGGCCTCGCCCACGCAGTCGTCCCTATATCGATCCGCGCCGTTGGTCTACATTTGGGACGATCACGACTACGGCCCAAACGACAGCACCGCGCTGTCCGGCAGCCGCACCGCTGCCCGCTTGACCTACCAGGAGTATGTGCCTCACTACCCCTTGGCCGCCGGCAGCGGCGATGTCTCCATCTATCACGCCTTTAGTGTGGGCCGAGTCCGCTTCATCGTCACCGATTTACGCTCAGAACGCAGCCCCAAACTGGCCGCCGATGACGCTAACAAAAGTATGCTCGGTCCGTCGCAAAAGGCGTGGTTCAAAGAGGAACTGCTCCGGGCCAATACTGATCACGCTTTAACCATTTGGGTCAGCAGCGTCGATTGGCTGCCCGACCTAAGCGACGGCTGGTATCTGTACAGCACTGAACGACGAGAATTGGCCGATTTTATCAAAACCAATGACATTAACAGGCTGGCGATGATAGCCGGCGACCTGCACATGCTCGGCATCGACAACGGCAGCCACAATACCTTTGCCACCGACGGCGGCAGCGGCTTCCCGATTTTTCAAGCCTCGCCGCTCGATCGCTTTGGTTTTGAGGCCGATGCCCCTTACAGCGAGGGCCGCGTGGCCCAACGCGGCCAATTTGGCATCATGAATGTCATCGATGATGGCGGCCCTACCGTGCGGGTTGAGTGGAGTGGCCGCAGTTGGACTAATGAGGAACTATTGACCTATAGTTTTGCAGTTTAACCGACGCCATTAATTTGTAGCATCGTTCCGGCGGTGCAAGACCGACGACGCAAATGAAACAACTAACTCTAGCCGCCATTGGGTGCGGCAATCGAAGTCAAATCTACATTGATCTGGCCGCACGCCGCCCGGAGCGCTACCGCGTCATCGCCGGCGCCGACCCCGACCCCGCCCGCCTCGACATCGCCCGCCGGCTGTCTGGCAATCCCCACTTCCAAAGCTTCACCAGCGCCGATGAGATGCTGACTCAGCCTCAACTGGCCGATGTGATGATCATCGGCACGCAGGATAATTATCACTATGGCCCTTGTCTACAAGCGATGGAAAAAGGGTACGACATCTTGTTGGAAAAACCCATCGCTCAAACCCTATCGGAAGTCATCGATCTGGAACGACAGGCGACCCGGTTGGGTCGGCGAGTACTGGTCTGCCACGTGCTGCGCTATACGCCTTTTTATACCAAAGTAAAAGAGATTGTCGATAGCGGGCTGTTGGGCGAAATCATGACCCTCAACGCCACCGAAGGCGTGGGCGACTGGCATCAAGCTCATTCTTACGTGCGGGGTAAATGGGCGGTGACCGACCAAGCCACGCCGATGATCGTGGCCAAAAGCTGCCACGATATGGACATCATCGCCTGGCTGCTCAATCGCCCTTGCCTCAACCTGTCGAGTTGGGGTGAGTTGAATTATTTCACTGCCGCCAATGCGCCGCCGGGTGCGCCCGCTCGCTGCACCGACGGCTGCCCGCACGCCGATACCTGTCCCTACGATGCTCTGCTTTACTTAACTAAACATCGCCGCTGGCTTGACTACATCTACAATGACGCCGCTGCCGCCTCGACCGACGAGATCCGGGCCTGGTTAGCCGCCGGCCCGTGGAGCCGCTGCGTTTATCACTGCGACAATACCGCCGTTGACCATCAGGTGGTCAGCATGCGTTTCGATGGCGGTGCCACCGCCACCTTCACCATGACCGCTTTTGGTTGGGGCCGGGATATCGAAATTTTTGGTACACAAGCTAGATTGTGGGGCGGCGAGAGTTGTCTTAAACACAGCGGAGCCGATATCATTGTGGAAACACATGCCACCGGCGACCGGATTCGCTTCAACCTCAGCCACGATTCCAGCGGCCACGGCGGCGGCGACTCCGGTCTGATCAACGCGCTCTACACCGAGCTGACCAAGGGCAGTTCGACCTTGTTGAGATCGTCGGTGTCTGTATCTGTCGCCAGCCATGTGATGGCCTTTGCCGCCGAAACTGCTCGCCAATCGGGGCAAACGGTCAACCTCACCGATTTTTATAATGGCCATTCAGCCGGCTGATGAGCGATAGCCGCTTAATTGGGGGATCAAATCATAGCTTTTTATAGTACCGGTCGAGGCTCGATTGATCGCCGTTTCGGAGTAGCCGCACAAATGATGATTGGGCGTGAGTTGATGCCCGCACACGGCAAACGGAACGGGATCGGGCCGGTGGCGGCCGTCGAGACAGCAAGTATAGTGGTCGGGGCAAATCAGTAGGCGGTAAGGTTCGGCTAGCGTGTCCAGATGGTGGAGCAGTGGACTGATCACCAACCGGTCGATCGCTTCAATCGCTTGGATTTTGCCCGGCAGGCTCTGAACGTGAGCCTCTTCATCGGGGGCGTTGCAGTGAATAATCCCCACATCTAATTCAGGTAGTTGGCCGATGAGCGCCGCGCATTTGGCCGCCAAATCGGAGTTGAGATAGCCGGTGGCTCCTACCGGAATGATGACCTGCCCCCCTACCGATTGCGTTAAGCCCGATACAAAACTCAGGGCGGTAACCATCGTCAATCGGTAAGATACCGGCGGTATAGTGGCGGCCTGACTGGGCCCCCACGGCCAGAGCATCAACCCCTGGCAATAAGAGGTCCGCATGAGATGGGTCAGAGGCATGTGAATCCGGTTTCGATAGCGCGGCAGCAGCGAGTCGATCATTTGGCCGACGCTTTCGTGAGGTTCCATCAGAGCCATCTCGTGGGCTGGTAACGGGCAGTCGCGCCAAATTAGCACATTGCGGTAGCTTAAATCATGATAAAGTTCAAATGGAGCGGCCAGCTTCACGGTGGCTAAATAATCGCGGGCCTCGGTCTCGCTGATTTGGCCGGCGGTGAAATCAACCAACCGTTGATACCGATCCACCCGCACGATATTGCAGCGAAAGACCACATCCTGGTCGGCCAGAGGTATACCCAAAGCGCGGGCTTCAAAAATTGAGCGGCCTAGCGGAAAATAATCCAGCGGCGGGTAACCTAATAGCCCCAGAATACCAACCAGACTACCCAACGGCAAGCCATCAATCATAGTTTGGGCCAGCCCAACCTGGCCGCGCCGGACAATTTCATCGAGGCCGGGCGTGTCGGCATATTCGGTCGGAGATAGATTGTCCAATTCGGGGTAACGTAGGTCGCCCATACCGTCGGGGATAACGACAATCAATTTCATGGGGAATCAAGTAAGGTATTATTTACATCTAAAGCGAGTTGATAAGCGGCTTGCGGATCGATAAACAACAGGGAGTCGATCTGAACGGCCGTCGCGCCGGCTTGGAGAAACGTGTATATGTCTGCTGTCGAGTGAATACCACCAACAGCCACGAGTGGCAGATCGAAACCGGCCACCATTTGTATGTCGTGCAATACCAGGCTGTGCAGCGCCGGGCCAAACAGATGCCCCTTGACCATTTGCCGGTAAGCTGGCGCGTAGGCCGTACCCAGTGGAGGCGTACCTATCACTAGCGCGTCGGCTTGGGCTTGAACCGCGCTCTCGGCCAAAGCCGGGTATCCACCAATTGGCAACTTGACTAGGATGGGCAGTTCGCTGCCGGCCTGAACGGCCGCTACCCAGTCCTCAACCTCGTCAGGCGCGGTCTCCAGCGGTAGACCCAGTTCGATGGCGGCCAATAAGGCATCGCCCTGCGGGGTTTGTACACTCGATAGCGCCCGCGCCGTTCGGGTTAAATCATCGGGCCGATCCGCCGGCAGGTGAGCGATGACCGGCAGACCCAGCCGCTCCCAACTTTTGCGATGCGCCTGAATCACTTTGCGAACGCCAGGATTTTGTAATCCGGTGTTGAGCACAAAGCCGGCTGTGGTTTCGCACACGCGTGGCTGAGGAGTACCCCGTTCGGGTCGCAGGGTCACCGGTTGGGTGACCACCGCTCCAAAAACGGTCATGTCAATTAGCCGTTGGTAGCTCTGACCGTAGCCGCAAAAACCCGATGCGATTAACACCGGGCTAGATAGATTCAACCCGGTTTTGTGACGAGGTGCAAGTTCAATCAAAGGTAAAACTTTCCTTGAAAAGTGGTGGATAGTTGGCTGGTTGGATAGTTGGATAGTTGGCTGAAAACCAACCAACCAACCAACCAACCAACCAACCAACTAACTAAACTTCTACTTCGGCCAGATCAAAGACAGGACCGTCAAGACAAGTCAATTTGGCACCTGTATTCGTATAGCGAGTACAGCTACAGCAAGCACCAACGCCACAGGGTAGCGGCAAATCGGTTAACAGGCCATAAGCAAACCCGGTTGGAATACCAAAACGTACAGCCTCGGCTTGGGCGCGAATAGCCCGGTAAAGGTGAGGCGATCCAATGGCGCACACCCGGTCGGCCCAGGGGAGTAGGTCAGGCAGCAGGTCAGTTAGCTGACCGGAGTGTCCTAGCGAGCCGTCGAGCGTAGCCGCTTGAAATTCGACCACAGGCGGCAGCGTCGAGACTGGGTAGAGATCGACCGCCCGTCGTGCGCCTAGCGCCATCGTGACCGACAACCCCGCTGCGACGGCCTGTTCCATTAATCCCAACAAAGGGGCCAGCCATTGGCTATTGCTGATGAGGAGCAGATTCTGGATGCCGTCCGGTAGATCGAATCCGCTGCCTAACGGCCCGACCACGTCCAGGCGGTCGCCCACCTGCCGGGCCGTGAGCCAGGCCAGGCCGGGATCCGGATCAGGCCGGATTAGCAGCGTGAATTGCTGATTGGGCTGGGGCTGCGGAAAAATGGGCCGGCGCAGGTAGCAAGTAAACCGATCGGCGCAGCGCAACAAAAAGAACTGGCCTGGCCGGCACGGTGAGGTTAGATCAGGAGCAGTCAGGGTCAGCCGCCACCAGGCTGAAGCAATCGTCTCCTTTTGACTGACAATAAGCCGGATCTGCTGCACAATGGCTGCCCTTACGCAGGCCGGATAAGGCTGATTAGCTCGGCTAATTGGTTGATCATGGCCGCCGGCTGGATTGGGCCAGGGGCGGCCTGGCTGTCTCGCTGGATCAATATGCCGGCCATCCCCGCATTTTGCGCGCCTAAGATATCGGCTCCTACTGTATCGCCGACCACGGCTACTTGAGCGGCGGGTAGATTCCAGCGCTGGGCAATCAGGTTAAACGGCTCCGGTTTAGGCTTGCGCCAGCCGCAGCCGGCGGAACTGAAGGTAGGCGACAGGTAAGGGCGCAGTCCATTCCGGTTGATCAAGCGCTGCACCAATTTATCGTCGGTAGCGTTGGAATAGAGACCTAACCGGTAGCTTTGGGCTTTGAGTGTTTTGATCGTGTCGATGGCGTCCGGGAAAAGCTGGTAGGCCGCTTCTTCCGGGCTAAAAAAAACCTTGACGGCTCCCTCAACGACGGCCTCAGCGGACGCGGGTGCTTGAATGCGTTTCAGCGCTCGCCGCAGACTGTCTTGGGCCGAAATCTCAGTTTGGGTGGTGCGAGCCGTCTGGCAAGCGTGATACCGTTCTTCGATGAAGGCATCGATCAATGCTTCCGAGTCCAGCTTAATACGTCGTTTTTTAAGATACCAGTTGGTCATCGCCTCAGCCCCTTCGCGAATGATGTCATCCCACTGGCGGGTGATCTCGATCAGGGTGCCGCCCAAATCAAATATGATACCTTTAATCGGTCCGCTGATTTTGTCCAAAATATCCTCCCAATGTCAACGGCGGATTATATCACTACCCGCCTTTCTCCGGTAATTTGCTGTTTGTTTTGAGTCACGGTAAGATTCCGAGATTGATTTTTCGGAGCGAAAGGAATCTACTACCTCTTCAATCTGATTATGATAAATAGATTCTGCCTTTTTACCGAGAATTTGTTTGTCAAAACCACTTTGAAAGGATACTCTACCTATGGCTGACCTTAAACAGAAATTAGCTGAACCAGAAATTATTGTGATGGACGGTGCTACCGGTACGCAGTTACAAAAGTTAGGGCTGCCGCCGGGGATGGCGCCTGAACTGTGGAATTTGCAAAACCCTGACGCGATTAAGATTCATTATCGGGCCTACGTTGAGGCCGGCTCGGACGCTATCTTAACCAACTCCTTTGGGGGAACCCGCCCTCGGCTGGTATTGGAACAGAGCGAGCATCTCACGCAAGCGGTCAACGTTGCTGCGGCTGAACTGGCTCGCGAGGTGGCCGGCGACGCCGTATTGGTCTTAGGCTCGGTGGGGCCGACCGGCGTTTTGATGGATCCGATGGGCGAAATGACCTACGATCAAGCCGTTGACTATTTTGCTGAGCAGGTCGCGGCCTTGGTCCAAGGCAGGGTCGATGGCATTCACATCGAAACCATGAGCGATCTGCGCGAGGCGCAGGCCGCCGTTCAAGCCGCCCAGCAGGTAACCGATCTGCCGGTAACCGTGACGATGAGCTTTGATACCCACGGTCGGACGATGATGGGCGTTACCCCGGCCGAAGCCGTACAAGCCCTGTGGGGCAGTGGTGTTCTAGCTGTCGGCGTTAACTGTGGCCGTAGTTTGGAGGATAATTTGGTGGCGCTCACCGCCATGCGCAGCGCCATACCGGAAGCCACATTAGTGGCCAAACCTAACGCCGGGATGCCCCGTTTGGAAGGCATCGGCGAGGCGATTTACGATGTGACGCCCGAAATTATGGCTGATTATGCCCTCAAATTTGCCGACCAACATGTGAAGATGCTAGGTGGCTGTTGCGGCAGTAATCCTGAGCATATCACGGCCATGAAAGCGGCGCTGACCGGCTACGTCGCGCCGTCATTGGCCCAAGTGCTGGCCCAAAATCTGGCGGCTACCCCCCCCGTTAACGGCAGCGACCACCCCAAACGTCGCGGCCGGAGAAGGGAGAGAGCCTGATCGGTGAGAGTTCAGGCGTTTACGTCTATGAAGTTATCGATTGTTATCCCCTGCTACAACGAGCGGGATACCATTTTGCCGATTATCCAACTTATCCTCAACGTCGAACTCCCCATTGATCGGGAACTCATTATTGTTGATGATTACTCGACCGATGGGACTCGCGATTACCTGTACAGCCTCAAACAACACCCTGATATTCGGGTGATCTTCCACGAGCGGAATCAGGGCAAAGGGGCCGCCCTCCGCACCGGTTTTCAGCATGCCACCGGAGACGTACTCATCATTCAAGACGCCGACTTGGAATACGATCCGACTGAATACGCCAAGTTGCTCAAACCGATTTTAGACGGTAAAGCGGATGTGGTCTTTGGCTCTCGCTTTGTGGGTGGGGAGAGCCACCGGGTTCTTTATTTTTGGCATTCCATCGGGAATCGTATTTTAACCTTTTTATCGAACATGTTTACCAATCTTAACCTGACCGACATGGAAGTCTGTTATAAGGTTTTTAAGAAAAGTGTCATCGACCAGGTTGAGGTTGAAGAAGAGCGCTTTGGGTTTGAACCGGAAATTACGGCGAAAGTAGCCCGCCTTAACTGCGTCATCTACGAAGTGGGCATTTCTTATTACGGCCGAACGTATGACGAAGGCAAAAAAATTAGCTGGCGAGACGGCTTTCGAGCGGTTTATGTGATTTTTAAATATGGATTACTATAAAGATAGTTGTGAAAATTAGGACAAACCTGGGCTTGATTATTGACTTCTGAGCCGCTCTATGCTATCCTGTTTTCAGTAAATTCTGAAAACTTAGAAGACCATGGCGACACTTGATCAAATAAAAGAAAAAGTTATCCTGCACTGGGGCGAGATGGGGTCGTTGTGGGGTATCAACCGGACTATGGCTCAGGTCCACGCCCTACTGTTTCTGTCAGATGAACCGCTGTGCGCCAACGATATAATGGAAGAACTGCAAATTAGTCGGGGTAATGTGAGTATGGCTTTGCGCGAGCTTATCTCGTGGGGGCTGGTCACCCGGCTGCATATCAAGGGCGAGCGACGCGAATATTATACGACCGAGAAGGATGTCTGGACTATGGGGCGGATTATCGCCCGCGAACGTAAGAAACGAGAGGTCGATCCGACCATCAATATGCTTCGAGAAAGTATGGCCGAACTGGAAACGATGCCGCCGTCTGAAGGAGCCTACGAGCGAGAGCAAGTGAAAAATTTGCTCACCTTTTTTGAAACCGGCGTTGATGTCTACAAAGATTTGGAAGCCCACAAACCTAACAGTATTCTCAAATTGCTCGGCGCGGCGCTTAAGGTGAAAAAGTTATCGTCATAACCAACTTTTTCACTCCTGTTTTTTCATAACTTTCATTCTTTTCTAAAAGTTGTGAATGATTATTTTGAATATCCCTCGATTGAATAACCTGAGGAGTGACGAATGACTGCAAAATCACAGCCTGGCTTCTTCCCCGAACTGCTGCGCAACCCACAGTATTCGGGTACGATTTCAACGTTGGTTTATAACTGGCCTATTTTTGCCGGTATTATGGTGTTTGGGCTGGCGGCGCTGATATCGAGCGCGTTTTTAACAGCGCCTTGGTCCTGGCTGTTTTTAGTGGCCGGGATTGGGGCCATCGTGATTATCGTCAATATTCTGGTGGCCTCCTTCATCGTTTATGACTTTGGCCCTAGACGCGAATATGATCGGCTGGCTGAACTGGTCAACTTGAACGAAACCAATGTCATTATCGATATTACTTGCGGCAAGGTTCGGGGTACCCAGGGCTTTTTGTCTCGCTTCAATCGAGGCCACTACTTTGTTTTAGATATTTATGATCCGCACAAAATGCCCGACGCCGCCTTGCGCCGAGCCAGAGCCATGACGCCGCCCTTAGACACCGACCGCCGCATTTATCGCCGGACGGCCAAAGTGGGGAGCCTGCCCATGCCACACAACTGGGCAGATGTGATTTATTGTAGTTTCAGCCTGCACGAACTGCACGACGCCGCTGACCGGCAGAAGATTTTTAATGAATTCGCCCGGATCCTCAAACCGAACGGCAAGCTGCTGATTGCTGAACATGACCGCGATTGGCTGAACTTTATTGCGTTTGGACCGGGGGTATTTAGCTTTTTTTCCTCCGCTACCTGGACCAAGCACATCACCGAGGCCGGCCTGGTGGTTAAACACCATGAGCGCTGGCGCGGATTGGCTCACTTATGGGTAGCCGAACGAAAACCCCGATAACCGAAACGGGGTTTGACCTTAGATCCGACCAAACTCCCGAGCCAACTGCGCCCCGCTCAAATGGATCATTGTGGGACGACCGTGCGGACAGGTGCGGGGCGCTACCGTGGTCTCGAGCTGGCGGACCAACTCGCGCATCTCTTCATGTGACAGTACTTGCCCCCCCTTAACCGAAGCTCGTTTACAAACCGTGATAGCTATCTTCTCGTGAGTTTCTTTAGCTAGAGGAATAGCCCCATCGGCGATTTCGGCCACAATGTCGATGAAGGCTTGGGCCGGCTCAGCCTGCTTGAGCATCTCCGGCACCGACCGCAGCCGATAGGTGGTACCCCCAAACGGCTCAATCTCAAAGCCGATTCCGATTAAGACTTCCAATTCCGATTCAACAATGGCCGCGTGGCCGGGGGACAGCTCGACCACAGCCGGTTCGAGCAGTTGCTGGCGGGGCACATCGGCCTTGGCTTTTTGGGCGGCTAGTTTCTCATACAAGATACGTTCGTGAGCGGCGTGCTGGTCAATCAAATACAGCCCGTCCGGACCCTCGGTGACGATGTACATTTGCTGAATTTGACCGACCACCCGCATTGGCGGCAATTTTTTCGAAGCAGACTCATCTCCAACCGGCCAGGCGTCCTCTAAACCGTCGTTGCCAGGTGAGGGGAACGGTAACGTGCGCTGCGCCTCGAAGCCAAACTGGCCGGCCTCGCTGCGGCTGTGGCCATGGAAGGCGCTGCTCCACACGCCGGGGTCGCCGGCGTGACCGGTAAACGTGGTGGCAGAAGGAGTCAGATGGGTGCCGTAACTGGGGACCGGTGCGGCGGCCACCACAGCTTCCCGAACAGCCCGCTGGACCGCCTTGAAGATCAGGCGTGGCTCTTGAAATTTGACTTCGGCCTTGGTAGGGTGAACGTTGACATCAACCTGAGCCGGATCAAGCTCGATGTTCAGCACGGCCACCGGAAACCGGCCGACCGGCAAAAAGGTGTGGTAAGCCTGCACCACGGCCTGGTTGAGGGCGCGATCTTGAATCCAGCGTTTGTTGACAAAAAAGACAATTTGATCCCGCATCCCGCGATGCAGCGACGGGCTGCCGGTGTAACCGTACAGGGCGATGGGTTGCGGCAACTCCGGCGCAACCTCTTGCCCGGCCACTTCCAGCATCTGTCGAGCGGTTTCCAAGCTAAAAACGGCCGCCAGGGCATCGAACAGTTGCCCGCTGCCGCTGGTTTGAAAGGTGGTGCGGTTGTCACTGAGTAAGGTAAAGCGAATGTGGGGGTAGGCCAGGGCATAGTGGGAGACAATGCGGTGAATGTGGCCGGCCTCGGTCGCATCGGCTTTGAGAAATTTGAGACGGGCCGGCACATTATAAAAGAGGTTTTCTACGGTGATGATCGTGCCGGCCGGCGAACCGGCTGTCCCGAGCGCAACCTGGTGTCCGCCCTCCACCCGAATACGGCTGGCCGCCGCCTGAGTGGCCGGTCGGGTGGACAGCGTCAATTGAGACACGGCCGCAATCGAGGCCAGCGCTTCACCCCGAAAGCCAAGCGTTTTGACGCAGTTGAGATCTTCCACCGTGTCGAGCTTGCTGGTGGCGTGCCGGGCAAAGGCCAGCGGCACCTCGTCGGCGGGGATGCCGCAGCCGTCGTCCATGACTCGGATGAGCCGTTTACCGCCCTGTTGAATTTCGACCCGGATAAAGGCCGCCCCGGCATCGATTGAATTTTCGACCAGTTCTTTGACGACCGAAGCGGGGCGTTCCACCACCTCGCCCGCCGCGATTTTCGCCGCAACATCTGGCGGCAGGATACGGATAGCCACTCTTTTTGCCTCTAGAACACTTGTTTGCAAGCGTTATTTTACCACAACGCCCCCGGAGCGCCAATCATCCCCCCGGTCGATAATCGTGATCTGGTTATGAGGCGGAGGGTAAATCATTGTCATTGCCATCGCCGGTATGAATTTTTACGTGGCGGAACTGTTTGCCGTCGGCTACGGTGATGACCATGCGGACATCGATGTTTTTGGGAATCAGATCGAAATCTTGCAGCGTCCAGATAGTGGTGATGCGGCCGCTGAGGTTGGGCCATTGGGCTTTGGCCCACAAGTAACGGCGACGGCTAAACTGCCAGATTGGTTCAGGCTGGCGGGTCGGTTGAAAGGCGCAGTATTCGGCCCAAATGGTGTCGTGATCGGTTTGGGGAAACAGGATGTTGACCATGGCCTGCTGCACGTCCGCCGCATCACGGCCGTATTCCGGGGCCACCCAGTTGACGTGATAATTGCGAATGAACATGAATATCCCAAAATGCGAGAAATGCTCAATCCGGGTGAGAATTTGCTCCCGTTGGCTGTAAGCTAACTGATACGTTTCCTCGAGTTTAATATTCGGTTCTTCGATGCGCTCATAATCATCGTGATGTTCATTCTGGTTAAACAGCGATGGATCGATATTATAGAGGTAAGCGATGAGGATGCGATGACGCTCCGGACCAACATCAAATTTGCCCAGCGCGCCCGACTCGATTAGATCCTCCAAGGCATCGACAATGCCCCGCTGCCGAGCGTAATCGTGGGCGCGCTGGATGCCCATTTCAAAAGAGGCGTTGTGTTCGCCGGTGGGCAAGGCCGCCGGCAGCGCCACCGCTTCCGCCCGCCGCCTAATACCGCCGTTGGCAATATAAAGTTGAAACAAGGTTAACATCGCGCCGCCCAGGACGATCACCCCCAGCGCCTCCGTTTTTTGAGTGACCAAGACAGCCGCCATAAAGTAACTGGCAATCATTCCCCGCAGCCCGGCAAAGCGCAGCGAGCGGGCTTCCGCCGAATGAGGCTCAATGTTGCGCTGATGGAGTACATCCGGTCGGACGAAAAAGACAGTCGTACTGGTAATTACAAACGCGCTGACAAAGCCAAAGGCGTAATACGACTCCACCACCACCACCTCCCGGATAATCGGGATGAGCACGGCCGAGATAGCCCAAATCACCACAATGCCCAGCCGGTCATCGGTAAAGAATTGGGGCAGGCGGCCCAATCGAGCGGCGTTGGCGGCGACAGCGGCCCCCCCGACGTAGCCACCGCCTTGGGCCAGTAGCAGGATAATGGCCAGCAGCAGCCCGGCCACCACCAGAAAGGTGTCCCCCGGCGTCCCGGTGATGGCGCTCTTCAACGCCCGCGACAGGGCAATATCGTAGGCCACCTCGTTAATAAATTCACCTTCAGACAGGCGATCCCGTTCGCTGGCCAGGTGAGATTTGGCCTCGCCAAACAGTTCCTCCGACGCCCGCTCGACCGGAATGGAGTTATAAAGATTGGCCGCGGCCTGCCGGTCGTCATTGGTAACCACCACATTGTCCGGATCGATGCCGTGCCCCAAAACTTGCGCCGCCTCAATTTCATATTCGATCAAAAGGGTGCTGTAGCCCTCGGTGGCCGGGATGTCCCACTGTTGGGCTGCATAGAGTTGGACCACGCCGGTGCCAATCAGAAAAACCGCCGCCAGGGTCAAGGCGGTGTTGATGACCACCCACTTGGGGCGGGCGGCGTGCTTACCGCTGGCCGGGATCACTTCATACCCGGAGAACCCTAACATGGCGCTTGACATGGAATGAAAGAACAACTGGAAAAAAAGCACCGTGCTGATGGCCGAAATATCTTGTTGAACCTGGATAACCTGTTGAACCACGCCGTTGGCTTCCAGTCGGTTGACGATGCCTTGCGTTAGGAAGGCCCATTGGGGATGGATTAACGAAGAGAAGCCGACCATACCCAGGGCCGCGATGGTGAACAGGGTAAACAAACCGCCGCCGATCAGAAACAGGGGCACGGCCCGCTTGGGGCCAATGGCTACCAAAACCGCCATGATAAAGAAGGCGAATAGTTCAGCCAGGACGATGCGGTAGGGCGCCATTTTGGGCACGATCAACATCATCACATCGGAGGCCGAGATCGAACTGATGATGATCGTCAAGACGGCGTCGATGAAGAAGAGACTGGTTCCGACCCACGACAGCCACCGCAGCCAGGGCGGGCCGATGGCTTCCACCAATGGCCCGCTGCCGCCGGCGTTGGGCCGTAGATAAGCCCCCGCTTTATAGGCGGGGACAATGCCAAAAAACAACAGCGCCGATAAAACAATAAAGGCCAGAATAGCAATCTGGTGGTACCCCCCCGCCCCATGAATAGCTAGCAGGGTTTGGTAGGCGGCCACGCTGAAGGCATCGGCCGCAATCTCAAAGATAAGGGCCAGGACACCCAACCCGGTGCCGCCCAACAACAGCCCTTCGACCATTAAACGGGGCAGTTGCCCCCCGGCCTGTTGACGGTCCGCCGGATTGATATAGTTTTTTAGCATGTAGTGATCTCCCTATAGTTACTGAGAAGCTGTTACAAAAAGATGGGTTCAGTCTAAAAGTGACCTGATATTGGGCTGATATGAGTTTTTTTGACCCCGTTTCAGATTAACAGACTGAACCCACCTTGGCCGGTTAGACTTTTAATCCAACCCCTGAGATGGATTAACCGCGCCCAACAATGACCTGGCGTACAGTCTCGGCGGTGCCTTGCCGGGTGATAACCACCACCCGGTCGTCCGGCTGGAGGCGTGTTTGGCCGTGGGCAATGATAATTTGGTTGTTGCGTTGGATCGATGCGATCAGCGTCTGGGGCGGCAAGTCTAAATCCATAATCCGCTGCCCGACAGCGGCCATATTGCTTGCCAACGTAAATTCATGAATCTCGGTCTCGGTCAACCGGCCCAACCGCAGATGCTCCGTTTTGTATTGATTTTCCATTTTGCGTAGAATGGCCCGACGATAGGCTCGCACCACATCTACCCGCCGTAATAGGCCGACTAACCGTTTAGGGTGCTGCGGATCCACCACCGGGATGCGCCCAAACCCCCGATCGCTCATGTAGCGTAACGCTTTGGAGAGGGGATCGCCGGGGTAAGCCACCACAATCTCTTGGTGGGTGATGTCGGCCACGGTCGGCGACTGGTCTAGCATTTGTTCACGAGCCTTTGCTAGGTCTTGGATGGTAACCACCCCGAGCAGTTGCTCGTCCTTGTCGATAACCGGAAACCCATGATGGCGCGTCTTCACAAAGGCGTCGGACAGTTGGGATAGGTTCATTTCAGCCTGCACCACATCCGGTTTTTGGGTCATGGCTTCCCCAACGGTTATCCCCTTCATCACATCGACATCGCGGTCGCGCTCCAACGGGATACCTTTTTTGGCTAATTTCAAGGTGTAAATGGAATAGGGACTTATCGTTTGCGATAGCAGGGTGCTCAACCCCACCGTCACCATCAGCGGTAAGATCATACGATAATCCCCCGACATCTCGAAGACAATCAAGAAAGCGGTCAGGGGTGCATGAGCGGCGGCCGCAAAGACGCTGGCCATGCCCACCAGCGCATACGCCCCAGAGGTGGCTGTCATGGTTGGAAAGAGAAAATGGACGATAGACCCAAAGGCGCCGCCGAGCATCGCCCCCATGTATAAGGACGGCGAGAATATTCCGCCTGAATTGCCGGACCCCAAAGTAAATGTGGTGGCCAACAATTTGGCAAATATCAACATCAGCAGTAGGTTCCACTCCAGCGATCCGTTTAACCCTTTCTCAATCGTTATTAACCCGGCGCCCAGGGCTTGAGGGTAGAATAGGCCAATTAGCCCCACCCCAATCCCGCCGATGGCCGGCTTGAAGGCGTCAGGAAAGCGCCAGCCGTCGAACCGATCTTCAACATAGTAAAGTATCTTGACAAATCCCCAGCCGACCAACGCCGCCAACACCCCTAACAAGGCGTACAATGGTAGCTCCCAAGCGCTAACCAGAGAATAGGAGGGGATAGCAAAAGCCGGAAAATCGCCCAAAAATTCGCGGCTAACAATGCTGGCGGCCACGGCAGCGATGACGACCATACCAAAATAGTGGGTGGTGAATTCACCCAAAATAACTTCCATCGCAAAAATAACCCCGGCGATGGGGGCATTAAAGGTGGCCGCAATACCGGCCGCCGCGCCGCAGGCCACCAAGGTGATGGTTCGCTGGGGACCGAGCCTTAACAGTTGTGCCGCCGTTGAGCCTAAGGCGGCGCCGACTTGGACAATCGGTCCCTCTCGCCCGGCCGATCCGCCGGTGCCGATACAAATCGCCGAGGCCACCGATTTGACCACCGCCACGCGGGGGCGAATCCGACCCCGCCTCATAATGATGGCCTGCATCACTTCCGGTACGCCGTGTCCTTTAGCTTCAATAGCCCAGTAGGCGATCATCGGCCCGGTGATCAGACTGCCGATGACAGGCACCAAAATAATCCAGCCAGCCCCCAGGGGCGCTAGAATTTGAGGTAATCCCTCTACAAATGAAAAATACGTAATCCATGCAATGGCTTTAACAAAAACGACGGTGATTAGTCCTGTCCCGGCCCCCATCACCACGGCGACTACCATCAGGGTAGCAAAGTTATTGAAATTAATCCCTGATTTTAACCGCTCAAAGCCTGCGGTGAAGATGCCGGAACCCGCATGGGGCAGCTTAACCTGATCTGACGACAATTTCTAACCTCCTTTGGTGTATTCAATTATGGATTTGACGATGCCGGATCCGAACCGGCAGGCGCTAACAGCGCTGCCAACTGCATCGGCGCGTTTTTGGGCCGGCCTAATCCGTGCAGCCATTCTTGTTCCTGGCGCAGCATGTCGTAAAAGTGATGAAAGCTGCGGCGCAGGGCGGAATTTTGTTCGTAGGTCTCTGAAAGATAAAAGATCGTGGCCGCATATAGCTCCAGCGGCTCGATCTCAACCAGCCGCTGGTGGTAGCCGTGGTCATCGCGTCCCCAGTTGGCGTGCATTCGAGCCAGCAACGCTTCGGTTTCTGTCACCAACTGCTCGGCAACGCTACCCGGTTCGTTCGACATTTCCACAATGGGCGCCGGCGAGGTCAAAACGCAGACCGCTATCTCAGCTTTGGCATAAATTTCCAAAGCGCCCCCGTAGGTGAAAAAGTAGACCCGTTTGTCGAAACGATCGCGCAGCACCACCGGCCCGGAGCTTAGCGACCAAGCGCCGCTGGTCAACGCGGCTAAGGTCAATCGTGCTTGAGCAACGCCGCCGTCCGGGTCAGATCGGCTTAGATCGATCCGTTCAGGATCATAATGGTGCTCAGTAGGCGTCTCGCGTAGGGCAATCAGCAGCCGCGTTCCGCCAAGACTGGCCGGATGAAGCGGATCGAGCAGCAGATAGCCGGCTTCCGCAATTTCTTGAAAAAATAGGTCATTATTCATAAGGTGTCCTTAAGGTCTCTACTCTCTATGCCATCACAGCCCGAATCGTTGTGAGCAGGGTTTCGGGCGATTCCTGCTTGGCCACAAAAGCGGCCGCGCCGGCTTGCAACGCTAAATAACGATTACCGGCGTTGTCATAAATCGAAACGACGATGATCCGGCAGCCGGGCGCGGCCTTAACCAAATGGGGGATTAGGTCGGCCCCGTTGCGGCCGGTCAGCATCAGATCGAGCAAAATCACGTCAGGCTGGGTAGCCTGCGCCATCAGCGGCGCGGTCTCCAGGTCACGCGCGTCACCGACGACAGCCAGATCATCTTCCAGGGCCAATCGCATCCGCCAGCCCTGGATGACGTTCGGTTCGTCATCGATGAGAAGAATTTTTATCATTCACGCCATCCCCTTCCTGAAGCTGTTCGGGCCAACCTCGGCTGCGATTTTCGACTAGAAAACTTATAAGGTAAAATGATATCAATTCAGCCGTCAGCTACCCTTAGCGCAAAATAAGGCTAAGGTCAAAGCCAAGGTTAGGAAAAAACGCCATTTTATCTGTTGAAGGTCGTTCCGTTAGATCTGTCTTCTCTCCGCCTTAGCCTCAGCCTTAGCCTGTAAGCGACGTTATTTACGGCTGAATAATTACAGCATACCATTGAACCAGTTTGCGGGCATCCGGCAAAGGACTTGGGCTAGCCTCAGACTTTGGTCGGAGATGGCGAGATAACCAGAACCAGGTGACAGTCACTTATTATCAATAAATCAGCATCGGATTATCTCAAATAAGTTGATTTAGCTTACCCAAGTGACAGTTACCTTTAGACTTGCGTAAGTCCTGACCCAGTTAGATAGGAGTAGTAAATGACCATTCGTGTAATGATTGTGGACGATCACAGCGTTGTCCGGCAAGGCTTGACAATGTTTTTAACCTTGGATGAAGGGATTGAAATTGTGGGGGAGGCCGAGAACGGCGAGGAAGCGCTGGCCCTGGCGCGAGATTTGCAGCCTGATGTGGTCTTGATGGACTTGTTGATGCCCAAAATGGACGGCATCACCGCCATCAAGCAAATGCGCCGCGACCAGCCCGATGTTGAAATTATTGCTCTGACCAGTGTGTTGGAAGACGCCTCGGTAGTGGGGGCGGTTAAAGCCGGGGCAGTGGGCTATTTGCTCAAAGACACCAAAGCCGATGAGTTATGCCGGGCCATTCACGCTGCCGCCGCCGGACAGGTTCAACTTTCACCGGAAGCCGCGGCTCGCCTGGTGCGCGAAGTCAAGCTACCCGACACCCCCGAAAACTTGACCGAGCGCGAAACGGAGGTGCTGCGGCTGATCGGTAAAGGGCTGTCTAACAAGGAGATTGCCCGCGAGTTGAGCATTGGTGAGAAAACCGTCAAGACGCATGTGAGCGCTGTTTTGAATAAACTGGGTGTACTCAGCCGTACCCAGGCGGCGCTTCATGCCGTCAAAATTGGGCTGGTCTCGTATTAAAGCCGGTCAAAGAGGACGAATGACTGTGGCCGATCCGGAGAATCTCAATTTAGTATCCTCCTCCAACCCGCGTTGGCGAGGGCTGACGAGTGCGGCGGTGACGCTGGTCGTGTTGCTGCTGTTGTGGTGGCTGGTTTATCGCTGGTTTGAAGCCAGTCTGATTGCCGAAGAGCGCGGCCAGATTGCCGTGGTGCAGCGGTCGGTCTGGGTGTTGCAAATTGCCGGTCTGCTGGTGGTGAGTCTGGGGACGACACTGGCTTATGTCATCGCCATGCGACAGGCGCGTCTGGCCCAAACGGTCGAGGCGCAGTTGACCGAGTTAGTTCAAGCCCGCCAACTGTTGGAGAAGCGCGTCACCCGACGGACTCAAGAATTGGAAACTCTGCTGCGCGTTTCGCGCGATCTCACCGCCACGTTGGAACTCAAAACGCTGCTGGGTCGTATTGTTGAGCAGTTACGTCAGGTCGTCGCCTATGACAGCGCCGGGCTATTTGATTTGGTCGATGAAACCTCTCTTGATGTCCTGCTCTACGTGGGACCGCAAGAGACAAGCTCCTCGCTGATGCAATTATCGCTGGAAGCGCCCTTGATTGTGGAAATCATCCGGCAGCAGCAGCCCGTCCTCGTGCCGGATACGCAAGCCGATACGGCTTCGGCTCAGGCGCTGCGAACAATGGCCGGCTGTCCCCTGACCAAAATTGGCTCGTGGCTGGGTGTCCCGCTGCTGCTTAAAGATCGAGCTATTGGCATGTTAGAATTGGGCCACTGCCAGCCTAACTTCTATACGGCTCGGCACGTTGACCTGGCCCTGGCCTTTGCCAATCAGGCTGCCATCGCCATTGAGAATGCCCGGCTGTACGAGCAAGCGCAATCCTTAGCCTCGCTGGAAGAGCGTCGTCACCTGGCCCGTGAACTGCACGACTCGGTCTCGCAAGCGTTGTATGGTATCGCTTTGGGTACACGCACCGCCCGCATGCTGCTCGATCGCGACCCAACCAAGCTGGCCGAACCGTTGGACTACATCATGAACCTGGCCGAAGCCGGACTGACGGAAATGCGGGCCTTGATTTTTGAACTGCGTCCGGAGATTTTGGAGTCGGAAGGGTTGGTGGGCGCCCTAAGCAAACAGGCCGAAGCCCTACGCGTGCGCCATAAGTTGCAGGTCGAGACGAATTTCGGCCCGGAGCCGGCCGTGCCTTTGCCCTGCAAAGAAGCGTTTTACCGCATCGCTCAAGAAGCCACCCACAACGTGGTCAAACACGCCAAAGCCGAACGGATCATTCTGTCGCTACAAAACGGCGAAGGTTTAATCCTGGAGATTGACGACGACGGCCAGGGCTTCGACCCCGACCAAACGTTCGCCGGTCATCTGGGGCTGCGCTCGATGCGCGAGCGGATCGAAAAACTGGGCGGCAGCTTTGAATTGCAGAGCGAACCGGGGCGGGGAACCACGGTTCGCATCTGCCTGCCGCCGTGAACTAAGTTTGTAGTAACGGCTTTAGCCGTCCCCCGTTACCACAAACGGCGAGTCAACGTCCCTTGAAATCAGGCTTGCGCTTTTCCCTGAACGCCTGAATCCCTTCCCGATAATCCCGGCTGTCATACACTTCCCGACGCATGCCTTGAATATCCTCAAAGGTTTCTGATGAGAGCATCTGGCCGCCCAACAGATGGCGAAACTGCCGTTTGAGCGCGCGCACAGCTAACGGCGCGTTTTCCGTAACGGTGCCGGCGATGCGGTAGGTGAACGCTTCCAACTCTTCCCGTTTAACTACGTGGTTGACCATGCGCGAGTTGAGCGCCTCGCGAGACAGGATGGGCCGGGCTGTGAAAAACATTTCTTTAGCTTTTTGCGGCCCCACCACGTTGATGAAATGTACCAACCCCGAAGCATTGTAGGGCAGGCCCAATTTGGCCGGGGTGATGGCAAAGGTGGTATCGTCGGCGCAGATGACAATATCGCACGAAATACATAAATCGCACGCTCCGCCCCACACTGTTCCTTCAATCATAGCGATGACCGGCGCGGGGAAATCCTGAACGCGCCGCAGCAACTTTTCCAATGAATCGTGGTAACCCAGCGGATCGCGCCGCCCGTCCGGCAGTTCGCTGATGTCGTGTCCGGCCGACCAGACTTTGACGCCGGGCTTAGCTCGCAGCACCACCACCTGCGCCTGGGCGCTTTCCAGTTCGTCGAAGGCGGCAATCAGGTCATTGACCAGGGCTTCACCGATGGAGTTGAGTTTACCCTGGTGATTAAGGGTAATCGTGCCAATATTATCTTCCAGTTTAATTTCAACCAATTCCAAAACTAGCATTAACCCCCCTAACTCTAAAACGTCATAAACTCTATGAACTGTGCGCGACAAACCCCCACTTGCCATCAACCTCGACCGCGGCCAGCCCCTCAGAAAATGAAGCGGCGTGGTCAAACTGCGGTTCGATGACAAACGTTCCCTTTTGGTCGATGAAGCCGGTTTTGCCGTTCATGTCCACTTTGGCTATCTGCTCGTGAAACTTCTCGGCGTGGGTGAACTGCGGTTCGATAACCATTTGGCCGGTTTGGTCAATGTACCCCCACTTGCCGCCAGACTGCACCGGAGCCAGGCCGTCGGCAAATGGGGCCGCAGCCTGAAACTGAGGCTTAATAACCATCTGGCCGGTGGTATCGATGAAGCCCCAGCGCCCTTCCTGCTCGACGGGAGCCAGACCATCGGCAAAATCGCGGGTCTGTTCGAACTGCGGATCGATCACGACCTGGCCGGTTTTGTCCACATATCCGCGCTGGCCGCTGTCGATAACCCAGGCCAATCCGCCGGAAAAATCCCAGCCGCCGTCGAATTGGGCTTGACTGACCGCCTGCCCTTGCTCATCGATGAAGCCCCACTTATCGTCTTGTTTGATCAGGGCTAACCCTTCGGCAAACGGATCGGCAAAATCGTAAGCCGGTTCGATGACCATCTTACCGGTTTGGTCGATGTAGCCCCACTTGTCGTTGACTTGAACCGCCGCCAGACCATCGCTGAAGTTTTGGCCGTGGTCAAACTGCGGCTCGATGACGTAAGCCCCGGTCGGGTCGATATAGCCGTACTGCTCTTCGGTCTGCACCCAGGCCAGCCCCTCGACAAAGTTGCCGGCATCTTCAAACTGCGGCTCGATGACCATTTGGCCGCTTTTATCGATGTACCCCCACTGCCCATCAACTTCGACCGCGGCCCGATCTTGGTGAAAGTCCGCGACATGGTCAAACTGCGCCGCAATTGCCAGCGTTTCTGTCGGCGCGTCCGATGAGACCTCTGGCGTACTGCCGGTCACAGCGGCTGTCGCTGTGGTGGGGGTGGTGGCCGCCGTTGCGGTTTGGTCGGAGCTGGACATCAGCCCAGAGATACCCCGGATCAATGACGGCGCGCCCCGGCCGATCAACGTGCAGGCCATGAGCAGCGTTATTACCCAGATACCCCAATTCTTCTTAAACTGTTTTTTCCAATTCGATTTCATACGTAATCCTTGTTTTCGCTGCGTAGTGAGCGAGATGATGTGATGTTGAGACCAGTATACTGTGCTTCCGGCTAGCCCTCATCCGAAAAACGGCGGAGCTTGGGTCAGACTTTAGGCGGAGAAGCATCTGGTTTGTAGTAATGGCTTTAGTCATTTCCTGGGCAGTACCGCTATAGCGGTGACTACGAACTGTCTCTCGATGGCGGCTGGCTAATGACTCCGGCTGGATAGCCATATCCAGCCGGAGTGAGCCGGACATCGATCAATCGATTCCAAACTCAGCAACGACCGATCGATACATCGATCGGTCGATTCCAAACTCAGCAACATTTATCTGCTGACTTTCGTTTTACTGCACCTTATCGACCAAGTTCCCTTAAACCCACAGCACCCCTCGCGCTTAACCCGCTCCCGGCGCGGGGACGACGCCAAGCTGCTGCATCATAGCCATACTATCCATGACCCCCCAATGGGCCGTAAACTTGCCCTCAGCAATACCGAGAATGTCGATCACGTTAATGGCTATGCGCTTGCCGGTGGGGGGGATGCCCATAAACTCACCCTTATGGGTGCCGGTCCAGGTCATGTGCAATACGACTTTGTCACCTTCGGCGATAAGGTGCTCAATTGTGGCTTTGATGTCGGGGAAAGCACTATGCAACATAGTAAACAACGCTTTGGGGGCCTCACGACCCGGTGGTATGCCCGGCGGAAGTTCCTCATGTTCAACGAAGTCAGGTGTAAGTAACTCGTCGATCATACTTGTATTTCCCTGATTTATCACTTGCTCCACCAGTTGACGGACTAAGGTTTTATTTTGTTCAGTTGACATCGGTTATGCTCCTTTTATGAATACAGCACTTTTAACCATTTTAACCACTTTTTTGAACATTTAGGCTAGGCAAACCTCAAACGAGCAGCTAACGGTCGATTCCAAACTTGGAATCGACCGTTGGCTGCCAATATCAGCCGATTCTGATGATGGCGGCGGATGAAAATTCGTAACCATCATCAAAGTTCGATCAAAGCAAGCTTGGATGCTCCACCGACCTCTACGACGTGCCGGCCAGATCGTCAAGGTGAACCGGCACATCGACCTTTTTGCCATCGCGCAGTACGGTCAACGTGATTTCCTGGCCGGGTTTGCGGCTGTTCAGATATGTCCGCAGATCGGCCACACCGGTAATGGGCTGGCCATCGACGGCCACAATCACATCACCGCCAACTTGGATCGACCGGCCGTTGATCGGTGCGGCCATGTAACTGCCGTTCAGGTCGGCCTTGTCGGCCGGGCTGTCAAGCACAATCTGCTCGACCAGCACCCCCTGCTGGTTGGTCGGCAAGTTCATCGCTTGGGCAATCTCCGGCGTTAGATCGATGCCTTGGACTCCCAGCGATGGCCCTTTCTGGGACGCTGTTGCGGTTTGGGTGGGTGGCTCCGTGGCCTGAGGCCGGGCCGCCAGCGTCGCCGAGACGGTGTCCTCCTGACCGTCCCGCAGTATCGTTAACTTAACCGTTTGGCCCACATTGGTCGAGTCGGCCAGGTAACTGACCAAATCATCAAAATTATTGACCGGCTGGCCATCGATGGCCGTGATCACATCGCCGCCGGCCAGCACGTCCTGATCTTCAATCTTGATCTGGCGATCGCTGCCGCGCAGACCGGCCTTGGCGGCCGGGCTATCGGGTGTGACTTCGATGACCAACGCGCCGTGTTGAGCCGTATCTAAGTTCATCGCGGTCGCTAATTCGGGGAACAGGCTAGTACCGCTCAGCCCCAGCCACGAGTGTTCGTAGTGACCGGTCTTGATCAGCGCCGGCGCCACTTTATCGACCACCGCCGACGGAATGGCGAACCCTACTCCGGCCGAACTGCGCGATGGCGACTCGATAGCCGCAGTGACGCCGATGACTTGTCCTTGATCATCAACCAGCACCCCGCCGGAGTTGCCGGGATTGATTGAGGCGTCGGTTTGAATGATGTCAGGAATGGTGAAGCTGGGGTCGGTGGTGTTTAGGCTCTCACTGCCCGTGACCGGCAGTACGCGACCCAGCGCGCTAACAAAGCCAACCGTCATCGTGTTCTCCAACCCAAATGGATTACCGAGAGCTACGGCCAGTTGGCCAACTTTCACCTGGGTCGAGTCGCCCAGCGTCACCGGATGTAGTTGCTCGGCGGGCAAATCAACCTTAATCACGGCCAGGTCACTATCCGGGTCGGTCCCTACTACTTCGGCCGGAACGACCGTTTCATCGGCCAGCGTCACGGTGATTTTGTCCGCGCCGTGGACTACGTGATTATTGGTGACAATGTGCCCCTCTTTATCCCAGACAAACCCGGAACCGGCCCCGTGCTGGTAAAACTCCTGCGGCGCATTGGGCTGCTGCGGATTATCGGGAAACGTAAAGGGCCGTCCCAACATGAACGGTAAGTTCGACATGGCGGATAAATCCGTCTTTTGGCTAACCTGAATACTGACGACGGACGGATTGACCTGGGTATAAATTTGTTCTAGGTTGGATTGCAGAGCGATCATGGTATCATTCTTGGTCACCGGAGCGCCGATTTCGGTGACCTGACTGTTCTCGCCGGCATCGGTGATCACAATCGGAGCCGATTGGGCCGACAACGCCGATTGGATGGGTAGTGTGACGGCGCTGCATCCCGCCATGCCCACCAGCAGTGGAATGGCGATAGCGCGTTGAATTAATACTTTGTTGTTCATATGAGGTTAATCCTTTCGTTTAAGCTCTAACCTCTTGTCGTTGGAATAAGATATAGCCGACGGCAAAGAGTAATATGATAGCAGCAATGAGACCGGTTAAGTGAGGCCAGATCAACAATACGCTCTGGCTCAACGGCAGCGGCGCGCCCAGCACCGCCCCTTGCAACTGCATCGGCAGCACCAACCCCAACGATCGCACCGATGGGTTAAGCAGTGCTAGCATCGCCTCGCCGTACAGGGTATTGGGTGAGAGACGGTTGAGCACCATCTCTCGATTGGCCTGCACCAAGATGGTCGCCGGCACGCTGGGTTGGGCCGGCCACAAAGACTGGGCCAGCAGTTGGGCCGTAATCCCCCAGAAGACCATAAAGAATAGCCAGACAGCAATCGAGGCCAGGGCCGCCGTGGCCGGTTGTCGAAACAGGATCGAGAAAACCATCGCCAGGGCCAGCCAGACGCCGCCGTAACACAATGTTAATAGTAGAAACAGCAGGCCGCGCGCCACTTCCTCGCCGGTGGGCGGTACGCCCAAGCTTAGAATGCCGAGGCCCATGATCAGCAGCCAGATGGTGGTCAAAACCAGGGCCAGGGTAAACAGGCCGGCTAGAAACTTGCCCAGCAGTAAGGCATCGCGATAAATGGGTTGGGCCAGCACCCGCGACATCGTCCGCTGGCTGAACTCGCCGTTGATCGAGTCGAAGGCCAAGGCGATGGCCAGCAGCGGCACCAGAAAGCCCAGGAAGCTGACGAAGGCCGGAACAGGGTCCTGGCCGGTGGTAAACAGCTTCAAGAACAAGAAGCGGGCCTCGCCGGTCTGGTCGCGCAGATTTTGGGCGGCGGCGTAGACCGTGCCGAAGGCGGTCAACAGGATGAGCAGTTCCAGGATCAGCATACGGGTGCTGGTCAGCAGATCGGCCATCTCTTTGCCGACTACTGCCCACACGCCGGTCCAGGGCGATCCTTCTCGAACCACGTGGGTTCTACTACTAAGCTGCGATAGCATGGCGTCCCTCCTGTTTGAAATAACGGGCGTAGATCTCTTCCAGGCTGGGTATCTCCACATTGAGCGACAACAACCGCCCCCCCGCATCCATGACCGCCAGCGCGGCCTCGGCCCGTAGGTCGCTTTTGGATTCCACTTCGAACGCCCTACCGTTAGCGTGGTGGACATTGACCACGCCGGGCAGTTGGCGCAAATAGGTCTCCACGTTCGAGCCGTCGGCCTCCAGATGAATACGGTACGCGCCGCCCAGCACGCGCTGGGCCAGGGCCTCCACCGTCCCTTCCAGTACCATCTGCCCCCGATGAAACAACCCCACCCGGTCGCACACGGCCTGCACCTGGTGCAGCAGATGGGAGGATAGCAGGACGCTGATGCCGTGGCTTTTAAGGTCGCGAATGAGTTCCAGGAACTCGCGGGCGGCTTCGGGGTCCAGCCCCAGCGTTGGTTCGTCCATGATGATCAGCTGCGGCTCTTTGAGCAGTACTTCGGCCACGCCCAGACGCTGGCGCATACCCCGCGAAAAGGTACCGACTCGCTTGTGGCTGACTTCACTGAGACCCACCTGGTCGAGCCTGACCTCAATGCGGGCTTGAGCTTCGCGGCGGCTGAGGCCGTTGAGTTTGGCGATGTAAGCTAGATTGTCATAGGCGGTCAGCCCATCGTAGAAGCCGATCTGGTCGGGCAGGTAACCGACCCGCGCTTTGACGCTGAGCGGCCGGCGCACCGGGTCGAAGCCCAACACCTGAACCTGCCCTTCGCTCGGTTCGGTTAGGCCCAACAGCATCAGGATGGTCGTGGTTTTGCCGGCGCCGTTGGGGCCGAGTAAGCCAAAGATTTCCCCAGCCTTCACATTCAAATTGAGATTGTTGACGGCCACAAAATCGCCATAGCGTTTGGTCAGATTTTGGGTCTTGAGCACCACGTCTGTCATAAGTGTCTCCTTGCCCTTAGCGGCGGCCAAAGCGAGCTACGGCCAGTCCTACCACGACCACGGCCACGGCAATCAACCCCACGCCGACGATGCCCCACATGGTCGAGGTCAAGACCGTGATCCGAAACTCGGTTGACTTTTGCGCCGCCTCATCGGCCTGCGCTTTCACGGTGACAACGTAGTCGCCGGCGATGGCCTGGTCGGCGGGGTGTACATTAGCGGTGACTTCCATCTGTTTGCCGGCGGCGAGTTCGGGGATCTGTTTGGGTTCAAAATCCACTTTCCAGCCGGCGGGTGGCGAGGCGGTGAGCTGAATATTGTGGGCCGGCGCGGTGCCGGTGTTTTGGATAACGATGGCCACCGGATTTGTTTTGCCCACGTAGGCTTGCTCTGATAAGCGGCCGTCCGGCCCGGCCACACTGATCTGCGACTGGCCGGCCACTTCGGCGGTGAGCGTGGTGTCGGCTTCAACATCGCCACCCTGGGCTAAAACGTTGATTTGGTAATCGCCCGCTTGCAAATCCGTGTAAGGCGTCATTTCAACGCTAATTTTCTTTGACTCATTAGCGGCCACCGGCAGGCTGGTCACATCCTGTCCGCCCGACTTAAAGGCCACCTGCGTCCCGGCCGGCGCGTCGGCCACCAGATTAACCACCAAATCCTCATCGCCCTCATTCTTGAGGGTGGTGTTGTAACGGAAGGTTGTATCGGGCGCTCCTTTGAGAACAGGCAGGTCCGCATCCAACTTCAGGCTGGGCGGGAGCTTGTCTTTGACGATAAGTTCAATGGGAATCGTGGTCGAGTCGGTTTCGCCGTGGGCCATGACGGTGAAATCATAGGTTCCGGGCGCAACATCGGCCGGCGGATCAACCTTGAGATCGATCTTGGTATCGTTTTCCGGCTCGACGTAGGCAGACTCGATGATGTGTCCGCCGCCCTTAAAGGTGGCGGCCCAACCGTCCGGTAGATTGTTCAGATTCAATTTGACGACTTGGGGCGATGCGCCGGTGCGCAGGACGAGGTTAAAGGTGACGGTCTCGCCGGTGGCGATTTCTTGGGTGGGGTAAGGCGTGAAGGCGATAAAGCCCTCCAGAGGGGTAGTTTGTTGGCCTTCGTCAGCCAGCGCCGGGCCGGCAATAAAAGCGGACACGGACAATACCAGGATTACAACAAAAGCGGCAGAACGTTTCATAAAGTAGCTCCTTAGTGGCTTAAGTTTGTGGCTAAAAACTCCGGTAAACTATTGATAGAACTTACGCCGGGGCAGTCGCTGCACCGAAAACTGCACGGTAAGTGGCTAACTTGTTCGTCACCTTACCCACAGCAAAAACAGGACAATTTAGCCAACTGTCCTACGAGCGACGTAAGCCCTACTTTTCTTCAAATCATACATCTGGTCGGGAAGTTTTGTCTTTAACTATAGATTATCGTGAGCTTAAGAGAAGCTTAAGGATTTTCTGGGTGGGATGCAGGAGCCGCTACCGGGGTTGGTCCGCCAACTCCCACCAAACCAGCGTAGCGATGACGCCAACCAGGCCGGTCGCCCCCACCAGCGCGTAGCTGATGGGGCTGAGGGTGAGGCTTTGGACGCCGCCGATTCCGGCGTATAGGGCCGGGATCGACCAGGGGAAATAGTCACCCCAGCCGGCGGCGGCGATGATTTGGGTCAATACCACGACGAGGATCGCCGCGCCCATCGGCGGCAGGTAGCCGCGCCCGGCGCTGGCAAAGAAGGCGACCGGCGTCACGAGTGCGATGGTCAAACCGGCCGTAATGGCTAAAACAACTGTGCCCGGCCCCCAAACTCCGGCCGGGGCGGGCGGCAGTCCCACGACTTGGCCGACCCCCACCCCGATCACAAAGATCATCGCCGTTAACACCGCCGACCAGACGGCGACCACAATGAACTTGGCCAGCACCAGACTAGAGCGCGGCGTCGGCAGGGCCAGCAGGTCTTTGACCGTGTAGTCGGCGAACTCGCGCCCGAAGACCCAACTGACGATCAGGCTAAAAAGAATGAAGCCGCCTACCGCGGTGGCCTGAGCCAGAAAGCCCAAGTAGGTGGGCCAGTCGGCGGCCCCGGCCACAATTTGGGCCTTGGCGCTGATGATGCCCACACGACGGGCCAACTCCGGGTCTTTGAGGACGATCATAAAAAAGCCGCCGGCCAGTGGGGCCAGCGCGAAGCCAAGCAGGGTGTAGAGCGGCATCCGCGAGCGGCGCACTTTGAGCAGTTCGACCCAAACGGCCGGTGCGAGGTTATACATCGGGGCCGGCTCTGTCCAGACCCACCAGACGCAAAAAGTAAGGCTCGAGGTCTTCTTGTTCGACCGCCAGCCGGGTGGGCGGGTGGCCGGCCAGAACCAACTGCGTGGCCACCTCGTCCGGTCGTTCGATGGCGGCGTTGTCGGTCAGTTCGATCGCGCCGTCGGCGGTCAGGCTGGCGGCAAAACCGGCGTTGAGCAGCACCGCCAGCGCCACTCGACCGTCGTGTGCGCGGACGATTAGACGCCGCCGCCGGTTGCGCTCCAGTTCAGCCACATCCAACTCTTGAAGCAGTTGTCCCTGATGAATAATGCCGATACGGTCGGCCAGACGGGCCACTTCACCCAGAATGTGACTTGACATGAAGACGGTGACGCCCTCCTGCCGAGCCAGATCGAGCAGTAGATGCCGGATCTCAACAATCCCGGCCGGGTCTAATCCATTGGCCGGTTCGTCCAGGATGAGCAACGGCGGGGTGTGCAGCAGCGCCTTGGCCAGCCCCAGCCGCTGCTGATTGCCCAGTGACAATGTACCGGTCCGGCGATCGGCATAGGCGGCCAGCCCTAGCCGGTCGATCACCCGGCTCACCGCCGCAGGCTCGACGCCGGGCCGGAGGCGGCGCATGACCTCCAAATTCTCCCGAACGGTCAGCTCCGGGTAAGCGTGAGGCGTCTCTACCAAATAGCCGACCGCGTTCCACAACTGCCTGTCGCCGGTAGGCAGCGAAGCGCCCAACACCCGCACCTGGCCGGCGGTCGGTTTGACCATGCCCAGCAGCATGCGAATAGTGGTGGTTTTGCCGGCCCCATTGAGTCCCAGAAAGGCGTAGATTTCGCCTTGCTCCACTCGCAAGGTCAACCCATCAACGGCGGTAACGGCCCCGTATCGTTTTATGAGCTTGTCGGTTTCGATGGCTGTAACCATTTGTAGGTCCGTTGTTGTGCCGAGCGCTAGACATCTCCGATAAAGGAATAGGAGCGACAAAGTTTACTTTGTCCTGACAAAGCTTGCTTTGTCGCTCCTTTTAATAGGTAGGTTCTAACATCAGTGACCTGTCGATTGATTTTAGCATGTGAAGAACAAAATTAGCCACGAATTGACACGAAAACGAGGAATTATTGGTGAAAATTCGTGTAATTCGTGGCTCAATAGGTGAGAGTCACTTTGTACTCAATCTTAGATCAATTCACGACCGATTCGGCGCCCACTTTATCGACCGCCGGCGATGTTTCCAGCAGATTCAACGCCTTGAGAAACTGGGCGTCTTCACTGTCCTTAAGTTCTGTTGCCGACAAGTCCTTAAGCTTCTGCGGCGTGACCAGATCGGTGCCGATGGGGAGTTTGACCTCGACGTCGGGTTCGATGCCGTGTTTGCGGATCAGGCGGCCGTCGGCGGTCAACCACTGGCTGGTACCCAGCATCAACAGCGAGCCGTCATCTAGGGGGAAGGGTTCCAGCACCGTGCCGGTGCCAAAGGTGGTTTCCCCGACGACCGGACCCCGCTTGTGATCTTGAATCGCTCCGGCGAAGATCTCCGAGGAACTGGCCGTACCCCGGTTGATCAGCACGACTATCGGCAGATCGGTGGCGACGCCGCCGGACTCGACCGGGTAAGCTTGTCGATTGCCCTCGGCATCTTCTTGCTGCAGAACATTGCCATCCTTCAAGAATTGGCTGGTGACGCTGATGGCCTGCTCTAAGAGACCGCCGGGGTTACTGCGCAGATCGACGATGAGACCGGTCGCGCCGTCGGCTTTGGCCTCGGTTACGGCCTTAACCAGGTCGTCCTTAGCGTTGGCGCTGAACTGGCTCAGCCGGATGAGTGCTACAGACGTGTCGGGGACCATCGCCCACGAGGCGGCCGGGACCGTGATTTCGCCGCGCACGATGGGAATCTCCAGGCTTTTGTTGTCGTCCGGCCGCAGCACCGTCAACACCACTTTGGTGCCGGCTTCGCCGCGAATGCGGTCGACAATTTCATTGAGCGGCAGGGTGGTCACGTCTTCGCCATCGACATCGATGATGATGTCGCCCGCTTTGACGCCGGCCTCGGCCGCCGGAGAACCGTCAAAGGGCGCGACAATGATCGGCAGCGAATCTTTGACGCCTAACTGCGCGCCGATGCCGGAAAATTTGCCGGCCATACCGCTTCTTTGAATCTCGACTTCCTCCGGCGGCAGGAAGGCGGTGTGGCCTTCGTCGCCGGTGGCGTCAACCATGCCGCGAATGGCCCCGTAGACCAACTGGGTGGTGTCCAGCGAGGACCGGTCCACAAAGCGATTTTGGATGAGGTTCCAGGCCTGCCAGAAGACATCGAATTGGGCGGGTTCATCGGCGGCCCGAATAACGCCCGGTTCAAACAGATGGCCGGACCCCCCCAGCGCCAGGCCGGCGCCGAAGGCGCAGGTGGTCATGGCCATAACGATGACGACGATGATAGCGAGTTGGGTTATACGTTTCATATGCATTTTACCTTTTTGCTAACGGACATATCTTTGATTTGTTCTGGATTTCTGCGACGCCTGACGGCAGACCGCCGACCGTTGACCACCGAACTTTACCGAGTTCATTGTTTTTTAGCGGTCTGTGGTCGGCGAGCCGTGGTCTACCGGCTTAACGTCAATTTTGGAAGCTGAGTTCGGTCACCTTAAACGCATGTCCGCTGCTTCAACTAGGAGCCGGTCGACTCGCTGATGTACCAATCCTCCTGATTCCAGCCGATGCCCAGCGCCGTCGGCTCGATACCCTGGATACGGTTATTCTGGCCGCTCCAGGATTTGTTGTAGAACAAGAAGATGTAGGGCGCGTCGTCGGCGATAATTTTTTGGATTTCACCGTACTTCTCGCGGCGCACGTCGGTGTCGTAGGTAGCGCCCGCTTCGGTAAATAACTTCTCAACCTCCGGGTTGACGTAGCCGACCGAGTTCAATTGCGGGATGTTATCGGCCGACCAAATGGTAAACATGATTTGGGGGTCGATAGTGCTGCTCCAAGCGCCCAGATACATATCCCAATCCGGCTCGGCGGCGTGTAAGGCTTGTAGGAAGCTGGACCACTCCAATGACTGAACCTCAACCTGGATGCCGATCTGGCTGAGCATATCTTGCACCGTCACCGCCATAAGTTCGCGGGTCTGGCTGGTGTTGGGGCCGTAAATCAGCTTGAGTTTCAGCGGCTGTCCGTTTTGATCGAGCATCTGCTGGTTATCGTAAGTATACCCGGCTTCCTTGAAAGCTGCCAACGCTTTATCGACGTCGAAATTGTAACAGGCGACGTCCGGGTTGTAAGCCCAGGAGGTGTCGGGATAGATAGAGCAGAGCCGCTTGGCTTGACCCAGCATCACTTCATCGGTCAGCAAAGCTTTGTCGATGGCGTAGCTGAGACCTTGGCGCACATTGAGGTCGTGGGTGGCGTGACCCTCGCGCATATTCAGGCCGATGTAACTCCATTGCGCAGCAGCGGGCCACCACTCATAAACGGTGGCATTATCGAGGTGACGGGCCTCGTCCAATTGCTCCGGCGTAATGGGCGCGGTGTCGCTCTGGCCGGATTTGAACTTTTGGTACGCGATATCCTGGTCCGGCACAATTTCAATGACGTAGCGGCTGATGTTGGGCGCGCCTTTGTACCAGTAATCGGGGTTGGCTTCAAATTCGGCGTACTGATCGCGTTCCCAATTGACCAGCTTGTAGGGGCCGGAGACCACCGTTGGGTGATTGATTTCGGGGTTTTTCTCCGGGTCATCCCAGGGGTACTTTTCCCAAATGTGCTGCGGCAGCGGCGTGATCAGGCCGGAGATTTGGCCCAGCGCCGGGGCGTAGATGTGATCGATTTTGATCTCCAGGGTATTGTCATCCAGGGCTTTGTACGATTGAATAAAGTCGATTTGCGATAGATAGGGCCAGCTATGCTCCGGCATTTTGGCCTGGTTGTAGGTCCACTCGAAATCGTGAGCCGTGATCGGTTGGCCGTCGCTCCATTTCAAGTCGGGCCGTAGGTGAAAAGTAAAGGTCAGGCCGTCCTCGGAGATGCTATAACTTTCGGCCATGTTGGGGATGTAGTCGAGCGTGTTTTCATCCAGGCGCAGCAGACCGCCGGTCCAGACCAGGCCCTGGTAACCGCTGGAGGCCGTATCACTGGTCAGATAGGGGTGGAAGCTGACGGCGTCGGAGGTGGCCACGTCGTGGTACTCGCCGCCCGGATGGGTACGCGGCGCGGTGACATCCTCGGTGCTGGTGATCGTTTCGCCCAGTTTCGGCGCTTGAGCCTGCGCCGCCGCTGAGGTTTCGACCACGTCCTTGACCGTGTCTTGTGAGGTATCGGGGGCGGTTTGGTCAGCCGCTGCCTGGGTATTAGATGAGGCGGAAATTGTCGTTTCCGGTTTGGTCGCCTGGCCGCAGGCCGTCAAGCCGACCAGCAGCAGCAGACCCCAAACTAAGAACCAGTGTTTGATTTTAATAGTGGGCATCGCGTTTATCCTTCATTGGTGAATTATTCGAGTCAATCTAGCTTAGATTAACATGGATTGGCCTAACCGACTTTAAGAGTAGTTTAAGATAAACTAAAGCCCGGCTTAGTCGATGGTGGTGGATTTCTATTCAAAAAAATGGGCGTTACCCTCAGGGTAACGCCCATTTGATTAGGTCCGGCGGGGTCTATCGCGGTTGATTAGTTCATAGCCATAGTAGTGGTTTGGCGTCAAATCTTCAAAGGTGACGGCCAGATAATCGAACTTGTCTTTGGTGCGTTTGCCGTTCGCCAGTTTGTCGTGGGTGTGATCGAGCTTAAAGATGGAATAGAGATCGACGCCTTCAATCTGCCCGGTCTTGAGATCGATCGCCCGGTTAGCCGAGCCAAATCCGGGTAGACTGGCCGTAAAGGGCGTGGCGCCAGGGTTTACATCGATTTGGAGCCGGCCCGGCCCGGTGGCCGTAGCCGCCGGTACGGTATACATTTGCCCGCCCAAGTCGATTAATATGGCCTCGCCGCCGCCATCGTAATTAGTAAAGACGATGCTGCTCATGTCTGGTTTCGCCGGCGCAGGCTGCCAGGCCGATGCTTGCTGCTCGGTTGTCGGTTGCTGGTTCATAGTGTTGCCTGCGGCGTAAATGGTGGCCGGGGTAAAGGTGAGAGCCAAGGCCGTGATGGCCGGCAGGGCGGCTACTTTGAATAAAAGAGTTTTACCTATCATAGTTGTTTCTCCTTTGACTACTAGAGAGATACTGCTCGTTGCGATTTGTCGGTCCTGCTAATGAGAACCCTTCTAACAAATCTAGCCATAGGATACTGCATTTGCTGTCCCAATGTCTTGAGGCAGAAGTCCCGATGAGGTTAGGATTGGTGTTTTCAGAGGCCGGGCATCGCCGGATGGTCTAATTTGCTTAAGGTAAATTCTCGTATTAACTCTGGTTAATCTCGAACCGGTAGCACTGAAAAATAGAAAGTAATCCAGGCTGTTGTATTTAGCTATTGTTTGTTTTACGATAACCTCTTGAGAGCAACTATTTCCCAAGGAGCATTGCATGATTAAGTTTCGTTATCTTCTGACGTTTTTAGTGATCTTGGTGGGTCTGGTCATCGTCCGGCCCGTTCTGGCCCAGACGCCAAGTGGGGCCGATCAACTTCGGGCCTTGGCTCGTATCGCTGCTGAAGGAGAAGCCGCCGCCGAACAGCAGAACCTAACGCTCATACAGGCTGAATATGAAGAGGCCCATGACCACTGGGAAACGTTTGAAGATGGCATTCGCGCCCAAAACCCATCCGCTTACATCGAGTTTGAGAGTGCGCTGGATGCGGTTAAGGCCAGCTTGGAGACTGATCCGGTCGATGCCTTCATGGTGGGCCTGGCGTATAAGCATCTTGAAGTCGAAGCCATAACCATTGCGGATAAATTAGGTGATGTACCGTTGGCAACGCCGGCCGTCGTTGAAGCCACTCCGGCCGATCTGATGAAAGCGTTGAACACCGCCTACCAGGAAATTGAGGCCGGCGAGACCGCCGAGGCCGCAGCCGCCTTGAACTACGTGAGTCAGGCTTGGCCTAGTGTCGAGGGCGCTATCGCGACGAAATCACCTGACGCCTACAATGCTATCGAAGTTGATCTCAGCCGGGCCATGGCCGCGCTCAGAACTCAACCGGCCGATCTGAGCAGCGCCGAAGCCGCCATCGAACGGCTGCGTGAATCGCTGGCGCCGTTTGTGGGAGGGCAGACGTACTCCATGTTTGATGCAGCGGCGATTATTTTACGCGAGGGACTGGAAGCGCTGCTGGTCATTGTAGCGCTGATGGCCTTCCTCCAGCGCTCCGGCCACAACGACAAACGCCATTGGATTTGGATCGGCGGCGCAGTGGGCATTGGGGCCAGCTTGGTGGTGGCAGTGGCGCTGAACGTGGTCTTTAATTATGCAGCGTCCGGCCAAAACCGCGAGGTGGTCGAAGGGGTGACCGGCCTGGTCGCCGCCGGACTGCTGTTTTATGTCTCCTACTGGCTGCACAGCAAAGCCAGCATCCACGGCTGGCAGAGTTACATCAAAACTCGCACCAACCAAGCCCTGGCCGGCGGCAGCCTGGTCGGTTTGGCGCTGCTGGCGTTTTTAGCGGTGTTCCGGGAAGGCGCTGAAACGGCCATATTTTACCTGGGGATGGCTTCCGCTATTAGCCTACAAGATTTGGTGTTGGGTCTGAGTATCGGGATCGGCATTTTGGCCGTGGCCGCTATTCTCATGTTTAAGGTCGGCGTCAAACTGCCCTTGCGCCCCTTCTTTCTGGTAGCCGGACTGCTGGTTTACTATCTGGGCTTCAAATTCCTGGGTGCCGGCATTCACGCCCTGCAAGTGAGCGGTGTACTGCCGGCCTCGCCGGTTGACTGGCTGCCGGCCGTGCCGCTGCTGGGGGTGTTCCCGACCTGGGAAACGATGATTCCCCAACTGGTGCTGCTGCTCGGCGCAGTGGTAGTCTGGCTTTACTTACGGCTGCAAGATCGTCAGGCTCAAGCCGCGACGCTGTCAGTGTCAAACTAACGATGGTTTTGGCCGTTTTGGCCAAGGGAAATAGCCTCAAATTGACCAGAATTCCGATAAAATAGACCGCCGGCAGCCGACCATTGATGGCCGAAAAGAGCATACTCGCTTGAATTCGGCGGTCACCCGTCGGTGGTCGGCGGTCTGTCGGTTTAAAGAGAAATTTGGGGTCTCAGCAGAGCTTTCACTCAAGCAGGTTAATGCTGAACGAAATGGCCTCGGTGCTTGACGGTTTCGAGCAGTTTTTGGCGGCTGAGTGGTTCTGCAAAAGCCTGAGCCAACTCCTGTAACCCGGCTTTGATTTCCGGCGTTTCTCGCAGCCGGTAGCCATTATCAACGCGATCCAGCAGCCCCAATTGTTGTAAATCGGCAATGATACGGTCGGTCAGGGGAGTGTCGCCCAGAAAAGCATATTCGGCCAGTTCTCGGCCCGTTCCTTTTAGCTGGGGATGGTCATGCAGAAAAAGTAGAAAGTAGAGCTTTTGGGACGAGTCGATGTGCCATCGCGTTAGTGTATTCATCTCTATAATCTCCAATCTCCACTGTTTGGTCTAACACTTCCATTTTACAGCTTCATATATCCCGCTGTCTTGGGACAAGCGTCCTGATCGAGCCGGGAAATCAATCGATCTCCGTCAAAAGTCTGAGATAGCGATCCCCCTTTTGGCTGATGCGGCCTAGTCGGAGGTGAGCTTATACTGAGACTGAGGCTAATCTAATTTTCCCAACCCCATCGGGACATCTGTCCCAAGACAGCGGGACGGTAGATAGGGTAAACTTAAATCAAATTTCCCTAATAATACCCCATAGGAGACGACTAACTAATGAATGCGATCAACGTCGAAAAAACGGTCCTTAAATTCCTGATGGCTTGGGAGCGATGTAATTTATCCACTACGGCCGAGTTGCTAGACAACAAATTCCACTTGACGGGCTGGACCGACGAACCACTTGATCGAGCCTCGTTTGTGATGTTTCAACGGACTTATAATGAGGCCTTTCCTGATTGGCAGTTTAACGTGACCGAACTTGAACGGCACGGTCACGATCTTTACCTAACTTACCGGGCTAAAGCTACCCACACCGGTCGATTTGACCCGACTAGATTGGGGTTGCCCCTCTTGCCCATAGAACCAAGCGGACGGACGCGGATTTGGCCCGTCACCTACAGTGTGGTTACCGTTGAGGCAGAAAAAATTGTGCGTTTTGAGATCGATACCGGGCCAGGGGGTGATTTGAATGGAACATTGGCCTGGCTTAACGAGGCCGTTCTAACGCCTCATTAGACCACGATGTTAACCATGGCTCGCTTCCGTGTTTTCAATATCGGCTTAGTCGTCAACCGGACCCTGGTTTACGGTACGCTGACCGCTATTATGGTGGGGTTGTACATTTTAATTGTTACCGGCTTGGGGCTGCTGTTCGAATTGGAAACCGGCAATCTAACGGTATCCCTGTTGATCACGGTTCTGGTAGCGGTCGCCTTTCAGCCGCTGCGTTACTCGGTGCAGCGGGCTATCGATCGACTGATGTATGGCGACCGGTCAGACCCCTACGCCGTTTTGGCCCGGTTAGGGGCGCGATTGGAAGCGACGCTGGCTCCGGAGGCGGTCTTGCCGACCATCGTTGAAACAGTGGCGCAGGCGCTCAAGCTGCCCTATGCGGCCATCACCTTAAATCAGGATGAGGAGCCGGTCGTCGCGGCGGCTTACGGGGCGCCGCAGGGTCATTTGGCGGTACTGCCGCTGGTGTACCAATCCGAGACTATCGGTCATCTGCAACTGGCCCCCCGCACTCCCGGCGAGTCGTTTACCCCGGCCGACTGGCGCCTACTGCAAAGCCTGGCCTATCAGGCCGGCGTTGCGGCCCACGGAGTGCAACTCACGCTGGATTTGCAGCGTTCGCGGGAAAGAATCATCACGGCCCGAGAAGAAGAGCGGCGCCGGTTACAGCGCGATCTGCACGATGGACTGGGACCGTCTCTGGCTAGTATGACTCTTAAGCTCGATGCGACCCGCAATTTGCTTGGTAATGACTCGCCCACCGTTGAGGCCCTACTGCGCGAAATCAAAGTACAGATGCAGAGTACCATCACTGATGTACGACGCTTGGTGTATGAACTACGTCCACCGGTCCTGGAGCAACTCGGCCTGGTTGGCGCACTGCACGCGTTGGCGGATAATTTTCACAATGGTCTAGACGTATCATTGGACGCGCCCGAAGCGACGGTAAATTTACCGGCAGCCGTGGAAGTAGCCGTCTACCGGATTACCCAGGAGGCGTTAACCAATGTGATCGCTCACGCTCACGCCCGGCGCTGTACCATCAAGCTTCAATTAGACACCACGCTCAATTTAGAAATTAGCGATGATGGGCATGGGCTGCCGCTGCATCACAGTAACGGCGTGGGCTTAAATTCTATGCAAAACCGGGCGGCGCAACTAGGTGGGAACTGTCTGATCGATTCGACGCCTGGGCGGGGTGTGCACCTGCATGTGCAGCTCCCGCTGCGAATGGCAGCCGATACATAACGTTAGGAGAATTTTTGATGGACCCGATTCGGGTGTTAATTGTCGACGACCATCCGTTGTTTCGCGATGGCGTTAAAGCCCTGTTAGACTCGCTGCCGGGGATTGAGGTGGTTGGCGAAGCCGGCAGCGGCGCGGAGGCGATCGCTCAGGCCGAGGCGCTACTGCCGGATGTAATCTTGATGGATATCTTGATGCCCGGATTAAACGGCATCGAGGCCAGCCGACAAATTTTACGAACCAACCCGACCATCGGCGTTTTGATGTTGACCATGTTTGAGGATGACGACTCCGTCTTTGCCGCGATGCGGGTTGGCGCGCGAGGGTACATTCTCAAGGGGGCGGACCAGGTTGAAATCCGGTACGCTATCGAAGCGGTAGCCCGAGGCGAGGCGCTATTTGGGCCGGCCATCGCCCGCCGGCTGATCAACTTCTTCAGCCGGCCCTCAAGCCAACCCGAACCCTTTCCGGAGCTAACCGACCGTGAGCGGGAGGTACTCAATTTGATGGCCCAAGGCTACAGTAATGTCGAAATCGCCGAGACATTTGTACTCAGCCCCAAAACGGTGCGCAACCACGTCTCGAATATCTTTAGCAAGCTTCAGGTAGCCGACCGCGGCCACGCTATTGTCAAAGCCAGAGAGGCGGGTTTAGGGTAACGCCTTTAACTCAAAACCTCATCGATAACCTTAACCACCTGCTCCAGGTCGCTTTGGTCGATGACCAGCGGTGGCAGCAGCCGCAGCACATTCAATCCGGCCGGTAAGGCCCATACACCACGTTCCATTAACTTCTGTAACACCGGCGTCACTTTCGTGCGCAACTCAATGCCGATCATCAGCCCCAGGCCGCGCACCTCACGAATTCGGCGAGCCGGCAGCGCTTCCAGAGCGTCTCGGGTCCAAGCGCCGAGTTGCTCAGCTCGCTGCGGGAGCTGCTCTTCGGCCATCACTTCGATCACCGCTCGGCTGGCCGCACAGACCAGTGGATTGCCGCCAAACGTGCTGCCGTGTAAGCCCGATTGGAACTGGCCCAACTCGCTGCGCCAGACGGTGACGCCCATCGGTAGTCCTCCCCCGATCGATTTGCCCAGCGAGACCACATCCGGCGCGAGGGCATGGTGTTCGCAGGCCAGCCAGCGCCCGGTGCGACCAACGCCCGTCTGAATCTCATCGACGATCAACAACGCGCCCCGTTCACTGCACAACTGCCGCAGCGCCGCAAAATAGTCGCCGGAGCCGGGAAAGACGCCGCCCTCGCCCTGCACGATTTCAACCAGCACGGCGGCGGTGGTGTCGTCGATGGCTTCGGTCATCGCCTCGATATTGTCGTAAGGTACGTGGTTAAAGCCGGGGACCAACGGCTCGAACGGCTCCCGGTATTTTTTGTTCCAGGTGGCGCTGAGCGATCCCATCGTGCGGCCGTGAAAACCGCGCATGGTCGCCACAATATTGGGCCGGCCGGTCTGGTAACGGGCAAACTTGAGCGCCGCCTCAATCGCCTCGGTGCCGGAATTGGAGGGATGGATGTAACAACTGTCCCAACCCAAACTAGTCTGCATCACCTCAGCCAGGTCGCGCATCCATAAGGCTCGCTGATCGTTGTAGCTCGATTCCTGCCCGGCCACATAGGTGTCCAACTGGGCCTTAATCGCCTGCGTGACCACCGGATGGCTGTGCCCCACATTGGCCCACCCCTGCGCCCCGGCGCAGTCGATATAAACGTTGCCCTCGCTATCCCACAGCCGCGCCCCCTGGGCCTTCACCAGCGCTACCGGTCTTCGTCCCACCCCACCGGACGTATATTTCGACTCTAATCCATAAATCTCTTCGTAATTCATTATTCATCATCCGTAATTAATAATGAACGATGAATAATGAGTGATGAATTAAATCGTTCATCGTTCATTATTCATCATTCATAAATCAGCCTATGACCGTGCCTTCGCCGGCGATGGCTCGTTGCAGCGGCTGTTCGACCCGACCGTCGGCAAAGACAATCCGGCCGATGCCTTCGGCCAGCGCCTCTTGCGCCCCCATTACCTTCTTTTTCATGCGATCCTCGGCCACGCTCATAAATTGGTCGATCTTGGCTTTGGGGATGTGGCGAATGAGGGTCGATTCGTCCGGGAACTTTTCCAACAGGCCCGGTACGTTGCTCAGGATGATCAGCGCCTCGGCCTGAAACGCGGCCGCCGTCGCTGCTGCGGCCCGATCCCCATCGACGTTAATGGCGTCGCCCTCGTAACTGATAGCCGGTGGGGTCAAGACCGGCAGATAGCCCTGGTCGAGCAAGGTTTGCAGCAGATCGATGTTGACTTTTTCCACTTTACCCGTGTAGTCGTCCCGGATGACCCGCTTGCGACCGTTGTGAATGACCTTGATGGCATCCTTGCGTTTGCCTTCCCAAATACGGCCGTCGATGCCGCTCAAGCCGATGGCCTTGACGCCGCGCCGCTGCAATTTTTCAACCAGGCCCTTGTTGACCTGGCCGCAGTAAACCATCTCGAAGATTTCCAGCGTACGGCGGTCGGTGCGGCGTGAGCTAAAGCCGCTGACCGAGGTGACAAATTCCGGCGGGTGGCCCAACTGCTCGGCCACTTTATTGGTTAAGGCCGATCCGCCGTGAACCACAATCAGCGGCGTGCCTTCGTTAACGACAGCGGCAATGTCGTCGGCGATTAGATCATAGTCGATGCCTTCGCTGCCGCCGATTTTTAGGACAATCATAGTATTTCCCCTCGATAATTTACTGTTTTGCTAATGGATACATCCTTATTTGACCAGATTTCGATGCTCCCTGACGACCGACCGCCGACCGATGACCGCCGAATTTCAACGAACAAGTCTGTTCTTCGGCGGTCGGCGGCCGGCGAGCCGTGGTCTATCGGCTTAACGTCAATTTTGAAAGCACGTATCGGTCAAACTAAAAGAATGTCCGTTAGCGAAATTTACTATTTCTTTCCCAAAACACGCCGTCTTTGTAACCTTGAATTTTCGGCTCCTGTTCGGCCAGAGCCAGACGCTTTTCGGCCAGGCAGCAGTAGGTCTCGTCGATCTCGATGCCGACGTACTGCCGCCCCAACTTTTTGGCCACCACCGACGTTGTGCCCGAACCCAAGAACGGATCGAATACGACTTCGCCGGGGTTAGAACTGGCCAGGATGATCTTGGCCAGCAGCTTTTCCGGCTTTTGGGTGGGATGGTCGGTATTCTCCGGCATCGACCAGAACGGCACGCTCAAATCGGTCCATAAATTTGATGGGTGGGTCAATCGGAATCGGCCTTGGTCCGACTCCTGCCAATCTTTGGGTTGGCCGTCGTGGGTGTAAGGGGCGATGACCCGCCGCTTGAGCTTAATGGCCTCAAGGTTGAAGGTGTACTCTTTGGACATCGTGCAAAACCAGATATCCTCCGACGCATTTTTCCAGTTAGTTTTGGCCCCCCGGCCCTTTTCGCGCTCCCAGGTGATGCGGTTTTGGATGACAAAATATTTTTCCGCCACTCGGTGCAGGGCTGCCGACGACTGCCAGTCGCCGCATAAATAAATCGAGGCTGTGGGCTTGAGCGACCGGCTTAGCGGGGCCAACCACGACTCGATCCAGGTTTCGTAATCGACCAGCGCCATCCGGCTGAAGGTGCGCCCATTAAACGATTTAGTCAGGTTGTAGGGCGGGTCGATGAATAGCAGGTCAACAAAGTGAGGTGGCAGGTAGTCAAGGGCCTCGAATAGGTTTTGGTGAATGGTTTGGTTGAGGACAGCGTCAACAGCGGCCGGCGCATTCAACTGCCGTAACCGAGACCGGCAGCGGGTTCGGTCCTCATCGGTCAGGATTATGGTTTGGTTGCGCGGGGCGCGTTTTTTGTGCGGCATACCTCGATCTCAAATGGGATGCAGGCCCGGAAAGTCCAGCCCGGCGGTCTCCTCCCAGCCCATCATCACATTCATCGCCTGAACGGCGCTGCCGGCTGCCCCCTTCATCAAGTTATCGATGGCGGCGATAATCACCACTCGGTTGGCGCCTTCTTCAACCTCAAACCCGACGTCACAGTAGTTGGTGCCGGGTAGCAGCTTGGGGTCGGGGTAGCGAAAAATGCCGGTTTTCTGCTTGACCAGCCGGATGAACGGCTCCGACTTGTAAGTTTTACGGTACAGCTTCCACAAATCTTTTTCGGTCACCGGTTGGTTGAGTAGGCAGTGGGCCGTAACCAGCGCCCCTCGGATCAACTCAATCGACGTGACCGACATGTACAGATCAAAGTCGTCGCCCACGGTTTGCTGCACTTCGGCCTGGTGGCGATGGCCGGTCGGCTTGAAGGAGCGCACCGCACCGCTACGCTCCGGGTGGTGCGAGCCTTCATTGGGCCGCGCTCCGCCTTCGGATGAACCGACCTTAATATCGGCGATGACCGTGCCGCCGGCCAGCAGTCCGGCCTCGGCCAGCGGGGTTAAAGCCAGATTGGTTACGGTGGCGTTGCAGCCGACTCCGCTGACGTAGTTGGCCGTGCTCAACTCGGCTCGATACCGTTCCGGCAGGCCGTAGACAAATTTAGCCAGCCAGTCCGGGGCCGGGTGCGGTTCGCCATACCAGCGGGCGTAAGTCTCGACATCGTTGAGCCGAAAATCGGCCGAGGTGTCGATGATGCGGCCGGCCAGCCCGGCGAAATGGTCGATGTTTTTGGCCGAGTAGCCGTGCGGCTGGGCCAAAAACAGCAGATCGCATTCGGTCAGCGTGTCAGGATGGGTGAATTGGATGTCGGTGGCACTGCGCAGGTTAGGATGGGCGGTGTGGGCAAACTTACCCACCTGGCTGACGCTGGTAATTTGTTGGACGGTCACGTGCGGATGAAACAGCAGCAGACGCAGCAGTTCGCCGCCCACATAGCCGCTGCCGCCGACAATGGAGACGTTAAGTTTGTCTGTCATTGGATTGTCCTATATAAAAAAAGATTGGGGATAGGGCGATCAGGAGATTTAAATAAATTTTCAGTCTCCAGTCTCCCACCTCCAATCTCTTTCGCTCCTCTCTCTAATTGCTAAACTTCTCTTCGGCCGACTTTGGTCACATAGTTGACCACGACGTCGGGAATGTTGACGCCGGTGGTGTCGATGCTATTGCGAAACTCCATCGTGTAATTGACCTCGTTTATCAGCAGCCGGCCGTCTTGAGTTTCGAGTATATCGACCGCGACTACACCTCCGCCAACGGCTTTGGCCGAACGAGAAGACAGTTCGTCAATTTCCGGGGTGACCGGGCAGTTGGTGGCGCGACCGCCTCGGGCCGTGTTGGTAATCCAGTGGTCGCTGTAGCGATAGATGGCGGCCACGGTCTCACCCCCAACCACAAAACTGCGGATGTCGCGGGCCGGTTTGTCGATATATTCCTGGATATAGAAAATAGAATGGTTGTAAGTGCCTAAAATCTGTTTGTGTTCCAGGATGGCCTCAGCCGCTTCTCGATCATTGACTTTGGATAGCAGCCGCCCCCACGAACCAATGGCCGGTTTGAGCACCACCGGATAGCCCATCTGCTCGATGGCTTCCAGGGCCGACTCCGGCGTAAAGGCGATCTTACAGCCCGGCGTGGGAATCCCATCGCGAATAAGGGCCGAGGTCGTCTCCAACTTATTGCCGCAGATGAGGGCCACTTCATAATGATTGACGGTGGGAATACCCCAATCGTTTAAGATACGCAGCGCATACAACGCCCGTGAATGATTGATACAGCGCTCGACGACGACGTCGTACCGCTTCCAGCCATCCTGATGCAGATCGAAAATCACATCTCGATCATCAACAATATCAACTTGTAAATTCTGTTTTTCAAACGCTTGCAAGAGCAGTTTTTCTTCCACTCTTACCCGCGACAGCAACATAGCAATTTTCATCGGTCGTCCCCAAATGGAAATATGAATGAATGATGAATGATGAGTAATGAATAATGAATTTTAGCCAAACCTAAGTTCATCATTCATATTTCATCATTCATCATTCTATTCTCCCCAGTCTTCTTCCTCTTCGGGAGCCAGGTCCAATTCCGGGGGATCGAGGGAGATGACTTCCAGCTCAACGCCACATTCGGCGCATTGGACAATTTCGCCTTCCATGACATCGTCGGGCAAAGACACATCGGCGGCGCATTCCGGGCATTCGGCTTTTTTAGACATGGTAAAATACTCCTCTATGATAAAGATAACATTTCTTGGTTCTAGGAAGAATATGCGATTTTTGTTGCGATAAAAAAGATGAAACGTGGCACCGAGTGCCAATCGGGTTATCCGTAAGATATAAGCTGAGATAATACCACACTTCACATGTGAAGTAAAACCCAACCGATAACCGTTAGCATCCCCCCGGCTCCATTGTTCTCCAATCCGGGATGTGATAGAATTGAGGCATTAATCCTGGATAAGGATAAAGGGAAACAGATTATGGGTGAAACCGGTAGCCCTGATTTACTGATTAAAACAATAACGCTGCTCAATGACATTGAACGCGACTCAACCACCTCGATGGCAAAAATGATCTGCGGATGGTACTAGCTTTAATCGCCGAGGGCGCGGTTCGAACGGCAGCCCGGCGCGTTGGGGAAACGACCGGGGCGGCGTGGGCCGTTATCTGGCTGTATGATGAGGCCGGTCAGACGTTTGAGCCGCAAACCCGGATCGCGGTAGGCGAACCGGATGTGCGGCGGAGGATGACTACCCCGCCCCCACGGATTTGGATTGAGCGCCATTCGGCAGCGGCATAAACACCGCCTTATTTCAGACGAAGAGATCGATCTCGATCTCCATCCGGTTAGACAACAAACCGGTGCCCGTTCATTGATTTGTTATCCGCTTTTCGTTGATCATAAGCCGGTCGGTGCTTTCTATTTTTATCTATATAATGCACGCAATTTTGATGAAATTGAACTCCTGATCCTTAATAATTTTGTCCAACAGTCGGCCCTAGCCATTCACCGTGGCCGTCAGGTGTCTGAGTTAAACGGGATATTGGCTCGCAAAGTGCGCGAAATGGAAAAACTGAATTGGGCTTCCCACCTGATCAACAGCCGCACCAAGCTGGACGAGACCCTTCAGGAAATTCTGACCATTGGCTTAGATCTGACGGCCGGACAGTACGGCAGTCTGGAGTTGTACGATAAAAAGAACAATTTGTTATGCACTCGCGCACTGGCCGGTAGTGAAGCATCCTTAAATCGTTTAGTACCGCTGTCACCTGATAAAGCCAGTGTCACCGGTTGGGTGGCCCTCAATCGGCAGTCGCTACTGATCAAAGATCTCAATATTTCGAGTTGGCGCGCGATCTACCACCCCTTACCGGTTGGCAAACCCATGCGTTCAGAACTGGCCGTCCCGTTGTTAACCCGCGAAGGCGATTTGGTGGGGGTGATCAACATCGAAAGCCCCCAACCTTACGCTTTTAGTAATATCGACCAGCAGTTGCTGGAAACGTTGGCTAACCAGGCCGTCATCGCCATTGAGGAGGTGCGCTTGCTCGATGCCTTACAGGAAATTGTGGCGGTGCTGCTCAACGCGCCGATCGATAAGCTGTTTGAACTGATCATCGAGCGGGCTTGCGAATTGCTCAATATGTCGGCCGGGGCCATTTGGACCTTGTCTGAACCGAATACGCTCGTCTTACGCCGCTCGAACGACGGCCGCCGGGCGGGCCGCAAGTTGGTCCTCAAAGGCAGTTTGGCCGGTCAGGCCATCCAGTTTCGCCAGCCGATCACCATCGACGATGTCCGCCTGGACCCTAATTTTCGGCCCAAGAAGTTGGCTGCCAAAAAAGGTTGGGTCTCGGCGATTGTAGCGCCGCTGCTGCTGCCCCGTGACGAACACAGCGCCGTGGGGAGTTTCAGTTTGTATGCCACCCGTTTGCGCGATTTCTCAGATTGGGATAAAAAACTACTGACCTGTCTGGCCAACCATGCGGCTGTGGCCATAAGAGACGCCGAGCAGCGAACCCAGTTGAAACAAGCTCAAGAGCGGCAGGTGCTGGCCGAAACATTTGCGGCCGTGGGCGATGTAGCCGCCAATTTAGTTCACCAACTCAACAATAAGTTTGGCGCTATTTCGGTGCGGGTGCAGGGTATTGAGGAAAAATGTGAAGCGGTGCTGGATAGCTCGCCCTACTTGGCCGAAAATCTGGCCGAAATCGCTCAAAGCAGCTGGCAAGCGGTGGATCTCGTCCGTGATTCGATGGCTCATCTGGGATTGCCCCGGCTCCAGCCGGTGGATCTGGGCGACTGTATCGACCTGGCCCTCAAGCGGGCCGCGCCCGGTGCGGGTATCGAGATTCAGCGGCATCTGAACCATCTTCCGCGCGTTATGGCCGGTGAACGCCAGTTAGAAATGGTTTTTTATAATTTGTTCGATAACGCTGTCAAAGCCATGGGCGGGACAGGTGTGTTGACCATCACCGGTCAGGTCGGTCCCGATGAAGTGAGTGTAACGGTCACCGATACCGGGCCGGGTATCCCCGAACCGCTGCAAGGTCGCATTTTTGAATTTGCCACTACCTTGCCTCGCGGCTCTCAGACCGGCGGGCGGCTCGGCTTTGGCTTGTGGTGGGTCAAAACCTTTGTCGATCGATTTGGGGGGCGCGTGACGGTGCAAAGTAAAGAAGGACAAGGCAGCGCCTTTACTGTATGGTTGCCCGTAAAAAAAGAGTAATGAAATGACCAAACAAGTGGTTCTGATTCTGGAAGACGATCCGACCTGGCAGAAGATTTTGCAGGAGTTAATAACCGACCTGGATTTCAAACCGGTGGTGACGGCCAGTTATGAAGCGGCCATAGCGGAACTGCCTAAACGGCTGTACGCGCTGGCCGTTGTCGATATTTCATTAGTTTGGAATGATCACGCCGACCGGGGCGGGGTCGCCGTGTTGAAAGAGATCAGCCAACTGACCCGGCGGTTGCCGACCATTGTGGTCACGGGCTATCCAACGGTCGAGTTGGCCATCGAGACGCTGGCCGATTTAGCCGCCGTTCACTTCTTTCAAAAAAACGAGTTTGACCGCCGTAAATTTAAGGAGGTTGTGCGGGCCAACTCGTTGTCCGAAACGCCGCTCAATTCCCTCAGCGAGCGCGAGCGACAGGTGTTGTCATTGATGGCTGAAGGGCAGACTAACCAGGAAATCGCCGATCGACTGACCGTCAGCATCAACACCATCAAAAAGCACGTCCAAAGTATATTTACCAAACTCAATGTCAGCACGCGGGCAGCCGCCGTGGCCAAAGCAGCCGAACAGGAGCCGGAATAGACTTGGGCCAACCTAAAGCTTATCCCCAAAGTCAAATTTGATCCGAATATTGGCACTTTTCCCGGCCAGGCCAAATTGATTTTTGATGACCGTCAAGTTGGCTTTATAAGCTGTGGCTAAACTATCCTTGTGAGTCCAAGCCTCATTTTGGACCCACAAGCGCACATCCGCCATCTCAGATAGAGGGAAGCCGGCCGGATAGTTCAGCGGATCAAACGGGTTTTCTTCTGAGGGAGCGGTAATAAATAGAAAGGCGCTGTCTGAGGCGCGGGTGATGGTCTGCAGCCGCCGCAGCAACAGTCTTAGCGGCTCAATTTCAATGTTGGCCAGCAAGTCGGTCACCGTACCCATAGTGACCGCGACCAGGCGTGCTGTCCGGGCAGCGCTTTCCAAGGCGGACACGGCCGAAAAAATCGTGTCCGGTTGGGTGACCAGCAAGTGGGGAGCCACCAAACCGCAGCGCTCGGCCTGGTAGATATCGAAGGTCCGGCTCAAGTCGATGATGCTGACAATATCCTGCTGGCGCTGAACCTTAGCGGCTATCCGGGCCGCAATGCTGGTCGTACCGCCGCTGATGGGCGTTACGCCTGGGCCGATTAGTTCGGTGATTCGGCCCAAAGGCAGACCGCCAATATCCAACGCCTTGTCTAGCGGACGCAGCCCGGTCGGTTGGACCGGCATATCTTTTGGCGTGGCATAAGTTATGGGCATGGCGGGCCTCGGCCGGGGCGTCGATTCGGTGAACAGCCGGGCCACGTTTTGAATGACTTGTTTTATTCGTCGCGAACTTTGCGCCGCCACCGGTCGCCTCCTTTGAAAATATAGGTCTGGAGCGTCAAGTTTACTTTGACTTTACTGTGAATGACAAAGCAAGCTTTGTCGCTCCTCCCTTCTGCAAATAAAGGCTCGTAAGCCCTAATTGACTTACTACAAACAAGACGCGATTTTTATTTCTCGTTCAGTTCCTAAAGTCTAGTATACCAGAACGTATGTTCGGTTGTCAAGCGAATTAACGTTGCTTTTCTGACCTTTCCACTGTTGTTACATAAAGTTGCGTCTTTTAACATCTGTAGTTAGAATTTTTTCTAATCCGCGCTATAATAAATCCCCATCACCCGAACCTGGATTAATCTGATATTTTCCAAATTAGCTGTGACTGAAGGACGAGCTACATTTATGAATCGACCAAGCCAATCCGGGCCGATCGCTGCCGCCATGCCCGCAGTCCTGAAGCCAATTTTGTATGCCGATATTTTCGACTTCCCCCTGACCTTTGAGGAAGTCTATCAATACCTGGAGATCAAATCCGCACCCGAGATTGTCCGGCAGCAGTTAGACCAAGCGGTCGAGGCCGGGCAGATTACCTGCCTTGACGGCTACTATAGTTTAGCTGGCCGCACTAATCTGGCCGCCAAACGCCGTGAGCGGCTGACCGCCTCGCGAAAATTGTGGCCAAAAGCCATCCACTATGGGCGCTGGTTGGCCGCCTTACCCTTTATCCGCCTGGTGGCGGTAACCGGTTCCCTGGCCGTTGACAACCCTAGAGACGGCGTCGATGACATTGACTATCTCATCGTAACCCAACCGGGGCGCTTGTGGCTGTGTCGCGCCTGGATTATTATGATGGTTCGCTTTGGTCATCTTAAAGGAACGCATCTGTGCCCCAATTATCTGATTACCGAAAATAAACTATACTTCGACACCAACGATTTCTTTACGGCCAGAGAAATGGTGCAAATGAAACTGATCTACGGCGTCGATTTTTACCAGAAGATGTGGGAGGTCAACGCCTGGGTCAAACACTTTTTCCCCCACGGCCAGGCGACCGGCATTGATCGCCAAAACGACAGCCTGTCGACGATACAGCAGGCCATTAAAGCTGGGGGTGAATGGGTGTTTGGCGGCTTCTTGGGCGATGTTCTGGAACGTTGGCTGCAGAAATACCAAATTACCAAACATACCCGATTAGCCGGCCAAAATGGCGCTTACGATACGCTTCTGTTCACGCCCGATATCTGTAAAGGCCATTACGACGGCCATAAACACAAAACTATGTTGGCCTACCAGCAGCGGGTAGAAAAGTTTGAGAAATGGTAATTCGATATCAGGAGTAGGGGGTAAGGGGTAGGGAGTATGGGTATAATTCTTGTTTCCTACTTCCTTACGCTTGGATAAAGGAAACTTCATGGAAAAAATTCTGTTTGGCCAATCATACTACCTGCGCTTTGATCCTAAACTTTGGGAAGCTATGCAGCCTTACCCGCCGTTGGGCAGCCTTTATGCGGCGGCTTACACCCGCGATCACGGCTACGAGGTAGCCCTGTTCGACGCTATGCTGGCCGAGTCGGAAGCGGAGTGGGCGGCGGCACTCGATAAGCATCAGCCCAAATTTGCCGTGTTGTACGAGGACAGCTTCAACTACCTCAGCAAAATGTGCCTGCTACGGATGCGCCAGGCGGCTTTTACCATGGCCGAAGCCGCCAAAGCGCACGGCTGCACCGTCATCGTCTCCGGCTCCGACGCCACCGATCACGCCGCCAAATATTTCCAGCACGGCGTCGATTTTATCCTAATGGGCGAAGGCGAAGTAACGCTGGGCGAACTGCTCGATCACCTGACCGGCCGTGAGACGCGCTCGCTTCACACCATCGCCGGGCTGGCCTGGATCGACAATGGGCAGATCACCCGCACTATCGAGCGTCCCTTCGAGCGCCACCTCGACCGCTTTCCCTTCCCGGCCTGGGATCTGGTCGATATTCCGCGCTATCAGAACATCTGGTACGAGCGTCACGGCTACTACTCCATGAATATGGTCACCACCCGAGGCTGCCCCTATCGCTGCAACTGGTGCGCCAAGCCGATTTACGGCCGTCGCTACAACAGCCGCAGCCCGGAAAACGTGGTAGCCGAACTGAAGTGGCTCAAAGACAATTTTAAGCCTGACCACATCTGGTTCGCCGATGACATCTTCGGCCTCAAACCCGGCTGGATCGAAACGTTCAGCCGGTTGGCCATCGAGCAGGACGCGCTGGTGCCGTTCAAGTGCCTCCAGCGGGTCGATCTGATTACCGAAACAGTCGCTCAGGCTCTCAGTCAGGCCAAATGCAAAACGGTCTGGGTCGGCGCGGAGTCCGGTGCGCAGAAAATCTTGGATGCGATGGATAAAGACACCAATGTGGCCGATATCTACACCGCCGCCGAACGGCTGCATAAGGTTGGGGTCGAAATTTGCTTCTTCCTCCAGTTCGGCTACCCTGGCGAGGGTTGGGACGAGATTCAGCAGACGCTCGATATGGTCCGCCGCTGCGAGCCGGACGACATCGGTATCTCGGTCTCTTACCCGCTGCCCGGTACTAAATTTTACGAAAACATCAAGCTGGAGTTGGGCGAAAAAACCAACTGGGTTGACTCCGATGATCTGGACATGCTCTATCGCGGCCCGTTTGTTAACGAATTTTATCGCGTGCTGCACCATCGCGTTCATCATGAGTATCGGGCGCGCAAAGCCTGGAAGAAAGTCAAATCGGCTCTGGCCTCGCCCACCCAGCTACGTCCGGCGCACGTCAAGCAGACCGTCTCGATCCCGGTGAACCTGGCCCGACTGGTTAAATCGTCCGCACGCCTGCGGCGTCTGGCCAAAGTGTCGCACCCGGAGTCGACCCAACTGGAATTGCAATCGACGTTATAAACCGTACCCATAAATAAGGTATCCTAATTTAGCACAAGCCGGACTGACTTATTTGTAAACTTATCTATGTCGAGGCAAACTAACCCTAGACGAACTGAACACGGCCAGCAAAGACATAAACAAGGTGATCGGCCAACCGATGAGGCTTTTCGAGACCGTGAGCAGCCGGTAGAAATTTATCGCGATCTCGAAACTGACAATCTGGTTTATGTCGGGCCAAGAGGCCGAACGCATATATTTACGCCCGATCAAAAGCATCATACCAGCTTTCGAACAACTAAACATGCACGCCAACAACGGGTTCAATCTGGTCGGTGGGAGCGTGTCGAATCAATAGAAAATTAGCAAAGGTGAACCAATGGCAGAATATATTTCCGAAAAATTAGTAGCTAGTGTGCGACTCTTAACGCTGGAAATTTCTGATGCGGAGCTGGCAGTATACGTCGCCAGTTTAAACTATCTGTTGGAACAATGCGATGATGAAACATTGGAACAAATTTCCGGTGGGCTACGAGATGAGATTGAAGCCAATGCGCGATGATTTAGTGCAGCAACTTGAGGCACCGAAAACCGAGGCCCTAGCCGTCCAACATCGTTAGTCTAAGTTCCCTAACGTTATATAAAGAAGATAAATGGATATTCTTCTCTCCCACGGATATTTTATCGCCGAAGACGAACACGAACAGAAAATTATGAAGCCGTATCCCACCTTGGGGCTGCTGTATATCTCGTCGCACCTCAAGGCCAAGGGGTTCGAGGTCGATCTATTCGATAGCACCTTTGAAACCCTGGCCAGTTTTGAAGCCTATGTGCGCCAAACCCACCCCGGCCTGGTGGGTCTTTACTGCAACCTGATGACCAAGCAGGTTATTTTGCAGATGATCCGGCTGTGCAAGGATATCGGCGCAAGCGTAGTGCTCGGTGGGCCGGAACCGCCTTACTATGCCGAAGCCTACCTTGAAGCCGGCGCCGATGTCGTTGTCATCGGTGAGGGGGAAGTGACGCTAGAGGATCTGATCGCGGCGCTGGCTAAACAAGGGCCGCACCGGCTGGAGACAATCGCCGGGATCGTCTTCCGTGATGAAACCGGGCAGGTAATTAAAACCCCGCCGCGCCCGCAAATCAAAGACCTCTCGGCCCAACCCTGGCCCGATCGAGAGGCCATTCCGATGCAAAAATATCTCGACACCTGGCGAACCCACCACGGCCAAAGTTCGGTGTCGCTGATTACGGCGCGGGGCTGCCCTTACACCTGCACCTGGTGCAGCCACTCGGTTTTTGGCGAAACGCATCGCCGCCGCAGCCCGCAAGACGCCGCTGACGAAATTGCTCACATTGTCGAGCGCTATAACCCCGATCAATTATGGTACGCCGACGATGTGCTAACCATTCACCCCCGCTGGTTCCTGGAATTTGCCGCTGAACTGAAGCAGCGCAGCCTCAAACTCCCCTTCGAGTGCATCAGCCGGGCCGACCGCCTCAACGAGCCGATCATCGACGCTCTGGCCGAGATGGGCTGCTATCGGCTGTGGATTGGGGCGGAGAGCGGTTCGCAACGGATTCTTGACCGGATGAAGCGCAAAACGACCATCGAAGATGTTCAGACCAAAACCCATATGCTTCAGGCCAAGGGCATCCCGGTCGGTATGTTCATTATGCTGGGCTACGACGGCGAAGAGATGGAAGACATTGAAGCCACGGTCGATCATCTCAAAAAGGCCAATCCCGATATCTTCTTAACGACGGTTTCGTACCCGATCAAAGGCACCAAATATTACGCCGCCGTCGAAAACCAGATCGTCTCTCATCTGGATTGGGCCGTCCGCACCGATCGCGATCTCCAGGTGGCCGGACGCTACTCTCGCCGCTTTTACGACCACGCCACCCGTTGGATGGTCAACGAAGTCAACCTGCACCAACTGCGCCAATCCGGCTCGAAAAATTTCCTGCGCATGGGTAAAATGTATATCAACGCCCAACGCGGCCGCCGGGGTATGCTACAAACCCAACACGAGCGCGAAGGCGACAACAACCAATCCGGCAGTGGTCGCGGCTGGCCGGCCCAGGAGCGTGCTGTGGATGCCTGGTGAAGTGGTGAACTCAACCCATATTGACACCCATGCCTTCGACGCTTTCGCCGGCGACTACGACCACGATTTCACCCACTCCATCCTCGGCCAGCTTCTTCGACCTCGCGTCTGGACCAAACTCGCCGAACATTTTCGTCCCGGCGATCACGTCCTCGAACTGACCTGCGGCACCGGCGAAGACGCCGTCTGGCTGGCTAAACAGGGCATACGCGTCACCGCCACCGACGGTTCCGCCGCGATGGTGCGGGAGGCTAAGGCTAAGGCTAAGGCTGAGGGAGTTAGTGACAAAGTCACCGCTATACAATTTTCTTTGCAAGAAGTATTTAGCGGTCAGCGGTCAGTGGTCAGCGGTCAGCCGGTAGCCGATAGCCATCAGCCATCAGCCATCAGCAGTCAGCCAACAGTTGGTGAAGACGCCGTTAATGATCAATCTCCAATCTCCAATCTCCAATCTCCAGTTCTCCAATCTCCATTCTTCATTCTCCATTCTCCATTCTTCGGCGTTTTTTCTAACTTCGGCGGCCTCAACACCATCAATCAATGGCGCGATTTGGCTGAAAGTTTGGCGAGGCTGATCAAACCGGGCGGCAAAGCCGTGCTGGTGCCGATGGGGCCGATCTGTCCCTGGGAAATCGGTTGGTATCTGCTGCACGGCCGGCCGAAGATCGCTTTCCGGCGCTTGGGCGTGGCTTCGGCCCAAATCGGCGACGCGACCATTCCGATCTGGTATCCCTCGGCCAAGCAGCTAAAAGCCGATTTTGCGCCCTGGTTCAAGTATCTGGAGACCGAGAGCCTCGGCTTGTTGTTGCCGCCCAGCTACCTCGATCATTTTGTGGAACGGTGGCCTGGTATTTTTGCCAAATTGAATCGTCTGGAGAAAATGATAAGTCGTCTAACCCGCGATTGGGGCGATCATTACATTATTACCTTTGAGCGAAAATGAAAAAAATCATTCTCTACAACCCACAATCCTCTGCTACCAAAAAACCGATTATGCCGCTATCGCTGCTGGCAGTCGGCGCGGTGTTGGAGGAGAAGTACGATTACCAGATTATCGATGGGAATCTTGAGGTCGATGCGCTGGCCCGGCTCGATGCGGTCATTAGCGAATGCGAGTCGCCGCCGATTGTCGCGGTGACTGTGATGCCGGGGCCACAGTTGCAGCAGGCCGTATCGCTGTGTCGCGAGTTAAAGCGCCGTCACCCGCACATGACGATGATCTGGGGCGGCTATTTTCCCACCCAACACTGGGACTCCTGCCTGCGGTCGGACTTTGTCGATTACGTCGTCCGGGGCCACGGTGAGGTAGTGTTTCGCCAACTGCTCGATGCCATAACTACAGGCCAGCCCCAACTTAAGGCCATCGCCGGAGTGGCCTATCGCGATGAGACCGGTGAACCGGTCTCGACTATGGAAGCGCCGATCCCCAATCCGGCCCAACTGCCGATGATGAATTTCGACCGCGTACCGGTCGAGCGCTACGTGCGCCCGACCTTTATGGGGACGCGGACGCTGGGTTATCACTCGTCCTACGGCTGTCCCTTTTTCTGCAACTTTTGCGCCGTGGTCAACATGGTCAATGGGCGCTGGCTGCCCCAAACCGCTGCACAGGTGGCCGGCGTCGTCGAGACCTACCATCGCCGCTGGGGCGTCAACGCCGTCGAGTTTTTCGACAACAACTTTTTCACTCACCACCAGCGCGTGGCCGAATTTTCGGAGCGCATTATGCCGCTGGGCGTCAGTTGGTGGGGCGAAGGCCGGATCGATACGATGCTTAAGTTCTCGACCCGCACCTGGCAGCTAATGCGCGACTCGGGCCTGCGTATGGTTTTTCTGGGCGCGGAGTCCGGGTCGATGGAAACGCTCAAGCGCATGGACAAAGGCGGCAAAATGTCGCCGGAGAAGACGCTGGAAATGGCTCGGATGATGAAGGACTGGAATATCGTGCCGGAATTTTCCTTTGTGATGGGCAACCCGCCCGATCCTGAAACCGATATGCACGAGACAATGGAGTTCATCCGGCGGGTCAAAGCAGTCAACCCGGCGTCGGAGATTATCATGTACCTTTACAGCCCGGTTCCCCTCTCGGGTGAACTGTACGAGCAAGCCAAAGCCGATGGGTTCGCCTTCCCCGAAACGCTGGAAGAGTGGATTAGCCCGGAGTGGCTCAACTTCTCACAGCGCCGCAGTCACACAATGCCCTGGATTAAGCAAACCCTCCAACAGCAGATTCTTGATTTCGAGCGCGTGCTAAATGCCTATTACCCCACCACTACCGACATCAAACTAACCCAAACCTGGCGCAGCGTCCTCCGGCTGGTCTCAGCCGCCCGCTACCATTCGCGCTTCTACCGCTTCCCTGTGGAACTCCGCGCCCTTCATCGTTTAATAGCCTACCAACGTCCCGAAACGTCGGGATTTTAAGAGAATAGAGAATAGAGAATAGAGACTGGTAATTAGAGATTGGGGACTCGTATTTAATCTCCAGTCTCCAGTCTCCAATTACCAATTACCATTTACCACATGCTCTCAAAACGCAAACAAAAATTTAGCCACACTACTCCCACTCCGGTCGATATATTGACCGGCTACGCCCACTGGGCAGAAAGCTATCAAGCCGCCCCTCACAACCCGCTGATGGAGGTCGAGCAGCAGGCTATGCTGAGCCTAATGCCGGTTGACCTGCGCGATTATACCTGCCTGGACGTCGCCTGCGGCAGTGGGCGCTATATGCTGCTGCTGCAAGCTCGGCGAGCCGGGCAAGTGGTCGGCGTCGATTATTCTGCCGATATGCTGGCTCAAGCCAAAAAAGTAGACCTGGGTGGCCAACTCATACGCGGGCCGTTCTCGCCTCTGCCATTTCCCGACAATAGCTTTGACCTCATCTCGTGCGGAATGGCCGTCGGCCACGAGAAAAATCTGGCTCAGGTTATCGGCGAATTATCCAGAGTATTGCGCTTTGGGGGATTGCTAATTTACTCTGATCTGCATCCCTTTGGGGCGACGGCTGGTTGGAAACGGACCTTTGCCGCTGCGAACGGGACCACTTACCAACTGGAACATCATTTCCACACCATTGACGACCACCACGCCGCCTGCCGTCAGGCCGGGTTAAAGATCGAGACCATTTTGGAGCCAACGCTCAACCCTGAGTCAGCCCCCCATCCAAACCCGGTCGTTCTGGTCATCAAAGCTGTAAAATCTATCCCCAACCCCAACCCCAACCCCAATCTCCAATCTCTAACCTCTAACCTCTAACCTCCCTATGTTCCCCCGGCCTCTCTACTTCACCAATGTCACCGTTCTCAGCGAGACCGGCCCCATCGGTCACTCGCTCCGGGTGAAGGGCCGCCGGGTCGCCGCGATCGATACGCCGCCGGAAAAAAGAGACGTGGTCATCGATGGTCAGGGCGGGCTGCTGACACCGGGCCTGATCAACGCTCACGATCATCTGGAACTGAACACCTTCAAACGGCTCAAATACCGCGAGACCTACACCCACTCACTGCAATGGATCGAGGATATCGAAGCCCGTTTCGAGACCGATACCGATCTGATCGAGCCGCGCCAACAGCCGCTGGCCGACCAATTATTTATCGGCGCGCTAAAAAATCTCCTCAGCGGCGTAACCACGGTTTGCCATCACAATCCACTCCACCGGCCGCTGCGATCCCATTATCCCATTCGTGTAGTAAAGAGTTATGGCTTCAGCCACTCTTTATTTCGGGGCGACGATCCCGCAGCCAGCTATCGGCAAACCCGACCGGCCGATCCCTGGATCATCCATTTGGCCGAAGGCATCGACGAGACGGCCGGTCAAGAGTTCGACCGGTTGGAACAGTTGGGGTTGGTCCGATCGAATACGGTGTTGGTTCACGGGGTAGGGTTAACAGCACAGCAGCGGCACAGTTTGATTGAACGCGGCGGCGGGTTGATCTGGTGTCCCGGCTCGAACCAATTTATGTTTGGCCGGACAGCTCAAGTGGCGGAACTGGCCGCAGCCGGACGGTTAGCGCTGGGCAGCGATTCTCGATTGAGCGGTGAATTCGATCTACTAACCGAATTGCGCGTAGCCAGTAATACTAATCAACTTTCTCCTCAGGCCCTTTTCCGTACAGTGACGGTTGATGCGGCTCGGTTGTTGCATCTGAGCCAGTCCGGCGCGGGTCGTCTTGAAGTGGGCGGGCCGGCCGATCTGGTGTTGCTGCCGCCGACGGATGGCGATCCGTTCGCTTCGTTAGGGAGGTTAACCCGGGCGCAGGTTGGGCTGGTGTTGCTGGCCGGCCAACCTTTGGTTGGCGCGGAGGCGCTGCGACCGGCGTTTGACGCGGCCAAAGTGGCCTGGCGGCGGGTTTCGGTCGATGGTGTATCGAAATTGATGAGCCGCGGCCTAATAAAGCGTTTGCAGCGGAGTCGAGTAGGGGAGCCAGGGTTGGTGGTTTTGAGTTAGAGGAATTTCAGTCGATCACGATTTCAAGATCTGATGAGACATGATAGAACGCGGATGACACGGATTATATGGATTTTCACAGATAAGGCTTGATTTATTTCAAAAAAATCCGTGTTTATTCGTGTGATCGGTACGATCTGCGTTCTATTCACCCACTTTTATGTAAAATTGTGATCGACTGAATTTAGGCTTTCTTGGCGTCGTAGCGGTTGTTGGGCATGCGGCCATCGTCGCGTAGCAAAAAGCGCTCGTACTCGAAACCACCACCGGTGAATTCGACCATAATGCCCCCTTTGTGGACAGCTAGACTGGTTAACTCTTTCGTGCGCAGGTTTTGCATAATAACGTTGAGCTGTTGGGGCGACAACGCGCCTTCGTTTTCGCGTAAATCGGCCAGTTTTTGCAGAAACGTACCGAATTTCCGTAAATCATCGGGCGAAACACCGGCAAAGTGTTGGGCCAGGGCGCTCATTTTGCGCCCGTACTGCACGCTGGCAAAGTCGGATGGGTTAAGCATAGAAGACCTACTTTCTAATAATTTTAGATAACCATCCCGTCTTTTTCCCGAAAAAGCCTTTGGCGTAGCGAGATCGACGGGGATTGTTGACCGGTTGGTAGCCGGGTGGGAGTAAGGCTTGGTCAAAGATGGCGCTGCTGACATTCTCGGCTTGTTCCAGGTCGGTGTCGTGCAGGATGGCTCCGGTAAAGTTGGTTTTGAAGAGAATGGATCGGACTAAAGTGGCTCCGCTAAAATCGGCCTGGACCGCTTGGGCCAGGGATAAGTCGGCTTGGCTAAGATCCGCTTGAGCCAGCTTGGCCTCGGTTAGCTCCGCGCCGTAGAGATCGGCGGCTCGCAAACTAGCCTCGATTAGAACAGCTTGGGTAAAAATGGCTCCGGCCGCGATTGCGCCGTGTAAATCGGCGCCGGTTAGATCGGCCCGGCTGAAGTTAGCGCCGGGCATCGGCGCGCCGACGAAGCGGCAGCCGCGCAAATCGGCCCCGCTGAAATCGGTATCGCGCAGCCAGGCCTCGGAAAAGTCCAAGCCCCGCAGGTCTGCGCCGGATAGATCGAGCATTTCCAGGCGTAGTTCGCGTTCACCGGTGGCGTAGCGTAACGCCCTTTGTATGTGGTCAGGATTAGCCATAAAGGTAATTGGTAAGCGTTCAGCTCTTAGCTATCAGCTATCAGCTTTTTGTTTATTTCGGCAAATATTGGGTTACAGCAGCCGGTTATGATGGCCCACATATGGCTCAACATCTTCACGGGCAAAAAACCGCCGCTTATGGTCTGAAAAACGTTCACCATCCTTTTGGTAACGTTTCCCGTAACCATTAATTTTCCAACTTTTGCACATCAAGCATCCGGCTCTACGGTTTTTTGGTCGTTTGCGTTTGTGGTTCATTTTATCACCATTTGAATTATTGACTACTTACTATGCCAATGATAACGCCCTCGGTGTAAGCTGTGCCCACCGAGACTCTGCAATACAGCAACCTAAAAGTGCCACAAACAACTTTGCCAAACCGCGAGTCCTGGGCATCACCTTGATGCCGTTGTTATGCGGCAACTTAGCCTATGATGCTCCATTTGGTTTAACACAAAATCCTCAACGAGCTTTTTGACAAATATTGAATATCTACACGTTACCCTTAAGACTTATGAAATACCGTACTAATTATGCCACCCACCTACACCTTCAAAAACCGATTTGAGAGGTCCTGGGGCATAATTTTTTGGAAGTTTCTTTGATATATCATCAAATATATACACCATTCCTTCACGTCCCCAAATATCATTAACTTTGAATAATTTCCTTAGCACGTTTGTATCCTCCAAATGGGGCGTTAGGGTTTTATCACCAAACCCACCTTCACTCACATTCCTCATATATTCAATAGATGGAGCTAATTCAGCCAAACTAGGATATTTACCAGCTTTTTTTGACCATTCCGTTAGCTTTTTCTCGTTCGAGTTCATTAGGTGAAAACAGAACCTCCAATTTTGCCATTTCATCTATAAATGATTGGTAACGTTTATCTGATTTAATTCGTTTTTTCATTCTTTTAGTACCTTTCTAAACTTACTATCATGTGTTAGCTTATAAATTATTGAGTATATTTAGGATAGTCTTACACATTTTATCAGAACACGGGTTCTATATCAAGATCCCACAAGTTGGTCTTTCTCCAAGTTAGAGGTAAGTTTAGTTGATTTAGCTACATAAACAGAGCGGCGGATAAGCGACGAGCATTTCGCGAACGGGCTGCAAGCACGGCAGCGCAAGCGCAGTCGTTTCATCCGCTTGTTATCCGGCGAGCGAGCGCAGCGAGTGCGGCCGGGAACAAGCGGATGCCGGAGCGCAGCGGAGGATCCGCCGCCCCCCGTTCATCCGGGGCGCGCAGCAAGCCGGATGAACCAATTAAGCATTCATTATACTGAGCTGGGACAAAATGTCGTTCGGTTTGAGGAATAAGCTGGATGGGGCGAATGAGATGGTATAATCCGGTCGAAAGTGACCCCTATATTGTACCCGACACCCACTCAAAATGACAAGGAACTGAGGTCAATTTTGGGCCGCTCTGTAGTACGCGGAACGTAAAACGTGGGACGTAAAACACCACGCTTCACGTCCCACGTCTCACCTAAAAAAGCCCCTGTCTGCCAATTTTCGGCCCGCAGAGCTTTTCCCTCCACCCCCCCCTCATCAATCTCAAGCGTCTAATGGTTCCACCTCGACAATTTTTTGTCGATCTTGTTAAAAGCAAATGGTGAATAATGAATGGTGAAGTTGTTTTTCATTCACCATCCACAATTAAATATTCACAATTCACCATTATTTAGTCTCCAGTCTCCCACCAACCATCAAACCACCGGCCCCTCTTGCTTGGCCAACTCCGCCGCCTGTTTCACACAGCGCAGCCATTGCATCAACACCTTAAACGCCGCGTCTCGCTCCTTCCGGCGCTGCACGAGGGCGGCCTTAGCTTGCTCCTGCACATTATTGGCCCGCACCAACCCTTCTACCTTGCTGGCCCCCCTGCGCTAAGGCTTCCGCCGGAAAGCCGTTGGTCGCCAACGCCGCAGCAATCTCGGTCTGGTTCTGAGCCACCTCAAACAAATTCCGCTGCCAGGCCACCACCAAATCCAGGTTCGCCGTCTTACGCGGTTTGGCAATCCGGCTGGTACCATTTCCGTCTCGGCGCCGGCCGTGCAGCCCCAACGCATTCAACCGATCCGTTTGTCCTTGAAACAACACCACGCACGTCCGGGCCAGGGCGCTGCTCTCCTGCCAAGCCTGCTCCCGCTGCCGCTCATAAGCATTCGTTGCCCCCAATTTGGCCGAGTCGGCCTGCTCTTTCGCCCGCCCGGCCGCCTTGGCCGTATCCAACAGCAATTCACCGTGCGCCCAGCCTTCTTCATTGTAGCCGCGCGTCCGCATTTTCTCGGCGAAATAAGGATTGTACCGCGCCTCGTGCAGCAGCCGCTCCGTTTCGCCAATAATTGTTTTCTGTTCCTGCGTAAATCCACCAGCCATAACTCAAATACTCCTGTTGAAGAATAATTTGTATAATTAACCCAAGTTGTACCCGCGCCCCGGAAGTGCTAAAAAACAATGTTTCAATCCTAACCGCAGGGAAGTAAGGAATAAGAAGTAGGAAGTAACGGTTTTGACCCTTAATCCCTACTCCCTACCCCAGTTTGGACATCGCGGTGGCCACTTGAGTTATTTACCGATTTTCGGTTGTAAACGTCGTCCGGATTCTGATCCAAGTCTCAAAAAAGCGACGGTGTTCCGCAATGAGCCGTCGGTCTTCTCCCCGCCAAATAACATAAAAGCCAATTCAATCGACGCTGTTGTTAAAAATTTTGATATGACCCCAAAAATGGCGTCGCCGTCCTCAAAAACAAGACGCTGGCCAAAAATGACCCGACCATGTCCTCCGCCAAACGTACAAGACCAAAAATAGTATGACGGTGTCCTTTCATTTTAATTTGAACATAAATGCTCAAAAACGCGACCATGACCTCAAATTAATCGACTATGTAATAGAACAATTTGAAACGTTCATTTTTAATTTGAAAAGTTAAATCTTTATTTGAAACCTTCATTATTAATTGGTAAGTGTGATATAATTAACCCGAAAAACTGGACCACGAGCTAAGATGGAATAAGGTAAAACATCAAGGCTTGTGGAGGAAAAAAATTGGCCAAAAACGACAACAGTACAGCAATGACTTTAAGTTCAAAATCGCTCTGGAAGCGGTCAAGGGGCCAAAACGGTCAGCCAAATCGCGGCTGAGCACAACCTGCATCCGACCCAGATAGGCAATTGGAAAAAGCAATTGCTGCGGGAAGGTAGCACACTCTTTACGCGGGCCAATGACCGTCAACAACGTGAACAACAAGATAGAGAAGCTGAGTTATACGAACAGATTGGTCGCCTCAAGATGGAATTGGAGTGGCTGAAAAAAAAAATAGCGGCTTCGATTGAGCTAAAACGAAGGCTGTTAGAAACAGCGCACCCCTGGTTGAGTCTGCGCCGGCAATGTGAGTTAATCGGCCTAAATCGGTCGAGCTATTATTACCAACCAGTTCCGGAAAGTCCGTTCAATCTGACTCTGATGCGGCTGATCGACGAGCAGTATCTGCGGACGCCCTTTACGGCTACCTAAAAATGACGGAATATCTTCGTCAGAAAAAGGGCTATCTGGTTAATCACAAACGGGTGTACCGACTGATGAAACAGATGGGCTTACGAGCCGTCGCGCCCCGGCCTCACATATGAGCCGACCGCACCCGGAGCACCAGATTTATCCCTACCGGTTACGTGGGGTGAACATCACCCGCCCCAATCAGGTCTGGAGCGCCGATATCACTTACGTGCCGATGCAGCGAGGCTTTATGTATCTGGTGGCCGTGCTGGACTGGTACAGCCGGTACGTGCTCAGTTGGGAACTGTCCAACACGCTGGATGGCGATTTCTGTCTGCTGGCTTTGGAACGGGCTTTGCAACGGAGCCGGCCTGAGATCTTTAACACCGATCAAGGTGCCCAGTTCACCGCCAACGCCTTTACGGGCGGTTGGAGCGCCACGCCCTAAAGCCCGAGATCAAGATCAGTATGGATGGTAAAGGACGTGTGTTCGACAACATTTTCATCGAAAGATTATGGCGCACGGTCAAGTACGAACACCTCTATTTGACTGACTACACCACCGGACTTGACCTGTTAGCGGGGCTGGCCACCTACTTTGATTTCTACAATCACGAACGCTTTCATCAGAGTTTGGATTATCGCACTCCGGCCCAAGTATAATGTTGCCTTAACCAGGTGCCCCTGGTTTAATCATCCATCTTAAATATCCTATTTCGTGGTCTTGACAATGGGGGTAAGTTTATGATACTTTTGTTTGAAACGTTCATTTTTAATTTGAAACCTTCATTATTTTTGGCGTAAATGTGCTAGAATAATTTGAAATGTTCATTTTTAATTTGAAAAGTTAAATCTTTATTTGAAACCTTTATTATTAATTGGTAAGTGTGATACTTTTGTTTGAAACGTTCATTTTTAATTTGAAAAATTAAAACTTAATTGGAAAACGTGAAAAATTTTTGTGAAGAGGCCATTCTGCCAGAAAACTTATCGTTCCGATGGCGGTCCCAGCCATCGAATCGGCTGCAAAGCCGTCACAAAAAAGAAATTCACGCCCAACGGACAAAAAACGCCCGGCAAAAACCGTATTATTAACATACCATATCGCGAGTAAACATAATAGAGCCGAAGGTACTGAATATTAGGGTACGAAAGTACCGAAGCGCCTTGCCCAATAGTCCCTAACCTGGACGAGCCGGAACCAAAAAGGATTTTGGACAGGATTAACAGGATTTACAAGATGCTTAAACGGTATTTCCATCCTGTTAATCTTATAAATCTTGTCTAATTTTCTAGCCCAAAATGCAAGAAGTTGTTTGATTAGCGCCTAAAGGGTTTGTTTAGGAATTGCCATTAAATAACTTCAACAGATAAGGCGATAAGGCGATTTGGAGATTTATAAGGCCAATCTCCTTATCTCTAATCTCCAATCTCCGGCCAGATTGCTCAAGGTATTTAATGGCCGATCCTTAGAGTTGAGCGGTATCATCGAAACCAACGGGCATGGCAACCGATTGGCCTGGGGGAATTGGAGAAGCTCTTTTCTCGAAGTTATGCTACAATATCGGCTATTATTTAATTCTATTTGAAAGTCGATCCTTGAGCCAAGCACAAATCTCCCAACCAACAAACACCCATATGAGCCGTATCGCGCGTGCAGCGTCGCTGGTGATGGTGCTGTTTGTTATCAGTCGGGCGCTGGGGCTGCTGCGTGAAATGGTAGTCGCCGGCCAATTTGGCACCAGCGCCGATATGGACGCCTACTTGGCCGCCTTTAGCCTGCCCGATTTTCTGTTTTATGTGGTGGCCGGCGGCGCGTTGGGATCGGCGTTTATTCCGGTGTTTGCCGGTTATCTCACCCGCAACGATATGCCGGGAGCTTGGCGGTTGGCCTCGGCCGTTATCAACTGGATGGTACTGCTACTATCGATTTTGGCCGGCCTGGCCGCGATTTTCGCGCCGTGGCTGGTCGGCTGGCTGTTTGGCGATTTGTCGCTCGACCAGCAAGTCTTGACTACCGAACTGATGCGCTTGATGCTTATCTCGACAGTGATTTTTGGCGTCAGCGGGACGGTCATGGGTATTCTCAACGCGCAGCACCATTTTTTTCTGCCGGCAGCGGCTCCTATCGTTTATAATTTGGCGATTATTATGGGGGCGTGGTTTTTAGGACCTACTTGGGGGGTTCGAGGCTTGGCGGTGGGGGTGGTCTTGGGGGCAGCAGGTCACCTGCTCATTCAACTCCCCGGTCTGTTCTGGGGTAAGCAGCGGATGACCTACCAACCGACATTGGCCTTCGGCAACGCCAGCCTGCACGAAGTTGGCCGATTGATGGCCCCTCGGGTGTTGGGGTTGGCCGCAGTTCAGATTAACTTTATCGTCACCCGTGTCTTGGCGGCCGGTCTAGCTGTGGGGAGCATCACCGCGCTTTACTATGGTTGGATTATTATGCTCCTGCCCCAAGGGATCATCGCCCAGTCGGTGGCGACGGCGCTCTTTCCCACGCTGGCTGCGTTAGCCGCACAAGGCGACCGGGCCGAGATGCGCCGAATTTTTGCTGCCACCCTTAGAAACCTTCTCTTTCTAACCTTACCGGCCGCCGTGGGCCTTATCGTCCTGGCTCGGCCGGTGGTGCGGCTGCTGTTAGAGCGCGGCGAATTTACCGCCGAATCGACCACTTTGACGGCCTGGGCCTTGGCCTTTTTCGCGTTGGGGCTGGTAGGCCATGCCGTGGTTGAAATCGCGGTGCGAGCCTTCTACGCCCTCAAAAATACTAAAACGCCGGTGGGCATCGGCATTCTGGCGATGGCGGTTAACATCGGCTTGAGTATTTTGTTGATGAGGCTGTTTGAGCTTGGAGGGTTACCGGCTCACGCCGGGTTGGCGCTGGCTAACTCGCTGGCCGTGTCCTTGGAGATGGCGATCCTGTTGGTTTTGTTGCGACCATTGATGGGGGGCCTGTCTGAAACGAGTCTGCGGCCATCGGTGGGGAAGATGGGGGTGGCCACTGTGGGTATGGCCGTTGTGCTGCTAATAATTGAGCCGCTGCTCCCGGCTGAACCTTCATGGTTGGGCGGCGTAGTCGGTATTGGGGTGGGCGGCTTGGTTTACATTGGCCTGGCCTATATCATTGGCGTCGATGAACTGAAGCCGATCCAGTACAAGGTGACTCGCGTTTTAAGCTCAATCCGGCGTTCATGACACCGCGATAGCCGTTTAATCCCGCGTCACAAAATCGACCGGCGTAGCCGGCATCAACATGCTGCGGGCCAGGTTCAATTGTTTGGGGTGAATGGTCGGTATCCGGCTCGTCATCCGGGTCTGATCTTCAGCCGCTTTTTGTCTGTCGCCGATAGCCAGATAACAGTTCGCTCGATTTTCATAAGCGTATGGATGTTCAGGGTTCATGTCGATGACCCGGCTGTAATCCATGATCGCCTGCTCGTAATTGCCGAAATTGGCGTAAGCTCTGGCCCGATTGAAAAAGGCATGAACGTAAACCGGATTCAGTTCGATAGCCCGGTTGTAGTCGGTAATCGCATATTGGTAGTCGCCCAGGAGGTCGTGGACGACGCCGCGATTGACGTAGGCCGCCAGAAATTGGGGGTTAAGGCCGATAGCCTGGCTATAATCCTCAACCGCATCCTCGTGTTTGCCCATCCAGACATAGGTATTAGCCCGGTTATAGTAAGCGTAGATATTTTTGGGATTCAACTCGATGACGCGATCATAATCCTGAAGCGCTTCCTCATAGAGGCGCAGACCCGTGTTGGCGATGCCTCGATTGACGTACGCGGCGGCAAAATGGGGCGCTAGCTCGATGGCCCAATTGCAATCGAGCACGGCCTGGGCGTAATTATCCATCAACAGATGGGCCGCGCTGCGATTGTTATAGGCCTCGGCATAGTGGCGATCGATTTGGATGGCCTTGGTATAATTGTAGATGGCTTGTTCGTAGTTACGCATCCCGGCGTGAGCCAATCCCCGCTTGTTATATTCGCGTGAATCCAACAGATCCAATTTTTCCGTAGAGGCATAGGTAGGGATGCTGCTGATATTTAGCGCGTTTAGCGCCGTGGCCATCTCTAACGTATCGGTAAAGCGAGCCTCTTTATCTTTGGCCATCGCCTGTTCAACAACCCCGGCCAGCGCCCCGGCATCGCGCCATAGGCCCTGCAATCCCTGGGGCATATCTTTACAAATGGCTTTTTCCAACAGCATGAAAACCTTTAACTCCAACCGTAGATTTTGGGCCACTTGGGTACTGGCTTGAGACTCCAGGACATCGATATCAATATAGTGGTGGCCGGTCAACATGAAATATAATAACGCGCCCACCTGATAAACATCACTGCGAGCGTCTAGCTTCTCGCCGCGAAGCTGTTCCGGCGAACTAAAAACCAGGGAGGAGGGCTGGAACCCCACGCGAGTCAAATCCAGGCCGCCGGCCGATTTGGGGACGTGGGCAATCCCAAAGTCGGTCACTTTGGGACGGCCGTCGGCTGTCAGTAGGATATTATCGGCTTTAACATCCCGATGAATAATGCCTCTTTCATGCAGCTTGGCTAACCCTTCGCAGATGCCGGTGGTTAAGCGCACCGCGTGATCGAGCGACAGTTTGCCCTTCTGCTTCAACAGACCGCGCAGACTACCGCCCGATAGATACTCCATAATCATGTAGATCCGCTGATCGGCAATGCGCAGGCCGTGAACGGTCGCAATGTTGGGGTGTTCCAACAGCGCTGCTATTCGCGCTTCTTGGATAAACCGTTTAATGGTTTTGTCGCCGCCGGCTTTATCAACTCGCAAAAGTTTAATAGCAACTTTCCGATCCAGCATGCGATCTAACGCTTCGTATACCGTGGCAAAGCCACCCTCGCCCAGTTGGCGGATAATTTCATATTCAAATATGCGCTGGCCAGGATTAAGCAAGTAACCCAATTTATCGGCTCCTGGAACGTTCCCCATGTAAATATTCTTTATCATTGTGCTTCTGTTCGTTAATAGTTTCAATAGGGTAAAGGTAAGGTGAAGCTATGAAAAGAAATCAGTTGGGGATGTACTACTTTTATTAATAAAAATTTACTGCTAAGTAGGGTATTATGCCAAATTTGCGATTTGTTTTTGGCCGATTGACTTGCGGCCATCGGCTGGAGATTGCGCGTCCAATCAACTTTGGTAAAATACCTCGTTCATTAATCGATTTTTTATGGAGTTAGAATAAAAATTTCTTGGAGCGACAAAGCTTGCTTTGTCATTTACGGCAAGGTCAAAGTAAACTTTGACGCTCCAGGTCGGTATTTGCAGAGGAGACCCAGCCCATTAATTCGGCCAGACCACCAGCCCATCAAATTATTATTTTCACTGCGCTTATCCTGATTCTAGGGTTGGCTTTTTGGCTGCGATGGCGATTTGTGCAGACCGTCCAACTTTATCCCGATGAGTTTGTGACGTTGCTGGCTATTGATATGATCAAGGCTAAGGGCTGGCCGGTGATGCCGTCCGGTCTATTTTATGAACACGGTTTCCTGTTCTCCTATCTGGGCAGCCTGGCCTCGCTGATCGATTCATCGCCACTGGCCGTTCGTTGGCTGAGTTTATGGCTCGGCTTGGCGACGGTGGGCCTCACATTTTGGGTAGGGCAGCGCTGGTATTCAGTCTCGGCGGGGCTGATTGCGGCCGCCGGTTTGGCCATCGCCCCCGCGGCCATCCACTGGAGCGGGCGCGTCAGGATGTATGCTCTCCTACAACTGTTGGTGTTGTTAACGATCTATTTGGCTTACGAGGGTCTGAGCCGCCAGCAAGCTCGACTTCGCTGGGCTGCCCTCCTGACTTATCTAGGGGCTACCTTAGCCCATTTTGTGGCTGTGGCCTTGGCTCCACCGCTCGTGTTAGCCTCAATAGCGATAGTATGGGCCAAGAAGCGTACCAACTCGACATCCGCCATGAACGGCGCTTCGCCTTCTGCGAACTTGAACCGGCGGCGCAGCTACCTGCTCGAAATTCTCGCCTTTGTGGCCATTCTGGTTATCGCCTTTCTCGTTAAGCGAGCCGGCCAACCTAAGGGCCTTGAGGCTTTAGACGCGAACGCTGCCGGTGCTGCTACAGGGCTGGTTCAAGTCCTCAATGTTTACAGCGACTTTTCGTTTAATGCCCTCGCCGGATGGCAAGCTATTTCACCCTTCTATCTCAATCTTCCTGCGCTGATTTTTGCACCGCTGGCCGGGCTGGCTGTTGTAGTGTGTTTGGTGCAATTATTCAAAATCAAGGCTAAGGCTGAGGCTAAGCGTTCTAACCTGCAATTTGAAATTTTTAACGCCCAACTCGTAACACTCTTTCTTGGGCTGATCCTGATAACGACCACCCTGGAAATGGTTCTCTTTGTCTCGGCCGATCGGCGCGACGATAAGTATCTATTTATGTTGCTGCCGATTCTCTTTCTACTTGGGGCGTATGGCCTCGTCATTGTTAGCCATTGGCTATTAGTAATTATTAGCCGCAGAAACCCAAACCGCCAAATCGACCACCCCAATCGCCGCTCAGCACTGACCACGTCCCAATTGATAGTTTCGTTGATCTTTATGGGTCTTATCGCCGTGATTACCTGGCCGGCGATCCAATCCCTCCTAGCCAACACCGGCGACAACTACGATGCCGCCTTTGCCTATGTCCGGGCCAATTGGCAAGACGGGGACACGGTACTGACGGGAACCCCTGCTGCCGCCGCTCTCTACCTAGGCCGCAACGATTTCTACGGCGTTCAGCGGCGCGGCGGCTACGACTACCGGCTGCTGACCATTGGCGGCCAAGCGGTTGATCGCTGGCTGGCCTCACCCGCCATCCGCACCGAGGCCGATTTGCATCAAACGCTGGCCGCGAACAAGGTCTGGTTAGTCTTGGAACGCTGGGGCTTGCAGCGAGAGTATTACGACCTGCCTTTTCAACAGCAGCTTCTGGCCCAAACTGATCTCATCACCCAATCGCAGGGCATTTTTGTTTTACGTTCCAAAACCAACCCGCAATCGATAGCGATGCAACCGGCCCATTCGGTGCAGGCCACGTTTGGTGATGTGGTACAACTGCTCGGCTATACTGCCGAGCCAGAGCAACCCGAACCCGGTCAGTCACTGCGCCTAACGCTGTATTGGCAGCCTATCGCTACGATGGCTCACAACTACACTGTTTTTGTGCATCTGCGCCAACCGACCGGTGGCAACGTAGCTCAGGCTGACCATCGTCCCTTAGGCGACCTATATCCCACGTCAATCTGGCCTGTGGGGGAGACCATCCGCGAAACCAGCGAGCTTACCTTGCCGGCCGACATACCGCCCGGCGATTACGACCTATGGGTAGGCGTCTACTTACTGGAAACCGGTGAGCGACTCCCGGTTCAAAATGATACCAGCGGCGAAAACGCGGTTCTCGTCGGTCAGTTAAGCGTCGAATAAGATCGACATGACCTTACACGAAAAAGCTTAGAAGAGCTTGAGTTAATCATAGCCAAATTGCGGTCTCGCTTTACATCATTTAGCGATGTCGGATTTAGGGTATTGATCGTATGCTAATAGCAGAATAAGAAAAAAGCATTTTTAGGAGCCGATTTGCGATTTTCGAGCAAATCATACGATAAATTAGAGTGGCTGTTACTCGTCCTGATTATTTTCGGGCCTCGATTGATCAACCTTGATCGATTCCTGACCGCCGATGAACCTCTGTTCCTTGAGCATGCCCAAAAATTTGCCCAAGCCTGGGCGACCGGTGATTTTGGTTTGACAGCCGGTATCGGCTATCCGGGGGTAACGGTGGCGGCCTGGGCTGCCCCTATCATCAATCTGGCTCAGACCGAGTTGGGGCAGTACGCGCTGGGGCGAGCCGCCACGGCGACCCTGACTGGCATCTTGCTGCTGCTGCTCTACGGTCTCTCTCGCGAACTATTGGGCCGTGGGCCGGCCCTGATCGGCGTCGGTTTGCTGGCCCTCGATCCTTTTATGCTGGGCTACAGCCGCCTGTTTCATATTGCCGCGCCTTTGGCGTTGTTCATGACGTTGGCCGGGATATCGCTGCTGCTGTGGCTGCACACGGAGCGATGGCCTTGGCTGGCGTTATGCGGTTGTTTCACCGGCTTGGCCATGCTCACCAAATCGACTGCCTTACTCTTGGCCCCGATGTTTGTGGTCGTGATCCTAACTTGGACCGTTTCGACAGGGCAGTGGCGTAGTCGTCGTTGGTGGGGGCGCAAACTCGGCGGCCTGGTTTTGTTGTCCCTTATCAGTGGCTCACTTTTTTTCCTACTCTGGCCCGCCATGTGGGTCGATCCCATCGGTACGTTGAGCCTCACCTTCGGCAAACTCTTCACCGATCAGGAAGCCGGTACCGGTAATCTCGGCCTCTTCTGGTTCGGCCACTTCGTCGAAGACCCCGGCCCTGCCTTCTACCCCGTCGCCTTTTTGCTTAAATCAACCCCTTGGCTGCTGGTCGGTTTGATTTTAAGCGTCTTTTATATCTTTAGCGATCAGCGGTCAGTTGATAACGGTCAGCCGTCAGTAGTCGGCGGTCAGCCGTTAGTCGTTAGACGCCAGCCGTCAGCCGTCAGCGGCCGGCGGTCAGCAATTCTTCATTCTTCATTCTTCATTCTTCATTCTTCAGCGCTTTGGTTCTTTGCCCTGACCTACCTCGTTATCATGACCATCGCTTCCAAAAAATCAGTCCGTTACATGCTGCCGGCCTTTCCCACCTTCTACATTTTAACCGGTCTCGCCCTCTCCCACACGTTCTTTAAGTTCCGGCAAATAAAATATTTCAATCCCATCTCTGACTTCTCAAAATCTTCATCCACCATCCAACCATCCAACCAACCAACTACCCAACCCCCTAACTACCCAATCTCCCCATCTCCCCATCTCCCAATCTCCATTCTTATGATACTCCTTGGCCTCAGCCTCACTCTTTTCTACCACCCCTACTACCTCACCTACTACAACCCCCTTGTCCTCGGTTGGCGCTGGGCGCCACAGACGATTCTGGTTGGCTGGGGCGAAGGGCTTGACGGCGCGGCCCGTTACCTCAATGAGCAGCCGGCGCCAACCGTATCGGCCTGGTATGAATGGATTTTTCCGCTGCTTTATAAGGGAGACGTCGAAGCGGTTGTGCCGCAGGAAAACCTTATCACCGCTGACGCAGCCGTCCTTTACATCAACCAGGTGCAGCGCGACATCCCCGGTCCGAATATCATCGACTACTTTCGGTCCCGCCGTCGACCGGCACACACCGTTCGATTGAACGGCATCGACTACGCCTGGGTTTACCCCGGCCCCATCGCCGGATTCGAGCTGCCCGCCGCCCCCCCGATCGCCCTCGGCGGTGATTTTGACGACGAGGCCCGGCTGCTCGGTTACGATCTTGGGGCTCAGTCGCCCGGCAGTGGCGAGTCGTTGATCGTGACCTTGCAATGGCAAATTCTAGCCCAACCGTCCGACCCTCGTTTTGTGTATGTAAGATTAGTCGATAGCCAGGGACGCATCTGGGCCGGCGCCGACAGCCCGCCAGTGATGGGCCTGTGGCCGGTCAATCGCTGGCAGCCCGGTATGTTTCTCGAAGACGCCCACGAATTACCGGTTCCGGCCGGAACGCCGCCGGGCCGCTATCGGCTGGAAGTTGGCTTGTACAATCCTGACACCGGCCAAACACTGGCCGCTCGCGGCCAGCCGATTGGGCAGGGCGGCGGCCTCTTACTCGGTGAGGTCGATGTCGTTTGGCGAACACAGACCGAGACAGAGGTAGATTTACCTCACCAGACCGACACAGCGTTGTCCAATCAGGTTCACCTCATTGGCTACGATAGCCCGCCTCCGCAAGCTACCACCGGTGATCTTCTTCCGGTTCGATTAATCTGGCAGCGCTCCAACGCTTGGTTCCAGTTTGAGGACATGACCGAAAATTCTGTCGTCTTTATTTGGTCTCGCGAAGGCGCTTCTCAGGCCGAACAGATCGACCCGCTCCCCCTGCCGGTCGAACAGTGGGGACGCGGCGGGATACTTCGCTCGCAGCACGAGGTCATTGTCCCGCCGACCTTGTCCGCCGGACGGTACAGTTTGTTAATTGGCTTACACGATGGGCAACGCATCGTCGGCGAGCCGTTTTCATTGGGGATGGTCGAGGTCGCGACGCCGCCTCACGAATTTGATCTGCCTTCAGATGTGATTCAGCCCGACGGCTCGGCTCAACTGGCTGTTGCTCCGGATCAAACGATAGGGTTGGCCGGATATCGCTATACTCTATCTGAGTCAGCTTTGGATATTCAACTTTTCTGGCAATCCAATGCCCAATTAACCGACCGGTACAAAGTTTTCGCCCAACTCTTGGACGCCACCGACCAACTGGTAGCCCAATCCGACTCGATCCCCGCCGCCGGCCAACGGCCCACCACCGGCTGGCTGCCAGGCGAAATCATCACTGACACGCACCATCTAACCCTGCCCCCCGACCTGCCTACCGATCAGCCTTATCGCCTAATTACCGGCCTATACGATCCCGCCACCGGCCAACGCCTAACGCTCACCGACAACGCCGGAGACGCGATTCAAGTCGCCGCCATTACCCTGAACGGCAGTAATGAATGATGAATGATGAACAGGGAACGATGAATCATCAAAGACAAATGATAGGTGATGAACAAGAGACATCATTCATCATTCATCATTCATCATTCATCATTCTTACCCTGCTTATTGCTGTTTTTGCTATCTTCTTCAGTGTCTTGTCCATCCAGCAGCACCGCGCCTTTCTAACCAATGGCCTCGACCTAGGCAACGTCGATCAAGCCCTATGGAATACCGCTCAGGGGCGCTTCCTGCAATTTACGCTTATGGCCCCGGTCGAATCCCGCCTGGCCCTCCACGTCGAGCCGATCCTGCTCTTCTTTGTGCCGTTCTACTGGCTCAACCTCGGTCGCCCGGAACTCCTGCTCATCGTCCAAGCCACCGTAGTCGCTCTCGGCGCCTGGCCCCTCTACCAAATCGCCCTCATCCACCTCGCCCCATCCCTATCTCCAACTCCCAATTCCCCATTATCAATTATCAATTATCAATTGCTAATTATTCCAGCCGCCTACCTACTCCTGCCCACCCTGCAATCCGCCGTTCTGTTCGATTTCCATGCCGTGACGATGGCGCCCACCTTTCTGCTGTTTGCCTTTCTGGCATTGGAGCGAAAGCAAAATGGGCGCTTTTTGCTCTTCGCGGTTCTGGCTATGGCCTGCAAAGAAGATATGCCGCTGACCGTGGCCATGCTCGGACTCTACGCCGGCCTGGCTCAGCGACGGTGGCGGCTGGCCGGCCTGACGATGGCCATTAGCGCGGTTTGGTTTGGACTAGCCTTTTTTGTCATCCAACCTCGGTTCGCCGCCGGGGGCAACATCCAACTCGATCGGTATGCTTGGTTGGGCGACGATCCGCTGTCGATGCTCACCACCGCGCTTACAAATCCCCGGCTGGTCTTCGATCATCTTTGGACCGAGGTCAATCTGCCCGGCTACTTATTCAATCTTTTCTTGCCTACCGCCTTCTTGGCCCTACTCAGCCCACTGACCCTCATCCCGATGCTGCCCACACTGGCCGTCAACCTGCTCAGCGACAACCCCTTCACCTGGCGATTGGAAGATTTTCACTATGGCGCACCGCTGGCTCCGTTCTTGTTTATCGCCGCTATCTATGGTATCCGTCGCCTCGCCGCGTGGAGGACTAACCAGAAACAGACTTTCCTTCGCCTCAGCCTCGGCCTTAGCCTCCTGCTCTTGATTTGTTCGATTATCTACCACTACCACCGGGGCTACACGCCTCTGGCCCGCCCCTTCCACTGGCCGGAGGTCACCGCCCACCATCACCAACTTGAACCAATTCTGGCCAATGTCCCCTCCGGCGCACCTGTCTTCGCCCAATCGAACCTCGCCCCCCACCTTTCGCATCGAGAAATCCTCTACAGCGACTTCGGCTACTTCACCGATCCCGACTTCCCGGCCCAAACCCCCGTCACCGACATCCTGCTCGATGTGACCAGTTTTGAAAACATCGGCGGCCTCCACCAGTTTCTAAAGGAAACGTTCGGCGCTGATGACAATTACCAACTTATCGCTGCCGAGGACGGTATCCTACACCTAAAAGTTAATACCTCTAGCCCATTGGATAAGGCCGAACCCGCTCCCTCTTCCTTGACCGCCAATCTCCAATCTCCAATCTCCAATCTCCAATCTTCCTTCTTCTCCTTCACCCAACCCACGTCCCCTCTCGATTACAACCTGCCGGTCGATTTTGGCGATGTTTTACGCCTGCACGGCTACACCCTCTACTTCAACCGTCAGGAGGAAATTCAGGTCACTGTTGATTTGGAGGCCCGGCAGCCTTTAGAATCGATCCGGCCGGTACTCTACCTACTCGATTCCGCCGGCCAGCCGCTCGGCGCGACCGAAGATTTACAGCCCACGCTGGTCTGGTACCCGGTCGAGCAGTGGCCGGTAGGCCAGACGGTGCGACTGCGTTTTAACACCCTGCCCTGGTATACCCGATCAATGCCGGCCTATCGCCTGGCGTTGGGCGTCATCAACGGCGACGGTGTCTGGGATGTCAGCCGCCGGCAGTTGCCCACCCTCTACGGGCCGACCGATTTTGCGCTCCGCCGGCCTGCTGACGGCACGTTGCTCGAACTGGCCCGCATCGAGCAGCGCTGGTCGATGCCGGAGGGTGGCCCGGTCGTTCGCCAGTTTGAGCCGCCGCGTCTGACCGAGCGCCTCAACGCCAACTTTGATGATCAGGTTCGGTTACTTGGCTACCGCGACCTCTCCCGGCTATCCGAGCGAGACACGACCCTGTCGATTACGCTCGCCTGGCAAGCCATAGCCACGCCTGAAAATCTAACTCGGTTTATCCAACTAATCGGTCCGGATGGACGGGTTTACGGGCAACTCGACTCTGCGCCCGATAACGGCCATTATCCGACATCGCTGTGGCAGCCGGGCGAAGTCGTCGTCGAGACAATTACCTTTCCGGTGCAATCTGAGCGACCATCGGGAAATTATACGCTGCACATCGGTTTGTACCGGCCCGCCACCGGCGAACGACTGCCCTTGGTGGAGATGAGCGGTGATCATATTTCTGTGACGGTTCCCGATTAAGTCGAACAATTTGCAAAATTCAGTAGAGTACAGTTTTACATAAATTAAATATAGATCGCACAGATCTTACGGATAAACACGGATTTTCTTAAATTAAATCAGGTCTTATCCGTGATAGTCTGTATGATCCGTGTCACCTGTGTTCTATCATTTCTCATCAGCTCTTGAAATTGTGATCTACTGAAGTTGTTCTATAAATTCGAACGAAATCGATAAATTGGAGATTTCCCAAAGAGTCCCAAAAATTTAGGCGACTATCGAAAAAGTGAGAGCGCTTCCGAAAAATTACGCAAAATGGCTTAGGCCATTCGCTTTCGCTTAAGGATCAACCGGTGTATACTGCGCGGACTAATGAAGAATTTGCGATTTCGCAAAAGCTGAATAACCTGATGATATCTAAGGGATGGTGGTGGGCGCTGTGGCTGGTGTGTTTTGTAATGCTTTTCGCCTGGCGCACCCAAAACCTGACGGCGTTTGGCTTATCCAACGATGAAGGCGCTCACCTAATGTGGGCGCGGTTAGCGGTTGATGGTCACTCGCTCTACAGCGAGACGCACGCCGTGCAAGCGCCCCTATTCATCGAGTCGATTGGCTGGGCCTTTCGGCTGTGGGGGACAACCATTCAAGCCGGTCGGTGGGTTACCCTACTGGGCTTTGCTCTCTTAACAATCGTCTTGAGTTGGCTGGCTTATCGAGCCGGGGGGGCTTTAGCCGCGCTGGTGGCCCTGATTTTGCTGGGGGTGTCGCCCCTGGTTTTTACTTTTTCTCGCCTAGTAATGGCCGAAATCCCGGCCACCGCGCTGGCCGCCGCCGCACTCGCACTAGTATTTTTGTTTCAGCAATACAACCATCGCGTCTGGCTATTCGTTTCGGCCTTAGTTTTTGGGGCCAGTTTTCTGGTTAAAGGATTGAACCCGTTTGTGGTGGCCCCTATCGGGCTGCTGGTGTGGCTGCATCGCGGCTCGCAGGACGACATGCTGCGTCGGCAGCTATTGTCGCTCACCCGGGATTGGCGCGGCTTGCTGCTCGATGGCCTGGTGTGGTCGACCGGTTTCTTACTGCCGTTTGGCATCGTTTGCCTCATCTACGATCCGGCGGCTATGTACGACCAACTGGTCTTATTTCGCGGTGATTTACGAGCCGCCATTCCCGGCTCCTGGCCGGAGACGTTAGCCCATTTCGAACTGTTTATCAAGAGCCACTGGGGTTTGTGGCTCTTAGCCATTTTCGGCCTGATTTCAACGCTCGTTAAAAACCGTGTTTTGAGTTTGCTCAACCAACCAGAGCCAGAGCCTCTCAGCCCAGCCGTACCATACAACTTAATCTGGGGAGTCTGGCTGGCGGCGGGCATGGCGATGCTAGGGTGGCACACGCCGCTTTTTCCGCACCATTTTCTGGTGCTGCTGCCGCCGTTGATTTTACTGGCTACGACCGTATTCACTAATTTGGTGTTATTTTGGTCGAATCGAACGCAGCGACCGGCCTTCATGATGGCGATCCTGCTGGCGCTGGTGATAGGCTGCGCGGCCCTAAGTTTACCGGCGATGATCAAGGCCAATCAGGCCACGGCGGCGATTGTCACCGGCGGCCGGGAACAGCAAGCGTTACCGCTGCTCCAAGCCGTTTCGCAGCCGGATGATTTTGTGATGGGCGACAGCCAACTGCTCATTTTCATGGCTGACCGGCGGACGCCGCCGCCATTGGGCGATGTGGCGTTGGTGGCCATCAAGGCTGGCCGGCAGACTTCAGCCCGGTTGATCGACCTGACGGAAACTTACCGGTCGCCGGCAGTGGTTCAATGGAGTTTACGGCTGCCTTGGCTGCCGGAATATTTGGATTGGGTTCAAAACAATTATTGGGTTCATCGCGTCTGGGACAACGATCACATCATTCACTATGGTCGGCGGCTGCCTGAAGGCGAACCCATTCCCAACGAGCAGTCGGTTCGCCTGGGCGACTCGGTGACGCTACGCGGTTACCAGCTCAATTCGCCCATAGCGACCGCCGGTGAGCCGCTGGCGGTGAAGGTGTATTGGCAAACCGACGTATCTTTAAATAAAGATTACACTATCTTCACCCAACTACTCGACAGCAGCGGCGCGCTCGTCGCCGGGTATGACAGTCAACCGCTGGGCGGCTATTGGCCCACTCGCGAGTGGCCGCCGGGTGAAGTCGTCATCGATTTGGTGCAACTGCCACTCCCGCCGGAACTCCCGCCGGGCGAATATCGTCTAGTAACCGGTATGTATTTGCTAGCAACCGGCGAGCGCTTACCTGTTTTAGAAACGAATCAGGACTATATCACTTTAACCACAATTGAGATAAAGTGATAAAATATAAAAAAGAGGAGTCAAGGCTTTAGCCGGCTGATGGCCGATCTATAGCTAAAATGCACTCCCATTTCTGTAAAACAATGGCAGACATATTTACGGAAAAACCGAATTACCTTAAAGAAGCCCCCTTTACCGGCTCGACTTATCGTTCAAAAGCGATCATTAGCGAGCGCTGGCTGGTCTTGGCCTTGCCGCTGGCTATTTTTATGGTGGCCTTGCTCCCCCGCATCTTGAATCTTGACGCCTTCATCACTGCCGACGAAGATGACCAGATCATGTTTGCCACCCACTTTCTCAAATCCGTCCTGCGCGGCGATTTCGGGGGAGCGCTGATTCTGGGCTATCCCGGCGTACCGACGCTCATTTTTGGCGCAACAGGCGTGGCAGCGCGCTATCTGGCCCATTACCTGGGCTGGCTGCCGCTGCCGTGGATTACCGCCGATTTCATGACTACCCTGGATCAGGTGACGGCCCGTTTCGGGGTGTTTGAGCACCCTCTGGATTTTCTGGTCTGGGTCCGCGTCCCGATGGCCATTGCTGCGGCCCTGAGTATTCTCGGTATTTACCTCCTGGTCAAGCGCCTGCTCGATGAGAAGATTGCTCTGATAGCGGCCCTTATTTTAGCCTTTGATCCCTTTATCCTGGCCCACAGCCGCGTCATCCACGTTGACGCGCCGATGTCCTACTTTATGTTTCTCTCCTTCCTGGCCTTTCTACTGTTCCTCAAAAAGGACTCCTGGCGATGGCTGCTGCTGTCGGGTCTGTTTGGCGGCTTGGCCGGACTGAGTAAAACGCCGGCGGCTATCTTAGGTCCGATTTTAGTCGTCAGCGGCGTGTTGTACGCGCTCTTTCCCCCGGAAGGCGTCGATCGGGCCAGATTGTGGAAAAAATTGGGCCTTGCCTTAGTCGCCTGGGGTGGCATTGCGGTAGCGGCGATCTTCGCCATCTGGCCGTCGATGTGGACTCAGCCGGTTACGGCCATCACCATGCTCGTCGAAAACGTGAGCAGCGTCAACGAAATCTACCACCCTACCACCGGTATCTTTTGGGGTGGCAACCAGACCGATAAAAGCCCACTCTACTATCTGATTGTATTTCCGTACCACCTCACCCCCTTGACCACCATCGGTTTTTTCGGTGGGTTGGCCATGATTGCGGCCGGGCTGCTAGCCTACCGTTCGCGCAAAAGCTGGCTCACCGATGTTTTGCCGATTGCGCTGGGGCTGCTGGCTTACATTGTCATCTTCATGGCTCCCGTCTCCACTATTTCTCGCCGGGGCGACCGCTATATCCTGCCGGTCTTCTTTGCGGTGGGATTGCTTTCGGCGTTGGCGTTGTGGTGGCTAGCCGGCCTCATTGTCAAACATTTACCGGCGGCGCTGAACTTTCTGAAGCTGACACCGATGCGGTTGGTCTCAGCCGCCGTGGTGGTGCAAATCTTCTTTGTCCTGTGGTATCATCCCTACTATCTGGCTTATTTCAACCCGCTGCTGGACGGCCCTGACACTGCTCCGAAGACCATCAATGTCGGTTGGGGTGAAGGGTTGGACCTGGCCGCCCGTTACCTTAATGAAAACGTCGATACCAATGAGGCGGTGGTCGCCTCCTGGTACAGCAACCAATTTGCGCCTTACTATCACGGCCAAACCATCGATCTCTCCAGCCAAGAAGCCGCCCTAACCGCCGACTACACCGTTTTTTATATTAACCAGGTCCAACGCGGGTTCCCCAGTGGTGAAATTCTCAACTACTTCCGTCAAATCAAACCGGTTCATATCGTCGAAATACACGGCATCGAGTACGCCTGGATTTATAAAGGGCCGGTCATCGGTACTAGTCCACAAGATGATTTTAACATTCCGGTCGAAGCCCTGCTCGGTGGTAAGGCGCGACTCTACGGAGTCAATGTCGATGGCCGGCCCGCGCCGGTCAATGCCTACATTGCCGATGATGATCGGCTCGATCGACGTTATCTAGGCTACAAACAGGCCAAAGATGGGCTACCTGTGACCCTCTATTGGGAAACGCTGGGCGCGATCAACACCAATCACGGCAAAACCAATATTTATATTAGCTTGGTAGACAAACACGGCAATGTCTGGGGCAAAATCGACCGAATTATCTTGGCGGGGTTATGGCGCACCAATCGCTGGCACCCCGGTTTCTATATTAGAGATGAGTATAAACTCCCCATTGATGCGGCCACGCCGCCCGGCGCTTACCATTTGGAAGTGGGCCTGTATGATTTCGAAACCGGCAACAGTCTGGGGGTCGTCAAAGATATTGGTGAAGTCACCCTGACGCCGCCCGAAACCTTTGCCCAGGCCGACGCCCTCAATATCAACTCGCTGGTATCGCTGCCGATTGATGATCAGTTGACCTTGGTCGGACACACCTTCGAGCAGGCGGAGTTGTCGCCCGGCGCCGAGATCGCGGCCAAGATTTTTTGGCAGGCTGATCAGGCGATCGAGCGAAATTATCAGTTGGAATTTTCGTTTCTCGATGCTGACCGCAAAAAATACATCATCGCCGAAGAACCCCTTTCGGCGGCCTATCAACCCAGCGAGTGGCGGCCCGCGGAAATCGTCGGTGAAGCTTATCGTTTCCGTGTTCCCGCTGTGGCCCCGCCCGGCAATTATCCCTTGTTGGTAACGGTCATTGATGCCGATACCGGTCAGGAAATTACCCATACCACCCTCACCGAAGTGAAGGTCAAAGCCCAACATCGTAATTTTAAGCTCCCTGATAACGTTATCCCGATTTCAGCCTACATCAACGATGAAATTGAGTTGGTCGGCTATCGCCTGCACGATCAAACGCTCAAAGGGCGCGAACCCTTTGGTCTGACCCTCTACTGGCGCAGCCTCGATTTTGCCGATTCGAACTACACTGTCTTTATCCACGCCGCCGGGCCGGATCAGTCGATCCGGGGGCAGTGGGATAGTATGCCGGTGCAAGGTACTTCGCCCACCAGCGGCTGGATACCGGGCGAAATTATCGAAGACCACTACGAAGTACTAATGGGCCGAGATGTCCCGGCCTGGAAATACGACATCTTCGTGGGTATGTACGATCCCGTCACCGGCGAGCGCCTGCCGGTGTCCAGCGCTAAAGCCCCCATCTCCGAAAATAGAATCTGGCTGACCCGTCTGCCGGCTGTAGACGACTGACCACTGCGCCACTTATGCCTCAAAACGCTTCATCATCGACGGTAACTTCTCGATCAAATTTGACGTCTCGCGGCCCACGCTCTACGGCCTCCGTCAGAGAATGGGCTGTCTTGGCCTTTTTTCTTGGCCTAACCGTTCTAATGCTCTACCCGCTCTCACTTCACCTGACGACGATGGTCCCGGAACCGACCGACCCGCTGCTCAACGCCTGGCGCATGCAGTGGAACGCTCACGCCTTGCTGAGCAGTCCGACTGAATCTGCCCACATTTTCGACACCAACATCTTTTATCCGTTTCCCCTAACCTTGGCCTACAGCGAGCATTTTTTGTTGATCGCCGCTCAGGTGCTGCCCTTCTTGGTCATTACCGATAGTCATCTAGTCGGAATGAATCTATCGGTCCTGATCACCTTCGTGCTGTCCGGGTATGCGATGTATTTACTGGTTACCGCCTGGACAGCCAATCGCTGGGCCGGACTGGTGGCGGGCGTTATATTCGCCTTCTCGCCGCAGCGATTCGGCCAGCTCAATCACCTGGAACTGCTGGTCACCCAATGGATGCCGCTCACCCTGCTGGCTTTACATTGGACGCTGACTCGACCCGGCCGTCGCTACGCCCTGCTGTTCGTAATATTTTTCAATTTGCAAGCCCTTTCCGGTTTTCATTTTACGCTCAACCTGACGATCGCCTGTGTATTGTTAGCACTAGTCTATACGCTGACCCGCCGCGTTTACTGGCGGCCGGGTTTGTGGATCGCAGCGATCGTGTCTGTTGTTGTGACGCTCGCCCTTAACTGGCCCATCTGGCAAATGTATCTCCGCTTCAGCGACACCATGGGCGCCGTCCGCACCCCCGGCGAAGTCCTTATTTACAGCGCCGCCCTAACCGATTACCTCACCGCCATTCCTTATAACTTTCTCTACGGCTGGACCTTCGCCCACTGGCCCGCCGAAAACCACCAAACCCAACCCCTCATGCCTATCGGCGTAATCGGTTTACTGCTCATCCTAATCGCTCTCATCCCCCTCTTCACCAACCGCAACTCGAAATCCTCAACCCAAACCCCCCAACCCCAATCTCCAATCTCCCCATCTCCCCAATTACCAATTACCAATTACCAATTACCAATTACCCTCTTCCTTATCGCTCTCGTCCTCACTGCTCTCCTGCTCTCTTTCGGTCTCAATGAAAACGCCTTAGGAACCACCTTTGCCCCGCTGCTGGCATATTCACCCTACCACTGGCTCTACAACAACATCGCCGTCTTTCAGGGCATCCGCGTCCCCGGTCGATACAGCGTCTTGGTTCTACTCGCTCTCTCCATTCTAGCCGGCCTTGGTACCGCCCACCTCCTCAACCTCCTAGATCGCCGCTCCCACCCACAATCTTCCACCTCCCAACCATCAACCCCTCAACCCCAATCTCCAATCTCCCCATCTCCTCATCTCCCCATCTCCAATCTCCAATCTCCACCTGCCAAAATTACCAATTACCAATTACCAATTGCCCTCGGCCTCATTGCTCTCATACTCCTTGAATTCTGGTCCGCGCCCCTCATCGGTCCCCAATTCCCCGCCGGTGACAACATCCCGCCGGTTTACACCTATCTGCGCGATCAAACCCCGGCCGACGCTGTGATACTGGAACTCCCTTTTGAAAACGCCTCCGAGTTTCTCTACGAATACTATTCATCCCACCATTGGCGACAGATGGCTAACGGCGGCACGGGCTTCACGCCGCCGGTTTACAAGGATTTACGCCAATGGTTCAACGCCTTCCCCGATCCTCGTTCGGTCGATATCATCCAACAACTGGGCATCGACGCCGTTGTCCTCCATTCCGCCAGCTACGAGCCGGAGGCATGGCAGCGCGTGCTGTCGGAACTGCCGCACTATCTGCCCGCCATCGAGTCGATCCATCAATTCGATGACACGTTCGTTATCGACATCGCCGAGTCCCAGTGCCAGGCCGACCCGGACAATGTGAGCGTTTCTGTCGATAAGGCCGAACTGGATGGCATAGCGAACGCGGTAGCCGTAACCTATCACAACGCCGGCCTTGCCGCGTTTGTAGCCGATGTGCGTCAGGTCAGCCGGTTGGAATTTAGCGATGGCCGTTCTAAAAACTTCACCGAGCCGCTGGTCACTCCGGCCGGCGAGTCGCAAACGGTGATCGTGCCACTGCCGGACGATCAACCGGTCGAGCAGATCACCCAACTCCGGCTGGCGACGCTTAGTCGTGCGGAAACGCCCCAAGGCAACACGCCGCCGTTCGCCGCGCCGGTTGATGGGGCCGATCAACCACTGGGTCTGCACTTTGCCGATGGACCGCAATTGGTGAGCTATCGCTTGGAACCACCGTCACCGTCGGCATGCGGTGATCTGATGATGGCGCTCAATTGGCAGGACGGTCAACCTGGCGATCGGGCCGTCGTGCAGTTGCTCGATCCCTTTGGCCGGATCGTGGCGGTGAGTGAGGCTTATCCCTGGGATAATGGGGCTGCGACGGACAGCCGCCGTCTCCCGCTGGTCGGCGCGCTGCCGGCCGGGCAGTACGGGCTACGCGTGTCAGTCTTCGACCCGGATGGTTCCGAGCGTCTGCCGGTGACCGAAGACGGCGTAACGATCCCCTCCGAGATGATCCCGCCGCTGCCGGTGGTCATTCACCCCGCCGCTCGATCCGGCGACGTCGAGCCGTTAACGGCCACCTTTGAAAATGGTCTAACGTTAGTCGGCCGTAGCTTACCCCAAATGTCTCTATCACCCGGCGATTGGCTCCGCTTCTCGCTCATCTGGCATACGCCCCAACCCCCGGATCGAGACGTTACCGTCTTTACCCAACTGATCGGCCCTGATGGGCAGGTCTGGGGCCAGCGTGATAATGTACCGGGCGGCGGCTGGTATCCGGTTTCGTTGTGGCCGCCCGATCAACCGGTAGTCGATGACTACGCCTTTCAAATCCAGCCCGATGCGCCGCCGGGAGATTATCGCCTGATCACCGGTCTCTACTTCAGCGACAACCAAACCCGGCTGCTGACCCAAACCGGCGCGGATTTTGTTGAAGTCGGGACAATGGTTGTAGAATGACCCCGACCCTGAAGACGGCCGGCGACCATACCGGGGTCGTCAGTAGGCCGGCACTCATATGATGAAAAATCGACACCTTTTACCCCTGATCGGTTACAGTCTAATCAGCCTGATCGTTACCTGGCCGCTGGTCACCCATTTGCGCGGCTGGGTGCCCGGCTTGGGTGACTGGGGGCAGAACTTGTGGGCGTTGTGGTGGACCCGCCAGGCTCTACTGGTCGAAGGCCAGCAGCCGTTTTTTACCCATTACCTGTTCTACCCCGAAGGCGTGACCTTACTATTTCACCCACTCGATGTCTCCGACGGCTTGCTGGCCCTGCCGCTATACGGTCTGCTCGGCGGCGACGTGACCTACAACCTGATGATCCTGCTCTCGTTTGTGCTGGCCGGCTACGGCGCGTATCTGCTGGCGCTGTATCTAACTCATCATCGCGCTGCCGCTTTTATCGCCGGCCTGATCTTTGCCCTTTCTCCCTACCATTTTCTACGCGTCGATCTCGGCCACCTCAACTTATCGACGATTCAGTGGATTCCGTTCTATGCCCTTTTTCTGCTCAAATTCGTCGAACGCGGCGACAAACGCGCCGCCGCGTTGGCTGTCTTTTTCCTCGTCTTCACCGCGCTCAACTCCTGGTACTACGTCGTCTACTGCGGCCTCTTTTCTCTCGCCGTCATCTTTTGGCCCGGACGAAAGCAGTTAGCGGTTAGCCGGCAGCAGATAGCCGTCAGCGGTCAACGGTCAGCGGTCAGCGGTCATCATTCATCATTCATCATTCATCGTTCAACGTCCATCATTCGTATTGCCGTCGTGCTAGTTGCATCCATCATTCTGCTTTTGCCGTTACTGTTACCCATGTTCCGGCTGCTCAGCTCGACCACGCTGATCGGGGCGCACAATCCACTGCGCCACTCCGCCGATTTGCTCAGCTTCTTCGTCCCCGGACCCCCTTCGACCTGGGCCGGCTGGTTTGAAGACATCTGGCTTTCCTACGCCGCCCAAAATCGCGAACCGGGCGCGTCCGCCTACCTGGGCTACAGCGTACTGGCCTTAAGTTTAGTCGGACTGCTCGACAAGCGCTGGCGACCGCAGTCGTGGTGGTGGCTGGTGGTTGCCGTTGGGTTCAGCCTGCTGGCCTTAGGCCCGCAGTTGCAAATCGACGGACAGATTCTCGACATCTCGCTGCCCTACCACTGGCTGGCTACCCTCATCCCCATCTTCGCCATTACCGGCATCCCCGGCCGTTTCGTCGTAATGACCTCACTGGCCCTAGCCGTGTTGGCCGCCTTTGGCGTAGTACGGTTATCAGAGGCCCGCCGTCAGCCATCAGCCGTCAGCCGTCAGCGGCCATCATTCATCGTTCATTATTCATTATTCATCATTATTTTCATCGAACTCCTCGCCCTCCCCCTCCGCCTATCCCCCACCGACGTCAACCCCTTCTACCACACCCTCGCCGCCGATCAAGACACGTACGCCATCATCGACATCAAATGGGATGCCAACTTTCTAATGCATGCCCAAACCATCCATCACAAACCGCTCATCGGCGGTTGGCTGGCGCGATTACCGCAGGAACAGGCGGCCTATTTAGATGAGTCGTCCTTGGATAAAGCGTTTGTGCGATTACTACTAGGGCCGGAGGGCGCGGCCTTAACCGATCCGGCGGCCATCCGGTCGGCTATCCAGTCAGCGCTGGCTGAACATGAGGTACGTTACATTATCGATCATAACAACGCTGCCGGTCCGTGGCTGCAAGGGGTACTCGGCTGGCCGGTAGTGTTTGAGGACGATGAGGTGGTGGTGTACGGGGTTGAAGGTTCGTAAAAGGTGAATTTACGGTGAAATCAACGACTCCAGATTCCCGGCAATCAACCGCCCGTTAGGATCGACCGGCAGCGACGGCGTCTCGACGATGAACTGTTCGCCGGTATCGGGCAGCCACAGGCCAAGACGGATAGTGAGATTCGATCCGGCGGCCAGCGCCGTTTCAGGAACAGGCGTGATGTCGAGGTGGACAAGCTGCGGCGTCCAGGTGGAGGTCGGTCCTTCGCTCTTGACATCCCAGGCCCACAATTGGTGGTCGGCCTGAGCGACGATGTTGCCCTCGGCATCGACCAGATGGATAAAGACGGTGTAATTTTTAGCGGTCGGGTTGGTCAGCCGCCAGGCGGTGACGAAACCGTAGCCGCCGTCGCCGGCGCTCGATTCGCCGGGGAAGCGAGCTTGCGGATCGATGAATTGGCCGAGGAACTCAATCGCGCCGTTGTCAAATGTGGCTTGAGGCTGGTCAGGCGAATAGGCGGGCGGGTTGACCTGGACGATCTCGAAATCGCCTTGGGCAAAAACCGGCTGGAAATACTGTTTGTGTTCGTACTTTTCGGGATGGCGCATCGCCTCGCGCTCGGCGGGACCGACGAAAATGTAATCCGCGCCCAGATTTTGGAACATCTGATAGCTCCAAACCGGTAGCCCGTTGTCGAACGCCTGCTGGCTCAACTCGTGGGCCAGGGCGATATCTTTGACATCCGGGTGAAAGACGACCGCCTCGCCGGTAGAGAAGCCCACCGGGCGACTGCCCAGCGACAGTTGAAAGCGCGACGCATCGCGGTGCAGCCGGTGCTGGACGACCGGCAGCGCTTTTTCCTGCGGCGCTGTCACTTCGGGTAGGGCGCGCAGCGTTTGGTAGACATCGGGCGTCAACTGCGGCTCGCTCCAATACTTAGCTAACCCCATCGCCACAAATTCCCAGGCCGGATTGAGCATCCCCACCCCAATGAGCGCCGCCATCAGGCTAATCGCGCCGATTTTGACCGGACGCGCCCACGTCGCCTGGAAGAGTCGCACCATAAAATAGCCGGCGAACAGCGCCAGCACCAATTGGCCGGGCATCAACGCCCGTAGACCGAGATCGTTGTTAAGCGTCAGCCCAATCTCCGACCAGCCCCGCCCGGAGGCGAAGAAACTGACGGTCACGAAGCCGAGGCCGAGAAGGAGCGTGAAGAAGGGGAGTAGGGAGTAGGGAGTAGGGAGTAGGAGGCTGGAGATGGGGAGATGGGGAGATGGGGAGAGGGGAGATTGGGGTTTGGAGGCTGGGCGATGAGGAGATTGGAGATCAGAGATTGGAGGCTTATGATTTACCGTTCCCTGGTGATCACTATCCGCTACCGACATCTGACTACTGACTACCGACATCTGACTACTGACTACCGACTGCTGACCGCTGACTGCTGACCGCTGAAAGCTCAAAACCAGCCCGCCCAACCCCGCGATGAGAAGCGCCCCCATTTCGATGAAGAAGTGCAGCGGTAGATCGAGGACTCTGGCCCACACAGCATTGCCGAAGGTGGCTTGGAAGGGGCGCAGGATGGCCCAGCTATCGAGCGTCGGGATAACGAAGGCGATGCCCGATTTGGGCGCATTCGGGCCGATTAAACCGGCGATGAATGGCGCGGCCACGGCGACAAACGCCACAGCGATGACGGCGTAGCCCAAAAAGAGTTGCCGGGCGTCGCCGAACCCTTGGCGACGATAAATCAGGCCAATTTGCCACAACGCAAACAGGAACAGCGCCGCCGCCACGATAACCGCGATCCACGTGCTGTGGCCCAGCAGGGAAAACAGGAGCAGCGGCAGGATAATCAGCAGTTTACGGCGCTCTTTAACCTCAAGGTAGAGGTAGCAGCCCAGGCACACAATCGTCAGCGCAGTTAGATGCTGCGGCACCCAGACGTGATGGGCGTAGAAGGTATTGAGCCGCAGCGAGAGCGCCGACACCCAGTTATCGATGTGCTCGCGCGGTAGATAGACGCCGAGCGGAATCGGCCCGTCGGGAAAGTTGGCCCGGTATTTCTCGATGGTGCGATGCAGGATGGGGATGACATCCAGTCCGCCGATTACGGTCGCGAACGCCAGCGACCAGACCGCAGCGATTCGATCTTGAAAGAGACGTTGGGCCAGCAAGAAAACGACGCTGCTGAAACTCAGCGAGGCCAGAATGATGACCGTCACAAACGTCTGGTGTAAAAAAGGCGAGCCGCTTTGCAGCAAATCGAGCGTGGCGCCGTTGAGATGCAGAAAATAATAGTAAATCAGTGGCTCATCAGGAAACATGCCGTAGAAGAACATACTGGTCGGCGGCACGCCGGTGTAGCGCAGTGCAAAAGCCACCCCGTAATGCTTTTGCCAATCCTCCATCTGCACCGGATAGTAGCCCTGCGCCGTGTCGAGTTCGAAGTAGGCCAGGTAAACGCCCACTGCCGTAATCCCGATCAGCAGCACGATCACCAGCCGCGTCCACAGCGAGGCTCCGTCAAGACCGATGGGGGGAGTCTCCTCTCCTATTTTCGGCGGCCGGTGACTAACCCAGGCCGCCAGCGCCAGAATGTACAACGAGAAAGTAACCAGTACCGTCCAGCGATTAAAACCGAACAGCAGACTGCTCCAGTAGATCAAAATCGGCGAAGTGACCAACCCCAGCGCCGTACTGAGTGCGATATTTTTGAAGGTCAACCCGCCCCGCGCCAACCCCAGCCAGCGAGTTAACTGCCCCCCCGGCAAAAAGATGAGCAGCATCAACCCGCCCACGGTCGCTACCGGGGCGACCGGTACCAAAATCAGCGCCAGCGCGGCCAGCGTGGCGTAAAGTGAGTATCGAAACCAGGGTGAAGTAAAAATTTGTCGCATCAGAAATTGTCGATTATCATCCAAAGCTTGACCCCTGAACCAGGGTAACGCGTAATCATAATAAAAAGTAGATAACTAAGCAAGCAATCAAGGTGTGTTAGACCAACATGCCAAAATTACAACCGGCGCTGCTCATCCTAATCGTCTTGGGTAGCTTTGGATTGCGGGTGTGGGGCATTACGTTTGGGTTGCCGTTTGCCTACCACCCCGACGAACAACAATATATTTTGCCCGGCCTTGGGGTGGTGTCCGGCAACTTCGAGCCGATTGCCTACTACAACCCAACCCTTTATCCCTATTTCATCGGCCTGGTCTATACCCTCACCTATCTGGGTCTCCGTCTGTTTGGTGCTTTCCCCGACTTTTTTGATCTCAATAGCGGCTGGAGCCAGTCGATGCAGCCGTGGATTACCGGCCTGATCTTTCTGGCTCGCTATCTTACGGTTGCCGTCGGGGTCTTGACCACCGTGGTGGTCTACCAACTTGGCCGGCGAGCCTATTCTCGCCCGACCGGCCTGGCCGCGGCCATCATCTTTGGCCTGGCCTTCTTGCCGGCCCGGGAGGCCCACTTTGCCGTGAGCGATGCGCCCACCGCGTTGGGCGTGGCTGTTACCCTCTACCTGACATTGAACATTGTCCGGCGTGGTCACTGGTCCGATTACGTGTGGGTTGGAGTCGCGCTCGGCTTGTCCGCTGCCACCAAATATACCGCCGCGCTGTTGATCGTGCCGGTGGGGGTGGCTCACCTGGTCAGCCGGCGTTACACCACTTGGCCCCAGCGACTGTTGCAAGGCTGGCGAGGCGTCCTAACCGGCCTCGCCGCCGTCGTCAGCTATCTGCTGGTGTCGCCTTACACCCTGCTGGCCTGGTCAGAATTTTGGGCCGATTTCAGCGAGAATCTGCAATCAGCCAAGGAAGGCTTTCAGGGTCTCAACCTCGACCCGGCCGGCGGCGCGATCTTTTACCTGAAAGGACTGGTCTGGGGCTTCGGCTGGCCGCTGTTGGGGCTGTTTCTCATCACGATTGTCTTTCTCCTGTGGCGTCACAAGCGGGTCGATCTGGTGCTGCTATCCCTGCCGCTCTTTGGCTTTTGGTACATGCAGCGTCAGGAAATGTACTTTGTCCGCTGGTTGATGCCCTTTTTGCCGCCGCTGGCCGTTATATCCGCTGAAACCCTTCACGCAGCAGCCCGAAAAGTAGGACAAGTCAGCGATTTGTCTGGGGCAAGTCAGCGACTGGCTCTACTCCGCCCGGCAGCCTTGACGATTATTCTGGCCCTGCTGCTGACGCTGCCGTCAACCTATATGACCCTGCAAGCCGATCACGTTTTCAGCCAACTCGATACCCGCACCGAAGCCTTGCAGTGGATGCAGGCTAACGTGCCGCCCGGCAGCAGCGTCGCAGCGGAGGTGTTAAGCCCGCCTTGGGGACCGCCGCTGGCCATGCCCGGCTTAGACATCGGCCCCTACCAATTTGTACCCGTCCCGGATGGCGGCGTCGCCGAGGTCGATCCGCAACAGTATCGCGACTGGGGCGTGCAGTATATCGTTGCCAGTAGTTTTCATTACGCGCGCCAACTGCGCGACCAGGCCCACCAGGCTAAGCTGGCGAGCCATTTACAAACCCTTGACCAAGAAGCGGAGTTGGTGGCGATCTTTCAACCCTACGCCGCCGGCTACACCGGCTTTTTCTATCACGATCAGGTCTACGGCCCGGCCAACGATGTGCTTTATCGCCGGCAGCCGGGGCCGGAAATCAGAATCTACCGGCTACGCTAGGAGAGAGTGTGTCCCGACTCACCGCCGTTCGTCCGAGCCAACAGTTCATCATAGGGCTGCTATTGCTGCTGGCCTTGACCGTTCGATTGCTTTATTTCAACGGGCTGCGGGCCGAATTTCCCGATTTCTTGGAGGCTCACCCCTTCTGCGGTCTCGATGCTAACTCGTACCATCATTTATATGCATTGGGGCTGCTTCGCGGCGATTGGCCGTACAACGAGCCGTTCTACCATATGATCTTATACCCCTATTTTCTGGGCGCGGTCTATGCCCTGGTCGGCGTGAATTTGCGCTTGATTGTGGTGGTGCAGATTTTGCTGGAAGTTTTAGCCTGCGCCGCGATGTATGGGATTGGCCGGGCGGTTTTCAATCGAACGGCCGGCCTCATCGCGGCGGCGATAATGGCCTTCTATGGCCCCTTGATCTTTTTCAACGCCTGTTTTGCCCAAGTAGCGCTTTCAATTCCGCTATTCTGTCTTACCCTCCTGTTTTTGCTGCGAGCGCATAGTACCGGCCGCTGGTCTTATCTGATCATCGCCGGCATCCTCACCGGCTTGGCCGCTTTAAGCCGGCCGACGTTCTTTTTGCTGCTGCCGGTCGCCGGTGTGTGGTGGCTGGTCGAGCGCGTGTCGATCCGGCGCATCCTTATCCGGGGTGCGGTCTATGGCGGGGTGGCCTTTCTGGTCACGTCGCCCGCGGCCTGGCACAACTACCGCACCGGCGGCGGCTTTATGCCGATGCCGGCCAGCGGCTGGGAGATTATTTTTCTGGGCAACAACCCGGTGGCCGAAGGCATGGGCCACGTCGAACACGTGCTGTTCACCTACCTCGACCCTGCCGCCGAAGCCTATATCAACGACGTTCGCACTCGCGCCAAAGAACAGTCGCCGGATGTCTTTCGTGAAGAGGTGCTGGCCTATCTGCAACACGACTTCAACGGCTGGCTTCACCTCATGGGCCGCAAAATCTATTTGCTCCTCTTCACCCGTGACGATAACCTGATCTCGCCCTACTTCTTCCATAATCTCCAGACCATTCCCCTTCTTCTATACTTTCCTTTCGAGTGGCGGTCCATCTTTGTCGCGAGTTTGTTAGGCGTCGTGCTGTTGAAGCCCAAACCCCGTCACGCGTTGCTGCTGATGCTGTATGTAGCCCTGCCCCTCTTTACCGTGCTGTTTCATATTCAGTTTCGATTTCGATTGCTGTTGGTCCCGGTGACGTTGTTGTACGCCGCCGCCTTTATCAGCGCCGTCCCCCGACTCAGTCGTTGGAAATTTATGGCGAGTTTGACCCTTCTGGCCGGGTTGACGTTGGTCTGGCCGGTGTTCGGCTGGCTGCTGGCGGTGACCTTTGCCATGCGCTGTTGGGCAGTCTATCGCACCGGGCCTAAGTCGTCCCTGCGCTATGCCGCACTGGCCGCCTGGAGCTACCTTGTGGTGGCGGTTCTGGTGCATCACGCTTACCACTTTACCTTTCAGGCCAGCCAGGCTCAAACCATTATGGTTGGGCCGCCCATCGCCGGCCCCATCGCGCTGGGCCAATCATTGAGCGTGCCGTGTTCCGGCTTCAACGAGCTTGATTTGGTGATCGGCGTTAGCGGCCAAGGCCAGTCGCAGCCGGTTACCTTCCACCTGCGCCGTTCCGCCGACAGCTCTGACGACATCTACGCCGCTGCGCTCGATCTCAATGGCCTGCAGGATCGTATGAAAAAACCATTCGTCTTCCCGCCTCAACCCGACTCGGCGGGCCAGACCTATTTTGTCTTTGTCGATGCGCCGACCGCGGGCGCTCCCCAACCCCTGACCCTACGCGGCACGTTCGACCAACCCTTTGACCGCTACCCGGCTGGATCGGCCTACATCGGTGGGCCGGGGCATTGGCAAAAGCTGGCCGGCGATCTGGCGTTTACCGCCCGCTGCCAGGGCAACTTGTTGACAATGACCCACCAAGCTTTCGCCAACCCGGCCGACCGTTTCTACGGGCCGCCCTGGCTGTATTGGACCATCTTGGTAGGGCATTTGGGGCTGCTGGGGCTGGCGCTGGTTCTTATCTGGAACGCTTGGAGCGACAAAGCTTGCTTTGTCCAACCCGATCAAAGTAAACTCTGATGCTCTAGTGGTTTTTGAGGATTTTCTGAAACACCATCATGAAGCGAATTAACGCGCTAACTCAAACCAAACTATTCTTAATTATCATCGTCATGATATTGACCGCCTACCAACTGTGGCGCATCATCGCCTTCATCAATGTCTACGGCGGCATCGAACACGACGGCGGCTGGATGCTGTCGATTTCCCGCTCGCTGGCCGAAACCGGCGCCTACACCACCCTGGTCAGTACCATCGCCGATCCGAATGTACCGGGCGACATCAACGTCGATCAAAAATTCGATATTCAAGCCGCCGACGGTCGCATCTGGTTTTTCACCGGCAACGGCATCGGCCCGGCTAGCATCGTTCCCGATGCACTGGTGCTCAAGGTGTTCGGCTCAAGCTTTTGGGCGCTGCGGGCCGGCCCGCTCATCTTCTTTACCCTCTTTTTGCTTCTGACCGCGTATCTGTTGTACGAATTGGCCGGTATCTGGGCGGTTATCCTATTCAACGCCTATCTCTTCTTCTACCCGCACCTGTCCATTTTCCTCAGCTACGAAGCGATGGGCGAAGTCCCGGCTATGGTCTACATCATCTGGGCTTATCTGGCCTTTGCCGCAGCCATGCTCAAACAACAGCGACGCCCGCTCCACTTTTTTCTGGCCGGCCTGGTCATCAGCCTGGCGCTCAATGCCAAGCTGATTACGCTCTGGTCGATCAGCGGCATCTTGCTGTGGGCGGGGTTGTTGTGGCTGTTGGGTCTCATCCGGCGGCGACCGGCCACGCCGGATTTAAGCGCGGCCCAAGCTTCGGCCGGTGACATCGCCGTCGATGATCCGACCCGTCAGGTCAGCTTCGGTGAATTGATTTGGCTCGGCCTGGGAACCGCCTCGCTGGTCATCGTTTGGGAACTGGTTCATCTGGTTGTCTTGACCCGCCTGACCAATTTCGACCTCTACTTGCGCCACGCTCAACAGCGACTGACCTTTATTCTCGATGACGGCAGCGGCGTCGGCTTGCAGATCCACTCCGGCCCGGAATTCTTCTGGGATAAGTTCTTCATCCTGTCCGCAGTCGCTCACCCGGCCCGCTGGGTCACGGCCATCCTGTTCATCGCCATCTTCCTCGGCGGGTTGGGCCTGGCCTGGTTGTGGCGGCGACAACCGTGGCGACAAAACCTTCTAATGCCGATGTGGCTCGGCTGGCTGGCCAACACCGCCTGGTTCGTCGGCCTGGCCAAAACCGGCTGGCCCCGCCATTTCTGGTTCGGCTTGGTTCTGGCGATGATCCTGCTGTGTGTCATCATCGTCACGCTGTTGAGAACAGGGGTCAGGGGTCAGGGAGCAACAGTCAACAATCAACAATCGTCAATCGTCAATCATCAATCATCAATCGGCAGTCGGCTGCCGGCGGTCTGCGGTCTGCTTTTGCTGGCCCTCGTCCTGTGGGGCTTTGCCGTCCAGCCGCACGTGTGGGGTTTCTTCCTGCCCGACGCCATCGTGCCCTATTGGCATGATAAACAGGTCAACAACAAGTACGACGCCAGCCTGCCGTGGATCATCATTCCGCGCCAGGCCCAAACCGAGGTCGTCAACTACATCGACCAACTGCCGCCGGAGGCCCACATCTACTATCCGGGCCAGCACAAAAGCGCCGAAATTCCGCCGCAAACCGGCCGGGTGCAGTTGCCGCTCAACCGGCGCGAATACCTGCCACCGAACCCGGCCGATATCGTCCTGATCGGCCCGTCGCTGATTTCGCCCTGGAAAGACCCTGCCCAGCGCCGCGACCTGCTCGAATTGGTCAGGCGCGAGTGTCCTAATCCGGCCGTTCAAAACGATTACTATATGATATGTCCTATCAAAGACAACTTACCCGCCGAATAACCCACCTCGCGCCGCCGCTGCTGGTGCTGCTGCTGGCCTTTGGGCTGCAACTGCGCTATCTGGCCGAACTACGCGCGATGTTCCCGGCGGGTTTTACCCAACCCTTCTGCGGCGTCGATGCCCTGGCCCACTACAACCGCGCCTTGCAACTGCTCGACGGCACACTGCCCGGCGATCAAACCTACTTCTTCATTCCGCTCTACCCGTTCTACCTGGCCGGCTTGATCAAATTCTTCGGCGACTCGCTGCTGCTGCCGGTGTTCATGCAAGCGCTGCTGCAACTGGCCGGGCTGGCTGCGCTGTACGGCATCGGGCGCATCGCCTTTTCCCGGACGGCGGGTCTGCTGGCGATGCTTGGCCTGGCCACCTACAACTACTACCTCTTCTACCTACCCTGCTACGATCAGACTCTGCTAACTACACCGTTCTTGACGCTTGGCGTCTTTTTTCTGTTGACCTTCTATCGGCGCGATCAGGCCCGCTGGGTCGTCGCCGCCGGTATCGCCCTGGGGCTGGCCGCCTTGAGCCGGCCGACGGTGCTGCTGACGTTGCCGGTCGCCAGTTTGTGGCTGGGGTGGCTGTGTTGGTCGGTCAAAGACGTTGAGTTGATGACTGACGGTGGCTCCCTAACCCCCAGCGGGGGGATTGGGTCTTTTTCTCCCCCCTTTGGGGGGGCGGGGGGGGGCCTTAACGCCGTTGGCCGGTCACTGAGGGCTTGGATTGGCTATTCGATTCTCCTGGTTGTGCCGTTTATCCTGCTGGTCGCGCCAATTACCCTCCACAACTACCGGGTCAGCGGCCGCTTCATCCTCATCTCCGACAACTTCGATGTCAACATCTTCACCGGCAACAATCCCGACGCCTTGGGGCTGGATAGCCTGGCCCACGCCCAATCCCAGCCCCCCGTCCTGCGCTTCTTGCAAACCCTCCAGCGCGTCGATGCCGGGGAAACCACCTTTCCCGCCGAAGTCCTGCGTTACTACCGCGAGCAACCCGGCGACGCCCTGGCCCTCAACCTGCGCAAAACGTGGCTGTGGTTCGGCCAATCGACGGAACTGCTGGTCGAGCCGTTTTTCCCGCTGCGGGTGACGCAGGCGGGTACGCTGGCTCACCTGCCGCTGCTATGGCAGCCGCTCGTGGTCGTCGCCCTGCTGGGGATAGTTCTGGGGCAAAAACGCGCCTGGCCGCCGGTCGTGCTGCTGTGGGCCGTTTACGGGGTGTTCAGCCTCGGTTCAATCCTGTTTTTCATCCAGCTACGCTTTCGGTTGCCCTTTATCCCCTTTGTGATGCTGTTCGCTGCCTCTTTGCTGGCGATAGCGTTGCATTGGGCCGCGCAGCAGCCGCGCCGTTTCTGGGGCGTCTTGGCTGCACTGTTACTCCTGCTGCCGCTGCTGCCTGGTCTGAGTCTGTTCATCCTGATTTTTCTGGGGCTGGGCTTGGCCCAGGGCCGCTGGCGTCTGCCGCGCTATCGCTGGGCCGCCGTGGCCATCGTGGCCTACCTGCTGCTGGTTTCCCTGTGGGCGCAAGCCGAAGCTGCCGCCTCGGACGTCGCCCAGCGGATTGATATTTACCTGGGACCGCCGCTGGCCGGCGAAAGCGTTCTAGGCCAAACGTTCACAATGGATTGTAATGGACTAAATTATGTCGAAGTAACGTTAGGCGTCCTCGGCGACGCCCCCGACCAACCCGTGACGTTCAACCTGACCGCCGACCCGGCCAGCCCGGACAACCTCTACTCGGAGACCTTTGATAGCCGCAGCGTGCGCGACTTCGAGCGGAAAGCGTTCGTTTTCCCGCCGATTGCCGACTCGGCCGGTCAAAGGTACTTTTTCTTCCTCAGTTCGCCCACCGCCGCCCCCGATAACGCCATTACCGCCCGAGGCTACTCCGACACGCCGGTCGATTACTTTCCCGGCGGCCGCGCCTATGCCGGTCAATTGGCCGGCCTTCAGCCGCAACAAGCCGATTTCGCTTTCACGGCGAAGTGTCAGCTTACGTGGTGGCAGAAGCTGCGCCATGCCTTAGGGGGTCGGGAGTAGGGTGTAAGGAGTAGGGGACAAAACCGGTGGATACCTCTATCCACCACCATCGAAAAACGTGATCGTATCGTCTGATATGTTGGATCGAATGATCGAGCAAGTCGATCCAATGGTCAAATGCGTGAGGAGGTATGAGCGATCTGTCGGTCTGATAGTCAAACTGGTCAGGAGGTATGATCGAGCAAGCTGGCGGTTTCTATTGGTTAATGCAAAATAACGGGGCCGACTAATTGCTCTAAAAGCCGAAATTCACGCTTGCAATAGCCAATTGGACAAACAATTTCAAAAGTTTAGCGAATAAAGTAAAACAATATTAGTAATTCACCTTACAAAGTTAACTGATTAGATATTTTTGTCACGAGAGTCGAAAATTTGATTGCAAACAAAATGGAGTTTTCATATTTTGTCCCAGAAATTAATCTAACGGTCATTCGGCAATTTCTGCGTCAAAACAGACTAAATCAAGTGTTTATCTTGAAAATGTTTTCGTCCCTATCTTTCGTTTTGTTGAGTACAAATCTGATTGGTCCCGATTTTGTGAATAGTCAATCGATGTTGGGACATATCGCATTATTTTGCACATAGGAATAGAACCCTTCCTATTTTGCACAAAACAAGCGTGATAGTCAAACTGGTCAGGAGGTATGATCGAGCAAGTCGAGCGGATGGTCAAACGGGTCGGGACATATGATCGAGAAGTCGATCAGATGGTCAAACAGGTTGGGACATATGAGCGAGAAGTCGATCAGATGGTCAAACAGATCGGGAGGTATGATCGAGCGAGACGATCAGATGGTCAAACAGATCGGGAGGTATGATCGAGTGAGTCGATCAGATGGTCAAACAGATCGGGAGGTATGATCGAGCGAGTCGATTATATGGTCAAACAGGTCGGGACATGTGAGCGAGAAGTCGATCAGATGGTCAAACAAGTTGGGAGGTAGGATCGAACGAGATGATCAGATGGTCAAGCGCGTCGGGACATATGATCGAGCCGTCGATTGGATGGCCGAACATGTCAGGAGGTCTGATCGAGCCGTCGAGCGGATGGTCGAACGTGTTGGGATATATGATCGAGCAAGTCGATCGGCCCGTGGTCACGGACGGTATTAGGGCGAGGTGATGAGCTGGTTTTGCTGAAGCCATTCGGCCAGGGCCTCCGCCGCGACGCGGTTGCCTTCGGCCGTCCAGTGCCACTCGCCGGTAATGTAGAGCGGCGCGCTATCGGCCCGGAGATGCTCGACCATCGGCGGGGTTAAATCCAAGAACGGGATGGCTTGATCGTTGAAGAATTGGGCCAGCCGCACGTTGGGCCGGTCGGCCTGGGCCTCGGCAAAGGCGGGGTTGTCGCGGAGAAACACCTGCTGCTCCGCCGGAGAAAGGGTGGCCAGCCGGACGGCGATTTCCGGGCTGATGAGGGCGACGGCAAACTGCGAGCCGTTGGCCTCAACTTCGTCGCGGAGTTGGGCGATGGTGGCCAGGGTAACTTGCCAGGCTTCCTCTAACTCAATCTCATCATTGGGCAGGTACAGCGCCGAGAAGGGCGAGTCGTAGGCTTGGCCAAATTGGCGGCGTGGTTTGGCAGCGACGATCAGCGGTTCGATCTGTTGGTACAATCGCGAATGTTGGTAGAGCCAGCCCAACGCCGAGACCAGGCCGCGTTTGCCAGCGGAACAGTCGTGGGGCGAGTCGTTCAGGCCGGGCGCATAGGGGAGCGGATTGGGATTGAGTGTGTCGCCGCAGACGGCCAAGTAGGGCGCGTAGCAGTTGACGCCGTCGATGGTCAAGACGTTACCGGGCAGGTTGTCGAGCAGGTCGTTGCCCAGGTAGACCATCAACAGCACCACATCGGGCGAGAACTGCTGCCCCTGGTCCCGGTAAAAAACAAGTTGCTGATTGGTGCCCCAATTGGTGACACCGCCGCTGATGACCTCTACCTTGTCACCGGCCGGCAGTTCCACTCGGTTGAGCTGATCCTCCAACAGTTGGTGCGCGGTGGCCGCCTCATCGACCTGAACCGCGTGAACAAAAGAGTCGCCGAGCATTAAGATGCGGAAGGTGTCAGGCGGTTTGGCGACGGTATGTTCGGTATCGTGCATCCCCAAGCTATTAAAGTGTAACATCTGTTGAAATAGATCGTTCTGAAATTCCCCGGCAAAGTTGGGCCGGCCGGTCCAGCCCAACGCAGGCTGACAGGCGAACAGCCGGCCGGTATCCGCCGGATAGGGCGGCGGCAGCAGTCGAACGCCCAGCTCCAGCAGGAATAGGACCAGGCAGATACTGACCAGACTAAGGCTGACGCCGATGACGATCTGTTTTCTTCGAGATAAAGCAGATGAGGAGTTAGTCGAGGACAAATTCACTATCTCCTGCATACCAAGTCCTGCTTCGTAGTAAGGGTTTATGAAGGTTAGGAAAATAAACGGGTAACCAAGCAGTCCCCCAGCCCCCAAAGGGGGGAGATCGATCCTCCTTTGGGGGGAGGGGGCCAGTCTCAGTCCGTAGGTCGGGTTGAGGCACGAAACCCGACGCCTAGCGGCACCAAGCGGTTTTGGGTCTCGTCCCTCGACCCAACCTACGCCTAACCCCTTTTCTTCATTCTTCATTCTTCATTCTCAATTCTTGGCGTGATCTCAATATCGCCCAGCCACAGAAAATCGTCGCCGGGTTGGCCGGCCCCGCCGGTGATGGTCAGCCGCTCCAGGGTATCGACCTGGTACAGGCCAATAATCAATGGATAACGGCCCGGCGGCATGTCGAGCGGAATAGTTAGCCGGAACTGGCCCAGCCCGTGCTGTCCGGCGCGCCAGACGGTGGTCGGCAGGCGGCAGGCCGGGTCGTCGTCTTGCTGGCTCCACAGAGTGGTTCCGTCGGTCAGATGGACAAAGGCGCGGTAATGATCGCCCGGCGGCTGGCGCGCCTGCCAGTACAGGTTGAGATATAGCGTGTCGCCGGGGGCCAGGGTTGAGGTGGGTAGGTCGAAGCCAACGAAAGTAATCGCCGGGCCAAACTGCGCCCCAACGGGTTGGGAAGGCGTGGCCTGTTCGGTAAATTGCTGCGGCGAGGCCAGTCGATCAAATTGGGCCGCGTAATCCTCCAGCCGGTAGATCGGCAGTGGGGCCGGACTGTCGTCGAGGCCAAAAACTTGAAGGCGCGGCTCGTTTTCGCGGGTGATTTCGGCGATGGGCTGGTAAGGCGTATCGCTGCCAAACGGCTCGATGCCGGTGGTGCGGACAAAAAGTGGGCCGGGGTATCGTAGCAGGAGCGGGCTTCGCCGTAGTTGTACCAGATGGGGATGATGAAATCTTCGTTGACGCTGCGGAAATCGCCGGGAAACTCACCCTGCGCCCGCAGCGCGCCGATGGCCTTCCAGCCCTCGCGTTTGGGATAGCCGAAATACTCACGTGGTTGAGGCAGGTCATCGTATAGCCATTCCCAGGCCGAGTCGTCCCACTGCCGCCGGAGCGCGGTGAAGACCGACTCGGTTTGGAGGAAAATGAGCGCCACATAGATACTCACCAGCGCCGCCAGGGCGACGCCGAGGCCCATAAACACGTTTCGGAAGCGCGAACGAAAAACCAGGCCGCCCCAGCCGGCTCCGGCCAACAACACCGCGCCGGGATAGAGAATGTAAAGGTGCGTCCGTGGGTCATCGACCAGGAAACCGTAACCCAGCAGCGGCGCGCCGAACATCAGCCAGGCCGCTTTAGCCTCGATGGTTGGGGCCAGTTCAAAGCAGATCACGAGCAGCAGCAACCAGGGTATAATCGCCAGACTAAGCGAGCCAAATTGCCACATCTCCGGCCGCCAAAATGTGATAGCGATAAACACGAGCAGCGCCCGGGTGTATCGGCGAGACGGCAGGATGGCGGTCGCCAAGCGTCTGGTCTTGCCTTGACTCGACGGTTGGCTGCCGATGGGTTGGTAGGACAACTGCCAAACTAGACCGATCAACCCCAAGCCCAGCAGCGGTAGGTAAAAATGGGAACTATAATCCCGGTCGAAGCGGCGCAGTAGATCGAGATTGCTATAGAGCAGCCCCGGTTTGATGCGCGATTCGGTCAGGTAGGTGGTGGTGTTGCCGAAGTCGGGATCGAGGGCGTACGGGACATAGAAGGCGGCCAGTAAGCCCAAAAACAAGGCCAACGTCACCATTGTCAGGATAAGCCGTTGGGTGAATGGCGGCGAGACAGAGCCGATTGAGTGCGGTTGAGACTTTAGCTCGTTCGTGTCGGTTTGGCTAAATCCGGTCAGGTAAACCCAACCGAGATAAGCCGCCGCCGGCAGCAGCAGCAGCGCATCGAAGTGAGCCAGGAGGCAGGCGGCCAGCAGAATCGCGCCCGCGACTTGCCAGCGCCAGCGGCCGGTCTGCCAGGCCAGATAGAGGCAGTAGAGGGCCAGTGGCCCCATAAAAAAGATCAACGCTTGATACTGCACCATCCGGCCAAAGGCGATGGCATAGCCGTTGATGGCCCACAACAAGGCCGCAATCAGACCAATTTGCCAGTTGAACCAGCGCCGGCCCAGGATAAAGATGGCCGCCACGCTGAAGAGGCTGCTGAGGGCAAACGGCCAGCGGGCCAGCGTTTCGGTCAGGCGGTCGCTGAGCAGCCAGCCGGCGACCGGCAGCAGCATTTGAGCCGGCCCTTTGCGGTGCAGAAAGATGGCGTAATCTTCGCCTTGCAGCAGGCGCACACCCAGCATTAGAGCTTCGGCTTCGTCCTCGTGAAATTCGGCGTAGCCTAAGCGGGGCAAGCGCAGCGCGGCCGCCAGGGCCAGCAGTAGGATCAGGCTGAGGGGGATAAACCAGCGCATCGATAAGGCCGCCGCCCCGACTCGATGTTGCCAGGCCGCGACGCCCAACCCGGCGATCGTGATCGCGTTGAGGGTGACGAGCAGTTGGCTTATCGTGATGGGGCCGGGCAGGTAGACGGTAAACAGCGAACCGAAGATGCTCAAGGCCAGGGACAGCCCCACAGCCAGGGTCAGGCGCTCGATCAGGTCAAGGCTTGGGTCTTCGAGACTCTGCACCCAGACCCAGCCCGGCAAAAACGCGAGCAGCAGCAGCGCGGCCGGATAGCGTAGGATAAGGGGCGCTTGCGCCAGAATCAAGCCATTGGCCGCCATCAGCAGGACGGTAGGCCAGAGCATTCGTTGGGAGATTAATTTCGACGGCATAAAGTTAAATAAGCACGAGACCTTATAGTTTTTTTGGTTCGGAAACCTATAAGGTCTGGCCTGATTTTGAGATAATGAAATTCGCGCCCTATAATACACGCGCGCCGGGTTATATCAAACCTGGCCTGTCGCATTTCTAGAAATTGTCGTGGAGTTCCTATGTCCGTTGTCGTGATTATGCCGGCCTACAACGCGGCCAAAACGCTGGAAGTGACGTACGCTTCCATCCCCAAAGATTGTGTCGATAAAATTATCCTCACCGATGACGTTAGCAAGGATGAAACGGTGGAGATTGCCCAGAAGTTGGGGTTGAAGACCATTATCCACGTGCAGAACCGAGGTTATGGCGGCAACCAGAAAACCAGCTACCTGGAGGCGCTCAAGGACGGGGCCGAGATTGTGATTATGCTTCACCCCGATAACCAGTACGATGCTACCAAAATCCCGGACCTGATTGAACCGATCCGGCGGGGCGAATACGATATGATGATCGGCTCGCGCTTTTTGGGCAAAGATACGCTCGAAGGGGGAATGCCGCTGTACAAATTCATCGGCAACCGCTTTTTGACCTGGGCCGAAAATTTGGTGTTGGGGCAGAATCTTAGCGAGTATCACTCCGGCTTCCGGGCGTACAGCCGCCGCTTTCTGACCACCATCCCCTTTCTGCTCAACTCCGACGATTTTGTGTTTGATAGCGAAGTTCTGGCTCAAGCCACTGCCTTTAACTTTAAAATCGGCGAGATTGCGGTGCCCACCCGCTATTTTGAGGAGGCGTCGTCGATTAACTTCAAACGGAGTGTGGTATATGGGGTGGGCACACTGGGGACGATGGTTAGATATTGGCTGTTCAAGCTGGGCTGGTCAAAGAGTCCGCAATTTAGCCGGACATTGCCTGAAGTGATCAGCCGCTATCACTGGGCCGAAATCGATGAGGCCGCTTCGTGACCGGGGAACGATACCGGGTTTTCCTGGCTTTGGGGACAAATCTGGGCCAGCGGGAGGCGAACTTGTGGACGGCGCTGCTTCACCTGGGGCCGGAGGTTGAGGTGACGGCCGTGTCTCGGCTGTACGAAACCGCGCCGGCTTACGTACTCGACCAGCCGAATTTTCTGAATATCGCGCTCGAAGGGCAAACGGATCTGTCGCCAGAGGCTTTGCTCGATTATTTGAAGGGGCTGGAGGAACAACTGGGGCGGGAAACCTCGCACCGCTACGGGCCGCGCTTAATCGACCTGGACATCCTCTTTTTCGAGGCCATTACGCTGGACACTCCCCGGCTGACTATTCCCCACCCCCGTCTGGCCGAGCGAGCCTTTGTGCTGCGCCCGCTAACCGACATCGCGCCGGACTTCATCCACCCCACTTTGCACCAATCGATCCGGGAGTTAGCGGCGGCATTGCCCGCTGACGACGGGATATTGTCGGTTAGGCCGTGGTCGCCGTTTCAGGCCGGCGACGTCGCACGATAGCATCGGTCATTTTGGCAATCCGGCTCATGGCTTTGACCTGGTGGACCCGGATGATGTCGGCGCCCCGGTCGATGCCGATGCTGACGGCGGCTCCGGTGCCTTCGCCCCGATCTTCCGGTGGCAAATCGAGCGTATAGCCGATGAAGGATTTGTTCGACGGGCCGAGTAGAATCGGGTAACCGAGCGATTTGAAGAAATCGAGATTATTGAGTAGGGATAGGTTTTGCTCAACTGTCTTCCCAAACCCAATGCCGGGATCGATGATAATCTGCTCGTCGGCGATGCCGGCCGCGTGGGCCAGATCGATGCTGATTTTTAGCTCGTCAGCCACGTCTTGCAGCAGATTGTCGTACTTAGCGCCGATGTAGCGGCCGCCCAACTTCGCTTCTTGAACCGCGTTGCGCGGATTGCTGCGATTGTGCATCACCACCACGGGGACCTGGCGTTCGGCGCACAGCGCGGCCATGTCGGCGTCCATTCGCAGTCCCCAAACATCGTTGACCAAACTTGCGCCGGCATTGAGGGCCGCTGCGGCCACGCGGGCCTTGTAGGTATCGACCGACAGCGGCAGATCGACTACCTGAGCCAGCGCCTTGATGACCGGCACGACTCGCTTCAGTTCTTCGTCGGCCTCAACCGGAGCGGCGCCGGGGCGGGTGCTCTCGCCGCCGATATCGAGCAGGTGCGCACCCTCTTCGGCAAAACGAAGGCCCTGTTCGACCGCTTGCCGAACCCAATCGCCGCTGCGAATCAAGCCGTCGCCGGAGAAGCTGTCGGGAGTGGCATTGATGATGCCCATAACATAGGTTTGACTACCCCACTGCAAGGTCGTCGAGCCAAGTTGTAAAGGTTTCATACGTACACCTGAAATTTATCGAATAGATACGGGTAGGAAGGTTTGGAAGGCGACTTGATAAGAGTTGACATCATTCATGAATTCTTCAGCAGACCCGTCCCAGCCGCCCACCGCATAAATAGCATTGCCGGCTATGGCCAAGCCCATATTTCGCCAACGGCTGGTCGAAGGGGTTTCAAAGGTCGTCCAGCTATCCGCGGCCGGATCATATTTTTCGCTGTCGGTTAGATCGTGGTCCCAACCGCCGCCGACAGCGTACAATCGGCCGTTATAACTAACTAGCCCCAGCCCGCCCCGCTTTTCATGTAGGGGTGCTCTGGCCGTCCATTGGCCTGAGGTGGGGTCAAAGGTGTAGGTGGCGTCGAACTCGGCCTGACCATCGTAACCGCCGGCGATATAAATCGTGTCATCTAAAACAGCGGCTCCCAGGTGACCCAAGGGGTGGGGTAAGGTATATTCTGAAGTTACCCAAGTATCCTCAGTCGGCGAGTAAATAAAAATCGAGTCCTCAAAAGCTTGGCCGTTCCAGCCGCCAAAAAGATAGAGTTTATCCTGATAAACAACCAGGCCATACGCACAGCGCGGCTCCGGTAATGGCTGCGCTGCGGTCCAACTGTCGCCGGTCGGGCTGTAGATTTCGAGCACATCCAGCGCCTCGCCTTCATGGGTACAGCCGCCGGGAACGTAGATGCGGTCATCGAGCACGGCGGCGGTGATGTTGGCGGCGGCGGTTGGCTTGTTGTTGCCCTCGATCCACTCCCTGGTGTTGGTATTGTAAATCTCCACCGATCGGGTTGCCGTATTATTCTCTTTTACGCCGCCAATGGCAAATAGTTCATCGTTAAAGCCAATTAGGGCCAGCCCGGCTCGGCCGCCGTCCATAGCCGGATGGGGCGTCCAGCGCTCGATATCGGTAGTAGACGGCAGCGGCGCGGCCGGGGTAGTTACCGGTTTGTAGATGACCGGTGGGAGCGTAGCCAGAGTGTACCTATTCTGTGGTAGCCAGGGGATGACCATAACCAGACCGGCTGCCAAGACCGCCATTAAGAAGTAGATTTGCTGCCACTGCGGCAACACAAGCGACGGATTGGGGTCGAGAAGATAGGTTTTAGTCGGCGTGGCCTCGATCTCATCATTGGAGGCCGGTGCGCCGTTGTCGGTGACGGTGACTAACCCTTCTTGAATAGCCCGTAAACTGGCCTCGGTGCGCGATTGTACCTCTAATTTCCCAAAGATATTACGGACATGAACTTTGACCGTGTTGAGGCTGATCACCAGTTTTTGGGCAATCTCCTGGTTGCTGGCGCCGCTAACCACCAGCTCTAAGACCTGGAGTTCTCGTTTACTAAGCTGAATTTTATCCTGACTGATTGCCACGAGCATAACCTGATGTTTATTGCCACTGTTTTCACTGCTAATTTAAATTGAGTGTTTCCCATTTGGCATGGATTCTCGTTACGAAACTCAGTTTGGACACCAGCCACCCACGCTGTCTGGGAAATATTCTTTAAATTATTGCATGGATCGGTGGGCAAGGCAAGGGGGAAATTAGGTAATTTTGTACGGTTCGATGGGTCTGGTTCGCTCGGTGTTTTGTAAATTTATCTGAAACTTGACGAAATACTGAGGCTACCATACAATATCTAGTTGTTTAAACCACAAGAAAATTTATGCGATTATAGGGATTTTGGACCTGTTTTAGGTTCCGATGGTATTGGATTTTACTAGCATACCCGGTAGAGCTTATGTTTGAGAGTCTGCAAGATAAACTTCAAGGTGTTTTTGATCAATTAAACCGGCGAGGTCGCCTGACGGAGGCCGATGTTAACGCCGCCTTGCGTGAAGTACGCATGGCCTTGCTGGAAGCGGATGTAAATTTTAAGGTCGTTAAAGAGTTCGTTGGCCGAATTCGAGAGCGGACGGTGGGTATTGAGTTGAGCAGGAATATTACCCCCGGCCAGCAGGTGGTCAAAATAGTTCATGAAGAACTGTTAGACACGCTAGGCGACTCCGCGCCGTTGGATTTGGGCGGAAAATCGCCCCACATCATTATGTTGGTGGGGTTGCAAGGGTCCGGGAAAACGACCACGGCGGCTAAACTGGCGCTGCATCTGCGGAAATCGAAACACAGCCCGTTGTTGGTGGCCGCCGATACCCGCCGGCCGGCGGCGATCGAGCAGTTAAAGGTGTTGGGTCGCCAGTTAGATATCCCGGTTTATTCGGAGGATTCATCCGTGCCGCCGCCCGACATTTGTGCGAATGCCATCAAAGTGGCCAAATCCGGGGCGCGCAACATTGTTATTTTAGATACCGCCGGTCGTTTGCAGATCGACGAAGCGCTGATGGATGAGTTGGTCCAAATTAAGGCCAGAACTGAGCCGAAAGAGATTCTGCTGGTGGCCGATGCGATGACCGGGCAGGAAGCGGTGCGCGTTGCCGAAGGATTCCACGAGAAAGTGGATCTAACCGGGTTGATTTTGACCAAAATCGACGGCGATGCGCGGGGTGGGGCGGCTATTTCGATTAGAAGCGTGACCGGCGTCCCCATCAAGTTTTTAGGCACCGGCGAAAAACTGAGCGAAATTGAAGTGTTTCACCCCGACCGGCTGGCCTCGCGAATTTTGGGGATGGGTGATGTTTTGACCCTGATCGAGCGGGCTGAAGAAGTGCTTGATGAAGACGTGGCCGAACGCGGGGCCAAGAAGTTGCTCGAAGGTAATTTCAACCTTGAAGATTTCTTGGAGCAGTTGCAACAAATTAAAAAGTTAGGGCCGCTGAATAAAGTTATCGAAATGATTCCCGGCATGGGCGATATCTCGAAAAATATCTCTAGCAACGATATGGAAGATCGGTTGAAACGTACCCAGGCGATGATTAACTCTATGACAACCGATGAACGCCGAAACCCCAAATTGCTCAACAGCAGCCGTAAGAAACGCGTAGCAAAGGGCAGCGGGACCACGGTACAAGAGATCAACCAACTGATCTCCCAATTTCGGCAAATGCAGAAGATGATGAAACAACTGCGCAACCCACGGGCCAGGCAAAATTTGATGAACATGTTTGGTGGATTTCGCTGATTTTTGCTACAATAGCGAGTCTAATTTAATACGTGCAATATTTCTCAAAGTATGATATAATCCAAAAAATACAAAAAGTTAGAAAGCAGGTTCAACTTAATTATGGTTAAAATTCGTTTGCGCCGTACCGGTGCTAAAAAACAACCCAGTTATCGTGTCGTAGTGGCCGACTCACGCAAAGCGCGTGATGGCCGGTTTATCGAAATTATCGGCCACTACAATCCAACCACGGAACCAACCACGGTCAACATTCATGAAGATCGAGCGTTGTACTGGCTATCGGTTGGGGCGCAACCCACTGATGTAGTGAAGAAACTTCTGCAAAATGGGGGCACGTTAGATAAATTTGCCCGGTTGAAGCAGGGGGAAGCCTTAGAGACGCTGTTGGCTGAAGCGACCAATAATGGGGTCGAAGTGCAGCAGCAACACAAGGAGGTGTCATTAAAGGCAGATAAAGTGGAGGAAGAGGTCAAAGAGGAAGCTGAGGTAGACTCATCGCCTGAAACGACGGAGGATGCTTGAGCTTTCGCCTTGATAGGGGAGAGAGAGGCGGAACAACGTTTTTTAAAGACGGACCGCCGCCCTGACAATTAAGTTAACACTTCACTTAGTTACCCAAATTCTACGTGCCAACAAGGGAGGTCCGGAAATATGTCATCAATGAAGGAACTTGTTGAGTTTATGGCCAAAGCCGTTGTAAATGACCCTGATTCGGTTATCGTTCGTGAGATTGAGGGGTCCAGTGCTACCATCTATGAACTAAGTGTCACACCCGACGATATGGGACGAGTCATCGGCAAGCAAGGCCGGGTTGCAAATGCAATGCGAACCTTGTTGCGGGTCGCTGCGGTTAAAGAAGGTAAACGCGTGACTCTGGAGATTGTGTAGGTGCCTGAGTCGTTGGATTTAGAGACTAACAAAGACAACAAAATAGGGTTAGATAACAATTCAGGCTTGCAAGAGCCTGAATTTCGTTATTTAGCGATTGGCCGGGTTGTTCGCGCGCACGGTGTGCGGGGTGAACTATCGGTGGCGGTTTTGACCGATTTTCCGGAACGATTTGAAACGACCGAATGGGTCTATTTGGGTAACGAGTTTGAAGCTGAGCCGTATCGTTTGAAAAAGCACCGCTGGCACAAACAAAATGTGCTGCTTACGCTGGCTGAGGTAAATGACCGAACCCAGGCCGAACAACTGACCGGGCTGCTGGTACAAGTTCCTGTTGAAGACGCCATGCCCTTGCCGGAAGGTGGCTACTATCTGTACCAAATCATGGGGTTAACCGTGGTAACCGTGCAGGGTGATACGCTGGGCGTTGTTTCCGATATTTTGGAAACTAAGGCCAATGACGTTTATGTGGTGAGTCGTCCGGGTCAAAAAGAGGCTCTGCTGCCGGCCATTCCGGACGTGATCAAATCGGTCGATTTAGAAAAAGGGCAGATTATGGTTGAACTTATTGACGGTTTGATTTGACAACCCGCTTGCCATAAGTATAGTAAGCTTCAAAAGGAACGCCAACCGGCGTTCTTTTTCGTTGCTTGACAATTTTCCCGCTCACGTGATATGCTAACTTATTGTAGGTTATGACCATCATCTTTCGACTAGTATTCGTTCCTGGAAACCCGTGCTACAAAAAGATTTACGTTTTTGGATTGGTTTTAGCAAAGTACCCGGTATCGGGCCAACTCGACTGCGGGCCTTACTCGATTATTACGGCGATATCGAAGCCGCTTGGGGCGCAAACCCCGGCGAACTGCGGGCCATTGGCCTGAACAAGCGATCCATTGAGAGCTTGGTCAAGGTCAGACACGATGTCGATCTTGAAGCCGAAATGGAAACGCTGGACAAATTAAATATCTCTGTCTTAACCTGGGCCAGTCCGGATTATCCGAAGTTGCTGATGAATATCCCTGATCCGCCGGCTGTGTTGTATGTTCGTGGCCAGTTGAAACCGGAGGATGAATGGGCCGTGGGGGTGGTGGGTACGCGTCGAGCGACCACCTATGGTAAGGAATCGACACGCTTGCTCGTCAGGGGGTTGGTCAGCAATGGCATTACGATTGTGAGCGGATTGGCCTACGGGATCGATACTCAGGCTCACAAAACGACGATCGAGCAGCAAGGCCGAACCATCGCCGTGTTGGGAAGCAGCGTCGAGATTGTTTATCCGCCTGAAAATGCGAAATTGGCTGAAGCGATTGTTGATAACGGCGCGTTGATTTCTGAGTACCCGTTGGGTACTAATCCCGAAAGCAGGAACTTCCCGCGCCGGAATCGAATCATTAGTGGTTTGAGTTTGGGTGTGTTATTTGTGGAAGGGAATTATAAAAGTGGCGCGCGGATTACGGTGGATTATGCCCTTGACCAGGGTCGAGAAGTGATGGCCGTACCCGGCAGTATTTTGCACAAGAACGGCTCCGGCGCTAACTATCTGATTCAAAATGGGGCTAAACTCGTCACCAGTGTTGAAGATATCATCGAAGAACTCAATTTGACCATGATTTCCCAACAGGCCGAAGCACGGGCGATTATTCCTGATAACGCGATCGAGGCGACGTTATTAAAACAACTCTCGACAGAGCCGGTTCATGTGGATGAATTAGGCCGATTGGCTGGCTTATCAGCATCGGAAATTGCCAGTACCCTAACCATGATGGAATTAAAGGGTATGGTCAGACAAGTGGGTAGCATGAGTTATGTCATTGCTCGTGAAACGCCCGCCAATTACACAATAGATTAATTGAATTAGTACGTTACCATCAGAAAAGGGACCGAAACAATGTATGCCTTAATTCTAGCCGGCGGCGTCGGTACACGCTTATGGCCACGCAGCCGAACCACCTTACCAAAACAATTACTCCCTCTCACGGGCGAGAGAACGATGGTTCAAGCCACAGTGGATCGTGTCTTGTCCATCATTCCGTTTGAGCATATCTTTTTTGCTTCTAATCAGGAATATGCCGCGCTGATCAAATCGCAGTTACCTGAAATCCCGGAGCAGAACATCATTCAAGAGCCGAGCGCCAAACACACGGCTTCCTGTATCGGATTGGGGGCGGTTCACATGCAGCGTCTCGATCCCACGGCGGTGATGGCTTCGCTGCACTCTGACCATTTCATTGTTGATGAAGAAGGTTTCCGGCAAGCCTTGCTGGCGGCTGAAGAAGTTGCTAGAGAAGGGTATCTGGTGACGCTGGGCATTACCCCCGATAAGCCGGAAACCGGCTACGGCTATGTCAAGCGTGGCGCTCAACTGGGGACGTATAATGACCACGCCGTCTACAAAATCGATCAATTCTTAGAAAAACCGGATTTGCCCACCGCCGAAAAATTCCTGGCCAGCGGCGACTACTACTGGAACAGCGGCATCTTCATCTGGCAGATTTCGACCCTGATGGAAGCGTACGGCGAATATTTGCCCGATTTGCGCCGCCAATTTGAGCAGATTAGCCAGGCGCTGTCGGCCGGTGAGCCGATCGAGCCGATTTGGGAACAAATTAAGCCCAAAAGCATCGATGTGGGGATTATGGAACAGGCCCAAAAAACGGCCGTTATCCCGATTGACGTGGGTTGGAATGATGTCGGCAGTTGGATGGCGATTCACGAAGTGGCTGATAAAGATGAGCACGGCAACGCCAGTAGTAAAGGCGAAAGTGTCGTTTTTGATACAACCAACTCGCTCATCCAAAACTACAGCGATCGGTTGATTGCGGTAGTCGGCTTGGACAATGTGATTGTCGTCGATACCGGTGACGCCTTACTGGTTGTTAACAAAGATAACGCGCAAGATGTCAAAAAAGTTGTCAATTGGTTGGAAGAAAACGATCGAACTGACTTGCTATAGTTGAGGAGAAGAAATACAACGACAAATTATCAGTAGACTATCGCGCCCTGAGCACGCGAAGCCGTATCGAGGCGTATATGGTCATTTACTGACTTATCAATTTCTAATTTGTGAGAACAACTTTTATGAGTCAAGAACCAATCATTGCTTATTGCGTAAAATGTAAAGAAAAAAGAGAAATGGGTGAGCCAGAGGCGGTCTACACCGCTAACGGCACACCGGGCACCAGAGGGGTTTGTCCGGTGTGTGGCACCAAAATGTTCAAAATGGGCCGAACGCCGGCGCATGAGTCCATTCCGGCCCCCGATCCGAAAACAGTGAAGGCCAAAAGAAAAGCCGCCGGCAAAAACCAGAAGAAATCAGGCAAAGCCAGAAAAAACGGCAAGCTGGTTATTGTGGAGTCGCCGGCTAAGGCTAAAACGATCGGCAAGTTTTTGGGCAAAGGCTATACCGTCAAAGCGTCCGTTGGCCACATCCGCGATCTGTTGCGCTCGCAACTGTCGGTGGATGTGGATAATGAATTTGCGCCAAAATACCGGGTGCCAAATGAAAAGCGGCCGGTGGTCAAGGAGTTGAAAAAACTGGCCACCGATTCGTCCGAAATTTACCTGGCCACCGACCCCGACCGGGAAGGTGAAGCCATCGCCTGGCACCTGACCGAAGCCGCCGATATGGCCCACGACCGGACCAAACGGGTCGTTTTTCACGAGATCACCAAAGATGCCGTGGCTGAAGCCTTTGCTCATCCCCGCGACATCGATATGGATCGGGTCAATGCCCAGCAGGCGCGGCGCATTCTGGATCGATTGGTGGGATACCAGATTAGTCCGCTGCTGTGGCGCAAGGTCCGCAGCCGAACCAGCGCCGGCCGGGTGCAAAGTGTGGCCCTACGCCTCATCGTCGAGCGCGAGCAGGAGGTCGATGAGTTCAACCCGGTCGAGTACTGGTCGATTGAAGCTGATCTGGCCAAAAAAGACGCCCAGGAACCATTTAGGGCCAGATTAAGCCGCATTGGTGAAGAGAAAGTCGATCTGAAACATCAGGCTGACACCCAGGCCATTGTCGATGAGTTGGCGAAGTTGACCTACGTAGTAGAAGAGGTCAAAAAGAGTGAACGCCGTCGCCGGCCGGCCGCGCCCTTCACCACCAGTACGCTTCAACAGGAGGCCTCGCGTCGGTTGGGCTTTGGCGCTCGTAAAACGATGAGCATCGCCCAGCAACTGTATGAAGGGATCGACTTGGGCAGCAGCGAAGGCTCGTCGGGTTTGATTACCTACATGCGAACCGACAGTATGAACGTCTCCAAGCAAGCTCAAGAGGAGGCCCGCAAGTTTATCGGCGACCGGTACGGCGCTGAGCTGGTTCCTGAAGAACCGCCGGTTTACAAGACCAAAAGCAAAGGGGCGCAGGAGGCCCACGAGGCCATCCGTCCTACCAGCGTTTGGCGTGAACCGGATCACATCAAAAGTTATCTCAGCCGCGATCAACTCCGACTATACACCTTGATCTGGCAGCGCTTCGTATCGAGCCAGATGGAACGCGCGATCTATGACACGATGTCCATTACGATTGGCGTTGGTCCATCGACCACCCCGCCTGCCGACAACGCCTGGCCCTATCGGTTCCAGGCCAGCGGTTCTCGCGTTCGATTTAAGGGCTTTCTGACGGTTTACGAAGAAAGCCGCGACGAGGATGCCGCTCCGGATGAAAGTGAAGGTATCATTTTACCCGAACTGACCGAAGGTGACGTGGTCAATCTGGTCGAACTGCTGCCTAACCAGCACTTCACCCAGCCGCCGCCGCGCTACACCGAAGCCTCGTTGGTCAAGACGCTGGAAGAGTACGGCATCGGGCGGCCCAGTACCTACGCGCCGATTATCTCGACGATTCAGCAGCGCGGCTATGTGGAGAAGTTTGAAAAACGGCTCTACCCCACCGAACTGGGCGAAATTGTCAACGATCTGCTGACCGAATATTTCCCCGACATCGTCAACGTGCAGTTTACGGCGCAAATGGAAGAGGATCTGGATCGTATCGCCGAAGGTGACCGCCAGTGGCCGTCAGTGCTGCAAGAGTTTTACAATCCCTTCGCCAAAGCGGTGGCTTATGCTGAAGACCATATGCCGGAAATCAGTATCGCCGACCAACCGACCGGCGAGATTTGCGAAAAGTGCGGCAGCCCGATGGTGCTCAAATTTGGCCGGTACGGAAAATTTGAAGCCTGTTCCAATTTCCCGGAATGCCGCAACGCCAAGCCCCATTTGGTGAAGCTGGGCATCGCCTGTCCTAATGACGGCGGCGAGTTGGTGGAACGGCGCACCAAAAAAGGCCGGGTCTTTTACGGCTGCTCTAACTATCCTGAATGCGAGTGGAGCAGTTGGAAGCGCCCGCTGCCCAATCCGTGCCCCAACTGTCAGGGGTTGTTGGTCCAGAAAAATCGGCAGTGGGCCCAGTGTACCGAATGCGAAGAACAGTTCCTGCTCAATGAACTGCCGGCGGTTGACAGCGAACCGGAAACCCAAAAGCCGGAACTCATGACCGCTTAGGTCCATTCACGTCTACAACGCCAAGGCAAGAGGTCGTGCGCCTCTTGCCTTTTTGTTTACTTACCAGAATAATATAGTTCGAAGTAACCGCTTTAGCGGTGCTATCCTGGGTAATGGCTCTAGCCATTACTACGAACAAAAACGTTATTCCCATCTCAACCAACCAACAATCCAACCAACCAACCAACCAACCAACAAACAAACAAACAAACTATCCAACCAAAGGAGAAACTCAATGCGGCTGACAAAATTTCGACAATTGATGGCTGAGCAGGAAATTGATGGGTTTTTAGTAACACAGCCGGACAACCGGCGCTACCTGTCCGGTTTTACCGGCAGTAACGCCGTGTTGCTGATCACCCCCGATATTCAAGCCCTGGCCACCGACTCGCGCTATTACGAGCAGGTCAAACAGCAGTGTCCCGATTGGGAGCTAATCGAAGTCGGTTACGATTTTGCCGGTAATTTGCTTGAACTGCTGCGTGAGCGAGAATTGGGCGGGCGGCGGGTGGGATTTGAGACGGCCGACCTTAGCGTGGCTACGCTCCGGGCTTGGGAGCAGGCTTTGAAGGGGCGAATCGTGTTGGTCGATACTCACGGGTTGATCGAACAACTGCGGATGATCAAAGAACCCGCCGAAATCGAAAAGATTAAACGGGCTGTTGCTCTGGCCGACCAAACGTACGAACACATCACGACCTGGCTCAAACCGGGGCTGAGCGAGGCTCAGGTGGCCTGGGAGTTAGAGCAATATATGCGAACGCACGGCGCCAGCGCTCTCTCCTTTGAGTCGGTGGTCGCTTCCGGCCCCAATGCCGCCAAACCCCACGCCAGAGCCACCGACCGCCTCATTCAAGCCGGCGAACCGATTACGATGGATTTCGGCTGTGTGGTCGATGGCTACTGCTCCGATCTGACCCGTACGGTCTGCTTGGGCGAACCGGCAGATGAGCAATATTTAATCGTCTGGCATACCGTGCTTCGCGCGCAAGAGGCGGCCGAGGCCGGCGCCAAAGCGGGCCTGACCGGTGAGGCAGTCGATAAACTTGCCCGTGACATCATTAATGAGGCCGGCTTTGAAAAAAACTTCGGCCACGGCTTGGGGCACGGGGTGGGGCTGGCCGTGCATGAGAGTCCGCGTTTTAGCTTTTCCTATCCTGGCGAGGTTCCGTCCGGCGCAGTAATGACGGTTGAACCGGGCATTTATATCCCCGGCTGGGGCGGCGTCCGGATTGAGGATATGGTCGTTGTGGGTGACGATGGCGCAGCAGTGTTGACGACGGCCACCAAAATGGCAGTCCTGTCCTAAGATTTGAAATAATAATTGACATAATATGAAGTTGAGTTTATACTTGTGTTAAGGTCGATTGTGGTATAAAATTGTTAGAATGAGCATATTTAGGACTTGAATTAAATAACTGCCATAAAATTTTGTTTTCAAGTTCCCCCATGCGAGGAGATTGTCTATGTCAACTAGACCATCGTTCCAAAGCGCCCAACGCTTCTTAATTATTGGTATCCTGGCCGGTATAATTTTCGGAATTATACTGGGATTTATTATTTCGTACGTATACATAGTGCAAAACCCGCCGGTTTATCAGGGGGGAGCTTTTCCGGATGAGCTGACCGAGGCTTACCAAAACCATTACAAAGCCATGGTGGTCGACTCCTACATTGTTAACCAGGAACCGGAAGTGGCGGTCGAACGCATGAAACGGTTCGACCCGCAGGCGCAGATTCTCATTTTGGGCGAGCGCTCTGCCGCTTATGTGGCTGCCGGGCGCGGCGTTGAAGCCCAATTGATTAACAATTTAGCGGTCACGCTTAAAAATTCGCAGGGTTGGGATGACGAGACCATCAAAGCCGCCATCGCCGAGTTGACCGAACGTTACCAAACTGACCCGGCTCGGTCCCAGGCCATCAGCACCTTTAGCGCCCAACTGCTCAATGGGCAGGTTCCGGTGCCGGCGCCCAGCACCGAGCCTGATTCCGGTGCGGCGGCTACGCCCCAAGTTCCCGCTGTGCCGCCGGCGGCGCCCGGTAGCATTCCCTGGTTGGGCGTGTTGTTGTGCTGTCTGGCCTTATTGGTGGCCCTGGTTTTGGGCTTGCTGATCTTCAATCGGATGTCGTCCAAAAAATCGGCCAAGCCCCAGATTGTCTGGGAAGGCGAAGGCCGCCCGCCGTTAAAGCAGTGGCGAGGCACCTACACCTTGGGCCAAGATAATTATGATGAATTTTTTACCATCGAAACCGAAGACGGCGATTTTATGGGCGAGAGCGGTATCGGCATTATGGACTCAAAGCCCGGCACATCGCCCAAAGAAGTGTGGTCGTTTGATGTCGGCTTGTTCGACAAAACCGATATCACCACGCTGTCCAGGGTGGTCATGAGTGACCATGCTTTTAACGATGAAACGCTGCGGGCCAAAGTTGAGGCCAACCCACAAGCCGAGGCTATTTTGGCCGAGCCGGGCAAGAAATTTAGTTTTGACACCACCGCGCTGCGCGTTGATGCCGAGATTGAAGAGGTCGAGTACGGCGATGACGAGAAAACCTTTTTCTCAAAGCTGACCGCCAATTTGAAGGTTTTCCTCAAAGAGGGGGCCGACATCCGGCGCGGCGAAATGGATATCCCGGACGAATTCAAGTCATAGTTTCTCTGTCAACCCCAAAGCGACGGCCCGGCCGTCGCTTTTTTTTACTGTATAACCTGTTTCAACAGGTTTTCTTTAGCAGCGACCGAATTCATTCGGTTGCGATGGGCTTAAAAAAAGTCCGTGTAAGGCGACGCCATCGGATGAAACAATTTATGATGCTCCTGCAGCGCAAAGCGATCGGTCATACCGGCGATGTAATCGCAGATGGTGCGGTAGAAATCCTTCGTTTTGGTCTTGGCCTGAATATCGGTGGGCAAAATGATGGGAGAACTGGTGTAAGCCTCGAACAGTTCGGCGATGAAGCGACGCGCTCTTAAATCCATGCGCATCACCCGCCAATGCCGGTAGAGATTATCGAACAAAAACGTCTTCAACTCCCGATCCAACGCCTCGACCTCGGCGGAGCGGGTGAAGACATTGTGCGGCAGCCGGCGGATATCATCGACCGATTGGATAGCGTGCGCCTCAAGCTGCGCTCTGGTGGCGCTGATCACATCGCTGACCTCCTTGCCGACCAGCCGCCGGACGATGCGGTGCCGATCCATTTCGCTAAACCCCCGGCGCGGATCGAGGCCCAACTCCTCGGTGACTAAATCCCAAAAGGCAATGCCGGCTAACTGTTCCGGTTTGATCATCCCCGACCGCAACCCATCATCCAGATCGGCCGTGGTGTAAGCGATCTCATCGGCCAGGTTAACAATCTGCGCTTCGAGCGTCGGCTGAAGCGTGGGATCGAACTCCTGGAAATGGCTGCGATCATAGATAGTTTCGTGCTTGATAATGCCTTCCCGCACCTCGTAGGTCAGGTTTAGCCCTTCAAAATCGGGAAAGCGGTTCTCCAAATTCTCCACGATCCGAAAACTCTGGTAATTGTGATCAAAGCCGCCGTGATCGGCCATCACCTCATCGAGCGCGCCCTCGCCGCTGTGGCCGAACGGCCCGTGCCCCAAATCGTGGGCCAGGCAGATCGCCTCGGTCAAATCCTCGTTAACGCCCAACGCTCGGGCAATCGTCCGCCCGATCTGGGCCACCTCGATGGTGTGGGTCAGGCGGGTGCGGTAATAATCGCCCTCGGTCGTAATAAAGACCTGGGTTTTATACTCCAGCCGCCGAAACGCGGTCGTATGAATAATCCGATCCCGGTCGCGCTGGTAGGCCGTTCGATACGGATGCTCATCTTCCGCAAAAACCCGCCCCTGCGAGTCGCGGCTGAGCATACCGTAAGCCGCCAGCCGCTCCGCTTCCTGGCTTTCGATATCGCTGCGAGTAATCACCTTGTCCTCCTGACTGTGGTTTGAGCCTCATATGGCATTATAACATATTCCGTTTTATTGATGTATTTAGCGTCATTCCTCACGTATTGATCTAAATTTCCTACTTACAGCCTTGCCAAGTAAAAGCTATTTTCGGTACAATGGAGTGAGCTAACTTTTCTTTTCTAACTCAAAAATGGAAACAATTAAAGACGGCGGTACGTACCGCACGATTATCACAGATAAAGATAAAAAGCAGCTAGGCAAGCTCATTGAAGTCATCGGGCCACGAGTTGAAGTTGAAGAGCTTGGTCGTTATATTAACCTGTTTGACGAAGAGATTTGGCATCATATAGTTGTTCAGGTTTGTGTAATGGGATCGGCTCGATTTATGGAACGTCTTGAAAAAAACGACGATTACAAGAACTTCAAGAAAAGCGTTTCTCTAAAAGTCGTAACAGAAGAAAAAGAGAAAGCAGCATATTTGACGGGGATATTTGAGGCATTTAAGGCAACTCGTTTTCGGAATAAAGCGGGCCAAAGGCTTGCTGATATATTAAGTTCAGAAAGGGTTCTCTATAATGGCAAAATTGTATTGCTTAAAGGCTTGTCTCATAAAGATGATTTTAATGCAGTACGAAACGAATTGCAGAAACGATGTCCTATTTTCAAGCTCAAGAGCGCATCTGATTTCATGATCAGTGTCGGCTTGTCGCATGATATTATAGCTTTGGATACTCGTGTCGTTGGTGTTTTTAACCGCTATCTCAACTACGAAACTGACCCAGGAAAAGTTCAAGGTAATGACAAAATTTACTATTCAGTTGAGACAGCCTTACGGGAATTTTGTCAGGAAAAGAATGTAACTCTAGCACTTCTGGATAGGCTGCTTTTCAAGTACGGTAATATTGATGTCATTGACTTTGTACTAACTGATCCCCATTAGAACTCCAGACAATCGAATAGGTTTAGTAAATATAATCTCTATCATCTTTACTAGAAATTTGAATTTCATGTTTAGCATAACTGTAACCAGCAGCCATATCGCTAGTTCAATTGAGATATTGACCTGTAATTCAGCCATTATAACAATCATTTTTGACTTTCCTTTTCTGAATAACATATCGTTTGATAAGTGTCAAATGTCGAACGCATTCGAGCCTATTTGTTAAGGTAATCTCTATTATGCTGACTGATATTGGTGAATACATTGTAGGGGCATACTTGCAGTTAATATTAGAATGCGACGTCATTGATTACAATGTACGTCCTCCCGGTGGGGGTGTGCACGGTTTGGCTGAATTTGACGTTATTGGTTTTGACTTCAAAAACAATACAGCTTATCTATGTGAGGTAACCACTCATATTAGGGGGCTGTCTTATATAAACAATAAAGCCACCGTTGAACGAATTACCGAGAAGCATAATAAACAGAAATGGTATGCGGATAACTATCTGAGCAATAATTTTCAGAGTAGGCGATATATGTTTTGGTCTCCGGTTGTACCGCGTGGTTATATTACACAAGAACTTGCAAAGATACCTGACCTTGAACTTGTTATTATGGCGAATATAAAAAGAAGATTGCAGAACTAAGAATGTTAGCATCACAGACCACTCACGATGCGCGTAACCCATTTTTTCGGATGCTTCAAATTTTGGAACATCTTCGTGATTGATTACGCTTGACCTATCTTGATGTCTTGTTAGCAGACAAAGCAGCTTCAACGCTGCTTATTTTTTCTCAAATCAGTCCTCTTTAATTTGCCTTTCCAAATCGATGAACCTAGAATGATACTAAATGTAGTATCGTGTTTGTCTAATGGTCAAAAGAGAAAAGTTAATCGGCAAGCTTCGCCGTAACCCCAACAACGTCCGATTTAAGGATATTGATAAACTGCTATTGTCGTTCGGTTTTGAAAAACGACAACGAGGCAGTCACGCTACTTATGTTCTCCAAGGACAGGGACGAATCACTATCCCATTTCGTATGCCCTTCATCTTGCCGGTGTATGTCAAAGAAGTACTGAAACTGTTGGATGAACTGGATATCGCGTCAGACGAGTAAGAAGGTGTGTAATTATGGCTACCATGACCGTAGAACAATATTTAGAGTTACCCTATACCATCGAAGTGATAAAAGATGAGAGTGATGACTATTCGGGCTGGTTTGCGCGTGTGGTTGAACTTCCCGGCTGTATGACTCAAGCGGATACCTTTGAGGAACTTTCGGGTATGATTGAAGATGCTATGAGAGCCTGGATAGAGAGCGCCTTAGAAGATGGAGAGCAAATTCCCCTGCCGCGTTCGATAGACGATTACAGTGGTCGGTTTGTGGTGCGGATACCGAAATCGCTGCATCGAGAGTTGGTGGAGATGGCCGAACGAGAGGGGGTTAGTCTTAATACATTTGTCAATGTAGCGCTGGGAAAAATCGTAGGGCAAAGCAGAAAGCTACCGCTTGATGAATTGAACATGGCTGCTTGAGAAGGTCTATAACTATAACAGACAGCACTTGGGGCATCCCGGACTCCCTGAGCTATCTACTCTATACTATCCTGGCTAATCTCTTTGGGAGACCGGGTACCGGCATTTGCTGGCGTAAATCAAACCTGAAATGAAAATGCCCTCCCTTTTTATAGCATTTCCCAACGCAATCATCATCCTTCTTGCCTTTTTTGCCCTGCCCCTTCGAGTGATTGTGCCGCTCCTTCGAGTTAATGTGCCGCCCCTTCGAGTGATTGTGCCGCTCCTTCGAGTTAATGTGCCGCCCCTTCGAGTGATTGTGCTGCTCCTTCGAGTGATTGTGCCGCTCCTTCGAGTGATTGTGCCGCTCCTTCGAGTTTATTAGCTCCCCCCAACGCCAATATAACGTTTCTTGCATTTTTCATGCACATTCCCCGCATTTTAGGGCCGCCCCCGCGCCTTTTTTAAGCAACCCTTCGCATTTTTATCATGCCCCCCAACGTAGAATCAACATTCTTGAACTTTTTATGCCCAATCCGCCCACAATTGGCCCTTTTCGGCGCTTTTTCTTAATTTTTCCAACGCAAATTCAAACATTTCTCTGGCTAACGGATACGTTTTCAATTTGACCGATATGAAGCCCCAAAATTACCGTTAAGCCAGCAGACCGCCGCTAGCAGACCGCCGACCGCTGCAAAACAGCCACGCTCGTTGAAGTTGGGCAATCAATGGTCGGCGGTCTGCCGTCAGGGGCTCGGCGCCGGCCTTCCTGTTTGCTTGTTTTATAATTGTGGCCCATACTGTCGAATTGCCTTGAGGCAGGTTATGTTGGTATTATTCAGCAGTCCGGTACGCCTGGACTAAAATAAGGCTTTTGTGTTCTTTGTGCCTTCTTCGTGCCCTTTGTGGTGAAAATTCTCGCCGGATAACGCAAATATTCGATATGCATTTATGACAAACAACACCCCATCTCCATCCAAATCAATCCGACAGCGACTGGAACCTATTCTAGCCTGGCCCTGGATTTTGGTCCCGTTATTAGCCGGGCTGGCCTGGCTCTATCTGCGCACGATGCCGCCGGGCATGAGTTCCTGGATCGTCGAAGGCTGGGACTCGGCCATGCTGCAAGTCACCGGCAGCACCTGGGGCATTCCGCATTCGCCGGGGTATCCGCTGTACACCATAGTGGCCAACCTATTCGTCCGCGCAACGGGCTGGCTGCCCGGCCTGGCCGGTAGCAAAGTCGCCTGGCGAGTCAGTTTTTTCTCAACGGTTACCAGCCTGCTGACCCTCATTCTGGTTTATCTGATTGTGCGCCGGTTAACCCGCAATCGCTTCGTGGCGCTCGGCATTAGCGCCTTGCTGGGCGTTAGCTTTATCTTCTGGCGGGGCGCGATTATGGCCGAAGTCTACAGCTTCAACGCCTTCATTTTCGCCCTGACCTACTGGCTGGCCCTCGTCTGGGACGCCGACCGGCGGGATCGCTGGCTGGTGTTGCTTGGCCTGGTTTTGGGCGCGGGCGTGGTTCATCATCGCACCGCCTTCTTTTTACCGCTGACCATCGCCCTGTGGGTCATGATCCGGCGCGAGAAAAAACCGCACAACGGTCACGCCTTTGTCCAAACCACGCCTCGCTGGCGGCTGGTGCTGCGGCGCTGGCTGATTTTAGCCGGTTGCGCCCTGCTGCCGCTGTTGACCTATCTCTACCTGCCCTGGGCCGCGCAAAATCGCGTGGGGCAAACCTGGCTCTATGCCAACGCCTCAGACTGGAATACATTTTGGTTTATCGTTCTGGCTCGCGAATGGTGGGGGCTGGTTCAGACGCCGGCCACGCCGGCGGAGTGGTGGGCCGGCTTGGTCGCTTTGTTCCAGCAGCAGGCCGATCAAATTACCGCGATCGGCGTCATCGGCGGCGTCATCGGTATCCTGTGGGCGCGGCGTTACTTTTGGCTGTTTGGCCCGCCGCTGATTATGCTGACCTTTTTTGGCGTTTCATACAAAGTGGCCGATCTGGATAGTATGCTAATCCCGCTGACCTTGACCCTATGCATCGGGCTGGGTATTTTCATCGGCCATATCATCCGCTTCTGGGTGACCTGGCTCATCAAAACCCTCCGCATGCGCGACAGCGATCTACGAAGTGAGCGCTGGTTAAGCGGCACGCTCCGCGCGATTTTCTCTTTGCTGATTTTACTGGGGGGCTATATCCTCATTCGACCGGTCGCCGAAGCCAACTACCAGGCTGTCGATCTCAGCGGCGATTGGCAGGCCGAGGACCTGGTCGAAGAGGTGGCGGCCATCGCCGAAGCCGGCGCGCCTGTAACCATCATCGGCCAGGATAACAGCGTCTTGCCCGATTTTATCTACGCCAAGGTCGTCTTGAACCATCCCATCGAGACCCTATCGACCACCACCCTCAGCCGTAAACCGGCGGCGGAAAGTCAGGCGATGATCCGGGATCGTTTCGAGCGCGGCCAGCGGGTGTTGGTCGATAAGGAAACCCTGGATTTGGGCTTTCTGCCCTGGCTCGACGAAGCCATTGACGCAGGGCAGATCTTTCTAGCGCCGACCGGCCATCCCGTGCTGTGGGAACTGGTCCCACGCCCAATGCCGGCCCACCTGCCTGAGACCGAACCGTGGCTCGAAGCGCCGCCCAACCAACTGCTCGACGGCCGCATGACCATGGTGGCCTATCAAGATCGCATCATCCACAAGCGCACCGGCTGTTTTCTACGGTTGACCCTCTTTTGGCTGGCCACAGAACGGCTGGACGAAGATTACTACGTCTCCGTCCAGCCGTTGGGCGGCGAAACCGTCATCGACAAAAACGATCATCTGGCCCTGATGCGCGGCTACCTACCGACTTCGGCCATGCTGCCCGGCGAAGTGGTTCGCGACGAGGTCGATCTGCTCATCCGCCAGCCGGCGGCGCTGCCGGGCATTAGCCTGGTCGTCACCCTCTATCAGGTTCAGGGCGATCAGTTCCCCACCTTCGGCCATGTCGAACTGCCGCTAACCGTCGATCCGGGGGGCTGCAACAACGGGCTGTGAATTTATTAACTGAGTTCTAGCCGCACATCACTTTTGCAAATGAATTCGACGTTTGGTCAACCCCGCCCGGACATCAATGCTCCGGGCTATGAAACGGTGCCAGATTTCATCCGGTTTCTGGGTGAAACCCCATTGATGGGGTGCCGTTTCATAGCTCGGCGAGTTCATCGCCGAGTGGAGTTCGGACGTGGGGAAGGTGCGCAGACAAAGTGATATACTACAGCGCGGCAGACGCTTCCGCTTCCCTGTCAGCGGCCTCGGCCAACTCCAGTTCATCGAGCTCCTGGAATTGCTCGGTTTCAACAAACATGCCCACGGAAACAATGACCCCCATAATTAGGTATCCCCACATAATGGGTTCGGAAAAGCTGAACATATGCAGCGAGGGCGCGTGGATAAAGCCAAAGCCGGTCAACACCACCCCGGCCAGGGTGGTATACAAGGCGGCCTTGAAATTGCCGTCGATCAGATAAGCCACAAACGCGCCCCATAGCATGCCGGTGAGGATGGCCCCACTCGATAGAGCTGACTGGCCCAGCACATAGGCTCCCTGCGCCAGCATGGCCTCCGAAAATTGAGCATCGGTTAATCCGGGAAGATTTTCAACCCCGATACTGCCCAGTGCGCCCAGAACCGAGCCCCATTTGGTCACTACTAAATTAGACACGTGGGGAATCAGGGCCACCGTCACGGCGATAGCGTGTCGGGGGTTGACCACATTGTAGGATAACCCGATGATGGAGACCCCCACAAACACCAGGATAGGGGCCACAGCGGCCTGGGGAATGAGGTTGCCCATAAACGCGACCAACCCAAAAATCGAGCCGAGGAAGAAGACCAGGCCCACCGCCAGAGCATAACCGGCTCGCGCGCCCAGGCGTTTGTAGGCCGGATGACCGATGTAGACGGTGGTGGGGAACGGCGACCCAAACAACCCCCCCAAGGCGGTGCCTAAACCATCGGTAATTTGGCAGGTTAACACCGGATATTTGTCGCCCACCGACTCGGCCGACTCGACGTTGTTCATCGTCTCGATGAAATTGTAAATTTGCACCGGGATGATGACGGCTAACACTTCCGGGTGGGCCCACAATTGATTTAGGCCAACCATCAGATCGCCGAAATAGGGAATGGGAAAATAGATGCCGACGCCTTCGAAGCTGATCGAGGACTCGCCCAGGGCCAAGCCGATAATGGTCCCCACCGCCAAAGCGACCAGGCCCGCGGGCATATTGAACGGTAGTCGATAGCGGGCAATTAACCCCCACATCACAATCGCCAGAGCCGAAAAACCGATGACCGGGCTTTCATAGATCCGGGCCATGGCAATGGTGGCAATAAACACCAACGCAATCCCGGATAGAGTGCCCAACATTCCGGCGCGAGGGATCATCCGTTTCAAGATGGGGCCTAACCCGCTCAGGGCCAGTTGTAGCAGCCCCCCCATCACCCCCGCCGCGATACCCAACTGCCAGGCCAGGAGCGGGTCATCGGTGGCCCAATAAATCGGCCCGATAACCCCAAAGAGGTAGACAAACATCACCGGGGTGCTGATGCCATACGGCAAAGCGGTGACATTGGACCGGTTTTCCTGTTCGGCTAAGCGTCGAGCCAGATAAGAATAGACCACGAGCCCAAAGATAATGGCCACCCCCAGACCGGGCAAAATGCGCCCAAAAACAATCTCATTAGGCATATTGAATACGAAACGGGTTACCCCGGCAATCACCAACATATTAGCCAGGTTATCGGCAAACAGCGCCCAAAAAGCGCTCAAGTCCGAACGGGTAAAAAGCGGGTATTTGTTCATCGTTCTCCTCTTGTGTCTCCTAAATGATTTTGATTTAAATATAAAGTAAGGGCGAGGCCACTCGGATTGCTTGTGTTCCGAGCGGCCTCGCCCCTACGTTACTGACGGTTATGATCTTTTCGGGGATTACTTTTTTGACGCTTATGAGACTAGCGAGAATTGGGCCGGTATTCAATCGCCGGCCCGACCGCCATCGCCATGGTCTTTTCGAGAGTGGCAGTAACTACGATGGCGATAACGACACATTGCCGCTTGAAACCTAAAAGAATGAGCAAAATAACGTTCTCAGTCTAATTGCGGACTATTTTGTGCCTAGATTTCATTTTTGTCAACTTTTCATTTCGTATATCTCTGAAAAGGTAGCGGCCCTAAATTAACCTCAGTTTGTTGGTCTGTCGCTGGGAGGAGTTGAATGGAAAGTTCGAGACCGATACCCCCAAACCCATCCCTGAACTTCGGGTCAGACCTCGGATTTAACCGGATAATATAGGGCGGACAAACTGCTGATAGGAGGACGCTATGATTTATGGAGAGGATTCGGCAATTTCTGAATTTCGCCATTTTCCAAAGCCGGGGAATCGTGTAAGATAGTAAGTCACTGACTGATGTGACCGACTCAAGTTTCTAAATATGGTACTCACCGTCTCTGTCCTTCTGGATCGTTGGTTTTTGACGATGATGCCCCCCTACCTCCTTTGGGTAACTGCTAAAGCGTCGCTGGCATTAGCTGTGCCGCCGGCGGCAAAACTTGAAAAATTCGACAGGGAGATCTCAGTGTCAATAAAAACCATCGAAATTGAAGTAAATGTAGCCTGGATTCGCGTTTTAGGTCTGGCCGCCCTACAAGGGGCGATAACCTTAACCTGGATAATTTACAACCTCTACATGCCTGCCCTTCTGACCCAATTTGGTTTTCCGTTAACAGTGGCTCAATCGATTCTGGTGATTGAAAATTTGTTGGCTGTAGCCGTTGAACCTACCATGGGCGCGTTGTCTGACCAGGCTTCCAGACGGGGGCAAGGTCGCTTTCCCTTTATTATAGGGGGTGTGATTGTAGCGGCGGCCGCCTTTATGATTATCCCTGTGATTGTCATTGTCGGGACTCCCACCGGCATAGCTCGCTGGCTGCTGCCGGTGTTTCTCATCGTATGGGCTTTGGCCATGGCCGCGTTTCGCAGTCCCAGTCTGTATTTGCTGAAAAAATGTGCGTCTAATCAAAACCTACCTAGAGCTGCCGCTATGCTTACCATCGTAGCCGGCCTCTTTGCCGCTATTCGGCCCTTTTCGACCGATTTTATTCTCAACCTGGGGCCAATGGTAGCGTTTGCCATTGGGTCGGTCGGGCTACTGCTAAGTACATTTGTCTTGCGCCAACTTTTCCCCAAAAATGAGTCGGATTCGGCCCCCCCATTTGAACCTGAAGTTAAGACCACCACCGGCCACGCGATTTTTAGCGAACTGAAGCCATACTGGGCCACGCTGGCCTTAATTTTTGGAGCCGGCCTGGGCGGAGCCTGGAGTCTTCGCTTTTCAACCGCCGCCGTATCAAAACTATTGGCGGTGCAATTTCCTGGGATCGATGTAACGTGGTTGGTGTCCATATTCTTTTTCCTGATCATGGGCGCGGCCCTGCCGCTGGGTGTTGTAGCCGCCAAAATCGGTAATCACAAAGCGATGCTGATAAGTATTGCCGCCGCCGCATTGGGGTTGGGGATGCTAGGTTTATGGTCGAATATGTTCTTGTGGCCGCTGGTTATTATCTTAGTGTTGGCCGGATTGAGTGTGGTTACCACCGGAGCCGTTCCCTTTGCGCTGTCAGTCATGCCCTCGCGCTGGGGCGGGCTGGGCATTGGTACCTATTTTGGCGGCTTTACCTTTGCGGCACTATGGTTACACGCTATATTTAACCCCATCTTAGGATCAGCCTCACTAGCATCGGTGGCATTTCTGGCCGCGGGCAGTTTTTTGATCAGTTGGTTATGTATTGCGGCCAGCCTCAACATGTTACCCAATCAAAAATTCAACCTAACGCCTCAAACGGCCTTATTTGCTGCCGGAATGATTTGGGCTGTCATATTATTTTTAGGCCAGGACGTTTAACGTCAAAGACGCAAAGAAATACTTGCACTGGACTACCAAATTTTAAGGTTGGCGATGAAACGGATGCGCGTTCATAAAACAAAAGTGAGCTAAAGCTGATTGGAGCGCTTGAAGACGATGTAAATAAGGTATAGATTTAGTAGCCGGAACATTATATAATCTAACGGAGATATCCAAAAGCACCACCTTTGCCGGGTGGTGTCTGTTAGAGCCATAGAGAGGGAATAATGTCCAAATCGTTTACGAGCATCGTTGCTTCACTTGTCCTATTGGTCGGATTAGCCACCGTCGCCACCGCAGCCTCGCCCAAGCCCGCGCCGACGCCGTCAGTTGTTTTCGAAGAAATGAACGAAGAGGCGGGCGGCAATTTAGAAGTTTACTGGGATGAAGATACCGGCATCCCCCGTTTCTTGGTTGGAGAGATTGCGCCCGAGGCGGCGAGCATCGCCGGTTATGATAACCAGCCTCACACAGCGGAAGCAAGGGCGCGGGCGTACTTCCGCCAACACGCCGATCTGTACCAAATGGAAGACCCCGACACCGAACTGGTTTTGCAAAAGCTGAACCAGGATGACCTGGGCATGGCCCACGTCCACTTTCGGCAAGAGTTTGAGGGGGTTCCGGTCTGGGGCGCGGTGATGGCGGTTCATCTTCAGGCTGATGGTCAAGTTGTCGCGGTTAACGGCGAGTATGTCCCCCACATTGCTCTGGATGTCTCACCTGCCCTCTCGTTTGACCAAGCCCTAGACCTTGCCCGCAGTGACCTGGGCGATGAGATGGCAGAACTACTGACCGACTACAGCCAATTGACCATTTACACCGACACGCCCACGCCCACCTTGACCTGGCAAGTGACCCTCATTTCCGAAGCCGTTCCGGGCAACTGGATCTATTTCATCGATGCCCAAAGCGGGGCGGTGGTCTACCGACTGAATCAGGTGGGACTGGTAAAGACACACCCCATAAACAACAGTGACGACGTTAGCACGAGTGCCGGTAAATCGATTGCCACGTACGACGCCAATTACACCCGGACTTTACCGGCGACGCCGACGTGCACCAACAGCGACGGCACGTGCCCCGGCGGCGATGCCGATGAGAAAGCCGCCCATCGACATATGAGCATTGTGTATGATTACTTCAAAGAGACGTTTGGCCTTGATAGCTATGATGGCAAGGGGTCAACCATGATCGCTGCTGTGCATTTTGATGTTAAGGACGCTAGATGGTACATTGATGGGTCTGGACGGGATTATACAATTTTCGGTGACGGGGATGGCGTAGAATGGAGTAGCCTCGCGCAGGCGTTGGATTTGGTAGCCCACGAATGGATACATGGTATCAATTGGCACCAGGCCGGATTAATTTACTCCGAACAACCGGGTATTATCCAAGAATCCTACGCCGATGTATTTGCAGTGCTGGTTGATTATTATCACGATCCTGATAACGCAAACTGGTTGATGTTTGAAGATGTTTGGACCCCAGGTGTTGCAGGAGATGCGTCCCGTGATTTGTCCAATCCATCCAACGGGGCAGCGGGCTTGTTCGATCCGAACAAACCCTTACAAGGCGGTCAGCCCGATCATATGGATCTTTATGTGGATTTAGCTAATTTCGGCGAGGTTGATCGAGGAGGCATCCATGTCAACAACGGTATTCTCAATAAAGCGGCTTACCTTATTGCTGAAGGGGGAACATTTCACGGGGTTGTAGTCACTGGCATTGGGCAAGATAACCTGGCTCAAATCTATTTCCGAGCGCTGGCCCAATATCTGACTCCTACTTCTAACTTTATGGACCTACGAAGCGCCGTACGCCAGGCCTGCACCGATCTCTTCGGCAGCGGGCACGCTCACTGCGCCTCAGTCCAGAATGGCTTCGCCGCGGTCGGACTTGGCGTACCGGCCTCATTTTCTCAGGTCTACCTGCCGCTGATAATGAACCCATCACCAGGCGGCAATGAACCACTATGCAGTCCGGTCGGAATTTATGGTCAAATAACTGAAAATGGTGCGCCGGTCAGTGAGTTTAGCATTGACCTCCGAAAGTGCACGAGTATTTACCTTAATCCCAGTTGCTCCATAGTCCGAACCACGAGTACGGATAGCAACGGTTGTTACAGCTTTGGCGACGCGGATACTTTGACCGAGACCATTGATGGTATTTATCCAAACTCGATCTACTCTGTGATTTATATCAACCCTTTATCTACATACAACAATCGTCTAGCTTATGGGGTTGGTGATCAAATTTATCTTTATAAAACCGGCGACAACGTACCTGGTGGGAATATCGAACTTAAGGATGTAACCTATATTTTTCCTTTGGGCGGCAGTACCGTAACCTTTCCAGTCACTTTTAGCTGGAACATCCGCAACCCATCAGAGATGTATCAGTGGAAATTGTACTCATCTAATTGGGAATTACTTTACAGAGCATACGGGGATACAGAAGTTGGGGGTAACAGCTATACGCTAACCGGTCCCCCGCCGGGGGTTACCCTCAACCCCTCTGACACATATCTATGGGCTGTAGAGTTGTATACCAACGATAGCTTGGGCGCACCTTATTATGGTCGGTACATCAAATTCTCGGACACAACGGCCACAACCCTGCCTGATCCTGCGCCAGGGGAAAGGGTACCACCCGATCTTTTGCATTTGGAGTTGGAGGAGGTTGACCTACCGCAGTAGGGTAGATGTGAAGACGCTTATGGAAATTTTCGTCCGGCAATTGCCCACATGCGGTTTCAACATGTTGCCTGGTGAGGTATAATATTACCATAGGATAAACAAGGATAAATCATGAGGATACGGCGCGTTATCTGGTTACCGGATATTGAGGACAAACTTCTGCAAAAGCATGGTGTCTTGGCCGAGGAAGTTGAGGAAGTCCTATTCGATACGCCCCGGATTTACTTTGTGGAAAAGGGCAGCCGCGCCGATGAGGATCTCTATGCCGCAACCGGTCAGACGGAAGCAGGCCGCTATTTGATTGTATTTTTCATCTTGAAGCTAAATAATGAAG
>JACKAU010000016.1 GCA_020634855.1 Anaerolineales bacterium
CCAGATAATACCGCGATCACTTTAGAATCACTTGAACATTTAGCTCGTGCTGTTGGCAAGCAACTGCGAATAGAATTAGCCTAACCGCCTATAACTTTTGTCAAGTATAAATGGATTACTCCTACGGGATGCCTATGCATTTTGAGGCAATTCTATTCGAGGGTACGGGTTATAACGCTAGGCGATGGACGACCTACATTCCCTGACGCGCTGCGACTTTTACTATGAGACTCTATCTGATTTTTATCACACTTTTACTACTCTTACTCACCGCCTGCACCCAACTCGACCCCACACCAACCTCGACCGCTGCTCCAACGCCTACGCTGGAGCCTACACCCCAACCCCGCGCCGATTTTCCACTTGAAAAAGGTGCGGCGTGGGTGTATGAGGGGACGGTGAAATGGCAAGAAGGCTCGGAGGTGCTTGAGGATAACGTCACCTGGTCGATGGAAGTGATCGATACGGTGGACCGGCTGCATGTCAAGGGCTATCTGCTGCAAGGGATACCGCTCGATTTGGCCTGGTACGAGCCGGGTAAAGCGCCGGGAACGCACGTGATTGTGCAGGTCGGCACCAAATATTTCTATGGCGACGAGACCACCTGGTCGCGTTTGCAAGACCCGGATGATTTGCTGCTGGAGTTGGTGACGGAGGGGGATTTATTTCTCGATCTACCGCTGCAAGCCAACAAATATTTCGGCGAAACGGCGCAGATCACCCGCAGTGATTTCGCCTATTTCTGGGTGGTCGAAGGGGCGGAGACGGTTTCGCTGGAGAACGTAAAAGGCGCGGACTCACAAGGCGATTTAACGCAATATACTCTCGCTTTCCGGACCTTGCCGGATCACCAGCTGGTCGATTTTGTGCCGGGCGTCGGCATCACCCATTACGTTTATGTCCACCACGGCACTGTCTCGGAAGCGGACGTGCGGTTGGTCGAATTTCGAGCCGGTCAGTGACATCAGTTTGTTTTACTAACGGACATCACCTTGATTGGCCCAGATTTTGGCCCCCCTGACGGCAGACCGCCGACCGTTGACCGCTAAACTTCAACGAGCGCGTCGGTTTTTCAGCGGCATTCATTTTGCTCGGTGGGTGACTAACTGTCGTCGGCCTCACTACTATCCCCAATTGTGAAATCCCTCAAAATCACCGCATTATCTACCGCCTGGCTCCCATCCTGCGGATTCACGGTCAACCGCTGGCCGGTCTCGAAGTCGTACAGGCCGGTAATGAGCCGGTAGTGTCCCGGCGGCAGCGTTGGGGGCAAGGGCAAATCAAAGGCATCGACGACAATTTCATTTGGCTGCCAACTCGATGTCGGGTACTGCCCGGCTAAAGGTTGGGCGTCCCAGCCGGTTACAAGCTGGCCCTCGGCGTCGAGCAGTTGGACAAAGGCGGTGTAATCTTTGTCCATCGGGGCGACCGCCTGCCAATGGAGCCACACCTGCAGCGTCGAAGCGTCGGCTTCCAGCGGTGTGAGCGAGTAACCTAACAACTTTATTTGGTCGCCCAGGCCGGCTTTGAGCGGCGTCTGCGGCGGACGTGGATCGACCTCGCCATTCGCCACATAAAACAACCCCAACACGACTTGATCGCCGGCGACCGGCGTTCCGGCGGCGTCGCGAACCGGTACGCGTTGGCCGGTGCTGTAATCGAACAGCCCCACCCGCACCAGATACGGACCGGGCGCGATGTCGGCCCCTAGCCACAAGACGTGCTGATCGGGAATAATGCCGCCGGTACGCCAGCGATGCTCATCGAACAGCGAACTGTCGGTCCATTGGGCGATCGGCTCGCCGCGCCGGTCGATCAATTGGACGAATTGGGTGCGGGGGTAGGGCTGGCCGATTAAGCTCTGCCAGTAGAGGTTGAGTACGGGTGACTGGCCCGGCTGAACTAGAGGCGGCCAGATTTCGTAGCCGAACAGTCGCACCTCATCGGCAAAGGTGTAATCGATGTGGGGTACCGACGACCAATCGGTGAGTTGAGCTAATAGGGGCCGGAGACTCTGGTATGGCGTGAACAGGGCGATGGTATCGGTATCGGCAGGGTTGCGCAATTTAACCGGCGGGCCGGTTGGGGGCAGCGCCGTGAACGCACCGGGCGGCAGTGGTCGGGTGACATAAGCCAGCCCCTGGCCGGTTTCGTCTCGCGTCAGCCAAACCAAGGCCGAGGGCGGCTGTTTCGGCTCGTGTACCAGCACCACCGGTCGATCCGGGTTGAGCAGCGGGGGGGCGGTCACTTCCTTGAAATCGTCAAACAGCATAAAGCGCACTGTGGGGTGTTCGTACAGATAAAACGGCAGCAGAACATCTTGACTGGCCGACTCGTCGATTATACGGCGAGCGAGATCGACAAAATGACCGTGGTAGGCTTGGTAGACCGCCGGCTCGGCGGCCCAGCGCCAAAAGTAGCTGTAGGCCGTGCCGCCGCCGCTGACCACAAAAACCAGGGCGATGGTTCCGGCTTGGAGCGCAAAACTTGACGCTGATTTTAATGTTCGGTTGGCTAACCAAGTGACCAGCGTAACCAGCCCCAAAGACATAATGACGTAGTAAAACGGCAGCATCGCCGAAATCCGCACGGTACTGATGCCCGAAGCCAGCGGCGCCGGCAGCCAGGTAACCACTAACCCGATCAGCAGAAACAAATAAGCCGGTCGGCGAACTTGCCAAATGGTGGTCGCCAGCCCAACCGCGAAGCCGATCACATTGAGCCAGTTGAAGCCGGGCTGTCCAACCAAATTATGCCGCCAGGTGTCGCTGGAGCCGTCGATGAAGATCCGCAGCGCATCGATGAACTGGCCTAGCGCACTAGCTTCGCCTCGCGCCACGCGATTGAGAATAAACAGATCGCCGCTGCGAAAGAAGAAGCGCATTGGGTTTTCGAGGATGAATAAACCGAGCGGGATAAAAACTAGGAACGAGGTGAGAGCCATCACCAGCAGCCCCGTCCATAACTGCCGCCGGATAATAGGGGGTGGTTCTATGGAGATGCGTCGGGCGGCCAGGATCGAGACGATGATCACAAACAATCCAAACACCAGCGGCATCAACCGGGCGGCGAAGTAGGTATACAGACCCAAACCCAGCGCAATACCGGCGATAGCGAAGTAACGCATCGACTGTCGCCGGATACCTTGCCAAAATAGCGTAGCGGTCAAGACCATAAAAAAAGGCAACAGGGGCGATTCATAAGCAGTGCGGCTCATCACGACGTGCCATAGAGAAAAAGCCAGACTCGCCGCGCTGATCAGCGCCAACCAGTAGCGATCCCGCCGTTCGGCAAAGAGGACTAAAATAAAGGGGTACATCAAGGCAATGAGCAGCACGTTGACCATCGGCGCGGCCAGCCGAGCGGCGTAAGGCGTGACGCCCCAGATCATCATTGCCAGCCCGGCCAGATAACCGATCATCGGGTGGCGGCCGGTGTTGCCGACGAAGTAGGCGACCGGCGTCATCGTTTTGAACATCCATAGGCCATCGAGGGCGTTGTAAGCTTCATCGTAGTAGAAGCCGGGCGGTAATTCGGCCAGCCGCCAGAAGCGGAGCCAGGTGGCGCTCAAAATGATAACCAACATTATGGCGACGCGAAGCCATTTTTTACGGGCAAGTAGGTTAGGTGAAGCAAGCATAACAGCGGATTATACTTGAGGCCGTTTTTTCGGAAAATTGGGAAGATTGAAGAATGGAGAATGGAGAATGAAGAATGGAGAAAAGAGATTAGAGATTGGAGATTGGAGACTAATTGGGTTTAATCTCCCAATCTCTAATTCCCTAATCTCTTTGAGTTTTTTTAGCGTTTGGTGGCGACGATTTGAGCGCTGAATAGGCGGACATCGTTGGGAACGGTGGCCCAGTCGATATCTTTGGTCAGAGATTCCTGACTGGCGGGGTCGAGCGAGTCGAGATTTTCGAGGCCGTAGGACTTGCGCGACTCGACTTCGATATCGGTGAAGCCGGCGGCTTGGAGTTTTCCCAGGTAGACCGATTGATCGAGCGCGCCGGTGATACAGCCGGCCCAGGCGTTGACGTTCTGGCGAAGCTGTTCCGGAAATTCGCCTTCGGTGACCATGTCGGAGACGGTAAAGCGGCCGCCCGGTTTCAACACGCGAAAGGCCTCGCGGAACACGGCGTCTTTATCGGGCGAAAGGTTGATGACGCAGTTGGAGATAATCACGTCGATGCTGTCGTTGTCCACGGGTAGGTCTTCGATCTCACCTTTGCGAAATTCCACATTGGTCAGGCCCAACTTGGTCTTATTGCTATTGGCCACGGACAGCATACTGTCGGTCATGTCCACGCCGATGACATAGCCGGTCGGTCCGACAGTTTTGGCCGCCAAAAAGCAGTCGATGCCGCCACCGGAGCCGAGGTCGAGCACGGTTTCGCCCGATTTCAGGTTGGCAATCGCCATTGGGTTGCCGCAGCCGAGTGAGATGCCGGTCACGGTGTCCGGTAGGTCGGCAATGTCGGTCTGGCCGTAAAGCGCCTCGGCCAGAGTGGTGGCTGAGGCATCAGTCGAACCGCAGCAGCTAACGCCGTCGGCCACCTGGTACAGATCACCTTGGGTCTCGGTTGGCCCGCAGCCAATCGGGCCGCAGCAGTCGGTTGACGCGCTTCCTTGCAGCTCGATGACGGCTGTCTCCCCCGGCTGGTTATAGCGATCGGCGATAGCGCCGTAACGCTCTTTAACTTTTTGTTTCATTTCGGTTTGTTCAGACATAGTTAACTCCTTTTTAGTAATACTTATATAAATATATCTATATGTTTCGGCAAAAAAAAGAGTTTAAGGAAGAGCTTTTTCTGCCGGGGTGAACTCGGTTAATTCGATCTCGGTGGGGACCAGTTTGGTAAAAAGGATGCCGCAGCACTCGGTAATATTGTCTTGGTTGGCGCGGTAATAGACCTGCTTGCCGTCGCGGCGGCTGGCGACTAGGTTGGCTTGTTTGAGAAAATTAAGGTGGTGAGAAATGGTCGGCTGGGAGACATTGAAAACATCAACCAGATCGCTCACACATTTTTCGCCTTCGGTTTGAAGAATTTGCAAAATCCGCTGGCGCGTTTCATCGCCAAGGGCTTTGCAGAAGGCCACCATATCAAAGTTTGTCATTTCGTTTACAGCTATTTATATATAGATGATTATAAATATGTCGATATGATAACCGATTAAAAAAGGTTTGTCAATAGGACAAACCTTAAATTTTTCGATGGGTGAAAGTCATCTATACTGCGTTCAGTCTAAAAATGTAACTGGACGTTCGGCGTTTTGATAGGCTCCGTCGCCTCAGCGCCATTGCCGTTTTGCGCGACCAGGGTATTGAGCGCCACCAAAATCGGCTCTAATTCACGACCATTAACGGCGGCAGCTTCGGATAGGCTTTGGCGCTCGTCGACGGAGCAGCTTGAGCAGCCGCCCAAGTGAAATCCGGCCAGCACTTGCTGCGCTTGGGGATGAATGGACATAATCTCGCCGATTTTCATTTGCGGCTCTACCTTTAGCTCGCCTTTTAGTTTGAGAATTTCAAACTTAAGGGCCATGATCTCTTTTTCAGCCTTTTCTTGAATTTCCAGGTTCTCGCGGCGCAGATTATAGATACGGCTGTTGGTTTGAGAGAGTTTTTCTCTCAAGGCGCCATTTTTCCGGTGACACAGCCAGGCCATGCCCAGACCGGCTATACTTAAGAGTAACGCAATGTAGACCATTTTCTTCTCCTAATCGATGTTACGATCATCAATCTGACAGATTTTCAGGTATAATAAGTTAGTGAGCGCGTAATTTGGATATCTATCGCGCAACCAGAGCTAAATATACCACAGCGCTATTTGGCCTGTCAACTGGAATTGATTTTCTATAATATCTATGATAAAATTTATAGATATGGTCTGTTTGTGGGAGACGAAGTAAGGCGTTGAACAGTATGGAACTGCATCAAACTCGTCAAAAGATTATAGAGTATTTAAAGGAAAAAGACCAAGCCACGGTGGATGAATTGGCCGATGTGGTGAGTTTAACCCCAATGGCGGTGCGCTATCATCTCAATGTTCTCCAGAAAGATAACCTGATTACAACGCCGGCGGTGCGGCGACCCAAAGGTCGAGGTCGCCCCCAACAAGTGTACACCCTGACCGATGCCGCCGACGAGCTTTTTCCGGTCGATTATTTTGGTCTAACCGATTATCTGCTTGATGAGTTGAGCCTGCAAATGGGCCAGGACGGTGTGCGCCAGATCTTTTGTCGAATTGCTGAACGGTTGGCTTGTGAAGCGCCCCCGACGCGGCCCAATCAAACGATTGAGTCCCGTTTGGATGAAGTGGTGTCTTTTCTTAAGGACAAGGGGTTTGTGGTTGAATGGGAAGCCGACGGCCCTCAATATTTGATCCACGCCTATTCCTGTCCTTATCGTCAGGTGGCTAAAAATCATGAAGACGTGTGCCTGCTTGACAGACAAATTATCAGTTCAATGCTCAATACTGATCCACTCCGTACCTCCTGTTTAACCGCAGGTAACAGCCACTGCACTTATCAGATTTCAAGACCCATTGAACTCATTGTAGAATCCTCTTAAGCCGAAGTTTCTTTTTAGAGCAAAAGTCTCAGCCATCATTAATATCGTTATCAGGAAGGTGAGATAGCATGTTGAACGAAGCTACCAGATACTCACCGATAGCGAGTAAATGGTGGCTAATAAAAACAAGGGGTTATGTTTTTTGAACATATCGCCAGTACCGATCAACGTTATCAAAGGAGATAATCGTCTATGAAAGATGGTTTTGGCCGCGAAATCGACTACCTACGTGTTTCGCTGACTGATCGCTGCAACTTGCGCTGCGTTTACTGTATGCCTATGCACGGCCTGACCTTTGTTCCTAACCCGGAACTGCTAAGCGCCGATGAGCTGGAAAAAGTCGTTCGGGCGGCGGTTGAGGTTGGTTTCAAGAAGATTCGTCTGACCGGCGGCGAACCGACCTTGCGCCAGGATGTGGTCGACATCGTTGAGCGCTTCCACCGCATCGACGGCATCGAGCAAGTGGTTATGACGACTAACGGTTACCGCCTACCTTACATTGCCGACGATCTGGCCCGCGCCGGTTTGACGCGAGTCAATATTCATGTCGATTCTTTGAACAAAGAGACGATCTCCAAAATTATGCGATTAGGCAGTTTTGATAAAGCCTGGGCCGGTATCGAAGCTGCCGAAAAGGCTGGGTTGACCCCGATCAAACTCAACGCTGTCATCACGCGCGGTTACAATGACGATGCCGCCGTAGAGATGTCGCGGTTGACCTTAACCAAACCGTGGCAAATTCGCTTCATCGAGTTGATGCCGTTTGCCGGGCCGACCGAAATCCAGCTTGAGCATTACGTCTCCAGCGATGAGGTAAAAAGCCGGATTGAGCGTGAATTGGGGCCTCTTTTTGATGTTAACGGCGGCGAATTGGAGGGCGAAGCGCGAGTCTATCGCCTGGCCGGCGCTGAGGGTACGGTTGGCTTTATTAGTCCTGTCAGCAACTCCTACTGCGACGGCTGCAACCGCCTGCGGCTTACCGCCGATGGCCGGGTACGGCTGTGTCTGCTGTCGGATAAGGAGATCGATTTTAGAGCCACGTTACGCCACGGCGGTACGCACCAAGATTTGGTCGAACTCTTCAAACGCGCCATTCGCACCAAGCCGGTTGGCCACCAGCTTAAAAACGGCGTCTTTGCCGAAAATCGCACGATGAGTCAGATTGGCGGGTAGCCTAAAATAGCGCGAAGACGTTTGAATGACACGGGGCGTAATTTTGACAAACCCCAATTTATGGGTATACTTCGCTTTTGCTGGCGCGGGGCTGTAGCTCAGCTGGGAGAGCGCGACAATCGCACTGTCGAGGTCAGGGGTTCGAATCCCCTCAGCTCCACAGAAGTATTTAACAACTGATAATTGACAATTGATAATTAGTTGGTTATTTTTAGGCATCCCAGTTACTAATTACCAATCTCCAATTACCAACCACGGGGCTGTAGCTCAGCTGGGAGAGCGCTTGAATGGCATTCAAGAGGTCAGGGGTTCGAATCCCCTCAGCTCCACACTAAAACCTCTGCAATTTTTGCAGGGGTTTTTTGATTGATCTTTTGTCGATTTTTCGGTAAAATAGCCCAAACCCTACAAACGGAGAGCTTTTCAATGGCGATTCCCAAATCTGAAGTCATTTGGTTTGACGGTAAGTTTGTCCCTTGGGACGAAGCGAAAATCCACGTGCTGTCCCATGTATTGCATTACGGTACCAGCGTGTTTGAGGGCATTCGCGCCTACCAGACCCCGGCCGGCCCGGCCATTCTGGGGTTAGCGCCTCACGTCAAACGCTTATTTAACAGTTGCAAAATCATTAACATGCCTCTGCCTTTTACTCAAGCAGAAGTTTCCCAGGCCATCGTCGATACCGTCGCTCGCAATGAGCATAACGCCTGTTATATCCGTCCGTTGGCCTTTAGAGGCTACGAGGTTCTGGGCGTTGATCCCCGCGCTTGTCCAGTGCAGATGATTATCGCTACCTGGGAATGGGGCGCTTATCTAGGAGCCGACGCCCTTGAAAAAGGTGTCGATGTGGCGGTAAGTAGTTGGCGGCGCATGGCTCCGGATACGCACCCGTCTATGGCCAAAACCGGCGGCAACTACATCAACTCGCAGATGGTGGTCATGGAGGCCAAACGGCACGGCTACATGGAGGGCATTGTACTCGATATTCAGGGCTACGTCAGCGAGGGCAGCGGCGAGAATATCTTTGTCGTGCTGGACGGTAAAATCTATACCCCGCCGGTCGGCAACTCCATTCTAATGGGCGTCACCCGCCACTTCGCCATTACCCTGGCTAAAGAGAAGGGGTATTCGATAATCGAACAGCAAATCCCCCGTGAGATGCTCTACATCGCCGATGAAATCTTTTTCACCGGCACCGCCGCCGAGATCACGCCCGTTCGCAGCGTCGATGCTATCGAAATCGGCAGCGGCTCACGCGGTCCCATCACCGAAGCGATTCAGCAAGATTTCTTCGCGATCATTACCGGTGAGGTAGAGGATCGGTTTGGCTGGCTAACGCCGGTGAAGTGAATGTAGAATAGTGAATTGAGAATGTAGAAGATGAAAATCCTAATGCGTTAGCGTTGGGATTTTTTTATGGGGTGTTTTGTGTTCTCGTGTCAGTGCAATATATATTTTTTTATCCGACTAAAGTCAGGTGTTCATTCCATCGGTTTATTGATATAATTGACTCCAACTGACCCACTCCCTAACTCCACTAGCTCTATAAACTCTACAAACTTAACTGAGGAGACCTAATTGAACACCCTGCTCAACAAACTAAGATTGAAATGGTTTCTGACCAGGCGCACCATCGGCTACACTGAAGATTATGTCGAACACCTCTACCGGATTTACCTCAACCATACCAAAATCATTCATTTCCGAGACGGCTACCCCGTCTACTCCCTCTCGACCCCGGCGCTGTTTAGCAAGCCGGCGGCGAATTTCTTAGCCCGGAGTCTCTATCGCAGCATTCAAAACAAAAACTTCCCTAACCTGATGAGCTTTGCCGTTAACGACATTTGCGACGCCGCCTGCGAGCATTGCAGCTTCTTCACCGGCGTCGATGACCCGACCCGAACGATGATGTCCGTCGATCAGTGCCGGCGGGTTATTCGCCAGGCACTGGATTTGGGTGTGTCGGTTATCAACTTTGTCGGGGGTGAGCCGCTGCTGCGCAAAGACCTACCGGATATCATCAATTGCGTCGATAAGACCCAGGCGACAACCGTGATGTTTACCAACGGCTCGCTGCTGGCCGAGCGGGCGGCGGAACTGCGCCGGGCGGGATTGGACAGCGTCTACGTCAGCATCGATGCGGCCAGCGCCGAGCAGCACGATCAATTTCGAGGCAAGCCCGGTTTGTTCAAGAAAGCGATGGAAGGCATCGCTAAAGCAAAAATGACAGGCATGTCGATCGGCCTCTCCTGCTCGATCAGCCCCGAAAGCTTTGCCGCCGGCGAGTTGGATCGCCTCATCGAGTTGGGCAAGCAAATCGGCATCCACGAGGTGCTGATTTTCGATACGATGCCGTCCGGTCGCTACCAACATCGTACCGACTTGATCGACAACAACGACTGGATCGAGCAGATGATCGACAGCCTCCGGCCTTATAACGAAGACCCCAGTTATCCGGGTGTAATTTCATTTGCCTACATGACCAGCCATCGCAGCGTCGGTTGCTCCTGCGGCACCAGTTATTTCTACGTCTCTCCCTACGGTGACATCATGTCGTGCGATTTCAACCATGCCAAATTTGGCAACGTCCTGGAAACGCCGCTCTATCAAATCTGGGACGATCTCTCCACCCGGCCCGATTTCCAACAGGCTAAATGGGGCGGCTGCAAAATCAAAAGCTCGGACTTTTTAGGGAATGGCCATCATCATCCAACAAATGGAATCAAGCCAAAGGTTAACCCATAAAATTGGATTAGTGTGTAGTGCCTAATGTCGCGAAGCCACAACCAAAAATAGAACACGGATTAGGCGGATCTTACGGATTAACACGGGTAAAATAAAATTTAGTTCGGTGAAAATCCGTTCAATCCGTGTGATCCGTGTTCTATAATTTGCGCGGGTAACGCAAATTTGTAGCACCAACAATTACGCACTACGTTCTACGCAATATCTTCTACGGAGAAATCACAATGCAAATTCTTCTCAACCCAAGCCCATCGCTCACCGCCTGGTTCTCGCCGCCCTTTGCTCCGCCGTGCAGCGATCTGGCTATTTTTCAAAAGTACCCCCACCTACTGAATAGCTGCGCCTTCGACAAGACCGCGACCGGCCCAATCATTGCCTTTGAGATTTTTATCATTCTGGGCACTATTGTCGCACTGTTAATCCTGCGGCGCTTTATCGATAAGATCTGGCAGCGCTATGCGATCATCGCGGCAGGGGTGTTTATTTTTGAACTGTTCACCGCGCCGATGTGGAACAATCACAACATGGGGCCGTGGGCTTACATTTACCAGGATGTTAGCTGGATTTTGACGCTCGGCTGGAGTACGTTGGTGTTGGGGACCGTGGTGCTGGTCGATTACTTCCTGGCCCAGCTAAGGGTGTGGCAGCGATTTGCGTTGTATCTGGTGATATTGACCGTCCTGGTGATTATTTTCGAAGGGATTGTCGTCAATCTCGGTATCCGTACCTACGCGCCGGAGGTCGAGGCGGTGTTTTGGGGGCCGAAGATATTCGGCGTGAATATCGAAGTGTTGTACTACGTGCCGGTCTTTATGGGCCTGGTGATCAGTTTTTACAAATATTGGAGTCTGGTGCTGGATGACGAGCTAGTAGCGCCGGTCAAAAAACGGCACTGGTTGGGTAGCTTGGTCATTTCGGTGGTGGGCGTCTTTCTGTTCGAGTTGATGATTGAGCCGATGGTCATCAACACCAATTTACCGGCCTGGTCCTACATCTATCACGATGTCAGTTTTCTGATGACCGGCCTGTGGGTCTTAATCATCTGGTTGACGCTGTACGCCGTTGACCGGCTGCTCATCCAATTCAACCTGGTCGTTCGCTTTTTGGTCTACCTGGGGGTCATCGGCCTCATTGTGCTGCCGATTGAAGCCTGGTTCATCAACCACGGTTATCGTCTTTACGGGCCGAGCGCCACGGCCAACTTCACCGGCTTTAATATGATGTTTACTGATGTACCGATCGAGGTTGCCTTTGCCGTGCCGCTCTATCTGGCCTTGGTGATTACCTTCATCCGCTTCTGGGAGATCAATCTGGAAAACGAGTTGTCCGCTGCCCCACAGCGGCAGCCGGTTCGGGACCAGGCGCGTGTTTCAGTTCATCAATAAGAATTTGATCTATTCGGGAGATTGCCATGAGTAACCCTGTCTATCGAGAATTAAAGCGAGCGCTAGTTCTATCCCCGTTAGCCATACCCATTGGCGCGGTTATGGCCCTCATCGTGCTGGCCATTTTTGTGGGCGACCTGGGCAGCGCCTTTGCTTTGATGGCGCTGTCTATTATCTGCACCGCCGGTATCAGTTTGATTATCTGGATTCCCGTCTGCTATATTTTGGGATATATGGTCATTGCCCTGGTGCGAGTAGCCCTTAAAGCCGCCGGGGTCGATGTTGGCGGGTTGTTTGGCGGCTCAAAGCGCGATAATAATTCGCCTGATGATCCCACTGCCGAGCCTTCTCTGCAAAACTTGACCACCGCTCTTGACGAAGATTTGGCCGTCAAAACTAACCTGACCAAAGACCAGGCCGCGCTGATCAACTACATCCGTAAAGCTAAACAAAAGGGTTTGAGCAACGATGTTATCACCCGCAACCTCGGCCAAAACGGCTGGAATACCGACAGCATTAATCAGGCGTTTCAGTTGGTAGGGCAGGAGTAAAGAGGAGATTAGGGGATTAGGAGATGGGGAGATTAAGCTGATCCAACCTCCTAATCTCCTAATTCCCCCATCTCTATTTCCGCTTCAAAAAATTCAACGGCATGGCCGGCATAATCATGCTGTGGGCTACGCTGAGCCGTTTGGGGTGAATGGTGGAAATTTGGCTCATAATGCGGGTATAATCGTCGGTGGCGCGATCTTCATCGCCGATGGCCGCATACGAGTCGCCGCGATTTTCATAGGCGTGGGGATGTTCGGGGTTGAGTTCGATCACCTTGCCATAGTCGGCGATGGCGGCCTCGTACTGGCGGAACTCACGTTGGAGGTTGGCCCGGTTGTAGTAGGCATAGACATAATCTTTGTTGAGCGTGATGGCTCTGTTGAAATCGGTCAGGGCCAGCTTATAATTTCTGGACTCACTGTGGGCCACGCCGCGATTGACGTATGCGGCCACAAACTCCGGATCGAGGATGATGGCCTGGTTATAGTCGCCAATGGCCTCTTCATTGTTCCCCATCCAGAGGTAGGTGTTGCCTCGATTAAAATAGGCATAAACATTGTCGGGATCGAGTTTCAACGCCTGGGCATAATCGGCTCGGGCCTGGGCATAATCGCGCAGGCCGGTATAAGCGATGCCGCGATTGACGTAGGCCGCCACAAAATCGGGGGCGTAGTTGAGGGCGCGGGTGCAGTCGGTGACGGCCTGGGCATAGTTGCCCATCAGTAAATGGGCTGTGCTGCGATTGTTGAAAGCTTCGGCGTATTGGGGATCTAACTCGATGGCCTGGTTATAGTCGATAATCGCCTGCTCGTAGTTGCGAGTGCTGACATGGGCCAGGCCGCGCTTATTGTAGGTCTTGGCATCGGTGAGGGAATGGTGATCCGTCTCAGCCGAAGCCGGGGTGGTGTTGATGCTCAACGTTTTGAGCGCCGCCGCGAACTCGGCCGCATCTTTGTAGCGGTTCTGTTTATTCTTCGACAGGGCATCCTCGACCACGCCGGCCAGCGCACCGACCTCGCGCCACAGAGCCTTCAACCCTTCCGGCATCTCCTCGCAGATGGCTCGCTCCAGCAGATGATACAGCTTGGCCTGCGACCGGATTTTGTTCGTCCCAGCGCTGGTCAGGGCCTCCCCCTCCAGCTTGTTGAGATCGATATAGTGGTCGCCGGCCAGCATATAGTACAGCACCTCGCCGATCTGGTAGACATCGCTGCGCGGATCGAGCTTTTCGCCCCGCACCTGCTCCGGCGAACTGCATATCAGCGTACTCGGCTGAAACCCGACTTCGGTAATACCCAGGCCGCCAATCGCTTCCGGCACGTGAGCGATGCCAAAATCGATGATCTTGGGCCGGCCATCGGCCGTGAGCAGAATATTCTCCGGCTTGATATCGCGGTGAATGACGCCCTTCTCGTGGAATTTGGCCAGCCCTTCGCAAATACCAATCGTCAGATTGACCGCCTGCTCGATGGGCAGTTTACCTTGGGTATCGAGCAGCCGTTGCAAGGTACCGCCGGGCAGGTACTCCATAATCATGTAGAATTGGTCTTTTTCCACCCGCAGCCCGTAAATCGAGATCACATTGGGATGCTCCAGCGCGGCGTTGATACGGGCTTCCTGAATAAAGCGCTGGATTGCCTTTTTATCGTGGACTCGTTTGAGGTGAAGCTGCTTAATGGCCACCTTCCGGTCGAGCAGTTGATCGAACGCCTCGAAAACCGCCGCAAAGCCGCCCTGCCCTAACTGGCGGACAATTTCAAATTCAAACAGCTTTTGACCCGGAGTTAACAAGAATCGTTCCATTTTTGGCTACAGACCGCGAGGGGGTAAGGGGTAGGTAGTCGGTAGTAAGGGTTTTTCCCCTAATCCCGACTACCTACCCCCTATTCTCTACTCTAACGGTTCTTTCTGAATATGAAACTCACACACTTCGGCCCCGGCCGCGATACAGGCGACCTCCTCTACCAGGAACTTCTTACCGCCGCTGACCCAACTGCACCCTTCCTCCAGAAGGCCGATGGCGCTGTAGCAGATCGGCTTGTCGCTGGTGCGATGCCAGCAGCGGGGGCAGGCGTGAATGAGAAACTTAAAGTGATCGTCAGCCTCTTCCATCGTGGTTTTCTGATCGCTGAAGTGAGAGAATGACTCGGCGGTGGCTTTGAAAAGGATGCGCAGCTTGGCCTCCAGCTTGATCATCTTGAAGGCCAGCTCGCGCGTGCCGGTAATCGGGCCGTACTCGGCCAGCGCCTTGGCAAACGAAGCGCGACCGGCATGCACGGTTAGCCCGCGCTCGCCGCGTGGGCCGTACATCTTCTCTAACGCTACACCGATGCCGGCGAAGTAAGCGAAATCGAACTCTTGGGCAAAATCGTTGGGGGGGGGATTGAATTCTTGAGGCACACCGGCCTGAGCCAGCACCGCATTCATCGTTTCAGCGCCAATCGTCTCCTGAATCGACAAAATGTACATGCGAGCCATTTTATTGGGATAGTAAAGCCCACTGGTTTTTACTGTCATAGGAATTTTGGCTGGTGAATTTTGATGGAGGCATTGTACCATTGATCGTGCGAGTGATCAATAGAGCTGACGTAAAAATCAGTTCAATGGCCGCTTTGCGGCCGTTTCGATGACTTGGACCACCATCGGAATGACAAATTTCTGTCCAGAATGGCATCTTCACGAAAAATATTTACATGACCCCAAAAATCGGGTCGCTGCCTTCAAAAACAGGAAGATGACAAAAAACGAACCGACCATGCTCTCCGCTAAACATGCATGGACAGAATTTGGCGTGACAAGCCCCTCATCAATGTGAAGATGTCTTCAAAAATTGGGAAATATGCATCTTTAATTTGAATTATTGCTCCAAAATAGGCACTGGGTCCGGGTAGTATGGTTTAAAGCAAAGAGCAGATGGGTGTAAGATAAGGGACAACTATCTACAGGAGTGGAACAGAGATGCCCCTTACCGACCAACAGTGCCCTGAGTGTCACAGTGAACATTTTAAGCCCCATTGTCGGTATAGCGTTAAAAGTGGTGAAATCCGTACCCTGTTTCTATGTCATGATTGCGGTAATTACTTTTCAGAAACGAAGAATACGCCCCTGGCCGACTTAGAAACACCCGTCAGCCGGATCAGCCTGGTGCTGGAAGCGCTGAATGATGGGATGGGGCTCAACGCCGTCTATCGCACCTTTCATGTGGGCAAAAACAGCGTCAAACGGTGGGTGAAGCGGTTGGGTGGGTGGAAAGAAACCCTGTTGCTGTATGCTTTATGTCATCAGTTTATCCAACTCCAGGTCGAAGGAGACGAATTGTATACCAAAGTGGCTGAAAACAAACCGGCCCACTTGTCGGAGGCTGGACCATCGTCCTGATGGATCGGGCCAGTCGCTTCATCTGGGAATTACAGTGTGGTGAACGAGACACTGAGTTATTCAAACAGGCGATAGCCACTCTGGCCCAGGTCATCGAGCAAACGGATGACCTGACTTTGTTGACCGATGGCGAACGCCGGTATGGCAACCTGCTGTTTGAAATCTGCCAGGAACTCATTCGCACTGGTCGGGTAGGCCGCCCTAAAAAACCCTTAAGCCCGGCGTAAAAGTCCGGCTCAAGAACAAGGGCAGCCAGACCCACAAACGCGGTCCTAAACGACCTAAATATCAAGCACCTCAACCCGAACATCCTGACACTGACCAGAATATCAACCAGGACGATATTCATGCCAATCACCTGGAAGCCTTCAACAGTGCCTTGCGGCGGCGAATGGCTTGTTATCGTCGCCAAACCAACACCTATGCCAAAGAGCAACCGGCCTTACAAATTCGGCTTGATGCCTACTGGGTGATCCATAATTTCGTTCGACCCCATTTTACGACCAAACTCATCCCGGCTGTGGCTCTGGGTATCCTTGATCAGCCCCTGACCTGGGATCAAATCTTGAGAATTCAATACATCCGCACTGAAGATGATCCTTTTCCTGTTCCATAAATTTCGGACCCAGTGCCCCAAAATTATGACCATAATTTTGCGCAAAATAATGGAGTTTCTATTCGGTAGTGCAAAAAGTACGTGTTTCTATTGGGCATTGGGGGCAAAAATGGTCTAAATTGGTGGTCATAAAAAAACCTCATTTGAGTTAGCCACCAACAGGCGTAGCTGATGACCATTGAAATTGGTTTCACCGATGAATTATGTAACAGCCAGTATGCCCCTTTAGCGCTATTAATGGCTTATTACCAACAACATCAGGTCTTGTAATCGCCGACACCGTCGAAATTGCGATGAAAACCCACGATTTTTCAGCCCCGGACAAGCTGAAACAGGTGCTGGTCAGTATCTTGTGCGGATGCGAGACATTTTTGGAGATCAATAGCCGTCTCAAACACGAATTAGCTTTGGCTCAGGCCTGTGGTTGGTGCCGCTTTGCAGACCAATCCAACCTATCCCGTGCAATAGATGGCCTAACTCAAATAGACGTTATCGGAAATAACGATTAAGAAATAAAATCAAAGAGATTGAACTGTTCAAAAGAATGACGATGACGAACGCGGAGATTGTACAAGCCGCAGGCAATCTCCATCACTTGATCGTCGAAACCAGCAAGATGATTGCGAAAGGTGTCTTTAAGAATACGACACCGTTTAATCCCGCAAATGATATTTTCAACCGTGATACGAGCGCTGGCAATGACAGCGTTGAGAAAACGGTCACAAAGGTCTAATTGACCGCCACGCGGTTTCTTTTTAGGTTGATAGATAATGAGGTAGTGGCACAAAAGTAAGTGATGAGTAAAATGAAAGGATGATAGAGAAAAGATAAGATACCAATGTCGAACATGTGGTAGTGAGAACATCGTCAAAATGGAACCAACCGGTGCGGCAACCAACAGTACTGGTGCAAAGATTGTGGAGCTCGTCGTGTACTCGAACCAAAACGAGAAAATCCGGTTAAAAAAGCCCTGAGCCTGAAACTGTACCGAGAACGCTGCAGTATGCGCGGTGTGGCCGAGTGCTGGATATTTCGCGCCAGACTTTCCGGGATTGGCTGGTCGACCATATCCGCCGTTTGCCACCCTTACGGCGTACACTCGTCCCGGCTCAGCCTACCGATGTCCTAGAATTGGACGAATTGTGGTCCTTTGTCGGCCACAAGGCCCAAAAACGGTGGTTGTGGGTAGCTTTGTGTCGCCGCACGCGGCAAGTTGTGGCCTATGCCATTGGCGACCGCAGTGGTCGCACCTGTCGTAAGCTGTGGCAACGCATTCCTGCCGCCTATCGTCGTTGTCGTTCCTTCAGTGATTTCTGGCACGCTTATGAGCAACTCCTCTCAACCGGTCGTCATCAACTTGTCGACAAGCAGAGTGGTCAAACTGCTCACGTTGAACGCTGGAACTGTACTCTCAGACAACGCTTGGCGCGCTATGTTCGCAAAACCTTATCTTTTTCTAAGTCTGATAAATTTCATCACCTTGTTACTAAATGGTTCATCTTTCATTACAACCTATCACTTACTCCTTGACCACTACCGATAATGACATCTTCCGGCGCATAGCCCTGGAAACCGGTGTCTTGTAGCAGTTGTGAACAGCGCGGAAAGGGGTAGCCTTCTTCATCGCAAATCCGTTTCTCGTGACGTTTGCCGGGATAGGTTTGGCTCAAATAACAAACCGTCCGACTGACGGCATGGGTAATGACATTGTTGGTTGTAATAAACGAGACTTGAACTGACACAAGGGAATTAACTGACAGCAGAAAAAGGGTGAGTCGAGACTGAGGTAGGCTCAGCTGCTACAGGGTGAAATTGACGTTCAAGTTGCTTCCGAAAAGCCAGATGTTTGGTCTCTCTCAAAGTCTGAAACGGAGTTCGACCGTCACAATATTTGCCCGTGTGGGGTCGCTCCCGATTGTAGCTTTCAAGCCATTCGTCTAGATCGGCCTGTAGCTCGTCCAGGGAGGTGTAAAGCTTTTTTGCGAAAGGCCACTTGATAAAACTCATCTTGGATGGTGCGATGGAAGCGTTCACAAATGCCGTTACTTTGTGGTGAGCGCACTTTGGTCTTGGAATGGTCAATATTCTCGATAGCCAGATACAACTGAAACTCGTGATGTTGAATGGAACCGCAATATTCTGTACCACGGTCGGTCAAAATACGCAACAAAGGCAGTTCCTGTTGCTCGAAAAAGGGCACCACTCGATCATTGAGCAAGTCGGCGGCCACCAGCGCGTTTTTGCGGTCATACAGTTTGGCCAAGGCCACTTTGCTGTAGGTATCAATAAAAGTCTGTTGATAAATGCGGCCAATCCCTTTGATCGTGCCGACATAGTAGGTGTCTTGACTGCCCAAATAGCCCGGATGTTCCGTTTCAATCTGCCCTTCAGCCGGGCGTTGCTCTTGGGCTTTTTCCAAGGCTTTCACTTGGGCTTCGGTTAGGACCATTGGTTCACTTTCGGCCAGTAACTTTTCAAGGGCTTGCAATCGTTTTTTGAAGGTTGCCAGACCGTGTCTCAACCAAATCGAGCGCACGCCGCCGGGCGAGACAAACTGGCCTTGTTTCTTCAATTCATTGGATACTCGCACTTGACCACAGGCAGGATTATCCGTGGCAAACTTGACCACTGCCGCCTCGATCTCGGGTTGGACCCGATTAGCTGGCAGTGGTTTACGCCGGCTCATCTCTCGCAGGCCGGCTTCGCCCTGTTGGTCATACAGTTCCTTAAAACGGTAGAAGCTGTCTCGGGAGTAGCCCATAATCTTACAGGCCTGGCTAACATTGCCCAATTGTTCGGCTAACTTCAACAGTCCTAACTTGGGTTTGATGATTTTTTCATCGGTGGTCATCTGTACACTTGTCCTTTCTTCGTTTACATAATTTTATCACAAGTGTCAGATTAAGTCTTGACTATTTCACTTGAGGAAAGCCTTTGATTTTGAGCGATTTGCCGTGTTGTAATTGGGTCGGGCTCCAAGCGAGGCTATCGACCTGTTGATAGGGTTGATGACCACCGCTGTCATCAACCTGACGGTTGGCTTTGAGGGACAGTAATAGACTTTTTCCAAACCCTCAATAAACAACATCAGTTTTTTAGTGGCATACCAGGTGTCCATCAGCACCGCTCGAAACGGCAGTTGTTTGTGATAGCAGATATTGGTCAACATGTCGCGAACATGCTCCAGTTTGCTCTTGCCATCGCCCTCAGGGTCATACAGCCGGTAGTCTATCAACCAGAACTGGTCGTCTGCGGGATTAATGTAGATACAGGTCACCACTCCGATGCCTTTAATGACCTTTTTTGGCATTGCCGCTGTACTGACGGCGCACCAATTCAATCGCAAAAGAGTGGTTTTGTCCAGAACCGTATCATCAAAGACGACATAGCCCTCTGGCGTAGGCACGATTTGACTTTTGACATTATCCCAGATTAGCCGGGGCGTCAGCCGTTCGCCTCGCAGATACCGATTGATGGCATCGTGTGAGAATTGCTCACGATGGTCGGCAAAATTAGTTAGCGTGTAGTTGATCTGACTGACCAACAAGTATTGACAATAATCTAAGCGGGTTACAGGTTTTTCTTCATCCCTTGACCCTATTCTCTTTTATCCTTTTCGCAAATTATGCTTTTTTGCGTAAGTCCTACTCTAGCACGATCAGTCCACTCAGATAGTTCTGAAAGTGCTTCAGCTGACACCGATTTTGAAATATCCCGGCAAATTCCGGGCTGTGTTTCGTCACTATTGGAGGGTGTTCCACGATTGGTAGTTGCATACTCCCTAATTTATCACACCTCTCCTTTTGCAAAATCTAAATCACAACTGTCGAGTATAAAACTTAATAATTTGCTCTGTCTTAGTGTATAATAACCCGAAATGTTATCTTGCCATATCCAGGCTTTGACTCCCACTCCCTAATTCCTGATTCCTGCTCCCCCGGTTTGGACGCCCACTCGACAACTGGCAGTATCCCACCCTAATCCCCTCGAAAGAAGGACTATGTCCGATCAATTTCGGCTATGGTTGTTGGGCAAACCCAAAATTGAACACAACGACCAACCGTTGGCCTTGACCTCGGTTAAGGGCCAGGCGCTGTTAGCCTATCTGGTCGTCACCCGCCAGGCCCATTCCCGCTCGGCGCTGGCCGGTCTGCTGTGGAGCGATATGCCGGAAGAGGATGCCCGCACCAATCTGCGGGTAACGTTGAGCCAGTTGAAAAAAGTGGTGGGCGATGTCATTAGCGCCACCCGCCGTTCGGTTGAACTCAATAAGGACAGTAATATCTGGCTGGATGTTGCCGTGCTGGAACAAGCGGCCCGCAGTGGCGCTAATCTGGCTGCGGCGGCCGATCTCTATCGGGCCGACCTGCTGGACGACTTTCAGGTACCGGAAGCCGAGTTATTTGAAGAGTGGCTGCTGATCGAGCGGGAGCGACTGCGCCGGCTGGCCTTGGACGTATTAGGGCAACTGGCTGAGACGTCATTGGACCAGGGCGATTTCACCCCCGGCATCAAGGCGGCGCGGCACCTGTTGAGCATCGAACCCTGGGATGAAGCCGGCCACCGCCAACTGATTAAACTGCTGGCTGCTGACGGCCAGCGCAGCGCCGCCCTGGCCCAATATGAAACGTGCCGGCAGCGGCTGGCCGACGAATTAGGCGTAGCGCCATCGGCCGAGACGACGGCGCTGGTTGAAACGATTCGGACCGGTGCGTGGCAGCCGCCTCAGCCTATTCGCGTTGAATCGCGCGCGCCTACCCCGACCGTTGAACCGGATACTTTACCACCCCATAACCTGCTGGCGGCAACGACCTCATTTGTAGATCGCCAGGTTGAACAAGCCAAAATCACCGAGCTGCTGACCGAGGTTGACTGCCGGCTGCTGACCATCACCGGCACCGGCGGTATGGGCAAAACCCGCCTGGCTGCGCAGATCGCCGCGCACTATCTCAAGGTCGATACGCCCTTTCGCGATGGCATCTACTTTGTGTCGTTGAAAGGCGTCAACCCTAACTCCGGCGCTGGCGAGTTTGACCTCGTTCCCTTCATATCCGCCATCGGCGCCGTTATTGGCGTCTCATTCTCCGGTAAAGCGCCGCTCGAAACCCAACTACTGAACGCCGTTCGCAAGAAGGCGATGCTGTTGGTGCTGGATAATTTCGAGCATCTGGCCGACTATGCCGGTCAGATTGTCGATATGCTTGAACAAGCGCCCGGCCTGAAAATTATCGTGACCTCTCGCACGCGATTGAATCTCTACGATGAATGTGTTTTTGATTTGTGGGGCTTGCCTTATCCCACCAGCGACAGCGATCCCATCGACCTTGAGCTGTATCAGAGTATTCAATTGTTCGAGGAGCGCGCCCGCCGAGTTCATCGCGATTTTGACTTACCGGCGGAACTGCCGGACGTGGTCCGTATCTGCCGCGTGCTGGCCGGGATGCCTCTGGCGCTGGAACTGGCCGCGCGGCCTGGGTGCGCACCCTTTCCTGCCGCGATATTGCCCAAGAGATTGAGCAAAGCCTGGATTTTCTGGCCACCAAAGCTCAAAATGTGCCGGAGCGACAGCGCAGTGTTCGCGCTGTGTTTGATTATTCTTGGCGCTCGTTAACGGCCGGGGAGCAAGACGCGCTCAAAAAGATGTCGGTCTTTGCCGGTGGCTTTAGTTTGGCCGCGGTCCGGCAGGTGGCCGAGGCTACGCCTCAAACCCTGGCCAATTTGGTTGACCGCTCTCTGGTGCGCCAGGAAACCTCGGGCCGGTATGAATTGCACGAACTGCTGCGCCAGTATGCCTTGGATAAGCTCAGAGCTGATCCCACGGCCTACGAAGTCACTATGGATCAGCACTGCGTCTACTTTGCCGATTACGCGATGCAGCGCAATTTTGAAACCGAGCGCGACCATAAGAAATCATTGATTGACCGGGATATCGAGATTGACAACATTCGGCTGGCCTGGGCCTGGGCCGTTGAGCAAGGACGGGTGCAAGGTCTGTTTAAACTTCATCTGGGGTTGGGTGAACTTTACGAGATCGGCGGCCGGTATGGGGCAGGGCTTCAGCTATTTCAGCAGGCGTCGGTCAAGCTATCTGAAATATACCAGGAGCGAAAGAGTACGTTTGGTACCGGCTATCAGGAAATCGGCGAAATATACGGCCAGATGCTGGCCTGGCAAGCCTGGTTTACCCTACGTTTGGGCCGCTATCAGCCGGCCCAAACCTTATTAACTGAGGCGTTATCCATCTCCGGTCAATCTGACGTGGACAGCCAGTGGCAGCGAGCTTATCCGCTGTATCAACTGGGCCTGATCGACTGGTATTTAGGCCGCTACGCTTCGGCCAGACAATACCTGGAGGAGGCGACAGCCATTGCGCGGCGGACTGACGGCCTGTTTATTATTATGGCGAGCTCGGTTCATTTAGGCTTAACTGAGACCAATCTAGGAAATTTTCAAGCCGCCCGGCAGCACTACGAAGAGGCGATAATGATTTCCGATCGGCTCGGGATGCACAGCGTGACCGGGGGCTATACAATTTTCTGGGGCGCATGGCTTATTTTCAGAACGATTATGATCAGGCTGAACCATTGTTAGAAAAAGGGATTGATATGTGTCGAGCGGCTGAACACCATTTTCACGTGGCGTTTGGCCTGACCTATCTGGGTCTCGTTCGGGCACGGCGGGGCCAACCGGATCAGGGACAACGGTTGTGCCTGGCAAGCCTGGACATCTTCAATGATATCGGTGAACCTTACGGACAGGCTCTGGCCCTCGATCATCTGGGCCAGGTCACCTGGCTGACCGGTGATAATGAACTGTCCAAGCGATACTATCTAAAAGCCCTGCAAACCTCGCTTGAGATCGGTACGATGCCCCAAACCCTGTCCGCGATGGTCGGGCTGGCCCCACATTTGACCCTCACCGGCCACATCGAGCAAGCGGCCCAACTGTTGGCCTATGCTATCCAGCACCCGGCCGGCGGTTACAACACCGGCCAGAGCGCTCGCCGGCTGCTGGCGGAAATGGGGGTCCAGAGTAAAGCTGAGCCGGACGCGGTCGCGCCAAGCGATGAGCAGGTTGAGAAAGCAGCGCGCGGCCTCGTACTCAGCCAATACAAGACCTTATAGTCAGGACAAAAATTAGGTGACAGTCACTTGAGCGTGCTTTGACAATAAGTGACTGTCACCTGGGTTCTTATTTTTCTATCGGCACGCCGATGAGACTGCCCCACTCCGTCCAGGAGCCGTCGTAGTTGCGCACGTTGGGGTAGCCCAGCAGGTAAGTTAACACAAACCAGGTGTGCGATGATCGCTCACCGATGCGGCAGTAGGCGATGATCTCTTTATCGGCCGTGATACCGTGTCCTTCGTACAGAGTCTTTAAGTCAGCCGCTGCCTTGAAGGTGCCGTCTTCCAGCACGGCTTTGCCCCAGGGAATGTTAGCCGCGCCGGGAATATGACCGCCGCGCTGCGAGCCTTCTTGCGGCAGGTTGGGCGGAGCCAGCAGCTTGCCGGAAAACTCGTCCGGCGAGCGAACATCAACCATCGCGCGACCGGCGTGGTGTAAGCTCGCTTCGACAAAACTGCGGGCAGCGCGAAACCTCAGGTCCCGCTCGGCGACATTATAGCTCGTCGGATCGTAGTAGGATATCATGGTGGTGAGCTGGCGTTCTTCGGCGATCCATTTCTTGCGCCCGCCGTTGAGCAAGCGGACGTCGTCGTGACCGTACATTTTGAGCAGCCAGAAGGCATACGTGGCGAACCAGTTATCGAGGTCGCCGTAAAGCACAACCGTGGTGTCATTACTAATACCGGCTTCGCTCATCAACGCGCCGAAGGCGGCCGGGTCGGGAATATCGCGCCTTAGGGTGTCTTGCGTATCCTCTTTCCAACTCCAGCCGATCGCGCCGGGAATATGCCCGGAGTCGTAGGCTTGGGTATCGACGCTGACTTCGACCAGCCGCACTTGCGGGTCATCCAGGCGGGCGGCGACCCAGTCGGTGGTTACTAAAACTTCGCCATAAGTGTAACCGTTTTTGCCATTGGTATTCATTATTTGTTCTCCTTAATGCTAAAAAAAGTAGTAAAATATAGATTTCTCTCTCCCTCTCAGCTTCAGCCGAGAAGTTTCCCACAGGAATTGACTGGATAGGAATCAATTAGACTAGGTTTGGCTGCCGTCACTCCTTTCTGTCGCAGTTGCTTGAGTAATTACAAACTTACGATGTAAGATAACCTGTGACCGTAATTCCAGAGTAAATGCAGCGTAAATCCGGGGTAAATCAGGGCAACAAAATCACTTCCTCCCCCGGCGTGGACTAAATAGTCTAATTGATCGGCAACAGGTTGTATGGAAACTTGGCGACTGGCTGGAGTTAAGATTTGAACGACGGGATAGACAAGTATGAAACTGTTTCGCAAAAATGGAGCCAGTGAGATCGTAATCATTGGGTTTTAGGATAAAATGTGGGTCTACATCCGCCCCCAACTAAGTCATGTACGAAAAAAATCTCTGATTATCGCATAATATTGACAACTGGCCTGGAATGTGATAAAGTGATGGAAACTTGTTTAGTAAACACTTCCTAAACAAAGGCGCTTTAAGAGCGAGGTTGCTTTGGCTAACATTCGGCAGGTTGCCAGTGAAGCGGGGGTTTCTATCACCACTGTTTCGCGCGTACTAAACAATAAACCTGGAGTTGGCGAGGAAACTCGGCAGCGAGTCCTCGCGGTGGCTCAGGAACTGCGGTATCATTCCTCAAATCATTTGCCCGCGTCACACCCTCAGGTTACCCATTTAGGCTTCTTAAATCCCACTTTCCCCCAGGAAATAACCTCCAATGCTTTTTATGCCGATGTGCTTCATGGCGTTGAACAAATCTGTCGTGAACTCCATATAAACCTCTCTTTCAATACGCTCAATTATGCAGGCAGTCAGCTTCGAGCCGTTCCTTCTTCTATTAAAGATAATAATATCAGTGGATTTTTTGTGGTTGGCGGTAGAATTCGCCAGGAGGTTATCGCGGCTCTTGAAGCGTCAACCCTATCGCCGTTTGTGTTGGTCGATAATTACTTTCCGGAGTGCGGCTGGGATGCCGTGATGGTCGACAATCTCCGTGGGATTCGATTATCGACGGAGTATCTCATCAGCCGGGGGCATCGCCATATTGCCTTGATTGGCGGCCCCAATCACGCCAGTATTGTTGAACGGCGGCTGGGCTACCAAGAGACGATGCAGCGGCATCAGTTAACGCCGTTGATCGTAACGCCGCCCTATCTTTCTTATGAAGATGGCGAATGGGGCGTTACCGAGATACTCCGCCAGGCCCCCCATACCACCGCTATTGTCTGCTCAAATGATGAACAAGCCGTAGGCGCGTTAAGAACTCTCCGCGAACTGGGCTACTCCGTCCCGAAAGACTTCTCGCTGGTTGGCTTCGATAACATTAATATGGTTCAGTTTACCAACCCGCCAATCACGACCGTTTGTGTCGATCGCGTGACAATGGGCCAGGTGGCGGTTCAACTGTTGTTAGATCGGATTAAATTTCCTGATCGGCCGGTGATGAAAGTGACAATGGGGGTTAAGCTCATTGAGCGGGCTTCGGTGACAACACCGCGTGCCCACGAAATTGTAGCGCCGGCATTGAAGGAGGAGAAAACAAGCTGATATTTATTCTTTCCTCTGAGGCGGCGAATGACAACCTGCCATTGACGAGGTAAATATTTGCTTGGGTAGATAGTAGAAAAAAGAGGAGATGCCGCTTCACTGTGCATGGACGGCATCTCCCAGGGTGAGCAAAGTACATATAATGTACGCTCAACGCCCTTGTTGAGTTACGTGTAGCTCTGCCTTGTCACATTATACACGACCTGTAAAAATTACCAAGTATAATTTGGGCGCGTGCTTCAATGTGACTGGCAGTGGTCGTTTTTGTCCTTTTGACTTTGTCCTCCCTAAAACCTCTACCATTTTTCTGAATTCACTCATTATTTACCTTGAAACCATTCTAAACTCTATGAACTCTATAATCTTCATTACGTCTAAGGAAAAAACAGCGTATGCTGCTCCATCAAACTCTCACCGGTAAGTGGCAGTTCCGCCAGGCCGAAGCCGACGAATGGTATCCGGCCCAAGTACCCGGCGGCGTCCACACCGACCTGCTGGCGGCTGGCCTCATCCCCGACCCCTTTGTGGCCGACAATGAGAAGCGCGTCCAATGGATCGCCGCAACCGACTGGGAATACCGGCGTACCTTCACCGTCGAGGCCGGCCTGTTGGCCCAACAGCAGATCTTTTTGGTGGGCGACGGCCTGGACACCCTGGCCGAGGTGACGCTCAATGGGCAGAAGTTGGGCCGCACCGATAACATGTTCCGGCAGTACCGCTGGGAGGTTAAATCACTGCTCGATGAAGGGGATAACGAACTAAGCATCACCTTTGACTCACCGCTGCAATATGTGGCCCCTCGACAGGCGGAGCGACCGATGACCGGCGTGCCGCATGCGATTCCCGGCGGCCCCTATCTGCGCAAAGCGCCGTGCCATTTTGGCTGGGATTGGGGACCCAAACTGTTGCCCATCGGTATCTGGCAGGACATTCGTCTGGAGGGGCGTAACATCGCCAAATTCGATGACGTGCACCTGCGGCAGCATCACCAGAACGGGACGGTCATGATCGAGGCGGCGATTAGCTTGGAGCGCTGGCAAGATGATGACCTCACGGCGGTTATGCGCGTCAGCGGGCCGGATGGCGTGACGCTCATCGGCGAGGCATCGATCTCCGGCGACAGCCAAGTCGTGGCCGTGACCATCGAGCAGCCGCAGTTGTGGTGGCCCAACGGCTACGGCGATCAGCCGCTCTACCAAGTTGAATTGGCCCTGACCGACGGCGATCATCTTTACGACCGGCGCAGCTACCAAGTGGGTCTGCGCACGCTGGAACTGCGTCAGGTCGACGACGAGTGGGGTAAGTCGTTCACCTTTGTCGTCAACGGCGTGCCGATTTTCGCCAAAGGCGCCAACTGGATTCCGGCCGACTCCTTCCCCACCCGGCTGACTACTGACCACCTGGAAATGCTCATCCGCGCCGCAGTCGACACCCACCAAAATATGCTGCGCGTCTGGGGCGGCGGTTTCTATGAGGAAGAGCGCTTCTATGACCTGTGCGATCAGTACGGCATTCTGGTTTGGCAAGACTTTATCTTCGCGTGCAGCGTCTATCCAATGGATGACGACGCTTTCTTAGAGAACGTCCGGCGCGAAGTGGATGATAACGTTCGTCGCCTGCGCCATCGCGCCAGTCTGGCTTTATGGTGCGGCAACAACGAGATGGAGTGGGGCTGGGAGAGCTGGGGCTGGGCCGGCCTGCAAGCACAGCCGGAACTCGACGACCTCGCCGAAAAGATTCCGGAGTTGAAACCGGTCGCCCGCCAGTTGGGCCGCCGCCGGCCGTCGGTTGATTGGGAAATTCTGCGCGACGCCTATGAGCAGTTTTTCTTCTCCACCCTGCCGGAGTGGGTCGCCCACGCGGATTCGGCCACGCCCTATTGGCCCAGTTCGCCCTCATCCAACATCCCATTTACTGATCCTAACGGGCAGGCTCAAGGCGACGCCCACTATTGGGACGTTTGGCACGGCGGCCAGCCGTTCACCGCCTACCGCGACCAGTTCCCCCGCTTTATGAGCGAGTTCGGCTTCCAGGCGCTGCCGCCGCTGGCGACCATTCGCACCTTCGCCGACGAAGCCGATTGGAATATGACCTCCTATATAATGGAACACCACCAAAAGAATGACAGCGGCAACGGCCTGATCATCGGCCAAATGGCTCAGACCTTCCGTATGCCCCAAGATTTTCCGGCGCTGGTTTACCTCAGCCTGATCCTTCAGGCCGAGGGCATCCGCTACGGGGTTGAACATTGGCGGCGCAACATGCACCGGGTCAGCGGTACACTTTACTGGCAGCTCAACGACTGCTGGCCGGTGGCGTCCTGGTCCAGCCTCGATTACTTTGGCCGCTGGAAAGCGCTGCACTACGCCGCCCGCCGCTTCTATGCCCCGATTATGCTCTCCATCGAAGACGCGCCGCCCCAGATGGGTCTCCACGTCACCAGCGACCTAACCCAACCCTGGATCGGAACCGTGCGCTGGTCATTGGAAACCCTCGGCGGCGAGGTACTGGAGTCGGGCGAAGAGGCTGTGTCGGCGGCTGCCCTTAACTCAACGCATATCCGCACTCTTGATTTCGCCGACCGGATTACGGACGACAATCGCCGCCGGCTTGTTTTCGTAGCCGAACTGTGGCAGGGCAGCGAACGGGTAGCGCTCAATATCGGCCTCTTTGCGCCCAACAAGCATTTAGCTCTGGTCGAGCCTGAACTCACGGCCAAAGCTCACCAACAAGGCGATCAACTGGTGATCGACCTGACGGCCCAATCGCTGGCCCGGTTTATCGAGGTGAGCCTGGCGGGGGTCGATGCGGTCTTTAGCGACAACTATTTCGATCTGCCCGCCGGTCGCACCGTCCGCCTAAGCTGCCCGCTGCCGCCCGGCTGGACTATCGACCAGGCTCGCGCCGCGTTAACCGTGCGGTCACTACATAATTCGTTCTAACTAAACTCAGTTCGTAGTAAGCCCTTCAGGGCTAGACCATCGCTAGAGTGATTACTACGAACTATATATTTTTAGGAGCGACAAAGTTTACTTTGTCTGACAAAGCAAGCTTTGTCGCTCCAGCGCTATTAAATAGGAGCAACCCATGACCTTGCGACAATTTCCCAAAGATTTTCTGTGGGGAGCCGCCACGGCGGCTTACCAGATTGAAGGCGCTTGGAACGAAGACGGCAAAGGCGAAAGCATCTGGGACCGTTTTTCTCACAGCCCCTACCGCATTCTCAACGGTGATACCGGCGATGTCACCTGCGACCACTACCACCGCATGCCCGAAGATGTTCTTTTAATGAAGGAACTGGGGCTAAAAACCTATCGCTTCTCGATTGCCTGGTCGCGCGTGCTGCCGGAAGGGCGAGGAGCCGCCAATGAGAAAGGCTTAGATTTCTACGACCGGCTGGTCGATAACCTGTTGGCGGCAGGGATTGTACCCAACGCTACCCTCTATCACTGGGATTTGCCTCAGGCGCTCCAAGACCAAGGTGGCTGGCCCAATCGCGACAGCAGCGACTGGTTTGCCGACTACGCCCGCTTGATGTTTGATCGCTTAGGGGATCGGGTGGCGATGTGGGCCACCCACAACGAGCCGTGGGTGGTGTCGTTTCTCGGTCACGCCGAGGGTGACTTTGCACCGGGCATCGCCGACTATTCGCAGGCGTTTCAAACCGCCCATCACCTGCTGTTGGCCCACGGTAAAGCCGTGCAGGTGTTCCGAGCCGGCAGCTATCAAGGCAACATCGGGATCGTGTTGGATTTGCAGCATCCCCAACCGGCCACATCCAGCGAAGCCGATCAGGCGGCTTGCCAACGCCGGTACGATGTCACTCACGGCGTCTTTCTTGATCCGCTGTTCAAAGGCCGTTATCCCGAAATGCTCTTTGAGTGGATTGGCCCTCACGCTCCCAAGATACACGACGGCGATATGGCGCTGATCAACCAGCCCATTGATTTTTTGGGGGTGAACTACTACATGACCTTTGTCGTGCGCTTTGCTTGTCGTGGCGGCCTGTTGAAGCTGGCTCTGGATTATGCCTCGGCGCCCAATTGGGGCCGGACGGCGACAGAGTGGGGCATCAACCCGCCCGGCCTGCTGGCGACCCTGCTCAATCTCAAAGAGAACTACGGCAACCCCAACATTTACATCACCGAAAACGGCTGCGCGGTCGCCGACGTTCCCGACGCCAACGGCTTTGTAGCCGATACCGGGCGCATCAACTACCTGCGGGCGCATCTGCTCGCTGCCCATGAGGCTGTCCAAGCCGGCGTCAACTTAAAGGGCTATTACGTGTGGAGCTTGATGGACAATTTTGAGTGGGCCCACGGGCTATCGAAGCGCTTTGGCCTGGTGCGGGTGGAGTTCGAGACCGGCCAACGTATTCCCAAGCAGAGCGCATTGTGGTACCGAAACGTCATCGCCCAAAACGGGGTTCAGGAGTAGCGGCGTAGTTAGGAATAAGAATTAAATGACTTACCCATTCTGACGGAGTGATCTATTACGTAGTGCGTAGTGCGTAACATCTGACACATAAATGATCCGAATTACGCATTATGCACTACGGGGTGCGACTACATTAAACCGTGGAGACCAGGAATGAACCTCGGTTTTTCACATCATCAGACTCATCACAAAAATGTAGTATTTCTGGCCTCGAATTGGGGGAGAATCGAGTTTCTGGCTCAACCACGATCAAGTACAGAGTTAACCCTATCTACGCCGCCAGGTCACAAACTGGCCTCTAGACGGATGTAATTATCATGCAGTTGGTGTAGGCTGGTTAGGGAGACGAGAGGTGTTTCTTATAAGAGATACTAATGGATGTAGAAGGATGAAATGGCCCAAATGAGTTTGCAACCCACGGTTATATCCCCTATACCGGCGACAGCCGCGAAAACGTCCCGCCTAATCTTTATCGATCACCTGCGCGCCGCTCTGGTTTTTCTAGTAGTGCTGCATCACGTGGCCGTCGTTTATGGCGGGATTCCGGCGTTCTATTACTACGAGCCACCGGTCAACGCTCCTCTCGCCGGATTGATGCTGTTGGTGTTCGTACTGTTCAACCAGGCCTGGTTTATGGGCGCCTTTTTCTTTGTGGCCGGTTATTTTACCCCCGGCGCGTTTGAACGGAAGGGCCCCGGACCCTTTCTTAAGGATCGGCTCGTTCGTCTGGGCATTCCACTCATCATATTCTATTTCGTGCTCAACCCGATTGCTTCTATCGGTTATTTCTTTATGCCGGCCAGCCTGACCGGGAACACGACCCCGCTCACCTGGCACCTGTATCCGTACCTCATTGGGATGGGGCCTATGTGGTTCGTGGCCATGTTGCTCATCTTCAGTTTTGGTTATACGGTCTGGCGGAGGCTAACCAGGAATCAAACCTCATCCCCGGCGCGCCAGGTTTCGCTGCCCGGCTATCCAGCCATTGGCCTATTTATTCTGGCGTTGGCGTTGGTCAGTTACCTGATTCGGATTGTTATCCCGATCGGTCAATTTGTGCTTGGCTTTCCATCGTTGGCTTACTTCCCACAGTACCTCAGTTTCTTTGTCTTAGGTACCGTGGCCGCTCGCCACAACTGGTTCCGAACATTGCCGAACGCGATGGGCAACACTGGCTTGGTGACAGCAGCGGTGGCCACCGTCGTGTTGTTCTCGATTGCGTTCATCAGCCTTCTAATCGCGTTAGAAAATGGCGCTTCACAACTCCCTCCGTTCGGTTACGGGACATGGCCGTCGGCCGTCTATGCGCTCTGGGACTCCGCCGTCGCGGTTGGCCTGGGCCTGGGCTTGATCACCCTCTTCCGCCGTTACTTCGACGTCGAGAGTCGGCTCGGCGCATTCCTGTCTCAACACAGCTATGCGGTTTACATTATCCACAGTCTCGTCATCGTTTATCTGGCGATACTACTGAGGGAAGTGGAACTTGAACCTCTACTCAAATTCGGCGTGGCGGCGGCGATCGTTGTCCCCACTTCCTTCGCCATCGCTTATGTCCTGCGCAAAACACCTCTTGCGTCGAGGATTTTCTAAAGGTGAATCTAACCACCGGCTCCAAGTTTGGAGCGGCTTGAAACCGGCAGCGTGGACGAAGCGTTACCTCGCTTCACGGCGAAGGGGCATAACCTTCGCCTGCACTTGCCGGCCCAAAATGGTGGTCACCGTCTCCTTAAGGCTCACGCTGACCCAATTTCCTTGGCAATCCTCATTGCCTCAAAATACTGGGGGATGATAATACAAAAAAGAGCCTGGCCAGATCAATTCATGGCTCTTCCTCCGGAACATCCACTAACGCCTCGGGCGTGATGACCCCTTCGCCCACCTTAACGACCGGCCCGGTGAGGCGCGCGGCGAACTGATCGCTAAGCTCAACCGTTAATTGTCCCCCCGGCATATGGACTGCGATCACAGCCTCGCAAAGCCCTAAGCGATAGGCCACCGCCGCCGCGGCGCAACTGCTGCTGCCAGAGGCCAGCGTATACCCCGCCCCCCGCTCCCAGATGGCCAGTCGGATGTTGCTGCGGTCGAGTACCGCCATAAACTGGACATTCGTCCGCTGGGGAAACTGGGCGTGGGTTTCAATCAGGGGACCAAGGCTGCGAGTCTCGGCCTCGGACACGGGGTCGCGGAGAATAATGCAATGGGGGTTGCCCAGTGTGGCGGCGGAATATTTCACAACCTGGCCATTGACCAGCAAGGTTTCTTGGAGTACCTCACGGGGTGATCCCAGCACGGGGATGTCGGTGCTGGTGAAGCTGACGTGACCCATCTCGACGGTCACCGACTGGCCCTGGGCCAAGACCTGGCAGGTCACCAGTCCCCCTTGGGTGAGGACCGGAAATGGCGTCGCCTGAACAACGCCCGTATCCCACAGGTAACGGGCAAAGATCCGCAGCCCATTGCCGCTTTTTTCGGCTTCGCTCCCATCGGGGTTGAATATCCGCAGGGTTATGCGGCCCTGGGGGTCATCTACCCCCCGGACCAGAATGCCGTCTGACCCGATGCCAAAATGCCGGTGGCAGATACGGCGGATCGTGGCGGGTGTTAGGGGATGGCTCATCGTATCTGCTTCGACCACCAGGTAATCATTGCCGAGCGCATGGTATTTGGCGAAATACATTACTGGACTCTGGCGAAAATAAGTTGCTATAAATTTTAACATGAGAGGCCTCCTGAGTAGGCTGACAAGAAACAGTCAGCTACTGGTTCCAACAGGAGGGCCTCCCATGCTAACTCGTATTTTACAACCATCCGAAAAATTATGCGCGTTTTTCGAACAGTTAGGACTAAACCTATCGCAACCCCAAAAGCGGCATCTGCTGAACATGGCCGATGCGTTGTTGGGGTGCGAAGACAAGAAAACGTTAGCTGCCCTGCAACGGCAGTTCGTCGAAGCAGTCGATGCCTCAAATATGGCCGACTTTCTGCGGATCAGTCCGTGGCAAGCGGCAGCTGTACGGGCGGCGCTACGCAAAGAGCAGGTGTTGTGGTTGCTGACCGAAGCGGAACGGACCAAGGCGGCCAAGGTCATCTATCTCAACATCGACGATTCCTTAGGCGAAAAAGACAAAGCCACCCAGTATATCGGACCGGTCGATTGGTTTCACGATCACGTCGAAAGTACGAAAAAGAAACCACGGTACAAAAATGGCTTTTGTTACCTGACCTGTACGATGCGTATCGGCACGTATGTGGCGACTGTCGATTTACGATTATACTTGGGCGAAAAAACGGTGCGCCGTTGCAATCGGGGGCGGACTAAAGACAAACAGTTGGCTTTTCGCAGCAAAAGCTCTTTAGCTGGCCAAAATTCTGGCGGTCTTACGTCCCTTATTCCCCCAAGACTGGCAAGTCTATGTTCAATTCGACAGTTGGTACGCCTCCAACCGGCTTATCAAATATGTTCGTCGCCAAGGCTAGGGCAATTGCACAGATTATGACAAGGAGGAAAGGACTTTGAGCAAATAGTCTTCACTCCAGCCGGCTTTGAGCCGTTTGGCCTTAATGCCACACTTGGCCGAGGTTTCGTGTCGGAGGAGATTAAGAGCAATATGACGCAAGACGGCAAAATTTTCGGCAGCAAAACCGGTTCGGGTAGTGGTCAAGGAGTAAGTGATAGGTTGTAATGAAAGATGAACCATTTGGTAACAAGGTGATGAAATTTATCGGATTTAGAAAAAGATAAGGTTTTAAGAAACGGCTACCACTCGGGGTAAACTCAATTTTCACCACAAAAAGGAGTGAACCCAATGAGTGATAACCGCCAAGTCTATCGTGGCATAAAAAAGGATTGCTGCAACTTTACCCCAAACAATTAACTGAAATCAAGTTCGTCATCTCAATACGCTAACAGGAATGATGACGGGGATAGTCCAAGGCAAACGCTGTCATTTTGAAACAATGGCCTCAAAAACGCCTGGTTCAGGCAAAGTAACCAGTCGGGTCAAACGGTTCAGTCGCTACACCCAGAATGAGAGGATTGACCAAGAGACCTCTGTGTGCCACAATAAGTGAGACAAGATTAACGAAGAAAATAGAGTCGAATATAATGATGACAAGGAGAAACAAATGTCTCACGCCCAACAACCCAGTATTAATGAACAACAACCCAGTATTGAACCCAACGTAAACAGACAACTCAAGGCAGCCGTACCGGACCCGGAAGTCGTTGTATCCGCCAGCCGGCGCCAGTTCAGTCCGAGCTACAAACGGCAAATTGTAGCGGAGGCCGAGCAATGCAGCGACAACGGCCAAATCGGGGCCTTGTTGAGACGGGAAGGGTTGTATTCGTCCCACTTGAGCCGCTGGCGACAAGCCCAAGAGCGGGTGAATTAGAAGCGGCCGCCGGACCAAAACGGGGCCGCCGACCGACGCCCAGGCGGCTGAAAACGCGCGCCTGAAGCGAGAAAATGAACGGTTGCAACAAGCGCTGGCCCAAGCCCAGTTGGTGATCGATATCCAAAAAAAGTTTCACAACTACTTGGGCTACAGCTGACGACAACGGACGAGCCGAAATGATAACTTTGGCGCAGCAATTAGCCCCCCGCAATTGGGGGTCAGCCAAACATGTCAGCAGTTAGGTATCCCGCGCAGTACCTTCTATCGGGCCCGCCAACCGGCTAAGGTGACCCAACCGCGTCCCAAGCCCAGTCGGGCCTTGAGTGAGCCGGAACGGCAGAGGGTGCGCCAGATACTCAATAGTGAGCGTTTTGTGGACCACGCTCCCCGGCAAGTGTATGCCACCTTACTGGATGAGGGTCGCTACCTGTGCCATTGGCGGACGATGTATCGCATTCTGGCTGACCATCACGAAGTTCAGGGAACGCCGCCCCCAACGGCGTCACCCCTGTCTATGCTAAACCCGAGTTGGTGGCCACCGGCCCCAACCAAGTCTGGAGTTGGGATATCACCCAACTTAAAAGCCCGGTCAAATATGCCCCTTCTACCTGTATGTTATGCTCGACATCTTCAGCCGTTTTGTTGTCGGCTGGTTGTTAGCCGAGCAGGAATCGGAAATCCTGGCCCAACAACTCATTGCCACCGCCTGCCATAACCAAGGCATCCCGCCGCGCCAATTGACCTTGCACGCTGACCGCGGGGGGCCGATGCGGCTAAATCCGTGGCTCAACTCTTAAAGGATTTGGAGATCACCCTGTCTCATTCCCGACCCTATCGGCCCAATGACAATCCCTATTCCAGAAGCCCAGTTCAAAACCATAAAATATCAAGCCGATTATCCCGCTACCTTTCCCTCTTATCAGCACGCTCATGCCTGGGCTCACACCTTTTTGACCGCCTACAACTCCGACTATTACCATTCGGCTTTGCATTTGCTGACCCCAGCCGCAGTTCACTATGGCTGGGCCGACCAGGTTCAGGCTCAACGCCAACACGTTTTACAGTTGGCCTATACTCAACACCCGGAGCGTTTTGTGCGTGGCTTACCCACCCTCGCTCCGCTTCCAACTGAAGTTTGGATCAATCAGCCCAGTTCTGGCTCACCGATCTCGATTAATGCTCTTTAATTTCTTTTCATTCTGTCTCACTTTTCTTGACACATTCCGAGGAGAGCGCCTAATGGATGAAAACGAACGCCGCCAGGCTCTAGCCGATTTTTTACGCCAGCGCCGGGCCGGACTGACGCCCGCTGAGGTAGGCTTACCGCCCGGCCTCCGGCGGCGAACGCCGGGGCTGCGCCGCGAGGAGGTGGCCCAGTTGGCCAATATTGGCGTGTCCTGGTACGTTTGGCTGGAGCAAGGCCGGGAAGTCAATCCCTCGGCGCAAGTGCTGGACAGCCTGGCCGGGGCGCTCCGGCTCACGCCCAATGAACGGCGGCATCTCTTTGTGCTGGCCGGGCAGATGCTGTCCCCGCAGACAACTCCGGCGGAAGAGTGCGTCAGCCCGGTTCTCCGACAAATGCTCGCCGACCTCAAGCCCAGCCCGGCCTATGTCATCGGGCGGCGTTGGGATTACCTGGCCTGGAACCAAGCGGCCGATGCGGTTTTTGCCATTTCGGACGCGCCAGCCCCCTACGGGCGCAACCTGGTCTGGCGCTTCTTTACCGATCCGGCTATGCGCCAGCACTTTCCCAACTGGGAACAGATGGCGCGTGGCGTGTTAGCGGAGTTTCGCACGGCCAGTGTGCGCCATCTCGGCGATAGGGCGTTCACGGACCTGATCAAGGCCCTCAAGCAAAGCAGCCCTGAATTTTGTCAGTGGTGGCCACATCACGATGCGCCCCGCTCGCTGGATGGCGACAAAACGCTGGATCATCCGACCCTGGGCCGGTTGGAGTTCGAGTTCGTTATTTTGCAGGTGCTCAGCGACCCCGATGTCAAGCTCACCATTTTCACACCCAAAGCCACGACTCGCGCCAAATTGCAGCAGCATCTGGCCGGCACATTTGAATGATGATTGATGAATGATGAAGGGAGAAATGCCGACTCGGTTCGGTTGGGCCGACCGATTATGGCGATAGCTTCAGCATCAATTGGTGAGGTGATGTTGACCTCCGTTTTATATCATTGGGATTTCCGGGTACAATACCGGCAGCATCCTCACTCTGATTGGCTCATTTGACCCTCCCCCACCCGCCTCAATTCGTTAGTGGCTTAGAAACTTCATTCGTAAAGGCAGCGAAAAAATGTTAGCTAATTTGTTCAACAAGTTAGGTTTAAAAAAGTTGGGGGGGTTCTTCGGTAAAGGCAGCGAAAAAGCCGGTCGCCCGGATAAACAGACCTATATCGTATATGTAGACGATAACTATCATCCAATGGATGAAGAGGAACGGTATCAAGCCGGCGTGTTTGATGATTGTGCCTCGGCCCAGAAATTCTGTCGGGATATGGTGGATAGCTTTTTAACCACGGGGTATCAGCCGGGTATGGCCTGGCAGGAGCTATTGAGTGCTTACAAAGGTTACGGCCAAGATCCGTGGATTGCTACTTCAGATGCCGGCTGTCAATTTTCGGCCTGGACTTATGCAGAGCAGCGATGTCAGGACATATGCCACCCCCCCCAAGAACATCTCCTCACGGCGGAAACGCTGCAGGAACTCGATGCGTTGTATGAGAGCCGATCATCAACGGGGCGGCCGGATGCCTGGGGCCGCCTGGTCGAAGAGCTGCGGGCCATACGCCGGCTGGTTGAAGCGGGCGTGCCGGTGAAAATTGAAGGGACGCCCACGGTTCTAACCACGTGGACGCAGTTCTACAGTTGGGCGCACGGGCGCTATCACATGCTTGAAGACGGCTATGATAGTTGGATTGGTGACGATAACTCATAGAGTAGTCCCACCGGCACTGAAACTATATTGGAGCGACAAAGCTGGCTTTGTCATTCACGGTCAGGTCAACGTCAACTTTGATGCTCCAGACCGTTATCTTCACAGGAGTCCGACAGAACCTCGGTACAGCAACGACAATGAAAATTCCGTAGGACATCCATTTTCAAAGGAGGTCAATCGTGCAGTTTGAACGGCTCTATCAAGAACTCGCCCGAGGGGCGGAGGTGGTGAAGGCGTTGGTGGCGGGGATGCCCCCGGCCGAAGCGCAGTTCAGGCCGACTCCGGAAGCGTGGTCTGTCCTGGAAGTTATCTGCCATCTTTACGACGAAGAGCGCGAGGATTTCCGGCAGCGGCTCGACATCATCTTGCATCGACCGGACCAGCCGTGGCCGCCCATCGACCCGGCCGGTTGGGTGACTGCCCGCAGCTACCAGGCGCGTGATCTGGCGGAGATGCTGGACAGCTTCCTGGCGGAGCGGGCTAAATCGCTGGTCTGGCTTCAGGGATTATCGACGCCCAATTGGGACGCTAAGTACGTGACGCGGTTTGGCCCGATCACCGCCGGCGATATGTTCGCTGCTTGGGTGGCCCATGATAATCTGCATCTGCGTCAATTGGTGGAACTGAAACGGGCGCAAGTGGTTAACCTGGCCGCGCCGTATGAGGTGGGGTATGCCGGCGACTGGTAACGATGTGATGATTGACTTTTGGCGAACAATAATTTGGCAGCAGTTCGGGGCGGCGATTGATATGCTCGAAAATGCGATGCTGGCCTGTCCCGATGAGCTGTGGGGAGATCGGACGCAGCCGTCGGAGTTTGGGGATATTGTCTATCACACCCTTTTCTGGCTCGATCTTTATTTATCCGGCTCGGTGGAGGGGTTCACGCCCCCGACGCCCTTCACGCTCGACGAGTTGGAGCCGGTGGGCTTACTACCCGAATGGTCCTACACCAAAGACGAACTTCACGGCTACCTTCGTTTCTGTCGCCGCAAGTGCCAAACGATCCTTGAAGAACTGACTGAGGCGCAGGCAGCGCGACGCTGTAAGTTCGGGTGGGGCGAGATTAGTTTCGCCGAGTTATTGTTGTACAACATGCGCCATGTCCAAGATCATGCCGCCCAGTTGAGTTTAATCCTTGGCCAAAAAACCGGTTCAGGCCCCGGCTGGGTCGCTCGGGCCAAGACCGTTTCCAAAACCGAATAAGGGTTGATTGGAACGAAACGTCAAAGTATCAACGCGATGAATTTTTCCGGGGTGGTTGGCACGACTCTCTAACAATGAGTTCAACCGGAAAAAGAGAAGGCGGTTGTACTGCCTGTTGTTGAATCAGTTTCATGAGTAAATCGGCCGCTGTTTGTCCCAACTGATAGATCGGCTGGCGGATAACGGTTAAGGGCGGCGTCGAGAGTAAGGCCCAATCGTGATCGTCAAAACCAATGATTGAGAGATCTTCCGGGCAGCGGAGATGGCTTTCCCTTAGAGCGTGTAAGGCCCAGAGCGTCATCTGATTATTGGTTACGAAAATAGCCGATGGCGGAAACTCATTGTCAAGCAAATTCTTAAGCGCCTGAAAGGCATTAGGCATGTTTTGATTATGGGGGTGGCGTATAAAGGGGAGATCAACGGCGGCCAAAGGCCCCACATTAAAACGGGAGTCGGCTCGCACAATTAATGACTCCTCTATGGGAATACCGGCTTCTTTTAAAGCCCGTTTGTAACCGTCAACCCGCAATTCCATCGTGGAGATGGTCTCCACACCGGCCAGGATGCCGATACGCTGATGTCCTAACTCGATTAAATATTGAGTGGCTTGATACGCCCCACTTTCGTTGTCAACACTAATTAAGGGAGCGGCAACCTCAGGGGTTTCACGATCAAGCAAAATAATCGGCAAGTTTCCCTCAGCCAGCCGAATCAAGCGCTCAGAGCGCATCCCGGTAGGGACAACAATCAAGCCATCAATCTGGCGAGCCGCCAGCAGCCGCAGATATTCATCCTCGCGGGCCGGATCCTCATCGGTATTACAAAAAATCGTATGATAGCCATGCTGATTGATTTTGTCTTCCACTCCGCGAGCCACCGCCGTAAAGAAGGGGTTGGTAATATCGGGCACCAGCAAGCCAATGGTTTGAGTGGAGTTAGTAACTAACCCGCGAGCGATAGCATTAGGTTGATAGTTGAGCGCTTCAATGGCAGCCAGCACCCTTTGCCGGGTTTCTTCGCTCACAAAACGCGTGTGATTAATGACATGAGAAACCGTTGCCGTTGAAACGCCGGCACGTTCTGCCACGTCTTTAATCGTGACTTTGGTCATTAAATGAATGCCCCTGATAAGTAAAATTTGATCATCTTTAGGCTCCGGTTAGAGGTTGCATAACCTCCTCAGCTAAGCGGACAATCTGCTCGGCGGAAGCAACCGGGCCGCAGCTAAGCATAAAATAGGTGACGCCTAAATCGATAAACGGCTGCAATGCTTCAATCCATTGTTCTGACTCGGCCGTCGATTGGGGAAGCCGCCGGCCTGACATCATAAAGGAATGCACCATGTCGACGGGATCGCGGCCTTCAGCCTCAAGGAGACGGTGAAGGATATCGCGTTTGCGGCCATAGGTCGGCGGGTCGATCTTGCCGGTATTCCACCAATCGGCCTGGCGGGCAATCAGCGGCAGCATCAACTGTTCGCCTTCGCCGCCGATCATGATCGGCGGCGAAGGGTCTGGTCGAGGCGGGCAAGCGGCCTCGGTGATCTGGAAATAGTCGCCTTTAAAGGAAGGCGCGGGTTCCGACCACATCAGCCGCATGATCTGGATCGCTTCATCAAGTTGCTTGACCCGGACCGAAGCCGGGGGGAAAGGATAGCCATAGGCCAGATACTCCTCCTGAAGCCAGCCCGCGCCAACGCCTAGCAGCAGCCGGCCCCCACTCAGCAGTTGCAGAGTCGCGCTCATCTTGGCCAGCAGTCCCGGATTGCGATAGCCTATGCCCAACACCAACGACCCGATATGGAGATCGGGAAAACGGGCGGCCAGCCAGGTTAGCGTTGTCCAACATTCCAGAAAGGGTTCCTGACGGTTCTCGACTCCAAAGAAGTGATCAAAGACCCAGATCGAATGAAAATGTTCGGCTGCCGTCGGCAGGATGTGGGCTTGTTGATCGATAAAGATACTATTTTCTTGGCTGCCCGGAGCCGGGCCGATGATCGGCGCCGCCAGGCCAAATTTAAGTTGAGACATTTTTCGCTCGGATAATAAGCATCATAACTGTGAAGCTGTTTTAAGCGAGAGAAGTTACCAACTTGTCCACAGATTCACACTGATGTTCACAGATTTTTATCTATATTTTGATATTATCTGTGAACCGTTAAAAACTATTAACCTGAGTTCGATAAATCAAAGTCGAGCATGTCATTTCGTAGCCAGAGGCGGAGAAATCCCTCAGACATTGCCATAAATGAAGCATTCGTAGGGAAAAATGGGCGTTGTCGCTTCAAATTTTGCCTGCCAGACCACTTCTTATTGTATTGTCACAGGGATTTCTCCGCTAGCGCTGCGAAGCAACTGTGATAAAAGTCAAATGGTCGTCAGGATATGGATGGGTTCCAGTCCTGACCAGTTTTGATCATCGTATTAAGAATAACCAGCAATTTACGCATGCAGGCCGTGAGAGCAACCTTTTTAACTTTGCCTTTGGCCAACAAGCGTTTATAGAAGGCTTTAATGACTGGATTATGGCGAATGGCTGATAAAGTAGCCATATACAAAACGGAGCGAACCGCAGTCCGACCGCCAAAGATACGGCGTTTGCCCCCGGTGTTTACCGCTGTCGTGGTTGAACAGGGCAACCCCGACCAAAAGCCGCAATTTTCTGGCGGTTGAGTTGGCCCAATTCAGGCAGGTCAGCCACCAGGGTCGCGGCAGTGATGAAGCCAATGCCGGGTACGCTGTCCACCCGTTTAGCCGTTTCCGCCCAGGTAGGGTTGGCTTCGATGGCCTGGCTGATCTGTTCCTCCAGCACCTTAATCTCTGCTTGGAGCCAGTTAATATGGCGGTCAATATGGTCCCGCGTCGCCGGACTGGCCGTGTCGCGCCGATTTTTCTCGGCCGTCTGCATCAGCACCAATTGCCGCCGCCGGCTGATTTTGTTCGTTCAAGACCACTTGGGCCTCGTCCCGCCGGGCTCGGGCCGCCGGGTTCATCATCAGCCCAAACCGGGCAATCACCCGCGCATCAATCTTATCGGTTTTGGCCAGAATCCCTTCGGCTCGGGCAAAGGCTCGCACCCGGGTCGGGTTGACCACCGCCACTTCTTGCCCGCGCGCCACCAACTCACTCACCAGCGCTGCCTCGTATCCGCCCGATGCTTCCACCACTACTAACGTGGCTCGCTGCGCCTCGACCCAGTCACTGACCTCGACCTGGCCCGCTTCATCGTTGGCCCACCCTGCACGCGCTTTTGGCCATTGAGGCTCACATCCAACTGCCCTTGCCCACATCGATCCCCACCACCGTTTTTGTCATGGTTCTGTTCGCTCCTGATTGCTTGGCTTCGCCCGCACTAGCATGTATTCGGACTCATCGTTCCATGGTCCCCTCAACTGTTCGGGCTTATTTGTTACTCAACCTGGCGATCAAAGCTTCGCATCGGTCTCGTGACCTAATGACAATCGATCTACCAGGTCTGGGCCTGATTGTACATCAGTTGCGTTATCATACTGAAATGACTAGAAACCCATTTACCTCTGGACTCAGGTTATTAAAATAGGTTCTTAAGACGTCGCTCCTTGATCGAACACCTCGGCCATAACTCGGAAGAAGTTGCCCCCCATAATCTTACGGATGTCTTCTTCGGTGTAGCCGCGTGACAGCAGTTTTTCGGTCAGGGTGGGGAAGACTACCGCCGTCTCTAACCCTTCTACCATGCGGTGGTCGAAATCATACCAATCCCCTAGCGCCTGGGTGACCTCCGGATAAATACCGCCGCCGTGAGCGAACATGGCTTCGTAATATTCTCGGGACTCGCCTTCGCCCAGGTCAGAACCGATGCCCACATGATCGATACCGGCTCGCTCGACTAAATAGTCGATATGAGCGAAGAATTCGTCCATGGTCGGCCGCTTATTGGGATCGCTGTAGGCCATGGGCGCCCAGAAGGCGGCCCCGATGACTCCGCCGCGTTCAGCCAGCGCTTTGAGCACCTGGTCAGATTTGTTGCGGGGGCTGGGGCACAGGCTTTTGGCGTTAGCGTGACTGGCGACAACCGGCGCTGCCGAGGCCTCGATGGCGTCCAGCGTGGTTCGTTCACCGCAGTGGGATAGATCGACCAGCATACCGAAGCGGTTCATATCGGCCACCACTCGGCGGCCATATCGGCTCAGGCCACCGTTGGTCTGCTCGACACAGCCATCGCCAATAAAGTTCCGCTCGTTGTAGGTGAGCTGAATGACCCTGACGCCAATTAGGTGCAGTATTCGAACATAATCGACATTGTCCATCAGCGGTTTGGCATTTTGCAGGCCCATAATGAGACCGGTTTTGCCTTCTTCACGGGCGCGTAGGATGTCCTGACTGGTTCGCACTAACAAAACCTGATCACTGTTGGCTTCGATGGTTTTATGCAGTTTGGCCAGATCAAGGGCGGCGGCGGCAAAGTCACTGGTAATATTAGCGGTAGTATAGTTAACGGCGTGAATGCCGCCGCGTTGAAGGCGGTCGAAGTGCGTCGGCGTCATTGGGGCGGCTTGCAGCGCATCAATCACCAGCATATCCGCGTGGAGCGCTTGAGCGCGTTCGGCAAGGGTGGGGTCTGTCGTTGTCATCTGTTGTATCTCCTTAAAGCCGGGACCTCATGGAGGGCCAGACCAAAGTCGGCCCTCTATGAGGTCTCGAAATAAAAATCAGAACTCAAAAGTTATGTGAAAGAGACCTGAAAGCGGCCTCCACCAAACCAACGGCGGCTAGTTGGGGGTAACACCCATATCTAATAACCGCAGCGTTTGATCGGGGCGCGGTTCAAAGCCCTCAACCCAATCCTGCACGCCATAGAGATCATCGATTGAATAGAGGTAAATTGCAAAAGGCTCTTCATTAATGGCTTGCATGGCCTGCTCAATGAGTTGTTCGCGCTCTTCACCCTGAGCGTTGGCGGCGGCGGCCATAGCTTCATCAAAGCCTTCCGGCATAATGCTGGTTCGGAAGCGCGCGCCGGGGACATACCCTAACAGCGAGAGATAACCATCTTGACCAAACAGGAATCCGACGGTATAGAACGCCGTCGTCTGACGGGGGCTGGCATCGAATTGGCGGGCCCATTCCGGAAAATCGACGGCTGACTCGGTCACATCAACCCCGACCGCTCGCAGGTAAGAGGCGATGGCCTCGCCGGCCTGCTTGTCTTGGGGATAGCGGCCCGAGGTATAGGTATATTCTGCCTCAAAACCGTCGGGGTAGCCGGCCTCGGCCAACAATTCCTTCGCTTTCTCCGGATCGTAAGGATACGGCTCCAAGTTGGGATTATAACCGGAGTGGGATTTCGATAAAAATTGTCCATCCATAGGAGTACAACGCCCGGCAAAAAGCTGATCGCACATGGCTTGGCGATCGACCGCGTAATTCATCGCCAGGCGGACTCGAGCATCTTTTAAGGGTTCGGCCAGCGGGTTATCGGTGTCAAAAAAGGTGGCGAATTGCCGCAAGCTGGGGATAGAGAGGAGTTTCAAGCCATCATCGCCCTCAATTCTTGAGGCCGCGGCCAGCGGAATGTTGGTCGCAATATCAATTTCGTTCGCTTCCAGGGCAGCGACACGAGCATTATCGTCGGGAATAATCCGGATCGTCACCGTTTCAAACTTGGGTGTCCCGCCCCAGTAGTTGGGGTTGGCTTTCAAAACAATCCGATCATCTTTGATGTGTTCGTCAAAGACCCAGGGACCGGTACAAACGGGCGACTGATTGAACGCCTCTTCCCCTCGTTCTTGAAAATCACCGGGGGCAATTTGGAAGCTGCCAATGGCCATTACCGAAGGAATATAACCGGCCGGTTCTGTCAGCACGACATTAATCGTGTGATCGTCAACAATCTGGATCTCGTCTAACATCCCTTCCAACCACTGGCTATAGTTGTAGGCGGAAAAGAGCTGCTCCAGGCTAAATTTAGCCGCCTCGGCATTAAAGGGTTCACCGTTGCTAAAGGTGACCCCCTCCCGAAGCTTGAATTGGAGGGTAACATCGTCCAGCCACTCGTAATCTGTGGCCAACAGCGGTCTCAGAAAGGCGCGACCATTGGCGTCCGTATCCCAAAAGATCAACGGTTCACAAATCTGGGCGAAGACGCTAATATAGGGGGCCGTGGTATCAAAGGGATCAAGATTGGGCGGGTCTACCGATTGGGCCACCACTAAGGTATCTTTGGCCGGAGCGGCGGACTGGGTCTCAACGGTCACGCCATAATCAACCATGAGATTAAGCGCTTCCTCTTGGGTGGGAATCCACAACTTCTGGCCCACTTCGATAATATTTGGGTCGTCGATAACGGCAAAGCTATCATCTTCAGTGGCTTTGGTATTGGTCGCTTGCCAAATGGCCGGCCAGGCCTCAACATCACCATAGAATTTATCGGCCAGTTTACTCAACCAGTCATCAGCTTGAACCGTATACGGCTCGCCGTCTTCTTGCAGCGGCGGTGACGCGGCATTAACCGTATTGACGACTAATACCGACAATAATAAGGCTAATAAAATGCTCATCTTCTTGTACATTATTATTTCTCTCCTAATGGGTTTCAAAGTGTTGATCACCGTAGATGGGGACAGGTTCACAGAGAAGATAAAAGCCAAGTAGGGCGAACGCCATCCTGTTTTTATTCGACTATTCTGACCCAATCAGGCCAGAAACACGTCTTTTCCAAACTAGCTCTCCCAGCGAGGTTTCCTGTTCAAGCGGCGGCAAAGGAACGATCAACTGGGTTACCAGGAGGCTAAACTACCGATGTTTACATCTCTGTCAAGGTATCAAGCCAAATATTCTCCTCCTTCCTTTTTAATTATGATAACTCAGCGTTATTTACGCCCGGTCCAGATATTCGGATCGAAGGCGTCCCGCAGCCCATCACCCAGAAAATTGAACGCGATCACCAGAATGGCGATCATTAGCCCCGGTACGGTCGCGGTCCACCAGGCATCATAGACATAGGCGCGGCCATCACCAATCATCCCGCCCCAGGTCACTTGAGGCGGGGCAACGCCTAACCCCAAAAAGCTGAGCGCGGATTCGGTCAGCACCAGGCGCGACATCTCAAATGTGGCCACAGCTAAGATGGGGGAAAAGATGTTCGGGAGTAGATGCTTAACCAAAATGCTGTAGGTGGTCGCGCCGATGGCTTCGGCGGCTTCCACATAAACCTCATTGCGAGCCGATAGAATTTGACCGCGCACTAACCGCGCCATGGTGGCCCAACTGGTAATAGCCAAGACAATGATCAAGCTGGTCAGGCTTCCGCCTAAGATGGCAATAATCGCCAGCGCTAAGACAATCACCGGAAAAGCCAACTGAATATCGATCAGCCAGCTAATGAATTCATCGACCCAGTGGCCGTAAAAGCCGGCCACCATTCCTAATAAGACCCCCACAACTGTGGCCAAAACGACGGCGGAGCCGCTAATGATTAGGGTCAAACGGGCGCCGTGGATGGTTCTGGAGAGCATATCCCGCCCCAAGAAATCTGTCCCCAAGGGGTGGCTCCACTCACCGGCCCAAGCTCCGGGCTGGTTGGCAATGGCCAAGTTAACTTCCGTGGGGTTATAGGGCAGCCAGCTTGTCGGAACGAGCGCCATCAGAAAAATGATGGCGGTAACAATCAAACCAATCCGGCTAGAGTAACTTCCCCAGAAAGATCGCCATCGACGCTGCCATAGCGGAATCTCTGGGGCCGCCTGACGCTGGTCAGCGTCCGAGTTAATTAAGGATGATGCGTGGGTCGAGGATGCCATAAAGAATATCCACTAAAAAATTCACAACGACAACGGCCATCGCGATCACGAACACGATACTTTGGACTAAAGGAAAATCGCGGGCCAAAATAGCACTAACAATTAACCGGCCAATGCCCGGCCAGGAGAAAACCGTCTCTGTCACCACCGCCCCGCTCATGAGCAAAGCGACTTGCACCCCAAGAATAGTTAAAATAGGCAGGGCAGCGTTCCGCAAAACGTGACGAACCAACACCAGCCTTTCGGGCAAACCTTTACTTCGGGCGGTTCGGATGTAACTCTGCCCAATGATATCCAGCACGGCCGAGCGCGTTACCCGGACGGTCAGAGGCAGTTGGACAAAACTTAGAACAAAGGCCGGTAGGATGAGATGCTTAAAGCTATCACTCCCCCCCGTCGGCAGCCAGCCGAGGTAAACGCCAAAGAATAAGATGAGAAGAATAGCCAAAAAGAAATTGGGAATACCTTGCGCCAGCAGCACCAAACCTCGCGCCAGGTAATCAACCGTTGTATCGCGACGTAAAGCGGCGATAATGCCCAAGGGGAGACCAATCACAAAGGTAAGTATCAGGCTGGCCCCGGCCAATCTAAGCGTGGCCGGCACCCGCTCAAGCAAAATCGAAAAATTCGACTGTTCATAGCGCAGCGACTGTCCCAAATCGCCTTGTAACGCTTTCCAGAGAAAAGCCACATACTGCTCCGGCCAGGGACGATCCAGACCATGCTCGCGGTTGAATTGTTGAATCGCCTCATCCGAAGCCAGTTGCCCCAGCACCACACGGGCCGGATCACCCGTTAGGCGCAAGAGTAGAAAGGTGATCAGCGTAACCCCCAGCAAGGCTAAGACAAGACGTCCCAAACGTCGAAAGACGTATTGTCTCATAGGATGGGATATCCTAGTATACCGGCCAATAAGCCCTTATTCTGTTTATTAATAAACATTAGCTTCATTGGTCAATTCTTTAGTTGAAAATTGGAGATGATAGAGGTGCCAAATAAGCGACGTAATCGTTTACGTAACCGCTTACGTCAAAAGTAACATGAAAGCTGGCTCTTGTCAAAAAAGCATTGGCCTATTTATAAAATAATAACTTAAGTTGCCACCCTGATGTTCCAACCGGGGAGTAAGGAGTAGGGAGTAATTGGTTTTAATCCCTTACTCCCTACTCCTTACTTCCCTCGGTATTTCCTGGATAGGGTAGCGACTTGAGTCATAATATGCCAAAGCACCTAAACCATGTTAAAATTAAACGCCTGATTCAAACTGCCAACGATCATAGCTAACCGTACCAAACCGTCTTATGCTTAATCCAAACCCGCAGATCGAGACCCTGCCCCTGGTGCAAACCAAACTTTACCGGCCGCAGGTTAACGCCGATCTCATCCAACGGCCTCACCTGCTGGCCCGGTTGGATGATGGCCTGCGCCACAACCTCATCCTGGTGTCCGCGCCAGCGGGCTTCGGCAAAACTACCCTGGCCGCTCAGTGGCTGGCCGGTCGTGGCCAGCCGGTAGCCTGGGTTTCGCTAGATGAGGGGGACAACCAACTGCCGCACTTTTTGCGCTATGTCTGCGCCGCTGCCCGCCAGGCTGTGCCGGAGGCATGTGATGCCCTCCATCATCTGTTGACCACAGCCACTCTGCCCGATGTGAACTATCTGGCCGATCTATTGGTCGAGGAAATGAATGCGCTGCCCGTTCCTCTAATCCTGGCGCTGGATGATTATCACCACATTCGTTCCAGCGAGGTGCATCACGTGCTGCGCCACCTGCTGCACTACCGGCCGCCCCGGCTGCACTTAGTCATCCTAACCCGCTCCGACCCGCCGCTGTTCCTGGGGCGATTACGAATGAGCCAACAAATCACCGAGATTCGGGCCGCCGACCTGCGTTTTGCTCTGGCTGAAACGCGTCAAATGCTCCAAAAGCAAACCGACCGGCCGTTGGATGATCAGGTTGCCGAAACCCTCCAGACGCGAACCGAGGGCTGGGTGATCGGTCTGCAACTAGCCGGCATCTCTCTTCAGAGCCAGACCCCAACCCAACTCCTGACTCGCTTTGGGGGCAACCACCGGCTGCTGGCGGGCTACCTGGTAGAGGAGGTCATGGCCGGTCTGCCGGAGGATGTGATTGAATTTTTGACCCGCACCGCCGTGGTGGACCGTTTTTGCGCCCTATTGGGCGATGCCCTGCTGGCCGGCAGCCCCTGGCCGGCCTCCGGTCAAACCACCATCGCCCAATTGGAAGCCCAGAATCTATTCATCGTGCCGCTCGATGACGAGGGCGTCTGGTTCCGTTATCACGATCTGTTCCGCGATTTTCTGCTGAACCGGCTTAAAAAGGAGCAGAGCCAGACCGGTCTGGCCGAACTGCATCACCGGGCCGGCGATTGGTTGGCCCAGGCCGGCCTGATTGAAGACGCGCTGCGCCATCTCTTAGCCGCGGGCGACGAGACGTGCGCCGCCGATCTGGTAGAAACCCATCTTCACCCGCTGCTGAACGAACGAGTTCCCGCGCCGGTGTTGGTCCGCTGGCTCGATCTGTTTCCGGAGCCAGTCATTCAGGCCCACCCCGGCTTACGTATCGCCCAGTTGTTTTTATTTTCGTTTCGATGGGATCTGGCGGCGATAACGGCGTCCATTGACCATACCAGGACGTTGGTTCAGGCCGACAACACCGGCAACGATGAACGCCGGCGGCTGCGGCTAGGGGCTCTGGATGGGATACAAGGCTACGTATTATATTGGCAAGGGGAAGCCCAGCGGGCCATCCCACTGTTGCAGCACGGCTTTGATATTTTGAATGACCCGGTGGCGTATGCCTTCTCTCACACTCTAATTCTCCTTATCTTAGCACAATCGTATGCTGAAGAGGGACACCGAGAGACTGCCCTGGCCCTACTGCGAACGGCACTGGCCGAGGCCACCGCCCACCACCGTCCGGCCATGATGATTGTGTTGGGGGCGCGCGCCATCATCCATTTTAATGCTGGCGAACAGGCCGAAGCTACCGCTACGGCCGAGCGTATGGTTGCTTTAGCCGACTCGTCACAGGCGCGCCGGGATTGGTCCGGCGTGGGGTTTGTGCAAGTCTGGCGTGGCTGGGGCGCCTATTTCCTGGGAGCCATCCGCTATGAACAAAATAATCTCGATGCGGCCGCCCAATACTGGCAGCAGGTGGAAGCGAGACGCTACCAGGTCAATCCCGGTGTTTTTCACGATAGCCTGACCGGTCTGGCACTCATCGCCCAGGCCCAAGGTGAGGCTGTTCAGGCGCTGGCTCATGCCCAGGCCGCTCGTGAGTTTGCCGTCGAACTACGCAGCCCGCCCCTATTAGCACGTTCAGAGGCGCTGGAAGTACGACTGGTACTGTTGGGCGGCAACTCTGTCGAGGCTCTGCGCCGTGCCTATGAGATCAATACAAACACCAATCAGGCCAATGCGCTCTGGTTGGAGCCGCCGCACCTGACCGTTCTGCGCACCCTTGTAGCCGAAGCCACGCCAGACTCGTTGACAAAAGCCTTACAACTGGCCGAAACCTGCCTCCGTCAGGCCGAACAGGCCTGTAATACCCGCCAGATTATCAAGGTGGCCGCGCTGCAGGCCCTTATCTGGTCCGCTTTACGGCATACGACTAAGGCCTTTGCAGCACTCAACCGGTCGTTGATCCTAGCCGAACAAGGTGGTTTTGTCCGCACCTTCTTGGACTTGGGCGTGCCGATGATGGAACTCTTACAACAGTTTGACCACCAGCACGACTCAACGCCTTATGTTAAGCATCTGCTGGCCACATTCGCCAAAGAGTTGGATACGGCCGGGCGTCGCGAGTTGACGGCTCAATACGTGCAGCTTTACAACATCACGCCCCTAACCCAACGCGAACTGGAGCTGCTGACGCTGGTCAGCCGCCGCCTCACCGTTAAAGAAATGGCCGAGCGGCTGGTGATTTCGCCCAACACGGTTAAGAAACACGTTAGCAACATTTACACCAAGTTGGGAGTGAAAAATCGTCGTGAGGCCATTACTACCGCGAAAGAAGTGGGCCTGCTCGAACTACAGAGCTGACAGGCTTCGGCTGTTCTCTCCCCCTTTTCCTTGAAATAATACTTTTCGGATGATGCGTTTTTGGGACGTTCCCCTGAAAATAGAATTGTAGGACAAACTTAAGTTTGTCCTACAGTAATTTCCATTGTCGTTGTTGTCTCAATTGAGACTATTCGACTCCCCTGAAAATAAAGGCATGGAGCGTCAAAGTTTACTTTGACTTGGCCGTGAATAACAAAGCAAGCTTTGTTGCTGCATGTCACTTTCATCAATTCGTAGTGATCGCTTTAGCGCTGCCGCAGGATACTTACGCATTAAAATCGCACCAACTGAGGTTATAAAGAACATGGTTAATTTCTATTCGAAAAAAAAGAAACGGTTGCCCCCACTATTCTTGGTGATGGCCGGCGTGCTGCTTGTTTTGCTGACGCTGGCGCTTGGCCATCGCACCGCATCGGTCAGGGCCAACGCCACGAAAGTTCCCGTTAGCCCTGAACCCACGCCTCCGTTTGATGAAGACATACGGGCCCATATCATCAACTCGCCGGCCGACTGCGCCCAGAACGCCTATCGCCAAGCTGAAACGCCGGTCAGAGAATCGAACGATGAAGAGAACGATGAAATCGTCTTTGCCGAACCGCCCAACCCGGACGGTCCTGTGCTGGTGGATTTGGGGTTGTACATCATCGAAATCACCGCTATCAATATTGCCGACAACACCTTCCACATCGAAGGTTTTATGGACTTAATCTGGTGCGACCCCCGCCTGGCGTATTCGGTCAGTCAAACGGGACGGCATGAAGAAATCTTTTTGGAAGAAGATGCCCTCGAAAAAATTCAGATGATGTGGTGGCCTGACATTGAGTTTGTCAATGAGGCCGGAGCGGCTGAAATTGAAAACGAAGAGCTGATTATTCTACCAGACGGAACTATTAACTACGAGGAGCGCTTCAGCGCTGAACTCGAAGCCCACTACGATTTGCGCCGGTTTCCCTTCGACCGGCAGCAGTTAGAAATTGAGATCGAGTCATTTGCCTGGGATAATGATTATCTGGTTTTACACAAAGAGGACGAAAAAATCGGCTTTAGCTCCGAATTCCAGCTTCCCGAATGGGAAATCGAAGGGGTGGGCAGTGGCATTGAAGCCAAGCAGGAAGTCCGCGACCGTAAACCGTTCTCAGAATTCTTGATGAAAATCGAAGTCGCTCGCCTGGCTAGCTATTATCAGTGGAAGATCCTGTTGCCCTTGATCATCCTCGTGGCCATCTCGTGGTCGGTCTTCTGGATGATCGGCGACGGGTTGGCCGACCGGATGAGCGTCTCGCTGACGGGGATTTTGACCATCGTGGCCTACCAGTTCGTCGTTTCCGACGGCTTGCCCAAGGTCTCCTACTTCACCTTGATGGATAGCATCCTGACGCTGTCTTTTGTGATGATGGCTTTGACGATCATGCAAAATATCTACGTCAATACCTTGTACCTCCATGACAAAGAGGCCGCCGCCGCTCGGTGGGATAAGCTGTGCCGCTGGCTCTTTCCGGTCACCTATTTCGGGGGGTTGATGATCTTGTTTAGCCTGTATTTACTGATTTAACCCTCCACCGCCCCCAATGCTTTTAAAGCGGCGGTTTGGGCCGGGGTCACGCCGGTAATGCCGGTGATGTTCATACCGACATAAGGGCCATCGACGCAGAGAGTGTTGACACATTCACCCGTTTGCACATCCCAAAACTTGATCGTACCGTCGAAACTACAGCTTAAGACAAAGGCCCCATCCGGGCTAAAAGCAGCCTTATAGACCGTCTCGGTATGGCCTTGCAGGATGGCCCGGAGCGTGCCTTGCGTTACGTCCCACAGGCAGACGGTGCAATCAAGGCTGCTGCTGGCCAGGGTTGCCCCATCGGGACTAAAGGCGACCGAATAGACCCACGAACTGTGCTGCCGCAAGGTCTGCGGCGGTTTATGGCTTTGTAAATCCCAGAGATGAATGACATGGTTGCCGCCGCAAGCCAGTTTTTGGCCGTTCGGGCTAAAGGCCACGGCAAAGAGATCATGCTCTCCCTCCTCCGGGGCTGCTTGGCGTACCTCAGCCGGTTCAGGGTGCTGTCGCCGGGTTGTGTCCCACAAGCGCAGCGAGAGACCGGTTCCCACCGCGGCCAGCGTACGACCATCGGGGCTGAAAGCGACATCATAGACAAAATGGGGGTTGGCCTGAAGCACAACCACCGGCTGATCAGACATCGAACTGCCGGGTATGCCAGAGCAGTTGCCCCCGCTCGGCCAAAGCCCAAACGGCAACGCTCTGGTCGCCACTGGCGCTGGCCAGCACAAACTGCGTCTCGCCGGTTGCCGTAGTACGTTGGGCAAAGGCTAACTGATTGATAGTTTGGCTGTGGGCCTGGATAACCTGCGCCAGTTGCTGGTCTGCCGTGCGCCACACATAGATAGCGCCTTCGCTCGTGCCCGCGGCCAGATACTGGCCGTCGGGGCTGTAGACGGCGCTGTAAACGAGGCCAAACGGCTCGGTAAAGACGCTGTCGATGATTTCGGCCTGGGCAAAATTGGTCTGGGGCAAGCTCACGCCGCGTAGATAAAGCTGTCGAAAATAGAGCCGCGAAAAATCATAGCCGCGCAGGTCTACCTCTAATTGGAGGAAGAGATGCAGTAGATTGGCGGCGGCATAGCCGGGGACAGGCGGCGCAGCATGCAGGGCGGCCAGCATCTTTTGCACCTGTTGTTCTGCCCCACGCCGCCCCAGCTGCGCCGTCAGGCGTTCGGTTACGGGTTGCAGCAGCAGCCGGGTCTGTCTGGCCCGCACATACTCTTTTACATGGGCCAGGATTAAGGCGTAACGGTTGAGGCAGGAGCGGGCCAAGAAAGGTGCCCCGCCCTGGGCATCGTCGTCATCGAGCAGTTCAGCGCCGACGCTATCGACCAGCCAGGCGGTGGTATATTCGAGAACGACGTTTTGCAGGCCAAAACCCTCTGCATAGTTTTCCAACAGCGAATGCCGCTGCAAGGAACGCAGCGCCTCCAACACCTGACGCGAAGCCGGGGGCCGGGCCAGCAGATCGCGCAGCGTGGGGTAGGTGACCGGTTCGCGGACAATCGCCAGCCAGACCATAATTTCAGTCTCCAGCGGCGTCAAGCGGGCGAACTGTTGATCCAGCACATCGCGAATATCACCGAAGATGTGGCTGTCGGCCTGCAAAAAGGCGGTTACATCGCCGTCAAAAAGGCTGCCAATCGTTTCGGCAATCAGTTTGAGGGCCAGCGGGTTGCCCGAATAGCGCCGGGATAGGTCGCCCACGGTCGCCGCCTCGCCGCCGATGCCGCAAGCCGCCAGCATCTCGCGCCCCGCTTCGGCGGGCAGGCCGGGCAGCGACAAAAAACGGGCGGTGGGCGTCCCCAGTGCTCCCACCATCAGCTCTTGCGGGCGCTCGCGGCTGGTGAGCAGCAGGCAACTGCGGTGTTCTCGTTGAGCCAGGTAACGCAGGAGCTGCCCATAATCCTCATAGCCGGGCCGGTAGCGACCGCTGCGCCCATCGCTCTGCATCAGGCTTTCCACATTATCCAGAATCAACAACGCCCGTTGACGCCGCAAATAGTCCAGCACCAGGCTGAATTGTTGATCGGGGCTGAGGGGCAGGCTGGTTACGGTTTGCTCGGAGAGGGCGTAGACCCAGTTTTGCATGACTTCGGTCAGCGGCGGAGCATTCAGCAGCGACTGCCAGATGATGTGCCGAAAGCCCAACGCCGGCTCCGCTTCGACCGGGGCCGCTTCCGCCAAAGTACGCGCGACCGCAGCGGCCAGCACACTCTTGCCCTGCCCGCCAATGCCAAAGATGCCCACCAGCCGGCAGTTATCTTCCGCGATCCATTTGTGGAGGCGCGTCAACTCCGGCTGGCGGCCAAACAGGTTGATTTGGTGGGGCAGATCGTACGGATTTACGAATATGGACGGGCCGCTGACCGGCTGGGGTTGGGGTTGATCGCCTGGGGCGGGTTGACCCATCTCGACGATGATCGGCCCGTCGGCCCGACTCTGGTCGGGCTGCTGCTCCAGCGCCCCGGCCCGAATCTGTTCATACAGGGCGATGGTCTCGGCCAACGGCTCTACCCCAAACTCCGCCGCCAGAGTCTCCCGGCAAACCTCAAACTGGGCCAGCGCGGCGCTGCGCTCACCCAATCGAGCCAGGATCAACATCTGCTGGCGATGGGCCGGCTCTGACCAGGCTTCGAGCTTGAGTAAGCGGCGGTTAGCCGCCAGCGCGGCCTCATAGTCAGCCTGCCGGATATAGTCGTCCACCAGCGCAAACAAGGCTTCCACGACCATGATGTGAAAGCGCTGCCGCTCTTCCAGCACCCAGGCCTCAAAATCGGGGGCGTTGTGCACATAGAAATCGCTCAGAAATTCCCCGCGATAGAGATCGACCGCCGCTTGCCGAATGGTCAAACCGACCGCGGACGGCTCCGGCGTCAGGTCACGCCGGACTACGGCCACATCGAGCCAAGAGGGGCTGGTGTGATCGAAGGCGATTCGAGACGCACCAGCAAATTATGCCAGCCGACCATAAGGAATCAAAAACCTAAGCCTACAACGGGCTAACCGCTGAGTATTGACAAACATAATACTTTTCGGGTGATGACCCTCTCTTGCGGTTCCATTACACTGAGCGTGATGACTAACCCTTAGCGGAGCGCAAGAGCTTATGACCATAGAATTGCCCCCTCTCAGCCTGGATGATCCGGCCCTATATCGCATTTACGCTCAGGGCCGGTTTAGCCCCGACTGGCTGGATATGCTCAGCGGGGAGTGGACCATTGCCGATACTCCAACAAACCGAACCGAAGCTACCATTTTGGTGGGCCAGGTGCTGGACCAAGCCGCCCTATTGGGGGTGCTGATGCAGCTCTACAATATGGGGTTGCCGTTGTTGTCTATCGAGTGCCTAACCTTCGACGCGGGTTCTGATTACCGCATCGCCAAAAGCTGACGGCGAATAGCTGACTACTTACTCAAAATTAGGAGAGAACCAACGATGCTCCAGTCTTTATCCTCCAGGATAACCTCAACAATTATTCAGTCACTGTGGGTGGGGAATAAACTCTCCCAGGTAGAAAAGCTGTCCATTGCCTCGTTTCTCTATCACGGGCATTCCTACCATCTTTACGCCTATGAGGCTATTCCCGACCTGCCTGACGGAACGCTTTTGAAAGACGCCAACGAAATCATTCCGGAAAAAGAGATATTTACAACCCATAACGGTAGTTACGCTACCTTTTCAGAATTGTTCCGCTGGACCCTGTTACGGAAAAAAGGCCATTACTGGGCTGATACCGATCTGGTCTGCCTAAAACCGTTTGATTTTGAAACGGATATTGTCTTCGGCCTTGAAAGTGAAGACTACGCCAACCCGTGCCTCATGAAATTCCCGCCCAACCATGCGTTGAGCCGGTTTATAGAAACCAGTTGCCGGAACCCTAATGACTTTCTGCCTTATGACTCGCCCAAGGATAAACAACGAAAGTTGGAAAGAAGGCAATTGAATGAAGGCAAGGGGTTATTCTGGGGGGAGGCCGGCGGACCTTACGGATTTACGCGCGCGTTGAAACATTTTGGGATGCTCAATTTAGCCAAACCCTTCCTCTGTTTCTACCCCATCCACTACGGTAATTGGCGAGCTATATTCGAGCAAAGCTGGCCTGATGGCCTCGCTTCCTTTTCCGATTCCTACACAATCCACTTGTGGAACGAGATGATGAGACAGGACAGGCGTTTTGATAAAAACGCCACATTTCCCGAGTTTTCTTTGTTTGAGCAACTGAAACGTAAATACCTCTCTCCCCCAATCTTTTCGGGGAGTGAACTATCATTAAACCCAACCGGCACTGAGCAGGGCAGCCGGAAAAATGAAAGGAGTGCAAAAATGAAGATGAAAGCACAGCCCCTCTATGAACAGGCGGTTGACATCGCCCCGTCTCCGAAACAAAGCGCCTGGGCCACTGAGAACAAAACAGTCGCCGCCAATCTGGCTTTGAACAGCGCCGGTGAGCGTGGCTGGGATTTGCTGTGCCCCTATGCCGTTGAAGTCACCTGGAACGGTGGCCCCAACCCGGAAGACATCGACATTCGGCTCGACCGGCCGCCGGACGATGCTCCGGCCTTTGTGCAGAGCTATCTGGGCCAGGGATTGCTGACCTTCTATCCCGGCTATCAAATCCAAATCGAAGGGCCGAATAGCCTGTGGGTCCGCGGCCCGATCAACCGGCCCAAAGCTGGTCTCTCTCCCCTGGAGCAGATTGTCGATACGGCCTTGCTGCCGGTCACCATCAGCCTCACCTGGCAATTGACTCGGCCTGGCCAGACCATCCGTTTTGAAGCGGGCGAGCCGTTTGGAACGCTTGTGCCTTATCCCACCCACTTTGCCGAACAGTTTGAATGGGAGGTCAGCGAACCGGACGAAGAGATCGAGGCCATGGAGCAAGCCTTAGACCAGTTGGTTGACAACCCGGCTCTCTACGACGTCTTCCAGCGCCTGGGGGCCACCAACGGCTCAGCCGCCGTGGCGGTCGCCCCCGCTGTGGTCGAGACCAAAGCCGACGCCCGCCAGAACTGGGCGGCCCAACTCGTCGACCCGCCGCCGGTAAGCTGCATCTGTCCGGTTTATGGCCGGGTTGAACTGCTGGAGGAAGCGATCTATTCCTTTTTACAGCAAGACTATCCCGGTCAAAAAGAGTTGATTGTCCTCAACGATTATGCCGGGCAAACGCTTGATTTCGATCATCCAGAGGTGCGGGTGGTCAACATCCCGCACCGCTTCAACTCCATCGGCGAGAAGTATAAGGCTGCTGTGGCGCTCTGTGCCCACGATCTCATCTTTGTCTGGCACGACGATGACATCTATCTGCCCCACCGGCTTTCGTTTTCGGTGGCCAACTTCAATCAAGAGAAAGGCTTCTTCAAAGCCAACCGGGCCTGGATGTGGGAACAGGGTCACCTCAGCGGCCCGGAACAAAACCTGTTTCACGGCGGTAGTTGTTGGCGGCGGGAGTTGTTTGTTGAGACTCACGGTTATCCCCACATCAGCACCGGCTACGATCTTGAATTTGAAGAACTCTGTCGCGACGAGCGACCGACCTCTTTCCAAATTCAGCCGATGGAGCCGGAAGATATCTACTATATCTATCGCTGGAACGGCACCGGCTCCTACCATTTTAGCGTCATCGGCCAAAACGGGCATGCCTATCAGGATGTCGCCGCCTATGTTCAGCAACAGGTTGACCGGGGCAACATCAAGCAGGGGCGCATCACGCTCAAGCCCCATTGGCAAAGCGACTATCAAGCCCTGGTGCAGAGTTTTTTAGACAGCGATCAGGTCAAGCAATTTAAGAACACTGTGGAAGACGAAATCCCCTTTCCGCCCCCATTTCACGTCATTCCCCCGCCCCCACCGTTGGCCGATGACGCCATAGCCGGGCTGTTTCAGGGGACGTACCCGGCCAAGATCAGCGTCATCCTGCCCGCGGCCAACGAGTCGGTCCTGTTGCAGCGCACTGTTGAGCAGTTCGAAGCCACCCTGCCGGACAACAGCGAGATTATTGTCGTCGATAACGGCTCTCATGATGGCTGTGCCGATTTCCTGGTGGCTGACCGGTCGGCAAACGTCCACTTAATTCAAACCACCGAGTCGCTCGGCGTGGCCGGAGCGCGCAATTGCGGCCTGGACCTGGCCCAGGGTGAGATTGTCGTTTTTGCCGATGCCCATATTGATCTGCCGGAACGGTGGTGGCAGCCCATGGTCGCCACGCTCAACCGGCCGGAGGTGGGCGTCGTCGGGCCGGGTATCGGCGTGATGGGCAGGCCGGAGCATTCCGTCTCTTACGGGCAATACATCACCTTCCCCAAATTGGGCGGCACATGGTGGTCGAAACAGCGGGATACCCCCTATCCCGCGCCATCCCTGGGCGGTGGGTTTATGGCCATGCGCCACGATACGCTCAAACAGGCCGGGGCCTTCGATGCCGGTATGCCCGAGTGGGGATCGGAGGATTTGGAACTGTGCATTCGCTATTGGCTGTTGGGGTATGAAGTTTGGGTTGTACCCGAGGTCACGGTACTGCATTACTTCCGCACCACCAACCCCAACAAAGCTCGGTGGCAGGTGGTTTCCCATAATCTGCTGCGGGTGGCTCTACTCCACTTCAGCCACGACCGGCTGGCCCAGGTGATATCGGCCCTTAAAACCGATGCCAAATTTGGCGATGCGCTGGCCCTGGCCGCCGATAGCGATGTCTGGCAACAGCGAGCCGACCTGGCCGCGCGCCGGGTGCGGGATGACGATTGGTTGTTTGAAACGTTCAAAGAAGGGAATTAATAAGATGAAAATAAACAGACCCCCAGTCAGTTGTATTTGCCTGACCTACGGCCGGCCTCACCTGTTAGAAGAAGCGATCTACGCTTTTCTCCGACAGGATTATGACGGCCAGAAAGAGCTGATCGTCTTGAATGATTACGCCCAGCAAACCCTGCTGTTCAACCACCCTGAAGTGCGCGTGATCAACGTGCCGCAACGCTTCCGAACCGTGGGCGAGAAGATGAATGTGGCCGTGGCCCTGGCGACGCACAATTTACTCTTCGTTTGGGATGATGACGATATTTATCTACCCCACCGCCTTACTTTTTCGGTCGATAGGTTTGAGCCGGCCAAAGGTTACTTCAAACCGGATAAAGCCTGGGTGTTGGACAATGGGCGCCTGGAAGGCCCGAAAAAAAATCTGTTCCACGTCGGCAGTTGCTGGTCACGGCAGCGGTTTGATGCCGTACGCGGCTATGTGGCCGATGGTACCGGCTACGATTGGATCTTTGAGCAACGGCTAAAAGCCGCCTTTCCCGATGCCATCCAACCCTACACCATCAAACCGGAGGAGATCTATTACCTTTACCGTTGGGGGGAAAGCGACTCCTATAACATGAGCGGCTTTGGCAGTTACCGGCAGGGCCAAAATGTCGGCCACGCCGATGTTGAGGCCTTTGTGGCCCAAAAGGCGCAGGCCGGCGAAATCCGGCAGGGCGTGATCCACGTGGAGCCACAGTGGAAACAGGATTACCGGCAGCTTGTAGCTGATCACCTCAAAGCCCTGGCGCAGGCCGAGGCAGCGGTGCCTGGGTGAAACAGAGCGCTGTAACCCCTTGGTAACCGGTCATTGGGAATTAGGAGGCAGAGCAGTGGGAGGCGTTCTTGCCTTCTAATTTCTAGTGTCTAGGCCAGGTGCAAATGACGGTAGGGCAAACTTAAGTTTGCCCTACCGTCACGATGAAAAAAGGAGGCGCCTATGTAGCAACCAAAGCTGTACTCTATGCCATGAAGTAGCCAATTAATTGATTATTGTAAAAAAAGGAGATTAATCTTTGAAACATCCTCTAAAAGTTACCTCGGTTCGCACCGAAGCAGTGGGCGAGGGGTTAGGGCTTTACGATCAGGCCCAAGGGAAGTCCTACGTCTTGAACGGCACCTCGGCCCTGGTATTTCAACACTGTGACGGTCAAACCAGTCAGCAGCAGTTAGCCAAACTGGTTCAACAAAAATTTAATGTCTCTTCCGCCCAAGCCGACCGGTTGACTTCACTGGCGCTGGCCGAACTCAATAAGGCCAAACTGCTCCAACCTGGCGGACCTCAAACACCAACCTACTCCCGCCGCGAGCTGCTCAAAGTTGGCCTGGCGGTTGGCCTGGCGTTGGGCTTGATGCCTGTTGTTTCCCAGATAACGCTGGCCGGAGTAGGCAGCGTCTTTCCGACGCTGCAATGTGTTGAAGACAACGGCGACGGCACCTATACCGCCTACTTCGGTTATATCAACGATTCTAATGAAGATGTGTCCATTCCCTATGATCCGTCACATTCTAAAAACATGTTCACCTCCGAACCCAAATACCGGGGGCAGCCCGATACCTTCCTGCCGGGGACGCATGAGCATGTCTTTTCCGTGGTCTTCGACGGCAGCAAGATCACCTGGATGATCAAGGAAGACAACGCGGCTCGCCAAAAAGTTGATGCCGACGCTAACTCAGGCTGCGCCGTGCCGCCAACGACCACACCACCGCCAACCACCACACCACCGCCAACCACCACACGAAATACAACCTCTTTGCCGATTTAGTCATTGCATCCTTAAAAATGGTTTAGCCACTTGACTTAGGGTGGCTCACCATTAACCCGGCTTACGGCTTATCCCGTAAGCCGGGTTTAATCCACAACGCCGATAACGAAAAGCCGTAACCGGAAATGAACCGATGAAACAATGGAACACTATCAACCCCAATAATTCACTGCCCCAGGTCGGGTCAGCCGGTGCCTCGGCTGGTGTTAACCTGGCTTATCTCATCGTGGCTCATCACCAACCCCATCATCTGGCCCGCCTCATCCAGGCCCTCAACCACGAGAATGCCTACTTTTTCATCCACATTGATCGGAAAGTCAATATCACGCCTTTCCAGCAATGTATTCCCCCCGGCCCCAATATCACCTTTATTTCCAACCGGGTCAAGGTCTACTGGGCCGGTCTCAGTGTGGTTACGGCCACGCTGAGGCTGTTAGAGACTGCTGTCAAAGCTGGGCTTGATTTTAGATATTACACCTTACTAAGCGGCAGTGATTACCCCATCAAACACAAGGATGAAATTTATACCCGGTTTCAACAAGCCGCAGACAGCCAATTTATCAGCGTCGGGTGTAAACTAACAAGGGAGTCTGGTCAGGAGTATTTCCGCAAGATTGAAAATTATCATCTTTTGCAAGACACTTTTTTCTTTAATGCCAGAGCCACGCATCGCTTTATGGCTAGCCGTCAATGGATGCTGAAGCAGCTCTATCGCCTGACCAAGAAAATCCTGCCTAAGAGAACGGGTTATAAGGATTTGACGCCTTATATGGGCAGCATGTACTGGTCCCTAACCGCTAATTGTGTCCGCTTTATCCTGGATTTCGTAAAAAACGAGCCGGGGTATACACGCTTCCATCGCTTTGTCCATGCCCCCGACGAAATTTTCTTTCACACCTTGGTTAAACACTCGCCCTTTGCCGAGGCGATCACGCACGACTTCGAAAAACGAACACCCCCCGACAATATCCATCACGCCAATCACTTCATCGACTGGCAAGGGCTGCGCCAGCGAGACTATCTGACGCTCGATGAGCGCGACTTCGAGGATTTACTGCGTTCCGAGGCCTGGTTTGCCCGTAAGTTTGATGAAGGCAAATCCGATAAGCTTTTAACACTCCTCGATGAGCAAGTGCATCATATTGAAATCGAACAAGTGAAAAGCGCCTGGCGACGCAATCATGAACCGGTTGAGTCTCGAACGATGATCATCCAGCGCAATCCGGACGGATGGGGCGGCATCGCCGATGTAGCGATGGCATCGGCGCACGCGCAAGAAATCCAGCGTCCACAAGCCAGCGGCGAACCCATCGCCCTTGTCGCCGGCAACCGGTTCCGGCCTGCGCGACGCACCGATCCTCCCCCGGTCAGTTGCATCTGCCCAACCTATGGCCGCGTCGCGCTTCTTGAAGAAGCCATTTACTGCTTCCTACAGCAAGACTATCCGGGACCGAAAGAACTGATTGTCTTAAATGATTACATGGCGCAAACGCTCATATTCGACCACCCCGAGGTGCGGGTGATCAACCTGCCCCAACGCTTCCGCACCATGGGCGAGAAACGTAATGCGGGTGTCGCTATGGCCTCGCACGACCTGCTCTTTCCTTGGGACGACGATGACATCTACTTGCCCCATCGCTTGAGCTATTCGGTGGCTAAATTTGAAGTTCAAAAGGGCTTCTTCAAACCCGGCCGGGGTTGGTTTTGGACCAATGGTCACTTAGATGGCCCGGTCGAGAACCGGTTTCACACCAGCAGTTGTTGGTCGCGTAACCGTTTTGATGCGGTGCGAGGTTATGGCGCAGCCGGGTCCGGCGAGGACATGGTTTTTGAACAGCGACTCGAGCGCCAATTTCCAGGCTCGACCCGCGTCGACGACATTCAGCCGGAAGCGATCTACTACATCTACCGTTGGAGCGGCACCGGCTCCTATCACCTGAGCCAGTTCGGTGACTACTGTCCGGGCAGCAACATTGGCCATCACCAAGTCGAGGCGTTCGTCCGGCAACAAGCCCGCCGGGGGGAGATCCGTCAGGGGCGCATCACGTTGCAGCCACACTGGCGCACCGACTATCAGCAGTTGGTGTCCAACTACATCGCAACCCTAGCCGCCGAGCAAGTACCAGGGCGTTACTAGTAACACCTCTTGAATCACGGTGATTCGTCGCCCGTTACTAGTAACACCCCTTGAAGCACGGTGATTCGTCACCCGTTACTAGTAACACCCCTTGAATCACGGTGATTCGTCACCCGTTACTAGTAACACCCCTGAATCACGGTGATTCGTCGCCCGTTACTAGTAACACCCTTTGAATCACGGTGATTCGTCGCCCGTTACTAGTAACGGCCCTGAATCACGGTGATTCGTCGCCCGTTACTAGTAACACCTCTTGAATCACGGTGATTCGTCGCCCGTTACTAGTAACGGCCTTTGATTTGCCGCCAATGAAGACCCGCTACTAGTAGAGGTCGATGATTGGCGGCAAATGAACAGCCTCTACTAGTAGAGGTCGATGATTGGCGGCAAATGAACAGCCTCTACTAGTAGAGATCAACGATTGGCGATAAACCAACAGCCTCTACTAATAGAGGGCGACGATTGGCGGTAAATCAACAGCCTCTACTAGTAGAGGTCGACGAATGGCGGTAAACCAACAACCTCTACTAGTAGAGGCCGATGATGGGTACTCGATTAGATAGGAATGTGAGAGGAAGTCATCGCGCGGACTGATCCAGGCGAGGGCTGTACAAGCCGGTCAGCAACCACGGACAAAAATAATACTTTTCGGGTAATGTGGTTCCCCGGCGTCCGGCTTACACTAAGCGTGTTAAGGCTCTTAGTTTGAATGAAACTTTTGCCCTCACCCCCAACCCCTCTCCCTGAGGTAGAGGGGAGTCGCGTCAGCGACGGGGTGAGGGATGTATTCAAAGGAGAATTCTAATGAAACAACTCAAGTACAGTTTAACCCTGGAGGGACACTCCAATCTACTCAATCCGGCGGGGCAACTCAACCGGATGGGTGAAAGCGAGGATACCCCCTTTACGGCCGACGTTTCCGGCCAAGCCGCCTACGACAAGATCACCATCCTGGAAGGAGCCGATCATATCGCCTATATTCTACAGTCCAGTCTCCACAATGTGGTGACCTTTGAAGGACAAATCACCCCAACGGATGCCGCTACCTTTCAAGAGACCGGCCGGATTCAATTTGGCGATGGCCAACACGTTCTCCATTTTTCCACTGTGGGACACGGCCACTTATTGACCAGCCCGGCGGCGGATTGGCGGCAAGGGGCGGTGACGCTGCAAGTCGAGGGCGGCACAGGACTTTTCGAGGAAGCAACCGGCGTTATTACGGCCAACTTCCTGGTCAGCGAAACGGGCGACTATCGCGATGTTCACACGGCCACGCTCTTTCTGCGCGGCGACGAATCCGCTGAGCAAACTCAGCCGCAGCACCGGATGCACGTTCGCGATGTCATCGACGAAAAGGCGTTTCCGATCACCGCCGACGCCACCATGGAATATGTGGCCGATTTGCTGGCCTTAACCGAAGATAGTGAGCTGATGGTCATCGATGCCGACGGTTGTTTTGCCGGGGTGGTGTCAGAAACCGATTTGCTCCGGGCTGTGATCCCCGACGTCGATGAAATCGTCAAAGGCGGCGGATCGCTCAACGATGCCTGCCATATTTTTATTCAAAGCGGCCAGGATTTAGCCGGGCAGCCCGTTCGGCGGTTGGTCAAAAACAACCCCCGCACCGTTGCCCCTGACGACGAATTATTAGCCGTAGCCACCGTCATGTTACAGAGCGATAAGCGCCGGGTGCCGGTTGTCGAAGACGGCTTGTTCATCGGCAGCGTATCGCTGGCCGATATTTGCTGGGCGGTGCTGTCTAAATGGAATGGTATTCGGCAGCAGTAGAGTTCATAGAGTTTGTAGAGTTTATAGAGTTTGTAGAGTACCTAATGGCTGCAAGTTATCACCCTCACCCCCACCCCCTCTCCATGAGGGAGAGGGGAGTCGCGTCAGCGACGGGGTGAGGGGTATTTCAGGGAGGGAATCGCATGAAGCACTTTAAAGCAACGGATGAAAATTATGAATTCGTCCCAGCCGCCGACATTATAGCCGAGGCCGAGGCCAACCGGCCGGCGTTCGGTCACTCCCCTTTGGGGTTCTTATCACGCTCCGACGGCTTCTCACCGCACACGCCTCCTTTGGAGGCCCTACCGGCCAGCCACCAAGTCTGGGATGAAGCGGCGGCTCAGCTACCGGCCTTGATGGCCGGGCGGCACGTACGGGCTGCCATTGATGATCTACCGCTCCTGTCCGGCGGTGAAGATGATTTGGACGACGTCTATTTGTGGCGAGCCACCCTGGTGTTGAGTTACATCGCCCATGCCTACGGCCACAGCGCCGTCGAGCCGGCCCCTTTGCCGCACAGCCTGGTTAAACCCTGGGGCGAGGTCAATCGGCGGCTGGGTCGGCCTCATCCCGGTATCACACTCTCCGACTACTGTTACAACTGGACTCTGCGCGATCCCCAAGGGCCTCGTGCGGTTGAAAATATGGATCTCATGGTGTCGTGGTGCGGCAACGAAGAAGAACGGATATTTCTCCTCAGCACCACCGAAATGCACAGTCAATCCGGCCCGTTAGTCGATGCCAGCGCCAATCTGCAAACGGCTATCCGGCAGCAGGACCGCGACCGGGCCAAAACCGAACTGCTGCGCATTCAGGACTATTTGCGAGCCATCACCTTTAAGTCGCTGCTGAAAATCGACCCCAACCCCTACAGCGAGACCGCGGTTGATCCCTTGATCTGGTCTAAAGCGTTCGCCAATTTCACCGCCCCTGTGATTGAGCATGAGCGGGGGCTGGTCAGCTCCGGCACGTCGGTCATCCAACTGTTGGACGCCCTCTTTGAGCGCAACGTTTATAACACCGAAATCGCGCATGAAACGCTGAAACAGGGCGAATGGCTGCCTAATTATTCCAGACGATTTGTGACCTCAATCAGGCAGGTCTCGCTCTCGGACTTTGTCGCCGGCAGCGGCGATCAAGAACTGGCCGGTATCTACAACACCGTGCTCGATGCCTATGTCGGTAAACGGGGCTTTTTGGGGGTTCATCGCTTGAAAGTCTACGGCTTTATGGAGCTGGGCTTTAAGGTGGGCCGCACCCAGACCAACTCCGGCTTTTCCGGCCCCACGGAAGCGCGGGCCTGGGAGCAGCTCGACGATGCGCTGGAGGCGACGCGCCGCGAACGTTACGCCAACAAGACGCCCGGCAGCCTGTCGGTCAAGCGCGAGATGGTGGCGCCGGCCACCGCCGATCCGAACTCGCCGATCCACCAGGTGGTTTTAGACATCGCCGGCCAAGGCTTGCACTACATCGCCGGCGACCGGCTGGGGATTTTTCCCCAGAACAGCCCCGAGTTGATCCAAAAAACGCTGCAAGCCTTACAAGCCCAGGGCGACGAACCGATTCGCCTGACGAGCGTGTGGCGGGAAGCCTTACAGGTCATCATTCACGATGCCCCGAAGACCATCCCGCTGAAAACCTTCTTGGCCTATGCCAAAATTCGGCCCCTCATCAGACCGGTCGGCAAAGCCTTGTTGAGCCTGTCCCGATCCAAGCGGCTGTACGCCCTCTTAGAACAGCGGCAGGAAGATCAGATCGAACTGTGGGATGCGTTTGAAATATTGGCGGCGGAGAACTACGACGTTAAACGCTTTTGGAAAGCCGCGCCCTGGGAAGCGGAGAGCATTGCCCGCCTCGTGCCCCCGGAGCATTTCCGGGTCTATTCCATTTCCTCCGCCCCAAAGCGGGCCGCCGGCGAGCACGGCCCCAAAGATTTACACCTAACGGTCGGGCGGCTCACGTTTAACAGCCAACCCACGGGTGAGCGGGAGGCGATGCCCCGCCAAGGAACCGCCTCCGGCTATTTGGTGCAAGGGCAAGACCCAGCGGCCCCCATTCCGGTGCGAAATTTCCGGCCGTCCCGTTTCAACCTCCCGGATGATCCGGAGCGGCCGATTGTGATGTTCGCCGGGGGTACCGGTATCTCCCCATTCCGGGGTTTCGTGCAGCAGCGGGCTGTCGAAGCCAACGGCGGCCCCAATTGGCTCTTCCTGGGAGTTCGCACCTTGGCCGATGTTCCTTACCAGGCGGAACTCAAAGACTGGGTTGGCCGGGGCGACCTGAACCTGCGGGTGGCCTTTTCCCGAGAAGCGCAGCGGCTAACCTTCGACCAGGGCGACTTCGTGCTGGTCCCCGGCTCTAAAGGATACGTTGATACCCTGCTCGATGACGAAACCGATGCGCCTACCCTGTGGCAATATCTTCAGAGTCAGCAAGACGGCGGGCTGGGCGGCTATTTCTACGTCTGCGGTCAGGCCAACTTTGCTCACACCGTAATCGAGGGCCTCAAACGGGTCATCGCCCGCCATCTACCGACATCAACGCCCGATAACGCCGAAGCGGTTAATCACTTTTTCCGGCAGCTTGTCGCTCAGGGCCGGTTGATGCTCGATGTCTTTACCACCTTTGCCCCTTCGGCGGCGGCCAGCGTTCACGGCTTCACCCGCTTCGATGCCTCGGAGCTGATCAACCACAACAGTCACCAGCAGGGCTATTGGACCGTCATTCAAGGCAATGTCTACGATATGACCGAATTCATGTATCTCCATCCGGGCGGTGAACGATTACTCATTGCCACGGCCGGCCTGGATTCGACCCGCAGCTACGAAAAGGCCGAGCATCATCTCAACTCCGAGGTTCACGCCCTGCTCGATTTGTACAAAATAGGGGCCATCCGGCGGCTGGATTTTAAGGATCAGTGGGGCATTGCGGTCAAACCCAAGAGTCTCCTGGGGATCGCCGCCGCGCTAAAAAACGGCGACCGGGATGCCGGTGCGGTTTTTTATCTCTCGCTGCACGACTTTTACCGCCATTGGATCCGCTTCGTCTATAAGGTGGTCGAAGTCGAGAACTCCTTAAATAACAATTACAGTATGCGCCATCGTCCCATTACCCGGCAGGACGGCTTGGGCCATATGAGCAAACTCAAAGCGCATTTGTTGTTAGAGGCCCACAGCATTTTTTATAGCGGCAGTTGGGGCGACATCCTCGGCCCCACGTTAGAGCTGCTGTGGAATATCACCCTTGGATTTTGCAGCCACGAGACGAGCATCGCCAAGCTGCCGCGAGAAATCGCAATGATACGCGCCTCGGCGCAGGCCAAACAGGCAGAGAGGTTCGTGGCCGATACGGTCGATACGTTGCCGCGTTTGGCCCCCACCCCGGCCGGCTGGGCGGAGTTTGATCGGGCGCTGCAAAAAATCGAGCAGTGTGATCGGGCGTTTATTGCCGGAATCAAGGCGACTCTGCGCGACGGCCTGCTGGCTTTTGAACAGTACCAAGATCGGGTGGCTGAACGGGGCGGCGATCAGTTGGTGCAGGCGTTGGGCCACATCCCAGCCGTCATCGAGCGCTATTACGCCGCTATGGTTGAGCCGACCCCACTCAAGGAGGTAGCGCTGTGAGTATTTCCTTACATCAACCCCATGCCAACTTGATCTACCAACTGCGCGGCTTACCCATGGGCGGCGCGGTTCTCCACCTGTGCTCCCATCCCGATGACGAAGACGTGGGCATGGTCGCCTACCTGGCCCGTAAGCTGGGCGTGCGCGTGGTTTGCTGGTCGGCCACCAGGGGTGAGGGCGGGCAGACGCGGATCGGCCCTTATCAGGGAGAAGCCCTGGGCATCTACCGCACCTGGGAAAGCCAGGCGGCGCGGGAGATCGACGGCGGAGAAGCGCTGTTTGGCCCATTTGTCGATTTTGGTTTTAGCAAGAATGGGGCTGAGGCGCTGGATAAATGGGGGCAGGAGCGCCTTGTCCGCGAAATTGTCCGCGCCATCCGCTTCGTCCAGCCGCAGATTGTGATTGGCCGCTGGAGCGGCACGGAAAACGACGGGCATGGCCACCATCAAGCCGTTGGCCAGGCCACGCTCGAAGCCTTTACGGCCGCCAGCGATCCGCAGCAATATCCCGAACTGCGGGCGCATGGGCTGGTCGCCTGGCAGCCGCGCAAATTGTACCTGTCCACGATGGGCGACTGGCAGCCCGGCGAAGATGTTGAGTTCGGAAAAATCATCCCGGCGTTTGAGCGGGCCGGCGTGGTGCGCCTCAATACGGGCGAATTCGATCCGATTGCCGGGCGAACCTATCAAGAGCAGGGCTGGATCGCCTTTAATTCGCACCGCTCGCAGGCGATGGGCTTTTCACCGGAGATGGGCGATTTCTACTACTACTACACCCTGCACACCAATCTGGCGTCGCGTTCGGAACGGGAGACCGACCTTTACGACGGCCTGGATGCGACCTTAACCGGCTTAAGCGATTATCCGGGCCACGGTTCCGACTCGCTCAACCATTATCTGGTGCAGATCAAAACCAAAGCCGCCGACGCTCTGGCTTCGTTCCGGCCCGACACCCCCGCCAAAGCGGCGAAACCGCTGTTGGAGGGCGTGGCGTTACTGCGCGAATGTCAGGCGGCTTTGACCGGCCTGCCCATACATGAAGAGGCGCAGCAGGCTCTACACCACTATCTTGATCGAAAAATCACGGCCTTTGAAACGGTCGCGGCCCAATGTTTGGGCCTTCGCCTGGAATGTCTAACCGACGACGCTCATATTACGCCGGGACAGCCGTTTCATCTTTCGGCCCGATTGTGGAGCAACTACCAGGCCACTATCGACGCGGTCGAATTCTCCCCCAGTTTGCCGGAGGGCTGGCGAGTTCAAGAAACACCGCCAAACGGAGCGGATCAGGCCTCGTTTCAGGCCGAGTATCAGGTCACGGCAGCGGACACAGCCCAACTGGTTTGCCCGTATTGGCTGGCTGCGCGAAGCCACGGATCACTATCACTATCGTTGGCCGGTCGATCCGTGGGCCGGCCAACCTTTCGGCCCGCCGTTGGTTGAGGTGACCTGCCGGGTGACGCTGGGCCGGTATCGGCTGCACCTGCGGCAACCGGCGCTGCTGCGCGAAGGGTTTGCCGGGGGCTTTCGGGAACTGCCCATGGCCGTTATTCCGCCCCTATCACTGCACCCGGAAAGCCGGCGGCTGATGCTTCAGACCGGAGAAGCCGCCCAGCAGCTCACTTTAAAACTCGTGGTCCGCAGCAACACCGAGAACACGGGCGCAACCGGCGTCTTACGAGTCGAGCATCCGGCGGGGTGGCAGGTGGAACCGCCGCAGATCGATCTGGCGCTGGGGCCGGTGGGTGATGCCCAGACCGCCAAATTTGAAGTCACCATTCCGCCCGATGCACCGCCCGGCCAGTATCCGCTGCGTTATATCGTCAACAGCGACGGTCGCGATTACGACGTGGTGCTGGAGCCGGTTTACCTGGGCGCACCCGGCCTGCCTTACTTGCCGGATGGAGCCACCTGCATCAAAGAGGCCTTTATCACCAAACCGGCCGAAGTCACGGTTCAGGTTATCGACATCACATTTATGCCGGATCTGAAATACGCCTACGTCGAAGGGGCCGGCGATAAAATGATGACGGCCCTGAGCCACTTTGGCCTGAACTTTCACCGGGTATCGGATGATGAGCTGGACTTTATCGACTTGAGCCAGTTCGACGCGGTGGTCATTGGCCCCAACGCCTATCTTGTGCGCGATAACCTGCGCAAAAACGGGGCGCGGTTCCTGACCTATGTGGAACAGGGCGGCACCCTCATCGTGCAGTATCAGGCTTACGGCTATCAGGACGGCGACTTCGCGCCGTATCCCTTCCGCTACCATCAGCCCCACGACCGGGTCACCTATGAAGATGCGCCGGTCACGCTCCTGGCTCCGGACCATCCCTTGGTTAATCTGCCCAACAAAATCACGGCAGACGATTTTGACGATTGGGTGATCGAGCGCGGCCTCTACTTTTTCGGCGAATGGGACCCCCGCTACGAACCGATGTTGGCCGCCAACGACCCCGGCGAGGAGGCTAAGCGGGGCGGGATGCTGGTGGCCGGCTACGGGCGCGGGACCTATGTTTACGCGGCCTATTCCTTCTTTCGCCAACTCCCGGCCGGGGTGCCCGGTGCCTTTCGTTTATTGGCCAATCTGCTGTCCTTGCCCGCCGCTCGAATCTTAAAGCGGACAACCTTGCTAAAAGATGTTTCCATCTTTGCCTTTATGGATGAGACGCAACTGCGGGCCGTGGCTCAGATTATGAGCGAACGCTGGTTAGCGACCGAAAGCTGGCTGGGGCATGAAGGGGATGTCGAGGATGAGATGTATGTGATTACCCAGGGGGCGGTTGAAATCATCCGCGAGTCGAGCGCGGATCAGGTCATTCATGTGGCTCAGCCGGGCGAAGTCATCGGCGAGATGGAAGTGCTGGGACATATCCCCCGGGCAGCCGCGATGCGGGCCAAGGGTAATGTTCACCTGCTGGTCATCAGCGGCGGCGACTTTCGGGCTTTGATGCAGATCTATCCCGATATGTCGGCGCGGGTGATACAGATGCTGGTTGATAAAATGGTAGTAACCGGGCGCGAGAACCGTGAGGAGGTTATCTAAGATGCGACAACTCAAGCAGTTGCTTAACACGCCGGAAGGCCGTGATTTCTTGGAGGAAAACCGCATTTTTCTAAGTCAAGATGCGTTTATAAGCCACTTAGCCGCTCCGGCTAATCGTGCGCTGGCCGATTATTTAGACGTCGGCAGTACGAAGTTAATCTTTGCCGCCCAGCAAACCTATTCGGATTGTACCCCATCAATGCTCGACCGCATCGCCCTCCTCAACGCCCTGGCCCAACAACCCGATTTGTTCCCCTTTTTCTTGTGGGTCGATACCGATCGAGCCGGCTCCGATCCCTTGATGGTCAAATTCTACTGGTCGCTGCAAGGCCGGGAAAAATCCATCCGGCTGGTCTCCAAAGCGGTTGAAGCCCACGAACCCCGCTTCATCGATCTCGACCGGTCACAATTGCAGCGGTCGATGAACACTTTGACCAACTACGTTAATCAAACCGTGAAATGGTATAAGCGCGACGCGGCCAAAGAAAAATTGGCCCCCTTAAAAACCCTCTTCCTCCAAAATGCATCCGGCACGCTCAGTCAGTTCAATCATCAACTGGTCTCTTTTGTCTTAGAGCGTCACACCGGCTTCAATCCATTCCCCGTCTTGTGCTCCAATCTCCTCAAGCACGGTCTCATGGTCGAGGACGTTGATCGCTTCCTCAATCATCTGGATGAGGCTATCCACGTCTTCAACGAAACCGTTGAGTCTCTGATGCAGCACGATATTGATCCCCAAGTTCGATCTCTGCCCGCCGATTATCTGCCGCTGCATTATTCCTGCCCGATTGACCAAACGCGCCTTACACTTCGCCGCCAGTCTCAAGGGGCCGATACGTTTGCCGTCGCGACGTGCAGCAAATGTGGTCAGCCCTATCAATTTTATTTAGGAAGCAAACAGTTGTCGATGGCCGAACTTGCACAGACGGGCCGCTGGAGTCCCGATGTGTGCCTGGTTATATTTTTGAACGATTTGGTTAGCGGCTACGTGGGCGGCAAAAGCTCAACGATTTATTATGGCCTAGTGATGAAAGCGGTGCTTGAAAACGTATTTCATAAAGCCAGCGTACCGATTCTCGTACCGCCCATGAAGGAGATGGAAAACGGGAATGGGCAGGCTAACGGTCTTATCTATAAGTATTTGAGCGGATAACTACACAGGCCAGACCTGCCAGGTTTCCGAATTACGTTTGGGAGAACGAATCTTTCCGTTTGGAACACAATTTAGGCCAAAGTTAGCGTTTGAAAACCTGTCAGGTCTTACAGCAGATTGAGTAATTATCCACTATCTAAAACAGGAGCAATTCTTTAATGAAGATTGGAATGATGTGCCACGCCAGTTTTGGCGGAAGCGCTCGGGTGGCGACCGAACTGGCGAACACGTTAGCCCATTATGGGCATCAGATCCACCTATTTGCTCGATCCGCTCCTTTCGATACGTGGAACCAAGCGGATGGCATCACCCCTCACTACATCGTCCCCCAGTGCGAGAATAGTCGCCATCCGGCGGCGCTGCACACGGCTTGGTCTGCCGGGGAGATACAGGCCTTGCTGGATCAAATTCTCAACGTCATCGAGACCGATGGCCTGGACATCCTCCATTTCCACTACGCCGATCCCTTTGCGTTGGTGGCCGCCGCGCTCAACCAGCGTCTCGGGCCGGCGATGCCCAAGCTGGTGGGGACACTGCACGGCACGGATGTCGTCATTCAGGGCCGGGACCCCCATAAAGGGCCACAGTTGGCTTCAGCATTACGCAAAGCGGATGCATTGACCACGGTTTCGATTAATCTGGCCGGACTGGCGACTTATATATTTGATCTCCCGGCGCTGCCCCGGGTTATTCCTAATTTTGTCGATCTGTCCCGCTTCTGCGGACCTTCCCTTCACCAGGATGAAAATAGTTTAGAGAACGGTCATTGCCGGAAGCCGCGCATCGTCCACATCTCTAATTTTCGGCCGGTTAAAAATCCACAACGTATGGCCCATATCTTTATGGCGATTCGCGAACAGATCGAGGCCGAGCTGTGGCTAATCGGTGATGGTCAGGAGATGGCTCAGGTACAGGCCATCTTCCAGCGGAATGGTCTGGAACAGCATGTTCGCTACTGGGGTCTTCAACCCAATGTTGGACCGCTGCTCCGGCAGGCTGATCTGCTGCTGATGACCAGCCAATACGAAAGCTTCTGCCTGGCCGCTTTGGAGGCGATGGCCTGCGGCATTCCGGTTTTAGCCACCCACGTGGGCGGCTTACCCGAAGTTGTTCGCCACGAGGAAACCGGTTATCTCTTTCCCGTAGATGACCATGCCGCCGCAGCCGCCTGGGCCGTGCGACTGCTATCTAACCCGGCGCACTATCAGGCTATCCGGCAAAACGCAATAACCCATGCCCAACGCTTTGGGGGCGAGCAGATCGTCCCCATTTATGAGTCGCTCTATCGCCGCCTGCTGGCCGAACGCAGCCCCATTGTGACCCAGGAATTATCAATCGCCGCTTATCCCGCAGCGACGGTTATGGTGTAGGTGTGTAATAGTTTTTGTTGAGACGATACCGAGTATGAAAATCGCGTTTCACCCTCACCCCAACCCCTCTCCCTGAGGGAGAGGGGAGTCGCGATAGCGACGGGGTGAGGGCTTATTTACAAAAGAGGTCCAATAATGACCGATCCACTAGACATCTTAGCCTTTGCAGCCCATCCCGACGATGCCGAGATCGGGTGCGGGGGCAGCTTGCTCCTGGCCACGGATCAAGGCCGGCGGGTGGCGGTGGCTGATATGAGCGCTGGCGAAATGTCGACCAGGGGCAACGTTACCCTACGCAGGCAAGAAACCGAAGCCGCTTCAAAGCTGCTCGGCTTATCGGCCCGATTGTCGCTGGGGCTGCCTGACGGCTACATCGGCGCCGATCCGGCCCACCGTCTCCCGATCATTGATATCATTCGAGCGACGAGGCCGCGCATCGTCTTGGCCCCTTTCTGGGAAGATCGCCATCCGATCACGCGGCTGCCGGTAAGCTGGTTCGTGAGGCCTGTTTTTTTCGCCGGGGTTGGGAAGATAGGCTCCGGGCGGCCCCACCGGCCGGAGAGCGTCTATTACTACATCTGCATCACCCGTTTCAGCCCACGTTTGTGATCGATATTACAACGGTTTGGGAGCGCAAACAGGCGGCGATTGCCGCTTACGCCAGCCAATTTCAGGCCGTCGATGACGGGCCGCAGACGGCCATCAACCAAACTAGCTTTAGCCGCTTCCTCGAAGCCCGGTCAATTTACTTTGGGGCCATGGTTGGCGCGGCCCACGGCGAGGCTTTTTACAGCCCCGGACCGATAGCCCTGAACCTTTTTCCCGAGCCGGTTAACGCCCCACCGAGAAAGTTACCGGCGTATGGCGTCTGGCGCTAAATTGCTGTCCCTCCCTCAATTTGACCTCAAACTGCGATAACCTATAATTCGTCGTGAACCTTAAGTAAAGGTGAGCCAAAGAGGGAATATCGTATGTCAGCCAGTTTTCTGGTTACTGTCTTTCTACCGACAGTGGTCATGTTGGGCATGTTGGGGTTGGGAATAAGTTTGACCATTGAGGATTTTAAGCAAATCTTCGTCCGCCCCAAAGCGGTTTTAGTGGGTTTGTTGAACCAACTACTGTTTGTGCCCTTAACGGGGCTGTTGCTGGCGCTGCTGCTACCCTTGAGTCCGGAACTGGCCGCCGGTCTCATCATCATTGCAGCGGCTCCCGGCGGCGTGGCTTCTAATGTAACGACGTTCCTCCTTGAAGGCGATAGCGCCTTATCCATCTCTTTAACCACCCTGTCCAACCTATTGGCTTTCATCACCCTGCCGCTGTGGACGGGTTTAAGCCTCTATTTATTTATGGACGCCAACAAGTCAGTCTCCGTCTCGCTGGTTCAGATCATCATCCAAGTCGTGGTCTTAACGCTCATCCCGATTGGCCTGGGGTTGTGGCTCAGGGCGAGGTGGCCTGACCTTGGCCCCAAATTGAAGCGCCCGCTGCGCCTGGGGTTGGCCCTGCTGGTCCTGGTGGCTATCATCGGCTCGCTGGTGAGCGAAAGCGAAAATCTACTTTACTACTTGGCCCAGGCTGGGATCGCCGCCGTAATGCTCTGCGTTACGACCATTTTGCTCGGTTTTGTGAGCACCTGGCTGTTCAAATTGGATCTACGAACTCGAATAACCATTGCCAATGAAGCCGGCATTCAAAACGTGCCTCTGGCCCTGACCGTTACCGCCTCGATTTTGGGCAACCGGCTCATCGCTATTACTCCGGCGGCTTATGGTCTGGTCCAGATATTTTGTTGTCTATGGTTTTAGGGTTAGCCTTTGGCCCGTGGTCGGCCAAGCTGTTGCCCAAACCGCCGGTTGGGCGGGAAATCGTACAACCGTAGCGGTTAACCGGTCAGCGACAATCAGCGCCTCAGCGATTGTTCCCCAAACCGTTATCGACCACGCGTCCATCTCGTAGTTTGACGATCCGCCGGGCAGGGGCAACATCCCCTTAATCCCTACTTCCTACTCCCCGGTTGGGACAGCCATACTAAAAACAGAATGAGACCAGAACTTTTCGGTGCGGCGATCGGGAGGAGCGAGGCAACTCGGATTGAGGCTACTTTGGCCAGCCCCAATCCCGAGTTGCCTCGCCCTCCTCTTTACCTTAGGAAAGTCATCATTTCAACTAACTTTACCCGCCCCAGTTCATCCTGCCAACTCGATTTGAGCGCGGACGGCAGCGGGCTTGGCTTGAGAGCGCCACCCGTAATCGGGCCGGGGAATGACCTTTGGCCCGCGATACATCGACAACATGCTGGATGTGGGTGGGCGTCGCTACCAAGACGGTCACACCAAGGGCCTCTAAGGCTTGCCAACCGCTATCCGGCTGCCAGCGGCCCATCACTCCGACCGTGGCCCCGCAGGACAAACCGGGCAGCAGATTGGCCACCAGATGGTAGGCGTGGCTGAGCGGCGTCGGCCCCAGAGTCACGTCGGTGCGGTCCAGTTGTAGTTGTTGGGCCAGATTTTCAGCCGCGGACAGGGCCGCGGCCTGGGTTAAGGTTGACTTGTCCGGGGAGGCAGTCGAGGCCGGTTCGTACCAGAGATAGGCCGGGTCGCTGCTTCGAGTGGGATCAGGGGGCGGGGCGGGCGCGTCGGCCAGTAATTTTCCCCAATCCAGCGCGCCCGGCTGCGCCCCATCCATACAGATATAATGCTCGACCGTCGGCATCAGCGGCCGGCAGCGATGGATGGCCTCATATTTATCGTGGGTATAAATGAGCACTTTGGGGCTGGCGTCATTGATATAATGATCCAGGCATCGGCCCATTGCAAATCCACCGGGGCGGCGACGGCCCCAGCCGCCAGGCTCCAAACATAATATGAGGGTAATCCATGCCGTTATGAGCCAAGATGCCGACTCGATCACCGTGACCCACCCCCAACGCGGCCAAGGCCCCGGCCACACGCTCCATCTCGGCGACCGCCTGGCGGTAGGTCAACTTGCGATCACGGTCAATCCAATGCAGCGCCACCGCGTCGGGGTGTCTGCGCCGCGCCGTTGTATAACAAATCTTGACAAACCATTTTGTTGTCTCCTTAAATAACCCAAGCAGGAAGCCCAAGGGCGCGAGGCTAAAGCCATCGCGCAAAAGAGCGAAGGACGCTGAAGCGCCCTCAGATGGCGAAGTCCTAGCCCGAAAGGGCTTCGCTCTCTTAGCACGGGTCTTTAGGCCCGTGCTGCGGGGACGGCAAGGTTGTCCCCTTTGACGCGCCTTACACTTGCTGCGACAAAGTTAGCCGGTCGGCCTTGCCGCTGAAGGTACGCGGCATCTTGTCTAAAATGATGGTCTTTTGCGGCAGCAAGCCGGCCGGCACCTCGGGCGGCGACAAATTGCTGTAACTGTTCAGCCGATGTTGTTTTGCCCGGCTTTCAGCTCGACAAAGCCGCCGACGACGCCATTGGCCCCGGCTACGGCCACGGCGTGTTGAACCGCTTCATGTTCGTAGTAGGTATCCTCTACCTCCCGCAGGAAGCCGCCGCGTTGGCGAGCAGTGTCGGCTTCGCTCACCCGGCCAACGACTTTAATATAGCCATCTTCATTAGAGATGCCCAAGTCGCCGGTGTGGAGAACGCCGCCGCGCTTGCTGGCAGCGGTTTGCTCCGGCTTGTTGCGGTATTCGTCAAAAAGCCGTGGGTGACCAGCACCTCGCCGATCTCGCCGGCCGGCAACTCTTGGCCATCCGCATCACCGATATAGGCCAGCCGGTCGGCGAGGGACGACCGGCAAAGCCGACGGCCAAGGTTTGGGGGTCGTCGTGCGGCGCGCCCATCACCATGAAGCCGCCTAACTCACTCTGGCCGTAGCTTTCCAGTAACGAAATCCCCAGCCGCTGCCGGTAGTCCCGTTTCAGGCGAGGAGCTAATGACGACCCGCCCGATAAAGCCACTCGAAACGGCGACTTCCTCTCAACCGCTGGCGGGGCGTTGACGATGTCGGACAGGGTTAAGGGATAAGCCACCAGAATGGTAGCCTGGTGTTTCAACGCCGTCTCCCAGATTACCTCGATGGTGGAGCCGGCCACCAAGCCCACGCTGGCTCCCACGTGCAGCGCCGGCATCAAGGCCGCGACTAATTGGAAACTGCTGGAGATGGGGGTTGTCGCCAGTAAGATGTCGCTACGCGTCAACTGGAGCCGGTCGGCAATACAGCTTGTGCCCAGCGTAACCGGCTCAGACAGCAGCACCGCGCCTTTGGGCAGCCCGGTTGTGCCGGAGGTGTAAGACAAGTAGAGCGGAGAGGCCGGGCCGTGACGGTTTATGGCGGCGGTGGGCTTGGCCGCGCCCACCTGTTCAATATCGATTACCACGTCTGCGCCGGCGGCTTTTAGGCGATCCGTAATTTCAGGGGCGGCCACAATGACCTTGGCCCCAATGTCGTCCAGAAAATACGGCAGCTTGTCGTCGGGCGTCCGGGCATCAATCAGCGACGGCAGGACATTGGCCTTCCATGCGCCGATAATCGCCAGCCAGAGCGACACGCGGTCGGATGCGGCCAATCCCAGCGTATCGCCGTCGCCCAGGCCGCGCTCTAAAAGTTCGGCGGCAATAGCGTTGGTGCGGGCCTCGGCCTGAGCGTAGGTGATGGTGGTCTGACGATCAAACAGGAATACCCGGTCGCCGTGGCGTGAAACGGCGCGTTGAAAAACTTGAATGATATCCATTGAGCAATCTCTCCTCAAATTTAATTTTTTGTATAAGGCGTCATCAAGGCGGTGGGTTGAGTCGCCTTGCCCAGTAGGCCAGACATGGCCAAAATGGTCAACACATAGGGTAAGCTGAGCAGCAGTTGCGGGGGAATATTAAAGACGAATATTTGTAATGAAAGCTGTAAAGCATCGGCGGCCCCAAACACCAGCGCGGCGATAGCGGCCTTGTAGGGGTTCCACCGGCCAAAAATGACGATAGCCAGCGCAATGAAGCCCCGGCCGGCCACAATATTATCGCGAAAAATCCCCAGTTGGCTCAACACCAGATACGCGCCGGCCATACCGGCGGCCGCGCCGGAAATGAGCACCCCGATATAGCGTATTCTGAACACATTGATCCCGGCGGTATCGGCCGCCCGAGGGTGTTCGCCCACGGCGCGGAGTTTGAGGCCAAACTTGGTGCGGTATAACACAAAGCCGGATACAAAGACCAGCGCGAAGGTGATGTAAACTAAAATGCTGTGGCTAAAGAAGATGGGGCCGAGAATGGGAATGTCCGACAGGAGGGGCAGATGCAGCTCATGAAACATGGCGGCTTTTTGCGGTTTGGCTTGAGCGCCCAAGATCGCCCGCGAGGCAAAACTGGTCAGACCCAACGCCATCAGATTGAAAATGATGCCGACCACCACCTGGTTGGCCTTGACATCGATATACATCCAGGCCAAAAACAGATTGAACAACAGCCCTACCAAAATAGCCCCTAAGACCCCCAACACCGGACTCCCCAGTTGGAAGGAGATCAAGAAACTGGTCAGCGCTCCGATCAGGATGGTGCCTTCGATGCCGATGTTCAATACGCCGGCCAGTTCGTCGAAGGTCTCCCCCAATGCGGCCAACAAAACCGGCCCGGCCAGCCGGATACTGGCCGCCAGCCAAGTAACGAGAAATGCCGAGGTTAGAATTTGTTCCAGTCCCATAATTTATCCCTTAGGTATGGTAGTAATGTCTGCTTCATTTGATGGGTCGGTTGACGATGTAGACCCTAAGCCGGGCCAATTGATGCGATAGTAGCGCAGGATGTCACTGGCCAGAATGAACAACACAATTAAGCTCTGAATCGTAAAAATCACCGAACTGGGGACGCCGGCCCGGCGCTGCATCACATCGGCTCCGACCCCCATACCGGCATACAAAATTGAGGCCACCACCACCCCGGCCGGATGCAACTTGCCCAGCAAGGCGGCCACAATGCCGATAAAGCCCGTTCCCTCGGCCAGACCATCCAACAGCCGAAATTGAACGCCCAATACTTCAACCAGTCCGGCCCAAGCGCCCAGCCCGCCGGCCACAAACGCCGCCAGAATTAGCCGGTTTTCGACATTGATGCCGCCGTAACGGGCCGCTCGCGGGCTTAGGCCGGCCACAATCAGCTGATACCCCAGCGGCGTCTTGCGCAGGATCAGCCACACCACCAAGGCCGCGACCAAGGCCGCCAGGATGCCGGCGTGAGCGCGGGTACCGGGAATGATAAAGGGCAAGGCGGTGGCTTCGGGGATGCGAGGGGTTTGCGGTAAATCGCCGGGGGCGCGCAGTGGCCCGGAAACCAAGTAGTTGATCAAGAAGATCGCCACAAAGTTCATCATCAGCGAGATAATCACCTCATTGCCCTCAAACCGGGCGCGTAATATCCCCACGATACCGGCCCAAACGCCCCCGGCCGCAAAGCTGGCGGCAAACACCAAGGGAAAAAAAACAGCGGCGGCAAGGGGCCAATAGCCGCCTCGGGGGCGGTTAGCAGGGCCACCCAAACAGCCATCGCCGCGCCGGTCAGGATAGCGCCTTCAAAGCCCAGGTAGAAGAAGCCTGACCGCCAGGCAAAAATCGTCCCCAAACCGACAAAGATGAGGGGCGTCGCCCTGACCAGTGAAAAGCCGATCCCGCGCAGGTTGCCGAAACTTTCCCGGAACATGGCGCTGTAGGCTTCGAGCGGATTGGCCCCAAAGGGCAGAAAAAAGAGGCTGCCCACCAACAGGGCCGCCAGAATGGCCAGCAGCGTGATGAGGCTGACGGTCAAGGGCGAGTCATTCGGTTCCAGACGGCGTTCGATCAAGGGCCGGCTACTCATCAGACCTCCACCGGCAGTTGGTCGGCCTTTAGTGCCGCCCATCATTAACCCAATGGCTTCGACGTTAGCCCCTCGGCCTCGATAATCCCCATAATTTCTCCCTGATAGATGATGGCGATCCGATCACTCAGCGTTAGAATTTCCTCCAGTTCCGCCGAGATCAGCAGCATCGCCGCGCCTCGGTCGCGTTCGGCCAGCAGTTGCCGCCGCACGTATTCGGTGGCTCCAATATCCAACCCCGCGTGGGTTGTTCCACAATCAGCAGGTGAGGCTGGCGCATGATTTCGCGGCCCAACACCACCTTTTGCAGATTCCGCCCGACAGCTTGCCAGCTTCAAAGTTGATGCTGGGGGTCCGTACATTGAAGCGATCGACCAAGGTTTTGGCGTGCTCTTTGACCCGACCTTCATTAATAAAGACCCGGCCGACGCCCGTGTAGCGGGCCAGATTACCCAAAATAGCATTGTAAGCAATACTCAAAGCGCCCACCGAGCCAACCTTGCGCCGGTCGGCCGGAATATAAGCCATCCCGGCCGCGCGATGGGCGGCCGACGATAGGTGAGTCACATCGACCCCATCGACCACAATCCGCCCCTGCTTGATGGGGCGCAGGTTCATCAGGGCTTCGGCCAGCTCCGATTGGCCGTTGCCATCGACCCCGGCCAGCCCGACAATCTCGCCTTCAGAAATCTGAAAATCGACGCCAGCTAGTTTGCGGTGTCCGGCGTCATCGTCGGCATGTAAATTTTCCACCTGAAGGACCTGCTGGCCTGGCGACCGGGCTTGTTTATCCACCTGAAATATGACCTCCCGGCCTACCATCATTTGGGCCATCTCCCGGGGGCTGGTGGCCTGGGTTTCTAACGTGGCAATGACATGCCCATCGCGCAGCACGGTCACCCGGTCGGCAATGGCCATAATCTCGTGCAGTTTATGGGTGATAAAAATAATGGCATGGCCCTTGTCGGCCAGCGAGCGCAACACCTTAAACAGCCCTTCCGCCTCTTGCGGGGTTAACACGGCGGTCGGTTCATCGAGGATCAGTAATTTAGCATGACGATACAATAGCTTGAGGATCTCGACCCGTTGCTCGACCCCCACCGAGAGATGTTCCACCCGGGCCTGGGGGTCTACGGCCAGCCCATGTTGGGTCGATAGCTCATCGATGCGTTTGGCCGCGCTGGTCAAGTCCAGCCGGGGGCCGGAGCCGGCCTCATCCAGACCCATCACCACATTTTCGACCACGGTGAAGCGGGGGATGAGCATAAAATCCTGGTGGATCATGCCAATCCCGAGCGCGATGGCATCACTGGGGCTGCGGATTTCGGCCTGTTGGCCCTGCACCCAGATTTCACCGTCATCGCGCTGATACAGGCCGTAGAGGATATTCATGAGGGTGCTTTTCCCGGCCCCGTTTTCGCCCAGAAGCGCGTGAATTTCACCCGCCTCGACGGTCAGGTTCGCTTGATCATTGGCTAACACCCCCGGAAAGCGTTTGGTGATGTTTTTCATGTCTACGATGGGGGCCATATCAGCTCCGAAATTCAAAGGTGGCAATTTCGCGCAACATCGCTTCGACTCGCTCGACCATTTCTTCCAGATTTTGCTCGCCTTCGGCGGCGTTTGATCCGGCCGGATTGCCGATAACCCCGTCTGAAGTCAAGTCGGTGGTCTCCCAGCCAACGCGCACCGGCCCCCCTTCGGGTAGAACATAGCGGCAGCCGGCGAAACTATCGGCCAGACGACCCCGTTTCAGGTCGCTGCCGATGTCCTGATAGGGGCCAGGCTTGACCAGGTTAGGATAAGCCGCCAACATCATGCCGGTTTCGTAGCGTCCGGCGTGAATATCGACCCCCTGAGCCACCCCCGCCTGTTCAGATGTCGGCCCCATGAAGATGTACACGATATCGATAAGGAACGTGAGGAGTTGGGATCGCTGCCGGATGTCACGGGTCAGCGCGCTCAGTAAATCGCTGTTGCCGCCATGCCAATTCATGATGACCAGCCGCTTGAACCCGGAGCGGCTGATCGCGGCCGTAATATCATGGACCATCGCCATCATGGTCTCGGCTTGTAGATAGAGGGAACCGGGAAAAGCCACATGCTCGTTACTTTTGGTACACCACAACGTCGGCAGTAAAAGCGCCTCAATATCATCGAGGCGGGGCTTAATCCGGCGCAGAACCTCCTCGACTAAAAGATGATCGGTGCCGACGGGTAAGTGGGGGCCGTGCTGTTCGGTGGCTCCCAGCGGCATCAGCACCAGCGTCTTGTCGCGATCGACCTCAAGGAAGTCGGTGGTAGATAAATGATTCCACATGCGGATAGCCATATTGTGTCTCCGTTAAAGATAAAGATCTGGAGCGTCAAAGTTATGAAGATCAAGAATTTAATCGGTACAAACGTGCCGTCCCCCGCAGCACGGGCCTAAAGACCCGTGCTAAAAGAGCGGAACCACTTCGGGCTAGGATTTCGCCAGAGTAGGGCGCTTCAGCGTCCTTCGCTCTTTTAGCGTGAGGCTTCAGCCTCGCGCTCTTTGGCCCGGATTTTCTTAGTCTTCATTACTTTGACCTCACCTGGGGGACAAAGCAAGCTTTGTCGCTCCGTTATATAAAGCAAGCTTTGTCGCTCCACTATATTTTGGCCCTCACCCCGTCGCGTTAGCGATGGGGTGAGGGTGTAGTAAATTCTTAGCCTCGGTTAAGTTACATTACTCGGTCACTACGGTATACTCAATCTTACCCGCAGCCAGATCATTCCAGATAACCAGATATTGCTCCCAGACGTCATCGGGAATAATCTCTGAATTGTGGTCGCTATCTCCGGCTGACCAATGCCACATTTCGGCGACGGTGGGTTTCCATTCCGTGCCGGCGGCAAAGGTGCCATCGCGGACATCATGCCCCAACGTTTGGACCATGGCGCTGAGGTCCATCACCAGGCTGGCGCCCATGCTATCGGGGGCGACTGACGTTTGGTCGGAGTAAGCGCCCAACACTTTGGCTCCGCTGGCCGAAGCCCCCTCGATAGCGCCGAGACCGGTCACGTCAGCGGCGTGCCATATCACATCAGCGCCGTTGCCGATCATGGTGGCCGCGGCCTCACGCCCTTTGGCGGCGTCGTTGTAGTCGCCGGTGACCACGCCCAGGCCGGTGGTATCGGGGACGGTGCTCTCGGCCCCGGTGATGAAGGCGTTCATCATACCGCGTTGGGTGGGGTTGTCGCCCCCGCCGACGAAGCCAACCACGTGGCTTTCGGACATCAGGGCGGCCAGAGCGCCGGCACCGTAGGCGGCGTCAAAGTAGGCGGCGTCAACATACATTACGTTCGCCGGAATATCGTCTTGGGGTTGGAAGGTGGTGGCAAAGAAAAATTGGTCAGGGTATTCGGGGGCGATTTCAATGAAGGCGCTGCCAAATTCAAAGCCATGCCCAATGATCAGATCATAGCCATCATCGGCGTAGCCTCGGGTGAACTCGGGGATGTCGGCCTGACTGACACTCTCCGTATTGGCGACTTCAAAGCCCTCTTCTTGACCTAGCGCTTCCAGTCCTTCATAGGCCAACTGACTCCAGCCGCCATCGGTAATTGGGCCGGGTAGCAGCAGCGCGACCTTCACGACGGCTGCGCCTGCTTCGGCCGCTTCAGCTTCTTCGGTGGGGGCCGGTTCTTCTACAGCCGCCTCTTCCGTTGGGGCGGCCTCTTCTGTTGGGGCGGGTTCTACGGCCGCCTCTTCGGTGGGGGCGGCCTCTTGCGCCGGAGGCGGGCTACCACAAGCACCGAGTACCAATCCGGCCATAACTAATAAGGTAATGGTCAACCAATGAATGTTTCGCAACATTTTTTTATCCTCCTCCATTAGGTAGATAAAACGAAAATAATATTTTATGGTCTTGTCCTACACAGCGATTGATGAATTAGCGATCACCTCCTTTTGGGGTTAATCAATACGAGTGTATCTCAGATTTTGAGGTACACCCGGTCAAACCAACTTGAATTGTTCCGCCTCAGGATGGCGTGATACCAACTCGGCGGCAATTTCATTGTGGCGGGTGATCAGCTTATCGAGATCAACGGTGAGCAGCTCGCCGTAACGGACGATGGCCTGACCGTTGATGACCGACAGATCAACCCGGTCAACGCGACACAGTAACAGCGCGGCCAGGGGATCGTGGACGGCTCCGCCCGCCAAACTGAGAGTGTTCAGGTTAATGCCAATAAAGTCCGCCGCCTGGCCAACGGCCAGCGAGCCGATGTCCGTCCGCCCCAGCACCGCCGCCCCGCCCCGCGTCGCTAACTCCAGCCCTTCTTCCACCGTAAACATGCCGGGGCCACCGTTGACGCGCTGAAGTAACAGGGCCATACGCGCTTCATTCATAACATGGCCGCAATCATTACTGGCCGAACCATCCACGCCGATGCCGACCTTAACCCCCGCATCGAGCATGTCGCGCACGGGACAAATACCCGACCCCAGGCGCATGTTCGATGAGGGGCAATGGGCCACGCCGGTGCCGGTTTCGGCCAGCAGCTTAATCTCATCGCTGTTGACGACAATGGTGTGCGCCCACCATACATCGGGACCAACCCAGCCCTGTTCAACCATGTAATCAACCGGCCGTTGATTGAACTCGCGCAAGCAGTAAACCTCTTCATCCTTGGTCTCCGCCACATGGGTGTGCAGCCTGACATTTTTATAAGAGCGGGCCAGCTTCGCCGTCTCGCGCATGAGGTCCTTGGTCACGGTGAACGGGGTGGCCGGGGCTAATCCCACCCGCAACATCGAGAAGGGGTCGGGGTCATGGTAGGTTTCGATCACCCGCTGGCAATCGTTTAGAATGGCCTCATCCGTCTCAACTAATGAGTCGGGGGTTAAACCGCCCTGGCTCCGTCCCAATGATAAGGCCCCCCGAGTGGCATGGAAGCGGAGACCAATTTCACGAACCGCCCGGATCTGGGCATCTAGGGTAGCGTTGTTGGGGTACAGGTAGAGATGGTCGCTGCTGGTGGTGCAACCCGATAGAATCATCTCCGCCATGGCCGTTAGGGAGCTGATGTAAACGGCCTCATCGGTGAGTTCGCCGTAGATGGGAAACAGCCGGACCAGCCAATCAAACAAGCCGTGGTTTTGCGCGCCCGGCACGGCTCGAAACAAGGATTGAAAGAAATGATGATGGGTATTGACCAGGCCGGGCAAAATAGCCATGCCTTTGGCCTCAATTACCTCATCAGCTTCGCCGGGCAAGTCATCAGTCGGCCCAATGTGTTCGATCACGTTGTCGCGGACAAAGATACCGCCTCCGTGAATCTGACGGCGGCGATCATCCATCGTAATCACCACATCGGCATTTTTGACTAAAAGCGTTCCCATTGGATACCTCCGTTAGGATTCGGTTTTAGAGGAAGCCGGCTCATGGCCTGGGGTTAACGAGTCTTTTAAGGTGGTCAGGAAGGGAATATTCTGATACTGGTCAGGCTGCACGGCCTCCCAATCAACCCCGTGGGGTTGGGGATAAGGCGTGCGGGTCTCGATCACTTCGTCCGGGGTGATGATCCAGTTCAAGGCCGAGTCATGGGCCACCATCACTACCCGATCGTTGTTGACAACTTGGAGGGAATGAACCGTGGTTACAATGGGTGTATCGGCTTTAACCAACCCGATCTCGCGAAAGATACCCAGTTCCAGGTCGGCGAATCCCCCGCCTTTACCGGTGCGGCCGCCGTTACGAGTCACCGCCACACAGCCAACCACTACCAAATCATAAGGTTGCATTTCATGGAAATTAACCTTACGGCCATGCTCGACAGCCCCGGCCGAGTCGGCCACCAGCTCGAACGGGATGCCCCGGTTTTGTAAATCAACGGGATCCAATTCAACAAAGGGAAAATCCTTGACCAGTTCGGGTACCGGCATATACAGCAGCTTGCCTTGTTGTAGGGCGCGCAATCGTACCGGAATTTGGGGAGGGTCGGGGTTTGATTTGACGACCTTGGCCTGCTGCCAAATCGGCAACTCGGCCAGTCGTTGGGCGGCTTGTTCAGCACCGATAAAGTTGGGGATGCGGCTCCAAACCGAGCCAACCGAAGCCGCGCGCGTCTCAAGCAGCGACCAAATCTCTGATCTTAGCGTATCTTTGTCGGCGTTGCGCCCCGACCATCGGCCATAATTTGAAACAGAATTATCATCCATAACTTCCTCTCTCAATCTAATAATTCGTGGTTCAATCCAAATTATTATGCTCCGGTGGGGTGGTAACCGGAGTTGAACATTAAAAGTCTCTAAAGGTCACCCCAGTTGCCACTCATCAGACCTGACAGGTTTTGGGATTACCGTCCAGAGAAAAATCAGGGCAATTCGGGAAATTTAGCCGCATTAAGGCCCGTTTGAAAACCTGTCAGGTCTTGTTCGCGAACAGGTGGTAACTTGAATTAATGTTGGGAATTTGCCAGGGTAGGTTAACGTTGGAGTTTTGTTCGACAAAGTTGAATTGTTAGGGGTAGCACGAACTTGGTGCTGGTTTTTGCCGGTATAACACCCACAAGGGGTCAGGCAGTAGCTTTTGTCGAACTCAGGAGCGACTTTCTTGGTCAAGAAGTATAGTCCAGGAGTGGCTTTGTGTAAAGGGCCACTTATAGCTAGAATAATGGTACCACTTTTTGGGATTTGAAGATCAAAAATAGAGGTAATCGTGACTACTCTGCCCTTACCAACCGTATTGACGGCGCTGCCGCTCGACCAAGCGTCTGCTGTGCCGCTCTACCAACAACTTTACGAGGGGCTACGTCAGGCCATTTTGGTCGGGCAACTTTCATCGGGGATGAAGCTACCTTCCACCCGATTTCTATCAACCTACTTAAGGGTCTCTCGCAACACGGTTTTGAATGCCTTCGCGCAACTGACTGCTGAAGGCTATTTGGAAAGCAAGCATGGCTCCGGCACCTACGTGGCCCAAGCCCTGCCCGATGAGATGTTGTCGATATCAACCGACGCCCCTACGGTTATGCCGGCTCGATCCCAGCAGGGCCGCCAGCCATCTCAGCGTGGGGCCAAGCTGCTGGCTATGGCCCATCACATGCCTAAAGCCTCCATATCGCTCCACCACGGCAAACTGCGCGCCTTTCGGGAAGGGATACCGGCCCTCGATGTTTTTCCCCGCAAAATTTGGGAGCGGCTGCTGGCCCGGCAAGCGCGCCGATCATCGTTCGATCTGCTCAATTATGGCGATTGCCAACCGCTAAGCGAAACCATTGCCGGCTATTTGGGCACAGCGCGGGGGGTGCGGTGTACCACCGACCAAGTCATTGTCGTGGCCGGCTCACAACAGGGCATCAATTTGGTCGCCAAGGTGCTGCTTGATCCAGGTGACGCCGCTTGGGTTGAGGACCCCGGTTATCCCGGCGCTTATGGCGGCCTGCTTGGAGTCGGAGCGCGAACCATACCGGTGCCTGTCGATCAAGAGGGGCTTATTGTTAGCGCCGGTGTGACAAGCTGTCCTGAAGCCCGGCTAGCCTTCGTCACGCCTTCGCATCAATTTCCACTGGGCGTTACGATGAGTCTTAAACGACGGCTAGAACTTTTGGAGTGGGCCAGCCAGACCGATGCCTGGGTCCTTGAGGATGATTATGACAGCGAATACCGTTATACCGGCCGTCCACTGGCCGCTTTACAGGGGATTGATCGAGAGAACCGAGTCATCTATCTGGGGACATTTAGCAAAGTGATGTTTCCGGCCTTACGCCTGGGCTACTTGGTTGCGCCGCCCGATTTGGTGGAGAGCTTTCGCGCCGCCCGTAAGTTTGCCGTTCAACATCCGCCGCTGCTGGAGCAACTGGCCCTGGCCGACTTCATCAGTGAGGGGCATTTTGTGCGCCATATTCGGCGCATGCGGGCGCTGTACGCCGACCGCCAGGCCGTCCTGGTGGAGATAGCCCGGCGTGAACTAACCGGATTATTGGATGTTGAACCGGCCGAGTCCGGCATGCACCTGTTAGGTTGGCTGCCCGATCATGTTGACGATTTTACCGCATCGCAGCAGGCGGCGGCCCATGAGGTTGATGCCGCGCCGTTGTCCACCTACAGCATCGAAGCGGTCCAACCCAGCGCGCTGCTGCTGGGCTATGCGGGCATCGATGAGATAGAGATTGAAGCCGGTATACACCGTCTCATCCGAGCGTTACAGTAACCTGATGGGCAATTTATGTTATCTACCCACCCAACCCCGCCTGCCTAGCTCTAACGATAGCCTGCGCCCGGTCGGCGACCTGCAATTTATTGAAAATATTGGAAATGTGGTTGCTGACTGTTTTGGCGCTGATGTGGAGATGCTGGGCAATATCCTGATTATTTTCCCCTTGGGCGATTAACTCAAGTACCTCGCGTTCACGGTCGGTTAGATCGGGAAAGGGGGCAGCATCTTCGGGCTGCTGAGTCCCGCCTCGCGCGTTTTGGAAAAAGGTCGTCAGTCGGGTGGCGATGGCCGGGCCGAATAAGGCCTCACCGGCGGCGACGGCCCGAATGGTTTTGATGACCTCTGCTTTGTCGGCCCCTTTCAAAATATAGCCTCGCGCTCCGGCGCACATAGCCGCAAACAGCGAGTCGTTATCCTCTAACATCGTCAGCATGATAATGCCGGTATCGGGCTTGATGGCCAGGACCTGTTGGGTGGCCTCAATACCGTTTAGGTCGGGCATGTTGATGTCCATTAAGATGACATCCGGGGCTAAGGCTTTGACCTGGGCCACCGCTTCTTGGCCGGTTCCGGCTTCACCCACCGCTTCAATATCCGGTATATTGGTGAGAATCGCGATCAAGCCATCGCGAAATAGGGTGTGGTCATCTACAACTAATACGCGAATAGCGGTCATGGTTCACCTCTTTGTATTTTAATAACGGGAATCATCGGCCTGCTCCATTGGTTGAAAAAGGCAGCACGGCTCTGACCCGCGTACCTTGGTTTTGCGCCGCTCCGACCGTGCAGACGCCGCCCAACTCCTCGGCCCGCTCTCTCATCGAGGTTAGCCCGACGCCGGATTGGAATAGGCTGGGCAAGCCGCGACCATTGTCGGTGATGGTGATGACCAGGTTGGGTAGGGGCTGTTCCTCCGTGATGGCAAAACGCACCTGACAATGGCTGGCCTGGGCGTGACGGACGACATTGGTCACCCCCTCTAAGGCGATGCGGTAGGCGGCGACCTCAATCGCCGCCGGGAGCGCGGGTAACGGATCCGGCTTGGCGGCAATCGAAATAGACAGCCGGCCGTTGGTCCCGCTCATTTGGGCCACGTGGGACCGCAGCGCTTCGAGCAATCCTAGCTCATCGAGCGCGGGCGGCCGCAGCTCATAGACCAACCGCCGAATGTCGGCCACCATCTGTTGGGTTTGTGCTTTTAACTGGGTGACGTGCTGTCCGGCGGTGGAAGGATCGCTGGTCAACATATCAAGAACGATGTCTAATTTGAGGGTTTGGCTGGCCAGGGTGGGGCCGAGGCCGTCGTGCAGGTCGCGGCGGATGCGGCGGCGCTCCTCCTCGCGGGCCAGGACCAGCTTTTCGCGAGATCGTTGTAAGGCCAGGGTCAAGCGGGTGGCCGAGGCCACCGGGCCGGTCTGAGCGGCGATATCGGCCAGCAGTTGTTGCTCTTTAATGGTAAATTTCTCGCCGGGGGCGCGGGGTGACACCAGCAACCGCCCGACGGTCTCTTTTTGGTAGCGCAGCGGCAGCTCCACAGTCTCGCCGACCGGCTCGCCCACGGCGGCTTGCCCCACCTGCGCTTCCTGTTCAACCAGCTCGATGGCGACGTAGGGCAGCTTGAGCGTGGCGGCAATCGTTTCGACAATCGAGGTCAGGGTTTCGGTCGGTACGGCGGTGGTTTGTAGCTGCTGGCTCAGGTGGGAGAGAACAGCATAGGGATCGTCCCGCTGGCCGAACATGAAGCGGTTGACCGCCCGCTGGAGGCGCTCGCGGGCCGGCTGGAAAGCGATGGCAATCAGGGCTGTGGCCAAAAGCGAGATGATGAAATTGCCGGTGGTGTGAAAAAGCACCCCTAAGCCACCCACGGTCAGGGTGTAAATCAAAACCACCGCCAGGGTCAAGCCCCCGTAGACCAGCGTGCGATTGATGATGACATCAATATCCCACAGCTTGTAGCGCAGAATAGCCAGGGTTATGGCGACCGGTAGGGCGAGGAGAAATAAGCCTGTGAGGAGCCAACCTGCGAAGTTGGCCAGGAGGCGGGGTTCCCCATCGGGAATAGCCACCGCCCGGCCAAAAACGATTACCCAGATAATGACTGCTACAATGAAGGATAATATGCCAAATAAGATCCACTTGGTTTGTTGGCGTTCAATGGGGGTGGAGTCTCTCAAATAGCGGTAGATGTGTAAGCCGCCGCCAAGAAGGACCAAGCTGATAGTAGTGATGTTAATCAGAGGTTCTACTTGGGCTGGCGGAGCGATGACGCCGCTAATTTCCAGGGGCGCACCGCCAATAAGCAAAAGGGTGCAGATCATGGGGATATAAGCCCAGCGGGGAGAAAAACGGCCGTTAGGTATAAGGTAAAGAAAAAGCAACATAATAACCGTTCCGAGAAACACGACGATTGCCCCCAGGGGGACTAGGTTGGGGTTGACTAAGGTCCAATCGGTGTCGGTTGAATAGGCCATGATAGGGGTAACGATCAGGGCCAGGGAAACGGCCAAACCAAACCAGCTCATCCCCTGCCGCCACAGAATCAGACCGCCCAACAACCAATAAACGAGCAGGACTATTATCGGAACCAGATTCATCGCCAAAGCGTAGGCCCGTGGCGTCAACCCCCAGACGGTCAGCGCCGCCATCTCTGACTCTGAAATGGCCAGGAAATTGCAGCCTCCGTCCAGACCGCCGCTACAGGGCACCAGCATCTGGGCAAAATCGACGTTTAAATCGAACACAAAAAGAACCAGATGCGCCAGCACGATCAGCGCCCAGATAACCAGGGCGATCCAGCGGATAAACGATCTGGGCCGGGCCGGGTCGGTCATCTGCGTAGTGGGTTCGTTCATAGGCTCTCCTACGGGTGGTAAGTCCGGCACAGCGACAAAGCGATCGGCGGTCGCCTGTAATGAGCGATGGAGCGGGCGCACCCCAACGGCCACAATGCCCGTTGCCAGCATCAGGCCCATAACTTGTCCCGACTGGTTGGCGGTCAGGGTACTGATGCCTCCGACGAGGAAGACATAAACGACGGTGATGAGTAGGGTCAGACCGCCATAGACCAGGGTGCGATTGATGATGAGATCAATGTCCCACAGCTTGTAGCGCAGAATAGCCATCGTTATGGCGACCGGCAAGATGAGGAGAGCCAATAAATTGACGTACCAACCGCCGAAGTTGGCCAGGAGGCGGGGTTGCCCGGCCGGAATGTCCAACACGCCGCCGAAAATCAGGACCCAGACAATGACCGCTAGGACGTAGGTCAATACGCCAACGAAGATCCATTTGGTTTGCTGTCGTTCTATGGGATTGGAGTCTTTCAAATAACGATAGATTTGAAAGCTGCCGCCAAGGAGTACCAGGCTGAACAGAGTGATGAAAGCCAGAGATGTGGCTTGGTCTGATAGGGTCAAGATGCCGCTAACTTCCAGCTGCCCCACACCGAGAAACAAAAGGCTGCAGACCAAGGGGATATAAGCCCAGCGGGGAGAAAAACGGCCGGTGGGTATCAGGTAAAAGAAGGCTAGCACGATGGCCATCCCGAGGTTCGAAACGAACACAGCCAGGAAGGCTAGGTTTGGGTTGATTGTCACCCAATCGATCCCACCCGTCAGTGTGGATACGGGTAGGACGATCAAGGCCAGGGAAACGGCCAGCCCCAGCCGGCTGGTGCCCTGACGCCACAGGATCAGACCCCCTAAAACCCAATACACCAGCAGCAAAACCACGTATACGGGGGTCATCGCCAGGGCATAGGTCCGTATTGTCAGCCCCCAGGATGACAGCACCGCTACCTCTGCGGCTGAAATTGCCATGGGGTTGCAGCCCGCGTCCCAACCGCCCGCACAGGGAACCAGCATGTCTGAATAATCTAATTTTAAACCGAACAAGAATAATATCAGATAAGCCAGCACGATAAGGCCCCAGCTAACCAGCGCGATCCAGTGCAGGATCGGGTTGCGTTGGGCCGGGATAGAGGCGATATTTCGAACGCCCCCGATGTATGGCGGTGAGGTGATGGGGTTGTCAGTCGCTATGTCCCCCTCGGACCTTCCTCCGGACACCACAGGGGCGGAGGCGAAACGCTCTGTCCCATAGAGAGCGGGTTGGGGTAAAGGGGAGACAGCCACAAAACGATTAACATTCATCTGCAACATACGATGTAAGGGACGTAACCCGACAACCACAATCGCCGTGCCCACCACCAAGCCAATGACCTGTCCCGATTGATTAGCCGCCAGCGTCCCGATGCCGCCGACGAAGAGGACATAGGCGGCGGTGATGAGCAGAGTCAGGCCGCCGTAGACCAGGGTGCGGTTGATGATGATGTCGATGGCGTACAGCCGGTATTTGAAGATAGCGATGCCGATGACCAGCGGAAAGCCCAAAAAGACCAGCCACAGAACCACGTCGAACCAAATGCTTTCTATTAGCTGGGGATACCAGAAGGCCGCAGGTAAATTGAAAAAAAGCATCTGAATCCCAATCGCTATGGTCAAAAAATAGGCCAGCCACTTCATCTGCTGCCGTTCATCGCCAACCGAGCGCCTAAACCGAACGACCATCGCGGCGACGCCGACCAGATTGAGGAAAACGAAGCTCAGGTTCGTCAGGGTGTAAAAGAGAGAAAACCACCAGCTTGGTAAAGGTAATACCCCCCAGGGGTTCGCCACCGGAAAGCGGTCCATGCCGTTGCTCCGGCTCAAATCCGGAACGAGACCCATCCCTGTGTAAATGAGAGTAAGAACGATAAGACTGACAATGGTAAACCATCGCCAACGGGGTGATAGAAACCGTCCGGTAGGATAGACCATCGGCAACAGAAAAATCAAAGGAAGAATCACAAAGGTCCCATAGCTGTACAGAAACCAGGCCGCGTAAGCCTTCCCCGGCGCCGCAATCGTCCCGGCCAGACCACATTGCGCATAAAGATCAACAGCGTTATTCGTGGACAGGCAAAAACCGAGCACCAGACAGAGCCAGCCGATTCGATTCTGGGGCCGGTACCTAAAAATCAAACCGCCCAGGATGGCAAACGCCGGGCCGGCGGTCAGACCGAGGGGCAGCCGAGCCGACGCATCGTTAACCAAATAGGGGTCACAGCCAAGCAGCACCAACCAACCCAGTGCCAGTGGGCCGGGCGCCAGGGCCAGCAAAAACAAACCTACAGTCAGCCAGCGAAATCGCAATTGTTTTGACGGTAACGGTCTTGCGCTGTTGGGTAACGTCATAATTTATCTCTTGCGTGTTACAAGCAAGATTATGGTATAATAAAGTCTACTACAAAGACGGCTCAGCTATGGAGGCAATGCCAATGGATAACCAAGAGCAAGTTCAGGCCATTCAAGTTATCGCTATCAATCCCAAAGTACGGAGTGGTCGGCCTTTCATTATTGGAACGTCCGTCACAGTGACCGATGTGGCCATGGCCAAAAATTATCATAATCAAGATGCTGATGGTATTGCCGATTGGTATGGTTTAACATTACCTCAAGTATATGGGGCGCTGGCGTATTACTATGAACACAAAGCCCAGTTAGACCAGTCAATGCGCGCCCAAATCAAACAGGCCGAAAACTTCAAAGAGAAACGAATTGGCAACGGAAATTCGCTTTTACCTTGATGAAAATGTGCCCATTGCTGTAGCAACGCAATTAAAAAGACGAGGTATTGAAGTTGTCACCGTTCGTGATTTAGGATTGCTTGGCGATAGCGATATCAATCATCTGCATCGAGCTACACAAATGTCCCATGTTCTATGCACGCACGATATTGACTACATTGAACTTGCGGTTAGCGGTTTAGAACATTCTGGTATTGTCTTTGGCCAGCAACATCGGCATGGTATTGGCGATTGGGTCAGGTTTCTGGAGTTAGTCCATACCGCGTATGAGCCTGAAGAGATGCGTAACCGTATTGAGTATGTCTAATTGCTCTCCAAAGTCAGCATAATATGGTTCAAACGATGCGTCAAGTTTCAAGCAGTTGTCATTTCTAATTCATACACCCGGCTATCACCCGCCAGATAACGCAGGCCAATCGGGGCCAGGGCAATCAGGAAGGCCACGTGTGATAGGAGCGTGAGACTTTTTTCGGTAAACTCTGCGCCACCATTCACGCCAACAAAGAAAAGCACCGCACCAACAATGAGCAATCCTGCTGCCCAACGGGGAATACCACCCTTCCAGAGGAGGCCAATACCTAATAAAAGCAACCCAATGATTGACAGTAACGACGGTAGCATCAGCACGAGCAAACCGGGCATAGCCTCTAAAACGGTCATAATGTCTTCATTCAGACCGGCATTGATCATACCCATCTGCATCGCCCTGGCGGCAGCCGGTATAACGGATATGCCCCAGCCCAGCCCCAGGATCGCACAGATTAACCCGAACAGCGGCGCACGCTGCCCCAGAATGCGAGATAGCTCCCACACCACGGGAATCATGATCAAGAAGCCATAGGCCATAAAAATACCATCGACCCAACTGTACGGATTGCTCGGAGACCGGCCAATCCCCAGCATATAGGCGACTGAGCCAACTATTGTTAACAGCGGACCCAGAATAAAAGCCAGGCCCAACGCTTTTTGTTGCAACGTCTGATAGGTGTTCATTTTTGTTTGTTCTCCTTATTGATGGATTAGAATTTGAGATATTCAGTCGTTAGACTGAACCTACCCGCAAGACACTATGCGAGCTGTGGGTTTGCGGACCTGCCTTTTAGGTAGTACCAGCCCAGCCAACCTAACCAAATAACAAGGGTTACGGTGATCATCAGAATGATTGGCCCAGCAATAGTGTCGGGGTTGACGCCGGCCATCACTAAAATACCGGAGAGCACAATTAGAATGCCGGTAATGACAGCCACAAGGCCCATACCGTTGGGGTAATGCGAGCTGCGGTATTGAAGCCAGCCAAAAAGAGCATATCCGAGACCTGTGCCTACCGACAAAAGACCCCAAATTATAGGGGCAGCAACAGGGTCATCAAAGAATAGGCCCAAAATGCTCGTACCGACCAGCAGGATAAGGGCCGTTAACGACAACTGCTGAAAATCTGTCTGCAGGTCCAGGTAAAGGGGGACCAGGACGACAAGGGACAGAAGTGAGGCAATGATGAATGAGACTGTCGCCAGAAACTCATAACCAGAGAGAAAGAAGACTGGAAATGCAACACTTAGAATGGCGGAAAGAATGGCCGCAATGCCGCCATAACGAAAGAGCGTTGGGTTGTTCATGGTTTTTATCCTTTCATCTATCTATACTTGATTTCAACTAGAAGTTACGCAGTTGGCGATCAGCCCTCCCTAAATCCCTCCCACAGAGAGGGACTTGCCCAGTCCTCTCCCAAATGGGGGGAGTTAGAGGGGGCTAAAACGTCTATAACCAATCCGTTACTTGGTCTCTTCCATTCCTTCCATCCCACCCATTGTTTCCATCACAAAGGCCATAACCTCTTCGCTGGAGGCGGTCACGTTGACGCTGTTGACAATGGCCTCGATCTGCGCCTCCAACTCGGCGTTGTGAGAATCGACGGCGATAACCGCCGGGGCGAAGATGTACACCCCATTCCCTAAATCGGCCAGGCGAACGATGTAAGCTTCGCTCGGAGCAGCGGCGGTTACGCGTACAGCCGGTGTGCCGTTGCTCAAGTTGACCGGCTCGATGGTGGCATCGGTCATCGCCTGAGCGATATCTTCGTCACCTTCCGCCATACTCATCAACACCAACGGGGCGACCTCCTCCAATGATGACTCAGCCGTAACACCCGCCTCGGCAAACATATCGCTGGAGAGGAGCATGACCGCAACCGCAATTTGATCTTCCGGCAACGGCTTCATGGCGTTGCTCAAGTCGATAATCTCCTGGTTCGAGCCGAACGTGACGTGGGGGAAAGGGGCCTCATCGCCAAAGCCATAGGGTTCAACCACCCAGCCTACCGGATACTCGGCGGTGAAGAAGCCGTTCTCATCGGTGTAGGTCTCGGTCTGGGGGGCCGGAGCGGCTTCCTCAGCTTGCGGTTGGGCGGGCTGCGCGCCACAACCAATCAGTCCAACAGTTAAAAGTAGGGTGAAAATAAGATGGTGCCAGAGTTTCATTGTTTCTCTCCTCGAAATAGGGGTTAAATTTATCAAGCCCGGTTAGGATACCACGACATGTTTCCCGTTGTCGTGGGGGCAGGCTCCTATATGAGCCGGGAGGTTTGGTGAGGTTTGATGGGAGTAATGGAGGGAGTGAGGGATATTGAAGGTTGATCGGGTATCAAAAATGGGGTAAAATTGTAGCCCCACCGTTAAACCGCCATCGGCTAAACTCAAGCGTGTGAGCGCAGGTAAACCTAATACTCATTGAGGAGAATTATGAACAGACTAATGGATCGAGATTGGGATCATGGCGTTGTCCGCTACCCGGACCCGGCCATCGAGGTTATCGAGCCGGCTTTTGAGCAATACATTCTGGGCAGCGCCGCCCTGGAACGACTCTATACCGGCGCCCGCTGGACCGAAGGCCCGGTTTGGTTTGGGGATGGCCGCTATTTGGTTTGGAGTGACATTCCCAATAATCGGATGCTGCGCTGGGCCGAAGAAACCGGGACGGTTAGCGTCTTTCGCACTCCGTCGAACAATAGCAACGGCAACACCCGGGACAAACAAGGCCGGCTAATTTCGTGTGAACACGGCACCCGGCGCGTGACCCGAACCGAACATGACGGACGTATAACCGTCTTGATGGATCAATTTCAGGGTAAACGATTGAACGCGCCCAATGATGTGGTGGTTCACCCGGACGGTCATATCTGGTTTACCGATCCGGGCTACGGCATCTTGGTGCATTACGAAGGCCATAAAGCCGAGTTTGAACTGCCAACGCATGTCTACCGGCTAAACCCCGACAGCGGCGAAGCCACCGTTGTCACCGACGAACTCGAAAAACCCAACGGTCTCTGTTTCTCACCCGATTTCAGCAAGCTCTACATTACCGACACCGGCGCGTCGCATAAGCCGGGGCATCCCCGCCAAATTCTGGTCTACGATGTCATCGACAATGCCCGGCTGGACAATGGGCGGGTGTTTTGTGATATGGGTCTGTCGATGGCCGACGGCATCCGCTGCGATATTGACGGCAACATCTGGTCCAGCGCCGGCTGGGCCGGTGAGGGCCATGATGGCATCCACGTCTTTACGCCGGACGGCCAACTGATCGGCAAAATTCATCTGCCGGAAGTGGTTTCGAATCTTTGTTTTGGCGGCGTCAAGCGCAACCGCTTATTCATCACCGCCAGCCAATCGGTTTACACAATCTATGTCGAAACCCAAGGCGTACCGTTTCCGTAAGGCGCGCGCTCAAGGCGTGCCGTTTCGCATCGAGTATGTGGCAACCAACACGAGTAAAGAGTTGATCTTCCTCGTTCCGGCCGACTTGCCGTCGGGCGCGTATCGGCTGGAAGTCCGGGCTCGCTTTGGGAAACACCGCCGCAATGGTCAATTACGCGACATCTTGGCGGTGGCGTAATGGTGATAAAGTTGGTATTAGCCGCTCGTGGCGCGAAGGATTCACCACAGAGCACACCAAGCAGGCTCAGAGAACACTGAGTTTTTTCTTTGTGCTCGTTGTTCCTTCTCTGCATCCTTTGTGGTGAGACCCTTTTCATTCTAACTGAGTAATCGCCCCATTCTCGGCGAGAGTCAGGTTGATTCTCGCCGAGAATCGCGCTCAGTCTCGTCGAGACCGGGACTGCATGCCTTAATGATCCAGGCACGATCATTAAGGCTTTTTTGTTGCCTCATTATTAGGTTGGGGTTTGGTTACTATAGGATCTAAACCGTTGAGTTCTGGCCCATAAAACAAAACGTTGGATGGGAAATTTAAACGCAAAGGGCGCAAATAACGCCAAAGTCGCCAACGCTTTTTATAGTTTCTTTGGCGCCTTCTGCGCCAGTAGCGTCTTTAGCGTTCAATTCTTTTTGGTTCCGGCTCGTCCGGGTTAGGGGATCAATCGAGTTGCTTTATTGGCGCAGTTGGGCGGTTAAGGCGAAAGAGCCGCGAGGCTGAAGCCATCACGCTGAAAGAGCGAAGGACGCTGAAGCGCCCTTAGAGGGCGAGTGGCTTGGTCCGGCGTAGGGCAACACCCGCCAAATTTCCTTTCAAACCTTTTGCGGCAAAGCGAGCTATGCTATACTTGAACTATCTTCTTTTTCGACCTCGCTTCGATGCCTTCCATTCCTACTGCCGAACACCTATGTTTTGTTTGTTGGAGATATTATACTATCGTCCTAATCACATATTAATGAAAACGCTGGTGTAAAGATGTCCAAATTCTTTTCCAGATACTCAGCGTTAGCCAGATGAATTCTCAGTTGAAATCAAGTTTTTCTACCAACGGTTTTACCAAAGCATATATTAACAAGGAGAAATGTAATGGATCCACAAATGATAAACATGATTGCTGCTTCGTCTGTAGGGTTTCTTTCTATATATTTTGCAAAAGCAGGTGAAGCGGCTGCCAAAAAAATTGGTGAAGATATATACCAGACTTTGAAAAAACATTAGTATCCTTGTCTTGATGATGCTGGCAGCCTGCCAGACCAAGATAAGCAACCTAACACCCTCTTCTCCAACTATGCTGGTCGAAACCATTGACACCACCTCAACCCCCACTACCATCCCCACGTTATCTCCCACAGCAATAGCTACCACTGGGTCCGCTTCTACCCTCCCACCGAACCAGCCATCACCGCGTCCTTTGATCAGCTTTTGCAATCTGTACCCCGTTCCATTGACGTAGTTTATGTCCGGGATGACTATGCCTACCTTAACATTGGTCCTATCCTGGTGATCTTGGATGTGTCAAATCGTCAATCGCCACGCCCGCTCGGTGCCGTCAAGCTGCCAGTGGAAACAATTCTTAATCTCTATGTAACCGATAAATACGCTTATGTCGCCGCCGCCGAGAGTGGTCTACGGATTGTGGATATCTCGAATCCGGCTCAACCTATTGAGGTTGGTGTCTATAATCCTCCCCTGATAGGCGGGATTGACGTAATTCCTTACGGAACAGGGCCGAATCTACCCGCCTACCTCTATCGCCAGGGAGCTAGAGGTGTGGCAGTTGATCAAGTGGCTGGTCAAGTTTACGCTTATGTAGTTGCTGTAGGTGCGGGTCTCCGAGTGGTCAACGTGTCGAATCCTAGTCAGCCAGTCGAGGTTGGTGTCTTGGAAATAAGTGAGGAGGTTTTGTTGATATAGCTATCGCTAATGGCCAAGCGTATTTAGCTAAACCAGGTTTGGGGTTACAAATCGTCGATATTTCTGATCCAACCACCCCTCAGGCCACCCGTTTAATCTCTCTAGATTGGCCTAATGAAATCTGGAGTATCACCCTCTCCACTAATCAAGCTGACCCTCCCTATGTTTATGGGGCGGCTGGGACATGTGTCAGTCAGGATCCTGGTAATTGTCCAGGTATGTTGCACATAATTGATGTGAGCAATCCTGCTGCGCCCAAAACATTTTCCTCATCAATGTTTAACGGTTACAGCACAGACTTGGTGGTGAGTGACCGGTATGCTTATCTGTTAACCATGAGCGGGTTGCATGTGCTGGATATTTCAGATCCGACCCGACCCCACTATATAAATTTTTAATGGATCAAGGCAGTGCTATTGCCGTAGCTGGTGATACTCTCTACCTGGCTACTAAAGATACAATACAGATTTTTGACTTGGCCAACCCGGTATCGCCAGTGCTAGTAAGCCAATGGCCAGAAGAGATTATGCCTGAACCTACCGAGGAAAACGCCGAAGGGCCTACGCCAGCACCTACTGGTGGAACCTGATGCTACTGTAGTTTCGCCGCTATCCTCTCCTGTGGCTACGCCTACGACGATGCCAGCACAAACAAAAGAAACGATAGTCCTGGATGATTGGCAGAGCTATACCAGTAAGACGGGACAATTCTCCATTCGCTACCCGAGCGAATATACCCTTTTTGAAAATGCCAAGCCATCAGCCGATGGCGTATTGGCCGATGTTCCGGATTCAGTGGCACTTCATTATCTTGGGCCACCCGGTGAGGGTTTTATTTTCACCATCCACTACGAACCACGCACACCTGAGCTAACTCTGCAAGAGCGAGCCAGCCAGACCTGTCCAGTCGAAGGGCTAACACAGCACTTCATCGAAGTTGACAGCAAAACGGCTATACTGCTTGAGGATACGCCCTGTAGTTTCTCCACCGCCAGCTTTATCGTTTTTTTTTAGCGATCAACTGACATATGAGATTACTATTGAATATTTTGACCAGTACAAAAGCATTGAACCAGCCATCAACGCCCTGTTGACGACTTTTGAAACAACTAACTAAAACTGCAAAACTCATCGGCAAGTAACGCTGCAAAGGGTGGTGCATTTGGGTGGGGCCGCCCAACAAACCCGTTGGTGCTGACCGCCCAAGCCGCGTTGCCTGCGCGAGACTTGGCTTTAGTTGGGTCACACAAACGGCAGCACAACGGCGGCGTTATGTAGTTCGAAGAAAAGTGGTGCTATGGTAGAAGGACAGATTAATTTACTCAATGGAACGTCAAGTACAGAGAAATCTCCCCTGACCATAACCCTTTGAATTCTTTTTGGCGTGATTGGATATAAATTCGGCGTGATAAGATAGAGATAAATGAGCTTAATGGGTTTATATTGTGATAGTTAAATCAAACTCCACAGGAACAAGTCAAGGAGACACAATGCAAACCCAGCAAAAATATATCAATCTAACCCATAACATTAAGATGCCGATGGTTGGCTTCGGCACCTACCTTATTCAGGACGAAGACGCGCCATCTTTGGTAGACCAAGCCATCCGTTCGGGCTACCGCCATGTCGATACGGCGGAAGCCTATGGTAATGAAAATGGGGTAGGCTTAGGCATCAAAACAGCGTTAGAAGCGTTGGGGATTTCAAGAGAAGAGATATTTGTCACGACGAAGCTTTGGCCCGGTAATGAAGCCTGGGGGCTTCCTCCGAAAACATTTGAATCGACCATTGAGTCATTGCAGGCCAGTTTGGCCAAGCTCCAACTGGATTACGTTGACCTGTATTTGATTCATGCTCCATTCCCCCAAACCCAACGACTCGAACAATGGAAAGCCCTGGTTGAACTTCAGCGGCAAGGTAAGGTACGCGCCATTGGCGTGAGTAATTTCAACAAGACCCATATCGAAGAAATCAAAGCCGCCGGACTCCCTCTACCCGATGCTAACCAAATCGAGCTTCACCCGTGGTCGCAAAAACCCGATTTAGTCTCTTACCTGACCGAGAATGACATTTCTATCATCGCTTACAGTAGCCTCGTACCGCTTTCAAGCTGGCGGATTGCCGAGGGGCAGGAAAGCGCCAAGACCGAGCAGATGAAAGCTGATGGCGCCGATTCGGATTCACCGTTCAAGGTCATGGCCCAAAAATATGGCGTATCAGAGGCCCAACTCCTCCTCCGCTGGGGCATCCAAAAGGGTTATGCCGTCCTGCCCAAAAGTGCCAATGCGGCAAGAATTCGGCAGAATATCGATGTGTTTGGCTTTGAAATAGATGATGAAGACATGGCGGCCATCGCCAAGATGGATAGAGGAGATGGGGTTGCCTGGAGCACAGGCGATCCGACCCAGGCGACTTGATTGAACGAAAATGCATCAACGGGTTGGCCAAGGCTGAAAATATAAGCTTTAATGCGTGAGATGAAAGAATATCACAGTCAAAAATATAATCTGGAAAAAGGCTGGCCGGAATTATTGAAAAAACTGGACATATCTGTTCAGGATGTGTTGCGCCATGCCCAACTGCCTTTGGATCTGTTGCTCCGCAAAACACCGGCCGTCACCGCGGATGAGTATTATCGCTTCTGGTATGGGCTGGCTCATGTATCTAAAAATGAGCCGGCCTTGGCTTTGCGATTGGCCAAAATCATCAGCGCCAACACTACGGCCCCGGCTATCATCGCTTTCTTGAGTAGCAGTAACTTAAATATAGCTCTCAAGCGTATGGCTCATTACAAACCCATTACAGCCCCCGTGTGCATGGATATTGAGCAGAACGATCGGCAGACAATCTTAACGTTTACCGGATTACCCCAAAATGGTTCTCTGCCTCCGCTCTTTGTTGCTTTTGAACTCGTGTTCTGGGTTCAACTGGCTCGCATGGCTATCCGTGAGCAAGTTGATCCGGAGACGGTTCACGTTAGTCTCGATTTACCCGAATTAGAGGCATACGAGGCGTTTTTGGAGACCCGTATCAGGCGTGATGAGGTCAACCGGGTGACCTTCTCCGCCGTCGATGCCCAGAAGCCATTTCTGACGGTAAATCATGCGATGTGGGCTATCTTAGAGCCGGCTTTCGATCAAAGAATGGAAGACCTGACCCAAGAGGCTTCATTCCGGGATCGCGTACGGGCGTGCTTGCTTGAAATGTTGGCCAGTGGCCACTACTCCGTGACGTATGTGGCCTCAAAATTAGCCATGAGCAACCGAACCTTACAACGCCGACTGAGGGAAGAGGGAACAACGTTTCAGAAGGTTCTTGATGAACTGCGAGAAGAATTGGCGCGTCATTACCTGGCCACCACTGACTATACCAGTTCGGAAATTTCCTTTTTGCTGGGGTATGAAGAGCCAAATTCATTTTTTCGAGCGTTCCATGCTTGGACAGGCCAAACACCTGAAATTGTTCGGGCCAACAGACTTTTCCCGTAGAAAGCCACCTAACACACAATCAAAAATAAGCCGACCCCTAGAGCAGCGATATTTGTAGTGTCCTTTGTTGCGTAAGTTTCTTAGTTCCCGGTCAAGGTATCGGCGCAGGCGGCTTAAAACTGCTCTCAGTCACCTTAATCCTCAAACCGGCCGACTCTGCGCCCCGGTTCAGTTCACCCCCAATTAAGTGGCGACTCTTGACTAATTGGCGACCGTTCCTTGTTGGAGTTGTCTAATCAAGAGGTTTAAGATATTATCTGCAACGTTACTAAGACCCTTTTATCCTAACCAAACCTATCATCAACGGCTAAAAGTAGTAACCTTACCTTCTTGCCTCCCTTTTCTCAGCAAAATTATTACCCTATAAGATCTCTGACTCAGCCTGAGAAACCAGAACAGATTCAGCGGTTCCGGCGAGAGCAGTTTAGACTCTTACATGGGGAAGCTCCATGGAAAGGAGGAAAGCATGCTTGAATAGAACCTTTATACTTATGAATTGGAGTATCCCTTATGTTTTCGAAGCAACACCTCCCCATCATTCTTAAATTGATTGGGTTGCTATCTATTGTTGTCGTTGTTGGTATCAGTATGTTTGACCTGACCGGGGCAGCCGTGATGTTCACGGCCACCAAAACCGATACGTTGGTAATCGACAACGACCATGACGGTATAGTCGATCCCGGCGATACGCTCGAATATACGGTTGTGGTGCAAAACACGGGCGACCAAACGGCCACCAATGTGAATTTCAGCGACACACTGGATGCCAACACCACCCTGACCGGCCCGGTTCACGTTTCGCCGCTGGCCTTCAAGGATAGCTACACTTCCTTGGGTAATGTGGGCATCACCGTTAACGCCGCCAATGGCGTGTTAGCCAACGACATTGACCCTGACAGCAATGTCTCGCTCAGCGTCACCGCCAATGCGGGAGGCACAACCCAGGGCGGAACCTTCGCCATCGCTGCCGACGGTAGCTTTTCTTACCGGCCTCCGACGGGCTTTGAGGGCATCGATACGTTCAGCTACACCCTCAGCGACGGCGACTCCATCACCCCCAACGATACCGAAACCGTGACCATCACCGTCAACGAAGTCATCTGGTTTATCGACAACAGCGCGACTGGCCCCGGCGCTGGCCAACTGTCTGATCCGTTTAACAGTATCGCCAACTTCAACAACCTTGCCGCAGATGAGGCAGGGGACATCATCTTCATTTATGAAACCGGCAGCGGCGTCTATACCGGAGACATTGCTCTCCTCAGCAATCAAACCGTCATCGGTCAAGGAGCCTCCGCCTCTATTGCCGCCATCACTGGCATCACCGTCCCGCCGTTCAGTAATGCCATCCCCAGCACAGGCGGCAGCCGTCCCGTTCTGGGCAACTCGTTTGTCGGCGTTAGAATTCAAGCGAATAATACCCTGAGTGGGTTTGATATCGGTAATACGCCCTTTGGCGGGGCGGGTATCGCCAACCTGCCCCAAAATGTCAGTTTTGGCGCCCTGACTATTAGTGATATGGCCATTGGTGGCGCCGGCCGGGCTATCCTACTCTTGGGTGATGGTACACTGGACGTCACGCTGGATAGCGTGAACTCATCGGCAGATGTCAATGGTCTTGGTTTTCTGGGTACAACTGGCGTAATTGACGGGAAGTTTACCGTCACCGGAGCCACAACAATTGACGACACCGACAATATTGGTATCAACATCTTTAACAGCAGTGCCACCTATGATTTTGGCAATACCAGTATCACCAATGTAGGGGTGAATCAGGCCGTTAACATCACCAGTAGTCCCAGCGGCTCCTTCACCTTTGATGCGCTGACCATCACCACTGACAACGGTCCTGGTCTGTTCGCCAATGGCGGCGCCGTTAATGTCACCGGCTCCGCCAATACGATCAATGCCACTAACGGCCCCGCCGTCAGCCTCACCAATACCACCATCGGCACAAGCGGCATCACCTTCCGGAGCGTGAGCGCCAATAATGCCGCCAACGGCATCGTACTCAACAATACCGGCAGCGGCAGCTTCAGTGTCACCGGCGTTGGCGTCACGGTCGGTAGCGGGGGGACTATTCAGAACATCAGCGGCAGCGGCGTCAACCTCATCAGCGCCCAAAACGTCTCTCTGGCCAACATGAACCTAACTAACACGGCTCAATCCCCTGCCGTGGCCACCGGTTCCGCCACCTGCGATGACGAAGATAGCGGCACCAACACCGGCTGTAACGCGGCTGTATACATGCACAATACCACCAACACCACCCTGGTGGGTCTGATCATTAATGACAGCAACCAGCATGGCCTCAACGGCAATAACGTCAACGGCCTCACGGTTCAAAACACCACTGTCGACAACATCGGGGATGGCAGCTTGGAAAATGGACTCGCCTTCATCAACTTACTCGGCAGCGTTGTTTTCAGTAACCTCGATGTCAATGGCTCGGCTACCCGCAATGCCCTCATTGAAAATAATACCGGCACGGCTAATATCACCGTCAACAACGGCTCTAGCTTTAACAATACCACGCTCGGCGCGCTTGGAGAAGATGGCTTCCACTTTGTCGCCAGCGGCAACGCCAATGCTACCCTTACCATCGAAGCGAGCAACTTCATCCAAAATGATGCCGCTCAGCTAAAAGTCCATGCCGAAGAAAACAGCATCGTCACGGTAACTATCGACGACAATGCTATTGAGGGTGATCCGAACGAGGTGGGCAACTCGGGGATTGATCTGGCCGTTCGTGACAGCGCTCAGTTAAACTATGTGGTTACAAACAACACCCTCCAGCCCATTCGCATTCACGGTATCAACCTGTTTGCCTTTGGCGGTGGCTCGGCCAACGGCCGGATCAATGGCAACACTATCGACGAAACCAACCAAGGCTCGGCCATCCGGGTGGTGGCCGAAGTCACCACGAGCAGCAACCCCTCGATCATCACCGAAATCAACAACAACATTATCTCCAATTCCGGTGGCGGTGGCTTGCTGGGCGCCCTTCATCTGGAAGCACGAACCGGCGCCAGCACCGGCGTCGCCAACATCCAGGCCACGGTCGATAACAATAGTGTGGCGCTTAATGCCGGTTCGAGCGACAATGCGGGGGCACATTACGAAATCTACAACAGTGATGGTCACACCGTCTGCGCCAACTTCACCAACAACGCCGCCAGCGGTACTGCCTCTTTTGGGGATACCTTCTACATTGGCAATCCTGTCAGTGGCAGTGGCCTGGGGGCTGGTACCGTCCAACTTCAAGGGTTCACCAGCAATGTACAAACGACCTGGACCAACAATGGCAATGCGGGAACCACCTTCAATGAAGGTACCAATCCTGTCGCCGGCATCTGTAGTGCCGTGGCTGCTATGCCATCAACCATCGAGTTGGCTCAAGCCGATGAGGCAGCTCCGGCAGGCGAGTCGCTGGCGGCCTTGACGACGTTGGTTGAGCCGCTGGACGACAGCCGGCAGTCCATGGCTGAGAGCCATCAACGGACAGTGGACAGCGGTCAATCGGTTGCTCAAGATGACTCATTCATAACTAACGACTCACAACTGCCAATTCATAATTTCTCCTCCAAACCCGCCGGGTTAGCCAGCCCCTTGCGCATCGGAGAAACCATTCCGGTTAACATTGGTGATATGGAAGCGGGCCAAAGCGTGACCATTATCTACCGGGCGACTATCAATCCCCCTCCCACCCCGCTCTCGAATGACCAGGTTTGTAACCAAGGCACAGTAACGGCGGCTGGGGGCATCAATGTGCTGACCGATGACCCCGATCTTGGCGGCGGGGCGGACCCAACCTGTACGGTTGTGGATGTACCTACCGCCGGCAGTCTGACCCTCGTCAAAGAGGCTGAGCCGGCAGATGGGACCGACTTTGCCTTTAATTCCAACATCCTGGGGGGTAACAACTTCACTCTGGATGATGAGCCAAGCCAAACCGATACTATCAGCCAAAGTATTACCTTTACCCATATTTCGGTCGGCAGCTACGTCATCACCGAGACCCTTCCCGGCGATTGGGTATTGACCGGCGCTACCTGCACGGGCGGCAGCGACAGCGGTAGCCTGAGTGGTGAAACGCTGACGGTGAGCTTGGGTGAGGGTGAGGATGTGGTCTGCACCTTCACCAACGGTTTTAATCCTGCTCCCGACAGTAGTTTCATCTACCTGCCTTTCATCGTCAAAGATTAGGCGGGTCGATGACGAATTGGTGCGGACTATCGTCGGTGTTCAACCGGTCTACACCAAGGTGGGCGTCGTTGGGGTGTACGGGTCGCAGGGGAAGTTAATAATTAACCCATATCCGGTCCAACTTCTGATGTAAATCTAACACAAATAGGGTATGCTTAGAACGTACCAAACTGTTTAATTTGGAGGATTGACGTGCTACAATACCCTTATGGAAGACGACCTGTTCGCCGCGTTCCGGTTCGGACGGCGAATGGCGCTGATCGATATAACCCGTTTGCGGAAAGGCGGCAACCGGCTCGAAACGTACCAGAACCAACGCCAACCCATACCCAGGAGAATCATTTGAACCCGTCTCACGCTCAGGATCATCAACCGCCGGTTGAACCTATCGCAACGGAACCAATTAATACCCCAGCCGCTAATAATGGTGGCTCGCAACACGAAATCAACTGGCAGCAGGTCGCGACGCAGTTGCAAGCGGATATGGATAACTTCCGCAAGCGTCAAAAACGACAGGCTGAAGAGGCCGCCGGTAATGAGCGGGAACGCTTGCTTCGGCTTTTCCTGCCGGTTGTCGATAATTTAGCGCGAGCATTAAACCACAATTCGGCTGAAGATGACTCGCTACGCCAGGGCGTCGAGTTGACTTACCGCGAATTTGCGCGGCTTATGGCCGCTGAAGGGGTCAGTCGTATTGAGACAGTCGGCCAACCGTTTGACCCCAGCTATCACGATGCCTTGGCCACTATCGCCACCCAAGCGGAATCCGGCACCATTGTCCAAGAGGTTGAAGCCGGTTACACGCTGGACGGCAAACTGCTCAGGCCCGCCAAAGTTTTGGTGGCCGCTTGAGAGGCAGTAAAAAATTAACTTGGAGAAGACGTGCCAATGGAATACAAAGATTATTATAAAACATTAGGCGTTAGTAAAAACGCGACGGAAAAGGAAATTAAATCGGCCTATCGCAAGCTGGCACGGCAGCATCACCCGGATGTGAATCCCGATAATCCCAGCGCCGAGGCGCGCTTCAAAGAAGTGAATGAAGCCTACGAAGTCCTGGGCGATGCGGAAAAGCGCAAAAAATACGATCAACTCGGCGCGGATTGGCGTCGCTGGGAGCAAGCCGGTCAAAACGGTGGGTTTGATTGGAGCCAATGGATGGGCGGTATGGGCAACGCCGGCGGGCCGGGCGGCCCGCGAGTGCGGGTTCAATACGGCCGTCCGGACGATCTAAACGATCTGTTTGGCAACGGCGGTGGCGGATTCTCAGATTTCTTTAACGCTATCTTTGGCGATATGGGGATGGGGTCCGCCGGTGGCCGGAGCGGTTTCCGCAGCCAACCGCAGGGCCAAATCGGCCAAGATATCGAGCAAGAACTGGAGATCAGTCTGACCGAAGCTTATCACGGCACCACCCGGCTGCTGAGTAAGGATGGCCGGCGGCTGGAAGTGAAGATCCCGGCCGGGGCCAAGACCGGCACCAAAGTTCGCATGCGGGGTGAAGGTCAGCCTGGCTATGGCGGCCAAGCCGGCGATCTTTACCTTAAAGTGAAAGTGGCTCACGATCCCAGATTTGAGCGCAGAGGCGACAACCTGCACGTCACCGTGCCGGTCGATCTCTACACCGCCGTCTTGGGCGGCGAAGTTCGAGTGCCGACGATGACCGGTGACGTGAAGCTGAAGATTCCGGCCGGCGCTCAAAACGGCCAAAAGTTCCGGCTGAGGGGTAAAGGTATGCCAAAACTTCGACACAAAAACGAATATGGCGACCTGTACGCCCAACTTGAGGTCAAACTACCGAAATCGATTACGCCTGAACAACGGACGCTATTCGAAAAATTGCGAGATATGGGGTAAGGACTTACGACCGCTGACTGCCGACTAAGGACCGTCGAATGGTAGAGGAAATAGTTTTGTGGTGGATGGTTGGTTAGATAGTTGGCTAGTTTCTAACCATCCATCCATCTAACAATCAAACCAACCAACCAACCAACCAACTAACCATCTATCCGACCCTCAAACCGATTGAGAGCGATGAGGCAGTTGAGATATCTTGACATGGGGTTTGGGCTTCAGCCGCTCAACCGCTAATCTCATTACCGTATACATGGCTTTATAGATTTCACGGTGTGAGATTTTTGACTGACCTCGCTCTCGATTGGCGAAGATAATGGGAATCTCACCTACAGTAAATCCCAGCCGCTGGCATTTGAATATCATTTCCACCAGAAACGAATAGCCGTTCGAAAAGATCTGATTAAGCTCGATATTGAGCAGCACCTCACGATGATAACAGCGAAATCCGGCCGTACAGTCATTGGCTTTTAAGCCCAAGACCGTTCGAGCAAACAGGTTCGCTCCCCAACTTAAAAATCGACGCTGGAGGCCCCAATTGACCACCCCGCCCTGCGGGATATAGCGAGAGCCAATAGTGATATGATAAAAGTCAGCTAACTCAACCAAACGCGGAATGTAAGCCGGGTTATGAGAAAAATCGGCGTCCATGGTGATCAGCCGCTCGGCGCCGTCGGCTAACCCTTTTTTAAATCCGGCGATGTAAGCCGTGCCCAGTCCTAACTTGCCCCGCCGATGAATGACCTGAACCCGCTCATACTGCTTGGCCAACTCATCAGCTATCTGGCCGGTGCCATCCGGCGAGTTGTCATCGACGATAATCACATGGGCATCGATTGGCAGCGCCAGAAGCTGCTGCACCAAATCGGTAATATTGTCTTTCTCATTGAAAGTCGGTACAATGACACAAATTTCCAATAGTTCCCCCATCTAATTGACAGTCTACAATTAGAATCGCTATCTTACCACAAAGCCATTTATTGAGCTATTTGTATCTTCTCCGTAATGAGGAAATATCATGTCACCCACAAGCCAGATTGTGATCGAAACCATCGCCAGCGATGTTTTGCGTGATAACCCGCTGGGCGATCCCTTTGAGCGTCAGGTGCCGGTTTATCTGCCGCCCGGCTATGCGGACAGCGAGGCACGCTATCCTACGGTTTATCTGCTGACCGGTTTCACCGGACGCGGCGCCTTCATGCTTAACGACTCCGCGTTCGACGAGCCGATTCAGGAGCGGCTGGATCGCCTAATCGCCGCCGATCAAATTCAGCCGATGATCATCGTCCTGCCGGATGGATTCACTCGTTACGGCGGCAGCCAGTACCTTAACTCCACCGCGACCGGTCGGTATGAAGATCACCTAATAACGGAGGTCGTTCCGCACATCGACCGCCGCTTTCGCACTCAGGCCGAGCCTGGCGGCCGGGCCATCGGCGGCAAATCCTCCGGTGGGTACGGAGCGCTGGTGCAGGCGATGCGCCATCCCGATCTGTTCGGACTGGTCGCCTGTCACAGCGGCGATATGTATTTTGAGTATGCTTACCGGCCTGAATTTCCTAAATTTCTTGATGCCGCCGCCCGCAACCTGATCGACTCCTATGAGAGTCTGCGTAATTTCCTAAAGACGTTCTCCCCTAAAATGTACCCTAAACCCACCAGTTTCTTCGATGTCATCCACATATCGGCGATGGCCGCTTGCTACTCGCCCAACCCAGCCTCGCCCTGCGGTTTTGACCTGCCCTTTACCTTCCACACCGGCGAGCTGCGTCCCGATGTTTGGCAGCGCTGGCTGGCCTGGGACCCCATCACCCTGATCAACGACAATCGCTACGCCGAGGCGCTGCGCCACTTGAAGCTGCTCTACCTCGACTGCGGCAATCGCGACGAGTACGCCCTCCACTACGGGGCGCGTATCCTCAGCCGGCGCCTGACCGAACTGAACATCCATCACCACCACCAGGAATTTGACGGCGGTCACCGCAGCACCAATTTTCGCTACGATGTCTCATTGCAGGCCATATCGCAGGCGCTTGCCCAGCGAGCTTAGAGCCATCGATTATCATGAAATGATATGATGCTTACAGACATAGTCGGTCTGATAATGGTTTAATGGGGGCAAATTCGTTCCCGGATTGATCGTTCGCAATGACTTTCTGTCACAAAATCCAGTTGTAACATTCTCTTAAGAATTCTGTAACCAAATTTCAATTAATCCAGGTTATAACAATAACCGTATTGCCCTACATCGACAGCAGTATCTTTCCTGTTTCCAATCCCCTTGACTTCCGGCAATGTCAACAACCATACCAACGGAGGTAAAATAAATGACACGCAAATGGTACAAGGTAGCGGAGGCTGACGAACTGCCTGAGGGACAAGTCATGACCGCCCTGGCGGGGGTGACCGCCGTCTGTTTAATTCATACGGCCGACCACGGCTTCACTGCCCTCGACAATCGTTGCCCCCACCAAGGCGGCCCGCTCGGCGAGGGTCAAATCGACGGGCGCTGGCTCATTTGTCCCTGGCACGGCTACGAGTACGCTCCTCAAACCGGCGAGCCGCCCCAAGGCTACGGCGACTACGCCACGGCCTATCCCCTTGAGGTTCGTGAGGACGGCCTCTACGTCCAGGTCGATGAGCCGGAATACGAGCCGACGATCTCCGACCAAATGGTGCAAGTCATGACCGATTGGGGCGTCGATACGGTCTTCGGCATGGTTGGCCACAGCAACTTGGGCTTTGCCGATGCTTTGCGCCGTGCGGAAGAGGTTGGCCGCCTGCGTTACTTTGGCGTACGCCACGAAGGCGCAGCCTCCTTCGCGGCCACTGCCTACGGCAAGTTGACCGGTCGTCCGGCCGCCTGCTTTGCGATTGCCGGTCCAGGCAGCACCAACCTGCTGACCGGGCTGTGGGACGCCCGCATGGATCGGGTGCCGGTGCTGGCCCTCAGCGGCCAGGTCGATACCCAGGTCATCGGCCCCGGCGCGTTCCAGGAAGTCGATCTCTATGCGGCCTTCGATGCTGTTCGAACTTGGGGTCAAACGGTGCTCACCAATAAAAATGCCAGTAACCTCATGGCGTTGGCCATCAAACACGCCATCGTCGAGCAGGGCGTTGCGCATTTAATTCTGCCCAATGAAGTTCAGGAAGCACCCGCGTTGCCCACTTTTCCGGCCACGCCCAAACATGGCCGTATCTCCACCGTCGAAATCACGCCGCCTGACGGCGAACTGAACGAAGCCATCGATCTGATCAAAGCCGCCCAGCGACCCAGCATCATCGTCGGCCACGGGGCGCGTTACCATCGAGCCGAAATCATCGCCTTTGCCGAAAAGATCGATGCCGCCGTCATTACCACGTTCAAAGGTAAAGGGCTTATCGCCGATCATCACCCGCTGGGCTGCGGCGTGTTGGGTCGCAGTGGCACGCCGGTCGGCAGTAGTATGATGGGGCGTAGCGATTTATTAATCGTCCTCGGCGCGTCGTTTTCCAACCATACCGGTATCTCGCTTAAAAAGAAAACGATCCAGGTTGACATCGACCGTATGACGCTGGGCAAATTCCATCCGGTAACCGTCCCCCTGTGGGGTGAAATCGGGGCGACGTTGAAGTTAATCAGTGAGCGGCTGGACGCGGCCGAACGTCCACAGGTTAGGGAAGATATTGCCAAACGATGGGCTTACTGGCGCGCTGAAAAGGAAAAGCATGTCGGCCACCTGGATGCTAAGGGGCGGATGCATCCGGCGTTGGTGTTCAAACACCTCTCCACATTGGTACCGGAGGATGCGGTTATCTGCGTTGATGTCGGCAACAACACCTACAGCTTTGGCCGCTTCTTTGAATGCAGCGGGGATCAGGATGTGTTGATGTCGGGCTACCTGGGCAGTATTGGCTTCGCCTTCCCGGCGGCGTTAGGGGCTTGGGCGGCGGTTGGGGATAAACGCAAAATTGTCTCGGTTTCCGGCGACGGCGGCTTTGGCCAATATCTGGCCGATTTCACCACCGCCGTGAAGTACGACATGCCCATCTGTCACGTGCTGCTCAACAACGACGAACTCGGCAAAATCTCCAAAGAACAGCGGGCCGGTCGCTTTCAGGTCTGGCAAACCAGCCTGCACAATCCCAACTTTGCCGAATACGCCAACCTATGCGGCGGCCACGGCTTCCGCGTCACCAATCCCACCGAACTTGCCCCAGCGCTCGAAGCCGGTCTCAACGCTGATGGTCCAGCGATAGTGGAGATCCTGACCGATCCCAAACAAACGTAATCGAGTTGGTGGAGTTCATTGAGTTCATTGAGTTTATGGGGTTTATGGAGTTGAGGAGTTAATAGAGTTGCATTTTCGACAAATGCGTTTCACTCCGCCAACTCTATAAACTCCACGAACTCTACAAACTCTACAAACCTTATTCAAGGAGATGATCATGCCCAATAATAATTTCCTCCCCTTATCTTACGAGGCGCTGCTGCCGTCGTTAAAGTCGTTGCAAAATTACGCCAAATTGACCGGCAAAGTACGCCGAGCGTTGACGCCTCGACAGAAGCATTGGTCGCACATTAGCCTGCGTGCGGCCGCGACCGGCCTGACGACCGGTCCCATTCCGGCCGGCCCGGTTACATTTGAGTTGCTGCTCGATCTGACCGGCCACCAACTGGTCATCACCACCAGTCGCGGTGAACATATAAGCCGTCCCTTACGCGGGCAGTCGGCGGCGACATTTTGCGAAGAGACATTGGCCGCGCTGGCCGGCCTGGGCCTGACGCCAGACATCGACCGCACCCTTTTTGCCGACATAACCCCAGGCGCGTACGATGTGGCTCAGGTGGAAAATTATTGGCAGGCGCTGTCACAAATCGATGCCGTACTCAAGCAGTTCAAAGGTGAACTCCGCCAGGAAACCGGTGATGTGCAGCTCTGGCCGCACCATTTTGACCTGGCGGTCCTGTGGTTCTCCGGTCGCCTCGTCCCCGATGTCGATCCCGCTGACGAAGAAAACGCCGATGAGCAAATGAACTTCGGCTTTGCTCCCGGCGACGCCGCGCTGCCCCAACCCTATTTTTACATCACAGCCTACCCCACACCGGCCGGCCTGACCGATACGGTCCTGCCGTCGGAGGCCACCTGGCATACCGAAGCCTTCACCGGCGCTCTTTTGTTGTATGAAACCCTGGTCGACGCCGATGATCCGGCGGAAAAATTGCTCACCTTCCTGCGTTCGGTTCAGCAAGCCGGGGCGAGACTCATGAGTTCGTAGAGTTCATAGAGTTTATAGAGTTAGTGAGTCTGTAGAGTTTGATGGGTTCGCAGAATTAGTCAGTTTGTAGAGTTTAGTGAGTTCGTGGAGTTAATGAGTTTGTAGGATTAATGGGGTTTTCTATTAACGCCATTAACTCCACAAACTCTAAAAACTTCACAAACTCTATTTGAGATGGGGAGATAATGACAAGCACAAAAACCGAAGTTCAAAATAAAGTCAAAATCGCTACTTGGAGCGAATTGGAGGATCGTGATCCGACTTATGCGCTTGTCGCCGATGTTGATTTGGTGGTGGTGCGCTACGATGACAAGGTGTCGGTTCTGTACGGGCGCTGTCAGCATCGCGGGGCGCTGATGGCCGACGGTAGCATCATTGGTCATAACATTGTGTGTGGCGTCCATAACTGGGATTATCGCTACGATACCGGGGTGAGCGAGTACAACAACAGTGAATTTCTACATAAATTCAACGCCTGGATCGACCCTCAAGCCGATGCCGTCTATGTCGATGAACAGGAGATCGTCGTCTGGCGGATCGAGCATCCTCAGCCGTATAATCGTGACGCTTACCAGGGTCTGTACGCCGATATCCACGGTACGCCGGATGAGCCGTACAATAAATATATCAAACATCTGGCGAAGAACGGCCTGAAAAAGTGGGGCCATCACGGCCAGGTGTCAGCGATGGGTGTGTCGACGACCGAACTGCCGCGCTGGGAGGACATTAATATCGTCACAGCTCAACTGGCTCGCCGCCCGTTGATAGACGATACCAAGGTGGACACCGAATTCGTTATCGGCCCCAATGCCCGTAAGCCACTCCGCCTGGCTATCCCGCTTTTTGTCAGTGATATGAGTTTCGGCGCGTTGAGCGAAGAGGCCAAAATAGCGCTGTCACGCGGCGCGGAACTCGCCGGCACCGGCATCTGTTCCGGCGAGGGCGGGATGTTGCCGGAAGAGCATGCCGAGAACTCTCGCTATTTTTACGAACTGGCCTCGGCCCGTTTTGGTTGGAGTCTGGACAAAGTCAAGGATGTCCAGGCCTTTCACTTTAAAGGTGGTCAAGGTGCTAAAACCGGTACGGGTGGGCATTTGCCCGGCAACAAAGTCGTCGGCAAAATCGCGCAGGTTCGCGAACTGCCGGAAGGGCAGCCGGCCGTCAGCCCGGCTACCTTTATCGATTTAGAGACGGTCGATGACTTTCGCCGCGTGGCCGATGAGGTCCGTGATGTTTCCGGCGGCATTCCGATTGGGTTCAAACTATCGGCCCAACACATCGAAGATGATATCGATTTTGCGCTAGCGGTCGGCGTCGATTATATTATTCTCGACGGGCGAGGCGGCGGCACCGGCGCGGCTCCGGAAATCTTTAAGAAGAATATCTCGGTGCCAACGATCCCGGCCCTGGCTCGCGCCCGGAAACATCTGGATCAACTTGGGCGCGATGACATCACGCTGATCATTACCGGCGGTCTGCGCACCGAATCTGATTTTGTGAAGGCGCTGGCGCTAGGCGCGGACGGTGTAGCTGTCTCCAACGCGGCGCTTCAGGCCATCGGCTGCCTGGGGATGCGGGCCTGTCATACCAACAACTGTCCGGTCGGCATCGCCACCCAGAAAAAGCATTTACGCGCCCGGCTCATCATCGACAAATCGGCCGAGCAGTTGAAAAACTATTTTGAGGCCACGGTTCACTTGATGCAAGTGCTGGCCCGCGCTTGTGGTCATACTCATCTCAACCAATTTAGCATCGATGACCTGACCACCTATAACCGGGACATGGCTTATTTGACAGGCATTCCTTACGGGGGGGTCGTGCCGTTGTAATGAAAGTTAAGAATTTTATTGGCGTACAAACTGGCCGTCCCCCTAGCACGGGGCTAAAGATCTGTGTTTAGAGAGCGAAGCTGCTTCGGGCTAGGGTTTTGCCATCTGAGGACGCTTCAGTGTCCTGCCCTCTTTCAGTGTGATGGTATGGTTGTCCGTTGGATGTGGAACGTGGGACGTGGAATGTAAAATGCCACGTCCTACCTGTTTGCGGTAAATAATCCCACTATCAGTCAAGGATCATTCACGATCTTATGGAAGAGCATCTAGTTATAGTCGTTGTCGCCGCTTTTATTTTGGGCTTTGCCTTAATATCGGGCCGTTTGAAAACGACCGTCATAACCCCGCCGATGATCTTTGTCACCTTTGGTCTATTAATCGGCCCGAGCCTTTTTGGCGTGGTCGACGCCGAGATCGAGAGTGACGTCATCAACTTCATTGCCGAGTTGACGTTGATCTTGATCCTGTTTACTGACGCATCGCGCATCGATCTCAAGCTGCTGCGCCTCGAACACGATATCCCGATCCGGTTACTGGTCATCGGCCTACCGCTGACGATGGTAGCCGGCGCGTTGGTTGGGGCGATTCTGTTCGATGCCCTGACCTTTTGGGAAGCGGTATTGCTGGCCATCATTTTGGCCCCGACCGACGCGGCTCTGGGGCAGGCCGTGGTCAGCAGCCCTCAGGTTCCGGTCCGTATTCGGCAAGCGTTGAATGTGGAGAGCGGGCTGAATGACGGCATCGCCCTGCCGGTGCTACTCTTTTTTATCGCGGTGGCAATCTCGGCGGAAAACATCGGTCAGGGCTACTGGCTCCAATTTGCAGCCGCTCAAATTATTCTGGGGCCGATCGTGGGCGTTGCCGTTGCCTACGTGGGCGGGCGGCTGGTGAAGTGGTCCGAAGACCGAGGGTGGGTTGATGAAGCCTTTCAAAAATTGGTTGCGCTGGGGTTGGCCCTGCTGGCTTTTGCGCTGGCTGAGTTAGTTGGCGGCAATGGCTTCATCGCGGCCTTCTGCGCCGGGATTACGCTAGGTAATCTTTTCGGCAATGTTTGCAGCCGTCTCTATGAATTTATCGAGGCTGAGGGACAGTTGCTGGCGCTGATTACCTTTATGATTTACGGCTCAGTTATGGTGATGCCGGCCCTGGAGCAGATCAGTTGGCCGGTGCTGCTTTACGCCGTTCTGAGTCTGACGATCGTCCGCCTGGGGCCGGTGGCGCTGAGTCTGACCGGTATGGGACTGCGGCCGGAAACGATTCTATTTTTGGGCTGGTTTGGCCCAAGGGGTATCGCCTCTATTATCTACGGCCTGATTCTCGTGGAAGAAGAGGCGCTCCCAGGGCGAGAGATACTTTTCAACGTGATGGTTGTAACGGTACTGCTCAGCATTTTTGCCCACGGTCTTACCGCCGTCCCCGCGGCCAATGCTTACGGCGCTCATGCCGAGTCGATGAAAGAAAAACCCGACGTACCGGAGATGAAACAGGTCGGCCAGATGCCGGTCCGGGTTCGTTTTCAGAAGCAGCCTCCCTCACCGGTCGATCGACAGCCTAACTAAACCCCACCGCTTTTACTTCACTTGACTAGCCTTCACCTAACGTTATAATGCCTTTATGTGAGGAGCGACAAAGCTGGCTTGGTCATTCTCGGTTAGGTCAAAGTAAACTTTGACGCTCCAAATTTTCACTTTCAAAGGAGAAAAAATATGGCTACAGGACACGAAAGTTTAGCCGTCGATTTGGAAATTGTAGAGCAAATGGTGGCCGGTATGCGCGATTATTTGAGCAGCGGGTCGGTTTACAGTAAAAAGATTGATTACAATCTGATGTATCTGACGCTGGGGGGCTACCTGATGCGCCAGCAGCGCCTGACCGAACTCGACAGCACGCTGGATGCGAGCCAGCAGGTCCGGCTGCGCAACGTGGCCGAACGCTTCGATCTCATTCGTCGTACCCAACTGAGCGCTTTCGAGAAAAAAGCCGGTCAGGAGTTGAAGGCCCGCTTAGGCGAGTGGGAACGCGCCCTGCGTGAGCTTTTTGACGACGGGCGGCCGAGTATGGCCTTTTATCGTAACGACGTCGAGAAACGGGTGATGATCCAAGCGCTAATCGACACGCTGGAAGCCGAGTCGGCTGATATCAAGCCGGAGGTTTTAGGCAAACTGGAGCGGCTCGACGGTCAGCTTCGCGCCCGATGGCGGCTCGGTGCGTTCATCTGGCCGGCCGAGTTTGAAGCCGCCTATCCGGCCGACGACTACTGGTGGCTTTACGGCGAATTGGCTTGATTTCACGATTGACAATTATGGAGTTTATGCTACTATCGGACTTAATTGCAACACAGTTGCGAATAAAATCAAATTGGGATGTAGAACATGGGTGGACAAAGCGAATTGGTCAATGACCTGAAAGAGCGCGGCCTGCGGGTGACGCCCCAACGCGCAATTATTTTGGAGGCCATCGAGGGGCTGTCCGGCCACATTACGGCCGAAGATATCTTTGGCGTGGTCAAAGAAGTCAACTCCTACATCAGCCTGGCCACCGTTTACCGCACCCTGGAACTGCTCAAGGAACTGGGATTGATTATCGAGTCGAATATGGGCACCTCGACGACCCACTATGCCTTAAGGGCGCATGGCACCCACCACCACTCGGTTTGCCGTGTCTGCGGCAAGACCATGGATCTGCCCAACTGTATGTTTGAGCCGATGATTGAGCAACTTCGCACCGATTTCAATTTCGTGGCCGATGCCCACCACATGGTCATCATGGGCTGGTGTGAGCAGTGCTACCCCGCCATCGGTGAGGAGCAAGAGATGCTCGCGTCAGAACGCCAATAATGTTGCGTTAGAGAAATGAGATTTAGCAACGGAGAATTTTCTTGGAACAAATAAGCGAACAAACAACACAAGACGAAGTCTTAGCCACGCTGAAAGAAAATTTTTTTTACCTTGCTACTGAATATGGTCTCAAAAAAATAGGTGTGTTTGGATCCTACGCTAAAAATACCCAAGTTAAATCTAGTGATGTCGATATTTTGGTCGAGTTTGAGAAGCCAATTGGCCTCAGGTTTGTCGAGTTTTGTGATTTTCTAGAGCATATTCTAGGTAAAAATGTTGATGTCCTCACGACAACGGGAATGAACAGCATTAGAGTCAAAAAAGTAGCTAACGACATAGAGAAAAATATTATCTATGTCTAATCGAGATGACTCGGCATTTCTAGATGATATAAAAGAAGCAGCCCGAAGAATAGCTGTCTACACAGATGATTTAGATTATGAGGCATTTCTAAACGATTTCAGAACCCAGGATGCCGTTGTTCGTAATCTTGAAATCATCGGTGAAGCCACGAAAAATATTTCTGAGGAGTTAAAAGGACGATACCCGCTTATTCCTTGGAAGGAATTAGCCGGCGTAAGAGACAAGTTGATTCATCACTACTTTGGAGTCAATTTTGATATTGTGTGGAATATTATTAACGACGAACTGCCCCAAATTATTGTGCAGCTTGAAGAAATACCGAATAACTAAGTAACGCTTCTTTTAACCCTATAAAAACCTTACCCTATCCTCTACCGGCTCCCTCGTCTTCGACCGCTCCTGAGCCGGATAACCCAGCGTGATCAACCCCTGCGGTTCCCAATCGTCTGGTAAATTTAATACCTCTTTGACTAACTCCGGTACAAACAACGGGGCGCACACCCAACAAGCGCCCAACCCTTCGGCGTGAGCCAGCAGGAGAAGATTCTGGGCAGCCATAGCCGTGCTTTGGGTCGCCATAGTCCACTCGTGGCGCGACCGCTGCGGGTCGGGGTAGTGATCCATATCGATCAGGCTGGTGCAGATGACGATCAAGACCGGCGCTCCCGTCAGCCGGGCGTAACTGCGGGCCACATCCCGCTCGATGGCGTCAGAGTCGTCGCCGTCGGCGGTGCGGTCGGCGCGCAGCCGAGCGCCCATCGCTTGGGCCAGACGCGCTTTATCTACCGGTTGGGTCAGCACAGCAAAGCGCCACGGTTGACGATTATGGGCCGAGGGCGCCCAGGTAGCGGCTTCCAGCAATCGGAGGAGCAGGGCCTGGGGGATAGGTGTATCGGTGTAGCGGCGGACCGAGCGGCGATTTTTAATGAAATCAAAGAGAATTTCTCGATTGTTTGGGTGGGTCATTATTTTGTAACTATTCAGGTGACCGGCGCTGAATTACGGAGCCAAAGTGCCAATCACCTTATTTTTAGCGTCAGGCTAAACTGACGGAGAGATGGGAAATTCTATGATGAACGTTGTGCCGTGTTTACGCTGGACGGTCAACGTCCCGATCAGTTGCTGCGTGAGACTCGTGACTAATTTTAGTCCCAAAGTGGAGGACTCGGCAACTTCAACGTTGGGAGGTAACCCGACCCCATTATCACCAATGATCAGTTGGCATCTCTGATCGGGCAGGGCGTTGATTTGGATGGAAACCTGGCCGCTCTGCTGAGCGGGGAAAGCATAGGTGAGCGCATTTGTGACCAATTCATTAATAATTAGCCCGCATGGCACCAGTTGATTGATATCTATAGCGACGTCACTCCCGGTAATAACCAGAGATTGGTCTCTAAAGTGGGCTTGATAAGCGTAAAATAAATATCTGGCCAAGTCACGGGCATAATCGACCAAATTAAGCCGGGTAGAATTAGAAGCGCTGTACAACTTTTCGTGGATCAAGGCGATAGCATAGACCCGATTGTTACTTTGGGTCAACGCATCCACCGCCTGAGCATCCGAGATACGGCGCAATTGCAGATTGAGCAAACTAGTAATTATCTGTAGGTTGATTTTGACCTGATGATGCATTTCTTTGAGTTGCATCTCTTTTTCGGCCAAAGCGGTTTTTAGTTGGGTTACGGTTTCGTCCACCTTATGCCTCGAATGTGAGCAAAGTTAGCAATCATCACTTGAAAACAGATTGGTCCAGTTTGAGTAATATTGAGAAACCGGACCAATCATAGGTCATATTGATAGTTTGTCGGAATATCTCGAAATGGGGGTGAGAATGTGTCGTTGAGGGAAGAAACTCATCGTATAACACAATCAAGAACGGGCAGAGGCATCCAAAGTGAAAAAGCAGTGCTTTTGGAGATATCGACCATTCAACGATCCAATTTCATCCCGAGATTGGATCACACCCCCATTATAATGACCAGCGTAAAACAAAGTTACAATAAAGGCATAAAAATTGCTCTCCCATTTATAAAAAATGTATAAAAATCAGTAACGCAGACCTTATAGGGTTCCATACACGAATTTCGACGCAACACGTAGTCCAAACGGAAAGGTGCGTTACCTCAAATGTCCCTCCGGAATCTATCAGGTCTTGGGGCTTGGTGAAGTCTATCAGATTACGAAGGAATAGCCAATACCTCGTTCGGTCAGCAAATGCTGCGGGGTAGAAGGACTCGGTTCAATCTTTTGGCGGAGCCGGCCGATGTAGACCCGTAGATATTCAGCTTCCTGACCATACTCCGGTCCCCATATGCGTTGCAATATAATCTCGTGCGACAGAACCTTATTCGTATTTTTCATGAAGTAGACCAACAACTCAAATTCGGTCGGCGTCAGCTCAACCGGCTGGCCACGGACCGTGACTTGATGGCGTTCCAGGTCGGCTACAAAATCACCTCGCGCCAGGCGTTTGGTCAGGGTGGGCGAACTGCTCCACTGCGCTCGCCGCAAGACCGCATTGACTCTGGCCAAGAGTTCGCTTACGCCAAACGGTTTGGTCAAATAATCATCAGCTCCCAGGTTGAGCGCCTGAACCTTATGATGTTCTTCTTCCAGAGCCGACAGCACCACGATGGGCGTGACGGATGACTGCCGAATTTGGCGAATGGCTTCAAGACCATCCATGTGCGGCATCATCAAATCCATAATGACCAAATCGATCCGGTTCGCGTTGAAGACGGCCAGCGCCTCTAACCCATTCGCCGCCGTGTGGACCTCGAAGTTCCGTTTTTGCAAATTCCGACTGACAAAATCACGTAGCGATTGTTCATCATCGACCACCAGAACCGCGACCTTGTTCATAGTATATTTACTCCTTCAAGCCAACTAACCATCCATCCCCTATCCCCCATCCAACTAACCCCCCATCCAGCTAACCCACCATCCATCTCCTAACCACCGACCTCAACCGGTAGCGAGAAAGCAATACAGGTGCCTTGTGGTTGTGGCTCAAGCCAAATTCTCCCGCCTTGAGCCTGAATGAAACCTTGACAGATAGCCAGCCCCAGGCCGAGGCCGGATTGGCGGGTTAAGCTATCTTCTACCCGGAAGAAGGCGTCAAAAATGCGCTGATGATCCGTTTCCGGGATGCCCGGCCCTTGGTCGCTGACTTGAACGATGACCGTGCCATTGTTCATGCTGGCTGAGAGGGTAATCGGCGTACCTTGTGCGGTGTATTTGACGGAATTCTCGATTAAGTTGCGGACCACCACTTCCAGCCGCTGCCGATCGGCATGGATGAGCGGCAAATCGGCTGGCAGATTGAGCTGTAACCGGTCGTGTGGGGGCGGATAGACCTGGGGTACAGCGCGCGCGACGACCTCAGCCAGATCGCACGGCGCCGGGAAAAGTTCTAATCGTCCGGCTTCCAGGCGAGACATATCGAGTAAATCATTGACCAACCGGTTCAGCCGGTCGGCTTCGCGAGAGATGATCTCCAGGAATTCTCGCTGCTCGGTTTGATCCCATTCCACGTCATCAGCTAACAACGTTGAGGCGTAGCCCTTGATACTGGCCAGCGGCGTGCGCAGTTCATGGGACACCGTGGAAATGAGCAGCGATTTCATCCGGTCAAGCTCATAGTTCTTCGTAATATCTTGCAACAGCAACCCTTGACCAATGGCCTGTTGATCATAATCGGTCACTTGGAAAATTTCAGAGTGTAAAAAGCGAACGTGATTGGCGTGTGGGACGGCAAAGATGATTTCGTCGGCCGGCAGACCAAGCTCAGATTGATGGGGCGGAGCAACACTTTTAGTAGTGATGGCTTGATCATACAGATGGTTAATCAAGGCGGCGATTGAGCCTTGCTTGATGGCGTCGATCGGTAGATTGGTGAAGACGCTCATCCAACGATTGACATAGCGAATGTTGCCGGTCAGGTCTTCCAGAACCAAACCATCACCCAAGGAATGTACCAGCGCTTCTAAGCGGCGGGTTTGTTCTTTCAACAGAATATCACTTTGGGCATATAGGGCGGCATTTTCCAGGGCCATCGTCGCGTGATTGGCAAAGCTGCTCAACAGGTCGATTTCACGTTGGGAAAATGTGTAAGGCTGAGTTTTGTAGACCACTAAGACCGAAAGCGGGGCATGGATCGTTTTGAGGGGAATGACGGCAATGGCCCGAACGCCTTCGGCCAGTGCGCCCGGCGCGACTTGCTCCGGCAGTTCTTCGCGCTCCAGATCGATCAGATGGATCGGCTCGTTGCGCTCTATGGCCTGCCATGCGAGCCGGGCGCGGCTGTGGGATAGGATCATCCGCTCGATGTAGTCGCTCGACAGGCCGCGGCTGACGCTAATTGTGAACCGCTGACTGCTCTCATCATAGGCGGCAATGGTCGATTTATCGATGTTGAGGATGTGCTCAACCTGGACAAGGATGCTGTTCAAAACGGTATCGACATCCAGACTGGAGGTCACCGCCGTACTGGTTTCAAGCAAGGTGGTCAATTCGTCCAGGCGCGCGGTGATGACCTGTTCGGTATCGATGACACTTTGAACCAACTGGCCAATCTGGTCAGGCCGGTTAGCGTAGGGGGTTAGCGGGTGGGCCGGGTTGTGCCGAGGTGGTGGTTCCAATTGGCGACCCTGAATGTAAGCGGTGATAGTTTGCAGCGGTTTAACTAACCGTCTGGACAAAACAGCCCACGAAAAAACCCCGAGACCCAGGTAAAACACCATCAACCATAGGAACCCGCGCTGAAATCTATCGATCGCCGCAAAAGCCACATCGGTAGGGCGGCTGACCACCACCGACCAATCGGTCTCGGCGATAGAGGCGTAGCTGAGTAAATGTTCTTGGCCGTCGGTATCCAACTCAACCCGATTGCCGGTTGATAAAGGGAAGGCGGCGCTGGTCAGATGGGGAAAAACCGTATCGAAATTTTCTAATAGCAACGCCGGTTCCAGTGAGGCTAGAATATTTCCCTGCGGATCAACCAGCGTGATGTTGAGATGAGGTTTGGCATTTTGCTGTAAAACAACATCGGACAGCGTTTGGCTGAGGGCTTGTAATTCCAAATTGATACCGACGATACCCAAGTATTGGCCGGTGTCATCCCATAACGGCATCACCACCGTTACCACCGGTTTATCCGTGGTTGGCGACATACGCCCGATCGAAACAAAGGGCAGATGCTTGGTTTGGGCTTGCTGAAAGTATTGCCGAAAAGAAAAATTTTCTCCCACCGTAGAACGCACGCCGGCCGGATAATGAAATACCATCGACCCACCCTGGTCAAGGCGGTAGATCAAGTTGTAGTCAGGGTTGGTCTGTTCCACAATTTGAAAGAGGGCGGCCATTTGGTCCGGATCGGCGGCCAGAACCGCAGGCTGCTCGGCCAGATATTGAACCACTTGGCGAGGTCGCTCCACGGCCGATTGGGTTTCCTGGGCGATGGCTTGAGCCAGGGCGAGATCGGTAAATTGGGTTTCGGTGGTCAAGTTTTGATTGGTGGTCATGGCGAAGATGATCCCGGCCGCAAAGACCAGCAACACTGAGAGGAGGTAAAGCGAAAGTAATTGCCACCGTAAATCGTGGCTCGATAATAATGATACTTTTTTGAACATGACCGTAATAATTGAACCCGTCAACGTAGATCGGGTTAAGATACGAAAACCAACAAATAACGTTGCCTACGGTGGGTCTTAATTTGGCGTAGGGGGCCATTCACCTTAAGCGCCATCTTGAATGTACTTGAAACCAACCTCCAGCGACATTTCGGCTTTGGCCAACTCTTTGCCTAAATAGGCCGCGTGACTCAACTCGGTTACCCAACCCCGGTTGAGTATCGTCAAATAAATTGCCCTGGCCGTTTGGCCTTCGATAACTCCTAATAACCGGTCATTGTAGCTGTAGTACTCAACATTGATAATTCCTTGGGGGGGGATTGGCAAGATGACAAAGTAGCCGGCTTTATCCAGCTTGATGATTTCGTCGAAGTCAGCGGCCAAGATGGTTTCTACCGCTGAGGTGTCGGGGGTCGCGGCCTCATTACAATGACTACAGCCACAGGGCGCGGCCTGGCAGCTAGATAAGGTTTCGATTTGGGCGCTGATTTCACCTACATCCTCGCACCCGATCATATTCACAATCTGAACCTGATGCCGGAATTGCTCGATTTCGGCTTCGACCACATTTCGCAGGAAAGGTCGTTTACCCGGCGCTTTGATAATCCGTCCCTTCGCATCGACCCCGTTTTGAGCCAATGCTAATAGCGTTTGACCGGTTTGATGCCCTTTCGATTCCGCCCCGCACACAATTAAATGTCGTAAAGCCGGATTGGTTATCATATTTTTAATGATCTTATCCAGACCGATGTTCTCCGTTTCGGTCTTGCCGACGATGGCTAAGCCGCTTGGTTTATGAGCCGCTATCTTATCCACCAAATCAACACTGGCCAAGGTCGAGACCGCTACGGACGCAGCCGGAGCCACCACCACATAGTCACCCACCACAGGCGGCCAGTCGTCTTCATTTATTTGAAAATCACACCGTAAAGACAACGGCGCAAATTGGGGAAATGCCCCGGCCAATAGATTTTGAGCAACGGCCGGATAACAATGGGCGCATCCCAGGCAACTATATTGCACCGGTTGCATATGGGCTGCCCATTTGGTGAGGTCATTATGAAAGGCTAAGGCCGACTCCGCGTCCATAATCGGCAGCACCGCCGCCAGATGATCAAGGGTGGCCTGCATACAGCCACATTTAAGACATTTGGGTAGTTGAATTCCTGTTTCAAGTTCGCTGCGTATTGTTTGAAATAGTGGTAATGGCATGTCACACGCTCCGATTGCTTTGTACCTACAACTCGTAACGTCCAGTGAGGTCAATCTCTCTTAAGGCGTCATCAATCGCCTGGGCTAATCCGGCGGGTTCATCGGTCCCGATACGATATTGTTTGCCGCTCTTCATATGCAGTTCAATAGCCGATAAACCCGAAACATTGTATAGCCAGCCGTGGGGCGTATATCTAATCCCCCAGCCGTAGTACCAGGGATTCTTGACCGGCCGAAAGGTCTCGATCTCTTTTAAGAGAAACTGCTTATGGATGAGGCCCAACCCATAGTAAAGTTTAACCAGCCGGTCATCGACAGTTACGGTCAAAGTTGGAAATAACGCCAGCGTGATAAGCAAAATGATCAGCACAGCCAGAACAATGGGGTTGAAGTAGGTCACAATAGCCAAGTAGCTGATAAACAATATCATGACACTATATATGAAAAGGAGTAAATAACCAATCTGAGTATGTTTGTATTTTTTTCTCATTTGCTTCTACTAAATGACTGGCGCTCCCTGTTACTCAAACTTTCATCCTAAACAAACACCTCACTGATGGGCGCGTTACCTTTATACAGCTCATAAATCTTGTTAATATGAGCCTCGCTTTGTAGGCATCGCCAAATAATCTTTGCTACATCCAACCTTGATATGACTTGTTTATCGGGATCGTTCGGTCGTTTAGTGGTAATTAATCCCGTACCGTCATCGTCAGTCAGGCGACCCGGCCTTAATATCGTATATGGGAGACCGGATTGTATCAAATATTCATCGGCAAAATATTTAGCGACTAGATATGGCTTGATTACCTTCGGCCCGTTATCGGGATTATCAGCCCCCCTGGAGCTTACCATTATGAAATGCTCAATGGCGTTGGAATGAGCATAATCAATTGCTTTTCGAGCGCCCCACAAATCGACAAGTAATGTTTTATCATATCCCGTACTCGCTCCAGAACCCGCCGAAAAAATTACGCTGTTACAATTGTTGAACACGAAACCAAACTCTTCCTCGAGGTTAGCTTCAATCACGTCTACGCCATTTATTTCTGGCAATTTACGTTTATCCCGCACCATAGCCATTGTCGGAATTTCCGATGCAGCTAACATCGGCAACAATAATTTTCCTATCTGCCCACTACTACCAATCAGCAATGTTTTTTTCATCGAAATAAGCCTTGTAAAATTTATTTATGTCGCCCGCAAAAACAGATATCGCCCAGACGTTTGGTTCGCAGGCGATAATATAGTACAGCGGAATTGGCATCCTGTGTAACCACTGGGTTATGTGAATTTACGCATGCGCTGTTCTAACGCTGATCTAAACTTCTCCACATCACCTTCGCATGCTTCAACTTCCGCTTTGCCCATGAGCTTTATTAACTCTTTATTCGTTTCAGCCACCACTGCCGGAAAATCTTCTTTGACAACCGCCTTCAATGAGCCGGTAATTTTATTTTTATATACCGTTTCAATCGGGACAGGAATGGTGGCCTGACATGCCTTCCATTCCGTTTTTTGCTTTACCCCTGAGTAGACAATGGCACACAAGGCACACGACTCGATGCCTGAAACAAAATCCTTCGCAGCTTGGACGCCGATACTCCAATCCGCATTCCAAATCAAATATATCTTTTCAATATTTTCGTAGCCATTTGTCACAAGATTATCATCATTTCTCATCATCTATTGAGCGGTTTTTTCTCTTGAACAGAACTTTTGCAAAAATCCAGGTGACCGTCACTTATTAACGAAGGGTTAGGTCGCTGAATTGCCCTCATAAGGCCTCGACGATCGTTCCTTGGTGATAAACGGCCATCCATCCTTCCTGAGATCGACGCCAAAGTGTGGCTCGGCGAGTCACCCGTGCACCTTGGTGCAGCGTATACGTCAGAAGATAGTTGTCCGGCGCAATCTCTTGGCAGTAAAAGTCGCCGGTTTGCCATTCATCTTCGTGCGGCGCCGAATAACGCTGAACGAGTGTATCAATCACATACGCTCTGCTGTAGCGGCGGCCTGATGCGCCCACTTCCCAAAAATCCTGTACGGTCATAGCCTCGAACGCCTCTCGCGTCGTCCCGTGTTCGGGGCGGTGAAAGATCGGCTCCCGGCTTATCAACTCTCGCTGGACAGCGATCAATTCTGCGGCGGTTTGGCGTCTGGGTTCCATGATTTACTTCTCTGCCTCTCTTTAACGGCCTAACGGTGCGGACGCTAAGCGACGAACATTCCGCGGACGAACTGCGAGTACGGCAACGAAAGCGCCATCGTTTCACCAGCGGGTTCTCCCGCCAACGAGCGTCTCCATGTAATTTTCGTGGGAATAAGTTGTGGACACAGAAGAAATTGGTTTGAGGATTAAATCGGTTGGAAGCGAGCAAAATGTGGCAATCCGATCAAAAGTGATACCGGTATTGTACCCGAAATTCGCTCAAAATGACAAGGAACTGAGGTCAATTTCGGCCACAAAACAAAGCCCCACGGGCCAAACAGCCCGTAGAGCCTCTATTTCTACATTCTACATTCTCTATTCTTCATTCCCTCACCACAACTCGCCCCTACTCACCCCCTCCCACTCTTTCATCCGCCCCACAGCCTTATCAAGGCGCTCATCGAGTCCGCCTCTAGGCGTCGCCTCACAATAATAAACGGATCTCCAGATCTCATCCAGCCACTCGGTGGCAATATCTCGGACATTGGCCCTGCCCGTGGTATGGGTTTCCACCAGGAAATCCAGATACATTTCCGTAAAGTCCATCAACCCGCTGGCATTGAACCTAAGCACCGTCTGAAAAAAAACATCGCGCGGCAGCGAGTGATATCGGCTGGCCAGGTACAGCAAGTCATGGCGAAACAGCAGGATGCATTGACTATCGCGTATAAACAGAGACGTAGCGGCAAACCAGATAGCTTTATTCCACAGTTCACTGCGTCCGCGTAATTCCCTAAACGGCTCTAACAATCTATTCTTGTCATCTCCGCCTTCTTCTTCAACAATCTGCTTCTCTTGCCGACCAATTTGATCCTTTAGATCGCGCAAATCCGAACCCGCCATCAGCGTAGAGAATAGCTCTTGGGCCTGTTCATTGCTTTCTTTAGCCGCTTCAATATCCTGTTGTTCTAAATGCGCCTCACCGCTTTCCAACAACTCCTGAATCGCCTGTTTGGTCTTGGCCCGAAAGATCTTTTCTTCCAACCGTTTTTGCTGTAGGCAAGACGCTTCGTCATCCATGCCGCCTAATATTTTTTGCGCTTCCGCCACCGATACTTCCGCATCCCCTAACCGATCATGGGTCAAATGTTCCTCAACATTCCGCCAATGGCTGTGAATCCGCTCAAGGTTATCCGGGACAAAGTGGGTATCGGTCAGCTTGGCCAACAACTCAGCCAAATCAAGTCGATCCGCACTATTCAAATCCAGACACAAATAATCCGGCGAGTCAATTTGTTCCAGAACAATCAAGGTATGTGTGGATCGGCTTAGCGCCACCCGCACCATATCAACGACTCGCCGAGCCTCTAACGCCAACAAATTACCTTGCTGCGGTTGCCAATCACACCCATTTTGCTGTTCCACGACAGCCTGCATCACTGTATCAAGCCCCCACAGAAAAATGATTTTGCGATCCAACCCCTTGATCTGCTGCGGATTGTACAGCAGCGCCGTCGCGGTTTTTCTTAATTTCTTGCGGGGCAATCGGTCAATAACCGTGGTAAAAGAATCATCCAGATCGATAAACGCCGCATTGGGATATTTCTCAGTAATCTCCGTAAAAAATTTCATCCAACCGGCATCGTTAATACGGCATCGCCCCAGCAAAGACTCCTCACCGCCGGCTCCATCTTCCTCAATTTCCATCCGAGACCCGGACTGCGGTCTAATCTCTTTCGGGATACCAAACGCCCGGTACAGTTCCCATGATTGCTCAATCAGTTCGGCCAACCGCCGAGGGCTGCGCCGTTGTTGCGCTATCGAAACCGCTCTTGTAGCGCCATTCTGCAACGCCCTGGTTACCTCGCCCCCTAAAGTAGCTTTAAAAAAGTTCTTGGTAATGCCCCAATCAAATCCGCTGGGATGAAGAATTTGCGACTCATCCCCCGCTGCCAGAAATGAAAACGGGAAGGGCTGCTTTTGCCCTACGACCAACTTACCCAGTTGGGTCAAAAGCGCCATCTCCAGCAGCGTAAAATCTTGGACTTCATCCACCACAACTGCTTTCAGATGTTTGGCTTCAGGTAACCGGTCGGGCTGTTTGAGAAACGTTTTTAAGGCCTGATAGGCCATCTGTTGGTCAGGAAAGAGACCCGCGTCTTTAGCCTCGAGCGCCAAGGCCCAGGCGCTGCGCATATCTGCTTCTTCAAGAATGGGACTCTCCCTAAACGTTTGCCGGCGAATATCGATGTACACTCGCTCATCAATAATTCCCTCCTGGCATGGCGGAATCGGATAGGTCAAACCATCGCGCTGCCATTCCAAAGGCAGCGCCATCCCCAAAATATAGGCCCGCATCTCCATCCAAAGCAGGTCAAGGTGATCCTTCCATCGCCCTAGCTTCGATTGGATACGGTGGCTCCGGCAATAATTTTCAAATTCAGCTCTGGCCGAGGCTAAATCCTTTCGACTCACAACCTTATCTAAAATTTTATTTTTGAGCTGTTGCAGCGTAAAAACCTCAACATGCCCCTCATTAAACACATGAGCATCAAAAAACAGTCTGGCCTTTTCAGCCAACCCGGACGTGTACGTGACATACCAAATAGGACCGGGATTGCTATGGCCGTTAATATTTTTCTGCCATAAATCCTGGATGGCATACTGGATCGCCACCGTTTTGCCGCAGCCGGGCGCGCCTTGCACCATACAGACCGATAAATTGTGCCCATGCCCAAAGTGGGTAAATTCTCGACTAACCAGCACCTGTTCGGGGCCACGCGGGTCAATATCGTCCACCCATTTTTCAATATACAAATCGTTTTTACACAAATCAAGCGGAGACGAAGTTTGGTCGTGCAGCCGCACATCACGCGCATAAATCGTCCCGTTTTGCGGAAACCACCACAAATAATAATGGTTTCCTTGTAAAGGCGTCCGGCGCCATTTAACCTCATAGCCGGCCGTACCTTTAACCACCAGCGAACTGCCGCCATTAAGCGCCAACTGAAGCAAGGTCCAGTTTAGCTTTTGGCCAAGATTGTGCCGTTCGGCATGAGCGTGTACGTCAGGGTGAATAAGTAATTTGTTCGTATACATTTTCAAGTTCTCCAGAAGAATCTAATATCAGCACATTTCGTAGTAGAAGGTTGAATTGCTCACTTCATAATTCATACTTCATAATTCATACTTCATACTCCCTTCCTGCTTCGCCAACTCCGCCGCCTCTTTCACACAGCGCAGCCATTGCACCAACACCTTAAACTCCGCATCCCGCTCCTTCCGGCGCTGCACGATGGCGGCCTTGGCTTGCTCCTGCACGTTATTGGTCCGGACTAACCCTTCCACCCCGGCGGCTCCCTGCGCCAATGTTTCCGCCGGAAAGCCGTTCTTAGCCAACACCGTGGCAATCTCCGTCTGGTTCTGAGCGACTTCAAATAAGTTCCGCTGCCAGGCTACCACCAAATCCAGATTCGCCGTCTTACGTGGTTTGGATATCCGGCTGGTCCCATTCCCGTCCTTGCGTCGACCGTGCAGCCCCAACGCATTCAACCGATCCGTTTGCCCTTGAAATAGCACTACGCACGTCCGCGCTAGGGCGCTGCTTTGCTGCCAGGCTTGCTCTCGCTGCCGCTCATAAGCATTCGTCGCCCCCAATTTGGCTGACTCGGCCTGCTCTTTCGCTCGTCCCGCCGCCTTGGCTGTATTCAACAGCGATTCACCGTGCGCCCAACCTTCTTCATTGTAGCCGCGCGTTCGCATTTTCTCGGCAAAATAGGGATTGTACCGCGCCTCGTGCAGCAGTCGCTCTGTTTCGCCAATAATTGTTTTTTGTTCTTGTGTAAATCCACCAGCCATAATTCGGATACTCCTTTTGAAGAATATTTGTATAATCACCGATTTTCGGTTATAAACGTTGTCCGGATACTGATCCAAATCTCAAAAAAAGCGTCGGTGTTCTACTATTTGTTGTAGCTTTTCCTCCTCAAAATAACATGAACCAAATTCAATCGACGCTGTTATCAAAAATTTTTACATGACCAGAAAATTCGTGTTGCTGCTTTCAAAAACAAGACGCTGACCAAAAATGAACTGACCATGACTCCTGCCAAACCTACGGGAACAAAAATGGTTATGCATTGTCGTTTTTCAACGTGAATATGGTCTCAAGAACGCGACCATGACACCAAATAATTCGACTATGTGATACTTTCATTTGAAAAGTTCATTTTTTGTTTGAAAACTTCAATCTTAATTGGTAAGTGTGATACTTTCGTTTGAAAAGTTAAATCTTTATTTGAAAAGTTCATTTTTTATTGGTAAGTGTGGTCCGTTTATTTGAAAAGTTCATTTTTAATTTGAAAAGTTAAATCTTTGTTTGAAAACTTCAATCTTAATTGGTAAGTGTGATACTTTCGTTTGAAAAGTTCATTTTTTGTTTGAAAACTTCAATCTTAATTGGAAAACTTGAAAAATTCTGGTGAAGAGGGCATTCTGAAAAAAATCTATCACTCCGATGGTGGTCTAAGCCATCAGATCAACAACAAACCGGTCAAAAAAGAGAGTTCTCCCGCAAAGGTTGGGTTGAACCATCACCCTAAATGGCAACCTAACCCAGAAAAAAATGCACGGCAAAACCCGTGCTATTAACATATCATATCGCAGCTCAACATAATAGAGCCGAAGGTACCGAAAATTATGGTACGAAAGTACCGAAATTCTTTGCCCGATAGTCCCTAAACCGGCGGGCTGCCGCGAGCCGACCGCCGCAAAATAGACATACTCACTAAAGATCGGCGGTCTGTTGTCAAAAGGCGATGAAATCTGGGGTAAAAAATCTGGGGTAAATTGAGGATATGTCTGTTTGCAAATTCCTTAGAAACTTTTAAACCAGCTTCTTAACTGCCATCCTATGAAATTACACTTGTTTTTTGCGTCAGTTCTACAACGACACGCCCAGCAGCCCTCGCGTAATCTGAAAGTCAATATTCCCCTGGCGGTCCAGTTTAGGCCTGGATTGATCGGTGATGATCGCGATCATTCTATCCAGGATTTGCTCCGGCCACGAGTCGCTGTCTCCCGTTAGATGCAAATCCATATCCTCGCCAAACCGCTGCTGTATCGCTGCCTCGGCGGTAAGTTGTAACACCGGAATCAAAGGATGGCTGGGCAGCGGATGTTCCCCCACGTAGGCCACGATCACTTCCACCCCGGTGGCCCCCAGGCCGGTTAGGGTTTCGACCCAATGCGCCGATGGTGTTTCCATGATATGGAAGCCGGGAGTCGCCGGCCGCTGGCCATAGCCCAGTGAGGGCGCGTGGGGCGGCTTGTCCATAAGCGTTGTCAGATAGCTGTCGCCGGTCAGTAAGCCGCCTTGGTCCGGTACAACCACTGCGCCGCCGGCCGCCACAATGATCTGGGTGAGCCGGGCCAGGCTGTGCGCCGCCTCGGCGGAAATCGGGCCGGCGCTGACCAGCCCCAGCCGCAGCGTCTCCAGGCCGGCGGTTTCACGGCCGGCGACAGCGGCAGCGGTGATTTCTGCCGTAAACCAGTCCTCGATCTTTTGCATAACCCGGTCGATGCCGCCATCCAACTGGACGCTGGCCCACCCAAATCGCTGTGGGTCAAGCCCTAGCTGTTCGAGGCGCTGGCGCATGAAGTCATTGTGAGTTTTCTCGCAGCCGTGTTCCAGCAGCAGGCCATGTTTCACCAACGGATGGGTCAAATAACCCAGCAAGGTCCGGATATAAAGCGCCTCGGCTGAACCGCCGGAATTGCCGCAGCCCTCGGTATGCACCAGCGAGACAAAGCGAGACAGATGTTGCTCGCGCCCCAGCCCCTTTTGATTCAGCCGGTCGGCCGTCAGCCGGGCAATCTGGCCGGCGCAGAGACTGGTGGGCAGGATCAACCCCACTTGGTCGGTGGTGTAGCCGCTGTTGGTTCGAAACGCCGGAAACTGATGTTTTGACGCCGGTACGCTGCTGTCTATTTTAATCGGGATACCGGCTCCATCGGGCGATTCGGCCGCCAACAGCCGCTCAAGCTGGCTGGCATCGGTTTGCCGCCAGTCGCGCCAGATTTGCACCTGGGAATGGCCGGCCTGCTCGCCCACGCTGCGCGCTCCCGACGCCACCGTCAGGGTCATTTCAAACATCTGCCGGCCCAACTCAGCCATCGGCGTCCCGTCCAGATACTGCCCGGCATTGACGTCCATCTCCTGCGAGAGAAGCTGGTAGCGCCGGCTGGTCGTGACAATTTTGAGTGTAGGCACAAAGGGGAAGTTGGTAATTGACCCATTGCCCGTAATAAAAAAGATCATATTACAGCCGGCCGCCACCTGACCGGCGATACTTTCCAGATCGTTGCCGGGACTGTCCATAAAGTAGAAACCCGGTTGGCGCATTCGTTCCCCGTACTCGATCACCGCCTCCAACCGCACCTCAGGATCCCGCTTCATGGCCGCCCCAATCGATTTAAGCGTGATGTTATACAGCCCCCGGAACTTGTTGCCGCCGGAGGGATTGCCCTCGGCGCTGGAGCCGTGCCAGGCCACCCGCTCTTTGAAACGCGCCACCATCGCCAAAAACCGGCGAGCCGTCGCCACATCCTTCACCTTTTGCAGCACATACGACTCAGCGCCGATCAATTCGTCGGTCTCGGCCAGGTTGGCCGCGCCGCCGTAGCGAATTACCTCTTTGGCCACCCAGGCAGCCAGCGGATTGCCGGAAACCCCGGAGAAGGCGTCAGAGCCGCCACACTGCAAGGCAATCTTGAGATGCGCTACCGACTCTTCGGTGCGCGGCGCACGGTTGACGCGATCCAGCCAGCCTTTGACGATGGCTTCGCCGCGGTCCAGGTTGGCCTGGAAGCCGCCGGTTAACGACAAAAACTGATGCGGTACCTCGTCCAGCGGATAATGGTTGGCCGCTAAATAATCGCGCAGCATAACATTGGTGACCGGCTCCAGCCCGTAATCAACGGCCAGCACCGCCCCTACGTTGGGATGAATCATAAAGCCGGCCAGGGTGCGCAGCAGCAGATCGAGGTTATTGGGCTGCTCAACCCCGCCTTCGGTGTGGGCCACCGGCACAATGCCATCGATATGGGGGTAGTCAGCGGCCAACGGTTGTAGCCGGTGGGCCAATTGCTGCACATAACCGGCGGTGCGAGACGTGGTCCCCAGCAGAACAATCGTATTTCGAGTACCTACGCCTCGGTTCGGGCTACGGCGATACCCCAGAAAGGAGCGACTGTGATCATAGAGCGAAACCGGCTCGGCCGGTCGGAAGCCCGTCTCATCGAGTCGATACGGTTGAATACGATCTTCAAAGTTGGGGGTGGGGGGCAACGCAACATCCAGACGACGGATTCGCAGCGCATCCAGCATACCGGCGTTGCAGACATAAGCGCCGGGCGCAATCGTCCGCAGGGCGACCCCAAAGGGTAACTGCCACGATAAAAGGGCCTCCCCCGTTGCGATGGGCTGCACGGCAAAGCGGTGTCCCTCCAAAACCGTGTAGTCCAGGGCAAACCGTTGGTGTCCGGCGGCGATAGTTGTACCTGCCTCCAATCGCTGGGTAGCAATAGCTACATTGTCGCCCGCCATCGGCAGCCGGGCTATGTCATCGAGTTGAAGAATATTCATCATGCAGTTTCCTTTGAAAATAGAAGTTTGGAGCGTCAAAGTAAATTTTGACCTGACCGTAAATGACAAAGCTTGCTTTGTCACTCCGCCAGTATCGCCTGTCTTTCAGCCAGCTGCGATTGGACGGCGGCGATCCAGACGCTTGCCGGCCATTTTGGAGCCTTATTTATAACTTGTCAATTCAAACGGGTGTCCGAAGAAGCAGTTGTCAGACATACCATCGGTTTATAGGTTGGAGAAGCTCGGAGCCGGTATTTGTAGCCGCGTTAGGGTTAACTTGCCATTCCAAAGCAATCGAGTTATGGTTACAGTCCGCTAACCAAAATCGATAATTTGCCCTCAGGCAATCAGCCATAATAAACAAAAGGAGCAAAAAATGAGCAAAGATAACATTAAAGTTATGTTGTTAGCCGATCAATTAAAGCAAGCGGCAGAGATTCTGCAAGCGGTGATGGCTGACGTACCTAACGAAGTGGTTCACGCCGTTCCTGCTGGCAGCGCCAATACCATCGCCGCTAACGCAGCCCATGCTGTTACCAGTATAGATGGCCTGATTAATGGCTTGATCAGAGGCGCAGCACCTGTGCTTATGAGTGAGCCAACAGGTTTAAGCGAGCCGGCTCCTATGGGCGGTGACTGGGGAGATTGGGGACGGTCCGTACAAGTTGATGTGGAAGCGCTGGGCGCTTACGCCGGCAAAGTTATGAAAAGCGTTGCCGAGTATATGGGAACCCTAAGCGACGCCGATTTAGAACGCTCCATAGCGGCCCCATCTGGCTTTGAGACAAGTGTTGAAGGCTGGTTTAGCCTTACCATCCTCAACACCGCCTGGCATACCGGTGAAATTGCCTCCCTAAAAGGCACTCACGGTCTTAAAGGCTATCCATTCTAGCGAGTCGGATCGAAGCTTCACATAGCACCTATCATTTTTTCTCTTGTACCACTTCGCAGCCGCCCAACGGTAAGGTGGCTAAGCAACGAGCATATTACGCCCGAGCTGCGAGCCTGAAAGCAAAAGCGCTGTTGGTCCATTCGTTGGTTCTCCGGCCAGCGAGCACCGCGAGATCCGCCGGGAACCCATGAGCGCCGGAGCGAAGGGTTTCATTCAGTTACGTAGCCTGGCCTGTTCAAGAGATTGGTACTCAGCCAGAAATTTCTCGATGTCGCCGATGAACGCGACCGTGTCTCACCGGAGCAACATCACACGTAACTCGATGTTTGCCCGCGCCGACAGCCTGTATCTTACTGACACGCCTGGGCCATCAAGGTTGCCGTGTCGGCGTTGTTTGCGACCTTATTAACTGAGGCCGAGCTAATACCGATCCCCTGATAGGGTTGGGTAGCTTGCGCATCGGGCAAAGCCAAGTGCAGATCGTAGCATCCCACAAATGTCTCGGTGGTATTGGCTGTATTCGTGGACACCAATGTGACCGGCACCTGGTAATAGCACTGGCCGGCTCCGGCATCGGTTACAACCGTACCTACTTCCAGTTGCACCGAATCGGTGTCGGCGTAACCCTGCTGAAACTGATCGAAAGACGGTAAGCCTTTCGCGTTCGGCTCCCAGTAGGAGAATGCTCGCAGATATTCATGACGGTTGACGGCAATAGACATTATCGGAAATAAGGGTCAAGAAATAAAATCAAAGAGATTAAATTGTTCGACAGAATGACGATGACGAAGGCGAAGATTGTGCAAGCCGCAGGCAATCTCCATGACTTGGTCGTCGAACCCAGCCAGATGATTACGAAAGGTGTCTTTAAGAATGCGACACCGTTTAATCCCGCAAATGATATTTTCAACCGTGATACGAGCGCTGGAAATGACAGCGTTGAGAAAACGGTCACAAAGGTCTAATTGACCGCCACGCGGTTTTTTTTAGGTTGATAGATAATGACATCTTCCGGCGCATAGCCCTGGAAACCGGTGTCTTGTAGCAGTTGTGAACAGCGAGGAAAGGTGTAGCCTTCTTCATCGCAAATCCGTTTCTCGTGACGTTTGCCGGGATAGGTTTGGCTCAAATAACAAACCGTCCGACTGACGGCATGGGTAATGACATTGTTGGTCAAGGTATGGGCTTTTGTCGGATATGCAAATAAAGTGGTGTAAATGGGAGGTTAGGCAAAACGAGATAGAGATTACATAATAATACGATCCTTGAAACGAATGACTAACTGATTAAGAATAAGGGCCCAGTTAGGCAGGGGCATTGTCCATTTTTTGACAATGCGGTCGTTGGCCAAATACAGGAGCTTGCGGACAGACTTGGCCGAGGGCAAGGCACCCTTAGTTTTGGTCACTTTGCGCAGTTGGCGATGGTAAGCCTCAATGGTATTGGTGGTGTAGATGAGACGTCTGATCTGGGCCGGGTAATCGAAAAAGGGGGTCAGGGTCTCCCAGTTGTTTTCCCAGGAGCGGACAGCAACAGCATATTTGTCACCCCAGAGTTCACTCAACTGGAGCAGTTGCGTTTCGGCCTCTTCGCGAGTGGGAGCCTGATAGACCTTTTTCAGATCTTTAACAAAGGCTTTTTGGTCTTTAGAGACGACATATTTCAGACTGGCCCGGATTTGATGGATGATGCAGCGTTGCACCTGGCAGTGCGGGAAAACCGCGGCAATCGCTTGGCTGAAGCCGCTGAGGCCATCAACACAGGCGATGAGCACATCTTCCACGCCCCGGCTCTGGAGGTCACTCAGAACGCTTAACCAGAAATTAGCGCCTTCCGCCCCATCACTGACCCAATGGCCTAACACGTCCCGTTGACCCTCGACATCGACCCCTAACACGATGTAAACGGCTACATTTTCGACGTGTCCCTCGCGTCTGAGCTTGATATACAAGGCATCCAGATAGATGATCGGTACAGGCGGGCCAGCGGCCGGTTTTGCCATTCTTCGACCAGCGGCCACACCTTGTCGGTGATGGGGCTGACCGCCCCGGCTGACAGACTGACCCCATAGGTCTCCTGCAACATCGCTTCGATATTGTGGGTCGATAACCCCGACTGTACAGGGCGATCACCTTCTTTTCTAACTCATTGGTATTATGGCGGTACTTCGCCAGCAAGTGGGGTTCATACGCCCCTGTTCGGTCGCGCGGCACCGCCACTTCGATATCGCCCCCCGAACTTTTGACCGTTTTCGTTCGTTTCCCGTTACGGCTGTTGCCACTGTTGCGCCCTTTGGCTTCGTACTTCTCATAGCCCCGTTGGGCCGTCTACTCCCCTTCCCGCATCTGTTCCAGGGTTCGGGCAAACAGTTGGGCCAGGATCCCTTCTTTGCCAAAAAAGTCATCGACGCTCTCTACCCGGCTTAGCGCTGCTTCGATCTGTTCTAGATCGGGCACCGTCACGCCCTTTTTGTTGAGTTCCTTTTTTTCTGTTTCCATTGCGGTGTTTCTCTCTTCCGGTTTCATGAGTTTTTCCTTTCCTCATTTTACCCCCATCTCTTCATTTACACCGCTTATTTTACATTGTCTAAAGGCTCTCAAGCCCACAAACAAACGGGGTCCCAAACGGGCCAAATATCGGGCTCCGAAACCAGAACATCCTGACACCAAACAAAATATCACCAACGAAGCTATTCATGCCAATCATCTGGAAGCCTTCAACTCTGCCTTACGGCGACGCATGGCCTGTTATCGACACCAGACCAACACCTATGCCAAACAGCCGTCGGCCTTACAATGTCGGTTAGATGCTTATTGGGTTTTATATAATTTCATTCGTCCTCATTTTACCACGAGACTGATCCCGGCTGTGGCTCTTGGTGTGCTCATTCATCCCTTTTCTTGTCATGAAATCTTTAGAATTCAATACATTAGCACTGGTTTCTCTTAACCCTTACTTATCCCATCTCCCGGACCCAGTGCCCATCGATATAATGGTTATTATACACCTGCGTCAATTTGTGGAACTGAAACGGGCGCAGGTGGTTAACCTGGCGGCACCGTATGAGGTGGGATATGCCAGTGACTGGTAAATTGGATTAGCTAATGCGAAAGCCGGTATTCATCGACACGATATGCCAAAGCGCTTAGACCATGTTAAAATTAAGCGTCTGATCCAAACCATCAGTCATCAAAGCTGACCATACCGAACCGTCTTATGATAAGGATATAACAGGAATGAAAACACCCTTAGGAAAAAAATCTTCAACTCAAACCATTCAGGAGCGCTTCGACAACGATGTGGAGCGTTTCTCCAATCTCGATACCGGACAAAGAGCCGTCATTGATGCCCCTTTGATCCTGGACCTGATTTCGGCTTTATCCATCCAACTCGTTCCCCATGCCCAAAACATCTTGGACATCGGTTGTGGGGCGGGCAACAACACCATCAAAATTGTCAGAGAGAAAGCCGGCCTGAATTGTGACCTGGTCGATCTGAGCCAACCGATGTTGGCGCGGGCTGAACACCGCTTGAGGCAAGAAAACACGGGCGTCATCCGCACCTTTCACGGCGACTTTAGAACCCTTGATCTCCCCCAAGACCATTATGATCTGGTTGTAGCGGCGGCGGTCTTACACCATCTCCGCGATGATCAGGATTGGTTAGAGGGGTTCAGCAAGATTTACAGCTTGATGAGGACCGGGGGAGCGTTGTTTGTGAGCGACCTATTTTTTCACGAACACGAGGTTGTCCATCAAGTGATGTGGGATCGGTATGGTGAGTATTTATCCAGTCTCGGTGGAGAGGAATATAAGCAACAGGTGTTCGGCTATATTGATATAGAAGACTCGCCCAGAGATATGACTTTTCAGATCGAGCTGCTGCGCCGAGTTGGTTTCAGAAAAATTGATGTGTTACACAAAAACTCGTGTTTTGGCGCTTATGTAGCGATCAAATAAAACCCCAATAGCTGCTACCTTGACATCCGAAAGGGGGAGTAAGAAGTAGGCAGTAGGGAGCAGAGGCAAAAAACGGCTTACTGCCTACTCCTTACGCCTTACTTCCCACGGGGTATAGAACGCCGATCGTATCGATTACACGGATAAACACGGATATTTTTTAGTTAAATCAAGCCTTATCGGTGAAAATCCATATGATCCGTGTCATCCGTGTTCTATCATTTCTGATCAGATCTTGAAATCGTGATCGACTGAAGTTAGATAGCACGCCTCAGTTTTGAACGCGATTGAGCCACGCGGTCTGCCCCGACAGTTCACGCATCGTAGCCAGGTAGTGCTCCTCAGAGGTTGACCACCTGAGTTGGGCCATCTCCTCCGCATCGGGGCCGGCCACGTAGCGCAGGCGGGAAGAGGGGTCGCCGGCGGCGGTGAAGATCGTCGCGGCCACCTGCTCTTCGTCGGCATCGTCAAAGGGATAATCCATCATGGCCTGCATGATATGATCGAAGTAGGGCTTGTAGGCCGGCGGCATGGGGATATCCTGCAATGTCTCCAGGGTACTCTTGGCGAAGTTGGTGGTGCGCATCGCACCCGGCTCCACCAGCTTTATGCGGATGTTCTGCGACTCAAGCTCATAGGATAGGGCCTCCGACAGTCCTTCCAGGGCGTGCTTGGTGGCCACGTAGATCGACAGGAGCGGCGCTGCCGCCAAGCCGACCGCCGAGCTAATATTAACAAAGACACCGCCGCCTTGCGTGCGGAACCGGGGAGTCATGGCCCGGATGACATTGATCGGGCCGAAGACATTCGTCTCAAATATCCCGCGAATGGTTTCTGGTGGCGTCGCCTCAAGTATGGTGACGGTACTGATGCCCGCATTGTTGACGACGACATCAATTTGACCAAACCGGGCCATGCCGGCGGCAATGGCCGCCTCGATGCTGGCGACATCGGTGACATCGAGGGCGGTCACCAGGATATGATCGGGGTAATCGGCCGCGAGGCTGTGGTCTGGTTTGCGCATGGTGGCTACAACATTCCAGCCTTCAGCGGCGAACTTTTTCGCTGCGGTCCGGCCCAGGCCGGTCGAGCAGCCGGTAATCAAAACTGTTTTACTCATCAGATAGTTCCTTTGTAATGATGGTGGAGTTAGTAGAGATGATATGCAGTATAAGCGATGTGGTTTGGATTGTAAATAACGAAAAATCCAGCGATCATTATTGATCGTCTCAATTTTTGTGCTATACTCCTTCTATGGATCCATTAACCGACCTTATCTCCCTTTTGCGGCCTCGAACCGCCCTACTCGGCAGCCTACTGGGGACAGGCCAATGGGGGGTCCGTTCCCCCTACTACCCAGACCCCAGCTTTTTTCTGGTGACCGAGGGCGCCTGCTGGTTTCAGCAGGATGATGGCGACCCAATTCACTTGTGCCAGGGTGACTATCTCCTGGTTGCGCGCCCGCTGTCAGCCACTTTTGTCAGCCATCCGGGCGTCGAAACCGTTCTGACCGATGCCGCCTTCAAAGCCTTGCATGGCGATGACTTCACCATCGGCGATGGCTCGAACGGCGCGTGCACCACCCATGTGATTGGCGGCCTGTTTCTGTGTGATCCGACGAATGTCACGCTTCTGACCGGGCTGCTCCCGCCAACCATCCATATTCAATCCTCGGCAGGTATAACTGACCGGTTACGCAGCATTATCGCCATCATCACCGAAGAGACTCGTTCCGAGTGGCTGGGGAAAGACCTGATTTTGTCCCGCTTGGTCGAAATTATGCTGATCGAGGCCCTGCGCCGCCAAAGTAGCGAACAAAAGCCGCCGGTAAAAGGTCTACTGGCCGGTCTGGCCGATCCCCAACTGGCCTCGGCCCTGCGGCAGATCCATGCGGATGTGGGGCGAGCCTGGACGATTGCCGAACTGGCCGCGAGCGTCGGCATGTCTCGCTCGTCCTTTGCGCGCCATTTTACCGCGGCCGTCGGCGCCGCCCCGGTCGAATACCTGCTGGAATGGCGAATGGCTCTGGCCAAAGATGCGCTGCTACACGGTAATAAGCCGTTGACCGAGATCGCCTTCGACATTGGCTATCAATCGGCCAGCGCCTTTAGCACCGCCTTCAGCCGAATTGTAGGCTGCTCACCGACCCAATATGTCACGGAGGTCGCGCGCGAAAAGGCGGGCCGTTAGCTTGCGCGCTAACCGGAATTATCGGCCGAGAAAACATCTATGAGATTGACCAAATGACGTTACCTTTAGAAACACCCCGTTTGCGCCTACGCGCCTTCCAAATGGAAGATGCTGCCGATTTTGCCGCCTACCGCTCTGACCCCCTGGTCGCTCGATACCAAGGCTGGCAGGCTCCTTTTAGTCTCGACCAGGCCCATGAGTTTATTGCCGAAATGCAGACGACTCGCCCCGGCATCCCTGATGAGTGGTATCAAATCGCCATCGAACTCAAACAGGATGGCCGCTTGATCGGCGATTGCGCTTTTTACATTTTGCCGGAAGATGGCCAACAGGCGGAAATTGGTTTTACCTTGACCCGCGCCTATCAGGGCCAAGGCTTGGCCACCGAGGCAGTGACCCGCTTGATCGATTATTTGTTTGACACCTTTCAGCTTCACCGTCTGCGCGCGCTGTGCGATGTCGATAATCGGGCTTCAAGTCGATTGTTGGAAAGAGTGGGCATGCGCCGAGAAGCCCATTTTATCGAAAATTTTTGGTCAAAAGGTGAATGGCGCAGTGAATATGGGTATGGCCTCTTACGGCGGGAACGGAATAACTCTACCAAGGATCACCCTATCCTACCAGAAGCCTAACGGACTCGGCTCGCGGCAGGTGAAGGAGATGTTAACCGGAATGGAAACTAATTAAGATTGAAGAGGGATTCTATGGATGATATCGGCGTCTATGAAGAGCGGAGATTCCCAGAATTTCGTCATCCAACTCTGGATACACTGGACTTGGGTCAACAAAAGCATCATATTCCCCTTTTGCTAGAGGTGGATGTCACTGAGGCTCGGGCGTATATGCATGAGTTCAAAACCCAAACGGGGGAGAGCCTTTCCTTTACGGGTTGGGTAATGAAGTGCATCGGTCAGGCCGTGAGCGAGCACAAATATATCCAAGCCATGCGCAAAGGCCGCAAGCGCCTTATTATTTTTGACGATGTGGATATCTCCATTGTGGTGGAACGCTCGGTTGGTCACAGTGGCCATGCTTCAGAAACACTCCCCATGCCTTACATTGTGAGGCGGGCTAATGAGAAGACGGTCAATGCGATCAATGACGAGATACGAGCCGCCCAAGCCGAGTCGCTTGGCGCAGGCGAGGTCCAACTTGGCGCACGTCGCAAGGCCTATCTGACCAAGGCCTTCACGATAATGCCCCGGTTTATGAGAAATCTACTTGTCTGGCGAAGATTGACGAACGATCCCCTTTTTGCCAAGAAAGCGATGGGAACGGTGGTGGTGACATCTGTGGGCAGCCCTGGCCGATATAGCGGCTATGGGTGGGCCATTCCGATAGGTATCCATCCGCTGGTTTTTGCACTGGGCAGCATTGCTAAGAAACCTGGTGTTGTCGGCGAGACGGTCGCCATCCGAGAATATCTGAGTATGACCGTTCTGTTTGATCACGATGTAACGGATGGCGCGCCTGTGTTTCGCTTTATTCAGCGTTTAAACGAACTACTTGAGAACGGTTATGGTCTCGACAAGTAAGGCCGCAGCCCAGCTAACTACAAACCTGTTCAAACTGCGCTTAATTCATCGGAGTCTAATTGGTGAAGAGCAGTACGGGAATTGGGATAAATCGCCCCCTGGCGAGCCAAGTCCGTCGATTATTAGTGTGTGTGGGGTGCGATGAGTAACTTCAAAAACCTGTGGCCCTGGCTGGCGATGGCGCTCATTTTAGCCCTATCCATCTTTTTGTTACGAAGCCAGGGCCGGTTATGGATATGCTCATGCGGCCAGGTTTATCTGTGGGTGGGCGATATTTGGAGCGCGGACAACTCACAGCACCTGCTCGATCCCTACGCTTTTACCCATCTGTTACACGGCGTCATTTTTTTCTGGCTCCTGACCTGGCTTCGACCGCAAATGCCGCTGCTGTGGCGTTTATGTATTGCCCTGGGTATTGAAGCGGCTTGGGAAGTATTTGAAAATAGCGAGATGGTCATTCAACGCTACCGTGAGACCACCGCCTCGCTGGGGTATGACGGGGATACGATTATCAATTCTGTCGGTGATATGTTGGCGATGGCCGCCGGATTTATGCTGGCCTATAAGCTGGGCTTCCGGCGCTCACTCATCCTCTTTATGGTGGTTGAACTCATCCTGCTCGTTTGGATTCGGGACAGCCTGATTCTCAATATTATTATGCTCATTTATCCCATCGACGCCATAAAACAGTGGCAACTGGGTCTGGCCCCATAGATATATAGTCGTTGACCTTTATTCCTGGTACATTAAACTCTCACGCACGCTGATGGTGGTGGCGCTTCGAGCCGGCAGCCAACTGGCGACTATCGACAAAACAGTGACGATAATCAACCAGTACAGCCCGCCCATTTCAGAGTATTGATAGACAATTTCACTCATGACGATGACGCCCAAGGCTTTACTCATCAACCAACTGGCCGGCACACTCAGCGGCAGGGCAATGCTCCAACTGAGCAGGCCCAGGGTCAGCCCTTCGCCAATGAACAAAGTGGCAATGGTCAAGGTTGAGGCCCCAATGGCCCGCATCACTCCAATCTCGCGCCGTCGCTCCAACACATTAATCGATAACACCCCACCAAGTGCGATGCTGCCGACAATAGCCATGATGACGGCCATCGTCCCCAATAAGCCGACAATAATGCTAATGTCCTGACTGGCCAGTTTGATCATATCCTGCACCGTGTTGGCGTCATAGAAGACTGACCCGGTGCTGACCTTCATCTGGTGAGCCTCGAAGTAGGACTTTAACCCCTCGGCGCTCGCGGTTTGCGCGCCGGCATCGTGATGGGTTAGCCTAACCATGACGGTGTTAGCCTTATTGACGCTGTGGGTTTCCCGCAGCAGCGTCTCGCGTGGGACCAAGGCCGATTGCGGCGTCATGGCATCGAAGACCAGGCCGACCACCTGCCAGTCGGAGTCGCCTTTAACGCCGAGGTCCAACGTGATCCAATCGCCCACGGTTACGCCCGCTTTTTCGGCCAACTGCTGGTTGAGGACCACGGCACGGGTATCCTCCGGCTCGAGCCATCGACCGGCGCGCAGCTCAGGGGCCGTACAGGGTGGTGGGCAGCGGCACCCCAAAGACGATGGCTGTTTTATCGCTGTTGGACTTCTTGGCCTGGGTCGCCGGCCGGATCGAAGCCTCATCGATAGCCCACATCTCTACCGCCTTGATGTCTGGGTAAGCCTCGGTTAGCGTTTCCACCTGGCTAATGCGTTGTTTATCCTCAAAGGTCAGGGTTACATCGAATTTATAGATCGATTGTAATAAATCCCCATACGTATAATTGAGCGACTTCTCGGCCGACATCACCGTCATAAAAATCACGCCGCTGCCGGTTAGCGTCAGTAGGGTCAAGATGACGCGCTTCTTATTACGGAAGGTGTTGCTAATCATCAGGCCCAGTTTGAGCGGCATAAATTTGAATCGGACCAGCAGCTTTTCCAATAAGCCGGCGGCGCCGCCCACGCCATAGCTGCTAATCGCTTCGCGCACCGTAATATGCGCACCGGCCAGTACCGGCAGCATGGCGGTCAGGAGGGGCGCCAGCAGCGCAATCACAATTTGGGTCGCCACGGCGATGGGGGAAACCTGAAATGGGCCGGGGATGATGCCAAAAATCGTTAGGAAAGAGGCGTAAAGCTCATACGCCAGGATGGCGCCCAGCGGCAAAGCAATCACCAAGGCTAACCCGCCATAGATCAGCACGCTGATCAAATAGATGGCCAATATTTGCCACCCCTGAGCGCCGATGGCCTTCATCATGCCAATCTGTCGGGTTTGCTGGCTGATGAGCGCCGTCATCGTGGTAAAGACCAGGAGCAAGCCCAATATCAGGGATAGAAAGGCCATCGCCACCAGGACAAAATTTAAGCCATCAATCGATTCGTGGAACGGATGCTGGTTGGGATCGGTGATGGCTTTGCCAAAAGGTCGCCGGCGCCTTTTGACTCGACCCCCTCTTTTTAAGGCGGTCCTGGATGCGATTGGCCAAATCAGCCACCTCGGTTTCGTCAAACGACGCGGCGGTTACCCGCACAATACTAAACCCTGACTGGCCGGTTAGCTCGGCGAAGTGGCTGCGGGTGGTGTAAAGGTGGGATTTCCGCCATAGCTGGGGGCATCAGCAGTTGGTTAAATATCACCCCATTCAACGCCACCGGCCGCACCCGGTCACCAATTACGGTGTCGTTATCAATCTCAAGATAAACCGTGTCGCCGGCCTGAAGGTTGTAGCCGGTTTCAACGCCCATTTGCTTATAGGCAGGCCACTGACCGCTTCGCAGCTCCAGGCGGTTGAGCTTGAGATCATGGTAATCGTCGCGGGCGATCAGATGCGCGGCGGCCCAAGCGTCATCCGGGCTGCGTCGCCATTTGATGTCGGGGGCTGACATCTCGCCTTCGACCTCAACCACCCCCCGCATTGATTTGATCGAGTCTAACATCGGCTGGTCAATCGGGGGGTCAAGTTCAAGCGAAATCATCGCCGGGGAAGAGCTGCGCCAGGCTTCTCGGATGCCCACGCCCATCAACTCGTTCGCGCCCAACGTCATCCCGACCGCCAACGCCCCGACGGCAATTGTTAACACCAATTGAATAGTACGTCGCTTGTTTTGCCATAGATCATTCCAGATTTTGTAGCGGATGACTCCCATATTGCCACCTCAATCATTTACTTACCGTTTAGTAAGTAAATGGCAAAAAAAATTAGCTAGCGATACCCAACCAGGTATTCTCAAACATCTGTTGACTCATGGTTCCCAAATCGGTGGTCGTATTAAAGATACTCATTAAAAAGGCCCCTTCCATGACAGCCGATAATTGAAACGCAAATGCCTCTGGGTGAAGGTCGGGACGAATTTCCCCATTAGCCTGGGCCGCTTTTATTTTTTCAGTCATCATGTTGATAAACTGCGTGTAAAATGTATCGATCCGCAGCCTAACTTCGGGGAAGAGTTTTATGCCTTCAAACATGAGCATATAGGTATGGAACTCCAATGAGTTGCTACCGCTTGCGCCGGTGAGTGCGGCCATTGTCCCTTTTACATCACTAAGCATCCCAAACATCATTCGGAGCATCTCCTGAATAGACGCATCCGCCTCGATGATGGCTAAGGTCGATTTTTCCAACTCGGTTAGAAAGCCATTAACCACGGCCAAAAATAACGTTTCTTTATTCTCAAAATGGTAGTAGATGGCCGGCTTGGTAATGCCGATTTGTTTGGCAATATCCGTCAGCGATGTTCTTTCGTACCCATTGTTGATGAATAGCTCAAAGGCGACTGAGATGATTTGTTGTTTGGTGTCCATTACTACCTCTAATCCACTTACTTACCGGTAAGTCAATTGTATCATGGATCGGGTGAGAGATCAAGGCGTATGAAGGATAAATTATGATCAGATTCCTCGAAAATCTTTTACGTCAGAGCTAAATGTGTTATACTTAGCCCACCTCATTTTTTCGACTTCGCCACAATCTTTGCTATTCCAACACATCGTCAGACCTTAGTATTAACAATTGCGCTCGTAGGTTGGGACGAGACATGAGATCCAACAACTCAACTAGCTGTCGAGTTTCGTGCCTCAACTAGACCTAAGGCTGAAAGTAGATACCTTATGCCCTGGGAAGTCATTCTGACCGCAGTAGGCAGTTCAAGCTTGACTGCGATTATTATTACTATCTTGGGTCTAACTCTAGCCCAAAAATTCATCGAGCAAGGAATAGCTAGCGCCGCCCGGAACTTCGAGAGTTCGCTCATAAAGGCGGAAGATGCTTACCGAAAGGCGGTTGATTTGAACGCCCAGATTGATATTCACCTACGAGAGCAGCGCATTAAGGTATATGCTGCTATTTGGCAAGCCACCAGTATCTTGCCCCGTTGGCCGAGAGCAACGGATGTTACGTACTCCGATATCTTGCGGTTTAGTGAAACGCTGCGCTCATGGTTTTTTGCCGAACAAGGTGGGATGTGGCTATCTACCGATGCCCGGGCTGTCTATGGGGATTTACAAGAGACAATTTGGCAAATCTTGCCGCAGCGGGCGGAAGGTGTGATTACCACAGAAGATTACGAGGCCATTCTCGCCAAATGTAGCGCCCTTAGAAAAGAACTGACGAACGATCTGCTATCACGTCGGGCAGCGCCGAGCAATCCATTGTAATACCAGTCGCAGGGTGGACCTAAACACGAGATGCAACAATTAGCTGAGTTGTTGGGCTTCGTGGCTCAACCCGATCTGCGGCTACTCAAACTCTATGAACTACAAGCTTTACGAACTCTAACAGACGACCGAGATAGTTTGCCATAACAAAGGGGAGGATTTATGGGGAAACGGATTGGGCTGCTAACTGGCGAAGGCGATGCGCCGGGTCTGAATTTTTGTCTTAAAACCATTGTTCACAACGCCATTGATCGCGGCTATGAAGTGGTCGGCCTTAGAAAAGGGTGGCACGGGTTGATCTATTATGACCCGGATGAGCCGGTGACCCATGCCGACAACGCTATGATTATGACCAAACCCAAAGTGCGCACGATCGATCAGTTAGCCGGGTCGTATTTGCACTCCAGCCGCATCGACCCCGGTCACTGCCACAGCCAAGAGGCTCCACCCTTTCTGCGGGTCAACGCCGACGACGATCAACCCCTTGATTTAACCAACCACATCAAACGGGCCATTGACCATTTGCAGATCGATGCCTTAATTGTGCTAGGCGCCGGCACCTCCCTCAAATACAGCGCACGGTTGAGCCAGGAAGGCATCCCGGTCATTGGCATTCCCAAATCGGTCCACAACGATATTAGCGGCACCACCTACTCCCTGGGATTTTCATCGGCGTTGCGGCGGGGGGTGGGCTTTGTCAACGAGGTGCGGGACATTGCGGCCTCACGCGAGGAGATTGCCGTGATTGCCGTCCTGGGCCACGACTCCGGGCTGGCGACCATGCTCATTGCCAGCTTCGCCAATGCCGACCGCACCCTCATCCCCGAAGTACCCTTCAACCCCGGCCGGTTAGCCGAACTTCTGATCGAGGACAAGCGCCGCAACCCCAGCAACTACGCTATCTTGGTGATGAGCGACGGCAGCCGCCTTGATCCGACCGCCGCCCCCGAAGAAATCGCTAAACTTTCGGCCGATGTTGTAGCAGCCGGCCAGCGGGGCAGTGGAGCCATGACCACCCGGGTGCTGGAAGATTTCATCGGCGAGCATATTCTCTATCAGCCGCTCTCGTACCTGACCCGTACCGGCGATGCCGACGGTTGGGACCTGATCGCCGCCACCAACTTTGGTATTATGGCGGTCGATTTGATCGCCAACAATAAAACCGGGCGGCTGGTGTCCTATCGCCTCGAAGATGGCTATATCGATGTGCCGCTGGAGGAAGTGACCCACCCGGCCAGCGTCGATATGGCCGACTTTTACGACCCAAGTCAGTACGCCCCCAAATCGACGATTTTTACGGTAGCGGCCCGGAGAACTTTGGGAGTGTAAACGATGGCGGTCTCAAATGGCAAAACACCCATTGTGGATGTGCAAAACGTCGTCAAGAAATTCATGGTTGGCAGCACCGAAATCACCATCCTCAAAGGGATTTCGTTTAAGGTATATGCCGGCGAATTTGTGATTATTGTGGGGCCGTCGGGCAACGGCAAATCGACCCTGCTCAACATGTGTACCGGCATCGATACCCCCAACGACGGCACCGTGCTGGTCACAGGTCAAGATATCCACCACATGAACGCCAACCGGCAATCGTTGTGGCGCGGCCAGAACGTGGGCATCGTCTTTCAATTCTTTCAGATGATGCCGACCCTGACCCTGTTCAACAATGTGATGCTGCCGATGGAATTGGCCGGCAAATACAACGGCCGAGAGCGTAAAGAACGGGCCGAATATCTGCTGGAGTTAGTGGGTTTGCAGGAGCAACTGCACAAACTGCCCAGTATGGTCAGCGGCGGACAGCAGCAGCGCGCCGCGATCTCGCGGGCGATGGCCAATGATCCGCCGCTGCTGATTGCCGATGAGCCAACCGGCAACCTCGATCCGACCTCGGCCCGGCTGGTGTTCGAAATTTTCAAGAAGCTGGTGAACGAAGGCAAAACTATTATGATGGTCACCCACGACCAGGAGCTGGCCGCGCAGGTCTCGCGTCAAATCGAAATTGTCAATGGTCGCATCTCCCGCGACGAGTATCGTCAGCGGAATTGGGCCGGGAGTTGATGGATATGGCCGGAAACAACCACAAGGAACCCCTCATCGTCGTGCAGGATGTCAAGAAAAGCTTTCCTCTGGCGGACGGCGGGCAGGTGAATATTCTCAAAGGCATCTCCTTTGAGATCAGCACCGGCGAATTTGTGTCGATCGTCGGGCCGTCAGGCAACGGCAAATCGACCTTGCTCAATATGATGACCGGCATCGACCGGCCATCCAGCGGCGATGTCATTGTGACCGGCCAGGACCTGAACAAACTGAGCGAAAACCAACTGGCCCTATGGCGACGGCATCACGTGGGCATTATCTTCCAATTTTTCCAAATGCTGCCGCCGCTGACCCTGCTGGAAAATGTCATCTTGCCGATGGATTTGGCTGGTAAATACAGCCCCAAAGAACGCCGCGAGCGGGCCATGTACCTGCTGGATCGGGTCGGGCTGGCCGAACAGGCTGACAAATTACCCAACGCCGTGAGCGGCGGCCAGCAGCAGCGAGCCGGCATTGCTCGGGCTGTGGCCGTCGATCCGCCCTTTATCGTCGGCGACGAACCCACCGGCCGGCTCGACTCCAAAGGCGCGGAAATCTGTTTCGAGCTGTTTGAAGAGTGGGTGGCCGATGGCAAAACCATGCTCATGGTCACGCACGATAAGGCGCTGGCCGAACGGGTGGCCCGCAAGATCGAGATTGTAGACGGCTATGTTAATCGGGATGAATATATTGGCGTGGGAGACTGGGCCGGAAGTTAACGACATGAGAATGACGACTCAAACCCCAGACAAATTGGTTATCACCAGCCATGCCAAAACCACGCTGCTGGTCATCGGCGCGTTGTTAGTAGTGGTCGGAGGGGTGACGCTGGTCTTCATCAGGACGCGGCCGGTCACGTTTCAGGACCTGCAGCCGCCGTCGCTCCTGATGCAGCAGCAAGACGATAACCCCGCCACCGACAGCGAGATCGAACCGATCTCCGCCAACGAAGCTGGCTATCGCATCGCCAATCAGGTCGGCCATCTCCTGTTTGGCCGAGAGCGCCCGGTCATTGTGCTGGCGGTAATCGGCATTATAGCGGGGGGGTGCATTTTGCTCGGCCCGTTTTGGGGAACCAAGGTCACGTTCGATAAGGCGCAGCAGCAGGTGCAGATCAAACAGGCCCGCTGGTTTTTTCAATCGGCGATTGATGAACATCCCTTCAGCGAACTTCATGAGGTGCGGGTCGAGCGCGACCGAACCGCCAACCAATCCGATAAAAACTATGGGGCCAGCCTGGTGTTCAGCCACCACGAAGGCGCGCCGTTATCCCGCAACTATGTTCATTATAAAACGGTCTTTCCGCTGAGCGAGTCGTGCCGGTACGACTACTCCAGCGCCGAGGCCATCGTCAACCGCATTCGGGCTTTTATGGCCGATACCCAAACGGCTTAGGATCGTGAATCAAATAAATCCCCTATTTCATAAGGCAGTAACTGGTAATTGGTAATTAGAGCTTGAATTACCAATTACTATTTACCAATTACCTGACTCAAGTGTGGATGCTACTTAACTCACGATCCTTCATCAAATAACCGGAGGTTTTCCAGTGCTCACAGGCGTACTTCGGAAAAAAATTCGCAGCGATCTATTCGACAACTTGAGCCGGACCATTCAGGTGGTGCTGATCATTGCCATTGGATCGGTGGCGGTGGGTACGATTGTGGGATCATTAGAACTGATCCAGCTTGACATTACCACCAACTGGTTGAAGAACCACCCGGCCTCGGTGGGTCTGGCGCTGGGCGATAAGGGTATCGACCAGGATATGGTCGATACCATCGCCAAATTCAAAGAGGTCGATCAGGCTGAGGCCCAACTGCAAACCGGCATCAAGTGGCGGCACAGCCCCGCCGAACCCTGGCGGCCGGGTCTGTTGTACGCTCGTGATGATTACGAGGACATGAAGCTATTTACCCTCACGCTAGAGGGGGGCGACTGGCCGCGCAGTAAAATCATGACCGTCAATCGGGGCTTTGATATCAATACCGGCGACGCCCTGATTATGTCGGTCAACGACAAGGAGCGTGTGGTCGAGATTGGCGGCGTGACCTGGTACATGAACTTCCCGCCCCCTAACTTTGGCGGCGATCCCATCTTTTTTACCACCAAAGAGCATTTTGCCGAGTTGACCGGTGAAGACAACTTTACCTATTTCACCGCCTCGGTGCCAGGCCGCTATCAGGAAAGCACCAGCGTGGCGGCCGCTGTCCGCATTGAAGATCGCATCGAAGGCGAAGATGTTGAAGTGTACCCCGGCACCAGCGACGAAACCAAAGTGATCGACCCGGCTAAACATCCGGCTCAGGACCCGGTCAACGGCGTTTTTATTATTCTGCAAATCATGGCTTTTGCCGCCTTGATCCTGGGCTTGTTTCTGGTTTTCAACACTATCACCGCCATTATCAGCCAGCAGGTACCCCAAATTGGCGTACTTAAGGCCATTGGCGCTACCCGAGGCCAAATTCTGCTGCTCTATTATACGATGGTCTTCATCTATGGACTGTTAGCCGTGCTGCTCTCGGTCCCGCTGGGGGCGGTCGCGGCCCACGGGTTACGGGTGTGGCTGGTTAAGTTTATGGAGATGGACCCCGGCCCCTTTGGTATTTCCACGTCGGCCATCATCATCCAGATCGCGATTTGCATTTTCGCCCCGCTGCTGATTGCCACCCTGCCCATTTTCAAAGGAGCGGGCATTACCGTACGCGAGGCCATCAGTAGCTACGGCCTGACCGGCGGCGGTGGGCTGATTGACCGCCTGATGGCCAAACTCGCCTTTCTGCCCCGGATGACCTCGATGGCGATCAGTAACACCTTCCGCAACAAAACCCGGCTGTTTATGACCGAACTCACCCTGGTCGGGGCCGGCGTACTGTTTATCGCGGTGATGAGTACCGGCGCCTCCATCCGTTACACCTTTGGACCGATTTTGTTCGACACCCTGCACGCCGACATCTTGATGAGCTTTGAAGACCCCGAACGCTTTACCGAGGTCGAACGGGTGGCCCGGCGCACCGACCCCAACATTGCTGCGGTGGAAATGTGGGCCGAAGTGAGCGGCGAGATTCGTCCCGCCGGCCGGCCGGAATCGTTTGATGATCGCACGGTGACGATGACCGGTATGCCCATTCCTACCTCTATATATGGACCGCAGCTTCGCGCCGGGCGCTGGTTGCAGCCCGATGATACCTTTGCCCTGGTCATGCATCAAAATCGAGCTGCCGAAATCGGCGTCGGGGTCAACGACTGGGTCACCTTTGATATTCCCACCAAACAGAAAGTCGATTGGCAGGTAGTCGGGCTGGTGAACGATCCTATCGACAGCAACATCATCATCGCCCCCCGTGAGTCGCTGCTGATTGCCAACCGCCAAGTGGGCGAAGGCCGGCGGCTTTACATTCAAACCGCCGATATCACCCCCGAACAGGATGTCATGGTGGCCGGCAAGCTGCGGCGGGATTTTGAGCAGCGGGGCCTTGAACCCACCGCCAGCGAAACCGACACCCTGACTCTGCTGGCCGCCGACGCGATCAGCAGCTTCAACATTATCATTTATCTGCTGTTAATGATGGCCATTATCATTGCTATTGTGGGCGGGATTGCCTTAAGCGGCGTTTTGTCGATCAATGTGCTGGAACGGCGGGTGGAAATCGGTATTCTGCGGTCGATTGGGGCCTCGAATAACGCCATCGCTACCCTGTTCATCACCGAAGGGATTTTGATGGGCTGGCTGAGCTGGCTGATCGCTGTGCTGATTAGCGGGCCGTTTGGTCGCGGCTTAAACGCCGGGGTGGGCCTGGCCGTTGACGCCGAGATGGTCTTTGATTACTCGGTCACCAGTGTGTGGGTTTGGTTTATCATCATCACGGTCTTGGGCTTTGTGGCCAGTTGGTTCCCCGCCCGAGGAGCCATTGGGGTCAGTGTGCGGGAAAGTTTATCATACGAGTAGGGTCACCATTCTGTCTCAAGACGTTCAATCGGGCAACCAGGGCAGGGATTAACCCCACCTCGATAGCGAAGGGCTAGAGTCGATAGCGTATCTTACACGCGCGAGCAGGGGCGACGTGAGGGTTAGACGGTAGTGTTTTAGGGGGTGGTCAGTATTATCAATAGACCGCGGCAGCCTGAGACAGTCTTATTCATTCCGACCGCCGTAGCGGCGGTCGCGGCGGCTGAATGTTTGCAGAGCCTTGTAATATTCAGCCTTGTCGAAATCCGGCCAATAGGTAGGCGTGATGTAATATTCGGCGTAGGCTGCCTGCCAAATCAAGAAGTTACTGGTTCGAAACTCACCGCTGGTGCGGATGATCAAATCGGGATCGGGGCAATCGGCGGTGTACATGTAATGGCTGAGTAGATCGGCGGTAATTTCGTCCGGGGGGATATTGTCGGCGATGACGCGTTTGACCGCGTGGACGATTTCATCGCGGCCGCCGTAATTGAAGGCCACATTAAGAATGAGGCGGTCGTTATGCTTAGTTTTGTCGATGGCGTACAGGACTTTATTGCGAATGATCGGCTTCAAACGCTCCAATTGGCCAATGTGACGCAGTTGCACGCCATTTTTATTGAGTTCTTCAAGTTCCGTATCGATGACGTTCTCCAAAATCTTCATCAAGCCCATAATTTCAAACGGCGGGCGCTTCCAATTTTCGGTAGAGAAGGCGTAAATCGTCAGCATCTTTACGCCAAACTCGACAGAACTTTTTAGGGTGCGGCGTAAATTTTCGGTGCCGGCTTTATGGCCCTCGAACCGGCTTTTGCCGTTCTGTTTAGCCCATCGCCCATTGCCGTCCATTATGATGCCAACATGATAGGGTGGATTTTCAAGCGGAGGATATTCTTTTTGTTCAACGCTATTTTCAGTTTGGACTAATTCAGCCATAGTTCGAGTTCTACCTATTCTTTGGAATAAAGTGACAGTCACCTGAATAATTACCGGTGACGGAGACATCGACCCGATTTTTAGCGTGATCGGCTCACTAAAAAGCGGGCGATCTCTTGCAGATCCGATTGGGCCTGGTTGGCAAGACCAATCCGATCGAGCGCGGTAAATGATTTATCGATGTACTCATTAGCGACGGTTTGAGCATAATGATGAGCCTGGACTGTTTCCAGACAATCGCGTACAAATTCGATCTGATCATCAGACAAAGGCTCGCTGTTGGCGTAGAGGCTCTGAAGCTGTGTTTGGCGCTGGCCGGAGAGATGGCTTAAAGTAAAGAGTACCGGCAAGGTTTTTTTCTTACGGCGCAAGTCGTTATCAGCCGATTTGCCGGTTTCGGCGCTATCGCCCCAAATGCCTAAGATGTCATCTCGGACCTGAAAGGCAATGCCAATATTTTGGGCGAATTCGCGGTAATGGTTAATCATCACTTCGTCCGAAGTTCCCAAACGCGCCCCAGACACAATGGAAGCTTCCAGCAGCGCCCCCGTTTTTTTGTAGACCATATCCAGATACATTTCCGTCGAGACCGCCGGATTCTGCTCGAATCTGAGATCCAAATCTTGCCCCATCGTCAAGTCCAGACAGGCTTGGGTAACGAGCTGCTGGACGGCTAAAATGGTTTCGGGGGGAAATCGGGTGGGGTTAAGCTGGTGAAGTTGGTGAAACGCCAGGGTATATAGAAAATCGCCGACATTGATCGCCAGCGGCTTGCCCCAAATCGACCAAGCGGTTGGCCGCCCCCTGCGCTCTAGGTCATTATCTTCGATATCGTCATGGAGGAGGGTAAAGTTGTGGATCATCTCCAGACTGGCTGCCACCGGCAGCGCATCTCGATAGTTACCGGTTAGCGCTTCAAAAACCAGTAGACAAACCGTAGGCCTGAGTACTTTGCCCTTTTCAGACGTGACCGGTTCAAAATTTTGGTCAACCCAGCCAAAATGATAACTGATCACCCCCCGCATAAACGGTGGCGTGTCAGCCAGCGCCGCCTGAATCGTATTTTCGATTTCAGGCAAATATTTGATGACGATCTCTTTTATAGTCGACAACCTATTCTCCTTACGTAGGTTAATATTGTCATAGAGTGATTAAGAACGCAAGTTGACCCCCTGGGTGTACTCTACTCCAACAAAAAACGTGAAATGTGATAACCGTAAAAATACAGCTTTCACATTTCACGTTTTTAACGTACCGGCGATCAGGCGCTACACTTCCATCAATTCCTTTTCTTTAGCGGCTGCAATCTCATCAACTTTTTTGATGTAATCATCCGTCAGCTTCTGGATCTCATCTCGTCCGAGATATAAGTCGTCTTCGGAAATCATCTTCTCTTTTTCAAAACTTTTCAAATCATCCAGCCCGCCCCGGCGTGTATTTCTAATTGAGACCCTGGCTTCTTCGGCTCGCTTCGAGACGGCCTTCGTCAAGTCTCGACGGCGTTGTTCGGTGAGGCTAGGGATCTGCAGGCGAATGATCTTACCGTCATTGTTGGGGTTGAGGCCCAGATCAGATTGCATAATCGCTTTTTCAATCGCCTTCATGGCTCCGGGATCATATGGGCGAATACTGATAAGTTGCGGCTCTGGAACGCTGATTAAGGCTAATTCCTGAAGTGAAGTAGGGGTACCATAATACTCCACCAGTAACTTCTCAACCAGACCAGTCGAGGCTCGACCGGTTCTCATGGATGCTAAATCATGTCTTAAAGCATCTACAGATTTATCCATTGCTTTACTTGCTTCAGACAATACATCGTCTATCATAGTTTGTTACCTCCCTTTTTTGTTCAAACGACCGGTATAAAGGTTATACGGCATTTTAAGGTTTTTGACAAAATCAGGTTAGTAGGTAATGAGCGTACCGGTAGTTTGCCCCAACACGGTATTTTTCAGGCTTTCGGCTTGCCACAGGTTTAACACCACAATGGGCATTTCGTTTTCCATACAGAGGGTTAAGGCTGTACCGTCTAGAACGCGCAAGCCCAGATTAAGCGCGTCAATATAGCTGATGGTATCAAATCGTTTGGCGTTCGGATCCTTTTTAGGATCGGAGTCATACACGCCGTCCACTTTTGTGGCCTTAACTAACAATTCGGCGTCAATTTCCATTGCTCTCAGGGCTGCGGCGGTATCGGTGGTGAAGTAGGGGTTACCGGTCCCTGCGCCCAAAATCACCACCCGGCCCTTTTCAAGATGTCGAATCGCTCGACCGCGAATGTAGGGTTCGGCCACGGCCCGCATTTCGATGGCGGTTTGGACGCGAGGGTCCATGCCGACTCGTTTCATCGCATCGGCCAAAGCCAGGGCGTTCATTACGGTGGCCAGCATACCCATGTGATCGGCAGTGGTGCGATCCATGCCATGATCCAGGCCCTCTTTCCCCCGCCACAAGTTGCCGGCGCCAATAACAATGGCTATTTCCACTCCCATGTCGTGAATAGATTTAACGGTTTGGGCCAGATCATCGGCGGTATGGACATCGATCCCAAAGCTTCCTTCACCGGCCATAGCTTCTCCGCTTAATTTAAGCAGAATACGGTTATACTTAGGCAACGCCATAAATCTCTCCAAATTGGGTAACAACTTTTATACAGAAAAAAAGCCGGAACAGTGTGAATGTTCCGGCTCTTTTGTTGACGACTATTCAACGCCCAGTTCAAACCGGGCGAAACGTCGAATCTGTATCTCTGAACCTAGTGATTTACTGGCCTTTGAGACCAAGTTTGAAATAGTCACATCATTATCTTTGACAAACGGTTGGTTAACAAGGGTTATTTCTCCCAACCATTTTTTCAATTTGCCCTCTACAATTCGTTCTTTGATGTTATCGGGCTTCTTATCTTCGGCAATCTGGGCTTTGTAGATAGCTTTCTCAGCTTCTACAGCTTCGGCGGGTACGTTACTTTCATCCAGATAACGTGGTGATGCCGCCGCAATGTGTAGGGCCAAATCGTGGACCAGCTCCATAAATTCAGGGCTGCTGGGGCTTCCACCGCCAACCTCAACCAGCACGCCAACCCGTCCGCCGATGTGGATGTAGCTGTCGATCATACCGTCGCCTTGCAGATCAAAACGGACCGCACTGCGCACGATAGTATTTTCGCCCAGTTTGGCAATAATCTCGGTCAGTTGCTCGGCAACGGTGGTTTGGGCATTATCAATGTATGGCGCAGCCAGGAGCGCCTCGACGCCATCAACGTTGGGCTGAGCCAGCATCTGGCGAACCAAGCTGTCTACGAAATTCTGAAAATCCTCGGTGCGGGCCACAAAGTCAGTTTCACAGTTGACTTCAACCATCACCCCCACTTGGCTGTCCTCACTAATTTGAGCCTTAACCAAGCCTTCATTGGCTTCACGGCTGGCTTTTTTAGAAGCGGCTGCCAACCCTTTTTTACGCAAAAGTTCAACGGCTTCATCTATGTTGCCGCTTGTTTCTTGCAAAACTTTTTTACAATCTAGAATACCAGCGCCGGTAATTTCTCTAAGGTATTTAATGTCTGCGGTTGTAACTGACACGTTTCCTCCAATTTATCAAGTCACAGAATTTATTATGCTCTTGTCAGAGTTTATGCTTTTTCTTTAGTTTCTTCTTCGACCACTTCTTCTGAACTACTCTCCTCAGAGACAGTTTCCAAAACCGGTTCAGCAGCCGCACTACCGGTATCTTCCTCACCTGCATCGGATCCGGCTGATTCAATATCAGCCTCGGCTACAGTTTCTGCTACTTCAATTAACACTTCCTCAACAGCATCTTCGACCTCTGCTTCATCGACATCCGCATCGTCAAGGGTTTCATAATCCTCTTCGTCATCATCCGCGTACTCTGCCTGAATTTTCGCCAGGGTGCTCGGCCCCAAGTAGCGCTCCAAGGCTTCTTCTTCTTCCATTCCAGCCACTTCATCTTCCTCGGCTCGAAGGCTGCTCAAAATGGCCTGACCTTCTAATACAGCGGACGCCATGGTCGAATTCATCAATTTAATGGCGCGGATCGCATCATCATTACTGGGAATGACATAATCTATGGGATCGGGGTCGCAGTTGGTGTCAACCATAGCGATGATTGGAATGCCCAAGATATTGGCTTCCTTGACAGCGATAGTATCCCGCCGAACATCAACTACGAAGAGCAGGTTCGGCAGGCGGCGCATATCTCGCAAACCGCCCATGCGATGATTGAGGCGATTGATCTCTCGCTCACGCATCAGGGCCTCTTTTTTGGTTAAACGGGCAAATTCCCCCCGAGCTTGCTGCCGTTCAATTTCCAGCATATAATCGATCCGCTGGCGAATGGTTCGCCAGTTCGTCAGCGTGCCTCCCAGCCAGCGTTGGTTAATAAACGGCATACCACAGCGCGCCGCTTCCTGAGCAACGCTCTCCTGAGCCTGCTTTTTAGTGCCGACAAACAAGACAACACCACCGGAAGAGACGGTGTTTTTTACCAGTTCATAGGCTTCATCCAGCCTTTTCATTGTTTGTTGGAGATCGATAATGTGAATCCCGTTGCGTTCCGTAAAAATGTAACGCTTCATTTTAGGATTCCAGCGGCGAGTCCGGTGCCCAAAGTGAACCCCGGCCTCAAGAAGGGACTTCATTGAGACAACTTGATCTAACGACATGTTTAATTTTCCTCCGTTTTCAACTAACTACCTCCGCTCCTTTTAACCATTCGGGAACCTTTTAGGCGAAATTTTCAACCGACATGTGATTTATCTCCCATAAATCGGCTTTAAATATCGACAAGGCACGGCCCGTTTGTAAGAGAGCGTGTGAAATTAAGTAAAACCCCAAGCGAAAAGTATAACACAATTGACTTAAATAAGCAAAGGAAATCATTATTTCAACGATCTACCTCAATGGTTGGTTATTACAGTGGGGCCATATCTGCCTCTTTAAGACGATTCGAGCCGTCAGGCAAATTAAAAAAGAGTTTGGCAAACATTATTTTCATGTGTATAATGACTTAGGTATAAACTGTTAGAGTAAAAAAAAGCCACAATTATTAGAGGGAGAAGCTCTAACGGTTATGAGCGTAGCTGACGAAATTAAATCAAAACTTGATATTGTCGACTATATCTCAAATACCGTTAACTTGAGGAAAACAGGAAAGAACTATACCGGTTTTTGTCCTTTCCATCAAAATACAAAGACCCCATCGTTTGTTGTCTTTCCCGATACCCAAACCTGGCGTTGTTTTGGTGCCTGCGCTGACGGCGGTGATATTTTTAGCTTCGTGATGAAGCAGGAAGGCTACGAATTTAAAGAAGCCTTACAAGCATTGGCCAGGCAAGCCGGGATTACCCTAACTACACCGGAGTTGGGCGACGACGAACAGGACAAGCATCATCAAAAACTACTAGAACTGACCGCTGCAGCCGCCGCTTACTTTCATCATCTACTAACCCACTCGCCTGCCGGTGCTTTGGCCCGAACTTATCTGGCTCAACGTGAGCTTACGTCTGAAACGATCGCGACCTTTCAATTAGGTTTGGCCCTAAATGAATGGGATGCGCTAAAAAATCATTTCTTAGAAAGAGGGTATAGCACCGATGAACTAATGGCAGCCGGGTTGATTGTTGAGCGAGATAACGGCTCACCCGGTTATGATCGCTTTCGCGACCGGCTAATCATTCCCATCAGGGATAGTCGCGGCCGAGTCATCGGTTTTGGAGCGCGGGCTTTGCAACCCGATCAAGTTCCCAAATATCTCAATTCGCCGCAGACCGTTTTATTCGATAAGAGTAAAACGTTGTACGGCTTAGACCTGGCCCGTAAACATATCCGCGACGCTGACCAGGTGGTCATTGTTGAGGGTTACATGGATGTGATCCAGGCCCATCAACGGGGCGCCAGAAACGTAGTAGCCCAAATGGGCACGGCCCTAACCGAGCAGCAACTGCAACTACTCAAACGGACAACCGGCAACTTTGTTTTAGCTCTAGACGCGGATACGGCCGGCAATGCGGCCACGTTACGTGGCTTGAATTTAGCCCGAGAAACCCTGGACCGAGAAACGGTTCCGGTTCCCACCGCTTGGGGGCTTATTCGCTACGAAGGCCGCTTGGAAGCCGATATCCGGATTGCGTCGCTGCCGCCCGGTCGAGACCCGGATGACATTCTTAAAGAAGGGCTTGAAGCCTGGCAAAAAATTATCGATGGGGCTGTACCGGTTATTGATTTCTATTTTCAAGCCGTTACCGCCGAGCTGGATCTAACCAGTGCTAAAGGCAAGAGTATAGCCGTTCAAAAGCTAATGCCGGTGTTGCGAGATATCGGCAACAACGTTGAGCAAGAACATTACGTTCAAAAATTGGCGCGGCTCATCCATATCGATGAGCGGACGTTGATGACCGAGTTAAGAACTGACCGTAAGCCCGGTAAAAAACGTCGGCAGCCGCCCCAACCGGCCGGACCTGATCTATCAAAAATTCAGAAAAGTGTACCCGCCGCGCCTACGCTCGAAACTAACGGCGACGCCGGGTTGGAAGCCTACTGTTTGAGCCTCATTCTGGCTCATCCGTTTGCTTTGGCTATGGCCAGCGATATTTTGGAGCAGCAAAAAGTAACCGGTCTGACGGTCAATGATTTCAGACGCGGTGATCATAAAGAAATCTTTAAATCATTACAGTTGTGGACGGCCGCCGAGTCGCCCCGGATCGAAACTTTAACTGAAATGGTCGGTGAAACGCTGGAAGGTCGCCTGGCAACCCTGGCCAGTCTCTGGCATCGACGCCCCCCGGCGCCGGCCGAAACAGCATTTCGAGACTTAAGCATTGCTATTTTACGACTTCGGTTGCAAAATGTAGTTCAGCAGATTGAAGAATTACAATTTATGCTGCGCGAGGCGGAAGATAACAATGAAGCTGAAGAAGCTCGTCGCTATCGGGCCATGATCGCCACCTGTGGTGAGCAACGCCGCCAACTGCATGACGTTAGCGATGCACTGTCGCTCACCGGTAAACGGCGCGCCGAGTCTAAAGCTTCGCTGTAATGAGCAAATCAACCCATCTATCTATAAGGGTCAAAGAGTAGATATCCATAGTTAAATTGGTTTAGTTTCAGACTCATGGAGATCGTTAGTGGCAAAAAAGCGAATTACTAAGAACACAACTGAAGACAACAAAAAAAATCAGACGAATGGCAAACCAACAGAAGGGCTGACGCAAGAAGAGGCCATTGAGATCCTGCTGGAAAAGGGTAAAAAGCAAAAGACGCTAACCCAAAATGAGATTTTAGATATCCTACCTGACGGCGGCCTGGATATTGAGGCTACCGACGCTATCATTCAAAAACTGGTAGAAAACGGGATAGAAGTTACAGAGGAACAGGATACCGATACCGAAGCTCTGGCGGATGTCGATGAACCGGACGATGCCGCGCTCAAAGAGGTCGAAGAGGAACTTGACGAAGAAGATTTTTCTTCAGCCGGTGTCTTAGAATTAGGCTCGGTGGAGCTAACCAATGATCCGGTTCGGATGTATCTGCGGGAAATTGGCCAGGTCAATCTGCTTACCGCCGCCGACGAAGTGTCGTTGGCCAAGCGGATTCAACGCGGCATGGATGCCCGTGACAAATTGGATAGTGAAGATACCTTTACCGATGATGAACTGGCCGAATTCAAAAAACAAGACATCGATGGCAGAATTGCCAAACGGTGTTTGGCCGAAGCCAACCTGCGTCTGGTGGTCAGTGTGGCTAAACGTTACATTGGGCGCGGTATGAACTTTCTCGATTTGATTCAGGAAGGCAACATCGGTTTGTTGAGAGCGGTTGAAAAGTTCGACCATCATCGTGGTTACAAATTTTCAACCTACGCCACCTGGTGGATCCGGCAAGCCATTAGCCGGGCCATCGCCGACCAGGCCCGAACCATTCGGATCCCGGTCCACATGGTCGAAACCATCAACAAGCTGGCCCGCGTCCAGCGCCGCTTGTTACAAGAGTACGGCCGCGATCCCAGCGCCAAAGAAATTGCTTTGGAAATGGAAATGCTGTCTGATGAAGACCTGGAAGCCATTGAAATAGCCGATAAAAACAGCACCCCGCTGGACCCGGCCATAGAACGCCGCTGGCGAAGGGCGGCTACTAAAGTGCGGCGGATCATGCGCATCGCCCAAGAGCCGATGTCGTTGGAAACGCCCATCGGCACCGAAGAAAACAGCTATCTGGGCGACTTCATTGAAGACGAAACCGTCACTGGCCCGGTCGATGCCGCCTCGAAGCAACTGCTTAAAGAACAGCTTCATGAAATTCTGGCCCAACTCAGCGATCGCGAGCGCAAAGTGCTGGAGATGCGCTTCGGGCTAAACGACGGCCAGGGGCGTACGCTGGAAGAAGTCGGCAGCGAATTTGGCGTCACCCGTGAGCGTATCCGCCAAATTGAGGCCAAAGCCTTACGAAAACTGCGTCACCCCATTCGCAGCCGTAAGTTGAGAGATTATCTGGGGTGATTTGACGAACGTTCTAAATCGATTATAATTCACTTTTGTTAGTTGAATAATAAACAATCCTCGGTAGCTCAACGGCAGAGCGGGCGGCTGTTAACCGCTAGGTTGTAGGTTCGAATCCTACCCGAGGAGCTAGTGGACCAAAGCGGAGATTGTTCCTACTCGTTTGTTAAAATTTCCGAAGAGGAAAATTATAGCAGAGGTCTTATGAGAGCCGATTGGAGACAGCTAATCGGCTTTTTTTATTAAGTATAACCCCCAGTTGCTACCCATCAGACCTGATAGGTGGAGATACTTTTCAGAGAAAAATCAGGGTAATTCGGGCCATTTAGCCGGGTTAAGGCTCGTTTGAAAACCTGTCAGGTCTTGTTCTCGGACAGGTGGCAACTTGAGTTAAGTATACGGTTATGACCAGCCCGATCATTCTTTCCAAAATACAGCCTCCCCCTACCCGTCCCGATCTCATTATTCGACCTCAATTATTGGAACGGTTGCAGACAGGCATTAGTCGCAGACTCACACTGGTGTCGGCCCCAGCCGGTTTTGGCAAAACCACCCTTATTAGCAGTTGGCTCGACACGCTGGAACAATCAAAGGCGTCGCCGGCCATCGCTTGGGTATCGCTGGATGAAGGCGACAACGCCCCGGTGCGTTTTTGGACATATGCCCTGGCGGCATTGCATACCGTTCAGCCAGAAGTCGGCCAAACGGCGCAGGAACTTTTGAATGGCTCGGAGCTGCCCTCGTTTGAAATCATTTTGACGGCCTTGCTGAACGATATTCAGGCCCGGTTGCCGGCCACGCAGCGAATTGTCCTCATTTTTGACGACTACCACATCATCGAAGATCAGACCATCCACGAATGGGTCACGTTTCTGTTGGAGCATCTCCCACCGCAGTTGCATTTGGTCATCATCAGCCGCAGCGATCCGCCCCTGCCGATTGCTCGCCTGCGAGCGCGCAACCAGCTCACCGAACTGCGCACAGACGATCTGCGCTTTACCCCGGCCGAGGCGGCCGCGTTTTTGAATCAGGCGATGGGGTTGCAATTGTCCGCCGAAAATATATCGGCCTTGGAGGCGCGCACCGAAGGCTGGATCGCAGGACTGCAACTGGCGGCGCTGTCGCTGCAAGGCCGAGAGGATATCGAGGGCTTTATCGCCAACTTCACCGGCAGCCACCAATATGTCCTGGACTATCTCGTTCAGGAAGTGTTTGAACAGCAACCTCAGACCGTGCAGCGCTTTCTGTTGCAGACCAGCATTCTCGATCAGCTCAGTGGCCCGTTGTGCGATGCCGTCACCGGCGATCATAATGGGCAGTCGATGCTGGAGCATCTGGCGGCCGTCAATTTGTTTGTCAGGTCTCTGGATGATCGACGGCAGTGGTATCGCTACCATCGCTTGTTTTTGGACCTGCTTCGCCACAAATTACAACAAACTGGCATTGATGTCGATGAACTCAACCGGCGCGCTTCGCATTGGTACGAGCAAGAAGGCAGCACCGATCAGGCCATTCATTATGCTCTGGCGGCCCACGATTATGATCACGCCGGTGACCTGATCGTGCAAAATATTAAAGACATATTTATCCAGGGCAAAAAGGCGCTTTTGCTGACCTGGTTAGAGATGATGCCGCCGTCTTGGCTCCACGCCCATCCGCTGGTGTGTCTGGCTTATGCCTGGGTCCTGTTTGTCAACGGTAAATTCGAGGCCAGCAAGCAGCGGCTGGCCCAGGTTGAAACCCAACTGATGACCGACGGAACAGAGGGTGAATTTGACGAAGCGTGTATCCCGCAGCTTCAGGCGTTACCCCATTCGCTGCTCAGTGTCAAAGGTTTGCTCTTAACGCTTAAGGGGCAGTTGAGCGTGATGCAAGGTGAAACCCAACAGGGCATCGATTACCTGGAAGCGGGCTTAAGTGGGATGCCCGATGAACCGCCGGGGCTAAAGAATTTTGTCATTCACCAGTTACGGCTGGCTTACTGGATCAACGGCGATTTTGACGCTGCCGAAAACATCTTGCACCGCTTTCAGACCGAGCAACCTGTGGCCGGCGATACGGCCACCATCATCGCCCTATTAAATCAGGCCGAGCGCCATCTACTTCATGGCCGGCTCCAACAGGCGGCGGTGTTATACCAACGTTTACTGCAAGTTCTCAATAAGCAAGAACGCGAGGCCTGGTTCCCGGCGGCTCTGGCTCACTCCGATCTAGGCGTTATTTTTTATGAGTGGAACGATCTGGCTGGCGCCGAGTATCACGCCAGAAAAGGCATCGAGTTTGGCAACCGGGGGCTGGGTACGGTGCGCGCTGTTGCGGCGGGGTATTTTGGCTTAATTCAAACCCTACGCGCCCAAAATAACTTGGCGGAAGCCTCGCGCGTGGCCGATGAAATGGATGGGCTGCTGCAAGAAGTCGATCTCGGTTTCCACCTGCCGATCTCCAATGTGCTGCGGATCCCGCTGTGGATTGCTCAAAATGATCTGGACACCATCCGCCAACTCCTGCCGACCTATCAAACGGCCGCCCTATCGCGGTTGGCCTCTCAAGTGTCGAAACTCACTTCCCTTGTGGCCCAGCGATATCTGGCTTTGAATGAAATCGATGAAGTCGCCGTTATAGCTTCCAACCTGCTGGTTGCCGACGATCAAAACATCGATGACCATGTCAACGGCCGGGTTTTGCTGGCGTTAGTCCATCAAGCCCAAGGCGACCGGCCTCAGGCGCTCATCGATTTAACCGAGGCGCTGGCTCTGGCCGAACCCGAAGGCTACATCCGCACCTTTGTTGATTTTGGCCCTCCTATGATCGCGCTGCTCCACGACGTGCTGGCTGCCTCCCGGCAAAATGGGGCTGACCAACCACCAACAGCGGACTATATTCACACGCTGCTCAAAACAGCCCAGCCCTTGGATGCGCCTCCTCCAAACGCACCTCTACTAAGCGCTGCCGCGTCGCCCCTACTTGAGCCGCTCACCGACCGGGAAATGGACGTTTTGCAGCTCCTGGCCAAAGGGTACTCGAATCGCAAAATTGCTGACGAACTGGTTATTACGCCTGGCACAGTGAAGATTCATACATCGCACATCTACAGTAAGCTTGACGTTTCCAACCGTACCCAGGCAGTCGCGAAAGCTCGTGAGTTAGCAATTTTGCTTACCACTTGATGCAACACCCTCTACTATTCCCTATATCCACCAAATATAACCATTAATATACCATTTGGGAGATGCGGCTATACCCTCTCGGCCGCTATACTGAAGGTGTCAGTTGATTGTGCTGACACCTATTTTTATGCCCGGTTCCTGACGACGCCGTCAGTTATGGAGGTCATTCATGTCTCAAAACCGATTCTTTTCCAAAACCCAATGCCCATTTCACAGCGCCGCCGAATACCAAATAAAAGTACTCGGTTGGTTAGGCCAGGATTGGTCAGACTGGTTCGACGGTCTGACCATCACCAATCAAGCCGAGGTGGACAGCGAGCCGGTCACCGTATTAACCGGCTGCGTCATCGACCAGGCCGCGCTGCATGGCATTTTGAGAAAAATTGCCAACTTGGGGCTGCCCTTGTTGGCGGTTAATCGCCTGCATTCCAAAACAACCCACGCGCCAAATGAAAACCCTAAAGCGTAACATCATCTCTCAATCATCATAAGGAGAAAGCAAACCTATGCTAAACCCATCAAAAAATACGCTGACATTCTTATTCATGCTGCCGCTGCTGGCAGCGATATTGTTGACCACCGGCTGCAATTCGACCGCCTCAGAAGCCGCCGCTGCATCGCCCGAGGGCGACACCGTCGAAGTGGCCGTTGCTGCCGAGCGTAGCCTCCCCGTCGAAGCCGCGCCGGTTGAGCGCGGCGATATCTCGCTGCTGCTCAACTATACCGGCAATCTGCAAGCCCAAAGGGACATCACCCTGATGCCCAAAGTCGGCGGGCAGCTTGAAAAAGTTCTGGTCAAAGTCGGCGATCCGGTCAAAAAGGGCGACCCCATCGCTATCATCGAAGACGACACCTACATGGCCCAGCTCAAACAAGCCCAGGCCGCGCTGACACAGGCTCGGCTCAATCTGGAAAAAATGGAACTCGGCTCACGACCGGAAGAGATCGCCGCCGCCCGCAACGCCTTGAGTCTGGCTCGCGCTGCGCTGAGTGACGTCGAAACCATCGACGACAATGAGCGCACTTCGGCGGCGGCGGCGTTAGCCAACACGCAGGCGGCCGTCCGCCAGGCCCAAACCGAGTACGACAAAGTCGCCTGGGCCGGCGAGGTCGGCGCGATGCCCCAAGCCTTGGCTTTGGAGCAAGCGACCAACGCTTATGAGCAAGCTCTGGCCGCTTACAATCTGCAAACCAACCCCGGCGACGCCACACTGGCCCCGCTGGAGGGCCAGGTCGTCCAGGCTGAATTGAATCTGACTTTGGCCGAAAACCCGTTCCGACCGGTTGACTTTGAAGTCGCGCGCGCCAGCATCGCCCAGGCCGAGGCCGCGGTCGAACTGGCCGCGCTGCAAGTCGATTACGCCACCCTCGAATCGCCCATCGACGGCGTGGTAGCCGAACTGTACGCCGAAGAAGGGGATATGGTCGGGTCGTCGTCGGCGTTTGGGCTGGTGGTCTCGAACGAAACCGAGGTCGAGATTGATGTCGAAGAGAGCCGGCTGGGGCAGGTGTTCGCCGGGCAGCACGTGTCGCTGCACGTCTCGGCCTACCCCGGCGTCGATTTCCCGGCGGTCGTGACCACCGTCGCGCCCATCGCCGATGCCAACACCCACACCTTTGCGGTAACCATCACCCCGCTGGATGAAAAGGGGCTGCTGCGCAGCGGCATGTTTGCCGATACCACCCTGCTGGCCGAAGAAAAAGAGAACACCCTGCTGGCTCCGCTCACGGCCGTGACGACTGTCAACGACCAGCCCACGATCTTTGTGATTACTGATGACGGGCAGGTCGAACAGCGGTCGGTGACGACGGGCCTGACCACCAAAACCCAGATCGAACTCACCTCCGGCGTCAAAGCCGGCGAAACCGTAGTCACCAACGGCCAGGTCAACCTGGAAGACGGATCAAGAGTAGAAGTTGTACCGGAAATCTAAAGGAATTATGAAGGATGAATTATGAAGTATGAAGTAATTTCATCCCTCATAATTCCTAATTCCTAATTCACAAGAGGTTATTATGGGACTGACAAAATTATCAATCAACCGCCCCCTGACGGTCATCATGGCGATTTTGGGTTTGGTGCTGATGGGTTACATCGGCTACACCTATCTCAACGTCGACCGGATGCCCAAGGTCGATATTCCCTACGTGACCGTGGCGGTCGTTTACCCCGGCGCGTCGCCCGATGACGTGGCCAGCGAAGTATTGGAAGAAATCGAGGATGCTGTGGCCGGCGTCTCCGGCATTGAAGAGATGACCTCTAAAGCCGGCGAGAGCTTTGGCACAGTGACCATCGAATTTGCCGAGGGCGTTGACGGCAACCAGGCCGCGATCGACGTCTCGCGTGAAATCGAGGCCATCAAAGGCAACCTGCCCGCCGACGCCGAAGACCCGACCATCATCAAGGCCGACATCAACGCCACCCCGATTATGCAAATCATCTTGAGCGGCCCGCAAGGCCAGGATGCCCTTTACACCCTGGCCGACGAGCAGCTCAAACCGCGCCTACAGGCTGTATCCGGTGTGGCGTCGGTTTCGGTGGCCGGCGGGCGCGACCGCGAAATCCAGATCAACCCCGACCCGATCAAGATGGCGGCCTACAATTTGCCGCTCTCGACCCTGGAACAACTGCTCGTGGCCGAAAACGCCACCGTGCCGGCGGGGAATCTGGAGCAAGGTAACAGCCGCACCGCCCTCCGTACCGTGGGCGAGTTCAGCAGCCTCGACGATATTCAGAATATTGTGGTGGCCGGTCGCCCCAGCCAAATGGCGATGATGCTGCCGGCCGGCATGCTGCCCCAAACGCCCGACGGCATGGATACCGGCGGCCTGGTTCACCTGCGCGATATGGCCACGGTCACCGACGGCTATGCCGACACCTCGCAGTTAGTCCGGTTCAACGGCCAGGAAGCCGTGTTGGTGACCGTGGTCAAAACCAGCGACGGCAACGCCATCGCCGTGGCCGATGACGTCAAAGAGGCGTTGGCGGACTTCGAAGCCCAGGAACTGCCGGCCAATGCCACCCTGGACATCGTCATCGACGATACCGATTTCACCCGCGAGTCGGTCGCCGCCGTGCAAGAGGATTTGCTGCTGGCGGTGGTCATTACCGGCGTCATCATGCTGCTCTTTTTGCACACCATCAACAGCAGCCTGATCGTCATGCTGTCGGTGCCGACCTCGCTGATTATCACCTTTCTGGCGATGTGGTGGTTCGGCTTCAGCCTCAACATGATGACGCTCATCGCCCTGACGCTGGTGATCGCCATTGTAGTTGATGACTCGATTGTGGTGCTGGAAAACGTAGAGCGCCACCTGCATATGGGCAAGTCGCCCATCCAGGCCGCCATCGACGGACGTAGCGAGATTGGCACCGCCGCCATCACCATCACGCTGGTGATTGTGGTGGTTTACCTGCCGGTCGCCTTTATGAGCGGCATCGTCGGCCAGTTTTTCCGCGAGTACGGTATCACCGTGGCCGTGGCGACGCTGCTGTCGCTGCTGGTGTCGTTCACCCTCACCCCGATGCTGGCCGCCTACTGGCTGAAAAGCAAAACGGGCCAGACTCAACCGCGTACCAAGCTGGGCCGTATGGTTCACCGCCTGACGCTGCCGATTCTATGGCCCTGGCAGAAATTTATCGGGTGGTGGGAAGCGCTGTTTACGGGGCTGGCCAATGCCTACGCGGCCACGCTACGCCTGGCGCTGAAAAATATCTTCACCCAACTGTTGGTCGTGATTGTCTCGGCCGCGGCGCTCTTCGGCGGTCTCTATCTGATTACCGGCGGCTTCATTGCCGGCGAAATGCTGCCGCAGGAGGATGATGGTCAAATTAATGTCATTCTGGAAATGCCCGTTGGCACCAACCTTGACGCCACGGATCGCGCCGCTCGGCGAGCCGAGCACATTATCGTGGCCGAGGTACCGGAACTGGCCAAGGTGGTCACCCAGGTGGGGGTTGGCGGGGGTAGCCTGCTGAGCAATGGTAACGAGAAGCCCGATAGCGCTGTTTTCACGCTGAAGCTCGTCGACAAAAACGCTCGCGAACGCAGCACGGCCGAGGTCGTCGAGGCGCTGCGTCCGGCCCTCCAGCAAGTGCCGTCGGCCAGCTTTTCCGTAGGTTTGAACTCGGCGGTGGGGTCATCGGCGACGCAGTTGCGCTTGCTGGGTCCCGATAACGATACCCTGGTCGACCTGGCTGCCGAGGCCGAAGCGGTGATTCGGACCGTACCGGGCGTGGTCGATCTGCGCAACAACGGCGCGGATCGCTCGCCGGAAACGCAGTTGGTCATTGACCGGCAACGAACGACCGACCTGGGTATGTACGCCGGGCAGGTGGGCGCCGATTTGCGCACGGCCGTTAACGGCAAAGACATGGGTACCTTCAAACCCGCCGACGGCAGCAAGGAAATTGATCTCGTGCTGCGTCTGGACGAAGCGACCCGCACCGATCTGGACAAGCTGATGCAACTGCCGTTGGGCTACTATCAGGGCCAGCAGATTTCGCTCGGCCAGGTGGCGCAGACGGCCAGTTCCCTGGCGCCCGGCAATATCGAGCGTCTGAACCGGCAGCCCTCCATGCTGATTGAATATGGCGTCAGCGGGCGCGGCGCCGCCGACGTAGCCAACGAGGTCGAAGCCGCCCTGCATGCGCAGATCGACTTTCCGACCGGGTATGAGGTGCAGTTTGTCGGCGCGACGGATGCGCAGCGCGATGCCTTCCGTCAGTTGGGTTTTGCCCTGCTGCTGTCGATCTTGCTGATCTACATGCTGCTGGTGGCCCTGTACGAAAGCTTCTTGCAGCCGCTGGCGATTCTCTTCTCGCTGCCGGTGGCGGCGGTGGGCGCGTTGGGCGGGCTGTATCTGACCGGCAACTCGCTGAACATTATGTCGCTGCTGGGGCTGGTTATGCTGGTCGGGATTGTCGCCAAAAACGCCATCCTGCTGGTCGATTACACCAACACCTTACGCTACGAACACGGCTACACCGATGTCAAAGCGGCGCTGGTCGAGGCCGGCCGGGTGCGGCTGCGGCCCATCCTGATGACGGTCTTCGCCATCGTCTTCGCCCTGCTGCCGCTCCTGTTTGGGGCCAGCGCCGGCTCCGAAATTCGAGCGCCCATCGCGGCGGTGCTCATCGGCGGCAACATCTCCTCCACCTTGCTGACGCTGCTGCTGGTGCCGGTGATGTACTACTTTTTTGACTGGATCACCACCGCCTTCAACGGGCTGCGCCGCCGGTTTTCGCCCCCGGTCGAAGCCGCCCCGCAGCCGAATGCGTAGGTATATCAAGTGAGACCGTCTGGGTTATGATGAAGGACAACTTGCCGTCCCCCGAGCGCGGGCCTGAAGACCCGCGCTAAGAGAGCGAAGCCATTCGGCTAAGCAGTTGGCCGGATGAGGGCGCTTTAGCGTCCTTAGCTCTCTCAGCGCGACGGCTTTAGCCTCGCGCATTGGCCGGGACAAACTTCCTGATAACCTAAGTGGCTCTACACCAAGGAACAAGGTAAAACCATGAAAAAACAAACACTCACCCTCCTGATACTCACTTTAACACTCATCCTGGCCGGGTGCGCCGGCCACGCGGCGGAAGAAGACACGCTGCACCCGCTCGACGCGGCTGCCTGGCCGACGCCGGTCCCGGCCCAGCCCACGCCGCAGCCGACCCCCTTCCCTAAAATCGATCTGGACGACGTGCGGGTCAGCTATACCCAAGCGGACGACAGCAACAATGCCGTTGGCGCGGCGGTTGAAGCTGTGACCGCTGAACCGGCTGGCGAAACCGAAGCCGCCGCAGCTGTCGACTCACAGCCGGCCGCCGATACTCCGGCGACCGACTCGGTCGCCGCCCCGGAACCGTCGTCGCTGGCCGGCTTGCAGCCTGTCACCGAGGGCCAGGTGAATATCTCCGCTGTCAACGTGCGGCAGGGACCCAGCCCCGAGGCCGCTAAACAGGCCGTTTTAACTTCCGGCCAGCCGGTCGATGTTCTGGGCGTCAATCCCACCCGCGATTGGGCCTTGATCCAAACGCCCACGCTGTCCGGCTGGGTCTCGCTCGATTATATCGATCTGGCGGATGCGCTGGACGATGCGCCGGTCATATCGCCGGAGACCACGACGGTGAATGTCGCCGCGCCGGTGACAACCACCGCCGAAACCCAAGCACCGGAACCGGCGACGAGCAGCAGTACAGCCGGTGATGTCCAACCCGCAACACAGGACAACCCGGAGCAAACCGTAGCCCACCAGGGGCCGATAGCTACGGCCCATATCGCCGTCAACAAAACCGAGGTGCGGCCCGGCCCCGGCACCGAATTTGCCCCCATCGACGAGCTATCCGACCCGATGGAACGGCTGACCATTGTTGGGGTCGATCCGACCCGCCAATGGGCGCTGGTCGAGCCTGAGTTTGAAACTTCACGGCTGGGCTGGGTAGCCTTAAGCGATGTCGAGGTCAGCGAGGGCGATCTCGCCGCCGCGCCGGAGGTGTACACCGGCTGGACCAACAGTAACGCGCTGGCCCTGCGCACCGGCCCCGGCATCTACACCGATGAAGTCGGTCGCCTGGCGATCAACAACCTGGTGCGGGTGGTCGGCCTGAATGACGGGCGCAGTTGGGCGCGGGTGCAGCCCATCCTGGGCAGCGGCGACGGCTGGACCCAAATCCAGTACCTGACCCTTAGCGACAAAGTGGCGAGCATCCCCTTGGCTCCTGTGCCGCCGCCCGCCCCGGAGCCGGAGCCAATCGACCCGGCTCTGGCCGACGCCTCGGCCAAAGCCGGTAAGTTGGCCCTACAATTGAGCAGCGGCGGCGATATCGTCACCCTCAACGCCGACGGCACGGGGCTGGCCGCCGTCACCAGCGGTATCGATCCCCAGCTTTCGCCCGATGGCTCGCAGTTGGTCTTTACCCGCTGGGAAGGCGGCGAGGCCGGCAGCGGCACGCTGTGGGTCAGAGATTTGAGCAGCGGCAGCGAAACGGCGGTGCTGGGCTTCATTAAGCAGCCCAAAGGGCCGGACTGGTCGCCGGATGGCTCACAGATTGTTATCAATTATCAAAATGGTGGGCGGCTGGATGAGCAGCAAGTGGACATTAATTTGACCGAACGCAAGGCCAATGTACCCTGGAACGCCGGTAATGTGCGGCAGGGCCGCAAGGACGGCGACCCGTATCTGTATTACACCATCCCGGCCGACCCGCACTGGGGTCTGCGCGTGGTCGATGTGGCCGACAGTAGCTATGAGGATATGGACGGTGGCACTTACGCCTTCCGGCCCGCTTGGGACCCCTCCCAGCCGTGGCGCATCGTCTCCGATGGCGGGCGCGGGCTGCTGGCCGGCGATGTCAATCGGGCCGACTACCACCAGACGCTAACCGACCAGATCGGCGACGGCTCACCGGTCTTTTCGCCGGATGGACAATATATGGCCTTCAGTTCGGGCCGGGGCGGCGACGGGTACGACATCTACCGCATCAACGCCGACGGCAGCGGCCGAATACGCTTAACTGAAACGCCTTTATGGGAGGCCGTCACGCCGGAAGGACAGGGCAAACAGTGGAGCAACGTCTCCCCGGCCTGGTCGCCTGACGGCACGCAGATCGCCTTTCTCACCAATCGCACCGGTCGGTGGGAGGTGTGGGTTATGAACGCCGACGGCAGCAACCCGCGCCCCATGTTCTCCGACGACGTCAACGATCAATTGGCTATCACCTACAACTTCGTCGATGAGCGGATGATTAGCTGGCGCTAATTAGGAGCATCAAAGCTTGCTTTGATCGGTTTTGACAAAGCTTGCTTTGTCGCTCCGGTAGACGTTCAGGCGTAGATTAGGAGCATCACAGCTTGCTTTGATCCACTGTGACAAAGCAAGCTGTGTCGCTCCGGTTGATGTTCAAGCTTAGGCTGGGTTGAATGGGGCAAAAGCCAACCAACCAACCATCCAACCAACCATCCACCCCCTACTTTCGCTTAGCCGCGACCCTCACTATCCGGCAAGTTAACTCCTCAGAACGATAATCATTAGGCAGCGTAGCTTGAACTTCGGGCGTGAGTAGCGTTTGGGCCTGCGGGTCGCTTTCGGGTAGCCACTGTTCTATAGCGAAGCTGCTGGCGATGGCCGTCTTGAAACGCGCCTCGCGCCATTTGTTGAGCGGTTGGCTCGTGTCGGCGATAAAAGCGGGGTACAGATGCCCCCACGGCGGATCGACCGGCTCACCGGCCCCGCGCAGACCGGCGTAAGGGCGAATATCGGCCAGCAGTAGCCCACCGGGTTTGAGTACGCGCGCGGCTTCGGCCAGCAGGCCGGCCACATCCGGGGCGTGCTGTAAGTAGTCGTGGCAGATAACCGCATCGAACCGGCCGTCAGGCAGTTTGAGACGGGTCGGATCGGCCAGTTCAATTTTGACCTTGCCCCAATTGAGTTTGACCCCGGCCTGCTGGGCCAACGTCGCATAATAACTATCGGTCGTCTCTTGCCAGGCGCTCTTATACTTATTTCGCTTGAACCACGACATCACCCCCGGCAGCGGCAGGTAGCCCGGCGGTATATCGACATCAACGCCGAGGGTCTCGTACCCGGCTGCGGCCAGCAACACCGTCTGGCTAGCGAGCGGCCCGCAGGCCAGATCGAGCAGTTTAGCCGAGCCGGGCGTCAGGCCCGCCTGTTCCAGACAGGCCAGGTTGCGCTTGAAGGTCTCGACCTCCTCCGGCGCGTGGTTGACCGAGTCAGCTAAGTGGCTGTAATCCGGCGGGTTGGTCAGGACGGTCTCGACCACGGCGGCCAGATCAGGGTGGCCGAAATCGGCTAGGGTGGTTTTGACCTGGTCGTTAGGGCAATCGGCAATGAGCTGAGTCAGGGTTGCCAGGCCGTTGGCTTCGGCTGCGGCCTCGGTCAGCAGCCGGTTATCGGCGGGCGACAGGCGGGCCGCGCCGTCGATCATATCGCGCAGGTAGGCCAGCCCCTGCGGCGGGTTGTAAGCCGAGGCGTACCAACCGGCGGCCAGCAGCCGCCAGGGGCGCATCCGTTGGCTCTTATCGTCCGCTGTGCTTTGGCAAAAAATATCGAGCCAGACGCCGGTTTTGGGATGGGTTGGTTGGGTCAGTAACGCCTTCATCAAGACCGGCAGGCGGCGTTGAGCCGGAATGGGGCGAAAATCCTGAAAGAAGGTTTTCAGCCGCTCGTCTTCGGCTTCGACAATCCAGTTGGCCAGGTGAACGTGGGCGCTATAGTCATCGACTGCCTCGATCAGAATTTGACTCATGTGGGTGGACATGACCGGCTCTTGCATATTGAGCCACATCAGGTACGGCCAGCCCTGCTCCACATCAAACTCCGCCGTCAGCCAGACCATACACAGCAGCCGCCAGCGCATATCATCGCCGGTGCTCATATGGCCGCTGTTTTGGATCAGCTCGACCAACCACGGGCCGAGGTCCGGATCGCCGGGATTTTGCAGCAGTCGCTGAATATGCGCCTCGATATCGGCGGGGATAGGGTTGAGTGACGGTAAGGTCATAGGGTTTGGTCCTTGGATTGGATGGTTTGGGCGAGGGCAGGAGTAAGGAGTAGGGAGTAAGGAGTAATAAAGATCCGTTCACCATTAACCTTGCGATTTCTAAAACGGTAATTAGTAATTGGTAAATGGTAATTACCAATATCCAATTACCAATTACCCACAAGGGCAAAGTTATTGGTGGACAACTCCTAATACTTCCTACTTCCTACTTCCTATTCCCTATTCCCCGCAACTTTCCTATCATAAGAATTTTACGCAGGGAAATCAAATTTTGAAGCGGTGAGGAGAATATTTCGGTTTGAGGGCGAACTGTTGAAGTCCTCCTCCGATCAAGGTGTTGGCTGCGGGTGTTAATCGCCACAGCTATGTTCAGTAGACCACAATTTTACATGAAAGTGGGTAAATAGAACGCCGATCGTACCGATCACACGGATAAACACGGATTTTTTCAAGTTAAATCAAGCCTTATCTGTGAAAATCCGTTTGATCCGTGTCATCGGCGTTCTATCATTTCTCACCAGATCTTGAAATCGTGATCGATTGATATTATTTTGCGGCAAGAAATGAGGTCCGGCCAGCAGGGAGTCGTTATTTTGTTGCAAGAAATGAGGTCCGGCCGGCGGGGAATCGTTATTTTGTCTCAGGAAATGAGGTCCGGCCGGCGGGGAGTCGTTATTTTGTCTCAAGAAATGAGATCCGGCCAGCCGGGAATCGTATTTTTGTCGCAAAAACATATTTCTGGCTACCAGGAGCACCAAAAATAAAAACAAAAGGTGCATTCTTCAAAAAGGTCGGATATACTTTGAGTCATATTAATGCTGTCGCTGCTCTTTAACAAGGTGTGGTTCACTCAAAGCAAAGGTCCGACGACTGGACTGAGTTGTTACTCTTCTCAAACCTCGTTTCAATAGCCCCCCTTACCTCTAACTGGAAAAACGATAACCTGACGCCCCCCGTCACCCATTTCTGACATTGTTCTAGCCTTATCCCTATCTCAATCTTGAAATACGATCAACCTATCGTTAAAGGAGTATTAACCTATGCCAACACTTAGATTTGAAAGCAATAGTCCCTATGATATCCGTCTGCCGCAGCCGGACCAACCCGTTGAGGTCATCACGCTGGGCCGCAATGTTATCGCCCACGAGGAGTCGTTACCGGTGGAAGACCGCACCCCCTACACCGCTACTATCGGGCGGCTGGTGGCCAAAGCTGAAGCGCTGCGAGTCACCCGTACTCGCAGCGAAAACCGGCGCACAGCGGCTTCGGAAACGCTGAAGCGGCTGGATAAGCGGCTCAATGCGATGATCGACCAGATCATGGCCACTTTGAAAGCGAACTTTTTGACTAATCTGGAAGTGGCCCAAGAGTGGGGCTTCAAAGTCCGGCAGACCACGGGCCGTTTGCAAAAACCCTCCGGTCGAGCCAATCAAATAGCTGCCCTCGGCGCGTATATTGAGATGGAACAGAGCCGCGCGCCGGAGGATCAATTTGCCCTGCCGTCTCTGGCCGAGGTTACCGCGCTGTATGCCGAAATTGAAACGTCCGCCTCAGCCAAAGCCACGGGCCGGGCCGGTCGGATGCAGAGCCGCGTAGAATTACTGGCGGTTGTTGAAGAGCTGCGTAATTATATCCAGTTAGCCTTGCACCATATTGTCGGCAAATATTATAAGTTCGCCTTAGCGCCCGGCCTACAGGAATGGGGCTTTGAAGTGATCCACCGCCAGCGCAGCGACTCGGCCGGTGACGCTGCCCCGACCGACAGCGGCAGCGATACCCCGGCCGACACCGACAGCAGCAGTTCCGCCCCCATCAGCGACCTCAACAGCGACGCTGTAACGGTCGCCACCAATGGCACGGCGGTCGTTGACGTTAACGGCAGTGTGAAGTAGGTTAGCCAGCCACACCTTGTTTTAGCGATGATTTGATAATTGGGAAATAAGGAGATTGGGAGATTAAGAGATTGTAAGTAGTTAATCACCTAATCTCCTTATCTCCAATCTCTAGTCTCCCGTTTCCCCTCCCCTCCACCCCTCGCCCCTTTTTATGGTATAATAGCATTAGAAAGAGGTGAACCCTACCGTGAATGAAAGAGAAAAAATTATTCAGCAAGTTCGCGACTATTTTGCGGCGACAGATGTCCGCCGGGTATTTCTATTCGGCTCGATGGCTCGTAATGAGTTCAATCCGGTTAGTGATGTGGATTTGCTGATGGAAGTCGATGCGCCGATTGGGTAGTTAAAGATTGTGGAGTACAAGTTGGCTTTGGAAGAAGTGCTTGGCCGAACGGTAGATTTATTGACCCCTGGTGGTATTTCCCCCAAAATACGCCCTCATATCCAGGAAGAGTTAAAGCTGATTTATGAAAATCCCGGATAGAGTTCGGTACAAAACAGTGAAGGTTGATTTACTCACTCTCAAGATACAAATTCAGTAGATCACAATTTCAAGAGCTGATGAGAAATGATCGAACACAGATGACACGGATTAGGTTGTGTTGACATTTGAGGTCAGCGTAGCCAGATAAGGGTGCCGACGAAATACAAAAAACTAAGATAACGACTGGCTAATTTCTCAAAGCGAGAAAAGATACGGCGATAATGCTTGATTTTGTTGATAAAACACTCCACCAGATGGCGTTCTTTGTAAAAATGCTTGTCATAGGCGCGTGGCTCCTTACGTTTGGCTCGTGGCGGAATAACAACTTCAGCTTCGTATTCTTCGATGATGAGGTTGATAAAGTCATCCGCATCATAGCCTTTATCGGCAATCAGCCGCGCAAAATCAAGGTCAATCACCAGCGCTTGGGCTTGAGTAATATCGTGTCGCTGCCCGGCCGTCAGAATAAAACGCAAGGGATGGCCTAAGCCATCGACACTAACGTGGATTTTGGTGCTGAAGCCGCCGATGCTTCGCCCTAGGGCTTGTGCAGCCTGACCGCCTTTTTTTTAGAGGCACCGGCGGCACAAGGATGAGCCCGGACAATGGTGCTATCAAGGATCAGATGCTCCATATCCGGTTCTTCAGCACAATATTGATGCAGTTTATGCCAAATATCGCGCTCGTCCCAGCGGGCGAACCGCTTGTAGACACTGTTCCAAGCTCCATACTTTTCGGGCAACAATCGCCATTGGCAGCCGCTGCGGGCTATCCATAGCACCGCTTCAATAAACCGACGGCATTGCTCTTCCTGACCGACATACACCTGTGGACAAGCTCGTAAGAAGTTTACTATTTTGGTCCATTGTTTATCTGTTATCTTTTTTGTTGACATATCGGTATTCTACTGATATGTCAAATGTCAACAGAACCTAGGTCCTCCCCCTTTTGGTCTATTTTCAAAAGTGCGCTATTGTTCATTCTTGAGACCTCCTTGAGCAATTTTGTGTTCGCACACATATTTTACTCGCTTTTGGAGGTCTCTACATATCCATTTTAATTACCGAATCATCTCCACTGAAGAAAAAAGCCGATTCAACCCAGCGGCGGCATGTGCGCCTCGATTTTGCTCTTGTGGGTGTTGGCGTTGTACTGAACCAGCTTATGCCCGTAGCGATCCCGCAGGCTGCGCAGCGGGCCGACATTCTCGACCAGGTTAGCGCTGGCTTGCTTGACTTTGCCTTCCACATAATAATCGAACTTCTGGTTGAGCCAGCGCCAGCGGAGCAGCGAGTAATAGGGGCTTAACAGCCAATGGCCCCGGCTGCGGCCGACATACAGAATATCGCTGATGTCGCTCATGGCGTTGGCTTCGGCTTCGCTGATCCAGGGAGTGTTGCCGCGATTGAGGTCGAACTCGGCCCAGCCGTCTTGGCTGGGCGGGGGAACGTAGCCGCGCGCCAGGGCGTCGGGCCACAGGGGGGTGCCGGGGTAGGGCATATAAATGCAGATAGAGCAGCGGGCGTTGGGGTTGATCTGGCACAGGCGGTCGATCAGGTCGATGGTAATCTGCCGCTCCGTTTTGTCTTCGGCGGGCAGGCCGAAGATGAAGCTGAGGTTGGCCTCAATATGCGGGGCGTATTTGGCCAGGTTGGCGATACCCCACTCGATCTGCCAATCCTTTTGGTCCTTGGTGATCGAGTCGAGTACTTTTTGGCTGCCGCTCTCAGCGCCGATGTTGACCCACTGGCAGCCGGTCTGGTTCATCCACTGCACAAATTCGGGGGTCAGCAGTTGGACGCGGACCTGGCCGCTCCAGGGCATCCCGACTTCTTCGACCAGCCGCTTCATCGGGCGAGGCCGGCCAAAGAGATAGTCGTCGGCGTAATCGACGGCGTTGACGCCGTGGTTGGTGCGCAGCCAGTCGATCTGGTTGATAATGAATTCGTTGCTGTGCTGCCGCCAGGTGCGTTTCATCACCACCTCGTTGTAGCAGAAGGCGCAGCGGAAAGGGCAGCCTCGACTGATGTAGACCGGCAGGGCGCGATCATACGGGCCGGATTGCAGCAGATAGGGTTCGAGCGTCGCCAGTAAATCCCAGCGGGGGGAGAAGTCATCCAGATTTTGAATGAAGGGCCGCTCCGGGTTGATCACGGCTTGACCCTGCTCATTTTTCCAGGCCAGGCCCAGCACCTTACCCCAATTTTGGCCGTTCTGAAGTTCGCGAGTAAATGCTTGAGCCGTTACTTCGCCTTCGTTGACGATGACAAAATCGATGTAATCTTCCTTTAGCGCTTCCTCCGGCATGATGGTGGCGTGGACGCCGCCCCACACGGTCGGGATACCCATTGCGTGAACGCGCCGGGTGGCCTCGATGGCGTAGGCCAACTGCGGGCCGGTGATGGTGCTAATGCCCACCCATAATGGGCGGACCTCCTCGACCCGTTGCACGAAGCGATCGACCCCCTCGCCGTTTTCATGCCATAATTCAACCGATAAGCCCTGCTGAATTAAAGCATCGGCGACGTACATGATGCCAAAGGGGGGGTACATATCCCGTTCGCTGCGGAAATTCACCAGAATTATGTCAGGCATGTTGGCTCCTCCATTCGAGTTTATTGAGTTTATTGAGTTGGTAGAGTTTATAAAGTTAGTTAGCTAGCTCGTTGGTTGGTTGGTTGGTTGGTGTGGTGGGATGGTTTATTTTGGATTAAACGGTTTCTTGAGCGCGAGGAATTTGAACTTCCTCGTGATAAGCGCGTTCGGTGTTGACCGTCCAAATATCGTGCTGTTCGCCGAGAATGTTTTTGACGGCCAGCATGGCGGTGAGCATCGAGTGATCCTGGTTATTATACATGTGCAGCCCGTTGCGACCGGCGGTTTGCAGATTGGGAATGCTGTCGAGATAACTTTTAATTTGCTCCAGGTACTCCTTGTACTCGCCGGTGTAAACCGGATAGGCTTTCGGCTGGCGGAAAACGACCCCGTCGATGACGTCCGCCTCATTCAGCAGGCCAATCTGCGCCACCTCACGCCGGCCCTGTTCGATCAGATCGGCATCGGCCATCTGCCACAATCGATCCCCCTCCGTGCAAAAATATTCTAAGCCCAGACAGGTGGTGTGGCCGTTGGGAACCATGTGCGGGCTCCAATTTTTGAAATTCTGGATGCGCCCCACCTCAACCTCCGGGCTGTGGATGTAGATCCAGTTGTCGGGGAATAGGTCGGGCCGGCGCACAATGAGCGCCACGGTTAGAAAATCGCGATAAGCCAGCCGCCCGGCGACATCGAGCAGCTGAGCCGGCGGCGTCGGGTTGATCCGCTTGATCAACTGGTTGAGCGGCATGCTGTTGATGACATGGGTCGCCTCGATTTCCAAAGACTGGCCGCGTGGACCAACCGCCGTAACCGTCGCAATCCGGCGGCTGTTGCAGTTCAAGCGCACCACCTCGTGCTCAGTCAACACCCGATTACCCTGCGCCTCGACCAAGGCTTGCACCTTCTCCCACAACATGCCCGGCCCCTGGCGCGGGTAGTGAAACTCCTCAATCAACGTTTTAACGCTCTGATTGCGCGGTCGCAGCAGGGCGTTGCGAATGGCGACCGGCAAGGATAAGCCCTTGATACGCTGCGCCGCCCACTCCGCTTTGATCTCATGGCAGGGAATGCCCCACACTTTCTCGGTGTAGGTTTTGAAAAACACCTGATAGAGCCGCCGCCCAAAGCGATTGGAAACCCACTCCTCGAAACTCTCTTCGCTGGGATAGGGAAAGATCTGCGAGTGAAGATAGCTTAAGATCACCCTGGTACTCTCCACCAGCCCCAAATTAAAGAGCGCATCGAAGGGCCGAATGGGGTAATGAAAGAATTTGCGATTGTAGTAGATTCGCGACAGACGTGGCCGGCGTAGAAAATCATCGCCCATCACCTCGTGCCAAAACGCATTGACGGCGTCGATTTTGGTGTAGAAGCGGTGACCGCCGATATCGACGTGGTAGCCTTTGTAGCGTTCGGTGCGGGATATGCCGCCCACCAGAGCCGCCTTTTCCAAGACAATCACGCTTAAGCCCGCTTTAGTCAGTTGGTAAGCCGCCGTCAAGCCGGCCGGGCCGGCCCCAATGATGGCCACATCTGTTTTCAAGTGCTGCGTTTGCGCTGACTCCTTCTTCTCCACTCAAGGTCCTTTGGTTGGGAATTTTAACAACTCAAGTTGCTACGCCAGACCTGACAGGTTTTATACGGCATTTTCCGACGTCAAAAGAGGTCCGGTTGCTGCTAGAGTTACGCCACACAAAACCTTTGGAAACCTGTCAGGTCTTAACTTCATGACCTTGCGCAGCAACTCGGTAAAATAACTACACCGGCAGTTTGGTCCGCAGGTTTTTGAACATATTTGAAACGGCCATCTTCATTCGGACGCCGTACTGCTTCTCGTCAAGACCCAAAATCTCAAGTTCTCGCAGGGTCATTTTGGCGCGAACGTCGGGCGATAAATGCTGGCGGCGGTCGCCCGGTCGCGGGATATCGACTCGCAGGTAGTGGGCTAAGATGGCTCGACGCGGTTTATCGGTGCGATTGAGACCGCCGGCATGCCAGCAGTGGCCGTTGAACACGCCCACATCGCCGGCCTGGCCGACCATACAAGTTTCATCGGGATGGAAGGCGTAGGTATCTTTCAAAACATCGCGCGGCACTTTATGAGTCAGATGCGTGCCGGGAATAATGCGGGTCGCGCCGTTATCAACCGTAAACGGGTCGAGCATCCAGACAGCGGTGCAGCTATAGAAGCCCGATTCGTCCGGAACGCCGGAGTTGTCGGTATCGCTGTGGAAGGGCTGAAGCGCGCTGCCCACCTGCGGCGGAACCTCGCGGGCATTGAGCATACTCAAGCGCAGGTCAGGCCCCATCACGTGCTCAACCGCGGCCACCACTAACGGATGGGCAAAAATCGTGCGGAAGATATCGCCCTTGTTGGCCAAGTTGGCCAGCCGGCGCACGCCCGGTTCGATATAATTCTCCTGGCCCGCCTCGTCTCCTTCGGCCGCCCACAACGCTTCGAGCCGGGCCAACACCTGCTCGACCTCCGAGGGTGAAAGGACACCGGGAAAAATAACGTAGCCCTGCTCATCCAGTTGTTGTGTTTGCTCGGCAGTTAGTGTTGTCACTTGTCCGCTCCCTTGAAAATAGCCCTCACCCCCAACCCCTCTCCCTGAGGGAGAGGGGAGTCGCGCCAGCGACGGGGTGAGGGTAAAACACGATTTTCATTTCCGGTGTCGTCTCATTTGAGACTGTCGGACTCCCTTCACATAGTCCGGGTTTACAACGGCCTTTATCGACCGCCTACTCAGGTAGCCGCAACGGCAGCGTTGAGCGTTGTTCCGGTTTGGGCAGCGGCTTGCGGGGAGGAGATTTTAATTGCGGCCGACCATGACACTGCTTGATCTTGCGCCCGCTGCCGCAGGGACACGGATCGTTGCGGTTGGCCTGGGCCAACGCCGCCTTGAATTTGGCCTCTTCTGCCGCCAGAAGGGGCATCACCTCCGCCGCCAGTCGACCGCGCCGGATCAGGCCGGTCATAATTTTGGCCGGATAATCGATGTGATGGAAGAACTGTTTAAAGCCCGCACATAAATAATTCAGGCCCGGTTCGCCATCCGGCGTTTCAATAAAACGGTTCTTTGGACATTCGCCGTGGCAGGCAAACCGCACATCGCACTCCAGGCAGTACTGCGGCAGGGTATCCCTCTTGTCTTGCCCAAACCGCAATTGCGGCTCCGAGGCGACCAATTCGATCATATGCTCATCCCGGATGTTGCCCAGATGGTAATTCGGTTCGACAAAGTGATCGCAAGCATAGAGGTCGCCATTGTGTTCGATGGCCAGCCCCTGCCCGCAGGTTTCGTTGAAGACGCACATCCCGGAGGACGGCATGCCCACCCAGTTACGGATGGCCGCCTCAAAGGTTTGGACATAAACCCGGCCGACATCGCGCCGCACCCATTCATCGAAGATGGCGCTCAGGAACCGACCAAACTGCTCCGGCAATACCGAGCGATCAGAGACGGTGTTGCCTTCCTGATACAGAGTCAGACCGTTTTCATTGATTCGCTCGACCACCGGAATAAACTGCATCCAGTCGGCTCCAATCTCGTCGCGGATGAAGCGGTAGACCTCCAACGGATAATCGCCGTTGACCCGGTTGACCGTGGTCAGAATGTTGAACTCGACGCCATGTTTTTGCAGCAGCCGGATGCCGCGCATAACTTTATCGAAGGTCGGTTGGCCGCCTTTGTCCACCCGGTAAATATCGTGCAACTCGGCCGGGCCGTCGATGCTGATGCCGATGAGAAAGTTATGTTCTTTGAAGAAGGCGCACCAGTCATCATTCAGCAGCGTACCGTTGGTCTGCATCGTATGCAGAAAGGTCATGCCCGGCCGGCGGTATTTTTCGGCCAGATCCATCGCTTGGCGATAGAAGTCGAGGCCCATAATCGTCGGCTCGCCGCCTTGCCAGGCAATGGTCACCTGATCGGCGCGGTGAGACTCGATCAACTGGCGGATGTACTGCTCCAGCACCTCGTCGGTCATACGGAATTGGCTGCCGGGGTAGAGGTGTTCCTTGTCCAGGAAAAAGCAGTAGGCGCAATCCAGGTTGCAGATGGCCCCAGTCGGTTTGGCCAGCAGGTGAAAGGCCTCTGGCGCATTGTCGGGATAGATTAGGTCGATGGATTGGGGTATCGGTATTTTATTAGCGTCCAATTAAACGTCTCCATTTCTGGCTATCGAGTTTTACCTGTCTGCGAGCGGCCCCGCACCACAGGGCGCCGGGCTTGGCCCGCCTCAAGCCGATGTTCTGCCCGTGGGTAAGCGCCGGAAAAGCAAAGTTGACCCCGCCCAGGCAATATGGTGGTAGCATGGCGGCAACTTTTTCTGGAGCCGGCTATTCCTGGTTAGCTTTCGACCAATTTCTGAAGTTAACTTCTTGGTTATCGTTGTGGAGAGTAATGGAAAGAGGGGCAACACCCAGCTTCAAATGCAGACTCAAAATGTTGATCAGCGTGCCGTATGACCGCGTATCAATCATACCTGATTTTTATACGGCCGGTAACCCACCAAAGGGAGTATTAAGGGGGTATATCGAGGCAATAAATATGCTGATAATAACCCTTTAACCTATAGCCTAACGCTCGTTGTCAAACAATTTTAATTCCTTGGCTCTGGTCATTGCCGCCCGACGGTCATTGACCTGCAATTTTTGGTAGATATGGGCGGTATGCTTCTTGACCGTCAACGGGGATATGACCAGCGTAGCGGCAATCTCTTTGTTGGTGTAGCGTTGAACCAGCAGGGCTAATACGTCAAGTTCACGTTTGGTTAGCGGTTCGATGAGTTCATGGAGCGGCGGTTTCGACGCTGTCGAACCGGGAAAAGCCGCCAGGATTTGGTCGATGTAAGCCGGGTTGCTTGTTCGAGCCCTCAACTCGTGCAATAGCGGGAGTAAGTTCGGTCCCAAATCGACAAAGGTGCGGATCAGTTGGCCGGTTTGGGCCAGGTCGATCGCCTCTTCTAAGGCGGTCAGGGCCGGCGCGCGCAAGCCTTGAGCATCATAGACCAAGGCTTGTAAGGCCAGTACCTCTGCCTTGCGCCACAGATTGTGCTGCTGGTCGACAACCTGCAGCAGTTGGAGCACTAACCGGGCGGCGGCCTCCAGACTGGCGGTTGTACCCTGGGCCAACAGGAGTTTGGCGCGCGTGCGACCTGAGCTTTCAGCGGCCATAAATTCTTCATTATTAATATCAAGCTCAATTGACTCAGACAGCGTCATGGCGGCGGCCGGTTGCCCCTGAGCTAACAACAAGCGAGCCTGAAATGAGGTCAACTGGGGCAGAAATCTGGTGTTTGACGTTTTGAATATCCAGTCACGGAGCCGCTCCAGGACCTGGTTGGCCTGATCTGGCCGGCCCTGCGCCTGATAGGTGAGGGCCAGATAGACGCTGGCCTCGCGGTACTGCAACCCGGTGGCATAATGGCGGCTGTCAACGATCGGGGCTAGATAACCGGCAGCCGTTTCCAATTGATGCCATTCATAATGGCTCAACCCCAAATACAGGTAGGCCCACTGCTGCCAGAAAACTGCATTGTTGGCCGCGGCCATCTTTGACAGGGTATCGCTCGTTTGGGCGACTTGCCGCAGGGCGCCTTGAGTGGCATAGGTGGTTATCAGGCTGTTGAGCAGCCGGCCGGTAACATTCATCGAAGACAGCTCAGTCGTATCCAAGGCTTGCCTGAGCCGGTCAATACTTTGGGCCGCCTGCCCCACCAGCCGCCCCGAAAAAGCTAAGAAGTTGTGGGCTAATGCCCGCAGGTAAGCCAGCGTCTCCGGTAACCGGTCCAGCGCCCGTTGAGCGCAAACTATTGATGATTCCGGTTCATTTCTAAAATAGTAGACCCCACTCCACAGCGCATCGAGTTCACCGGCTAAAGCCTGTTGATCCTCTTCCGTCTCAGGCCGGGCGCGGCCGGTCAGGCCATCTTCAGCCGCCTTGAGACGCGTTTCAACCACATTGAATGATTGACCTCTCCAAAAGGCCAACCAGGCTTGAGCCAACAATAGACCCGGTCGCTGCCAGATAACGGCTTCGGGCAGCAGCTCCAGCCAGCCCTCCAGCGTCGGCCAGTCGTCCCGGCTTGCGAGCGCGTGCCGGTGCTGCTCAATCAGCCGGACCGCCGGCAGCGCATCGCCCGCAGCTAAACTATGGGTAATCGCCTGTTCGATTAAGCCATGGTCGGCCAACCAACGAGCGGCCGCGGCGTGTAAGGCCGCCGTCACCTCACCGCTGTAGTGCAAATTCAGCCCGTGCTGCAATAGCGATCGAAACAGATGGTGATATCGATACCAACCGGCCTCGCTATCCAACGGTATCAGAAATAGGTTGGCCTGTTTAACGGTCTCTAATAACGCTCCGGCCACTAATCTGTCCCCGTTGTGGGCCGGGCGATCATGGCCCAAAGCTGGCGCCGCCGCATCGTCCAACGCGACCGCCATCAGCGCCTCACCTAACGGCGCACAAAACTGATCCAAAATTGAGGTCCGCAATAAGAACGCGCGCACCTCAGGCGTCTGCCGGGTCAACACCTCATCTACCAGATACTCCATCACATACCGGTCGGCGCCGGTAAACTGCTTGACAAAGGCGGCCGGATCAGGCTGGTGGGGCATCGACAGCGAGGCCAACTGCACCCCGACCACCCACCCTTCCGTCCGCTCGGCCAGCGCGGCCACCGTTTCGGGCGAAGGTACAGCCTTAAGCCGCGCTCGCCGCAGAAAGGCATCGATCTCGGTCGGGTTAAAGCGCAGCTCAGTCGCTCGGATTTCGACCATCTGGCTCCTGGCCCGCAGCCGGGCCAGCGGCAGGGTTGGATCGGTGCGGGTAATGAATACTAACTGACCTTGATGGGGGAGATAGGCCAGCACCGTTTCCAGAAATTGGTTAACCTGGCTTGACTCAGCCAGGTGGAGATCATCAAAGACCAGCATAAACGGTTCGGGCCGGTCGGCCAGTTCATTGACCAGACCGGTCGCCAAGTATTCGACCGACGGTAGTTGGGGCGCTTGGAGTAAACTCAACAGCTCAAGGCCCAACTCCGGCCAGATCGACTGCAAGGCCGCGACGGCGTAGCGAAAAAACCGGGGAAAGTCGCCATCGGCTTCATCTAACGATAACCAGGCCACGGCAACCGGGCTGCTGTGCAACCACTCCGCTATCAGCGTGGTCTTGCCAAAGCCAGGCGGGGCCGAAACCAATGTCAGTTTTTGATGGGTGGGGTGGTTGAGGAGACGGATTAGATGCGGTCGAGGAACATGGCCGGGAGCCAGCCCGGGCCGGTACAGCTTGGTGCGCAGCAGCGGAAAGTTTTCGACCTGCATTTCTCCTCGCTAGAAATTGGTTGAGAGAGATTTTTGCAGGCTCAATTATAACACATCTAATCTCTAAGAAAAGTGTGTCCGCTCATTCATCCTTTTATAAGTACATCCGGCCACCCGCACCATCGAGGCTACTTGGCCAACCACCTCTGGAACTACGATTGCGCCATCGGTACCAACCAGAAGAGAACTAAGGCCAGGAAGATGAGATAAGCCACGAGCAACAAAACCGACTCACGCCGCGAAAAGACCCGGTCACGCGCCAGCGGGAACAGAAACAGGCTAAATACCAGCGCACTGATAAAACCAAACCGCATCTGGCCCGGTTCGATCACGATGGGGGCGATCAAGGTGGTCACCCCCAACACCAGCAGCAGATTGGCGATGTTTGAGCCGACCACATTACCTAAGGCCATTTCGGTTTTGCCTTCGCGGGCCGCGGTGATCGATGACGTCAGCTCCGGCAGCGACGTACCAAAGGCGACGATGGTGATGCCGATAACCACATCGCTAATCCCCAGCGTATGGGCGATATCCTCAGCTCCCACCACCAGTAACTGGGCGCCGACGGCCAGTAAGCCCACCCCGGCCACAAAACGGATGATTTCATTAGTACGCTTGATGGTGGCCGGATCAAGGTCATCATCCAGGGGAATATCCGCCTGGCTTGAATGGGCCTGGCGATAGGTGTAGGTGGTGTAGGCGATGAAGGCTAAGACCATAATCGCCCCCTCGATGCGGCCGATCTTACCGTTAGCGGTCGTGATGGCAACCAGCAAAGTGGCTCCGATCATAATCGGAATATCGCGCTTAACCACGCTGGACTGAACGGTAATGGCCGCCACGAGGCCGGTAATGCCCAGGATCAGGCCGATGTTAGCGATGTTTGACCCAATGACATTGCCCAGCGCCATGCCGTTAGCGCCCCGGAACGCGGCCAACGAGTTGACCAGCAGTTCCGGGGCGGAGGTGCCGACCGCTACCACTGTCAGCCCAATAGCCAACGGCGAAAGGCCGAGCGTGGTAGCGATACGGCTGGCGCCCCGCACGAGCAGGTCGCCCCCAAAATAAAGACCGATCAGACCAACGACAACAAGGACCAAACTAAACGCCATAGATCACCTAATTTCGCCGTGAATAAACCGGAGCGATGGACCGGCTATAGCTCTACCCTCATTTGCCCCAGCTTTCAATACCACCTGACCACCGACCGCCGACTATAGACCGCCGAACTTCAACAAACAAGCCGGTTTTTCGACGGTCGGCTGTCGGCTAGCGGTGGTCTGCCGGGTCAACGCCAAATTTGGAGGCTCATATCGGTCAAATTGAAAGGGTGTCCATTAGCGAGACCCCTGGTTAGAAGTATGCCTAATACCCTTGATAGCCGGGAATCTGTTTCCGGCCGGCCCCGCCGCCATAAGAGGCGATATCGGCAAACAGCATAAGCCCAATCCACAGCCAATCCAGGCCAACCACCCCGCCCGGCGCGACGATGACAAACATAATGGTCGTCCAGGGCAGGAATAAGAGGCCCAGTATGGGCCAAATCCACCAAAGAGCGCCCCCCCAATTAAAGGCTAGCTGCCAGCGCACCGGCTGAAAAATCCACCAGAAGGCCCCAAATATACGTGGCCCCAGTAAAACAAGCGACAGAAATGCACAACACATAATTCATTCTCCTCATTCCTATAATGATTTTAAGCTTTGGTATTTGACCCACAAAGCGTAGGTTTGGTGTTAATATTACAATAGCTGATCTGGGTCAAAACTGCATCCCTCTAAAAGGAGTATAAAGGGAGCAAACCCAGC
>JACKAU010000017.1 GCA_020634855.1 Anaerolineales bacterium
AATTGTGCCGCTGAGCGCGTCGCCGGGAGTCGATTCGGCGGAAAAACGCCAGATGGCCAGCGCGATGGGGGCGAAAGCCAGGGCGATGATGACCCCGCCGGCGGCTAACGTCAACCACAGCCGCCACCGGCGTGGATAAGCGACGATTAGCCACAGCCCCAAACCGGGCAGCACAAACCCGGCGTAAAGATGGTGATACAACCCGGCGATGGCCGCCAGAACGAAGAGAATGAGGAACGATGAACGATGAATGATGAATGATAGTTGATGAGGAGTGAGTGAGGTTGGTGGTGATGGCTTTAGCCATTGGTTTAGCCATTTGAGGAAGGCCCAGATGGATAGCGTGCTGAAGAAGACGGCGGGGGCGTACATGCGGGCTTCTTGGGAGTACCAAATCAAGAAGGGATTGACGGCAATTAAGGCGGCGCTAATTAACGCCACCCGCCGGTTGAACAGCAGCGCCGCCAGGCCGGCAACGACCGGCACCAGCAGGACGCCATACAACACCGACAGCGCCCGCACGCCGGCCTCGCTAAAGCCAATCTGGCTGCTCCAGCCTTTCAAGGACAGATAGTAAAGCGGCGGCAGTCGATCCTCAACCAGCGTAAACCCCACTTCCAGAATGCGCGGGACGCTCTGTTTGGCCCAATACACGCTCACCGCCTCATCAAACCACAGGCTGTGGTAGGTCAGGTGGGTTAGACGCAGCGCCAGGGCTATGAGGATAATGGTTAGCAAAGCCGGTCGATAGTTGCTCACAACCGGGCATGCTACCACAGCGCCGATAGCGGAGCAAACCCTTTAGCTACAACCAAGGAAAATAACCTCTAGCCGGGATACCAAAAGGCAGTGTGGGCAAAATTAGACGCCATTTGCGCCGACTATAGCCGTTGGTCGGAAATTTTGGCCTCTTTTTCGACGCCAAACGAGGCTTTTGAGAAAAATACCCCTCGGTGCGACGCTCACAGGTGGTTGTGCGAACAATTTGTTCCTATATTGACGCCGAAAACCGTTATCGTCGCCGTAAAAGCAGCGCCGGCCGGCTTAAAAGTGAGATCGGCGGCAAAAATACAGCGGCGGCGCGGCCGATGGCCCTGCTGCGAAAAAATAACCCCTTTCGGCGCGGCCAAAAGCCCTTTCTGTCTCAAAAAACCGGTTTTATGATGGCCACGGGGGGTAGATAGAAAAAAAAGACGCTGATAGTGGAAATGCAAGACGGCCAACGCAAAAAAAGACGCTGATAGTGGAAATGCAAGACGGCCAACGCAAAAAAAGACGCCGATAGTGGAAATGCAAGACGGCCAACGCAAAAAAAGACGCCGATAGTGGAAATGCAAGGCGGCCAACGAAAAATTTTGGGCCTATTTGGACGCTGACAAGGGGTTTTTAGAAAATTTTGCCTCTGTTGCGGCGTCAAAATAGGGTATCATTAGCGATCAACGGTCAACAATCGGCGATCAGCAGTCAGTTTCCAGACAGGTCAGGATCGTCAAGGTTTACGTTGACTGACAAAGCAGCGCTTGGTTGCTCCACAATTTGGATGTCCTGAGCCTTGCTATATTGACCAATCTAAGCTACATTGACCAGTAAATCAAAATTAGGAGACGGGGCGCATGGAAAATTTAGAAACGCTACAATCTTTGATTGGTGACCTGCGGGCAGCAGGGGATGCTGAATGTGTGCTGGCCTTCCGGGCCGACGAGATCGAGCGCTGGCGCTGCGCCGAGGTCGCGGCGGCGGCGGAACAGTTGGCTCGCGGTTTGGTGGCGGCCGGAGTACAGCCGGGCGAGTTCATCCCGCTGCTGGCCCACAATCGGCCCGAGTGGGTGGTGGCGGTGCTGGCCATTATCGGCGCGGGGGCGGCCGTCTCGCCGCTCGATACCCAGATCACCATGGGGGCGCTAGAGCGGGTGCTGCACGACAGCGAAGCTCGCTTCATTTTTACGACGACGGAGTACCTGAACCGGCTGGGCCAGATTAACCCTGATTTACGCCCGATCCTATTCGATGTTGAGCCGGACGATGACCGGAGTTGGCACACCCTGCGCGACCACAGCGATACACCCCTGCCCCGCGTTGGTCTCGACGATCCGGCGGCGCTTTTTTATACGTCCGGGACAACCGGCGTTCCCAAAGGCGTCACGCTCACTCACCACAACCTGCTCTTTCAGCTTAAGGCCATCGAGGCGACTAACCTGGTTCAGCCCACGGATCGGGCGCTGCTGCCGCTGCCGATGTACCATGTTTACCCCTTTACCATCGGCACCCTGACGCCGCTAACCTTGCGGGTGCCGATCATACTACCCCACGCCCTGACCGGCCCCCAAATCATTCGGGCCTTGCGTGAGGGCGAGGTGACGATCATCATCGGCGTGCCGCGCGTCTATCGGGCGATTTATGACGGCATCGAGGCCCAGATCGCCGGGCGCGGCAAAATCGCGGCGACGCTGTTCAACGGCGTTTTGAATGCGAGCAACGGCCTGCATCGCCGGGTGGGCTGGCGCGTCGGCCAGAAACTATTTTCCCCGCTGCGAGCCGTGGCCGGTCCCCATTTGCGCCTGCTGACCTCCGGCGGATCGGCGTTGGCCCCGGACCTGGCCTGGAAGCTACAAGGGTTGGGTTGGGATATCGGTATTGGGTACGGATTGACCGAAACTTCGCCTATCTTGACCATGAATCTGCCCAACGATGAGATTCCCCGGCTGGGGAGTGTTGGCCCGCCGCTGACCGGCATCGAGATCCGGATCGATGAGACGGTTCAAGCCGAAGGGGAGACGCCGGATCGCAATAACGGCGATGGCCCGGTCGAGGGGGAAATTTTGGCGCGGGGGCCAAGTGTCTTCACCGGCTATCGCAACCTGCCCGACGAAACGGCCCACGCCTTTACCGAGGATGGCTGGTTTAGGACGGGCGACCTGGGCTATTTCGATGAAGCCGGTTATCTGTACATCAGTGGGCGAGCCTCGACGTTGATTGTGCTGGAAGGCGGTAAGAAGATTCAGCCGGAGCCGTTGGAGGAGGTCTACCAGCAGCACCAATTTATCCGGGAGATTGGCATTCTGTACGAGGATAATCAACTGGTCGCGCTGATTGTGCCGGAAATGGCGGAGGTCAACCAGCACCGCAACGGCGATGTTGAACAAGCCATCCGCGAGGCGGTCACCGAGCGCTCGCAGGCGGTGGCCTCATACCAGCGATTGACCGATTATGCCACCACCACCGAGGCGATTCCCCGTACCAACCTGGGCAAAATCCGGCGGCACTTGCTGGCCAAAAATTATGAATTAGCCCAACAGGGCATCCAGGCCGAAACTCAGGCGACCGGGCCGCTGCCCATCGAGGATATGTCGGAGCGGGATCAGGCGTTGCTGGCCCAGCCGGGGGTGCGGCAAGTGTGGGATTGGCTGGCCGGCCGCTATGCCGATAAGTCGCTGACGCCGGATACCAGCCCGCAGCTCGATCTGGGCATCGACTCGTTGGAGTGGTTGACGCTGACGCTGCAAGTCAATAATTTGACCGGCGTTGAGTTGAGCGATGAGGCTATCGGGGAGATCGGCACGGTGCGGGATTTGCTGCAAGCCATTCAGTCCGCTACCGAGGATGAACCGGCCGGCGCTTCGCTATCGTTAGCGGAGGCCGAGGCGATGTTGACCGACGAGCAGAAAAAATGGCTGAGGCCCTTGAACTCGGTTCAGCAAGGAGCGGCAACCGGAATGTTTATCTTGCTTAAAGGGTTAGCCCGGCTCTTGTTCCGGCTTGAAGCCCACGGGCTTGAAAATCTCCCTCGTGATGGGAATTTTGTGTTGACGCCTAACCATTCCAGCATGCTCGATGCGCCGATGGTGGCCGCGGCTTTGCCTCTTGAGCAACTGCGGCGTACCACTTGGATTGGCGGCCAGGATGTGATGCTCCAAAATCCGCTGATGCGATTGGTCAGCCGGTTAGCCCAAGTGCTGCCTATCGACCGTTTTGTGAGCGGAACAGGGGTGCGGGAGATGGCGTTGGCCGTGGCCTCGCTGCGGCAGGATAATAATTTAGTCTGGTTTCCCGAAGGGCGGTTGTCTCGGACCGGTAAGATGCTGCCGTTCCGGGAGGGCATCGGCATGGTGGTGGAGCAGGCCTCGACGCCGATTGTGCCGGTTTATATTCAGGGTACGCGTGACGCCATGCCGCCGGATCAGGCCCTGCCCAGCTTGAAGCCGATCAGCGTCACCTTTGGCCCGCCCTGTGATCCCAATGAATTGGCCGCCCAAGGTGAGGGCGAGTTAACCGCCACCCGCTTGGTGAGCGCCCTCCAGACGCAGGTTGCCGCGCTGATGGAACAGCCGCAGCACACGCAGCCTCGCCACCTTACCAAAGGGATGGTTCTGGCCCCTATCGCGCTGGTCGGGGTGGCGTTCGCCGCAATGGCCGGACTAATTTGGTGGCTGCTGAAAGGTGGCGGGCGGCGTAATAGTTAGATTTTGCTAACGGACACAACTTCAGCTTGACTGATATGGGCCTTCAAAATTGCTGTTAAACCGATAGACCGCTGCTTGCCGACCGCTGACCGCCGAAAACCCGGCGCGCTTGTTAAAGTTCAGCCGTCACCGGTCGGCGGTCTACCGTCTGTGGTCTGCGGTCCGGTGGCCAAACGGCGGCTTCGTAGGCTAATTCCCGGTCAAATTCAAAGGGTGTCCGTTAGCGAGTAGTTAGATTTAGGTTATGGATGTGTTGGCTTTTCCTCTTTCTTTATGGCAGCCACCTGAACCGGTGTCGCTGTGGGAAATTGTGATAGCGTTCTTTAACAGCAACGTGCAAGCCTTTACCGTGGCGTTAGAAAGTCCTAATCGAAATCTCTTGGTGCTGCAAATTGTGGCTTTGGCCGGCTTTTCGGAAGCTATCGGACAGTGTGTGGCGCTGTTTGCCAATCGAGTCAGTCCCCTGCGGTTCGTCATGAGTTTGGGGGTCTCGGTCGTCTTCTTTATCTTGGGGTATCTGGTTTGGGTCGTTTCGTTGTGGTTGGTGGCCGATTGGATTTTCAATCGACACGTGTCGTTATGGCTGGCCGGCGCGGCGGTGGGCTTGAGTTATATTCCGCTGATTTTTAGTTTTCTGGCGTTGATGCCGTATTTTGGCTATCCAGTGTTGCGCCTATTGAATGTGTGGGCGGCGGTCGCGCTGGTTAATATCCTCCGCTTTTCGTTTGAGTTTGAGGTCTGGCAGGCCGTGCTGTGCGCCGCGATTGGATTAGGGATTATTTTTGCCCTGCGGTTAACTATCGGCAAACCGGTTTTGTGGTTAATGCGCAGGTTGCGCAACGCGGCGGCGGGTAAGCCATTGCAGCTTGATCTGGCCAAGATATTTTACTCAAATGAAGCTAACGACGAGGAATAGGGGCGGCAGCGGTGTTAAGCTTAGATCCGATCTATACAATTCTGTTGATTATCCTCCTCTGGTTTTTGCTGTCGGCGATATCGGCGCCGTTTGAGGCGCTCGGTTGGTGGGCCGGTTGGTATGGCGGGGAGGTCGAGCCAACAGTCGATACGCCGTCCGCGCCGGTTCGCCGGTCTCCAGCACTCAACGTTAGCCACTACATTGTCTTCTTAACCGGTATTGCCGGCGCCGAACAAGAGGTTTACCTGCCCCGCGAAAAAGAGTTTCTCAGACGGGTAGCCGATAAGGTCACCGGGGCGGTTATCGTCGATGACATCTTTCCCTACTCGGTGATCAATCGAGCCTTGACCCACCAGCGCTTTTTTGCCTGGTTTTGGCGTTACACCGTCCGGCGCAAAGAACGCGGCGGTTGGGGCGGCTTCCTCATCAACTTCCGCAATCTGTTTCAAGTGGCGGTTTCGGCCGACTTTCGCTACGGACCGATGTATAATCAGGGCAGTACGGCCTTGATTCTCAGAAGCTTGAAACGGTACGGCTACGTGGTGGGGAGCGGCATCCCGGTGGTGCTGATCGGTTACAGCGGCGGCGGACAGATTGCGCTCGGCTCGGCCACTTACCTCAAACGCCAATTAAAAGCTCCGATCTATGTGATTGGTTTGGGCGGGGTGATGTGTTCTGATGTGGGGTTAGAGCATATCGAGCATCTGTACTACATTCGCGGCCGGCGCGATACGGTTCATCTCATCGGCCCAATCTTCTTTCCCGGCCGCTGGCCGATGATGTCCGGCTCCTATTGGAACCAGGCCAAGGCCAACGGCAAAATCACGGTCATCGATATGGGCCAGATGCGCCACAACGGGCCTGGCGGCTATCTGGATGACGACAGCTTCACGGAGAACGGGCAAAGCTACCTTGATACCACCGTGGCGACGATTGGTGGAATTCTGGGAGTTTGACCGTAGATTTGTTGGAATAAAAAACGCTACGGAGATTGCTTTCTCGTAGCGTGTTGTTGCTATGTTAGGTTGTAGCTAAAATCTTCTAAACGGCGGCTTGCTGCGCTCCAAATGACGCTGCCAAATTTTTCAGCGACTCCGGATCGACGTCGGCCAGCGCATCGAGCAGATCGACCGTCGGTTCAATATTAGCCTCTTTCAGGGCTTTCTCCGGGTTTTCCGCCAGAGACTGGGCGAACCCTTCTTCGGTGAGAATTTTGCCAATTAAAAGCTGTAAATCAGCGCTCATGTTTGTTAACCTCTTTCTCGTTCTCGGGGAATGAAATAATTCGTTAGAAAGATGGTAACACACTCAACAGGGCAAAACAATGTGACTTTTGTCCCTCTCCACGTCTGGAAAAATTAGACGGTTTTTGCATTTGGGGCCAGGAAATTAGACAAGATTTACACGATTTACAGGATTAAAATAATATTTAATCATCTTGTAAATCTTGTTAATTCTGTCTAAAAGCTCTCAAACTCCGTAACACCAACTTATACGGTTTCATTATGGGTTGTGTTGTATACGGCGGCCAAACGTTTAGCCAGCACGCCGGCCATTTGCATCAAGATGGGGGGATGGTCGTAGGCCAGTAATTGCAGATCGGCGTCGGTTAGCACGTAACATTTCGACGGCTCGACGGCGCGAACGGTGGCGTAGCGCGGATCCTCGGTGAAAAAAGCGATCTCGCCGAAGATTTCGTTGGGATGGATTTCGCCGACTTTGGTAGGCTGCCCGGCCTGATCAATCAAAACTTCCAACTTGCCTTCAATTAAGATGTACACATCATCGTTGCGTTCATTTTGCCAGATGACCGGCTCGCCGGGGGCCAGGCGCACCAGCGAGAAGCATGCAATCAGTTTGAGCAGCACTTCGACCGGCAGGCCGCGATAAATATCGGTTCGGTCGAGCAAGGCCAGCCGGTGCAGCGTATTGGTCGCGGCTTCGTCCGCTGCGCCGTTAACCACGTGCGCCCACAGGCGGCGATCCGTTTCCGCCGGCAAATGATCGGCCGGCGATAGGTCCGGCTCAAGGTGATCGGCGATAAGATGGGGAAAGAGATGGCGTAGTTTGGCCGGGGCGAGTTGGGCAATATAATCGAGGGTATCGGTGGCGTCACTGCTCCAATTCTCCAAAATGAGTTTGACCTCCCGTTTGAGCCGGTCATTGTGGGCGGCCATTGTCAGTTCGACTGACTGCATCTTAGCCAGCAGCAGTGACCGATATCGTTTGTAAAAGTAACGCCCGGCCGTCTCCGAGCGAGGTTGGCTGAGTTGGGAGGCTTTGAAACAAGCCTGGATAGCCTTTTCATCGGGTGCTTCGGTGTACGGTTCAGGTGGGGGCAGCAACTCAAATTTGAAATTGAGGTAGTTGCGGGCAAACTCATCGACATATTCGGTCTCGCGGCTGGTTAGATCGAGGTACAGCCAGCCGACGTGATAGTAAATGTATTTGATCTGGTCTGAAGTGTATTCGTGATCAATCGACTCGATCAAATCGCCGCGCTGCGTGAGCCGCTGCTCGACTTCGTCGGACAGGTGGCCGCTGCCTTTCAGAAATTCTTCCGACTCGACCCCCAGCGCTGTTTGCAGCAGTTCGATGTTTTCAAAATCGGCCACGCCGACCTGGCCCGACACGTTGAGCGCGTGCAGCACACTGTAGTAGGAATCAACCGCGATATTCTTGGCCTCCATTTTGGCCGCCAGCGTCTCGATGGCCCGGCGCAGAAACGATTTGGCGAACGCTTTCTCCTCCGGCGAGAGGCGATGCTTGACCACCGCGACCGACAGCTTGTTGGCAATCTGCTCTTCTTGCCAGGGGCTGTCGCCAAATAGGCCGTAGCGATGCCGGTAATGGTGGGCCAATTCGTGGGCGATGATGTGTGATAGAAAAAGGCCCAAAAAGCGAAACAGGTCCTCGTCACTGTCGCAGCCCAGCAGCGACCGCAGAAACAGTGCTTGTAGTTTGCCCACCGGCCGGCTAAAATCCGGCACTGACAGGTATATATGCCGATCCTCTAAACTGTAGTAACACAACACCCCGTTGCCCTGCCGCAGTTCAATCCCCGGATCGGCCTCTAACCCGTAGGCCGCAAATTCCCGCAAAAACCGATCAAAACATGTCTGCCCCAGAGCAAACAGATCAACCACATTTTCCTGCTGACTCATCCTATGCTCCTAACGCCCTCCCTCAACTCTCCCCAGCCTGGAGCGACAAAGCTCTGCTTTGTCTGTCAAAGTAAACTTTGACGCTCCAAATTTTAATCTTCAAGAGGTCAAACCGGTATCCTTTGCAACTTATCGGGGTTTCTGACCGCGTAGATCGTCTGAATTCGTCCAGCGGCAATATCAAAAATTAGTACGTTTTCCGGTTGACCGTTAAGATAGCTAATCAGGCCGGGCTGACCGTTGACCCAAGCCGCTTTGGTGACCAGGCCGGGTGGGATTTTGGACTGAATAGTTATAAAGAGATGGGCCACCCGATCCGCGCCGACAATCGGCCGGCGGGCCGCCGTAACCTTGCCGCCGCCATCCGACCAAACGGTAATGTCATCGGCCAACAAACTCAGCAAGCCGGGCATGTCTCCGCGAGCACAGGTTTCCATGAACTGCACGGTCAGGCGCTCCTGTTGTTCGGGGATGGGATCAAAGCGGGGGCGTTGGGCTGAGATATGCTGACGCGCCCGGCGAACCAGTTGGCGGCAGTTAGCCTCACTCTTGTCCACAATCGAGGCTATCTCGCTATAATCGTAATCGAAAACCTCGCGCAGCAGAAAGACGGCTCGTTCGATGGGGGTCAGGCGCTCCAGCAGCACTAAAAAGGCCATCGACAGCGACTCGGCCAGGGCCACCGACCGGTCGGTTCCGGGCGGCTGGTCGCTGACCAGCGGTTCGGGCAGCCACGGTCCCACATAGGTTTCGCGCTGCACCTTGGCCGAGCGCAGGTGGTCGATGCACAAGCGGGTGATAACGCTGGTCAGATAAGCCTTAACTGACTGCACCTCCGCCGTTGAAACCGTCTGCCAGCGCAGAAAGCTCTCCTGCACCATGTCCTCAGCTTCCATCTGGCTGCCCAGCATCCGGTAGGCAATCGAGAACAGCAGCGGTCGATATTGGTTGAATTGTTCAATGTCATTCACATTCATCGTTTAGTTACATTTCTGGTGACAGTCACTTACTGAACTGCTTAAACCCAAACCCGGACGAGCCGGAACCCAAAAGATTTTTAGACAGAACCTTCGGCAAGATTTACAAGATTCCAAAACAATTTTTTTAATCCTGTTATTCTTGTAAATCTTGTCTAATTTTCTTACTCAACTGCAATAATCTGATTGCTGAGTTACTACGCCAGTTCAAAACTATTGCTTTTGATCTCGATGCTCGATAGCTCAAGGCTAAGCGGCGGCTGCTGTGCCAGATAGTCCTGTACCAACTGAGCGGCTTGTCTGGCGCTGGCCAGGCTGGCATCGGACAGCATTCCGACCGGGCCGACCCAGTCGCCGGCTACATACAGACCGGCAATGCCGGGTACCTCAGGACCGGGCCGGCCAAGCAACCCGCCTTGCTCCGCCGGAATCAGTGCATTGATGACGGTCATATCCGGCAAGAATCGCTGTTCGACCACTTCTTCGCGCCAGCCGGGTTGGGTCAAATCGAGCAGGCCGGCCAATTCTTGCTCGGCCAGTTGGGGGTCCGGATCGGCCGAATCGAGGTATTTGGCTGTGTGGATTAGAGCGCCGCCCTCCGGCGCCAGGTGGGCGGCCGCCGAATGTACCGACAAGTATAGCGGCTGGTCTACCCCCAAAGCAAATGTCGTTTCCGGCCGGGGTAGCCGTTTGAGCGCGACGTCCAAGACCGCCGCTTTGACCGGTATCGCCGCTTTAGCCCAGCGGTCAATGAGGCTGGGTTGGCCGACCAACGTTTGCGTCGCCGCCGGACTCGCGGCCACGATGACCGCCGCTGCCGCTCGTGTCGAGCTGTCAGCCAGCCGTACGCCGCTCACCCCCTGCTCCCCCGTCCAGTCAATCGCTGTGACGCGCGCTCCACTTTCGATGATCGCCCCGGCGGATTCGGCCAGGCGGCGTAGCCCATCGACCAGCACCTGCCAGCCGTTGTCCACGTAAAGCACGTTGCCGGCTGCCGCCCGCTGCACTTGGGCGATGGTGGCTCCGGCGCTCTGGTGTTCGATATCGGCAGTGTAGGTCGCCAGCCGGATTAAGGCTTGCAGATACATCCGCGTGTCGGCGTTGAAGCCTTGTTCCTCGAACCAGTCTCGAACCGTTAGCGACTCCAATGGAACCGGATCGATTTTGGGCAGCGCGGCCATAAGACGCATTACCTGCCACTTTGCCGGCCAACTCAACACCTTAGTGGTTAAAAGTGAGAGGGGCTGGAATGGTAAGGGGTGCGGTTGACCCTTTTTGATCAAAACGCCGTTTAATTTCGGAAAATGGCCGTTAAATTCAAGCCCCAGTTCTCGCAGCACTTTCACACCTTCACCAAATCGATACAGCGCGTGCGGGCCGAGATTAAAGTAAAAGCCATTTTTTCGCTGCGTTTGCGCCCGACCGCCAATGTCGTGCGCCTTTTCATACAGCACCACTCGCCGGCCGCTCCGGGCCAAAAACGCCGCCGCCGTCAACCCGGCCAAACCACCGCCGACGATAATTACATCCGTTTGATCTTGATGATATGTCATCGTAAAGTCCTCCATTTATCTAAACTAAATAAACTCTTTAACTCTACAAATAAGACGAAAAGCCTGTCCGAGTTGTGACAGAATTTTGGAAAAAGAGTCGAATCAGATTAGACTGAAAGATAGAATAATGACTTGTTTGTCGTGGGCAGGTAAGGTCCACTGACGGCGCAGCATCAAATCGGACGTCATAGGTATGGTTTGAGGGGTTAAGAGGCGAGCAATGTTCGAGAACACGATCTCTACTGAAGCAGCGGATCGATTTTACGACCGCTTAGGCATCGGCCACGACCGGGCCGAGATTTACGAAGGGTTGGCTAAAAAGCAGGGGCTGGCCCGCCTCGATCTGCGGCCGGGTCAACGGGTCTTGAATGTAGGCGTCGGGACGGGGAAGGAACATCTTCAACTTCAGGCGGCCGTTAGCCCGGCCGGGGCCGCGTTTGGCCTTGACCGGTCGCCGGTGATGCTCAAGCTGGCTTACAGCCGAACCGGCGCGCCTTTATGCCAAGCCGATGCTCGCCGCCTGCCGTATGTCTCGGCCAGTGTTGACCGACTTTTCTCCAGCTATATGCTGGATTTGCTGGCGGCGCAGGACCTGCCCGGTGTATTGGCTGAATTTCGGCGCGTGCTAAAGCCTGGCGGGCGCATGGTGTTGGTTTCGCTCACTGAGGGCGTCGATTGGCGCAGCCGGATGTTGGTAGGCGCTTGGAAAACCGCGTTTCGCCTCAATCCGATCTGGTGTGGTGGGTGTCGTCCGGTAGAATTAGCCGCGCTCGTTCAGAATACGGGCTTTGCCTCCGTTCAACGCGAAGCTGTCGTTCAATGGGGTATTCCCAGCGAGGTCGTGGTCGCCGAACGGTGAGCGCCTAAAATAAGATTGAAAGCGACCCGGTCATTTGGTCTGGATATCGATCTGTGAGGTGCCTTTTTCTTCGATAAACGCCTCGACAAAGCGGTCGATAAATCGGAGCCAGCGTTTTTGCTCGATAGCTCCGGTGCCGGCCGGATTAAACCCTTTTCGCCACTCTGTTCGATAATCGTATTTAGCCCGGTTTAAATCGGCTTTTTCCAGATGAGCAAAACCCAATTTCGCGCCGCATAAATTAGCTCCACTGAGATTAGCCTTATGAAGTGACGCTTCGGTTAAGTTGGCTTCGCTTAAATTGGCTTCGCTTAGGTTGGAACCGGTTAAATTAGCCTCGCTCAGATTGGCTCCACTCAGGTTGGCTCCGCTTAAATCGACGCCGCTCAAATCGGCAGCGCTCAGATTGGCTCCGGCTAAGCTAGCGCCGGTTAAATTGGCCTCGCGGAGATTGGCGAAAACCATGTTTACTCGGGCTAAGTTACCGCCTCGAATACTGGCCTTTGATAGGTTGGTGAAGACCATATCGGCTTCATACAGATCCACATCGTCAAGATTGGCCCGGTACAAATCGGTCTCGTTCAAGTTAGCGCCTTGTAATCTAACCCCGCTTAAATCGACCATACTGAGGCCGGCCCGACGCAAATCCACCCGTTTAGCTTGCTCCTGTGCTTCTTTGATAATTTGATCTACATCATTGCGATCCATAAGCTGATCAATACTATTCCTCCCAGAATTTTTTTATTCCCTCCCTATTTTGTTATTTTAACGTATTTATTGGATTGCGCAATGGTCAATTTTGCCAATTCAGCAAATATTAAGTTTTCTAACTATAATTAGTAGAGTAACGGGCGCTTTGATTCATCTGTAAATCATTGGGTTGTTAATTTTGCTTCTGGTGTTCGTTGTCCTCAGGGCTATCCGGGCCACGGGTGGTCAAAAAAATAAAAAATATCGAGGCCGGAATGATGATAAGCACAAAAACCCCCAAACCTTCCATGTTTTCCATGATATTTTCCTGCGATTTCCGGAAGAAGATTCTAAAAATTTATGAAGGATACGGTACTAACAGCATATAATAGCATAGAACCCGGCCTAAACTTATAATAAATTTCTCAAGCATACTTGCTCAACCTTACCAATTTTCCGAGAAGAGGACTTTAGACCTATGAAAAAATTGATGAGCCTTTTCGGCTGGTCAAATAAATCAGACCATCCCCCCCATCGGGAGGAACTATTATTTCCTTTACTCCCACCAACGGACGGCCTTATCAAAAAAAATGAGGAAGCGACCCGTCCGAATTATCGCGTCAATAAGCGCAACACCACCGATATTCATCGCGTTATCGATTTATCCGGCTAACTCCCAGGATTGGCTGGTCAAAATTGGTATTTATTTAACAGACCAGGTGGCCAGCACTTTATGGCGTAATTGCGGCGTTGCAGACGGCTTATCACTCTCCATTCAAGCCAAAGCGCCAGCCACCTGAATAGTCACCAACATTGTTTCAACACTGATTGATTTCAGTCTTAGCGGTGCGTCTGGACACTTTATAGGGCTGTCTGCAAGGACTCATCAATAATTTCGTAACTGTTGGTGATCTTTACAGATGCTTTAAGCGTATTCGTCACCGAACAGTATTTCTCTTCTGAGAGCTTGATCGCTCGCTCAACTTTTTTGGGATTCAGCTTTCCTTTAAAGATATAGTTGAGATGCATGGTGGTAAATACATACGGTGGTTCCGATTGCTGCTCCCCGGTGCAGGTTACCTCAAATCCCTCCAGCGGTTCTTTTTGCTTGGTTAAGATCATTACTACATCATAGGCGGAGCAAGAGGCCGCCGCCAGCATTAATAGGTCAGATGCCTTGAGGCCGCCCCATTGCGGTTCGCGTTCCGGCCAGCTGCCGATAGTGAGTGGATGGCCGAACGAATCGACCCCGGTCATTAGTTGTGATTCTACCCATTTAACGGATACAGTTCCCATTTGATTACCTTTTCCTTTGTTAGATTTTTCAGAGGGTATACAATGTCTGTTGGCAATGGTCTGTTGGCAATGCGATGATTAGCCGGGCGGCACAAAATGACGCAAATTGCCCATCTTAGGCCAAACCGAAATTTGGATAAGATACATGATCTGTTTGATATGTTTGCTGTCGTGGTAGACCCACTCATAAATATAATCTACAACCTGAACCTCCCCTACAGCCGGATGAAAGCCCGACCGCGCTAATTGGCCCGGCCGCAAGCCGGAAATCATGGTGGCATACTCATGGCGCATCACTTCAAGTTCGGCCAGGAGTTCAAGAATGTCGCGATCGGCGTCGTACAGGTCAAAATTGCTGTCGTGAACGTCCCACCCTTCAAGTTCGGGTAGATCGTGGGCCAGCATCTGGTGGATGGGATTGGCGAAGGCATGTTGATCGCTTTCGATGAGGTGAATGACGATCTCGTTGATCGATCGCTCGTGAGGACGGGGGTGCCAGTTCAAAATAGCGGCGTCCAACGGACTGAGATGTCTTCGTAAAGTTTGAGGTGTAACCCTCAGCAGCGCAACGACCTGCGACAGATTAAGATTGCTGATTTCTCTCATACGCAAAATCAACTTCCCAGAATCAATACTTTAGATGTTTGAATCATAACGCTGGTGGGAGGCGAATTTGATATCTGTGCTTTTACACATATCATACGTTAAGTTATTATACGCTATCTCAGCTATCCAAGCGAGGTATGCTCATGGAAATCATGATCCGGTCGGTAGCGCCTGGTGATGTCGATGATTTGGCCGAAATACTGTCGATGCCAAAATGCCAGCGCCAAACGTTACAGACGCCTTACAAATCCATCGAAGAAATCAAACGGCGCTACACCAATATGCCAGACAATAAACATGTTCTCGTGGCTGTTGTTAAAGAGACGCAGAAAGTAGTGGGATCGATCAGCCTCGTCCGCCAGACGGCGGCGCGACGGGCGCACGTGGCCGCATTGGGTATGGCCGTACACGATGACTTCCAAGGACAAGGGATAGGGTCGCAGCTCATGACGGCGATGATCGACCTGGCCGAGAATTGGCTCAACCTGACTCGCCTGGAACTGACGGTCTATGTCGATAATCAGCCCGCGCTTCAACTCTATCGTAAATTTGGGTTTGTCATCGAGGGCACCCTCAGCAACTACGCTTTTCGCGATGGCGTTTTTATCGACGCCCACTTTATGGCCCGCGTCAAACCCTAGTCAGACCTGGGTCTCCTCACGTTCGTAGTCACCGTACTACCCGTTTATAAAGTCTGCCCGGCGGCGATAATCGCCCGATTGATCGAGACATTTTGCAGAAAGCTGCGGCGCAGTTGCTCATCGCCGATAAAATCAGCCGCGTATAAAACATCGTTGTAAGCTTTTTGCATGTAATTTCGGGCGGTGTCAAGCTGGCCCATAGCGCTCATGATCTGGCTGTGGGTGTAAAAAATGGCTGCTTTGGTTATGTGGGGCGACTCAAGATAGTTCAAGCGTTCCATTTGCGACACTGCTTTGATCGAACTATTGACGGCCTCCGATAACTTTCGCATTTGAAAGAAGCCTGTGCCGCGCAGATAAAAACCAATGAGCTGATGTTCCACGTAGCGAGCGTCGGTGGCCAACTTTATGATGCGGTTGCTGAGGCGGATGGCATTGGTTAAGTTAGCGTCACCCCCCAAAAGTCGATAGTAGTAGGCCAGGGCTTCGTAACTTCTCAGCATCAGGCGCAAATCCTGGCGGGCTTCGGCCTGCTGAGCGGCGGCCTCCAGCTGAGCGGCGGCTTCCTCCATTTGCGCTAAATCGATCATCACCAGCCCGATAGAAGTGACGACGTAAATCTTGCCGCGTGGGTGCTGGGCTGTTTCGAAAACGGTTTGCGCTTGTTGGTACAACTCCAGGCTACGATCATAATTACCTAAATTGTACCAAGCGTTGCCGGAGTGGTATAAATCCCAGCCTACTTGCAGGGTAGCGCCAATACTTTCGGCGGTTTGTTTGGCCTCGGTAAAACGCTCTAGGGCCGTCGGGTAGTTGCAAATCAACATGGCCTGCTTGCCCATACCCCACAGCGTCCAGGCTGCTTCATACGGATTGTGGGTTTCCTCACAAATTTTAAGCGCCTGCTCAAAGTAAAACGCCGCCCGATCCGGCTCGTACAGAGTGTCGATGAAAATGTGGCCGACCAGTTCGGTCAGCCGCCCTTCCCGGGGGCGATCCCTTAACTTTTGGGCCAGCGCCAGAGCTTGGGTGGCGTATTCCATGCTGCGTGGATCTCGCTGGGTCCACAGTACGCGGGCGATACGCTCCAATGCGGCTTGCTGACCGCCCTCATCATTAGCAGCCCGAGCCATTTGCAGCGCTTCCCGCGCGGTTTGTTCCGCCTGCGCCAGATTGCCCACGTGCCAATAATAGGTTGACATCTGGGTCATGGTCTTGAGTCGGCGCAGCCGGTCATCCAGTTGATCGGCCAGATCGAGCATCATTTGCAGGACTTTGAATTCCCGGTCGCGGTCGCCCATCATGTTACAGACATCCCGCTGCTGGGCAAGCAATTCGAATCGCTCACCTAAATTCGCCCGCAGGGTGTCGCCTTCCAGTTCAGGCGACAGGTCTTCCAAAATCTCATACGCTTGGCTTAAGTAATCGACGGCCTCTTGATTGGCGTGGACTTGAATGGCTTTTGTCCCGGCCTGGCGCAGGTAAGAAACGGCTTTCTCATCCTCTGCCCCGGCGATAAAGTGTCTGGCCAGGATAGCCGGGTTGCGAGCCGCGTGATCGATAGCCATACGCTCCATCGCCCCGCCGACTCGGCGGTGCAGCCGCCGCCGGCGCAGCGGCCGGAGTTCCTCGTACAGGGTTTCTCGGATGAGCGCGTGCTGAAACTGGTAGTAGACCACAATCCCGGTTTCGATTTGTTCCGGCGGCTGATCAATTATTCTGACAACCTCGATGAGTTGGGCGCTGAGGGCTTCTTCGATGGCCCACTGCATCTTGTCGTCATCGTAGGCGCTGGCCACCAACAGCAAATCCAGGCCAAAGGAGCGGCCGATCACAGCGGACAAGCGCAATAGTTCCAGCGTCGACTCCGAAATTTGGTCTAGCCGTCGTCCCAAAACGGCCTTAATACTGCCAGGGATGTGGGGTAGGGTGTCGCTCCGTTGTTCCCACCGGCCCTCCAGCCATTGCAGTTGACCATCGACGACCAGACTCTTGATCAACTCTTCAACAAAGAGCGGGTTACCCTCGGTGGCTTCATAGATCGACCGAATAAATTTGCGACTAACTTTATTGGCCAATAGGGATTCGAGCAGTTGTTTGATGGCGCTTTGGGGCAGGCGGCGTAAGGGGAATTGGCGCACCATTCCGGCGCTTCGCAGCGAACTAATAAAGCGATTGACCGGATGAGAATAACTCAAGGCTACGTCTCGATAGGCCGCCGCGATCATTAACGAGTTCCCGCGCGATCGGCTCATTAGGGTATTTAAGATATCCAGGCTGCCCGGATCGGCAAAGTGAAGGTCATCGAGCAGAAGCAGCGCCGGCTGGTCTTGGGCGATGTTCAGGATAAACCGGCTGACCTGATCAAGCAGCCGCGCCCGTTCAGCCGACGGCTCCAGCGAGGGATTCGGTTGGATATAGCCCAGCTTTTCGGCCACTTGCGGCACCAGTTTGACAATTTCGCCGGCCATGAAGCCGCTCATTTGATGCTGCAAGACCTCAGCCGATTGCTCAGCGATGTAGTTGCGCAGCACTCTGGCAAAGAGGGCGTATGGGGTGCCGGCATCCTGCTCGTGGGCGCGACCGTAAATTATATAGCCGTCGCGCAGGCCCGAATAGACCTGGAGTTCACGCAGAAGCCGGGTTTTGCCAATCCCGCCCTCGCCGGAGATGATGACCAACGGTTCGGCCTCAAGGTCACCCAACCTGACCAGGTCCCAATGCTCTTTAAGCTTTTGCAACTCATCTTCGCGCCCCACCATTTTACCTCGGGCAATCCGCTCCAGCAGGGCTTGTACATTGGCCGGGTCTTCGGTAAGTGAGGGCACGTCCGTTTCGCCGCCGGTTTCGTCCGGAGCGGCCAGCCGCTCGATGATCGGGGCCAAGGCGCGGCGAGCCTCGCCGGCGGTCGCATAACGGTCGTTAGGGGTTTTAGCCAGGAGTTTGAGAATAACGGCTTGCAGTTCTTTCGGGATGGATGAGTTATAATGTTGAGGTGGAACAACCGGAGCGTGAATATGCTGCGAAACCACCGTTAGCGGATCATCCCCGGAAAAGGGGCGACGGCCGGTGGTAAGTTCATACATAATGACGCCCATCGCATACAGATCAACCCGGTGATCACCTGGTTCGCCTTGCGCCAATTCAGGGGCCAAATAGGCGGCCGTCCCGGCTACCAGGCCGTCCTGCGTCAAGCGCGACTGCCCTTCGATGCGGGCCAGGCCAAAATCCATGACTTTGACCTGCTTGTCGGGTGTGATCATGACATTTTCCGGTTTCAAATCTCGGTGGATGACCTGGTGCGCGTGAGAATATTCTAGCGCGGCCAAAATGCCGTCGAAAATTGGCAGCGCTTCGGCCAGCGGCATCAAATTGGGGGCGTAGCCGTTATCCAGTTCCCACAGATCCATACCGGGGATGTACTCGATAACCAGATAAGGGCGGCCATCTTCCTCGGCGTAATCATAAAGGGTGATGATGTTGGGGTGGTTCAAGCGCGCTACCGAGCGGGCCTCGCCTCGAAAGCGGGCCAATTTATCGCCGCTGATGTCGCCCTCGCTCAGTAAGAGTTTGATGGCAACCTCCCGGCTAAGCTGCTCATCCTCAGCTTTGAAAATAATGCCGGCTCCGCCTTCACCCAACTGCGTTTTCAGGCGGTATCGATTGTTGAGCAATGTTCCCACAGATATCGTTTTCATAGTGGACTGACGCCGTCCAAACATACGTGATTATTCCCAACTTTAACAATTTCGCTTAATATTGGCTTCATCACCATTTTGGTTCTTTCGAGCGTATTGTCAACTTTTGAGGGCAACTATCGACGAGTTAGGTTATAATATGTTTCTAATAAAAATCGGGTAAACTATTAAGGAATAAAAGGCCATTTGAAACTTTTGTTAAATTTATGCGTAATGCAAACTACGGTTTGTTGAAGGAGACTCTGAATGGGATGGTCATTCAAAATTGGTAAATTATTTGGGATTGACTTAAAGGTCCACTTTACCTTTTTGTTGATCCTGGTTTGGGGCGCGCTCAATTACGGTGGAAGCGCCGGCCCTTTATATGGTATTTTAGTTACTTTGGCCCTGTTTACCTTGGTGGTCTTGCATGAATTGGGACACAGTCTGGCTGCGATGTGGTATGGTATTCCGGTCAGAGACATCACGCTGTTACCCATCGGCGGGGTGGCTCGATTGGAACGGATGCCGGAAAAACCGATCCAGGAGTTGGTTGTCGCCATCGCCGGGCCGGCCGTCAATGTGATTCTGGCGGCAATGCTGCTGCCGGTGGTGCTGGGATTAGGGCTTTACCATTCGGGTATGTTTAGTTTGACCTTGATGATGGAGCCGGGCTTGTTGGGGCTTTCGACGTTTTTGCTCTTTGCCAACGTAACGCTGGTTATTTTCAATATGATCCCGGCCTTCCCGTTGGATGGCGGTCGAGTGCTTAGAGCGGCGTTGGGGCTGTTTACCAACTATCAGAAAGCCACCCAAATCGCGGTTTCAGTCGGCCGCGCGCTGGCGATTCTGTTGGGGATTTTCGCCGTTTTCAACGGTCAAATCTTCCTGGCTTTCATCGCTTTCTTTATTTTCATTGCCGGCGGCCAGGAAGGTCAGGCGGTCGCGGCCAGAAGCCTGCTGCGCAAAGTATCGGCTCGCCAGGCGTTGCGCGAAAATCGGGTGGCGCTGTCGCCCTACGCTACGGTGGGGCAGGTAGCCTCGATGATGCTACGCAGTTCGCAAACTAACTTTGCCGTGCTCGATCCGGCCGACGGGCAGTTTTTGGGTGTGGCCACCAGCGGCAGTATTTCGCAAGCCATGCAAGCCGGCCAGTGGCACAAACGCGTTACCGAAATTATGCATCAGGCCAAACATATTCCAACCATTGCGCTCAGCGCCACTTTAGATGAGGTGCAAGACAAGTTAACCGAAGCCTCAACCCAATTTGTTGCTGTTTACGATGGATTACACTTCAAAGGGGTTCTCACCGCTAACGATATCTATCGGGTTTTTCGATTCCTATCGCAAAACGGCTATCGTTCGCAGTCATTTGCGGCTTAACTTTACGAAAAAGGGATACAGTTGTTCGCTGTATCCCTTTTTTTATGCTATTATTTCTTGCGGCCCATTATCGGTTTCTCCTGATTTCCCCTAAAAAACTAGACAATACTTCGTCAATTTCTTGACAAATCTTGTTTAAATAATATACTTAAAGATGCAAATTATATTTTGACAATAAGATTGACGGTAAATATAATTAGTTCGGTAAATATTTTTTGCTGCTAACTATTTTTATCGTGGGAATACATCTATGGATGCAGTTTCTAGAGAAGAAAAAGTCAAAAAAATCAAAGATATGTTTGTCTCATTAATATGGTTTTCCACGCGGCATTTCTCCCAATGGCTTCAGACATTTGGGTTAACAGCCCCTCAGTTTTTTGCGTTGGCCTCTCTGTCATGTCATAAAAATCCGTGTACGATGCGAGACCTAACTGAAGTTACCATTCAAGATCCGCCGACGATGACCGGCATTATCGATCGCTTAGTCAAAATGAAATTAGTCAAACGCACCCGTAGCGAAGTTGACCGGCGGGTAGTTTTGGTGCAGCCGACCGAAACCGGGGTTGAACTGGTCAAGCGAATTAATGAAGAAGCCTCTCAAGAAGCTCTGAAATCTTATCAGACTCTGGCCGATGAAGACCTGGAGGCGCTCGAACAATCACTCTACTATCTGCTGCGCTTGCAGGTTAGCCGGCAGACCTCTCTCACTGGCGATGCTCTGGACGCCGAAGTCCAAAAAACAATTTTTTTTAGGGATGATCCCATCCATTTTATAAAAGTAAACGATGAGAGCAGCTTGCAACAGCCGGTTGAGTCTTAATCATTTTACCCCCTAAAATATCCAACAATTAATCCGGAGGTCTCTTCTGTGAAAAAATATTCACTTTTTGTTTTTTTATTGCTGCTTGGGTTGGTGTTGTTGGTTTCGGCCTGCAGCAGTTCCGCATCTGAGAGCACTCAAGCGGCGGCGGTAACCCCGACCCCGACCGAAGAGAAAACGGTCGCTGTTGAAGTGGGTGAGGTCACCACCGGCGATATCGATCTGGTCTTTTCCTACTCCGGTAGCGTCCAACCCAAGGATGACGTCGATCTCACCCCCGGCGCATCAGGCAAAATCGAGCAATTGCTGGTCGAGGTCGGCGATGAGGTTAAGGCCGGCGATAAGATCGCGGTGATCGAAGATGACACTTATCTGGCCCAGCTCAAGCAGGCCGAGGCCGAACTGGCTTCCGCGTCATTGCAGTTGGCCAAAATTGAGCAAGGTTCCCGTCCTGAGGAAATCATTGCCGCTCGCGCCGCCGTCGAGTTGGCGCGAGCCGCCTTGAATGATGTCGCGACCGTAGATGACAATGAGAGAACCAAAGCAGCGGCTGATTTGGCCCGGACCGAAGCCGCGATGAAAGCCGCCCAATCCGAATACGATAAGATCGCCTGGGCCGGCGATGTGGGCGACAAACCCCAAGCCATTGCCTTGCAGCAAGCGACGATCAACTATGAAAACGCGCTGGCCGATTACAACCTGGATACCAACCCCAGCGACTCCCAGTTGGCCCCGCTCATGCTCAATCTGGCCCAAGCCGAACTGCAACTGTCGCTCACTTTGGAACCCTATCGCGATGTTGATGTCGCTCTGGCTCGGGTTGGTGTTCAACGCGCCCAAGCCGCCTTGGATATCGCCAAGATTCAACTGGAAGAAACCGTCGTCGAAGCGCCATTTGATGGGGTGATCGCCGAACTATTCGTTTCCCAAGGCAGCCGGGTGTCGCCTCAAAATAATGTGGTGGAACTGCTGTCCGATGCCCTTGAAATTAAGGTTGAGGTTCAAGAGAGCCGCATCAGCCAGGTCACTAAAGGCCAGGCGGTATCGATGCGAACCACCGCTTATCCGGGCCAAGATTTTCCCGGCGTCGTCTCTAATATTTCGCCCAAAGCCAATGCCGACACCCGCACCTTCGAGGTCACCGTGACGCCCACCGACGGCGAGGATTTACTGCGCAGCGGTATGTTCGCTGATGTGGCCATTTTGGCTCAGGAAAATTCCAATACCGTTCTCGTGCCTCGCAGCGCCGTCATTCAAGATACCGATCCGCCAACGGTCTTTGTGGTCGGTGACGACAATCGGGCCGAAGAACGCAAGGTTAACACCGGTTTGTTTGATAACGATCGGGTCGAGATTTTGTCCGGCCTCAAACCCGGCGAAATTGTTGTCACCGCCGGCCAGGGCAGCTTGACCGACGGCACCAAATTAGACGTCACCAACGATCCGCGCGTTGCCGAATAAACAGTCTAACGAATAATGAATGATGAACGATGAATGATGAATAATGAGTCATCAATTTAAAATTCATCATTCATCATTCTGACTTCATCATTCCGAAAAGGGTTTTGATTTATGTCACTAACAAAATTAGCGATTAATCGACCTTTGACCATGCTCATGATCATTACGGCGATGATTATCATGGGCATTCAAGGGTATAACCGGCTTAAACTCGATAGTTTCCCGTCCGTCGATCTGCCTTTTGTGTCGATTACCGTGGTTTATCCAGGCGCTTCCCCGGAAGACGTTGAAGATTTAGTCCTGAAACCGATCGAAGACGCTGTGGCCACTATCGCCGGTATCGATGAACTGAACGCGACAGCCACCGAAGGGTTTGGGTCCATTGCCATTGCCTTCAACGAAGGAACGGATGGCGATCAGGCCGCCATCGACGTCGAACGTCAGGTGTCTACCGTCCGGGGCCAACTCCCCGACGAGGCCGAGGATCCTACCATTATCAAGGCCGATATCAACGCCACCCCGGTTATCTTTATGTCGCTCGCCGGCCCGCAGAAACAGGAAGTTCTGTTCGATCTGGCCGACAACGACATCAAAACTCGCTTGCAGACCATTCCGGGCGTAGCCTCAGTGTCCATCAGCGGTGGTCGAGATAGCGAAGTCCATGTCTATGTCGATCCGGCCAAACTGGCCGCGTTTGGCATCCCCATGAGCGATGTCCAACGCAAGCTGGCCGAAAACAACGTTACAGCGCCGGCCGGTACCGTCGATGAGGGCCGCCAGAAGATCGCGGTACGGTCTGTGGGCGAATTTACCAACCTGGATGACATTAGAAATCTGGTGATCAGAGAAAATGACGGCGCGGGGCATGGCCGCGTATTCTTGAGCGATGTGGCCGACGTTCGCGTTGGTTTGGAAGACCAGAGCAGTATCATTCGCTACAACGGTCAAGAAGCTGTTAGCATTAGCGTGGTCAAATCGAGCGATGCCAATACGGTTGAAGTGGTGGATGAAGTTATTGCCTCTGTCGAGGACATTAATCACGAACTCCTGCCGCCCGGGGCCAGTTTAACCATCGTTCAGGACAACGCCGACTTCATTCGTCGTTCGGTCGATGCCGTGTTGGAGGACCTGGTTCTGGCGATTCTCATTACCGGTTTAGTTATTCTAGTTTTCCTCCACACCATCCGCAGTACCTTTATCGTGGTTCTGGCTATTCCTACCTCAATTATTGCTACCTTTCTGGTCATGTGGATGTTGGACTTCAGCCTGAACCAGTTGACGTTGCTGGCGCTTACGCTGGTCATTGGGATTCTGGTTGACGACTCAATCGTAGTTATTGAAAATATCAACCGCCACATCGAGATGAAAAAGCCCCCCCGACAGGCGGCTATCGACGGCCGGGCTGAAATCGGCTTGGCCGCGATCACCATTACTCTGGTTGATGTGGTGGTTTATATTCCGGTGGCCTTTACCTCAGGGATTGTCGGCCAGTTCTTTTACTCTTACGGGGTTACGATTGCTGTGGCCGCCTTGATTTCGCTGTTTATCGCCTTCACCCTCACCCCGATGCTGACGGCGCTTTGGTCAGAAGACCTGAGTAAGCCCAAGCCTGAACCCAGAGGCTTGATTAAATGGTTTGGCTATATTTTGTGGCCGGTGGCTAAAGTGTGGAACGGCTTTCTGTGGCTATTTGAAGTTGGGTTCGAGATGCTGACCTCACTTTATACCGCTACGCTGCGCTTCTTCCTGTTGAATTTTGCCACCCAAGTGCTGGCCGTTTTACTGGCCGTGGGCGCGTTGGCTGCCGGTTTCTATTTGGTTGTCGGCGGCTTTGTCGGGACGGAATTTTTCCCGCAGCAAGATGACGGCCAAATTCGCATCAGCATCGAGATGCCGGCCGGAACTAACCTGGAAACGACCGACCGGGCCGCCCGGCAGGTTGAGAATTACGTCGTTAACGATGTCCCGGAAGCGTCCGGTATTCTCACGGTGGTCGGTACCAGCGGCGGCGGCGGTGGTTTTGGCGGCGCGTCTCGATCGGCCAACGCGGCCACCATTAACCTGGTCTTGGTCGACAAAGAGGACCGTCACCGTAGCACCAAGCAAGTGGTCGATGATCTGCGCCCGTTACTGCAAAATATTCCCGAGGCCACCGTATCCGTGGTCCTGAACTCCGGGCCGGGCGGCGGCGGCGAAAGCCCAATCCAGTTCCAGTTGTCCGGCAGCGACCCCAACACGCTCATCGACCTGGCCAATCAGGTTGAGGCGGTCATCCGAACCGTACCCGGTACGGCCGACGTCAAAAATACGGATGCCGCCCGCTCGCCGGAAACCCAATTAGTAATTGATCGGCAGCAGGCGGTTGATCTGGGGTTGTCGCCCTCACAGATTGGCAGCACCCTACGCACGGCCTTGAGCGGCAGCCAGGTCGGCAAATATGCGCCGGCCAACGAAACCGAAATCGATATCTCGCTCCGGGCCACGGAAACCGCGCGCCAAGACGTGACCCAACTCCTTCAGATGCCGATTGCCTATGTTAACAATCAGCCGATTATTCTTGATCGGGTCGTCAATGTCGAGCGAACACTGGCTCCGGCCCGTGTTACCCGCGCCGACCGGCAGCGGGTCTTGACGGTCGGCACCGGTCTCACGGGCGATCACAGCGCCGGCGACATTACGAATGAGGTTGAAGCCGCCATTCAAGAACAGGTGCAGTTCCCCCCCGGTTACAATTACAAGGTGGTGGGAACCTCGGAAATCCAGCGCGAGTCGTTCGCTCAACTGGGCCAATCGATTCTGTTGGCGATTGGGTTGGCTTACATGCTTCTAGTGGCGCTCTTCCAGAGCTGGTTGCAACCGTTGGCCATTATGTTCTCTTTGCCGGTTGCGCTGGTTGGAGCCTTTGGGGGACTGTGGTTGACCGGCAATACGCTCAACCTTAACTCTTTATTGGGGATCATTGTTCTGATTGGGGTGGTGACCAAAAACGCTATTCTGATTGTCGATTTCACGAACCACCTGCGCGAGCAAGAAGGTTATGAACGCAAGGCGGCTCTGGTGGAGGCCGGGCGGCTCCGCTTGCGAGCGGTGTTGATGACCACCTTAACGCTGGTGTTTGCCCTGCTGCCCTTGTTGCTGGGGACCGGCGCCGGTTCGGAAAGCCGCGCCCCCCTGGCTGCGGTTGTTGTCGGTGGGATAGTCTCATCGACCGTGCTGACGCTGATTTTGGTGCCGGTCGTCTACAACTTCTTTGATTGGGGCAGCGGTTTAGTCAGCCGGGGCGTTGGCGCGGTGCTGGGTACGTCGTCGCCCACCGAAGAAGTTGTCGAGCAGAAGCCCGAAGAAGAGGCCGCCCCTGAAGAAAAACCGGAAAAGCCGGAAGACAAAGAAGAAAAAGGTTCCCAGCGCGGCCCCTCGCCTCGACCTTCGCCTCAACCCGGTTCGGCCATTAGTCTGAATCCGTCGGAACCTGACACAGTGTGATTCCTGAGAGTCAATATCTAATGAAAACAACTAAGACAATCTTGTTCCTTTTTATACTGGTCTTGTTGACCTCGGGCTGCGGAGCCATCCTCGGTGAAGAGGAAAAAGACCGGCCTGAGCCGCTCGATAAGGAAGCCTGGCCAACATTACAAGTCAACGTAGCCACCGTGACCCCCACGCCCTTCCCTAGAGCCACCCTGGCGCCCACCACTGTTCCTGCCAACACGGCGGCGGTCGAACCATCGCCTACTGAGAGTCCGAAGAGTTCGGAACCGGTTGCGGGGTCAGAGCCTCCATCGGATTTTGTGTCGTCGGTGCTGAATAATCTGGAAACGAATTCCGGTTCCGATTTTGCGGCTCAAATAAGAAGCCTCAGCGGTGTGCCGGCTCTGCCCCCCGGCTTGGCTCCGGTAGGTATCGGCGTGCTGGTGGCGGATCAGGCCATTATCCGGCAGGGACCGGGCGAATCCTATGGCCAAGTTCAAGTAGTTAACCAGGGCGAACTGGCCGGCGTTCTCGGCCGAAATGAGGATCGAAGCTGGGTTTATGTCATTACGCTTCAGAAATCACTCGGCTGGTTGCCGGTCAATACGTTACGTATCACGTCCGGCAATCCCGAAGATGAGCCGGTGCTGCCGGCTAACCCGTTGGCCAGCTTCCTGAGTCAAGCCAGCGCCAGCCAAGCCAGCACTCAGTCCGCAGCCCCGGCAGCCGCAGCAGGCAGCTCGACCACAACAACAACATCCCGTCCGGCGGCAGCGGTCCAACCACTGGACCCGGCCGGTTTGTCAGCGATCACAACCGCTCGCGTCACTACCCCGCTCAATATGCGGCAGCGGCCCGGCCCGGATTTCAAGCAGGTCGCCGTCTTACCGAAGGATGAGGAACTGTCGATCCTGGCCCGCAATCAAGATGGGTTCTGGGTGTTGGTGAAAACCAGCAGCGGTGATTTCGGCTGGGTGTCGCTCGATTTCCTGGAGGTTGACGGCTCGATTGAGAGCGCTCCGGAAGTACGTACTTTAGACGCCGATGCGGCCTCAACTGAGGTCGGACCAATTGTAGCGGCTTCGGATGCGGCGGCGGCTCAAACAACGAGCAGCGCTGCCTCGACCTCGGCCAGCCAACCGGCCGCAGCGACCACCGTTTCCAGCGGCGGTGACAGCCCAGCGCTGCCCGTGCGAGCCTTAGCGCCGGTGGCCTCAGCTCTTGTCGCCGAGAAAACGGACGGCCGCAAAGGCCCCGGCGAGTCTTTTGGCGCTCAGATCGAACTCACGGTCGATCAGCCGGTCGATATTTTAGCCCGCAACGACGATACGACCTGGGTCGTCGTGCGTAACCCGCTGGGCGGCGTCGGCTGGGTGGCTCTTGACCAGTTAAAAGATGTCGAAGGGGTTCTCGAAAATGCCGCTCCGGTCACCAGCGCCTGGGTAAAAAGCAACGAAACCGCGATCTACAACGGGCCGGGTATCTTTTATGAGCAGGCCGGCAACTTGGCTATTTTCGATATGGTGGCGGTGCTTGGTCTGAATGAAAACCGCAACTGGGCCTTCATCGAGGCCTTGAACGGCGGGCGCGGTTGGGTTGAACTGCGCCTGATCGACCTGGCCGGCGATTACGACGCCCTGTCGGTCATCGAAACGCCGGCGCTGGCCGAGGGCAATCCGGCCAACGAAGGGCTGCCGGCTCCGTCCGCCGACAGCGCTGCCACCGGCCAATTGGTCTTTCAGACCTCGAGCGGCGGGGAGATCAAGCTGATCAACGCCGATGGTTCCGGATTGCACACCTTGACGTCCGGCATCGATCCGGTGCTGTCGCCGGATGGACAGCAGGTGGCTTTCACCCGCTGGACCGGCGATATCGGCGAGTTATGGGTCATCAACACCGACGCTTCCAACGAACACCAGATTCTGGGCGAGATGCACCAGGCTAAAGGCCCGGACTGGTCGCCCGATGGCTCGCAAGTTGTCTTGAATTTTCAAAAGGGCGGACGCTTGGAAGAAACCCGAAAGTGCCAGCCCTTCGACACTAGCCCTAGCCCGCCCCGCAACGCCGGTAATTTCAGAAGTGGTCTTAGCGATGATGGTGAATTCGTCTTGTGCTGGACCGTTCCGCCCGATCCAAACTGGTCGCTGCGGACCATCAACATCGCCGATAGCCGTTTCGAAGATTTATACGGCGGCCTCTATGCCTTCCGGCCGGCCTGGGACCCCGGCCAACCCTGGCGGGTAGTATCCGATTCCGGAGCCGGACTGCTATCTGTAAGCGTCGATGACCCTGACACACGGCAAGAAGTGTCCAGCGTCATCGGCGACAGTTCACCCGTCTTCTCGCCGGACGGTCGTTACATCGCGGTGACATCAAAGTTGCAAAATGAGTATTCCATTTTCCGGATGAACAGCGACGGCAGCGGGCGGGTGCGCCTGACCCAAACCCCGCTGTGGGTTCCGGTGCAGGCCGATACCGCCGGCCAATTGTGGAACGATGTCTCACCCACCTGGTCACCCGACGGATCGCTCATCGCCTTCCTGACCGACCGGACCGGACGTTGGGAAATCTGGTTAATGAACGCCGACGGCTCGAACCAACGGCCGATGTTCTCAGACGAAATCAACGACCAACTGGATCTGACCTACAACTTTGTCGACGAACGCGCTATAGATTGGCGCTAACCCGCACCTTTAAACCCAAAGCCAATGTTGAATACGACATTGGCTTTTTTAATTTCTAAGCCTGTCAGGTAGAATTCCTTAACCCTTCTGTAATTTACTGAATGAAAAAAAGCTGATAACTGACCGCTAACGGCTGACCGCTTACATTTCTTAGCCTCAGCCTTAGCCTAGTTCTTCCCGAATGAGTCTGGATTAAATCTATGCGCGTCATCGCCGGTATGGCCAAAGGTAAACGATTAAACGCAGTCCCCCGAGATACCACCCGACCGATCACCGATCGCACCAAAGAAGCGCTCTTTAGTATTTTGGGCAACTGGATCATCGACGCGCGGGTGCTCGACCTATTCGGCGGCACCGGCGCGGTCGGCATCGAGGCGCTCAGCCGGGGCGCGGGCCACGTCACCTTCATCGACGCCAATCGGGCCGCGACCCAGACTATCGGCGAAAATCTACGCCTCACCGGTCTGGCCGATCGCGCCTATGTCAAACGAACGGACGCCTTCAAGTTTCTCAAGCAGCCGCCCGCCGATCTCCAACCGTTTGATTTAATTTATGTGGCCCCGCCGCAATACAAACAGATGTGGCTTGAGGCGCTGCAAATTTTTGACGCTCAACTTGACCGGTGGCTGCTGCCCGACGGGGCGATCATTGCCCAAATTCATCCCATCGAATTCCAAGCAGTCGAATTACAACACTTGACTTTATACGACGAACGAAAGTACGGCAGTACATTATTGTGTTTTTACGAGCGGTCAGTGACTGAAGGAGATCAGGATGGATAAGTTTGACATCACCACCCCTCATCCCCAACCGTCTAACCATCTTAAGAAATGGCTAATTGGCTTAATTGTGGCCGGTCTATTGACGCTGGGGATTATAGCCGGGGCGGTATGGTTGGCATACTACTATCTGCTTGATCGTACCCGAGACACAGCGCTAACCGTTCCGGTTTTTGCCGATGAGCCGGTTTTGAACCATATCGCCTTTATTGGCAACGATCATAACGTTTGGCTGGTTGCTCCCTCCGGGCAAAATCCGCGCCGTCTAACCGAAGATGGGCGCAGTTATCAATTTCCCACCTGGTCGCCCGATGGTACCCAGTTGGCTTTTATGGGTCAGGGCGACGCCGCCAGTACGGTGCTGTACGTCTCCCCCACCACCAAAGCCGGGCCGGTCGTGGTCTATCGGGAAGAGCGGTCGAGTCCGTTTTATCTGTACTGGGTGCCAGACAGCCAGGCTATCACTTTTTTAACCCAGGAATCGGGTGGCATGGCCATGCGGCTGGTCGATGTTCGCCGGCCGGAAAACAGCCGGCTCTTGGAGCGAGGCGCACCGTTTTACTGGGTTTGGTCCCCCAAGAGCGACCGGCTGCTGATGCACGTCGGCGGTGCTCGATCCGCTTCACAGAGCGCCCATCTCTCTTTTCTTGACAATCGGCAGAATGCGCAGCGAGAGGAGTTGGGTTTTGCGCCGGGCCGATTTCAGGCTCCGGCCTGGACCTCAAATGGTGAGACCATCTTTTATGTCGGCGACAACGGCGACAACGAGGCCATTTACAAAACCAACATCAATTCTCTAGAGCAGGAGAAAATTACTGATCTAAGCGGTTTCGCCTTTATGACGATGTCACCGAACGACCAGTCCATCGCGTTCTTGCAATTTGAGCCGGGGACGCGTCCGCCCTTCGGTCGCGCCTATCTGGTCGATACCTCCGGCGCTAATCGGCAGCTCATTATCGACGATCTGATCGCCTCGATGTACTGGTCGCCGGATGGGACGAAACTGGCCTTACTGGCCGTCAGCCGGGCTAATGACGGCTCCTCGGCCCAACTTCTCGGAAAAGTTGACGGGCTGGCTGCGCCGTTACGACAAGATATTCAACTGCGCTGGTGGATTTATACGGTGGCCGACGATACCGTGGAGCCGCTGGCATCGTTTCCACCAACAGCCGCCTTCTTGCAGACCGTACCTTTCTTTGACCAGTATTACCTCTCGCTGACCTTTTGGTCGCCGAACAGCCGGTACTTTGTGTTGACCAAACGCGAGGATGATCGCGGCAACGGCAGCGTATGGGTCTACGATACTACCGGTGAAGAAGCCGCCCGCCAGGTTGGCGATGGCCGGCTGGCGGTGTGGTCGTGGCGGTGAGATTGACCACCTAGCGGAGCAACAAAGCTTGCTTTGTCAAGACCGATCAAAGCAGAGCTTTGATGTTCCGGACCTTAACTTTATATTAGGAGTTTTGTTATGGCGGAATTAAAAACCAAACCCACCAACCACAGCGTCGAGGCGTTTCTCAACAGTGTGGCCGACGACCAGAAGCGGCAAGATAGTTTCACTATATTGAACCTTATGGCAGAGGTCACCGGCGACGAACCGCAAATGTGGGGCGACAGCATTGTGGGCTTTGGCCGCTACCATTATAAGTACGCCAGCGGGCGTGAAGGGGATTGGTTCCTGACCGGCTTCTCGCCGCGCAAACAAAATTTGACGTTGTACATCATGGCCGGTTTTGACGAATATGACAACTTGATGGCCCAGTTAGGCAAGTACAAAACCGGCAAATCTTGCCTGTATATCAAAAAGCTCAAAGACATCGATCAGGCCGTGCTGCGGGAACTGGTCAAACAGTCGGTTGAGCATATGGTCACCTCTAATTCGTAAACCGCCGCTTTTAAGGCGTCTCTAGTAAATAAAATAACCACCCAGAATTTTATCCTCGCCCAATAAATCGACCAAAAGATTTTGATCAGGGTCTTGACTTAGAGTACGCTCTAAGATGTACAATACGTAAAAATAGACAAACGGAGTATGGCGGTGGATCAAGGCTTAACGATCAAAGAAGTGGCCCACATAACCGGCTTAAGTGAACATACCTTACGATATTACGAACGAATTGGCCTGCTGGATGCTATCGAACGCGCCTCGAATGGCCATCGTCGTTATTCCGAGCGCGATGTGGCCTGGATCGAATTCTTAAACCGGTTGCGGCTGACGGGCATGCCGATTCGCCATATGCAGGAGTTTGCCGATTACCGGCGGCAAGGCGACCCAACCATTCGGCAACGACGCTGCTTGTTAGAAGCCCACGAACAAGCCCTGGTCCAGCAAATCGCCGCACTTGAACGGCATCTCACCGCCATTCGAGACAAAATTCAACACTATAACCTTATTTTTGTGCAGCACTATAAAACAATGGAGATAACCGAAAATGCCAACGAATAAAGACAGTCGCTATGAACGGGGTTTGAAGAAGCTGGCCGAAGTCGACGGACAAGCGGGGACGGAGGTGGTCGCGCCCCTCGGCGACCTGGGGCGCTATATTGTAGAATTCGCGTTTGGGGATATCTACAGCCGCGACAGCCTTAACTTGCGCGAACGAGAGATCGCCACGGTCGCGATGTTAACTGCGCTGGGTGGCCGCGAACCGCAACTGCGGGTTCACCTCAAAGCCGCGCTCAATGTGGGGTTGACCCCTGAGGAAATTGAGGAAATTATTCTGCAAACCATACCCTATGCCGGTTTTCCTACGGCCATCAACGCTATGAATCTCTGGAAAGCGGTGATGACGGCTGAGGCAGAGTAATTCCTATCCTCATACATACCTCAAGTCGTTCAAATGGCCTTGTCAAAAGAACTGTCCACCCCGAAACCGCCACTTCAAAAAAATCACCTTCATCGGGCCGAACATTATCAAAAATATGACGGTAAACACTGTTCCGTAATGCAGGGCAAACTGGGCTAGGGTTAGCCCCGGAGCGACGCCGGGCAGACCGGCCAGGCCCAACCCGGCCCACAAAAAATCGGCTTTGATCAGCCCCCACAGCAGCAGCGCTTCCAGTAAGCCGCCGCCTACCATAAATAACGGCGGCCAATCGCGATCCCACCGCAGCGATTGCAACGCCTGGTAAACAATATCCCAGGCCAGGCCCAACAACAGCACGTAGCCCAACAGGGCCAGCGGCGTCACGAAGTTGCCGAACAACGCCCCAAACCCGATTGTGATGAGCAGCCCAATGGTGCCCAATAAGAGCAGCCGCGTTTGCCAGCGGCCCCAGAGGGTGGGCGTCATGGGCTAACTCCAACCGCCCAACGCGACCATTGCACCACCGAGCGTACGGGACCGAGCCGGCGGACCCCCGGCGCTCCCTGGGCGATCAAACTTTCCAGGGATTTCTGCGCAGCGTATTGCAGCCCGGTAAAACTGTCAACCGGGGCAAACGGCCCCCCCAGAGACATTATGCCGCCGGTGAAGACTCGTCCGGGTGTGTTTCGCAGCGCGGCAATTTCAAAGTCGTTGGTGACTTTAATTTGCCCGGCACGATTTTTGGGCAGGCCGTAGCATTGCAGTAAATCTCGCCAAAGGGGGCTGCGCTCCGGGGCTACCTCCAGACCGGTGGCATCGATGATGAAATCGACCCGAAGTTGGGTTTCTTCCGACCAGGCCACATCGCCCTGAACCGCCACGGTTATGCCGTTTTGAGCCGGTTCTACCCACGCCAGGCGACCAAACCGAATGTGATACCAGCCTTCGGTTAAGCCGGTCGTGATGATGCGTTCCCATAGGGGGCGTTTGGCCGTGGTGATGCCGCCCCACAAGCTAATCAATTCGGCTCGCTCCCGGTCATTGGCCTGCTCCATAACCCGGCGCAGGTCGCCGCCAAAGCAGGCTTTGGGGAAGTTGTAGGGTTGGTGATCGAAATGATTTCGGGTTAGCCGCCGGGCGTATTCATAGTGTGGCCCGTTGGGTTTGGGCGATCGCATCAGGTGCAGAATGCGGATATTGGGGTTATGACCATAGACTTCGTACAGCTTTTGAATGATCCGCGAGGAGGTGATGCCGCGCCCCCGCAGAAGGATGGCGCCGCCCGTTTGACGCAGACGCCGGTACACGTGATCATGCGGTTCGTAGGTGTTTACAAAGTGGCGGCTATAATCCATTTGTTGGCGGTACTGATGTAGTTCCGGCAGCACCCGTACGCGGGGATAGCCCATCGCCAGGTGGACATAGCGGGCGACGATTAATCGGCAGCCGCCTTTGAGCGCCATCGTTGGCGAGTAAGCTACCACGTAACGCCCATCGTTGGTTTTGCGGACAGCCCGGGCCAGACCAAAGCGCCGGATGGTGCGCCACCCAATGCGCCGGGCTTCCCGATCCAGGGAAGTAAACACGTCGCCGGCTTGGGGGGTAAAGGGATCATGCAGCACCGGCTCGCTGAAGATTTGCCAGGCCAGCCGCGCCGCGTGCCGCACCCGGCCGCACCGAAGATCGCGCCCCATTTCACGCAGGGCATAACCGGGCCAGGCCCAGATATTATCGGGCGTCCCGCCGGAGTCGCTGCGTAGCCGGTCATGGTCCAAAATTTGGGAGTTACGGCACAGCCGCCTAAAGCGGGCGTAAGGTCTGGCCTCAAGCCCCAGAGCGACAATGGTGGTTGGATCAACACCGTGAATGATCAGATGGTCAACCCAGATGAAACTGCCGACTCCAGCCCCAATGGTCAAATAGGTTGTTTCTTCCAGGGGCAGGCTGCTGTGTTTCAGCGTCCCGATGGAAAGTTGCCGTTGTTCAAAGAAGGACGGCAGCGATGGTTCGGAGAGTGTTGGCATCGTCATCTTTCGGGTTACAATTCAGGCCCTATGTTATCTTATGGGCTGCCGGTATTGTAACCGGGAACCGCTCGAATCTAAAAAGAATTCCCATACCGGCCAGTATCGGTTCTAAAATGCCCTTCTCCGTTTCATTGGAATGTAACTGATCCCATGCTTCGTCTCTTTCGGCCCACATGGTTCAACCCCCAACCGTTCATACACTTCGACCGCGTAAGACGATGAATTGACGCTAATGAAAAAATGAGCCAAAGCTTACAAAAGAAAGTTAACGAGCCATTGCGCCACAAGCGGGTTATCCGGGGCGCCGTTATCAAGAGAACGAACAGCGGCTTCGTACATTGACGACTCCAACCGCTTTTCCATCACCGACAATAAATCCTGCATAATACCGCGCGAAAACTCAGGATGCCCCTGGATACCCAGCACCCGATGGTCAATTTCATATAACGCAATGGGGCAAAAAGTATTGCCGCCTAAGCATTCGGCTTCCGGTGGCAATTCAACGACCTGATCCTGATGGGCAAAGTAGAGTGAACAGCGGTCCGGCTTGCCGTTCATCCAGGCTTTTTGTTGGTAAATGTCAAAGCTTTTCAGTCCAAAGTTTCTGCCTTTTTTTGACTTTTCGGCGCGGCCACCCAGCGCATGCGCCAGAATTTGGTGACCAAAACAGATACCAACCAGTTTTATGCCCGCGCGATAGCTGTCCCGTATAAATTGTGAAAGCACAATAATCCAGTCATCCGTATCGTAAACCCCTTTGGGGCTACCGGTAATGATATAAGCGTCGCACTCAGCGGGGGAGGTGGGAAACTGTCCCTGCGCAACCTGATAGCCAGCGTAGGTAAAGGGCGCGTTCACGCTCTCGAAAAAGCGAATGTAGGTATCAACCGGTGTCCCTCCCCAGTTGACCACAGATGCTTCCGGCGAAATGGCGTTCAGTATTCCTAATTTCATTATGGTGATCTCTTTATTTGCAAAAACATAGCTCATTGAAGTTTTTCATACAAATCGATTTGCTAACGGACACAACCTCGATTTGACCAAGAGTCGGCCTCTCGTGACCGCCGACCACTGACCGCTGACCGCCCAAGCGACCCAGTTCGGCCTATTTTTTAGGCGGTCTACCAGCTGCGGTCGGCGGTCCAGTTGCCAGCCAAAAGGTGGCTTCACCGGCTAATTCTCGGTCAAATTCAAAGGGTGTCCGTTAGCAAGACAAATCGATACAAGTAATGTAGTGATCCAGACCCTGTTACAGAGAAACTGTTGGTTATGTATTGCTCAGCCGTCCAACGCTAATTTTAATCCGCCGCCCTTACGCAACTTGGCCGAAAAGTAAGGTTGGAGTACTGACATCATTTCACAGGCAAACACAACCTGAATTACACGCAACTTCACAGGCGCAACCAACTTCAATTAAACACGGCGCTGCAAAAAGCCAAGGTTAGGCGGTCGGGTTGAAATTTTTGTTAGATGGCACTTTTTCTCAAGCACTGTTTTGCTTACACAAAGTTTCCACCCGAAACAATCATTAAGATCTGTACCCTTGTAAGTTCGTTCAATTTCATAATTTGGGCAATTGTTTTTTAAAATCTCTTATATCAATTTTGTATTCTAATTCAGAAAATATTAACATTTTATCTTCAGGATTTAGAGGCATAGCAAATTTCATCAAACACCTCTACGTTCCAGTGCTCGTATGCAGTTTTCTTGGAATATCAGGCCATCCATCTGCAAAATCACCGAGCATTGATTTTTAAAGTATTTGTCATTGCAACTTTCTATGATTCCATTACCTGAGTATCCTAAATGCTCCTGATATTCTCTAACCAGACAAAGAAATGCCCATAAGAAATGAATAATCGCGCCTAGATGGAAAACCGGAATGTTTTTGGGAATCTCAAAAGTTGTATAGTAAGATGAAGCAAAAAAATTCGCCTCATAAAAGGTTGATGCGCAATAATGTTCTCTCATACCTGACCAATTGTCATCCGGATAATTTTTCCTCAATCAAAATTGAGTTTTGTTCTATCCGCAGGGTCAGTTCTTTTGATGAAACATTCCGTTTAATGGCGTAAACAATTTCTTTGGCTCTCATTGATTCAATTGTATTAATCTTGTATTTTCAAAGACTTGCCTTTGAGCCGTTTTGAAAATTTCGCCAAACAACTCGGTCAATCTTAAGTTCGGTTGCGGGTACTGGTGATAAAAAAGTTGAGGTATCAGCCATTGAACGCTTTTATTCAAATCGGTCTTATAACAATAATGTTATAATGTCCCTTCATCAAATTGCCCTCAAAATCAGAACTTGAAATACCTCTCTAATTCATACGACTTCGGCCTATTTTGGGGAATACCGTATTCAATTAGCTGTGGCGGAGTACAGCCAAAAGTAAGCGCTTCACCGTAATTGTCGAAAAAAGCATTATCCTCGACAAATTTCTCTTGCAGTAATTTGGTTCCTTAGCCTTCTCAGAATTGTTCAAGCAAAGTTTAATAACTCGGTTTACGCAAATCAAAGGTAATTTCTCAGCCTTCCAAAAGCTTGATTGATGGGTGAAATATTGATCATTCATTTACCCAACGATCAAAAAAAGGTTTGGCAATTTCTCAAAAATTCAACAAGCTGGAATCAGGTATACGGCTTCAAATGAGTCAGGAGGTGGTAAAGTCCAAGGTCAATCGGGAATGGGTAAACTCTTTGAGCAAGATGATTGAGATGGATTAGCCTTTTTATTAAAAAATTTTGCTTGAGAAAAAATATTCGTTTGAACAATTGCTCAATTAAGGACCCATCAGGACAATTGAAATCCACGCCCATCTTAATCAGTAAAGATGTTCAATAGCGACAGCAAAACTCAGCTGATGGAGAAAAATCCGGTTTTCCAGATACGGGTTTTTGAGGTTCTGAAATAATATTTTCTTCTATCAGAAAGAATTTATCAACTTCATTCCTTTTGCTGCCGATACTACATTTCTAGCCTGGTCGTTAACGGGATTGGAGGAAAAATTCTTTTTACCTTTTTGTTTGAAACGACCAGGATTTTGATTCTACGTGCGACTGTCCTTCTGATCCAACAGAGTTTGCCAATTAAGTTCATACCTTCTTCAAAAGCCAAGAATATCATCAGCCCAACCACCTATTTAGATAAAAAACACAAATCCGTTTTCCTGATCCACCGCTTCACCGAATTGATCAAACTCAAACCTAATTCTTCCAACACTTCTCAACTATTATCACACAATTTATACCACTGATAAGGCCACTCGCCAAACAATCAAGAGGAAACCTAGCCTGCCGAACGCTGCGCAACAAGGACTTCTCAGCTGGCCCTGACCGTGCAGAATTGACCGTTGACCGCTGCGTCACTGAACGCACCCATTTGGCGGCGGTCGGTCGTCTGCGGGCGGCTGACAATAGACCAAGAGCGCTGTATGGGGCAAATGCGAGGCACCGCCCACTTTGACGATGAATCCGGGAAACAGCGGTGTCTCGCACGGCTGACAGGTCGCTGCCGCCAAAAATAGAACTCGCCCTTAACCGGTCGAGTCGTTCCAGCCAAGAAATAGACCGTCATCTTCTGCCGAGGGCGATCAATCCGCGAAAAGGGTGTGTCTGCCGCGGCGAGGTCATTAGTGAGCTTGGCCCGGTAACGATCAATCAACTGCCCTGCTTCAACGCTAAGCCAAACTGTGGAGTACAGCCACAGAGCCTTCAGTTCATCGTCGCTCATTTATAAGCAATTCTATCAAGGGTCCTTCTGATATATCGGTTGAGGCGAATAACCGGCAGCACGCAAAAAGCTGGTGCCCTGCTCCACTTAACAAAATTGTTATTGCTTTGAATTTTTCATAAGTCGCAAGTTCTTCGCTTTCTGTGTTCACCGCTCGGACATTGAAGGCTTTCGTGTCACCTCGATCTTTGCTTCATACCCCAATTCAATTAAAATTGAGATTAGCCTGGGTTGATTATCGGAACCGCCAGTTCGATACCATTGATAATCTTGACCATCTTTCACAAATATATCTGATTTTTGTATGATTTTTCCTAGATTTTCGCCCAAACGTCTTATTACCCTACACTGAACCTGGTACAAGCAAGGCGACAGTCGCTATAATAATCCATAACTGGTTCAACTTTTTATCGATTCGTCCGCGTGAGCGACAGTTTTTAGCAGCCCGATAAAGAGCTGTAAGAATGAAGCTGCGAACTTGGCAGAGCAATGGGCTGAATCTGATTGCCAAGATGATAAAAAAATAGTGATGTCCATTTTATTTAATCTCCCCAAGGCAATGACTTAAATTCACACGATATTGAGCTAACCATCTATTTAGATAAAAAACACAAATCCAATTCCTTAGATCCACCGCTTCCACCAGATTGGAAAGGGTCTCAAACCTAATTCTTCCAACACTTCTCAACTATTATCACACCAATTATACCCCTTGATTAGGCCACCACAAAACAAACAAGCAAAACCTGGCTGCGTGAATTGCCGCACGGCGCCTCGATTTCAAAGACTCGCTCGCTCTGGCCCCTGACCGCAGACGGCCGACCGTTGACCGCCGACCGCCAGCCCCCGCACCGGTTTGGCGGCGGTCAGCGGTCAGCGGGCGGCGGATGATAGGGCCGAGAGCGTTGTATGGGACAAATAGAGGCCAAAGACGATGAATCCGGGAAACAGCGGTGTCTCGCACGGCCGAGGTCGCTGCCGCCAAGAAATAGAGGGCCCCCGCGCGGTCGAGGTCGTTCCAGCCAAGAAATAGACCTGTCATCTACTGCCGAGGGCGATCAATCCGCGAAAAAGGGGTGTCTCGCCGCGGCGAGGTCATTAGTGAGCTTGGCCCGGTAACGATCCATCAACTGCCCTGCTTCAACGCCGGCAGCGACTGTAAGTACAGCCACAGGGCCTTCAGTTCATCGTCGCTCATTTATAAGCAATTCGATCTCAAGGGTCCTTCTGGGATATATCGGTGGGGGTGAGGCGAATAACCGGCAGCACGCGGCTGGTGCCCTGCTCATACTTCACAAAATTGTTACTTGCTGCTTTGAATTTTTCATACAGTCGCGTGCGTTCTTCGCTTTCTGTGATCACCGCTCGGACGTTGAAGGCCGTGTCACCCACCTCGATCTTTGCTTCGGGCCTGGTTTTCAAATTGAGATACCAGCCTGGATCCGTATCGGAACCGCCATTTGTGGCCGATACCAGATAATCTTGACCATCTTTCACGTAGACGACGGGGTTTGTATGGGGTTTTCCCGATTTTCGCCCAAACGTCGTAATCAGCAGTATCGGCAAATTAGCAATCTTGTTAGCGAATTTACCGTCGCTCATGCGGTAAAGAGCGACATGCAGGCCATTCGCTACTTTCAATACCCATTTCAGTGGTGCGGATGCCATATCAAATCTCCTTGAAATGCATCAATACCATCCCGATTCAATGCTTGGGTGGTGGAATGATACCAAGCTGTTGCAGCAGGCCCATCTAATCTACCAGAATCCAGTTATTATCAAACAAATTATAAACATCGACAACGCGGTTACAAATTAAACAAGTGACATCTGCCATTAGCCCCATTTGTTGGTTCTTGGGTTAGTTATGGTGACAATGCTCGTTCCACCGTAATAACCACTTTGCCTTTGGCCTGGCCTGCGCCAAGATAGCGGATCGCTTCGGCCGCTTCGGGTAACGAATAACATTTGTCGATCACCGGGACGACTTGGCCGGACTCGAACAGGGCGATGATGGACGCCAGGTCTTTGTTGGGTCGATGCATCAACAGGCTCATCTGCTTGCCCCCGCTCTTGGAATACCACGTGCCCAGGGTCGCCGTCTGGAGGATGGTCGCAATCGAACCGCCGATCACAACGAACGTGCCTTGAGGCGTTAAGGCCCGCTTGTAATCGGAGATCGAACGCCGGGCGACGACATCGACAATCAGATCATACTGCCGGTCGGTTTGGGTGTAATCTTCTTGGGTGTAATCGATAACGTGGTCGGCCCCCAGCGAGCGCAGCATCTCCAATTTGGCCGGGCTGTCCACGCCGGTGACTTCAGCTCCGAACGATTTGGCCATCTGCACGGCAAACGTCCCGACGCCGCCACCCGCGCCATTAATCAAAACCTTTTGGCCCGGTTGAACCGGCCTTTTATCGCGCAGCCCTTGCAGGGCCAGAACGCCCGCCTGCGGTATGGCCGCGGCTTGCTCGAACGTCATCCCGGCCGGTTTTAGGGTTAAGGCGGTTTCACGAGCGCAGACATACTCGGCCAAACCGCCCCACCCGCCTTCGCACAGGTCGCCAAATACCGCGTCGCCCGGTTGAAATTGCTGGACGTTTCGGCCGACGGCTTCAACCGGGCCCGCGACATCGGCGCCCAGGATAGGGAGCTTCGGCTTCAGCAGCCCGAACAATAAGCGGTAGACATACGGCTTGCCGGTCAGCCGATCCCAGTCCCACGAATTTAGGGCAGCGGCATGGACTTTGATCAAGACCTCATCGTCGCCGGGAGCCGGCTTGGCGACGTCGGCCAGTTTAAGGACATTGGGTGAACCGTAGGTGTGGTAAACAATGGCTTTCATCATATTTTTCCTCCGAAAATAATTGGCTGGAGCGTCAAAGTTTACTTTGACCCATCGTGGATGACAAAGCTTGCTTTGTCGCTCCCTTAGATTATTCGTTGTCGTTGATTTGCTAAACGGTAAAGCGCCCTATATAATTAAGTGTACTTAACTAATTGACGAGCTTAACTATGCCGGTCAACCCACACCTTTCAGCCGTCCTGCGCGAATGGGCTGAGCTTTTTATGCGCCGTTCGATGCGGGATTTTATCCAATTTATCAAAGAGAGTAGCCTCACCACGACCCAACTCAATACCCTGATGCGCCTCTACTATCGGGGCGATTGCCCCATTTCTGAAATTAGCGATCACCTGGGCATTACCAATGCCGCGACCAGCCAAATGGTGCAGCGCTTGGTTGAGCAAGGGCTGCTGGATCGCACCGAAGACCCCACCGACCGCCGAGTTAAGCAGCTAACCCTCACCGCCGAGGGCCGCGCCCTGATTGAGCAGGGCATCGAGGCCCGCCGCCGCTGGCTGGAGGATTTGACCGTCGCCCTGCCTGCCGAAGAACAGGCTAATATCGTCGCCACCCTCACTACCCTCACCCAAGCGGCTCGCCGTCTGGATCCATCGTTATGAGTTTGTAGCGTTCATAGAGTTTGTAGAGTTATTGGAGTTTGTAGAGTTTGTAGAACTCGGGTAGTTTTGCGATCTCGCGGAGGTGGCTGTTGTCTCAATTATGAACTCAGGCTACTCGTCCAAGGCTGCAAACTCACATTCTGGAGGTGTACCCTATGTTTCGTATGTCGCAGCGCCGCCAGGCCGCCGGTCCTAACAACGGCGGCTTGAAACGTGCCATAAAATATTTGACTCGCTATAAATATTTAGCCCTTCAGCCTTACCTGTTTTTGCTGGTAGCGACGCTCTCGCAACTGGCCGTACCTCGGCTGGTGGGCAATATCATCGATACTATTACCGCGGGCGTGGCGGCCCCCAACCCGGCTACGGACACCCAACGGGCGCTGGTTACCGCCGGTCTGGCGGTGGTGGCTTTTGCGGCGATGCGCGGCCTCTTCGCCTTTTTGCAAAGCTTCACCGCCGAGCGCAACTCGCAGAGTGTCGCCTTTGACCTGCGCAACGACCTGTTCGCCCAAATCCAGCGCCTCTCCTTTTCCTACCACGACCGCAACCGCACCGGCCAGTTGATGATCCGGGCCACCGACGATGTCGAAAAAGTGCGCCTATTCATCGGCCAGGGCTTGCTCTTTCTGGTGCAGGCGGTGCTCTTAATCACCGGTACGCTGATTCTCCTGTTTACCACCAATGTGTCGCTGGCGCTGGTGATTCTGCCCATCTTGCCGATCACCATGATCTTGTTTATCGTGTTTGGGACGATCAGCCAGCCGTTATTTATGCAGGTGCAGCTTAAACTCTCGGCGCTCAATACCATCTTGCAGGAAAACTTGGCCGGCATCAAGGTCATTAAAGCCTTTGCCAAAGAACCCAGCGAGCAAACCCGGTTCAACCAGGCCGCCGACGCCGTGATGGCCCAGCAAATTACGGTCTCGCGCGTCTTTACCTTCCTGTTCCCGGTCATCTTTCTGGTGGCCAGTTTGGGACAGGCCGCCGTGCTCTACTTTGGCGGCCGGCAAATCATCGGTGGGACGCTGACCATCGGCGAGTGGCAGGAATTCAGCCTGTACCTGATCTACATCTTTCTGCCGCTAGCCCAATTCGGCATGATCATCACCCAGATGGGGCAGGCGTCTGTCTCGGCCGGGCGCATTTTTGAAATTCTCGATGCCCAGAACGACGTCACCGACAAACCGGGCGCGGTTACCCTACCGCCGGTGCAGGGCCGCGTCCAGTTTAACGATGTCAGCTTCCGCTACTTTAGCAGCGGCGAACCGGTCCTGCGTCATCTCAGCTTCGAAGCCGAGCCGGGCCAGACCATCGCCTTATTGGGCGCCACCGGCTCCGGCAAAACGAGCATCATCAACCTGCTGCCCCGCTTTTACGATGCCACCGAAGGCAGTATCCAAATTGACGGTTACGACGTGCGCGATGTCACGCTCGACTCGCTGCGTTCGCAAATTGGCATTGTCTTGCAAGAAACCACGCTGTTTAGCGGAACTATCCGCGATAATATTGCCTTTGGCAACTCCAACGCCTCGATGGCGCAAATCACTCAAGCCGCCCAGGCTGCGGTGGCCCACGATTTCATTATGTCCTTTCCGCAGGGCTACGACACGCCGGTGGGCGAACGCGGCAGCACCCTGAGCGGCGGGCAAAAGCAGCGTATCGCCATTGCCCGCGCCCTGTTGCTCAACCCTCGCCTCCTCATTCTAGACGACTCGACCAGCAGCGTTGACCTGACCACCGAGGCCCAAATTCAACAGGCGCTCGACCGGCTGATGAAAGGGCGCACCAGTTTCGTCATCGCCCAGCGTATCAGCACCGTAGTCAACGCCGACCAGATTTTGGTACTCGACAAAGGCGAAGTCGTAGCTCGCGGTCGCCACGCCGATCTGTTGGAAAACAGCCCCATCTACGCCGAAATTTACAACTCGCAGTTGGTGGATGACGCGGTAGAAGCGGAATCGGTGGTAGGGCAGGGTTGATAGATGAAGCACGGACACCCTTTCAATTTGACCGATAAACGCCTCCAAAATTGACGTTAGTCCACCAGACAGCCGCTAGCCGACCGTAGACCGCCGAGAAACAGGCATGCTCGTTGCAGTTCGGCGGTCTACAGTCGGCGGTCCACGGTCAGGGGACACAGAAATCTACGTCAAATAAGGATGTGTTAGGCAGTAATTAGCAACTTTAACGGAGAAATCCAATGTTTGGTGGACCAGACGGCTTACGCCGGATTATGAGTCAAGACAATATAAAACCCCAAAACCTGAGCGACACCCTGGCTCGGTTCGGGCGCTATTTCAGACCCTATTGGCCGATGCTGGCCGTGACCCTTCTACTCATCATTGGCGCGACTTGGAGCCAGGTCACGGCCCCGATGCTCATCGGCCAAACGGTCGATTGTTACCTTACCCCTCCCATCGCGGACAGCCTTAGCGCCGCGTCCGAAAACAACTGTTGGTATGACCCGAACCAGGCTGACCTATCCACCCAAGAGCGTCTGGCCGGCTTAGGTCATATGGTGCTGCTAATTGTGGGCCTGTACGTCCTGGGGGCAGTTTTTACCGGCACCACCTTCTTTACCATGGCCTGGACCGGCCAACACGTCCTGCGGGCCATGCGTGAGGATGTGTTGCAGCACCTACATCGCCTATCGTTGAGCTATTACTCCGAAAATGAGGCCGGCGACCTGATGAGCCGCATTACCAACGACTCGGAAACAATTGGTCAAGCCTTTAACTTTGCCCTGGTCAACGTTTTCAGCGGCACTTTGCTCATCGGGTGGATAGCCTACAGTATGCTGGCCCTGAGTTTGCCTTATGCCCTGGTCAGTCTGGCAATGGTGCCGGTAATGATTGTGGCCACGGTTTGGTTTTCAAACCAGGCGCGCCGGGCCTTTCGCCGCACTCGCACCGAAATGGGCAGCATCAACGCCGAGCTTCAGGAAAATATCTCTGCCGTGCGTGAAGTGCAAGCCTTCAACCGGGCCGAACAAAACATTGAGAATTTCCGGCTGACCAACGCCGCCAACCGCGACGCCAACATTCGGGCCGTCGCCTTTACCAGCGCCCTGGCCCCCACCCTGGAAGCGCTGGGCTACGTGGCCCTGGCTTTGGTGGCAGTCGTCGGCGGCTTGGCCTTGCTGCGCGGCGGTACGCTGTTTGGCAGTGTCATCTCGCTGGGGGTGGTGGTCACATTCTTAACCTATGTCCAGCGTTTTAACCAACCCATTCAGCAGATTTCGGTGCTGTGGACCAACATCCAAAACGCCATTGCCAGCGGCGAACGCATCTTCACCCTGCTCGACGAAGTGCCGCAGGTGCAGGATAAGCCCAACGCCCGGCCCATGCCGCTGATTCAGGGTAAGGTGGAACTGGTCAATGTATCGGCCGCTTATAAGCCGGACGAACCGGTGCTAAAAGAGGTCAACCTGACCACCGAACCGGGCCAGACCATCGCCATTGTCGGGCCAACCGGCGCGGGCAAAACCACCATCATCAACCTGCTGCCCCGCTTTTACGATGTCACCGGGGGAGCCGTGCTGATCGACGGGCTGGATGTGCGCGATGTGACCTCGGCCAGCCTGCGACAGCAGATCGGTTTGGTGCTGCAAGATACGTTTCTGTTCAGCACCACGGTTATGGAGAATATTCGCTTTGGCCGTCCTTCAGCCGGTGATGACGAAGTGATGGCGGCGGCCAAATTGGCCCGAGCCGACCTCTTCATCGAGCGGCTGCCGGAAGGCTACCAGACTGTACTGGGCGAGCGCGGCAGCGGGTTGAGTCAGGGGCAGCGCCAACTGTTGGCCATTGCCCGGGCCGCCCTGGCCGATCCGCGCATTCTGATTTTAGACGAAGCCACATCCAGCGTAGACACTCGCACCGAGCGATTGATCCAATCGGCCCTGGATGAACTACTGCGGGGGCGCACCAGTTTTGTCATTGCCCACCGCCTCAGCACCATCCGCAACGCCGATCAGGTGCTGGTACTCAACCAGGGCCAAATCATCGAGCGCGGGACTCACGCCGAACTGTTGGCCCGCCACGGCTTTTACTATGACCTGTACATGAGCCAGTTCCGCTACCAGGAAGAGTTGGCCTCGGCTAACGGTTCAGCCCGATCGGCCTCGGCCATTATGGAGTGAACTCAATACTGTCGATAAGCCAACAGACCGCCGACAGCCGACCGCGGACCGCCGAAAAATAGGTATGCTCGGTACAGTTCGACGGTCAACGGTCGGCGGTCTGCCGTCAGGGGGCATCGAAACCTGGGGCAAATTGAGAGTGCATTCGCATGGTTAGGTAGCCATTTTCGATTCAACTATCGGCAGCAAGCGCGAATCTTCCAGGGCGGCCGTTCGATGCCCGATCCCGGCCAGGTATTCTTCATTGGATGAAAACGCCATGAAATCCGCGAGTGAGTTTTGGCGCACCAGCATGACCAGGTCCCACTGTTCGTCTTGAGGCCCAATAAGGTATTGGCCTCCTTTACCCAAAAACACCAGCTCGCCGCCGCTTTCCTTGAGGAAGGGCAAGGTGTGATCGATGTACTTTTGGTAGGCCGCTGCGCCGGATATAGGCTCGTCTGGCATTAGTTCCGGATGGGCCGAATAGTCGGCCACTTCGCGAAAGCGCAGGAGATTGAGCATCGTAACGGCGCCGGAGATATTCCGGGCGAATAAGGCCGCGCCGGCCTCCGGCGATACGTCTAAGTAACGTTCTGTCATGGGATTCCCTTCTGTCTGTGCGGCAACGCAACGCCGCGTTAAATTGCGCGATTAGGGTCTAAGGTGATGACGACATTGCCCTTTTTGTGGCCGGTATCGACGTAGCGGTGTGCCTCAGCAATATGTTCCAACGGATAGCAGCGGTCGATGACCGGTTTTATCTTCCCGGCTTCAATTAGCTCTTTAAGAAAGACGAGATCCTTCCTCCTGTCGCCTTCCGGCCTTAAACCGGTAGCCGCAATTTTTACCTTTTTGCTACCAAACATGGCTGTCCATAATACTTGAGGAAGAAGTCCCAACCCATTAATGGCCGCTTCAAGAAAGATCCCATTTGGTTTTAACGTCTTTTTACATCGAGCAAACGACGTCTTGCCGACCGTGTCAAAAATAAGGTCATAGGTCTCCTGGCTTTGGGTAAAATCTTCTTGGGTGTAATCAATCACTTTATCGGCTCCCAAAGATTTCACTAATTCTACATTCGAGGTGCTGCACACACCGGTTACTTCTGCGCCAAAGACCTGGGCCAACTGTACCGCCGCCGCTCCTACGGAGCCGGAAGCGCCGTTGATTAGTACTTTTTGTCCGCTTTGAATATTGCCCGTATCTCTCAGGAACGGCAAGGCGGTTAACACCCCATCGACGCTGGAGGCCGCTTCCTCATAGTCCATGTTGGCCGGTTTTATGGTAAGCACCCCGTCTTCAGGCAAGCATATATATTCAGCATTAGCCCCAAACTCAGGTCCGGCCGTGCCGAAAATCTGGTCGCCTATTTTGAAGCGGGTTACATCCTTGCCGACAGCTTCGATTTCTCCGGCTAACTCTTCGCCTAATCTGGTGTTTTTTGGTTTGGTCAGACCGGTGAATAATCTGGCAATCAATGGCTCACCGCGTCGGAAGGTGGCTTCCGTAGCCGTGACGGTTGTCGCATGGATTTTGATGAGGAGTTCATTGTCCTTAGGTGTCGGTTTTTCTACCTCTTCAAGTTTAAGAACATCGGGCGATCCATACTCTCTATAAACAATGGCTTTCATAATATCCTCTTTTATCTGATTGCTCGTAATTTTTTAGCGTTATTTCAAGATTTAGCTAACATTGCATTCGGCTTTTGGGCCGTCACGCTCGAGCTACGGCGTAACATGTCGATCCCCAGCCAGACGAACCACACAATTTGACCCAGCCCGAAAACCATCGCTCCCAGCTCGCCGAGCGTCGGGACAACTGTGATGATGCCCGCCACCCCGATCACCAGACCGAAGTAGTTCAGCACCCTGGGTAGCCCGCCTGTCTGTAGCGCGGCCCAACTGACCAGCAGCACCCACAGGCTGCCGACCAGTTCGACCCCGCCGCCTAATCCTTCAAACACCGGGTCAATCGCCAACCAGACCGTCGCGGCTTGAGCCGGGTCTTGGCCGTAGAGATCGACGACGGTCTCCATGCCGATGATAAAGATCATGCCGCTGGCAATAACCAAGCCGGCCCAGATTAGCCCGAAGGCGGTCGCCGTCGACATCATTGCCGGCGCGTCGGCCTTCAATTGCTCGTGAAGCGCCAGCGCCAAAACCACCAGAGCGACGCCAAAGACCACATAGATGATCAGCGTGATGAGGTGCATAGCGGCCTGGTTGTCCATCAGTAACGCCACTTTCTGCACTGGATCGACCACACCGGCATAGTCCACGACGACGATAAAAAATACAATACCCACCACGTAGGCCACGGCCTCGTACAGGGCGGCAATGCCGCCCAACTTCTGTAAATCGTTCATTCTAAATCTCCGTTTCTGGACGATATTGATGTGTTTCGACAAATCGAAATTGAATATGAATAAATGAGGTGGTAGTAAGATGAACCACTGACCCACTGATTTAACTGAACACACTGAAAAACCACTATTTCTCAGTGTGTTCATAAAAATTCAGAGTTTCAGTGGTTCAAAAGCAGCTTTTATCCTAAACCTCTATCGCTTTGGCTGGCGTGGTCTTCACGGCGATGCGATCAGCTTGCTGCGGGACGCTGACCCCTTTCACCAGCAGCCACACGGCCATCGACAGTTCCCCAATAAAGGCCGGCACGAAGACAACCAGGGCGAATATAGCTTCATAGTTGTCGTAGTTGGGCCAAAGTAAACCGGCAAAACTATCCACTAAATAGCCTAAAGAGGCAAATATCAACAAGCCGCCCAGAATTCGAGGCAAGTAGCCCGACTTGAAAACCAGATAGCCCAGAACCAGCAGACTAAGGCCAAAAAACACCATGCCAATCGAATAGCCCAGGCTATGCCCATTGAGAAAGAGCAGCACCAGCGCATCCAGTTGATCCGCGCCAAAGACCGTCAAGTAGTCAGCGCCGCTTAAAAGCTGTAACACAAAGAAAAGGTTAAGCAGATTGAGGGCCAAAATAGTAGCCTGCCCCAACCTGAAAAACGCTGCCAGTAAGGACAGCGCCTGACTGACCGGTTTGAACAGCACATAAAAGATCAGGGCCAAGGCGATATCACTCAAAATCATGATCAGATCGCCGGCAATACCCAGTCGAAATAGTCCCTCAGAAGCCATAATGTTACTGGCTGTCGCTGTGGCGTCGCCGGGTACAATCAAACTCTGGCGCACGACAAATTCAGCGAAGATGCCGGCGACGATGATGGTTAGGTACAGCACTCCGGCCACTCTGGCAGTTTTATTATTTAAGCCCATTTTTTTCTCCCTTTGAATACTACTGATGAGGCGCTGGTCTCAATTTACTATTTGCCACCCGACGCATCTGCCTGGTCGAGGTCAACCCGAACGACCGACAGCAACGGCATGCCAATATCTCGGACCTTTCTCAGCAAGCCATGCAGCGCGGCCTGATCGACCACCGGGCCGGTTAACAGCGTCTCGCCGTTGTCCTCCAGTGTGATGGTTAGGCCGCCAAACCAATCTGACCATTGACGATCCAGATGGCCCTGGAGCCTGATTTGATAGATCGTTTGATGGGGATCAGATGTTGGGTTGAGTTTGTTTGACATGACCTTGTCCCTTTTGTAGCCGGTCGTAACCGTCGGGTCACTTGATGAATATGCCACTATTATAGGGGCTATAGGGTATGGCTGTATAGATACTTAAGTATTGTTTGGGGTATTGTTTGGAGGTATTGTTTGGGGTTACTAAGAAACAGGCAGAGGGTAACAAGCCCTCTGCCTGTATAAGATAAGCTACTTATTTTCAGTAGATCACAGTATTACATAAAAGCAGGTAAATTGAACGCAGATCGTATCAATCGCACAGATAAACACGGATTTTCTTAAAATAAAACAAGCTTTATCCGTGAAAATCGGTATGATCCGCGTCATCTGTGTTCTATCATATCTCATCAGGTATTGAACTCGTGATCTACCTATTTTACTCTCTTTTCGAAACCGGAATCCATATCTCGCTTCTAAATGTTGGCGAAGTCACATCTTTGTGTTCGTTCCACAGAATTTCCGGGCCGGCGACTTGCTCATAACCTGAGGTCGGAAACCATTCGGCATAGATCCGCCCCCAGATATTTTGTAGCGTCTCCGGAAATGGTCCAACCGACTCGAACACGGCCCAGGTTGAGGCCGGCACCTCAAGCCGAGTCAGGTTGGCCGGGTGCTCCTGGGTTGTCGCCACGCCAATGTAGTGATCGAGTTCACCGCCATCCAACCGGCCTTCGGAAAAATTCGTCGAGGCGCTGATCAACCCTTTGGGTTCCACATTCGACAGAGACTTCAGCGTGTTGATCGTGTCCTCATCCAGGCTGGCCCACATCGCCGCGATTGCCGGATTCACGCCCTCGTAAATCAATGGCACTCGCTTCATAATCCCGACAATGCTAAATTTCGCTTTTTCTTCGATGCGATACTTCATTTCATCTACTCCTTTAATCGTTAGCTGGAAGGTCATCCGTGGGTACGCTTTGAGGGGCTGCCCGGTGGTTCTGGCCTCCATAGGTGTGACGCCATGCAAACTGTGAAACGCTCTGGTAAACGAGTCCGGTGAGTTGTAGCCATACTTGAGGGCCAGATCAATGACCCGTACATCGCTATGCACCAGTTCGAAGGCTGCCAGAGTCAGGCGTCTGCGCCGGATATACTCCGAGAGCGACACCCCGGCCAGAAAAGAAAACATTCGCCTAAAGTGATATTCCGAGCATAAGGCCAATCGTTCAACCTCTGTAAAGTCAATTTCATCAGCCAGGTTGTCTTCGATGTAGGCTAAAGCCTGGTTCATTCTCTCCAGCGCATCCACGTTTTGACTTCCTTTCATGAATACAATATCTGCATGATATCGGATACAGAATATTTTTGCCCGACAATTGATGCCCGGTTTTGTCGGGTGAAGGGGTAACTGGACTGAGGTTATATCAGCCCCAACTCGCGGGCGCGAGCAACGGCTTCGGTCCGTCTTTGTACCTGTAGTTTATCGAAGATGATTCGATTGTGCCCTTTAACCGTACTCAAAGCCAGAACCAGCCGCTCACTAATCTCTCGATTCGAGAGCCCCTGAGCGATCAGGTGGAGGACTTCCAACTCGCGTTCACTTAACGGCTCGATTAGGGGTTGTGGGGTGGTGGATAAGGAGGGAATATCTTTTTGCTGTCCAAAGGCAGCGAGCAGTATATGAATATAGGCATTCAGTTTACCGCTTTTATCCTTCATTTTTGCCAACAGTTCCACCAGCAGCGCCCCTTCATCGACAAAAATACGAACGTAACCCTCCGGCTCAGCCAGGGTGATCGCCCACTCCAGGGGGACAAGGGCAGCAAGAATATCGCCTTGCGCCTGATGGGCCAGCGCCTGTTGGATCAAAATTTCGATGACGCTGCCCCATCTCCCCCCGGCCTCTGCGGCCCGTAATAGCCGTTCCAGCAGATGTAGGGTCTCGGTGATGGTTGGCTCGACCCGGCTGCGTCGATACTCGGCGATGCGGACTCGGGCCAGGGTGAGGTGTTCAAACTCTTGCAGGTAACTGAGATTATCATCAGTCGATAGACCCCGTTTTTGTACCCAGGCGACGGCCTCGTGCAGGCGACCCAGAGCCAACCACAATCTGACTTTTAAGGCCGCTAGAGGACGTACCTCCGGCATCGGGCCGCGAAAATAATGCCGTTCGGCGGCCTCCACCAAGTTGAGCGCATCACTGGGGTCCCCCTGCGCCATCCGTAAGCGAGACCGAGCCAGGCGGAACCGGCAGGGCCAATCCGGCAGGGCGGCTGGTTCGCCTAGCGCCTCGCTTTTGGCCAGATGGGCTGCGGCCGCATCTAAATCACCCTGCTCTCGGTACAAATCACCCAGTCCTAAATAAAGATCGGCTGTGCCGGGTAGAGCGACTTCGTTCTGATCTTCCACTAGTTGTAAGGACTGCTTATAGATCGTCATCGCCTCTCGGAGTCGTCCCTGCGTGAGCCTAATGTCGGCCAGGCCATAGGTGCCGCTGATCGCAAAAACAATCTGCCCCACCGCTCGAAAAATCGCCATAGCCTCGTCCAAGACCCGATAGGCATCCTCTAACTCGCCGCCGGCCCAGTGAGCCAGAGCCAACAGAGAAGCGGCCTGGCCCCGTCGAATCAGGTCATCCTCAGGGGACAGGTCGAGGGCTTGCCGGGCGTATTGCACGCTGCCCTGTACATCGCCATAGGCATGGGCCAGGTAAGAGCGGGCGGTAGCGAGTGACCCCGGTAATGTTTGAAACTGGGCCTCATCGACGACGATCATTTTACCGGCCAAGGGTGATGCAGAGCTGCTCTCCAACCACTGCTCGACGTCTCGCAGCCGAAGTTCGCCGGCCTCTAGTTGACCCAGGTCCAGCAAAGCCCAGGCATAGGCCATACTGAGAACGGGCCTGGCCTGTACCACCGAATCAGGCACCGGTTCAACCCATCGCAGCCAGATAGCCGATTGAAAACTGCCGCTCATGGCCGGCCAAATCAATTCCAGCAGCGTGGCAGTTCGCTCAAAATCCTCGGCGGCCAGGGTGTGGTGGATAGCCTCGGGCAGTAACCCTTGCTGTTCATACCATTGGCTGGCGCGGAGGTGGAGCTTCGCCAGGATACTTCCCTCTGGGGATTGCCCCGCCTCAGGTTCCGCCAATGAGAGCGAAGAAAGAGCGGGCGGGGTTTGCCGCAGTCGCTGCTGAAGCAAATCGGCAAAGAGATGGTGATAGCGGTACCACCGTCGTTCGTTGTCTAGGGGGATGATGAACAGGTTAGCTTGTTCAAGATAGTTGAGTATAGCTTGGCCCTGGGGCTGTTCAATCGCTTGGTCATCCCGTTCCAATCTCCAATCTCTAATCTCTAATCTCCCCACCACCGCCTCACACAAAGGGCCACACATACGGTCAAGGATAGAGGTGTACAGCAAGAACGTCTGAATGATTTCAGGCTGCTGGTGTAAGACTTCTTCGATCAGATAATCCATCACGAACCGGTGGCTGCCGGTGAACGATTTGATGAAACCGGCGGCGTCTTGATGGCCTTGCATCGAGATGGCGGCCAATTGCAGACCGGCAATCCAGCCTTCGGTGCGCGTTTCCAAGGCGTCGATGTCTTCCGCTGACAGGTTAAGGCCCATCACCTGATTAAGAAAATCGGCGGCTTCGGCCGGAGTAAACCGCAAATCGGCGGCCCGCAGTTCGGTCAATTGGCCTCGAACGCGCAGCCGGGCCAAAGGCAGATTGGGGTCCTCACGGGTGGTGATGACCAGGTGCATTTGGGGCGGCGGGTGTTCGAGCAGAAAGGCGAGGGCCTGATCAACCGGTTTGGCCTCAATTACGTGGTAATCGTCGAGGACGAGGAGGAAATTATCCGGGACGGCGGCGATGTCATTGAGCAGAGCCGTCAGTATCGATTCGGTGGGCGGCGGCTGCGGTGATTGGAGCGCATCTAACACCCCTGCGCCAATATTCGGTGCAACCGTCTGCAACGCCGCGACCAAGTAAGTCAGAAAGCGAGTTGGATCGTTATCGCCATTATCCAAAGAAAGCCAAGTAGCTCGATTTTCGATTTTGGATTGACGATTGACGATGTGGCTTTCTTTGGGAGTATCCAATCGTAAATTGTCATTCGTCATTCGTAAATTATCAATCCAACTGCTAACCAGCGTGGTTTTCCCAAAGCCGGCCGGGGCTGAGATAAGGGTTACGCCTGATGGGCGGTGCAGACCCTCGTTCAACCGCTCGATCAGGCGGGGACGGTGAACCACATTAGGCCGAGGTGGAGGGATATACAGTTTTGTGGCGAGAATTGGCGTGGACATCGGTCCATTATAAAACGCACCTCCCCAAATCCCAAAAAGGGCTGATCAACGTCCGTTGGACGGTTTATAAGCCCAACTTGAGGTTATTCCGGCTGGCTGTCCGTTGTTTTTTTCTGCCACTCTTCCAAGAGGCGATTAAGATAAGGCTCGGTGTAATTTATGCGCAGTTCGACCCACATCGGCAGGTGATCGGAAATTTGGTGGGTACGCCAATAGGTTCGGTAGTATTGGCTGGGGTTTTGACGCGGTTTACCTTCGCTGGTGGTGTGGTAACGCGCCCCCATCTCGTCAATATAAAGGGGTTCATCCTCATCGCGATAGACCACATCAAAGATATCAAAAACTCCGGCCTTGCCGGTGGTATTGAGGCGATCAGGCCGCACCCGAAAGGCGATCTGATCGTAATGTTTGTTCCGGGGCACGTTCGAGCCGGGGATCGACTGTAGCTCAGCCGGAATGAGAAAACCTTCATCAAGCAGGGCTTGCATAGTGATGTCACGGTTACTGAAAATGTTGAAGTCCCCTAATACAATCAGGTTACGGCTCCAGGCGGCCGGGTCAGTTGAGCGGTCTTTGAGAAAGCGAGCTAACTGTCGAATCTCCTCGACCCGCGCCGGGTGGTTGGGATTAGAGCTACCATAGAGGATATGCACGGTGCACAGGACAAAGTCGGTCCAGGCGCTTCTGAAGCCGGCAATATAAGGCGTGCGGACCAGTTGACGTGGCTGTCGAAGTTCGCCATCGATCTTTATGGGCGGTAAAACAATCTCACCGGCCAGACCGGCAAAATTCACCTTACGCGTATCGTATAAAAAAGCGAGACGCTCGTTGTTGGCCGCTTGACCCTCACCGGTATCGGTTACCAGGTAGCTCCAGTGGCCGCCCAGCAGGCGCATCAGCCGTTCCAGCGCTTCGAGATCGCGATAGATTTCCTGCAAAGCGATCATATCGAAGCGGGCCACCACCTCGGCGATATAATGAATAGCCTCTTCAGAGCGCCGGCCATAAGCCGGTTTGTCAAAATCGCGCAGGTTCCATGTGGCCAGTAAAAGCGTGGTTTCTTGAGAGCGCGGCGGAACGCCATACACGGGATCGTCAAGCCGGCTACGTAGCGCCAGCAGCCGTTCGAGCGTACGCTCTCCGGCAGGGTCTTGGGTTAGAAAATCACGGTTATAGTAAGGCATACGGCCTCCTTAGGTTATGATTGAGGATTAGGGGAAGCTGAATTTGGGCGCAGCGTCGAAGAGAGCCAAATCGCCCCATCAGAATGAGGGTGATATCTTTATTGTAACCGGTCTCGGCTTAATAACAAGGTGTTGACGGGCACATGAGCCATTGTCTAATCCCTCATCTGGCGCTAAAAGTAACTTGCGGTTGGAATGTTATTGTTATTATGACTGCATGAAAATCGCTCAGGTCTAAAATATTAGGTGACAGCCACCTGGTGGCTGTCACCTTAGGATTACGTTACTACAGTTGAGTCGGCTCTAGCCCGTTCGACGGCACGTTGAGGGTGCTTTCTAAGACCCCGGCGCGAACGTTATCGTTGCCGTACCGCACCCGCACTTCGAGCGTGTACTCACCAGACGTCAGCGTATTGGGAACCAGAAAGATTAACTCGCGAGCGGTGTTGTGCAGTACCATCTCGACGCGGGTCCGGGTTTGATCACCGGCTACCAGGAAGATACCTTGCTCCGGATCAGCCTCGTTGAACTGCAAGTTGTGGCCGCGCAGTTTCACCCCGCCGCCGGGAGTCAAGGTGCTGTTGTCCGGGCCGTTCGGGATGATGCACTCGCCCGGTTGGGGCATCGGCCGGTTGGGCATTTGCTGCTGCACCTGGGCCTCTTTCTCGACCTTATCTTTGAACACCTTGTTGGCATTGGCCCGCGCTTTCACTTTATGGACTTTTTTGTCGAACGGGGCATCTTGGCTTTTGAAGTTACCGGCAATGGATACCCCCAGGTTGACCAGCGGCGTCAGAACATTATGGCCTTCCAGAACCAACATCATGACGGTACGGAAGAACAGATCCAGTACAGCGACAATATCTTGGCGGGTCAGGGTGGTGCCCTGCTCCAACATCCGATCGATGACGCCATCCAGGTTGTAGGTCTCTTTGCTCAACACCTGGGCTTTGAACTGTTCTTTACCGTTGGTCAGTTTGTTTTTATACAAACCGAAATGGATCATATATTGACTCCTAACTTTAGAAAAAGGATGAACGAAAAAGTTGTCGAAATCTTGAAAAGACAATTGTCGTACAGATAGGGAAACAGCCTGTTTCACCAGAAAGAAGAAAAGGTCCTACTATTCAATTGGTTGATGTTTGGAATAGTTCGGCGCGACGGCGTCGCCGGGTCAAGATCGATCTGTGGGTGGGGCGGCTATTTCCACCGGTGAGCGCTACACCAGTGAACCCCGGCCGGGCAGTTAGCCGCTCCGGTCCGCTCTATCTCTTCCAAAAGGCCGTTGGGGAGGGCCAACGCCTTTGGTGATTTTAAGTGGAGAAAGCATAACACACTTCTGGACCGGTCATAATAGGTCTTTTCTCCCAGGACTAAAGGGCAAAAATCAAAGTACCATTGGGCAGGCCGGATAAAGACCTGACAGGTTTTACACCGAGTCTCTACCGCCCTGTAGCATTTGTATCCAACCGAGCCTTCAAGTGAAGGGATGATCGAAAACCTGTCAGGGCTGGGTTGGGGCGACTCTCCCGCACGTACGGAGACCTGACAGGTTTTACACCGAGACTTTACTGCCCTGTAGCGTTTGCATTCAACCGAGCCTTCAAGTGAAGGGGAAGCTGAAAACCTGTCAGGTCTGGTTCGGGGTTAATCGAAATCTTCCAAAATTAACGGTTCAAGCAGTGCTTCATTCACCCCGGACTGGTGCAGTGGTTCTATCTCCTGGAAACCACCAAACCACTCTAAAACAGCATCGCGTTGCATATAGGTGGGTTTATCGGAAAAGAGGGTGTGATAGGAAGAGTAAGGCCATTCCCAGAAGTCAGCAATCAACCTATGCTTTTGAGGGTTGCGATGAATATAGATCACCAACTGGGTAAAGTAGGTGTCAGATGTGACTGGAATACGCCCAAAAGGTCGTTCAAATAGGGCACCGGTACGTTGAAAAGCGTTGTTGAAAGCGCGAGCGTAGGCATTAAAGAAGTTGGAAAAGTATTGGCTTGGCTCTTTGAGGGGCTTACGCTGATCGTGTTTGATGGCTTCAACCACCTTGATCTTGACCAACAGATGAAAATGGTTGGGCAGCAGACAGTAAGCAAAGGTGTCGGCGATGGGGTTGATGTGTTTGGTATACAACTTCAGGAAATAGTAGTAGTTGTCCGGTTTACGAAATAGATTTTCCCGGTTGTTGCCGCGATTGTAGATGTGATAGTAGTGGCCGAATTCTAAAGGGGTTGTTTTGGTCATGGAGTGTTGCCTTACATACGAAGATCGAACGAAGACCTGTCAGGTTTTCCATAGAGTCTTTGCCGCTTTGTAGCGTTTGCATTCAAATAGGTCTCCAAGTGAAGTCAACTTCGAAAACCTGACAGGTCTGGACTCCGCCCATACGAAGACCTGTCAGGTTTTCCATAGGGTCTTTGCCGTATGGTAGCGTTTGCCTTCAAACAGACCTTCAATTGAAGTCACCTTCGAAAACCTGACAGGTCTGGTTGGCTCTCCCACCGTAGGAAGCCCTGACAGGTTTTGTGACGAGATGCTACTCCTTTATGGTATGTGCATTCAGCCAAATCTTCAAGTGAGGGGAGGTTGAAAACTTGTCAGGGCTGCTCTCCACACGTAGGAAGACCTGACAGGTTTTACACCAAGCCTCTACTGCCCTGTAGCGTTTGCGTTCAATCGAGCCTTCAAGTGAAGATGAAGTTGAAAACCTGTCAGGTCTGGGTTGGAGCGACTCTCCCGCACGGACGGAGACCTGACAGGTTTTACACCGAGCCTCTACTGCCCTGTAGCGTTTGCATTCAACCGAGCCTTCAAATGACGGCAAAGTTGAAAACCTGTCAGGTCTGGACGCCGCCCAACCGAAATAGGACCGGGTGAACTCAATCGTGTCTGCGGTTTTATGAAAATTCAACAGGGAAGATATGTGGAACATTATGTGCTGTGGGAGCAACGCCGCTTAACTGCCGAGCCGGATGAGGGTAACTTGTCAACTCCGGTTCTGAACCGGCGGTTATGATCGTAGATCAGGTTGAAAGATGAAACCCGACCAACAATGGATGGCTGGGTTAGTGGGGCTCGTACCTCACTTCAACCCACTGACTGATTTGTAGGCAAAGTTTACGAGACGACTTATAGATAAGTCAGATAAACAGCGTACAATGAAAGCCATTATGTCATGACCGAATGTCTTTATCGGGCATCCACGGGGCCTTGTAACGCTGGATTCCCGCCTAAAGCGTGCGGGAATGACAGGGACCGATTGCACATCTTTTATTTGTTTTGTCTATTAGTATAAGTTAGCATATCCCTTAGCTAACCTTAAATCTATTATTTATAGTTTATCTAAAGCTGCCATGATACTTTCTGTAACTTTGACAAACGTTTGCTCTTGTTCATGCTCAGTCATACCACTCAACGCCTTCGAGGGGGAATTAACACATTGAAATAGTGAGAGTTCCGACACAGCAAATGCACAAGGACGAACGATTACCGGTAATATGATTGAGCCTTCTTTTTCAGCAGCCGTTAGAAGTGATGGTAATTCATTTTCTATAATAAAGTCAGAGGACAAATAATCGACACTAACAAGTAATATAGCAACTTTAGCCGTGCTTAAAGCGTTTTCTATTTCTTTCCGCCAAAGGGCGCCGGCTTTAATTTGAGTGTCATCCCACGAGTTTATTAGCCCTTTTCTTTCAAGCAACTTAATATGAGGCTTAAGCCGGTTCAACCATGTTTCATCGGCGTGACTATAGCTAATGAAAATTGTGGTTCGCTTATTACTTTTATTTTTGCTACTGTCTTGTACCAAGTAGGCATCAAAGCTCTTTTTGGGATCAGCCGATCTAGCAACGGCGCTAATTATTCGAATGAGCGTATTAAAAGAGATAATCTGCTCTACCTCTAAATATTCATTGATTAGTTTTTGGCTTTCACGAGAGATATACCCATCCCTAATTACGTCTAAAATATCTTTTTTCTGTATCTTCCGATGAAATAGACAGCCTCGTTCTCGATCGTGTATCATTCCTATTCCCACAATAAAACGTATCGAAATACTCAAGAACTCGAATATATAATAAATTTCAACAGGGATAGGGTATAAGAGCTGGTCTGTTTGATACGATGTTGTGATTGCTTTTCCGGTATACCTGCCATTTTCATTCGTGTCCATAGAGCTAAACAGGTTGGGTAAATTCTTGCCCGCTAACCGTTTCTCTACAACACCGATAGTAAAATGGTGAATGCCTTTTAAATCCATAAAAACTTTGTCCATTAAGTCGTATAGTTCTCTGGATTTAAAATGATCTACGTGTTGGGCCTCGTAAGTTTCAAATTTTTCATTCCTTAAAAGGACAAAGCTAAATGTATCCTGATATTGATTGAGAATGTAAATTGCATTCTCAATAGCATCTGTTTTGGGAAATCCAATATTTATTACTTCGATGGGGTATTTAACCATTTTTATAGTATAGGTGGCTTAGGTTTAACGGGTTATCATCTTTACGGACGTTCTAACTATCTCTTGCTGACAAAGTTGCGTCCAATACACTTAATTTGTTCAACATTACTAAGACGATGGCTTGAGTGAAGTTGCAGTCAATCAACAAAATTTATTGTTTAGTAGTGGGTCGAAGTGGATAGTATCAAGGCGAGGTCGAAAAACGAAGATACTTAAAGTATAGCATATCTTGCCTTGCCGCAAAAGATTTGAGAGGATTTTGGTATGGATTCTAGAACGTGGAATGTGGAATATGAGAATTTACGTTCTACATCCCACGTTCCACGTTTACGAGGGGCTTGAAGGTTCATTATAAGGAGACGCAAAGTTTTCTCATAAGGATTGTGATGAATCGTTATAAGGGTTTTACCAGGATCGTTATAACCGTTTTGCCAGAATCCTTATAACGATCATGATCGGATCCTTACATGGGTTTGATCAAACCGTTATAAGGATCATGATCGGATCCTTACATGGGTTCTGATCGAACCCTTATAAGGGTTTTGTCAGAATCGTTACAAGGGTTTGGCCCGAATCCACGTAAGGGTTTTTGGCCGAACCCTTACTACCAGAATCGCATGACAAGTAGTCGACGAAACCGTGGCGTGTTATCACAGGGACAATCGTGCCAAGTGGAAACCGAATCGACCAGTTGACCAGGAGGTTATTGACGCTACGCTTTAGTTAGCTAAGATCAAAGCCGAACAATTTTGCAGAAAATCCGTAGAGCGGAGCTTTCGAGTATTAACAAGGAAGGAGCGAAACAATGCTGGATCACATCACTTCAAACGATGGTACGACTATCGGTTTTTGGCGCAGCGGATCAGGGCCGCCCCTGCTGCTGGTCCACGGCACCACGGCCGATCACCGGCGGTGGTCACGGATCGCGCCCGGTCTTGAAGCCCATTTCTGCGTCTATACTATGGATCGGCGCGGTCGCGGCGAAAGCGGCGATGCCCCGGCTTATGAACTGAGGCGTGAAGCGGAAGACGTAGCTGCGGTGGTGGAGGCTGTTGGGGAACCGGTCTTTGTGCTCGGTCATTCCTATGGGGCGGTCTGTAGTTTAGAGGCCGCGCGGCTAACCGACAAGATCGGCCGCCTCATTCTCTACGAGCCGCCTATTCCCACCGGCCTGCCGCAGTATCCGCCCGACATCCCCGCCCGAATGCAACAACGGCTCGACCAGGGTGAACAGGAGGCGGCCCTGGAAATATTTATGCGTGAGATAGTCCGCATGCCGGAGCACGAGTTGGCGGTGTATCGTCAACTGCCCATGTGGAGCGGGCGCATTCAACTGGCGCCCACCATCCCCCGCGAGATCATGTTGGATCAGACCTATCAGTTCGATCCGAACCTTTTCACCACCCTGCAGACGCCCACGCTGCTCCTGCTGGGGGGTGATAGCCCCCCTCTATTTGAGCGAGCCATCCAACGACTCGATACCACGCTGCCCAACAGCCGCGTCGTCATTTTACCCGGCCAGCAGCACGTCGCGATGGATACTAGCCCTGAACTGTTCGTCAGCGAAGTGCTGAACTTTCTACTAGTGAGGGGGTAATTGGATAGATGATTAGCTTACCAGCCCGGCAAAGAACTGCCGGACGTCATTAGCCACGGCTTCGGGTACCTCCCACTCCGGGAAATGACCGCCGTGTTCCAGGATCGTCCAGCGCTGGACATTGTAGGTCCGCTCGGCCCATTCGCGGGGCGCGGGTACGGTTACCCCATCCCGCAGGGGCATCATGATGGCCGTCGGTACCTCGACTCGACCCGAAAGACCGGGATCGCGGGCGGCTTCTCGATACAGCCGGGTCGAGGCCACCGCCGAATTCGTGAACCAATGCAGCGACAGATTATCCAGTAAATTGTCTCGTCCGAAGTGGGCATCGAGGTCAGCGCCGCCATCGCCCCAGCGTTGAAACTTCTCGATAAACCAACCGGCCAGCGCCACCGGCGAATCGGCCAGCGCCGGACTCAGCGTTTCAGGCCGCAAGGCTTGCAGCCGGGCGTAGGCTGTTTCCCGCTGCGCCCACGCCTGGACCTGCTGCTGGTAGGCCATCTCTGCCGGGCTGAGATCGTCAGGCAGCGGCGAAGCAAATGGCGTAATCCCGGAGCGATGAATCCCGATTAGACGGTGCGGGTACTTTAGACCGATCTGCTGCTGGACCAAGGCCCCCTGATCGGACCCTCGGGCGGCAAAGCGGTCGTAGCCGAGTTCTTCAACCATCAGTTTGGTCATGAGATCGGCTATGCGGGCGAAGCTCATCCCCGGCTCGGTTGGAAATTGAGTAAAGGGATAGCCGGGCATCGAGGCCACGATGACATCAAAGCTAGGGGTTCCGTCACGCCGCGATTCCGTCAGCAATGGCATGATGTTCAACATCTGCACGAAGCTGCTGGGCCAACCGTGCAACAACAGCAAGGGGATGGATTTAGTATCCTGGTCATTGGCCCGTATAAAATGAATTTGCCAGCCATCAATTTCTGTAAGGAAATGGTTATAGGTGTTTAACCGCGCTTCTCGCTGACGCCAATCATATGGTCCAGCCCAATAGGCCATGAGATCGCGCAGATAGTCGCCATCCGTGCCATCGGCCCAATTCGAGCCGGCGATCGGCGGCGACCACCGGGTGTGCTTGAGCCGCTGACGCAGATCGTCAAGGTCCTGGTCAGGAATTTCAATACGCATCGGTTTGATCATCATTTACTCCTTTGAAAATAGCCCTCACCCCCAACCCCTCTCCCTCAGGGAGAGGGGAGTCGCGCCAGCGACGGGGTGAGGGTAAAACACGATTTTCATTGCCGGTATCGTCTCAAGTGAGACTGTCAGACTCCTCTGAAAATAAGGTGTAGGACAAACTTAAGTTTGTCCTACGGAATTTTCATTCTCGCTGTCGTCCTGTTAGGACTGTCGGACTCCCTTGAAAATAGACCTTACCCCTACCCCCTTACTATCAGAGAGCGCGGTGAGGTCGAAGGCGCATGAGCTGTCACGCGCTCCAGTGACTGTCACCTGATTTTTTTGTGTCAGTCCTGACTATGTCTCACCAGAGCTACCGCTAAAACAAAGGCCAATCCCCCCAACACCCAGCCCCATACCCACCGCAAATCGAGGGGCAGCGGCGGCGGAGTAACGGCGGTCACCGGCTCAAGGCGGTAGGTTAATAACCGGCCGTCTTGGTTGGCGGCGATAAAGTCGGCTTCGGTGTCTTCTACCTTCCACGCCGCCAGATACTCTTGCCAGGCTGGACTGTGGCCCTGGACCGCCTGATACACCTGGCTCAACTCCGTGGCGTCTAACGACTGGCCGGCTCGAACGCTGATGGCCTGGGTCCGCGCCGTTTGCACCGTTGCCAGCGGCTGGGCGGCCAGGTTGCGCGCCCAATCCGACTGGCGGCCCCAACCACTGCCGATGTAAAAGCAGTCATTGATGCGACCGTGCTCCAACATGGTATGGCGCGGCAAACCGCTTTTACGACCGGTGGTGGTTAATACCAGAAAATTGCTCGGTAGTAAACGACCTAAACCCAGCCGCCACAGATAAAGCGGCAGTTTGAACACAAATCGCCGCCAAGTCACGTGGGGATAAGTCATCCAACCGTTTTCTAAGGACTGTGTTTGAGATGGCATAGATTCCTCCGTTATTATTCCCTTACCTCAGCGGCGGTTCTGAACCCACCCTCCAACGCCCTGTGAACGGAAGCGGCCCACTCGCGGCGGGTCGCTTCGCCGGTGAAAAACATCACCCGTACATTATAGGGGTAGCTAAAGGGAGAGGCGAGACGCGTCAGCGACGGGGTGAGGGTGAAAACCATTTTTTATTTCCTTTACGGCCTAAAGCGCAGGGTATCGCCTCGGTCGATTAAATGAACAGATTACATGGGTTTAGTCTATCAACAAAGGGGTTGTAGTGTCATTCATCAAAAGTAACATTGGGGGGTTGTAAAGCGAGGAGAATCAAGCCGGCAGGTCTAATGCTCCCTATCTCTTTGGCAAACGCTCTCAATTCGGCCGCATACCAATACCCATTGTCAAACTGAGTCTCGGTTATGGTGGGTGACAGAATTGCATCCTTTGTCATTATTCCTGGTCCCGTTTACCTGTTTAATTTTTTTAGTGCATCGGTTTGGCGGCAGTCGGCGGTCAGCGGGCGGTATTGCAACCCGTCACTCTGCTTTTTCAACCGCCACACAAAGATTATCGACGCAATCGAGCGTTACCTCCGGGCAGGCCATATCACACACCGGCCCGCGATAGTTCATACACATCGCTTTGTAAGCTTGTTCATACTTGGCCGCGTGCTGTTGATTGATGGGCGTGCCACATTCACACGAACTACAATCAGTCCAAGCCAACACGCAATCCTGAGTAGAGGTACACATTTGATCACGTTCATCAATTACAACACGATGATTTTGTTCTTGGCGAGGAATCTCCGCCGGCCATGCTTCCCAAGCTGAACAAATGCCTAGTCCGAATACAACCAACAGCATTAACAAAGCCGGAAAACTAACAACGATCTTCATCTCTATTAGCTGATCCTTTGAATTAAGAAGGCCAGGTATTGTTCAAAAAGTTCTTGAGCATTCTGTTTGAATAACCGAATCCGTTGGGTATGGTGTAGCATCAACAAGCCGACGGCGTGAGCAAAAATAGCCGTAGTTTCGGCCACCGCCTCGGCCTCAGCTAAACCCAGGCTGACCAACATCTCTTGGATGGGCAGGAGCGTGGCCCGCAGTTGATCGTTCAGTTGCTGATTTAATTCAGGGGTTAAGCCGCGAGGTTGGGCGCCATTGAACAAGTAGAAGCCCAAGTCCATATCCTGAGGGTTATCCTGATAGAACTTAAAGAAAGCCCTGGCCCTGGCTTGTAACAAGGCCGGTGCGGCTGGTTCTGCCGGATCGCTATCGGCGTTGTCAACCGCCTCCTTTAGGCGTTCCAACGACTCACTCAGCAAGGCCGCGTAGATTTCCTCACGGTTATTAAAGTAATTATAGATAGCCCCTGGCGTGTAGCCCGCCCGCTTGGCAATTTCACGCAGACTGGTCCCTTCCAGTCCTAGCTCGAAGAAGACCGCGCGGGCCGCATCAAGGATCAGCGCCCGACGGGCTTCGTTGAGAGTTGTCTCTCGTAGCATACGTGGGGGAGGTGAGGCAGCGGCCTCTATTTCTTCTCTTGGCGGTTTTTTTGCTGACTCAGTCATAAGAATTAGTGGTATGTTTCAGGTGGTGCAACCTCTGTGTGCCACAATAAGTGAGACAAGATTAACGAAGAAAATAGAGTCGAATATAATGATGACAAGGAGAAACAAATGTCTCACGCCCAACAACCCAGTATTAATGAACAACAACCCAGTATTGAACCCAACGTAAACAGACAACTCAAGGCAGCCGTACCGGACCCGGAAGTCGTTGTATCCGCCAGCCGGCGCCAGTTCAGTTCGAGCTACAAACGGCAAATTGTAGCGGAGGCCGAGCAATGCAGCGACAACGGCCAAATCGGGGCCTTGTTGAGACGGGAAGGGTTGTATTCGTCCCACTTGAGCCGCTGGCGACAAGCCCAAGAGCGGGGTGAATTAGAAGCGGCCGCCGGACCAAAACGGGGCCGCCCGACCGACGCCCAGGCGGCTGAAAACGCGCGCCTGAAGCGAGAAAATGAACGGTTGCAACAAGCGCTGGCCCAAGCCCAGTTGGTGATCGATATCCAAAAAAAAGTTTCACAACTACTTGGGCTACAGCTGACGACAACGGACGAGCCGAAATGATAACTTTGGCGCAGCAATTAGCCCCGCAATTGGGGGTCAGCCAAACATGTCAGCAGTTAGGTATCCCGCGCAGTACCTTCTATCGGGCCCGCCAACCGGCTAAGGTGACCCAACCGCGTCCCAAGCCCAGTCGGGCCTTGAGTGAGCCGGAACGGCAGAGGGTGCGCCAGATACTCAATAGTGAGCGTTTTGTGGACCACGCTCCCCGGCAAGTGTATGCCACCTTACTGGATGAGGGTCGCTACCTGTGCCATTGGCGGACGATGTATCGCATTCTGGCTGACCATCACGAAGTTCGGGAACGCCGCCCCCAACGGCGTCACCCTGTCTATGCTAAACCCGAGTTGGTGGCCACCGGCCCCAACCAAGTCTGGAGTTGGGATATCACCCAACTTAAAAGCCCGGTCAAATATGCCCCCTTCTACCTGTATGTTATGCTCGACATCTTCAGCCGTTTTGTTGTCGGCTGGTTGTTAGCCGAGCAGGAATCGGAAATCCTGGCCCAACAACTCATTGCCACCGCCTGCCATAACCAAGGCATCCCGCCGCGCCAATTGACCTTGCACGCTGACCGCGGGGGGCCGATGCGGGCTAAATCCGTGGCTCAACTCTTAAAGGATTTGGAGATCACCCCGTCTCATTCCCGACCCTATCGGCCCAATGACAATCCCTATTCCGAAGCCCAGTTCAAAACCATGAAATATCAAGCCGATTATCCCGCTACCTTTCCCTCTTATCAGCACGCTCATGCCTGGGCTCACACCTTTTTGACCGCCTACAACTCCGACTATTACCATTCGGCTTTGCATTTGCTGACCCCAGCCGCAGTTCACTATGGCTGGGCCGACCAGGTTCAGGCTCAACGCCAACACGTTTTACAGTTGGCCTATACTCAACACCCGGAGCGTTTTGTGCGTGGCTTACCCACCCTCGCTCCGCTTCCAACTGAAGTTTGGATCAATCAGCCCAGTTCTGGCTCACCGATCTCGATTAATGCTCTTTAATTTCTTTTTCATTCTGTCTCACTTTTCTTGACACATTCCGAACGTGGGATCCCAGGACCCTATGGTGTGGGTCACGATACACCCAAATTGGCGGCGGCCTAAAAGTTCCGCGTCAAGGATACCCAGGCCAAGCTAAATCGTCAAACCTTGTACCCGATAGTCATCACCGCACTTGACAAACAATTTCAAATATCTTATATTTGCTCTGATTAAACACTGTTCACTTGATTAAACGATGTTATATGGAGGCAATGTGGCTACGAAAATATCAGTCAGCAGCGACACCAGCCGGTTGATGACCGGACAGGATTACCGTGACTCGCTGCGTAAGTACAAACCGACGGTCTATGTCAACGGCCAGTTAATCGAGTCGGTGGTTGATGCACCCTCACTCCAACCAGGGATTAATGCTCTGGCCGTTACCTACGATTTCGCGCACGATCCGACCAAGGCACCTTTGATGACAGCTATTCAATCCGCCAGCGGTAAGACCGTTAATCGCATGGTCCACATCAACGAGGCGGCGGGCGACCTGCTCAACAAACTGGAGGCGGTGCGCCTGCTCTGCCAGGAAACCGGTTGCGCCCAGCGTTACTTAGCCCACGATGCGCTCAACGGGATCGGTCAAGTGGTCGCCCGGATCGATGACGCCAAGGGCTGCACCGAGCACCGCGCCCGCTTTGCCGCTTATCTGCGCCATGTTCAGGATGAAGACCTGACCTTGGGTATCGCCATGACCGATGCCAAAGGCGACCGCAGCAAGCGGCCCAACCAACAGCTTAACCAGGATGTCTATGTCCACATCGTTGAGCGTAATGGCCAAGGCATCGTCATTTCCGGCGCCAAGGCCATTGTGACGGCGGCGCCCTATGTCCATGAGTTCCTAGTCATGCCGTCCCGTAACATGGGCCAAGCCGATGCTGACTTTGCTGTGTGTTGCGCCGTGCCGGTCGATGCACCGGGGATTACCATCGTCGCTCGTCCTGCGGGTCGGCCCGGCGAGAAGCCCGAACATGGTTCGCCGCTCTTCTCGCGTCGCTATGGACAATCCACCGCCGTGGTGATTTTTGACAATGTATTTGTGCCGTGGGAGCGGGTGTTTGTGGGGGGTGAATGGGAGCATTCCGGCGCGGTCACTTACAACTATGCTACCCACCACCGTCATAGCTGTATTGGGGCGCGGGCCGGCTTTGGCGATCTACTGATTGGGGCCGGGGCGCTGATGTGCGAAGCCAATGGCCTCGACCCCGATCGTAAGGCCAATCTGCGCGACCCGATGGTCGAGTTGATCAAAATTACCGAAGGCTTCTATGCCTGCGGGGTGGCCGCCAGCGTCTATGCGGTCCATGATCCCTACTCGAACAGCTTCATGCCGGAACCGGTGTTCGCCAACATCGGCAAACTACTGCTCGCCACGCAGATTTACGATATGCACCGCCTCGCCCACGAAGTTTCGGGCGGCCTGATTGTGGCGCTGCCAGGCCCCGATGAAGACCACAACCCGGCCACAGCAGCCACCCTGGCCGAGGTGCTGCGAGCTAATCCTGATGTCCCCTACGACAAGCGGATCGAGGTGGCCCGCTTCATCGAAGATTTGACGGCTTCGTACCAAGGCGGCTGGTATTCACTGATCAGTTTGCATGGGGGCGGCTCTCCGGCGGCCATGAGGCAAGAAATTTGGCGCAACTACCCTGTCGGCGATAAGGTCGATTTGGTGGAGCGATTGTTAGATCGGGGCATATTGGCGGACAATGACCGCCCGATTACACGCAATAAACAACCGGGCCGATGCTGCGCTGCGGGATGCAATCACCCTGGGCAAGCCATAATGGCGCCGCTATCGACATCTGGGTCGGAATGCTCCAGCTAACTTTCTAGCCCATCACCTCAGCAGCGACCCTGAACCCACTCTCCAACGCTCCGTGGACGGTAGATGCACACTCACGGCTGGTCGCCTCACCGGCGAAGAACAGCACCTGTTCAACAGGGGCCGCCAACTGGTCGCGTAGGCCCGCACCGCCAACGGGCACGTATGAGTAGCCCATTTTGGTATAGATATCGGCCGGCCAAGCCACGAGCCAGCCTGTTTCCAGTTGGCGCTGTAACTCTTTTAAGCCGAACATCTGCTCAAGGTGATGTAACCCCTCTACAATGGCCCTTTCTTCGCCCAAGGCCATGAATCGCTCGGCAGCCTGGCCGCCCATGTAGCCGGTCACGATCGGCGCTTCGTTGGCCCGACCGATACCGGGCCGCCACCAAATTTGGCTGTCCAGTGTTGTGAGCAAAGCCGGCGATGGCCCAGTCCAGAACTTCTCCTTAAACTTGAGTATCAATTTGTTTACCAGGCCCGATCCCAGCCCAGCGATCGCGGCCTGTTTGTTAGCCGGCAGCAGCGGATCGAACGTGACATCGCCAGCTTGCAGCACGCCCAGTGGCAGCGTTACCACGGCGCATCGCGCCTCAAATGTATCGCCTGTCCGGGTATGGGCGGTTACACCGTTCGCATCCCACTTGATGCGTTCGATAGGGGCGTTAAGCCGCACGTCCAGCCCGTCAGCCAGTCGCTCCATCAGACGGCTGTAACCCTCAACAAGGCGAAAATCGTCTTGCCCGTCATGGACGCGGATCCATTCCAACCAGCCATAGATGCCCAGCCGTTCCGGCTCAGCGGCCATATCTCCGGTGAAACGGTTACGTAACAACGCCCGCATCCCCTCCGGCATTTCATCGGTCCCCAGTATCTCCGTTAGGCTACTATCAGGCTGATCCGCGTTGTGCCATGCTTCGGCCGCTTCGTCGACATGCACCAGCGAGAATTTCTCAGCATGCGGCAGCGCATCGAACGCCTCCGGTCCGAGGAGGCGCTCGTCCAGGTAGGCGCCGCCCTGTTCCCAGTCCACTTTGTCGAGGGCGTGTAGGCCGTATTTACGCATAAGAGACCAGGTCACGGCCTTGTCGCCGTGAATAAACTCAGCGCCCATCTCAACGGGATGGGGCGCCAAATCATAGCGGGTCCAAGCCCGTCCGCCCACCCGGTTACGCGCCTCCAAGAGTATCACGTCGTAGCCTGCATCGTGCAGGCTGCGCCCTGCGGCCAAGCCTGCTGCACCGGCTCCGATCACCAATACCCGCGAGTTACCTTTGTCAATTTGGCTTGTATTCAAGGTGTTCTCCTTTCGGGTTTAGAGGCTGTTGATTTAACAAGTGACTGTCACCTCTTAACGTCAACTATTGCTTGATTAAAAACGCGCCCGCCACCAATAAAGCGATCCCCATAATGCGTATCAAATTGATCTCTATCTTCGGTACGCTAAATAAGCCAAAGTGATCGATGATTAAGGCCAGAAATAATTGCCCCACCACTAACGCGGTTAACGTGGATGTGGCCCCAATCCGAGGAATAAGAAAAATCGGCGCGGCTAAGATGGCGACCCCCAAGACCCCGCCGAGGTAAAGATACCACTCGGCCAGCCCAGGTAGGTTGGTTAAACTGGCGGTATTGGGGAAGGCCATAATCAGGATCAGTAATATGGCAATACTCACTACGGTCAGCACCAAAACCGAGCCAAAATTTCCCGTCTTTTTGCCCAAAGCAGCGTTTAAGACACTTTGGATGGTGATCATTGAACCGGCGACAACGCCGAGTGTAAAAAGCGTGAAGAATTTCATCATGTTGTCCTTTTTTGTTTGTTCGGTATCGGGGGGTGTTGGTTGGATCATGACGACGATGAAATACGGGTCGCCCGGTTGTGGATGAGTCAGCCGTCAGACGTCCGTCGGCCAAGTCATCAGGCGGCGCTGACAGCTTAGCGAAAGCGGGCGTACCCGATTTCTGCGGCGTTCTCTTGAATATGATATGGGTCTTATTAAGTTTGCTCGTGATGAATATGAGCGACCTTCAAATTGTGGTTTTTAATACTTCCGGTCCCTCTAATAGCTCTACGACTCCTTTCTTTTCGACTGTAAAGACTTGGCTAAGATCAGCTTTCCCATTAATTCGGTTCTAGGAAGGGAGAGGCTCGGTTGCATAGCCGCGCCAGCACGGGCTATCGCCAGGTTTAGAAACTCGATCTCGGTTGGTCTGCCATTTTTAATATCTTGCAGGGTCGATATAAGCTGGCCGCCGGACCCCTGGCTGATGAGCATGATTTGGGCCATTAACTCGCTTTCGCTTAACCCGATATTGAGCCTGTCCGTTAGCGTTACACACTCCTTAACGATCTCTCGCGCCAAGTTGGCCGTTGCTTCATCCCGAGCAAATATCCCGTTGTCAACGTCAAGCAGGGGGCAGATAGAGTTGAAAACGGCGTTTATAATGGCCTTCTTCCATACTTCCCTTTGGATATTCGTTTCTGATCGAAAGGGAAAGCCGGCGGTGGTCAAGGCGTCAACGCACTCCATCAACTCATCGGCGCTGCCGTTGACAACGCCAATGGGCGAAGGAGTAACCGGTCGAAAGCTAAATTCATATTCTGCTGTCGTCTGAGCGGTTACATAAAGAATACAGCGATAGATGGGAGCAAATTGGGCTTCGACAAACGGCTTTTCAACCCCAACCCCATTTTGCAGGATGACGACCGGACCTGAGGCGGCTTTGTCTTTAAGCGCCTGGGCAATCGCGGTGTTGGCGTGAGCTTTGGTGGCGATAACCATCGCGCCGTCGAGGTGCGTTAGCTGAGACAGCGAGACGGTTTCAACAGACGCGTTGATGCGGTCGGCCCCGTTGTGGATGGTCACGGTGATTGTGCTCGGCGGTACATCCTTCCGGCTGGTGCGAACGGCAACGACCTTCCTGCCCGCATTGGCCAAACACGCCGCCAACGGAAAGCCGACGGCTCCGGAACCGAGAATATAAATAGGTTTCTGTGGGTCCATACTCACCTCTTACAAAAAACAGTTTGCGTCATTATATCCAAGCCTCGACTGCATCAATCTCACTTGGATTGATCTTGAGCCTAATGTTGCGCCGCTCGCCATTGACCGGGCGATGTGCCTTCCCAGTGGCGGAACGCCCGATGAAACGAGCTGGCTTCCTCGTAACCCAGCAAAAACGCAATCTCGTTCAATTCGAGCGACGACCCGGTCAAATATTGCCGGGCTAACTCGCGGCGAACCGTCTCCACGACCTGCTGAAAATGCATGCCCTCATCAGCCAGCCGTCGCTGCAAGGTACGAGCACTCATGTGGAGTTCACTCGCTATGGCATGTACGGTTGGCTGCTGCCCGGCCAGCCGGCTGCGGAGCAACGACTTGACCTGATCAATGAATCGCTGGGGTGCGACGCTGGCGTGCAAGGTCGCCTCCAGTTGGGGTTCGAGCAGCGCCAGCAGATCAGGGTTGTAGGTATAGAAGGGCTGCTCCAGCGCCTCGTGCCGATAGCGCATCACGTCGCGGTCAGCGCCGAAGTCTATCGGGCACTGGAAGTAGGCTTCGTACATCGCTGGATGAAGCGGTTCGCGCCGGAAGGCGATGCGTTCGGGAAACAGCGCCTGTCCCGTGCCTCGTCGCCCCAGTTCGACGAAGGAAGAAAACATCGAATCGATCAGCAGCGGCGGCGGCGGTTCCTTAGCGGCGAGCCAGACGACTTCGATGTTCCAGGCGTTGTCCTGCTCGACGATGCGTATTTCCTCGGAACAAAACAACCGCTTGTAGCGGGCTATTTTGGTCAGTCCCTCATAAAACGAACGGGCTGACGTGCGCGTTGATCGTCGGTGGATCAAACGGTCCAGCCAGCACCGCTTGCGGCAGTTTTAGCCCAAACACCGGATCATCGTTAATCTGTTCAATGACGCGCCACAGGGCAAACCATTGAGCCGTACTGACCACCACGCGCTCTTGCTGAAAAAGGGTTTGGGGTAAACGCGCCCGCCGCAACATATCGGTGGGCGCGATGCCCAGCGCTGCCAGCCGGGTTGGCATCAGATGCGTTATCCTGATCTGATCCATAGCCTACCTGTCTCTACTTTCGAAAATAGGATCGCATGAAATCGACGTACGCTTGATCGGATAGCTCTCGCCGGGCCTTGACAAAGCCCCGGGCGTCATCGCCAATCAGATAGCGCAGTCGGTCCGCGCCATCGGTCACGGCTGCCCAAATGAGCTGTCCCACGTCATCGGCGCTGACCATTGGCGCGCCCATCATCGCGGCGAAGGTTGCATTCGTCCGCGCGACGAACTCATCGTAATCGGTCAGCGAGGCATCGAGCGCCAGGTCGCCGACCGACCGCGCGCCGAAGTTGGTGCTGCTCACGCCGCCGTGAGGTTCAATAAGTTTAACCCGGATGTTTTGAGAAGCAAGTTCGTAGGCTAGCGCTTCTGAAAACCCTTCCAGCGCGAACTTGCTGGCACAATAGAGCGACATCATGGGTAAGGTGAAGATACCCGCCCCCGAACTGACGTTAACGATGATGCCGGCCTGGTTGGCCCGGAAGTGGGGCAGCAGTGCGCGAGTAACATCCATAACCCCAAAGACATTGACGGCAAACTGGGCCTGAATGCTTTCCGGCGAGATCGCTTCAAACAGGCCGTATTGACCATAGCCTGCATTATTGATTAGGGCATCAATCCGGCCAAACTGCGCGATCCCCGCCTCGACGGCCGATGTGATATGCTCCCGCTCCGTCACATCGAGCGGGAGGAGCAGAACTCTATCGATCTGGGTAAGATCGGACTCCGCCTCCGGATGGCGCATGGTGGCCACCACGTTCCACCCGTTCTGGGCAAAGCGTTTAGCGGTCGCCCGGCCAATGCCGGAGGAACAGCCGGTAATGAATACGGTTTTTGACATAGTTATTTTCCTTTCCTAATGACGTATCAGTCGTTCAGAGCGTTAATGAATACGTCCATTATAGGAAGGAACGGGGGCAAAGTCATTAGCATAGCATGCCATGCTATTCGCCAAGTGCGCCAATACTAGAACCACAGTTATTCCGGCGGTTACTTTAACCCTTGCTTATTTTTCACTCAGGGCCAACTTAACGGCAAAGGCAGCTAATATTACGGCAAAGGCTTGTTGCACTCGTTTCACAACTTTAGATGAATTGAACAAATAACTACTAATTCCACTGGCCAGGATGCCATACAAGGCAAATATGATAAAGGTCAGCCCCATAAAAACAAGGCTTAGGCTAATCATTTCAACAGTCGGCGATGATGAATTTCTAGAAATGAACAGCGGCAAAAAAGCAAAGAAGAAGAGGGTCAATTTAGGATTGAGTAAATTGATGGCAATGGCTTTTACGGCGATTTGGATAGCCTTGGTTTCGGTGCGTTTTGATGCATGTCTAAGGTTCCCGCTTCACGCCACATCTGCCAGGCCAGGTAAAGCAGATACACTGACCCGGCTATTTTCAAGACCGCAAAGATCTGGGCGCTCATGTTCAGTAGGGCTGATAACCCCAAAACACTAGCCAAAATATGAGGCACAATCCCTAACGTGCATCCTACCGCTGCGGCAAGGCTGGCTCGCCATTTGAGCGTAAGCCCGGTATTGATGGTGTAAACCACGCCTGTTCCGGGAATAAGCACGACCACCAACGAGGTCAGAAGAAATTCTGGATTAAGCATATTTTTTTGTCTCCATATGTTAGGTATCACCTTGCCGACTCTGCTCTGAAACTCTTTGGGCAACGATATAGACATGAAGCTCAGGCAACTGATCATACTCTAAGTGCCGACATGCGCAGCCTGCCTTGGCCAGGCACTGCAGCGTAGCCGTAATGCCAAGAGCGCTATGGTACATCGGTGGTCCCATGTACGAATTGCTAACTTCGGACGGGGCATCAACTCCGCCGGTTGTGAAAATGCAGATGCCCTGAGGCGTTAAATTCGAAAGCACTTGGCTAAGTACTCGTTCCTGTTGATCAAGTGGGACATGCCAAATGCTGTCCCATGCTGAAATAAAATCGTAACTGTGCGGGAACTTCCATTCACAGATATCGGCATGATGAATGATTAAATCAGGATGCCTTCGCCTCGCCAGCTCAATCATCTTTAATGAAATATCAAGCCCCTCGGGCGAGAACCCTTCCGCCAAAAGAAAATCTAGAATTCTTCCACTACTTCCACAACCGATGTCCAGGGCGCGACCTCGAAGTTCGGTGAAAGTAATAGCCCTTTTATGCTGCTCAATACCGTTGCTTCGTGGAAACTGTTCACTATGCCAGCGATCGGCAATTGAGTCGTAGCTCTTTGCGACTTCTTGAGGTTTCATGATGCTCCCTACAATATCGATTGTCCCAGCAGCGACGCCAGCAAGATGGTGGCGATGTGGGCGGTATGGTTGCCGCGATCGATAATGGGGTTGATCTCAACCACATCGGCTGAGCCAACCCGGTGGTCGTCGGCCAGCAGTTCCATCAGCAAGAGAGCCTCGCGGTAGGTTAGCCCGCCGGGAACCGGGGTTCCCACGCCGGGCGCTTCTGTCGGATCGAGGCTGTCCATATCCAGGCTGACGTGCAAGTGGGACAGATGGCTCAGCCGGTCCAGCGCCTCGCGGACAATGGTGGCCATCCCCCGTTCGTCAATCGCCCGCATGGTATAAACGGTGGCGCCGCTTTCGATCAGTAGCTTACGCTCCTCACGGTCCAGATCGCGGACGCCAATCAACACCACATCCTCCGGGAGCAACTTGGGACCGGGCCGACCGACGTTGACCAGATCGGCCGCGCCGTAACCGAGCAAGGCAGCCAGCGGCATCCCGTGCAGATTGCCGCTGGGCGAGGTGGCGGGTGTGTTGAAATCCCCGTGGGCATCGATCCACAATACCCCCACCCGCCGGTTGTGACTAACCCCACCAATCGACCCCGCCGAGATGGAATGATCGCCGCCGATAAAGATGGGCAGGCAGCCCTGGTCCACCGCCTGCCGCCCGGCCTCATACACCGCTTGGCCGGCTTTGACCACGGCCGGCAAGTAAGCCAAACCGCCTTCGGGCGGTAGGGTATCGCGCACCGGAATTTCCACGTTGCCCTGATCTTCAACCGTGTGGCCCAACTGCGCCAACCGCTGGCCCAGGTTGGCATAGCGCAGCGCACTCGGCCCCATATCGACGCCGCGCCGCGACTGGCCTAAATCCATGGGTATACCGATCAACTTAACAATTTGGGGCATGATATTTTCGCACTCCGTTCGCATTTTTGGTGCAGATGGCTTGATATAATGTGCTTAATATAGTTTTGCTAACGGACATCTCCTTGATTTGCCCAGATTTCGGCGCCCCTGACGGCAGACCGCCGACCGTTGACCGCCAAACTTCAATGAGCGTGTCAGTTTTTCAGCGGTCGGCGGTCAGCTAGCAGCGGTCTACTCGGCTTAACGGCAATTGGGGAGCTTCATATCGGTCAAATTGAGAACGTGTCCGTTAGCAAGTAATATAGTTTATACTAAACGAGGAAAAAAACCATGACAAGAAAAGTTTCACCCATTGCCTTTGTCGTCTTTATTTTAGTTCTCGCAACCCTGGCCTGCGGTGGCGGTAAAGCAGCCCGTCAGGCGATTGATCTACCCAGTTCAAGCCAGGTGGCCAAGGCAGTCGATCTGCCGGTGGTCGAAGCTGAGTCCAGCTCAGACTGGCACGAGTTCACCTCCGTAGAAGGCAATTTTACAGTGCTGTTCCCGGTTGAGCCAGAAGAGCAGGTTCAGCGAGCGCCCAATGCTGCTGTTGAAACCGAAGTGCATCTTTTTATGGCCGATATGGGGGCTGCCGCCTATATGATCGCTTATAATGATTTGCCGTACGCCGTTACACCGGATCTGGCCAGCAGCGAAGTCGTCGAGTCGTCTTTTGATAGTCTGCGCGAAACCTTTTTAGCCGGTTTTGACGGCACGGCTACCGGTGAAGAGTCGATTTCGCTAGTCGATTACCCCGGTCGCCAAATTGATTTCACCGTGTCCGACAAGGTTTTGCCGGGCGGCGGCTATGGCAAAGTGCAAGTGTATGCCGTTGACACCCGCCTGTATCAGGTAGCAGCTTTAGGGACGCCCGGCGCGCTGTCTAACGAGGATATCGAAACCTTCTTGTCCTCTTTCGCCCTGGTGGACATCCCGGCCAATGAGACAGAAGCGTCGGTCGCTACCGAGACAGAACTGACGACGGTATCTGACACCATCGTCCAGGTCGAATCGGTTGAAGCGGCGGTCGAAGTGGAACCGGTCGCGGCCGAACCGGCTGAAGCGGTGGTCGAAGTAGAACCGGCTCAAGTTGAACCGGTCAGCAACGTGGTCGAACCTGTGGTCGAAATTAGCGAAGATGCCCCTGCCGTTGACACCATCACGGCGACGACAGAGCAGCCGGTTGAAGTAGTGGCCGAAGCCGCCCCGACTGAAACTTATGAGAGCGCCTTCCCACTGCCGAACGTAGTCAAAAACTTCTATGGCGAAGAAGCGCCTTACTATCAAACCAACTTCCAAACCGACTTAACCCTAGATGAAGCGTTGGCTTTCTATCGCGATGCCTTTGTCGCCCAAGGTCTAACCGAACGCACCATCCTGACCAACGTTGTCGAAGGAACCGTATTCAGTCTGGTTTTTGACGGCTCGCCCAACGGCCTGCCGCTGGTGATCCAAGCTATTCCGATCGGAGCCGATACGAACATCAACATCCGTTACGAAAGCTTCTAAACTAAGCGAATTCCATTATATTTCCTCCCTCTGGGCGGCGGCTATCACTAATAGCTGCCGTCTTTTTTGAATGGGAGATGATGAATTTATATAATTTATCTGTCGCGCTGGCAGCTTTCCACAATTAATAGCGGTGACATCATTCTTATTCCTGAGCTTTTGCATCCGGGGGATCTTCCCCAACCGAATGAATTGTCTCGCGCAGTTCTTGATTGAGACCGTCAATCTTGACTTTGGCCGATTTTAGATCGGTGATGTCAATGACCAACGAGAAGAAGCCCTGAACCTCGCCGTTGACCATTTCCGGCACAAAGGTGACTAACTCATGTTCACCGTCACTCGCTGTCAGAGCCGGGACGTTAATTTCAAACCTAACCGCCTCACCGGACAGGACTCGATCGATATAGGGCTTCTCTTGCTCGTAACGTTCAGCCCCAATAACTTCATGCAGCGGGCGACCAATCATCTGGCCGGGAGGGAGATCGGTTAGGGGGTCGTACTGCCGGTTAGCATATCTGATACGCCGGTCGGCGTCGATATAGGCGATACGCGCCGGAACATTATCGGCAATGAGGTGCAACTGTTGCTCGGTTTTTTGCAGCGCCTGCTCAATTTTTTTGCGGTTGGTGATATCGATGGCCGATCCCAGAATTTCGGCTGCAGAACCATCGGCATTACGTTTGAACACCGTTTCGTAGCTAATATGCCAGCGCCACTCACCATCTTTGTGGCGAATCCGGTATTCATGCCGAAAGACCTGAGAGTCTTGACTGGCAATAAGTTTGGCCCAATGGTCCGGCTGTCTGGCCCAATCATCAGGGTGCATCAGTAACGGCAGCATTTGGTCCCCCATCGCTTGAATTTCAGCCACAGTGTACCCCAACTCCTCGCCAATGTCTCGATTGAGATAAATATTACGCTGCTCGTTGAGACTGTAGACGTAAATCCAATTCGGATCAGCTTCGGTCACGGCCTCGATAAAGTGGGTCCGCTCTTTAAGTGTGGTGACATCGACGGCCAGGGAAAAAACCCCCTTTATGCGATCATTGTCTTTGTCCGGCAGGTAAGTGATTTGTACGGTAAAGGGGTCCATGCTGTGGGGGTCGGGAAACTGATCTTCAAAGGTAACGGTTTCACCGGCCAAGGCTCTATCTATAAAGGGTTTGCAGCGGTCAAAAAAGTCGAAGCCCAGGACTTCCCAAATCGGGCGGCCAATCATCTCCACCAGCGATAAATTAGCTAACCGGCTGTATTTTTTGTTGACAAACCGGAAATGATAATCTGGGCCAAGACGGGCAATCCAGGCCGGAATGTTATCGGTGATGGTTTGCAACTGTCGGGTGGTATTTTGCAGCGCCTGCTCGGCTCGAATGCGATCGGTAATGTCAACAATGAGCGCGAAGTAACCCTGAACGGCATCGTCTTTAATATCGGGTACCAGCGTGACTAGTTCATGTTCAAATTTGGCGTCGAGTATCGAGGGGCCTTGCGCTTCAAACGAAACCGGCTCACCTGAAAGCACCCTCTCGATGTAAGGCTTGGCCCATTCATACCGTTCAAGGCCGACAATGTCCTGAATATGGCGGCCAACCATCTGCTCGCGAGAAAGGCCGGTCAGCAGTTCGTACCCACGGTTGGCAAATTGAAGATGCCGCTTCGAATCGATATAGGAAATCCGCCCCGGTAGATTATCGGTGATAACGCGCAGTTGGTGGCTGGTTTGTTGCAAGGCGGTCTCCGCTTCTTTACGCTCGGTGATGTCCAGGCCGGAACTAATGGTGCCGGTAATACGGCCGTTGACATCTTGCAACAGGGCGTTATTCCAGGCAACGGTTCGTAATTCGCCGGCTTTGGTGACAATCTCATTTTCATAGCTGGTCAGCCGTTCAATTTTACCGGCCATGAGTTGAGTGAAAACCGATCTGACCTCGGCGATGTTTTGGGGAGGCAGGCAGGTGTCGAACCAGTTGCGGCCTAATAGTTCAAATTCCGTGTAACCCAACAGTTCGGCCCCTTTGGGATTGATACGGGTAATCTCGCCGCGGCTGTTCAACACGACCAACAATCCGGACATAACATCTAGGTACTGCTGAGACTGCCGGGCCACTTCTAACGCTTCTATTTCTTTGCGGAGTGCAATATCGATAAAGGTCAAAACTACCCCGTCCACTTGGCCCGATTCGGTGAAGTAGGGCAGCACTCGCAGCAGAAAGTAGAACCCATCGCGGGTTTTTGTTTCAAATTCTATCGTCTTGCCGCCAGCCAGGATACTCTGAGCCGCCTGAGTTAAGTCGTCAAAACTTAGATCAATATTGTAAGCCAAATGCTCCAACGGTCGGCCAACATCTTGCGGCAGCAGACTAAAGGTTTGAGCGATAGCTGGTGTAAACGAGCGAATACGCAGATTGGCATCTAAAAAAATCACGCCAATTTGGGTACTTTTTTGCAAATTTTGTAGATCGTCATTAAGCTGAATCAACTCATCAATCTTGCGTTGGTGTTCGGCGTTAACGGTATAAAGTTCTTCGTTAACAGATTGCAACTCTTCGTTGGTAGATTGCAACTCCTCATTGGAAGCCGTCAACTCTTCATTCGTGGCTTGTAGCTCTTCATTAGAGGTTTCCACCTCTTCAATGGTAATCCTCAGATGCTCCTTGGTATAAGTTAGCTCCCGTCTCAAATTGTCGATTTGCTCGGTAGACACGCTACCGGGAGCAACTGCCGTAGACAGAGATGGTGATGGTTCTGATTCCGGCAGCGGCTCTAGCGCCACAAAAAAACGGCTGGCGCGATTAAGGGATGATTTAAGAGGTTTGATCGTTACGTTCAACGTGACACTGCCGTTGTGAGTGGTGGTTCGAACACCTGTATAAGACACCTCTTCATTTTCCTTGACCACGCGAATTAATCCGGCTCGAACCGTTGTCTGAAGATCGCCTGCGAGCATCCTGAGCGCATTGAGTGTGCCCGGCCCGCTTTGGGGGTGTAAATATTGATTGCCATTCCCCAAAATGTAGAGGATGTCATATCCTTCATTTAACAGTAGCCCGTCAGGGACATATTCAGCGATCAGTCCATCGACCCATTCATCCGTAATTCGAGGTGCCACTTGGCCTAACAATGAATGCTGCGCAGTGCTGGGTTTAGGTGGAGGAGGTACTTTTAAATTAACCCCGTCCAACCGGATATCCCGCTTTTTGCGATAGAGCCGCCAGCGCCCCAGGGAATCGAACTCTTTGCCGGCCGGGCCGATATGGTCGCTGGCCCCCAACATTAGAAACCCCCCAGTCACCAGGCCAAAGTGAAAGTTAGCAATAACTTGCTGCTGAACCAGATTTTCTAGGTAAATCAGTACGTTGCGGCAGCTAATTAAATGCTGCTTGGTAAAGGGCGGATTTTCAATCAAATTGTGGCGAGCAAACGTCACAATCTCCCGTAGTTTCTTGTCAATCACATAGCCGTCTTGATAAGGGATAAAGTAACGGTCTAACCACTCCGCCGCGACGTTGGCCAAACTGTCTCCTTTAAAGAAGCCTCGTGCGGCCAAATTGAGCGACTGTTGGTGTACATCGGTCGCAAAGAGCCGCAGGTTTAGGTCGATGGCGTGGGTGTCAAGATAGTCTTGAAAAAGAATAGCAATGGAATAGGCTTCCTCGCCGGTGGCGCAACCGGGCACCCAAACGCGAATTTCACCCGCAGACGTGGCCAATTCAACCAATTCGGGGACGACGGTCTCTTTCAAAACCTTGAAAGCTTCGGGATCGCGAAAAAATTTGGTAACCTCGATCAACAGGTCCCGGTAAAGGGTATCCAGTTCTTTAGGGTTGCTCTTTAAACGCAGCAAATAGCTTTTAATATCGCGGCTATTGGTCATGGTGATGCGACGCTCGATACGCCGCAGGATGGTATTAGGCTTGTACTTGGTAAAATCAATTTGAAAACGGTCTTCCAACAGGTTAAAAACTTGAGAAAGTTCATTCTCTTCAGTCGTGGCCGTAGTCGAACCCGGTCGCTCCTTGTCTATATAAGTCAGAATTTTATCCGGCATTTGATCCGGTGAGGTGATGATATCAACCTTACCGGTTTCGATAGCATTGTGAGGCATACCGTCAAAATGAGCCGATTCTTTATCCTGAACAATAACTAGACCGCCCATCTCATGCACCCGCACCAGTCCGCGTGAGCCGTCGCTGCCGGTGCCGGACAGAATCACGGCAATAGCGCGTCCCTGAGCATCTTCGGCCAATGAGTGAAAAAATCGGTCAATGGGCATGTGCAGGCCCTGTGACGCATCACGCTCGGATAGGAGTAATGCATTTTGGGAAAGCACCATATTTTTATTGGGTGGAATCAGGTAAAGGGTGTTCGCTTCCACATTAACGCCATGCTCCACGCGGCGGATGGTCATCTTCGTACGTCGAGCCAGCAACTCATCCATCATGCTTTTAAAGTCGGGCGACAAATGCTGTACAATCACAAAAGCTAGACCCGTGTCGGGCGGCATGTGATTAAAAAAACTTTCTAAGGCTTCTAAGCCGCCCGCCGAAGCGCCAATGCCGACAATATAGCTGGGTTTGTGAGACGCGTTACCATTCTGAGTCATTGATTGGTTCCTTTGAAATTAAAGGTTTTAGGGAGTAAATCTTCACAAACTATTTCATTCATTCATGACAATTCGTGATCGCCAAGCCTTTGTCCCATTATACGGATCCATTACCGCTGTCAGTTGTCGGTTCGAGTCGAGAATAATAGCTGGGGGGCGGACTTAAATTTGCCCAATGAGGTCATCTATCAGGATGAAGTCATTTTTCTTTTGGTTAGGTCTTAGATTTTTCGGCAGGTGGCCGGATTGTTCGAGCCGATCAAGCTGGCCGCGAACCTGCTGCCGCAATGGCTGGCTGGCCGCCGGATGTTCGGAAACGAGCATCAGCACCGAGGCAGCCCAATTGGGCCGGTTACTTTGATCGCTGTCATGGTCATCACCGCTGCTTTGCACCAGTCCCCACAACGCCTCAAGCACGGCCGGGGTCAACCGTTCGTTGTGTCCAATCTCAATAGCCTGGCGGAAAACATCGTCAGCAACCTCACGATCTGCCAAGGTCAAGGAAACCCAACCCAGGGCGTTGAGGGTCGTGACCTGACCCCAGGTATCGTTGATATTTTGGCAGCGCGCCAAGCTCTCTTGCAGCAGCGTTCTGGCTTCGCCGCACTTACCGGCTGCCTCGCTGGCTCGGCTAAGATAAAGCCCCAGATTTTTCAGGGTGTGAGCTACAGCCCAACGATCATTTACCTCTCGGCTGATAGCCAGGCATGCTCGCAGCGCGCTTTCAATCTCGGCCGAGTGCCCTTGTCCGGCCGCGTAGCGCGTAAGCCCCAAGTTGGTTAGGACATAGCCACGATAGCGACTCTCACCCAGCGCTTCCAGTTCGCTCCGGCTTTGTTGCAGCAACTGCTCGGCCAAATCCAATTCGCCCAGGTCGTAGGCAATCATGCCTAAAACTACCCCGGAACGGGCGGCATACAGCGGATCGACGGCTGTGCCCAACACCGATAGACTTTCGTTCAATCGCTGGCGGGCGGCGTCATAATGGCCTTGTTGGTAGGCCGAAAAACCCTGCTGGTGCAGATCCAACCCGCGGTCCCAGGTGGGGCTAGGTGCGCGTAACGCGGCCAAACTTTTGTGATACAGGCCGGCAGCTTGCTCAAAACGGCCTAAATACCAATATTGATTGATATCGGCCACAATCACCTCCCGGCTAGGGTCGATGGCGTGCTGCCAGCCGGCCCGGATGTTCCCGGCCTCGGCGCTCAATTCGGCCAGGACTTTTGATTCGTCCGCCGCCGAATACTCGCCGCCACGCTGCTGTAGAAAGTTGGCATAATATCGGCTGTGCCGGTTGAGCGTAGCTTCTTGTTCGGCCGGGATCTCGCTCAGCTTGGTCCAAGTGTACTGGCGCAGCAACTCGTGGAGATTGTACCGGCCAGAGGGGTTATGTCGTAGCAGCGATTTATCGATGAGCGAGGCTAAAATATCGAGGGTGGCCCCGGCCACTGCTTTAGCCGCTTCTTGCTGAAACCCGCCGCGAAAAACCGACAGCCGGCGTAACGCTTCTTGCTCCTGCGGCCGCAGGAGACTCCACGAATGTTCAAACATAGCTCGCAGACTGCGATGGCGCGCCGGGAGGTTTCTGAGCGAACTCGATAGAAAATCAAGGTTTGACTCGATGCCCGCCACGATCTCGGCGCAGGTTGACAATCGTAGCAGGCTGGCCGCCAGTTCCAGCGCCAGCGGCATTCCATCAACTAAGCGGCAAATTCTAACGACCGCCGGCATCTCCTCATCGGGCAGCTTAACGTCGCCTCTTACCTGCTGCGCCCGTTCCAAAAAAAGGGCCACGGCGCTGTATTTTTGGGGATTGGCGATGGATGAGGAATCGGGAATGAGAAATCGGCGGTTGGCGATGAGCGACTCGTCCGCAGCCAGCGGGATAGTCGCCTCAGTAGGTGGATAATTGAGGCCGCTGAGTTCAAGAACCCACTCTTGTCGGAGATTGAGACGTTCACGGGACGTAACCAGCAGCTTTAGGTTGGGCGCTTGTTGCAGGAGGCGATCTAGCCGATCCGCGCTTTCAATAAAATATTCGAAGTTGTCTAAAATAAGGAGGGTGGGGGGGGCTTGGCGGAGATGGTTAATGAGATAGGTCATTGGGTCCTGAGCGCCCGGCGCCGGCAATTGTAAGGCGTTAATCATGGCCGGGACCAAGACCTGCAATGCCGCGCCGGCCTGCGGGCTGGTTTCGGCCAGCGGAGCCAGGGCCACCAGGTAGACTCCGCCCGAAAAACCGGTTGCCCCGGCTAGAGTCCCAGGTTGAGTGTAGCGGGCAGCGCCTTGCAGAGCCAACCGGGTTTTGCCGACGCCGCCCGGTCCTACCAACGTCAGCAAGCGACAGTTAGCATTATTCAAATTGGCGATCACCTGCTTGAGTTCGATGTCACGACCGATGAAGGCATCGGGTTGGGGCGGCAAATTGTGGGGCGGCGGCGCGTCGGCCGTTTTTAGACGCTCATACAGGGCGGTGGTTTCGGCGGTGGGTTCAACGCCAAACTCTTCATCCAGAATTTTGCGACAGGTGTCGTACTGAGCCAGCGCCGCGTTACGCTGCCCGCTGCGGGCCAGCAGCGTCATCATCTGCCGGTGGGCCGACTCCCGCCAGGGATCGGTCTCCAGCAGCCGGTTAGCATAGTGGAGGCCGTTTTCAAAATCATTTTCATTGAGATAATTGTTGACCAGGGTTTCTAACCCGTCCAGCATTAACTCCCTTAAATGTTCCCGTTGGTTGATGACCCACTCTTCAAACGGCAACGAGTCTTTAACGTAGATACCCTCCAGAAAATCGCCCTGATACAGATCGATGGCTTGTTTCAGCGTATTCGGGTTTGAAGTCGAATCCTGAGCCGAAAGCCGGGTTTCAAAATCGGCGGCATCTAACCGAACCGTGGCATCGCTGTTAAACGCCACCGTTTGCCGTTCGATGATCAGATACGGATCAACCAGCTTACGCAGCGTTGACAAGGATTTGGTGAGATTCCGCTTGGCCTTGCCTTCATCCATCTCGCCCCAAAATAAATCGGCCAGCACTTCACGGGTTTGGGCTTGGCCGGTAACAGCCAGGAAATAGAACAACGCTTCTGTTTTGGCCGTGCCAAAGCCGGTTACAGCTTGGCTATCGAGGGTAACGTGGGGCTGGCCCAGGACTTTGATGTTTAGCTCAGTCATAACTCGTTAGTTTCTCTCAAAAATTATGTCGAATCTAATTTTTCACTTTTTTCATTCATGGCTACTATAATAGGAAAATGTCCGGTTTATGTCCAAATGTTATTATAGACGCAATTTCACTCAATGAAAACGTTCACTAACTTTTTATTGACTGCCATATTAATATGGGGTTCAACCGCCAATGTTTACGCCCAGACCGGTAAGGATTGTCAATTAACCCAGCTGCAATACGATGACGAATGGCAAGTCACTGTTTTGTCGATACGCCCAGACCGGCCCGAACCTATGTGGATTGACATTAGAAGCTATGGCTTGAACCAAGATACGGATACGCTCCAGGAGCCTGATGTTGGGGCCGACTGGTGGCAAATTGGTTGGGTAGGTGTAATTTTTGTGCTACTCGCCGCCGGTTTGGTGGCGGGCGCTATCAGATGGCGGATGATCGCCAACGAAAATCAGAAGCAGCAACTTCGACGTCAAATCGAAGCTCGGACGCAGGATTTAGTCAGAAGCAACGAGCAACTTCTCAGAGAAATTGTGGAGCGGGAAAAGGTTGAAGAAGCTCTGCGCCAGCGCGAAAGCCGCACGCGGGCGTTGTTAAGCGCCATTCCTGACCTGATGCTGAATATGAGTCGTGATGGTACCATCCTTGACTTTGAGGCTTCACGGGCGGGTACCTACGCCGATCCGGAGACTCTCATCGGCCGCAAGATTCAGGATATGATGCCGCCCTACATAGGACAGATGGCAATCAAGCAAATCAATCAAACGCTCGAAACCGGCGAAATGGCCACGGTCGAGTATCAATTACAATCTCAGGAAGGGGTCTTGGAAGATTTCGAGACGCGGATGACGATGTCCGGACCGGACGAGGTCATCGGCATTGTGCGCAATATCACCGATAGCAAACAGGCCCAAGCCAAGCTGGAAGAGAGTCGAACTCGGTTGCGCGAGTTATTTACCCAAACCCAAACCGCGCTGGCTGAAACCGAAACCTACGCCCAGCGGCTCAAACTGCTCAACTCGTTGGGACAGCAGTTGAATCTGGCGACCGGCGAGTCTGAACTTTTCGATACTACGACCCGCTTTATTCGGCAAATTATTCAAACCGACCGGGCCAGCATCGCCCTACTGACTGATGATGAAAACCATTACCAGGTCTACAGCCTCAGCGGCGATAGCGGCGGCCTTGATATGAGCGCCCCCGTTCCGCTGACCGGTTCGATCATCGATGAAGCCATCCATCAGCGCCAAGCCATCAATATAGCCGATCTATCAAAAGAAGAGTACGAAACACGCTCCGCATTGCGGGATGCCGGCTTTTTGTCATCGCTGGTGATCCCGATGGTTTTAGGCGACCAGGTCATCGGCACAATCAACGTTGGCAGCAGGCGACGCAGCGCCTACGATTCGCGTGATGAAGAACTGCTGCGTCATATCGCTGCTTTTGTGGGGGTGACCGTCGCCAATCTGCGCTGGACCCATGAGTTGGAGTCGGCTAAGGAGGGCGCCGAGAGCCTAAACCAGCAGTTGTTTGAAAAAGTCACCGAGTTGGAAGCGGCCCACAGCGAGCTTCGCCGCCAGCGCAACTTTCTGGCCGCGCTGCACGATACCGCCCTGGCCTTACTCAATCGCTTAGATTTGACCGATCTATTGGAAAGTATTTTAGACCACGCCTGCCAAATGCTCAATATTCACGACGGTGTCTTCTATTTGGGTGGCCCCGATAGCGACACGCTGGAACAAGTGGCGGCAGTCGGCTTTCCAACCAAAATTCCTCGACGCCCCTTGGCCGCCGGCGAAGGGTTGGTTGGTCAGGTCTGGCAGTCCGGCGAAACTATCACCATTCCCAATTATGGCGCTTGGCAGGAGCGCCTTTCCGGATCGGCCTACACGGTTGCTCATTACACCGTCGGCGTGCCGCTTAAAATTAGTGAGACAGTGGTCGGTGTGATTGTGATGGGATCAACTGATCCTGACCGTGTATTGACCGCCGACGAGATCAATTTACTGGAGCAGTTTGCTCGCTTGGCGGCCATCGCCGTGGATAATGCCCGGCTTTACCACCAGACCCAACAAGCCAAGGAGACTGCTGAAGCGGCCAACCGAGCCAAAAGCGCGTTTTTGGCTAACATGAGCCACGAATTACGCACCCCGCTAAACGCGATTTTAGGCTTTGCCCAACTCATGGAACGTGACCCAACGCTGTCCGAGACCCACCAGGAGAACCTAAGGATCATTAGCCGCAGCGGCGAGCATTTGCTGTCATTGATCAACGATGTGCTGGAGATGTCGAAAATTGAGGCCGGCCGGGTGACGCTGCATGAGCATAATTTTAATCTCTACCGTCTGCTCGATGATCTGGAAGATATGTTCCGGCTACGGGCCGAAGAAAAGGCGCTGCAACTGATTTTTGAACGTGCGCCGGATATACCGCAGTATGTTCGCGGCGATGAAAGTAAACTGCGCCAAGTGTTAATTAACCTGCTTGGTAATGCGGTTAAATTTACCGAGGAAGGCGGCGTTTCCCTCCGCGTCCGTCTTAATGATGTTCTTCCCGCCGAAAAATCACCCCTTGCCTCTAATCTTCAGTCGCCCGTTTACCCGTCCTCCCAACTCCACCCCCCGCCAGTCCCCCAACCAACCATCCATCTATCCAACTCCCCCACCAACCAACCAGCTATCCAACTCTACTTCGAAGTCACCGACACCGGCTCGGGTATTGCGGCCGACGAGTTAGATCAACTCTTTGAAGCGTTTGTGCAAACCCGCAGCGGCGAGCAAATGCAAGAAGGAACCGGACTGGGGCTGCCGATCAGCCGCCAATTTGTTCGCCTCATGGGAGGAGATTTTACGGTCAGCAGTGACATCGATCAGGGATCGATTTTTTCATTTAGCATTGACGTCAAACCGGCCGACTCAACTGAACTGCCGGCTAAACCCCAGACACGCCAGGTCGTGGGATTGGCGCCCGATCAAGCCACATATCGAATTTTGGTCGTAGAAGACACCTGGGCCAATCGCAAATTGCTGGTCAATTTGTTGGAGCCGTTGGGGTTTGAGGTCCAAGAGGCGGTCAACGGGCAGGAAAGTCTGGCAATTTGGGAGGTATGGGAGCCGCACTTGATCTGGATGGATCTACGCATGCCGGTCATGAACGGCTACGAGGCTGCCCAACAGATTAAAGCTTCGGCCAAGGGCCAGGCCGCTATCGTTATTGCCCTTACGGCCAGCGCCTTTGAAGAACAGCGAGCGGTGGTGCTATCTGCCGGTTTTGATGATTTTGTGCGCAAACCCTTTCGTAGTTCGGATATTTTTGATAAAATGGCGATGCATCTCGGTGTGCGTTACCGGTATGAGGCCGTTGATGCGTCAGAAAGCGGCTTACAACAACGCGTGTCGCTAACACCGGTTGACCTGGCCGGGCTACCTGACACCTGGCTGACCGATTTACACCAGGCCGCTATGCGAGGCAAGGATAAGATTATTTTTGATCTCCTTGATCAAATTCGGCCCGAACACGAAGCGCTGGCCGAGGCCCTGAGCCAACTGGTGCATGACTTTAGGTTTGATAAGATTGTTGAGTTGACGAGTAATGATTAGCCAAGGAGAAGGCTCATGATGGACCATCCCCCCGAACCCGATATTCAAGCCAAAGGCGATATCCTGATTGTGGATGATACGCTGCCCAATTTGCGGGTGCTATCGAGCATGTTGACCGAACAGGGCTACGAAGTACGCGGCGCGCCCAATGCCCAGATGGCGCTGATGATTGTCGAAGCCGAACCGCCGGATTTGATTCTGTTGGACATCAACATGCCCGGTATGAACGGCTATGAGTTATGCGAGCAGATCAAGGCCAAGCCGAAAAGCCGGGACATTCCGGTCATATTTATCAGCGCTTTGGATGAAGTACTGGATAAAGTCAGAGCCTTCTCCGTCGGCGGCGTCGATTACATTACCAAACCGTTCCAAATCGCCGAAGTGCTGGTGCGGGTTCGCAACCATCTAACCATCCGCAGCTTGCAGCGACAGCTTCAGCAAACCAACGTTAACCTGCAACAAGCCAACGCCGATTTACAAAAAGCGAACATCGATCTATTAGAGTCTAATTTGGCGCTGCAGGCCACCAACCAGGAGCTGGACGCGTTTGCCCGTACATTGGCCCATGATCTCAAAAATCCGTTCTCATCCATTATTGGGATCACCGACCAACTGAAAGACGATCTGGCTCAACTTCAAACCGAAAACCCGGCCGCGCTCAAGCTGCTGGAGCAAATCGAGCGCGGCGGCCAGCAAGGCGAGCGCGTTGTCGATAATCTGCTACTGCTGGCTTGGGTCCGAAAAGGCGAGGTTGAGGTCCGGCCGCTTGATATGGCGGCTATCGTCCGACAGGTTCAAACCAGTTTGGCCGGGTTGATCGAGACTTACCAGGCCGAATTGATTGTGCCCCCCCAATGGCCGGTGGCACTGGGGTACGCTCCCTGGTTAGAAGAGGTGTGGGCCAACTATATCAGCAACGGCTTAAAATTTGGGGGACAGCCGCCCCGCTTAGAGTTGGGAGCCACCCCGCTGGCCAGCGGCCAGATTCGCTTTTGGGTGCGAGACAACGGGGTGGGGTTGTCGTTGGATGAACAAACGCATCTGTTCGCCGATTTCGCCAGCGTCGAAGAGATTCAGGCCGACGGTCAGGGATTAGGTTTAGCCATCGTCCGGCGCATTATCGAAAAATTGGGCGGCAGCGTAGGTGTTGAGAGTAAACAGGGTCAAGGGAGTTTGTTCTACTTTACCCTGCCTAGCAAAAGACTTTAATTTACCAAACCATCAATTATTCTAGGGTAGAGAGGAGTGTCGAAGATGACTAAATATATTGGTATTTTGACCGCCGGTGGTGACAGCCCCGGCCTGAATGCCGCCTTGCGCGGGGTAGGCAAAGCCGCCACAGAATGTTTTGGGATGCAAGTGATTGGCTTTAAAGACGGTTTTCGAGGGATGATGGAAAACCGAATCATTCGTCTGGAGCCGAGTACGTTATCCGGTATTTTAACGATTGGAGGAACCGTGCTGGGCACCAGCCGCGATAAGCCGCATCGAATGCCGGTTGGCGGTAAAATGTTAGACATGACCGAGGTCATCGTCGATAATTATAAGAAGCATCATCTGGATGTGTTGGTCTGTATGGGCGGCGGCGGCACCCATAAAAACGCCCATCGCCTAATGCAGAAAGGGCTTAACATCATTACCCTGCCGAAAACGATCGATAACGATGTGGCTAGAACGGACGTGACGTTTGGCTTTGATACGGCGCTGGGAATCGCCACTGAGGCCATCGACCGGTTGCATAGCACGGCGCACAGTCATCATCGTATTATCGTGGTGGAGATTATGGGCCACAACGCCGGCTGGCTGGCGCTAGGTGCGGGAGTCAGCGGCGGGGCCGATGTCATCCTTATTCCTGAAATTCCCTATGACATTGAAAACGTGGCTGAAGCCGTCCTCTGGCGGTCGCGAGCCGGGAAAAACTTTAGCATTGTCGCTGTCGCCGAGGGTGCGATATCGAAACAAGAGGCTAAAGCCATTCGTGCGGCGGAGGAGACAAAGGCTAAGGCCAAAGATAAAGCCGCGCAAAAAAAGGCTAAGTCCAAACTGAAGGAATTGAAGTCGCGCCATTCGGGCAACACTCTGCGCCTGGCCAATCAACTTGAGGAGTTGACCGGCCTTGAAGCCCGTGTCACCATTCTAGGCCACTTACAGCGAGGCGGTGCGCCTTCAGCGGCCGACCGCCTATTGGCTACGCGGCTGGGTACGGCCTGCGCCGATTTTATCGACCAGGGTCTCTACGGGGTCATGGTCGCGGCTCGGGGCGAGGGGGTCGAACCGGTGCCGATTGAAGAGGTCGTCGGCCGGCGGAAGACGGTGCCGCTGGATCACCCCTGGGTTAAAAGCGCCCGCTTGATTGGTGCTAATCTGGGGGATTGATTTACGATACTTCGGTTAAACCGACTATCGCTTCCCACTCGCTTTCAGATAGTTCAGGTATGTTGGCCCGTTTTTCTATAATAATATTGCCAAAATGATTTGTCTGGCCGACATCAACAATTCTTCTTTTAATTAGTTCCAAAATGGCCAGCAGCGTGACGATAACTTCAATTTTGTTGCGATTTTGACTGAGTAACTCCTGAAAGGCAATTTGCTTTTTGGTTGTTATTAGCTGCCAAATGCGGGACATCTGCTGGCCGATGGTGACGATCTGACGTGACACCATCTCATCGACGGCGGGCGGCTCCGGTTTGATGGTCATAGCTCGCCGGGCGGCGGCCAGTAACGCCTTGATATTGCCTTCGCCCGGAATGAGCTTTGGCTCAACTTTGATCTGCGGCACCACCCGTACAAAACTACGCCGGCCTTGCTCCTCTACATCTCGCAGGTGAGCCGCCAACTCCTTAAATCGCTTATAAATGATAAGTTGGCGGGCCAGTTCATCGCCGACATCCTCCTCAGCTTCCTCGGCCAAAATAGGCGGCGGTCGGGGTAAAAGCATCTCCGATTTAATCAAAATCAACTTAGCGGCAATGACCAGGAAATCACTGAGTTCGTCGGGGTCCGTTTGTCTAAGATCGTCGAGATGGGCCAAGTACTGATCGGTAACTTGGGCCAAGGCGATTTTAGTAATGTCCATCTCCTCTTGCTCAATTAGGCTGAGTAGCAAATCAAGCGGGCCAGAAAAATCCGGTAAATCGACCCGGTAAATCGGTTCAAAATTATCTGATTCAATCATATCTCATTACCCCTGACTTAATATCTGAAAGATTATACCTCAACTGAAACGGCCTTCGCAATTGCGCGATTTAGCTCATTTGTTCGGTTAAGTTGTCATAACAACCGACTTTTTATGGTTTAGCTTGTCATAATGTTGTTTTTACACTATATAGCCTTACAAGCCTCATAAATTTGGCAACTAGGTTTAACTTAATTAATTCATTATGTTATAATCTATTATGTAAAAGCGGCTTATGACAGAACATTACCAAATTCTTTAGCTAGTTAACTCGGATAACAAACGCAGCCGTGGAAAAACAGATCGTACCAAAACCGACAATCTTTATCAGTTACAGTCGTAAAGACGAAGCCGAAAAAGAGCAACTGCTGGCTCACCTCAGCGTATTGCAACACGCTGGTCTCACCCATGTCTGGAGTGATGACCAAATTGGGGCGGGCCACGACTGGCAGCAGGAGATTCAAGATGTTGTCAACCAGGCTCGGATCGCCATCTTCCTGGTTAGCGCCAACTTCTTAACCTCAGAATTTATCTTGGGCCAGGAAGTCCCCGCCTTACTCCATCGTCGTCAAATAGAGGGCTTGATCGTTGTGCCGATTATTGCCAAAGCCTGCGCTTGGCGCAAGGTCGCCTGGCTGTCGCAGTTACAGGTCCGGCCCACTGACGGCCGGCCGATTTGGCACGACGGCGGCCGCCATGCCGATGACGATCTGGCTCACATTGCCGAAGAGGTGGCGGATATGCTTGAGTTTGTCTCACCCCTGTCTGAACTATTACCCCAATATCCTTTTACACTACCCAATCGCAAACCATCCTTACGAGATTTCCGCCAATGGTTACAAGGAACCCGATCATGAAAAAGATACTATGTGTAGACGATGCGCCTGACATGCTTAAACTTCTGGCGCGAATGCTTGAAATGCGAGGCTATGAGGTGGCTATGGCCACCAACGGCCTGGAGGCTGTCAGAAAAGCCAGAACTTGGCAGCCGGACTTGATTATCACCGATATTATCATGCCCTATATGGATGGCCTCGACGCCATCACCGCCATCAGAAAAAATCCGCAGACCGCTCAAATTCCGATCATCGTTTTCACCGCTTCTATAGACGCTGATGATCGCCAAAGGGCGCTGGAACTAGGAGCCGACGAACAGATGCCGAAACCGTTTGACTTCACAATTTTGGATAATTTACTCCAGCGGTTCCTTGGACCTAATTCTTCCGTACAGAACCTGGAGCAATCCCGACAAGATGAAATAAGAGAGGCCAGTATCAGAGTGTTGCTGGCTCAAAAAATGGATCTGGCTTATCAGGTAGAGATGTATAAAACTAATCCCGACCTGGCCGCCACCTTAGTCTATTTCACTGCTTTGACGCGAGACATTGTTCACAGTTTACGTAATCGCTTTGGTATCATGCAAAGTTATCTGCCGCAAGCTCGGTACTGTCTCCATCTGCTCGAAGGGTTGACCTTACTTCACTTGAAACCATCGCTTTCGCAAAATTTCTTCGATGGCGCCGTCACCGACATTTCTCTGCCCGATTTGATGACGTTTAGCGCCAACCGCTATAAAGTGCTCATGGCCGAGCATCGGCGTAATGGCAAACCCCCTGGTCTTACGCTGAAAGGCTGGCTGGATCGAGAACTCTTGTCACTGGGTTTGTGGCTGCTGTTTCAGAGCACATCCGGCCGGATTCCCAACGTTGATCAGGATGCCCCGGAACAGACCGCCAAACATCTCATTCAGATCAGAGATAACCGTAACACTAACCCCGCTCTGGGCTTATCGTTAACAATCACTCTGCCGTCTTATCCGGCCAGCTATCTCCTTAAGTTGGATGACCCCGACTATGTTCTGCAAGGTAACGCAATGGCATTGGGGCTAATGGTGCTGAAAAAAACAGTCTTTCTCAATGGCGGCGCCTGCCATATCACCAGCGGTGGGGAGATCGATCTGAAAATTCCCTTCGTTTCATCCCAACCGGACAACGTTGAAGAGATGGAACTGTCCATCAGCCAATACGTTACCGAGCTGCCCGCCATTTCCCGGCCTTACGAAACGTACCAACCCTATCTTCAAAACCTCAGTCACGGCTTGGTCGAGGCAATGGTTCGCGAATTGGACCATATCGCTGTGGAAGCCCGGCACGATGACTACTTGATCGCCAACCCCAGATTTCTCAACACGGTTTTGCGCAACTGCGCTTATGCACGCCTGCTTTTAGAAAATCTGCGCTGGCTAGGCGCCGGCGCAGATCTGGCCCGCGAAGCCGTTGATCTAAACCAAGCCGTCGAGTCAGTTCGAGAAATTCTGCGCAGCCGCATCCGCGATCGCGCCGAGGATCAAGCCGAAGGGCTGGTAGACGTGGAGCAGACATTTGCTCCTGATCTCCCGCCGATCTGCGCCAATTTCATTGCCGTCCAACAAATTTTGCTCAACCTGATCATGAATGCGCTGGAAGCGATGCCGCAAGGCGGAACGCTCAAACTAAGCGCATCGCTGCGGGACGGTCAAGTTTGTTTTGAGATTAGCGACTCCGGACAGGGCATGTCGTCCCAAACTCTACCATCCATTTTTGATGTGCGGTTTACCACCAAACAGCGGAAAAATTATGGAACCGGCCTCTATATCGTTAAATCTATTGTCGAACGGCTCGGCGGGCGCATTGAAGTTGAGTCTCAACCGGATGTAGGCACAAAATTCAGTCTCTACTTTATCCCTATTTCTTCTGAATAGAAAAGAACAAAACGCTATGACACGAATTGCGGAAGTTTTGATCGTTGAAGATGACGCCGATTGGCTCGATATCTACTCGGCTCGATTAGCCAGCCCGGAATATAACCTGACCAAGGCCCGCACAGTTACGCGTGCCTCGGAACTCTTGAAACAGCAAGTTTTCGATGTTGTGGCCACCGATCTCAAATTGCTAGGGGCCAATACGGGTGGTTTCGATATTTTAGAAATGGTGCGCGAGCGTAGCCCCGACACCCAGGTCATCATCTTTACCGGTTACGGTGGAAAGCAAGATGCCTTTGAAGCCATGCGGCGCGGGGCCTATGATTACGTCACTAAGCCGCTTGATTATGAGCATGTCCGGCGGGTAATTAAATCGGCCATTGAGGTGCGCGAACAGAAGCTGTCTTATCTGCGTCATGCCTCGCCGGTGCGAAAAATCGATCTGCCGTTTCCGGAAAAGTTTGTCGGCAGCAGCCGGGTGATCAAAGACGTCCTGAGCCGGGTCGCCGAGGTCATCGAGTCTACCAAACCGGTATTAATTGTCGGCGCTTCGGGGACAGGCAAGGCCCTGATTTGCGAGACGATTCACCTGGCCAGCAAGCGTAAACGATTTGTATTGGTTAGCTGCGCCAGCTACTCTGAAACTACAATGGAACGAACCTTATTCGGTTTTCAAAAAGATGCCTTTCCGGGCGCGTTAGGCGATGAATCGGGCTTGCTCGAACAGGCTTCGGGCGGAACGGTGGTGCTGGATCGGGTCAACGGTTTGAGCCTGCGGTTGCAAAACCAACTGCTGTCGGCGCTGCGTTACCAGCGAGTGCGTCGCATCGGCGACGCCCAGGCCAGTGATATTGATGTGCGGGTGCTGGCCACCAGCAGCGTCGATTTAGAAGCCTATGTCGAGCAGGGGCTATTTTCGCAAGACCTGTACGATTATTTGTCGGATACCGTTATCAAGCTACCCCCGCTGGCCGAACGAAAAGATGAACAAACCGACGACGTGCTGCTGGTTACCGGCTACCTATTGGACAAATACGCGCTCGACGGCAGCCCGCCGCCGACCATTTCCCCGAGTGCCAGCGACCTGCTGCAAAACTACGATTTTCCGGGCAATGTGCGCGAGTTGGAGGAAGCCATCCGCATCGCCATTCTCAAAGCGGAGGCCGGAGTCATTGCGCCCCACCATCTGCCGGAAGCTATGCAAAACCGGGTGCAGCCGGCCCCCCAAGTTGAGATTGTCCGCGATTCTTACCCGCCGGAAAGTTTCTGTCCCCGCGAGGGTTGTTACCTGGCCGACCGGCTGGATGAAATTACCCAGGCGTTTGACGAGGAGAATTACGTCTATTTGGCCGTCGGCGTCAGTACGCCGGGCTGGTATCAATCAGCCATCACCGATCTGTTGGCCCAGTTCGATATGAAGATTTACAATGCCGCTGAATTTTCGGCCAACGAGAATTTCTGCCCCATTTGCCAGCCGCTCCTATCCAGCCGGCTGGCGATCATCGACATCTCGACCACAGCCTCGACGGTGTTTTATGAGCTGGGCTTGGCCCACGCCATCGGCCTGCCCTGCCTGGTGCTGAAGCGTACCGGTCGAGCCGTGCCGGCCTATTTTAGTCAGATGAAAATTTTCGAATATACCGACGAGAGTGATCTACGTAAATCGATTTTGACTTGGCTTAACGAGTTGGTCGCCTAGAGACGATTCGGAATTTAAATATCTGCGAATGAATTCGCAGCTGACAAAAGAAACGTGTTGAAAACACGTTAGGAGAGCACCCAATAACCTGTTTCAACAGGTTTTCTTTAGCAGCGACCGAATTCATTCGGTTGCGATAGGCCGGCTGGCTACAGATCAGGAATTACCGAATCCTCTCACCTAATAAATGAAGGCTGAGGCCAAAAGATGTCTGACTACCGGCTACCGACTACCGTTTACCCCTTCTAAGCCAGCGCTTAAACTTCCACCGATCCGGCCACTGCACCACCGCGCCCAGCGCCGGAAAAAACCGTTGCAAAAACAAATAAGTTTTGAACAAGCGCGAGGGATAGACGGCGCGCCGGTTTTGCTCGATGCCGCTGATGATGGCCTTGGCTACGACGTCGGCTGCTTGCACCGGCCACGGGATCGGGATAGATGGGCCGGCGGCGGCGAAAAAATGGGTGCGGGTGGCGATGGGATAAACCAGCACCAACCGATCCGGATCGTCCAGTTCCAGGCGATAGCCCTCGGCGAACCGGTGTAGGGCAGCTTTAGTCCCGCCGTAGACGGCGTAGCCCGGTAGCGCCAGATAAGCCATCGCCGAGGCGGTTATGACCACCTTGTACGGGCGCGCTCCGTTAAGGCTTTTCATCTTGACCGCCGCGTAGATCGGAGAAAAAACGTTAACCCGAAAAATCCGCTCTAACCGCGACCAGTCAGCCGTATCAAGTTGCTCGTAGTAGGCAAAGCCGGCGTTGGCGACGAAGAGATCAATCGAGCCGAGCGTTTTCAGCGCCTCATCAAACAGGCGATCCACATTCTCCGGCGTCGAGAGATCGATTGCCAAGGGGGTGATTTCGGCTCGAGCCGCAGTCAGCGATTGAACGGCGGCAACTAGCGGCTCGGCTTCGATATCGACGGCTAAAATGCGCAGCGGCCGGCTCGACCATTGGACCAGCAAAGCCCGACCGATCCCGGAGGCGGCGCCGGTCAGGACGATAGTTTGGTAGGTAAATTTCGGTTTACGTCTAAACTTTAGCAGCCACATTAGGTTTTTTACCCAGGATAACGGGCTGGTAAAAGCGATCATCGAGCCGGATGACATCAACAAAACCGGCTTCGGCCATCAGCGCTGCCAACGTATTGGGTGAGACAGCGTAATACTGGGTGCGCATGACCTGAGTGCGCACTTCATTGTCGCCGTTGTCTGCCACCAAGTACATCGATAGATCGTAAATATCGCCTTTAAAATCCCACACCTGAAAAATAAGATAGCGGACGCCGTTTTCGATCCGCAGGCCGTCGGGTTTGACCTGAACGCCGCGCCGCTCCACCTGATCGTAGTCGCGCACGGTGATCAGACAGCCGCCGCCCGGTTTGGTACAGGCGTAAAACTGCCGGAAGGCGGTCAGGAGTTCGTCATCATTTAATAGGTGCGGCGTGGAGTTGTCGCAAGCGATGACAACATCAAATTGGCGCTGGTGATGGATATAGGCCTGGCGCATATCGGCCACCGACCAATCGATTTTCAGCCGCCGCTCGAACGCCTCCGCTTTGGCGCGTTCGATCGCCGCCGCCGATAAATCGGATGCAGTGACGTGATAGCCCAGTTGGGCCAGGCCGATGGCCTGGGTACCGATGCCGCACGACACATCGAGAATGGTGTGGACTTGCTCGCCCCAAAACTCCTCAATCAGACTGTCAAGTTGGGCAGCCTGGCGCTGGATACTGGCCTCCCAATCAGCAAAGATCAGATGGTAAAACGGTGATAGTTGATCGTAAAAATCTCTCGTACTCATGGCTCATCGTTTTAGGCGCGTCGCCAGATAGATGCCCGACACAATCAGCACGATGCCCAGGCCGTGAAACCAATGTAGTCGCTCGCCCAAAAACACCATCGCCATCAGGCTGCCGAAAATCGGCATGAGATGAATAAATAGGCCGGCCTGGTTGGCCCCTATCAACTCGACGCCCCGATTGAAAAAAAGGTAGGACAAAATACTGGGAAAGATAGCCACGTACAGCACCGACAGCGTAGTGACGGTATCAAAGTGCATCACCCGACCCGACAAGGTCTCCCATAGATAAAACGGCGTCAGAAAGAGGGTGCCAACGATAAAGGTGACGGCCAGAAAGCTGAGAGGATGGAGTCCGGGTCGCCGGCGCAGCAGCGATGAATAAGCGGCATAACTAAAAACGGCCACCATAATCAACACATCGCCCCAATTGAGCGATAACCCCAACAGTACAGCCAAACTCCCCTGAGCCACAATCGCCAGAGCGCCGATCAAAGACAGGCTGATGCCCACGGCCTGCACGCCGGTCACGCGTTCTCGAAAAAACAGGAAAGACATCAACACGATAACCACCGGCATGCTCGACTGCATCAGCAGCGCGTTGAGGGCGGTCGTATACTGTAGGCCGGTGTAAACCAGGGTGTTAAATGTGGTTACCCCCAGAATAGCCAGCACCGTGATGATTTTCCAATGGCGCACCATAATAGCCCTATCTCGCTTGAGATAGGGCCAGGCAAAACCGATGAGCAGTAAGCTGCCGCCGAACCAGCGCCAAAAGGCCAGCCCCACCGGCGGCACATCGAGCCGCACCGCCCGGCCCAACACAAAATTGCCGGACCAGAAAAGGGTGGCCAGCACCAGCAGCAGCACCGGCGTGTCAAATAACTTGCCAAAACTGGAGGGAGCATCGAGAGGGCGGATTTCGCTTGCCTTCGTATCCATAGACCGATTCCTTTCCGCCCTCATTATATACCCGTCGCTGCAATTGTTGTATTTTACTGTGGCGTCAGCCTGACAAGTCAATTGCTTTGTAAAACAGTTGCACCTTGAGGTCGTCAGCCGAAACAGTCCGGCCGGCGGCGTTAGCCTCACGTTTGGCCGCCGATCGGTGACCTTGTTTATCTGCAAAGGGCATCAGCGGCCCCGTTTGCTCTTTGTCATCTTCGGTTAGGCAAAATTCCCACACTGAGCGCATAATTTCCTTCCCCTTTACACGTCTACTTACAAGCCACTATATCAGGGAAATGTGAAAATAGCGCGAAAAGAATGTGAATTTTTCACGAATTTTTAGAGCAACACGTTATGATTTTGTGCCTTTCTGCCGGCCGACTATACGGCGGACAGACTGTTCGTAGTAACCGCTTTAGCGGTGCTTCTTGAATTAGATAGCTAACCCCATTACCAGGAACCCGGGTTCCTCGATAAACTAACGCACCGGCTGAACCTGAGGCGTCGGCCGTTCACGATCCGAGCGAGTCGACCATAGCAACCCGGTGGCCAGGATAGGCAAACAAGCCCCACCGATAAACACGACCGGCGGACCTAAATGGTCCAGCAGATAGCCGGTGCTGGCAAAGCCGATGATCCCGGCGATCCACATGGTGCTGCTGAACAGCGACAGCCCCCGGTTAAGCGACTCCCTTGACAACAGATCGTTAGCCAGGGCCGCACTGAGCGTACCATTACCATAAGCGGAAATGGACAGAAGCGAAGCCGCCAGCCAAAAATGCCACAAAGCCGAGGCCGAGTTGAGAACCAAGACGCCCAGGGTGGCCGTGATATAGAGCAAAACCAGCAGCCCCCGGCGTCCCACCCGATCCGACAGCATTCCCAGTAACGGAATAACCGGCAGCGCGATCAGGCCGCCCACCGCCGCCGTACTGGAAACCAAGGTCGAGGTGAAGTGCAAACTTTCCATCGATAGTGACGTCCCCAGCCGCCCCATAAAAATGGTGACAGACGACAGGATTGTAGCTAGGAAAACCAGGGCAAAGCGGCGATTTAGTATCAGCGGCGTAGCGTTCAATGAGCGTGATCGCGGGCTGCGGTGGGGCGTTTCCGACTCGGTCAGGAAAAAGGCGCTGCCTACCGGCAAGCCTAACCAAACTAAGGCCATCGCCAAAAACATCGTCGAGTAGCCGCCCCAGTCGGCTAACGCGCCTAGTGTCGCGCCGCCGGCCAAGGCTCCCAACGGAACGGATAGAAAGATGATGCCAAAAATTCGGCCCCGTTGGGCCGGGTCAACGGACAGACCGGCCACAATATTGAGCAGCGCCACAATGACCCCGACTAAGAACCAAACCAGCATGGTCAGCGCTACCAACTGGCCGGTATTGGTCGCTTGGCCCATCAAGCCGATAGCCGGCGCACAGATCACCCCGCTGCCAAACAAGAGTCGTTTGTAACTGCCAACCCACTCCACTAGCCGGCCTGTGGCAATCGTGCCGAGGGCCATGGCCAGGTACGAAGCCGCCATATAATAGCCGATGACTGCTGGCGTTGTTCCCAACGTGGCGGCATAAACCGGCAGCAGCGGCACTAAACCGTTGCCCAAACTCCAGATAATAAGGTTACAGAAGAATAGCGCCAGTAGTTGTTTTTTAGCCATGATTGAAAGTTCCGGCGGTCCACATGTAAACGTTGTATTCGGCTCTGGGTTGGAAACCCAACCGGCGATAGACGCTTTGCCCCTGTGGCGTGGCAATCAAGGTGGCGTGGCGATACCCCCTCCATCGTGCATCTTGCAGCGCCGACAGCGACATAGCTGAGGCGATGCCATAGCCGCGCGCCTGCGGGACCGTCGCCACATGATAGATACCGGCCACACCCGCCCCGAAGAAAAGGGTAGTGGTCGCCACCGGCTCGCCGTGCCATAGCCCCAGATAGCGCTGGCGAGGTGAATTTTGGTCAAGACCGAGACTCGCCTCAATCTTGTGCATTGCTTCGGCGACGGCGCGGGGCATCTGACTATTTTCGGCCAAGACATCGACAAATTGGTTGAGACGGCTGTTGTTCGTCACCCGTTCAACCGTGAAACCGGACGGAACGGGAGCCTCCTCTCGCAGCAAGCTGATATCGATAGTCATTCCGGTGCAGCGCATGACTTGTTCAAAGCCGTGGGCTTCCAAATAATATCCCAGATCCATTGGCGATGTAGTTGGACCAACCGACCAAAAGAGGGTCGTGCCGCGAGTACGAGTATCCTCAATGACGCTACAAATGTGGGCATGAGCGCTTTCCGGTGAAGAGAAATTAGCGGTGGGCGCCACATTAAAGATGTAGTGGGGAAAGGGTATCTCGGTTCGCAAGCGCATTAGCTCAGCTTCACGAATAATCTCCACGTAGGGCGATCGCCCAAAGTAAGCGATTCGAGTTACGAAGTTTTTGTCAATCTTTGTGACAGGAATTGATTGGGTTGGTGCTGGAATATTGTACTTCATTTGCCGTTCCCTTTTACTAAAAAATCATAATGGCAGGATAACGGCTTGCTGCGAAAACATTGCGAAGAATTTGTGAAAAAGGTACAGCTAAAGGCGCTCCAGATTTTCCGCAAAATTTTCGCACATTATTCGCAGCCGGGTGATATCGTTAGGGAAATTAACTCATTGCTTACCAGGGATGGCACATGCCTCAGGTTAGCAAAGGTAGATGACAACCGTCCCTTTAATGGAGATTATAATGGTCCAACTGATTGACCACTCAAGCATAAACCGCGCCGGCTTCGGCCAAGCTCAAATGAAAGGCTTTTTGGCCGGATGGTTAAATCTGTTGCGGCGGCGGCCCAACGATCTGCTGTCCTTTCGGGGTGTGCAGCATATATTGAGGCTTTATAACCGAATAGATAGAGGTCTCCAATATATCGATCTCGACCTGATTGTCGGCAGCGTAGGGCGAACTCATGACTTTTCGCGTGGTTTCTATCCCCGGGACAGTGTATCTGAGGCGCGTTGGGAGAGTGTCAACCGTTTATTTTATAGCGCGGGCTTGCCGCCTATCGAAGTCTACAAGGTCAGCGACGTTTACTTTGTCGTCGACGGGCATCACCGCGTTTCGGTTTGCCGCAGCAACGAGACGGAATTTATCGAAGCTTATGTGACTGAATTTCACAGTCCCATCTCTATCAACAATTATGATGACTTAAACAGTATCAGCAACAAATTACGTCAATCAAGAAAATCAAGCACCCATCTGGTATTGACGTAATCAATGACTGTGCTGAAGATCGCTTATAATAGGAGAACACAATGTTACACTTAGAAGAACTCGCCAAAGAATATCAAAGAGACGCCATCCGCCGCGCTGAACAGCGCCGCCAGATTGAAGAGGCCTTGCACAGCCCAACTCCATCTAAATCCGGCTCTTCAATCTCTTCAAACAAACTGGGGCATCTGCTGTTCGTCACCGGCTTAAAATTAATCGGTTGGTCTGAAAAATGATCGGGCGCCGACGGACAATGGTCTTTTATCTGGTCGTAGGCGTAATTTTAGGGAGTGGGCTAGTCTCACTCCTTTCTTTTGCGCCCGTTGGTCAGCAAATATATGTTGCCACTGGTGAGGCCGGTCACCCTTCGCATTCACTTACGACCCCAACCAATCTGATGGAGAGTGAGTCAACCGCCGCTAGAGAAATATCGGCCGTTACCCATCAAGGCCCCGCTCAAGCCATGGCCCCGACTCTCATCTTCACCCACGAGGTGGCTGGACCGATCCAAGCGCCGGTCTTGGTCGCCCACAATCCGACCCATGTCCGGACGGGGCCTGGTGTTGGTTATGCCTTGCTGACCCGGCTACCTGCCGAGCAAATGGCCTTTGTGGTCGGCCGCAACGCTGACGGCACCTGGCTGGCCATTCCCACCGCCGGAGGCGAAACCGGCTCGAACGGGTGGGTCTCGGCCGCGCTGGTGACAATTGAGGGCGACGCCGACGGCGTACCGATCATCTCAACCTCGCCGCCAGTGCCGGCGCTGCGTTATCGGTAAATTTTAGCTATCTACTCTAAAAGCGGGCAGGGTAAAGTAGAACAGACTGCCCTGCCCATTCTTACGCTCCACGCCAACCTCGCCGCCTAATTTTTCGACAATACGCCGCACGATGGCCAGCCCTAAACCCTGGCTCTGCCCCACTTTCTCCAGCCGGGTAAAATGGGTGAAGAGTTTGTCCTGGGCGCCGATGGCCACGCCGGGGCCGTTGTCGCCGGCCCAAAATCGGATCGCGCCATCGGCCAGCGGCGTGGCGCCGACCTCGACGCGAGGCGGCTGGCCGCCGTATTTAATGCCGTTGCTGACGTAATTGATCCACACCTCTTCAATCCAGGGCGAATAACCGATGGCTAACGGCCACGCGTCCGGCAGAATAAGTTCGGCTTGATACTGCCGGATCATCGGGTCTAAGCGCCGTCGAACGTCGTGGAAAACCATCGTCATATCAATCGGGCCGGTTTCCACGGCATCGCGGCGAACGCGGGCCAGCATCAGCAGCGCATCCACAATGCGCACCCCCTGGCGGCCGCTGCGCATAATCTGCTCGATCAGTTCCAAACGTTCCGCCGGGGGCGAGGGGTCGTCGTGAAAGGTTTCGCCCAGCAGTTCGGCATAGCCGATGATCGCTGCAAATGGATTCTTCAGGTCATAAGCCATCGTCCGGGAAAAAGCGTCGAGTTCCTCATTACTGGCTTGCAGCGATTGGTTGGCTTGCCGCAATTCGGCGTTGGTCAGCGAAAGTTCGTCGTTGGCCTGTTGAAGCTGCCGCTGCAAAACTCGGATGGTTAGATGATTTTCAATGCGGGCGATGATCTCATCGACTTGAAAGGGCTTGGTGATGTAATCGACGCCGCCGGCTTCAAAGGCTTTCACCTTATCCAGCACGGCGTCCATGGCGCTGATGAAGATGATGGGGATATCGCATGTTTGGGTATCCGCCTTGAGTTGCCGACAAACGTCGTAGCCGTCCAGGTCGGGCATTTTAATATCGAGCAGAATCAAATCGGGCGGTGCGTTGCGGGCGACCATTAAAGCCATTTGACCGCTCGGCACGCCGCGTACGTCGTAGCCGCGCGTGGTGAGCAAGGCTTGTAGATAACGCAGGTTGGGTAGCGTATCGTCGACAATTAAAATGTCGCCGCGATTGGCATCAGATTGGCTCATGGTGGGTTCCCGTTGATAGCCGGCTAACAGGGTCACACACACATTACGCAGATTTACCGGTGTGTCAAATAGACATTATTGGAAATGGGCATAAAAGGTAGATCAAGACCTGACAGGTTTTTGGATTACCTTTGGAGTGAAGGATCTGTCCGATTGAAATGATAATTAGGTCGAAAGTATCGTTAGAAAACCTGTCAGGTCTGCTCCGATTTAGTTAAGGTGGGGTTGGCGGACTATTTGCTGCATTTCGGCCAGGGGATCGAGCTGATTGATGGCCTGCTGTAACGATTCCTCGTGTCCGATCAGCATCAGCAGATCGCCTTGCTTCAGGCGCGTGTCGCCGTGGGGAACCAGGACCTCGCCGCTGCGGCGCAGGCCCATCACCAGGGCATCGCCCGGCAGCAGCACTCGGCGTAATAGCTGGCCGTCCCAGCGTGGACTGTTGAGTTCGACTTCGCGGATTTCGACGCCGTCTTCCTGATCAATCAACAGGTCGAAAGCTGCCGGGAAATTGAGCGCTCCTTGTAAAGCCAGGATTGTGGCTAATTGGGGCTGGACAACGCGTACACCCATTGCCGCCAGTTGTCCGGCCGACTGAGGATTATTGGCTTGGGCCACCATATACGGGATGTCAAACATTTTTTTGGCCTGCCGGCAGACCGCCAAATTAAGGTCGTCATACGTACTCATCGCAATCAGCGCCCGGGCCGAGGCCGCGCCCACTTTAGCCAAGACGTCCGGCTTGGTGGGGTCGCCCGCCACCACCGGTAAGTCTTGCCGGCGGGTTGGCCGCTTTCGGCCGCGATCAAAACCAACGACAGTCACGGGTTCGCCGGCCTTGAGCAGTCGTTCGGCCAGCAGCGTGGCCATCTCGCCCAGGCCAACAATAATAACCCCCTGGCGGGTTTCCACTTCAGCCTGCGGCAAAATGCGATTAAAGATGAGGGGTGAAATAGTACAGGTCACGATGGCCACCAAAATGATAGCGGAGTCGATGGCCTGATTGATGATGCCCATTTCCAGGGCAATGGCTGCGGCCGCGATGATCAATGACAGCCGGGCGGAAAGCAAGCCGCCTGCTGCTAACGTCTGCCGCCACGAGAACTGGGTGCGATAAAACATGCCCGCGATAAATTTGACGACGTAGGCAATGGTCAGCAACAACGGCACTAACAGCATCGCCTCGGATGAAGTTAGGAGAGACGGCAGGTCAAACTGAACCCCAACCATGATAAAGAAGATGGGGATGAAAAAGCCAAAGCCGATGGCATCCATCTTCATCCGAAGCTGCGAGCTTTCCCGCTGGGCCAGAAGGGAAATAACCGCCCCGGCCAGAAAAGCGCCCAAAATTACTTCGATGCCCAACCATTGCGAGAGAGCGATAAAGGCGACCATCAAGGCCATCGCCCCACGCACCTGAATCTGGGCCGTGGCGTGAGATAATTCCTCGATAAGGCGAGGCAGACCGGGAATTTTGGCCACAATCCGTCCGACGCGAACGACGCCGGCAAAAGCGGCCAGCAGTAGCAACACCAGCAGTATTTCGGGCGTTAACCCCCGGCTCAAAATGACAATATCAATCGTAATCAGGATCAGCGTGCCAAAATCGGCCACCAACGCCGACATCAACAGCGTCTGCCCAAACCGAGACCCCATTAACTTTCGTTCTTTAAGGACGGGTACAACGATGCCCAGCGAGGTTGTACTTAAAATGAGGGCGATAATGAAAGGTTCTTGAATCAGGCCGAATTGCAATAACCCTTCAGCGGCCAGGAAGGCCAGGCCGACCGTAGCCAGAAATACAACCAGGCTCAATGTCAGTGGATTGGCCAACCGGCTTTTACTCGACGTCGTATCGACGCCGCTGGTGATGATTGAAAAATCGACCTCCAGGCCGGAGATGAACATCAAGTAGGTGAAGCCAAAGATGGTTAAGAATTCCAGCGCCTGGCTGGGTTCGATGAGGTCTAGCCCGCTGCGGCCGACGATCATCCCGGCGATAATCTCGCCGACTACGATAGGCAATTGCAATCTTTTCAGGCGTGATGCCAACAGGGGCACCGAGGCCGCCAGGCTGGTAATGAGCAACAACGACAGAAAGGGGAATTCTTGGTGGGACATGGGCGCTCCTTTTTGCACCCAGTTTAAAGCAAAAACTCCCCGGACGCGCCCGACATCTGGGGAGAAAATCAATAGGCAAAATGACCAGTTTTTGGCCTGGTTAGGCGGCTAGGCAAACTCATGTAGTTCGTAGTAGCGGCTTTAGCCGTTTACTTGGGAAGCACCGCTAAAGCGGTTACTACAAACAAGGTTACCCTTCGATCAGCCAGCGCAGTACCGTGACCCCGCCCGTGCCGAACATGACACAAGCCAGCAAGGCCACCACCAAACAGCTTACAATATAATGAAATTGGAAGAATTGGGTAAATCCGCCCGGCGACTCATCCTCGGCGGCGTAATAGAAATTAGCCGGAACCCCTGCGCCGACAGGAACGTCAGCATTGGCCGGAACCAGAGCCGATAAGGTGTCCAGACCGGGGTAACTGGTGGCTGTACCTTGCGCGATCGATTTGGTGCGGCGGCTGACACGCTTAGACTCGGCTTCCTCTTTTAAGCGGCTCAAGGCCGGGTGAAACGGCTCAATCGTTTCCAAGCGCTGAATGTAGCGATTAGCCAAATAGAACTTCTCTTTAGCCAGCGCTTTAACAGCCTGCTTAAAATAGTCTTCAGCCACCTTCTCATCGACGATCACGTTACCCCGCAGTTCATCGCGGAGGCGGCCGATATGGGCGTCGATGGCATCCATTTTCTTTTCGATGCCGCGGACCGCACGCTGATCGGTCTCTTTTTCGAGATCGGCTTCAAGCTGGGCGCGATCGGCCAGCAGTTGCTGAATCGTTATTTCGTTATAGTCTCGTTGTTCTGGGCTTAACGGTACCATTGTTACTTTAACCTTTACGCTTGATAGGCCCGCTCTACGATAGACGCCAGATCAGACCAGTCACAATTTTGCCGGATGTATGCGGCGGCGGCTTGCCCCAGCCGGCGCTGTTGGGCCGGGTCGCCCAATAAATCAACCAAAGCGCCGGCGAAGGCCGCGTCATCTTCGGCCGGAACCAGTACGCCCGACATCCCGGCTTGAATGTACTCGCGGTTTTGCCCCACGGCATCGGCCACCACCGGCAGCCCGGCCAACAGCAGATCGATCAGCTTGACCGAGCATTTGGTGCGGTTGATGACTGTGTCGTCGTAGGGAAAAACCGCTACATTAGCGGCCTGAAAATGGGCCGCTAGCTGATCGACCGGCAGCCAGCCGGTAAAGCGGACGTACTCGGTCAGGTCGGCCTGAGCCAACTGCTGCCGCAGCCGGTCGTCTTCACCGTTAAGCCCTTGCCCAATGATGAGCCAGCGCGCTTCCGGCATCGACACGGCCACTTGGTTAACCAAGTTGACAATGCGCTCTAATCGAAACTCCAGAAAGCGGGAATAGAGCAAAACGGTGGGCGATTGGCCCAACTGCCATTTAGCGCGCACGGTCTGCAACGTCAAAGCGGCGCTTGAGTTGTTAATCCTTCCTTCCAATATGACGCCATTCGGCACGTAAAAGATACGGCCGGTTCGGCGCTGTCCCACTAATTTTTCCAACTCGCGGCTGGCGACCGTCACTGCATCGGCGTGGCGCAGTCCCCATTGCTCCTGCCGGGTGAACAGGTACTTTTGCCAGCCGGGGTACGGCAGTTTGTCGTTCCAAGCCTGCTCCCAATCATCGCTGTCAAGCACCAACCGGGCCGAAAGCTGGCCCCATCGACGCAGCCGCCGGCACAGCCAGTGGCTCAACCCGGCGTAAGCCTTCGGTTTGAAAAAGTGAATCACATCGGGATTGAGCGTTACGGCGTACCTGACCAGGGTCAGGGTCAATCGGATTTCAAAGATCAATGGGAGGTCGGGCGGCAGCGACACATTGATGACATCAACCCCGCCGTCTTCCCAACGCTGTCCGGCCCGGTCGGGATCATCCCACGGCGGGATCAGCACCGTGACGCGATGCCCGCGCTTAACCAGCGCTCGCGCCAGTGGCAGCGCCCGGACACTCATCGTACCCTTGGGCTGCAACCCAAACGGACCCACAAAGACAATGTTCATCGTTTTAGTACAAAAGATGATTTTAACGAGGTGAATATTTTCTGGCAAATTGGGAGGCGGTTAATCTGATTCAGAACTTATACAAAAGCCAGGTGACAGTCACTTGGGCGCGTTAAATTAACCTGTTTGAACTTCTCAAATGTTGATTTACCGACAATAAGTGACTGTCACCTTTATGACTAAATGCGAACTCTCGCCCAAAAAACCACGAAGGCGAGTAACACAATCGCCGCGGAGACCGTCCCAATCGCGGTCAGGCCGCCCCACAACCACAACGGCCCGCCGATCAACGCCCCCACTACCCGCCCAAGACCTGCGACAGCGATGTACGAGGCCATCATCGTGGCCCGAGCCTCCGGCAGAACCTCGGTTACCAGCGAAATAGCGGTGACAAACGTGAACTCAAAAATGACAAAGACCAGAAATAGACCCACTAACGCTAGGGTGAGGCTCTGGGCAATGACCGGCAGCAGTAGGTAGCCCAGCGCCGATAGGAAAAGCCCTATCCTAACCGCTCGCTGCAACCCGATCCGGTCGGATAGCGACGCGGTCAGAACTTCGCCCGACAGTTCGGCCACACCGATGACCGTCGTGGCGGTTCCCAAAGCCGCCACACTCAGGGCAAAGCCATCCTCCAGCCAAGCGCCGTACACCACAAACAAATTATCATTGGCCATACTGGTCAAAAAGGCGAAGGTTAGCATACCCAACGCCGCCGAACTGCGCGACAACTGCCGCCAGGCCTGGCCAAAGGTGATTGCCCCGGCGTCCCGTTTGCTGCGGCGAGATCCGCCAGAGAAGAGCGCCCCCAGCATCGCTATACTGACCAACCCCAAGCCGCCCATGGCCAAAAAGGGAGCGCGCCAGCTAAATCGCTCGATGAGCAGGCCAACCGTCGGAATGCCAATCAACGTTGCCCCGGCCCAACTCATCTCAATCAACCCGATTACCGTTCCGCGCCGTTCATAAGGCACCCGCTCGCCGATGTAAGCTTGCAGCGCCGGATCGAAGATGTTCTTGCCCAGCCCGGCCAAAAACAGAGCGAGTAAAATTGTCAGGTAAACCGGCAGAAAGCCCCCGGCCAGCATGCCGATCGACATCAGCCCCAAGCCCAGCAGCATCATCGTCCGGTAGCCCCAGCGGTCGATGACCGGGCCAAACAGGGGGCTAAGCACACCGGTCAGTTGGTTCAAGGCGATCAGCGAGGTAATCGATACTAGCGGCACACCTAACCCTCGGGCGAGCGCCGGCGCAAACGGGTAGGCAAAGCGGCGGGACGTGTTGAGCAGGAGTCGCGCCAGCGCCGCTGCGGTCATTTCCAGTCCCAGTTTGCGGCTCGATGACTCCGGCGTCGGTGTGGTGAGTTGTTCGGTCATAGAAGTTTTCTATCCGACAGAGGCAAAAATAGACCTGACATTTTAGTCGCAAGCCGCAGAATTAGCTAATGATGCCCAATACAAACAGGCGTTACAGAAAATCTACGCTGTAACGCCTGTTTTTTTACGATCAACTCAGATATCAACCGCTAAAGCGCAGCCGTCGCAGCAGTTGGGCGTTGACAGCAACTACGATGGTACTGAGCGACATAAACAGCGCTCCCACTGCCGGCGACAGCAGGATGCCGATCGGGGCCAGGACTCCGGCGGCCAGCGGCAGCGCCACGACGTTGTAGCCGGTGGCCCAGATCAGGTTCTCGATCATTTTGCGATAGCTGGCCCGGCTCAGTTCGATGATTTTAACCACGTCTAGCGGATTGCTCTGTACCAGGATGATGCCGGCCGACTCGATGGCCACATCCGTGCCGCTGCCAATGGCGATGCCGATATCGGCTCGGGTCAGGGCCGGGGCGTCATTCACCCCGTCGCCGACCATCGCCACGATTTTACCTTGACCTTGCAGCTCGGCTACTTTTTTGTCCTTGTCTTCCGGCAGCACCTCGGCAAAGTAGGTGTCTATACCCAGTTCATCGGCCACGGCTTGAGCGACCGCCCGGCTATCGCCGGTCAGCATGGCGACCTCGATGCCCAAGGCGTGCAGCCGTTCAATGGCCTGCTTACTTTCGGGTCGAACGACGTCGGCCAGAGCCAACGCGGCCACCGGCTGTCCTGCTTCAATTAAGTAGACGACAGCCTGTCCTTTCTGGCCGGCTTGTTCGGCAAATTGGGCCAGACGATCAGGCAATTCGATATTTAATTTTTTCAACAGGTTCGGCCCGCCCACGTGGACGGTTTGGTCATTGTGTTCGGCTTGCACGCCATGCCCTTTGATGGCCTCGAAACCGGTCACTTTAGGCAGCGACAGACCCTTTTCTTGGGCCGCCTGGCGGATGCCTTTGGCGATCATATGCTCCGAGTCGCCCTCGATGGCAGCGGTCAGGGCCAGGGCGTTGTCTTGGTTCCAGTCATCGACCACTGCGATACCCACTACGCCTTGTTGGCCTTTGGTCAGCGTGCCGGTCTTATCAAAGATGATGGTGTTCAGTTTACGAGCCGACTCCAACGCCAGCCGGTCGCGGACTAAAATACCGTTGCGGGCGGAGAGGGAGGTAGAGATGGCGACCACCAGCGGAATCGCCAGCCCTAAGGCGTGCGGACAAGCGATGACCAGTACCGTGACAACCCGTTTTAAGACCTCGATGTTAAAACCTATAGCCACGGTCCAGCCGATGGTCGTTAGCACGGCCACGCCGATGGCCAGGTAAAAGAGCCAGCCCGCAGCCTTATCGGCCAAGAGTTGGGTGCGTGATTTGCTCTGCTGCGCTTGATCCACCAGCCGCATTATCCCGGCCAGAGCCGTTTCGTCGCCGGTGGCGGTCACCCGCATCCGCAGGCTACCGTCGCCGTTGACCGTACCGCCGATGACCTTGTCGCCCGGCTGCTTTTTGACCGGTTTCGACTCGCCGGTGATCATGGCCTCATTCACGTCCGACTGGCCTTCAATGATCTCTCCGTCGGCAGGCACGGACGCGCCGGGCCGTACCAGCACTTTATCTTCACTCTTCAGTTCGCTAATGTTGACTTCCTCGGTGCTGCCGTCCTCGTTGAGGCGTTCGGCGGTGTCGGGCATCAGTTTGGCCAGCTCGTTGAGCGCGCCGGAGGCTTGCCGCACACTGCGCATCTCCAGCCAATGGCCCAGCAGCATCACATCGATTAAGGTGACCAACTCCCAAAAGAAGCTCTCGCCCAGCGGAACAAAGAGGGTGGCAATGCTATAGACAAAGGCCACCGTAATCGCCAGTGAGATGAGGGTCATCATCCCCGGTTGGTGGTTTTTAATCTCCGGGACGGCCATCTGCAAGAACGGTACGCCGCCGTACGCAAAGACGATGATCGCAAACAGCGGGCCAATCCATTGGCTGCCGGGGAAGGCCGGCATCGAGAACCCCAGCCACATTTGGAGCGCCTCACTGTAGAGCAGCACCGGGATGGACAACACCAGGCTAACCCAGAAGCGGTTACGAAACATAAGTTCGTGGCCGGTGTGATCGACGCCGTGGCCACCATGGCCGGCGTGCGCGTTACTTTTATGGTTTTGGTGGGTGGCGTCCGCGTGTTGATCGTCGGACTGTTCCATTGAATGCATGTGAGCCATTGGGTAATTCCTTTCTTTTTCGCTAAACGGGTTCGCCCCATTTTTGGGTCATCCCTTACAGTTCAGAAAACGGAACAACCTCAATATCGGAGTAGTTGTCTAAAGCCGGGCGCAGATGATGGCAGTGACGCACGTTGACCACGACCAAAGTCCGTCGGCCCGGATCGCGATGGCACAGGTTGGCCACCTGCTCGATCATATGCTGCTGGTGGCTGTGCCACTGCTGCTCCACCTCACCGCCGGCTAACCGGGCGATGGCGCTGTAGAGCCTATTGGCCCAGTCGTGCCGCCAGCCTTGGTTCATCGCCGCCGCCGTGGGGGCGCTGCGCACGATCAGCGCTAGGCCCCAACGCATCCCTTCGATGAACCGGCCCCGCCAGCCCGCCGCCGCCGGTTCGGCCGGCGGATCGGCTTCGGCGATGGGGACGACCACCATATCGGTCTGGTAAGCCAGCGGCAGTAGCGCCTCGCCAAACTCCGGCGGGAGATCGCTGAAATCTTGCTGCTGCCATCTCTGTGGGGTCATCTCCAGGCACAGAAAGTCTGGGTCCAGGTCATCGACCAGCCGCACCAGCGCCGCCAGATCAAAAGGGATCGGCTCGCGGTGAAACTCGGCTAGTGTGCCTAATACGGCAACGCGACTTTTTTCGGGGGTGGGATCGATTCCGGTTGGCCCGGTCATATCAGCAGCTACTCCTTCTTGATTGATTGTTACGCTTTCAGCGTACCGCAGCCGCGTCACTTTCTCGACGGCGGAACTACGGCTCAGCGTCTAGGTGGAATCACCTAATTTAGTCCCGTAACCGTGGCGGGTGGCCCACAAAGCCGCCTCGGTACGAGAACTGACGTTGAGTTTACCAAAAATGTTGCGCAGGTGGGCTTCAACTGTGCGTACGCTCAAGATGAGCGTTTGGGCGATGTCTTTGTTGGTTAACCCTTGGGCCAGCAGCCGCAGTACATCGGTTTCACGCTCGGTCAGCGGCTCGATGAGGGCGTCGCCGCCGGTGGTCTGGCCGCGAGCCAGCGCCGCCAGCGCCCGCCCGGCCACGGCCGGCGGCAGCCAGATTTCGCCACGCCCCACAGCGATAATCGCCCGGGCTAAATCGGCCACCGATTCGTCACGAGAGATGCAGCCGGTGGCCCCGGCCCGCAGTAGCGGCAAAAGCTGGTCAAGATTATAGTTGTCGACCAAAACTAATAGACCGAAGTTAGGATAGTTTGTTTGCAATTGTTGAATGAGGGGCAATAGCGGTGGGGGAAAATCGACGAGTAAGGTGGCAGACGAACTTGAGCCAAGATACGCCGTTACGTCAGCCGCAGCGTTTACCACGCCGGCAACGTCGATATTTGGCTGGTCGGCCAACAATGCCGCCCAGGCAGCCCCATAGAGGGTCGCCTGGGCTACAATAATCACTTGAGCCGGCTGATGGCTTGCCATTTGACAATTATTTCCGGTAAAGAGACGCGGATTTATTCGTGATGCTCAACCCCGTCTTCGTGATGTTCAGCCTCATCCTCCTGGTGTTCGGCTTCGTCTTCGTGATGTTCGGCCTCATCTTCGTGATGCTCAGTATCCTCTTGTATTTCCGGCTGATCCTCACTGAACGTGCGGACGTAACTGATCACCTGCCAAATTTCTTCTTCAGATAAGGTTCCTTTCCAGGCCAGCATAGCCGAGTTAAATGGCGGCATGGCACCGCCTTCGCTAACGCGCCAAAATAGGTAACCATCGCTGAGGTCTTGCATCATCGCCTTATCAGCCAGACTGGCCGGTTGCGGATCGAGTGCGGCTGCCGCCAGACCGTCACCTTCGCCTTGGGGACCGTGACAGGTAACACAATTTGCTTCGTAAATCTTCTGTCCAGCGGCAATCGCTTCGGCGTTACCGGCCAGGGGATTGCTCATATCCTGATAGTTTGCCGGCGCCTCGGCATGCTCGTGGTCCATCCCTTCGGCGTGGTGTTCGTCCGTTTCGTCGGCGTGATGGTCCCCGGTTTCCTCCTGATGATCAGACGCTTCAGTGTTATGTTCGCCGGCAGCGACTTCGTTGTTGGTCTGCGCCAGCGGAGGCGAGCTATTGCAAGCGACAGCCAGCATGGCAGGGAGCAGCAAACTTAAGATGATAAAAAACTGTTTAACGGACATCTTTACCTCCTCGTATAGATGTCCAGAAAAGTTTTCGTCGGATAGATGACAGCAATACCTATGTCTATCCCCTGTTACGAGGGAAAACCATTTACTGAAGGACTACATGCGTGCTTTGTCGAATTTAAAGTGCGAGGCATTTGGTGGTTGTGTTTGACCCGACTTGGACAAGACTGAACACCCTATTTTCTCAATTCCTACAGGCTGTAAAATCAACAATAATTGTAGGCTTCGATAATATTCTGTCAAATGGGCGGCTAGAGGGAGTAATGGGACATTTTTCCATTTCACTCTCAACTAGGCTGCAACTCATTGGATCGGCTCTGTATCGGTCGGGGGACCATATCGGCTGTATTCCGCATCGATGTAAGCCCGAATTTCCTTCAACTCTTGGCCTTCTTGCATCAAGCGCATCACGTCACGCGTGATATCAACACAGATCGTTCAGCCGAAAGCGTGGTTTTCAAACTCAATCGAACCATCAGCCCGAAACTCTTTGATATAACATTCCAGATTGTTCTGATGGCCGATGACGCCGCAGCCGCAGTAACAGGGAAAAGCGCTCAAAATATCGGGGTTGGCGATGGCGAAGCGATACGCTTCTTTGACCTGTGGCGCGGCCTGTATGACAAACCCCGGCAGTTCTGACTCCGGAGCCAGCTTCAATTCGACCTGGGCCGGCGCGACTGTATTGACGCAAGCATCAACGATCACCGCAGCGGCCAACAATAGCAGCGTTAGGTACAACATAAAACGTGGTTTCATAGCGAACTCTATTGAACTCAAAATTTTTGTTCTAGACCTATCATGGTCCCCAATCAGATTTTGCTACCAGCACCAGTTCCGGCGTTTGGGGGTCATTGGTGCGCACTTTGACATCAAAACGGTGCGGGCCATCCATACCGGCGTGCATCATATAATCCATATAGAGTTCGGCAGCTTGCCCCGGTTCGATAATCGTCGAACTGACGATGGCGCGGGGCGGTCAGCAGCCCTCCACCAGTTCAACCTGCGGCTCGCCCAGAATTCGCAGCGGGGCGTCACCTTCGTTGCGCAGGGTGAACGAGGTGCGGACGGGCGTGTCGAGTTTTTGGTAGCCTTCGTCAATGGTGGTTGAGTCTACCACAATTTGGGGTGTGCCCTCTTCTAGTCCACTGCGGTTAGAGGATAGCAGGAAAGCCAGGCCGCCAACCAAGGCGATTACCCCTGCCGCAGCCACGACCCAAATCCACCACGGGCGTTGGGGCGAAGGCGGCGGTGCGGTGTTTCTACGTTTTTTTTGCTTGGACAACGTTCTTCTCCTTAAAACAATTGATAAAATCAGTAGTTCACAATTTTACATAAAAGTGGGTAAATAGAACACAGATTGTACAGATCACACGGATAAACACGGATTTTTTGAAGTAAAATCAAGCCTTATCGGTGAAAATCCGTATGATCCGTGTCGTCCGCGTTCTATCATTTCTCATGAGATCTTGAAATCGTGATCTACTTAAATTACTGTGTTTTTGGTTGGGCGTGCGGCCCATGATCCGAAAGCTGCGCGTCAAACCAGCGATGCAGCGCCGTAACCATTTCCGCGTCATCGGTGGTATAGAGAATTTGCCCCCCATTTTCAATGTCGCTGTATTCAAGGTTGATGTGTTGATAGCCGGTCATTAGTTGGTGCAGTCCGGCCATGTTTTCGCCATGGATCATCTGTGGATCGTGGAAATCGCCCTGGCTGAACCGTTGGGCTTCTTCGGCCAGATGGGCGCGGATCAATTCGATTTGGGCCACGTCGCCGTCATCCGAGATAACCTGTTGTAAACCACCGTTGTCCATTTTTTCAAAGATGTGGGTCGTGCGCTCCAGGTCAAACGGCATTACCTCCGCCCCGCGATTCGCGACTTCCGCCAGCCGGGCCGGAGCGGCCGGCTCGACCGCCTGAGACTGGCAGCCAACCAGAGCCAGTGTAGCCATCAATATTAATCCCAGAATCTTAAACAAAATTTATCTCCTTTTACGTTGTTAGGGCCGCAAATTTGCGCCACCCGCGAAAATTATGGAACACGGATGACACGGATCGAACGGATTTTTACTGATTTAGATATTTTTTATCCGTGTCAATCCGTGTGATCCGTCTAATCCGTGTTCTATTTTTGGTTGTGGCTTGGCCACTTTACGTCTACAGACTGCAACGTGATCGTTTAACCTACCCGGACCACATTCATCATACCGGCCTCGGCATGGTAGATGTTGTGGCAGTGATGCATCCAGTCGCCGGGATTATTGGCCACAAAGCGCACACTGACCAGTCCGTGACTGGGCACAATGACCGTATCCTTGCGCACACCGTTTTGGCCCACTTCAAAAAAGTGACCGTGCAGATGCATCGGGTGGGGCATCATACTTTGGTTGCGGTAGTTGAACTGCACCGGTTGCTCCCGCGCCACTACGATGGCGTCGGTGTCGGGCCAAATTTGACCGTTGATGCTCCACAACGGCGACCCATGCCCGCCGGAGAGGGTCTGGTCAAATACAACCCGATCACTGGCGGAGGCGGAGGCGGGATAGCGTTCTTCCGGCGCGCCGGTCATTTGAGTGAGATCGTTCCAGCGAATATTTTGCGGCACATTGTCGCCGCTGTCGCCGGAGGCGAGAGCATCGGCGTATTGCAGGGTACCGAGAGTCACGTAATCATCGGCGCTATCGGTCAGGGCGTACAACTGCCAGCGGCCGGGGTTATCGGCCGTGACCTCCACATCGTACCGTTCACCCATGGCAATACGCAGCACATCAACCGTGAACGGTTCAACCGGGCGGCCATCGGTGTGAGTGATGGTTAGGCTGTGACCGGCCAACCGCAGGTCATAAATAGTGCCGCTGCTGCCGTTGATGAAACGCAGCTTGAGCTTGTCGCCCTGTTTGGCGGTGAGCGGTTCGGCGATCTCAGCGACTTGACCGTTGATGGTATAAGCATCGTACACCGGCTCGACCAGTGGGGCGTTGGGATCATTAGCTGCGACGCCGCCCATCATATTGCCCATCATGCCACCCATGCCACCCATACCGCCCATCATGCCGGCCATATCGCGGTTGACCATCCGGTTAACCGCCGCCGGCCCCCCGCCATCGACGGTGGCCCAATCTTCCAGCACCAAGGTGTATTCACGATCATAATCGCCGGGGTTGCTTTTTGGCTCGATGATGAAGGCGCCGATCAGCCCTCGATCAAGCTGGTGGGCCACGTGAGGATGGTACCAATAGCTGCCGGCCGGCGAGGCTTCGAACTCATACACAAACGACTCGCCGGGCTGCACGGCGGGTTGGGTCATCTTCGGCACCCCGTCCATGGCGTTAGGGACGGGGATACCGTGCCAGTGAACGGTGGTGGGATCGGGCAAGTTGTTGGTAAGGGTGATGCGCACCCGGTCGCCCTCGGTCACGCGGATTTCGGGGCCAACGGGCAGGCCGTTGTAAGTCCATGCCTGAAATTCACCGGTCCCCAGATCGATGGGGGTGACAGCGGTGGTTAGGTTAAATTCTTTCAGCGGCGAGCCGCCGGTTATACTACCGGTCAGGCTCGATTGGAGAGTGGGTGTCGGCCCGGCAGTGGCGATGGCCGGGCCGGCTGTAGACTGGCACGCGCTCAACATCGGGCCGCCCAATGCGGTCAACACCGCCGCGCCGCCGGCGTAGCGCAAAAAGTCTCGGCGAGAGTGTGATCGATTCAATATAAAGCTCCTCATATATAATAAAGGTTCGTAGACATCGCTTTAATGCCCAATCGTCTGGCGCATTTCGTCGTATTGCGCTCGGGACAACTCACCTCGGGCATAACGTTGATCCAGAATGTCACGGGCCGTACCATGTGGATTTGATTCGTTACCGACGGATGGCTGTGGGCCGACGGGAAACAGCACCGTGATCAGCCAGACGGCCAGCAAGAGGATTCCTCCCCAGGACAGTAGCATCCAGATTAAACCCAAGCCCATCATTGCCCACCTCCATCTTAAGCCATAATGTCGTGCAATTTTTCTTGGTACTCGTCGCGGTTCAGCTCACCGCGGGCATACCGCTGATCTAGAATATCGCGGGCCGATAGCGTCTGGCCTTGGTAATTATCACCTGTCTTGCTACCGTTGCCTGAGTTGGTGAACTTCTGCACCGCCCACACGACCAGCACTACCAAACCAACTAGGATAGCGATGTTGAACAACATGCCAAACAGGCCATACAGACCAAATCCTGTACCAAACATAGTTTCACCCATCATTTTCCAGTACCTCCTATGAATTGGGTTAGTATTCCTTCTCAATCTATCTATAGTGTATCTCTACAACGTGAAGCTACCTTGAAGCTTGTATAAAGATTCTGTAAAGATTGAACTCTTCTTTACACAACCTTTAAGAAACCATCATAAAAACTTCAAAATAGTGGAGTATGATAGAGCTGTAAAGTCGAAATTCAACCGACCCGGCATATCGAAATTGCCGGCGGTTACCTATAAAATTAAGTTACTTACAGCAAGGAGTGCTTTACAATGTTTAACAATAAATGGTTTTCAATCGCAGTGGGTAGCGGGCTGGCCGTGCTGCTGCTGGTTGGTCTCTTGGCCGTAGCGCCTGCATTTGCTCAAGGCGGTGGAACACCGCGCGGCTCTGGCGGCATGATGGGGGGAACCGGCAATAATGGCGGCGTCGGCCCCGGCTGGATGATGGGCAACAGCCAAGGTATCACCGGAACCAATCAATTTGGTTTCGGCCCTGGCTGGATGATGCAGCAAACTCAAGGTTATAGCGGCACCTTACCTTTTGGCCCCGGCATGATGGGGATGATGGGCAACTTTTTTAATGGCGATGGCAGCTTTGCCGGAATGATGAATGGTTTCGGCGGTATGATGGGCGGCGGGATGAACGTCAACCCCAACAATCCGTTTTATACTGCCCCCACTCCCCTCACGCTCGATGAAGCCACGACCATTCTCGACGTCTATCTGGCCGATCTCGACGATGCTAACCTGGCTTACCAAGACATAATGATTTTTGACAACCACACCTACGCTCAAATTATCGAAAAAGACAGCGGCGTCGGCGTGATGGAAGTGCTGATTGACCCTACGTCCCAAGCAGTTTACCCGGAAATGGGCCCCAATATGATGTGGAACCAGAAATACGGCATGATGTCCGGCTTCGGGCGCTACGGGATGATGGGTGGTATGATGGGTGGCTTCAACAACGGGATGATGGGTAACCGCTTTAACTTTGGCAATACCGACAGCCCGGCTGAGTTGACCGTCACCCCGGAGCAGGCTGTAACCGCCGCTCAAAGCTATCTGGACACGAATTTCAGCGACAAAGCCCTCACAGCCGATGAACCGGCCGCTCCCTTCTACGGTTACTACACCCTCGACATCAGCCAAGACGGCAAAACGGTGGGAATGCTGAGTGTCAATGGGTACACGGGCGCGGTTTGGCCTCACACCTGGCATGGCAAACTGTTAACAATGAGTGAAGAGTAATTATTTTCCGAAGGAGATTTTTTAAATGACTCAAGAATACGGCTTAAAAACAACGCTCAATATCCCCTACGAAACCGCCATCGAGCAAGCAACAGCCGCTTTGAAGGCGGAAGGATTTGGCGTTTTGACCGAGATCGACGTCAAGGCCACGCTCAAGAAAAAACTGGACGTCGACTTTCGGCGCTACATGATTCTGGGGGCGTGCAACCCCAACCTGGCTCACCAGGCGCTGCAAACGGAACTCGATTTGGGGCTGCTCTTGCCCTGTAACGTTATCGTGTACGAAAATGACGAGGGACAATCGGTCGTCTCCATCATCGATCCAATCATGATGATGGGCGTCATTGAAAACGAGGCGCTGTCGCTCGTCGCCAACGAGGCCAAGGCCCGTTTACAGCGCGTAATTGCGGCGTTAAATAATTGATCACCATAGCTACAGGCCCACCGGCCGTTGTGTATTGCCGGTGGGCCTGTTTGGTGATCTCGCCCGATTCACAGGTGGTATTGACTTGCCTTCGCCATCGGCCTATCATGACCCTCAAATAGGCCTCAACAAAGTACAAAAATCATGACAGCGCCAAAAATTTTAATCATCGATGACGAACAAAGTATTATCAATCTGGTGTCGGCCTACTTGCGGACCGAGGGTTATGAGGTTCATACGGCCACCGACGGCCCGACCGGGCTAAAAGCCGCTCGTAGCATCAGGCCGGATTTGATTGTGTTGGATATTATGCTGCCCGGCCTGGACGGCATCCAACTGCTCACCCAACTCCGGCGCGAGTCCGATGTCTACGTGATTATGCTCACAGCCAAAGCCGAAGAGACCGACAAAATCGTCGGGCTATCAGTAGGTGCGGACGATTATCTGACCAAACCCTTCAGCCCGCGTGAATTGGTAGCTCGCATCAAGGCCGCCCTACGCCGCTACGGCCAATCGAGCAGCCTGCCCGACAGTCGTATCCTCACGTTCAAACGGCTGCGTATCGATCCCGACGGCCGGCAGGTTTGGAAAGATGATCAGCCGGTGGAATTAACCGCCATCGAATTTGATCTCCTGTTGGCCCTGGCCGAACACCCCGGTCGGGTGCTCAGCCGGGAACAGTTGTTGCAGCGGGTCTGGGGACACGATTTTTACGGTGAAGCGCGGGTGGTTGATGTCCACCTGGGCCATATCCGTAAAAAGATTGAAACTAATCCGGCCCAGCCGGAATTCATTTTGACGGTGCGGGGCATAGGATATCGTTTCGAGGGTGATCCCCAATGAGATGGCTCGACCGGATCAACACCAGTCTCGGTTGGAAGCTGCTCATTTCCTATCTGATTGTTATTTTGGTGGGGGGCGTCACCCTGGCCTTGGTGGCCGAATCGGCCGTGCCGACGGCCTTCAACCGGCATTTGCTGGGGATGCAGCAGATGATGACCGGCAACCAGATGGGCATGCACCAGATGGCGACGGATGACCTGTTTGTCAATTTCCGCACGGCCGTTACCGAGGCCTTGCTCTGGGCTGCCGGTCTGGCGGCCATTAGCGCGGTCATCGTCAGCATTTTTGTTTCGCGGCGGGTTGTTAACCCGATCCGGCAGATGATGCAGGCCAGCCGGCGCATTGCCGACGGCCATTACGACGAGCGCGTGGCCGAAACCAGCCGGGACGAATTGGGGCAGCTTGCCCGCAGCTTTAACCAAATGGCCGGCGCGCTCGAACAAATCGAATCGATGCGCCGCCAACTCATCGGCAATGTGGCCCACGAATTACGCACCCCCCTCACCAATATCAAGGGGTATATGGAAGGCTTAATCGATGGGGTTGTGCCGCCCGACCCGGAAACTTACCAACTGGTGTATCGCGAGGCCGACCGCCTCCAGCGGCTGGTGACCGATCTGCAAGAGCTGAGCCGGGTCGAAGCCGGTGTGATAGAGCTAAATCGTCAGCCTCTATCGATTGCAAGCCTGATCGAACAAACCGCCGCCCGGCTGCGGCCACAATTCCAGGAAAAGGAGGTCTCGCTGCGGTTGGACCTGGCAGCCGATCGGCCAGAAATTTTGGCCGATGAAGACCGGGTGGGACAAATTCTGTTGAATCTGGTAGGGAACGCGTTGCAATATACCCCCGGCGGCGGTACGGTGACGATTATGACTACATTGGATCACGACGAAATTCAGGTTCTCATTGAGGATACCGGTATCGGCCTCCGCGCCGAAGATATACCGCACCTGTTCGACCGGTTCTACCGGGTCGATAAATCGCGCAGCCGGGCCGGCGGCGGCAGCGGGATTGGGCTGACCATCGCCAAGCACTTGATCGAGGCCCACGGCGGCCGCATTTGGGCCACAAGCGAGGGGTTAGACCGGGGCAGTACCTTTACCTTCACCTTGCCTTACCACACAAAAAAAGGTGACAGTCGCGGTTCCGGGAGGTAAACCGGTGACTGTCACCTTTAGCTCGTCCGTCATTTTATTGAAACTTGGCCGGGCGAGATCCACTCAAGAGTTCGACCCAGCGTTCCGGGGTCAAGCTGAATTTGGGTTTGGCCGGCGCTTCGACGTCGGTTTGGCTGTCGCCGTTGCCTGCTTGTCCGATGCTCAACAGGTTAATCCAATACTCGGGCGTAAATTCGACGGGTGAGTACGGATAGCCTTCGATGGTAAAGCGGATGGGCGTATAGGGGTAAATGGCTTGTTCGGTTTCGAAAGCGGTGTTGATGTTGGCCGGGCGAGACCCGCTCAGCAATTCGACCCAACGTTCTGGGGTCAAGCTAAATTTGGGTTTCGATTCAGGTGCGACTTTGAATTCAATCGTGATTTGTCGTTGTTGTTTAACTTGGGTAGTCATTTTAATAAATCCTTTCTTAGTTAATTAGCTGGTTAGTTAATTTAATTGCTCGACGAATTAATTTTGATTTCTTGTCCTTACTATACCAGCTTAGCGTACCAGAAAGGTTTCGAAAAGCGATCCAAAATGCGATCCAAAAGGAATTTTGCCCAAATCGGCAATTGATCTTAAAAAAAACGCTCCCGACCGATCACCGGTCGGGAGCGTTTTGAATTGGGCGTGGTTCCCCCCCGAAAAGGCCCGTTCTAAGGCCAAAACTGTGCCATTATTATCAAGGGCCAAGAGATCGGTCAAGCCGTTAACGCTGAGGACGTACGTTTTTATGAACGGATCAATCGGCGGTTCAACGCTGGCGTCTCCTTCGGAGGGAAGATACAACGTGCCGTCTTGCCTCAGGGCGATGCCCTCTGGGTGACAGGTTAAAACGGTCTTTCATTTTCCCTAGGAATCACCATCGGAACGACAAATTTTCGTTCGGAATGGTCTCTTCACGAAAAAGTGGTCATTTGTCTGTTAAGATCCGGGCCCAATTGGGCCAAATGGAATCGATTTGTACCACACCGTTGGATATGGAAAAAGACTCTCCGGGATTCAATAAATCACATAATTGTCTGGCATTTATGTCCGGAATGGTTAGTTTGAGTGAAACAGGTTGCTCAGAAGCGTTGACGACGACAACTACAAAATTATCAGAGCTTTTTCGGGCAAAAGCAAATTGTTGGTGTGCGATGTAGAGTTGCTGATAATCACCGAATTTCAGGGCGGGCGAATTTAAGCGAATTCTTGATAATTTTGAGATAAGCTGTACTAAATTAGGGTGAGGGGCAGCGTGTGACATGGTTAACAAATCCAGTGGCGGTCGTAAAGGTGCATCATTACCATTGAGCTTTTGTCCGCCAATCCCCCATTCACTGCCATAATAAATAGAAGGTACGCCCGGCATTGTAAATAGAAGACAGTATAAGGGATATAAATGGGCAGGGTTGGTTAACTGGCTGGCAACCCGGTTGACGTCATGATTATCGACAAACGAGTAGGGTAATAAGTTCTTATAGATACCGTTTGGGCCAAATTGTCGATTAAGAGAGTAGGCAATTTCGAAGTAGTTTTTATCTACATGGCTAGAATATAAACCTTTGTAACATTCATAGTTGGTAACAGAGTCTAACATTTCGGGATTGGCCCATTGCGTGTAATCACCATGGATTACCTCTCCCATCAGCCAGAAATCGTGGTATCTGCTTTTACAGTAACCGGCAAGCTCTCGCAAAAAGTTTTTATCAATGGCATCAGCAGCATCTAATCGCAAACCATCGATCTTAAACTCTCGGACCCACATATCAATTGCCTGAAAAAGGTGTTCTTTAACCCCAGGATTATGCAAATTGAGTTTTACCAGATTAAGATGACCATTCCAGCCGTCATAGACAAAAGGGTCATTATATGGACTTCTTTTGTTGAAATCGAGACCGGAAAACCAATCACAATACATTGAATTTTGCCGGTTTCTTAGAACATCCTGGAAGGCCCAAAATTCACGACCCGCGTGATGAAACACGCCATCCAGAATGACTCGAATATTGTTTTGGTGAAGTGTGGCAATGAGTTGGCTTAGGGTGTCGTTGGTTCCTAACCGACGGTCAACGGTAAAAAAATCGGCAGTATCGTACCCGTGAGTGGATGACTCAAATACGGGTCCCAGATAGATAGCGTTTATGCCTAACTGTTTGAGATGAGGAATCCAATCAACTATTTTTTTCAATCGGTCTGTTGGCGATGCGCTAAAGTCATTATGCATTGGCGCGTCACAAAATCCTAAAGGGTAAATATGGTAAAAAATCGAATGGTTCGCCCAATCTGTCATTATCTAAAACCTCCAAAAAGCAAGTGATTTTGAGTTTTGTATACCGAACGGTATATAGCGCAGGCAAAAAAATTTTATGAAAAAATACCATGCATAAATTGGTGGACAGCTTTATAGACCAACTGCTGATCCAATTCTATGTCGCCCGTCAACGACAACACGATGTAGGTATTAATCATCCCCAAGAAAGTAGCTGCATAAGCTTGATGGCGCCCCTGCATATTTCCATGCTGCTTGGCGGCTTCAATGAATAAATTTTCTAACAAATTTTGCTGCCTCTCGTAAAAACCTGATACGGTTTTGAATGCCTCACTATGCGAGGGTGCAAACCACATCGAGATTTGCATTCGATAAAAAACCGGGTTTTGTTTGGAAAAATTAAAATAAGCGGTGGTCATTTTGTTGAGAGTCAACGTTAAATCACGATCATAAACAGCTGCATCTTCAACAGTCTGAAATAACTCACTGAAATAGGTTTCTAGTAAAGCGTTCAGGAGTCCCTTTTTACTACCAAAATAGTGATACAATGTGGGTTTAGTTACGTGAGCTGCTTCAACAATACGCTGTACCCCAACGGCATCATATCCATACAAGGCAAATAATTCTAAAGCACGCGACAATATTCGTGAACGATTATCCATATTATCCTATTTGTAGATGGTATTATACCGTTCGGTATATAAAGTGTCAACTTCTGCTCCTTATTCGACAACCGATAACGCACTGGACCCTGACTGGGTCATCGCATCCTTGTTTATCGCTCCCCCTCACTTTTATCGGGCCATTGGCGCTACAACGTTTTCGGCGCTTTGTATTCTCACTTCAATCTCTAAGCCCACGATCTATTGAAGTGATTGCTGACCTATTTTAGGGGCAAACGCAATCAACGCATCGGTGGCCTGCACCGCCTCACCGGCTGCCGGGGAATAGTGGAATTGCCCATCGCGCCACACGGCCAAAACCACCACTTGATGTTGGTCTCGTAGTTGGGTCACCGTTTTTCCTACCCAGGTTGGATGATCGGTCAGGGTTAGTTGTTGTAGATCATAAGCAGCCTGCGCATTGAACGAAATGGCCATCCAAAAATCCCCCATCAAGGGGTTTATCATCCAGGATTGAACCTGCATACCGATCCCTTTTTCGGGAAAAATAAGCTGGTCCGCTCCGGCAATCTGGAGCTTGGGACCGTTTTTATCGTCGTAAACCAACGCCAGGATACGCAGGCTGGGATTATTCATTTGGGTGGCCAGGGCGCGGGCGCTGACAACGGCAAACAAATTGTGCTCATCGCTGTCGAGAGTCGCGACCAGCCCTTTGGCCTGAGCCACACCGGCGGCGATCAACGTGCTGTCATCGGTGGGGTCGGCCATCAAATAGGGGACATGGACCCGTTTCGTCAACTCTTCTAACGACAACTGTTCATCTTCGGTGACGTCCACAGCCTGGGTGATGTCTTGGTAGCGACCAAATTTCTTCTGGAGATACTCCGGATCAAGATAAAGCAGGGCGCGACGCAGTTTCTCTTCATTCTGTTCCACCAGAATCATCGGCTGGTGATCCCGTTGAAAAAAGTACATCGCCTTGCGGCTAATGGGGCTGGCGCCGCAGACGATAATATGATTACTTAAACTGGCTATAACCGCCATTCGTTCCTCCTGAATTTGACGATGGACGCGGTCGTGTTCCCATCTGATGACTACCGCGGCCAGGTTTGAGATAGCATAGCTGGCCAGGCCAATGGCACTCAACGTGAAGAAAATGGCAAAGAGCCGCCCGCCCAGCGTTCGCGGTGAAAAATCGCCGTAGCCTACCGTGGTAATGGTGATGATGGTGGCATACAGGGCATCCGGCAGCGACCAGCCTTCCAGAAAGGCATAGGCCACCGTCCCAACTCCAATCATCACAATGATCGGAACTATCGATAAGCCCAGGCTAGACCGGGTTACTCTTTTCATCACCAACAGAATTTTATGATTGAATAAGGATGTCCACCAGAACACGAACCCACCCCTGTCGCCTATCTATTATACAGCCTCTAGGCACGATTTTGACTCATATCGAACGCAGATGAACGCTGATGTTCAATATTTATCAGCGTTCATCTGCGAAAATCCGCGCCCTATTCGAAGAGCCAAACGATAAATTTATAACTGCGCTGAGTATACCTGTAATCGTCAAAGATCAAAGCTTACCCCGGTCAACTGCTCAAACAGTTTGCAGTTCTCAAATATCCACCCGGCTTTGACACCGGGCGGACATTAAAACTATCTTGATGATTTACTTTTACCTGCCGTCTAACTCAAATCGGCGAACCGGCTAAACATATCCTGCCCGCGATGCGACGGGGGCAACCAGTGTGGGTACTCGGGTACAAGTTGGCTAACCTCATCGAGGCGGCCCATTTCTTCCGCCGAGAGGTCGATTGTAACCGATTTCAGGTTGTCCACCAACTGTTCTTCCTTGCGGGCGCCGACAATGACGCTGGTCACGCCCTCTTTGTGCAGGAGCCAGGCCAGGGCGATTTGCGGCACTGAGGCGTCGTGACTATCGGCAATCTCGCGGAGCGTACCGACAATCGCAAAGCCGCGTTCTCGGTTCACCGGCGGAAACTCGAAGTTCTTGCGCCGGCCATCCACCTCAGCGTCACGGGTATATTTGCCGCTTAGAAACCCACCGGCCAGCGGACTCCAGACCAGAATGCCCATGCCCAAATCAAGGGCCGCCGGAATGATTTCCCGTTCCAACTCCCGCCCCACCAGCGAATAGTACGCTTGCACCGAGCAAAACCGTTCGGTGCCTAACTGCCGGGCGATGCCGTCGGCTTTGGCAATTTGCCACGCGGCAAAGTTCGACAGGCCGATGTAACGCACCTTGCCTTGCTGAACCAAAGCCTCAAGCGCCCGCAGGGTTTCTTCCAAGGGAGTGGTACGATCGAAACTATGAACCTGATACAGATCAATCCAATCGGTGCCAAGCCGCCGGAGGCTCTCCTCAACCTCGCGCATTATGGCCAGGCGGCTCGTTCCCAGCGCATTGGGGAGCGTCCCGAAAGGGTTATAAACCTTCGTTGCAACGAGGACATCTTTGCGGCGCGATCCCAAGGCCTTGCCTAGCATCACTTCCGATTCGCCAAGGGCGTATATGTTGGCGGTATCAAAAAGATTAACCCCCGCCTCAATAGACAGATCGACCATTTTGGTCGCCAATTGCTGGCCGGTACCGCCAAGTATCTGCGTATACGGCCCTTCCTTTTCGGCAAAGGTCATTGTGCCCAACGTTAATTGCGAGACGTAAAGTCCGGTGTTGCCTAATGCTTGGTATTTCATGATATCTTTCTCCTTTATTAAATATTTATCGAACATTCGTTTAATTAATTGGATAAAAAAACTTAAATGGTTAACGCATCCCAGGTGATTTCGAAAGCTGTTTGCTGTAAGTCGCGATCCAAAATGATATCACCATTATAATGATGTTTGACCAACAGCATCAGCGGCGCATAAAAAAAGGCGATAGAAAGGTCCAGAGGGATATCCTTGAAAATGCCTTCCCGTTTGCCGCGTTCAAACACGCTGAAAGCTGGCTGGTAGTAAGCCGCCCCTTCCTCGCGGCTGACTCGATTGACCAGCGGCGAGTTGGCAAACTGTTCGGAAAAGGCGAACCTCGTGGGTTGGGCTAGCATATACCGGCAGGAATTTTCCCAGATCAGCTTAAACCCGGCTTCAACCGATAAGCTGTCATCATAACCGGCCAGCATCGCCTCACTAAGTTCACGTTTGACCATCAGATAGAGTTGATTGAGCATGTCTTCCTTATTCTCAAAATATACGTAGATGGTCGCCGGTGATACGTTGGCCGCCTTGGCGATTTTCGACATCGAGGTGTCGGCAAAGCCGTTAGTGGTAATCAGTTCGATGGCTGCGTTGGCGATGGCTTCGCGTTTGCTGTCGTCTTTGCGTCTCATACATTCTATATTAAACGATCATTCGTTAATTGTCAAGGGGTATAGAACGGGATTTATGCAAAAATCAGGTGACAGTCACTTATTGCCAATAAATCGGCATCGGGTTAGCTCAAAAAGGTCGATTTTGTGTGTCCAAGTGACTATCACCTTTAGAATAATTGTTTACGACAATGCTTGTTGTTTCATCCCGGCGATAAAGGCGTAATCGCCAACGGCCGGGGGAGTAACATCGTCGGGGGTGTCCATGTTGATTAAATTAATAGATTTGAAGCGGCAAAACTCCCTCTGCGTCCAGCAGTAAGCCCCAGGCTTCGTTCGGGCCAACCTTTACACTATCAGACAAAGATTGCCCGCCCACGGTTAAGCTGACAGTGTAGCTGCCCGGCGGCAGGTCCAGGTTGGGCGCGGTATCCGGCGAATCCTGACCGGCTCCAACGGCTAAATTAAATTCCTGATCGTTGACGGTGACGGTCAGTTCCTCTTCGGAAAGGTTAACCAAAAACAGGCGAGCTTGTTCAGCGGGAGGCAAAACGCCGGCAGCCTCGGCGGCGGCCGCGTCTTTGGAAGCCAGCCCAATCTCGGTTTCACTGCCGGAGGGGGTGAGCGTGAGGAACAGGTTGCCGTTCGGGCCGCTATAGGTAACTGTGGTAGTATCGCCGTCTACCGATGAGTCGTCTTCCTGCCACCCCAGCGCGGGCAGTTCGGCCCGGTAAAATTCGAGCAGCGTGGGGGTGTCGCTGGGGGAGGTTACCACAAGTTTACGACTAAATTCGCTACCTTCGCTGGAGTAGCCTGTATTGTCGCTGGGCAGGGGAAGATCATCCTTCATTTCTGCGGTTAATTCACCGGAGTCGCCGCCGGACGAATCGCTCTCGACCGGGTAATTGTAGTTGGTGAAGTCGATTTCCACTTCAGTGTCTTCAAAACCTTCGTAGGCAAAAAAGTTAAGCATGACATTGCCATTGCCGGAACTGCACGATAAAGAGGTGTAGTCGGCGGCGTCATCAAGACAACTGGCTCCCAAATCCATCATCTCGAAGGTGGGGCGGTAAAATTCGGCCAGGTCGGCCAGCGGCATGGACACCTTGTAGCTGAGAGTTTCGCCGGACAGATTAACCTCGGTAGCGTCGGGTGGGGTAGGCCAGTCGTTGACGGTGAAGGTGGGGGCATCAGCGGGCGGTTCGGTGGCAATTCCGGTGTCGTCGCTTGTGTCCTCAACCGATAGACCGGTTAAAGAAGGCGCACTGCTTAAATCCAGCGTAACTTCAATGTCGCCGGCCATGTCAAACGCGGTGTACGACACCGTTTCATCGCCTTGTGCGAAATCGAGCGAGGTAAAGGATTCGCTTTCCATTGCAAAGAAGGTGTCTTCTTCCCAGCCGAGGTCGGTCATTTCCTGGCGGTAAAATTCGGTCAGGCCGGCCAGATCGGTGTCGCTGGTAAAGGTAAGTTCACCCAGGTCGGGATCAAATTTGATATCGGCGGCGTCGACAGGCAGGGGTGCGGCCGGAATAACGCCGGTAGGCATCTCCTCGGTTTCGAGCGAGGGGGTGTCGCTGCTGCCGGCCTCGGCCTCGAGACCGTCCGATTCGACCTCATCCTCGCCTTCGGCCATCGACGCGGCCAGGCCGGCCCCCAGCGTGACCACGGTTTGGTTGTCATCCGACGTTAGCAGCAGTTGCATTGCTATTTCTTCGGCCGGGTTAGCAAACGTTAGCGAGGTCTGTTTTGGCGTTTCTACGGCTGCATCGGTTAGTTCTTCCCAGCCGAGGTCGGCCATTTCCTGGCGGTAAAATTCGGCAACGGCATCCAGAGCGGTGGGGGTTCGGTAGTTGAGGTAGGGCTGGCTTTTGTCGAATTCAACGGCGGCGGCTTCCGGCTCTAGCGGCATATCCAGCGGCAGCAGCAGCATGGTGTACTGCACCGCGGTTTTGTTGTCTTGCGCCGGAGCAGTAGAGATGAAGGCTGTCAACTCTAGCCCGCTCTGGATAAAAGAGAAGGTTTGCGAATTGGGGTCGTCGGCAGTGGCGGTGTTGGGGCGGGTGTATTCGTGCCAGCCCCGGTCGGCCAGTTCGGTGCGGACAAAGCGGGCCACATCGGCCACGCTGGTAGGACTGAAGTACATTAACATATTGGGCGCGGCAAAGCCGGTTTCGGCATTGGTGGTTTGGGGCAGGGTGCTGGGGTTGATGTTGCCGTGATGCAGCAGAGATACGGTGCTGTTGCCATCGCCCATATCGCCGGCCGACAGGCTAACGGCGAACCCATCTTTGGTAAAGTAGAGCGCGGCGGTGGTGTCATCGACATAGCCGCCCTCGGCCTCTTGCCAGCCCTGATCAGACAATAGCGAGCGGTAAAAATCGGCCACATCGGCCACGCCCTGCGCTACCTGAAGATTAACGCTGCCGGCTTCCAACTGCCCCATTGCCGTTGCGTTGTCGGGCATTGCCAATGTGCGCAGATTGAGTAGCGCCACAGCCTGGGCCACCGTGGCCGCTGGAACGCTCTCGGCGGCGGCTTCGGCCGGCGAGGAGTCGGTGGATTTGGCGCTGGTTTCGGTGGTGGCTTCGGTGGCTGCTGCCTCGGTGGGGGCCGGCTCTGTGGTAACGGGGTTATCCTCGGCGGGGGGCGACTCCGTGGCGCTGTTGTCACCGCAGGCGACCAGCAGCCAAAAAGTAAACGATAGGAGTAGCATCAGCATAAATCGGGTAAATCTGGTGTGTTGGTAAATCTGCATGGTAGTATCCTTGTAATATCCTAAGCTTTATGACCAGTGAAATATTTTTTTGTTAGGGATGAAGACAGTCTGACCCACAAGCGTGAGTCTGTAGTAGAAAAGCTGCTGTTATCGCCCAAAACCAGACCACTACAGAGGAGAAGATAATTTACTTGGCTGCTCAAAGTATCGCACAAGCAATCTGACCGTATCTTATTATTGGTGAATATAAGTTTGCGGTGATGGCATTAGCAAGAGAATGATGAGGAAATCGTATCAGAGATTCGACGCGATGTCAACCAACTTTGTAGTACTTATCGGAGCCAAACAAGATCCACCTCGAAAAAAGATTGCTGTGAAGTCGTCATTAGAGTACAATGAAATCAAAGGAGAATGTGTCGATATGATGCCAAACCATTTTGAATTGGGTCTCTACACCTTTGCCGAGTTAACCCCCGATCCCCGCACGGGCCATCGCATTAGCCCGGCGCAGCGGCTGCAATATCTCTTGGAACGGGTTGAGTTGGCCGAACAAGTGGGGCTGGACGTGATCGGTCTGGGGGAACACCACCGGCCGGATTTCGTGTCATCGGCCCCTGAGGTGATTCTGGCAGCGGCCGCGGCCCGCACTAAATCGATTCGCCTCAGCACTGCGGTCACGATCCTCAGCTCCGATGATCCGGTGCGAGTCTTTCAACGCTTCGCCACGCTGGATCTGATTTCGAATGGTCGGGCCGAAATTATGGCCGGGCGGGGGTCGTTTATCGAGTCCTTTCCCCTATTCGGCTACGATCTGCGCGATTACAACGAACTCTTCGCCGAAAAGCTGGACCTGCTCCTGCACCTGCGCGACGCAGAACACGTCACCTGGTCGGGCCGGCATCGACCGCCGCTGGAGGGTCAGGGCGTCTATCCCCGCCCGCTCCAAGAAAAGTTGCCGATTTGGATTGCCGTCGGCGGCACCCCACAATCGGTCGTGCGCGCCGCCGGGCTGGGCCTGCCCCTGGCGCTGGCCATCATTGGCGGTTTTCCAGAGCAGTTTACCCCCCTGGTCAACCTTTACCGGCAGGCGGCGACTGAAGCCGGACACAACCCCGCCCAATTGGCCGTGAGCGTTAACTCGCACGGCTTCATTGCCGATGACCGGCAGCAGGCGCTGGACGCAGCCTTCCCTTACTTTGAGCAAACCATGAACAAGATCGGTCGCGAGCGGGGCTGGCCGCCCATGACCAGAGCGCAATACGACGCCTCCGCCGTACTGCGCGGAGCGAACTTCATCGGCACGCCTGACGACGTCATCGAGAAGATTCTGTGGCAGCACGAAATCTTTGGTCACCAACGCTTCTTGCTTATGATGACTATCGGCACGATGCCCCACCAGCAAGTCATGCACGCTATCGAGTTGTATGGCACCAAAGTCGCGCCTGTGGTCCGCGCTGAGATTGCTCGGCGCAATGCGTGAAGGAGTCGCAACTGAGTTTACGATAGCATTTGCTAACGGACATCTCCTTGATTTACCCAGATTTCTGCGCCCCCGACGGCAGACCGCCGACCGTTGACCGCCAAACTCCAACGAACGTGTCTATTTTTCAGCGGTCTGCGGTCAGCTAACGGCGGTCTACTGGCTCAACGGCAATTTTGGAGGCTTCATATCTATCAAATTGAAAACGTGTCCGTTAGCAAGTCGATAGCATCCGCTCTTTTACACCGGCCACAAAAGCATCATCGCCAATCTGCTGCCGCATACCGTACACTTGCTCGGCATCCGGCCCGATCAGGTAGCGCAACTGGGTTTTGCCGTCGGTGGCGGCGTTGTAAATCCCCTCCGCCAGGAAATCAGCCGTGTTGGCGGCCAAGCCGGACTTCCCTTGGTTGGCCTGGAATTTACCCAGAGCCTCATTATAAGCCGTCAAGCCTTCTTCGACGGCGAAGACCATCGACCGCCCGGCAAAATCGGTATCCACGCCGCCCGGTTCGATGATTTTGACCCGAATACCCAACTCGCCGAGTTCGTAAGCCAGCGATTCCGAAAACCCCTCAACCGCCCATTTGGTGCTGTGATACAGGCTGAGAAACGGAAATGTGACTCGCCCGCCGATAGAGGACACATTCAAAAACAAGCCGGCCTTATTGGCCCGGAAATGAGGCAAAAAGGCCCGGGTGACGCTCATCAAGCCAAAAACATTGGTCGCGAACTGTCGCTGAATTTGTTCCGCCGTGGTCGCCTCGAACGGCCCGGCCACAGCGTAACCGGCATTGTTCAACACGACATCCACCGTGCCGAAATCGCGCAGGATTTGTTGGGTGGCGTTGGCAATGGACGCTTCATCGGTCACATCCAAAGCATACAGCGAGACGTTGTCAAGCTGGTTCAACTCGATTTCATTTTCCGGCCGGCGCATGGTGGCGGCCACTTTCCAGCCTTTTTCGGCAAAATATTTGGCCGTTGCTTTGCCGATACCACTGCTCGATCCGGTGATAACAATCGTTTTCATGAGTTTGTCTCCTTCATTGCTGAAATGATCAGTGCTGTTAACATTATCATTGTAGTTTTTTCGTCCGAAGAAATGAATACATAAATGTTCGGAACCCTTGCACAATCGTCCGGTATCTCGATAAAACAGTTGTTAGGCCGGCTGATTTTGGTTATACTGTTAGCGAAAACAGGAGACAGCCAATGGCGTATCGAACCGATAAACTTAGGAAGCTCGCGGCCCTGGTGGAACAGCATACTGTCCAGGAGGGGGTAAGCTATACCGGCATTGAGAGCCTGGGCACGTTTAAAGCCGCCTCCACCCGGATGCGGATGCCCGATTATTACGAGCCGGCGATTGTGATGGTGGCGCAGGGCAAAAAACGATGTTATATCGGCAACCAAACCTACGAATACGGGGCTGGGGACTACTTGATTTTGTTTTTACCGATGTCTTTGGATGTAGAAATTGTGAACGCCAGCCCCGATCACCCTTTTTTGGCAGCCGGTGTTCGGATCGACCTGGGGCGGTTGGCCGATGTGTTGCTGAGGATCGAACGGGTCGAGGGGGGTGTGACCAAACCGGTTTCGACCGATCCCTCTGGCATATTTTCGGCCTCGTTGAGCGACAACTTGCTTGACCCGACTATCCGGCTGTTGGAATCGCTGGCCAATCCCCGCGACGCCGCCATTTTGGGCGATTTGATAGTCGATGAGATTTACTATCGCATCCTCTGCGATGAACGGGGCGGCGACCTGAGAACATTCTTACAACAGCGGGGGCAAATTCAGCGAGTGGCCAAAGCGGTGCAATACATCCATCAAAATCTCAAGGAGCCGGTGTCGGTCGAAAAACTGGCCGATATGGTTCATATGAGCCGAACCAGCTTTTACGAGAACTTCAAAGAGGTCATGCACGTCTCGCCCTTGCAGTATGCCAAGTCGGTGAAACTGGTCAAGGCCCAAACGCTTATCAAAGAGGGCAAAAATGCCAGCGAAGCGGGCTATCTGGTCGGCTACAACAGCCCCGCCCAGTTCAGCCGCGAGTACAAACGCCATTTTGGGTTTGTCCCCTCGGCCACATAAGCGACTTGGTTTTTGAAAATCAAAACAACCGGTGTTTCCGCCGGAATCGACACGTTTCTAACGTAAACAACGTCGTCGCCAACAAAGATGCCTTAAATTCAGCAGATTTGCCGTCCTCGACGGCGCAAGACACTTCTATTTCCCGCACGCAGCGCTCGCGGGTAGCAATAAACCTAACGTCCACCTCTCGCTGACCACAGACCGCCGCCAACCCGGTGTGCTCGTTGATATGCAGCGGTCACCGGACGGTCGTCTACGGTCATGGAGCAGAGCGAGCGGGAGTAATTCGAGGCTACGTTTGCTGGCAAAGAACCAGAATCGGGATTAACTTGCCGATCCGTTTCCAGGCGAGTCTTCCAGTGCCCAAACAGATGGCTGAACTTTTTTGAAAATCTGAACCTGTTCAGCCGTCTGTTTGGACAAGGTCTGCCAGATTTCGTTGCTTATCTTTTATTGTTTGTGCCTAACTTGACGGTCACAAGGAACGGTTGCTTCGACGAATACCTATCCAACCGCTACGGATCAGGGTAGGGCTTTAGCGTTAGCCGATTGCCACCATCGATAGTGCGTCGATCGTAGTTCTTCACGTGAGGGGAAGGGATAATAAACCAAATTTTCAGTATTGCCCACAAAAATACCGTTTTTAATCGTACGGTACGGGAAAACAACCGACCCCGTCCGGGTGACCATTTTGTTTTGAACTTCTTTCTCATTCAAACTGATCAAACATTCACGTAAATGGTTGATATTGGCGTAAGGTAAATCGCGGACGGCCCCAAATTCAGGATCTTCGGCCAGCTCACCCAGTTGCAGTTCGACAAAAGCGATGGCCGGCAAATGGATCAGGCTGGACGGATCGTGCGTAATCATTTCATAAAAACTGCGGGGATCTTTGGTGCTAACCACTGAAGGATGCACCGGGGCGATTTCCTGATAAAAATGTAAGTTTTCGGGTGACTCCGGGATATTAGGGTCGATATCCAGACCCAGTACTGAACCGTAGGCTGTAACGAGATATAGCTTGCGAAAAACATCAGTGGGAACATGTTCTAAAATACGATAAGTGGAGATGTAAACGGATTTTTTGGGAGTACCATCCGGATGGGGAACGCAGCGTTCAAGCCCATCTTCAATGCGAAAAAAATCACTGCGGAAATTGGGGTCAAGCTCAATAAACATCGCTTCGCCGCGCTGTTTGCTATGAGAACCAACAGCATAGTAACTTCCAAATTCTTCAGGGGATAGCATTGACGCGATAAGCGCCTCTGGAATTAATGATAAATACAGATGCATGGTTATAGCTCCTCTCTCGTTGAGATATTAAGTTTTGCCATAGGTACCTTAGAAAACATTTCGAATTTGTAGAAGCCAATCTTTATGATTTCTGTGTAGGGTGGGCTACCATTATCCAAAATATTATCTAAAAAACTACAGAGTTAAGTAATTTGAAATCGACGCTAATATTACTCATTTTTGCCAGCATAGCAAGATTTATACGGAATTGAGTCACCCATAGATGTAAAAGATGCCACCGTGAGACCCTGTTTTTACTTCAACGCTTTCCTACCTCAATTTCGGGCAAATAAGCCCTTTGTATTTTTAACATCCCATATATGATATAATATAGGCAATTCTACTTGTCAACCCTCGATTTGTTGGTTGTCCATGGTCACACCAGAGATGTGTAGTATTTGTGGTAAAATCAATTAGAATAGATTTGCAAAGGTGCAGCGATGAGCCACGACCCTAAGAAAAAGGCTGTAGAAAGTATCCCTTATCGTGCTTCAGAAGAATTGTTTCAAGCTCTATTTGAACAGACGATCGATGGCATTTTTATCGCGGATCAGCACGGACGTTATGTTGAAGCCAACCGGCGTAGCTGCGAGATGTTGGGCTACACTCGTGAGGAAATATTGAACCTCTCTTGGCCAGACTTGATCCCGGCCAAGGACCTGGCCCGCTATTATCGACAACTAGATGTGTTGAGGGCGGGTAAAACCCTCCTCGAAGAATGTTCTCTGCGCCGCAAAGATGGGCGCTTACTCCCCGTCGAAATTAGCACTCAGATCCTGGCAGATGGTCATTTTTTGGGGATAGTGCGCGACATCACCGAGCGTAGGAAAACAACAAAAGCTTTGCAGGAGAGTCAGGCACTATTATCGCAGGCGGAAGAGGTCGCGCGATCAGGGACATTTGATTGGGACCTCATGACTAATACCGCCAAATGGTCCCCCGGCATGCACCGGCTGTTTGAAATCCCTGTCGAACAGTTCAATGGCGACCCCGCCACAGTTTTGAGCGTCGTCCACCCTGATGATGTGAACAAACTGGCTCAGACCCTCCAGGATATCATCAGAGAAAAAAAGGCTGAAAGCCACATCGAATACCGGATCGTACCACCCAGCGGAACCACACGCCACATCTGGGCCCAAGGCACGCTGGTGCTGGACGAAAACGAGGTCGTCACGCGAATGATTGGTGTTTGTCACGACATCACCGAGCGCAAGCGGGCAGAGGAGGTACTGCAAAAAAGCCATGAGGAATTGCGGGTATTTTTCTCGCAAACGATTGATGGCTGTTTTTTTATGATGCTGGACGAACCCGTGCCCTGGCATGAAACAACCGACCGGGAGAAAACATTGGATTACGTCTTCGCCCACCAGCATATTACTCAAATCAATGACGCCATGCTGGCGCAGTATGGCGCCACGCGTGAGCAAATGCTGAAGCTCACGCCTAACGACTTCTTCAAACACAACCTCGCGCATGGTCGAGATCTTTGGCGACGCTTCTTCGATGCAGGCAAGATTCGCCTCGAGAGCGACGAGCGCAAGCTGGATGGAACGCCCATGTGGATCGAGGGCGAATACATCGTCCTCTACGACTCAGAGGGGCGAATTACCGGTCACTTTGGCATCCAACGCGTCATCACCGAACGCAAGCAGATGGAGGCAGAACGTCAGGCCCATCTACATTTCTTTGAAAGTATGGATCAGATCAATCGAGCCATGCAGGGGACCAATGATCTTGAGCAGATGATGAGCGATGTCCTCGATGTTGTCCTGACCATCTTCGATTGTGACCGAGCGAGTCTGGTCCATCCATGCGATCCGGAGGCAGCTTCGTGGCGGGTGCCAATGGAGCGGACCCGGCCGGAATATCCCGGCGCCCACGATTTAGGAGGTGAGATAGCCATGGATCCGGATGTCGCCCAGGCGTTCCGAATTTTGAGGACCTCAAACGGCCCGGTGAAATTTGGCTTAGAGTATGAGTACCCATTGCGGCCAATAGCGCATCGTTTTAGCGTCCAATGCATTATGGCGATGGCGTTGTACCCCAAAGGGGATAAGCCATGGGAGTTCGTAATGCACCAATGCGCTTTCTCACGGGGTTGGACACCACACGAGGAGCAGCTTTTCCAGGAAATCGGCCGGCGGCTGACCGATGCATTGACCAGTCTGATGGCGTTTCGCAATTTGTGCGAAAGTGAGAAGAAATTGGCCGAGGCCGAGCGCATCGCCCACGTGGGCTACTGGGAGTATGATCTCGAGACGGATCGCCTCATTTGGTCAGACGAAACCTACCGTATCTTGGGGCTACGTCCGCAAGAACGCATCCTCAGCCTAACCCAGTTTGTGGAACTAATTCACCCTGAAGATCGGCAGCGCGTAGACCAAGCCATAACCAAGGTCCTGTCACAGGATACCCCACGTTACGATGCCGAATACCGCATAATCTGGCCCAATGGCGAAGTGCGGTACGTTCACAGTCAGGGGGATGCGATGAGGGATGAGACCGGCCAGATTCGTCGTATGTTCGGCACCAAGCAAGATATCACCGAACGCCGGCAAGTGGAGGACGAACTCCGGGCGAGTGAGGCCCGCTTCCGTACCTTCGTAGACCACGGGACCGATGCCTTTTTCCTGCATAATGCCGAGGGCGCCATTTTGGATGTGAACCGTTGGGCGTGCGGGAGCCTGGGCTACACCCGTGAGGAACTGATTGGGATGCTCCCGTATGAATTAGATGCGGAGATCGACCAAACTTTCTTCGACCAGTTAAGGATCCGGCTAAACGCCGGGGAAGTGGTGACATTTGACTCTAGTCACCGTCGGAAGGATGGAACTGTGTTCCCGGTTGAGGTCCGCATCCGGGCGTTCTGGCATAACCAGCGCCGGTTTGGCGTCTCTCTGGTTCGGGATATTACGGAACGCAAGCAGGCGCAGGAGGCGTTGACTCTGTTTCGCTCGCTCATCGATTATGCGCATGACGCTATTGAGGTCATTGACCCGGAAACAGGGTGCTTTCTCGATGTGAATGAGCAAGCCTGTTTGGCCCACGGCTACACGCGTGAGGAGTTTCTGGCTCTAACTGTCCCCGAGATCAACCCCATAGTGGCTGCCCGATCTTGGCAGGTAACCATGGACGATTTGAGGCGCTCCGGTTCCTTGGTCCGCGAGAGTCAGCATCGGCGTAAGGATGGTTCAGTCTTTCCAGTTGAAATCAATATCAATTACATCCGCCTGGACCGCGATTATGTGCTCGCGGTGGTGCGTGACATCACGGAGCGCAAACAACTGGAAGCGGAAAACGAACGACTGACGACTCAATTCTACCAGGCCCAAAAAATGGAAGCCGTCGGTCGGTTAGCCGGAGGTATTGCCCACGATTTCAATAACCTGCTGGTACCGATTATTGGCTACATCGAGTTGAACCTGATCGATTTAGCCCCTGACAGTAAACTGTATGCTGATTTAATCCAGGTTCGAAAAGCGGCCGACCGCGCCGCCGACTTAACCCGCCAAATTCTGGCCTTTAGCCGGCAACAGGTCTTGGAACTAAGCCTACTAGACTTTAATCTGGTTATTGCAGAATTCAAGAAAATGCTCCAACGGTTAATTGGCGAAGATATTGAATTACAAACCTTTCTTGCACCAACCCTTGACCCCATCAAAGCTGACAAAGGGCAACTGGAACAAGTTTTGATGAATTTGGCAATCAACTCCCGTGACGCCATGCCGACCGGGGGTAAGCTTACCATCGAAACCGCCAACGCGTTTTTGGATGAGATTTATGTGGGCAAATATGCCGGCGACCTGATGCCAGGCCCCTATGTTATGATGGCCATGAGTGACACCGGTCATGGCATTGACGCGAAAATACAAAAACGTATTTTTGATCCATTCTTCACCACAAAAGAGAGTGGTCAAGGCACCGGGTTAGGTTTGGCCACGGTTTTTGGGATTATCAAACAGCATCAAGGGCATGTTCTGGTTTATAGCGAACCGGGGAACGGCACAACCTTTAAAATTTACCTACCCAAAGCCCATCAGACTCACCAAACGATTATCTCTACCTCAAAAGTGCCTCCCTTCATGAAAGGCACGGAAACGGTACTTGTCGTAGAAGATGAGGAGATAGTCCGCAAACTGGTATGTGAAACACTCGAGGCTCACGGCTATGATGTTATTGAAGCCCCAAGCCCCGCCGACGGCCTTGATCTGGCCTTAAGCCAGGCCACTATCCATCTACTGGTAACCGATGTCATTATGCCCAAGATGAACGGCAAAGAACTTTACCAGAAGATGAGGGCTATCCATCCAAATAGTAAAGTTTTATATATGTCAGGGTACACCAATAATGTGATCGTTCATCACGGTATTTTGGATGAAGGTATCAACTTTCTACCAAAGCCCTTCACGGTTCATCACCTTACCCGAAAAGTTAGAGAGATTTTGGATTGAGGAAGGTCGTTCCTCGTATGTTGTTTTATTGGCGGGGTAAATCAGTTAAAACGGCTTGTAGCGTTTCATCCAACGGGGCCTCGAATTGGAGCGGCTCGTTAGTGCGGGGGTGCCGGAAGCTGAGTCGCCAGGCGTGCAGAAAATGGCGCTCGAGTCCCAGCCGGTTACGGCGGCGACCGTAGACCGTGTCACCCACCACGGGACAACCTAACCAAGCCAGGTGCACCCGAATTTGGTGGGTTCGCCCGGTTTCCAAACCGATTTCCAACAAGCTGTAATCGACATAGAATTCAAGCACCTTAAAGTGGGTGCGGGCCGGTTTGCCGTCGGCGCGAGGCGCGAACTTTTGACGATGGCGCGGATCACGGCCCAGCGGCACGTCGATGACGCCTTCGGGGGCCTCGGGCTGCCCGTGGACCAAGGCCAGGTAGATCTTGTCGACCGTCCGCGCTTTAAACTGCCGTTGAAGGTGGCGCAAGGCGTCCGGCGTGCGGGCGATGACAATCAGGCCGGAGGTATCCTGATCGAGCCGGTGAACGATGCCGGGGCGGGTGGTCGATTCGGTTCCTGGTTTGGACATTTCAGCCAGATCAGGATAACGGGCCAGTAAGGCATTAACCAAGGTGCCGCTGGTGTGACCGTGGGCGGGATGAACGACCAGCCCGGCCGGTTTATTGACCATAATTAGGTCGGCATCTTCAAATACAATATCGAGCGGTATATTTTCCGGTGAAGGGAGAGTCGTGGTTACGGGGGGTAACTGCAAAGTAATGAGGTCGCCCGGTTGAACGGCGCTGTTCGGTTTAACCGGACGATTGTCGACTAAAACTTTATTTTGTTGAATTAGTTTTTTCAGTTGGGAGCGAGATAAATCAGGAAATTCCTGGGCCAGATAGTGATCCAGGCGCGGAGACGGCCGATCGACTTGCAGGTGAATCTCGCGTTCGGCAGACATAGGAGGTTAGGGCTGCTGCTGTTTGCGAACTTTATCCAGGGCGTGTAAGGCAATACTGGAGCGCGTGCCCCCGGATTGCTGGAAGGCTCGCCGGCGTTGAACCAGGCGATGATCAACCAGCAGCTTAACCGGGAAGGCGTGACGATCAACGTGCGCTGTTGATCGCTGGCGAAAGCCAAAAACCAAGTGTCGCACTTGTTGGCCGAGGTCGCCTGCTTTTTGACCATAGTTTTTGATCTTATCGAAAACTTTTTCACGTAAGACAGTCGGCTTAAGTCGTTTTTTCATAAGCTATTTCCTTTCGACAAACTAGAGTCGGGGCTAGTTGAGTCTGGGTGATCATCGACGTTCCAGAGATGGTACGCTAATATCGTCACGCCTAAAACAATCGCAATATCGGCAATATTAAAGATAGGCCAGAAACCCACATCCACGAAATCGACGACGTAACCCCGAACAAACCGATCCAGCAAATTGCCCATCGCGCCGCCCAATTGTAAACCTAAACTGATCCTGATCCAAATATTCTCAGTGGGCAACTGGTGGTGGAAAGCAATGATTCCGGTGATAACAATGAAGGCAATGCCCATAAAGAGTGTGCCCATTTGGGGAAACATGCCAAAAGCGGCGCCGGTATTGGTGATAAATGTCAATTTAAAGAGCCGATCCAGGGCTGGATACAGACTCCACGATCCCCACAGGGGGATGTTTTTCACAACCAAAAATTTGGTGGCTTGATCCAGAGCAAAGGTGATGGCCGCCACTCCGATAATGGTGGGCAATGGCCCACCCGTTTGTGACAGTGATGGTGTTATCGGCTTGCTGATGGGAAGTTCCCCTTTCATCCCTGACCCATTTTAACCGAAGTAAAATCGGATAACAACCCGCCTTTTATCCTATCCAACCGGAGATTTTACACGTTTCCTTAAAAATAACCAAAGTTGTCACCCAAACGAGGAAAAAATAGTGAGGCGGCTATTGCTCATTACGGTGTTGATTGGAGCTACAATCGGTCCGACACAGAGCTGGTTGACTTTAGAGAATAGTTATAAAGTCAAGCTGGACAAAGACTCATGCTTATGATACACTCGTAAATAATAGAATCTCAGGCTGTAAAATTGCTCATAAGAGTATACCCAGCAACAATATGATGAGTAGATAAGCACCCGGTCTACCGAAATTCTAAACCTTTGGTTACGTAATTGGCAATGATCATTTCAACCAGAAAACTTGAATCACATAAGAACATGAGGCTTCAATGAGTCACACAACTCGTATTTTATGTATAGATGATGAACCCGGTGTCGTGGAACTTGTCAGCCTAATTTTAAAGGCGCCGGATGTTGAAGTTGAAGGGGCCAATAGTGGCTCGGCTGCCTTGGAAATCATGCGCCAATCACCGCCGGATGTGGTTCTGCTGGATATCATGATGCCCGAAATGGATGGCTGGGAAGTATATAAGGAAATGCAGGCTGATGACAGCCTAAGACAGATCCCGGTGATCATCGTCACCGCCAGAAATAGTTCATTTGAAGAGATCATTGCCCGCGAACGCGCCGGGGTTAGCGACTATCTGACCAAACCATTTCTCCCCAATGATCTTAGAAAAAGTCTGGCTCAGGTACTGAATGCCGCTAAACAGTAAGGGTGGGAACATCTATGTCGAAGAAAAAGCGCATACTTTGTATTGAAGATGAAGCCGAAATGATCGATCTGACCCGGTTGGTTTTGGAGCGTGAAGGGTTTGAGGTCTTGGGGGCGGTGGGCGGCTCGGAAGGGTTAGAAATAGTTCACCGTGAAAAGCCCGATCTGGTTCTGCTTGATCTGATGATGCCCGATATTGACGGCTGGGAGGTTTACCGCCGCATGAAGGCCAACGGCGACTCAGCCCAAATTCCGGTCATTGTCGTAACCGCCAAAGCGCAGAGTATTGACAAGGTTTTGGGGTTACAAGTGGCCAAAGTAGATGATTACATCACCAAGCCCTTTGGCCCTCAAGAATTGCTCGACAGTATCAACCGTATTTTAGACAAAAAAAACGCCCTCTAAGCCTGCCCTTCGTCTCCTCAACTTCCGCTCCAATTTTGCCCAATCGCACCTGTAAATTATAATTACGAATATCCAGGCCCCGGTAGCTCAACGGATAGAGCAACTGCCTTCTAAGCAGTAGGTTAGAGGTTCGAGTCCTCTCCGGGGTGCTTTCTTTTTTCTCAGAATGAGCTTTAAATCCTCATTCATTGCGCCTCGTTTGCTCCTATTCCGTTTGGCCGGCATTTCTCATCTACCGGTTTTTTGATAGCCTCCGCTTGAGAGTTGGTCATTTTTTATCTTAATTCGTGAAATTCCGTGTTTATTTGTGGCTAAAATTTCGAGCGACACTTCAGGAAAACAATCGGTCTTCTCAACGCCTAGTTTAAAGACCCTAAATTTTCTCAGCGGTTAAGGGAGGTTTCCTATGTTTGGCGATCAATTTACACAAGCCAAGATCAAGACGACGGATACAGAAATCCATCTTATTCACGGCGGCAGCGGCCAACCGCTGCTCTTGCTGCATGGATATCCCCAAACTCACGTTATGTGGCATCTCGTTGCGCCTCGATTGGCCGAACATTTTTACGTCATTTGCCCGGATTTACGCGGCTATGGCGACAGCGCCAAACCGGTCACTACCCCCAATCATTACCCCTATTCCAAACGAGCGATGGCTCAGGATATGGTCGAAGTGATGGCCACGCTCGGCTACGAACGGTTTTACGCCGCCGGTCACGATCGAGGTGGTCGGGTGCTGCACCGGTTGGCTCTGGACTACCCGCAACAGGTTGAAAAAGCCTGTGTGATGGATATCGCGCCGACCTACTATATGTTCAAGCATACCGATCAGCAGTTTGCCACCGGTTATTATCACTGGTTCTTCTTGATTCAACCCGAAGGCTTACCTGAGCATCTCATCGGAGGCGATCCGGCCTACTACCTCACCGAAAAACTCAGTCGTTGGAGCGGCCCCGATGCCTTTTTTGATCCCAAAGCCGTCAAAGAGTACGTCCGATGTTTTGAAGACCCGGCGACTATCCACGCCTCGTGCGAAGATTACCGGGCCGCGGCCAGTATCGATCTGGAACACGACGAAGCGGATATGTCCCAAAAAATAACCTGCCCGCTGTTGGTGCTGTGGGGCGCTCAAGGTTTTGTCCACCGCACTTACGACGTTCTAGCGACCTGGCGCGAGCGAGCCGCCCACGTTCAGGGCCGCGCCTTAGACTGTGGCCATTTTCTGCCGGAAGAGCAGCCCGATGCCGTTTACGGGGCGTTGCTGGATTTTTTGGCGTAGTTCACGTCTGATTTTTCGCCGACACACCACCACGGAGTTAACGATGAGCCACTTCTTCGCCTATCTGGCTAAAATGAAATTCATCCAGCGTTGGGGCTTGATGCGCAACACCAGCCCCGAAAATATCCAGGAACACAGCCTACAAGTAGCGATGATCGCCCACGGCCTGGCGATTATCAAAAATCGCCGTTTTGCGGGACAGGTCAACCCAGAGCGGGTGGCTACGCTGGCGCTATTTCACGACGCCAGCGAGGTCATTACCGGCGATCTGGCGACGCCGATCAAAAATTTTAATCCCAAAATCAAAACCGCCTATAGCGAAATCGAGATCGTGGCCAAACAGAAACTGTTCGACATGCTGCCGGATGAACTGAAAGTGGATTATGAGTCGATTTTTTTCAAGCAAGACGATGATGAGCCGCACTGGCAGTTGATCAAAGCGGCGGACAAAATTTGCGCTTACCTAAAATGTCTGGAAGAGTTGAAGGTCGGCAATGAAGAGTTTGCCAAAGCGGCTCGGGTCATCGAAAGTGATATCGCTCAACTCGAACTGCCGGAAGTGACCTACTTTATGAATACGTATGTGGCCAGCTTCTCCCTGACTCTGGATGAGTTGAATTAAAAAAAGCCGGAGCGTGATAGACACGACCCGGCTCTATTTAAGGATGAGGAGGCGACACAATCTTTCTCACAAGCCTGCTTTGATTGTGTCTACTATTTAGACGCAGAGACAACCCGTCTCTTACGCGTTTGTTGTAAAAAAATCCCCGGATTTACCCCGATTTTAAAGTTAAACCGAGGCCGCCGTTTTTTGGCGGAACACGTCAAGCTGGCCTTGGGCGTACATCAACTCCGCATTCAACACTGAGCCGCCGGCCGCTCCCCGGACGGTATTGTGAGCCAGGGCCACAAACCGCACATCCATCACATCGCAGGGCCGCAGCCGGCCCACCGTGGTCGCCATTCCCCGGCCCGCATCACGATCGAGGCGAGGTTGGGGCCGATTGTTTTCGGCGCGGATAACCAGCGGCGGCTGCGGTGCGAAGGGCAAATTGAGCTGCTGCGGCAGCGGCTCCCAGGTTTGCCACGCTTCCAGAATATCGCCCAAAGACGGTTTGTTTTTGAAACTGACCGAAACCGTCACCAGGTGGCCGTCGCTGACCGGCACCCGGTTACAGTGGGCGCTGATTCTAATCCCCGCCATCTCCACTTCCTGACCGTTGGAAAATCCCAACATTTTGTTTGGCTCCTGCCCCATCTTGACCTCTTCACTCTCGGCGACGAAAGGCAGAATGTTGTCGATAATGTCCAGGCTGGGTACGCCGGGATACCCCGCCCCGGAAACAGCCTGCATCGAGGTGGCAATGACCGCCTCAACTCCAAATTGGCTATGCAAGGGGGCCAGGGCCATCGTCATGGGAATTGAGGTACAATTGGGGTTGGTGACAATGAAGCCCCGCTTGAACCCTTGCGCGGCCTGCTGGGTTGGGAGTAAATCCAGATGTTCCGGGTTTACCTCCGGGATCAGCAGCGGGACATCACTGTCCATGCGGTGCGCGCCGGCGTTGCTAAACACACCGTAGCCGGCCGCGGCGTACTGCGTTTCCCATTCTCGGGCCGAATTCGTCGGCAAAGCGGAAAAAACGAGGTCGCAGTCTAAATCCAACGCCATTTCCTGTACGGTCATTGTGGCTAAATGGTCAGGCATCGGCTGAGTCAAAATCCAATTAGTGGCTTCCCGGTAAGTTTTACCGGCCGATCGTTCCGACGCGGCCAAAACGGTCAGGTCAAAATAGGGATGGTCGGTTAAAAGTTGGGCAAATCGCTGCCCAACGGCCCCCGTTGCCCCTAAGACGCCTACTTTTATTTTGCTCATAAGACTGCCTCCATGTTTATGTAAATCTAGATTTTCTTGGTTTACGAATCAATGCGCTCTTGCCAGACGTTTCTCGATTTCCTTTTGCACAGCGGAGAGCGTTGGTTCCAAAACGATCGGCCGATTGGCCAGTTTGGCGTTGGGCCAGTTGCCGGTGTGGTAATCGACTGTGGCCGTTGGGTCTTTCAGTAAGTTGCCGGTCAAAATACCCACGACTGTTTCATCAGACGCAATGACGCCGTTATCGACCAGTTTACGCGCCCCGGCCACGGAGGCCGCAGACGCCGGCTCGCAGCCGATGCCGGTGCTGTCGATGAGGGCTTTGGCGTTCATAATTTCCTCATCCGTCACCGATATAGAGACCCCGTTGGTCCAGTTCAATGCGCGAATAGCCCGCTCATAGCTGACCGGATTACCGATAGAGATAGCCGTCGCGATGGTGTTGGCTTTGACCGATTTTCGCTCGCTGAAGCCGGTCAGATAACTTTGGTAAAAGGGACTGGCTCCTTCGGCTTGAATGGTAGCCAGACGCGGCATGCTATCGATCAGCCCCAGTTCGCGAGCTTCGTACAGGGCTTTACCGAACGCGGCGGTGTTCCCGAGATTGCCGCCCGGCAGGACAATCCAGTCGGGTGGCTGCCAGTTGAAGCCTTGCAAAATCTCGAATACGATCGATTTCTGGCCCTCCAAGCGGAAGGGATTAAGCGAATTGAGCAAGTAAATCCCCATCTCGTTGCAAACCTGCTGCACCAGACGCATGGCATCGTCAAAATCACCGTTGATTTGCAGGGTGTTGGCCCCATAGGCCAGAGCCTGGGCCAGTTTGCCCGCTGCAATTTTTCCGGCGGGGATAAAGATGAATGCGGGCAGGCCGGCTCTGGCGGCGTAGGCCGCCAGCGAGGCTGAGGTGTTGCCGGTTGAGGCGCAGGCCACCGCCTGAGCGCCAATCAGCATCGCTTGAGTGACGCCCACCGTCATACCGCGATCTTTGAACGATCCGGTGGGGTTTTCGCCTTCGTGTTTCAAATAGAATTCATCGACGCCAATCCATTCTGACATACAAGGGTGCTCGTATAGCGGCGTATTGCCTTCAGGCCGGCTGATGATCGTGTTGACTGGAGCCGGCAGGATGAGTTCCCGATAGCGCCATACGCCGGAGTCGGTCACCGGCTCAACCCGAGGACCGGGCGCGCTCCTGACCCGCTGATCAAACAAAGCTCGATTTATCTGAGCGCGCAGCGCGTCGAAATCATGCCAAACATCCAGCAGCGATCCGCTGTCGGATAGATAGCGAACTTGGCCGGCAGGATAGGTTTCCCGGCCGTCTATCGAGCGGAGTGAAACGGTCGATAGAGCTTCATTCAGTGTTTTTTCTTGAAGCATTATTTTTTCCTTAGAGTAAACAGCCTTAAAATCTACTTTTCTGGCTCGTCATCATCCTCGTATTCGTCGTCGTCATCGTACTCGTCATCGTCATAATATTCATTATCGTCGTATTCATCGTCGTCGTCATAAGCTTCGACTTCATTTTGTTCATACTCGAAGTCAGCATCTTCTTCCTTCTGGCCCCAACCCAGACGATAGAGCCAGACCAGGCCGGCCATCACGGCGCCGGCAAATGACAAACCGAGGCCGCCCACACAGCCCAGAGTGCCGACTGTACTTAGCATCACCGGCAGGTTGGATGGACCGTCATCGCCGCTCGTAGTTGAGGCGTCACCGCCTTCCGGCGTCGGTGTAGGTGACGGGCGGGGGTGGGCCGTGGCGGTTGGCGGCGGTGTGTTGGTTGGCGTCAATGTCGGCGGCGGCGGAATCGGGGTATCGGTGGCCGCAGGAGTAGGGGTATCAGGTTCGTCAGTTGGTTCGCCGGTAGACTCCTCGGTAGGTTCTGTGGTCGATTCTTCGATAGAGTCCGACTCTGTTTCGGCCCTAGCTTCCGGCTCTGCTTCTTCGAGGTCGGCCTCCGGCTCGTCAGTTGACTCGACTTGGGCCAGGGCTTGACCCTCAGCAATCTCCGGCTCCTCTGTTGGCACAGGGGTCTCAGTCGGCGGTACAGGCGTCGGTTCTTCGGTTGGCTCCTCAGTCGGCGTTTCCTCAACCACAACGGTTATCGGATCGCCGCCGACCGGTTTAAGGCCGAGATCGTCGATCCAAAACTTGTCATTACTGGGCGGGATAGGATAACCTTTTTCAGCCGCCCGCACCTTCCAGGTGTCATCGATCCGCAAAAAAACGGTAATGGTATCGGCTTGAGCGGTGACCGTCACATACTCTACGTTGCAGATTTTGCAGTCGTTGCGCCAGTTGTCTTCAGACCAGACCACATTGGGCGAACGAGAGTCGGTGCCGCCGGTAGGGTCGATACCGATCCGGCGGCCGATCCCGCCGGTGGCTTTGTTAATGGAAGCATCGTTTGACAGAGAGTCGAAGACCAACCAGACGATGTTGGCGTAATAGTTACGCCCTTTTTCAACCGACACCTGCTGCAGGATGCCCCCCACAAAGTGATCGGCGGTGACAATATAGCCCGCCGGACAAAGAGGAGCGTGGCACTCGCCGCCGCCTTGCAGCACATTAAAATCAGCGCCGCCGGTTTCAATAAATGATTGCCAGTGATTCATCCCCTGGTCAAAGTTGCAGTTCTGTAAGATGTTTTCCTTTTGCTGGCAGACATCCGGAAAATCTTGAGCGTAGTTGATCGGTTGCGGTTGAAAAATTAGGAGACACACCAGTAAAATTACAAGTTGTAAGCCTATTTTTAATTTGATATTGTCTGTAAACATTCCCATAAAAAAACCGCATTTCTTCCTTAAGGCCGTATGCATTTAACTTTAAAAGTCTCAAATGAGTTGTGCAGTATACTCTAAGCAGTAGGAGATAGCAAGTGAATTTGAAATAAAAAACCGGCCACGCTCATCTAGTGTGGCCGGTTTTCTTTGCTGATAAATGTCTTATGCCGATTTGGCCTGACGAGCCAAATTTGGACCAAATTCGTCGGATTTAATCATCTACCACGGGTCACAGCCATATCGCTACCTGTTTGGTGTGGGCGATACCACTTGCGTCGGTATGGGAGTGGGTGGATCGGTAGGTTTAGCCGTGGGCAGTTCTAAATGGGGTAGGGGGGTGTTCGTCGCCGTAGCGGTTGCTTCGGGTGTGGCCGTCTCGGTGGGGGTCGGTTCTTCAGTGGGCGGGCTAACGGCTTCAACCGAGCCGGCCGGTGGATTTCCAGCCGGATTGGCCTCACCGCTGTCGCCGCTGCCAAACCCGAAAATCACCGAGGCCACGGCAATGCCGCCCAACCCTAACACCACTAACAGCACCACCAGCAAAATGATCACCAGCCGCATATTGATGCCGGAGCCGGCTTTCTTCGCTTTCGATTTTTTTGCGCCCTGTTTCATAGAGCTAGGGAGGGTCAGTTCCTCTTCAATGTCATCATCATCGGTAACGACAAAGTCATCGATAAATGTGGCCGGTTCTTCGTCCCATTCCTCTAATACATCGCTCAGCATATCACTGGCGTCAAAGGTGCCGGCATGTAAGGCTTCCATGCCCCGCTGGGCCACCACATTATTGGGGTTGAGCGCCAACACATTCTCCAGGCAAATCTCGCGATCCTCATCAGAGTCGACCACGGAAGTTAGCCATAGCCAAACATCCTCATTCTCCTCTTGGGTTTCCAGCAGATCCTCAAGGATTTGACGCCCTTCCTCTCTGTTGCCCATTCTAATATGTTGAATGGCTTCTTCTAACGTTGACATTAAGTGGCTCCCATTTTTTTGCGAGGCAATTCTTTACCTCGCATTATAACATCACTTCAATTGCTATGACAAGTTATGTGAAATCAGTTAACTGTTCGGTTCGATTTTTAGGCTGCCCAACTGAAAACTACGTTCCAACAGGTCGGCCGGGGCTAATTCGACCGCCGGATCGACCCAAGCGACGTGCAGATCGAATAGACCCACCGGCGCTTGCGAGGTGATCGGCAGCGTGGCTTTATCTTGAAACCAGTAGTCTGCCGGCCACTGCCCGGTCGGCCATTGATCCGATACCGGCGGCAGCGGCGGCCAGCGATAAATCTCGGCCGAGTGCGGATCAGTCAGGAAAAATTGCAGCCGGTAATCTTGGGCCGGCTGTCGTTCGACCTGCCAATGAAGCGTGACTAGAAGCTCATCGCCGGCCCGCGCTGTACGTTGATCCACTTCGAACCCTCGCAAGGCCAGGCCGGTCATTTCGATAGCGGGGCTGCGACTGAGGTCAACCGGATTGGGCAGCCGGTTGACCTCAATCGGTCGAGGTTTATCGGACAGGCGAGCCGTCACCGGTCCTAACAGCGCGTCGGCAGAACCGGTCGAGGTGGGTAACGCTTGCCCCAAGCGTCGATCGACCACCTGAGCGATCAGATGGTAGCGTTGCGGCGGCAGATCGGCCGGCAGGTTAAATTTGAGCAGTTGCAGCGCCACGACGCCGGGCTGCCAGTCATCAGGGTCATAACCGTTGCCGTCGCTTTCCAGCCATACGTGATCCTGGCTGTCCAGAAGCCGAACTAGGAAGGTATAGTCGGTTCCCGGCGGCAGGGTTCGCAGCGCTTGCCAGACGAGCAGCAGTTGAAACTGACCGCCGCCAGTGGCGTCGCCCATTAGGTGGTAACCGAGTAGTTGCAGATCGTGGTTAACATCAACGTTGATGGGTGTGAGGCTGTCCTGCAACTGGATCAGCGGATCGATGTCCGGCCGATGATAGAGCGAGAATTCACCGTTCGACTCGTTGGGGGCAGGTTTGAGCAAGTCGGTCCAAATATCGGCAGCGGGAGCGGAGGCCGGAAAGATGTAGCGCGGTGATAGGCCGCTTGCGGCGGGAGGAAAGGCTAGCGTTTGGGCGCCATCGAACCAGATGACGAACGGCGGCGAACCCTGAAAATGAAGCACGAATCGGAACGGATCAAGATCGCGATAATACTCGGCTGAGATGACAGGCAGGTCGTGATTTTCGGAATTTTTGAGGTAGCGGGCCACCGCGGCGATGTCAGCGCCATAAATGTGCCGGGCGTCGGGCGAATTGGCCCAGCGGACGAAGTAATCGTAGCCGGTGTGGACGGTGGTCAGGAGCAGGAGCAGGAGCAACAGGCTGTAGGTTATAAATTTTGGGCTAAACGCCTTCGCCTGTTGAAGTTGGCCTACGGCCAGGCGGCGTTCGACCCATTGAACGATCGTATCGAGAGCCACGGCCCAAACGATGTAGACGATCGGCAGCGCCCCAATGGTCCGCAGAAAGTGGGGGCTGTCGTCGGTGATAAAGTCGGGCAGCAGCATGAAGAAGAGGGTGCTGAGCAGCAAAACCGCCGGACCAGCCTGCCGTAGTGAGCGGGGCAGCCGCCACAGCATCAAGCCCAATCCGAAGTAAAATAGTAGACCGTTCACCCAATCGAAGACCGGCCGGCCGTTGAGATTGTAGCGATCGGTGGTATCGCCCGCAAAGGTGAACATCCCCAAGGTGCGTTCCGTATTGTGCCAGGTTGGCCCGAATTCGCCGTTGAGCAAATAGGGGATGGTCGAGACCTGATCGGCGCGGCGGGTAAAGCTCTCTTGATGCTCGATAAAATAGGCGAGCAGCGGCGTAAAAATAGCCACCCAGATGATAAAATGGAGCAGCAGCCCCAACCAGTGCCATTTTGTAATTTGACGGCGCAGCCAAAAATAGCCGAACACCGTTAGCACGATTAATGGCACAAATCGGCTGGAGAGGTAGGTGTACATCGTTATGCCGGCGATCAGGCCGCTGAGGGCGAAGAAGATGAGGATGAGACGTTGGTTGGTTGGGTGGTGGGTTGGACGGTTGGATGGTGGGTTGGCTGGCGGGTTAGATGATGCGGCGGTCGGTTGGTTGGTCGGTTGGGTAGGTGGAGTCTCGGTCAGATTGGAGCGAGTGGTCAGAGCGCGCCAGAATAGATAAAGCGTGAGTAGGAGCAGCGGTGGTAGGAGTACCGCCCGAAGCGTCAGGCGACTGACAAAAATGGCCCAGAAAGAGATACTGAGGCCGGCCATCGCCAGCAGCGCCACACGTCGATTGAAAAGCCGGGCGGTTAGCGGGTAGACCAAAGCGATGGTCAGCATTCCGGCTATGATGTTGACCAGCCGCAGTTGAACCGGACCGATGCCAAAGGCTCGAAAGGCCAGCGCTTCGGCGTAGATGATGAGCGGCTCGATGCCTTTGTTGATCTCGTAGAAAACGCGGTACTGGCCGTCCAGCGTCTGAATCGCTGTCACGCCGTTGTAAGCCTCATCGTGCGACAGGCCCGCCGGAATCGAGTCGATGCCGGCCACGCGCAGGCCGAAAGCCACGAGCAAAACCGCCGCGATTAGCAGGTTGTGCCGCAATTTATCTGTTTTAACCATAGCTGTTGCTGACCTAACGTTTGAGGCTGATTGTAGAGGAACTCCGTACGAAATCAAATTTCAATCGATCAATAGCTTGCTCGGCCCAGATCGCTTAAATTTGCCCAAAGGGGTATTCGTTACGGCCGCCAGGCAGGGGTTTGCTCATCTCGGGCTGGTGATTTGGTGAGATTAGTGACCACTTCACCATCGAGGGTTGTGGCAAAGATATCCCAGTTGCCTTCCCGATTGGAGTAAAACAGAATCTGCTGTCCGTCGGGCGACCAAGTCGGGCCGTGATCATCGGCCAGAGGTAAGTTGGTGATGTTCCGAGCCACGCCGCCGCCGGCATCGACTACGTAGATTTCGACATTACCGTCGCGGTTGGACTCAAAGGCAATTTGGGTTCCGTCGGGTGACCAGGCCGGAGCCAGATCATTTTCGGGGGCGGTGGTGATCTGCCGAAAGTCGGAGCCGTCAATCGCCATCGTGTAAATGTCCCAACTGCCGCCGGCTTTACTGTTAAAGGCAAAGCGCGTGCCATCGGGCGACCAGACCGGCGAGAGATTACCGTTGCCGTCATTGGTTACTTGCACCACCGATTCGGGACAGGTCGAAGGTTCGCTCAGGCAGGCAGTGTCCATAATATAGATTTCCCAACTGCCGTTTCTAAATGATGAGAAGGCCAGTCTTTGCCCGTCCGGCGACCAGGCGGGCGTCCAGTCGTCGGCAGGATGGCGGGTGACATTCGTCAGATTTTGGCCATCGCTGTCCATAATGTAAATTTCTCGATCACCATCGCGACGGGAGACGAACGCGATTTTTTGCCCGTCGGGTGACCAGATCGGGCCGGTATCGTCACCTCCAGCCGGCGAAATCGGCGTGGGGTCGGAGCCGTCGGCGTTCATGACATAGATCAGCCAACTTTGATCAATGTCGCGCCCCATGAAGGTGATGGACGGTAGCGTTCGAGCGACCACCAACGGTGCGGTGGGCGTTGCGGTGGGAGCCGGGCCGGCGGGGGTTGGCGTTAGGTCCGGTTCGGTCGTGGCGCTACCGTCGGCGTCGATTAGAGGGACAATCTCATCGGCATTGGACTCAACGGTGGCCGGCGGCGTGGGGGCGACCTCCTGCGCGATCAACGGCAGCGGAACGCCTAGCAGTTGGGCCGCGGCCAGCCCACCGCCGGTGACCAGGGCGCAAGCCACTATAAATAAGGCCGCAATGACAGCCAGCCAGGGAATACGCCGGCCGGACTCCCGTCTGGGGCTGGCCAACGACGGCGCACCGGGTGAGATAGGCCGGGTAGTAAAGTTGTCGGGCCGGCTGGCGCGTAGTTGGGCCGCGGCTCGTCCCCAATTGACCTCCCCCAAAATTTTGGAGGGATTGGTGTGCTGGCGCAGCCAGTAGCGGAAAAGTTCAACCTGGAACCGATAGCTGATCGCGCCCATCGGCACCAGTACCCCTCGATCGACCAGCGATTGCAGCGATTGCAACACCACATCGGGCAGAACTTCAGGGTTTTGCCGCTGGAGGAAGCGGATTATTTCTTGATTGGTGATCGGGCCGTGCGCGCCCTGAATGGCGGCCATCCCGGACAGCACGCCTCGTTCCGCCCAGTTCGATTGATCCCACGTTTGGCGGAACGGTTCAATGGGCGAATCAAGAATTTCGAGCAGGGTGTTGTCGAAATCTTGCTGGTTGACCCAGCCGTCGTGGACCTGCCGGTTAAGCAGCACATAGCAAAACAGGCACAGATAATTGGGATGGTGCGAGTTAATCTCCGCAATTCGTTTGGTGATGCCATAATCAAAGCGGAGAGCGTCTTTAACCGGTTCGGTAATCATGCTAATTGAAGCGTCAATGGGAATCGTACCCAGGGTAAACGTCGGTGCGCCGTCGAGCAAAGGGTGCCGGATACGGCGCAGCTTATCCTGGTTAAGAGCAAAAACAATGTGCAAGTTGGGGCACTCATCCAACAGCGACATCAGGGAGGTCAGAAAACTGGCTACCAGGGCCAGGTCGTCACGCACCATCAGGTGTAAGTCATCGATATACAGCACCAGGCGCTGGTTAGGCGTCAACCGCTGGCCGGCTTGTGCAAACAGGCTGCGCAGCACCGCTGCTACCTGGGGCGATGACGACAATTTGGGCATGGCGTCGATCAGGCTGTGGAGTTTCAATTGAGGGGCAAGCTGTCCCAAAATCGATTGCAATACCGTGCTAACCGTTTGATCTTGATCCTGCCCGTTCGTACCTGCCCGGCGGCCGGTGCTCTTGCCTAACGGCAGATCGGCCAGGGAGACCAGTAGGTTGAAAAAGCCGTTGTTCTGCAACACACCGACATGCCGCAAAAATGAGGTTTTGCCGATGAGCGGCATCGCATTTAACACTAATATGCGGTTGTTGCTATTGATTTGTAATTCTATCCAATCGGCAGCGTCCTGGCGGCCAAAAAGCATGGCCGGATCGGTCACCGGTTCGCCGGGACGGTAGGGGTTGGTAAACTCGCTCAAAATCAAACTCCGCCGTATTTCCTAACGCAAGCCCCGTTAGCAAACATCTCTAACGGGGTATCGAATTATACCACGAGGCCAATAATTGGAAAATGACAAGGGGTCAGGTGAGGTTGTCTACTTGGGGGGCTTTGTCAGCGATCAACATTCGGGCCGCAGCGCCGTTGTGATCCACCATCTGCCAGCGGGCGTCGAGATCATATTCGGCAAAAATCGGGAAAGTGTGGCGCGGCGGGAAATCGCGTTGGTCGGAAATGCGATAGAGCCAGTCGATGAACGGCCGGATGGGCCACGGGCCGCGCAGTTGGCCTTCGATGACGATGATCAATCGTCCCGTTGGGTTGGTGGAGAGGACGCGGTAGATTTCGGCCACCGTGTCCGGTTCAAAAATATAATTGGTGGGAAAGGTAGCGATCACATTAGCAAAGTAGTTATCGGGAAACGGCAGACGTTGGGCCTTGGCTCGACACAGACGCATGGGTAACCCGTTCCGGCTCAAGCGGCGGCTGGCCAGCCGGGCCATGTAGGGCGAGACGTCGATTCCCGCCGGATTGAGACCCGCCGCAGCCATATCGACCATGAGGCCACCCGTGCCGTAGGCCAACTCCAGCGTGGGACCGGATTGTAGAAATTGAAAGACCAATCGTCGCCAGTCAGCCCACTGTCCAAACGACACAACCCAGGCGACCGTGTCGTAGGTGAAGGCCATTTGATTGTAGAGGAGATAGAAGCCCAGTTTGATCAACCAGCGCGGTAAGAGCATATCGGATCTACCCAGTAGAACTAACCTTAAACAAGTAAGGAGCGTCAAAGTTTACTTTGACGAACAAAGCAGAGCTTTGTTGCTCCACAGATACTATTTTTTAGATAATCACCCGTAACTTTTTAGGGAATATTTGGTAATTAATCTCAACCGCTTGTCGGTCAAAAACTTCGCCGTCGGCATGGATCGGGGTCGGCGGTGTGGCGGTAATCGATAGGGTTTTAGTTTGCTGATAGGTGACCAACGGGTGGTTGATATGCTGGCCGCTGAGCGTCTTCGGCAGTAGGCGAAGTAGTTGCCAGCGACTCATGCCGATCCCGTAGACAAAATCCAACAGGCCATCATCGAGGCAGGCTTTGGGCGTCATATAAAATGCACCGCCGGTGCGGGTGTTATTGCCGATGGACACCAGCGTCACCGGCCCCTCGTAAATGCCATGATCCCACTTGATCCGCATTGACCAGGGTTGGGCGGTCAGGATGGTTTTTATGGCCGCCAACATGTAGCGTGAACTGCCGGCATAACGCATCTCGTTCTGGGCGACGGTCACCACCGGTTCCAGTCCCACGGCTGAGTTGTTGGCGAAATAGCGGTCATTGACCAGTCCCAGGTCGATCAGCCGGGTGTTACCTTCCGCCAAGCGCCGGCAGGCCCCGGTTACATCGCGGGGAATCGCCAGGGCATCGGACAAATCATTGCCGGTTCCCAATGGAATGATGCCCAATGTACTGCGTTGTTCCGCCGGGTCGGCCTGCATCAAACCGTTGACCACTTCGTTGATGGTCCCGTCGCCGCCGGCCGCGACTACCACCGGCCAGCCCTCCCAGGCGGCTTGTTTCGCCAACGCCAGGCCGTGGTCTGGGTGTTCAGTGATAGCCAGTTGGTAATCAAGACTGACGGTTTGCAGCGCCTGTTCGACCAGATCGATTTTGGCCTGACGTTTCAAAAGTCCGCCGTGAGCATTCAAGATAATTTTAACGTTGGTTGGCACGGAGGCAACCTCTAAATAAAACAAAGGCCGTTTCCCCAAGAACGGCCTTTGTGGACTCTCCTTTAAAAATTCTGGTCGATGGTGAAGGCGGCTCTATGAAGGCAAAACCCCTACAGCTTTGCCGGCTTGCTCAAATACATTCATGGCATGTTCTATTTCTTTAAGATTATGCCCGGCGGTGACATTGGCGCGAATGCGGCTGGTGCCAACCGGAACAGCCGGTGAGACGATCGGCAGCACAAAAATATCCTGATCTTGCGACAATTTAGCCATCATCCAGGCGCGTTCATCGTCACCGGCAATGATCGGCACGATAGGGGTTTCCGATTTAAGGGTATTGAACCCTCGCTCTTGTAAGCCGTTGATGAAATAATTGACGTTGCTTCGTAATGTTCTAACCCGCTCCGGCTCCGCTTCGATCACTTCAAACGAGGCTTTGGCCGCGGCCGCCACAGGCGGCGGCAGCGCCGCCGAAAAAACAAAGGCGCGGGTACTGTGTTTGAGATAGGTGATCAGATCGCTTTTACCGGCGATATACCCGCCGATAGCCGGAATCGTTTTGCTCAGCGTGCCCATCTTGATGTCGATGCTGTCCTGGTCTTCGATGCCGAAATGCTGCAAAATTCCGTGACCGGTTTCGCCCAACACACCCAGCGAATGAGCTTCGTCCACCATCAGCATGGCGTTATATTTTCGGCACAACCGGATCACGTCCGGTAGATTGATCACATCGCCGTCCATGCTAAAGACGGCATCGACCACCACCAGCTTCCCGGCTCGCTTGGGAGCATCGCCCAACGCCCGTTCCAGGGCTTCCATATCGTTATGCTCAAACCGAACAAATTTAGCTCGGGCCAGCAAACAGCCGTCAACAATGCTGGCGTGGTTGAGTTTGTCGGAAATGACTACATCGTTGCGGCCCAGCAGCGCGGCGATAGTACCTAGATTGGCCACGTAACCACTGGACAAGGCCATCGCCTCTTCGGCTTGTTTGAACTGAGCAATAGTTCGCTCCAGTTCTACGTGGAGTTTGGTCGTTCCGGCTAAAACGCGGACGCCGTGCGTCCCGGTGCCAAATTCCTCCATCGCCGCATGGGCCGCCGCTTGAATTTTGGGATGCCCTAAAAGGTCCAAATAAGCGTATGAAGCAAACTGCAACATCCGCCGGCCATTGATGACCACGTGCGCCCCATCAACCTCTTCGGCGGGTTGGAGGTAGAGGTAGAGGTCCTGTTCCTTAGCTGAACGCACCCGCTCCTGCATTTGGGCGATGCGCCAGGCGATAGGGTTTTCCGCCCCATTCTCGCCGGAGGATTTGCCATTTTTTAGCGAAGTCATAAAAAATCCTAATTGCTTAAAATTCGAAGGTACGCCTTCGAGCGTAAAACAAATTTAACAGTTAGAAAGGGAAAAGTATAACACCCCCCCTATGATTTGCAAAATGTCACCCAGACCTAGTCAAAGCCCAACCCACGCTCTTTTAAACTTACAAATCTCTGGTGGCCGATGACCAAATGATCGAGTACCTCGATGCCTAACAGCATCCCCGCTTCCACCAGCGAGCGGGTGACGTGAACATCTTCCGGTGAGGGCGTCGGATCGCCGGAGGGGTGATTGTGGGCCACGATGATCGAGGTCGCATTTTCTCGGACAGCGCCTCGAAAAACTTCACCCACGCGAATGATCGACGAGTTGACGTTGCCGACGTAAACAGTGGGGCTGTCTAAAACTCTATTCTTGGTATCGAGCAAAATGGTGCGAAGATTTTCTTGGGGCAGGCTGCCCATTTCCAGCATTAGAAAATTGGCGGCATCGGTGGGAGACGTAATCTGAGGGCGGGCGTCGGGCGAACTCAACAGCAGTCGGCGGCCCAACTCCAGGGCGGCTTTAAGCTGTGCTGCTTTGGCCAGACTGATGCCTCTAACGTTGAGCAGTTCGTTAAAGTTGGCCTCGGCTAGCCCACTTAAGCCGTCGAATTCTCTGAGTAGCCGCATGCCCAACGCTACTACATTTTCACCGGGCGAGCCGACTCGCAACAAAATAGCCAGCAGTTCCGCATTAGACAAGGCTGCCGCGCCGTAGTTTTTAAGTCGCTCGCGAGGCCGTTCTTCGATAGGATAATCAGGGATTCTGAGATGATAGCTAGGTAACGAATTGAGAGTCATCCGGTTGTTGTTCCTGGTTGATGGTTATTTTATTTTTGATTTAGTAGATATGAGCTTCTAAACATTCCACGCCACTGGCTCCCACCACGGCGCTGTGTCGAATACCGGCCGGTAATTCTAACCGGTCGCCGGGGTTGAGGGTCACGCTTTTGTGACGCGTGGGGAAATCAAACTTAATGCTGCCCTCTACCACGTAAAGTAATTTGTGAAAACCGTGCGTATGGCCGGCGAAGACATAATCCGGCGGGCTAGACCAGCGGTAAACTTGGGAGTCATATTCATCCATTTGTTCCAATAACTCGTCCGCCGTAGCAGCTTCTTCATTTACCCAGGGGGTAATTTTTAGTTCCATGTGGCTGTAACCTTAATTTCCTAATCTTGATTAGGGTATTGTTACCGCTATTCTACCCTTTTGAAAGAACCTCGTCAACTGCTTACCAACATCGTTGACAGTCTGGTATGAGTCAGATATACTGAGCGGATATATTACATCGCTTTACACCGCCTTAAGGAGACTACTCAATGAGTACCGAAAAACGCGTAAGACGAATTTTCGAAAAGCTGCCGGAAACGTTTGTTCCTGAAAATGCGCAGGGGGTGAAGGCGACCATTCAATTTCATCTAACCGGCGATGGTAGTGGTGATTGGTTAGTATCCATCGCCGATGGCCGGGTTTTGGTCGAAGAACGCCAGATCGATAAGGCCGACTTGACGCTGACATTGAGCGCCGCCGACTATGCGGCTATCACCTCGGGCGAATCTAGTGCGATGATCCTGTACGCCTTGGGCCGAATTAAAGCGGACGGCAATCTATCTCTGGTGATGAAATTTCGAGAAATGTTTGATCCCAGCCGCGTCGATCAGTAGTTCTTTCCAAGTGGCCGAACCTCCTGAGTTCCGACAGAACCAAATTTGCTTTAAATGCTATCCTAGGCCACAATGGGACCATTATGAGTGATGCCATTTACCCCTTGACCTTTTCACCCGTTTTTAGAAGCTATATTTGGGGCGGCCGTAACCTGGAAACCAAACTGGGGCGAACCATTCCGAACGGAATTGTGGCCGAAAGCTGGGAAATTTCAGGCCATCCCTCGTCGCCAACCAAAGTCGCCCAAGGGTTGTTCGTCGGTAAAACACTCATCGAAGTGATGGATATCTTGGGCCTTGATCTGGTCGGCAGTCGCTCGCAGCAGATGTTGAAGCGTGGTAAATTTCCGCTGCTGATCAAGTTGCTCGATGCCAACCAGCCGCTCTCGGTGCAGGTTCACCCTAAAGATGACTACGCTAATATCCATGAAAATGGCGAACTGGGCAAAACGGAAATGTGGTATATTCTTTATGCCAAACCGGGCGCTCATCTCATTTATGGTCTCCGTTCAGGTGTCACACCGGAGTCGTTTCGAGAAAATTTGGAGGCCGGCACCTTAGAAACATGTTTGCATGAACTGCCGGTTGTGCCCGGCGACTCGGTTTTTATTCCCGCCGGGTCGATCCACGCCATTATGGATGGTATCGTGCTGGCCGAAATCCAACAAAACTCCGATACGACCTATCGGGTCTATGATTGGAACCGGGTTGACGCTGAAGGTAAATCCCGCCCGCTCCATGTCGATAAAGCTATCGATGTGACCAATTTTGAGCAAGTTGAGCCGGGGCCTTACCTGTCAGAGATGATCGATAAAAATGACCGTTTTCGCCATGAATTTATTACGCGCTGCCCCTATTTCAATGTGGAGCGGCTGAAATTTAGCGAGGGTACCCATACCTTTTCCGGCGAATGCGACGGCAGCACCTTTGAAATTTGGGGCGTCATGTCAGGCCGAGCTGTTGTGATATGGGACGACGGCAACCTAATGCCGCTCTCAGCCGTTCGTTTTGTGTTGTTGCCCGCCCAATTGGGCAAGTTTGAAATTGAGGTCACCGGTCCGGCGACCCTGCTACGCACCTACGTTCCGGAATAATCTCCACCACCTGTGTGGCCCAAAAATTTAACTCGCGAGTGGCTTGCAGTCTATCCGCGAGTTTGATAATTGGTATTAACTCCACTGACACACAGAGAAAAGAATAACAATGAATAAAGAACTAGAGACTAAGGGCAAAGCCGCCAAGAAGGCGGCCAGAATTTTGGCAAATCTAGACACAGCGACCAAAAATAAAGCGCTCGGCATTATCGCCGAAACCATTATGGAGCGTGAGCCGATTATTTTGGGCGCCAATGACAAGGACATGGATGACGGCCGCGCCAACGGCTTGAGCGATGCTCTGCTGGATCGCCTGTTGCTCACCGCCCCCCGATTGGAGAGCATTGCCAAAGATGTAATCTCGATCATCAATTTGTCCGATCCGGTCGGCGAAGAGTTTGAGAGTAGCCGTATGCCCAATGGGTTGCAAGTGACCAAACGCCGTATCCCAATCGGCGTGGTTGGGGTCATTTATGAGAGCCGGCCCAATGTTACCATCGATATTTCGGCTCTCTGCCTCAAAAGTGGTAACGCCGCTATTTTGCGCGGCGGCAAAGAGTCGATTCACTCTAACCAAGCGCTGGCCGAAACGGTCCAGTTGGGTTGTAAAGCCGCCGGCTTACCGACCGAAACCATGCAGCTAATCGAATCGACCGACCGAGGCATGGTCAAGGAGATGTTGCGGGCCAGCGGGGTGATCGACATGATTATTCCCCGAGGCGGGGCAGCCCTGCATCAATTTGCTATCGAGAACGCCACCGTGCCGGTGATTACGGGCGGAATCGGGGTGTGCCACGTTTATGTCGACTCAGCGGCTGATTTTACTAAAGTTGTGCCTATCGTGGTCAACGCCAAGGTGCAGCGACCATCGGTCTGTAATGCGCTCGACACACTGCTGGTGCATCGCGCGGTTGCCCGCCAAATTTTGCCTCGCGTAGCCGATGCTCTGGCCGAACACAAGGTTGAAATTCGCTGCGAACCGCGTGCGATGGATATTTTGGAAGATCACCCGGCGGTCAAGCCGGCCGGCCCCGAAGATTTCGATACGGAGTTTCTAGCCCTGGTGGCCGCCATTAAAGTCGTTGACGATGTGGCCGAAGCCATCGACCACATCTACCAGCACAGCACCGGCCATACCGAAGCCATCATTAGCGAGGATTATTCCTCGGTGATGCGCTTCGTCAACGAGGTCAACTCGGCGGCGGTGATGGTCAATACCAGCACCCGCTTCAACGACGGCGGCCAGCTTGGTCTGGGCGCGGAAGTGGCGATCAGCACCCAGCCGCTCCATGCTCGGGGACCGATGGGGTTGAAAGAGTTGACCACCTATAAATGGATTGTTATGGGGACCGGGCAGACGCGCCCTTGAAAATTTATAGGAGCGACAAAGCTTGCTTGGTCACTTCCGATCAAAGCAGAGCTTTGATGCTCCAGGTTTTTACTTTCATAGAGGAGAGGATTTTATGGCTGACGACAAAAAAGCCCAGTTGAAGTCAAAGTTGACCGAAGCGAGAAACCAGTTGAAGGAACTGTTCAACGCCCTCAGCGAAGAACAGTTGACAACGCCGGTGATCACCGACGGTAATGAGTGGACGCCGATTAACGTTGTGTCTCATCTGGCTGAAAATGAGCGGGGCATGAGTATCCATATTTATAAAATTCGTAATGGCCGAGAAACTGTACCTGCGGGGTATGATGTCAACGACTGGAATGCTGGCGTCAAGGATCGGATGGGGGCCCCTTCGCGGGCCGAACTGTTGGCTATGCTAGATGAAACCCGGGCCAAAACCCTGGAAGGTCTGGAGTCGATTGAGCCGCACGAGTGGGCGCTAACCGGTCGCCATCCGGTTGAGGGCATTATTACTATTGAGCAATATTTCGATGTCATTATCTCACACGATTTAGATCATACTGCTGATATCAAAAAAGGGTTAGGGATGGCCTAATGGCTTAAGCCGTGACAGCCCTGCCAGTACTATCACTGGCTCCGAAATAAGGCTGAGGCTAAGGCGAAGGCTAAGAAAAAGCACCTTTTAAGAGAGCAAGCCCACGTGGGCGGAATTTGTTGTTTCTCAGCCTTAGCCTCAGCCTTAGCCTGCTAATGACGAAATCTTGTTCATCTACCCACATATAGCCCCTCCATCAATTACCACCACAAAATATAGTATCCTCTTATTTTATTTGCTCACCCCAGAATTTTTATGTATACTATTTATGGAAAGTCATAACCTGTCAATTATCCATAGCTAGGACTTAGAGGCGCTGGCCGCCGGTGAAGTCCGCTTAAACTACCGAGGCCCATTTTTATGAAGCGCCCGGCAAAAATTAGGCCAAAACCCGTGTACGGTCTGGCTCGCTTGGTGGCGCTAGCCGGTTTGGTGATGCTGCTGGCAGCCTTAGTCGGCCCAACCCACTCGGCTCAGGCTAACCGAAACCTCCCCGTCGATCTCTCCTACAGCACCGAAACCACCTGGCTGCTGCCCGGCTTGCCCGATCTTAGCGCGGCGTCCGGCTACATTCCCCACAACTTTTCCCACGGCGAAGCGATTTTTCAAATCGGCGGTGAAACAATCCACGGTTTCCGGCCCGGCAAAGTCTACCCGGAAATGTACATTCGCGATATCGCCTGGGGTATGGAAACGGCCCAATATTACTATCCTGACGAATACTTGCGTGAACCCATTGAGGCTTACCTCCGCCGCCAGTATACTGCCGAAACCATCAGCCTCGACGGTGATTTTGGTGTCGTGGCGGGCGCCGGAGCCATCGGCGGGATTCTTACGCCCGACGGCCGGCGCAACAAGCAGACCATCACCACCGACGAAGAGACTAGCCTGATCCACGCCGCCTATCTTTACTACAACATGACCTACAACAGCGACTGGCTGCAAACGTCAATCAATGGCTTGCCTATCATCCAAAGGCTCAATCTGGCAGCCGACTGGCTCTATCGTTATCGGCTCGATCCGCAGTTGCAACTCCTTTGGCGCGGTCACACCACCGATTGGGGCGACGTCAAATTCGAGCGCGGGCCGGGCTATACCGACTACAACCCGGCGCAGGATCATCGCACGGCGTCTATTTACGATCAAGCTCTGGCTTACATGGCTTTGTTGGAATTGGCCGAGATGAACGCGGCCGTCGGTGACACCGAGCGGGCCGACGGCTGGCAGGAAAAGGCCGAGGCACTCAAGAGCCAGACCAATGAACTGCTTTGGCAGCCCGATAAGGATTTTTACCTGACCCACGCCCACATCACCCCGCTGGAGCACGATTTCGATGAGTCGGCGATGGTCAGCATCGCCAATGCCCTGGCGGTTTACACCGGTTTGACCGATTTCGATCAGACCGAAGCCATTTTCGATAAGCTGGAGGCGGTTCGGCTGGCCGCCGGTGTCAACAAACCCGGTCTGTCCCTGTATCCCTTTTACCCCAATCAGTGGCCCGATCTTTTCTTCGATTACTCCGGGATGGGCTACGGCAATTACCAGAACGGCGGGGTGTGGGATTGGTGGGGCGGCGTTCAGATCCAAGCCGAGTTTCGGCGCGGCTTCTCTGAGGCCGGCCGCAGCCATCTTTTTCAGGTAGCTAACGATTGGCAAGATCATCCCGGCAACATCATCGAGTGGCAGTCCAGCACCGATCCGCGCCATGAAGGTAGCCACTACTACAGCGCCGCCGCCGGAACGATGGGCAGCGCCATCATCGAAGGCTTTTTTGGGGTGTCACTGACCGGCAGTGGTTTGACCCTCCAGCCGCGTCTGGGGCTGAACGACGGCTATATTCGGGTTTATCAAGCAGCCACCGACCGCTATGCGGCGTATACTTATGACTGGAATCAAGATATAACTCAACTGAACTATGGCACCAACGCGGCCGGAGTAGTGACGTTCAAACTGCTCAAGCTGCGCTCAGAGCAGGTCAGTCAAATCACCATCGACGGCAAATCGATTGACTTTAGCACTGAATCGGTTGGGCTGGATACTTTCATCGTTTTTAGCGCCCCGAGCGGGGAACACACTGTCGAGATCGTCAAAGGTCAGCCGGGAATTCAACCGGCGGCGTTAACTCTCCCCTCCGGACACGAGGGGCTAGCTGAGACTGATAGCGACGGTGTTCCGGCCACACCTAGCATTGCTCCCAACGTAGCCGCCCCGCTTCAAAACGAAACGGACCAAACCGACCAGCCGCCGGCGCCTGATCCCGAACGTGAAGCCCAGTTGGCCGCCCTGGCCTATCGAGAGGCAAAACATCGCCACGATTTGCAGCTAGCCGCTATTCAAGTGGTTAGTGGCATTTTGGTGCTGGTCGTTTGTTTGACTCTCCTGTTTCTAGGGGTAGTCCGTCATCTGGTCCGCGTTAATTCTCCCAAACCTGTCCCAAAACAGACCCTCCGCAAACGATAGACGCCCGGCTATGAATCCAAGCAACCGTGTGGTAATTTTAACGGGAGCCACCCAGGGGATCGGGCGGGCCACGGCGCGAACGTTGGCGCAAGCGGGCTGCTTTTTAGTCCTGGCCGCCAGAACGCGTGAACCCCTTGACACGTTAGCCGCCGAACTCAACGCAGGGCCAACCCAGGCCGTCGCCATCCCCACCAATATGGGCGATACCGCTCAAGCCGCTAACTTGGTGCGAGCCACCGTCGAGACCTTTGGTCGGCTGGATGTCGTCATCAACAACGCGGCCCTTGGGGTGCGCGATGAGGTGGTTGATCTGAATGAGACCGAGGCTCGGCGGGTTATGGATGTCAACTACTTTGGCCCGGTCGCCCTTATCCAGGCGGCTATCCCTCATCTAAAAGCCAATCGTGAGGGGGGGCTAATCATCAATATCTCCTCAATTGTCGGTCGGCGGGCGATGCCGGGTATTGCCGGTTACTGCGCCAGTAAAGCCGCGTTGGAAAAGATGGCCGAGAGCCTGCGCATTGAACTTAAACGAGACAATATTCGTGTTAGCACAGTCTATCCCGGCGTCACCGCCACCCGCTTCAATGATCATTCGCTGGGCCGCAGCCAGTCCGGACGGGGGCGGCTGGCGGGCGTACCGCCGGAGCGCGCCGCCCAAACCATTCTCCGCACGATTCGCCACGAACGACGCGATGTCTTCGTCACGTTATTTGATCGCGCCTTTGTGACCGCCGGCGCCTTGTGGCCCTGGTTGATGGATCAGTTCTTGAGCCGGTATACCGGCCGCTCCTAAAAAGTGTCGTTATGAACCCTATCTTGCAATTTGAACTTCTGTCTGCTATATTAGGTGGTTGCAACACCAGAACCCCTTTGTTGACTCTAAATACCGTAAGCCCATAAAATATCACATTATAACGTCATAACTTTATTGATTAACTCGCTACTTAACCACACCACGTATGACGGTCCGATCAGCCCCGTCATACCTCTTAAGAGCATTCTTGGCAGTCTATCAAATTCGACTATCATCGGCTTACGTGCTATTTTTCATGCCCTATGCGCGTAGAACGTGACAGGGTTGGCTCAGCCTTGGCGGCTTCCAAGTACGCTCTTAAGGGCCTCTATTTCATTGAGTTATCTTATTTGCCGATTTTTCATCACCAAGCGGAGTAGATCAATGAACGGTCAAATAAAAACAGATGCCCAAGTTCAGGAAGAATTGGCCTCTTTACGGTGTCGGGTCGATGAACTGGACCGAGCCAACCGGCAGCTTCGTCAGGAGATTGCCGAACAGCAAGAGACCATGAGTGATCTTCGCCGGCGAGAGTCCTTATGGCGCGCCTTACTGAAAGATTTGCCGATCGATTTTTGGGCGCGCGATCTCAACGAGCGGTTGATCATCGAAAGTGATGTTAAAACGGAGGTTTGGGGTAACCTGATGAATAAAACCCTTGACGAGATCACGCACCTTGATCCGGCCACCGTTGAGCATTGGCGGCAAAATAACAAACGAGTGCTGACCGGTGAAACAATTACCGAAGAAATGGAGATGACCACCCCCTGTGGCGAGTGGAAATTTTTACGTAAGATTGCGGCGCCGATTTATGTTGAGGGCGAATTACAGGGTATCATGGGCGTCAATATCGACCTCACCGAGCGCCAACGTGCGGAAAAGGCTCTGAAAGAAAGCGAGGCGCGATTTAAATCATTATACGCCATGGTTCGGCTTATGTGCGATAATGTACCTGACATGGTTTGGGCTAAAGATTTAGACGAAAAGTTTATCTTTGCCAACCGGGCCACTTGTCAAAAATTGTTAAGCGCTACAGATACTGATGAGCCAATCGGTCAAACCCACCAATTCTTTGCCGATCGGGAAAGGAATGCCCATCCGGATCAGCCGGCTTGGCATACCTTTGATGAAATCTGTATTACCTCCGATGAGATCGTTATGAAAACGCAGTGCCCGCAGCGATTTGATGAATTTGGTTATGCTGAGGGTAAATTTCTTTACCTGGATGTCTATAAAGCCCCATTTTGGAATGAATTAGGAGAAATGATTGGCACTGTTGGCTGTGGGCGGATTGTCACCCAAGAAAAGGAACGAGAAGCAGAACGCCAAAGAACCGAAGTCGAACTTCAGGAAATCAGAAAAAGATATGAGTTGGCCACTTCCGCCGGCCAAGTTTGGGTCTGGGATTGGAGTATGGATAACAAGCTTTTTAACTCCAGTTTGATAGCGGACCTGGGTTATGATCGACAAGATATCCAAAATGAACTAGACTTCTGGGACCAAATTATTCATCCTGATGATCAGCCTTTCATCGAAACCGCGATAACCAATCATCTACACGGCATGACCGATCAATTCGAATATGAATATCGCATGCGCCCCAAAAATGGCGACTACCGTTGGTTTTTGACTCGGGGCAACGCCATTCGAGATGATGATGATCGCCCCATCCGGTTAATGGGGGTCACCACCGACATTACCAAACAAAAGCAAGCTCGGCAGCAGCTTCAAGCTTCGCTCCAGGAAAAAGAGGTTCTGTTGCGTGAGGTTCATCATCGCGTCAAAAATAATCTGCAACTCATTTCAAGTTTGTTCGATCTGCAAATTGATTGTCTGGCCAATGATCAGGTGGTCAAAATTCTTGAAGAGTGTCAATCTCGAATTCAAGCAATGGCCCTGGTCCACCAAACGTTATACTACTCCGAATATTTAAGTAGGATCAATAGTTCAGATTATCTCCACAATTTGGTCAATCAACTTCACGCCGTGTATGTCGGCCGTCTCAATAATATTTCACTCAATCTTGATATTCAGGATCTGAGTTTTCAAATCGATACGGCCCTCTATTGTGGGTTGATAATTAGTGAACTGGTCTCTAATGCCTTAAAACATGCCTTTCCCGATAACCAACCTGGCCGGATACAGATCCAGTTGCGCGCCGAAAAAAAACAGGTGACATTAATCGTGGCCGATAATGGCATTGGTTTTACGGCCGATCTGGATCGGATTCACCCGGAGTCGCTGGGGTTGTTATTGGTTGATACATTTGTCAAGCAGCTTGAAGGCGCCCTCGTCCAGCTTCCGGGTAAAGGCGCCATCTTTCAAATTTCATTCCCAAATTCCATTGAGCCGGAGCAGATTCTGTGAATAAACCGCGTGTTTTTATTACGGAAGACGAACGGTTGGTCGCGATTAGCCTGCAATGGAAATTGAACAGCTTAGGTTATGACGTCGTGGGTATTGCTTCTTCCGGCCAGGAAACCATCGAAAAGATTATTGAAACCCATCCGGATTTGATCTTGATGGATATAAAACTCAAAGGCAGCCTCGATGGTATTGAGACGGCAGACCAACTGCGGTCCAAGTTTGATATCCCTATCATCTACTTAACGGCCTATGATGATGACGCCACCCTCCAGCGGGCCAAAATCACCGAACCCTTTGGTTACTTACTCAAGCCTTATCAGGCCAGAGATTTACGAACTACCATTGAAATGGCGCTTTATAAGCATACTATCGACCGGGAACTGAAGGCCAAAGAACAATGGTCTCAGGCCACACTCAGCAGCATCGGCGAAGGGGTTGTGACCACCGATATTCACGGCAAGGTCACATTCATGAATTCCGTGGCCGAGCAACTAACGCAATGGTTGCAGACCGAGGCGGTTGGGCGCGAAATATCGAAGGTCTTAAATCTGGTCAACGTTAAATCCGGGCAAACCATTGCCAATCCCATTATGACAGCAATGGCTACCAAACAGGTGGTCAATCAGGCTGAAGACACCATGCTTATTGCCAAAGATGGCCGCACGATTCCCATTGATAACAGCGGCGCGCCCATCATAGACGACCAGGGCCAGGTCAACGGCGGCGTCCTTGTTTTTCGAGATGTAACGGAACGTCGGGAATTAGAAGAGCAACTCCATCAATCAAAAAAATTAGAAGCGTTAGGCCAATTAGCCGCCGGAGTGGCCCATCATTTTAATAATTTGCTCACATCAATCATTGGCTATGCCACTTTTGCCAAAGACACCTTGCCAAAAGACCAACTGGCCGCTAATGATTTAGAGCGCGTTTTAGAAGCCAGTGGCAAGGCCGCCACTCTAACCCATCAACTCCTGGCTTTCGCCCGCCAGGAGCAGATCCAACCGCACCTAACCGACTTTAACTTATTAGTAAAAAAAATTTGGGATAATTTGATTGACTCGATTCAGGCATCGATTTCATGCCGAGTGGTCTTCGCGCCCGATGTGGGAGCGGTGAAACTCGATACCAGCCAATTTGAGCAGTTGCTAACCCATCTAGTCGATAATGCCTGCGATGCGATGCCTACCGGGGGTCAATTAATAGTTGAAACGCAGAAAGCATGGATCCAAGAGGCTTATTGCGATCAGATTATCGACATCCCACCGGGTGAGTATGCCTTATTGATCGTAACCGATACCGGCCTCGGCATGACCGACGAAGTAAAGGCTCATCTATTTGAGCCTTTTTTTACCACAAAACCCGTCGGTCAGGGCACAGGTTTAGGTTTAGCCACCTGTTTAGGTATTGTCAAGCAGCACCACGGCCACATCTTTCTGCAAAGCAGCCCCAAAGAGGGGACATGCGTTAAAGTTTTCTTCCCCGCCCAACCCTGACCCATTTAATGTTATTCATCTTGCTGGCTTTTGTATCACGCCGTTTGACCAACTGAGCCACGGCGATTCCTCGCGCAGCACCAACGGCGCCGGCCTGGACCTGGCTATCGCTATGAACGTGGCCCGTAGCCACGGCGGCGCCATCAAGGTCAATAGCGAGACAGGCCAAGGTACGGCGGATACGGTTCAGTTGGCCGCCAGCTAGAAAGCGATTATGCCGCAATATTTTTTTGGGCAACGATATGGGTTGGGGTAACGCGCACCAGCAGTTCGCCTTTAACGCCGTTACGCCGGCCATAGGCTTCGGCCAAATCCGGCCCCATATAGCGACCGGCAATCCGGGTGGCCCAATGCTGCAACTCTTCCAAATTCTCGCTAATGGTTACCTCGCCTTCGAGGATCACATAGGCAAACGGCGGCACCTCATCATCGATGCACAAACAGACCCGCCCGTCGCGAGTGATATTGGCCGCCTTGATCGACTCGTGCCAGGTGGTGAAGATTATCTCGTCACCGTCCACATCAAACCAGATCGGCGCCACGTGCGGCCGGCCATCCTCGCGTACTGTGGCAATTTTGGCCGTACGCGGCACTTCCAACAGAAACTCTTTAACCTCTGCTTGGGTCATTTTCTCCATAATCAATCTCCTTTGATAATAAAACTGGAGCGACAAAGCTGGCTTTGCCAGACCAAGGCCGAGCTTTGATGCTCCAAATCTGTACTTTCAAGGGGGCCTATGGCGGCTTAAAGCATATTTCTAGGGGAGTTCGGCCTCCACCGTGGCCAAACAAAACCGCAGTAAAGAATACTCACTTGCTAAACTCCACAAACTCTATAAACGCCACAAACTCCCTGACCGTCTCCATTCTAAATTCGGGTAAGCTTTGAGGCAAATAACACCGCTTGATTACGAGGGGATACCGTTTGGTTCTTAGTCACTGTTCGTAATCAACTGGCCGGCCAGGTCATCGATGTAGATCGTCCCCTGTCCTTGAAAGGCGTCGTTGCCGTCATCTAAAGCCAGGGCTAGAAAGCGGATGGGGTAATCGATAACGCCGTTATCGGGGCCATCGATGGGGCCGCTGGGCCAGGGTTGGGCCGGATCGAGATAGGCCGTCATCTGCTGCCAGCCGGTGTGGCTCACCGGTCCAAAGGTCATAGCCCAGGTTTGACCGGCGCTGTCTTCGATCCAGGCGTTGAGGAAATGGCCGGCGCCGTCACCGTAAACCCAGGCCGTCAGAGCGGTCGGCTCACCGGCCAGGGCGCGGCTCTGCAAGAAGACCACAAAATCATTGCCGGCTGAGGCAAAATCATAATCCAGTTGGCCGGCATAATCGCCGCTGTGGCTCTGGCTGGTCGAGCTTGAGAAGTCGCCATTGGCTTGATCGCCCCGCCGCCAGACGCCGCCACTTTCAAAATCCTGAAAAACGCCGGGAGAGGTCGGGCCGGCCGAATTTCGGGCGGGTTGAGCGACCGGCGGGCTGTCGGTCGCGGCTGCGGTTGGTTCCGAGGTGGGGCTGGGCGGCGGGGTGGCGGTGGCCGTTGGAGGCGGTGGGGTAGCGGTGGCCGTTGGGGACGGCGTGGCAGTGGCGATTGCGGTGGCTGTTGGCGGCGGCGTGGCGGTGGGCGCTTGGCGGGGGTAGGGGTCGCCGGCGTCGAGCAGCCCGTCGCCGTCGGTATCGCCGCTGAGTGGATCCAATCCCTGGTGTATCTCTAGCCCGTCGGGCAGGCTGTCGCCATCGCTATCTTCCTGAAGCGGATTGGTCTTAAATTGATGAATCTCTTCAAAATCGTTGATGTCGTCCCGGTCCGTGTCGCGTTGATCGGGCGCGGTGCCGAGCGTCTGCTCTTCACCGTTGGTCAGGCCGTCCCGGTCATCGTCTTGAGCCGGCCACGCCGCCGTGGCGGTAGCCCCGGTATCGACCGGCGCAATGACCGCAGTCGTTGGTTCCGGCGGCTGAGTCGCGGTCGCCGGACGCTGCGCCATCGCGTCGGGGTCAGCCGCGCTGTTGAGCCAGAAAAAGCCCAGTCCGGCCACAGCCGCCACCACCACCAGCCCCAGGCCGGCCATCAGTAGCGGCGACTTCGCTCGAACCGGCGTCGGCGCGACCGGTTCCGAGGCCGGCGGCAGCGTGACCGGTTCCGAGGCCGGCGGCGGCAGCGCCGGTTCATTGGCGACCGGCTCCGGCGCTGGGGTTAGCCCCACCGGGGTAAAACTGCCGATCTGAGGATCGAGTTCGTCATCGATTTGGGGCGGCGGGGCAATCGGTTTAAGCGGATTTTTGTTGAGGGTATCGCCCGGTTGCAAGCCAACCGCGTCCCGCAGCGCTTGGGCCAACTCACCGGCGCTTTGGTACCGGTCATCCGGGGACTTTTGCAGGGCTTTGACAATGACATCTTCGACCGGCCGCGGGAGGGTGGCATTGATCAGGCGGGGCGGCGGCAGCGGTTGGCCCACGTGCTGCATCAGCACCCCCACCGGCGTGGGCGCTTCGAACGGGACTTTGCCCGTAACCAGCTCGTAAAGAATAACGCCGAGGGTGTAAATATCGCTGCGGCCATCGACCTTGGCCCCCCGGCTCTGCTCCGGCGACATATAGGCCGGGGTGCCGAGCATCGCTCCGGTGGCGGTGTATCGGGTGCCGTCCAGCAGCCGGGTAATGCCAAAATCGGTTAGCAGCACCTGGCCGTTCTCATTGATCATAATGTTGCCCGGTTTAAGATCGCGGTGGACCATCCGGTGCCGGTGAGCGTAGTCGATAGCGCTGCCCAGGGCTAGAAAGATACGGCTTATGGCTTTGAGGGAGAAGCTCCGCCCCTGCTGGCGGAGCGCCTTGAATTCATCTTTGAGGCTGGGGCCGTTGATGAACTGCATCACCATAAAATAGATACCGGCTACCTGGTCAAAGTCTAAAATTTGAACCACGTTGGGGTGCGCCAGCCGTCCGGCGGTTGAGGCTTCGCGCTGGAAGCGCCGGACAAATTCCGGGTCCTGGCCCAGATGCTCGTGCATGACTTTGATCGCCACAAAACGATCCAGGCCGGGCTGGTAGGCTTTGTACACCTCGGCCATCCCCCCGCTGCCCAGTTTGCCCACTAGGCGATACTTGCCTAACGTTTTGCCGATAAGATTGTTCATGGTGCAGTTACCCTAGCTTTCCAACCGGGCGCTTATTCCCCAGCGCTGCCGCAGGTCAATGCCACATTGCATCGATGAGACTGTATTTTAGTATCCCTGATAAAAGAACCGTGTTGAAAACACGTTAAGGGGAACCAATTAACCTGTTTCAACCGGTTTTCTTTAGCAGCGACCGAATTCATTCGGTTGCGATAGGCTAAACCCAATGTACCGGAATCATGTTAGGAGGGTATATAAACTTTATTAGAATTTGGATAAGATGCGAAGGAAGTGCCCCCGGATATTAATCCGGCGCGATTCCCGCCTCAAAATAATCATACACCCGCTTCGACAGCCGGGCGACCAGTAACGCCGCCTCATTGTCGGGGTCGGGTCGGAGATCGGTGCAGGCGCAGGTGAAGATGACCAGGCCGTAGGTGTAGTTGGGGGTGGTCATCAGGGCCGCGTCGTTGACCACGCCGCGCAGCATGCCGACCTTGTTGGCGATGGTCAGCGGCTGGGGCAGCCCGTACTCGACGGCGAAGGGGTGGTAAGGCAAATAGCGCGGAATATAGGTCATAAACTGCTGGCGACCCATCAGCTCGAGCGCCGCCCGGCTGATGGCGGGATTGACCACCTGCCCCTGAGCTAGCGCCAGCAGCAGGTGGAGGAAATCGGCCGGGGAGCCGGTATTATCGACGGGCGAGTCGAAAACGAAGGGCCGGCCCATTACCGTCCGGGTCATACCCAGATCGCGCAGCCGGGCGTTGATCCGCGTCAGCCCGCCCACGGTGTCGAGCAGCAAGTTCGAGGCGGTGTTATCGCTGATCGTGATCGACAGCGTCGCCAAATCGTGCAAAGTAAGCTGCGCCCCCGGCTGTAAATCTTTGAGGACGCCGGAACCCTCGACCATGGTCTCCGCTTGGAGGGTGATCGGCGTGGCCGGCCGCAGTTCACCGGCGGCCACCTGAGCCAGATATTCGACCAGCACCACCAACTTGATGACGCTGGCCGTGGGGAAGATGTCGTCCGCGTTAAAGAGAACCGCCTCGGCGGCATCCACCCGCCGGGCGGCCAGCCCCACCTGGCCGCTAAAGCCGTCGGCCTCGCCGCGAATGTCGTCGAGCAATAGGGTCAGCGGATTAGGGGTGTTTGGCATAATGCGCTCCAAGTCAATAACCTTTGAACTGATTACGCAAGTGATCAAGCTTTGGGAAACCGGCCAGATCACCGTCGAACAAGCGATTGGCAAAATATTGCTGTGGTTGCGAACCCATGACCGGCGGCTGACTAAGTTGGAAGCCCAGCACCCCAGTCCCAACCTTAGTCAATAGCTTCCCTAAGCAGTGAATAAAAACCCGGCTTGCCGTCATTCTAGTGAGCCGGGTTTTTGTGCCGCCTAACGCTTAAGCTTAGCCGAAAACGGGTTGGCAAACCAACCACCAATCATTTGATGTTGGTGGCCTTAATCACTTTCGTTAAAAACCAAGATTAGGTTTTCGGCTATGGCGACTTGTTTGGGCGCAGGTTGGTCTTTAATAGGCAACTACCCCATAAATTATATAATCCAACTATTGGTTCAATTGTTAGTTCTTTGGCCCTTGCCCCACGATAACAATGTGACCTTCTCGCAAATAAAAATCAGGACTCTTTAGGATGTGACCAGGAGAATCAAAGTCTGCCAATTCGCGCCAGACCACCATATCTTGCTCTGGGAGGTCAACACTTTCTGCCATTTTAGCATGGAACTTGAGTTTATTTCTGATATATCCCTGCTCAATTGGACGTAAGGGCGCTTGTCGTTCACTCAGATAGGTCTTAAAACCTACATTGACAAGCCCAGCCTGTTTGAACCAAGTCGGTAATTGAATAGTCCTCACATTTCCTTGGACTTGAGGACGGTGATGCCGAACTGCATCAAATAAACGCCAAATCATTGTGGGGTCAAAAGGATAGTATAAATTGGTCGTCAAGTCTAATTCCTTCACAGCTATCATCCCGTCCGGTCGTACAACCCGACGAAACTCAGCCAGCATTTGGCTTAACTCATCATCTGTCAAGTATTGGGTAACATTAGCACACCAAATGGCATCAAAGGCATCATCTTCGTAAGGTAATGAGGTGACATTGCCCACTTTGGTTTCCACAGGACAAGGAAATTGCTTATTTTCTACCAGGGTGTCAACTGCTTCTATATTCTCAGGTGCCATATCATAAGCACTGATATGACCGTTTGAACCCACCAATTCGGCCAGAATGGAGAGGAAACTCCCCCCACCACACCCTGCATCCAGTACTTTCCAGCCCGATTGGATGCCTACCGAGCGGATCATCGTTTCATATTCTGGTTTCATCGTTTCAAAATGGCTATCCAGATAAGAACTTTCGGACAATTCGTGCCCTGTTGATGTTTTGGTAGATTGGTGATCAGTCATCAATATCTCCTTTCACTATCAATTACACTTGATTGGTCTATATTACAACTCAATCGATTAGCGCCCCAACCATGATTAGATTAACTTACCTAACCGATTTTATTAGCCATCAAATCTAATTCTTCCAACACTTCTATGAGCCTATTATGACACAAACCACAGCCATAATCAATAGGACGACAAAGCCCATAGGCAAACCTGGGGAATGAAGAATGGAGAATGAAGAATGAAGAACGGATCGATTCGGCCCGTACTTACAGATAGTTGGTGCAGGTGGCGGCAGACCGGTGAGAGAATGATCGGTGGGGGTTTGTCCCTCGAACCCAACCGGCGATGCCGGTCAGGGATTGCTCTCGACTCCTTACTGGAGTCGGACCCGATCATCGCCCTTGATCGGGTGTGATCATCGCCCTTGATCGGGTGTGATCATCGCCCTTGATCGGGTGTGATCATCGCCCTTGATCGGGTGTGATCATCGCCCTTGATCGGGTATGATCATCGCCCTTGATCGGACCCGATCATCGACTGGTAACCTTAAATTCTCATTTATCGTATAAAAATCGGGGATTGGGCGACCGGCGTTTTGACCCAATAGCGAGAGCCAAAGGGTGGACAGCGAAAGGCTGACCCCAATTAAGGGCTGAACACCCGTCCGGTCTTAAGTTTTCCAACTATTTTATTACATAATCTCAACAATAATAGCATAAAGTTATAACAGACAACCGACCGTTTTTGGCTATACTACGATCATCTCAAATAACTGCACAGCCTCGAAAAAATCGAATTCATCATTTAGGAGCTAGAAACCATGAGTGCCTCATACAAGATCTACAAAACCGGTTATAGCAACGGCGACAAGAAATATCACGCCAAGGTGCAGCACCATCAGGTCGTAACCGACGATGATATCCTCGATATGATGATGGTCAACGGGTCGCCCTTCACTCGGTCCGATACTGAGGCGGTTATCAACAGATATCACAATGCCATCAATTATGCCGCCAGCAACGGCGCCCAGGTGGTCACCCGCAGCGCCCGCTACGGCTTCACCATCAAAGGGGTCTTCAATGGCCCGCAAGATCAATTTGATCGCAGCCGCCATCAAATTGTGGCCAATGTTCAGCCGGGTAGCGAGTTCAAAGAAATCGTTGAAAGCGGCGTGACGGTGGAAAAGGAAGCTAACCACAAAAAACAGCCGGAGCTGGACGTCTATATCAATCTCTACCACGGCTCGCCCGATACCGAGCTGTCACCCGGCCACAACGCCCGCATTTTGGGCAACCGCCTCCGCTTCGACCTGGCCGACCCGGAGCAAGGGCTGTTCATTGTGCCGGTCGATGCCGCCGGACTGCTCAACCCTGGTGAAGCGATAAAGGTCGAAGAGTTCACCCGCGTCACCCCCAAAGAGATCACCTTTCGGACGCCCGACACCCTAAGCCCCGGCCTCTACAAGCTGGAAGTACGGGCCAAATACGGCAAAAGCGGCCTACGCATCGGCGAGTTGGAAGACGTGCTCACGGTCATATAAGGCCGCGGTTTCAACGGGCCAACTTAATAACAGCCTCAGGCTATGTTGCCTGAGGCTGTTTTGGTTTAGGTCTGGCCGGTAGATAAATTTGCCGCAGTAGGGTAAAGACCTGACAGGTTTTCGCAAATTCAGGCCCATTGACGACAATTATTCGTTCGATAGTCATGTTTGCCGTAAGATTTCAGACAAAACCTGTCAGGTCTGATCATACTGAGAATTGCTAAATTTGCCAAATTCGGTTAGCGGGACTAATATAGGCTGTATAAGTAGAATATCATCAGTTTCTTAACTGAGGTGCCCGTTGCCCCGGATGGCGCGGGCGGAAACGGCGAAACCGGTGCAAGTCCGGTGCTGTCCCGCAACTGTAACTTGACCGTTCAGGTCAAGAAGCCAGGTCGCCCGCCTGAGTTAGCACATAGAACCTTCGTGGTGAAAGGTTTGGTGCAGCAACTTTGGCACACACTGAACCTCCCTACCAACGTAGGGGGGTTTTTTTGTTTCATTAGTGTCTACCAAGCCACTTCTGACCAAAAAAGCAAGAAGTGAGGCCGGGAGTCTAAACGCAAGAGACGCAAATGGCGCTAAAGTCGCAAACGCTTTTTATATATCCTTTTGCGTCTCTTGCGCCTATAGCGTCTTTTGCGTTAAATCTTTTTTGGTTCCGGCTTGTCCGGGTTAGGAGATCAGGAGATGGGGAGATACGGAGATTACGCTTAAAAAATCTCCCCATCCCCCTATCTCTTTATCTCCAATCTCCCAACGAAATGTTACTTGGTGACTCTGCTACGTATAGGTTTATGATGCAGGAATTAGTTAACTTTTCAGTCTACTCAATCGATACCGAACGATTTGGCCATGATTGGCCGGCCATTGCCGCCTATACCCATAACCTCACCGCGATTGCCGGGCTGGAGTTACTGATCGGCTATGAGCCGCTGCCGGTCATCCCGGCCGGATTGGTGCGGGCGGTGCATCTCCCGTTTTGGATCACATGGCTAGAGGTGTGGCAGCGGGGGCGAACTGCGGCGGAACGCTATTTTCCCGGCATCGAGCCTGAGGCGTTGAAATACTATTGCGGCGGGCCAGATCGCGGTGAAATAGTGAATACGCTGCGTCAGTTACTGGTATCGGCGGCCGGCCTCAACCCGGCTTATGCCGTGTTTCACGTCAGCCACGTCGAACCGGCCGATGCGTTTACCCGCCGGTACGCCTATACCGATCTCGACATTATCGAAGCGACCGTAGAACTGTTGAACGCCGTGGCGGCCACCTTTCCCAACGGCGAACCGCCGGTTCGCCTTTTTCTGGAAAACTTATGGTGGCCGGGTTTAACGTTCTTATCCAATGCGCCGGCCTTGCGATTAATTGAAGGGCTGGCCTTTGATAATTGGGCTTTTGTGCTGGATACGGGCCATTTGATGAACACCAACCCGGCAGTGATGACGGAAGAGCAGGGGATTGATTATGTTTTGAGCGTCGTCGAGCGGCTCGCTCCGGCGGTGAGAAAGCGTATTGAAGGGCTTCACTTCCATTGTAGTCTATCCGGCCGGTATCAGCAGCAATGCATCAAAGCCGGGTTGCCTGACAATTTCCATCGCCTGAGTTTGGACGAACAGTTGTATCAGTCCCGAACCAATGCGATGCACATTGATCAGCATCGGCCCTTTACCCGGCCTCGCTGCCGCGACATCGTTGATGCGGTGCAGCCTTGTTTTCTCACCCATGAGTTTCTGAGCAGCACCCAGGCTGAGTACGACCAAAAACTAGCCGTGCAACAAGCGGCATTGGCCGGCATTATTTAAGATAACTCAAGTTGCTACCCTTCCAGACCTTTAGGGTTTCGACCCTGATTTTGGCAAGAATTGGCGTTAAATATCCAAATTTAGGTCGGGATAAGGCCCGTTCGGAAACCCTAAAGGTCTTTTTCCGGCAAGGTGGCAACTCAATGTCATTAAGATAAGC
>JACKAU010000018.1 GCA_020634855.1 Anaerolineales bacterium
GTTCAGCCTAAAAATGATGCGGGTATACGAATTCCTATTTCACCCTCCCCACTCGATGGGGTAAATTCACATCGCGTCTTTGTCATTTTGGCCGATCGCCGGGTACAATATCGGTATCGATTTCAACTCGATTACCTCTGTTCCTCTCTCCACCAGGCTTAACCCTCAAACCAACCGACTCTGCGCCTCCGCTTACTGTCATACCCATTGGCTCCCATTCAATAATCAATAAGGTTGTGGCACAATGAGCCTAGATATTAGAGCAGACGCGGCCCGTTATTACGATTACAATATCCCGAGCTGATCTACCGCCGCTATGAGAATGACGTGATGGTTGATGAAACGATTTTGAAAATTGTCATGAGATGTTACTACGCGCGACAATTTGAAGAATTAATCACCAGCTATGGATTTAGCCTCAAAAACCGTTGGGGCGGCTATAGCGGTGAACTGTACGGTCAGGGGCCTGAGTTAGTGGTTGAATTCGGGTACAGGACCTAAACTTAAAATATTCTTATAAGTCAAAGGAGATTAAAATGATTCTGGTACGGATTGTGATTCAAGCCAAATGGGGTAAAGCGCAGGATGTGGTCGAGGGATCAAGGCAGGCTGTCGAGATAATACGGCGGATCACCGGCTCCGCCGCACGAATTCGCATCCTTACGGATTTAAGCGGACCGTTCAATACGGTTGTTCAAGAGGTAGAATTAGAGAGTATGGCCGACTGGGAGCGATACCGTACAATGATATTTACTGACCCGGAATTCCAGCAGCAACAGGCCAGTACCGCCGCATTCCATGAATCGGGTCGCCTGGAGTTATATACCATCGAAGGGGATTTCTAACCGGAGCACCTGCTAACGGACACCTTTTGAATTTGACCTAGGATGAGCCGGCGAAGCCGCCTTTTGGCAACCGGACCGCCGACTGCAGACGGTAGACCGCCAAAAAAATAGGCTGCCCTTAGTTAGTAGCTTGGGCGGTCGGTGGACAGCAGTCGGCGGTCCCGGGAGGCAAACTCTTTATCAAATCGAGTATGTGTCCGTTAGCAAAACGGTATTGGCCAATACCGCTTAAGCCATCATCGCTTCAAATTGCGGACGCTCAACCGTTTCAACATCGAGCAGGGTGACGGCCAGCGTTTCCAGCTTGCCGCGTTGCTCGGTAATGATCTGTTTGGCGCGTTGGTAGGCCTGGTTCAAGATCTCTTGAATTTCTTTGTCAATTGACAGGGCCATCTCGTCGCTGTAATTCCGCGATTCACCCATGCTACCCAGGTAGGGGTTGCCCTGTTCCTCGCCGTAGGTGCGCAGCCCAAGTTTGTGGCTAAAACCGTAGCGAGTGACCATGGCCCGCGCCAGTTTGGTGGCCCGCTCCAGGTCGTTGGAGGCGCCGGTGGTCACTTCGTTGAAGATGATCTCTTCGGCGGCTCGGCCACCCAGTAGGCCGATAATTTCATCCTCAAAGGCCCCTTTGGTGCGCAGATATTTGTCGCCCTCCGGCAGGGGCATGGTGTAACCCAAAGCCATCCCGCGCGAGGTAATGCTGACTTTATGGACCGGATCACTGGTGGGTAAATTGTGCATCACCACCGCGTGACCGGCCTCGTGGTAAGCGACCACCTCGCGTTCGTGATCGCTGATGATTTTGCCTTTGCGCTCCGGCCCGGCCACAATCCGCTCCATCGCATCTTGAAATTCATTTTGGGTGATCAGATGTTGGTTGCGCCGCGCCGCGAAAATAGCCGCTTCGTTGACCAGGTTTTCTAAATCGGCCCCGACAAAACCGGGCGTCAAGCGGGCCAGATCCGACAGCTTGACCTCAGGCGACAGCGGTTTACCCCGCGTATGAACCCGCAGAATGGCCTGGCGAGCGGTAACATCGGGCCGGTCGAGAATAACTTTCCGGTCGAAACGGCCGGGCCGCAACAAGGCCGGGTCCAACACATCGGGCCGGTTGGTGGCGGCGATGATGATCAGGTTGGTGTCGGTGCTGAAGCCGTCCATCTCGACCAGAATCTGGTTGAGGGTCTGTTCGCGCTCATCGTTGCCGCCGCCGAGACCCACGCCGCGCTGCCGGCCGACCGCGTCGATCTCATCGACGAAGATAACCGCCGGAGCTTGCTCTCTAGCTCGTTTGAACAGATCGCGCACCCGCGAAGCGCCAACGCCCACAAACATCTCGACAAATTCAGAGCCGGAGATACTAAAGAACGGTACGCCGGCCTCGCCGGCAATGGCTTTGGCCATCAAGGTTTTACCGGTTCCCGGCGGGCCGGCCATCAGCACCCCGCGCGGAATGCGCGCGCCCAGTCTGAGGAATTTTTCCGGCTCCTTCAAGAACTCGACCACCTCTTGCAGTTCGAGCTTGGCTTGCTCGGCGCCGGCAACGTCATCAAAAGTAACCTGTGGCGTGGCCACAGCATCTTCATCTTTAGCATTGGTCCCCGATACAACACGGGCGCTGCTGCGGCCCATTCGCGTCGGCAAGCCCATTATCCCGCCGCCGCCTTGGATCTGCCGGGCCACCCGAAAAACGATATAGCCAATAAATATCAGGGGCAGAAACGTAATTATTACCCCCAACACATTTGAGACGCTGGCCCCAGGGTCTTGAACAATAATGGGCAATGTTTTCAGCGTCTCCGCCGGCGCGCCCAAAATTTGCAGGGCCTCGACGGTGCTAATGTTCGACTCTTTGCGGGCTTGTAAGCTGGTACCGTCGGTTTTGGTAACCATCAGCGTATCGCCTTGAACCGACAGCTTGGCCACATCACCGGCCTCAATGGCGCTGACCACCTCCGGCAGAGAAACCTCTTGGATGCGCGTTTGGCTATTGTAAACACCATAACCGTAAATTCCAATGAGCAGAACCAAGACGCCAATAAATATCCAGCGCTTGAGCGGCGAAGTTTGCTGCTTCTTTTTCAGATCGTTTCTTGAGTCCATTGGCTAACTCTCCTATTAAGATTATCTTCATCGTGGATACAGATTTTCGGATATCGAATGTGGCGTGGTCGCATTACATTCTGTTGGTCGTTGTTCTAATCATTATGCATACTTCAATCGATTAAACAAGGTTAAGTTACGATCATTCTATTTTGCTAAGCTAAGATTAGAGAGGGATGAATCAAGTATTAGATATTTGTTATAATTTTCTCAATTTAACGGATGGGGGACAACGTTTGATGGTGGAACGGATTGAACAAAGGCCAGGTGTAAGGAATAAACCACGGATTTCACAGATTTCACGTCAATTGGATAAAAATTTGTAAGATTCGTATAATCCGTGGTTTATTAAACCTTGGAGACGATAGGTCTTGGTCTGCCCTGATTTTGCTAACGGACACAACCTTGATTTGACAAAGAGTCTGCCTCTCGTGACCGCCGACCACTGTCCGCTGACCGCCCAAGCGACCCAGTTCGGCCTATTTTTTAGGCGGTCTACCATCTGCGGTCGGCGGTCCGGTTGCCAAAAGGTGGCTTCACCGGCTAATTCTAGGCCAAATTCAAAGGGTGTCCGTTAGCAAGCGCCCTGATTTAAGGTCAAGCGACCGGCAGGGGGTTGCGCTCGACAAAGCCACGTTGGTGCCAGTAGGGATAAATCGGCCTCACGTCGCTGGCGGCGTCGAGTTTGGCTATCTGCTCGTCGGTCAGATTCCAGCCGAGAGCGTCCAAGTTTTGCGCTAACTGCGTCTCGTTGCGGGCGCCGATGATTACACTGGCGACGGTGGGCCGCTGCAACACCCAGTTCAAGGCGATCTGAGCCGGGGTCTTGCCGGTTTCGGCGGCCACTTCGTCTAGGGCGTCGACAATATCGTAGAGCAGATCCTCGGTAATGGGCGGTTCTTGACCTTTAAGCTGGTGTTGGCGGCTGCCGGCGGGCGGCGGCTGGTTGCGACGCACTTTCCCGGTCAAATAGCCGCCGGCCAGCGGACTCCAAACCACCGTACCCACCTTCTGGTCGAGCGCCAGGGGCATCAGTTCCCATTCGTACTCCCGCCCAATGAGGGAGTAGTAAGCCTGATGCGCCACGTAGCGCGCCCAGCCGTACTGTTTCGACACGGCCAGCGACTTCATCAGGTGCCAGCCGGAGAAATTGGAGCAGCCGATGTAGCGGACTTTGCCGCTTTGCACCAGATCGTCCAGCGTCCGTAGCGTTTCCTCAACCGGCGTCTGAGCGTCGAAGCCGTGTATGGTGTAGATGTCAATATAATCCGTCTTCAGCCGGCGTAAGCTGGCTTCACACGCTTGCAGCAGATGATGCCGAGAAGAACCCAGCTCATTCGGCCCCTTGCCCATGCGAAAGGTGGCCTTGGTTGACAGGAGCACTTTGTCTCGCCGCCCGGCCAGAGCCTGGCCCAAAATTTCTTCCGACAGACCTCTGGAATAGACATCGGCGGTATCGAACAAATTAACGCCGGCCTCTAAACAAATATCAATCAGGCGGCTGGCCTCGGCCACGTCGGATTTGCCCCAAGCGCCGAAGAAATCGCCTTTACCGCCAAAAGTAGCTGTGCCGAAGCCGAACACCGGCACTTTAAGTCCGGAGTTGCCCAGTCGTCTGTGTTCCATAGTTTCTCCTTGTTGATAAACTTAGTTCAGGAATTACAAAAGCAGACAGGATTTGAAAGATAAAAATAACTATTCAGTCGAGATGACCTTGCCAGTAGGCTAAGGCTGAGGCTAAGGCTGAGAAACTACATGTCCGGCATGCACATCCTTCACCTGAAAACGCTTTTTCTTAGCCTTAGCCTTATTTTGCACGAGTGAATTCTGTCTATTTATCGTCCTAAGGCTTGCCGACCGGCTTCCAGCAGTTCGATAATCGCATCGACGTCATAAACGCAGCCGTTCCAGGTGCCGCCACTGGCATGTTGCAGGGCCGCCCACAAGCGTGTGTCATCCGGTAGATTGGGGTCGGGAGCCAAATCAGGGTGGACCGGTCGCGCCGCCAAGACCGCTGCTCCCTCTGCCGGGCTATAGCGGTTTCCATTATGTCCAATCAAATCGATGCGACCTTCCAACTTGTTTCGGTCGATGATAATCTGGATCGTATCCCCTTCCTGAACTCGGCTAATCGGCCCACCGGCTAAGGCTTCCGGCCCAACATGGCCAATACACGCCCCAGTGCTGACTCCACTGAAACGCGCATCCGTAATCAGCGCAACCTGCTTACCCCACGGCAAGAATTTAAGAGCCGAGGTCAGTTGGTAGGTTTCCTCCATACCGCACCCTAATGGGCCGCGGCCAATAAGCACGATCACATCACCGGCTTGAATAGGCTTGTCCGTTTGACCCTTAATAGCGGCGATGGCGGTGCGCTCGCTGGTAAAAACTCGCGCCGGGCCTATTTTGCGATAAACACCGTCCGCATCAACCACTTCAGGGTCGATAGCGGTGCTCTTAACCACGGCTCCTTCAGGAGCGAGGTTGCCGGTGGGGAAAGTCACGGTACTGGTCAAGCCGCGCGCTTTGGCGCTTTCAGGCGGCATAATTACCAAATTGGGATCAACGCCATCCTGTTCCAGCAGCCGCGCCCGGAGCTGCCGGCGTCGGTCGCTTTTTTCCCAAGCGGCCAATGAGTCGCCCAGGGGCTGACCTTGAACGGTCAGGGCATCCAGCCGGAGCAACCCTAAATCTCGCAAATGGAGCATAACCTCCGGCACGCCGCCGGCCAGAAAGACCCGCACTGTAGGATGGCCAACCGGCCCGTTGGGCAGGACATCTACCAAGCGCGGAACCTGGCGGTTGATGCGACTCCACTCGGCTACGGTGGGTTGAGCCAACCCGGCCGCATGAGCAATGGCCGGAATGTGTAGCAGCAAATTGGTGCTACCGCCAAAAGCAGCGTGAGTCACCATCGCGTTGTGCAAGGCCGCGTCCGTTAAAATTTGAGCCAGGGTGATACCGGCCGCTTCCAAATTAACCAGCGCCTGCGCCGAGCGTTTAGCCATATCCAGCCAAATGGGCTGCCCGGATGGGGCCAGCGCCGAGTGAGTGAGCGACAGTCCTAACGCCTCGCCCACCACCTGGCTGGTGGCCGCCGTACCCAAAAATTGACAACCGCCGCCAGGTGTACCACAGGCCTTGCAGCCCAGTTCGGCGGCCTCATCAAGACTAATTTCTCCGTGAGCAAAACGCGCGCCGATGGTTTGAATTTTACCGGCGTCTTCACCCACGGTGGGGGGCAGAGTCACCCCACCCGGCACCAAAACAGCCGGCAGCTGGCCCTGACCGGCCAGCGCCAGCATCATCGCCGGTAAGCCCTTATCACAGGTGGCAATGCCCATCACTCCATTGCGGGTGGGCAGCGAACGGATTAACCGCCGCAACACCATAGCGGCGTCATTGCGATAGGCCAGGCTGTCCATCATACCGGACGTCCCTTGGGTTCGGCCATCGCAGGGATCGCTGACGAAGGCGGCAAAAGGAATCGCCCCCAGTTGTTGAAACGTTTCCGAGGCGGCTTGCATGAGCAGACCCACTTCCCAATGGCCGGTGTGATAGCCCAACGCGATCGGGCGGCCATCGGGGGCGCGAATACCGCCCTGAGTGCTGAGGATTAAAAATTCTTTATGGCCCAGTAACTTAGGCTGCCAGCCCATGCCCACGTTTTGAGTCCAGCCAAAGATATCGCCGCTGGGGGAGTTGGCCAGGAAATCCGGCGTCAGGGGCAGCGACCCCGCTGGACCAACGGCGTGAGTTTGAACCTGGTAAATCAGGTCATCTTCTGAGTCGATCAGCGTTGTGGCGGGGTGACTAACAGGCTTATTTTCCATCTTTAAATGTCTTTCTGGGTCCACGTACCGTTAATGAAACGCCACATTGTGCCGGTTGGATTCGGGTTTTGTAGTTCCACCGGCAAGCGATGAGGGCGTACGTTATCGTAACAACGTAGGGCAGCAAATCGTCGCAGCGAGGCCGGAATACCAACCGCCGTAAAGCCTGGGTGCCCGGTGGACGGGTACGGTCCACCGTGGTTCATAGCCGGTGAGACAGCCACCCCGGTCGGCATTTTGTCATTGAGCAATCGGCCTACTTTACGGCTCAAAATGACCGCCAGCCGGTTATACAGGCTGTCGTCCTGTCCTTGACTGTGGCTGTAGATCGAACCGGTCAGATTGCCTTCAAGCGTGGCGGCGATGTCGTAAATCTGGTCCATATCTTGGGCCATGACGATCAGCGATACGGGTCCAAACGCTTCCGTTTGCAAGGCGTGCGGCTGGCTTAAGAACTGCTGGCCGCTAACGCGAAGCAAGGTACTGGCAAAGCGAAAACCGTCCCCGGCAGCGGGTTGGCTGCCAACCAACAGTTCGGCGCCGTGTTGTTCCAGCACGGACAGTGCGGCCGTGATGTTTTTGGGGCCGGATTCGTCCAATAACGTGGCTGTCCCGGAATTCTGGAAATGGGTTTTGACGCTTTCAATGAAGGCTTCGCTTGTCTCATTTTGCAGCAGCACGGTTAAGCCGGGTTTGGTGCAAAACTGGCCGCCGCCCAGCATACACGAATTAAACAGTTCAGTGGCTACTTTTGAGGAGTCCTCTTCTAACGCGCCGGGCAAAACGAAGACCGGATTCAGGCTGGACATTTCCAGATAAATGGGCTTACCGGCTTGGTCGGCGGCCGCTTTCAGCTTCATTCCGGCCGATCGACTACCGGTAAAGGCAGTCGCACCCACCAGCGGATGGCCCACCAGTTTGAGGCCGTCAGAGGGATTAAGGTGATAAACCATTTGCACCATAGCGGGCGGCAAATTGGCCGATTGAACGGCTTTAAACGCTGCCTCGGCCAGTAAGTGCGTGGTTCCCAGATGGCCAGGGTGAGCCTTGGCAATCACCGGATTGCCGGCCGCGATAGCCGCGGCAAAGTCGCCGCCGGCGATGCTGTTGAAGGCAAAGGGGAAATTGTTGGGGCCAAAAATCACAACCGGTCCGGCCAGCGGGCCATAGATGGAGCGGATATGGGTCTGGGTATCGATGGTGGCTGTACGCCAGGAGTGATCGCGGACGGCATTGGCCGCCTGCCGGAGTTGGTTGGTGGTGCGAGGCAGTTCCACCGAGAGGAGACGAGGCTCCTTGGGCAAGGCGGTTTCCAGGTGAGCCATCTCCACCAGGGCCTCGCCGGCGATTTCAATGTTGGCGGCATAGGTTTCCAAAAATTCGGCGATGCCCTCCGGGGGAAAATCCACCAACGCCTCCACAGCCTGTTGGGCGGCTTCGAGCGCTTGTTCGATCTCAATCCAACTCGCGATGGGATAGCGGGCCGACAGACGCTGCCCGGTAGCCGGGTTGGCCGATGCAATGGTTTCCGCACCGGCTGCACCCAATTGCCATTCACCATTAAGTAACATGGGACGCATTGGTCTAGCACCTCGTAAAAAAGTTTTAGTAGGGGAGTACAGTTGCAAGCATAACATGATTTATGGTTTATGCAACATATTGGGACGCAGCGCTTTTTTTCCTTCGAAATCTTTCGACTTGGGACCATTTAGGCGCAAATATCAATTTAACCCGCTTCATTTGGCGTATTTTCAAAAGTTCGACTATACTTGTCGGTCGCGCAGTGTGTTATCAAAGGAAATGCGCAAAGGTAATTTATTTTTAAAGGAGATCTCTTATGAATCGCTATGAAGAATTGGTAGCCCTTTTGGACTCTCTAAAAGAGGATTTTGGCAAATTTTACGATGGGGGTAACAAAGCCGCCGGCACTCGTATCCGGAAAGGGATGCTTGACTTGAAGAACAAAGCTCAAGACATCCGCAAAGAAGTCCAAGACATAAAAAATCAAGAATAGTAGTAAGTAGCCTGCCCACGTCGATTAAGTAAACGTGGGCAGGCGCTCCTTATCACAGTCCGTTAAATTTTTTCGCTGTCTCAGTTGTATTGTTGTTGGATTTTTCCTCGCTCTTAGGCTGCTCTCTCGCAATATTAAACAAGTTTTTATTTTATTATTCCAGAAATTCTGCTCTTTTGTCACCAACCTCAATAGTTTATACATCAATCGTAAGGATGGGCCACTGTGACCAACATGTTAAAAGATAAGATTGCACTGGTGACCGGCGGGGGTCAAGGGGTAGGGCAGGCGATCTCCCAACGGCTGGCCCAAGAGGGGGCGTACATAGTCGTAACGGATATTAACGCCGTAGCAGCGACCACTTCGGCAGCCGAAATTGCCCAGGCCACCGGCCAACCTACGCTGGGGCTGTCGGTCGACGTGACGGATGAAGCGCAGGTTGAAGCAATGGTGGCCCAAACGGTGGCGAAATTCGGACGGTTGGATGTTGTGGTGGCTAACGCCGGCATTGTGATTGCCGGCGGCGTGACCGATTTTCCGACCGATCAGTGGCGGCAGGTGATCGAGGTCAATCTGATCGGCTATTATCTAACGGCTAAACACGCGGCCCGAGTCATGATCGAGCAGAACAGCGGCGCGATCATCCAGATGAACTCCAAATCTGGTAAAAAAGGGAGCTTAAAGAATTCGGCCTACGCGGCCAGTAAATTTGGCGGGATTGGGTTAACTCAGAGCCTGGCTCTGGAATTGGCCGACTACGGCATCCGGGTCAACGCTGTTTGCCCCGGCAATCTGCTCGACTCCCCGCTGTGGGTCGACTCGCTCTATCGGCAGTACGCCCAACGACTTGGCCTGACTGAACCGGAGGTCCGCCAAAAATATATTGACCAGGTGCCGCTGAAACGAGGCTGCACCTACGATGATGTCTGTAACGTGGTGGTCTTTTTGGCGTCAGACCAGGCCAGTTACATGACCGGTCAAGCCATTAATGTGACCGGCGGGCAAGAAATGCGTTAATTACCGGCGCTTTTCTTGCACCTCTGCCCGGTCATTTGGTAAAATGAACTGTTGCAAAAATTTGTTTCGATCAGAGGGAAGAAGATGACTGCGGAACGTTTATATACGCCATGGCGGATGAAATATATTACCTCGAAAACGAAAAAAGATGACGGCTGCGTTTTTTGCGCCGCCGTCGGTGACCAGATCGATCAGGACCGGGACAATTATTTGATCTTACGAGGTAAAACAACCTTTACCATTATGAACATATACCCGTACAACACCGGCCATCTGATGGTTCTGCCGAAGCAGCACGTCTCGACGCTCACCGAGCTATCTCAGGAAATCCAGTGCGAACTTATGCTGTATGTGACCTACTTTACGCAGCTACTCGGCGAACTGCTGCGTCCGGATGGGTTTAACGTCGGCCTCAATCTCGGCCGCGATGCCGGATCGGGCATAGACAGCCATCTGCATATGCATCTTGTGCCGCGTTGGAACGGCGACAGCAATTTTATGCCGGTGGTGGGCAACACCAGAATTTTGCCGGAGACGTTGGAAGACACTTACGATAAGATTGTGGCCGGTATACAAAGTAATCCGCCGGCGTTTCGATAGACTAACTGATATCTTGTTACCCATATCCGTAGGAGACACTATGCATCAAACCTATACTCTGTCCCATACTGATGCTATGAAAATTGTGACCGCTATTCAATCCCAATTGGAACAAGAAAACAAAGGCGCAGCGATAGCCGTGGCCGACGAGCACGGCGAGTTGATGGCCTTTGTCCGCACCGACGGCTGCCCGTTGGCCTCGATTTATATCGCGATGAACAAGGCCTTTACCGCATCCAGAGAGCGCAAGGAGTCGAAGGCGGTCGGGGCCGCTTCTAAAGAAGAGGGATTCCCGATGACCAACTTCGGCGATCTACGCTATGTGTCCTGGGGCGGCGGCGTGCCGATTGTGTACCAGGGGAAAGTTGTCGGAGCCGTGGGGGTTAGCGGGCTACCGGAGGAAGAGGATATTGTGTTGGCTCGTATGGGAGCCGGTTTGATCAAATAAGACGTTTACCGCTCTACCTTAGCAACCAGAGATTGATAATTAGACAGAATTCACAAGATTGAGAAGATTTTTATTTATTTTTCATCTTTCAAATCCTGTAAATTCTGTCTATATCGGTAATTCCGGAACTGAGGTTAGTAAAATTTTTCGATCGGCCACCCTCTGGCCTCAGCGATCTTAGCCAATTTACGAGAGGGGTTTACCGCAACTGGATGTTTGGCCAACTCGAGCAGCGGTAAATCCGAGGCGCTATCGGTGTAAAAGTAGCCCACAGTTCCCGGAAAGTTGACCTGGTTAAGATTAGCCCAACGTTTGACCCACTCCACTTTGCCCGGCCCGTAACAAAGCGGGCCATCCAACCGCCCGGTATATCGACCCTCTTGGACAGCCAACCGCGTACATAAATAATCTTGCCCCAATCCCAAATCCTCTGCCACCGGTTTGACCAGTTCTTCAATCGAAGCCGACACAATCACTACGCGATGGCCCTGCTGTCGATGCCACTCAATCTTCGCCCGTCCCGCCTCGGACAGACGCGGCATAAGATATCGTCCTGCTAGCCCATCGAAAAAGTTGCTGGTTTGATCAACGCCACTCCGCCCCACGTGCGAGATCAATTGACCGTGAACCTGACCAAAATCGAGTAGCTTCAGTTTGTACTGCATGCCCAGGTAGCCTACCCGCCACCAGGGAGCGCGGCGCTGCCTAATAATTTCCCGCACGTAAACCATACCGGAACTGGTACTAAGTAATGTATAATCTAAATCGAAGAATGCCGTTGTTGTCATGCCCACCTTTTATTAGCAAAAATCGTTGACAATAGTATAGTAGAGTTTCTGAAAAGGATAAAAGGTGAACCTAAAGTTTGCCGTTTATCATTTTCCTGTCGCTGTTGAATCAACCCTTTGATAAAGAAGATTATCGATGATAAAACTCTTGGGAGAAAATCCGCTGCTGTTATTCTTTGTCGTCACCGCTCTGGGTTATACCCTGGGCCGTCTCAAGATTGTTGGGGTTCGGCTGGGGTCGGCGGCAATTCTATTTGTGGGTCTTGTCTTTGGGGCCCTTGGAACCGATGTCACCGTCCCTGGATTTATTGTTGAACTGGGGTTGGTTATTTTTGTCTATGCCATTGGGCTGAGCAACGGGGCCAACTTTTTTCTAGCCCTACGCCGGGAAGGCCCATTACAGATCAGCTTTATTCTGTTTTTCCTAACCCTACCGTTTCTGCTGTTAGTGAGCATCGCTTACGTTTTCGGCCTAAACGCCGCTACGGCCGCAGGTTTACTTTCCGGGGTTGGCACCAATACGGCGGCCTTTGCCGCCGTTTTAGATTCCATTAGCACCACAGCGGCTCCGGGATCGCTGGATACTATGATCGCGGCGATGGCCCTGGCCTTTGCCATCGCCTATCCAATTGGGGTCCTCGGGCGGATCGGGGTTATTGCTGCCTTTCAGCAAATATGGCAGATCGATTATGCAGCCGAGGCGCAAGCCCTGCGGAATATCTACCCAGCTCCCCAGAATATTATTGACCAAGCCATCGAAATTACGCGCCCTGAAGTAACCGGTATTCCCGTGCGTGAACTACAGCGCCGGGAAGGTTGGGATATCATATTTGGCCGCTTAGGTCGAAACGGCCAAACCTCGTTGATCAATGGCGACACCCGGCTTCAGTTGGGAGACACCATCGCTATTGCCGGCGAAACTGAACAAATTGATCAAGTTATCGCCACCGCCGGGCGAGTTGCCACCAACAATCTCCTGCGCGATTACAGCATCTACAGCAAACGGCGACTCTTTGTCTCTAACCCGGAGGTGGTGGGCCAATCGATTGCGGCTTTGGATTTGAAAGAGCGATTTGGCGCGATTGTGACCCGCCTGCGCCGGGGTGATACCGATATTTTGCCTGCACGTAACACGATTTTGGAACAGGGGGACCGGATTCGGATTTTGGCGCGCTGGGACGATATACCTAAATTGGTTGAACTCTTTGGCGACTCTTACGAAGCGGTAAGTCAGGTTAACCTTCTGTCGCTGGGATATGGTATTACCCTGGGCTTGCTGGTAGGAATGGTTAGCCTGACCCTGCCCGGAGACATCGGTTTTCAAATAGGATACGCCGGCGGCACGCTAATTGTGGCTTTGATTCTGGGGTCGCTGCGCCGAACCGGCTCGATTGTCTGGACGCTGCCCTACAGCGCCAATCAAACGCTGCAACAAATGGGGTTAATCATGCTGTTGGCCGGCATCGGCATCCGATCCGGTAATGCATTGGAACACGTAATGCTGGGCAACACCTTAATCGTTCTGATTTTAGTCTCCTTGCTGTTGGTTACCATAACGGCGGCCGCTGCCTTGATCGTAGGCTACAAGGTGCTGGGGCTGCCGTTTAGCATCGTGGCCGGGATGATTGCTTTGCAGCCGGCTGTTTTTACATTTGTATCAGAAAGAGCCAAAACTCACTTACCCAATATCGGTTTTACGATGGGTATCCCCCTAGGGTTGATCATCAATGTGGTCTACGCGCAAGTATTGTACCTCCTACTCAGCCGGTAGCCACCAAAAACTTATTCGACATGAAGTTGATTTAGTTCTTATAAAACCGATCAGCTTTATTCAACTGCGCGATCTGGCCGCCCGTTTGCGCCCGCCGGATACGCTCTATCCGGCTTAAGGTGATGGCACGTTGATCTTTTTTATCCGCGCTTCAATAATCGGCTCCACCTCCAGCCGGCAAATCTCCGGATTCTCCGGTAAGTAGCGGACAGGCGTTTGTTGGCGCAGCCGTAGCGTCTCAAACGCTAACTCATTATATTCGGCTGATAGAATGGTTTGGATTTGGCCGTTGGGCCGGGTTGCTTCAAATTCATAAGCAATGCAGTATAAAACCTGATGGCGTACGTTGGTCGAGCGCCACAGGTTAACCACGGTTGCCGGTGCGATGTAACCTTGGGTGTACAGGCGGCGAACGCTGCGCCAAGCCCGCCACCGAGCCGGGAGCAACGCCAGGCCCAGCCCCAGCATCACCCCGCCCAAACCCACAAACCAAAGCCTCGGCATGAACGGTGTGGTAAAATATGACTCCAAAACGGCTATCTCCGGGTTGTGGGCAACATATCGGACCAAGACGGTTTCGCCCGGGGCGATCGGCTGAAATTGAGCGCTGGGAATGGCGTGTTGGCCGGTGTGTACCGCGAGGTCGTCGGTTGTAAACTGAAATATATGTGAAGCCCACAGCTTACCGGGGTCTTGTCGGATCATCTGGCCCGAAGTCACCACGCCCGAGTGTTGGAGTTGCCAATAGCGATACCAATCCGGTCCCAAAGTAAACGCGCATAACATGAGCATCACCAGACTGCCGACCGTCCAGACGACACAAAAAACCAGCAGCATACTCTCAAATGATCCATCAGAGAGCGAGCGCGGTTTAGGTCGAGGCAGCGATTGAAATGTGCTCATCATCCTCATAACTCCCCAACTCTATACCCCCCACCAACTCCACCAACTCCACTAACTCCATAAACTCCACCAACTCTACGGACTACTGAATTGCTTGATCAATATCTGAAAACGCTCATCAGCTCGGATTGGCTCAAAGTCGGGATCGGTTTGGGCCTGGCCAACATCTATCCCCGTCTCCAATGCCTGCTGCAAACAAGTCAAAGCCTCAGTCACCTCGCGCCGACCGGCTAGAAGACAAGCCATATTGTAGAGAGCGCTGCCGTCATTGGGATTGAGTTCGGTCGCAGTCCGATAATCGGCCAGAGCAGCTTCTGTTTGCCCCTGCTGATGATAGGCCGTGGCCCGGTTATAATAGGCCGTCGCGTTCGATGGATCGCGCAGGATGACTTCATCGTAATCGGCCACGGCTTGGGTTAGATCACCCTGCTGCATCAAAAGGTTAGCCCGCTTCAAAAAGAGCGAGGCGTCGTTGGCCCCCAGCCGGATGGCCTGGCTGTAGCCGGCCAGCGCCGGTTCGACATCGCCCAACGCCACCGCCGCGTCACCCCGACCGATGAGCGCAGGTATAAATTTATCATATGGCCGAACCACCTGATAGAAGTAGACCCAGTCGCGTTGATAATCGCCTTGCCTGTTAAAAGTCAGGCCGCGGCCCAGCGCCGCCCTGGGGTCTCTGGCATTGTAGCGAATCGCTTTAGCGTAGTCGGCCAGGGCTTCGTCATAATTTTCCAGATGGTAATGGGCCAGACCCCGGCTGAGGTAACTGTCGGCTTCATCCGGTTTAATCGCCAGGGCCTCAGACAAATCAGCTACAGCGGCCGCGAAATCACCCAACTGGTAATGCAAGAGGGCGCGGCCGGTAAACGCCCGCGACTCCCTCGGTTTTCGACGCAACGCCTCATTATAATCGGCCAGCGCCTGATCGATTTCATCGAGCGCCACATAGCACCTGGCTCGATTGAGATAAACCACCGCGTCATCAGGATCGAGCCGGATGGCGGCGGTGTAGTCGGCCAGCGCGCCGGTATAATCCTCTTGCTTAGCTTTTAAGTTGGCCCGACCGTATAGCGCAGCCACGTCATCGGGTTCGACTTGTAGAATCGCCTCAAAGTCGGCCAAGGCCAGTTGATCCTGGCCCATTTCGGCGTAGGCCTTGCCCCGGTTGTAAACGGCGCTGATGTAATGCGGATCAAAACGCAGCGCCCGGCTGTAGGCGGCCACGGCCTCGGCGTATTGCTCCTGCTGAAAATAGACGTTGCCCTGCCCCACACAAGCCCGGCTATGTTCCGGATCGAGCCGGATGGCGGCGGTATAGTCGGCCAGCGCCTGTTCATAATCACCCAGACGACGATAGAGATTGCCTCGCCGATAATACGGATCGCCCTCAGTGGGCAGCAACCGGATCGCTTCATCATAATCGGCGATAGCCGCCTCATAGCGACCGGCCTCGGCGTAGGCGTTACCCCGGTCATAGTAAGCTTCGCCGTCAGTCGGGTTCGCCTGGATGGCAACCGTATAGCGGACGATGTCTTGTTCGTTGTCACTCATTCTGTCTGCTCCGAGGTAACTTTCTGCCAAGCCCGTTCCACTGTTTCAATCGTCACATCGTAATCGAACCCGCGCCGGCTGAGATAAGCCATTGCTTTACGTTTAAAACCATCCTCATCTAAAGCCTGCCACTGACGAACTTTTTTCTCAATCGCTCGCCAGGCCAACTCGCTCTCGTCAATTTGCTCCAGGGCGGCGTCGATAGCGGTTTCGCTCAGCCCTTTTTGCTGGAGTTCATACCGCAGCGCCCGCGCTCCCTTGGGCTTCAACCGCTCCCGGTTCGCCACCCAACTTTCGGCAAAGGCGGTATCATCGACCAATCCTGCCTCGTCCAGCCGCTCAATCGTGGCGGCGATGACATCCGGGTCATATTTTTTATCCCGCAGATAACGCTCGATCTCAACCCGGCTGCGCGCCCGGAAGCTTAGGTAATTCAAGGCCCGTTGGTACGCCTTATGCCGGTTATCCTGCTGCTTCAGTTGCTCGATGTCGGCATCGTTGAGAACCTGACCCTTCTTCAACTCCAGGGCTACCGACAGCATGACCCCAAAAGAGAACTGCTCGTCCAGGTAAACATTGACCCGCTCTTTATTGCGTTTTTGGATTTCCAGTTTGGTAATGGTTCCGGACATTTGGGGTAGTATACAGGTTAAAATCAAACTTACAAGCTTGCTTACAAAGATCAGACCGCCGCTGACCGACCGCGGACCGCCGTCAAACGGTAACGTTGTTGAATATACAGCGGTCAACGGTCGGTAGTGGGCGATCAGGGGATCGGATCGTTTATCGCTTCACCGCCAATCGATAAAGGAGCAGCAAAATAACCGCGCCGACAATCCCAAAAATGATGCTAATGAAGTTAAATCCGGTAAAGCCGCCAAAGCCAAGCAGGCTGCTGAGAAAGCCGCCCACAAAAGCCCCGGCGATACCAATCAGCGAGGTCACCAGGCAGCCGCCCGGATCGCGGCCCGGCATCACAAATTTAGCCAATGCGCCAATAATAAACCCCACCACCAGCCAACTGATGATTGAATAGATCATTCTTTTTATTTCCTCCTCGATGGAAATACCGTTACGTGGATTGCCTTATTAGTAAACCGCCGCACCTTGAGTAGGCAAAGCCGTATCAAAAGGCGCTTGTGATTTACTGATTATTAGTTACAGGCATGTTAAACCAGAGTAAGAAATAGGCAAATAAATTTGGGAACCCGATTATTTCTTACCGGCCGAACCGGCTGTGATGCGGCTCAAACTCAACAGCGGCTTAGGCAGGGCATTGCCATATGACTAAAAATCGGGTACAGTAACTTTGGTTTAACAAAAAGTAAAGAGGAGGTAATTCAATGATGAGAAACCTTTATCTGGTCCAACACGGCCAAGCAGAATCGAAAGAGGTTGACCCTGACCGATCACTGACCGATCAAGGGCAGCGTGAGACAGAAATAATAGCCGATATGGCCGCAAAATTAGCGTTGGCGGTTGACGAAATTCGACACAGCGGCAAGACCCGGGCCGAGCAAACGGCGACTATCTTTGCCCAAGCGCTGTGGCTTCAAAACCAGGTGGTCGCTATATCTGGCCTGGGACCGATGGACGATGTCAAGCCGGTGGCGAGCGCACTTGCGGCTGAAGACCGATCGGTGATGCTGGTCGGGCACCTGCCCTTTATGGCGCGGCTGGCCGGTTACTTGATCGACGGTGATGAAGACGCGATGCCGATTGTGTTTCACAATTCCGGCATTGTTTGTTTAACCCCAGCAAGTGGCGGCTGGACCGTTGCCTGGCAGCTTATCCCAGGCAGTTAAAATACAGCCATGTCTCACGCGGTGAAGCTGAGGAGTAGCGTAAAAATGGCAAAAAACAACGATATCAGCGTCTTAATCACCAGCCAAGACGCAACCTGCGGTGAGTGCGGCGAGGAGTTAGGGAACCACGCCTGGATTACCCTGACCGAAGACAAAAAGGCGCTGTGCTTGGCCTGCGCCGATCTGGATCACCTGATCTTTCTACCGGCCGGCGACGCCGCGCTGACCCGACGGTCGCGCAAGCACTCGACCTTGAGCGCGGTGGTGCTTAAATGGAGCAAGCGTCGCAAGCGGTACGAGCGGCAGGGCTTGCTGGTGGAGAGCCTGGCGCTAGAGCAAGCCGAACAGGAATGTCTGGCCGACAGCGAGGTTCGAAAGCTCCGCCGGGAGCGAGAGGCAGTTCGACGAGCCGAGTTGGACAGCCAGTATGTTGAAGCGTTCGCCGGACGGGTGCGCCAACTGTTCCCCGGCTGTCCGGCCGGTCGAGAGGAAGTGATTGCCGAACATGCCTGCCTCAAATACAGCGGTCGGGTGGGCCGCTCGGCGGCGGCCAAGAGTCTGGATGACCAGGCCATCCGGCTGGCCGTTATCGCCCACATCCGCCACGTTGAAACCGAGTATGACTCGCTGTTAGCCGGTGGACATAATCGCCGGCAAGCGCGGCTGGCAGTCGAGGCCGCTATCGATGGCGTGTTAACCCGCTGGCAAAGCTAACCCCAAGATATCTCCATTAATAAAACCGCTTAACGTCTGGAGCATCAAATTTGGGCTGCGTCACCATTCTTATGTGGCTTGCAGCTAATTTTCTTAGAACATAATAATATGCTAAAATGCTGACCAAAGTCTAAGAATTCTAAGAAAAGAATAGGTTAAATGTCTGACGAAATTGTTTTGCCACAAATGGAAACTGAAAATCCCAGACCAGAACTTTCAATGGAGCCGGTTGACAAAAAACCGATCATCATTGGAAGTATTATTGCCGCCGTCATTTTATTGGTATTTATTGGTATCGGGGTTTTTCTTTTTTATCACCCCATTGCAACCGCTATCCTCCGAGATATTTTCATTATCTATATGGGTCTGGGCATTTTCGTCATTATCTTATTGCTCATTGCCCTTATTGTCATCACGGCCTATCTGGTCATCAAAGTGAATGACCTAGTTCAACTATTAGACCGAGAAGTTAGACCGGTGTTGAATAAACTCCAACAAACAACCACAACCATTGGGGGCACGGCTACATTTATTAGCGAGAAGGCGGTGCGACCTGTTATTTCAACCGCCAGTATGGCTGCCGGCCTTAGTGCTATATTTCGGGCACTGTTTAAACGTTAGGAATTGTCTTGACAATTAAGTAGAGACGCGCTCTAACGCTAACGGCTAATGGAGGCGCATCTATACTCAATTTAATAGACACCATAATTAAAGTAATTGTAGTAAGAAAAAGGAGTGACTATCATGGGAAGTCAAAACGAGGGTGGGGCATTTTTCGCAGGGTTGGTGATCGGCGGGCTGGTGGGTGCGGCCTTAGCTTTGCTTATGGCCCCTCAATCTGGTGAAGAAACCCGGGCTCAGATAAGAGATAGAAGCCTGGAGTACAAAGATTTAGCCGAAGAGAATATTATGACCGTTCGCAGTCGAGCGACTGAAGCCGGACACAAAGCGCAAGAGCAAGTTGCGGCTTTACAGTCAAAAGGTATGGAAGCGATTGAAAAAGGTAAAGTTGGCGCCACTGAAGCCCTTGAAAAAGGTCGGCAGAGTGCCACTGAGGCTTACGAGAAAGGCAAACAAAGCGCCACCGAGGCCTTACAAAAAGGCAAAGAAAGCGTTGACCAAGTCATGAATCGCGCCAGCGACGGGACAGCTAATGAAGTCAGCTAAAGGTTTAGACTTTAGCTGTCTAACATGATACAATAAATAACTAAAGAGGCTTCAAGGGGTAAGGACAAATGTCCTTGCCCTTTTTTTTGGGGGGGTATCGAGGTTGAAGACAGGCTATTGATTTTACCAGAGCTAAAAATTTTGATATGAGGCCCCAATGACAAAATTTCGACAAATCTTATTCATTTATGTTCTACTATCGCTTGCCACCGTCACAAATTTAGCCACACGGGTTAATGCCGATACATTACCCAACAAAGTTTATTTACCCATTGTTCTTAACCCGCCCTGTTTAACGGCCGCCGAAGAAGCTCAACTGGCCCAGCTACTGGTCCAAGATCCGCAGCAACAGCGTCCCTCGCTGACCTGCAACTATATCTTGGCCCAAGTCGCCCGTGATCGAGCCGCGGATATGGCTGAACGAAAATATTTTTCCCATGTCAACCCGGACGGGTACGGACCGAATTACCTGGTTGAGCAAGCAGGCTATGTCTTGCCCGATTATTATGGTGACGATCCTAAGGCGAACTACATCGAGTCAATTGCCGCCGGTAACAGCACCGCGACAGCCACTTGGCAGCAACAGTGGATGAACTCGCCCAGCCATCGGGAGCACTTACTGGGATTAAACGATTTCTATAAAAATCAAATCGAATATGGGATTGGTTATGCTTATGACCCAGATAGTCCTTACAAATACTATTGGGTGGTTATAACGGCTCAACCGGGGCCATAAATTATCGACGATTTTTCTCACAGAGGGGAGCCTGGCTCTCGCCGGATTTAACAATCCGGCGAGCTTGCCCAGGTTATGGGACAAATACAATACACCCTGAATTTAATGGTGGGTTAATTGCCGAGTGGCTTCCGGCAAACAGGCAACCAGATCGCCGGAAGAGGCCGAAGTAGCCCCAATTGTTTTACGGACACATTCGCCGGCTAAGCCATGTAAATAGGCGCCGGCCACCGCCGCTTCAAAGGGTGGCAATCCCTGCGCTCTTAAACTCACAATCGTTCCGGCCAATACATCCCCGGAGCCGGCTTTGGCCAGCGCTGGATTCGCAAAGGGTAGAACCATAGTGCGTCCATGCGGTGCGGCGACAATCGTATACGCCCCTTTTAGTAAAACAATCTGCTGCCACTTCGCGGCCATCTCTACCGCTATCGTTAGCCGGTCCGCTTGAACTTCTTGGGTGGTGACGCCCATTAGCCTTGCCATTTCTCCGGGGTGGGGTGTCAAAACGCCATCGGGCGGCAACTGCCGCCACCACTCCCTTTCCTGAGCCAAAATGTTCAACGCATCCGCGTCGAGGATCAATGGCGGCAGTGAGTCGGGCAAAGCCAGTAAATCGGTCAGAAAGATGGCCGTGGAGTCGTTGTGCCCCAGGCCCGGTCCAATGAGCAAGGCGTTGGCTTTAGACGACTTTTTCTGCACCGCCGGCACGGACGTAGGCGCTACGAAGCCATCGTTATGAGCTAGCGGGCAGTAAGTGGCTTCTCGAACAGCGGCGGCCGCGATAGGGTGGATTATCTTCGGCACAGCCAGGGTAACCAAGCCGGTCCCGGCGCGGAGCGCGGCCTGTCCGCAGAGGATGGCTGCCCCGGTGTAATCGATCGATCCGGCAACGATCAAGGCTGTGCCAAACGTTCCCTTATTGGCGTTAACCGGTCTAGAAGGCAGCATCCGCGTCACTTTGGCGGCAGTGGCCATCTCCAATGTCACATCACTGGGATAACAATCGGGCGTAATCTCGATATCGCCGACCACCAGGCGGCCGATCACATCCGGGCCAGGCGGCAGAATGTGTCCACGCTTGACCGCGGCCAGCGTCACGGTCAAATCGGCAGTCAAGGTATGAGGATCGACCGACCCTGTATCACTATTAAGCCCTGAAGGTACATCGACCGCGACCATGACCGGACCATTGTCGTGCTCAGAAGCGGGACGCGCCGGTTCGGTGAGTTCGGAGATGTTCTCGTTACCTCGACGCATCGACACCGTTGCTTTGGTTTGATCCAGCAAGTCGGCCAAACCACCTTCGATCGGTCGCGATACGCCGGTGCCTAGCAAAGCATCAACGATAATCGTCGACTCGGCGAGCCACTGAGCCAATGCGACCGGGGCGGAGGGGGTATCGGCGATAATGCGTTCTACGCCAGTACTATCGAGACGACCCCAATTGAGATCGTTATCGGTGTTTCGCTTCCAGACATAGACGGCCACCGTAAGCCCGGCCTGATCCAAATAACGAGCGATGACCAGGCCATCGCCCCCATTGTTGCCAGGTCCCACCAAGACCAACACTCGCGCCCCCTCCAGATCGAAAGAGCGCTCGATACACCGAGCGATTGATCGGCCGGCATTCTCCATCATCTGATCATAGCTCAGGCCGGAGGCATCGGCCGCTTTTTCGGCAGCTTGCATTTGTTGGGTTGTGACGATATACAAGCAGTTCTCCTTACAAATTGCGTAACTTAGCCTAAATACAATTAGTTAGGCTGAGGCGAATAGCGACGCACAATAAAATAAGTGATACCGCTTAGGGCGCCGCCCAATAACACGCCGGCAAGCGTATACATCGCAGCCTGAGTTCGGTTTAGTGGGCTGGCCTCGACCGGAGGGCAAGGGGGACATTCGGCTTCCGCCGATGGGTCATCATCGTGCAGCCGGTGATCGCGGCGGTCTTGCAGAATTCCGGCGGCTTTATCGGCTATTCGTCGAAACAAGAACGGCCAGACAAACATAAAAAAGAGTTTTTTGGCCATAAGTAGTACTCCTTAGGATGAATTATGAAAAGCGTTGTCTAAGCCAGAGGATGACACTAAAAACGATCGCAAACGCTACGCCGAATGCGGCGCTGGCCGCCGGGCCAAATACAGCGTTGACATCCCCATCAACCTTACCGGCAATCATTAATACAACCCCGCTGTTATTGCCTGTTTTTACATTTCTGGCCAGCAAGATACCATTGCCGCTCTGATCCATCGTGACGTCACCCCGGGTCAGCAGGACCCGGGTTTGACTCTGATCCAGAACAACGTTGCCGCTGCTCAAAATGGCGCCGACAGAAGAGGCAGTTAGGCTGGCATCGCCCGTATCAGCTAAGACTACGCCGCCTTGGGTCACCGACAGGCTATTGGTTTTGACTTGGGCGGCACCTCCTTGCCGGATAGTAATCGAGTCGCCCTGTAGGGATTGAACGCCGCCCTGGCGAATCTCGACCGTTTGGGCCTCGACCCGGTTGGCTCCGGCTTGAGAGATATATACGGTTTCAGCCTGAACGTGTTCGGCGCTGGCTCGACTGACCGTTACATTTTGCGCCTGAATGTTATTAACATCTTGCCCTGTGACAGAAATTTGGCCTTGTCTCGATGGGGCGGATGTTTCGCTGTTAGCCATCGTTACGCTCACTTTTCTAAGATCCACTCTTCTAAAGAACGTTCGTAGTCAGTTAATTCTGACTCAACAAACCAAAGCCCAATTTCGAGCTCGCCGTTCTCAACGCTATCCGAGCCATGGACCAAATTGCGACCCACCATCATGCCGAAATCACCGCGAATTGAGCCTGGCGCTGCTTCCGACGGCTTGGTTGCACCGATAGTGTTACGGGCAATCTTAATAGCATCTGGACCGGCCAGCGCCATTACAACCACGGGGGAGGAGGTAATATATTGAATCAGCGGTTCAAAAAAAGGCTTACCTTCATGAATAGCATAGTGCTGGCGGGCCAATTCATCGGAAACCTGCATCAGTTTCATGCCGATAAACTTTAATCCACGCTGCTCAAATCGACTGATAATGGGGCCGATCAGCCCCCGCTCGACTCCATCAGGTTTAATGATGATTAACGTTTTTTCCACGGTTTTCTCCTAATAATAATTAATTGCTTAAAGGATAATCAGATTACCCTAGATGACAAATTTCTATAGAAACAAAAAGGCCGGGAATTGAACCCGACCTTGGCTTTTCAGTCTACTTTCTTAGCCGGCCAACTGAGAAAGGGCTTGTCGATAAGCCTCTAGCGCATTTTGTAAGCGTCCATCCTTCATCATCGCATCACCCATAACCTGGTACAGCCTGTAGTTAGTGGGGTAAACCTTAATGCTTTGCTGCAAATCCTCAATGATGCTGGTTAAATGCGCGCCGCCGGAAACCAAACTACTATAAATAGGAATAGCATCTTGAATGTCGCCTTTGTCTCTGGCCTCTCGGGCTAATTCAAGGCGCTTATTAGAATCCTGAGGTAAATTCTGGTGTAATGCTTGATCCATACTTGAGCTGGCCCCTACGGCGCTGGCCGTTCGCATTTCCGATTGTGGTCGCCCCATTGACACCGCACCGGAAACGATCGCCTCTTGCTCAACCGGTTCCTCACGATCACCCTCGCGAAGCTTTTTCAGCCAATCCGGTATAGAACTACTAATGCGAGTGGGCGGCGAGGGCGTTTGGGCTACAGGCATCGCTTCAACTTCAGGTTGGGTCACTTCCGCAGGTTCCATTTCAGGGGTTTCGGCCGGCAACGGCGCGGATTCGGTGACTGATACATCAGGTTCAAGTTCAACGACAGACTCTTCCTCAACTTCTGCCTCAATTTCAACGTCTGACTGCAACCAATCTGGCAACTCTTCGGTAACAACAGGGGTCTCTTCAAGTGGTTCGCCCATAGCCTCGGCTACGGGCAAGTTAGCCAGTTCCTCGGCTGTCAGCGGTTCCTCTAGGGCCGCCTCGTCGGTTTCTCGCAGCCAGTCCGGCAGGTCTTCTTCAGCAACAACGTCAGCCGGTTCTTCGGGGCTTGGTTCGGAAGGCTCAAAAGCATCCTCGTCCAAATCCACATCGCTTAGCCAATCGGGTAGTTCTTCTTCTACCACAAAATCATCATCCTCTGAAAAATCGGGTTCCACAAGGTCTTCTTCATCGGCTGCCTCTTTTAACCAATCGGGCAGAGCCTCCTCATCAGCCTGGACAGCCGCAGTCACCGGCATATCGATGGCCGGAGCGGCTGCCTCATCCTCTGCCTCAACCTCTCTCAACCAATCCGGCAGATCGTCATCGTCTAAGTCGATGGCCTCGGTGTCGATGGGGGACACGGCCGGTTGTTCCACCGAGGCAGCCTCAGCTATATCGGCTTCAGACTGCACCTCTTTTAGCCAGTCAGGGAGATCCTCGTCATCCAAATCCACATCGTCTTCTAGATCGATCGGGGCCGCTGTTTTCGTTGCTGACTCGGTCCCAACCGACTCAGCTTGCACCTCTCTAAGCCAATCGGGTAAATCCTCATCATCAGCCGCTATATCCATCGCGGAAATAGCTACCGGAGTGTCAAGATCCAACGCCAACTCATCGGTTTCTTCAATATCAGTGAGCCAATCGGGCAAATCTTCTTCAATAACTAGCCCATCGTCTTCAGTAGCAGCCTCAATTGACCCCAATTCTTCAACCTGATCTTCAACCTCGCGCAGCCAGTCCGGCAGATCCTCTTCAACAACCATTTTGTCGTCCTCCGGGTCCGATGACTTAACCTCTGCCATGGCCGGCTGGGATGACTCCATTGGTTCTTCGAACCCGCTTAGCCAATCCGGCAACTCATCGTCGGCCGCCGGCGCTACATCCGACGAGACTTCGGTAAATGACGACTCGGCCTCTAGCTCTACCTCTTCATCATCATCAATTTCACGCAGCCAGTCCGGCAAACCCTCTTCATATACGGCCGTGTCATCGGCTACAGTGGGCGACGCTTCATCGGTTGATACCGGTTCTTCATCAATTTCACGCAGCCAGTCCGGCAGATCTTCTTCAACGACCATCTTATCATCTTCGATTTCCTCAGGCGCAGCCGGTTTAGGTTCATCTTGAGTAGGAGCCGGAGCCGTTTCTTCCAACGGTGTATCCGCCCCAATTCGACGCCGGATCAATTCATCGTCGGAGGTCGAAATCATCCAATCGCGAGCCGACATCCCTTCCGCTCCTTGCGGTCGCTCTTCGGTCACGCTGCCCAGATCGATGCCCTCTTCGGCCAGTAACCGTTCCAAATCCGACATCTCGTCCGTCGGCCCGCTGCTGGCTTCGGCCATTGCCGGGCTTGGCGCCGGGGCGGACATAGCCGTTTCTTCCAGCGGCGTATCGCCGCCAATTCGACGCCGGATCAACTCATCGTCGGAGGTAGAAATCATCCAATCGCGAGCCGACATCCCTTCCGCTCCCTGCGGTCGCTCTTCGGTCACGCTACCCAGATCGATGCCCTCTTCGGCCAGTAACCGTTCCAAATCCGACATCTCACCCGACGATTCGTCACTCGTCTCAGTCTCGACACCTGCGCCGGCAACTTTCTTACCCGACCGGATCTCTTTAAGCCAAGCCGGGGTATTTTCATCAGTTAGCGATGGGCCGCTATCTGATGACGTAGCCATTTTCATCCAGTCAGGGGTCGGGCCATCAACCGGGGATTCGATATCATTTTCAGACGGTTTTTTTTTGTCGTCACTCATAATCTTCTCACTCGCTGAGGTTTTGTGAGGAAAAAGCAATGGAGTTTACCATAATGTTTATTATGCAATGTTTTAAGTAAAAAGTCAATGGGCCTAGAGCCACAAAGATTGACCATCGAACCAAGCGACAGTCACTAGTGACTGTCATCTTTTGAACTCAAATATTGACCGTTATTGAACATAAACCAAATCGATCTGTTGCAAAATTTCGGGCTTAATGCTAAATTATCAAGTCAAATGTTTTAGGTTTGGTCTGTTAACTGCCGGAAAGGTCTATGCAAAAAAGTTTAATTGTCCGTGGTGCGCGTGAACATAACTTAAAAGATATCACAATTGAAATCCCTCGCGATCAACTGGTCGTCATCACCGGCCTATCAGGAAGCGGTAAAAGCAGCTTGGCGTTCGATACGATTTACGCCGAAGGTCAACGCCGCTACGTCGAAAGTCTGTCGGCCTATGCCCGCCAGTTTTTGGGGCAGATGGATAAGCCTGATGTCGATCAGATTGAAGGGCTTAGCCCGGCGATCTCAATCGATCAAAAAGGAACCACTCACAATCCGCGTTCAACCGTGGGGACGGTTACGGAGATCTACGATTATCTGCGTTTGCTGTACGCTCGCGTGGGAACGCCCCACTGCCCCAATTGCGGCCGCGAGGTCAACGTCCAAACCAGCCAACAAATTGTCGATGCAATTTTGGGCAAACCCGACGGCAGCCGGGTGATGATTATGGCCCCATTAGTGCGCGATCGAAAAGGCGAGCATCGGGCGGTCTTTGAAGAAATCCGCAAGTCCGGCTTTGTCCGAGTGCGGGTGGATGGAACCATAATGATCTCGATGAAAAATCGAGATGGAGCCGTACAAACTCCACACCATCGAAGCGGTGGTTGACCGGCTGATCATTCGCCATCCCGATGGTGACAATAACGCCGAACTCAACGAAGACGCCGCCCGCCTGGCCGACTCGGTCGAGACGGCTATTAAGCTGGGCAACGGCACCATGATTGTCCACGATGTGACCCATCGCGACAAGGCCTGGGACAAACTGTTTAGCGAAAATTTCGCCTGTCTACACTGCGGCACCAACCTGCCGGAAATAGAACCCCGTACGTTCAGCTTCAACAGCCCTCACGGCGCCTGCCCCGCTTGCGATGGTCTCGGCGTACGCACTGAACTTGATCCGGATTTAATCCTCAATCTCGACCGGACGCTGGAGACGGGGGCTATTCGACCCTGGGCCAAAATGAGCCGGGGTAGTAAGCAGGGCTATTACGCCCAACTGATCAAAGCCGTAGCCAACTTTTACAAGCTGCCGCTGGACGCGCCGCTGTCCGAATTTTCACCGACGCAGCGCGATCTCATTCTCTACGGCGGCAAGCCTGACGAAAAAATCACGTTGAGCTATCGCAACGCCAGCGGCGAACAGCGTTCCTACAGCACCCCGTTTGAGGGCGTCATTCCTAACTTGCAGCGGCGCTATAAAGATGCCAACAGCGCCGACAACTACGAAGAGATTGAGAAATATATGTCGAGCCGGACTTGCCCGGCCTGCAACGGCCACCGCCTGCGGCCGGAAGCGATGGCCGTAACCATTTTGGGCATGGGTATCCACGAGGTCAGCGACCTATCCATTACCGATGGTTTGCATTGGTTTGATGGGTTAGACGCCGCAAACAGCCCAAACTCAAACGGCAGCGATGCACCGCCGGCGGACGTCCTGACATCGCGCCAACTGCTCATCGCCCGGCCCATTCTCAAAGAGATCACCGCCCGACTCCGCTTTATGCAAGATGTAGGACTCAATTATCTAACCCTCAGCCGGGCCGCCAACTCTCTCTCCGGCGGCGAGGCTCAACGCATTCGGCTGGCGACGCAAATCGGGTCGCAGTTGATGGGCTGTCTTTACATTCTCGACGAGCCAAGCATCGGTTTGCACCAGCGCGACAACGAGCGCTTGATCAAAACTTTGGAAGGACTGCGCAACTTAGGCAACACGGTGTTGGTGGTTGAGCACGATGAAGATACCATGCACCGGGCCGATTGGATCATCGATATGGGGCCGGGAGCCGGCAAACACGGCGGCGAGGTGGTCTGGTCGGCCGATCGCGACAGCTTTTAAAGGAAAGCACCTCCCTGACCGCTCTATATCTACGCGGCGACCGGCGCATTCCCGTGCCGATCCGTCGCCGCGACGGCAACGGCAAGTTTATTGTGGTCAAGGGCGCAAAAGAGAACAACCTCAAAAATATCGAGGCCAAATTTCCGTTGGGTAAATTTATCTGCGTGACCGGGGTCAGCGGCAGCGGCAAAAGCACGTTGGTGCTGGAAACCCTGCATCGCAAGCTCGATCAACTGTTGTACCGGGCTACTGCCAAACCAGGTCGGCATGACGCCATCGAAGGCATCGAGTACATCGACAAAGTCATCGACATCGATCAGAGTCCCATTGGCCGGACGCCTCGCAGTAATCCGGCCACGTACACCGCCCTATTCGGGCCGCTGCGCGAACTTTATGCTAGCCTGCCGGAGAGCAAACTGCGCGGTTATAAAGCCGGACGCTTCAGTTTCAACGTCAAAGGGGGTCGTTGTGAGGCTTGCCAGGGCGACGGCATTATCAAAATTGAGATGCAATTTTTGCCCGATGTCTATATCCCTTGCGATGTCTGCCACGGCAAACGGTACAATCGCGAAACGCTTCAGATAAAGTATCGCAACAAATCGATTGCTGAAGTGCTGGCCATGACCGTTGATGAGGGCATCGACTTTTTCTCCAACATCCCGGCCATCCGGCGCAAACTGGAGACCCTGCACGATGTGGGCCTGGGTTATATCACCCTGGGCCAGCCGGCCACCACGCTCTCCGGCGGTGAAGCCCAACGCATCAAACTGTCCAAAGAGTTAAGCCGTCGCTCAACCGGCCGAACCCTGTACATTTTAGACGAGCCGACCACCGGCCTCCATTTCGCCGACATCGAACGGCTGCTGGCCGTCCTCAACCGGCTGGTTGATGCCGGCAACACGGTGCTGGTCATCGAGCATAATTTGGATGTGATCAAGTGCGCCGATTGGATCATCGATATTGGGCCGGAAGGCGGCCACGGCGGCGGACGCATTGTGGCCGCCGGTACTCCAGAGCAAATTGCAGCCAGCCCCGACAGCCACACCGGCCGCTGGCTCCGTCGAACGCTAGAGTCGGCGGGGTAGTAGATGGTTAGTTAGTTAGTTAGTTAGTTAGTTGTTGGTGGTTGGTTGGTTGGTTGGTTTCCAGTCAACTATCTAACCAGCCAACTATCCAACTATCCCACTATCCATCCCACTACTTTAGGAGAAACAAACTGGCGATACAAATTTTGACGGCTGGGGGTATCATCCTTACTGTCGCGATGTTCATCTATGTCATGGTAGCGGCGGTCTATATCATCATGGAAAATCGCAGCCCGCAATCGACCTTTGCCTGGCTGTTTTTGTTTATTACCCTACCCATCATCGGATTTATCGTCTACATTTTCTTCGGCCACGGCTGGCGAGCGTTCAGTCAGGAAAACAAGATTGCCCGCCATGAATTGGGCAATGAGTTTATGCAGGATTTGGGGGATTTGCTCCGGCGACAACGTGAGTATGTTGAGCGCATCGCTAAAGAAAAACCGGCCTCCGCCCGCCAGAAACTGCTGCGATTGACCAACAAGAATTCCAGTTCCATTTTAACCGGTTATAACGATGTAGAGATTCTGCAAGATGCCCGCCAGAAATACCCCCGCCTGCTGGCCGATATCAAAGCCGCCCAACACTCAATTCACCTCAACTACTATATCTGGACCGAAGACGCCTTTACGCTGCAAATTAAAGACGCCCTCATCGAGCGCGCTCAGGCGGGGGTTGAGGTGCGTTGCTTGTACGACACCTCCGGCGGGACGATGAGCCGCCAATATCTACAAGACCTAACCGACAACGGCGTTGAGATTCACCCCTATCTTGATTACCGCTACCTGACCACGCTGCACACCATCAATTATCGCAGCCACCGCAAGATCGCCGTGATTGACGGCAAGATTGGCTATGTGGGCGGCTTGAACCTGGACGTCGAGCAGATCGAAACGCCGGCGTTCGACACCTGGCGGGACACCCACCTGCGACTGGTGGGCGAAGCCGCCTGGGCGCTGCAAGCCAGCTTTGTCATCAGTTGGTTCAACACCACCGGACAAAAAGTCACCGGCCGGCCCTATTATGCACCGGTCGAAACAAAAAACTTTCTGCCGGTACAGATTACGCAGGGCGGCCCGGACTCCCAGTGGAAAGCCATCCGCCAGATCTATTTCTTGATGATCATGTCGGCCGAGAACAAAATTTATTTGCAGTCGCCTTTTTTCGTCCCGGACGAAAGTATTCTGGAAGCCCTCAAAGCGGCGGCGCTGGCCGGGATCGATGTCCGGCTGATGTTCACCCCCCGAGGCTCCACCTATCAGATCCCCTATCGAGCAGCCCACACCTATTTCCAGGAAGTGGTCGAAGCCGGCGCCAAAGTGTACCTGTACCAGGCCGGTTATTTCCACCCGAAGACGCTCAACATCGACAACGCCGTCGTCTCGATCGGCACGGCCAATATGGATATTCGCAGCTTTGCCCTGAATTACGAAACCGTGGCGATTGTCTATGACGAAGGCAGAGCCAAACAGTTGGAAGCCCAATTCTTAGAAGATATGAAGCACTGCACGGAATGGACCCTCGAAGCGTATGAGAAAACGCCCCCGTTTCGCCGTTTTGTCGATTCCATTTATCGTCTGGCTTCGCCGATATTGTAGCCGGAACTCATGCCGATTTTCGAACACCATTTTACCGTCAATGGCCCGCTGGCGCGGGTCGTCAATTTCCACCGCGATCCGCACATCCTCAAGCGGCTCACCCCACCGCCGCTGATCATCCAAATCCACCGCTTCGAGCCGCTGGCCGAAGGCTCCATCGCCGATTTCACGCTCTGGTTCGGCCCGCTGCCCATTCACTGGGTGGCCGTCCACCAGAATGTCGATTTCCCCCACAGTTTCACCGATATTCAACGCGAAGGCCCGCTCAAATCTTGGCGGCACACCCACTTATTTGTTCCTATCGGCGACAACCTCACTCGTGTCAACGATACCATCGAATTTGAGCATCATGCCGGTCCGAAAGGGCTGCTTAGCCGCTCGCTTTTCCCCAGACCGGCGCTTAAGACGCTGTTCTTCTATCGCAAAGCTGTAACGCGCTGGATGATCGAATCATAGGCATAAATGATCTCTCCTCTGAAAATGGGTTTGTAGGACAAACTTAAGTTTGTCCTACGGAATTTTCATTGCCGTTGCTGTACCGAGGTTCTGTCGCACTCCCTTAATCTAAAAAACTGTCCCAAATAACCCATTCGTCAGCTTTTTTTTAGCCCGAAATCAGTTGACTTTCTATTAATTGGTGCTATCATCTCGTGAAGTAAGTAACACCTATTTCTACATATAATTTTGTGGCCGCGAAGCCCTCATATTGAAGCCAACCGCTTTGATTGAGGGCTTTTTGTTTGGCGGGAAAGGGCAAACAACTAGCGAATCAATGAACTTAATATCTACCTCAACGTGGCAATACCATCATCGCTGATGCGCTGTTGTCAGCAGTAGTCGGGCCGCTGCTGCCCTATCCCTGTCGATAGGCCGGGCGATTAACGCCTTGGGTCGTGCCGCTTTTTCTATTGGTGCGAGGTTAAATACGGAGGTTAAAAACAAATCCTTATGGATCAATTACAAACAGATGTCGCCAGTCTAACGATATCGGCGAATATTCTTTGGGTACTGATAGCCGGCTTCTTGGTATTTTTCATGCAAGCCGGTTTTGCGTTGGTCGAAACCGGCTTTACGCAGGCCAAAAACGTAGCGCACACCATGATGATGAACATGATGGTTTTTTGCATTGGGGCCGTGGGTTATTGGATTTGCGGCTTCGCCTTTCAGTTTGGCGCTGTGAATCACACCTACCCGGCCACGGCCATTAGCGCCGGGCAGAGTTCGCCCACCTGGGCCTTCTCGCCCGTGACGTTAGGCGCGTGGGGCGATAGCCTCTCCACCGGCCTGCGGTTAGGCGAACAGTGGGGCCTGATCGGTCTGTCCGGCTTCTTTTTGCAGGGCGTGACGTTAGGCGCGGCCGGTATCTTTGCCTTTTTCATATTCCAGATGGTCTTTATGGATACCGCGGCCACCATCCCCACCGGCTCCGGAGCCGAACGCATTAAGTTCATCGGCTTTGTGCTGATGGGCTTTTGGGTCAGCATGCTCATTTATCCGATTATCGGCAACTGGGTTTGGGGCGGCGGCTGGCTGGCCAACCTGGGCCGGACGCTGGGGTTGGGTAACGGCGCGGTGGACTTTGCCGGTTCCGGCGTGGTCCATATGACCGGCGGGGCCGTTGGACTGGCCATCGCGTTGGTGCTGGGGCCAAGGCTGGGCCGCTTCAATAAAGACGGCACCGCCAACGCCATCCCCGGCCATAATATCCCGATGGGCATTTTAGGTACGGTTATTCTCTTTTTTGGCTGGTTTGGCTTCAACCCCGGCTCGGCTTTAGGTATCCAGGGCGCGTTTATCAACCTGGTCTCGCTGGCCGCAGCCAATACGCTAATGGCCGGCGCTGCCGGCGGCTTGAGCGCCATGCTGTATATGTGGCTCGTCAGCCCGGTTAAAAAACCCGATCCGGCGCTGTCGGTCAATGGCGTTCTGGCCGGCCTGGTCGCGATTACGGCCCCCTGTGCCTTTGTCACCCCCATTTCGGCGGTGATCATTGGCTTAATAGCCGGGGTGTTGGTCTGCCTGGCCACCTTTGCCCTGGAAAAGATGCAAATCGATGACCCGGTGGGCGCAGTGCCGGTTCACTTCGTCAATGGCGTCTGGGGCGTGTTGGCGGTCGGTATTTTTGCCGCCGCGAACCCCGACACCGCCGCCTGGAACGGCATCGACACCGCTGTCACCGGGCTGCTGTATGGCGGGACTACGCAAATTGCCGCCCAACTCTTAGAGGTGCTCAGTATTGCGGCGTTTGCTTTTGGTCTGTCTTATGCCTTCTTTGCCGTCCTAAAGCAGATGGGCCTCCTGCGCAGCGATCCCGAAGCCGAGATGGCCGGTCTCGACCTGCCGGAAATGGGCATCCCCGGTTACGTAACCGATTTGCCCGGTTTAGCCGGTTTGACCCCGCAGGCGGGTTTAGTGCAACCGGCTGCTACGGTTCTGTCCCCGACGGCCAGTAAATAATGGGGCAAAAAAATATATAGCTTCCTTATAATAAAATAGGACGCAGACAAACGCAGCCATCCCCGGTCGCTGATATGACTCGGCGAAAGGCTGCGGGAGTCTGCGTCCAAAATTATTAAGGCTAAAGATCGAAAATCAAACAACTACCGCATTTGAGTTGGGTAATTGGTAAGTAGTAATTGGTTATTCAATCTCTAATTACCATTTACTAATTACTAATGACCCTATTCGGGCAATGGGTTAGATTTATATAACTTTAGGTGAGTGTAGGCTGACAGCTGACAGCTAAGCGCTGATCGCTGCTTCTTTGCCCCACTCACCAGGCGGGGTACGATGCAACTGGCCCTGATTGACAATTCTGAAGATGATAATCCCCTCATTCCCTTCTATCTGCGGATTGAAGTAGCGGCGCTCAGTCCTGACTTACAAGCCCCCTTCTTTATCCCTATCCGTTACCAGCATTCTAGAGACCGAAGCGTTTACCGAGTCGAAATTTGCGGTATTCCCTTAGAAGCGCGAACAGCCGCCGATTTGATTCCACGCATAGAGAAAATCATTCCCCCGCTGCTGCGCGGGGCGCGGCTGCCCTCCTACATATTTATTGCGCGTCACTCGCGGCGCATCTACCCGGTCTACACCTTCGGCAGCGAAGTAGTGGCCTTGATTACCGGCGGGCCGATGTTTCGCCATGTCGAGTTAGCCAAGGTGCGAGAGTATTTGACCGACTATCTCCACCAAACCGGCGAGTTGTGGCCGCCGGTTACTCACGATCGCCTCCAGGTACGGGGCGTCGATCGCCTCACGTTAGGATTAATCCGGCCTGTTTTTTACCTGAAAAAACGGGCCCAATTTGCCGCCGACAATGAGTTTTGGGCGCCGGTTTTTCCACAAATCGACGGCAGCGGCCTGTACACTTTTGCCGCCAGCGCCAAACAAACCGTTCAAAACAACCAAGGCCGGGAGGTGTTGCAACTGCGGGCCACGGTGGCTCAAGCGTTAATCGCCGATCACCGGTTAAACCAGGGCTATGATTTGCGGACAGACCGGCTGATGCCCGATCTGTGGTTCCAACTCAGAACCCACTTGGTCGAATGTTCAGCCCGGTTCGTTTCCCCCCAACTGGAGTTAACCTTGTACCAAGTTGACCAAATCCTCATTGCGATGGAGTATCGCCGGGATGAGGATCGCTACGGCTTATATTTTGGATGCGACATCGAAGATCTTCGGCTGAGGGCCGCCACCGATTTACTACGGCGGGGATTGATCACCGGCCTTGAGGCGTTAAGCTGCCAGGAAGCTATGGGAGAACCTGTCCCCGCGCCGTGAGGGAAAAAATCGAGATCGATTCGCTCACACCCCTCGTTTTTTCGTCAAAAATCGGACTCCATTAGCTCACGACCCTCGTTTTCTCGTGAAAATCGAGATCGATTCGCTCACGACCCTCGTTTTCTCGTGAAAATCGGACCCCATTAGCTCACGACCCTCGTTTTCTCGTGAAAATCAGACCCCATTAGCTCACGACCCTCGTTTTCTCGTGAAAATCGGGACCCATTAGCTCACGACCTCCGTTTTTTCGTGAAAATCGAGGTCGGTTAGCTCACGACCCCTGTTTTTTCGTGAAAATCGAGGCCGGTTAGCTGACACCCCTCGTTTTTTCGTCCAAAATGGCGTTTCTATACTGAGATCAGAATGAAACCAGAACTTTTCAGGAGAGTGGAGGGTAGGGGCGATGGCAACGTCAACGAAGCATCCGTTCATGGCCGATTACCCAATGACGTTGCCTCGCCCGTGGTCAGGGGTGGTGACGTATGGTTACCAATCACTAGACCGTTCCCTGGGCGGGCGAGGCAATCGGATTGGAGCTGTGCCTTGCCTCACCACCACTCGGGCCGATTGCCATCGCCCCTACGCTACCCGATCAAATTTCGATCAAAAGTTTCGGTTTCAAACTAATCTCGGTATAGAGTTTATGGAATTGATAGCGTTTGGAGAGTTTGGAGTGGGGGGACGGGAGAATTCAAGAAGTTAAACCTGGAGTTGAGGCTTTAGCCGGCTAAAGCCTCGACACCGTGACGCTAACTTATGTCACTACCCCGCTACTCACTAACGGCGGCGATCAACTTGGCCAGGAGCGCGGTGCGGGGAATGATACTGTCGAGTTCGATATACTCATCGGGGCTGTGATCCAGCCCGCCGACCGGCCCTAACCCGTCGAGGATGGGGACGCCGGCTGCCGCGACGTAACTGGCGTCTGACACGCCGCCGGTCATGGCGCCCTTGACGGAAAAGCCCAGCGACTCGGCCAACTGTTGGGTCAATCGTTCCAGTTCAGCCACAGCCGGGGTATGTTCCATCGGCGGGCAGGCGGCGGTGGGTTCAGGGATGACCTCAAAGTGGACGTCGTCGAGGGGTTGGCTGAATAAGGCTCCGATGCTGGCCATCGCCGCCGCTAATTCAGCCTGGGTGAAGGCCCGCAGGTCGAGGCGGATGGTCGCTTGATCGGCCACGACATTCGGCTCGGCCCCGCCGTTGAAGTTGCCGACATTGACGGTGACGCCCGTCTGCGGGTTGTTGAGCCGGGTCAGGGCATCGACCTGGCGGGCTAAGGCCACAATGGCGCTGCGGCCTTTCTCCGGCTCGACGCCGGCGTGGGCGGCGCGGCCGGTGGCGTTGACCGTATACCAGCGCAGCCCTTTGCGGGCGACGACGATATCGCCGTTTTCGCGGGCGGCTTCTAATGAAAAGGCCACATCAACCTGCCGGCTGACCGTTTGGATAAACGGCAGCGAGTAACGGGGGTGGGTCTCTTCATCGGATACGGATAGGTAGTAAATCGCGCCGAAATCTTCAAAGCCGGCGGCTAACAACGCTTCAATCGCATACAACCCGGCCAGCAGCCCCGCTTTCATATCGCATGTACCCGGCCCCAACAGCTTATTGCCTTGCATCACAATGGGCCGGCGGGCGACGGTGCCCAGCGGGTAAATAATATCGCTGTGGCCCACCAACAGAATTTTTTTCCGGCCTCGTCCCGGCCGGATGGCGAGCAGGTTGTCGCCGACCACAGCTTGGCGATCATACTCGACGGTAAAACCCAGCGTTTTAAGGCGGTCGGCCAGCCAGGCGTTGACCGCATCCACCCCGCCTTTACTGCGCCCGCCGGAGTCGATGCTGACCAAGGTCGCTAAATCGGCCAGGTAGGCATCGAGCTTGGCGGTTAGGGCGGCGACCAATGGATCGGTCATAGTAGGGATTGCTCCTGGTGGCCTAGATAAGCTTCGATGACCGCGGGGTGTTGGCGAACATCTTGCGGCGCGCCTTCGGCAATGGTGCGGCCTTCATTGAGGACATGAATTTGATCGCATAACCGCATAATCAGTCGCAAATCGTGATCGATGATGAGCATCCCGCAGCCGTATTCGGCGTCGTCGCGGACATCGTGGATCATAGCCAGCAGTTCTTCCGACTCGGTTTCGTTCAAGCCGGCCGCCGGTTCGTCGAGCAGCAGGATTTTGGGGCGCGTCCCCAGCGCGCGGGCGATTTCCAGGCGGCGCTGGATGCCGTAAGGCAGCGCCCCGGCCTGAGTCGAGCGCCACTGCGTCAGATCAAATCGATCCAGCAGGGCCGTAACCCGATCATCAATCCCCCCCGTTTCAACGGCCATCACGCCGGCTTCGACATTCTCGGCCACGGTTAAATGGGTGAAGAGCCGAATCGTTTGAAAGGTACGGGCGATGCCTAACCGGGCGATACGATCTGAGCGTAACCCGGTAATATTGGTATCGCCCAGCCATATCTCCCCCTTATCACAGGGCAAAACGCCGCTGATCACGTTCAATAGGGTGGTTTTGCCGGAGCCATTGGGGCCAATCAAGCCCCAGATGGTTCCGACCGGCACGGTCAGCGAGACTTTCAGCAGCGCCTGGAGGCCACTAAAGCTCTTCGACACATTGATCGCCCTTAGACCACTCATCGCCGCCTCAGCCATCAGCGTTTGCCTCCGACTTCGCGCTGGCCGAGCAACCCTTCCGGCCGGTAAATCAGAATAATCATAATCAGCACGGCCACCGCCAACTGCACCAAGCCGGGCAGTTCCGGGATCGACAGCGGGCCGAGGGTAAAGCCGCCTTCCAAGTCGCGGAGCATTTCGCTAACCCCTGTGACCACGGCTGCGCCGACGACCGCGCCGCTAACCGACCCCAACCCACCTATCACCAGCATCGATAGGACAGTAAAGGTTTCGACAAAATAGAATTGATCCGGGCCAAAGGCCAGAATATTCTGCGCCCACAGCGCGCCGGCGCTGCCCATCAGCGCCCCGCTGACCAACCAGCCGATCAGCCGCACCCGCACCAGATTAATGCCGATAGTTTGCGCGGCGAGCGGCTGCTCTCGTGACGCCTGCAAATGAAGCCCGGTCGGGCTGGCTTTGAACAGCAGCGCCAGGCCAATGATGATGATAATGCCGCTCAGCGCCACCCACAAATTGATACCGCGAGGAATGCCGTACAGCCCGATAGTTCCCCGCGTGACCGTCTCCCAATTAGAGAAGATCGCGTGCATCATCACCAACAGGGCCAGGGTCGCCATCGCCATCGCTTGTTCCTGCATCCGGGCTAAGGCCAAGCCGGTCAACAGCGCCACCAGAAAAGCCACCAGAGCGCCGCCCAAGGTGGCCGTGACCAACCCCGTTTCAAGGTTCATCAGTATGGCCGGCAGCATCGGCAGCGCCCGCTCTTTGACATTGGGTGGAATGGTCAACAGCGCCGCCGTATAGGCGCCGACGCCAAAGAAGGCCACGTGCCCAAATGAAACGATGCCGGAATTGCCGACAAATACCTGCAAGGAGACCACCAAAGTACACAGCAGAAAGAAGTTCGTGGCGATGCGAATGAGATTGGCATCGTCCCAAAGCCATACCCCCCCGCCGGCCAGCAGCAGCAGCAGCGATAAAACTAGCCAGGTTCGCCCACTAACGGCCAAACGCCGGCGCGACCAGTTGCTCATTAGACCCGCTCCGCAGTCTGGGCCGCAATGAGACCCTGCGGCCTGAAATAGAGAATCACCACCACGGCGATCAAGGCAAAAGCTTCGGTGTACGGGCGAAATTCAATCGGCAAAACGACGTCCAGCGTCACTTCCAGGAACGCCAGCACGAAGCCGCCCAGAACGGCCCCCCACAAATTCCCCAACCCGCCGATGACCACCGCGATAAAGGCTTTGAGGATCGGCACGAAGCCCATATCCGGCGTAACCGTGCCTCGGCGAGCCACCCACAGCACCCCGGCCACCCCGGCCAGCAAGCCGGAGATAGCAAACGCCAGCGAGATGACTCGATTGGCGCGGATGCCCATCAATCGCGCCACCTCAAAATCGAGCGCGGCGGCGCGGATGGCCAGCCCCCACGAGGTGCGCTGTAAAAAGGCGGCCAGCAAGCCCAAGGCGGCCAGCCCAACGCCCAGCGTGATCATCGGCAGCACCCCAATTTGAAACGTGCCAAAACGCCAGACCTCATCAAAAATACCCGGCACCGGCACCCCCTTAGGGCGCGGCGATACCAATTGTCGAATCAAGTTTTGGATTATAACGGCGACGGCAAATGAAGAAAAAAGCAGCGTGACAAACGGGGCGCGACGCAGCGGCCGGAAGGCAATTTGCTCGATCAGCACCGACGCCAGGGTGGCAAAGATGACGCCGGCCACCGCCGCCGTCACAAACGAGGTTTGGGCGGCCACCAGCCAAAACATCACGTAACCGGTGATGGTCACCAGTTCCCCAAACGCGAAGTTCAACATCCCCAACACGCTGAATACCATCGCCAAACCCAAGGCCAGCAGAGCGTAGATACTGCCGAGACTCAGAGCGTTAATCAATTGCTGGACGAGTAGTTCAGGCGTCATGCGTCTCCCAGATAGGCTCGCTCCAAGTCAAGCCCGCCTTTCTGAAATTCTTCGGCCCGACCGGCGGCCTGCATCTGTCCGGAGGCCAGCACATAAGCCCGGTCGGAAATTTCCAAGGCCTGGCGGGCGTTTTGCTCGACTAAAATGATGGTCAGTCCCTCCCCGCGTAACCGCTGGATGAGTTGGAAGGTATCTTGCACTAAAATAGGGGCCAAGCCCAGCGAGGGTTCATCGAGCAGCATCAATTGGGGCCGACTCATCAGGGCGCGACCAATCGCCAGCATTTGCTGCTGCCCGCCGGACAGCGTGCCGCCTAACTGCGCTCGCCGCTCGGCCAAAATGGGGAATTGGTTAAAAACAAAGGCTAGGCTCTCGTCAACCACCCGCTTGTTGCGCACCAGATAAGCGCCGGCCCACAGATTCTCCAACACGGTCAAACGCGAAAAAATGCGGCGCCCCTCCGGCACCAGGGCGATCCCGTGCGCCAGATTTTCCTCCGGCGACCGGCCGTCGATGCGGGCAGCCTGATAGCTAATCTCACCTTGCTGCGGCCGCATCAAGCCGACGATCGTCCGCAGCAAGGTGCTTTTGCCGCCGCCGTTCGGCCCTAAGACCGATACAATTTCTCCTTTTTCAACGTTGAGGGAGATGCCGTGGATAACTTCAACCGGCCCGTAATTGACTACTAGATTGCGTACTTGTAACAAAATCTTGTCCCGGAAGGATTAAAGTTTAAGAAACGGAAATCAAATGGCCCCCTATTTCTGGGAACAGTAATTAGTAATTGGTAATTAGCGATTGATTTACCAATTACTAATTACCAATTACCTAACCCAAGTGTGGACGTTATTCAATTCACTATGGTTCAGGAATGTAATCAGGCAGCACCTGATCGACAAAGACTAATTCGCCATTCTCCACCTTGACCAGGGTTACGGCTTTATCGGCGCGGCGGGTGTCGGGGTTCACGGTCATGGCGCCGGTGACGCCTTCAAAATTGGCGATTTGTTTTAGCCCTTCGATGATAGCGGCCGGGTCGGCTGAGCCGGCGGTTTCGATGGCATTTTTGACCATATAGATTTCATCGTAGCCGACCCCGTAAACCACCGAGTCAGGCGCGGCACCCGTACCGGCTTCATATTTCGCAAAGAAGTCGGCCAGAGCGTTGCCTTCGCTGGGGAAGGCGTGGGTGGTGAAGACCATGCCTTCGACCGCTTCACCGGCATCCAACAGTGAGGCGTCGTGGTTGCCGTCGGTCGAGATGAGCGGCGTCTCAACGCCGGCGGCCCGCAGTTGGCGCACAAAGATGGGCGTATCGGGAATGAACATCGCGGTGAAAAGGACATCGGGCTGTTCCGGCAGTCCGGCGATAGCCGTGACCAACGCGGAATAGTCGCCGGCGTCGATGCGGTATTGCTCTTCGCCAATGACCTGGCCGCCCAAATGCTCAAAGCTCTCGCTGAAGTAGTCGATCATTTTATCGGTGTAGGGGATTTCGGTGGAGCGGATAACGAAGGCGGTGCGGTAGCCTTGCTCGTAGGCGTATTGGGCCGCCAGCGCCCCCTGAATGGTGTCGCTCATCACCAGTTGAAAGGCGCAGTCGCCGGCGTCGCCGACCAGTGTCGGCGCGGTGCCGTCGCCGGTCGAGATGGGAATGCCCTGGCTGCAAGCGACCGTGGCCTGAGCCAAAAACGGATCGCCGGTGGTGCCGATGATGTAGGAGACGCCGCCTTCGCCCAGAATTTCCTCCAGCAGTTGGATACTCAGCGCCTGATCATTTTTCCCGTCTTTGGTGATTAACTCCAACGGGGCACCGAGCACGCCCCCGGCGGCGTTAATTTCATCGACGGCAAATTGCGCCCCGCCGCGCACCGGCAAGTCGTAAAAGGAATAGACGTCGCTGAAATCACCCACATAAGCGATTTTGATCGGCTCGCCGCTGGCGGCTTCAGCCTCGGCCGCTTCTTCGGTCGGTGCGGCTTCTTCGATTGGCGCGGCTTCTTCGGCCGGCGCGGCTTCAGTCGGTTCGACGGCTGCCGCCTCTTCTGTGGCCGGGGCCGGCGTGGGGGCCGATTGGCAAGCGGCCGCTACAAATAAGAGCACCAGGGCCAGCACCCCGATTTTCCATTCTACTTTTTTCATTTTCTCCTCCTTAGGGAATTTTGAGATTGAATAGGTTATGGTCAAATACCGTTAGAATTCAGAACAAGCTTCTAATTTCTAGTTTCTCATTTTTGTACGACTAGGAAAAACTCATAAAAATATGAGGTCACCGCTTCTTTAAGTCAAGCTATGCAGCCGCAGCACATTCCGGCTGAGGATAGCTTGGCCGATCTGTTCCGCTTCTTGAGTGGTCATAAAATCTCGCTCGACGGCGCTGCTTAGCACCCGTTCCAACGCCGCGCGGCCCTCTTTGGCCGAGATCCACAAGATCTCCGGTTCCGAAGCTTCGTCGGAGCCGTACAGGATTTTATTGGTCGGGACCGCGCCGATCACCTGGGTCAAAACCCGATCCATATCAAGCATACCCCAAGGCAGATAAAGCGACAACTCCAAATAGGCCAATGGATACAAGGAGGCCAGGTAGGTGGCTTCACCTAACCAGGGGAACCCACTGTGAATGAGGACGGTGGGTTGATCGGCAAAGCGGGTCAACAGCGGCCCTAAATTAGTCGGCCGGGCGTGCGACAGCACCACATCGGTATCGCCCGCGCCGGAGTGGATGTGAACCGGGCGCTCGTACTTTTTGGCGATTTCAAAGGTGACGTTCAACAGATGGTCGCGCAGCGGCTTGCTGGTATCCCGGCCTTCACGCCAGCCGGCGGTTTGCCAGCGTTGGTACGAGGCGGCGACCTCATCGCGGTTGGGGGTGCCGACATCCAAACCGGTGCGGTAAGCGATGATCGATTTGAAGGCCACACAGCGCGGGTCTTGGGCGGCGCTTTCGAGTTCGGCCCGGAAAGCCTCTTCCAGCGCGGCGGCGTTTTGGGTTTGTTGGCGCGCCGCCTCGATCATCGGCTCGATGCGGGCCACCCGATGAATGGTCGCGCCCACCAATTTTTGCATCTCAAGCTGATCGACTTTGGGCAGCGGGAAGCCGTCATCAACAAACATGGCGCTGAGATTGGCGTCGCGCATCAACCCGGAAACGTACGCTTGGGGATCGGCTTCCAGCGCGGCGTGGCGAGTCTGGAACAGCTCCGCCGGAGAACAATCCAGATACGCCGCCAACCGGCGGCGGGTGACCATCGCCATCAGAGTGTGATCGGTCGTCGCCGAGACGGCTCCGGCCAGCGCCGGATCGACTCCGGTGGCCGAACCAAAGCACATACCCATGACCGTAATCCGGTCGAGGAATCCTTCAGGCGGCGCGTTGACCAGATTCTCGGCCCGAAAGCCGTGAGAGTGGGCATCAATAATCGGGGCCTGACTTAAATCAACTTTCATCCGTACCTCCAACGTAGGGTCTCGGTTAATTGGGCTTGATCCATCTGGCCGTAACTATCCCATTCCAGCTGGCGTGAGGCCAGAAAGGCTTCAAATTGAGCGTCGCCCATCGTCTGCCGGGCAAAATCGGACTGGGCCAGTCGATCGATGGCTTGGCCCAGGTCGACGGGCAATCGATACACTTGGTTGGCCTCTCGCTCGGCTTCGGACAGGCTGGACGGATTGATTTGGAGCGGCTGCGGCAGGTTCAGCCCTCGCTCCAAACCGTCAAGGGCCGAACCTAACAGCATCGCCATCGCCAAATAAGGATTGGCGGTGTGATCGATGGTTTTCAGCTCCATATTGGCGGCCCGATCCCGGCTGCCGGCCGTACCTTTGATCAGGCGAATGGCCGCTTCCCGGTTTTCGTGGCCCCAGCAGGTGAAGCCGCCAGACCAATGATCGGGTAGAAGCCGGCTGTAACTGAGGACACTCGGCGCGTAGACGGCCACTAAATCGCGCAAATGGGTCAACACGCCGGCAGCTAAAGCTTCGCCGGTGGGGGTTAAGCCTTCCGGTCCATCGCCGTTGGTTATCAGGTTTTGCCCCGCTTGCCAGGCGCTAAAATGGAGGTGGCAGCCGTTGCCAACCGCCCCTTCCAACACCAGCGGCGCGAAAGCGGTTTTAAAGCCATGCCGGGCGGCGACGCGGCGAATCGTGGTCCGAGCCAAAACATGCTGATCGGCGGCGGCCACCGGCCCAAGCGCCCCGAACGACATCTCGACTTGGCCCATCGAATACTCGGGGTGAAATTGAGCGACTTGAATGCCTTGTTCTTCGAGCGTGGTCACGACCTCGACGGCGAAGCCTTCCAGCGGCAGCAGCGCGATGGGGCTGTAGCCGGGGCCGTCGTGAACCGGCTCGTCATTGGCGGTGAGCAGCGTAAACTCTATTTCAAAGGCGGTTTTGAAGGTAATGCCTTGGGCGGCAGCGGTATCGACTAAGCGTTTGAGCAGGCTGCGCTGGCAGATCGGCATGACATTCAAATCCTGGTCATATTGATCGACCGGCGCCCAGGCCCACCCCGGCGCGCCGGACAGTTCGACCATAGCGGCCAGGTCGGGGATGAGGCGCATATCGCCGGAGGGGGTATCGTAGCCGGGGCTGGCGGTGATATGGTCATCGACGGCAAAAACCGCGAACACGGTGGACAGTCCGATGCCAAATTGGGCCGCGCTAGCCAGCCGGTCAATCGGCACGCATTTAACTCGCGTCACCCCGGCATTATCGACCAAGGTGCAAGCTACTAAGCGCACCCCGTTTTCTTTGAATTTCTGAATGGCTGTGTTTGAATTTTCGGTCAAGTCGTTCTCCATGAAATAGTAGGGGGATGGTTAGATGGATAGTTGGTTGGTTGGTTGGTTGGTTAGTTGGTTGGTTGGTTGGTTGTTCCTGATCAACCAGCGATCTATCCAACCAACTATCTAACCATCTAACTAGCCAACTAACGTGTGTCGTGTAACACCTGCATAGCGGCGTTGCGGCCGTTGACGGCGATGACGCTGCCGCCGGGGTGAGTAGCCGCGCCGCACAGGTAGACGCCATCCATTGGGGTGCGGGCGGTCAGCCGGCGATCCCACATGTAGGCCGGCAGGCAGCTCCCCTGAAAGATGTGGCCGCCAGTTAGGCCAACTTTGCGCTCGATGTCGGGCGGCCCCATTACTTCTACATGATCGATGGCCGCCGGTAGGTTGCTGCAAAAACGGCCAATCGAATTGATGACGGTTTGGGCGACCTCTTCGCGCCGAGAATCCCAATCGCCGTCGGCAAAGCGGTAAGGCACATACTGACAGAAGGCACTCATCACGTGCTTGCTGGCCGGCACCACCGAGCGATCCTGGGCCGACTGAAAATAGAGTTCAGTCCACAGCCGGGGGGCGATATGCCCCTGCCGGGCCAAGGCATAGGAGTCGCGCCATTCTTGTTTACTGAGCGGCGTGTTAATCTGGGCGGTGTGGTGGATTTCATTCGTGCCGGGCCGGGCGGTAAAATTGGGCAGTTCGTTCAACCCCACCGACAGTTTGACGGTGCAGCCTTCGATGGGGGTGGCTTCGACCTGCGCCTGCCAGCCGGCATCGACTTGATCGCCCAACAAGCGCAGGGTGACTTGCGGGTCGGCGTTGGAGATGATGATCGGCGCGTTGATGCGTTCACCGCCCACCAACTCGACGCCTTGACCGGGCCGAATCGCGGCGACCGGCGTACCGGCGGCCACCACCGCGCCGGCTTCGCGGGCGATGTCGGCCAAAATGAAGGAGACCATGCCTGTGCCGCCTTTGACGTAACCCCACATGCCCGCCTGGCCTTCCATCCGCCCGCTGCTGTGGTGGAAGGCAATCGAGGCGGTGCCGGGATCGAACGGGCTGGCGTTCGTACCGATCACCCCCTGACCGAGCAGGGCAATGTGCAGCCGCTCGTCGTCAAGAAAATGTTCTATATAATCGGCCATCGACCATTCAAACAGAAGTTTGTAGGCTTCTTCATCACCGTGGAGGCGATCTTCTATCTCGGCGCGGGTGGGGGCGGGGTTGAGCCACAGATCGGCCTCGCTGTCGGGGCGGAGGGCGTCGCGGGTACGGCGGGTGACGGCACTCATGGCCCGCCAGCCGGCTAAATCTTTCGGGGCAAAGCGTTCGATTTCCGCGTCACAACGATCGTCATCGTCCCAGAGTTGGACGCTGGAGCCGTCTTCAAATGGGACAAACATCCCGGCCGCGGCCGGCATCCACTCGAAGCCGTGGGCCGGCAGATTTAACTCACGGATAACCAGCGGGTGCAGCAGCCCGGTCAAGTAGGCGCACGGCGAGACAATGTAACCCGGCCAGGGTTCTTCCAGGGTGCAGGCCCCGCCGATGCGCTCGCGCGCTTCTAGCACGAGCACCGTCTTGCCGGCGCGAGCCAGGTAAGTAGCGCAGGTCAAGCCGTTGTGACCGGCGCCGATGACAATGGCATCCCACGTTTGGGAGGCCATCGCCTGAATGGACATCGGCAGGCCGATTTGACCGAGTTGTTGAATGGCGCTAATAGTCGTCGTCATTGTAGTTTCCTTAGTAGATGCAAATTCAGAACCGGAACGAAAGTGGAGGCCGGTTATAGATTTTTGAGTTGATCAAAGGTCGCCTGATCCAGTAACTTTTGTTCCAGGCAAATGTGTTGAATGGCCTGATCGAACCGATCACGCCAGATTTCGGGAGCCGGTTGGATAATCGGCAAGTGATAATCGGTCGAGAGTTGGGTGAGATAGTGGGCGATCGGTTCCTGCACGGCTTGACTGAATCTTTCCCCCGTTTCCTCCAGCGTTTCATAAAGCGCCTGCTGCGCCCTGGGTGAAAGATGGCGGTACACGTTTTCGTTGATAGCAACCATTAAATTGAGGGTGTAACCGTAGTTAATGAGCGTTACGTATTGGGCCACCTCATGCAATTTGAGCGGCGGGGCCGAGCCAATTGGGGCCAGAAACGTATCGATCTCACCTTGTTGAAAGGCTTCGTAGCCCAGACTCCAGGGGATTTGAACCGGATTCGCCCCCAAAGCCAGACGCAGGGCCTGAGCCGCCGGCGACGAGAACGAGCGGAATTTTCGACCGGCCAAATCGTCCGGAGTAAAAATAGGGTCTGTCGCAAAAAGCAGTTCATAAGTGCCATATTCCCAATTTGAAATGGGATTAAGCAGACGGATGCCGTTGTCGAGCAGCTTTTGAAAAATAGCGTCCTGGAACAGCTTACTTTGTAAAAAACGTTGGTAGTGGTCGCGATTGTGAAAAAAGTAGGGCAACCCTACGATCCCGCACAACGCGGAAAAAGTTTCAAAGCTGAGCAGATCATCCAAAAAAACATGAATCGAACCATCCGCCAAGCCCTGGACCTGCTCGTAGGCCCAAGCGTGTTGGTAAATTTGAATGGTCAGTTCGCCATCGGTTTTTTCACTGACGCGCCGGGCAAATTCAGTTACGGCCGTTTTACCGAGCAAGGTTCGGGTCATAACCATACCCAAGGCGTGGGGCGCTTGCGGTTCCCGCAAAAAGTATTCAACGGGCCGATCAAGGGCCTGGCTAATACGACGCAGGGTAGGAATAGTCGGGATCATATCGCCTCGCTCGATGTGGGACAGATGACTCACCGAGATTTCTGTCACATTTGACAGATCGGCCTGGCGCATATTCAGCGATTTGCGCGCTTCACGAATTCGAAGACCAATTAATTGCGTTTGATTGGAATTTTCAGAGAAATCTGACAAGCGATTGATCCGTAAATTTCATATTTTTAATAAATTATGCGCTAAAATCTAAATAAAAAATGACACAGATTTTATTATCTATCGCAGTATAATCATTTTTTGGGCGAGGTCAAATCGGAGAAAATTCTGCTATCTTATAAAGAGTGATCTGGGCAAGTACTTTCGGGCAAGTTTATAAGTACTCTCGTCCTGTACTTTTGCCTCTTTAACTTTTGGAATACAGATTTTATCATGAGGTTATCAAATTTTAAGATCATCACCAGGAGATAGTTTATGCGACGACCTCAACAAACCCAACGTACGTTTCAAGAATCATTCCGAATATGGTTAGAAGAACTTTCGGCCAATGGTCCGGTGGTTTTGGCCGTTTATGTTTTTTTGATGGTAACAGCGATCATTCTCTTAGTCACTTTTGCCTGTGGTTTTTATAACTGGGCTTTTTTTGAAAATATTATGGTTGAAGCCCACGGAATGATTTTTGACCTGCTGGTCATCGGCGTCTTTGTGGGATGGCTGACCGGATTGGGGCAGCGGCGGGTGGCTATCGAGCGGTACAAAGAGGAGATCGATGACTTTCTCGGCTGGCATAACGAGGAAGCGATGCATCGGATTGTGGGCAATATCAAACGGCTCAACCGTGAAGGCGTAACCGAGATTCGGCTGCTCAATGCTTATTTAGAAAATGGACACTTAGCAAAGGTTGACCTGACCAGCGCTGACCTGCGCCGGGCCAATTTAAGGAACGCCGATTTACGAGGGGCTAAACTTCGAGGGGCCAACTTAACCAATGCCGATCTACGCGGCGCGGAACTTAGCGGCGCCGATTTTAGCAATGCGGAATTGAGTGGGGCTATTTTTGACAAACAATCGATCGGACTGCCTCGTCTGAGTGGCCGCTCGGACGAGTATTAATGTTCCGCAATGTTCATGAGCCATTCCGTGCCCACCACTACCGCCGTTCCGATCAACAAGGATAACGGCAGGCCAATGTAACCCAGACTCCATAAGATGCCTAAGGTAAAAGCGGTTAAACCATAAGCCAGCATAGTAAATTTCTGACGATTCGACATTTTACTCTTTGCTTGAACAGCAATAAACTGTAGTATCCTTGTAAGTTACACTCAAAGCCAATACGCGACCATGAATGAAGGCGCATGCTTTCGATTATCCCCCGACCGACTCATGCGCCACCAAATCAACCGGCTCAAACGTGCCACCCGGACCAATCTGTATCACTGCCAGCCGCGAAGTTTCGATGGGGCTCACCCCCGATACATCTCCCACGGCCAACTGAATATCGTACAGCCCCGGCTCTAAATTAAGCGATTTCAGAGCGCAGTTACTTTCGATGATGGCTTTCGCCGTGGTTAGGCTGGCTGTGAAATCAGGTTTAGGCCGGCAAGCTAACCACGTTCGCTCTTGGGAGGAGTCTGCCCCACCATCAGGTGGGTAGATTCCGGGTGTTCGGGCTAAACCAACGAAGAGCGGCGCGTCATTCAAACCCCGATTCTGCCAGAAGAGGGTTAGCTGCCCATCGGGCTGGAGGTTATAGCCAAAAGTACCCAATAAACCGGCGGCACTGTTGGCCTTGCGATCAACCTGGTGCTCGATAGGGTTACGATAAATCAGCACATAATCCAGACCCTGGATCGTCACCTGCTTGACCGGCGCTTGATGTTGCTCAAAATAAGTCCGCTGCTCTGGCCAGGGCATATCACGTTGTAGAACGTTGTAGTAATAAACGACATAGTCGGCCTTTAAAAGGCCACCTAGCGAAGCATTAAGGCAAGAGACTCGCCCCACAAAGAATGGTCGAATTTGGGTGCAGGCCCGTTCGGTGAGGACGTGCAAGGATTTTGCATCGGGCAATGTGTTGAGATAAGCCGCAGCGTCATTCAAGCCTTCGCCCCAGCCGATAATAGTCATCACTTTAGCCGCTCCCTGGATGCCCCCAAACATCGGATTATAGTAGGTCAAATAGTAGGGATAGTTATTGGCCACATACCAACCTTGCACACACACAATGATGGTCAACAACGCCAACATTAATCCATTGCGTACGGAGGAATTAGCAGGTTGAGGCATCGAGACACTCGCAGGTGGTGCGTCTTCCGGCCGAGGCGGACGTTTAACCAAAGAAAAAAGCCAAGCCAACAAGAATCCTAGGACACCTAACCACCACAGCCACCCAAAGGCCACAAAAACATCCACGATGGGAAAAGCCGGTAGAAAATAGCGAACCAATTTTTTGCCGGAGAGCGACACAAAAACCAGAAGAAGACCGGCATACGCCAACAAAACTATCTCCACCGGATGCGTCGCCAGCCACCTACCAACCGATTGACGCCGCAGAAAAAAAGTCAACACTGCCCCAACAACACCCACAAGACCAATAACCTCAAAAGGCGTCGCTCGCAAGGCCCAACCGATCGGATAAAAAAGCGACCCCGGATCGGTCGAGATTTCGCCTAAAAAGAAATGGGAATGACCCTCCTCAACCAGCCGGGTGCTGTTAATAAAAATTGTGGTCAGCGCCTCGGTGGGGATAGCCCACATCGCCGGGAAGAGCAATACAAACGTCAACGCTGCAATCACGCCCCACAAAATGCCTTCACCCAAGAGTCGGCCAACGGTACGTCCATTTTGCCGGCTCACCAGATAGCGCAGCCGATTACCAGGCGGAGCAGCCTCAACCCAGCGATAGAGCCAGGTCAATCCGGCCACTACGGCCACGAACGGTGGCATAAACCAACTAACTTGCTTGCTCAACAAGGCCAAGCCCCCCAGCACACCCGACAAGACCAGCCAATACCACGGCCAACGCCGCAGCCAATACCCGATTAACGCCAACAGCGACAAGATCATAAACATGGTATTGAACGAATCGTGATGAACTACACGGGAGAGGGCAATATAAAAGGGGTGCAGGGCGATAATCAATGCGACTAGCATCGCCACCCGAGTATTGAGAAGTCGTCGAAGAAAGCCGTACAACAGCGGCACAAACAGCGCCCCCATCACAGCAAATGGGAGTCGTGAGGGGGCGATAATCGTGGTGTCGAGCATATAGCTGGAAAGACCGGTCAAAAACGACTCCAAGTCAACCCCGGTTGGCTGCACTTCACGATAATAATGCAGCAGCAATCCCAACGCTCCGGCCCACATCGTAGTGACGCCAGGATAGCCGATCTGCAACGTACAGCCGAGTCCCTGAGACACCTCCTCGCGGCCGTAATCGACCGGCGGGCATTCCTGCTCAGGAAATAGCAAACCGACAGCAAACCAGCGTGAGCGGTCAATCCATTTGGGTTCATCGGCGGTGATGAAGCCGTCCAGTCCGGGGAGTCGCACGGCTAAAGCCAGAACAAAGAGTGCGACGGGGACCAGCCACTGAATTCGTCGAATCAGTTGGGCGTGAGGCATGCCCAAAGTATAGCACAGCCGTCTATTGGGAACAATATTAAGAACGGCCGCTGACCATCGACCGTTGACAGCCGTCTGTTAATCCCTGAAGCCGCTGAAATTTCCCTATTGACAGAAATTCAAAACGGGTATATCATAAAATTTGTCATACAACCATACCAATTATTACTTAAGGCGACGATGCTTAAACGTGCTCCCTCTCTAACCGAGTTAGCTAAATCTCAAATCAAAGAACGGATTCTGAACGAAGAGTTTGCCGAAGGGCGCATCCCCTCGGAAATGGAATTGGCATCCGAACTGGGCGTCAGTCGTACGACCATTCGCGATGCGCTGAGCCGGTTGGAACTGGAAGGCACTATCTATCGCAAGCAAGGAGCCGGCACGTTTGTGAATGAAGCTGGTCTCCAAATCAAGACCCGGCTTGAAGAGATCTGGACCTACGAGTCTATCCTTCAGGCGCATGGCTATGCGCCCAGCACACGCATCATTAACATCTCAGAACAACCCATCGACGCCACGACCGCGTCGGATTTGGCGCTATCCACCACCGAGACTATTCTGCTCGTCAAAAAACTATTCCTGGCCGATGGCGAACCGGTTATTTTGACCCACAATTTTATTCCTACCAGGCTAATCGCCACAACCTATCGCGCTGACGTATTTCACCAGCCGATTTACCAATTTTTGCACAACTACGGTAACGAGCACCTGGCCTACTATCTTAGCGAAATTGTACCATTGATCCCCTCGGCAACGATAGCCGAAACGCTCAATCTACCGCTTGAACAATCTGTCCTCATTTCCTTTGAGGAGATTGGCTATAACCAAGATAACAAACCGATTATCAAGGCTTTTTCCTACTTTAGAGATGATCTGCTGCGACTGCGATTGATTCGGCGGGGGCCGTAATCGAGCACATCAGCCATTAACCCTGATACGCGAAACGTAGGACGTAGAACATACCAACCATCTACGTCCCACGTTTGACGTTCTACGATATATCAAAATTGAAAGGACTTTTACAATGACTAACCCATCCCAAATCCAAACCCTCCACGACGAAGTCGAAGCTCGCCGTGAAACATTAATCGCCTTTCTACGCGAAATCTGTGCCATCCCCAGCATGGACAGCCAGATTGGCCCGGTCGGCGAGCGCATCGCCGAAGAGATGCGAAAACTCAACTTTGATGAAGTTCGCTTCGATAAAATGGGCAATATTTTAGGGCGCGTCGGTCACGGCCCCACCGTCATTGTGTACGACAGCCACATCGATACCGTTGGTCTTGGCGACCCCGACTCGTGGGAGTGGGACCCGTTCGAGGGCAAGATCGAGAACGGCGTCTTCTATGCGCGCGGCGCGGGCGATGAAAAAGGCTCGACGCCGGGTATGGTTTACGGCATTGCCCTGGCGCGTGACCTGGGTCTTTTCTCCCCGGACGAATTCACCCTCTACTACTTCGGCAACATGGAGGAGTGGTGCGACGGCATCACCGGCAACACCTTTGTCGAGGTCGATCCCCAAATCCGGCCCGACTACGTCGTCATCGGCGAGTCGACCAACATGCAGGTTTATCGCGGCCACAAAGGCCGTTTGGAATTGAAGATCACGGCCAAAGGCAAAAGCGCCCACGCCGCCTCGAACCATCTGGGCGACAACGCCATCTACAAAATGCTGCCGGTCATCGAGGCCATCAGCCAGCTGGAGCCGGAGCTAGGCGATCACGATTTTCTGGGTCACGGCAAAATTACCGTTAGCGACATCAAAACCAGCAACGTCTCGATCAACGCCGTACCGGACGAATGTACGATTTTCATCGACCGCCGCATGACCTTTGGCGAAACCCAAGAAGGCGTCATCGCCCAACTGGCGGCGCTCATCCCTGCCGAACACCAAGCCGATTTCACCATTGAACCGCTCTTTTACGATGAACCCAGCTACACCGGCTTCGTCTTCCCCGTCGATAAATATTTCCCGGCCTGGGCCCATGACGACGCTCACCCCTTTGTCCGAGCCGGGCAGGAAACTCGCCAGGCCATCGGCCTGCCCGACGCACCTACCGGCCGCTGGGAGTTCAGCACCAACGCCACCTACTGGGCCGGCAAAGCGGGTATCCCGTCCATTGGCTTCGGCCCCGGCGATGAAAAAGTCGCCCACACCACCCTGGACAGCGTCCCGTTAGATGAGGTCGTCAAAGCGACGGAGTTCTATGCCCTGCTGCCGGCGGTGTTGAAGGAAAGTTAGAATATAAGTACAATTGAATAAAAAGGCGAAGGCTGAGGCTAAGGCTAAGAAAAAACGGGCTTAACCTTAGCCTTCTTTTGAACTAAAAACCTACCGGAGACTCCCCCCATGAGTTATGAAGACTTCACTAAGATGCCGGTTTGGCAAACAGGATTTCAACTGGTACTAGACATCTACAAAATGACAAAAACTTTTCCAGCAGATGAGCGTTTTGGCCTAACCTCAGACACTCGGCGGTCGGCCAATTCGATTGTTCATAACATCGCTGAAGGCTTTGGACGATATGATGCCAAAGACAAAACACGTTTCTACAAAATCTCAAGGGGCAGCGTCTACGAACTCATGAGTCAAATTTTAGTGAGCCACGGCCTGACTTATATCAATGCGAAAACTCGCGATAATTTAATGGTTCACTGCAAAAAGATCATCGGCGAATTAAATGCCATTATTCGCACATTAGAAAAAGGATAAATGACAGAGCTAAGGCGGAGACGAAGAAAGTCTTTCAATCTTAGCCTTAGCCTCAGCCTTAGCCTTCGTAAAAAAACAAAAAATCTTTAAGAGGAGAAACTCTATGCAAACCCACTTTCGTGGCAAGGACATGATCACCACCCAGGAATGGACCAAAGATGAAATCGATACCGTCCTGGATTTAGCGCTCGATTTGAAGCGCTCGCGGGCGGTTGGTCGTGAGCACGCTTATCTGCGCGATAAAGTTTTGGCGATGCTCTTCTTCTTCACCAGCACCCGCACCCGCGCCAGTTTCGAGGCCGGTATCGCTCAACTCGGCGGTCACGGTGCGTTCATCGACAGCACCACCACCCAGATTAGCCACGGCGATACGGCCAAAGAGATCGGCGAAATTTACGGGCGCTACTTCGATGGCATCGCCATCCGCCAGTGCGACTGGAACTTCGGCAATAAATACATCACCGAGGTGGCCGAGGCCAGCCGCGTGCCGATCCTCAACATGCAGTGCGACGTCTACCATCCCTTCCAAATTCTGGCCGACCTGATGACCATCATCGAGAAAAAGGGCGACCCGCGCGGCAAGACCATCGCTGTGAGCTACGCTTATGCCAGCAGCTACCAAAAGCCGCTCAGCGTGCCGCAGAGCCTCATCTTGCTGATGTCGCGCTACGGCATGAATGTTCGCCTGGTTCACCCGCCGGAGTTCAAGCTCATGCCCGATATCGTCCAGCAAGCCGCCGACAATGCTAAGGCGTCGGGCGGCAGCTTTGAGATTATGGACGACATGGACGCCGGCTTCAAAGACGCCGACATCCTTTACCCCAAAAGTTGGGGCTGCTGGGTCACCACCGAAGACGAGGCCGAGAGCGTTGAAATCGGCAAACAGTACGCCGACTGGATCACCGACGAACGACGCATGGCCTTGGCCAAAAAAGACGCTATCTACATGCACTGCCTCCCCGCCGACCGCAACATCGAAGTCACCGACGGCGTCATCGACGGCCCGCAATCAGTGGTCTATGATGAAGCCGAAAACCGCCTGCACGCCCAGAAGGCGGTTATGGCTTTGACCATGAGCTAAGTATAGAAGGTGGGTTGAAACAAAAAGGCCAAGGCTGAGGCTAAGCGACCTTTTTCTTAGCCTTAGCCTCAGCCTTAGCCTTCATTAATCACATCTTTAACACATCAGGAGACACACACTCCATGCCCAACAAAATTGCCGTCGTCGCGATTGGCGGAAATTCATTGATTAAAGACTCCAAACATAAAACCTTACCCGACCAATATCAGGCGGCGGGCGAGACGGCTTTGCACATCGCTCATCTGATTCAGGCCGGCTGGAACGTGGCGATTGGGCATGGCAACGGGCCGCAGGTCGGTTTTATCCTGCGCCGTTCGGAGTTGGCCGCCCACGAACTGCACGAAGTACCGCTCGATGTCTGCGGCGCCGATACCCAAGGCGCCATCGGCTATGCCTTGCAGCAGCATCTGTACAATTATTTTCGACAGTTCGGTATGGATAAGCAGGCGGTCACGGTGGTTACTCAGGTCGAGGTCGATCCCGCCGACCCCGCCTTTCAAAATCCATCCAAACCGATTGGCTCCTTTATGACCAAAGGCCAGGCTATGCGCCGCCAACTTGAAGGCTGGGAAGTGATGGAGGATGCCGGTCGCGGCTGGCGGCGGGTCGTGCCGTCGCCCCGCCCGCTGCGCATTGTCGAAGAAAAAATCATCAAGGATTTAATCGCCGCCGGCATCATTACGATTGCGGTCGGGGGCGGCGGTATTCCCGTCGTGGCCGACGCGGAGGGCAACCTAACCGGTACCGCCGCCGTCATCGATAAAGACCTGGCGGCCTCGCTGCTGGCCACGGTGTTGGGGGCCGATCTGTTTATCATCAGCACCGGCGTCGAGAAAGTAGCGCTCAACTTTGGCAAACGCAACCAAACCTGGCTCGATCACTTAACTTTGGCCCAAGCCAAGGAATACCTACAGGCCGGCGGTCATTTTGCCAAAGGCAGTATGGCTCCTAAAATTCAGGCGGTCGTCGAATATCTGGAACGCGGCGGCCGCGAAGCCGTTATCACCAACCCGGAGAACATTGAGCGGGCCGTGGCCGGTGAAACGGGTACAAGAATAACAAAATAGTGCGTAATTCGTAGTGCGTAGAAAATGCCCAAATACGAACTACGCACTACCAGGTGTAAACCTATGTCTCAGACCAATCCAATCGATCACATCCTCCACCTCAAATGCCTCATTTGCGGCAAAACTTATGCGCCGGACGAGATTGCCTATGTCTGTCCCGACCACGGCGCGGACGGCATTGTCGATGTCGAGTACGACTATGACCTTATCGGCCGGCGGATCAGCCAGGGCGATTTATTGTACAATACCAACTACACTATCTGGCGTTATAAACCATTGCTGCCGATCAAACGCGACAGCAAAGTACCGCCGCTGACCGTCGGCTGGACGCCGTTGTATCGAACACGACGGCTGGCGGACGAGTTGGGACTGAAGCAGCTTTGGGTTAAAGATGATGGCCGCTTGCCGACAGCCTCGTTCAAGGATCGGGCCAGCGCCATCGCCGTGATCAAGGCGCAGGAACAGCAGGCGGAGGTGATCGCTGTGGCCAGCACCGGTAACGCCGCAGCGGCCCTGAGCGGGTTGTGCGCCAGCGTCGGCCAGCCGAACATTATCTTTGTACCGGAGACCGCGCCGCCGGCCAAAATCGCCCAACTGCTGGTCTTCGGCTCGCAGGTGATGCTGGTCAAAGGTAGCTACGACGATGCCTTTGAGCTGTGCCTGCAAGCCGCCGCCAAGTACGGCTGGTACAATCGCAACACCGGCTACAACCCCTACATGACTGAAGGCAAAAAGACGGTCAGCTACGAGATTTGTGAGCAGTTGGGCTGGCGAGCGCCCGACCGCATCTTTGTCAGCGTCGGCGACGGCTGCATTATCGGTGGAGTCCACAAGGGGTTCAAGGATTTACTCGAACTGGGCTGGATTAATCGTATGCCCAAATTGATGGGCGTCCAAGCCGCGGGCAGCGCCTATTTGTATGAGGCTTGGCAAAACGACGAGGATGTACTCACCAAGCCACCCATCAAAGCCGCCACCATCGCCGACAGCATCAGCGCCGGCCTGCCGCGAGATCGCCTCAAAGCTATGCGCGCCGTACGGGAAACTCAAGGGGCCTTCATCTCTGTCACCGATGAGGAGATTTTGGCCGCCATTCCGGCCCTGGCCCGCCCCACCGGCGTCTTTGCCGAACCGGCCGGCGCGACTGCCTACGCCGGTCTGGTCAAAGCCGTCAACGAGGGACTGGTCTCGGCCAACGAACGGATTGTGGTCATCAACACCGGCAGCGGCCTCAAGGATGTGGCCAGTGCGATGAAAGCGGTTGAGCAGGTCGGGACGCAGCCGCAACGGGTTGAGCCAAGTTTGGCGGCGTTAGAGCAACTAATCGAAAGGAGTAAGGAGTAGGGATTAAGGAGTAGAAAATCGTAGTTCGGTCTGATGACCTTTTACTCCCTACTCTTTACTTCTTACTCCCTCTCAAATAGCAACATTCAAAGGACAATACCATGATCGATTTAACTCTTCACGAAGAAGCCCTGGCGCGGTCGATTAAACGCGCGAAAGAGCGTAACATTATTATCCCTACTTTCGAACAGCAGCGCCACCCGCAGCGAGTGCCGGAAAATATCGTCGGCGCACTAAAAGGGATTGGTTTGTGGGATGTCAACCCGCTCAACCTATTTCGCATCACTTGGCACAATGAGCCGACAGCTAACGGAGGCGGCTATGGCCCGGTGACGTTTCTGGAATTTCCCAAGGCCCTGACCGGCGTCGATGCCCGGATCATCGCGCCGGTTGGCAAATGGTTCCCAACCGGCGCGCACAAGGTCGGCGCGGCCTTTGGTTGTTTGGCGCCGCGCCTGGTAACCGGTCAATTTGATCCGACCACCCAAAAGGCCGTCTGGCCCTCGACCGGCAACTACTGCCGGGGCGGGGCTTACGATTCGGCCTTGTTGGGCTGCCAGTCGATTGCCATTTTACCGGAAGGGATGAGTAAAGAGCGTTTCGAGTGGCTGCAATCGGTGGCCGGTGAAATCATCAAAACGCCCGGCAGCGAGAGCAATGTCAAAGAAATTTTCGATAAGTGCTGGGAATTGCGCCGGTCGGGTCAAGATTTGGTCATCTTCAACCAGTTCGATGAGTTTGGCAACTACCTGTGGCATCACGAAGTCACCGGGCCGGCAATGCACGAAGTATTAGAGCAGGTGATGGGGCCGCACGATCACTATCGTGGTTTTATCTCGGCCACCGGCTCGGCCGGCACGATTGCCAGCGGAGATTACTTGAAAAAACAGTTCCCCGACAGCAAAATCGCTGCCAGCGAGGCGAGGCAATGCCCTACCTTGCTGTACAACGGCTTTGGCGAACACCGCATCGAGGGCATCGGCGACAAGCACGTGCCCTGGATTCATAACGTCAAAAACACCGATATGGTTATCGGCGTCGATGACGAAGGGCCGATCAGCCTGATCCGCCTGTTCAATGAACCGGCCGGTAAACGGTATCTGGCCCAGCAGGGAGTGGCGGAAGAACTGATCGACCAACTGGATTGGCTGGGCATCTCCGGCATCGGCAACGTCCTGTCCGCCATTAAATTTGCCAAATATTATGAGTTGGGAGAAAACGACATCGTCCTGACCGTCTTGACCGACTCGATGGAGATGTACCAGAGCCGCCTGGCCGAACTGAACGAGGAGCGCGGCGAGTTCACTGAATTGGACGCCGCCGGAGCCTACCATCGCTATCTGCTGGGCACAACCATCGACTACGTCCAAGAGTTAGGTTACTATGACCGCAAGCGCATCCACAACCTGAAATACTATACCTGGGTCGAGCAGCAGGGCAAGACATTCAACGAAATTCAAGCGCAGTGGTACGATGACAACTACTGGAGCGACATCCCCAAACAAGTTGGCGCGATTGACGCCTTGATCCAGGAGTTTAACGACAGAACCGGGGTCGCAGCCGGTATGTGATGAGAGCCGGGTAGGCATGACCAGACCTGGCGGGTTTTATCTGAAATTTTCAACATACCTTTTGAACGAAAAGTTGTCGTCAACGGGGTTAAATTTACGAAAACCTGTCAGGTCTTTGCTCCAAAATGAGAACAGTGGGTCAACATAAAAGCCCATTTGACATAGCCGCTCAATTGTGAGTATAATCCGGTCTTCGTTAAGATTGTCGTCCAATCATCGTAGTACCTCAACCGGAGGCTTGACCATGCCTCTTTTGCAAGTTACAGGGCTATCTAAATCTTTTCGAGGGGTGCGCGCCCTCGATGACTACACCCTGCAACTAACACCACTCTCGATCCACGGCGTTATCGGGCCGAATGGCGCCGGTAAAACCACCCTCTTTAATTTGCTAACCGGGTTTCTCAAACCTACTTCGGGCACAATTCACCTGCTCCAACACGATATTACCCACGCCCCCGCTTACCGCATTGCTCAATTGGGCATCGCCCGCACATTTCAAAATATCCGTCTTTTTGGCAACCTGTCCGTTATCGAAAATGTCAAAGTGGCCTGGCAGAGCCAACTCGCCAACTCGCTGTGGGCTACGCTGCTATCCTCTCGCGCCTTTCAACAAACCGAACGTGAGCTTGAAATTCGAGCCGACCAATGTCTCGACCTGGTGGGGCTAACCGCTCAGCGCCACCAAGAAGCCCATAACCTGCCCTATGGTGATCAGCGCAAATTAGAAATAGCGCGTGCAGTGGCTCTCAATCCGAAAATTCTCCTCCTCGATGAACCCACGGCCGGGATGAACCCCAATGAAACCGATGAAATATTGCAACTTATTCGGCGGTTGCGCGATGAACTAAATATCACGATTGTTTTGGTGGCCCACGATATCCCCTTAATCATGAACTTATGCACCCAAATTCAGGTACTCAATTATGGCCGCCTAATTGCGGAAGGGACTCCCCAAACGGTGCGCACCAATCCCGAGGTCATCGCCGCCTATCTTGGTCAGGCCCAGGATGCTTAAATTATCGAACCTCCACGTCTACTACGGCTCGATCCGGGCTTTGAACGGCGTCTCTTTCCAGGTGAATGAGGGTGAGTTGGTGGCCTTGATTGGCTCAAACGGGGCCGGGAAATCGACCACCCTCAAAACAATTTCCGGTTTGTTACGTCCCCGCCAGGGCGCCATTTTATATGAAGACGCCGACATTACCCGAACCGCCCCGGATCGGATTGTGGCTTTGGGAATATCCCATTGCCCGGAGGGACGCCGCATTTTTGGCGGGTTAACCGTGCGTGAAAATCTACGCCTGGGAGCGGTTCAGCGCCGCCGGGGGACAGATATGGCGGCCGATATGGATTGGGTGTTGAGTTTGTTCCCCATCCTAAAAGAACGGTTATCCCAGTCCGGGGGCACGCTGTCCGGCGGAGAACAGCAAATGCTGGCCATTGGCCGGGCCTTGATGAGCCGGCCCAAATTGTTGCTGCTCGATGAACCTTCGCTGGGATTGGCCCCACTGATTGTCGAACACATCTTCCAGATCATCCGCCAATTGAAACAGCAAGGCAAAACCATTCTACTGGTTGAACAAAACATCCATCAGGCCTTGGACGCCGCCGACCGCGTTTATGTGATCGAAACCGGCCAGATTACGCTGACCGGTACGCCGGAAGAACTGAAACATAATCCCCAGGTCGAGCAATCCTATCTGGGTAAATAGGGTTTAGCCGCTATGACGATGGTCTACTATGCTATTCAACAAACGGTCAATGCCTTAAGCATTGGCAGCCTGTACGCCTTAATGGCGGTGGGGCTGGCCATGGTTTTTAGCATCTTGCGACTGATTAATTTTGCCCACGGTGATCTGATGATGATTGCGGCGTACCTGGCCGCTTTCGCCCTGTTTGCCAACGTGCCGTTGGGCCTAACGGTGATATTCATCATCGCCGGAACGGTGATAGTGGGGCTGCTGATGGAGCGCATCGCTTACCGTCCCATCCGAGGTGCGCCCGATGTAGCCACGCTGTTGACGTCGCTGGCCGTGGCCGAAATTTTACAAAATGGTATGCTGCTGACCACCCGTTTCTTAGGGCAGCCGATTCAAATTGCCTTCCCCACGCCCGCAGTGCTGAACGGCGTCGTCGCCTTCGGCCCAATTACCGTCCCCCGGCTCAACGTGGTCAGTCTGGCGGTCGGGTTCATCGCCCTGGTCTCCCTCTCATTTTTGTAACCCGCACCGTGCCCGGCCTATCCATGCGAGCCGCGGCTGAAGATCTGACGGCGGCGCAGTTGATGGGCATCAATATCAATCGCATCATCGCCCTGGCGTTTGCCATCGGATCGGGCCTGGCGGCTATTGCCGGCCTCCTCTTTGCGGTGCAAGCCGGCCAGATCAATCCCTATATGGGCTTTACACCGGTTCTCAAAGCATTTATCGCCGCCGTGATCGGCGGCTTTGGCAGCATCGCCGGCGCGGTGGTCGGCGGATTTGTGTTGGGCGCGTTGGAGGTACTATTAACCGCCCTGCCCGGCATTGGCGATATTCTGCCCCCCGGTATGGTGTCGCCCGGCGCACAGGCGCTAATCCAGCAGTGGTTGCCAAGCAGCCTGACCGGTTACCGGGATGCCTTTGTATTTGTGGCGCTCATTCTAATGCTGCTCTTCCGGCCCAACGGCATTCTGGGCCGGCCGGATCGGGAGGAGATGCGATGAGCACGCTGGATGATCGGCCGGCCAGCTCGGCTGTCGGCGAGGCGCAGTCCGCCAACCCGGGAGGCGTAGCCGCCTTGATGCAATCGCCCGTGGCCATTCGATTGGGGGCCATTCTGCTTTTAACCGTTGGGCTAACCCTGCTGCAATTATCAGGCCGCGCCTTCTGGCAGGGGTTCGTCATTAACCTGGGTATCTTTATGATCCTGGTTCTCAGTCTAAATTTGGCCAGCGGCTTTACCGGCGTCTTCTCGCTGGGCCACATCGGCTTTATGGCCTTAGGCGCTTATGGCTCGGCTATTCTGACTCTCCCGCTGGCCAAAAAGGCCGATTACCTGCCCAACCTGCCCGCTTGGCTGGCCGCCGTCCATTTCGATTTTTACCTAGGCCCATTTCCCTTGGGCTTTCTATTAGCTACCCTATTGGCCGCAGGCTTAGTGGCCGGGGTGGCCCTACTGGTGGGCTTGGTATTGATGCGGCTGTCGGGCCATTTTGTGGCGGTCGCTACCCTGGGCTTTCTGGTCATTGTGCGAGTCATCCTGTTCAATGCCGATAACTTTACGCGCGGCTCGCGTACCTTTTCCAACGTTACCCCGTATACCGGCCTGTGGTGGGTCTGGTGTTGGGCGATTCTCACCCTCTACGTGGTCTGGCGCTTGAAATATTCGGCCTATGGTCGAGCCATGTTTGCCCAGCGCGAAGATTCATTGGCGGCGCAAGCGATCGGCCTGGCCATCCTGCCGCCCCGCTTGCTGGCGTTTGTCGTCAGCGCTTTTTTTACGGCCGTGGCCGGTTCCTTGTATGCCCATTTCATCACCTCATTCTCGCCCACCGTCTTCTACTTTGATCTGACCTTTCGCGTGATCACCATGCTCATCGTTGGAGGGTTGGGTTCAGTCAGCGGTTCGGTGCTGGGCACTGTGGCCATCATGGCCCTGGCCGAGGCGCTTCGCCGTTTGGAAGACGTCACGCTGTTATACGGTATGAGCCAGATCACCCTGGCTGTCATACTGATTGTCATCATCATCTACCGGCCTAATGGGCTTTTGGGCCGGCGAGAAATTGTGTTAGCCCGCCTATTTCGGAAAGGGGGTGAACCGTCGCCGTAGATAATCTCAATTGAGGGAAGTCAAAACGATTTCAACCATTGTCAAAAATTTAGCGATTTCTAGCGAGGAGAAGGAAATACGATGAAAACTAAATTTTTTATCCCCATCGTAATGCTGGTTGTAAGTCTGCTGCTGCTATCTTGCGGTGGGGCGACTCCCACGCCCAGTACCAGCGGTAGTGACACCTCTGGCGAAGCCGCCTCCAGTGAGCCGATCAAAATTGGCGGCGGCTTTGCCCTCACCGGCGAGGAGTCGGCTCTAGACCTGCCGGCGGCTAACGGGGCCAAATTGGCGGCCAAAGAGATCAATGCAGCCGGGGGTGTGTTGGGGCGGCCCGTCGATTTGATTGTCCACGACAGCCAGTACAAAATGGATGTGACGGCCCAAATCGCTAAACAGTTTGTCGAGGAAGACGGCGTCGTGGCGGTCATCGGTTTTACCGACACCGACTCGGTGCTGGCGGCCGGGCCGACGATCCAGGCCGCCGGGTTGCCGTTTATCACTGCCGGAGCCACCTCCCCCAAAATCCCGACCCAGGTGGGCGACGAGATGTTCCTGGCCTGCTTCGGCGATAACGTTCAGGCCGCCGCTGGGGCTGAATACGGCTTTAACAACTTTGGTCCAAACGCCTATTTGCTCTGGGACAAAGGGGTTGAATACACCACTCTGCTGGGCGGCTACTTCAAGGATCGTTTCACCGAATTGGGCGGCACGATTGTCCTTGAAGATCAGTATGACGATGAAGCCACTGACTTTTCAGCCCAAATAGCCAAGATTAAAGCCCTGCCGGAACAGCCCGATTTCTACTTCATCTCGGCTATGCCCTACAACGTTGGCCCGGTGATCAAGCAGTTCCGCGACGCCGGTCTGACCGGCCCCATTGTGGGCGGGGACGGGTACGATACCCCCGATCTACTCAGCGTCGCCGGCCCGGCCGCCGAGAATGTCTTCTTTACCACCCACGCCTTGATGGACGCGACGGGCGGCACCGAAGGCATCAAAAAATTTATCGCGGACTACAATAAAGAATATGGCCACGATCCTGAAAACGCCTTTGCCGCATTGGGGTATGACACCATGAACTTGATTTCCGACGCGATCACCCGCGCTGGCTCGACCGACGCCGCGGCCATCAAGAAAGCCATTGAAGAGACCAAGGATTACGCCGGCATCACCGGCTCGATCTCCTTCGGCGACTCGCACATTCCCCAAAAAGGAGTGACCATTATCGCCGTGAAAGATGGGGCATTCACCCTTGGCGCCGAGGTCGTCCCGGAGAAAGTCCCGGCTCCATAAACGGTTGGCGAACCGACGGCGCAGCGGATCTACACAGCGCCCGTTTCCCGATTGCTTCCTTCTCGTGGTACAATGCCGGGCTATCATGAAGGAAGGATTTACACCTGCAATACGGCTTGTGGTGGCGGTGGTGGTGGGCGGCTGGCTGGCCGGCTGTGGGCGGGTTATCACCCCGACCCCGCTGGCCGTGGTCACCGGCCCCGCCACACCCGCCGCCGAGACCATTATCGCCACACCCACGCCGCGAGCCACCTCGACGCCGCGTATCGCCACGCCGATCAATACGCCCACGCCGACCATCACCCCGACGCCGGTCATCTACACCATCGAGCCGGGCGACACCCTGCTCAGTATCGCCATTCAGTTTGATCGCACCACCGAGGCGCTCCAGGAAGCCAACGGCATACCTGATCCGCGTTATCTGCAAATCGGCCAGCGGCTGATTATTCCGCCGCCGGAGCAAGGCCCGGAAGATCCCCCGACGCCGACGCCAACCCCGCTGCCCCTAGAGATAACGTCGATCAATTTTCAAGAGACCCGCCAGGGAACCTTGTGGTGTTTCGGCACGGTTCACAACCCCGGCGATAACCTGCTGACCGAAATTGTGATCGAAGCCGCGCTGCTCGATGAAGCGGGCGGCTTGCTGGCCAGAGAAGCGGCTTTTACCCAACTCGATGTGGCCTTGCCCGGCCAGTCGGCGCCGTTTGCTCTGTTGTTTGAAAACCCGCCGAGCAGTTTTGCCCAGTATCGCATCATACCCGTCTCCGCCGTACCGCTGGCTGAAGACACGCGCTACTACTTCGATCTGGAAACGTTTGATGTGCGCGGCGAGGTGCAGCCGTCCGGCGCCTACCGAGTAACCGGCCAGTTGCGCAACTTCGGCAGCAACGATGTCGAGTCGGTGCGGCTGGTCGTTATCGCTTACGATGAGGCCGACCGCGTACTGGCCCAGCGCCAGGTTGAACTGGTCGTGACGCTGCTCAAGGCCGGCGCAACCACGCCATTCGAGGTCGATTTGATTGTGCCGGAGGGAACCGTCACCCGCTACGAGGTACTGGCTCAGGGATTGCAGCCGCAATAGCGCCTGTTCGTGGTAAGGGCTAACCCATCGCTAAATCGATTACTACAAGCCGTCATAATTTTATACAAGGAGACACTGACACGATATGGAAATTCTTGAAAACCTTGAGCAGTGGCAGGCAGCATATGAGCAGGGCTGGCTGGCTCATTATCAGGAGACCGGGGAAACTGACTTTAAGATCTATGTGCGACCGAAAAACAGCCAGGCGCCGGCAGGGCCGGGGATTGAATTGGCCCGGAGCCGGCTGGCGCTAATTAGCTCAGCCGGAAGTTACCTGAAAGCTAGCCAGGATCCGTATGACGCGGAGAATCCTTTGGGGGATTACACCATCCGGACCTATCCGTCATCGACGCCGTTTGAGGCGATTGCCTACGCCCATACGCACTATGACCACGCCGCCGTCAACGACGACCCGCAGGTACTGCTGCCGCTGCGTCACCTGGAAGATATGGTCCGCGAGGGCATCGTCGGCGAGTTAGCGCCGTCGGTGATCAGTTTTCACGGCTACCAGCCGGATGTAACCCGCACGGTGAATGAGACGATTCCGGCCATTGTGGCGGCGGCCAAAGCGGAGCAAATCGACGCGGCGCTGCTGATCCCGGCTTGACCGCTCTGCGCCCAGTCCGTGGGACTGATTGCCAGAGCATTGGAGATGGAAGGTATCGCCACCACGCTGACCACCTGGATCGCCGGGGTGACGCGGTTGACGGCGCCGCCACGCGGCACGTTCACCCAGTTAGCGCGCGGCTCGACCGCGGGCAACCGGCACGATACGGCCCAACAGCGACGGGTCCTGGAAGCGACGCTGGCCCTGCTGGCCCAGGATGCGCCGGTCGAGTTGGTCAGGTTAAGGGAAGAGGTCGCCGGCTAGTTATTGCCAGCGGCTGTAGGGATTCTTGACTAAATTGGCGTTGTAGTAGCGCAGGTCGTCGGTTACTTCTGGGCCAACCCAGGCCGGTTTAGTAAAGGGTTGGTCTTCGCTCTCCAATTCAAGTTCGGCCATAATTAAGCCGTCGTTTTCGCCGGAGAATTCGTCCACTTCCCACAGATGCTGCTCGACTTCTACCTTGTAGCGCGTCTTCTCGATCAGCGGGCCTTCGCAGAACTGCAGCAGTTGGCGGGCCTCTTCAACCGGGATCTCGTACTCAAATTCGGCCCGGGTCGCGCCCTGAGTCGCGCCTTTGATGGTCAGGTAGCCCTTGGCGCCAGCCACCCGGACGCGGACAATTTTACCTTTGGTGTTGACGATGTAGCCCTGGCGGTAGTCTGTGCCTTCCGGCCGGACCTCATACCAGAGCGCCTTATCGACTAAAAACTTGCGTTCGATTTCTTGGCCCATCGGGGCTGCCTCCTGTGAAAATAGACTTGTGGGACAAACTTAAGTTTGTCCTACGATAATTTTCATTGTCGGTGTCGTCTCATTTGAGACTGCCGGACTCCTTTGAAAATACAGATCTGGAGCGTCAAAGTTTACTTTGACCTAACGGTCAGTATGACAAAGCAAGCTTTGTCGCTCCTTTAATTCTCATTCGTAGTGTTATTACCTCTACGCCGGCTCCGGGGTTAGCGCTTCGGCCTCGGCGTCTGAATACGCCTGGCGGGCGTCGCCGGCGGGCACGGCCATGACCAGCAGGTAAGCGGTTAGGGTGGCCAAAATGACCATGGGAAGCAGTTCTTGTTGGGTAAGCACGCTAATTAACAGGATGACGGAGATAGGCATGCGCATCAGCGCTCCGCCAACGCCGGCCATTAAGCCCACCACAGCGACACTAACCGGCACGGTGGGCACCATCAGGTTAATGGCCACCCCCAGCGTCCCCGCCGAAAATAAGATCGGAAAAATAAAACCGCCGGGAAAGCCGGTGTTCATACACAAGCTCAGCGTAAAGAGTTTTACGAAGGCCAGCACGATGAGCACCACGACACCGATCTCGGCCCCGTGGTTTATGACCTCCTCAATTTCATGTTCGCCGGAAAACATGGACAACGGCAATATGGCCCCGACCAGTCCGAAGCCCAGGCCGCCGATGGTCGTTTTAAGGACCGGATATTTCGACAGCGGTTCAACCAATCGGCGCGTGCCGGTATGGATCAGTTTGAAGATAAAGGCCAGCCCCAGTCCTAACGCCCCGAAAATAACGGCATCGAGCAGAAAGACCGGCCGCAGCCCGGCATAATCTTCAAAACGTAAAAGCCCGACCATCGGGCTGCCGACGATGTTGGAAAAGACCAGAAAACCGACCAGGGATGCACTGAGAGCGGGAATGAGCATGGTGTACAGCGGAAAAGTCAACAAGCTGGTAAACTCGATGGTCATGAAGGCGCTGCCCACAGGGCTGCTAATCAAGGCCCCAAAGGCGGCCGAAACCCCCGACATGGCCACAATTCGGGTTTTCTCAATGGTGAATTTCAGACGCTCGGCCAGCCAGGTGCTCATCCCGCCGCCCAAATGGGCCAGCGGCGCTTCCGGCCCCAGACTGGCCCCACACGATAAGGTGATGATCGCGCCGAGCAAAAGCCCCAACAGCCCCCGATATTCCATCCGCCCTTCTTGAGCTAACTCTTCTTGCAAAGATTTACCATGGCCGTGGGCCAGGTAATGCATCGTTAACCCCACTAAACAACCGCCAAAGGTAGCGACGACGACCGTGTAGAGTCTGCGATCCACATTAGGGAATAAGGTCTGCGGAATTGTGGTCCACATGAGGTCGATGCCCTTAGAAAAGAGCCAAAAATAGACCACGGCGGCCAAGGTAATCGGCACGGCCCAACCCATGACCATCAAGATCAAGATGAAGTATGATCGATCCACTTTTTCATTCATATTGTGAGCTTCCAGGATGATAATATGGGCGCACCATCGCCCAAGTCGGCCAGAGGGAGTGGCATGGTCAGGGAACAAGCTGGCTTGGCGTGGGACGGTAGCTGACCGGATTTTAGCAGAGGAAACAGGATTTGTCGAAACGGAAGCCAAGATGCGCCGTAAGGGTCCGGCGGAAGATAGGGGATAGGGGAGAGGGGATATTGGAGATTGGAGATTGGCTTTGATGATCGCTCAAGCGCCCAATCTCCCTACCTCCAATTTTGGTGTCGGGGAAGGGTAGGCCAGAGCAATGCTCCAGCCCGCCCGATTGCTTTCAAACTCTTTTGCTAACGGACACATACTCGATTCGACAAAGAGTCTGCCTCCCGTGACCACCGACCGCTGTCCACTGACCGCCCGAGCGACCCGGTTTGGCCTATTTTTGGGGCGGTCTACCGTCGGCAGTCGGCGGTCCGGTTGCCAGAAGGTGACTTCGCTAGCTAATTCTAGATCAAATTCAAAGGGTGTCCGTTAGCAAGTCAAACTCTAAGAACCTGAGGCCGGAACTAGAATACTAATCCGCTGCGGCTCCGACTCGAGGCCCAACCATTTATATTCCGGCTCGATCTCAACTACGCCGACCGACCAACTGTAATCGGGGCTGGTTTGTTTGACATTGGTCGCTCCTTCCAGGGTAAGGGAGACAGCATAAGTGTTATCCCCCAAACGCTTGAAGGTCGCATCCTGCCGTAAAAGGGATGCATTGTGAACACCGAGTCGCTCCTGACCCGGCAACCACACCCGGATCTCAAAGCTCAGGGTGTCGGTGAGTTCACCCGGCCATTGCCAGACAAACTCAATATCCCGATTGGAACTGTATTGTCTGGCCCCGGCACCGAAGGGCTTGGGTTTGATCAGCGTCGGGATGGACGGGCCGGCCGTTGGGTTTTCTACCACCAATTCCGGGGTTGGGGTGGGTGGTAAGGGGGTGGCTGTTGGTAACGACGTCGCAGTGGGCGTTGGAGTAGGGCTAGGCGGCTGGGTGGGGAGGGAAATTGGCCCTCGGGTGGCGGTGGGTAGGCGCGTTTCGGTCTGAACCGACTCCCCATTCAACGCGTCTAAACTGGCCTCGGCTGTGGGCGTAGGAATTATCTCCCGCGTGTCGGCCAATGAGACGATGACAATGGACTCCTGCGGGGCGGCGTCCGGCTCGTCCGCTTCGATCGGGGGCGCAGCGGCAGCCGGCGCCTGGCTTGGCGCGCTGGCGTTGGTAATGGCAGTATCCGACCCAAAATCGGTAACGAATAGGAAGCCGGCGACTAACAAGACCAGCAAAACCACGGCAACTCCAATCAGCGCTTGCCACGGGGAACGCTTCGGCTCGATGACCGGCAAATCGGGCACTGTATCGGAAACCGTTGAAACTGGGCGTTGTTTTTCAATCTCAATGATGATGGCGCTGATGTTGTCATCGCCGCCCTCCAGCAAATAGCGCTGATTATCATTCCTGATTTCTTTGGGCGAGTTCGCCTGTTCAATCAAATAGTGGACAGCCTCTTGGGGGGGATAGGCGGCTACGGTTAATTCAAGGGCATTCGGTTCAACTTCGCCGTATAACCCATCGGAGCAAAGTAGGAGACGATCGCCCGGCTCCAGCTCAAAACTGAGTACATCGGGGGTGGTTACGGGATGGTGCGCCACCAAAGCGCGGTTAATTCTGGAGCGCTGCGGATGAACCCGCTGCTGCGTCCAAGATAGCTGGCCCGCTTCGATCTGCGGCCATAAAAACGAATGATCCTTGGTGAGCTGTTGCAACCGTCCTCGGCGCCACAGGTAAACCCGGCTGTCGCCAACCCAGGCTACCCATACCGTACCTTTTTGGTCGGTTTGCTCGTATTTGACCACCGCCGCCGCAATGGTAGTACCCATCTTTTCTTTGTCAGGGGCTTCGGCCGCTTCATCGCGAATTTTTTGATGAGCGGCTTGAACGGCCAGCCGGAGGCGGTCCCCTATATCCGGCACCTCTTCGCCCAGGCTGTAATAGGTAGTCGACATTTCTGTCACGGCCAGACCGCTGGCCACTTCGCCGGACTGATGGCCGCCCATTCCGTCGGCCACAATGAACAGCATACCATAAGGATCGCCGGCTGAATAGGTATGCTGATCGGCCTGGGGCCAGAGGCTGTCTTCATTTATATCGCGTTTTCGACCGACATTTGTTTCGTAACTAAAGTTAATGCTCATTTGGGTTTACCCCCTCTACTCAGGGACTCGGGTTTAGATTTATCCCCTGATTAATGGTAACTTTGTAGGTAATTGGCACTTGATCGCGGTAGTCGCATCGTTATGTTCCGCTTAGCGTCGTCCATTTGAGAAGAAGTGCCAGCCACCTTATCTGCTGTTAATTAATAGTAAAAGATACGACTGGGCGACGTAATAACCGGCGCATACGGGTCGAGCTGGACAATGGCGATATCCCAACGAAACCGCCCGAATTCTGCATTTTGCACGCCGGGAACCTTCTTGACGTTGCCGATAGTAAAGGTGTAGAGACCGCTTTCGGGATCACAACTGATATTGGGCTTCTCGTCTCTCGCATTCATCGCGCCCTTTGGGAAATCGGTGCTAACATCGCGCCAGATCCTAATTTCAAAGCCGTAGCCATCCGGCGGCGACTGGCACGCTTTATTGTCGTGCCATTTCCATTGAAATGTGAGGCCGTCGGCCGGCAAATAGAAATTCTCATCGGGCGTGATCGGCTCGATCCAGCCGTCAACCGTGACCCCGGCCGTGGCCGTGGGCGTTGGGCGGAAAGGGCGCGGCGTGGACGTCGGGGTTGACGTTGGGGCCCGGGTGGCAGTTGGCGATCGTACAACCTCAGAACTGCCGGCGGTCTCGGTCACAACGGGTGGGTTGGTGGGCGTCACCGTCGGCGTAGGCGAGGTGACAATCATCACCACCTGGGGCGCTTCGGTCGGCGCGGACTCAACCACCAGGCCCACTGTCGGCGTGGCGATTAGCGTCGTAGGAGTAGACTGCGGCGTCTCAACCGCCGGATCGGCGGCTTGGGTCCGGGAAAAATAAAAGACGCCGGCTACCACCAGTACGGCGGCCACCACAAAGGCTATGCCCCCTAACAGTAGTACGAGTTTGCCCGTGCCGCCGGGAACAGATTTCGGATCAACGGAGTTACTAGGAATAATCGCCATGATAGTTACACCTTCTCTTCGGTTATTTCAAAAATTGTACGGTCGCTGTCGGCCCGGTCGGTCGAACTCAACGCGGAGTCCTGATCAATATCAAAGATGGTTTCGTCGTGAGCCGGCAGCGACGACTGATCGAATCTGAATTTTACATGGGGGCCAAGGGCAATTTCTACGCCGCTTAGCAGGCTGACCTCTTCGTGTGGGCTGAGTTTAACCTCATTGACCCATGTGCCGGTGGACGAGTTCAAGTCTTTGATAAAGTAGGTTCCGTTACGATAGATTATCCTGGCATGGGAGCGCGATGTTTCGCGGTCGCTGATCGGAATGTCGTTGGCAACACCTTTGGTTGAATTGCGGCCGATGGTGGTTTCGGTCGGCGGTAACTCGAACTCGGTCTGAGGCAGCAGAAATTCGCCGGCGGTAACCACTAACTTAGCGTTAATTTGAGCCAGAGGCTCCGCCCGAATAAAGGTACGGTCGCTATCAAAATCATCCGAGGCGTCCTCTTCGATAAAAGTGCGGTCGTCGTCAGGCCGATCAAAATCATCATCCAGCAAGGTTCGATCGCCGGCCGGTTGATCCAACGCATCCTCTTCAAACTCGTCGAACTCTTCGATCATAGTGCGATCGCCCTGAGGCAGGCTATCCAGCACATTGTAGTTAACTGCTGAGATGGGTGGATACAACGCTTCCGGCTTAGATTTGGCTCGTCTGGCTCGGACAATGAGGTGGAGTACGATCAGGCTAAACCCAACAACCAGAATTAGCAGACCGCCGCCCACAAAGATTAGGGCGCTGGTCGGCAGCTTATCGGTCAAATCGGTTTCGCCACCGGGGTCGTTAGCCGCTGCCGGCGCAACCGGGGCGACTTCGGCTTGAGCCGTTGGCGCGACGGTGGGGACCGGGGTGGGCGGGAGAGTCAAGGTCAGGTCAACCTCGGCGGAAGCTTCGACGCCGTCGACATCGGTCGCTCGCACCCGAATGTTATGCTTGCCCGACCCCAACTCGTTGAGACCGATTTCAAAGCGGCCAAAGGGCGGGGTGACGCTTCTCTGCACCAGGTTGTTATTAATGAAAAGTTGGGTCTGTTTCAAGGATATATCGTCCGGGACACGAGCATTTACGGTTAGTTGGCCGCTGCCGGACTGTTCCACTGTTAGAGCAATCGTGTAGGGCGGGGGCGGGGTAGGCGTGGGGATAACCACCTCAGGAATGACCACGTTGCGCTGAGCCGATTGCTGCGACGCGCGCTCAACCAAGGAGACTTTAGCCACGGCATCGTTAAGGCCAGTGGTGTAGTTGATTTCATATTGATTCTTGAGTTGAGTTGAAACCAACAAAACTTGGTCGATTAAAGATTTGGCATCCAGAGCAGCAAAACTCTGGCCGCCGGTGCGGCTGCTTAGTTGCTCAAGGTCGTCCGAATCAACGGCCTCGCCAATGCCGACGCTGTAAACAGGAATGGGGTTGCCGGTTTTGGTTTCCAGGTTAAGCAGGTCATCGAGAGCGGTCCCACCGCAAGCGCCATCAGCCGCGCCGGTTGAACTGCCGGTAATCACCACCACCGCTTGCTGGCCGTCGGGCGAGTCCTGGATTAACTCCTGTTGCACGGCGAGCAGCGCGTCAAACAAACAGGCGGATTCTGATTGAGACGCGTTCAGCCGGTTGACCCCTCGGTCGATAGCGTAGTTGTGGTCGTAGGTCATGGTTTGTAAGGTCCGTATTTGGCGGTCGTATTCATATACCGCTACCATATCGCCGTCGGTCAGGGCATCAATAAAACCCACCGCCGAGTCTTTGGCCGCGTCGAGCGTTCGGACGCGATCCGGGCCAACGTCAGCCATCCGAGCGCTAGCATCGATCAATAGGACGGCAGTCAGCGAATTAGTCGCGGGCGCGACAGATAGAGATTGGGATTGAATAGGCTGATCATTTTCCGTCAGAATGAAATCCCCGGCGGTTAAGCCGGAAACCGGCCGGCCGGTCTCATCAGTGACTGAGACAAAAGCGGAAACATCGATGCTGCCGTTCTTCTGAGGCGCGGTCTCGACATAGGTAATCGCTACTTTGGCTACCGGTGTTTGAGCCAGGGCCGGCGGCGCGATGAAAAACAAGACCAGCGCCATTATTACCAGTTCGACTTTGACGGATGCCCTGCGGGCGATTGACTTTTTTCTGCGTGTTTTGTTCTGGTTCATGCGTTTTAAGCTCCTATTAAGATCGATGGCTTGTTGGTTGGCTTGTTGGTCAGTTAGTTAGTTGGCTGGCTTCAAGTCCACTTAATCGTCCAGCCAACCATCTAATTATCCGGTTACCTAACCGACTATTAGCTCCACACAAGTTTTGCGACCAAGCCGCAGCTTGGTTGCGCCGTTGAGCGGCGTGGGCGTCTTCGGTTGCAGGCGAGACTCGTCGATAAACGTGCCATTCTGGCTACCCAGGTCGGTGACAAAAATTTGCTGACCTCGAACGGTAATTTCCAAGTGCCGGCGCGATATACGTCGATCGTCAGGGAAGTTGAAATGGCACCCTTCTCGGCCTACTACAAAGGGATAGCTGGTTATGACCTTTTCCTTTTCAGGAATAGGGTTGGATGTTTGCAGCACCTTCAGGTGCGCCCGGATTGGGGTCAATTTGGTTTCCTTGGCCGACTCCGGCACACGAGCTGCTTGCGGGGCAGCGTTCGGAACGCGAGCCGCTTGTGGCACGGGATCCGGCTCCACGGCAGCCAGGCCGATCATGGTGTGATCCACCGGCGGTCGCGGCAGCGGCGTGGGTACGGAGGCTCGCCGACCCGGCCGTTTCATAAAGATGACCAAAATCGAGGCGCTCAGAGTCACCACCAATACGCTGACAATGACAATGGGATTGGCAGTCAGAGTTTGCTGAATCCGGGCAATCAACCCCGGCGGCGGCGGCGGCACGGCCTTGAATTCATAGGGATCGGTTGCCAGACGCCGTCCGTCTTTTGTCGTCAAAAAGAGTGTAACCCGATACTCCCGTGGTCCTTGTAACTGCCGGATGGCCGGGGGTAACTGCTCTTGGATGCGGCCGCCAGTCGGGAACAAGGTGGGCGTAAAGTCGTAAATACCGGCCCCGGTTTCCACATCGACAATGAATCCTTCGTAGGTGTTGATATCCTGTTTTTTATCGAGTACATCCAAATTGAGGTTGAGTTGGGGCGTTTTGAAATCGGCTTGAACGGATTTGATATTGAAGGCCACGGCTTCTCGTTCGGGCGGTTCGTAGACAAACGTTTTCAGATCCAGGAGCGTTTCCTGCTTTTCGCCAAAGGCCACAAGGAACCCCTTTTTGTCGACCGCCTTAACCCGGAAACTGTATTCACGTCCTGGAACTAAACCCTGGCTGTTTCGTTCAAATTGCAAGGTGGCTTCAGGATTCTCGAAAATTTGCTCAGGTGGAACCTGCGTCCCGTTTTTCTCGTCCCACACTTCAACAATGACCTGGTTGATCAGGTCCGGACTGGCGACGCTTAAACCCAGGGCATAGACATCGGTATCTTCGTTATAGATAAGGCTGGTGATTTCGGCATTGGCCGGGGGCGGCGGCACATCGTAATCACGTTTCGAGAAAAAGTTAAACGTTGTCGTCAGCGGCGTGTCGAAGTCGCGCAGCTTAACGGTTAGCACGGCTTGATTCTGCCCTTCATTGGCAAAAACGTTGGCGTGAGCCACCCACTGACTGTTCAAGCCGTCGATAATCTCCCGAAACAGGGTGTTGAGATTGTTCTGCGTGCCCACGGCTGAAAAGCCAAAGGTATCTTTAGCCATACCGGCCAATTCCGTACGGTTGATGTTACTACAGCCGTCATCACTGCACAGGCCAATGGTGTGAATGGGCGTAATCGGGCTGCCGCCGCGAGTGGCCCGATAGATGACATCGTTGTAATCACGCTGGCTACAGCGTGTGCCATCGGCGCGTTCATCTTTGCCATCGGTAAAGAGGATAATAGCGCGTCGCTCCTGTGGGCTTTTGATTTGTTTGTCGAGCAGTTCGATGGCCTTATAGGTGGCGTTGTACATACAGGTCGGCGCGCCGGGGTCCGACTCCACCGCGTCAATAGCGCCTTGGATCAACACGTGGTCATTGGTGAAGTTTTCTATGGGGCGCAGGTCCTGGTCAACGGCGAGTTCGTTAAATTTGACCACGGCAAAGCTGGCGTTGGGGGTGGCATTTTCGATGGCTTCTTTGGCCGCCTCGCGAACATTACCCATCACGTTGGCCATACTGCCGCTGCCGTCAAGCAGTAAGGTGATGTAGATCGGCGTTTTGGGGTCGCCCACGCTAGCCGGAACCGGAGCGCTGCCCCCACCCAAAAGCTCGATACTGGCGGACTCGATGTTGGTATCGTTGTGGGGTAACGGCCGGCCGTTTTGATCGTAAACGGTGAAGAAAATATCGAGGGCAAGGCTGTCGTCTTGATGTTCGACAGCCGGATAAATGACTATCGCGCCGGCCGGCGTTTGGGCCAGGGCTGAAACCGGCCCCAGGAGGCAGAATAAAAAGGTTACTAACAATAATACCCTAGCTGTTTTTGTCATCTTGTCTCACTCCTTGGTAGTCAAATAGATTACTCATTCCAAAGTACCAAGCGAGTGCACAATAAATGCAAAATAAATGCGAAAAATGCCGGCGCACGCGGAATATCTTCGATCTAGTAGAGTTACAAAGAAATAGCCCACATGAGATCGTTATTTTATCCGGGCGAGTATCGTTAGGTATCGGTTTGTTTGATATACTGAAGGCTGAGTTTCTTTGATTTCGCTAATGACCCAATTGGAGATAATAACAATGGCTAACAAATTCAAATATCTTATTATCGGAGGAGGTATGACGGCTTCAGCCGCCGTGGAAAGCATAAGAACGATTGATAAGGGCGGGACAATTGGCCTAATTAGCGCCGAATCATATACGCCTTATGATCGGCCGCCATTATCGAAAGGGTTGTGGCAGGACACCGACATCGATGATATCTGGCGCAAGTGTAAAGAAAGAAATGTTGAATTCTTTCTCAAACGGCTGGCGGTAGAAATTAACCCCAGCCAGAAAATGGTCATTGATCAGCAAGACGATACCTATAGCTATGAAAAGCTACTGCTAGCTACGGGTGGAACGCCTCGACGGTTACCGTTTGGTGACGGGAATATTATTTATTACCGCACTTTGGCCGATTATAAGCGGCTGAGGGAGTTAGCTGACCGGTACAACAGATTTGCCGTCATTGGGGGTGGCTTTATCGGGGCAGAGATAGCCGCGGCGCTGGCGATGAATGACAAACAGGTGACGATGATATTTCCCCAACAGTATATCTGCCAACATCTTTTTCCGGCCGGGTTAGCGAATTATGTAACCGATTATTATCGCGAAAAGGGCGTAGAAGTGCTGACCGGCGAAGAAGTAACCCAGGTAAAAGGGAACGAGGCCGATCTGACCGTGGTTACGATGAACGGTCGTGAGATTGCAGTGAATGGAGTGGTTGCCGGTATCGGTATCGAAGTTACTACGGAGTTGGCTGAAACCGCCGGATTAACGGTTGATAACGGCATTGTGGTCGATAAAAAGCTACGCACCAGTCATAAAGATATTTTCGCCGCCGGCGATGTCGTGGTTTTTTTCGATCCGTTTCTTAAAGCGTATCGACGGGTTGAGCATGAAGACAACGCGCTGACAATGGGCGGCGTTGCCGGTTATATTATGGCCGGCGATGATGATGTAGAGTACAATCACTCGCCGATGTTCTACTCGGATATGTTTGACCTGGGCTATGAGGCTATCGGCGAAATCAATTCTGGATTGGAGATGGTAGAAGATTGGCAGGAAAAGTACAAAAAGGGTGTGGTATATTATCTCCAAGAAGGAAAAGTATGCGGCGTCCTGCTGTGGAATGTGTGGGGGCAGGTGCCGCTGGCTCGTGACTTGATTGCCTCAGCGGAAACATTCAAATCTGAGACCCTTAAGGGAAAACTGGGGTAAGTCCCGGTATAAACGATTTACCCAAAACAGGCGCAAGACGGGTTGGCCGCTTCGCGCCTGTTTTGCTGTCATCACAACCTCTCTCAAATATAACGTTCATCCCAATTTTTTGCGGTGGAGATATCTACTGGGTTAGCTGAATAACGAACGTGGGCAAGAAACGCCCCGGAATACTGGCCGACTCTCGTTGGCCGGTTGGTTGGCCGCCGGCCGCTCGATAAAACGGCGCGGCATACGGGTCGCCCTGAATGATTAGAGCGGTCGCGCCTAACTTTTTCGCCGTCGCTTTGGCGTGTTCAATCAGAGCGCGGCCATAGCCTTGACCAATATAGGCCGGTGCAACGAACAGCGCTTCTAATTCGATTTCAGCGGGCGAGAGCGGCGTCAACCCATAAAAACCAACAATAATGCCGTCAACGTCGGCTACAAAAAAGGGGTTAGCACGCAGGTCGGCCGGAGTGTAGGTCAGTTCCTGACGACAGGCTGCCATAAATTCCGGGGAATAATCCCAATAGGCTTTTGAATGAAAGGCCACCTCGCTCATATGCTGGGCTTCGTACTCTTGCGCACGGCGGATGGTTACGTTCATCTTCTATCTCCATAAAACCCATCTTATGACCACGGTAGACCACCAGCCGTTGACTGCCGAGCCTCAACAGACGTGTCTATTTTCTGCGGTCGGCGGTCAACTAGCGGCCGTCTTTACGCCGGCCAGATAATCATATTTGGGGTATCAAACTTTCAAGTTGTACTTTTAGGTCCATTGTTTATAATACCTCGTTTTCAACAAGAAAGATAATGGTCGCCGGGAGGTATCGTCATGAGCAAATTCATTCCCAATGAGCTTTATTATCAAATTCTGGAAAATTTACCGATTGCCTGCGTTGATATTGCCATTGTGGCGCAAGGCGCGGTCTTGTTGGTCAAACGCCAGGATGCTCCGGCTAAAGATCAGTGGTGGGTTCCGGGGGGAAGAGTATTAAAGGGAGAAATGATGCGGGATGCGGCTGCCCGTAAGGCTCGGGAGGAAGTTGGCTTGGAGTGCCACGTTGGGCCGATTATTCATACGGCGGAGACGATCTTTCCTGATGGCCCGAACAATATTCCGGTCCACAGTATCAATAGTTGTTTCTTTCTTTATCCGGTCAATCCTGATTTTAGCCTCAGGCTGGATGACCACCATGCTGATTACCAATGGGTCGATCATATCCCGGACGGGCTTCACCCTTACGTTGAGCGATGTTTAATGGGGGCCGGCCTTAGTCAGACCGGCCCAAAATAGGGGTGGCTATCTTTTCAGGAAGGAGCGCCTTTGTTGGTAGTCGCCCCTTCCATCTTTTTCAATGCGTGATTACCTTGAACTACTGAATTACGGTTTTACGTCACATTCTGCAGGATCTAACCGTATGATTTTGGCCATTACTTTAGGATCATAGCTGGTAAGGTCAATACCGCCGTCTATAATTTCCACCTCGATGAATCTGACAATCTTATACGCATCTACCTTAGCGGGCGACGGATTCAAATTTGACATAGATTTCTTCAGCTCACTATGTACAGGAATAATAATTCTTTGCCCAACCAACTCATTAATATAAGGCTCGACGCCTGCAGTGTTCCCCGAAAGTGAAGCCACCCAATCACCTACATTGAGCGTTGTGTCGCCTGCTTCTCCAGGATTTCTGTAAGCATTAGAGGACATTTGTGGAAACTGTAATTCGAATTGGAGAGATGTTTTATCATTATCTTGAGGATCCCAGGCGAGAAAACCTCGGTCACCTTTACTATCTTTCCCGGTATCAGGGCCACCGAGGATATCGAACTGAACACCTGGTTTTAGGTCTTTTTCTTCTGGAATTTTATCTTTGTGAATCGTAAACGGATATGCCCAGCAGCTAGGGCCCATAGTCTCTTCATTAAGACCGCGTGTGCCGCCAAGTAACCGCATTACCGTGTGAGTGTACAATGGGACGGGATCGGTAAACGGATTCGATATCAACGGAAAGCCAAAAAGCTGCGGTTGATCGTGATACAGTTCGGTCACGATCACATTGTTTGCGGACGGAACGCCGCCGCGTTTCAAAACCTCGCAGTTGAACTGATTATTTTTGCGAGTTAATTCCTCGACCAACACATCATATTGAATCCGGGTCGGCCGATCGCCGGTCGAGGTTGCATCCGGGCCAAATGATTGGGCTTGATATTCCTTGCCTGTCACGCCGGGATGTATAATAATATCATCCTTTTCAAATGCCGGATATGACGGATCGCTCACAAATTTATCACATTCGCAGGTGTCAGTAGGCTCGCCTTTTTTATCCACACATGGTATTCCGGTATCAACTACCACATGGGATATAATGAGCGTCGAACTACCCGTTGTATCGTCAAAATCCAGGTCGAGTTGTCCGGTGTTCGAGGTATCAGCCCAATCACGCACCAGATGATAACTTTCATCGATCGTCTCTTCAGTGGAAAAGTCCAGATACCCCGGTCTGACTGCAAATCGCGTAATTTCCCGGTTGACGTTGACCAAAACCAAATAGCTGCGCAATGCCGAGCCAACTTCAAAGACGCCAATTAGTAAAAATATCAGAATCGGCATCGAAATAGCGATCTCGACCAGGCTCTGACCACGTCTAACCCGCGAGAAAAAAGTATCAGCACTTAATCTGTTAATATTGCGTTTTATTTTGTCTAATATCAATGTTCCATCACCTTTAATCAAGTTGTTTTTCCTAGACCCAGGCATACGGTACCCCGGTGGAGATACCCGTAAACATGTTTTGCATGTAAAGAAAGGTTTCCAACAAACCGGTTAGAACGCTGAAAATCAAGATTATTCGTAGTCCCTCTTGATTTAAAGTGCGAAGCAGCATAAAAGGCGAAAAATAGCGAAATGCCAGATAAAGCAGCCAGGAGATGACAACACCCGTGAGAGCGGCGGCGATGGCCACCAGACTCGGGGCTGGCAGAAAAAAGTGGTTGGTCACATAGAAAAGTTGAATACAAACGATGCAGCCCATAACGACCGTCACTCCCAAGCCGCCACCCACAACACCCAGCCCGGCGCTGATAAAATATTTTGTTAATCGGTATCTTTTCCGGTGCGTTGATCCGTCTGAAACGCGATTTTGAAGCGAGGTCATCATCATTCCATTTGAGTTCCTTGACATCGAGCCAATCCTTTCGTTAATCATTGCTTTGTATTTATTTTGCGCTTTCTCTAATTTCTTCCAGAGATGATGCTATACTTCTCCGGCCAGTGGCCGTATTCGACCAGCAAGCCTACAAGCCTACATTTGTAGCCAACGTCACTTTATGCCACAATACCGAGACACAGTGCCTATCCGAGGTAAAAAGGCTCTTATCTGAGAGAACCTCGGAGTCAACATTAGCAGATAAAAATTGTAAGGCCATAAAAAATAATAAAAATCGGGTTAGAATTTGTGGTAACCTGACTAAATTCCCATCCATTAGGGACTATTTGTCATCTAGAACCAACATCATGGCATTGCAAAAACAGATCACCTTGCCGGTTATCGGCATCACCTGCGCTAATTGCGCCGCCACAATTGAACGCAACGCCAAAAAAGTCAACGGCGTCGATGATGCCGTCGTCAATTTTGGCAGTGAAAAGGTAACGATTAGCTACGACCCATCGACCGCGACGCTGAGCGATGTTATCGAGCGCATCGAGCGGGCCGGTTACCAGATCCCTATCGCCACCATCGATCTACCGATTACCGGGATGACCTGCGCCAACTGCGTCGGCACCGTCGAGCGAACACTCAACAAGAAAGTACCCGGCGTCATCGAGGCGGCGGTCAACTTCGCCACCGAAAAGGCCACAGTGCGTTACATCCCCGGCGCGGTCACGCAGGCGGATATGGTCGCGGCCATCGAGCGCGCCGGCTACGGCGTGGTCCAAATCGATCCGCAGACGGACATCACGGCCATCGACGCCGAACAGATCGCCCGCCAGGAAGAGATTCGTCGCCAGACGCGCAAACTGATGGTCGGCCTTTTCTTCACCGGCTTAATCGGTTTTATCGCCCACAACTGGCTGTTCCTATTTCTGACGGTTTATGGCTTCGACTCCCTTGACAATTGGGTTTACCCGCCCTGGGTCAATTTTGTACTGATGCTGCTGGCGACGCCGGTGCAATTTTATACGGGCTGGGATTACTACGTCGGCGCTTACAAGAGCCTGCGCAACCGGTCGGCCAATATGGATGTGCTGGTAGCGCTCGGCGCGTCGGTGACCTATTTTTATTCGGTTATCGTCACCGTGGGCATGCTCAATTCGCCGACATATTTTGAAACGTCAGCTATCATCATTACCTTGATTAAAATCGGGAAACTGTTGGAAGTGAGGGCTAAGGGCAAAACCGGCGCGGCGATCAAAACCTTGATCGGGCTACAAGCCAAAACCGCTCGGATCGAGCGCGACGGCGTAGAGATCGATCTGCCCGTTAGCCAGGTGCAAGCTGGCGATACGGTCATCGTCCGTCCCGGCGAGAAAATCGCGGTGGACGGCATTGTCATCGGCGGCGCATCGGCAGTCGATGAATCGATGCTGACCGGTGAGAGTCTGCCGGTCGATAAAACAATCGGTGATGCCGTCATCGGCGCGACGCTGAATAAACAGGGCCGACTAAAAATCCAGGCGACTAACGTGGGGCAAGCCTCGGCTCTGGCCCAAATTATCCGGCTGGTGGAGCAGGCCCAAGGCTCCAAAGCGCCTATCCAGGCTCTGGCCGATAAAATCGCCGCTATCTTTGTACCGATGGTCATCAGCCTGGCCCTGTTAACCTTTGCCGTTTGGCTGCTCAGCGGCGCGACCTTCACTACGGCGCTCATTCGGCTGGTGGCCGTGCTGCTCGTGGCTTGTCCCTGCGCTCTGGGGTTGGCCACGCCCACGGCGATGGTCGTCGGCATGGGTAAAGGCGCCGCGCAGGGTATTCTCTTCAAAAACAGCGCCGCGCTTGAACTGGCCCATAAATTGAAGACGATCGTTCTCGACAAAACCGGCACCATCACCACCGGCCAGCCGGCGGTCACTGATATTGTGGTGCGTCAGAATTTAGAATTAAGAATGAAGAATGTAGAAAAGATTGAGCAAGCGAATGGACAAAATTTGCCCGCCAATTATCCTTCTTCATTCTCCATTCTCCATTCTCCATTCTCCATTCTCCACCTGGCCGCTTCGGCCGAACGGGGGTCGGAACATCCGTTAGGGCGAGCGATTGTCGATACGGCCCAAGCGCAGGGGATGTCGCTCAGCGAGCCGGGCGCGTTTGAAACGATCGCCGGGCAGGGGATTACGGCAGAAGTGGAGGGGCATCGGGTGTTATTGGGGAATTTGCGGTTGATGGAGCAGCGAGGCATATTGCTTGACGGCCTAATTACCGAGGAGCAGCGACTGCAAACCGAGGCTAAAACAACGATGTGGGTGGCGGTCGATGGGCAGGTTGAGGCCGTCATCGGCATCGCCGACACGATCAAAGCGGGGTCGGCGGAAGGGATTGCGGCCCTGAAAAAGCTAGGGCTGCACGTGATGATGATCACCGGCGATAACCCGGCCACGGCCCAAGCCATCGCCCGGCAAGTCGGTTTGACGGCCGGCGAGGGCGATGTGCTGGCTCAGGTTCTGCCGGAAGAGAAATCAAACCAGATCGCGCAACTGCAACAAGCCGGACAAACCGTGGGTATGGTCGGCGACGGCATCAACGACGCGCCGGCTCTGGCCCAGGCTGATGTCGGCATCGCCATCGGCACCGGTACCGACGTGGCGATGGAAACGGCCGGCATCACCCTCATCAGCGGCGATTTACGCGGCGTCTCAAAAGCCATCCGTCTCAGCCAACTGACAATGCGTACCATCAAGCAAAATCTATTTTGGGCTTTTGCCTACAATGTGGTACTCATCCCTATCGCCGCCGGCTTGCCCGCACTGCTGTGGCCTGAACTACCGATCTACCTGCGCCAACTGCACCCCGCCGCCGCCGCGCTGGCGATGGCGCTCAGTTCAATTATGGTCGTCGGTAATAGTTTGCGGTTGCAGCACGTCAAAATAGATAAAAGTTAAGGAGCGCCCCAATGGGTATTCTCGATAATCTAAAAAAAGTATTCACCGGCGAAGAAAAAACCGAGCCGGCCCCAACACCCACCCCGGCCCCAAAAGATCCGGCGACGTTCTACATCGATACCATCGAGTCCGAGCGAGCAATGAAAGATCGCTACTTCCGCAGCGATGCTTACAGCCCCATTGAAGATCGCCTAAATTTTGAAGGGCTAAATTACTATCCGCCCAATCTCGATTATCGCTACACCCTGCCGCTGAACCCGGTCGAAACAGAGGAAGAAATTATCTTCCAAACCAGCACCGACGACGAGCAACTCTATTACAAAGCCGGCACCATCGACTTTGAGGTCGACGGTCAGCCGGCGCGGTTGGCCGTCTACAGATCGCCGCATCACGATGAATTATTCCTGCCCTTCCGCGACGCCACCAGCGGCAACGAAACCTACGGCGCGGGGCGTTACCTGGAGCCGCAGGAACTCGGCAGCGGCGAACTACTGGTCGATTTCAATTTGGCTTACAACCCGTTTTGCGCCTATTCTGACAGTTATTCCTGCCCTCTACCACCCTTTGAAAATCACTTAAAAATTGCCATTCGCGCCGGTGAGAAGGCGTACAAGAAATAAGTTCTTACAATTTGGGTCCGGATTCTGGCAGAAAAATGACCACTTTATTTAACAACATTTAAACTCCATATCCACGGACCAATGATGATGACAACCATCAAGCCAAAAAGTCATAGCCCCACTCTAATTGACAACTGAATAACGGCTCATACAACTGCGCGCCAAGATTCTGGCAGCCTCCTAAAAAATAGGGTCTTTTTCTCCCAGCAATGGGAGTTTTTCCTATGGGCAAAACACCTTCATTTTGATATGGTATTAATATACGCTTAATCTGTAAGCCCAAAAGACCTAATCAAAGTTTCTCCACTAATTTCTAAGGATGAAATTAGTTGTCCCTCAAAGAGTGAAGGAGGAGTACTTCAATGAAGGACCTAACAACGATAGTTAGTGTTGCTGTTTGGCCCGCTTTTACGGTCGATTTAGCGCCAACACCCACCGAAAAACCCCCTATTCAGACTACTTTTACAGAGCAGTCCGGTTACCCTCTTGCTCCGACCGCCCCTTGCGAACAATATCGAGATATCGCCCAGTTCTTCACCGCTTATAACCAAGTCAAAAACCTGGAATTATGAGGTGCAACGTCGCCGGTTGTACATAGAGTACGATTTGAGTACGATTTTCTGAGGAGAGGAAATAATGAAGAGAGCACAGTGGGTAGGCTGGGCCTTTTTGTCGCCAACGCTCATCGTTCTGGCCATTACGGGTTTATTGCCATTTATATATGTGCTGTACGTTGGCTTCTTTGATTGGAACATTTTTTCGGCCCGAGAAGGACTAAATTTTGCCGGAGTCAACAACTATCGCCGGCTGGTCTTTGACCCCGAATTTCTGCGGTCGCTGTGGTACACGATCCAGTTTACGTTTTGGTCGGTCTCAATCAGCCTGATATTAGGTTTCATGTTGGCCCAACTGCTGATCAAGGATTTCCCCGGCAAAACGTTTTTCCGGGTTGTGCATGCCCTGCCCTTAATGATTGCTCCCATTGCGGTGGGCGCTTTGTGGCGGCTGATGGTTATTCCTGGCTTTGGCCCATTGTGGTACGGGCTGGAAGAGGGGCTTGGCTTTAAATATCGAATTGGCGCTTCAGGGACGCAAGCGTTTCTGACCACCATTTTTATGGACGTTTGGCACTGGACCCCGTTTGTGACCCTCACAATGCTGGCCGGATTAAGCGCTATTCCCCAAGAGCCAAAGGAGGCGGCCATGGTGGATGGCGCCAGCACCTGGCAAGTTTACCGTTATATCACCATTCCTATGATGATGCCCATCATTCTCACCACCGTCTTCATTAGAATTATGGATGCGTTGCGGATCGTCGATGAAGTGTTCATGTTAACCGGCGGCGGGCCAGGCGACGCCACGCGCTATATTGGGCTGCATATATTCCGTGTTGTCTTCCCCAAAACGGACTATGGCTATGGATCGGCCACCTCACTATTGACTCTTTATTTCACGATTGTTTTTTGTTGGTTACTCTTTGTCGCTATCACGTCATTTCAAAAAAAATAGTTCAGGGGGAGAGCAAATAAGATGGCAGCAAGCAAATTTAAAAAGACGTTAAGTTGGCTAGGACTTTATCTGGTTTGGATTGTAGCATCCTTAATTGTTATCGTCCCGATTTATTGGTTATTTATTGTTTCGGCCCGGAGTCGAGTGGAACTCATTGGCACGCCTTCATTTATCCAGACCAGCTTTTTTGCCGAAAATTACACCGGCCCTCTATCAGACCCGGTCTTTCAACGCTATATGATCAACTCGGTCGTTGTGGCTACGTCGAACGCTATTCTCGTGGCGGTATTAGCGTTGTTAGCCACCTATGCGCTTACACGGTGGAAACTAACGGGGGCCGATAATGTTTTCTTCTGGACGATCACCAACCGGATGGCCCCACCGGCGGCCTTTCTGCTGCCGCTATTTTTAATGTACACCCGCATATTTCAAATTGCCAACTGGACGCTGTTCGATACCCGTATCGGCCTGATCCTGTTATATTGCGTTTTCAATCTCCCCTTTGCTATCTGGTTGATGAAGGGCATCATGGACGGCATCCCCATCGAACTGGATGAAGCCGCTATGGTCGATGGCGCCGGGGTATGGTCGATATTGCTTAAAATCATTCTGCCTCTGGCCGCGCCGGGTCTGGCGATCAGCGGTATACTCAGTTGGATTTTTGCCTGGAACGAATATCTGTTTGCCGCCACGCTGACCAGTGTTGAGGCCCGGACCATCACCACCGGATTGGCGGAGTTTGTCACGGTCACCGGCACCAATTGGGGTGAAATGGCCGCTGTGGCGATGCTGGCCATGTTACCGGCCTTGATATTCTTGATCTTTGTTCAAAAATACATTGTGATGGGCTTAACCTTTGGCGCCGTCAAGGAATAAAGCGAGTGAACCTATGGATACGATAATGGATCAAACACCTGAAACAGAAGATAGCCCGGCGGAAGGACGTATTGGTACGGCGGCCCCCCTACATAAAACCAGGTCTGGTGGGTTTTTGCCGATCGATACCAACACCTTTGATCGCTACTTTATCAGTGTGGTTCTGCTTGTGGCCATCCATCTACTATGGATGCGCTTCGTGGAAGAATTCATTCCACTATTTGTGGCCACCATCATTTCACTAATTTTAGGATTTATTATTGTGCGCTGGGGTTAATGATTTCAGTAGACCACCATTTCAAGAGCTGATGAGAAATGATAGAACACAGATGACACGGATCATACAGATTTTCACGGATAAGGCCTGATTTATTTTAAGAAAATCCGTGTTTATTCATGCGCTCTGTACGATCAGTGTTCAATTTGTGTGAAACTGTGATCTACTGAATTTAATTTACGTTATAGTTGGAGGCAACGATGAGCCAGACCAAATATACAATCGGCGTAGATTATGGCACCGAGTCGGGCCGGGTGGTCTTGATTGATGTGGCCGACGGCCGAGAAGTGGCCGAAGCCACTCACCCTTACGCCAATGGGGTGATTACGGATCGTCTACCCGGAACCGATATTAAATTGGAACCCGACTGGGCTTTACAAGACCCTCAAGATTATCTGGCCGTTTTAGAGCAGGCTATTCCTCAAGTTCTTAAGGTTGGGGGGGTTGACCCGGCCCACATCATCGGTTTCGGCATCGACTTCACCTCGGCCACCATCATGCCCACCTTAGCCGATGGCACTCCCCTCTGCTTTCTGCCGGAATGGCGGGCTAACCCCCATGCCTGGGTCAAGCTCTGGAAACATCACGCCGCCCAACCCGAAGCCAACAAAATGACCGACGTAGCTCAGGAGATGGGCTACACCTTTTTGGAACGTTATGGCGAAAAAGTTAGCTCCGAATGGACCCTGCCCAAGGTCTGGCAAACCTTGAATGAAGCCCCCGAGCTTTATGAGGCGGCAGACCGTATTATTGAAGCCGGGGACTGGATTGTGTGGCAATTGACCGGACAGGAAAAACGCAGCGCCGGGATGGCCGGCTACAAATCATTCTGGTCCAAACGCGAGGGGTATCCGCCCGATGATTTTTTTAACGCCCTCGATCCCCGCTTAGCCCAGGTCGTCGATCACAAATTTGGTCGGGAGGTGTATCCTTTGGGGAGTAAAGCGGGGGCGTTAACGACCAAGGCCGCCCAACTAACCGGGCTGCAACCGGACACCGCCGTGGCCATTGCCAATATCGATGCGCATGTATCAGCCGCGGCCGGGGGCATTGCTGAAAAAGTGGGCCGCATGGTCATTATTATGGGGACATCAAACTGTCACCTGGTAACCGGCGAAACCGAGCATGTGGTCCCCGGCATCTGCGGCTACGTTGAAGATGGTATTGTCTCCGGATATTTGGGGTACGAGGCCGGGCAATCTTGCATGGGCGATCACTTTGCTTGGTTTGTTAAAAATTGCGTACCAGCCGCTTACACGCAGGAAGCCACAGCGCGGGGGATGGATATCCATCAACTGCTTGAGGAAAAAGCCGCCCGGCTTAAACCGGGCGAAAGCGGCCTGGTCGCCCTGGATTGGTGGAACGGCAACCGCAGCATTTTGGTCGATGTTGATTTGACCGGCTTGCTGCTCGGGGCCACGTTGGCCACCAAACCGGAGGAAATTTACCGAGCGTTGATCGAAGCTACGGCCTACGGCACCCGCGTCATTATTGAAAATTTTGAAAAGAATGATGTCGCGGTCGAAGATATTGTCGCCACCGGCGGCTTACCGGGACGCAACAAACTACTGATGCAGATTTTTGCCGACGTGACCGGGCGCGCTATCACCGTTTCAGGAACCTCACAGGGCGGCGCTTTAGGCGCGGCCATGCATGCCGCGGTGGCTGCCGGCCAAGCAGCGGGCGGCTACGAGTCAATTGTTGAAGCCAGCCAATACATGGTACATCTGAGCGAGCAGGTCTATCAACCTAACCCCGAACACCAACAGATTTACGATCAACTTTTTGCCGAATATCTCACCTTGCACGACTATTTTGGGCGAGGCGCAAACAATGTCATGAAACGGTTAAAACAACTCAAGGCTCAGGTACGAGCGGCTGGTCAGCCACAGCAAATGATGAATCATGCTTGATATTATATCCTACTTCCTACTCCCTACTCCCCGGTTTGACCATTTAGGTGGCAACTTGAGTCAGTAACTAAGCGAGGAAACTTTATGGCTAACTCCGTCGTAATTGGTATTGACAGCAGCACCACGGCCTGCAAAGCGATTGCCTGGGACAAACAAGGGCGAGCCGTGGCTGAAGGTCGGGCGACTTATCCGTTGTTGCGACCCCACCCCACCTGGTTCGAGCAGGATGCCGAACATTGGTGGCGCAGCCTGTGTGCGGCTTTAACCGACCTGCTCAGCCAAATTGACGCAACCAGCGTCGAAGCCCTCTGTATTACCCACCAGCGGGAAAGTTTTGTCCCTATCGACGCCCAAGGGCGGCCCATTCGCCACGCCATGCTCTGGCTCGATGAACGCACCCGGCCCCAATTGCCCTATTTAGATGAAAAAATAGGGGCTGAACGGATTCATCACATCAGCGGCAAACCCCTGTCGATGACCCCCTCATTGCCCAAGCTGGTCTGGCTACAGCAAAACGAGCCAGAGGTTGTGGCCCACGCCGACAAATTCTTAGACGCGCACGCCTTCCTGATCCATCGATTAACCGGCAACTTTCGCACCAGCCTGGCTTGCGCCGATCCGATGGGCATGGTTGATATGCAAACGCATCGTTGGTCTGAGGAATTGGTCGAACCGTTGGGTTTTCGGCTCGACCAATTTCCGGAGCTAATGCCGCCGGGCGAGATTATCGGGACCCTGACCGCCGCTGCCGCCACAGCCACCGGTCTACCGGCCGGGCTGCCGGTGGTCGCCGGGGCCGGCGATGGCCAATGCGCCGGGCTGGGAGCAAACGCGGTTAGTCAGGGGCGGGCCTATCTCAATATGGGCACCGCTGTGGTCAGCGGGCCGTTTAGTCCTGATTATGTGGTCGATCGCGCTTTTAGAACGATGTATGCGCCCATCGCCGGCAACTATTTTTTGGAAACGGTCATTCGGAGCGGGCTGCTCACGGTCAGTTGGTTCGTCGATAAAATGGCCGGTGATTTGCCGGCGACCTGGCTGTCCCTCATCCCTGAAGAAATGCTGGAAGTCGCCGCCGCTAAAGTGCCTCCGGGGGCGTTAGGGCTGATGCTGGTTCCTTACTGGACTAGCGTTTCTACTCCCTATTGGGATCCAGCTGCCTCCGGTATCACTATTGGTTGGTCCACCTCGCACGGAAAAGAACATTTCTACCGGGCGCTCCTCGAAGGCATTGCCTTTGAACAGCGCTTGGCCGGTGAGGGGGTGATGGCCGCCACCGGCCAACCCTATACCGAATATGTAACTCTGGGCGGCGGCAGTCAAAGCAAATTGTGGTGTCAGATTATGGCCGATGTGACCGGCATCCCGATTGTGCGCTCCACAACCACCGAAGCTACCTGCCTGGGGGCCGGTATTTTGGCCGCCACCGCGGCCGGATGGTACGTCGATCCCTACCAGGCCGCCGCTGCCATGACCGACACCGCCGACCGCTTTACCCCCGATCCCGAAACGCAGCCCGTCTATGACCGGCTCTATTCAGACGTCTACAAACATCTGTTTCCAACGTTGCAACCATTGCTCAACCGTCTGACGGAATTAACGCATGATAATAATAAAGGATAACCTCTTGGAACAATTAGCAAATATCCGCCTATTCTTATTGGATATGGATGGTACGGTTTTCTTGGGTGACAAGTTACTACCTGGCGCCGTGGAGTTTATCGAACTCCTGAACGCCAACAACATCGAGTATTTATTTCTGACCAACAATTCTTCCAAACATCGCGGCCAATACGCCGCAAAGCTGGCCCGTCTGGGGCTGCCGGTCAGCGAGGACAAGATTTTTACCTCCGGTGAGGCCACCGCCGTCTATCTGCACAAAGCCAAACCAGGCGCCAAAATCTATCTGGTCGGCACCCCGGCCCTTGAAGACGAATTCAGGTCGCACGGTTTTACGTTAGTGGATGAGAGCGAAACGCCCGATTACGCCGTGCTTGGCTTCGACACCACCCTCACCTACCGGAAATTATGGCGCTTATGTGACCTGGCCCGAGCCGGCGTGCCCTACATCGCCACCCACCCCGATTTCAACTGTCCCATCGAGGGCGGTTTCATGCCCGATATCGGCGCAATGATGGCTCTGGTTGAGGCTTCCACCGGACGGCGGCCCGACGTCATTGTGGGTAAACCGCATCACCCGATTATCGAAGCCGTCGTCGAGCGCACGGGTACGCCGGTGGAACAAATCTGCATGGTCGGCGACCGGCTTTATACCGATATTGCTCTAGGCGAGGCCGGAATTACCACAGTCTTAGTTTTAAGCGGTGAAACGCAACCCCGCGATATTCCCGGCGCACTGCACCAACCCGACCTCGTCAGGCAACATCTGGCTGAACTAGGGATGACCTTCCGGCAGGTTGTGTCGAATGTGAATGTTTAAGCCTGTACCGAGGTACAGCAATGACAATAAAAATTTATTTCACCCTCACCCCGTCGCTGGCGCGACTCCCCTCTCCCTCAGGGAGAGGGGTTGGGGGTGAGGGGCATTTTCAAAGGAGTTCTTCTTTCATGCCAAACGACATCTTCATTTATATCGGCGAAAACGCCGCCGGGCAGGTGATCGAATACTGCCAGGAGCATCATAAAGACAAATTAATGCTGGTGGCCGACGAAAACACCTATGCCGCCGCCGGGCAATCCCTGGAGGCGAAGCTAAAAGCCGCCGGTTTCGATGTAAAAACCGCCCTATTAACCGGTGAGGAGATTATCGCCACTGAGCGTTACTTTGTCGATGTCATGCTTCAGACCGGTCAGGAAGAACGCGCCTACATCGCCGTTGGCTCAGGCTCTATCACCGATATTACCCGCTTTGTCAGCTTCCACACGCGCTCCGATTTCATGGCGTTTCCCACGGCAGCGTCGGTGGATGGGTACACCAGCGCCGGAGCGCCCTCGGTTATTGTCGGGTTCAAGAAAACCGTTATGTGCCATTCACCCCAGGCTGTTTTTGGCGATCTGGCGGTGTTGAGCGCCGCGCCCCAGGTGATGACCGCCTCCGGCTTTGGCGATATGCTGGGTAAATATATCGCGCTGGCCGATTGGCAGTTGGGCCATTTGCTGTGGAATGAGCCGTTTGACGCGGAAATTTGCCGGCGAGTGCAAATCGCTTTGCAAAGCTGCGTCGATCACGCGGAAGCCATCGGCCAAGCCTCGCAAGATGGCTTACAAGCCTTACTCGATGGACTGATTGAATCCGGCTTCTGTATGCTGGACTTCAACGGCTCGCGTCCGGCCTCCGGTTCGGAGCATCAAGTTTCACATCATCTGGAAATGAAGTTGATTGAGCAGCAGCGGCCGGCGGTGTTGCACGGCGCCAAGGTCGGCGCCAGTACCGTTATCATGGCCGGATTATACGACAAACTACGCCAGATGAGCCGTGCAGAAGCCCTCGAACGCCTGGAAGAGGCCGAACTCACCCCGGCGGATGTCCATCGCCAAGCCATCCGGGCAGCGTATCCGGCCATCGCCGATAAAGTGATGGCCGAACAGTCCAAATTTTTGGCGATGACCGAGGCGGACTTTGACCAATTAAAACACAAAATCGCCGACCACTGGACGGAGATACAAGCGATTGCCGCGACCGTGCCCACCCCTGACCAGGTAACCACCTGGCTAACCCAGGTCGGAGGCGCAACAACGCTGCAATCCCTCGGTTTTAGTGACGCTGAAGTAGCCGAGGCTGTAAGAAACGCCCATTATCTACGGGACCGATTTAATGTGGATAAATTAGGGCATATCATCGGGCTGAGTCTAGTTTCAGTCAATCACGATTTCATGCCGACTCGTTAGACGCGGAAATAGTAATTGGTAACAGATTTTAAATAGGGGACGAGGAGCTTGAATTACCAGTTACTCCGTGTTTATCCGTGTGATCAAACTCAAATGCGTTCTAGTTACTTATGTAATTCTCACGTTTAGCTTTATGGGAATTTGAGAGATAGGAGTTAACACACAATGGCAAAAATTGTAATTCTTGGCGCCGGTGTAATGGGCAGCGCCTTCAGTATCCCGCTGACCGATAATGGCCACTCGGTTGCGTTGGTCGGCACCCATCTCGATGGCGATATCATTGAGGAAGTTCACGAAAGTCATGTCCATCCCCGGCTCAAAAGCCGCCTGGACGACACGGTCATGCCGTACACCTGGGACCGGCTGGGCGAGGCCTTGGAAGGGGCCGATTTGGTGGTTCAGGGCGTCAACTCCAACGGCGTCATTTGGGCCGCCGACCGGCTGGGCGAGGTTTTATCAACAAACGTGCCGGTGCTAGCCCTCACTAAAGGGCTGCACGGAGATGGCGAGCGGCTAAGTACCTTGCCGGAGTTATTCCGCAGCCACCTGCCGGCCGATATGCAAAACAAGGTCAGCCTCAACGCGGTGGGCGGTCCGTCGATTGCCGGCGAGTTGGCGGCCCGGCGTCACACCTGCGTGGTTCTGACCGGTACCGACGAAGCCCGGCTAAAGCAGTTCGCCGATTGGCTGCGCACCCCTTACTACCACATCTGGACCAGCACCGATTTTGTCGGCGTTGAGGTAGCCGTCGCGATGAAAAATGTGTACGCCCTGGCCGTCGGATTGGTCATCGGGCTGCTCGAAAAAGAGGGCGAGGCCGACAACGGCGCGGTGATGTACAACCTGTCCGCCGCCATTTACGCCCAGGGGCTTAACGAAATCGCCTATATGGTCAACTATATGGGCGGCCAGCAGCGCAGCGCCTACACCCTACCCGGCGCGGGCGACTTGTATGTAACCGCGCAAGGCGGACGCAACTGCCGCATGGGGCGCTATTTGGGGTTAGGGATGCCCTATAGTGAAGCCAAAGCCAAACACATGGCCGATATCACCATCGAAGGCGCTGAGTTGGCCGCGTCGATTGGCCCCACCGTCAAAAACCTCATTAACAACGGCGAGCTTGACGGCCAAGCCCTGCCTTTACTACAAACGATGATTGATATTGTGCGCCACGACGCCCCGGTGGAAATTCCCTGGGACGCGTTCTTTGCTTAGATTTGCTTAGAAAGGAGGCGAAAGAGATGTCCATCCGCGGCTCTCCGGTTTTGTTCCGCAGGCCCGAATATATTCATGATGGGTAAGGAGATACCGGCAAACTTGGCGGTCAGCAGTATCTCCTTACCAGGGCCACAATTGTAGAGGCGACATGGGTCGCCCCATTACTATGGCTTACGGCGCAGTATAATATAGATCGATGAGTTGCTCAACTATTAATATTGCCATTAAACGTTTGCCGATCAATGAGGGCTGGCCTTTGTCAAAGTTAAGAATGTCTTATCTAATTCGAAAAACTGAGAAGAGGTCAAAATAATGCATAAGAAACATTGGCTCATTGCCGTTTTATTGATGTTATTTGCTTCGCTGTTATTGGCATGTTCCAGCACCCCGGAACCCGCTGAAGAAGCAACGCAGGAAGAAGCCGCTGCCGAGGAACCGGCTGAAGCGGCAGAACCCGCGGCTGAAGAAGCCGCCGCAGAACCGGCAGAAGCCGAAGAACCCGCTGCCGAAGAAGCCGCCGCAGAAGAAGCAATGGCTGACGAAGAAGCGATGGCCGGAGACGACTGGTGGGCCGAAGCAGCAGCGCCGTATCAAGGCGTGACCATTCGCGGCATCTCCGAAAGCACGCCGCCGTCCAAATATGTCAGTGAGGTGTTAGCTCCCCAGTTTGAAGAACTGACCGGCATCAAGGTCGAGTTTGAAGCTACCTCCTGGGACCAAATGTACTCCAAAGCCATCCAAGATATGGAAGCCAACACCGGCATCTATGACTTTGTCTACATCGAACAAGATATCGTCTACTCCTACATGGCCCAAGATTACCTGGTCGATATCACCCAAGCCCTGGCCGACAATCCCGATTTAGATTACCCCGACTTCAATGTCGATGAGTTCACTTCCTTCATCAATGATTTCAAAGACCCGACCACCGGCGATGTCTTTGGCGTGCCGATGGAAGCCTTTGTGAAAGTCTACTTGTATCGCAAAGACTTGTTCGAAGACCCCGACATCCAAGCTCAGTTCAAGGAGCAGTATGGCTACGACCTGGCTCCGGCCACCAACTTTGACGAATATCGCGACATCGCCGAATTCTTCACCGCCTATGGCGAGGAGAATGGTCTGGATTTGTGGGGGTCAACTGTCCAAGCTGCCTCTGGCCATCCCGCTTCCTTCTACGAATACTTCGAATCGATAGCCCCTGCCTTCGGTGTCTACAACTGGGGTATCAACAGCGATAACTGGAAAGCCACCGTTGAAAATGGCGGTGAGATGAACAGCGACACCGCCAAAGAAGCTCTGGCATTCTGGCTCAGTATGTTGGACTATGCCCCCCCCGAAGCCACCAGCAGCACCTGGGATGAGGTCGCCAGCACTTTTGCCGCCGGTCGCGCCGCTCAGGGCTGGGTCTATGGCGAGAACGCCGCCTGGATCGCCACCGATGACACCCGCTCCATTGTGGTCGGTAACGTCGGCGTTGGCTTACCGCCCACCGCTCCCGGCGTCATGGAAGAAGCCCAAGCCGGTGACGGCTACATCGGCTACTACGATGGCGGGGCCTTCGGCATTCCTCATTCGTCCCAAAACAAGGATGCGACCTTGCTGTGGTTACAGTTCATCGGCCAGCCTTCGGTCCAACCCGAATGGGCCGCCGCCGGCTCCCGTATTGTCCATCAAGCCACTTTCGACGACCCCCTGATTAAGGACCTGGATACCAAAGTCGATGGCTACTTCACCCTGCTCGAAGAAGATGGTCCCCTCTTTGCCGGCGCACCTCCCTTCCCCTTCCACGCTCCGATCCGTGAAGTGGTTGCCCCCTACATCTATCGCGCCATTGCCGGCGAGTTGACCGCTGATGAAGCTCTCGACCAAGCCGCCGCGGCTGTCGATCAAGAATTGGTTAATTTAGGGTACGGTCAGGAATAAGCTTACAGGTAAGCTGATGGCTTATGAGCAAGTAATATAGTAATTAGAGACATGGTGGGTAAAACCCACCATGTCTCCAAAATTTCGATTAACCGATTTGACCCCGACTTGTTCGGGGGAGGAATAAGTATAATGAACTATCAAGCCAACGAACCCCTGCCCAAAATGATGCAGGCCGTGGTCTGCTATGGGCCACAAGATTATCGGCTGGAAGAGTGGGCTGTGCCGGAACCCGGCCCGGAAGAGGTGGTGGTGCGGGTGAAATCGGTTGGCATCTGCGCCAGCGATTTAAAGTGCTATCTGGGCGCACCCCTATTTTGGGGGGATGCTCATCGAGAAGGCTACTGCCAGCCGCCGGTGATTCCCGGCCACGAATTTGTGGGTGAGGTGGTGGCCTTGGGTGAAGGCGCAGCCGAAAAATATGGGCTGGTGCTGGGTGATATGGCGATTTCTGAGCAAATCGTCCCCTGTTGGCGCTGTCGATTTTGCCGTCAGGGGCAATATTGGATGTGCCAGACGAAGCACGATGTGTATGGCTTTCGCCAGCGCACCTTTGGGGCCATGGCCGAATATATGTTGTTTCCCCGCGATGCCTTGAACTACAAAGTGCCCCAATCGATCCCGGTTGAGCAAGCCGTTTACATCGAGCCGCTGGCCTGCGCCATCCATGCCGTGCAGCGCGGCCACATTGAATTTCAAGACGTGGTGGTCATTGCCGGAGCCGGCCCGCTGGGGCTGGGGATGATCGCCGCCGCTCGTCTAAAAACGCCCCGCCTGTTGATTGCGCTCGATTTGAATGACCAACGGCTAGAAGTGGCCAAAGCCTGCGGCGCGGACTTAGGCTTGAATCCCACCCAAGTCGATGTCATCGACGAAGTGCGCAAACTAACCGATGGTTACGGCTGCGATGTTTATATCGAAGCTACAGGCCATCCGGCGGCGGTTGAGCAGGGGTTACACATGACTCGCAAGCTGGGTACAATTGTGGAGTTTAGCGTTATGCGCGAGCCGGTCACCACCGATTGGACCATTATTGGTGACACCAAAGAGTTAACTATTTACGGATCGCATCTTGGCCCCTACTGTTATCCTGTGGCGATTGATTGGCTGGCAAAAGGTCTTCTGCCGATGGAGGCTATCATCACCCATCAAATGCCGCTCACAGCTTTTCAAGAAGGCATCGACATGGTGGCCTCGGGTCAGCAGTCGATCAAGGTCGCTTTACGGCCATAAGCAAATCTCCCATCTCCAAAAAGTGAGGAACAGAGATGACTGACAAATTGCAGGACACAAAACCTATTCTGGAACGATTTCGGCTAGATGGCCGGGTGGCGCTTGTAACCGGTGGTGGGCAGGGCATTGGTCGGGCGTTTGCCCACGCTCTGGGTGAGGCCGGCGCAAACGTGGCGGTGGTTGACCTGGCTGCGGACAAGGCCGATGAAGTGACCCATGAATTATCAAACAAAGGAATTAATGGCATTGCCATTACCGCCGACGTTACCCGAGCCGATCAGGTGCAGAAAATGGTGGATGTGGTCGTGGATAAATGGGGTACACTGACTATCGGGGTGAACAATGCCGGGATTGCCGGCTGGTTTGATATAGAAACGATGCCGGAGAACGAATGGGATAAAATAATGAATCTCAATCTGAAGGGCGTATTTTTGTGCGCTCAGGCTGAGGGCCGTATTATGCTAGAATCCGGCTACGGCAAAATTATCAACACTGCCTCAATGTCGGCTCATATTGCTAACATGCCCCAAAATCAGACCGCTTATAATACCTCCAAAGCCGGAGTACTCCATCTAACCCGCAGTTTGGCCGCCGAGTGGGGTTTGCGCGGGGTGCGGGTCAACAGCATCAGCCCCGGCTACACCCGTACCCAATTGGTGCATCAATTTATTAACGAGCCAATCGGCCGGGAAAAACTCCCGCATTGGCTACAGCGCACCCCGATGAACCGCCTGGGAGAAGTCACCGATTTGCAGGGAGCGGTGGTTTATTTGGCCTCGGAGGTGTCAGATTTTATGACCGGCCACGATTTGATTATTGATGGCGGGTATTGTGCCTGGTAAGATGAATATCTGGCAGTCTACGACACCATTGAAAATTTCGATAGCGAGTATACAAAAGTCATGATAGAATTGGATTAGCTGTCTATCCATAAACCAGAAAAGTATCTTAAGCAATGACGGTAACGAACAAGAGCCTTGACTAGCTCTAGCCTGGAGGGTAGGCGTTGAACAAAATTAGAGTATTATTAGCCGAAGATCATACCATTGTACGCAAGGGCATTCGAGTGCTGCTGGATACGGAAGACGACATCGAAGTCGTGGGTGAAGCCGAGGACGGTCAAGAAGCTATTGACCAAGTGGAGCAATTCATACCAGATTTAGTGTTGATGGATCATACCATGCCGGTTCTCAACGGTCTGGAAGCGACTCGCCAAATCAAAAAACGGTTCCCTGATGTTAAAGTTCTAATTTTAACCATGTACACAACCGAAGAGTATATTCTTCCATTCTTACAAGCCGGAGCATCGGGCTATTTAATCAAAAAGACAGCGCCAAAAGAGCTGGTTACGGCCATCCACGCCGTTTATCGGGGCGATTCCTATTTAAGCCCATCTATCTCAAAGACAGTCATTGAAGGCTATATCCAACAATCTCAAAAAATAGAAACGGATGATAATTATGAAAAGCTCACCGATCGCGAACGGCAAATATTACAGATGATCACAGAGGGCTTCTCTAACCGAGAAATCGCCGAACGATTGCACATTAGCATCAAAACGGTCAACAATCATCGCGTAAATTTGATGGACAAACTTGATATCCACAGTACGGCGAAGTTAGTGAAGTATGCTATTCGCAAAGGGGTTATCAGTTTAGACGAATAATGGACACAACTCATCCTAACCAATTAGATTACCAGAATTATAATATTTTAATTGTTGATGACACGCCAGTTAATTTAGAAGTCATCATTGATTTTCTGGAGAGCTACGGCTTTGGTATTCGGATGGCGCGTAGTGGCGAGAGTGCGTTAAAGCGGGTTGAGTATGATCGACCCGACATTATTTTGTTAGATGTCCTTATGCCCGGTATGGACGGGTTTGAAACCTGCCGGCGCTTGAAAGCAGAACCGGCCACTGAAGATATTCCCATCATATTTATGACGTCGTTGACCGGGACAGAGGATAAAGTCAAAGGGTTTGAGGTTGGGGCGGTTGATTATGTGACCAAGCCCCTGCATCAAGAAGAGGTGTTGGCCCGTATTAAAACTCATCTTCGTATGCGAGATTTGACTCTGAATTTAGAAAAGAAAAATCGACAATTAGAAATCAGCAGTCGGGTGGAGAAAATGCGGTTGTTCGAGGCCGTGAGCCAGCAGCGTGAACAGCTTCGGGCCTTAAACAGCAAGTTGACTCTAGTGCAAGAAGCTGAACGCACTCAACTAGCGCGAGAATTGCACGATGAAATGGGACAAGCCCTAACCGCTATCAGCCTAAATTTAACCTCTGTGTGTGAAATGCTGCCGCCGGAAATATCGCCGGTCATTAAAGAAAGATTGGTTGAGGCCAGCGAACTGGCCGACCAGACTCTTGACCAGGTTCGAGAATTATCCTTAAATCTGCGCCCCCCCATATTAGATGATCTAGGCTTGGTGCCGACGTTGCTGTGGTACATCAAGCGCTACACCCAAAGGGTGAATATCGACGTCAACTTCGAAACCGTGGGGCTGGAAGATCGGATGGCCCCAATTTTGGAAACAGCGGTGTATCGTATTGTGCAAGAAGCATTGACCAATATTGCCAAACACGCCCAAACAGCTAAAAATGTACACATTCGTCTGGAGCGTTCAGTAACGGCCATTGTCGTTCTGATTAAAGATGACGGCCGAGGATTTGATGTGGCCAGAATTATGGGAGACCAAGCCACTGGCACCGGCATTGGGTTGCTGGGCATGCAGGAGCGGGTTAAGCTGCTGAGAGGAAATTTCAGTGTCGAGTCACAGCCGGAGCAGGGAACTTGTTTGTCAATTACTATTCCGTGGAATATTGATTGATCAAGATATTGCTTTGAAAATTCAATATGATTCAAAGGGGACATCGTCTTGCTCAATACTCACACGTTCAAAAAAGACCCTGCCGTTGGCGGGGTTTTCTTTATAACAAGACTTACGCAATCCCAGTTTTTTGGCCACGAATGACACGAATGTTTCCTAATTTTTTCTTATTTTTCGTGTCAATTCGTGTCATTCGTGGCTAATTTTATCCTTCCGACGTGTCAACGGTATAAGTCCTGTATTATTAGGAGGAGGAGACAGTGCAGTCTCGAAAGTTATCGATTATAATCCTACTTTTGCTGATGCTGAGTCCGATTGGCTGTAGTGGCACGCAGCGACCAAGCGCCACCACCGAGCCTACGGAAACCGGTCTGCCATCACCGAATGGCGCTGAGTCTGACTTTATCAAACAAGCCGCCAAACCCTATCAAGGTACGGTTATTCGGGGTATTAGTGAAAATACACCGGCGTCAACTTACATCAAAGATGTCCTGGTCCCTGTCTTTGAAGAAGAAACAGGCATCAAGGTTGAAATGGACGTCACCCCCTATGACAGAATGTACGCGTTAACCATTCAAGATTTAAAGCAGGGCAGCGGTGTTTATGATTTTATCTACGTTGAGCAAGATTTTTTTTATGACTACTTAGCCCAAGGATTTTTAGTCAATTTATCTGAGGCGATGCGAGAACGTCCCGAGTTAAACTTGCCCGATTTTGACCCGATCGACTTCACCTCCTTTATCAACGAATTCAGAGATCCCCGCACCCGTGATCTGTACGGGGTTCCCATCGAAGCCTTTCTCAAATTGTACCTTTATCGCAAAGATCTGTTTGAAGACCCGGCTATTCAAGCGGCCTTTACGGCCGAATACAATTACCCCCTGGCTCCGGCTGTCACCGTTGAACAATATCGAGATAATGCAGAATTTTTCACCCGATACGGTCAAGAAAATGGATTAGAATTGTGGGGAACGACGGCTCAAGCGGCATTGGGGCATCCGGGCTCCTTTTATGAATTTTTTGAAACAATAGCCCCCACCTTTGGCATCTATAATTGGGGCATCAACTTGGACAACTACAAAGCAACCACAGCTAATGGCGGCCAGTTAGATAGTCAGCAGGCGAAAGTAGCCCTGGCCTATTGGGTCGATTTGTTGCAATACGCGCCACCAGAATCGACCCATAGCGCCTGGAATGAAGTGGCCAACACCTTTGCCGCCGGTCGGGCCGCGCAAGGCTGGGTCTATGGTGAGAACACGGCCTGGATAGCCACCGACTCAAGCCGGTCGAAAGTGGTGGGCAAAGTAGGTGTGGCCTTACCCCCCACCGCTCCGGGCGTAATAGAAGATGTGTTGATGGGACAGGGGTATCTGGGTTATTATGATGGCGGCGCCTTTGGTATTTCACACACGTCTAAAAATAAGGAGGCGACTTTACTATGGTTGCAGTATCTTGGCCGGCCGGACATCCAACCCGAGTGGGCGGCGACAAGTAGCCGGGTTGTTCATCTATCCACCTTTGACGATCCGCTAGTGCGAAGCCAGGATAAAAAACTCAACGGATATTACACCCTAATGAAAGAGCAGGGTCAGCTCTTTGCCGGCGCACCGCCGTTTCCGTTTCACATCGAGATTCGAGATCTAATCGCGCCGTATATTTACCAGGCTATTACCGGTGAACTTACGCCAGACCAAGCGCTCGATCAGGCAGCCATTGCGGTGGACGAGGCGCTTGTTCGTTTAGGATACGGCCAGTAAAATAAAATAAATAGTTATTAGGCTTCGGGGGCAGTGTCATGGCATCGATATCAAAATCTGCATTGGCCAATCAAATAGCCACGAATAGGCACGGAACGCCAAGCCGGTTGAGTCGTATACCCGGTATGAGGAGCTTCAATAACCTCAATATTGGGATGAGACTCAATATTGGGTTTGGTATTTTGGTTTTACTCACCTTGTTGGTAGTGGGCTTAATTTTTGACGCCAGCCGTCAAGCCACGCAAAACATCAACTTAACCGAAGATGTCCATGTTCCGGCGGCGCTGGCTTCGACCCGCGCTCAATCAAGCCTGCTTAAAATGCAGGCTGCGGTACGGGGTTATTTGGTTTTAGGTGATCTAAAAAACATCGACGATTACAATAAAGCCAAAGCCATCTTTGAAACGAACCTGGCCCAACTAGAAATGCTCTCTGAAAACTGGCCTGATGCCCAAGATATTCATCGCCTTGATGAATTAAAATCGATGTTTGAAGCCTGGTCTCCTATTTCTGAAAGATTGTTTGAACTGCACGACAATCCCCAAGAAAATCGGCCGGCGCTCCGGCTTGAGCGGTTAGAGTTTCATCCCCTTAATCAGGTCGTTCTGCAAAACCTCGATCAAATCATTGAAACGCAAGAACAGCGAGAACCCACCATTCAAAATCGAGAGTTGTTGGCTACGATGGTCGATTTAAAAACTTCATTTCAGGCTATGGCGACCAATCTCCATGCGTATGCCACCTCAGGCGATTTAACCTTTAAGTACGGGTATGCTTCGAACTTAAATGCCAATCGATTAGCCTGGGAAGATTTAGAAGCCAACAAATCGGTGTTGACGGCTAATCAACAAAGGTTGTTTGCCGACGTTACCCAAACTCGCCAAGAGCTACTGCTGATGCCGCTTGAGATATTTGAGATTATCGAAAGCGAACGAGCCTATGAAGATTTGTATTTATCTAAAACCGAGGCCGAGCCTCAAGCAGCGCAAATGCTGGCGTTGTTGGATGAAATGACAACCGGACAACAGGCGCTGTTACGGGCCGATTTGAACAAAGGGCGGCAGAGTTTAGCCGGCGTGCGGATGCAGACGATAGTCAGTGGCATATTAGCCTTAGTTTTGGGAGTGGGCATGGCCCTGCTTTTCAAAGAGAATATTGCCGGTCCTGTTCGCCGTCTGATTACAACAGCGGAAGAGATTGCCGCCGGCGACTTTACCGCCCAAGCCGATGTCGAGTCTAGAGATGAAATTGGTCGATTAGCGACCACCATTAATATTATGACCGCCCGGCTTCGCCACACCATTGATAGCTTAGCCAAACAAACCCAACAGCTTGAAACCATTGTAGAAATCAGTCAGCGATTAACCAGCAAATTGGATGTGAGCGAACTGGCCAGAGACGTGGTTATGCGTATTAAACAAGGGTTTGATTATAACCACACCTACGTCTACTTACTGGATCGTCACCACAAAGAACTCGTTGTGGCTCAGGCGTCTGAACGCGAGGACGTCGAGGGGAATTTACCGGCCAATCGCGTCTCTTTGGGTGATGAAGTCAGCCCGGTGGCTCAAGCGGCCCGAACGGGTGAGATTGTATTAATCAAAAACGAACAGGCCGATCTGGAACAGGCGTCGGCCTCTCTCCCGCCCGACACCCAGTCTGAGATGGTGGTGCCAATTATAGCCGAGGAGCGAGTGGTTGGCGTCTTGGATGTGCAAGATGACCAAGTGGGCGGTTTAGATCGAGAAGACGCTAAACTGATGCGCACATTGGCTAATCAGATTGCCATTGCTCTAACCAATGCCAATCTCTTTGAACAAACGCAAAAGGCTTTGGCCGAAACGGAAAAACTTTATGCTATCAGCCAGGGCATGATGTCGGCTAAAAACCTATCGGAACTCATTGCCGCGGTGGTAGAAGGCGCCAATATTCCAGTCATCAATCGGGCCGTACTGAACGTTTTTGATTACGATAAGTATGGCCGGATTGAAGTTATGGAAGTAATAGCCAACTGGTACAGCGGCCAGGGAACAACCCCCAGTCCTCCAAAAACGCGTTATTCGCTGACTATCATCAGGGCTATTAACCTCTTTCTCTCGCGTGAGCCGCTATTTTTTAGCGATGTTCAACAGGATAGACGCGCCGACTCGGCCACAATGGATGTTGTCCGCCGCTTGAATATTCGCGCAATGGTTGTTTTGCCCTTATGGACTCAAGATCGACAGATAGGGGTTCTATTGCTGCAAGGGGATGTGCCTTACACCTTTAGACCGCGAGAAATTCGCGCCTACTTTTCGTTGCTGGGGCAGTTGACGGTTGCCGTAGAAAACCAACGGTTGCTTGAACAGGCTCAACAGCGTGCCGTGGAATTGGCAAAGGCCAAAGAAGCAGCGGAAATTGCCAATCGCGCCAAGAGCGAGTTTCTGGCCAGTATGAGTCACGAACTTCGAACCCCTTTGAACGGTATTTTGGGGTATTCCCAAATTCTAAACCGAGATAGTAGTTTGAATAAAAATCAAAAAAATGCCGTAAAAACGATTCAAGATAGCGGCGATCACCTGCTAACACTCATTAACGATGTCTTGGATTTGGCTAAAATTGAAGCCCGCAAGTTAGAATTACATCTCACCGAGTTTCAACTTTCTCCATTTCTGGAAGGCATTGTTGGTATGTTCTATTTACGCACGCAACAAAAAGAAAGCGTAACGTTTATTTACGAAGAGTCAACCCCATTACCGGCTATCGTGCATGCCGATGAAAAACGACTGCGGCAAATTCTGATTAATTTATTGAGCAACGCCATTAAATTCACCGATTTTGGCCAGGTGATTTTTCGGGTTGGTATTGTGGATGATCTTAACGGGTCTGCTAAAACGCCCACCCCATCAAACGCGGCTTTTGTCCGTAACGATAGGCAAATGGAGAGTTGCAAAATCCGTTTTGAAATTGTCGATACCGGTATTGGCATGACCACTGAACAACTACAAAGAGTATTTTTACCTTTTGAACAAGTGGGCGATTCTCACCATCGCGCCGAGGGTACCGGTCTGGGGCTGACCATTACCAAGGACTTAGTTGAAGCCATGCAGGGTGATTTGAAAGTTAAAAGTGAGCCGGGGAAAGGCAGCACGTTTTGTTTGGAATTAAGGCTGCCCATGCTGTGGTCAACAACTATAACGGATTCCGAGCCGTTAAAGCAACATGTTTTTGGATATTTGGGGCCGCGGCGCAAAGTGTTAGTTATTGACGATAATCCGGCTAATCGCTCGATATTAAACCACTTGTTGATGCCTTTAGGTTTTGAGATATTTGAGGCTGAAGATGGCCCTCAGGGTCTCGACAAAGCCCGCGTAATGCAACCTGACGTGATTCTGGTCGATCTACTTATGCCTGAAATGAGCGGCGTTGAGGTCATCGACGCCTTGAGCAACATACCCACTCTACAAAATTCAATCATTATCGCCGCATCGGCCAGCACCGTTGAAATCGATCGATTGCAACACACAGACGCGGGTTACGATGCGATTTTATACAAACCCATCGAACATCAAAAACTTTTGGAATTGCTCGAAAACCACTTGGCTTTAGAGTGGGTTTACGAAGATACGCTCAACGGCAGTCATCGTCCAGAATTGGACATTGACGATGCGTTGGTCCCACCGCCTCAAGAGGAAATGGCCATCTTGTTTGATCTGGCTATGAAAGGCGAAATTCGTGGTTTACGGCGATATACAGTCCAGATAGAGCAGTTAGATGAAACCTTTAAACCGTTTACCCAACGGCTACACCAATTTATTGATGCGTATGATGAAGATAAAATTTTGAAATTTATAGAACACTTTCTGGCGCAGTGATCCCATTTGTAATAGCATTTCATCTATTCTTCAATCTGAAGCATGTCCTGCTGAAATATTAACCAAGACCCTGGTCCGATCCCGAGAGAACAAAACGACCCCAGGAATTCTTGTGATTTCTGGGGCCTAATTTTATGGAGGAGCGTCCATTCTAATGGACTCCATTATTGGCTCGAACGGTCGGTTGGGCCGCCACAAAAAAGGCACGAAAGCCACCCATCGGATTCGAACCGATGACCTGCTCATTACGAGTGAGCTGCTCTACCAGCTGAGCTAGGGTGGCGAGAAAATGATAACAGCGCGTCATCGCAACAATGACGAAAAGCTAATTATATCATGCCCAAATCGGGTGTCAAATAAGAAGCTATTTTAAAAGTAGACAGGAGTTAAGCTGGCCCCGACCCCTTCATCATAATAGACAACCTGAGCGACGCCCGCTTCATCCACGTGTTGTGTCGCCTGCGCCATCTTCACTACATTGGTGGGATATGATTCGAGATTTTGAAAGCTGCCGTCACAACACAATACCAGTCGTTTCATCCGCTCCTCCCCCCGGCGCTGTATGAAAGTCAAGAATTTAATTCGGGAACATCTTGCCGTTCCCAGGTCGCGGTGCTTGTAACAAAAAATGGCTAATGATGGTTAGTCTTACGGTATCTTTATTCTTGACGGCGCCTTAGTAGAGACTAACGTACGCCTATGAATAAAGCCCGTAGCCTATGAACCGGCCGGCGAGTCGGCGGCGCGGGCGGCGGCAAAGGTCAATTCACCCAGACCGGGGTGGGCGGCAAACAGCGCGGCCAGGTCGTCCACTCGAGCGCCCAGGCGGATACCTAAAGCCGCCGGGGTCAGCATATTGGTGGCGTGGTCCCCCACGGCAGCAGCCCCCAGTAACCGGTTGTCATCCGCATCGGCGATGAGCTTCACGAAACCGGCCGTTTCATTGAGCAGCATCGCCTTCAAGTTAGCGCCATAGTCCAGTCGCCGGATCCGGACCGAATGACCGGCCTCATGCGCGGCGCTTTCGCTCAGACCGACTTGGGCTACCTGCGGGTCGGTATATACCGCCTCAACTGTCGTATCGGCTTGATAAGGATCGACCGGCGCACCGGCCGCATGCCGACCGGCGATATAACCTTGGGCCATGGCCTTGTTGGCCGTCATCGGCAGCCCGCTAACATCGCCGGCGGCGTAGATGTGGGGTATCGAGCTGCGCCCATAATCATCCACCACGATGCCCCGGCGAGGGTCTTCGGGGAGACCGGCGGCGCTCAAGTTCAAACCGGCGATGTCCGGCCGCCGGCCGATAGCGATGAAGGCCATGTCGGCCTGGACGGCACGTCCGTCTCGTAAAGTTACGGTGACCCCGTCGTCGCCGGCAACAGCCGTATCGGCGGCGACACCTTCATGCCGGATCACGTTGCGGGCCGATAGCGTCTCCGTAAAAACGCCGACCGCCTCTCGATCAAAGGGCGGCAGCACGCCAAATTCATCGACGAGCCAGGTAACGTTAACCCCCAGCCGGTTGAACGCATAAGCAAACTCGGCCCCGGTGACGCCCCCGCCCACGACGATAATGCTTTGCGGTAGGTGCCGCATCTTGCCCACAAACCGAGGGGCAATGATTCGCCCGCCATCGGGTTTAAGATTGGGTGGAAACATGGGTACGGAGCCACTGGCGATGATGATTGCATCGGCTTCCAGATCGGTGGATGAGCCTTCAGCGGGGGTAATCCGCAAGTGGCGGCTGTCCTGAAAAGCAGCTGCACCTTTCAGAAATTGGACGCCGCGTTGGGTCAAGTCGGCGCTTTGGCGGTCGCTCCACGCTTGGCTCAGTGCGTGGATACGCTGTACCATAACTTCAATGTCCGGATTAGGGCCGACCGACCCTAACCCCAGGTTCTGAAAATGGTGGGTCAGGCCCCGGCTGTCGGCTGCCGTGAGCAGAACTTTACTGGGCAGCAGGCTGTGCCAGCCGGCTCGGCCGCCCGGCGGCTCGGCCCCAATCAGCGTGACGCGAGCGCCGGCCTCTGCGGCGGCGTTCACGGCCGCCACGCCGGCCGGCCCGGCCCCGATAACAGCGATATGAGTGGTCATTCGTTCCTCCAATAGTTGGTATTCAGCGAAACACGCTGGGGCATAATAATATGATGCAAGAGGAGTGACAAATCTTACTTGGCCCCGGTCGAAGCTAAGCTTTGACGCTCCGGGAGATGAGCGGCCGCTGCAAAACAAAAAGACCTTTAGGGCGATAACGCCCTAGAGGTCTTTTATAGATAGTTGCTATTCAATCAGACCTTATAGGTTTCTGACTCACCGTCAATAGAAAGCCCTAATCCGGTCGGAACCATAGTTAAGTCAAACAGGCGCTCAGAAACCTATAAGATCTTTTCCTCATTCCTACGGCGCAGATAAACACCCAGTCCGGCCAGGGCCGTACCAGCGGCGATGACGATTGACCACAGCGGCAGCCCTGATTTAACGCCACCGGTAGCCGGTAAGGCGGCGGGGGCTTCTTCGGTCATCATCGCGTCGTCACCTTCAGCCATCATCGCGTCATCTTCAGTCATCATCGCGTCGTCGCTCTCGGCCATCATGGCGTCGTCTTCGGCCATCATCGCGCCGTCGCCTTCAGCCATCATCGCGTCAGCGGTGCGGATGACAGGGCAGTTTACCGCTAACCCGGCCGGAGTGATATCGTACCCACCGGACAGCACGTCAGCCGCGGAGGTGATGGTGTTGGCTTGGTAGTCAGCCGGAACGGTCACGAAGTTGACGCTCCAGAAAGCGCTGTAACCTTCGTCTTCCGGAATGACATCGACGATGTTAGCCTGACCATCGACAGCTTGCGGGTTACCGTCGGCGTCAAAGCCGGTGACGAGCACGTAAATGGGAGCCGGGGTGGTGGGGTTGGGACCAAAATCAAAGTAGAACACTTCCTGCCCTTTATACCAGCCTTGCACCAGCGGAGCGCCGCCTTCGGACAGGGTGGAGCCGGCCGGGACGATGGGGCAGTTGACAAAGACGCCGGCTTTAGTTTGCTCGTAGCCGCCATCGATCACTTCCTGGGCCGAGGTGATACTGTTGGCTTGATAATCGGCCGGGACGGTCACAAAGGTTACCTCCCACAAATCAGAGTAGCCTTCATCGCCGGGGATGACATCGACGATGTTAGCCTGACCGTCGACGGCTTGTGGGTTGCCGTCGGCGTCAAAACCGGTGACCAGGACAAAAATCGGCGCGGTAACGACGCCGGCGCCGTCTTCGGTCAGCGGGGTGCTCGGCCCAAAGTCATAGTAGAAGGTTTCGCGGCCCTGATACCAGCCCTGCACCAACTCGTAGTTTTTGGCCGGCTGACTAAAGACATTATCCTGCGCGAACGCCAATGAACTGGAAACCGCTAATAACAACACCAGCATAGCCAGCCCCAATATACCTTTTCGAGGCGCATGGCCTATTCCCCTGACTGATTGGTGATAAGATTGCTTGAACATCTTTTTACTCCCCTTATACGTTTTTAAATTTTGGATTAGGTGGACTACGATGGAAGAGGATTAAATTACCTCGCCATTTTGATGGCGTAGTGCGTAATGTATGAGCCAAAACGATCCACATTACGTTGTTAGGGCTGCGGAATTGCGTCATTCACGAGAATTTTTACCACAGAGGATACAAAGTACGCACAGAGTTCTCAGAGATTTTTCTTAGTGTTCTTCGCACTCTTTGTGGTTAAATCTTTTAGCTGTGACTTACCGCGTTATGCACTACGGGCAATTGAGGATATTATTTAATCCATGATCCTAATGAACTTTGTTTTAAGTCTAGGCCAGTAATGTTACCGGTAGATTACGTAAATATTACGAAAGTCTTAAATGCCTTCAGGGGAGTTAGGCCCGTTCACGGACCAGGCGAAGACCTTCAAAGGCGGGGAGGTTACCTTGCATACGTTCTTCCAGGACCACAAACTCAACGTACAGTTCCAGGTAGCCGTTGATCAGCCGGCGCAGTTCTTGTAGGACGATCTCTTTGTCGGCAACGGTGGGGTCGATATCGATCAGCCAGGACTCAAGCTGCTCCGGCAGAAGCGGATTCATCAACTCGGCGGCGATAACCAGGGCGACGAAACGAATGTACCACTGTAGAAAGCGGGCGACCTGGGTCCAGGTGGTTTTTAATCCGGTCGATGGTTCCAGGATGCGATTAGGGTTGCGGGTCAGGGCCAGCGTCCTGGCCCGGGTTAGATCGTTGTCAAGATCGAAGAGGCGGAAGAGATCGACCTCTTCAGTAACGGTATAGACGTCTTCAAGACGGCGAGACAGAGGTTGATCCAGCGAGTGCGCCAGATCGCGGGCGCGGTGGTGGGCCAGGGCCAGGGCGCGGACCAAGACCAAGTTACGGGCCAGATCGTAATCGTGTGTTAAAGCGCGAGCAAAATCAAGGGCGTTGTGCAAATCCAAAGCCTGGGCCACTCCCAAAGCGTGAGCGAGTTCAACGTCGTTGGTTAAGGCCCGTAGGATATCGCGGCTCAGGTCCAGATCGCGATCAAGGTCAAGGGCGCGGGTTAACGTTTTGTTCAGTCGGCGATCCAGCGCGGTGATGGTCTGTGGGTATGTTTGTGAGGCCAAAACCAGGCTGTCGTCCGCCGTCGTCACCCAGAAATCGACCGGCTCATCCACTTCGAGGTCAACTTCAAGCTCGCCAACCCGAGGTAGCCGGTAGCGCCAGAAGCCTCCCTCGCGCCGGGTGAGCCACTTACAAAAAGCCAGCGCGTCGGAAGGCCGGACGCCGGTCACCGGCAGCCGAGCTTGGCCCGCCGGAAAACGCAAGTTGAGCCAGTGGTCGGGCTGGTGATAGTGGCCCACACTGCGGCGGTCTTCCAAAAAAAGTTGGTACTCGGCATGAGTAATGGGCGACGGGGCGGCCAGGGTGTCTTCGCCAAGCGGCTGCATGGTGCGAAGCCGGCGCGTCAGCAGCATCTCGGCGGCCTGGCGACGGCGCCGGGGGTTGTCATCATCCAGCGCTTGTTCCAGGCTGGACTCCATCTGGATGCGGATTTGGGGCGAAACGTCCGGAGTGTCCGCCAGAAAATCAAGGGCTAACCGCAGCACCGATACCGGAGGTTCACCGCCGGTCAAGTACGCCCCCAGAACGGCATCGGCATGACCCTGAGCGCTGTAAAAGCGCATCGTCTCGCGCCACCATGGCTCGGTCACGCGGGCAAGTAGCGGCTCGGCCAAATCCTGTTCGTGAACATACAAGGCGGCCAGGTAGTGCTGGATCGAGCGATGGACAAACCTGATCTGATCATCCTGAGCCAAAACCTCAGCCCTCTCAAAATGCTCCGGCGGTGGAAGGGGCTGCGGCTCAAGGCTACCCCGGTCGTTCGGCTCGATCACCACTAACCCCCGACTTTCGTGGACAAGCCGTTGAAAAGCCTGCCTGGGCTTTTCCCGGTCTGCCAAATTAAGCGAGTGGGCGACCATCTCCCATGCCTCGGACACCGTGATCGACTGCTGCTGCTGTTCGAGCATCTGATACGCCAGCAACTGCCATAAGCGCTGCTTTTGAGCCGGTTCGAGACCGGGCGACCGGCCGTTGAACGCCGGAGGCGAGGCCAGTAACAGGCGACAATAGCCGGAATAGAGTTCGATCCATTGGTCGGGCAGTTGGGTTAGTTGACTGCCTTGAGTGGCGATGAGGGTTAACAGGAGGGGCCGCGTCACCTGATTGAAGTAGGGAAAAGACGGTTGAAGTTCTTGGATCAGCGCGTCAGGGGGCGTTCCGGCAGGGCTAATAGTTTGCCAGCGGCGGCTGAAGGCAGCCACCTGCTCACGGGTGAAGGGTTGCATCTCCAAGGTCAAGCCCCGGTTTAACGGAAAGCAATAGTCAGCCGGAGGAGCCGTGGTCACCACAAAGCGGTTGGCGGGGTAGACGGCGATTTGATCCTCAAACCAAGTTGTCACTTGCCGGTGTTGGTCCGGATCAGCGATGTCGTTCAGGCCGTCAAGTAATACCAGGCAGTTGCCGCCGGTCAGTTGGGTTTCAAACCAATCCGCGTCGATTTGAGACGGCGCCGACCACAGGGGGGCCAGAACGTGCGGTAAAGACATCGACTGGTTGGTCATCACCAACTCGGCCAAGGCCGGCAGGTTAAGCAGAACGGGTAGTTTACGCTGGCGCACCGGGCCGGTACGCCGATAACGTTGATCCCGCCGGGCCAGAGTCACGGCGATATGTTTAAGGAGTGTGGTTTTACCGCTACCTGAGGGGCCGGTGATGACGATGGGTTGGGTTACCCACGGCTCGGCATCCAGAAAATCCCAAATGGTGCGGCAAGCAGCGCCGAGCGATTGAACCGGCGCAGTTCCGGCGAATGCCGGGCCGGAACGTTGGGGGGCCAAATGGGCATCGACAAAGAGACGATCCAGAGCGACTTGAAACACCCCCTGTGCCCCTACGGCGGGCAGCGGCAGGGTTCCGTGGCAGTGTATGACATAATCGAGGTATTGTTTGCGGTATCTGGTCAACAGGTCGCGCGTTTTGTCGCGCAACCAGCTCGTATTATGTAAGGCCATCAAGCTCTCCAGCCGACAGTGGCTGACCGGATTTGGTGTGCAGTAAGGTGCAATCACCTTATATGATACCACGTTCGCTGTGGATTGACCATAGGAAATATGTCGAGGTGGCTATTATAGAGATATAAAATAAAGCGAAGATAGGTTAGTAAAACGGGGCTTTAGGGAATGGAAAATTCATAACTCCCCCATTTTGGCCGATAGTCGTGGGTAATTAGTAATTGGTAAATGATAATTAACGCTTGAATAACCAATCACCATTTACCAATTACCCCAATTCAAATGCGGAAGTTATTTAATTCTCGATCCTAGGCATATCGTCGTAGAAGCTGCTGCAGCAGGGGTTCAACCAGTTCTTGGCCGCGCAGGTGCTCTCGCCAGCGCGGGGGGATCGCTTGAACACCGTCTCGGATACCGGCCAGGCCCCCTGCGACGCAGGCGGTGGTATCGGTGTCATGCCCCAAGGCGATAGCGGCTTTGACCACCTGCTCATAGCCGCCGGCTTGCAGCGCCCACCGGGCGGAGTGTAAACAGTCGACCACATAGCCCGTTCCTTGACCGGCCGGGGGATTGTCGGGCCGGATGTGCGCCTCAAGTTCCTGATATTCAGGGGAGGCGTGGTCATAGATCGTGCGCAGTGTGGCCACGGCCTCCGGCCAGGGCTGGTCCGCCGCTTGCAGCAGACGGCGCGCCCAGAGACAGTACAGGGCGCAGCAGACCTGGGCGCGGGGATGGCCGTGGGTAGGCAACGATTGTTGGTGAGCCTGCTCGACCAAATCACGGTCCGAACCCTGATGCCACAGCGCCAGCGGTAACACACGCATTAAGGAGCCGTTACCGTTGGCGTATTCATCCGTTGAACCGGCCTTGGCCGGCGATACACCGGTTACCATCGCCTGAATAGCCTGTCGCGTTTGAATCCCCACGTCAAAGACAACACCCCCCACAGCCAACGCGCCGGCCTGATACCAGGCGATCAACCGCTGGCCAAAATCCGGCAAATCGAGTCGGTTTTGGTCTAAAAGTGAAGCCAACAGCGCCAGCGCCTGCGCGCCATCATCGGACCACGTCCCCGGCGGGACGCCGGCATGGGCGCGTCGAAAGTCGGGAGGTGGTATAAATTCAATTTCATCAAGCGAGGGGAGGTCCTGGGGTTCATGGAATTCATAAGGGACGCCCAAAGCATCGCCGATCAATAGGCCAAGTAACCCGCCCTCAATTCGTTCAGATATCGTTGGCATGTGTCAGGTCCTCTCGATTAGCGTTGTTCCCCAATTTCAGGAACCCGTCTATTAAAGTACACCTTGGTTTGATACGTAAACCTTACTCGGCCATGCTCCTGGTGTTGCTTAAATATCGCCTCCAGTTCCTCAATCATCGCTTGATGGCCAGCCTCCCCGGCTAATGGCGCATAGGATGATGACAATAAGCGCCCTTTTATTCCATCATAATCCAAAACCTGTTCGTTATCCAAAACGGCCAGCCTCATGCCCTCCCCCAGCCATTCGGCTAACGCCGGCTCATCGATCCGTTGGTGGCGCACCGCGTTGTACTCCGGGCTGTGTCGCCGCACCAGTTGTTCATAGGCCACTTGAAACGGATCGTCACGTTGTCGTTCGTTCCAAACCAATACGATCCAGCCATGGGGTTTGAGGATACGTCTAAATTCCTGTCGGGTTAGCGTGGCATTGAACCAGTGAAAAGCTTGACCGGCCGTGACGAAATCGACACTTTCAGTCGCTAAGGTGGTGGCTTCGGCGGCGGCATTGATACTAATGAAATGAGGATACTCTTTCAGCAGGGTTTCGCCGGCGGCCCGCATATCAGCGTTAGGCTCAACCCCGAACACGGTATTCCCGTTGACCAGAAACCGTTTTGACAGCAAGCCCGTACCGGAGCCGATATCGGCCACAATGGATTGGGGCGTTAAGTGACAGTCCGTGTTGAGCAAGTCGATGATGGCCGCCGGATAGCCGGGGCGGTATTTGAGATAGTTTTCAACACGATTAGAGAATCGTTGGGTAGGGGATTTCATACGGCTGATCTTATTTTCCGGGAGTTGGCTCTGTATCCAAAATTATCTCAAAGCTCTCTAACTTGCTGCGTCCCCGAAAAGTTTCCTGAGGAAGCGTTCCCGACTTGGCATGGCCTTTTTGAAAAGACTCTGAATTGACCCAGGCTTCAAAATCGGCTTGGGATTGCCAGACCGTTAAAACGATGTAGGGATCATCGGGGTTGGTTGGACGAAGCACTTGGTTGCGAACAAAGCCCGACATCTTGTCCACCTCACGCGCACGATTGGTAAATCTTTCTTCAAATTGATCGGCGTAGTCCGGATTCACCGGAATTCGATTCATGACGACAAACATAAAAAACCTCCAATGCTCAAAAATAACCAATATGATGTATGTATCATAACCGGGGCAATAGATGGGAGCAAAAAAAGGAGGGTCAGGTGACCAGGTAAAAACCTCACCATTGAGGCGTCTGTAATCTCTACATATGGCGGGTGTGTTGGGAGAGATTTTTTGGGGTTTCGATGGGTAAAAATTACGGCCAGGCATCCATTCTGCTGTAGGCCCACTCCTGACCGACGCAGGCATCGGCGACGATTTCGGTGGGGTTGGAGCCGTCCGTAGCCATACGCCAGATAGCCCACTTGCCGGTGCGAGCCGTTCTAAAAATGATATCGCCGTTGGCGGTGAAGGTGGGCAGGGTATCGTGGCTGGGGGTGCTGGTTAAACGTTGTAAATTGCTGCCGTCGATGTTGACGCTGTAGATATCCACATTGCCGCTATCCTCCCGACTGAAGGCGATGGTCTGGCCGTCAGGCGACCAGGCTGGGAAGGCATCAGTGCCGTGGTTGGTGAGCAAGATGTGACCGGAGTCGTCTCGATTGGAGATCCAAAGGCCCGTCTGGCCATTGCGTCCGGAGCGGTAGACCACGCGTTGGCTGTCGGGCGACCAATCAGCCTGTTCACCGAGTAGCTCATAACGAAACTGTTGGTTGGATTCCGTGCCTAAAAAATAGATGCGATAGTCGCCCCCCGGAGCCGCATCGTAAGCGATCATACTGCCGTCAGGCGACACATTGGCCCAACGGGCTGAGCCTTGCTTCCACTCCAAGTTCTGAAAAATATTGAGCTGATTAATGGTCGTTGGCACGGGGTCGGTGCTGACCGCAGCCAGACCGTTGCTGACCCCGTCGAAAATGTACTCCAGTCCGTCTCGCACTTGCCGATCGATACCACTTTCACCGTAAAAGAAGATGGCATCACCGCCGGGAGACCAAGAGGGGCCGGCGCCGTTATTGACAATAAAACGCTCGTTATTGCCATCGATATCGGCCACATAGATATCGTGATGATCGCCGTTACACTTGGTATAGGCCAGTAGCGACGAGTCGCTGACCGCCTGTTCTTCGGCCTCGATGACAAAGACACCCAACGCCTGCAGTTCATCTTCAACATACAGTTCTAGCAGCCAATCACCGGCGGGCAGCGGCGCACCGCCATTGTCGATAAAATAGTCGAACGCACCGGACTCGGCGCTGGCCCACGGTTCGCTGATGCGAGCGATCTCTTTATCATTCAAGTACCAAACGCGCTCCCAGGTGGAGTGAGGTGACATATGTTGGTAGTCGAAAATCGCATGAATTTCCGTTATGCCTTTAGTGAACAAGATATTGGCCTCGACCGGCTGAAACGTCTCGGTGGCGTCGAGGGCAAAGGTAATCTCGCCGATTTCCGGCTCGAATTCAGGTTCGGACGGCCTAATCGAGTCGCTGACCTTTTCAACTTCAAGGCGGTCTTTTTCTGTCGCCACCGGTTCGACGGCAACCGCTGCCGTGGTTGGTGTGGGGATGACGGTAGGTGACGCGGCATCTGCCAAAGCAGGTGAGGCGACCGGCGAGGCTAGGGGTAGATCAGTGGCCGGCGGGTTTGCGCCAGCGGGCGTAGAACCACAGCCGGCCAGAAGCAGTATCGCTGCGGCGGGCAAGAGTAGGCTTAGATGCAGATAAATCTTGTATTTAGTTGGTGAAGAGAGGATAATTTTATCTTTTTTCATGAGGCTTCCCGTGGGGTTTAATTACCGCTTGATTTTTCAAAAACAAGGGTGACAGTCATTTTGACTGTCACCCTATGCAACGGCGTGTGTGGTCCCTACCTATTTATTTTTTCCCTTGCCTTTACCTTTTCCGTTACCACCCTTATGACTGTTGCCTTTACCTTTACCGCCGCCGTTGTCATCACTAGATTTGGCGCTGAACCCATTTGCTTTGCCCTGGCCATGGCCGATGCCGTGACCATTTCCGCTGCCCTGGCCGGAGAATTGGGAGATGGTATCCCCATCGGCCTCGTTAAATTTATCGGGTTTGCCGGCGTATTCCGGTTGACCAAACCGATCCGCCTTTTTCCCGTGGCCATTACCAACCGCGCCCGGATGAATATCATTGTCCTTGAGCACATTGCCCCAACCTGAACCATGGGCTTCGCTTAACAAATCTGCGGGAGTCACTAAGGTCGCATCTTCCATATCAATGTTCATTGCGTTGAGTTTTTCAGCAAAGAAGTAAGCCTTGGCAATGTTACCGAAACCATAGCCGTCCTCATGCAGCCCCTCGATCTCGTCATAGGGCACATCGAAATATTCGGCAATGGCTGCGGCCACCGGGTGTTGTTTTTCGTTCATCATCTCTTCGTCATCTCCGGCCGGGTCATCGTTTGAGGTGTCGTCATCATCTTCATCGGTTGCGTCGTCATCATCCGTAGTCTCATCATCCTCGTCTGGGACGTCCGATTCCTCGTCGTCAGTGACTTCATCGGTAGCGTCATCGTCGTTATCCGTATCATCAACCGGATCATCTGTGGCTTCGTCTGCAGGATCTTCATCGGCCGGTTCTTCGATATCATCATCGTTATTTTGGCCGGACATAATCTTGCCCAAGTTGTTACCGCCACTATCCTCATCATCGATGACGTTGCCATCGTCATCCAAATTCAATGAGTCGCCTAATGAATTATTTTGAGTATTGTCTTGTAAAGCAGGTGCGGCTTGAACCAATGAATTAAAGCTGAAGAATAAAATAATAAATGCAGTAAAAACAAGTTTGTTTGGGTGAACCATGATTAATACTCCTTTTTCAATTACCAAATTGTTGTGCTAGTTTATGGTGATAAGTCATCGAGATCAGTTTACAAGGCGACCTCCTATAAACGATACGTTGTTTACTATTTTGTTCCCATTCCTTAACAGAATAGCTTGAACCAACTGGCTAGCGATGGACAATCCATTATTTGCCTTTACCTTTACTTTTACCGTTACCTTTGCCGTTCCCGTTGTTATCGCTCTTACCGTTGCCAGTATCATTACTTTGTCCACCGGACCCACCACTTTGCCCCCCGTTACCGGACGAGCCGCCGCCATTGCCCTGGCTAAAATCGCCGGGAGAGGGATTGCCGCCGCCATTGTCCGGAAGACCGGTGCTGTTGCCGGGATTATCGTCATCAATTCCGTCGGCATCGTTGCCATGGCCGCGATCATGATCGCCGGTTGGACCAGAATCGGTTTCGGACGAATCGCCGGTTTCGTCACCGTTTGAGACATCTTGGTCGGCGTTGGTTTCATCCCCGGTCTGCTCATCCGAGTCCGATGTTGCCGGCGCTAAGGGATCGGCGGGCGGGGTGAGGGTCGTTGTAGGGAGTGTGTCGCTCACCGTTGTGGTTGGCTTTAATTGGATCGTGTCTCCCAGCGAAGTTGTCGCTTGGGGGGCGGCGACCGTTTCTGCCGTGGTTGGACTGGCCATAGGGGTCACCGTCGCTGTATTATCATTGATAGGGCGACCAAGTGTGGGCGATTCCGACATTGTTTCTTGCTTCGTAGGTAGCAGCGTCGCCGCCGGCGTAACCTCCTCACCTGAGCCTGACCAGAGCAGACTGCCAAGCAACAAAAGCCCGCCTAACCCAACACCGATAAGGCCAATAATGGCGTAATTAACAAACCCGGTTTTCGTTAACCCTGTTGTAGGGAAAGCCGGGCCCACACTTGGTCCAAACCAATTAGCCAGTTGACTTTCAAAGGCCGCTTCTGCGGCTGGACTGGGTGGAAAGTCGACAGTTGCCAGTTGCTGACTTAACTGCAACGGCCCCTGCAACTCATCCACCACAGTTGAAAAATCAACGGCTTCACCCTCTAACATCTCATCAAGTTGTTCTGATAGTAGTTGCGCCCATTCTTGCTCGTTCATGACGCATTTTCCTGTAGTTGTTTCTGTAATCGACGAAGTGCTCTAAAGAGAACAACCCCGACATTGTTGGCCGTCATATCCATCACTTGACCAATCTCGTCGTTACTGAGGCGTCCGGCAAATTTGAGGCTGATGATCTCCTGATCACGCTCATTTAACTGCTTAACCCCATTTAACAACTTGATGATGGTTTCCTGCCGGATGATCTGCGTTTCAAGCTGCGGTTCAGCGGCTACGAAATCATCCGTTACTTCGCTATCTGCTTCCCAGGTCGAGCGACGCTGGCGAGAACGGTAGTAGTTGGCTAAGGTGTTTCGAGCAATCCGAAAGAGCCACGTCGAAAACGCGCCTTTGGCCGAGTCATACTGATCTCGATGAACATACGCCTTCTCAAAGACAACACTGATCAAATCTTCAGCGTCTTCTTTCGTCGCGACTCGATATGATAGATAGTTGTACACCCGCCGATAGTAACTACGGAAGAGATCGGCAAAATCTAATTCTGGTGAAGGCGCAGCGGTTTTTCCCGGCGTCGTCTCTTGCGTTAACATTGTGGGCAATATTCCACTCCTACCTGGGCCCAGATGAAAGTGGGTTCAATTGAATTTACACCGAGTTGAGGATTTCATTACACATTTTCAAAAAATTCGATGAAAATTGATGATTGTGTTTATTTATAGAGGAAAACTGAGGTTTTGACCGTATACCAAGGCTTTATTGTACCGAATCAATTTTACCGGTAAAGCTGATGTTGGTAAAGGTAATCGATGACATTTGCGGGGGTTTGGTAGCGCACACTTTGGCCGGCCTTAATGCGGCGGCGAATCATCGAGCTGGAGTATTCGACCAGCAAGATTTCAACCCAATCAAGCCGCGCTTCGAGGCCGGGCAGTGTTTCGGCCAGAGCCGACACGTCGGGCTGGTAATCCGGCCTGTGGGCGACAGTCAACCGGCACGATTGAATAAGCTCAGCGGGCTGATGCCAACTCAGTAGGTCGCTCAGGGAGTCGCTGCCGATAATAAAATGGCAGTCGTCAGCCGCCAAGTCGAACTGGGATCGAATGAGGGCGACCGTGTCGATTGAATAGTGCGGGCCGGGTCGATCCAGATCGACCCGGCTTAGTTCAAAGGCGGGGTTATCTTCGATGGCCAGTTCAACAATGCGGCAGCGATGATGGGCCGCCGTTTTCTTAGCCGCCTGTTTGTGCGGCGGATCGCCGGCCGGCACAAATAAGACTCGCTCCAAGTTGAGCGAGTCCCGAGCCAATTCCGCAATCAACAAATGGCCAGAATGAATAGGATCGAAAGTGCCGCCGATAATGCCAATTTTTGCCATCGCTAATTTCTAACGTATTCTTAGCAGTAATTTCGTAATGGGAGATGGATTCAAATTGTCAATTATCAATTGACTCTTCTACCACACCCACTCTAACTCCAGATCGTCCAGGTAGACCGTATCCCCCGGTTCGACGCCCGCGTCGCGGAGGGCCTGATTGACGCCCATACGCTCCAGGATTTGATGGGCGCGGACGGCGGCCTCGTTGACGTGCCAGTGGGTTTGTAACGCCAGTTCCGTGATTTTGGGACCGGTAACCCGCCAGCCTTCATTGCCGGCCAACTGTTCGATTTCAAAGAAGTTGCGATCTTGCTCTAAAGTAAAGATCGGTACCTCTTCTTCCCAAGGCTCCTCTTCAGGCAGCTCGTCCAAATAGGCAAACAACTCGCCGATGAGTTCTTTGACCCCCGCCTGTGTTACCGCCGAAATTTTGTGGGCGTGCAGTCCCATTGACTCAGCTTTGGCCAGGATCAGCGGCCAATGCTTTTGGGCGTCCGGTAGATCGATCTTGTTCAAAACCACAATCTGCGGTTTTTGGGCCAGCTTCTCGCTAAATTGGACTAACTCTTGGTTAATCTGCTCAAAATCGGCCAGCGGATCGGGCGAGGCGCCGTTGAGCAGGTGAATCAGCAGCCGGCTGCGCTCGATGTGGCGCAAAAACTGATGGCCCAGGCCGGCCCCCTCGTGCGCCCCTTCGATCAACCCCGGAATATCGGCCATAACCAAATCGCGATGATCGAGCGTGACCACGCCCAAATTGGGCTGGAGTGTAGTGAAGGGATAATCGGCGATTTTGGGCTGAGCCGCGCTGACGACCGACAGGAGGGTACTTTTGCCCGCATTCGGCAATCCGACCAGACCCACATCGGCAATCAGCTTCAACTCCAACGTCACCCACAATTCTTGGCCGGGCAGACCTCGCTCGGCGATTTTAGGGGCCTGGTTGGTTGAGCTTTTGAAGGCGGTATTGCCGCGCCCGCCGCGTCCGCCGGTAGCGATAATCGCTTGTTGATCCGGCGTGACCAGATCGGCCAGTAGATCGCCTGTGTCGGCGTCGCGAACGACGGTTCCCGGCGGGACAAACACGATCAAGTCTTCGCCGTTGGCGCCGGTCATCTTTTTGCCGCCGCCGTGCGCCCCACGCTCGGCCCGGAAATGGCTGCGATTCTTAAAAGCGATCAGCGTATTGAGCTGCGGATCGACTTCAAAGACCACGTTGCCGCCGTCGCCGCCGTGACCGCCGGCCGGGCCGCCGCGCGGCACATACTTCTCGCGACGAAAAGCGACGATGCCATCGCCGCCGTCGCCGCCCTTGACGTAAATTTTAGCTTCATCAAAAAACATTGAGGTATAACTATCTCTTTTCTAGATTACTTAACAAGCGTGAAAGTTAAATCACTTAGATATTTGAATTGGGTAAATGGTAATTGGTAATTGGAGATTAAATAACGAATTTCCAATTACGAACTACCCTCCGGAATCAGATAACGATAGGTATTGTAACATATTAATTTCATCGTGCCGAATGTTCGATTATTCGCCTTCAATTATTCGACAATAGCGGTCGGCGGAGCGACTGACCGCGGCTTTGGCGTCAGTCGCTATCCGAAGATCCCACCACCCGCCGTATAATCGGTCAAAGGGGTACGGTTCCACGGCCGCTACAATCCGACGTACCTTCGCCGCGGGTAGAGGGATCAGATTGGGGTAACTATACATAAAACTAACATAGCGGCGATCCTGCACCACCTGGATGGTATCCCCGGTCAGCAAAACACCCTGGCCATCAGCGCCAGTCCAATGCAGCACCGTCGAACCGGGGAAGTGGCCGCCGCAGCGAATGAGCGTCACTTCAGGATTGAGGACGCGGGTCTCCCCTTCCCAGAATTCGATAGCAGCGTCGGGCCGCATGACGTAGGGGCGATTATCAACGTGCAGATAAACGGGGACATCAAAGGCTCGGCTCCACTCGACCATCGATGAGTAAAAGTGGGGATGAGAAATAGCCATCGCCGTCACACCCCCCAACTCGTTTATCGCGGCGATGGTAGCGGCATCGATCAGGCTGATGCAATCCCACAGAATGTTGCCGTGCGCTGACTGAATCAACAACGCCCGCTGGCCGATGGCAAAACGGGGGTCTGTACCGATACCGGTTAATCCGGACTCGACCGATTTGACCGCGTTGTGACGACCGTTTTGCAACGCCTCCAACGTGGTCCACTGCTGGCCGTTCCAATTGACGTACTGCCGCTCATCCTGGCAAATAGGACAATCTTGAGGCGGCGCGTCGGTCGCCGCAAATTGAACCCCACAGGTAACGCAAATAAAGTTAGGCATAGCCAGCTCCTTTGTAAAACAAAAACTTAAAGCGACAAATCTTGCTTTGTCATTCACGGTCGGGTCAAAGTAAACTTTGATGCACCGCTACATTTTTGTTCCATTACAAAAAAAGCACACAATTTGCGAGATTTTACCTTGATTTTATAGGGAAGTCTATCTTTCAGGTACAAATCGCGAACCTGGCTAAACGCGATCCAACTCAGACATTACAAGTTAGCGAGGCGTTAACCTTAAGGTCAACGTTCGGTCACGATCAAGTGTGGTGTGCCAGATGACCGTTCGATCGGTTACGGAAACGGGTGAAGGCACAATTTCAACAGCGGGGTATCCTTCCGGTAAATGAACTTGAACGGTGAGGGGGTGCTCCAGCGCGCCGGGTTGACGCTGCACTAGAAGGCGATACCGTCCCATCTCTTGAGGCCGGCCCCCCGGCGTCCACTCGAACTGAATGTCGCGTTGGGCGCCGGCCCACATCCCCACATAGCCGCCGAAGACAGGGCGGTTGTGTTCCGGTTTAGTCTCAACCGGATCATCAAAACCGGCGGCGTCGATCAGGCGGCTTTCCGGTGAGGGAAAAAGGCGTAGGTAACCGCCATAGTAGCCCTCCCATTTGTCCCACTGCTGAGTTTGAGCGTCCCAGCGGCCGCCAGTATAGTAGCCTTCCAACGGAAAACCGGCCAACTTAGTGCCCGGCACGTACCCGTTCTTTTTCTGAATTGTCAACCGGGCTGAGACGGCAGCGCCGTCGGGATTGAGCTGGACCTCGTAGTGGAGACCTTGCGTGACAAAAGAATTCAACTTACTGTCGGCCAAGTTGTCCTCGACCAGATAAATGTAATCATCGGTTTGGCCTTGCAGCGCGCCGTCGAGGCCCAATTCGTGAAAAGCCACGGCCAGGTTCGGGTCAAAACTGGTCAACAGCAGATCGTGACGACGGGCCATCGTTTGAAACTGCTGAATCAGAAACGACCACCGCTCAGATGGCAGTTGCTCCAACTGCGGAGCTAAGCTGACGGCCACTTCCTGAAAAAAAGCCGATTGTTTGTTGACCGGCGAAGGTTGGCTGCTATGAATATGTTGAGCGGCCATAACTTTCATATTATTGACATTAAGCGTTTCCCCATCTGCCAGCGAGAGTGGCCCGGCTACCGCCAGCAGGTCGGCAATGGCCTGATCGGTCACGCCGATAACCCCATCGACCGGCTGCCCCCCGGCCAACTGCCAAAACTGAGTCACTTGCCGGGCGGTTGTTGGAAAATCGGCCCACCAGTTGCCGTCGCGCATGACCCAGTGGCCCAGGCCCAGGTAACGACGCACAGGATCGGGCGGCACAATTCTGGGCGAGAGAAATCCTTCCTCCGGCGTCCATTGGGTGCTGAATTCCGCCTCAGTGACATCACGAATATTTAAGTCGGTAATCCGGCCTCGTTCCAGCCGCATCGTGCCCACGCTGGTAAGAAAACCGCCGGTCGCGCGCAAGTTATCGCTCGATTGAATGATGATCAAGTAGGTAATTGGACGCGAGTTGCCCAGCGCGGGCGGCAGAGTCTGCACTAACCGTAAAGTTTGAGCCAGATTCTGTTGCCACAGTGGGGCTAATGTGTCCCACTGGGCTAAGGCGGTTTCGGCGCGATAGGCCAAACTCGCCGGCATCCAGCCAGGATCCAAACCGGATCGAGCCGTCTGAGCACGTAAAAAGTGATCTTGAGCTGCGGCCAGGGGCGGCTCCAAGAGCGGCATTTGGTCCAACAAACCGGCCAACTGCCCGGCGCCAGCTACCCTAATGCCAATCTGTGCGGCGGTCAGCAGCGACTCGCCGGCCATGGTCGCTTCATCGACAAACGTCCACCAACTCGCTATCGGTTGGAGCGCCGGCAGTCGCTCGGCCTGGGGGATAATCAGGTTGGCCAGAGGGCGGTACGGTTGAAGAACGCGGCGAGCGGCGCGCAGGTGGAACTGGGCCTGGGCCAAGGCCGCTTCAGGCTGGCTCTCCAATCGGTCAACTTGGCTCACGGCTTGATCGAGTTCGGTGGTAAAGGTAGCGAATTGATATTTGAGGAATCGATAAGCTACATAACCAATCAACAACGCCATCAAGCAGCTTGCCAGGGTTATGGCGATGATCGTTGGCCGACCCCATCTGACCCTACGTATCGATACGGGTTGGTAAGGGTGATTTCGTCTCATACGGAGCGAGCCGCGGCCGGGCGAACCTCCGGCTCCTCTACCTCCTCAGTAGCGTCGCGCTGCCCCATGTGAGCGCGAACGACGATATAGTCTCTAAACTCCTGATTATCCAGGTCATAAACTTCGCTCCAGGCGGCCAAGAGCAGTTGCGGGCCAAGCGCGGCGGGTGGAATATCGACCTGGGCGGTGGAATTGGCCTGATAATTCTGGACATCATCGACCCGGTACTGGTACACCAGGCCGGCGTGAGTTTTGATCTCGATGTCGTCACCGGGCTGAAGGTCATAGAGCCGGCTAAAATTTTCATCTTCTTGGCCCGACCAATCCAAATTACCGGCGACAATCGCGTAACTCAGCTTGCTCAGGCGAAACGTGGTTTCATCCCAACCGACTAGTTGAATACCGGTGGGCATGACCAAAGCCTGCCGTAGTTGAGTCAGGTTTGGTTTGATGGCGCTGATGAAGCCACCCAAACCAACGGCCGGCAGGCTAACCTGGGCCGCAGATGATCGCGTCTCACGACCGGGCCAGGGGGATAAGTCGGTGGGGAGCGCGGTGAGATCAACCTGGATCGATGTCCCGATCTCTAACATTTGTTTAGGGAATGCCAACAGCAACCCGCCGGTGTGGTAGTCGCCCACCGGGCTGGCCATCGGCTCCGACCGGACCATCGAAGCCACCGCCTGGCCACCGCCCAGCAACAGAAACAGCAGGATCAACCCGGCAAATATCACCAGAAACGCCAAAAATAGCCATAACCAGGGCAGCCAACTACCGGTCGATGTCGGTTCGGGCGTGACAGGGAGCGGGGGTTCCGTGGGTAGCGCCGTGGCGGGTAGGGGAGTGGACGCCGGGAGGATCAACCCCAACTGGTTCGATTGCGCTCCCAAAATAAAGAAGGACGTATGATTGAGATAAGCGGTAAAGGTGTTGGTGGCAGATTCGTAACCCTGGCGCGGAAATTCATACTGCTGTTCGGATTCATTGTAGCGCAGCAGGACCACCTGCTCGTCAGCGCCAATACCGGGTTGTTGGGTAACCAGAACCAGTTCCGGCGAATGAGTAGTCACTTTGGCCACTACCGACGAGCCGCTCACCAGGTAGACATCCAGATTAAACAGGGCCAGTGGCCGGATAGTTTCAGGTAGGGGCAAGGGCAAATTAAGAGCCAACGCCGGGTCTTCATCGAGCCGAACCACCACATCCAACTCAGGAAAGGTCGGCACGGTCAGCGTCAATTTTCCGCGAGTCAATTCGAACATGAGTTGAGCCGGCGTCCGATTGGGGTCAGCCGGAATGCGGTAAATCGCGCCAGTTCCGGCCAAGGGAGGCACGCCGTCAGGCGGCGAGTCGCTGATCAGTTCCGGCTCGGCGGGCGGCACAGGCGTGGGCGAGGCTTCACCGGCCGGCTCTTCAGTGGGGGCCGGTTCGGAACCGGGCGCAGCCACCGTGGTCGTAACATTGGGTGTCACTTCGATGATAATCACTTCCGGTGGACTCAGGGTCGGAGTGGTGGATGGCAACGGCGTAAAGGTAGGGGTGGGATCGGACTCATTGTCGTTATCGTCATCATCGTTATTGGCGGTTTGGCCGCCGCCGCCGCTGCCGTTCGAACCGGAGCCGCCGCTGCCCCCCGTCCCCCCGGTTCCGCTGCTGCCGGGGTTAACTGGAACAATAATGATGGTCGGCTGTTGGGCAGTTGGGATGGGGGTCGGCGTGTCATCAGCCGGACCGGTTTGGGCATAAACGATGCCCCCGTAATTAGGAACGGGGGCGGCGGCGTTGAACGGTCGCAGCAGCAGTAGATTTATTAACACAACCACAAATCCCAAAGCAGCGATTTTTAGAACGTTTTTAGAGGGCGTTTTGGTAGACATCGAGTACACCGTCCTTTATAGAAAGTATCTTGTTGTTAAAGTCGTTACTCAGCAGTAAGTTGCGACAACTGTCGCTCTGGCTCGCCGGTCAGTTCAAAAATGGGGCGATCCGCATTCAATGCCGGTGACGTACCGGTGGTGAAGGTTAAATCCGGATAACGAAGGATCAGCTGACGTTGATACCAATCAAACTGCAGCAGCCTTGTATCGACCACCACCACATCCGGCCGTCGCCCCAGCGCTTGCTGATACCACAAACTGAAGGTGGTTTCGTCTTGTTCGGATAAGACCACGGCCTGGGGCGGCAGTTCGGCCAGAGTTGCTTGTCCAAACCGGACGGCTTCATGCTCACGGCTCAGATCAAACTGCGGTATCAGCAGGTTGACCCGGATGCCCAATGTCAGCAAAATACTGAAACCAACCACCGCCAGACCGGCCGGGCCGACTTGAGCATTGATGTTCGCCAACAGCCAGGCCACACCTACCCCAATTAGCACGGTTAGACAGGCCACAGTCGGCAGCAAGTACACCACATTACCGATAGCCGGATAGACTATCCGAAAGAGGGTGGTCAACCCGATCAAAATCAGCAGGTAGGCCAGCGCGAATCGATGCTTGCCCCACAGCACGTAACCACCCAGAGCGGCCAGAGCCAAACCCGACCAACTCAACCCCTGTTGGAGCTGATTGGCGCTGTCGTATAATCGAGACAACCAATCGGCCGGTCCCAGCAAGCCGAGATATTGATGATACTGCGCCGCCGTCACCACGGCCCAAAAGCGGTCCGGAGTCGTGGGATCGCCCCAATTGACGTAGGGGTGACTGGCAGATCGAAGCGGCAGGTACAGAAACACGCTTATTCCCAGCGTCGCACCAAACAGGAACAAACCCATGCGCCGCCAAAAACGTAGCGATAATCCCTGCCCGGCGATCAAAAGCAGCCCAATTCCCGGTCCAACCAGTATTATCTGGGGCAGCAAGCCAAACCCCAGGCCGGTAACAACGCCGGCAACGATTAACACCATCTCGCTAGGAGCCGGCCGTCCTTTCAATACCAACCAGTTGAGCAAGCACAGCGCTGCCAGCCCCGGCGCATAAACTTCGGTGATGGTCGCTTGTGACCAAGTTAAGGGCGCAAAGGCCAAAAACAAACCGGCCGCCGCCGCGCCGATAACCGCCGGCCACGGGTTCGAATCGACTGCTTGAGTTGGCTCGGCCCGGCGGTCAATAGGTGATCGTGCCAGGTTGATGACAGTCAACGCCGTTAAGCCGGCAGCCAGCGCCGCCCCGACGGCCGAGAATAGGTTGAGCCGGTAGGCCAGATCGCCGCCCAGCGGTAAGCGGCTCCAGGCATAGCCGGCCAGAATGTAGGTCGGATAGCCGGGCGGGTGAGCCACGCCCAGGGTAGCGACGGCGGCCGCCAAATCGCCGCTATCAGCGCCGCCGTGCTGCCAGGTGATCGACGGGGCCAGCGTTTGCCAATAAACGAATAACGCCGTAATTATTACCAGGGCGGCCACTGCTAGATGTAACAGCCGATTAGACAAGCGATGCCCTCCTACTCCAACTCAGGCGGCCCGGTTCGCTCGCCGGGCAAAGGACGGATGACGTAGTCGGTATATTTGATCCAAACCGGATTCCAGTCATTGTAACGACTTTCATGGAGAATGCGCGCGTCGCGGCCTTCGGCATCCATGACCCAAATTTGGGCGCGTCCGGTGCGATTCGACCAAAAGACAATCTGTGAGCTGTCGGGTGAGTACGAGGGATGGCGATCAACCGCGTTGGCGGCGTCGCGGGTCAACTGCAATAGGCCGCTTCCGTCGCGGTTCATGGCCCAAATTTCCTCGGCGCCGCTGTTATCGGCGACAAAAGCGAATCGATCCTGAACAGGCGACCAGACCGGATTGGTCGCCGAGCCGACCTCAAAGCGGGTGATCTGTTCGGCTGCCTGGCTCAAATAGTCGTAAATAAAAATGCCGGCGCCCTGGCTTGTTTCCTGTTGAACTTTGTCACTAAAAGCCAGAATGGTTTGATCCGCTGTGAAGCGGTCGCGGGCGATCGCCGCCTCATAAACCGTTGGATCCGACAACAAAAAGATGTTACTGCCGTCGGCGTCCATGGCAAACACGTAGCGGCTTGAGGCGTTATTGGCGCTGCCGGTTCGATCCGACACGAAGGCGATTTTGCCGATCAACTCCGCCGGAATGGGTGGCCGGGTGGGAGTCGGGGTTAGATCGGCCGGTAAGCCACTAGGCAGCAGTTCGAGCAAAGGGGTGGGGGTAGCCGTCCAGACATTGATGGGCATCGGAGTGGCGGTGCCGTAAACCTGGGCGGCGGCGGTGGCCAGTTGGGCATAATGGTCGGCAGTGACGCTGGTGGCCGGCGTCGGCGTTGAGGTGACGATGATGGGCGTGACCCAGTTGGGCGGCAGTGTAGTAGGCGTTCCATCGAGATTGAGTTGGGCAGCCAGGGTTAGCACATTTTCCGGGGTGGGGGTGCTGGTCACAACCACGTAGTTAAGCGCGTCAATGACCAGAATAAGTTTGATCTGTTCGATTTGCGCCGCAGGGGGTTCATCGCCGGCGGACAAATCTTCCGGCGTTAGGCTGTCGAGTTGAGCGTCCCAGGTAAACAAATTGTCCAGGCCGCTGCTGGGGCCATCGAGACGAAAGGAAATCAGGCCCGATTCGAGGCTCTGGGCCAACAACTGCCTTTGATCGTCATCAAAAATAAACCGGTTGATCTCCCCCTGGCGCAAATATTCCGAAGGCAAGACCGGTTGGAGCGTCGAAGCTACGGCGGCGGTACGTAACTTATCGTAGGTCAGGCTGGGCCACAGCGCATCGATGTCCGGTGCAAGCAGACGCAGTTGCCACACCCCGCCTATTCCCAGATTGCGGTCGCTTAGACCGGTCAACTCCAGCGCGGCGTAGCGAATGGTTGAACCGGCCGGAATAGCTGACAGATCGAACTGAATAGCCCCGTGATAAACGTGGCCCTTAAAGTAACCCGCGTGGATTTTGTTATCACCCAGATGGCTGTGTCCGTCGATGCTCGAAGTCCAGCCGACGCCGGCCGGGGCGGGTGATAGCGATATCAGCGCGCCGCCGGGGGGCGGAGTGGGAGGGGGATCTCCGGCGTTCGGCGGGGAAGCAGCGGCGGGCGGCAAGCTGACCGGTTCGAGAGCTACGGACAGCGAGGTCGGCGTGGCGGCAGGCGATGGTGGGGGCGTGATGGTCGGCCACGGCGTTGAAGTCAGCGGATCGACCTGAACCACGGCAAATCCGGCGCTCTGGACGACCTCATTAGCCGGCCGGGCCGCGAACAACCGCCACAGCAGGTAGGACAGCATAATGGCCCAGGCGGTCAGGATACCCAGCCAAATCAGTAGAAAAAATCGGGGCATTACCAAGCTTCTTTGCGATTTATAGAGTTGCTGAAAACCAGGCAGGTTTTTCATAAGTCAGGTCAGACGTTTGCTCAAAGCGGTTTGCGTTTTTGGTCCGGTTGGGTTCGATGATAAGGTGAAGCATAATAGTTATAGTAGGCGTAGCCATCTCGGGTCTGGGTCGGCTCAAATTTATTGAGAACCACGCCTAAGGGGGCGATACCAACTTGAGCCAGCACACTGATCGCCCGTTGGCAGGTTCGGCTATGTGTGCGCCCGGCTTCAATCACAAACAGGGTGCCGGCCACCTGAGTCGCCAAAATGCTGGCATCGGTCACGGCCAGCAGCGGGGGGCTGTCGATGATAATGATGTCGGCTTGCTCATGCAGCCGGTCGAGCAGATAGCTCATTTGAGGTGAGCCAAGGAGTTCGGCTGGGTTGGGCGGGATGGGACCGCTAGGTAAGATGTTGAGATTGCTAACTTTGCGTTGGGTCAGAATATGATCCAGGTCGAGGTTAGGGTTGACCAACAAATTGCTTAGACCGAGCCGGTTAGGGATTCTGAAAATCCTGTGGACCACCGGCCGCCGCATATCGGCATCGATTAAGACCACGCGTTTGTTGGCCTGGGCCATAATTACCGCCAGATTGGAGGCAGTCATCGACTTGCCCTCACCGTTAGTGGAACTGGTGATGAGTAGAGTGTCCAGGTCAGCGTTGTGGTCGGAAAATTGGATGTTGGTACGCAAGGTGCGATAGGCTTCGGCTTCCGGTGAAAAGATATCCTGGCTAACAACGGCCGCGCTAGGCTCTGATTTCATCGATTTTATGTAAGAGACCGTAGCTAGAGTCGGCAAGTTCAAAGTACGTTCGACATCTTCAGTTGATTTGAGGGTATCGTCAAAATACTCGACCAAATAAGCCACCCCGGCGGTGAGGATCAGGCCAAAGACCGCCGCGGCGATGGCATTGCGCCGGGCGTTATCGGAATTGATGGGGGCGAAAGGGACTGCCGCTGGTTCGATGATGGTCAGGTTGTTGACTTTGTTGTCCTGACTGAAAGTCAACATCGAAGCATATGTCGATTGCAAGCTGCCCAACCGGGCTTGCAGGTAATCGATCTCCTCTTGCTGGCGGCGAACACCCTCAGCCGTCACTTCCAAATCGAGCGCGTCTTCTTTATCGCGAATCTGCTGGCGGATAGTGGTGATATTGCGCTGGAGTTCACCCAGTTCGGTTTTAATAAACTCGACTTGCTGCTCCTGATCGCTGTTGATGGTGGTAGGACTTTGCAGAATAAGTTGGTGGGCTAACTCATCGGCCAAGGCCTTGGCCGTGTAGGGATCGCCGTAGGTCACCCGAATCTCGAACAGTTGGGTATTGGGGATAAGGATTACACTAACTAACCCCTGCAAACTGGCCCAGTGGGTATCCAGACCCAATGTCTCAACCGTGGCTCGCAAGACTGGCTCACGTTTGATGATTTCGGCGTAGCTTTGGGCCAGTTTTTGACTGGTGGCTAGTTCGGTTGAGTTGGGGTTGGCGCTCTGTACAAAGTTACCGACAATGAGGGTCACTTTGGCTTGATACAGCATTGGCTCGAATTGGCTGGTTATATAACCTGTTGCGCCGCCCAGTAAAACACCCAGCAGAATAAGCCACCACCATTTTCTAAAAATTGAAACGTACTGTTGGAGTTCGTCCATCGATTTTACGTTGTTAAGGATTGAAGGCTCGATTTTTTTGACAGTGGAATTTGGCCATTCGCAGCCGGAGATTAATGATCAAAGCTCATTCCAAATGCCAATGCCAATCGGTCAGGTCAGTCTCTCTCTACTTCCAAAAAAAACGTCCATGATGCTGCCGGTTCCAACGAATTACGTCGGAACACCCTCCCATGGACGTTTTTACCAGACTCACCGTCAATCGCCGGAGCGATCGGTGAGCAATATTGTTAAGATTTTAATGAACCGTCCATACAATGGTGACACCAGTATAGCAAAATCGTGGGGCGGTCGCAATGGGAAAATTGGTTCGATAGGCGACTAAACGCCTTGGATTGGGTTAGATTGTGGCTCTGTTTCCGCTAGAATCCGACCGATAATCAGCGCCTCGACGACCGAGCCGGGTTCGTAATCATCCTGGCCGTGGGGCAAAATAACCAGCCCATTCGCCCCGGCCATCGACAGCAGCCGGCCCGATCCTTGAAAGCCGGTGGTCGAAGCCGCCAGCCGGCCATCGGCGCGACGGGTTAGCACCACCCGTTGAAATTCGGTGCGGGCCGAAGTGTGCGATAGCCGTTGCGCCAAAATGGCCTTTTCGTGCGGGCGGTAAATATGGGTATAGCCGGCCATCTTTAATAAAGCCGGCCGAACAAACACCTCAAAACTAACTAAAGCGCTAACCGGAAAACCCGGCATAGCAAAACAGGGCACGCCGTCGACCACGGCAAAGGTGACCGGCTTGCCGGGTTTGGTATTAACCCGGCCAAAATGCAGTGTTCCACGAGCAGCCAAATAGGGCTTGACCAGATCGAGCTGGCCCATCGACACCCCACCCGAGGTCAGCAGCACATCTGCCTCGGCCAGGCCTCGCTCGATAGTATCGGCCAGGCTGTTCGCTTTATCGCGGACGATGCCTAAATCGACCGGTTCACATCCCGCTTCGCGCACTGCCCCCATCAAGGTAAACCGGTTGGCGTCGCGAATTTGGCCGGGCGAAAGCGGTTGATCCGGCTCGACGATCTCATCGCCGGTTGACATGACCGCCACGCGGGGTCGGCGATAGACCGTCACCTGGCTCCGGCCGACGGTACCTAACAAGCCCATCTCCGCCGGGCCGAGGATCGTTCCCTGCGGTAAGACCAGTTGCCCCTGTTCGATATCTTGCCCCACCGGTCGAATGTTAGCACCGGATCGAATATCGGAGGCCAAAATCTCTACGAAGCCATCAGCGACCTCGGTTTCCTCAACCATCACCACTGCGTCGGCTCCGGGCGGAATGGGCGCTCCCGTGGTAACTCGGGCTGATGTACCCGGTTCGATTTCGACTTCGGCCATATATCCCGCTGCTTGATCGCCCACAATCCGGCGCCGGCCCGGCCCATCGGCGGCCACCACCGCATAGCCATCGACGCTGGACGCCGCAAAAGGCGGCATCGGCTCAACGGCAAAAATATCTTCGGCCAACACATAACCTTGAGCATCATAAAAAGATATGGTAACAGCGGGCAGAGGCTGAATATGCGTACTGATAATATCCAGCGCCCGTTCAATTGAAATCATAGGGTAGGGGGACTCGATTGGCATCTTTGCTCTCTTCTTTAAATGATTAGGGTATGGTGGGAATGGTAAAATAGTATAGCGTTTTCAGCTTGAAAATTCAAACTCACTTGAACCCGTCCGGCCTGACTCGCTTGGCCATCAGGATATCAGGCTTGCCCAAACCATTGGCATCCGGGATCACGCCCACGATGGCGTAACCCTGCTTTTGGTAGAACTCATAAGGATGCCGGCGCAGGTTTTTGATCCGGGTCAGATGGTCAGTAACATTGGGATACAAATCCGTACTGGCCAGGGTGGTCATATCGTCTTGATCGTCCGAACCTAAATAAACGGTCAAGCCGCCCCGTTCTCTGACCTGTTGTTCAAGATCAGCGACCAACGCCTGGCCGATGCCTTGCCCCTGATAATCCGGATGGACCACCAAGGGATGCAATTCCCAGGCGTGACCGTCATAACCATTGATTCCGCCAATCCACCCCAAAACCAACCCCTGATCATCAACGGCGATGCGGCTAATCTTGTCCGGCTGTAACGCCTCCTGCACTTCTTGCCGGGCGGTCTCTAGATCCGGCCAGGCGTCGGGCCAGTGCGCCTTAAATCCGGCGACCAACAACTGGGCCGCTTGTTGAACCGCCGCTTCATTATCGGCTGTTAAGTCAATGATTTTCATAAATAGGTTAACCGGCCAACCACTTGTACATCACCAACGCATCGACAAATCCGTGCGTTTTATGATTGAATGCTCGCGGCACTCGCCCCACAACCTGAAAGCCGAGCTTCTGCCACAGATCGACGGCGACCTCGTTGGTAGCAACCACCAAATTGAACTGCATCGCCTTATAACCGAGTTCAACAGCCACTTGTTGGGAATGAAGGCACATCGCCGTGGCCAGGCCGCGACCTCTGACAGCGGCCGGGACCATATAGCCGCAGTTACAAACATGCGATCCTGCGCCGGGTTGGTTTTTCTTGAGATAGTACGTCCCCACAATTTGCCCATTCTCTTCGGCGACGAAGGTTTTGTGCGGCTGTTCCAGCCAAATTTGATAGGCTTGGGGCCGAGTGGTATCGGGCGGATACGGATAAGTCTCCCCGGCGGAGACAATCTCATGGAAGATGGACCAGATGGCCTCGAAATCTTCGGGGGTTGCTTCTCTAATTTTCATCTCACGCTACAGCGAGTTGGGCCATATAATCCAGCTTCTTCATTATCAAACGGCATACTACCAACCAGCAAGACTGATCGTGTTGTCACGGTTATCTCCAATTTTTGTCTGACCCATGCGAGTTAAGGGTTTCATAAAGTTACCACAAAGCCCACCATTTTTCAACAAAATTAGGCTAAGGACAGCAATTCAAAAGATGGCGAGTAGAGCCTAAAGGTTTCCAAATATCCGGGATTTTGTCGCTAAATCGGGTGCGCGAATATGTTTTACCCGTCGCTTGCGAACAAACCCTTTAGGCTCTGGCTTTACCCAACCGAAGCCTAATCGTCTTCTTCAAAATTCCCTCTTGACAAAATCACCATTTCATGTTAACCTTAACATCAACGATGTTAAGGTTAACATCGTTGATGTTAAAGCCAACATAAATTTTCTACAAAGGAGTAATAAGAGATGAAAAGTAGTAAGTTTCCCCTGTTGTTCACCCTGTTTGTTGTATTGGCCATGCTTCTGAGCGCCTGCGGTCAGGCCGCCGCGCCTGAAGCCAGCGAACCGGCTGACACCGAAGCCGAAGCCGCCCCCACAACCGAAGCCGCCGCCCCGGCGGAAGCCGAATCCAGTGAACCGGCCGCCGAAGCCGAAGCCGTCGGCGAAGGGTACTCGATCGGTATTTCGATGCCGACCAAATCATCGTCCCGCTGGATTTCCGACGGCGAGTCGATGGTCCAAGTTTTTGAAGAAAAAGGCTACACCACTGACCTACAGTATGCCGAAGATGATATCCCCAACCAATTAGCTCAAATTGAAAATATGGTCACCAAAGGCGTCGATGTGTTGGTTATCGCCGCCATTGATGGCACGACTTTGTCCGATGTGCTCCAACAAGCCGCCGACCAAGGCATCAAAGTCATCGCCTATGACCGCCTCATTCGCGACTCCGGCAACGTCGATTACTACGCCACCTTCGATAACTTCCAAGTCGGCGTCCTGCAAGCCAGCTACATTGTGGACGCGCTTGACCTTGAAAACAATGACGGCCCCTTCAATATCGAACTGTTCGGCGGTTCACCTGACGACAACAACGCCTACTTCTTCTATGATGGCGCGATGTCCATCCTGCAACCCTACATTGATGAGGGTAAATTGGTCGTTCAAAGCGGTCAGATGGGCATGGACAAAGTCTCCACCCTCCGCTGGGACGGTGCTACCGCTCAAGCTCGGATGGACAACCTGTTAAGCGCGTACTACACTGACGAACGCGTCGATGCCGTCCTTTCGCCCTATGATGGCCTGAGCATCGGCATTATCTCCTCCCTCAAAGGTGTGGGCTACGGCACCGAAGACCTGCCGATGCCCGTCGTCACCGGTCAAGATGCCGAAGTGCCTTCCGTCAAATCAATCCTGGCTGGCGAACAGACCGCCACCGTCTTCAAAGACACTCGTGAACTGGCCAAACAGACCGTCGCTATGGTCGATGCTATGCTCCAAGGTCAAGAAGTCCCGGTCAATGACACCGAAACCTACGAAAACGGCGTCAAAGTTGTCCCGTCTTTCCTCTTGGTCCCCATTAGCGTCGATATCAACAACTGGCAAGAAGCTCTCATCGATACCGGTTACTACTCTGCCGATGAGTTTCAGCAGTAAATAATAGAGTTTAAGGAGTTTAATGAGTTCATAGAGTTTAAGAGCTTTTGGCAGACTCATTAAACTCCCTAACTCTACAACGCCATAAACCCTAACCGGCGGGTGAGCGCGTGGTCTCACCAACGGGTTCACCCGCCCTCTGGTAATTGTTACTTCGCAATGGTGGGAGGAAAAACCATGTCGGATATTATTCTAGAAATGCGCAACATCACCAAGACCTTTCCGGGGGTCAAGGCGCTGGATAACGTTAACCTTAGCGTGCGACAGGGTGAAATCCACGCGCTGGTGGGTGAAAACGGAGCCGGTAAATCCACGTTGATGAAAGTGTTGAGCGGGGTTTACTCTTACGGCGACTATACCGGAGAAATATTTTACCAAGGTCAAGAATGTCGCTTTAAAGACATCAGCGACAGTGAACGTCTGGGCATCGTCATTATTCATCAGGAATTGGCGTTGATCCCGCTACTGTCAATTGCCGAAAATATATTTTTGGGCAACGAACGACAGCAATTCGGCGTCATCAATTGGTTTGAAGCGATCACCAGAACTCGCGAATTGCTCAAAAAAGTAGGGCTTAACGAGTCGCCCGAAACGTTGATCACCAATATCGGCGTTGGTAAGCAGCAGTTAGTGGAGATTGCCAAAGCGCTCTCCAAAGAGGTGCAACTGCTGATTTTGGATGAGCCGACCTCCAGCCTCAATGAAAGTGATAGTAATGCCTTGCTGCAACTCCTGCTTGAATTCAAAGAGCACGGCATCTCTTCTATTCTTATTTCCCATAAATTAAATGAAGTTTCGAAGGTCGCCGACTCGATTACCATTTTGCGAGACGGAGCGACGATTGAAACGCTCGACTGCCAGAAAGATACGATTACGGAAGACCGGATTATCCGGGGGATGGTCGGCCGTGATCTGACGCATCGATACCCCCACCGTACCGCTAACATTGAAGAGACGATCTTCGAAATCAAAAACTGGAACGTCTACCATCCGCTGCACGATGATCGCAAGGTGGTCGACAACGTTAGTATGCACGTCAAGAAAGGCGAAGTCGTTGGTATCGCCGGGCTGATGGGGTCGGGCCGCACCGAACTGGCCATGAGCGTTTTTGGTCGCTCATACGGCAAACGAATTAGCGGCCAGGTGTTCAAACACGGCCAGGAAATCGACGTCAGTTCCATCGACAAAGCGATAGATAATGGGATTGCCTATGCGACCGAAGATCGCAAAACTTACGGCCTGATCCTGATCGACGATATTAAAAATAATGTCACGCTGGCTAACCTCAATGCTATTACCAAAAACGCCGTCATCAACGAGCCGCAAGAATTAATGGTGGCCGGCGAATACCGCGATAAGCTCAACATTAAATGCTCCAGTATCTTGCAAAAAACGGTCAACCTGTCCGGGGGCAACCAGCAAAAAGTGGTCCTCAGCAAATGGCTGTTTGCCGAACCGGAAATTCTGTTATTGGATGAACCCACGCGCGGAATTGATGTCGGCGCGAAATATGAAATTTACACGATTATTAACCAACTTGCTGCCGAGGGAAAAGGGGTGATCCTCATCTCCTCAGAACTGCCGGAAATTCTAGGGGTCTGTGACCGCATCTATGTCATGAACGAAGGCAAAATTATGGGAGAAATGCCCAAAGCGGAAGCATCGCAAGAAAAGATTATGCAAGTGATTATGCAGCAAGAGGAGATTGTTGAATCATGAGTAACATTGTTACCTCACCAGAACACTCAATGGAAGGCGCGCTTGAAGACGCCGGTTCAATGGGCAGTATTGTCAAAGTTTTTAGAAGTAATATTCGCCAATACGGCATGTTGATTGCCTTAATTGTCATTATGCTGTTCTTCCAGTTTATGACGTCCGGCACGCTGTTGAAGCCGGTCAACCTCACCAACCTGGTTCTGCAAAACAGCTATATTGTCATTATGGCTATCGGGATGTTATTAGTGATTGTAGCCGGACACATCGACCTGTCGGTTGGCTCGATTGTGGCCTTTATCGGGGCGCTGGCCGCCGTGATGATCGTCAAATACGATATTAATATGTTCGTAGCCTTGGTCGCCTGTTTAATTATGGGCGGACTCATCGGTGCGGCTCAAGGGTACTGGGTAGCCTTCCTAAAGATTCCCTCTTTTATTGTAACGCTGGCCGGGATGCTGGTGTTTAGAGGGTTGACCTTGGCTTTGCTGGAAGGGCAGTCGGTCGGGCCGTTCCCCCCCACCTTCCAAAAAATAAGCTCCGGCTTCATCCCTGACGTATTCAGCGTTGAGGCGATTCACATCACCTCGCTGGTGCTGGGCGCGCTGGTCTCGGCGGCGCTGGTTTATCTCAGTTTTCGCACCCGACGGAACAAGCAAAAGTACAACTTTGAAACGCTGCCGGTCAGCCTCTTTATACTGCAAAATGTGGCGCTCACCGCCGCGATCATGTACTTCTGTTACCTGATGTCCTCGTACAAAGGGCTGCCGAACGTGCTGATTGTCTTGTTCATATTGATTGTGATTTATACCTTCATCACCACCCAAACCACCATCGGCCGACGCATTTATGCCGTAGGCGGCAACGAAAAAGCGGCCCGACTGTCCGGCATAAAAACCAGTCGATTGAGCTTCCTCACCTTTGTCAATTTAGGCGTCCTCTCGGCGCTGGCCGGTTTGGTTTATGCCGCCCGGCTCAATGTGGCCACCCCCAAAGCCGGTACCGCTCTCGAACTCGATGTTATCGCGGCCTGTTTTATCGGCGGCGCGTCGATGTCCGGCGGCGTCGGCACCGTCATCGGCGCGGTCATCGGCGCGTTTGTGATGGGCGTGATGAACAACGGGATGTCGATTTTGGGCATCGGAATCGAATGGCAGCAGGTCATTAAAGGGCTGGTCCTGTTGATGGCCGTCTTCTTCGATATCTACAATAAAAACAAAGGCTAAATCATTTTCGGTCCAAGGAGAGTACAATCCCATGAGTGAGAAACTATTTAACCCGCTGGAAGTCTGGTTTATCGTCGGCAGCCAGCATCTATACGGCCCGGAAGCGTTAGAGCAGGTCGCCGCCGATGCCCGGCAGGTGGCCGCCGCCCTGGATGAGTCGCCGCAAATTCCGATTAAAGTCCAGTTTCGACCGATTGTGACCACCCCAGATGAGATTCACCGCACCTGTATCGAGGCCAATTCGGCCGAGAACTGCGTGGGGTTGATCGCCTGGATGCATACCTTTTCCCCGGCCCGAATGTGGATCGCCGGACTGACCCAACTCAAAAAACCGCTGCTCCAACTGCACACCCAATTCAACCGCGACATCCCCTGGGACACCATCGATATGGATTACATGAACCTGCACCAGACCGCGCACGGGGGCCGCGAGTTCGGCTTTATCGGCGCGCGGCTGCGTATGCCCCGTAAAGTCGTAGTCGGTCACTGGCAAGACAAGGCAACACTGGCCGGCATCGATGTATGGGCCAGAGCGGCCAGCGCCTGGCACGATCTGCACGGGGCTAAAATCGCTCGCTTTGGCGATAATATGCGCGAAGTGGCCGTCACCGAAGGTAACAAAGTCTCGGCCCAGGTTGAGTTCGGCTTTGCCGTCAACGGGTACGGCGTGGGCGATTTAGTCGAGCACGTCAACGCGGCCAGCGCCAAGCAGATCGACGATATCATTGCGGAATACAAAGATGCCTATGTCGTGGCTCACGATCTATCGGCCGATGGGAAGATGCACTACGCCCTCCGCGACGCCGCCGCGATTGAGGTGGGGCTGCGCTCGTTCCTGACCGACGGCGGCTTTAAGGGCTTCACCACCACCTTTGAAAACCTGCACGGTCTGAAACAACTGCCCGGGTTGGCCGTTCAGCGGCTCATGGCCGACGGCTACGGCTTCGGCGCTGAGGGCGACTGGAAAACCGCCGCGCTGCTGCGGGCGATGAAAGTGATGGACCAAGGGCTAGCCGGCGGCACCTCTTTTATGGAAGATTACACCTATCATTTCGATCCCAACGGCATGAAAGTTTTGGGCGCGCATATGCTCGAAATCTGCCCATCGATTGCCAACGGCCGTCCGACGCTCGAAGTGCATCCCTTAGGCATCGGCGGCAAGGCCGATCCGGTGCGGCTGGTGTTCGATGCGCCGGCCGGGCCGGGGCTGAACGCCTCGCTGATCGATCTGGGCGACCGCTTCCGGCTGCTGGTCAACACCGTGGAGACCGTCACCCCCGATGCGCCCCTACCGAGACTGCCCGTTGCTCGGGCCTTGTGGAAGCCGCACCCCGATCTTAAAATCGCCGCCGCGGCCTGGATTTTGGCCGGTGGAGCGCATCACACCGGTTTTAGCCAGGCGTTAACGGTGGAGCATCTGCAAGACTTTGCTGAAATGGCCAAAACCGAATTCGTGTTGATCGATGAGCAGACCACCCTCTTTGATTTCAAAAAGGAACTCCGCTGGAACGATCTCTATTATCATATGACCGCGCTGTCCGGCTGGTAAAAGCCGACCGGCTGACGACCCTCGCCCGGCAAGAAATGATAGAACGCGGATGACACGGATTATCTGTACAATCTGTGTTCTATTTACTCACTTTCATGTAAAATTGTGATCGACTAAATTTTATTCGTGTTAATTTATGTGATTCGTGGCTCAAAAGACTTTTTCCATTATACAGACTCCGTGTACATCGGCTTTTGAAAAAAACGAGCCCGATTTTGGATGTGAAATCGGCCATTGAAAAAAAATAACCCTGTTTTTATGCGTGAAATCGGCCATTGAAAAAAAATAACCCTGTTTTTACACGTGAAATCGGCCTTTGAAAAAAAATAACCCCGTTTTTACGCGTGAAATCGGTCTTGCCAAAAAAATATACCCCGATTTTGCATGCAAAAATGACCTTTGAAAAAAATGATCTCGATTTTCAAGCCAAAACGCCAGTCACCTGAATAATTACAGCAATTCATAAGGAAACCTTTGTATGAGCCAGAGAAGAGTAACGATTGTTGAAATTGCCAAAGAGGCCGGGGTTTCGGCGCAAACCGTCTCGCGGGTGGTCAACGGGCACCCCAATGTCGCGCCCGAAACACGCGATAAGATTCAGGAGATTATCGACCGCCGGGGCTATCACCCCAGCCGGTTGGCTCGAAGTTTGCTGCGCGGGCGCAGCCACACCATCGGCGTGGTGGGCTATGGCCTGGGGCTGTTTGGGCCGTCGCAAACGCTGGCCGGTATTATCCGCGAGGCCAACGAAGCCGGCTATTCGATTTTGCCGAATATGGCGATTGAGCCGGATATTGAAGACCCGGCCAAAGTCGTCGGCGAATTGATTGAGTATCACGTTGACGGCATTATCTGGGCCGTGCCCGAAATCGGCGGCAACCACGATGGCATCGAGCAGATTATGGCCGAACAAGATATCCCATTCGTCTTTATCTCAATGGAACACCGGCCAAATCTGGCGGTGGTGAGTGTGGATAATCGGCTGGGCGCTCGGCTGGCAACGCAGCACCTGATCGATCAAGGCCACCGTCGCATCGCCCTGATCAAAGGGCCGCTGGATTGGTGGGAAGCGCGGGAACGGGTGCAAGGCTGGTATGAAACCATGCAGGCCAATGGGCTGACCGTTGATGAAACGCTGATCAGGCGCGGCGATTGGTCGTCCGCCGCCGGCGAGCGATGTATGCGCGAACTGCTGCAAAGTCAAACCGATATCGATGCGGTTTTTATCAGCAACGATAGTATGGCCATCGGCGCTTTGAAGGCCGCGCGCGAGTTCGGCCTGAACGTGCCGGATGACCTGGCCATCGTTGGGTTCGACGATATTCCGGAAGCCGCCTACTTCTTTCCGGCCCTAACCACCATTCAGCAAGACCTAACCTCGTTAGGCTGTCGCGTCGTGGCCGAACTCGAACGCCTGATCACGTCCGAAGACGAGGCGCCGGTTTTACCGAACGGGCCAATTTTGATTAAGCCCAGGCTGATTGTGCGGGAAAGCGCGTAAACCTGTCCGTGAACAAGACCTGACAGCTTTTCAAACGGGCCTTAATGCGGCTAAATTTTCCGAATTGGCCTGCTTTTTCTCTGAACGGTAATTCCAAAAGCTGTCAGGTCTGATATTCTTAGGACGTACGCAGTTGAGCTGTTTAGCCCCCTCTAACTCCCCCCTTTGGGGGGAGGACCAGACAAGTCCTTCCCTGTGGGAGGGATTTAGGGAGGGCTAATCCCCAACGGCGTAATTTCTACCACCAACGTAATGCCCATCGAAACTGAGCAAGTTATAAAAAATTTAGTAGGCGTATTTAAACTGAGGAGGATTCAACGATGAATAACACCCCTAAATACAGTATGAGGGACTTACAAATCCCCAAAGGCGGGAGATAACCAACCATGAATCGAAACGAAATTCAAAAAGCAATTGAGAATGGCCAGACCGTGCTTGGCATCGAGTTCGGCTCGACGCGGATCAAGGCGGTGCTGATTGGCGAAGATCATAAGACCATCGCCTCAGGCAGTTATGATTGGGAAAACCAATATAAAAATGGCGTCTGGACCTATAGCCTTGAAGATGTGTGGACCGGCTTGCAGGCCAGCTACCGCCAGCTTAGCAGCGAGGTGGCTGAGCACTACAACACCCCCCTCCAGACCATCGGCGCGATCGGTTTCAGCGGCATGATGCACGGCTATATGGCCTTCGATCAGGCGGGGAATCTGCTCGCGCCGTTTCGCACCTGGCGCAACACTATCACCGGCCAGGCCGCTGCCGAACTGACCGACCTGTTCCAATTCAATATTCCCCAACGCTGGAGCATCGCCCACCTGCATCAGGCGATATTGAACGGGGAAGCCCACATCAACGACATTAGCTATCTGACCACGCTGGCCGGCTACGTCCATTGGCAGCTAACGGGCCAAAAGGTGATGGGCATTGGCGAAGCATCCGGCATGTTCCCCATCGACAGCACCATCAACAACTACGATGCCGGCAAAATTGCCCAGTACAACGAACTGATCGCCACCAAAAACATCCCGTGGCAACTGCAAGACATTCTGCCCCAAGTTCTGGTCGCCGGCGACACGGCCGGGCTGCTGACCGAAGCCGGCGCAAAGCTGCTCGATCCTTCGGGCCAACTCCAGGCCGGCATCTCCCTCTGCCCGCCCGAAGGCGACGCCGGCACGGGTATGGTCGCCACCAACAGCGTGGCCGAGCGAACAGGCAATGTCTCCGCCGGCACCTCCGTCTTTGCTATGATCGTCTTGGAAAAGGCGCTATCGAAACTGTATCCCGAAATCGATATGGTGACGACGCCGGCCGGCATGCCCGTAGCGATGGTCCACAGCAACAATTGCACCTCCGATCTCAACGCGTGGGTCGGTCTATTCGGAGAATTTACCGAAGCGTTGGGGGTGGTGGTCGACCAATCCCAGTTGTTTGAGATGCTCTATCAAAAAGCGCTCACCGGCGACGCGGATGGCGGCGGGCTGCTGACCTACAACTATTTCTCCGGCGAGCATATCACCCACCTTGAGGAGGGGCGGCCCCTGTTCGTCCGCACCCCCGAAAGCCGGTTCACCCTGGCCAACTTCATGCGGGTGCATCTGTTCTCGGCGCTGGGGGCGTTGAAGATCGGCTTGGATATTCTGTTTGAACAGGAGCAAGTGCAGATCGACCAAATTCTCGGTCACGGCGGCTTCTTCAAAACCAAGGGCGTGGGGCAAAAGATGATGGCCGCGGCCATGAATGTCCCGGTGTCGGTGATGGAAACCGCCGGCGAGGGCGGCGCTTGGGGGATTGCTTTGCTGGCCGCCTATATGCTCCAAAAGGCCGAGGACGAACTTTTGGCCGCCTATCTTACCAACAAGGTTTTTGCCGGAGAAGACAGCACGACCATAGCCCCTGATCAAAGGGATGTTGATGGCTTTGCCGCATTTATGGCTCGCTACCAAGAAGGGCTGGTCATCGAACGAGCCGCTGTGGAGGCGTTAAAGTAACTCAAGCTGCCACCATTCCAAGAACAAGACCTGACAGGTTTTCAAACGAACCTTAACTCGGCTAAATGGTCCGAATAACCCAGATTTTTCTCTAAAAAGTATCTCCAAAACCTGTCAGGTCTGATGGGTAGCAACTTGGGTTATAAAATAGGTAAAAATGAGGAAGTGTTATGCTTGAAAAACTAAAAGAAGAATTGGTGCAATTGCACCTTGAACTGCCCAAAAATAATCTGGTCGCCTGGACCAGCGGCAACATCAGCGCCCGCGATCCGGAGACGAATTTGGTGGTCATCAAACCCAGCGGCGTTAAATTTCCCGATTTGACGCGAGACAACATGGTGGTGGTCGATATCGAGGGTAATATCGTTGATGGCGAATACAAAGCCTCCTCCGATACGGCCTCGCATTGCTACATTTACCGCCACATGCCTGAGGTGGGCGGCATTGTTCACACCCATTCTCGATATGCTACCGCCTTTGCCACCCACGGCCGAGCTATTCCCTGCATCACCACCGCCATGGGCGACGAATTCGGCGGCGATATTCCCTGCGGCGGCTTTGCGCTCATTGGGGGCGAGGAGATCGGGCAGGTAGTGGTCGAGACCCTACGCGGCAGCCGCAGCCCGGCCTGTTTGCTGCAAAGTCACGGCGTCTTTACCGTTGGCCCCACCGCCGAAAAAGCGGTGAAAGCGGCCGTAATGACCGAAGACAACGCCGCCATTGCCTGGGCCTCGCTAATGCTCGGCACGCCCTTGACCATTGACCCCGGCGATATTGATAAGCTGTATGATCGGTATACGAACGTGTACGGGCAGTAAAAGGTTTATTTCACCCTCACCCCGTCGCTAGCGCGACTCCTCTCTCCCTGAGGGAGAGGGGTTGGGGGTGAGGGCAAAATTTACCGGAGCGACAAAGCTGGCTTTGTCATTCAGGCAGGGTCAAAGTAAACTTTGACGCTCCAGATTTTTATTTTTAGATGAGTTGACCGCCTACAACTCCTGCGCATCGATCACCGCCATCGCGGCCATATTGACGATATCGCGCACTTCTTCCTCACTGCCTTGCAGCACGTGAACGGCCTTGTTCATCCCCAACAGCAGCGGCCCAATCGATTCCGCCCCACCCAAGCGCTGCATGAGCTTATAGGCAATATTGGCAGCTTCCAGATCAGGGAAAACCAGCACGTTGGCGTCGCGTACCTGGCTGAAGGGATAAACCTCATCGATCTGGCTGGGCATCACCGCCGTATCGGCCCGCATCTCGCCGTCGACTTGCAGCTCCGGGTTGCGCTCGTGCAAAATATCAACGGCTCGGCGAACTTTGGCCGCGAAGGGGTGACGGTTGCTGCCGAAATTCGAAAAGCTGAGCATAGCCACCCTCGGCTCCATATCGAAACGGCGGACCTGTTTGGCGGCCAGCAGGGCAATATCGGCCAACTCTTCGGCGGTGGGGTCGATGTTGACCGTGGCATCGACAAAGAAATAAACCTTATCGCGCACGATGATAATATACATCCCGGCCACCTTACGCACATCCGGCGCGGTACCGATCACCTCAATCGCCGGCCCCAAGGTGCCCAGATAACTGAGCACCAGGCCGCCAATATACGCATCGGCATCGCCTTGATGGACCATCATCGGGGCAAAATAACGGCGCAGATTCATCTGGTTACGAGCCATAGCCAACGTCATCCCCTTGCGCCCGCGCAGCTTAAACAACATCTGGCTGTAAGGCTCGAAATGCTCACTGTTGTGTGGTTCGATGATCTTCGGCTCAAATTTAAGACCAAGCTCCTGAATGGTCTGGCGGATCACCTCAGGTCGCCCTAATAAGATGGGGTGGCCGATACCTTCATGCTCGACCACAAAGGCGGCCCGAATGATTTTGGGCTGTTCGCCCTCGCTGAAAACGACGCGTTTGGGATCGTGGCAGGCTTTGTTGATAATATGGCGCATCAACTGCCAACCCCGGCCCAAACTGGCTTCCAGCCGCTCTCGGTAGGCGCCGAGATCGATCTGACGGCGGGCAACGCCGGTTTTTATGGCGGCTTCGGCCACCGCCGGCGCAACCCATAGCAGCACCCGAGGATCAAACGGCTTGGGGATAATATATTCGGGACCAAACTTGAGCGAGGTTAAATTGTAGGCTTTCAAGACCGAGTCCGGTACATCTTCATGGGCCAGCCCGGCCAGCGCGCGAACCGCGGCCAACTTCATATCGTCGTTAATCTGGCGGGCCTGGACATCGAGCGCCCCCCGGAAAATAAAGGGAAAGCCGAGGACGTTGTTGACCTGGTTGGGGTAATCGCTGCGGCCGGTGGCGATAATCGCATCCGGCCGGGCCTCCCGCGCCAGCTCGTAGCGAATTTCCGGATCGGGGTTAGCCATGGCGAAAATCAACGGCTGGTCGGCCATCCCCCGGATCATATCCTGGGTAACCGAGTCGGCCACCGACAGTCCCATCATAACATCGGCGCCCTGAAGCGCATCGGTCAGAGTGCGGGCTTCGGTTTCCTGAGCGAACTGGGCCTTGTATTCGTTCATTCCTGCGGTGCGGCCGGCGTAAATAACGCCCTTCGAATCGACCATCGTCACATTCTCGCGCTTCGCCCCGGCCAACACAAATAGCCGCGCGCATGACATCGCCGCGGCGCCGGCCCCATTGACCACAATCTTGACCTCAGCGATATCTTTGCCGATGACTTCCAGAGCGTTGATCAAGCCGGCGGTGGCGATGATGGCCGTACCGTGCTGGTCATCGTGAAAAACGGGGATGTCGAGCATCTCTTTCAGGCGATCCTCGATCTCGAAGCAGCCGGGCGCTTTGATATCTTCCAGGTTGATACCGCCGAAGGTCGGGGCGATGGCTCGCACCACGTTGATAAACTCCTCCGGGTCGGTCGCATCAACTTCAATGTCGAACACGTCGATATCGGCGAAGCGTTTGAAGAGGACGCCCTTGCCTTCCATAACCGGCTTGCTGGCCAGTGGGCCGCGATCGCCTAAGCCCAAAATGGCGGTGCCGTTGGAAATAACGGCTACCAGGTTGCTCTTAGCGGTGTAGCGATAGGCATTGTTGGGGTCTTTGGCGATTTCCAGCACCGGCACCGCCACGCCCGGCGTGTAGGCCAGCGATAAATCGAGCTGGCTGCTGGTCGGCTTGGTAGCGACCACCTCAATCTTACCCGGCCGCCCTTCTTCGTGATACCGCAATGCGTTATTTGCGGAAATGTCCATCCTGCTCTCTCTCCTTTTGTTTATTTGATTGTTAGTTGGTTAGTTTGATTGTTAGCTGGTTAGTAGTTGGTTTGATAGTTGGTTGATTTGATTGTTGACTGATAAGTCTATGGGGTTAGGAAGTTTGTGATGTTATCCAAATAGCTGATTAAATCGCTCTTTGGCAAAACGCGCCCGTAATCGGATCTAAAAACTCCCTAAACTCCATAAACTCTACAAACTCTATAAACTCTACGCCGTCAACAGCTTATCGATCGCCTGGGTCAACTCGGCCATGTTACTGACCCGGTGGACGGCGTTGGCCAGCGGCAAATAATCGATCATATCGCTGTCGCCGCTGCCCCACTGGCGCGGGTGTTCCGGGTTGAACCAGATGACGCGCTTGCTGCGGCGCTGAATCTGCTCCATCAGGTCCAGACGCGGGTCGCGGTAGTTGTTGCGGGCGTCGCCGACGAACACGACGGTGGTCCGGTGATCGATGGTGTCGGCAAAGCGGGCCATCAACGTGTTGAGGCTGTTGCCCAGGTCGGTGCTGTAGTAGCCCGGCTGTAAATCGGGGCGGGCCAGAACAATTTCCAGCGCCTCGTGGGGAGGATGCTCGGCGAAATCTTCGGTGATGTTGCCCAAATCGCTGACAAAGCCGAAGCTGTGGGTGCTGCTGATCTGGTCCTGCAATTCGTAGACCATTCGCAGCAGAAAGCTGACGGTGTTCCGCATACTGGTGGACAGGTCACAGATGAGGACAATCTTCGGCTTGAGATGGCGGCGCTTGTATTTGAGTTCCAGCGGCACGCCGCCGTAGCGCAAGTTGGTTCGGATCGTTTTCTTGGCGTCCAGCACGCCGCTCTTGTCGCGTTTGCGTCGCAGTGCGGCCCGGCTGCGCAGTTGAGCCACCAGACGGCGCACCTCGTGGCGCAGTTCGTCGGCTTCTTCCTCGCTCAGCCGGTCAAAAGGCCGGTGCATCAGATCATCGGGCTGCGGCGTATCGCGATTTTGGTTGTCTTCCTGGGTGCGCTGCTCGGCGGCCCGGCGGCCCACATAGCGCGAAATCTGCTCGGCCAGGGCCTCTTTGTTTTCCTCCATACCGTCCATCAGTTGGTCGATGCTCTGTTGGCTCATACCCATCTGCTTAAGCAGATCGGGCAACTGCTTCATCAACTCTTCCAGTAACCGCATGCCCAACTCGCGCATCATCCGCGACTCGACCCAGCGCTGCTCGTGCGGCCGGCGAGCGTTCTGCAAGCCCGACTGCTGCCCGGCCTGATCGAGCGCCTCATCGCTCAAGTTCTGACCTTGCAACAACGCCTGCAGCAACTGCATCAAACTATCGAGCTGCCGGCTGTTGGCCTGATTTCGACTCTGGCTAAACTGATTATTGTTGCCCTGCTGCCCCTGCTGATTCTGTTGGCGCATCTGCTCCAATAAGGCCCGCAGCGCCTGCTGCAACATCTGCTGCTCTTCCGGCGATAGATCATCGTTGAGGTTGAGCATCGGCGGGCTGTCGGTGCCAAAGTAAAGGGGAAACAGATCATCAAAAACCGGCTGGTCATTGGCTTCCTTAACCAGGGTACTACGCAGCGAATGCCGAAAATCCTGGCGGTTCTGGACGCCCAGAAACCCGGTCGCGTTAAACGCGTCCTGACTCTCAGCAATCGACACGCGAATCCCGGCCGCGCGCAAACCGGCGATAAATTCGACAATGCGTTGGTCCATTTTTACCTCCTGATGATGGATGGATGGATGGATGGATGGGTAGTTGGTCGGTTGGTTGGACGGTTGGCTAGTTGGTTGATCTGGCTTTAACCAACAAACAAACCATCCAACCCACTAACCCACCAACCCACTAATTTAACCATAAACGTTCCGGTAGCTGCCAAAGTCATCCGGATCAAACCCTTTCTTGCCGCGCCGGCCGCCGCCTTCGGAACCAGGGCGGAAGAGGGACCGTTTGGCCCGAATAATATCGGTTTCATGTTTGAGTAAAACGGTCATCGTATTGGCCACGGTTTTCTCATCGAGCTGCTTGGCGTTGAGTTTGACCAAAGCCTTGGCCCAATCCAAAGTCTCGCTGATCGAAGGCGACTTTTTCAGGTCAAGCTGGCGCAGTTGCTGAACCAGTTGGACCGCCTGTTCGGCTAATTTCGGGGCGAGGTTAGGCACCTTCAAACGCACAATGCGCAGCTCCGACTCAATGGAAGGATAATCGATATGAATGTAGAGACAGCGGCGCTTGAGAGCCTCGCTCAACTCACGGGTGTTGTTACTGGTCAAAAAGACCGTGGGCTGGTGGCGAGCGGCAATCGTGCCGAGTTCAGGCACAGTCACCTGGAAGTCGCTCAAAACCTCCAGTAAGAACGCTTCAAACTCCACATCGGCCCGGTCGATTTCGTCGATCAGCAGCACCACCGGCTGGTCGCACATCAACGCCTGCAAGAGCGGCCGGGGTAGTAAAAATCGCTCGGAGAAGAAGACCTCCTCCTCGGCCGCGATGCGGTCGGCAGCTTCTGTCAGCGACACCGTGCCTTCGATCACCTGGCTCAACTTATCCCGCAGCAGTTGGGTGTAGAGCATCTGCTTGGCATATTCCCATTCGTACAGCGCTTTGGTTTCGTCCAGTCCTTCGTAACACTGCAACCGAATAAAAGGTCGTCCGGTAGCCGCCGCCCAGGCTTTACTCAGTTCGGTCTTGCCGACGCCGGCCGGACCTTCACTGAGTATCGGCTTTTCTAGCTGGTCGGCCAGATAAACCACCGTGGCGATCTCATCGGAGGCAATGTACATCTGGGCCATTAGCTCGTCTTTTATTTTTTCCGTTGCGTCAGACATTAAGTCATGCTCCTATGGCTAATCAGTGCAATATTATTTTGATGGGCAGGTAGGGGAGTTAGGGGTAAAGGTTTTCAACTTGCGATGAAAGTTGTCCACAAGTGAATGTATTATGGCTGGCATAGCAGAGAATGTCAAGCAGTTTCTCGCTTTAAAGGTGACGGTCACTGGTGAAGGAGTAAAGCCGTTGATGTCGTCGATCAGATGGGCATTCTTGACTAAGTGACCGTCACCTTATTGCTGTCGGGCCTTCGCGACCCGACCAGCCAGACCACGACACAGCTTATCACCAGCACAATTGTCACCGCCAGGCCGCCTTCCGGGCCAAATGGGCCGCCGGTAAGCCAATCCGGGCCGATTTCCATTAAGTTGAACAACGTCCCACCGGGAGCCGGCTGGCCGCTCACTTCAAAGCCAAAGAGATTGCCCTGGGCCCAATTCCAGACGGTGTGGATGCTAAAGACACCCCACATACTCTGGTCGGCCAAGGCGTACAAAGCAGCAAATAGACCAAACAGCGCCAGATTGAGCATGGCGATGAGGCTTAGATTGGGATTAAGCGAATGAAGTCCGGCAAATAACAGCGATGACACCAGGATGCCCAACCAGGGCCGGTAACGCGCTCCGATGACCGGCAGCAGCCAGCCCCGCGTTAGCGCTTCTTCCGCCGCGCCCTGAACCATCCAGCCGGCCAGCACCAGCAAAACCCCGCCTAAGGCCAAGACGCCGGTAGATGAAGACTCACCCGGCTCGACCGCAATAAAGCCCATTGCCGCCGAAATACCGACCGAAACCATAAACATCACCAATCCGACCAGGCCGCCGCGCAAATATTTTTGCCAGGCGGCGGGTCGCTCCAGGCCGATAGTCCACAACGGTCGCTTTTCAAACAGGGCCAGCCAGGCCCAGAGGATGAGAAAGATAGGGCCGAAGGAGCAGATCAAAAAGATCGCCTGTTCTAAGCCGGTGTCTGGAAAAAGGTAGCTCATGACCACGGCCGGATCGCCGCTGCTCAAGCCTTGTTGTAACTGGGCTGAGGTAAATTGGCCGGCGGCCAGTGAGGTTAAGAGGACCAGGATTATGGCGATGGGGCCGCCAATCAATTGAGCCGCGAAAATGAAAACCACGGCCAGAATAATGGCGACAATCAAATGGGGCAGTCGTTTACCGGATCGAGCCAGGGTAAACAATTGATTTTGCGGGGACAGCAGCCTCATACCTGCGTCCCATCCGGCATGGTCGCGCCGGCCAGGTGGGCGCCATCGAGGCTGGCCCCGGCCAAATCAGCTTCAAACAGGTTCGCGCCGGTGAGGATAGCCCCCCGTAAGTTGGCTCCGGACAGGTTGGCCTTATTGAGCTTGGCTCTGGCCAAAAACGCCCCGGCTAAATTGGCTTGGGTCAAATTGGCCTGCACCAGCCGGGCGTGAGCCAGATAAGCCCCGCCTAAATTAACTTCCGACATTTCAGCTTCATTGAGGAAAGAGTCGCCCAAAAACGCCCCGGCCAGATTGACTTTGGTCAACACCGCCCGGGTCAGCGTAGCCCGCTTGAAGTTGACTCCGGACAGATTCTTGGCTCCGACCAGGGTGGCGCCGGCCATAAGCACCTCGGCCATAATCGCTCCGGCAAAATTAACGCCGGTCAGATCGCAGCCTTTGAAGTTCGCGCCGTTTAACCGCGCGGCCCAAAAGTCGGCGTTGGCCAGGGTTGCGCCCAACAGCATAGCCTCACGTAGGTCGGCCAGGCGAAAATCGGCCCCGGTTAAGTTGGCCTGAATCAAATTCGTCTGGTGTAAATTGGCCCCGGTCAAATCGGCCTGTTCCAGATGCGCCTTTTCCAGCAGTGCGTCTTGCAGCACAGCCAGGCTTAAATCGGCTCCCCGTAGCTGCGCTCCGGTCAAATTGGCCCCGGTTAAGACCGTCCGGCTAAGATTGGCCTGGTTCAGATTAGCCCCGGCCAGATCGACCATCGTCAGGTCGCAGGCGCTTAAATCAACCCCCTGCAAGGAGATCTGACCTCCATTTTCACGCCACTCAAGGGCTATTTGACACGGCTCGTTACGGCTTTGTATGGGCTGATTCATTACCATTTGATAATATGATTTATTGGCGACTTGTCAAAGTTTCGATCAGGTTGTCAGCCTGAAATGGGTCCAGTTTCGGCTATTTTAACCCCAGTTGCCTCCCGTCTCCGGAAAGTACGGAAGAACCACTATTTCAATCCTAACCCCGTGGGGAGTAAGAAGTAAGGAGTAAGAAGTAATCGGTTTTGGCGCCCCCTTACTCCCTACTTCTTACTCCCTACTCCCCATTTACTGAATTGTCGAAACGGTCACTTTGGGTTATCTTCCGGTTATGACGACGCATTTGAGAAACCGATGGCTATGGCTCGGCCTGGCCCTCATTTTTGGGCTGCTGCTGGTGTGGCTGGCGACCAGCCGATACACGCCGGTGTGGGCCGCTCGTAATACCCTGTACTACCACCTCTACCAAGGCTGGCGGCAATTAGCACGACAACCGTCACCGGCCGACTCCGGGACGCTGCAAGGAACCATCACCTCAGCTCAAGGTGCGCCCATTGACGGCGCTTGGGTGCTGGTGTCCGAATGGGACGGCACCACCCACACCGCCCGCACCGACGCCGACGGCCGTTACACGATTGAAGCCATCCCCGCCGGCCGCTACAAACCGGTGGCGACCGCTCCCGGCTATCAAGACACGCTGATTGGCGGCTTTCTGGGGCGGATTAACCTCCAGCCCGACGCCACGACCATCGCCAACGCCGGCCTACCCATCGAGCCGGCCCGAACGGTCACGCCGGCCACCGATTTCTTCCTGGCCGAGCCGACCAGCCTGAACTGCACGACCCCGTTTGATGTCGAGGCTCTCCAGCGCCAAATCCATTTTACGAGCGACGACCGGCCCAACCAGCTCGCTTTTTACTACACCCCTGTAACCGCCTCGCCTAATGACCCGTTACCGCTATTGTTGGCGATTTACCCCGGCCCGGCCGACGGCTGGGTCTGCGCCAGCTTGTCCCTGGCCCAGGCCGGTTACGCGGTGCTGGCCGCCGGGCCGGCTTACTCCTTCGATCTTGAGTCTGACCTGGATGAGCTGGAGCGGCTGCTGGATTTGGCGCGCCAGGGCAGCTTCCCCGGCAGCGACCCCGGCCGGATCGCTATCCTGGGCGGCAGTTACAGCAGCCTCCACGTGCAGCGTCTGCTTCAGCGCGGTCAGCCGGTTCAAGCCGCCCTGCTGCTCGGCCCGCCGACCGATCTATTTGATATGCGGCGGCGGCTGGAGGATGGCTCGTTTGTACCGCCGTTCGGCCTGGATCAGGCGTTTCGGGCGATGGGTTTGCCCAGCCAGGACCCGCTGCTCTATTTGAAATATTCCGGCGCTTACCACGTCCGGGCCGATTTCCCGCCCCTGGCCATCCTGCATAGCCGGGGCGACGACACCGTCCCCTACCAGCAGAGCGAACTCCTGGCCGCCAATCTGGATTTGGTCGGCGCCGAGTACGAACTCCATTTCTTTGACAAGGGCGGCCATTACCTCCTCGCCGAGCAGGCCGACGCCGATACCCAAGCTATCTATGACGTTACCCTTGAGTTTTTAGCTAAACATCTACAATGAATCTCGCTAACGGATACGCTGTCAACTTGACCGATGTTAGCCCCAAAATTGACGATAGGCCGGCAGACCGCCGACCACTGACCACCGACCGCAAGGGCGGCAACATCTTCTCGGCGGTCGGCGGTCTACTGTTGGGAACATCGACATCCGGGTTAAATTAGAAGCGGTCCGTCAGCCCAAAAAGGAAAAGACAATGCCCACTCCCGTCCCCCACGGCGACATCGACTACGGCGAATTGGCCCGGCTGGGCCTGACGCCCCACGACATCATCGACTTTAGCGCTAACAGTAACCCCTTTGGCCCGCACCCGGCGGTGCTGGCGGCCATCCGCGCGGCGGTGACCGCGCCGGTGCTGCGCCACTACCCCGACCGGGACTGTCTGGCCCTGCGGCAGGCCATCGCTGCCGCCGAAGCCATCGACCCCGCCTTGATTCTACCGACCAACGGGGCCAATGAGCTGATCCAACTGGTCGCCCTGGCCTTTATCAAGCCGGGCAGCCGCCACCTGATCCTGTCGCCCACCTTTGGCGAGTACGCCCGCGCCGTGCAAGTGATGGGCGGCCAGGTGCTGCCCTATTTTGCCTCTCCGCCCGATTACCAGCATGACGTGGAGCAGATCGCCGCCCTCATCCGCCGCTACCGGCCCGAAACCATCTGGCTGTGCAATCCCAATAACCCTACCGGCCAGTATCTCTCCCTGGCGACGTTGAATGAACTCCGGGCCTTGGCCCAAACAGAGGCGCTGTGGGTCGTCGATGAGTCGTACCAATATTTCAGCGCGTTCGAGGAGTCGCTGGGGCGGCATTGGGTAGCAACAGGGGGCGAGACCAACCTTGTCGTGCTGCGCTCGCTGACTAAGGAGCACGGATTGGCCGGGCTGCGATTGGGCTTCGCCATCGCCGCGCCGGAGCGGATCGAGCGGCTGCGGGTGGCCCAGCCGGCTTGGAGCGTCAACAGCCTGGCCCAAGTGGCCGGCGTGACCGCCCTTCAACCGGCCGTGCGGGCCGAGCAGCGTCGCAATATAACCCAACTACTGGCCCATGCCGCCGACCTGTGGCGCGACCTGGCCGACGCCGGATTCAAACTATTGCCAACAACCACGTCCTATGCTTTAATACAGACCGGTCAGGCCGCCCTCACCCGCCAAAAACTGCTCCAACACCGGCTTCTAGTGCGCGACGGAACCTCCTTCGGATTACCGGAGTACGTTCGCATTGCCGCCCAACGCCCGGAGCAGAATCGCCGGCTGGTCGCGGCTATGAAGGAGATGGAAGTAGGGAGTAAGAAATGGTCCAACAGTTAGTCGAGACAGCGCCGACCTTGGCCGATTACCTCGACGATTATCTCAACGACCCCCAAATCACCCAGGAGATGTTCCGCATTGGCTGGGAAGGCTATGCCGGCCAAGGGCGCGGAGTGGTGGTGGTCGATGTGCGGCGCTTTGCCGAAAGCATTGTCCGCTTCTACTATCTCTCGTCCGGCAGCGACGGCTGGCAGGATGCCGAGATGGCCCGGATTGCTGACGGCTACAGCCCCAGCCAAGAGGTCATCGTCTACCTCTACCACGGCGAGGCCCACCCCCACAACGACTGTTTTAAGCTGGCCGTCCAATCGTGCTGAAAAAGCTGCTGATCGCCGGCACCAACTCTGGGGTCGGCAAAACCACGATTACGATGGGCCTGATTGCCGCGCTACGCCGGCGCGGGCTGCGGGTGCAGCCGTTCAAAGCCGGCCCGGATTACATCGACCCCACCTACCACACTCTGGCCGCCGGCCGCCCCTGCCGTAACATCGATACCTGGATGGTTCCTCCCCAACGCGCCCTGGCCCTATTTTACAAAGCCGCCCACCCAGCCGACCTGGCCCTGATCGAAGGCGTTATGGGCGTCTTCGATGGCTTCAGCTACGACAGCGAAGACGGCAGCAGCGCCCAAATTGCCAAGCTGGTCAACGCCCCGGTGCTGCTGGTGCTGGATGTTGGCAAGATGGCTCGTTCGGTTGGGGCGCTAGTCACTGGCTATACGAATTACGATCCGGCCCTGCCGCTGGCCGGCTTTATCCTCAATCGCTGCGGCTCAGAGGGCCACTACCAGGGACTAAAGCAGGCCATTGGCCAAGTGACGTCGCTGCCGGTGCTGGGCTGGCTGCCCAAGGAAACCGGCCTGCACATTCCGGAACGCCATCTGGGCCTGGTCCCGACCGACGAACGCGGCGAGCTAACCGACTTCATCAACCACACCGCCGACCTGCTGGAACGCTATTTCGATCTCGACGGCATCGAGGCGGCTTGCTCCATCGAAACCGACCCGCCCGCCGGGCAACCGATCATCAACGAGGCGCTAAATGGGACAGGCACCGCGACCGCATTCGACCACCCGGCCGGCGCGCCTCGGCCCGTCATCGCCGTCGCTCGTGACGCGGCCTTTAGCTTTTACTATGAGGACAACCTCGATTTACTGCGCGAGGCCGGGGCCGACATTGCCTTTTTCAGCCCGCTGGCCGCCGACGCCCTGCCGGCCGCAGCCGCCGGCCTCTACCTGGGCGGCGGCTTTCCCGAAATGCACGCCGCGCAGTTGGCCGCCAACACCCCGCTGCTGGCCTCGATCCGGCGGGCTGCTGCCGCCGACATGCCCATCTACGCCGAGTGCGGCGGCTTTATGACCCTGACCGAAGCCATCATCGACCTTGACGGCCAAACCCACCGCATGGCCGGCCTCGTCCCCGGCCTGACCCGCATGGAGTCGCGGCTGCGCAGCCTGGGCTACCGGGTGGTCGAGTCGCCGACCGGCAACTTTTTACTGCCGCCGGGCCGAACCGCGCGCGGCCACGAATTCCATTGGAGTAGCTGGCAGACGGACAGCGATTGCCCCGCCTGGCAGATTCAACCGCGCCGGGGGGCCGCCGCCCCCCACCCCGACGGCTACGCCGCCGGAAACCTGGTCGCCTCGTATGTCCATCTCCACTTTGCCCACGAACCGGCCCTGGCGCTGAATTTCGTCCGGGCCTGCCGGGCGTGGTTGGAGGGGGCTATAAATGAAAACGAAATTGACGTGAAGCCGGTAGACCGCCGCTAGCTGACCGCCGACCGCCATTGGACAGGAACGCCCGGTGAAGTTCGGCGGTCAATGGTCGGCGGTCTGCCATCAGGAATGAGTTATGACCGCTAAAACCCTAATGATCATGGGCACCCACTCCAACGCCGGCAAATCGATTTTGGTGACGGCGCTGTGCCGTATCTTCGCCCAGGACGGCTACCGGGTCGCCCCCTTCAAGGCCCAAAATATGGCCCTCAACGCCGGGGTGACGCCGGAGGGGCACGAGATTGGCCGGGCCACCGTGGCTCAGGCCGAAGCGGCCGGCGTCCCGGCCCATGTCGATATGAATCCGGTGCTGCTCAAGCCGGAGGGACACGGCCGCAGCCAAGTCGTTCTCAACGGCAAGCACCACACCCACATCGAGGCCGGCAACTGGCTGAGCCTGAAGCAATACCTGTGGGGCCACGTCACCGCCGCGCTGGACCGGCTGCGCCAACGCTGCGACCTAGTTATTATTGAAGGGGCGGGCAGCCCGGCCGAGATCAACCTCAAGACCGGCGACATCGTCAATATGCGGGTGGCGCGCTATGCCCAAGCGCCGGTGCTGCTGGCCGGCGATATCGACCGGGGCGGCGTCTTTGCCGCGCTGGTCGGCACGATGGTGCTGCTGGAACCGGAAGAACAGGCCTTGGTCAAGGGCTTTCTGATCAACAAATTTAGAGGCGACATCAGCCTGCTGGGCGACGGCTTGCAGATGCTGCAAGACCGGGCCTTTGGCACGCCGACGCTGGGCGTCATTCCCTACCTGCCGGACATCGGCATTGCCGCCGAAGATTCAGTGGCCCTGGATGACATCGGCCGGGCGACGGCCGGGGCCGGAACCAAGCCGGTGGACATCGCCGTCATCCGTCTGCCGCGCATCTCGAACTTCGATGATTTCGACCCGCTGCTGGCCGAGACCGGCGTCGCCGTGCGCTTTGTCGAGCGGCCGGATGACCTGGGGACGCCCCAAGCGGTGATCCTGCCCGGCACCAAGATGACCCTGGCCGATCTGAACTGGCTCGATGAAACCGGCCTGGCCGCGCAGATAAAAACCCTGGCCGTCGCCGGAACCGAGGTGGTGGGCATCTGTGGCGGCTATCAACTCCTGGGCGGCCCTATATACGACCCCGACGGCGCGGAGGCCGCGCCCGGCTCCGAAGCGATGGGGCTGGGCTTGCTGCCCATCTCGACCACCTTTGCCGGCGACAAACACACGGTTCAGGTTCAAGCCACGCTGACCGCGGCGGCCGGGCCGTTGGCCGGGCTGTACGGCAGCCCCATCCACGGCTACGAGATTCACATGGGCCGCAGCCAACCGGCCGACCCCACCGTCTCGCCGCTGTGCCAAATTGTCACCGGCGGCAGCCACCCCGACGGCGTCGTCGCCGCCAACGGCCGGGTCTGGGGCACCTACCTGCACGGCCTGTTCGACAACGACGCCCTGCGCCACGCCTGGCTGCGCCACCTGGGCTGGCAAGGCGACGGCTCGCTGTTCGACCGGCAGCAAGCCTACAACCGTCTGGCCGACCACGTCCGAGAGCATATCGATATGGCAGCTCTCAACGAGATTGTGTGGGGAAAGAGTCAGCCATCATTCCCAATATGAAACCCTTTCTAACCATCTTATTAGCCCTCAGTATCGACCTCATCTGGGGCGACCCGCCCAACCGATTTCACCCGGTGGTCTTGATGGGCCGCTGGCTTAGCTGGGGCCGCCAACTCGCCCCCGACCGCCATCGCTTTGGGTTTGGCGCGCTGTGGACCCTACTCGGCGCCGCCCTATTTGCCCTGCCCTGGCGACTGCTCCAACCCACCCCCATCAGAACCCCTCCCCGACCCAATGTTATGAAGTTAAGCCCCCGGCCCCCACAGTTCAAGGGCGGACAGGGTCCCAGACTTTCGAGGCTGGCGGACATTCTACCCCTCCCAGCCTCCCCTGCTGGGGAGGAGCCAATACTTCCCAGCGGGGGACCGAGGGAGAATAGCGGCCAACCCAGGCTGTCCGCCCTTGAACCCCCCACAGGGGGGAGACAGACGTCAAATTCCTCCCGCTGGGGGATTAGGGGGGCCGGCGTCAGTCACGAACTTGATGACACTGCCCCCCCGCCTCCCCATTGTCAATTATCAATGGTCAATTATCAATTGCCTACTTTCAATTATGGCGTTGAAGTCCATCTTCGCCTACCGCAATCTGCGCCAAAGTGTCCTGGCGGTGGGTCAGGCGCTGGCCGAGGATGATTTAGGAGAGGCGCGACGGTTGACCAGTTGGCACTTAGTCAGCCGCGACACGAGCCAACTTACGGCGGAAGAAGTGGCCGGTGCGGCCATCGAGTCGCTGGCCGAGAATTTAACCGACAGCGTGACCGCGCCGCTGATGGCCTACGCCGTGGGTGGCCTGCCCGCCGCCTGGGCCTATCGCCTGATCAACACCACCGACGCCATGTGGGGCTACCGGACGCCGGAGTTCGAACAGTTGGGCAAGTTTCCGGCCAAACTCGATGACGCGCTCAACTGGCTGCCGGCCCGGCTGACCGGCTGGGCGCTGGTCGGCGCAACCGGGCTGACCGGCCCCAACGGCCCACGGGCAGTCCAGGTCATGCTCGACCAGCATAGCCGCACGGCCAGCCCCAACGCCGGCTGGACCATGAGCGCGATGGCCGGCGCACTGGGCGTAATCCTCACTAAACGCGACGTATATACCCTGGCCGGCGGCTCGAACCGGCTCGATGTCGCGGCGGTTCGACGCGCCGTCCGGCTGGCGGATACGTGCGTGGGGATCGTTGTGGCCGGGCTAGGGATAGGCTTGGTGATTGGGGGGATTGGAAACAGTCGGGAAAGAACAAATCGCTGATTTGTTCTGGTTGGGAACAAGCCAGTGACTTGTTCTACCTACTCCCAATCTTCGGTTACCCTATCGGGGATAATATCCGGATCCTCAGGCTGTGAGCCGTTGGTGGTCACGCCGTTGGTCGAGGCCGCTTCCGGCGCGGATGCGGCGGGGGCCGGTTCCGGCGTGGATGGTGCGGCCGTCGACGTGTCCGCTGTAGCCGCGTCTTCCCCCTTGCCGGTCGTAGCGCGGCGAGACACCACATTGAAACCCCACTTTTGCAGTTCTACCGTCACGATAAAATCAAACTTGAAGGCCAGTAGGTGCGTTACGGCCGCTTGCAGGTAGTAGTGCATTTTAACGCCGATGACGTAGCTGGCGGCAACCGCCGCTTCCCGCTGGTTTTGACCGGCCTGGCGCAGGGCAATTTGCCGGCGCAGCGCCTCGTGAACGCGGATAGCTTCGGACAAATCCGGGCTGCGAAAGCGCTCGGCGGCCGGGCGGCTTTGCTCTCTGGCGATGTAGTGGCCCAGCACCCGCAGATGATCGTCGCGAGTTCGGGGCAGCAGAATGTTTTGAGTGGATTGCTTGGCTTCAAAGCCCCAGGCCTTGGCTTTGGCCGGGTTGGTGGGAAAGGCCGCGTCGAGGGTTTTACGAGCGTGGCGCACAATGTCAATCACCGCTTGATCGAACTGCTGCACCTGCTCGGCGGCGACGGCTCGCTGCGTCTCGCCGTCGGTCCGCTTTTGATCGTTGGCTGCCCACTGCCGCAGCAGATCGATCAAAATGGGGGTGTGCGGCAGTTGGGCCTGCGGCGGCCGGCGCTGTTCATAGCGGATAAAAGCCTGGACGGTCTGGACGATATCCGCCGGCTTATCCTTGTCGGGGTAAATTAGGTGAAGGTCACTGGTCGTGTCAAACTTGTTGATAACCATAATCCGGCTCCTTGTCAGGTGATGAAAGGGCTGATGAAATACCCAGGTACCGTTGATGGGGGTAGGATATATCTACCAGTATATCCGGCTCTCTTCCGCTTGTCCACCCGCTTGCGCCATTTTAGTTTCGAGGCGTCGCGAGCTGGCGGCGGCCGCTCCCCGGTCGGGGCAGGCGCAAGCCGGCGCTCCGGCACCTACCCCCCGCTTGCCGGTGGCCTTGGCTGGCGCTGCGGCAGCCCGTCCTGCATGCAGGCTGCCTTGTCTAGCGCTGCGGCAGTCCATCCTGCATGCAGGCTGCTTTGCCGCAGCGTGCACGGCCTCTTCCCACTAGCAGGCTGCCTTGCCGCAGCGTGCACAGCCTCTTCCGACTAGTAGGATGCCTCGCCGCAGCGTGCGCAGCCTGTTCCGACTAGCAGGGTGCCTCGCCGCAGCGCGCGCAGCCTCTTCCAACTAATAGGAAGCGTTCATTTGCGGCTAATGGCCAGACCTCATAGGTTTTGGAAACCTATGAGGTCTGGTTAGAGCCTCGCTTCAGTGGGTAGGGTAAATTACTGATTTGTCCGGGGTGGGCACAAGTCAGCGACTTGTTCTACTGAGCCAGACCTGACAGGTTTTCGACCATGCCGTTGGGCGTAGATATGGCCCCATCGGCTCCATATCTACGCCCAACCGTACCTTGTAAAACCTGTCAGGTCTTTCTTCCCGCCCCGCCAAAAATCGACCCGCTGACGCGGGGACCGGGTCAACCTTGACTTATCGCTACCTTGACTTTCCCTCCCGACCCTGTCTTTCCTCTAGAGGTCAGAGCGATCAGAGGTTCAGAGATCAGAGGCTTCATCGATCAGAGGTAAATGGGGCCACCACTAACCGAAAACCGTATGTTGTACCTGAGGTCCGGATCGCGTGAGGCGCGCGGCGCAGCGGACGCCGAGTCCGATTACGTGAACGAACCGCCCGCAACACCCGGGGAGCGCCGCCCTCAAGGTTATTGTCATCCAGATAAGCTTCATAACTGTCCTGCCATTTCGTCCGGCACCACTCCCACACATTGCCGCTCATCTCCTCGCAGCCATAGACACTCGCGCCCGCAGAAAAACAGCCAACGGCGCTTGTACCGCCGATACCTGTGTCGCTATAGTTGGCTTTCGGCTCCGGGCGTCGCCCCAGGGATACCGGCGTTGACTCTGCTCGTTGGGCGTTAGCCTCTACTGGGGACTGCCAGGCGGCAATGCCGGTGATAGCTGAATATGGGCGAGGTCAGAACGTTTAGCCCGCCGCGCGCAGCCTTCTCCCATTCCGCCTCGCTGGGCAGGGTCACTGCCAATCTTGGGTAAGCGGCCTTGGTCCTGCCACCGGCCGGTTAGCCAGCGACCAAAGGCGATAGCTTCGCGCCAAGTGACATAACGACCGGATGGTTGACCGCGCCACGCAGGCTATCTTCATCCTGGGGTTGGTGACCACCAACTCACGAATTCTTTGAACTGAGCCACCGTCACCGGGTAGCGGCTCAGCCAGTAGCCATAAGGGATATCGACTTCGTGCAGCGGCTTTCGTTACTCCTGGCCATATCGTCCTCGTCCGGGCTGCCCATCATAAACGGGCCGGGGGATATGCAAATTCCATATTGTTGACGGTTATCACCCCCGGTCGCGGATCGCCCAACCGGGCCAGCGTGTGACCAATGCCGCCCGTAGCCCCGGCGGCCGCCGCCATGACCTCGTTGGGGCCATTGAAATAGGGCGTCGATGGTTTAGTAGGTCATGCTTGAAGTTAGCCGGAATAGTCGGCCACCCCGGCCGCAGCGCAGGTAATCTCGACGGCGGCTATCACGGTGTCGGCAGCAACCTCGTGAGGGCGCGGGTCCAAGCCGGCCAAGCGGCGCAGGAATTTCTGGCCATCCCCGGCGTGCCAATGCTAAATAGCCGCAGACCAGTAGGGCCGGTTCACGCCACCAGCTATCAGGATTGGCCCCTCCTCCAGAAATGCGGCGATGCCGGTCAGCCGCTGTCGCTGTGGACGGTTTCGGCCAGGTAACGAGCCACCAAATATTCCTGAAAGGCCAGATGGATAAAGCGGTACTGCCCCAACCGCTCCTCCAGCAAGGTGCCGCGCTGTTTGGTTAAGGTGATCAAATCAGACGTCAGATGAGGATAAGTCGGGTGGTTGTCAGAACCTGGCGCAGGTCGTCCGTCGATTTCGCGGCCCTGAGTCGAGCCTCGTTGATGCATTTCAAAGGCCAGGTATTGACCAACTCACGATGGACGCTCTGCTTCGCCGACCAGCCCGCCGGGCGGTTCGCCACCCTCATCCGGGTATACTCTGGCAGCAGTATGGCGTCGGTGGCCTTCATATACAGTTCGGCCCGCTGGTCCGGCAGGCGGCGCTCGCTGTAATGGACCACCAACAGCATCCGCACCAGTAACGGGCTGGTGACTGAGGTTCGGTGTCCTTCCATACAAGCGCGGCGCTGTGCTCAAGCCGTCAATAGCGACGAGTAGTTCATTGGCCTTATTCTCGGCCGTCTGCCTGTCAGCCCAAATAAACGGGGAGGCATAGGCTTGCTGTACCAACGCCGGTCAAGGATTTCATCTAAGGCAGCATGATGTTTCTTGAAAGCCGCCGCCCAGCGCCGTCCGCCCTTGTAGCCGCCGTGCGACAGGTGACGACCAACCGCAACTTTCTCGGCCACGAAGCAAATCTTCAATCGCCTGCCGGACCTCGGCCCGTTCGGCTTCGTCCGGTACTTCGTCTAAACCGTCCAACAGCAAAATTACCTGACGGCCAGTGCGCAGAAGCTGTTGAAAAATCGGTCGCAGTCGAAGCGGTCTGGCGACGCAGCAGGTAATCGGAGATAAAGGCGGCCAGGGTCCGCATATCGCCCGACTGCCGGACGGTAGATCACGCGTAATGGGCATAACTGCTGAGCGGAATGAACAGAGGCAAGAGGCAGGTCATCTTCGCTCAATCGTGTTTCAGCCAGATCAGGCTTATCAGTACCAAGCGCAACGCTCAACGTAAGCCAAGTGAAGCAGTACCGTCGTCTTACCGCTGCCCGGCCCGCCAATAATCGCCAGGCGTCGCCCTGCTGTAGAACCTGGTCGAGTTGATCTCTCGCGCCCCGTAGGTCTTGGCCGCCAACGGCACGTAGACCGTTTCCAGTCAGTTGACCACCTGGCGTCCCTCCGCTTGATGCCGCGCAGTTCTATCTACTGCTTGTCGATCATCCAACCCAGGTAGCCGGTAATCTGCTTACGGAGGGTGGCTTCGTCCGGAGGTTCTTTCTTGTCTCCTGATAGATATTAACGATGTTGGTAATCTGGTTGCGTCCCCGGTGATGGCGTCCCGGCCCACGATACAGCCACGATGGACTCGTCGCCGCGCTCACCTCGCTGCCCTGGATGATGAGGTTGCCACGGCCGATAATGGTCTCAATCGTGTTTGACGGCGTGCCGAGTTGGGTCAACTCCTGCTGAAGAATGTCGGTGAGCCACTTCTGGTCTGTTATGCTCAGACTTTGCTGCACGCTGGAACTAACTCCAACTTCGCCAGGACGGCATCCAGCGCCTCACGTAGTTCGGCGTCGCCGGCGACTTCGGTCCGGATGGCGGTCGCCAACGTTTGCGGCGAGTGGGTCGGCCTGCTGCCGCCAGGCTTCGATCCGGTTGGCCAGCAAATTGCCGCCCACGCTGCCGGCCACCAGCCCCAGCGCGTTCATCACCGGAAAGACCTGGCCCGCGCCCAACGCATCGAGCAGCGGCCACAAGGCCATCGACGACAGATAGCCGTAGACGGCGTAGGGGGCGTACTGCGTCTTCAGTCGGGCCAGCCAGCCCGGTTTTTGCTGAAGTGCGGCCTGGGCGTCCGCCGGCCAGCGTTCAGGTGTGAATGTCATGGTGTACCTCCGTATGCCTTGGTTCGTCGTAATGGCTTTAGCCGTTTCATTAGATAGCGCCAGATAGCGCCGCAAAAAATCGGTTATGCCGGGCCAAAGGGGCGAGGCTAAAGCCATCGCCCTGAGAGAGCGAAGGACGCTAAAGCGCCCTTGGCAGCGAATTGCTTAGCCCGACAGGGCTTCGCTCTCTTAGCGCGGGTCTTCAGGCCCGCGCTCGGGGGACGGCCAGTTGTACTAGCCCGACAAAGCTCCTCTCTTAGCGCGGGTCTTCAGGCCCGCGCTCGGACAAGTTGTACTAGCCCGACAAAGCTCCGCTCTCAGCGCGGGTCTTCAGGCCCGCGCTAAGCTGGGAAATGGACGATGAGGTGAAGGCGTCGGCGGTCGATGGGAAGCAGGGATATTTTAACACGAGGATTGAGCAGAGGCAATGGCCGGTTTAGGCCAGGTTTGACAGTAAAGTTGGGCCGTAAGATAATACCCCTACTGATTAAGGAGGCCTCGTGAGCCAATCAACCCTACTCAATTACACTCACTCAAAACCCCTGATCCAAACCGTGCCTTATTTCCACGCCCTGGATGACGACGCGCTGCGTGATGTAGCCCAGGAAATGGTCGAAAGGCGTTACCAGATCGGGGAGTTGATCTTTATGGAAGGCGAGCCGGACGCCGGGCTGCATTTGGTGGCGGAGGGCCATTGCAAGGTCTACCGTCTGTCCGAAGGGGGGCGGGAGCATGTGTTGGCCACCCTTGGCCCCGGCGACTCCTGCAACGAGGTCCCGGTCGTTGACGGCGGCCCCAACCCGGCCAACTTCGCCGCCTTGGAGGACTCGACGGTCTGGATCATCTCCGCCGAAGCCTTGCAACGACTACGCCGTAAGCACCCCGCCCTCAACGATATGATCATCAAAAACTTGGCAATGCGCTGTCGCCAGTTGGTCAAGCGCGTTTACAACCTCTCTTTCTTGTCGGTCACCGGCCGGTTGGCCGCCTTTCTACTGGAACGAAGCGACGAACACAGCGCGTTGAGCCGCCGCACCTGGACCCAGGACGAGATTGCCGCTCATCTGGGCACCGTGCGCGAGATGGTGGCTCGGGCCTTTAAGGAACTGAACGCGGCGGGGTTAATTGTGGTTGACCGCCACCGCATCGAAATCGTTGATCGAGAGGGCTTGGCCAAACTCGTCTAACCCCCCATCGCTCTATCGGCAGCCGATAACCCGACCCATTCCAGGGCCGGGTTTTTTATTGCCGGTCTACCCCTATTCAGGTGACCGGCGCTTTGGCTCAATCGGAGACCACTGACCGGCAAGCGCCAGCCACCCGAGCGGCTAGATGCGTCGGCCCCATGAGACAAAAGTCACATACACTTGTGAAAACTTTTGCTAGTATTGAGATGTACCAGGCAACTAAATCAGGTGACTGGCACTTTGGCTCAAACAGAGACTGCTGACCGGCAAGCAACATCACAATTACGGCGATTAAGTGCCAGTCACCTGATAGCTTAATCATCAAAGGATAGACCAATGAAAAACTCCGAGTTTTTACCCGTCATCGATGCCGGCAAATGCATTGGCTGTGGACTGTGTGTCAAACTCTGTCCCACTCAGGCCCTGGCCTTAGTTGACGACCGGCCGTCTATCGCTAACCCGGCTGCGTGCGACTATCACGGCCTGTGCCAGGACATGTGCCCGACCGGGGCGGTCAGCTTGACCTTTGAGCTGGTGTGGTGACCGGCGGCTCGGCCGTGGTGGATTCTTAGAAGCAACCAATTCAATCAATTTACAAAGGAGTAAAAGCCATGAAACGTAACATCCTCGCCTTAATTATCCTCACGATGCTCATTGCCGCCGGCTGTTCCTTAGCCGACCGGCCCACGACCGCCCCGGCCGCCCCCAGCGAAGCCGGCAGCGAAGCCGCCGCTCCCGAAGCGGCCGGCCTCAGCGCCGATGCGGCGGCTATCGCCCAGGAGCGCGGTCTCAGTCCCGATGACATTACCGCTGCGCTTAAAGTGTATCAACCGACCGGCGTCCATGATGAATATATGATCTTCGCCTCCGGCGGCCACTCCGGCCAGGTGCTGGTGATCGGCGTGCCCAGTATGCGGCTGCTGAAAGTCATCGGCGTCTTTACGCCCGAACCCTGGCAGGGCTGGGGTTATGGCGTCGGCAACCAAGTTTTGGATGAGGGCGCTATCAACGGTCGCTCGATTCGCTGGGCCGACACCCACCACCCCGCCCTCAGCGAAACCGCCGGCGACTACGACGGGGAATGGCTGTTCATCAACGACAAAGCCAATGCGCGGGTGGCCGTTATCGACCTGCGCGACTTTGAAACCAAGCAGCTTCTCAAAAACCCGGTGGTGATCAACGACCACGGCGGCACGTTTGTCACGCCCAACACCGAATATGTCATCGAAGGCGGGCAGTACGCCGCGCCGTTGGGCTGGGCCTACGAGTCCCTGGACACCTACAACGACACCTATCGCGGCGCGGTCACCTTCTGGAAATTCGACCGCGAGGCCGGCCGCATCGACCCCGACCAATCGTTCCTGATCGAGCTGCCGCCCTACTGGCAAGACCTATGCGACTCGGGCAAGCAGGTCAGCGAAGGCTGGATCTTCTGCAACTCGCTCAACGCCGAGCGGGCGACCGGCGGCATCGAGGAGGGCAATCCACCCTTTGAAGCCGGCGCGTCGCAGGGCGAAACCGACTATATGCACCTCATCAACCTCAAGAAAGCTGAAGAGGTGGTCCAGAACGGCGGCACCACCGAGGTCAATGGCTTCGCGGTGATCAGCCTGCAAACCGCCATCGATGAAGGCATTCTCTATATGACCCCCGAACCCAAAAGCCCGCATGGCGTGGACATCACCCCCAACGGCCAATACATGGTCGTCTCCGGCAAGCTCGACCCGCACGTAACCGTCTACAGCTTTGCCAAAATGCTGGAAACCATCGAGGCGGAAAAATGGACCACCGACGACTACGGCGTGCCGGTACTGGCCCTGGATGATCTAAAGGAAGCTCAGGTGGAGTTGGGCCTGGGGCCGCTGCACACCCAGTTCGATAATCAGGGCTACGCCTACACCAGTCTGTTCCTCGACAGCGCGGTGGCGCGCTGGTCGCTGGGCGGTGAGTATGCCGACCTGCACCCCGAAGAGCCGTGGCAATTGGTCGGCAAAACCTCGGTCCATTACAACATCGGCCACCTGCTGGCGGCTGAAGGCGATACGGTCAGCCCCGACGGCAAATATCTGGTGGCGATGAACAAATGGTCCATCGACCGCTTTGCGCCGGTCGGACCGCTGCTGCCCCAAAACTTCCAACTGCTGGATATCGACAACACCGGCGAGAATATGCAACTGCTGTACGACATGCCCATCGGCATTGGCGAGCCGCACTACGCCCAAATGATCAAAGCCGACAAGCTGGAACCGTGGGAAGTTTATCCCGAAGTCGGCTGGGACCCGCACACGCAAGCGCCCTCGCCCGACGGGGTTCAAATCGGTGAGGAGAAGGTCGAGCGTGACGGCAGCGAGGTGGAAGTCTTTATGACCGCCGTCCGCTCGCACTTTACGCCCGAACACGTCGAAATCGAGCAGGGCGATCACGTTATCTGGCACATCACCAATGTCGAGCAAGCGCTGGATGCCACCCACGGTTTCTCTATTCCGGGGTATGACATCAACCTCAGCCTCGAACCGGGCGAAGCCGCCACCTTTGAGTTCGATGCCGAAGAGCCGGGCGTCTTCAGCTACTACTGCACCGAATTCTGCTCCGCCCTCCACCTGGAGATGACGGGCTACCTGCTGATCAAACCATCCGGGCCAACGGCGATGACGACCGAGTAAACGAACCGACGTAGTGTGTATTGCGTAGTGCGTAGCATGAGTTTTGCATCCTACGTTCTACGCACTACGTCCACCAGCTTACCAACTAACCAACTAATCAACGATTAATCAAGACCCAAGGCAAACCATGATGGCAACAGACAAATTCCAAAAAATAGTCGGGCCGCGCACCCCACCTGAAGCGCTGGCGGCCCGCCGGCTGCGCTTTTTGTGGCCGACCCTGCTGTTCGCCGCCGCCGCTATCCTGTTGATTATCTCGATCTTCCTGCCCTACTGGAGCTTGGTGCTGCACGCGCCGCAATATCCGGGCGGGCTGGTGGTCAACGCTTACGTGAATCACTTGGAAGGCGATGTGCGCGAAATCGACGGCTTGAACCATTACATCGGCATGCGGCCCCTGAACGAAGCGGCACAGTTAGAAAGAACGGTTTCTATCTTTGCCATCGGCGCGTTGGCGCTGCTGGTGGTCGCGGCGATCTTTATTCACTCGCCCTGGGCGGCGCTGTTGGCCCTGCCGGCGGTGCTGCTGCCGGGGGTCTTCCTGGCCGATCTGTACTTCTGGCTCAATAACTTCGGTCAAAACCTCGACCCGACGGCGGCGCTGTCGAACTCGGTCGAACCGTTTACGCCAACCATCCTCGGCGAGGGGCTGATCGGGCAGTTTAAAACCGTAGCCTACGCCGATTTTGGTCTCATCCTGGCCACGATAGCCTCGCTGCTGATTTTGGTGGGCCTGTATATGCAGCGACGCGCTTACAAGCCCCTGCTCGATACCGCCGAGGGAGAGGTGTAATTCGTAGTTACTCAGTCACCGGTATGTCATTTCGAGCGATGAGTGAGAAATCCCTACAGAGTCGCTTTGCCAACAACCGTCTCAGGGCTTTCTCCGCCTACAGCTACGAAATGACATTATTGGATGTCAAGTGCGTAACTCCTAGAGTATTCTTATGAAACAGACTAGCCTTATTCTTCTCCTCAACTTCATAGTGGCCGCTTGCCTGGCCGGCAGCGCCGCGAGCGCCCAAGAAAACGGGTTCGACCTGCAAGCCGCCATCGACGCGGCCGCGCCCGGCGCGGTCATCGACGTGCCGCCCGGCGTCTACCGGCAGAATCTGGTTATCGCCAAGCCGATCACCTTGGCAGGCCTCGACTGGCCGGTCATCGACGGCGGCAACCAAGGCAACATCATCGAAATCAACCAGGCTCCGGACGTGACCATTCGCGGCCTGGTCATTCGCAACAGCGGCAGCCGGTTGGATCAGGAAAACGCCGGCATTGCCGTCGATCAATCGCCGGGCCTGACCGCCGAAAACAATCGCTTGGAGAATACGCTGTTCGGCATCTACATTAAAGACTCGGCGGACAGCCGGATCATCGGCAACACAATTGGGGCCAAGGATTTGGACGTGCCGGCCCGAGGCGACGGCATTCGGGTCTGGTACAGCTACAACACCGAAGTCAGCGGCAACCGGGTTGACCGCGGCCGCGATGTGGTGCTGTGGTACAACAACGGCGCGGTCATCCGCGACAACGTCATCAGCAACGGGCGCTACGGCCTGCACTTCATGTACTGCGATGACAACTTGGTCGAAGGCAACACCATCGAAGGCAATTCGGTGGGCGCGTTTCTGATGTACAGCCGCCGCTTGACCCTGCGCCACAATATCTTTGCCCATAATCGCGGCCCCAGCGGCTACGGCATCGGCCTGAAAGATATGGACGGCGTCGAGGCTGTCGATAACCTGTTCAGCGGCAACCGGGTCGGCATGTATTTCGACAACTCGCCCTGGTCGGTCGATGTGTCGCAGCATTTTACCCGTAACGCCTTTGTCTACAACGACATCGGCTTGCTGTTTACGCCGGCGGTCAAGCGCAACCAATTTAGCCACAACAGCTTTATCGATAATCTGGAGCAGGTCGGCCTGACCGGCAGCGGCACGTTTGAAAAGAACGATTTTACGGTTGACGGCGCCGGCAACTTCTGGAGCGACTATACCGGCTACGATACCACCGGCGACGGCCTGGGCGACCTGCCCTATGTCTCGAAGAGCTTGTTTGAGAATATGATGGACAGCCATCCTCACCTGCGCCTGTTTCAGCTCAGCCCGGCCCAACAAGCGGTCGATTTGGCCGCCCGCGCCTTTCCCATCTTCCAGCCCAAACCGAAATTCACCGATCACGCGCCGCTGATGGAGCCGGTCATTCCGGCCGTTAACCCGCCGGCAGCGGGATCGAATCGGGCCATCTGGGCGGTGGCCGGCGGGCTGCTGCTGGCCGGCGGGTTGGTCATCGCCGCCGGCCGAAGGGCGCTTAAAGGGGACAGGCCGCCCTACCGCCCGCCGCAGCCGGCAGTCACACGGCCCGCACTACCCGTAAAGGATACACCGATGATTACAGTCACCCATCTGACCAAAACATTTGGCAATTTCACCGCCGTAGACGATCTGTCGTTCGAGGTCGCACCCGGCGAGGCGGTGGCGCTGTGGGGCGCTAACGGGGCCGGCAAGACCACGGTGATTCGCTCGCTGCTGGGGCTGCTGTCGGCTCGGGGCGAACTGCGGGTCAACGGGTTCGACGCCCGGCGTCAGGGCAAGCAAGCCCGCGCCGCCGTCGGCTACGTGCCTCAAGAGCTGGCTTTTTACGATGACCTGTCGGCCCGTGAGACGCTGCTGTTCTACGCCCGGCTCAAACACATCGCGGCCCACCGGGTCGATGAGGTTCTGAATGAAGTGGGTCTCTCGGCCCACGGTCACAAAATCGTAGCAGCCCTTTCGGGCGGAATGAAGCAGCGCCTGGCGCTAGCCTCGGCGCTGCTGGCCGACCCGCCCCTGCTCATCCTGGACGAACCGACCAGCAACCTCGACACCACCGCCCGCGACGAATTCATCAAGCTGCTGCTGGCCCAGAAACAGCGGGGCAAAACGCTGCTGTTCACCTCCCACCGGCTGGAAGAGGTCGAGCTGCTGACCAGTCGGGTGCTGGTGTTGGAAGACGGCCGCCTCAAGCTCATCTGCGACCGGCCGGCGGAATTAGCCGGCCGCCTGGGCATGACGCTCAGCCTGAAGTTGATCATCCCCAGCCTACTGCAGGAAGAAGCTCTGCGCTTGCTGGAAGCCCAAGGCTTTCCGGCCAGCCGCAACGGCGTTGGCCTGCGGGTTAACGTTTTGCCTTCGGCCAAGCTGGCCCCGCTGCGCCTGCTGCTGGAGCGGCGGATTGAAGTGAACAACTTTGAGATAGAGAATGGAGTTTAGGAGATAAGGAGATTGGAGATTGGAGACTGAGATCAAGTCAATCTCCTAGTCTCCAATCTCCAGTCTCCTCC
>JACKAU010000019.1 GCA_020634855.1 Anaerolineales bacterium
GACGGCCAGGTTGTACCCCGATTAAATTCTTAATCTTCATTACTTTGTCGCTGCTGGAGTTTGGTCGCTCCGTGGCTTCATTGAGTTTGCTTTAAGCATTTTAACACGAAGGAGCGGGGCGTGACAAGGGGGAAAAAGGTTTAGGCGGGGGCAGTGAAGACCTGACAGGTTTTCGAAGATGCTGTTTGGCGTAAGGTCCGGTCCGTTCGGCCTTAATCTATGCCCACCGCTGTCTGGTAAAACCTGTCAGGTCTGGCTCATTGACGTCAGGTCTGGTCCGTACAACCTTGATCTAGGCCCATTGATGCCTGGTAAAACCTGTCAGCTCTTTTCCGTTGGGCGTAAGAGGTAGTTGAATGGCCATAAACACACCCCTTAGACGTCGAAACGGGGTTAACGACACCGGTAACACGGTTTCGACGTGTTGATCAGGGATGGTACTGGACTACAACAGGGCGACACGATGTCAAAACGGTATTAACGACACCGGTAACTCCCTTTTGACGTAATAAATAGGGTGTCCACCAGCCTGCAACAGGTCAACACGACGTCAAAACGGGGGTAACGACGCCGGTAACTCCCTTTTGACGTCATGAAAAGAGACTTCACGCGGCGGCAACAGGCCGATGCGACGTCAAAACCCCAATACCGACACCGGTAACACCGTTTCGACGTGTTGAGTAGGTGTTGCACCGGACTACATCGGGCCAATGCGACGTCGAAACGATGATAACGACACCGGTAACACCGTTTTAACGTGTTGAACAGGTGTTGCATCGGACTACATCGGGCTAATATGACGTCGAAACGGTATTAACGACACCGGTAATGGCCTTTTGACATGTTGAGCAGGTGTTACCGGACAGCGCCTAGAGCCAGGGCCATGTCGAAAGGCCGGTAACGACGCCGTTAAGTCCGGATCGACATCATTTGAGGCTGCTGCCGGAGTCGAGCGAACAAAGTAGACATTCCGATTGAAGATGGTTATACTGGCATAGAGGCAGAACTCATTAAAACAAGGAGCGACAAAGCTGGCTTTGTCCTGGTGATTGACAAAGCCAGCTTTGTTGCTCCAAACGATCGCTATCTGACCATCCTAACCAGAGGAGTTCCCCATGTTCAGGCTTCAGTACGATACCAACAGCCCCTATAATTTACGCTTGCCCCATCCTCAGGAGAGTGATGAGATTGTGAAGCTGGGCGAAGCGTTTGTAGCTTACGAGCAAAGCCGCCCGCCGGAATTGCGCACGCCCCATTTGGCGCTGGTGATCGAGGTGTTGCAGCAGGTGCAGGCCAACCGGGCCACGATACAAGCCGGTCAGGTGAACCGGACCATGGCCTCCGACTCGATCAAACAGTTAGACCGGTGGTTGGCCACCTATTCGCGGCAAATCTGGCTGGCGGTTGGCGTGTTTTGTAAAGATGAGGAGGGCCAGGCGGTCAACTGGGGCCTGCCGTTTAATCGGACCACGGGTAATATCATCCTGCCGCAAGGGCGTCCCAAGCGACTGGCGTTGTTGAAACGATATATCACCTATGAGTTAAGTCGGGACGAAGCCATGCGCTTCCGGATGCCCGTTCTGGCCGAAGGTATCCGGCTGCGCGATGAGTTGGAGGCGTATCAACGACAATACGAAATCGGTCAGCGCAGTGTTTCGTTGACCCTGGTCGACAACCGCCTGCTGGTCGAGCTAATGTTGAAGCATCTGCAATCGGCGGCGGTTCATTTGTTGACCTTTCAGTTTAGTTATAAACTAACCAAAGAATTACAGTTCTGGGGGTTCGATATTGTTGAGCGACGATAAAATCAAAGGGGTGTTTAAAGCTACGGCCGCATGAGATTACCGCACCGTCTTTTCCTGATTGTCCTGGCCGGCCTGGTATGGCTGGTTGGGTCTTACCCGCTTCAAGCCCGGCCGGCGGATGTTGTCGTTCCTAACGCCCACCAGTCCCGGCCTCAAGCCCAACAGTCCGACGAACCACTACAAGTCGTGACCAAAGTGTTTGAACCGTTTGTCATCAAAGACGGCGATGACTTTAAGGGCTTTAGCATCGATCTGTGGACGGAGATCGTCCGCCGGATGGGGCGGCAGTACGAATTTATCGAGGTCGAGACGGTGGACGACCAGTTGGCCGCGGTGGCTCAGGGAAAAGCCGATGTGGCCATCGCCGGCATTACCATGACCTCGGAGCGGGAGCACTCGGTTGACTTCTCGTATCCTTACTTCAAGGCCGGGCTGCAAATTATGACCCGGCGCGAACGCAGCCTGCCCTTTGTCAACCTTATGACGGTGATATTTAATCCGGCCATGCTGGAGATTGTGGGTATTTTCTTCCTGATCATGCTCATCGCCGCCCACGCCGTTTGGCTGGTTGAGCGCCGTAACAATCCCGATTTTCCGCAGACCTATTGGCGCGGTATCTGGGAGGCGTTGTGGTGGTCGGCGGTCACCGTGACCACGGTTGGCTATGGCGATAAAACACCACGAGGCTTTGCGGGGCGCATGTTGGGCCTATTTTGGATGTTCGCCGGACTGTTTTTGATCGCCCATTTTACGGCCGGTATCACTGCCTTGCTCACCTTGCAGCAGTGGGATAGCAACATTTCCACCGAGGCCGATTTGCACGGTCGTCGGGTAGCCACGGTCCAGGGCAGTACCTCGGATGATTTTTTACGCGAGCAGCGCATCTCCGCCACCCGGGTCGAAAGCATCGAGGAAGCGTATGACCTTTTGGCGAAAAAACGGGTTCATGCCATCGTTTATGATGCGCCGGTGTTACTTTACTACATCACCACGAATAATACGGACTTTCAAGTCACCGGCGAGGTCTTCGCCACGGAGCATTACGGTATCGCCCTGCCCGTGGACAGCCCTTACCGGGAAGCCATTAACCTCCACCTCCTGGAAATCATGGAAGACGGAACCTACAACCTTATCTACGAACGCTGGTTCGGCGTTACCGCTGAATAACCCGGCGCGACATCGGTAGACCGCCGTTAGCAGACCGCCGACCGCTGAAAAATAGATGCGCTCGTTGCCGTTTGGCGGTCAACGGCCGGCGGTCTGGCGTCGGGGGCGCAGCAATCTGGGGATATCAAGGCGATATCCGTTAGCAAATTACCTATTTTCGATTGGCAACAGACTATGACCGAACAGTCTAAACCGCCCGATCAATCCGGCCGTCTCAAACAAGACAATCTCCGCCTGTCGCACGACCTGGCCCAACTGCAAACCATCGCGCGCATCATTGTCGATGAACCCGGCCAGGCCGACCTGCTGATCCGGCTGTCTGAACACATCGCCCGGCTGCTTAAAACCAAACGGGTGATGATCGGCACCCTGGTGGACGATGCCATCGTGTTCGAGCAGATGATCGAAGACGGCCGGCCGCAGGCGGCCAACCGGCAGTTTCGGCCGGGGGAAGGGTTGGCCGGGCGAGTGATGATCAACAAGCAGCCTTATCTTGGCTCAAACACCAGCGTCGATCCGGCCGCGGGCGAACGCTACGCCGTGCTGGCGGTTCCTATTCTCAATCATCAACGCCACTTGCTGGGCGTCATCGAATGCCACAAGCCGCCCTACAGCCTGCCCTTTACCCAGAAAGATGCGGCCCTGGTGCAAACCATCGCCTTGCAGATGACGCCCGGGCTGGAACGGGCGCTGCTTTTTGGGCAAATGGAGCGCTGGGCCGGTTCTTTTGAAAATTTACTGACCTTCAACGCCAATTTGAACGGCAAACTGGAGCCGGCCATCTTAATCCGGCGCTTGGTGGAACACGCCGCCGGCTTTCTGGGAGCCAATGCCGGGTTAGCCGGCCTGGTCGATGGGGAGGAGATCGTGACCGACGGTTACTGGCAAAATGGCCGGTGGCGGCCGCTTGACCTACGTTGGCCTCCGCTGGAAACGGCCTGTACGCCGGGCTGGGTGCTGGTTAATCAATGCCCCTACATTACCGATAGCTATCGAGATGACACCCTGGCCAATTACACCTTGCTGGAGACGTTCGGCGTGAAAAACGCCTTGTGTGTGCCGATTATGGATGCCAGGGAGGACGTGCTCGGTTTTGTGGAACTGCACAACAAAGCCGGCGGCCGCGAGCCGTTCACCTGGTCCGACGCCCATTTCTTGGAGTCGCTGGCCAATTCAACGGCGGTTTCCATTTATAACGCCCAACTTTTGGACGAATTGGAGACGCAGCGTTCACGCTTACGGGCGTTCGCCGCCCGCAATTTGACCCTATTGGAGGACGAACGACGGCGCATCGCCCGTGAACTGCACGATGAAGCCGGTCAAGTGATGATCGGTATCAAACTCGAACTTCAGGTACTGGCCCAAAAGGTCGCCGCCTCGGCGCCGGAACTGCGGGAGGAATTCGACCGCCTGCGCCGCAAGGTCAATGAATCGACCGCCCAGATCAAAGAGATTGGCCGGGCGCTGCGTCCCCCTGTGTTAGACCAACTGGGGCTGGAAGCGGCCCTCAATCGCTTCATCGCCGATTTTCAGGATCGGGCCGGCCTCCCGATTCACTTTGAACCGGTCGGACTGACGGCGCGCCTGCCGCAGCCGGTTGAAACGGCCTGCTACCGGCTGGTTCAGGAAGCCCTGACCAATGTCGTCCGTCACGCCCAGGCTGAGCAGGTCTGGATTAGCCTGACCGTCGAGGACCAACACCTTTATTTGTCGGTGGTGGACGATGGCTGTGGCTTTGCTCCCAAAGAGATGGCCCATGCCGGGCTAGGTTTGCTGGGAATGCAAGAACGGATTACAATGTTTAGTGGAACCTTTACCGTCGAGTCGGCCCCCGGCGCCGGCACAACGATCAACGCGGTGATCCCTGTTCCGGCTAACCACGCGAGTGATACTGATGAAACTAATATCTTAGGGCGTAGTGCGTAACGTAGCAAGCCGCAACCAAAAGATTTAACTACAAAGAACACCAAGATAAATCTCTGAGAACTCTGGGCCTACTTGGTGTCCTCCGTGGTAAAAATTCTCGCGGATGACGCCAATTTGCGCCCCCAACAACGTAATTCGTATCATTTATGTACAACTAATGCTTCAAAGGTGAAAATACAATGGCTGACGCAACTCCGATTCGCATCATTTTGGCTGATGACCACACCATCGTCCGGCGCGGGCTGGCGGCGCTGCTGCACATGGATGGTACGTACGAAGTTGTTTGTGAGGCCGAAAACGGCGAAGAGGCGATCCACTGCGCGGCCAGCGCTCAGGCGCATTTTATCATCCTCGATTTGTCGATGCCGCGCCTAAACGGGCTGGAAACGGTGCGCCGGTTGCGGCAGCACTATCCGACCATCAAAATCTTAATCCTGTCGATGTATGATGATGAAGAATTTGTCGTTCAAACCCTGCGTGACGGGGCTAACGGCTACATCCTGAAACATTGTTTGGAAGATGAGCTGTTCGATGCCCTGGCGTCGATCAAGGAAGGCCAGCGTTTCGTTAGCACCGCCATCGACCTGGACCACCTTGATGACCAAGACGGCCAAAGCAGCGCCCAATTGACCTCACGTGAGCACGAAGTGCTGCAGCTCATCGCCGAAGGCTACACCACTACCGAAATTGCCGATATTATGACCATCAGTCCTCACACCGCTAACCGGCATCGCGCCAACATCCTCAAGAAGATGGGTGTTCGCAACCAAATGGAGTTGGTTCGGCTGGCCATCCAGCGCGGCCTGGTCATTCTTAACCAGCCGCCTCAATCCATTCGCTCCACGTAATATCGTCAAGAAGACGATGATCAAACTATAGGACAATGAGACGCTTATGTCGAAGCCAAAATCACGCTTAATTACGTCGGAGATGATGCAGAAGGGGGAAATACCGCTGCTGTTTACGGGTGGGGCGTGTAATATTCAGGATGTAAGCGGGCCGGTACGTAATCCGGGACGCGACCCGCTGGCCCACTGGCTGGATGAGCAGGGCTGGAGTTATTTCGATCCGCAGATCCACCCCTCGACGCACGGACGGGAGTATGTGTGGGGCATCGATGGACCGCAGGAGAAGCGGGCGCGCGACGAGGCCAAGCTGCGCATCTATGAGATTACGGCGACGACGATTTCGGCGGTGACGATGCTGGAGATTATGGATGATGCCCGGCGTAACTTGAAGAGTGTAGTTTGGTTCAACGAAGGAAAAAATTTCGCGCCGATTGGTATCGGTGACCGGGACGCGCTGTTGGACAACAGGGCGTTGCGGCAGCGGGTCGGCGAGACGGTGTATTGGCATTTGCGGGCCTACGTTGATGCCGGGCGACAACTGCGCAACGAACTGCTATTGATGCTGGCCGATTGTCCTTCGATTGTGGTAGTCAACAGCTTCGATGAGCTAAAGGCGGCGATTACGTATCTGCTGCGGGATTAAGAATGCGGCCTAATTAACGGTTTTTGGAGTACTTCAGTAAGTTTGCCCCACTCTTCCACGCTTAGCGTTTGAGCGCGGCGGGCCGGATCGATGCCGGCTTGTTCGAGCGCCTGAATCACAGCCTCGGTGGGTCGCCGCAGACCGGCGGCCAGCGTATTTTTGAGTTGCTTCCGTTTTTGACTGAACCCCGCTTTAACCACCTGAAAGAAAAACTCAATGTCTGTCACGGACGCCGCCGGCGGCTGGGCATAGGTATCGATGCGCACGACGGCCGAGTCGACTTTAGGCGACGGGTAGAAGGCCCCGGCCGGAATGGAGTGGACCAGCTTGGGCCGGCCGTAAAATTGAACACTGACGGCCAGTAAACTCATGTCGCCCGGTTCGGCTACGATCCGCTGGGCGACTTCTTTTTGCACGGTGATGACCAGCCGCTCCGGTTGGGGATCCGACTCGAGGAGATGGCGGACGACGGCGGAGGTGATGTAGTAGGGCAGATTGGCGACGACTTTGTAGGTGGCTGGTGGGTTGGTGGGCCGGTTGGCTAGTGGGCTGGTTGGCTGGTGGATTGCTGGTTGGTCGGTGGGGTGGGATGTTGGGGGGGCGAGGAGTTGAGGGGTGATGGGGGTGGTCAGGATGTCGGCGTGGAGGATGGTGAGGTTGGGATAGTGGCCGTATTCGGATTGGAGGAGGTGGACCATCGCCGGATCGAGTTCAACGGCGATGACGCGGCCGGCTTGTTCGGCCAGCAGGCGGGTCAGCGTGCCGGGACCGGGGCCGACTTCGAGGACGGTATCGGCGGCGGACAGTTCGGCGGCGGCGACGATTTGGGCCAGGTGGTGGGGATCGGTCAGGAAGTTTTGGCCCAACCCTTTACGGGGGCGGAGGTTGTATTTGTGCAGCAGTTCCGAGAGCGGCGCCATAAAGTTACGGCCTTTGCGGCCATTGGGGCAGCACGTAACGAATGCGGCCGGGGCCGGGGGCGGGCGTGAGTACGTAGACATCGCGCCAGCCGTAGATGGCAGGCAGAGGTTGATCATCATCGAAGCCGAGATCGATGTGTTTGCCGAGGATGAGGCCGCCGGTGTCGCCGGCCACAGCCAGACCATAGCCGGGAACATAGACGTTGGAGTGCAGGGCTACCACTTTGGGATCGACCGCGACGATGCCGTAGCCGGCCTCCATGCCGGTGCGCGTAATACCGTAGTTCGGGTGATCGAGGGCTTTGCCGGAAGTGGCGGCGCTGTAGGCAGTGGCCAGCATCGGGATTTTGCGCCAATATTCGATGGGGCCGTCGGGGGTGTCGAGGGTGCGGATGACGACCTCCGTCCCGTAGGCAATGACGCGGGTGTTAGCCGTCTGATCGAGCCATTCATCCTCGAACTCGCGGGCGACCTCCTGCCCATTTTCGTAACGGACGCGGGTTCGGCTTTTGATAACGCCAATATTGCCGGCCTGGCGAATCTCTTGTTGGTCCAATTCCATGCCGTCATCGGCGATCCACTGGGTTTCAAAGGGGATGTATTCGGCGTCGATTTCCAGCGTTTCGTGAACCCTTACGAGTTCGATGATGTCGTTGGGCAGCACTTCGTGATCAAGCGCCGGACGGGTGAAATCCTGGCCCACCAGCGGGATATTTTCCAAGGCCAAGATCTCGCCGACGGTACGGCCCTGGGTGCGGGTTTTGAGATTGCGCCCGTCGGCAAAAATGACCACCGGCGTGGCCCGGTCGATAGCAATCGTCATATTAGGCCGAAGGGGCGTAGCCAGCGGCGGCGTCACTTTGTCGCCGAGATAGACGGGAATGTCCTGCTCCAGCAGCGCTTCGCCGACGGTGAGTTTGGTGGTCCGGAAGGTTTGGTCGGTTTCGCCTTCGCTCAAGGTGATGGGGACAGCTCGATGCACAATGATTTTGGCGCGTTCGGGCCGGGCTGTCAAAGCCGCGCCGCGTGGGGTGGCGGCGGCCATAAGCCGGTTGATCGCGTCCGGTCTCGAGGTCGCCGGAGACGGCGGCAAGGCGGCTCCCAAGGAAACGACCTGACCGTTGACCAGAATTTCATCGCGCGTGTCGAGGTCAAGGGCGAGGTCGGCGAAGATATCACGCAGGTTTTGGCGGTGGGTCAGGAGTTGGCGGGTATGGCCGTCAGCTTCGACGGTAACCGGTCGCGCCAGTTGAATGGTGATGGTCTGGCCGGCGTCCAGAGGGCTGTCTAAGCTCGGTTCGACCACGTCTTCCGGGGCGAGGCTGACGCCAAATTTCTGCAACATGGCTCCGACCGTGCGCTGGTGGGTGCGGATCGGGTAGGCGCGGTCGTTGATGATCAGGGTGGCCGGCCGGCTGAAGAGAAGCGAGACGCCCCACAAACCGAAGAAAACGGCGGCCACAGCCACGCCTCGCCAGAGTTGGCGATTGAGGGGCGGCGGCGAAATGCTCTTTAATGTTGGGCCGGCGGCTTTGGCTTGAATGGTCATAGTGATCGTCGGAAATAAAAAGACGAGCTGTTTAGCTCGCCTTAGGATAACATAAAATGTTTGATTTACCAAAGCTCAAGGTGACGGCAACCGAGTGACTCCTGCCAGGCTACCCTACGGCACCCAGAAGTGACTACTTAAGGCTGCTGCCTTCCGGCCCTGACCTGGTTCATAGGCTCCTGCCGCGCAAGACCCAACACTCCACGCCACCCGGTTGCCCTCACCTTGAATGAATTGGTAATTAGTAATTGGTAACCGGTAATTGGTAATTAGTGTGTTGAACACGTTTTCCTAATTAGGGTTACTTTTATCAGGCGGAGAGGGAGGGATTCGAACCCTCGAGGCTTTTACACCTACACGATTTCCAATCGTGCGCACTAGACCGGACTATGCGACCTCTCCAGGGATTTAAGCGACACATTTGTGCGAGCGGGGAGGGTGGGATTCGAACCCACGGTAGACCGAGGCCTACAGCGGTTTTCGAGACCGCCCCAATCGTCCACTCTGGCACCTCCCCAGCTAGTTAAGCAAAATATTAATTTTGACTCCAAAATTATAGCATGGTGGACATTAAGTCGCAAGAATATTGAATTATGACAGCTTCTCTAATTTAGCGATGCTGGTGGCCAACTTTTTGATGCCTTGGTTAGGGAAGGCCACCTGGACATACTCGTCGCTGCCGGTTAGCTCAACGGCGATGACGGTGCCTTCGCCGAATTTGCCGTGGTAGACACGGTCGCCGGTTTTGAAGGCCGGGGTTTGGCCGGCTGATGGGGCCGGACGGGCCGCCGGTCGATCCCAGCGGCTGCTGACCTGGCGGGCCTCGCGGCGATCGGTGAAGCGACCGCCGCCGGTGGGGTAGCCTCGGCTTGAGCGCGGGCCGTTTTGATCGACTAATTCCGGTGGAATGTCGTCCAAAAAGCGCGAGGGCGCGGTTGGTTCCTCGAAGCCGTAGGTAGTGCGGCGAAATGCGCGGGTCAGGTAGAGGCGATCTTTGGCGCGGGTGATGCCGACGTAAGCCAGCCGGCGCTCCTCTTCCATTTGTTCCGGGTCTTGCAGGCTGCGGCTGTGGGGGAAGATGTTTTCTTCCATACCGACCATAAAGACCACCGGGAATTCCAACCCTTTGGCGGTATGGAGCGTGAGCAGCGCCGGTGCCGAGCCTTCTTCGCCCAGAGCGTCGACATCGGAAACCAGAGCCACATTTTCGAGAAACAGGGCCAGGGCCTCATCACTCTCTACATTGACAAAGTCGTGGGTTACTTGTTTCAATTCTTGCAAGTTCTCCCAACGCTCTTCGCCTTCCATTGTCTTGTCTTTAATGAAGGCTTTGTAACCGGTTCGAGCAATCATCAGATCGTATAGGTCGGGTAAGGGGAGTTTACTTTTGGCCGCCAACAACATGGTTATCATTTGCCCGAATTGGACCAGCGCCTTCTGCGCCCGGCCCTTGAAGGGCGACGGGACGGCCGCCGGGAGGTAAGCCACATCGGTCTCACCCTCTTGTTCGGCCTGGGAATCGGCCAGTAGTTGCTTGATGGCTCGCCAGGGCGTGGTCCCTAGCTCGAAAGCCCAGCGGTTTAAATCGGCGATGGTTTTGCTGCCGATACCACGGGCCGGGACGTTGATGATGCGTTCCAAACTAACGCTGTCTTCAGGATTGTGAAGTAATCTAAGATAGGCCAGCGCATCTTTGATTTCCTTGCGATCATAAAAGCGGGTGCCGCGCACCAGGACATACGGCATGTTGTGGGCGATGAAGGCTTCCTCCAAAGCGCGACTTTGGGCGTTGGTGCGGTACATAACCGCGATCTCGCCGGGGGAAATGCCGTCGCGTTCCAGGCGTTGGATTTCGTTGACGACGTAGATGGCTTCTTCCCGGTCGTTATAAGCCTCGATGACCCGGATTTTGGGCCCTGTACCCCGTTCAGTGAACAGATCGTTGTCGATGCGTTCTTTATTTTTGCGAATGACCTGCTTGGCAGCGTTAAGGATCGTTTCGGTCGAGCGGTAATTTTGGGAGAGTTGAATGAGTTTAAGATCGGGGTAGTCGTCTCGAAAGCGCAGCACGTTGCGATAGTCGGCCCCGCGCCAGGAGTAGACGCCCTGATCGAGATCGCCCACCACAAAGATGTTGCGTGAGCCGCCGGCCAGCATTTTGGAGAGGTCGTACTGGACCATATTGGTGTCTTGAAACTCATCGACCATTACGTGCAGGAATCGCTGCTGGTATTCTTGTAGGACTGCTGGGTGATTGTTAAAAAGGCGGTGAGTCAACAATAATAGATCATCAAAATCGAGTGCGTTATTTTCGACCAAAATAGCCTGATAGCGGCTGTAAACGCGCTGGACAATCTCGTCCTGGTAGGTGCGAGTCGGCAGCCGTTCCGGGCCGATCATCTCGTTTTTGGCTTTGGAGATGGCGTAGTGGATGGGGTTGGGTTTCCAGGCTTTTTCATCAATATCTAAATCGCGCAGCGCCCGTTTGACCACCGATTGTTGGTCGCTGGTGTCGTAGATGACATAGTTGCGATCATAATTGCCCAGGGCCTCGATATCCTGTCGGAGCCAGCGGGCGCATAAGGAATGAAAGGTGCCGACACTCAAGGCATCGACCTGCCGTTTGGTGAGTAGCTCTTCCAGCCGCGTTTTCATCTCGCGGGCGGCTTTGTTGGTGAATGTCACGGCCAGGATATTCCACGGCGCGATGCCCCAATCACGCACCAGGTAGCCAATTCGATGGGTTAACGCTCTCGTTTTGCCGGAACCAGGACCGGCCAAGGCTAAGACCGGCCCTTCGATGGTGGTGACGGCTTCTTTTTGGGCCGGATTCAGTCCCTCAAGAAAATCCATAATTATTGCTCCACAATCATTTGCTCTTCTATACAGGGGGGATTGTACCACGGGCAGGGGAACCGAAGCAAAGCTAAATCAAAGCTATGCTGTATAAAATCGTGTGCATTAGTTCACAAAACTCACGATACTGGCTATAATAATAGTAAGTTTCTTGATTTATCTGAATGTCACAGCAATATGTGACTTATGGACCATAAGAAAAGTGACTTTAGGGCAAATTTACAAGTACTTTTGGCGGCATCAACTGGTGACTTTTGCCTCTATTTATGCATAGGGTTTTTATTGTATCCTAGATTAGACCAATTTTTTAATTTTGCCTTAATGTTTCCATCCTTTAAATAAAAGTTCAAATTCAATATTTATCGCCCGAGTGGCTGGCACTTTCTTTTAATATCAAGGCAGATATTGGTGAAAACAGCTTTGATAATTGAAATTTGAGAGCCGGCCATTTTTTTGTACTTAGGCGTGAGGATATTTGTATAGGATAGAATTGATTAAAATGGAGGTTTTTGCTTATGCCCCCAAGTGACTGGCCTAAACAATGGAAAGATCGACTACCGTTTCATCCCAAATGGCTAATCATTAGCTTGATTGTCGCCGGCGTCGCTGTTGGAAGTTATCTTTTTTCCGGTTACACTTCCGGTTCGGAAACATCTGTCAGCCAGACGGTGCAAAGTAGCCGCAGTTCGACGACCAAGCCCCAACTTGTCTCGCTGCCGGAGATTGTCAATCTGGTTAAAGCCGACCAAGTGAAAAGCCTTGTAGTGCAGGATAATCTCATTACCGCCGTCAAAGTGGATGGTAGCAGTATCAGCGCCCGCAAAGAGTCAAACATCAGCACGATTGAGACGCTTAAATTGCTCGGCACCCCCGACCAGCTACTGGCCGATCTGCCAATTGTGGTAGAGGTATCGGGGACTAATAACTATTTTACGAGCTTGTGGGGCTTAATTGCGCTGGTATCGGTGGTAGGGTTAATTGCCTTTTATTCGGCGCGTAACCGCCGATCTAGCGGCGGGGGTATTGGTCGAATGCCCGGCAATATGGGGCAAAGTAACGCCCGTTTGATTTCCGCCAACGGCAAAAAAGATGATGACAACTATTTAGTCAAACCTCAGGTCAGATTTATCGATGTGGCCGGGGCCGATCAAGCCAAGCAAGAGTTACAGGAAGTGGTCGAGTTTTTAAAGGAACCGGCTAAATTTGCTCGATTGGGAGCGCGTATCCCGAAAGGGGTTTTGATGTCCGGTCCGCCGGGAACCGGTAAAACCTTGCTGGCCAGAGCTGTGGCCGGTGAAGCGGGGGTGCCTTTCTTTAGTATCTCCGGCTCGGAATTTGTTGAAATGTATGTGGGGGTGGGCGCGGCGCGGGTGCGCGATCTGTTCAAACGCGCCAGAGAGTACGCCCCGTGTGTGGTTTTTGTCGATGAGATCGACGCCGTGGGCCGCCAGCGCGGGGCCAGTATGGGGTCCGGCAACGATGAACGCGAGCAAACGCTCAACCAGATTTTGGTGGAAATGGATGGCTTCTCTTCGTTCACCACGGTGATTGTGTTGGCCTCGACCAACCGTCCTGATATTCTGGACGCGGCTCTGCTACGTCCCGGTCGTTTTGATCGTAAAGTGATTTTAGATCGTCCCGATGCCCACGGTCGTGAAGCCATTTTGCGCGTTCATACGCGGGGCAAACCTCTAGCGCGTGATATTGTCCTGTCTGATCTGGCTCGGCTGACGCCGGGATTTGTCGGGGCCGATTTAGAAAACCTGGTTAACGAAGCCGCTATCTTGGCCGCCCGCCGTAACCTAAACGCGATTGGGCAGCAAGAGTTTCAGGACTCGATGGAACGGATTGTGGCGGGGCCGGAACGCCAAGGTAAGATTTTGAGCGCCGACGAGCGTAAAGTCATTGCCTTCCATGAAGCCGGTCACGCCCTGGTGATGCATAATCTGGAGTACAGTGATCCGGTCCACAAAGTCAGTATCGTTTCGCGGGGGATGGCGCTCGGTTACACGATGCCTTTACCGGAGAATGATCGCTACTTGCTCAGCCGCGAGGCGTTTGAAGATCAAATTGTCGGACTGTTCGGAGGCCGCGCTGCCGAAGAAATTATTTTCAAGCGGATCACTACCGGGGCGGCCAATGATTTGGAGCGAGCGACTAAGCTGGCGCGGGCGATGGTGACTCGCTATGGCTTCAGTAGTCAAGGTTTAGGCTTGCGTTGCTTCGGCGAAGAGCACGGGAATGCCTATCTTGGCACATTGAGCGAGATGCGTGACTACAGCGAAGCCGTGGCTCAGGCCATCGACCAAGAAATACGCCAAATCCTGGATCACGCTTACCAGCGCGCCAAAGAAATTCTGATCAATAAACAACGCAAGCTGGAGGAGTTGGCCCATGCGCTGCTGGAATTTGAGACGATCGATCGGCCTCAATTTGAGATGTTGATGGCCTAACGGAAAAGTAGGGGAGTTAAAGATTTTGGAGTTTGAAGGTGGCGTAAACATCGAGACATCAATGAGCTACCCAGCGGTCTGACTCCCTAGCCAATAACACGGTCTAAAGTGTGGGCCAGCAGTAGGTACAAACAGGATACAGAATCCCAGTAAACAAGCCTTACCCGATTTCGGTAAGGCTTGTTGCTTGATCAATCGAAGCAAACCGCAATTCCCGTAGAGATGTCCAAACTCCTCGACCTAAACGCTACCTCCGGGGTAGGAAAAGACCAGGTCAAGCGGATTCGGGCCAGCCTAACTGCCAGGGGCGAATGACTGACTCAGCCTTTGAATGGGTGCTTTGCTCGTTTACCATTGCTTCGATATACTAAGGCTGGGGTTAACCACGTACAGTATTATCGCCGGAGGAAATAAAAGGGAAAATGACGAACCCGGATGACAAAACGATCCCAGATCAACCCATGATCTCGCTGGCCCTGATGGCGATAGCTGTTGGGATTATTGCCGGATTTGGGGCAGTCGGTTTTCGGCTGCTGATTGGTCTGGTTCACAATTTGCTGTTCTTGGGCCAATTTTCGTTTATTTATGACGCCAATGAGCATACACCGTTCAGCGTCTGGGGGATCGGGGTCATCCTGGTACCGGTGATTGGCGCGCTGGGGGTAACCTTTTTGGTCACCACCTTTGCCCCGGAGGCGAAGGGGCATGGTGTGCCTGAGGTGATTGATGCCATTTATTATCAACAAGGGAAAATACGTCCCATTGTGGCGGCAATCAAATCACTGGCGTCAGCACTGTCCATTGGCAGCGGCGGTTCGGTGGGACGCGAGGGGCCGATCATTCAGATCGGGGCAGCCTTTGGCTCGACACTAGGACAGTACATTCGGATGCCGCTCTGGCAGCGAACAACGCTTATCGCCGCCGGGGCCGGGGCCGGGATTGGAGCTACATTCAACACCCCTATCGGTGGCCTGGCCTTTGCAATTGAACTCATGCTGCCGGAGATCAAGGCTAGAACCGTGCTACCGGTCACTTTGGCGGTGGCGGTGGCCACCTATATTGGCCGTTATTTTTTGGGAACGATGCCGGCCTTCAATATTCCGGCGCTAACGGTCCCGGATCAACACATCGCCAACCCTTCGATCTTGCCGTTCTTCATCGTGTTCGGGGTAGCGATCGGGCTGATATCGGCGCTGTTTATCTGGGCGTTGTATTGGTCGGAAGATCAGTTTGAACTGCGGTTTAAAAATCCGTATATCAGGCACGTTCTGGGGATGCTGACCTTTGGCATCATCATCTACTTAATGGCCCGCCAGACCGGTTATTACTATATTCAGGGCGTGGGGTATGCAACCATCGAAGATATTCTGGCCGGCCGGCTGACCGGGGGCATGTTCCTGCTCTTGCTGGTGGGCTTAAAATTATTAGCGACCTGTTTGACGCTAGGGTCCGGCGCCTCGGGCGGCGTCTTTTCGCCGGGCTTATTTATGGGAGCGGCGCTGGGCGGTGCTATCGGCGGCATCGTGCAATGGCTGTTTCCCGATTGGGGGCTGAATCCGGCCCTTTTTGCCGTGGCCGGTATGGCCGGTATGATCGGCAGCATGACCGGCGCGGTCATAACCGGGATCACCATGCTCTTTGAAATGACCCGTGATTTGAATGCAATCTTGCCGATGTTGCTGACCGTCACCGTAGCTTATGCCGTGCGGCAACGCATCATGCCGCCCACTATCTACACCTTGAAACTGCTGCGTCGCGGTCACAACGCCCCTCAGGGATTGCAGGCAGCCATTGGGGACAGTGGCATCATGCCGAATCCGGCTGAAGAACCTCCCGCCGCCGACAAGGACGGCTCGTCAGGATCAACCACTCTAAAAATGCCCCAGGGCTAATCATCGCTATAAATCATTCCGAATCCTACCTCAACGTGGTAACCGTCGCGAATGGGCTTGCTCAACGCCGGCCAAAAATGCGGAGCAGGAAGATGAACAGGTTGAGAAAATCCAGGTACAGCGATAGCGCCCCCAGAATACTCAGTTTGCCCATTAAGGCCGAGCCTTCGCCCTGAATGGCCGGGTTCGAGGCCATTTGCTTGATTTTTTGGGTATCATAGGCGGTTAGGGCCGTGAAGAGAATGACCCCAATGATGCTGATGATCAGATCAAAGGTGCTGCTTCTGAAGAAGATATTGAGAACCATGGCAATAATCAGGCCAATGAGGCCCATCAGCAAATAGGTGCCCATTTTGGACAGGTCCATCGGGGTAATCAGCCCAACCACGGTCATAGCCAAAAAAAGGATGGAGGCCGTAACAAAGGCCGCCGTAACGGTGCCGGCATCGTAATAAAGCACGATCAAGGTCAGGGTGAAGCCCACCGAAGCGGCATAAGCCAGAAATATCGCCGCCGCCGCACCCGTTGACAGCTTCTGTACGGCTAGAGCCAGCGAGCCGACCAGTAATAGCTGAACAATAAATACCCCAAACACAATCCAACTGTTTTGAAGCAGGCTATTTAAAAACGGCAAGTTGGCGGTAAGGTAGGTCATCACGGCGGTTACCGCCATGCCTAGCGTCATCCATAGATACACGTTGCGCATCAAGGGACGGAATTCCACTCTTGGGACCGCGCTATAAGGGACTTGAGCAATGTTTTGGGTCATGATTTTCTCCTCGTTAAGTGACACCAAACAACTTTATGTTTAAGTCCTGTTAGTATAACTTCGCGCCCATTGCAGAGCAATTTTCTGGCACATCTATACTAAAAAACGAGAAATCGATGAGCCGGTGCTGGTCAGGCTCTAGAATTGATAGTGGACGGCGGGGCGACCATATTGATCACCTTCAGGAAGGCGGTGGACACCTGGGCATCCTGGTGGGCAGCGATAGGCACTTTACTCATGTACCAGTTGAGGCAGCGAACTATCGGCGTGCCTGCTTCTTTCACTAATTTTGATTAATGTATTTGGCCCTAGCCTTCTTGATGGCCTCTTCCACTTGCTTCAAGGCCCTTTCGGCACTTTCTCGCCGGGCCTCGGCAGTTTCATGGTTTAAGCGGCTTAGCGCCTGTAACTCTCTGTCGGCGACCATTAAACTGTGATCAGCGGCTTCCATGAGTTCATAGAAATCAGCGTGAGCCTTCGCTTGAGCCAATGTGGCCTCAAGTCGTAACTTTTCAATCTCAAGTCGCCATTTCTTTAAATGGGTCTCCATTAGTTGTAAATAAAAAAATTTAGATTCCATCATTATCACTCCTGATTTCCTTTGTCGCTTAAATTGGATGCCACTCGCTGCGAGTGGCACAATTTTTAATAAATGGAGGATTGTATTGCCGAGCTAGCTTCATTATATTCCCCAACAAATGTTATGACTTTAAGAGAAGCTTATCTTAACCTAAAGGCGACATTAAAAGAGGCTAATTCTTGAATTTACGAAGACCATTTATCAAATCTGAAAAATTAGACCCTGGTAATTTACGAAAGCAACCTCATTTAACTAAATCATCAGCATTACGCCGGTTTCATCGACCTTGTTGTGCCGCTCGACAATTTTGTCCAGAAATTAGGACAAAATTGTCCCAAATATCGGACAGACAACCGCCATTAAATCTGGTAATATGATGATATTCATAATGATACCGCCCTCCTTATTTCAAGTTCGTATTGACCTCAACCCATTTTTCAACCGTTGCCTCATTGTTCCGAGCCTATACTGAGAATAGCTGAACTATTATGAATATGTTGTAAAGGCCTACAGTAATGCCAAAAACGAGAGGTTCTAAAGGATGACTGAACTTGCCCTGAACTTCCTGGGGGCGTTCGCGGTCAGCGTTGATGATCAGCCACTCACCCGCTTTCGCAGCGACAAAGTGCGGGCTTTGCTGGCTTATTTAGCGTTGGAGCCGGCCCGCTCTCACCCTCGCCAAGCTCTCGCTGGTCTACTTTGGCCGGAGGTAACGGATAAACAGGCTCTTCAGAGCTTGCGAACCGCCCTTTACTATCTCCGACAAACCCTGGATAGGACCGCACCGGGACTTAGCCGGCAGTTGCTAACCGTGACCCATCACACCGTTGGCTTCAAGACCAAGGCCGAGGTACGGGTGATAACGGATGTCATTCATTTCCAAACGCAATTGGCGGCCAGTCAAGCCCACGTGCATGAGCGGTTAGGTCAGTGTGCAACCTGTCTGGAGTGCTTAAAAGAAGCAGCCAACCTATATCAAGGGGAATTGCTGGCCGGATTTAGCTTGACTAACGCCTTTGGTTTTGAAGAGTGGTTGTTGTTGCAACGTGAAATGTTGCACCAGCGAGCGCTGTTGACGCTCAAGTGTCTGGCCGATGCCTACGAAACCCAGGCGGATTATGACCGAGCTTATCCTTACGCCGCCCGGCTGGCCAGGCTGGACCCTTATTGGGAAGCCTCACAGCGCCGGCTGATGCGCCTGCTGGCCCGACGGGGCTTGCCGGAGCAGGCTCTGGCTCACTTTGTTCGGTACTGCCAACTACTGAAGGCGGAATTTGAAACTGACCCGGAAGCAGAAACATTGAATTTGATCGAGCAGATTCGACGCGGCCAATTGAGCCAGGACGCCGTTGAGCCGGGAAGCCGGCGGGAATTGGTCCCGTCATCCCAGCCCCCGCCCGCGCCTCGACATGATTGGGATGAGATTCCTCGCTTGGGGACTTTCTTTGGTCGACACGCAGAATTAGCTCAACTCCGGCAATGGGTGGTTGGCGATGACTGTCGATTGGTCGCTATCTGGGGTATGGGCGGATTGGGTAAAACAGCTCTGGCCGCCCATACAGCCCGATCCGTAGCCGGGCAAGTCGAAATTGTCATCTGGCGCTCGTTGCTCAATGCCCCTACTCTGGACGAACTACTGCCGAGTGTGTTGTCTACCCTGGCCGGTGAACCTCTGGCTGAATACCCGAACACGCTGAATGAAAGACTGGCCCGGCTGCTCCTTTACCTGCGCCAAAAACGCTGCTTGTTAGTGCTGGATAACTTGGAAGCTGTACTGCAAAGCAAACAGGTCGGACAGTACCGGCCTGGCTACGAAGATTACGGGCAGCTCATACAGCATTTGGGAAACCACCAACACCAAAGCTGCCTGCTGTTGACCAGCCGCGAGTCCCCCCAAGAATTAACACGCCTGGAACGAAATCTGCCCTGGGTCCAATCGCTGCTTTTGAGCGGAATGGAGACTGCGGCCGGACAAGAAATTTTGCAATACAGTGGTCTATCGCCGGCCAAGCCAACTGCCGCGACCGTGGTCCGGCGCTATTCGGGCAATCCCCTGGCCTTGAGTCTGGTCGCCGATACCATTCAGAATATCTATTTGGGTGACGTCGAGGCGTTTTTAGGCCAAGAAACGCCCATTTTCGGTGATATTCGGGAGGTGTTGGATCAGCAATTCTGCCGGCTGTTGCCGCTGGAGCAAGATATCTTGCTGTGGTTGGCTATCAGTCGCAAAGCGCTGACGATCCAGGAATTGGCGACGCACCTCATCTGGCCGGTCCAGCAGCGGGCCTTGGTTGAAGCCTTGCACTCTTTGCAGCGGCGCTCGCTGCTGGAGACGAGTGAGCAGGGCTTTAGGCTGTCGAACGTATTGATGGAATATCTGACTGACATCCTAATTGAGCGGGTTAGCCGGGAAATTGAAAGTGGTCATCTGGAACTCCTTAGCAGCCACGCTTTACTGCAAGCTCAGGCTACAACGGATGTGCGCCAGAACCAGACTCGCTTCATCCTTCACCCGATTGCCAAACAGTTAGTCGCTAGCTTAGGGCTGGTGGGGTTTGACCAAACGTGCCGCCGGCTGCTCGACCAGATGGGCCGGGAGTCGCGGTTGGCGGCTGGTTATGCCGCCGATAACATTCTCAACCTGCTACTGCACGTGGGAATTGATGTCACCGGCTACGATTTTTCGTGCCTGACTATACCGGTAGAAATTCCCCACCTCACCCGAAATTGAAGCTTCAGGCAGTAAGCCGAAAAAAACACGCCGCTTGGACGGTTCCTGTTTTTTGGCTTACAGACGCGCCTTCTTGATTGGCCCTACCATTGAACGGAGATAGGGGATGCCCGTTTTGCGTTGGAGGAGGATGAGTTGGATGGTGGTAATCACGACAACAGTCAAGGTGTAAGCTGTCGCTGCCCCTATTGCACCATAGCGTGGCGCCAGCAAAAACGTTAGGGCGACATTAAGCACCATCAGAGCCAGCATGGTCCAATTGACACTCGAATTCTCTTCCCGAATTTGTAGCAGGGGGACGACCAGTCCGCCGACCAGTGCGATCAGATAGCCGGCGCCGAGTATCACCAGCGCCGTATGCCCACTCTGGAAATCACCGCCGAAGAGGTCGAGCAAGAAGTGACCCCAAATCATGAACACGAGCAGCGAACCGACGCCAAATGCGGTCAAAATCCACAAGTAAACCCGTAATTGTTGCTGAAAGGCCTCAGCTTCCTTTCCCTCGAGGAGTACCGATAAGCGCGGCATCGCCACCATGGTGATCGCGCTCAAGGCCAGAACCGGCAAGTTGGCCACCTGTTGCACTGCGGCGTAAATGCCCACTTCCGCTTCGCTCGGGTTGAACGCTTCCAAGATGATCATACTGCTTTGAGCCTGGGCATTCAAGACTATTGCAAACAGCAGGTAAGGCAAGATGGCGGCGGCCCAGAGTTTGAGTTCATACTGGGGCGCAACCTGAAGATACTTCTGCCGCCAAATGAGCCAGAGCAGCCAAACCGCGACTAGCGTTAACAGGATCTGGGCCAGAATCACCAACCAGACGGCCCGAAAATCGGTCAGTGTACCGCCAAACAGGAAGAAGACTCCCAAAAGTATGGCGGTAATGAGCGGCGCCACGACCCAACCCAGCAACGAGGAGAGAAAGATATGTTGATGACCGCCCACGAAGCTCAACGTCAAGAGTCCGAGGCTCATAGGCAAGACCCAATACATGGCAATCATCGCCGGATGCTCTTCGCCCGGCATAAGCGTCCGGACAATTTCCGTAATGACGGCGCCAAGGCCACTGACCACCAGCCCGGTGACGATGACGGCCAGCAGGGCAGCGTAGATGAACCCTTTGGCCGATCCAAGCGCGCCCCGTTTCAAATAAACCGGCAGGAAATGAAGGGCCGCCATATCCAAACCCAGCAAGGACACTGTCGCCGCCAGAGTAGCGACCGAACGGCTTACGGAGAAATCGCCGTAATTGGCCGGTCCCAGCGCTCGCGCAATGGTGATGTTGACCAGGTACTGGACCGGATAGCTACCGTAGAAGACGAGCAGAGTCAACAACGTTACATTCTTATTGACCCTCGCCTGGAGCGCCTCGAATTGTTTCATCGGTATTTCAGACATCTCACCCCCTTTCAGATTGAAGTGACTTATCATAACATATTCGGCGGGATTTGTCTGTCCTACAATTTGAGCAATCTTGTCATACAATCAGAACAAAAGTGACTGTCATCTGGTTTTTGCGCAAAAGATCTTTAGCTGTCGGAGATTGGCCGTAAATAGTCTGGTTCTGTTGTTAACGCTTTTGGGCCTAGTTGTTGACGAGTTCGTAACGCTGGCCTGGTATTATCAAACTATTTGGGAATGGTTTATCTACCCGTGAGATTGAGACATATATCATGGTCACCAAAGATAAAACCCAACCACAGAGTCTGGATACTTACAAAGCCTATCTGGTCCGAATGTGGCAAGATGGAGAACAAAATACCTGGCGAGCCTCGGCCCAAGCGGTGCAGGGCGGCGAAGTGGTCCGCTTTCCCAACCTGCAAGCTTTATTCGCCTTTTTGGAAGCGCAAACCCAGGAGATATCTGATAGTAAAGCGGATAAGATAGATTAACCAGATAACCTACAATACGAGTTACAGCCATTAATCGGATTGGAAAGGTTTTTAGTTAAAAGTGAGGAGATGGCTAAATATGAGACGAATTGCCTATAGTCTTGGCCTTGTTCTGGTGGGAGTCGGTCTTATGGTTATTGCAGGCTTTATGCTGCTACCGTCGGTCGCAGCGCAAACCCCGACCGAGTCGGAACTGCCGCTGCCGAGCACGCTGCCGCTCGACGAATATGAGCAACAGCTCTTCCAGTTCTTGGAGAGCAAGCGTTATCAAGAACTGGGCTGGGTCAGGGACAAGCGCGTGCGCGACACGGGTCCCTTCATCGATGGTGTTTCCTATGGCACCCACCCCGCCGTGCGCATCTACTATTCACCCGAAGTCTATAGCTGGCTGCAGAATGGGCGCGAAGGTGAACTGCCCGATGGGGCCATGATTATCCAGTAGATGTTTCCGCCCTCCGCCGCTCGTTATGCGGACACGGATGATGCGGCGGTGAATGACCAACTGGCTATGTGGACCTTTATGGTCCGCGACAGCAACGGCTCCAAAGACGGCTATTTTTGGGGTTTTCACAGCACGGGTGCAGGGGTAGACAACAACGACTATCCGTTCAACTATCCCGATGCCGGTTTTGGTCAGTATTGTGCGCGCTGCCACGCCTCGGCCGAGAACGATTTTACCTTTGCGGCCCTGCGCAACATCGAGGGCGAGCCGGGCAACCCTGTCTCCTACCGCGTCGATAACTCGTGGCTCACGCCCACCCCCGAGGCCGCTGAGGACCAGACGAAAACTCACGAAGATTTGGCGGCTGATGTTGATCCGGAAGAATTAGCCGCCGGCCGGCCGGCGCGCGACATCAACGCTGATTTTGTGGAACTGTTTGACATGTTCGGCCCGGTGGCGGAAGAGAATGTGGTTTCCATTCCGCCCGTTACCTATGATCACGTTGTTTCCGGGCCGGATGGACCGGAGCAGTTTATCACGTCGGACCAATGCTTGTCCTGTCACGATGGCCAGACGCCGCCCTTCGGTCCGAATATGTACCTGATGCCGACTGACGACCAGGAGGGCGTCAACCTGTCTCCGTACGGCGAGTGGAACTGGTCGATGATGGGCTTGGCCGGACGCGACCCCATCTTTCACGCCCAACTCGAAAGCGAGGTCGCCATCCATAGTAGCGGCGACCTGCCTGAGACAATCCAGAATCTCTGTTTCCGCTGCCACGGCGTTATGGGGCAGCGCCAGTTCCATATCGACGAAGCGGGCGAATATTTCACGCAAGATATCCTCCAAATCACCGATCCCGATGATCCTCACGCTAAATATGCGGCCCTGGCGCGCGACGGCATCTCATGTACAGTCTGCCATCAAATTGTAGATGATAAACAGCCGCTGCAAGATATCCTTACCGGCCAGTTCGATGTCTCCCCACCGGGGGCGGACGAACCCGGCCTCAGTACCATCTACGGCCCCTTTGATGACCCGCTCACGCGCCCAATGCAGGAGACACTGGGTATGAAACCGGTGCAGAGCGACTACATCCAAACCTCGCGATTGTGCGGCAGTTGCCACACCATCTATCTGCCCATCTATGATGCAAAGGGGCAACTCGTCGGCAACGATTTCGAACAAACCACCTACTTGGAGTGGCTCAACAGCGCTTATCAGACCGAGTTCGGTGAAGGCAGCGATCCCAAATCGTGCCAGAACTGCCATATGACCAACGACTATCACGACCAGGAGTTGGCCTTCCGCATCGCCAACATTCAGGATCAGACCTATCCCGAAGCCGACAGCCGGGCGCCTGAGGCGGAGACCACCCTAGAGATTCGCGAAGGGTTTGCTCGTCACACGCTGCTGGGTATCAACATCTTCGGGTTAGAAATGTTCAACCAATTCGATGATATTTTGGGCGTGCGCAAAACCGACTACATGACCGGTTCGGCCGACGGTCTGCCCGCCGCCATCGAGGCCTCCAACCGGCTGGCCACGGAAGAAACCGCCACGGTCGAAATTGAGAATGTCACCTATGAGGACGGGCAATTGACGGCTGAGGTACGGTTGACCAACCACACGGGCCACCGCTTCCCGTCCGGCGCGGGTTTCCGCCGCGCCTTCCTGGAATTTCAGGTTCTGGATAGCAACAACGAGGTCCTCTGGGCGTCCGGGCGCACCAACAGCGTCGGCGTGGTTGTGGATGGCAACGGTGAGCCGCTGGCCTCGGAGTTTATGACCCTGCTTAACCCGGATGAATGCGATTCCGACGCCACGAAGTGTGAGCAAGCGTATGAACCGCATTACCAGACCATTACGGGCGAAGATCAGGTTCAGATCTACCAGGAGCTGGTCAAGAACCCCGAAAATCGCTTCACGACCAGTTTCGTGGCCCAGGCCACCACCATCAAGGACAATCGTTTGCTGCCCCAGGGCTGGACCCCCGAGGGGCCACCCGGTTTCGCCGCCGACCCCACCTGGGGGCCGCGCTTTATTGACGCGACAACCCCCAAAGGCGATGTCCTGGATGATGAGTTGTTCCTCGACGGCTCCGGTTCGGATGTGGTGACCTATCAAATGGCGATTCCGGAAGAAGAAATTGACGGCGGTTCGGTGCAGGCCACGCTATACTATCAGTCTATCCCTCCCTTCTACCTGATGCAGCGCTTCACCACCGCCGACGGGCCTAATGCACAGCGGCTCCACTACATGGCCAGTCGCCTGAACGTAGAGGATACACCCATCGCAGATTGGAAGTTGCCGGTCGGTTCTGCCATAAGCGCTATTGACGGTGATGCAACCACAAACTGAAGATCGTTATCGATAAGAGTTACGCAGTTGAAGGGGGCAGGCTCCAAAATCAACCACGAATTACACGAATTTCTTTTTTCGTGAAATTCGTGTAATTCGTGGTTAAAAACCTCGAGCTAGATAAGTTCTAATCTAAAGGGTTCGCATCTCCTGGATTCCAAATCTCCATATACGTTGACCAGATTCTATGACAAGATTGTTCAGATTTTAGGACAGACAAACCCACCCAAAAATGCTATCATCAACTAACGGTATTCATCAAAGAAAACCAAGAGGTTGAAGAGGCAATGAAACAAATCACGATGTTCTCAAAAGTAGACAGACTTATGTTGGCTATCGATGAGCGACACCGCCCATGGTGGATTCTGGCCGCCACGGGTTGCGTCCTCGGCCTGATTGTGCTCGACGAGACGGTGGTCGGCGTGGCCCTACCTACCATTCAGACGCAACTGGGTATGACGCAGACGGCCTCCCACTGGATTATCAACGCCTACTTACTGGTCTTCACCTGCCTCGTTGCAGCCGGGGGAAAACTGGATGACAGCATCGATCTCAAGAAAGTATTCCTGATCGGTTTGGTGATTTTTGGCCTTTCCTCTCTGGCGGCGGGCTTTGCTGAAGACGGTCTAATGCTCATCGGTTTGCGGGCTTGCCAGGGTATTGGCGCGGCGCTCGTCTTTCCCGCCGCCACGACCATGACGACGGAGGCATTTCCACCGGAACGACGTGGGCTAGCATTCGGTATACAGGGCGGTATCGGGGCGACATTTCTGGCTTTGGGGCCTTTCGTGGGCGGCCTTTTCACGGAAGTTCTCTCATGGCGCTGGATTTTCTGGATAAACCCGCTCGTCACAATTGTGGTTGCTTTCATTATAGTCATAGCCTGGAAATCGCTGCCCCGGCAAGGCCCGGTACCGCATATTGATCGGCTCGGACTGGTTATCTTGATTATGGGCCTAAGCACGCTCGTGATGGGGCTGATGCAGGGGCCGCAGTGGGGCTGGTCATCAGCGGTGATCATCGGCCTGCTGGCCAGCGGCGCTATCATTCTGCTGTTGTTTGTCCTCACCGAATTGCGGGTCTCCGAACCCCTGATTGAGATGGATCTATTTCGCAATTCGACCTTCAGCGCCAGCAACCTAATCATATTCATGGCGCAGTTCAACAAGCTCGCGATTGTGGTCTTCGGTGCGCTCTATTTTCAGCAAGTACTGCATATGAGCCCACTCACCACCGGGATCGCCTTGTTGCCGGGAGCCGCGATGATCCCGATCTCGGCCGTGCCGGCCGGGCGGTTGACGGATCGTTATGGGGAGCGCTGGCTTTGCTTGGGCGCCCTGCTGCTGAGTGGACTAAGCTTTCTATGGCTCGGTTTCTGGATTGCGCAGGAACTGTACTGGCCTTTTGTGCCGGCCCTGATCATCTGGGGTTTAACCCTGCCGTTTCTCTTCTTGGGACCACAGCGAACCGTTATGAACGCCGTACCAACCGCCAAGCATGGCCAGGCGGGCGGCATTAGTCTCACCTTCCGGCTTTTGGGCGGAACTTTCGGGGTTGCGATTTGTGGCGCTGCCCTGGTCAGTTTGGGCAACTTCCAACCGATATTCTTTCTGACGGGCATATTTTCGCTCGTTGTCTTAGTGATCGGGTGGTTCTTCATCAAACAGGGTGACTAGCGATTAATTGTTCAAGCATTCGGTATTGTTCAGATGGGATGAGCAATTGAGGAAGTTGTTTAATCCCCGATCCCCAATTAAACAGACGTGCCAATCAATTGAATAAGTAGGTACTTTTATTACTGAGGAGGAAATAATGAAACATTCAACACTAGTTCGTTTAGGATGGCTGCTGATACCGGTAGCCGTGGTGGTTCTGATGATGGTCCCAGGGCCGGACGAGAAGGGGGTCTCGAACGCATTCTCCCAGCAGGGGGATGCGACCGCCACCCCGGCGCCGGCCGCCACCGCGACCGCCGCCAGCGATACCAAGAGCGACATTGATTACATTATGTACTTGCGGAGCCAGCCCCAGGATGCCGATGTCTGCGATATGAGCGTAGAGGAGGGGGAGTTGGTCATTGCGCCGGGCATAACCAATCCGGCCATGACCTGCCCCGATATGTTTGCCTGGAAGATACTCATCGAACAGATTCAGCAGGAGTTTTGGTTGAATTGGGCGGCCGATCAGTACATGTTTCCGCCAGACGGTCCCCTGCCGCTTTGTGAGCCGGGCGCAACCGATCGCTCCAATTGTTGCATGCCGGGGAGCACAACCAATCCGGGCTATGACGACGACGTGAATCCGGGCCGGGTTTGCCCCTACTTTCCGGGTGACAACCTAGACCCGGGCGACGAGCCTAATATGTTGGAATCCAAACTGCCACGCGTCCAGCAAGGCAGCCACTTTACCTTCCCCGAACCGGCGGAGGGGGTCGAGACGGGGCGAGAGATTCGCCAGTCTCAGGCGGAAATCGTCTTCCGCAACAAGGCTATGTTCGACTATCTATTTGAAAACGATCTGTACAATACGGACGGCCTGAAGGCTGTGTTCGACCGAGCGACGGCGGCTATGGAGCAGGGTGCGCCCTATCACCAGGAAAACCAGCCGGACGGACTGGTCAGCATTGACCTACCCATCGGGGCAGTCATGGTCAAGACCAACTGGCTGTTGGCCGAGCGGGCCGCCGAAATGGGCATCGAGGATGATCCGGACAATCCGTACATCAAGATGACGATCAATTCGAAGGTAAACGACTTCAACGCCGAGATATTTGAGCCGGGGGTGCATTACCTGGTAGGGATTCATATCTCGTCGAAAGATATTCCCAACTGGGTCTGGGCGACCTTTGAGCACGTCAACAATCCGGGGCGCTGCGATATCACCGGCTGTAATGATTCATTTGGCTATCGGTCGCCGGACGAGGTGCAGCCGGGGCAATATACCAACTACATTGCCCCGAAACAGCAAAGCGATAATCTACTGGTCCCGACCAACATCTTCGACCAGGGCCAAATCTACAGCGGTGATGAGCGCAACCCATCGCTGGAGGCTATTTTCACGGCGCTCAATATCGGCAGCAGCGAAGGCAATGACGAGATGCCGACCGTAAACGACCGTGGCTGGTTGAGCTATCGGCTCAAAGGTAGCCAAACCACCTTTACCGATAAGATCGGCAATCCTACGTTCTTGGGTAACTCGGTGACAGAGGGTGGCTTTGAATCCACCGCGTCGTGCATCAACTGTCATGGCCGGGCGGCCATTAATGCCCAAGGGGAGGCGGCGATGACCGTCTTTATTGACCGGTTGGCTGAGGGAGGCTACGCCCAAAGCTCCTATGGCGTGCCCAATCCGGCTTGGTACTACACCACTTCATCAACGCCCAAGCTAGAGGCGCTACCCTTCGATTTTATCTGGGGGCTTCTCGATGCTAAACCGCTGGCGACCAGCGCCAGTGACGACAGCGCCAGTCTTGACAGTGACAGCGCCTCGGCCAGCGCTGATCCGTTTGCCTACTGCGCTAACGCCGGCACGATCAACACGCCCAAAGGTAATTTTGGAACCTCCAATCCGGGCGTTCCCCAAGCTGTGGCTACAGGGCTGAAGGAGGCTGTCGGCGCTTCCGCTGACGCACCGCTGGCTATGTTTGAAGAAAACTCTTACTGGCGCTGCATGAACGGTCAAGTCTACGCCTGTTTCGTTGGAGCCAACCTACCCTGTGAGAGCCAGGCCGATACCAGCACCACTCCCACTGACGCCATGACCGAGTACTGCGCGGCTAACGAAGACGCCGACGCCATTCCGGCCGTTGTCACGGGGCGCGACACCGTCTACGCCTGGAGCTGCGTCAAGGGTGAGGCGACAGCCGGTAAAGAGGTGACCGATGTTGATGCCCAGGGCTATCAGGCTAATATCTGGTATGAGATTGAGCAATAATCTAATTGGTTAAACTTGCTAACGGACACGTTCTCAATTTGACCGATATGAAGCTCCCAAATTGCCGTTAAGCCGGTAGACCGCTGCTAGCAGACCGCAGACCGCTGAAAACAGACACGCTCGTTGAAGTTTGGCGGTCAATGGTCGGCGGTCTGCCGTCGGGGGCGCAGAAATCTGGGCAAATCAAGGTGATGTCCGTTAGCAAATGGGTTAATTACAAACAGGAGAATCCATCATAATGACTCAGAAACCAAAGCGCGGCCTCAGCCGCCGCGCCTTTCTACAGACGGCCAGCCTCGTTGGAACGGCATCGCTGCTCCCCGCCATCTCTAACCCGGCCAAGGCGGCCGCTATTGGCCCGGCGGTACCCCGAACGCAGGGCGATGAGATTGACGTCGCCATCGTCGGGGCCGGCGTATCGGGGGTCTACAGCGCCTGGCGCTTGAAGCAGGATGACCCGAGCCGCAACATCGTTGTCTTCGATGCCGCCGATTACGTCGGCGGACGTCTGCTTTCGCTCAGCCCGCCCGATATCTCAAACATGGTCGCCGATTTGGGCGGTATGCGCATCCTACCGTCGGTGCAGACCCGAATTGGTAAACTACTCGATACGCTCAACGGGCAACTCGCCGCCGAGGGCCAGATCGAGACCTATGACTTCCCGGTTGACCAGCCGCAGAATATCGCCTTTCTGCGTGATACCCATCTGCGGCTGGAGGAGTTCACTTCAGACCCGGATAAGGTGCCGTTTAACCTCACCGATTTGGAACGCGGTCAGACCGGCGGCGGCATCGTCGTCAATGCGATTGAGCAGATCGTCCCCGGCATCACCAGTCTTGATCTTGACTTCAATCAACGCCAGCAGATGCTCCAAGAAGCCGTCTTTGATGGCACGCCGCTTTATCAACAGGGGTTCTGGAACGTACTCCTGCGCATCATGAGCGATGAAGCGTATAAGATGGCTGTTGATACCATCGGCTATAACATAGCCGTCAGCAATTGGAACGCCGCGGACGGCATCCTGGGCTTTTTGGCTGATTTTGGGGTATCGCCGGTCTACAAAGGCTTCACCAAAGGATTTCAGCAGCTCCCATTAGTGTTGGCTGATCTGTTCACGGCAGCGGGCGGCGAGATCCGCCTCAATTCGCCCGTAGCCGGCTTTGATGAGCAGGATGGCGTGTTCAATCTGCAGGTCGGCGACCAGACAGTTCAGGCCAAGTCGTTGATCCTGGCCATGCCGCGCCGGGCGCTGGAGTTAATTGCCCCGACCAGTCCCTTGCTGCAGCAATTTCCGGATCTGATCGCCAGCGTCACGCCGCAGCCCCTGTTCAAAATCTTTACCACTTATGACAACCCCTGGTGGCTCGAAGCGGGCTATACGCCGGCTAATGGCGACTATCAGCCCCTTGAATCGGGCCGTTCCGTCACCGACTTGCCCCTTCAGCAAACCTACTACTGGGCTCAGGGCGACGGCTCACCGGTTACCGCCGGTCCGGCCATGCTGATGTCCAGCTATGATGACGGCTCCCATGTGAGCTTCTGGGATGGACTGCGGCCGGCACGCGGTCAGGCCTGGCGAGAAGGTCTGCTGGTGAATACCCCGGCGGATCCGTTCGTCAGTGAGTGCGATCCGGCCGAGAACCGCGATTGGTGTGCCTATCAGGCGCCTCGGAAGATGGTGGCTGAGGTTTCTCGACAATTGGCCAAGATGCACGACCTGTCCTACACGCCGGAGGTGAAGAATGCCACCTATCGCGACTGGGGGGATGATCCCTATGGCGGCGCCCTTAACTTCTGGAACGTGGGCGTCAAGAGTGGGGAGGTAATCGAGCAGATCGTCCAGCCGGTAGACGGCCATGAACTCTACATCTGCGGCGAAGCATATTCGAATTGGCAAGGTTGGGTCGAAGGCGCGCTGCAGACGGCCGACCTGGTGTTGGCAAAGTATGGGCTTGAGCCGTTATAGCGATAAAAAGCGCTAGCCTTTAGAGTGAAATCAATTTTCATGAAATTGCAGAGCAGCCATATCAAACGAGGAGGTATGACGTGAAAATCTTAATTTCCGGCGGTGGCCTGGCCGGAATGACAACGGCTTATTGGCTCCATCAGCACGGTCATGAACCGGTGGTGATCGAACGCGCGCCTGATTTGCGACGTGACGGCTACGGCCTGGACTTTTTTGGCGCCGGCTACGATGTGGCCGAACGGATGGGTATTATTGATGCTCTGGCGAAAAGGCAAATTTTCCGAGACAAAGAGGATAGCATCGCTTTTGTCGACGACGATGGGCGTGTGAAGGTGGAACTAAAGGTTGAGGCTGTACGCCAGGTGCTAGACGGTAAATATATGGGGCAGATCCATTATAACCTGGAAGAGGTTTTGTATGATGCGATCAAAGATAATGTAAAGATACGCTTCGGCACTTCAATAAAGGCCGTTGACCAATCCTCCGCAGCGGTCACGGTCACCTACGACAATGGCGACAGCGAAACCTTTGATCTGCTGGTCGGCGCTGATGGGATTCATTCTAATGTGCGCGGCCTGGTCTTTGGCCCGGAAAAAGATTACGCCTATTTTATGGGCTATTATTACGCCTGTTATCACATCCCCGACCGCCATCAACTTCGGAAAATGTGGGAAAATTACACCGAGCCGGGCCGGCAGATCGGGGCCTATCACACCGACCGCGAGGGACAGTTGGCTGCGCTTTTGATATGGGAGGCGGAAGATGAGGGCTATATTCCCCCTGAGCAACGGGCCGACAAATTGCGGACGGCTTATGCGGGTATGGGCTGGATTACGCCTCAGCTTTTGGCTGATATACCCGCCAACGGTCAGGAGATTTTGATTGATTCGGTTACACAGATTCGGATGCCGACCTGGCGTAACGGCCGGGTGGTGCTGGTCGGCGATGCGGCCGGCTGCATGACCCTCATCTCCGGGCAGGGAGCGTCGATGGCTTTTGGCTGTGGTTATGCGCTGGCCGAGGAATTGGGGCAAACGGATGATTGGGCGCAGGCGCTGGCTAATTACGAACATCGCGTTAAACCTCAGATTGAATTACGCCAGCTCAAAGCCCACGACTTTGCCAAACAGTTTGTCCCCGGCAGCGAATTAGGTATCAAAGCCCAAACGGTGATTATGAAATTGGTCACGTATCAAGCCTTCTCCGGTTTGCTAAAAGAACAGTTTGTGGGCGACAGCTTCTTGAAGACAGCCGCGTTGCACCGGCTGCCGCAAAGCAAAGGCAACGTCATCGGTTATCGCGTCGCCGGTAAACTGCACGAGACGGATTATCAAACATTGGAACTGAGCCTGGATGAGGCGCTGCAAACAGCCGATTCGGTCAACCTTTTGCTGCAAATTGAAGAAATAGCCGGCTTCAAAAGAGATGCGTTATGGGAAGATTGGAAATTCGGCCGGCAATACCACGACAAGATCGGTAAATTAGCGGTTGTCGGCGACCAGCGCTGGAGCAAGTGGCTGGCCCGATTGTCTGAGCCGCTGTATGCCAAAGAGGCCCAACACTTTGCCCTGGCCGATATCAATCAGGCGTGGGAATGGCTAAGCCGGTAGCCACATCCTATCCAATAAATACACGGGTATGATGCAGAATTTCTTGCTCGTCGGCTAAAGTACAAATTTAATCATTAAAACAATATAGGAGATGATCATGCCAAATAACAATGCTAACGATTCAGAGACCACCCAGCAACTCCCGCCCGGTCCGAAGGGGCACCCGCTGATTGGTAGTCTGCCCGAGATGCACAAAGAGCGGGTACAATTCCTACTCGACTTGCGGGAAGAGTATGGCGATGTGGTCTGGTTCAAAGTGGCGAAGAATAATATCTGTTTGGTGGCTGATCCCGACGATATCGTCCACGTACTGGGCCACAACAGCGCCAATTACCACAAGAGCAACCAATACAAGCAATTGGCGAAAACGCTGGGGCCTAGCGTCCTGATCACCGAAGATGACCAATGGAAACACCAACGCCGCATGATGGATCCTCATTTCCGACGCGATATTCTGAACGGCTACGCCGAAATGATGGTCAAGACCACCACGGCTATGGTTGATCGCTGGCTGGCCGAGGTCAAACCCGGCGAAACCATCGACCTGATGAAGGAGATGTCGCGCTTGACTCTCAGCATCGTCTGCAATGCCCTGTTTGGCGTGGATATCAGTACCGAGTCGGCTGAGGCCGGCCAGGCGTTTAGCCTTGTGCTTGAATTTGGCAGCAAGCGATTACAACCGGCATCGCCTGAACATTTGGCCGATATGCTGAACCTGCCGACCGAAAAGCGGCGGCAATGGCTGGCGGCCCAGGAGACCCTGAACAAAATCATCGATGGCCTGATTGCCGATAGACGCAAAAACGGCGCTAAGGACGATCTTCTATCGGGGCTGGTTTTTGCCAAGGATGAGCAAGGTGGCCCGGCTATGAGCGATGAGGAACTGCGCAGTCAAGTATTGACCCTGTTCCTGGCCGGCCACGAAACCACGGCCACGGCTCTAACCTGGACCTTTACCCTGCTGTCACAGCATCCTGAGTCAGAACGCAAGCTGCATGAGGAATTAGTCGCGGCTATAGGTGATCGGCTGCCGACGGTCGACGATCTGCCGCAGATGTCCTACGGCCAACAGGTTATTGACGAATCATTACGCGTCTATCCACCCATCCCCATGATCGCCCGTATGGCTCTGGGGGATGATACCCTGGGCGGCTACCATATCCCCGCCGGAACCATGGTGGTGTTAAGCCCGGAAGTAACCCACCGTCATCCGGACTATTGGGATAACCCGGAAGGCTTCGATCCGGAGCGGTTCGAGCCGGAGGCAGTCAAAGCCCGGCCGCACTTCGCCTACTTCCCCTTCGGCGGCGGGCCAAGAAAATGCATCGGCGATAATTTCGCCGCGCTGGAACTGCGCCTGGTCGTGTCGACGGTAGTCCAGCGGGTCCGGCTCGAACTGGCGGCTGGCCATAAAGTTCAGGCCGGGGCGTTACTCACCCAGCGACCTGAGGGAGTCGTCAATATGACCGTTCACCCGCGCTAACGGCCTTATGTTGGGGTCCGTTGCCGCCCGAAAATTAGGTGACAGTCACTTATTGTTACTAATATGACTTACGCAGTTGGCCTGTTTAGCCCCCCTCTAACTCCCCCACAGGGGGGAGGATCAGGCAAGTCCCTCCCACAGGGAGGGATTTAGGGAGGGCTAATCTCCAACTGCGTAATTTCTAACTAAATCAACACCGGGTTAGCGTAGGTTGGGTTGAATGGGGCAGTTCGGGAGGCCATCGCCCCAATGGTTGGGTTGAGCCAGCGATCCCGGCGATAAAACGCGCAATGAAACCCAACTCTAGCCCGCTCAAAGACGAGATTGCCGGCTCAACCCAACCTACACCATCGTCTAAACTATTGTCTGTGACCAAACAAGGAGAGGTTTGATGTCGAACGAGACAGTCAAAAAGATACTGTGGTGGGTGTGCCTATTTGTGGCGCCCTTAATTTTGCTCACAATGGAGCTGTTTCACCCGGCGGGGTTCACCAACGATCCGGGTATGTTTCAATATTTATCCGTGCCCCACGCTCATACGGCTCAACATAAAGCGTTGTATTATTTCGGGCCGAATTGGTGGTTTACCCTCCATATGATCCAAACGCCGTTAGTCTGCTTGGTGGCGGTAGGTCTGTTGTTAATGATGGACGGTATTGACCGCGAAGATGGGCAACTGGCCATGATTTTTAGTTGGGTGGCCCGAGCTTTGATCTTGGTCTTCATCATCTACTACACGTCCTTGGACGCCATTGGGGGTGTCGGTCTGGGCAAAACCATCGAAATCACTGAAAGCATGGCCAATGGTACGGCAAACCAGGCCGCCCAATTGACCCCGGACCAGGTTGAAGGGGTGGCGCAGGTCCTCAATGCCACCTGGACCGATCCCTGGGTGGGCGGTGAAGGGTCTTTCATTAGTGAGACCGGTTCCTGGGCCATCTTTTTCGCCACGGTGTTCCTGGCCCTGTCGCTGTTCCTGGCGAAAAAGGCCCCTTGGCCGCCCCTGGTTATCCTGGTCGCCTTTGGCTGGGAACTACAGGTCAGCCATACCGCTTTTCACGGCCCCGTTGCCTTCGGGTTTCTCATCATCGCCGCCGCCTGGATGTGGTGGGCCACCAAACGGGTGCCATACCAGCCCAGATTAAGCCAGCCAGGTTACGCCGTTGGTAGATAAGACTGTTGAAGGCTTTTAAACTAATCTCTTAGTGATCATCTTGACGAGGTTTACTGTGTTTCAAACAATATATCGAGCTTTTACATTCGTGTTAGTGTGCTGCACAGCAGCGATACTGATTGGCTGTGCTTCGACCACGGCATCGCAGCCGACGCCCACCGTAGAGCCAACTGAACAGCTTGCTAATCCCGCCTCGGAAAACTGTGTTAAGCAAGGCGGCACGCTATCCATCCAGCAGCGCGGCGACGGCGGCGAATATGGCGTATGTGTCTTTGAAGATAATCGACAGTGCGAGGAGTGGGCCTTGCTTCGCGGCGACTGCCCGGTCGGTGGGCTTAAGATCACCGGCTACGTCACCCCGGCGGCCCAGTACTGCGCCATCACCGGCGGCGAGTACCAAGTTACCGGTACCAACGACTCAGGTGAAGAACAGGGAACGTGTACCTTCAAAAATGGTCAATCCTGCGATGTGTGGGACTACTATAATGGAAAATGTACTGCCAATACCGAGGAAGGGCAATAGGCGCTTAGACCATTTTATCAACAATTTATTAACCTGGGTTCGGAAATAGATGTGCTTCATGTCATTTCGGAGCGCTAGCGGAGAAATCCCTGTGACAATACAATGAAAAGGGGGCTGGCTGGGAAATTTTAAAGCGACAACGCCCCTTTTTTCCGGCGAAGGTTTCATTTATGGGGATGTCTGAGGGATTTCTTCGCCTTCGGCTCCGAAATGACATGCTCGGCTTTAATTATCGAACTCAGGTTACTACGATAGCCTGGCACTAACAACGTGGCGAAACGGCGAATGGGAAGGCTTTTCGCCATTCGCCATTTTTTAGGAGAAATCTATGTTTGCCGAAGAACGATTAATCGGGTTTCTACACGCCCTTGGCCAGCACCGGGGGCGATTATCCGGACGACATGAGCGGGTTCAGGAACACGATAACCCCCATATCCACCAGCTTTACCAAATTTCGACCCTTAACGCCATCATGGAAGGGGCCTATGACGGCACGGTGACCATCGAAGAGCTGCGTGAGCATGGCGACTTTGGTTTGGGTACCTTTAACGGACTCAACGGTGAGATGATCATGATCGATGGGGTGGTTTATCAAATATTGGTCGATGGGCAGGTTCTTCTGGTAGATGACCAGGAGCGAACCCCGTTTGCCGTCGTCCAATTCTTTGAGCCGGATTGGCAAGACCACCTCGATGGTCCGCTGGTTTTTGATGATCTGTCCGACCTGCTGGCCGATCATCTGCCCTCCACCAACTACTTCTCGGCCGTGCGCATCGACGGGCAGATGGCGGCCGTGCGCGCTCGCAGCGTGGCCCGCCAGCAGAAGCCGTATCGCCCGCTGATTGAGGTGGTCAAGGAGCAGCAGGTCTTTGATTTTGTGGATATCACCGGTACCATCGTGGGCTTCCGCTTTCCCGAATACGCCCAAGGCGTCAACATGCCCGGCTGGCATCTCCACTTTATTAGCCAGGATCGCCAACATGGCGGCCACGTCCTCGACTTTACGCTGGCGCAGGGACACATCGCCGTGGAGGACACGAATGAGTTCTTCATGGAACTGCCCAAGAATACCGAATTTGCCCAAGCGGATCTGAATAAGGATCAATCAGACGCGATTGCCCGAGCCGAACGCTAGCTACCGGTACGTTATGCCGGTCAATGGCTTTAAGGATTGAGAAATAAATAACAGCCGCATTTGAGTTGGAGTAATTGGTAAATGGTAAATGGTTTATCAATCTCTAATTACCATTTACCATTTACTGATTACCCTTGGCTGTCCACCGACATGGGGAAGATATTAATTCTCCTTTCCTAAGTTATGACTATCGCGAGAGTAATGACAAAATGGAGACAACAAAGACAAAGACCTTCCAGGAGACTATAGCCCAGAACGAGACGCTGTTGACTCTGCTCGTCTACTTTGGCAGCTATCCGATCCTGTACTTTGTCAACATTATGCTTACGCGCACGCTAGGGCCGGCCAATTACGGCGATTTCGCCGTAACTCGCTCGGTCGCTACCCTGGCGGCAATGATTGCCCTGTTGGGATTGCACATAACGTCACTGGATATGGTGCCGGTCTATCGGAAACGAGGTGACCCCAATATGGCCAGAGGGTTTATCCTTGCTTCCCTGTTGGCCGTTGCTGCCGCCGGGTTGGTAGTCAGCGGTATCGGCTTCGTCATTACGGAATTGGCGCGGAGTCGCCTGATGAGCGAAGATCATCCGGTGATGATTGCGATGATCTGGGTCGTTCCTATGAGCATCGGCATTCATGCTTTGAGCTTGCTGGCGGGGCACCAGCAAGTCTTTCTCTCCGCGTTGCTTAACAGGCTTGGCCTGACGCTCATTACCGGATTGTTGGTGGGAGTCGTTTTCCTATTTGGCGGTACGTTGACTGATTTTCTGGCTGTCGAGCTGCTGATTCTGGCGCGCATCCTCTTGACCTTGATCTTGGTTTGGTTGCTGTGGATCATCTGGCGGCGGGAGTATCGCCAAGCTTCGGCCAAGTACGAACTCAAGCTCTGGGCCGACGTTACCTGGCCCTTCCTGCTGTACGCCCTGGTCATTACAGCGCAGATTCAAAGCGGTATGCTTATCCTGGAAGCGCACCACTCCAGCGAAGCAGAGGTGGGCATTTACGCCGCCGTGCAACAGGTGGCCTACTTACCGCTTCTGGCTCTGGGCGCGATCTCCACCGTGGCGATCCCGCGCCTATCCGTAATCCTCGAAGACAAGAAATCGGCGGAATTTGAGCAGCAGTTGGGAGGCTATTTACGAATTCTGACCGCGTTTGGCGTCGGTTCGTTGATCATCTTTATGGTTGGGGGTGATTTCTTACTGGGCCTGTTTGGCCCTGATTTCCAGACCGGGTACACACCGCTGTTGATCTTGGGCGCCGGTTATCTGATCGCGCTGGTCGGCGGACTGGTGATACCCCTCCTACAAATCCGGCAAGAGCGAACGATTGTCGGTTTGACCCTGCTGGCCTTGCTGGCGTTCAATATCGCGCTGACCTATCTGCTGGCGCCGCGTTATGGCGCGTTGGGGGCAGCGACGGCTTACACTGTGGCGGTAGCGGTGGTGTACACCGTGCAACTCAGCCTACTCCAACGTAGAACCGGTATCCCCTACCTCCGCTCTATCGTGGGGTCAAACACAGCATCTCAAGCGTAATGACAGATTTTGTTAGCGGACACAACCTCGATTTGACAAAGACTCGGCCTCCCGTGACCGCCGACCGCTGTCCACTGACCGCCCCAGCGACCCAGTTCGGCCTATTTTTTGAGCGGTCTACTGTCGGCCGTCTGCGATCCGGTTGCCAAAAGGTGGCTTCGCTAGCTAATTCCAGGTCAAATTCAAAGGGTGTCCGTTAGCGAGATGACAGATTTGGAGACAACAAAGGCTAAGACTTTCCAGGCGATTGTAGCCCAGAACGAGACGCTGCTGACTCTGCTCGTCTTCTTTGGTAGTTATCCGATCCTGTACTTGGTCAACATCTTACTCGCGCGAACGCTGGGGGCGGCCAATTACGGCGATTTTGCCGTAACCCGCTCGGTCGCTACCCTGGCGGCGACGACGGCCGTGCTGGGCCTGCAACGAGCATCGCTCCATTTCTTGCCGGTCTACCGCAAACAGGGCGCGCATGAAACGGCCAAAGGGTTCGTCTACGCGGCCCTGCTGGCCGTCATCGTCACCGGGCTGGTGATCAGCGGCCTGGGGGTCGTTATTACGCAAGTGGCGCGGAGTCGCATGCTGGCCGACGAGCATCCGGTGATGATTGCCATGTTTTGGGTCATTCCCATGAGCCTCGGCCTCCTGACGCTAAGTTTGCTGGGCGGTCATCAACAGGTCTTTCTGTCCTCATTGCTCGGTAAGGTCGGGCTGCCCCTCATTACCGGGTTGTTGTTGGGAGTCGTTTTCCTGTTTGGCAATACCCTGACCGATTTTCGGGCCGTCTGGTTAGTGATCATGGCTCGTCTCCTGTTGACCGTGTTGGTGGTTTGGCTGCTCTGGACCATTTGGCGGCGAGAGTATCGCCAGGTTGCGCCCCAGTTCGAACTCAAGCTCTGGGCCGTGGCCGCCTTGCCTTTCCTGCTATCCACCTTGGTCCATTCCGCGCTGTGGGAAAGTAGTATGCTTATCCTGGAAGCGCACCATCCGAGCGAAGCTGAAGTGGGCATCTATGCCGCCGTGCAACAGGTGGCCTACCTGCCGATTCTGGCTCTGGGCGCGATCACCACGGTGGCGATGCCGCGCTTATCGGTGCTGCTCGAGGAAAAAGAAACGGCGCCCTTTCAGCGCCAGTTGGGGATCTATTTGCGGATTCTGATCGCGTTCGGAGCCGGTTCGCTGATCGTGTACATCGTCGGGGGCAACTTCTTGCTCGGCCTGTTCGGCCATGATTTCCGGAACGGCCAGACGCCGCTGGTGGTCTTGGGCGCCGGTTATCTGATCGCGCTGGTCGGCGGACTGGTGATACCCCTCCTGGAAATCCGGCAAGAGCGCAAGATTGTCAACTTGACCATGCTGGCCTTACTGGCCTTCAATATCGCGCTGACCTATCTGCTGGCGCCCTATTATGGCGCGTTGGGGGCAGCGGCGGCTTACACCGTGGCGGTGGCAGTGGTGTACACCGTGCAACTCATCCTGCTCCAACGTAGAACCGGTATCCCTTACCTCCGCTCAATCGTGGGGTCAAACACCGTATCCCGGTGAGTGGGCTATCTCCCGCGTGGAACCTATATGATTAGTCTATCTTCCAAATATTGATAAAACGGCGGTTTCATTATGGTGAAACATGTCATTTTCACTATGGAGAAAATAAAAATTTCACCATAGTGACTCGATCCACTTCACTATGGTGTGGTCGATCACTTCACTATGGTGTGGTGGATCGACTCTCCTACTAGATCGTGTGACGACTCCTGGTGAAACTGATTTATCACGGTAGTGAAACGGTCATTTTCACTATGGAGAAAAAACCATTTTCACTATGGTGAAACTGGGCGTCTCACCATAGTGAAAATTTGAATACCTCGGGAATGTGGAACGAGGGAGGTGAGGTTTGACGTTCCCCGTTCTACGCTCCATGCCCCCGTCCTGTGTCAATTTTCCTCGCCAACCTTTTACGGCAGGTCGAGATGTGATATACTTGAATTGGCCTCATTACTTCGCCTTCACCCTGGTGACTTCTCCCCCCATCGCTGTAGAGTTGAATGACCCTTTGTCCTATCGGCCTAATCTTATATCAATGAAAACGTTGATGGAAAGATGTCCAAATTCTTTTCCAGACAGTAATAATTATGTTTCATGGGAGATATCATGGAAGTTGTAACCTCGATAGAGGATATTGAGAGTAACCTGTCTCTATTTGAAAACTATTTGTGCGATGGAAATGAAGAGGAAGAGCAGTTTGCTTATGACTTGATTAGAAGAGGAAGCTGTTTTGTAGCCTATCAAATAGAAGGTGAACTAAGATTTTCACCTAGTCGGTATGTTGGTTACTTGAACAATACAAGATCTAAGCACCTCTCAAATGAAGATAAGGATGGGAGAGAAACTAACGCAGCTATTAATAGAGTTATTGGTTATACACTTTCTCCAGATGAAGATTTGGAAGCCAATTATTTAGCTTTTGCTAGTAGCTTGGGTATTGAACCTTATAATAAGTCAAGAAAATATTGGCGACTAAATATTGCCGGTTCTGATTTTATTAATAACACAAATTCAACTGAGAGGGGTTTCCAGAGGGAAAGCTTGTAGAACGCAAGCATAAAGCTAGGGAAAGAAGTCCCGCACTTATCGCAAAAGCTAAAAATGCATTTCTGAAAGATAATGACCATTTTTTTGTTCTGTATGTGGCTTTGATTTTGAGGAAAAATATGGAGAAAGGGGAGTGGATTTATTGAAGCCCACCATACTATTCCAGTTAGTGATATGGAGCCTGGACAAGCAACCAGAGTCGAAGATATAGCGCTTATTTGCTCTAATTGCCATAGAATGCTTCATAGAACTAGACCATGGCTGAGTATCGGAATGTTAAAAGAACTATTAAAAAATGAGACATAACAATGCGCTCGTTCAGACGCAAACGAAGCGCAGCGTAGTTTGCGCCGCACGGCTTAAACGTTACTGTTTCTTTACATCTCCCTCTACCTACCTCTATGCTCGACGATAGTGATACAATAGAAGCAACCAACCCCACGGAAACACATCTATGACTGCCGGCCTTAAACATTACTTACCCCCCTTGAAACCGCCCTCAAGGCCGGAAATGCAACCGACCCTACTCACCGACCGGCGTTGAAGTCGCTGCTTGAGCCGTTTGAAGAGAATAAACCATTCCAACCGATCTGACCGGTTTTTACCCTCAGCTTCATAGGAAAGACAACCAGACCTGTCAGGTTTTCGAAGGTAACTCCACTTGAATGCCGGTTCGAAAGCAAACGCGACCATACGGCCAAGACTCGATGGAAAACCTGACAGGTCTTCTCGGTGGGACCAGACCGGTCAGGTTTCGAAATTGACTGCCTTGAAGGTTCGTTCGAAGGCAAACGCGACCATACAGCAAAGACTCCGTGGAAAACCTGACAGGTCTTCTTACGCGGTGGGACCAGACCGGTCAGGTTTCCGAAATTGACTGCACTTGAAGGTCGGTTTGAAGGCAAACGCGACCATACGGCCAAGACTCGATGGAAAACCTGACAGGTCTTACTGCCCCTTGCCCAAAGGTCACTTTTATTGCCCGAAGGTACTTTCTTTCGTCATGTACTTTAGTCCTGAGACAATAGACCCATTTACGCCCGGCCAAGAAGTGAGTTAAACTTGGGCATCTTAAGACCACGAAAGGCGTTGGCCCTCCCCAACGGCCTTTGAGAAGAGACAGAGCGGATCGGAGCGGCTGCTGCCCGGCCGGGGTTCACCGGTGTTAGCGCTCATCGGATGAAACAGCCGCCCCACCCACAGATCGATCTTGACCCGGCGACGCCGTCGCGCCGACTAATACCCAATATCAAACAACTGAATAGTCGAGTCGTTTATTCTATTTCAATCGTTAGGAGATGTTTTATGATCGATTTTGGATTACATAAAAACAAGCTGACTAACGGCAAAGAGCAGTACAGAGCTACGGTGCTGACCAAAGAGACCTACACGCTCAATGATGTCATCGACCGGATGGTGGAGCAGAACACCACGCTGACCCGCCAAGATATTATGGCCGTACTGGATCTGTTCTTTTATACCGTTATGATGCTGGTTCTGGAAGGCAACAGCGTGCTGACGCCGCTGGTCAACCTGGGGGTGTCCATTGCCGGGAACTTTAGAAGTGCGGATGACACCTTTGACCGCAAACGCCACAAAGTGAAAGCGCGGGTGAATGCCAGCAAGGTCTTCAAGGATAAGGTCGAGCAGCAAGCTCAAGTGCAGCAGCAAAACCCAACCGGCCGATGCCCCAACCGGGCGAGTGCATCATCCCCACCAGCGCCGACAACCGGACTCTGACGCCCGGCGGTGGGATGAAACTGCGCGGCCACAACTTGCAGTTTGATGAGGCTGATCCGCAGCAAGGGATCTTCCTGGTCGCTGAGGATCAAACCCGAACCCGGGTCGAGGTGGTGCTGCACAACACCGCTCGGGAACTAATCTTCCTGGTCCCCAATACGCTGACATCCGGCTCGTACACGCTGGAAGTGCGGGCGCGCTACGGTAATGACAACGTTCGCGCCGGGGTCTTAGAAAGTACGCTCAGCGTGCCGTAATCAAGAATAGTAGTAGACAAAGCAGGCTGCAACACACCAAAAAGCCTTACCCGATCGGGTAAGGCTTTTTCGTGACTGATGGGCGAGGAGGGACTCGAACCCTCACGCCTCGCGGCACTAGATCCTAAGTCTAGCTCGTCTGCCAATTCCGACACTCGCCCGAGGGAGGAAAAATGCCTCTGGTCAATCGAAAGAATTTTAGCATTTTCCCCACGTAAGTCAATAACGATTAGCCGCTAATCTGCCCCATAATATCCACGTACTCGATCTTGAACTGATCCTCCTCTTTAAACCCAAACATCTCCAGTAGCTCGCCGATTAACTCCGCTTTGTGCAGCGCATCTTTGGCCGACCAGGTTCGGCTTTTGATCTCCAGATAGACGTTATTATCGGCCTTGCCGTTGAGCTGATCCAGATTGATATCGAAATCGGTATCCTTATATGTCACGTGGCAGCGACGGCGGTATTTCATCACCTCTCGCTCCGCCGCCGGCTTGAAATACTCCCGGTTGAACCGTAAACTGTGGTGCGTGGTCGCGGTATAGCGAGCGCGGGTGAGCAGGACCGAGTTTTCGAACTCCTTCTCGCGGGTCGGCCCCATCATCGTCATACGATAGAAGGTCTCTCGCAAGTTGCCGGCCGTATCTTTAATTCGATCCTCTCTAAAGCGCAGCCGGCCAATCTCCGGCGTGTCAAAGAAGAAGTAGGTGTCGTACTGCTCCCGGATCGACGGCCGGATTGGCTCCAAGCCGGCCTGACGCAGCATGTGGTTCAGATCGATCATTTCCGGCAGGCTGACTTTGACCTGAACCTCGAACGTTTCTTGCGGAATGAAGTCGGCGCTGATGGCCAGAATCTTCGACATCAGGTTACCCTCGCGGGCGGTCAAAAAGGCATCGATGCGCTTGGCAATCTTGCGGGCTTCCTTAATGACATACTTCTCGTCGATGGTCAGCAGCTTTTTGTTGCGCATCAGCACCGCGCCGTTGACCAGCACATCCCGCACGTCGGTGGCTTTCGTGGCGTAGACTAATTGCGCGTAGACACCTTCCGGATCGCGAGTAAAGCGGGGCAGTTGGTGAGTGTTAGTGGCGGTGATCACGGCGATGTCGGCCCGTTTGCCGGGCTCGATTGAACCGGTCAAATGGCCGATGTGCAACGCTCTGGCCCCTTCGATGGTCGCCAAAGCCCACGTTTGCTTGGCCGAGAGCAGGGTCGGATCGTTGAAGATGCCTTTTTGTAGGAACGCCGCCAACCGCGTTTCTTCGAACATATCCAGATCATTGTTCGAGGCCGGGCCATCGGTGCCGATGCCAACGTGCAGCCCTAAATCGACCATTTTTTGTACCGGCGCGACCCCGCTGGCCAGCTTTAAATTGCTGCTGGGGCAGTGGGCCACACCGGCCTGGTGGCGGTGCATGGTGTACATTTCATTCTCTTGCAAGTGAACACAATGGGCCGCAATCACTTTAGCCTCGAACAGATTGTACTCTTCCAGCCACGGCACTACGGTTTTATTGTAAGCGGCCAAACTGGTTTTCTGCTCCAGCGCAGTTTCGGCCACGTGGATGTGCAGCGGCACGTCATATTCGGTCGCCAGGGCCACGCAGTTTTTTAACATATCGGGGGTGGCCGTGTAGGGCGCGTGGGGAGCCACCGCCGGGATAATCAGCGGATGGTTAAGCCACTCTTCGATGAAGCGCCGGCAATATTCGATGCTCTCGTCGTAGTTGGTGGCATCCGGGGAGGGGAATTTGAGAATCGTCTGCCCCAAAATAGCCCGCATGCCGGCTTCGGCCGTGGCTCGCGCGACTTCGGCTTCGTGGTAATACATATCATTAAAGGTGGTCACGCCGGAGCGAATCATCTCGGCGCAGGCCAACTGCGTGCCGATGTAGCAGAAATTATGGCCGACAAATTCCCGCTCAACCGGCATCATATAGCCGTAGAGCCACACGTCCAGCCGCAAATCATCGGCCAGGCCGCGCAGCAGGGTCATCGGGGCGTGAGTATGGGCGTTGATCAGGCCGGGGCTGATGATGCAGTTCTGGCAGTTGATGATCGTTTCGGCGTCATAGGCCGCCTCGATGTCGGCTGAGGGGCCAACGGCTTCAATATAGTCGTCCTTTACGGCCACCGCTCCATTGGGGTGAAGCGTCATCTGGTCATCCATCGTGACCAGCCAGCCGTTCGTTAGTAAAATATCGACAGTTTGTTTTGACATAGTGCTCCTTAGATCAGTCAGATTACAAAATGAGCCAGGGGCATTCCCTGGCTCGATGGAAACTTAACGTTCGCTCCGTTGCCTGTTCATTTGCAGCCGTCCGACTGGACCGGCTCGAGGCTGTGCCTCTACTGGGCCAGGGCCACCTCCTGGTTGATGACCGTTTCAAATTGCGAGATGGGTAAATTTCCCTCAATCCGTTGATTGTTTACGAAAAAGGTTGGGGTTGAATTAACCCCACGCCGAGTGGCGGCCTGCCGGGCATTTTCCACATCGCTGCGATGGGTGCCGTCGCTTAAGCATTGGGCCAACGCGTCTCCGTCGAGACCCAGTTCTGTCGCCAGACCGGCCAACGCGCCGGACGAATACTCAATTTGCCCTTGCTGTTCAAAGAGCGCGTGCTGGTAATCAAAAAAGCCGCCCTGGTCGTGGGCGCACCAGGCCGCTTCGGTGGCGAGGCCAATCTGGGCATTGCCCAGATAATACGGATGGACAATGTACTTAACCTGCCCTGAGTCAATGAACTCAGTTTTCAACTGCTCAAGTTTTTCCGTATTAAAGGCTTTGCAATGGGGACAACCAAAATCAGAATATTCGACCATCGTTACCGGCGCGTCCGGATCGCCCATGGTTGGCAGGGCGGTCAAGTCCAGGGGCGCCGCTCCGCTGGCGGTCCCTCGGGTCCCCAAAAAGACCAAACCGGCGGTAATAAGCAGCGCACCGACGACGACCAGGCCAATCATCATCGGCGAGACCCCCGACTTCTCCTGCTCTGTGACTCTTCTCCTGCTTGTTTTTCTGCTTTTTGCCATAGTTATATCACCTAAATTAATGGATTTTTATTTGGTCGGATGATGTTATAGGGAAGTGTAATGAAATTAACCCCTCAGTCAAGAATCCAAACCTTGACCGGAGTTTCGGCGGGTAGGTAGGTGATGGTCTCCGGTACAACCACCAATCCGTTAGCCCAGACCATCGAGCTTAGAATACCCGACCCCTGGACCTGAACCCCGCTGCCGCGCGTGGTCACCCGGTAGCCCTCTGCAGTGGGGTAAACAAAGGCCCGCATAAAGTGGCGGCGGCCGCTGTTTTTGATGTCTTCGTCCAGGTGAGCGGTAATGGTCTGCTTGTCCCACGAGACATGCCCTCCTAACTTCAAGATCGCCGGCCGGGCAAATACTTCAAAGGCCACCATGGCCGCCACCGGATTGCCGGGCAGCCCAATCAGCGGTACGGTTTTTCCCGACCCGCGCAGCTTTCCGAAGGCCAGCGGCTTGCCCGGCTTGATGCCGACCTGCCAGAACTGCATTTCCCCTTCGGTCGCCAACACCGTTTTGACCATATCGAAATCGCCGACGGAGACCCCCGCCGAGGTCAGAAACAGATCGACGTCTTGCTCCAGCCCGGCCCGGATTTTGGCCGTTAAATCGGCCACGTTGTCGCGAGCAATACCCAGAGGGATGGCCTCGCCGCCGTATTTTTCAACCATAGCCGCTTGTACATACTCATTGGAGTTACGGATTTTGCCCGGCGTCATCGGCTCATCGACATCAACCAGCTCATCCCCGGTGGCTAAAATAGCCACCCGGGGCCGCCGGTAAACAGTCACCTGCGCCTGCCCAATGGCCGCCAGCACGCCGACATCCTGCGGGCGGAGTTGGTGTCCGGCCTGTAAAATCGTTTGGCCGGCTTTAATATCTTCCCCGGCCAGCCGCACGTTATCCCCGGCGGCAACGGACGAAAAGATCAAAACCCGGTCATCCGCCATGTCGCCGGCGGGCAGGTATTCGCTGGTTTCTTCAAACCGAATAACCGCGTTAGCCCCCTCCGGCAGCGGCGCGCCGGTCATAATGCGAGCGCAGGTCTGCGGCGCAACCGTTTTAACCGGTGTCGCTCCGGCGGGGATATTGTCGATGACTTGCAGATCGACCGGGCTTTCCGCCGCCGCCGTGGCAACATCATCGGCCACCACGGCGTAGCCATCCATGGCCGAATTGGCAAATGGGGGGACGTTGATGGCGGAAACCACCGGTTGGGCTAGAACCCGATCAAAACTTTGACTGAGCGGCACTACTTCCGACTCAACCGGCGCGATGGTCTCCAATATCATCTCTAGCGCCGCTTCAACTGCCAGAAGCGCTGGCGCTGCTGTTTTTTTCATAACCAACACCCTCTTTGAAAAAATTTGACGAAAGCGTTATTCATCGCTAAAATTATAAAGTTGTAGTAGCCTTGGCTGCTACAAATCGCCCCATGTGCAAACATTAGGCGATTTTTATTTGTCTTTCGCACCCGTCACCAACCCATAACGACGAACTTACCCGTCTGAAAGGTTTATAATTAAGGAGTAATCTTATGGAAGCTTTAGAATTAAAAGCAGAACCACGACAGGTTAAAGGCCGAGCGGTAAAACATTTACGGCAGCAAGGCCTTGTGCCCGTTATTTTATACGGCAAAGATGTAGAGTCAACACCGCTCCAAGTGGACGAGCGGGCGTTGGAAAAAGTGTTGGATGAGGCTGGCACGCACCAGTTGATCTCATTGCAAATTGGTAATCAGCGCCCCCAATTAACCCTGGCTCGCGACCTTCAGCGCGATGTTATCCGGCGTAACTTTATTCACGTTGATTTCTACGCTGTTAAAATGGACCAAAAAGTAACGGCCCAAGTCCCGGTTCATTTGATTGGCGAGTCGCCGGCTGTTGAAGAACAGGGCGGCGTATTAACCCAGGGTTTGGATGAAATTGAAATCGAATGTCTTCCGTCCGATCTGATCTCATCGGTTGAAGTGAGTATCGAACCTTTGAAAGAACTCAATGATACCATTATTGTGGCTGATCTGGTTTTACCCGACACGGTTACGGTTTTGTCCGAACCGGAGTCGATGGTCGCCAAAGTAGAACCGCCGCGCATCATCGAAGAAGAAGAGAAAGAAGGGGAAGAGGAATTTGCCACCAGCGCCGAACCGGAAGTGCTGACGGCCTCCAGACGAGAAGAGGACGAGTAGGTGTTATCATTGGCCATCTAGGAGATTTTTGTAGGTCAAGCTTAAGCTTGACCTACAAAAATCTCGAATTCTCAAGCGGGCGACCGGCTTACCAAATAAAAATCCGGGGTACCCTACCCCGGATTTTTTTGCGCCGGCTATCGGCTTCGCTTAGCCGCCGGTCACTTTAACGGTGTAGCCGGCTTCCTCCAACATTTCCTTTAGTTCATCAACGTCGCCGCGCCCGGCCCAACGATTGCTGCGGCGATCCCACCAGATACGATCTTTTAATAGTTCACGCAGTTTATCGCGCTCATTGACCGGAAATACAATCGTGCGATCTCGTCGACTGATGCGGATGATAATACCTTCGTCACTCATGGTCGTTTCTCCTTCACGTTCTTATCCTCGAATTATAATCAGGCTAATACCTTTAAGCCAAATTTTGGGTTTGACATTCAACTTATCTTCGAGTACCCTCCCCGCATAATCTTGTTCCGACACAAGACCTGAAAGGTTTTCAGACGCCACTATGACTTAAATCGTGTTCCAATCGAACAGGGGCGTTCTGTGAATCGTACGTGGGAAACCTTTCGGGTCTGGAACCACAACCCAATCAACCAGGAGTACAAATTATGACTCATCACAACCAAGCCCAACTCTTTGCGCGGGCCGCGGAATTTGCATCTCGAACCGCCCTCATCGATCTGAACGGGCAGTACACCTACCAACAACTGCTCGATGCCTCCGCCGGTGCGGCCACCGGCTTGCTGGCCGGGGCTGACGATTTGCAGGAAGATCGCGTGGCTTTTTTGGTTCCGTCCGGCTTCGATTATGTGGCCACGCAGTGGGGCATCTGGCGGGCGGGCGGGATCGCCGTGCCGCTGGCCGTCTCTCATCCCCGACCCGAACTTGAGTACGTCATAACCGATGCCGACGCCGCCACGGTCGTCGTCCACCCCGAATTTGCCGAGCGTCTGCGCCCCATCGCCCAAGAGCTTGATCTGAGGTTTATCCTCACTACCGATTTGCTGACCGGCGCTGCCGCCCCACTGCCCGAGGTCGATGCCGGCCGCCGAGCGATGATCCTCTACACCAGCGGCACCACCGGCAAACCCAAAGGTGTGGTCTCGACCCACGACAACATCCAAGCTCAAGTGACCGCCCTGATTTCGGCCTGGGGCTGGACGCCGGACGACCACATTTTACACGTACTGCCGCTCCACCACACCCACGGCATCATCAACGTGCTGACCTGCGCCCTCTGGTCGGGCGCCATCTGCCAGATGTTGCCCGGCTTCAAGGCTGATGAGGTCTGGCTGCGCTTCATCGACAGTGATCTGACCCTGTTTATGGCCGTGCCGACCATCTACAACCGGCTCATCGCCGCCTGGGAAGTCGCTTCCGTCGCTGAAAAGGAAGCGATGGCGGCAGCCTGCGCCCGCTTCCGGCTGATGGTTTCGGGTTCGGCGGCGCTGCCGGTGAGCGTGCTCGAACAGTGGGAGGCCATCAGCGGCCAGCGTTTGCTGGAGCGCTACGGCATGACCGAAATCGGCATGGCCCTTTCGAACCCGCTGTACGGCGAGCGCGTGCCTGGCTTTGTCGGCTCCCCGCTGCCCACCGTCGAAATCCGGCTGGTCGATGACAACGGCCAGGTGGTCACAGTTGATGGTACGCCGGGTGAAATCCAGGTCAAAGGCCCCAACGTGTTCCTGGAATATTGGCGGCGACCGGAAGCCACGGCTGAGGCGTTTCAAGACGGCTGGTTCCGCACGGGCGATACGGCGGTGCGTGAAAACAGCATCTACCGCATTTTGGGGCGCAACTCGGTGGATATCATCAAGACCGGCGGCTACAAAGTATCGGCCCTGGAAATTGAAGAGACGCTGCGCACCCACCCCAACATCCAGGAGTGCGCCGTCGTCGGCATAGCCGACCCCAAATGGGGCGAGCGGGTCTGCGTCGCCCTGGTCTTGAAACCGGATCACCAACTCACGTTGGAAGACCTGCGTGATTGGGCCAAAGAGCGGCTGGCGCCTTACAAAGTCCCCGCCGATATGCAGTTAGTGGCCGATTTACCCCGCAACGCGATGGGCAAAGTGACCAAACCGGAGGTGAAAAAGCTGTTTGAGGTTGAGAATTAAACAACTTCCCCCTTCTGAGAGAGTCTGACAGAACCATAGTGATTTTGTCGATTATAATAATTGATTGATAATGTAGGCAGTGTTAACGGTAGGATAAAAGGCGTGTGGCAATTCCTGCGGCGCTGCAACGAGAATGAAAATGCATTGGAGCGACAAAGCTTGCTTTGTCAACGCGATCAAAGCAAGCTTTAATGCTCCAGACCGTTATTTTTTGAAGGAGACTACCCTTGAAAATTTCTACCATCGCCGTGCCGGTTGGGGCCGGCCTGGGCCTATTACTGGCCATGACTTACTTTCCCACCAATATGGGGATTATTCTGGCGACGCTGATCGGCGGGATGATTGGCGGTATGGTGGGGCTATATATCGCCCAGCGACGAAATCAAAAGTTATAACCGTGGAAAAAGACCATATGGGTCCGCTGACCACCCCACCCTCAACCCGGGGAATTCCAAGTTGGGCCACCTATCTGGCGGCGGTGGTTGGCATGGTTTACCTGCTTAACCCGACCGGAGGGTTGATTGAAATCATTCCCGACATCATTCCGATTGTCGGCAACTTGGATGAGGGTGTAGCGATGGTGCTCATTTGGTACGGCCTGGTCGAATTTTTCGAGGGCCGTAAAAAGTAACGGATTAGCCATGGCCGACGACAAATACCTTGAAATTCTAAAACAAGGCCAAGCCGCCTGGCGGCAGTGGCGGCAAGCTGAACCGGATATTGTACCTGATCTGAGCCGGGCCGATTTGAGTCGATGGGAGTTGAGCGGCGCTCACTTGACGCGGGTTAAACTGAGTTGGGCGAATTTGAGCGGCGCGGAGCTACCCGGCGTCGATTTGAGTCGAGCCAATTTAGACGGGGCCAATTTGCACGGGGCTAACCTGAGTGTGGCCGACCTCAATGATGCCAATCTCAGCGGGGCCGATCTGTCCAAAGCCGATCTCAGCGGCGCTTCCTTCAACCGGGCCGATTTCAATCGGGCTAATTTGAGCCGGGCCAATCTTATCGGCGCTATTCTGAGTGAAGCAGACCTGCGCCGAGCTAACCTGAGTTACGTCGATCTGTCCGGAGCCGATCTGTTCAAGGCCGATCTGTTTGGGGCCAACTTGAGAAAAGCCAGGCTGATCGGGGCTAATCTGATCCGGGCCAATTTGATCGAAGCCGCGTTGATAGATGCGAATTTAAAAGAAGCCAATTTCAGTTGGGTTGACGCGATTCGGGTCGATTTACAGGGCGCTAATCTCAAGGGGGCGGCGCTCATCAAAATCAACCTGACCGAGGCTCAATTGAATGGGGCGGTGTTGGTTAGCACCAACCTGAGCGGGGCCGATTTACGACGAGCCAGCCTCACTGAGGCTGATTTAACTCAGGCCGATTTAAGTGGAGTAAATTTAACCGGCGCGGGTCTGCACCGGTCAATATTAAGGGCGGCCAATCTAACCCAAGCCAACTTGAGCAAAGCCGATCTGAGCGGGGTTGACCTGACCGGGGCCAACCTTAATGGCGCCAATCTCAGTGAGGCTAATTTGGAAGACGCCGTTCTTAATGGGGCTGATCTCAGCGGGGTCAACCTGAGCCGAGCTAACTTGAGCCAGGCCCAACTCCAGCAAGCTCGGCTGATAACCGCCGATCTGAGCGTATCGAATTTGTTTGGGGCCAACCTGTACGAAGCCCATCTGGAGATGTCCAATTTGTACGAAGCCAATCTGGAGCGGGCCAATTTTAGCGCGGCCAACCTCACCGGCGCCGACCTGAGCGAAGCCCGGCTGGGTGGAACCTTTTTCGGCGGGGTCGATTTGAGTGGGGTCAAAGGGTTGGCGGTGGTTAAACACCTGTCGCCTTCCTTTATTGACGTGCAGACGCTGGTTCGCTCTAAGGGGAGAATCCCTGACCCGTTTCTGCGCGGCGCAGGTATTCCTGATGCGCTGATCGAGCAGTTTCGCTCGATGCCGCCGGGTTCATAATTACTACCAACTCAGCGATTACAAATAACGTTCTTCCCTGACCAGAATTTTGATGCCGCCGGCGACAGCCCCGGCCATCAACCCGGCCGCCAGGCCAACCGTCAGGCCGACATAGTTCCCGGCCAAGGTTTCACCCGTCATAGCCATACTCGCCACCCCTACCAAAACACCGCCCGTCCCGCCGATTTGCGCGCCGCTCACCAGCCCGCTGCTTAACACCCCGGCCAATACACCGCCGGCAAAGCCGCTGAGGCTGGTAATCGCCGCCAAAATAATGACGAGCAGCCCTGAGGATATCAACAACGCGTCGGAGGTTAACATCGGCTGAGGCAGCCGCGCCGCCCCAACAACCATCTGCCCCACGCCGTAAACCACCAGTCCCTGCACTAACCCCACGACGCTGCCAACCCCAATGCCTACCAATTGTCGATACGATAAATCTATCATCCCGCTCACTCTCACAAGGTTTTTTGCACTGCTATATTCTTTACGTTGCTCAGATCGAAAAAGTTCCTTTTAGATCATTACGAACTGAACCCCTTTGTATTACATCCTATCATACCTCCCGTCAATTTTGTCCAATGCCCGACCAATGGTCCAACCACACCTTACCAACGATAGCGCGTCAGCAGTCATTCTCGATATGGCGACAAGGTGACGGTCACTTGGTTAAAAATGCCCATCTGATCGACGAAACCAACGGCTTTACCCGGCAAATGTGACCGTCACCTTAAAGATTAAAGTTGCTGGTGCGTCAGACGTTCTTTTGGTAAAATTCCGGGGGTCATCTATAATTTGGAGGTCCACGTCCTTAAGCATATTGTCCAAAATTATTCTCAGAGAGGAGTAAACAGCATGTCCGAACTGATCGTCTCGCCGGTCTGGCAGGCTTTAGCCGAGCACAAACAAAACATAGAGGGGCTTCACATGCGCGATTTATTCGCCCAGGACCCTGACCGCTTTCAAAAATTCTCTTTGCAATTTGAAGATATCCTGTTCGATTACTCTAAGAACCGGATTACCACCGAAACCATGTCGTTGTTGTCCATCTTAGCGCAAGAGGCGGGCCTGGCCGACAAGATCGACGCCATGTTCAGCGGCCAAAAAATCAACAACACCGAAGGTCGGGCGGTGCTGCACATCGCCCTGCGCAATCGTTCCAACCGGCCCATTTTCGTCGATGGCGAAGACGTGATGCCGGAAGTTAACCGCGTGCTGGCCAAAATGCGCACCTTTAGCGACAAAGTTCGCTCCGGCACCTGGAAAGGCTTCACCGGCAAAGCCATTACCGATGTGGTTAACATCGGCATCGGCGGCTCTGATTTGGGGCCGAAGATGGTCACCACGGCCCTAACCCCCTACGCCCAGCCCGGCCTGCGGGTGCATTTCGTCTCCAACGTGGACGCCACCAACCTGGCCGAAACGTTGAAAGTGGTCGATCCGGAAACGACGCTGTTTTTGATTGCCTCCAAAACCTTTACCACCCAGGAAACCATGACCAACGCCCACTCAGCCCGCGATTGGTTCCTGGCCGCGGCCAAGGATGAGGCGGCCATTGCCAAGCATTTTGCGGCGCTGTCGACCAATGCCGACGCCGTGACCAAGTTCGGCATCGACCCCGACAACATGTTTGGATTTTGGGACTGGGTCGGCGGGCGCTACTCGCTGTGGTCGGCTATCGGCCTGTCGATTGCCCTGTATCTGGGCATGGACAATTTCGAGGCGCTGTTGACCGGCGCACACAAGGTCGATGAGTATTTCCGCACCACGCCGGTCGAAGAGAACATCCCGGCGGTGATGGGCTTGCTCGGTATCTGGTACAACAACTTCTTCGGGGCCGAGTCGGTGGCGATTTTGCCCTACGATGAGTACATGAACCACTTCCCGGCCTACTTCCAGCAAGGCGACATGGAAAGCAACGGTAAAAGCGTCGATAAAGCCGGCGCGCAGGTCGATTACGAGACCGGACCGATCATTTGGGGCCAACCCGGCACCAACGGCCAGCACGCTTTCTACCAGTTGATCCACCAAGGCACCAAACTGATCCCGTGCGACTTCCTGGCCCCGGCCCAAAGCCAAAACCCCATCGGCCAGCACCATCCCATCTTGCTGTCGAACTATTTCGCCCAAACCGAGGCGTTGATGACGGGCAAAACGCCGGATGAGGTCCGCCAGGAGCTGGCCGGCCAGGATTTGTCTCCAGAACAGCTCGAACTGCTGGTCGCCGCCAAAACCTTCGCGGGCAATCGCCCTCCAACTCCTTCCTGTTCGAGAAACTCACGCCCGAAACGCTGGGGTCGCTCATTGCCCATGTATGAGCATAAAATCTTCACCCAGGGCGCGATTTGGGATATCAACTCCTTCGATCAATGGGGGTTGAATTGGGTAAACAGTTGGCTAAAAAGATTCTGCCCGAATTAGATGGCAGCAGGTCCGTCAGCAGCCATGACGCCTCGACTAACGGGTTGATTAACTATTACAAAAAGCTTCGGTAAGTGGGCTGGCCAGACCTTATAGGTTTTCGTATAGCGTTAAATTTGTGGTAATAGCGCCATTTCCGATGGGAACAGGTGTTACAGCAATATTGACATTTCGAAACCTATAAGCCTGAGTGTGATAATTAAAGTCGAGTAGGTCATTTCGTAGCCGGAGGCGGAGAAATCCCTAAAGTCGCAATAATTGAAGCATTCGCACGGGGAAATTGGCGTTGTCGCTTCAAATTTTGCCTGCCAAAACCTTTTATTGGATTGTCAAAGGGTTTCTCCTTTAGCGCTGCGAAATGATGGCTTCAGCCTCGCGCTTTCAGGTTATAAGGTCTTGAACGGATTCAGCATAAAGGACATTGATTGATCCTCGTCAACACGATTTCAACAGCATAAATCACCACCCGTTTTGGGCGGCCGGAAAACTAACCCTCTTGTGTTTGGTGGCGCTGCTGGTAAGCTGTACCTCAACCCCGCCACCGCCGACCCCGTTGCAGCCCGATACGATTTTGTCACGGCCACCCCTCGCCGACCGAAACCCCTGAACCGACCGTTACCGCGACCCCGCCGCCAACCGGCACGCCGACCCATACGCCGACGCCGACATCAACCCTAACGCCGACCCCAACCCCTCACCGACGCCCACAAACACGGCGACCGCCCGCCCGCCCCGACGCCGACCTTGGTTCCGCAGCGGCTGCTCCTCCCGCCCGAGGGCGGCTCAACCCAATTTGGCGACGCGATTACGCCCGGTGAAGGTCAAACGTTACGTCCTCGAGGGCCAACGCGGGCAAACGCTGTCGGTGCGATTTCTCAACAGCCTGGGCATCAAACTGATTGTCTACGGCGCGGACGGTACGACCTTCGTCTCGGACGGGGCCAATGCCACCACCTGGCAGGGACAACTACCGGCCACGCAGCCTTACTTCATCGACGTCAAATCGGTGGCGACCGTGCCGGCCAACTTTACGATGGAAGTGATGCTGGCCGTCGATGATTCGCCGCCGGATGACCTGGCCGCGACCCGGCTGGAATTCGAGCCGGGCGCGTTTGGCACGCAGGTGTCCAACAACATCGACTCCGGCCAGACGCAGCGCTATGTGGTCGAGGGCAGGCCGGGCAAACGCTGCTGGCGCGGTTCCCGACCGGCTTGGGCGTGAAGCTGATCATCTTCGGCGCGGACGGCGCGATCCTGCTGCCCGACAGCGCCAACGCGACCAGTTGGCAGGGCGTGCTGCCGGACGCGCAGGATTATTTGATCGATGTTAAATCGGTGGCCGGGGTGCCGGTTGATTACACCCTGGAGGTGGTGCTGCCGCCGGTAGCCGGCGGACCGCCGGGCCAGAGCCGCAGCACCGCCGAGCGCATTGAATTTGAGCCGGGCAATCCGGTGGCCCAACTCCAGGGCCGGGTCGATCCGGCCAGTTCCGCCGCTACGTCATCGAGATGGGGGCGGGGCAGGTGATGCTGGTGCGCTTTCCGACCGGTCTCGGCGTTCAGTTGGTCATCACCGGCGAGGACGGAACCGTTTTGCTGCCCGACAGCGCCCACGCCAATAGTTGGCAGGGGCCAACTGCCGGCCACGCAGAACTATCTGATCGATGTCCGCTCGGTGGCCGGGACGCCGGTCGATTATACAATGGAAGTGGTGATCCCCTCATCGTCGAGCGAGACGTTAGCGCCGGAGCGCATCCAATTTCAGCCGGGCGCAACCTCGACCAAAGTCGGCGGCTCGCTCGATCCCGGCCAGGTGCAGCGCTACGTGTTGTTGGCCGCCGCAGCCGAACAAGATCTGCAAATTCGGTTCTTAACCGGATTTGGGGTGACGTTTGTTGTGTTTGGACAGGACGGAACCATCCTGGTCCCCGACAGCGCCGATGCGACCAGTTGGCAGGGTCAGCTACCGGCCACTCAGGATTATTTCATCGATGTGCAATCGACGCTGTCTACGCCGACCAATTATACGCTGGAAGTGGTCGTTCCTTAGAAACAGCCATTAATTATGCCTCAAGCTGCCGCCGATGTATTCAAATCGGGGTAGGGGGTCGGGATTAGGGATTAAGGGAAAAATCCCTTTGGCAGGATAAACTCCCCCGCTCAGCTAATTTTTCCAACGCGTACTTAATAGTTCCAATTTTCAGAGACAAATCTCGATTTGTACTAACAAAATCAATATTTAGCGACAAATTTCGATTTGTACTAACGAAATCAATTTTCAGAGACAAATTCAACGCGTACTTAATACTTCCAATTTTCAGAGACAAATTTCAATACTTACGCAATACTTTCAACATTCAGCGACAAATTTCGATTTGTACTAACAAATTCGATTTGTACGAACGAATTTCGAATGTAAATGAAATTTTGCAAACAACTATGATTACTCAGCCGGATTTGAACCCCCGCGCTAAATAGATTTTTTGCGAGAGGGAATAATGGCATCAAAGGGCTATGCCGCATCAAAAGTTGGATAGGAAATTGGTCCGGGATGGGTGTTTTCTAACTATTTTGAAATGTTAGAGCAGGAGTTTCGTGATATAATGGGGTGATTTTAGGTTTATTAAACGCTCGGTCTATTCAGCCTCTAACAAAAATCGGCCAGGAGCAGCCTAAAGTACTTTCTGTACATTAAAAACAAAATAGCTTGAAGGAGCGATCAATGGATTTCAGCGATAGAATTCAAGAATTGGCGGCTCTCGTATTCCCAAACAGCGTGACCTGATTAGTACGGAAGAGGCGACTAAAAATGCCTTTGTCATACCGTTTATTAGCGCGCTCGGTTACGACGTTTTTGATCCGGCAGAGGTCACGCCTGAGTTAGTGGCCGATGTGGGTGTGAAAAGGGGAAAAAAAGTGGATTACGCCATCTTAAAAAGAGGGGCAACCAATTATGCTCTTTGAGTGTAAATGGCACGGTCATAATTTAGATAAGGCCCACGCCTCTCAATTGTTTCGTTATTTTAGTGTCACCCACGCCCGTTTGCGCAGTTCTAACGAACGGCATCATTTATCGCTTCTTTACCGATTTGGATACGCCCAACAAAATGACTAAAAAAGCATTTTTCGAGTTCAACCTGGAAGATTATTCTGAGCGGGAATTGGCAGAACTAAAGAAATTCACCAAGTTTTCCTATGATTTGGACAATATATTAACCACAGCCAGCGAATTGAAATATACCCGAGCCATCAAGCAGATTATCACCGATCAATGGTCGGAGCCTTCGGATGACTTCATCCGGTTTTCGTGAGCCAGGTACATAACGGTCGCTTTACAAAGGCGGTTCGCGATGAGTTTGAAGGATTGTAAAAAGGCCCTGCAACAGTTTTGAACGAGCGGATCAATCAGCGGCTCGTATCGGCTTTTAAACCGAAGAAGGCGATTCAAACTCCCTACGGATAGGATCGGCCAGATGACCCAATGGAGCTGAGCCGGTGTCCCCGGCCTCACTGGAAGCCCCCAAAATTGTGACCACGGATGAGGAAAAGGAAGCCTATTTCATCGTGAAATCTATTTTACGGCGGGTAGTCGATGCCCATCGCGTCGTGATGCGCGACGTGCAAAGCTATTGCGGTATCCTGCTGGACGATAATAATCGCAAACCTATTTGCCGATTGCATTTTAATTCTGCTCAAAAATATATCGGTCTGATTGATGCGGACAAGAGCGAGGAAAAAGTGCCGATTGAAGGGTTGGACGAGATTTATCAATACACGGAGCGGTTGAGGGCGACGGTAGGGTTTTATGAATAAGGATAGTTGGGAGAATAGGGAAAAATGAGATTCTGTTCATATGTGGTTAAATATGATGTTGGTCTGGCTCTAATCCATTTTGGGGATACTGCACAAATATGTCTGTACGCCAAACCATATGGGTATCCGCGCTCAAAAGGAGATTGGTTTATGGGCACTCAGCCGGTGGCTAAAAGGGGCCAAACTTGTTTATGCTATGCAGGTTTCGGAAGTTTTTGCCGTTTTGAAGCTTATTATGCTGACCCTCGCTTTGCCACGAAAAAACCTAAGATAAAAAGGGCGTTATGAAGAGCTGACCGGCGACAATATGTATTACCGAGATGAAAGGGGTGATTGGCAGCAGCATCCTACGTGGAACCATCCGGAGGTTTATCAACACCGACAGGATTTGAAATACCCCTGCGCTTATGTCAGTGAGCATTTCTATTATTTCGGCGAACAGGCGGTTGAAATTCCGCCGGAGTATCGGTGTTTAATTCGCAAAATGAAGGGTGCAACTGTGCTCACGATCAAGAATTGTAAATGGGTTTCTGGGCTGGCTCGTTCGCAATTTCAAGCCGGGAAAGCTAGGAGACCCAGCTGATCGTCCCAGAGACAAAATACAACAAGTAAAGTGCGGTTGAAAAATGTCACGAAATCCCAATTGGACAAGAGATGAACTTATACTGGCCCTGAATCTCTATATCTCTGAGGGGAGTAGGCAATTAGATGCTGACCACCCAAAGGTGATCGAATTGAGCCAGTTGTTAAACAAATTGCCCATTCACGACGCCAAATTACAGGAAGCTAAATTTCGCAACCCCAATGGCGTATCGATGAAGCTGGGTAATTTTTTGAGTGTGGACCCTACCTATGCTGGAACAGGATTAAAAAGAGGGAGTAAGTTAGAGCTAGAAGTATGGGATGAGTTTGCCAACAGAACCCTATGGAGATTAAAACAAGTGGCCTCAGCCATTCAGTTAAATTATCGCTCAATTATTACCGAACCCAAAGCCGCTTATGAAGTCGAGATAGAGGATGAGTTTAATGAAGGAAGAATTTTGACTCGCCTGCACCGCCAACGAGAACGAAACCCTCAGTTAACAAAACGCAAAAAGGAAAAAGTTCTCAAAGAGAAGGGGCGCTGGCTTGTGAAGTTTGCGAGTTTGATTTTGCTCAAGTATATGGTGAATTAGGTTATGGGTTTGCCGAATGTCATCATCTTGTTCCCCTGTCTGAACTTGGCGAAAGTCGGCGGGTAAGACTTGCTGACTTAGCTATTGTGTGTGCCAATTGCCATCATATCTTCATCACGGTAAGAGCCTTTTGAGTATGGATGAATTGAGAAAGATCGTCGAAAAATAATCTTCATCTACCCTTTACAACTCTTTCACTAAGAATGGATAAAATATCACCATACTACAACCGACCAAAACCCTGGTTGCTTGGCCTCCTTCTTGAAGTACTTCCAAGGCAGTCCCAAAACCCAAGAAACCTCTGTCCAACCACTACCTATGCCATCCGCGACGATTTTCTATCACCGGCGGAGTTGTCCCTTTATCACGTGCTGATAAATTATGTCGGAGGCCAGTGGGTGGTGTTGAGTAAGGTCCGGCTGGCGGATATATTCTTTGTCAAACGGCCCTATGAAAACAAATCCTACTTTGGCCGTATCTCGCAAAAGCACGTCGATTTTTTGCTGTGCGATCCTAAGACAATGAAACCGGTCGTCGGGATCGAACTGGATGACGGCAGCCACCAACAAGCCAAGCGGAAAACACGCGATGCATTTGTCGAGCAGGTGTTTGAGTCGGCCGGGCTGCCTCTGATTCAAATACCGAACCAACGGGCTTATAGTAGGGCAGATTTAAGCGCTACTGGAGATGCATATTGTGGGGCGGGCAGGCGCAATGGGACAGTCCCTGTCCTGGCGCCGAAGGCTGATTTGCAGCCGACGGATGCCGTGCCGGTGTGTCCCAAATGCGGCGTACCGATGGTGCTTAGGACCGCGAAGCAGGGTAAGCGGCCGGACAGTCGTTTTACGGCTGTGTGAATTTTCCTCGCTGCCGAAATGATCAGCCATTGACAATTGATTGACAATTGACAATGGATAACAACACGTAACTCTGAAGGAATGAGAGTGAACCATGCTAACGCTGGAAAAGAAACTCGTTGTTTTTTGAGGTCAAGCGACCCTACCGAGGTGATTATCTCTTGGAAAGATTTCTTAATAATTGAGGAGTTGCTCGGTTTAGACCTTGATAAAGAAGCAATTGACGATCTTGAGACGGCGCGACAAGACCGGGAGAAGGGTAATGTTGACGCTTACATCGATCTAGACGATTTAGAATGAGCAAAGTTATTGTTCTTAAACGGGCTGCTAAATACATACCTCCAACACCCCGACTGTCTTGCCACACTTCTACAACGTCTCCAAGTTAATCCAAAAAAAACCCAAGACCTCTCTAATCAGCCTCCGGCTCACCGGTAGCCGTTTGACCCTAACATCGGCCCGGTCTTTTCCAGCAGCCGCTCTTCATAAATGCGCCGAATGGTCGCTTCGATGTCCGGTTCGCGCACGGCCAAATCCAGGATGCGATACCGAGCCGAGATGCGGCCGATCAGTTCCGAGGCGGTGATGTGGCCCGGCTCGAACTGGTAGGTTACGCGCTGGCCGTCTCGGTGGGCGATGCGCGCGCCGTCGACGCCGGCGTGGGGGTAGTCGTCGGCCAGATCGACGACCAACTCCCGCCGGCCGCCGAAGCGATGTTGCAGCGCGCCCAGCCGGCCGTCAAAGAGCAGTTGGCCCCGGTCGATGATCATCACCCGCCGGCACAGTTTCGCCACATCCGATAGGTCGTGCGTGGTCAGGATCACGGTCGTGCCGCGCTCCTGGTTGATGTGCCGGATAAACTGCCGGATGCGTTCCTTGGCCACGACATCCAGGCCGATGGTCGGTTCATCCAGAAACAGCAGATCGGGGTTGTGGAGCAGGGCTGCGCAGATATCGGCCCGCATGCGCTGGCCCAGCGACAGCGAGCGAACGGGCGTGTTCAGAAACGCGTCGAGTTGTAGCAGCTCGCGAAATTCGGCCAGGTTGCGGCGATACTGCTCGGCCGGAATTTGGTAGATGTGCTTCAACAGATCCAGCGACTCGATCACGGGTAAATCCCACCACAGGGTGGTGCGCTGGCCAAAGACCGCCCCAATCCGGGCCACGTAGCGCCGCCGCTCGCGCCAAGGAACATAGCCGTTGACCAACACCTCCCCGCCCGACGGCACCAGCAGGCCGGTCAATATTTTGATGGTGGTCGATTTGCCCGCGCCGTTCGGCCCCAGATAGCCGATTAACTCGCCGGGCTGAATCTCGAAGCTGATGCCGTCCACCGCTCGAACCGGCTCGTACTCTCGGGTGATCAGGCTGCGCAGCGATCCCCACAGGCCGCGCTGATGTTTAGCGACTTTGAAATATTTTTGTAGGTTGGTTACTTTGATAATGCTCATTAAGTTATTCCTCCGTTTGGTATCTCCAAGAGAAAAAATTAACTTTTACGTAATTTGCGTAGTGCATAACATCGCGAAGCCACAACCCAAAGTAGAACACGGATTAGGCGGATCATACGGATTAACACGGATAAAATAAATTTGGATCGGTGAAAATCCGTTCAATCCGTGTGATCCGTGTTCTATAATTTTCGCGGGTGACGTGAATTTGCCGCACCAACGACATATTGCGTAGCCGATTATGATACGGAAGACGCACTACGCACTACATTTCGGTTAAGTTAATTCTTGGATTTGTCTTACGTCCCAGTACTTTGATAGTAACGTATGCCAAATCGCCAAAATAAGAGGGCGAGGCCCAGCAGCCCGAACCCCGCCACCGGCGTGAGGCAAGGCGTCCAGGCCGGCAGGTGGAACGGGTCGGGTTTATCCAACAGAAACAGCGCCGGGTAGTAGTTGAGGAACGCCGCCGGGATGATGTAGGTAAAGAAGCGGCGCAGCCCGGCGGGGTAGATGTGCATCGGGTAAGCGATCAGCTCGCTGCCGCCGTAGGTGAAGATGTTAATGGCTTCAATCGACTCGACCGTCCAGAAGGTAATGGTCGCGCCGATGATGAACAGACCGCCGAAGAAGCCGATCTGGCTGACCAGCACCAGCGGCAAGTAGGCCAGCTTGAGCGGCGTCCAGGTCAGATCGAGCAGCGCTAGCGCGATCCACAGGATGACGCCGCCCTGGATGATCCGGCCCAATCGCCGGACGGGAAAATCAGCGCCGAGCAGTTGCAGCGTCGGGCTGAGGGGCCGCAGCAGGATTTGATCGAAGCTGCCTTTGCGCACCCGCTGGCCGAAGTCGCCGGGATCGAACCCGCTGAAGGTCAAATCCATCAGCCCAAAAGCCAGCTCGACCAGCCCCCACAAGAAGGCGACTTCAGCCAGGCTCCAGCCGCCCAGTTGGCCGAAGCGATGAAATACCAAGGCCAGCGCCCCGAAAAACATAAACAAGGTGATCGCGGCGGCGGCGATTTCCAGCAGAAACGCCGCCCGATATTGCAGTTGGGCTTTCAGTTGCACGGCGATCAACCGCCGGTAGATGTTTACCGTAAACCACACATTATCCTCCTTGAATCACCAGCCGCTGCAATCCGGCCCGCAGCACCAAATGCCCGGCGATGATTAAAATGGCCAACCATAGTACCTGTTGCAGCAGCGCGTGTAGGAGCGCCGGACCGGTTAACAGCCCCAAATATATCTCGACCACCGTGTTGACCATCGCCGGGAAGGGGGTTAGCTGGCACAAGGTCACAAACCAATCGGGAAAGTAGCGGAGCGGCATGTAAAAACCGGACAGCACCCAGGTGATGCCAAAGGCAAACCGCCCGATCCCCCTGGCATTGGGCGTCCAAAAGGCGGCCAGGTTGACCAGAAAGCGCCAGGCGAAACTGACCAGCAGCGCCAGGGCCAAGGCCGAGACCAGAGCCAGCCATTGAACGGGGGCGGTAGGCCAGGTGAGGTTGAAGATGAGGGCATAGATGAGCATGATCGTTAAGCCGCGCAGCAGCAAGTTGATGACAGCCCGGCCGACATCTTGAGCCAGCCAGAAGGCGAAGTAGTTCATCGGCTTGAGCAGATCGACGGCCACGTCGCCATCGTAAACGGACTGCATCAGATCGTACCAGCCGAAGATGCTGATATAAGTGATGATGGCCTGGGTTAACCCGGTGTAGGTGATGGCCTCCTGAACGGTAATTCCGGCCACCTCCGGCCGCGCGTTATACAGCGCGATCAGGACGGCGGCGCGGAGCAACCCAAAGAAGAGATTGGTCACCAGCCCGGCTACCGTGGCCGCTCGATAGGTTAGGTGGCGCTGGAATGAGCGTTGGGTTATGGCCCAGAATAGGTGCATTGTGAGCTTCCTCCGTTTTACTACATGGGCGCTGCCGGCGGGATGTGACAGGCAGGGGCGAGTTTGAATCGCTGAATGCGCTGAGAAAAATGAGGTCGCTGAAACATCGTCTTGTAATCGAGGTCGCCCGATTGAGCCACGGATAAGGGGCTGCTTGGTTGAAAAATCAGCGGTTTCAGCGCATTCAGCGGCCTCAGCGATGCGAGGAGCCATATTCACCCCAAAAGTGAAACGCACCTAATTTTTTAACAACAGTTGACCCAATCCGCTTCGCCGGCTATAATAATCGAGTCGCAAAAATTCCCCCACCCAATCCAATAACCAATTTCTTGATCTTCTGTCACAAATTGGCGATAAACTGCATGAAGCATTAGAGAGAGCCAAGGCGTTCTCTCCGGGTCGATGCTGCGTCGGCCCGCTGCACCTTTAACAACTAAATATGCGATGCTCTGTTCGTTGGACCGTAAATTGTAGCGTTCTATCAATCTAGAAAGGAGAAAGTTATGAACGTTCGACCAGAGTCCGACGAAACCTTGGTTAAACGGCTGCTGCCGAACGTAAATCGTGATGCACGAGACCGGGCTTCGGCTTGGCGCGAGTGGTACACCCGCATTGGCGAAATCGCCGTGCTGGGCTTCATTCGAGCCAAAAACGATACCGCCGAGCAAGATGCGGACATTTTGCAAGAGGCCATGCTGACCGCCTTCCTCGAAATCGAGCGGGGTCGCTACCAGCCTCGGGTGGGAATACCGTTTACGGCTTACGTGAAGGGGATTGCCCGCAACAAAATCCGCGAAGCGCGCCGCCGAAATCAGCGGTTGGTTCCGCTCGACGACACGCCGGAACATGTGTTGGAGAGTCCCCATCCGCAGCTTGAAACGGTGATCGAGCGGCGGGAAGCGCGGGACGCGTTGCAGGCGGGGCTGTCGACGTTGCCGTCATCCCGGCGAGACGTGTTGGAAGGTTACCTCAACGGTAACAGCACCACCGAAATCGCCGAGACGATGGGCGTGACCGAAGATGTCGTTCGCCAGCACAAGAGTCGCGGCTTACGAAGTTTGCGGCAGATCGATATTTTTTCGCTGCTGCATTAGTCGTCAAACTATGAATTAACCAAGGTTTCGCAGTAGGGCGTTCTGGGCGGGCAAGCAGGTTCCCGCTCGCCCAGACCCTCTTACTTCAGTGTCGGTAGTATGGTCGTATAGTCACTCTTTTGGTAAAGTGAAGCCGTCAGCTATCAGCGGTCAGCTTTCAGCAGATTGGTGATGGTTATAGGTATTCAGCCGTAACTTAACGTTGGCTAAACTCTAGCCGCCCCATAAATCTAGAGCCTATGGGTAGCTGTATAGTCATCACCGGCCGGCAAAGTTTTCGACTGAAGCAGGCAGGAGGCTGAGCCCCGACAGCTAAAGGCTGCGGGTTCTAAAATCGGATTTGCCGGCATCGGGCGTAATGTGTCCTCAGCCGGTCGAGAATAGGCCAAAAAAGTCCGTTTGTCGAAGGCTATTACGGACTGTCCGTTGAGTAGATTGTAAGCCCCTTTTGGGGAAAATGGATGGCAATCGGCCAACGAAAGGGTGAGCCAAGTCAGGGGAATTCCGTAATATCAGTATATCTACATTCTGGAGCAACAAAGCTCTGCTTTGTTTGTCAAAGTAAACTTTGACGCTCCTGACCGAGTTCAAATGGGATTTGCTGAATTTCTGAGATGACCGATTAATATCAGAGTCATCGGAGCCGGATACCCGTCTTGCGTCCTCTTCAATTGGCTATTGTAAATCACGGCTATGGTGCGGAAAATTGGGAACCTGCCCACCGTAGTCCGGAGCATCGCATATTTCTGAGTAAAAGACCCCGATGTATGTCGGGGTCTTTTTGTTTTCGATGGCGTCGCGAACTATGCGGTTACTGCCGCTTGGGCGAAAGTTTTTAACACCAAGGACACAAAGGAGGCACAGCGTTCACAGAGGCTTTTCTTTGTGGGCTTTGTGCCTCCTTTGTGTCTCCTCTGTGGTTTAAGGTTTTGATTGCGGCTAAAGGCTGTTATTCCTTGCTAAGGGTTTCGGCATAGGCCACGAAGAAGTCAAGCGCTTCAGGATTGCGCATCGCGCCGGGATTGGCGGCTGCTTTGATATCCATCCCCAGCAATATCTTACGAATAGGGACTTCCATTTTCTTGCCGCTGAGGGTGTAAGGCACCTGCTTGATCTCAATGATGTCGTTGGGCACGTGACGCGGCGAGACCTCGCTGCGCAGCTTTTGTTTGATCTGCTGCTGCAAATCATCGTCCAGAACGGCGTCGTCGCGCATCACCACAAACAGGGGCATGGCCGACTCGCGGCCCAGCAACTCCAAATCGATGATCAGACTGTCGGCGATGGCGGGGAATGACTCAACCACCCGGTAGATCTCGCTGGTGCCCATGCGGATGCCCTGGCGATTGATGGTCGAGTCGGAGCGGCCGTAGATCACGCAGCCGTGGCGCTCGTTGATCTTCAGCCAATCGCCGTGCCGCCAGATGCCGGGGAACATCTCAAAGTAGCTCTCGCGATAGCGGCTCATATCGGGGTCGTTCCAGAAGTAAATGGGCATGGACGGCATCGGCTCGGTGATCACCAACTCGCCGACTTCATCGATGACCGGCTCACCGTTGATATTGAAGGACTGAACCGCTGCGCCCAGCGATGGCCCTTGCAGCTCGCCGGCATAGATGGGCTGGGTGCGTATGCCGCCGATGAAGCCGGTGCAGAGATCGGTGCCGCCGCTGAAGGACTCCAGGGCTAAGTCGGCGTTGATGTTATCGTAAATCCAGCCGAAGCCCTCGGGCGGCAGGGGCGAGCCGGTTGAGCCTACGGCCCGGATGCGGCTGAGGTCGAACTCTTGGTTGGGATGAATGCCGGCTTTTATACAGGCCTGAATAAAAGCCGCGCTGGCGCCAAAGTAGGTCATGCCGCTGGTTTCGGCCAGCCGCCATAAGACATTCAGATCGGGGTAGCCGGGGCTGCCGTTGTAGAGGATGATCGATGTGCCGTTGAGCAGCCCGCCGACCAGGAAGTTCCACATCATCCAGCCGGTGCTGGAAAACCAGAAGAAGCGATCCGCTGGCGTCAGGTCGAGCGTCAGGTGAAGGGCTTTGAGATGCTCCAGCAAGATGCCGCCGTGACCTTGAACAATTGGTTTGGGCAGGCCGGTGGTGCCGGACGAGTACAGCACCCACAGCGGATGATCAAACGGCACCTGCTCAAACGTCAGGTCGGCGGTTGGCGTGGCCGCCAACAGGTCGGTCCATTGCACCGTGTTCGGCAGGCGATCCAGAACCGCGCCGTCGGTAACGTCGGTGATGAGGATGGTTTTCTCCAAAGTCGGCAGCGAGGCTTGCAGGTGGGCTACCACCTCGGTGCGGTCGAAGGTTTTGCCGCCCCAGTGGTAGCCGTCCGTAGCGATGAGGATTTTCGGTTCGATCTGGCTAAAGCGATCCAGCACGCTGCGGTCGCCAAAATCGGGCGGGCAGCTCGACCAAATGGCCCCCAAACTGGCCGTTGCCAGAAGGCCGACGATCGCTTCGGGGATGTTGGGCAGGTAGGCTACCACCCGGTCGCCGCGCTCGACGCCCATCGCTCGCAGGGCCTGGGCCAGACGGGTGGTTTGGTTATGTAACGTCTGCCAGCTTATCTCGGTGAGCGGGCCGCTTTCGGCTTGGTAATAGAGGGCGGGGTGGTCGCCGGTTTGTTGGCGGAAGAAATTTTCGGCGTAGTTGAGTTTCGCGCCGGGAAACCACCGGGCGCCCGGCATGCCGCGTTCGGCCACAACAGCCGTATACGGTTCTGAGGCGATGATATCGAAATAATCCCACAGACTGGCCCAAAAGGCATCGATGTCGGTCACCGACCAGCGCCATAAATCTTGGTAATCGGCGAACTCTCGTCCGATATGGCTTTTCAGCCAGGTCATATAACGGGTTAGGTTGGCGTTCTCAATATCATGCGGCGACGGCTGCCACAGCAAGTCTCCTTCGACAATGTCTCTCATGGTTAGCCTCGAATATTAGCTTCAATGTTATCAAATATTGGAAATGATTGTCTCTAAAGCCGCTATATTGTCAAACGCGCGTATCGGCCGCCGCTACACGCCCAAGAAAAGAGGAGAGTCGGAGAGGTCTTAGAGAGGTTGTGAGAGTCGTTGTAGAGTCAGATGGTAATAAATTTATGGTAATCTCTAAACCATAATACATGGACATAGGCTCTTTACCTAAATTCTAACCTTATTTTTGTGCAAAAGTAGCGGGTTTCTACCCAGTTGGTGCAAATACAAGGGGTTTCTACTGAGCAGAAATGTACCTTTCCAAACAAATAATCAGGTCTTTGGAATTTTTCATTAGAGTTAGTAACTCAACGGATTTGAGTTGATTGTTCTCAACGACCAAGCGGCCGGGCACGTTAAGCAAATCACGGACAATGCGCTTTAAGCCATAATTTTCAAAGCGAGAGCCGACCAAGGCTTTATGGTGAAAGTCGGCTAACAGATTGTGAGCTAAATCGGTCAAGAGAATATAGCCGAGTTGACCGGTAAAAGACTGTTTGCGGCGAGTAGCCAGATTAAGTCCAGATTTGTCTTGACGAAATTGTTCTACCTCAGCCCCACCTCTACGGTGGTAAAAGTCCAGAAAACAGCCTTTAGAGGGCAATTGTAAGGTGCTGAGATAGTAGCTGTGTCGCCATTTGTCATCTTTGAGCCGACGTCTGACAAAGACCCGGATGGGGCATCCATAATCGACCGACGGCGGAACTTCGGCCAGCCACCAATCATCGTAAGCATCCCACCGTTGGGCTTGCTGAGCTAACTTGGCCGCCCGAAAATGAGATAGCCCTTTGGCGATCACATGATAACCACGAGCCAGGAGCCATTTGATATGCTCATCAGTGCCCGCTCCGCCATCCATGCGCCAAACTGTCCGTTTGCGTTGCCGTTCATCTAACTCTAATGAACTTTCTATGGCTAAGACGGCCGGTTGAAAACAGTGGACGGTATGTTGATTGCCGGGATAGAGTTCTGACCATAGGGTTTCGCGGTATTTTATGGCGCTCACTCGGGCCAATTGACGGCCAGTTACGTTTTTTTTTAGCAAAATAGCCTTTGTGGCTCTCTTGCGCCTTTTTACCACAGGGCAGACCGCTTAGGTCAAAGTCTAAATAGAGATGGCCTCGCCAGTCATGGTTCACCGTTTGTCCCTGTTGATGCAGAATTTGGGTCACGGCTTGCCGGAGTTGCTCAATGTTCATTAGAGTTAGCGCATCTAGGGTCCGCGATAGCCCCGACTGATCGGCAAACCGAGGCCAATCGCACAACTGAGCCAACTGTATTTCCGGTTTTAGCTTCAGGTTGACCTCTGAGATCGTTTCACAACCGGCTAAGATGCTCACTAAGACTTGCTCCACCTTGTCGTTTGGACTGAAATCGCCTGATTTCATTGATATCCTGACTTGATCCAGCGATTTTAAGACCTGATTTTGTTGGTAATGAGCTAACAATACGCCTAAGACAGCATATTGCGTATTGACCATTTCTGTGGTCAGACCAAATTCGATAGCCATGAGTTAGCCTCCTGTTGGCATAACTCTAATGAACTTTTTTTCTTTTCTCCAATCTGACCTTTTTTGTTCTATTTTCCGGAGTAGCAATGCCTCCTGTTTGCACTAACCTAGTAGCAACACCTTCTGTTTGCACAAAAATATGGTCTAACTCTAAATTAAGTCTATTCTTAGCGATATCCAACAAAGTTCGATTACATTGACAAGCAGATTTAGCCACAACTAAGGTAAACTTTCTTGCACCGAGTTTAATGCCACCAGAAAGCTGTGCGAGGATAAGTTCACCGGACCGGTTCCTTTCAAATCTATGCGTTATTCCAAGGAGAGATGGAATGCCTCTGCCACTATTATACGCCATACGTAATGTGTCACTGCTTGCCCTAGCCCCCTGTCATTGTTTATTCTGGTCCATATCATAATCTTGCCCCCAAATCGGAGCAACTTCCCGCCCGAACGGCTAACCGGCCCCACTAGCAGGAAGTTCAGCGGCAACAGCATCCCGAGTAGCGCGGAACGAAGTAGAGCGCGTATCGAGGGGTGCGGCTGCGACGACGATTCGGGGCCAACCCGCACCCCTCGATACGGTTTCGCTGTGCTCACCTACTCGGGATGCTGCGAGCTTAACGCCATTATGCTGACGGGTACAACTGGGCCGATTTCAACTACATTTCAGCGCCCTCATCTCCCCTCAGCCATCGCCGCAATCCCCGCCCGCCTCACCTCTCCCAAACTAGGCGTTCCTCACATTTTGCGCTATACTTAGCTCGAACACAGCAAAGGAGAACTCCCCGTGCGCAAATATCATGATATCTTCCTAAACGATCACCGGATCGAAACCCAGCCCCTCGAAGGCGAGGCAATCATTCGGGCCGGGCGGTATCTTATCGCCCAAACGCTGCTGGCGAACAACATCGCCGCCGTCGATCCCTTATCGCCCGACAATTTGCTTATTTTCTCCGCCGGTCCCCTGGCCGGCACCAGTTTTTCGAACGCTAACCGCATCAGCGTCGGCTGCAAAAGCCCGCTGACCGGCGGTATCAAGGAAGCCAACGGCGGCGGCACGTTCGGTTACGCGCTGGGCCAGTTAGAGATTGCCGGCTTTAATTTGCACGGTGCTGCCGACGACTGGACCATCATCCATTTCAAAAAGGACGGCTCAATTGCCTTTGACTCGGCCCAATCCTACCTGGGGCTGGGTAATTTTGAGTGCGCGGCTCGCTTGCACGATCAATACGGCAAAAAAGTGTCACTGGCCATCTGCGGGCCGGTCGGCGAATATCAGGGCTTGCTGGCCGGTATCGCCTTCAGCGACATCGACCGCCGCCCCTCGCGCTTGGCGGCGCGCGGCGGCGTCGGCGCGGTTATGGGCAGTAAAAAAGTCAAAGCCATCGTGGTGGATATGGATAAAATCCCGCCATTAGTCGATCGCAAAATGGTGATGAAATCCATCGGCGCTTACGCCAAGAAACTGCGCGAGAGCGACGTCATCCTAAACTACAATCGAGTCGGCACGATGAGCATGGGCGATTACACCAATTATATGGGCGGGCTGCCGGTGCGGAACTTTACCTCCGGCCAACAGGTTGATATTAATCAAGAAACCTTTAAATTGGGTGGCGATTACATCACCGAGTTGAACAACGCGCGGGGTGGCAACCACACCCACGCCTGTATGCCCGGCTGCGTCATCCAGTGCAGCAATGTCTATGTCGACTCCGCCGGCAACGAGGTGGTATCGCCGGTGGAGTATGAAACGCTCGGCCTGTTAGGCACCAACTGCGGCCTCACCGACCCCGACGACCTGGCTGCGCTGAATTACATCGCCAACGACCTCGGCGTCGACACGATTGAAACCGGAGCCACCCTGGCGGTCTTGATGGAGGCCGGGCTGGCTGAATTTGGCGATGTTGCTTTTATGACCGAGGCGCTCAAGCAAATTCGGCTCGGCAGCGAGACTGGCCGGCTCTACGCGCAGGGTACGGCTCGCGTTGGCGAGCATTTTCAGGTGCAACGCGTGCCGGTCATCAAAAAACAGGCCATTAGCGCCTACGACCCCCGCGTGATCGAAGTGACGGGTATCACGATGATGGTTACAGCTCAAGGCGCTGACCACACCGCCGGCAACGTGCCGCGAATGGAAACCGCCGGCAAAGAATTAGACGAATTGATGGAGGCCAGCCTGTCGGCCCAACTGACGAACGCCGCCATCGATTCGCTGGGCCTGTGCGTCTTCGGCAACAGCGTAACCAAGCCCAACCTTGATTTCATGCTCGACACCTTCAACAGCGCCCACGGCACTAACCTGACCGCCGACTTTTTCGACCAACTCGGCCGCGATACCCTGCTGCTCGAGCGCGAGTTCAATCGCCGGGCCGGTTTTGCCGTCGAGGACGACGAACTGCCCGAATTTTTCTACACCGAACCGCTTCATCCTAAGAACCGCGTCGCCCGCTTCCACGCGCCGGATGTTCATCCTATTTATGATCAATTGGGAAGTGCGTTGGAAAATGTGGAGGGGTATTAATTATTTCTTTTCAGCCAAAGTCTTGGTCTTTTCAAAAGCATCCGACTTAAAGAATGTTGGACTTGTTCCGGTCTGTCATCTAGAGTCATAATTTCTTATCACAATTGAAACACCGGAAATTACCTTTTTTGGTTTCTCTGAACCAAATACTGTCGCATTTCTCACACTCGGCAAAGTCATTCTTCTCACCGCAGGTCTCACATTTGAAGTTTCCTTTATTGGTAATTTTCCAATCGGTAGAATATTCATCGTTGTAATACAGGCAGGAGTCACACACTCGACACGCTCCCATCAGATCTCCGAAGAAATTAGGAAATTCAGGAACTCTATCGGTATCTAGCAGAATAAAATCTAAATAATATTTTCCGCCGCCCGATATTACAATAGGCGCTTCGCTGACAATACTCCAAATATCATTGTGATTGGCAACGTCAATTCTGCGAATATCGGAGAGATCTTCTCGACTCGGTAATCCTATCGCATAAATTTCTGCATCAAGAAAATCATCCACGCCTAAATCCATTAGAAAAACGTAAAAAGAATACCTTCCCTGCGGTAGATAAATTTCGTAACCATTCTCCAAATCGGCTGGAAACAAAAGCGTTTGCTGTTGATTTTCCTCGATAATCAGGATGAGCGGTATTTCATCGTTAGTGATAATGTCTGTAATGGTGTCAGGTAGGTATAAGTCGCCAAAAACTAGCGCTTTTATTTGACGTTTTGGAACAGTGAATTTTCGATCAATCGACGTTCGCCCTTGGTGCGTAGCCGTAAAGCCCAATTGACCACCTTGACTGACTATGGGAGCTTGACCTGCCTGGTATTTATCCCAGATCCAATCAATACCTTTTTTGCCTATATGAATCGCTAAACCGGCTGCAATTGTTTCGATCATTGCTATCTAATCTCCCCGTCGTCTATTTAATTTAGTTTAACAAATTCCGAACGCCGCGTAAATAGTATTAAGGATTTATTTTGTAAAAAATGACAGCAATATCTTTAAAGTTGAATCCTTTTCTTACACTCTTTCGACAACTCTGCCTTCACCTACTACCCGGCCCCTTTTAATGACCGTCTCCACCAAATTACCCCCAAACTGATAGGCTAAATGACGATAATCCGGCGCATCGACGATCAATATATCGGCCTGCTTGTCCGGTTCCAACGACCCCACTTCGTTGCCCAGGCCGATGGCGTAGGCGGCGTTGCGGGTGACGGCGTTGAGCGCCTCAGCCGGTAAGAGCTTCTGGTAACGGCAGGCTATCGCCATCACCAGCGGCAGCGACGGGCAAGGGGCCGAGCCGGGGTTAATATCGGTCGAGAGGGCCAGCGCCGCCCCGTCATCGATCAAGGCGCGGGCGTCGGCGAAGTGGAGGCTACCTAAATTGAAGTTGACCGCCGGCAGCACCACCCCCACGGTCTCCGAGGCGGCCAATACAGCTCGCTCCGCCGGAGTGGTCACGTCGAGATGATCGACGGAGACCGCGCCCAACTCGACGGCCAGTGAGACCCCGCCCAACGCGGTAAATTCGTCGGCGTGGATTTTGACCGGCAGCCCCAAAGCCAGCCCGGCCGCCAGCACTCGCCGCGATTGATCGAGATTGAAGGCGTTCTGCTCGCAAAAGACATCGTTGAACAACGGAATGTGACGGGCCGCAAAAAACGAGGCCTGATACCAGGCAGCGGCGGCCGGCAGCATCTCATCGATGACCAGATCGGTGTAGGCGTCGGCCCGACCCTGATACTCCGACGGAATGGCGTGCGCGCCCAAAAAAGTCGGCACGATGTCGATGGTGTGCTGCCCGGCCAGGACCTCGATGGCCCGGAGCAGCTTCATTTCGCTGGCGGTGTCCAGTCCGTAGCCGGTTTTGATTTCGACGGTGGTCGTACCCAGGGCCAGCATCGCGTCCAGGCGCGGCCGCGTCTCGGCCACCAACTGCTCGACGGACGCCTGCCGCACGGCGGTCGTGGTGCTGACTATGCCGCCCCCGGCCGCCATAATCTCCTGATAGCTCGTGCCTTTGACCCGTAGTTCGAACTCATCGACCCGATCCCCGGCAAAAACCACGTGGGTATGCGGCTCGACAAAACCGGGGCAGACCACCTTGCCCGCCGCGTCGATCATCTGCTCGGCGGTGTAAGCCGCCCGCAACTCCGCCGTGGGGCCGACCGCCACAATCTGCCCGTCGGCCACGGCCACCGCTCCGTCTTTAATCAGGTCCACGTCGGCCATCGCCTTGCCTCGTTTGGGGCCGTCCGGCCCTGCGCAGGTCGCCACCTGGGTGGCGTTATATATTAACAGATCGATTTTCGTCACAGGAACTCTCCTTGTGTGTCACTGTGTTCATTTTAGCATAGTTGTCGCAAAAAAGCGTTTGGAGCGTCAAAGTTATTGAGATTAAATAAATAATCGGACGACTATTCCCCACGACGTCCACCCGGTGATAAATCAACCGGGCTAGTCAACGGCGCCCGCTCAAGCGGGTTTGAAAAGCCCGTCTTTAGCGGGCGCGGCCCATAGCCGGGCGATAGATCGGCCCGGCGAACGTGGTGGGAGAGCCACTCTGGGTGGTCCGTTTATTTTCTTAACCTTCATTACTTTGACCGTACCATAAATGACAAAGCCAGCTTTGTCGCTCCGATACATCTTTTCTTGTTACTCCCCAAAACGCCGTCCGCCGCCTTCCGGCGATTAAAAACTTGCCCCTTGCCTGTCCATTTCCCATTCAGCCGATGCTCAGACGCCGCCGCGTCCTTCTTTGGCTCCGGCCCAGCTTTCGATCTGCTCCCCAACGCTTCCGAGGCAAACGATGGGTTTGAGGCGAACAATAAAGGTCATCTTTTGCCAAAGGATGGACAGCAGGAAAGAATTTAGCCCTTTCTGGGCCATCGACGGTCTTACGGAAAGGAATTCGGATGTTTCCGGGCCGCCGACGGTCTTGCGGGAAAGATTTCGGACGTTTCCGAGCCGGGGATGGTCTTGCGGGAAAGAATTCAGACCATCTTTGACAAAGGGTTGTATAAAAGGAAAGAATTCGGACCATCTTTGGCAAAGGGTTGTATAAAAGGAAAGAATTCGGACCATCTTTGGCAAAAGGATAGGCAAAAGGAAGGTTTTTGGGGCAGCTTAGCTAAAGAAGACGGAGTCCGATAGTCTCAATGAAGCCGCCGCCGAAAATAAAAACAAATGGGAGCGACAAAGCTTGCTTTGTCATTCGCGGTACGGTCAAAGTAAACTTTGACGCTCCACGATGCCGGCGACGAAAATTTATAGGAGCGACGAAGCTTGCTTTGTCACCCACGATGGGGTAAAAGTAAACTTTGATGCTCCTCAACAGCGGAGGGGTGGGGATAATCCTCAATTTTCCCCCAACCCAAACCGAATCCGCTCCTCCGGGGTAAATTCCGGCGGGTCGCGCTGGATGAGCGCCTCGGCCTCCGCTAATAACTGCGGGATGCCGGGCCAGATACGGGCGGTGCGGTCACGACCGGCCGTGACGATGGTCTGGCCATCCGGGCTGAAGGCAGCGGCGTATACGCCGCTGGTGTGTCCGGCCAGTCGGCGGATAACGGACCGGGTTTCCACATCCCAGACCAGCGCCAAGCCGTCTTTGCCCGCCGTGACGATGGTTTGCCCATCCGGGCTGAAGACGGCCACATTAACCCAGTCCTTATGCCCTTCCAGCAAGCCGATTTCCTGCCCCCGGTCCACATCCCACAGCCGAACTGTGTTGTCGTCCCCGGCGCTGACAATTGTCTGCCCGTCCGGGCTGAAATCGACCGACTTCACAAATGCCGTGTGACCATCCAATCGGCGCAGTTCATCGCCGGTGGCGACATCCCACACGCGCACCGTCTTGTCCACCCCGCCGGTAGCGATGGTTTGATTATCAGCCCGGAAAGCCACCGTTTTGAAACTTGCGGTCTGGCTTTCAATGCGGCGGGTTTCTTCACCGGTCGCCACATCCCACAGCCGGGCCGTTTTGTCCTCAGCCACGGTGGCGAGAGTTTGACCATCCGGACTGAACGCCAGCGACAAGATGGTGCCCTCGTGACCTTCAAAGCGGCGAATTTCTTCCCCGGTCGCCACATCCCACAGCCGAACGACTTTATCAAACCCCGCGCTGGCCAACGTTTGCCCGTTTGGACTGAAGGCCACCGTATTGACCCGGCCCGTATGGCCGGCAAACCGTTCGGTTTCCCGGCCGGTGGTCGCAGCCCACAGCCGAACAATCTTATCGTCGCCGGCAGTGACAATGGTCCGCCCATCGGGGCTGAAGGCGACCGCTTTAATGGGATTCCGGTGGCCTTCCAACCGATGGGTATCGCCTTTGGTGGTTACAGCCCATAGCCGGGCGGTGGGGTCCGGGAGTTCGCTGGTGGTGACAATGGTTTGCCCATCGGGGCTAAACGTCGCCCAAACCACGATTCCCGTGTGTCCGGCCAGACGATGAACTTCCTGGCCGGTCGCCACATCCCATAGTCGAACGGTTCCGTCGTCGCTGGTGCTGACAATCGTCCGACCATCGGGACTATATATCGCGGAAGGAACCGCCTTCTCATGGCCTGCAAGGCGACCCGTTTCGGCCCCGGTTCCCACGTTCCAGAGTCGAATGATATTATCGCCGCTGCTGGTCACTATCGTTTTTTCATCCGGGCTAAAGACAGCGGTCAAAATATAGCTGTCATGGCCTTTGAACTGCCGGATTTCTTGACCGGTGGCCACATTCCATAGCCGAGCGGTTTGATCGACGCTAGCGCTGACTATAGTCTGCCCATCTGAACTAAAATCCAAAAAAGTAACTTCCCCTGTGTGACCTTCAAAACGGCGGATTTCCCGGCCTGTGGCGACATCCCACAAACGGATGGCATGGTCTTGCTGGGTAAAGGTTGCGCGAGTTACCGGGGCATCATAGACACCGCCACGGCGTCCGCCGCCGGTGGCTATCATTTTGCCGTCGGGGCTGAAAACAGCACCCTTAAGGCCGCCGGTAAACCCTTCAAAACGATGGATTTCGGCGGCGGACGCCACATCCCATAGCCGGGCGGTATTATCGCCTCCGGCCGAGATGATCGTTTTGCCGTCGGGGCTAAAGGCCACCGATTTAACGCCGCTTTTATGTCCCTCAAAGCGGCGGATTTCCCGACCCGTAGCCACATCCCACAAGCGAATCGTCTTGTCATCACTGGCGGTGGCGATGGTTTGACCATCCAGGCTAAACGCCGCAAAATTAACGTTGTGGGTATGGCCGGTGAACGTCTTGAGCCAGACCGGTACCGTTTTGACCACCTGACGCAAGGCGGCGTCGGCTTCGGGGGTGTAGTAGCCATCTTCGGTCAAGGTCGTTAAAACCGCCTCACGGGCCAGCAGCAGGGGCAACGCGCCGGAAGGATCTTCCCTATTTTCCAGAACGAGTTGGGCTTGCGTCGCCAATTGGCTGGCCCTGGCCCGGCGGGACTCGCGCTCTGTCTCTTGTTGGGCGGTTATGGCTTCAGCCTGAGCCGTTTCGGCCTGCCGGCGACGCGCTTCGGCGGTTTCCTCGGCCAGCCCGGCTTGGGCGGCGTTGCGGCTCGACTGCATGCCAAACAGGCCGGCTGCGGCGGCCAGCAGCACGGCGGCCAGGCCCACGCCGGCCAACCAGACCGCCCGTTGGCGCAGGCCGGCGGCGGCTCGGCGCTGTTCCTCAGCCCGCTGCCTTTCCGACTCGGCCAACTCTTGAGCCACTTCCAATTCGCGGCGGCGCTGGGCCTCCCGTTCGGCGGCCTGGCGTTCGCGCAAGGCCAGCCCGGCCTGGATGTACTCCCGCTCGGCATCGGTCAGGTCCCCACGGCGTTGGTTAAGCCAATTTTCAGCTTCGGCCAGCGGTGCGCCGTGTAGGAGCGCGCCGTCATCCTGATCGCTGGCTCGCCATTGACGCAGCCCGTTCCGCAGCCGCTGCTGCCAGAAAAGAAACTCACGATCGGTATCGAGCCAGTGCCGCAGCCGCTCCCAATCACGGATCAGGGCTTCGTGGGCCACCTCGACCGTTTCCTGCCCGGCCGCATCCCGGCCGGTGACCACCAGCCGGGATGCAGCCAGCCTTTGGGCCAGACGCCAATCTTCCCGATGCAACTCACTCCGCCAGGCCAGACGGCGGGTATCGTCGGTGCGCTCACCGGGCCGCACCAACTGGCTGAAGAGGCGGCGGGCGGTCTCTTGCTCGGCCGGGGTCAGTTTGGCGAAAACCGTATCAGCGTGGCGGGTCAATGCGCCCTTCACCCCGTTGACGGCCTCGTAACCGGCGTGGGTTAACTGCCGGCTTTGCTGCCGATCCCACAGCGCCGTCAGCGCAAACTCCAGCAGCGGTAAATTGCCCGGCTCCTCACCCACATCGTCCAGAATACGCTCAAGCAGCCCGCTTTCAAAGCCGACGCCTTGCAACTCAGCCGGGCGCTCGATGGCCAGCCCCAGTTCCTCGCGGGTCATCGGCCCCAGCTTAAAATCGTGATGCTGAATCATATCGGCCAAAGGGCGATGGGCCAGCGCCTGTTCTAAGAAGTCGGCTCGTAGGGTGAAGACCAGCGTAAAGGCCGGCCGGCTGCGGTACTGTTGCAAGTCGATAATTTCAAACAGCGCATCCATAAAGTTGTAGCGCGTCTCCGCGTCGGGGCAGAGGGTGTACAACTCTTCGAACTGATCGATGACCAACACCAAGTGGGCCGGTTCGGCGTGGTCTCGACGTTCGAAATTAGCCCCGGTCCCCGCCTCGGCGGCCTGCAAAATCCGGTCAACCACATCAACCAGGGTCAGGTCGCCTTGGCTCAGCCGCTCGGTGAGCCGGCGCGCCTCGACCAGTTGGTCGGTAATGGTCATCTCTGGCTCCAGCAGCGGCAGCAGGGTGGCGGCCACGCTCTGGAAGGGATTGCCGCCGGGGCGAAGATCTTCAATGATAAAAGCGGGGGAGTTGTGGGGCGAGCCGCTGCGATTGCTGCTCATCCGGCGGAGTTGCGCGATCAAGCCGGCGAAAACGACCGACGATTTGCCGCTGCCCGACGGGCCAATCACCGCGACCAGCCCCCGGCTTTGCACGGCCTCGACCAGGCTGTGGGCGAAGGTTTCCCGGCCAAAGAAGTAGGGCGCGTCTTCTTCAAGAAAAGCAAACAGCCCGCGATAGGGACAGGCCGGCGGCGGGCCGGCCGGAGCCGGCAGCGGCGTAGACGGCGTCATCGGCCGGCCGGTCATAATCGCTTCCAGTTCGGCGCCCACCAACCGGACGCTGGGGATGCGCTGCGCCCGCTCCTTGACCAGCATGCGGTAGACCAGATCGGCCAAGGCCGGCGGGATGTCGCTGCGGTACGGGCTGAGCTCGGGGGTCGGTTGGGTCATAATGGCCGAAAGCGTGGCGGTGACGGTTTCGCCCCGAAACGGCGGCTGGCCGGTCAACATTTCAAACAAGATCACCCCCAAAGCCCAGATGTCCGCCCGTTCGTCCAGGGGCTGGCCGTCGCAGCCTTCGGGGCTGAGATAGTTGAGGGTGCCAAACAGCAAGCCGGTTTCAGTCACCTGCGAGCTATCGCTGAGGCGGGCTGCGCCGAAATCGGTTAGGCGCGGCCCGCCGTCTGGGGTCAACAGGACGTTGGCCGGTTTCAGATCGCGATGGATGATACCCAGCCGGTGAGCGCGGGTTAGCGCGTCGGCCAGGTCTAGGGCCATCTCCACTATCCGGCGGATAGGCAGCAGCCCGGCCCGCCCGATCAAGTCGTGCAGCGATCCCCCGGCCACGTACTCCATCACCAGATAGTAGCGGCCGTCCTGTTCGGCGGCCGCCAGCAGCTTGACGATGTTGGGGTGGTTGAGCTGGCGCAGGGCCTCGCCTTCGCGTACAAAGCGGGCCACCTGATCCGGGTCGGCGACGACAATCTCCGGTTTGAGCGCCTTGATGGCCACCGTCTCGCCATTTTGCAGGTCGAGGCCCCGGTAGACATTGCCCATCCCGCCCTGGCCCAGCAAATTCCGGGCTAATCCCTCCGGCGTCAGCCCGTCGATGATGCCGTATGTCTCAGCGATAACTTTGACGTTCTGGCTGGTCTCCTGCCGGATGCGTTCGTAAAGCGCGGTCGTTTCCGCTTCAGGTCGAACCTCTAACTCATCTTCCAGCCGTTCGTAACAGTTTTGGTACTGACGCATGGCCGCCGAACGGTTACCGGACGCCGCGTACAGTTGCATCAGGCCGCGGTGGGCCGGTTCGTGCAGCGGGTCCAGGGCCAACCAGCGTTGGGCATAAGCTATTGCCGCGTCGAACTGCTCTTGGGCCTGGCAGTTCTGAACCAGCTTTTCCAAAACCCCGGCCAACTCACGGCGTAGCCCTGCTGTTTCAAAGGCTTGCCAATCGTCAAACTCGGCGCTGTCGGGCAAGGTAAACCCCTCCAAAAAGTCGCCCCGGTAGAGGCTGACGGCTTCGGTCAGTTGGCGCCGATAATCCTCGCCCAATGCCCCGTCAGGATGGTCGGGGGACGGTCGGTTTTGGGCCAACCGCCGGAACTGCTCGACATCGAGCCAGATGTCGGCCTCACCGTCCAGGCCAACGCTATCCCGTTCCACCCGCAGGCCGTCGCCGGTCAAACTTTTGTTGAGCGTGGACAGCGTGGTTCGCAGCACAGAGCGAGCCGACCGCGCTTTGGCGTTGGGCCACAGCAGCGTCGTCAACGCCTCGCGGCGGTGGGGGTGGCCGGTGACGGCCAAGTAAGCCAGCAAAGCCATGCTCTTCCGCGTGCTCAATTCTAATAGCCGGCCGTCTCGCTCCAGATGGGGCGGCCCCAGTAAGAATAATTTGAGCTGAGGCATCGTTTTTTCTCCTTCTTGGGTCTTTAATTCTAGCTGATCCGGTTAGACGGTAGTAGAAAGGTCTTGCGAATTTGGCGGGTGTCCAAACTGAGTTTGGACACCCGATTGCGTTTCGAAACTGAGTTTCGTAACGAGCGCGAAGGTCTTCTGATCTTGCGCCTGGCAAGAAGTTGGGTGAGGAAAGACGAAATTGAGGCTCTTAGCGTCTGATTACTGTTGTTAATAACAAAAAACCGCCAACAAATCAAATTTAAAGGGAATCAATTTGATTTTTTACGTTTTTTTAACGCTTTTTTTGACGCTCTCGATGCGCCGGCCGGCTAGACTGAAATCAAATATTAAACGGTCCGGCCAGTCGGAGCTAATAAACCATTCATCAAGGAGGGACTGGCCTCTCCTCAACTAAAATAGGGAGCAATAACGATGAAACAGCTAAATATCTTATTGATCAGCGTGGTAGGGTCGGTGGCGATGACGCTCACCGCTTGTATCGGCGGCGTATCACCGGAACCGGCCGAGGACGTGGCCGAACCGGCTGCGGTCGTAGCGCCTGAGGTGCAATCGGACTCAACACACCTAGCAGCCAATCCGGAGTTGATGGCGGCCGGTCGATTTGAGGGTGCGGCCGACAATGAGACGATGACCGGCTCGACCTTTTACGCGGCCAACCCGGAGTTGATGGCGGCCGCCCGTAACACGGCGCCCGCAGTAAGGGATGAACCCTTATCCGGCTCAACTTTCTTGGCCGCTAATCCTGAGGTGATGGCGGCTCAACGTTATGCCCCGGCAGCAACCACGACAGATTCCGAATATTATGCCAACAATCCGGAGTTGATGGCTGCGCAGCGCTTTTCTGCCGATGCAAAATAGTGAAATAGGTGGCTTGCGACAAGAAAAACCGCCGGAGAGAAATCTCCGGCGGTTTTGATATCAAATGGACTTTTGAAAATAGCCCTCGCCCCAACCCCTCTCCCTCAGGGAGAGGGAGTCGCGTCAGCGACGGGTGAGGGTGAAATACATTTGCATTGTTGGCGCCGTCTCAACAGAGATTGTCTGATTCCCTACAAATTCCAAATATCCGTAACCTCTCGATTGGTGGCTTTGACCAAATCGCCGCCGGCCACCAATTGGCGCACCGCCTCAATGTACGGATACAAGACGGTGTCTTCGGCGATGAAGGGCACGTGTTGCCGGATAAGTTCATAGGCCGGTTGGGTGCCGCGCCCCAATCGAGCCGTATCACCCAGTTTTTGCTTTCTAAAATCGATGCCCTGCGCCGCCGCCATCAGTTCGAGCGCCAAAATCTGCTCGACATTCTGCACGATCTGGCGGGCCTGGAGCGCCGCCGTGCAGCCCATGCTAACGTGGTCTTCCACATTGGCCGAAGTGGGGATGGTGTCGGCGCTGGCCGGGTGGGCCAGAACTTTATTTTCGGCGGCCAGCGCGGCGGCGGTGTATTGCGTAATCATGAAGCCGGAATTCAAACCGCCGTTTTGGGCCAGAAACGCCGGCAGCGTTTGGGCGTTGCTGGCCTCGTCGGTCAGGCGCATTAGCCGTCGTTCCGAAATGTTGCCCATCTCGGTCATAGCCAGGCTAAGGTAATCCATCGCAATTGCCAGCGGCTCGCCGTGGAAGTTGCCGCCGGACAAGACGGTAATCTCGTCCGTGTCATCATCGATAAAAATGAGCGGGTTATCGGTCACCGCGTTCAGCTCGATGTCGATGACCCAGCGGGCGTAGGCGATGGCGTCGCGCACCGCGCCGTGGACTTGGGGAATGCAGCGCAGGGTGTAGGCGTCCTGGACATTGGCCGGGTCGTGGTGGCGGGTAAATTCGCTGCCGGCCAGCAGCTCGCGCAGATAGGCGGCGCAGTTGAGCTGGCGGGGATGGGGCCGCAGTTGGTGAATCCGGTCGTCGAAGGCCAGCACCGTCCCGTGCAGCGCCTCCAAACTGAGGCAACCGGCAATGTCTGAGGTGCGGCTCAACAGCCGGGCGCGGTAAGTTTCGAGCGCTCCCAGGGCGCACATTACTGCCGTGCCGTTGGTCAGGGCCAGCCCTTCTTTGGCGGCCAGCGTGACCGGTGACAGGCCAATGCCCTCCAGAGCCGCTTCGCCGTCGACGATCTCGCCCTGATACTCGGCTTCCCCCAGCCCCAGCAGCACCAAGCTCATATGAGCCAGCGGGGCCAGATCGCCGCTGGCCCCCAGTGAGCCTTTTTGCGGAATCACCGGATGCACCCCGGCGTTGAGCAGATCGAGCAGCATTTGCAAGGTCGCCAGCCGGATGCCGGAGTGACCACGGGCCAGGGTGTTGGCCCGGATGAGCATAATCGCCCGCGTGGTCGGCACATCGAAGGCCGGGCCGACGCCCACGGCGTGGCTGAGCACGATGTTGCGCTGGAGCTGCTCGACCTGGTCGGGCGAGATGATGCGGTCTTTGAACGCGCCAAAACCGGTGGTGATGCCGTAGGCCACCTGCCCCCGTTCGAGCAGCGTTTGCACCGCCTGCGCCGCACGGGTTACGCCGGCCTGAGCCGCTTCGCTGAGCGCCACGGCCGGCTGGCCTGGCTCACCGTAGGCGACGGCGATAACTTGGTCGATAGTCAGGCTTTGACCATCAAGGATAATTGGATCCATTAGTATTCCCTTACGATTTCATCATCGGAATTTGCACGCCGTGGGCTTGGGCGAAGGTGATCGCCTCATCATAGCCGGCGTCAACGTGGCGGACGACGCCCATGCCGGGGTCGATGGTCAAGACCCGCTCCAGCCGGCGGGCGGCGGCCTCGGTGCCGTCGGCGACGATGACCTGGCCGGCGTGGATGCTGTAGCCGATGCCGACCCCGCCGCCGTGGTGCAGGCTAACCCAGGTTGCGCCGCCGGCCACGTTGGCCATCGCGTTGAGCAGCGGCCAGTCGGCGATGGCGTCGGAGCCGTCTTTCATGGCTTCGGTCTCGCGGTTGGGGCTGGCCACCGAGCCGCTGTCGAGATGGTCGCGGCCAATGACGATGGGGGCGCTGACCCGGCCTGAGGCCACCAGCTCGTTGAACTTGAGGCCGGCCCGGGCGCGTTCGCCGTAGCCCAGCCAGCAGATGCGGGCGGGCAATCCCTGGAACTCGATCTGCTCTTGGGCCATTTTAATCCAGCGGGCCAGGTGTTCGTCCTCCGGGAACAGTTCGAGGATGGCCTCATCGGTGGCGTAGATGTCGGCCGGGTCGCCGGAGAGGGCCACCCAGCGGAACGGCCCTTTGCCTTCGCAAAAGAGCGGCCGAATATAGGCCGGCACGAAGCCGGGATAGTTAAACGCTTCTTTAAGACCGTTGTCGAAGGCTCGCTGGCGTAAATTGTTGCCGTAATCGAACACGACGCTGCCTTTGGCCTGCCAGTCGAGCATGGCCTGCACGTGGCGGGTCATGGCGTCGATGGAGCGGCGCTGGTACTCGACCGGGTCGCGCTGGCGCAGGTCATTGGCCTCTTCGATAGAAAGGCCGGTCGGCAGATAGCCGTACAGCGGGTCGTGGGCCGAGGTTTGGTCGGTGACGACGTCGGGCATGACGCCGCGCTCGACCAGTTCGGGCAGCACCTCGGCCGCGTTGCCGATCAGCCCGATGGACTTGGGCAGTTCGGCGGCCAGGGCTTCGTTGGCCCAGGTCATCGCTTCTTCGAGGTTGTCGGTGATGGCGTCGATCTGGCGCAGCGACAGGCGGCGTTCGGCCCGCCAGCGATCGACCTCGACCAGCAGGCCGACGCCCTCGTTCATGGTGATTGCCAACGGCTGCGCGCCGCCCATCTCGCCCAGCCCGGCCGTGACCACCAGCTTGCCCTTGAGACTGCCCCAGCCGTGCTGTCGGGCCAGGGAGCCGAACGTTTCGTAAGTGCCCTGCAAAATACCCTGCGTGCCGATGTAAATCCAACTGCCGGCGGTCATCTGGCCATACATAATCAGCCCGGCCTTTTCCCAGGCATCGAAATTGTCCTGGGTGGCCCAGGCCGGCACAATATTCGAGTTGGCAATCAACACCCGGGGCGCGTCTTCGTGCGTGCGAAACACCGCCACCGGCTTGCCCGACTGGACCAGCAGCGTCTCGTCCGGCTCCAGGTTGCGCAGCGATTCCAAGATGGCGTCGAAGGCCGCCCAGTTTCGGGCGGCTTTCCCGCGTCCGCCGTACACAATTAAGTTGTCCGGATCGAAGGCCACTTGGGCATCGAGGTTATTTTGCAGCATCCGGTACGGGGCTTCGATCAGCCAGTTCTTACACGTAAGTTCTGTACCGCGGGGGGCTTTTATGGGTCGGGTCATGGTTCTATCCTTGCTTTACTATGGTATAATATTACCACCAAATATAATAGAAACGGAGTGTTCGCTATGGCGGTTGATCCTAAGCCGATTTCACCCCAACAAATATTGCAATTGGCCCAAGCTCTGTCGCCCGCCGAAATACGGTGGTTGCGAGAGGCGCTAGATCAGGCCATTGCCCGGCCCTCGGCCCCAACCGAGCTTAGTCCTCGGGAAATCCTAAAGCAGACGTTTGGAATGTGGGCCAACCGGGACGATGTGCCGGCTGACGGTGTCGATTACGTTGTCCAGATGCGTCAGACTCGCCGATGGGATGATTTGGAGCCATTATCTGATGCAGTTGATTGATACCGATATTTTGATCGATCATTTCCACGGTAATCCGTCTGCGCTTGAGTTTTTGGCTCAGCAACTTGAAGGTGGTGAACCGCTCGTTCTGTCGGTGATTACCGTAACGAAATTCTTAGCCGGAATGCGGTCTGGCGAAGAGGCCAAAACCGAAGCGCTGCTGGCGCTGTTTACATTGCTTGATATTGACGAGCCTATAGCCCGCCAGGCCGGTGCGTATCTTCGCCAATACCGCCGGAGCCACCGCATTGATTTGGGTGATGCGCTGATTGCGGCCACAGCCAACGTATTTGGGGCATCCGTGGTAACTCGCAATACAAAGCACTATCCGATGACAGATATTAAGATAGTAACTCCTTATCAGCGCGGCACGTAGGTCTATCGTTTCCTCACAAGTCGATTTCCGATTTTGACAGTACAATCCAAGCCTTATGGTTGAAGGTCTGCCTGATGGTCACTCCACCAACACCCGCTCGTCGCCGACGCGGCGGGTAAGGCGTTGGTCGTCGGTGTATTCCAGCAGGGCGAGGGCGTATTTGCGGCTGGTGTTGAACACGTCGCGTACTTGGGCGACGTTGACCGTTTGGTGATCGCGCAGGTAGGTTCGGAGCCAATCGACAAAGTCGGCGTAGGTCGAATTCAAGATGATCACGTCTTTAGAGAGCAGGGTCAGTTGGCCGCCTTCGACTAGAGCCATCATCACGTCGTCGCCCAGCGTATTGGCCACATCGCGGGGGAGGGGGGTGTTGAACGGCTCGGCCTGGAAGCGGGCCAGCAGCCGGTCGATGGCGGCTTGTTGGCCGGCGGTGAAGGTGACGCGGTGGTCGGGCAGGCGAACGGTGGTGTCGGTGGTAACGAGGGCCTGGTCGTGTTCGCCGCGCTGAAGGGCTTCGTTGAGCAGGCGCGTCTCTAATTTCAAGCGGCTCTTGAGTTCGCTGCGGGGCATGCCGATGCGCAGCGGCGTGCGTTGGTGGTAATCGGCCAGCGTCGCTTTAATCCGACTCAGCAGCGCGGCCCAGCCGGCCCGTGAAGCGACCAGCTCTTTGGCTTTGGTCAGATCGCCCAATTGGGCCGGAGTTGTGCGGCCGTCGACATCGGCCAGCAAAAAGACGTCGCCGCTTTCGAGCAGGTGGTGCAGCGCGGTCGAGGCCACGGTGGTGGGCACGCCGACCGCGTCGATGAGCGCTTTGATGGGCCGCGGCCCTTGGCGGTCCAGTTCGGCCAGCAGCAAATCTTCCGGCGTGCCGGCCAATAGGGTTTCCAGCCGCCGGATCAACTCCGGCCGGAAGCGGCGATGCCGCCGCCGGGGCAGGGGATCGACCACCACCCCGCCGCCAATGGTCAGCGACGGCGACGGCTGGCGAATAATGAAATGATCGCCTTTGACGACCGGGATGCGCTGATCGAGCCGTAGTTGAACCCACCCCTCCTGGCCCGGCTCAAGCTGGCGAACGCCCAGCAGCCGGGCGTGGCCTGTAACTTCAATGGCCCCGGTAAAGACCTCAACCTCTTGATTGTGGCGCAGCGGCTTGGGCGCGTCGGCCAGCAGTTTGAGGCGAACGTCGACCAGTTGGGTTGGCTCCAGCCAGCCAGGCGTGGTTAAGACGCTGCCCCGGCTAAGGTCATCGGTGCTGAGGCCGGTCAGGTTGACCGCCGTACGCGACCCCGGTTCGGCGGTGACGACGCTCTTCTTGTGCGATTGCAAGCCACGGATGCGGCTCTGTAGGCGTTGGGGCAGAATTTCGACTTCCTGGCCGGCGTGGAGTTCGCCGTCGAGCAGCGTGCCGGTCACAATCGTGCCGAAACCGCTGATGGAGAAGACTCGATCGACCGGCAGGCGGGGGCGGCCGCGATTGGGGCGGGGCGGCGCGGCGGCCAGCATGTGGTCGAGACTGGCCAGCAGGTCGGGCAGGCCGTCGCCGCGCATGGCCGAAACGCGCATGATCGGGGCGTCGGCCAGCACGGTGTGGGCCACGGTTTCGGAGATATCGGCCTCGACCAGCTCCAACCAATCTTCATCATTAACCATATCGACTTTGGTCATGGCGATGATGCCGCGTGGGATTTCCAGCAAGTCAAGGATGGCCAGGTGCTCGCGGGTTTGAGGCATCACGCCCTCATCGGCGGCGATGACGAACAACGCCGCGTCGATGCCGCCGACGCCGGCCAGCATGTTCTTGATAAAATCTTGGTGGCCGGGCACATCGACGATGCCGACCGGTTCCTGGGAGGGCAGCGTCAGCCAGGCGAAGCCCAGGTCGATGGTCATCTGGCGCTGCTTTTCTTCTTTGAGGCGGTCGGGGTCGATGCCGGTCAAGGCTCTGACCAGGGTCGATTTGCCGTGATCAACGTGGCCGGCGGTGCCAATGACGCGCATGGCTAACTCTGCCCGTTGCCGGCAATCTCTTCGAAGCGCTGCTGCCAGCTCATGGTGGCGATGGTGCGGGCCTGGATGTCTTCTTCCACAATCTGCATTAGCAGCGTGACTTGCTCTTCGAGACTTTTCGAATATTTATCGACTTCTTCAATCCGTTTTTGGACCACTTCGACGCTGCGCTCGAAATCGGTCAGGTGCGGCTCGATTTCCATACTGCGCTTTTGGAACCGCTGTTCGAGTTCGGCCTGGAACTTCTCAAACTCCGTCCGCTGGCGCTCTTCGGTCAATCGCTGCAATTCGCCGAAGCGGTGCTGCTCGTTTTTGAGGCGCTCTTGGAAATCTTGCAGCGAGGCCAGCGCCCGCCGGTTGAGCTGGTAATGCTCGGCGTATTTGCCCATATCGCGCCGGCTTTCGGCGATGTGGCGGGCCGCCGTTTCGGCCAGTTCCGACCAATCTTTGACCTGGCGCTCGCGTTGGGCAATCTGGTAGTCCAGATGCTCGCGGTGGCGGCGGATTTCCTCGCGCATGCCGTCGAGGGCGGCTTCGTACTTGGCAAACTGCGGAATTTTCTGCTCGACGATTTGTACTTTGGTTAGACTGCTGTCGGCTTTCTGATGGAGCTTCGGAATTTCGGCTTGAAGCTCGGTCAGGATGCGCATGTCGGAGCGGCGCTGGTCTTCCAGCAGGCGAATCGGTTTGACCCGGTCGTCGAGTTGCTTGCCCAAGGCTTCCAGCTTGGCTTGAAACTCGATGATGCTTTTGCTGAGGCGTTGGGACTCGGTGCGGGCCAGGGCGATTTGCTCATCGAACCGCTCCGTTTTTTCGACCTCGCGGCGGAGGGTGTTGAGGGCCTTGGTCTGATTTTCCACTTGCTGGGCGAGCATATTGCCGCTGTTGGTCGGATCGGCCTGAGCCGGTTGGAGCCGATGGATGCGCTGATCGATCATCTGCCGCATATCGTCCTTGACGCTGTTCAACTGCTCGTCGAGGTGGGCGATGCGGGCGATTTCGGCGTTGGCGTCATCAAGTTGGGTCTCCAGCGACTCGATCCGGTGGGATTTCTCCTGGAGTTGATATTCTTGGGCTTCGACCCGCTGCTGAAGCTTGGCAATCAGGCTGTGGGACTCCTGAATGCGCCGCTCCAAATATTCAAGCTGTGACGAGAGATGGGGCTGCTCCATCGTAACGATGCTCCTTCAAATAGTTGTCTGAATCGAGGGGGTGGGTAAGTTGTCCGGTCTGCGTAAATAATGTCATTGTAGCATGGGTTAGGGGCGGCGGCAAAGGCGACCAGGTGACGGTCACTGGGTCAAAATCAGCCAACTGATCGGGGAAATCAAGGGCTGGGGCTTTTCGAAAGTGACCGTCACCTTTAATATTACGATTTTTGATGGCGGCGACGCTCGACTCGACTACGGGGTTGCCAAAGGGCAGCTCCGTAGTCGGGTTACTCCGCGCCTACGACGCCTGGCGGTCGGCGCCCTGCTGCTTGATCATCCAGCCGGGGTATTCCGGCGGCAGCGCGCTGACTTCATCGAGCCGGGCCAGGTCCGCCTCCGATAAGGTAATATCGGGGGCTTTGAGGTTGTCGGCTAACTGCTCAGCGTTTTTAGCCCCAACAATGACGCTGGTGACGACATCCTGATGCAGCAGCCAGGCCAGGGCAATCTGGGCCATCGAACAGTCGTGGTTTTTGGCTACTTCGGCCAGGCCGTCGAGTACGCCGGGCAGCCGGTCGTGATTGACGGGCGGGAAATCGAACGTGGTGCGGCGGGCGCCCTCCGGTCCCTGCTGATTTTGATGAAACTTATCGGTGAGCAGCCCGCCGGCTAGCGGACTCCAAACCATTAGCCCCAATTTCTGATCTTTTAGCAGCGGCGCCAACTCGCGCTCTAAATCGCGCCCGGCGATGGTGTAATAGGCTTGCAGCGACTCGAAGCGAACCCAGTTATGCTGCTCCGAGCGGCCGATGGCCTTCATTAACTGCCACGCCGCCAGATTCGAGCAGCCGATGTAGCGAACCTTGCCCATCGTCACCAGATCGTCCATCGTGCGCAGAATCTCGTCGAACGGGGTCAGCGCGTCGAAACCGTGGATTTGGTAGAGGTCGATATAGTCGGTGCCGAGTCGTTCGAGGCTTTGGTTGACCTGATCCATGATATGCACCCGGGATAGCCCGGCGCCGTTGGGCTGATCGGTCATCCGGCCGCGCACTTTCGTGGCGACAATGACCTCGTGCCGCCGTTTGGCCAGGGCCTGCCCTAAAATCTGCTCCGATTGACCTCTGGAGTAGACGTTGGCCGTATCGAAGAAATTGACACCGGCCTCCACCGCCTGCGCCACCAAATTGTTGGCTGCGTCTTGCCCCTGCTGGCCGATGACCTCATAAAGGCCACGCCCGCCAAAAGTCATCGCCCCAAAGCATAACTCCGAGACTAATAGACCGGTATTGCCCAGTTGTTTGTATTTCATCATTCCTCCAAGATGTTAGATTGAGATTAAGGTGTGGCTGAACACACGTCACTTTGAATAGAAACGCACCAGAGATTATAGTGAGCCGCGTCGGCCATGTCCAGTAGGGTGCTTGACCTAACTTTTATTTCTGTGGAGTGTTCCCCACGGCCACACGGTCGAGGGCAACGGTAAAGGCCTGTTCCGAGCAGCGAACCACATCAAACTGAACCACAACTGTTTCCCCTCGCCACGCGCTTAAATCGAACGTGGTGAAAGCCCACCTTCCGAGCCGCCAACCCTCAACGGGAGGCGTCAGTCGGTGCAAGCGTCCACTCCCGGTCATGACATTGACAGCCAGCCGAGCGTCGTCAACCTTTGCGTTGGGAGCGGTGATGTTGTACCAAAATGACAGCGTAGGAGCCGTGGTGTGGGCTAGATCGACGGTCTGTTGCAGGAGCCACTGCTGGCCCGACCGACCCCTGGCGCAGCGGGTCGCTTCTCCCCGGCCTCGACCGAGCCGCACGGCAGCCTGGCCGTCGAGGGCGTCATTGGTTTGATCAACCTGGCCGGTCCAATTCCAGACATCCCAGACCTCACTGCCCTCAAAATCGCCGCTGCTGAGCCGGTTGTCGGCGGGCGCCACGGTCAGGGTGATCGCGCCGGAGGCGTCCACGGTTATCGAGCGTGGGGCCGGCCAACCGGCGAAACCGGGCGCGGCGGCTTGAACATCGTACGCGCCCGGCAGTAGGGCGATAGACCAGTCGCCGGTGGGGGTGGTGACCAAACTGAGTTGGGTTGCGCCGCCGGTGATGGTGACCGTGGCGTCGGGTACGAGCTGACCATCCGGCCCCAGCACAACGCCGCTGAGCGTTGCCCCGTCGATGATTTCGGTTGACGCTTGGGTGGTGGTTGGGGCGGCGGCCTGGTTACTGGCCCGGTCACGCGCCCGTACCGCAAAGCGATAGGCATGCCCAATCTCGCCGGCAAATTCGGCCTGAGTCTCAGTGATTTCGGGTAGCCATATTGTTAACTCCTCCTCATCTCGCCCCACCCAAACCTCATAGCCGGCAATACCTGACCCGCGATCCTGACCCTGCCAGGTCACCACAAAGGTAGGCGGGCTGCTGGGCGGCAAGGGCGCGATGACGGTTTCGGGCGGGCGGGTGTCGCGTTCAACTAGCACGACGGGCGAGCCGCCGATGTGATAGCCGCTGTCTTCGGGATCAAACGCGTTTTGGTTGGTGGCGGGCGGCAAGGTCAGGGTGTAGCGCTCCGCTGCGGGGGATAGAGCCGTTTCGAGGCGAAAGTTACGCTGGTGGGGATCGATCCGGTAGAGGGTGGCGCTGTCGCCGGTGGCGCTGATGGTGGTGGTGACGGTCATCCCCTGCGTAGCCCAAGCGACCAGCACGCGAGCTTGGTCGGCGGGCCGATAAAAGGCCAGGCGGTCCTGCTCGTTGTTGCGCTCGCGCCACAGCGGGATGAGGTCATGGAACTGCTCCGCGGCCAGTTGATAGGCGGCGTAAGCGGGCCGCAGCGCACCCTCAGCCGGACTGCATACCGAGTCATCGAAATTTTGCCGCAGTCCATAAGCGGTCGAAGGGCCGTCGCCGCAGTCGTCGTGGAGCATAAAGTGGAAGTAGCGTTCGGCCCCATAGTAAAAGGCCAGCGCCGCGTGCTCGATTAGGTAGGCCGACTGCTCGGCCATCGTGCCGCGCCAGGGGGTGTCGGGGTTAACGTCGTGAGCGGTGGCCGGGTAATCATCCCACACGGCCAGGCCGCTCTCGGTGATCCAGATCGGCGTCTCGGCCAGGCCAAAGGCATCGAGCAGCGCCCGCGACTCTTGCAGCCGGGCTTCGCTGTTGTAGATGCTCCAGTAGTGATGCATCGAGAAGACATCGAAATAGGCCCGGTCGGGATCGCCGCCGGTCTGGCGGAGAAACTCGCCCAGCCAGCCGGGCTGCTCGTAAAAGGCCAGGCCGCCCAACGCCACGGTGGCCGTGGGATCGGCGGCTTTGATGGTTTTGTAGGCCACCTCCAGCAGCCGGTAGTACTCGCCTACCGAGCCACGCCAGAATAGATCATAGTCTGGCTCATTCCAAATCTCCCAATGGCGGATGCCCACGCCAGCAGCCCAGCCTTGCCGCCGGGCCAATTCGCCGCCGGGCCGGTAGCGCTCAACGGTGGCGGTAACGAAGGCGGCCCAGGCATTGGCGGGATTGACGGCTTTGCCGGGGGCTGGGTTATCCGTGCCGTCGGCAAAGATGGGCTGGTCGAGGCTGGTCGGCGGCAGCGTGGCCGTGCTGACTTCGATGGGGGTTTCGCGCAAGGGGAGATCGGCCTCGACAGTGGGGGCTGGAGCGACCGCCGGTTGGGCCTCCTCCGGCGGCGTGCCCATCAAGATGACCAGCGGCGTCAGTCCGTACTCAATCTCTTCGACCACCAGCGTATCATAATCGTGCTGGCCGCCCTCATGCGGGCCGGTATAGCCGCCCGCCGCCACCCAATGCCAATACAACGGCCAGCGATCCCACCTCGCCCCCGCGGCCAGCGCCCCCTGATAGCGGGCCTCATCCGCCAAATGGTCGGGCGAACTGATAAAGGCCAGGCCGAAGCGGTCGTTGGCGATGGGGGCCGGTCGGGTCAGGAACCGGTAGATAGTCCAGCCGAGCAGAACGATCAGGATGACTGCGAGAGCGATGCTGGCAAATCTTACACGTTTAGAGTATGAGAATACATTCATAGAGGTTCTGAGCAGACCTCAAAAGGGGTTCAAACATCATTTACGGTTTAAGCGCTTCCAAGGCCGGCTTGGCGCTCAAGTCTGTGCGCCACAGGCCGAAGAAATACTCTTTGGTGAAGGGCCAGCCGGGCGGGGGTACAAAGTCGAAGGCGGTCCACAGGACCCAGCCGGCTAGCTCCTCGCTCTCGGCGGCGTCCACAAGCGCGGTCACATATTCGGCCTGAGCGGCTTCGTCTTGCGGCTCGTCGGGGTCGTCGGCCCAACTGTGGCTGCCGCCGGAGATGAGCAGCAGGGGTTTATCGGTTTTCTGGCGTAGAGCCTCGATGCGCGCCGGAAGTTCGGCCGGGTCGTCATAATGCTGTAAGGCCATGACATCGACATAGGGCGCGGTGGCCGCCGACTCGTCCCAGCCGGCGGTGATCAGATGGCGGGGATCGTGCTCTTTGATTAGCTCGGTGATGTGCGACAGCCAGGCCACCACCTGCGGTTCGGTGAAGCGGCTGTCGTCTTCTTTGAAATCGAAGTCGCCGCCGTTACGCACGTCCCAGGCCAGCAGGGTAGGCTCATTGCGATAGCGCCGGACGATGTAGGTGGTCTGGGCGTCGTAGTGTTCCCAGTCGGTGTACAGCGGGCGGAAGGTCAGGTCGGGCAAATCGTTGAGGGTCAGGATGAGCTTGAGGTCGCGGGCCTCGGCCAGGTCAAAGATAGTGTCGATGATTTCAAAAGCAGCTTCGTTGGGAATGGCATCTTCCGGCTGACAAGTGAAGAGCGGCTCATACCATAAGAAAATGCGGACGGTGTTGAAGCCGGCTTCCTTAATCGCCGTGAATTCGTCGGTCATTTGGGCCGGATCGGCCTCATCGAAGAAGCGTTTCCACGGGGCGTGGCGGGGGTAGTAGTTTACGCCGCGCACGACAAAAGACTGCCCGTCAAGTTGCAACTGCTCGCCGGCCACGGTGACAAAATGAGTGGCGTCGGGGGTGGCGGTCGGCGCGGGATCGGGCCGCGGCGGCGAGTCGGACAGGCAGGCCGACGGCGTGGGTCGGGGCAGGGCATCGAGCCGGAAGAGGGCGTTGATCGCTTCCTGACGTTGCGAGTCGATGGCCAGGGCGGCGCGATATTGCTCAACGGCCGCCGGGGTGTCCTCCTCGGCTTCCAGGGCCGCGCCGTAGTTGAAATGGACCGCATATTTCTTGCTCAGCAGCGGCTCTTCCCCACAGGATTGATCGGCCTCGATCAGTTTATCTAGGGTATCGAGCACCGCCGCCCAATCGCGGCCCCAGTTGGCGTCGATATCGGCGCAGGTGACCAGGGTAGTGGCGGCGGTCGGTTCGGTCAAGATCGGGGTAGGGCTGGCCGGTGGTGCGGTGGGCGAGTGTGGCGGGGTCGGCGTCGCGGCTCCGCAGGCGCTGACCAGCAAGGTGATCGCTAACAAGATGAAAGCAATATAATTTTTGCGCATAGGGTAAAAATTATCTGCGCGGCAGAAGAATTGTCAAATTGCTAATTGAGTACAAGACCTTATAGGTTTCCGAGCGCTAACGCTAAAACGGCTATTGTCCGACCCGGAACAGGACGTTACCTCAAACGTCATCCGGAAACCTATAAGGTCTGATCTCTCACCCCGCTGTTTCCAGCGTCACCAACCGGGCTAGGCGATCCTTGCCTCGAATCGCCATGACGGACTGGCCTTTGTGGGTGCGGGCATATTTGGTAAACGCTCGGGCGTAAACGGTTTTGGTATTCTTTTTATCCGAAATCATCATGACCCGATCGCCTAAGCGCACCACCGCCGCTGCCGACACCGGCCCGGTTTCTTTACTGGTCGATAAGGCGATGACGCCCTGACCGTAGCGGCCTTGCCGGGAAAAGGCGTCTAGGTCGGTGCGTTTGCCAAAGCCGTTTTCGCTGACGATGACCAACTCGGTTCGGGCTTTGACCGGTCCGGCGCCGACGACTTTGTCGCCTTTGCCCAACTTGATGCCCCACACCCCGGCCGCCGACAGCCCCATGGCTCGGACCTCCTCTTCAGCGAAGCGAATGCCCTGCCCGCCGGAGCTGACTAAAATGACGTCCCCTTCGCCGGGCGTGGTGAAGACGGTCAGCAACTTGTCGCCGGCATCCAGCCCCATGATTTCGACTTCGCTGCCGCGCAGGCTGCTCAGGTCACTCAACTGAACGCGTTTGACCCGACCCTGCTCAGAGACCAGGAAAAGATAACCGGCCGGCATTTCTTGGGGTAAGGCCAGACCGGCCACGACATCATCGATTGGCTTGTGGCTGAATTCCTTCAAGGTCGGGCCATCGCCCAAGTCCGCACCGACCGGGATCTGGTGCATGGGCGTGATCAAAGCGCGTCCGCCGGCGCCGAACAGGTAAAGTGTGTCTCGGGTACTGGCCGGCACGGCGACCGACAGCAGATCCTTCTGTCGGCCTCGGGCCGGGCCTAACATCCGCTCGGCCGGCCAACGGCAGATGTGACCGCTGTCGGTGACAACGACCACCACGGCCTCGTCCGGCACCAGGTCGCGGGCGGTAATCGGCTGTTCTTTGTCGGTGGCCTGATCGATGATTAAGGTCAACCGGGGGGAGCCATACTTTTCCTTAAGCTCGGCCAGTTCGGTCTTAATCACCTCCAGTATCTTCTGGCGCGATTGCAGCAGGCCTTCCAGGTACTTGATCTGCTTGAGAACCTCTTTGTATTCCGTTTCGATTTTTTTGCGTTCCAGCGCGGCCAGTCGACGCAGCGGCATTTCCAGGATGGCGTTGGCCTGAATTTCGGTCAGATCAAATTTCTTGCGCAGATTGGCCCTGGCCGTCTCGACCGAGCGCGAACTGCGGATGGTTTGGATGACCTCATCTAGATTTTTCAGGGCAATTTGCAACCCTTCCAGAATATGCGCTCGCTTGCGAGCCTTGTCCAACTCGTACTGGCTGCGCCGCTTAACCACCTCTTCGCGGTGCTCAATGAATAGGTTCAGCGCCCGCTTTAGGGTTAGCATCCGAGGTTCGCCATCGACCAGCCCTAACATATTGACGCTAAACGTACTTTGCAGCGGCGTCATCTTAAACAACTGCTGTAAGACTTTTTTTGGTTTGACGGTACGAGTCAACTCAATGACCAGGCGCATTCCCTGCCGGTCTGATTCGTCGCGCAAATCGACAATGCCTTCGATCTTGCCGTCGCGGGCCAGATCGGCGATTTTCTCGACCAGGTTAGCTTTGTTGGTCTGGTAAGGGAGTTCGGTAACGACTAGCCGGTTGCGATTGCGGCTCATCTCTTCGATGTGAACTTTGGCCTGAACGGTCAACCGCGCCCGGCCAACGGCGTAGCCGTTTTTGATGAGATCGTTATCGTCGGTCGTCTGGCCTTTGCCGGAAATGCCGTAGCGATAAATAATACCGCCGGTGGGAAAATCCGGCCCTTTGATAAATTGGAGCAGGTCATCCAGATCGACATCTTTGTTTTTGATCAGTCGGTCAATCGTAAAGGTCAGCGCATCGCAGACCTCATTTAAGTTATGAGGCGGCACACTGGTCGCCATACCGACCGCAATACCTGACGCCCCATTGATCAGAAAATTGGGCAGTTTGGTGGGGAGAACCGTCGGCTCAGTCAGGCTGCCGTCGAAATTGTCATTAAAATCGACCGTATCTTTATCAAGATCGGCCATGACCTCATCGGTCACGGCGGCCATGCGAGCTTCGGTGTAGCGCATGGCCGCCGGTGGGTCGCCATCGACCGAGCCAAAGTTGCCCTGACCATCGACCAAGGGCGTTCGCATCGAAAAATCCTGGGCCATGCGCACCATCGAGTCGTACACCGCCGCGTCGCCGTGGGGGTGGTATTTGCCCAACACCTCACCGACAATCCGGGCGCTTTTGCGGTAAGGCTGGCTGGCGCGCAGCCCCATATCATACATGGCATACAAAATACGCCGGTGGACGGGTTTCATGCCGTCGCGGACATCAGGCAGCGCCCGGGAGACGATGACGCTCATCGCGTAGTCGAGGTAGGCTTCCTGCATCTGCTGTTCAATGTCAACTTGTCGAACGATTCCAACTTCCATTGTGACCTCCGTGGCGTCGGGCTATATTTAGGGCAAGAACAAGTATTCTATACAAGATATAGGTAATATTATAAACCGATTTGTGTAGTTTTCAACTTACCAGAACCAACCAAATTTGCCAAATTTTTCGCCTGTTTGATAATGAGTTGGCATTTTATGATTTGTTTATAGAGTGAAGAGGAAAACGATGCTAATTCAAGATAGTACATTTTTGGTAACCGGGGCCGGATCGGGTCTGGGTGCGGCAACTGCCGAACTGTTGGTTAAGTGGGGGGTAATGTGGTCATCGCCGATGTCAACACCGAAGCCGGCCAGGCGACGGCGGCTCGTTTAGGCGATCAGGCGCAGTTTGTTGAGACCAATGTGGCCGACGAGCGCAGCGTGCAGAAAGCGATCGATGTGGCTTTGGAGAAATTCGGCTCATTGATGGGGGTGGTTAACTGCGCCGGGATCGTGCTGGCCAGAAAAGCGCTGGGCCGGAATGGCCCGCACGATTTAGCCAGTTTCGCCCGAGTCATTGAGGTCAACCTGATTGGGACGTTTAATGTGGTTCGACTGGCGGCGGCAGCGATGGTTAAAAATGAACCGTGGGCTGAGGGAGAGCGCGGGGTTATTGTGAACACCGCCTCTATTGCGGCGTTCGATGGTCAAGTTGGGCAGGCGGCTTATGCCGCCTCAAAGGGTGGGGTGGCGGCCTTAACGCTGCCTCTAGCCCGCGAATTGGCCGGCAGCGGCATTCGAGTGGTGACCATCGCGCCCGGCATTTTTGAAACGCCGATGATGGCCAGCCTGCCCGAACCTGCCCGGCAGTCGCTCGGCCAGCAGGTGCCGTTCCCGTCTAGACTGGGGCGGCCGGATGAGTACGCCGCTCTGGTTAAGCATATTATGGAAAATGTGATGCTCAATGGGGAAGTGATTCGATTGGACGGGGCCATGCGGCTGGCACCGCGTTAGGGAATTAACTCAGTTCGGGAACAGCTAAAGAAAACTCCGAAAAAAGGTTTTGTAGGACAAGTCGGCGTCTTGTCCTACCGTTTCCGTAGGCTAACCAGGCCGACACCTACTCCCAGCAGCGCTAAAGCGCTGATCAACGTACCCCACCACAGTGACGCCGGTTTGAACTCAAATACCAGTGTGTGTTCGCCCGCCGGCACGGCCACGGCCCGGAATAGGATATTAGCCGTCTCGATCTCGACCGGCCGGCCGTCAAGTGTGGCTTGCCAGCCGGGGTAGTTGGTGTCGGTTAGTACAACCCAACCGGGTGTTTCGAGTTGAGTCTTGATCTCAACGCGTTCCGGCGCATACGTAACAATCTCTACTTTGTCCAGCGATCCGGCCACGCCGCTAGTCTGGCTGCCCGGCGATTCGCCGCTGCCGGCCACGCGGACTAGCGCCGCCGCCGGATCGAAGGTCGGTGATTTCATCTTCTCAATGGCTGCCTCTTCATCGGCCATGACCTCGGCTTGATGTACGGCGAAGACACGCGGCAGCACATCCCGATTCTCATACACCTTGACATCCCCGGAGTGAACTTGCCGGTAGTCGCCCTCGGTCGAGAGGATAACCGAGCGGCTGGTGGTGGTTGGCTGGTGGATGAGACTCAGCCCGCGCAAGACAAATTCTCCTTCGGATAGCAATCCGGTAACGGAAATTTCCGTTACCGGCGCGATAGGGGAGAGCGGAGAAACGCTGATGTAATCGACCCCGGCTGCTTCGTATGGCCAGGTAACGCCCACTGTGGCCTGGCGATGAGCGACCTCCGGCAGCGAGGCATAACTACCTTCAGCCGTATCCCGGCCGGCCCGTAGTTCAATCGTTTCTTGGTGATTGTCGGCAAAAGTTACTGTAACCAATGCGACGGGACTATCGTCAGGCAGCTTAGCCCCGCCTTCTAAATGCGACACCAGACCGAGCGCCGTGGGCGGGAAATCGGGGATGTCGGTCGTGCTGATCATCTGATCGGAGCCGAGCCGCGCTGGAAATTGCAGGTCGTAAAAGATGCCGTCGATCCAGACATCGAACTGCTTGTCGGTGATGATCCAGCGGGTGTTGAGCAGCGACAGTAAGCGGCTGTCGGGAACCAGGCGTAGTTTTTCCCGCAGGCGACCGTCGATGGAGCGATCATCGGCCGGGAGGAATAGCTCTTGCAGCGTAATAAACTGTTTGAGCGGTAAGATGCCGCCGTCGTAGCCGTCGATGCTTTGGAGGTGGTAGAGCATCGGTAGGTTAAAAAAGAGTACCTCTTTTTCCTTGGTAGCGACGATGAGATCGTACAATGCCCTTTCGGACAGGTGATCACCGAAGATAGCTTGTAGGTCGGCCAGATCGCCGGGATCGTAAGTGATGCCGGATAAACTGAGGAACCGACCGGGGGGAGTCGGTCGGTTGGGGGAATCGGTCGCCAGCAAGAAAGCGGTGGCGTTGCGGATCGAGCTAAACGCTTGGGGAGCGGTGGGTTGGTTGTAATTAAGGGTTTGAGCGGCGTAGAAGAGTTCGAGAATAAGTAGGGTGGTAAGAAGAATTAGGAGATAGGGAGATAAGGAGACAGGGAAACGGGGAGATGGGAGTTGGAGCGTCGGCGCGTTAGGCGTTGGGGAAGTGGAGATTAAGAAGTAAATTAGGATAGCTGTGATAAGGATTAGCAGCAGCCAGGCGGCGAGGGTGGTCAGGGGTGGGGTCTTCCAGATGATGAGGGCGAGGAGAAGGAGAATAGGCGCGGCTGAAAGAATAAATCGCCAGGGATGGGCGCGGAGCCAGGCCCAGATTTGGTTGAGCTGAAGGCGCAGTGCTTGAGGGGCAAGCAGCGCGTCGAAGCCGTAGCTGCCCAGAACGGCGGCGGCGAATGCGTACAGGAGCAGCCAGCGGGCCGGCACGCGAAACAGGTCGAAACCGGGGACGAGGTAATACAACGCCAGGTAAAGCGGGCCGGTGAATAAACCCAGGCTCAAAATCAAGCCACAGGCGGCGAGAAAAATAAAGCGGCGTGGTGCAGGTTGCCACAGGGCGGTCAAGCTGCCGAGAAGGGCCAAGGCCAAGCCGCTGATGCCCAGGTAGGCCACCCACTCGCTAAAGGCCTGGCCGAGAGGTTGGCTCAGGTCCAGACCGAACGGGGGCAGGAGACTATAGTGAAGGTTGGTGGGCCGCAGGCTGAAGGAGACCGTTTCGCGAAAGGTGAGGCCCTCACTGCGAATCGACAGGCCGGAGAGTTCGGCGGTAGGCAGGAGTTGAACGGCGGCCAGAGCGACAGCCAACAGCGAGGCGAGCAGGATCGGCCAGAGGCGGCGGAGGATGAATGATGAATGATGAATGATGAATGATGAATAGTGAGTGATGGGTGAATCAGGTTGTTTTCTGAGGGGGAATGTCGTTTCAGGCTCGAATAGGGCTTGCCAGAGGGCGTACAACCCCAGGCCGAACATCGAAATAAAGGCGGTTTGGGCGTGGCCAGCCAGCAGTATGAGGGCGACAGTCAGCGCCAGTAAAAGCAGCCACAACCGGCGTCGAGGGCGGTGTATGGTGAAGTCGTAAAACAGGAAGAGGAGCGGCAACCAGGCCGCGGCCTGAAGCTGGTTGATATGCTCGACTTGCGCGCCCAGATAACCGCCGAAGGCAAACAAAATCGCGGCAATAAGCGAGGCTGACCAGGCCAGTCGTAAGGCTTGCCGGACAAAGGCAACCATGAAGATGCCGGACAAGGCGATGTGCAGTCCAATCGACCAGGCGATCTGCCGGGGCGCGTCGAGCCAGATAAAGAGCCAGTTGGGAGGATAAAAAACGCCGACTTGGCTGTTAGCCAGCAGCGGCGCACCCATAAACAGGTACGGATTCCAGAGTGGCAGTCGTCCCTGGCGTAACACTTCAGCGGTGTAGGCTTTGTAGGGATAAAAGTAAAGAAAGACATCGACCCCGCTGAGGATGAGGTTGGTTAGCAGGATTTTCCAAAAGAAGATTAGAGTCAGCACGACGATGAGTAAAGCTGCCGGTAGGTGAAACCACTTATTGGTCATGACGGTAATTATCGACAAGAACTCCCAATCGAGCAAAGTTGTCGAGCTCAACAGATCGATGCTTGATATGGCTCAAGGAAGCGGTTCCAGTCGGTAGAGAATGACCGAAGGCGATCCATCAGGCTTGTAAGCACGGGCCAGTTCCCGCAGCCCGAGACCGGTTTCGAACAGCGCCAGCCGGGCCTCAGTATCGGAGCGCCAGGCGGGAAAAGCGATCAAGTGGCCAGGCTTGGCTTTGGCGGCAAGTTCCTCCGGAGTGTCCCAAAATTGTAGATCATACGGATAGCCCCGCAGGTAAAATCGCCAGTGGGTACCAAGCCAGTGATGGTAGAGGGTGGTGTTGGCCCCAACGTGGCCCTGCAAGTAGGCCACAATCTGCTCGATGCCGGCGACGGCCTGGCTGTTACTACCGAGGGGATAACGACCATGTACGGCATCTTCGACAGGGCGAGCCAGACAGGCGGTCAATAGGATGGCTAACCCGCAGCCGAAGATTAACCGGCTCCACTGTCGAAATGGTGTGGGTGTGGTTAGGATGTAATTTTCGATTAAGGTCCAGGGCAAGAGCAGAATTCGAGCCAGCAGCAGCGCTAGCAGCGGGATCAGTCCCAGCAGGTAGCGATCCTAAAATTAAAAAGAAAAAAGCGTATGCAGTAAGAGGAAAACGATGCAAAAGAAGGTGAGGAGGAGATCGAAGGGCAGATGGGCGTTAAGGGGGTAAGAAGGCGAAGGCGAGTTGGTTTTTCGTATAGTATACAAGTCATAAAAATTATAGATAATAAGAATGGGCAAGCCGACGAGAAAAATGAAATTTAAGAATAGTGAGCCGGTTCCGTAGCGAAGCAGTTCCATAAACCCAAGCCAGCGTTCGTTAAAGTCGGTAACATCAAGGGTCAACCCTCCATAATTGTTGAGGCTCTGTTGAAAAAAGGCCGAAGGTTGGCTGCGGCTGAGATCCCACCCGATAAAGGGTAGGAAGGTGAGGAAGAGACCGAGAAAGAAGGACGAAGCAAGTGAGGCGTAGGATGTGGAAGGTAAGACGTGAGACGTGGCGGATTGATCCGGACCTTGCCTGGTTTCAGCAACTAAGCTACCGACCACCCTATCACGCTGCCATTTGGTCACAAACAGGCAGCCGGCGATCAGCGGCACAAAGAAAATACCTTGCTGCTTGGTAGCGATGGCCAGGGCCGCGCCAATACCGGCTAACCCGGCTCGCTCGTAGGCGGCGGCCAAACACGCAGCCAGCACCAAGGCGACTAGAGTTGGATCGGTCAGAGCGGTCGGAGCAAAAAGGATAGTGAAGGGGGATAGGGCCGTCAGCCAGGCGGCTAACAGGCCAATGGCTTCATTATACAGTTTGGACCCAAGTAGGTATGTTAGCATGACGATGGCCGCTGTGGCCAGCAGCGACGGTAGCCGGGCTACTGTTTCAGTGACGCCGAGTAAGCGAAATACACCGGCAACGAGCAGTAAAAACAGCGGCGGCTTATCAATGGGGGTAGCGCTAAGCCAAGGATCGTCGCCGGCGGCGAGCGTGACGGCCCACGTAGCGTAGAGGGCTTCGTCGTGATGGAGGGGTTGGTTGGCAAGCAAATTGAGCGGCAGCAGCAACGCCACAAGCACGGCCAAACCTACCGCCGCCGGCACACCATATCGGTGAAGAAGGGCTGAGGGGACACTCATCAGCCCATTTTACCATAGGGGTAGGATTTATCTGAATCATGATAAACGGGCGCATTTTTTATTTCGGATAAGTTTCCCTAATCGAAGTAAAATTAGGCGGCGGAAATACGAGCAGGTCTTTCGCAGTTCCTAAAGTGACAGTCAATTCAGACAACCTGAGCGACTGTGCGGCACGCTATTGGGGACTTTCAAAGGTTATGCCGGCCGGCTGGCGCATTTGGCTTAGAGTACAATCCAGCCGGCCGTTCTGGCGCTGTTTTAACGGATAGACCAAAGTTGTGGTACGATTGGCGTTCTGTGTCACCAAATTTTGAGGCTCAAAATACTATGCGAAGCTTATAGACCGAAATGAGTGTGCATGTTTTCTGGCCTCATGCTACAATGACGCCTGCTTCTATTTTCCCTAAGAAAAGCGATGAAAATGAACAAATCCTACAAATATTACGACTTTATCATGGCCCTGTTTGTGGCTGTATTATTAATTAGCAATATTGCATCCTCAGCTAAAATCATCGATTGGGGCGTATCGATTTTTGGCCTGCCGCTGGCATTTGACGCCGGCACCCTACTTTTCCCGATTAGTTATATCTTTGGCGACATTCTGACCGAGGTCTACGGATACAAAAAAGCCAGGCGGGTTATCTGGGCCGGGTTTGGTGCGGCCTTACTGATGTCGGTGACGTTTTGGCTGGTGGGCGTGATGCCGGGTGAAGCGTTGTGGGAAGAGTATGCCGGCCAAGCCGCTTATGACGCCATTCTAGGCGGCGTCGCCACCGGGGGCATTGTTTTTGCCAGTCTGGGCGCTTATTTTGCCGGCGAATTTTCCAACAGCTACATTCTAGCGCGGCTGAAAGTGGCGACCCATGGGCGCTGGCTCTGGTTGCGAACTATCGGCAGTACCCTGGTTGGTGAAGGCGTCGATACGGTCTTTTTTGTTGTCTTGGCCACGATATTTGGCGTCTTTCCTTGGGAAATCGCGCTTAGCCTGATCACCGCCAATTACATCTTTAAAGTTGCCATCGAAGTCATATTTACTCCTGTTACTTACGGGATTGTTGACTTCTTGAAAAAGGCCGAACACGAAGATTACTATGACCGTGAGACCAACTTTAATCCCTTTTCGCTGGCTTCTTAACGATGAGTGATCCGTTTGACCTGATTGAACAATTCGAGGCCGATGACGACGAGTCCCCCCTACTCATCGATCCGTCGTTACCGGCTAACCATCGCTCCGGCTTTGTGACGGTAATTGGCCGGCCCAATGTCGGTAAATCGACCCTTATGAACCGGCTGTTGGGTCAAAAGATAGCCATCGTCAGCCGCAAACCCCAAACCACTCGCAATCAACTCCTGGGCATATTAACTCTACCCACCGACCTACATCCAGATATCTCCACGCCGGCCCAAATTATCTTCATCGATACCCCTGGTATCCACGCGCCACACAACAAGTTGGGTGAAATTCTGGTGGATGTGGCCGTCACGGCCATTCCCGACGCCGATGTGGTGTTATGGCTGGTCGATGCCTCGGAGCCGCCCACGACTGAAGATAGTCTGGTGGCTCAGGCCATCGCCGACGCCCAAACGCAGCTCGCCCGACAAGACGAGCCGCCTCCACCGGTTTTATTGGCGCTCAACAAGATCGACTTACTCGTGCCGGCTCAACTAGCTGAATTGGAACAGCCGTTTCTAGACCTCTGCCCTACCGCCAGCCGGCTTCCCATTTCGGCGGCTCGCGGCACCAATATGAAAGAACTACTCCACCGACTAATCGACCTGCTGCCGCCGGGGCCGCGCTACTATCCCGAAGAGCAAGTCACCGACCAGCAGATGCGCTTTATGGTGGCCGAAATAGTCCGCGAAGCGGCGTTAAATGTGCTTCATCAGGAAATCCCCCACGCCCTGGCCGTCTATGTCACCGAATTTAAAGCACGCAGCGAAACGATGACCTACATTGGCGCCAACATTGTAGTCGAACGCAAAACACAAAAAGGTATCGTAATTGGCACTTCAGGCCATACATTGAAAAAAATTGGCCAGATTGCTCGTAAGCAAATCGAGGAACTGGTGGGGACTAAGGTTTATTTGGATTTGTGGGTCAAAGTCAGGCCCAAGTGGCGTAAAAACGAGAATGATTTACGTTGGCTAGGCTATACGAAATCAAGTTGAGGACGATTCCCCTATGCAGCTTATCGATAGAGCAAAGACGCACTTTAAGACCCAGTTTGGTTCCGAACCGACTCACTGCTTTCGAGCGCCGGGCCGGGTCAACCTAATTGGCGAGCATACCGATTACAACGATGGGTTTGTGCTGCCCTGCGCCATCAACTACGAAACCGTGGTGATTGCCCAACCCCGTGATGACCAGCAGGTCGTTGTAGCCGCTGTTGATTACAATAAGGAAGTGAGCGCCTTTGCTTTGGATACACTTATCCCCCCCGATGAAGTCAGCCCTTGGAGTAATTATATCCGGGGCGTGGCCTGGGGTCTGCTTCAACGGGGCTACCAACTCCAGGGGGCTAATCTGGTGGTCGCCGGCAACATTCCCCGAGGCGCCGGTTTGAGTTCATCGGCGTCACTGGAAGTGGTTATCGGGGCGGCTTTAGCCGGCTTGAGCGATCTCGATCTGGACGGCAAGACGCTGGCGCTTAACGGTCAGCAGGCCGAAAATGATTTTGTAGGCGTACAATGTGGGATTATGGACCAATTCATCTCGGCTCTAGGGGAAAAAGATCACGCCCTACTGATCGACTGCCGCAGCCTGGATTATTGGCCGGTGTCGATTCCGCCCGAAACGGCGATTATTATTGCCAACAGCAATGTCCAACGCGGATTGGTTGATAGCGAGTACAATACCCGCCGCCGGGAATGCGAAACCGCTGCCGCCCATTTTGGCGTTCCGGCGCTACGCGATGTTCCGGCTGACATTTTTGCCTTACACGAAGACGAACTTGACGAAACCGTGGCCCGGCGAGCCAGGCATGTGATCACCGAAAACGCTCGAACCGAGGCCGCCGCCGCCGCACTATCGCAAGGCAACCTCCCTTTGATGGGCCGGCTCATGGCCGAGTCCCACACCTCAATGCGCGATGATTTTGAAATTACGGTTCCGCCGATCGACACGTTGGTGGAGATTATGGCCGGGGTCATTGGTTCGGCCGGGGGCGCGCGGATGACCGGGGGCGGGTTTGGCGGCTGTGTGGTTGGGCTGGCTCCTCAAGCGCTCGTTTCCGCCGTCGAGATTGCCATCGCCGATCAGTACCCAGCTGCGACGGGCCTTAAGGCAACGGTTTATGTCTGCCAGGCGTCAGCCGGTGTAAGCGCGTGTGGGGACGGCTAAAGCCGTTACTACAAAACCCTAGCTCGTAGTAACGGCTTTAGCCGTATCAAGTTGTCCCCGCGCTGGCCGACCGCCGCCACAAATACACGCCGACCACGATCAGCAGAAAGACAAACGGCACGGCCAGCCCCACAATCAACCCAGCGCTTAACCCTCCAGCCACCGTTTCGGTGAACGCCACCTCTGCTTGGCCGAGATCATCCTCGATCATCACCTTGACATTCCAATCACCGGTGCGTTCGACATCAAGGTGAGCCACGTAGTCGATCTCATTGCCGGCGTTTTGGTGAGTAGCAGCGCCGGTAACCAGGTCGCCCCCACCGGCCGGCGTAGCTTCGATTTTGACCACAGCGTCGCGCAAGGCATTCTCACCGTTGGTGTCCATCACCCGCACCCAGACACTCATCTGCCCTACTGTAATCGGCAGCGGTGAAGTTGCCACTAGCAGCACAAACGGGCCGGCCGGCTCATTATCGATTCTGATCTTACTGCCGCCCGTTCCTGGACCGGAGGCCAACAGGGGTTGGATCAAGAGCAAAAATAAAAGCGCATTAATCAAAATCCCTGATGAAGTGCGTAGTGCGTAGTGCGTAGTACCCTCTTTTACGCAATACGCATTACGCACTATCGCTGCTGTACATTTATCAATGATAGGTGATCCCATACTTCTCATCCTCTATAATCCTATAAATAACGTCCCCCGCATCTCCATCGGCTGGAGCATGATCCAGAACGCGGCCAATAGCAGCAAAATCGTCAGGATTGCCCACGGGATAAACGCCCGCAAAGCTACGTGACGATCCCGGTACTGATGGACCGCTATCTGAAAGCCCGTCACCAGCGAGCCGAAGACCCCTAAATAAAGAAAAATGGTCTGCAAGGGAAACAGCCAACCGGCCGGCACCACCTGGCCAAGCTGCCATTGGGGTTGTCCGGCAAATATGCCCACATCATTAAGAAACGATTGGGTCACCGGAATGATGGTCAGCCCGCCGGTTAAAAAATGAAAGGCGTAATGGGCCAACCAGACTCCAAATCCTAACGGGACCAATGCGAAGGTGAACCGGCGCACCACCAAGCCAAGCGGCTCACGGCTGCGACCGGACAGAAGCCGGCTAGCGTAACTGGTCACCGCCAAGGTAATCACCGGCACAATGAAAAAGCCCACGCCAAAAATAACCAGCAGGCTGGGCAGTTCCGAGGTCGCATTAAGTTGGTCGGAAATGGCTTGTTGCAAGGCATAGACCGGGGTGATCATACCGAAGGCGTTGAGGTAAGCCGCCGTTATCAGCACCACCATCAGGGCGGTCAAATCCCAGCGTTGGCTAAAGCGACCTATTCCGGCCCGGCGCGGATCGAACCATAACTCCTGTAGAGGCAGGCGCACTTGCCAGCCGATATTGTCATGCGGGCAGGCGTAGACACAATCGAGGCAAAAGGTACAGTCCATATTTCCGCGCTTTTTTTCTTGAAACAGCCACAATTCGCAGCCGCGCTGCCCCGTTTGCCGATTGCCGGCAATGCAATCTTTGGTTCGGCAGGCCGCGCATGTCTCGGCATCGCGAACCTTGATCTCAGTCGGCGAATTCAGTGAGCCGAAGAAGTTGAACTGACCCAGCGGACAAACATATTTGCAAAAAGCGGCCCCTTTGAAAAAGGTATCGACGACCATAGCCGTCAGGAAGTAACCGACGAGAATCCAGGCCGTCAACCACGGCGAGGCCCACAAATCCCAATATTCATAGCTGATAAAAAAGACCACCAGCAGCAGCGCCGCCAGCCATTTATTGCGCAAAACCTTCGGCACATTCCCCTGCACCCCCAGCTTCGCGCCCAGCCAACGACCCGCCTCACGCGGCAGCATGAACGGACAGGCCATACAAAATAAGTTACCGGCCACCAGTAGCGCCAGCACCACCAAGCCCCGGTAATGCACCCAGGCCGACACCGTCGCCAGATTCTTAGGCGCTTGCACCGGCCCCACCAGCCCATCGAACACAAACACACCGGTTAGCAGCAGTAGACCGGCCTGCATCACCCGCCGCGAATAGCGCCAGCGCAAAAATGGCCCGATCAGGGGCCAGGTCAGAATGTCGCCGGCGGTGAACTTCGTCCGCCTTGGCTTTTCATTGAGTTGGATGATCATTTCCGAGGACATCGCGCAACCTTTGCCTGCAATTATATCACGCCTCTGATGCGATGCAAAGGGGTATTAGAGGGATGATTTTTTTGACACGTCTCTCCTTCTCATTACAATACGAGTGAAAAATTGCACAATCAGTTCAAAGCGGCTGGCGGGGACGTTTGCACAATCCCCGACGATGAATAAAATATGATAGACTATACTGCCCCCCATTCAATTAAACCTAACCAACAGGGATGTTAATGACGTTCAATATGCTTCTCTTCATCGCGGCGACTATCGTTTTGGTTGTCGTCAGTGTCTTGCTGGCCTATTCATTGGTCCACGCCTACTGGAACCTGGCTCGTCGTCAGGAAAACAGCGACCGGCCGCGCCCCGGTCTCATTTTGGAGACAATCTGGACCATTATGCCGTTAGGTCTTCTGGCTGTGCTGTTAATTCTCACCTTTCAGGCTATCTAGCCCTATTACGGAGTCGCTGTGTATCAAAAATTAACACGGGGTCGTAACCTACCCACCCTTACCGCTACGTTTTGTCTGTGGTTGGCCTTGCTGGTCGCCACCAGCCTCATCGCCGGACTGACCGATTTCACCGAGACAACGTGGGCCGGGCTAATCTACTGGACCATCGACGGCATTGCCGCTATCGTTGTGACCACTATCGCCGTTCTGGCCTGGCGTTACAATCAGCGCTCTCGCTTTTCGATAATGGTTGCGCTGGGGGCGGCCGCCTTTGCCGTCGGCCAGGTTTCGCTGCGAATGACGCCCTTGTGGCATTGGAACCATCCACTGGCGATGGTCCCCCATCTGTTGGTGGCGACCTTTACCTTGGGCGTGGTGCTGGCGCTGCTGACCGCTTGGCAGTTACCCGCCGCCCGCCACACCGGCCTGGATCACAGCCATCGATTTTTCTGGCGTTCGATTATTCTGACCGGGGCCAGTTTCTTGATCTTACTGGTAACCGGTACGGTCGTTACCCAAACCGGGGCCGGGGTGGCTTGCCCCGATTGGCCCTTGTGCCAGGGAGAAATCTTTCCGGCCACGCTCAATACCGGGGTGGCGCTGAATCTGCTCCACCGCTTTATGACGATTGCCGTTGGCGTGCTGGTAGCCGCCATTATCCTGCAAACGCGCCGCTACTACACCCGCTATCCGTTGATAGCCCGTTGGTCTACCATTTTGGGCATCATTTTCGTCGGCCAGATTATCGCCGGCGGCCTGTATCCCCTCCTGGGCTATAGCCCCATTCTTTCCTTTATTCACCTGGGACTGACGGCGGCGATTTGGGGCAGCCTGGTGGTGTTGGCCACCATCTGCGCCCTGACGCTCGATACGCCTCTACCGGCTACTGAAACCGGGCCGGCGGCCGGGCCGGTGAACCTGACCTTCAAGCAAAAGGCGGGCGTTTACTTCAAGTTGACCAAACCGTGGATTATGATTCTGCTGTTGCTGACCACGCTGACGGCCATGTTCATCGCCGCCGAGGGCTTGCCCCCTATCCCCCTCCTACTGCTCACCTTACTGGGCGGCGCGATGTCGTCCGGGGGGGCCAGTGTACTCAACAGCTACGTTGATAGCGATATCGACCAGCTTATGTCGCGCACCTCTCGCCGGGCGACCGTGACCGGGCTGGTTTCGCCGCAAGAAACGCTCATCTTTGGGCTGGTACTCAGTACCCTCTCATTCCTGCTGTTTGCCAGTTTGGTCAATACCCTCAGCGCCATTCTGAGTACGCTGGGTATTCTTTACTATGTCTTCTTCTACACGCTCTATCTCAAACGCAGCACCATCCACAACATCATCATCGGTGGGGCTGCCGGCGCCATTCCCCCACTGGTCGGTTGGGCCGCCGTCACCAACAATTTAGAGTTGAGCGCCTTCTATTTGTTTGCCATCATCTTCTTCTGGACGCCGCCTCACACCTGGGCCTTGGCCTTGATGGTCGAGAAAGATTACGCCAAAGCACGCGTTCCGATGCTGCCGGTGGTTATGGGCGAACAGGAGACAACCTACCAGATCTTTCTCTACAGCATCTTGCTGATTACCGTCACCCTGTTACCCTTCACCTTTGGCATGCTCGGCTGGTTTTACTTGATTGTAGCGACGGTGCTAGGAGCGCGTTTTATCCAACTGGCCTGGCAGTTGTGGCGTGACTATAACAAAGCCGTCAGTAGAAAGCTGTACAAATATTCCCAATCCTACTTGGCCCTGCTGTTTATCGTCATGGCCATCGACCGCGCCCTGTTCTAACGCCGACAGAATCACATCATCGACAGCACAAAGATCAGCAGCCCACCGCCCACCAGCAAAAACAGCATGACGCCCAATATGGCGGCGAGCCATGTACCGGCTTCAAAACCACCGGCCAGGTCAATTGTCTCGCCTTCAATCGCCTGCTCGATGCCCCGAGCGATCTGCTGAGCATAGACCTCGACCGGTTCGGGCTTGACCCCGACCCATAGCCAGCCGGCCTGGGCCTGCGGGATGACAAATTTTGTCGCCTGACTGGCGGCGATGGCCGGTTCGACCACACCGGCAGCGAGAGCCTGCCACGAACCGGTAATGTAGCCGACGCTGTCGAGTTCGGCCGTGGCAAAGGGTTTTCCCTCCATCGCGGTCGTGGCCTGGGGCGTCAGGCCCAGCGGTTTAAGCTGGACGCCGGGCAGTGCTTTCTGCAACTGGCGCAGAACGGCTTGTCCTAACCGCCCCTCGCCGCCGTCGATCACGGCCACGGCAATATCGGCCATGCGCCTGGCCCGCGCTTGGCTGTCCAATTGACCGTCGAGCCGGATGGCCCACCAGTGGTACAGCCACACCCCGGCGGCCAGCAGCGAGATGACCAGGGCGTTCAACACCTGCGTTAGAAAATCGTCGGGCAGGTCGGCCCCCAGCAGGGCGGTTAAAATGTGGAACACAAACCAGCCGGCGCTGCCAAAGATCAGCAGGGCGGCCACAAAAATAAATAGATACAGATAGATTTTACGCACCAACGAGCGATACTCGGCCGCCTGTTGAGTTGCTTCAGGCTCGACCGACTGGGTGACCTGCTGTTGCAACGATCGCCAGGGCAGCAGCCAGACCGGCGTCCCGACCAGCGTCAGAGCCACAAACAGAGCCACTTCATCCCTATAAAAACTCAAGCCAATAACGGCCGGCGAGGTCACGACATCGATGATCAGTGTCAGCAGGCCGGCGACTCCGGTCAGCAAGGTGGCTAAGCCCAAGGCCGCCACCAGGTAGCCGTACACTCGCCGGACCCCGGCCTGGCGCGGCGCTTCCGGCGCCTGGGCTGCGTCTTGGGTCAGGATATAGCGGTGATACGTCCAAAACAGCGCCCCAACGACCAACAGTGGCACGGGTGTGCTCAACTGCCATAGCAGTGGATCAGAGGAAGGCTGCCCGCCCAGGGCCAATTCCAGCAGCCGCTGGAGCAGCATGACGCCGCTACTCAAAGCCATAACCGCATAGATAAACACGGCCAAATAGAGATAAATCTTACGCAGCACAGAACGTTCCTCGGCGGGGTTGCCGCTATGGAAGTCACGCTGCAAAATGGACCAATGGACCACCCAAATGGCCGTCCCGACTAGCAGTTGGGCGCAGGAAGCGGCCACCAACGTCCGCCAGCCAATCCCATCCAGCGACCGCATCAGCGCTTGCAGCAGATTGACCCCGCCCCAGGTGACCATCGCCAACCCGCCCAACGCAAAGCCCAGTAAATACAGACGGCGCAGGCCCAGGTTAACAGTTTGGGTTGAGATCGCTTGCCAGTTTGATGGCTGGCGCGTTTGCCGCCATAGATACAGCCAAACTACCGTCCAAACCAGGACGGCGGCGATATTTTCGGCGGCGGATAAGTTGTATGGATAGTAATCGGGCAGCGAGCCGCCGACCAGCGCCACCAAGCCCCGGGCCACCAGGCGGTACAGGTTGCTCAGCACCGGCATCGCGCCGATGGCCATTACCCCGTAGAAGAATAGGGTGCGGACGGGCGACTCACGCTCGTCGTCACTGGCGGCGGCCAAGCGCTGAGCCGGCAGCCAGTGAAACAGAAAAATCGGCAGGCCGACGATAATCGCGGCCAGCAAGGTCGCCAAGCCGGTAATCTGGCCGGCGCCAATCCCTTCGCTCAACACCAGCCGAGCCAGCCCAATAACGGACCAGGTGACCGCCACCAGGCTGATCGCCGCGACCAGGTAGAGATATATGCGTCGTACGGTTAACATCGTATCCTCCTAAACGAATGGAGATCGGAGACAGGAGATTGGAGATTAGGTAATTAATACGCCCGAAGATCGCCCCTTAATCCCTACTACCTACCCCCTACCCCTCGGTTTGGGTACATAGGTGGTAACTGAAGCTAGTTGCTTATTCCTCGTTATCCCAATCATAGCCCCAATACGGATACGGGAACTGGGTCAGCCACCAACCGGAGCCGTCGGGCGTGGCCTGGAGATAAGCCGTGTTGCGATCGGTGTAGGTATTACTGTCGAAGATGCCGCCGGCGCGGTAGGTGGTAATCGCTACGTCGACTTGGGCATGCCCATCGGTCTGCGTTGTCTCGCCAATTTGCAGCGAGGCATCCGACTGGCGGCCGTAGTTGTCGAGGTCGCGGATAAACTTATCCAGGTCGGGTTTAGACTTAAGATCATCGGACAGATAACTGTACGCCTTCTCATAATCTTTACGCTGCAAGGCCAGATAATAGTTGTGAACCACACCGGCCGGGGTATCGTCGGCAATGTAGCTCTCCTCACCGGGCCGGCGCAGCAAGACCACCGTCAGCGACACAATCACCAGCACAACAATGCCGATGACGATACCGATCAGAAATTTATCGTTTTTCATGGTGTACCTGCACTTTCCCCAAAAGGTAATTGGTTATGGGTAATTCGTAATTGGTTATGCACCAACAACTCCACAAACTCCATTAACTCCATTAACTCTACGAACTCTATCAACTCCACAAACTCGCCTACTCTACTAAGTATACTCCAATTCACGCCCCGTGTGACCTATCGAAGGATAGGGTTCTTCGGCCCATTTGACGAGGGCCGTTGGGCTAATATACAATACCGGTATTCCACCCTCAGCAAAGGATGTACCGATGCCCGATAACCCTATCTACCAAATTTTGACGCCGGCGGGCGATGTGATCGGCGATGTGCCGGACTTGGCGGACGAAACGTTGGTGGGCCTCTATCGCTGGATGGTGATGGCCCGCATCTTCTCTGACCGGATGGTGGCTTTGCAGCGCCAGGGCCGCATGGGTACCTTTGCCCCGCTGAACGGCCAGGAAGCCACCTGCGTGGCGATGGCTGCGCCGCTGGAGGAAAAAGATTGGCTGCTTGGCTCCTACCGCGAGAGCTTCCCCTATATTGTCAAAGGGGTGCCGCTACTGTCGCAGATGAAACATTGGGGCGGCCATCTGCCGGTCGATTATCCTTACGAGGCTCGCTGCATCCCCTTTCAAATTGTGCTAGCTACCCAGGTGCTGCACGCAGTGGGCATTGCCATGGCGATAAAGTATAAAAAGGAAAAACAGGTGGTCATGGTCGGCTGCGGCGATGGAGCCACCTCCGAAGGCGATTTCAACGAGGCGCTCAACTTTGCCGGCGTTTTCAAGCCGCCGGTCATCTTCTTGGTGCAAAATAACGGCTGGGCCATCTCCGTACCGCGTAAAATCCAGACGGCGGTCGAGTACATCGCTCAGCGGGGAGCCGGCTTTGGCGTGCCGAGCCGGATTGTGGATGGCAATGATGTCTTGGCCGTTTACCAGGCCGTGACCGAGGCTGCTGATCGGGCCAAGGCCGGTGAGGGCGCAACTTTGATTGAGGCCATCACCTATCGTCTCGGCGCCCACACCACCGCCGACGACCCGACCAAATATCAGCCCCCGGCTGAGTTAGACGCCTGGCGGCAGCGCGATCCAATCACCCGCTATCGCAAATTTTTGATGGACCGGACGCTGTTGACCGACGCCCAAGATGAGCAACTGCATGATGATGTTAACGCTGAATTCCAGGCCGCCCTCGATCTATACGAAGCTCTCCCTCCACCCAATCCGGCCCACCAGTTCGATTATACTTATGCCGAATTACCCCCGCAGTTGCAGCGGCAGCGAGAGGAGTTCCTAGAACTGGGAAGTTGGAGGTAAATCGATGCCTAAATGGACGATGGTCCAGGCGATTAATAATGCCCTAGCCATAGAACTGGAGCGCAATCCCGATGTGCTGGTCTTTGGCGAGGATGTAGGCCAAAACGGCGGCGTCTTTCGAGTGACCGATGGCCTGCAAGAGCGCTTTGGAGAAGCACGGGTATTCGACACCCCGCTGGCGGAGTCGGCCATAGTGGGGACGGCGCTGGGGATGGCGATTTATGGACTGCGACCCGTGGCCGAAATTCAGTTTGCGCCGTTTACCTATCCCTGCTTCAATCAAATCGCCACCCAGGTGACGCGGATGCGGTATCGCTCTTGTGGCGTTTACACCGCGCCGTTGGTCATTCGCGCGCCGTGCGGCGGCGGGGTGCGCCCACCGGAAATGCACTCGGACAGCGTCGAAGCACTGTTTATGCATGTGCAGGGGATCAAAGTGGTCATGCCCTCGACGCCGTACGACGCTAAAGGACTGCTCCACGCGGCCATTGATGATCCGGACCCGGTGCTGTTTTTAGAACATATGAAATTGTATCGATCCTTCCGGCAGGATGTGCCGGAAGACCGTTACACGCTGCCGCTAGGACAGGCCCACGTGGTCAAACCTGGCCGCGAGGTGACGGTCATCGCCTACGCGGCAATGGTGAATGTGGCGCTGGCAGCCGCCCAGCAGGTTGAACAGGCGAGCGGCGCGTCGGTCGAGGTGATCGATCTGCGCAGCATCGCGCCGTTGGATGAAGAGACGATTGCGACTTCGGTCGGCAAAACGGGCCGGGCAGTCGTTGTCCACGAGGCGCCCCGTACGGGCGGCGTGGCGGCGGAGATTATTGCTGTCATCAACGACCAGTGTCTTTACTCGCTGCTCAAGCCGGTTGAGCGCGTCACCGGCCCGGACACACCCTTTCCCATGCCCAAACTGGAGGACACCTTCATCCCCACCCCGGAGCGCGTCGCCAGAGCGATCTATCGCGTGTTGGAGCCGTAAAAATTGGGAGCATTCAGCCCTTAGCGATCAGCTATCAGCTTCGTTTTCATGCTCGCCCTTTTTAGGGATGGAGCCAATTCTGATAGCCCAAAGTCAACTTTAGTTTTAATTACTGACGGCTGACCGCTGATAGCTGACCGCTTATACTAATATTAGTGAGAGGGATTCTACCCATGTCAAATTTACCGAAAAAATATAAAGATGTTGCAAAAGCGATTATTCCTTACGTGCCGGAGAACACAGAATCGCAGCAGATGGCGCTAATTAATATTGAACCCTCGTTGCCGTGCTTTCTATGCGGCAACCCGGCCAACATGGCCCTGGCCGCGCCCGCGCCCGAATACGCGCACGGCCAGGCTGTTCCCTGGCTGACGTTTCCCATCTGCCGGCGCTGCGAAACGGCCCAAGTACAAAGCCAATCCGGCGAGGCCGATTAAGGCGCGGTGACGGCAAAAAAACACGCTGGCGGATACCCTATCAATTTGACACTCTTCTGGGCTGCGAAGTTATAGCCTTAATCACGGGACCGCCGTCAGCCGACCGCAGACTGCCGAAAAGTACGCACATTTGTAGGTATCCGGCGGTCTACGGTCGGTGGTCAGCCGTCAGAAGCCAAATCGAAGTTATATCGGTTAGCCCATATTTCTCAAGCATTTCTTATGAAGCATGGCTTGGTCACTCATCAAACCAAGCCTTTTTTGTTGCAAAGATTTTGTTGCAGAAACAAGGAGTATCATCATGAAACAAAAATTCACTGCTTTATTTACGTACGACAATCTCTTTCTGTTCTTACGGAGTTACCTATTTCTGACCATCGGGACACTGTTGGTCGTGGCCAGCTTCGATATCTTTATGCGGCGGACAAACATCGCGCCCGGCGGGGTAATGGGGTTGGCGTTGATTGTCAACCACCTAACCGGCCTGGCGTTGGGCACGGCCACGCTGTTACTTCAGATACCGATGTTAATTTTGGGCTTCTATTTTCTGGGCCGCTTTCATTTTCTGGTGACCACCTGGTATGTTACCCTCCTCTACGGTTTTTGCCTGGATTATTTTACAGGCTGGTTGCCCCAGCAGGGATTGACGGACGATTTACTGCTCAATACGCTCTACGGCGGCGTATTGGGCGGCATTGGCCTGGGGTTAATCTTTTTGGGCCGAGGCGCATTTGCCGGTACCGGTATCATCAGCCGCATTATTCAATTAAAAACCGGGCTACCGATTACACAGCTCTATATGATGGTCGATGGCGGCATCATTTTTATGCAGGGACTCTTTTTTGGCTGGGAAATCGCGCTGTACGCGCTGTTGATGCTGTTTATCTACGGTCTGGCCACCGACTATATGCTCGAAGGACCGAGTGTTATCCGCACTGTCTTCATTATAACCACGCACCCCGAGGAGATTTCGCGGGCCTTATTCGAACGACTGGGGGTGGGCATTACCGGTTGGGACTCGAAAGGGATGTACACCCATACAGAGAAAACGACGCTGTTCTGTACCGTTTACCGGCCCGACATCGCGCTGGTTAAAGTGGTGGTAGGCCAGGTCGATCCGGGGGCGTTTGTGGTCATAGGCCAGGGACATCAGGCCAGCGGCGGAGTCTTACGCCATAAAATCCAGCGAGGAGGTAAGCCAAAAGTCGAAACCCCGGAGACGCCCCAACTGGCGGTCAAAACCGGTTAACGGGGTTAAGGCGTGCGGCAGGGCCGATTGAGTTCATTCGCTCTGTTGGACGTTTAATTGTAAAATAACCACCGATTTAACCTTGTAATAACCGAATAGGGATAGAACCGATGACAGAACATACCGGAGCCAGCTACCAGGGCAGCGCCGGCAGCAAGTATGCCCAAACTGCCGATACCCGGCCGGCCAACGCGTACTACGAACGGCCGGCCGTGCTCTCACTGCTGCCGGTGCTGGCTAACCAGGAAGTATTAGACGCCGGCTGTGGCCCCGGCTGGTATACCGAGTACCTGCTCGACCAGGGCGCGACAGTGACCGCCTGTGATGTCAATGCTGAATTTGTGCGGGTCACTCAAGCCCGTGTGGGTAGTCGGGCCACAGTATTGCAAGCCAATTTGGCTGAACCCTTGGACTTTGCCGCCGACGGCAGCTTCGATCTGGTGGTCGCCTCACTGGTGCTACATTATCTCAAAGAGTGGCAGCCGACTTTGCGCGAGTTTTATCGGGTCTTGAAACCGCAGGGCCGGCTGGTCTTTTCCACGCATCATCCTTTTATGGATTGGAAACATTTCCAGACCGAAAGCTACTTCATCCCGGAGCTGATCCATGATGAGTGGGATATCGGGCCGGTGCAATTTTATCGACGCCCGTTGACCCAGATGAGCCGCGATTTGGAGGCCGCCGGCTTTGTCATCGAGCGCCTGCTAGAGCCGCAGCCAACGCCGGAGTATTGGCAAGTCAATCCAGAGCAAGCGGCGCTCTTCAACATTCATCCCTGGTTCTTAGTTATTCGCGCTAAAAAGGAAGGCTAAGTGATGGACTCAATTAACATCCTCATTCAAGACAGACATCTCATTCAGCAAGCCGTGGCCGGCCTCTCTGCCCGGCAAATGCTGGCCATCCCGCCCGGTTTCGATAATAACATCGCCTGGAATTTGGGCCACATCGTGGTCGTTCAGCAGTTGTTACACTATCGACTGTGCGGTCTTGACATGGCCGTCAGCGACCAACAGATCGCGATGTTCAAGACCGGAACCTCGCCGGCCGATTGGCCGATAGAGCCGGATATCGCGTCGTTACCGGCGCTGCTGTCTGAACTACCGCAAAAATTGTTAGTCGATTATCAAACCGGTCGGTTTGGTGATTTTACCCCGTTTACCACCAGCACCGGCATTTATCTGGAAACGCTTGAGGAGGCTATCGCCTTCAACAATTTTCACGAGGGGCTGCACCTAGGTTTTATTCTGGCGCTGCGAAACATAGTCGTCCAGTAACTGACAGGGGGTTATTTTGACTCATACCGTCGGAATCTATTTATTTGACCAGATAGAGGTATTGGACTTCGCCGGTCCTTTTGAGGTCTTTTCGACAGCCACACGCGTAAAATCGCGGTTGGAACCTCAGGCAGCCGCTGCCTTCAAGGTATACACCACCGGCCGGCCATTACCCATTGGGAAGATATCGACGATCTGCGCTCGATGTTTCCCGATATCGACCTCAAAAACGGCGTGCGCTGGATCGATACCGGCCCGGTCGTCACTTCCGCCGGTATCTCGGCCGGAATTGATATGAGCCTTCATCTGGTCGCCCGGCTGGAGGGCGAAGCACTGGCCATAAAAACTGCACGACAGATGGAATTTGATTGGGCGCATGCTCCGGATAAGAATATCTGGCTGTAATCATGGCGGCGACCTACATCATCAGCGACATTCACGGTCAGCTCGATTCGACGCGCGCGCTGCTGCGTCAGGCCGGTCTGATCACGGCTGACGACATTTGGGCCGGCCAACGACTGGTCCACGGCCACACGCCCATCAGCAAAATCACCGACCAACCACCGAAGACGGTTGACGAACCGCTCCTCTATGCCGGAGGCCGGTGCGTTAATGTTGACGGCGGCATGTATTTAGGCGGGCCGGGCTGTCTCTACCGGCTGCCGAATGATTAAAACGATGAGGAGTGAATGATGTCAAGAAATTTTTGGCCCGTCCATGATCGCCACGATTGGAAATCGGTTCAAATGTCTCTGTTGGCGTTCCTAATCCTGGTTCTATGCGCCTGCCGTCCGGCCGCCACGCCAACCGCTGAAAGCAGCGCCTCGGCCCTGCCGGCGATCGAGGCGCTGCCGGAGGGTTGGACTAAGATCGAACCGGGTGGTGAAACGCGCTGCGCCCACGATACGCCCTACGCTTATTGGGTACGTCCTGGCTCCACCAATAACCTATTCGTCTATTTCCAAGGCGGCGGCGGCTGCTCCGATGCCGAAACGTGCCGCCAGTCGGAAAATTACAAAGGCGAGGTCACGGATAACGACAACCCCGATTTTACCATCGGCGGCATCTTTGATCTCAACAACCCCGCCAACCCCTTCAACGATTACACCATGCTCTTTGTCCCCTACTGCACCGGCGACGTCCACGCCGGCAATCGAGTGGTCACCTACACGCCCGACTCCGGGGAACCGTTCGATATCTACCATCGTGGCTTTGTCAACGCCAGCGCGGCGTTTGAATGGGTCTACGCCAATTTCGAGCAGCCCGACTCGATTTTTATGAGCGGTTGCAGCGCGGGCGCGCTCGGTTCGATGCTGTATACCCCGCACGTAATCCGCCATTATCCGGAAACGGCCGTCACGCAGCTAGGCGACTCCGGCGGCGGGCTGGTGCTGCACATCGAATGGGATATTGCCGACGATTACGACGCCGGCCAATATTTTCCCGACTGGATTCCGGGGATGCAGGAGGAGATCGCCAAAACGTTTACCGTCGCCAAATACTACAACGCCCTGGCCAAATATTATCCCGACTACACCTTTGCCCAATACAACTCCGCCGCCGACAAAATCCAGACGCGCTATTATGTCGCCGATGGCGGCTCGGCGGACGATTATCCGGCCACGCTGCAAGCCTCGCTGGACGCGGTCGCCGAACATGCCGATAACTTTCGCTTCTACACCGCCCAGGGCGATCACCATTGTGTATTGAAAACGACCAAATTTTACACCGAAGAAAATAACGGCATCAGAGTCCGTGACTGGGTCGCGGATTTAGCCAACCAAATCAACGTGGAGAATGTGCAATGAGTTACGAAGCTATCAATATCCAACAGAAGCTGGGCCAATTTTCAGAGCAGTGGTCACCCAAAATCGTGGCCCAACTGAACGACTACCATTTCAAGCTGGCCAAGATTCAGGGCGATTTCGTGTGGCACGATCACCCGGAAACCGATGAGGTCTTCATTGTGATTGACGGCGAAATGTCAATCGATTTCCGAGACGGCCGCGTCGATTTAAAAGCGGGGGAAATGGTTGTGGTTCCCAAAGGCGTTGAGCACAAGCCCTATGCCGCCCAGGAGTGCCACATTATGCTGGTCGAACCGGCCGGGACGGTCAACACGGGCAACGCCGGCGGCAACCTGACGGCGGCCAACGACGCGTGGGTGTGAGGGATTTGGTAGAGTTATGGAGTTTATAGAGTTTATGGAGTTTATGGGGTTTGTCGCGGCTATTGAACATGAACAAATTATCGGAGATTGATATTTAACCCAAGTTGCCATCTGCCCGCGAACAAGACCTGACAGGTTTTCAAACGAGCCTTAATGCGGCTAAATTGCTCGAATTGGCGACCCAGGTGAAGTTCATTCTTATCCTGCGCTGATTATACTGAACGGATTGATAACTCAAAGGCAGTCCAGACCCATTTGTCAGTCTGAGGGATGTGGGTCTTCAGTTCAGCCTACAAGCTTGTCACTTCAGACGGTGGCAACTCGGCGGTAATGTCCAGTACACCCCCGTTGTGATTTTGAAAGGTCAGGTTGAACGTTATCGACGGCAATGCCTGAACTGCCGGCGGCCATCGGGTGGTAAATGCGCGCTTTCCGAAGGGCGTCAGAACCAGGTTCGTCTGGCCGGATAATGATGAGTTAGGTTGTTGAAATCGCACGTGAATGTAAGCTTCCCACGAACCGTCATGGAAACGGCTCGGAGCGTTGGTTGTTAACTACGACCACATCAATCGTCGCCCTGTGCATGCTAAGTGTGGCTTTATTCTCGGCGCCCTGCGGTCAGCAATATAGCGTTTATTTTGTTACGTCAAAATTTATCTTTGTGCTCAGAAACCTGAGTTGCACTCCAGTTTCTGACTACCATTTAATGATGTTACTGATTTTTTTGTATGTACGCACCTTAGCCTCAGTGAATTTTCGAACGATCCCAACCTGGTCGCCAGACTCGTAAATCCTGAAGGTTGGCGCGGCGATAAATCCGGGAACGATGATTTTGTTACAGAGTCCCGCCGCAGGAAAGATGATTTTGTTAAACGTCAAAAGTTTGTTCAAGCGTCCGCGAAATGATGTTTTTGGAAATCGAGTCCACCCCGCCGCCGGAAATGACTGATTTTTCCCTGAACGGTAATCCCAAAACCTGTCAGGTCTGGCAGGGTAGCAACTTGTCACCTTTAGAACTGCGTAAATCCTGAAAAAAAGAGGGTTGCGAAATCGGGAACTGCTTTCGGCGATAAAAAGACGAGTCCGGCCGGCCGGGAACGATGATTTTGTTGCAGGAAATCGAGTCCCCGCCGCCGGAAATGATGATTTTGTTGCAGGAAATCGAGTCCCCGCCGCCGGAAATGATAATTTTATTGCAGGAAATCGAGTCCGCCAGCCGGGAATAACATTTTTACGCCAAAAAGACGAGTTTTCGCCGCCGGAAGGATGTTTTGGCGGTAAAAAAGCGAACGTGCGCCGGAGCCGTCACGATCCGAATTCGGTTGGCCTTAAGTCGTAGAGACCGGTCATCCCATCGACCGGGACAGCGTTTTCCCTGACCCAATTGGTAATATCCTGGTTGGCATTAAACATGCCGCCGCCGCCTCGATTGCTGCGGCCAGCCCCATTTGGATCGGCCGAAAGTCCATTCCTACCGGATTGGGCTTGAGCCAAGTCTGGATTGCCGCCAGCAGCAGGCGACACACCCGGAACCGCGCCAGCAGCGGGCGGCGCGCCTGGAGCACCACTAGCACCCGTCGGGGCAAATCCATTACCCGGCCCGCCGCCGGGCATACCGCCTGGACCGCCCCGGCCATTATCTAACAGGAAGAAACGCAGTTCGCCGGAAGCCACCTTCTCTTTAAACTGTGCCAGGGTTAAAGTTTCATCGCCCCCTGAAAAACCGCCCAAGGTCATCACATTACCGATATCTTCATTGAGAATAAATCGGGTCGCCTGGTTCTGCGAACTGACGGCCACGAAATATTTTTCGCCGTCGTAGTTTTGCTTTAGGTAGGTCAAAACCTGGGCGTCGATATTTTGGGGGCCGAACATGCCGCCGCCAGGAGGGGGCGCTCCGCCGCCGGCCGGCGGGATGCCGGCCGGCATGTTCGGATCGCTGTTCGTCGGCGGTTGTCCGCTACGATTGTTACCCTGAGCCAAGCCATCGGCGGCCGGCGGTTGTACAGATCCATTGGTCCCTTGGGCAAAACCAGGGGCGGCAGGTGGCTGTCCTCCATCACGGGGCGGTGGTCCGCCGGGGTTACCTCCCCAGGCAAAGCCGCCGGGTCCACCGGGTGGCCCACCTCGCCCGCCAGGGCCGCCCGGTCCCGGTCCTCGTACTTGCGGGCCGCCGATAAAAATCGGCGAGGCGGTGTTGCCGTACAATGTGGTGTACCCGCTCCAAACCAGCGGCGTCGCCATTAGGCTGACCAAGGCAGCCACACCACCGGCCAGAACCAGTTTCTTGTTGGGTTGATAGAAAATGGCGACAAGGGCAACAACGGCCAAGACGACAATTATCGGCGCAAGCCAAACGGCATAACCGGCTTGCAAAATAAGATAGACTTGGACCGGCACGGACGCCAGCAGGATCAAGGGGAGCAGTCGATTTGAAGCGCCTTTATCCCTAATTTCGTAGGCCAAACCACCCATAAGGAACGCGATAGGTACGGCAAATATGTTCAAATAATACGAATGGAAGAAAGAGGCGAAGCTAAAGAAGAGGTAGCCGGTAATGAAAAACCCGATATTTAGCGTGTTGAGAAAGTCAAGGCGGGAAACCGGGACATCTTGGCCGATCATCTTTCGGAAAAGTTTTTTAAAGTTACGCACGGCATAGTAACCGCTAAATAGAATGGCCGAGACCAGCAGCCAGCCGGTTTGGGTGGCCATCTCGCCCACAAATAACCGTTGCGGCCCTTTCCCGCCGACGTTGAAGCCATTGCGGCCGCCCACCCCGTCTTCCCCCAACAGCCTTTGAGCGCCGTTATACCCTAAAGCCAGATTCCAGGCCGAGTCGTTATCACTACCGCCCATGTAGGGTCTCATATCCGCCGGCGTCAGATCGACAATGGTGATCCAACTAAAGGAAATGAAGGCGGTGACCAGCAGATAGATCAGCCCGATTTTGAACTTATTGAACAGTTTCCCCTCGGCGAAGATAACCATAGCCCCCACCAGAGCCGGCAAGACCAAAAACGCCTGCATCATTTTGGTGTTGAAACCCAGACCGATCATGGCCGCCGAGAGCAGCAAGAACAGCATCTTCTTTTGCTTAAAATAGTCGACAGCGAAAAGAATCGCCAACAGGACGAAGACCAACAGCAGGGCATCGGGGGTATTGTTTCGATAAACCGCCACATTGACCGGCGACAAGGTAATGACCAACCCGGCCACAAAAGCCGGCAACTTACCGGCAACTTTGTTGACGATGATATACGTCAGGATCGTGACCGCTATGCCGGCCAAAGCGTGCGGCAATAGGATGATAAAGCCGCTAAAGCCAAATATTTTGGCAAAGATCGTATCGAGCCACAGTGACAACGGCGCTTTATCAACGCTAATAAAGCCAACGGAATCAAAGCTGACAAAGAAAAAATTAGACAAACTTTGGGTCATGCTCTTAATCGCGGCGGCGTAGTAGCCGTTGCCATACCCTAAACGCCATAGGTTGTAGATATTGAGAAATCCGGCCAGAAGCACTAAAAAGCAGAGGTCCAGGTTATTTTTGATTTTATTGATCGTATTGTTCATCGCAGCAACTTTCCAGAGGAGGTAACCGTTCACAATTGGATTTGATTAGGGAGCATGTTTTTGTAGGACAAACTTAAGTTTGTCCTACAAAAACATGAGCTATTGAAAAGACCTATTTCACAAAAAGTATAGTGAGAAATTGTTCAGAAGTTGTTAAGAGCGGATAAGTATTTGATTAATTTTTGCTACGGGGAGCTACTCAAACTCGACCACGAGGGTTTGGCCGTCGAACGTGACCTGATCGCCGGCGTGCAGCTTCTTCTTGCGCCGGGTCTCGACGATGCCGTTGACCAACACTTCACCGTCCTGAATGACCAGCTTGGCTTGGCCGCCAGTGCCAACCATACCGGTGATTTTCATGAATTGATCGAGTTGAATCGTGGGTTCTTCTTGGGGGGGCATATCGGCTCCGTGTCTACGTGTCCAATTGAAAGGCGCGACTGAGATAAGTCAACATCACTCCACCCGCCTCATCGGCGGTGCGGCCGAAGGCGATGATGCCGTCTTCGTGACCGCCCATCGCAAAGATGCCCAGAGCGGCGACTTCGGTGTCTCGAAACAGCCGCTCGACCTCTACTGCCAATTCCGGGCTGCCATACGGGACGTCGGCGGCGGTCAAAGGCAGGCCCAACGCCTCGGCGTGCCGCCAGATATGGGGCGAATGAGCGTGTATGACCCACTGCACCCCGGCATCGAGCGCGTAAACCGTCCCGTGGGTCAACGACTCGGACGAGGGACGGATCGGCCCTTCGCCGATCAGTCGATTTTGAGCCGGATCGCAGGCCACAACCGTGGCGTAGTGCGCGGCGGTCAGTTCCGGCAGATGGCCCGTTTGCGTGCCGCTAATCACAAAACACGGCCCATCGATCCGCCGACTGATATTGCCAAAACCATAGCCGCCGTAGCGATCCGGATGCTGCCCGATGAGTTGCAGCAGGTACATTATTTTACGCCAGGCGTTGATTTCGCGCACCTGTTCGTGCGGTAACGGCGGCGTAGGGGTGTAATCGAGTTGGTATTTGATAACGCCTTCGGTGGTGGTCATAAATCGCTCTTTTTGAATTTGGAGCGTAACAAAGCAAGCTTTGTTACGCTCCAGTATTCAGGCTACATTCCTATTTGTTTAAAGTAGGCGACCGTGCGCTGAACACTCTCTTCCATAGTAACTTGTGGTTGGTAACCAAAATCTTGCTTGGCCCGCGAAATGTCGTAGTAGTGGCTCAGGGCCAGTTCATTGGCCAGAAAGCGAGTCAGGCGCGGTTCGCCTTTGAGTTTGAAGGTGCGGTAGGCAAACTCCATCGCTCCCCCCAGGGTTCGCGCCAGCGACAGCGGAATCTTTTTTGTCACCGGCGGCACATCCAACCGACGTAACAGATCGTTGACCCACGGCCACAACGCCACCGACTGATCCTGGCTGATGAAGTAAACCGAGCCGGCCACCGCCGATCCCGGTTCCAGCGCGTCGGCCGCCAGTAGATGGGCGCGAGCTGCATCCTCAACGTAAGTCACATCGATCTTGTTGGTCCCATCGCCCACCTGAATGAGTTTGCCGGCCCGCGCTCGATCCACCAGCCGGGGAATAATATGCGTGTCGCGGGGACCGTAGACAATATGCGGCCGCAGCGACACGGTCAGTAAGACGTCGCCGTTGGCCTTGGTAACCAACTGTTCGGCGATGGCTTTAGTCTGGGGATAGTAGCTCTCGTACGTGGCGGGGTACGGCAGCGACTCGTTAGCGCCTACGCGGGATTGGTTGTTGGCGACCACGCTAGGGGTGCTAGTGAAGATCAATTTGCCGACGCCCTGCTCGCGGCAACCAGCGATAATGTTTTCGGCGCCGATGACGTTGGGCCGGTAAAACGACTCCCACGTACCCCAATAGCCGGCCTTAGCCGCCACGTGGAAAACAGCATCCAAACCGGCGCAGGCCTTGACTACATCGTCGCGGTGCTGCAAATCGCCCTGAATTTGTTTCGCGCCAAGCTGGACCAGCTCCGGGTACGCATTTCTGGCAAAAACAGTGACTTCGTCGTCGCGCGCCAGTAACTGCTCGACGATGTAACGGCCCAGAAATCCTCCGCCGCCGGTGACAAGTGCTTTCATTATATAAAGTCGTCCTCTCCCTAAAATGCGACCGCCGATGGATGATCGCCGACAGCCGCGTTCTACGGAATTTCTGGGCGGTCAGCGGTCAGCGGTCGGCCATCGACAGTCGTCAAAGCTGTTTGGCCGCCCAGACGGCCAGTTTCTCGCGCTGAATCTTGACGTTGTGCCGGACATCGACCGGGAACGATTCCTTAAACAAGAAATCTTTGATCCCTTGAGTGTGTTCGTACTTTTGCCCCAACGCCAGCAGTTCATCGATCAAACGCTGCTTGGCCGGACCGGACGGCAGCGCGCCGGAGTTGAGTTCGACGATAAGCACCGGGCGCTGGCTGCCCAGCGGGCCGACCCCGACCAGCGCCGTACGTGAAATGTCCGGGTGGGCGTTGAAAATGGCCTCGCAGGGCACGGGCAGGAGTAGTTCCTCGGCGGTTCCCACCCGGTGGGCTTTGCGGCCGCACATCCACAGCCGGCCGCGATTATCAAAGTAGCCCAAATCGCCCATCCGATGCCAGACGGCGTCCCCTTCACGGATTTTGGCATTGGCGGTCTGTTCGGGCCGGTTGAGGTACAGCCGGGTGACGACCGGCCCCTTCACGGCAATCTCGCCCAACTCCCCCGGCGGCAGCGCCAGCGAGTCGTTCCATTCGGCAATCGGTTCGTCGGAGATGGGAATAATTCGGATCGTCACGCCGTCGAGCGGCTGCCCGACACAGACGCCCCAGCCTTCGTCGGTGAGCTTGGCCGTCTCGGCTAAAATTTCGCCGCTGGTGATGGTGCTAATCGGCAGGGCCTCGGTGGCCCCGAAGGGCGTGTGAATGTGGCCGCCGTTGAGGATATGGTCGGTATACTGCTGAATCAACCACGGCGGTACGGGCGCGCCGGCCATGAAGATGCGTTTCAGCGACGGCAGTTTGATCTGGTTATCCAGGCAGTATTGGCCGACAATTTTCCAAATGGTGGGCGAGCCGAAGCTGGTGGTTACGCCATGCGTCTGGATCGACTCGACCCAGTAGGCCGGGTTGAGCGCGGCCGGTTTACGAAAATCCATGTCTGGCATAATGGTGGTCACGCCCAAGGCCGGATTGAACAGGGCAAAAATCGGCAGGCCGGGCATATCGACCTCCCCATCGCCAACACCCAACACTTTGAGCAGTTCGATTTGGGCCTGAAACATACCGTGCAGGTAAACCACCCCTTTGGGGATGCCGGTACTGCCGGACGTAAACGCCACCGCCGCTTCACTCTCGGTGGTGGTGGGGGCGAAAGGAGCCGATTCAGCGCGATTTGCTTGTAACTCGGCCAGGGTCGCGCCGCCCCAAAACCAGCGCTTGCCGGCGGTGATATTTTTCTGCACGGTGCGGAACGCCTTGGGAAATAATGTTCGCAGAGCGTGCGCCAGCGGAATACCGATAAAGGCGACCGGCTCCGTTTCGGCGACGCACTGGAGAAACGGCTTACGCCCCATCCCCGGATCGATCAGGATGGGGACGGCCCCGATTTTGAACAGGGCAAAGGCCACCGCGATCAACTCGACGCCGGGCCGGACCATCAGCAAGGTTCGATCGCCCTGTTTAAGCCCGTACTCGCTTAACCCATGCGCGTAACTATCGACCAGTTGGTTGAGTTGGGCAAAGGTCAATTGGAAGAATTTGGCCCGATCTTGCTCATCCCGGCCGGCCGGAAAGACAATCGCCCGCCGGAAAGGGGCGCGTTCGGCCATTTCGGTGAGAGATTGGGCGATGTTGTATCGAGTTGGGGAGTTTGTAGAGTTTGTAGAGTTTATGGAGTTGGTGGAGTTGAGTGAGTCGGGGGAGCTTATGGGAGTTGTGAAGTCGGGGGAGTGGAAAGAATCAGTTGAGTTGGTGGAGTTGGGGGAGCCCACAGGACTCTGTGAAATATTTGACTCTTCTGGCTTAGACGGCTCTAAATTCCCCTCTTTATTTAATTCTTCCACTAATAATCACCTCCTAAACTTCAAGAACTCCCTAACTCTATAAACTCCAAGAACTCCCCAAACTCTATGAACTCAAAAACTCCTGAAGTAACGGGATAATCCGCTCGTGGGCGTCCTCAACTACGTAGTGGCCGGCGTCGGCGAAGCGATGGGTTTCGGCGTTGGGGAAGCGGCGCTGCCACTCGGCCAGGAAATGGTCATCGAAGCAGAAATCTTTGCCGCCCCACATAATTAGTATCGGGTGCTGTTGAAATTGAGCCAGTCCGGCTTCGATTTCGACCAGGACGGGTCGGGTAGGATGATCGTCCTCCAGCGGAATGTCCTGAACGAAGCGATGCACGGCGATACGATTGTCCCAACTATTGTAGGGCGCGATGTAGCCGGCTCGCACCTCGGCGGTCATCCGATCGGGGTGGCGGCTGGCTATATAGACGGCCAACCCCGCAAAAGCGTTGAACCCACGCACCAGCACACCGCCGAACCGATCAGGCCGGCACATGCGAATCCGCTTGGGGATGAGCGGCAGGACGAAGGCGGCGGTGTTGAAGATGACAAAGCGGTCGATGTTGTCAGGATGGCGCGTGGCGTAGCCCATACCGATGACGCCGCCCCAATCGTGGACGACCAGTGTAATATCTTTGAGCTGCAAATGGTCTAGCAGCGCTTCCACATTGCGAATATGCTGGTCAAGCGTGTAAGGGTAATCCTGCGGTTTGTCCGACAGGCCGCAGCCCATGTGGTCAGGGACAATCACGCGGTGGGTCCGGCTGATCGGCGGGATTAGGTGGCGATAGTAAAACGACCAGGTCGGATTGCCGTGCAGCATGACCACCGCTGGTGCGTCGCGCGGCCCTTCATCCAAATAGTGATACCGCCGGCCGTTCAAATCGAGCCAGTTTGATTCAAACGGGTAGAGTTTTTTTAAAGTCGGTGTGTCAATCACGATTACTCACGCCTAAGCACATATTTCTCAAAGGCCTCGGCGGTCCAGGGGAGGGCGGGTTTAAAGAAGTGGTCGTAGATGGCCTGGGCGTAGACGCGAATTTCTTCCTGGGCATCGGAAGCAGTGCGCAGGCTGAGGAAGTGCATCAGGTTGTGAACATCGGTTTTGACGACCCAGGTGTAGTAGACGGCGAAGCCAGGCAAAAATAGGCGGGCTTGCTCTTTAGCCACACCAGCAGCCAGAGCGCGCTCATAAAGGGCGAAGCCTTCATCAAAGTGCTTGAGCATTTCGGCGGTCAACGCATCAGCCTCGGCCGGATCGATCACGCCTTCGCTGGCCTGTTTGTTGTCTTTCGACTGCTTACGCCAGATGGTCGGTACGTAAAAATCGTCTTCTTTAAATGGGGTATAGCGTCCGCTTTGGGCGTTGTAATGCCAGGTGCGATGACGGGCCCACTGCCACCAGACTAGTACCGGGGCGCGCACCCGAAATTTCATTTCGACCTGCTCAAACGGGCTGGTATGGCGATGTCGCAGCAGATAAAAAAGCAGTTTCTTGTCTTTGTCATCCCCTTTGCTTTCCCCCAAAAACGACACCCGAGCGGCATTAACAATTGAAATGTCGTCGCCCATCATGTCTTGTAGTTCAATCCAGCCTTTATCCAGCACTTCGACGCGCTTGCCGAAGAGTTCGCTTTTTGCTGACATAATACATCCTCCGTTGGTTTTACCAATCGGCATTATACACGTTAAATCATCATTGGAGCAAAGCGGAGAAAGTATATGGTCAACGCCAGACCTTATAAGTTATGGGAGTCTATAAGGTCTGCTATCGCCACTCAAACGGCAACGGTTGACCGGCCGGTGAAAGAAGCGGCCCGCTGGGACTGCTGCTGCTATCGGTACCGGTTTGACGCTTAATGACCACCGTCCAGTCGATCCAGCCGTTGGCCGGACGCTCTTGCTTGGTCAACCGCAGACTGTTGCTTTTAGTCCAATGTTCGGTAGAGGGACCATTGCGGTAGTTGAGTTGAACAACATAGAACTCGTCTTCATCCAAAATAGCGGTTGAAGTCCAATTCAGTAGGAGCGTCGTATCGTCGATTACGGCATCGCTGCCGGGGGTGAGGAGGGTGGGCAGCGGATAATCGGGCTGCGGGGTGAATGTGGCCGTGGGCATCGGGGTGGGGGTAGACGTTGGCGTTGGCGTGGATAACGGCACGGAAATTTCCTGGCCGGGGAAAATCAGTCCCAAATCTTTATCGGTATTGACGGAAAAAATACCGTCAATGGTAGTACCGTGTTCGTAGGCGATGCTGCTGATGGTATCGCCCTGTTGAACGACGTAAGCGATTAGCGGCGGCGGCGTATCGTCCTCCGCTGCTTCCGGCGCTGCCGCCTTACCAGGGATAAGCAACGGCTGCCCGACGCTCAACATGGCGCTCAATTCGAGATCATTAGCCTCGGCTAACTGCTCGGCGGTGAGGCCATAGAGCGAGGCCACGATACTCAGTGTTTGGCCACTTTCGATGGAATGGACGAGCGGCTCCGGGGTGGGCGTGGGGGTGATGGTGAATGTCGGTGTCGGGGTCGACGTCGTGGTGGGGGTGGAGGTAACGGTCGGAGTTCGGCTGGGGGTGAGGGTCACCGTATTTTCTATTGCCTCGGCGATTTGGCCGGCATTATTATTCTGGTAGCCCAGAACGGTCATGACAATCAGCACGACGATGACCACCCCCAAACCGATCCCTTTCCACGAATGGACAAAATGGTAGGTGTCGAGCGGTAGGTTATCGACGGGCTGATGGCACATCATACAGACTTTAGCCTGTTCGGCCACAGGAGTGCCACAGTGCAAGCAGCGTCGCTGACGGTGGTAGTAAGGGGTTGTCTTGCCGCAAGTTGGGCAGCGAGTTTCATGCGGGGCTAACTCCGCCCCACACGATGAACATTCAGTCATAAACTGTTTTGCGCTTTCCTCAAGGTCTTACATCAAAGAAATTTATTATGGATTGAGGGGGGGTAATTGTCAATTTTGGCAGGGTGCGGGCAAGTAAGCCGGGCCAATTCAACCTATTCAAACAGTTTTCTAATTGAAACTAAATCAGGTTAGTGATAAAATCAGATCGAACGTGTAAATTTTGGGGGAAACACCCCTATTTTTCACAAAAATTAACCTATCGGCCAAAAAAGGAGAGGCGTAAAGCGCCTCTCATTCCTTGTTTAAGGAATGAATGCTTTAACACATGGGACAGTTTATTTTTGCCTCTAACTCTTTTGATGTAAAATCGAAAAGTATGACCGCACTAAAAATTGGTCGGTATGAAATTATAGAAGAAATTGGTCGGGGCGGAATGGCGACCGTCTTTCGGGCTTTTGACCCGTTCTTTCAACGTGATGTGGCGTTGAAGGTTATTCCGCGTGAATTCTTGCATGACCCTACCTTCCGATCTCGATTCCAACGGGAAGCTAAAACAGTGGCCCTGTTAGAACATCCGGCCATCGTACCTGTTTATGATGTCGGCGAAGAGGATGACCAGCCTTATCTGGTGATGCGCTATTTGCCCGGCGGCAGTCTGGCCGATCGGTTAAAACAGGGTGAGTTTTCGTTTGAGGCGGCCAGTGGTATTGTTAACCGTTTGGCGCCCGCTCTTGATGAAGCCCATAAATCGGGCGTTATTCACCGCGATTTAAAACCCGATAACATTCTGTTTGATCAACAGGATAACCCTTACGTTACCGATTTTGGCATTGCCAAGCTAAATGAAGAACGCACCAACCTAACTACCGGCGGGTTAATCATCGGAACTCCATCTTACATGAGCCCCGAACAAGCCAACGGCGAAACCTTGGACGGCCGCAGTGATATTTACGCTTTGGGTATTATCGTCTTTCAAATGCTCACCGGTCGCTTGCCTTTCGAAGCCAATACCCCGCTCGGCATTATTATGAAGCATATTACCCAGCCGATCCCACCGATTCTGGAAATTCGGCCCGATTTACCGGCTGGTTGTGGCATGGTGATGGATCAAGTTTTGGCCAAAGCACCGGCCGACCGTTTTAGTTTGGCCACCGACTTTGCCAAAGCCTTAAGCGAAGCGCCCTCCTTTCATAACAAAAATTCGACCAAACCGGCCGGTCGGCCTAAAACCCTCAAACTGAAACGCCTGGAAACTAAACCTATTCCCGTCGATACCGTGCCCGATGAGGCGATTATTTGCCCTAAATGTAATACTGAAAATGATGGAGACAGGCGGCTGTGTGTGGCCTGCGGGAATCGGTTAAAGATTGACTGCCCGTTGTGTTTTACCCCCAATCGTATCGATGCCATTAACTGCGATAAGTGCGGGGCCAATTTGCAGCAGCTAAAGTCGCAGCGGCGGGTTATTCAAAACGCCCGCAAAGATAGCTTGGCCAAGCGTGATCAAGCGCTACGGGCCAAAGCCGCTCAAAAGCTAAGAGAAAGTATCGCGGCTTTACTGGATGATATCAATCATCGTCGCAATCGAACCACTGCCTTACAGCGTCTGGAGCGGCTGCAGAAATCAGCCGTCAAAACCTTGGGCGGGCACCTACTTGACCCCGATAGTGTGGAAGCCCGCTGCGAGTCGGCCAGGTGCTTGGGCAAGCTATACGAACGTCCGGAAATCGATGTAGAAACGAAATCGCAAATCATTGGCGTGCTGATTGATGCACTGGAAGTTCCCGACCAGGAACTACGGCTGCTGGTAGAACAAATGCTGGAAGATTTCGGGAATCGACGGTCGAGAGAAATTTCCAATATCTTCAAAGGTCTGGTGGGCTGGATCAAGGGCGATTAATTCTAACTTTTGCTCGATAAGCAAGCCAGGGTATACTATCAGTTTGAACTTTTGTTCGATGACTCAAGCTGATCGAGAGGAGAATTTATGCCCGAGTTCCAAGTTATTTCCGAGTTTCAACCGACCGGCGACCAACCGGTCGCCATAAAACAGCTTGTGGAAGGCTTAGAGGCCAGTCTCACTCATCAAACCTTATTGGGAGCTACCGGCACAGGGAAAACCTTTTCTATCGCCAAAGTTATTGAAAAGGTGCAAAAACCAACCCTGATCATGGCTCACAACAAGACGCTAGCCGCCCAACTTTACAGCGAATTCAAAGAGTTTTTCCCCAACAACGCTGTCGCCTACTTTGTCAGCTACTACGACTACTATCAACCCGAAGCCTATATTCCTCGCAGCGACACCTACATCGAAAAAGACGCCCAAATCAACGATGAGATTGATCGGCTGCGACTGGCCGCGACGCAGTATTTGTTTTCGCGGCGCGATGTGGTGATTGTCGCCAGCGTCAGCGCCATATATGGTTTAGGTAGCCCAGAAGATTATGGGCAGGTGGTCATTCATTTTGAACAGGGCGGCGTCCGCAAACGCGATAAGATTTTGCGACATCTCATAGATATCCGGTATAGTCGCAATGACTATGATCTCAAGCCGGGGACTTTTCGAGTGCGAGGCGACACCCTTGAAATTATGCCGGCCTACGGTGAACAGGTCTATCGCGTGGAATTTTTCGGCGATGAAATCGATCGGATTACCGAGGTCGATGCCCTGACCGGCGAAGTGTTATCTCGCCAGACCCAGTTAGACATTTATCCGGCCAAACATTTCATCACTCCTCAGGAAAAATTAGATGAAGCCCTGGTTGATATCGAACAAGAACTTGAAACTCAACTGGCCAGATTTCGCGAAGAGGGCAAACTGCTGGAAGCTCAACGGCTTGAGCAGCGCACCCGCTATGATTTGGAGATGCTGCGTGAGGTCGGCTACTGCTCCGGCATCGAGAACTACAGCCGCCCTTTAAGCCGCCGCGAACCGGGCAGCACTCCTTGGACCTTGCTTGACTATTTTCCCGACGACTTTTTGATGGTCGTCGACGAAAGCCACATCTCGATTCCTCAAATTCGCGGGATGTACGCCGGCGACCGCAGCCGAAAAGAGGTACTGGTCGATTATGGCTTCCGGTTGCCCAGCGCTCTGGACAACCGGCCACTCAACTTTGCCGAGTGGGAAGATCACATTCACCAGATTATTTACACCAGCGCCACCCCCGGCCCCTACGAATTAGACCATAGTGAGAAAATTGTCGAGCAAATTATTCGCCCCACCGGCCTACTCGATCCGGAGGTAGTGGTTCGACCCACCAAAGGTCAAATCGACGACCTGATCGGCGAGGTTAACCGGCGCGTCGAACGTGGCGAACGCGCTTTGGTGACCACCTTAACCAAACGGATGGCCGAAGATCTAGCCGACTATATGATGGAGTTAGGCATCAAAGTTCAGTATTTGCACAGTGATATTCAAACGTTGGAGCGAGTCGAAATTCTGCGCGATTTACGGCTAGGGGTTTATGATGTGGTGGTGGGCATTAACCTGCTCCGGGAAGGGCTTGATCTCCCCGAAGTTTCGCTGGTCGCTATTTTAGACGCGGACAAAGAAGGATTTCTCCGCTCAAGTTCCGCCTTGATCCAGACCATCGGACGAGCGGCCCGACACGTCAACGGTCAGGTGGTGATGTATGCGGATAGAGTGACCGACTCGATGAAATTTGCCATCGACGAAACCAATCGACGTCGGGCCAAGCAAGAAAGACATAATCAAGAGCATGGAATTTCGCCGCAGTCGATCATCAAACAGATTAAAGATCTGACGGCTGAAGTGGCCGCGGCCCGTGAAGAACAAGCCAAAGAGAAGATGATCGCCGAGACCAGAACCGCCTACAACATCACCGGCTCGATGCCCGCCCATGAAATCGAACATCTCATTAAGCAGCTAGAGAAGCAAATGAAGGCCGCTGCCGCCGAGTTGGAATTTGAAAAAGCCGCCTTGTATCGAGACCAAATTGGCGAACTGCGGGAGCAGTTGCAACTGATTCAGGATGCCGCCGATCCCCGACCAGCTTGGGAAAAGCTCTAATGCGTATTGCCGGTATATTTCTGGCGATCATCTCGATCCTCTTCGGCCTGCGCTTGATTGTCACTGCCTTGCAAGCCATTCTTACCGGCCGGGTTCTCGTGCGCCAAGGAATTCGGACCAAATGGCAGCCCGCTCCGGATATGAGTGAGGTTTGGAAAGTGGCTTTTCGCGATGTTTTGATGGGTGTACTGTTGATTATCCTAGGCGTGATGTTGATTTTTTAATCTATAAGTGATTAGGACGTTACGTTACATGGTAGAACCTGTTTGGAAGAAATACTTAACCGATTGGAACGAAGGCTTGGGTGTGGTCTACGAGCGGTTTGTTCTGAATGATTATCTCGATCAGTTAGTCGACACTCATCGTATCCAAACTGTATTGGAAGCCCCGTTGTATGGGATGGCTGGCGTAAGCGGCATCAACTCGGTGCGGCTGGCCGAGCGCGGATGTGATGTAACGCTGGTGGGCAATAATCGAGACCGCATGGAGGGTGTCAGAAATATTTGGGAGCGGCTAAATCTACCGGCGAATTTTGTGCGCCAACCGGATTTCAGGCAGTTGCCCTTTGCCGATAACAGCTTCGATTTAACCTGGGAGTGGGCTGGGCTGTGGTATTTGCCCGATGCCGAACAGTTGCTCAAAGAGTTGGTTCGCGTGTCACGCAAGTTGGTGCTGGTGGCCATGCCCAATAATATTCAGGTTGGGTATTTGCTGCGTAAATATGTGATTGACCGGGATTTTTTCGAGACTATTGACGAGAGATGGGTTGATATAAACCGTATCAAAAACACTCTGGCCGAAGCAGGTGTTTTAGTTATCGATGAAGGTGTGTTGGATGTACCGCCTTGGCCTGATACAGTGATGCCGGCGGCGGAGGTGCTTAAGCGATTAGGGATCAACAGTAAAAAACTAAATAATCAATTTACAGGGGAGGGCTGGACCTGGAGTACAATGGCCTATTATCTAGGCGAACAACCTGAACTGCGCGATCGGGTTATGAAGTATGCTTGGTTCGACCATGCGCCAATTCCATGGCAACTGAAAACTATCTGGGCTCATCACCGTTATATATTGGGACATGTTACTTCATAATCATAAAAGGAATATTTTGCTATGACCATTCTTGTTACTGGGGCAGCCGGTTTTATTGGTAGTAATCTAACCGAAACGTTACTAAAGCAGGGTGAAACCGTCATCGGGCTGGACAACTTTAACGCTTATTACGATCCACAGCGAAAACGGGCCAATATTGCAAATTTTCAAAATCATCCTAACCTTCGATTTTATGAGCAAGATTTTTGTAATGCAGCAACGGTACAGCAAATCTTTAGCCAGCATCAACCTCAAGCCATCGCTCATCTAGGGGCGTATGGAGGCGTACGATATTCTATTGGTCGGGCTGATTTATACACCCAAGTCAATATTGTCGGAACGGTAAATTTACTAGAGGCGGCCCGTAATAATGGAGTCGAAAATTTTGTATTTGCCTCCACCTCTTCAGTTTACGGCCACACCGAACAGATTCCCTTTATCGAAACCGATCCCTGCAATTTGCCGCTGGCTCCCTATCCGGCCAGCAAGAAAGCCTGTGAGGTGCTGGGCTATACCTATTACAATCTCCACAAAATGAACTTTACCGCGCTTCGCTTCTTTAGCGTGTACGGCCCTAAAAGTCGTCCCGATATGATGCCGTTTATGGTTACCGATCGCATTGTCAAAGGCGAAACGATCAAACTCTTTGACGCCGGCCAGATGAAACGAGACTGGACTTATATCGATGATATTGTCAGCGGCATTATTGCCGCATTGCAGCGGCCGCTGGGCTACGAGATCATCAATCTCGGTCGCGGCGAACCGGTCCTCATGGCCGATTTTGTGGAAATTATCGAAGACCTGACCGGTAAACAAGCCAAACTGGACACACCGCCGGCTCCTGCCAGCGAACCCAAAATCACCTGCGCTAACATTGACAAAGCCCGCCGGCTACTGGACTACAACCCCCAAATGCCTGTAGTGGAGGGCCTCACCAAACTGTGGGCGTGGTATCAAGCCGACGTAATGGATTAGATGAAAAAATACAAACGCCTCTGGATCATCCTCTTTTTGAGCATCGTGACCGTATTTGGGTTGATGCGGCTGGGCAATCTGGAATTTAGTGCGGCCACCCTGACCAGAGTTGATCCGGTCTGGTTCAGTTTGGTTTTTGTTGCTTTTTACCTGAGCGTTATCGCCCGAGGCTGGCGTTGGCGACGAATATTAAAAACAATGGGTTGGACGGTCGGCTCAATTTATGCCATCGCTTTGCTAATGGCCGGCCTCTTTACCAGTGCCATCTTACCGGCCCGGGCTGGCGATGTCGCCCGTGTGGTCATGCTTAAGCAGGATTACAAGATTCCCATTTCTCAAGGTGTTGCTTCCATTGCCGCCGAACGCGTCTTGGATGTCTTTGCCATCCTAAGCATGGCGATGTTAAGCGCTTGGTGGGCTTTACCCGGCCGTGTCCCAGACTATGTTATTCAGTTAATTATGGTTGTGGTTGGGTTGCTGGGTTTAGGGATACTGGGTTTAGTGGTGATACCTAGTATAGAAAATTTTCTACGCGAAAATGCATTCTTGAAAAAAATCATTCCGGTAAAAATTTGGCCGCTGTACCAAAAACTCCTGGATTTCGGCTTTTCGCTGATTCAGGGGATTAGAATTTTGGGCCAAAATCCGAAAGCATTAATCTTCATTATCGGCGAAAGCTTTGTTATCTGGTTTTACGACGCGTTGATGGTGTACTTTGCTCTGGTTAGCATCGGTGTTTTTATCCCACCCAGCGCCACCCTGTTCACGGCGATGATTAGCGACCTGGCTACGGCCGTCCCCATTACCCCCGGCGCGCTGGGTCAATTCGATGCAACGATGATCGCTTTGTTGTCGCTGTTTGGCGTGTCAACGGCTAATGCTACTCTGGCAACCTTGCTGGTGCGCATTGCTCAGTTATGGACCTTTATCCCGGTCAGCGGTTTGGTCACCTACATTTTTGGTTTTTCCCGCGTACTCAATCTAAACAGCGCCGAGCTAGCCCGCCCCGCGACCCCAGCTCCGGCCTCGTCCGCTGTCGAAAGTTAGATGAGATTATTGCCCCTCAAGCAGATGAGGATTACACTTACCTCCGGATTTGTCCAGCCTTGAGGTAAGTTATGCCATTTGCTTCGCAACATCTCGATAAACTTCAAACCCTCTACCGGCGCCATGCCGACTTCGTTCTGCTGCTCATCCTTTTCGTTACCTTTCGGGTGTTGGCTCTAGTCGCCTATCGGCCTGGCGGGTTGGTCTTAGACTTCTCCGACTTCTACTGGTATCGCGGCTTTGCCGAGCTAACTCACCAAGGCTATTATCCCTACGATAATCTGTGGACCACCTACCCACCGCTATTTCCGCTGGTCATGATTGCCATTTACCAAATCAGTGCGCTTTTACCACCGTGGGAGCACGCTAACTTATGGTTCACCCTGCTCTTAGGTGGATTCTTTCTGCTGTTTGAAATCGGCAATTTTATTCTGCTTTACCTATTGGCGTTAAAGCTCTACGGAGCAAAAAGTTCCGAAGTAGCCATTCAACAAGCTATCCGGCCTTGTTGGATTTATACGGCGCTCTTCGTGCCGGTTTACACCCTAACCGGCTGGTTCGAGAGTTATCCCCTCTTTTTCTTTGTATTGAGCTTGTATCTACTGCTGGAAAATCGTCCCTATCTGAGCGCTATGTTCACCGGCATCGGTTTTATGATCAAGCTCATCCCGCTACTCTTGTTACCGGTCGGGGTGCAGTTGGTTTCTCAGGTCAAATACCGCCTCTCGCTTGTCGGCGGCAAACCGACTTTCACCAAACTTCAACCCACGCCGCCCCAACCCGAAACCCAGAACACAAACCCCGAAATCATCGTCCCTTTCGATCTCCCCCGCATCGGCCTCTACTTCGCTATCTTCCTGCTGACTGTGGTTATCATCGCCATACCCTTCTACCTGATGAACCCTGACCTGCTACTGGCATCCCAGCAAATTACCGGCGCTCGGCAACCGTGGGAAACCGTGTGGGCTTTGATCGACGGCAATTACGACTACGGCATCATCCCCCTCGATATGCGCGACCTCGATTGGCGGCCGGGTGATGCGCCGCCAACGCGTATTCCCTGGCTGTGGGTGACCGCCGCTTTTGCCGGAGTTTATGCCATCTTCTACACGCGCCGGATCAACTGGTCTAATCCCCGCAATGCGCTGGCGTTCGTGGGCTTTACATTGTGCCTGTTTATGTTGTGGTCAAAGGGGTATAGTCCGCAGTGGTTGGGCTGGCCGTTATTCTTCATGGCCCTGTTGCTACCCAACCTGAGAGGTATTACCTACGCCACCATCCTCAGCCTGGTCAACATCATCGAGGCCAACTTCTACTTTATCATGTTTCCGGAGGATCGCTGGCTGCTGGCGGCCACGATTCTGATCCGCACCGTTTTACTAGTGGTGCTGGCGGTGGAATTTTTGTGGTTGATCTGGCCCCAAGCGGTAACACCGACCGTGAGCTGGGTCAGGGGGTGGGGGTTAGCAACATTGGTTGCGTTATTACTCATCGGCGCTATCCCGGCCGCGATCCAGCTTGGCCACAGCTATTTCGATCTGCGTCTGCGCCAAAGCCCTTATCAAGCGACTATCACCCGGTTGCAAAGCGAAGACGTGACTGGAGCGTTGCTCCTCAACAACCATTCGGTCTATGACTGGTTCTACCCCTATTTGGGCCGGGGGCAATACGACCTATTTATGCTCGATGACTTCGGCATTCCCAGCAATCCCGTCGAGGCCCGCACCCAATCGCTGTTAGAAACCATCGCCTCGCACACCGATGTCCTCTGGATTTACGATGTCGATCCCGCCGTCACTACCCCGGCGGAAGAGGTTCTCACCGCTTGGCTCGGCGATTTACCGCCCGCTCACATTCAGGACATCGACGGCGGACGCTTACGATTATTCATTCTGGAGAACCAACAGCAAAACGCTACTTCGCCTTAAAAAGGCTGAGGCTAAGGCTAAGAAAACATAACCGAAACCCATAACCATTTACCTCGCCAACTATCCACCTAACCACCCCCTACCCAACCATCCCCGCCCCAATTTGCCGCACCAACGCCACCAAACCATCGAAATCCGCCGTAGCGCCATTGGGGTTGACCACGCAGGCTCGTAGCAAAAATTGGCCGCGAATAGTGGTCCCCGACAGAAATGCCTGCCCGCTCAATTGCAGCGCTTCAAGCAGATTCGCGTTGAGTTTATTTAATGCCTCGTCAGTCCCCGGCCAATTTGGCGGCGCGTATCGAAAACAGACAATACTCAAATTCACCGGCTCGATCAACTCGAGGTCGGGGGCTTGCCTAACCAAGTCAGCCAGGTATTCAGCCATAGCAATATCTTGCTCAATCATTTCGGTGTAGCCGTTTAACCCAAAGTATTTAAGCGCCATCCACACCTTGAGCGCTCGGAAGCCGCGCGTTTGCTGGATACCGTATTCGCTGAACCAGGGCAAGCCGCCGACCTCGCTGTGACTGTTATCAAACCGCAGATAAGGCGGCACCAGGCTGAAGGCGTCGCGCATGGCCTCGCCATCCTTAATCATCACCAACCCAGTCTCAACCGGCATGTACAACCACTTATGCGGGTCGAGCGCGATACTGTCGGCCAAGGCCAGAGGCGCTAATTGAGGGTGATACTGCTCTGCCAGAATAGCCGGTGCGCCATAGGCCCCATCGACATGCAGCCACAGATCGTATTTCCGGCAAATCGAGGCGATGGCCTCAATCGGATCAATCGCCCCGGTGTTGACCGTTCCGGCGCTGGCCGCCACCGCGATGGGGCGATGGCCGTTCGCCAAATCGTCAGCAATGGCGGCTTCTAAGACCGCAAGGTTCATGCGAAAGTCACTATCGGTAGGGATCAACCGCAGTTGCTTACTGCCCAGTCCTAACAACTCCACGGCCTTGCGGATGCAGCTATGCCCCTCCTCGCTGGTGTAGACGATTAATTGGGCCGGAAGCCCTTGCACCCCCTCGGCGCGAACATCCAGCCCGGCCTTGACATGGCGAGCCACCGCCAACGCGGTCAGGTTGGCCATCGAGCCGCCGCTGACCAGCAGCCCTTTACTCTCGGGCGGCAGGCCAAGCAATTCTCTGAACCAGTTCAAGACCTGGTGTTCAACATAGACCGGGGCGTGATTGCCGCCGGCTACACTGGGGTTCATCATCGCGGCCAGCGCCTCGGCAAAGATGCCGATGACCGCCGGCGGCGAGTTGACCCACCCGTAAAAACGCGGATGACCGTTGCCGAAGGGATAGGGGGCGATATGCGCCGTAAATTCTTCTAAAATCGTCTCAACGTCAAGGCCGTTCTGCGGAGCAGCGGTACTACTCAGAAACGCCTCCGCCGAATCCTTGGGAAACGGTGTAAACACGGCTTTTTCGGGCAGCGTAGCTAAATACTCAGCAATGATATCGACCACCTGGTAACCGATCCGTTGGATCTCTTCCGGCGACCAGTTCCAGTTATGTTTGTTATTCATAAGACCCTCTTTTCAGACTGGCGGTTCGACCGATTAACCCAGACTAACAAAGCCGCGAAAACAGCCGCCGCCAGAATCACCCCGGCCAGAACCATCCAGACCACTACGTGCGGGCCAATCGACTCAAAAAGCTGGCCCATCAACCACGGCCCAATCATCCCGCCGGTACTGGCCCCGGCAAAAAACCAGGCGGTGATCTGCCCGGTGACCGTCATATTGCGTTCCGCCAGCGACAGCATCGTCGGAAATATCGAAGCGATAGACATCCCCAAGCCCAGCGTCCCCACCCACATCGCCAACTGCGACTGCGGCCACAGCAGCAGAATGAAAACACTGATCAACGCGCCGCTCAAATCCCCGGCGATAATCACCCGTGGGGTCAAACGGGTCGCCAGCGGAATCGATAATAATCGCCCTAGCGTCAGCGCGCCCCAGTAGGCCGAGGTCAGGTAAGCCGCCTTAGCCGCCGTGGTCAGGTCCAACTTAGTCGCATAGGTGTAAATCCAGCCGCCGTAACCCGCTTCTAAGCTAACGTATAGGAAGAAGAAAACCGCGATCAAGGCCACCAAGACCGGGTTACTGACCTTGGCCGAGCCATCATAGGCGGTGCGTTGGATGGGGGGGCTGGGCAGCAGCCTAAACCAGATGGCGACGGGTATAATCATCACGGCCAACACCCAATAGCCCCAGGCGATGCCGTCGCTAATGAACAAGCCGATAATTATCGGCGACAAAAACGCGCCAACCCCAAAGAAAAAGTGCAGGCCGTTCATATATGGGCCAACTTTATCGCGGTGGACCCAGACCAGCAGCGTATTGCCGCCCACATCAACCGCCCCTTCCGCCGCCCCAATCATCACGAACACGCCCACGAGCAGCCATAAGATCGGCATGACAGGCACTAAAAATACACTGGCCACCATCACCAACAACAGGTTGCCTATCAGCGGATGGCCGGCCATCCGGTCATACAGTCGCCCGCCCACAAAAGATCCGAGCAAATAGCCCAACGACCGGGCTATAAATAGATAGCTAATCTGGCTCAAAGTGGTCCGGGTCTGCTCGGCCAACCCCGGCAAGGTCGGCCCCAGGGCGGCCGTAACCAGCCCTAAGGCGATAAAGGCCGCATAATAGCCGGCCGTTTTTGAAAGTTTGCCCGTGATTTCCGGTTGGGCCGGTTTCAGGGAAGTCGTTGTCTCAAGTAAACTCATAGTGTCTCTTCCAAATTCATCCTAGTTGTGTCACTTCAAGATTTAAACCATAAAACGTAGTGCGTAGTGCGCATCATTGACACACCATACAATACGCACTGCGCACTACGCAATAAGGGTATCCCGTCAGATCGATCAAGTTAGCTCAATCTTATTCCTAAGAACACCGTAATTGTCCGTTCAGCACCGGGGAACTACCACATAGACAAGGCGGGGCGCACGGCTGGACCGGTTCCACATAGTCCCACACCGTGACCTCGGCATCAATATCGATCTGCCCCAGCGCTTTCGCCACCGAGACGCGGTGATGCCCATCCTGCACAAAGTAAGTATCGCCCAGTTGGACCAGTTTAACGGGCGGCAAGATGACCCCGGTTAAATACGCCTTAGCGATGTTTAGCCAGCGGCCTTCCGTATGTACTTGCACCGGATTAAAACCGATATCAAAATCATTCGGTCGCCCGGAACTGCCTCGAATTTGACTAATCTCAACCACTCGCGTCCCCACACTATGCCGGCTCGTAATCACTTTATTAGCGCGTACTTGTTCCAGACTCAACAGATGAGTGGACCGCCGGTTAATCCAAGACGACAGCCTGGTCCACTTGCCGCGCAAAAGCGCTTGATTAAAAAGCTGGTGGGTCGCCGCAATCAACTCAAGCTGAGTTTGGGGTTCTAGCGAAGCCGCCTGCCCCGCCAACTCACGGGCTATCAAATAATCTACCATGAATAATCTCCTAAACTGTTTGCTTTATTGCTCTCAGTTTAAAAGATTACCGTCCGTGAAGCGTGACAGATGGCGTGACAGGATTGGTTAGCTAGTCCGTTGGTTGGTTACAATTGTACCAGCCCGCGCTGAGCAGCAATGGATAACGCCTCAGTGCGATTGCCGGCGCCGAGTTTGCTCATAATCGAACTGACATGAAACTTGACCGTCCGCTCGCTGATCACTAATTCAACCGCAATCTCTTTATTCTGTAACCCTTGAGCCAGCAAGCCTAAAACCTCCAGCTCGCGCGGGGTCAAGGCGTCAACTTTCGGTTTTGCCTCGGCCTCGCTGACCTGGCGCAGCAGCTTTGAGGCCACGAACGGCTGCAGTAACGATCCCCCGGCATGCACCACCCGAATAGCCTTAAAAAGCTCCTCACGCGGCGCTCCCTTGAGCAGATACCCCTGCGCGCCGGCCTGAACTGCGCTCAGAATGCGCTCATCGGTATCAAAGGCGGTAAAGACAATGGCTTTCACCTCGGTCGACGCCTGGCGCAGCGCCTTCAACGTCTCGACCCCGTCCAGTTCCGGCATCTCCAGATCGAGCAGCACCACATCCGGCCTGAGCGCCATGGTCTGCTCAACCACCTCCCGACCGTTGCCGGCTTCGCTCACCACCTCAAAATCGGCCTGGGTGCCTAACACCGCCACCAGGCCATCGCGGACAACCGGATGATCATCGGCCACTAAAATTCGAATGGGCATCGTCATCTGTCACGCTCCTGCTCCTGCAAGGGGATAGTAACCTCGATCCGCACCCCCGCCCCCGGCGAACTCTCCAAAATGAGCCGCCCGCCCAGCAGCTTAATCCGCTCGTTCAAACCGATCAAACCAAAATGCCCGGTCGGAACGTCAGTCGGGTCGAAGCCTCGGCCATCGTCTTCAATGGTCAACCGCACTTGTTCGGGCGTAATCGCCAGCTCAATCTCCACCTGCGCCGCGCCGGCGTGTTGGGCAATGTTGTTCAACCCTTCCTGCGCTATCCGGTACAGCCCCATCTCCAGGCGTACCGGCAGGGGGCGATTGCCGCCGACCACGTTTAGGGTGATCTGCGGCTGGTCGCTCTGGCGTTCATACTCGCTGATCAGCAGCATCAACGCCTCGACCAAGTTACGACCGGCCAGCGGCGCTGCCCTTAAATCCAGCACCGACCGGCGCGCCTCCTCCAGGGTCGATTGGGTCAGCCGCAGTCCCTGCTGCACCGCGTCGCGCACCTGGTTCGGATCGGCCCCGGCCTCCAGCATCGCATCAATGGTTTCCAACCGCAGGGCAATCCCGGTCAGGCTTTGCGCCAGCGTGTCGTGAATTTCGCGGGCCAGCCGGTTACGCTCCTCGATGACCCCCAATTGCGTACTCTGCCCAAACAGATAGGCCCGCTCAATGGCGATACTGAGCAGATCGCCGACCGTGTGCAGCAAATGCAAACTCTCATTGGACGACCGCCACCAGTTCGACTCCGCACTGGCGACATTCAGCAAACCCAGCGGTCTGTGCTGCGCCTCCAGCGGGATACTGGCGTGGTAGCGCAGACCATTGGTGCCGTCCATGAGATATTTGAGGCGGCTGCATGTAATAACGTTGAGCCGCTCTTTACGGCTCAATCCCCCGCCGGCGTGCGAGTCGAGACAGTAACACGTACCTTCCATCAGTAAACACGAATCCTCGGCCAAGGCCGGCGGCAGATTTTGCGCCGCCGCCAAATAAGGCTGGCGGTTATCGCTGTCGTACAGAAAAATCCAGCCGGTGTTAAGGCCAAACAACTCGGCCACCTGAGCCAGCGCCGTCTGCAACGCCTCATCCAAATTGACTTCCCGGTTTAGCGCCTCCGCAATCTGATGCAGAATAAACAGCTCCCGGTTCCGCCGCTGGAGTTTGTCTGTCGTGTCATTGGGTGGGATTTGTGCCTTCATCGGCATAATTATAAGTCACCCCCGCCGAAACTCCAATATTGATTTTGCCCCAACTTCCAGTACAATCTCCGCCAGAGGATTAAATCAAGATGCCAACGCTAAAACTATTCTTCCTCGGCCCACCACGCTTCGAACACAATGGATCACCCCTCGACATTGGCCGCCGTAAAGCCGTGGCGCTGCTGGCCTACCTGGCGCTGAGCGACCAAAGCCACAGCCGCGACGCGCTGGCGACCCTCTTCTGGCCGGAGGCCGACCAAAGCCGGGCCAGAGGTACTTTGCGTCGCGCCTTGTCAGACCTCAACAAGCAGCTAGGTAACCACTACCTGGAAACCGAGGGCGATACCATCTCGCTCAACCCGGCCGACGTGTGGATTGATGTCGCAGCCTTTTCCCACCTGGCCCAAGCCGGCTTGGCCCAGACCGACCTGACGCCGGACGGCCTGGCAACCCTAACCCAAGCCGTGGCCCTATATCGCGACGATTTTATGGCTGGCTTCACCCTGCCGGATAGCCCGGCCTTTGACGAGTGGCAATTTTTCCAAAGCGAAAACCTACGCCGCGTTCTGAGCGATACCCTGGACAAATTGGTCGCAGCGCATACCGCTCAAGGCCACTATGACCGCGCCATCGCCTACGCCCGCCGCTGGCTGGCCCTCGATCCCCTCCTGGAACACCCCCACCGCACCCTGATGCAGCTCTACGCCCGGACCGATCAACGCCCCGCCGCCCTCCGCCAATACCAAACCCTCCGGCAACTCCTCGCCGACGAATTCGGCGTCGAACCTACCCCCGACACCACCGCTCTCTACGAACGCATCCGCCAAGGCCAAGAACCGCCCCACCCCAAGCCCTACCTCTCCGACGAGACAAAGTTGCAGAGCAGTAAAGTTATAGGAGAAACCATAACTTCACCTCAATCTCCAATCTCCCAATCTCCCAATCTCCCAATCTCCAATTACCAATTACCAATTACCAATCTCCAGTCTCCCCCCTCCCAATCTCCAATCTCCAATTACCAATTACCCGATTCCCTTCGCCTCGTCACCCTCCTCTTCGCCGGCTTGAGCCACGCCCCCGATGCGCTGTGGGACAGCGATCCGGAAGCGACGGCAGACCAGATGCAGACCCTACTTGAAATCGCCGGTCGGATTGCCCCCCAATACGGCGCGCAGCTTGATCTCATCGGCGGCGATGGCCTGCAGCTTATCTTTGGCATCCCCCAACTCCATGAAGATGACCCCGAACGCGCCATCCGCGCCGCGTTGGAACTGCAAGCCGCTGCCCAGACCCAAGCCGTGCCCCTATCGATTGGCGTCAGCAGCGGCCACGTCTATTTCAATCCGGTCAATCAGGCCTCGGCCCAAGCTACCGTTGCCGTTGGGCCGGTGGTCAATTTAGCCACCCGCCTGCAAGACCGGGCCGCGCCGGGCAGCGCCCTGGTCAGCGCGGCGACCTACCGCCCCACCCAACGCGCCTTTGCCTTTAAGCCGGTCACGTTCAACTTGGGCCATCAGGCCGACCCGGTGACCGCCTATGAGGTCATCCAACCTCTGCCCCACCCTGAGAAAACGCGCGGCATCGAAGGGCTGCCGAGCCGAATTGTGGGTCGCGATACGGAACTGAACCGGCTCCAAGCGGTCTTGGACAGCGTCTTTGCCGGGCAAGGTCAGATCGTCGTCCTACAGGGCGAAGGCGGCTTGGGCAAAACGCGGTTGGTACGAGAGCTATGTGACTACGCGCAAGTAGAACGGCCGCGCTTAGGCCGCTATCTGTGGCTGGAAGGCCGCTGCCTGGAGTTCAGGATCGAGACCAGCTACTGGCCCTTCATCGATTTGCTTCAGGAATTCCTCAGCCGACGCACCGGCCCGGAACAGGATCGAGCAGCCGGGCTGCTGGCGGTATTGCAATCGCTGGTTGAGCAAAATTGCCTGCCGGCCGAGCGCTTCGAGGAGATCGCCATCCTGCTGGGCAACCTGCTGTCGCTGCGCTTCCACACCGAGTGGGACGATCGCCTCAAACACACCGGCCGCGAGCAGGTCAAGCACCAAACCTTTCTGGCCCTGCAAGATTTCTTGGCGGCGCTGGCCCGGCAGCAGCCCCTAATCCTGGTGTTTGAAGACCTCCATTGGGCCGACGACCTGTCGCTGGATCTGCTGACCCTGCTGCTCGATATCGTGTCCACCCAACCGCTGTTACTGCTGGCCGTCTACCGGCCTGAGGCGCAGCCCAAGCTCACCCGGCTGGCCCGCCTGGCCGGCCAGAAATACCCCCACCGGCTGACCCCCATTCACCTGCGCGAACTCTCGACCCAATTAAGTCACGATTTGCTGGAGTCGCTGCTGGGCGTAGAGGCGCTGCCCGGCCCGGTCAAAACGCTGATCCTGGAACGCTCGCGCGGTAATCCCTTCTTTGTGGAGGAGGCGGTGCGGGGCTTAATCGACTCCGGCGTCATCCGTCAAGTCAACGGCTGCTGGCGCGTTCAAGCCGAAATCGACGCGATTGCCTTGCCGGAAAGCATCGAGAGCGTCATCCTGGGCCGCGTCGATAGCTTAGCCCCGCCCCTAAAACAGGTGCTGCGCCACGCCGCGGTCATCGGCCGGCTCTTCAGTCGCGCCGTCATCACCGAGGTCTTGCCGGAGACGATTGACCTGGAGCCGGCGTTGTGGGCGCTGGAGGAGGCGGCCCTGATCTACCAGGAGCGCATCGTGCCGGAGGTCGAATATTCGTTCAAGCACGTCCTGACCCAGGAGGCCATTTACAATACCCTCTCGCGGCGGCGGCGCAGCGAGCTGCACCAGGCTGTGGCCGAGGCCATCGAGCGGCTGTACCCCGACCAACTGCGCGAATATTACGAGCAGTTAGTCTACCATTATAAACAGACCGGAGCCACTCTCAAGACCATTGAGTACGCCCTCAAAGCCGGTCAAAAATCGTGCGCCGCCTATTTCAACGATGAGGCCATCCACTACGTCTCCAAAGCCCTGACCATGCTCGACGACCTGCCCCCGGATAACGACGCTGCCGCCGCTTACCTGACCGAGCAGCGGCTGGTGGCGCTGACCACGCTCGGCGAAATCTATCATGCCATCGGCCGCGAGGCTGAAGCCGAACGCCGTTTACGCCAGGCCATCGACCTGGCCCAACAGGTCAATCTCGACCAGGCCCGCTTGATTCGACTGTACTATTGGCTGGGCGAGGTGTTGCACTGGCGCGGCCATTCTCAGGAGCAAATCCGAATGGCGCAGATTGGGATGGGACTGCTCTCGCCGGCCGACGCCGAAACCACCGAAGCCGCCCTGATGAACCAGATGCAGGCCATTGCCTACCTGCAATTAGGCGACGTCGAACAGTTTCAGCGCTTGTGCCAAAGAACGGCTCGATTTATTAAAGCGTTGCCCTACACCGAGGAACTCCGGCCCGCTTATCTCCACATCACCATCAGTTTTTACGATCAAAAACGGGTGGCCGAGGCGCTGGCCTGGCTGGACCATATTGCGACGCTGGCCGAAGCTAACCACGATCTGCGGGCCATCGCCGAGGTCATTGAACATTACTGGGGGCCTCACTTTGAACGGGGCGACCTGGCCAACTCCACCACCGGCTACCGGCGCGTCCTCAAGATTTATGATGACATTGGCGACAAAAGCCGCACCTGGCGCTACCTGGGCGCCCTGGTCTGGAGCGCCCTGATGCAGGGCGATCTGGATCGCGCCCGGCGCTTTTCCGAGCAAGAGTTAGCCGTGGCCGAAATCTTAGGCGTCGAAGCCTTTATGGCCGACTCCTATATCAATTTGGGCATGGTGGCCTTGTGCAGCCACGATTGGCCCCAGGCCCAAGCCGCCTTCGAGCAAGCGCTGAGCTACGCCGACCAACCGCTCTGGATGCGCTGGGTGGCCAACTACTGCCTGGGTCGAGCCTATTTAGCCGGCGGCAATCGGGCCGCCGCCCTGGAACAGTTCCAGACCCCCATGGAACACTTTAGCCCCTATGTCTCAACCTATCGCGTCGGGTGGGCCTTTCGCTGGTGGCCGGTGTTCATCGGCATTCTGAGTGGGTTGGACGAACTGTTTGACGATGCCGCTCAATTTCAAACCTACTGCGACCGCCTGCAACATCAGCTCCAAGCTTCGCCGTCAACCCTGCCCGTCCTGGAGCCGACCGCGCCCTCGTGCTGGAGCCCGGTCTTAACCGGAACGACGGCCATGCCGCTGCAGCAGTGGCATCTGATTGCCGTTGCGCCGCCCGGCGACCGCTCGACCGGCGAACCGACCTTTGTCGATGCCTTTGACCATGATCTGGCTCCCGGCTGGCGCTGGCGCGATCCCCTGAGCGATGGCGGCTACACTGTTCATCACGGCCTGGAGCTGCACGCCGCCAACGGGCGCGATTTATGGTACATCAACCGGAGCGCGCCCTGTCTGCTGCGCCCCGTATCCGGCGACTTCACCATCGAGACCACGATCCGGCTGCCCCTGGCGGCCCAGACCGATCCCGCCACGGCCCCGCCGCTGGGTGGTTTGGTGCTGTGGCACACCCCTGAACAGTACCTGCGGCTGGTCTGGGGCCATCGCGGCCCGGCCGATTTATCGTTTGAGGGGTGTCTCGATGATCGGGATGTGATTATCGGGCGCGGCCGGCTGTCCCAACTGAACGCCTCGCCCGCTCAACCGCGCATCAGCCTGCGCTTGGAGCGCCGAGGCGATCAAGTCCGCGCCTTAGGCAGTCGCGACGGCCAAAGCTGGTTCAGCGCCGGGGAGATCGCCTTCCCCCCCACCGGCCCGGTCGAGGTCGGGCTGCACGCTATCGGCTGGATCGACCGCACCATCTATCCGGGGGCCTTCCCGGACGGGTCGCGGATTTGTTTCGAACAATTTACGCTTCGAGCGGGGTAACGAGCAATTTTCCGAGGAGACAAAGATGACTCAACAGCAACACAATTGGGCCGGCAACTACGCCTACAGCGCGACCCGCTGGCACTACCCCACCACGGTCGAGCAACTCCAGGAGCTGGTCAGCCAAGGCCGCAAACTGAGAGTGCTCGGCAGCCGCCATTCCTTCAATGACATCGCCGACTCGCCGGAGGATCTCATCTCTCTGGAGCATTTCGATCACATCGAACCGGTCGACCCCGAACGCCGCACGGTGACTATCGCCGGCGGGGTCCGCTATGGGCAGCTCTGTCGGCAGCTTCACCGCGAGGGCTACGCCCTGCCCAATCTGGCCTCGCTGCCCCACATTTCCGTGGCCGGAGCCTGTGCGACGGCCACACACGGTTCGGGCGACCGTAATGGCAACCTGGCCACCATCGTCAGGGAGATAGAACTGGTCACGGCCATGCCATCGCTCTACCCAAAGCTGCCGGACTTTCGACACCTGCTACAAACTTACGATCCTCAGGGCAAGTTCCGCAATGCGTTCCTGGATACCTACATCTTTGGCGCGCCCTGAGCGGCCGGTGTTAATTACATAGGAGCCAGACGGTCTCTTTTGAGACGACACTGACCATAAAATTCTATTTCACCCTTACCCCGTCGCTGACGCGACTCCCCTCTCCCTCAGGAAGAGAGGTTGGGGGTGAGGACTATTTTCACAGGAGGTAAGTATGGATCACATACGGCTCGGGGCCACCGGCCTCAAAGTATCCCGTATCTGTCTGGGTTGTATGACCTACGGCCGGCCCACCGACCGCTGGCCGTGGGCGCTCGATGAAGATCAGAGCCGGCCCTTTATCAAGCGGGCGCTGGAACTGGGGATTAATTTCTTCGATACGGCCGATGTCTACACCAGCGGGGCCAGCGAGGAAGTGGTCGGGCGGGCCTTGCGCGATTTTGCCGCCCGCGACGAAGTGGTCATCGCCACCAAGGTTTATGGCGTGATGGGGCCTGGCCCCAACGACGCGGGCCTGTCCCGTAAGCACATTTTCAGCGCCATCGACGCCAGCTTGCAGCGCCTGGGGACGGACTACGTGGACCTCTACCAAATCCACCGCTGGGACTACGACACACCCATCGAGGAAACCCTTGAAGCGCTGCACGACGTGGTCAAGGCCGGCAAGGCCCGCTACATCGGCGCCTCCTCGATGCATGCCTGGCAGTTCACCAAGGCCCTTTACACCGCCGATTTGCACGGCTGGACTCGCTTCGTCTCGATGCAGAACCACTACAACCTGCTGTATCGCGAGGAAGAGCGGGAGATGCTGGGCCTGTGTCAGGCGGAAGGCATCGGGGTCATCCCCTGGAGTCCGCTGGCGCGCGGCAAGCTGACCCGCCCCTGGGAAACGGAGCCAAGCACCCACCGGGCCGGGACCGACGCCTTTGGCCGGACGTTGTACGCTAAAACCCAGGCGGCTGACCGCAGCGTGGTCGAGCGGGTCGGCCAAATTGCCGAGGCCAAAGGCGCGCCGATGGCCCAAGTAGCCCTGGCCTGGCTCTTGCAGCAACCGGCCGTCACCGCCCCGATCATCGGGGCCAGTAAGCCGCACCATCTCGAAGACGCCGTGGCCGCGCTCTCGATCAATCTATCCGCTGAGGACATCGAGCAGCTCGAGGCGCCGTACCAGCCGCATCCGGTGCTGGGGTTTAGCTAAGGATAAAAACAATGACAACCTGGTCATCAAGTTAGTAACTGGTGCACTAGCCCCCCTAGCCCCCCAGAGGGGGGAATTTGACGTCTTTCTCCCCCCTCTGGGGGGCCGGGGGGGCTTATCTTAATGACATTGGTGGCACAACTTGAGCTAAGGATAAAAACAATGACAACCTGGCCATCAAACTACATCGAGGCCAACGGCCTCCGGCTCCATTACACCCGCACGGGCGGAGCCAAACCGCCGCTGGTGCTAGCCCACGGCGTCACCGACGATGGGTTGTGCTGGACGCCGGTCGCCGAGGCGCTGACCCCGGACTATGACGTCATCATGGTCGATGCGCGGGGTCACGGCCGCTCGGATGCGCCGGAGCAGGGCTACGGCTTTGCCGAGCAGGCGGACGACCTGGCCGGGGTCATCGCGGCGCTCAAGCTGGACCAACCGATTGTGCTGGGCCACTCGATGGGCGCGGTGACGACGCTGGTGCTGGCCGGCGCTTACCCGAACGTACCTCGGGCCATTCTACTGGAAGATCCCCCGGCGAAATGGCTAGACCCTGACGAGGCCGGGCTGGGCGACCCCGCCTGGCGGGACGGCATGCGCGCCTGGATCGCCGAACTTCAGCGCCACACCCGCGCCGAACTGATCGCCGCGCAGCGCGCCGAAGCCCCCGGCTGGTCCACCGCCGAACTGGAGCCGTGGGCCGAGGCCAAGCTCCGCTTCAGCCTCAACGTCCTCAACAACCCTACGCCGGCAGCCACCATCAACTGGCCGGCCACCCTGCGCCGCATCACCTGCCCGGCTCTCCTGCTCACCGCCGACCGGGCGCAGGGCGCTATCCTCACAGACCATGAGGCTGCCGCTCTGCAAGCGCTGGTCCCCCAACTCTACCACACGTCCATTCCCCAGGCCGGCCATAGCATCCACCGCGATCAGTTCACTCGCTACATGGAGGTTGTGCACGCCTTCCTGATTGAGGTTAATGCAGCCGACGACTGACTTGAGTTTGGAAACAGATGTCCCCCAGGTCATTTCGCAGCGACAGCGGAGAAATCCCTGTGGCCATACAATGAAAAGGGGTCTAGCCGGGAAAATTTATAGTGGTTGGTGGGGATTAAAAAGAGGTGCTATGCCGGTAAGCGTTGCCCCCGCCAGCGCAGCAAGTTCCAGGCGTAGGCTTTGCGGAGCGTGAGCTGATCGGCCGCCAGACGCAGGTCGCTGAGTTCCTGGCTTTCGGCGGGCGGGAGCGAGGCGACCTGTCGCTTTTCCAGTAAGTCGAGATAGCGCTGTTGTTGAGCGGGCGGGAGTTGGCTTTGGGCAATCTGACGCAGATCATCAATCGCCAATTGCTGCATCGCCAACAGATCGGCCTGTATCTCCGGCGGCGCATTGTCAACGGAAGGCGGCAGGTTGCCGGTGATGCTTTGCACCGCCAGGGTTTCAAGCGGCTGGTGGGTCTGTTCCGCAATTTGCTTCAGATGACGAAAGATTGACTCAGGTAATTCAACTGTCAGTTTCAACGTTGGTTCGGTTAGGGCAATCGCATACTCAAAGGAGTTGAAGTAAAATATCCTTCACAGAAACAAAGGGAGGATGAGATGAACAAAAACCCAACAGCAAGTATAGAGGAATATTTTGATGAGATGGCAGACCTCGGGTTGAATATCTGGTACACCATCAACTGATAGATATTATTACCATCGCCTTATGTGCCATTATCGCTGGGGCGGATACTTGGACAGAAGTATCCCAATTTGGAAAGAGAAACAAAGTTGGTTTGAACAATTTCTAGAATTAGAAGGTGGTATTCCTTCCACGACACATTTGGTCGGTTTTTGCCAACTTGACCCTGAACAGTTTCAAAACTGTTTTCTGAAATGGGTTCAAGCTGTATTTTCAATGACGGCAGGACAGGTTGTCCCAATTGATGGTAAAATTACGGCGATCCCATGATTGAAGCAACGACCGGCAAGCCATCTGGATGGTCAGTGCCTGGGCGGCTGAGAACAAATTGGTACTGGGTCAAGTAAAGTTGATGACAAATCAATGAAATTACAGCTATTCCCAAGCTATTACAACTTCTGGAATTAAGTGGCTGCATTGTTACGATTGATGCAATGGGGTGTCAGAAAGAAATTGCCGCCCAGATTGTAGCCCAAGAGGCCGATTATGTGCTGGCTCTCAAAGGCAATCATAGCGGCGTATTTGAAGATGTTCAGGAGTTGTTTGCCTATGCCGCCGAAACCAACTATGTTGATTGTGATTATCATAAAACGGTTGATAAGGTCATGGACGCATCGAAATCCGGGAATGTTGGACGACCAGTGCCGCTGATTATTTTCCTTTGTGCGCAATGCCTCGCTTGGGCTAAATTGCAGACCTGGCTATGGTTCGGACTGAACGTCGTCAAACCGATAGGGTCACGGTTGAAGTCCGCTACTACTTATCCAGCCTTGAAAGTAAGGCTGATAAACTTTTCAAGCCATCCGCACTCATTGGACCATTGAAAACCAACTCATTGGGTTTTGGATGTTGCTGACGAGGATCAATGTCAGGTTCGTACGGAACGCTGCTCAAAATTTCGCCATCTGGCGTCACTGGGCTTTGAACCTGCTAAAACAAGAACCCTCTGCCAAATGTGGCATTCAAGCCAAACGCAAGAAGCTGGTTGGGTACCGATTATCTTCTTAAAGTCCTGTTACTTTAGTATGCGATTGCCCTATTGGTTCGGTTTGCGCTTGTGACATCGCCGCCTCCTGGTGGGGATTATAGACGACTTTCAGTGAAACGTAAACTATAAGCGTCAGAGTCCCAAGCCTTGGCGCACTGCTATGAAGTTAAGCCTGGGAGGCTGAGGAGATGATAAACCGGAGGTCAGACCTAAAGGTTTCTCAAACCTTTAGGGTCTGTAATGGTCTACTCCCAGCCGTTCAAGGTCTCGTCAGGAACAGGTCTAAGCTACCATTGGTTGAGCCGTTGGTAGATGTCCCGTTGGTGGGGGTGGCTTCCGGCGTAATCGTTTCGGGAGCCGGTTCCGGCGTGGTCGTTTCAGCCGGGGCGTCGACCAGCGGCTCTTCCGCTTTCTCCTCGGACGAGGTGGAGCGGCGCGTGGTGACATTAAAGCCCCAATTTTGCAGTTCAACCGTTACGACAAAATCAAAGTTAAAGGTCAGCAGATGCGTGGCCGCCGATTGCAGGTAGTTATACATTTTCGCGGCGATCTCGTACCCGGCGGCGACCGCCTTTTCCCGTTGGTTTTGGCCGGCCTGGCGCAGGGTGAGCTGCGCCCGCAGCTCATCATGGACCCGAATGGCGTCGGCCAGGTTGGGACGCGCAAAGCGTTCGGCCTCCGGGCGGCTTTGCTCTTTGAGGATGTATTTGCGCAGCACCCGCAAATGCTCATCGCGGGTCTGGGGCAGCAGGATGTTTTTGGTGGATTGCTTGGCTTCAAAGCCCCAGGCCTTGGCTTGGGATGGGCTTTCAGGATAGGTGGCGTCGAGGGTTTTGCGGGCATGGCGGACCAGCGCGACAATCTCTCGATCAAGCTGGTGTACGCGCTCCGCGGCACGGCTCGCTGCGACTCGCCGTCCGACCGCATTTGGTCGGTTTCATCCCACTGCTGCATCAGATCAATCAGGATCGGGTGTGGGGCAGCTGCGCTTCCGGGGAAGGCTCTGCTCATAGGTGATAACGTCTTGGACAGTATTGGCAATGTCCGGCGGCTTATCCGGTCGGGATAAATGAGATTGAGTTTACCACTGTTGTCAAACTTGTTCGTGAGCATGTTCTGGCTCCTTATGAAGGTTGAAATTGGGTTGTTAGAAGTACTTAGGTACGGTCTACAGGTGTAAGACGTATTTACCAGTATATCCAGCTTTTCTAACTTGTCTACCTGACCTTTCAATTTTGCAGCGTTTATGGTTAGAGACCGTCTTACGAGTCTTCTTACCAGAACCGGTCGCCCATCGCGGCCATTTTGCCCGGTGGGACGTATTCCCCCGACATCGGATGAACGCCACGGAGCCAAGGGTATTTCTCAAGTCCGAGGCGGTCTTCCGACACCTACTCGCTTCAGCGGGCCCTGCCAGGCGCTCCGGCACCTACCCCCCGCTTCAGCGAGGCCCTGCCAGGCGCTCCGGCACCTACCCCCCGCTTCAGCGAGGTCCTGCCGGGCGCTCCGGCACCTACCCCCCGCTTCAGCGTGGTCCTGCCGGGCGCTCCGACACCTATCCCTCGCTTCAGCGAGGTCCTGCCGGGCGCTCCGGCGCCTACCCCCGCTTGCCGGGGAGCGGGGGCTGGGCGTCGGGGAGCGGGGGCCGGGGAGCAAGGAAGAGACTTTTTCCAGCTCCCGGTCCCTAACCCCGGCCCCTAGCCCCGGCCAAGGCTCCGAATAGAGAGACCTCATAGGTTTTGAAAACCTATGAGGTCTGAGTGATGGCTGTAGCCGTGACCGAGCCTAAAAATAATTATTTAGCAAAGCCTTCCGTAGTCCGATAGTATTGCCATAGCGCACGTGATTGATCCAGCCTTGAATGCTGGCCGCAACTTCATCCGGCGCGACCTCGCCGGCTTCACAGCCCGCAACCAGCCGCCGCAACCGCCGCCGGTAATGGAGGCCCTTGCGCCGCTTCAACCGGCGGCGATCCGGATAGGTGACGAAACCCAGGAACGGGATGCCCTCGCTCACGGGGTGGGGCTGGCTGCCCGGATGAATGGTCAGCCGCAGCCGGGCCAGCCGCTCGACGATGGCCTCGCGCCAGCGCCAGAGCGTGGCCTTATCATCACTGAACAGGGCGAAATCATCCACATAGCGCAGGTAAGCCGGGCAGCGCAGTTCCCGCTTGACGAAATGGTCGAACGGATCGACGTAGCAGTTGGCCCAAAATTGGCTGGTCAAGTTGCCGATAGGCAGGCCGCGCGGTCGCCAGGCGGCGCTCAGGTCGTCGCCGGGAAACCAGCGCATGGTGTAGACTTCGGTCAGAACGCCGACGCCACTGTCCAAAATTTGATCGACCAGCCACAACACCCGGACATCGTCGATTTTGCGAGCCAGAATGTGGCGCAGATGCGCGTGATCGATGGCCGGGAAAAACTGCTCGACATCGCCCTGTAAGACGTAGCGATAGCGCCGGGCAAACTGCTGGCAGCGCTGTAAAGCTCGGTGGGTGCCTTTGCCCAGCCGGTTGGCGTAGCTGTCGAAGATGAAGCCGCGATCAAAGATCGGCTCGATCAGGTTGCACAGCGCGTGGTGAACCACCCGGTCGCGGAACGGGGCGGCAGAGATAAGACGGCGTTTGGGTTCGTGGATGGTGAAGCTGGTGTAGGGACCGGGCCGGTACGTCTGGTCGGCTAACTCAGTTTGAAGCAGAAGCAGGTTGTCTTCCAGCCGATGCTCGAAGGCGGCCACATTCGGCTGCCCGCGCTTGCCTTTAGCGGCCTTGCGGTAGGCCAGCAGGAGATTGTCCCATTGGGTGAGTTTGGTGTAAATGGTTTGGCCTTTCGCTGCGGTGGTAGAGACCTCATAGGGTTTGATGAAGATCAAGTGTTTAATCGGCGTACAAACTGGCCGTCCCCCGCCGCACGGGCCTAAAGACCCGTGCTAAGAGAACGAAGCCCCTTCGGGCTAGGTGTGCGCCCTCTGAGGGCGCTTTAGCGTCCTTCACTCTCTCAGCGCGATGGCTTTAGCCTCGCGATTGTTGGCCCGGCGTCACCCGTTTGTTTTCTAAACCTCCATGAAAACCTATGAGGTCTAGGTTGTGGCCTCGCTTCAGGGACGAACCGAGGAAGCGAGGCCGTTGTTATATGCCCGGCCCTGCGACAAGCTCAGGGCGCGGCCGGGAACAGACTCCGCCATTTATCTCTACGCCTCGATCCGGAAGCCGTAGCCGCCGGATAGTTCTGGCCGAAAAACGTGGCCACCACTAACCGAAAACCGTTGTTGTTGTTCCTGTTGTTCGGATTGTTCCTGTTGCGCGCGGCGCAGCGGACGTTGTTTTGATTGTTGTTGAACGCCCCGCCCCGCAGCACTCGGTGGTGCGATCGAGTCTGTCCCCGCAACACAGCCGACAGGCTGGTATTGCCCAACCAGACCTGACAGGTCTTTAGTCTCTATTGCTTTTTTTGTTTACATAATTCGCCTTTTAAACAAGGTCTGGCGCTGAAGAGTAAGTAGACATGGTCTAAAGTTTCCCACTTTCCTAATTCATCCTTCATCATTCA
>JACKAU010000002.1 GCA_020634855.1 Anaerolineales bacterium
CGCTTTTGGGGAAAAAGGCGTGTTTTTTAGCCGGCCGGTCAGTTCGATCAGAGCGGCGATTTAGGGTCAACGCTTCAATCAAAGAAAATCCGGTTAATCGAGTCAGTTGTATCTAAATTGGCCTACCAATGGGCCACCCCATGTCATGAAGTTAAGCCCTCCCGGCCTCCCAAAGGGGGGGAGAAAGAATTCAATTTCCCGCCCTCTGGGGGGCTAGCGAGATTAGGGTCAGTCACTAACATAATGACATTGAGCTGCCCTTGCGCCGGTACAAGACCTGACAGGTTTTCAAACGAACCTTAACCCGGCTAAGTGGTCCGATCTACCCTGATTTTGCTCTGAAAAGTATCTCCAAAACCTGTCAGGTCTGATGGGCAGCCACTTTAGCTTACCGGCTCAGGCCAAAAGAATGCGGCGCTCATTAAACGCTGCCGCACAGATGCACATCGATACCCATCGCTTCAAACATAGCGGCTTTGGCAGCCAGCGCTTTGGCGGCCATTTCGGCCGAGGGCGCGTAGGCGACGTTAAGATGGTTGGCTTTATGGCGGGCCATCATCTGATCGCGGTTGATGCCGTGCAGAACGGCGTGCATAATCGGCCACTGCGGGGTGGTGGCCTGCCAGCGGCGTTCGGTTTCTTCCGGCGGCAGTTCGACGACCGTGGCGCGACCTAAATCGGCGTGTAGCGCGCCGTTCATCACAAAGACGCGACTCCAAACGATTTCACCCGGTTTGCTGACGCCTTTAAGCGTACCGCCGCCCAAACGAAAATACATGGGCGGCTGGCGCTCGCTGGACGCGCCGGCGTAGCCGTTGATAAAGTGGGAGGCCGGGGCCGCGCCGGAGATGAGGAAAACCCACACAAAATCGTCGATGCCGTCGCCGGCGTAATGTTCGCCCCAGCGTAAATCGTGCAAAGTGGTGGCCGGGTCGAGGCCCAGCGCCGTCCAGACGCGGTTGGTTACCACGGCATCTACAGCGCAGCCCTCATCCACTTCATTGAAATGGGGCAGGGCTTGATCCGGGTATAACGTCTCGCCGGTTTCGGCATGGAAGACCGGGGGGCGCTCGACGTTGTTCAATAATCCTTCAACGAGATCCGAGGCGGGAGCCATATCTTTTAAGCCTTGCTGGTATTGAATGCCGACGGCGGCGCAGCCAAATTCAGCGGCCAGGCGCACCGCCGCGATATACATTTTACATTGTTCCAGAATTTGGGCGTCGGTCAGTTCGGTGGCCTCGTCCGCGCCGGTGACAAAGGTTACGCCCCGCTCGTCCAGCCAAGCGCGGATAGTTTGCGCTTCTTCATTAGAAACGGTGCGCATGGCGGCCACTAAAGCCGATTGGCTCAGCCGTTCTTTGTAGATACCGGTCGGATTGAGTAATTCGTCGTCAATAATGGCGTTGTACATGCCCATACAGCCCTCATCGAAAATGCCGATGATGGCCTTGTCATACTTCAGGTTGCGGGCCAACGCTTGCCCTAACGCCACTTCATCCGCCGGCAGGGCCGCGCTGTTAAGGTTAACCACGTGGCCGGTGTCGTGAGTGATGCGGCCTGCGTTGAGCCACTGCCGAATACCGTTCATAAAAAAGTCATCGGTAAAGTCTTGGCTCCAAATGGTGCTGTAATTAACGCCCATCTTAGTTAAACTGCCGTTCAGGTTGAGCAAGCCGACCAAACCGGGCCATTCGCCGCTCCAATTAGCCACGGTTAGAATAGGACCGCGATGATCGCGTAAGCCGGCCAATACGTGGTGGCTGTACTGCCAAACGGCCTCGGCGACAATAAGCGGCGCGTCGGGATGAATGTTTTTGAAAACATCCATCCCCATGCGCTGGCTCCAAATGAAGCCGTGTTTCAGGTCGGGGTCATAGGGGTGACCGCGCTTAACTTTGACGCCCTCGCCGGCAAAAACGTCAACCAGACGTTGTTCCATATCGGCTTGAGCCGCCCAGCAGGTTTGATTGGCCGATAAACGTAAGTCGCCGCTGGCAATTAAGACCACCTCATTGGGTTCCGGCGGCTGGGGTTCAGCATAGCTTGGTACTTGATATTGAGTCATTGTTCCGTCCTTATTTAAATGTAAATTTGAGGGGTGATAAAATGGTTTGTGGATAGTATAGCAGAAAATCGGGATGGATAGTGGGTTGGTTTGTTTGTTGATGGGTGGGTTGGTTGGTTGGTGGGTGGGTTGGATAAAGGGGCAGATGGTTGGTTGGTTATCATCTAACCAGCCAACCATCAAACCAGCCAACCATCAAACTATCAAACTATCAAACCATCAACAAACAAACTATCAAACCAGCTTACTGGCCACCAAATTGAGCATAGATCTCTTTAGCGTTGTCACTGGTAACTTCCTGGGTATCCAGAATAACTTCCTTGTCAGGCGTGGCGCCGTCTTCGAGAATTTGGATGGCGTAGTCAATCGCTTCAGCCCCGCCGGTGGGATAGACGTAGGTGGCGTCGATGCGACCATCGATAACCGAGCGGATGCCGCCATCGGGGGTGGGCAGGGCATCAATGCCGACGAAGAACATATCATCGAGATTGAGGCCGGCGGCTTCAGCCGAAATGATGGCGGCTTCGGTCATGGGATCGTTGTGGGTGTAGACCACGTGGACATCGGGGTTGGCCTGGAACATCGCTTGCGAAACCGGGATGGCTTTTTCGCGGAGCCAATCGGCATTCTGGCTGGCGATGATGGTCACATCCGGGTTTGAGGCGATGCCTTCGCGGAAACCGTCGCCGCGTTCTTTAGCCGGGGTCGATCCTTCCAGCCCGCGGATTTCAATGACGTTACAGGGGCTGTGGCCTTGTTCCTTACACCACGCGGCCACGCGCTCGCCGGCGGTGCGGCCGATGAGTTGGTTATCGGCGCCAATCCACATGGTATATTTGTCGCCGTTCACTTTGCGGTCAAGCACAATCACCGGAATACCGCCATCATAAGCTTTGGCGACCACATCGGTTAGCGGCGCGGCTTCGTTGGGGGAGATGATGAGCAAGTCGATGCCCTGTTGAATGAAGTTTTCCACATCGGCTACTTGCTTGGCGTTGTCCTGGGCGGCGTCGGCGAAAACAACTTCCAGTTCGGGATGCTCGGCGGCGGCGGCAGCGATTTGGTCATTCATAGCCTGACGCCACGGTTCGCCTTTGTTGGCCTGCGACATGCCAATTAAGAATTTATCTTGGGCCGGCGCTTCAGCTTCGGTTTCAGCAGCCGCGCCGGTATCGGCCTCGGCGGCTTCCTCGCTGCTGTCGCTGCTGGCGGGCGCCGGGGTTGGCTGTTGGCCGCAGGCGGTGAAAATAAGGCTAAGTACCAGCAACCCCACAAAGATCACTGAGAATTTTTTGATGTTAGTCATCGATGACAATCTCCTTTGAAAACATGATAGATCTTCTTTGATATACATTGGTTTTTTGAGCCGGATGACGATCACTTGAAGAAAATTAAAGTTTAATCGGGCCACAAAGCTGCCGTCCCCCGCAGCACGGGCCTAAAGACCCGTGCTGAGAGAGCGAAGCCCTGTCGGGCTAAACTTTCGCCATCTGAGGGCGCTTCAGCGTCCTTTGCTCTTTTAGCGCGATTGGCTTTAGCCTCGCGCGCTTTGGCCCGATGTAACCCCGTTTGTATTCTTAACCTCCATAAAAATGACCGTCACCGCCTAAAGCAGGACGCTTCTACAGTTGTTGAATTAATTTGTATAGTGTTGTATATTTCAGCGGAAGCGGATCAGGCCCGCACTGGCGGCCTGATGACGCTCGATTGACGAGAGGAGGCGCCGGGTTGGACGGCCAAGTCATTACCGGCGTCTCTTCACTTTTTCCCTTATTGGCAATTGAACTATGGGTCGGCGACAACCGCTTTTAGGTTGCCGATGCTGGGTCTTTAAGTTCATCTTTAGTCATACGGATATAGGCTTCTCCTCATTTTTCTGACATTAAAATAGTATCTTTCAGATAGGACGCTTCTGAGCCTACTTGTTTTTTGTCACCTCCTTTCTTATTAACCTGAGTTCGAAAATTCATGTTCTGCATGCCATTAGCGCTATGCCTGAGGGATTTCTCCACCTCCGGTTGCGAAATGATAGGTGCAGCTCTAATTATCGAACTCAAGGCCTATCGCAACCGAATGAATTCGGTCGCTGCTAAAGAAAACCGGTTGAAACAGGTTATGGGGTTCCCCCTTAACGTGTTTTCAACACGTTTCTTTTATCAGGCGGCGAATTCGTTCGCAGATATTAAAATACCGAATCGTCTCAATCACTTAATACCGCCGCCGCTGCTGAATGACCACCGCCAAAACGATGATGACGCCTTTCAGGATAGCCTGGTATTCTGATTCGATATTGAGCAAACCCAGAATATTATCCAGGATACTCAAAATCACCGCGCCGATCATTGTACCGACCACTGTGCCGACGCCGCCCATAAGGCTGGTGCCGCCAATAACCACGGCGGCGATGGCGTTAAGCTCATAACCGCTGCCGTCGATGGGACTGCCCTGATTGACCAGCGCCGCGTGCAGCAGCGCGGCCAAGGCCGACAGCAAACCGCAAATGCCAAAGACAATCACTCGCACCCGGTTCACATTTACCCCTGATAGGCGAGCGGCGGTGTCATTCCCGCCGACGGCGTAAATGTAGCGGCCAAATCCGGTTCGCTTCAATAATATAGTAGCGATAATACCAATCCCGATGAAGTAGAAGACCTGAACCGGAATATCCAGCCCCAGGATGGCGACCTCGCCGGCAAACAAGGCTTTAAAACTGGGCGGGGCCAGGTCAGGCCCATCGCCAAAAGCCAGGGGGATGGCGTAGCCGCCGGCCCACAGCGTAGCGATGCCCCGGGCAATACTTAGCATTGCCAGCGTGGTGATAAACGATTGAATCTTGAATTTGGTCGAGACAAAGCCGTTGGTCAAGCCCGCCGCCGCGCCGATGGCCAGCACGCACACCACCGTCGCCACCGTGCCAAAACCGTAGTGCATCATAAAGGCGGCCGCGCCCACGGCGCACAAAGCCAACACCGCGCCCACCGACAAATCGATGCCCCCGGTTAGAATGACCAGCGTCATCCCAATGGCGATAATGCCGTTTTCCGAGGCAAAACGAACGACATTGAGCATATTGCGCGGGTCGAGAAAGATATTGCGGCCATCGCGAACCGGCGACAGCAGCGCGGCGATGATGAGAATGGCAATTAGACCGAAGTAGCTCTGGAAACGCATTAAATATTTCCAGATCGAACCGATACGTTTGCTCAATGGAGGTATTTCTCTGGTGGTCGTGTCTTGAACGGACATTTAATTTCCCTTGATATTATGAGTTCAGAATAGAAGCACTTCATGTTGCTTCGCAGCGCGCCTCTAATTCTCCAACTCCGTTTCTTCGACTCTGACGCGCTGCCGCGCGGTGGCGGCTTCCATAATCATTTCCTGGCTGACATCGCTGCGGTCAAACGTGCCGGTCATCCGGCCTTCGCACAACACAATCACCCGGTCGCACATGGCCAAAATTTCCGGTAATTCAGACGACACCATGATAATCGCCGTGCCTTCTTTGGCCAGTTGGCTAATGAGCGTGTAAATCTCGGCTTTGGCCCCCACATCGATGCCGCGCGTCGGTTCATCCAGCAGCAAGACCTCCGGTTGAGTTAGCAAACATTTAGCGATAACCACTTTCTGTTGATTACCGCCGGACAGCGTATCGACCGGTACATGGTAACCCGTTGTCTTGATATGCAGCTTTTGGGTCATCTCCTGAATAGCTTCTTTCTCCAGCGGGCTTTGAATAAAATTAAACAGGAGAAACCTCTTCATCGCCGCCAGGGTCATATTATGCCCGACCGAATGCTGCACAATGAGGCTCTGATTTTTGCGATCCTCGGTCACAAAGGCCAGGCCGGCCTTCAGCGCCTGCTGCGGCGAGGCGATGACCTGCGTTTTGCCGGCAATGGTGATTTTACCCTCGACGCGCCGGGGGGAGTGGATGCCAAACAACGTCTCCAGGAGTTCGGTGCGGCCGGCCCCCATCAGACCCGTTACGCCCACAATTTCCCCGCGCTTGACGCTAAAAGAGATGTCTTTCAGGGCGTAGCCGCTTTCCCGGGTATCCGATTGCAGGCTCAAATTCTCCACTTGCAGCACAACCTCGCCCGGCGTGACCTTTTCTTTCGGAAATAAATCATTCAAGTTGCGCCCCACCATCTTACGGATCAATTCCTGCACCGATATCTGATCGATGGGGGTTGTGCCGATATATTCACCATCCCGCAGGACGGTTACCCGGTCGGCAATCCGGTAGATTTCATCCAGCTTGTGCGAGATGTAAATCATGGTCACGCCCTGCTGTTTGAGCGCAGAAATCACCTGGAACAGATGCTCAATCTCGGTTTCACTCAAAGCTGAGGTGGGTTCATCCAAAATGAGCAGTTGGGCCTTCAAGGACAACGCCTTGGCCACCTCCACTAACTGCTGTTCGCCCACGCGCAGTGATCGAATCGACCGGTTAGGGGCAATATTCAAATTCAACTGAGTCAACAGTTTTGCGGCGGCCTGATCCATCCGCCTGAGGTCGAGCGTTCGCAAACGCGTATAGAGTTCCCGGCCCAGAAATATATTTTCGGTAATGGTTAATTCAGGAATAAGATTTAGTTCTTGGTGAATAATAGCGATCCCGTGGCGCTGGGCATCGCGGGGGTTTTGGAGGGTTAAATTGTGGTTGTTGAGCGTGAGTTGGCCCTGGTAATCGGTGTAAACTCCGCTCAATATTTTCATCAGCGTCGATTTACCCGCGCCGTTCTCGCCGACCAGCGCATGCACCTCGCCTTGTTGAACGCCGAAGGAAACATTACGCAGCGCTTGCACACCGGGAAAACTTTTGCTTACCGATTTGATTTCCAGCATCATTGTCTGGGCCTTGAAGGTTTTTATTGTTTGCCGTTGAGTAGTGTTGTATAATCGTAGCGTTTAGCCGTTGGCTGATAGCTGACGGCTGAGCGCTGATAGCTGAACGCTGATGTATATATACGATACGTCAATAAGGCCAAAAGATCATGGTGTATCTCCCCTGAAAAAATGGGGGGATTTCCCCTAACCGTCGTGAAATCGTTCTAACAATGAGGTGCAAAACGATGGAACCGCTCTTACGGATTACAAACCTATCTAAAAGTTACGGTATTGTGCCGGCCCTGCAACGGGTGAGCTTCAAGATTTATCCCGGCGAGGTGGTGGGCGTTACCGGCCAAAGCGGGGCGGGTAAATCCGTCCTGGCGATGTTAATTGCCGGCATTGAAGAACCCGACGCCGGGCATATCACCCTGGCCCAACAACCGTTGAAGTGGCCGTATTGGGCCCGCAGTCTGGGCATCGAAATGATACCCCAGGTCCCCATTCTGACCGAAAATTTAGACATTACCGGCAATATCTTTTTGGGCTACGAAACCGGCTGGCCCTCTCCGGGTAAATTGTTAACGTGGCTCAATCCCTCGCGCATGGATGAAAAAGCCGCCCATATTTTGGCCCAATTGGACGCCCATTTTACGTCGCTGCGGCAGAAAGTGACCGATTTATCCAGCGAACAGCGCCAATTGATCGCCATTGCCAGGGTGATGACCCATCCGGCTAAACTCATCCTGGTTGACGATCCGACGGCCTTGTTAAATTACTCCTACCAGCAAAAACTGCTGGCGCTGATCCAAAGCTGGCAGCAGCAGGGCACCGCCGTTATTTTTAACAGCCACAATCTCGATCATCTGTTTGCGGTCACGGATCGCATTCTGGTGCTGCGCCACGGCCGGCTGATGGCCGATTATATCACCGATGAAACCAGCCGCGAAGAAATTGTGTCCGCCCTGTTAGGCACCATCGACCGCGAGCAGCTTACCCCGGCGATTTGGGCGCTGGACAGTTACTACCGCGCCCATCAACACGCCCAGCGCTTGCACCACCAGCAGCAGTTGCTGGAGCGCAACCTGGCCAAGCAAGGTTCGCTCAACCAGCAGCTGATCGAGCAGTTGTCCTACCAGGTTAAAGCTTTGGATAAGGCCAACCTGGCCCTGCAAGACGCGCAGCGCCGGCTCCTCACCGAGCGCGAACAGGAGCGCAAACATCTGGCCCGCGAACTGCACGACCAGATGATTCAGGATTTGCTGGGGGTCAATTATCAATTTGAGGAGCTTGAGGCCGATACGGACATCAAGCCCCATATGTTTCAACAACTGATCACCATTCGCCATCAAATCCGCAGCTTTATCCGCGATCTGCGCCGCATTTGTGAAGATTTACGCCCGCCGGTCATCGACAGCCTGGGCCTAGGCGTAGCGCTGGAATCGTGCGCCGGTGATTGGAGCGAGCGAACGGGTATTCGGGTCAATTTGGAGTTGGACCCCAATTTGGGCCGTCTGCCGGAAACGACAGAGCTATCTATCTTCCGTATTGTGCAAGAAGGGTTGAACAACGTCCGCAAACACGCCAAAGCCGACACGGTTAAAATTGGCCTAAAGCATACCTCGCCCCGAATGCTGCAAATCTCGATTATAGACAACGGCCAGGGGATTGTTGAAGATTTCAATCTGTCGAACCTGGCCCGGCAAGGTCATTTTGGATTATTGGGAATCAGTGAACGGGTGGCGCTGCTGGGCGGGCGCTTGAAGATGCAAAATCAGAACGACGGCGGCTTCAGCCTGCAAGTTGAAATCCCCCACCCTCGGGTGGAGATGGTCATCACGTCAGATGCGTCATAGGGCAAAAGGTGGGCAAAAGGTGACAGTCACTTAGTCGCCTCTCCTTATCGACTAACCCGAACGAGCCGGACCCCAAAAGGATTTAACGCTAAAGACGCTACAGGCGCAAGAGACGCAAAAAGAAATATAAAAAGCGTTTGCGCCTTTAGCGTCATTTGCGTCTTTTGCGTTTGGATTCCCGGCCCCACTTCTGGCTTTTTTGGTGAGAAGTGGCTTGGTTAGACATTATCTCCTTATCGCCATTTTTACTATTAACCTGAGTTCGGAAATTCATTGCCCTTCATGTCATTTCGGAGCGCCAGCGGAGAAATCCCTGTGACCATACAATGAAAAGTGATTTGGCGGGGAAACTTTGAAGCGACAACGTTAAATTTTTCCCTGCGAATGCTTCGTTATGACTATGCCTGAGGGATTTCTCCGCCTTCGGCTGCGAAATGACATGCTCAGTTCTAATTATCGAACTCAGGTTATTATGTTTCAATCCTAAACGCCTTCAATTCAAGATATCATCGATAATGTGTTGTAAAGTGGTGGTATTCAAATCTTGTTTATCCAAAAAGGCGGTGGCCCCGGCTTCCGTGCCCATGCGGCGAAAGCCCCGGTCGGGATAAGCGCTGATGAGAATGACTTTAATCAACGGGGCAATGGCTTTGACGCGCTGAGTGCAGTGGATGCCGTTTTCTTCGCCCAACACCACATCCATAAAGACCAACTGCGGTTCAAGCTGTTTAACCAGATGCACGGTTTCCACAATATTCTCGGCCTCATAAATTTTGGCGCGGGGACAAACCTTACCCACAATGCGCTGCAATTGATGCCGGTATGAGGCGTTATCATCCACAACCAAGATCTTGATCATCTTGGCGTTAGCCGGCAGGCCGCCCGGATCGATTTCGGCGGCGGTTTGCCCGGACACCCCTAATATTTCCGGGTGGTGCATCACATAATTAACCGCTTCCAAGCGATTTTGCACATTTAACTGACGATAAATGCGGGTCAAGTGATTCTCGATGGTCTTGACGCTTAAATTCATCTTCTGGGCGATGGTTTGATTGTCAAAACCGCGTTGTAACAGGCGTAGGATATCACGCTGGCGGGTGGTGGGCGGCATGGGCGGCGCGACCGTCTCCGGCTGTCCCACCAAGCGATCCAGCAGCCGGCTCGATACCCATCGTTCGCCGGCCAACACGCGCTGCACGGTTAGTCGCAAATCGCTCAGCGGTTGATCTTTGAGATAATAGCCGTTGACCCCCACCCGCAATAAACCCTGCACGTAATAATCATTATCGTAGGCGCTAATGACCACAATCTTCATCTCCGGGTAATCCTGCCGGATATGGCGAATGGTTTTAATCGGCTCGAAATCCGGCATGGTCACATCGACCAGCAGGCAGTCCGGCTTCATCTCAACCAGCGCCGCAATCACCGCCGGCCCGTCGCCCACTTCGCCGATGACTTCGATTTCCGGCATCTCCAACAAGGCGTTACGTATCCCGGCCCGAACAACGGCGTGATCGTCTGCGAGTAATATCCGTGTCTTTGGCATGGGGGTGATTATACCACTAAGCTAATGGGTTGCCCAGCGGGTTTAGTTCCAGCATCAAGACGTTGTCACGCATTTCGGTCAGGCGGTATGGATGTTTAGTTACGGACGCCATCGGTGGATTTTTTTAGTGTTTTTACGTAGGGAAATCCGCTAACGCTTGAGTTTACTTGCGCCGGGTTAGCTTAATGCGTAAAAGAAAACTGACCACCGGCAGAGCCGGTGGCTTATCAAGATGAACCGCTCAAAGCGGTTTATTCGTTAACCATAGTGAGCCGCCTCAAGGCGGCAGAACCTAGTCAAACAAACTCAGTTGGTCGCTGCGCCGGTCTTCCTCTTCCTGTTTTTGAATGTACGCTCGGATCGTCGCTTCGTCCCGGCCGACCGTCGATACATAGTAGCCTCGGGCCCAAAAAAACTTTGCCCGGTGTAGTTGCGTTTCCGCCCGCCATACGTCCGCGCCACCCATATGGCACTCTTGCCCTTGAGGTAGCCCACGACTTGGCAGACCGCGTACTTCGGCGGCACTGAGATCAGGATATGCACATGGTCTACCAGCAGATGGCCTTCCACTATTTCGCTCTCTTTCTGCCGGGCCAATTCCCGTAGCACCGGTCCTAGTTCCCGTCTTAGTTCTTTGAACAGTTTTTGCTTACGGCACTTCGGTATCCAGACTAAGATATGGTACTTGCATTCCCATTTGCTGTGATTTAGACTTTGTTCCACGGTGAGTCTCCTTTGCTTTTGAACTTTGAGCGGTTCTTAGCTGGGAGACTCCCGTTACTCCCTGTATCTGTCAAACTTGGCTGGTCTCCCCGGCATTGCCGGGGTTTACTCTTTAAGTAGTTTTCAATTCTAACTTATCACATTATTAGTGATACCGAGAATGGAGATAAACTGGTCACAAGATAAAGAGCGAAAAAGTTCATAATGACCAGACATTTTTGATGCAAGGTATCATAAGCTTTGGAACGCAACAACTTGTCCCGCAGCACCCGCCATAAGCGTTCAATGCCATTGAGATTGGGCGAATAGGTTGGTAAAGGAACAAACTCAATTTGCTCTTGATGAGCTTTAAGAAAATCGATGGTTGCGGCTGAACGATGAGCCGGAGCATTATCACCGATCACAAAGATAAAATAATCTGGGAAAGTGTCCATCAAATGCTCCAGATGAAAACAGAATTGACAGGAGGCTTTCTGGTCATAGATTTCATAAAGACCTTGACCACTGAAAGGGTCAGTTGAGCCAAACAAGTAACAAACCTCATCAAGGCCGGGACCGGCGATCCTGACTTGTTGACCTAAAAGCTGTAAGCCTTTGGTTTTGAGATCGGGACACAAATGAATATCAGTTTCATCCATCATCACCAGCAGCGCTTTTTGGGGTGTAACCCCGACTTGCTCAACATAAAATCGGCTATCGGCTTGACTTAAGGTGCCATTTGCCCCTTTTTTTTCAAATCGTCAACCCGTTGGCGTTTGATTTGATACTCAGGGTCAGGTGAGGTAATTGACAGTTTGGCCTGTCCTGAAGTGTAACCTACTCGCCGCAAATGGTTCCAAATCGTACTGATGGTCACCTTAATCTGTAAATAGTCGGCTATGTAGTTTTGGATTAATTCATAACTCCAATTTTGGTCAGGGGTATCCAGTTTCTCAAATGAACTGGGCGGTTGGGATAAAATATCTTCCCAATATCCTTTGCCGTAAGCTTTTAGTTTTTCTTCCGGCTTACCCCCCGTGGTTTTCTTTGCAAACCCTTAAAGCCCTTAGCTTGAACTTTTTTTGATAATCGTTCTGACCGTCTGGGATGCAATCCCAACAACCGTCAATTTGGGGTACACTTTTGCCTTGGTCAGAAAATTCGATGATTTTTAAGTCTAGATAGACCAATGTACTTTGACTTTTTGGCTTGTTTTAATCGTTCCTGTAATTCTTGTAATTCGCTTTCATTCAGTTTTATTTTTTTAACATTTGGGGGAGCACCTCTTACTTTTTCGCTAAGGTTAACCCTCAAATCCTTTTTTTATAAGTTAGTTTTGAAAATTACTTAAAACTTCGCAGAAAATTGCTCGTGGTGAATTTCTTCTGCACCTCGATGAGTTATTTTACCAACACGAAGAAGTCCATATGAAATTACGCCCTGGTGGGATTTGGTCAGATGGAGAAAGTGGACCAACTTCTCCCGCTGACTGGGTTGCTGTTGAAAAATATATGGGATTATTTGAGCGAGTCAAAGTTCTGATTGATAATGGCTTAGTTGATATTGATACTATTGACAAATTGTATGGATACCGAGTAATTAATATTGTTGCGAACAAAGTCATTTACCATAAAAAAATTAAGGATGAGGCAGAAGCTTGGCAAAAGTTTATTGAGCTTTGGCATGCGTTAAAGAAAAATCATTCAGAGAGGTAAATATGCCTGAATTTGAGGATTTACCATTTAATGAGCGCCCTGATTTATCTCCATATTTGGTGCATTTGACAAAAAACACAAAGAAAGAAGATGAGTATTCAGCCTTTGATAATCTGGTTTCACTACCATACACTTTTAATCAACCCAAGCTAAAGCAAAAGGAATGGGTAAATCAAGATTGAGAAAATGGTCTAACAAACGCAGACCTAATTGAAAAAGGCTTAAATCACAGCGGTCAGTGCGATGAATGATGGCCGTCCATTGATCCCGGTGAGCGATAACACCCAGAAAGATGATCCAGATGTAAGCCAGGCAAGCGGCGATCATTAAGCGAGCCAACCGCTCTGGGTCATCAATATGGCTTTTGTGTAGGTGAAAGCCTCGACTTTTCTGGTCAGAGAAAAAGGTTTCGATGCGGAACCGGTGGCGATACCAATAGATGGCTTCATCCCCAGTTCAAAATTAGAGACCAGATAGATAGGCTCTTTGTAATCCGGATGCCACCAGACAATAGTTGTTACCGGGCCATAAGCTTGTAAGGTGAACGCGACATTGGACAAACAAACATAATCACCGGCTTGTTGGCTCAGTTCGTTGAGTTGCAGCCAGTTACCTTGTTCACAGACCCAACAATTATGAGCGGTACGACACGCATAATGCCAGCCAGCCCCTTCGATTTCGGCTTGTAAGGTGATACCGTCAAATTCACCATCACCCAGAAAAATGACATCCGTTTCAGCTGGAATGATGGCTTTGATTTGGTCCAATAATTCAATGTGGGCCGTCTCAGGAAAGTGCCCTTTGCTGCCTTTGACCACGGTCCAGGCCAGCGGTAAGGCGCGACCCTTGTACACCATACTGACCACCAAGGCCAAACAATGGCGTCCTACTTCGCTACCATCCATGACTACAACCAGCGTACCCCGGTGGGCTAACCCAAACACCAACTCTTCGATGAAGGGCATAAAGTACGTCTCTTGGTCAATCCTCTCATTCTGGGTGTAGCGACTGAACCGTTTGACCCGACTGGTTACTTTGCCTGAACCAGGCGTTTTTGAGGCCATTGTTTCAAAATGACAGCGTTTGCCTTGGACTATCCCCGTCATCATTCCTGTTAGCGTATTGAGATGACGAACTTGATTTCCAGTTAATTGTTTGGGGTAAAGTTGCAGCAATCCTTTTTTATGCCACGATAGACTTGGCGGTTATCACTCATTGGGTTCACTCCTTTTTGTGGTGAAAATTGAGTTTACCCTGAGTGGTAGCCGTTTCTTAAATCTTCATTCCTTTCATTAAAACTGTACGGTAGTGAATAATCTGGTAAGTATTCTAAAGACGGGCAAAATTTGGGGAAGCACAACGCAAAAGGGGTTTATAAAAGGACCTAATGCCGCTGCTTGTTTTATGGACGTCCCGTTAATGTCGCTAAAATACGTCTTGAATCGAGATAATTCTAATCCTGAAACCTCGTTATGAACCTTATGGAATTATAGTTACAAAGAAATTTGCATATAAAAAAAGGTTGCAGACCGGTACTTTATCTTTCAGATGAAGAATTGCGTATGCTTGACATTCCAAGAGATGCCTGGTGGCGGGTAGTAAGATTTGAAATTAAGGGGAATAATTGGATAAGTTGGGTACATGAAAGAGAGTGGAGATGCAAGGGCGATTTTCCGTTACCGACAAATCCACTTGCAGTAATGGTTAAGAATACTAGGGCAATCGCATACTAAAGTAACAGGACTTTAAGAAGATAATCGGTACTCCAACCAGCTTTCTTGCGTTTGGCTTGAATGCCACATTTGGCAGAGGGTTCTTGTTTTAGCAGGTTCAAAGCCCAGTGACGCCAGATGGCGAAATTTTGAGCAGCGTGTTCCGTACGAACCCGACATTGATCCTCGTCAAAAGCAACATCCAAAACCCAATGGAGTTGGTTTTCAATGGTCCAATGAGTGCGGATGGCATAAAAGTTTATCAGCCTTACTTTCAAGGCTGGATAAGTAATAGCGGACTTCAACCGTGACCCTATCGGTTTGACGACGTTCAGTCCGAACCATAGCCAGGGTCTGCAATTTAGCCCAAGCGGAGGCATTGCGCACAAAGGAAAAATAATCAGCGGCACTGGTCGTCCAACATTCCCGGATTTCGATGCGTCCATGACCTTTTATCAACCGTTTTATGATAATCACAATCAACATAGTTGGTTTCGGCGGCATAGGCAAACAACTCCTGAACATCTTCAAATACGCCGCTATGATTGCCTTTGAGAGCCAGCACATAATCGGCCTCTTGGGCTACAATCTGGGCGGCAATTTCTTTCTGACACCCCATTGCATCAATCGTAACAATGCAGCCACTTAATTCCAGAAGTTGTAATAGCTTGGGAATAGCTGTAATTTCATTGGATTTGTCATCAACTTTTACTTGACCCAGTACCAATTTGTTCTCAGCCGCCCAGGCACTGACCATCCAGATGGCTTGCCGGTCGTTGCTTCGGTCATCGGGATCGCCGTAATTTTTACCATCAATTGGGACAACCTGTCCTGCCGTCATTGAAAATACAGCTTGAACCCATTTCAGAAAACAGTTTTGAAACTGTTCAGGGTCAAGTTTGGCAAAAACCGACCAAATGTGTCGTGGGAAGGAATACCACCTTCTAATTCTAGAAATTGTTCAAACCAACTTTGTTTCTCTTTTCCAAATTGGGATACTTCTGTCCAAGTATCCGCCCCAGCGATAATGGCACATAAGGCGATGGTAATAATATCTATCAGTTGATGGTGTACCAGATATTCAACCCGAGGGTCTGCCATCTCATCAAAATATTCCTCTATACTTGCTGTTGGGTTTTTGTTCATCTCATCCTCCCTTTGTTTCTTGTGAAGGATATTTTTACTTCAACTCCTTTGAGTATGCGATTGCCCTATTAAGAATACCAAGTTTGCCGACAGATTAACGAAATTAATACAGCAGCAACCGAAAGAGTTTGTAGTAAAACCTATGAGTATTATTCCACTCACAGTAATAGACAAAATCGGAAATAAGGTTAAGCAACAAAAACAAAAAGGTCGAAATGTTCAGTCGGGTGACGATGACGAACCCGAAGGTTGTGTAAGCCACAAGCAATTTCAATAACCAGGTCATCCAAACCAGGTAAATGATTACGAAAGGTGTCTTTCAGAATCCGACACCGTTTGATGCCACAAATGATATTTTCAACCGTAACCCGAGCCGTGGCAATGACGGTATTGATGAACCGGTCACAACAGGTTAACTCGCCACCCGGTGGTTTCTTTTTGGGCTGATAGCTGATGACCTCTTGAGGCGCATAGCCCTGAAAACCGGTATCTTGCAGGAGTTGGGCATTACGTGGAAACGTATAGCCTTCTTCATCGCAAATTCGTTTATCGTGGCGGGTACCGGGATAGGTCTGGCTCAAGTAACAAACGGTGCGGCTGGCCGGATGAGTAATGACATTGTTGGTCACGGTATGGGCTTTTTTACCACTGTAATACGCTTTTTGCACAACATTGTCTTTAGGGCGCTGGCGTCGCCGTTGGGTGCCATCAATGGTAAACTCCAGTAGGTCGTAATCAGCTAACACCTGCTCAAGCTTAGCCGGCTCCCGTTCCGGCAGCACCGCTTCCACCTGCAAGGTTGCTTGCAGGATGGGTGTCAGCCGTTGGATCCAGTCATTGGCTTGACCTTGGCTCATACCAAACAGACTGCCTTGCACTTCTTGGAGGGATAGGTTTTGAAGTAGACCAGAATGAACAATAGCTTATCGGCCAAGCTTTTTAAGGTTGGTTTACGGCCACCGCCGGGTTTTCGTTGCCGTGGTTGGGCTTGGGACCGTCGCTCTACATCCGCGCCCCAGGCTGTCTCGAAGCTCGGCAGGAGTTCATCGAATTCTTCTACCCGCAAGCTGGTCAGGGCCAGAAATCGACTGGGCTTCTTTTTCAGTTTTTCATAGGTCAGCATCTTCTTGCCCTCTTTTCTTGCTCTTTTTTGCTGACCATTTTAGTCTGTTTTCTTATTTTCGATAATGTCTAATGTGCCAAGGATTACCATATCTATAAGGATAGAGAAGAATTAGTGGGTAAAACGAAACTTTTGGGTTATGTGCGAATTACGGGCTAAGTTAAGGTCAGCCGGGGCGTCACCGCCCCGACTGCCTGTCCCGAACGGAGCGTGACACTTTCGCGTCACTCCGCTCTTCAACGGATTGGCTGTTGGCATCAGCACCGTTGACCGTGAACAAAGTCGTGGCAGTGGCCGTGGAGGAGGCTCAAATTGGCGTAACGGTTATCGGAATGATTGCCGTTAAGATGATGAACCTCGACCGCATCCTCTGCTGAGCAAGGCTTGGGAAATCCCTTAGTGAGCGTTCCGGCAATTATTAACGACAACAGCTACCACAGGAAATCCCGCTAACAACGGCGTTGAGTTGATCCCCAGGTCTCGCGTTTTGGTGAAGTTGGTTGTGGCACTTTGAGGTTGCTGTATTGTGGAGTCCTGGTGGGCACAGCTTACGCCGAGGGCGTTACTGTTTCTTCACATCTCCCTATACCTACCTCTATGCTCGACAATAATGATACAATAGAAGCAACGAAGCACACGGAAACACATCTATGACTGCCGGCCTTAAACATTACCTACCCCTTGAAACCGCCCTCAAGGCCGGAAATGCAACCGAGCCTCCCCACCGACCGGCGTTGAAGACGCTGCTTGAGCCGTTTGAAGGGAATAAACCATTTCAACCGATCTGACCGGTTTTTACCCTCAGCTTCATGGGGAAGACAACCAGACCTGTCAGGTTTCCGAAATTGACTGCACTTGAAGGCTCGTTCGAAGGCAAACGCTACCATATGGCCAAGACTCGATGGAAAACTTGAGAGGAAAATCAGGCAGAATTAACAAGATTATCAAGATTATGTGAATTTTTTTCCTGTAAATCTTGTAAATCCTGTCTATTTCTACAAAGTGCAAAGATAGTAAGTAGACAAAGCAGGCTGTAAGACACCAAAAAGCCTTACCCCGATCGGGTAAGGCTTTTTGCGTAACCTCATCAGGCGAGGACGGTTTCAGCGGTTTTCTGGCACCCATCGCCAAAATTGCCCAGAATTTAGGACAAAACTGTCCTAAAGATCGGACAGACAAGCCCGGCCAACTTTGCTATCATTAAGCGTAATCTTGCTAACGGACACCCTTTGAATTTGACCTAGAATTAGCCGGTGAAGCCACTTTTTTGGCCACCGGACCGCCGACCGCAGCTGGTAGACCGCCTAAAAAAATAGCCGAACTGGGTCGCTTGGGCGGTCAGCGGACAGGGGTCGGCGGTTACGAGAGGCCGACTCTTGGTCAAATCGAGCATAGTCCGTTATTAAGTACCCCAAGTTGCTACCCTTCCAGACCTTTAGGGTTTCGATCCTTATTTCGGCAAGAAATAGCGCTCAATAGCCAAATTCTGGTCGGGCTAAGGCCACTTCGGAAACCCTAAAGGCTTTCTATATAAGGTGACCGTCACTTGGTGATGCTAAATCGACCTATTTGAGCTATCCGGCTTCTAGACTTATCGACAATAAGTGACTGCCACCTTTAGAACGGCCTAAATCCCAACCATCTATCTTCAAGGATTCAGAAAAATGCATACAAGTACTAAACTTACCCCCATTGTCAAGACCACGAAATGGGATATTTAAGATGGATGATTAAACCAGGGTCACCTGGTTAAGGCCATATACTTGGGCCGGAGTGCGATAATCCAAACTCTGATGAAAGCGTTCGTGATTGTAGAAATCAAAGTAGGTGGCCAGCCCCGCCAACAGGTCAAGTCCGGTGGTGTAGTCAGTCAAATAGAGGTGTTCGTACTTGACCGTGCGCCATAATCTTTCGATGAAAATGTTGTCGAACACGCGTCCTTTACCATCCATACTGATCTTGATCTCGGCTCGCTCCAACCGCCCCGTAAAGGCGTTGGCGGTGAACTGGGCACCTTGATCGGTGTTAAAGATCTCAGGCCGGCTCCGTTGCAAAGCCCGTTCCAAAGCCAGCAGACAGAAATCGCCATCCAGCGTGTTGGACAGTTCCCAACTGAGCACGTACCGGCTGTACCAGTCCAGCACGGCCACCAGATACATAAAGCCTCGCTGCATCGGCACGTAAGTGATATCGGCGCTCCAGACCTGATTGGGGCGGGTGATGTTCACCCCACGTAACCGGTAGGGATAAATCTGGTGCTCCGGGTGCGGTCGGCTCATGTGAGGCCGGGGCGCGACGGCTCGTAAGCCCATCTGTTTCATCAGTCGGTACACCCGTTTGTGATTAACCAGATAGCCCTTTTTCTGACGAAGATATTCCGTCATTTTTAGGTAGCCGTAAAAGGGCGTCCGCAGATACTGCTCGTCGATCAGCCGCATCAGAGTCAGATTGAACGGACTTTCCGGAACTGGTTGGTAATAATAGCTCGACCGATTTAGGCCGATTAACTCACATTGCCGGCGCAGACTCAACCAGGGTGCGCTGTTTCTAACAGCCTTCGTTTTAGCTCAATCGAAGCCGCTAGCTTTTTTTTCAGCCACTCCAATTCCATCTTGAGGCGACCAATCTGTTCGTATAACTCAGCTTCTCTATCTTGTTGTTCACGTTGTTGACGGTCATTGGCCCGCGTAAAGAGTGTGCTACCTTCCCGCAGCAATTGCTTTTTCCAATTGCCTATCTGGGTCGGATGCAGGTTGTGCTCAGCCGCGATTTGGCTGACCGTTTTGACCCCCTTGACCGCTTCCAGAGCGATTTTGAACTTAAAGTCATTGCTGTACTGTTGTCGTTTTTTGGCCAATTTTTTCCTCCACAAGCCTTGATGTTTTTACCTTATTCCATCTTAGCTCGTGGTCCAGTTTTTCGGGTTAATTATAGTACATCCAAAATAAACTAGTACCGTAACTTGATAAAAATACGGAGTGAGAGTATGTTGGACGATTATGAGCAAAAAACATATAGTGGACCTCACAGCAGAAGAACGGAAAAAGTTAATAGCCGTCGTCAGCAAAGGACGAAGTAAAGCGCTGGTTATTCGTCGGGCGCACATATTGCTCAAAAGCGATGAAGGTAAAACAGATGATGAAATAGCCGAAATGTTATACATTGACCCGGACACGGTGCAACGGATGCGCAAGAGTTATTGCCTGTTAGGATTAGAAGCGACTTTGGCTGGGAAAGCGTATCCCAAGCCGGAGCCGAAACTCAACGAGAACCAAGAAGCCCGTTTGATTGCCCTGGCTTGTTCCGAGCCACCTGCCGGATGGGCACGTTGGACCTTAGTCTTACTGGCTCAGCAACTGGTTAAGGACGGGGTGGTCGCAAGCATCTCGCCCGAAAGCGTGCGGTTAGTACTCAAAAAAACAAACTTAAGCCTTGGCGAGTAAAGAGTTGGTGCATTGCCAAAGTCACACTCCAATTCTTGCAACAAATGGAACACATTTTGGAACTCTATCACCAAGATTACAATCCACAGCGCCCGCTCATCTGTTTTGACGAAAAAAGTGTGCAATTATTGGCTCATCTGCGAGCTGTCCTGGCTCCCGAACCCGGTCAGCCACGCCGGGAAGATCATGAATATCAACGTAAAGGAACTCGTAATCTGTTCATCTTTGTCGAACCCAAAGCCGGTCAGAGACATGTCTTGATTACCAACCGGCGGACCAAAAGAGATTTTGCTCTGGCCATGCGTTATCTGGTTGATGACCTGTATCCCCAAGCCGACAGCATTGATGTTGTTTTGGATAATCTCAACACCCATCACTTTCATTCCTTGGTTGAGTTTCTTGGCAAAACCGAAGCCGACCGGATTATGACTCGCCTCCAATTTCATTTCACTCCCGCTCACGCCTCCTGGCTCAATATGGCCGAAATTGAGCTGAGTGTCATGAGCCAACAATGTCTCAATCGTCGCTTGCCGGACGAATGGACTTTAGCTATGGAACTATTCGCTTGGGAGCAAAACAGTAATGTTATGGCTCGCAAGATAAAATGGTCTTTTACCGTTGATGATGCCAAGCAGGTTTTTGCTGATTACTACTCCGTATTTTTATCTTGTTAAGGTCCTAGGACTTACGCAAAAAAGCATAATTTGCGAAAAGGATAAAAGAGAATAGGGTCAAGGGATGAAGAAAAACCTGTAACCCGCTTAGATTATTGTCAATACTTGTTGGTCAGTCAGATCAACTACACGCTAACTAATTTTGCCGACCATCGTGAGCAATTCTCACACGATGCCATCAATCGGTATCTGCGAGGCGAACGGCTGACGCCCCGGCTAATCTGGGATAATGTCAAAAGTCAAATCGTGCCTACGCCAGAGGGCTATGTCGTCTTTGATGATACGGTTCTGGACAAAACCACTCTTTTGCGATTGAATTGGTGCGCCGTCAGTACAGCGGCAATGCCAAAAGGTCATTAAAGGCATCGGAGTGGTGACCTGTATCTACATTAATCCCGCAGACGACCAGTTCTGGTTGATAGACTACCGGCTGTATGACCCTGAGGGCGATGGCAAGAGCAAACTGGAGCATGTTCGCGACATGTTGACCAATATCTGCTATCACAAACAACTGCCGTTTCGAGCGGTGCTGATGGACACCTGGTATGCCACTAAAAACTGATGTTGTTTATTGAGGGTTTGGAAAAAGTCTATTACTGTCCCTCAAAGCCAACCGTCAGGTTGATGACAGCGGTGGTCATCAACCCTATCAACGGGTCGATAGCCTCGCTTGGAGCCCGACCCAATTACAACACGGCAAATCGCTCAAAATCAAAGGCTTTCCTCAAGACCATCTGGTTCAGTGTTTCCGGGTCGCGGTGTCTACCCACCGCACGGATTGGGTCGTGACCAATGACCCCGCTCAAAACTCGACCCAGGCCACCCAACAGGTGTGTGGCTTCCGTTGGAAGATTGAGCAACTGCATCGGGAAGGCAAACAATTGACTGGTGTCGAACAGTGTCAATGTCGTAAAGCTCGCATTCAACGCAATCATATCGCTTGTGCTCTGCTCGTTTGGGTCAGATTGAATGATTTGGCCGCTCAAACTGGTCAGACCCTTTATCAACTCAAACACGGTTTGTTAGATCACTAGCTCTGTCAACAACTGCGCAATCCGTCTCTTGTTATGGCTCTGGCCTAATTCCTTTCCTTGTTTTGCGTAAGTCCTATAAACATTATTATCGATAATTCAGATGTCACATTACGCGTCTACCCCGACAAAAAGATTGTCCATCACGAGATTCACCAGTTTATTTATGGAGAAACATATCGGGAGTTAATGTTGAAGGGAGCCGATGCCTTCGAAAAACACCACTGTACAAAATGGTTATCCGATGACCGGGAAGTTCAGCCTTGCGACGCGAAGATATCGAATGGGCTACATCATTCTGGGAACCTCGTATTATGAAAGCCGGTTGGAAATATTGGGCCTTGATACTGCCGGAAAAGGTTATCGGGCAATTGTATATGAAAAGATTAGTCGAGCGCGGTGATCAACAGGGATAACCGTGCAGCTCTTTAGCGACCCTGCAAAGGCGATGGCCTGGCTGGGGCGGCAATAGGGTTATGACCTCGACCGCCACCCGATAACACCGTTTCCAGCAGGGTAACATAAACGGCAACCGCCGTAAGCGAATGACCCAATCCCACATCGGCTCAAATTTTTCCAACCGCCGGCATAGGCCAGGTGCCGCAGTTGACCGGCTGCCGTGTCCTTGGTGGCCGCGCCACGCCAAATTGAACTCCACCGGTAAAAATCGCGATAAGCTTGCCAGTAACCTCGCTCCAGCGTCTCCGGCGATAGTTTGCGTGGCTCAAACACCACGTGTCGGGTGTCGTACCGATTCCAGTCCGTGTGGCTGATGCGTCCTGCGGCGGCCATCCGCTTAAACAGCGCGGTGTCGGGATAGGGCGTCAGAATGTGAAACGTGGCCGTTTCGATGCCTTGCTCGATGGCCCAGGCCACCGTCCGGTCAAAGACCGATTCATCATCGTCATCCATGCCAAAGACAAAACTGCCGTTGATCATCACCCCCAAATCATGCAGTCGCCGGATGGCTAAGGTGTAATCCCGATTGAGATTTTGATATTTGTGCTGCGCTTTCAGGTTGGCCGGATTGAGCGTTTCAAAGCCCACAAACAGGCTGCGCAGGCCACAGGCCACCGCCTTTTCCAGCAGCCCCGGCCGCAGCACCGACTGCACCGTCCCCGCCGCCTGCCACACCCGGCCCATGCCCCGCATCCCCTCAAACAGGGTGCGGGCAAACTTCGGCTGCCCAAACAAATGATCATCCAAAAATACAGATGCCGGCCCGGCAGCCGCTCAATCTCGGCCAGGGCCTGATCCACCGTTTGGGTGTAGAACGATTTGCCGCCTTTGAAAAAAGCCTCTTTGTAGCAAAAATCGCAGGTGTGCGGACAGCCGCGCGAATACCACAATCGAGTTAGGCACCAAATAGCGCTGGCGCTTGATCAAATCGCGGCGCACCGGCGGCAGGTCGGCCAGCGTCCGAACCGTCGAGCGATAGACCCGGCCCGGTCGCTCGGCCCGAAAATCGGCCAAGAACTGCGGCCAGGTGTCCTCGCCGGGGCCAAGGAAAATGGTATCGGCGTGCAAGGCCGCCTCGTCCGGCAGCGAGGTCACGTGCAACCCACCCAGAGCCACGTGCGCCCCTGCTGTCGATAATGGTCGGCCAGTTCGTAAGCGCGATAAGCCGACGTAATGTACACCTGGATCACGACCAAATCCGGTGTATCGTCCAGATTGAGCCGCTCCACGTGTTCATCCTGGATTTCGATTTCGTCGCCGTCGTCCAGGTAGGCAGCCAGCGTAGCCAACCCCAGCGGCGGAAATAGCGAATACTTGATGGGCCGCCAAAACGGACTTAACGCTTCAGTCAGGGCCGGCAAAATCATTTTGACTTTCATAAGGACACTCCTATGAGGGTTATTATGTGCTTTGTTGTTGATGACTCACTTTAGCATTGCCTCGGCCGGCCCGCCACGCTTCAAACGCCCATCATTTTGCACTCAGGTGCTTGACAGCGATGGTTGGCTAACTTACTATGAAAAAACGATTGATTTCAAAGGTGACCTATGTTGACCCTGATGATCGTTGAAGACAACCTACGGCTGCGGGCGGCGTTGCAGGCCGGCTTAACCCAAAACCGGCCAACTGACCGTCATCCATGCGTGTGACAGCGGTAAGGACGCGCTGAGCTATTGCCTGGGCACGCCGCCGGATGTTGTGCTGATGGATGTGCAACTGGCCGGCCCGTTAAACGGTATCGAGGCGGCGGTCGCCATCCGGCGCGAATGCCCGCGTCTGCCGGTGGTGTTCTACTCCATCCAGGATGATGACGATTATTATCGCGCCTTCCGGGAGTCGGGCATATTGAGCCACTACGCCTATGTGCGGAAATCCAACTACTTGCTGCCGGCGATGATCCTGCCGCTGCTGCTCGATGCGGTGGCCGGGCGCAGCTTGATCGACCCCGACATCGAGGTGCGGGTGCAAGAGGTGCGCCTCAAGGACAGCCACGCGCCGCTCGATTTGCTGGAACCGGCCGAACAGGCCGTGGCCACGATGCTGGCTCAGGGGCATGACCAACGAGCAAATCGCTGCCCAGATGGGCTTTCGGGATAAACGCACGGTCAGCCGCATCAACGGCCAGATTTACGCGGCCTGGGGCTGAACACGACCACCACGGATGAAAAGGTGGCGCGCACCCGGGCGGCCATCATTTATAATGAAGGACGATTGATCATGTGGGATGATCTGGGCCGGCCTAAGGTACTCAATCAACACGGCGAATGGGTTGATCGGTCTTAACCGATGACGGATAGCGTTTTGTTCAACGGGGTCGCGCTGGGGTCTCGTTTATTAATTTGATCCTGATGAGTTGGCTGGGGCTAACGGTGCTGTTAAACACCCGCCAGCGGACACGCGGGGTATGGTTGGCCGGCAGTGGTCTATTGATTGGGGCGCTTTTTTTCTGTGCCACACGGCCATTTTGGGACTTGGCCCCTACTTTCAGTCTCCGGAACTGAACGGATGGTGGTGGTTGGGCTGGCTGCCGCTGCTACTGCTGCCCTTGAACTGGTATCTGATCGCCATCTGGTACGCCGGTTTATGGCCCGATGAGGTCCGCTGGCCTGTGGCGCGATGGCAAACCGGGCTGGTGGTTGCGGTTGGCCTGGGATTGCTAAGCTGGCTGATTGTGGGCCACCCGCTGCCCACCTTTGCCCAGGTGGTTCAGGTTGATCTCTCAGCGGCGGCGCCATTCCTGCTGATCTACCCGGCTTACATTGTCCTCTGTACCGGCTTGGCGGGGTTATCATTGCGCCGGATGGATGTCGCCGGCCGCGCCGGTCAAGACACCCGCCGCCAGCAGGCCCGGCCCTGGCTGTTAACGGCCGCCTACAGCTTGGTGATCATCAGTGGGCTGGTCGCTGCTGTGATTGGCTGGACCACGTTAAGCGATCCGGCCCTCATACCAGGCTTTCGATTGACCACCCTGGCCTATATCGCGACCGGCCTGGATGTCCTCATTGCCGGCCTCATTACTGGGGTGGTGGTCTTTGTTGGGGCAAGCCATTGTTTCGTTTGAGGTCTTTACCGAACAGGGGTTGCCCCGACGAGAATTTCAACGGCAATGGCGTCACACGATTACCCTGGCTGTGGGCTTAGGGTTCGTGATCAGTGGGGTCCGGTGTGGGCGAGACCGCCCATTTATCTGTTGCTGGCGATCATTTTGATGGTCAGCTTCTTTTATCGTTGTCGCATTGGCGATCGTATCACTGGCGCGAACAATATTTGCGCCAGTTGCGGCCGTGGTGGCCAGCCAACATCTGTACGATCAACTACTGGCGGCCTCACCGGCGGAGTTGGATGACGAGACCTCCTTTACGAGGCTCTGTCAAGACCTACTGCGGGCCGAGTTTGCGCAGCTCACCCCCCTGGGGCCATTGGCTCCCCTCATGCAACCCTTGCACTATCCGGCCCAGGCACCCCCATCGACCTACCCCGGCAACTGCTGGCCCACTTTCGATCGCCCACGGATCCGGGCCACCGGCTTAGCCCGGATCGATGGGCTATTCCGTTGTGGAGCGCGCGGGGATTAATCGGTGTGCTGCTGCTGGGCCCCAAACTCAACCGCCACCTCTACACTCAGGAGGAACTGGAAATTGCCCAGGCCAGCGCCGAGCGGTTGATCGACGCGCGAGCCAGCGCGGAAATCGCCCGACGGCTGTTAGCGCTGCAACGGCAGCGACTGGCGGAGAGCCAGGTTCTTGATCGCCAAACCCGGCGCGTCATTCACGATGACGTTTTACCGGAGCTACACACCGCCTTGCTGATGCTGGACGGCAGCCCCTCATCGCCAGGCGGTGACGGCGCTCAGCACGGCGCACCGGCAACTGGCCAATCTGCTCCGAGAAATGCCGCCGCTCACCTTACCCAACCTGGAAAAGTTGGGGCTGGTCGAAACGCTGCGCCGCCTCGTCGAGGTGAATTGGCCGAGGCGTTTGACCACGTCGCCTGGCGAGTCTTACCCGAAAGCGAAATCATCGCGGCGAGACTGTCATCGCTCCAAACCGGCATTTTGTTTTATGCGGCCCGAGAGGTTCTGCGGAATGCCGCCCGACACGGTCGAGGCCAAACTCCCAACCGACCGCTGTCTTTAATGATCACGGCCGGCGGCAGCGATGAGCTATCACTTTGTATTGAAGATGACGGGGTGGGGTTGACCAATACCACGTCCGCCGACGGGGGCAAGGGGTTGGCCCTGCACAGTACCATGCTGGCTGTGGTGGGCGGAACCTTGCACCTGCACAGTGAGGCGGGCCAATTCACCCAGGTTACGCTCACCAGTGGGCCGCCAGCTCAAATTTAGCGAATTTAAGGATTGGCAATTAGATAACTTCCTCAATTGCCCGTAGTGCGTAGTGCGTATTTAGCCATTCTTTACGCACTACGCACTACGCACTACGCCTTATGAAGTGTTGTGGCGAAAAACTAATGACACTAACTCGATCCTAAATTAGAGCCGCCACGTCTACGCAAACACATCAGCCACGTAGCGGCCGTAGTTGCGCTCCATTTCGGTCATCCACCGCTCGGCTTCGTCCAGGGTGCTGCCGGTCGCTTCTTGATAAATGCGCACGCACGTCTCGTGGACGGCCGGGGCCATCCGCCGGCCGTCGCCGCAGACATACATGATCGCGCCTTGCTTGACCAGTTCGATCACGTCGGCGCGATCCCGCCACAAGCGATCCTGCACGTACTTACCCCCAACCTCAGGGATCAACGTGAACGCCGGCCGCACGCTGACCACGCCCTGATGTTCCCAGGCCGTCAATTCATCTTTATACAAAAAGTCAACCTCGGGATGGCTGCAACCAAAGAAGAGTAGCGCCGGCGCCGGTTTCACGCCGGCCGCATAAGCCGGCTCGGATGGCCCGATCCTGGATAAACCCTCGGAAGGGCGCTACCCCGGTTCCGGCGCAGACCATAATGATCGGCGTATCGAGCGACTCCGGGGATGGAAGGCGACCTGCGACGGGCGCACCGCCACGGCAACCCGGGTCCCCAGCCGGGCCTGGGCCAGGTAGGTCGAGGTCACGCCGTGGAAGGTGCCGTGCCCCGACAAGGCGGGCGCGTTCACTACTGCCACGGTCAGAGTGCAGTGATCGGCGCTCCACAACGATGACGAGGAGATCGAATATTGGCGGGGCTTGAGCGGCGACAGCATTTGCAGGAAGGACGCCAACGACAGGCGGCACGATAGGTACTGTTCCAATAGGTCCAGCACACTCACCCGTTTGTCCAAAACCGACTCGATGTAAACGGCGTCAGCGGCGATCAACGCTTCGAGGGCATGTTTCTCCGGCAGGTACGGCGAGGAGACTGCCAGTTGTTCGATCTGTTTGCGCGTGGCCGGGAGACCTAGCTCGACGTAGTTGGTCAGCACCTCGCCGGCTGCCACCGGCTGATTGGTTGGAAAAAACGTTTGGACGCCGGGGCCGGCGTGGATCACGATCTGGGCATCGTAGGCTAAGTCAAAACGACGCAGCGCGCGGTCAACATTTTCCGGCGGATTCATCGGCAAGACCGTGAGATAATCACCGGTACGATAGGTCATACCGACCGGCAAGGCCATTTCAAAATGGCGTTTGGAGCGGGCATTAGGCGCAGCCATATTGACCAACTCCCGATTTTCTACGAGCGTACCCATATGTAGACTGTTTTGACGGAGCAGCGGGTCGCGAATCCCCGGCACGAACTCAACCTCAAGCAAAGGCGTCGGCGCGGGCGTCCGAGCTTCCTGGCCGAAAGCCGCGCCGATCTGCTGCCAGAAATCGGCATACCAGTGGTCGAAGTCGCCGAAGAAATCGCCGCGCGCGTTGGCCTCGCCGCGAGCCACCAAGCGCGCGGCCCCAGATCGACCAGACGTTGATCGATGTGTTTGGGGATGGCCTGGTAGGTGCGGGCCCAATCTTTATTGCCGCAGCCAAAGACCGCGTACCGCACCCCGGCCAGGGCGTTGGCGGGTAGGCCACCCAGCCAGGCCACAAACTTGCGGGCATTGTCGGGCGGCTGGCCTTCATACGTCGCGGTCACGATAATCACCGCGCCCTCGGTGGGCAACTGTCCCGCCGCCGAATCGAGCGACCCGACCGACGCGACGTAACCCTGCGCCTGCGCGTCCGTGGCGATGCGTTGGGCGAACGCTTCCGCCGCCCCGCATTAGACCCAAATAGGACGTGCATCGGAATACCGTTCGATGTTTCAGGGGCCGGCGGCGGCCGGCTCCGCGGACGGCGGCGTGTCGCTCACCGGCGGCTGAGCCGTCTTGACGATGACGATATCGCGGCGCTTAGCGTAGATCTCCAGACCGTGCGGCTTCATCGTTAGCGTTTCGTGGATCTTCAGTTGGTAGTCCGGATCGGCCAGCGATAGATCGAAGCGTTGGAGGATCATCGCGATCAGCAGCGTCGCTTCTTGTAGGGCAAAGGGCGACCAATGCAGGCTCGCTGGCCGTTGCCGAAGGGCTTCCAGGCATTCGGCGGCCGCTGTTCGGCCTGCTCAAAGGCAAAATGGCTCGGGTCAAACCGTTCGGCATCCGCGCCCCACACCGCCGGGTCGCGATGCAGCATCGGGGTCAGGATGAGCAAAGTCTGGTCGCGGCGGACGGGATATTGGCCGCCCAAGGTCGTGGTTTCCTCATACGGATAGACCGCGAAGGCCGGGGCCGTCGGCCACAAGCGCAGCGTCTCTTTGAGAACCTGGTCGATATAGATCAACTGCGGGAGATGCTCGAAGCGCGGCGTCTCATTACCAAGCACCCGTTCCACTTCCTCGCGGGCGCAGGCCAACACCTCGGGGTTTTTCAGCAGTTCGTAGAGAGTGAAGGAGAGCAAACCGCTGGTCGTTTCGTGCCCGGCGATCAGAAACGTGACCATCTGATAGCGGATATTCTCGTCACTCAACCTATCGCCGGTATGTGAATCCCTGATGTTTAACATCGCGCTCAGAATGTCTTTTTCCCGTGGGGTCGCCGTGCTGCTTGCGCTGGGCGATTAGCTCGTTGGCAATTTGATGCATGAAGCGAATGTCTTCATCGTACTGCCGGCGAGTGATCAGCATCAGTCGATTTTGCAGCGGCAGCCGGCGGCCGCGTTCGCCGGCTTCGGCCAACGCCCGCACCATCGCCCCGACGAAGGGGTGCATATCTTTTTGGTAAAAGCTGTTGAAGCGATAATCGAACGCGCACAGGGCAATCGTGTCGAGCGTCAGCCGGGTCATATTATCGACCACGTCGATGCGCTGCTCAGGGCCTTGACGTTCCCACTTCAGCAGTAGCTGCTCGGCGATATCGAGCATATCGTCGAACATATCGCGGAGCGCCGCCGGGCCAAACACCGGCATCAGAATTCGATGGGCCTTGCCCCAGTTCGGCTCCTGCGTGCGGGCCGTGAACAGGCCATCGCCGGCGAAATCGCGAATCTGTTCCAGCGGCGCATGCACTTTTTATCGAACCGCTGTTCGTCGCACAGTTCGTTGACCAGCGCCTGGGAGCTAACCACGATCATCTCACGCCCCGGCAGCTCCAGGCGGAAGATCGGTCCATATTCTCGGGCCAGCGCCATCAGCGATTGCACCGGGGCCTGTGAGTCCATATCAGGGATATTGCCAATCACCGGGGCCGGTTTAGGCCCGGGGATCGGTGTAGCAGGGAATTTGTCATATCAACCTCCATTGGTCTATGACATTATCCCACAAACTAATCCGTTTTTCAATAGCGCCATAACGGGTACGAGCTTGATTTTCGCAAATCGCCGCGAAGCAGGTACAATGGGAGCCAATCCATATTTTCGGACGAGGAACATCGATGCTAACCATTAACGAAACACGTTTGCTATCCGATTTAGCCGCTCTGGCCGAAATCGGCCGCACGGAAGATGGCGGGGTCAGCCGGCTGGCTTTGTCGTCGGCGGATGAGGCCGGGCGGTGGTGGTTTCAGGCGCAAGTCATCGCGGCGGGGTTGGAATTCCGGCAGGACGGGGCCGGGAACCTGTCGGCCGTGCTGCCCGCCGCCGATCCCCAGGCGCAGACTTTGTTAATCGGCTCGCATCTGGACACCGTGCTGAACGGCGGTCGCTTTGACGGCGCGTTGGGCGTGTTGGCGGCGCTGGAAGTGGCTCGCACCCTGGCCGAAGCCGGCGCGGCGCTGCCGTTTCACCTGGAAGTGATTTCGTTTACCGATGAAGAAGGCGCGGTGGTCGGCCTGTTGGGCAGCCAGGCCGTGGCCGGGCAGTTGACCTACGCCCATCTCGCCAATCCACGCGGCGGTGCGGCGGCCTTAGAAGACGGTATGGCCCGGCTCGGTCTGACGCCGGACACGATCCTGGCCGCCCGGCGCGATCCGGTCTTGCTGGCCGGATATGTGGAGCTGCACATCGAGCAAGGCACGCGCTTGGAAGAGGCTCACCTGGACATCGGCGTTGTGACCGGCATTGTCGGTATTCGCTCGGCCTGGCTTCAGTTCCAGGGGCAAGCCGCGCACGCCGGCACTATGCCGATGCTTGAACGCGCCGATGCCCTGTGGGGCGCGGCCGAATTTGTCCAGCGGGCCAGATCCCTGGTCATCGACCGCTTCTCGCCGGGTGTGATGAACTGCGGCCGCCTCGATCTGGCCCCCGGCTCATTCAACATCGTGCCGGCCGAAGTTAAGCTGGCTCTGGAGTTCCGCCACGGCACGGAAGGGCAACTCGATGAGATGGCGGCGGCGTTGTTCAGCCTGGCCGAAGAGGTCGCTCAGGCCAATAACCTCTCTGTCACCATCGAAGAAACGAGCGGCTGTACCGCCGCGCCGGCGGCGGAGACGGTCGTCCGGGCCATCGAGACGGCGGCGGATCGACTGGGCCTCAGCCACACTCGGCTGATGAGCTTTGCCGGCCACGACACCCAATCGATGGCCGCCATCACCCCCAGCGCGATGATTTTTGTGCCGTCGGTCAACGGAGTCAGCCATTCACCCCAAGAATTCAGCGAGGATCGAGACGTAATTAACGGAGCCAATGTGCTGCTCCAGACGGTGCTGGCCCTGGCCTGACCGGCCGCCGGCCTACACGCCGCTAAAGACCGAAAAGCCGCCATCGACCGGCACGACCACGCCCGTCACAAACTGCGAGGCATCGCTCGCCAGCCAAATCGCCGTGCCGACTAACTCCTCCGGCTCGCCGAAACGACCCATCGGCGTGTTGCGGATGATGATCTGGCCCCGCTCGGTCAGGCTGTTGTCTTCATTTAATAACAGCCGCCGGTTCTGCTCACCGATGAAGAAGCCGGGCGCGATGGCGTTGACCCGCAGTCCCTCGCCGTATTTGAGCGCCATCTCGACAGCCAGCCATTTGGTGAGATTATCGATAGCCGCCTTGGCCGCGCTGTAGCCGATCACCCGCGTCACCGCCTGCTGAGCCGCCATCGACGAGATGTTGATAATCGAGCCGCGCCTGCCCTCGACCATGACCTCGCCAAACACCTGGCAAGGCAGCAGCGTGCCGGTGAAGTTCAAACTCATCACCTGATCCACCGCTGTCTGAGTCAAATCGAATAACGTCAGGTCGCCAAAGACGTTGGCGTTAGGCACATTACCCCCCCGCAGCGTTGATCAATACATCGATCCGCCCCCAGGCCTCGACCACAGTCTGCCGGGCCGCTTGCAGTTGGGCCATATCCAAGACATCGGCCGGTAGGGCCAGCGCTTGCCCACCCTCGGCTTCAATCTCGGCCGCCACCTGCTGAGCCGTTTCAGCCCGCCGCCCCAAAATGCCCACCTGCGCTCCGGCTGCGGCCAGTCCTCGCGCCATCGCCCCGCCCAAAACGCCCGTCGCGCCGGTAACAATGGCGACTTTTCCCTTTAATGAGAATACGTCTAAATTCATAATCTCTCCTAAAGATTGCAGACAACTTCATTAATAATGTGAGTAACTTTTCTTCAATAGGCTAAGGCTGAAAAACAGCAACGACCGTAAAAATCGTATTTCACCCTCACCCAACCCCTCTCCCTGAGGGAGAGAGGGAGTCGCGTTAGCGACGGGGTGAGGGTAATTTCAAAGGCGTCTTCATTCCATAAAAGGCGCATTTCTTAGTCTCAGCTTCAGCCTTTTTTGCTCTAGCCACCATCTATCCGGATTCATCCCTCCACCCCCATCCTTCATAATTCATCCTCATCATTCATCATTCATCATTCCCCCAACCCCTTCCCACAGCCCCCTCAAATATAACACGCCCAGCGCCCGGTCGTAAAGGCCGTAGCCGGGGATGCCGGTTTCGCCCCAGATCATCCGGCCGTGGTCGGGTCGCAGCGGGCCGGTGAAGCCGATATCGCAGTAGGCTTCCATCACCGCCCGCATATCGACGCTGCCGCAGGTGCTGGGATGCGCGACTTCGTGGAATTGGCGCTCGCCGGTAATCTTGACGTTGCGGCAGTGGGCAAAATGAATGCGCGATCCCAACCGCCGGATCATGGCCGGCAGATCGTTGTCGGGATTGACGCCCAGCGAGCCGGTACACAGGGTCAGGCCGTTGGCCGGGCTGTCGGCCAGTTCCAGTACGCGCCGGAGCGCGGCTTCATTGGTGATGATACGCGGGAGATTGAACACTGACCAGGGCGGGTCGTCGGGGTGGAGCGCCAGGTTGACGCCGGCCGCTTCGGCGACCGGGGCGACGCGCTGCAAGAAGTAGGCCAGGTTGGCCCACAAATCGGCGGCGGTGATGGTGCGATAGGCTGCCTTCAAGGCGTCGGGGCTTTCATCGAGGGGGAAATAGGCCGGCAAATCGGCCGCGAACGGATCGGGGATGTGGGCGATGCGGCGGTGGTCGTAGCTCATCACCGTCGAGCCGTCGGGCAGGGGCAGGGCCAGGTCGGTGCGCAGCCAGTCGAACAGGGGCATAAAATTGTAGCAGACCACCTTCACGCCGAACTCGCCCAGCGTGCGCAGGTTTTGACAGTACGTCTCGATCAACGCCTCGCGCGATGGCCGGCCCAGTTTGATATCCTCGTGAACCGGCAGGCTCTCGACCACGTCGAACCGCAGGCCCGCCGCCTCGATCTCGGCTTTCAGAGCGGCTAACTGCGCCGGCGGCCATAGCTGGCTGGCCGGAATATCGTACAGCGCCGTCACCACACTTTCCACGCCGGGGATTTGCCGGATGTGCGCCAGAGTGACCGGATCCTTCCGGCCAAACCATCGAAAAGTGAAAACCATTGTTCCCTCCGTTGGGATTGACAACCATTATGAGTTGTGTTACACTAGGTGAAACGTTACACTAAAACGTTACACTTGGCAAATAAAGAGACGATGATGTCAAAACCCTCTAGCAATTCCAAACGTGTGACAATTAAAGATGTGGCCCAAGCCGCCGGCGTGTCGGTCACCACCGTCTCCAATGCCTTGAATCAGCGCACCGAAGCGATGACCCAAGAGACGCTTCAACGCATTCAGGACGCCATCCAGGTTTTGAACTACCGGCCCAGCAGCGTCGCCCGCAGCTTAGTGACCAACCAAACCGCGACCATCGGCCTGATCATCTCCGAGATCGAAACGCCGCTGTTCCTGCAAGCGCTGTCCGTTATCGAGCCGGCGGTGCGCGCCGCCGACTACAGCCTGATTTATTGCACGGCCCGCAGTCTCGACGACGAACAGCAGGCGGTCAATCTGCTGTTGGAGAAGCGAGTGGACGGCATTATCTTCCTTTCGACCTCCGTTTACCTTGACGACGACTACCTGCTCGATCTGCTGCCGACCGCGCCGCCGATTGTCATCATCAACCGCACCATCAGCCATTTGGAGTTCGATCAAATCCACTGGGACAACAGCGGCGGCACTATCAGCGCCATCGACTATCTGGTGGAGCAGGGTCACCAATGCATCGCCTTTATGCGCGGCCCGGACACACGCCGCAGCAGCGAGGAGCGACTGGCCGGCTACCGGCTCGGTTTGCAGAAGCACGGGCTGGCCTACTGGGACGAATGCGTCGTGACCGGTGATTATGAGACAACCGCCGCCGACTGGGAGCGGGCCACGCTGGCGCTGCTGGCCGCCACACCGCGACCAACCGCGATTTTGGCCTCCAACGACATCGTGGCCTCGGTCGTCCTGCGCACGGTGCAGCGCGCCGGGCTGCGCATACCCGCCGACATCTCAATCATCGGCAACGACAACCAGCCCTTTTCCATTTACTCCAATCCGGCCTTGACCACCGTCGAAGCGCCGGTCATCGAGTCGGGGCGGCAGGCCATCACGATGTTACTCAACCGGATGGCCAACAGCAACGCTGACGTCAAACGAATCACGCTGCCCTGCCCCCTCATTATTAGAGAATCGAGCGGGACGATATGACGACGAACCAACGCTTAGCCTTAACCAACGGACGTATCATCTTGCCCGACCGCATCGTCGATGGGCAGGCGCTGCTCATCGAGGCCGGCCGCGTGGTCGATCGGGTCGAACCCGACGCGCTCGGGGCGGAGGTTGAGACCTTCGACGTGGGCGGGCAATACATCGCGCCGGGACTGATCGATATTCACATCCACGGCGCAATGGGCCACATCTTTAACGAGTCAACGGCCGAGGCCTTTACGGCCATTACCCAGGAGGTCGCCCGCCACGGCATCACCAGCCTGCTGGCCACGACTATGACCGCGCCGATTGACAATTTGGTCGAATGTTTGGCGTTCAGCCGGGAGTGGTTGGCCCAACCGCGCGGCGGGGCGCAGGTGTTGGGCGTTCACGTCGAAGGGCCGTACTTTAGCCTGGCCCAATCCGGGGCGCAGGACCCGGCCAACATTCGCAATCCCGACGACGGCACGGTCGAGGCCCTGCTGGCCTATCACGACGTGATCAAGATTTTTACCTACGCGCCCGAACTGCCCGGCGCGCTCGACCTGACCCGGCGGCTGAAAGCCTTGGGCATCCTGGCCGCCGCCGGTCACAGTTCCGCCAAGGACAGCGACGTGCAGGCTGCGATGGATGCCGGCCTGAGCCACATCATCCACATCTGGAGCGCCCAATCGAGCACGATTAAGGAAGGGCCGTGGCGCAAACCCGGCCTGCTGGAAGCGACGCTCACCTTCGATGGTCTGACCGTCGAGATGATCACCGACAACAAACACCTGCCGCCCACGCTGATGAAGCTGGCCTACAAATGTCTCGGCCCCGACCGGCTGTGCGCCATCTCCGACGCCACCAGCGGCGCGGGCTTGCCGGAAGGCAGCCGCTTCCGCATGGGCGAAATGGAGTACGACGTTCACGACGGCGTCGGGATGATGCTCGACCGTTCGTCGTTTGCCGGCAGCACGACCCTGCTCAGCCGCATGGTGCCGATTCTGATCGACGTGGTCGGCATTCCGGTCGTCGAGGCCATCCGCATGGTTAGCCTGACCCCGGCCCGGATCATCGGCGTCGCCGACCGCAAGGGCAGCCTGGAGCCAGGCCGCGACGCCGACCTGGTGCTGTTCGACGCCCACTTTACCCCTCAAGCCACGATGATCGGCGGGGAGTGGGTTTAGAATGAACGGCGCTGACAACCTATAACGTAATACGTCAATTTATCGACTACGCTCTACGCACTACGCTTTACATCTTTCATCGCTCCAACTTACCAGATGCAATATTTATTCAATTTATATCGAAAGAGAAGCAATGACTGCACCGAAACCCATCAAAACCACCCAGGTGGATCAACTCCCTGTCGCCGTGTACGACAGCAACGCCGCCTTAGGTCAAGCCGCCGCGCTGGAAGCCCGTCAAATTATCCGGCAGGCCATCGCCGAAAACGGCCAGGCGAACCTCATCCTGGCCACCGGCAACTCGCAGCTCACCTTTCTTGAGGCGCTGCGCGAACTCGACAACATCGACTGGTCGAACGTCAATATCTTCCACATGGACGAGTATCTCAATTTGCCGCCCAACCATCCGGCCAGTTTCCCGCTGTTTCTGCACCGCCACTTTCTCGACTACGTTCAGCCCGGCACTTTCTTCCCCATCCCCGGCCATCCTGACGACGTCGAGCAGGCGTGCAGCGATTACGAAGCCCTGCTAACCCAATACCCGGTCGATCTGGTCGCACTCGGGTTTGGCGAAAACGGCCACCTGGCCTTCAACGACCCGCCCTACGCCGACTTTAACGACCCGGCCTGGGTCAAAGTGATCGCCTTGGCCGAAGCCAGCCGCCGCCAGCAGGTCGGCGAAGGCCATTTCAATTCGCTCAATGAGGTGCCGACGCACGCCATCACCTTAACCATCCCGGCGCTGCTCGCGCCCCGGCACGTCCTGTGCCTGGTGCCGGAGGCCCGCAAAGCCGAAGCCGTTCGCGCCTGTTTAACCGAGCCGGTGGACGAGTCGCGCCCCGGTTCGATCTTGCGCCGGGTCGATCACGCCAAACTTTTCCTCGACCCCGACTCGGCGGCGCTGTTAACCATAGCTGACTAAATCCGGAAAGGAGGTTATCTCTATTATCACAACCGAATAGCGATGTCTCACTCAGGAAAACCCGCAGCGCGAAATTTGGCGCTGCCCCAAAATTCAAAGAAGAATCATCAAGGAGGATCTAATATGCAAAAAAAACTTTTAAGTTGGTTCATCGTGACCATTCTATTGATGGCCGTGCTGCCGGCATTAACCTTCGCCGCACCGGCGCTGCAAACCGGCGGGGCCTACACCGTCCAAGCCGAAGACACCCTCGGCAAAATTGCCGACAAAGAGTACGGCGATCCGCTGGCCTATACCGCCATTGTCTACTATAACAACCAAAAAGCCTTAGAAGACGAAACTTTCACCCTCATCGAAGACCCGAACATCGTCGAGCCGGGCTGGACTATCTACCTGCCCACCCCGGAAGAAGCCAACGCCTATTTGATCGGCAACATTGAGGGCGGCGTCTTCAACGAAGCTCCGTCGCTGGCGGCGCTGGTTGACTCCGGCGACTTGCCGCCCGTAGAAGAGCGGCTGCCCGACAACCCGCTGATTATTCCCGTGGTGGAACAAATCGGCACGTACGGCGGCACCCTGCGCCGTGGCTTCCTTGGCCCCTCCGACCACAACAACTACGTCCGGGTGGTGTACGATGCCCTGGTGCGCAACTCGCCTGATGGCAGTGAGGTTATTCCCCACATCGCCGCCGCTTGGGAATCGAATGACGATTTCACCCAGTGGACTATACGCCTGCGCTCCGGAGCCAAATGGTCTGACGGCGAGCCAATGACTGCCGACGATATTATGTTCTGGTACAACGACATCCTGCTCAACGAGGATCTGTCGAGCAGCATTCCCGTCTGGATGCAAAACAGCGACGGCACCGTGGCCACGGTTGAAAAAGTCAGCGATACCGAAGTCACCTGGACCTACGATGAACCCAACACGTCCTTCCTGCTGGAATTAGCCAACAAAGATGGCGCTGACCTGCTGATCTCCAACCTGTCCTACGCGCCGGCCCACTATCTGCAACAGTTCCACGCCAGCTACGCCGACGAAGCTGAACTGCAAGCCGCGGTTGACGAAGCCGGCTTCGATACTTGGACCGAACTCTTCACCCAGAAGGCGCTCGCCCCCACCAACGCCGACCGCCCCACCACCGCCGCCTGGGTGCCCGACGGCACGACCGTCGCCGACCAGGTTTTCCGCCTGACCCGCAATCCCTACTACGTGGGCGTCGATCCGGCCGGCAACCAACTGCCCTACATCGACACCGTTGAGTTTACCTTCTTTGCCGACAAGCAAACGCTCAACACCGCCGCCGCTCAGGGCCAGATTGATATGCAGGGCCGTCACATCGATATGTCCAGCTACCCCACCCTGAAGCAAAACGAGGACGCAAACAATTACCACGTCGTCACCTGGCCGACCTTCGGCGGCTCCGACGCGGCCATTACCTTCAACCAAACCTACGAAACCAACCCTGAAATCGGCGAACTGATGCGTAATCAAGATTTCCGCATCGCCCTGTCCTACGCCATCGACCGTGAAGCCATTAAAGAACTGGCCTTCCTCGGTTTAGGTGAAGCCCGCCAGCCGGTGCCGGCCCCCAACCATCCCTACTACCCCGGCGACGAATACGCCCATATGTACACCCAATTCGATCCCGACACCGCCAATGAAATGCTCGACAGCATCGGCCTGACCGAGCGTGACGAAGAAGGCTTCCGCACCCTGCCCAGCGGCGAACGGCTGGAAATCGAAATCTCGGTCGTGCCCGCCTTCGGCAACTGGCCCGACGTCGCCCAAATCATCGCCCAGCAGTGGGGTGATGTCGGCGTCCGCACCCGCGTCGAAGTCCGCGAGCGCTCCCTCCACTTCCAAATGCGTGACACCAACGACCTGATGACCGAACTCTGGAACAACGACACCACCGGCTTCCCCTTCAGCGGCCAACCTCAGATGGACCCGCGCAGCACCACCGCCACCACCTTTGCCCCGTTGATCCGCAAATGGTACCAGACCGACGGCGCTGAAGGTGTCGAGCCGCCGCAAGAAATCGCCGACATCGTGGCCATCATTGACGAAGCCAAAATCTCCAACCGCGCCCGCCAGATTGAATTGGCCCAGGAATTGTTCCAAAAGTGGGCGGAAGACGTCTATCAAATCGGCACCGTCGGCTTGACCCCGATGGTCCAAGGGGTACTGGTTGTCAACGACAACCTGCACAACGTCCCGGCCACCGCCGGTAACGACTGGCCCCTACGCACGCCCGGCAACACCCGTCCCGAACAATATTTCTACACCGAACAGTAAGCCGGTAGAAGTAAGCTGTAAAAAGTAACAACCAGGGCTGTCCGCGAGCATTTAGCCTCGCGGACAGCCCCCAACACCAATGATGAACGATGAATGATGAATGATGACCCACCCGCCTCCATCTTCACCCGTCAGCCTTTAGCCCACATCCTTCATCCTTCATCCTTCATCATTGACAATTAATTATAATTCATTATTCATTATTCATCATTCATCATTCCTAAGAACCGTCTATGCTTCAGTATATAATTAAACGACTGCTGCTGTTACCGTTTCTACTTTTCATATTTTCCGTCATCGCCTTTGCCCTCATCCAGGCGCCGCCCGGCGACTTTGTCACCAGCTACATCGCCGAACTGGCCGCGGGCGGCTCCGCCGTTGAGCAGGCGCAGATCGACGCGCTGCGGGAACAGTACGGTCTCGACCAGCCCATGACCGTCCAATACGTCAAATGGATCACCCGCATCTTGCAGGGCGACCTCGGCGTCTCGCTGGACTGGAAAAAGCCCAACGCCGAACTCATCGGCGAGCGACTGGCCCTAACCCTGCTCCTCGGCCTGTTTACCTTCATCTTCACCTGGGCAGTGGCGATCCCCATCGGCATCTATTCCGCCACTCACCAATATTCCGCGCTGGACTACTTCTTCACCATCTTCAACTACTTTGGGATCGCCACGCCCACTTTTATGACCGCGCTGGTTGTTATGTGGCTGGCCTTCAAATATTTCGGCGTCAGCGTCACCGGCCTCTTCTCCCCGGAATACATCGACGCCCCCTGGAGTTGGGCCAAATTTATGGATTTACTCAGCCACATCTGGTTCCCGATGGTCATTCTTGGTCTCGACGGCACGGCCCGGCTGGCCAGGGTGATGCGGGCCAACCTGCTCGATGAGCTGAAGAAGCCGTATATGGAAATGGCCCGCGCCAAGGGCATGTCGGAGTGGCGGCTGGTCATGAAATACCCGGTGCGGCTGGCTCTCAACCCGCTCATCAGCACCATCGGCTGGTATCTGCCCCTGCTCTTCTCCGGCAGCGTTATTGTCGCCACCGTGCTCAACCTACCGACCATCGGCCCGCTGCTGCTGCGGGCGCTCATCACCCAGGACATGTTCCTGGCCGGCATCATCATTTTGATCTACTGCGGCCTGGCCATCATCGGCACGCTCATCTCCGATATCCTGCTGGCCTGGATCGACCCGCGCATCCGCATGGAGGAGTCCTAAGCCATGACGACCCAACCTTCCGCCAAGTCGATCCCTCCCCTAACCGAACGCGATGATGATCAGCACGCTGTCGGCGGCGGGCTGAGCGGCTTCGACGCCAGCGCCGAAGCCATCTACGTCGCCCCCAACTGGAAGCTGGTCTGGTGGCGCTTCCGCAAGCACCGGCTGGCCGTTTTCTCCGGCGTAGTGACGTTGATCATCGTCACCATTGCCCTGGTGCCCGGATTCTTCAGCACACAGCCGCCGGAGCAGATCGACTCGCTGCGGACCTTCATTCCCCCGCAGCGCATCCATTTCTTCGGCCCGGACGGCTTCGGCCCCTACGTCTACGACATCACCGGCCAGCGCAACCCCACCACGCTAATGATGGAGTGGGTGCCTGACGAATCCAAACCCATTCCGCTCGGCTTTTTTGTCCGGGGCTACGATTACGAAATTCTCGGCCTCATCCCGACCAACATCCACCTCATCGGCGTGTCTGACCCGGCCATTATCAGCCCGGTTCACTTTCTGGGCACCGACCGCCTGGGCCGCGACCAATGGTCGCGCTTGATGTACGGCACGCAGGTCTCGCTGTCGATCGGCTTGGTGGCCGTCATCCTCAGCATCTTCCTGGGTGTGTTGCTCGGCGGGATTTCCGGCTATTTCGGCGGCTGGATCGATATGATCATCCAGCGGCTGATCGAACTGCTCCAATCGCTGCCGCCCATTCCCATCTGGATGGCCCTGACCGCCGCCATGCCCCGCGACTGGACGGTCGAGCAGGTCTACTTCGCCATCACCATCATCCTGTCGCTCATCGGCTGGACCACGATGGGCCGCGAGGTGCGAGGCCGTTTCCTGGCGCTGCGTGAGGAGGATTTTGTCACGGCGGCCGAACTCATCGGCTGTAGCAAACCGCGCATCATCTTCCGCCACATGGTGCCGACCTTTATGAGCCATATTATCGCCGCCAGCACCCTGGCCATTCCGGTCATGATTATCAACGAGACTTTTCTCAGTTTCCTGGGCCTGGGCCTGCGACCGCCGGCCATCAGTTGGGGCGTGCTGCTCCAGGAAGCCCAAAATTTGCAATCGGTCGCCACCGCGCCGTGGCTGCTGCTGCCCGGCCTGGCCGTTGTCATCACCGTCCTGGCCCTCAACATCCTCGGCGACGGCCTGCGCGACGCCGCCGACCCGTACAGTTAACCGGAGGCTACTCACTATGTCCAACCCAACACCCTTACTCTCCGTCCGCAACCTCAAGACCTATTTCGATCTTGACGAAGGCCAGGTCAAAGCCGTCGATGGCGTTAGCTTCGACGTGCAGCCCGGCCAGGTCGTCGGCATTGTGGGCGAGAGCGGCTGCGGCAAAAGCGTGACCATCAAATCGGTGCTGCGAATTATCCAGCCGCCGGGCCGCCTGGTCGAGGGCGAAATTCTCTTCAACCCCGACAACGGCGGCGGCCAGGGGCCAATCGACCTGGCCAAGTTCGACCCCAACAGCAAGCAGATGCGAGCCATTCGCGGCAAAGACATCGCCCTAATTCCGCAGGAGCCGATGGCCGCCTTCAGTCCGGTTCACACCATCGGCAATCAAATTATGGAAGCAATTTTGCTGCACCAGCCGGTCACCAAAAAAGAAGCCCGCCAAATCACCATCGAGCGGCTGCGCGAGGTTGGCGTGCCCAGCCCGCAAGACCGCATCGACGCCTACTCCTGGGAGTTGAGCGGCGGGCTGCGCCAGCGGGCAATGATTGCCATGGCCCTGGCCTGCAACCCCAAACTACTCATCGCCGACGAACCAACGACCGCCATCGACGTCACCACCCAGGCCCAAATCCTAAACCTGCTGCGCAATTTGCAGCAGCAGCACAATACCGCTATCATCTTCATCACTCACGACCTGGGCGTGATTGCCCAGATTGCCGACTACGTCGTGGTTATGTATCTGGGGCGGGTGATGGAAACCGGCCCGGTGGACGATATCTTTCACGCGCCGCAGCATCCCTACACCCGCGCCCTGCTCGAATCGATTCCAACCATCCAATCTGCGCCGCGCGAGCCGCTGCCGACCATCGCCGGCTCGATTCCGCACCCGTTCAATCGACCGCCCGGCTGCCCGTTCTTCCCCCGCTGCCCTGACTTCATCCCGGACACCTGCAACGCCCAAACGCCCACCCTCCAACCCATCAACCAGCGCCAGTCGGCTAGCTGCTTTCTGTATCACGACGAGGCCGAGGAGAATTAATGGTTTTGCTTGATTTTATGAACCGGAACGCATAGAGTGACCAGGTTACAACCAAAAATAATGAACCACAGAGAACACAAAAGAAACCACAGAGAACACAAAGAAAACTCTGTGAACTTTGGGCCTTCTTTGTGTCCTTTGTGGTAAAAACCCTCGTCGGCCACACAGCTATGCGGCTGTAACGATGTAAAGCGTAAAAAACGATATAGAGAATAGCCCGTGACAACACAAACTAACTTACTCGACGTCAAAAACCTAAAAAAATATTATCCCATCAAAAAAGGGTTCATCAAAAAGGTGGTTGGCCACGTCCGGGCCGTGGACGATGTCTCTTTCTTCATTAAAGAAGGCGAAACCCTGGGCCTGGTCGGCGAGAGCGGCTGCGGCAAAACCACCACCGCCCGCTGCATCTTACGCGCTCAAAAACCAACCGGCGGCCAAATTCTGTACCGCACCGGCGCCGGGCCGGTGGTCGATTTGGCCCAACTGCCCGACGCCGACATCCGCCCGCTGCGGCGCGAGATGCAGATGGTCTTTCAAGACCCGTTCGCCTCGCTCAACCCGCGCATGAACCTGCTCGACCTTATCGGCGAGCCGCTGCTGGTCAACGGCGTCAGAAGCCGCAAGGAGCGCACCGAACGCGTGGCCGAACTGCTGCAATTGGTCGGCCTGCGACCCGAATATATGCAGCGCTTCCCCCACGCCTTCAGCGGCGGCCAGCGGCAGCGCGTGGTCATTGCCCGCGCTCTGGCCCTCAACCCCCGTTTGGTGGTGGCCGATGAACCGGTCTCGGCCCTGGACGTGTCGGTTCAGGCTCAAGTCTTGAACCTGCTGCTGGAGCTGCAACAGCGGCTCAAGCTGACCTATCTCTTCGTGGCCCACGACCTGAGCGTGGTCAAGCACATCACCGACCGCGTGGCGGTCATGTATGTCGGCAAGATTGCCGAAATTGCCCCCACGCAAGAGCTTTTCTACCAACCCAAGCACCCTTACACGGCGGCTCTGCTCTCGGCCGTGCCGGTGGCCGATCCGCGCCGCCGCACTTTGCAGATGCCGCTTCAGGGCGACGTGCCCAGCCCGGCCAACCCGCCCTCCGGCTGTTACTTCCACCCCCGCTGCGCCCACGCCATCGACCGCTGCCGCACCGAGCCTCCGGCTCTGACCGAGATCGAACCCGGCCGCTTCGTCAGTTGTCACCGAGCGCGGGAACTCGATTTGATCGGCGTCGAGGATATCAGCGTCAGCCCTGTCCCTACCCACCCCATAGGAGGTTAATTATGAACCCTGTCGGACCCATTTATACGGCGGAACTATTCCTCCGCCTTCACACCGGCTTAATGGCCGTTCTGCGAGACCTGAGCGCAGACGATTGGACCCGCTCGACGGCCTGCTCGCCCTGGACCGTCAAAGATGTCGCCGCCCACATGCTCGATATTCAGGTGCGGCGCTTATCCTTTCACCGCGACGGCCTGCCCGTGCCGCCGGCCGACCGGCCCATCACCAGCGTCCGCGATTTGACCGATTACCTGGACAGCATCAACGACCAGTGGGTCAAGGCCTCGCGGCGCGTTAGCTCCCGGCTGCTGGTCGATGCGCTCGACGCCACCGGCCCGCAACTGGCCGAATTCTTCACCACGCTCGATCCCGACCAGCCGGCCTTCTTTTCCGTCGCCTGGGCCGGCGAAGAGACCTCCATCAACTGGTTCGATATCGCCCGCGAGTTTACCGAGCAGTGGCTACACCAGCAGCACATCCGCGAAGCCGTGGGCCGGCCCCTACTCGACGCTCCGGACATTATGCACCCCGTCCTGGACACCTTCCTACGCGCCCTACCGCACACCTACGGTACGGTTGAAGCGGCGGACGGAACCGGCGTAGTCTTGGTCGTCACCGGCAGCGCCGGCGGGGTCTGGAGCTTGCAGCGACAGGAAAAAACGTGGCGGTTGTACACCGGCCCCCACCCGGCCCCCACCACCCGCGTCACCATCGACCAGGACACCACCTGGCGCATATGTACCAAAGGCATCGCCCCCGCCGAGGCTGAGGCCCGGATGCAAATTGAGGGCGACCGCCGCTTAGGACTGGGTCTGTTGAATTTGGTCTCGATTATGGCTTAGGAAAGGACACCCACCATGAAACCCATTCGCTGGGGCATTATTGGCTGCGGCGACGTGACCGAAGTCAAAAGCGGCCCCGGCTTGCAAAAAGCCGCCAACTCAGAACTGGTCGCGGTGATGCGCCGCAACGGCGACCTGGCCCGCGATTACGCCCAACGGCACGGCGTGCCGCGCTGGTACGATGACGGCGCGGCGCTCATCAACGATCCCGACGTCAACGCCGTTTACATCGCCACGCCGCCCAACTCTCACCGGGACTATACCGAGCTGGCGGCGGCGGCGGGCAAACCGGTCTACGTCGAAAAGCCGATGGCCCGCACCTACGCCGAATGCCAGGCGATGATCGACGCCTGCCAAGCGGCCGGCGTCCCCCTGTTTGTGGCCTATTACCGCCGGGCGCTGGCCCGCTTTTTAAAAATCAAAGAGCTGCTCGATAGCGGCGCTATCGGCGCCGTCCGGCTGGTTGCCATTACGCTTCACCAACCCATCCAGCCCGACGAGCGCGACCCCACTAACTTGCCGTGGCGGGTGCGGCCGGACATTGCCGGGGCTGGCCGCTTTCTCGATCTGGCCGCCCACATGCTCGACTTCCTGGACTACGCCCTTGGCCCCATTGAGTCGGCTCAGGGCGTGGCCGCCAACCAGGCCGGTCTCTATCCGGCCGAGGATATCGTCAGCGGGACGTTCACCTTCGCTTCGGGCGTGCAGGGCGTGGGCGCGTGGTGTTTCACCACCTACGGCGACCTCGACCGCACCGAGATTGTGGGCGACCGGGGCAAAATCGTCTACTCGACCTTCGACAGCGCGCCGATGCAACTGATCACCGCCGAGGGCGTGACTGAATTCATCATCGGCTACCCGGTCCACATCCAGCAGCCGCTCATTCAGACGGTGGTCGATGCCCTGACCGGCGCGGGCGATTGCCCCAGCACCGGCCTATCGGCGGCCCGGACCAGTTGGGTGATGGATCACCTGCTGGCCGCCTACCGACCTGAGGCTTGATTTGACCTGTCTGTATGACGAAACCGACCGACAACGCCATCCGGCGGGCCGACCACGATGGTAGCTCGTTATCTGACTACTCTAAGCCAGATCAACCGCGACGCCCGGCTCTTTTTGCTGACATCGGCCCTGTTTGGCTTTGCCATTTTCGGCGGCATCTACACCACGCTGCTCAATTTGTACCTGCTGCGGCTCGGCTACCAGGCCGACTTCGCCGGTTTGGTCAACGGCACCGGCCAGGTGGTGCTGGGCCTGTCGGCCGTGCCGATTGGCCTGCTGGGCCGTTATCTGGGCAGCAAACGGCTGCTGACCGCCGGACTGGCCGCGATTACGCTCGGCTTCAGCTTAATCCCGCTGGCCGAATTCAGCCCGTTTCCGCCGGCCGCCTGGATTATCGTCACCCATATGATTGGGCAGTTGGGCATAGGCCTCTACTTCGTTCACTCCGGGCCATTTATTATGCAGATTACCTCGCCCCGCGAGCGCAACCACGTCTACGCCCTCAATACGGCGCTGTGGCCGCTGGCCGGGTTCGCCGGAAGCCTGGTGGGCGGCCTTTTGCCCGGCTTCTTTGCCGGGCAGTTGGGACTGGAACCGAGCCAGGCCGCCGCGCCCTATCGCTACCCGCTCATCATCGCCGCCGTCCTGATGGTCCCGGCGGTGGCGGCCCTGTCGAACATCCGCACCGGCGGCCGGGTTAAGTTGGACCTGCCGCCCAGCGGCCGGGAGATGAACGGCGCGCCCGTCCTGATTATTGTCATTATGGGGCTGGCCGTGCTGCTGCGAGTGGCCGGCGAAGGCGTGGTGCGCACGTTCCTTAACATCTATCTGGATACCGACTTACAGTTGACCACCGCCCACATCGGCCTGCTGCTGGCCGTGGGCCAACTGTTGTCCGTCCCGGCCGCACTGGCTATGCCCCTCTTTGTCCGGCGCTGGGGCGACGGCCTGACCTATTTATACTGCACCTGGGGCATGGTCCCCAGTTTGATCTTAATCGCGCTGGTGCCGACCTGGGCGGCGGCCGGTCTGGGCTTTATGAGCCTGATGTCGCTCATCGCCATCGCCCGCCCGGCGATTGTCGTCTTTCAGTTGGAAGTCATCCTCCCGCGCTGGCGCACGCTAATGGCCGGCGCGACGACCACGGCCGTGGGGCTGGGCTGGGGGCTGGCCTCCTGGGGCGGCGGCTATCTGGTCACCCGCCTGGGCTACGGCCCGCTGTTCATCGGCGGCGCGATCTTGTCCGCCGCCAGCGCCGTCCTATTCTGGGCCTTTTTTCGTCCCCGGACGCCGTCGGCGCGCCAAACCGTCGATCCCAACTCAGGTTTTGACTCAGGCGGCAAAAAATATCAAGTTCGGAGCTAACCCGTACCCAAACAAAACCCTCACCCCATCACAAACGCAACTCCCCTCTCCCTGAGGGAGAGGGGTTGGGGGTGAGGGCCATTTTCAACGGAGAAATCACCATGAACTACATCTTTACCACCCAAAATCTCAAACGCTACCGCTTCCCCACCCACATCAACGATCTGGTCCTCGACCGATCCGAAGCGACCGCCAGTGAAGTCTTTATCGTCGAACTGGCCCCCGGCGAAGCGCCGCCGCTGCACCAGCACGACGACACCGAGCAGATCTTCTACGTGCTCAGCGGCCGGGGCCGGCTGGAAATCGGTCACGAGGCCGAAAGCTACGCCGTCAACATCGGCGATGTGGTCCGCATTCCGCCCCAAACGCCGCACCGCATTCACTGCGTCGGCGACGAGACCCTGCGCTACCTGGCCGTCGATTGCTTTCCCGGCGGCCGCCCCCAGGCCGAACCGACCTGGGACGCGCACGTCCAGACCGTCTGCCAAGAGCAGGGTTGGGATTATGGGACGATTGTGGAGGAGTAGAAAAGGCTGCGCGGGGCTAAAGCGGCTGAGGGGACAAATCGAGACGTCCGGCGGCCCCCCCGGCCCCCCACAGGGCTTATCGTTACACATAAGTGAGGTAAGTTAGGAGGAGTTAAAAATAAGCCAAGCTTGAGTAATATCGAACAGACGACGCCAACCGCGCCAGAGAACTTTAACACCGGGTGACCCATCCGATTTGCGACCCAGAAAACCACCTAACTGAGCAATCCAAGACAGGGCTTGGTGGATAGACGGCGGCTGTTGGGGACAAGCGGGGTTTTATGGATAAAACAATAGAGAGCTTGCCACTCAGCCGGGTCTAAAGCAACGCTACAGGGTAAATCGGGATTAATCCGGCCCAGATAGGTCAGCCACAACAAGCGCCAAGCCACGACATTAGCCAGCAGCAGAAAGCGCTCCAAGCGAAACTCTTTCTTCAATTGCCGTTGTTCCAAAGCACAGCCACTTTTGAGGACAAAGTGAAAGCGTTCAATCAGCCAGCGGCGACTGTAGAATTCGATCAATTGGCAAGCTTGCTCAAAGCTGGCAATGTGCCAGGTAGTTAGCAACAACCACTCAATGGCCTTGGTCCCCTTTGGCGCGTTCATTTCTTGGATTAAGACGGCCCATAAGGTGACCGGTTTTAGGTCAGGTGGTAGTCCCGGTCGTTTTCGAGGGGTTTCAAGGTGACTTGTTTGTAATAAACCTGGCAACGAGCCGTTCGGCCTACTCGTTTTGGGGTGGCGGTGACCTCGACTTCGACCCGTCCCCGCACCGGACTGCTCTGGATAGTGGCCCATAAAGAGCTGACCTCGGCCTCAACCTGCCGCTCCCGCCAGGCTCGAATGAGAACATCGACTTGCGGCGGACGGGGTGGACAAAGTACTCAAAGATGTCACTTTCTTGGTCAGAGATAGTCAGAACGGACACCCCTGCCGGAAAATTAGCTGTGCCTTGATCCAATCCCTTAAACCACTTGTAGCTCTCTTTCTGCTCAATGGGTCGCGCGGCACGCGCCGGTTCCTGATCGGGTTGAGGTTTATCTCGAACCCAACTTTCTTGCGCTAACAAGCCCAGGGCAAGCCCTCGGGGTGACCGCCAGGGTGGTATGGGTAAAAACCCTTGATAGCTCGGGTGGTCTAACGCTCCCAAGCCGGTGGTGGCCGGATGATGACTGTAGTTGAACTCGGTGGTATCTTGTACGGCCAGGATCAGTTGATAGCCGCCCTGTTCGATCCGATGCACTGTCGCTTGCCGTTGGGCCGCTGGAATGGCTTGGGCCTTGAGATTTTTCTGGCTCAGTAAGTTATAGGTCGCCTGGGTTGCCGCCCGGTCACCACAAAATTCCGGTATCGATGCTGTTGGATTTTGACTAAAGTCACTGATGATTTTCCGAACCCGCTTTTCCAACCGTTCGTCGCCTAGTTTCAGACTTCCCATTTCTTCATCGCCCCAGTTTCTTTCTTTGATCGGTCATACCTTTTTGGCTTTCCTTTGTTTATTTTTTTTGCTCTATCTTATCGTTCTTTCTTGCCTTAGGGTAATCTTCTCCTTATTCTCTACTTACTCTACTTATGTGTAACGATAAGCCCAAAGGGGGGAGCGCACGCGAAATTCCCCTGTGGGGGTTAGTTCAAGGGCGGACAGTCGGGGTTGGCCTATATTCTCCCCCTCTGTCCCCCCCCGCTGGGGAAGTATTGGCCCCTCCCCAGCAGGGGAGGCTGGGAGGTAGAATGCTCGCCGGCCTCGAAAGCCGGGGCTCCTGTCCGCCCTTGAAGGGGGGTTAGGGGGGCCACACGACCGGCCGGACTGCCTTCTAACCCGAAGTAACCGAATCGGCTTAGCTCAGACTCACCGATACCGCTCAGCCCGATACTGCCGGGGCGACAGCCCGACCACTTTCTTGAACAAACGGGAAAAATAGTACAGATCCGGATAGCCCAGGCCGTGCCCAATCTCGCTGACCTGCTGATCGGTCGTTTCCAGCAGTTCGCAGGCTTTCTGGACTTTCAGCCGGATAAAATAGTCAATCGGCGCGTAGCCGGTCTTCTTTTTGAAGACCCGCGCGAAATGCGAGGGCGATAAATTAGCCTCGGCCGCCAGCTCATCGAGGGTGTAAGGCCGGGTCACGTTCGCGGCCATAAACTGGATAATCCGCTGCACATTGAGGTCTTTATACGGCGGCGGCGGCGCGTAAACGGCTTGCAGGGCCACGCTGCTCAAGACCTGATGCAGGCCGGCGGCGGCGCTGATCAAAAAATGCAAACTGTAGCCCAATTGCAGCGTCGTCAGGATTTGATTGAACAACGCCGCCAGATTGAACCGCTCGCCGACCGTAATTATAGGCCGGCCGGGGGCGATATCGGCCAAATCCAAAAAATGACGAGCGTGGCCGCCGTTGAAATGCGCCCAATGGATCGACCACGGGTTTTCCGGCGCGGCCCCGTAGCCGTGAGCCATATCCGGATAGAGAAACACGATATCGCCCTTGCCGACCGTCCATTGGCGGTGGCCCAGGCGAATCCAGCCGGCGCCATCGACGCAGTAAATGACCAGATACTCGTCAAAGGTCTCGCGCTGAACCTCATGGCCCTGCGCTTTGGGAAAGTAACCGGCCCGCGTCACCATCAGGTCGCGCAGCAGCGGATGCCGGCCGTCGGCGGCGATAACGCTGGCCGGGATGCGGCAAATGCTGTAATGAGCCGGATGAAGCGGATAAGCGGCGTCAGTCATAAGGTTCACCTTGGCGACAAGATAAGATAAATATAAACCATTTTAGGGGCATAATTCCTAAACAGCAAGCAAGATAATCCATCAATGAAATTTAATTATCCATTCACTCTTGAGCGCCGGGCGATATAATAGGCAGTAATTCTATTCATTCCCCCAGAGCAAAGGAGCAAAAAATGATATTTGAAGCAACCAAACAACAAATCGAACAGTTCAACCGGGACGGCTACCTCATCGTCCGCTCGCTGTTTGATCAGGAAGAGATGGACCTGCTCATCCACAAAAGTAAGGCCGACGCCGGCATGCAGGAAGATGCCTATGGCCGGCTGGACAAGGGCGGGCGCACCATCAAGCTGGCGCTATGGAACGACCCTAAAGACGATCTCTACGGTATGTTCTCCCGCTGCCGGCGCATCGTCGATAACATGGAAACGCTGCTCGACGGCGAAGTGTACCACTACCACAGCAAAATGATCCTCAAAGAGCCGCAGACGGGGGGCGCCTGGGAGTGGCATCAAGACTATGGCTACTGGTACAACAACGGCTGCCTCCTGCCGGATATGGCCAGCTGTATGATTGCCGTGGACAAAGCCACGCAGGAAAACGGCTGCTTACAAGTCATCAAAGGCTCGCACCTGATGGGCCGCATCGAGCACGGCGTCGTGGCCGGCCAAACCGGGGCCGACCAGGAGCGGGTTGAGGCCGCGCTGGAGCGCATGGAACTGGTCTACTGCGAGATGGACCCCGGCGACGCCGTTTTCTTCCACGGTAACACGCTGCACCGTTCCGAGGCCAACACCTCGGACAAGCCGCGCTGGGCCTTAATCTGCTGCTACAACACCGCCCGCAACGACCCGTACAAAGACGGCCCGCACCCGCGCTACACGCCGCTCCACAAAGTGGACGACGCTATGATTAAAGAAATCGGCCGCGCCGAGGTGGCGGTCTAATTAAACCTATCCGGGAGTCCGCCGGACAAGGTGACAGGCACTTATTGTTGATAAATCAACAACAGTGCAACGTCAAGGTCGGTTCAACTGACTCAAGTGCCTGTCACCTGGGTTTTGCGGACACCCATCCGATAAAACGATGAAAATTACCCAGCTTGAACCCTTTATCCTGCACGCGCCGGTCACCCGCCGCCAAATAGCCGACAGCACCCACCAGCTCACCCATTGGGGCGCGCCCGGCGTCATCATCCGCACCGACGCCGGCGTGTCCGGCTACGGCTACACCGGCACCCACGCCTACCTGCCCGGCGACCGCCTGATTACCGACTGCATCGCCCACGCCTACGGCCCGCTGCTCATCGACCAGAACCCGCTCGAAATTCAACACCTGTGGCGGCGGCTTTACCACTATCCGCCGCTGCAATGGATTGGGCGCGGCGGCGTCACCCAGCTGGCGCTCAGCGCCATCGACGTCGCGCTGTGGGATATCAAGGCCAAGGTGGCCGGCCTGCCGCTCTGGCAGCTTTTGGGCGGCAGCGCCGCTAAAACCATTGAAGGCTACAACACCGACGGCGGCTGGCTCAACTGGAGCCTCGACCAACTGGTCGATGACTGCCGGGCGCTGGTTGAAACTCACGGCTACCGCGGCGTCAAGATCAAAGTCGGCAGCCCCGACCCCTACGACGATTTGCAGCGTATCGAAGCCGTGCGCCAAGCCATCGGGCCGCGCATCAAGCTGATGATCGATGCCAACGGCCGCTGGGACCTGACCACGGCCCTGACCATCGGCCGCCGCTTCGCCGATTACGACATCCGCTGGTTCGAGGAGCCGATCTGGTACGACGACCTCGACGGCCACGCCGCGCTGGCTCAAAAACTGGCCACGCCGCTGGCTCTGGGCGAGCAGCTTTACAGCCTCGACGACTTCCGCAACTTCATCCGGGCCGGCGCGGTTCATTACGTCCAACCCGACGCCGTGCGCCTGGCCGGCATCACCGAATGGTGGCAGGTGGCCGACCTGGCCCTGGCCCATCGCCTGCCGGTCGTGTCGCACATCGGCGATATGGTTCAGGTTCATCTGCACCTGGCCATCGCCCACCCGGCCTGTCACATGCTGGAATACATCCCCTGGCTCAACGCCTGCTTCGAAGAACCGGCCACCGTCATCGACGGCGACTTCATCCCGCCCCAAAATCCCGGCGCGGGCACCACCCTGACCGAGGCGGCCTTGGAAGCGTACGATGTATTGCGGCGGAGCGGGTAGCACGGGCCATCAGCGACCGCAGCCAACCGGTCGCACCTAAAACTAAATCCGCAGTCTCTCCCCCACCGGCCAGATGCAGCGACGGTTAACCACCCCGCTGCGACTGGCCGGCGTTGCCGCATGGCCACCCTGAGGAGAACGCTGCGATACTAAAGGAGCACCAACCATGAACTCACGAGAGCGCCTACTCACCGCCCTCAACCACCAGGAGCCTGACCGCGTGCCGTACGACCTGGGCAGCAACCAGGTCACCGGCATCCACGTGGTCGCCTATCGCGCTTTGCGCCAGGCTCTCGATTTACCGCCGGTGGAACCCCACCTGAGCGATACCATCCAACAGCTAGCCCTGCCCGACGACGATCTGCTGCGCCGGCTGGGGGCCGACGTGCGCGGCCTCTTCCCGCTCAACAGCCACAACTGGAATATCAATGAAGAAGACCAGGGCGACCACTGGGCCTATCGCGACGAGTGGGGCATTACCCACCACCGCATGAAGCCCGCCGGCCTCTACTACAGCGTCGCCCGCGTGCCGCTGGACAGCCTGGAGGTAACCCCGCACGACATCGAACGCCACCCCTGGCCGGATTTGGCCGATCCGCAGCGCATCGCCGGGCTGCGCCAACAAGCCGAAGCCTACCGGGCCGCCGGTTACGCGGTGCTGCTCAAAGATGCCTTCGCCGGCATCTTCGAATTCGCCCAGCGCATCGTCGGCATGCAAAACTGCCTGATGATGATGATTACCAACCGCCCGGCGATGGACGCCCTGTTCGCCAAGCTGCTGGAACTCAAGCTGGCCTACTGGCAGCTAGCTCTGCCGCAGTTGGCCGATGTCATCGACGTCATCTCCTACGCCGACGACTACGGCACGCAAGTGTCGCAGCTGATCTCGCCCAAAATGTTCCGGGAGCAGATCAAGCCGCTGCTGGCGGTGATGTTCGACGCCATCAAACGGTTGGCCCCGCGCGCCCGCCTCTTTTTCCACTCCGACGGCAATATCCGGCCCCTGCTGCCCGACTTTTTGGAGCTGGGCGTCGATATTCTCAACCCGGTTCAATTCACCGCTACCGGCATGGACCTGGCCGACCTCAAACAGACGGTCGGTCGCGATTTCGCCTTTTGGGGGGCCGGCATCGATACCCAGGGGCTGCTCCCCTCCGGCACGCCGCAGCAAATCAAAGACCAGGTCCGGCGCAACATCGAAATTCTGGCTCCCGGCGGCGGCTACGTCTTCAACACCATTCACAACATCCAGGCCGATGTCCCACCGCCAAACATCATCGCCATGTGGGAAGCCCTGCAAGAATACGGGGTCTACTAAGCATGCCGACGCCAGCCCCGTTCGCCGCTTGGCTCGACCTGTATCGGGCCGAACTTTTGGAACGCACCGTGCCGTTCTGGCTAACCCACGCTGTCGATTGGCAGTACGGCGGCATCACCACCTGCCTTTCCGACGCCGGCGACATCATCAGCACCGATAAATATATGTGGTCGCAGCTCCGGGCCATCTGGACCTTCTCGGCCCTTTATAATTCCATCGAGCCGCGCGACGAATGGCTGGCCGCGGCCCGAAATATCGTCGATTTCGTCAAATGGGCCGGCCGCGATATGGACGGCCGCTGGGTGTACTGCGTCGATCAGCGCGGCCGGATCAAACAGGGCGCGATCAGCATCTATACCAACGGCTTCGCCATCTACGGCCTGACCGAATTCGCCCGGGCCACCGGCGACGCTGCCGCCGTCGATTTAGCCTTGACCACCTACCACAACGTCCAACAGCGGCTGGCCCAACCCGGCTCTTACCGCACCGACCCCTACCCGCTGCCCGCCGGGGTCAAAGCCCACGGCGTCTCGATGATCTTCGCCCTGGCCTTCTACGAGTTGGGCTGCTTGCTCCATGACGACGCCATTATCGAGGCCGGTTTGCATCACGCCCGCGAAGTGCTCGATGTCTACCGCCGCCCGGAGCGGCAACTGCTGTACGAATTCGTCCAACTCGACAACCGCCTGATCGACTCGCCGCGCGGGCGGGCCATCGTGCCCGGTCACGCCATCGAGTCGATGTGGTTTATGATGCACATCTTCCGGGCGCAAGGCGACGAGGCCCGCGTCCGCCAGGCCATCGAGACCCTGCGCTGGCATGTTGAATTCGGCTGGGACGAGGTTTACGGCGGCCTGCTGCTGTCGCGCGACGCCGACGGCGGCGAACCGTGGTGGCCCTTCGCCGACGCCAAGCTGTGGTGGCCCCACACCGAGGCGCTTTATGCCCTGCTGCTGGCCTATGAACTGTCGGGCGAAAAGTGGTGTCTGGATTGGTTCGTCCAGGTCCACGACTACGCCTTCAGCCATTATCCGGTCCCCGAACACGGCGAATGGACCCAGAAGCTCGACCGCCAGGGCCGGCCGTTGACCGAAACCGTGGCCTTGCCGGTCAAAGACCCGTTCCATCTGCCCCGCGCCCTGATCTACTCCGTGGGGAGTTTAAGCCGGTTAGCGGCGGCGGGAAATAAGCCTTGATGAATACAATTACCACACCCGCTTTGCCCCTGCGCCGGATTGCCCACGTCTGGTGGCCGCTGGCCGCCAGTTGGGTGGTGATGACCATCGAAATGCCGCTGATTAGCGCCATCATCGCCCGCCTGCCGCACCCGGAGATCAATCTGGCCGCGTGGGGGGTTGTTTTGGGCCTGTCCACCATCATCCAGTCGCCCAGTACGATGCTGCTGGCCGCGTCAACCGCCCTCAACAAAGATTGGGCATCGTATGTCAAACTCCGGCGCATTATGGCCGGCATCTTGCTGTCGCTCACGCTGCTGCACGCGCTGATCGCCTTTACGCCGCTCTATTATGTGGTGATGCAGCACATTCTGGGCGTGCCGGAGGCGATTATCGAACCGGCCCGCATCGGCCTGATGATTATGACCCCCTGGTCGATGGGCACCGGCTACCGGCGCTTCCAGCAGGGCGTGCTCATCCAATTCGACCGGTCGCGGGTGGTTATCTGGGGTTCAGTCCTGCGGCTGACCACCGATAGCCTCGTCCTGCTCACCGGCTTATGGCTGGGCACGTTCGCCGGCATTGTGGTCGGTCCCACCGCCATAATCGCCGGCGTTTTGACCGAGGCCATCTACACCGGCTGGTGCGTCCGGCCCGTATTGCGCCGCGACGTGCGCCCCGCGCCCAAAGTGGAACCGGTGCTGACGCTGCGCGATTTCAGCCGTTTTTATATCCCGCTGGCGGTCATGGTCTTGCTGACCCTGGTGATGCAGCCGCTGGTCAGCGCCGCCCTCAGCCGCATGCCGCACCCGCTGGAGTCGCTGGCCATCTGGCCGGTGGTCTACGGCTTTTTAGTTATGTGGCAGAGCGTGGGCATCAGTTATAATGAAGCCGTCATCGCCCTGCTCGACCGGCCCGGTGCGGTCGAAAGTTTACGCCGGGTCACCTGGTGGGCCGCCACTATCATGACCCTGTCACTGGGGCTGGTGCTGGTCACGCCCCTGGCCCGGCTGTGGTTTACCTACGTGGCCGCGCTGCCGCCCAACCTGGTGCAATTAGCCCAACAGAGCGCCTGGCTGGGCCTGCTGCTGCCCGCCCTAAGGCTGCTGCTCAGTTGGTATCAGGGCGCGATTACCTACAGCCGTCAAACCCGGGCCATCACCGAGTCGGTCATACTTTTTCTGGCCGTCTGCGTCGCCACCCTGGTCGCGGGCGTCAGGTGGCAGACCGTCGCCGGCGTTTACGTGGGGCTGGCCGCCATCAGCCTGGCCTATCTGGTCCAAACCGGTTGGCTGCGCTACCGCAGCCGCCCGGCCCTTCAGGCCGTTCAACGCCGCGACCTGCGCCGGCCCATCGCCGCCGGAGCCGCTGATTAAATCGGCCGCCGCCTAATCGCCCCGGCCGGACGGTCTGAGCGATAGCGCGCAGGCTGTCGGTGGGCCAAACAGTGGGCTGCGAGGAAAAATTTGGCCCGTTCTGCGCCGCCGGCGGTCTGGCCGGAAGGATTTCAGTCCGTTCTACGCCGTCGCGGCGGTCTTACGGGCAAGATTTCAGTCCGTTCTGCGCCGCCGACGGTCTTGCCGGAAAGATTTTAGACATTCTTTAGCAAAGCGTTGTATAAAAGGAAAGATTTCGGACCTTCTTTGGCAAAACGATAGGCAAAAGGAAAGATTTCGGACCTTCTTTGGCAAAACGATAGGTTACGGGAGAGAATCAAGCCCATCATTAGCAAAGGGATAGGCCGTGGGAAAGAATCAAGGCCGTCTTTAGCAAAGGGATAGGCCGTGGGAAAGAATCAAGACGTTCTTTGGCAAAGGGATAGGCCGTGGGAAAGAATCAAGGCCGTCTTTAGCAAAGGGATAGGTCGTGGGAAAGAATCAAGGTCGTCTTTAGCAAAGGGATAGGTCGTGGGAAAGAATCAAGGTCGTCTTTAGCAAAGGGATAGGCCGTGGGAAGGAATTAGGCTCTTCTTTGGTAAAAGGCGTGTGACAGACTCTCCGCCACACCAACGGCAACAAAAATATACTGGAGCGACAAAGCTTGCTTTGTCATTTTCAGCCAGATCAAAGTAAACTTTGACGCTCCTGATCCTTATTCCCACAGGAAACCGTCAGAACCGGCGGCGCAGCACCGACAATAAGAATCGTCGGTCACCCTCACCCCGTCGCTGACGCGACTCCCCGCTCCCTGAGGGAGAGGAGTTGGGGGTGAGGGCTATTGCCAACGGAGACCGGCTCAGCCTCCGGCATGGCGCAGAGAATGAAAATAGATGTAGGACAAACTTAAGTTTGTCCTACATCTTGCCAAAGGCGCATACCTCAATAGTCACGAACGGGATTCCACGCCAAGAATAGCCTTTTCAACGGCGGTGGATATATGAACTTTGAGAATTAATCGGGATATCCCGTCACCATCATCAAAATTTCAGTAGGGATGGCCTGCCGCTAACCGGCCAGGCCAACGAAAGGAAAGGAGACACTATGACAACCCAAATTACTAACTACATCACCACGGCCGGTCTCGCGCCGGCGCTAGAGGCGGGGGAGGCCGCCGAAGCGGCCGATCAACTCAGCCGGCTGACCGGTCTGGCGGTCTATCCGGCCTCGATTACCGCGGCGGATGGGTCGCTCTACTTTTTGGGGCAGCGAGGCGACCTTAAGTTCCTGGGCGTCGTCACCCCCGAGGCCGCGACGCCATTTGAGGGCCAAAACAACGAGATCGCCCTCGAAGGGCAGGCGTTTCACCTGACCCTGGGGCCGACCACGGCCGCCAACGCCGCCGCGCTGCGCGACCGGCTGCCCTTTTTGGTCGCCCGGCCGCTGGGGCTGAAAAAGTCGGCGGGCTGCGGCGACCGGCTGGGGCTGGCCACGCCGGGCCACGTCCGGGCCATCCGCCACTCGGCTATGGCCCCCATTTTCGCCCAGCAGTCGATGCGGGAAAACGCCCGCACCGGCCGCACCCCCCAGGGCGTTATGGACGACGCCATGTGGGGCGTTTTCCAGGAGGGCTGGCGCGGCGGCTTCGGGGCCGACGCCGATCACCTCAAGACCACCCAGGATATCGACATCTGCGCGGCGGCGGGCTATACTTTCTATACAATTGATCCCGGCGAGTACGTCGATGACCGGGCCAACACCGCCCCGGTCGAAACCCTGCGGGCGATGGTCGCCGACCTGCCGTGGGTCATTCTGGACAGCAGCCCGGCCGATTTGCAAGCCCGGCTGGCCGACCAAGCCATCGATTTGGGCGACTTTACGGTTACGCTCAGCGAGGCCGAACTGCTGCGGGCCGCCGCCAAGTACGGGCGGGCCGTGGCCCACACCACCGCCATGTATCGCCATCTGGCCGAGGTCATGGGCCAGCGGCCGTTCGAGTTGGAGATGAGCGTCGATGAAACCGAGACCATTACCTCGCTGGCCGAGCATCTGTACATCGTCAACGAGCTAAGACGGCTCGACGTGCAGTGGGTCAGCCTGGCCCCCCGTTATGTCGGTACCTTTGAGAAGGGGGTCGATTATATCGGCGACCTGAGCGCGTTCGAGGCGTCGTTTGCCCAACACGTGGCCGTCGCCCGCACCTTTGGGCCGTATAAGCTCAGCCTGCACTCCGGCTCCGACAAATTCAGCGTCTATCCCATCGCCGCCCAACAGGCCGGCGATCTGGTCCATCTCAAAACCGCCGGCACCAGCTACCTGGAGGCGCTGCGGGCCGTGGCCCAGATCGATCCGGGGCTGTTCCGTGAGATTGTGGCTTTCGCCCGCGAACGGTACGACGCCGACCGGGCCACCTACCACGTCTCGGCCGAACTGGCTAAAATGCCCGACGCCGCCGGTCTGAGCGACGACCGGCTGGTCGAACTGCTGGAGGATTTCCATAGCCGGGAGGTGCTGCACGTCACGTTCGGATCGGTTTTGACGCGGGTCGATTTTTACCAGCCGTTTATGGCGGCCTTGCGTCAAAACGAGGAAACTTACTACCAGGTACTGGAAACCCATTTTAACCGGCATTTTACCCCATTTAGTTAAAGGAACATCATATGTCTAAGAAGAAAAAAGTATTCCTGCCCAAAGACCGCTACTTTGGGCCAACCGGCGGGCGAAAGAAAATGGCGCTGATCCTCTACCAGAAAATCGCCGGCCTGCCGCTGGTCTGCCCCCACGGTCACGTCGATCCGCGCCTGTTCGCCGACCCGGATTACCGCTTCGGCAACCCGGCCGAACTGTTGATTGTGCCCGACCATTATATTTTCCGCATGCTCTACTCGCAGGGGGTGGCCCTGGAGGATTTGGGCATCCCGCGTCGAGACGGCGGGCCGGTGGAGAGCGATCCGCGCCAAATCTGGCAGCGCTTTGCCGAACACTTCTATCTATTTCGCGCCACGCCCACCGGTTTGTGGCTGGTCAACGAGCTGCACGATGTCTTCGACGTCAATACCAAACTGACCGGCGATTCGGCCCAAGATATCTACGACCAGGTGGCGGCCAAGCTGGCCCAGGACGATTTCACCCCACGGGCGCTGTTCGAGCGGTTCAATATCGAGGTGCTGTGTACCACCGACGCGGCCACCGACCCGCTGGTTCACCACCAGGCCATCCGCGCGTCAGGCTGGTCGGGCCGCATCCGGCCCACCTTCCGGCCCGACGCGGTCGTCAATATCGATACCGTGGGCTGGAGCGATAACATCGCCGCCCTGAGTGAGATCAGCGGCGTGACCATCGACGGCTACGGCGCCTTTATCCAGGCGTTGGAGAACCGGCGGGCCTTCTTCAAATCGATGGGCGCGACCGCCACCGACCACGCCGCGCTCACGCCCTACACCGCCGAACTCTCGCCCCAGGCCGCCGACGCCATCTTCCAACGCGCCCTCCGGGGCGAAGCCAGCGCCGCCGATGCGGCCCAATTCACCGGTCACATGCTGATGGAAATGGCCCGGATGAGCGTCGAGGACGGCCTGGTGATGCAGCTTCATCCCGGCTCGCGGCGCGACCATAACCACAGCCTGTTCGAGCGGTTCGGCCGGGATATGGGGGGCGATATCCCCCAGGCGACGGAGTACACCCACAATCTGCGGCCGCTGCTCAACAAATATGGCGTCGACCCGCGTCTGACGCTGGTATTATTCACGCTCGACGAGACGACCTACTCGCGGGAACTCGCGCCGCTGGCCGGTCACTACCCGGCCTTGCGCCTCGGCCCGCCGTGGTGGTTCTTCGACAGTTGGAACGGTATGCAGCACTATTTTGATCAAGTCATCGAGACGGCCGGGCTGTACAACACCGCCGGCTTCAACGATGACACGCGGGCCTACCCGTCGATCCCCGCCCGGCACGATATGTGGCGGCGGGCAGCCGTCAACTGGCTGGCCGATCTCGTCGTGCGCGGCATGCTCGATGAGGAGGACGCGGTCGAAATGGCAACCGAACTGGCCTATGGTCTGGCCAAACGAACATATAAACTTTAGCAGGGGGGCAGGGGGGCAAGGGTAGCAAGGTAGCAGGGTAGCAGGGTAGCAGGGTGACAGGGTGGCCAGGTTACAGGGTAGCAGGGTAGCAAGGGAGCAGGGGGCAGGGTGGCAGGATAGCAGAGCGGCAGGGGGCAGGGGTTTTAGGGGGCTGAGTTCGATAATTTAAGCCGAGCATGTCATTTCGGAGCGCCAGCGGAGAAATCCCTGTGACAATGCACTAAAAAGTGGTCTGTCTGGGAAGAATTGAAGCGACAAAGGCCATTTTTCCCCGGCGAAAGCTTCATTTATAGCTATGTTCGAGGGATTTCTCCGCCTACGGTCTGGCCAAACGAACGTATAAAATTTAGCAGAGGCGCAGGGTTACAGAGTTGCAGAGTTGCAAAGGTGCAAGGTCGCAAAAGTTTTATGCTTAAAGCGCTGCGTCCCTGCGACTTTGCCACCTTGCGACCTTGTCCCCCTGCAACTTTGTAACTTTGAAAGGGGAAAACTTATGTTGTATGAAGCTTCAACCACAGACACGCTCACCGAGAGCCAGGTACGCGACCTGCTGGCTCGGACCTTTGCCGGCAGCGAGTGGGACAACTGCCGCTTGCTGGTGATTATCCCGGACGGGACGCGCACCGCGCCTATCCCGCAGATGTTCCGGCTCCTGTATGAAATTCTGGGCGAACGGGTGGCGGCGCTGGATTATTTGATCGCGTTGGGCACCCATCGGGGGATGAGCGATGAGGCTATCGCTAAACTGGTCGGGGCGACGGCGGCGGAACGCGCGGAGCGCTATCCCAAGTCGCAGGTGTACAACCACGCCTGGTGGGAGCCGGCCAACTTCTTCACCGCCGGCACCATCCCCGCCGCCAGCATCGCCGCCATGACCGACGGCCTGAGGAACGAGTCCATCGACGTTACGATCAACAAAATGATCCTCGATTACGATCATTTGCTGATTTGCGGGCCGGTTTTCCCGCACGAGGTGGCCGGCTTCTCCGGGGGGGCCAAATATCTCTTCCCTGGGATTGCCGGGGCGGAAATTATCAACAAAACCCACTGGGTCGGGGCGCTGGCGACCAGCATGGATACCATCGGCGTCCAGGACACCGCCGTACGCCGCATTTTGCACGAAGCGGCCAATCTAGTCTTGAGCCTGAAGCCGGTCACCTTGCTGGCCCAGGTGATGCACGGCCACGACCTGCACGGGCTGTACATCGGCGACGTTTTCACGGCCTGGGCCGCCGCCGCCGACCTGTCGGCCCAACTGAACATCCGCTACTGCGCCAAACCGTTCCAAACCGTGCTATCGATGCCGGACACCAAGTACGAAGACCTGTGGACCGCGGCCAAGGCCATGTACAAAACCGAGCCGGTCGTGGCCGACGGCGGCGAGGTCATTATCTACGCGCCGCACCTCAAGGAGATCAGCTACAGTCACGGCGACCAGATTCGGGCGGTCGGGTACCACGTGCGTGACTATTTTACCAACCAATGGGACAAGTTCAGCGATATGCCGGGCGGCGTGCTGGCCCACTCGACGCACGTACGGGGCAAAGGCACCTACGACAGCAGCGGCGAACATCCCCGCATCGACGTGACGTTGGCCACCGGCATCTCGGAGGCCGACTGCCGCCAAATCAATCTGGGCTACCGCGATCCGGCCACGATCGACCCGGCGGATTATGCCAACCGGGAAAACGAAGGCATTCTGCTGGTCGAGAACGCGGGGGAGTATCTGTACCGGCTGACCAACGGCTGATCCGCGTATCGGTATTTGAAAGCCAAAGATTACGCCGAAGCGGACTACCGCGTCATCAAAGAGATATTCCGGCAGGTAGGTCCGCTCATGTTTGACGAAAATGGGTTAGCCAAACGGGGCATCTTAATTCGCCACCTGGTGATGCCGGGTCTGCTCGATGAAACGCGCCATATTTTCGAGTTTATTGCGGAAGAAATCGGGCCAGCGGCTTATGTCAACGTGATGGATCAATATTATCCCGCCAAAAAGGTCAGCGCTAACAAATACGATGACATCAACCGGCGTGTTGCCCCGTTGGAGTATCAAGAGGTGCTGCAAGTGGCTCACCGGGCTGGCTTTCGGCTGGATGAGCCACGATCCGAATAGGGCAATCGCATACTCAAAGGAGTTGAAGTAAAAATATCCTTCACAAGAAACAAAGGGAGGATGAGATGAACAAAAACCCAACAGCAAGTATAGAGGAATATTTTGATGAGATGGCAGACCCTCGGGTTGAATATCTGGTACACCATCAACTGATAGATATTATTACCATCGCCTTATGTGCCATTATCGCTGGGGCGGATACTTGGACAGAAGTATCCCAATTTGGAAAAGAGAAACAAAGTTGGTTTGAACAATTTCTAGAATTAGAAGGTGGTATTCCTTCCCACGACACATTTGGTCGGTTTTTTGCCAAACTTGACCCTGAACAGTTTCAAAACTGTTTTCTGAAATGGGTTCAAGCTGTATTTTCAATGACGGCAGGACAGGTTGTCCCAATTGATGGTAAAAAATTACGGCGATCCCATGACCGAAGCAACGACCGGCAAGCCATCTGGATGGTCAGTGCCTGGGCGGCTGAGAACAAATTGGTACTGGGTCAAGTAAAAGTTGATGACAAATCCAATGAAATTACAGCTATTCCCAAGCTATTACAACTTCTGGAATTAAGTGGCTGCATTGTTACGATTGATGCAATGGGGTGTCAGAAAGAAATTGCCGCCCAGATTGTAGCCCAAGAGGCCGATTATGTGCTGGCTCTCAAAGGCAATCATAGCGGCGTATTTGAAGATGTTCAGGAGTTGTTTGCCTATGCCGCCGAAACCAACTATGTTGATTGTGATTATCATAAAACGGTTGATAAAGGTCATGGACGCATCGAAATCCGGGAATGTTGGACGACCAGTGCCGCTGATTATTTTCCCTTTGTGCGCAATGCCTCCGCTTGGGCTAAATTGCAGACCCTGGCTATGGTTCGGACTGAACGTCGTCAAACCGATAGGGTCACGGTTGAAGTCCGCTACTACTTATCCAGCCTTGAAAGTAAGGCTGATAAACTTTTGCATGCCATCCGCACTCATTGGACCATTGAAAACCAACTCCATTGGGTTTTGGATGTTGCTTTTGACGAGGATCAATGTCGGGTTCGTACGGAACACGCTGCTCAAAATTTCGCCATCTGGCGTCACTGGGCTTTGAACCTGCTAAAACAAGAACCCTCTGCCAAATGTGGCATTCAAGCCAAACGCAAGAAAGCTGGTTGGAGTACCGATTATCTTCTTAAAGTCCTGTTACTTTAGTATGCGATTGCCCTAACGATCCGAAGGGGTGATCTTGACAAAAGGGCACATACTATTGCCTGGTCTCTGGAAACCAATAGATTCATAACACTTTTCAACTAAAATCATACAATAATCTAAATTTTTCTTCATATAACTATTTCGCATTTTCGGCTAAAATAAGGGTAAGTTGAGGTTTGCGGGCATTCTATATCTCCTTTCTGCGTAGAGCGCCTGGAGAAGATAATTTCAGAAATTATCGACTCCGGCGCTCTATCGCGTTTTAAACAGACTTCAGCTTTTTATCCAATCCTTTTCTTCAAACATTAGACTCAAAAAACATTGATTTCTTATATTTTCAACACAACTTATATAAACATCTAATATATTCCAACACTAAAATAAGTTAAGATATAAATTATGGGTAGTCAGGTTTAGAGATATTCTGACTAACGCGGTATTGCTAGATACACACCGCATTCTATTATTTGGAGATATTATGAATGCTTAATTCAGTTGACCTTGGGCAGGTAAGTACTTGGATACTCGAAGAACTCAATATTAGTTATATGTTGGTGGACAAAAATTTTCAGGTACTAACCGGTAACCTAATTAGCCAAAACTGGCCTATAGATCAATACGATCCAGCGGCAGAGCAATCGGTGATAAAAATTTTTCCAGAGCTTTTAGGATTTGAAAGTAAACTGCTAAGACTGGGTCACAGTCCCGCCGATTGCTTAAAGATCGAAAAAATCCGGCGAAGATCAAATAATGGACAAGATAATTATTTCAACTTGGTTATCAAACCCTACCAAGATGAACAAGCAACTTTTCTATTAATAGTTACGGAGATAACTGACCAATCGGGGTTAAGGCAAGAACTGCAAGCCGAACGTGAAAAAAACAAGTTACTTCATGCCGCTAAAAGCAAAGTAGAAACCGAATTACAAGCAGCCTATCTTAAATTGAGAAGTCTCACCAAGAAACAAACGGCCCAATTAAACCACACAAAAACAAAATTGAAATACCGAGAACAACAACTACAAATATTGAACGCTATTCCCGACTTGATTATAAGAGTTAATAGAGATGGCGTTATTCTAGATATTAAGCCCTCAGAAGATATCGATCTATTTTCAGAGCCAAAGGAATTCATTGGTAAATCTTTAGTAGAGGTGTTGCCTACTAAAATTGCTCAGCAGGCCATGCAAGCAATTCGACTAACGTTTGTTGCTGAAAATACCCAGCGTTTTGAATATCAATTGACTAGCCAACAACAATTGTATGATTATGAAGCTCGAACATCAGTGATTGAAAAAGATGAAGTGTTACTCATTGTTCGAGATATTACGCAGCGTAAACGTGTTGAACAAGAGCGATTTCAGTATATTGAACGATTACAGATATTACGTGAGATTGACAAAGCCATTTTAGAAGCCCATTCCTCTGAGGCAATTGCCCAGGCCACTTTAACGCAAATCCGCCAATTGATCCCGGTCTGTTCGAGAGCGTTGGTTACTGTTTTCCATTTTGATACAAACGAAGCCCAAATTTTTGCGGTTAGTTCTACCGAAAAGACGGAACTAGGCTTGGGCCAGCGGATGGATATTGTGGAGTATGGCAACATTGCGAGGCTCAAGAAGGGAAGTAGCTTTGTTACAAGAAATCTTTCCACTGTAAAAGACAAATTGGGCATTCAAAGAAAGTTACTCAACGAAAGCATCCAATCAACTGTACAAGCCCCACTCATCGCCCAGGGTCAATTAATCGGTGAATTGATTTTAGGAGCGGATTATCCTAATGCCTTTTCTTATGAATATGTCGAGATAGCCAGCGAAGTAGCCGACCGAATGGCGATCGCTATTCAGAACACTCATCTTTATAATGAACTTGACCAACGCATTGAAGAATTGGCAACATTAAACGTCATCGGCCAGACTATTGCCTCGACCTTAAATCTACCCGAAATCTTAACGAATATTACCGATCATGTTAGCCGGCTTTTGAACGTAACGGCGGCCTCGGTTGTACTCCTGGATAAGGCCAAAGGTGATATGTGGTTCGCCACTGCCGCCGGTGAAGGGGCAGATTTTATCAAAGGCAAGAGATTGGCTCGCAATCAAGGGATCGTTGGTTGGGTGGTAGAAAACGGTGAGCCAGCCCTGGTATCGGATACCACCAGTGATTCCCGGTTCTTCGCTGCGTTCGATGAAAAGAGCGGCAAGATTACCCGGTCGGTACTTTGTGTACCTCTGCAAGCTAAAGGGCGAACCATAGGGGCTATCGAGGCTATTAACAAAGAGGCCGGTACGTTTAACGAACGTGATTTGCATATTCTGAGCGCTGTGGCGGCGTCAGCAGCAACAGCTATTGAAAATGCTCGCCTGTATCAACAAGCTCAACAAGAAATTATTGAGAGAAAGCAAGCGGAGCGAGAGCTAGATCTATTTTTTACTCTATCCCTGGATATGCTGTGTATTATGGATCTTGACGGCTATGTTCGGCGATCGAGTCCTGCTTTTGAAAAAACCTTAGGTTGGGCTTCCGACAAATTAGAGTCTAGACCATTTTTCGATATTATTCACCCTCAGGATCTTGAGAATACTTTAGCGGAAAGAGCGCGACTCGCTCAAGGAATTCCGACGGACTATTTTGAGGTTCGATGCCAGCACAAAAATGGCACATACCGATGGCTAGCATGGTCTATACAACCCGGTGCGGACGGGATTCTTTATGGCGTTGCCCGTGATGTTACCAAACAGAAACAGACAGAAGACCTGCTTCGATCCGCAGTTCAGAAAAATAGTCAATTAGCTGCTGCAATTGAAAATGCTCCAATTGGGGTTAGCATTAGCGACCCCAATCAGCCCAATCACCCGATTGTTTTTGTCAACCCAGCTTTTAGTGCCATAACGGGATATTCAGAGAAAGAAGTTATTGGAAAGAACAGTCAAATTCTGCATGGAAAGAATACCAGTCCTGAAGTTGTCAATGAAATTCAAAAGGCAATTTCAAAAAATCGTACATATTCTTGTGTCTTATTAAATTATCGCAAAGACGGCACACCATTTTGGAATGAACTGACGCTCAGCCCGGTTTTCGACAACGAGGGAAACTTAAGTAATTTTGTTGAACTTGTGGTTGATGTCACAGCACGTAAACAGGCACAAGAAAGCTTAGTTGAAGAACGTGCGTTATTAGCTCATAGAGTTGAGGAACGTACAGCCGAACTGAGAGCCGCCAATGTCGAATTGGCGCATGCCGCCCGTTTGAAAGATGAATTCTTGGCTAATATGAGTCACGAATTACGCACGCCGTTGAACGCCATTCTGTCGATGTCAGAAATCCTAAAAATGGAAACTTATGGCCCCATCAATGATGAGCAAAAAAATACGTTAAAATATATAGAAGAGGGTGGACGGCATCTCCTCGCTTTAATTAATGAAATATTAGATTTATCAAAAATAGAAGCCGGACAACTGGAGTTAGACCTCCGATCAATCAATATTGATGACGTTTGTCAGGCTAGCTTGTTGTTCATCAAACAAATGGCCTTAAAGAAACAGATTAAGGTTATTTCGACATTCGACAGCACTATTAACATGATAGAAGCGGATGAACGACGTTTGAAACAGATTTTGGTCAACCTTTTAAGTAATGCCGCAAAATTCACCCCTATTAAAGGAACAATTGGTCTAGAGGTTGAGAAAGATACAGTCAACGGTCTCATTCATTTCATCGTTTGGGATACAGGTATTGGCATATCAAAAGCCGATCAAAAGCGTCTTTTTGATCCATTTGTACAGATTGATAGTAGCCTGGCACGGGAATATGAAGGGACGGGGCTAGGTTTAGCGCTAGTTCAAAGATTGACTGAAATGCATAAGGGTCGGGTAACGGTAGACAGCGAGATAGGTAAAGGAAGCCGTTTTACTGTTTCGTTGCCCGTAGGAGAAACTTCAAAAAAAGAAGACCCTTCGCTGCTAAAGCAGTTGATAAAAGATGAACAACTGTCATCGTTCAATTGGCCTAAAACTCAAGATGTACCTCCAGACACAAGTCAAACTTTGATTTTAGTTGTGGATGACAACGAAGCAAGCAGGATTGCCTTAACAGATCTTTTGAAACACAAGAAGTATCAAGTTACTGTAGCCAAAAGTGGAACCGAAGCTATTACAAAGGCAAAAGGGAAACACCCAAATATTATTTTGATGGATGTCCAAATGCCAGAAATGGATGGCTTGGAGGCCATACGCCAAATTCGCGGCACAACAGATACAAAAGATATTCCTGTCATTGCCCTAACAGCGCTGGCCATGCCAGGTGACCGAGAAAAATGTCTAGCCGCCGGTGCCAACGATTATCTAAGCAAACCCATTAATATGAAAAAATTACTAGGCTTAATTGAAACTCAGCTATCTGGAACAATTTTGCCTTAATATTAAGATAATTAAGAGATGTGAAATATGTCATTCGTTCCAACAATCCTGATAATAGATGATCAACTGAGCATTAGAAAATCGCTAGAGGGCCTACTCATAGGGCAAGGGTACAATTTAGAATTTGCGTGCAATGGTTTCGAGGGATTAGAAAAAGCTTCAAAACTTATTCCTGACTTGGTAGTACTAGACATAATGATGCCAAAAATGGATGGTTTTGAAGTTTGTCAGCGATTGCGCAGCGATCCCCGATTGGCCGAAGTACCCATTTTAATGCTGACAGCCCTTGATGATTTGAATTCGAAAGTGCGCGGATTGGAAGTAGGTGCAGATGATTTTCTTAGCAAACCGTTCAACAGTGTTGAATTGCTCGCTCGAATTCGAACGGTGACGCGCCTCAATCGGTACCGCCGTTTGCTTTCTGAACGAAATAAGTCTGACTGGATTATGGAACAAGCTAATGACGGATACGTTATCATTGATGATAATGATTTAATTCGTTCAGCTAACACTAAAGCATGTTTGTATTTAGAAATTGAAAATGATCAAGATCAAATTTTCGATCAAACCTTCCTGGAGCTAGTTAGTAAACAATACAACTATGAACCGCAATCTGCCTGGCTAACATGGCCGCCTGAGCACCCTGGAGTACAGTCTCAATCACCTCGTTACCTAATTAGGCCAGAGACTACAATCTCAAAACCGTTTTGGTTAAAGGTAGAAACTCTTGAACTACCAGCTATTGGTTCCAAAACCTGGATTGTATGTCTACGCGATGTAACTGAAGAGATGAGTTTACGACGCGATATCCATAGTTTTCACAAGTTCATTTCCCACAAATTAAGGACGCCATTGATAGGTTTATCGAACGGATCTGAACTATTAATGCGTTACGCAACGGAATTAACAGCCGATGAAATTATAGAATTTTCGCAAACTATTCATAATAGTTCACAACGTTTATTGGCTCAAATCAATGATGTTTTGAAATACAAACAGTATGTTGACTCTGATAAAGCTTTTAGAAGTATGCCACTTAGTCAGTTACCAGAAATAGTAGATCAAGTGAAACTGAATCTTAAGCAAATAAATCTGTCATTGGATTGTTCGAATGAGTTAAACACGGTTCAAATAGGACTTTCTGACCAAAAATTCAAACTGTTGCTTGAAGAAATCTTGGAAAATTCAGTAAAATTCCATCCCGATCATGATCCAATTATTAATATTTCGATTACTCAGCTAAATCACTCTTTTGTCAAGATAGAAATTGGAGATAATGGGGTAACACTGTCACCAGAGCAAATAATGCAAGCGTGGGTACCCTATTATCAAGGAGAAAAATATTTCACAGGCGAGTCAACTGGCATGGGATTAGGCTTGTCGATGGTGTCATCTATAGTTTGGGAAATTGGAGGAACCTGCCAGTTACGCAACCAGAAAGATAAAGTAGGTATAGTCGTTGAATTGATTATACCAATAGAACCTTTCTATAGTGAACAAAATGAACAAACAACGTTCCAGCAATAGTTTTCCTGCTATACCGTCATTTGTCATAATGAAAAAAATGCAGTAAATCAAGCAATTAAGGAGATAAGGTTTTAAGCCTATGAAACCGGCTCCCATTCCACCAGACGAGGCTCAAAGACTACAGGCTCTCTGTGATCTAAATATCCTTGATACCCCCCCTGAAGAAAGGTTCAATCGCTTTGTTCGGTTGGCCAAACAAATTTTTAATGTGCCAATGGCGATGGTGAGTTTAGTTGATGCCGACCGGCAGTGGTACAAAGCCTGCTATGGGGTATCAATCAGAGAAACACCCCGAGATATATCGTTCTGCGGGCATGCCATAGTGACCGATAAAACATTTGTCATACCCGATGCCCATCTTGATGAGCGTTTTGCAGATAACCCTTTAGTAACCGGAACTCCTTTCATTCGTTTCTATGCGGGACATCCTATCAAGACACTCAATGGTAATAAAATTGGTAGTTTTTGCATTATTGATCGTGAACCGCGTTATTTAAGTGATGACGAGTTAGAAACCCTTAGAGATTTGGCTGCATTAGTTGAAAATGAGTTGAATTATGCTGAAGTCAGTTATCTCAAGCAAGAAATTTCCCATATCAACGATCAACTTCTTCAAGATATCCAACACCGTAAGAAAATTGAACAAACCTTGCGGGAAAGGGATCAACTTATCGGGGTTGTGGTTAACAATCTTCCAATAATATTGTTTGCTCTGGACAAGAATGGAGTTTTTACACTTTCGGAAGGGAAAGGGTTAGAGAAATTAGGCATTGAACCGGAAATTGCTGTAGGAAATTCTATTTTTGATATTAATTGTGAGTTATCTTCGCTCACCGATAATGTAAATTTAGCTCTGGCGGGCGAAAACAGCGTCACAAGCGTTACTCAGGTTGGATTGGCACTTGAGGTACATTTAATTCCTTTTAACAACTCTGAAGAACGAATTGAAGGTGTTATTGGGCTAGCTTTTGATGTGACGGAAAGGCAAAGAGCCGAAGAAGCTTTAACCCAACAGCAGACATTTTTACGGCAAATTATCGACCGTATTCCTCATTTTATTTTTGCCAAAGATGCCGCCATGCGTTTTACACTCGCCAATGAAGCTTTTGCACGAGCCTACGGCACGACGGTTCAGAATCTTATTGGTAAAACCGATGAACATTTTAATCCCAATATTGAATTGGTAAATCAATATAACAACGACGATTTATTTGTTATTGAGTCGGGTGAGGAAATTATTCGGAGTGAGGATAAAGTTATCAACATTCACGGGCAAACCCGATGGCGACAAACTATTAAACGCCCCGTTATGAGTGAGGACGGCCAATCCCGACAGGTTTTGGGCGTTGTCACGGACATCACCGATCAGAAGTGGGCCGAAATTGCCCTGCGGGAGAGCGAAAAGCAACTTTATGAGGCACAGAGGATTGCTCGTTTAGGATCGTGGAGTTGGGATGTAACAAGCAATAATCTTGTTTGGAACGATCTACTTTACGAAATTTTTGATGTTCCCAAGGGCAAGCAGATGACCTTTGAAGCTTATCAAGAAACTCTACACCCCGACGAGAGAGAACAGATCATTGAAACCATTCAGAATGCAATGGAAACCGGGGCCGGTTATTATTCTTTTGAAAACCGCATTGTTCATAAAAATGGTAATGTACGTTATGTTAGCAGCCGAGGAGACATTATTCGAGACAAAAACGGTTTACCGATCAAACTGATTGGGATAGCTCAGGATATTACTGAACGCAAACAATACGAACAAGAGCTTGAGCAAGCCAAACGCCAAGCTGAGGCAGCTACGCGGGCCAAAAGTGAATTTTTAGCCAATATGAGCCACGAAATCCGTACGCCAATGAACGGCATCATAGGTATGACTAGTTTGCTGCTGGATACCCGTTTATCCGATGAACAAGAAGAGTTTGTTGAAACTATTCGAACCAGTGGTGATACGTTGCTCAACATCATCAACGACATTCTCGATTTTTCTAAAATTGAGGCTGGCAAATTAGATATTGAAGAGCATCCGTTTGATTTGCAAACTTGTATTGAAGAGGCATTGGATTTGGTTGTTACTAGAGCAACGGATAAGGGTCTAGATTTGGCCTATGTCATTGAGCCAAACCTTCCTTGTACTTTCGTTGGCGATGTGACCCGTATTCGACAAATTTTAGTAAATTTACTCGGTAACGCGGTGAAGTTTACCCAAAAAGGTGAAGTGGTTGTTACAGTCCAAGGGCAACAGTTAGGGGATAATAATTATAAACTTATCACCGCTGTTAAGGATACGGGGATTGGTATCCCTAAAAATCGTCTTAACCGCCTTTTCAAATCTTTCAGTCAGATTGATGTTTCAACCACCCGACGTTATGGCGGAACAGGATTAGGATTGGTAATAAGCAAGCATTTGAGCGAGATGATGGGGGGTACCGTTTGGGTTGAAAGTAATGAAGGACAAGGCTCAACCTTCTTTTTCTCTATTACTGTCCAAGCGTCAAATAATCAAAACCGACCTGATTATAGTAATAAAACACAGTTAGTTAGCAAACGCCTTTTGATCGTCGATGATAATGAAACAAATCGACGAGTTTTAGAATACCAGGCCAAATCCTGGGGAATGGCAACGCAATCAGTAGCATCTGGACCTGAAGCATTAGATCTGTTTAAGCAGAACCATAAGTTTGACCTCGCTATCCTGGATATGCAAATGCCGGATATGGACGGTATAACCCTAAGTAGGGAAATTCGCAAACAGCAATCTGCAACCTCGATACCACTGATACTATTAACATCACTTAGCCACAAAGAAATAGACCAAAATAGTGGGCAATTTGCGGCCTATCTAACCAAACCCATCAAAACATCACAGTTATATCGTGTATTAGTTGATGTGGTCACCAATAGAGCGAAAACAACGCATAGAACCCAGTTTAGTTCTAAATTCAAGACGAAGATAGGACAAGAACATCCAATAAAGATTCTCTTAGCCGAGGATAATGCGGTTAATCAGAAGGTAGCGCTCGGCATTTTGAGACGACTGGGGTATATTGCAGACGTTGCCGGGAATGGTCTAGAGGTACTCGAAGCCTTGAAACGCCAGAGTTACGATGTTGTTTTAATGGATATCCAAATGCCGGAGATGGACGGTATTGAAACCACCCAAAGAATTCGTCAAGAATTTACAGGAAAAAATCAGCCTCGAATTATCGCTATGACAGCTAATGCGCTACGAGGTGATAAGGAAAACTATTTAGAAAATGGGATGGATGATTATATAAGTAAACCGATCCGCGTAGAAGAATTAGTACAAGCACTTAAACAAAGTTGGACCAGTGGAGCTTCTAATAAGAGTACGCCTTTAAAATCCGAAATTGTATTAGATGTATCAACTGTATTACGAAACAACGCAGCGGATATCACAAATTTGACCCAAAAACCTGCCGTAGATATTAATGTTCTAAAAAAATTCCAGGAAACAATGGGCAAAGATGGCCCAGATATGATTGTCGAATTGATAGAAATTTTCTTAGAAGATGCACCGCGAATCTTGGTAACCCTTGAGAAAGGATGGGTAAACCGTGACGCCGAAATGCTTAGAACTGCAGCGCATACCCTTAAATCCGGTTCAGCTAATTTAGGGGCAATGCAGCTTTCAATATTATGCAAGGAGCTAGAAGAAATTGGGCGCTCAGGGAATTTGGAAATCGCAGCTGATAAAATCGACCAAGCTATAGCTATTTATGATGAAGTAAATATCATGTTGCAGGCTGAACGACAAAATCTATCAACCTCTCAAACGTAAATTTTATCAACTCAACCGTATTGGCTGCCTTAGTAAAAAGACTGTGTGGCTTACAGCAGCCGGTACGTAATATTTTTGAACGACTAAGGCCTTTGATATCTACAACGTAAGAAGCCATAATAGCATTTCTATAAGGTTGGGAGACTAACATGGATGTTTTACTCACAGAATTTACTGCCGGAATAACGGTAGTTACACCAAAAGGGCGTTTTGATGCATTTAGCGCCCCTTCTATGCGAGAACGCTTCGATGAGCTATTGAGCAATGGGAACAATAAATTTGTAGTGGATTTATCACAAATCACATTTCTAGATAGTACCGGTATGGCGGTCCTGGTCAGTTTGCTCAAGCGGGCTCGCTATGCAAATGGGGATACGAAACTAGTTTGGCCTATTGAGCCTGCTGCAAAACGTATCTTGCATCTTACCAGGTTTGATCACGTTTTTGAAATAACAGAAACAACGGATGTTGCTTTAAAAAAGTTTTAGGAATCTGTATGATTTTTTTGAGCAGGATTGAATATCAATTTAATATTCAACACTCAAATTCTCTTCAAAGTTGGTTCCTGAGGCTAGGCATATTCCATAGTAGCCTCTTGACTGTTGGCATTGATAACGGTTTGATCCTCTAAATCAACGGCATTAGGATCGATGATGCTGACTAGGGAGTCGCCTGGTAGTGGCTGTAACTCGTCATCGGTAGAGAATATTTTTAAGTTTCCATTCTGAGTCATTAAGAACATCGCAATAGCCAGGCCATTGTGCCGATCTTGAAAAGCCTTATAATCAAATTTTTCAGTCAATTTATTAACCTTAATAGTTGACCCTGACTTAAAACGTTGATCTAAGTCATTATAGGTCGTTTGACTTGCAAATAAAAGCCGGCCCCGCAAAGGCATCGACACTGACTCCTTCCGGTTTGTGGCTAACTCTTTTGGTGCTAACTGATAAACTTCCGACCGATCAAAAATTTCCGCAAAATGTAGCACCGCCAGTGAATTTACTTCATCGTTAGGGGTTAGAGCAAGCAGTCGCCCCAGACCTCCCAGATTAATTTCATCGTGGATAAATTCAGAAAGAATACTGGCGTATGTGGCCGGTAATCCTTCCAACTTAGCCTCTTTAATATGATCTCGATTATTATCTACGAGCAAAACCTGAAAACCTTTGTTGTGCAAAATCGAAGCAATGTTTCTGGCCCACGTATGTGCCCCAACAATCAAAACGCCTTGGGGATTTGGTTGAGCCACGCCTAACCAGCGCCCCAATGGGGCAGCACTCAGTCCATAAATTGTAACGGTACTGACAATAATGAAAAACATTTCAGGAACCATGTTTTCAGCCTGTTGATAGCCCCCGTGTTCGGTGAGTTCCAGAGCAAAGATCGCTGTAACAGCCGCAGCTACAATCCCTCGAGGGGCCATCCAAGCCAGGAAGAACTTCTCTTTCCAGCTTAACCCCGACCTTATCGTAGAGGCCAACACAGCTAAAGGGCGAACGAGTAACACCAGCGCCCCTAAAAACGCGACACTCCCCCATCCGAGTTGAGATAATTCCGTAAGTTGTAACCGAGCAGACAGGATAATAAATAAACTGGATAGCAGTAAGATCCCCAAATGCTCTTTGAATTCAACAATTGATTTGATATTTACCGATTTCTGATTGGCCAATACAACACCCATTAGCGTTACCGTAAAAAGACCTGACTCAGCTTGCGCTAGGTTCGACAACGTAAAGGCTAATATGGCAATCATCATCGTAACTGCATTTTTGAGATAGTCGGGAATCCAGTAACGCTTAAGTAGAAATATCAATAATAATGCCCCTAACCCTCCTAACACAACTCCGTTAGTAATAGTTAGCAGAATACCCGTTACAATAGCCCAAGTGGTGGCTCCAAAACCACTAATCACAATCGCTTCAAAAACCAGGACCGCTAATAACGCACCGATAGGATCATTGACAATTCCCTCCCACTTGATAATGGAGTTAATCCGGCTCACCGCCCTAATTTGCCTTAGAAGCGGTATAATTACAGTTGGACCGGTTACCACTAGAATTGCGCCAAATAACATCGCCAATGGTTTTTCAAATCCAAGCAGATAGTAAGCAGCGGTAGCACTTAAACACCACGTAATCACCGTACCAATTGTTACCAGCTTAATAACAACATGACCGGTCTCCCGTAAATCGGCCAGTTTTAGGCTTAAGCCGCCTTCGAACAAGATCAGCGCTACCGATAACGATACGATCGGGAACAGGGTGTCGCCCAATATCTCGTCGGGGTTAAGAAACCCGGTAATCGGGCCGGCCACAATTCCAAAAGCCAGCAGCAATAAGATGGATGGCAGGTGTAACCGCCAAGCTAACCATTGAGCCACGATACCAAAAACTAATATACTAGCGATACCAACTAACAGGTGTTCAGACAAGTTGAATTCCTCCGGATTTGCTAAGTCGTTGTCTCGGACTGACTTCTAAAGATTATTATCAGTTTGTTACGGTTATTCTGAGGCCAACTCTGTACAAAAAACAGGGGCGTTAATGTCTTTTTTATGTAGCATAAAAAACATACGCCCCTGTAATAAACTCATCTTGTTTTATGCGACGCCAAGTTGGCCGTCATATTATCTATCTCAGGTCAGGAAGTCTCCATCTCAAAAGCCATCCGCTCTTCATCCGAGACCCGTTTGAGGCTCAGCCCCATCCGCTCCCGGAAGGGGTCGATATCCAGTACTCGTAAAACAAGTCTTTCCCCCCGTTCTACAAACTCCCGTGGATTATCTGGAGCCGGCTCGGCTATTTCGCTGACGTGCAGCAACCCATCTACGCCAACATCCAACCTGACGAAGGCCCCATAATCGACCACTTTGGTCACCTTACCTGAAACAAGCTGCTCGACCTTATAATTTTCGGCCACTTCGTTCCAGGGGTTTGGCTTTAATCGCTTCAGGCTAAGGTTGATCCGTTTTCGTTTGTGATCTAAGTCCAAGATATAAACATCGATTTCATCCCCAACTTGCACCGCTTCACCGGGATGATTAACATGTTTCCAGGATAATTCAGAGTTATGGATCAAGCCGTCTGCACCCCCCAGATCGACAAACGCGCCAAAATCTGTGAGATGTCGCACCACGCCTTTACGGACTTGTCCTTCAATTAATTCATTCATTAACGCATCTAAGCGCTGCTTACTCATCTCCTGCTCAGCCTTATCCTCCGAGGCAATTAGCCGGTTAGAGAAGTTATCCACCTCGATAAACTTTACAGCCAACTCTTCATCAATGTACTCCTTTAAATCTCGATGATTTCGCTGCCACAAATGCGAAGCGGGAATAAAGGCTTGTAAATGTTTAAACTTGGCTAACAGACCGCCCCGATTAGAATCATGAACCTTTATCCGAGTGATCTCCCCCTGATCCATCAAATCCTGGGCCAATTGCCAATCTTTTTCTGCTTGAACTTGTGATAAAGATAACAGCAAATTCCCATCCTTATCCGAAGGAGCTAAAACCCGAGTTACAACTTCCAGGCCGGGCTGCAATTCAGCGATAACATCAGCTTCAAGGGTATCAATATCTGAACGGGGTACAAATCCATCGTGCTTTAGCCCTACATCGATGTAAGCCCCATATTGGTCAATTTCAAGCACTATACCCGACCGTATCTCACCTCGGTAAGGTCGTGCGTAATCATAAGCATCAATTAATTCTTCGGTAAATTTTACTGACATAACAACTCCTAACTTATTAAATGATATTTGTGCCTTACAACTCCAATACTATTTTTCAATGTTTCTCTTCGCACTCTATTATTATAGCTATTTTTCCGACAATTTCATACACTAACTCAGGCAATTCAAATTCAAAACTAGAGCTATGCCGGTCTAGCTCTACCGGGCAAGAAAATTTCTCCCGAATAGCCCAAGTGGGTTATTCGATATCGCTTCTTATCAATTACTGGGGTTTTCTACGGAAATCCAGTTAATGTCCCCAATGGGAGCGAGGTCATCAAAACGCGGTTAACGAATAATTTTCTTTATCGAGGTCAAGCTCGCTTGTCTAAAAACTGCCGGTAGGCTACCGTCTCGGAGGAGATGATTGTAAGACGGTTTTAATTATACCAGAATTTTCATCAAAAGCGATTGTCGGCCCGGACGCACGACCACCACCTCTTCCTCCTTAGCCACAATCGCTAATTTTCCCTGCGCCTCCAACCAATCGAGCCCAAATTGAACCGTTGTGACCCGGTGGCCTAACGCCCCGGCCAATTCTTCCCAGAAGATTTCGCCCTCACGCTGAGCAACGGCATACTTGATCAAGCCCATCAACCGTGGGATAAACCCGGCCAGCGTATCGACCGGCGGCAACTGCGCCACCAGCACCACTTTCTGCGGTCGGACCCTGGCCACCGCCTGCGCCAAGATATCCTGCCCCGGCGGCGCCGTCCAAATAACTAACGTCTCGGCCCGTTGGAGTTTGTGGCGAGGAACAGTCACCGTGTCGGGCAGTGTCACGCCTTCCGACCAAATAAGGATTGGCGATGGGAGATTAGAGATTAGAGATTGAAGATCGGTAATTGGTAATTGGTTAATAGTAATTGGTTTCTGTTGATCACTGATTCCCGACTCCTGATCCCTGATCCCTGATCCCTGATCCCTGATTGAAGTGCGATAATCGATTAACTCTAGATCACGAACGATCTTAGTCGGAGTCCACTCGCGAAAGGCCACCAGTTCCGTTTGAATGGCATCGCCGCCCCGGAAGTCGTCGGGCCCGAGGGTCAGGGCGAGATCGAACCGGCCCTCGGGCGAGCGTTCCGCCGCGCCGCGCCACCAGATGACCTCCTGCCGATAACCCGCTTCATCTTCAACGGTCAGCCGCTTGTGATCGCCGGCTTTGCCGAAGATGGCCTCATCGACCAGCCGTAAGCCTCGACAGCCCAGCCGAACTGACGGATTACCTGCTCCAAAGGGAGCCAGCCGTTGGATGGTGGTCAGCAAATCGAAATTGAGCTGCGGCAGTTCGACCACCAGATCGAGCTTGATGGTTTTGGCCGAAGTCGGCTGGCAGCCTTCCAACGCTTCGGACAGACCACGGCGGAAGGCTATTACATTTTCCGGAGCCAGCGCCAACCCGGCCGCCATCGGATGGCCGCCGAAGCCGGCCAACAGATGCGCCTGGGTCTTAATGGCCTGGTGAATATCGCAACCGGCCACCGACCGGGCCGAACCGCGCCCCAAATCATTGGGGCGGAGGGCGATCAAGATCACCGGCTTGCCATACTGCTCCACCAACCGGCTAGCCGCAATACCGATCACCCCCGGATGCCAATCCGCCGCCGCCAGCACAATGGCATTATATTGAGCCAGCGAGGGCGTATCCTCAAGTTGACTTAAGGCCTGAACTACCACGCGATCAACCAGTAATTTACGCCGGTCATTCAGCCCTTCCAACTGCAAGGCAATGATCCGGGTGCGAGCCAGGTTATCGGTGGTCAACAGTTCGACTGCCTGGTTGGCATCACCAAGTCGCCCCAGAGCGTTGAGGCGCGGGGCCAGCCAAAAGCCGATGTGATCCTCGGTCAGTCGCTTGGTCTTAATGTTGGCGTTTTCGATCAGGACTTGCAAACCCAGCCGCTCAGATTGCTGCAAAACATCCAGCCCCCGCTGCAACAAATAGCGCGTATCGCCGGTTTGCCGGGCCACGTCGGCTACAATGCCCAAAGCAACTAGATCGAGCAATGACTCACTCTCGTCGGCCTGACCGTGCGCCGCGAGCAGCGCTTGCATCAACTTATAGGCCACGCCGACCCCCGGCAGTTCGCGCAGAGGATGATCGGCGGGGAGACGTTTAGGGTTGATAACCGCTTGAGCCGGCGGCAGCGTCTCGGCCAGATCGTGGTGATCGGTGACGATGACGTCCGCGCCGGCGGCTTGCGCCGTGGCGACAGCCTCGTGCTCGGCGATGCCAGTATCACAGGTGAGGATGAGACCCGCTCGCTGGGCCAGTACTCGCTCCAAGGCCGGAAGTTTGATGCCGTGCGACTCGGTCATGCGGTTGGGGATGTAGTAACGAACAAATCCACCTAACTGGCGCAGCGCAGAGACCAACACCGTAGTCGAAGTCTGTCCATCGGCGTCGAAATCACCCCAAACCCAGATGGGTTCGCGCTGATTAATCGCTCGACTCAACCGGACGACAGCGCGATCCACATCGGGTAGCACATCCGGTGGCGCGGGTCGGTAATGATCAGCGTCTAAAAAGCCGCGCACCTGATCAACAGTTGCCAACCCACGCTGCACCAGTAATTGGGCCAGAACGGCGTTGCCCTGCACCAAATCGAGCAGATCGGAGGGGATATTAAGCTTAGGAGGGGACTGCCACTGAAGCATCGTTTATTGTAAATCCTGGGTCCAATTTTCTTGATCTTGCTGGTCGCGTTCCAACAGCCAATCATCAGCCGGCTGATCGGCTCGAACCTGTTCGATCATCTCGGCAAAATCGAAGTCGGCGGTTTCTCCCCAATCGACCCCCAGTTTCATAATATAACCAAGCACCTGGTTAATCTGCTTCCGCGTCGCAGCGGAGGGCGCTTCTTCCGGATAATGCTCCCAATCTTCCTGCGCATCCTCGATGTCGATGACCATCCGAGCCAGAGTGTTTGGTTGTAAGGTGTTTAGAAAGGTTTTCAAGGTTTGCCAGTTCACGTAATAACTCCATAAAACAGGAGATTGGGAGATGAAGAGATGGGGAGATTTGGCAAACTTAGGACTTACATTATGTCATTTCGTAGTCGCAGGCGAAGAAATCCCTATAGTGTTCGATTGCAAACGGTTATCTCAGGGATTTCTCGCTCCTATCGTCGCTCGAAATGACATGGTTACGTAAATCCTGCCTGAACCCCAATCTCCTTATCTCTTAATCTCCTATCCTCTAAAACTGTATTTCCGCAATTTGCTCCCAATCCAGCGCCAGCACATCGAGCGTGGCGTCCGGTTCGGCTTCGGGCGGCAGTTCGGTCAGGGGACCGGCGCTGTCGCCTCGATTACAGTATGACCGATAAACGCAGTGATGGCAAGGTTGGTGACTCTCGACCAGCGGAAAGTCGCTGTTTTTGATCTGCTCGACCAACCGGCTCAGGAACTGTTCGTCTCGCTGAAAAAGCTGTAGGCTGTAATCAAACTGCTCCGGCTCGTTGGGGAATTGGGCGTACCAGTAGATCATCTTGATCGCCGCCGGATCGATGGGTTGGCCCTGGTTGAAGGCGGCGCCGGCTTGAGCCAGCACGTAAGGATAGACCCGCGTCTGGACGCGGCGGGCCAGATGCTCACGCTGCGGTTTTTGCCGCGATGTCTTCCAATCAATGATCAGGAATTGGCCGTCCGGGAGCACCGCCAGCAGATCGAAGCGGGCCAGCAAACGATAATCCCGCAGCGGGGCAGACAGCGTCAACTCCGGGTGCAGCGTCGCCGTCACCAGCGCCTCAGGCCGGTGAGCCAGATAACGCTGCCACCACGTCCGTAGTTCATCCTCCGCCGAGGTTAGATAAGCGGTCAGCGTCTCGACCTCCAGGCCGATTAAATGCTGCTGCACCAGCCGGTGAAAATCCTGCCCCAACCGGGCCAGCCGCTCCGCCTCGACAATCGGCTCCGCTTCGACCGCCGGCCAGCGCAGTCGATCCAGATAGCGCAGCTTAAACCGGCGCGGGCAGGTTTCAAAATCGTGCAGGCTGGATTGGCTGAATGGGAAGGATTGGGGTAAGGGCATGGTGGGTTGTGTCCTTTCTGTAGATCGAGACGCCACTTTTTCTGCGAGGGGTAGGGGGTAGGTAGTAGGGATTAGGGGGATCATTGGCGGCGTTCGATGCTGGTAATTAGGCCGTTGAGTAAGCGGCCAACGGCTTCGGCTTGGGTAATGAGTTCGTCGGTGGATGCAATATAATTCAGATCTTTTGATAAGATGAAGAAGTATTTGACTTCTTCAAACGAGCCTTCCGCAATATTATAAAATCGTAATTTGTCACGTGGGCTACGCCGTTTAAAACCTTCAACAATGTTAGCCGGAATCGAAACAGCGGCTCGGCGCATTTGTGACACCAGGCCAAACTTCTCCTCACCAGGAAATGCCTTTGTAATCTTATATACCAATAGCGTCAGCTTATGCGCTTCCTGCCATACTTCCAACTGCTGAAAGTGTAAAATCTTTCCCATAATCCCTACTACCTACCCCTTACTCTCTCTCCCATAATCCCTACTACCTACCCCCTACCCCGTCTTTTCACTACCTACCCCCTACCCCCGTTTTCCTCCCACCACGTTTGCAGCGCCACAAACGGCGCCGCCGGCAGGTTGTCGGGTTTATTGGGGTACTGCTGGCCGGTGTTCCAGGTGACGACTAACTCTTGCTTAGCGCGGGTCATGCCCACAAACAACAGGCGCAGTCGCTCTTTAACCAGATCGAGGCGGGCTGCTTCGGTGGCAAGTCCTTCTTGGTACGGGATTTGGTTGGCCAGCGCGGCCAGTTGGGCCAGCACTTCGGCCTCCAGGTTGAGCGAGTCGCGCACAAACCACTTTTCCGAGAAGTAGCTGTCCATCGGCAGGCCGGAGGGAAAGCTGTAGTTGTTGAGGCCCATCAGATAAACGCGATCCCATTCCAGCCCCTTGGCCCGGTGCATGGTCGAGACGGTCACTTTGCCTTTGGGCGGCTCGAAACCGACCGAGTCTTCATCGAAGCCCAAGAAGCGGCGCTGGTTACGGGCGATTTCGGCCAGCTCTTCGACAAACTGGGGCAGGCGATAACTGGGCTGATCGATAGCGGTGCGACGCAGCACCACGGCAAATTTGTGAGCCAAGGCTAAATCAGCCGGGTTATCGAAGAGGTCTTGGGCCAAGACCAAAATCAACTGATCGATGGGCAGAATAGCCGCATCCTGCCAGCGGCGCAGCAACGCCTTAAAGTCACGTAAATATTTTTCGACCTGCACCAGCGGATTCGGCGGCGTGATCATCGGCTCTGCTCGGTCAGCTTCAAGCAGATCAGCCTCGGTGGAGACAGCCGGCTCAGGGTGATCGACAGCTAACTCGGCTTCGACGGCCCAGTCGGGATGCTCTTCGGCCAATTGCTCAAGCTGCTGCGCCAGCCAATCGTGACCGAGGCGGGGCCAGAGGTAATCTTCCACTCGCGGACAATTTTTCAAGGTCTGCTCGACCCATTGAAAGATGGGCTGTAGATCTTCCAAATCCCAATCGTGTCGCTGCCAAACCTGAAAGACGGTCGATAGCTGCCGGGCGTCTTCCGGCCGGGCCAGATGCTTAAGGACGTTGCCTAGCACGCCGGCAGTGCTGCGCGTGGCGGCGGTGCTGTTGAGCAGCTCCACATAAGGCACCTCGGCCCGGCGCAGCGCGTTAGCCACATCCACCCCCCGCTTGTTGCGCGGATCGAGAATGGCTACGGTTTTGTCTTGGTTCTTCTCCAGCCAACGTTTGACCGAGCGAATGATGGCTTGAATCTCTTGCTGAGGCCGGTACTTCTCGCTGCGGAAGTAGATCGCTTCCGGTCGGTCAGCCGGATTGGTTTGGGGGTCGCCCGGCGGGGTGGGCTGGATGGGCGGCGGCCCCAGCGCGCTCTGCACCGGCGGCTGCGGGTGTTCGCTCATCGTCCAGTCGATGAGATAGTTGGCCAAATCGATGATGCTCTGCGACGAGCGGCCCGACTCCGGCATCGGCAGGCTAATGACGCCGTCGCGGGCCAGAAAAGCCCGCAGGTTTTCGGGATCGGCGGTGGTGAAGGTTTCGTAGATGGCCTGGTTGGGATCGCCAACGCGCACCCAGGTGCCGGCCGGCCCGGTCAGGCTATCGAGAATTTGCTCTTGCAGCAGGCTGCTGTCCTGGGCTTCGTCTTCCAGGATGTAGGGCCATTTATGGCGTAGGCGAGCCAGGAAATCGGGGTCAAGTTCGATAGCCTGGAAGGCCAGACGAATGAGATCGTCAAAATCGACGCCGGTGCGGGCCAGTCGGTTTTGGTAATCGCGGTAGATGTCAAGACTGAGTTGAGCCAGCGGCAGCGATTCGCGCTTCCGGCGATAGGCATCTTCCAACTGGTAGGGCGCCAGCCGCAAATCTTTGGCCCGTTTGATGAAATGTTGGGCCACCGACTTGACCAGATCGGGCAGCGACTGGCGCATCAACGCCTGGATTTGCACCGTGGGCAGCAGGTAATCTTCGATGACGTCAAGATTGCCCGCCAGCCAGCTATCGACGACCTCTTGCAGAATATACTGCGCCGTCCGGTCATCGACAATGATGAAATCCTGGCTCAAGCCCACCAGCGAAGGCCGCTGTTTGACGATTTCGTTCGCCAGCGAATGGAGGGTGCAGACTCGGTAGTTGAACCCCGGCAATAACCCCTGCGCCCGCACAAAGCCATCCACCCGCCGCCGGAAGTTATCGACCGCCGCGTTGACCAGGGTGACGATCAGCACCTCCTGATCATCCTCGACCCGCTGCACCAGTTCCGAGGCCAGGTAGGAGAGAATATGGGTTTTGCCGCTGCCCGGCACCGCCGACACGCCCAACCGCGCCGGACCGGCGGCGTTGAGTAAAGTGTCGAGGATGATTTGTTGGGAGGGACGGGGGGTGAAGGTGGGTTGCGGGATGGCTTCCATTAGTTAAGAAATCCTTCTGTTCTTAGAAAATCCTCAACGGCGTCAACAAACTTGGCGGCATCATTAATGTCGTTCTGTATCTCGACAGAGTCAAAAAAGAAATTGAATTTATAATCTCCAGCTTGTCGCTTCCTTGATAATTTACTAATCAGTTTTGCATCTTCTCGGCTAAACACTCCCGATTTAATAAAGTACTGGTTAAAAAGCCGAAAGGCACCGGAATGGCTTGATACCGATATATCCTGTGTTAAAAGCATTGCCTGCATTCCATACAGGACAGCATAATAAGTACGCGATGACGAAAAATCGTAGTCACCCTCGTGGGCTAAGCGTTTGGAGGCTGACAATGAACGTCGCGCTTTCTCAAGAATATCCGTTAAATTCTGAGCTAAATTCTCATCGCTCATAAAATAACTCCCTCTCTACGGACGTTCATCAATAAAGGATCGTAAATTTGTTGCTCAAACTCTTGTTCCGAGACGTAAATAAAAGATAAGACTACGTTGTGTTGAAGCAGAAAGTCAACTGCCACTTCATCAATAACTTCTTCTATTATTTCAAAGGAAGGGTTATCGATAACAAGCAGCAAATCGTAATCAGAATCGACCGAAGCCTCACCTCTGGCTCTGGAACCAAACAGGATGAGTTTTTTCAAATGACCTTGCAATTGTTTTTTTAGTTCTTCCGCAACAGAAGGTAAAATTTGGGTGTCTTTAGTAAGCGTACTCATTTCCATTATATTTGATCCTTCGATTATTTGACGGACATTAGCAATTAACGCAACCTCATCAGCCTAGAAGTTTTTTCAAATTACCACACTTACTCTTTATTGTCACGAATATACACGCGCAGGGTTACTGGTCATACTCACGGCGATGAAAATTTATGATCCAATTTTTCACATATACCGCTATAAGCTCCAGTAAGTAATGACTCCATTTTTCCTACCACTGCCTTCATATTTTCTAAATCGAGAAAATTCAAGGTGTTAAGAAAAGGGGGATTATTGGATTTATCAGTGGGATATCTAAACGCCGTAGAGTACTTATCAAACTCTGAAAACTCTAAAATCTGTTTTTCAACAATATCTAAACTGTTAGTATACTCAGTTGAAATTTCCCCCGAAAACACTTCTGTTATTAGTACTCTAGCTTGTTCCCATAGCTTATCAAGGCGATGCTCTTTTGGAAAATCAGGTTTATGATCAAGCAAGAGGTTCCCGTCTTTAATTATCTGTTTTAACTGTAGTTCAAGATATTGCCGATATAAAAAAGCAATTGGAAAAATAAGAAAATTTAAATCTATCTTATTGCTCTGCAAGTGATTAACCAAGATATCCACTGCCATTTTGTATCCATAGATATATGCAGCCCAATTAGCATCAGAGTGTTCGTCTATGTATGCATTCTGTGTAAAATTCTCGAAATTTACGTAAAAAAGTTTATCATCATCTTCAGGCCAAGGAATTTCTTCCAATAATTTTCTTATTTCGTCTGCCACGATAATACTCCCGAGTAGGTTTTTATATTGGCCAATCACCTATTCTCAAACATCATAAACATTATACCGATTTGCTCGATCCGTCCATCTGGTAAAACACTGAAATGGTCAGTGAATTCAAGGAAATCAGTGGTTCAGTGTTTCAACCTTCTTCACGAATCTAAATCGATATAAACTCTATTCATCAAAAAAGGTTCGTAGATGTCATTCTCATATTTATCCTGGGGCATCGGTAACACAGCAAAGAGTTCGTTGTGTTGATAAAGAATTTCGCCGGTTATTTCATAAATCTTCTCTTTTATTTCGGGAGAAACCTCATCGACAACGACCAGGCAATCGTAATCCGAGTCGGGCGTAAAGTCGCCTCTGGCTCTGGAGCCAAAGAGGATCACCTGCTTGAGATACAAGCCCAATTGTTGACGAATCTGCTCTAGAAAAATATTGAGGATTTGATCATCTTTCATTTTTATCTCCCATCGGAATGATGCCAAGCTATAGACCTTGCGATCACGATCGTGATCGTATACCTTGGCGCTATAAATATTCGATCAGGTGTATGATCACATCTTTCCATACTCAGAAACATATGATCACGCGTGCGATCATACCTTTCCATGCTCGGAAACATATGATCACGCCTGTGATCGACCCTTTCCATGCTGAGAAACATATGATCACGCCTGTGATCGGACCTTTCCACGCTCAGAAACATACGATCACGCCTGTGATCGGACCTTTCCATGCTGAGAAACATATGATCACGCCTGTGATCGACCCTTTCCATGCTCGGAAACATACGATCACGCCCGTGATCGGACCTTTCCAGATGGAGCCACAAAGCTTGCTTTGATCTTTTTGTATCGATGACAAAGCAAGCTTTGTGGCTCCTGTGGTCTCTTTGACAAAGCCAGCTTTGTCGCTCCTGCGGTCTCTTTGACAAAGCGAGCTTTGTCGCTCCTGTGGTCTCTTTGACAAAGCGAGCTTTGTCGCTCCTGGGGGTTAGGTGTTGGCGGCGTCCTCGCGTTGTAACTGCCGCAGCATTTGCTGCAAGACGATCAATAGCTGGCCGCGCTGCTCGTAGCCCTGCTCGCCGACTTCGGCGTTGGTGATGAAGACGTGTTGGCGGCAGCGGCGGGTTAGCCCGACGACCAGCCGGTAGAGGCGATCTTGTTGGGCGGCGACTTCGTCGGCGTCGGTCCAGGGCCGGCCGGCCGGATAATCTTCGGTCAGGATGTAGGGATGGGTCAGCGGTTGGGCGATGCGCTCCCACCAGCCGCTGCTGCCGGCATCGAGCCAGAATTGGTAATCGACCGGGCGGTTGCTCATCAGAAAGGTGGTGGCCGGGGTAATCAGCACCGCCTCGTCCGGGGCGGCGTCCCAACTGCGGATGTATTGGGCGGCGGCGATACCTTCTTCAATGGTGGCCAGGTAGGCCCGGTTAAGCTCATCAATGGTCGGCAGGCGCACGTCGTCCTGGCCGTTTGAGCCGGCGGCCAGCGGTACCTGCTCGGCTACCTGGCGGAATTGACGGGCCGAGTCGATTAGGTTGGCGATGACCTCGCCGGCTTCCTGCTCGCCGTAAAAGCCGAAACCGGGTTGCGACAACAGTTCAAACAGGCGATTGAAAAAATGATCGAGCACGGGTGGGTCGGCCTGATTTTGCAGATCGAGCAGCCAGGTGCGGAGACGGTCGAACTTAACGCCGACATCGTAAGAAATGCGGTCGCGGATGTTGCCCTCGATCTGCTCGAAGGGATAGAGAATCTCAACATCGGCCAGGGCATCGAGCGGCTTTTGGTGGGGCCGGTAGATGACCTGGGTCAGCAAGTTGGCCCGAATCAAATCAAGCCCGGCGATGCTTTGGGCCATGGCCTGGGTGACGTCGAACGGTTCGGGCAGTAGTTGCCAGTGCGGGTAGGCCAGCCGGGCCAGGGTCAGCAAGGTCTTGGCGGCGGGTTCCTCGCTAAGCGGGCGCGAAGGCCGGTGGGATCGGGCCGGGAGGCCAAGCTGAGCCATTTTATTGGTAAAGGAAAAGCGCAAGGCGTCGCTGACGAACGGGGCCAGCACCACGATCTCATTCGGCGAGACGCCGTCTTCCTTTATAAGGGCGGCGATACGCGCCACCACCCAATCGATCATCTGTGGGTAGAAGCGCTGTTGTTCGAAGGTCATAACGGGACGAGGATCAAGAGATTGGAGATTGGTAATTGGGGATTGGGGATTGGGGATTGGGGATTGGGGATTGGGGGTTGGGGATTGGGGGTTGGTAACTGGGGATTGAGGGTTAGGCGTTGTTGGAGGCTTAGCCTCAGCCTTCGCCTTAGCCTCCATAGAATCGGGATTTTTAGATTGAACAGCGACCTCGACACCCAAAATTCTCGCGGCGCGGCGACCAAGTTCGAGCATAAGGGGCGGGGCGACGTGTGACTCGGTTAGACGGATCGTTTCGTCGGCCAGATCGGACAGTTTATGCGCGGTGCGCCAGTTGGCGCCGAGGAAGATGCGGTAGCCGGCGTCTTCATCGTAGATCACCAGCGACTCAGCCGTTTTGGGCAGCCAATCGCGCAGAATGCGGTGAGCGAAGGGGTTGTCCTCTTCAATATTATCGACGATGAGGTAGCGGTAACGGTTGAGAATGAACTGCTTGACGCCGGCGACGGGCCAGAGATGGCGATCAAAGGTTTCGATGCGCAGGGAGAAGTCGAGCAGGTTGCGCGCCAGGCAAAATTCGCGAAAGCGGTTAACGCAGGCTTGGGTGTGTTCCAAGGCCACGCGGCTGCTGGGCTCGAGCGCCACGGAGGCGGCTAATCGCTGGCCGACCTGGGTGTGGGGTAAGCCCATCAAGGCGGCCTTGTTGAGGTTATCGAGAATCTGGCTCATCAGACGCGGCAGGGAGATCGTCAGCGGGACAACGTTGGGATCGAAATAGCCCTGGCGCAGCAACGGTGTGATGGCCTGTTGGAGGTAGTATTGGGCGGTCTCGATGGACAGGAAAATCGGCGGCGCGGTGGGCCGGCCAAAACCGGCCGGCGCGGCGATCAGGGGCCAAAACAGGTCAATGGTTTTAAGGGCTAAGCCGTTCATCGTCAAAACATCGACGGTGCCGGCGCCCGCCAGTTGGGAGTCGCGCAGCAAATCGCGATAGGGTTGGGCCAAGGTCAACTGCGGAACGAGGACCAGAATGTTGTTGGCCGGAATATTGTTGGTCAGCCACCCGCGCAGCGTCTCGACGGCGCGACCGGTTTTGCCGACGCCGGCCGGACCGGTAATAAATGTTATAGTCATTTTTCACTCGATAACTTGAGTTAGACACTGAAATTTTAGCACAAATGAGCGAGGATGTGAAACAGTGAGGGCCAAAAGCACACAATATTCTAATTATTTTCTAATTAAATTCCTACCTTTTTCTGATAGAGTTCAGATAAATTTTAAACTGCCTCTATTTATGCTGTGACAAACTTTAACAATTACGCGTCTATTCAGGGAATTGGCCCATTTGCCATTAGGCTGTCCCATTGCCGGGTTTACTGAATAGATCCCGGTCAAGTTGTTAAGGATTGGGGATAGGAAATTTGGGTGAGGGAGGGTCAATATGGCGTCATCCATTGTAATTGCTGCTTTATAATATTTCCCCATCATGATACAATAGATCATAAAGTGGACAAAGTAACGACCTTATCACCCCTTAGCTTTAGACAGTATCTACCTCTACTATCACCTTCATCAACACGATTACTATTTTTTAAACTCTACCCATATTTCTTACATGAACGAGGCCGTTTTAACAACCGTGTATTGATCGTAACGGAGTAACCGGAAATATCCACCAATGTGGTTTTTAAATTATTTCAGATCTCGCATTAGAGTTAAAGTCATTCTGCCCTACGCCATATTAACCCTGGTTGTGGCGATAATTGGTGTCTATCTGAGTACGCGCCTGGTATCCGGCTCCTTGGAGGAACGCTTTACCAATCAGCTTGTGGCCGCAGCCAGCGTGGCCGCTGACGGCTTGAGCCAACTAGAGGACAACCAACTAGAAGATTTCCGGGCTATTGTCTTTACCGAGGGGATAGCCGACGCCGTGGTTGGGGGTGACTCAGCGCAGCTTGAGACGCTGTTATTTCCACTAATTGTCAACAAAAACATTGATCGAGTCGACATCATTGACCAAAATGGCGATTATCTATTCGGCGTTCGACGTCCGGCGGGGTCAACGGATGTTGAAGATTATGTGACTACAGATAAACAAAGTGATGTAAACTGGCGGAATTGGCCGGTTGTGCAAAATGTATTAAATGGCGTTGTCGATGATTTAGGCGACAAATTTGTCACGATTGAGACAGTCGATGGCGAACTTTTATTTTTTACGGTTGGACCACTTAAGCAAGATGACGAGGTCATTGGGGCTGTACTGGTTAGTTCTCAAATCCCCGATGTGCTGAGTTCCTTACGACAAGCAACCTTTGCCGATGTCAGTCTTTATGATCTCGATGGCGACCTCATCGATTCAACTTTTTCTAATCAGGAAGAGGCGGCCCAAGTCTTGAATCTGGGACAGCAAGCGCGTTTGATGCTGGCCGTGGAAGGTGAGTCCAGTTTTAGAAAATCGATAGAGTTAGGCTCGTTGGAGTATGATGTCCTCTACAATGTCTTTAGGGCGAGAGGTAACCCGTTAGGGTTTTATTCAGTGGCTTTACAAACCACCTATATAGTCTCTCGCGGTAATATGGCCCGTACCCAAATGGTAACGATCTTCGCTCTAACGCTGCTGCTGGTCTTTCTAATTGGTTATTTTACAGCCAATGCAATTACCAAACCGGTGCAGCATCTAATGGAAGACGCTTTGGCTGTGGCCAGCGGTGATTTGACGCGGCGAACCAAAATAAGTTCAACGGACGAAATTGGCTCACTGGCTCGATCGCTGGACCACATGACGGAGAGCTTGGCTAACTACACTCAAAATTTACAGAATCGAATTTCCGAATTGGTTCTCCTATACGAAAATAGCACGGCCGTTACGGTTAAATCGGGCTTGAATTTAGATCATATTATGCAGGCCATTGCTGAGAGCGTCAAAGGAGTCATCAAAGGAACTAATCAGGTGGTCGTCTATCTGCTTGATGAGCAAAAACAGCAGTTGACTCCCGCCGTCTCAACATTGGAAGATACTCATAAATTTGCCACGTTACCGTTCAATGAAAAAGATTATTTTTGGGACCTTTTTGGTGAAGCGAAGACGCATCTGATCGAATTGGAAAAGATTAAATCCAATTCGGCTAACGGTTATTCCGGGAACGAGACTCCGGCTCATGCGCTGGTTGTCCCTCTGATTGCCAGTCAGGAAATTATTGGGATGCTGGCTCTGCTGCCAAGACCGGATGAGCCAGACCTTCACCAACTTGATGAGGACAAAGAGCGGCTGCTGATTACCCTGGCCAATCAGTCAGCTATTGCCATTAAGAACGCCCAGCTATTTGACGCGACGCAGCGTGCTTACGAAGAACTGCGCCAGTTGGATGATCTCAAAACAGAGTTCATTAATATCGCGGCGCACGAACTACGCACCCCGCTGGGCGCGATGATTGGCTACGCCAGCTTTTTGGAGAAGCGCGTGCCGGAAAAGCTGCACAAATCGGTTCGATTTTTGACGGCCAGTTCCCTCCGCATGCGGACCATGGTCGATGCGATGCTGGCGATTCAGCGCCTGGATGCCGGAACTGCTTTTCTTAGAATTGCCAGCATCGATGTGACCGATATTATTCAAAAAACGGTGGCCGATTTTACACCCATGGCCGAAATGGAAGGTCATACCATCGAGATTCACCTGGCTGAGAATTTACCTAAAGTCCCGGCTGATCCTGAAAAAGTCGGTCTGATTCTGTCAAATCTCATTTCAAACGCCATTAAATTTACGCCGGAGGGCGGCACAATTGAGGTGTCGGCACAAGATTATCTCAAAGGTATTCTGATCCAAGTGAAAGATAATGGGGTTGGTATTTCAGAAGACGACCAAGCCCGTATCTTCGAGCGGTTCTACCAGGTTAGGCCCGATCATCTGGCCGGCCATGGCGGCATGGGCATCGGCTTAACCATTGTCAAACATCTGGTCGAGTTACATGAAGGCCAGGTTTGGGTTGAAAGTGAGGAGGGCGAAGGTACCATCTTTTCCTTCACCCTACCCAACGAGCCGCTTACGGACGACGCCCCGGACCAGGGTTCAACCCAACCGGAAGAGAAATCGCAGCCGGTTGCAGTGGTTTCTTAGATGTGGTTTAACCAAATATTTGCCGGCTGCTAAGCCTTTAGTCGATTATCATGGAAAATAGGGACATTAAACCCGACAATTCGAATAAACAGCAGCGTAATCCCTTTCAAGGGGACTCGCTGCTGTTCGTGTTTCTGCTGGGCGGTTGGCTACTTATTTTCCTATTTGCGACGTTAGGCTTGCAGCGTAACTCTCAGGGTTGGCTGCCCATCAATCCGGTTGTCAGAGCCGCAGCAGATTACAGTGTCGATCAAGATGCGTTGCAATTAGCCCAGGTCAACCCCGAAATTGTCGAGGCAGTGAAACAAGACGCCAAAAATCGAGAGGCCCTAAAAACCCCCACACCCCAATCCGACTTGTCGCCCACCCCAACTCCGACCCCGTCAGCCACCACAACGGTCCAATCGCCGTTGACAGTCAATGTGGGCGGGCCGTATGAGGGCGAAGAAGGTAGCGAAATGACCTTCGTAGCCGACAACTTTAATTCATTCTTGGGCGTCATTCCCGGCGGTGTGTCCTACACCTGGGATTTGGACGCTGATGGTATCTACGATGATGCCGAAGGCCCCACGGCTTCATTTACCTTTTTTGATGAGGGTGATTATCCCATCAGCGTCCAGGCCAGAGATCTATTGAGACGCACCGCCTTCGATACAACGGTGGCCAATGTGCTTAACGCCGATCCGATTATCGAACTGGGGGACGATCTCATTATTAATAAAGAAGGTAGAACGGTTTATTTTTCAGCCAATGCCAGCGACCCCGGCAGCGATATCCTATCTTACGTCTGGGATTTCGGCGACGGCAGTGAAAAGGTAACCGGCACCTTACGCCCTCAGCATATTTTTTGGGACAACAACGAATATCGGGTGACGCTACGGGTTAGAGATAACGACGGCGGCGAGAGTGAAGATACCCTGATCGCTTACATCGGAAATTTGCCGCCGGAAATTGATCCCATTCCGGATCAGACGGTTAATGAAGGTAGCCCGCTTACCCTCAAAGGCCGGGCCAGCGACCCTGCCAAAGACAATGACACCCTATCCTACGCCTGGGATTTTGAATATGACGGCAATGATTTCTCTCCGGATACAGACGGCGACGAAGTCGAGATTACGTATCCCGATGGTCCGGCCGATATAACGGCGGCGCTGCAAGTAAAAGATGAGGACGGCGGCGAAACTATCGAGACCTTAAACGTGTCCGTCAACAACGTCCCGCCGAAAATTACCCGAATTTCCAACAGCGGACCGGTGGGCGAAGGCTCGCTCTTGAACATTGTCGTTTCAGCCACGGATGTTGGCGCCGATAGCCTGACCTATGCCTTTGATTGGAACAATGACGGCAGTTATGACGCTGTGCAGCAGCCGGGATCGGCCTCGAATATCTGGTATGATCAGGGGCAATACAGAGTCGGCATCCGCGTCGTCGACGACGACGGCGGCCAGGTGTTTTCCTCCACCGTCGTTTCGACCTACAACTTGACGCCCACAGCCATTGCCCAAATACCGCAGCAAACCTACTTTGAAGGCTCACCGGTCACCTTTGACGGCACCGAGTCGAGCGATCCTGGTAGGAACGATGTGCTGACATACGACTGGAATTTCGGCGACGGATCGACTGGCTCAGGTGAGAATCCAACCCATACCTATATTGACAACGGTGTCTACTCCGCCACCCTAACTGTTACCGATGACAGCGGTGCGGCTGACCAAGACACGGTCGCGGTCACCATCTTAAATGCAAATCCTACCGTCGATGCCGGTCCTGATCGTTTTATCGACGAGGGCGACGATGTCAGCGTGACGTTTGCCGGCAGTGGGGCCAGTGATCCGGGGACGGGGGACACCCTAACTTTTGACTGGGATTTTGATTTTGACGGAACGTTCGTGCCGGACGTCTCGAAAGCTACCGACCCGTCAACCACCTTTATCTACCCATCCCTTGATGGTCCCCGGGACGTCATCGTGGCCCTGCGCGTGCAAGACGACGATTATCCGGCTCCGACCGATAACGGCGGCCAGATCGGTGAATATATTGACACCTTTAAGCTCACCGTCAAGAACCTGCCCCCGACCAATGTCGATGCCCGCGGGCCGTATAAAGCCATCGTTACCCAGCCGATAACCTTAACCGCAGCGGTTGCAGATGATATAGACGACGACCCGCTGAACTATGCCTGGGATCTCACTTACACAGACAATGACTCTTTTGCAACCGATGTACGAGGGCGAGTGGTGACCCATACTTGGGACTCGCCGGGGCTGTATACTGTGGGGCTGCGGGTTACTGACGGTGACGGGGGTGAAGTTTTCGACACAGCCACGGTCAATGTCAACGCCGTGCCTATTGCCAAGATTGTAGGCGGGCCTTACAGTGGACTGGAAGGTGCTAATATTTTATTTGACGGTAGCGCCTCCGCCGATCCGGACGGAGACGCTATGGATTACGACTGGAATTTTGGCGATGGCACATCTCCCGGCACCGGCATCACCACCACCCATCGTTACGCTGATAATGGGGTCTACACCGCTACGTTAACTGTGCAGGATGCCGACGGTGATCAGGCCCAAGATAAAGTCAGAGTCAATGTCTTCAACGCTAACCCAGTCATTTCAATCATAGCAAACCAGAGCGTTAAGGAAGGCAACACCCTCACCCTAACTGGCTTGGCCACCGATCCCGGAATCGGTGACGTCTTAACTTACACCTGGGACTTTGACTATGACAGCGTCACGTTTAATGCGGATGCCACCGGGCGAAGTGTCAGCCGAACATTCCCGGATGGACCGGCTACGTTTACAGCCGCGCTACGCGTTGTAGATGATGACTACCCCTATAACACAACCAACGGCGGTCAAATAGGCCGAGCCTTGAGAACCTTCCAGATCACGGTACAGAACACCCCGCCAATTGCCGATGCGGGCGGGCCATACTACAATGATGTGGTTGAGGATAAGCAAACCTCACTAACCGGCTCGGCTACTGATACCGCCAGCGATATGCCAACACTCACGTTCGCCTGGGATTTAGATAACAATGGCACGTTTGAAACACCGGGTCAAACGGTCAACAATACTTGGTCCTCCGGGGGTATTTATACCGTCACCTTACGCGTGACCGATAAAGATGGTGCATCCGGCACTGACACCACCACTGTAACCGTTGACTCTAAACCTACCGCCAACGCCGGCGGCCCCTACACAAGGCCGGAATTCGTTGCCGTAACATTTAACGGTAGTGGATCGTTTGATCCTGATGGGGACACCTTAACTTATAGTTGGGATTTCGGCGATGGTAACTTCTCATCACCTAGTATTAATCCAACTGTTAGTCACGCATATCAAGATAGTGGCGCCTACATCGCCACCTTAACCGTGAATGACGGACGGGGTGGAGTCGATACAGACCAAGTAGATGTCACCATTACCAACACCCCACCGACCGCAGTGGTAGGCGGCCCTTATAACGGCAATGAGGGACAGCCCGTTTCATTTGATGGCAGTGGCTCTTCCGATATCAGTCCAGTTGATTTTGCTACGCTTACCTACAATTGGAATTTCGGCGATGGCAGCCCAGCGCCTGCCTCGGCAGCTAAAGTAACCCATACGTATGCTGATAATGGCACGTACAATGTCACCTTAACTGTCACCGATAAAGACGGAGGAGTCAGCAGCGCCAGTACCACCGCTACCATCAGCAATATTAACCCAACTGCTAATGCCGGCGGCCCTTACCGGACGACCATCAATGTCACGATTCCCCTGACCGGCAGCGGCTCTGACGTGGCGGCGGATACCTTAACTTACGAATGGGACCTAAATAATGACAGCGTCTTCGAAACGCCGGGACAAAATGTAGTCGGTAGCTGGCCCACATCGGGAGTTAAAACTGTAACCTTAAGAGTAAGAGACAAAGATGGCGGCACGGCTACCAGCGCCACCACTGTCGATGTAGGCAGCCCGCCGACAGCCAACGCCGGTGGACCATATACGGCGAATGAAGGCAGTGCTGTTTCCTTCACGGGTAGCGGTTCTGACCCGGACGGAGATCCAATCACCTATAGTTGGAACTTTGGCGACGGCAGTTCCGGCTCAGGCAGCAATCCAACGCACACCTATGTCGATAACGGCACTTATGTAGCGACCTTAACGGTGACTGATGATCGCGGTGGTGTAACCACGTCTCAAGCTACGGTGACAATCAATAATGCTGCTCCCACCGCCCGGATTAGCAGTCCCGCCAGCGGTAATGAAGGCCAAGTTATTGCGTTTGATGGCAGCGGCTCCAGCGATCCGGGAGTGAATGATACGCTAACTTACGCATGGGACTTTGGTGATGGGAGTACCGGAACAGGGGCAACGCCTTCGCATCAGTATCGAGACAACGGCACGTTTACCGTTAGTTTAACCGTCACCGACAACAGCGGCGCCTCAAACAGCACCTCGGCTACAATCACGATCAATAACGTAGCGCCAACAGCCAACGCCGGCGGACCTTATGGCGGCGACGAAGCGCTCGGCGGAACAGCGATTTCTTTCGATGGCAGTGGTTCTAGCGATCCCGGCCTGGACGATACCTTAACTTACCTCTGGGATTTCGGCGACGGCAGTCCTACCGCTAATGGGCAAACTGTATCTCATACCTATAATGACAGCGGCAACTACACTGTTAGCCTCACAGTAACCGATGATGACGGCGCGAATGGCACAGATACGGTCGATGTAACCATTAATAATTTACCGCCAACGGCTGATGCCGGAGGTCCATACAATACTACCGTTGATACACCGGTTACGCTATCAGGCAGCGGCTCGGATCCGGTCGACCCGGTAACGTTTGACTGGGATTTAGACAATGACGGTACGTTCGAAACGGCCGGGCAAACCGTAGATTTTACCCAATCGACGACCGGTACTTACACGGTTGTCCTTCAGGTTAGCGATGATGACGGCGGCTCGACGACAGCTTCGACCACCGTACAGGTTAACAGCCTGCTGCCTTTGGCCTGGTTAGGGCTACCATTTATTCTGGCCAGACTAAGCCGCCGAAAAAGAAAACGTTAATTTTTGACCAAACCCTTTTCAAGCAGGTCATAGACCATTTGATAGACAACAACGTATCTTAAAGACAAACAACTTGGGAGAACTTAATGGCCAGCCAATTCAACTTAGCCTTAATTCCAAAACGTGCGCAAAAATATTTTGAAGCCAATCCAAATGTATTAGTGGTGGAAGACGATAAAATCATGGGGCAAATGGTTACCGATATCCTGGATGATGTAGGATTTGAGGTAACCAGAGCACCGAATGGCGCCGTTGCCTTTGAAAAGTTGAAAGAAAAACAAATTGACTTTATTATTCTTGATATTCTACTGCCGGAGTTGGATGGCTTTCAAATTTATGCTAAATTACAAGAAGACGCCAAAACTAAAGGGATTCCCGTGATGATTGTTAGCGCCTGGGCCGATGAAAGAAATATCGAAAAAGCGTCGCGTATGGGTGTTCAACATTTCTTACCCAAACCCTTTACAGAAGACGAATTAATGTATACAATCTTAACCCTACTCATCGATAGTTCTCACAAAGAGAAAATGTGAGGCATCGAGCCGGTTAGATAAACAGCGTCAACGTCAGGCCAATTCAACTTGGGGAATCATAACACAATAGTTTGGCTACAAATTAATTTGTGTTGTTGGAGATTTTTGTGGTTATTAATTTAGAGTGGCAAGAAAGAGGCCCATTACAAGACGATGGGCAGCAGATCATCTACAAAGGTCGAGAAATCTGCACGCCTAACAACTATCCGCACAGATTGCCTTGCCATAATCCTAATTGTGATCATGGCGGCTTTGAGATAGGCGATAGGGTTGTCAAATTGATGGCTTCCAGAAAATTCAGCGAGGAAAACTCGCTCATCTGCGTCAACGCCATCAACACCGACCGCGAAAAAAGATGTTTGCATACCATCATCTACACTATCACGTCAGTTTCACCCTACCGTCGAGCTTCTGACAGGTAACCAGGACCAGTTTCGACTTGTTCAAAATAAAAGCCGGCTTGATATACAAGTCGGCTTTTTGTTTGGCTTAGTAGCCCAAGTGATTGGCACTTAACCAACGAGCAAAAATGCCAATCACCTAAACCGTTTTCTTTAGTCTTGAAAAACTAGGCGATGATATTTTTTCTTACCGGCCCGCAGCAATATCCCCTCGACAGCCTCATCGGAAGCCGACAGTTCGGCCGATACATCTTCGATGCGCCGATCATTGACATAGATTCCACCCTGTTGCAGCATCCGCCGGGCATCGCTCCGTGATTTGGTCAGGCCCACTTCGGCAAATATTTCCAAGACTCCTAAACCGGCTTGCAATCGTGAACGCGGTAGAGCCGTCGTCGGTATCGCTTCAACGTCGCCGCCGCTGCTACTAAAAGCGGCTTTGGCTGCGGCCTCGGCGGCTTTGGCTTCATCTTCCCCGTGGGTAATAACCGTAGCCTCATAAGCCAAAATACGCTTGGCCTCCCGGATTTCAGCCCCTTCGAGTGCGCTCAGGCGATTGATTTCCTCTATGGGTAAAAAGGTGAATATCTTGAGCAGCTTTTCCACATCCCGATCATCACAGTTGACCCAATATTGATAATAATCATACGGGCTTAACCGGTTGGGGTCCAGCCACACCGCGCCTTCGGCGGTTTTGCCCATCTTGGCCCCGCTGGCCGTCGTCAGCAGTGGATAGGTCATCGCATGGACAGTTTCGCCTTCAATCCGCCGAATCAGATCAACGCCCGCCAGCAGGTTGCCCCATTGATCATCGCCGCCTAATTGAAGGGTACAGCCGTGACGGCGGTAAAGTTCCAGGTAGTCGTAGGCTTGCAAGATTTGGTAGTTGAATTCGATAAAACTCAGCCCGCGCTCTAAGCGCTGCTTGTACGCCTCAGCGGCCAGCATACGATTGACGCTAAAGTGACGCCCGATTTCTCGCAAAAAAGTGATATAATTGAGTTCCAGCAACCACTCGGCATTATTTATGGCAATGGCTTGACCGGCGTCAAAGTTCAAATAGTGGTTCAATTGCGCATGGATAGCCCGACCATTAGCTTCGATGGTCTCTTTGGAGAGCATCTGGCGCATCTCCGATTTACCACTGGGATCGCCGATCATGGTTGTTCCGCCGCCCACCAATCCAATGGGGCGATGACCGGCCCGTTCCAAATGCATCATCGCCATAATGGTCACCAGGTGGCCCACGTGCAAACTATCGGCGGTGCTGTCGTAGCCATTGTAAAAGGTCACCATCCGGCTGCCAAACTGCCGGCGCAGCGCTTCTTCGTCGGTAACTTGAGCAATAAAGCCCCGTTCATTTAAAATATCAAATACATTTTCGGCCATGGAATGAAAACTCTTTCAGTTAGATTCTTGAATCTGGGCTACCCGCCCAAGGGGGTAGCCCCCATTTTACTCACTTCTAGGGGGAATAAGCAATTCCATGCCGACTCGAATCAGACTGGGGTTAGAAATTTTGTCTCGATTCGCTTCAAAAATGATCGGCCATAAGCTGTAGTCGCCGTACACGTCCTTGGCAATGCCGCTTAGGGTGTCACCTAGTTGGACCACATACACTTCCGGCTGATCATCCGGAGGCGGTTCCGGGGTGGGATCGGTGGGGGGTTCTTCTTGGGGCGGTTGGGCGGTGCCCAAAAACCGCTGGCTTTTAGCCACCAGATCATCGAGAAGAAGTTTGGTCTCTTCCGGCGAATTATTGAAGACTCGCTCAACCAAAACCGCGCCCATACTACGCATGGTGTCCAGCACCTGATCCGCTACTTGAACCGGCGAGGCTACCACACTAACGTAAGCCCATCGGCCCGCCACTTCATCGGGAGCAAACGTAAAATCCGGTTCAAAGTGTCGGATGTAAGGCAGCGCCGCCGGCAAATAGTGGTCCGGATCGCCTAATAGCACCACGTGTTCGCCGGGGTTAGGTTCAATTTGCGGGAGACCATCAGAGGGTGGACCGGGCACTGCGGCCCCCATGACAACAGCATACATCGCGCCGGAGCTAACATCAACCACTACCCGTTCGCCGGCTTCAAACGTATGCTGCCGAGTTCGGTTGGTCTCGCTAAGAACCCGATACAAATCGGTTTTCCGGGCTTTATTCCAGCCGGCTATAAATTCCCACGGCTCGATGGCCAGTTGGCCAGCTCCCTGAGCCTCAACGATCAATTCATCGCCAGAGGTTTTGATAAAGCAATGCGCCGCCTCACCCTCAGCCCGCCAACTGATCGCCTCGTCCTGATAACCGCTCCCGCCAACAGTAACATGTTGAGGCAGACTAAAGCGATAGGCCATACCTGCCTTGAGATCGTTGACAGCCGAAAAGGTAGCTGGCTGCTCGATTGGAGTCCAGGTTTGGCTAAAGCGCTGTACAATATCGCGAATCGGTTTAGGTTTGTCACCTACTTTGAATAAACCAAAATTGGCTTCATAAGGATTGTAGGTGATGTCCAGATCATTGAGCTTCCACTTGAATGCGCCGCCAAATTGATTGGCCCGTAAATAGGCGTGCGAAGCCGCTTCGTACAGCGCCGTCAACGACTCGGCGACCGGCTGACTGGCGGCCGGGTTACTGCTGGTTTGGTTGCTCCAGCCAAACTCGCCAAAAATAACCGGATGATCGGGGAAAGCGCGCCGTAGCCCTTCGAGATGCGCCGTATTGACATTAAAACCGGCCAGAGATAAGCTGGCATAATTGTGATACGCTTGAAAATCGAGAATGCGATTAGCCGGCAGCGACGCAAATTGCATCCAATTCCAGCCGACGGTGAGCAGTTGTTGGCAGCCGGTAGCCCGCACCGGATCAATTCTGGCCCGCAGCCAGGTATCGACGGTTTGATCCATCACTTCAATGAGAGTGTACCAGACTTCAGCCTCATTGGACAGCATAAAATCTACAATCGATGCGCCCTTACCCTGGTTGATAAAAGTGTTAGCCGCCTGATCGTACTCGATAAAGAGCCGCAGCGCGTTAATATAAAAATAGGCGTGATCGGCGCTAAGGTGGCTCGGAATGCCCCGATTGCGCTGGAGTTCCAGCGCCTCTTCGCGGCTGACCCTGGCTCCGTAGTGGTCAATCAATCGGCTGGTTTGGACCGGCGGCTCATACCCGCTCGGATAGATGCCGGCGACCAGATTGTAAAAAACCGGTTCATTTTCCAAATCATAGGCCATAACAGTAGCTACATCCTGATACCGCTCGGCAATTTTAGCGTCCACTTCAGACACATAAGACAGGTTCAATGAATGGGAGTCGTTGAACGTTAATATCACCTTCAGTTCATAATCTTGGGCCAATGACAGAGTTTGATCGAGTTTGGCAAAGTTATTCTGTCGCAGATCTTTTTCCAGCGCAGGGTGAACAAAGAGCCGGATCGAATTGAAGCCGCTGGCCTGCGCCTTACTAAAATCGCGGGCGATCAGATCGGGATCGAACAAGTTCGGTTCCCACATCTTCCACCCTCGATCAAAATAACCGGCATAGTTAACCCCTAACGCAAAAAAGGGATTATTTTTGGTGTCTAAAAAATATCGTTTATCTGCTGCTACTGTAATCAGGGCCATGGCTGAAGCGCCTCCAAATCTTTATGGGCATTGAGTTACGGGGAGGGTCATAAACCAGTATATCATAACCTGTTCTTGGGAACAATGCTTATCTTATGTTAATTTTACCCTACCTTTTTAAGATACACAAGCAAAAAAAACGGAATGGCAAAATCAATCTTAAACTTGCAATTTCATTGAACTTTAACCACAATATTAGAAACATTGAAAACCTTCAGGGTATACTTGTGAAACCGGTTCTCCCCAACAGCACGGTTCTTATTGTGGCTGATAATAGCAGCCAGCAAAACTTGTTGTCCGATTATCTCATAGGGTTTGGGTTAAACCTTTTGGTTGCCAATACCGGTGAAAATGGTCTGACTATGGCCCAAAACCGCCGGCCTGATATCATTTTACTGGATACAGACTTGCCTGGTTTGAACGGCTTTGAGACTTGCCGTCAGTTAAAAAACAATGAAACCACCCGTCGTATTCCAATCATCTTTATGACGGCCTTAGACAGTACGGTCGACAGAATCCGAGGTTTAACCCTGGGCGCGGTCGATTATATCACCAAACCCATTCAATCTGAAGAGGTCGTGGCCCGACTAAAAACTCACTTGACCATTCAAAAACTCCAGGATGAGTTAGAAGAACGCAACGCTTCTCTACACGAAGAAATAAATCGGCGCGAAGATTTGATAGCGGAATTGGACTCATTCGCTCACACCGTCGCCCATGACCTTAAGAATCCCATCGGTGTGACTATGACCCACGCCCAATTTTTGTGCAAATATGGAAGCCACTTATCGCCCGAGGAATTTCAAAAATACGCCAATGTGATTGTCCAAACTGGACGAAAGATGTCCAATATCATCGATGAGTTGCTGCTGCTGGCCAGCGTTCGAACTGAGAAAATCGCTCCTAAACCGCTCAACATGGCCGAGATCATTGAAGAGACTCAAGCCAGATTGGCCTACCTTATAGAAGAAAATCAGGTTGATTTTATTACGCCGCCCCATTGGCCGATCGCCTGGGGTCACGCCCCCTGGATCGAGGAAGTATGGGTCAACTATTGCAGCAATGCCATCAAATATGGCGGCCGTCCCCCCAGAGTTGAGTTAGGGGCGTCGATTCAACACGACGACAGCATCAAATTTTGGGTGCGAGACAATGGGCTTGGAATTGCCGCCGAAGCCCAGAAAGAACTATTTATTCCGTTCACGCGACTCAACCAAATTGAAATGGACGGGCACGGGTTGGGATTATCCATTGTTCAACGAATTATCGAGAAGTTAGGTGGTCGAGTTGAAGTAGAAAGTGACGGTGTGCCTGGCCAGGGTAGCACGTTTAGTTTTACCCTGCCGCTTTTTGATGCGACTCCATTTACGGGGTATTAAACTAAAACCATCATCCATTTCGCCATCTGGAGAAGATATCATGAGTTTAATTATTGCTGTCAGTAAACATCTGTCTATAGAATTACTGGCCGGAACAGACAACAGCGATCCGGCTCTCCGCTTATTCACCCCGGATGATCCGGAGCAAGCGTTTGTTGTCTTTCTTTCTGAAATTCATCACCTACGTGATGCATTGGCCGATGCCGGCGCCCAACTGGCCAAACTGGAGAAGGAAGCTCGCAAACTTAGAGATTAAGCCATCGAAAGAGAGGATAATGACGACACACAAATTAGGGACGACCGATTTATCAGTTTCACCGATAGGACTGGGCTTGGCGGCCCTTGGTCGGCCCGGTTACATCAATTTAGGCCACGCCAACGATCTCAACCACAATTATGACATCGAGCGAATGGAGCAGCATACTCACCAGGTTCTTGATGCCGCCTGGGCGCAAGGCGTTCGCTACTTTGATGCGGCTCGCTCCTATGGTCGAGCCGAACAGTTTTTAGGCAGTTGGTTAAAGTCACGCCGCATCTCGCCTGAGGCCGTAACGGTCGGCTCTAAATGGGGCTATACATACACCGCCGACTGGCAGGTTGAGGCTGACAAACATGAAATCAAGGACCACTCCTTACCTGTGTTGCAGCGCCAGTGGCAGGAAACCCAGACTAATTTAAGCCCCTACTTAAACATCTATCAGATTCATTCGGCCACCTTAGACAGCGGCGTGTTAGAGAACGCGCCGGTGCTGTCAGAACTGGCGCGATTAAAACAGTCCGGCGTGGCGATTGGCCTCTCGTTGAGCGGACCGCAGCAAAGCGAGGTCCTCAAACGAGCTATGGTCATCGAAATCGACGGGCAGCGCCTGTTCGACACAGTTCAAGCCACCTGGAATGTACTCGAACCCTCAGCCGGCAGCACCTTGCAGGCCGCGGCTAACCAAGGGATGGGCGTTATTGTCAAAGAAGCCTTGGCTAACGGCCGTCTGACACCACGTAATGATAATCCGGCCTTTGCCGCTAAGCTGGCTATTCTTGAAACGCAGGCTCGCCGGCTGGAGGCCACCATCGATGCCCTGGCCCTGGCCGCCGTACTGGCTCAACCTTGGATCGGCGTGGTTCTCAGCGGTGCGGCGACCATCGACCAGCTCACCGCCAATTTGAAAGCGCTACAGGTGGTCTGGGATGACGAAGCCGCGACGGCGCTGGCCGCGCTGGTTGAACCGCCGGAAGTGTATTGGCAAACGCGATCGGCGCTGGATTGGAATTGATCGAGCGGTAAAGCACCTATGGAATTAACCGAAAAAGTCGCTCTCATCACCGGCGGGGCAATGCGCCTCGGCCGGGCCATGGCGCTGGGGCTAGCCGATCACGGGTGCAATGTCGTTATTCATTACCACCGCTCGGCCGACGAAGCGCACCAAACGGTTGGCGAAATTGAACAGCTAGGAGTCAAAGGCTGGGCCGTTCCGGCCGACTTCAACAGCGACGCCGATTTACTGAATCTCATCCCTACGGCCCTCCAGCAAGCCGGCCGACTGGATATTCTGGTTAACAGCGCCTCAATCTTTCCCCGCGAGGATTTCTTCACCACAACTCCATCGAGTTGGGATCAAAACATGCAAGTCAACCTCAAAGCGCCTTTTTTATTGAGCCAAGCCTTTGCCAACGCCCTACCGGAAAACCGGCCGGGTATCATCATCAATCTACTCGATGCGATCGCGATGCGCCCCAAGAATCACCACTTTGCTTACACCATTAGCAAAGTCGGCCTAGAAGGCTTAACTAAAGCGATGGCTTACGCTCTGGCCGATAAAAATATTCGGGTCAACGGGATGGCTTTGGGAACTATCCTGCCCATCGATCAACATGATCAAGGTGTTTTTGACCGGCTGGCTCGAAAAATCCCCTTACAGCGAACCGGTTCGCCCGAAGAGGTGGTCAAAACCCTGCTTTATCTGGTGCAAGCCGCGGATTATGTCACCGGCGAGATTATTCGGCTGGACGGCGGCAAACATTTGGTATAAGCGGTTCGCTCATGCCCAATATTTGTCAATCCCCCCTATTCTAGGTACAATACCCGTATCATCGGGTGATAACCTGAATTATCATTCTCCGCCAAAGATTGAGTTTGAGAACTGAAAGTTGATACGATCTTTTCATTTGCGAGACTCACGGCTTGTGGCTCGCCTGCAAAAGGCAGGGACGCCACTTGATATTGAAGAGCAGTTAACGCATCCCCGCTCTCCTATGAGATCGGTCTTTTTAGACACCATTCTTTCTCCCCAGTCGGGCCCCTCAACATTTATTCTTGATCATCGAGACGAAAACGGCCTACATCAGGGTCTAGCCCAGGTGAGAATTCGTCCTGGTCGTCCCGAACGGGACGTGGTTTTTATGTCGCCTACGCTCAATTCCGGAAACGGCAGTCATGCCATCTGGCAGCGTTTGCTGGCCCATCTCTGCGTCCAAACGGCCGAGTCAGGGACACTACGCATTTATGCCCGGCTGCCGCTGCATACTGATGAACTCCAAATCTTCAAAAATGTCGGCTTTGTTGAATACGGTCAGGAGCATTTTTACCAACTCGATCCTTCGGTTGATCGTACGGAGGTTACCTCTCCCCTGGAACTGCGGCCACAGCAGGCCGGTGATAGTTGGGGGCTGCAAAAGCTGTACGCTACCTTTACACCCCGGCCGGTTCAAAATGCGGAAGGGCTGGCTCAAGGTCAGTGGGAGCTGGTTAAACGACGTTGGGGAGAACAAGGTCGCCGAACCGGTTATGTGTGGGAGTTTGACGGCGATATTATGGGCGCCCTGCATATTCGAACCGGCAAGCGAGGTTATTCTATTAGAACGCTGCTTCATCCGGATGCTTTAGACAAAGCCGAAGAATTATGTCAAGCGGCGCTACGACTGACTACGGCCAGACCTAAAGCACCGGTCTACTTTACGTTTCGACATTATGAACCAGGCTGGCCGCATATTTTACCGATATTAGGATTTAAACCCTTAACCAGTCAGGTTCTCGTCACCAAACCAATGGCGGTACGAGTGCGCGAAAAATCAAACAAACTTATCCCAGCGTTAGAGGCCAGCCCCACCGAAGGCGCCGCGTCAACGACCATTATGTCACATGTCCGATCTGAAGTAAATGTATCTAAGAACGGCGTACCGCGTCGCAAACGCAAAACCACCATACCGGTTCTTTAACAATTAGCTGACTATCTAATCACTAAGTTAGCCACTATGAATAATGGACCATTCATAGCCGGCAAACTTCTCATTTGCTTTGCTTGCAGAATTAGGGAGGAAAAAAATAGAAAGTATACACAACACTCCACAGGTCAAAGTTACCGACGATTTAGACGCGTTGCTGCAAGTATTGCCACCTCATACGAGAGAGGTAATTGAAGCAGTCAATCAGTCTGATAAACTTATCGAAATCATTATGGATTTAGGGCGTTGTCCCGAAGCCCGTTTCACCGACCACGAGATGATTTTGAGCGAGCGAGAGTGTACCCAAGAAGACATCGATTACGTCGTTCAGCGCATTGGCAAGTTTATGGGTGACAACCGGGCCGGCATCGAACGCACTTTACATCGGATTTCGGCTATTATTAACCGGCAGGGCAAAGTCATTGGCCTTACCTGCCGAGTTGGGCGGGCCGTTTTTGGCACCGTCGATATCGTCAGAGATATTTTGGAATCGGGCAAGAGCCTGTTGCTGTTAGGGCGGCCCGGCGTGGGTAAAACCACCCTGCTGCGGGAAGCCGCGCGCATCCTGGCTGAGAACAAACGGGTTATCATCGTTGACACATCCAACGAGATCGCCGGCGATGGCGACATTCCCCATCCGGCCATTGGTCGCGCCCGGCGAATGCAGGTGGCCAAGCCCAGCCTACAACACGAGGTAATGATCGAGGCGGTGGAAAACCACATGCCCGAAGTGATCATTATTGATGAAATTGGCCGTCAACTTGAAGCCGAAGCAGCCCGCACGATCGCTGAGCGAGGGGTACAGCTAGTCGGCACGGCGCACGGCGTTAACCTGGAGAACTTGCTGCTCAACCCGACTTTGTCGGACCTGGTTGGCGGTATCGACACCGTTACCTTGTCCGATGAGGAAGCGCGTCGGCGAGGCACTCAAAAAACCGTCTTGGAACGCCGCGCCCCGCCAACCTTTGATGTGCTGGTCGAAATTCAAGATCGCCAAACCTTTGCCGTTCATCACGATGTCGGCCGCTCGGTCGATATGCTCCTGCGTCAGCGACCGTTGGCCCCTGAAATTCGCTATCGCAATGAAACCGGGGAAATCAAAATCGAGGCGCCGCCGGAGCCGCCGTCGCCCCGCCAAACGGAACGACTGTCCAAGGGGAGTAATGGCGATTTCGCGCACCGTATCATCGTTGGCGAAACGCCCACGTTAGAGCGAACTAGAAATTTGCAGCCCAAAAAGGTCTATCCTTACGGAGTGGGCCAGAATCGGCTGCGCCAGGCGGCCAGAACGCTTCAGGTTCCCATGACCATTGTCAATGAGGTTAACGACGCCGATGTGGTGATGACTCTCAAAAGCTACTACCGCAAACATCCCCAGCCCATCACCACCGCCGAGCGCCTGGGTAAGCCGGTTTACGTGCTGCGTTCCAACACCACTACCCAGATGGAGTCGTGCCTGGCTGACATTTTCTCGCTGGAAGCCGATGAGTTGGACCCCAACGCCGTTGCTACCCGAGAAACCCAAGAGGCTATCCGCAAAGTTTTGGGCGGGATGCGTAGCGTCGAACTCTCGCCGCAAAATGCCGGGATTCGACGCCAGCAGCATGAGATGGCTCGGCAGGCCAATCTTATTTCGCACAGTTCGGGGCGCGAACCGTACCGGCGAGTACGGATCTATCGCGATTTACAGCGGGGCGGAAATTGAGCCTATTTTTAACCTTTGAAGGCCCTGACGGCTCCGGCAAGAGTACCCAAATTCAACTGACAGCTCAGTTCTTGACGAATTTAGGGTACGATGTACTGACTACGCGAGAACCCGGCGGCACGGCCATCGGCGACCAGATTCGGGATGTGCTGCACAGCGTGAACAATACGGCCATGTGCGCTCCGGCTGAGGTGCTGCTCTATTCGGCTAGCCGGGCCCAATTGGTTCATCAGGTAATTCTGCCTCATCTAAAAAGAGGCGGGGCGGTTGTCTGCGACCGCTATGCCGACAGCACCTTTGCTTACCAGGGCTACGGTCGCGGGCTAGAAGCTGAGATGCTGCGCCTGATCACCCAGTTTGCGACCCAGAGTCTAAAACCGGATTTGACCATCTACCTCGATCTCGATCCGGCTCAGGGGCTAGAGCGTAAACAGAATGCCAACTCGGCCGGAGCCGGCGAATGGAATCGCATGGATCAACTGGAACTGGATTTTCACCAACGGGTTAGAGCCGGCTACCTGGAAATGGCCCAGGATGAACCTGAACGCTGGCTAGTTATCGACGCTACTGGCTCTATCGAGGCCGTTAATCAGGCCATCCGCCAACGATTAGACCAATATCTAATAGCACGTCGATAATTTGGTGTAGGTATCGTCGGCTGAATAGTTCCTACAAAAAACCCCAAGGTGTTAATGATACCTTGGGGTCTTAATTATGCCGGGTGCTAAAAACGTTCAATCGCCAAACCAGTCATCGCTGGCGCCGCCTGAGCCGCCCAAATCGGGCATCGATTTCTCAATTGATTCCGGGTCTTCGCCCGCCTCCAAGCGATCGACGACCTCGTTGAAATCGCTGCCCAAATCTTCGCCCATCTCATTGCCCATTTTTCGCATCCAACGAGCAATGGATTTAGGATCGTTTTCATCAAGGCCGGCCATACTGCTGGGATCGGCCAGGCTTTCAAGCCGGCTCTCTTCCGAACGAAGCACAGCCACTTTAGACACAAGCCGTTTTAGATGAGTCCCACCACAACGGGGACAGGTAGCCTCTTTTGTTTCAACTTCAGAAAAGCTGCGAAAAAAAACGCTGACGCGTTTACGGCAGTCGTAACAGCCATATTCGTAAATAGGCATAGGACATTCCTCATTTGAAATTTATATGTTTATTATACTCTAAACCGATAAGCCAAATCAAGCCTGCCACACTTGACTCTGAGCTTCTGGCGATTACCATACAAAGATGGAGTAATTAACTTTGACCCGAATTAATCCTTACACTCGCGAGGAAAAACCGCTGCTGGTGGTCATTTCCGGACCATCCGGCGTTGGCAAAGATATGGCTCTGGGCCGCATGCAGGAGTTGGGGTATCCATTTTATTTTGTAGTCACCGCTACTACGCGCCCCCAGCGACCGGGGGAAGAAGATGGCGTGGATTATTTTTTCGTCTCCAAAGCCCAATTTGCCGAGATGATCGAACGGGATGATCTGCTGGAATACGCCATCGTTTACGGCGACTACAAAGGCATCCCCAAAGCCCAAGTTCGCAAAGCCTTGGCCAGCGGCAAAGATGTGATCATGCGCATCGACGTACAAGGCGCCGAAACTATCCGCCGGCTGGTGCCCGAGGCTGTTCTCATTTACCTATGCGCTGAATCGGAAGAAGCGCTGGTGCGGCGTTTAAGCCAGCGTAAAACCGAACCCGAAGATCAGTTAAAGTTACGCATCGCCACCGCTCGTCAAGAGCAAAAACGACTGGAACTGTTCGACTACATTGTCATCAACGAAGAAGATAAGCTCGACGAAACCTGCCACAAAATCGCCTCGATCATTACCGCCGAGCGCTGCCGGGTCCACCAGAGAGAAATAACCCTATGAGCTATCGAGACGCAGACCCCTACTACAACCCTCCGCCTGTAGAGCCGCCACCGACCTTACACCTTCCGCTTAGTAAGCCCTTTTTTACTTACGCGTTGCTGGCCGCCATTGTGATAGTTTGGCTGCTGATGACACTGGCCGGCGGGACAACCAATACACGGGTGTTGATTGCCTTTGGCGCTAACTATGGGCCGGGCATCCTAGACGGCGAAATCTGGCGGCTGTTTACATCGATGTTTATCCATATCGGCGGGCTGCACCTCCTGGTCAATGCTTACGCTCTCTTTATTTTTGGCCTGGAAATGGAGCGCCTCTATAGCCCCGACCGATTCCTGGTCATCTATATCTTGGCCGGATTGTTTGGTAGTTTAGCCAGTTTCGCCACCAAAGGGCCGCTGGTTTTGTCCGCCGGCGCTTCCGGCGCTATTTTCGGCATCATCGGTATGAATTTGGCCTTCTTTCTGATCCACCGCCACGATCTGGGCCGGGTCAGTCAGGCTCGAATTCAAGGGACGCTGGTCATCATCGCCATCAATCTGGTCTTCGGCTTTATGGTTCCCGGCATCGACAATATGGCCCATATCGGCGGGTTGGTCGCCGGTTTTCTCTTAGGTTATGGCCTTGCCCCTAAATATGAAGTGGTCAATCAGTACTCCACCGATGCTCGCGTCGTCGACACGCGGTCGTTACTCAATCGTTGGTGGATTCCGGCCCTAGGCGTAGTGATATTGGCAACCGGAATACCGTTGAGTATTCTTTACTGGCAGGGCTGATTCTAATATAATATTTTGATGTATGCCGAAGTTGTCGTTAATCGCCCTATTGTAAAACGAAACCGGCGCAGCTTTGTCGATGCGCCGGAAGATGCCGTTATTCCGGCGCCCGAACTCCATCAAGAGTCGCCTGAGCCTGAAGCGCCGGAAGATGACAATCCACTAGCTCTCACATTTCATTATCATATTCCCCCCCATCTCGCCGATAACCTGCGGGTTGGTCATCTAGTCGCCGTTCCCTTTCGCACTCAGCAGTTGATGGGTGTAGTCGTCGGATTGAGCCAAATCTCGCCGGTGTCCGATACCCGTCCGGTCGAAGCCATCCTCGACCCGAACCCGGTTCTCACCCCTAACCAAATCGAACTGGCCCGGTGGCTCTCCCGTGAGTACATCGCACCGCTGGCCGCCTGCCTGCAATATTTCCTGCCGCCCGGCTCCGGTCGTAAGCCGGAGTTAATGCTCATTCCCCTTGACAACACCGCCAGTCCCGGATCGTTGACCGCTCCGGAGCGAGTTCTGCTGGCGTACCTGCGGCAAAAAGGGCCTACACCGTTAGCCGAAGTCGATCCCGGAGCCGCCGCCGGCTTGGTTGAAAAAGGACTGGCTCGCCGGCAAAGTGTGCTAACCAAACCCCGCGTCGGCCCAAAACTTGAGCGAATGGTCGAACTGACCATCCCGCCCGACGAGATCGACGGGATGTTGCCGACCTTGGGCCGCCCGTCTAAACAGGCCGACCTGCTGCTCTATCTATCGGAACTTGACGATCCGCTACCGGCGCTGGACAATGTGCTGGCGGCGGTTGACTGCTCCATCTCCCCGGTCAACGCCCTGGTCGAACGCGGTTGGGCTGAGCTAATTCCGCCCCAAACCCGGCTCGATATGCCGCCCGCCCTGCGCGATAACTCGGCCCCCTTGGAAACGATCACCGACTCACCGGCGGAGCAGAAAGTCCTGGGCTATATGCGCGGGCAGGGTCGCCCTATGCCGCTAGTGCAAATTCTGGAGGCCACGGCGGTGGACGAAAGCACTATCGACGATTTGGTTGAACACAAGCGACTGGCGCGTTTCGATGAGCCGGAACGCCTCACACTGACGCTCCCCACGAACGATATTGTAGAGGCGGTCATCGAACTACGCTACGCTCACAAATATGCCGATGTACTGCGTTTGTTGGCCTTGGAAGATGGGCCGGTTTGGGTCGGCTGGGTTTACGCCCAAACTGAAGCCACCCTTAACACGCTCAAAACGCTGGAGGATGCCGGCGCCATCAGCATGGGCGAGGCTCGACGCTGGCGCGATCCGCTGGCCGGGCGCGGGTTCACGCTCGACACGCCGCCTAAACTCACCGCCGAACAGCAAGCCGTTTGGGAAGAAGTAGCCCAGACCTGGCAGTCGAAATCCGTTTACAAACTACCCTTCCTGTTGCACGGCGTGACCGGCTCCGGCAAGACCGAAATTTACCTGCGGGCCATTGCCGCTGCCCTACAAGCCGGGCAGAGCGCGATTTTTCTCGTGCCGGAAATTACGCTGGCGACTCAAACCGTGGATCGAGTCTCGGCCCGTTTTCCGGGTCGAGTAGCGCTGTGGCATTCGGCCTTGTCGCCGGGGGAACGATTCGATACCTGGGAGCGGGTGCGAGCGGGCGAATTGCCGATCATCGTCGGGCCGCGATCGGCCTTGTTTGCGCCGGTCAAGAATTTGGGCGTGATTATCGTCGACGAGGAGCACGAACCGGCCTACAAACAGCGCGACCGATCACCGGTCTTTCACGCCCGCGATGCCGCGCTGGAGTTAGGCCGCCTGAGCAACGCGCTGGTGCTGATGGGCAGCGCCACACCCGATGTGGTCAGCTACCGTAAAGCGGAACGCGGCGAGTATTTGCTGCTACACCTGCCGAACCGCATTTTGGCTCATACCAAACATATCGCCGTGCAGCAGAACTTGTTGAAACGCGTTAAGGACACAGCGCGGCGCAAAAAAATCCAGGCCAGTTTGGCCAGCGGTCGGGCCAGCGAATTTGTGTCGCTGCCGCTGCCGGAAGTGGAAGTGGTCGATCTGCGCGAGGAACTGCGGGCCGGCAATCGTTCGATCTTTAGCCGCTCGCTGCAAGCGGCGATGCGCACCACGCTCAGCCGGGGTGAACAGGTCATTTTGTTTTTGAATCGACGCGGTACCGCCAGTTTCGTTATCTGCCGCGACTGCGGCTATGTGATGACCTGCCCCCGCTGCGAAACGACCCTAACTTACCACACCAGCGGCGAGTTGATGGTCTGCCACTACTGCGGCTACCGAGCTAAAATTGTCGAAGAGTGCCCCCGCTGCGGCAGCGACCGGATCCGCTTTTTTGGCCTGGGCACCCAGCGCGTGGAGGAAGCGGTCAAACAGATGTTTCCCGAAGCCCAGCCGATTCGCTGGGATTGGGACTCGACCCGCACGAAAGGCAGTCATCACGTGTTTCTGGATCATTTTATGAACGGTCGAGCCAATGTGATGATCGGTACGCAAATGGTCGCCAAAGGCTTGGATTTGCCGTTGGTGACGCTGGTCGGCGTCATTTCGGCGGACACGGCCCTCTACCTACCCGATTTCCGCGCCGGTGAGCGCACCTTCCAACTGCTAATGCAAGTCGCCGGTCGCGCCGGTCGTAGTCCCTTGGGCGGGCGGGTCATCATCCAGAGCTATACTCCGGATCAGGTGCCTATCGAGGCGGCCTCGAACCACGATTATGAAGGCTTTTACCAAATGGAACTGGCTTTCCGCCGCGAGCAGCGCTACCCGCCCTTTAAGCGGCTGGCCCTGCTGCTCTACCAGGGACCGGGCCAGGAGCGCAGCGCCGAAGCTGCGCGCCAATTAGCCTACCGCTTGCGCCAACACATCGCTCGCCAAGGTATCCCGGCCGTCGAAGTCCTCGGCCCAACCCCCAGTTACGTCCGCCGCATTCGCAATCAATATCGCTGGCACGTACTGCTCCGCGCCCAGGACCCGGCCTCAGTCCTGCGGCCGCTGCTGCCGCTGCCCCAAGGCTGGCGGGTGGATATCGATCCGGTGACGTTGTTATAAGAAATTTAGGTTGAGATTACCGGCTAAATTCGTTATAATGAAATTGTAGGATACATAGAATACCGGCCAAAAATTTTGTTGACCTCTAAGGAACCCATGACCCAACCAACCTTGTCCCAAGACCCGCTAGATATCGATATACTCGTCCAAGAGATCGAAAAAATGATGTCCGCCTACATCCCAGACTTCGAGCAGAAATTCTCGGCCAACTTCAAAGAAGCGGCCATTAACGAAGTGCGCGAGGAAAAATCGTTCGAAATTCGCACGGCGCGGGCGCTGGTCTTCGGCGAGACCGGCGTTGGCAAAACGACCACCATCAATTATCTGCTCGACAGCCCCATCTTTCCCACCAGCGGCGAGTTGAGCTGTACCAAATCGCTGGCCTGCGGCGAACATGAGGGTGGCCTGATTTTTTACGACTCGCCGGGCCTGGGTGACGAAGAGGGGCTGGAAAATGTAACGCGCACCGTCCTGGGCATCGAGCCGCTGGAAGACGAGCCGATCGACAGCATCACCTTGATCGACATCACCGCCCAAAACGAGGAAGGGCCGGCCGACTACACGCCGCTCGCCTACGACGCCTTTGCCGATGAAATCTCACCGGAGTTTTACACCGCCCGCCAGGATCACATCGTTGGTAAAAAGTTTAATCTAGCTACGTTCCAGAGGTGGGCCGCCGACCATTTTGACTTTTTTGTCTTTGTCGCCAGCTCCAACCGTGGGCTGCCGACGCCTATCGCCAAAATCATTCAAGCCTTCGACCGGCGGCAAAAAAGCCTGTTTAAAGTCTTCAACGTGTTTAACGGCCAGTACCGTGACCATATTGATGACTTACCACCGGCCGTCCGCAACAAGTTCGAGCAAGCCATCGAGCGATCCCACAAATACAACCTGACCGGCCCGGACGACTGGTTGATGATCGACAGCCGGACGGGCGACGGCGTAGCGGCGCTAATCAAATCATTTGCCGAGGCGCTGCCGCTGGATGTGTTGCGCAGCCTCAACCAGGTGGTCAAGCAGCAGTATACGCACCTGATCGAACAGAAAATCGACGCCTATTTTTTTGATTACACGGCCCACATCGCCGCTCTGATGGCCGTCTTTCCGGTCGATCATTCGGAGCAGGGCGAGCGCTTTTTGAAATTCACGCTCGACAGCATCGTGACGATGGCCCGCTTTATGTTTGCCGGTCACGGCGACGTTTTTGGCACGCGGCTAGTCGATGAGATGATCGATGAGCTGGAGTTTAGCAAAAAAAGAACTAAAATCACCCCGCCGGTATCTCGTAAGAAAAAAGACAGTTTTCTACTCAAGATCGTCGACCGGATGGGCAAAAATCTCAATCCCGACTTCGATGCCTACGACAAATTCGATGCCTATGAACCGGATGAAAAACCGACTGAGGGGGAAGTCTATTTTGCTGTGGGCGGCGTAGACGCCATCCAGCTCATTTTGGGGCTGGGATTGACGCTGCAACACCTCTATCGCCAAGAAACCCGATCTGAACTATCGGTCACTGAATTGGACAGCTTGCTCGAAGCCAATCGACGCCTGGTTGAAGCTAATATGGGCTACCGTATGCGCAGCAAAATTATCGAGGTCACCCGGCTGGCGGGCAACCGCACCGCCCAAGCCGATAAACTGACCATGGCCTCCGAGCTTTTTGCCTACGTCAGACCGCTGACCGCAATTGAGGAAGAATAAGTCGCCATCTTTCCAAAAATTCAATTCTGATTAAAATCTCAAGCAACCATCACTAAAATAACTCAATACCAATGACCAAGGATAGCTCATTGAACGACACATATCAATTCAAACTGCCCGATCTCGGCGAGGGGATTCACGAGGCTGAAATTGTCAATTGGCTGGTCAATGTCGGCGATACGATTGGGGTCAATCAACCCTTGCTCGAAGTCCAAACCGATAAAGCCCTGGTGGAAATTCCCGCACCAGTGGCCGGCACTATCAAAGACATTAGAATTAAACCCGGCAGTATGGCTCATCTGGGCGATACGCTGGTCTCAATTCAACCGCAAAACGATGCCGCTCACCACCGGCCTACCCTCCCCGCCACACCACCGATCAGTGCGACCGTCACCGCCGGTCTGCCCGGTCCCGGCCAACGTGTGTTAGCTGCTCCGGCCGTGCGCAAATTGGCCCTAAAATTAGGCGTCGATTTACATCAAGTGCCGGGCACCGGCCCCAGCGGGCGGGTACTGCCTTCCGACGTACGCACCTTTGCCGAACAGCGAGACGCCCAACCGTCGCCACAGAAACGCGTAGAGCAAGTCGCGGCCTTGCCCGATAAATCAGTTCCTCCCTCCAAAATAATCACCGATAAGCCGCCAGAACCCGTAGAGCAAGTCGCAGCCTTGCCCCACGCCAAGCGAATCGGCGGTTTGTCCTACGAAAAGGATTCTCAAACGAGTCTCACGACCGAACCATTGACCGGCCTCCGCCGCCGCATCGCCGAGCGGATGGACGAAGCCTGGCGCATCCCGCATGTGACCAGTTTCGCCGAAGTGGAGGTCTCGCGGCTGGTCAAGCTGCGCGACCAACTCAATGACATCGCTACTATGGAGCAAGGTCTTTCGGTTACTTATTTACCTTTCATCATCAAAGCGACCATTCAAGCACTCAAAACGTATCCCGATTTCAACGCCCGGCTCGATCTGGAGCAGCAGCAAATCACACGCTACCGCCACTACCACATCGGCGTGGCGACGGCCATTCCCGAAGGATTGGTCGTGCCGGTCATCCGCCACGCCGACCGGCTGAGTCTGCGCCAATTAGCCACAGAATTGACCCGGCTGGCCGATCTGGCGCGTTCACGAAAATTGGGGCTTGAGGAGTTGTCCGGCAGCACCTTCTCGATCACCAACTTCGGTAGCGCCGGCGGCGAACAGGGGACGCCGATCATCAACCCGCCGGAAGTCGCCATCTTAGGCTGCGGCCGGATCGAACTAAAGCCGGTGGTGGTCAAAGGCCAGGTCAAAGCGCGACCGGTGCTGCCGCTGTCGCTCAGTTTCGACCACCGTTTGATTGATGGGATAGCAGCCGCCCAATTCTTGAAACATCTCAAGCAGCGGCTTCACCATCCCAAGCTGCTTTTATTGGATCTGTAGATGGTTGTCGGCGATGTCGCTACGGCCGTTGAGGTCATCGTGTTGGGAGCGGGCCTGGCGGCCTGTAGCGCCGCGCTTCGAGCGGCGCAGTTAGGCCGGGATGTTGTTCTGGTTAATCCTAACCCATTAGGCGGGTATTACCTCTACGAAAGCGGCCTGCCTTCCAAACTGCTCCTCACTGCCGCCCGTCGAGCCTGGCAAGTTCGCCATTCCGAGTGGTTGGGGCTTAACGTTGACGACTACTCACTTGATTATGCAGTGATGCAGCGCTGGAAAGCCGAGATGATCGCCGCCCACCGTCAGGCGATCGAGCGGCAGTTGGATAGACACGGGGTCGCTGTCACTCAGGGCAAAGGCTGGTTTATCAACGCCTCCGAGATGCGGGTCGAAGGAGAATACGGCGCTCTCAAATTCATCTTCGAGCAGGCCATTATCGCCACCGGGGTCAAGCCCACCCCGCTCGACGCGCTGCCGTTTGATAACGAGCATATTCTCACCCCGGCCCAGGCCCTCAACCTCGAACACCTACCGCCGAGTATCGCCATCATAGGTGCGGATACCATCGCGGTCGAGTTAGCCACTCTCTTTGCCAAACTCGATGTCCCCACCGACTTGATCGTTCCAACCGGTCACCGCCTGCTGGCCGATTTCGATCCGACGGTCGGCCAATTGATCGAGAAGCAGTTGAAGCAACAGGGAGTCAAAATTAACCACGATATGACAATTCCACAAGGGTTCACCCTCGAAGCCGATAAGGTGGTTGTCTGGGTGGGTATCGAGCCCTACACCAACGGACTACACCTTGAATCCGCCGGCGTAGCCACCGATGAGCGCGGTTTCATTCCGGTCAACGACCGGATGCAAACCAACCGGCCCCACATCTACGCCGCCGGCGATGTCACGGGTGGCCCTCCGCTGGCGGCCTTGGCCCAAAAGCAAGGCCGTATCGCGGCGGAGGCCAGCGCCGGCTGGCCGGTGCAGTACGCCCCTCAGGCCATCCCCAGAGTTGCCTGGACCGACCCCGAAGTGGCGTCGGTCGGTCTGGCAGCTACTCAGGCACAGGCGTTGGGCTACGAGGTTGTGGCCGCCCAACTGCCCATTGACGCCGTCCCAAATCCGATGATGTTCGACTCACCGGACGGGCTGGCCCTTATCGTAGCTGAACAAGAGAGCCAAATTCTACTTGGAGTGACGCTGGTTTGCCCCCACGCCGGGGAACTGATCGGCGAAGCGGCGTTGGCAATTGAGATGGGTGCAACTCTGACCGATTTAGCCGAGACAGTTCATCCCTACCCTGGTCTAAACCAAGTTCTCCAGCAAGCAGCCGAAGCGGCGCTAGATAAATAGGGACAATACGGAGAATAAAAATTTATCGGAGCAACAAAGCTTGCTTTGTTAAGTAGATCAAAGCAAGCTTTGTTGCTCCAAACATTTAAAAAGGAGTTTTAATGATGAAATTCATCCCTGGCATCGACCCGTCAGCGCTATCTGGCTCTTTAGCTGAATAATCAGGCCCATGCTTTCTTTCAACGGTGACCATATTCTCTCACCATGCGCTCAAAAATCTCCAGCAGTTCATCGGCAATATGATCCCAACTGTAGCGCTGTACCCACTGCCGGGCCTGGTTGCCCAGTTGGTCTCTGAGCACCGGATATTTGAGAAGCAAAATAATCTTAGCAGCCATCGCGTCAGCATCTCGACCGGGGACGAGATAGCCGTTAAACCCGTCCTCAATGCTGAACGACAGCCCGCCCACATCTGAGGCAATCACCGGCGTACCGCAGGCCATAGCCTCGATAGCTACCATGCCAAACGACTCATAATGCGAGGGCATAACCACCATTTCGGCAGCGGTGTAATAATAGACCAGCTTATCCTGATCTTTCGCGCCCAGAAACGTCACCAAATCGCCGATTTGCAGCGACTCGCGCAGCTCTTGCAGCCGCTCGAACTCCCGCATTTCCAACTCCGAGTCTTGATTGGGATCGCCCCCTACAATCGATAGACACACATCATTGACTAAGGCCGGTTCTCGCTGCTTAACTACTGCTAACGCCCGCAGGAGGGTATCGATCCCCTTTAGTGGCTGCATCCGCCCTACAAACAGGATCATCTTATGGTGAGCCGGCACATCGATTTCAGCCTTAGCTTGGTTCCGGCCGATGGGGTTGAAGCGGTCGAGATCGACGCCCGGCGGGACAATCTCGATCTTTTCCGGCGGCGCGCCGTAGGCCCACATCATATGGTTGCGATCCAGCGGCGTGGCGGCGATAATCCGGTCGGCCGAACGCATGATTTCGCCTTCACAGTTCAGCCGCTGGGCCGTATCGCGTTCGGCGGGCGATTGGGCCACCCGGTTTTTCAGTTCGGCCAGGGTGTGAAACATCTGCGCAAAAGGGATGTGCCAGTAATGTCGCAGCGCCCCGGCGGCAATGCCCGACAGCCAGTAGTGACTGAAGATGACGTCATACGTCTGCTGACGAACAATGACGTTCTCCACAAATTCATCAATATGATAATAAATGTCGTTTTTATTGTAAGGCCGCTCCGGTCCGGCTTTGATATAAAAAACCCGGCCGTGCGTCGCCAAACGGTCGTCGATGGGAGGCAGGGTCGGGTCTTGAGAGCGGGTGTACACGTCAACCTCAACGCCCTTGTGGCTCAAAGCGCGGCTCAAATCACGAACGTAGACGTTCATTCCGCCCGTTTCTTTGCCGCCCAGAGTCGCCAGGGGGCTGGTGTGTACGCTTAACATCGCTATACGTTTTATCATGATGTTGACTTTCAACTAATCAGGTACTCATCGCCGCGTGATTTCCAAATCATAGACCGGTTCCGCCGCCGCTCCAAATCGGAACTTATATTCCTCATCACCGCGCAAAAAATCATAACGACTGCGGCCCAACTCGATGGCATGGCGCAGTGTGTAAGAAGTTAAGACATTACCGGGGCTTAAGTGGGCGAACTGTTCGGGATCATAACCGGAGTTGTAGAGCAAAAATTCATTATTGTAATCAAAACAGAGCATGGTAGCGGCTAAAATGCCGTTGACCTCGATAAAGTAGAGTTTCAACCAGCCGGCTTGAGCCAAGATTTTGGCTACGGTTTTGAAAAAGTCGATCATCGGCTCACTCCAAAAATCCTCTTTATCTTGCGTCGATTTCTGGTGTAAAGTGATAAAATCGGCCATGGCCTGATCCAAGCCCGTTAATGAGTCGATGACATACCAGCGCGTCTCAGCCTCCCGTTCGATCTTTCTCATTTTGCGCCGAATCTCGTGGCGCTGCTTCTTATCGATCCCGGCCAGATAATCCTCCCAATCAGCCGGCAGGGTAATCACCGGACAAACATCTTGCTGCTGCACTGCGACTTGCCATCCCTGCCGGCGCGCCGTCTCGGCCAACTGCGTTGGGGTGATCGAGTTGTGGGGCAAACTACACAGATACAGCTTATCCCAAAGTACGCCTTCGTCGGCCAGGCAGGTGAGTAAGGTTTGGTGTACCGCCTCAACATAGTTGGCGTCCACCAACAAATCCAGATAGTCCGACACATCGACACAGCCCACAAAGGTGAGCTGCCGCTGCCCATCCGGCGTGGTTTCGCCATACAGCGGGGCCAAGCCCACCAACTGCCCCTCGTCGGTCCGAATAGCGATCAGGCATAAATCCTCATTGCCCAAACATTGCCACCAGGCGCTCTGGTAGCCATATCGCATAAAAAATGGAGCGTTGACAGATCGCTCCACTAGATCGTCCCACTCGTGCGCCAGGGTTTCAAATCCGGAAGCGTCGGTGTAAATTGTTGTTTGCATCACAATCCTTTTGGCTAGACATTAGAGTTTATGGAGTTTAATGAGTTCTTAGAGTTTATGGAGTTTTCGTCAAGAATAAAGTTGGTCGCATATAAAAAACTCATTAACTTCACTAACTTTAAAACTTTATGAACTCTATTATCGGCGATAGGTGACGGTCACTCGGCGGTCTGCCGCCAATTGACCTGGTAGACCTGAAAACCGGTCTGGCAATCGATATTTGGCTCAACCAGCAGCGGCTGAGCCACGGGCAAATCATTAGCAAAGATCTGGATCCATAGTTTTTGATGAGGCGGCAACTGCTCAAGTTCAATGAGATACGTCCCTTGGCTGCCGGTGGCCGTCAGCGCCACCAAACCGGTTTGGTTAGCCCACACTACTACTTGGACGTCTTGGAGCGGCTCTCCATTACGGTCGGTCACGACCCCTTGAAAACCGTATCGCTCGCAATTAGAAAACCCCTCAACCGGTTCTTCCACCGTAAAGTCAATTCGTTCCGGCAGCGGTGGGCCGGCAGTTGTGGTGGGGGCGGAAGCGGTCGGCAAACTCAAGCCCGCCGGTCGAGTGGCGGTGGCTGCCGTTTCGGTCGTCACATCCGGCTGCGCGATGAGCACGTAGGCCAGGCTGAGCATAAAAATCAACAGAATTACGCTGACCACCCCAAATAGCGCCAACCATGTTTTACTTTTTGATGTACGTGGGGTCAACGCACCCATAGTTACCACCAAAAAAGTAGGGCATGCCCAAGGTTAGTCATGCCCTATTCAATCATCCTTTACTGGGGAGCAGGGATTCGAACCCCGGCCGGCAGAGCCAGAATCTGCTGTCCTACCACTAGACGACTCCCCAATATGTAACCAGGATTGTAGCATTTTCAGCGGGCGAGAGCAAATTTTCATGGCATCGGCTTAACGCTCTCATTCGCTAACGAACCGCTGTTTAAATTGACAAGTTATGATCCTTCCAAAATGGCTTTAAGCGCCTAGACCAACGCTGGCCGACCGCTAGAAGGTAAGCGAATTGGTTGGTATGCGACGGTCAACGGTCGGTGGTCGGCGGTCGGGCGCACCGAAATTGGGATCAAATCGAAACACTGGTCGTTAGCCAAAAATGTCTAATACGGCTCGAAACGCTGACGAGTCAAGCATCTGCCGCAGTTGCTCCACATCCGGCCCCGGCGAGCGATCCTGCTCTAAGGGCGGGATGACCTGCCGGACATAGGCCCGCACCGCCTCAACCCCGTCACCGGGGCATCCGCCGCGTTGATCGAGCGCCGTTAGTCCGGCCAACAGTTCGTAGGCCAGCATTGATGTCACCAGATCGGCCATATCGTACAGCCGGGCAATAGCCGGGAGCGTCAATGCCATATAATCCTCCTGCCCACCGGAACTGTCGCCGGTCGCCAGCGAGATCGGCTGGGCCAGCAGGCGCAGATGAGCCGCCAGCCCCAGGCTGGCTTTGTGAGCCACCACCAGCCCGGCGTCCAGTCCGGGACGCGCCGCTAACTGCGGGGGCAGACCGGTGATAGTCGGGTTCAACAGTCGATGCAAACGGCGCTCGCTCAAGCAGCCGACGTGCGCCAACGCCAGCGCCACCTGTTCCACTTGATTGACCAGATGCTGGTTGTGAAACAAGCCAACCGACAGTAGCCGCCCACCCTGGATCGAACCATTCCGCACCATAAGCGGGTTGTCCGTAAAACTGACCAGCCCCCGCTCGATACGCTGGCGCAACTGCTGCAAGGCGTCGAACATCGCCCCATGGACCTGCGGCGTCACCCGATACGAAACCGGCGCTTGAAATTTGACCGCTTCGATCCGGCTGCCGGCCAACCAACGCTGCAAGACGGCGATCATCACCCCTACGCCCGGCTCGGCCGAAACCGCCGCTAGCGCCGGATCGACCGCATCTTTCGGCGCGGCCAAGCCTTCCATCGATACTGCCGCGACCATCGTCGCCAACCGTAATTGCCGTTCCAAACAGCGGTAGGCGTCGAGCGCATACGCCGGCGCTGTCGTCACTCCGCTGAGTAGGGCCAATCCTTCTTTGACCCCCAAACGGTACGGCTCGACGCCACGGGCGGCCAGGGCCTCGGCGGCCGGTTGACGGTGGTTATCCGGGCCAAAGATAAACCCCTCGCCAATAAAGGTTTGGAAGGCGTGGCAGTTGGCCGTGACATCGGCGGCGATGCCGTGCCCCTGACCGGGTATCCAGGGGGTGCAATCATCATTCAACCGGGCCGCCACAAAGCGGCACAAATCGGCGCTGACGCCGTCCAGGCCGGACAGAAAATTGACCAGCCGGATGACCAGCGTCGCTCTGGCTACCGGCTTGGGCAGCGGTGGGCCGATGGCCGCAGCCCGCGCCCGCAGCATATTGTGCGGCAGATCGGCCCGTTCAGCGTCGGTCAGGTCAGTGTTGGCCAGCGCGCCCAGCCCGGTGGTGACGCCGTAGCAAGGGACGCCTTGGTCGATGAGATGTAGAAAATCGGCCCGGCCTTGCTCCACCCTGACCAGCAGTGGTTCGTCGATTTCGAGCCGAGCATGGTCATAGGCCACTGCCTCGACCACTTCCCAAGTGAGGTCTGCCGGTTGTCTGAGTGTGATCATGCGAAAGGCAGCTCCCGGCCGATACCCAGCCGGGCGGCCTTCTCCAGCATAGCATAGCCCAACGCAATATCCGAGGTCGATAGGCCTCGGTGCCAAAATAAAATGGTTTCACCAGCATCTTCGCGACCCGGCAACTTGTCGGCGCAGATGTCGCCCAATTCGCCGTGGATGGTGTCGCGGGTGATTTGGCCGGAATCGACATGTCGCCGCAGACAGCCGAACGGCCCGATCAAACATTGCCCCCAGTCATCGACTACAATCTTGGCCATAATGTCGGTAATGTCATCTTCCACCGTACTCATGGTACCGTAGGGAATGACCAGCGCGCCCGGTTTGATCCAACGGGTTTTAAAGAGCGGCTGCGGGGCCGGCAGTCGAGACGCCTCGACTAAAATATCGGCCCCTTCCAGGCAAGCCTGCCAGGTATCGGTCACCGTTACCGGCTTGCCCAGATCGCGCTCAAGCCGGTCGGCAAAGGCTTGCCGGCTTTCGGGCCGACGCGAATGAACCCGAATCTCCTCAAAATCGAACAGGCTGTTCAGCAGCCGGACATTCCAATAGGCGGTACCTCGCGCCCCGATATGGCCCAAGATACGCGGCCGGGGCGGCGCCAGATATTTGGCCCCGATAGCGGTCATCGCCCCGGTGCGCATATCGGTGATGGCGGTGGCGTTGAGCACGGCACGCGGCATGCCGGTGCGGGCATCCATCAAATTGAGCAGGGCCATTTCCGAGGGCAACCCTTGTTGGTAATTGTATTCGTAATCGCCCACAATTTTCACCCCGGCCACGTCCATTGGGGCGATGTAACCGCGCAGGACATTAAAATGACCGTGAAATGCGGCATCGGGGATTAGGTGCATACGCGGTTCGATGACGGTTTGGCCCTGACCCTGAGCACGCAAGCTGGTTTCAATGGCCTCCAAGATTTCGGCATCGGTCATCGCCAATGCCTCGATGTCTGAGCCGCTGAGATAGCGGATGAAGATCGACTTCATAATAGCTCCTATGAAAAAATAAAGTTCTGGAGCGTCAAAGTTTACTTTGACCCTACGGTGAATGACAAAGCAAGCTTTGTCGCTCCAATACATTGAAGGTAATTCTCACCGGGCTTCCGTTTTGGCTCCGGCCTGGATCGGATCAAAATCCGCCAGCCAAATGGTATCGACATTGTAGAAAGCACCGGTTAGATTGACGTAATTAAGGTTGGTATTCAAATTAGCCCCTTGCAGTTGCGCCCGGCGTAAATCAACCCCGGACAAATTATCGAGAGCATACCTGGCGAGTATATCACGTTATGAGAATTCGATAAAGCGGCAATTGATAACAAAAACCGGTCTATTTGTCTAAAGAGGATAAATCAGTAAAGTTATAGGCAATGCAACTTTTTATTAAAACGTGACTATTCAGGGAGAGATAGCGACGTTAACAAACTAAGGTAGAAGCTATGGCAAGCGCACCTGATCAACACACCCGCTTTGACGACGTAGTTTCTTAGCCTTAGCCTGGCTTTCTCCCCAGCGCTTCAATTCCCGAATAGTTACACTAACCAATTCAAAGGAGATATTCATGGCTATTCGTAAGGCAGAAGCAGTATGGGAAGGTAATTTCCGAGACGGCGCAGGCACCGTCTCGTTAGGCAGTGGGGCCTTTGAAGGATCCTATTCGGCCGCGTCTCGATTTGAGGATGGGGCGGGCACCAACCCCGAAGAGCTAATCGGTGCAGCCCACGCCGGCTGTTTTTCGATGGCGTTATCGCTGGGGCTGCAACGCGCCGGTTACGACGCCACCCGGATTCAGACCGTGGCCAAGGTTCATCTCGATAAAGTAGATAACACCTTTAAAATCACCACGATCGAATTGGAAACCGAAGCCACTGTGCCCGGTATCGACGAGGCGACCTTTATGGAACAGGCCCAAGGCGCTAAAAACAACTGTCCTGTTTCTCAGGTTCTGGCCGCCGCCGAGATAACGCTTCAGGCTAAATTGATAAATTAACCACAATGGTCATTAGGCGGCTAAAGCTTTTACCAGTAAAAAGCTTTAGCCGCTAACGGTAAGAATAATCGGTGCCCACCCACGATCGCCGCACTCCGGTTATTGGCGTTACTTAATTCCGATACGCCGGAACTGACCGTGGCAATGTTGACGATAGAAAAGGTATCCGGCAGCGTCGGGTCGATAACGCCGGATACCTGAATGACAACCTGTTGATTGGAGCCTAAATCGGGCAATGTCCAGGTATATGTTCCGCTGACACTCACGCCCGAGGCAGCAGTTGACCAGGTAGGTGATAGAATTTCCGGCGGCACGCTATTGGTCACCACAATATCCGTCGCCACGCCCGCCCCTGTATTTTCGACCGTCAAAATGAAGGCGACTGGATCGCCGGGTTTATGGCCAGAGCCAAGCACTTGCTGAGTCAGGCGCAGATCAGGTTTGAAAACGCTCGATAGGCGCAGGGCCGGATCGCCGAAAAGGGTGAACGTATCGAGCAAATCTTGATGGTAGCCTAAAGCTGAGAGTTTTAATTTACCGGCTAAAACGGCCGTCCCCAAATCCGGCCCGCCATCTTGAGAAATCGTTTGGTAGAAGCCGGCCTGAAGCCGATCGTGTCCGGCGCCGACGCCCAACCCGGTGCTGCCCCACACCGCCACCGCACCGCCGCCGGATCGACGCAGGAGGCTTTCGTCAAAGGTAGCCTCCTTAGGATGATGAAAAAATCCCGTAAAACAGGTCATTTCAGAGACTATAGGTAATCGATTTTGGTTTTGGAGTTGGGCAAGATTATCCAAGGCCAGAAAAGACTCAACCGCCCACTGTTCCCACGAACTATGCCCGTAAAAAGAGATAAAACTAGCGCCATAGGTAAAGTCGGCCACCAGGTCTGCATTTAAATCTTCCGGATTCGTGTAAAGGTATGGTTGGTTACTGCTGCCCTCAGTGTAGTAGTAGCGATAGGGGATGAACGAAGCCGGTAAGCCGGTTAACCCGTCATCGGCTGCCGCTTGAAAATCACCGGCGCTGTCGGGGTTATCGGCTACGAAGATGTGGTTGGTCGGCCACAGACCGGCGGGGGGATTGGTTTCGTACTGGATGATTTTGTTGACGATGGTCGTCACCTCCGCTGCACTGGCGACCGGCAGCCGTCCGATCAGCAGATCGGGCAAGGTATCGCTGCCGGCGACCGTCACCAGGCGATTGTCCGAGGCTGTCTCGCCCCACCAAGGATCGACCGGGGCCAAATAGGGCGGAATAAACGTGGGCGGGTTGTAACCGCTGTAATTTTTGAAATCGTAGCTGCCGTCGCCTACCAATAAAACGTACACCGGCTTAGGGGCAGGCCAATTGTGATAAGCATGATCCAAAAAGGTCTTAATCGCTTCAGCGTCTATACGACCTCCTCCAAACGTGTCATAAATCGCGTTGATGTTAATAGTGGCGACACGCAGTCCTTGATTACTTCGGTAGGTAGCCAGCGGCGCAATAGCCGCGCTAAAGCTAGGGTGAGTGATAATGATGTAGTCTGCGCCACTGACCGGATCGGTCAGTAAGTTTGCTGACCGAAGTTGCTTGGGAGACTTGATTTGGTTATTAGGCACAACCAGATAGAAATGGGGCGTGGCGGAATTATCGCCGATGGTCAGTGAACCACCTGACCAGCTAAAATTAGTTACACGTTGAGGTGTATCGGGTTCAGTGACATCGTAAACCGTATAGCTGCTGGTCCCACTCAGTGTGTATTTTTTCTGCCCCGCCTCAGCGCCGAAATGGAGTTGGCTTGTCCCTATTTGGGTGGTAGGATAGGTGATCGACATCGCATCGAGCCAGACGCCTTCGGCAAAAACGCCGGTAATACCCGGGAGGCTTAGTTGAATCTGGTTGGTCCCTGACTTGAGAACGCTCAGCGGCACGGCTAAGTTAGCGGTGTAAACCGATTTGCCGTCCCATTCAATCGTACCGGTGGCCGTGCCGTTGACTTTGACACTCACTCTGTGATCCGGATTAATTGTTGAATGGGCTGTATAACCTTGCAGCCAGAGTTGCAACTTAGCACTGGGGCCGGCACCGGCTACACTGGTCAAAGGAATCGTGTAACTACCGGAGGCGGCATTCGGGCGAGCCAGTTTAGCCCAGTACCAGTAATCGCCATCACGACCGGCGTAGAGAGGGTCATAGAATTTGTTCGTCTCGGCGGTGGCTGTGCGCCAGGCGTTACCGGCCGTCAAACCAGCCGGGCTGCCGGATCGACTGCTCATACGCAAACCGTTGGTCCCGCCATAGCTCAAAAAATACACATCATCATTGACGTAGCGGCTGAATTGGGGATTGGCGTAGAACAGCAGCCGATCGGCGGAATCGAAACGCCCGTCTGACTCGCCTTCAATTACAATCGCGACTTCTTGGCGAGGATAGCCATAGCTTAGCTTCAAGCTGCGGGGATCGAATGTGTTCACCGGTAAGCCAGCATTTTGTAAATCGGTGTAGGTGAGCGCGTACAAGCCGGGTTGATCCACATAGATTTTTGTCAGACTGCCTGTTGCCAAACTATCGCCTGATGACTGCCCTACTTCAGTACCTGATTCGATCTGGGCCGGGGTCCATTGCGTCGCCTCGGGGTTGAGAAGCGTGCGACCGACGGCGGTGATAAAGCTATCAGGTTCAATCTGCTGAGACGACATACCTGGTATGCCACGAACCGGTTCGGAAAATGTCACCCGCAGTCGAACGAGACGAACCACTTCCATTTCTTGAGAAACCGGATTGACTCGGAGGGGGTAGAGGGTCAACGCTGCAACTCGACGATCCCGTACTAACTTTGGTTCGCCTAGTATCGCGACCGCCTGAGGATAAAAGGTATCGGCGGTATAAATAGAATCACTAGCTATGCGAAAGGTTGGCCCCCCGCCAGCCAGAGTTTGGGGATCGATCTCGGTCGGAGAAACATCAACCGGCTGCGGGCTTGGAGCCGGAACAGGGGGGGCCGGTAACCGAACGATATCACGCTCGACTTCAATGATCTCCAACCGAACTTGGCCGGTGGGCGGCAGACCGATCAACTCGCTGTACACAGGTAATTCGGGATAACCAGGATCGCCGGCAGCAGTCAAGCCCGGCATCGCCGGTTGGCTGTATGTCTGACCATCGACTGATACCGTCGTTATCGTGTACTCGGGCGGCTGCCAGGTCAGGCTCAAGCCTGTTTCGTCCGATTGGACGACCACCGGCATCGGTTCCTGCTGGCCAACACCGGGCCGGCAGACCACTCGCTGACCAGCGCCAATAGCCCCAGAAAGATATAGCTTAGCCGAGAGCTACTCATCGTGAAGGATGAGCGGCAGATAGAGCCGAGTGTTGTCACCGCCATCGATACCCGTCGGGGTGAATAGTCAACGGCGGATGGTCGGTTTCAGTGCCATTGAGATCGACATCGACCAGCCAGTAGGTGTAGGTTTGGTACGGATCGACCGATTTGTCGGTATAGGTGTAGGTGGCCCCGCTGCCGGTGCCCAAGCCTTGGCCCGGCACAAAGGCGATTTCGACGGCATCGGCGCGGCTGGCGGTGGGGCTGCGTAAGAGCCGGAAGCCGAAGTTATCGATCTCGACCGCTGTCGCCCAGTTGAGGATGATATTCTCACCCTGGTGAACGCCTTTGAAATAGAGCAGTTCGATGGCCGTCGGTTCGTTGTCGATTGTAACCGCTTCGTCGGCATCTCTGGCCGTATTGTTAAAGATATCAACAGCGCCGGTGACCTCAGCCGTATTGACCATGCTGAACGTGTTGCTGTTGGTCGTAATCCGGAAGACCGTTGTTAGTTCAAACATATCATCCGGCTCCAGGTTTTGCCCGAAACCGTTTGGTCCGGCTTGGGTGAGATCGTCCCAACTGAGGACTTTATTGGTGTTATCGACGGAATTCGCCGGCGGCGTGCCGCCGATATACTCGATTGGCCCAACAAAGCGATCAAACAACGGCACCTGGTCAAGCGTGCTGGGGCCGGTGTTGGTAATCCTGATGGTAAAGGTAATGATGTTATTGACCGCTCCCGGCGAGGCGACCCCTTTGGTCACCTCGACTGCCGGGTCTTTCACTACAACGGGGACGCTGTCGCTGGCGGGGGTTGTCGAACCGGTGGCATAACGACCGGTAGCAACCACAACATTATTGTAGGTACCGGTAATAGTTGTCACTTTGGCCAGCAGCGTTAATTGGAGCGTATCATCGGCAGCCAAACCGGCTCCCGCTGTCGCATCATTCCAAACCAATCGCTGACCGTTGATTGAGCTTGGTGTCACGCTGGCGCTATTGGAGATATAGGCCAGACCAGTGTCCATCGTATCGGTGATCCGCACCGGATTGAGCGTAACATTCCCAATATTCGTTATGGTGATGGTGTAGGTCACGATTTGTGATGGAGCGGCGTTGGCAATATTGACCATTTTTTCAACTTCGAGACCGACCACCTCGACTTCGGCGCTATCGGTTGAGGTCACAACTATTCCGCTCGGACTAGTCCCGCTAACGACGGCTGTGTTAGTGAAACCGGCGGTCACATTCGACACATTACAGGCGTAGATTTGGACTGCCGTGGCCGCTAGGCTCCCAAACGTCCGGTCACAACTTGAGGCCAAGACATCCGTGACTGTCACCGGCGATAGGGTCACATTGCCCGTGTTGGTCACGCTAATCGTGAAGGTCACCGGTTGGCCCGTTTCGATGGTTTGCAGATCGGGGGTTTTGCTAATGGTGATGCCAGGGCTTTCAACCGTCGTCGGTTCGTCATCATCGTTGTTGGACGGGTCGCTGTCCGGTGTCGAAGTCGTAATTACCACGCTGTTGGTGATTGTACCGGTTCCCGCGCTATCGACGGTGACGGTGAAGATGAGGCTTCCGCCGAGATCATTGCCCAGCGAGCCGATGTTCCAAGTGAGCGACTGACCGCTCTGGGTCGGACTGCTGCTGCTGACCATCCCCCCGAATGTAACTTCACTCGGCAGGGTATCGGTGATAGTCACATCCGACGCACCCGCCGGCCCATTGTTGGTGTAGACCAAGGTGTAGGTCAGCACCTCGCCCAAGGTGACCGGGTCGGGACTGTCTGATTTCACAATCGTGACATCGGCCAAGGCCGCTATGTAATGGCTTAAATCCGTATCGGTTACGGTGGTCGTGCTATTGATAGCGTTGCCAAACGCATCGACCCCGCCGACGGTAGCCGTACCGGTAACCGTGGCCGTGTTGGTATACTGGCCGGTGGCGCTGGCAGTAGCCACGTAGGTAAAAATCATCGTCTCGCCGGGAGATAGCGTAATCGCTACGGTAGGCGTAATCACCACCAGGTTGCCGACGTCATCGCGGTCAGTTACCTGAACGCCGGTGAGAGTGATACTACCGGTGTTGGTCACTTGATACGTCCACGTGACCGGATCGCCGAAATTGATCATCGGGCCGGTGACGGCGTCCGCGTCATCGCCATTGGTGGCTTTTTCAACCACAATATCAGCGATGGGGGTGGTTTCGGTGAAGGTGTTGTCACTGGGGGTCGGATCAGGCAGATTGCCGGTAATGACCAGGCTATTTTCGATAAGGTGATCATCACTGGGCAGATAGCTTTGATCAACCTTCACCGTAAAGGTGATGTAACCGACCGTACCGCTGATGATCCGTCCGGTGGGATAGCTGCCGTTCCAAGTGACCGTGGAACCGACCTGCACCGCATCACTGATGGCCGCTGCCCCGGTCAGAGTCAGGGTCGGGGAGATGATGAGGTTGGCATCGTCTACACTGTAGCTGAAGCTGCTGACCTCAGCGGGTAGGGTCTCGGTGATGGTGATGGCATTTACCGCGCTCGGCCCTTTATTTTCAAAGCGAATGGTGTAAGTCAACGTATCGCCGGGAGCAACTACTTTGGGATTATCATATTTTTCGATAAGCAGATTGGCACTCGTGGCCGCTATGTAGAAACCGGCATCGACATCAGTGATGACGTCCCCAGCGTTGACGGTAAAGAGAGCGGTGGCGCCACTGCTGTCGACATCACTATCGAGAGTGTCATCGCTGCCTTGATTCTGGCTCGTCACGGTGTAGGTCAGCGGATTGAACCGAATCGTGTAGTTGTCAGAGATAACGTTGGTAAACGTATACAACCCGGAGGCGTCCGTGGTGACCGTCTGTACCGAGGTCGCGCCCAGATACAACGTCACGGTGATGCCGGGGATGCCCGGTTCGCCGGGGTCTTGAATGCCGTCGTGGTCTTCATCGTTCCAGACGAAGTTACCGATGGTGGCGGATTGGGTATCGAGGAAATCGTTGCCGGTGCTGTCGGCGCCGCTGACCAGGGTCACCGGAATTTGGTTGTCGTTCGCTCCCTGGGCATCAGCCGTGCCGGTGTAGCCAGCAGGATCGGTTTCTATCACCACGTAATTGCCGGGGATGACGTTGGTAAAGATGTAGCTCCCGGTAATGGTCGTGGTGGTGGTTAACAGGGGGCTGCCGTCCGAAGGGTCGCCATCGCCGTTGGGATCGCTGTATAGGACAATCGTTACACCCAAAATGCCGCTTTCGAGGTCGGCCAGCACGCCGTCACTATCAACATCATCACGCACCTGACCGCTGATATTGGCATGGCTAACAACCGTATTGGTCACCGGGTTACTTATTTCCGGTGTAACAACCTCTGTGCTGGTGATCGAGGCCGTGTTGGTAAAGACCGTGCCGTCGGCTATACCCGCATCGACGGTGACCACCACGGTCAGGGTAATGCGCGTATTGGGGGTAATGGTTGCCCCACTAAGCAGCAGCGGCGGCGAGGTACTGGTACTACCGTTGCCCGCCGGTTCGACCTGGACATCGATGGCCGGGTGGCTGACCTCCACCGGCAGCGTGTCCGAGATGGTGACGTTGGTGGCACTAACCGAACCCATGTTGCTTACAATTAGGGTGTAGGTCAAGGTATGGCCGGAGATTATCGGGCCGACAGGATTGTTAACTTTGGCAAGGCTTAAAATCGGGAAGCCGACCGTATTGGTGACCGGGTTACTGTTCGCCGGCGTAACAATTTCCGTACTGGTCACTGAAGCCGTATTGGTCATCACTGCGCCATCGGACACACTTCCATTGACCGTGACTACCATGGTCAGGGTTAGCCGTTCACCTACCGTAATCACCGCCCCGCTGAGCAAAGGCGATGTGGTGCCGGTAATACCGTTGCCACTGGGTTCTACCAGGACCTTAACCAGACTTACCTCACTCGGCAAAGTATCGGAGATGGTGACATTGGTGGCGTCGCTGCTGCCGCTGTTAGACACAATCACCGTATAGGTCAAGGCATCGCCCGGCTGAATGAGACCCTGCGGCGTCACTTGTTTGGTGATGGTTAAGAGGGGTTGACTCTGCAACGGGGTGGTCACCGTATCGGTGCCGGTGATGCCCTCATTACTGGTGAGCCAGGCGGTGTTGGTGATGATCGACAGGGTAGTAGTGGTTTGCACCCGCACAGCCATAGTCACCACCCGGTTTGTATCGGTGGCAACGCTGCCGAGCGTCCAGGTGATGACGCCGTTGGTGGGGCCGCTGTAGGGTGTGGTAGCGGTAACAAAGGTGGTGCTGACCGGCACGGTATCGGTGATGATCACGCCGGTGGCGGTGAGTGCGCCGGTATTGGAGATGGTTAGGGTGTAGGTTAGGGTATCGCCCACGCTGACGATGCCCGCCGGCGAGACGGTTTTAGTCAGTGACAGAAGAGGCGCAGGCTCCCAGAAACCAAAGTCGATGTCGCCCACATCGCCGGTGAGGGCGGGCAGAATGTGGAAATAGCTGTCGCTGGTGGGGCTGGCGGTTAGATCATAGCCGGCGATAACGGGGCTGGAGGTGTCAATTGAGACGACGTAAACTTCACCATCGAGTAAGTTGGTGAAGGTGTAGTGGCCGCTGGCATCGGTGGTGGTGATGCCCACCGGCGCGCCGCCGCCTTCTTTGTACAGGTAAACGGTTACATTGGCAAAGGGCGTATCGGTGATGGTGAAGGTGTCGGTTAATCCGTCGGTTGTGTTGCCGACATCATAAAAGACGGTACCGGTGATGGTGTGCGGGCCGTTGAGTTGCAAGCCGAAGTCGATGGTATCGGTATAGAAGTTGAAGGTGGTGATATTTAGCGTGGTGGTACCGTCGGGAGTGGCGGTGCCGCCGTCGTAATCATAGGTATACGTATAGGTCGAACCGGGGTCGATGGTGATGGTAAAGTCGCCGTTGTCCGTACCCAGCACATCGCTGCCGAAGCTGTAGTAGCCCTCGATGTCGGTGAAAGTGGTAAAGGTACTGAGATCGGGCAGGGTAACGGTCACAGTGATGCCGGCCAGCCCCGGCTCGGTGAAATCTTGCACGCCGTCGCCATCGGCATCGAACCAGACATAATTGCCGGTGAAGCGGGGCGGCAGGTAGCCAAAGTCACGGGTCAGGTCGATTTGGCCGGTTTTGAGTTGGAAGGTACTTTCAGCGTCGCAGTCGTCGACAGCGCTGCCGTTGGTGTCATCGCAGGCAAAGTTGGTGCCGCTGATGCTGCCCACGTCGGGGTCGCCGGTTTGCTGGCTGTAGCCGGTGGGCAAAGTGGTTTCATCGACCACGACCCGATAGGTATCGCTGATGAGGCCGGAGAAGAGATAGACGCCGGCAGAGTCGGTGGTGTCGGTAGCAATCAAGGTAAAGACGCCAGGACTGGTTTCCTGGAAAAGTCTGACCGTTACCCCGGCGATGCCCGGCTCACCGGGATCCTGCTCGCCGTCGCCGTCGTTGTCCTGCCAGACAAAGTTCCCCACCACGGCCGGGCCATCGAAGCCAAAATCGGCGTTCAGATAGGTATCGCCGCTGTTGAGAACGACTTAGCGGATCGCTGTTGGTGGTCAAAATGTAAGGTTCGCCGAAGCCGTCGGTGGGGAGATCGCTGTCGGCGGTGTCAACATCAACCCAGTAGGTGGCGCTGATGAGGTTGGTGAAGAGGTATTTTCCGTCAGCGTCAGTAGTAGTGGTGATGATAACGGGGTCAGTGGCGATGTTGAAGATACCGTCGCCATCATCGACGTAAAGAGTCACCTCGATATTGGGCAGACCGCTCTCGTTACTGCCTTGCAGGCCATTACTGTTGCTGTCGTACCAGACGTAATCGCCGATAGTGCCGAAGCCGGTAGGCTGATAGCCGAAGTCAACGTCCAGTTCATCGGTGCTGCCGTCGGTGGTTAAGGCGTGCTTGCCGTCGTTTGTGCCATCGGGATCGGCGGTTTGAGTGTAGCCAATCAGTGAGGTTTCGTCCACCCAGACAATCCAGTTGTCGCCGGGTACGTTTTCAAAGCGGTAGTAGCCGGTGATGCTGGTGGTCTCAACCATCGCCAGCGTATCGCTGCCATTGATGAGTCCGTCGCCATTTTCATCGTAGTAAAGGTACACATCGACGCCGGCAATGCCGTTTTCACCGACTCCCTGGCTGCCGTCGCCGTTCCAGTCGTAGTAGATGGTATCGCCGATGTCGGCGTTACCGACGTAGCCAAAATTGTACGGGCCGGAGATTTGGCCGGCGGTGAGGGTAAAGGCCAACGGATATTGGCTGTCGGGAGAGATCGTTCCGTTGTCGGGGTCGTAGGTGTTGCTCCAGCCGGTAGCGCCGCCGGGCAAAGAGCCGGTATCGACGGTGATGGTGTACTGGACGCCGGCTGTTAGACCGGGGAATTCATAGTAGCCGTTGGCATCGGTTTGGGTGGTGGCAACTACACCACTCGCTGTGGACAAGGTAACGGTGATGCCACCGGTCAGGTTGTCGAGATAGGGTTCGTTACTGTCGATCACCCCATCGGCATCAAAATCCTGCCAGATGTAGCCGTAGAGCATGGGGTTGACGGTGTAGCCGAAGCTGACATCGGTAATAGTTTCAGCATTGTTGATGGGATTAAAAATATTAACGCTAGAGTTGTTTTGTAAGTTCGTGGTGTTAACATCGGACTCGCCCCAGGTATTATCGAGCGGGGTGTTATGGCCAGTTCCATCCGCGGCAAAGCTGGCTTCAGCAGTTTGGGTACCAGAACCACCGGGCAAGGAGGTGTTATCAACGGCCACATAATAATAGGCGTCCAATAGTCCTTCAAATAAATATTCGCCGTTTAGATCAGTCGTTTGGGTGTCGATTGCCAGCCAACCCACATTGGTCCCTTGGGCAGAACACGTTTTGTTCTTCGTGACATTGGCTTCTGAAATGAGCAGATCATTTGCGGAGTCGTAACAAACGTATAAGGTAACAGTCACGCCTGGAATTCTAAAATCGGAGCTATCGTATCCTGTTGTGGATTGCCAACCATTGTTATTGGCATCACTCCACACCACCCCGGAGATCGAGCCGGTGGGGTTTATGATAGTCACGGCGTCGTCTGCGCCCCCATTGGCTCGTTCGCCGCTAGCAAAGTAGGCGTTGCTGACGACGGCAGTGTTGGTAAGGGTTTGGCCGGTGGCGCCGGGATCAAGCCCTTTGAACGTCAGGGTGATTTCTTTGGTTTCACCGGCCCCAATCGGGCCGATGTTCGTCCATTCAATGAGGCCGGTGTTGCCGTAAGGTGATGTGCCGCCGGTAGTGACGGTCGTCTGGGGCGGATCGGCGGAGACAAACTCCAGCAAATCGGCGTTGAAATTGTCGCTGAGAGGAACAGGGTTGAGGGTATCAGCGGGGTCGGGGAGACAGGGTTGATCGATGGTTACCCGAAAACCCATAGCATCTATATTTAAAATAGCCCCATCAGCTGACGCCCCTTTTTGAATGTACAACCCTGAATTAAGGGTTGCAAATAAAGAAGTATCCCAGGCGCCGTATAAACTGGTGACATTGAAGGTAATGACCCCTTGCTTAGCCGGGCCAGCATAAGTATTTAACACCGCATTGGAGAACTGGTTTGAAACCAATTGCGTTGCCCCGTATAGACCCGCCCATAAATTTCATCGTCGGAGGAGGTACCATTTGTTTCAAATAATGTCCCGCCTTTATAGAATGAATAGAGCGCCTCGACTTTTACGATGGGACCGTTAAGGTCCGAAACATCATAGGTGTCGGCCCGTAATAGGTCGCCACTGCCTCCAAAATCGCCAACCGCATAATTACCGTTTGGCCCCAGGCTGCTAAAAATGTTATCGGCATTGGTAATGGCGCCATCTGATTCATCAACCCAATCCGTACCGGACTCGGCAAAATTACTGGCCCACATATCATAAACACATTGATTGCCAACGGGTTCGCCAGACGCGCTTCGCAGATTATTGACTTGAATTTTGTATTGAACTTCTCGCCCCTGGTAAGCAGGTGAGCCGCTAATCAACGTTTTGTTAACCGATAAGGCTGGACCGAAACCAAAGTCGGCGTCCAGATAATCAACAGCGGCAGTAGAGGCGTTGCCGGAGTCTAAATCAACAACAACAACTTTGTCGGTGGTGATTTTGTAGCCAAAGGGGAGATCGGGATCATCGGTGCTAACGACGACCAGATAGTTGCCGTCGGCCAGGTTATCAAACAGATAACTGCCGCCGCCGCTGGTGACGGTACTGGTCAGCAGCAGATCGGTACTGGTATCCAGTTGGCCGTTGCCGTCGGCATCGTAATAGAGGGTGACGGTGATCGCGTCGATGCCCATCTCGGCTCCGCCATCCTGCACCCCATCAGAATCCTCATCGCGCCAGACAAAATCGCCGATGCTGTTGGGGCCGGTAATAATCGTGGTCACGCATGCCTCGGTCACCGAGGGGCCATTGCCGTATTGCAGGTTGGTGCAGTTTTCAAGAACGGGCAGGCTGTAATCCAGTGGAATGAAAACCTGGAAGGTAGCGCTGCCATCCTCAGTGGGTGGCAGCGAATCCGAAAGCCACCACTGAATGGTGGTGACTGAAATAGCGGGCGTTGGTTCAATAGTCGTCCAACTATCGCCATTATCGATGGAGTAATAGACCGTGGCAGTTAGACCGGAGGTGCTAAAGGAAGAAGTGGCCGACCCGGCTTGATATTCTACCTCGGGCGGAATGGTATCGCTGATAACCAGCGGGGTGTTGACAATCACATCGCCTGATGAGAGGACCAGGCCGGCGGAGTCGGTGGTGCTGGTATTTTGGAAGGGAATTTCGTAGGTAACGAAGGAGCCGGGGCCGGTTAGGCTGGGCAGGCTATTTTTATCAACGGTTACCTCAACAGGGGTGCTGGAGAAGGGTTCATTGCCGCCCGCGCCATAGTCGGCGTTGAACTTCTCATTATCATACCCGGAGGCCGCTTCCTGATAGGGTGTGGGGGTGACGGCGCAGTTATCGCCCAGAGCGAGGAAGGTGTAATGCACCTCGCCGATGACATTGGTGTTGTCGGTAGGCACCTGCGGATAGGTAAAGTAGAGCTGATCTTCAAAGGTGAAGGATGTATCCGTACCGCCGGCAATGGTAATGACGCCGCTGGTGCGGATCAGACGGAAACAACCCGTATCAAACAAGCTGGCATCGCCGATAGGCTGCATCCAGAAGTTGTAGTCAGGTTGATAATCGCCGTCGTTGTCAAAGCCGAAACGAACATTACCGATACGATACAAGATCCCATTGGTCGTAATCACTGAGCCGGGCTTAACCTGATCCAGATCCGTACTAAACCAGGTGCTGCCCAGGTTTCCGTTGGGCTGAATTTTGTTAGCCATGGCCGATATTTCATTGCGCATGTACATGGTGCGGCTGCTAATGCCGTCTGCCCCCCCGGAGCCGGTGGCCCACACATCAAAATCGAGATACAGATCATCTTCCGGCTTGACCGAGCTGCCCCAGACAGCGTTATTTTGACACTGGGGATCATCGGCCACACCGGCTACGTTTTCGCAGCGGGGATAGCTTAAGGTCCAATATTGCACCACACACTCACCGGGACCTAACGTACCCACCAACCGGGTGGCATCGCCAATGCCCTGGCTGCCGCCCTCGTGGGTGAAAGCGTAGGTGCCGCCGCCGTTGACCAAAGCGGGGTGATCGGTGTTAAATGAGCCAGTACCCGGTCCACGTTCGGGATAAATACCGGCGGTGTTATTGGCGAAATCGCCAATTTTTACCACAACATCGTTGATGGGGCTGGCGGTGGTGTTGCAGATCCGCGCCCCAGGCGTAAAGGCCGATGGCCCAGCCGTGGAAGGTGAGGTCACGTTAGAATCGACCACCAAGTTGTACCCGGCCAGAATCTCGACGGAGAGACCGCCGGCAGCAAAAAGCTGGTCGGTATCGGAGAAGGCTATCAACAGCAACAGTATCAGCAATATCGGTGCAAAGACAGCTAACATCAACGAGAAAAGTTTGCTGGGGCGACGATTTCTTCGAACCGGCTTTAAAGCCCTGGTATCGCCCTTGAAAATAGAGTTGTAGGACAAACTTAAGTTTGTCCTACGGTAATTTTCATTATCGTTTCTGTTACCTAGCTTCTGTCCCGCTCTCTTGAGAGAAGTAAGAGGAAATGGAGTTACAGCAATAAACAAGTGATGAAGGTGACGGACTATTCGATGCATGATGGGCCTCTATCGCGATGAAGTTCGGCGGTGCAAGTAGGAAGTAGTAAAGTAGGTCGATTCGTTGGTATTAACGGCGTTCTTCATAGGCGTTAATTCCTGCGAGTGTGAGTATAAAACCGGTAACGACAATTAAGGTGGTCAAAAACATCTCTTCGGAAGGCGCACCGCCCGTCTCAGGCAAAGCAGGCGGCTCATTATTTGTTGGGACTGGCGCATCGATCACACATTCGATTGGACATTTGACCAACTGCGATGACGTTGTGTTGGCCTCGACGACTCCTATCGAGACCGGGCCTTCACTCAAGGCGGCCGCCACTTGGGCCAGATTGGTTCCGGTGACATCCACCGCTGCCGCTGTCATAAACCGAGGTTCGCCGGATAGAAAGACTTCCCACTTGCCGGGGTAGGGGACGGAGATACGCGTGTATCATGCTGGGTCGAAAGGTCGCCAACAGCAATAAAGCCGGAGCCGTCATGAACCAAACGCACCGGGGCGATGATTTCAAAAGTCGACGTTGGCCTCAGTCATGGAATTAGGAAGGGCGTAATCGACCGGTCATCCGGGCGATAGGCCAGGGGCTCGTAGGTCGAGGCGTTGGCGCTAGCGCTACAGGTCATATCGCATTGATCCAGCCGAACCAAAACGTAATCAGTTGGGGCGCGCCCCTCATCGGCGGTCGAAGGGGCGGCGGTAACATCGCCATCACCATCGTCGCCGTCGCCGCCGTCATCACCGGGATCGGGCGTAAAGCCGGGTAGTGGCGCGGCTCGAACCGCCGGAGGAGTATTAACATTAACTGCAACGATAAAAGCCAGTAAAACCAAACTGATCAGTAAGGGGAGCATGGTTTTGAGGTTGAGCATTGTGTCAAAAACTCCTGTAAGTTATTTGGAAATGGTTTTTAGAAAAAGATGTGACGGGTAGTTGTATATTCTAATGACAGGAAACCACTATTACAGCGATACCTCAATAGCAGGGCGTTTTTTGAGCCGCTTTTCGGCTTTATCGGCAAATTTTTGGGCGCGGCGATACCAAATATTGAGTTGGGCAAAGGCGTGGTCGCGATCAACGGTGCTTTGGAAGGCCGTTTCTTTGGCCTGTTCCTGCACGTGGTTGGCCTCGATGGTAGCCTCAACATCGGCAGCTTCCTGGTTGAGCCGGTCGGTGGGGTAGCCGTAATTGTTTAAGACGGGCGCGATGTCGGGATGAGTCAGGGCCACGTGGTAGAGGTTACGGCTCCAAGCCTGAATTTCAGCAAAACTACCTGTTTTCTGGAGACGGGTGAGCCGGCTGCCGGTGGTTTGGTTGCGCTGGCGGTGCAGTCCTAAAGCATCAAGATGCTCGGCTTGGCCCTTGAACAACTGGACGCAGATATCAGACAACTCTCTACACTGCTCCCAAACTTGTTCATAACGTTGGGTAAAGGCGTCAGTAGTACCCAGTTTGGCGCTGTAGGCTAATTTATTGGCATGTGCTGCCGCTTTGGCAGCCTCAATAAGGGCTTTACCTTCGCTCCAGCGGTCCTCATCGTAGCCGTAAAAGGCCATTTCAGCGGCCATATCAGGATTATTTCGCGCGTTGTGGAGGAGCTGTTCGGCTTGATGAACGGTCTCTTTTTGTTTTTTTGTCATACCTGGCATAGGGATAAATCACCTTTCTCGTTGAATTTTGTAGAGGGTTATTGACGTAGGCGAGTCGCCGTATCTATTTTGTATGGTGTTAGCAAAATTTGATGAGACAATGACCTGGTTTGTGCATCCGAAAAGAAAATTTTATGAGTAATCCGGTAAATTATGTGAGTCAATCCAATGTTTATTTAAGACGCGCCAATGTTTATTTAAAACAACTCAACGATTATGTGAGTCAACCCAATGTTTATTTAAGAGTTCAAACGGATTATGTGAGTCAATCCAATGTTTATTTAAGACGCGCCAATGTTTATGTGAGTCAATCCAATGTTTATTTAAAACAACGCAACGATTATGTGAGTCAATTTTCTAATTATGTGAGTCACTCAAACGATTATCTTAGTCCGCCCAAGGATTATGCCAGCGCTTAAACGGATTATGAGAGTTCGGATCGTGATTATTAAAGTGCGCCGGTGCGAGATAGCTGTCAATAGAACTGTCAGGCTTATCACCGGTAGGATTATGGTGTCGGAATAGGAAAACTTGCCTTTCCGATTATTTAGTTTACGATCAAATACCATTGAATGTTAGAGCCAAAAGTCACCTATTTTGAAAGTACTAAAGTACATTTAAAGTCGCCCGAAAGTCATTAAAAGAACGAGTTGGTGAACCCCATTAGCCATCATCTTTCCAGCCAAACCCTCCGACTTTGGGCCGGCATTGCCGGTCTCTGTTTGGTTGCTTTTATATCGATCATGCTGGTTGCCGATCACATCTTCGAGCACGTCCCCCACTCCGAAGACGAGGTCGCCTACCTTTTTCAAGCCAAAGTATTGGCCGAAAATCGGCTGACCGTGCCGACCCCGCCTCAACCCCATGCTTTTTGGAGTCCGTTTGTCATCGATTACGAACAGCAGCGCTTCGGCAAGTATTCGCCCGGCTGGCCGCTGTTGCTGAGTTTGGGCGTTCGACTCGGCGCGCCGTGGCTGATCAATGCCGGTTTGGGCACAGCTACGTTAGCTCTGATCGGGCTGTTAGGTTACTTGTACTATTGTGCTGACGAGGCCGGTAGATCGCACTGTCTTGTACCGCTATTAGCTGTGGGGGTGGGGGTGGTAACGCCCGGCTTTCTCTTTCTATCGAGTTCGCTGCTGTCGCATGCGGCGTCGTTGTTTTGGGTGACACTGGCGTTGGTCGCGCTATTTCAAACGGTTACAGCACCAAGATATCGTTACGGCTACGGCTTTGGGGTCGGCGCGGCCTTGGGCGCGACGTTTATCACGCGCCCTTTTGCGGCCTTGGGGGTCGGCTTAGCGGTGGGCATTTTTGTAGTGGGGCTGGTATTACGCCGCGAACTTAAGCCCTCAATACTGCTGTGGATAGCGGGGGGCGGCTTGCTCGTATCGCTGCTGCTGCCGCTGTTTTGGTGGACCGCTGTCGGCGATCCGACGTTCAATGCGTACCTGCTGGTCTGGCCCTACGACCGCGTCGGCTTTGGCTCCGACATCGGCCCTCACGGCTACACGCTGCACGATGCTATTTTTATCAACACCCGGCTGAAGCTGTTGGCGCTGGCGACCGGTCTATTTGGCTGGCCGGGCTGGACCAACCTGCTCTTTTTACCGATCCCTTTCCTGGCTCGACAGGCCAATCGATGGGATTGGCTGCTGTTGGGGACTATCGGCGGCCTGATTTTTGTTCACTTATTTTACTGGGCTTTCGGAGGCGTCGATGGCGGATTTCCGCGCTATTATTACGATGCTTTACCGGCGTTTTTACTGTTGACGGCCCGGGGCATCGAACAGTGCGGGCAGTGGCTGCGTCGATTAGCCGGAATTCCACCACGGCAAACAATTGCGACCGGGGTCTTGGCGGGGATTTTACTGACTTTGGTGGCCTACAACCTGTTTTGGCATTTACCGCCGCTGCTGGCCGCCCAAAAAGGCAAATACGGCATCACCCCGGCTCCACTGCAAGCCGTCGAACAAGCCGATATCTCGACTCCGGCTCTGATTTTGGTCCAAGATGTTGACAAATGGAGCGATTTCGCCGCGCCGTTCGCGGCCAACAGCCCTATGCTTGACGGGCCGCTAGTGTACGCCATCGATGGGGGGGAAGACAGCAGCCGGTCACTACGAGCTTCTTTTGCGGGAAGAGCATGTTATGAATTGCAGGGGGAAAACGTGAGAGAATGTCCACCACTAGCCAGATGATGAGGCATGAAGAATTGGCTTCAGTGCATCTAAAAGTGGGGAGTCAGGAGTAAGAAGCAACAAATATATCCTACTTCCTACTCCTGACGCCCTGTCCTACGCCGCCATCGCCTCGTCAACCTCTTTCTGTAGGCTGGCGCCACAACCGGGGCAGGTTTGCCAGTTGGCGAAAACTTTGATGCCACACGCGGTGCAGACCAGCCTGGCCCCTTTCAAGCTGTGAGCGCAGGCCGGACAGGTGACAGAGGAGGCGTTGGCCCGCTGATCGCAGTTGGGACACACCTTGCTGATGGGTTGAATAGCGGCTAACACCGGCACGCCGTCGAAATGGGCGTAATTACCGTTAAGGATATTCTGATACTGCTCCGACAGGCCCCAGCCCATAATCTCTTTCGTTCGTACCACCGGGAAGGGATGGGTTTGCAGCAGCAGCATATTGACTTTGAAAACCTGCTCTAACAGCCCCGTACCGGTATCTTCGTACTCTTCGGCTTGCTGCAAAACCTGATCCAAATTAATCTCCGGCAACAGCTTTTGCGATCCGCCGGCCAGTTTGCTCAGGGCGCTGGCCACCACTTGGCGATCCTGGACTACCAGCAGCGCCGCTCGATCGCAAGAAAATTCGGCCATGCGCTCCCAGTGGAGAATAGCCAGTTGCAGCGGAATAGAGGCCAATGTGCCTGTGCCGGCCGGCAAAAGCAAGCGCAAAAATTCTGCGCCAAAGATGCGCAGAATATAGGCCATCGTTTTATAGAGCATATGCTGACATTTGACATGCCCCAACTCGTGGCCGATGACAGCCATCAGTTCGGCCTCGGTCAAGGCATCGATCAAACCGGAGAAGAGCGTAATTTGGTACTTTTCAATACCAAAGGCATAAGCGTTAATAATATACTGATTGCTCACGTAGATATCCGGTAAATCCGGTATATCTAAAATAGCTGCCGCCTTCTCAAACTTGCGATAGAGACTGCCCCCCTGATGCGGGCCAAGGCGTACTGTGTTGGCGATGCTCGCCAGCCGCATCTGCCTTTCAAAGATCGAGCTTGAAATTGCCGTCAAAACCGGGGCCAACAGCGGCACATTTTGCAGATTAGCCGTGGCTTGAATATCGAGATGATGTTGAAATGCTGCCGGACTTAAACCGGGAAACTCACGAGGTTCTTCGACCATTATCCAATTATCTCCTGACTTGGGAGGGTACGTGGAGGCTGACTATAAAATGTAAAACGTAATGGTCAATCTGGATTGCGTTCTACATTTTATAATAAGGGTAGTTCCACCAACTCCATAAACTCTATTAACTCCTCCAACTCCACAAACTCTATATCTCTACGTCCTTGGTCGAAAAAAGTTGCACTACTCTCCCCAGCTTTGTATCACCAAACTGGCGTTTTGCCCGCCAAAGCCAAAGCCATTGACCATCGCCGCTTTAATTTCTGCCCGGCGAGGTTCGTTGGGCACATAATCCAAATCACAATCCGGATCAGGCTCATCCAAATTGATTGTCGGCGGAATGTAGCCTTCTTGCATCCCCTTTATCGCCGCCACAGCCGACAGCGCGCCGGCGGCCCCCAACGTATGTCCGATCATACTTTTAACCGAGCTAATGGCCAGGTCATAAGCCGCTTCACCATAGGTGGCTTTGATAGCTTTCGTTTCTAGCGGATCATTTATCGGCGTACCGGTGCCATGCGCGGCCACGTAGGTAATTTGTTCAGCCTTGAGACCGCTGTCTTTGAGCGCGTTGCTCATCGCCCGGATCGCGCCGCTGCCGTCTTCACGCGGCGACGAAATATGATAGGCATCGCTGGTCAGCGAATACCCTTTGACTTCGGCCAATATTCTGGCTCCGCGAGCCTGGGCATGCTCCAGCGACTCCAACACCAAAACGCCCGATCCTTCGCCGATGACTGTACCGTCGCGGCTGGAATCGAAAGGGGTGATGGATTTTTTAGGGGTAGCGCTGCGGCCAGACAACGCCGTTAAGCGGCCAAACGCCCCGATAACCAGCGGCGTAATCGCCGCGTCGGTGCCGCCGACGAGCATCACATCGGCATCACCCCACACAATCCGGCGCATCCCTTCGCCAATTCCGGCCACACCCGTGGCGCAGGCCGACACCGACGCGTTGACCGGGCCGCGAATATTATGGGTAATCGCCACAAAACAGGCCGGCATACTCACTAATAACGCCGGGATCGTCGCCGGGTTCACTTTGCGAACCCCTTTTTCCTGCAAAAGAAGACTCTGCTCTTCCACTATATCAGAGCCGCCAATCCCACTGCCGATTTCCACCCCAATCCGGGTCGGATCTTCCTGACTTAAATCAAGATTAGCATCCTGAATAGCCTGCTGCGCCGCGCCAACGGCATAGTGCAAAAAAGGAGACATTCGCCGGGCGTCTCGTTTTTCAAGATAGTCCAGCGGATCGAAATCTTTAACCATGGCCGCCACAGAACAGGGAAAATCGGTGGTGTCAAAATGGGTAATGGGTTCAACGCCACACTCCCCGTTCATCATCCCGGCCCAGGTCAACTCCAGATTATTTCCAAGAGCCGTCACGGCTCCCATCCCGGTCACTACCACGCGGCGGCGATTGCCATTGCCATTAAAAGACATATTACCTACTTACCCTCCTGATGAGCCTCAATTGGATTTACAATAAACTCAAATTATAGTGAAAATCTTCAAATGATAAAACACAGCTTCGTCCAATTGGTTGTGCTGAACTTCACACAATACCAAAATAATCGAGGTTAATATTTCCGTTTACGTGAATTCAAAAAATCTTAAACAAGCGACATTAAAGGCATTACACGTTTTATTGACAAGCTTTCAATATCAGAGTAAAATCGCTAATGTTTGGCTTTTTTGGTATCCACCTTAATAAACTTAGGTAAGGAGTGTTCGGAATGAAACTGACTCCTCGGCAACAAGCATTTCTCGACAATCTTTTTGAACTCTACCGAGAGTTCAAAGGTCCGGTTCATTACTCAGTTGTTGCTGACAAATTAGGTGTTAACAAATTTTCGGCCTATGACATGTTGAAAGTCCTTGAGGAAAAAGGGGTAGCCGCTTCTGACTATATCCTCAACGATGACCAGGCCGGCCCGGGGCGTTCCCAGGTCGTCTTTTATCCAACCCATAAAGCGGCTCAATTTTTAACCCAACTCCGCGACGAAATGCGCTACAATGGCGACTGGCAACGCGTCAAAGAGAATATTTTACGACGGCTACAAGAAGCCGGACGCGCCAATCCCGGCGACGCCTTGCAAGATGCCCTATCCACCCTGCCCGACACCAAAGTCCCCCTCAACTACTGCGCCGAAATGATCTCGGTTTTACTTCTTAACATCAAGCGTATGCGCCGCACCAACATTACCCCGTTTTTAGAAACCTTATCAACGAGAGGGCAAATAGGGCTGGCTTCGCTGGCCGGCCTCAGTATGGGCTTTTCGCTCAATCAGGAACAAGATATCGAAGAAAAAACCCTGGTTGAAAAGCTCAATACCCATACCCAACGGTTTCAAACGCAATTGGCCGATATGAGCGAAGAGAGCATCAATAAATTATCGGCCCTGCTCAAAGACGGTCTGGTTACAATGTGGCAGACCTAACTCTGCTGTCTTAACCGCGCCGATTATAAGTGCAACGAATTGCGCCGGACGGTGTTTAAACATCCAGTAATAGGTTTTCAAAAGGCAGGTCTAGCGACCTGCCTTTGTTGTAAACCCGGTACTTGGTTTGATCACCGCTGCCCGGCGCTCTATTTTGGAGAGCAATGACGTCTGATATTATCGACGAAGAAGCATTGGTTGAACAAGCCAAACAAGATCCGGAAGCCTTTGGTAAATTATACGAGTTGTATGTAGATAAAATATACAGTTACATTTACTATCGCGTTGGGAATCGGCACGATGCTGAAGACCTGACGGCCAAAGTCTTCTTCCGGGCCTTGAATCATATACCAAATTATAAAAATAAGGGGTCTCCCTTTGCGGCCTGGCTTTACCGGATTGCCCATAATTTGGTGGCCAATTGGTATCGCGATCACAAACGACGTCAAGAAGTAGGACTGGATAGCCTGGCCCTCAACGGCGCGAAACAGGAAACGCCCCAACAGGTGGCCGAACGCACCAATGGCCGGGATATCCTGCTGGAAGCGATCCAAAAACTACCTACGGAACGTCAAGAACTGCTCACCCTGAAGTTTGCCGAAAAGATGTCCAACGCCGAAATTGGCCAGGTGATGGGTCGCAGCGAGGGAGCCATTAAATCGCTTTATCATCGAACGCTGGTGGCATTGAAGGAGCTGCTCAGCGAACACGAAAATCTTATTATCGAACCGGATATCGATGATAACACCGCAACTTAAGGTGACGGCGTGATAAAAATTGTAACCGACACGACGTGCGACCTGCCCGCCGACCTATTTGATCGCTACCGAATTTCGATTGTGCCAATTAACATTCAGTTTGGACAGACGACGCTGCGCGAAGGCATCGACATTCAACCCGACGACTTCTACCGGCGCATCGAGACCACGGGTAGTCTGCCCACCACCTCTCAACCGTCGGTTGGTCAGTTTTGCGAATGCTTCGAGACCCTGGCCGCCGACGGCAGCGAGATTTTAGCCATCCATCTAACCAGCAAACTAAGCGGAACTTGGCAGTCGGCGACGCTGGCCGCCCGCCAATTGGCCGACCGGGTTAAAGTCACGGTTCTGGACAGCATGACCAGTTCGGTCGGACTGGGGCTGCTGGTGCGCGAGGCGGCCCAACTGGTGGAAGCCGGCTGGTCTCTGCCGCAAATTGTCCCCCATCTCGAAGCGCGGCGGTCGCAAATGGCCGTGTTTATTCTGCTGAAAGATTTGCGCTATGCCCGCATGAGCGGCCGCGTTGGCCGTATTCGCGAAACCTTGGCCTCGGTACTCAAGGTCAAACCCATTATTGGCGTTAACGATGGCGCGTTGATCCCGCTGGATCGGGTCCGCGGCCAAAAACAGGGCATCGCCCGTATGATTGCGCTGGCCCGCGAAACTGTGGGCAACGCCCCGGTTCATCTGGCCGTGGCCCATGCCATTGATCGTCCCCAGGCGGAAACCCTACTCACCCAGGCTCAAGCTCAACTTAACTGCCGCGACACTTTCATCGCCGATTTGGCGATGTCGCTGGCCGTCCATTTCGGCCCTGGTTCTATCGGCTTTGTCACTTATCCGACCTGATCACGCGATCTTTGCTTTAGTTTAGTAAGGAGAAATAACCTTGGACAAAAAAATGCTCAAAGAGATATTAGCTGCCCACGCCGATCAATTGCTCAAAGGCAAAGCCACCGGTGAAGATTACCTGGACCTGCTGCCCGAATCTGACGAAGAACTAGGCCCACTCCTAGACGTAGCCGAGCGCGTCCAATCTACCATCAAACCGATATCGCCCGCGAATAAGGAAGAACTCAAGCGTGAACTGCTAACCACCGCTCACATTCGCAAAGTAGAAGGCTACGTCCCGCCCAATCCAGCCCGAGATCTGTTTTATGTGCTGGTTACGCTGGCGTTTATTGCCTCATTAGGCGTTGTCTTAGCCGCCCTACGACAACGCGAGCACACCCTTTAACATCTATAAAATCAGGAATTAGGAATCTAGGAGCCAGGAGTTAGCTTGTCCCTAATTCCTAATTCCTGATTCCTGACTTTTAAGAGGAGACCCCATCGAATGCCAAAACTGTACAGTCAAATTACCGGCTGGGGCAAATACGCGCCGGCCAACATCGTCACCAACTACGATTTGGAAGAGACGCTTGATACCAGCCACGAGTGGATTATGCAGCGTACCGGTATCGCCGAACGGCACATCGCCACGGAAAACGAATCGACCGCGACGATGGCCGTGGCCGCCACTCACGACGCTTTGGCCCAGGCCGGCATCACCGCCCAAGATTTAGACCTCATCATTGTCGCCACGTCCTCGCCGGATTATCACGTACCGGCTGTGTCCAGCACCGTTCAAGCCATGCTAGGGGCCGACTGCCCGGCCTTCACCCTGGTCACCGGCTGCACCGGCTTTGTCTACGGCCTGGTGACCGCCCATCAATTTATCGTCAACGGCGCGTTTAAGCAGGTGCTGGTGGTGGGAGTGGAACTGGTCAGTCGCTTCTTGGACTGGCTGGATCGCAACACCTGCGTCCTGTTCGGCGACGGCGCCGGAGCGGTCATCGTCGCCCCCAGCGAGACGCCGCAGGGCGTCTTGGGGTTTGACCTTGGCTCCAACGGCGCCGACGGCCACCACCTGATGATGGAAGGCGGCGGGTCTTCTTTTCCCATGAGCTACGAGGTCATCGACCAGGGCAAAAATTTTCTACGGATGAACGGCCGGGAGGTCTTTAAGTTTGCCACCCGCGTTCTGCCCAAATCCACCCTGGCGGCTCTGGCCAACAGCGACCTCGCCGTCGATGACCTGGACCTGCTTATTCCGCACCAGGCCAACGCCCGCATCATTGATATGGCCGTACGCTCGATGAAATTTGACCGCGACAAAGTTTTCGTTAATCTTCATAAGTACGGCAACACCTCCGCCGCCTCCATTCCTATTGCGCTGGTGGAAGCCATCGAAGAAGGCCGGCTGGCCACGGGCGACATCGTCGCGCTGGTCAGCTTTGGGGCCGGTCTTACCTGGGCCAGCGCTATTGTGCAGTGGGGTCCGACGCGAGCCAGGTGACCGTCACTAGTGCCTGTCACATTTTAGACAAAACCAAGGAGAATGAACGTGCCAAATTCAGACCTGAATGAATCGCTCAAACGAGTGCAAGAGGAAATTGGAAAAACCCAGACCGATCCTGAAAAACAAGGAATGCTTGATCAGTTGAGCGAGCATATTCAACGGGTATTCGACGAGCCGGAGGGGGAGCATCACGACACCTTGCGGGAACGGCTCGGCGAGGCGATTGTCCAATTCAAAGTAGACCATCCGCAGTTGGGACAGGCTATGGAAATTGCGGTCAACGGCCTGAGTAACATCGGCATTTGACCGGCGCTATGGCCAGAAAACCAAAAATCCAGGTACGGCCCTGGACCGCGGCCGACATCCCCGCTATCGTCCAATGCCACCAGGCCGCTTATCCGGAATATCCCGACGATTGGTGGTACGATGACCGCGTTTACACCATGCAGTTCAACGCCTTTCCGGAAGGCCAGTTCTTGGCTGAAGTCGAGGGGCAGGTTGTCGGTTATGCTACCTCGCTCATTGTTCAGATTGATGATGAGGCGGAGTGGTACACCTACTCGGAGATTACCGGCGCAGGCACCTTTAGCAACCACACGCCCAGCGGCGACACGCTGTACGGAGCGGATATCGCCGTCCGCCCGGAGTTTCGCGGCAGAGGGGTGTCGAAACAGCTTTATATTTACCGCAAAAAATTACTACGGCGCTACAACCTGCGGCGAATGGTGGCGTACGGCCGCATCCCCGGCTACATCAACCACGCCGGCAAAATGACCGCCGAAGAGTATGTAGCCGCCGTAACCCGAGGCGAATTGACTGACCCCGCCCTCAACGCCCATTTGCGCACGGGCTACACCGTCAAGCGCGTTCTGCTCGATTTTCTGGGCGATGAGCCGAGCATGAATTACTGCACCCTCCTGGAATTTCCCAATCCGAACTTTAAGCCGGAACGACGCAAGATTGCGGCGGCGGCTATGCGGCGGCCGGTGCGTAAAATACGGGTGGCCGCGGCTCAATATCTGATGCGTAAAATTTCCGATTGGGCCGAGTTTGAGCAAAACGTCCGCTTTTTTGTCGATACGGCCGACGAATATCACTGCCACTTTCTGGTGATGCCGGAATACTTCACCGCTCAACTCTTCTCGATGATGCCGCCTAATCTGACCACCCAGGAAGCAGCCCGGCAGCTATCCGCACTGACACCCCGCTACGTGGAGTTGTTCAAAGGGTTGGCCACCGCCCACAATCTGTACATCATTGGCGGGTCCCAACCCACCGTTCGCGGTAACCGCATGTTCAACGTCGCCCACCTATTTTCGCCCAGCGGCAACGTCTATACCCAAGACAAACTGCATATCACGCCCTACGAGCGCAAGAGTTTCGGCGTAACGCCCGGCGAAGAGCTAAAAGTTTTCGATACACCGCTGGGACGCATCGCCATTCAAATTTGTTACGATATCGAATTTCCGGAAGCGGCCCGGCTGTTAAAGCGCGGCGGCGTGGAAGCCATCTTTGTGCCGTTCAGCACCGAGGACAAAAAAGCCTACTTTCGCGTCCGCTACTGCGCTCAGGCGCGGGCGGTGGAGAACATCGTCTACGTGGTTCTGTCCGGCAATGTGGGTAATCTCCACACGGTGCGGTCGTACCTGATCAATTACGGCCAATCGGCTATCTTTTCGCCCAGCGATGTGGCCTTTCCGCTGGAAGCCAAAATCGCCGAGGCCGAACCCAACGTTGAAACGGTGGTCATCGGCGATTTAGACCTGACCAGCCTGCAGCAGCAGCTTGAAATCGGCAGTGTGCGCCCTATGTACGACACCCGGCCCGATTTGTACCAGCTTCAGGCCAGGGTGCCGGTAAGGGTGGTGCGGGTGGAGTAGCGTCTGAATGATGAATGATGAGGGATGAATGATGAATGATGATAAAGGAGGCACTGATGAACTACCGTTATTTAGGTAAAACTGGCTTGAAGGTCAGCGAACTGTGTTTGGGGACGATGACGTTTGGCCGTGAGACGGACGAGGCCACCAGCCACCGCATGTTAGACCGCTTTGTTGAGGCCGGCGGCAACTTTATCGATACGGCCGATGTCTATTCACAAGGGACGTCGGAAGAAATTGTGGGGCGCTGGTTAGCCAACCAAACGCGGGACGATCTGGTTATCGCTACCAAGGTGCGCTTTGGCATGGGGGCTGGCCCGAACGATATCGGCCTGAGCCGGAAGCACATTTTAGCCGGGGTTGAGGCCAGCCTGCGCCGCCTGGGTACCGATTACCTTGACCTGTACCAGGTTCACTGCTGGGATAAACGCACCCCGCTGGCGGAAACCTTGAGCACGCTCGACGGGCTGGTCAAGAGTGGCCAGGTACGCTACATCGGCGTCAGTAATTTCACCGGCTGGCAGTTGCAGAAAGCGATTGACCTGAGTATGCACCACGGTTGGGAACCGTTTATCTGCCTGCAACCGCTTTACAACCTGCTCGACCGCCAGCTTGAGCTGGAGCTGCTGCCCATTTGCCAAAACGAAGGGTTGGGCATCATCCCCTGGAGTCCCCTGCGCGGCGGCTGGCTGACCGGTAAATATCGCCGCGATATGGACCGACCGCCGCAAGCGACTCGCCTGGAAAAAGCCGGCGAAAAAGGCTGGAGCGAAGCCTGGGAGCGCTACGCCAACGACCGCACCTGGTCGATTATCGATACCCTGCTGGCCGTAGCCGAGGAAACGGGTAAAACTCCGGCTCAAACGGCCCTGAACTGGGTGCTGCACCGGCCCGGCGTCACCGCGCCGATTATCGGAGCGCGGACGTTGGAGCAGTTGGAGGGGAATCTGGGCGCGGTGGGGTGGTCGCTAATGGCTGAGCAGACGGCCCGGCTCACCGAAGCCAGCGAACTGCCGCTGCCGTACTACCCTTACGGTTTCGTATCCGGCGCCCAGCGTGATTAAGTGGGCGGCAATAATTGAAAAATTAAGACCCCTTTCGCTTCCAACAATCCGGTGCAATTTTTCCAACGAAAGTTATAACAAACGGCCAACTTTTCAAATTTTTTCCAATAAATATGTATCGAATCGTAATTTTTCAAATTATTTCCGAAAAGATATACCTAAACGCGAGTCCCCTCGCAACGATCCGCCTTTCGATGTATCAAAACGCGATCCGCTGCAATTTTTCCAACGAAAGATATAACGGTAGCCAATTCTTTCAAATTATTTCCAATAAACATGTATCGAATCGCCATCCCGTCCAATTTTTCCAACGAAAGATATAACAAACGGCCAACTTTTCAAATTATTTCCAATAAACATGTATCGAATCGGGACTCGCTTCGCAGCGATCCGAAAAAAGATGTATCGAAAACGGAATCTCTGGAAAAATTTTGGAAAAAGTTATATCTGAAAGGGGATCGCTCGGAAAAAGTTCGTGAAAAGTTATATCGAAAGCCGAATCTTTGTGAACGGGTTGGGTAAAAGATACATCGAAAAGGGACTCGCTCCGCGCCGATCCGAAAAAAGATGTATCGAAAACAGAATCTTTGGGAAGGGACCCGGTAAAAGGTATATTGAAAAGGGACTTGCTCGGAAAAAGTTCGAGAAAAGTTGTATCGAAAGCCGGGGCTTTGAGAAAGGTTTGGCAAGGCCACGGCCATTAAATTAGTAGCATCCCGAGTAAGTCAAGCTTGCGAGACCGTATCGAGCGAATCGTCTTCGTAGCCACCCCCCTTGATACGCGCTCCACTCCGTTCCTCGTCAGGCCCTTCGTCAAGCTCAGGAGAGCCTCGGAATGTACTCCGCGCTACTCGGGATGCTTACGCTGTGGCAGTAGAGCTACAGGGACAAAGATGAAACCCGTTGAGCAAGTCGTTGACTTGTCCTCACTCGGACAAAATTCTTTTTTCTCCATTCAAAATTCTCTATTCTGAACCTAAGTCCTGTTGTCAGAGGTACATTAGATGTGTTAAAATGGGAGCAGGGAGTAGGAAATAGGGGAAATAATAATACTCCATCCGTCATACCTTCTTCCCTCATAATTCATCCTTCATAATTTCACATGTCCGACCCAAACACACTGCTGCACCGGCTGCAAAAAAGCCTCAATATCCTCCAAGAACGCCAAGCCAAATACGGTATCAATGCCTCGCCGGACCTCATCCTTGAAATCGACGACCACCTGACGGCCATCACCCTGACCGAGCAGTTCGCTGCCGGCCATCTGACCGAAACCGCCTGGCGCGATCAACTTAAGCCGTTGCTGGTCAAAATCGAACAACCGGCGGCCCCTTCGTCCCCACGTGATAAAAACCTAAGCATCCTCCTTAGTAACGTGCGCAAAATATGGGTGGAGGATTACCTCAACAGTACCCTACTCAACGCCATCTACCTCGATTTGGGTCTGGAAACAAAACAAGACGCCGTACCACAGCCCTTTGAGGAGTTGAATATCCGCCTGCGACAGACGGAGCAAGAGGAGCAAGATTTACCACCCGACACGCGGGCGATTGATGTGTACCATCAAACCGGCGGCAGCTTGCTGATTTTGGGCCAGCCGGGCGCGGGCAAAACGACGACGCTGGCTACTTTGGCCAGTGATTTGGTAGCCGAAGCGGAGATCGACCCCACTACCCCGGTGCCGGTCATCTTCAATTTATCTAGTTGGGCGGCGGAGCAGAAGCCGCTGGCTGACTGGCTGGCCGAGGAGTTGAACCGGCAATACCAGGTATCGCGTAAGCTGGCGCAGCGGTGGTTGGCCGATGGGGAACTGGCCCTTCTCTTGGACGGCCTAGATGAGGTGGCGTCAGAACAACGCGAGGCGTGTGTTGAGGCGATTAATACCTACCGTGATGAGGAGGCTACCGAGCCACTGGTGGTCTGCAGCAGACTGAACGATTACGCAGCCTTGGAAGCGAAACTCAAGCTAGGGCAGGCGATTGTGTTGAAAAAGCTGACCCGGCAGCAGGTCGAGCATTATTTTCAGCGGATGCATACCCAACAAACTATCAAACCATCCAAACAGCCAACCAGTAGCGGGCTAATGACCTTGTTTGAACGGATTTGGCAGGATAAAGCTCTGCGCGAAATGACCGAAACACCACTTATGCTGAACATCATTACTGTGACCTACGCCGCTCCCGAGGCACCATCATTGCCAAAAGGCCAGAGTAATGATGACTTGCGGACGCAGATTTTCGGAGCCTACAGCAAGAGAATGTTTGAAAGAGTAGCACGAACCAAAATCAAACTACTGCACCCAAAAGAAACTAATCTGCGTTATTTGAGCTATCTGGCCGCCCAATTACAAACCCACAAACTGAGCCAGTTTTCGATTGGTCAGATACGGGGTAGTTGGCTGCCATCTGACTTTATTTGCCGCCACCATCGCTGGTTGGAAGGCTTAAGTGTTGGGTTGATTAGCGGGCTAAGTGCTTCCATAATTTTCGGGTTAAGAGATGGACTGGCTTTCGGGTTGATTAGTGGGGTGATAGTTGGCTTGCGGGATGCAGAGCCGACCGAGAGATTGAATTGGGGCTGGAGATCGGCTTTCAATGCAATAAGCCTGGCTATTCTTGGTGGGCTACTAGGAGAAGTGCTAATAGATCTATTAGCCAAGATAGAGATCGCTTTACCAGACTGGCTGGCTTTTGCACTAATTGTCGGCCTGATTGGCGGGCTGGTTTTCGGGTTACGGTTCGGGTTGATTGTCGGGCTAGTTTTCGGGCTTATTAGCAGTCCCCCTGATAAGCTACCTGGCGGACTAATCGGTGGTATAAGTATGGGGCTGATTATAGGGCTGCTTGGTGGACCGATTCGGGGGTTGATTGGCGAGTCAGTCAGCCACAAAGTTAAACCTGGACAGGAATTGTACTACTCAAGGCAATATGCTTTAGTTGGGGGGGCAATTATTGGGCTAATTATTGGGCTGATCATTGGGCTGATTAGTGGGCTGATTATGGGGTTGCGTATCGGGCTGATTGGCGGGCTGGTTGGCGGGTTGGTTTATGGTGGTACTTTTCTCATCCAACATTACCTTCGACTCTACCTTCTCAACCAGCACAACCTTCTGCCCTTCAATCTCATCCCTTTCCTCAATCAAGCCACCGAACTCATCTTCCTCCAGCGCATCGGCGGCAGCTACCGATTTATTCACCGTAGTGTGCAGGAGTATTTTGCCGACCAGTGGGAAGCGAATGAGCACATGAAGGAAACTACCAATGAACAAGAAAGCACTGTCTGAACCCCACCCCTTCAAACGGCTTGAATCAAGCTCATGACGGCTAACTTGAACATGTCTATCATCATCGGTTACAATAGAAAGCGTTTTGAACGGAACAAATTGGAGCAACTGGATGTCGAACTACTTTCAACTATGGGTCATCGTGTTCATCGCGTCTCTATTGACCGCGTGCGGCAGCGCCTCAACAGAACAGAATACGCCTGTACCGGAAACGCTGTTTGTATCCCACTATTGGACCAGCGAACACGAGGAACAAATGTTACAGGAAGCCATCGATGCGTTTATGCGCATCAACCCCGATGTGACGGTCGTTATGGAATCGAGCCGTCGCACCGGGCGAGACTTTGCCGAGCAGGCCAACGCCGGATTGGGGGCGGATATGCTGGTGGGCTTGCCGCTGGAGGAGGTCATTCCCCTGGCCGAAGCCGGGCTGCTGCAAGAACTAAGCGGCTATGATATCGATACAACCGAGTTCCGCAGCCAATATCTTAATGCCGTCCGCTATCAGGATCGGCTTTACGCCCTGCCGTTTATGGGGAAAACATCGATTATGTACTACCATAAAGCGTTGACTTCAACGGTCCCGGCGGATCTGGACGAACTGCTTGAGACCCCTGATGAAGCGCCGGTGGGTATCCCCGTCAACTTTGTTGCGGCGTTTTGGGGGACTCAAGCCTTTGGCACCAACCTGCTGGGGGAGGAAGAAAACGTTCAATTAGATTTACAGAGCTATGTGGATTGGTTTGAGTGGCTCAAAGAGGCCCGCAACCAGCCGGGTATCATTCTGGACGATGAGGTTTTTTTTCTAAGGGAAAAGTTTATCAGCGGTGAGCTGGCGTACTTAATCGACTCAACCGACTCATTACCCCAACTTAAAGAGGTCATCGACGAAACGGATGTGGGCGTCAGCCCGCTGCCGAGCGGCGCGGCCGGCCCGGCCAGTCCATTGGCCTCGCTGGATGTCATCGCCTTTAACCGCGCGGCGGCGCCCGCAAAAATACAAGCCGGGCTGCGGTTGGCCGAATTCCTGACCAATGCCTCGCAGCAGCAGAAGCTGGTGTTGGAGGAAACCGGCCACATCCCCGTTAACCGCACCGTCACTATCCGGCCCCGCCTGTCCGAGGCCGGTAGCGCGATGGCCAAACAGGGCGCAACCTCGATTGCCATTCCGTTAGATTACGTCGATGCGTTCAACCAAATTCGGCGGGTCGGCGATGAAGCTTATCTACAGGCGTTGGAAGGCGATAGCGATAGCATCGAAGCGGCCATCTACCTGTTTCACGAAGCCGGACAATCCTACTAACCCAGGATTTACGCAATCCACGTTTTTTAGCCACGAATTACACGAATTTTCACTAATTATTTCTTGTTTTTCGGGTCTATTTGTGCAATTCGTGGCTGATTTTGTGCTTCTGCCACGTCAACTGCGTAAGTTCAGTAACCCTCTGAGGAAACACTATGCTAACCAACGAGTCCCTTTTAACCTTCAATGAAATCATTGGGAAACCGTTCTACTATCTCTATCGGCCGGTGGTGCAACAGCAACTTATCGCCATTCTGATAGCGATTTTTCTGGCCTGGCTGCTAACTCGCTGGCTGAAACCCTGGTTACAAACGTTATTGCCGGTTGAAGAAGAAGTCGCCGCCCCGGAGGTCATGTATACCCAAGAGTTTGATGAGGCTAAAGCGGAGATAACCGACACAACCGTGGCTTTGCCAGAAGTGAAGAAGCCTTTTTTTCAGCAGTGGTGGACCTATCTGATTGTGCCGCTGCCCCACCTGGTTTTCCCCACCCTGTGCTTGCTGACGGTGACTATCGCCTATATCGTCGTCGGTTCGTTCGGCGGTTTTGTCGGCCTGATCGATCAATTTAGATTGTTTTTGTGGGTTGTCTTTGCCTACGAACTGTTCGTCGGGCTGCTCTATGCCGCTTTTCCCACCGACACGGTGCGCCGTTACCACAAAAAACTGCTGCGCCCGCTGTTTGTGGTGTTGGTGCTGGGGTCGGCCCTCAATTGGATTATCGATCTCAACCAGTTGGGGCAGGTGGTGGTCTTTGAACTATTTGGCAATCCGGTCGATGTCCGGGCGCTGTTTTTGGCCACGGTCGGCGTTTATTTGTGGTTGGAACTGGTGTGGGGGGTACAAGAACTGGCCCAACAAATTATCGACAGATATACCGACACCGAGGCCGCCACCATTCAGGCGTCGCTGACGCTGGCCCGCTATGTGCTGATTGGCGTGTTCTTGCTGTTTGTATTTAGCGAAATGCAGCTCAGTCCCACGGTGGTCACGGCCCTAACCGGCGGGTTGTCGGCGGGTTTTGCCTTTGGCTCCAAAGATATCGTCAACAACTTTATCAGCGGGATTGTACTCCTCTTCGAGCGTTCGGTGCGGCCCGGCGATACGGTCGAAATCGACGGGACGATGGGCATTGTCAGCGCGATGAGTATTCGCTCGACGATTGTGCAGGGCTTTGACGGCCGCGAGGTGATTGTGCCGAATGAAAAGATTTTGACCTCGTCGGTGACCACTTACACCAAGAGCAGCCGCCACGCTCGCATCAAAATCGATATCGGCGTCAGTTACGACGCCGATCTTAAACAGGTGCTGGACATACTCAACCGAATCCCTCGCCAACACAAGCTGGTGCTGGATGATCCGGCCCCCAACGCCTTTTTGATGGAGTTCGGCCCATCGAGCGTTAATTTTTCACTCTTCGCCTGGGTCGCCGATTTGGGACAGAAGGTCACCACCCAACAAGATTTAGTCCTGACGATTATGGATACCTTTGCCCAGCACAATATCGAAATCCCCTACGCCCAACAAGAGATCCGCTTGCGCGATGTGCCGTGGGAGGCATTGGCGATACGGCAGTCGGCGGCCTCGGTTGGGGTTCAGTCGTAGAGGAAAAGCATCGAATTCCACCGACAATTGATGGTTTACTTAGCCGCCCAACAGCTTAAGTAATTTTCAGGGCCAACTTTTAGATTTCATATAAAAAATATGAGACAGAATTTACAAGCTTAACAAAATAAAAGGACAAAAATCGTGTAAATCCTGTTAATCTTGTCGAAAAAAATATAGTAACTTAGAACTGAAAACTACTTAAAGGGCCGGTTTTGGATACCAATTCCAAACCGGCGCTTGGCCGGATAGTTCCGGCAGATACAGACCGTCCGCTTTGTCCGGCCTGACATACTTTACCAGAAAATCGACAACGCGTCGCTTCTCACCTTTTTTGCCGGTGGATCGATCCCGTTCTACCCGCCACACAGCCCCTTCTACCGGATCGATGGCTCCGTGAAAGCCGTAGACATTCAGCTTATCCATCGCCGTCTCGATGCTCAGCGCGCCACCTCGATGCAACAAAGCGGGGGTAACAAAATCGCCGGCCAGCCGAGCCAGCAATTCATCATAGGGCAGGCGCTTGTCTTCAACCATCAAATCGAATACGACAAACGGCTCGTGCGGCAGTTGGTAGCGGGTGCCGTGGGCTTGCATGAGCCATTCTCCCACCAGGCGCTCGCCGTCGCGCAAGACGGCCATAAACCGTTCGTAATTTTCATAGGCCCAGTTATGAAAGTGGCGATGCTGTTCATGGGGCGATGAGGCCGCCGTCCAACCGGCTCGGCCCAGAGGGTATATAGCCTGACCTATTCGAGCCACCCCCACATTAGAGCCGTCCAATTTTTCCTGGACAATCACTTCATCATTCTTATCCCGAGTTTTTACAGTGGCGATCCGGGCCTGGCCCTCGTGACAGGAATGGTCGCCCGGACCCATCCGGCTGCCGGGTAGGTGCGGGATATGACCGTAATTTTTTCGACCTAAGGGTTTCTCTGGCATATTTCATCTAACCGTACAAATCTACTCAGCGCTAGCATAGCTTGCTCTCACGACAGTTACAAGTATACTCAGCTATTCAAAATATGGCAGAAATATGCTGGCAGAGTCCCGCCAGGTTGTCTTCTGCTAGCTGCTATTTTTAGACATAACGGAGCGACAAAGCAAGCTTTGTCAAGCCGCTCAAAAATTAAGGTGTATTTCACCCTCACCCCGTCGCTGACGCGACTCCCCTCTCCCTGAGGGAGAGAGGTTGGGGGTGAGGGTGACTTTCAAAGGAGCCACAATGGACGCCAACCCTAAATCTCTCGAAGTTCATGATAACACCGCAGACAGCCAATACGAGGTCAATGTCGATGGGTATCTGGCCAAAATCGAATATATTTTGCGCGATGATCGGATCATCTTTGTTCATACCGAGGTCCCTGACGCATTAGGCGGGCAGGGGATTGCCAGTAAAATGGCTCGGTATGCCCTGGAAGATGTCAAGGCCAAGGGCTATAAAGTCGTTGCCCGTTGCCCGTTTGTAAAGGGCTACATCGAGCGGCACCCGGAGTACCAATCGCTGGTGCAATAGCGCAAAAGGGCAGAGAACTCATGATTGAACTTTATCGATCCGCTGACTGTCAAGAATGCGCCGATATCGAAGCGGCGCTCAAAGATATGGTTCTGGCCCACCGGATCATCATCGTGGCGGAGGGACAGCAGACTGACGCCTTACCGGCCGCAACATCCCTACCGGCCATCAAGGACGAGGGGCAGATCTTCACCGGTCGCACTGAAATCAACGCTCATCTCAAAGAACTAGAACACCTCGCCTTCGAATGGCGGAAGTACCAATCGGATTCGTGCTACACCAATGAGGACAATGATTATTGTGCGTAAGGGGCGTCCAAAACGCATTGGACAAACAACGGATAGTCAAATTTTTACAACTGTTGGTTTAAAGTTACAATCCCGGTGATTCCGGTATTCTGACCGTAATCGCCTACGTTTGTTGGTAGCTGGGTTGCCAAGTAATTTGGCCGAGGAGATAAAAAGTAGAGAGAGTAAGCCAATATGGCGATGATTAGCCAAAGGAGGAATCATCATGTGGGTAGAAATAAATGAGTATTCTATTAATGTCAACAAAATAAATGCACTGTCAGCCTATTCTAAGTATGGTGATTATCAACATAATCGCGATAAGCTGTGTTACTATATCTACGTTCTGCTTGATGGCGGAAGATTAGATATAGAATTCGAGACAGAAGAACAGTGCAAGACGGAGATTGGGAGGATTAAGGCGGAAGTTAGTAAAGCTCTGGGTTAGTAGCCATAAATAGTCCCAACCGTCCGGTGTTAATGCTCAAGGGGGCCGCTTAATACATATCTTGTGGTAAGGCCCATCTATAGACCACTATCCTAATAGACCTTCACCTGCACCCCCTGTTAATTGTATAACAGGGGGTGTATTATATTTGAGTTAGAGCAGACAACAATACACCCCCTCAATACATCTTTTGCCCCATCACATTGATTCCATTTCATGGTATGCTATTGATAGTTAACTCCCCTAATCTCCACTCCACTTTTTGGAGGGCGCTATGAGTGTTATCTGGCAAAAAGTCATCTCTGATTTATGGAACAACAAAGCTCGCACCCTGCTGGCGATCCTGAGCATCGCCACGGGCGTGTTTGCGGTGGGGGCCACCTTCGGCATGGCTGACCAGATGCTGGCCGGGATGGACGCCGCTCACCAGGCGGTCAATCCCTCTCACATTATGATTTTCTTGCAGGACGATATCGACCAGACCATTGCCGACCGCCTTAAAAAGGTCGATGGCGTGGTTGATATCGAAGTCGCCAACCAAACCGCCGTTCGCTATAAAATGCACCCAGACGATGAATGGGACTCCGGGGTAATGGTCATGCGTGACGATTACGACGACCAAACCTACGACACCTTACAAATCAAGGAAGGGGAATGGCCGGCCAAAAACCACTACGCCATCGAGCGGCTTTCCAGCCAGCATTTGGGCGTGGGTCTCGGCGACAAGGTTATCTTTGAAGTCGATGATCGACCCAAAGCGCTGGAATTTACCGGCAAAATCCGGCATCCATTCGTCCCGCCGCCGCAGTTCGGTGGGCCGGCCTTCTTCTTTGCCGATGCCCGAGGCATGGAACGATTCGGCATCGAGGAGGGTGAATTTGGACAGCTTCTGGTCCGCGTTGCGCCATACAGCGAGACGCTGGCCCGCCAGGCGGCCACCGAAATCAAGGACCGTCTCTCCAAAGAGAATATCGGGGTGGCCACCATCATTTACCAAGACCCCATTAAACACTGGGGGCGCTCGATTATGGAAGGGATCAACCTGGTGCTGCAAGTGCTGGCCGTGGTTTCATTAGGCGCTAGTGTGGTCCTCATTTTGAACACCTTGATGGCGCTGGTCATCGAGCAAACCAACCAAATTGGCATTATCAAAGCCATCGGCGGCACGACCTGGGACATCGTCAAGATTTATCTAACCGGCGTCCTGGTCTACGGGCTGCTGGCCTTGTTCATCTCGCTGCCGTTGGGCGCGTATGTGGCTTATGCCGCCTCGCGCTGGCTGCTCAACATCTTTAACATCGATTACGATACCTTCCAATACTCAACCCGCGCCCTGGCGCTGCAAACGGCAGCGGCGTTGACCGTGCCGATACTGGCGGCGCTGTGGCCGATCCTAAATGGAGCCTCCATTACCGTCCGCGAGGCCATTGCCAGCTATGGGCTGGGCGGCGGTCGCTTTGGCCGGAGCCGGCTCGATCGGATGATTGAGCATTTCGGCCGGCGGTTTCTATCGACGCCCTATGCCACCGCTTTGGGCAATATGTTTCGCCGGAAGGGTCGGCTGATTTTGACCCAGTTGGTGCTGATTACGGCCGGAACGATGTTTCTAGCGGTGATGACGCTGTCCTCATCGATCAACATGACCTTGGATCAAGAGTTTGCGCGGCGCAATTACGATTTGGTGGTCTATCTCAACGATAATGAACGGACTGACCGCACGACCGCCCTGGCCGAAAGTTTTCAAGGCGTGGAAAAAGCCGAGGTCTGGTACGACCACGCGGCCTTTATTCTCAAGGCGGGTCAGCGCACCCAAGAAGCCGGTATCGGGGCCGAGTTGATGGGTATTCCGGCCGGCAGCGATATGTTTCAGCCGCTCATTGTTGAGGGGCGCTGGCTGGAGCCTGGCGATGCGCACGGGGTGGTCATCCTCAAAGATATCGCCGATGATCACGACATCAAGCTAGGCGATACCATCACCCTGGATTTGGGCGAACTCGGCGATGATGAGTGGCAGGTGGTCGGTTTTTACCAGTCGATCCTGAGCGGCGGCATTGGCGATTCCGATCCGGTGTACGCCAATCTGGAGGCGGTTTATCAAACCACCAAAAAGCATAACATCGGCAGTGATGTCTATGTGCGAGCCACCACCCATACCGCCGACCAGGCCGATATATTGGCGGCTCAACTAAAAGAAACGTTTAATTTGCAGGGTCTCGACACCGATTTTAGCGACACCGTTTACGAGTTTAGAGATAACCTGAACGCCCAATTCAGTATCGTCATCAACATGCTGCTGGTGCTGGCCGTCATTGTAGCCGTCGTCGGGGGGATCGGGCTGATGGGGTCGCTCTCCATCAGCGTGGTTGAGCGCACACGAGAGATCGGGGTCATGCGCGCCGTGGGCGCACGCTCGCAGACGATTATGGGCATGTTTGTTATGGAAGGTATCCTGCAAGGACTGTTCAGTTGGCTGATCATCGTGCCGATATCGATGGTCCTGGGCAAGGTTTTGTCCGACGCCTTGGGACAAGCCATGTTTAACGCCAACCTGGCCTATCAATACAACGTTACAGCGGTGATTGTCTGGCTGGTCGTGATTCTCATTGTGTCGACGCTGGCCTCGATCATCCCGGCCCGCAGCGCCACCAGTATCAGTGTGCGAGACAGCTTAGCCTACGCTTAAATTGCTAATTTGTGCCTCAAACTTGCTCCGAAACAGGAACAATTTAGCAAATTGTGCTACGAACGGCGTAAGCCCTGTTGAAATTGCCCCTTCATGTGGCCGGCAGCAGCTACACAACACGTCAAAACGTCGTTACCCGTGCCGGCAATTCCGATTCGACATCGTCATGACCCCTTGCCGCCCGATGCAACACCTGCTCAACACGTCAAAACGTCGTTACCGGTGTCGGTAATTCCGATTCGATATCGTCATGGCCTGTTGCCGTCTGATGTAACACCTGCTCAACACGTCAAAACGTCGTTACCGGTGTCGGTAATTCCGATTCGACGTCCGCCTGGCCTGTTACCGCCTGGCGCAGTACCCGACTCGAACACGTCAAAACGTCGTTACCTACTCAACACGTCAAAACGTCGTTACCGGTGTCGGTAATTCCGATTCGACATCGTCATGGCCTGTTGCCGCCTGGCGCAGTACCTGCTTAACACGTCAAAACGTCGTTACCGGTGTCGGTAATCCCGATTCGACATCGTCATGGCCTGTTGCCGCCTGGCGCAGTACCTGCTTAACCTATTGAGTCACTATCAACGGCCTCGTTCACTTCATTTCGACGTCGCATTGATCTGCTGTACTATCCCAACAGCGGTTCGCCTTGTAAATCCTGTTAAATTTGTCTAAAATACCCTAACCGTAACTGAGTACACACCTGCTTTATCACAGCTTTCTTAGCCGGAAAAACAAATTAAACAGTGGAGATACATTATGCCAAGCGAACACTTGATCATGACCCTCGGTAAAGTCATTGTTGCCGCGGCCTGGGCCGACGGTGAGATTACCAATGACGAAATCAACAGTTTAAAGGATTTGTTGTTCTACCTGCCCCGCAGTGGGAATGGCGTGGACGGCAGATTAACGGAACAAGAGTGGGCTGAGTTGGACATTTACATCGATTCGCCGGTGGGCGCTGACGAGCGCGCTCGGTTGATTGCCGACCTACAGGCCGCCGTGGAAAGCGAGGAGGACAAAGCCCTGGTCATGACCACGCTGCAAGATTTGGCCGAGGCCGACGGCACGGTGTCCGCTAAAGAACAGGCGGCGATTGAAGAAATTCAACATGCGCTCAATGACGTCAACACCGGGTTTTTGGGATTTCTCAGCGGCTTGGTGGGCGGGGCGGTGCATCGACGCTCGGCAGCGGCGGCCCATGCCCCCAATCGAGAAGATCACCTGGAAGAGTTTATCAAAAACAAGGTCTACTACTCTGTCACGCGGCGGCTCGAAGCCGAAGGGAAAACGTTGAATATATCCGACGATGAACTACGTAAACTCACCCTGGCCGGTGGTTTGATGGCGCGGGTGGCTCAGGCTGACCGAGAAGTTACCGCCGAAGAGCGAGCGACGATGGTGCAGCTTCTACAAAAGGCCTGGCCCATCTCTCAGGACGCCGCAACACTCGTGGTGGAAATTGCCGTGTCCGAAGTCAATCAAAATTTAGACTATTTTCGCCTGTCCCGCCAACTGGCCAAGGTAACCCACATCAACGAGCGGGTGGCGCTGATTGACGCCCTACAAAAGATTGCCGGAGCTGACGGTACGGTCACCCCCGAGGAAAATGCTGAAGTTTGGACTATCGCCCAAAGCCTAAGTGTAACCCAGGCCCATTTAGCGAAATACCGAAATGAGGCATCCGGCCAATAAATGACAGTCACCTTAATTCTACGAAATGATAAGGAAACTCACCATGTCGCTCACCGATTTAGACCATCTCTCCCTGCGCCTCCTGGACATCGCCGCGCAAGCCGCCTTCAAGGTTGAAGGGCTGCTGCTGGAAGGCTTTGCCTCGAATGTGGCGACGGAAGAAAAAGCCAACCGACACGATTTAGTCACGGCATACGACCACAAGTCTGAAGAGACCATTATCAATTTTATTCTAAATCAACATTCTGACTCGCAAATTTTAGGGGAAGAGGGCGGCCATCGCGGCAATGGGGCGGTGCAGTGGTTTATCGATCCCATCGACGGGACGATGAATTTTATCAACGGCATCCCCTTTTTCAACGTTTCGATTGCCGCCGCGCTCGAAGGGCAGATGCTGGCCGGCGTCATCTACGATCCCGTTCGGCACGAAATGTTTTCGGCTTCAACAGCGGGAGCCTTTCTCAATGCCCAACCCATTCGCGCGGTCGGCCATCCTACGGAAGCGGAAGCCCTGCTGCTCACCGACTTTCCGTATGCCGACCAACCCATCACCGACAATGACTATGACCTATTTGCCGCCATGGTCAAGCATTTTCGCTCCGTCCGGCGCATCGGGTCAGCGGCGCTGGAGCTGGCCTACGTGGCCTGCGGGCGGGCCGATGTCGCTTTTTTGGGCCTGGGCAGCGCCTGGGATGTCGCCGCCGGCATGATGCTGATCGAACAGGCCGGCGGGCAGTATCTCCCCATCGAACGTCTGGCCACCGGCATGTGGCCGCCCTCTCGGTGTGTGGCTACGTGCGCGGGATTTGATGTGGAACAGTCGGTGTTAAAAACGTTGGTTGGATAGAAGGATATTATGACTCGACAAATATACATACCTCCCCGCCCTCAAGTGAATCCACCCAGCCGTGAGATTTATGGCGTAATGGGAGAAGCCAACATCTTCCAGATGATTGAGGATTTTTATTTGGAGCTTGAGCAGTCGTCAATCCGGGGCATATTTCCCGATGATATAGTGGCGGCCTCTAAAAGATCGGCGGCCTTTTTTGTGGGCGTACTGGGCGGTCCCCCTTTGTACCAGCAGCTTTACGGCCCGCCGATGATGCGCGCCCGGCATTTGCCCTTCCGCATCGATGAGCAAGCTCGGCAGGAATGGCTGGCCTGTTTTGATCGGGTGCTGGAGCAGGCCGTTGAAAAGTATAATTTTCCTGAAGCGCATCTGGCCGGGTTTCGCCAATTTTTGATCGGTTTTTCCAGTTGGATGGTGAATACGGCTTCTGAGTCTGGGCAACGATAATTTTTTAGCCATAGGTTGATTTATCCGGGGTTAGCCCTAAAATAGAAAGTATGGGTAACCGATAACTCCTACCTCAAAAAGATTGAATCTATGGCTAATTTAACTCGCACCCAAGTTTTGACTGTGGTCCAGATCGCCCTAGAGAGAGGCGATATTCCTAATTTGGTCGGCGTTGATATTTCAGGGCTTGATCTTCACCAGGCGACTCTGGTTCTGACCAACCTGAAACAAGCCAATCTGCGTGGAGCCAATTTGCGGCGAGCCAATTTACTATCAGCCAACTTGAGCGAGGCCGATCTCAGCCGGGCTAATTTGATCGGCGCTAACCTTAGCGGGGCCACACTGCGTCAAGCTAATTTGAGCTACGCGACCTTGAACGGCGCCAATCTGTTTGAAGTTAACATGAGTGAAGCTAATTTAAGCGGCGTTGAAATGATCGGAGCCAACTTACGCGAAGCGGATCTGAGCGCCGCTAATTTGGGTCGCGCCAATCTAACCGGGGCTAACCTTAGCGAGGCCAGATATAATAACGCCACTCAATGGCCGATCAATTTTGATCCCTCCGCCGCCGGCGCTATAAATGAAGATATCTCTTAATGAGTCGGTGAGCGGGGTAAATAGATAATTATAGTCGTACCCTGATCCGGTTCGCTATCGACCTCGATGTGACCGCCGTGGTATTTAACAATACCCAGGGCGGTGTAAAGCCCTAAACCGGCCCCTTGACCGACTTCCTTGGTGGTAAAAAACGGTTCGAACAGATGGTCCTGAATGGCCCGACTCATGCCGACCCCATTATCTATAATCGTCAGCCGGACATAGTCGCCGGGATTTAGCGAGCCGAGGCGTTTGGCCTCACTCCCTGTTAAGCCCACATTGGTTGTTTGAAGTTCCAGTACGCCGCCCTGTGGCATTGCATCACGGGCATTGAGCGCCAGGTTGATTAACGCCTGCTTAAATTGGCTAACATCGATCCTCGTCCACCACAAATCGGATGCTAATCGGGTTTTTAAGTCGATTGAAGGCTCGATCAACTGCTCCAGTAACCCTTTGGTTTCACCGATCAACTCATTTAGGTTGATAGAAACGGTTCGCTGTTCATGATTATTACGACTAAAGGCTAAAAGCTGCTGCGTAAGCGCGGCGGCGCGACGGGTGGTCTGTTGAACGCGCTCTAAATCGCTCACCACACTATGCTCAACCGGTAATTCATCGATGGCTAAAGCTAAATAACCGGTCATGGTGGTAAACATATTGTTGAAGTGATGGGCAATGCCGCCGGCTAATTGACCAATGGCTTCCATTTTTTGCGATTGAAGCAGGTGGGCTTCTAAACGCCGACGTTCGGTGATGTCTTGACATCCGCCATAAATAAAGGCTACTCTTTGGCGCTTATCATCCCAAACAGGCCGGTCTATCTCTTGGAGCCAGCGCTGATGACCATCTTTAGTTATAATACGATATGCAACACTGCTTGACCGACCTGCTTTCAGCCGTTCATTATGCCTGAGTAGTTGGGGTAAATCTTCGTCGTAAACAATGGCTGACCAGCCGCCTTGAGCATCGATCTCCTCAAAGGTAAATCCGGTCAGTTGAGCGGCCGATTCTTCAGTCACCCATTCCCGAGAAAACACTTCCTGATCGTCCACCCGCAATACATAAGCAATTTCAGAGATAACTTCAGAAATCACGCGATATCGCTCTTCGCTTTGCTGGACCGCTTCGAATAGGCGAGCATTATGAATGGCCAACGCGGCTTGCTTGGCAAAAATCTGCATGATGTGAGCGTCGTCCTGGTTATAAGCACCGGCCGTAAAATTATCGATGGTCAGAATGCCAATCGCCCGCTGATCAACCAGCAGCGGCGCTCCAATCCAAGATTGCAGCCGGTCGTCTTCCGGCCATTGCAACCAGTACGGTTCATTAGCCCCATCATTGATCATGAGTAATTGGCGGCTGTTAAAGGCGCGAGCCGTTGGATTCTGGCTCGACAGGAGGATGCGCTCGCCAACGTGAGCTTCAGCCGCGGCCCCCAGGCCATAAATCAGAACCAAATCATCGCCATGTTTCAAGAAAATTCCGCCGCCATTGTGGTCGATTACCCGAGCCAATTGATTAAAGATTTCAGACAGGAGGCGGGGCAGGTCAAGACGGCTGCTCAAGATAGTGGCGACTTCGCGCAGGCTATCGGCCACCTGTCGCTGGCGGCGCTCTTGCTCAAGCGATCTAAAAAGCTCTATTGTCCCTGCGATTTGTCCGGCGATTATCTCGCCCAATTGAATTTCGGCTGGAGAAAAAGTTCGTTGGGGGTCATCGGTTGAAATGCTGATGGTACCGATGACCTGAGCGCGTGTTTTGAGCGGGATGAGCAACTCTGTGCAAACATTTTGAACGACGATAGCTTTTTGAGAGGCGGGGAGTAATGGATAGCCTTGAACGTTGGAAACGATGACAGATTTCCCGGCATGGATCAACTTGTCAAACGTCAAGTCTTTGGGAATAGAGAATGTTTGGCCGGCAACGTTGTTATTTCCCCAGTACGAGGATTGATGGCTGACTATAATAGAACCGGTTGTCCGGCTAGAATTAAACAGCGAGATAGCCGCGCTATGGGCCTTAAACAAATTAGCCGTCTCCTCAACAATAGCATCTAGAGCCGGCTGTAGTTGCGTTGCGCTGGCTACAGCCTGAGCCATTCGACTGAGGGCAGCCATTGTTTGCGAGCACAACTGAAAGTCCTCAGGTAATGGTTTTTTTGGCATACGTATCTCGCTTACCCACATTCCTGCAATGAATTAGACAAAGGGCTATATTTCTTGTTAAAGATGTTCAATGAAATATCCCTTCAACCATGCCCTGGTCGGTTTAGAGGCAAAGTGGTTCCGGGGTAAAACGTATTATAGCCAACCGGAATATAGAACCGATTGGCTCGTCTCGAAACAAGTGGTCAAATAGGTGGGTATCAATTTGCGCAGGTCAGGTTGTTTATTGGAGTATAGCATAGCTATTATTATCGCACCCTGGTCATCTGACCGGGTTTTACGTTAAAAATAAAGAGCATCGCCTAAATGTTGGGCCTGGATTAGGTTCAATCCACCGTAGCAGGGTTACAGCGCACATCAAAAAACATAGTCAAAACAGCTTTTGACGAAATTTGGCTATGTGTGTATTATAAGAAGCCAATTAGCCAGCCAAAGTCGCCTGTCTAAAATTTTTTTGGAGAGGTATGCTTATGACGGCTATTTCCCCCCCGTCTAATCCGGTTACGTTTACTAAGCCCCCTTTTACCCAGTACCAGCTTGATCGTGCTTATGATGAACTGTTTGAAGATGATGGGTCGCCTCGGGGGCAGTACCAAGCGTTATACAATCGTTTGCTGGAATTACCGGCTGAAGAATTACATCGTCGCCAGCAAGCCGCTGATGTTTCGTTTTTGCATCAAGGGATTACGTTCACGGTCTACGGTCGTGATGAGGGCACCGAGCGCATCTTTCCCTACGACCTTCTGCCCCGCATCTTGACAAATGCTGAGTGGAAGACCGTAGAGAAAGGTCTCACTCAGCGCATCACCGCCCTGAATAAATTCTTGCGTGATGTTTATCACGATGGTCATATTTTAGCCGATGGGGTTGTTCCCAGAGACCTGGTCTACAGTTGCAAGCATTATCGCCGGGAAATGCGTGGCATTCAAGTGCCGCGTGATATTTACGTCTCGGTAGTGGGCACCGATTTGGTCCGCCTGGATGATGGCAGCTTTGCCGTGTTGGAAGATAACCTGCGCGTGCCCAGTGGGGTCTCTTACATGCTGGCTAACCGGCAGGTGATGAAGCGCGTGTTCCCCCACCTGTTCGGTAACTATGGGGTCCGCTCTATTGACCATTATGGACAGGCCATATTATCGACGCTTCGTTCCCTGGCCCCGCAAAACCGATCAGCCGACCCCACCATTGTGCTGTTGACGCCCGGCGTTTACAACTCGGCTTATTTTGAACACACATTTCTGGCCCAATTGATGGGTATCGAACTGGTTGAAGGCCGCGACCTGCTGGTGCATAACAATATCGTTTACATGCGCACCACCGCCGGATTGCGGCAAGTCGATGTGATCTACCGGCGCATCGATGATGACTTTATCGATCCTCTGGCTTTCCGGCCCGACTCAATTTTAGGCGTACCCGGCCTGTTCAATGCCTACCGGGCCGGTAATGTCGCGCTAGGCAACGCCATCGGCACCGGTGTGGCCGACGACAAAGCTATTTACGCCTATGTCCCGGCCATTATTCGTTACTACTTAAATGAAGACCCCATTTTGCCCAACGTGGAAACGTATCTTTTGGATGATAAGGTTCAACGCGACTATGTCGTCGATCGGCTGGATCAGTTGGTGGTGAAAGCGGTTGGTGAATCGGGTGGGTATGGGATGTTAATCGGCCCGCACAGCACCGCTGCCGAGCGAGAAAAGTTCAAGGAGCTTATCCAGGCTAATCCTCGCAACTATATTGCCCAACCGACCTTGAATTTGTCACGAGCGCCTTGTTTTATCAACGGGCAGGTCGAAGCCCGGCATGTCGATCTACGTCCCTACATTCTGTATGGTAAACGGGTAACCATTGTCCCCGGTGGGTTAACGCGCGTGGCCTTAAAACGAGGCTCGCTAGTGGTCAACTCTTCTCAGGGTGGAGGCAGTAAGGATACCTGGGTGTTGTATGAATAAGCCAACATTGTTACTAGCGAGAAAAGGCGAATTATGCTATCACGAGTAGCCGACAGTTTATATTGGATGAGCCGCTATCTGGAGCGAGCCGAAAACGCGGCCCGTCTGATTGATGTTCACTTAAACCTCAGGCTCGACCAATCGCCCAAGGTGGCCGGCTCACGTTGGGTTCGGCTAACCGCCAGTTTGCAAATCCCGCTGCCTACCACCGGTGATCATAATGATGATTTCCAGATGGTGGATTGGCTAACCTTTGATCTCTCAAATTCTAGTTCTATTGTCAGTTGTATTGGCGCAGCCCGTGAAAATGCTCGGCATGTCCGCGAACAAATCAGTTCTGAGATGTGGGAACACCTGAACCAACTTCACCTATCCGTCAAACAGGCCGACAGCGAGGTCATCTGGCTGTCTCAGCCCCACCAATTTTTACAATCGGTCAAAGACGGAGCCTATTTCTTCCAAGGCATCACCGATTCAACGATGAATCATGGCGAAGGCTGGCATTTTATTCAAATCGGGCGCTATATTGAGCGAGCCAGATTAATTGCCTGCTTGTTGGACACCCATTTTACCACCTTTCACCAAAAGCCGGACTATGTTATTGGGTCGGATGATTATCTGGAATGGGTGGGGTTACTTCAAGGCTGCGCGGCGTTTGAGTCGTACCGTAAAGTTTACACGGCTGATGTAACGCCTAACCGGGTTGCCGAATTTTTGCTGCTCAACTCGGAACTACCTCATTCAGTCTGCTTTGCCATCGACCGGCTGCAAGATGCGCTCAACGGCTACGCTGAAGCGACCGAAACCCGTAAAGTAGGGCGGGTCTACCGGATTTTGGGCCGCTTACGCGCCGCGCTCGATTATGATCAGATTGATGAAATTATGGCCGGCGGGTTGCATAACTATCTACTCGATCTGCAGGAGCAGTGCGCTCAAATTCACGAGGCGCTGTACAAAATGTGTATTGACTACCCGATTGAGACCGCTTTGACTGCCTGACCCAAGGGTTTGGAGGGAATAGGCACAATCGAGTCAGATCCAATGGGTTTCGGGGGTATCGTTCGGCGCAATTTATGGCCCGAACAGACCTATAAATACGCTAGTACAACTGTCAGGTCTTGACCTCTTATCGACATAACACAAAAAAGGTAGGAAGTAGGTAGTATTGAGAAGGCAAATTTTTTACTACCTACTCCCTACTCCTTACTTCCTACCATAACTAAATCAAGGTTGGTGAACCGTGTATTATTCAATTCGTCACGTAACTCGTTTTCGGTATAGCGCCCCGGTCCGCGAGAGCGTTATGGAACTCCGTATGCGCCCGCGCAATGAGGGCTACCAACGGCCTCAAACCTATGAAGTGATCACGTCGTCTCGCGCCCAAATGATGAACTACCGCGATTATCTGGGCAATACCGTCGATCATTTCAATATCCCGGCTGAACATGCTAAGCTGTCGGTTACGATGTCCGCTCTGGTTGAAATGACGATGATGCCGACCCTGCCCGATACAATTGATCCTGGAGCATGGCAAATCCTTGATCGCCTAATCGCTCAAGGTGATTATTGGGAGATGGTGCATCCCAGCCCATTCGCCAAACCTACCGACCTGTTAGTGCAACTAGCGAACGAGTTTGAACTTCAACGCCGCGATGATCCTTTAACGCTTCTAAAAGAGCTAAACAGCCAACTCCACCACGCCATTGCGTATGTTAAAGACAAAACCAAAGTCGACTCGCCCATTGATGACGCCCTCAAAACACGAGAGGGCGTTTGCCAGGATTACGCTCATATTATGATCGCACTGGTCCGCCGACTGGGTATTCCCTGCCGGTATGTAAGCGGCTATCTTTTCCACCGGGATGAAGACGAGTCGACGGAAGGATCATCTCACGCCTGGATCGAGGCCCTGCTGCCCGAACTGGGTTGGGTGGGGTTTGATCCCACCAACAACGTTTTAGCTCGCGAACGTCACATCCGAGTAGCCATCGGTCGCGATTATGCTGATGTTCCCCCTACACGAGGTGTCTACAAAGGCGACGTCGAGACCGAATTGGCCGTTGCCGTCAAAGTGCGTCAGGTCGATGATCCGGCTCCGGAAGAAGAACTGCTTGAACCTGTATTCCAAACCATGCTCGCTGATCCTGAAGAGCGGGAAGACGGGTTGGATCACCAGCAACAACAACAGCAACAGCAGTAATAGTCAAGAACAACTATGGCTCATTATTTAGTTAAAGCCACTATTGACCCCCAAAAATTAACAGAACTAAAAGAGCGGCTTGATAATGGTGAGATCAAAGCGATGCGTCCTTTTGGCGCCGCGCTTGATTATTCCCTGCGGCACGCTCGTATCGAAACCGGCAGCCAGATCGTCTGGGAGGAAGAAGATTACTGCCGCCCGCCCTTAGCTATGGAGCGAGCGGCTGTGCTGGACACCTACTTTTCCAATTTAAGTACTGAACCGGTTGAGGCCGGTGCGGGCTGGCAGAAAATCGATCATCTTGAATCCTTGTGGTAATGAAGCCTCCCTAATCAGCCAGCGGCAGCAACCCCAAGTTGTGAGCGTCAGTGGTGAGCCAATCACCAATCAGTTGAGCTAAAGCCGCATAAAAGCCAACTCTGTCAGCCTTTGCTACCCGAATACGCCATGCCGGCACCCAATACAGCAAATGCTGATACAAAAACTCCTGCTGAAAAGCCTCAAACATACCAACTCGCTCCGGTCGATTGAGATATTTGGCATTTAAGGTTTCTGTACCCAGATGATGCATAAACTCCAACTGCACCGTCAAATGGTCAGGGAGTTCAAAACTCTCCGAATAAAAAGACACCTCGGCCTGGCGATAAGCCTCTAATATCGAGCGAGCCGGATATTTTACGATATCTCCGTCATGCGTATAAGCTGAGGCATAAGGCGGAGCCAGCAACTCAGGCGCGTCGTTGATAAAGAGATGCTCATATTCCATCTGCAGCGTTATGAGCAGGTCAGTTTCATCTTGCGGGAGAAGACTTAAGGCTGTCGCAATTGATTGCGTGGATACGCTTGAGTGGGCAAAAACTTGCTCTACTGTTTCCTGCCAGGTCAGTATCATGGCTACGCGCTCCGCGGTTGGATACGCCAACCCCCAAGCCAATAGCCGGTAAATAGAAACTCTTTTGATCTCTCGTTCTGATGCAATTTGTGAGAATATGTTCGTATTCATGATCCACCTCGTAGTCTTGTGAGTAAAGTTTGACCTATGTCACTATTTGAGGACTGACCACCAACTCTTGAAATATAAGAGCTACGGTTCACTGCCTTTTTGAGCGACCATAGAAAAGCTGAGAGTAAAATGGCTACCCGGGAACTCTTAACCTCACTGCGTTTCGCTCAAATTTACTTCAAAAGTGGTTTCATCCCAGCAGTAGAGGGTGGATCAACTATTCTCATCTATTCAGATGTCCGGTCCTAAACGCCCATCAAATCAATTTCTACCTGATCTAACCGGACCTACGCTTAAATTACTTATATTGTGAATTATATCACACCATTTAAATGCTTGTCAAGAAGTATCTTGATTGATTTCAGCGTTTTATTTGGTTAATTGTCCATTTTCTTTAAATTATCGCCAATTAACTATTTTATGGTGCCAATTCACGATATTTTAACAAAAAGGTATGTCAAAATCCCTCATTTTTATTTTTCTGACGTACCTTCTATAATGATACCCGTATTTTAATACGGCAATCCCTAACACTTTAAATCAAATTACTTGTTAAAAAGCCTAATACGGCTTTAGACAACGCCGAACCATGCAGATACTGCAAGAACTACAACTCGATGAACTTAATCTTTGTCCTTATCTGCCTGATCGGCAGAAGCAGTTTCAATATTTCTTTGCCCAAAATTTGAACGAGACTGAGATTGGATTCATCTTATCAAAAGGGTGGCGCAAATTCGGAGCTTACTACTTTCGGCCGGCCTGCCCCGCATGCCGAGACTGTACGCCCCTCCGGGTCCTGACGTACGAATTTCAACCGACCAAAAGCCAACGCAAAAATTTAAGAAAAAATGAGGCCATTCAAGTTAAATTTGGCCCCTTAACCTATAGCAAACGGGCCTATGACATATACGTTGAACATTCCCGAAGCCGCTTTGATCAAGAAAGTAGTCTTGACAGCTTTTTATTCAACTTTTACACCCCCTCTTGCCCGGCCTTGCAGTCGGAATACTATCTTGACGACCGGTTAATTGCTCTCGGCTTTCTCGATCACGGCCTCGACTGCCTGAGCAGCGTGTACTTTGTGTATGATACCGATTACGCACATCTGGGCTTGGGGACGTTCAGCATTTTAAAAGAAATTGAGTACGCCAAATCAATGGGCCTGCCCTACTACTACTTGGGCTACTATATTCGGGATTGCCGGCGGATGAATTACAAAGACCGATTTGAGCCGAGAGAGCATTTCGACTGGTCCAGCGGAATCTGGCGTAGAGTCTAAGTTAAATATTTGACAAGGACGCACCACCTCCGTACTATTAGCCCGATGTTTTCATAATGACCTGCGACCTGCGTAGGCATTCAACCAGTGGGAGAAAATCGATGCCGTCAGGCGATCAAGCAGGGCGAAACATTGGCCCTTATTACATTGAAGGTGTTGTGGGAAAAGGAAGCGTTGGAATTGTTTATCGAACGCTGAATAAGCAAGGCGAAACCTTGGCCCTCAAAGTTTTCGTACCGCCTCCGGGGGTCGATCAGGATCTACTGCTAACCCGCTTTGAGCGAGAAGCCAACACCATGATGCGCCTGCAACATCCCAATATTCTGCCGGTAATGGATACCGGGCACATTGACGGCTGCGCCTACATGGCCATGCCGCTCATCAAGGGTCAAGCTTTGGATGAGGTTTTGAAGAAGAAAGGCCGATTTAATGAGGTTGAGGCCACCGAAATTGGCTGGCAAATTGCCGATGCGCTCCATTATGCTTATGAGAACGGCGTCATTCATCGAGATGTCAAGCCTTCTAACATTCTCATGACCCAAGATGGGCACGCCCTTTTAGCTGATTTCGGCGTGGCGTATGCTATGGACGACCCTGCCTTGACGCAGGCCGGACATATTGTAGGGACACCCGCCTACATGTCACCCGAACAGGCTATCCAAGATAAGAAAATGGACCGCCAATCTGATTTGTATAGTTTGGGGGTTATTTTGTATCGGATGGTTACCGGACGGCTGCCCTTTAGCGGCACTACCCCTGAAATCCTCCACGCCCATGTTTATGAAAAACCGGCGCCCCCCTCTTCTATTGCCAATGTATCGCCGGAAATGGAAGCCATCATTTTACGCGCCATGGCAAAAAAGCCGGCCAACCGCTTCCCCGATGGTCGGACGATGGCTAAAGAACTTCTGGATTTAAACCAGCAAATCCGCGAGCAAACCGATGGTCAAAACGGGCTGCGGGCCAAATTCAATCGCTGGTTAACACGGCTGCGATCTTAAGTAATTGGTAATTGGAGATCGAACAACCAATTACCAATTACCTATCTCAAGCGTGAAAGTTATTTAATTCACACTCCTTAATTCTCGATCTTAAGTCGGCTCGTTACCATCCAGGTTAGAGAGCTGCTCGATGTAGTTTCGGGCATCTTTATCATTGGGATTAGCCTCTAAGGCGCGATTAAACCAATGAATTGCCTCGTCATTTTCTTTACGATCTCGGAAAATAAGGCCAAGATTATAGGCAACGTTAGGGGCTTTCGGATCAAGCGCAACGGCAATCTTAAAAGCGCCAATGGCCCGCTGCTGTTTCTCATCGGTGGCCAAAATGGGATTGCCCAAATAGGCTGCGCCCAGATTAGTCCAAACCATCGGGTTGCTTGGTTGTCGCTCGCTGAGGGGTTCTAAAATCTCAACGGCCTGTTTGAATTTCTTTGATAAGATATAGGCTCCCCCTAAATTCAACAGGAGATCCGGGTGTTCAGGTTCAAGTTTTCGAGCTTGCTCCAAGAGTTGGGTTGCCGTCGAGATTTGACCCTGCTCCAACGCTTTCGTCCCCAATTCCATTAGTTCAAAGAAGTCAGTAGTTGTTTCCACAATTTTTGGACGACGTCGTTTTTTTTCTGACTCATTTTTGAGGGGTGGGGCGCCGTTTGAACTATTTCCATTAGTACTATCATGTTCGCTCACTAAATCTACTCCAATTTGTATGTGATCACTGTGAAAAAGATGGTCAGGAAGAAATCGACCGTTTTGCGATTAAAGTTTGGTCAGAGAATTTAATTGCGCGCGCTCATCTTTCATACTATCTGCCGAGCGTTGAAACTCCAGCTCCGGGTTGGGGGGTTCTTTACGTAAGATTCTGGTTACTGTGGAAATTAAAGTCGACCGATCATCGTCAAAATCACCGTGTCCGAGACAGCGTGAGGCGCCAACCTCACCCTCAGGTATATTATTGGGCGACTGGTACCAATTAACCTTACTGTGTTTAAAGAGATCCGTTAGCGCCGCATCATTCGCCACATACTTAGCCATGCCCAAAATAGGTTCTCCGATATCACGGATTAAAGGAATACGCATTACCTCTTCAAACGCATAAGATACCAAGTATAAAATAGATTTGTGGTAAATGTTGGCGCAATGATCATCTTGTTCGGCCTTATCGGTGAGGGTGTAGAGGTCAAATTGCTTAAGCCCGTCGTTTTTAATAATTGGAAGATAGGTTTCCTTAAACAATTCTATGGTAACGGCCGGCGCCCAGAAATGACACGAACTAATGACACGACCATAGCCCGGTTTGCCTTTCATGGGTCCGGTTGCTACCTTGCCGGATGTGGCCAAAAGTTGGGCCAGCGGCGCTAAGAAAATACTACCGGCGCTATGGGCCGCCAGATGAATTTCAATATCTGAATTAGAAACCAACAGCTCATCCAGATACTTCAGTAAACACGGCTACCGCCCTCGGCGTTTTTTGTAGCTAGAATACCGTTTTCCTTGATTTCATCCCACTGATATTTTCCACCCAGAGTCCGGGCCAGCGGTTCGATAGCGTCATCGAGCCGGTCGAGTAGGAAGTTTTTAGCCGCATCCAGCGGTCCTTCCGGCCGGCGGCGGCGAAGGGCATCTTCAAGGATATTGGTGAGGGTTGTCCAGAAATCCGTCTTCCAGATGAACGCAATCGGGTAGATTTCGTTCTGTAATAAAAGCGGCCGGTAATCGGCAATGCGCTGCACCGCGTTTCGGTCATTGACCAGGCCGCCATGGGCATAGAGTAGGATGCGGCGCTTTGTCCAACCTTTGGTAATTCGCGGAAAATCATTGCTGAAAATTTGCGCGACATCCTCTTCGGTGTTTCCAAACGTACCTTCTCGATTTAAACGGCCGTCGTTACCAATGCAGACGATATGAGGACGAACATTGCTAAAGGTATAAACCTGCGCTTTACCGGCGTTGTCGGACAGGCTGGTGGCCGTGGCTCTGGCGCTTCTCAGCCGGATCGGCGCGCCCAGGCGGGCCACCCAAACATCCATTGCGTTTTCAAGCCAATCATCGTAAGTCAGCAAGCCAAAGCCGTCTTTAGCCCAGCGATCCCCCCAAGAGTTTTGCACCCAAAAGCCATCTTCATTATAAGCCACAATGGTGAAAGCATGACCGCCTAATTTTTTTTCGTTCGGCTCGATGACCCCTTCAGCCGTAGGATGATACCAGCCATCGTGAACTACGGCCGTAACGTACAAAATGCCTACTTCGTTAATGGCGCTGTGCATCGATACCAGATCTTTATGATTGACCCGATAATAAGCGCCTAAAGGGCGGCGTACGGCATCTTCAATCCGTTCCGAAGTTAAGATTCGGTCAATTTTTTTAGGTTTATAGGGCCAAATTTCGTTAGAGCAAACACCGTGTTTATGCCAGCCTTTCATCGCCCCTCGCGCACTTGAACCTTCGTACCGCTCGCCGGGCCACTCATCGTATCGTTTCGCCATTTCATATAACATTCTGGGACTAACTGGATTGTCATCGGGATCGATTTTTCGGCGCCGAAGTAGATAATTAGCCACCGTGGACAGAGCAAATCCGGTGCAAGCGCCTTCAGAACCTTGGTTTAGAATCGGCACTTTGGCCAACTTGTACGCCTCTAAATCTATTCTGGGGGGGACTTCAATGAGCGTTGGTTCATACAGTCTATCCCGAAAATCTGCCGGGTCTGGCAGAACATCAAATGTTCTAGACTCATCACCATTTTGGGCCATAATGATATCCTCCTCTGATGTTATGGGGTTTCATGCTTTTAGACTTTAAATAGTATAACTTTAAAATCGGTAAAGGGCTACTAATTTTAACGTTTAAAGTAAAAACTCTCGTCGGGGGTTGACGAGAGTTTTTATAATTTGCAGGCTAGAGTGCGTCAGAGGGGACTATTCGTCGAACTCAAACGTATCAGCGGGGAAATTTGTCAACGGCGGTTTGCCGATGGCATACACATTAAAGCCCATCTGATGTAATTCTCGATGGTTTAAGATATTACGCCCATCAAAAATGAAGGCAGGTTTAACCATGGAGTTAAAGATCCGTTCGTAATCCAGTTTGGCGTATTGATCCCACTCGGTCATGATAGCAAGGGCGTGCGCCCCTTTGGCGGCTTCGTAAACATCCGGCTCAAATTCAATACGGTCGGCTACATCGGCCAGATCATATTGGCGAGCGTTGTCCAGGGCGTACGGATCGGTCAGCACCACGTTGGCGTGTTCTTCCAGTAGACTGCGGCAAACACTCAGCGCGGGCGACTCCCGGGTATCGCCGGTGTTGGCTTTGAAGGCCACCCCAAGCAGAGCAATCCGCTTGCCGGCCACGGTGTTGAACATCGAGGACACCATTCGCGAGACAAAGCGCAACTGCTGGTACTCGTTCATCGTCACCACTTGCTCCCAATAGGCCGCTACTTCAGGCAAATTGTAATATTCGCATAAGTAGACCAGATTCAAGATATCTTTCTTGAAACAGGAGCCGCCAAAACCAACGCTGGCCCGTAAAAAGCGCGAGCCGATCCGGCTATCGAGACCGATGGCATAGGCCACTTCGTTGACATCGGCCTCAGTTTTTTCGCACAGGTTGGCAATCGCGTTGATCGAGGACACGCGTTGGGCCAGAAAGGCGTTAGCCACCAGTTTAGACAATTCGCTGGACCAGAGGTTGGTGGTGATAATGCGCTCACGCGGAACCCAATGGGCGTAAATATCAACCAGAGCTTGCACCGCTTTTTGACCGGACGACGTTTCGCGCCCGCCAATCAAGACCCGATCGGGGCTGTTCATATCTTCGATAGCGGTGCCTTCGGCCAGAAATTCCGGGTTCGACAGCACATCGAACTTGATGCCGTTGGAATTGAGAATTCGCTCCATAGCGGCGGCGGTACGCACCGGCAGGGTGCTTTTTTCGACCACTATTTTGGCCCGATCGGAATGCTCCAGAATTTGTCGGGCGGTTTTCTCCCAATATTGTAAGTCGGCTGCTTTGCCGGCGCCCTGACCAAAGGTTTTGGTGGGGGTGTTGACGCTGACGAAGATGATATCCGCTTCGGCGATATGACGATTGACGTCAGTTGAGAAGAAGAGGTTACGGCCGCGAGCCGCTTTGACTACTTCATCCAAGCCAGGTTCATAGATGGGCAGGTTATCAGACTGCCAAGCATTAATACGGTCTTCATTGATATCAACAACGGTGACACGGTGTTCGGGGCAATTTTTGGCGATAACCGACATGGTCGGTCCGCCAACATAACCTGCCCCAATACAAAGAATGTTTGCCATAGGAAAAATCTCTCCTTAAAAAATTTACAGCTGTATTAGGTAGTTCAGGTGAGTATAACTCATAAAACGATTATTTTATGTGATCGAATGAGTGCATTAGCAAATACGTCCTACATCTTAATACACAAGCGTGGGAACTCTGTATGAAGATAGTTAAAAGAAAGTTTGAATTCAAAGCATTTATGACGATGCCTGGGCCAGCGCAAAAATATCTACGGTTACGCCGGGTGACATCAAGATATGATCAGGGGCGCGAAGGGGTTGGCTGAATCCATCAATTTCTAACAAATAGCTATCCCACTCCGAAACCTCGGCTTCGATTATGGGGTAAGGGGTATGATAAACCTGACCTGTTGATAAAGAGCGGGTTTGAGCGGAGTAAGCGAACAAAATATACCGCTCGACCAGGAAAAATTCCAGCGTACCCGGTTGCGCATGCCGGATCGATCCGGCGCTTTGGTAGCAGAATCGTGAGTGAAGCCCCTGATCCACCCCACGCCGGCCAACATCGTAGGTTATCACCTGGCCGGATTGATCGCGCTGTTCATGCATAGCCGCATAAAAATACGGTAGCTTAAAAAAGGTTCGGGCCAACTTGACGGCCAGCCATTGATTGGCGTCCAACGAATAAAACCATACTCCGGCTATACCGCGCTCATCATAAACATAGGTGCGCAGGTTAGTTTCCATAAAATTTGAAATACCTGGCACGCTGGGGCAGAAGCGCGGACGTACGTTCTTCATAAAGAAAGGTACTATCCCCAGATAGGCCCGATCCTCAAATGTATCGACATACAATCCCGGTGGAAGCGTTTGCTGTATCTCATCGACGTCGTATTCCCAATGTAAAAAGAGCAAGTCTTGCCACGTTTGAAACATGACCGGACTTCGACCGGCAGGTCGTTCTCTAAGTTTAAGTCTACTAGCAAGCGTTGGCCGGTTCATTGGACTTAAAATAATACAAGCAACGTTTTGACAACACAAATTTGAGTTGTTAAGTTCGTGGAGCTTATAGAGTTCGTAGAGTTTATGGAGTTTATAGAGTTTGTGGAGTCTAGTAACTTTTGGGTTGAAGGATAGATGAATATAACTCTTTTGAAACTCAAAGGGTGACCAGCGTTGTAAAATGAAAAACGTAAAACGCAATGCATTTTTACGAATCACGTTTTACGTTTTATGACGTCAACCCCACGAAACCCTGCTGAGCCAACGGTTAGATGGTTGAAAACCGGTTATTCCTCAGGTTTATCGAGCCAATTGGACATGTCAACACGATGCCCATTTTCCTGAGGCTGTTTCAGCATAATAGGCAATATTTGGGCCAGCAGCAGCGTAGACAGCGGCGATGAACCGGCCTCGCCTTGACTGTTGACCACGAGCGGGCGCGGCGCGCTTCCCATAAGGCGCTCGGACACATCCAGCGCCTGCATTTCAAGCTGGTACTTGAGCACGGCCTGGTTGTCCTGGTAGGATTGGCCCAAACTCATCAGGGCGCGGGCTTCATTTTCGGCAGCCTTGAGTTCAGCTTTGCCCTTGGCTTCAATTTCCAACCGAATTTTTTCGGCCTCAGTCTCTTTCTCTTGAAGCATCTGGGCCACTTCCTGTCGCGCCCGGTTGAGCGCCTCTTTGACGGCAATGACCTTTTCATCCCGTTCTTTCTTAGCCCGCTCAATTTCCATCAAAATGGTATCATTTCGACGCTTGCGGATCAATTCCCACTCTTTTTCATACGCCGCCAACTCCTTGGCCACGCGCTCACGGGTCGCTAAGTTTTCACGATATTGATCCGGCAGTTGAACATCGGGGATGTTAGCGCCTAAAATGCGTACGCCGTACCGTTCCATCTGCCGGTTAAGGTACTCCTGCATGTCCTCAACATTACTGCCACGCAAGTCATAGGCTTTGGCCGTTTCGATTTTTCGGCTGCGACGTCGAATGGCATCTTGCACGGCGCTGCTCAAAACCGCATCAAAGTTGGTGGCACCGATGGTTCGTACAAATTTAACCGGATCGATGATCCTAAATTTCAAAAAGAACTCGATCGACTTGAGCGGCACATTTTCTTGAGTAGGCGAGGCCAAGACCGGCGCGGTGTAGGGTATCTCGGTTGAGGTATCGACAATATACTCGACCTTCTCCCACGGCTTCCACAAGAAATTGCGACCGGGATTAAGAATCCCTTCAATTTTGCCATAACTAGAGTAAATACCGGTCGTCCCTTCCTCGATTTCTATCTTAGCATTCTGCCATAGTGAGAAGCCGGCCAGAGCTATGAAAACGATGGCAGCGACCAACCCCAAGAAAGAGAAGAAGAACGTCGTCGAAAATCCAATGAGAAACAGGGAAAAACCAATCCAGAACGCCAGGCCAAACCAAAACAGCCAGCCGTAGCCTTGCCGGCTCTTGGGAATAACCACCGGCACCAGGTTTCCCCCCTCACCGGATCGGAGTAGCTGCCGGACGTTGTTCCAGGTCGCGACAACTTCTTTAACTTTTGAAAATCCTTGCTGTTGCACTGCCATTAGTTCATTCCTCCTGGGATCAATTCTTGCTCATCCGGAACTAATTCGGCCACTTTTTCTTTAAAGCCTTTTGGCTCACCGGTCGTCTCGTTTCTGAGAGTCTCGATTTGAACAGCCCGCTTTTCGATCCGAGTTTTGACTTCATTCACTTTGCGACGAATCGCTTCAATTTCATCGGTTGAATAAAGCGGAGTGTCTTTCACCCCCAACATTTTGCGAGCGATGGTCATAAAATTAATATCGTTACCCTCAGATGGTCCGACGTTGATCACTTGCGGCAACTTATCGGCCACCTCTTCCAGCTTATTGAGTGTTTCCTTACGGAAGCGATACTCCAGAATTTCCGGGTAGCGGGCGCTATTCAATAGTTTGATATCTAAAGCCTGAGCCTCTAACAGCGCGGCATTGGCTTTGGCCTCACTTTCGGCTTCGATGAGAAGCTGTTGGGCGTAGGCGTTAGAGCGGTTGATGGCTTTCTCTTTAGCTGTATCGATTTGAGCCTGGTACGTGGCAATTTCCGCCCGAATCTCGGACAGTTGTTCACGCAGCGAGGCCAGTTCTTTGTTCAACTCGCCTTCATCTTGTTCCTTGCGGAGTTGGAGTTCGTACTGATAGGTGTAGGCTTCCTTAGCGACCTTAATCACCTCAGCGGCGGCTAAGTCCATACGATACTCCTGACTCGATGGTTCAGCGTGAGTGATATTGGCGTTAACAAAACGCACCGCCGGTAGGAATTGACGATTTAGATTTTCCAAAAGATCATGGGTACTTTCGCCGACCAAATCATAGATATCTTCGGCCTTTTGCTCATAAATGAGAGCGCGTGTCACTTCACTGATGGCATTGTGCAATTTTTCGGAAAACCCTTTGGCCCCCCCCAGCGTAAAGATAAAATCACTGGGGTTCTCAATTCGGAATTGTAAAAATAGATCGACCGAGGCTTCAACCCGTTCTTGCGTCGGCGCTTGGCGGATGGGGGCGTTGTAGGGGTACTCTTTGGTGGTGTTAACAATATAACTAACCCGTTTCATCGGGTGCAGCAATATTTTGCGGCCCGGCCCCACAATTTCTTCAACTTTTTGATACTTGGTAATCAGCGCCTGACAGCCGTCCGGGATCATCACGAAGCTATTTTTCCAGATATTCAACCCGATATACCCTAACCAGACAATCCAGAAAGGCACACCAAATGGCCCCAAGAAAGCGGGACCGGGTAGAATGGCTGTAAAGGTAAGGCCCACCACCCCGATAATGGCTATGATGAAAGCCACGCCAATCCAAAGATAAGATCGGGTCTCTTTCGGCATTACCACCGGTGAAATAACATTCGTATACCCTCCCAACTCATTCTCTTGCGCTCGACTACTGTTTAAGATCTGGGCCGCTTCCGATAGGGATGTTGTAAATTGAGCAATCTGCGTACCCATCGAACCGGTTCGTTCTTGGGCCGAAAAGAAATCCTTCGGATCGATTTTAAATTCATTTTCCTCCAGTACTTCCGAAGCCACATCAACTGCTTTACGCAACGTCTTTAATGCCATAGCCTAATCCTTTCTGTGAGTATTGAAGCGTTATCATAACCAGCCGAAAAATGCTCATTCGGCGAATTGTCCTAACTAACGAGGTGACTAAAAGGTATAACCGTTATATCACAATAATTGATGCCAGGTCTCAATGATCCAACCAACGAATATAAACTATTTTTCAACGGTGAGCATTGCCCACCAAATGTAAAAAGGGTGTGGAATGAACGATCAGCAGACCGCAATACACCCTTTAACACCGTTTCATCTACGCAGGATGCCGCCGTCTACTGACTATAGTTACAAGAGGTCAATGATTTTTTGAGTGGTCTGATCTCACATTGCGATCTGACGTAGAGCCACTTAATCTCAAACAAAACGCGCAACGTGATAGAATCAAGTATATTGGAGGATGGAGGAGAAGTCAATCGTATTTCAAAACTTACGAGAGCGTATATATTGCTCTGGTAAAAGCGCTTTTAAAGCCGTGTATCGCCAAATATCTTTCTGATGAAGGGCCAGCCATTGTTTGTAACAAGAGCGTCTCGACGCCTTGCTGCCTAACATTATCCATGACCATTGCTTCCAAATCGGTTCCCACTTGACTATCCTGATAAGCCGGCATAACGCCTGTTTCCCGCATAATCCCGAACTTACCATAACAAACAACAGTACAAGCGGCGACCGGCGCATCATCTAGAAACCCCAGAAAATGATTAACTTCCGACACGGCCATTGATGGCAGCAGCGTTTGGGCCATCAACGGGGCGAGGTTGGTGGACAGTCCCCAAGCCGTCAACATGACTTCGGCAAACGTTAACACCCGTCCTTCATCGATCTTTGCCATTTGCAGATTGGTTATGGAATGATCAATCAGCTGTAATCCTTCAAGAATCAACCATGCTTCTTCGGCTTGCTCCCGTACAAATCCGGATGCGAGTAATCGTCGGTCGATATCCACCGGGGTACAGGCTGGGGAGATAAAAATAGTGGACGGCAGATTCCTCATTTTGAAGTAATCAACCACTTCGGCGATCAGCGCATCCGCCTGTTCCGGCAACGTTTGTACCAAGCAAGCGTGGGTGGTATCGATATCGGGTAGATTTTCATTACTGATCAAAATAACGTCATCACGAAACGATAAATTTAATCCGGGGGTTGCTCTAGCCACAGGAACCAACGCTTTGTAAATTAATTTTTCTAATTCGGCAATCTGTTGAGAAGTGCGGTCCATTGTAGTTCTCTTATAATAAAATTTGAATAATTAAAATTATATGGGATTGAGCAGGAAAAATATAGGGGCAAAGGTACTTAAAAAAGCGGCCAAAAGTACCTTAAATCAAACAATAAATAGTTGGTTGGTTAGATGGGTGGTTTGGTTGGTTGGTAGTTAAAGATGAAAAAGCCAGACCTGACCGGCCTGGCTTTCATGAGAGAGGTGGTTTTTGATTAAGTGAAGGTTAATCCTTACACAATCCAAAGTATAGCCTCTATTCATGAAAAATTCATAAACAATGCATATGAATTCCATGAGAATTTTCAGGCAGAGAAAAGGCCGGGACTGACCCGGCCTTTGTGGAATAATATGTCGGATAAATAATATGAATAATTGTCTTCATTATATCATAAGTGGAATTCACGTCGATGAAAACAGCGTTAGAATGATGTTATAATTGTGTTTAAATTAAGTTGAGCTTATATTTATATTATGTTGGAATTGGGAACTTTTAGAAAAGAGGGGGAAAACTTATGTTAGTCACCACAGTTACCGTATATGTCAAACCAGAACACGTAGATGACTTTATCGAAGCCACCATTGCCAACCATAACCAGTCCATCGAGGAGCCGGGCAATATGCGCTTTGATGTTTTACAATGTACCGCCGACTTGACTCGCTTTCTTCTTTACGAAGCCTACGAGTCCGAAGAGGCCGCGGCGGCTCATAAACAAACTGAGCACTACTTAAAGTGGCGTGAAACCGTAGCGGATTGGATGGCTAAACCCCGCGAAGGTGTGCCCCACCGGGTGATCCGGCCTGAAGATCGGTCAGCCTGGTAAGTTCTTACGGGTTTATTCAGCCGGCTGAATAAACCCGCCGTTACTTCTTATGGGCTCCTGACAACGCGGTGGTAATACCGAGCGCAATAAACACCGTTCCGGCGAAGTAACGTTGGGCCAATAAGAATTTTAGATTACCCTTGAGCCATCGCCCCAGTGCGCCGGCCAACAGCGCCCACAACCCGTCGCTGACAATACCAATCAGGGTAAAGACAACGCCCAGGAAAAAGATCTGAAAAGCCACACTACCATGCGCTGTATCGACAAACTGGGGGAAAAATGCAAAGAAAAATATGGCGGTTTTGGGGTTGAGGATATTGACCACAGCGCCCTGGTAATACACCCGCGCCAGGCGAGTTTGTTCAAGAGACTCAGGCCGGTATATCTCTTCACGGACCATTAGCTTGCGCATACCCAGATAGATCAGATAGGCCGCGCCCAGATATTTGACCAGATTGAACGCCAACGCTGACGACACCAGCAATGCCGAAATCCCCAAAGCAGCAGCAGCCACGTGAACGAGCGTCCCCGTCCCGATGCCCAGCGTTGACACGATACCTGCCATCCGCCCCTGATCGATACTCCGCGCCACAACGTAGAGTACCGCCGGTCCCGGCGTGACAATTAACACCACCGCCGTTACCACAAATATCGCTAAGGTAGATATTTCCGGCATTTAGTTTCTCCTTCGGATAATAAGGGGTTTTGCATCCTTGCGGTTCAAATAGGTTGTTCGGCCTAATGATAGCAAATTGGGTTTTTCACGGGGTGTGGTTGTTGGTCGAATTATTACGGTTTTCCCGGAGGTGGGCAAAGGTTTGTAAGCCTTGAGGCGTCAGTGCAAAATGAACCCGGCCGTTTTCAACCTTAACCGATAGATTACCGTCAATAACATTTTGAAGTAGACCGATGTCCAGCTTGATTCCTTCAGCCCATTTAACCAGAACGAAAAAATCATCTTCGGTAAAATCACCTTGTCCTTCACTCAAAGCGACAGCTAGACTCTCTATTTCTTCTTTGGATAACAAGGGTTGTGGTTGAATTGTCATTCCTCGATGTCTCCTCAAACGAATCACTCCCTGCCGAACCTCACCTGTTAAAGCGCCTCTCGCTACAGGATTCTAACAGTTACAAAGAGCTTTCGTTTAATATCCTAACAGTAGGCCACAAAAACCAAGCTGCAAATTGACCCTATTATTATAGTACAAACGTTCGTGTTTTGTCTAGAATAGGGGTGCAATGTTGGACAGATGTTCCAATAACCGCCTATTTTGTGGGGTTGGTAGCCTAAAAGGAGGACTTAACCAAAATCCCTTAAAGACTGTTCCAGTTAGCCCGGCTATGGTATACTAAGATGCCCTTACTTAAATCAACTTAATTTGCGGAGAGAACATGGTGAGCGTAGAGGACAAAATAACCATTATTAGCGGCGCGAGCGGCGGCTTGGGCCAAACCGTCAGTGAGATGTTTTACCAAGCCGGAGCCAAGGTGGTTCTTGTGGGAAGTACCCTTGACAAAGTCCAAGAAATGGCCGATGCTCTAGAGCCAAGCCGCGCCCTTCCCCTAGCTGCCGATTTGATCGCTGCCGACGGCGCCGAGGCCGTCGTCGGGGCCACACTCAATAAATTTGGCCGGGTCGATATTCTGCTCAACCTGGCCGGCGGCTTCGCCGGCGGGACACCCGTTCACGAGAGTGACGGCAGCGACCTGGATAAAATGCTAGCGCTCAACCTGCGCACCGCCTACAACATGAGCCGAGCCGCCGTAAAACCCATGATCGAGCAGCAGTGGGGACGCATAGTCAACATCGGCTCTCGCGATGCCCTGCAGGGCCGAGCCAAGTACAGCGCCTACGGGATCAGTAAAGCCGCAGTCCTTAGGCTCACCGAGTCGATGGCTGCCGAGGTCAAGCCCTATAACGTCATCGTCAATGCCCTGATTCTCACCGCTATCGACACCGAAGCCAATCGCAAAGCCATGCCCAATACTGACCCTAACAAGTGGCTCAAACCGGCTACTATCGCTAAAACCCTGCTCTTTCTCAGCAGTGACGACATTGCTATTTATGGAGCGGGCATTCCGCTCGAAGGAAAACATTAGACATCTGCAAGGAGAATGAACGACAATGCCAAAAAATGCCTTAACCCAAATCTCCGATCTCGGCCAATCTATCTGGTATGATAACATCGAACGGGGGATGTTAGAAGCAGGTGAACTGACCCGCATGGTCGAAGAAGATCACGTTGTCGGCGTCACCTCAAACCCTGCTATCTTCCAAAAAGCTATCTCCGGCAGTACGGCCTACGATGCACAAATCGATGAAATTGTGGCTAAAACGCCCACGATTCCGATTAAAGATCTATACGAAAAATTGGCTGTTCAAGATATCCAAATGGCTGCCGATGTCCTGCACCCGGTTTACGAACGGACCAATGGCGACGACGGCTACATCAGTCTGGAAGTTTCGCCAACGCTGGCTAACGACACTGAAGGCACTATTGCCGAAGCCAAACGGCTGTTCCAAACGGTGAGCCGGCCCAACTTGATGATTAAAATTCCGGCCACGGCCGCCGGCCTGCCGGCCATCACCGAAGTCATCGGCTCTGGCATCAACGTCAACGTGACGCTGATGTTCTCGCTGCAAAATTACATCGATGTCGCCAATGCCTACATCGCCGGGCTGGAAAAGCTGGACGAAGCCGGCGGCGATGTCAGCCAGATCGCCTCGGTCGCCTCGTTTTTCGTCAGTCGGGTCGATACGTTGATCGACAAGCTGCTCGATGACATCGGCAGCGACGAAGCCAAATCGCTGCAAGGTAAAATGGCCATTGCCAACGCCAAAGCCGCCTACAAGAAATTCAAAGAGATTTTTGGCGACGACCGCTTCCAAAAGTTGGCCCAAAAAGGCGCACGTGTCCAGCGCCCACTGTGGGCCAGCACCAGCACCAAAAATCCGGCCTACCGCGACGTACTCTACGCCGAGGAATTGGTCGGCCCCGATACGGTCGATACCATGCCGCCGGTCACGCTTGAAGGGCTAAAAGATCACGGCGAAATCCGGCCCAGCCTGATGGAAGGTCTCGATGAAGCCCCGGCGCTGCTGGAAAAATTAGCCGCGCTCGACATTAGCTATGACGATGCCACCCAAAAATTGCAGGACGATGGCGTAGTTGCTTTCGCCAACTCGTTTGTCGATCTGCTCAAAACCTTGGAGGATAAGCGTGAAGCCATCGTTTCACGCCAGGTCAGCCCGATGGCGTTGGCGTTGCATGACAACCAAGGCGCGGTCGATATCAGGCTACGAGCCTGGGACGCGGCCAAGGTAGCCGCACGCCTGTGGGCCATCGACGGCACTGTCTGGGTCCCTGATCCCGACCAAGCCGCTCTAACCGCCGATCTGACCAACCGCCTGGGCTGGCTCAATCTTCCTACCGAAATGATGGCCGAGGCCGGTTCGCTGGCCGAATTTGCCGCCGAAATCAAAGCCGCCGGCTTTCAGGAAGTAGTGCTGCTGGGCATGGGCGGCAGCAGTCTGGCCCCGGAGGTTTTCATGAAAACATTCGGGGCGGAACACGGCCTGCCGCTGACCGTCCTCGACAGCACCGATCCCGGTCAGGTGGCGGCTGTGGCCGGCGGCATTGCCGATCTGACCAAAACGTTGTTCATCGTCTCCAGCAAATCTGGCGGTACGATTGAACCGTTATCGTTCTATAAATATTTTTTCGAGCAAGTCAGCCGCCAAACAGCAAACCCCGGTCAGAATTTTATCGCCATCACCGATCCGGGCAGCGGTTTGGAGAAGCTGGCCCAAGAAAAGGGCTTTCGTCGTATTTTCCTGGCGAATCCGGATGTCGGTGGGCGTTACTCAGCGCTGACCCATTTTGGGCTGGTTCCCGCCGCCCTCATCGGCGTCGATCTACCCAAACTACTGCGCCGAGCCGGCAGCATGGCCGATGCCTGCCACAACAGCGCTCCCCACAACCCCGGCCTCCAACTTGGCGCCGCGCTGGGCGAATTGGCGCTGCAAGGTCGCGACAAACTGACTTGCTTTACCTCGCCCAAAATTGCCGCCTTTGGCGCTTGGGCCGAACAGTTGATCGCCGAGAGCTTGGGCAAACAGGGCGTCGGCATTTTGCCGGTGGTCGATGAGGCTATCATCCAACCCGTATTTTATGGCCACGACCGGGTCTTTGTCTATCTGCGCCTGGCCGGCGATGACAATGTGGCGCTGGACGGCCAGGTCAATGTGTTGGAAGCCGCCGGCCATCCCGTCATGCGGATCGAGCTGGACGAGTTGGAAGATTTGGGCCAGGAGTTCTTTCGCTGGGAGATGGCTACCGCCGGCGCGGGTGCGATCCTCAAGATCAACCCGTTCGACCAGCCCAACGTCGAGTTGGCCAAAGTCAAAGCCCGCGAATTAATGGCCCAATTTGAGGCCGCCGGCCGCTTGCCGGTGGAAGCGCCAACTCTCGACTACGACGACATCGATGCTTATGGACCAGTAATGGGCGCGACTGTGGCCGAGGCGCTGCGAGCTTTCTTAACCGGCTTCGTCCCCGGCAACTATATTGCCATTATGGCTTACCTTCCCTACACTGCCGACATCGACGCGGCGCTGAACGAGCTGCGCTTGACGCTACGCACGGGCTTGCAGGCGGCCACCACCGTGGGGTACGGCCCACGCTTCCTGCATTCGACCGGCCAACTGCACAAAGGCGACGGCAACAACGGTCTTTTTATTCAAATCACTCATACGCCAGATAAAGATATAGAAATTCCCGGTGAAAAGTATAGCTTCGCCACCCTTGTGGCGGCGCAAGCCCAGGGCGACTACAACGCCTTGCAACAAAGCGGCCGTCGCTTAATCCGCTTCCACATCGAGGCCGGGCATGACCTCGCGACGGCTATTCGCAAACTGATTCCAGCCTAACAGGGTACCGGTTGCCCCGGCTCGGCACCCTAAACTCTTTTCCTATTGAACTTTAAGATCTTATCGGTTACTCTAGGAACAGAGGCTAAATTAGAGCTAGAGTTTTCCAAAATCATCTAAAAAGTTAGAATGTAATCCGCAAAGGTAAATACGTCCTTTGTGGATTACATCTTACCTGACACATCATCACTTCCCACTTCCAAAATCCCATAGCCCACCGCTGAAACAAGGGACATGCCATGACCTTCTACACCGTCAAAGGCCAACAAATTCATGTCAAGGAAGAAGGCAACCCCAACAACCAACTGGCTCTACTGATTCACGGCTGGTCGAGTTCTTGGTTCGCTATGTCGCCCTTGCTGCCAATGCTCAAGCGGCGGTTTCATTGTATCGCGGTTGATTTACCCGGCTACGGTCAATCGCCCCCTAGCCCTGAAACGGAATCGATGGCTCACTATGCTGACTTGATGGCCGAGTTGATTCGGCAAGTCAGCCCTAAACAGCCGGCTGTTATCGTGGGGCATTCTATGGGGGGGATGATCACGCTAACGTTAACGCTGCGCCATCCCGAACTGGTCGAACGGATTATCCTTCTTTGTCCCACCATCAGCGGCCGCCTGTCCCTTTTTATGAACCTTTTTATATCACCGGGCATCCTGGTTGAGCGATTTGTCGCTCCCCAGATTTCCCGCGCCCTTCAGCCCTATCTGACCGGTCTGACCGACCAACTGATGCGTCCGGCTTCACTTTCAGAACGAGGCGGCATTACCCAAGCTGATTATGAACGCCTACGCGCCGACGCTCGTAACCCCAATCAGAGCCTCGTTCGCGCCCAATGCTTTTGGGCCATGCGCGAGGGCGATCTACGCGGCCAACTGGAGCCGATTATCGATGTGCCGTCGTTGGTTATTTGGGGAATGGAAGATAACACGGTGCCGCTAAAAGACGCCAGCGCCCTGGCCGATGAATGGCCCGATCTTGATTTACGGATTTTGCCCCGTGTCAGCCATTGGCCTCAGTTTGAAGCCCCGGAAATTACCCGTCGTTATGTTAAAGCCTTTTTAGGCAAACCGCTCAAGCTTATTCAGGCTGTATTTTAGATATTAGCCTCGCCAAGACCATCGCTGTCTAAACATAAAGATTGTTTTTTTATCCCCTTAAGTTATAATAACAGCGCCAGTTATTTGATTAAAATTCTAATACCCACAAGGAGGTGAAGGACATGTTAGACGCACTTTTCGGCATAATTCCCTGTCTCGGATTACTGGGAGTCATCATTCTTTTTCTGTTTTTCTCAGCCGTAAAAGTTGTACAAGAATATGAGCGGGGGGTTATTTTTCGGCTGGGCCGTTTTGTTGGCGCTAAAGGACCGGGGATTTTCTTCATTGTACCGTTTATTGATCGGATGATGAAAGTCGATTTGCGGACCGTTACGCTCGATGTCCCCAGCCAGGAAGCCATTACGCTTGATAACGTCACCCTTAAAGTCAATGCGGTTGTTTACTTTCGCGTTATGGACCCCGGCAAATCGATTATTCAAGTAGAAGATTATCGGCGAGCTACGTGGCAGATCGCCCAGACGACCCTACGAAATGTTATCGGACAGAGTGAACTGGACGATCTGCTGGCCGAACGAGAAAAGGTCAACGAAGTCATCCGGCAAATTATCGATGACCAAACCGAACCGTGGGGAATTAAGGTCTCGATTGTTGAGGTAAAAGATGTCGAGCTACCCGTGAATATGCAGCGGGCTATGGCGCGTCAGGCTGAAGCCGAACGTGAAAAGCGCGCTAAAATTATTCACGCCTCCGGCGAATTCGAGGCCTCCAAAACATTAGCCGAAGCCGCACACATTATTGGCGCGGAATCGGCCGGGTTACAACTCCGCTATCTACAAACCTTGACCGAGATTGCGGCTGAGAAAAATTCGACCATCATCTTCCCGCTCCCCATCGATCTCATTTCAGCGGTATTACCGGGATTAAAACTCAAGGCGGATGACACGACGTCCGAATAATCTTTACCGCAACCTAAAATAGCTTTACGAAGCAGCGCCGCCAACCCCTGCGCTGCTTTTTTTGATCGAGTTGAGTGGCAGGGTTGCAACGATTTAAAGATGTACTGCTGCAACCCTGTCCCCTATCACTCTGCAACTTTGCCACTTTGCTACCTTGCAACCCTGCCACTTTGCTAATTTGCTACCCTGCCCCCCTGTTCAAAATAACATTATGTTGAATCGGGAACATATCTGTGGTATAATTCGACTAAATTTTAAGTTTTAACTATATGAGGCAAGCTGATGCGCGGAATTATCGATGCCATAAAAGACCTCTATATCAAATTTTTGGTCTGGTTAGGAGCGGACCCGCCTGAAGGATTCGATCAGATCGAACCCGGTCCTGCCCGATCCCAAAGATATGTCGTCAAAGAGGGCGATACCATCTTCTCCATCGCCCGTAAATTTGGGGTTCATTACGAACGCATTGCTCAGGCGAACAACATCGATCAACTCGACGCCCTGAAACCGGGACAAATCTTGACCATTCCCGCACCGGGTCGGGAGTCGGAAAAGAAACCCGCGCCAACCCAGCCGGAAAAACCCAAATCGGACACCAAACCCAGCCAACCCATCCCCAAAGAACCGGTCGAAGAAGCTCCTGTTGAAGAACCGCCTAAAGAACAACCTCTTGAAGAAGAGCCTCTTGAAGAAAAACCCTTAGAGGAATTACCGGAGTGGTTGGAGGATGTGGAACCTGAAGAGGTCGTCGTGCCGGAAGAAGAAGCGCCGCTACCGGAGCCGACACAGGAGCCGCTGCCCGAAGTTGTCGCCGAAGGCCCCGAACAAGCTGAAGAAGAGATGGTCTTTCGTTACGAGGTTCAGCGCGGCGATACCCTCAACGCCATTGCCCGAAAATATGGTACGACCGTCAAGGATTTGATTGAATCCAACGAACTGGGTGACTCCAACATTTATCCCGGTCAAAAACTGGTCATTCCCGGTTATCGCTTACCTAAAATCGAGCCGGCCCCGGAACCACCCCATCGGCCGCTCCCGGATGTGGGCGAACAGTTTGTCTACACGGTCGCCGGCGGTGATACGCTCGGCGCGATTGCCAAACGATACGGCATTACCATTCGAGAACTGATCGAGGCGAACAATCTTGACGATCCAAACCGAATCCATATTGGCCAAAAGCTCATTATACCGGGCATATTAGCCGCACCGGTTCGCCCCACGCCGCAACCCAAACCCACCCCCATCGCAGGCATCGATCCCGATTTTCCGCCGCTGGGACCAGCTGGAGCAGTCAGAGCCTTGTATGCCAGCTATTTTGCCATCGGCCACACTGAATTTCGTCAGCGTATCTTTGACCTGCTCGACACCACCGAATTAAACGCGGTCGTGATCGATGCCAAGAGTGATTACGGCTGGCTAAGTTATCCCACCCAGGTAGCCCGCGCCAGGGAAATTGGCGCGAATCGGCCCACGGCCCAAGATTTCCCGGACCTAATGGCCCGGTTGAAAGAACGGGGGATTTACACCATCGCTCGGATTGTCGCGTTCAAAGACAATTTGCTGGCCAAAAACTACCCCGAGTTGGCCGTCAAAACCCAATCAGGCGCTGTCTGGCAGGATGCTGACACGATGTCGTGGAGCGATCCCTTTCTGAGTGATGTTTGGAACTACAACATTGAAATTGCCACGGAGGCCGTCCGGTTGGGGTTCGATGAAATTCAGTTCGATTTCTTGCGTTTCCCCACCGTCAGTCCGGCCGGCACACCGTACTTTTCGCAAGAAATCAGCAAAGAGACCAGAGTAGCAGCGATCACCAGCTTTCTCAGCGCCGCTCGCGGCCAGCTAAAGCCCTTGGGGGTTAAAATAGCCGGTAGCACGTTTGGGTACACCTGCTGGCGCAGCGACGACTCATTGATCGGGCAAGATATCGACCGGATGGGCCACTACTTGGATGTATTATGTCCGATGCTTTACCCTTCGACTTTTGGCAGCGGGATTCCCGGCTACAAAATGGCCGTGGCCCATCCCTATGAAGTGGTCTACGAAAGCGCACAGCGGGCCATAGACCGGGTCAAAATGTCCGGCTGCACGGTACGGCCTTGGCTTCAGGATTTTCAAGATTACCGCTTTGACCGACGCACCTATGGCCGAACGGAGATTCAGGCTCAAATTAAAGGCGCTTTCGATTCAGGCTGCGAGGGCTTTCAAGTTTGGGACCCCCAAGTCAACTACTCCGATAACGCCTATGCGCCTATTGCCACCCCCATATTGTCCTCATAAAAAATAGATGTAGTTCCCGTGGCTGGCGCTTAGTAAAAGGGCCAGCCACGAGAATAAAAAAACGGACGCAATGTCCGTTTTTTTTGAGCTTGGTGGCAGCTAAAGTAACTAAAGCGCCGCTTTAGCACTTTCTACTAGTTTGGTAAACCCGGCTGCGTCGTTGATGGCAATATCGGCCAGGACCTTGCGGTCAAGGTCAATACCGGCTTTTTTCAGCCCATTCATAAAGGTGCTGTAGCTCATATCATTTTGCCGGGTGGCGGCATTGATCCGAGCGATCCATAATTTGCGAAATTCACGCTTGCGTACCCGCCGGTCTCGGTAGGCATACTCCAGCGATTTCATCATCGCTTCGTTAGCGCGCTTAAAGAGCTTATGCTTACTGCCGCGCTGTCCTTTGGTTATGGCCAGCACTTTTTTATGCCGGCGCTGGGTTTGTGGCCCGCCTTTAACTCTCACAATATACCTCTACTTTCCTTTTTTCGCGTACGGAATCAACTTCTGTATCCGCTTCTTTTCGCCCGACGTGGTGACTTCGATCATTTCGTCAAACAGATATTTGACCCGTTTGCTTTTTTTACGGCGCAGGTGGCTCTTACCGATTTTAGTCCGCATAAGCTTGCCGGAACCGGTGTATTTAAACCGTTTTGCCGTTGATTTGTGCGTTTTTATCTTTGGCATGATAACGTTATCCTTTAGTCCTAATGGTTGAAATGGGCTACGATCATTAATTCAGTAGGCCAGTTTACTTGTTGGGAGCCAAGACCATCAACATGGTCATTCCTTCTTTTGAAGGACGCTGTTCGACAATCGATATGTCTTCCAGTTCTTTGGCAATATGCGTCATTAAATCCAGAGCAACTTCCGGGTGAGTCACCTCTCGACCTCTAAAACGGAGACGGACCTTAACCTTAGCTCCACGACTCAAGAAAGTTCTCGCTTGCTTTAATTTGTAACCAATATCGTGTTCACCGGTTTTTGGTCGCAAGCGGATTTCTTTAACCTCTACCTTGGTTTGACTTTTGCGAGCATCCCGGTCCCGTTTCTGGGCCTCATACAGATATTTGCCGTAATCCATCAGCCGACAAACGGGCGGGTTAGCACCGGGGGCAACTTCCACTAAGTCCGTATCGCGCTCTTGGGCAATTCTGAGCGCTTCTTTGATAGACATAACACCTAACTGCTCACCGCCGACGTCAATCAGGCGTACTTCGGCTGCGCTTATTTGCTCATTAATGTTGCGCTCATCCTTGGTAGTTATGACTCACTCCCCCCTCTATTATTCCAATTAATTTGTGCAAAAAATGTGGCCAATTCGTTGAATTTGTTACCCTTTTGCTATTAAGATTTCTTATGAAAGCAGCTATAAACTATAGCATATCGCTTAATTCTCGTCAAGTTATATTCCGCTCGATCACGCTCAGCAGAGGCTCTAAGACCATCAATTGACCTTGATCGAGACCTCGTGGCGATCAATTTGCGGACTATCCTGAAGTTGTGTGGTCAAAATATACGATGTATCTCGACCGGGGCAAACTTCTTTTTGACCCGATGGGTTTACCGGTTCACCCTCTAATTTAACGCTGAGCGCCCCTTGGACATTCCACCGGAGTGTCGTGCAGTCACCATCGTCGATGGTCAGGTCATCGGCTTCAAAGGAAACCACATACCGGCGAGAGCCAATGGTCGGCGTGGGGTTGACGGTGGCGCTGACCACAGGAGGCACAACGGGTGGTGGGGGCAGCGGGGTGGCCGTTGGCCGAACAATAGGCTGGGGGAAATTTAGGGCCACTGTGGGGGGTGGGGTATTGCTGGGCGCCAAGGTGGCTGTGGGCAGCCGGGTCCCCGTCGGAGTTGGCTCGGCCGGGGTTGGGGTGATAAAACTGGGGGTCGGCATAAAATTGGGAAAGGTGGCTGTGGGCGTAACCGTTGGCGATGGGGTGTAGGTAGCTGTGACCGGCGATATGAAAACCCGCTCAACCGGAAATAGTAAAAAGAAGAGTAATCCAATAAATGTAAGCGCCACAAGCCCGATAAGAAGCGCAATAATGGTTGCTTGTGACCGGTTCATGCAATAAATTCCACTTTCTGCAAAGGCTGGTTTGTAGTGATATTTTTGAACCCGCCTAAATCAGGTATTTGAGACCTTGTTGTATAATAATATCCTAAAATTAGCAAAAAGTAATGACCGTAGCTAACTCTCCCCAATTTGAATATTATCTATCATAACCAACCTCAAGGAGCCGTTTTATGAACATCCAACCCTTTACTCTGGAACGATACTTTGCCCAATATGAATTCAACGCGCCCTACCTGCTGTGTACCTCCGACTGCGAGTCGCTAACAGTAGGCGAACTGTTGGCCCTGGAGCCGGGAGCGGCGGAGGGCTTACAGCAGTGTTGGCTGGGCTACACCGAGAGCCAGGGCAGCCCGGAACTGCGCACCGAGATTGCCGGCCTGTACCATCAGATCGACCTCGATGACATCCTGGTTCACGCCGGAGCCGAGGAAGCCATCTTCAACTTCATGAACGCCGTACTTGATCCTGGAGACCACGTGATTGTCCATTCACCCTGCTACCAATCGCTCTATGAAGTGGCCCGCGCCGCCGGCTGTCAATTAACGCGCTGGGCCACTGCCGAGGCTGAGGACTGGACGCTCGATTTGGCTTGGTTGGAGCAGCACATCCAACCTAATACTAAGGTCATCGTGGTTAACTGCCCCCACAACCCGACCGGCTATCTTATGAGCCAGGACGCCCAGCAGCAACTTATCGAAATTGCCCGCTGTCATAACCTGCTCCTCTTCTTCGACGAAGTCTATCGCGGCCTGGAATACCGTCCGGAGGACCAATTGCCCGCCGCGTGCGATTTGTATGAAAACGCGATTTCGCTGGGTGTGATGTCGAAAACCTACGGTCTGGCCGGCTTGCGCATCGGTTGGATTGCGACCCGCAACCGCGAAGTGTACCAGGCGATGGCCGCCTTCAAAGATTACACCACCATCTGCAACAGCGCCCCCAGCGAGTACCTGGCCGCGTTGGCCCTCCGTCAAAAAGGAGCGATTGTTGAGCGCAACCTGGAGATTGCCAAGCATAATCTCGCCCTGCTCAACTCATTTTTCGACCGCCATCAGGCCATCTTCAGTTGGGTTCCGCCCAAAGCCGGCGCCATCGCCTTTCCCGGTCTAAAATTGAACCAATCGGTCGAGGCTTTTTGCGCCGATGTGGTAGCTCAGGCCGGCGTTTTACTCTTACCTGGCACTAAATATGATTTCGATGACCGCCATTTCCGCGTCGGCTTTGGGCGCAAGAATATGCCAGAGGCATTGGCTCGACTAGAGGCGTATCTTGAGGAACAAATTGTGGTATGAGTTGCGTTATGATGGGAACAAATACTAAACGGGGTTACGGCGGAGATGATGCGCATTGACGAGGGTTTAAAATGAAAAAGACCGGGATATCGCTGTCCCAGCCTTTCAAAAGGAGGAGAAGATTAACTACTGCACATTTGCTAGTTTACTCCCATTTAGCATAGTTAACTTGACGCCTCCTTGATGCCAATTTTTCGCCAACCCTACGCTAACCCGATGTTAGCCGTCGATCATTATCCAACCGACTTTTGAACCTCGTTACGATGCTGTAAACCTTGCCGAATTACGCTTCAATCGGGATAGTAAGATACCTCGACGACTCGGCCGTCCTTGATAGTTAGAATGGCAATATCTGAGTCACCCCAGCCTAATTGAGTGGGCCGGTAGCTGATTTTACCGGCCAGCAGATCGCCTTGTGCATTGATTTGAGCAGTGGGACCGATGAATTTAATATAGTGAGCCATCAATTGGTCAGCCTGATCGGCCGTCATCCCAATTTCAATGCGGTGGAAGTCACGTAAGAAAGGTTTACGGCCATTCCAATCAATGTAGTAGACGGTCAGAATCGCCGCCAGAAATAAAGCCAAAAGTGAAAGCTTGTATCGTCTAGGTCGATGCCGCAGTAAGAGAAACCCTATCAGCAGCCAGAAAGCTGTGTAGGCTAAAGTAAAATAGCTATTGATGGAAAGGGCTGTCTCTAAATCGAAAATTAAAAAGACGCCCAAGGCAATTAATAGGAGCAGCCCCACGACGAGGCTATTCCGCCAATCTTGGTAAGCAGTGGTCATTATAACTTCTCCCCCAAAACTTAGTCACAACACACACCGGCGATGTGGTCAGGATCACCGATTAACTAAATTCTACATCTCTTTTTGGTAATGCATAATTTCTTGCGTCTACTTTTCAATCTCAACAACAACACCTGCTTCGGCCCACTCAAACAGGTTGCCAGAGTGCTTAGAGTCGACCAGAATGCAGCCGTAGGTTACCGGGTGGCCCAAATCATTGGTCCAGAGCAAGGTCGCGCCGTTGCGCGATGGGAAGCCGTGGAACCCGTTCATAAAATCAGCCGTGGGGACCGGTCGATAAATACCGATAAAGTCAGGCATCCACAGATTCCAACTGGCGGCGTAGGCATTGGTTTCATGGCTTTGCACTTGAAAGACCCCCGGCGCGGTCGGGCTAGACGAAATACCGGTGCTGATCGGCCATTCCCATTTGAGCTGACCTTGTTCATAAGCCCATAATTTCTGTTCGCTCAAGCTAACTACGATGCGCTTGTTTTTGACAACCGGCAGCGGCAGCAATGCGTCGGGCGACGGAATGATGATTTCTTGGCCGGGTGACAGTGAATTATTAACGCCGGGATTAGCCTGTTCAATCCAGGGGTAGGGTATGCCGTAATCGAAGCCGATGCTCGACAGTGTTTCGCCAAATTGAACGGTGTGCGGCTGGTCGTGGTGAAACACGCGCAGGTCGGCGGCTGACCAGCTTTGGTTGGTGATGGCCGTAGTGACGGCCTCAACGGTCTCATCCGGCTTGAGATACTGCTCCGGCCCGATCGTTTCGATCTGTTGGGTCAGTGATTTTTGGGCCTGATCTGCATCTAAGGACCATTCAAATTCGGTCGGATCCGTTTCGTTTAACCAAACCGAAATCCATGGGTTCCACACATCCGGCTCAATCTTCAACGAGATGGTTTCCTCATCGATGGGATCGTAAGCTTGGACGGTGATGGTATGATCTAAAAATTCGTTGGCTTCATCCACGGGGCGACTGACGTCGGTCAAGTCGGCAGTCACGGTTTTTAGGATTAATGGTAGCCGACCCTCAGCCAGAACGTGCAAGGGGTCTTGAGAGAGGTTGGCCATTGTCGCCTCGATGTCCAGGGATTGGCCCATCACGGCCGGCGCGGCCTCTACTTGCCCATCGACCAGACGAATATCAGCATCGACCGGTTTCAGTTCAAATTGCGGCGCCAGGGCTTGCAGCGTTTGCAGAGCCGGCAACGGATCGAACTTCCAGACCGGCTCAAGTTCAATTTGCCCTCTATTGTCAATTAGCCGGCGTAACGACTCAAGCGAGCGGCCCTGCCGGTGGGCTAACGATACGGTGGCGGCCGTATCGAGACTAATGCCCAAAGCCTCTGGAATAAGGGCTTGTTGTGAGCTATCCGCCTCCAGCACAATGCCGCGCTCTTGAGATTGCGCCCGCAACAGGGCGGCGGCGTCAGGCATCGAATGCCCGCCAATAGACACGCCCGCAACATAGACGCCAGGCACGATGACGTTACTACGGTAGAAAAGTACGCCGGCGGTAAAGAGAGCCACTATCAACGCCAGTAGCAACGCGATAGCCCAGCCTAAAGTCAAGTAGGTCAATCGCCGCCGAATAGAGGGCGGCTGTGGCAATGTGGGCGACTGTGGCCAGTAAGCCCACATTTCAGGCGGCGTCTCAGCTGGTTGAGGTAATGGCGTTATCGCCGCCGGTCGAGTCGGCGCAGCGGCCCGATCAGGTTTTGCAGGGATCGTTTTTTGATTCATTGGGTAAAAATGGTCTTCTTGGGCTTCTATCTTCAATAGTAAACAATTTAGTCATTATGTCAAAGTCGAGGCTGTAAAAACCACCCTCCTCTGTTAGACGAGTTGAGTCCTAATTTTGTTCCAGGCGCTGTGCTCTATATTTTATAACCTTGTCGTTTAGAAATCGTTACGGTTTGAGCCATTTCAAGTAATCTGCTGGAGCCATAAATTAATTTGACTTGAGGGACAAGACTCGTTATCTTATTAAACTCGTTATCTTATTAAAAGTGTTCTTCCCGAATTTCGCGAATTTGTGGAGGTTTATCAAAACGTAAGATGTAATGGGTAAGGTTTTGTAAATTGCGTTTTGCGTATTATGGTGGTGTTAATTTACAATAAAGAGACTAATAACAGAATGACTAGTGAAAGGGGGGTAATCAATGGCTAAGAGCAACGATAAACTAATTTGCGCATTACGAGAAACAGCGGATCGCCTGTCGAACGGGGCGAAGTATGAATGGGGACATATGGGGCGCTGTAACTGTGGGCACCTTATCCAAACGCTAACGGATATGTCTGATTATGAGATTGTACAATGCGTTAATTTCCAAATGGGTGAGTGGACTGAGCATGCCAAAGATTACTGTGAGGGAACCGGCCATAATGTCGATGATATTTTCTTAACCCTGCACGGTTTCGGCTTCAGTTATGAAGATGTTATACAATTGGAAAACTTGAGTGATAAACGAATCCTGAGCCGGTTAGGCGAAGGGCCTCAACACTTGCGACGCAACGATAGGGAAGATGTCACCCTTTATATGAGAACAATGGCTGACCTATTAGAAGAGGAACTTGTTTAAAGTTCACGAATTCCTGTTATTCAAAAGGGAATAGTCATAAAAAACGATTCTAATAAAGGTAAAATTAAATGATTCACACTTTTTTTTCCACCAATGAAGTTGGTCAAAGAAGTAGGGTAGAGCTGTCGACCGGTTCAGGCACAACTATCCAGTCGGGCATTACTATTTTAACCAGCGATCAAGTGAGATACTCCTCCGTCTTTGTGATGCGGTATTCACGCGACGATGAGGTGTCTCAACCGGCCGTGGATACGTATCTCGATCAGTTGCCGATCCAAATCCTTTTGGTTGAAGATGATGCGGCTGTACGCGAATTGTCGGCCCGAATATTGCGTTGGCATGGCTTCAAGGTTATCGAAGCAAATAACGGCGAACAGGCCCTCCATAGACTGGGCGACCCATCGGTCACTATTGATCTTTTGCTAACCGACATCGTCATGCCGCAAATGAGCGGTGAGGCCCTGGCTTTACAATTAAAAACAAGATTTCCTACCCTAAAGGTACTATTTACCTCCGGTTACAGTGATGATATTCTGCGCCGGCCGGATAAATGGGCCTTGGAAATTTCGTTTTTGCCGAAACCCTTCACGCCGACCAGTCTGGTTGAGCGAGTGCGGAAAATATTGAGCCAGACTTGACCCAGTTACTTGTCTAAGCGCCTTCGATCGACAGCCCACCCCCCAATTTCGAAAGGAACCCAATATGAACCAGATTAGTCATCCCGGCGCTTCACCTGTAGAGGTTGCTATTATCGGGGCCGGGCCAGTTGGCCTGGAGCTAGCGGTTGCGCTCAAGCAGGCCGGCGTAAATTATATCCACTTGGAAGCCAAACAAATCGGTTATACCATTTCTTGGTGGCCGCGCCAGACTAACTTCTTCAGTACTTCCGAGCGTATTGCCATCGCCGGAGTACCCATTCAAAACAACCACCAAGGGCGCATTACCGGTGAAGATTATCTAGCCTATCTCCGGGCTATTGTCGAGCAGTTTGACTTACGGGTCAATACGTATGAAACGGTCACAACGATTGAAAACGGCGAGGCGGGTTTTACACTCAAAACCGAAGCGTTGACCGGACAGCACACGTACCAGGCCAAACGGGTTGTCATTGCCAAGGGCGACATGGATATGCCCAATCGGCTGAACATTCCGGGCGAAGATTTACCCCACGTCACCCATTATTTTGATAATCCCCATACCTATTTTCGCCGGCGCTTGCTGGTCGTCGGCGGACGAAATTCGGCCGTTGAGGCGGCTCTCCGCTGCTGGCGGGCGGGGGCGGAGGTAGCCATAAGCTACCGCCGGCCGGTCTTCAGCGACCGGGTCAAAGAACATATTCGCCCCGATGTGTTAGCTCAAATCGAAAATGGGACCATCACTTACTATCCAGAAACTATTCCGATAGAGATTACGCCCCATCACGTCGTACTCCAGCCCGTGCGCGATGGGCAATCCATTGAGGCCGAGCCGATCATTCACCCCACCGATTTTGTTCTGCTGGCCACCGGTTTTCGGGCCGATATGCGGTTATATGAATTGGCCGGCGTCAATTTGGAAAGCGTCCGAGGTGTACCCCACTTTAATCCCGAAACAATGGAAACAAACGTCCCCGGTCTTTATATCGCCGGAACCACAGCAGCCGGCATATTTCAAGACCAGTATCGCTTATTTATTGAAAACAGCCACGATCATGTCGTCAAAGTGGTCAAAGCGATTACCGGCCGGCCGCCGGAAAGAATCGGGACAATCCCAGCTCGAAACTATGAACTTGCCTTGGAAAAATTCGACGCCAATTGAGTAAGTGTGGCGTCCCCTGACTCGTCATTTGTGACTTTTGGGCAAATTTTTAAGTACTTTCTTCCTCTAAATTAAGGACTTTTTTCCCTTACCAAAAATCAAATAATGTCGTATCCTTAAAGAAACCACTCTTTTAGTTAATATCGAATGGGAGACCTGAGATGATAAAACACAAACAAGCAATTCAATCGACCGTTTCAGCCATCTTGTTAGCCCTCTTTTTAACTCTAATCCCCCTTACTTTCTCCGATCATATCGACGCCGATTCATCTCGCGTTCATAGAAATGACTCGCTCAAACAACCTGGGCTACTGACTCTGCTCCATCCCAATAATGTCTCCATCGATTTGGCTGCAACAGAAGCCGGACCAAGTGACGATATGTCGCCGCTAATGGGGCTATTAGCCGGCGGTTTTGGGGTAGCGGTCGTCGGTACGGTCTCAATAATCGTACTGCGGTTAGGGCCGGAAAGGTAGCCTGTCTAGCAGATTTAACCTCTGTAACCTCGCCTGAATTTTCACCGAAATCAGTTTGACAACCCACAATGCTTGTGATATACTTACTCTTCGTTGAGCCAAGTGTACTAATAACAACGCAGGCAAATCTCTAAAGAAGATGAACTTTCTCGTAAATTTTCGTAAGAGCTGGTTAGTTGGATGGTATACTTACCGTGCCTATCTTTGAAGGCCGTATTGAAGCGGAGTAAAAGATAGGCGTGGGAACAAATCTCACGCTTTTTTATTGTAAAATTTAGGTCTCCCATGTCTCCGTAGCTCAGTGGATAGAGCGTTTGGTTGCGGACCAAAAGGCCGTAGGTTCGAATCCTACCGGGGACGCCTAAAAAACGGACATTGTCTGTTTTGGGAATTATTACTAAGTTTGATTTCTTGAGATAAGAGAACCGTCGCTGCTCAACCCTAGTTGAGTAGAGGAACTTCCCGACTCTCAGCCTCAACACGAGGCAAGATCGCCTCACGAAACAGTAAGTGAGGGCAAAGCGTCGCAAGGCGTCTTTGACTACAACCGCAACAGAAAGCAAGTCAGCCCTGAATAGATTGAGGGGTGATGAGTGAAACGGTAGGGTAAGAGCCTACCAGCGGCCCTGGTAACAAGGTCGGCTAGGCGAGCGTGCGGTCGAGAGCAAGGTGAGTGGGCCAGGCTGTGGTTTGGTCTCACCGCAGCGACAATGGTGAGCCAAAGTAACACTTTGTAAGCCAAACGTCGCCAGGCTTTTATAAGCCTGAGACAGATGACGGTTAAAACAGAATCGGGGGTATTCACCTTATCCAAGAAATCGGCGCATTCGATGCGGGGTGGAGCAGAGGCAGCTCGCCAGGCTCATAACCTGGAGGTCGGGGGTTCGAATCCCTCCCCCGCTACTCTTCTAAACACTTAGGGGTGTAGCTCAATTGGCAGAGCGTCGGTCTCCAAAACCGAAGGTTGCGGGTTCGATTCCTGCCACCCCTGTTATGCGGGCGTAGTTCAGTGGTAGAACGTCTCCTTGCCAAGGAGAAGGTCGTGAGTTCGAATCTCATCGCCCGCTCTTTCTTAAAAAGTCACACGTAAACCGTGTGACTTTTTTTGTTTTGGTATCTTTCTCAGTTACCTGGGCGGCTGTCGCTTAATCCATAGTAATGTAAGTCCTTCAGCCGTTTTGGTAGTTGACACTTGTTTATAAGTAAGGTATTATCACCGCACACGTGTGTGTTCCCTCAAAGCAAATTTATAAGTCCAACGATGGAATTCTCGACGAGGCTGACCGATGCAGGTAACGATTAAAGATATTGCCAAGGTTGCAGGGGTTTCCCATACAACGGTTTCTAGAGCGCTACGCGGACATCCATCGATCAGTGCTGAAACGACCCGCCATATTCAACAATTGGCGGAACAGATGGGGTATGTCCCCAGCGCCGTGGCCCAAAGCCTCCATTCGCGACAGACATTTACCATTGGTATGGTGGTCACAACTATCGCCGATCCGTTTCTGCCACAGGTGGTGGAAGGGGTCGAGAAGGTTGCCCAGGCAGCCGGTTACAGCGTTTTTCTGATGTCCTCGCACAATGATCCGGAGCAAGAATTGACGGTAGTTGAAACCTTGCAGCGACGGCGCGTCGATGCGATCATTGTGACCGCGTCTCGGGTGGGAAGCTTATACGGGGATCAGCTTGAGCGTATTCAAGTGCCCATCGTCCTCATCAACAATCAGGAAAATGGCGAATTCCTTCATTCGATTGCAGTGGATGACGTTCAAGGGGCTAGGTTAGCCACAGAACATCTAATTGAGGTGGGCCATCGACGCATTGGTTTTGTTGGCCTGCTCACCCGCCCGAAATCGAACGTGCATCGTTTGTTGGGGTATCAGGCGGCGCTTGAAAAAGCCGGCATCCCCCAGGACCCCGACCTAATTTTTCTGCCGCCCCCTAACGATGATTTCCAATGCGGTGAACTGGCGTTGTCGTTACACCTTAAGCACCAGGTAACAGCCGTTTTATGCTATAATGATATTACGGCCATTGGATTACTAACCACATGCCGGCGACATCAAATCGCTGTGCCTCAAGATCTTAGTATTGTTGGATTTGATGATATCGAAGCTGCTCAATACGTGTCTCCACCGCTGACCACCATTCGCCAACCTCGCTTACGGATGGGAGAACTTGCGATGCGGATGATTCTTGATTTGTTAAATAAAAAAAGTGTTAGGGATCAACTATTACCCGGCGAACTCATTGTTCGCGAGTCCACTTTACCAATTTACCCTAATTAGTAAACCATATATAAGAAAGGATGATGTCACCGATGACAGACTCTCTTAACGTCGGTATAATTGGCGCCGGTAGAATCGGTCAGGTTCACGCCGAAATTTTGGCCTACCGCATTCCTACGGTCAATGTCTTGGCTGTGTCCGATGTTATTTTGGCCGCGGCTGACAAATGTGCGACTACCTATCAAATCCCGGCCGCGTTTAGCGATCATCGGGCCATTTTAGACAATCCCGAGATCGATGCGGTGGTTATCTGCTCCAGCACCGATACCCATGCCCAATTTATTACCGAAGCAGCTCAAGCAGGAAAGCATATCTTTTGTGAAAAGCCGATTGCGCTGGATTTAAAGACCATCGATCAAGCGCTTGGCGCCGTTGAGCAGAATGGCGTCAAGCTGCAAGTAGGCTTCAACCGTCGCTTCGATCCCAATTTTAAACACGTTCGCGATGCGGTGGCGGCTGGTGAGATTGGCGAACCACGCCTGGTGCATATCATTAGCCGCGATCCGGCTCCCCCGCCGATTAGTTACGTCAAGGTCTCAGGGGGAATGTTCCTGGATATGACCATCCATGATTTTGATATGGCCCGCTATCTCATCGACAGTGAAGTTGAGGAAATCTTTGCGACCGGCGGCGTTATGGTCGATCCGGCCATTGGTGAAGCTGGGGATGTCGATACAGCCGTTATCACCTTACGCTATGCCAACGGCGTCATCGGCACGATTGATAACTGTCGCCAGGCCGTTTATGGTTACGATCAGCGTATTGAGGTTTTTGGCTCGAAAGGCAATCTGGTGGCGGCCAACAACGTTCCCCATCGGGTGACCCACAGCAACGCCGCGGGCGTGCATACGGCGCTGCCCCTGAATTTCTTTATAGAGCGGTACGCTCAAGCCTACATCGATGAGTTAAAGGCGTTTGTCCAAGCTGTCGTTGAAGATACGCCCCCGCCGGTCACCGGCCTCGATGGGCGAATACCGGTGGTGATGGGGCTGGCCGCCGGGAAGTCATATCAGGAAAATAGGCCGGTGAAATTGAGTGAAGTTGGGGGATAGAGGGTGAGACTGGAGATTAGAGATTGGAGATTAGGAGATAGTTGTACGTCAGTCTCCCAATCCCCTAACCTCTCAATTTACTTATTCTGGCGACTCGATATCTTTGGAAATGGTGGGGGATAGGTTTATCGTTTCTTCTTGACCGGCAATGAAGGCTTCCAGGCGATCCAGTGCCTCATCATCGGAGTATTGCACCGGCGGCGATTTCATAAAGTAGGCGGATGGCGCCAGCAATGAGCCACCGATACCGCGATCCATGGCCAATTTAGCGCAGCGCACCGCGTCGATGACCACGCCGGCCGAGTTGGGGCTGTCCCAGACCTCTAATTTGAGTTCCAAGTTGAGCGGTACATCGCCAAAGGTACGGCCTTCCAACCGGATGTGGGCCCATTTGCGGTCGGTCAGCCAAGGGACGTAATCGCTGGGGCCGATGTAAACATCCTGTTCGGGGAGTTGGTAATCAAGCTGCGACGTGACGGCGTTGGTTTTAGAGATTTTTTTGCTTTCTAACCGTTCGCGTTCGAGCATATTGTAAAAATCCATATTGCCGCCGACATTGAGCTGGCTGGTCCGTTCAATCCGCACGCCGCGATCACGGAATAGGCGGGTCAAAACCCGATGGACGATGGTCGCGCCGACCTGGCTTTTGATATCATCGCCCACGATGGGCAGGCGCTGGTCTTCAAATCGCTGCTGCCAATACCGCTCGCGGGCAATAAATACCGGTACACAGTTGACAAAGCCGCAACCGGCTTTAAGAATCTGCTCGACATACCATTTGGTCGCCATCTCCGAACCGACCGGGAGGTAGCTGATAACAATGTCCGTTTTCGTTTCCTTTAGAATTCCGACGATGTCATCGGTGGGGCCGGGGGCCTTTTTGACTTTTTGACTAACATACTTACCAAGGCCGTCGTGGGTCATGCCGCGATAGACAGGAACGTCCAGGTGAGGGACGTCGGCAAATTTGATGGTGTTGTTGGGTTCAACCCAGATGGCTTCCGAAAGGTCCTTGCCGACTTTGTTTTGATCGACATCGAAGGCAGCGGTAAACTCTATGTCGCCGACATGGTAACCGCCTAACTCAACATGCATCAATCCGGGGACAAATTCGTCTTTAGGCGCATTGCCATAAAAGGTCACGCCTTGAACCAACGATGAAGCGCAGTTGCCAACGCCGATGATCGCCACACGAACTTTGCTCATTAAAAAGCTCCTTTGTAATGATTGTTATTTTGGGCTAAAATTTTAGGATGGGGAGTATACCACGCGAAAATAGTTTGTGAAAGTTGTCATAAAATACATTTGGAAATTCGCCGAAAAAGGATAAAATTAAGAGTTGACTCCTTAAAAATAGTGTGTTATAATCCAGAATAATCTATGCACACGTGTGCATCGCCCCCACTCCGATTTTCAACATTTACCGCCAATTATGGTTTTGCCAATGAAAGGTTTGTCGCCGATGACAGCTATTTGCCATTCTAGATCGAGCGCCGCTCACCAAAACCTCCTGTTGCCTGAAATTTGTTACTCTTCCCCAAAAAAATTTTTTTTACCTCACGTTCGCTGTCATGAAACCATTACAAGATAACGAGATAGTTGGGAAAATGAGGTCTACCGTAGCAGAAAGACTCACTAATAGCCGGCCTACTTTAGGAATAGATCTACGACATCTTAAAATAGGGCGATTTGGAGTCTCGGTAAATCCAAATTCTGGAGCAACATTGCTTTGCTTTGTCGGTTAAAGTAAACTTTGACGCTCCTGATCGGCCCAAAATTGGATCGACTGAATCTGCTATTTTAGATAAAATGGTGTCAATGCCCGCCCAATTGTACGATTTTTACGGTTATACCAAGGCCGGGCAGGAAAGGAGGACAGTGTCAGGGCTAATCTAAAAACCGCAGCACCTTGAGTAGACCGAGGAATGAGGTTAGATTGAAGGGGCGGTTATCGTCTATTGATAATAAGGTCTCAGATTATTTTTATGAGGTCGTCGTAGAAGCAAGCAAACAATTAAAATCAACCATTTCAAGGAGGAAAGATGAAGAATTTTAAGAGTTTAGTATTGCTGTTGATGGGTCTGGCCCTGGTCGCTTTTTTGAGCGCTTGTGGCAGCACGCCTGAAGTTGAGAAAGTCGAAACAGTAGCCGTTGAAGAGGCCGAGCCGGTTGAAGAAGCCACCGCGGTTGAAGTTGAAACCGAAGCCGAAGAAGAACCCGCGGCGGCGGTTGAGGAACCGGCGACGGAAGAGGCGATGAGTGAAGAAGCCGTCGCTGAGGAACCGGCTACAGAAGAAGCGATGGCCGAAGAAGCCGCTCCTGCTGCCCAAACCGACCGTAGTGACATCCGCATTGTGGTGGTTACTCACGGGCAAGCCTCGGACCCGTTCTGGTCAGTAGTCAAGAATGGGGTAGACCAGGCCGGCGCTGATATGGGTGTGACGGTCGAATATCAAGCGCCGCAGACCTTTGATATGGTCGCGATGTCGCAACTTATCGACGCCGCCGTGGCCTCTAACCCTAATGGCCTGGTGGTCTCGATACCCGACGCCTCCGCCCTGGAAGACTCCATTCGGGCTGCGGTGGATGCCGGCATCCCGGTCATTTCAATGAACTCCGGTTCTGATGTGGCTAAGGATTTAGGTATTCTCGTCCATGTGGGCCAAACCGAATACGAAGCTGGTCTTGGCGGTGGGCAGCGAATGGCTGAAGCCGGCGTCACGAATGCCTTATGTATCAACCAGGAAGTTGGGAACGTGGCCCTCGACCTCCGCTGTCAAGGCTTCACCGATGCCATTGAAGAGGCCGGCGGCACGGTTGAAGTCGTCGCCGTTGAACTGGCCGATCCGATCGATGCCCAACAGCGTATTTCAGCCGCTGTCACCAGTAACAATCCTGATGGTATTTTAACCCTAGGCCCGACGGGAGCGGCCCCGGCTTTGGCCGCTTTGGAAGAAGACGGTCTGTTGGGCGAGATTCAACTGGCCACTTTCGATCTCTCACCTGAGGTTTTGGAAGCCGTCCGCGACGGCAATATGCTCTTTGCTATCGACCAGCAGCAGTACATCCAAGGCTATTTACCTATTGTTCTGCTCACCCTCTACAACACCAACCTTAACACCATCGCCAATGATGTCCTGATGACCGGCCCCGGTTTTGTCACTCAAGATACCGCCGCCCAAGTGATTGACTTGAGCGCTGCCGGTACGCGCTAAACGCAAGCGGAGGTCGGGCCGGGACGGTTAGTCTCGACCTCCGCTCTTCCGAATCTGGGTAAGGTAGGCCAAGCGTGGGCTACGCCGCTTGGTCTACTCTGCATCATCTGAGGTATCTCTATTGAACGCAGCGTAGCGTCTAGGCAAGGAGAGAACAATGGCAACAACCACAGTTACCCAGGAGGGTGACGAACGACTCGTTGAGGCGAGTCTCCTCAAACGACTGTTGAGCCGTCCCGAGTTGGGGGCAGCCGCCGGGGCGATTTTAGTCTGGCTGATCTTTGCTATCGTCGCTCCAACCGGTTTCTTGAGCCTGCGGGGTACGGCCAGTTATTTGGAGGTTTCGGCCCAATTAGGCATTCTGGCGGTCGCGGTGTCGCTGTTGATGATTGCCGGCGAATTTGACCTGTCGATTGGCTCGCTGGTCGGTTTCGCCGGAGCCACAACCGCCATTTTGGCCTCACAATACGGAGTGCCGCTCTACTTGGGGGCCATTGTGGCCCTGGTTCTGTCACTTGCAGTTGGCTTTCTTAACGGTTATATGGTCATCAAGACTAAACTCCCATCCTTTATCATCACCCTCGGTAGTTTGTTTATTATCCGGGGGCTGACGATCGGAACCACCCGTTTGATTACCGGTCGGACCCAAATTGGCGGCCTGGATGATTATGCCGGCTACGATTTCATGCGGGTGATCTTTGCCAGCGATATTCCCATCGCCGGCGTAGGTTTCTCGATTTCCATTTTCTGGTGGCTGTTACTGGGGGGGATTGCTACCTGGGTGCTGCTCAGAACCCAGATCGGCAACTGGATTTTTGGCTCCGGGGGTGCGCCTCAGGCCGCCCGGCAGGTCGGGGTGCCGGTGGACAAAGTCAAAACCGGTCTTTTCATGACTACGGCTTTTGCGGCCTGGCTGCTGGCCACCATTCAAGTTATCACCGTCAAATCGGCCGACACCCTGCGCGGCGAGCAGCAGGAGTTCTTTGCCATCATCGCCGTGGTGATCGGCGGCACGCTTTTGACCGGCGGCTATGGCTCGGCGATTGGCGCGGTGCTAGGGGCGCTGATCTTTGGTATGGTTAAGCAAGGCTTGGTGTTTGCCGGGGTCGATGCCGACTGGTTCTATGTCTTTATGGGCGCGATGTTGGTCATTGCTGTGTTGGTTAATAATTATATTAGACGACGAGCGGAGGCAGCCAGAAAATGAGCAAAAACGGAAACCCCATTATCGAAGTCCGCAATATCACCAAATATTTCGGCAGTGTGATTGCCTTAAACGGGGTATCGATGGCGGTTCGCTCTGGTGAAGTGATGTGCCTGCTGGGCGACAACGGCGCGGGGAAATCGACCTTGATCAAGACTCTGGCCGGGGTTCATCAGCAGAGTGAAGGTGAATATTTTGTGGAAGGGCAAGAAGTTCATTTCGACTCACCCCGCGACGCGCTAGACCATGGCATTGCGACTGTTTATCAAGACCTGGCGATGATCCCATTGATGAGCATCTCGCGTAACTTCTTCCTTGGGTCTGAGCCAACGAAAGGTAGCGGCCTGTTCAAACGGTTCGATGTCAAGTTTGCCGACCGGGTGGCCAAAGCAGAGATGGCCAAAATGGGCATCGACATCCGCGACCCCTCCCAACCGGTCGGAACCCTATCCGGCGGCGAGCGGCAGTCGGTGGCGATTGCGCGGGCCGTCTACTTCGGGGCCAAGGTGCTAATCCTCGACGAGCCGACGGCAGCGTTGGGGGTCAAACAGGCCGGCACAGTACTGCGCTACATTGCTCAAGCGCGAGCTAGAAATTTAGGCGTCATCTTTATCACCCATAACCCGCACCACGCCTATGCCGTAGGCGACAAATTTACCATTCTCAAACGGGGTCGAACCTTTGGCACGTTCACCAAAGACGAGCTGAGCCGCGAAGAAATGGTCAGGATGATGTCCGGCGCGGACGAACTGGACGCCTTGAGCCACGAACTGCAAGAATTTGAGCACGCCGATAAGCTGCATGGTGAAGGCAAGATGAGCGAGGTTGATCATGCTTTGGCTGCGTCTTTAGAAGAAGGTGAAAGCCTTCTCAACTCCAAAAAGGAACAGTAATGTCCGACTTAACCCCCTGGCAAATCTACGATCTACTCAATCGCAAGAAACCGTTATGGCTCAACGGCTCGAACCTGAGCGGCGCTCACTTGAGAAAGGCCGAACTGGCTGAGGCTGATTTGGAAGGCGCTAACTTAAGCGGCGCCAATTTGAGCGGCGCTAATCTGAGCTTCGCCAACCTGAATGGGGCAAATCTGGAAAATGCCGATCTGAGTTATGCCAACCTTAGAGGCTGCATGCTGGATGACGCTAATCTATCGAAGGCTAACCTATACGAAGCGAATCTACGAGACGCTCATTTAGTACGCGCCAATTTGACCGAGGCTAACTTCACCGACGCGCTACTGCACCAGACTGTGCTCAAGGATGCCAACCTGCAAAACGCTAACCTGGAAGGGGCTCACCTGCGGGGAGCCAATCTGTACCAAGCGAACATAGATGGAGTGAACCTAACAAACACTCAATTGCGGGGAGCGATGAAACCCGACGGCGAAATCTACGAATAGGATTTCTATGACACACCAACCCATACCACAAATGACCATTGAGGCGCTTAATGCCGCCTGTAAAAATACGGCTATGGAAGTAATGGGCATTGAAGCCATTGCTATCGATGATGAACAGATAGAACTGCACATGCCCATCACCAACGCGGCCCGCCAGCCAATGGGGTTGATGCATGGCGGCATCAATATGCTGTTAGCCGAAACCGCCGCCAGTATGCACTCGGCTTATCTGGCCGACATGACCAAAGAAGCACCGGTCGGCATTGAAATCAACGGCTCGCACCTTCGCTCGGCCAGGGACGGGACTGTAAAAACCGTCGGCCGAGTCTTACGCCGGACCCGTTCTCTAGTTTTTCACCAAGTCGATATTTATCATATGGAAAGCGGCCAACTGCTTTGCTCCGCACGAGTAACGAACTTTTTCAAACCGCTGCCGGGGACAAACAGCGCTGACGGCTGATAGCCGATCATGAGTAGGGCGTAAGGAGTAGGGCGTAAGAATCTCTTACTCCTTACGCCCTACTTCCTACTTCCATTGCAAAGGAGATAACATATGACAAGAGAAATAGGTGTGGGAGTCATCGGCATGGGCTGGATGGGCGAAACCCACAGCCGCTCCTATCGCCAGGTGCTGGAGCGATTTGCCGATGCTGACTTTGCGCCCCGACTGGTCGTATGCAGCGATAACGTTGAGAGTCGGGCACGAGAGGCTCAACGACGGTTAGGCTTCGAACGCTTTACTACGGACTGGCACGAGGTCCTCAGTGATCCCAACGTTGAAGTGGTCAACATCACCGTCCCGAACGGACTGCACCTGGAAATCGTGCGGGCGGCGGCCGCGGCCGGCAAGCATATCTTGTGCGAGAAACCGGTTGGCCGCGACCCGCAGGAAACAGCACTAGCCGAGCAGGCGGCTCGCCAGGCTGGAGTCCAGACCTTTGTCGGGTACAACTACCGCTGGGTCCCGATGGTTCAGTATGCCAAACAGCTCATCGATGAGGGCCGGCTGGGCCGGTTGACCCACTATCGTAGCCGTTTTTTTGCCTGCTACGCCAGCAATCCCTACGGCCTGCTGTCGTGGCGATTTCAGATTGAGCATGGTCTGGGTATCTTGGGCGATCTCGGTTCGCACGCCATCGATCTGGCGCACTTGATCGCCGGCCCGATGAAGAAGGTGATCGGCAACAAAGAGACCTTCATCCGCCAACGCCCGCTGCCTAAAGGGGGCGGCACTCACTTCAGCGTCGGCGGCCCAGATGATCCCACCGGTGATGTCACCAACGAAGATTACTGCGGTATATTGGTCAGTTTTGAAAATGGGGTGCAAGGCACCATCGAGATGTGCCGAGTCATCAACGGGCCGAAGTGTGAGTACACTTTTGAACTCAACGGCACCGAGGGTGCGCTCAAGTGGAATTTTGAGCAGATGAACGAAATGCATGTTCAATTCCGCAGCAAGAATGACGCCGAAGACGGTTTTATCCGTATTGTTAGCGGCCCGGCCCATCCCTTTCATCACTATTTCAACCCCGGCCCCGGCATCGGTCTGGGCTACGACGATCTCAAGACCATCGAAGCCTACCAGTTTCTCAAATCGGTGGCCGAGGGCCAACAAGGCCAACCCGGTTTCGAGGAAGCCCTGGCGGTAGCCAATGTCCAAAGGTCGGTTCAGCGCTCGTGGGAGTCGGAACGCTGGGAAGCCGTCACATCGACAAGAGTAGACTAGTAGAAAGGAGAGTGGGTAATGATGAAGAGAGATCAGGAAAATAAATTGCCTAATCTCCCTATATCATTATCTCCCCAAAAATGAAGATTAAATGGTTTGCACACGCCGCATTTTTAATCGAAGGTGATGGGCTGCGGATCATCACCGATCCCTATACCCCGGATGAAATGGGATTCCCGCCGATTACCGAACCGGCCGATATTGTCATTCGTAGTTCCAGCGATGACGGCGGTCACTGTTACGCCGAAATGATTCCCGGTGAGCCGGAAGTCGTCACGGCTACAGACATCATCTACGGCGGGGTTACCGTACACGGGCTAAAAATTACCGCTATCCCGGTAAGAGAGAGTCTGATCCATAAAGACTCGCCGCTGGACAACGGTATGTACCGTTTTACGCTGGAGGGTATCCGGCTGGCGCATATGGGCGATGTCGGCAATCCGCTGACGGAAGAGCAGCTTGACGCCTTGGCCAATGTCGATGTTCTGTTTGTGTTGGCCGGCGGCCCGCCGACGATTGAACTGGACGACCTGCGTGAGGCTATCGACATCATCCAGCCCCGAGTCATTATCCCAATGCATTACCACCTGCCGGGCACAAAAGTCAAAATGCTGCCCATCACCGAACTGACCGACCGCTTTTCTGATGATGAAGTGGTTTGGATGGATAGTTCTGAGTTCGATTTGTCCCGCGATACCTTACCGCTGGCCAGACGGATGTTTGTATTGCGCTCGAGCTTGGTCGAGCAATCGTAGAAAATCAAATAACGTAAGTGAGGAAGAATAATGCAGTACACCGCAGAAAATATTTTGGTGCGACCCATCCCCAACCCCCGCGATCCTGACTTGATCCTGTCCGTCACGCCGCAAGAGGCCGGCTGGGATTACATCTCGTTTCAGGTGCGGCAGTTGGCCGCCGGCAAAAAGTGGTCGTTTAGCAGCGGCGAAAATGAGCTGGCGCTGGTGGTGTTCAACGGCTGTTTCGACGTGACCACCGACAAAGACGCCTGGATAGGGCTTGAGCGCCAGAGCGTTTTTGCCGGCGGGCCTTACGCCTTATATCTACCGCGTCGCACTGACTTCACCGTACGGGCCGAGCGGTCCGGCGAATTTGCCGTCACCTGGGTGCCGACCAACGAGGATCATGAGCCGTGGTTAATCCAGCCGGGCGATGTTACAATCAGCGTGCGCGGCGGCGATAACGTTAGCCGCCAAATCAACGATTTGCTGCCGCCCGGCTCGCCCGTCCACCGCCTGGTCTTGGTCGAGGTCTACACCCCCAGCGGCAACTGGAGCAGCTACCCGCCCCACAAACATGATGTTCACATCGAAGATGAGACCGGCAACCTCATCGAAGCCGACCTGGAAGAAGTCTACTTCTACAAAATCGACAAACCGGAAGGCTACGCCTACCAGCGGGTCTACACCGATGACAACTCACCGCTGCACCAGGCCGGCCAACCCATCGACGCCCTGGTGCGGGCGGAACACAACACCGCCGTACTTGTGCCCGAAGGCTACCATCCGGTGGTCAGCGCCCCCGGCTACACTACCTACTACCTCAACGTGCTAGCCGGCAGCGCCCAAAGCCTGGCCAATCAAGACGACCCGCGCTATACCTGGGTCAAAGAGAATTACCAGGGAGTCGATGAACGACTGCCGCTCTACTAAATTATGAAGGATGAATTACGAGGGATGAATAAGGAGAGACATTATGACAGACCATGTTTATAAAAAAATCGAATTGACCGGATCATCCGATGTTAGCATCGAAGATGCAGTGGAGAACGCTGTGGTGAAAGCCAGCCAAACCATTCGCAACATGCGTTGGTTCGAGGTTGTCGAGACTCGCGGCTACATCGACAACGATCAGGTGGCCTATTGGCAGGTGACAATCAAGATTGGATTTACGTTGGAAGGTGAGGACGGAAGTCAATAAGGAGGGCCATCATGCCTGAGTATCTGTACGATTCTCTCCATATGGGCCGCTCTTCCATCGATTTGTACGCCAATGATGTTGGCGCGCCCTTTGTGGACATCAAAAGTTTCGCGGCCTATATCGGCGGCTCGCCGACCAACATCAGTGTGGGCGCGCGGCGGCTAGGCTTGAAGACCGCGTTATTAACCGGCCTGGGTCAAGACCCGGTCGGTGATTTCATCCAGCACTTCCTCCAGCAAGAAGGGGTCGAGACCCAATTCAGCCCGCGCAAGCCGGGCCATCGCACCAGCGCCGTCATCCTGGGCATCGAGCCCCCGGACAAGTTCCCGCTGGTCTACTATCGTGACAACTGCGCCGATATCGAGCTAACGATTGATGATGTCCTGGCCGCTCCGGTGGCCCAAAGCCGGGTGTTCCAGTTTGCCGGCACCAACCTCAGCAAAGAGCCGAGCCGCAGCGCGACGTTGTTTGGCGCGGAACTGGCTCAACAAGCCGGGACTGAGGTCGTGCTCGACATCGACTTCCGGCCCGACCAGTGGCACGACCCCCGCGCCTTTGGCGTGGCGGTGCGCTCGGCCTTACGGTTGGTCGATATCGTTATTGGCACCGAGGATGAGATCAACGCGGCCATGCTAACCGACGCCAGCCAGATGTCGCTGACCCATTCGCAGGTATCCGACACCAAAGTTGCCGGCGACATCGACGCCGCGATTGCCGTGATGCTCGACATGGGGCCAACCGCTCTGCTGCAAAAACGCGGCGAGGAAGGCGTTCGGGTTCATCTCAAACACGATGACGGCAGCATCGAGCAGATCGACGCGCCGGGTTTTCCGGTGGAAATCTACAATATCCTGGGCGCGGGCGATGCCTTTGGAGCGGGGTTTCTGTACGGCCACGTCAAAGGCTGGGGCTGGTACAAGTCGGCCCGGTTGGGCAATGCCTGCGGCGCGATTGTCGTCACCCAGCACGGCTGCGCCAACTTTACGCCGACTTATGATGAAGTGATGGCCTTTGTCGATAGCAAAGGTGGATTTTAAGAGACGGAGGAAAAATGACAACCCAACGCTTAACCACCGCGCAAGCGATCATTCAATTTCTCAAAAACCAATACGTCGAACGGGACGGCGTCGAGCAGCCCTTCTTTGCCGGTTGTTTCGGCATCTTTGGTCATGGCAACGTGGCCGGCATTGGTCAGGCTTTGCAGCAGTATCCTGACTTTCGCTACTACCAAACCCGCAACGAGCAGGCCATGGTTCATACCGCCGCGGCCTTCGCCAAAATGAAAAACCGACTGCAAACCCTGGTCTGCACCTCTTCCATTGGCCCTGGCGCGACCAATATGATCACCGCCGCCGCCGGCGCGACCATCAACCGGCTGCCGGTGCTGCTCCTGCCCGGCGATATCTTCGCCCGACGTAATGTCGCCCCTGTCCTCCAGCAGTTGGAGGCTCCTCATAGCCAGGATTTCTCGGTCAACGACTGCTTCAAACCCATCAGCCGCTACTGGGACCGGATCAACCGGCCTGAGCAGATTTTGCTGTCGCTGCCGGAAGCTCTGCGGGTGTTGACCAGCCCTGCCGACACCGGGGCAGTCACCCTGGCTTTGCCTCAGGATGTGCAGGCCGAAGCCTTCAATTTCCCAACGGCTTTCTTCCATAAACGGGTCTGGTACGTGCCTCGTCAACGGGCTGACCGGTCAGCTCTGGTCCGCGCCGTTAAGGCCATCAAAGCTAGTCAAAAGCCACTAATCGTCGCCGGGGGGGGAGTCATCTACAGTGAGGCCACCGACACGCTGCGCCAGTTGGTCGAGGCCACCGGCATTCCGGTCGGCGAAACGATGGCCGGCAAGGGTAGTCTCCGTTACGACCACCCACTCTGTATGGGTGCGGTCGGCGCGACCGGCACCTTGGCCGCCAACCGGCTGGCCAAAGCAGCCGACTTGGTCATTGGCATCGGCACCCGCTACAGCGATTTCACTACCGCCAGCAAAACTGCTTTCCTGAATCCTGACGTCCGCTTTATCAATCTCAACGTGGCCGAGTTCGATGCTTTCAAGCACGCCGCCCTACCGCTGGTCGGCGATGCCAAAGTCACCCTCGAAGAGCTGCTAACCCTATTGGACGGCTACCAAGTCAACGCCGACTATCGGGCCACGGCGGAAAAGCTCCACGACGAATGGGAAGCCGAAGTCCAGCGCATCTACGACATCCGTCACGAACCTTTGACCAGCCAGGGCGAACTCATCGGTGCGGTCAATGATGAAGGCGACCCCGAGGCAATCATGGTCTGCGCCGCCGGTAGCCTGCCCGGCGACCTGCACAAGTTGTGGCGCAGTCGCCACCCCAAACAGTATCATCTGGAGTACGGCTACAGTTGTATGGGCTATGAGATTGCCGGCGGTCTGGGTATCAAAATGGCCGACCCCGACCGTGAGGTTTACGTCATGGTCGGCGACGGTAGCTATCTGATGCTGTCGGCTGACATCATCACCTCCATTCAGGAGGGTTACAAGCTGACCATTGTCTTGCTGGACAACAACGGTTACAAGAGCATCGGCGCGTTGAGCCGGTCGCTGGGCAGTCAGGGCTTCGGCACGCGTTATGCCTTTCCCCAGGCCAACCGGCTGCCGGACGACACGGTCCAAACCGCCGAATCGCTGCCAATCGACCTGCCGGCCAATGCTCGCAGTCTGGGCGCTTACGTCATCGAGTGCGAAAGCTACGCCGACTTTGTAGAAGCCCTGAAACGGGCCAAAAACATCGACCACACCACGGTCATCTACATCCAAAACGACCGCTACGTGGGTGTGCCGGGTTATGAAAGCTGGTGGGATGTGCCGGTGGCCGAAGTCAGCGAAATTGACACGGTTCGCGCCGCTCGCGAAGAGTGGGAGGAAAATCGAGCTAAAGAGCGGTACTTCTTTTAAGCGAGTATTTTCCGGACAGCGTGGGTGGCTGGTGTCCAAACAGAGTTTGGACACCCAATTGCGTTACGAAACTGAGTTTCGTAACGAGAATCCACGCCAAGTGGAAAATTCTCTAAAAATATCTAGATCGGTAAAAATCCGTACGATCCGTGTCCCGTAATTTTCGCAAGTGGCCCAAATTTGCAGCACCAACAACATAGTGCGTAAAAATGATTTACGTCACGTACTATACACTATATATACTAACCCTTGGAGGTAAAACCTATGAGCAGTAACCAATTACTTAACTTTATCGGCGGCGCGTGGACCCGATCCTCAGCCAATGATTATCTGGATGTGACCAATCCAGCCACAGCCCAGGTCATGGCTCTCAAGTGCCGCTGGCGCCGGCGCTGAAGTAGATGCGGCGGTTGAGGCCGCTTTAAAAATATATCCGGAGTGGCGGCGCACCCCTGTTCAAGAGCGTATTCAGCCCCTATTCAAATTCAAATTCCTGCTTGAAGAACATCGAGACGAACTGGCTCGGATTATCACCAACGAGTGCGGCAAAACTTACAACGAAAGTCAGGGCGAGTTACAGCGCGGCATTGAAAATGTGGAGGTGGCCTGCGGTATGCCCATGCTGATGCAAGGCACCAATAACGAAGATATCGCCAGCGGTATCGATGAGCATATGATCCGCCAGCCGTTGGGCGTAGTAGCCGCCATTACGCCCTTTAACTTCCCGGCCATGATCCCGCTCTGGTTCCTACCCTATGCGGTGGCCACCGGTAACTGTTTCATTCTCAAACCCAGCGAGAAGGTGCCGATGTCTAATCAGCGCGTCTTCGCCCTCCTCGAAGAGGCCGGTTTCCCGGCCGGCGTGGTGCAACTGGTCAACGGCGGCAAGGAAACCGTCGACGCGATTTTGGATCACCCCAGTATCCGCGCCATCAGCTTTGTCGGCTCGACGCCGGTGGCCAAATACATCTACAGCCGGGCCACAGCGAACGGTAAACGGGCGCAGTGCCAGGGTGGGGCTAAAAATCCGGTGGTCATCATGCCCGATGCCGATATGGAGATGACCACCAAAATCATGGCCGACTCGGCCTTTGGTTGCGCCGGGCAGCGCTGTCTGGCTGCCTCGGTGGCGGTGACTGTGGGGGGAGCGCAGGACACCTTTATTGAGCAGATGGCTGACGCCGCCAGCAGCCGACGCGTCGGCTACGGACTCGATGACGGCACGGAAATGGGCCCCGTGATCACGTCCGACAGCCAAGCCCGCATCGAGATGCTGATCGGCCAGGGTGAAGCGGAAGGCGCGACCGTGGTAGTCGACGGCCGGAATAAGAAAGTCAACGGGTATGAAGATGGCTACTTTGTCTTTCCCACCCTATTAGATCACGTGCCGCCCGCCGGCGAAATTGCCCGCACCGAAATCTTCGGCCCTGTATTGAGCGTCATGCGGGTTGAAACCGTTGATCAGGCCATTGCCTTGGTCAATGATCGCGCCTTCGGCAATATGGCCTGTATCTTCACCGGCAGTGGCGCCGTTGCCCGCAAGTTTCGCTATGAAGCGGACGCCGGCAACATCGGTATCAACATCGGTGTGGCTGCACCGATGGCTTACTTCCCCTTTAGCGGCTGGAATGACAGCTTCTTTGGCGACCTGCACGCCCAAAGCCGTCACGGCGTTGAATTCTATACCCAAACCAAGGTTATCGTTGAACGCTGGCCCCGCGAGTGGAGCCGGCAGTTTTAGGGATGGAGATGGGGAGATTAGAGATTGGAGATGGGGGAATGACTCGTCCTAATCTCTTTATCTCCCAATCTCCTTATCTCAAAGTGTGGAGAGCCAATAATGACAACCACTATAAAAGTTGCTAACGCGCCCTGCTCATGGGGGACGCTTGAATTTGAAGGAATGAGGGGCGACCGGATCGAGTATGGGCAAATGCTCGATGAATTGGTGGAAACCGGTTACACCGCCACCGAGTTAGGGGATTGGGGCTTTATGCCGACCGAGACCGAAGCCTTACAGGCCGAACTCCAGCAGCGCGATCTGGTAATGTTGGGTGCATATCATGGTGTGCCGCTGAAATATTCGGAGAAACACGCCGAAGGCGAGACCGGGGCGGTCAAAATAGCGCGTTTGTTGGCCTCGGTGGCCAGCGATGTATGGTCGCCTTATCTGGTCTTAGCCGATGAGAACGGCACCGATCCAATCCGTACCCAAAATGCGGGACGGATAAAACCGGAGATGAGCCTCAGCGATGCCGAGTGGGAGACCTTTGCTCACGGGGTTGAGCGCATTGCCCGAGCCGTGCGGGAGGAGACCGGCCTGCGCACGGTATTTCATCACCACTGCGCCGGTTACATCGAAACCCCGGATGAAATTGCCCGCTTGCTGGCGATGACCGATCCGAATCTGGTCGGCCTGGTCTTCGACACGGGCCATTACGCCTTCGGAGCCGGCGCAACTGAAACGAGCGAAGTCCTGGCCGGAATGGATCGCTTTGCCGACCGGATTTGGTATGTTCACTTCAAAGATTGTAGTTTGGACATCGCGCAACGATCGCGAGCGGAAACGTGGGACTACTTCAAAGCTTTACAACACGCCATTTTCTGCGAGTTAGGGCAGGGCTTTATCGATTTTTCCACTGTTCGAGAATGGCTGCAACAGCACCACTATCAAGGCTGGATCACGGTCGAGCAAGATGTTTTACCGGGTATGGGCGCCCCCAAAGACAGCGCCCGACGAAATCGAGAGTACTTGCACCAAATCGGGTTATAGAGTTCGGAGTTCGTAGAGGTTACAGAGTTTGTGGAGTTCGGAAAACATCCTCTTAAACTCCATAAACTCTATGAAACTCCATAAACTCTATGAAACTCCATAAACTCTACGAACTCCATAAACGCTTTGGCTCATGCCATTCGTCGATAGCGTGTTGGATAAGTTGGCGAACTTTTGCATCGCTGAGTTCGTCCAGGGTGTGGTGAGTAACGCCATTGACCATGATTTCCATATGGCCGCTGGGGTGGCTGCGTAGCCGAATGGTTTGCCGGCTGAGCGGATCGCCGTCGGGCAGGGCATTGAGGCGGCGCTGGACGATCTGGTCGATGACATCGACAAACGTGCGGGGGGCGCGGCCGGGAACCGTAGCGGTGGTAATCAGCAGTTTACCGGTGGCAGCGGCGATTTTCTTAGCTAATCTTTCCCAAACTTGGGTTTCGTTGTGTAAGTTAGGCTCTTGATCAATCGGATAGTCGGCCCGATAGCGGGCCAAGGTGACCGTCCGTCCATCGTAAAGCGTTACAAAAATGAACCACTGCCGGCGGGTATAGTTGCGGGGCATAAAAGTGCTCTGATGAAGATGCGTCTCAAAATCGAGATAAACTTTGTCGATTTTATCGAAGTGAAAAAAACGCGTTTGGTGTTCGAAAAAAAGGTAGTGGTTGGTGAAAAACAGCGTCTGCTGAGCCAGGTCGATGATAATTGAGCAGTGGCTGGTAACGAGCATTAGGGCAAAACCGCCGTAGACGATAGTTACTAGCCAACCGATCAGCCCAATGCTCAGCATAAATGTGGCTACGCCCGTCAGCCCGGCTAAGGCCAATGAGAGAAGCCCCCAGTAATATAAAGGATTAGGGCGGTCCAGGACAAGATACGCTGAGGTTTCATCTTTGATTAACTGTTCAGGCCGGATAAAGGGCTTAAGCATATCAGTCTCGATAACAACATTAGTGGGGTTATGGAATCAAGGTGACCATCACTTATGGATAAATCATCCGGTAATTGTTTCCTATCTTTTTATTGATTCCACTAAATTCTGATGGTTAATTGTATCACGATATTTTGCCAGATAAAAGGGCTAGCGGCCGCCATAATCGTCGAGAATACGAGCAGGCCAAAAAATCTCATATATAAATTTGCAATAAATAGGTGAAGTCAATATAATATTATATTGTTCTCCGCTGTGTTGAGAAATTGGTTAGACTTTTTGCCCTTATTCGTTTATAAATTATTTAATTAAAACCGATGTTGGTTTTTTGAGCAGGCTGCTCCAGTTAGCCAGCTTCTGTACAAGAAAAACTTTTAACAAACTTGCTGTACGGTGGGCTGGTTTTTTGTTGCCTGAAATCTTTTCTATCCATTTTATATAGTAGGGAGCCGAGGGAAAACTCATGGTATTAGACAAACAAAATATTATCGTATTCTGCCCAGACTGTGAAGAAGAACTTCACTTTGACACGCTTTCGGAGTTAATGCCGAAAGTAATTTGTCCTAATTGTTGGGCTAATTTAACCGTTACCAGTTTAGCTCCCGTAAAGTTGGGCTGGGATGTTGATATGTTTGAGAAAGATCAGGTGCTAAGAGAGTATTGGACAGAAGATAGCTGGTAATTATTTTACCCGCAACACTGTTTAGCCTCTGAACGAACTTCTTCTAAAGCATTGATAATTTAGTCGCCTTATCGGCGGCTATTACCCTAAAATAAGTCCACACGGATGGCGGGCTGGCCCGTTTCACCGGTGGACTTTTGTATTTTTAGACAAAAAGTGGTCCACTTTTAGGCATTTATCGGCATTTACGAGTATACTTGTCGGAACCAGACCGATTTGGATCAGAGGTTTATGATTGGCGTAGGTTTGGGCCAAGCCTCAACATCTAAAACTCAATAAATTCCTTAGCCAACTGAAGAGAGAAAAGGGGAGAAGGTAACGTTGAAAGAGCGACTTGAAGCGTTGTTTGAAGCGGTCCAGGAATTTGATGAAATTATTATCCTGCCTCACAACAACCCTGATCCAGACGCAATTGCCAGCGCCGTGGCGTTACGGCATCTCTTGTCTCAAAGGTTCAACATCAAATGCCAGATTGTTTACCGGGGGATTATCGGACGGGCGGAAAACAAGGCCTTGGTCCGTTACTTGAACCACCCCCTTCAGCGTTTGACCGGCTGTATTTCACAGCCGTGTGCGCCATTTGCTCTAGTTGATACCCAACCCGGAACCGGCAATAATGCCTTACCCACCGGGGCTGACATCGCCATTGTCATCGACCATCACCCCCAGCGGGAGGCGAACGGCGTGATAAACTTTGTCGATGTTCGTCCTTCGGTTGGAGCCGCTTCCAGCATTATGACCGAATACCTGCGACTGGCGCAGATAAGCATCCCCTCCTTTATAGCGACAGCGCTCTTTTACGGTATCAAAACCGATACGATGGGCCTGGGGCGGGGAACCGGGACGCTGGATATGGAAGCCATTTGTTATCTCTTACCCAAAATCGATCTGGAGGCGCTGCTTAAAATTGAGCGGGCGCAGGTTCCGATGGGTTACTTTAAAAATTTGGCCGAAGCCCTCAACGCCACCCGTATTTACAATAATGTGGCTATTTCATATCTGGGCCCTATGCAATATCCTGATCTAACCGCCGAAACTGCCGATTTTTTACTGCGCATGAAAGGGATCGAGTGGGTTGTTTGTATGGGCACCCACAAAGAACGCTTCATCATTTCAGTCCGGACCCAGAAGCAGGCCGGCGCCGGTCAATTTATTCAGACTATTGTAGGCAAGCAGGGTGTAGCCGGCGGTCACGGTTCAATGGCCGGTGGACAGATTATCATCGGTGACAGAAATCCGGATCACCTGGCTGAAGGCCTGATTGAAAAAATGCGGCAATACCTTCATGTGTCAGAAATAATGGGCCAGGCGCTAACAACTTAGCCCAACTTCTGCTGCCTTTGTGTAAAAAGTCACACAAAAATTTCAAGTTTTGAACATTATTCTCATTTTTATACCACGAATTTTGTACGTATCCACGTTAGAATAAGACCTGTGAAAATTCACTGTGTTAATCCACGCTTAGCTTGATAAAAAGGAGTTATATCCGTAATGAGCCAAGACCTTTCTCACATTTCGTCCGTTTGGGGGCGCGTCACGAACTTAGTCGTCGATCGGGGCGAAGGTTGCTACGTTTACAGCCCCGATGGCCAATCGTATCTTGATTTTACCAGCGGCATCGGCGTAACAAACACCGGCCACAGCCACCCGACCGTGGTCAAAGCCATCCAAGAGCAGGCCGCCAAAATTATGCACGCCCAGGTCAACTGCTATTTTCACGAACCGCTGATTCGGGTTAGCCAACGGCTTAATGACGTGACCCCGCCGCATCTGGACACCTTCTTCTTATCCAACTCCGGAGCCGAAGCCGTCGAAGGGTCGGTCAAGCTGGCCCGTCACTACACCGGGCGACCCCACATCATTGTGTTTCAGGGCAGCTTTCACGGCCGCACCGCCCAAACGATGGCTATGACTACGGCCAAAACCGTCTACCGGGTCGATTACCAGCCACTGCCGGCCGGCGTGTTTGTCGCGCCTTTCCCCTACGGCTATCGCTACGGGATGAATGATGAGCAAGTGAGCCATTTTGCCCTGCAAGAGTTAGATCAACTGCTCCACGGGCAAACCGCCCCGCAGGAAACCGCCGCGATGATTATCGAGCCGGTGCTAGGCGAAGGCGGTTATATCCCCGCGCCGAAGCAGTTCCTAGAGGGGCTGCGCCGCATCTGCGACGAGCACGGCATCTTGCTAATCGCGGACGAAGTCCAAAGCGGATTTGGTCGCACCGGCAAATTCTTTGCCCATGAACACGCCGGCATCAAGCCCGATATAATGGTGATGGCCAAAGGTATGGGCAGCGGCTTCCCCATTTCCGGCATCGCCTCCACCAAAGAAATCATGAGTAAGTGGCAAACCGGCACCCACGGCGGCACCTACGGCGGCAACGCCATGGGCTGCGCAGCGGTAGAAGCTACCATAAAGGTCATTCAAGATGAAGGGCTGATGGAAAACGCCGCCATTCGAGGCCAGCAGCTGATGGACGGCCTGACCGAACTGCAAAGCCGTTATCCGGTCTTGGGCGATGTGCGCGGTCTCGGCTTGATGGTCGGCTGCGAATTCACCGACCCGGAAACCAGACAGCCCGCCCCGGCCGTGACCAAAGCGGTGCTGTCGCATGCCTTTGAAGACGGCCAGCTGCTGCTGTTATCATGCGGCACCTATGCCAACACCATTCGCTGGATTCCGCCGCTGGTCGTCACCGAATCCCAAATCAATGAAGGGCTGGAAAAATTTGAGCGCGCGCTGGCCGCTTCAATCAACTAATTCTGTTTATATTCAAATTGTTCTTGTGTGGTCCACCGATTGACCCAGACCTTATAGGTTTCTAAAGGCTCGCTTTGACGTAGCCCTTGCTCCAACGGGAAAGGGATGTTATTGCAAGCAGCATTCGGAAACCTATAAGGTCTGGCTTGGGACCATCAAATAGCCTACCTGAGATTGGACAAAACTATGACTCCTTTTGCCATTGCCGGCATTCAGATGCGCGTACACGCCACGCTGGAAAGTAATCTGGAAGCCATGAAGTACAAACTCAATACGCTGATGGCCATTTATCCCTGGGTACAGATGGTCCTTTTTAGCGAGTTGGCCGTCTACGGCCCTTTAGCCTCGAAGGCCCAACCGGTGCCCGGCCCGGCCGAGGCAGAATTCCAGAAGCTGGCGGCCAAACATCACATCTGGCTCATCCCCGGCTCGATTTACGAACGCGACGGCCAGCGGGTTTACAACACCGCTCCGGTCATCAACCCCCACGGCGAAGTGGTAGGGCGCTACCGCAAGATGTTTCCCTTCTATCCCTACGAGGAAGGCGTCTCAGCGGGGAATGAATTTTTGGTCTTCGATATCCCTCACGTGGGCCGGTTTGGCGTGTCGATCTGCTACGATATGTGGTTTCCCGAAACGATTCGAACGCTGGTCTCAATGGGCGCGGAGGTTATTTTGCACCCTTCGATGACGCCCACCATCGACCGGGACGTCGAGTTGTCGATTGCCCGCGCTACGGCCGTGCAGCAGCAGTGCTATATTTTCGATATCAACGGCATCGGCGACGGCGGAGTGGGCCGCTCGATTGTGGTCGGGCCGGAAGGCGCGATCATCCACCAGGCCGGCAACGGCGAAGAGATGATTCCCATCGAAATCGATTTGGATCGTGTTCGCCGCAGCCGCGAATTCGGCATGATGCGACTGGGGCAAGTGTTGAAAAGCTTCCGCGACCGCCCCGTCGAATTCCCCATCTACCAAAACGGCGCACGCTCGGAGCATTTCGACTCGTTGGGACCGCTGTTGAAACCGACGCGCTACAAAAAAACGTTTCAACCCGGCAACGGCAAAACGAATTTGCCGAAGTAGGTGTAGGCTGTCTAGAATCGGGTATGGTTAGAGTGGATGTTCGCCGTCAATCTCGGGTGAGTGACTAGATGGCAGGTCGTGAGGTGAAAGAATATGAAAGCTGAGTATGATTTTTCTGAAGGTAAACGCGGTGCGCTTCTTTCCACTAAAGGAAAAACTCGGATAACCATCTATATTGATGACGCTATTCTTGAAGAATTCCGTTCCAGAGCAGAGGAAGCCGGAATGGGGTATCAAACGATGATCAATGATGCCCTGAAAGAATATCTAAGTAAAAGCTCTGAAAAACCGGTAACAGAGTCTACCCTACGACGAATTCTTCAAGAAGAGTTTCCAAAGATAGTAGGGTTAGTCGATCAATCTTCCTAATCATTTAGTTTTGAAAGTTAAATGAATTTCGACACCAAAATTGTCATCGTCATTGATGAAGACCTGGCGGTCTGGCAGAAGTTAAATGTGGCCGCCTTTTTGACTTCAGGCATTATTGCGTCAAATGAGGGCTTGATCGGACAACCCTATCAAGATGCCTCAGGCAAAACTTACGCACCTTTATGCATTCAACCGATCATGATCTTGAAAACCAACCGGGCCAAACTAAAGACGATGCTAAATAGAGCCACAGGTAACGATCTCCCTGTAGCAGTATATATTGAAGATATGTTTTCCACCGGGTTTGATGAAGCAAACCGCGAAACCGTGGCCCAGTATGCTTCAGAAGATCTGCCCTTGGTGGGAATTGCCCTACGCGGCGAGAAGAAAATCGTTGACAAGGTCACAAAAGGAGCGAAGTTACACGATTGATGAATATGGTCCCCATTCTACTCAAAGACAAATACTACGATATTCCAATTTCGCAACACCGGGGATGTTCCGCTCAAGATCATCATCGCCACAATGCCGCCGTGGCCGGGGGCGAGTGAGGCTAATGCTGAGACGGGAATATGGTGAGGCAGATCTTACCTTTGAGAAGGCATCGGCAAACTAATCCTTAGGCTGTTGCGTCGGAATATGTGTTATGCTTCGAGTGGAAATGGAACAAAATGACCAGAGATAAGAGAAGCAGAAAAAGGGCAGGTAGATAAAATGGCTCAGACTGATTTCTTCAAGACTGATGAAAGGGGCCGTACCGCGCTCTTTCATGCCGCTGAAATTGGGGATATTGAAGCGGTGAAAGCAATAATATATAAGTTGGTTGGCACCGGTATTAGTTGTCAGAGATTGGCGCTTATCAGTAGAAAGGATTTAGAAGGATTAACCGCCATTGATGTTGCAATTAAAGCGGGAAATGGTGAAATCGCAAAGCTATTGCGAAGTGAAAAGTTGAGAATGGAATTTTATGAATAGGCGGTGCCATTAGGTGCTGCAAGAATTTAGACTTTTTCAGGGGGTGGAGCCGGTACCTTTTCAACTTGAGCCAGAAACTGCTCGATGACTTCTTTTTGCATTTTTTGATGGAGATTAATTTCGTTGAGCAAATCTTGGCGCGTAGCCGGGGTAATTTGATCAGGGGCAATATCGACTTCAATCAATTCCGGACCCAGTTTGCGAAAAATGTTACGGACGGTTTGGACCCGCAAAACCGTCTGGCCTAAATCATTCTTAAACACGTCTAAGACAATCCCATGCCAAGCCCGCATTTTGATAATATCGCCTGATTTTGGCCGATAAGTCATTGTCAAGTCCCTTTTTGGCTATGTAAGGTGTACCACAAAACAATAATTTGGTCAGCGACTTCCACGGCTTTGGAAACCGCACCGCTCAGATGGCTAAGTAGTGTAGACAATGTTAGACGGATTGACAAGCGTTGGGCAGAAAAGATTATAACTTATTCCCACTAGGGCGTAAAATGAACTTCGACGCCAAAACAGTATTCCAAGTTCGCAACACGGGCAATGTCCCGCTCAAGTTCATCATCGCCACAATGCCGTCGGGGCCGGGGGCGAGTGAGGCTAATGCTGAGGTGCGGGTATGGTGAGGCAGGATTCAAAAGAGTAGTGTTATGGCCCAAAATGGACCTGAGTTCTATGACAATGATGCGGTTTTCACCACCTATATAGCTCGGCGCGAAAAGCGCGATGATAGCCCTAATGATACTTTGGAGAAACCGATTCTTGATGATTTAGTCGGTGATCTTACAGGGCTGAATATTCTTGATTTAGGCTGCGGAAATGCCCAATTCGGCAGAGAAGCCTTACAACGAGGATGTCGTTCTTACTTGGGCATTGATGGCTCACACAACATGATTATCCTGGCGCAAGAGACATTAGCCGGGACATCGGGCGAGGTGGAGAAAGCAACGATTGAAGCGTGGAGCTATCCCGCCCACCAGTTTGATCTGGTTATTTCCTGCCTGGCTCTTCATTACGTAGAGGACATAAGACCCGTTTTTACCAACGTGTTACAGGCATTGGTTGATAAGGGCCGATTTATCTTCTCCGTTGAACATCCCGTCATTACATCGTGTGACCGCGCCTGGCAAATGGGCGGTTTGCGTCAACACTGGATTGTTGATGATTATTTCGAGACCGGCCCACGCCTAACCCACTGGATGGGGGGCGATGTCATAAAATATCATCGCACGGTTGAGGATTATTTCATGGCGCTGCGGCAAGCCGGATTTAGAGTAGATGAAGTGCGAGAGTCTAAACCTCGACCGGCTCTCTTCACGGATGAGTCAACCTATGCCCGTCGCAAACGGATTCCCCTAATGCTGTTTTTCTCGGCCTATCGCCCCGCAGCGTCGTAATCTTATACCATCGGCGAGACCGCCCCACAAGACAAATCGGCGGTGGTACAAACGGTTCGGCAATCGGTACAGGTGGTTCGGCGACGATACGGACGGTTCGGCGGTTGGTACGGACCGTTCGGCAGTCGGTACGGACCCTTCGGCGCTGGTACGGACGGTTCGGCGGTCGGTACAGATTATTTTTCGACGGTAGGAACCATTTTTCAGCCGGTAAAGGGGTCATTTTGATGGTACAAACCATTTTTCAGACGGGGAAGGCCCAATTTTTGTCGGGGAAGGCCTCATTTTTGTTGGGGAAGGGGTCATTTTTATCAGGGAAGGCCTTATTTCGGACGGGGAAGGCTTCATTTCGGCTGGTGAAGGGGTCATTGCGGCGGTACAAACAAAATTTTCGGAGCGACAAAGCTGGCTTTGTCATGGGTCAAAGTAAACTTTGACGCTCCAAACTTTGACGCTCCAGCATAAAGAAACGGACTCAGCCTATGAACCAATAACCCCAACGTAAAACTTTTGCTATCAGCTATCAGCTATCAGCTAACGGCTGACGGCTATTAGCTAACAGCCATCATCAAAGGAGATATCTATGACAGATAAAAATCAACAACCCAAAAACGGCTTAAGCCGCCACTACAACGCTTCCCAATTAAGGACAGACACCTGGAACCATCTCAAACAGGCGGTTAAGCACCTCGAAGAAAAACACAAAAGCCAGGCGGACACCGCTAAACTCCAAGAGCAAATCCAAGATATTTTTGATCTGCTGGAACCCATCGAAAGCTACTGGGCCTTTCCCGGCAAAGAAGCTATGCAGCAGCTTGAAAATCTATTTGAGCGGCAGGAGTATCACCTGCTGGCCAATGCCGTCAACCGGATTGTGCGCCTGCTGGTCAGCGACTCCTATCGCTACCGCTCTACGGCCGCGCGGCTGCGCGGCGTCGATGATGTCATCAGCGCCTCGCACGGCAGCGATGAACGCCAGGTCAATCGGGCCGAGCAGCACTATTTTGAAGTGCTGATTGTCGATAACCTCTCGCCCCGCGAAGAGCGCGATCTGCGACGCGGGCTGCTGGAGTGCATCGACCCCGACGACAAATTTTACTATGATGTCGTGGTTGTGCCTAGCTTTGAAGATGCCTTGATTGCGGTCCTGTTTAATCACAATATCCAGAGCTGCGTCATTCGCTACAGTTTCCCCTTTAAATCTAAGTACAGTCTCGACATATTGCAGCAGTACATATCCGTGGTCAAGGAGATTGAAACCGACGGCATCGACGCCGACTTAGGCCCGGCGCTCGGTGAGGCCATCAAAAAGCTCCGCCCGGAACTGGATTTGTATCTGGTGCTCGACTCCGCCGTGGAAGATATCGCCCTGCGCGTTTACAAAAATTTCCGGCGGGTCTTCTATCGCCAGGAAAACCTGGAAATGCACCTCAGCCTGCGGCGCGGCATCACCGAGCGCTACGAAGCGCCCTTTTTCGCCGCGCTCAAAGCCTACAGCCAGCGCCCGACCGGCGTTTTTCACGCCATGCCCATCTCGCGCGGCAACTCCATTTTCAAATCGCACTGGATTCAGGATATCGGCCAATTTTACGGCCACAACATCTTCCTGGCCGAAACATCGGCCACCACCGGCGGGCTGGACTCGCTGCTCCAACCGACCGGCCCGCTGAAGAAGGCCCAGGAGATGGCCTCGCGGGCGTTTGGCTCGCAGCACACCTTTTTTGTAACCAACGGCACCTCGACCGCCAACAAAATTGTAACCCAGGCCCTGCTTCAGCCCGGCGATATCGTCCTCATCGACCGTGACTGTCACAAATCGCACCATTACGGGATGGTGCTGTCCGGGGCGTATCCGGTCTATCTCGACTCTTATCCGGTCGAGAAATATTCGATGTACGGGGCCGTGCCGCTGCGCGAAATCAAGCAGCGGCTGCTGGAGTTGAAACGGGCCGGCCGCCTGAACAAAGTCAAGATGCTGCTGCTGACCAACTGCACCTTCGACGGTCTGGTCTACAATGTCGAGCGGGTGATGGAAGAGGTACTGGCCATCAAGCCGGATATCACCTTCCTCTGGGACGAAGCCTGGTTCGGCTTTGCTGCCTTCACGCCCACCTACCGCCAGCGCACGGCGATGAAGTCGGCTCGGCGTCTGCACGCCCGTTACAGCAGCGACGCCTATCGCCAAACGTACGCAGCCTATCGTAAAAAAATCGACGCGCTCGATCCCGACGACGACGCGACCTGGCTGGACAATCATTTGCTGCCCGACCCCGACCAGGTCAAAATTCGGGCTTATAGCACCCAATCGACCCATAAAAAGCTGACCTCGCTACGGCAGGGGTCGATGATCCACATCCACGATGAAGAGTTTAACCGCAAAGTAGAAGATACCTTCCACGAGGCTTACATGACCCACACCTCGACCTCGCCCAACTACCAGATTTTGGCCTCGCTCGATATCGGGCGGCGGCAGGTTGAGTTGGAAGGGTACGAGTTGGTGCAAAAGAGCGCCGAACTGGCCATGACCTTGCGGGCCAAGATTACGGAGCATCCGCTGCTGCGCCGCTACTTTGCCATTTTGTCGGCCAGAGATTTGATCCCTAAAGAGTACCGTCCGTCGGGCGTCGAGCAGTACTACGACGCCGAGACCGGCTGGAGCCGCATGGAAGAGGCCTGGCACACCGACGATTTCGTGCTGGACCCGACCCACATCACCCTTTACACCGGCAATGCCGGCATCGATGGCGACACCTTCAAAAATCGCTACCTGATGGATCAGTTCAACATTCAGGTCAACAAAACCTCGCGCAACAGCGTGCTGTTTATGACCAACATCGGCACCACCCGCAGTTCGGTCGCCTTTCTGATCAGCGTGCTGCTCAAAATCGCCCAGCAGCTTGACCACGAGATTTCCACCTACAACCCGGCCGAATTGGAACTACACCAGCAGCAGGTCAAATCGCTGACCGAGGATTTGCCGCCGCTGCCCGACTTTAGCTACTTCCATTCTAAATTCCGGCCCAACCCCACCACCCCGGAAGGCGATATGCGGGCCGCCTATTTTATGGCCTACAACGAGGATCTGTGCGAATATCTCAAACTCGACGGCACCATCGAGCGGGCCGTCACCGCCGGGCGCGAAGTGGTCTCGGCGTCGTTCATCATTCCGTATCCGCCCGGTTTTCCCATTTTAGTACCGGGTCAGGTCATCAGCCAGGAGATTCTGGACTTTTTGAAGGCGCTCGATGTCAAGGAAATTCACGGCTACCGGCCCAGCCTCGGCCTGCGCGTCTTCACCGAGGCGGCGCTGGCCGGCAGCGACAGCAAATTGGACACGGCCTCGGCCAGCACGAACGGCCAACCGGCCTCCGAAAAAGTGATCGCCGCCGCCACGGACAGTCTCAATCGCTCTGAGGCGGCTAAGAAGAAAACGAAGAAATCAAAATAAGTTAGCTGTCAGCTATCAGCCGTCAGCTATCAGCTATTAGCTATCGGCTAACTGCTGATAGCTGAACCCTTACAAATTAACGAGGAGGATTATTCTATGACAACCAACGGTATGAAGTTAAACGGCATTTCCGATATTCGCCGTTTTTTCCAACGCAACGAAACCCCCATCTATTTTATCAGCGCTACCAATTTTAATTTATTGGGCGCCGATGAATGGGTCAAGAGCTTTAAGTTCATCAACTACCTCGACTGCTTCGACGGCCAGCACCCCAACGTCCTGGTGCCGATCGAAACGCCCCACGATATTTTTGAGAGCATCGAAGAGATCAACAACTACTTGCTCGAACACAAAGAGGTAGCCGACTACATCGCCCAGCGCGGCGGAGGCGGCAAAGTGCTCTTTTTGATGTTCGATGGGGAAACCGAGGCGCTGGCCGAAGAGTTGGGGCTGGAGGTCTGTTTTCCGCCGGCCAAGCTGCGCACCTACATCGACAACAAAGTAACTACCACCCGTATCGCCAACGAAGCCGGCGTCGACTCGGTGCCGAACGTGCTGGCCAAGGTAGACAGCTACGAGACACTGCTCGATGTGTCTGAAGCGCTGGGCAGCGATTTGGTGGTGCAAACGCCCTTTGGCGACTCCGGCCACACGACCTTTTTCATTTCTAATGAGGAAGAGTGGGAAAAGTACGCCGAGGAGATCATCGCTGAGCCGGAAGTGAAAGTCATGAAGCGGATCAACTGTCGCGGGTCGGCCATGGAGGCCTGTGTGACGCGCAACGGTACGATTGTCGGACCGCTGATGACGGAATTGGTCGGCTTCAAGGAGCTAACGCCCTATAAAGGCGGCTGGTGCGGCAACGAGATTTACGCCGACACCTTCACCCCGGAAATCCGCCGTAAGGCCCGCGAGTCGACCTACGCCGTCGGCGAGCAGCTTAAAAAGGAAGGGTATCGCGGCTACTTTGAAATCGACTTCCTGCTGGATATCGACAGCAACGATGTCTATCTGGGCGAGATCAACCCACGTGTGACCGGAGCCAGTTCGATTACCAACCACGCCGTGTTTGCCCTGGCCGACGCGCCGCTGTTTATGTTCCACCTACTGGAGTGGATGGACGTCGATTTTGAGCTTGACGTGCAGGAGTTGAATGAACGCTGGGCCAAGCCGGAGAACATCGACGACTGGGGGCAATTGGTCATTAAACACACCGAAGACACGATCAACATCGTCACCAAAGCGCCGCCGACCGGCATTTGGCAGATGGATGACCACGGTCACGTCTCTTTCTCGCGGTACGACTCCCACCGCCGGGCCGTCGAGAGCGAGCACGAAGCCTTTTTCCTACGCATCACCGGCGTGGGCGACTACCAGTATGAAGGGGCCGACCTGGGCATTCTGGTCACGCGGGGCCGCCTGATGACGGATGATTTCCAGCTCAACGACCGGGCCAAAGCCTGGATCAACGGCATTCGAGCCCAGTATAGTGCCAGACCACCCATCGAATTTTCGCCGCAGCCGGAAGTGCCGGCTGAAATCGGCAGCTTTAAAATGCTGTAAGGAGTAAATGGTAATTAGTAATTGGTTATTCAATCTCTAATTACCATTTACCATTTACCAATTACTATCCTCCAAATATGGAAGGCGTTTGATTCACAATCCAAGCCATGCAACTAATCCTTGACTCCATCCGTGAAGACCAGCCGGGACCGAAATGGCAGGCGCTGTTTGAAACCTACTGGCCGCTGTATAAAACGTGGTTTTTATCCGAGGGACCGGCCGCTCGACCGGGCTATGTGACGTCGGCTAAAAAGCTGCGCCAACACATGCCGGAACTCATACCGATCTACCAACAGTTGACCGACCTGGCCGGCGGCGGCGATCCGGCTGCGCGGTTTCTTAGCCTGTATTGCCCGCCGGCTTATCTGTCCGGCTGCTCGCAGGCGGTCTGGTCAGGCGACAGCCCGGTTCTGGTGCGTAACTACGATTACAGCCCTAAACTGTTTGAAGGTAACTTGTTGTACACGCGCTGGCTACGGCCGGTCATCGCTATGAGCGATTGTCTATGGGGCGTGCTCGACGGTATCAACGATGCCGGGCTGGCGGTATCGCTGGCGTTTGGGGGGCGGCAGGTTGTGGGCGATGGATTTGGGATTCCGCTGGTTTTGCGTTATATTTTGGAAACCTGCGAAACAACCCAAGCTGCCACCGAGATTTTACAACGCGTACCCACTCACATGCCGTACAACGTCACGGTTGTGGATAAACAGGGGACGCTAACCACCGCTTACTTGGTTCCCGACGATGTGACCATCGTGACCCACGATCCGGCGTGTACCAATCATCAGCAAGAAATCGAGTGGCACGACTACGCCCGCCTGACCTCAACGGTAGAGCGCAAAGCGTTTCTGGAGCAAAAGCTGGCCGACTCGCATGAGACCGCGCCGAAATTTGTTCGACGCTTTCTGCACCCGCCGCTATACAACACCCAGTATAAAAAGGCCTTCGGTACGCTGTACACCGCGGCCTACTATCCGACCCGGCTGGAAGCCAAATATGTCTGGCCCAACCATTCAACACTGAGCCAGTCGTTTAACAAGTTCAAAGAAGGCCGAACAAAGATAAAACTAATTGATAATTGATAATTGATAATTGACAATATCAATTGACCAGGAAATCGGCGTTGGCGGCCGGGAGGCGCGCGTAGATTTCCTGGCGATCCATCGCTGCGGGCAGTGGGCCAACTCGGGTGAGTTTCATCTCGACGATTTCGCGGGCGAACAGCAGGCACTCTTGCCAGGAGTAGCCATCGAGCATCGCCACCAAGAAACCGGCCCAGAACGAGTCGCCGGCCCCGGTAGCATCGACCACGTTGATGGCGCGGGCGGGCAGCCGGCCCAGCAGCTTGCCGTTATCTGAAATGAGCGAACCGTCTTTGCCCATCGTCAGGATGACCGTTTTTGGCCCTAACTCGTGCAAGCGAGTAATATAAGTTTCAGGCGTTTGATCCGGCCCAAACAAGCGGTGAACATCATCAAGTGAGGCCTTGGTGATGGACACATACTGATAAAGCTCCGGCACTATTTGTAGCGCTTCTTGATAGTTGGGCCAAATACGGGGGCTGTAGTTGGGGTCAAGAGAAACGATCTTGCCTTGAGCTTGGCCCAATTCAAAGGCGCGTTTAACCGCTGACCGGCACGGTTCGCGCGAGAGGGCAAAGGTGGAGGCATGGATAACCTTAGCCCGGCTGATGGCCTCTTCCGAGACTTCTTCCGGTGCAAGCTGGTAGTCGCCGCTACGGAACGCCTCAAAATCAGGGGTGCCGCTGGTTTGGGACACCAGAATGATGCTGGAATGGACGCGGTGATCCATGACCAAATAATTGGTGTTAACGCCGTGGTAACCCAATTCATTTTTTAGAAATTGCCCTAATGCGCCAATACCGGTTTTAGAAATAACGGCAGACGTACCACCCAACTTCGAAACCGTTACCGCAATATTAGCCGGGGAGCCGCCCAGGTAGCGGGTAAAGGTCGAGGCATCACGCAAGCCCTCTGACGGTTCGGTCGAAATAAAGTCGATCAGAGTTTCGCCGATCGTTAAGACATCGATGTCTTGTTCAACTGCACTCATTTACTGTTTCTCCTTATTTAATTTTAGCAATATTGTACGAAGATTTTTCAGACGGAAAAATCTCACCGGCTCAAGCAAGCCGGCCACCCAATAACAAAACAACAAAACAAATGCATACTGGAAAGGGACAATGGTGACAATTCCAATGACGAAAATAAAGCAAAAGCAAGCTACAACCAATTCTATCTTTTCTGATTTCGACAAATATCTGATTGGTGAAGGCACGCACGAACGCGCTTATGAAAAAATGGGCGCGCACCTGACCGAACTCAACGGCCAGACCGGCGTCCATTTTGCCGTTTGGGCCCCCAACGCAGCCAACGTATCGGTGGTCGGCGATTTTAATAGCTGGGACAGCGACAGCAACCCCATGTCCCCCACCGACAGCGGCATCTGGACGGCGTTCATTCCCGATTTGGCCGAATATACCGTCTACAAGTATCGCGTTTTCACCCAAAACGACGATGAGTTTGACAAGGCCGACCCCTACGGGTTTGCGATGGAGCAGCGCCCCAAGACGGCCTCCGTTGTAACCAATCTCGGCCGCTATCAGTGGGGCGACGACGTATGGATCCAGCGCCGGGCCGAACGCCAGGCATTCGATCAACCGATGGCGATTTACGAAGTCCATCTCGGCTCCTGGCGCAGAATGGAAGATGAAGTGTGGGACACGCGCTACATGACGTATCGGGAAATGGCCGAGCAGTTAATTCCCTATGTGAAGGAGTTGGGCTACACCCACATCGAGTTGCTGCCTATTGCTGAGCATCCATTTGACGGTTCGTGGGGTTACCAGGTGCTGGGTTACTTTGCGCCGACCAGCCGCTTTGGCACGCCGGAAGATTTCATGTATTTTATCGACCAGTGCCACCAAAACGACCTCGGCGTCTTGCTCGACTGGGTACCAGCCCACTTTCCTAAAGATGGGTCCGGGCTGAACTATTTCGACGGCACCCATCTCTATTCCCACGCCGACCCTCGCCAGGGCGAGCAGCAAGATTGGGGAACGATGGTCTTTAACTTTGGACGAAATGAGGTACGGGCCTTCTTGCTGTCCAACGCACTCTTCTGGATCGACAAATACCACATCGACGGTCTGCGCGTCGATGCCGTAGCCTCGATGCTGTACCTGGATTACTCCCGTAAAGAGGGGGAGTGGATTCCTAACCAGTATGGCGGCCGGGAAAACCTGGAGGCCATCAGTTTTTTGCGCAAAATGAATGAAGTCATCCACGGCGTCTTTCCCGGCGCCATCACCATTGCCGAGGAGTCAACCGCCTGGCCGATGGTCTCGCGCCCGACCTATCTGGGCGGGCTAGGCTTCACGTTCAAATGGAATATGGGTTGGATGCACGACACGCTGACGTACATGAGCAAAGAGCCTATTTATCGCAGTTACCATCACCACAATATGACTTTTAGCTTGATTTATGCCTTCAATGAAAACTTCATCCTACCGCTGTCGCACGATGAAGTCGTTCACGGCAAAGGGTCGTTGATAAACAAGATGTCGGGCGATGATTGGCAGAAATTTGCCAATTTGCGGGCCTATTTAGGCTTTATGTGGGGCCACCCTGGCAAGAAGCTGCTGTTTATGGGCTGCGAGTTTGGCCAGTGGGCAGAGTGGAACTATGATACCGGTTTGCAATGGCAAGCTCTGGAAGCGCCGAATCATCAAGGGCTGAAAAGATTTGTGACCGATCTCAATACCGTCTACAAAAACGAGCCGGCCCTATATGAGAATGATTTTGACTACGCCGGCTTTGAGTGGATCGACGCCAACGACAGTCAAAACAGCGTGCTGTCTTTTATGCGTAAAGCCAAACACAGCAACGAATTTGTGGTGATTATCACAAACTTCACCCCGGTACCGCGCGAAAAGTACCGCACCGGGGTACCCAAGGCCGGGTACTATCGCGAACTGCTCAACAGCGACGCCGATATCTATTGGGGCACCAATTTGGGCAACTACGGCGGCGTATCCACCGAAGCCATCCCTTGTCACGGCTACGATCACTCATTGTTGATCACCCTGCCGCCGCTGGCCACGGTGATGTTTAAGTTGGAGACCCCGTTTGAAGTCGAGCCGCCGGAAACGGCTGCTTCTGAGGCGGAAACCACGACTGAAGAATAAAGTCAGGACTTACGCAGTCCCAAAGGTGACAGTCACTTGAACACGCTAAATCGACCTGTCTGAGCGACTCAGATGTTGATTTATTGACAATAAGTGACTGTCACCTGGATTTTTGCGTAAGTCCTGAAAGTCTCGCCGCCGGTCCAGGGGCCGGACCGAACATCAAAAAAGGGGGGTGCAATTTTGACGACCCCCTTTTTTGATACAAAAATGCCTTTTAAAATTCTGCTTCACTACCATACACTTTTAATCAACGCAAAAACGCCCTTTAAAATTCTGCACCCCCGTTTTCAGACGCAAAAACGCCCTTTTAAAATTCTGCACCCCCGTTTTCAGAGACGCAAAAACGCCCTTTTAAAATTTTGCACCCCGTTTTCAGATGTAAAAACGCCTTTTAAAATTTTGTAACCCCGTTTTCAGATGCAAAAACACCCTTTAAAATTTTTTAACCCCCGTTTTTTGATCTGAAATGCCCTCGATTTTTTTATTGGCCGTTTTTGTTGGTTTGCTTGTTTTGTTTTTGGGTGCATTTCAGAATTAGGACAACCCACGCTCATTGAAACACTGAAACACTGAAAATGATGACCTCACTGAATTCCGCATTTCAATCATACGCGCTTTCTTGCCTTTGGATTGATGTAACCTCCACCTGGAAAGGATCAGTGTTCTCATTTCCCTCAGTGACTCAGTGTTTCTACCTCGCCCCATAACAGAAACACACCCTTCGTTTGTGGCCGTGTTGTAAAAGTGGGTGGTTTGTGTGATAATTAGGCCATAATCAAAAAACCTCATCGGTATAGATACACCTTAACTGGGTCTCTTCCCCGCCCCGACTTTACTGCCAAATAAGGAAAGATAGTGATGACCAACCAACAACTCTCAATAAGCAACGCCTTCCAAACTTTTATGACCGAAGCGCCGGAGCATGCCCAAGCTTGGATGACGGCGGTACAAGAGCTTGATCAAGCCAGCGCGTTGGACAGAAAACCGAATCGTTAGCCTATTTAGCCGTGCTAGCCGCGCTGCGTCTAGATCATTTCTAGGATAAATTCCTGTAGGATAAAAGAAGGGTAGTTTGAATTATTGAGTGTGTTATAATTGAACTACATCAACGGTGATCTAACCACGGAGTCCAGTGTGAAAAACGTAAGTGAACGGGACAGTACGAAGGAACAACTTATCGATGAGTTGGTAAAACTGCGCCGCCGAGTAGCCGAATTAGAAGCCTTAGAGTTTGAACATAAGCATACTGAGGCAGAACTGGTGCAACGTAACCAACAACTGCTAACCGTTCAAGCCGCCGTTGCCGCCATCAGTTCGAGTTTAGAGCTTGAAGCTGTCTTGGGCACGGTGGCCGGGGAAATGATTAAGTTGTTGAAAGTCACCGGCTGCGTTATCTACGAATGGAACTCGGTAGTCAATACCATTACGATCATATTTGAAGTTGGCCCCCCGGCTTGGGAACACGACAGCCACATGAGTTGTACATTTCCGCTGGCTGATTTCCCGCTCACCAAACAAGTTCTGGTTGAGCGCACGCCCCAGCAGATGGCGATCAATCAGCCGGATATTGAGCCGTCCGAATTGGCCTATATGCAAGAATGTCATTTCAAAACGCTGCTGATGCTACCGATGATTTTTCAGGAACGGGTGATTGGCCTGCTCGAAATTGTCGACGAACAAACCAGCCGCGCATTCAAAGATCAAGAAATCACCCTCGCCCAACTACTGGCGAACCAGGCGGCCAGTGCGATTGAAAATGCCCAATTCTATGCCGCCGAAAAAAAGGCCCGGCAGGTGGCCGAAATATTACAGGCGGCCAATCAAGCGCTAGCCCAGTCGCTTGATTTGATTACCGTGCTGGAGACGCTGCTGGATTATGTGAGCCGGCTGGTTCCCTACGATACCGCTAACGTGATGCTGGTCGAGGCTGACAGCCAGATTGTCATCCATGCCATACGCGGCTATGAACATTGGACCGACCCGGAGCAGTTTCGCCGGATCACCTTTGACGCCCGCAGCACACCCAGCATTCAAACTGTCCTGACCAGCCGGCAGAGCTATTTGATCCCAGACACGTATGCCTACCCCGGCTGGCAGCCCCGACCGGGAAGCGAATATATTCGTAATTGGCTGGGGGTCCCCCTGATCGTGAGCGATCAGGTCATCGGCCTGTACTCGATGGATAAGGCCCGACCAGGTTACTTTACCAACGAGCATGTCGAGATGGCCGAGGCCCTGGCGCCCCAGGCCGCCATCGCCATTCAAAATGCGCAGTTGTTTGCCGAGGCTCAACGCCGTCTGCACGAACTAACCTTACTGGTCGACTCGAGTATCGCCGTATCGGTGGCCCTGGATGTGGAGACTGTGCTGCAAATTATTGCCCGACAAGTTGCCACCGTCATGCAAGTAGAAGAATGTGCCATCTCGCTCTGGGATAAAGAGCACGATGCGGTCGTAACGCTGCTGGACTATGCGATGGAAGGCTGGGCTGAAGCCCGTGGTACGGCGTATTCTCTAAGCGATTATGACCTTACTCGGCAGGTTCTCACGCAAAACCAGCCGCTGCACATCCAACTCAACGATCCCACCAGCGATCCAATCGAGCAAGCTTTGTTAGAGAAGTGGGAACTGAGTTCATTGTTAATGGTGCCCCTGGTTGTACGGGATCAAGTCATCGGCTTATTAGAGCTGATGTCCGTGACCGAACGAATCTTTAGCCATACCGAAATCGGCTTATGCCAGACGTTGGCCAACCAAATGGCGGCTGCTCTGGAAAATGCCCGCTTGTTAGAACAGGTGCAGGGTTACGCCACCGAGTTAGAACGGCGGGTGGCCGAACGTACGGCTGAATTAACCCGAATCAACGCGGAATTGCAAACCGAAATTATCGAACGGCAGCAAGCCGAGGAGAAACTGACGATCGCTCGTGACCAAGCTCTGGCCGCCAGCCGCTTCAAAACCGAACTGATGGGTAAAGTCAGCCACGAACTCCGTACGCCGTTAACGGCTATCTTGGGCGTAGCCGAATTATTAGAAATGGGCATATACGGCCCGATTACTCCCAAGCAAAAGCGGGCTGCAACCAAAATCCTCGACAATACGTTTTACTTAACCGATCTGGTCAATGAGTTACTAGATCAAGCCAAACTGGATGCCGGGCGTTTCTTGCTGAAGCAGGACACGTTTACGCCGGCGACGATTTTAGAAAAAGTCCGATCCAAAATGAGCGTGCTGGCTCAAAATAAGGGCCTCGAACTTGTGACCACGATTGACGACTGCCTCCCGGCGACAGTGTCCGGCGACCCGGCTCAAATCCAGCAAATACTGGTCAATTTAGCCAGCAATGCCATAAAATTTACCAAACATGGCAGCGTGACCATCCGGGTTTATTGCCCCGACCCGGCCCATTGGGCGCTGCAAGTAGCCGATACCGGTCCCGGCATTCCCCCGGAAGCGCAGTCATACATTTTTGAACCGTTCCGACAGGTCGATGGCTCGATCACCCGGGAACACGGCGGCGCCGGTTTGGGGCTATCCATTGTCAAACAGTTAACCGAATTGATGTCCGGCCAAATCATCATAGATAGTAAAGTTGGCCAGGGCAGCACCTTTACAATCATACTCCCCCTTACACCAAATCAGGAGAAAGATAAATGAGTCGCCCATTGGCCTTAATTGTTGAAGATGAACAAATGCTGGCGGAAATCTTCTCGACAGCGCTACAGATGGCCGGCTTTGCCACAGAAAGTATTTTGAATGGACGAGCGGCTGTCGAGCGGCTGGCCGAGATCACGCCGGTGTTAGTCCTGTTAGATCTCCATTTGCCCGGTGTACCGGGGCCGGACATTCTGCGTCGCATTCGGGCGGATGAGCGGCTGTCCCACACCCGGGTGATTATCGTTTCCGCCGATGCCGCTAAAGCCGAAAGCCTCCGAGAAGAGGCCGACGCCATCCAACTGAAGCCGCTGGGGGTTATCCAATTACGTAACCTGGCCGCTCGTTTCCTGCCGGCGGATGAGTCTTCCTCGCCCGATAGTTAATCGAGACTGGCTTGATATTTGAGCCAACCTGAATATAATGATATTATCGAATTAAGGCCAACATTCAATAGCCGTTACGACGTCATTGATGGAGTCGCAAAGCAACGCTTGGGACTCCTTTTTTATTGCCAATTCATCGACCAATATGAACCACTCATCACTACGAGCCTGGCAACACGAGGCCCTGAAAAACTACTACCAAAATTTAGCCGCCGGTGTCACCTCACTGCTGTGGGAAGCAACCCCCGGCTCCGGCAAAACGAACGCCGCGCTGCAAGTTTGCGCCCATCAACTCGAAACAGCCAATTCGCAGCGCCTCATCATCGTGGTGCCGACCGCCCATTTACGCACCCAGTGGGCGCAGGCTGCTGCTCAATACGGTTTGCACCTGGACAGCCATTTTGGCCGCAAAGTTCGCCTGGCTGCCGACTATCAGGGGCTGGTTGTCACTTATCATCAGGTCGCCAAGCGGCCCCAATTCTTCGGCCAGTTGAGCCGGGGCGCCATGGTCGTGCTGGACGAAATTCATCATGCCGCCGACGGCCTGCTGTGGGGCGATTCGCTACGGCAGGCATTTGAGCCGGCCCGTTTTATCCTCTCGCTGTCCGGCACCGCCTTTCGCAGCGACAACAACACCATCCCCTTTGTCCGCTATGAAGATGACATCAGCCAACCCGATTACGTTTATCCTTACGGCCGGGCCATCGAAGACAGCGTGTGCCGGTCGGTGGCCTTCTTCACCTACGGCGGCGACGTCGCCTGGAGCGAGGATGACGAGGTTATCCAGGTCAGCTTTACCGATCATTTGCAGCACACCACCGCCTCGCGCCGGCTGCGGGCCGCTCTGGACCCCAACAGCGGTTGGATTAGGCAGATGTTGGAAGATGCCCACACGATGCTGCTCGAAACCCGGCAGGAGCAGCCCGAAGCCGGCGGCCTATTAGTCGCCGCCGATCAAGACCACGCCCGACAACTTGCCCAGCTGCTGGCCGAGGTCAGCCATACCCGCCCCACCATCGTGCTGTCTGACGACAGCGAAGCCTCGCGTAAAATCAAACGATTCACGGCCAGCCGGAACGAGTGGTTGGTCGCTTGTAACATGGTTAGCGAAGGGGTCGATATTCCCCGCCTGCGGGTGGGCGTCTACGCCACGACGGTCACGACCAAGATGTATTTTCGCCAATTTTTGGGGCGGATCGTGCGGATAACGCCGCAGCCGGCCGGGGTGCAGGTGGCCTACTGTTACCTACCGGCGGATATTCGCTTAAAAATGTTGGCCGAACAGATCGAACGGGAGCAGCGCCACCACATCGCGGCGCAGCTAGAGAAAGAGGTGGTGGAACTTGAGGATGAGGAACTACCGCCGGAAAAAGATCCCACGCCGGTCTGGCAAGCGCTACACGCCACCAACAGCGGCGTCGAGTCGATCATTGTTCACGGGGGGCAGTTGACGCTGTGGAACGATCCGGCGCTGATGCCGCCCCAAGCTCAGATGAAGCAGGCGGTCGAGCAGCGGGTGGCGGAACGCGTTGTGCCGCTTACCAAAAGCGAGCGCAAGGTGGAACTGAGCCAAACGATCAGCAGCTTGGTGGCCCAGTATCACCACAAATCCGGTGAACCGTACCATCACATTCACGCGGCGCTAAATCGCACCCAACGGGTCAACAGCCAGGGCGAATGCACCGAAGAGCAGTTAGAAAAACGGATCGACATACTCCGAACGTGGATCAATCGGTTATAGGACTGAAGCGACCGTTTAACCGACAACCCGCCCGCCAAGCCGCCAGCTTTAGGCTAATCGATAGCGGGGTTTGGGTTTGGGTATCGACCATGCGTACCTTTTGCAATATTGGGATACAACAGCCGAAAGCGCTCACAGACCAAGGGCATATCCAGAGTTGGCGCCTTACCGATTTTGGGCAAAACCCGCGAAAAGTATCGCCAGTGTCCTTCCCGCCAGGACTCCAGCGAGCGATCAGCCTCGCCTTCGTCGTAGGCAAACTGTTCGTCTACCTCGTTGTACGGTTGTATCGTCACCTCGGTGGTTTCGATAATACACAGCGGTTCGTCCCGGCTGTTCAGCACAATGGTTATCTGGCCGACTTCAGGAGGCAAGCTGCCTTCGGCTTGCCATTCCCACAACGCCGAACAGGTTGCGGTTTTTACCCCTTGTAAAATTAACCGGCCTAATTCATCAGCCAGACGCGGATTATCGCCAAACTGTTCAGCGATGTATGACGTTTGCGCGGTGGCCTCGTCCGGATAGGCAGCTAAATAGGCTTGCCAAAACTGCTCGATGTTGTTCATTAAACCTCGATCCTTAGCATCAATTTAAGACTGGGGGCAAAACGCTTGCTGGTGTCAATTTTCGATCTCTAAGAATTCCGACACCCAGAAAACATGGTACGAATCAATCCTTATTCTAAAAATGAAGCCGATTCATTTTGCTGCTCTTTGAAAAACTCGTCCTGTTGGAGTTCCATGTCCTTCAAGAAAAAGGTCGTCAGAAAGGCTAACAGAGCAAACACCGTACTGACCGCAAACAGGCGCACTGTACCGGCGGTTAAAGCCTGATGGACCGCCGTAATAAACTGGTGGTAAAGAACCGTTCCGTTTTCACTCATGCTAGTAAAGCTCGATTGGATAGCGGCCTGGGTTTCGGCGTTGATCAACCCCTGCGGATCGAGCAGTAGTTCCTGTTGAGCCGGTGGTAAAGTGTGAATTGCGGTCTGAAGTTGAGGCGGCATCAATTGAGCCAGTTGGGCTAAAAAGATATTGACCAGCACCGTGCCTAAAATAGGCGCTACAATAATGCCCCCCAGCGATCGGACAAATTGCTGCGTGGCGCTGACCATGCCCATCATCCGGTAAGGGAACGCATTTTGTACGGCCACATTCAGCAGCGGCAACACAATACCAATCCCCAAACCGATCAGAATATTATTGAAGACAACGGTTAGGACGGTGGTGTCCGGCCCCATTCGAGTCAGCAGAAAGGTTCCCACCATAAGCGAAAAGGTCCCCACTATCGCTTGAACCTTGTACTTGCCCGTACGGGAAATAAGCTGGCCGCCGATGACGCTGCCGGTAATAAAACTCAGCATCAACGGCGTTAAAATCTGACCGGACTGTTGGGCGGTTTTGCCCAAAACCCCTTGCACAAACAAGGGCAGAAAAATTATGGCTCCAAACATGCCCATCGATACAAAGACGGCCACGATAGCGGTGGACGTAAAGATGCGATTTTTAAACAAGTCGGGCGCAATTATCGGTTCAGCGGCTCGGCGTTCAATCCAAATAAAAAGTCCCAGGAAAAAGATGGCGGCGGCAAAAAGCCCTAAAATTTGGCTTGAGTTCCAGGCATATTGATTGCCGGCCCAAGTAAACCCCAACAGCAGCGGCACCAACCCGGCGACTAAAGCCAAGCTGCCCTGCCAATCAAGCTTGACGTTGCCTTCGGTTTTTACCGAGGGCAATGCGTAGAGTACTGTCAGCAAAGCCGCGCCGGCCACCGGTAGGTTGATGTAAAAAACCCAGCGCCACCCCCAATTATCGGTAATCCAGCCGCCCATCGTGGGGCCGGCGATACTGGCCAGGCCAAACACCGAAGCAATTACACCCATCCAGCGGCCCCGTTCTCGGGGATTGAAAATATCGCCGATGGTGGCTCTGGGCATACTTAACAAAGCTCCGGCACCCAACCCTTGCAGGGCGCGGGCAAGAATAAGCTGCGGCATACTGCTCACCATTCCCGACACCATCGAGCCAATCATAAACAGAATAAGTCCCAAAATGTAAAAGGGTTTGCGACCGTAGACATCGGACAGCTTGCCGTAAATCGGCACCGTCACCGCCGAGGTTAACATATAGGCGGTAAAGGTCCAGGCGTAAAGAGAGAAACCTTGCAATTCGCCGATTATAACCGGCATCGCGGTTGAGATAATGGTCTGGTCCAATGCGGAAAAGAACATGGTGATCAGGACCGCGCCCAAAGCCCACCAGCGGCGGCTGCCGGTAATCTGATTGGTCGCTTGTACGTATTTTTTTTCAGGTTCGGTGCGGGACCCGGTTCGGACGCGTTTCATCAGGTTTGAAATGGAATTTAGCATTTTTACAGGCTCCTTAAAAGATAAAGGTTCGTAGTGATCGGGTTAGCGATCCTAGCCCTGAAGGGCTAACTACGAACGAACTTACGATTTTTATAGATATTGCTGTACGATAGGAACTGTCACTGGTGAGGACGATGAATTACGGGATGCATCAATCAGTTGAGGCAGACTCGACAACAACAGCCTCGGCTACGCGGCTGAGCAAGTCGGTCAGCGTTTCAATTTCGTCCGGGTTGAGCCGGGTTAGGTAACGAGCAAAAATAGTGGCGCGGTATTGTCGGAGTTGGTCCAAAATTTGTTGCCCCTCCGGGCTGACCCCCACCAATACAACCCGCCGATCATTGAGATCGCGCTTTCGTTCGACCCAGCCGGCCTCAACCGCCCGATCAACCACCGCCGTACACCCGCTCAAAGTGATACCCAGCAGATTGGCCAGATCAGACATACTCAAATCACCCTTACGATCCAACAAACGCAGCAGATGGGCCTGGTTTAACGGAATCGGGCGAGGACTCCCTTTGAGATCGGCTGAAATCTGACGGCTGAGCCGGCTCCAAGCCTCATCGAGGCGAATTAGCGCCGCCCGTATTTCTTCTTCGGGCCATTGCGGGTTCATCATTAAAATTTCTCACTTTCAACCTTTATACGCATCGAACTATTAACAGTATAAATAGTTCATATCTATGAAGTAACATGAATAAATTATAAACATCAATGGCAATGTGTCAAGCCTTCTGTTCGAATCTGAGTTTTTCGCGGCTTACCTACGTCCGGCGCGAACTGATCGAACCGGTTGCCGGAAGACATCGCTTTCAGGTAAAATTAATCCACCATGCATTTATCTAAAAAAGAGGAGAGCTAAAGAATATGACTGTATACGAAAGAGACCGGATGCCGATTGAGGAAGAAAATAAACATGCCCGGCGCGGTTGTGTCCTGGCTATTTTTATTGTGCCGGTGATTTGTTTCGTACTGCTGTGGCCACTGGTCACTCTTACCGCAAGCGGCCAACGCGTTTTAGCGCATACGGTTCTATACACCCTCTCAACGGGTGTACCGTTACCCATTCCTTACGCCAGAGGACTGGCAAATACCGCCGCCGCCGGCTGTGAACTTGACCAAGCTAACCCCAAGCCAGCCAATTATCAAACCCAGCAGGATAACTTAACCGCCGAGTATGAATCGATGGTTAACGCTTACAACCGCTATTATGCTGTGCTGCAACGCAACGACGGTATCATAACCATGTACGATCCGCCTGACGAGATTCCCGGCAACTATGCCAGCGCCAAACTCTTTTTTTGTCGCAATTGAGAATATTTGCACAAACCAGACTTTGGGCTAGACTCATTTCTACAACCATCTCAACTACGTAAGGAGTAACTGAGTCTACTTATGAATCCATCAAACCGTATCTACTTTCTCGACAACTTTCGCGCTGTTGTTATCTTTTTGGTGATTGTCCTGCACACCTCAATTACTTATATGGCTTTTGCCCCGGAATGGTGGTACGTGCTCGATCCGCAGAACAGCCTTTTCTTCACGGCGGTTGTGCTGCTGATCGATGTCCCCATTATGTTGATTCTCTTTTTTATCGCCGGTTACTTTGCCTGGCCCTCGCTAGCCAAACGAGGACCAACCCGCTTTCTAAAAGACAAATTCATCCGCATCGGACTGCCGTGGCTGTTTGGCGCGTTAATTCTAGCCCCGCCGATCACCTATATGATTTATCTCTCGCGCGATGTCCCGGTTTCATTTTTTGAGTTTTGGCGAACGGATTTTTGGGGGCCTCTTTACCAGCAAGCCGTCTATTGGTATCTGGGCATCTTGTTTCTGTTTTTCGCTATCCTGAGTCTGGCCTATGCGATCAGCCCTCAGTTCCGAACCATCAAACAAAAGCCCATTCAGCCCACCTGGCGCTTGTTAGTCGGTTTCATACTGCTGATGAGTCTGGGGTTTTTGGTCATGAACCTTTTCTTTCCGCTCGACACCTGGTCGCGTACCAGTTATTTATTCGTGTTCCAACCCCTTAGAGTTCCCCTGTACATTGGCTATTTTGTATTAGGGCTGTATGCTTTCCAAACCGGCTGGTTCACCGAGAATGGTTATCAACCCCGACTGGTGGTCTGGCTACCTATTCTTGTTGTCTCCGGGTTGTTGTATTTGGGCTATCGCTTCATTATTCCCGGTCCGGCTCAAACTACGATTTTCCTTAAAGCCGGTAATGCCTTACTGTTTAACACCTTCTGTTTTTCATCATTACTGGGCGGCGCCGCATTACTGCGGCGGCTGCTAAACACCGATAATCCGTTTTGGAAAAACCAAGCTGCCAATTCATACGGCATCTACTATCTGCACCCGCTCATCCTGTATCCGTTGGCTTTGATCTTTGTGGCCCTACCGCTATCGATCTATCTCAAAGCCTTCATCCTGGTCATCCTCACCATGCTGCTGTCCTGGGTCTTTACGGCGCTGGTTTTGAAACAACTGCCGTTGATACGCCAAATTTTCTAAAAATACAACATTGGAGCGTCAGAGTCCACTTTGAATTTACTATGATGACAAAGCAAGCTTTGTCGCTCCATTACATTGCTCTTGACAACCGAACAGTGTTCGGATATAATCAGGGAAATCACCGAACAGCGTTCGGTCAACAACGAGCGTTTACACTGTGACGGAAGAAGACCTAACCCCCAGAGAACGACGCGCCGCTCGCACCCGCGAGGCCATTCTTGACGCCGCCCGCGAGATGATTAGTGAGCGCGGCGCCCATGGACTTTCGCTACGCGAAGTTGCGCGGCGCATCGATTACAGTCCGGCCGGGCTGTATGAATATTTCGGCAATAAAGATGAATTGGTAGCCGCCGTCGTTGCCCAGGGTTTTGAGCGCTTCAGCCGTTACCTGCTCGGTGTACCAATAGACCTACCGCCGCGTGACTACCTTCTCGAACTAGGCATGGCTTACATCCGCTTTGCCGTCGAGAACCCCCAACATTTTATGCTGATTTTCAACACGCCTGACCTGCGCTCATCGAAACCGGACGATGAATTCATCGCCGAAGGTACCCACCACGTTTTGATAAAGGGCATCCAGCGCTGCCTCGATGCCGGTGAGATTTCGAACAGTTACCAGCGTGAGGATTTAGTCTTTGCCGCCTGGGCTACGGTCCACGGTATGTCCACCCTCATCGTCAGCCATCTCTCCCATGACGACCATGATTGGCTGGCTACCAGCCGGGTTATGCTCGAAGCCTGGTGCAGGGGGTTAGAACAACCGCCTTAGATTTTTTTACCCTTTACCTAACAGCGTTCGGAATATATACAGTGCAATATTGATTGATACTCAATAAATTCAGATTGATTAGGTTTTTTCAACAGGAGAGGAAAATGTCCGTCATCTGGTACAAATTGTGGTCTGATCTGTGGGATCATAAAGTCCGCACAATATTGGCGGTACTCAGTATCGCGGCCGGAACGTTTGCGGTGGGGGCCGTGTTTGGTATGGCCGACCAGCTTTTGGCCGGGATGGATCAGGCTCATCAGGCGGTCAATCCGTCGCACCTCAATATCGGGCTGGATAAGCGTATTGACCGCGATACAGCCATCCGCTTGGAGAGCATTGACGGCCTGGCGGGGATCGAGGTGATGAACCAACTGACCGTACGCTATAAAACTAGCCCTGAAGCTGAATGGGAGCCGGGCCTGCTGGTGATGCGCGATGATTACCAGGACATGAAGTACGATCTCCTTCAACTCAAAGCGGGCGAATGGCCCGAACGCAGCCACAGCGTCGGCATCGACCGCTCGGCCAGCGACTTTTACGGCATCGACATTGGCGATGAGGTCATCTTCGAACTGGATCAAACCGACCGGGCGCTGCAAGTGACCGGCAAAATCCGCCATCCTTTTGTGCCGCCGCCGGCCTTCGGCGGTGAAGCACGCTTCTTCGTCGATGCCCAGGGGTTGGAGCGCTTCGGCGTTGAAGAGGGCGAATTCAGCGAGTTGCTGGTGCAGGTGGAACCCTACAGCCAAGCCTTGGCCGAAGAAGTCGCGACCGAGATCAAGGATCGCCTGGCCAAAGAAGATATCGGGGTTACGAACGTCATCTATCAAGACCCCAACAAACACTGGGGGCGCATCTTCGTTGAGGGGTTTAATTTTGTGTTACAAATTCTGGCTGTTGTGTCTCTGGTTGTGAGCGCCATTTTGGTCACCAACACCCTGACAGCGCTGATTACCCAGCAAACCCATCAAATCGGGATCATCAAAGCTGTGGGGGGTAAGACTTCGACTATTCTAAAAATTTATTTAAGTACGGTTTTTGTCTACGGCTGCCTGGCATTTCTCATTTCGGTTGCACCGGGAGCGTATGTGGCGTTTGGCTTGACAAAAACCTTTCTTAACCTCTTTAATATTGACTACGACACCTTCCACATTTCTACAAAGGCCATCGAACTGCAAGCCGGAGCAGCGCTGTTGACGCCGCTGATTGCGGCCCTGCTGCCCATCCTCAAGGGTACAGCCACCACCGTCCGTGAGGCCATCGCCAGTTACGGCATTTCCGGCAGTTTTGGCAACAACGGCTTTGATCGCGGGGTTGACCGCCTGAGCCGGCGCTTCCTGTCGTCGTCTTACGCCATCTCGCTCAACAATATGTTTCGTAAAAAGGGCCGGCTGATCCTGACCCAACTGGTCTTGATTACTGCCGGTACGATGTTCCTGGTGGTGATTAGTCTAGCCCAATCGACCGACCTGACCGTGACCAACGATCTAAACCGGCGCAGCTACGATATCCGCATCAGTTTCGAGAATCGCCAGCGGGCCGACCGAGTGACACGTATGGCCAAGCAGTTGCCGGAGGTGGTTGAGACGGAGGTATGGCTGACCCAACCCGGTTCGCTGTTGAAAGCGGGTCAGCGACTGCGTGAGGCCGGTATCGGTATTGTGCTCAACGGCATCCCTATCGGCAGCCAGATGTACCAACCAATTATAGTGGCCGGACGCTGGCTTCAGCCGGGCGATGAGAATGCGCTGGTGATCTACCAGGAAATAGCCGAGGATCACCACATCAACGTCGGCGATAGCGTGACGCTCGATTTGGGCGAGTTTGGCGACGGTACCTGGCAAGTCGTGGGCATTTTTCAAACTGTCTTCACCGACGGCTTTGGCGGCGATCCAGTTTACGCACCGTTGGCCGCAGTGGAAAATGCTACTAACAAATACAATCGTGGCACCCAAATTCTGGTGCGAACGCAAGAGCGAGGCGAGGCTTACGTCGCGGCGGTCTCTGACAAACTGAAAACGCTGTACGAAAACCGGCAGCGCGATGTCGATCTCAACGGCAGCGGCACCACCTTTGAAGATCGCCAATTTGCCGACAGCCAGTATGCCATCAACATCAATATGCTGCTGGCGCTGGCGGCTATTTTGGCCTTGGTCGGCGGGATTGGGTTGATGGGGGCGCTATCGATCAGTGTGGTAGAGCGTACCCGCGAGATCGGCGTGATGCGAGCCGTTGGGGCGCGGACTCGGACCATTTTGGGGATGCTGATGATGGAGGGGGTCTTGCAAGGCACGCTCAGTTGGGCGGTGGCCGTGCCACTGTCGTTTCTGCTAGGTCGTCCATTGGCGCAGCAGATGGGGCAAATCATGCTCGATATCAATTTGGATTACGCCTACAGCTATGGAGCCGTGTTGTTATGGTTGGGGATTGTTTTAAGCATCTCCACGCTGGCCTCGGTGCTGCCAGCCAGAAGCGCAACGCAAATTAGCGTTCGTGAGAGTTTGGCTTACGCTTAAATTCATAAAAAAATATCAACGTCTGATAACAAAAAAGCGATCCGGCTATAAGAGCGGATCGCTTTTTGATGGGCGATTCTAAGGCGACTATGACGCCGCTATTCTACTTCTTGTTAGACTTTTTCTTTTTGGGGGTTGTGGTAGTTTGGGCGGTGGTTTGAGGTTTGCTGCCACCTTTAGGTTTGGCCGGACTTTTAGATTGATTGGGGGCTGCCATTATCTGCTCCTTCGATGGAATTAATTGGCTTAATAGTTGTGTCGCCAAAAACCATAATTGTTTCAAACGACTAAGCGCTATTATGAACTGACCGTGTATAAAATCGGTCGAAAAATAATTCCAAACGTGTATGAAATGCGATCAGCCTGTATCAATTTTTCGACAAGCCATCTAGGTAGATGGCGACCAATCGATTGAAGCTTTCATCGCGATCCAAAGGTAATTCAAAGGCTCCGCTAGTTTCCAGCGAGACAAAGCCGTGCAGCACGCTGCGAAAACCGCGAATGGCGTGCAGGGCGTCCTCACCTTCCAAGTGGTAGGAAGCCAGCACCAACTGTAAGATCATCAGCAGTTCGTTGGAAAGGGCAGTCAGTTGGGCATCCTCAGGCGGGGGGGCTTTTAGCACCAACGAATAGACGCCCGGCTGGGCATGGGCGAAGGCGCGATAGGCGTGGGCGACAGCCAGCAGGGCATCGCGACCAACTTTGCCCAAGACCGCCTCACGCGTAATCGCCAAAAGCTGCTGCAAGCCCCACACGGTCAGGTCACGCTGCAAACCTTCCAACCCTTTAACGTGATTGTAGAGCGACGGGACTCGAATATTGAGTTCAGCGGCGAGATTGGTGAGCGTAATCTGGGATACATCTCCCCGCTCGTTGGCCAGCCTCGCCGCCGTTTCAATGACTAGTTCGGGGGTCAGCCGTCGGGTTTTAGCCATGCGCAACCTTCTCTTTATGCTGGCCATTCGATAGACGCTGCTCGGCTTCGGCAATAGCGCGATCCATTAAATCGGCTGGGTCTTCGATGACCTGACCGTGACCAACCGCTAACCGGGTCGGATTTAAGCAACGCAGCCGACGAGCCGTTTCCAGCGCGGTTAACGGATGCCAGGTGGCCAGCGCCGGGAAGGGAAACAGCCAGCGCATCACACCGGCGACGGCCAGTCCGGCTTTGGTCTGAAAGGCGTCGCCGGCGATCAACGTGCCATCGCGCGTATCCCAAAAGGCGATATGATCTGGGGTGTGTCCTGGCGCGGCCACAACTTCCAACGAGCCGATGTGATCGCCGGGAGCCAGGAGGCGAGTGGGTTTGGTCTGGCGGAGGACGAAATCGCCGCGCAGTTTGGCTTGAGATTCATCGGCGGTCAGGCTTAAGTCGCCGCTTAAGAAGCGAGCCGTTCTAGCGGTAAAAGCAACCTCGGCTATCGGTAAGGCCTGGCTCAGTTGATCGAGCGAACCGACGTGGTCGCCGTGGGCATGGGTTAAGACGATGCGGGTAATTGGTAGATTTTCTTGTTTGGCCGCCGCTAGAATCCCTTTGGCACTGCCGGGTAGACCGGTATCAATTAAAGTCAAACCGTCTTGTTCGCGCACAAAGTAGCAGTTAAACGCTGTCAAACGGGTCAACTGAATTAAATTATCGCCGTGATAAGTCGTTTTCATCGTAAAAACCTCCCATAAATAATAACCTGATCAAAAACTAATATATTTAGATTATATACTAATATTATTAGTTTGTCAAGATAAAAAATTAAGAAGCCTGATAGCTGACAGCTAAGAGATGAATGCTTCCTTGAGGTTACCTATTTTCAGGAGCTAAGGTTTCGTCGGAGAGAGCAGCCAACTGGGGTAGCGTTCATCGGTGGGAGTCTGGGTCATTTGAGTCCAGTTTGAAGCCGGAACGCTAATGATCGAGCTTGAGCTAACCGGGAGTGTATAGATGTCCCAATTGTTGGCTCGGTTAGAGGTGAAGGCGATGGTACTGCCATCGGGCGACCAGTTCGGATCGCGCTCGTCGCCGGGATCGTTCGTTAATTGAACAGCATCGCCGCCGGTAACCGAGACGACGTATAAGTTCCAATTACCATCTCGATCTGAGGCAAACACCAGTTGGCGGCCATCCGGCGACCACGAGGTGGGCCAGTCGTCGGCGGGATGATCGGTCAGTTGGCGAAGATTCGTGCCATCGGTCGCGATGACAAAAAGATCGACATTACCGGTTCGATCTGAGACAAAAGCAATCTGCCGTCCGTCGGGAGACCAGACCGGCCATTCATCAAAAGCGCGATTATCGGTCGTCAGTTGGGTGGGCCGGCTGCCGTCGGCGTTGGCGATGTAAATCTCAAAATTGCCGGTGCGGTTGGAGCTAAAGGCAATCTGCTGCTCATTGGGCGACCAGGCGGGCTGGAGATCATCGCCGATGGTTTCGGTTAAATTGAGCGATGAGCCGCCGGGATCAATGATGTAAATATCCCGATCGCTATTTTGATCGCTGGCCAGTAGCGCCCGACCCGACGCTGACCAGGTGAGACGGCTATTCGGTTCGGGGTTGAGACCGGCAGCCGATCCGGACCGATCACGGCTGTCAAAATAGGAAACTTGCTGGCCGGTGGGCAACGTCGCCACCAAGACGCCGGGCAAATTGACCGGCGCCGGACCGGTCGAGACGGGTGAAGTGAGCGTAACAGTGGCAGGCAACGGTGTTACCGTGGGCGGTGGTGTGGGAGAGAGGGAGATACGGGTAGCTGTTGGAGTCTGGCTGGGGGATGGTAAAGGCTGTAGGGTTGGAGTGCTGGGGAAATCTGTGGCTATAAGTAAGGTAGCGGCTTCTGCAAGTTCGGCTGTAAGTCTGGGTGTCGGCGTAGAGTCGATGGGTGGGGTTGGGGTCAATGAGGGATCAGGCGACGTGGCGGCTACACCGGACGGCCCCGTAACCGGACCATTGATAAAGGCCAATACGGCTACAAACCCACCAATGAAGATTAGCAGCGCCAACAAAATCAAACTAAAGCGGCGGGTATAAGTTGGCCCCCTGCGGCTAACCGGCGGCTGCGAGCGGGCAACAGAAGACGATGCCGGCATAACCGGCGGACGGCCGGGTGAATCGATCCGGCTCTGGGCAAAAATTTTGGTAACGTCATATCGATCGGACAGGATGGTCTCATCCGTATCGGGGTTTGCCAGCAGAGTGGTCTCAGGCTCAGCGTTAGATAGGGTGACGGGCGGCTGGTCCGTGACCGGTTTGAGGGGAAGTTCAATGTAAAACTCAGAGCCGACTCCCAAGACACTTGATACCGAGATTTCGCCACCATGTAGTTCAATTAAACGTTTGGCAATAGCCAGCCCTAACCCTACACCCTGCCGTTTCTGAACTGCGGTATGGCTAGCCCGGCCGAATTTCTCAAAAACCAGATCGGTCTCACGAGCATCGATCCCAAAGCCGGTATCGGAGATGGTGATTTTCAAGGCTGTGGGGAGAGTTTTGGCGTGGATTTCAATCATGCCCCGATCCGTATATTTCACGGCGTTGGTTAGGATTTGCAGTAGAGCTTGGCGCAATCGAGACGGATCGGCTTGAACGAGGGGAAGGGAGTCCGGCAACTCAGTTCGGACCAAGATATCTTTACCACGAGCCAAGCCTTGGGTAATGTGGCCGACATCGCTGAGCAACTGTTGGGGATCAACCGGCTCGATAACCAGTTCGAGCTGGCTATTTTCAATTTGGACTACCTCTTCTAAGTTGCTGAGCAAGCTTTTAAGGTGGTCGATTTTTAACCAAACATCTTCCAGCGATGAAGACTGGCCGTTTTGTCCAATTTTATCACCGGCCTTTTCGATCAGATGTTCCAATTCGCGAAACTGCTTATCGAGGGCACGCAGGGTTCCTTCAATTAACTCCGCAGATTTTTGATCACCGGGAACAGGGGGTGGAGAGGCATGCGCGGTTCTGAGCTTGGCCTCGATCAATTGTTTATTAAGAGAAGTAACCTCCTTCCGAAGCTGCTCAAGCTCGTGGGTCGAATACATCATGTGGCGTGTGTGATGTTTCAGGATAGTTCGGTTTTGCTGAAGACGCTGGCCCAGGTTGATAATATGCTTTCGATTTTCGGAAGTGAGGAGTCCCGTTACCAAGGCCAGCAGAGCCGGAGGCACAAGTACACCTAGCGCTGCTAATGAGATTTGGCTGGTGACAACCAGAATTAAGAGAATAACCGCGATTGCGAAGGATATCACGGCCATGACGGCCACCGGTTCCAGGAGCGTACCGGCGATAACGGCCAGAGGGACCAGTAAATATGGGGCTGAAGTAGTTACGGCACCGGGACTTAAAAATATCTCAGCAATGAGCCCTATAAGTTGGAAGACAAGGCTATAAATGGCAACCACGATCCGACCAGTCGCGCGGATGATGTAGGTGACGGCGGCAATAACCAGTAGAGCCACGGCGCGTAAAAACCAGGGTGAACCGACTCCTTCGATGAATATGGCCCCTATCCCAATAATTACCCCAACGACGGCTAACCCTAAAACGATACGAGTCAAAGCGTCGCCGTGTATTTGTTCTACTTCATTCATTGTGACCCTCATTTTCGACACTGATTCGACCGCCAAAATTATTTAGCCCTGTTCATCTCAGAGTCGAACATCGACTGACCGACGTAGTTGTTAAAGATCAAGAAAGAGGTGTTGCCTTAATTAACCAAGAGCGATTTTTAGCTAATTAACACTCTAAAAAATTATCATACTTCTTGGGTCAAAATCAATAGGCTAATGGTGGGGGTTAGCGTCGCTGCCACCAGACTAAGAGGCTGAGGGTCACGAAAGTGAAGGGAATAAGCAGAACAGTAATGAAGAAGACAGCCACGATTGCGAAAAAATTTAACGGCATCTCTTTAAGTGGTAGTTCTATTAATGGCTCTGGAAGAAGGGGAACTGCGGGTTCCGATGGGGACCGGGTCACTTCCAGCAAGCCATGCGTCAGATTCATTTCGTCAACCTGCTGAACCTCATAGGTCTTACTACCGGCCATAAATACCATGCCGTAATCTTGCAAGGCATATTTGCCCCTTAGATCGGATTCCACGTCGGGATCATGAAATTCGGATGAGATCAAGTTGGACTGTACTTCAAATTGGTTCAGATAGGCTTTCGCCTTGGCCAGGCGCACATCGCCGGAGCGAAAGAAACAGAGAATTTTGACCGGTTGGTCGAGTTCTTGCAAGACTTTGATGGTATGAGGCGAAAGAGAATAGCTTTTGATTTCGGTTAAATCAAATTTGGGATTATTATTAAAACAAAGGGCATTGAGAAGAACCAGAATAGTTAAAAAGATAATCAGTTTTAGAGCCAGTTTTGATTTATAGTTCGCCATACCAAAAGTAAGCCGCCCAGTAATTTGAAGAAGTAAAAGTAATTGAAGGTAAAGTTGTGAGAAATCCGGTTGGCCGGAGCGGTAAAATGTTACCGCTAAAGCCTTATCTTGAGGATATGAGTTGTAAGGTATAGAATAGCAACGATCATACTAACGAAGTAGGTTATATTACTTATGGTCAAAACCCCTACCACAAAATCCAGAAAATGATATTGGCTCGATAGATAAGTCAAAATGGCGCCGACCGAGCCGTTAAAGACCGCTCCCAGACGGCCAATTAACCAAAGAAATGCGGCAAGCGCCACAGACAAAATAACGGCGGTTAACCGGTTGGTACACATCGCCGACGACATAACAACTATACTAATTAACAGCCCGCCAAAAAGAAAGAGGCCAAAATAACCGACTAACGCTACCGGTAGATCCGGCTGCCCAAAATAAATCAAGATAAATAAATAAGCTATCGTCGGAGCCACCATCACAACTAAAAAGAGAAAGGCTGCCAGAAACTTACCCAGAACGATCTCCCATAAAGCAACGGGCGATGTCATCAGCAACTCCAGTGTACCGCGTTGAAACTCACGGACCAGGAGATGGTTCATCAAGATTGGGATAAAAAAGATCAAGGTTATTCCGGCTACTTCAAATACGGGGGAAAGGGTGGCTTGATGATGAGCGACAACATTAAAAGAGAATACAATACCGGTAATAAACAAAAAAAACGCCCCTATAAGATACGCGGTAGGTGAAACAAGAAACGTTTCAAATTCACGCTTGGCAACAACCAGGGCGTTCATAACCAGATAGTTATCGAAAGATGGGGTTGATAGATATGGAAAGCGCCTCTGCTAAAATTGATATAGCTCCCGGTTCGGCCACTTTGCGAGGCTCAACCCGTCTTTGAGACATTTTTAACCGTTTCTCACCTACAATACGACCTTTATCCATCATCAAAACACGATCACAAAACTGTTCAACATCGCACCAGGTATGGGTACTGAGAAAAACGGTATATTGGTTGGTTAATGGTTTGATAAACTGATAGATCTCCATGATTTGGTCAGGAGCCAGTCCGGCGGTGGGTTGATCGAGAATGAGAATTTCGGGGTTAAAGACCACCGCTTGGGCCAAGCCCACCCGGCGGTGGAGGTCCAACGGCAGTTTGCCAATCAAAGTCTTGGTATGACGGGACAACTGAAACTCTTCAATCACCTGACAAACGCGCCGATGCCGATCATTAACCCGATGAAGCCGAGCGACAAAGGTGAGGTAATTTTCAACGGTCATATCGCCATAAAGCGAAACACCTTGCGGCAAATAACCGACCCGCCGACGTATTTCATGACTATGCGATAAAATATTATATCCCAATATAGTCAGTTTACCGCTTGACGGAAACATGTAGGCAGTCAAAACTCGGATAAGCGTTGTTTTGCCGGCGCCGGTTTGCCCATATAAGCCCACCGTTTCACCTTTTTCGACTTTGAAATTCACATTTTGAATAACCGCTTTGTTACCGAAATGCTTGGTAATATTTTCTATCTCAATCATAGAGATTCCGTTTAACTTCTTGAGATTTGGGTCAGATTGACGCGATCATACGTTTTCATCATAGGGAGTTGAGATTAAACAAACATTAAGTTCTTACGATAGTTCAATTTTGCACAATTAATTTTGACAATAAAATATAACTCATTTAAAATCGGAACCTAGCTGGCGATAAGACCTCTTAATGAGAGAGAGCAAACCCTACAAAATCCGGCTTCGCCTCCAATACGAAGCTTGCTTTAATAAACTGCCTCGTTAGCATAAATCTTTAACCTAAATTGTTCGATTAAAATTTAAGGAGAGTCTACATGTTTCGACGCGGAGTCATAGTGGCTCTAATCCTCACTTTGGTAATCGCTGCACCTCCTGCACTAGCAGCACCCTTAGCCCAAGAAGCACGTGAACCGTTGCCTTGGATCTGGTGGTTAACACCTGTCGGATCGTTTGTGGCCTTGCTTGTGGCCTATCTGCTTTACCAATCGGTTATGCAGCGGAGTGAAGGCTCCCAAATCATGATCGAAATCGCTCAGGCTGTCCGTGAAGGGGCTATGGCCTATCTGAGCCGCCAGTACCGAATTGTCGGTATCGTTTTTGCCGTCCTTTTTGTTATTTTACTCATTATGAGCTTTGTCGGGCTACAAAGCTTCATTGTGCCGTTCGCCTTTATCACAGGCGGGGTTTTCTCGGCTATTTGTGGTTTTATCGGCATGAAGGCTGCCACCAACGCTTCGGCCAGAACCGCTAATGCAGCCCAAGAGAGTTTGAATGATGGCTTACAGGTAGCCTTTAGAGCCGGCGCGGTTATGGGGCTTTCTGTAGTAGGCTTTGCCTTGTTGGATAGTAGTTTATGGTTTCTTTTTCTCTATTACTTTACATCGGTGAGTCTATCTGAAATCACCGTCATCATGTTGAGCGCGGCTATGGGCGCTTCGACGCAAGCGCTGTTTGCCCGCGTTGGCGGGGGTATCTACACCAAGGCCGCCGATGTCGGCGCCGACCTGGTCGGTAAAGTTGAGGCCGGCATCCCGGAGGACGATCCGCGCAACCCGGCTACGATTGCTGACAACGTCGGCGACAACGTGGGTGACGTGGCCGGTATGGGGGCTGACTTATATGAGTCCTATGTCGGCTCAATTAGAGCGGCTTCGGCATTGGGGGTTGGCGCCGTGGCGGTTGGGCTGGGGGTCACGGTCCCGGAGGGCATCAGCATTTTAGAAATGCAAGTGCGTTTTCTAGCCGCGCCGATGGTCATTGCTGGCGTGGGGGTAATCCTGTCCATCATCGGCATTTATATGGTCCGCACCAAGGAAGATGCTTCGATGGGCGAAATTATGGGCTCCTTAATTAGAAGCATCACCATCAGTTCAGTTCTAATTGCAATTGCCGCGATACCGATTATCTATATTCTAAAATTACCCTGGTCTTTCCTAATTGCGATCATTACCGGTTTGGTGGTTGGGGAAGTCATTGGTCGGGCCACCGAATATTACACCTCCGATGAATACCCCCCGACCCAGAATATTTCCAAACAGGGCGAAACCGGCCCGGCTACCGTCATCATCAGTGGTCTGGCCGTTGGGATGCGCTCGACCGGTATTCCGGTAGTGGCGGTTGTATTGGGGATTGCGCTAAGCTACTATGCCACCGGCGGGTTGGAAAACAGCCTTTTGGGTTTGTATGGGGTGGGCTTAGCAGCAACCAGTATGCTGTCAACCTTGGGTCTGACGCTAGCAACTGACGCCTACGGCCCCATCGCTGACAACGCCGGTGGTAATGCCGAAATGTCGCATCTCCCGCCTGAAGTTCGCGAACGCACCGACGAATTGGACGCCGTGGGCAACACCACCGCCGCGACCGGCAAGGGGTTTGCTATCGGTTCAGCCGCGTTGACCGCCTTGGCCCTGTTGGCGTCTTACATTGAGCAGATTCGAGCGATGTTGTTGTTGAAAGGGGAAACGGCCTTAGAGGTGGCCAACCAATTCGTTCCCCTTCAGGAGATCACCATCCGGCAGTTTGCTGATTTTTACGATGTCTCGTTACTCAATCCGGCTGTTCTCATTGGCGTCTTCGCCGGTGGGGTAACCGTCTTCTTCTTCTCAGCGATGACGATGGACGCTGTGGGGCGGGCAGCCGGAGCGATGGTGGAAGAAGTTCGACGTCAATTTAGAGAAAAGCCGGGCATTCTCGAAGGCAAAGAAAAGCCGGATTATGCGTTGTGTGTCGCCATTAGTACCGCCGGCGCTCAACGCGAGATGATAGCGCCTTCCATTTTGGCCATCGCCGTTCCGGTTGTTGTTGGTCTGATTTTTGGAGTAGCCGGCGTCTTGGGTTTGCTGGCCGGCGGTCTGACTACCGGCTTCTTAATGGCGGTTATGATGGCTAACTCCGGAGGAGCTTGGGACAATGCTAAGAAGCACATCGAAAAAGGGGCATATGGGGGTAAAGGGTCCACCGCTCATAAAGCGACAGTGGTTGGCGATACCGTCGGCGATCCCTTCAAAGACACGACCGGCCCCTCGCTCAACATTTTGATCAAGTTGATGTCGATGGTTTCCATTGTTTTCGCCGGTTTGATTGTCGCGCTCGATAACGGGTTTGGTTTATTGGGCTTATTGTTAGGCGTTTAACCGGTATTATCCCGATACTTCCGTATGTAGGACAAACTTAGGTTTGTCCTACATACGGAAAATAAAAAGTGGGGCGGACACATAAGTTCGCCCCACTTTTTGGTTAATTTGCAATCAATAAACCCATTTAGCTTCAGGTATTCCAGGCTAACCGGCTTTAGAACAAACCAACCACCTTGCCTGTGTCTAAATCGAGATCGACCTTAGTAAAAGCTGAATTAGAAGCTAAGCCGGGCATTGTGCGCATTGTGCCCAACAAAGGATAGATAAACCCGGCGCCGACGCTGGCCCGCACTTCCCGAATGGGCACGGTGAAGCCGGTTGGCCGCCCTTTCAAAGCCGGGTCGTGCGAAATGCTCAAGTGAGTTTTGGCCATACAAATCGGCAGCTTCCCGAAGCCGGCTTTTTCATAGCCGGCGATTTGTCTTTCGGCTGTTTGTTCGTAAATGACCCCCTCCGCCCCATAAATGTCGATCGCTATCTTCTCGATCTTCTGTTTGATCGACCAATCCAGCGGATAGAGAAAGTCAAAGTGGCTTGGCTTCTCGCAAGCTGCCACCACCGCTTCGGCCAATTCAACGGCGCCATCGCCCCCCTCGGCCCAATGGTCGGCCAGAATGGCTTGTTCGGCCCCAGCCTGCAGCGCCAATTCTTTAATCAGCTCAATCTCGGCATCAGTATCGGTTGGGAAACGGTTAATGGCGACCACCGCCGGAATGCCAAACCGCTTGACATTCTCGATATGAGCTTCTAGGTTTTCCACGCCAAGTTCCAACAGTTTCAAATTTTCTTCGGTATAGGCTTTGTCCAGCGGCCGTCCCGGCACCACCCGTGGCCCACCACCATGCATCTTCAGGGCGCGAACCGTGGCTACAATTACCACTGCATTAGGGATTAGGCCGGAGTAGCGGCATTTAATGTTGAAAAACTTCTCCATACCAATATCAGCCCCAAAACCCGACTCGGTCACGACATAGTCGGCCAGTTTGAGGGCGATCTGATCGGCCACAATCGAGCTGTTACCATGAGCGATGTTGGCAAATGGGCCGGCATGGACAAAGGCAGGTTGACCTTCTATGGTTTGCATCAGGTTAGGCATCAGCGCGTCTTTCATCAAAACCGCCACCGCGCCGGCCACTTGCAAATCCTCAGCCGTTACCGGGTTGCCTTTGCGGTCCAACGCCACCACCATCCGGCCAAATCGCTCCCGCATATCCCGCACGCTAGTCGCCAGCGCCAAAATCGCCATAATCTCCGAGGCTACAGTGATATCGAACCCCGACTGGCGCGGAATGCCGTCACCGCTGCCGCCCAACCCCACCACGATATTACGCAACGCCCGGTCGTTGACATCGACCACCCGGTGCCAACTCACGTTAAAGGGGTCGATATCCAAATGCTTCAGCCCTCGCTCAGCCATTTGTTCGTCGGACATGCGGCTTTCGTGGTAAATACGCGAGTCGAGGGCCGCGGCCACCAGGTTATGAGCCACACTGATCGCGTGATTATCGCCGGTCAGATGCAGGTTAAAATCTTCCATCGGGATAATCTGGCTGTAACCGCCGCCGGCCGCGCCGCCTTTGATACCGAAAGTTGGCCCCATACTCGGCTGGCGGATGCAGGTCATCGACTTTTGGCCAATGCGGCCCAAGCCCTGAGTCAGTCCGATGGTAGTCGTGGTTTTGCCCTCGCCCAGTGGCGTGGGGGTGATAGCGGTCACATCGATGTATTTACCCTGCGGGCGGGCGGCAAATTTCTCAAGGACATCCAAGTGGACTTTGGCCTTATACTTGCCGTATAGATCCAGGTCATCGACATTGAGGCCGATACTTTCGGCAATCTCAATGATTGGTCTCACTGTCGCGGCTTGAGCAATGTCGATATCGCTGGGGACGGGTTTGATGCGTTTTACGCTCATAATGTTCCTTTCTATGTCAATAAAATTTAAGCCGACAAAAGACATTGTCGGCAAAAGAAACTATTCTTCAGCACCTTAGCTGAGATTTTCACTTTACTCGCGATAGCCAAGCTGTTCAGAGATCCGCTGCGCTGCCGCCATGACCAAATCAATCATTTCAAAGACAACCGTCTGACTCAAGCGAGCGCTGGAACCCCCAACCCCAATCGCGGCCACAACACTGCCGTTATGATCTCGAACCGGCGCGCCGACCGCCACAAAGCCGATCTCCAGTTCTTCATTACCAATGGCATAACCTTGCTCGCGAACCTGGGCTAACTCCTGCCGCAGAGCCGTCATCTCGGTGATGGTGTGGGGAGTGTAGGCGGTGAGCGGCGCGGTCAGCACACTATCCAGCCGGGCTGGGGGCAAATGAGCCAGTAAGACTTTACCGGTGGAGGTGGCATGCAGCGGCCAGCGGGTGCCAATATAGCGAGCCACGCCCACCACATAACTACCGGAAATTTCATCCAACGTAAGCGACTGCTCGCCTGACAACATTTCAATGGTCACGGTTTCTTTGGTCCGCTGGGCCAAAGCTTCCAATTCGGGGCGGCTGGCTTTGGGCAGGCTGTTGGCTCGGATGGCCCGCCCACCCAGAGCAATTGCCTCCGGGCCGAGCCGGTACGCATCTGACTCGGATGTACGGGTAATCAGCCCTTCGCTCTCTAACGCCGTTAACAAGCGAAACGTCGTGGTCTTATTGAGATCGACGGCTTGGGCTAACTCAACCAGATTGAGTTCAGGTTTTTCGTCGGTAAACGATTTAAGCAGCGCCAAAGCCCGCATGACTGCCTGGGTTCCAGGATAAGGTTCGTTAATTGACACGGTACAATGTCACTCAAAAATATTAAAATGATGTTTCACAATATGAAACAATTATATATCATTAATGAAAAAGATGTCAAATCTAATAAATACCCTTGCCAAAATTGTTGACATAAGCTATTATTAGGGTGACATAAAAGTTTTACATAATATCGGCGGGGAGATATTATATGCGGTATATAAAGAATATACGGCTGTGGTTAGCAGCCTTACTGTTGCTCATGCTTTTAACCGGCTGTGAACTTCTGCGGAGCGATGACGGTGCGGGGGATATTACCTCCTCGGTAAATGAACCTAAGGCGGCTACCGGGACGCCACCAATTGGTGACGCATTCCCTTTGGAGCAAGCCCCGGACACCGGCGGCGTAATTTATTTTCAGCCGTCAAATCCGCAGTTGATGACCGGCAGCACCATGACCATCGACATTTTTGTTGCGAATGTGGAGAACATGAATGGGGCTGATATTCAGATTAACTTTAATCCGACCATTATTCAGCTCGATGATGCTGTTTCAAACCAAGAAGGCGTTCAGATTCAACCAGGGAATTTCCTTGCCCCTGATTTTATCGCCGAAAATGAAGTCAATAATCAAACAGGGGCCATCAGCTACATTGTCATTCAAATACCCCCTACACCGCCGGTTAGCGGTACAGGACTTATGGCCACGCTGATCGTTAGAGGTGTAAATGAAGGTACCAGCGATTTAACTTTTACCTCCGTCCTGCTCACTAACAGCAATATCGAACAAATACCGGTCACATCACAAAACGGACAAATCATCGTTGGTCCATCTACAGGCGAGCCTACCGACACACCCACAGCCACTACCACGCCGGTCGATGGCGCAACCGCCACGCCAACGTTCACAGCAACCATCACTCCAACCATTACTCCATCGGTTACGATAACGGCGACTGCCACCATCACTCCGACCATAGAACCGACCGCCACGCCCACCTTTACACCATCACCGCCCCCACCTCCCACCGCTACCCCCCTACCCACAGAGCCGCCCAAGCCGCAGGTCAAAATCCCACGGGATGCCACCTTCGGAATTTGTTATTGGGTCAAGGGTAACGACACGATTCACAGCATCGCCAGAAAGTATAATACAACGCCCCAAGCTATCAACATCGCCAACGATCTATTCCCACCAAACCATACCTTCCAAAATCAGGTCCTCTTTATTCCATTCTGGCTGGGGAACGGTCCGAACGTCTATGAAACTGTCTCAGACGAGGTTACGCTGAAATGGCTGGCCGAAGAATGTAATATCACCGTTGAAGACCTACTGGCGGCCAACAACCTGCCGGCCGGGTTTGATCCGCCCAAGGGATTTCCGCTTATTATTCCGATCCCGCCTTTCCCACCCCCTTCAAGATTTAGATATCCCATTGGGCCTTTGCCCATCGTGCCGCCCGGCTGCTGTGGCGGGCCACCTGATGTGAATTTTGTTGAACGAAAATAGTTTGGCCAAGAGGCAGCTAATTAACAAATCTGTCAGCGCTTTCATTTCTTCATCGACCAATGGCGGAGATTCGCAATGACCATAAATGAACGAAACGAGCCGGCGGCTCCAATTCAACTGACCATTGACCACGTCACAATTGCCGGATCGACGCTGGCTACACTGGAAGCCGGCTTTGCGGCTATCGGGCTGACGACCGATTACGGTGGGCCTCACTCTAACGGCGTGACCCACATGTCGCTGCTGGGGTTTGACGATGGCTCTTACATCGAACTCATTTCATCAATGCAGCCGGGGCAAAAAGACAACGTTTTCTGGGGCGAGCACATTGCCGGCGACGGCGGGCCGTGCGCCTGGGCGGTATATGTGGAGGACGTCGCCGCCGAGGCGGATCGGATGCGGCGTTTGGGTATAACTGTCAACGGCCCTAACTACTACAATCGCCGCCGCCCTGATGGGCAATTGGTCGAGTGGGATTTGGCTTTTTTGGGCGATAAGGGCGCCGGGGCCACCATTCCATTTATCATCAAAGATATTACCCCACGCTCGCTGCGGGTCCAGCCGTCTGCCGCTGTCGCCGGCAGCGTGTTAACCGGCATCGGTCAAGTCGTGTTAGGGGTCGAAAGTCTACCCGAAGCCATTGCCCTATTCCAGCGTCTATACTACTGGGCCGAGCCGCAGGTAGCGGACGATGCCAATTTTGGGGCCAAACTGGCCCATTTCCCGGAAAGCCAGGTCACACTGGCCGCACCGCTAACGGGCGACGACTGGCTGGCTGCGCGGTTGGCTCGGTTTGGCGAGTCGCCCTGCGCCTTCCTAATAAATACAACCAACTTTGAGGCCGTGCAGCAGCTTAACCTGCTGCCGCCAGTCGATTGGTTTGGCCGACCGGCCGCCTGGTTCGATCCGGCCAAATTGAACGGAACCCGGCTGGGTTTGATCGGTTAGGGCAGTCGGCGACTGGTCTCCATTGAGACAAAAGCGCGTAAATTAACATCGCTCCGGCAGAATAAACGTGAACGATCAAAAAACCCCGCGTCAAAAACCCAAGGACAGTGAGCAGAAAAGTAGACGGTTAGGGCCGGAAGAATGGGTAGCCATCGCCGGCTTGGTCTGTTTGACCATTTTCGCCGGGATCATCCTGTTTCTATTTATTCCACTGCTCACCCATAAACCCCTGACCGCCGCTCTGCCGCCGGCGATCATTGAAGCGGCCGCCACCCGAGGCTTTGTGTTACCGCCCACCTGGACGCCCGCGCCGACCGAGGTCGTTATCGCCACCGGGCTACCCACCCCGGTCTACGATGGTTCGGCGCCGACCCGAATGTACACCCCGCGCCCGACCTCGCTGCCGGGATTACCCCTGGTCTTTAATCCGCAGCGCCTGGCCACCATTGACGTGATCGATTTAGCTCGAATATTGCAGGGCGAATCGCCCGGCGATAAAGAGGCCGCCTACTATGTCGGCTGGGTGGCTAAAAACCGCCTGCTCCACCCTTACTATGGCGATACGTTTGCGCACGTATCAAGCGGTTTTTTCGGCTACCGGGCCGATATCCAACCGAGCGAGGATTTTTTAGAGATCGCCCGCCGGGTGATTAGAGCCCCCCACGATCCCACCGGCGGCTGTCTGTATGCCCTCTCCCGCACCGACATTACCAATTTGGGCGTACCCGCCAGCCGGGCCGATGTCCACATTGGCGAGTGGTTTTTCTTTAGAACCTGGCCGGTAGGGGGGTACTACTAGTCGGTTTACAGCCCGCCGCCGGAGCGGATAATCGAGATAATTAGCCAGAGGGCCAGGAAACACATCACCGCAAAGCTACTGATGATAATCCAAGTCAACAGCCCCCATGGCCAGGTCAAATTGAGCGTGGGAATCAACAACGCCAACGCCATAATAAAGGCGGCCAGCAACAGCGATAAAATCACTCGGTTGGCAATATCATCCAGGCGGTGAACCGTTTTGTCGATCTCGGGAATGTGCAGCTTTAGGCCAACTTCGCCCCGTTCCACTTGGGTCAGAATACGGTTGGTTTGGCGCGGTAAGTCGGTCACCAGATCGTTCCAGCCGGTCAGGTTGCGCCAGACATCCGGTCCCCACTCCGTTGGCAGCCACATCCGGCGTAGAAATTTTTTGACATACGGCTGCGATACGGCAAAAATATCGAAATCAGGAGCCAACTTTTTGCCGACGCCCTCCATCATCACAAACGTCTTCGCCAGCAGCCACAAATCATTGGGCAGGCGTAAATTGTAGCTGTAGATGATCGGCCTTAAATCGTCCAAGACTTCCTGCACCCGCACCTCACTCAGCGGCAAGCCGTTATACTTCATCAACAATCGCCTAAGGTCGCGCTGCAGCGGCCGTCGTTCCAAATTAACGTCAGCCACGCCCATGCGTATTAACTGATCGACGAGGCCTTCGACATCCATCTGGACAGCCATAATATAAAGCCGGATCAGAGCCGCCCGGTCGCTGACTTGCAGTAATCCCACCGTGCCAAAATCGATCAGGCCGATGACCTCGCCCGGCAGGACTAAAATGTTGCCGGGATGCGGGTCGGCGTGAAAATAGCCGTCTTCGAGCACCTCTTTGATGATGAGGCGGGCGCAGTGCAGCGCCAGATGATCGCGGTTATAGCCGGCCGCTTCGATAGCATCGATATCATCAATCTTAAGCCCGTTGATCCGCTCCTGCACCAGCACTCGGCCGGTGGTATAATCCCACCATATCCGAGGGACATACAAATGTTGCTCATTGGCAAAGTTGGCGCGAAAACGCTCGGCATTGCGCCCTTCACGGCGGTAATCCAATTCGGCCCTCAGAAAAACCGAAAAGTCTTCCACGATTTCCAGTAAATCGCGGCCAAAGGTCGTCCGTTCTTCACCCAGCCGAGCCAAATCATACAGAATATCCAGGTCAAGGTTGATCGTTTTTAGAATGTTGGGGCGCTGCACCTTGACCACCACCTCCCGCCCGTCGGGCAGCGTGGCGGCGTGAACCTGAGCCAGCGACGCCGCGGCCATCGGCGTCGGGTCGATACATTTAAAGAGCCGCTCAACCGGTCCGCCCAATTCCTCCTCAATCCGGGCTTTAATCAATTCCCAGGGAGCCGGCGGTACCTGATCTTGCAGCCGGCTCAACTCCACAATGTAGGCCGGCGGCAAGAAATCGGGACGGGTGCTCAAAATCTGGCCAAGCTTAACAAAAGTTGGACCCAGTTCCTCCAAGGCCAATCGCACGTGTTGAGCCGGGGTAATTTCCGCTTCGTCAGGCTGCTCCTTGCGAAACAACCACCACGGCAGCCCCAAATGCCGGTCGAGGCCAACCTGGGCCAGGAGCGCCCCGAAGCCATGACCGACCAGAACCTCGGCAATTTGGCGATAGCGGTTAAGATGGCGTGTGGTTAGGGGCATGAGGATTACCAATTAGAAGGAGGAAATTAGAAAATAGAAATCTACTTCCAATTTCTATTTTCTAATTTCTATTTCTATTTTTCCCTTCTAATTTTCGCTACCAGCGCTGGTGAACTTGCGCTTTAATTTTATCGGCGTAGATGGCCTCGATCTGCGCCATCGTCTCATCATCGAGAGCGGGTAAATTGGCCGCGCCGATATTGTCGGTGGCCTGCTGGGGATTTTTCGCCCCCGGAATGACGCAGCTAACAGCATCGAACATTAATATCCAGCGCAGCGCGAACTGAGCCATGGTTGCGCCGGCCGGTACCAGCGGGCGTATCTGTTCGACTGCGGCCAACGCCGTGTCGAAATTGACCCCGGAAAACGTTTCACCCACGTCGAACGCTTCACCGTGCCGGTTGAAATGGCGGTGATCATCTTCAGCAAAGGTGGACTGGCGGCTCATCTTGCCAGTTAGAAGACCGCTGGCTAACGGCACCCGCGCCAAAATAGCGACCTCCTGTTGTCGGGCCAACTCAAAAAAGAGTTCGCTGGGCCGGTGGCGAAACATATTGAAGATAATCTGGACGCTCTGGACGTTAGGGTATTGGATGGCTTTGATCGCTTCTTCCACCTTTTCAACGCTAACGCCATAGTACTGTAGTTTGCCGGCCTGGACCAAATCGTCCAAAATGCCAAACACCTCCGGCATGTAGAAAACCTCGGTCGGCGGGCAGTGAAGCTGAACCAAATCCAGGGCCTCGACCTGTAAATTTTTCAGACTACGTTCAACAAAAGCGGTTAGGTTTTCGCGTGTAAAACCGGCAGCCACGTGCGGGTCGAGCCGCCGCCCGGCTTTGGTTGTCACATACACCCGCTCCGAGCGCTCTTTGAGCACTTTAGCGATCAGTTGTTCACTGCGACCGTCGCCGTAGACATCGGCGGTGTCAATCAGATTGACCCCCTGGTCAAGCGATGCCCGCAGCGCATCGAGCGCGTCAGCCTCGCTCACGTGGCCCCAACTGCCGCCAATAGCCCAGGCCCCAAAACCGATTTCTGAGACCTGCCAGCCGGTTCGGCCAAATTTTCGATAGTTCAACAGAATCCTCCGTAAAATAGTTTGATGGTTGGATAGTTTGGTAGTTAGGTAGGTGGATGAATGAATGAATGAATGAATGAATGAATGAATGAATGGCTAGTTGGTTGGTTGGTTGGTTGGTTGGTACGCATCGACTATCCAAGTATAGTTTGAGAAAACAAACGTGAATAGCAGCTATTATACTGTAAAGCACAATTCCGAAAAAAGCCGACGGTACTCCCCAATCGAGTTCATAGAGTTTATGGAGTTTATAGAGTTCGTGAGTTTTCAGTTTAATAATACATCTTGCCCCTAAAATGAGGTTTATCACTAGACATTAACTCCTTAAACTCCCCTAACTCCAAAAACCCCCTTCATTTTCTGCGATTCTTCAAGTAATGTTATAATGAACGGCCAGATCAATTTAGAAACATTAGGTGAGGAACGATGACCACGGTTGGTGGAAAATTTACAAAGGAAAAGAGAAACCTGGTAACCTATATCGAGCACCGGGAGTACGAGCTTTTAAGAAAGCTGGCCCAGCAAAACGGCCGCTCTGTGTCAGCCGAAGCGGCTTCAGTGCTGCTGCAATATTTAGAAGACCATCAAGAGGATTTAAAAGAGCCTATCCCCTAATTATGACCGAAAAACTCAACTCGATGCGCCTGCTAGAACAACAAAAAATCAAATTTACGGTGCGAGAGTTTCCCGACACCATTCACTCGGCTGACGGCGTGGCCGATCATTTCGGCTTCCCTCACGACCTCGTTTACAAAACGCTGGTGGTGCTTCCCCCTCAGGGCAAACCGATGCTGATCATGGTAGCCGGCAGCCGTGAACTCAATCTAAAGAAAGTCGCCAAAGCCACGGGGCATAAAAAGGTCCAAATGGCCTCGAAAAAAGAGGCCGAAAGTTTGACGGGCTTGCAGACCGGTGGAATCTCGGCGCTGGCGCTGCTGCATAAAAACTTTACGGTTTATATCGACCAACCGGCGTTAGAGTTGGGTCATATTTTGGTTAGCGCGGGCAAGCGTGGGGTAAATTTAGAACTGCCGGTCAAGGATTTGATGCGAGTCACAAAAGCAAAAGCAGTAGAGGTTACATGACTACGCCTAGTCGCCAACAATACCTATCAGTCAAAAGACAATACCCTGACGCGATTGTATTTTACCGGCTTGGCGATTTCTACGAAACGTTTGATGACGACGCCAAGCTTATGGCCAAAGAACTCGATATCGTGCTGACCTCGCGCAAGGTGTCCAAAAAGCAGCGGGTGCCGATGGCCGGCATACCGCACCATTCGGCCGAGAATTATATCGCCCGGCTGATCAAACTGGGCTACAAAGTAGCTATCTGTGAGCAAATTGGCAGTACGCCCATCAACGGGCTGGTTCCCCGTGAGGTGCAGCGCGTCATCACGCCTGGCACGGTCGTGGAAGGCTCGTTGCTGGCCGACAACGAAAATAACTACCTGGCCGCCCTGATTGTGACCGACAATAAAGCGGGCATTGCCTTTGCCGATATCACCACCGGCCAATTTGGCGCGACGCAGTTACAAAACCGGGACATCGATCGGTTGATTCTCAACGAAATCACCCGGCTCAAACCGGCAGAAGTGCTGATCCCCCACGACAAGAGTGCGGATCTGTTTCGCTCTCTAAAGATTCCCCATTCGCTCTACGATAGCTGGCGGTTCGATCTCGACCAGGCTCGGCAGGAACTTCAGCGCCATTTCGATGTCGCTACCCTCGATGGCTTCGGACTGGCCGGTAAACCGCTGGCAATTCAGGCCGCCGGCGCGATCATCCAATATGTGGCCGAGACTCAGAAAGCAGCCCTCAACCACATCACTCACCTGACTGCCTACAGCACTGACAACTTTATGGACCTGGATGCATCTACCCGGCGTAATTTGGAGCTAACCGAAACTATTCGCCGGGGATCGGTCCAGGGTTCGCTGCTCGATGTTTTGGATAAAACCATCACCGCCATGGGCGGCCGGCTGCTGCGGACCTGGCTCCACCAGCCGCTGCTTGATGTCGCGGCCTTAAACAGCCGTCTGGACGATGTCGAACGCTTTACCACCCAAACTCTGGCTCGCGGCGACATCCGCACTTATCTCAAAGAGGTAGCCGACCTGGAACGATTGACCAATCGGGTCAGCCAGGGCATCGCCACCCCCCGCGACTTACAGGCCATTCAACGCAGTCTTGAAGTTGTCCCCCAGTTGCAAATGGTGTTAACCGGTTTGTTTGGAGATGCTGAGGGAGAGGCTAAGGCTGAGGCTGACGCTAAGACTGACCCCAACCTCGACACACCAATTCCCAACCCCCATCTCCCCATCTCCAATCTCCAATCTCCCTCCCCCATTCTCTATTCTCCATTCTCCATTCTCCATTCACTTGCGCCTTGCCAGGATATCGTCAATCTCATCGATCAGGCCATCGCCGATGAGCCGCCGGCGACGTTGAGCAAGGTGGGCATCATCCGACCCGGTTTTTCGGCGGAGTTGGATAGCATTATTGCCGGTTCGCGCGATGCAAAGGTGTGGGTAGCTAACCTGGAAGGCGTCGAACGAGAGCGAACCGGCATCAAGAGTCTAAAGGTGGGCTTTAACAAAGTCTTTGGCTACTACCTTGAAGTCACCAGAGCCAACGCCGATCAGGTTCCGCCGGAATATATTCGCAAGCAAACGCTGGTCAACGCCGAGCGCTACATTACGCCCGAACTCAAGGAGTACGAAAACCTGATCCTCAACGCCGACGAGCGCCAGCTTGAAGTTGAGGTGCGCATCTTTAAAGAAGTCTGCGCCCAGATCGCCGCCTCGGCCCAGCGCTTGCTCACCACGGCTCGAACCCTGGCTTACCTGGATGTGGTCACGGCCTTGGCCGAAGTGGCGCTGCACAACAACTACGTCCGCCCGGCGCTCAGCGATGATGCCCCGTTGGAGATTATCAACGGCCGTCATCCGGTCGTCGAAACCATGCCGCTGGTCGATGCCGACGGTCTGGCCACGGCGTTTGTACCCAACGATATTCGGATGTCCTTGGAGGAATTGATTCACATCATTACCGGGCCGAACATGTCAGGCAAAAGCACGTTTTTGCGTCAAGTGGCCTTGATTGTGCTTATGGCTCAAATCGGCAGTTTTGTCCCGGCTGACCGGGCGCACATTGGCCTGGTGGACCGCATTTTCACCCGCATTGGCGCCCAGGATGAGATCCACGCCGGACAAAGTACTTTTATGGTCGAGATGGTCGAGACAGCGGCCATTCTATCGCAGAGTACGGGTCGCAGCCTGCTAATCTTGGATGAGGTGGGGCGGGGAACCAGCACTTACGACGGACTGGCAATTGCGCGAGCAGTGGTGGAATATATCCACAATAATCCCAAAATCAGGGCAAAAACCCTATTTGCCACCCATTATCACGAGCTTACCGAGGTGGCTAAATATTTACCCCACTTGCGCAATTACAACGTAGCCGTGGCCGAGGAAGGCAGCAAAGTGATCTTTCTGCACAAAATTGTGCCCGGCGGCGCGGATCGATCTTACGGTATCCACGTGGCGCAGATCGCCGGCATCCCTAAAGCCGTCATCGATCGGGCCAATGAAATTTTGGAGGAGCTAGAGGGCAACGCTGATTTCCAGGAGCGCCGCGAACGTACCCGTCAGACCTTCTCCGGGGTGCAGATGTCCTTTTTAGCACCGGAAGTACACCCGTTAGTGGAGGAAATCAAGGAAATTGACGTCGATTCGCTGTCGCCGCTGGAGGCGTTGAACAAGCTGTATGAGTTAAAGCAACGAGCGACGGAGTAGATTACCGGCGCGATAAAGCCAGCTTTGCCGGGTCAAAACTGAGCTTCGACGATCCAATTCTTAATCATCACACTGACTGCCTAAAAAGGTCAGCCTTAAAAAAATAGGGGCTGGCCTCCCCCTTCCCAGAAATCGATTTCCCTACCACCGCCGCCGTAACAAACGCTAAACGAGCCGCATCTTCACCAATGGCGTCATAGTTATTGAGCATGCCTAAATTGACCAGGAAAAGCCCCGGCAAATATTCCCCGGCAAAATCGACCGGCTGCTGCATAAATTGCTCGGCCGCCTTACGCAGCGCGGCGATGATGAGAAAAGCGCGTTTCAACCGGGGGTGGTCCGGGCTTTCTCCGGCTTCCCCCATCGCGACGGCGGTCAAATTCTCTTCAAATTGGATGTAGTCGCCTAATGAAAATGGCTCCTCAAGCTGAGTCACTAACAGGCGCCTCAGGCCCGTCTCCAACGTGATGAAATCAAAAATGGCGTGACGCTCGCCCGCCAGTTCAAGGTCGGTTAACCAGCCGCGCTGTCGTTGGTCAACCAAAATCATTCCAGGACACATTCGGCCGCAGACAGTGGCTTTAAGGCCGGACAACTTCTGCTTCAGAATGTCATCGTACAAAAAGAGCGGGTTGGGAAAGGCGTTGACGCCGGCGATTAATGGGAGTGACTTTTGACTCACATCTATGGCCACATCGGTACCCTGCGCAAAAATATGCTGGGCAATCTCCATCAAACGCTGCTGCCGGTTGTAGACCACCTGACCGCGAACCACAACCCGATCTTGAAGGGACAACATTGGCAGCGACGAACCCTCAACCTTAACGACAATGCCGGAGTCGATGGGATGTTGTAGAGTTAGCTCATTCGGTTTAATATCGGTGACCATCAAGCCACGGATTTGGACCAATTCACCGGCCGGCAGTTGGTGGTGGGATTGAAGAATGGCGTCGCCGGTCAAACGTCGATAACCGGCCAAATAGTCCGGCGCACCTCCCGGCCGGGCCACCCCGTCTGCCGAATCCGGTCGCAGCCGGACCCGCAGGTGTTCAGTCAAGACGGCGCTGTAAGCTTCAGCAAATGAGCAAACTAACGGCATATTTTGGGCATACCAATGATAGCCCAAGGCATCGCCCAACATCGTGTCAATAATATTAATCACAGCCGACGTAGAAACCCCGGAATCTTGATAGAATTCCGCCAATGGTCGCGTTTGACCAAACATACCGCCGCCCACATAACTATAATTCATTGCCGCCATTCCCCGCCACTCTACATAATTATCCAGCCGAGGGGCAATTAGGGGTAGGCGCTTTTGAGTATTCCGTCGGCAGACTTGCCATGTTCGGCGTAGTTCTGGCCCATTGCCAATTTTTACAATTTGCCGCACAAACGGTTTCCCGTGGCCGTGAAGAACCCGAGTTAAGAGCACCAAGTTATCGTGGTGATCGTGTTCTAAAATTTGCTCTACTTCAAGGCGCTCGGCTCCGGGGTACACCAACCGGATTAGCGACTCGTGATCGGGGCGCAATTCTGTAAGTCGCACAGAATCATAAATAATCGGCAGCAAATTAAGTTGGCCGATAACAAACTCAGCACATAAAGGATGCAGCGCCTCGTCGTTTTGGCTAAATTGATCGACCAATTGCTGCGCTTTGACTTTAGGCAAACTCAAACAAAGCCAGAGTCCATCCTTTTTGTGTTTCGGAAAATAGATTTCGTCTTGAGGCATCTGACAGATTTGTGCAATTAGCTTTCTTAAAACTGCCTGGCGGTCTTCCGGCAGAGGGTGGACCTCAACAGGCAGCAACATTCGCAGAATTTCGTAAGATGTAACCGGCATGACAGTTACTCCCTCTCAGTTTCCAGTAACCAATTTACAATTTGGCATCCAAGTTCATTGGTGCGTAGCCCTTCAGCGTACAGCGACAGGCATTGAGGCCCATCGCCAACATATTCTTTTAGTAGTTTATCGGCGCCCTGACCTATGGTCACAAACGCTACATTGCTGTCCGTACTCCTTTGTAAGATAAGATTGACCCGTGGGTCCTGACGCAAGCGCTCTAGATGCCCACCTCCCCCTGGCACAATGAGGGTCGAGATCGATGTGCGCGTTTCCAGCAATTGACTTAGACTTAAGTCCGGTATTAGCACAATTCCATGTGACCCGGCAGTTGGTTTTGAGCGCAGTCCAACCAATTTAGTTCGCAGTCCGGCGTCCCTCAGAGCGGTTATAACCGTAATAGTAGGAACTTCATCAAATCCGTCTGCCAGTAACACAATCGTCTGATTATGGCGCATATTCGGCATTATTCTAAAGTTCGTTACAATTTTGATCATTACTGATAATAATTTATCATATCTTTCCTTCCATTTAACTATCAAACTACTGTTAAATGACTCCACAATACTGTCTTTTAACGAAACTGTTTCGCTTCAACTTGAGTAACTTTACGGGGTTATGTTATAATAGATCAGTTAGGAGAGGAAGCGATGCCAGCCCAACAATTCGATGAATCATTATTGTTAAATCGACTCCAAGAAGCGCTAAAGCAATGGCATAACCCCGATCAAGATGTGCCACTCGACCGGACGCTGCCCTATCTCACTCGGAAAACGAAAGCTACCCTGTACGAGAATGCCGGTAACAAGTTACCGATTACCAACCAGCTTCTATTCGACCTGCTGGAAGCATTAAACGAGATTAATACCGAAGCGGCAACCTTGCTTAAGGCCCGCTACATCGATGATAAAACCGGCTTTGCCGTGGCGAATTCATTGGGTATCTCCGAAAGCGGTTTCTACCGCCGCCGTCGCGAGGCCCTCCGAGCGCTGGCTGAGTTAACCCACAAGTTAGAAACCGATATCCAAACCACCCACATTACCCGGCTAAAGAACCGCTTGGAGCCATCCTCCTACAGTCAACTTTTTGGCTCGGCTGAGCAGCGCCAGAAGCTGGTTGATCTGCTGCACAGCCAACCCGATATCAGGCTATTTTGCCTGACCGGGATCGGCGGTATCGGGAAGACCAGTCTAGCCGACGCGATTGCCCGCGATCTCATCGACATGGGTAGCTTTGAAGAGATCGTCTGGATTACAGCCCGCCAGCAGCAGTTGGCTCCGTGGGGCGAAATTCAACCTACGGAAAAACCGATTATGACCACTGAGCAGTTCGTCCAAGCGCTCGACCTCCAACTGCGCGATCAACCGGTCCCGCCCCAGCCGATCGACCGGATTCTGCCGGCCCTGAAACTGCAGATGACCCGCCAGAGCCATCTTATTATTCTCGATAACCTAGAAACTGCCGCCGATTACCGTGAGTTGCTGCCCATTCTGCGCGAGTTGGGGCAGTCGGCCTGGTGTTTACTGACCAGCCGGGTCAACCTCCACGAGCACGGCGACGTGCATACCACCAACCTAGCTGAACTGGACCTGACCAGCGCTGAGGCCCTGGTCCGCGATGAGGCTCGCCGGCGAGGCATTGATGAGTTAGCCGACGCCCCGGCTGAAACCATCGAGGATATCCACCGCATTGCCGGCGGTAATCCGCTAGCACTCAAGCTGATTATCGGCCAGGTGCAAGTGCGCTCGCTGCCCCGGGTTTTGATCGATTTGAGCGAAGCGCGCGGCCAACAGGTTGAGGCGTTATACGAGTTCATCTATCGTCAGGCCTGGGATCTATTGGACGATACCACTCGGCGCGTCTTTATCGCGATGCCGCTGGCCGCTCAGCCCGGCACTACGCTGGCCCATCTGGCCGCCGTAACCGGCATTGAAGAAGAGGCGCTCTATCCCGCGCTCGATCTGCTGATTCGCCTGTCGTTGGTTGATGTGGGCGGCACGATCGCGGAACGGCGCTATTCCATTCACCGCCTCACAGAGACATTTCTGCACAAACAGGTACTCAAATGGATGTGCTAACCACCGACCTCCTACCCGAGGTTTGGCCCGGTGTCTTCCGCCAGCTCATTATCACCAACAGCCGCTATTGGCTCAACTGCGCCCAAACCCATCCTGATCATTTTGTCCGGGAATTACCTCAAACCCTCCGCGCTCTAAATTATGGGTTAGCCATCCCTGAAGCCTGGGAATCGAGCCGTGACCTGATGCGTTGTCTCAACGACGTGATGATGCGCCGGGGGCAGGGCATCGAGTGGGAAACTTATCTTGCCCAAGGTATTGCTCGCAGCAGTCAATTAGACGATCCGGTCGAAATCGAATTTCGACTTTATCTAGGCAACCTTTATCGCCTACAAGGCCGGTTATCGGAAACTCGCAACATGCTCCAACCCGGCCTTGAACGATGCGCCCAGTACAACACCCGCCAACATTACTGGGCGTTGTTAAATTTGCTGGCTTTGACCGCCCGACTGGCCGGCCGCCACGACGAAGCATTAGCCCGGTGCCGGCAGGTGCTCGACTCATCTGAGCCGTCGATAGCCGAGCAGGCGGAAGCCCATAGTATAACCGGATTAGTCGGCTATGATCGCGGTGATTGGGACGTAGCCCTAACCTCTGTCGAACAAGCGTTACAATTGTATCGCGCCCTCAATAACAACTTTGAAATGGCTCGGATGCTAACCAACAAAGGGGTGATGCTGCAACATCGGGGACGAATATTTCAAAATGCTGAGTGGATTGATCAGGCCGAAGAATGTAATGAGGAAGCCATTCGGCGCTTTGACCTGGCCGGCGATCATAGTGAAATATTTAAGCCGGTGATGAACTTAGGCAATATTTATCTATTGCGGGAGTATTATCAGGCGGCCATTTCACAATACAAAAAGGCCATGCCGCATTTCCAGGATCACCATTACGTTATCGATCTCGCCTTTACTTACAATAATCTGGGGCTAGCTTATATCGGTCTGGAAGAATGGCAAACCGCCGAAGATTATTTTTCCGCCTCAGTCAATATTTGGCAAACATTGGGTGTACCTCATAAACTAGTGAATGTCCTTGATAATCTGGGCAGCCTATTTATCAAAACGAATGAAACTGAAAAAGCCCGCGAAACGTTGACTGAAGCCCTGGCGTTACTCGATGAATTAGCGGATAGTTCAGAGACACTGCGCCTCCGAAACGTCATCCTCAATCGCCTTGCTCAGATAAATGAGGCTTGAACGCTTCTCACTGCCCCACTCCCCTTTAAGACTAAATCGTAGGGCCTGCAATAGGCCCTACGATTATTATTTAATTATTAACAGGTGGAACCTTCACAGCCATCGGCCGAAGCCGTGCCGCCCAACCCGGCCACATCGGTGATAATCGGGGTGGCGGTGGCCACGGTCAGAGCAAACGCAACCAATACAGCGGCAATAATTCGTCGGACACGCAGTGAGTGAGTCATTTTTAAGTCTCCTTTTTTCAGTCACTAACAATGAGTGAACCGTTGAGGAGGGAATTCCAGAGTTGAAGCGGGGAACGCCAACTCTCCGCGCGACACCTACCGGGTCCGTTGCTTTATTTTGTTGTAAAATTTGACTACCCTTGCAAGGCGGCTGAGCGCTCAACCGGTCATTAATGATGGTTCCAGTATACGGCGGCCGGCGAATTTAATCTGGGCAGCCCGGTTGCAGCCTCGTGATATTTATCAGAGCAATTTTCCAAAGCCCCAATGAGGTTAGCCCTAAAAAACTGACCTTTTTCGGTAAAAAGGGATTAATTTTAGAGGCAAATTACGAGGAATGACATAAGTGTGTCAGCGCGCCGCAAACTTTGTGTTAAGACCGAGCAATTTAACCCCACAATATCACCTAACTTCTCCGCTTCTTAGCCTGTTTCCAGGTCATACTGCAACCTTTACGCCCGATCCCATCCTATTTTCTGAGCTACCGGTGTTTAAATAGTAGATACCAGGGAGACAGCCATAAACCTTTTGAAACCCAACCTATCGACTTTAACCGATGCTCAATTGGTGGCGCAGGTTCAGGCCAATGATGAGGCCGCTTTTGAGGCGGTCTTCATGCGCCATTACGAACGCATTTACAGCCTGCTCTTCCGCCTGCTTGGCAGCCGGGCCGACGCGGAGGACATGGCTCAACAAGTTTTTATTAAGCTCTACCACGCGCCGGATCGGCTGCATCTTGCCGACGACAACGCCAATGTGGTTGGCTGGCTCTACCGTGTGGCGATCAACGAGGGATATAACGCGCTGCGCAGTCGCAAACGCCGCAGCCATTGGCATGAGCAGTTCGCTCGCCTGTGGCCTTTTGGTCATACCGCGCCCGATCCGGCCCATCTGGCCGAAAGCCGGGATACGCAAAGCCGCGTCCGTCAGGTTTTAGCCGATATGAAACCGCGCGACGCCAAGCTGCTGCTGCTGCGTCACAGCGGCTTAGCTTACCGGGAACTCGCCGAGATTTTAGACCTCGCTCCGGGATCGATTGGCTCGCTCCTGACTCAGGCCAAACGCACGTTTGCCCAAAAGTATCGCGCCGCCTTTCCCGAAGAAACCGAGTAGCACCGAGGAGCAACAAAGCTTGCTTTGTCATACGCGATCAAAGCAGAGCTTTGATGCTCCAGATCTTTATTTCCAGAGGAGTCCATTATGCCCCTAAGCCAAACCCAACTCACCGCCTATCTCGACGATGAACTAACCGAAAACGAACGCCTCCAGATCGAACACCAATTAGCCCAGTCGTCGGAAAGTCAGGCCCGTCTCGACCAACTACGCCGTGAGATCGCCCAGATGGCGCACGCCCTCGATTGCCTCGGGCCGGAACAGCCGCCATCGGCCTGGCTGGCCTGGAAGCGGCTGCGCAGCCACTTGCCGACCGCCTCCCAACCGGCGCCTTCGGACACACCGACTCACCCGCATCGACCTCGGCCGTCTGGGGTCGCCCTCATTGCTGACCACCGTGCGGGAGCGAGATCAAGCAGCCGTGGTCAACTCGACCGCCGTTGAGACAAACACGCTGGCAGCGAAAATTATTTGTAGGGGCAGTCTCTACTTTGTTGGTCTTAGCGATCTTCATTGTTGGAGCGCTGTTGCTTGGCTCGCCCCGAACGCCGCTGTCCGCCCCTGAGCCGCAGCTACCGCCGGAGGCTGTCCCGGTCGCCGCCACATTCAGCAACACAACACCGCCCGGCTCGATCACCAGGCCGATCTCAACTACGCAGGCAATTGTCGCCTTACAGCCGATTTCCCAAGGCGCACCATTTTCAGCGGGTGCCATCGGCCACCGCGAGTGGCCCGCCAACAATCTGCCGCCAAACGCCATCGCCGACGAAGTGGAAGCCATTGGGCAGGTCGCCCAAACCGATATTGTCCAAGGGCAGGTCATCGTTCGCGACATGTTAGCCGCAGCGACCTCGGCCACTGGCGTTCCGAACGGCGATTTTGGCTATGGCATCCAAGTGGACCCACAAGGGAATACCACCGCCAATATTAAACATCTCAAAACACTCAGAATGAACTGGGTGAAGTTTCAGATGCCTTGGCGCGAAGTCGAACCCGATTCGGGGCGCTATCAATGGACGGATTGGGATACCTTAATCGAGGCTTACGCCGCGGCCGGCCTGAACATCTTGCTGACGATTGCCGATGCTCCCCATTGGTCTCGCCCGCCGGAAGACAGTATCGACGTGGATGGCTTCCCTCAAGACGCCGCCGATTATGCCCAATTTGTCGCCCAAGTTGCCGACCGCTACCAAGGGCGGGTTCAGGCGATAGAGGTCTGGGAGGAACAAAACATCTATTACAGCGTCGGTGGTCAAGGGCGGGTTGATCCGGCAGCGTATACCGATCTGCTTAAGCAGGCATACACGGCGATTAAAGCGGTTAACCCCGACATGATCGTGGTCAGCGGAGGGCTAGCGCCGACCAGCGCCCCGCCGCCGATGGCGCTGGATGATGTGGCGTACTTGCGGCAGCTTTACGCCAACGGCGCCCAGCCCTATCTCGACGCCGTAGGGGCGCATCCCTCAGCTTTGCCAACCCGCCGGATGCCTTCTACCAGGGCGGCGACTTTGATCCCACCCGTGGTTACGACGATCACCGCAGTTTCTTCTTTCGCAATACGATGGAAGCCTACCGGCAGGTCTATGGTAGAAAATGGCGATGAAGCCAAGGCCATCTGGCCGACTGACTTTGGATGGGCGGTGCGGCGTACTGAAGATCCCCGGTTTGAATTTGCCCAAGAGAACACGCCGGCAGAGCAGGCCGAATACACTTTGAACGCCTTTGAAATGGGACAGACTTGGGGATGGGTGGGGCCGATGTTCCTGGGGAATTTGGATTACAACCTGACCGCGCCTGATACCGGACGAGCCAATTTTGGGATCCTGAATACCCCCACCTACGATGCTCTGGTCACCAGGGGTCTTGGTCATCAAGCCGTAGCCGATTTATCGCCGGTAGCTGCCGGGTCGGACGTGGTCATAGTCCTCGACATCTCCGGTAGTATGGCGGCTGAGGATTTTGCGCCCAATCGCTTGGAGGCGACAAAGACGGTTATTCACAATTTTGTCGATACTTATCAGGACGGCAACATTGGTTATATGACCTTTGCCGGGCAAGTGGTCAGCCGGATCCAGCCGACGACCGATAAGGAACTATTGGCCGGTATTGTGGATCTCACCAAGCTGGCCTGGGACATCGGCTTGGATAGCGGCACCGCCATCGGCGATGGCTTGAGCGAGGCCATTGAGATGCTGCAATTGTCACCTGCCAACAGACAGGCGGTTATTTTCATAACGGACGGTACCAACAACGCCGGTCAAGTTGAGCCGTTGACCGCCGCCAAAGAAGCCGCCAAGCTGGACATTCGAGTCTAGATGGTCGGCGTGGCCCAAGAGGTTCCGGCTCGCTTGGTCTTTCCTGATGGTCGGGCCGAGTATCGCGACCCGGAGATCGATGAGGCCACCCTCACCGCCATCGCCAACGCCACCGGCGGCGACTATTTTAGAGCGGTTGACGCTGCCGCCTTACAAACCATCTTCGAGCAGATTGGCAAAGACCTTTCAACGCCATAAACTCCTCTCCAAAAATAACGGGCTGGAGCGTCAAAGTAAACTTTGACCTAACCATGAATGACAAAGCCAGCCTTAATGCTCCAAAAGAAAAAATTTTGAGTGGTGTGTTATAATGTTAAATAGAGAGGAGGGGCTAGCCTAAGGGAAAGGGCGCGAATGAAACTGGCGGCAAAAGTCTGTTTGGTCGGTGTGGTTATAGCCTGGATGGTGAGCAATGGGGCGGGGCCGTTGTATGCTCAAGGCGGAGAGCATCTTAAATTTGAGAACCTGACCCGTAAAGATGGGGTATCAGGGTCAGAAATTAGAAATGTCATTCAAGACGAGCAGGGCCGGATCTGGTTTGGCACCCGCTTCAACGGAGTCGATGTGTACGATGGCTATGATATCGAGGTTTATACCCACGACCCCAACGATCCCCGTAGCTTAGCCGGAGACCCGGCCTTTTCCGTGTATAAAGACCACCAGGGAACGATCTGGGTTTCAACTCTGGGCGCGGGCTTGAGCAAATTCAATCCGGAGACCGAAACGTTCACCACGTACCGGCACGATCCCGCCGATCCGACCAGCATTTGGGATGACTCGGTTCAATTCACGTTTGAAGATAAGGACGGCAACTTTTGGGTGGCGGCGGCCAACGGGCTGGATAAAATGGATCGCGAAACCGGCGTCTTTACCCATTTTTCCTTCGACCCCGATCAACCGGTCGCTCCCAGCAACCAAAACATCAAGATTTTCTATCAAGACCGGGCGGGCAACCTGTGGCTGGGACTGCGGCGGGGCGGATTGCGCCGCATCGATCCTGATACTGGGCAGGTCATCGAGGCGTATGTCCATGATCCCAACGATCCCGACAGCCTCAGCGATGATAATGTGTTTGCCATTTTGGAAGACCATACCGGCACGTTTTGGGTCGGTTCCTGGCAGGGCCTCAATATCTTAGATCGAGCCACCGGCAAATTTACCCATATTCAGGCCAAGCCGGATAACCCTCGTGGTCTCAGCGACCGGCGCATCTTTACTATGCTGGAAGACAGTCAAAACAATCTTTGGGTCGGCACGGGGGTCGGGCTAAACAAATATCATCGAGAGACCGGTGAATTCAGCCGGTATTTTCATGATCCCAATGATCCCCACAGCCTGGTGCATAATGAAGTGCTTCACCTTTACGAAGACGCCAGCGGCATTTTGTGGATAAGCACCCTGGCCGGCTTGAGCAAACTTGACCTGACGCCGCCCAAGTTTACTACTTACCGGGCCACATCAGCGCCGGGCAGCCTCAGCAGTAATGATGTTGAGGCTATTATGGAGGATAGCGGCAGAACGCTGTGGTTTGCCGCCGAAGAAACGCTCAATAAATGGAATCCGCACACCAACACGTTCACCCATTACCAACCCGATCTCAACGTCTCGGGACCGTTGGGGTATATCGATGATATATTTGAAGACTCGCAGGGAACATTTTGGCTGGGAACGCAAAACGGATTGTATACGTTCAAGCCGAAAACCGGCATCTTTCGTCGTTACGCCGAACGTCCGGGATTTCCGCTGGGCGAAGAGATTCGCCAGATTGATCAAGACCAGAGCGGTTATTTGTGGCTCAACGTTCAGGGCGTTGGGCTAAAAAGGGTTGATCCGGTCACGGGCATTGTGGATAACCATTACGCCCACGACCCTAATGATCCCAATAGTCTCAGTGATGATTATATCAACCATTTCTACCTGACCCCGGCCGATATTTTGTGGATTGGCACCGAAGGCGGGTTGAATCAATTAGACCTCCGGACCGATACCGTCACCCGTTTTTCATTTGCTCCCGGCGGGAAAGAGGGGCGAGACCCCTCCAACGATATCCGCCACATTTATCAAAGTTCAACCGGCAACTTATGGGTTTCCACCATCTCAGGCTTGAATGACTTTAATCCGGACACCGGCGACTTTACCACCTATACCACCGAAGATGGGCTGCCCAGCAACTTGGTCGAATGGACTTCGGAAGATGAACCGGGGAATGTGTGGATTGGCACTGCCAATGGTTTGGTGAAATTTAATCCGCAAACCCATGTCTTCAAAGATTATGATGTGGCCGATGGATTGACGAGTATCGAGTTATCAAACGATATGCTCAAAAGCAGTTGGGGCGAAATATTTTTTGTCAGCGTCAATGAAGGCGTCAATGCCTTTTATCCGGATAAAATTGAAGATAATCCCTACGTCCCCCCGGTGATCCTGACCGACTTCCAGCTTTTTAACCGCTCGATCCGTAGCTATGGCGAAGACTCGGTGTTGCCCAAACCGATCAACCAACTCGACACGCTAACTCTGGCGTACGATCAATCGGTCTTTACCCTGGATTTTGCGGCTTTGAATTACCGGTTATCAGAGAAGAATCTGTATCAATACCAACTGGAAGGGTTTGATCAAGAATGGTCGCCGATTGGCCAGAAACGGTCGGCCACCTATACCAACCTGGATCCCGGTAAATACGTTTTCAGAGTTAGGGGTTCCAATAATGATGGCGTTTGGAACGAAACCGGTAAATCGCTGCGTATTGTCATTACCCCCCCATGGTGGGAAGCCCGGTGGTTTCGAGCCGCGGTGATGGCCGTGCTGCTTGGGCTAGCTATAGGCGGTTTCCATTGGCGAGTCCAGGCCGTTCAACGCCAAAAACGCTTGTTAGAGTCCCAGGTCAAGGAACGCACCACGGCCTTGCAGGAAAGCGAGGCGCGGTTCCGGGGCCTGGCTGCATCGACCTTTGAAGGGGTGATCATCCACGAGAACGGCCAGATTTTGGATGCCAATCAGGCTATGCATCAGCTTTTTGGATATTCACAGGCTGAACTCATCGGCAAACTTATCTACGACTTTCTTACCCCGGCATCTGGTGAAATTGCCACAACTCATATCCGGAACGGATACGAAAAGCCGTATGAAATCGAGGGGGTGCGAAAAGAGGGTTCAAGCTTTCCTTTAGAAGTCCGGGCTAAAGTCATTCCTTACCAGGGTCGCCAGGTCAGAGTGGTGGCCTGTCGTGACATCACCGAGCGAAAACAGGCGGAGGAACGATTACATCAAGCGCGAGAAGCGGCCGAAGCCGCCAACCAAGCCAAAAGCACGTTCCTGGCCAATATGAGCCATGAACTCCGCACGCCGCTTAACGCGATCTTAGGCTACGCTCAAATCTTAAAGCGAGAAACGGACGAAAACAGCCGGCTCGATACCGGCTTGCAAACGATATACGAAAGTGGTTTACATCTCCTAAATCTCATCAACGAGATACTGGATATCGCCCGCATCGAGGCGGAACGGATTGAGCTGTTCCCCGAACCCGTTGACTTACCCGCTTTTCTGCAAAGCATCGTTGACCTGATGACGCTGCAAGCCACAGCTAAACAACTCGACTTTATCTATGAACCCGGCCCTGGCTTACCCCAAATTGTTCAGATCGATCCCAAACGGCTGCGGCAAGTGCTGCTGAACCTGTTAGGCAATGCCATTAAGTTTACCGAGACGGGGTCCATCACCTTCACGGTTGATTGTCAGACTACAGCGCCTGCTCAAATCACCAACGGCCAGCCGCAAATGTTCGTTCGGTTTGAAATTGCCGATACCGGCAGTGGGATGTCACCCGACCAACTAGCCAGAATCTTCCACCCCTTTGAACAGGTGGGGGATAGCTCCCAACGGCAGAAAGGGGTTGGATTAGGGTTGGCGATCAGCCGGGAACTGGTGGGTCTGATGGGCAGCCAAATTCAGGTCGAGAGTGAACCCGGCGGCGGTTCCACCTTCTGGTTTACAGTGGACGTGCCGGTTGTCGCCCAGCCCGTCATCGCCGACGCTCTCCCGGCCGAACGAATCATCGGGTATGAGGGAGAGCGCCGGCACATATTAGTGGCTGACGACAAGAGCGAAAATCGCCTGGTGCTGCTGAATATGTTGCAGCCACTGGGCTTTCAGGTGACTTTGGTCGAAGACGGTCAGGCCCTGGTGGAACAAACGCTGACGCTTCGGCCCGACCTGATTGTGACCGACTTGATTATGCCGATCAAAACCGGCCTGGAGGCCATTCAGGCCATCCGCCAGCAGCCGGGATTTGAAACCATACCGATTATCGTCACATCGGCCAGCGTCTTTGTCAGCGATCAGCAGCAGAGTCGAGTGGCCGGGGCTAACGCCTTTATGCCCAAGCCGGTGGTGCTGACGAGCTTATTGTCATTGTTAGCGCAGCACCTTGATTTGACCTGGCGCTATCAACATGACGTCGCGCCGGAAAAGACAACCGTGGTCACGGAGCCGGCGCTGCCCCCGCCGGTGGAAATCTTGGAGCGATTGCTGAATTTAGCCCAATTTGGCGATATGGATCAAATCCAAGCTGAGGCGAAGGCGCTGGCCAACCGAGATCCCCAGCACGCGCCGTTTGCCCAACGGTTGGTTGACCTGGCCAAACGATTTGAGGATAAACAGATTATCCATTTAGTGGAAGAACAGATGGAAGAGGAGAATGACACAACACCCCAAAGGACTCATTTTACTGGTTGATGATGAGGAAAAGAACTTAACCGTCACCACCGACGCCTTGAAGCAACAAGGCTACCGCTGTCTGACGGCGCGCGACGGACAAACGGGTATCGACCGGGCCGCCCTGGCCCACCCCGATTTGATCTTGTTAGACGTTCGCATGCCGGGTATTGATGGCTTTGAAACCTGCCGCCGGTTAAAAGCCAACGAAATCACCCACGATATTCCGGTGCTTTTTATGACCATCGTCACCGACCTACCCAATAAAGTGACCGGCTTTGAGGTGGGTGGCGTAGATTACTTGACCAAACCCATTGAGTTACCTGAATTACTGGGGCGGGTCAAAGCCCATATCACCATCCGTCGCCAGCAAAAGTTAATCGAAGCCCATAATAAAGAACTGCAAGAGGCTTTGGCTAAAGTCAAGCTGCTTTCCGGCCTACTCCCTATCTGTATGAACTGTAAAAAAGTCCGAGACGATGAGGGGTATTGGCAGCAAGTAGAAGTTTATATTCGAAACCATTCTGAGGTAGACTTCAGTCATGGGATTTGTCCCGACTGCAAGCAGGTACTTTATCCTGAATTCTTCCAAGAATAGGTATGTTCGTGGGACATCTCGCTAAATTGTCCAGTTTCTTCAGATCTAGCCGTCCAATCACCTACCCGACCGGGGTTGCGGCGAGGGCCGCTTTGATGGCCGGGAGCGTGTCACGGGCTGTTTTTTCGCCCAGTTCAATCAAGCTGGCGGCTTGATCAAAATCGAGCGCGTGGCTGGCCGAGACGCGATGTTGGATCAACACGTCGATATACTCGTACTCTTTCTCAATCGCCTCAGCTTCCATTGCGCTAAAGACGTTGGAAATAGTCTGCATAATGTTGGGCATTTTGTGGGTATCGCCCTGGTAAGATTGACCCATCGGTTGAACCACGCTGGAGCCGATGATGATGTCGGCCCCGCGTTTGTGGAGGACACTGGAGGGTAAAGGGTTGACGATGCCCCCGTCGAGATGGTAACGGCCCTGATAGAACCACGGCTCGGCCAGCACCGGAATGCTGAGACTAGCCCGGATAGCATCGGCCAGCGAGCCTGAGTCAAAGACGATCTCCTCGCCGGTATAGGCATCGGCCGCGACCATATACATAGGGGTTTGAGTATCCTCAAAATTCTTATGGTCAACCCATTTGGCAATCAGTTTGTTACGGGCAATGCGCCCCTTGACAATGGCCGTGCGCGGGGGGAAATTAAAATCCCAGTTGGAAATTTTGGTGGCCGATTTCAACTCATCGCCAAACGCGATCAACCGTTCGATGCTCCAACCGAGGGCGTAGAGCGCGCCGAATAGCGCCCCGGCGCTGGCGCCGGCAATCATGTCGACGGGGATATTCTCCTCCATCAAGACCTTCATCACGCCAATGTGGGCCAAGCCCCGGGAGCCGCCGCTCGACAGGGCCAGCCCGACGGTACGGTTCACCAGCCGTCGGGCCAACCGGGCCAGGTCGGTGGTCGAACCGGTGGTAGTCCACAACTCGCACTGACCCACCGGCGAAAACCAGGCCGGCAATCGGCCGATGCCCACGACCGTATCGGCCAGCTCTATCGCTTTCTCGGCAATAGGGTCGGATTGGTTGGGCACCGGCGCCAGCACGTGTTTGAACCGCTCTACCTGATGGCTAAGCTCTCCGGCCAGGGTAGCCGCGGTCAGGTTACGAGGATAAATAGGTACGATGCCTTGGCTTGTCGGCAACTCAACAACGTCTTGGACGCCGGGTAAAACCAACAGGCCAACCGGTGAGTTCAACTCGGCGTACAGAGCCTCGGCGAGATCCAGCGCCTTTTCACCGAAAACGGCCGTAATCCGGCGACGATTGGAGCGTTCTTTCTGGCCTTGGGTCGTCGTCATCAGCCGTTTGCTCATCTCGCGCATCATCTCCAACGCAATCGCCGGGCGAGTGTTGATGAGCCGCTCAAAATTGGTCTTGCTCAACGTCCACATGCGGGCATCGAGCAGCACCTGCAAGGTGGCCGATCGCGGGCTGGCTAACAACAGCGAGATTTCCCCCACAAAACTGCCCGGCCCCAAAAAGGCGATGGTCTCTTTGCCATTTTCGCCGACCACCGCTACCTGACCCGACTCGATGAGATAAAGCGTGTCGCCGAAATCGCCTTTGTTAAAGACCGTGGCGCCCTTGGGATAACTTTCGCGGTAGAGTTGGGTTGCCACCAAGGCCAAATCATCCTCTGCCAAGTTTTTGAATAGAGGAATATTTTTAAGCATTTGGGTAGGGGGAAGTGCGTTCATAGTTACTGTCGATAGCTACTTGGTATTCAACTCATTGTAGCATATCGAAACGTGAATGAACATCAGACTGTGGTACTGATTGTGTGATTTAAGGCAGGGTAAATAAGGGTCTTTGGATTCTATGGTGTACACCGAATATTGCGTGGTGCGTAGTGCGCAGTAGCAAAACAAAAATGGTACGCACTACGCAATAGGTCATGAGCGAATTATCGGGTCCCTGACATAATTAATGGAGATAACTTCCTAAGAAAGCAGCGCGCGCGCTTGCTTGAAGACATCATTCAGCATCGCTTGGGTGAGACGGCCGGTGTTCGTGTTTTGGCGGCTGGGGTGGTAGCAGGTGAGCAAGTGAGGCAGGGCGGGGTGCGTCATCGTGGGGGGATAGTGTAGCGCGTGTCCAAATTTCAAACGAGGAAATTTATAGCCCAACTCGCCCAGCATGCGGCGACAGCCATCGAACGCCAACTGTCCCAGCGTAACGATAACCTCGATCTGCGGCATCAATTGGAATTCTCGGGCCAGGTAAGGGCGGCAGGTGTTCAACTCGTCGGCGGTGGGGCGATTGGCCGGCGGCGCACAGCGCCCCACGGCGGTGATAAAGGCATCAGTCAGAACCATACCGTCATCTCGATGGCGGGACGTCGGCTGGCTGGCAAAACCGGCTTCGTAGAGCGCCTCGTACAAAAAATCGCCGGAGCCGTCGCCGGTAAAGACACGTCCGGTGCGATTGGCCCCGTGTGCGCCGGGGGCCAAGCCGATCACCAACAATCTGGCCCGGTGATCGCCAAAGCCAGGCACGGGCCGTCCCCAATAATCGAAATCGCGATAGGCGCGGCGCTTCTCGCGGGCCACCTGTTCTCGCCACGACACTAAGCGGGGGCAGGCCCGGCAGGTGATGATGTCCTGATTTAGACTCTGCCACGAGGCAGTAAGGTCTTCAATTGACAATTAGTTTCTCCTAAAACTCGACCGCCGCCGGTTGCCCGCCGATCGCCGATATTCCTCTTTGACAAGACCGAACTGGAGCGTCAAAATTTACTTTGACCCTACGAAGAATGACAAAGCAAGTTTTGTCGCTCCGCTTGTCGTTGTTCGGTTGGTTTTGTTTTGCGAGGTATTGATCAATCCATAAATTGGACGACGACTTGATTCGCCAGAAACCGTCCCGAACGAGTCAGTCGCAGCCGAGGGCCGGTGGGCGAGTCGATCCATTCGGTCAGGCCGCGTTCCAGACCGTAAGCAACGGCCTGGGGATAGTGCGCCTCCAAGGCGACGCCGAAACGGGCTTCAAAATCCTGGGCGCTGACCCCCTCACGGACCAAGCGCAAGCCCAGCATCATATGTTCAGTCATAGCGGTTTCCCGAGAGATAAACTCGACCGTTCCTTCATCGCGCGCCAGCCCCAAACCGGCCCCGGTATCGACGCGGCCGATATAGCTCTGCGGACGTTTGACGTTGGCCCAGCGTTGGCCGTTTACCGTGCCATAAGCTCCCGCTCCCAGCCCCAGGTAGGGCTGGTTACGCCAATAGATCAAGTTATGCGCCGAGGCCAATTCGGGCGACTGCCAGGGCGCGTCTCCTTCAGTTTTAGCCCAGTTGGAAATTTCGTACTGGGCATAGCCGGCCTGCCCCAGCGTATCGATCGTGGCGGCGTACATATCGGCAGCGACATCGTCATCCGGTTGGGGTACGTTGCCCTGCACAACCTGCCGGTGCAGAGGGGTCCCCGGCTCAATAATGAGAGAGTAGATGGACAGATGGTCAGGCTCAAGTTTGAGGGCCTCATCTAAATTGAACTGCCACTGATCGCGCGTTTGCTGAGGGAGGTTAAAGATCAGATCGAGGCTGAGGTTGTCAAACCCGGCCGATCGAGCGTTCTCAACCGCTTTGCGGGCATCGCGGCTGTTGTGCAGCCGGCTCAGGAACTTTAGCTCATAGTCACTGAAACTTTGCACCCCCATCGACAGGCGATTGACGCCGCCCTGGCGCAACGCTTGCAAATAGTCGAGCGAGAGCGTGCCGGGATTAGCCTCGGTGGTGATTTCAGCGTCGGGGTGGAGGGTGAAGCTGGATTTGATGGCTTCGACCAGTTTGAGCAGTTGCTCTGCCGGTAGCGTCGTCGGTGTGCCGCCGCCAAAAAAGATGGTGTTAAGCAGCGGCTGCTTTAGCGTCGAACCGGTCTCGCGAATTTCGCGCAGGAGGGCAGCCTGGTAACCTGATTTCAAATCGAGATCGCCGTCGATGTAGGTATTGAAATCGCAGTAGATACAGCGGGTGGAACACCAGGGGATATGGATGTACAGGCCAAGGGGGTCAGTGGGTTTTAGATGCATATCGATCCGTTTCGTTGCGTTTTATAAATGGTAGCTCTATTTTAGCACATTCCGGCAGGTGTACGGAAATACCTTTTTCAAGCTTGAAAGAGCGCCAAAAAAGGAGTACACTAAAGGCCCGTAGGGTAGTCCAAAAAAGTTTTCACTAAGTAGCTAAAGGCAATGCCCACATCTACCCGGTATTATCAAAAAAACTTTTTAGAGAACGCTATTAACCATCCGATCAGGTAAACCATTTTCGTTATGAAACCCGTCAGAAAGGACAGCGGTGTTCAATCTTTTTAAGTATCCTCAGTTAGTCACAGTCATTAGCGCGTTTATCGCGCTACTTTTATTTGTGCATTTTATTTTGTTGCCGGTTTTGGAACGAATGGATCCCGACCTGGAGTTAGACAAATTAGCGTCAAGGATCAGATTTTGGTGGGTGATCCTGTTGGGGTTTTTAGTCGGCGTGATTGTTGGCGATAAATTTCTGCTAATTCTGATCGCCTTCATCTGTTTTTTGGCGCTGAAAGAATTTTTATCGATTACACCCAGTCGCCGGGCCGACCGGCGGGTTCTATTTTTTGCTTATCTGACGATCCCGCTGCAATTTTACTGGATTTGGATCGGCTGGTACGGTATGTTTGTGGTTTTTATTCCGGTTTATGTATTTCTGTTTCTGCCGCTGCCGATGACGCTGCTCGGCGAACCGGCCGGCTTTTTGCGTGCCCTGAGTTTGCTTATCTGGATCGTTATGACTGCTGTTTTCAGCCTGAGTCATCTGGGATTTCTATTGGTTCTACCGGACTCGCTGAACCCGGCGGCGGGGGGGATCGGCTTGGCCTTTTTTTTGATCGTCCTGGTTCAGGTTAATGACGCCGCCCAGTTCATTTTTGGCGGTATTACCAAGGATCGCAAGGTTATCCCCAAGTTGAGCGCTTCTCGCACTTGGTCCGGGTTGATTGGGGGGTTGGGCTTGACCGTCCTGGTGGCCTGGCTGCTGGCTCCCTGGTTGACTCCTTTTTCTAGCATCGAGGCTATCTGGTTGGGGGTATTGGTGGCGATCACCGGGCTGATCGGTTACATTGTCTTTACGGCAATTAAACGCGATCTCGATTTTGAGGATCGCGGCACGATGACGCCCGGCCACGGGGGAATCTTAAACCGGATCGACAGTTTAGTTTACACCGCCCCACTGTTCTATCATATCATCACCTATTTGTATCCTTAAAAGGCGCTTATGATACCGCTGTTGCGAGTTTTTTTCTTTGTGTGTATCGTCAGGCCGTTGATCATGATCATCATCGGCCTCAATGTGTTCGATAAGCGACGGTTGCCGCTCACCGGTCCGGCGATTATCGCCCCCAACCACAACAGCCACCTCGACACCTTGACGCTACTGTCAGTGTGGCCCATCTCCAAAATTGATCGGGTTCATCCTGTGGCCGCGGCTGACTACTTTTTGAGTAATCCGGCCATGGCCTGGTTCAGCTTGAATGTCATCGGTATTATCCCCATTGAGCGCCAGAAAAAAGATCCGCTTGATGATCCGCTGGCGACCAGTTCCGAAGCGCTGGAACGAGGCGATATTTTGATTATCTTTCCGGAGGGATCGCGTGGTCTGCCGGAGATTATGGACAGCTTCAAATCGGGCATTTCACGCCTGGCGGAACGACACCCCGATGTCCCTATTGTGCCGGTTTTCATGCATGGGCTAGGTAAGTCACTGCCGAAAGGGGATTTTGTGTTGGTTCCCTTTTTTTGTGATGTCTTTATCGGCGAACCGGTTTATTGGCAAGGCTCGGTGGAAGCAACGATGGCGGCTTACAAAACTTCCATGGAAAGTTTAGCCGCTAAATGTGATGCGCCGGCGTGGGAGTGATTAGTACTCCAACGTGATGTCAAAGTTGTACTCAACCCGCCTATCGCCGGCCAAGGTACGCAACACGTCAAGGTGGCGCTCGGCTTCTTCAACGCCGGCCTGAATGGGTAGGTCGATTTCCCGAAAATCGAGTGAGGCATAAGTGTCAACGTTGGGACGCATCAAAATATCGGGGGGATCATTTTCGAGACGCTGCTGATGCAGATGCCAGGTCATGACTCGCACCGAGCGCCACAGGGCTGCCGGTAGAGACGGCGGCTTTTGTTTTTTGGAGCCATTACCGTTGAAGGGATTAGTTGGCAGTTCAAATCCTAAAATACCGCTGAGCGGGTCAGCCCAGGGATTATCCTTTTCCAGTTCCGGATAGACGTCAACAGCGATAACTTTATCGGCGCCTTGTTCAAAGGCCACGTGGGTGGCCAGACTATCCAGCACGCCGCCATCGGCCAGTTCCAGGCCATTGAGGTGAACCGGCGGAAACGCACCGGGCACCGCGCTCGATGCCAGCAAGGCAGGCACAAGTTCACCTTCGGCAAGCATGACTTCATGGCCGTGACACATATCGACCGCCATTAACATGACTGGAATGGACAGATCGGCAAAGGTTTTGCCCTCTAAAATCTCAGACAGATTATCACGCACCCGCTGCTGGCGAGAGCGAGCGGTCAAACTCGACAAGTTGAAGAGCGAATTCTGTTGCAACCGGCTGATGCCCTGCCCAATTTCGGCGGGATGGTAGCCCAGTCCGAACAAAACGCCCACAATCCCGCCCATGCTGGTACCCACAATAAAGTCGATGGGAATCTGCTCACGCACTAAAACTTTTAAAACGCCGATGTGAGCCAACCCCCGGCTGCCACCGCCGCCTAAAACCAAGCCGATTTTGGGATGCGTTGTCATAATTTGATGCTCCTATAATTTCGATATCTTGTCGAATTTTTACTGATGTATCCTAACATGATATTGTACAAACCAATAATTAAGCCAATCTGAGATTAAATACCCATCCTAAGCTATACTCAACTCAAATTTGCGTCTTTGCCTTAGATAGTATAAAAGATAGTAACATATTGAATCGCTGGGAACAAGCGTTTGAAAAAACAGGGGAAGATTTATGTGCGGAAGGTACAGTTTAACGGCAACTGCCAAAAAGTTGGCCGAGACATTCGTCGATTACGCCGACGTTCCGGCAGATATGCCGCCTCGCTACAACATCGCGCCCTCGCAGCCGATTGCCGTCATCGCCAATAATGAGCGTCATCAAGTTGAATTTTTCCAGTGGGGGTTGATTCCGTCCTGGGCTAAAGACCCCAAGATTGGCAACCGGATGATCAATGCCCGCTCGGAAACGCTGGCCGAAAAGCCGTCGTTCCGAACTGCCTATCGCCGCCGCCGCTGTCTAGTGCTGGCCGACGGCTTTTATGAGTGGCGTCGCAACCCTGATAAGTCCAAAACCCCCATGTACATTCAACTTGAAGATCAAGCGCCGTTTGCCTTTGCCGGCTTGTGGGAAGTGTGGCACTCGCCGCAGGCTGATACGATTCTATCCTGCACCATCCTCACCACGGAACCCAATGATCTGATGACCTCCATTCATAATCGAATGCCCGTCATTTTGCCACGCGATGCCTACGCGCAGTGGCTCGATCCCAACGAACAAAAACCCGACCAACTGCAACTACTGCTGAAGCCCTATCCCGCTGAGGAGATGATCGCTCACCCGGTCTCGACTGTAGTTAACAATCCGAGCAATGATGTGCCGGCGTGTGTCCAGCCTGTGGCCGAAGCATAAGAGTAAACAAAGAAAGAAGAGAAAATGTCCTTAAAATTTGAAGTGTGGAGCGATTTTGTCTGACCGTGGTGTCTAATGATTAAGGCCAGTTTGGACCGACTCGCGCAGGTAGAAGCTATTGATATCCAATGGAAAAGTTATGAACTGAGGCCGCTCAACGCCCCGCCGCTGCCCCCCGTCCAGGAAGAAGATTACAAACAACGCATCGCTGCCGCCTGGCCGCGCACCCGCCAAACCGCCCAAGTCAATTTCGGCGTCGAGATGATTTACCATCGCTGGGGAGTCAAATCGCGATTAGCGCATGAAGGGGCCAAGTTTGCCGAAGAAAAAGGGCTGGGTGAGGCATATCACGCGGCGATGTACAAAGCTCACTTCATCGAGGATCGGGATTTTGGCGATTTAGAAATACTGGCCGATATCGCCGAAGAGGTAGGGCTAGATCGCGCCGAATTCGTGGCGGCGATTGAGAACCACACCTACGCCGCCGAGGTCGATCAGGATGTGGCGCAGGCTCAGGCCTATGGCATTCAGGGCGTCCCGGCCACGGTCATCGAAGGCAAATATATGGTTTCCGGGGCTCAGCCATTCGAAGCGCTGGTCGATATTGTTCGTCAAGTCAAAGAACACGAAGCCAAACAGACGCCCTAATTGACACGATAAGTGTTGGATAGTTCGTAGCCAAGAGAAAAACGTCATTTTCATCATTCATTATTCAAAACTGCCTATGCTAATCAAACATCATCTCTTTATAAGAGTAACCATATCCATCGGATTACTCATTTTACTTTTTTTAACCGCCCCGTTCCTAAACGCTCAGGAACCCGTACTTAACCATGCCGGCTTTCCGGCCGTCAACCCGCCGGCTGAACTACCAGACGAACCACCCTTCATTCTTCCCCTGGCCGAACCGCCCGGTCCTGACACCTGGCTGTTGGGCCAAGCTTACGGCAATACGACCGGGGCATTTACTCAGCGCCATGTTTTTTACCAGGCCGGACAAGGGATTCATTTTGGGCTGGATTTTAGCGCCGAATGCGGTACCGAAGTCGTCGCTATAGGCGATGGCATTGTCAGCGAGGTCGATGGCCGGCATGGGTCGCTACCGCACAATCTGGTTATCGATCACCCAAACGGCTACAGTTCGCTATATGGGCATTTACTGAAAACGCCTGACCTAACCCCCGGCGAGGAGGTCACGCAAGGGCAGATTATTGCGCTCACCGGCGACTCGTTTGAGACATGCCATTCCGCCCCCCACTTGCATCTGGAAATCCGCGACAATTTTCACTGGCGCGCGTTCAACCCGGTGCCGCTCATCAAAGCCGATTGGGATAGTCTGGCCCTGGTCGGCAGTTTTAGCAACGGCTTTCAACGAGATTTGCTCGATCCGCGCCGCTGGCAGACGATTAAAGACCAACCGAGCATCACCTTTGGCGGCGAACTGCTCAACGAGTACAGTTTGACCTGGCCCCCGGAAAGCGGAGGCCGTTAGTGCGACCGGGTCAATTGAGCATAATCTGGCTACTGGCCGGACTGCTGGCCGCATGCAGTTCAACCGCCCAGCCGGCAACACCGACCGCTGTACAACCGGCCGAGTCGCTTATAACTCCGGCGGCGACGGTGGTGGCCATCGCCGCCCAGCCGACCTCAACCGACACGCCGCTGCCCGCGCCTACGACAATACCCACCGCTGCGGCCACGGCGACGCCAACTCCGCCGCCACCTGCCGCGCCGGAACTGCGCCAGCTTACCCAGGACGGCTGCTGTGTCCAACCCTTTTTCTCACCCGACAGCCAGCAGGTATTGTTCATCGACAAACCCGATCCCGAAGCGCCGGCCGGCATCTACGGTGTTGACTTAGCCAACCCCCAGGCAGCGCCTATATTGGTCGATGACGTCATCGGCTTCCGCAGTCCTGATCGGACGATTGTGGCCACAATGGACGGTGATTTAGCCCGCTTTGTCAATGAAACGACCGGAGAAAGTTGGGCGGTCGATACCGGCGGAAACTGGCCACGCTACTCACCCGATGGCCAACAGATTTTGTGGGAGGCTCGGGACCAGGAAGGCCCTTACGATTTGCGCCAGACCGATATCTGGCTGGCCGATTTGCGGGGCGACAATCCTCGGCTGGCAGCAACGGTCACCGGCGGCGGTTTCGTCGGCTGGCTGCCTGACAGCCGGCGAATGGTGCTGGTCACGCGTGAAGTTCAGGGGGAAGAGGCGCAAACGCTGTCCGTACTCGATGTGACCACCGGCCAGCAAACCAACTTGGTTCGCGACAAACGAATCCGCGGCATCGATATTTCACCCGACGGCAGTTGGATTGTTTACTATGTGACCTTTTCCGATACACCGGGCAACAGCGGTATCTGGGTAGCCAACCCGGAGGGAACCGTGGTTCAAAAGCTAAACGTACCCGCTTTTGGCGCTTACCATTGGCGCAACGATACCTCATTGATTTTCATTCCGATGCGTGAGTCGGCTGAAGAAAGTATGCAGTTGTGGCAGGTCGATGTCGTGACCAATGAAAGCCGCCCGCTGACCGACCCTAACAACCTAGTCTTTTCTATTTCCAACGGCGACTGGATGGTAGCGCCGGATGGAAACAACGTCATCTTTATCAACAGCGTCGATCAAAACATCTGGTTGATTGCATTAGACAACCCATAAACCTAAGGGCAAGCAATTACCTGACTTTCGGGCAAGAAATAAAGTACCTTAGCCTCTACTCAAGCCCTCTCTTTTGCGGTACACTATTCATATCACAATCGTTAATATTGCACCGTGTGCGCTGGACATAACTCAATATATGCATACAATAGTAAAATTCGTTAAATTCGAGCTATTTTGATTGTTTTAGACCGATGACCGAGTCAGTTGTTCTTGTTGTTGATGACCTAATGTTTCTCCCCAGGCTAGAAAATAATTTGCGCCATTTGGGATACTACCCCATCACTGCCACCGACGATAGCCAACTCACCCTGGCGTTATTCAAATCGCCGGTGCTGGTTATTATCGATCTATTTAGCCGGAGTTTTGATTGGGTCAGCCTGATTAAACTGATCAAAAGATCCAAAGCCGGGCCGGTTCCTATTTTAGGCTTCGGGCCTCATATCGATTTATCTCTACGCGAAACCGCGTTAGCGGCCGGCTGCGATGCGGTGGTGGGTCGAGGGGCTGTCGTCAGTAATCTGGCCCATCTGGTTGACAAATACAAGTGGGCTATCGATGATCAACGCTGTCGGGATGAAACTCCGCCTCGATTAATTCAAGGAATTGCCCTCTTTAATCAAGGCGATTACTATGAATGTCATGAAGTCATCGAGCACGCCTGGAACGACGAACCCGCGCCCGTGCGAATCATGTTTCAAGGCATTCTGCAAATTGGCGTCGCATGTTACCATATCAACCATAAAAATTGGCGCGGCGCAATGAAATTACTAGAGCGGGGGATGCCCAAAATACAACGGTTTGCCCCGGCGTGTATGCGCATTAATCTGGCGAAACTTCTGACCGACTCAGAAGCTATTCGCGCAGAACTGTTACGTCTCGGACCGGACTGGCAGGGTGAATTCAATCGACACCTACTGCCAACCATTCACTTTACATCATCATAAATTACTTTTTTGATAGAGAAGCCTTATGAAAACCGTGGTCGTTATCCCAACTTATAATGAAGCCAATAATATCTCGGCTATCACCGCCGAGTTGTTAACCCTTGACGTGGAAGATTTGCACGTATTAGTCGTCGATGACGCCTCGCCCGATAATACAGGCCAAATTGTCGAGCGGCTGGCTGAAAAATGTTATCCGGGCCGGCTGCACGTGATCCATCGCCAAGGCAAACAAGGCTTAGGCACGGCCTACATCACCGGTTTCAACTGGGCTTTAGACAATGGAGCCAAATACATCATCCAAATGGATGCCGATTTCTCCCACTCGCCCAATTATATCCCACAGATGCTGGCTAAAATTGCCGATTGCGATGTGGTGGTCGGCTCGCGTTACGTGGACGGCGGCCAACTGGACGAACGCTGGAGTTGGTGGCGCTGGTTTTTAAGTTGGTGGGCTAACTCCATCTGGACACGCGGCATCTTGGGCGTTGATACCAAAGATGCGACCGCCGGTTTTAAATGCTGGAAACGCAGCGCCCTGGAGCGCATTGGGCTGGAGCGCATCAACTCCAACGGCTACGTCTTTCAGGTAGAAATGGCTTTTGTGTCGGAAAAACTTCATCTTCGTATTGTGGAAATCCCGATTTATTTTGAAGATAGGCGCATCGGCAAGAGCAAAATGTCTGTCCCGGTCAAGATAGAAGCTGCCCTTCGCGTTTTTGAAATTCGATGGCGGCATCGCAAAGTCCAGCCGATTCCGCTGCCCCGATCGGCTGAAATCTAGGAGTTCGCGCTTGTTTCGAGCCATCAACCGGTCTGATTTTCTTGCCGGGTTTATCTTGCTGCTCCTACCGCTGCTCCTCTTCTGGCCCGTCACGCTGGGGTCAAACACCCTCCTTCCCGTCGATAACCTGTTTGCCTATGAACCCTGGCTGTCTTACCGCGATGAGTTAGGCGTCGGATTGCCCCAAAATCAACTCCTGGCCGATCTGATTTTGGAAAATTATGCCTGGAAGAAATTCATTCGCGAGTCGATTGCGGCCGGCCAAATTCCGCTGTGGAATCCCTATATCCTGGCGGGCCATCCTTTTTTGGCCAACGGGCAGCACTCGGCGCTGTATCCCTTTACGCTGCTATTCTATTTTCTCCCGCTGAGCAAAGCCTACGGATGGTTTACCGTCAGCCAGCTTTGGCTGGCCGGCTTGAATATGTATATTTTCCTGCGGGTGCTGCGTGTCAATCGTGTTGGCGCGCTAATTGCCGGTATAACGTTCGCGCTCAGCACGTTCTTTATTGTCAGTGTGGTCTTCACCATGATCGTAGCCGGCGCGGTCTGGCTGCCGCTCTTGCTGGCCATCATCGAAATTATCATCCGCAAACAAGAAGAAAAGGGCCTGACCGGCTACTCGCCTATTCCCTACATCGTCGCCGGTGCGCTGATTTTGGGCCTGCAAACCCTGGCCGGGCACGTTGAGATCACCTACTACACGCTATTGGTCGGCGGCTTTTACGCGGCTTGCCGTCTCGCTATGTTGTGGCGAACGCAGGCCACCCCTCGCTATGCACTAACCCTGGGCGGTTGGCTGCTGGCGATGATCGGGCTGGGCATCGGCTTAGGCGCGGTGCAGTTGGCGCCGATGTACGAGGTCGTCACCCACAACTTCCGCGACAATTCGGTCTCACTGGCCCAGGTTCGAGGGTGGGCCTTACCGCTACGCCGCATTATCTCTTTTGTCATTCCGGATTTTTTCGGCAGCCCGGCTCATCACGGTTATTTTGATGTAGTGACCCGGCAGTGGCAGCCGCTCGGCCTCAACGCGAATGGCGAAATCAACCCCTTGTGTTCTCACTGCACCAGTTGGGATACCAAAACAGCCGTCGAAGCCGGCGCTTACATCGGGATTTTGCCCCTCATTTTAGCCGGATTGGCTGTTTTGCAGGCCAGCAAAGCTTGGCTTGATGACCGGCGCTCACAGCCTATCACCGCTAGCTCACCGGCTACCAGCCCAGCCCGCCATAGTGTTTTCATTTTTGCGACGCTGGCTGTTCTCTCCCTGCTGTTTGCCTTTGGAACGCCGCTATACGCGATCCTCTTCTACGGCCTGCCCGGCTGGAACCAACTGCACTCGCCATTTCGCTGGATTTTCCCATTTACGCTGAGCATCGCGGTGCTGGCGGGGGTGGGAGTGACATTTTTGAATGAGCAGGTCAGCACTCGATGGCAGGCTAAAAATGAGGCTGAGGCGAAGGCGAAGAAAAAAAGTTATATACTGGCGCAGCCGTCGTTTTTAGGATCGTTAGTTTATTTTTTAGGGTGGGGACTGTTTTGGAGTGGGCTGGTTGGGTTAGCGATTATGCTGGCCGCGCTGGTGATACCGGGGCCGTTTATCCAGGCGGCCTCGTTTGTTTTTGACCGGTCAGGATTAGCTCAAAATGCGTTTGCCGATGGCCGTCAATTTTTCGGTTATCAGTGGCCAAACTTTTTTAAATTCTTCCTGATGCTGATGGCTTCCGGGGCGGTGCTGCGGATCACGCGCTGCCCTATTTTTGTACCTAATAGGCTCACCCTTCGGCCGCGTGAGTCGAACCGGCTGCCCGCCTGGCAACCGTTGGCCGTGATCATCGTGGCCGTTGATCTTCTCTTGGCGGGCGCGGGTTTTAATCCGGCCGTTGATCCGGCCTTGCTCGATTTCAAACCGGAGGTCGTCCACTGGCTTGAAAAGCAACAGGCTGACGATCCGTTTTTCCGGTTCAGCAGTTTCGATACGCCGACCGGCCCCGGTAACAAACTATTTCTAGCCAATGCCGGTATGACTAACCACCTATTTGACGTGCGCGGCTACGACAGCATCATTCCCGGTCAGTATGCCCGGTTTATGCAGCTTATTCAAGAAAACGGTGATTTGCTGTTCAACCGGATCGGGCCGATTTATTATGATGGCTATGCCGCACTCGACTCGGCGCTGCTGGATTTACTGGGGGTTCGCTATATTCTAACGACGGTGGATATTAACAACCCCAACTATACGTTAGTTTACGATCAGGAAGTTCGGGTCTATGAAAACACCGACGCCCTGCCGCGAGCCTTTATAGTTCAGGATGAAATGCCGACCAACGGCGATCTTGATTTTGCCCTGCGCAGTCTCAATCCACGCGAGCAAATCATCCTCGACGGCGAAAACAACGGCCTGGGCCGTAATCTGACTCCCGATGATGCCTCGGCTGCGATTCCGGCCGCACCGAGTGTGGTCATCACCGACTACACCCCAAACGAGGTTCAAATAACGGTTCAGGTAACCCAACCCGGCTGGCTGGTGCTGGCCGACACCTACTTTCCCGGCTGGCGAGCCTATGCCCGGCCAGCGCCGACCACCGACGACCAACCGCCGACCGCCGAGTTATCGAGTTCCGAAATCACCTCGAACGGCGCATTCCCATCAACCAATATCCAATCTCCTCTCCCCGAAATTGAGTTGACCATCCACCGCGCCAACGGCAATTTTCGAGCGGTTTATCTCCAGCCGGGTGAGTGGCAGGTACGTTTCCGATACAGCCCCCGCAGTTTCCAACTGGGTCTGTATGGCTCCTTTCTAACGGCAGCGCTGTTGGTTTTTCTGGTCGGCTATTGGGCTTGGGGCCGGCTCTATCGGGAGAGTGAACACGACTCACCCATCAAACGTATCGCTAAAAATAGCCTGGTGCCGATGGTCATGGCGCTCTCCAACCGCATTGTCGATCTGGCCTTTGCGCTGCTGATGCTGCGCATTTTGCAGCCGGAGGGCGCGGGGCAGTACGCTTTTGCCGTAGCTTTCATCGGTATGGTTGAGATCATCACTCGGTTTGGGCTAGGGACCTTGGTCACGCGTGATGTCGCGGCCGACAGAAATCAGCGGAATCGGTACCTGAATAACGCCACAATTTTGCGTCTCTACTTGTGGCTGGCCGCCATTCCCATTATGGCGCTCATTCTGGCGATGTATGTTATCTGGGGCAATACCACGGTTGAAGTGCTGGTGACCATCGCTATCTTCGCCATTGGCACGTTTTTTAGCAATTTATCCGATGGACTAACGGCCCTCTTTTACGCTCACGAGAAGGCCGAGTATCCGGCCGGCGTGTCGGCCATCACCACCTTTGTTCGCGTTACGATAGGGGCATTGGTACTGCTGTTGGGGTGGGGCATCATCGGTCTGGCCGGCGCCTCGCTGGTGGCCAATTTAACTTCATTTGTTATTTTAGCGTACATTATGGTCACGCGGATCTACCGCCCCCATTTCGAGGCCGATCCGGCCTTACAACGGGAAATGATGAAAGAAAGTTTCCCGCTAATGATCAATCATCTACTGTCAACCATCTTCTTCCGCATCGATGTCTTTATCCTTAAGCCGATTTGGGGCAGCGCTCAGGTCGGTTATTACAGCGCGGCCTATAAGTATGTTGATGGCATTAACGTGATACCCCAATATTTTACGCTGGCCATCTTCCCCCTGATGAGCCGCTTCGCTGCCGATTCACGTGAATCGCTGGTGCGGGCGTACATTTTGAGCTTGCGACTGCTGCTGCTGCTGGCCATTCCGATTGCGGTCGGCACGCCGTTTGTGGCAGAGGAGCTAATTCTATTCTTAGCCGGCCCAAGCTTTGTGCCTGACTCGGTCATTGTGCTGCAACTGCTGATCTGGTTCTTGCCGTTCAGCTTTATTAATCAGGTCACGCAGTATGTCTTGATTGCCATTAACCAGCAGCGGCAACTTACCCGAGCCTTTATCATCGGCGTGCTGTTCAATACCATTACCAATTTGATCTTCATCCCGCTCTACGGCTATCGAGCGGCGGCTATTACCACTATTCTATCCGAGTGGTCATTGCTAATCCCTTTTTATTTAATGGTACGCCAAAACCTCTGTGTGGTGCCCTGGTTCGATGTAACATGGCGGCCGGCCGCAGCCAGTGCGGTCATGGGGTTGGCCCTGTGGCTGGTCGGCGATATTAACTTTTTTGCTACAATGACCCTTGGTGGTGTGATATATTTGGCCATGCTAGCCATCTTAGGTGGCTTGGCGCAACAAGACATGGCGATCCTATGGCGGGCAATACCCATTGAAAAATTAAAAAAAAGTTTGAGTCAAAACATCGCTTAGGTTAAAATTTGCATTTATCAATATTTCAATCTACAGTTATCATAATACCGCTTTATCCGATTCTTGGCCCTGCTTCCTAACCTAACTACCTCAAACTCACATTTCATAAACGACGCTATACTCTAGATATCAATAGTGATTCTCAATCAAACGGAGCCAATGGCGACCGCCTTACGGGGTAATTTTCAAATTAGCCTTTACCCTGGACTATTGAGACAATACGTACAAACGCAGCTTAAAAAGATAGGCCAGAGCAAGGACAAATGGGGTTAGAAGATCGAATCCGACTTCCCAACCTTAATTTAATTCACCGTCGTTCGCGATTGCTAAACTTACTGGATAAGTTTATCAAAAAAGGACAGCGTTTGATTACGATCTACGCGCCCGGTGGCTACGGGAAATCGATCCTCCTGGCCGATTTCGCTCAAACAACGGACCTCCCCATCTGCTGGTGCTCTCTGGAGCCGGCGGATCGGGATCCCACCTCTTTTCTTACTCTGCTGGCCTACAGCATCACCGATCGTTTCCATGAAATAGAACCAAATAGCCTACTTAACCTGGTTAATCGCGGCGACACGCAAAGCAGTATTCGTCGCATTGCCGAACTATTACGCAGTGTTGATTCGCACATCATCATCATCGATGATTATCACAAAGCCGTTAGCGCCGGCATGACCCTGGCGCTCAACCGACTACTCAAACAACTGCCTGAAACCAGTACCATCATTGTGGCCGCCCGGGGCGATATGACCCTTGACACCGGCCAGATTATCGATCTGCTCATCAGCGAGCGAGCCACCGGTCTGTCTGAAGAAGAACTAAAATTTACCGGCGAAGAGATTCAGTTGGTGATGCGTAAACGCTTTGGCCGCCGCATCAATGCTGAGGATGCCGACGAAATTGCTCAGGCAACCGACGGCAATGTGGCCCAGGTGTTGCTGACCGGCCACATGATGCATGCCAACCGGCTCATTGGTCACCTCAAACAGCGGCTGGGAAATGATCGCCAGATGATTTACGATTATCTGGCTCAAGAAGTATTTGGCAAGCAGTCGGCAATGCTGCAAAAATTTATGCTCTACACCGCTATTCTGCCGGACATGACCCCCGAGTTGTGTAATGACCTGCTGGAAATCGACCAGGCCCAGGTATATCTGGAAGAATTGATCCACAAGGATTTGTTTATCTCCCAAATTGGCGTTGGCTATAAATATCATGATCTCTTTGCCGAGTTCTTGCGAACGAAATTGGCTGAGGATGAAATTCTTCATCGCCAGGTTTCGATGAAAGCGGCCCAAATACTCGCCACCCAAGGTCGATATGATGAGGCAATTTTTTTGTACGTTTCTGTGCAAGCTTGGGATGAAGCAACGGTGCTACTTGAAACACAAGGAAGCCATTTCTATGATACAGGTCGGGCTTTGACTCTCAATGCGTGGGTATCGCAGATACCTTCAGAAAAGCTAGATGAACACCCTCGCCTTCTTTTACTACGTGGCCAGATTCTCAGTGTCGATCTAGGCGATCCTGACCAAGCAATATTGTTGTTTCAACGCGCTGAAAAGCAATTTTTATTAAATAATGACGCAATTGGGGCAGCCGAGGCCCAAGTTTGGCAGTCTGTGGGCCTAAGGAAAAAGGGAGAAATGGGCCAGGCAGTTGAGCTAGCCAAACGTGGGGTTACCCAACTTGAAACCTTGGGAGCTGAAGAGCGCGTACTCGCTATGGCCCTTAGAAACCGCGGGATAGTGCATCAACAAGTTGGTGAGCTAACTAAGTCCCTGTCAGACCTCCGTCGTGTCTTGAACCTATATGAAACCTGGGGGGACACCTACGAAATAGGAATATGTCATCATGATATCGGGGTCTGCTTAGATCGGGAAGGAAATATCAACGGCGCTATCTACCATTTCAAGCAGGCAATTCGAGTTTGGGAAGCGTTAGGTAATGGCAGTGATCTATCAAATACGTTAAACAGTCTAGGCGTTTCTTTATATACAGTTGGACAATATGATGAAGCGTTTGAGCATTTCAGCCACAGTCTTGATATTGCACTTCAAATTGGGGCCAGTCGGCGAGCGGCGTTTGCCCAGGCCAGTATTGGGGATGTTTATTTAGAGCAACAGAAGTATGAGCCAGCAATTCAAGCTTTCCAAACATCAATTGAATATGCGCAGGATGCCGGGGTACATTCTCTAGAGATCTATGTACTAATCAGATTGGGTGAGTGTTATTACTTAAAAGGCGATTTTGTTCAGGCTTTACAGTTAGCTATTCAAGCAAAAGAATTTGCTATCGAAACCCGGTTGATTTTCGAGAAAGGGTTAGCCTTAACTTTACAGGCTAAAATCTATTTGCGTCGGGCAGAGTATGAGACAAGTTTCGAATTGTTTACGGAAGCTTTTGATAGTTTTGCTCAGAGTAGTCTAGTTGAACAAACCAAAGTAAGCCTTTTGTGGGCCTATGGTCTACTGCTTGATCTTAGAGTTTCGGCAGCCCAAAAACAATTACAGGAAAGCCTTAAATTGGCTATGAGGTTAGGCGGTTCGGCGCCCGGATTAGGTTTAATTATATCTGAAGTCCGGCCGCTCTTACGATATGCCCTTTACCAGCCAGATGAGTCTGTTGAATTTAAAGACCACGTTCGATTACTGCTTAGGCAGAGTGAGACGGAGGCGATTGATTCTTCTTCTAATCTCGGCATGCAGGCCTTTTTATTTGGCTCACCAACAATTATTGTGGAAGATAAACATCGATCATTTAGTCAACGGGGCCGAATCCGCAAAATGCCGGAGTTTTTGGCATACTTGATGTTAGAAGGCCGTGATGGTGGGTGCCGCTGGAGTGAGATAACCACGGCTTTGTGGCCGGATTTAGAACCCAGCAAAGCCTCCTCAACCTTCCACCAAACGCTTAGAAGGGTTAGGGAGACTATTTTTGGCGCTCCTGATTATATTATCGTTAAAGACGATTACTATCAGATCAATCCCAAATATTTAGAATGGTGTGATGCTACGGCCTTTGAAAAACTGCTGGAGCGGATTCCACAAGCGGCCCCTGATGAGGCATTAATCCTTCAAAAGGAATTGATTTCCTTATATCGTGGCGAATTTTTGGCCGGTTTTGAATTAAGTGAATGGGGCCTGCAATATCAGACCTGGTTTGAGGCCAATTTTCTACGGGTCGTTAAACTGACCAGTGAAAAATTACTTGAACAAAGTTCGTCGCAAGAAGCGCTAAGAATTATTAATCAGGGCTTGATGTGCGACTATTTTAGAGAGGATCTGCACCGCGCAGCTTTTAAGGCTTATGTTCAACTCGGCCTACACGATCAACTACACGCCCACTATACAAATCTACGTACAATGTTACAACAGGAATTCAATGCGCCACCTGATCCGGTGACAGTAAGACTGTACGAACAAGTGATAGCCAATAAACAGATCCAGCTTGTAAACTAATCTAAACTAATTATAAGCGCTTAAAAGCCCTTCAGAGGGAGTAGTATACTCCCTCTGAAGGGCTTTTTTCGTATAGTATTACTGAGAGATGTCAGACCCTTTCTGATAAATTACTGATACGATAAAAAATCATACAGTAATTGGTCAATCAAAAGGAGAACTTTCAATGACTTTAAGAATTAAACTGATGGCTGCTGACTTAATGAACAATCAAAAAGCTCGAGCTATTGCTATTTTGGGGCTTATGATAATCGCCGCATTGGCTGGCGGCGCACCTCACGACAATGCGGGATAATTATTCATTCACATTAAGTTATAGGAGTTATGTTCATGAGTACAATTCAAAATCGACCTGCCATCTCTGATGTCTTGATCAGAGCCAGCGCCAATACTGCTTTTAGAACCAAGCTTTTATCTAACCCGACTGAAGCTCTTATAGAGCTAAATCTATCACCGGAAGATACGGAGATACTAACGACAGTTAACGCCCATTCTCTAAAAGAGTATGCGCGTCAAATTAAAAGTAGATTACTTCTTAACTATCAACGGTAAAAGCGTTAATTAGTAACAAATTGACCCTTTCATCTACCGAATTAAAAGCGCAAAACCATGCAATCAACGAATCGTAACTATGTTTTTATCAATAAGTTGGGCAAAATGAATCTGAACGAGCGCAAGGTCATTCTTGAATTAAGCGAACATGATGCCACACTGCTGCTAATTTTAATTCAGAACGAACTCAACGAAACCGATGAAACCTGGCACAACTACTGGAAACGGCTGGCTCACCAAGTTCGACACAGCATCGAACGAACCGGCTTTGAAACTAGAAGAAATTTGGACAAAAGCAGCGGAGACCCTGACCACTAAAGGATCGTTACAAGTTGAATTTCCTTAATTCAGGAGATTGGAGAGTAGAGATTAAATATTGGTCCTTAAAATATATTCTAACCTCCAATCTCTAATCTCCTGACGAAACCCTTTTTCAGACCCAGACTCTTAGTTCTAACGTATTGTTCCCAATTTTCTAATGTAAAGAGAGGCTCCATCGTGATTTTGATCTACATTATCATTTGTCTAAGTTGTTTAGCTTTACTCATCCGGCCAGATTTTAGTTCAATTGGTCAGATTAAATTTCAAGGGGGCTGGAAGCTAGGATTAGCTGTTTTAAGCTTATTCTTACTTCAAGCGATGTTGGTGACCTATGTGCCGGGTCAAACGATGTTCCAAATGATAGTGGTGGTTGGCTCACAAACCCTCTTAATACTTCTGATTCTTCTCAATCGACACCTACCGGGAGCAAAATTGTTTGCCTTAGGCGTTATTCTAAATACAACAGTAATGATGGCCAATGGCGGCTGGATGCCCATCACCCCGGAAACTTATCAAGCTCTTGGCTCTGAGCACACGGTTGAACTACAAGCCCGCGCTCCGGCTAGCAAAGGCATTATGCTCGCTCAACATGAAACCAACTTGTGGTTTTTGTCCGATGTTATTCCGGTCGATTTTTTGGGCCGCAACAGCGCCATGAGCATTGGCGATGTGTTAATCCTCGTCGGTATCACCCAATTTTTATTACTGGCCGCTCCCAGAAATAGGCCGTTGTATACCGGTCGAGCCTCCCAGGTTAACACATCGCCATAAATTTTTCTCTCTTTATCACATCGTACGTAGGTAGTTTATACGAGGCCGATTGGCCTCGTTTTTATTTTGTTAAAGATCCGGGCAAAATCCCCGAATTTTCTACGCTTCACAGGGTTTTTCTTAAGGTCTATACTAACCTTAAATGTTAAATAACCAATTCTAGCAACCAGGAGAAAATAAGTGAGGCTCATTTTCAAACATTCAAACAAGATTATCTTTCTAGCTACTGTGGTTATATGGTTAACAACCCCACTTGTCTTTGCTCAGGCAGGCACAACTGTTTATCTTAAGTCGGTTGAAACGCCGGAAGGCTTGCTTAAGGTCGATATTGTCGCCGAAAATGTGGCTGATTTGTATGGAGCAGAGGTAAAACTTAGATACGATCCCGGCATTTTGACCGTACAAGATGCCGATCCTGCTCGGGATGGCCTACAAATAACAGAGGGCGATTTCTTATCGACCAGTAACGGGTTTGTTGTGGCCAACCAAGTGGATAATCTAGAAGGCACAATTACCTACGCCCTAACCTTGCTTAACCCGGCTCCGCCAGTGGATGGCACCGGATCGATTGCAACAATAACCTTTGAGCGCCTGCAAGATAGCCCAACGACGGTTGAGATTGAAAAAGCCAAACTTGTGGCTTCTACCTTACAGACAATCCCCAATCAGACGGCTTCTTTGGAAATCGGCAGCCAAACCCTAATAGACATCGCTTCTACATCTGATAGCCCAAATCTACCGTCAGGAATTATTAAAACCGAGCCGATTTCGGTCGGGGAGACCCATATTACCCGCTGGATGGCTGTGGCCGGCATTGTTGTCCTGATTATCATCGGTTTGGCGCTGTTGTTCTTGCTCGGTTCCGTCGTTATCTTCGGCAACCGTCCGACAATTACCAAAAAACAATCATCGACTGGTAAACCGGGTCCCCATATCTGGCTGCGACCTGTATCCAACATCCGTATTCAGCGACCACGCTTAAGCCCGTCGCGCCGTGCTATCCAAACCCGATCCAACAACAAGTAACTGTTTATTATCCCTCTTCCCCACCATCGGCCCCCTGCAGCGAATGTTGTCGGGGGCCGATTTTTTATAAGTCCCACTCATAAAGCACATAACTCTGCTTGGCTTCAGCGTCCAACGCTGTTAAAAACTCTCCGGCCGGCTGAGTAACCGGTATCGGCCCCATACTCAAACTGCGCCACGCTTGCTCTTGAGCCAACACCAAGGCCTGTTAAACCAGATGACGTCCGATTCCGCGTCGACGCCACTCAGGCAGTACAGCCAGATATAAGACTCGACCGGCCGGGGCCGGTTGATGATCGGCCCACTTGAGCCACCATCGCCAAAAAGTATTTCGTCCGCCATTAGACCGGCGTAACTGGCGAGCCAGTAATAGGTTTAAGCGAGCCAGATGAGGATTATGTTTAGGGTTTAGGCTTTGCGAAAGTAAGGGATAATACGGAGGTACCCAAAATGGATCGCTTTTATAAAAGCGCCACCAGTGGGCGACAAATCGCTGTCGATCCCACCAGTTAGCGACAATTTGGGTGTCAAAATTATAGTAGGTCAGTTCCAACGGCGAACCACCACCTCATCTGACTCACATTAAGTCGGCGAAGTAGGAACGGGCCGCCAGGTCCAGCAATTCGGTGCTCATTAAAGGCTGTTTACCCCGGTAGGAGGCAAAATCAAGTAATTGATCGAGCAAATCTCGGGGATGGCATGCTTTTAAAGGACGCCCGGCACTAAAATAATACTCGCGGAGGAGATAAATGAAGGCCTTTTTATCAAACTTAATACCTCTTTCGCGGCAGGCGCCGACAAAGATACGGTAATATTGCTGCTCATTTGGGTTATCGATGTTCATCTTGTGGCGAATGCGCCGCAAGAAAGCTTCATCAACCAGCGACTCCGGATTGAGGTTGGTAGAAAAGACAATGAGCGTTTCAAAGGGAATAGCAAATTTTTTGCCGGTTTGGAAGGTCAAAAAATCGATCCGCTCTTCTAACGGCACAATCCAACGATTGAGCAACTCTTGCGGCCCCATTTGCTGGCGGCCAAAGTCATCAATGAGCAGCAGACCGTTATTCGCCTTTAACTGCAATGGCGCTTCATAAAAGCGATTGGTTTCGCTCCAGGAGAGATCAAGGTCTTGCAAAGTTAATTCACCGCCGGAGATAACCACCGGCGATCCGCATCGAACCCAGCGCTTGTCCAACCCGCTCGCCTCAAACAACTGCGAAGCTTCATCTTCCATCAGCGGATGAACCTCGGCGTCATGGACTTTAATGACGTGTCCGTCTTCATAGATCGCGTGCGGTACCATAATGTTATCAGGGAGCAGTTTTCGAGTAATCGCCTTAGCGATACTGGTCTTGCCGTTACCGGGTGGGCCGTAAAGAAAAACCGATTTGAAAGAATTTACAGCCGGGCCAATTCGATCGATAATTTCATTGGATAAGACCAATCCCTCCAACGCCATACGGACCTGTTCTTGTTTGACCTTAGGTCTATTCTGGGCCTGAAGTTTGACCACCTGAACGTATTGCTTCAACGTCACCGGGCAAGGGCCAACATAGCGACTGCGATCCAGTAATTCTCTGGCCCGCTGGCTCCCCTTCTCCGTAATAGCGTATTGGAATGAAGTCCGGCTTAAATCTTTACTCCCGGTCACCTGAACCAAATGCTGCAATTTTAGTTCTTGCAGAACGGGATCAATGACGCCCGAAAAGTTAAGACGCATGGCCTGAGCTACTTGCCAGCCTTTCATCGTACCGTTGAAATAAATGATTTTCAAGGCCAGATTAGCTATAAATTCTTCCGGAACGCCTGTTGCTTCAACCGTACGGGGTTCTTCTAAAACGTTCAAAAGTGGGCGACTAAAAGCCTCTACCGGAAACCCCGGCGAGTAGTTTTTACTTTTATTATTATTGTTCCGGGGTAAGCGCATTTCCTGTAATCTAACAGGATGAACATCATACATGATGATAATCCTCTACGTACTGCTATATGGCGAATGGTGAGCCGCCTGGTTGAGTAGCCGCATATAAAGTACTATAAATGAAATTCCTCGATAAAAATTGACAGTTAATTGTCAAAAAAATGACAAAAAGCCTCCTTCTTTTAATGTTCCCAACAATCAAGAAGTTTAGGCCGGTAGCTAAGGGGATATATTTACTCTAAGCATCTGTAAATTATCTGAACAAACACAACGACTGCTGTAGAATGATACCCCAAACAAATTAGAGATTTATCTAAAAAACATATGAATTTGGTAAGGATTTTTAAGGGAGTGATCTCAAAGCAACTTTTAATATAACATATCCCGATTGTTTACACAACAACAGCCGGAAGCTTTGGCTCCCAAATTCTTCTCGCTTCTAGCAAATTTGTGCTACAATACCGCTATGGACTTATTCGATCATGCTCGTGAGCAGCAAATTGAACAGGAAGCTCCGCTGGCGGCGCGTATGCGGCCCCGCACATTAGACGAATTTATCGGCCAGGAGCATATTGTAGGACCGGGCCGTCTCCTGCGGCGAGCCATTCAAGCCGACCAATTATCGTCGCTGATTTTCTACGGCCCACCGGGTACGGGTAAAACTACCCTGGCTCGGATTATTGCCAACACCACCCACGCCAATTTTATTGCGCTCAACGCCGTCCTCAGCGGCGTTAAAGATATCCGAGAGGCCATTGCCGCCGCTAAGGAGCAGCGTGGTTTCTACGGCAAGAAAACGATCCTGTTTATTGATGAAGTTCACCGTTTCAACAAAGCGCAACAGGATGCACTGCTACCCCATGTGGAAAATGGGACCGTCATTTTGATCGGCGCTACGACGGAAAACCCGTATTTTGAAGTCAACAAGGCGCTGGTCTCGCGATCACGGGTGTTTCAACTACGCAGTTTGAATGAGAATGATTTGCGCGGTATCGTGCGGCAGGCGCTGCAAGATCAGGAGCGGGGCTATGGCCGGCTCAAAGTCAACCTGACCGAGCAAGCGCTCGACCACCTGGTCAATGTGGCCAACGGTGATGCCCGCGCAGTGTTGAATGCGTTAGAGTTAGCTGTCGAAACCACACCGCCCGATGATTATGGGTTGATTAACGTAACGACCGATGTGGCCGAAGAATCGATCCAGCGCCGAGCGGTGCTGTACGACAAAGACGGCGACGCCCATTTCGATACTATCTCGGCTTTTATCAAATCGCTGCGAGGGTCCGATCCTGACGCAGCGCTTTACTGGTTGGCGAAAATGGTTTACGCCGGGGAAGATGCGCGTTTTATCTTTCGGCGCATGCTGATTTTTGCCGGCGAGGATGTCGGTATGGCCGATCCGCAGGCCGTGACCGTTGTCGCGGCCGCGGCCCAAGCCTTTGATTATGTCGGTATGCCTGAAGGGCGCTTTCATTTGGGGCTGGCCTGCCTTTACCTGGCTACGGCCCCTAAAAGCAACTCCGTTATGGCCTTTTTCGATGCTCTGGCCGCGGTTGAGCGGGAACGGGAAGCGGATGTGCCTTCTCATCTACGTGATGCTAATCGTGATGGGGCCGATTTTGGCCATGGGGCGGGCTATTTGTATCCGCACGCTTACCAAGATCATTGGGTGGCGCAGCAATATTTACCCCCCAGTTTGCAGGGACGACTCTTCTACCAACCCTCGGCGCAGGGTCACGAAGGCACTATTCGAGACCTGGTGGCCAGACGCCGCGAGGAACAGTTGGCCGCTCTCGTAGAGCCGCATGCGTCGCTCGATTGGGAGGTTGAAAGAATGGGCAAGGGGCCGGCGGCGCAAAATCCGTGGCTACAACGAACTTTGAGCGGAGTCGGAGCGCAGTTAGGGCAAATTCGAGACAGGATTTTTGCCTTAGCCCAAATAGAACGGCATAATCTGGTTTTAGATCTTAATGTCGGCACGGGCCTACTTACCTGGGAAGCCGTTCGTCGCGCCGCAGCGGGCGGTGTGTACGCGCTGGCCGCTGACCGGTCAACCACCGAAGTACTCAACCAACAAGCTAATAATTTGCAATCTTTAGAACGCCCGGTTGTCTTAACCGGCCGAGTAGTCGATCTGCCCCAATTGATTACTGCGGCCTTCGAAGCGCCTCAGCAACAGGCTTGGCCGCGCTTTGATGTCGTCATTGGCCGAAACGTCTTGACGCAGTTAACGGATAAAACAGCCGCGGCCAATGCGATGCAAACTATGCTCAAACCCGGCGGGCGCGTAGTCCTGGCCGAAATCATACCGAAGTATACTCAACGACTGCATAAACTGGTTGATCTTTCGACCCTACCGCTTGATCTGATCGAGCGAATTAGCGCCGCTGAGGAGGCGATCTACACCAATCCGGATGATGCTATGGTAAATTGGGATGAAGAATCCCTGCGTTCAATCTTTGAACAAGTTGGCTTTAGCCAGATAGAACTGTACGTAGAGACGACCACGGCTGAGTGGCGGATCGACATGGGGCAAATTGAACGCTGGTTTAACATCGATGCCCAAGGCAAACGGCCAACATTTGCGCAGTTTCTCAGCACACCTAAAATCAGTTCCGGTTTATCTCTCTCCGAACTGGGCAGGCTAAAAACGCTTTTCCAGCAGCAACTGGCCGACACCGTGGTGGTCTGGCAATCCACCGTCGCTTATATTGTCGGCAACCAACCCATTGACTGAAAGGCAAGTTCCAAAGGTATCTACATTGGGGAGTAGGAAGCAAGGAATAGGCGTGAAAACCGATTACTTCTTACTCCTTGCTCCCTACTTCCCATGTCGTCAGTACTGAACCATTGGTTTTTCGGTATTTCCTGAACACGGTAGCAACTGGGGTTAAACAAGAAGTTTAAAGACCGGATTTGGCTGAATGTGTGCCCGGGTCAAATCAACCTTCCCTGAAAACAATTTTTTTAGCAAGTTTCCCAAAATCACTCGCTTAGATCTCAACGAGGAGAGCCAAGATCACCGCGCTCTGTAATTTCGGGTTACCTAAGGAGAATATAGCGTGACCTTCGAAATGCTGTTGGCCTTTGCCATTTTAGTTGGAGCCTTAGTCGTTTTTATACTCGATATCTATCCCGTTGATTTTGTGGCGTTTGGGATTATGGCTTTAATTTTGGTACTAGGTCCTATTCTTAATGTTACACCGGAAGAAGCCATCTCCGGTTTTAGTAATCCGGCCACCATTACCATTCTAGCCATGTTCATCTTGAGCGCCGGGGTATATCGAACCGGGATGATTAATTTGCTGGCCCATCACATGGTGCGCATTGCCGGCAATAGTGAAATACGGCAGCTATTAATGGTTATGGTTGTGGTAGCTCCCATTTCCGCGTTCATCAACAATACGGCGGCGGTGGCTATATTAATCCCTTCCGTGCTGACTCTGGCTCGTGAGCACAAACGTCCCCCTTCAAAACTGTTGATCCCCCTCTCTTATTTTTCGCAAATGGCCGGGGCGGTCACCCTGATTGGAACGGCCACCAATATTTTAGCCAGCACTCTTGCAGAACGGGCCGGCTATGGCGGATTTCGTATGTTCGAGTTCTCGCATATCGGGTTGATGGTCTTTGCCACCGGGGCAGCTTACCTTCTATTTATCGGTCGCTGGATGCTGCCCTATCGATCACACGAAAAGGAAATTTCTGAGGCCTACCAAATGAAGGAGTACCTGACCGAAGTCATTATTCTGGAAAAATCACCATTTGTCGGCAAAACCATAGTCGACAGCCGCTTGAGAGAGCAGTTTGATATTCATGTGCTAGAAATTGTCAGGAATGGACATAAATTAAACCATCCTTTGGCCGACAAATACATTCACCCAAACGATATCTTATTCATCAAAACCAACACCAAACAACTTCTCAGGCTTCAGGAGAGCGGCGGCTTGATGATTGAAACGGAAGTGCGCTGGGGAGACCCGCTTAAGCGCACTCGGCGGGGTATTTTGGAGGCCGTGATTGGCCCTAATTCAGATTTAATTGGCGGCACCCTAGAAACCACCAACTTTCGACATCACTACAATTGCACAGTTATCGCTATCCGAAAACATGGAGAGGTCATTCGAGATCGGCTTAGTCAGGTGGTCCTCAATTTTGGCGATACGCTGCTGCTACGTGGAACACCGGCGGCTTTAGACCAGATCAAACGGGAATCCGGCTTCATTGTTACCGAAGAAATGCAACAAGAGGAATTTCGGCGAGAAAAGATTCCGGTCGCCTTGGCGATTATTGGCGGCGTTGCCCTCATAGCGGCGCTGGGGTATCCTATTTTGATTATGGCCATTGTCGGCAGCGTATTGATGGTGTTGACCGGCTGCTTGAAAGTAAACGAACTACACGAAGCCATTCGTTGGGATGTTATCTTTTTGCTAGCCGGTCTCATTCCGTTGGGGCTGGCTTTGCAGCGTACCGGCGGCGCTCAATTCTTGGCCGATCTGGCGACCATGTCCGCCGACCATGCCCCGCCTATCGTCGTTTTAGGCATCTTTTATTTGATGACAGTTATTTTAGCCGAATTCATCTCTCATAGCGCGGCGGTGGTAATAATGGTGCCGGTTGGCATCGCCACGGCTGAAGCGTTAGGTCTGAATGCGCGGGCGTTTATCCTGGCCAGCATGTTCGCCGCCGCCATGAGTTTCTCCACGCCGGTCAGTTACCAAACAAATGTCATGGTTTATGGCCCTGGCGGTTACAAATTTTTTGACTTCACCCGGGTTGGCGCGCCGCTGACTTTATTGTTGGCGATTGCCACTCCCATCTATATCTACTGGATGTGGGGGCTATAATTGAGCTAATGATTGCGGGTGGCTTCAATAAAGGCTTCAAAAAGCTGACGGGCCGAAGTGTGCTCGTTAACCAACTCTTCAGGATGCCACTGCACACCCAGACCAAAGGGATGATCGGCCACTTCAAGCGCTTCAACCAGGCCGTCGTCGGCACAGGCAGCAATACGCAACACAGGGGGGACATCCTTGATGCCCTGATGATGAAGACTGTTCACCGGAATCCGCTCGCTGCCCACGATTTTACCCAATGTTGACGATTTTTCGACATTCACCTCATGAGCGATGAAATAGCGCGGGAAACGGTTGTCGGTGTAGTAGAAGTCGTGCCGGATGGGGTTTTTAAATTGCTTGGCCACATCTTGCCACAATGTTCCGCCGACGGCCACATTCATCACTTGAATGCCCCGACAAATGGCAAAAAATGGTTTTTGGCGCTCCATCGTCAGTCGCATCAGTTCAAGTTCGTGAATGTCCCGTACTCTCTGAATGTCCGATAGGTTATCGACAGCCGGTTTTTCGTTATATAAGGCCGGATCAACGTCGCCGCCGCCGGAGAACAGGATACCATCGACTCGATTGAAAATTTCTGTAAGTTGGTAGCCGTTTACTTCAACCGGAATCAAAATCGGGATGCCACCGACTTGCAGAACCGCGTCCGTGTACGATTTGTTTTGCGCGTTGATGATACGTCCAGGATAGACCCCGCTAATATCAGGGCGACAAGAAATACCGATGAGGGGATGTTGACGAGACAGTGTATATCCTCCGTTCAGGCCAGACCTGACAGGTTTCCGAATGATGGTTATGAGAACGGATCTGCCCGGTTGGAACCATAATTAAAGTAGAAATGGCGTTTAAAGACCCGTCAGGCCTTATCAGACCCGGCAGGCTGAGTAGTATGTAATTATCGTGCTAATTTGTGAAATTCGTGGCTAATTTTTAGGTCCTAGCAGATCAGCCAAGCGAAACCTCAACAAATCACACCGACCTCAACTTTCGGTCAAATTCAACCGAAAACCGTGTCCTCGAACTGTTTCAACGTATTTATTATTCGGATCGATTTCCGCAATGCGTTCCCTAAGCCGTCGAGCCAAGGCATCGATGGCCTGCTCCGAAACCCCTTCAGCTTCTTCTTCAGACCAAACCACCGCCACAACTTGGTCACGCGAAACAACCTTACCTGAGTTGATGTATAAAAGTTCCAACAGATTATGCTGAGCCAATGATAAAGGGGGATCGATCTCTTTGCCCATCACCCATACGCGCTTGGCTGCTATGTCTAACCGGATGCCCGGTTTGTACTGCCCCAGGATGGCCGGGGCGGTCGCCTCTTCGGCTACAAACGTAGATTTAGCACACAAGGCAATCCCAATTTCGTCGCCGTTGCGAATCAATTTCGGCTCGTGCGATACCGGCTGGCCGTTTAAAAATGTACCATTTTTGCTGCCCAAGTCGCGTAAAACATAGTAGCCGTCCGGCGTCAAAGCAATCTCAGCATGGCGACGGGAGACTTGGCGATCATCAATTTGGATATCGCTATCCGATTCGCGACCGATAACGGTCCGATCTTTAACTAAAGGCCATTGCGTTTTAGGGCTGTTACCCTCTTGAATCAACAGCATGGCGACTTCACTTCTAGACATTGTTATTGCCCCTTGAATCAACTATAATTAATGTTGAGTCTTTCCTCTTTTGACAGAATATGTTTGTTCAGTTAAGCTATCAACAGCCACGCGATCGGGTGACTGCCGTCATCCAGTCGGATTCTTAGTACATCTAGGTGTACATAATTAATTGGAGAAGAAGAGAGATGTCAGACCTGTTGACCCCTGGCACTATCCTGTGGTCTCGATACCGCATTTTAGATTTAGTGGGTCAGGGCGGCATGGGCGCAATCTACAAAGCCGAAGATTTACGTCTAGAAGGTCGCCTATGCGCGATCAAAGAAGTCGTACCAGACTCTAATAATTCAAAAACATTTCTAGAGCAATCTCAGGCGGCGTTTCACCGCGAAGCCAGCATTTTGGCGCGCCTGGACCACCCTAACCTGCCTAAAGTTTCAGATTTCTTTTTGTTTAACGGCCGCGACTATCTGGTTATGGATTTTGTACCCGGCCAGGATTTACGAGAAATTATCGAGAACGCCCGGCACAAAAAGCAGTTTATTCCCGAAGAACAGGTCATGACCTGGACAGAGCAGTTGATCAATGCACTGGATTATCTGCACCAACAAGATCCTCCGGTGCTTCACCGGGATATCAAACCTTCTAATATTAAGCTTACCCCCAACGGCACCATCAAACTGGTTGATTTTGGGTTGGTCAAGCTCATGGTTCCTGATGATAATCGAACAATTACGGTTTTGCAAGGTAGAGCGACGATTCAGTATGCGCCCCTTGAACAGATCGGCGGCGATTCCGGCCATACGGATGTTCGCTCCGATATCTACTCGCTAGGAGCGACGCTGTACCATTTACTCACCAATCTCCCACCGCCCGATGCTAAAAGTCGCTACATTCGCGCCAAGTATGACCCCCAACTAAGTATTCGTGAGATCAATGCCGATGTATCGCCGCAAACCGAACAGGCGATTCTACACGCGATGGGTTTACATCCGGGCGACCGGCCGGACAGTGTTAAACAATTCGAACACGAGCTACTAGCCCATGGCCCGATAGTAATCAACGGGCGAACCGTCAATGGTTGGCGTGCTGCTGTCTGGCGCAACCGGGTACTGCTGGCATTGATCACCGCGCTGCTAACCTTGGCCATGATTTTAACCTTTACACCCGGCCCTTCAATCCCAACCGGCGCTGCACCCACCACCATTGCCCCGGTGAGTGAAGTCACCCGCTAGAGGTGGTTCGGCGATTGGCCGGCTTCTTCCAAAAAACCCGGCCCGGCTTCAAATGCCAGATGAGCACCCCTACAATTGAAAAAACCAGGGCGAACAGCGGTGCAACCCAATGGCCGACAATATTCTGCCGAATCAATGTTTCTACCAGTGGGGCTTCATAAAAAGCGATCCCAATGATGGTAAAAAAGATATAGCCAACTAAACCCGAGGCCAACGCCACTAACGCCCCTCGGAGCCGTTCTTCTAAAGCAAATCGTTCACCGCCCAAGGTGAAGGCAATTCCCCCAATCGTTAACGAGCCGATAATAGAATAAACCAGATCGATGTACGTAACCGGTCTGTCCGGTAACGGTGGTTGTAACAATAGCGGCGGGGGAACCGCCGTTGGTGTCGTGGTCGGTTCTGTCGGGGTGGCGCTAGGTGTATCGGTGGGCGTTTCCGTAGCAACGGGCGTACTGGTTGAGGTTGGCGTCAATGTCACGGTCGGGGTCGGTGTATCGACAATGCCGGGGCCAATATTGACCACCTCCGACTGGGCGGCCAGATCGCTGGAAGCTCTGACCGACAGCGGCGTATCTCGTTCTTTGACGATCACTGTTTCAGCTACGCCGTTAACCGTACGAGCCTCAATAGGACCTAACCCCAACCCTTCCAGCGGATACGATCTGAAAAAGTTCACGATCGACCCATCGGGCACCGGATGGCCGTTTTTATCGACGATTTTACCGGTGCGGATGAGAATGCCCTCACCTACATCCAGATCAATGGTTAGATCATTTTCTAACGGCGCTTCAAACGGGATGATTTCCCCTGAACTACTAATTTTATTAATCAGATCAAGCTGAATCACTTGAGTTGGATTCGGACTCAGATCAAGCGGCCCAATAGCCGGAACCTCCACCGGCGAAGCGCCGGCCGGCTCAAATTGTTGAAATAGCACTCTGGCAGCAGCCTCCAAGTAGCTAGGCATTTTACTGTAGAAGGCGTAATAAGCGGTCAACTGGCTGATTTCGGTTTCGCCCAAAAAATAGGGGGCGTTAAAGGCAAAAAGGATTAAATTCTTGTTGCGCAAATTGTCAAATCGATTTCGCAGCAGCGAAATGACGGCATCCGATTCCGGGTACATTTCAGTATCGACATTAAGCATCCCAAAGATGATCCAATCTGCCTCGTCGATCAACTGGCCAACATCAGCGGTGCTGGCCGTGGTATTATCTGAAGAAAGCCAGGCCTTTAAATCAACAAAACTAAGGCTATTGATGTGATCGGCAGAGACCTGGCCTGTCGCTTCCGGCCCAAAGAGTCGCATCACGATATCTTCTAGAGCAGTAGTAGGGATAAGCCGGAACTGCGGGCAGTCTGAGCAATCACGAACCAACCGATCATCGGTAAAGATCAGGATATTTTCGCCCGGCTGCGGTGGATCGGGCAGCGGTACACGCGCTGCGGCAGCGCCCGGGGTGATCCGAGTCACTCCAGCTTGGGCAATTCGATCCAAATCTATTTCAACGCTACCCAGACCGCTCAAATTCTCAAAGGGCTGCACCCCAGAACTATTCACCAAATCTTGACCATAGAGCTTGATTTTAGCTCTAATAATTCGTCGCACCGAGCGATCAATGGCCGTCTGAAAATTCAAATCGTTCTGATATTTATCCTGAAAAAACAGAATGGCATCCTTGATGTTAGCGAGTTGGGCGTCGGCATCATCTTCAAAAGCAAAATCGGTCAGAGACAAAATATCGCTGCCGGCCAAAAAAGCATCCTGAGTTAAGCGGCGGGCCGGAAAAACCTCGCTACCGGCGGCAATACTGCCCAAGGCCGCGGGCGCGCCCAGCGGCGCGCTGATAATCAACCCGCCCGCATCGCGCCAGGGGGCCAATTCGTCGAGGGCCAATAAAGCCGGGAGGTTTCGGGCGTCAAAGCTGATCGGCACGTTACCTTGTAAGCCTTGATAGCGAACGTGTGAGGTCATCAAACCGTCCGTTATCGCTGCCGGCTCGGCGGCAGTCAGGTCTGTCACCTGAAAAAACGGATACAGTTCACCTTCACGCAAATCATCCAGCGATTTAAAGATGGTGGGCACTTCCTGATTGATTTCACGGTCGCTGCTGCCAAAGCCCGGAAAGTGTTTAGATATGGTTAAGAGGCGGCCGTCGCTGCCCTGGTGAACACCTTGGATATAAGCGCGGCCCAACTCGCCGACCCAAAACGGGTGACCGCCAAAAGTGCGTGTGCCTAAACCATTGCCTTGATCAAGCCGGGGGTTATCCAGAATATCTAACGACGGCCCAAACAACATATTAACGCCCAACCGTGATAAATCGTGACCGACAACCTGCCCCATTTCTCGCGCATTTTCAGGATCCCAGGTTGCGCCGATAGCCATCTGGTTGGGAATATCGACCATATCGCCCCGAATTTGGGTTTCGGGGAAGCCGTCGCCTTCGTGATTGGCGGCAATAAAGAGAGGAATGGAAGTATAACTCTGCTCATCCGGGGTTGTAACCGACCCGGTAACGGTTGAGGTTGCTGTAATAGGCGGCGGCGTTTGGGCCAAAGTCTGCAAATTATTATTTAGCTGCAATACTTGAGCTGGGGTCGATTGGGAGTTAAAAAAGTTCCTATTTTCAGCCGAAATATAGACTCCGCCCACGCGATACTGCTGGATCAACTCCGCAATTTCCGAATCAGCGCCCACCTCGGTACCCTGAAACGAGACAAGAAAAAGTTGACCAACCCGTTCGGCCGGGGTGAGTTGGTTGAAAACCGCCTCCACCGCCGCATCTAAATCGGCCTCCGTGTCTTGAGCCAGCACCTTTGTTGGCGAACCAGAACCCAGGAACATGATTAAGATGAGCAAGAGAGGAAGTATGTAGGGTCTGCGTCTTTCGCCAATGTACACTCAGTCTAATTCCTCATTATAAAAGCTATGTCGAAAGTATACTAACAATTAGAAGCAACGTCAACACCATTACTAATCCCGATCGAGACAGTTAGAGCGGATCTTTGGCCGGCCCTCCGGGCTGACGTGGGTACAGTTTGGGTGTTGGTTTGATTTTTTTTAGGATAACCAAATGCCGCTCAGCCGCCAAACCGGGAACCTCCACCGGTCGAACCTCGACGATTTTACCTCCCAAGATTCGGACGGCCCGCTCACCGGTTTCGATTTCTTCAACCGGATATTGCCCCTTTTGAGCGATGACCCAACCGCCCACTTTAACCAGGGGCAAAGTATATTCGGCCAGAACGGCCAGCCGGGAAACAGCCCGCGCCACAGCCAGATCGTAATGCTCCCGATGAACGGCCTGACGGCCGGCCTCTTCCGCTCGAGCCGTGACCACAGCGACATTCGTCAGCGCCAAGGTCTCGACCACGTGCCGGAGAAACGTCGTTTTTTTACCGGTCGATTCCAACAGCGCCATCGACAATTCAGGCCGGACAATTTTAAGCGGAATGCCCGGAAATCCGGCTCCACTACCGACATCGATGATCGAGCGAGGATTATTTAGCTCCGGCAACACCGTAAGTAGCGATAGGCTGTCGAGAAAATGTTTGACCGCCACCTCTCGCGGCTCAACAATTCGGGTCAGATTGAATTTTTCGTTCCAGGCCGCCAGTTCGCGTTGGTAGCTGACAAAGGCCCCAAGTTGATCCTCGGACAACGTCAAGTTAAAGTAGGTAGCCCCGGCTTGCAGAATTTCAATCACCGCCTGTTACTTGTCCTTCTTGGCTACTGTCACTTTGTCGAAATCTCGGACCACCAGCGTATTGGGAAAAATAGCGCTGGCCTCCGCCGCCACGTCCGCTTCCCGATAACGGCGTGAGAGGTGGGTCAGAAAGAGTCTCTCCACGTTAGCCTCACGCGCCAGACGCGCCGACTGAGCCGCCGTCAAATGGCCAAAGCGGCGGGCCATATCAGCGTCGGTCTCGATATAAGTCGCCTCGATGACCAAGCCGTCGGCGTTGTGAACAAACTCAACCAGGTTATCGGTTCGGGCGGAGTCACCGACCATCACCAGTTTGCTGCCTTCGATGACCGGGCCGAGCACATCGTCAGGCCGGATTAGCCGGCCGTCGACCAGGGTTAAGGATTGGCCGTTAACCAAATCTCGTCGCTCCGGGCCAATCGGGACACCCAACGCTTCCGCTTTTTCATTAAGAAAAGGGCGACGTGGTTTCTCCTGAAAGATAAAGCCATAACAGTCAGGGCCACGATGGCTGACCGGAAAGGCTTGAATTTGAAAGGTTCTATCCTCGAAAATAACGCCGGGTTTAATCGGCACAAACTTGACCTTAAACGCGGGATTTTCGCCGCCCCGCAAGACGACTTTGAAGATCAAATCTCGCACACGGTCCAGAGTAGCTTCCCCGCCGTAAATTTCGACGGTTTCAATCGCTTCCCACCGGCTAAAGGTGGAGATCAAACCGCCTAGTCCCAGAATATGATCCAGATGGCCGTGGGTCAGAAAAATCTTGTTCAGCCGTTTAAAACCCAGACCGCTCTGTAATATTTGACGTTGGGTGCCTTCGCCGCAATCGATTAAAAAGCGGTGCTCGCGATAGAGAACCACATTGGCCGATAAGCCGCGATGGATCGAGGGCGTTGAGGCCGAGGTTCCCAAAAAAATTACTTCAAACATTAAAAAACCTCAAATGATTATTGTGGAATATCATTCCGGGTAAGCCATAAAATATCGCTCGACTTCAACAGAATGACTTGATCGGTTAACGGCAGTAAGGCTTGAGGCGCATCGCCGGCTTGGTTGCCGGTCGGTTTGACCGGACGGTAGTAAGCATTGCGCAGGGCCAACTCGACGGTGTTTTCTTCGTCGCCCACCAGCCGCATCAGGTAAAGGTCGCCTTCAAAATATTCGCCGCTGCGCATCTGAATCCGCAGATGCGGCGGTATAATATTTCGCCGCAGCGGCTCGATTTGCAGGACCGTATGCCACAGCAAAAATGGTTCCGGCGGATCCGCGCCGAGAGTCAGATTCCACCAGCGCGGTCGGTCGGCCGGCGCTCCACGCCCGAGAAAGGTCGCAAAACGACGCGCGGCAATCAATGATAAGGCTAAGTAGACGGTGCCGGCAAATGAAAGAAGGGCTAGAACCGGCAGTGGGTAGCCGGTTAACGGCATCGACGGATCAAATAGATTACTGAGATAAAACGTCTGCCGCGATACGGCCCAATAAATCAAAACTGCCAGGGCAATGATCGTCAAAATAGCGGCGTGGATGATGGTGCTGCCCACCACAGCCAAAACAAACTGCTCGAACCCGGTTGGTTCCCGATAGTAACGGGGGCGATACGCGGTATAGGTGCGGGTAAACAAAAAGCCGGGCGCAATAAAAAATAGCAGTAAAATAATGCTTTCGAGATTAAGGCTGAGGCTCATTTCTCTTTGCGAAATCTTCGGAGCGGCCAGCTAGATAGTTCATCGGTAAAGGCCACACTTTGCAACGCTCTGGCCGCCCGAATGGCCTGGTTTTTAGCCTTTTCCACATTTTCCAGCAGACCAAAGGCTTCGCGCACAATTTCCCGAATGCGTTGAAAATTACTGGCCAGCGAATCCTTATCGATAAAATCAAACGCTTGGTATTTGTTTTCCGCTTCTTCTTGTAACGTCTGCTCAGGGTAACCGGTGAGGACGATGGCGTTGATCCGGTATTCCATTAACTTTTCCAGCAGTTGCATACCGTCACGGTTGTTCTCATCCGTGGGATTGAGGCGCAGATCGACGATAACCAGATCGATCTCCTGGTTTCTGACCACGTCCATAGCTGAGTCATAACTATCAACGGTGACCACCTCACATTCGGTTTTAAGAATATTCTCTAATGTGGCTCGCCAATCGGGGACGTCGTCAACAATTAAAATACGTTTACGCACCGTCTACTCTCCTCTTGCAACCTTTAAGTCAGGCATATTACTCTATTTCTAGAAAGAACGCAACGACGGCAAATTGTGCGGCAGCGTAACGGTGAAGGTCGTATGTTCGTTCGGCACACTGTCCACGGTAATCTCGCCGCGCTGTTGTTCCAAAAACGTTTTAACCCACCACAACCCAAACCCCAGACCGGTTGGGGTCGTGGTAAAAAACATATTGAATATTTTGCTCACATCTTCGGCCGTAATCCCCGGCCCATTGTCCGTGATCTGGATCGACACCTTATTTTGACCCGCTCTGAATGTGGCAATACGTAACAATCCACCAGTGGGGGATAAGGCTTTAATGGCATTGCCAAGCAACTCGACAAAAACATCGGTCAGCAGGTCACTGGTATCAACCGGCGGCAAATCGGGGTCTAAATGGGTGACCAGGCGGATATTGGTCGGCAGCTCGACCAAAGTCAGCGCCTTGTTAATTAGCTCATTTATATCGTGGGCATCGGTGGGATCTTTTCTGAAGCGGCGTAGTAACACCGTAGCCAACTCTACGGTGTACAAGGAATTTCGTCGAATCCGCTCCAAATTACCCTCAATATCCGCTCGCAGTTCCGGCGGCAGTTCAACAGGGGCCAACAGTTCGAGCGTGTGCTGGGCGGCAATTGGAATGAGCGTAGTGGTGTTATTGATACGGTGAGCCAAATTGGCGGCGGCTTTACCCAATACGGCCCAACGTTCAGCGGCTACGCGCTGTTTGTGGGCTTGGTGCAAAGCCTGGTTAGCCTGTTTCAACGACTCATACTGCCGGGCATTCTGAATCGCACCGGCCACTGAAGACGCCACCAACGACAGCAGATCGACGTCATTCTGATCAAAGTCCCCTTCCTTTTTATTGAGCAGTTCTACCACACCGATAATCGTCCCTTCGGCGATAAGCGGTACAGCCATCAACTTTTTGGTCGTGAAACCGGTCATCTGGTCAGATAGGGGGGACCAGGCCGGGTGCTGGCTGACATCATTGGCGATAACCGGCTGTCCTGTTTCGGCCACCAGGCCGGCAATGCCCTCGCCCAGCGGCATCACGAAATTACGCAGCCCTTTGACCTCAGTCCCTTCGGCATCATAGGCCAACTGAAAAACCACCCCGCTTCGCTGCTTGTCGATCAAAGCCAACGAGCCGCATTCTGCTTGCACAATTTCCGCGGCACGCTGCAACAGCAGGCGAGGGATTTCGGCCATCTGTAATGTACTCGACACCAACCGGCTGATTTCAAACAACGATTGCAACTTATTGACCCGGTTGGCTAACTGACGGTTCGCCTCAACCAGCTCAGCTAGTTCAGTCGGTGGCAAATCGTTGCCGGTGACGGGCTGGGCTAGGGCGGTTTGAATGAGGTGGGTTACATCCGCTGGCGAAGCGGACCAACTGATCCAGCCGGACATAGCCGGCGAGGTGTTGGTGATCATGGAGTCGCCATTGACGCTGAGTAATACCACCGGTGTCGTCAACCTTTCCGCCGCCAGAGTCGAAAACACCGATTTGAGTGATGGCTCGCTGGTGGAAACGTCTAGAATAATCAAGTCCAATTTGGTTTGTCGAATGACATCCACAAACTGTTCACCTGACGCTAACTCGCTCACCGTGAAATCGAATTGGGTCTTCAATACTCGGCGTAAGTTAGGGTCGTCTGCCGGACCAATCAGTAATATATGGGGGATTTGGGTTGAAGCGTTCATACATCTAATTATACCATGTTTAAGAATTGGATATTCAAAAAATGACAGTCACTAACTCTCGCAACAATTTTGCCAGATTCTTAACGGCTAAATACCGGGTAAACGCACAGCTTGCTTATTTAAAAAAGGTTAAAATGTTAAAACATTGTACCCATGTAAACTTGCCAGCTTTATTAATATGGTGTAAAACTAAGGGAATAGTTCGGGAACAGTTATTTTCAAGATCTTTTAGATGCCAGGAAGGAGCGCTAATATCTATGGAGGTAACAACTTCGGGTCGTGCTATCTTTGTAAAACTAACCGCTCTGGTTGAGCGATTGGTCGATAGCCGGCAAAATGCTATCTCTTCACCGAGGTTTGATCCAATGCACGAAGAGATTTGTCGTATTGAACAAGCTTTAGCCAATTTATCGACGCGCCCCAGTCGCGTCATTCGTAAGCCTGAACTGTCAGAGCCTTTAACGGAGCAGCAAAAAATCATTGATTTAGCAGGTTGAACTTATATCTCAATCAATAAAAAATCCCACCTATGATAGGTGGGATTTTTTTGTGGTTACTTTTTTCAACCGGAAGCAATGGTATAACCTCGCCGGGGAATTGTGAGAATAAATTGTGGCTTGCTGGGATCTTCCTCAACTTTTCGCCGTAGGTTCTTAATGTGCATCCGAACCAAATCCGGGCTGCCTGTCTCTGACGGATAATCCCAAACTTCTTTCAACAATCGGTCGCTGGTAAAGACTTCGTTTGGATGTGTCATCAAATGGTACAGTAAATCGAACTCAACCGGGGTCAAAACCGCTTTTTTCTTCGATGTGGTTACGCCGTAACTGTGCCGATCAAGCTCAAGGTCGCGAACTTTGATCAGGGATTGGGTTGGAATGGATGGTTTCCGCTGAACACGGCGGAGTATGGCCTTGATGCGGAGTTGAAGCTCTTCCAAGTTAAAGGGTTTAGTTAGATAATCATCTGCCCCGGCTCGAAGCCCGGCCACGCGATCTTCAGGACGTCCCAGAGCCGTCAAAAACAAAATGGGAATATCGGCCAAAGCGGGATCGATTCTCAGTTCGCGGCAGGTTTCCAGCCCGTCAAGGCCGGGCATGACCACATCTAATACGATGATATCAGGGTTGTGCCGCCGGGCTTCTTTTAAAGCACTGATACCACTGTAAACAACAAAAACCTGATAATTTCTGCGCAGTGATGCTTCGATAGATTTGGCAACTTCTTGATCATCGTCAACGACCAAAACACGCGGAATTTCAACCTCCGGTGATGACGGTACGGCCATATTATTCCCCCTGGAAAGATTTATCCACTCTTATAAACAGATTATAGCACGATGATGAGCCTGAGCCAATCACCCAAATGTCAGGGATTGTCCTCCTTTTTATTCACCGGTCACTCAAATGTTCTAATTACATTTGTAATTTAACTTGTCTTTAATTTACAAATGTTACCATTTTTACACTAAAGAAAAGTATTTTTGTGATGAAGTCCCTACTTCTGCCCTTAACAATTATATAGTTGGGTATAATTAGTTTGTAACACAAAAAATTTAGTGCAAAAAACATATTGACATATTCAAAAAAATGGAGTAATATTGGTATATACTGGTATACAAAGCTAAATAGATTAGGAGGGCGTATGCATCTGGATAAGCAGCATCCTCAACCGGTGTACCTTCAGTTGAAGGAATTGTTGCAAAACCAGATAGAACACGGGGTTTATGTATCACACCAGAAATTACCGTCTGAGCGTGATCTATGCCAACATTACGATCTAAGTCGAATGACCGCTCGACGAGCGCTCCAAGAGCTAATTGCTGACGGTCTGGCCTACACGCGGGTTGGCAAGGGCACATTTGTCAGTCATCAAAAGAAGCCGGTTACGAAAGCGGTGGAGACACAACCTGATTTAGACAAGGCCCAGCTAAAAAAGGATGGAGTAATCCACTCCCGTCTATGCCAGAGGCTCCTTAATGCATTAAGTACCTTTAATTGTATTGATGCTGACCAGACCATTAGTGAGATTCTCGCCAAACATTCTTTAGAAACGGTGGCAGTGAGGCTTTTTCCGGAGTTGATCAATTTTTCAGAGAAGAAATGGGTTAACGGCTCCATCAACTTACTAACTCACAATTATGTCATCGTCACCATCCGTTCACAACTGATAGCTATGATGAATGCCGCCACAACAGGTAAACGGGGGCCAATGGCCCTACTGGCTTGTGCGCCTGAAGATTTGCACGAAATCGGATTAATTTCTTTGGCGCTGAGTTTACGCCGACGCGGCTTGTCAATTATTTATTTAGGTCCAATCACAACGGTTAGCGACTTTGAACACGCGGTTGACATGGCAAAGCCTGAGGTCATTTGTGTCTCAGCCGCAACCGATCAGGGTAGCGAGAATTTGTATCAGCTTGGACAGCAATATTTTGGATCAAGCCGGCGCGATTTAGATTCAAAGAAACAAGTTTTTACCTTTGGCGGCGTGGCGTTCACGCAAAATCCCGCTTTAGCATCTAAAATGCCCGGTCTGTATCTGGGTCATACAATTGAAGAAGCGGTTACACAAGTGCAAGCCTTGGTTTATTCGTCAAAATAGCGCTGTGGTCACAGCAAAGGCGACCACAATAAACTGCGTATAATTTGGAAAGTATATTTAATTTTAACGATTAATCATGCTAACGTCTAATTCATCCATATCTCTCTTTCCCTTAAACGTGGTCTTGTTTCCCGGTATGATGCTGCCGCTTCACATTTTTGAGAATCGTTACCAGGCGATGATCAAGCAGTGTATCGATAGTGCGGACCAGACCTTTGGGGTGGTGTTGGCCAAATCTAAAGATGCCCAAGCGCCCCATGTGATGAATTTGGGTCGAGACGACTTATATGAAGTGGGCACAACGGCTCGAATTACGGCCGTGGAACATCTCAAAGAAGGCCGGATGAATATAATTACGGTTGGGCAAGAGAGATTTACGTTAAAAGATATCACGGCCAGCGAAGATGATTTCTTGATTGGACAGATTGAGCCTTATCCAATGAAAGAGAATGAGGACCCAGGTGTAATTGACTTGTTGTTACAAAAGCTCAAACCGCAAGTTGAACAGTACATTAATCATCTGGCCAGTGCATCGGGCGAAGATCTATCCAACGCCGTTTTACCTAACGATCCGGCCGCTCTGGCTTTTTTAGCCGGCACGGCCATGCAAGGTCCACTGCCGGACAAGCAGCTTATCCTTTCGGCTTCATCGTTGATTTCGCTCATGGCTAAAGCTGTAACAGTGATGGATAAAGAAAACAAGATATTGGCTTATATGTTAAAAGCATATCAAGCTCATCAACAAGTACAAAAGTTACCGTTTGTTGATTACTCTTTAAATTGATTTGATAAATAGCAAACACAGCCTCTCCTTTCAAACTTTTGACGCGTTCGTACGTATAGTGATGTTGGATAGTTTGGAGTATAAGGAAATAGGTTAAAATAGTGAGGTGATATTATGGCATCCACATGGGCACCAGATGAAGCATTGTTTAGATTAAGTATAGCCAACCTTGCGGCTACCGCGCCTGTTTCTCCTGAAGAAGAAAAGCGGTTAATCGCTGAGATGATAGCCGGCAAGCGCGCCTATAAAAAATTGACTAAAGATAAAGATTTAGACTTTGCCGAACGTGAAAAGCTTTGCCAAATTAGCGAGCGAGGCATTGCGGCTCGCAAGACATTGATTCAATCCAACGGGCGGCTGGTTATTAGCATCGCCAGCAAATATTCCGGCCACGGTTTGAGTCTGGCTGAGCTTTCTCAAGAAGGCGTACTGGGCTTGATTAGAGCCATCGACAAGTTCGATGTTACCAAGGGGGTACGGTTGAGTACCTATGCCAGTTACTGGATCAGACAAAGTGTCAGTCGCGCCGTCGCCGTTCAGACCAGGGTGATTCGATTGCCCGTCCATAAGGTCGATCACCTGGGCAAAATCAAAAAAGCGATGGGCCAGTTGACTCAAACTCTAGGGCGAACTCCTGAGCTTGAAGAAATTGCTGCGCTGACCGGTGACGAACCCGCCCAAATTTACGAGTTACTTCAAGATGGACAGGAAACCTTAAGTCTTGAGGAGCCTGTTGGTGAGGATGGGGCGACGTTGGCCGACTTCGTCGAAAACGATTTAACCCAGGATCTGGAAGACCAGGTCGATTCTACGCTGCTGGAATCCGAGATTCGTCGTGCTTTGGCCGGCTTGAGCGCTCGAGAAAGCAGAATTGTGGAGCTACGCTATGGTCTGCGAGACGGCCAGCCGCTTACGCTGCAAGATGTAGCCGAACGATTTGGGCTAACCCGCGAACGTATTCGCCAGATAGAGAAGGAAGCGCTGGCTAAACTGCGCCAGCCGCACCATGCCAACCGCTTGATTGGCTTTGTTAACTAAACATTAGACTTCAAAACCACAAAAGCCTCCGGACAATCCGGAGGCTTTTTCTTTGTTGTATTTCTTTAGCGGACTTTAACTATGGATTTATGCAGGAATTAAGAAAGTTCCCCCAGGTCTCGATTCTCCGGAACATGGTTGAGAAACAAAAATCTTAGCGGGATATCTTCGATCTCGTGGGCTTGCTCAGACAGATATTCTTTGGCTCGAACTAATAATTGTTGAGCCTGGTCAAACTCGTGAACCGCTTGTAAAAACTGATAACAGATCAGGTAAAGCGCAGTCGGATGTTCAAGCCCATTCGTCCCATGTTCATCGATATGACCTAAAACGTGGCGAACACACGTAACGGCCAGGCTCATATCATTTCGGTCCAGGGCTATTCGGCCAAGATAAGCCAGATCCTCAACAGCAGCCACAGTTTGTTGGGTTTCATGTTTAAGTCTAAGAGCCTCTTTTAAATATTTTCTGGCCTGTTTATAATCCCCTCGGTATGATAAGGTCATACCATAATAAGTTAGGGCATGTCCAAGCGTCCAAGCGTCATCGAGTTCCTGCAAAATGGTCACTGCCTTGTCGAGAAAACCAAGCGCTTGATCATATTCCTCTAAACGACAATAGAGAAATCCTAAATGATATAAACTCTGAGCCTCATAGCGTCGATCCTCAACAGCCTCATACGTGACCAGAGCTTGCTTGAATAATCCCTCAGCCACAGCATAATTGCCCAATGTCCGGTGGAGTTGGCCTAAATTGAGTTGGGCCAACGCGGCCCCACTGCGATCGCCAATGGTCTGTTGAAGGTTTAACGCTTCATGGTAAGCGTTCAGCGCCAATTGGTACCGGCCCATATTATAGTAAATTTGGCCGACGTTGCTCAAACTATTGCCCAAACCCACCTGATCCCCCAAAGCTCGCCATAAATCAATGGCCTCTTGGAAAAAATAGAGCGATACTTCATAATCGGCTTGATAGCGAGCCACAATGCCCAAGCTGTTTAAACAATCGGCCTGGGCGCTCTTATCTTGGAGTTTCTGGGCAATATGTAAGGCCCGCTGCAAATAATTATCGGCGGTCTTATAATCACCGCGCACATAGAGCAATTTGCCCCACAAATTGTACCCTTCGCCGACCACCTTCTCCGCGCCGGCCTGTTCAGCCATTTGCACCGAGCGCTCAATCAACTCCAACCCCGAGTCGTAATCCCCGCTGGTCGAGTACATTTGGGCCCACTGTTTGGCGGCCAACGCCCGTCGATAATCATCTTGAAGGGCTTCCGACAGCACACCTAAAGCATCTAAATCTTCAAGCTCCGAGTTACGCTGCCCGATCAGATTGTACAATTTGGTCCGTTCAAACAGCACATCCCAATACTCAACCGAGATAATTCCGGCGGCCAGATTATCCCGTCGGGGCAGAGTGGTTAAATAATTTAATATTTCGGTATAATAGTTGATCGCCGCATAGTTAGCGTACTCTCGCCGAGCTTTATCGCCGGCGGCCTTGAGATAATGCAGCGCTTTTTGCCAGTCGCCACTGCGGCTGTAATGAAAAGCTAACCGTTCAACTTCGTCCGGCATTAATTCTTCCAGCGTCTCGCCGACAAGTTTGTGAAGTTGCCGCCGTTGAACCGAAAGTAGCCCTTCATAGACGACTTCTTGCACAATCACATTCCGAAAATCATACTCCCATTTGGGAGCCGGGGCTTCCAGCCGGATCAATTTCTCATGTTCTAATTTGGTCAATTGGGACGACAAGGAGTTCGAGGTATGGTTGGCCGGATGTACCGCCGATAGAAGGGAACGCTGGAAGCGGGTGCCGATGACCGACGCAATTTTTAGCGTTAATTTTTCGGACTCGGCCAACCGGTCGATCCGGTTGAGAATCACATCTTGTACCGTTTCGGGCAGGTTAAGAGAACTCAACAGATCAGACAAGGCGTGGCGATGGTCATTGACGCTATTCAAGATAGCGCCCGTAATTTCTTGGATAAAAAACGGATTTCCCTGGCCTCGACTCAGCAAAATATCCTGAGCTTCTTTGGTGAGCTCAACATCTTCAAACAAGCGTTTGATAAAGTCCAGACTTTCCTCGGTCGAAAGCGGCTCCAAGTTGATCGCATCGGTGTAAGGTAGATCATCGAAATCCGTCAGCAGATCAGCTTCACCTATTGGCCGGTGGACCAAGACCAATAGCAGGGGTGTATCGGTCATTTTGCGGGCCAGATAGGTTGCCAGCGCCAGCGACAATTCGTCGGCCCAGTGGACATCTTCCAGCAGGATCAGCACCGGACGACGTTTGGCTTCACGCCGCAACAGCGCTTCGATCAGAGCGAAGGTGTTGTTACGACGTAGTTGGCCTGAAATGGTTCGGGTAAACTCATTTTCCGGCGCGTCCAACCCCAACACATCGGCCAGCAGGGGCAGGCGATCTGCCCAATAGTCAGGCTGGTCGGGCGGATCTTCCAAATCGGCAATGCCGGTGGCCAAACGGGCCAACTGCCGTTGGGGGGACAGGCCGGGGTTTAAGCCGTAGATGGCCAGCAGAACTTCGCGCCAGACGCGATAAGGAATTTGGCGGTAATAACTGATACAGCGACCGCCATAGCTGACACCGCCCGCCATTAGCCACTCTCGCAGCATTTCTGAGGCCAGCCGGCTCTTGCCGATCCCCAATTCGCCCCTGATAAACAAGACTTGCAGTTGGCCTGAGCGGGCCTTAGCTGCTATCTGGCGGGTTTGTTCCAGTTCGGTTCGGCGGCCAATCAAGGCATCTTCCCGGAGCAGATACCGCATAACAAACTCTTCTTTATCGCCCTGCTCACCTTTTACCAGATGGGCCGTTTGCATTTGGGCCTTTCCTTTGACCGCAATCCGGCCTAAATGCTCCGTTTGAAAACGCCGATTTGCCCGTTCTTTGACCCGCTCGCTGATAATTATTGTGCCGGTATGGCCGTACTGCATAAATCGAGCGGCCAGGTTCACCTCATCACCGATGACGGTGTACTCCTGACGATCCGGCGACCCGACCGGGCCGGCAAACATCGTGCCCTCGGTAATGCCGATCACAACCCGCAGTTCTTGCTGCTGGGCCACAGCCTGTAGTTCCAAGGCAAAGGCGATAGCTCGGGTGGGGTCATCCTCATGGGAGAAGGGCGGGGCGCCAAAAAGTAGCAGCAAAACGGTACCTTTGTCATCAACCGAGACTTTATTTAGCGACCCTTCAAAACGATACAGCAACTTTTGGGCGGCCTGTAGAAATTGCTGCAACCGGTCAGCCGCGTTGGAGACATCGTAATCGATACCGCCAACGCCGACAAAGGCAATGGTCATCCGGCGTAATTCGGCGATCCAATCCGGCTGTTCATTAAGCCGAACCTTGATCGCCCCCGGCACATATAAGCTTAGCGATTTGGCTGCGGTCTGACGCTGATCTGGCGTGAGCCGATTCCAATCAAATATCTGGGGCGGCAACGAAGGCAGCGGTTCGATAACGTTCAACAGCTGGACAAAGCCCTGGCTTTCTTCAACAACCCGACCGTGTAGAAACGATTCGACTTGATGCCAAGCCGTCGGGCTTAGTACAATCTGGCCGGGTTCGGCCCGACGTTCGGCCATAACCATCTGGATCAGCGGCTCGCCGCCGACAACGTATTCCCACCGGTCCAACTCGCCGCCCACGCTGCACTCTAAGATTTGGCCGACGCCGATACCCACCGTCATCGACAGTGAGGTGCTACCCCGCGAGGTGTTGACCGTGGCAAAATCCTTCATTTTGGCCTGCATCGCCAGAGCGCATTCGCCGGCCTGACGTGTAGCCGTCACCAGATCGATCTCTTCCGCCGGAAATAGGATAGTTAAGGCATCGCCGGAGAATTTGACGACCTGACCATTATAGGTCTGACTGATCTTGATCATTTCGGTGAAATAGGTATTGATCAGAGCGGTGAGTTCTTCGGCGCCGGTGGTGATCAAATGGGCCAACTCTTCGTTGATTGAGGCGGCAGCTTCACTAAGCGATTCGGTCAGGTTGGTGAAGCCGGAAATATCGCTAAACAGGATGGCGGCGTGGAAGCAACGCGAGGTGGCCTTGTCCAAAAAATTGTCAGGCTTCGAGTGGATTGCATGAGCGATAGGGGTTGGCACGTAAGATGCCAGTTTTTCTAACAAAGCCGGTGACGCCATAATTACAATCTTAACCGGAAAGGCTTATATGTCAATGGGTTAGAAGTAATGAACTGCTTTGATGACGAAGTAAAATGAGGGCAAACGATATTATTTCAATGGCTCGTCGTTATCGCAAACGAGCCGAAATAGTGGCACTGCCCAAAAAGATCAGCATACCTGGAATAATCATGCCGAAAAAGCTACCGGTTAGCAAAAACAGGAGTAAAAACGGCGCTGTGCCTGCAATAAGACAACCGACCACTACGTGTCGTAGATAACGGGAACGGCGACGACCAACCCCCCAACGCACAGCCTCAGCGATAAAGCCGGTCACGGCCGGTACGGCTACAAAGGCAATGATGATTTGTAAAAAGAAAAACCCCATCCGTCCCAGAATAAACGTGAACAAGGCGGCGGCGATCAACGACAACGGAAAAGCAATCACCGCGGCGATCACGTAATCCGTATTGCCGCCGGTGTAATACTTATCCTCCTGCTCTCGCATGCATTCCGGACAGCGAAAACCGACAGGAGTCCGTTTGGCGCATTTGGTACAAATAAACCGGTTGCAGCGATTACAGCGCAACCCGGTCTCAACATCAGGGTGGCGATAGCAGACGCCCAAACCGGCGTTGGCTTCGCGCTTCTCGGCCAATTTTTGCTCAACCAAAACCAGGCTGGCCTTAGCTTCATTGTGGTCAGGGTCGAGTTCCAGCACTTTTTTAAAGTAGGTCTGTTTCTCATCCAGGTCATCGACCACCCCGGCTAAGCCTAACCAGGCCTCCGGATTATCGGGCGTCTGTTCGGTAGCTAAGGAAAGCAGCCGGCGGGCATCTTCGATATCCCCCACTCTGGCCGCCGCTAAACCTTGCTGAACCAAATCTTTTGTAGTCTCTGCCATGCTTACTTACTCCAACAAAGTCCATTATCGTTTCTTGGGATGAGGCCAGCCTAAGCGATGCATTAAACTTTGATAAAAATAGTTTTTCTCACGTAGTCGCAGAAATTGCGCCTGCCAGGGGCCGGCTCTCATCACAATTTCATCGTCGTGAGCTAATTCCACTTCAATTTGGCCGTCGACCGTCAAGACGGCGATATGATCGGTCGAAACCTGAATCTCGACAGTGACCCCCTTAGATAACACCAAAGCGCGATCAAGACTGAGATGAGGGGCGATGGGAACCAGTAAAAAGTTTTCCAACTCCGGCGGTAAGATTGGCCCACCGGCGGCCAAGGCGTAGGCGGTCGAGCCGGTGGCGGTTGATACAATCAGGCCGTCGGCGATGTAAGTCGTTAGGAAGCCGCCATCGATGTAGGTGTTCAAACGCACCACCCGCGCCATTTGTCCCCGGCTAATCACCACCTCATTAAGCGCTTCATAGCGGTTGATGATTTGATCGTCGCGCCAATGCTCGGCATTGACAACCATCCGTTGTTCGATCCAATAGTAACCGCATAACGCTTGTTTGACCAGATCAGGCCACTCGGCGGGCTGAACTTCGACCAAAAAGCCCAGATGCCCCATATTGACGCCCAATATAGGAATATCGTGATTGGCGGTAATGCGAGCCGCCCGAAGCATCGAGCCGTCACCGCCGATCACAATTAACAGATCGATGGCGGGTATTCGGCAGCTAATAGCCTCTTCATCGGAACTGGAGCTGACCCAGGCCGAAGCCCCCAAACTTTCCAGGAATTCCAAAATCTCGGCGGCCATCACCCGCGCCTCGGTTAGCTGCGGGTGATAGAGGATACCCACGTGATGGAAAGCCAGCTGAGACGATTTGGATGCACGGGCCATAGTTATAATCTTTCTGTGAGCCAGCTAACAACCTCTGTTAGATCGACTGGAGTCTGCTCGCTATTAGCCATGTCCCGGACGAGCGCCTGACCGGCGTTAATTTCGTTTTCGCCTAGAATAATGGCGAATTTGGCATTAAGCCGGTTGGCTGCCTTGAGTTGGGCCTTAAAGCTGCGGTCGCCCGGCGTGAACTGCGCGCCAATATTAGCCTCACGCAGCGACTCCGCTAACTTCAACGCCACCAGTTTAGCCGCTTCGCCCAGGTACGAAACCGTCACCTGGGGCAGCGGTTCCGGCGGCGGCATAACGCCCAGATGACGCAAGGCGATCACATATCGCTCGATACCCGATCCGAAGCCGATACCGGGGGTGGGCTGCCCGCCTAGCTCTTCAATCAAGCCATCGTAACGGCCGCCGCCGCAGATGGTATCCTGGCTGCCCAGGCCATCGGCTTTGATTTCAAAGACGGTTTTGGTGTAGTAATCTAAGCCGCGCACAATCCGGTAATCAACAATATAAGGCCGGTCGATGGCTTCCAAATAGGATTTCAGCTTTGAAAAGTGGGTCTCGCACTCCTTGCATAAATGATCGGTGATTCGGGGCGCATGCTCAAGCAGCGGTTGGGTGGCTTCTTCCTTACTATCTAGAATTCGCAACGGATTTTTCTTCAACCGCATCTGATCATCGGGCGGGAGTTTACCGGCAAATTGGGTAAAGTAATCGACCAAGGTTTGGATATAAGCCGGCTTACATTGGGGGCAGCCGGTAGAGTTGATGTACAACCGCAACCCGAAAAAGCCAAGCGCTGTGAATAGATGCCAGGCCAGGCTGATCACCTCCACATCAACCGCCGGGTCTTGCTCGCCAATCACCTCAATATCAAACTGGCTGTGCTGCCGGTAGCGCCCGGCTTGCGGGCGCTCGTGCCGGAATAGGGGACCGGTGGTCCAGACTCGCAGCGGGGGGGGCAGGGTATGCAGCCCATTTTCAATGTAGGCCCGCATAATACCGGCCGTAAATTCGGGCCGCAGGGCTAAATAATCCCCATCGCGATCCTCAAACAAGTACATCTCTTTTTCAACAATATCGGTGCCCTCACCGACGCCGCGAATAAACAGGTTGGCTTGTTCCAGTACCGGCGTATCCAGGCGGCGATAGCCAAACAGATCGGTAGTTTGTTGGATTTTCTCCAGGATATAGCGCCAGTAGGGCTGATCATCAAACAAGACATCGCGCATGCCGGTCACACGCTGATAACTGGTCAATTTCGAACTCCTAGGGGATAAAGTTATGGGATGAATTATAGCGTAAGTTTGGGGGGATGCAACTGATTCATATTTGTAAGCGTTCAGCCCTTAGCGTTCAGCTATCCGCTTTTTTCTTGTTCTTGCCAATTTTTAGGCTACAGAGCCGGTAATAATGGCTGAACCGTCGTCTTTAGCGATAAAGCTGACGGCTGATAGCTAAAAATCCTCGCAAACCTTTTGTGTCAAAGCGACTTATGCTATACTGGCAGACATCTCATCGTTTTCCGACCTCACTTCGCCTGAAATCAGCCCGGTAAGTTCAGTCAACCCATCCATCCAATCGAAGGAGAGTGCAATGCCACGTCGAGAGGATATCCAAAAACTGCTGGGTCTCTATACCCGCCGGCTGCAAAAGCTGCGTGAACAGGCGGTGTTGAAAGGAGCGAAATTCCCTCTCCTTGGGGCGAGGGTTAGGGTGAGGGGCTAAAGGGCGAACTAGAGTGTAGGGCACTCCGGCCAAAGATACCCAGCCGGTAGGCACGTTCCAAACGTCGGAGCGGGTGTCTCACCGGTTTCAGATTTTGAGGCAAATGAAGGAATAATCATGAAAGAACAACTCGCTTGGCTGATCGAGCGCGAAATCATCATAGACGGACAGCCCATTATCTACAGCTACGACAAAGAGGGTGATGTGCTGGAATACGCAATAAGCACTACAGGCAATTGAGGAAACCTTTAATGGGTAGACTTGCGGCGTTTTTGTTGTATACTATTGACAACGTTTCAGGAACTTAAATGGATACGGTTATGAATCCCGCGTACATCGTTAGCGATAGTCGTCTGACTGACATCAAAAATCGAATTCTGGCTGCCGGCAGCCCTGACAAAATCGTTTTGTTTGGCTCTCGAGCGCGGGGTGAGGCGCGGCCTGACAGTGATTATGATATTTTGGTGATTGAACCTTCTGACCTACCCCGTTACAAACGAGCGGCCAAATATCGACGGGCGTTAGTCGGTGCTTGCCTGTCCAAGGACGTCGTGGTGTGGACTCCCGCAGAGATAGAAGCGTGGAGCCATGTGCCACAAGCGTTTATTACCAAAGCTTTAAATGAAGGTGTTACACTCTATGAAAAACAAGGCCGATCTGGTTAAGGGATGGCTGGCAAAAGCACAGAGTGATTTGAACGCCGCCGATATCTTGTTGGATAGCGCCGGTCCATACGATATGGTTTGTTATCATGCTCAACAAGCTATTGAAAAGCTATTAAAGGGGTTCCTAGCCTTCTTGGAAACAGCTATTCCTCGCACCCATGATTTGGAGGAGTTACAACGCCTTTGTCTGGAAAGTAAATCCGTGGTGGAGTTGACCGAGATTGACCTGGCTCAAATTACCGATTACGTGGTGTCGGCTCGCTATGATTTTGAATTTTGGCCTGATCAAACAACGGCGGCTGAAGCTCTAAATGTGGCTGAGCAAGTGCAGGCCATTATCATAAAGAATTTACCGGAAGGCTATCGTTAAGAAGACGATAATAAGTAAGCGTTCAGCCCTTAGCTATCAGCTATCAGCTTTTGGCCTGTTCCGGCAAATATTGGGTTTCAAAAGCCGGTCACGATGCCCCAAACGTCGTCATTATGGTTAAAGCTGACGGCTGACGGCTGATAGCTGATTTACTCAGTCATTCCCCTGTTGCGTACCATCTGCTCAAACTTAAATCATTGCTTATCCATCTGTCACCCACTGGACTACAACAACGAGGATGAAAAGGTAGCGGAGCGACAAAGCTGGCTTTGTCATTTACTGCCGAGTCAAAGTAAACTTTGACGCTCCTGTTATTCGCTGCCGGATCAAAGTAAACTTTGACGCTCCGGGCTTTTATTTTTAGGTGAAGGTGACAACGTCAGCGGGGGCTTTTATCCGTTGCCCCCTTTTTTGAACTACGGATGCCCTGAATTTTTATGAATGCCCTGAAAACAGGCCTATCTCAGTGAATTCAGATCGATCAGTAGGGCAGTGGTTCCCCTGAGGCGGACCGGATGACGAATCATTGACATTCCCTAGCGCCGGACGGGCGTGATTCGTCGAATCATTGACATTCCCTAGCGCCGGGCGACCGAGATTCGTCGAATCTTGACCTTCCCAAGCCTCCGGCGACCCAGACTCGTCGAATCAAGTCATTCCCAAGCCTCCGGCGACCGAGATTCGTCGAATCAAGTCGTTCCCAAGCCTCCGACGACCGAGATTCGTCGAATCTTGACCTTCCCAAGCCTCCGACGACCGTGATTCGTCGAATCTTGACCTTCCCAAGCCTCCGACGACCGAGATTCGTCGAATCTTGACCGTCCCAAGCCTCCGACGGTCTTGATTCGAGGAATCTCGACCTTCCCCAGCCTCGGAACGTCTTGAATTGATCAATCTTGGACCTTCCCAAGCCTCGGAACGTCTTGAATTGATCAATCTTAGACCGTCCCAAGGCTGGGAACGTCTTGATTCGAGGAATCTTAGACCGTCCCCAGCCTTGGAAGGTCGTGATTCTGAGCATTTTACTGTTCCGATAGGCAAACAAGGTGACAGCCGCTTTTTAATCGCAGCCAAGTGACTGTCACCTTTTGAATTGCGTAACGCATATTGATTACACAGCCATTAATTCGGCCAGCAGGGTTTGGGCCGCTCGATGATCGGCGGTCGTCGCTCCTTCGCTAAACCAGCCATATATCTCAGCCAGTTGGCGACAGGCGGCGGCGGTTTGACCCTGTTGATGCCACAACTGGGCTAAACTGGTCACGGCGCGGAGTTCCAGCGATTTGGCGTTTTGCCGGCGGGCCAGGGCAATCGCTTGCTGAAAATGCGCTTCGACGATCTCAGCCGGCGCGTTTGATCGGCTTAAGACGTCGCCTTTGAGACGGTACAGTTCGGCGGCCCACCACCGGTCGCCGCTTTGGGCGACAATATCGAGCGCTTCATCTAGAACGGCCAGGGCGTCGGCGGTTTGGCCGGCGTGGGCGTACGCTTCGGCCAACAGGGTCAAAAAATAAGGAAACCAAACCAACGCCTGGGTTTCTCGTAAAATGGCCAAGCCCTGCCGGATGAGAATTAGCCCCGATTCGACCTGATCTTGTTTGGCCAAGGCCCAACCGTAGACAATCGTCGTACAGGCTTTCAACAACGAAAATCCTTTTTGGCGAGCCAGCGTTAAGGCGGCTTTGCTTTCCGCTTCAGCCGCAGCCGGCTCCTGCTGGAACTGATGCAGCAAGGCTTTGAAGTATAACGCGCCGGATAACCCAAAGTCAGACCGCAGGGCCTGAGCCTGGGTCAGAGCGGCCTGAATCTGGGCTATGGCCTGGTCCGGATAGCCCAGCAGCCAGAGTGTCGCCGCGTGAAAATGGCGACAGGATAAACCGGGGTCTTGCACCGCCCGGTAGGGATAGGCTTGGTACAGATCATAATCGTAGCGGGCGATGGCTTCCTGCTGGTGCCGCCGGGCTTCATCAAATTGGCCTAGAGCAAACATTGTTTCGCTTTTGATCCAATGCGCTTCGATGCAGACAATGGGATCGCGGCTCTGTTCGGCCAGGTCAAAGAGCCGGCTGCTCCATTCTTCGGCGCGGTGGTGTTCGGCGCGAACCAGATAACAGTTCCACAAGCCCCGAATAACCGGGATCATCAGCCCCAAGTCGTCGATTTCCGGCAGTAGACGCTGCGCTTCAAGATAAACCTGTTCTACTTCGGGCGCAGCATAGCCCTGCGTCATCACCAAAGGCTGGCCCAAGGCTAGGTACAGTTTTAGTTTCTGGTGAGCCGGCTCAGCGACGTCAGTGGCCGTCTCTAACAGCCGCAGTCCTTGGCGATAGTTGACAACCGCTTCGTCATAGGCCGCCGATTTCATCGAGCGACTGCCGGCTAAGAGCAGATAGCTAATAGCTTTATCGGGCAATCCGGCGGCTTCAAAATGCAGCGCCAATTGGGCGGCTACGTCCTCGGTTTGATCAGCATATACCTGTTCCAAAATTCCACCGATGACTTCATGCAGAAAGGCGCGTTCCACCTCATCCAGACAATTGTACAGATATTGCTGAAACAGACTGTGGCGGAAACGATAAAAGGATAGGCGGGGGCCGGCGGCGCTCAACCATTGACGCCCCTGGGCCAAAACCAGATGGTGCTGCTGATCGACACTGTGACTCAAGCGCCGGATCATGACTCGCTCGTCAACGGCCTGGACCTGAGCCACTACTTCAGCTTTAAAGCTCTCGCCTTCAACGCTGGCGATCTTCAAGGTTTCGTATAATTCGTCCGGTAAGCGGCTTAAACGCTCGCCAATCACCCCTTCGATCCGAACCGGCAGCATGGTCCAATCCAGGTGTGGACCTTCCCTCCAACAGCCTGACTCATCCTGAATTAAATCACCCCGCCGCTCCATTTCACCGAGAACTTCCAGGGTAAACAGGGCATTTCCTTTCGTGTGGCGATGTAGAGCCTCACGAAATGCTACTCCCAGTCGGTTAGGCTTGGTATCCAACAGAGCCTCGGTAAAATCTTTCGGTTCGACCTCACCTAACGCCAGTTGGGTTAAGCCAAAGCGCCGCCGGAATTCGTTGAGCACCGCACTTAAGGGATGACGCTGACCGTCGCGGCCGACCGCTACATCCGACTCGCGATAAATGCCGACGATCAAAATCCGGCTGCCGGTTAGCCGCCGGCCCAGATGAAACAGCAAGCTGATCGACCCGACATCGGCCCATTGGAGATCATCGATCACGACTAGCAGTGGGACCTTTTTCGCCAGCGTTTGCAGCAATTTGGTGTACTGGTGAAACAGATCGCGCTGCTTGTAACTGGCCGGTCCTTTAGCCTCTTTTTTTTCGGCTACCAATGTTTTTAACTGGGTCAACCAGGGCGCACCGTTGGGCGCAGTGGCGGCCACGCGGGCCACCAAATTGGCATCGAAGGTAAACATATCGATTAAATCGGAACCGGTGGTAACCAGGGTGTGAATCACAAACGGGATTAAACGCCACAGCCGTTGGATGTAATCTTGATTAAAAATACCGCCGCCCCACTTGGTTTCTACGTCGCCGGTCAACAAATCCAAGATTTCCCGAAACGGCAGATAAGGATCGCCAATGCCGCCGTAGGCATTGCAGTTGCCGCCGGCCACGATCAGTTCCGGGTGCTGCATCTGAGCGCGTCGAGCAAATTCTTGGACCAGCGCGGTCTTGCCGCTGCCGGCTTCGCCCAGCACAAAGGCGACCGAACCGGCTCCGGTCAGAGCCAAATCCAAAAAGTTGTTCAACTGCTCAAGTTCCTGTTGGCGAGCCACAAAGGGTGTGTCAACAGCGGAAACGGACGACGCCGGAAATAAAGCCGGTAGCAGACTTGAGACGCCGATGGTCGGAGCGGATGAGAGGGCTTCCGAAAGGGGAGGATAAGGGCTACTCTCAAGACGCACCTGGCCGTCGCGTATCTGTTCATAGAGGGTCATCGTTTCCAGCGCCGGTTCAACAGCCAACTCTTCGGCTAAAATGCGGCGGCAAGTTTCATATTGGGTTAGCGCGGCGCTGCGTTGGCCGGTGACAGCCAGCAACTGCATAACTTGGCGATGAACTTCTTCACGCCAGGGGTCCAGGGTGAGCAGTTGACGGGCATAATTTAAGCCCTGCCGGTAATCACGATCTTGTAAGTAATGGTTGACCAGTTTTTGTAAGACTTGCCGAAATTCAAGATGCCAGCTTTCTCGTTCGGCTACTAACCAGGTTTCAAATTGGGGCGAGTCGTCCAGGTAGAAATCAGCCATCAAATCGCCTTGGTATAAGGTTGCGGCTACAGCGAGATCCTCGACTTCGGGCGACCGAGCTAAATCGTGGAACACCTCCGTGTCGATCCACAGCACCGAAGGGCGGCGAAGCTGAACCAGATGGCGATCGGTTTGCAGGCAGTTGGGCAAAATAGAAGAGATGTTGTGTAGAACCCGACTGAGATTACCTCGGCCCCGTTCCTCAGATTTTTCACCCCAAAACAGATCGGCCAGATGAGTCCGGGACGCGGGCTGAGGCTGGACAGCCAAATAGCACAACAAAGCCACCGCTTTGCGCGACTCAAACCCGTGAAGCGGTGAGCCGTCAGCGCGTTCTATCTGCACCGGGCCAAGCATATAAAGGCGACCTATTTTTTCTATTTCTGTCATAGAAATTCACGCCTGCCGTCAACTTAACGTCCAGAAAAGTTAAAAGCGAAGAGTTTGCGAAGGATTTCCGAAGCGTAGTAGGTAAACTATATCAAAGATTAGTCTAGGAGGCAAAACAATTTAAGAGACAATGGATCGCTAATTTAGTGAGTAAGCCGGGTAAGGTCACCCAGACGGGAGCGGGGCAAACTTTTTTGTTATTGGGTTGCCTTACCCCTTTTGCTCAATTAAAAAAGAACCTGTTACGATCCCTAAAGCGCCAAAAATGGGAGGAACCATGGTGGTTTCAAATGGTAATAAAAAAATTGGATGCATTCAAGCCACTCAATTCGATGATCTACAAAGCCGGGAGCGGCTAGTAGGAGTTTTGAGCAGTATTCTGATAGTTCAAGACCGGCCTTTTGACGACAACGACGCCACCCGCGATATTGAACCGGTCTTAGCTCAGTTAGGCAAATATCGCGTTGGGTTGATCCGCGTGCCGCCCGGCTGCGGTCCCTCCTATTACAGTCAAGAGTTTTATACAGCCTTTATGCCCTTGACCGGCCAGTGGCATTACGCCTGGCCAATCGATAATGAAGCAGAGGGAAAGGTTATGATCGAACCGACCGATCTACTCTTTTTGCCGACCGGTTCGGGTCGAAGTTTTGAAAATATCGGGGAGCAAGAAGCCTGGCTGTTAGGTATTGCTGAAATCAGATGACAGTCACTTTTCCTCGGATTAATACCACTTATTTGGCAAAATCAGCCCTGCATTACCGGCGTTAAGTGACTGCCACCTATTGAGGAACAACTCTAATACGAACCACAAACCAACCGAGTTTTAAGGGGCTATGGGGGGAGTGTCGCCCAAAGTGCCTTCAAATTTGGAGTCTTCCTCGCCGGCCAGGGTGTGGGTCTTTTGATCGTACTTGCCCTGTAGATCGTTATAGCGCGTCCCCTCCCACAAGGGTACGCCGTTGAAATAGGCGGCTCGACCCATGCGGTGGGCGGCGACGGGGGCAGTTAGCAGCAAAAACATAATGGTGGCAATGGCCCGACTGGAGATACTCAGATGATCAAAGAAGGCAACCGCAGCGAGTAGGATAAAGATCACCCCCAGGGTTGACGATTTGGTTGAGGCCGACATCCGCAAATACAAATCAGGCAAGCGTACCACCCCAATGGCCGAAATCAACATAAAAGCCGCTCCAATAAAGATACAGATGAGACCGAGTATTTCTCGTATCATTTTGTCCCCTTTTCCACGTAATAAGCAAAAGCAATCGTACCTAAAAACGAAACCAAAGCGACAATCAAGGCCACGTCCAGGAAGATCGGTTCGTTGTAGGCAATGGCGTAGGCCGCAATCACGCCGATCCCCAGCGTGGTCATCAAATCAAGAGCCACCACCCGATCAGACAAGGTGGGGCCTTTGATCAAGCGAATTAACGTCAAGAGGATGGCTAACATTAAGACTGGTAAGATAACGGTAAAATCGATAATTTGCAGCATTATTCGAACACCTCAATGACCTTGCGCTCAAAACCGTCTTTGATTTCGTGCTGAAACGCTTCCACATTATCGACGTGCATTCCGTGCACGTAGATAACGCTGCGGTCGCTGGACACATCAATGCTGAGCGTGCCAGGCGTCAAGGTAATCATATTAGCCAGGGTCGTTATACCTAAATCGGTTTTCGAATCGAGCGGAACGGCGATAATCCCGGGCCGCATCGAGCTAAACGGAGCCAGAACACTGTAGGCCACACGTAAATTCGCTTTAATCAACTCCCAAAGAAAAAGAGCCACCAACTCGATAACCTGCCGTAGTTTTACAAAATAATCGGACGCGCCCATAACATACTGCATCATCCATAGCGCCACATAGCCCAATACAAAGCCGGCCAATAGATTAGTGCCTGTAAATTCGCCCAGCAGCGCCGCCCAGGCTAAGGCTAATAGAATATTAAGTAGAAATATGCCCATGCTGTTTCTCCAAAAACGAGGTTAGTTTAAGAACATTCAGTGCTTAGCCCACAGCCGTCAGGCCGACGTCAATTTATTGGGCTTGCACAATACCTTCAAGTAATTCCGGTCTAACGGCCTGGATATATTGGTTGGGATCCAGTAATTGGTCAGCCGCGGCTATGGCGAGTTGAACAAACGGCTCAGCGAAGAGACCAATCGTAATCGTCACCGCCGCTAGAGCGACAACAGGCACGATGTACCCGGCCAAGGTACCCAGCGACGGATTTTCCGGCGGGTTAGCCGGATCGATATTGGGATCGGCTTTCCAAAAAACCTCGGCCCAGATTTTGGTCATCGAAAAGATCGTCAACAGACTGACCACCAAGGCCACCGCTACAATCGTATACTGGCCAATTTCAAGACCGGCCCGAATTAAAACGAATTTGGCCCAAAAACCGGACAGCGGCGGAATACCGGCCAGAGAAAAGGCCGGAATAAGGAACAAAACCCCCAACAACGGGTATAGACTATAAATACCGCCCAGTTTCTTCAATTGATACGTGCCGCGCAGCCGGTAAACCACCCCGCTGACCAAAAACAGATTAGTTTTGACCACGATATGGTGCGTAATGTAAAAAACGGCTCCGGCTATGGCTAAAGGCGTATACAGGGCCAGCCCCATGACCATATAACCAATCTGGCTGACGATGTGAAATGACAGAATACGACGAAACTCATTCTGAGAAGCGGCGCCTAAAACGCCGGTAAGCATCGTCAACCCCGCCACCACCATCAAGACGGTGTGGGTATAGGCCGTATCGATAATAAACAGCAGCGTAAACACCCGGATGAGGGTATAGACCCCTACTTTAGTCAACAATCCGGAAAAGATGGCCGATACGGCCACCGGTGGGGTATGGTACGAGGCGGGCAGCCAGAAAAACAGCGGAAACACGGCCGCCTTGAGGCCAAAAGCAATTAAAAAGAGCATGGCCAGGGTTAGCACCAAGCCGGGTTGGTCCGACTGCCTGAGTTGAATCGATAAGTCAGCCATATTCAACGTCCCGACCAGGCCATAGATCAAGCCGACCGCTGCCAAGAAGATAGCCGAAGAAATGAGGTTGAGCGTGACATATTTGATGCCGCCCTCCAACTGGTTCGGCTCACCGCCTAAAGCGACCAGCACAAACGAGGAGATGAGCATAACCTCAAACCAAACGTACAGGTTGAACAGGTCGCCGGTTAAAAAGGAGCCGCAAATCCCCATCAACAAGATTTGGTACAGCGGATGGTAGCCATAGGCCTCGCGCGCCGAGTCCATGCTGGCCAGCGAATAAATCGCCACCGAAATAGCCATCAATCCGGCCAGAACGACCATGATGGCGCTGAGCAAATCGGCGACCAGAGTGATGCCAAATGGGGCCGGCCAATTGCTCATTTGCATCACCAAAATACCATCTTGCCATACGGTAAACAGCAGAATGATACTGATGACAAACAGCGCGGCTGAACCGGCCACACTCAACACCCGCTGAGCGGTGCGATGGTTCCAGAGCAAAATCAAGATGATACCGGTCACAAAGGGGATAAGAATGGGCAAAACGACAAGAATATTCATGGATTGTCTAGGCCTCTTGTAAGTCGGTTGAACGCATTTGGTCAAAGTCGTCGGTATTAACAGTTTGGTAAGCGCGTTTGACCAGAACGATGGCAAACGCCTGCACGCCAAAGCCAATCACAATGGCGGTTAAGATCAAAGCCTGCGGCAGCGGATCGGCAAAGGGAGCATGGAGGGCTTCCCCTTCATGGCCGATAATGGGCGGGCTGGCCCGCGTCAAACGACCGATGGTAAAAATCATCAGGTTGGCCGCGTGACCTAAAAGTCCTAGCCCCAGGATTAACTTGACAATACTCCGCCGTAAAATCATATAAAAGCCGGCTGTATACAAAGCGCCGATAACAAATGCCAGAATAACTTCCACGGTTAGCCCTCCTCGATCAGCGAAAAGATGATCAGCAATGTCACGCCCACCACCACAATATAAACGCCCATATCAAATATGACCGGCGTGCCTATTTTACCCAGAACCGGCAGAGTTTCGCTGTACCACAAGCCGGTCATAAACGGCAATCCTTTGAATAGGGACAGCGAAGCGCTGCTGACCGCAACTAACAACCCCACCCCTATGAGCGTTCTTGGTTCGACGCGAAGAGCTTGGCGAACTTCGGTCAGACTGTTGGTGAATGAGTACAAGGCAAAGGCGGCGGCGGCTACTAACCCGCCAATAAAACCACCGCCCGGCTCATGATGGCCTCGTAGCAGGATGAAGATCGAAAAAATGAGCATCAGCGGTAGCATGTAGCGGATGGCGGTGGATAAGATGACCGAAAATTGCATAAGCTATCTCCTTGATGGATGGTTTGTTTGTTGGTTTGTTTGTTGGTTGGTTGGTTGGTTAATTTGTTAGTTTGTTATTGATTGATTGATTGGTAATTGGTTTTTGACCAACTATCCCACTAGCCAACTATCCCACCAACCAACTATCCCAATTATCCTAACTATCAACTTTTTCTTGCGCCGGTACCGGCGTAGTGTAAAATTCTTCAGTTCTGTGTGGGATAACCGGCTGTTTGATCCCTTTGTCGGGCGATTTTTGGCCGAGGCGTAATTTCAACAAGCCGTACACGCCTAAGGCTGCCATCCCTAATACCGTAATTTCGCCCATCGTATCAAACCCTCTGAAGTCAACCAGGATCACGTTAACGACGTTATGTCCCCTGGCCAGAGTTAAACTGTTTTCAGCAAAATAGGGGGTCAGGCGGGAGTTGATCGGGAGGGCTGTTTCAATTAGGACCAGGGTTGTAATTAAAATACCGCCCGTCAACGAAATCACTAAATCTCTGGCGCGTTGAAATCGCGTCGAGAAACCGGTAAAGGTCGGTAATTTGTAGAGGACAAGCACCAGTAAAATAACGCTCAAGGTTTCGATGGAGAATTGGGTCATCGCCAGGTCCGGCGCGCCAAAGAGAACAAACAACAAGGCAATGCAGAAACCAACCACGCCCAAACCGGCTACAGCGGTCAAACGTGAAGCCGTCCGTAGAACTAGCACCGTCGCGCCCAAAATAACCACCACCAATATAATCTCGTGCAGGTATACCTCGGTCATAGTGATTGCCGACAAATTCTGCAAAACACCCTGCGAGACCATTGTAATTCCGGCCAAACCGACCGTGGTTAAGATGGTGATAATCAGATAATAGCGTAAGTAACCACTCTGCAACACCCGGGTCTGCCATTTAGCAACCACCATCATCCCGTCGAGCGACCACTTATACCACTGCTCCGGCCCAACGGCCGACACCGCATTAAGGGGAGCCACCACCCGGCCCAACGGGAGACGAATAAGGTAGATACCAATCCCGCCTAGAAGCGTGACGGCGCTTAGCATAACAACGGTGCTGAGGGCTACAGGCAACATGTGGAGATGGACTTCCAGCGGCTCGGCCAGGATGGCGCTGGCCGCCGGACTAGCAATCAGCTTGCCGAACTCTTCGACGGTAAACGGCAGCCCCCCCAGGATAAGCCCTAAACTGGCCAACGTGATCGGCCCGAGGCGCATACTCCAAGGGGCTTCGTGAGCGTGTTTGGGGGTTTTGATCGGCGGGCCAAAGAAGGGTTTAAGACTGACCATCCCCGCCGCGACAATCGTTAAGATATTCGTCACAATTGCCAGAATGGTTATCAGCAGGGGCAGAATATGGGCGTCTAGCGTGGCTTCGTAAATTAACTCTTTGGCGACAAAGCCCAGAAAGAGCGGTATACCGGACATCGAAGCCGCCGCCAAAACCGCCGCGGCCCCGTTAAAAGGCATCGCTTTGAGCAGCCCGCCTAGACGGGTGATGTGGCGCTCACCGGTTTCGTGGTCGACCGCGCCGGCAATCATAAACAGCGAGCCTTTGTACATCGAGTGGACGACCAGATAGACCATCGCTGCTTCGACCGCCACCTCACTACCCAGCCCCAGCAACATCATCAAGATGCCCAACGCGCTGACCGTCGAATAGGCCAGAATACGCTTAAGGTCGGTTTGCTGCCAGGCGATATAGGCTCCGATCACCATCGTGACCGCACCGAAGCCGGTGACGGCGTACAGCCAGGCTTCGGTGCCGCCTAAAACAGGGCTAAGGCGGGCCACCAAATAGACCCCGGCCTTGACCATCGTGGCCGAGTGCAGGTAGGCGCTAACCGGAGCCGGGGCGGCCATCGCGCCGGGTAGCCAGAAGTGGAACGGAAATTGGGCCGATTTGGTAAAGGCGCCAATCAGGATCAGGATCAATATGGGTAGGTAAAGCGCGTCGCCTTGAATGGCGTTGGCCTGCGCGAACAAATCGGATATTTCCCAACTGCCGCCTTGCAGCGCCAACATCACAAAGCCGGCCAGCATCACCAACCCGCCGGCCCCGGTCACCAGCAGCGCCTGGAGCGCCGCAAAGCGCGATTCTTCTTTCTCGTGGTAGTAGCCGATTAACATGTAGGAGGTAACACTAGTTAACTCCCAAAAGACAAAGAGCGACACCAAATTGTTGGAGAGTACCACGCCCAGCATCGAGGCCATAAACATCAGAATGTAGACGAAAAAGCGATTAACATCCTTATCGTGAGCCAGATAGCCGCTCCCATAGAGTACAATCAACGTCCCCACGCCGGTAATGATCAACGAAAACAGCAGACTGAGGCCATCAACATAGAACGAGAGGGTGACATTAAGTGAGGGTATCCAAGTGTAGGTGTAGCTAACCGGTTCACCATGGGCCACAGGTTCAATGAAGCCAACGAAGTAACCAAATAGCGCCAAGGGTAAAATGGCCAGAATCCAACCTGTGGCGTCCCGGCCAATTTTATATAACCAGGGCGCCAATAGTGCCAAAACGAAACCGGATAAGACTGCTAGTAGCATTGATGGGGTTGCCTCTATATTTATTTTGGATGATGGTCAAATTTGAGAGATTTATGGTATCTCAAATTAAAGTGCGGTGACTTACGGCCTTTAGCTCAAGGAAAGCAGCTCATGTTCCTACGCCTTTGATAGGAAGTTGGTGCAGAAACGCCGTATTTCATTGAAAGTAAGTGTTGAGAAAGCTAAAGTAAGTCTATCCCAAAGCCCGGTTCATAACCTTTAACATGTAAGCCATTTCCTGTCAAATTTTTCACAATGACTTGGAAATAGGGGAAGAACCGGAATATTGGTTTTGATGAATTGGCAAGGCAAAGGTAAAGGTGCTGCCTTCGCCAAAAACGCTCTCTAACCAGATGCGGCCGTGGTGTTTTTCAATAATCCCTTTAGCGATGGCCAGCCCCAAACCGGTCCCTTTGACTTTAAGGGCGTGTTCGCCCTGGACGCGGTAGAATTTTTCAAAAACATGAGGTCGATCGGTCACCGGGATGCCCACACCCGTATCTGCTACCTGCACCAAAACTTCGCCGTTCTGGGTAAAGGTATCAACGGTCACCTGACCATTTTCGAGCGTATATTTAATGGCGTTGCCGACCAAATTATGAACAACCTGCCGAATACGCATTTCGTTGGCCATAATCGGCGGTAGATTTGACCCAAAGGTTTGGAGGAGCCGAATCTGTTTATTTTCGGCCTGGGGGTAAAGACTGTTTACAACGTCTTCAACAATAGAAGCCAGATCACAAATAACCATGTCCATATCGATCCCGGCATCGATTTTGCCGACATCGAGCATATCTTCAATAAAATCGGCCATGACCCGCACCCGCCGCTCAATGGTACCCAACAGTTCGCGTTGATCACTATTGATATCACCCATTTCGGTAATCAAATTGGTAGCCATTAGAATGTTGGACAGGGGTGCGCGCAGATCATGAGAGACGGTATTGACGAAATCACTCTTGAGTTGATCCAACTCCTTGAAGTGACTGACATCTTGCATGGTAGCGACCCAACCAATCCCTCTCGTTTCACCGGCCGATACCGGCGACAGGTTGGCAAAGAAGGTGCGCCCGTCAGACAACGCAATTTCACCGGTACGTTTACCGCCCCGCATAGCGCTATGAAATAAATTGATGAGGGCCGTAGTCACGGTACTTTCTGAGAGCAGTCGGCCAAATTGCGACTCCTGAACGCCCATCACTTCTCTGGCCGCCGGATTATCAAGAACAATTTGTCCTTTGCGATTGACGACGAGAATGGCATCGGTGCTGCTCGACAAAATAGCCGCCAGCCTGGCTCGCTCTTGTTCGACTTGCTGAAACAGGTGCGCATTTTCCACCGCCACCGAAATTTGCGAGACGGTTAGCGAAAAAATGCGGAGGATATCCTCGCTGAGGGCTTCGCCTTTACCAAAAGCCACATAAATAAGCCCTTGCGCGTCCCGTCGCGTTAAGATGGGCAAAGACATGATCTTAACCGGCTGCCAATCAGCCGGCACGGGAATGTTGCCCGGAATAATTTTTGTATCGATGATATCAACCGGCCGATCCGTCTCGCGCAGATCGCTAAAGGTCGTGATCAGCTTATCAATGATCATATCGCCCTGCTGAAAGTCAAACGGAACCGCTGCTCCTACATACGCGCCTTCTTCGCCCAGAATAATCACGCCTTGAATATCGCCGGGCAGTAGCCGGGGAATCACATTGAGGGTTGTCTCGAAAATAAGCTGAAGTTGGGTGGTTGAGATAACCATTTCACCCAACCGGTTGAGCAGTTGCAGTTCCGTATTGCGTTGTTCCATCGCATCGATCAGCAGCGCTTTTTCAATGGCGATGCCAATCTGAGGTGCGAGTTGCTCTAAGAGTTCCAATTCGCGGAGACCGTACAAGCCGGGTTGGCGACTACCCAGATTAAAAGAGCCGAAGGGCCGATGTTTAGCCGTAAGTGGCACGGTGACTTTGGACTTGATGTGATCGACGGCAAAGATCTTGTCGTCGGGAAAAACCTTTTTGTCAGGCTTGGGTTGAGATAGGTTTGGCTCGATATAGCCTTGGCCCAGTTCCATAATCTGCGCCAGACGCGACCGTTCAAGATGGGTGTAATAAGGCTGTTCGACACAGCCAAACTCGCTGAATAGCCACTGCCGCACATAATGCCCCGAGTCATCCAGGCGCGAGATACTAATATGATCGAAGCTAAATAAACGGCTGAACTGCTTAAAGATAATTTTGGCCGTTTCCGACAGACCATGGCCGGCATTAATTGCGGCGGTAACCGTACTGATAATCTGGTTGATGTGCGCCCGCATTTGAGCGTCTTCGTAAAGGGCCACGTTTTTCAGAGCGACGCTCAAGGCCGCCACCATCGACACCAGCAGGTCCTGGTCGTCCTCATTGAAGACGCCGTTACGCTTGTTCAAAACCTCCAGCGCACCAATAGGTCGCCCCTGAATAACTAACGGCACACACAACACGGAAATCGTTTCAAACCCGGTGGCCTCATCAATCTTTGGCGAAAACCGCCAATCGGCCTTAACGTCATTGACGATGACCGCCTTGTTATGTTGAGCTACCCACCCGGCAATTCCTTCGCCCAGTTTAAGACGGTAGGAGGTAATCTGTTTGTGTTCACCACGAAGAGTTACCTTGAACGTGAGTTCTCCGGATTTTTCATCGACCAGCAGCAGCGAACCGGCCTCGACCTCTAAAATCGTATTGATTCCGGTCATGGTGCGCTGGATGACGTCATCGATATCTAGAGACGAAGTAATCGTCTGGGCAATCCGGTTAAGCATAATCAGCGCTTCGGTGTCCCGTCGGGTGCGCAATTTGAGAAAATCGATCTGCAAGCCCTGAGCGAGACTACTGCCCAAATACATCAGGATTTTTCTCACCTCTTCTGATGAGGCCCAACAGTTCGATCGGCTGCCAACCATATAAGCCCCCAAAAGGTGGTGATCGGCAACAAGGGGAATAATCGCCACCGGCTCGATGCCAAAAATATCGAGCAGTGAGTCTGATAAATCCGCGTCAATTGAGGCATCGGACGAAGATGACTTAAAAAAAGGGGTTTGGCTGGTCATTACCCGGCCCAGCAAGGTGTCGATCAGCCGGCCGGCCTCTGCGGGAGGGGCATCATCTATGACCGTAATTCGCGCCTGGGGGGCAATTCTGAGCGGTGTTCGGATGAGACCAACCGAGCAGGTCGGTAAAAGATTGGTTGTAAAAACCCAGATGGCATCGGCATTAAGTAGATCGATCAAAACATCGTTAATGGCTGATATTCTTTGCGTTAACAAGGATGGTTCGTTGAAAATAGCCGAGATTCTATTCAAAGCTGGCAATATTGAAGTTAATGAGTCTAGCTTGGTTAGATGTGTACTCATCCGATTGTAAAACAATCTAAATCTACTACGTAAATATTTGTTGCTGTTAAGTTGGCCTCAAGGGTTTACAAGTTGGCAATCAAGGTCGGTACTCTTGCCGAGCTGGTTAGCGTGTAGGCTCACCAAGAATAAGTATACCCATCTTAATCAGGGCTGGCAACCTCTCACCAAGTTTGTATACGCCCATGATTTCGCGGCCCGGCAATTCGATAATTTGACTCGCCAATACTGCAAGCAATTGGTATAATAGATCATGGGCCGAAATATATCGATAAACTAATCTAAACTATGTTGAATTAATCTCACGTAGATTTCTTTAAATATTCCCATGAACGACACGAACAAGACTAGAAACCAATTACTAATTGAACTAAACCTCCTCCGCCAACGCGTCGCCGAGCTTGAATATCAAAATAGTATCTGGCAGCAAGCCGAAGCAGAGCGCCAATGGCTGCAAAAAGTTGATCACCTCAAGCAGGATACGTCCGCTGCGTTGCATTGGGCCGGCACCACCCTTAGCAGTATTTTGAGCTACGAGAAAGTTCTTGACGAAATTCTGGAGCAGGTAAGGCGGTTAGTACCTTGTACTGCCGCGTGTATGTTGATTTTAGGTGGTAAAACGACTCGCATGTTTCGCTCGCACGGCTATCAGGATTCCGATACTTTTACTTCATTTAAATCGACGCCCCTAAATTTTTCGCAAATCCCCATTCTAGATAAGGTGCGAAACACGGGCTGGCCGCTGGCCTCTCCCAATGTTGATGAAGACGATGTATGGGTGATGATGGCTGACCAGAGTTGGATCAGATCATCAATTTGCCTGCCTATCCGCACAACCAGTAGAATGTTAGGTTTTTTACGTCTTGATAGCAGCATCCCCGGCTTTTACACCCAAATGGAAGCCGAACGTCTTTTTGCATTTGCCAATCAAGCAGCCATTGCTATGAAAAATGCCCAACTTCATGAACGATCTCGCAAAGAAATCGTCAATCGGGTAAAAGAACTAAAAAAAGAACGCAATTTTATTGCTACGGTGCTTGATACCACCGACGCCCTGGTTGTGGTGACCGACGCTGAGGGCAAAATCGTTCAATTTAACCGAGCCTGCGAGGCAGCAACAGGTTATACCTTGGCTGAAGTTAAGGATACCATCCTGGCGGACGTCTTATTAGTTCCCCGAGAATGTCAAACCGTTAAAACGGCGTTAGAAGCTCTTAATTCCGGTCAGCCCCCGGTAATTTACGAAAATCAGTGGCAAACTAAAGCGGGCGATCGCCGCCTCATTGCATGGTCCAGTACCGGGCTGTTCGATAAAAACGGTAATATTGACCATATCGTCAGCACCGGCACAGATATTACTGAACAAAAACAAACTCAAGAAGAACGAGAGAAGCTCATTGATGAGCTTGAAGCTTTTGCCCACACCGTTGCCCACGATCTACAAGAGCCACTCGCGCCTATAATTGGATTTGCCGATGCGACCAGTCATTACTATGGAACGCTGTCAGAGGTAGAGATTAAGCAAAATTTAGAAGCGATTGTTAAAAACGGTCAAAAAATGAGTACCATTATCAACGAGCTGCTGCTGTTGGCCGGTGTCCGCCAACGGCAAGTCGAGTTGACGCCGTTGGATATGGATAAAATTGTGGCCGAAGTGAAACAACGTTTATCGTATATGCTCGAACAACAGCAAGGGCAAATTAAGCTACCAGATAATTGGGAGACGGCGTTGGGCTACGCCCCTTGGGTTGAAGAGGTGTGGGTCAATTACCTAAGCAATGCGCTAAAGTACGGCGGCGAGCCGCCCCGGCTGGAACTCGGCTCAACCCGGCTGGCCGATGGCATGGTCAAGTTTTGGGTCCGCGATAACGGGCCGGGGCTACCTCCGGGAGATTGGGCCGATTTATTTACCCCTTTTACTCGGTTGGATCATAGTCTATCGAAAGGTCATGGTCTGGGGTTATCTATCGTCCGGCGTATCATTGAGCGACTCGGCGGCCAGGTGGGGATCGAAAGCTTGAGTCCAGGCCAGGGCAGCATTTTTAGTTTTACCCTTCCCGCCGGGGAGCAATCAATGCCCAAAGCGGCCTAATCAATCCCATTCTCCTTCAATACAGTCCCGACAGGCCCGGCTGCGGCGGTCAAGAGCCAATGATAGTTCCCCTAATCTGTTCCCATATTTTCGGTTTCAATCTCGCCCGGCGAAAATTGATAGCGATAGACATCGACGCGGGTGAAATGGGTTTCCTCGACCAAGGCGGCGTTTTCATCCAGCCAGGCCCGCACCATCCGGCGTCGGTCCCACTGCTCCTCCTCGGAAACCACCAGCCACAGTTCTGACAGATTGGCGGTCAAACGCCGCATATTGGTCGCGACCACCTGCTCCGTTTTGCCGTCATTAGTCCATAAGCCTTCGATCAGTTGATACTTGTAAGGATAGTAGTAACCAAAGGTATATTGTAAATAGGGCATCTGGAACATGATAACTGCCGGTCGTCGGGGTTGTTCGATTAAATATTCAGCCGCGGCTCGAAAATCGGCCTTGATCGGCTGGCGCTGCTGCTGCCAAATGCCGATCAGATTGACCGCCAGAACCAACCCCAAGCACAAAGCCGCTAACCGGCGTGAATGGTATCGAATCAGCACAATCCCCAAAACCACTACCAAATAGAACGCCGGCGTAATGTAAATCAGATAGCGATCTTCAAAAACCGGGACGCGCAGCGAAACGATATAAACCGCCAGCGGCGGGATCAGCGTCCAGCCGGCCAATACCAGACGTCTCGACAGAGTCACTCCCTCGGAAGTTGCTCGCGGATTAATGATGACTAAACCGCACAGAAACAGAAATACAAACAGCAAAATCGGCATTATCCCCAACGACCGGATTAACCCGCCGCTGTAGAGTTGCAACAGGATATTAATTTCCCGGCGCAAGGGGTAAAACGGATGACCGAGGTTGCCGCCTCTCATTAATACCGGCAGTTGCCAGATAACCAAGGGTAAGTAAGGCAGAGTTAAACAGGCTATACTGATCGTCCATGCCCGCCAGTGACGGCGCACATCTACCCATCGAATCAGCGCCACCGCCCCGTATACCCCCAACATCAACGGCGACAAGATGTGCAGATAAAATGACAAACTGGTCGCCAGAACAAACACCACCCACCACCGCCTCTCACCGTCCGCCAGCGCCCGCAGATAGGCTATCATCGCCACAGTCACCACCACCAGCAATATGGCGTACATTTTCGCCTCTTGCCCATACCAGATCAAGTAAGGTGAGGTCGCCAGTAACAGACTTACCAACAGGCCGCTGCGTCGGCTAAAACCCATTTGTCGGGCTAAGATATACCCTAAGGGGACCATCAGCGTTCCAAAAACAGCCGAAGGGAAGCGCAAAGCGAATTCACTGTCTCCGGTTAGATTGCGCCAGGAGCGGAGCAGCAAAAAATAGAGGGGGCCGTTGTGACCCGTTTGAAACAAACCGGTTAGCAAAGCACGCAGTGGCCAACTGGAAAAGCGAATCGCATCCACTTCATCGCGCCACAAGCTCTGAGAGCTTAAGGTCGCTATTCTCAACAAAAAAGCGACACCGGTCAGGCTAAGCAGCAGCCTGTGTGTCGCTTTTGAACTTCTTAAAATGTTAAGATTCGAGACGGATGAAAACAAGAGGGCTTAGTAAATTTCTTCTCTAGTCATTTTGGTTCGACCACGAATTTGTAAAAACAAGAAAACGAGCGGAATGAGCAAAAATAATCCGATGCCACAGCACAACCAGACATAAGCGGTGGAAACCACCACCGTATCAATCAATTCAGCCTGATCTAAAATAAAATTCGGCGAGCCTCCATCGTCACTCGCTTCATCACGCTCTAACCTCACCGGACGTGGCTCGGCGGCAGCCGGTTGAGCCACGGCTGGGTCGCTGCCCACCGGCTCATCAGGGCTGACCGGTGATCCAAATTGTGTATCTGGTTCGACAACAGGTTCTTCAACTGGGGCCGACTCAAAAGGCGCCGGTTCCGCCGGTACCGGCTCAGATTGAGATCCCTCTTCAGACGGAACATCACCCTGCTCAACCGGTTCTTCGGGAGCAAACGGCTCAGGTTGAACCGGCTGAACCTCTTCGACAACCGGAGAAACGGGCGATTGAAAAAGGGCACCTGCCAAGGCTCCGTTTGAAACAAAGAGCGTTATAAAAATAGCGACAATAAAAAGGACGGCTAAACGCCGCAGTCCGATAGACTGTAAAGTCTGTTGATTCATAAGCGTTGCATTTCTCCTTCTTGGCCATCTTTGTAATAGGTATAACTGATTCCCATTCGACTACTACAAAGACTCCGCTATTATAACTATATAAAAGCGCTTTAGCCAATTCTTTGTAAAGGTAATCATGATTGTGACTGATTCAGGGAATTAAACAAGACATGCCGAGGAATTTGGCAGTCACCCGAAAGCACACCAGAAGCAGAAGTCGCTCAGAGATACCGAGAGCCTACCGGGCTAATAGCCAGGCAGGTCCACAGGTTATGTTTGAGCAGGTCATCCCACCCAACGGATTAAAATACAAAGGCCGGGCCGCCGATCGTTGGACTCGGAACGAGCAAGAGGCATAAACAACCTAAAATAACAATCGCTAAAAACAGTAAAGTGGCCAGCAGCAGCACTTGCTGCCGTGTAATACCGCCCATATTAACACCCTCAAAAGTAATTTTTCTTTCCGACGCGATACCACCCTAATTCTACCTTGAGTTGTCATAATACACAAGCTGTAGTCCGTTAGCGGTCCCCTAAATAATAGGACTATTATTCCGTTGTATTTCAGCAGGAATATGATATCATGGAAAAATGTACTATAGGTACGTATTTTATTCCAAATTTTAAGGACCGGTTGGTTTCATGTCTTATCTTTAACTTTAATCTTGTTCCACCTGAACAGATTCTTTTTCTCAAAGGTAACGCGGGAACCGGCCCGTTCTGACTGCAACAAAACACCAATTGCCAAAAACTCAAACGAATGAACTCAATAAACCCTAATCCGAATCATTCTCTATCCGACTCACTCCTCTCGGCTTTAGAGAGTTTGACCGAAGGATTAACCCTGTATGACAAAGATGACCGATTTGTCTTTGCCAATCGCAAATATCGAGAATGGCGCTCAGATATTGCCGATGTCCTGGCTCCCGGTATCCCGTTTGAAACCATTTTGAGAACCGGAGTCGAACGTAAACTCTATCGGGACGCCATTGGCCAGGAGGAAGCCTGGATTCGCAGCCGTATCGAACGCCATCGCAGCGCCGACGGCAAGTTTGAAGTGGCTCTCAGCGACGGTCGTTGGCTGCAAGTCACCGAACAAAAAACCGATGATGGCGGAATCGTCACGCTTTACAATGATATTACCGATTGGAAACAAACCGAAGAGTACCTACGCGACTCCGAAGCCCGTTACCGAACCCTGTTTGACAGCGCCCCGGTCATTCTCTTTACAAAAAATCGCGATGGAGTTTACACCAGCGCTAACGCTGAAACCCTAGAATATTGGAAACCGCTCAATCCCATCGGCTTCACCGACGCGGAACTGTTGGAACCGATAATTGCCGCCGATCTGCGCCGGAACGATCTTAAGGTCATCGAAACGGGCCAGGAGTTGGTTCTTGAAGAAAACTTTATTACACTGCAAGGCAATCGAGTAGTCTTGTCCCGAAAAGTCCCATTGCGTAACGCGGCAGGAGCCATCATTGGCGTAATGGGCATTAGCGTTGACATTACCGACCGCAAACAGGTTGAAGTCGAACTTCAGCACGCTAAAGAAGCTGCTGAAGCTGCCAGCCGGGCCAAAAGCCAGTTTTTAGCCAATATGAGCCATGAACTGCGCACCCCGCTGAATGCCATTATTGGCTACAGCGAGATTTTGCTGGAGGAAGCCGACGAGCTAGAACTGGACCGCTTCCAGCCTGACCTGGACAAGATCCAAACCGCCGGGAGACATCTTTTGAACATCATTAGCGATGTCCTCGACCTGTCCAAAATCGAAGCCGGTAAAATTGACCTGTACCTGGAGACCATCGACATTCAAGAGATGATTCAAAATATCATCACCACTATTCGGCCCGTGGCTGAGAAAAATGGCAACATACTTCAGATTGAATGCGACAATCACATCGGCAGTATGCGCACGGATTCAACCAAAACCCGCCAGGTACTTTTTAATTTACTTAGTAATGCCGGCAAATTTTGCGAGCAAGGCATAATTACGCTGTCTGCAACTAAAGACCAAGAATGGGTTACATTTAAGGTAATTGATACCGGCATCGGCATGACGACGGAGCAAATTGACAGCCTGTTTCAACCGTTCACTCAAGCTGACGCAACGACCACCCGTCGCTTTGGCGGTACAGGTCTCGGCTTGACCATAAGTCAATACTTCTGCCGGATGATGGGCGGTGAGATCGCGGTGGACAGTGAGCCGGGACGCGGCTCGACCTTTACCGTCCGCCTGCCGGCGCAAGGGGTCGATGCCCCACCGGGGACTAAGGGGATAGATGCCGCTCGGAGCCGAGCGCCCGCCGCGCCCGGCGACGGCAAAAACACGGTGTTGGTTATCGATGATGATCCAGCCACTCAAGATCTGCTCCGCCGCTATCTGAGCAAAGAAGGGTTTCAGGTTTACACCACCACTAACGGTGAAGAAGGCTTGGACCTGGCTAAAATGTTGAAGCCAGTAGCCATCACGCTTGATGTACTCATGCCCGGCATGGACGGCTGGACGGTCTTGACTCGCCTCAAAGCCGATTCCGACCTGGCCGATATTCCAGTTATTGTGCTGACCATCATTAACGATAAAAATCTGGGCTACACCCTGGGGGCGTCGGATTATTTGACTAAACCCATTCAACGCAAGCGGCTGATCGCGCTCTTGAAAAAATATCGGGCCAGTCGAATGCCCGCCTGCTTAGTAGTTGAAGATGAAACGCCAATGCGAGATATGATGCGCCGCACATTACAAAAAGAAGGTTGGCAGATTATCGAAGCGGTCAACGGCTTGGAAGCCTTACAGCGGCTGTCCGAGACGCGACCGGACTTGATCCTGCTCGATCTGATGATGCCTGAGATGGACGGCTTTCAATTTGTAGCCGAACTCCGCCAAAACGAGGCTTGGCGAACTATTCCAGTGGTGGTGGTTACAGCGCTCGACTTGACGCGAGCCGATCGGGCCAAGCTGGTCGGTTATGTTAAACATATTCTCCAAAAAGGAGCTTACAGTCGGGAAGAGCTGCTCAATGAAGTGCGCAATCTGATTACGGAGTCAGTTAAATAAACAACATGGATGTATCTTTAGTCGATACGTTGTGGGTTCTGGTCTGTGCCAGTTTGGTTTTTTTTATGCAAGCCGGCTTTCTCTGCCTGGAAACCGGCCTAACCCGCAGCAAAAATAGTATTAACGTCGCCATCAAAAACCTGACCGATTTAGGCATATCGGTTGTCCTGTTCTGGGCTTTTGGCTACGCGATTATGTTTGGGCCGACCGCAGCAGGTCTATTCGGACAGGCCGATTTTGCCCTGGATTTTAGCCAGACCGGTGTGTGGCTGGCTGCCTTCTTTTTATTCCAGGCGATGTTTTGCGGCACCGCGGTCACTATTCTCTCCGGCGCTGTGGCCGAACGAATCCAGTTCGGGAGTTATATGCTGCTGGCGGCGATCGTGTCCACGCTTATTTATCCGGTCTTTGGACACTGGGCTTGGAATGGCGTGGAAACGGGCGTAATGACCGGCTGGCTGGGGGTGAGAGGTTTTGTTGACTTTGCCGGATCGACGGTTGTGCATAGCGTCGGCGGCTGGACTTCGCTGGCCGCGGTGCTGGTGCTGGGCGCTCGCACCGGCCGCTTTCCTGCCCATGGCGAACCGCGCAAGATATCAGGCTCTAACATTCCCGTGGCTACGCTAGGCGTCATGATCCTTTGGTTTGGTTGGTTTGGCTTCAACGGCGGCAGTACCTTGGCCATGAACAGGGATGTGCCACGCGTCCTCATCAACACGGCTCTGGCCGGTAGTGGGGGCATGTTAGGCGCATTGGCTTTAGGTTGGGCGCTCTACGGACGGGCCGATGTGGGGGCCGTGATGAACGGCGCGCTGGCCGGTTTAGTGGCGATCACGGCCAACGCGCACGTAGTCGGCTCGCCGGCGGCCGTGCTGATCGGCGTCATTGGCGGCTGGGTGATGATCGGAGCAGATAGGCTGCTGGAGCACTACCGGATTGACGATGCGGTGGGGGCTATTCCCGTTCATCTGGCGGCGGGTATCTGGGGAACGTTGGCAGTGGCATTCTTTGGGCATCCCGATCTGCTCGGAACTGGGCTGGATTTCTGGGCACAGTTTCAGGTGCAAGTGCTAGGCATCCTGGCTTGCTTTTTGTGGGCCTTTGGCGCGACGTTCTTAATTCTGCTCGTGATAGATCGCTTTGTCCCCCTCCGGGTTTCGGCCGAGGCAGAACGCATCGGCCTCAACGTCTCCGAACACGGCGCTACCACCGACCTGCTCGATCTGTTTCGCATTATGGATGAACAATCGAAAACCGGCGATCTTAGCCTGCGCGTTCCGGTCGAGCCGTTTACTGAAGTCGGCCAAATTGCAGAACGCTATAACGCCGTAATGGCGGCTCTGGAGCAAGCCATTGCCAAAACCGAAGCCATCGTCCGCACCGCAATGGACGGGATTATCACCTTTAGCACCGGCAATCTGAGCATCACCACACTGAACCCGGCTGCTCAAAAAATATTCGGATATCCGGAAACGGCCGTGGCTGGCCAGCCTGTCACGCACCTGTTTGGTCAAGCTGATAATCCAACTCAACCCAACCCAGTCAACCACTTATTATCCCAAGTCGCGACCGGACAAAATCGCAGTGAAGCGCTCGGTCGGCGGATCGATGGTTCAACCTTTCCTATGGAGGTAATCTTTACCGAAGCCAAAGCGGGCCGTGAGTCGTTTTACACCGGCACATTTCGCGATATTACCCAACGTAAGGCGGCTGAAGAAGCTCTGCGTCATCAGAACGAATACCTGGCCGCGCTGCATGAAACTACCTTAGGCTTAATCAGACGCTTAGACCTGAACGATTTACTCCAAGCGCTCATCAACCGGGCCGGCCAACTGCTGGAAACCCCGCACGGGTTCATCTATCTGGTCAATACATTTAACGCCCCTTCGTCTCAATCAGGTCAGCGCAATCAAAACGGTTCAGGCGAGCCGTTTATCGAACTTAAAGTTGGGCTAGGCGTTTTTAAACAACATATCGGCCAACACGTCGAACCTGGGCAAGGGTTAACCGGCCAGATCTGGCAGGATGGCCGGCCACAAGTGGTCAACAACTATGATGTTTGGTTAGGCCGGGAGTACGATTTCATCCATGGTCAGATTAATCGGATTATGGGCGTCCCGCTCACCATAAGCGATCAGGTGGTTGGCGTCATCGGGCTGGCCCATAACGGCGATTCCGGCCAGATTTTCGGCGATAACGACATCGAGTTTCTCAGCCGATTTGCCCAATTGGCCTCGATTGCGCTCGATAACGCCCGTTTGTTTGCCGAAATTCAGGTAGCTAAAGAAAGCGCCGAAGCGGCCAGTCGGTCCAAGAGCGTGTTCCTGGCGAACATGAGCCACGAATTGCGGACCCCGCTCAATGCAGTCATTGGCTACAGCGAAATGCTTCAGGAAGAAGTCGAAGATTTGGGCCAGGCCGAATTGGTGCCCGACTTACAAAAAATCAACGCGGCGGGCAAACATCTGCTGGCTTTGATCAATGACATTCTCGATTTGTCGAAGATTGAAGCTGGGAAGATGGATCTTTACCTGGAAACCTTTAACGTCAGAGTGATGCTCAGGGAGGTGGCCAACACGGTCCAGCCGCTGATGGGACAGAAGAACAACACCTTCACGGTCAATTTAGCCGAGAATTTAGGCGACATGTACGCTGATTTGACCAAAGTCCGGCAATCGCTCTTTAATCTTTTGAGTAACGCGGCCAAATTTACCGAAAACGGCCAAATTTCGCTCAACGTCACCCGCACCCGCGATGGCGCTAACGCCGAGGACCAGCTTGTCTTTGAGGTGACCGACTCCGGCATCGGCATGACCCCGGCCCAAATCGAGACCCTGTTTGAGGAATTTACTCAGGCTGATGCCTCGACCACGCGGAAATACGGCGGAACGGGCTTGGGTCTGGCCATTAGCCGCCGCTTCTGTCAGATGATGGGTGGCCAAATTTCCGTCAAAAGTGAACCGCACCAGGGATCGACTTTTACAATTCAATTACCGGCCATCGTACCCGCCGACCACACGGTCACTGTCGTGCCCCGAGAATCGAGCCAAGATGTCGAAAGTTCACGCGTCATTGTTCCCGGTGACCCGAATGTGGTGCTGGTCATCGACGACGATCCGGCGGTAAGAGATTTAATGCAGCGCTTTTTGAGCAAACAGGGGTTCGGCGTGGTCACGGCCTCAGCCGGTGATATCGGGCTTCAACTGGCCAGAGAGTTAAGGCCGGCCGTCATTACTCTGGATGTGATGATGCCCGGTCTGGACGGATGGGCCGTTTTGACTCGGCTCAAGTCCGAACCGGCTCTGGCCGACATCCCGGTCGTCATGTTGACGATGATTGACAATAAGAATATCGGCTATACGTTAGGTGCAGCCGACTATTTGACCAAACCGATTGATCGCGAGCGGCTGCTCACGACCATGCAGCGATTCCGCTGCGCGCAGCCGCTCTGTTCCGTACTGGTGGTTGAGGACGATGACACAACGCGAGAAATGGTCCGGCGCACTCTGGAAAAAGAAAGATGGCTGGTTCAAGAAGCCGAAAATGGGCGCGTCGGGCTGGAACGGGTGGCGGAACGTCAGCCAGAACTGATTTTGCTCGACTTGATGATGCCCGAGATGGATGGCTTTCAATTTATTGCCGAACTGCGGCGGCATCCTGAATGGCAGTCGATTCCGGTGATAGTGATTACCGCGCTCGATTTGACTTTGGAAGAACGGGTTCAACTCAGCGGTCGGGTCGAGCAAATTCTGCAAAAGGGCGCTTACAGCCAGGATGCGCTGCTACAACAAGTCAGCCACTTGGTGGCTCGCTATGTTGGTCCCCAACAACGCTAAAGGCCGAACTTAAGTGGACACCAACGAAAAATCAGGCCAATCGATTACCCCGCCGCCATCACCGGCCGAGACCCGTCACGCTATCCGAGCGACGGCTATATTTTGTGCTGCGGCCGGTATTACGTTTCTGGGCGAACTCTACTTAGCCATACAAAGCCAACGTTGGCAAATGTTTATCATCACCGGGATGGGGGCTTTGGTCACGGCAGTGGCGGGTTACTGTGTGTTACTTTCCATGCGTCATCGACCCCGGTTGGCGATCAAGGTGCTGGTTAGCATTTCGCTGCTGAATGTACTCATTGCTCCGCTGTTCGTTGCCGGTTTTGGCTTAGTTGTTGGGTTAGGAATCATTCTAGTTGTCCTGGTTGTTGCCCCCCAAATTCTTTCACCTAAAGAATTTAATTTTCTGCTATTTATCAGCGTTATTTCAGCCGGATTAGCCGGCGCATTGGACCTATTGAGCTTTAAAACCCAGCTCTTCTTTCCTGCGGCCCAGAATGTAATCATTATCCTGGGGGCGCTGATTATACTAGCTTACAGTTTATTAGCTGCCAGCCAATTTTCTACCTTCAATCTCCCCACCAAATTGATCGTGGCCTTTCTGACCGTATCATTAGTGCCGTTGGGCTTGCTGGCTTTCCTGAACAGCGATTACACCCGCGATGCGTTGATCAGCGATGCCAACCAGGCCCTTTCAGCCGGAGCCAAGCAAACGGCGGTCAGCATCGATACCTTCATCAAATCGAACCTGGATAACCTCAATACCGAAGCCCAACTGCCGGCTTTGGTCGAATATCTCAATTTGCCGCCGGAGCAGCGTGCCGGAAGCCCTGAAGAGACCGAAGTATCGGCTATTCTGAATGCCCTTAGTCGGCGTGATCGGCTGTTTATTTCGTCTTACGCCCTTATCGATTCGTCGGGGATCGCCGTTATGGACACCGATCCGGCCGATATCGGGCGCGACAAATCGGATCGGGATTACGTCCGCCGGCCCCTTGAAACGGGACTGCCCTTCGTTTCCTCCGTGCGGTTCGCCCCCACCACCGGCGATCCCTCCATCTACTTTAGCGCCCCGGTTCGGCATAGTCCTCAGGATGAAATTGTCGGCGTTTTAAGAGTTCGATATAATGCCTCTATTTTGCAGCCCTTGATTGTCCGCAATAATGAGTTGGTCGGGCCGGAGTCTTATGCGATTTTAATCGATGAAAATCACATTCGGCTGGCTCACGGCCGCAACGCGGATTTGATTTTTAAGACGATAGTTCCGCTTGACCCTGCCCGGTTAGCTTCGCTGCAAGCAACCGGACGGCTGCCCAACCGGCCCCCGGACCAACTCTCCACCAATTTGCCTGAACTTGAAGCCGGCTTGACCAACGGCAACATTGAACCCAATTTCACGGCCCGGCTGGCGACGGTGGATGACCGCCTGTTTTCTGTGGCTATGGCCCAGTTGGAGACTCAACCTTGGTCGGTCGTCTTTGCCCAACCGCAAGAGGTTTTCCTGGCCCCCATCCAAAACCAAATTCGCACCGCCCTGTTTCTGGCGATTGCCATTGCCGGAGGTGTGGCGGCGATTGCCTTTGTCGTCGGCAACTTATTGGCCAAGCCGTTGGTCGATTTAACCGCCACCGTCACCGAGTTCACTACAGGCGATCTCGAGGCCCGCTCTAATATTCAAACCGCCGACGAAATCGGGGTGCTGGCGGCCAGCTTCAACACGATGGCTGAACAGGTAAGTAAACTCCTAACCGGCCTGGAAGAGAGAACCCAAGAGTTAGAAATCAGCCAGAGCGTTATTTCCGCCGTTAGCGAACTTTCAAAAGTCAGTACAGATTTAGAACGCTTGCTACACGAAGCCGCTATATTGCTGCAAACCCGGTTTAATCTGTATCAGGTCCATGTGTTTTTAATTGATGAAACCAATGAAGTGATCGTTTTACGAGCCGGATCGGGTGAAGGTATGCAAAATCTGATCAAAACCGATAGCCTCGACATCCCGCTGAACCACCCACACAGCGTCATTGCCAGAGCGGCTCGCACCCAGCAGTTAACCATCGTTCACGACGCCGGCAGTGAAGAATATTTTTGGGCGCACCCACTACTGCCTCAAACCAACTCTGAGGTCGCCATTCCGCTTATTTCTCGCGGCAGTGTACTGGGAATATTAGATCTTCAGGATCGGCAGAGTTTTCGATTTAGTCAAGCCGATATCGACACCTTTGAAACGCTGGCCAGTTACCTGGTTACCGCCCTGGAAAATGCCTATCTGATCGAAGAAATCCAAGAAGCCCGCGAGGCCGCCGAGTCGGCCAGCCGGGCCAAGAGTGCGTTTCTGGCCAATATGAGCCACGAACTACGCACCCCGCTCAACGCGATTATCGGCTACAGCGAGATGCTTCAAGAAGAGGCCGAAGATATCGGCCAGGAAGAGATTGTACCGGATCTGAAGAAGATCCAGACAGCCAGCAATCACCTGTTGACCCTGATCAACGATATTCTCGACCTCTCAAAAATCGAAGCCGGCCGTATGGAGCTTGATCTGGAAACCTTTGACGTTATGAATTTGGTGGAAAGTGTCATTATGACCATTCAGCCGTCGGTAGAGAAGAATCACAACCGGCTCGAGATCCAGCAACCCGGCGAAGTCGGAGCCATGTATGCCGATCCGCTCAAGATCAGGCAGGTGCTTTTTAATTTGCTGAGCAACGCCGCCAAATTCACGCAAAACGGCTCGATCACCTTACAAGTCATCCGCGAGTCGACCCCGTCGACTAACGGTAACACCCCAACCGACCGCTCCACCGATTGGATTAAATTTCGGGTGTCGGATACCGGCATCGGCATGACCGCCGATCAGGCGAAACGGGTATTCGATGCCTTTACCCAAGCCGACTCCTCAACCACCCGTAAATATGGCGGCACAGGATTGGGATTGGCCATCAGTCAGCGCCTCTGCCAGATGATGGGCGGCCGGATCACCGTTGAGAGCCAACTCGATTACGGTTCAACGTTTACTATGTCGCTGCCGGCCAGCGTTAGCCCGGATCACCCCAAATTCGATACAATTGCCCGAACGAACTGAGGCCGCTTTGCCTCTTCCGCCGCCATCGAGCTTGATATTCTGTCTGATACAGAGTAAAATCTAAAAGATTACCACTCACCGATCAAGCAAAGTCATATGGCAAAGATTTTACTGGTAGAAGATAACGAAATGAATCGCGATATGCTATCACGCCGCCTAAAACGCAGAGGGTATGAGGTAATCATTGCGGTCAATGGTGAGCAAGGTTACACGGCGGCGCTATCAAACCGGCCCGATCTTATTCTCATGGATATGAGCCTGCCGGTTATGGACGGCTGGGAAGCCACCCGGCAAATTAAAGCCGCGCCGGAAACCAAAGATATTCCGATAATCGCCCTCACCGCCCACGCAATGGCCGGCGATCGTGAAAAGGCTCTGGCCGCCGGATGCGATGATTACGATACAAAACCGGTAGAATTTCCGCGACTGCTCGCGAAAATTGAAACGTTCATCCAATAATAGTCCATTAAAAGCACTGTCTACCGTCTATGACAAATTCAACACCAGTCAATATCAATCAAGCGGACTGGTCCCAGACTCCCCCGGCCATCAAATCGCTGGTCACTGAGTCGATCAAGCGTATCGAGCAACTCGAAGCCCAACTAAAAAACTTACCGGCAACGGTTGGGCCAAATTCCGATCACGCCCTAACCGATGACCTTTTGGCCGGTGCCAAAGAATCGCTTGTTGGCCATCTGTTGGTGGTGGACGATAATGAGATGAATCGTGATATGTTATCGCGGCGGTTGAAGCGGCAGGGACATACAGTGGCTGTGGCGGTCAACGGGCGGGATGCCTTGGCCATAATGCAACAAGAGGCGTTTGATTTGGTTTTGCTCGATATTATGATGCCGGAGATGAACGGCTATGAAGCCCTGGAGCGGATGAAGGCGGATAAGAATTTATCCTACATTCCGGTCATCATGATTTCGGCTGTTGATGAAATCGAGAGCATTGTCCACTGCATCAAATTGGGGGCCGAGGATTATCTATCCAAGCCGTTCAACAATACGATGCTCAAAGCCCGGATTGGCGCCTCGCTGGAGAAAAAACGGCTACGCGACCGTCAGGCTGCCTACATCCGTCAGCTCGATATCGAAAACCGGCGCAAATCGATTGAGCTTGAGAAAGCTCGCCGAATTCAATTATCCCTACTGCCGACCTCGCCGCCCGTTGTGCCGTACCTGGATATTGCCGCTTACCAAGAAACGGCCTCGGAAGTGGGCGGGGATTACTACGATTTTTCGGTTCAGACCGATACCAAACTGCTCATCACCATCGGCGATGCCACCGGTCACGGCGTTGCTTCCGGCCTGCTGGTTTCAATGACCAAAGCCTCTCTGTTAGCCAGCAGCGAAACCGATATCATGACCTTGACTCAAAAAATCAACCATATCCTTAACGAAATCGATTTGGGGGTTCAGCTCAATATGGCTTTGATGCTGGTTGAACTGACGCAGACCCAACCCGGCCAAGTGACCGTTCGCGCCTGTGGGGGTGGGATGCCGCCGATTTACCTGCTGCGAACTAACGGCGACCTAGACGAATTTATTATCGGTGGCTTACCCCTGGCCATCACCAAAGAGGCGCACTATAAAATCACTGAATTCGATCTGACTTCCGGCGACGTGATGCTATTGATGACCGACGGCCTCTCGGAGATGTTCAATTCCGATCGCGAGTTTTTGTCCTTTGACCGCCTGATCGCCGGCCTGACCAGTCTCGACATCCAGGATGTGACTGCTGCCGAAATGATCGATCAGGTGGCGCACATCGGTCACGATTGGGCCAAAGGCCATCCCATTGCCGATGATGTGACGATCGTGGCGGTGCGGGTCAAATAACCCCTCTGATTCTTCAGCGGCCCTCAATCTTGAGGCTGCTCACCTCCATCCACTGGCCGGTCGGCTCGGCCACTAATCCCGCGCCAAACGCGCCCCACGGTGTAACCACCATATATTGATTATCCAACCACATAACAAACCCCAATGGACCGCGCGGCGATGTTCGGCAGTCGAGAATGGTTTGGCCGTCAATGCCAAAACGCACCCGTTGCTTCTGCCAATCGATCTCATAAGTGTGCCACTCGGTCATGTCCACCGGCACCGTCGCTTCACTAACGCCAATGGCTTTTTGGCCAATCGGCCAGAAGATTCGGTACAGGCGAGCAATGTTCATCAACGGCACGGCAATCGGCGCGGTTGGCAGCAGCGCGAAAAAAGGCCAGCGGATAGCATCGAGTGTACCCGCTTTCCAGCCGTGGCCGGGGGTCTTCAAGTCGAGTTTCATATTAGAGGGCGGCGAACTGTAAAAAAACCAGACCACTCGCGGCAGAGCCGGACGGCGACGGCCGGTCATCATAAACGGATCGTTCCAAAAGCCAAATCCGGCCGTACCGCTTAACACTCCGGCCTCATGCGAGAAGCACGCTCGGACCGTGAGGGTCAGCGGCGGCTGCCACCAAAAATGGCGGCGAGTTAAATCCTGATAATCGTCAATTTGGGCGTTGGTATAGGCGGCGGTCGTGGTGGCGGGGTTGATAAAGCGCAGGCCGTGGTCGGTAAACAGCAACACCCCGCCACCTCGGTTGAAGCGCTGCCAATGGGCAGACAGGGATTTTTGTCGAGCAAAATCGTCAATCACAACGTTGGGCAATCGAGCCACCTCAACCAGGATGTTTGGCCAGATGAGCCTCAATAACCTCGACCAATCGTTGCAAACTGACGGGTTTGCTCAAATAGTCACTGGCGCCGGCCTCCAAACATTTTTCCCGATCGCCGGGCATGGCTAAGGCGGTTAGGGCAATGATGGGAATATCAGAAAAGTTGGTCCGCCTTCTTAATTCACGCGTGGCGGTCAACCCATCCATCTCTGGCATATGGATATCCATCAAGATCAAATTCGGATTTAACCGGTGAGCCTGTTCAACAGCCTCACGTCCATTTCTAGCCACCACAACACGAAATCCTTTGGCCTGAAGGTAAATTGAGATAGTCTTGATATTGGCTTCGTTATTTTCAGCCAGTATTATGAGAGGAAGTTCTGTTAGGGACATGTCGTTTTCTCTATGAAGTTCATTAAGGAGTTTGTAGTTGAAAATGTTTGGTCATTAGAGTTTACCTCTTTTGGCCGATGATTTCAACTCTCTTCAAGGTAAAAACAACCGCTAATTGCACCAACCAGCCCACTGAACCGTCATTAGTCTTAACAAGACAGTATCGTGAGCCGGCAGGCAGGTTAGAGTTGACATCTTTCTCTCCTGTAGCTAAGATACCAAATCGACTTTTTGATAGTTGGATGAACCCCAACAAAATTTGGTTCTCACAAGCGAGTCAGTTATGGATAAAGAAAACGCTAAAGTCATCTTGATTGTCGATGATGAAAACCGGATGCGCCGTTTTATGCAGATGAATCTGGAGTTGGAAGGATATCGGGTAATTGAAGCCAGCAACGGATTGGAAGCCATCGAACGGGTGCGTGACGACTTACCCGATCTGGTGTTACTCGATGTCATGATGCCGGAGCTAGACGGCTTCGAAGCGCTGCGGATTATTCGCGAAACATCAACCGTTCCGGTTATTATGCTCACCGTCCGTGACGACGAAGATGATAAGGTCAAGGGTTTGGGGTTGGGCGCTGACGACTACGTGACCAAACCATTTAGCCCGCGTGAGTTATCGAGCCGAATCCAGGCCGTCCTGCGGCGGGTCGATATGACCTCATCACCCTCAAGCCGGTCGCTGGTGGTGGTCGATGACTATTTGCAAATCGACTTTGAACACCGCGAGGTGATTGTCAACGGAGAGACCATTAAGCTGCGCCCCACCGAGTACCGGCTGCTTTATCATTTAGTCAACAATGCCGGCCGCACGTTAACCCATGAGATGATCCTTTCCAAAGTCTGGGGCTATGAATATCGGGATGAAAGCCAGTATGTTCGGCTTTATATCACTTACCTACGCCAAAAAATCGAGCCTGATCCCAGTAACCCTAAATATATCCTCACCGAGCGGGGAGTCGGCTACAGCTTTGTTGATTTCGACAAAAAATAAAATGAAAATATGCTTAATTATCAATCCCAAAGCCGGTCCCAGTTCTTTTAAGAAGCAGTTAAAACAAGCCGAAAAACACCTGCTCAGTTTAGGCTGTCAGGTCAAACGCGTAGAAACGCAGGGGGTTGGCGATGCCACCCGTCTGGCCCAACAAGCTGCCCAGGAAGGCTTTGATACTGCGGTAGCCATCGGTGGGGATGGGACCATCAATGAAGTCTGCAACGGCCTGGCCGGCACCGAGACCGCGTTGGGGGTGCTGCCGGCCGGCACGGCTAATGTCTACGCCGCCGAAATGGGTATTCCTATCTGGCATCCGTTGAATCCTGAGGCCATCATCAAAGCGGCCAATATCATTGCCCACGGCCAACGCCGTAAGATCGATTTAGGCCAGTTGCGGCTGGCCGATGGAACCAGCCGGTATTTTTTGATGTGGTGCGGCGTCGGCATCGATGCCGCCGTCACCCAAAGCAAACGCTCTAACAATAAAAGCCGATCGCTTAACTATGTTACGTGGATTGTCTCCGGTTTGCTGATCATCTACGATTTTTTAGGCACCCCGGCCACCATCACCACCGACAATGGCGCTACCCGGAAGCGAATTATGCTGGCCGTTATGAACAATGGCCAATTATACGGCCGGGTCTGGCGGCTTGCCCCTCAGGCCAAAATGGACGACGGCCTACTTGATGTGGGCATTATGACCGGACACCGCTGGCCGTCACTCGTCAAACTGCTGGTTGGGGTAACCTTTCGGCGGCATATCAAAGACCCGGACTTTTACCTCTATCGAACAGCCAAACTCTCTCTGTCTACCCGCGATCCCCTGCCGGTCCACGTCGATGCCGAAACCATCGGCTTGACCCCGATTGAGGTTGAGGTTGTGCCGTTGGCTTTATCCGTCGTTATCCCCCAAAACGCGCCTAGCCGCCTATTTGAACACAGCGTGGACCCTAGCCTTAAAGAGTCACTTTCCCCTTGATCGGCTGATTTCTGAACTGCTCTCACTAAACAGAATCACTTCTATAAAAACTCATACCCTAAACATATCACCTTTGATTCTACTTAGTTTTTTTGTTATTTAGCCAGGCTTTTATAAATATTTGGTTAGACTTTGTATAGAACTCTTGACAAGATCGGTGATATGTAGTACCCTATGGGACGTAATTATTGTTTCTTTAGTGATCAATAGTTTCAATAACAACATATAATTTCTAGGGGCATTAATCTTCATTTTAGATTCTTGTTATATCTCTCCAAATACCTCTCTTATTCAATGTTGAAATTTTAGTCCTTCTCTAACCTCTATTTTTAGCTATTAGATACAAGAAAAGCCTCAGCGGACTGCTGGTTTTAACTTACCGTCTCAAAATAGTATCTATCAAAACTCAAGGTAATTGGCTCTTGTGGCCGGCTTATCTTTTTTGGTACTGGCTGTCCACCTTGCCTGACATAACTAAATATAAATAGTCATTAACAGGAACTTACCCAGTCTACATGTCCGACTAGCATCGTCGGTGTTCAACATCGATAACATTTCGTATCGATCTCGAAATCGACTTCGATTTGGATTTCTATTTGGATTCCGTTTTTCAATTTCATGTCCGTCTCGCTCTGTTCTTCAGTTCGACTTCGTTTCGACTTCAAATGGTATGTTCCATGTCAAATTCATCATCACCCTGATTTCATCTTGAAAGCAATGTTTGAGCCTCCCAATTCGATGCTGCGTAAGACCTGTTATGTAAGACGCAAGAAGCTAAGCTTCTTGCGTCTTTTTTTTAACGCCCAGTAAAATAACCGTCTATATTGACTTTAGTAGGTTGAGACCGTATTGAACGGTGCAACGCAGTCTAATAATTTCAGGAATAGGCTATGTCTGATTACGATATTATTATTATCGGGGCCGGACACAATGCTCTAATTTGTGCCGGATATCTGGCCCAAGCTAACCATCGCGTGCTTGTACTTGAGCGTCGTCCCATTGCCGGCGGCGCGGTCGTGACCGAAGAGATAATTCCTGGATATCGTTTCGATCTAGGCGGTTCAGCCCATATCCTTATCCACCATACACCGATAGTACAAGACCTGCATCTAACCCGTTATGGCCTGGAGTACATCGATCTTGACCCGCTTTTTTTTGCCCCGTTCCCCGACGGCAGTCACATCACGATTTGGAAAGACATCGATAAAACCTGCGACAGCATCGCCGCTGTCTCGACCGAAGATGCCGCTGCCTACCGCCACTTTATCGAGACCTGGACCCCCATAGCCCGAGCTACCGTAGAGACGTTTCTCCACCCGCCGACGCCGCTCAACGTGATGCGCCATCTGGTCTTCGGCAGCGGGCTGGGATCCGGCAACTGGGAGCGCCTGAGCGACATCCTACGCGGGTATGGCCAACTACTGCGCCAATCGTTTCGCAACCCCAAAGTGCAGGCGGTCATTGGCTGGATGGCGGCCCAATCCGGTCCGCCCCCTACCGAACCGCTGTCAGCGCCGTTTGCCTTGTGGCACCCCATGTATCACGTCAGCGGAATGAAGCGCCCGCGTGGCGGCTCAGGGATGTTAACCCAGGCTCTCGCCAAAATGATCGGCGCTCACGGCGGTGAGGTCAAGACTTCGATGCCGGTCAGCCGGATTTTGGTCTCGAACGGTCAGGCGGTGGGGGTCGAGACGGTCAATGGCGAACGCTTCACCGCCAAAACGATTATTTCCGGCGCGCACATTCACACAACCCTAAAACTGCTTGATGACGCGCCGCTGCCGGAAATGCAAAAAAATCTATTAGCCAAGGCGCGAGTAGGCAACGGGTTTGGTATGGTCGTTCGTTATGCGATGAACGAACTGCCTAATTATGTGGCTCTACCAACCGAAAACGAGCCTGGTCCGCAACATACCGCTCTACAATTTATTTGCCCCGACTTAGCCTACCTGGATCGAGCCTACGGCGACTACCTCGGCGGCAAACCGTCAGAGCAGCCTGCTCTCATCTCGATGACCTTTTCCGCCGTCGATCCGACCCTAGCGCCGCCCGGCCGGCACACCATGTTCCTGTGGGGTCAATATTACCCTTACGAACTAGCCTCGGGCGAGTCTTGGGACGACATCGGCCAGCGTGAAGCCGACCGTATGCTGGCGACGCTGGCTGCATACGCGCCCAATGTCACCGATGCCGTCATCGGCCAGTTGATCGAAACGCCGTTGTATTTAGAACGAGAGTTAGGACTGCACCGGGGCAATGTCATGCATTTAGAGATGTCAATCGATCAGATGTTTATGATGCGCCCGGCGCTGACCATGAGTAACTATCGCGGGCCGATCAAAGGGTTGTATCTCACTGGGGCCAGCACTCATCCGGGCGGCGGGATTATGGGTGCAGCCGGTCGCAATGCGGCCCAGGTTGTCCTGCACGATCTATCAAGTCGAAGATGGTTTTGAACAACTATTTTCAGACGACGTCCAAATCTTCCATCACCATTTCCGCTGCCACCCGGCCTGACAGCGTCACTAGCGGTACCCCGCCGCCGGGGTGGGTTGTGCCGCCGGCTGCCGGGTTTTGCTCAAAAATTACCACTCGCTGACCTGCCGCCGCCAGGTGGATGGCGCTGCTCAGCCCACCGATGCCCGCACCGATGACAACAACCGGATCAGCCATTGGCGCCTCGTCCCGAGGCTGATTTAGGCGTGAGGGTTCGCCCCTTCCAACGCGGCCCACCAAAACGCCAACGCCACCAGATCGATTGGCCGGCAATCCAGGTCATTAACAAAACTGAGATCGGCAGCAGGACGGCATCCGTCACACGCTGGTGAGTGACAGATGCCGTCAGCGCCCGTAAGCCAACCCCCAGACTAACCAACAGCAGAGGCCAGACCGGCCAATGCGGAACTCCGCCCCACCAGCCCAAAATTAGCCACACCCACGGCATTACAAAAATGAGTAGATGAAATAATGTGGCCAACATCAACAGCGGAATACGATCACCGTAACCGGCTAAAATATTCTTGGCAAAGCCGTCACGGACGCCAGCCCAGTTTTGATACATCCGGCAGCCAATTAGCCAGTTGCCGTCAACCATCCGCAGACGGAGCCGGTGGGCTTTGACTCGCCGGGCCAGAATAACATCCTCCAGCACCTCACCCCGCACGGCCGCGTGGCCGCCGATCAAGGTGTACGCCTGCCGTCGAAAAGCCAGACATTGCCCATTAGCCGCGGCCAGGGCCGGCCAGGGCGTATGATGGACCAACGGCAGCGGGAGATAACCGATAATCGCCAGGGCCATTAGCGGCACGACCATCCGCTCAGGCCAGTTTTGGCTGTGCTGAGTCGGCCAAACCGTTAGCACATCCGCTCGGGTCTGCTCGATGGCGGTGACCACGGCGGCTAAGGCAGCCGGCTGCCAATTGACATCGGCATCGACGAAGATCAGCCACTCGCCGGTGGCATGCTGAGCCAACTGGTGACAGGCCCAATTCTTGCCAAGCCAGCCTGCCGGCAGCGGCTGGCCGCCGATCACCCTTAGTCGCGCGTCGCCATAACCCGCCGACCGAGCGATCTCAGCAGTGGCGTCCTGAGAGTGATCGTCAAGGACGATTATTTCGAAATCGGGGTAGGTTTGGGCCAGCAACCGGCTGACCGTTTGACCGATGACGGAAGCCTCATTTCGAGCAGGAATTAAAATCGACACCGTCGGCCAGCTAGCGGATCGATCTTTGGCTGTCTTGGGTGGAGACTCTAGTTGAGGAAAAGTCAAGGCATTGATAATGGCAATGGAGACCATTCCGATGAGGACAACAGTCACAAACAAAAGGAGCAGCGTCATGTAAGTCGCCCGGCCTTTCTGAGCCAGGCTCTCAACTGCGGGGGTTGGGCCAAATCGTCGCGATGTTTCCAGGCGATGACCAGACTGTTGCCTAGCCAGACGACTAGCACCGGCGCGCCGTAACCGGCCAGCAACAGATAGATTAGTAGGCTGGCCAGGGCCAACAGTACGCTCCAGCCATCAACCGATACCAGGGCGTACCACATCAGGAACAAGGCCAAAATTACGCCAAACCCTTGAAGACCCAATAAGCCCAACCAAACGCCGCCCGTGACGGCGATGGCCTTGCCGCCTCTGAACTTGAGAAACGGCGAGAAAGCATGACCTAAAATCGGAGCTAGCGAGATTGGCGCCAGCGACCAGCCGTCGAGTCCAAGCCAATACCAGGCCAGCCCCACCGGTATGGCCCCTTTTGAAATATCCAGAACCGCCGCCAGCACCCCGAGCGGCCAGCCGCCGGCTCGGACCACATTTGTCGCGCCCGGATTGTGGTCGCCGTAACGCCGGATGTCGGTTTGGAGAAATAATCGACCGATCCACACCGAGAAAGGCAGCGATCCTGAAACAAACGAAATAATAGTCCACAGAGCAGTCAACTGCCACGCCTCCTTGTTTTTACACGCCATAGTAGAAAAATGAAGCTGCCCATCCCCATCGCGCCGGCCAGGGCAGGACCGGGTAAATTCCACAAAAAGAGTAACCCAACGGTTTCTAACAACCAAACCGCGATATAAACGACCACCAGCGCATATGGCAGCATTTTTCCCGGCCGCGCCAGAATGGTCACCAAGGCAGCAGTCAAGGCCCAGCCCCAGAAATTCTGCCAGGGAATGCCAAAGTAGCCGCTCGGCTGATCCCAAACCCAAAACCCCCAGGCCACCATCTGCGGGTCAAGAAAGAGGTCCCAGGCGGTGAATGCCAGAGCGCTAACCCCCACAAAGCGCCAACCCGATGTCTGGCCGGTCAACTGGGAAGCTACCGCCCAAGCGACCGGCAACATCATCAGCCAAGCTAGAGGAATGAGCAGCGGCACGCCCGCTAGCTGCGGTTGGAGTTGGGCGGTGTAGTGGTAAGCGCCGAAAGGCCAGCCGACCTCAGTACCGATGGCTTCCATCGAAAAAGTCGTCAGTAATATAAATATCACTATGCGTAATGTTTTAGTCACATCCCAGACGCTGCCCAAAATAACGAGAACCAGCCATGTTTGTAAAAGGACACTCAAAAGCACGCCCCATTTAAGAGCTGCCTCACCCCACCCCCACTTAGCGATAGGCAACAGAATCATCGATAGCAGCCAGCCGGCGAACAGCACCGTCTGCCCCATGTTGTTAGCCGATAGTTGCCTAACCCATTGGGTTGGGGGTGACCCAACATCAAGATTTCGAAATACATCTAAACGATTTCGCAACATGCCTTAACGGTTCTCCGATACCAGAAGCCACACCGAGCGTTTTTTCCAAAACCGTTCAAACCGCACCGCGCTTTGCCGAGAAAGCACCAGCACCAGCCCAAATACAACCAGGATATTCGTCGCAGCAAAGAAAACCAACTCTTCGAGAGGTAAGATACCGGCCAAATAAATATTCAAGGACAGCGCCGGATTGATCGTCCAGGTGCCGCTGCTAATAGCCAGGGCATCGGCGGCGCTTAAATAGAGCGTGGTTGGGAGCAAACTCAGCAGTACCAGACGCCGATGCCGCCACAGAATATCGGCTCCAAAGCCCACTTGCAACATGATCGGCGGCAAAGCCCAGACCAGCTCCAGCGCCAGATACGTCCCCGGCAACCAGCCGATTGTCAAAATGTAGGCCAGTCCCAGCCACAGCAAGCCAAGCAACCCGATCAACCACAGGCGTACCCACCCGTAATCCGAGCCCAATTCTGGCCCCGGCTTGACCCGTCGAGCCAATCCGATCAGCCACAGGCCGGTAAAAAGCGGCTGAAGTACAAAAAAGGTGTACTCTTCCAACGGAACCCAACCCCAGACAATACCCGTCACCAGTTGGGGATCGTACCACCAGACACGATTGGCAACCAAGTAGTTATCCCAGGGGGTAGTGTAAATCAAGGCCACCGCAACGTGGGTAGCCAAAGCAACCATCGGCGGCCAGTTTCGGAGCGTATCCGGCAGACGGCGCTTTTGCCGAATATCGTACGTCATTAATCCGCCCAAAAAGAGCAGCGGCAGCCCTAGAAAAATTGTAAGAAATCCGAAATAAGTCATCTAAACTCGATATATTTATCTACAAATCCTGGACAAAATACAGATTACTCAGGTTAATTTAAGCTTTCTATGGGAAAGTACCATAAATACTATATTTTGTCAATATTTTGTCGATAATCATCCTGGTTTTAATGTTACAGTTGTGTTTCGAAACGATATGTTTGTTGAGCCTCGACAAAAAGCCGGTTAGGTTGAATTTAGCAGCCCAGGTGATTGGCGCTTTCTCAATGTAAGCCAGCGTAATAGTCACCTGAATAGATAGGTCAAATCTTAGCTAAAAGGATGGACAGAAAGTGCAAACACACGCTTGGGAACAACAGTTGATCTCATTAGCTCACGAAGCGTTACACAGCTCGCCGCTGGATCTTCATGAGCGAAAGTCGTTGTTTGATGAAACAGCACTGATTGACCGGGCCTACGACTACTGCGAACGGCTCACAGCCAATCACAGTAAATCGTTTTTTCTGGCTTCAGGATTGCTGCCGGCGGACAAGCGCCGGGCAGTACGGGCCTTGTATGCTTTTTGCCGAATTAGTGACGACATTATTGACAATAGTTCAGATTACAGTGAAACCCACTTAAAAGCGTGGCGTCAGCGTATTCTGACCTCACATCCGAGCCGCAACGATCCGGTGGCGCTGGCCTGGGCCGATACCCGCTTGCGCTGCCGGATTCCGCTGCGCTACGCCGAACAACTCATCGATGGCGTAGCCCGTGATTTGCGCCAGAATCGATACCATACCTTTGCCGAGCTAACCACCTACGCATACGGCGTAGCCTCAACCGTGGGGCTGATGAGTATGCACATCATCGGCTTCACGGGCCGAGAAGCGATTCCGTATGCCATCAAATTAGGGGTAGCCCTCCAATTAACCAACATTTTGCGGGATGTGGCCGAAGATTGGCAGGCCGGCCGCATCTACCTACCGCTGGCCGAGTTGGCCGCCTTTGATTTAACCGAAGCCGATCTGGCGCTCGGTCAGGTCGATGGCCGCTGGCGGAAATTCATGCGTTTTCAGATTGAACGTAATCGGCGGCTTTACGCTGAAGCACGGCCTGGGATTGCCTTGCTCGATCCCCGCGGACGCCTGGCGATTGCGGCGGCGGCCAAATTGTATGAAGGAATTCTCGACGACATCGAGCGGCACGATTATGACATATTTACTCGGCGCGCTTATGTAAACAAGTGGATTAAGGTAAAAATGCTGCCGGGCATCTGGTGGCAAAGTAAACACATTCAATTCAATAAAGGCAGCTATTCATGAGAAAAAAGATCATTGTCATCGGCAGCGGCTTTGGCGGTTTAGCGGCAGCAGTCCGGCTGGCGACCAAGGGCTACGATGTCGAAATTTTCGAAAAGCGAGACAAGTTGGGCGGCAGAGCCTATGTTTACGAGAAAAACGGCTTCAAATTCGATGGCGGGCCGACCGTTATCACCGCGCCGTTTCTCTTTGACGAACTCTTTGAAGCGGCCGGCAAACGCCGCGAAGATTACATCACCTTTGTTCCGTGCGATCCCTTCTACCGCATATTCAATCACGAAGGCCGCGCCTTCGACTACAACGGCGACGAACGGTTCATTCTGGACCAGATAGAAAAATGGAATCCGGCCGATGTCACCGGCTACCAAAAATTTATGAGCACCACCAAAGCCATTTTTGAGAAGGGCTTCGTCGAACTGGCCGACAAACCCTTTCTATCGGTGCTGGATATGGTCAAAGTGACGCCTGATCTGATCAAGCTGCAATCCTACCTGAGCGTCTACAAGTACGCCGCCCAATTCGTCCAGGACGACTTCCTCCGGCGCTGTTTTTCGTTCCACCCACTGCTGGTCGGCGGCAACCCGTTCGACTCGCCCTCCATCTACGCCATGATCCATTATCTGGAGCGAGAGTGGGGCATTCACTATGCACTGGGAGGCACAGGAGCCATTGTCGAGGCGTTGGGCCGGCTGTTCAATGAGTTAGGCGGCAAAATTCATCTCAATGCTGCCGTTGACGAAATCCTGATCAACGACCGCCGCCGGGTGACCGGCATTCGCCTGGATAACGGCTCGATCCACCAAGCTGACGATATTGTGTGTAATGCCGATGTGGCCTTTACGTATCTCAATCTGATTCCGGCGCAGTACCGCCGTAAATATACCGATCACAAAATCAAACGAATGAAATACAGTATGTCGCTTTTTGTCATCTACTTTGGTACCAAGCGCCGTTACACCGATACGGGGCTGGCCCATCATAACATCATCTTGGGTCGCCGCTACAAAAGCCTCCTGGACGACATCTTCAAGAAAAAAGTGCTGGCCGATGACTTCTCACTCTATCTGCACATGCCGACCATCACCGATCCGTCCATTGCGCCGACAGGTTGCGAAAACTTCTACGTGCTCGCGCCAGTGCCACATCTGGGCGGACCGGTCGATTGGACCCAGGCGGCCAAGCCCTATCGAGACAGCATTATCGGCTTTCTAGAGGAGAATTACTTGCCCGATCTAGAGGAAAACATCATCGCCGAGCATTATATCGACCCACTGCATTTTCAAAACACGCTTAACAGCTATCTCGGTTCGGCTTTTTCGGTGCAGCCTATTTTAACCCAGTCGGCCTGGTTCCGGCCGCACAATCGCTCGGAGGAGTTCGAAAATCTTTACTTTGTTGGCGCGGGCACCCATCCCGGTGCGGGGCTGCCGGGCGTTTTATCATCAGCTAAAATTGCCGAACATTTGCTCAACGGGAGTCACTAATCGACTCGCAGCCGGCTCGCTTGCACAGTTTGACGGGTTGTAATAAGATGTTTCTCAGAGACTGGGTACCGGATTTATTATTCAGGTACAGGAATTATGAATCATACGGCAAAAAATAGAGTTGAACTGAAACAACCTGGCGCTGAACAAAAGCGTGTTGAAGAAATTCTACAACAACGTAACCGAGAACTGGCCTTAATTAGTCAAGCCAGCCAACTTTTTACCTCGACTTTAGAGTTAGAGCAGGTTCTCGAAATTGTGTTAAGCGGCACTCACAACTTGTTAAATATCACCGCAACCTCATTTTGGCTGCGCATTCCGGAAACCGGCGAGTTGGTCTGCCAGCATGCCATCGGAGCGGGGGCTGAAACGGTAATCGGCTGGCGATTGGCGGAGGGGCAGGGGCTGGCCGGCTGGGCCGCGCAGACAGGGCAAAGTTTGCTCGTTCCGGATGCTAAACAGGACAGCCGTCATTTTGGGATGGTTGACCAGCAATCAGGGATCAATTTTCGCTCCATTTTGAGTATTCCGCTGCGCACCCGCCGAGGTGTAATCGGTGTATTAAATTTGGTCGATACGGAAGTGGGTCGATTTACCGAGGATGAATTGTCGCTGGTCGACTCAATTGCCACCGCTGCGGCCATCGCCATCGAAAATGCCCGCCTTTATCAGGAAGCGCAGGAGGAGATTGCCCAACGTAAACTCATCGAGACTATTCTGCGCGAACGAAATGAGGAACTGGATGCCTTTGCTCATACAGTGGCTCATAATCTCAAAAATCCATTGAGTACGGCCATCGGTTATACCGATTTTCTCTTGTTTGACCCGGAAGCGGTGAGTCCCAAGGAGTTGAACGACTGCTTGCAAATTATTAAATCGGCGGGGAAAAAGGCCGTGAGTATTATTGATGAACTGCTGTTGTTAGCCACGGTTCGCAAAAATGAAACCGAGCACCAACCGCTTAATATGACGGCCATCATTGAACAAGTTCAGGAACGGTTGCAGCCGATGATTAAAGAGTATCAGGCTGAAATAAGTGTGCCACCGATCTGGCCGACCGCCTTGGGCTACGCGCCCTGGGTTGAAGAGGTCTGGACTAACTATATCACGAACGGTCTTAAATATGGGGGCAGTCCGCCCAAACTAGAATTAGGCGCCAATCTGGATGAAAGTAATATGGTTTGCTTTTGGGTTCGCGATAGCGGGCCGGGGTTGTCGGAGGCCGATCAGATCCATTTATTTATCGAGTTCAATCGGCTCAACCGGGTGGGTACTAAAGGTCACGGTCTGGGACTGTCAATTGTCAAACGTATCGTTGAAAAATTGGGTGGTCAAGTTGGCGTCCAGAGCGAACCGGATCAGGGCAGCATTTTTTTCTTTACATTACCGATGGCAGCCAATATATCAAACGGAGTTAAGGGCAATTCATCACCGCTCATTAATTCATAATCTGCCCGAAATAAAAAAGGAGTCCAAAAACGAAATTGGACTCCTCTAAATACCTCTGACCGCTAGGCGGTCACAACCCCTTCAACAATTCCACGAGCTTGATCGATTTCGTCCTGAATGATCGTATGCCCCATATTTGGATAGATACGCTCAGTAACGGCTGCGCCCAGCGCTTCAAAGACAGCGGTCGATTCGTGAACCCGCTCCACCGGAATGTGAAAATCGGAGTCGCTGCACCCCACAAAAACCGGCATCCCCTCAAGCGATCCCTCATAATTGCGCGGCGTACCCGGCGGTCCAATCACCCCGCCGCTAAAGGCCAGCAATCCACCGTAGGGACGCGCATTGCGCGCCACAAATTCCGACGCCAGACAGGCTCCTTGCGAAAACCCGGCCAGTACGATTTTCTCGGCCGGGATACCGGCGGCCTCAATTTGAGCGATCAAATCACCCAGTACGGCCAGTCCGGACGACAGGTCCGGCTCATTGCCAGGAATCGGCGACAGAAAACTGTTCGGATACCAGGTATTGTTAGCCGCCTGAGGCGCAAGATAAACGAAATCGGGATGATAAAGCGCATTAGCCAATTCCAGGATACTCGGCGCAGTGGCGCCGCGGCCGTGGACTAGAATCATCGCGGCTTTGGCTTCATTTAAGGGCTGACCGGCCGTATAAACCGGTTGTCCTCGATGCGGTAGGCCCTGGTTACTCATTGATCACCTCCGCTTGTCTCACTTTTTCCACCGGCTTGATCGTGAACGGCGGCAAAATGGCCTCGATTTCCCGGCGGCGGGGTTCGTACCAGGCCGGTAGTTTCAAGCTTTGCCCCAGCGTCTCCACCGGCTCATCGATCGCAAACCCCGGCGCATCGGTCGCAATTTCAAATAACACCCCGCCCGGCGACCTGAAGTAGATCGAGCGGAAATATTGGCGATCTCTAACCGGCGTCACGCCTAAACCGGCTTGGGCTAACTGCTGCTGGTACTCTAACTGCTCCGAGTCATCCCTTGTGCGGAAGGCGATGTGGTGGACCGAACCAGCGCCCATCCGCCCAGCCGGGCGTTTCGGATCAACCAGGATATCGACATACAAGCCAATGTCATCAGATGCGCCCTTAAATCGCCAGCGGTTGCCTTCCTGACCGACCAACTCGTAGCCCATTTGCTCGGTTAACAGCGCGCCGGTTCGTTCGGCTTCGGCCAACCACAGCGTTACGCCATGAAACGCCCGCAGCGCGTGTTCGGCCGGAATAGGACCGTCTTCCCAAAATTGATATGTGGCCGGCCCGTCTTTAACGATCAGTTCCAGCGCCATCCCGTCCGGGTCTTCAAACGAAATGACGTCGTAGCCAAAGCGAGTTTCCGGCTGACCCACGGTCACCCCGTTCGACGCCAGATGATTGCGCCAAAAGTCAACCGAACCGGCATCGATAGAATAGGCTGATGCGCCAACCTCGCCGTTACCCCGTACCCCACGAGCGGCCATGGGCCACGGAAAGAAGGTCATAATCGACCCTGGCGTGCCAACTTTATCGCCATAATAAAAATGATAGGTTCCGGGATCGTCAAAGTTGACGGTGGTTTTGACTAATCGCTGGCCCAGAACATTGTGGTAGAAATTGACGTTCGTCTGCGGATTCCGGGCTAGTGCAGTAATATGATGAAGTCCTTGAATGGGTTGCATTATATTGCTCTCCTTTAGTTTAAATCGACACCCAATCGTTTAATATCAAATTATTTAATAAAAAACTTTTTACTACGCGTATTAGACGGGTTCACTTAAACCAATCTTACGACATAGGGCAGCCAGTTGAGCTTGTTCCTCTTGGGTCAATGCGCCCATTTCCTGGACCACTACCCGCACGTGGCGCGGAAAAAGGTCCTGAATTAAGTTCTGACCGGCCTCGGTTAAATGGACGGTGATGAAACGACGATCATCTTCATCGCGTTCGCGGCAGACCACACCTCGCTTGACTAGATTGTCGATGACCAAGGTCATGTTGCCGCCCGTTTTCAATATCTTTTCGCCCAGTTCGTTTTGATGCAGCGGCCCCAGATGGTAGAGCGCCTCAAGAACGCCAAATTGGCTGATGGTCAGATTAACTTCTTTCAAATGGTGATTGATCCGAGCTGAAACCGCGTCAGCCGCCCGTGATAGTTTGATATAGGCGTCTAAAGCTACGCGCTCGGTTTCTGTTCCCTGATAATGTGTACTCATAAATTCAATTCAATCTTTAACGATTTAATATTAAAATATTACACCAAAATCAGATTTTTGTCAAGAGGCACTTAACCATAACTTAAACGCTAATCTGCGACCTCCTCATCGAAGTCAAACTCAATTAAATCGCGGAGCAGTTCGATCTGAGCTTTGACGGCATTCTCGCTGGTCCCACCCAGGCTGTCGCGGCGGTCGGCAGCGCGATTAAAGGTCAGTCGTTCGTGAACGTCGCGGTCAAACAGATCGCTGAATTTTTTGTAAGCGGCCAGAGGAAAGGAGTAAAGGGGCTGATCGATAGCGATGGCCTGCTGCACTATTTTACCCACCAGATGGTGCGCCTCGCGGAACGGCAGCCCCTTGTCAACCAGATAATCGGCCAGCTCGGTTGCCAGCATAAGGCTGTCCATCGCGTCGTAAATACGACCAGGGTTGACCTTGAGCGTTTTGATGACTCCGGCCGCAATCGGCAGGGTCATACCCAGAGTATCAACCGTGTCGAATAGCGGCTCTTTGTCTTCTTGCGAGTCTTTGTTGTAGGTTGACGGCTGGCCTTTGAGCGTGGTCAGCAGCCCGGTTAGCGAGCCAACCACCCGCCCGGTTTTACCCCGTATCAACTCCAGCGAGTCGGGATTCTTCTTTTGGGGCATGAGGCTGGAGCCGGTCGAGTAGGCGTCGTCAAGCTCGACAAAACCGAACTCACGGCTACTATAGATGATGAGGTCTTCGGCCAACCGGCTGAGGTGCAGTTGGGTGATCGCGGCCCAACTGAGAAACTCGGCAATGTAGTCCCGGTCGCTGACGGCATCCATACTATTGGCCGTCAGCGCTGCAAAGCCCAGAGCTTGAGCCAGAAAAACGCGATCAATCTTGAAGGGATTGCCCGACAACGCCCCGCTCCCCAGCGGCATCACATCGACCCGTTGGGTCAGATCGTCCAAGCGTTCTTTGTCACGCTGAAACATCCAGGCATAGCTCAATAACCAATGCGAAAAGCGAACAGGTTGGGCCTGCTGCAAATGAGTGTAGCCAGGCATAATCACGTTGAGATGCGTGATGGCCTGGCTAACAATCACCCCTTGCAGCGTATCGAGCTGCTCCCGCAGGACGACCAGCTTCCGTTTGAGCCAGAGCCGGGTGTCGGTGGCGACCTGATCGTTGCGGGAGCGGCCGGTGTGGAGTTTGCCGGCTAAATCGCCGATCAGCTCGCCCAGCCGGCGCTCAACCGCCGAATGGATATCTTCATCGCCACTTTTCAGCTCAAAACGCCGTTGGGAAAATTCGGCGCGAATTTCATCCAGGCCATCCTGGATAATATCGGCTTCCTCTTCGGTTAGCACGCTCGCCCTGGCCAACGCCTTGGCGTAAGCCATGCTGCCATCCAGATCAGCCTCCCATAGCCGGATGTCGAAAAAGATACTGTCATTGAATTTGCGCATAAGCGCGTCGGTTGCGCCGCTAAAGCGTCCGCCCCAGAGCTGCTGTGACATCCCGCTAATCCCGTTTGAATTTGCTGTAGTCCGGTTCTTCGTGCCGGCCACGGCGCGCGCCTTCAAGGCCCAGCATGGCATTTACCTTGAGCGGCAGGCCAAAGAGCTTAATGAAACCTTCGGCGTCGGCTTGATTGTAGACATCTTCTTCGCCAAATGTAGCAAAATCCTCGCGGTAAAGACTGTAGGGCGACCGTCGGCCGACCAATGTCACGTTGCCTTTGTAAAGTTTCAATCGGGCCGTACCGGTGACGCGCTCCTGGGTGACATCGACAAAGGCATCCAGCGCATCGCGCAGTTGAGTGAACCACAAACCGTTGTAAACCAGTTCGGCGTATTTGAGGGCGATCATATCTTTATAATGAAGGGTCAGTTTATCCAGGCAAATCTGCTCCAGCCCCTGGTGGGCTTCCAATAGAATCGTACCACCGGGCGTTTCGTATACCCCGTGGCTTTTCATACCCACCAGCCGGTTTTCCACCAGATCGACCCGCCCCACGCCGTGCCGCCCGCCGATTTCGTTGAGTTCGGAGATGAGGCTAATCGGTCCGCGGGCTACGCCATTGATTTTCTTAGGAATACCCTCCTGGAAATCGATCTCAATATATTCGGGCTGATTGGGGGCATCTTCGGGATCGACAGACAGTTGAAACATGGCCTTTTCCGGCTCGAGCCAGGGATCCTCCAAGATACCGCCTTCGTGGCTCAAGTGCCAGATGTTCCGATCGCGGCTGTAGATCGATTTTTCGGTTACAGAGACCGGTACATTGTACTCGGCGGCATAATCCAGCGCGTCTTCGCGCGAGCGAATGTCCCACTCACGCCAGGGAGCGATGACCTGGAGTTTGGGATTTAAGGCTTGGTAGGTCAGTTCGAAGCGAACCTGGTCATTGCCTTTGCCGGTGGCTCCGTGCGCAACAGCGTCGGCGCCTTCGATTTCGGCAATTTCAACTTGCCGCCGGGCGATGATCGGCCGGGCAAAGCTGGTTCCCAACAAGTATTTGCGCTCGTAGACCGCCCCGGCCCGTAGCGTCGGAAAAACGAATTGGGAAATAAACTCCTCGCGCAGGTCTTCAACATAACATTTGCTGGCTCCGGAAGCCAGGGCTTTTTCTTCCAAGCCGTCAAGCTCTTCCGCCTGGCCTAAATTGGCGCACATGCAAACGACTTCGCAGTTGTAGTTATTTTTCAACCAGGGGACGATCACGCTGGTATCCAGGCCACCGGAATAGGCCAGTACCACTTTCTTTACATTGGGGTTAACTTTATTATCCATACGGGTAGGTGATAGTTTCCTTTCGCCATTGCTTTTTCAAGGTGATGGTGTAACATTTCAATCTTTCGGAGCGTACAACAACGGATCAGGAATGAACTAATTTTATCCTTTTCTATCCGTTTATCTCTGCATCCGTTGTTATTTTTCTAAGTTATGAGAAGATTCACTAGGCTTTACGCCGAAAATCATCAATCTTTCGGATCAATACGGCAGCGGCTCCCGTTAAGCTGATGATATCGCCGGCGGTAATGGGGTCGGGGTCTTCACCGGGGACAGCCTCTTTGGGCGCTGTCATCAGTAAGTACGCCCCGCCGGCTCCAAGCAAAGCTCCGATGACCGCTCCGATCGCTAGACCGCGCTTTGTTTTGGCTGATTCAAGATCCATTTCTTTTCTCCAAATGTTTTTCAGTCCTCTAAAAGGCAGGCTGATTATAGTACACAACTGCAAAAAAGTGAAGCAACTGCTTCTCTGAAAATAAGGGCTTGGAGCGTCAAAGTAAACTTTGACCTGACGGTCAGTGTGACAAAGCAAGCGTTGTCGCTCCGTTACATTTTCATTTTCATTGCCGGATAATAGGTTCGGTCGTGTTCCCTCTAAGCTCTGGGATGATCTGGTGTATTTGCCAGAAAAATTTTAAGTTCATTAAACCTAAGTTGACATAAATAATTGAGGTAATACAAACAGGTTACATCATTTATCACATGTCAAGGGACTAGATGGTCATTGTAACGCTCAAAAAACTGTGTTATACTTCCATTTGAAAAAATACCTGCTCTTTGACAAACAGGTTTGCTTAAGACTCCACAAAATAGTAAAATGTTAGCTCTAGCCGCGGAGAATAAATAATATGGCTAATATTCTTTACGCCGAAGATGATCGAGATTGTCGCGAGTTATTTGCTTATGCCCTCCGGCAAAAAAACCACAAGGTCCACGAAGCCATTAATGGGTCTCAAGCTGTGCAGATTGTGCGCGAGGAACCAATTGATCTGATAATTCTTGACTCACGTATGCCCATGACTACCGGCTATGATGCGGCTCGTACTATCGCCAAAGAGCGGCCGGATATTCCCGTGGTGTTCTTTAGCGCCAGAGGCATGCACCGAGAAATCACCATGGCTTTTGATTGCGGGCCGATGGTGGTGGACTATTTGGTTAAGCCGCTTTCTCCTCAGCAGATAATTGATCGGGTTGAGTCGATTATTGAAGAGTGCCGCATCCGTGGATTAGAGTCGGTTCGTGAAGAAAATATGGCGCGTGAGTTAGTTACTGAGTGGTAAAAATGAGGCAAACCTTTGGATGATGAAATCCGTGCCGCACTAGAGCTTGCACTGGGAATACTCCCCGATGACGATCTCAACGTTTTAATTCAGGCGGTCAATAAAAGCGAATATGAAGCCGGCTCTATTGTTTGCCGCGAAGGTGAACTGGAGCCAGTTTTTTATATTATCCAGGATGGCAAAGTCGCCTTTACCAAAAAGATGGATAAAGGCGAGCAGTTTCTGGGTCTAAAGGGGCGTGGGGAATTTTTCGGCGAACTAGGCGTACTCGATCGGGCGCCTCGGGCCGCCACGGTTCACGCCATCTCAGACTGTAAGCTGCTCGAAATTCATGAAACCACCTTGGATATGATCCTGACCCGCAATCCCTCGGTGGCCCGAGCCATCATGCGTGGCATTACCCGTAGCGTGCGCGACACCGACCAGATCACTATTGCCGAACTCCAACTCAAAAATGATGAATTGGGCCGGACTCTGGACAACTTGCGAGCCGCGCAAGCCGAATTAGTCCGCCGAGAACGGATGAAGCGCGATCTGGAAATTGCGGCCATCGTTCACCAAAGCATCCTACCGACCTCGTTTCCCGAAATTCCCAACTTTGAATTTGCCGCCATCGCCCGACCTGCCCGTGAAATCGGCGGCGACCTGTACGATGTTATTCCCATCGATGATAAAAATGTGGGGATTGTCATGGCCGATGCGTCGGGAAAAAGTGTGCAAGCGGCGATTTACATGGCCGTCGTTCGGGCCCTATTCTTAAGTCAGGCTCACGCTCACCTCTCTACCACCGAAATTGCCCATCAGGTTCACGAACTACTCCTCAAAGTCTCGACGGCCGAGATGTTCGTAACGGCCTTCTACGCCAATCTCAACTACACCACGCGGTCGATGACGTATATTCGGGGCGGGCATGATCGACCGGTGCTTTATCGGGCGGCAACGCAAGAGATCGAGCTGTTGGATGCACCTGGCCGCTTTTTAGGTTTGCTGCCCAATCTTATTGTCCAAGAAGAAAGCCTCTCTTTTGAAAAAGGCGATATCCTGGTTTGTTACAGCGACGGCGTAACCGATGCTACGCGGCCTGATGACCAAGAAATGTACGGCCTGGAACGGCTTCAGACCATCGTTACCAGAGAAGGCCATCGCCCGGCCAAAGAGTTGGCTAACATTATTGTGACCGACATCGACGAGTTCCGGGATGGGGAAGAACAACCGGATGATCTGACTCTCTTGATTACGAAGGCCGTTTAAGTTCAACCGCGTCACGCAAAACTGAAGCCTCACTCGCCAAAAAAGTATAATAGTTGACAACCATCCTCAATATTGGAGAAAAATAAAGTATGGCTGATTGGGATCAAAAAACTCGCAGGACACGCCGCCCGCGTCGCCTGGAAGAAGTGCAATCCGCGGAAGTCGGTTTTCCGATTGCGTGGATTTTAATTGGAGCGCTATCCGGCCTGATTGTCATTGGACTGGTCGGACTGGGTGTGCTCAATATTATCAGAAAACAATCCATTACCCCCACGCCTAGCACTATCCCCGGCGTGGTTCCCACCGAAGCCGTGGCCGAAGCGACGCCGGGACAAGCCGTAGCGTCGCCCACCATTCCGCCTGTTGTCACCTTAGAACCAACTGCGACACTGCCCCCAACCGCTACCCCTGTGCCGACCCTACCGGCCGCATTAGCGCCGGATGTGTACGCCAAAGTGATCGGAACGGAGGGAGCCGGCGTCAGTATGCGATCTGGGCCGGGGACGAACAACGCCCGCCTGACCGTGGCTAACGAAGACAGCATCGTCTTAATTCTGAAAGGGCCTGAGGCCGACGAAAATCAGGAAGATTTTGTCTGGTGGTATATCCGCGATGAAGATCAAAATGAAGGATGGGTCGTCCAAGATTTCCTCGAACCCAGCCTGCCGCCCGAAGCTTTGGAGCAACAAAGCGGTAACTAACAGTTGATACTGGGCAGTTTTGCCCTATAATAGGCATCGCTTGCAATGGCGATGCCTATTTTTTTGGAGAGATCATGGCCGATGTCGAAATCCGATTAGCTGAATTACGCGATCAAATAAACTATCACCTGTATCGCTACCACACGCTCGATGACCCGATCATCAGCGATACCGAATACGATCAGTTGATGAACGAACTGCGCGAACTCGAAGCCGCCCAGCCGGAGCTGGTCACGCCGGATTCGCCCACCCAACGCGTCGGGGCCGAGCCGCTCAGCGAGTTCGAAAAGGTGACCCATCCTATTCCCTTGACCAGTCTGGGCAATGCGTTCGATGACAATGACATGCGCAACTGGCTGGCCCGGGTCGGTCGGATTCTACCGGAAGGTGTCACCACAGCCGATCTGGAGTTTGTGGTCGAACCGAAAATCGATGGGTTGGCCATCGCGCTGACTTACGAAAACGGGCTTCTGGTCCGGGGCGCAACTCGAGGTAACGGCTCGGTCGGCGAAAATGTGACGGCCAATGTACGGACCATCAAAAATATTCCTCTTCGTATTCCGGCCAAATCAAACGATCTCACCCCCCCGGAGCGCATCGAAGTGCGCGGCGAGGTCTACATCCCTATCGCCGAATTCAATAAATTCAACAAGGCCCAAACGGACAAAGGCGAGCGCATTTACGCCAACCCCCGCAATTTTGCCGCCGGTTCGCTGCGCCAGTTAGATAGCAAGATCACCGCTCAACGACCGCTGGCTTTCTTCGGCTACGGTATTGGCTACGTCGAAGGGGCAGAGGTGCAAACCCAACACCAGGCTCTCGATTACCTCAAGGCGTTAGGCTTTCCGATCAATCCCGATATTCTGCACACTGCCGATTTTAACGCGGTGCTGGATTTTATCCACACCTGGATGACCCGCCGCAACCAACTGCCCTACGATGCCGACGGAGCGGTTATCAAAATCAACAGTTTTGCTTTGCAAGAGCAGCTTGGCGTGGTCGGCAATGCGCCACGATGGGCCATCGCCTACAAATTTCCGGCTCAGGAAGCCACTACCAAGGTGCTGGCCATCAAAGGCAATGTGGGCCGCACCGGCCAAATCACCCCCTACGCCGAACTCGAGCCGGTCAACATCGGCGGCGTCACCGTGAGCCAGGCTACCCTGCACAACTACGATGATTTAGCCAAAAAGGACATTCGTGAAGGCGATACCGTGGTCGTCAAACGGGCCGGGGATGTCATCCCGCAGGTGGTCAAACCGATTTTGGATTTACGCCCGGCCAACTCGCAGCCGGTACAGCCGCCGGAGCGCTGCCCGGTTTGCAACGAGCCAACCAGCCGCCAAGGGGAGGATGTAGCTCTATTTTGTATCAATGCCGCCTGCCCCGCCCAACTCATTCGCCAGATCGAATATTTTGTCTCTCGCTCGGCCATGGATATCGAGGGCTTCGGCATCAAAATTGGCGAGCAGTTGGCCGTCGAGGGGCTACTCACAGACATTGCTGATATCTACTTCCTGCAACGAGAGTCGTTGTTAGCCTTGGAAGGTTTCGCCGCCAAGAAGGTCGATAACCTCCTGACCAGCATCGAGCAGAGCAAACAGCGGCCCTTTCATCGATTTTTGACCGGACTGGGTATTCGCTATGTCGGCAGCACCGTAGCCGAGTTGATCACAACAACGTTCCCGTCCATCGACAGCTTGAGCCAGGCTAGTGAAGCCGATTTGGAGGCGATTGAAGGCGTTGGGCCCCGGATCGCGGCCTCGATTGTGGCCTGGTTTAGCCGACCGGCCAATCAAGCGCTGATCGAAAAATTCCGCCAGGCTGGAGTTACGCTGCAAGTAATCCAACCGGCCGAGGCCGATAGCACGCCTCAGTCATTGGCCGGGTTAACCTTTGTCATTACCGGCACTCTGCCTACCTGGAGTCGCACCGAAGCCAAAGAATTTATTGAGCAGTACGGCGGTAAGGTGACCGGCAGCGTCTCTAAAAATACCAATTATGTGGTCATGGGTGATAATCCCGGCAGTAAAGCAGATAAGGCCCAAAGTCTAAACATTCCCATTTTAGATGAAGAAACCTTAAAGAAATTAGCTTCCGAGGGCAAAACGGCCGTAACTTAAGGCCGGCTTGCGTGTTGAATTAATTATACAAGAATTTTGATTCTAAGGCGCCAAAATTCGCTCGTGAAGAAGGACACAAAAGTAAATTTGCCTGTTTTTTTAACGAGAATAAAATTTTTCATTAAACTTATTTAACCTGATCAAATCTCCAACATAAAAACAATCAAATCACCATTCGAAGTTCAGGGCTAAATCCGAAAATTTTTGTGAGAGGATAACTTATGACTCGCGTTGTTATTACTGGACTGGGCGCAATTACGCCCATAGGAAATGATGTTGACACTTTTTGGAAAAATATGAAAGCCGGCGTTTCCGGGGCTGATCGTATCACCGCCTTCGATGCGTCAGAGTATAACATCCAAATCGCCTGTGAAGTCAAAGATTTTGATCCCACGATATGGATTGATAAAAGGGCGGCCAAACGGTTTGCTCGAAGCACGCAGTTTGCGATAGCAACTACTCGCCAAGCTTTAGAGGACGCTCAGTTTGAAATTACGGAAGAAAACTCGAAACGGGTCGGGATTGTGATTAACAGCGGCGGCGGTGGGTTAAGTGTTATGGAAGAAGCAACGGAGAAATTGCTTAATAGTGGTCCCCGTTCGATCTCACCGTTTTTGATCACCAGCATTATGATGAATGCCGTCTCGTCGATGGTGTCTATCGAATTGGGCACAATGGGCCCGCTTAACAGTTCGGCCTTGGCTTGCGCCAGCGGTAACCATGCCTTGCTGGATGCGTACCACTTTATCAAACGGGGCGAGGCAGATGTGGTGATTTCAGGCGGGTCTGAAGCGACCATCTCCCCGGTGATTTTCGCTTCCTTCGCTCGGATGGGGGCGCTTTCTGCCAAAAATATGGACCCTAAACGGGCCAGTCGTCCCTTTGATAAAGATCGCGACGGCTTTGTGTTTGGCGAAGGGGCAGTTGCTATGGTTCTAGAGAGCGAAGAACATGCCCGGGCCAGAGGGGCCAGAATTTATGGCGAAATTTTGGGCGGCAGCCTGACATCGGATGGTCATCATGTGACAGCTCCCAAACCGGATGCCAGCGGTTCGGCAGAGGCGCTCAAGCGAGCGTTGGACTACTGCGGCAAAAAACCAGAGGAAGTCGATGCTATTTTTGCTCACGCCACCAGTACCCCGTTGGGTGATACGGCTGAAACATTAGCCATCAAGAAAGTTCTCGGCGAGCGGGCTTTCCAAATTCCGGTCACAGGCACTAAATCGCAAGTTGGGCATATGTTGGGCGCAGCCGGAGCGGTTTCAGCCTTGGCGGCTGTAAAATCGATCGAAGAGGGTATTATTTGTCCGACCATCAATTACGAAACACCGGACCCTGAATGTGATTTGGATTACGTACCGAATGAGGCTCGGCCGCACCAAATAGACTTGGCTCTGGTCAACGCCTTCGGATTTGGAGGGCACAATTGTGTCATTACTCTAGGACGATATCACGGCAACGGAACAAACGGGAACGGCAAGATCAACGGAACACTATGATCGATTAGTCAGTTGAAATCAAAAGTAAAAGCGGAGACACCCTCACTTGCGTCTCCGCTTTTTAATTGCGGTGTTCGTTAAATTCTATTTTATTTTATTCCAGAAAGTCTCTTAAGCGGCGGCTGCGACGGGGGTGTCGAAGTTTACTCAACGCCTTGGCTTCAATTTGCCGAATACGTTCACGAGTAACGCCAAATTTCTGTCCCACTTCTTCTAAAGTGTAAGAGCGACCATCGTGCAACCCAAAACGTAGCTGCAAAACGCGGTGCTCACGCGCCGACAACGAGGCCAAAACATCCTCCATCCGTTCTGACAGCAGTTGCCCCATAGCTGAGTCATCGGGCGGGGCGTTGTTTTCGTCCTCGATAAAATCGCCCAAAGTGCTGTCCATATCTTCACCCACTTCCAATTCCAATGAGAGTGGGTGCTGCGATGCTTGCCGAATGCGCTCTAATAATTTGAGGTTGATGCCCATTTCCAGGGCAATCTCTTCATCGGTTGGGGTGTGACCATAGCGTTGCACAAGTTCTCTAGAAACCCGGGAGAGCTGGGTAATTCGCTCGCCCATGTGAACCGGGACGCGAATTGTCCGCCCTTGATCGGATAAGGCTCGACTGACAGCTTGTCGAATCCACCAGGTGGCGTAGGTACTAAACTTAAAGCCACGCCGGTATTCAAATTTCTCGACAGCTTTGATCAGGCCAATGTTCCCCTCTTGAATGAGGTCCATAAAAGAGACCCCGTGACCAACATATTTTTTAGCAATACTAACCACAAGACGGAAGTTAGATTCGATGAGTTTACATCTAGCTTCCTGACCTTTTGCGACAAGGTCTTGAAGATGCAGGCGTGATTGCGGTGTCAGTTGGGCATCTTCAGTTAGTTGAGTGGCGGCTTCCATACCGCGTTCGATGGCTTTGGCTAACTCCACTTCTTCTCGGCCCGACAGCAAGGGAATTCGACTAATTTCCTTTAAATACAATGCTATCGGATCTTCAGAAGTGAAGTCTTGAGCCCCTTTTCGGCTTCTAGCACGTCCTCCAAGTTCTGAGTTGAAATCTTGGTCTTCGTGTTCTGCCTCACCTGATTCAAGACCATCTTCATCTGAGTATTGCCAGGCTTTCGATTTACGTTTCAAACCTGGAAGAGCTTCCATGGAGCGAGTTCGCACTCGATCGTGTCCGTGGCGGATGAGGTGATTAATTGGTGATTGTGTTTCGACTGGGGTGTGGTCTACGAGCATAACTACTCTTCCTTCCTACAAAGAATTTTTTGGTTTTTTAGGGAATGGTTAGTACAAGTTTAACTAGGTCGAAATTCATACGACATCTTTGTAAAAATGTTAGTCAAAAGGGGGTTTCATTTGTTTGTGCTTACATCGTTGTGGCTTTTATTTATTGGTCAATATTTAACGAACAGTGAGGTATACTTTACGTAAGGCATAACACCGCAATATGTCAAGCAGTATATCATACTTTTTTTCGCGATGCAATAGTTTTTTTAAAAGTTAAGGTACTAATTTGACTTTTTTTTTAAAATTTACCTCATATTTACTAAAAATTAAGCAAATTTTGTTAATTTATAGCCTCATGACTTATAAAAATACGAAGCAAGTCGCTAAATCAATATAAATAGCTCTTTTACCTTGATTTTTATGACCAGGGTCATTTATAATTTAACCTTACTTAAAGAAATTTATCGCTGTAAACCAAGTTTAATAAAGAATAAATTGTGTGATGATTTTTCAAATGGTATAATTTTAAATTGTATAATGTTCTTTACCAACTATCTACCTTCATAATGGATATCTTATGGAAACCCTCAAAATACTTGTTATTGACGACGACCCGATGACTTGTTCGCTTTTGGAAACCGTACTGGGTATGGAAAACTTCCAAACGGTTTCTACCAGTCATATAAAAAACGAAGACGTTCTAGCTTTACTAAATCAAGAGAATCCGCAGTTAATCATTTTAGATTATCATTTAGGCGGTGAGGAAACGATTGCGGATGTTAAGGTTATTCGGGCGGATGAAACCTGGCATACGCTGCCAATATTAATGACATCCGGCATTGATTACAAACAGAAATGTTTGGACGCCGGGGCTAATGGTTTTGTACTCAAACCGTTTGACTGGCGGGAGATAGTTGACCATGTTGTTAAAATAAGAAATGACATAATTCAACAGGAGGTTTAACTGAGATATTTAGTGAGATTCTTGAGAGAGGTTTGTAACTGTGGCCCAAAAACGGCAACAACCTAATGAGGATATGAATTGGTATTGCGCCGACTTGCATTTACATACCCCAGGGTCAAGTGATTATTTAGAGCCAAACATTAGTTATTTAGAAATTTTACAAGTAGCAGAAAGCTGCCATCTGGATGTAATCGCCATCACCGATCATAATACGGTGGCTGGCATCAAAAAGTTAAGAGAAGAAATTCAAGGATTAGAGTTGCTTGAGCAACTCAATCGCATTCGCCCGGAAGAGAAACGGACCTTAGACGAATTTCGTCGCCTATTGAAAAAAATATTGGTATTACCAGGCTTTGAATTAACCGCCACCTTAGGCTTTCATGTCCTGGGCATTTTTCCACCTGAAACCACCCTGCGCGAGTTAGAACATATATTATTAACCTTGCGAGTTCCGTCTAATAAACTGGACATAGGGGCTACTGAAGTAGGCGCTACCGTGGATGTGCTAACCGCCTACCGTATTATTAATGAAGCGGGCGGTTTAGTTATTGCGGCGCACGCTAATTCTTCGCACGGGGTAGCTATGCAGGGATTCAATTTTGGGGGTCAAACAAAGATTGCTTACACTCAAGACCCCAATTTACATGCCCTGGAAGTGACCGATCTTGAAAGCAAACACCGGCGGACAACAGCCAACTTTTTCAACGGCTCGAAGCCGGAATATCCACGGCGCATGCATTGTATTCAAGGCTCCGATGCCCACCGACTGCACAAAGATCCGTTCGACAAGAATCGGCTAGGTGTGGGCGACCGGGTAACTGAATTTAATCTACCGGAACTCAGCTTTGAAGCGATCAAGCACCTTTTCCTTAGCAGCGATTTTTCCAGAACGCGCCCGTATCGACCCAAACAGGCTCCATTTGATCATGTGCAGGCGGCTCGGAAGCAAGGCACCAATATTGTACAATCGTTCCACGAATCGATAACGCGCCGGGGGGGAAACCTCTACGCCGTTTTGTGCGATATTTGTGCTTTTGCCAACACTAATGGCGGCACCATCTTTGTGGGGGTGTCAGACAATTCGAAAGAGGGGGCGATCGGCATCAAGAAACCGGCCAACGCGATCAAACTCATTCGTAACGAAGTCGAAAAGAAGATTACCCCGCCGCTGGAAATCGAAATCGATGAACAGGAAACGCAGGGCAAGAAGATTTTGCAAATTGCCGTCCCGGTTGGCGACAATTCGCCCTATGTCATCGACGACTACAAAATTTATGTACGGGACGAAACGGACACCAATTTGGCCGTTCGTGATGAAATTGTAGCGCTGGTGAAACGCAATCTCGGCTTAAAAGAAGATGAGACCGAGGAGACGCCGCCCCCCGCACCAGATGGCTCTAATAGCAGCCAAGAACCGGCGGATTTGTTAACGACTGAACCCAAAACGGGGGTTGAAATTGCCTCAACTGAAACGCGCAAGGGGAAGAATTTTTACACCCTCCGAGACCTGCGCAACGGGAATGTGGTTCACAATGTCACCCGCCAATCGGCTCGACGCTTGTGGCAATACGCCCTAACCGAACACGAGACAAATGCGTTAGATGTCAAAAAAGTGGAGTGGTACGGCGATATTGGCTGCTGGAAAAAATATAAGCGCGGCGGGCAAACCCGGTATGATCTGGTGCAGCGGGAAACGAATGGGAAACTGCATATCTATTACGGTGTAACAGAAGATGGCATCCATGGTCCGTGGCAAAAACTCATCGAGTCGATGAATGCCGAGGAAGAAGCCTCCACCGTACAATGACCCGCAAGATAACCGTCGGTATCTTAACTATCAGTGATAGAGGTGCAGCCGGCTCCTACGAAGATAAGAGCGGTCCGGTTATCGAAGAAGTGGTCACCACCCAACTTGAAGCTCAAGTTGAACAAAAAGCGGTGATACCCGATGAGATCGACCTAATCAAAGCGACTCTACTGCAATGGGTCGAACAGGATCAGGTCGATCTCATCCTGACCACGGGGGGAACCGGCTTTGCGCCGCGTGATGTGACACCGGAGGCCACCCGGCTGGTTATCCAAAGAGAAGCACCAGGGCTGGTTTTTGCGATGCTTAAAGATAGTTTGGCCGTTACACCGCACGCTATGTTGTCGAGAATGGTAGCGGGTATTCGCGGACGAACCCTAATTATAAATTTACCCGGCAGTCCAAAAGCCGTTCGCGAAAATTTGGTCACCATTTTGCCGGCGCTACCGCACGCAGTAGAATTATTAAGAGACGATCCATTAGCCGACAAGCACCATTGAAGTTGATGACGATTAGAAATCACGTCATTCTCAATTCAAAGCCAAAAAACAAACTCTATCCGGCCAAAATAATACTGTTTTTACGTTGAAATGGTATACGGGCTTTTTTCACCCACTAATTTTCCTTGCTTTAGACCCTATATAACTCCCATAGCCAATAAGGATGCAAGTCATATGAGCGTTATCGATCAAATCAATTCCGATCTTAAGACCGCTATGAAAAGCGGTCAAAAAGAGTTAGTGGCAACGCTCCGCTCGCTGAAGTCGGCTATTAAATATGCCGAAATCGAGGCAGGCGGCGAACTTAATGATGAGGCCACGATCGGAGTGCTAAGTAAGCAAGCCAAGCAGCGGCGAGACTCGATCGCTGAATTTGAAAAAGCCGGTCGCAGCGATTTGGTTGCCCAAGAGACCGCCGAACTACAGATTATCGAGACCTATTTACCGGCTCAACTGTCTGAAGAAGAAATTAGAGCCAAAGTCCAAGCGGTTATCACCGCGCTCAATGTCACCGATACCAAAGGTATGGGGCAGGTTATGAAGCAAGTCATGGCCGACTTAAAGGGCCAGGCTGACGGCAAGACCGTCAATCAAATTGTGCGCCAACTGCTTAGTGGGTGACGCAAATATTATGAGTTGGCAGGCGTTTGTTACGAACCGACCTTGATCTGGGGTTTACAAACGCTAGAGACAAAGGATCAAGACTCTCATGGATAATGCTATTAGGTCAGAATCCGGTCATCGAATATCCAGGCGCAAGCTTTGGCGGGCCCTGCTCATTGCCGTGGTTTTTGCCGTGGCAGGGACGTTTATTATAGTTTTTCAGTTTTTTGCGCAGGATGTAGTTGAACTGAGTACCGGCAGCGTTGCTCCCCAAGACATTGTGGCCCCCCGTCAGTTCACCTACGTTAGTGACATAGAAACCGACTCAGAACGTGAGCGAGCCAGAACATCGATTCCCACCCGTTTTAGCGCTCCTGATCCCAAAGTGGCCCGGCAGCAAGTTGACCGCCTTCGTAAAATATTTGATTACCTGGAGACCGTTCGCGCCGACCCCTATGGCTCGGTCGCTGATAAATTCAAATGGATTGCGGCGATACCCGACCTGAATTTATCCGATACCGTGATCGATCAAATTTTGATCATGGATGAAACAGCCTGGGCCGAAACGCGATTGGAGGCGCTATCGATTCTTGACCAGGCTATGCGTGACGAAATCAAAGATAGCCAGGTCGTCACTACTCGCCGGCTGCTGCCCACCAAAGTCGCCCTCGACACTCCTGACCAGCAGTCAATGGTTATTGTGGATATTGTTGAAGATTTGATCAAGCCCAATACCTTCCCCGACGAAATCCGTACCGAAGCGGAGCGACAAGCGGCTGTTGAAGCCGTGGAGCCGGTGCAAGTGACGGTTGAGGAAAATGAACTGATTATCCGGGCCGGTGACATCGTCGATCCCAGAACTTTAGAAAAACTGGATGCGCTTCAGTCCAACCAACCGGGCTTTAGTTGGGAAGAAAATATTATCGCTCCACTGGTCTTGATGCTACTGATTACAGTTATCATCAGTGTCTATTTGATTCAGTATGCCCCAAAAATTCTGGCCGACAGTCGGCGATTGATTTTGCTGGTTCTTTTTATTCTGGCTTTCATCGCCTTGGCCAAAGTCATGATTCCGCAGGGTGGCTTTGTGGCATATCTCTATCCGATGGCCGCTCTGGCCATGATGATTGTTATTCTCATCGACGCCCAACTGGCCTTTATTCTCTGTACGGTTTTGGCCTTCCTGGCCGGCTATATCTCTGTTGAGGATAGCAAGGGCCTTGTCCCATTCTTAGTTTTAAGCGGCTGGACCGGAGCTTTAGCGTTAGGACGAGGCCAGCGCGTGAGTGGGGTCATTCTGGCCGGCATCTACGTGGGCGCGGTCAACGCCGGCATTGCTTATGTGTTTAATCTTTCTCTGGAATGGAACCAGGTAGGCGCGCTGGTTCTGGCCGGACTGCTCAATGGGGTGCTGCTGTCAACCGGGTTGGCGCTGATCGGGCTGCTGATTATCGGCAACTTATTCGGCATCACGACCTCCATTCAACTTACCGATCTGGGACGCCCCACGCAGCCACTGTTGCGACAACTTTTGCTTAAAGCTCCCGGCACTTACCATCACAGCTTGATGGTCAGCAATTTGGCCGAGCAGGCCGCCGAACGGATCGGCGCCGACTCGCTACTGGTACGGGTGATGGCTTATTATCACGATATTGGCAAAATGCAGCGCCCCTACTTCTTTATTGAAAACCAACCGCCGGGCATGGCTAACGTCCACGAGAGGCTCGATCCGCAAGTCAGCGCGCAGATCATCATCAGTCACGCCAAAGACGGACTGGACCTGGCCCAAAAATATCGACTACCGCGAGCGATTAAAGATGGCATTGCTCAACATCATGGCACCAGTTTGGTGAAATTTTTCTACTACCAGGCCGCCGAAGCAGCTAAGGAGCGGGGCGAAGAAGTCGATGAAGCCGCCTTCCGCTATCCCGGTCCCCGGCCGCAAACTAGAGAGAATGGTATTTTGATGCTGGCCGACGGCTCTGAGTCGGCGGTTCGTGCGCTGAAACCTCGCTCCACGGAGGAGATCGAGGAGATCGTTCAAAAGATTATCGCTCACCACCTGAACAGCGGCCAGCTTGACGAATGCGATCTGACCATCGCCGATCTCCGCCAAATTAGAACCGCCTTTGTCGATATCTTGCAAGGCGTCCACCATCCCCGCATTAAATATCCGGAACAAATTAAAGCAGAAGAAGAAGCCCGGCAAACCGAGGAGCGACAGGCGGCCGAACCCGAACCGGCCGATGTTGCCCTACCCAAATCCTCGGACAGCCCCGGTAAAACACCCCCGACGGTCACCCCTCGTGTGGCCACGGAATAACACAGAGGTTATATGTTAGACGCCCTAATTCAAATCGACGATGAATTTACAACCGAGGTTAATGCGTCTCTGCTTCAAGAGGCTCTACGATCTGCATCTCAACTGCTGAGCGAGCGTATCCCTCCGCCCAGCACCCTAACAATCACAATCACTAACAATGATATGGTCGCCGCGCTTAATCAACAGTATCGCGGCGTCAACGCGCCTACGGATGTCCTCTCCTTTGAAAATGTTCCCGATCCGGACTTTCCGGCCCATGATCCGGAACTGGCCAGCTACCTGGGCGATGTCGTCATTGCGTTTCCTGTGGCTCAAAGCCAGGCAGAGGCCAGTGGGCACACCCCCCAAGAAGAAATAACCCTGCTGGCCGTCCACGGTTTGCTGCATTTATTAGGTCTAGATCACGACACCCCCACCCATAAAACCGAGATGTGGGCTGTCCAACAAAAGCTTATGGCCCATCTAGGACTGGCCCACGTCCAACCCACCGAAAAATAAAGGCCGGCAAGCGTGCAAAAGATTAATCGTATTCAGAGTTTTCAATATGCTTTCGCCGGCCTATGGTACACTCTCAAAACGCAGCGAAACGCCCAAATTCATGTTGGCATTGGCAGTTGCATTATCATCCTCGCTTTTGTTTTGCAAATCAATCTAACCGAATGGACCATCATTGCCCTCACCTCCGGCTTTGTCATTGTGACCGAGATGCTGAACACAGCCATCGAAGGCGCAATGGATTTTGCTTCTACTGACTATCACCCCCAAATCAAAGTCGTCAAAGACGTTGCTGCCGGCGCTGTCTTAGTTTCCGCTATCACGGCCATTGTGGTCGGCTTGCTGATTCTTGGCCCCAAACTGTACGTCTGGCTATATTCTTTCACAATTTAGTCCCAAACGAACAAACTTTTATCGTCAACAAACTTACGCAGTCCGAAAGGTGACAGTCACTTGGTCATGCTAAATCGACCTGTTTGAGCTATCCCGCTTCTGATTTATTAACCACAAGTGACTGTTACCTGGGTTTTTGCGTGAGTCTCGGTCAAAAGCACTTTTCGCTTCAATCCCTCTTGAATCGACCGCCTTACCTTGCATCCCCCGTAACAGTCAGTTATCATTGATAATACAGTTAGACGCACTTTCTCAACTGAAAGCAAGGACTTGCCTCAACCTTTACATCATCAATTCTCAAGCAGAAAGTGAGATACTCATGGAAGATCTAACCGGACGACAATTTGGCCCCTACCACATCACCGCTCCTTTAGGCGCGGGAGGCATGGCCGCTGTTTATAAAGCCTACCAACCCAGCGTCGATCGCTATGTCGCGATCAAGGTTTTGCCTCAGCATTTCGCCAAAGATCAACAATTTGTCCAGCGTTTCGAACGCGAAGCCAAGGTGCTGGCCAAACTCCAGCATCCTAACATCCTGCCTGTGCATGATTATGGCCAGACCGACGGCTACACCTATCTGGTGATGTCGTTTGTTGAAAGTGGTGATCTATCAGAACTAATGCAGGGTAAAAAGCTGCCTCTGCCAGAGATCGGTCGCATCATTAGCCAAGTGGGCGATGCGCTGGATTATGCCCACGCTCAAGGCGTAATTCATCGTGATATCAAGCCCAGCAACATCTTGGTCGATCAACGAGGTAATTGTCTACTGACCGACTTTGGGTTGGCCAAAATGGTAGCCGGTACATCTGAAAAGTTGACCGCCACCGGTTTTGTGGTCGGGACGCCGGCTTATATGGCCCCAGAGCAAGGGATGGGTGAACCGGCCGACGGCCGCAGCGATATCTATGCCTTAGGCATCATCTTGTATGAACTAATGACCGGCCAGGTGCCGTTCCGAGCGGAAACACCCATCGCGATCGTGATGAAGCACATTCACGATCCGTTGATATCGCCCCGAAATTTCCAGGAAGATATCACAGAACCGGTTGAACGAGTCATTTTAAAAGCATTAGCCAAAGACCCTGCGGATCGTTTTGCCACCGCCGGAGATATGGTCAACGCCTTTCAGGCGGCGATCAATACCTCCGGACCGGCAACTATGCTCGACCCGATTCAGCCCACAGCGACCCACATCAGCAAAGTCAAACCCCCGACCGCCAAACCCTCTGCCCAGGCGGCTCGGTCTGGACCAGGGCTATGGTGGGTAGCCGGCGGCTTAGCAGCCCTCGTGCTCATTGGGTTGGTGGCCTTAGGAGTTTGGCTGCTGCTGGCCCTCGAATCCGTTGAGAACGCGCCGGCTCAAGCCGCGCCGATAGCCGCCCCTACGCAGCCCGCGCTCCAGGCGACCTCGTTACCGTCGCCCACTGTCTCCCTGCCCACACAGGCGCCGGCAGACCCTACCGCTACATCTACCCAAGTGGTGCCGCCTACCCAACCTGCCGCGTCAGAACCCATTCAGCCCGCCGCCGCAGATCCGACGCAGCCCGCTTCGCCTGAGCCAGCTCCACCCCCAACCCAACCACCCCCACCGGGCGACTCACCGCCCGTAGAAGCTATCGCAGTCTGCCAAGGATTAAACACGGGCGATGCCTGTCGCTTCACGCCGCCAATTGGTCCGGCAGTGGACGGCCAATGCCAGCAGATCCGCAATCAACTGGCTTGTGTGCCGGCCGGAGCGCCGCCGCTGCTAAGAAATGGCAATTAAATAACTTCAACGATACTGAAGATAGAGATAAGGCGATTGGCCTTAGAAATCGCCAAATCGCCTTATCTCTAATCTCCAATCTCCGGCCAGATTGCTCAAGTTATTTAACAGCCGATCCTAAGATAATCCCATTAAACCCATAGAAACGAGGATAACATGATTTACTGGTACGAACCGATTTTTTACATTAGACGTGTTGCGAAATAAGGTAAACCTGAGTATTGTAACGATAAAATAGGATAAAGAAGGTGAAGCAGGTGATAAATATAAACCGAGCCTTAAAGTCAGAGCGTTTGCTGAAAGCATTAACCGGGGTGAGTGTCGCTGAATTCAACACCCTACTCCCGAGCTTTGATGCTGCTGTAACCAAGAGCAAGCGAGAGCAGAAAACTAACCGCAAACGAGCCGAGGGAGGTGGCCGAAAACACACCTTGCTGACCAGTCAGCACCAACTCTTCTTCATCCTGTTTTACCTGAAATGTTATCCGACCTTTGATCTGGCCGGCTTCTTTTTTGATGTCGACCGCTCCCGAAGCTGGCATTGGGTCCAGGAGTTGTTACCTATTCTGGAAAAAACATTGGCTTGGCAGGTGGTCCTGCCGAAACGCAAGATCCGCACCGTAGAAGAATTCATGCACCACTTTCCCGAGATCAAGGATATTTTCATTGATGGTACAGAACGCCCCGTGCAACGACCCCAAAAGGGCAAAGCCCAACGCAAGCACTATTCCGGCAAGCAAAAAGAGCATACGGTGCGCAACTTGGTTGTAACCGATGAACAAACCGCCATCTTGTGCTTAACCCCAACCAAACCAGGATCTCGACAGGATTATCATCGCTTCAAACAGTCTCAGCTTGGCGAGCACATTCCGACTGATGTCGGGGTCTGGGTTGATCTCGGTTTTATGGGCATCAAGAAAGATTATCCCCAACTCGATGTCGTGATGCCCCATAAAAGTAGTAAACACCATCCCTTGACCCCAGACCAAAAGGCTGACAACCAGACCATTAGCGCGGGCCGCATTGTGGTTGAGCATGCCTTGGCTGGCATCAAACGGTTCCGCTGTTTAACCGATACCTATCGCAATAAAAGCCAATCTCTCGCTGATTTGTTCATGCTGGTCGCTTGTGGCTTGTGGAATTACCACCTTCGCCACGCTTAATCCTTTGACTTCTTACCTTATGCTGTCTCTTTTTTTCGGCTCCTTATTTCACAACATGTCTATTATTCTGGGTCTTTTCACTGGTTTACTATTTGCCGGGCTTCTAATGTATCTCCCTTTTATTCTAACTGCCTCGTAATATACGCTCATTTGCAAAAGCGATTTAAGCCTGGTATAGTAGTTAATCCTTATGTCTTCTCAATAATCTGGGGTAATGTAGGGTAAAGTTAAGTTTGTCCTACAAGAACCTTTAATTTATTGAAAGATACCAACTCCTTCCCTAAGCAGGCTCGTAGCTCAATTGGCAGAGCAGCGGACTCTTAATCCGCGGGTTGAGGGTTCGAGTCCCTCCGAGCCTATTCGAGTTCTACTCGAACGACGCCGCTGTTTTGGGCCATCCCGCGCAATCCCCAATGACCGGTTATCCCGGATTAAATTCATCCATCGCCTTTTCAATGGCTAACCGCCGACTGCATTAGCAGTACCCCAAATTATATAAACCGAAGACGAGACGACCGGATAATGAAATTCACCCTACCCATTAGGATGAGTTTAAACATCATCCGGTCGTTTTTGGTGAAATCACTCAAGTGGATATAGGTTTTTGTGAACCCTTGTAATATGCTGATAGCGTAAATCAACACTAAACCGATGCCATCTCATTGGTTTTCACGTCATTGCGCCTATACAAAAATTGAAGAACTCACAATCCACAGCGCCATTCTGGAATCGGGTAGTTTGAGAAAGCCGAAGTCTTAGTCGTAAAACGCTCGACTTCGGCTTTTTGAATGAACCCTACAAACCCTTTTACATCTTTCCCACCTCGACTTACAGGGATGGCGCTGAAGAAATCTCTAATTTCCATCCAATTTCTAATGGAAAGGACAGTTACGATGTCAAAAAATAACCAGCCCAGCCAGGTAGCAGGCATGGGGGCCATCGTCCATAATCAAACCGTTAGCTTCCGAGTTTGGGCCCCCAATGCCAAAAAAGCATATGTGACCGGGAGTTTCAACAACTGGAAAAAAACGACGGTTCCCCTTTATAGCGAATATAACGGCTATTGGTCAGCCGATGTGCCCGAGGCCACGACAGACGATGAATATAAATTTGTAATTTATACGGGTGATGGCCGAAATTTTACCCGGATCGACCCTTATGCCCGCCAAGTAACCAACTCGATCGGCAACGGCGTTATCTACGAGCCTAACACCTTTGATTGGGGCAACGATAAATTCAAAATGGCCCACGGTAACGAACTGATCATTTACGAAATGCACATCGGAACCTTTCATGTTACTGAAGAGGGCGGTCCCGGCACGTTTGACAGCGCCATTGAAAAAATGTCCTACTTACAGGAGTTGGGCATCAATGCCATCGAACTGATGCCGGTGGCAGAATTTCCCGGCGACTTTTCCTGGGGCTACAACCCGTCGCATCCGTTTGCTATCGAGAGCATCTATGGCGGGCCGGATGCGTTTAAACGTTTCGTCAAAGCGGCTCATAAGCACGGTCTGGCCGTTATAGTCGATGTCGTTTACAACCACTTCGGTCCGACCGATATCGATTTGTGGCAGTTTGACGGCTGGAGTGAAAATGAAATGGGCGGCATCTACTTCTACAACGATCACCGGGCCAACACTCCGTGGGGCGCCACCCGCCCCGACTACGGTCGCGGTGAAGTTCGGCAGTATATCCGAGATAATGTGATGATGTACCTGGAAGAATATCACGTCGATGGGCTACGCTGGGACGCTACCGTTCATATTAAAAACATCGAGGGCAACGAAGGCAACCCCGCTAGCGATCTCCCCGAAGGTTGGGGACTGATGCAGTGGATCAATGATGAAGTCCATGATCGCTTCCCCGGAAAAATCTTGATTGCCGAACATTTACCGAACAACGAGTATGTGACCAAAGATACCGGAGCCGGCGGTGCGGGCTTTACGGCCCAATGGGATGCGCAGTTTGTTCACCCGATTCGCGGTGCGATTATTACCAATGACGACGCCTTTCGTGATCTGAACGCCGTGGCCGGCGCGATTGAAAACCGCTATGATCTCGACCGCTATCAGCGGGTCATCTACACCGAGTCACACGATGAGGTCGCCAACGGTCGGGCTCGTATCCCCGAAGAAATCTGGCCGGGTGAGGTGGACAGTTGGTTTTCGCGTAAACGCTCCACATTGGGGGCTGCACTGATGTTGACCACGCCGGGCATTCCTATGCTGTTTCAAGGGCAAGAGCTGTTGGAAGATCGCTGGTTTCACGACCAAGATCCCATAGAGTGGCGTCGGGTTGAAGAACAAGGTGGTATTCTACAATTGTATAAAGATTTGCTCAGCCTACGTCGCAACCTCCCGGAGGTTACGCGTGGCTTGACCGGTCAAGGTCTCCACATATTCCGGGTCGATCACGAAGCCAAACTGCTGGCCTTCCATCGCTGGGCTGAGCAAGGCCCGGGCGACAGTGTGGTAGTAGTCGCCAATATGGCCAACCAAACGCTCGAAAATTTCGTTATCGGTTTTCCACGTGCAGGCATATGGAAGACTCGTTTCAACAGCGACTCAAATGTTTACTGCGATGATTTTAGCAACCACCCTTCTTTTGATGTAGAAGCCAAAGAGGGCGATACAGACGGCCTACCGTGCTACGGCGAAATCAGCATCGGCCCATACACGGCATTGATCTTCTCCCAAGATGAGTAACTTTTATCGTTAAGAAGCACCGACTCAGCGACCAAAAGATTATTCGATTGGGAAAGGATTACTACTCAACCGAGTATAGTCATATCCGGCCAAAAATTGTACCCTATTTATAATACACTTAACGGACAAAGATAAAGTGGATAGTCAGTCTCTACATTACCACCCACCCAACTTACCAGCCATCTAACCGACTATCCACTCCACCTATTTTGGAAGGAGAGAACAATGATAAGTTCAAGACGCAGATTAGGTCGAGGCTCTGCTTTAGGCGGCAGCGCCAAATGGTTAATTGCTTTATTTATGATCGTGGCGTCAGTCCTAGCCTATTGCAGCAGCAGTTCCATTAACGACATCACCGGAGAAAAACAGTATGTTAGTCTCTCCGTTGAACAAGAAATTGCTTTGGGGCTACAATCTGCGCCCCAAATGGCGGCCGAATTTGGCGGACCTGACGCCAATCCCCAAGATCAGGGTGAAGTTAAGCAGGTTGGCCAAAAAATTCTGACTTCGACTGAAGCAGGCCAAACCCCTTATAAGTTTAGTTTTACCCTGTTAGCCGATGATCAAACCATTAATGCTTTCGCATTACCCGGCGGGCCGGTCTTTATTACCTCGGCCTTGTATGATCGACTGCAAACTGAAGGGCAACTAGCCGGCGTTCTCGGTCACGAAATCGGCCATGTGGTGGCTCGGCACTCAGCCGAACACATTGCCAAGCAAAAATTGACCCAAGGGATAGCCGGGGCAGCGGTGATAGCAGCCTATGATCCGGAACATCCCAATAGTTCTCAGCAAGCCGCGGCTGTTACGGCCATGATCGGCCAAGTAATCAACATGAAATACGGCCGCGAAGATGAACTGGAATCCGATCGCCTGGGTGTTCGCTTTATGGCCGACGCCGGCTACGATCCGCGGTCGATGATCGATGTGATGAAGATTTTAGCCGAATCGTCTGAAGGGCCTCGTCCACCGGAATTCTTCAGCACCCACCCCAACCCCGAAAATCGGATCGCCGCGATCGAGACCGCCATCGACGCCGAATTTCCTAACGGCGTACCGGATGGACTGATTAAGTAAGGCGGAACCGCCTCGATTTTGACCATTCGCTGTTATCAACGTAAAATGACCCAAATCAACAATCTTATAAAAGGAGCGTTTCAATGGGGAATCGATTGGTAGCACTTATATTTGATGAAAGCGATGATGGCATGGGAGGGGTTGGTCAAACAGGTTTTGCTCCCCCGGATTTCGAACCCGAACGAGCTTTCGCCGTACTAGAGGAGATAACCCAAAAGGCCAAGGAAGCCGATGCTCGGTTGGAAGATGCCGTTGTCGTCTATCGAACGGTCGATAAAAGGATCAAGATTAAGCAGACCAAAGATATGACGGTCGGTAAAGGCGCTCGGCGCGGGGCATTCTGGGGATTATTGGTGGGACTGCTTTTAGGGGGTCCGATTGGCGGTTTGTTAGGAGGCATGGGCGTCGGCGCGATTTTTGGTCGTAAGATTGATAAAGGCGTCAGCGATCAGTTTATCAAGGATGTGGGTAATTCGCTGAAACCGAACACGTCAGCCATTATGCTGCTGATCGGCGAGGAAGACTACGATCGCGCCATACCTTACCTAAAAACATTTGGCGCTGAACTCCACGAAACCGCATTGAGCCAAGAGACGGAGCAGGCCGTTGAAGAAGCCGTTCTAAAGGACGACATTGCTCAGGCCGCGGAAGCCGAATACACCTCTAAATCATAACTTTTTGAGATGACCGAATATTAAGTTGAGGGCGAACATTACGCCCTCTTTTTCTTTGCCGGACTCCCCATTGTTTGGTAAACTACGCTCACCGTATTGTTACGACATGCCGCCACTATGAACCAGCCACAGAAAATCGTTATCAAGTCGAGTCCGATTGTCTTTATCAGACGACTCATTATCATTGAATTTGGCTTTGCCGTAGGCACAACGTTGTTGTCATTGCTGATTGATTTTGACCTACTCTATGAGAGTTTGGGGTTGGCCCGGATCGCTTCGTTTAGTTTGATAGTAACCATCGTCATTACCTCCATCCAGATATTAATAATTGCTGCGGCGTTTCTATCCTGGTATACCGATACCTATGAACTTGACCCGGAAAAAATCATCCGGCGGCGAGGCGGCTTTTTGGGCACAAGCATGCTCGCCCCAACCCGAACATTGGCCGATGTAAATGTTAGACAGTCAGCACTGGGCGAGCGTTTTAATTATGGCACGATTGAACTTATCACGGTTGACAGCCAGAAGAAAACCGCTTTATCCGACATCCCCAACCCGATACATTACGCTGAGTTAATTAGAAACACCATCACCCCCCAACAAGCTGAAATCAGCGGATATCGCCGGCAGCCTATGACCCAACTCATTACTATGGGCGAGGGCCAATACCTGGAGTTTAAAGCCAGTTTTTCTTGGGATTATCACCGCCAGCGCATTAATAAGGACCTGAACAAAGCTTCGTTAAAGAACGTCGCTGCTTTTATGAATACCACAGGCGGCGTCCTGCTGATTGGAGTAGGTGACGATGGCGACGTGGTGGGGCTTGAGATTGAAATACAAACGTTGGGCAAGCCGAATGTTGACGGATTTGAAAACACCTTCAACATGGCTTTCAATAAAATGATTGGGGTTGAACATCGCCAATATATCGATTTGGATTTCGACCGGATTGACGATAAAACGGTCTGTCGGGTCACGATTTTTCCGGCGCCGGCTCCAATTTTTATCACCGAGGGCAATAAAGAGGAATTTTATATGCGGACCGGTAACTCTAGCCAACCCTTAACCATCAGTAAAGCGGTCACGTATATTCGACATCATTTTGAGTCATAGCCGCCATCCGTCTAACCTTCACCTCGTTACTACTAAAATACTACCTTTTGTATGTCGCAAATATTTTCAATCTGAATTAGGCTAGGTTCAACGCTTAGAATCGGGAGTTTATGCCAATTTCCCTTGGTGACAATTAAAATAGGGCTTTGATAGCGTTAAGCCGTTGTCACCGAGCTGCCATGTACGGTCGGGTCCGGGCCAAAGCCACGTTCGATGCAGTAAAAGCAACGCGTCTTATATCGCGTCTTATAATGATCAGGGTCAAGGAGGGGTTAATAAAGATGTTACATTTTCGATTGAGTTCACGGCTTGTTCGACCATTGTTGCGCGTCAGTCTGGCGATTATCGCCCTGACGATATTTGTGTTCAATATCGTCAAGGCAATCGACCTGCCGCCCACCAATTCAACGGCGTTTATTCAGACCAGTGGGCCAAATGCGGCGCTTGACATCGGCGACTTTTACACCAACGTTCAAGGGGAGAACGAACCCCACTATGTTAGAGTACTGATACCGTGTACCTGGCCCGGTGACGTGCCGGTAACGTTTGCCATCTTTGACCCGGAAACTCAAGAACCAGACCCAACCATCGGTGATCCCCCGTTGGCCGACGATGAAATCCGTGATCCCAACAACGTCACCATTCATAATCCTCCTAATGAAAACATCCAATTTGCCGATACGACAACCTACAGCTTATTGGCTATGCGTCCCAATGGCCAACTTGATGTTGTGGTTCAGCCGGTTACATTTGTGGCGACAACCAGTGTGACCGCCACCACCAACGGCCGTTGGGTTGAGTTAGTCACCTTCACCCCCGACACACCCAACTTTGGTTGTGGAGTCTATGTGCTGGGGACTGAGACATCAGACAATGATGATAATGCCTGGAGACTGTCCGTAGGTAATGATCCGGATTGTACCGTGAGTGTTCCCAATGGCGGCACCTGTTCGGGCATTGGCCAAGCCCAGTCTGATTTATTAAGAAACGGCAACGAACGAGATAACGCCGATGGAGTAATCGGAACCGGTGACGAAATATTGATCAGTTTGGATCAAATCACCTTTCAACACGAAGCACCGGATAACAATACCCTCACTTGCCAGGAATTCTTCCATCCGGTTCAGGCTGAAGACCTGCCCGAAATCCGGTTGAATGATTTCGATCTGGATATCAACAACCAAACTGGGTTTAATTCAACGGTTCGCCATATATCCCCGTCAGGAGTCGTATATGACGGTAATCCTTCCAGAAACAGGGCCTGGAATAACGCCCCCGATCCACCACCCTTCCCTCCGGTCCGGGGTGGCGATGTCATACAGGTTTCTCCCGATGAGGTTGGCTTGTGGACAACGGAGATCTGCGTCAGACGAGACAATCAATATATTTTCGAAGGGCAAACGGATGAGATTATCTTTATTAAGCCGCCGCCCATCCCGGTTATGGACGTCTCCAAAGATGATCGCCGGACCATTGTGGCTCCGAGTGATGTTTTAACCTACAGCATTGTCTTTACCAACATTTCCCTTACGAACCCATATCCATTGCCGCCACCGGCCAATGCTGCTCCCCCCGGCGCGGCCTTTAATGTGCGACTCACAGACGAACTGCCGCCCTTTACCACCTTTGTGAGCTGTAGCGTCAATCCGCCCTTGACCGGCAGTTGCGCCCAGGGGCCGACCGGGTTCGTAACGTTCCAGATCAATGAAAAAATTAACGCCGGCGATGGCGGCAGCACTTCGGTGACCGTTTTGGTTGACGCCGATGCTCCGCCGGGCCTGATTACCGATACGGTTGTTTTGAGTTATACCGGTATTCTGGATGAAGAATATCCTCCGGTGACCGATACGGATGTTGACGAAATCGTGCCTACGCCAGTGGTTACGCCTACGCCTACACCAACCGAAACCCCGGCGACCATTCCCACCCCGGTGCCAACGGCCACACCAAAGAATAATGGTAATGATAATAATAATAATAGTAACGACGATGATGATGGCGGCGGCTCCTCGCCAACCTCACCGCCGCCACCGCCGGCCACTCCGGTACCCGGTGAAGCGTCTGTAGCTGCGGAACCCACGCCTACACCGGTGGTATTATTCTTACCAGAAACCGGGATCCGAGACCCACTTGCTGTGCCGACTGTATTGGGCTTGCTGGTATTGACCGCCGTAGTGATTGCGGCCACGATATTCTGGCAAAAGACGCGATCCAAACCCGATGCGTAACAGCGTTCGGTGAAATATTTCTGGTTCATTTGGAACTCAGGGATTCCACTACAAAACGTAATGCGTAAAACGTAATCCTGATTTTACGCATTACGTTTTACATCTTACAATGGTGTCACCGCCTGAATTCCAGAAGAGCCATCTTTCTATCAAAAGTCACTTATCAAATAATGGGGAGGCACCATGTCAAATTTAGTCGTCATCACCTTCGATAATCCCGATGAAGCCGGTCAGGTTCGGGAAGCTATTCGAAAAGTGGAAAAGCAAGGTAACATCAGTCTTGATGACTCAGCCGTCATCGTCAAAGACGCTGACGGTAAAGTTCATATCAAGAATGAAATCGACCGAGGCGTAAAAATCGGTACCGTTGGCGGTAGCTTACTGGGCTTGTTGATCGGCGGTCTTTTCTTCCCGATTGCCGGTCTCGCCATTGGCGCCGCGGGCGGAGCGCTGGTCGGTAAAATGGCCGATCTGGGCGTTGACAAAGGGTTTGTTAAAGAAGTAACCGAATCACTCGGCCCCGGTAGTTCAGCCATCTTTTTAATCGTGCGTAACGCCAATCCCACCGCCGCCATTGCCGCACTTAAACCCTACAAGGGCGAACTTTACCAGACCTCACTTGAGCCGGATACCGAGCAAGCCTTACGTGATGTTCTAAAGGAACGAAAATGACATCATTGAATAATATTGCCTTAAACGCCAAAGTAGAATGTACCGACGGCCATTGTGGGACATCTACGCAAATCATCATCGATCCGGTCAGCAAGAAACTAACCCATCTTGTCGTCCAAGAACAGTGGGTGCCTCATACCGAATATCTGGTGCCGATTGACCAGATTGTTGAAACCAGCCGCGAGACCATCCGTTTAGCTTTCCCCAAAGCCGAACTCAAGGGCATGAAAAAGTTTGTTCAAACCGAGTTCATTGAAACAGACAGTATGATGCCCTATTATGGTGAAGATACCATGATGGCCTGGCCTTATACCATACCGGATAGAATGAGACTGCCCATTGAACACGAACGCGTGCCGCAGGGCGAATTGGCCGTCCATCGGGGTACCTACATTCAAGCCACCGATGGACCGGTCGGCAAAGTTGATGAATTCCTGGTTGATCCGGACACCGGCCATATTACCCATCTCATCCTGCGAGAAAACCACCTCTGGGGTCGAAAAGTGGTGGCGCTGCCCTTATCGACAATTGATCACACCGATGATGAAAATGTCTACCTAACCATTGATAAGGCTGCGATTGGCGCACTACCCACCATTCCGGTATCACGCAGTTATCAACTGACCGACCTTGACGTGATCATTTTCACTTTTGATGAGACCAAAAAAGCCGCTGAAGCCCTTAAAACCCTCAAACAGGCCCACAGCAAAAAAGAAGTTGAGTTCTCTAACGCGGCCGTGCTCGTCAAAACCGAAGATGGCAAAACTTCGGTCAGTGAAACTGAAGATGTTAGCCCCACCCGTGGGACAATTTTCGGAGCGATCACCGGCGGCTTTGTTGGCCTGCTGGGCGGACCGGTTGGCGCGATTGCCGGCGCCGTAGCCGGCGCAGCCACCGGCCGGGCAGCGGCCAAACGCATCGATATGGGCTTTGCCGATGAATACCTGGCCTCTTTACAAGACCAACTACAACCCGGCAATTCGGCCTTAGTCGTTCTGGCCGAACGGCAAAACGCCGATAGCATTGTCAAGGCGCTGTCCGCGTTTGAAGGCCAAACGCTCCGGCACGGCCTGACTGAAGATTTCGTATCGCATCTATCCTCAGAAACCGAGGAATAGGTTTTGGCGAAAATTATCGGAGCGACAAAGCTAGCTTTGTCATACCGACCGTAAGGTCAAAGTAAACTTTGACGCTCCAGACCGTTGTTTTCACAGGAGGGGGAACCATGCTGTCTGTCCTATTTACGGCATTATTTGCCGTCGTTTTTGGGCTTGCCTTTTGTTTCTTTGGCTATCGAGTCTTTTTGGTATTGCTGCCCATTTGGGGCTTTTTTGGCGGCTTTTGGCTAGGCGCTCAGATGATGGCCCTGTTGTTTGGCACCGGATTTCTGGTCACGATCACCGGTTGGGTGGCCGGCTTTATATTGGGTATGGTTTTTGCTATCCTGTCCTATCTATTTTATATTCTGGGCGTGGCCCTGGTGGCTGCCAGCTTCGGGGCGGCGATTGGCGCCGGTTTTATGGCCGCCCTTGGCTTTGAAGGCGGGTTTTTCGTCATCATCGTGGCCTTGCTTTGTGCGGTTTTTGTGGCCGTGCTAACCCTGGTCATGAACTTGCAAAAATATGTCATCATCCTCATCACGGCGTTTGGCGGCGCTAATGCCATCATCTTGTCGGCTCTACTGATACTGGGCCGCGTGTCTATGGGGAATATTCAATCGGCGGGGAATGCCATCAGGCCCGTTCTAAGTGACTCCTTCTTTTGGTTAATATTATGGTTGGCCCTGGCCGGGGCCGGCGTTGTGATTCAAATCATATCGAATCGAACGTATACCTTTTCTAAAGAACAATTTCAAGAGGGATGGAGCTAACTATGTTTTTTATTGATCCCAATTACTTTTGGTACGTTTTTATACCCACGCTGCTCATTTCAGGCGGGGTGCAGCTTTACCTAAAGTCCACCTTCAATAAATGGGGCGGCGTCCGCAACAGTTCCGGGATAAACGGCATGCAGGTTGGTCAGCAGCTTTTCAACCGCACCTCATTGAATCCGATCCCCTTGCAGCGAACGCCGGGCGCGCTCAGCGATCATTTTGATCCGGGGGCCAATGTTGTTCGCCTGTCTGACCCTATTGCCACCAAACCCACGGTCGCGGCTATGGCGGTTACCGCCCACGAGTTGGGTCACGTGCAGCAATATCAAACCGGCTCGGCCTTGATCAAAGCCCGCAGTTTTCTCCTACCGGCCCTCCAATTTAGCCCCACCTTATCCTACATGGCTATCTTTTTGGGGTTGGTCTTTAATATGGCCAATCTCGTTTGGATTGGTATATTCTTTTTTGGGCTGATGGTCCTCTTTTCCATCTTGACTTTGCCCGTTGAATTCGATGCCAGCCGGCGCGGCTTGAAACTGCTGCAAGAAGCCAACCTATTACAGTCCGACACCGATCGGCAGGGTGCGCGGCAGCTATTAACCGCCGCCGGTATGACTTACGTGGCGGCAGCCGTCACGTCCATTCTCCAACTGCTCTACTACATCAGCATCGCCCGACGAAACTCGTAACTTTACCGCCAAATGAGTTAAGGGCTGCCGGCCCAAACTCAATCCCAAATTTCACAGATTACCCAGAAACAGGTAAAATCGGTGAAATTCGAGGTTGAAATTTATAGACGCAGTCAGTCTTTCAGGTAATTCTGAACCATCGGTTCAGACCGGCGTTCCAAAAACTTAATTATATTGACCCAAGGAGTTAGCACGTGATCTATTTTTTATTACGCTGGCTGTTTTTAGCCATCGCCATTGGTATTACAGCCTGGCTGATGCCGGGCTTCCAAATTCAGGGCGATTATTGGATGAGCTTGTTCATTATCTCGGCGGTTTACGGCCTGGTGAATGCCTTCATCCGCCCCATCGTCATGCTTTTGACCTGTCCGCTGGTTATTCTGACGCTGGGTCTCTTTACCCTCATCATCAATGCCCTGATGCTGTCATTGACCAACTGGTTCTTGCCCAACATCCTCACCATCGACACCTTCTGGACCACCCTTTTCGCCGCCATCATCATTAGTATCATTTCCGGCCTGCTGAACATGTTCCTGCACGATTAATAAATAAAACGGCCGCAGCGCTGAGTGCTGCGGCCGTTTTATTTTTCGGACAAGACCTGACAGGTTTCCGAATTACGTTTGAGAGAACGATCCGGCCCGACGGAACCAGTCGTTAGCTCAAGCTAGCGTCTGAAAACCTGTCAGGTCTTCGCTCTTCTGCTTCTACCCCAGAAAGCTCAAAATACTCCCCACATACTCAGCCCACAGATTAGTCATTCTCTCTTTCAAATACTTTTGCACGCCCTGAATTTCGGTGGTGTACATGCCCAACACATCGGCCCGATAGCCGGCGCCCTGGCCCCAGCGTTCAATCGTGTGCCGCCAAAAATCGCTGTTGTACCCTTGCGGCGCTAAAACATTCCCCTCCAGCAGCGCCCGCACCTCCTTGCCGATCATCACAATCAACGTTTGATAATCAGCCTTGATCTGCACTTCCAGCATCTGCATCAACCGGCCCAAATCCTCCGATCCGTTTTGACCGATCACCTGCACCGTCTCCAGCATATCATTTTTCGGTTTGTCCATCATTTGCCGGGCCAACTTTTCGGCAATCGGCACGGCGTCGTAGTAAACATCGATGCTGCGAGGTTCATACCGGCCAAAGCGATTGTTGGTCGCCCGCAGCGACATAAAATGGCGGTTGCTGGTATTCCACAAGCCGATATAGTCGCGAATGAAGTTGTTGGCCGTCACAAAATCAAGTTTTGATAGCCTTTTACCTTATCGCGGGCGAAGTTCAGCAAATCTTTGTCCTGGAAACTCAGACCATACTCTTCGCGATTGAGGGCTTCAAAATTGGTGTTGAGCGCCTGAACCTCATCCCACAAAATCGCTTCACGGCGTTCGATAATCCGCTGGAATTCCGTGAAGACCCGCTGGCGATCGGCGACAACATCGTCTTGGTCGTAATCCTGATCGAGCCGGCCGTCGGGCAGGTAGCCTTGCAGGGCATCGTAAAACAGCACGTTGTCAGGGATAAAATCGATCTTACGGCTGGTGAAGGCGGCGTCGATGGTCGCCCGCCGCAACGCGATGCCCTCATCGTGGTCGCCGACCGGCCCGTCTTTGCCGACCACCTTGGCCGGCTCGCCCTTGTGGGGCATCACAAACAAAGCGAACTTGGTAGCGATATCCTGCGACACCAAATGGCGCTCGATCAGGTCGGCCACGTTAGCCGGAGCCGGCGGAAACTTTTCGGCAAAGATACACAGCGCCGCGTCATTATTGCGAATGTAGTTATCCAAATCCTCGCGGCTCTGGCCCACATCCATCCCCTTGGTGTCGATGATTGTCCCGAAGCGGTTAAATTCACCGTCCAATTTGAACAGCCGGACATCGGCGTGGAGAAAAATCTTCTTGGGAATCGACACCGTCGGCAGCTTGGCCAAATTCAACAGTTCGAACGTTTTGCGCGCCCAGGCCTTCTCCGCATTCGCGCTCTCCTGCGCGGCGGCGTCCGGATGGATGGTCGTTTGGGTTCGCTCATCCAGTCTGGCCCGTTGTATCACCGCCGCTTGGAAGGCATCGAACTGACTTTCGCTGAATTTCTTGACAAACTCGGCGGCGTGATCGACCCGGCCTTCGGCGGTGGTCACCACGTTCAAATCGACCACATTTCTGATGGCCCGCATCAATTCGGTCGGCGGCGGTTGAGCGCCGTTCTCGTCCGGGCGCGGATGGGCTTTCAGCCAGGTGTACCAGGCGAACTCGCGGATCAACTCCTCCAAATTTTGCCGGTCGTACGGTTCAATTTCCAAATAGGTTTGCGAGGCGGGCTTGATGATGACCTCGCAAATAGTGGTTTGGCCCGAACCGGTCGAGAGCAGCTCGCGCACTTTGGCGACCGCTTTGGTTTTGCCGCTGGCCAATTTAATCGTGCCGTCGTATGGCTCAACCAGATCGAACAGATGGCAGATCGCCGTGGTTTTACCCGCGCCCACCTGCCCGATAAAAACCAGATCATATTGCGACACACTCAGCATACATTCGATGCGCTGCAACCGCTGCAAGGTGCCGCCCAACGCTTTAATAGCGATATGGTCTAAAACGTTCTTCTTTTCCTTGGCTTTTTTGGTGTCAATGGCCTCGGCGACATTATGAATCACGGTTTGTAAGTCGGAGAGGGTGTTGTTCATGATGAAATATCCTTTGAAGTTTGAGGGTTATAGGTCTCGGATATCTTCTCAAAAAGTAGGGGGTGTAGGACAAACTTAAGTTTGTCCTACGTTATCAGGGTTTATCGAGAAGATACGGGCTTGATTTATAAAAGCGAGATAAGGTTATCGTTGTCGTCATCTTCAGCGACCACTTCATCGCTGCCGTTGGTCTTCCCATTCACCGTGGTCCCGTTGCGACGAAAAACCACATCAAAGCCCCACTTTTCCAGGCCGGGCGAAATATCAAAATTGTAGTTACGCTCCATGAGGTGGTGCAGCGCCAGTTGCAGATAGTTATACAGGTTGACGACGGTCTCTTTGATCTCAACTGAAGCTTCTTGACGCTCAGCTACGCCGGCGTCGCGAGCCAGCAAGGCTGTTTTCATATTGGTATACAGATCGATCACCTCGGCCAGCGGCGGCTCGGTGAACTGCTCCTCAGCCGGGCGGCTTTGCTCTTTTTGATGTACTGTTGTAAGGCCCGCACGCGGTCGGCGCGCGAGTCCGGTTTGAGGATATTGCCGGTACCTTGACGGACTTCAAAGCCCCAGGCTTGCGCTTCTTCCGGCCGGCCAAAACATTTGGCCCTCAAGGTGACCAGGATGCGATCAAGCATCCCATTCATTACGCGGTTGTGACGTTTCAACTGCTCGGAGGCGATGGTGCGTTTGTTCTCAGCCTCGGTTTGAGCCTCTTGCTGAGCCTGGACTTGAATCAGTAAATTTTTAATGGTGGGGAAATAGGGGCTGCGCTGCTCAGGGGGCAACGTTTCTTCATAAGTGATAAACGAGTCAGACAGGTTTATCAGCGGAGTGGTTTGGTTGGGCTGGGGAAAGCGTAAATCATAATTGTCCTGCTGGATATAGCGTAAAGCGATCATCATAGCCGGGTCTCCTTGTGCTAGCGTTGTTACTGAAACAGAAAATGGCGTTACTGAAATACAGGTGCTAAAAAGATGTTTGATATTTGAAGGTTTGGCCCAGACCAACCACATTGATAAAGAACAATTGGCTTAACTAGATTAATATTATAACCAACTTTTTATAATTTGCACGCTCGGCAAAAATTTTTTTGCTCAATAAATTATACCGGTCATTTGTATTGCCCATTTCTCGGCAGAACTATTTTTTTTATTCTACCTTATCTTTCTGCTTAAACACAAGCAGCGCAACAAAAAACTAAAAACCAGCCGGAATAGCTGGTTTTATCAGGTCACATCCTTTTAGACTCGCCGATCGCCCTCTTTTTTGCATCTACCCCACGTAGCCGTCACTGTTAGTCACTTTTTTTTCGTCCACCCCACGTAGCCGTCACTGTTAGCCCTTTTTTTTACGTCTACCCCACGTAGCCGTCACTGTTAGTCACTTTTTTTCGTCTACCCACGTAGCCGTCACTGTTAGCCCTTTTTTTTGTGTCCACCCCACGTAGCCGTCACCATCAGCTACTTTTTTTTCTTCTACCCCACGTAGCTGTCACTGTTGGCTACTTTTTTTTCGCGACCTCCTGATTTTTGAGAAAATATCCATATCGCCCAACGATTGACACGATTTTTCCGCCCCAAAAGCCGACTCACAAACTCAAACTCGCTTTTTGAGCAGCCAAACACCGTTCGCCGAATAAATTATGCGATTTTTCCGTCCCAAAAACCGACTCACGAATCCAAATACACTTTTCGGACGGCCAACATCGGTCACAATTGCGCCAAACCGCCAACATTGACCGTTCAACGTCAATGACCAACCAATCTGCTTTTTTTCAGCGGCCAGCGGTCGGCCGGCGGCGGTCCAAATGTTTTACAGCCCTAATTGACCGTCACCTCTAATTCAGCCTGCGGGGTATTTTTAGGACACCGCCTAAATATGACGCCGGTTCGTCCGCAGGTTTCGGTTAACGGATTTCGCAGCCGTTGGTTGTCGCTTGAACAGTTGGGCGACCAATGACCCCCCGTTTTTGACTAACAAAGCTAAATATTGGGTTCGCTCCTGACGAGCTTGCTTAGCTGACGCAGCGTAATCAATATGATTGGATGTCTCTATTTTTCTCATAAGTTTTCTACCTTAGTTATTTTCCCGCTAAAATCTTCAACCAATGTTCGGCGTCTAAATCAATCGCCGGTAATGGCGTCGATACCGGGCTGTGGCCATTGCCGTTATAATTTTGCCCGCCGCTCAGAAGGCGCAGCCAATATTGGGGGAACGGTTCAGTACGTCCCGGTTGAACCGGGGCTGTCCCGTTGGTTCCGTTCACAGCGTGGTAGCCGTTGTTGCCATTGACGCTATATCGCCGTGGGTTTCCGCTCAGTAGGCTCAGCCACCATTGGGCGTTGTTTTCAACCGGTTTAACTTCCACATAATTAAATAGCACTTTGGTTATCATGTTAGGTTCTCCTTCAATAAATGACCGAGTGTTTACAACTTCAAGGCTACTATATCGCATCGCTGCGAAAGGGAAGCGAATTCGGTGCGAAAAGTGGGGGGATGGAGGGATGGTTTGTTTGTTGGTTTGTTTGTTTGTTGGTTGGTTTGAGGCGTTCTTGAGGTAATAAACTAAAACAGCCCAAGGCGATTGTACCCTGGGCTGCTTTATGGAGGTAAAAACCAAATAACGCGGCGAGATTAAAGTTACTCTACGGCGTATTGTTCGGCAGCGGCTCCAGGCTGTTAATATAGGCCCACAGCGCCTGGACCTCGGTGTCTGATAGGCCCGCGTATTGCGGCCAGGGCATGCCGCCTTCCGCCGTTGTTTTCAGTAGTTCGCCATCCGGGGTGGTGCCGGTGCGCAGAGTTCTGGCGAAATCTTCTTCGCTCCAACCGGCCACTTCGCCGCCTAAGGTAATGTTCGGCCCTTGGGGTGTATCGAGCTGGCCGTAGTTGCCGGCCAAATTCTCGGCGTGACAGGATTGGCAGCTCATAATGCTGACCATATATGCGCCATATTCCGCTGAGGGCGCGGCTTCCGGAGCGTTGCCCCCGACGCTGGCGTGGTCGATGACGTTAACCGGCCAATTGGTGTAGGCCAGCACGCCGAAGATAACCGTGCCTGGAAATTGGATCTGGCGCGGCCCCAGATCATTATCCACCGGCGGGACGCTTTTGAGATAGCCGATGAGCGCCGCCAGATCATCATCGCCATAATGAGCGTAGTGATCCGCCGGCATCGTGACCATCATCCGGCCATCAGCCGCTACGCCGTGCCGGATAGCCGATTCCCAATCGGCGTCGGTATAGGTGGCCCCAATGCCGCCCGCGCCCGAGGTTAAATTGGGCGCGGGAACATACCGATGGGGGCTTCATCGATAAAAACTTCGCCCCGCAAATCCTCACCGTGACAGCTTGTACAGCCGCTAATCGAAGCTAAATACTGGCCTCGTTCCAGCCCAGCTTCATCCGTCGCCGGCGAAACTGTTGCCAACGCCACGTCCGGCGCTTTGTTGAGCCGCTGCTGGCCCGCAAAGTGTAGCCCGGCGATGGCAATAACCAACGGCACAATCATAATCACTAAAATAATCGCTACCCATTTCAAGGTTTTCATTCTCTCTCCTTTTGAGTGTGTATTTTGAGAATACAGGTGATGACGATATCGATGAATGATGTTCATATCGACGTACGCTTACCGGTTTTTAGTATAGCATAATCCTTGGTGTAATTGAACCTCTCGGAGCGACAAAGCTTGCTTGGTCATAATATTTGGAGCAACAAAACTTGCTTGGTCATGATCGAAACCCGATCAAAGCAAGCTTTGATGCTCCATCCGTTTAGCTTTGATGCTCCGGCGGATGAGTCAATGAGCCGGCGTTGTCCCTTCCACGGCCAACTGTGATTGCGTCAGGCGCAGGAAGAGTACCAATGTAAGCGGGATAAGCGCGATGACGACGCCAATCTGGCTGGTGATGGTGAAGCCAATGGCCCAAAAAACAATCCCACCACCAAAGCCGCCTATCGCCGAGGCGACATTGATCAGCGTATCAACCAGCCCCTGTACGCGGCTTTTCTCTTGGGGTTGTAAAATATCGGTCAGCAGCGTTGAGCCGGCCACAAAGCAGCAGTTCCAACCCAGTCCCAACAAAAAGAGGGCCATCGCCAACCAAAGCACACCGGTTGATAGCGGAGCCAGCAAACAGGAGGCGATTAAAATCACGCCGCCGATGGCAATCATCTTGATCCGTCCCAGGCGATCGACCAGCCAGCCGACCAGAAACGATAAGCCGAACATGCCCATCGTATGGGCCATAATCACCCAGGAAATCGGGCCGATATCGTGGTGGTGGTTGGTCATGTGAACCGGGGTAATCGTCATCACCAAAACCATGGTCAACTGGCCGAACACCATCGCGGCGATGGCTAATTTGGCCCGATGATCGCCCCAGAAAATTTGCGAGAAGCTACGCCCTTCTTGAGGAACCGGTACGGCGGCCTCCGGCTCAGTCTCGGCTAACTGCTGGGCAATCTGGAGCGGATCGGGCCGTAGGAACAGGTTGACAACGATCATCATCAAGACGAAAAAGGCCGTCGCGGCCAGAAATGGGCCGCTAAAGCGGGGAAAGCCGAAACTCTCAGCCAGGTTACCGGTGCTGCTGATTAACGTCGGCCCGGTAATCGAGCCGACCGTGCCGCCAAAAACTACCAAGCTGAGCGCCCGCGCCCGCCGGTGGAGGACGTTGGCCTCGGCGGCGGCGTAGCGTCCTAAATCGTTGACGCCTTTGGCCAGCCCAATAAACAGGATGCCGGTTATAAAGAAAAGCAGCGACTCGCTAACCACGGCCCAGCCGGCCATCAGCGCCCCGCAAATGCCCAAGACATGGCCAACGGTCAACCCCCGACGCCGGCCGGCCACATTCATAAATCGGCCGATAGGATAGGCCACGGCGGCGGCGCCTAACAGCGTGACTAATGAAGGAACACCTAACATCCATTGTTTGGTGTCACCCGCCAACTGCACCACAATAATGGAGCTAATGGTAAAAACCATAATCGTAATGGCCGAAAAAAGACTTTGCGTTACCAGCAGCGCCGCTGTAATTTTGCGGCCCACGTTTTCTAATGATGCATCCATTTTAGACGCCTCCAATTTTTTCAAGATTATACCCCCATTATCGTTATTTACCGCTCCGAAAACGTTCCAAATAAGGTGACAGTCACTTGGGCGTAATGAATCGACTTGTTTGGGCTAAACGGACGTTCATTCTCGGCAAAAAGTGACTGTCACCTTTTCGTTACACCCAACTGCGTAGTCCGATTAAATTTGGTTGAAACTTTTCCTTACATGTATAATGCCCATATAAAGGAGTAATCCCCCCATGGCCAGCTTAAATCTATTTTTGTTTGGCCCACCTCGAGTCGAGATGGATGGTGCGCCGGTTGAGATACCCCGGCGTAAAGCGCTGGCGCTGCTCATTTATCTAGCAGTCAGCGGTCAACCCCACAGCCGCGACGCCTTAGGCACGTTATTTTATCCCGATAGCGACCAAAGCCGAGCCAGGGCCTATTTACGGCGCGATCTGGCCGTGCTCAACAGCAGCCTGAATAGCGAGCGGCTCTCGGCCGACCGCGAAACGCTTGAATTGGAACGAAATACAACGCCCGCCGCCTCAGCCGACTCGCCGGCGATTTGGCTGGATATCGAGCGCTTTCGCCAACTGCTGGCCGACTGTCGCACCCACGATCATACTCCGGACACCGTTTGCACCGAATGTCGGTCGTGGTTGAGTGAAGCGGCCGCCCTCTACACCGGCGATTTTCTGGCCGGGTTCTCGCTACGTGATTGCCCCGAATTTGATGATTGGCAGTTCTTTCAGGCCGAGAGCCTGCGTCAGGAATTGGCTGACGCTCTGCAGCGTTTAGTCCAAGGATGCAGCCGGCAAGGCGACTACCAAGCCGCTATTCCGTACGCCCGGCGGTGGGTCGCGCTCGATCCGCTGTACGAACCGGCTCAGCGCTTGCTTATTCAACTCTATGATCAGGCCGAACAACCCTCAGCCGCTATTCGCCAATATGAAGAATTTGTCCATCTGTTAGAAACAGAGTTGGGGTTGCCGCCGGAAGAAGAGACAACCACGCTCTATGAGGCCATCAAAGCTAAACGCCTGCTCAAACCGTTTCTCAAAAACGCCCAGCTATCCCCGACGTCTCCAGCTAAGTTGAAACCGGCTCAACAAATGCCGGACCAGCCGCCCTCCCCAACCGAGCGCTACGAACTTCTAGAGGAAATTGGTCACGGCGGGTTTGCCACGGTCTACCGTACCCGCGACAAAATGCTGGATCGCTCGGTGGCTTTAAAAGAGTTGAATTCCCATCTACTGGCCGACAAAAGCTGGATTACGCGCTTTCGACAGGAAGCCAAACTTATTGCCCGGCTCGACCATCCACGCATTGTGACCATCCACGATGTCGGGCCGGCCTTCATTGTGATGCGGCTGGTCAACGGCCCGACCCTGGCCGAACTGCTGGCCGAGCGCACCCGCCTGCCCTGGGCCGAGACGCTCGATGTGATCACGGCCGTCGGCGAAGCGCTGGATTTTGCTCACGAGCAAGGCATTTTACATCGAGATTTAAAGCCGGCCAATATTCTGCTCGACCCGGAGCGCGGCCCGCTGCTGACCGATTTTGGCCTGGCCAAATTGATGAGCGAAAACAGTCTCAGCCAAAGCGGCAACGTCGTCGGTACGCCCTACTACATTGCCCCGGAAATTTGGGACGGCGAAGAGGCCACGCCCCAAACCGACACCTACGCTCTGGGCTGTATCCTATACGAGATGTTAACCGGCCAAAAGCTTTTCTTCGGCGAAACGCCGCCGACCGTGATGGCCGCTCACTTCCAAACGCCGGGCTTTCCGACTCGCTGGCCGGCAGAAGTTCCCGCCGGCATCACCGCCGTGCTGACCAAAGCGTTGGCCCGTCGGCCGCAGGAGCGCTATGCCACAGCCAACGACCTGGTGCAAGCCTTAAAAGCACTGGCCGACGGCCCAGCGACCGCCGTGGCTGCCGCATCGGCCGGGCCGGCCGCGCCGCGACAAAACTTACCGCGCCCGCCAACCTCTTTTGTGGGCCGCGACGATGAAATCCAGAAGATCAGCCAATTATTGATGACTGAACCGGACTGCCGCCTGTTGACCATGATCGGGCCGGGCGGTATCGGCAAAACCCGGCTGGCGATTGAGGCGGCGCGGGCGGTTGATATGGCCGATGGCGCCTGGTTTGTACCACTGGCCCCCCTGAGTTCGGCCCAGTTCCTGGCCTCGGCCATTGCCGATGAGTTAGGCGTGATCTTTCACGGTTCGGAAGATCCGGCCGAGCATTTGGGCGACCACCTCAAAGATAAAGAACTGCTGATAGTGCTTGATAACTTTGAGCATCTGCTGTCTCCGCCCGGCGAGACCGGTTTTTCCGGCGGGACGGGCGGCGTCGGGCCGGCTTTAATCGGCGATCTGCTGGAACAAGCGCCCCGAATTAAAATCCTGGTTACCTCTCGCGAGCGGCTCAACTTAATGGCCGAATGGATCTTTCCCATGGAAGGCTTGCGCATTCCGGCTACGGATGAGATTAAAGGCGTTGAAGAGTACAGCGCCGTTCAGCTTTTCATTCAACGCGCCCGGCAGATGCAGCCCCAAATCGGCTGGCACCCCATGGAACGCGCCAGCATCGCCCGCATTTGCCGGCTGGTGGGGGGCATGCCGCTGGGTATCGAGCTGGCCGCTTCGTGGGTTGGGGTACTGCCCGTCATCGAGATCCCCCTGGAGATCGAGCGTAATCTTGATTTCCTGGCCTCAACCATGCGCGATCTACCCGATCGGCATCGCAGCATGCGAGCTATTTTCGATCAATCTTGGCAGCTGCTGGCCGATGTCGAACGAGCGGTTTTCCGGCGGGCTTCGGTTTTTCGCGGCGGCTTCACGCGGGTAGCGATTGAAGCGGTCTGCGGCGAGTCGCCCTGGACCCCCACCGACTTACAACTAAACGATCCGGGCGAACTGCAACTACCCCGGCGCGAATTCGCCGTCCTGCAAGCGCTGCCGGGTTTAATCAACAAATCGTTTTTGCGGCAGATCGCTTCCGGCTTGCAGGAGGACGGCCAGGTGGAAGGTCGCTACGATATCCACGAGTTGATGCGGCAGTACGGCGCGGCGAAACTGGTTGACGATGCCGATGATGAACATCGCACCCGTCAACGCCACGCGGAATATTACCTGACCTTCCTGGCGCGACAAGAACCTCGAATGAAGGGCGGCCAACAGCGCCAGGCCCACGAAAAGGTGCTGCGTGAGTTTGAAAATATCAAAGTGGGCTGGCAGTGGGCGGTCGAGCAGTTACGCATCAATTTGCTCTTGGATGCCATCGAAGCTTTTTGGCTTTTCCACGTAGAACGGAATCTGTTCCGCGAAGCTGAAGCCATTGTCACCGCTAACATTACCGTGATTGAGCCGGCGGCCGCCCAAGACAATCAGCCGGAGTCGCCCGCCAAGACGCTGCTGGGTATCCTGCTGGCCGTGCAAGGCGGCATGGCCATGCGCCGGGGGGAATATGATAAAGCGAAAGCCCGTCTTGATCGCGCTATCGCCTTGCTGCGTTCGGTACAGGTCCAACGCTGGGTGGCGCTGGCTTTGAACTTCAAAGCCGCGACCCATCAGTTAACCGGCGACTACGACGAGGCTGCTCGCTGTTTAACGGAAGGCATCGATCTGGCCCGCCAGAGCCACGATCGCTGGCTGGAGGCGTATTCGCTCAACGACTTAGCCATGGTCACCCACTTGCGCGGCGACACTAATGCGGCCCAATCCCTGTCACAGGAGAGTCTGACTATTTTTTCCGAGCTGGATGATCGGCGCGGTACGGCCTTTGTCTTCAACAATCTGGGCTTTTTTGCCTACCAATTACAGGAATATCCCGAAGCTGACTGGCTGTATCGGGAAAGTCTCAGCCTGCGCCGGGTCAACCGAGACCAGTGGGGCATGGCCAATGTCCTGATCTCCTTGGGCTTGGTCGCCCGCGCTCAGGACGATCGGGAGGCAGCTCGCAACAATCTCCATCAAGCCATCCAAACCGCCCACCAAATCCGGGCATTTCCGGTAGTATTGGAGGCGGCCGTCGAATTAGCCGGCGTTCTGGCCGAGGCCGGAGAGGTAGATCAGGCCAAAGAAATCATCCGAACTAGCCTCCATCACCCGGCATTGAGCCAGCCGGCCCGCGAAAAAGCCGAAAGTTTGCTGGCCACTCTGCTACAGGTTGCTTCCCCACAGCCGGCGGCTGTTTTACCCGAAGAGGCCGCTAATAAAGAGTTAAATCAGTTGGTTGCTGATTTAGGAAGGGAAAATTAATAACTCCCACATTTTGGTGGACAGCCCAGGGTAATTAGTCATTGGTAAATAGTAATTGGTTATTCAATCTCTAATTACCCTTTACCAATTACCCTAACTCAGTTATTTGATTCTTGATTCTACGAACTTAATGGCCGCAACATAGGAAGGGGATTGATACCAGTGCGTTCACTGGAGCCACGCCGCAGTGGCCAACTCAAAATCCGAGGCTTTCAGATCGGCTATAAGGAATTTGGCCGGCCTGATGCGCCCGCCGTACTCCTGCTGCCGCCGTGGCAAATTGTCCATCACCGTCACTGGAAGATGCAGGTTCCCTACCTTTCGCTATTTTTTCGGGTGATCCTGTTTGACGCGCCCGGTAACGGCGACAGCGAACGCACGACCGATCCGGCGGCCTCAGAGTTTGATCGCCTTGTGGCTTATGGCTTCGGCGTACTCGATCACCTCAATATCAATCAGACGAGTCTGGTGGGTTTTTCCAGAGGGTGCAGTTTTGGACTTGGCATGGCCGCTCACACCCCTGAGCGGATCAGCCGTTTGGTGACGATTTCGTACGCGCCGCCGCATTATGATAAAGCTGATTTTTGGGACCCCCGCCGCAGTTATCAGGGCTGGGAAAAACGTAACGTTCACTACTGGCGAAACCATTACCGCGATTTTTTGGACTTCTTCTTCGCCCAAATGTTTATCGAACCCCACTCCACCAAACAAATCGACGATGGGATTGGTTGGGCCGAAGCCACCACGCCGGACATTTTAGCGAATACAACCAATCTCCCCAGCCTGAAGCCCAAATTATCGCTCGATGATATTATTGCCGCCGTCAGTTGTCCGGTGCTCATTATCCACGGCACAGACGATCAGCAGAGCAGTTCCACCCACAGCCAAAATTTGGCGAAAGTCCGGCCCGACTGGGAGTTTGTCACGTTAGAAGGCAGCGGTCACGCGCCGCACCTGCGCGATCCGGTCAAAATCAATATGGAGATTGCCCAATTTCTGGGCGTCCCGCAGCCCAAGCGGCGCACTTGGCGGCGGTCGATGTCGCGCCGGACGCCGAAAGCCCTGTTTGTGTGCAGCCCCATCGGGCTGGGCCACGCTCAACGCGACATCGCCATCGCCAACGAACTGCGCCGATTGGCGCCGGAACTGCACATCGAGTGGCTGGCTCAACACCCGGTCACCAAAGTGCTGGAAGCCAACGGCGAAATCATTCATCCGCTGAGCGAGCTGCTGGTCAGCGAGTCGGCCCACTGGGAACGTTCGGCCGGCGAACACCAATTGCACTGTTTCTACGCCTGGCGCAATATGGATGAGATTCTGCTGGCGAATTTTATGGTCTTTCTGGAGGCGGTGCGCGAGACGCCCTACGATATCTGGATTGGCGATGAAGCCTGGGAAGTGGATTACTATCTGCACGAAAACCCGGCGATCAAAACCGCGCCGTACGTGTTCCTGACCGATTTCCTGGGCTGGCTGCCCATCGACCGGACGCCCGGCTCCCGCGACGTTTTTTTGACCACCGACTACAACGCCGAGATGATCGAGCACATCGCCCGCTATCCCCGCGTGCGGGATCGGGCTATTTACATCGGCGATTACGACGATCTCATCCCCGAATCGTTTGGGCCGGGCCTGCCGTTAATCCCCGATTGGACGCGAGAGCATTTCGAGGCGGTTGGCTACATTACGCCCTTCGATCCCGCCGACTACGCCGATACCCAAGCCGTGCGCGACCGGCTGGGGTACGCCTCCGATGAGGCGCTGGTCTTCTTGACCATCGGCGGCACGGACATTGGCGAGTTTATGCTGCGCAAGGCCATCGACGCTTGGCCGCTGATTCATCAAGCGCGCCCCGATGCCCGCTGTATTGCTGTAGCCGGGCCACGCCTCGCGCCGGAGCGTTTGCCGCGCCATCCGGGTTTGGACGTCCGGCCCTACCTCCACAACCTGTACGAGCATCTGGCTGTGGCCGATTTGGCCGTGGTTCAGGGCGGGCTAGGCACTACGATGGAGTTGGTCGCCAACCGCCGCCCGTTCATCTATTTTCCCTTGAAAGATCACTGCGAGCAGGTCTACCACGTGGCCTACCGGCTCGATCATTACCGCGCCGGCCGCCGGCTCAATTACCACCAAACCGGCGTCGAAGCTCTAGCTGAAGCTGCTCTAACCACCCTCGGCGCGGATACCGGCGGCTATCGCCCCTACGATCCCGGCGGCGCGGCGCGGGCGGCCAAGTTGATTGCGGAGTTGTTATAGTTGATCTGATGTAACGACTCAGCCAGCATGTCATTTCGAGCGACAGAGGAGCGAGAAATCCCCTAAATCGCTGTTCGCAATCGACCATCCAGGGGATTTCTCGGCAAAAGACGCCTCGAAATGACATGCCGGAGCGGTTACGATCTGAAAGTCAAAAAGCGCCGCAGAACACTTGCGGCGCTTTTTGACCCTTGGCTATGATAGACCGCCGACCGTCAATGCATGTGACGATTTTTGGCGGTCGGCGGTCAGCTAGCGGTGGTCTATTGTCGGGGCAGCGACATTCGGGTTAACTTGAGCAGAAGTCCGTTAGCAAAGCTAGGGGGCGTGTTAGGCGATGACGCCGAACCCCAGCTTTTCTAACCGCTGTGGCGAGGCGATGAGCGCGACTTCGGCAATCGCTTTGAAATCACTCAGCCACTCATCCAGCGCTTCCAGAGCGGCATCGCGCTGCTTGGTCGCTTCCTGAGCCTCACCTTTTTCGGCTTCTTGCTGCTCATTCAGGCGAGCGACTTGCGCCACCAAATCCCGTTCGCTTTCCAGCCGGACCTGGTCATAGCCAAAGGTGGCCATGCGGGCCATCAAATCGGGGTAGGTCAGCAGGTTGTTGTAGAAGGTTTGGGTTTGGCCCAGCCAGCCGGCCAAACTGCGCTTGCGGCGACCGTCCAGATCCATGGCATGCTGCGCTTTTTTGTTGCCCTTAAAGGCCACTTTAGCTACTTTGAAAGTGACATCATAGGCGGCATCGGCGGTTTGATGCGCTTGCTTGAGCGCTTCGCTGGCTTCGTACTGCTCGCCATACTCCACCCGCTGTCGCTCGACCAGCGTTTCGGCCTGCTCCAACAGCGCCTTGCCACCGTTGATTTTGACGGCATCATAACCAAAGCGGCTTAAGTCGGCCAGAATATCCGCATCGTCCAGGGCATTGTTAATGGCTAATTGGGCGTCTAATAGTTGTGAGTCAATCATGGATGTTGACATTAGTTTCTCCTTATCTGATATCTAAAAACCCAATAGGTAAGCGGCCAGCGCTTGGCTGTCGGCTGTTAACTTTTGTCCTAATTTGGCTTATGTTTGGGCTGCGGAGCCGGCCGGGGATGGCCTATGCGGTGACTTTTGAGGTCAAGTTGTCGGCTGAAAACTAATCGCTAATTGCTTACTCCAAGTTTAACATCTCTTAACGGTATCATATCTTTACCATAATGACAAGCCCGCCCCTTTAAATTGGTGGGACAAAAGTACTGCACCTGCCTTTCGAGGCATAAGAAATAACGCCACCGTTGAAGAAAAAATTTCACACGGCAAAATCACGTTTAAGCGGGGGACCGCTCGGCGCTAAAGTCACCGAGCTACCTAGCAGCGCCCCGTCAAATGGGGCTAAAGCCAACGACGCCGGATCAATCCGGCTTCGTTTGGTAGGCCGGAAATTGATTTCCGGACGGACGGCTGGGTTAGAGGCGATTGTAAAAAGAAAATCTTCAAGCTTTCAGTGAATGACCAATGCTCAGCCGATATACCAAAAATCCGCCGGTCAAACGGCTTAGTCGGCGGTAAAAGCGCTGTTTCCAACGGGGAAGGCCCTATTTTGCGCGGGGAAGGCCTCATTTCAGATGGGGAAGGGGTCATTTTGGCTGGGGAAGGCCCCATTTTGGACGGGGAAGCCCTCATTTCGAGCGGGGAAGGTCTCATTTCAGATGGGGAAGGGGCCATTTCAACGGGGAAGGCCTCATTTCGGGTGGGGAAGGCCACGTTTTGGATGGGGAAGGCCGAAACGGGGGCCGGGAATCTTTGGCCGGGGTTGCCCCACACGCTAGTCCGGCCTTTAGCCCCTCACCCTAACCCTCTTCCCAGGGAGAGGGAATTTCGCTCTCTTTTAACGCCGCCTGTTCACACAACTTTTGCAGCCGGCGGTTATAGAGAGCCAGCAGTTTTTGGATATCTTCTCGACGCGGCATGGCGCTCTCCCATTATTGGATGGGGTTAACTGAAGGTAAACGAAATGGTGTTGGGCTAATTGTCGGCGGGGTGAGTTCGGACAACGATAGATGTCTTCCAGTATAGCATAAGTCGCTTTGACACAAAAGGTTTGCGAGGACATTCATTCGTAGGCGTTCAGCCATTGGCTTTTTTTGTTTTGACCCATTTCTAAGATACAGCAACCACTCAATGTCAATAACCTAGTGACTGGCGCTAGCCCCCCTAGCCCCCCAGAGGGGGGAATTTGACGTCTTGCTCCCCCCCTTGGAGGGCCGGGAGGGCTTATCTTAATGACATTGGGTAGCCACTGGGGTTAAGAGATTAAGCCCTGGCAAACGTTTTCCATTCGGCTCGATAGGCGGCTTTGGCCTCGTCCGGCAGAAAGCTGGCCTCGAGCGCGTTGAGGCTAAGCTGCCACAATTCATCCCAGGAAAAGCCTTGCCGGGCGAGTAGGACATACTCGCTGGTCAGGTCGGTGGAAAACATGGGCGGATCGTCGGAGTTGACCGTAACATAGACGCCCTGATCCATGAGCGCTCGAATGGGGTGCGGCTGATCGGGCGGGACGACTTTGAGGCGGTAGTTGCTGTAGGGAGAGACTTCGAGGGGGATTTGGCTTTGACGGAGATAATCGACTAATTGGTCATCTTCAATGGCCCGTACGCCGTGGCCAATGCGTTCAGCCTGAAGGCTATGGATCGCGCCCCAGATACTTTGAGGGCCATCGGTTTCGCCCGCATGGGCCACCACGTGCAGCCCCTGGCGGCGGGCTTCAGCAAATACATCCGTGAATAGTTCAGGCGGAAAGCCAATCTCCTTACCGCCCACTCCAAGTCCAATGAAGATACCTTCCTCCTGCCCGGCCAATACAAATTCAAGCACGCGATACTGCGAATCAGGCACCTGGCGAGAGATATCAGGAATAAAGCGAAGCTGGACGCCATGCGTCGCTTCCCCCTGCCTAATGGTCTCGGCCAGTGCTGCAATCACTTCGGCCGGGGGTAATTTATCCAGCAAGATCGAGGCGCTGAGAAAGACTTCGCAATATTTGACGTTATGCTGCGCTTGCTGGGCCAAAAACCGCTCGGTCATAAAGGCGAAATCGGCCGGCGTTTGCATACAGTCGGCGGCCAGGAGATAAATTTCGATAAAATGATCGAAGTCACGGAAGGCATACATCGACTGCCATTCTTCTAGTGTAGACGCGGGCAGAGTCACCTGGTTGCGCCGGGCTAACTCCCAAACCGTGGCGGCGTCGGTCGCGCCTTCCAGATGAACATGAAGTTCGACTTTCGGCATCGCTCTCAACCGGGTCATTAGCTCAGGAGAAACAGCGGTATTGCTATAGATTGGGTCCATAAATGTCCTTTGAAAATAAAGATCGGTAGGTCAAAGTAAACTTTGACCCTACCGTGAATGACAAAGCACGCTTTGTCGCTCCGACGATGTCCCGATAATAAAGGATTCCTAACGAAAGGTCAATAGAACTTCGAAAAATCTAGCGAAACGTCGGAGGCTGCGTTCACACCATCTTTAATGAGGCGTAATTTCGGACAAATGGTCGGCTTCAGATCGCGTTATACAGCCTGCACAGCCAAACGCCAAGCGGTTGTGCGCAAACCGAGTTCGATTTCCAAGTATCGCAAAAATGTACCGGCGACGGGGGTGAGTTCAGCAATGAAGGCCTGCTGCTTTGACTCGTTGTGCCACGAAAACTGCCGGCTCCAGGCTAATGCTAATGCACAGGCGGTTTCCTTGGTATGGCCCTGACCCACGCACCGCAAAATGGGCGCCGCCGTGTGGGTTAAAAAATAGTCATCGAAGAAGGACGCCGCCCAGTCCGGATGCTGCTGGGAAAACCGGGCATAAGCACGCTTAACGGCCTGAAGGTAGTTTGGCTGGGATTTGGGACGGTTCAGCAGCTTTGAAAGTTTCGTTTGGATTTGTTGTAGCGTATTCATAATAATCTCCTTCAAAATATAATCGTTTGTAATCAGTAGTCAGATAGTCAGATAGTTTGGGATGGTGGCGGATTTCCATCTGCCACCAAAAGTAAACTACTTTTTCTTAGCCTTCGTCTCAACCTTAGTATTGCTAATGCACTGAAATCGTTCTGGGTCTGCGTTCAGCTTTAACCGGCCGGCGATACGTAAACCGGGCGAAGAGGCCGTTGACCGTCAGGACGCCTAGCAAGATTAGGGCGCAGCCGACATATCCGTTCCAGGCCAGGCGTTCGCCCAAGACGAACACGCCCATCAAGGTGGCGATAATCGGCACCAGGTAGGTCGATACGGCCAGCGTCGTGGCGCTAGTGGTCTCCATAGCCCGGTAGAAGATGTAGAAAACCAGCGAGGTGCTGAACACGGCCAGCAGCAGCAGCGACACCAACGACATCAGCGATGGCATAGGCAAGGTGTAAGGTCGATCGACCAGCAGCGACACCGGGACCAGAAAAACAGCAGCTGTCGTCAATTGAGCCGTGGGGGCGACGAGGGGCGGCAGCCCTTGCAGGGTAATTTTTCCGTATACCACCGCCGATCCGTAGCAAATGGCGGCAATTAAAGCGGCCAGCAAGCCCAAGGTCGTAACCTGCACTCCGGCCAGCAAGCCTGGAGCCAAAAGCACCAGCAAGCCGCCAAAACCGATCATCCCTCCGGCGATTTTGGTCGGCGTAAAATGATCGTCAGTTGTAAAGATATGGGCCAGAATCATCGTAATCAACGGTACGGTGCCGATGAACATCGCGGCCAGGGCGCTATCGATATATTGTTGACCCCAAGCCAACAGCGCGTACGGCGCGGCGTTATGCAAAAATCCGGCTACGGTAAAGTGCTTCCAAATCGGACCAAACTGAGGCAAGGTACGCCCCTGCGCTCGCAAGATAGCCAACAAAATCACCGCCGCCAGCGCTACCCGCGCCGACACCAGTGTCAACGGAGGGATGTCCCGCACCGCCACTTTGACAAACAAAAACGCGACACCCCATAACAAGGCTAGCGTTACCAGGTAGAGTAAGGTTTTGAGTTTCATTGATCGCTCCTTTAGGTTATAGCTCTACTATACCGAACCATCGTTCCACGGATATAGCCGAAAAGCGATCCAAAGCGCGTTCCACGACAGCAAGTTTGCACAGTTTGGGGAGTTTATGGAGTTTAGGGAGTCACTAGCATGAAGTTAAACAGTGAAAGCATCCCGAGTAGCGCGGAACGGAGTGTAGCGCGTATCGAGGGGTGCGGCTTCGACGAGGTTGTAAGCCAAACCCGCACCCCTCGATACAATTTTGCTCCGCTCACCTACTCGGGATGCTACTAACTTAATGGCCGTGATCGTTCAGCGACGGGTGATGGGCATGAGACGACCTGTGCCAAAGGCTTTGTCGCTGACTTTGAGGATGACGCCCATTTGCCAACGCTTATATTCTGAGCGGCGGAGGGCGGGGTTGCTGTGATTGGCTTGTACCAGATTTTCTATCGCGGGGCTAACTTCGGTGTAGTTAAACGGATCGATCTGATCAGGGCGTAGTTCCGCTGAGGGGGGTCGCTCTATAATGAAGGACGGGATAAGATTACGGCGAGTCGAGGCCAGCCATTGAGTCAGGGCGATAACCTGCGGCTTGGTCACATCGGCGATGGGGCAAAGCGTACCGGCCATGTCGCCATAGAGCGTAGCGTAGCCGAGCGACAGCTCCGTTTTGTTGCTCGTGTTTAACAGCAGCCCGCCGTAACGATTGACGTAGCTCATCAAAATCATGCCGCGCAGTCGAGCCTGCACATTTTCGGCCGTCGTACCGCCGTCGAGCAGCGGGCCAAGGGTGACTTCAACGGCGCTATGCATTGTCTCCAAACTGACGACATCAAACCCGATACCCAAGTTGGCGGCCAAGGTTTCGGCGTACGCCGTCGAACGCGGATCGGTGTAGCGGGAGGGAATGGCGACAGCGGTGACTCGCGCCGGCCCCAGCGCCTCCGCCGCGATAATCGCCACCAGCGCCGAGTCGATGCCACCGGACAAGCCCAAGAAAGCACGGTCGAGCTGATTTTTGCGGGCGAAATCGCGCACGCCCAGCACCAGCGCTTGGTAGAGTTCCTCAACGGGTGGTTCCGGTTGATTCGTAGTTATCTGAGGCTGTTCAGTCGTTTCACTACTGTCCAGATCGACGACCCGAACCTCTTCCTCAAATGCGGCCAACTGGGCGATGACCTCCCCCGCCTCATTAAGGACGAAGCTGCGGCCATCGAAAATCAGCTCATCCGTCGCGCCGCAGAGATTGACGTAGACAAGCGGGCAGCCAGATCGCCGGGCGTGGTAGAGGCGTTCGGACAGAATTTGGCGGCGATACGGCGAAGCCGATAGGCAGATCAGCATCTCTGCCTCGGCCGCCAACAAATCGGCGGGGGGATGAACGGGATAGCCTTCATCCCACATATCTTCACAAATAAGAAAGCCCAGCCGTCGGCCGGCGATTGAAACCGGCGGCAGCGGTGGGCCGGGCAGAAACCAGCGCGGCTCGTGGAAAACATCGTAAGCGGGCAGCAGCCGCTTGGCCGCCGCCAACTGGGCCTCGCCGCCCGATAGCAAGACGGCGGCGTTGTAGAGGCCGGGATGGTGGTGAAGCGTCTGATCGGCCGGCCAGAGCGTGCCGACTACCACCGGCGGACCATCGGCAGTCATGCTGGCCAGGTCGGTGGTGGCAGCAGCAACGGCAGCGGTGAAGCTGGCATCAAACAGAATGTCGCGGGGCGGGTAGCCGGGGATGGCCATTTCCGGCAGGATGACCAGATCGGCCTTTTGATTGCGGGCCGACTCGATAGCCGCCAGGCAGCGCTCGACATTGCCGGCCAAGTCGCCGACCCAGGTGTTGATTTGCGCCAAAGCTATTCTCACCGGAACTCTCCGGCCATCGCTTCAAGTAGGTTCAACGCCTCCAGCACCGAGTCCCGCCGCAGACAAATGGCGTCGCCCAGCATAAACGTCCGGTAGCCGAGCGATAGCAAAAAGGCGACATCGCCGATGTCGGCGCTGGTGGGGACGGGATGAAAGGCCAGCGAGTCGAAAATGCGGCTGGCGACCACGGCCTGCGGGTCGGCAGCGATCACATCGCGCAGCGCAGTGGTTATCCGGTGAGGACGCAGCACCTCCACGTAGAGATCGCCACGCGCCGCCACCAAGCGGCCGTAGTTTGAGCCGTGCCGCCGAGCGAACGCCAACCCGCGTTGCGTTTCGATCTTGAGCAGCATATCCGCCTCCGGCAAAAGGGCTTTGACTTCCTGAATATCATCCAGTTGTTCGGTGTAGGACAGCATCACTTGACTCAGTCCCAACTTGCGCATGGCTGTCAGGTAGGCACGATCCGTTTCAGTCAGCGTACCATCAATGCGCAGCGAAGGATGAACGATATTGACCGACTCGCCAGGCCCAATCAGCCGGCGCGGACCGTCGGCTAGAATGAGGCGATCGCCATCGACGGCGGCCACCCGGATACACTCGGTGCCATCGGCAAAAAGGGCCTCGACCGGTGTATCGACGCGGATGGGGTGGCTGAGACGGACTTCGGTGTAGGGCGGAATCGCCGCGCCGACCACCCGAAGCTGCCGGCCTTTGAGATCAACCCACAACGGTTGGCCGAAATCCCGCAGCCGCTTCAGAGCCTCGGCGGGACCGCTGCGCAGCGGCATCACCGTGTTCAGCCGGAAACCGCTAACCAGCGGGTGCGCCGCGACATCATCTAGAAAATCGGCGTAGGGGGGAACGGTGACAATGACTTGAATTTTCATACGTGATCTCATAGGCAGAGTTACAGGGTTACAGGGTTGCAAGGCTACAGAGTCTCAAGGTGGCGGAGCGTTGCAAAGTCTCAGCATTGCCGTATCGTAAATTGGAACCTTGGCCACTCTGCGACTTTACTATTCTGCAACTTTGTAACTTTGCGACTTTGCCACCTTGCGACTTTGTTAAAGTTTGAGTGTTGTCCCGCAATACGGGCAGCTAAATTTGCCGCCGGCATCGAGCGGGACCGGACCGCCGCAGCGGGGGCATTTCAGTTCGATCGGTTGGCTGATTTCGGAAACTTTGGCCTCGCTCTGGCGGGCGCGCATGTTATCCTGAAAGTCGCCGAAGTGACCCCAGGCGCGGGCAACGAGGCCCATCGCGTAATCGACGGCGCGTTGCTCGTCCTGGATGTGAAAGATCTTCTGCGCGGTGATGGCCTGGCCCCACTGCTGATCGACCCGGTCGCCCGGCCGGCCAGTGGGCCGCCGTAAGAACCAGACGTTCCAAGCCTGAGACAATTGCTGCCAGGCTTTGATCGAATCGACATCGCGATTAACCCGATCGCCGAGGACGTGGTTGATCTGGCGGCGAGGGGTGGTGGGATGCATCGGCGCGTCGCCGAAAACGATCATAAAGGGCGTCTCGGCGGCATTGGGGATACTGACATGGGTATTGACCCAATGGGCGAAGAGGCCGTAGCTTTCCGGTGCATCGCCGCCGCCGCCCTCGCCGTAGAGTGAGCCGAGCAACTGCTCCAGATCGTAACCGCCGGCAAAGTTGGTGGCTTGCAGCGGCCAGCGGTCGCAGCCGGCATCGCCGATAGCTACAAAGCAAATTTCCAAATCCTCGCGATATTGCGAGAGGGTGTTGTACAGCAGTGGCAGCCGGTCGAAAATTTCAAAAGGCCAATTGGCCATCGAGCCGGTGACATCAACGGCGACGATGAGCGGATTAGTCGATGTGCTGCGGATGGTTTTGCGTGGATCGATAATTTTTTCGTTGGGGCCGCCTTTGCGCTCGTAGGTGCGGGGGCCGCCGGCTTTGGCCCGCTCGGCGGCGACTTTGCGGACGGTCGCGCCGCGCGTGCTGTAGCTATAGGCGCTGTCGCCGTACCAACTGCTGGTGTCTTCGTCCCAGGAATACATGGTGCCTCCTAATAGAAATGGTTGATTTGAAATAGAAGATAATCATTAGTGTAATAATTACACTAATGATATCATGGCAAGCACTTTTTGTCAACAGTACACTAACTTAAAATCTGAGTAGCCAAACAATCTCTAAGGGACGAAACCAACTATGAAAATTTACTGGAGCGACAAAGCTGGCTTTGTCATTTACGGTTGGGTCAAGTAAACTTTGACGCTCCAGGTCTTTATTTCCAAGGGATAATTTCAGGAGGATTCTTCATCAGCGTTATCGCGGCGATGGGCGACAAACGTATCAAGGGCCAGCGTTTGTAAGCCAAACTCCCGTCGGAAGCGCTCATCGAGGTGATGGGTGGTCAGATAGTCGGCGACGACGGCCGGAACCAGATCGCGCCAACCGTCACCTTGAGCCATAGCGCGGCGAACCATCGCGCCATCAATGGGGATTTTTTCGTCGTCGTTGATCAACGCCACGGGCCTAACCACAGGATACGTATCAGCCATCAGTTTGGCGACGTACGGGTTTTCGGTCACAAACAAATCGAGCGGGCCGAATTGGTTGGCAATCATTGTTCGCCAGCGAGGGCCGTCGTCAAGGTCGGGAATGGGAACGAGAGTGTAATTATGGTATTCGGCCAAGACGAGCCGGATCATCGCGATGGTTTCGTCCAGGGTAAAGGGGTTGCGCAGGTCATAGCGATTGGCGCTGCCGATGCCGATGAGAGCGGTTTCGGCTCGACGGCAGAGGGCGTGCAGGACAGGCAGATGCCCCAGATGAACCGGCCGCCAGCGGGCGACCATACCTATGCGCTCGACATGATCCGCGAGGGGGGTGAAATTTTTTAAGCGATTCATTAAAGATTATTATAGGGTATGTACAACTTTTTTTCTATCAAGCCCGGCCATTTTTTTGATGAACAAATTGGACAAAACTCAAAAAATCTTGTACTATTTGCCGAGTTTGTGAAATTCGTAGCAAACGAATAACTACAAACTTTGCTATAAAAATAGGTCACAATCTATTTGGCAAGAATTACCAGAGCGTGTTATAATCAAGCGCCGCTCTATAAAAGGATGTGAAGTAACCCTGCCATTTGACCCATACTTCAATCCTCTTTTATTGATTTTGCCAAGCCCACTAAGTTGTTAATTTATCTAAGGCTCTATGAAGAGCAATGGCTAGGCTTAATAGCACCGAATCTTCACCCGGTCTGTAAGCTTAAAAAAGAGTTAGCGCCGTGAAAAAAAAGACGCAAGGTTTGCCAAGTGCGTTTGCCGAAGGTTACGGTTTAGGAATAAAATTTTTCACAATTTTAGCCTGTCCTATCCTGTCAGGCGCCGCCTGTGGTATTTGGCTAGACCGATTGCTAATGACAAAGCCTTGGATGATGTTTTTGTTGTTGATCTTAAGTTTTGCCTTCGCTATGTACGCCGTTTATCGAATTGCATCGAGGCTGCAAGAGGAGGCCTCTAATCATTAAACAGGGAGTTGTAGACAGCTTATGAAGAAAGCATTACCCTTTATTCTTGTTGCTCTTGTTCTTGCTGTTGCGAGTATGTTTCTGCCCGTGGAGAAACCCCCTACTTCGCTTAGCGCCGAGACACTGGTTCATATTGGCCCCTTAAATTTGACCAACTCCATGCTAACCGCCTGGATCTGTACCATTATCATTGCCGTCTTCTTTTTTATGGCAACCAGTAAGATGCAGTTAAAACCGAGCGGATCCCAAAACTTTGTAGAATTTTTGGTGGAGAGTATTTACAATCTGACCGAAAGCGTCTCGGGACCGCGGGATGTGAGCAAGTTTTTTGTTATTCCAACCACGATATTTATTTTTGTGCTGGTGACAAATTTCTTCGGGTTGTTGATTGGCGTTCCCCTGGTTAGTCTCGGTCTGTGCCGAGATGAACATCACACCGAAGAAGTTGAAGCGATTCAGGAAGCTGCCCCACCGGCTGAACGAGAAAGAACCGGTGGCTGGAGTACGTGTGGACCCGACCAGCACATCATCCCCTTCTTCCGTGCCCCGGCGGCCGATCTAAACTTTACCTTTTCTTTGGCCATCATTACCCAAGTGGCCGCCTGGACTTTTGGCTTTATGGCGCTAGGGTTTGGCGGTTATATGAGCAAGTTCTTTATCTTTGAAGGCTTTAAGAAGGCTAAATCAGGGATGGATTATGCCTTGGGAGCTATCGATTTCCTCGTAGGTCTAATCGAACTATTAAGCGAGTTCGTCAAGATCATCGCTTATACCTTCCGACTTTTCGGCAACATCTTTGCCGGTGAAGTTATGCTTGTGGTCATTATGTTCTTGGTGCCGCTCTTTATTGTGACGCCATTGATCGGTTTTGAGATTTTTGTGAACTTCATTCAGGCCTTCGTCTTCTACATTTTGTCTGTGGCTTTCTATACCATTGCGGTCAAGCCACACGGTGGGCATGAAGAAGAAGCGCATTAAATTGTAAATTTAAGGTAACCCTTGTAGAAATTGCATCATCATAATCAAAGCTAGGAGGATTTCTAAATAATGGATGTTGAAGCCGCAAAATTGTTAGCTGCTGGTTTAGCCGTTGGTCTAGGGGCGATTGGCCCGGGCATCGGAATCGGGGTGGTAGCAAGTGGCGCGTTGCAGTCGATGGCGCGTAATCCGGAAATGTCGGGTCAAGTGCTGACCTATATGTTCGTGGGGATCGCCTTCTCCGAAGCACTCGCGATTTTCGGTTTGGTCTTCGGCTTGATATTCCTATTCGTCCTGTAACAGACGCTATGCAAATTGAAACTGAGCAGAAGGAGGCTAGAGTGTGGAAGCCTTAGGTATAGACCTACTTAATATTATAATTTACGGTATTAACTTCTTCGTGGTGCTCTTTATTTTGCAGCGTCTGGCTTTTAAGCCCGTCAAAGAGATGCTGGAAAAGCGCCGCAAGGAAATTGAAAGTGGTTTAACGGCGGCGGAACAGGCCCAACAGGAAGCCGCCCGACAGCGGGCTGAGTTTGAAAAAGAGTTGGCCAAAGCCCGCCAATCGTCGCAGGAAGAAGCGCGTAAAGCGGCTGAGGCCACCGAAAATATGCGCAAGGAAATTTTGGAATCGGCCCGTCGAGAGGCGGAAGAGATCAAAGCCAGAGCCAAAGAGGAAGCCGAACAAGAACGCCAGCAAATCGCGGCCGATCTGCAAAAGCAAGCCGCCGAGTTATCGATGCATATCACCCGCAAAGTTGTCGGTGACGCCATCGATCCCAGTGCGCAGCGTAAACTGGTTGACAAGTTCTTAGCCGAATTAGGAGAGGCATAGTGGCTGAACATGAGCTTCCTCGGAAATATGCTATGGCTGTCTTCAGTTTGGCTGTAGAAAAATGGGTTACGGCTCTAAAGGTTACGCAAGACAAGCTAGCCGAAGATGCCAGCCTGCTGAAGAAGCTGCAAAATATCGACCTCTCGTTTGGCGAGCGCCAGAAAGCTTTGGACAATATCATCCCGGCCGAAAGCGATCCTTACGTACATAATTTTTTGTACACGATGCTGCGGGATGGTGATATCAACTTGCTGGGTGAGGTCATCGACGAAATTGGCCGGATGACCAGCGGCGGACCGCAGGTGCAGGTGGCGCGGGTAACCACGGCCACGGCGCTGTCTGAAGCCGAACAAGAGCAATTCCGCCAAAAGTTGCGCAGTAAATATGGGCAAACTTTAGAATTTGTATTTAATGTTGACTCCTCAATTTTAGGTGGAGCCGTAGTTCAAGTCGGTGACAAAATCATCGACGGCAGCGTGGCCACCCGCCTGCAATCGATGAGTAACCTACTTGGGGTAAGATAAATTTACCTCCGTGTACAGCTATCCTCTCAATGATTCGGGGAGCGTAAGACAAACTTAAGTTTGTCCTACCCAAGCCCGCCTTTTTGAGAGGATTCGGGTACAGCTTGGTATTGAACTTTCTTGACATCGTTTTGGAGGGAAAATGGTATTGAAGTTAGACGATATTACCGCACAAATACGCCAACAAATCGAGTCGTTTGAAGCGCCGATTGAAACGGCTGATGTGGGCACCGTGATTAGTGTGGGTGACGGTATCGCCCGGGTTAGCGGTTTGGCCAACGTTATGGCGACCGAACTGCTTGAATTTCCCGGCGGTGTAGTTGGGATGGCGCTCAACCTTGAAGAAGATGAGGTTGGCGCTGTTATTTTGGGTGATTACGAACATATCGAAGAGGGGGACATCGTCAAAAGCACCGGGCGCATTTCGTCCGTGCCGGTTGGCGAGGCGTTGATCGGACGGGTGGTCAATGCTATCGGTGAACCGATTGACGGTAAAGGGCCGATTCAACACGAAACCTTTTATCCGGTTGAAAAAATTGCGCCCGGCGTGATTGAGCGGGCCAACGTTGACACCCCGGTTCAAACCGGAATCACCGCTATCGACGCCATGATCCCGATTGGTCGGGGCCAGCGAGAGCTGATCATCGGCGACCGCCAAACCGGTAAAACGGCTATCGCCATTGATACGATCATCAATCAAAAAGGCAAAGACCTGATTTGTATCTATGTGGCCATTGGGTTGCGCCAGGGGCAAGTCGCTCAGGTGGTAGCTCTCTTGGAAGAGTACGGCGCGATGGATCACACTGTAGTGGTAGTGGCCGGCGCGTCGGACCCGGCGCCGATGCAGTATATCGCGCCCTACGCCGGCTGCTCTATTGGCGAATATTTTATGGACAAAGGCCAAGATGCGCTGATCATCTACGATGACCTGAGCAAGCACGCCTGGGCTTACCGTGAGATTTCGCTGCTGCTGCGCCGGCCGCCCGGTCGTGAGGCTTATCCCGGCGACCTGTTCTACCTGCACTCCCGGCTGCTGGAACGAGCGGCTCGGATGTCGGAAGACAACGGCGGGGGATCGCTGACTGCGCTGCCCATCATCGAAACGCTGGCCGGTGACGTGAGCGCCTACGTGCCCACCAACGTCATCTCCATTACCGACGGGCAGATTTTCCTGGAAAGCGACCTGTTTTACGCCGGTCAACGCCCGGCGGTGAACGCCGGTATCTCGGTCTCCCGCGTGGGGGGGGATGCGCAGACCAAAGCCATGAAGAAAGTGGCCGGGCAGTTGCGGCTGGAGCTGGCTCAGTTCCGTGAATTAGCCGCCTTTGCTCAGTTTGGTTCCGACCTGGATAAATCGACCCGCGAACAGCTTGATCGGGGTCTGCGGCTGACCGAACTGTTGAAGCAGCCACAGTATCAACCACGCTCTCTGTCGGAGCAGGTAATCAGCATTTACGCCCTGACCAAAGGTTTCGGACGAGGGATAGAGGTCGATAAGATTCAAGAGTACACCAACAACTTGATGGCGTTTATGAACTCCAACCATCCGGGGGTCGGCCAGGCTATCGAAGACCAGAAAATGATAAGTGACGATATCGAAGCGGCCCTGCGGGCGGCGTTGACGGAGTTTAACCAATCCAACGGTTACGAACTTCCGGAAAAGTAATGAGAACCTAGAGGTGTTTTGTGGCAAGCGTTCGAGAGATTAAGCGACGGATCAAAAGTGTCAAAAATATTTCACAGGTCACGCGGGCCATGCAAATGATCGCGGCGTCGCGGATGCGGCGGGCGCAAGAGCAAGCGCTGGCCTCGCGGCCCTATGCCGCTAAAGCGTGGGAACTGCTCATGCATTTCGCCGCGCAAGGCATCGATGTCGAGCAGCTCCATCCCCTATTGGCCCGCCGTGAAGTAGTCAAGAATGTCGGGATCATTTTGATCACCGCCGATAAAGGGTTGGCCGGCGGTTATAATGGCAACGTTATCCGCAAAGTTACTCGCTACATGCAAAGCGAAGGGCATGAGGATGCCAGTATCGTCGCCGTTGGCAAAAAAGGGCGAGATTTTATGCTCCGCTTCGGCCGCAAGGTGATCGCCGAATTTACCGATCTGCCGCCGCGGCCGACCTCGTTTGATGTCGCTCCCATTGCCCGGCTGGCAATTGACGGTTTCCTAAACGGTGAGTTCGACGAGGTCCACCTGGCCTACACCGATTTCATCAATACCTTAACGCAAACCCCAACCATTCGCCTGCTACTGCCGATCCAACCCAGCGCCGAGCAAATGAGCGAGGTCATGCGCGACTACATCACCGATACCAAACCCATGACCAAAGCCCCGTACATCTACGAACCGGACCCGGAAACGCTGCTGGATGCCATCCTCCCCAGTCTGACCGAACTGCAAATCTATCAGGCGGTGTTGGAATCGCGAGCCAGTGAAGAGTCGGCGCGAATGGTTGCTATGCGAAACGCCACCGAGAATGCCAAAGAACTCATCGGCGATTTGACTTTGACCTATAACAAGGCCCGTCAAGCGGCTATTACCAAAGAAATGCTAGACATTGCCGGCGGCGCCGAGGCGCTGTCCCAAGCCAGTAAGTGATAATTTTAGTCGGCAATTAGGGCAGTAGCCCCTGTTGCGCTAGGAGGAATGTATGTCTAAAGAATCTGTTGGCCGAGTTACGCAGGTACTGGGCGCAGTTGTTGATGTTGAATTTGAGTCGGAAAAAGATTTACCCGAAATTTTCGATGCGATTGAAGTGGCGCGTGAGGGACAAGACTCGATGGTGCTGGAAGTGCAGCAGCACTTGGGGAATGAAGTTGTCCGCACGATTGCCATGGACACCACTGACGGCCTCCGCCGGGGCATGAAAGCCGTGAGCACCGGCGCACCGATTAGTGTGCCGGTTGGCCCGGCCAGTTTGGGCCGCATTTTCAACGTTCTGGGTCGTCCCGTGGACAACCTGGGGCCGGCCGAGGCCGAAACCTACTATCCCATTCACCAGTCGGCCCCGGACTTCAAAGACCAGATCACTAAAGCGGAAATCTTTGAAACCGGGATCAAGGTTATCGACCTGATTGCTCCCTTCAGTAAGGGCGGTAAAACCGGTATCTTCGGCGGCGCCGGGGTGGGCAAAACGGTGGTTATTCTGGAACTGATTGCCTCGCTGGCCCGCGAGCACGGCGGTTATTCCGTGTTTGCCGGCGTAGGCGAACGCACCCGAGAAGGAACGCAGCTCTATAAGGAGATGCAGGAAGCCGGCGTGCTCGATAAACTGTGTATGGTCTTCGGCCAGATGAACGAACCGTCTGGGGTGCGCCTGCGCGTGGCGCTGACCGGGCTGACGATGGCCGAATATTTCCGCGATGAGGGGCGCGACGTGCTGCTCTTTATCGACAACATCTTCCGCTTCGTGATGAGCGGCTCCGAGGTGTCGGCACTGCTGGGGCGGATGCCCAGCGCGGTCGGTTACCAGCCGACGCTGGCCTCGGAGATGGGGGAACTGCAAGAGCGCATCACCTCCACGACCAAAGGCTCCATTACCAGTATGCAGGCCGTTTACGTGCCCGCCGACGACTACACCGACCCCGCGCCGGTGACCACCTTCGCTCACCTGGATGCGACCATCTCACTGGAACGTTCGATTGCCTCGCTGGGGATTTACCCCGCCGTCGATCCGCTGGCCTCGACCAGCCGGGTGCTTGACCCCCACGTGGTTGGGGAAGAGCATTACGAAGTGGCTCGCGGGGTGCAGAGTGTGCTCCAACGGTATAAAGACTTGCAGGATATCATCGCCATTCTGGGGATCGACGAGTTGTCGGAGGACGACAAATTAGCTGTGGCGCGTGCTCGAAAAATTCAGCGCTTCTTCTCGCAGCCCTTCAGCGTGGCCGAACAGTTCACCGGGCGGCCGGGTCGCTATGTGCCTATCGCGGAAACGGTGAATGGCTTCAAACGAATTCTAGCCGGTGAATTAGATGATGTGGCCGAGCCGAACTTCTACATGGCCGGTAATCTTGAAGAGGTTCTCGAGCGCCACAGAAGCGGACAATAGTCATGGCTACACTCCGTCTTGAAATTGTCACGATAGAAGGCAGAGTCTTCGACGATGAGGTCAATATGGTCATCGCTCCCGGCGTTGAAGGGGTGATGGGCATTTTGCCCCGCCACGCGCCGTTGTTGACTCGGCTCAACTTTGGCGAGCTGCAAATCAAAAAGGACGGCCAAGCTGATCAGTTTTACGCTGTGGGCGGTGGGGTAATGGAAGTGCAGGGCACCCAGGTGATTGTGCTGGCCGAATCGGCCGAACACGTCGATGCCATTGACATCTCCCGCGCCGAAGAAGCCCGCCATCGCGCCGAAGAACGCCTGGCTCAAGCCAGCAAAGATCAGATTGACTTCGATCGGGCTGAGGCGGCGCTACGGCGCTCGGCTAACCGGATCAAACTGGCCCGCCGTCACCGCCAAAAGGGTGGTTATGGAGTCCAAACGCCGGACAATCGATAGCTCTGTTCGACAAAAATGCATTAAAGCCAGGAGTTAACGTTGCTCCTGGCTTTTTTGATGCGAATTATTTGGCTCATCCTGTAAATTGACTTAAAATGACCGTTCTATATAGCTCTGGTTGGAGAATCTTGAATGTTTGCTAAAAAAGTCGGCATTGATCTGGGGACGTTTAGTATCCTCATTTATGTAAAAGGGCACGGTATCGTGTTGCAAGAGCCATCGGTCGTGGCTATTTCGCAAAAAGATGATCGGATCGTGGCGATTGGGCAGGAAGCCTTATCGATGCTGGGCCGGGTGCCTGAGGCTATCGAAATTGTGCGGCCGCTGCGCAACGGAGTCATCGCCGATTATTACGTTACTGAAAAAATGCTGGACTTCTATATCGAAAGATTGGTAGGGCGTTTTCGGCTCTTTCCGCCGGAGGTGATGATTAGTACGCCGGTCGGGATTACCAGCGTGGAACGACGTGCGGTAGAAGATGCCGCCCGTAAAGCGGCTCGTCGGCAAGCTTACACCGTCCCGGAGCCGCTGGCGGCGGCCATTGGGGCCGGTATGCCAATCGACACGCCAACAGGCAATATGGTCCTTGATGTTGGCGGTGGTACCAGCGAGGCGGCGGTGATCGCCATGAACGGCATTGTAACCAGCGATTCTATTCGTATCGCCGGGATGAAGCTGGACGAAGCGATTATGAACTTCATTCGGCGTAAATATAACCTGATCATTGGGGAGCAGACGGCTGAGGAGATCAAAATCAAAATCGGCAGCGCGACCCCTTTAGAGACCCCCTTGGAAATGGAAGTCAAAGGGCGGGATCAAGTAGCCGGGCTGCCGCGCACGATAAAGATTAGTTCTGACGAAGTAACCGAAGCGCTAAGCGAGCCGTTGATCGCCATTAGCAGCGTGGTCAAAAGCGTGTTAGAGAAAACGCCGCCGGAGCTGGCCTCTGACATTATTGACCGAGGGGTGATCATTACCGGCGGAACGGCGCTGCTACGTAACCTCGATCAGATGTTAACTGATCAGATTGGCGTACCGTGTTACATCGCCGACAACCCGGTGGCCTGTGTCGCCTTAGGTGCAGGTTGGGGGTTGGAAATGCGCGACGCTTTGGAAAGAGCCGCGCTACCATCTTACTACTAAGGATCGTGGATTAAGTAATTTTTAGAACTAACTTGTAGACTTCACGTAAAAATATAAGACAGAACCTTCGGCAAGATTAATAAGTAATTATCACAATAGATTTGGTGATTTTTCGACCTACCGGTACCCAAATTTTGTGATAAAACCTTTCTAAAATCGAGTTTCATCAAGCCAAATAATAGGTCATTCTTTGGAGATGAGCGACCGGATCAATATATTGGACGTAAACGTGGCTGGGCACATTGAGGGTGATGGGGGCATAGTTGAGGATGGCTCGCACATCAGCTTCAATTAACATATCAGTCACATCTTGGGCCGCGGCGGCCGGTACGGCCACAATCGCCATTCTAATCTTTAAGCCAGTGATGACCTCCTTTAATTCATCCACATGACGAACAACACCTTCGCCAAAAGCTTGGCCGACTAGTCCAGGGTCAGCATCAAATATGGCGGTAATATGAAACCCCTTGCTAGAGAAGCCACCATAATGCGCGATAGCCTGTCCTAAATCGCCAAAGCCAACTAACGCTAAGGACCAATCCCGATCAACGTGCAAAATTTTGGAAATTTGGTCTCGTAGATAACTGACCTCATACCCTGTCCCTTGCTTGCCAAATTCACCAAAGTGGGATAAATCTTTGCGGATCTGGGCTGATCCAATACTTAAGATTTGCCCCAATTCTTGCGACGATGTGAATTCTTGGCCCGCCTCTGCCAACAGCGTGAGCGCCCGCAAATAAATCGGTAATCGCCCAATTACAATATCAGGAACCTCAGCCCCGGCCATTACTGTGGTTTCTCCTTAACAATGGATTTGATTGTTGGAAATTGATCAGAGAAGAATTTCACAATATCATAAAAAGTATCTTACCATAAATCAAACCAATGAGCAACAGTCAATAAAGACCAATCTTCCGAATAAATTGACAATCGGGCATCCCTTGCTTAAAATTTCTCAATCTTTAGAAGAGGAACTCTAGCTTGCATAAGCGGTTATTCTTAATTTTTGCTCTGGTAAGTCTTATATTCGAAGCTGGCTGTACCCTGGCTTCACCTGTTGACCGGCTGGTGGCTGCCGTAAACGAACCAACCGAGGTCGTCCAGGCCGCGGCGACCGTCCGCCCTACGTTTACCTCAACCCCGTTGACCACCGCCACTCCTACCAAAACGTCAACGCCTACAGCCACCGCAATCCCAACCGACACGCCCACGCCAACAATCACCGCCACCCCAACTTCTACGCGAACACCTACCCCCGGTCCAACCAGCACCCCAACCGTGCCGCCTCCGCCCCCGCCCCCAACGAATACGCCGGCTCCGACGCCCACGCCGCTGCCCCACTGGGATTATCAAGTGGCGGAAACCTACAGTCAGCCCACGCAATCCAACCTCTTATCGATTATGGTCGCTGTTCAAACTCCCGACGGCGGGTTCATTCCTGGTTTGCGTTTGGTTGGTATTGATCCCAATGGCGTGGTGACCAAATCTGAGCTGTCAGCCGACCAATCAATTGGTCACACACCGCCCGGCGAGGTTGTCAAGAGCGGTAATACCAAATTCGAGCCGATCAGTAACTACGTGACCGGTAGCTGGACTTTTTTCTTAGAATCGCCGGATGGGACCCAAGTTTCCCCCACCTTTGCCATTAACATGGATACTGAAAATCGCTCCTGGTATTTTTTCAGGTTCACACCGGGTTAAAACGGTTACAGAAGTTATCAAAATAGTAAAAGTGCGATACAATATTTAGAGTGGGATGGTTATCCTATTCGTGTTCAAGCTATAAAATGATAGAATTAAGAGGTCAGCCCCACAAGATTTTTACCAGCTAGAGATAACTTTACAAACTAACCGTTTTGAGAAAGTTTACATGAATTCGCCAGGCACAATCCTAAACGTTGAAGATACTCCGGAAAATCGACACCTCGTTAGGCGCATTCTTGAAAGTCAAGGCTATAACGTCGTCGATGCTGAAAACGCGCTGCAGGGCATCGAAAAGGCCCTGGAAATCCGTCCTGATTTAATTTTGATGGACATCAACCTGCCCGATTTAGATGGGTTTACGGCTGTCACCCGTATTCGTAGTTATGCGCAGTTAACCTCTGTCCCTATTTTAGCGCTGACCGCCCGTACGGTTCACGATGACCGCGAGCGAGCCAAGGCCATTGGCTGTGACGGCTACTTGAACAAACCGATCGATTTGGATGAACTCATTAACCAGGTCGCCCGCCATATCGTCACCAGGCATAAGGAAACCGAGCCGGCCACACAGCGAGAACTTTACCTCAAAGAGCAGAATGTCACGCTGATTGAGGAGCTTGAGAAGAAATTTAGCGAGTTAAAAGTAGCTTACGACCGTCTCAAACATTTCGAAGAGGCCAAAAGCAACTTTATCTCCGTTGCCTCTCACGAACTCAGAACTCCCCTAACCGTAATCCACAGCTATACTCAAATGCTGCAAATGCTGCCGGCCCTCAAATCTGATCCCACCGCCCAAGAACTATTCGAGGGGGTAAACAAAGGCGTTAAGCGACTACAAGAGATTATGAATGACATGGTGAGCGTCATTCGGGTTGAGTTAGCCGACCAAAATTTAAAGTTTGGTCCGGTTTCGATGAGAAGTATCCTCAAAAGTCTCGAATCAGAGTTGGGAAACCATCTTAGAGAAAGAGATCTACAGCTTGACCTGGACCTGGCCGAAGACCTGCCGATGGTTCAAGGCGACTCCAAACAACTCCAATCGGCTCTGTCGCGAATTATCAATAACGCCGTCAAATATACGCCCGATGGGGGCCGGATTTCTATTACTGCTCGGCTGCTTCAAGGCAAACCACTCGACGAAAACCCCTTTATCGAAATCGTCATTGCTGATACCGGCGTTGGCATTGAACTTGAGAAACAAAAGCTCATTTTCGAAAAATTTGGAACCGCCGAAGATGTGGCGCTGCACAGCACCAGTAAAACCAAATTTATGGGCGGCGGCGCAGGTTTAGGATTGACGATTGCCAAAGGGGTGATTGAAGCCCATGAAGGCCGCATCTGGGTCGAAAGCGCCGGCTACGATAAAGAGAATTTGCCCGGCAGCAAGTTTTTTATCCTACTGCCCACGCAATAGCGTCCTATTTCATCGCTATAGCCGGCGCCACTCACCGGCTTTTCTATATCAAAAAGCCCCGATAATCAATCGAGGCTTTTTGATTCCGGACGATCAAATTGAAATCGGATAATTTTCTGACATCTCTCATTAGCGTTATAATGCAAGCGCTTTTTATGTTGAGGAAATAAGATGAGAAATTTGACGATTTTTTTTGGTCGCTGGCTGGGTCTGTCGCTGCTTGGGGGAATTTTGTTTCTCGGTGGGTGTAGTTCGGCTGGTTCATCGCCACAAAACCGGCAGTCGTTATCCCTGCCGACCCGAGAGCCGACGGTAGCCCCATCGCCATCCAGCACGCGGGTTATGCCGATTGAGGTGCTGACGCCCCCACCCACAGGCACCACTACCCCTATCCCTGACGAGGCGCTAGGACTGGTAGTTGAAGTCCTCGACGGCGATACCCTGGCCGTTGTAATGGATGGTGATCCCCCAAATCTCGCCTATACGGTGAAACTACTGGGCATCGAAGCGCCTGAATTGACCGAGCCATGGGGCGTTGTGGCCTTTGAAGCTAATCAGCGATTGGCTAATTTAAAGGTGGTCCGCCTGGTGAGAGATGAAACTGACTATGACGACGACGGCAACCTACTGCGTTACGTTTACATCGACAATCAAATGCTGAATATTCTCTTGACAGAGCAAGGACTGGTTAGCGCTCAAATCATCGAGCCGAACAGCCGATTTGAGTCGCAGATTGAAGCCGCGCAGAATCGCGCCCAAGAGGGAAGACTGGGCATCTGGAGCCAAACGACTCCAACCCCAACTGTAGAACGAGCCACCCGACCGACCCAAGAAGCGACAGAATCAACCCCAGCAGCCACAGAGGAACCTGAAGAAACCACAACACCCGCTTCAACCCAGGGCACCCCTACCACGACACCCACCGAAACCCCAACTGAAGCAGCTACATCTGAGCCGACAGTAGAACCGACTTCCGAAAGTTAATGAGGCTCTAACAACCGCTTTGCCTATTTCTTGGCCGCAACCGCGACCGATAATCGATTTAGCTGCTGTTCCATATCTTGCGACATCAACCGCATGGCCTCTGACAAATTGCGTAGTTCATGAGCCAAACGCTGCGCCTCTTTTTGGTACTTGGTGGCCTGAGCTTTTTGAGCCAAAACCGTCTCCTCAAGCGAATTAACGCGACCTTCTGACTTTTCAAAAGCCGTCTTAGCCTGCGACAACATCCTATTAAGGCGAAGATTATCTTTCTCACAACTTTCTAACCGCTCATCATTGCCAAGGAGGCCGGTGTGATTGTTTGATGCGCGCCGTTGGTACTTTTTCAACAGGCTCTCCCGCTGAATAAGCAATGATTTCATTTTCCCCAACTGCTCTTCTAAAGAGTCGATTTTAGCTTGGGTTTTTAGTTTATCCAGATAAGACTCAGGCGAAACCGGTTGAGGCTGAAAAGCACGGTCTAATGCCGCTTGCATTTCTTCAAAGGTAAAAGGCTTAATCAGATAGTCACGTGCCCCCAGACGTAGCGCTCTAACGGCCGTCTCTTCTGTGCCGTGAAAGGTCATTACAATCGCTGGAGTATAAATCTGTTTTTCTCGAAGACGTTCTAAGACATCCAGACCGTTCATTCTAGGTAATTTTAAATCGGTAATGATCAGATCCGGGCTTTCTCGCTCGGCTTTTTCCAGCCCGGTCTTACCGTCCATAGCCGTGATCACATCATACCCTTTCGGCTTTAGGATGTTATTAACAATGAAGACAATATTCTCCCGTCTGTCTTCAATAATAAGTATTTTAGGCATACACATAGCCTCCCTTCGGTGTACTGAATATATCTTCCCCGAATTAATTATAGCACAGATGATTGCAGGTTACTTTATCAAATAGGTCGATGACATGGCCCTTAGACCAATTCATATTGATGGTGACTTGGTATTTAGCATGCTCAAAGGGATTTTGCTGGTAAGGTTCGAATTGTGCGGTTTAAATAAGCTGATTTGAGGAAACCAGGACATCAATTATGGTGGAAAAATATTTGGCGTTCTCTTAATTGTATCACAAGGAAATAGAATGCCAATGGGAAAAAAGTTCATTCCGGTCAGAGGATTTACATAAAAAACTTTACGAAATGCCCGATTCTATGATATAGTACTAATAATTTTACCACGTCTAAAAACAAACTGACTGGCAATCATATGACAGAAGTCAGCCGGTTTACTGTCAAGATGTTGCTAAAGACCGCCGTAATGCTCAATATGACCAGGCCTAACCGGTTTAGCCCCAAATCACATATGAAAACCGGTTAGCTCTTTGTCCCAAAATACGAATGGCTATAAAGAACGAAGATGACCATGGCCCACGCTTCATTTAACTCAACTAATCCAACCGAACAACGCGCCGCCTTTATTGGTCGGGTGCAAGAACAGCGCCAATTTCTGGTGGTACTCCAAGGGCTGCTCAGCCACCACCGCCGATGGGTGGACGCAGCCGCCTTGCTTGGCCGAGAGTTCGATCCCCGCCAAGGCCCCATCGACGAGTCGTATGCCTCCATCTTTTTACTCCACGGTATCGGCGGCATTGGCAAAAGCTGGCTCACTCGCCACTGCCTGACCCTGGCCCGCGAAATGCCGGTCGAACCGCCGATTCTGACCCTGTACGATGATATTTCTATCGGCCCGCCGGTGCTGGAGCCGGCCCACCTGCTCGACCGGCTGCACGACAATCTAGGCCACGCCGGGTATGAGGCGCTGGTTGATCCGTATCGCCAGGCCAAGGCCGATTTACCGCCGATTGTCGAGCGCGTATCTCGTTATCAATTTGAAAACCGCGACCAATGGGACACAATGTTGCAGACCGCCGCCGGCCTGGTCGCCCGCAGCCGGCCGGAGATCGGCTACCACGCTTTTACCGACACCTCGCTGGCCCACACCCACGCCAGCGGCGCCGAAGTGCAGGGACAAGACGCGCCGACTCTGGCGAGAGCTTACGATCTCCTCCTGGAGAAGATGCAATCCGAAGGCAAAATCACGCCGGCTGAAATCACCCTGTTCCGCAACCCGCCGGCAGCCCAGGCCGTCCACCTGGTCGATGCCCTTTACCAAATCGCCGCCGAGCGCCCGATCATCCTTAGCCTCGATAACCTGGAAATCGCGGTTCCACTCGAACCCTTCATTCGCGATTGCCTGGTCTTACCCTGCGACCGCGCTCCGATCATCTGGATGCTGACCGGGCGCTACAACCTGGCCGATGAACGCCTCGTCGAAATCAATCAGGAGGAGCGCCTCTACAAAGGCTACCGCGACCTGCTGGGTCACAACCCGCCCGTCGTCTGGGATATGAGCATTTTTGGCGACGCCGACCTACGCGATTATTTGGAAATCGAGGCCGAACGACGCCGGATTGAACTCCTCATCGATGACGAACTGATTGAAGCGATCAAAGCCACCAGCAGCGGCGTGCCCCTGGTGGTCGAGATGGTTTCCGACGCTCTGTTTGAGATGGATCGCGATAAATTCTTGAGCGACTTCGCTCTGGACGAGCGTGGCTTGCTCCCCAAAGAGCGTCTGGACAACATTACCGAACGTTTCTTGCGCTACTGTCTGACCAACACCGACGATTTGGAGCGGGTCCAAGCGATGGCCTTGCTGCTCAAGGGCGCTGACGAAGCGGCCTTGACGGCGGTCTGGAATTTGCCGTCCGACCGCTCCGCCGGGGCGACGCTGGCCAACTTGCGCAGCCGCTACGCCTTTGTTATGCCTGACGGCCTGCACGATGCCGTCTACGAATTCGTGCGCCGCCAACTGCGCACCAGTTGGTACAACACCGATATACGCCCTCTACTCGCCGATCGCGCCGTCCGACACTACCGCCCGCTCTGGGAGCGCCTCGACCAATCCTTCGATGATCCCGCCCGGCGTATTCGCAACCCGCAGTGGCAGCGAACTACGCGCGCGCTGGTCAACGCCTTGTTGTGGAATACGCCCGATGAAGCGGTTTTATTTCTGCTCCCGCGCTTCGTCGAAGGTCTAGGCTTTGACCGTTCCTTTTCCAATGGGCTGCTGCGACAAGCCGAAGAGTTTCTGGGCGATGACGTTTCGGTCTTCAGCCGCGATTATGTCACCCTGCTGCACCGCTTGCGCGAGGGCATGCAGGACATCGATTGGACGGTTGATGAACCAGGCCGAGCCATCGGCTCAATGTTGGAGACGTTGCTTGATGCGCCGGGATTGACGCCGCTACACTTGAGTATTCTGCATCTGCTGCACGGCAACTGGCTGGTTGAAAATCGGCAGTACGAGGCCGGGCTAGCCGCTTACTTGGAGGCCGATGCTCACCGTCCGAAGGATGCCCTTAACCTCCGAAAACAGTTAGGTAACGCTTTTTATGAATTGAGCAGCCGTCTCCTCTGGCCCGATACCTTAACCGAGACCGTGGCTTCAGAGGCCGGCCGGCAGGCGGCGCAGCGAGCCGTTGACTACGATCCGGCCAACGGATCGGCCTGGTTCAACTTAGGCTCGGCCTTAGATCACCTGGGGCAGGTCGAAGAAGCTGTGCCGGCCTACGAGCGGGCGGTTGAGCTTGAGCCGCGCCCGCGCCACTACAACAGCCTGGGCGAGGCTTACGACGCTCTGGAACGCGACGACGAGGCCATTGCTGCCTATCAAAAGGCGGTCGAACTGGATCCCACCTACCCCTGGCCCTACCACAGCCTGGGCCAAATTTACGCCCAACACGGCGACTATCCCCAGGCCCTCAGCTACTACCAACTGGCCATCGATCATCACCAAAACGACCGTGAACGCGCCATCTCTTGGGACGGCTTTGGCGATGCCCAAATGGCGCTGGCCAATTACGATGAGGCCACGTCCGCTTACAAGTGGGCCACGGTTTTAAGTCCCAAGTACGCGCCGCCCTGGTACGGACTGGGCAACGCTTACCGAAGTCAGGAACAATATCCGGCTGCGATCGAAGCCTATCAAAAAGCCATCGCCTTAGATCCCGATTTCCCCTGGGCCTACCACCAACTAGGGTTGATTTACGCCCGCCAGGGCCGCTACAGCGAGGCCATCACCGAATACCGCCACGCCATCGGCCGCCACACCAGCGACGCTTCCAGCGCGGCCTCGTGGCACGATTTGGGCGACATCTACCGGGCGCAGGCTCGCCCGCCGGACGCGCTGGAAGCGTACCGCCGGGCCACCGGCCTCGATCCGCAGCGCGCCGACTCCTGGAACAACAGCGGCGAGGTCTACCTTGAATTGGGCAACACCGACGCCGCATTCGAGGCATTTAACCGGACGATCGAACTCGATCCCGATTTTACGGCCGCCTGGGACAGCCTGGGCGACATCCACACCGCCGCCGGGCGCGACGATGAGGCCATTGCCGCGTACCAACGCGTTATCGAACTGGCCCCGGACGATCCCTGGGCCTACAACAGTCTGGGGTACATTTACGGCCGTCGCAATGCCTTTGAAACCGCGCTCGACTTTTACAACCAGGCGGTCGAACGTTTCGATGAGGACGAGCATTTGGCTTCAGCCTGGAACAATATCGGCGATATCTGTTTGACGTTAGGCCGGTTAGACGAAGCTGCTGCGGCTTACCAACAGGCTATCAACCTTAATCCCACTCTGGCCTGGCCCTATCACAACTTGGGAACTATCCACACCTTACGGCAAGATTATCAGCCCGCGGAACCGCTCTATCGGCAAGCCATCGAACGTCACACCCACGATGAGGATCGGGCAGTATCGTGGCAGCGGCTAGGGGATACTTATCGCCACCTACGGGAGGATCAAGCAGCGTTGGCGGCTTATCGCCAGGCCGTGGCGCTGGGCGCGTCAAATAGCGATCTGTGGGTTTATCGAGGCGATGTCGCTTTCAAATTTGGCCTACACGAAGAAGCCGATCTGGCCTACCAACGCGCTATCGATCTGGATGATGCTGACCCCCGCCCCTACTACGGGTTAGCTGTCATGTCGGACCGGCGTGATGCCTACGAGTCGGCTATCACCCAATATCGGCAGGCCATCGAGCGGTATCGCGATGACCGGCTGAAAGGCCTTGCCTGGACGAAAATGGGCGATAGCTACCTGATTCTGAACATGGTCGAGCCAGCCATCGACGCCTACCGGCGGGCTGTCCAACTGGCCTCCCAACGCCCGGAAGCTTACTACAGCCTGGGCTCCATCCACGAGCAGCGCGGCGAATTTCAATCGGCGCTAGCTTTGTACCAGGGGGCGGCTAAACGAACCGAGAATAAAGGCCTTCTGGCGCGGACTTGGAACGGCATCGGCAACAGCCATCTGGCGCTCAACCGGCCCGATGAGGCGGTCAAAGCCTACCACCAGGCCGGCGAACTCGATCCTAAGCTGGCCGCGCCGTGGCTTAGCCTGGGTGACATTTATCGCGACCAAAATCAACCGGCGCTGGCCATAGACTGCTACGAGCAGGCTTTTGAATTATCTCCGGCCGATCCGCGCCCGATTTACGGGCTGGGCTTGATTCACGCCGGCCAAGCTAAGCACGAATTGGCCGCCACTTACTTCGAGCAAGCCCTGGATCGGTATCAAGCTGAAGCGGCCTCGGCCCAGGTCCAAGCCGAAGCCTGGACTCAGTTGGGCCACAGCCGGCAGGCGCTGGGTTGGGACGAGTCGGCCATCGACGCCTACCGCCAGGCCATCGAGTTAGTGCCGGAGACGGTCGCGGCCTGGAACAATTTGGGTGATATTTACGCGGCGCAGACCAACCACGCCGAGGCCATTACCGCCTATCGGCGGGCTGTCGAACTGGACCCCACCTTGGCCGGCACATGGCACAATTTGGGGGATGTCTACCTGACCTTGGAGCAGTATCCGGATGCCGTTGAAGCGTACCAACAGGCCGTCAAGCACAATCCCGCCGATGCCGACGCTTATTTCAATCTGGGTCTCATCCACGAGACGTTGAAGCAACACCAGCCTTCGATTGATTATTATGAGCAGGCCGTGCAGCATTACCCGTCTGCGGCCGGCGAGAAGATAGGGTTAGCGTGGCGCGGTATCGGCCAGGCGCAGCAGGCTTTGGAGCGCGAGCCGCAGGCCATTGACGCCTACCGCCAGGCGATAGCTCACCATCCGGCCGATCCCTGGCCGCATCATTATCTGGGCAGCATCTACTACCGCCGGCAGCAATACGCATCGGCTGAACCGCTGCTGCGGCAGGCGCTGGATCGCTATCCGGCCGATGCGGCTTACGATGTGAATCGGGCGGATGATTGGAATATGCTGGGTGACATTTATCAAGCTGCCGGACGGCCCGATGACGCGATCGAGGCTTACCGGCAAGCCAGCCGGCTCGATCCCTCGCTGGCCCAGCCGCAGTACAGTTTGGGCGGCGTCTTCCGATCTCAGGCCAATTTTGTGGCAGCCAAAGCGGCCTACCGGCAGGCCATCGAACTAGACCCGACCCGGCCAGAGCCATATTATGAGTTGGGGGTGGTTCACCAAACGTTGCAGGAGTACGATTCGGCCCAGGTACAGATCGAGCAAGCTATCGAGCGCCAAACGGACCGTCAGGCGCAGGCGGCTGCGTGGAACAGCTTGGGTGATGTCTACCGCAGCCAGCAGCAGTACGATCAAGCCATCGAGGCTTACCAACAGGCGACCCACCTCGACCCGGCCTTGGCCCGGCCCTGGAATAGTCTGGGCGAAGTGTACGAGATTCAGAATCGAACCGGTGGCATAGCGGAAGCTTATCGGCGGGCGATCGAGTTAGACCCGTCATTGGCCGAACCCTATCACCATTTGGGCGAACTGTCTCGCCGGCAGGGGGCGCTCGATCAGGCGAGCGCATATTACCGGCAGGCTCTGGAGCGATATCCCGCCACACCGGACTATCATACCAACCGAGCCGCCTCTTGGGTTGGTTTGGGTAACATCTACCGCGACCGGCAACAGGACAACGACGCCATCGCCGCTTACCAACAGGCCATTCACTTCAACCCTGACGATGGCTGGCCCTACCATAATCTAGGCTTTATTTACAACCGACAAGGGGTCTATCCGCCAGCCGTCGATTTGTACCGGCAGGCCATCGAGCGATTAGAAGACGACGCCTCCCAGGCCGTCGCCTGGAACAATCTGGGCAACGTTTACAGTAGCCTGAACCGGCCGGACGAGGCCATTGCGGCTTATCGGCAGGCGATTGACCTGGACAGCGCCTACGGTCTACCGTGGCACAGTTTGGGGCGATTGTACACCGAGCAGAAGCAGTATGACCAGGCGGCAGAGGCTTATAGACAAGCCATCCAACGTAGCCCCGACTATCTACCGGCCTGGAGCAATCTGGGCGACGTCTATCGCCAAATGGGACGGCCGGACGAGGCCATCACGGCCTACGAGCAAGCGATCAAGCTCGATCCCAATTACGCCTGGCCCTACCACAATCTGGGGTTACTACACGAGGAGCGAGCCGATTACGAGGCAGCCATCACCGCCTACCAACAAGCCATCGAGCGTCATACCGATCAGGTTCAGAAGGCGATTCTCTGGGATCGGCTGGGCAATGTGTATCGCTTAAGAAATGAACCGCAGCCGGCCATCGAGGCTTACCAGGAGGCGGCCGAATTTGATCCGCGCTATGCCGCACCCTGGTACAGTTTAGGCAACGTCTATGCCATGCTGGCCCAAGACCGTGAAGCCATCACCGCCTACCGCCGGGCCATCGAGTTGAATCCTATGGAGCCTTGGCCTTATCATCAACTGGCGCTGGTGTACGAGCATGGTCAAGCCTATCAACCGGCGGCCATATTATACCGCCAGGCCATTGATCGCCATCGAACCGACGCCGACCGGGCCGTCTCCTGGGATAGTTTGGGCAATGTTTACAGCAGTTGGGGCCAGTATCCGCAGGCGATCCAGGCTTTTGAAGAGGCGGTCAGGCTCAATCCTCAGTTTGCCCTGCCCTGGAACAGTTTGGGCGATGTTTACAGCGCGGTGGGCGACTACCCCAAAGCCATCGAAGCCTACCGCCAGGCCATTGCTTTAGATCCTAATTACGCCTGGTCGTACAATAATCTGGGCCTGGTATATGAGAAAATACGCGAATACGATTTGGCCATCGCCATTTACCGGCAGGTGTTAGATCGCCAGATCGAGGCCCAGGACCGGGCCGTTTCTTGGAACAGTTTAGGCGATGTTTATTTGACCTTGGATCGGGAGAATGAAGCGGTCACCGCCTACGAACAGGCCATTGCCCTGGACCCTGATTACATCTGGCCCTATAACAGTCTGGGCGGAATTTATGAAAAACGGGGCCAGCACGACTATGCCTACGCCCTTTACCAGCAGGCAACCCGCCGCCATCGTCAACATTCGATGGCGTTGTAAACAAATTTTAAAGTCGATCCACTCAAAAAACCACCTCTTGGACAGGTGGTTTTTTTGTTTTTTTGCTCTTAACAATGGTAAAATGGGGCGATTTTGTTGATTACTTCAATTATGGAGAGGGGACTATACCATGACCTTTATTACTGGACTGATCATCGGCCTAATTATAGGCTGGATCATTGAGTGGGTTATCGATCTGCTTTACTGGCGTCGTGATGAAAGTGTGATGCAGCAAAGACTGATCGAGGCTGAAGAAAGAATTAGAGAATTGGAAGCGGTTCTGGCCGAACGCCAATCAACGCCGGTTGCCGCGCCACCGTCACCCGTTATTCGGGAGAAAGATAACCTGGAACGAATTAACGGTATCGGCCCGGTGTTTGCTAAACGTTTAAATAACGCCGGTATCTTTACCTTTGCCGAACTGGCTGCCGAGACGCCGGAGCGGGTCCTGGAAATTATCAACCCCGAGGAATGGCAGAAAATCGAGCCGGAGCTTTGGCTTGAAGAAGCTCGCCAGATTGCCCAAAAGGCCAATCAACTGATCAAGGACAAATAAGCATGATACGTCATCGAACCGTTGAAGAAGTAAAGCGGTACGACATCTTCAAGATGATTGTCACGCTGGTGCTTATTGTCATTTTATTATTTATATTCTACAGTTTCATTGATCGATCACCGACTGAGGCAGTAGCGGAAGGGGGACAGCCCGCCGATACTGAAGCCATCGCCGAGACTGACGAAGCGCCTACGGCCGAAACCGGCGGCGAGGAAATCGAAGCGGTCGATGGTGCGTCGGCTGAAACCGAAGTTGAGCCACCAGCCACCGAAGAAGCTGGCACCGTCGAAACAGGAACCTCGGAAGCGTCAACCGACGCGGACAATACGGACGCCGCCGAGACCTCGACGGAAGAAACGGCTTCGGCTGAGTTGGCCGCCCCGACACTCAATCTACCGGAGGCTGCTCTGGCTGCCGGTCCACTCGCCTTGAGCGGGACCGGCGCACCCGGCAGCCAAGTCGAAATCATGGCCAATGGCCGATCGCTCGGTACGGCCGTGGTCGGAGCGGACGGGACGTGGAATTTTGACGGTACCCTGGACGAACCGGGCGACTACGAACTAGTCGTCAATGGCTTAGATGCGGACGGGAACACCTTTGCCTCGACGGAAGCCGCCACCCTATCGCTAACCGGCCCGGCGGTTGATGTCGTGCTCCCAACGATTGACTTGCCCGAAGGCGAGTTGTCTACCGGCGCGACGACTCTGACCGGCACCGGTACACCCGGCAGCGAGGTCGAAATTGTGGTCAACGGCGAATCACTCGGCACGACCACCGTTGGCGACGATGGCGCCTGGACCTTCGATGCCAACCTGGATGAGGCCGGTGATTACGAAATCGTGGTCAACAGCTTAACGGCTGATGGTGAAGTCGAGGCCTCTTCTGACCCGATCACCATTTCGCCGGTCGCCGCCGTTCCTGAAATGACCCTGCCCACGTTCGAACTGCCTAAGGGCGACCTGAACGCGGGCGAACTGGCCCTGACCGGCACCGGTACACCCGGTAGCGAGGTCGAAATTATGGCCGACGGCGAGAGCCTCGGCACGGCCACGGTTGGGGCGGACGGCACGTGGCGCTTTACCAACCCATTCGACAAATTAGGGCCGGTTGAAATTGTGATCAACGCCCTGAATAACCAGGGCCGAATTATCACGTCCACCAATGCGTCCCTGTACACCATCCCCGCTCCAGTCGAAGCAACGACCGAACCGACGGCTGAAGTAACGGCTGAAGCGACGACCGAACCGACGGACGAAGCAATGGCTGAAGCAGCGACCGAATCGACGACCGAAACAACAGCCGAACCGGAGGTCGAGATCACGGCCCCAACGGTAACCTCGCCTCAAGCCGGAACCGACCTGACGCCGGGCCGCCTTTCCTTGCAAGGGACAGGCACATCCGGCAGCCAGATCGAAATCCTGGTGGATGGTGAAAGTGTCGGGACCGCCACCGTGCGCAGCACAGGACGATGGACCTTCGCCACGACGATTGATGAGCCGGGCGACTACGAGCTGGTTATCAACGGGTTGGATGAAGCCGGAGAAGTGGTGGCTTCGTCTACGCCGCTGACTCTCTCGCTGGCCGAGCCGGAAGACACGACCCCGGAGGTCGAGGTTCCCACCCTGGACGAACCGGAGGCCGATGTGACGGCGGGCGAAGTGACGCTGACCGGCACCGGTGAACCGGGCAGCGAGGTCGAAATCATGGTTAATGGGCAAAGCCTCGGCACAGCTACAGTCGATGAAGACGGTACGTGGCGCTTCACCGGCACAATCGACGAGCCGGGCGAGGTTGAAATCGACGTGAATGCGCTCGATGCGCGGGGACGGATCATCACCTCGACCGATCCAACGTTGTACACGATTACCGGCTCGCCGGCAGAGCCATCGGCTCCAACGCTGGCGTCACCGTTGGCCGGGGCCAGTCTGCTGGCCGGTCGGCAGACGTTCCGCGGTACAGGTGAACCGGGCAGCGAGGTTGAGGTTGTGGTCGATGGTGAAGTCATCGGCACGGCCACCGTTCGCAGCAATGGGACGTGGTTCCTTTCCGCTGAAATCGACGATCCGGGCGAGGTTGAGGTGACGATCAATGCGTTGGATGAAGATGGCAAGGTAACAGCCTCATCGGAGCCGGTGACCGTCACCCTGACCGCGTCAGAGTCAGAGGAAGCAACGGCCTCCACCGACGAAGAAGCCGCCAAACCGGTTGACTCAACACCGGCCGCGGACGAAACCGGCTTAGTGTGTGAAGAGGAGTACATTGTCGTAGCCGATGACTGGCTCTCGAAACTGGCCGATAAATATTTCGGCGATCTCTTCTTGTATCCGGCTATTGTCACGGCCACCAGTGAAAAGAATCAGGTTGATACCAGTTTTGCCGCGATTGACAACCCGGATGTCATCGAACCAGGCTGGAAGTTGTGCATCGTCAGCACTGAGGCGGCTCGTGAGCTAGTTGCCGCCGGAAATTAATCGCATTTACCCTCAATTGAATAAATTTCCATAAGATTCTTAAAAGCCGCTAGACTTCTAGCGGCTTTTTGTTATAAAATGAGAGAAGCGATAACTACGGGTACAGGGAGTGATTTCAATGAGTACGTTTGTGATTTTTGTAGCAGGGGTGCTGGCCGGCTGGCTGATTGAGTGGGCGGTTGACTGGCTCTACTGGCGACGCGTTCATGCCGATTTGCAACGCAAGTTGGAGGCTAGTGAAGCTTTGATGGTTCAGAGAAGAGATGATACGGCTGAAGTCGAGGCGCTGCGGCGGGAGCTAGCCCAGGCCAAGGCCGAGGCCGCTCGCCACGAACAAGCCGCGGCCACGGCCCGTCCGCAGGAACAATATACTGCGGCCCAAGCCGCTCTAAGTCAATGCCAAGAAGAGTTGACCGAGACTCGCACTGAGTTTAACCACTATCTAGAGCAATTCACCGAGATGCAGACTTATCGCGACAAGCTGGCGGCAGCAGAGGCTGAAATCGACCGGCTCAGGACTGAACTGACCAACCGGCCCGGCCACGTGACCCAGGTGGTAGAAAAGGTGATTATCAAGGATAACTTGGAGCGCATCAACGGCATCGGGCCGGTGTTTGCTCGGCGGTTCAACGAAGCCGAGGTGTTTACCTTCGGCCAGTTAGCGGCTCTGACGCCGGAGCGTATCCAGGAAATTATCGTTCCCCAGCCGTGGCAGCACATCGATCCGGACGTCTGGATTGCCGAGGCCAAGGAATTCGCCGAGTCGGCCGGTCAGACAGTGTAAGTGGTGATGATCGATGAATAGATTTCTCGTCAACGATGTTATCAAGTTAGTCGTAACCATTGTACTGCTGCTGATTTTACTGCCTTCGGTTTGCGCTCGGTTTTCTACCGGCGTGGCCGAGTCCCCGGCGACCGGAGAGAAGCCGCTTACTCAGGAAACCGAAGAGGCAACGGCATTGGCCCAAACAACCGAAGAAGCTACTACGCCATCCCCCTCAGAAGCCGGCGAAGAAGCGTCCGCTACACAAGAGGTCGAGAACGCAGGCCAGATTGAACGAGCCGTCCCAACACTCGACCTACCGGCTGGCGCATTAACCGCCGGCTCGTTGACCTTGAGCGGGACCGGCGAACCGGGCAGCCAAATCGAGATTGTGGTTGACGGGCAAGTTATTGGTACGGCCACCGTCGCCGCCAACGGCCGGTGGTCTTTCGACGCCTCATCGATCGAGCCGGGCGAACATCAGATTTCCATCAACGGTTTAGACGCCAGCGGCAGTGCTTATGCCTCGTCGGAGGTCGTGACGCTACCGGTTGCAGCTTCAGCCGTCGATGTAGCGATACCGACCATCGATTTACCCAGCGCGGAACTCTTCACCGGCAGTGTGACTCTATTGGGGACCGGCGAACCGGCCACCGGCATCGAACTGCGGCTTAATGACGAACCGTTTGTACGCACCACCGTCGATGACGCCGGCCTATGGGCGGCCACCGGAACCATCGATGAGCCGGGTGAGTATGAAGTGGTCGTCAATGCGTTGGATGAGGCCGGCCACGTGGTCGCCGCATCTGAGCCGGTGGTGATTCCGGTGGTGAGCTTAGGCAGCGATGTCACGCCGCCGACGTTTGATCTGCCCGTAGCTGAGCTAACTAGCGGCGAAATAACGCTAACCGGGACCGGCGAACCCGGCAGCGAGGTCGAAATTGTGGTGGACAGCGATGTCGTGGGTACGGTTACTGTGGGCGAAGATGGCTTTTGGTCGTGGACCGGGTCAATCGATCAGCCGGGTAATCATCAGGTGGTGATCAACAGCTTGGATGCCGACGGTAATGTGATCGCTGCTTCAAATCCCGCTCCGTTGACGATCGCGGCTCCGGACGTTACCGTACCGGCGCTGATTTCACCTCAAGCAGGCGACACCCTGTTGGCCGGTCGCCAAACATTTCGGGGGACGGGCGAACCGGAGACAGAGTTAGAAATTGTGGTTGACGGCGAATCGATGGGAACCACCACGGTGCGCGATAACGGCGCCTGGTCATTTGCGGAAACCATCGACGGCACGGGTGAGATTGAGGTAGTGATCAATGCGCTCGACGCCGAGGGTGAAGTCGTCGCCTCGTCTGAAGCGGTGACGCTGATCCTGACCGAACCGGAGGAAGTAATAGTTGAGGAGGAGGCTGATGAGACTGGGTTAGTCTGCCAGGAGGAATACACCGTCGTGGCCGATGATTGGCTGTCGAAGCTGGCCGACAAATATTTCGGCGATTTGTTCCTCTACCCGGCAATTGTGACGGCCACTAACGAGAAGCATGCCATCGATGACACCTTCGCCGAAATCGAAAACCCCGACGTGATCGAGCCGGGCTGGAAGGTGTGCATTGTCGAGACTGAGGTGGCCGAGTCGTTGATTGAGGAGGAGAATTAACTATGGCTAAGCAAGCGTCTTACTGAGTTTGGTAGGAAGCTTGTTTGGGAATTTGCCTGTAGAAAACACTGGCTAAGAACCCCAAGATGATCCCCCCAGAGAGTGAGTAATCAGGGGCCCACAAAAATAGCTTGATATAAGCCGTTTGAGCTAGGACTAAAACCGTGGCTATCAAGCAAGCCTTACTCTTTGAAGTGAACAGAGCGTATGTTAAGAAAAGAGCATGACCTGAATAAAAAGGAATAGGGTAATATATCCGTACCAACGAAACAAAGGCAATCGTGAAATCTATTAAATACTCTTTAATCGTTAATTGATCGCGCCTTGATAAACGGTCAAAGATAAAAAACACAATAGGGACGGAGACAGGCACAAAATAATATAACCGGTAATACTCGCTTTGGCCGTCATAGCCATAAATGATAAATAATGTAAACAAAACAACCGTTGTCAGAGTGACAAACAACCGAAATTTCAACCCCCCGTTAGCGTGGAGAAATTTAAGGTTTTTGACGACGGTAGATAAAGTGAACGGAACTTTCATTGATTAGTTTGAGTTAGTTGCGTTTCCGTTTGTTTGATCAAATCTGCCATGTCATCAGAGCCGATATGATAATACCACCATTGCCGCGCATCTAATTGGCCTTGACGTAAATCTAAAGGTTGCCAGAGATCGATGGCTTCCGGCACATTGCCATTAATGGCATAGATTTCACCCAACATCTGGCGGGTGGCTCTTTGATCGGGCGCAACGCGATAGGCGGCCTCTAAATAGTGTTGGGCAGCGTCATAATTCCCTAAAGAGATCTCTATTTGCCCTAACCGTCGCAGGGCTGTTAAATTGTCGGGATTTATAGAGAGTGCGGTCTTATAATGATTTATGGCTGGGGTTAAATCAACGGCTTGATTACGTCGTAGCTCATCTTGAATAGGCCACTCAGGCCAATGGTAAATCGCCAACTCAGCGCGAGTTTGAGCCACTGCCCCCAAATTGGCCTGGAGCGTCGCGCTTGAACCAGGCCATAAAAACAAAAGAACAATTATAAGACTGGGCGCAAGGCCACCTATAATGGCAATTCTATGCGCCAGCGATGGGTTGGAAACGGATGAAGTTGCAGACACATGGGTATCGCCAATAATTGATATAAGGGCTATAGCGAACCCAAAGGGCAAAAACATAACCGGTACAAGCTGATGAGCGTAAATACCGGCCTCAACCATACCATGAATAACCAGGCCGGCTATCGATGCAGTGGTAAGGGCGCAAAAAAGCCTTATCAGTGAATTTTCGTTTCGAGCGGCGTAGCTCAACCCCCAAATGGTAAAAATGATCAAGAAAACAAAAGTAATCAGGCCTGGTATCCCCTGCTCAAGCGCTATTTGAAGAAATAAATTATGGGCATGAGCCAAATACGGTACATGCAGTAAAAAGACGTAACTTGAGTAAACCATTGTGGTGCTACCCAACCCGCTACCGGAATACCAATAATCTTGAATTAATGGTAACGAATCTAGCCACAAATCGGCTCGACTAAATACAGAGTCGCCCATAATACGGTTTAGATATTCTTTATATTGAGGCTCGGTTACAATTAGCAAAAACCCATAGCAAAGTAGCAATATACTGGTTAGTATGATGAAATCTCCAACCCACTTCAACCTCGACCGGCTGCCTTTGCCAAATCGCCAATAGAAGTAAGCGCCATAGATTGTGCCAAATCCAAATCCTAACCAAGCCCCTCGTGAAATCGACATGATCAGGCCCAGTAGAATGACCAACAGCATCCCTAAGGAGAAAATCGCCACAAATTTATAGTTTCTGCTCCAAGCCCAAATTGTTCCTCCCAAACTAAACGGGAATAGGATCACCAATATACCGCCTGTAATATTTTTGTGTAGGTTTTGCAACTCCGATAGCTCTTGGTTGTAACTATTAAGCCACAGGCCAATCTGTTGTAAAAAAGGAAAACGGGTTATCTCGTTTTCGGCCCAATTTACGGTCAATAAGTAATGAACGGTTAACCCGACGGCCAGAAAACTGCACACCAAACCAAGCACGCCTAGAGTGGTTTCTACATTGCGTTTTGCGCCCCACGTAATCCCGCCTATCAGGGCTACGCCAACTATAAAGAGGGCAAAGCGGTTCAAGGCCGCACTTCGATCAGGAGCAGCCCACACGCCTACCAAAGCGGTGATTAAAAATATTAAAATGCCCATCACAATGGGAGTAAGAAAGGAGTTGCTTACATTGACACGAGATTCAACGTTAATATTACGAGACAAAATATCTGAATGGACGACTGGGGTCATTGGGTTATCACCTGAATTAGAAACAGAAAACTTGGAGTCCGCCTAGCATTAGCAGTTTAATTTTTATTAATAGGTGCTTCATCAGAATAAACTTAAAATTTGGTTAGAAACCACTATACCCTCGCGGAATAGCCAGCCAAGTTTGACTTATCGAACATCCGTTCGTAAAATGTCAACTATGGATATCCACCAAAAAGTAGAAACCCTAGAAAAAGCTGCCGTCCTCGACTGCGAAGGGCCGCCCCGTATGACTCGGGCGGAACGAAAAGCCCAATTTATCGAGCACAGCCGGGTGACCGTCACCCATCCCCAGCGGGGCAAAATTCCGGTTATGCGCACGATGCAAACCAGCGCCTGCGAGAAGAACTGCCACTACTGCCCTTTTCAGGCGGGCCGCAACTACCAGCGAGTCACCCTCAAACCGGAAGAGTTGGCTTCGGCCTTTGATCAGATGCAGCAAAAAAAGCTGGTGGATGGCTTATTTCTCAGCAGCGGCATTATCGGCGGCGGGGTCAAAGCCATGGACAAGATGCTGGACACGGTCGATATCATCCGCCGCCAATACCAGTACGCCGGCTATATTCATCTTAAAATTATGCCCGGCGCTGAAACGACTCAGATCGAGCAAGCCATGCGTTTAGCCGACCGGTTGTCGATCAACCTGGAGGGCGCGAACGAACAGCGACTGCCATTATTGGCCCCCAAAAAAGATTTCTCGCAGGAACTGCTACCGCCCGTGTATTGGGTCCACCATCGCCGCGCTTCACTGGAGCCGTGGGTCAGGCCGCCCAGCGTCACCACTCAGTTTGTCGTCGGCCCGGCCAACGAGACCGATCAGGAACTGCTCACCACGGCCAACCAACTCTACCGCGAAGCCGGTTTGGCCCGCGCTTATTACTCGGCCTTTAGCCCGATTCGGGGGACGACGTTCGAGGACAAGCGCAAAACCGATCCCCTGCGCGAACATCGCCTCTATCAGGCCGACTGGCTGCTCCGTTTTTACGACTTTACCCTCGACGACCTCCCTTTCGATGCTCGGGGCCACTTAACCCTCAATCGCGATCCCAAATTGGTTTGGGCCGAGACGCATTTACACCAACCGCTCGAGATCAATCGGGCGACGCGCACAGAACTGCTCCGTATTCCCGGCGTTGGTCCTAAAACCGCCGACGCGATTATGACCGCCCGGCGAACGGGACCGTTGCGCGACACCCAGCAGCTTAAGAAACTCGGCGTCCAGGTTGATCGCGCCGCACCGTTTATTTTGATGAGCGGCCGCCAACCCAGTTATCAGCTCAGGTTGTTAGACACATAACGCAGCGCCGTCAAAAATCAACCCACAAATTATAAAAAAAGAGGAAAGGTCAATTGGACCTTTCCTCCTTTTTCTTTAACTAACGACTAAACCGCCGGATTCGATAACGGTCAGACTTAGTCATCGTCGTCGCCTTTGTCGGATTTACCCCCGCCTCGATCATCGTCGTCATCGTCATGACCACCGCCGCCGGAATGGTCATCTCCGCCACCACTCCCGGAGTGATCATCACCACCACCGCCACTGTCAGAATGATCATCGCCACTGCTCCCGGAATGATCGTCGTTGCCGCCGCTACTACCGGAGTTATCGTCGCCACCCGAACCGCTGCTTGATTTATCATCAGAACCAGAATGATCATCTGAACTGCCGGAGCCGGATTGACCGCCATTATCGTCGGAGCCGGGTGGTTGATTATCGGCCGAATTGTCGTTTAAATTGTCGCCGCTGTCATTTTCATTACCATTTTCGTTGGCATTCTCGTTTTCATTCTCGTTCTGATTCTGATTCTGGTTTTGGTTTTGGTTTTGGTTTTGGTCTTGGTTCTGGTCTTGGTTCTGGTTCTGGTTCTGGTCTTGGTTTTGGTTCTGGTCTTGGTTTTGGTTCTCGTTCTGGTTGGCATTGTCATCGCCGTTGTCGTTGCTGTTATCGCCGCCGACGGAATTATCATTCGCTCCGTCCGAGCCATTGAGATTTGCATTGGCATTAGCTTCGTTCTCATTGCCGGCATCGTCATCAACGCCGTTGGCGTTGTTCAAATTTTGGTTCTCATTTCCATTTTCGTTCTCATTGGCATTAAGGTTTTCATTCTCGTTTTCGTTCTCATTCTCGTTTTCGTTCTGGTTCTCATTCTCGTTGGCGTTGGCATTCAGATTATCGCCCTCAGCGCCGTTGGTATTGGCATTGGCCGCGTCCTCATTAGCGTTGTCATCAACGATGTTGCTGTTTTCGTTATCATCGGCAGCTTCATTCTCGTTGATGTTTTGGCTGTTATCGTTTTGATTGTCGTTGGCCGCGGCCGAGGTCGGCGAAGCGGTTGCTTCGGGTACCGCGGCCGGACCGGCTTGATCGCAGCCGGTTAAGCCAATGGCTAAAATGAATACCATAATGACCCAATACGTTTTAATTGACATGATATATCTCCTGATAAATTATGGATGGATAAGGTTAGCCGTGGACGCATCGACCACCTGAAAGATGGCAGCGTCCTCATCTCGATAAACTTCGCGCAGGTGGGGATCGGCCTCAGCCTGCTTGATAAACTTGGTGTGATCTAAATCGGTCACGGCGTAAGTCGCGCCGAAATCTTCAACGATGGTCTGGGATGGCCTATCGATGCGTCCTTGCGTTAGATCAACCCAGGTCTCGTACAGGTCGGGATCGCGACTTTGCATGTAGGTGGGGTCCAGACCCAGAATGTAGGTATTGTGGGTGTTGTAAAAGAACAAACGGGTAAAATCGTCCCAATCGGTCTGGAAGACTCGGCTGCCGGTCGGGGTGTGGGCCGCCAACCAGGTCGCCGCGCCGGCATACTGCTGGTACGATTTCGAACGTTGCAAACTTTCCTGGGCGCTTTGCAAATTAAGGCCGATAGCCACAGCCAGTAGCAGCGCCAGCCCAACCGGCAAGCTCCGGGTGGCGAGGCTTTTCTTAGCCAGCCATTGCTCGAAGAGTGGCTGCCAGGCCAGGGCGCAGAAGAGCAAGGCAAACGCGGGGTAATATTCCACAAACCGACGCGATTTAAAGAGCATCGCCCCGAACAGCACGGCCAGGAAAAACAGCGTGGCTGTGGCGGATCCCATCCGGCGGCCGGTCAGCCCTAAGGCCAGCACGGCCAGCATAAAAACCACCAGCGACGGACCGGAATTTTCCACCAGCGTCCAGGTTTGGTAGGGGTACCACTCTCGGCCTACACTGGTGGCGGTTACTTCGGTGAGTTTGGGGGCCAAATGGTAGTAAATGAAGCTGAGGTTATCGGGAAAGTAGGGATTGAGTACCAGCCCTAGCCCCAATCCGGCCGACGCATACAACAGCGGTTTTAGCGCCAGCCGGCCATCGATCAGCCACCGGGCGACGACATTGGCCCCCACGACCAGCAGCAGCAGCGGGAAGGCGTTGTAGAGCCAGACATACAACAGCCCAACCACCAGCAGCCAGCGATGACGCCCGGTGAGCGTTAGGTGGAGCGCCAATACCAAAAATAACAGCGACGCCGCTTGAGCGCGGGGCATACTCATCCGGTACAAAAACGCCTCAGACACAGCCAAAAACCCCAGCGACCACAGCGCCGCCAGCGGCACGCGCTGCCCACGCAGCAGCACCCAGCCGGTCAGGAACGTCAGGGCCGGCAGGATGACGCTGGCCCACTTGGCCCCCAGCCGCAGATCGCCCCAGGTGAAGGGCAGCAGCAGTACGTGATAGAGCCAATGGTGATCCACGTAGCGATCCGCGGCCAGAACTGTCAGCGGCAGCCACGGAAACGGCGGGCGCAGCCCTTCCTGACGCATTACCTGGGCCAATTTGATGTGATAGTAGCCGTCATTACCGGCCAGATTGGGCGTACTAAATTGAATCAAGGCCAGCAACGCCACAAACAAGCTGAACAATGCCGTCCCCAGCAGCAGGGTCGATCCGCTGAGCCGTACTTGCCGCCCAACCCAGCGTCGGGTGATCGGGCCGAAGCCCACAGGCCGGAGGACGCCGCCGGTTGAAACTTCTGCCAATTCATGCCTCATAGATTGCTCCTTTCAAAAACGTAGCTAAACTTTTAGGGAAGATAAGTTGCGGCCGCAATTCTCGACCCTAAATGTCGCAGAAGTGATCAAAAAGTTACGCAATGTTTGAAAATTGGTGATTTTCTACGAATTTGGCGCGACCGCGTAACTTTTAGGGCCATTTCTCGACAAGTAACCTAACAATGAGCAACGATCAGCAACTGCTGGAAAAAGCAAAACAACTCGATCCCGACGCGCTGCGCGAATTTCATCATCGCTTTTATGAGATGGTGGCCCGCTATGTTCAATTCAAAGTCGGCGACCAACGAACGGTCGAAGATTTGTGCGGCGAAATTTTCGTGCGGGCGCTAGAGGCGCTGCGACGGGGCTCGGCCTGGCGCGACTCGCCGCAGGGGTGGATTATGGGCATCGCCCGCAATGTGGTCGCCGACCATTATCGCCAACGCGAGCGCATGCCCGAAGTCCAGCTTAATGAGCAGGTGACCGCCGCCGAACATACCAACCCCCTCCACCAAGCCATTCGAAGCGAGCGTACCCGCGAGTTGGTCCAGGCCATCCGGCAGTTAACCGATGAGCAGCGCGAGGTCATTGTCTTACGTTTTTTGGAGGGGATGGATATTCAGAGTGTGGCCCAGGCGCTTAACAAAAAGCCCGGCGCAATCAAAGGGCTGCAATTTAGAGCGATGCGGACGCTGGCGGAATTAATCCAGCCCCAATCAATGGAAGATACGGTTTAGAGATGAACAGCGAGCCAACGATTAATCAGGCCGACAAACTAGATGAAGCCTTAGCCTTGCTGGCCGCGGGCCTTTCCTTGGATGAGGTTCTGGCCGAAGCCGGTGATGACGCGGCCTGGCTGCGCCCGATGTTGGCACTCGCGGCTGAGGTTGACGCCTTGAAAGGCGAGATCCCCATTCCAGCGCCCCAGGCCAGCTTGGATCGTCTGTTGGCCCATGCTAATTCGTTGGCCGCGCCCGCTTCGTCATCCTCCCCCGGCCAAACGAGCCGATCCGTTGCCCGGCCACGGTTTAATTTTGGGCGGCTCCTGTTCAACACCGGCCTTTCAACCGCGATTGCAGCGGGCCTGTTGGTTTTGGTCTGTGTTTTTGGCAGCCTCTTGGGCGGCGGTATGGTCCTGGCAGCCGAGGGTAGCCTGCCCGGCCAGCCGCTCTATCCGGTCAAACGGCTGGGAGAAACCATCCGGCTGACCCTAACTCAGGACACCCGGCAGCGGCAGCAGTTAGAGGATACCCTCAACCAACGCCGCATCGATGAAGTCAACCACCTCATTGAACAGCGTAAAACTGCCCTGGTCAGGTTTATCGGACGCATTGAGGCCATTTCCGCAACCGGGCTGATGGTGGACGATCTGACCATCGAGCTTGCCCCCGAGACAGTGCTTGATGGGGAGTTAGCCGTTGGCGCACTAGTACGCCTCGAAGGGCAAACCAATGGGGCGGGCCAACTGGTTGCCGTCACGATTTCCGTACTCGAACCGGCCCCGCCGATGCCAACGCCGACCGTAACCCCAACACCGATCCCGCCCACCTCAACGCCGACACCTCCACCTACCGTCACGCCGACGGCAGCTATCCAATCAACATCGGACACGATCAAACTCGCGCCCACCGCTACGCCGAAACCGGCTCCAGTCGAAATGGAAACGGACGATGACGGCGCTAAGTCGGATAACTCCGGACCGGGCAACGACGATGGTTCGGATAACAATTCTGGCTCAAGTGATAATTCCGGCCCCGGTAGCGACGGCAGATCGGACGACAATTCTGGGCCGGGCAGCGGTTCTGATGACAACAACAACGTTAATAACGACAACAGTTCGGAGGACAATTCCGGCTCCGGCAGCAACGACAACCTCTCGGACAATAATTCCGGCTCTGACAGCAATAACAATTCCTCGGACGATAATTCCGGTTCCGGCAGCAACAACAGCGGCAGCAATGACAACGACAGCGATAATCGAGACGATAACTCCGGATCTGGCAGCAGCAACAGCGGCAGCAATGATCGAGATGACAATTCCGGTAAGGACAGCGGCAAAAGTGATGATTCCGGTGATGATGACTGATAGAACACTTCAGTGCGCCTCAGCAAAAACGCCCCAAGCAAAATTCCCCTTTAGCGTAAGTCACTATATAATAGGCTGGTTTTGACATAAATGGCCCAACTGCTATCTTGTGACAAAAAGCACCTTTCGATACACCTGCGGTCAAATAACTCATTAGAAGGAAATTTCTATAAACCACGTATAACAAGCTAGACCAACCCCTTTTTGACCAGATTTCGTTTCAACCCTGTTTATGAAAATTCACTTGATGCACCCATTAAGCTGGATGACTTTTACGATAGAACTCATCCAAATGGACGACCTCAGCCTCCGCTTGTTGTCGGAAGCGGGTTGTCTACACTAAAAAAATACATCTGACCGATGTAAAGTATTGGGAACTCTGTTATCCTTAGAATAGACTGACTCTGGGAGGAATTAATGAGCAATAATAAAGGATTTCTGAGTAGCTGGTCAACCATAGAGAAGTTACTGCTTGGCGCAGTGTTGCTTCTATGTGTTTTGGCCGGCCTCGTAGCTGTATTTCTGGGGGGCGAGTTTTTCGTCAGAGAAGAACGCGCGCAAAGCGACCAAACCCCCACCGTTGTGGCCGGATTGGCCACAGCCACTGTTCCGGCGGTTGAATCCGCCCCTTTGCCGGATGCCAACGGTGATCAAGAGACCGATGAACTAACGGCCCCGGCGATCACCCTCGATCCCAGCGCCGGCCAGCCTGGCTCAACCGTAACCGTTACCGGCGAAAACTGGCCGGCCGGCAGCCGGGTCGTTGTGTCGCTGGTGCCATCCGATCCGCCGGCCTTTACCGTCAACAGCGCCGTCGTTGACCAAGACGGTCGCTTTTCGGTGGAAATCATCGTACCCACCGATACCCGCTGGCTTGATGAAAGTCCGGTTCCCGTTTTGGTAACCACCGACGACAACACTATTCGGGCGCAGGCTATGTTGACCATTGTCACGCCCGACGGCGGCGCCCCACCACCCACACCCGGCTCATCAAACAACAATGTTATCATCATCTCACCCGACCCTAACGCTAGCCGCACCCCGCCCCCGCCGGCGGTGGCTCAGTTGACCACTACGGCTAATCTGAACGTCCGATCCGGTCCCGGCACCAACTTTGACATCTTGGGCGTGTTGTTACTGGGTCAATCGGCCGAAATCATCGGCCGCAACGCCGAATCGACCTGGTGGCAGATCAAGTTCCCTTCGGCTACTCAGGATTTCGGCTGGGTGTCGGCCCAATATGTACAGGCCAGCAACATCGCCAATGTACCCATTGTCTTTGTTCCGCCGCCGCCAACACCAACGCCGCCGCCGCCAACCGCCACCCCGGAACCGGGCGTGGTCATCACCGATTGGCGAGGTGAATATTTTGATAACGATTCATTGAGCGGTTCACCCGCTTTAGTGCGCAATGACGTCGCCATCAGTTTCGATTGGGGTCTCGGCTCGCCCGCTCCGGGCATTATTCCGGTCGATTTCTTCTCGGTGCGCTGGACGCGTACGCTGAACTTTGCCGCCGGAACCTATCGCTTCTTCACTCGAACGGACGACGGCGTGCGACTGTGGGTTGACGGGGCGCTGCTCATCAACCAATGGAACGAGCAATCGCCGACAACCTTTGCCGCCGATATCTTCCTGACCGAAGGCAACCACGACATCCGCATGGAGTACAACGAACTGACCGGCGGCGCGGTCGCCGTGCTGTCGTGGCAACGAATTGACACCTTCCCGGATTGGAAAGCGGAATATTTCAGCAATCCTGACCTGGCCGGCGCACCGGTGCTGATTCGCAACGAAGGCAGCATCAACTACAACTGGAACGGCAACTCGCCCGGCCCCGGCGTCCCCGGCGAGAATTTCTCTGCCCGCTGGACGCGCCAGGTTCCCTTTGACGGCGGCGATTATCTCTTCCGCATCACCTCTGACGACGGCCACCGCCTGTGGATTGACAACGACCTGATTTCAGACCGCTGGCAGGGTGGCCCCACCGGCGTCATCGAAATTCAGCGCAACGTGTCGTCCGGTATTCACCAACTTCGGGTTGAATATTTCCAACGGGTCCGCGAATCCTATATCGGCTTCTCCTGGCAGCGCACCGACCGGCCGCAACAAGGGCCGATAGCGGTCATCCGCTCCCCCAGTGAAGGGGTGACCGGCCAGCCAGTTCGATTTGACGGAGGGCGCTCGCGCCAGGGCGACAGTCCCATCGATAGATACGAATGGGATTTCGACGACGGAACCCGCACCAAAGGCAAACGGGTCGATCATACGTTTGATGATCCCGGCACCTATCGGGTCAGACTGAGAGTCACCGATCAGAATGGCCTGCGAGACACCACCGATGTTAGAATCACGATTAAGGATGACGTTGAAGAGACCACCTTCCCCACGGCCATTCTCGACGGCCCGTCCACCGGGACGGTGGGCCAGCCAGTTGCGTTTAGCGGCAACCGATCCTTCTCGCTTAGCCCCATTACCGAGTATAACTGGAGCTTTGGAGATGGCACCACCGCGCGCGGCCCGCAGGTTTCGCACACGTACAGTCAAGAAGGTTCATACAATGTGGTCTTAACCGTTGTTGCCCAAAATGGTCTGCGCAGCAGCGATAACCTGTCGATCCGCATCGATAGCGCTTTAAACCCCGGCGATGCTCCTGTGGCCAAAATAAACGCGCCTCAGGAAGCGCAGTGGGGCCAAGAGATCGTTTTTGACGGCTCCGGCTCGACCTCCAAAAACCAGATTGTCAGTTGGGCCTGGGACTTTGGCGACGGTTCAAGCGCCAACGGACCGACCGTACCGCACGTCTACAACCGACCGGCCACCAGAAGCGATCTGGTTATCTACAACGTCCGGTTAACGGTCACCGATCAAAATGGTCTCGAAAATACGGCCACCCACCTCATCAACTTGGTCGATCCGCCGCCGCCCAGCGAACCGCCCAAAGCAGCCATCTCCGGGCCTTCGACGGCGGAGGTTGGTCAGGCGGTCACGTTTGACGGCGCCGGCAGCCAATCCTCTAACCCGATTACCAGCTATGCCTGGGATTTCGGCGACGGCAGCACCGGCAGCGGCGCTCAAGTGAACCATACTTACACTACCAACGGTGATTTCACCGTCACTCTGGAAGTAACGGACGATCAGAACCAGACCGGCTCCACTACATCGCCGATTCAAGTTAGCCCTCAGCCGACGCCCGTACCTTTAACAGCCAACATTAGCGGGCCATCGCAGGGCCAGGTCAACCAGTCGCTCACGTTCGATGCGCAGTCGTCCACCTCGGCCGCACCGTTAACCGATATCCAATGGGACTTTGGCGACGGCAACACCGACAGCGGCAACCTGGTGGTCAGCCATGCTTATGACGCACCGGGTAACTACACCGTGCTGCTGACGCTGAACAACGAACTAGGCCAATCGAACACCACCGCCCAGGCTGTGGTCATCAGCGAGCCGCCGCCGGCCAACACACCGCCCCAACCCGCGATCCAGGCCAACCCCACCACGATTCAAGTCGGCGATACAGTCAATTTCGATGCCAGCGGCACGCAAGCCTCCAGTCCTATCGTCAGTTACGATTGGGATTTCGGCGATGGCGACACCGGCAGCGGTCAGTTGACCAATCACACTTACACTCAAGAAGGCGACTACACCGTTACCCTCAACGTTACCGATCAAAATAATCTGAGCGGCAGCACCACCGCCGCGATTACGGTTAACCCGCTGACTCAACCCGATCCGCTGACGGCCAACATCACCGGTCCCGCCGGCGGCGAAGTGGGCGAGCAGCTTACCTTTGACGGCCAGTCATCCACCTCAGCCGCCCCGTTGACCACTATTCAGTGGGACTTCGGCGATGGCGCGACAGCCGGCGGCAATCTGGTCGTCAATCACACCTACAAGCAGCCGGGTGATTACACCGTCCAGTTAACCCTTGAAAACGACATCAACCAGAACGACACCACCAGTTGGTCGGTGACGATAGACCCGGCCACGGCCACGATATTACCTGCGCCCACAGCCACGGCTCAACCGGCCCAACCGCCGGTCGCTCAAATCAATGGCCCGACTCAAGCCGAAGTGGGCGAAACCGTGGTATTCGACGGCGGCTACTCTCAAGCGGATAGCCCGATTGTGAGTTTTGAGTGGGGCTTTGGCGACGGTCAAACCGCCACCGGTATGGGCGTCACTCACGTCTACGGCGCACCGGGCACCTACAACGTCACCCTGACTGTAACCGATCAAAACGGCCTGAGCGAGACCGACAGCTACGACATCGACATCATCGATGCCAATGGTCCGCCCCCGCCGCCGCCAACTCAAGAACCTACCCCGGCGCCCGACGAACCGACGCCCACCGCCGCCCCTGAACCTGAACCCACCGCGACACCAGAACCCCAGCCCGAAACCCGACCTCTGCTGCCGGCTACACCACCGACGGCGGCCATCGACGCTCCGGCCCAAGTTCAGGCCGGCAAGCCGGTGACCTTTAGCGCCCAGAACTCCACTCCCGGTAGCGGGCAGATAATCGATTATCAGTGGGGCTTTGGCGACGGCGGTTCCGACAGTGGTCAAACAGTTACCTACGTCTACCAAACGCAGGGCAACTACCAAGTCACCCTGACCGTTGCCGATGAAAATGGCCTTAGCGATACGACTGCCGTGCCGATATTCGTCGGCCCGAGCGACGAGGACATCGCGGCGCAGCAGCAAGCCGAAGAAGCCCAACGTCAAGCCGAACAGCAAGCTCAGCAGCAGGCTGAAGAACAGGCCCGCCAGCAAGCCGAACAGCAAGCGGCGGCTGAAGCTACAGCCCAGGCGCAGCAAGACGCGGCCGCTCAGGCCACAGCTCAAGCCGAACAGCAAGCCGCTGACGAGGCCCAACGCCAAGCTGAGGAAGCCCAACGCCAGGCCGATGCCGAAGCCCAGCGTCAAGCTGAGGCAGAAGCCCAACGCCAGGCTGCTGAGGAAGCCCAACGCCAGGCTGAAGAAGCCCAGCGTCAAGCTGAGGAAGAAGCCCAACGCCAGGCCGCTGAGGAAGCTCAACGCCAGGCCGAAGAAGAAGCTCAACGCCAGGCGGAAGAAGAAGCTCGGCAAGCAGCCGAAGCCGCTCAACAACAACAACAACAGCAAGGTCAACCCATCCCCACCGACGAGCCTCTGCCGGACGACGGGAACTAAGCAATCGTGGCGAATGAATAAATTTCACCCTCACCCTGTCGCTAACGCGACTCCCCTCTCCCTGAAAGGGAGAGGGGCTGGGGGTGAGGGGAATTTTCAAGGAGAAAGACGTATGACTAAGCGTTTAAATTTACTTGTGATGGCCCTGGTTTTAGCCCTGATACTGGGCGCGTGCAATAGCGCCGCTCCGGAACCGGCCCAAACCGAAGCCGACGCCCCGGCTGAAGCCACCGTCGAACCGGCTGCACAAGCTCAAACTTCTAACGAAGAAACCGCCTCTACTGAAGAGGCGGTTACTGAAGAACCCGTTGTTGAAGAACCAGCTGCTGAAGAAGCGACGACCGAACAACCGGCTGCTAAAGAAGCGACCGGCCAGGAAGCGGAATCCGGCCTGTCGGCAATCGATGCCATCGCCCTTGGATCGCTGGTTCCCGACGCCGATACGATTTCCGAAACGTCGGCCAGTTCAGCGGCCCTGCTTAAACAGCGGTATGGTCTGGTTGTGGGGCAGCTCAATGACAAAGGCTTCAATGAACTGGCCTGGGCCGGCATGCAGCGGGCCGAGGCGGAGTTAGGTGTCGGCGTCCAATTCTTGCAGGACGCCAATCCGGGAACGGTCAAGACGCGCATCAACCAGTTCTTGAACCAGGGCGTTGACGGCATTGTCACCGTTGGCGTTGAAATGGCCCGAGCCACTAAAGAGGCTGCCCAGGCCAATCCCAATGTCCCCTTTGCCATTGTTGACTTTCCGGACCAAACGGCTAATGATCGCGGCTTGCTGTTTGCTGTCGATGCCCCGGCCTTTATGGCCGGTTATCTGGCCGCCGGTATGAGTCAAAGCGGCACGGTCTGCACCTATGGCGGCCGGCAAATCCCCCCGGTCATGATTTTTATGGTGGGCTTTGAGCAAGGCGTGGACTATTACAACAGCCAAAATGAAGCCGATGTTAATGTTCTAGGCTGGCATACTGACCCCACTATCGCGGTGGGTGGAGCCGGCGTCTTTGCCGGCAGTTTTACCGATCAAGCGTTCGGGCGGAGTATTGCCGTGGAGTTGGCCAGCCGGGACTGTGATATCATCTTCCCGGTGGCCGGCGCCGTTGGCTTAGGCACGGCTGAGGTGGCGGCTGAAAATGGCCTAACCGTCATCGGCGTAGATGCGGATCAATCGCTAAGCAATCCGGACTATGCCGATGTTTACCTAACCAGCGTCATCAAGCAAATCGATCTGGCTGTTTTCGAGACCGTCTCGCAAATGGTCGATGGTACTTTTGCCGGCGGCAGCAGCTATATCGGTACGCTGGAAAACGGCGGGGTTGGTCTGGCGCCCTTCAACAGCTTCGAGGATCAAGTTCCGCAAACCCTAAAAGACGATCTGGAAACGATTCGGCAAGGGCTGACCGACCGGACCATTTCGACCGGCTGGCCCATCGGCGTTTCCAAAATCCAGACGAGCCAAACGGCCGGCAATTTGACTCTGGCGGCCCTGCGCAACGCCACCTATAATGTTGAGTACACCGCCGATGGGACAGCGCCTTTGACCAATGGGGAATATCGTGAACCCGCCGCCCCCGGTTCGGCCACGGAAACCGTGGTCCGCTTGGGCGATCAGGTTGCCTACGGCGACTTGACCGGCGACGGCCAAGATGAGGCTGTGGCCCTTCTCATCAGCGATCCGGGCGGCAGCGGCACCTTTTACGATCTGGTCGTCGTAGCCGATGTCGATGGCACGCCGACGCAAATCGGCAGCGTTTTTCTGGGCGACCGCATCATTGTAAAATCACTCGCGGTTGAAGATGGTCTCGTCGGACTGGTGATGTTCATTCAGGGGCCAAATGATCCGCAAAGCGATCCAACCCAATTGACCGTTAAATTCTTCGGTGTCCAAGACAATGAACTGGTCGAGTTGGCCAGTCAAGTGGTTGAATAAGCATTCGATGGAAATACCTTAGCGTTTTATTAGAGGTGACAGTCACCAACTCAATTGTGACTGTCACCTCAGTTCGGAGCGGCTAATGAGTCAGGCCTTGCCCGGTTATCAGTTTGGGCAATACAGAATAGTGGACATTGTCGGACAAGGCGGGATGGCCACGGTCTACAAAGCCTACCAACCGTCCGTTGATCGCTACGTCGCGATCAAAATGTTGTCCCCGGACCTGACCCAGAACGAAAACTTCGTCAAGCGCTTCGAAAGCGAGGCCAAAGCGGTGGCCGCCCTTGAACATCCCCACATCTTACCGCTCTTCGATTTCGGCGAATTAAACGGCACGTATTACATCGTGACGCGTTTGATAGAAACCGGCACGCTGGCCGACTTAATTCACAAAGAAGCCCATATCCCTTACGAACAAATCGTTAAATACATTACCGATATTGGGGCCGCGCTCGGCTATGCTCATAGTCGGGGGGTCGTCCATCGTGATATAAAATCCAGTAACATCCTGATCGATCCACTCCACGAAGTCTTCCTGACCGACTTTGGTTTGGCCAAGATGATGCACGGCCCCTACAACCCCCGCGTCACCGACACCGGCACAGTGGTCGGCACCGCCGCGTATATGGCCCCAGAACGGGCCGCCGGCGAACCAATCGATGGCCGCAGCGACATCTACTCGCTGGGCGTTGTTTTGTTTGAACTGCTGGTCGGGCAACTTCCGTTCGACGGGGATACGCCGATGGCTGTTGCCCTCAAACATATCCAGGAGCCGATACCGTCCATCCATGATCTCAACCCCAACGTTCCCCCCACCTTCGAGCCGGTGGTACTCAAAGCGATGGCCAAATGGCCCGATCAGCGCTATCAAACCACCCAAGAGATGGCCCTGGCCCTGGAAGCCGCCTGGCGTGACTCCATCGTCGAAGCCGTTCCTACGCCCCTTGACCCAACCCGCGATCTTGAGACGGACTCGGACGATGTCACTCAACCGCTGCCGACACAACCTGATACACCTACCCAACCAACCGTCATTCACACCCCCCCGGCGGCTGATACGAAGAGAAACCTAAATTTGAAGACAACCAGCGTCCGTTGGGTTTGGATCGGCGCGGTCGCGGCGATTATCCTGATTGTCGCCTTGCTGTGGCTTCGTCCGGGCCGGTCAACGTTCCCCCCTGACTCGATCTTGAACGGCATTTCGATGAGTTCAGACATCCTCGACGACGTCGGGACGATGGTCAGCCGCCATCCTCGCACTAACTATTCCCGCCAACCGTTCGAGAGAGGCGTGATGTTGTGGTGGGACAATCCGTCCGGCGCGGAGGAAGTCATTTTTGTCATCCCTGGCGGCAATGACAGTAACCAAGGTGATGACTGGTCGCGCTACAAGAACACCTGGTCTTCCGCCGGCGATCCTGTTTTTCCGCCCGACTGCCCGGAAGCAGAGGAACCGCTTGGCCCGATGATGGGTTTTGGCAAGCTGTGGTGCTACAATGCCTCGGTTAAAGACGCGCTTGGCGCGCCCACCGGCGAAGAATTCGCCAAGAATGACGCCACTGTTGAACTATTCAGCAATGCGGTTGTCTTTGACGTTCCGGTTGACCATCAAACCTGGGTCTTGCTTGCAGACGGCCGCTGGGAGAAAAGCGAAACTCCGTGAACCATTTTCCTAAGGGAGAAGTAAGGCGTAATACGTAACCTAAGATCGCAGAAAATTTATGTCACCACAGAGGACACCAAGAAGGCACGGAGAACACCAAGGAATCATTTGTGAACTCTGTGCCTTCTCTGGGTTCTCTGTGGTGAAAATCCCCACGTTGCGCTCAAAAGTTAGCTAAAACCAAGTTATTGGAGAACAATATGAAAACAATTTACAAACTATTTTATTTTATGACCGCTTTATTAATCTTGGCGATGTTTCTGCCGGCCATAACCATCGCTCAAGACGACGTCACCTGCGAGTCGGAAGTGACCGTCGCCGAGGGCGATTGGTTATCCACTATCGCTGAGGACGCCTATGGCGACCCCACCCTGTACACCGGCATCGCAGCCGCGACCAACCTCAAAGCCAAAACCGACAGCACCTTCGCCACCATCGACAGCAACGATGTCATCGAACCGGGCTGGAAGCTGTGTATTCCCGATCAAGCCACGGCAGAACAGTTATCGACCGCCGCCGCCCCGGCCGATACGAATGTCTTGACCATCGACCAACTGGCCAATGCGACCTACACCGGCATTTACGACGATCAAGAAGTGACGCTAACCGACGGCCAATATGAAGGCGAGCCGTTTGTTGAAGGCGGCGCGTCCCGTCCCACCGTGAATTTTAATCCCAACGACGTCGCGTTCGGCGATCTCAATGGCGACGGCGTCGAGGACGCCGCCGTGCTGCTGAGCGAAAATTCCGGCGGCAGCGGCACTTTTTTGTACCTGGCCGCCGTTATCAATCAAGACGGCCAGCCGGTCAACGTAGCGACAACGCAACTGCCCGGCAACAACCCTGAGATCAAATCGATGACCATTGACGCGGAACAAATCATTCTGGAAGTCGTCACCCAAGGGCCGGATGATCCGGAGTGCTGCCCCTCGGCCAAACAACGGTGGACCTATGCCTTACAGGGCGATGAGTTAGTCCAAATCAGCGTCGAAGATTTGGGAACGGTCTCCCTGGCCGATTTAGACGGCACAAGCTGGCGACTGGTCGATTTCAATTTTGATCAGCAGCCGGTTCCGGACGAGGTCGATATCACCGCTAACTTCTCGGAAGGACAGCTTAGCGGCTTTGCCGGCTGTAATAACTACACCACATCTATCGCTGAAGGCGACACGCCTCAAAGCCTGACTATTAGCCCCATTGCCTCTACAATGATGGCCTGCCCCGAACCCGGCATGAGTTTGGAAACCCAATATCTGACGGCGCTTCAAAATGTGGACCAATGGAGCTACCTGGCCACCCAACTGGCCTTAAGCTATATCAATGAAGATGGCAGCCTGGGGACGCTGATGTTTGAGCCGCAGACTGAGACCGATGCCTCGGCCGAGAGCGTTCCGGCATTGACAGCGGATCAGCTAAGAAACGCCACCTACAGCGGCATCTACGATGAGCCGGTCACCTTGACCGACGGTCGATATGAAGGTGAACCGTTCAGCGAAGACTCGGCGGAACGGCCGACTGTGATGATGGTCAGCGCGCCGCCCCTCTTTGGCGATCTCGATGGCGATGGGGTCGATGACGCGGTCGTCTTCCTGTCAGAAAACTCCGGCGGCACCGGTCACTTCATTTATGTGGCGGCCCAGCTAAATCAAGACGGCCAGCCGGTCGATGCCGGCGCGGTGTTGATTGAGGATCGGATTCAAATTAAATCAGCGGCCATTGAAAACGGCCAGATTATGCTGGAGATCATCACCGACGGGCCGGGCGACGCCGCCTGCTGTAAGAGCCACAAGGCTGACAAAACGTACGCCCTGCAAGACGGCCAACTGGCCGAAATCACCGGCGAGACAGAGGATCTGGTGCGCATCTCCGCCGACGATCTCAACGGCACATCCTGGACGCTGGTGGATCTCAACCTTGACCAGCAGCCGGTTCTAACCGACACCGAAGTGACCATTAGCTTTCAAGACGGCCAGATCACCGGCTCCGGCGGCTGCAACACCTACAACAGCAGCTTCACCCTCGGCGAGGACAATCCCTTTGTGATGACCATAGACCCCGTTGCCTCTACCCGCAAAGCTTGCCCTGAACCCATTCTCAATCAAGAAACGGCATTTTTCACCGCGCTGCAAAATGTCAGCCTATGGGGCTATCAGGTCGGCCAACTGGCTCTCTCCTACCGTAACGACCAGGGCGACTTTGGTACGCTCATCTTTGCGCCCCAAGTAACCACCGAGGCCGGCAGCGCCGACAACGCCGCAATGACCACCACCGCCGCAGTAACCGCCACCGCAGTCATCAGCTACACCCCAACCGAAATCCCGACCGAAACTCAAGCCGGCTCCTGCTTTGCCAACGCGATCGGCCTGGGCCGGACGGATGCCTGGCGCTGCACCGTCGGCAACCAGATTTACGATCCTTGCTTTGAGGTTAATGATGCGCCGACTGTTGTCTGCGGGGCTAACCCCACCACCGGCGACACCGGCTTTGTGCTGGAACTGACCGAACCGCTGCCGGAACCGAATGCCGGGCAGGGTCAGTCGTCGAAGGCGTGGTTGGTGGAGCTGGCCGATGGTCAAGTGTGCGGCTTGATGACCGGCACCGTCCCCGGCGTCGGTGATCGAGTGGCCCCCTACGGTTGTCCCGACGGCAGCAATCTATTTGAGGACTTCCAGCAAGACGGCGACGTGTGGATGGCCGAAAAGGCCGTCATCGGTCTCAACGACGACGGTTACTTTATCGAGCAGTCTGAAATGGTAGCCATCAGCCGTATCTGGAAATAAGGCCTGAAGCTGTCAGCCCCAAGGCATCAAGCGTGTAGGACGAATCGCTGATTTGTCCGTCAACTGACAATCGAACCCTAAGTCTATAAGCGTGGCAGGCTCGGTACTGCCACGCTTATATTTTAACAGAGGGCAGCCGCGATTTGCCGAAAACCATTGTTCCATATAATAAGAAGAACCTCATTCACTGAGGCAAAACAGATACAAGTCATAAAGCTAACGGCTGAAAGCTGATAGCTAAACGCTCTCCGTTAGATAAAGGTTTGGCCGATGACCGTTCAACCGAACCAATCAAAACAAACCACCGGCGTTAACACCACCGCCCAGCCAGGCCAGGAAGAACGGCTTAGACTGCTCGAATCGGCGGTGATCCACGCCAGAGACGGGGTCTTGATCACCGAAGCCGAACCGCTCGACGAGCCGGGGCCAGCCATCATTTACGCTAATGACGCTTTTTGTCGGATGACCGGCTACACAATGGCCGAAGTTATCGGCCGGTCGCCCCGGTTTTTGCAAGGACCGCAAACGGATCGGCGCGCGTTGGCAAAAATCCGGCAGGCGCTCCTTGATCGAGCCCCCATTCGCATCGAAATAATCAACTACCGCAAAGATGGCGCTCCCTTTTGGGTGGAGTTAAATATTGCCCCGGTCTTTAACGACGGCGGCCAACTGACCCACTTTACCGCCATCCAACGCGAGATCACCGACCTGAAGCAAGCCGAGGCTCAGCGCGAACAACAGCTCCGTTACGCCCAAACGTTGGCCCGCTGTTCCCAGACGCTGTTAGCCCCCGGTGGAACGGATGCCGAAAACCTCAATATTTTGAATACGGCCCTTTATCATTTGATGGAAGGGGCGCGAGTGTCCCGCGCTTTTGTATTCCAGAATTATTATGACCCTCAACGGGGGTTATGTGCCAATATGGCCGCTGAGGCGACAGCGCCCGGCATAAGGCCCAATTTACACCAGCCGATGGCTCAAAATATCGCCTGGTCCACCTTGCCGGAGGAATATCGCCGGCTAATGGAGTCAGGCCGGCCGGTGGGCGGTCCCACGGCGAGTCTCTGGGCCGCCGACCCAAACATGCGGCGGTTCTTCCAAGCCAATTCCATTCTTTCAGTCCAATTTTTCCCCATCCGTTTTGGCGATATGTGGTGGGGCTGCGTGGTTTTCGATGATTGTACGGCTCCGCGTGAATGGGACGATCAGGAAGTTTTGCTGCTGGGCACTGCTGCCGAGATGATCGGGAACGTGTTACAGCGTTGGCAAGCTGAGAAGTCGCTGCGCACGGCCAATTTGCGGCTGAGTATTCTTCACCGGGCCACGCACGCCGTAGCCGCGGCTAAAATGGACCTCCAACAGATTTACCGCGAAATTCATGGGTCCGTGGCCCGGTTGATGCCGGCTGAAGTTTTCATGGTCGAACTGATCCACGAAAGTTTGTTGGAAGGTGAGACCGTCTATATGGCCGATCGGGGTGTTTTTTGGCCCAACGTCCGGTATGATTTGGATAACTCCTTTGCCGGTTATATGCTGCGTCGGGGCCATTCACTGCGCATCGACGACTTTAGGCAACTCCCCGCAGAAGCGTACAAATTCGAAATCGTCGGCGACCCGGAAGAGACCCAGTCCGGTCTGGCGGTGCTGCTGCCCGGACGAGAACGGATTTTGGGGGTACTGTTTGTTCAGAGCTATGACCGGGCGGCTTACACGGCGACCGATCTGGAAATGCTGGAACTGCTGGCCGCCCAGGCCGCCATTACCCTGGAAAATGTGCAGCTTTACCAACAGGCCCAAAAGGCCGCCGTCGACGAGGAGCGCCATCGTTTAGCCCGCGATCTGCACGACGCGGTCACCCAAACCCTTTTTTCAGCCAGCCTGATCGCCGAGGCGCTGCCCGACGCTTGGGAGCGAGACCCGGCCAAAGGCCGGTACGGCCTGACCGAACTGCGCCAATTGACTCGCAGCGCCCTGGCCGAGATGCGCACGCTGCTGTTGGAATTGCGGCCGGCCTCATTGACCGAAAAACCCCTGGCCGACAGCCTAAAGCATCTGAGCGAAGCGATGCTGCGACGCTTCAAAATCCCCTTTGAATTAATTATTGAAGGCGACAGCCTGCTGCCGCCGGATCTGCAAGTGGCCGTCTATCGGATCGCTCAAGAAGCCCTTAACAACATCGTCAAACACGCCGATGCCGACCAGGTCAGCATTAATTTGAACTGCCGGCCTAACCGGGTAGAACTGGCGATCCGCGACGACGGACGAGGCTTCAACCCCGAAACCGTCCCCCCCGATCACTTGGGCCTGAGTATTATGCGCGAGCGCGCCGAAGCCGTCGACGCCGTGTTAACTATTAACAGCCGGGCCGGTCAGGGAACGGCGATCAACCTCATTTGGAAAAAAGTATAGTTTTGTATAAACTTAATTCTCAACTAATTCCCAAATTCATTCGTTTCACGAGCTTTGCGTCATTGTTGAGAATACAGAAATGTAGCGGAGCAACAAAGCTTGCTTTGTTATGAAAATGTATTGGAGCGACAAAGCAAGCTTTGTCATCCAGGTCAAGTCAAAGCAAACTTTGACGTTCCATGCTGTTATTTTCAAGGAAGGAATGCCAACAATGAGCACCGCAGCCCCCATTCGGGTTATAGTCGTAGATGACCACGCTGTCGTTCGGGGCGGGATCAATTTTTTCCTCTCCACCGTCGATGACATTGAGTTGGTGGGCGAAGCCAACAGCGGCGAAGCGGCCATTGCCTTGTGTGATGAGCTTCAGCCGGACATTGTGCTGATGGATATGATGATGCCGGGTCTGGGAGGTATCGCCGCTACGCGGGCCATCTGTAAACGACACCACCACATCCGCGTAATTGCCTTGACCAGCTTTGCCGAAAATGACCTGGTCCAAAGTGTCCTGCAAGCCGGAGCAACCAGCTACTTGATGAAAGATGTGCCGCCCCACGAGTTGGCGGCGGCTATTCGAGATGCTTATGCTGGCCGGGCCACTCTGGCGTCGGAAGCCGCCGAGGCGCTGATCCGGCAGGTAATCCAAGACAAAGAGCCTCAAGTTGATACCGACTTAACCGAACGAGAGATAGAGGTCTTGACGCTGATGATTGAAGGACTGAGCAACAAGCAGATTGCCAGTCAAATAAACCTTAGTCCCAACACCATTCGAACCCATGTCAGCAGTATTTTAGCTAAATTGAATGCCGTCAATCGGACTGAGGCTGTCCGGCTAGCCATTCAACATAATCTAATTCCCCAATAACCCATCCCCACCATTCATTTAGATGAGACAATCATACGACATTAGGATGAGAAAAAAAGATCCGGTTGTACGATAAAAATAGCTTCGAGTGTTAGATGCGTTTGCCGCTGTTTTCCCTTACACTAGACGATAGTGAGTTGAGTGAGGTGAGCTTTTGCGGACTTACATCGTTACCGATCAGCCACAGTTGCAGTCAGCCATTCAATTTCTTTTAGATCATCAACCCCATTTCAGCGTCGTTGACAGTATTGACCCAAAAAATTTTATCCTGCCCCAAATTGAAGCAGCTCCCCCAGAGTTAATCCTGTTGGACTGGGACATGTTGGGCCAGGCTACAATCGAACTTTTGGAGATGTTGTCTCTGCTTGAGGAACAGCCTAAAGTCTTGGTATTTAGTCTTCGGCCTGAAGTCGAGCGGGTCGCATTACAAGCCGGGGCTAACGTTTTTATCTGTAAGAGCGACTCGCCGGAGAAGCTCGTTAAGGTTTTACGTAAACTTATAGAGCCAGAGATCCAACCCTAACGTTTTGTTGTTAAGATTATTCACTTTACCACGGCCAACAATCTGCCAGATTAAATGCCAATAACATTTATCGCCTAAATCATCACGCAGATGATTCCATTTGGGTATTTCTGCGCTGCCTGTGATCAACACCTTGGTGCTGATCCATTTGGTGGCACAGAGGTTAATTAATTTTTCATAAAATAGAAAAGGAGAGTCTACTGTGGGAATTTTAGTTTGGATTATTTTTGGCGCACTGGCCGGGTGGGTGGCCCACTTGCTGACCGGGCGCGGCGGCGGCTTGATCGTCAACATTATCGTGGGCATCGTCGGCGCGTTCATCGGCGGCTTTTTGATGAGTTTGTTCGGCGGCGCTGGGGTCGGCGGTTTTGACCTCTACAGCTTCTTTGTGGCTGTAGTGGGGGCCGTCGTCCTGCTACTTGTACTGGGTCTCATCCAGCGCTAGTACTCTGGTTGCAATTTGAGATGGGACGCAGAACTTTGCCTTTCTCTGCGTCCCATCATCAAAAGGCAATGATTATGATGTCGAAACAGATTTTTAGACAGGGGGACAATTGAATAACGAGCAAAGCCACAGCGCCACACCACTCAGGCTCATCGATCGAGACCTGTACCTGAACGGCAGCGAGCAGCCCATCCGGCTGCGGCCGCTTGAGACCCGCTTACTGACCACGCTGCTCCGTTACTCGAACCAGACCGTTAGCCGAGCCACCTTAATGCGCGAAGTGTGGCAAACGGATTTTTTAGACGATACCCGCACGCTGGATGTCCACATCCATTGGCTGCGTCAAAAAATTGAAGAAGATCCCAACCGCCCTCGTCGATTGGTGACGATTAAAGGCGTTGGGTACTGTTTAGTTCTTGATGGTCAACGCCGGAAAGGCAATCGATGAGCGCGAAAATACTAACCGTAGATAGCGGCGCTGATGTACGCCACTTGATCGAGATCCGGCTAAAACAGGCGGGCTACCAGGTGATAACCGCAGCCAACGGCAACGATTGCTATCGGCTGCTGACGATGTTGGCCGGACACCACCCGCCGGTATATAATAGCGATACTCACGACCCGCATCTGCCGGCCAATGGGAGCGATTCATTGGACAAAAGTCTGCAAGCGCTGTTGGCTGAAATCATCCCCCCCGATTTGCAAGCTCTTGTCAGCAACAACAGCCTCAGCGGCCTGAACGCCGAGGCGCGCCGCCAATTGGCCACGACCTTGGCCCAAAGGCGCAATAAAGTGACCCGCGCCCCTTTTTTGTATGTGGCCGACCCGCGCACCGATTTGCCGGAGCAGTTGCAAGCTCATCTGGCAGAAACGCTGCCCGGCTGTGATGACGTGGTTATTAACGACTGGCTGGGAGAATAAAAAAGCGCGATGAACCCATCGATGTCCAAAACCTCTTGTCTGGGTCGAATTCTGACTATTGCCACTTTTTTGTGGGTGGTGATCGCCAGTTTTGGTTGGCAGTTAATCGGCGGCGTCGATCTGGTGATCGATCCGGTCTGGGCCGGCCTCGGTCAGGTGTTGACCCTGGCCCTACCGTTGGCGCTGCTGGTTTTCTTGTGGCGGCCGGTCCGCGAACGCAGCATGTTTGCGGCCTGGCTGTTGGCTACGCTCTATTTGCTGCTGCTGACGCCCACCCGCCTATTTGATCCGGTGCAAAGCCAATGGGTTCTCCTGACTCAACTTCTGCTCAGCCTATTATTCCTGGGGCTGATGGGGTTCTTTGGCCGGCCTCAAGAAGGGCCTGTCTCGTTGACTCAAATGCTGTTGGCAGCCGCCGCCGCAGCGATCATATCGTATCCCTGGCTTTGGGGCGGCGCGCTCGGCTCGCTGCTGGATACGCTGCTGGCTGTGGCGCTGGGGCTGGTGGTGGGCGTGAATGCCGGGCTAATTCTGGGCCGAACCTGGCTGGCCGCCCTACCGAGCGACTCGCGGGGCCGGGGTTGGGACATTTTTACCGGCGGACTGGTCATCGGCGCGATGCTAATGGTTATGGCCAGCGGGCTGAGCTTTAGCAGCGGCCAGTGGCGCTTAATGCTGGTTCTGCCCAGCCTCGGCTGGCTGGCGATGGCGTTGAGTTACGCCACGGACAACAACTTCAGTTGGCGACCCCCCGCCCTGCTCATCGGCCTGGTCACGGCGATCATTATCGCGGTCATGGACACCGACGGGCTGTCGCTGCTGGCCGGCGACTCACTGGCGATGATAACGTTGCGTGAGGCCGCGATTTCTTTGATGCTGGCCTGGCTGATGACGATTGTGGCCCTGGCCCTGAGCTATTTTTGGGGCCGGCCGCTCAATTTGGGGCTGGCCGCCGGCGGCGCGGCGATTCTGTGGCTAATTGGCTTGGTTTTGTATGTAATCGGCGGCTACCCCGGCTTTTACGGCGACCGCCTCTTCGTTGTCCTCAAAGATCAAGCCGATCTCTCCGCCGCCGCCAGTATTGACGATTACCACGAGCGGCGGCAGGTTGTTTACACCACCCTGGTCAATCACGCCAACGACTCCCAAAGCGATTTGCGCCGGCTGCTGGGCCGGCTGGGAATGGGCTATCAATCTTATTATCTGGTCAACGCCATCGAGGTTAAGGGCGGCTTATTGGCCCGGCTGCTGCTGGCGACCCGCCCCGAAGTAGACCGCATCCTGTACAGCCCCACCCTACGACCTATTGGCACGCTAGAAACGAGCCGTGGCTCAGCCGACGCCCCCAACGAGCCGCAGTGGAACCTGACTAACATCGGCGCAGACCGGGTGTGGAACGAATTGGGGGTGCGCGGCGCGGGCATTGTTGTGGGCCAATCCGACTCCGGCGTACAGTGGGATCACCCGGAATTGATAGACGGTTACTTGGGCCAAGATGGCCAACACGATTATCACTGGTTCGATCCTTGGAATCACACCTCCGAACCGGTCGATTTCGGCGGCCACGGCACCCACACGCTCGGATCGGTGTTGGGGCAGACGGTGGGCGTTGCCCCCGACGCCGACTGGATTGCTTGCGCCAATTTGGCCCGCAATGTCGGCAATTCGGCCTTATACCTGGACTGCTGGCAATTTTTGCTGGCCCCCTTCCCTCAAGACGGCGATCCCTTTACCGACGGCGACCCGGCCCAAGGGGCGGACATATTTAACAACTCCTGGGGCTGTCCCGCCGATGCGGAAGGCTGCGATCCGGGCGTGCTGCTGCCGGCGGCCCAAGCGCTGCGCGCGGCGGGTGTTTTTGTCGAAGTATCAGCCGGCAACGACGGGCCGGCTTGCAGTACGGTCCAAGATCCGCCGGCCATCTACGATGAAGTCACCTCCACCGGCGCGGTGGATGAATTTAACAACATCGCTCCCTTTAGCAGCACCGGCCCGGTTACGGTGGACGGCAGCGGCCGTATCAAGCCCGATATCGCCGCGCCGGGGATGGCAGTGTTGTCGGCCTTTCCCAACAGCACCTACACCAAACTCGACGGCACCTCGATGGCCGGGCCGCACATTACCGGCGTGGTCGCCTTGATGTGGTCGGCCAATCCTGACCTCATCGGCGACATCGACCGCACCGAGCAGATTCTCAGCGAAACCGTCACCCCCTTTACCGGAACCATCGCCGGCCTCGATATCGAAGCCGCGTTAAACCAGGTATTAGATGAAAATACCACCCAACAAGTGATCGAAGAGCTGCCGGATACGCCGCAGCAGCCTGCCTATCCCGCCGCCTGCCTCAGCGTGACCAATCTCAGCCAAACGCCTAATAATATTGTCGGTTATGGGGTGGTTAATGCTTTTGAGGCCGTAAAAAAGGCAATGGAAGCGCCGTAAGAATGAAGAGCGGTTAATAGAGGTAGTTCAATCATAACCGACTCCTTGAAAACTCATCAAATGCTAACCTCTGGAGAAAAATTAATGGTTCACTCTAACACAATCAACAAAATCCCCCTCATCATCGTTATCGTTTATCTCGTCTTAGTTTTCCTCAGCATCATTCCCATCTTCATTGGCGATGATGCTCTGTCCGGTATCTTTGCCGTGATACTAACCGCGCCGTGGAGCGCGTTGCTGGGCAACTTACTGACCTCCGGGAGTACCGTGGCCGGTCTACTGCTGATCATGATTGGCGCGGCCATCAACGCGGCCATTCTCTATTTTGTCTCGCGCTGGATCGTGGGCTTCCTGACCTAACAACCCCATCCTGGGCTGCCGTTGGGAAGCGTGGGCGTGTTTGGCATAATTTTTAGTTAACGATGAAACTCATATAATTAGGATTTATACAATCCAACGCTTTTAGCCACAAATTACACGAATTTTTGCTGATTGGGCTTGTTTTTCAGATCAATTCGTGGTGCCATCCGTGGCTAATTTTGTTATTCCGGCATGTAAACGGCCTAAGACTTGATATTGTGATGATTGGAGAGAAGGCGTAATTTCATGAGTTTATTGAACAAATTAAAAAAACTAGGTATGGATACGGTTACTTCATACAACGAGAGTATCCCCGCACGCTCGGCGGCGGCGCTGGCTTACCGGGCGGTTTTCTCATTGGCGCCGTTACTGTTAATTGCCACTATGGTTCTGGGCATTTTTGTTGGCCAGGCCGCCGCCCAAGAACAAATTAACTCCGCTTTAGAAAATGTTCTTACCGAAGAGTCGGCGTCGATGGTTGAAGACTCCGTGCAGACCATCTTCAGCCAAACCGGTGGCGCAATTACATTTACCTCGTTGATCGGGCTGGCGTTTTTAGCTTATGGGGCATCAGCCTTGTTTAAGGAGTTAAAAATTGCCCTGCATTCGGTTTGGGGGCTACCCCCGATCCCCAAAAAGGGCCTCATGGCGAATATCCTCTCGCAAGTGACGGCAGTTGTCATGGTATTGATGATCGGCTTCTTTTTTCTACTGTTGATCGTGATTAATCTGGCTATCTCACTGCTGGATAGCTATATATTTTATGGCGAACTGGGCCTGTTGCAATGGGGGAGTCTTTTAGGCACCATTTTGGTCGTGGCGCTGCTTATCGGCTTTATGTACCGGGTGATACCGGATATAACCTTGCCCTGGTCCGATTTATGGGTGGGCGCGCTGGTGACCACGCTCCTGATGATGATTGGGGTCTGGGGTATCAAACTCTACTTAACAATTAGCAATGTCGGATCGGCCGCCGGTACGGCTGGCGCCCTTATCATTATGCTGTTGGGCATCTATTATGCTGCCCAAGTGTTTTTGTTAGGGGCCAGCTTTGTGGCGGCGTATGCCAAGAATTTCGGCTCGGAGAAAGCGTCGCAGGTATTGACGATGTATGATAGCCCCGCCCCGGAAACGGACAGCCAGGAAGACTCGGAAAGTGTGTCCCGAACTACCGCTTGATCTCGCGCCGGCTAACGTAAATTCAGTCGATCACGATCTCAAGCTCTGATCAGAGAAATAATAGAACGCGGATGACCCGGGTTATACGAACGAGAATTGCCCTAGACTAAAAATCGTTGTACCCTTTCCGGTGCCGGGAAGGGTACGATGACGGAACTACAACAACAACTCAAAGATCTGATCGATGCCTACGGTGTCGCGGCCATAATTATATCATTGAGCCTGACCAGCCTGTCGGTTGCGGTTGGACAAGGGCTGCTGCTGCTGGCTAATCAGGTCAAAGCCTCACGTTTTGTCTTCAGCCTGCTCGCCTCGGCTGTTATCTTTATGGCCTCGCTTGGCGTTTGGACCGCGATGGTCTACCTCGTGGCCGAATACTATTTCCAACTCCCCCTTACCCTGTGGCAAATTTTTGTCATCGTGGTCGTCAGCTTTTCGCCGCTGACCCAAGCCTATCTAGGAATCCTCCCCTATTTCGGCAGTTGCATCGTGCGTTTGCTGTATTTGCAGAGCGGCTTGCTGTTACTCCTCATCTTGGGGGGAATCGGGTTCGGTTGGAAGGGAGCGTTGTGGGTGCTGCTGGGCGGGCTGGCCGTTCTGGTCGTTGCCCGCTTTACGCTGCTTCAACCGCTCTACTGGCTGCAAAACCGCATTGCCGGCAAGCAATTGCGGCGGCGTTACCAGGCCATCATCTCCGATTTGCGGCTGGATTTACCCTCATGATCAATCTTCTGTTTGATGTCATCTACTACGCCGCGCTTATCGTGCTTATTAGTTTGGTTGCGGCGCTGGCCGTGGCGCCATTTGAATCGATGGGCTGGTGGTCGGGCTGGTGGCTGCGGAAAGATGATCCGGCGGCGAAGAGTCCCCCTGCGCCGGCTGAGATCGAATCGGTTCAATCAGCGCAGGCGCATGCGCCGCCGGCCGCTCAACCGGTCGACCATTACGTCGTTTACCTGACCGGCATCGGTGGTTCCACGGCTCACCTCAACATTCCGTATGAGAAGCGGCTGTTGGTCCGGCTGCGGGAGCAGTTGCCCACGGCCTGCGTCATCGATACCATCTACCCCTACTCTGCGGCCAACCGAGGACTGACCAAAGATCGTCTCTTCGCCCGATTTTGGCGCTTTATTCTCCATGAAAAGTTAACCGGACACGATAAGCTCGGTTTTATGATCAATCTGCACAATTTGTTGCAAGTCTTGGTCTGTGCTGATAATCGCTACGGCCCGTTCTTCAGCCAGGGGGCCGCCCACGTTATCGCCCAACAGCTTCGTCAAGAAAAGTACGATTTTACCGGTCGGGTTCCCCTTACCATCATTGGCTACAGCGGCGGCGGTCAAATTGCCGTCGGCGCGGCGCCCTACTTAGCCGAAGTTCTACCGGCCCCGGTCCAAGTGATTTCATTAGCCGGCGTCTTGAGTTCCACCCCCAAAATCAACCGTATCGACCAACTAGTTCACATTTACAGTGACAAAGATACCGTTCAGCGGCTGGGTATGATTTTTCCGGGCCGGTGGCGGATAGCCTTTACGTCGGCTTGGAACCAGGGTCGCCGTTCCGGGCGAATCACGTCTATTTTACTGCCGGGGGTCAAACATGATGGAGCGGGCAGCTATTTAGACGAAAAGAGCTTTTTAGATGATGGTCGCAGCTATTTGGATCGTACGGTTGATACCATAGTCGAGGTTATTGATACAGAGACACCCCATATTCCCGATGCGTAGAGGTTGGGCGGGTTAAAACCGTGGTATTTGCCAAAGAGGCGGTTTTTTTGTCGCCAAAAAGGAGGTCTATCGCAAAAGGTCCCTTTTTTGCCGCCAAATAGGAGGTCTATCGCAAAAGGTCCTTTTTCGCCAAAAAGAGGTCTATCGCAAAAAGGTCCTTTTTGCGACAAAAAGGAGGTCAAAACGTTTACGGTACCTTTTTGTTTCAAAAAGGGGATCAAAACGTTTGCGGTCGCTTTTTTGCGACAAAAAAGGGGACCAAAATATTTGCGGCACCTTTTTTATCGCCCAAAAGGAGGGCAAAAGTAAAAAGATCAATTCTCTTGGATTTCAGAGGTAATATTATCGGAGCGACAAAGCTTGCTTTGTCATTCACGGTCTGGTCAAAGTAAACTTTGACGCTCCAGATCGTTATTTTCAGAGGAGAAAAAATGAACTATCTTGTACAACACATGTTACTTGTCTTGAACCGGAACACCGGCCCGACGTCAAGCGGATGGGTCGGGATGGTGATCTTGGTATATGCCTATTGCTGGGCAGCCGATCCGTTTGTAGTTTTCGCTGCGGCGACGATTACGGCCACCGAAATACGCGATGAACTGCTACAGGACGGCGATTGTGCGTTGCGGGAGGCGATTCAATCGATTAATACCGGCGTACAGTTCGATCAGTGCGGGCCGGGCGTACACGGCCAGGCTTTACCGGCCGGGCCTTATGTGATCAACCTGCTCGTGAACGATTACACGCTGTCGCTGGCCGGGACAGGTGAAGATGCCAACAGCACCGGCGATTTGGATGTGAACGTCTCGGTCACGATCCAGGGGGTGAGCGCCGCGCAAACCAGCATCAACGGCGGGGCCATCGACCGGGTTTTGGATATCGACCCGACAAACTCGGCCAATATCACGGTTACGCTGGCCAATGTCACCGTGGAAAACGGGCTGGCGCCGGTCGCGACGGATGGCGGCGGTATCCGCAACCAAGGTGACGCGCTGTACGTGCGCAACAGTATTATCACTGATAATACGATCCAATTGGGTAACGGCGCGGGTGAAATTGGGAGCGGCGGCGGCATTGCCAACATTGGGGGGATTGTGCATATCGTCAACTCTAGCCTGACCAACAACCGGTTAGTCAACGGCGGCGGCGGGGGGATTTACAACTATTTAGGCGGCACAGTCACCATTAGCAATAGCACCATCAGCGGCAACCGAGCCTCAATTGCCAGCGGCTTCGCTTCCGGCGGGGGTATTTCGAATTCGTCTAACAGCGCTATGGATATTGTCAACAGCCTCATCACCGATAACGAGGCCGATGGTTTTGGCGGCGGCCTCATCAACTTTACGGCCACAATGAACATCGCCAACAGCACGGTGACCGGCAATCGGGCCGACAGCAGTGGTGGGGGCATTCGCAACACCAGTGCGCTGTCGATGACGCACGTCACGATTACCAGCAATATCGCTGATTTCAACGGCGATGACACCGGCGACGGCGGCGGCGTCGATGCCCGGTTGGGCGAGACCGTACTCAAAGCCGTGATTGTGGTCGATAATAAAGATAACTCGCCGCCAAGCGGCTCGGTGGTCCCCGATGGGCGCGGCAATTTTATTTCGGCCGGGTACAATATTATCGGCGACGTGACTGAGATAACGGGTATTATCAATGGCGTCAATAACGACCGAATTGGCATCGATCCCCTGCTGGGGCCGCTGACCGGTTCGCCGGGCCACTTTCCGCTGCAACCCACCAGCCCGGCCATCGACTTTATCCCGGCGACGGCTTGCACCTTCATCAGCAGCGGCCCCCCGTTGCTCATTACCAACGGCGCTCCGGTGACGACATCGCAAAATTCGGTGGCGAGGCCGTCGAATAAGGGGTGTGACGTGGGGGCGTATGAGGGGCCGCATTTTACGTTTTCGCCCATAGTGTTGAAGTAGGGGGGAGATTATAATCATCATCGAAGCCGGATCTACAAGCATTCAAGGAAGGGGAAGGGCGTCGTCAATCCTAAATCAATCATCTGGGGCATTATTTTAACTCTGTATGGCTGGAAAATCCGGTTATACCGGACATCCCGGAGTTGAGCTTATAAAAGACAGATTATCAGTAACCTGCACTTCCCTCATCCAAACGGATGACTCTATCTCCGCCAACCGTCGGAGACTAACTTGATGAGTTAAAACCATCTGTCTGCCCCTTGTCAGGTGACCTCATAGATGTTAAACTAAGGCGGGAAATTGCGAACAGTTAAGGTCTTGTTAGCGTTTCTGAAATAACGCCCGTTATTGATGAACACGCTGAAGTATATAAATTATGGGAACACAACGATGTCAGATCCACTAAAATTATCCTTTTTGGGGACGCCACAGGTCACATTGCCCACAGGTGAAACAGCCAAATTTACCGTGGACAACGCCTTGTTACTGCTGGCCTATTTGGTGCTTAACCCATCTAAGGCTCACCGGCGAGAAGAACTGGCCGCTTTGTTTTACACCGACTCCACCGAGAAACAAGCCAGCCAAAATTTACGCCAAACGTTGAAACGCCTGCGTCAGACGATTAAAGATGACGGCGACCCGCGCACCTACCTGCTGGGGACCATCCAATCCTTACAATTCAACACCGCCAGTCAATGTTGGTTGGATGTAAATGAATTTAATGCGCTCATAGCAGCCACCCAACAGCATCGGCATCGCCGGTTGGAGGCGTGTCGCGACTGTATGGCCCAGTTGGCCCAAGCGGTAGAGCTGTACCGGGGCGATTTATTAGAAGGGATTGGCCGGCGCGACGACAGTCCTTTAATCGATTGGTTGGAAACGACCCGCGACAACTTGCAGCGGAAGGTGGTCCTCGCCTTGCATGCCCTGGCCCGACATTACTTGGCCCGCCGCCAGTTTGCCGAAACCGAGCAGTGTACCACCCGGCTGCTACATTTCGACGCGCTGGATGAAGAGGCGTTACGGCTGCAAATACACACCCTGGTGCTGCGAGGCGAGCGAAACCAGGCCCTCAAACGGTACCGGCAGTTCAGGAACAAGCTGCAGGCTGAACTCGATTTGGAACCCTCCCCGGAAACCGTCAAGATGGCTAGAGCCATTCAAGCCGGTAACACACCCCAATTGAGACTGCTCCAGTTTCAGCGTAGCGACCGGCTTTTAACCTACCAGAAAGTGAGTGCTTCGGCCTTGCCCAATATCCTGGTTCCCTTTGTGGGTCGGGGGACCGAATTGCAGCAGATTGCGCGCTATTTGGCCAGCCAGGACTGCCGCCTAATTACGCTGGTGGGGCCGGGCGGCGTCGGCAAAACCCGCCTGGCCATGCGCGCCGCCGCCGATGACGCCCCGGAGTGGATTCATGGGGCTTGGCTGGCCTCTTTGGATGATGTAGCCCCGGCTGACCTGGAAGTGACCATAGCCGGCGCTTTGGGGCTAGCTACCCGTCACAATCGCCTCCGAGCGCGCCTCTATGATCATCTGCGCGAAAAAGAACTACTGCTCCTGCTCGACAATTTTGAACAACTAATGAGTCGCACCAACCTAGTCAAATCGTTGTTGGACTATGCACCCGATCTAAAAATAATCGTCACCTCCCGCGAGCAGTTGGGCATTCGCGGTGAACAAGTTATTCAAGTTAAAGGGTTGAAATTTCCCAATGTAAATGAAATTAGCGCTTTGGACGAGGCCGCGTTGCCGGACTGGAGTCAAACCTACAGCGCCATACAGCTTTTTCTGGAAAATGCGCGGCGGGTTAGCCCCGGTTTTTGGCTCGGCCCCCACAACCTGCCCGCCGTAACCCAAATTTGTCAGCAGGTGGCCGGACTGCCATTGGCCATTGAACTGGCCTCGGCCTGGGTTCGCATTTTTTCTTGCGACGAAATCGCGACCCGGCTGGAGCAAAACCTGACTCTGCTGCGGCGCAGAACCACCGATGTGCCGGGCCGCCATGCCAGCATGGAAGCGGTCTTCGAACATTCCTGGAATTTGCTATCCGATGAGGGGCGCGACGTGCTAAGAAAATTAGCCATCTTCCGAGGCAAGTTTTCGCTCGAAGCGGCGGAGACCGTTGCATTAGCTTCCCCGGACCATCTGGCCATGCTGCTTGACAAATCCCTCTTGCGCCGGCAGGGATCGGTTTATTTTGACCTACATCCCTTATTAAGGCAATACGCTTTCGCCAAGCTGGCGCAGAGACCCCAACTATCTCAGGAGATGGCGCAGCAGCACGGCGCTTATTATCTGAACCGAGCCGCAACCTGGGCCGATTTATATGGCCAAATGCCGGATGAGGACCTAGCCGACATCCAGATCAAATTGGAAAATATTGACGCGGCGGTACAGTGGGCGACTACCACGCAACAGTTGGAGACTTTTATTCAGCAGTGGCCCGGCTTAGCTCACTTTCTCGATTTGCGGGGACAAGTGGTCACGCAAATGTCACACGCCAATGATATAGTGGGGGTGTGAGGTGAACCATGTCGCTGTCATTTTCCCGATCGCTGCGCTCGCTCCAACAAGATAATTTTGGTCCGGCTCTGGCGGCGCTCATTGTCACCAGCCTGCTACTTATGGCCTGGAGCGCCTGGTTTTTTCTGGCCCAAGTTACTCTGTATGAAACCAGTCGCGACTTTTCCGTGCAGCGGGATGGCTCGCTGCAGGTCAATTTTTCCCCGGAAGCTCTGGCCCGGCTGCGCCCCGGTCAGGCGGCCACGCTCCGGCTGACCAACGGAACGGCTTCAGAGGAGCAAACCTTCTCCGCTCAAGTGATGGATATCCCGGCGTCGAATAACCAGACCGGCCAGGTTGAATTGTATGTCTTCTCGTCTGAACCCATTCAACCGGGCCAGGCCGGCCAGGTTCAGGTCGAAGTCGACCACGTGTCGCCGGCGATGCTGGTCTTGCGATCGGCCGGCCAATTTGTGGATGACCCCAAACTCACTCTCAGCCCGCAACAACCGGAATAATGGCCGTCTTTCCGGAAAAGCGTTTTTTTGTCCCCGAAGTCATCCAAACTTCCCAAATGGACTGCGGGCCGGCTTCGCTCAAAGCGTTGCTGGAAGGTTTTGGTATTGCCGCCTCGTACGGTCGTCTACGCGAAGCCTGTCAAACTTCGGTAGATGGCACCTCCATTGATACCCTGGAAGAATTGATGATCCAACTCGGCCTGGAAGCTGAGCAAATTATGTTGCCGGCCGACCACGTGCTGCTGTCGGAGAGTGAAGCCCTGCCCGCGATTATCGTGGTCCGTTTGCCCAACGGCTTAACCCATTTTGTAGTGGCTTGGAGTTGTCACGCCAATTGGGTCCAGGTGATGGATCCGGGGGCCGGCCGCCAGTGGAAGACGAAGCAGCAATTTTTGCGCGACCTATTTCTACACCGCTTCCCCGTACCGGCCGAAGCCTGGCGCGATTGGGCCGGCTCACCGGGCTTTCTTCAGCCATTGCAGCGGCGGATGCGTGACCTAAACCTGCCGGAGGCGACCATCACCCAGCTAACCGACCAGGCGCTTGAGGACCCCGGTTGGCGTTCGCTGGCCGCTCTGGATGCGGCCACCCGAATGGCGGCGGCCATCATCCGCGCCGGCGGGTTAGAATCCGGGGAGGAAGCCGGGCGGGTGATCGAGCGCAGTTTTCTAGACAACCGGACGCCGCCGAGTCTCGATGACGGGACTGAGCCTGTTTTGCCGATTCCGGCCCTCTACTGGTCGGTTACACCGGTGGTCGAAAGCTATCAGGTGGAAACTGCCCCAGAGGAAGTCGATGACGGGCCGACGGAACAACTGCTGCTACACGGGGCGGTCTTGGTGCGCGTCACCGGCCGGCGGGCCGAACCGTCGATCGACCTGGATGAAACGATACCCGAACCGGCGCCCTTGCCGCCGGAGCTAGCCGCCATCCTCGAAGAGCCGCCGGTTAACCCCGTTCGGGAAGTGTGGCGAGCGTTGGGGCAGGACGGCTTGTTGACCCCGGCGGTGTTGGCTGTGGCGCTTTTTATGGCCACTTTAGCGGTGACCATTCAGGCTCTGCTCTTTCAGGGAGCGCTGCGCCTGAGCCGGAGCCTCAACCAAAGTGATCAGTATTTGACCGGGGTTGCCGCCCTGTTTATCTTCCTCATCGTGCTGCTGTTGCTGGAATGGCCCATTGCGGCCACCACCCAGCGGCTGGGCCGGCGGCTGGAAACCCGCCTGCGCATTGCTTTCTTGCAGAAAATTCCGCGCTTGAGCGATCGTTATTTTCACAGCCGGCTCACGTCTGACATGACCCAACGCGCTTACGACCTACGCCAACTACGCACGCTGCCCTCCTTAGGTGTGGATCTGCTACGGCTGGTATTTCAACTCATTTTGACCACAATTGGGGTAATTATCCTTCAACCCAGCAGCGCTCTCTTGGCCGTCCTGGCCACCGTGACCTTTGTCGCTCTGTCCTGGCTGACCAATCCCATTTTGGAAGAGCGCGACCTGCGACTGCGGTCGCACACCGGCGCGTTGAGCCGCTTTTATCTGGATGCCTTACTGGGCCTGATTCCGCTCCGGTTGCATGGCGCCGAACGAGCCTTTCGACGCGAGCACGAGGGGCTGCTGGTCGAGTGGATTCGCGCCGGACAAGATTTTTCGCTGCTGTCGATTGCGCTTCAAGGTGTGAACGCGCTACTTTACACCGGCTTTGTCGTTTGGATCACTTTTTCTTACATTATCCAAGGTGGGGAAGTCAGCGGCGTGCTCTTATTGTTTTATTGGGCGCTCAGCCTGCCCCTGCTGGGTCAACGGATTGCCGAAGTCGGGCAGCAGTACCCCACCCTGCGTAACCGGGTTGTGCGGATATTAGAGCCGCTCGGCGCGCCGGATGAGGTCGAAACCGAACCTGCTGCACCGGCTGCCGTTTCGGAAGAGTCCACCGAATCCGAAGATGCAGGAGCGCCAAGCGCCGGCGTAAAGATCGAACTCCGCGATGTGGCCGTTCAAGCGGGTGGTCACGTCATCTTGCAGGGTATTAACCTCACCTTGAACTCTGGCGACCATCTGGCCATCGTCGGGCCATCCGGGGCGGGCAAATCGAGCTTGGTTGGGCTGCTGCTCGGCTGGCACAAACCGGCCGGCGGTGACTGCTTGGTGGATGGCGAACCGCTGCGAGGACCGCTGCTGCGCCAACTGCGTCGACAAACGGCCTGGGTCGATCCGGCGGTCCAACTTTGGAACCGCTCTCTGCTGGAGAACCTAACTTATGGCAACGGGTCCGATCCTAACGCCAGCCAGAGTTTTGCCCTGGAGGCAGCCGATTTATATGATGTTGTCGAGCGTTTGGAAAATGGCCTCCAAACGCCATTGGGCGAGGGAGGCGGCTTGGTATCCGGGGGAGAGGGTCAGCGAGTGCGGCTGGGTCGGGTAATGAATCGCAGCGGGGTACGGCTGGTCGTACTGGATGAACCGTTTCGCGGGCTGGATCGGGAGAAGCGTCGTGACCTACTTACCCGAGTTCGTCGCCACTGGCGAGACGCTACGCTAATTTGCATCACCCACGATGTCGGCGAGACTCAGGATTTCGAGCGGGTCATCGTTGTTGAGCAAGGCCAAATTATCGAAGATGGTCCGCCACAGGCGTTACTGCGGCGCAACGGGTCGCGTTATCAGGCTTTGCTAAAGGCGGAGGAAGCCGTGCAGACCGGCCTCTGGCAAAGCGCTGCCTGGCGACGACTGTGGTTAGAAGAGGGGCGTTTGACGGAGCGTGACCACTGAGAGTGACCGCCACTCAAAAAATAACGATCACTCTCAGCCCAATCATTGAACCTACTCAATGATTTAATGTAAGCACTTACTATCGCCTTGGCAGCAATCCACAAAGTTTTCAATTTTGTCATTGTTGTACGGATCGCGTAGGTGGTCTTTAAACGCATTTCGGCAATGCTCGCCGGCTTTAAGACCGGTTTTGACCTTAAAAGACAGCTTTTTTGTAACGAATTGAGCCTTCATTATTTGCTCCTTAAATGATCTTCAATATTAAAAAAGACTGAATTTGAGGGCTTGAGACGCTTAAGATTGACTACTACTTCGCCTCTTGGTTGGGGCTGCTGTTAGGACTGCTGCCCCCTCCGGCTGACAAGGTCACGCCAAGATAAACGCCGGCTTTGAGCGCTGTTTTTACTTTCAAGAGACTACCTCCTTGATAGCTAACGATTTAGTGCAACCACTTTTTGGCACTGCGGCAGCAACGAACAAAGTAATCGATTTTCTTTTAATATTTAGAGTATTAGGTAGTTAGGTAACCATTACTTTTTGACGGCAAACTGAACCTGTTACTACTGCTCATCAATACTCTTTGAAGCCAATATGAAACTGTCCGTGATAATCAATGGTGGGGAACGCCTGGACAAACTCCGGGCAGGTTTGACTGGCACAATCCACAAAGCGATATGACGTGCCTTTTTGATCAAAATAATTCAACTGCTTAACCGTCCACGGGCAACTCTGCTTACCATAAACCGTAATTGAACCGGCGGTTAAGCCGGTACGAACAGATAACCCTGCGGCTTGCTTAGATGTTGATCGAACCGTACGAATTTTAGTCATCTACACTCTTCCCGGAAGGGAATGATTAACCCGAAAACAGCCGGTTTAACTTTTCCTGACGGCTCTGACAGCCACAATCCTTGCCGGTCAGGTTAGTATACAACTGAGCGACTTTGTCCAGGCCGGTCACTTGGGTTAAATCAGCCACGGCATCACCCAGAGGTTTGCCGGCCTTTACATTGGTCTTGACCTTCATCGCTTACCAGGGCCAGGTCCAAAACTTGGGACTGGTGACCGTGTTGGTCACTTCCTGGGCCACGTGACTCGCATTCCGGCCGGCTTGCTTGATAGCTTGTTTGCTTTCATCAAAGAAATCTTTGACTTCATAACCTGATTTTATATTAGTTTTGACCTTCATAATATCCTCTCAATAGGTGGCTTACGCCGCAATTTCGGCTGCTTTTGGAGTAGAACCGTTCTCGACCGGCGCCTCGGTTTCCGGCGCTTTGGTCTCTTTTTTCTCGGTTTCTAATTCATTCACAACTTCTTGCACCAGCGCCAGGAACGTCGCCTCTTTTTCGGCAGCAGCCTTATCAATGGCCTCAGCGACATGCTCTTGCCGTTCCTGTTCGGTGGCCAGGACCAGATCAGACGGGGTGGTGACCAAACCGGCCTCGGCCAGTTTATTGTACAACTTTTGCGCAAAGGCCCGGTTTTCCGGCTTATTGGGGGCGGCTTGCCAGGCTTTGAAAGCCAGCAGTGGCTGGATGTCGCGGGCTTTCCAGGCAGCCAATCCGTGCAGAATGACCGCATCTTCGACCGCCTGTTTGAGGTTATCAGGCGTTTTCGGATCCACCAACCAGGCCAGTTCAAAGTTTTGGGCCCGGCAGACCGAGGACAAATCGTTCACAAACTTGTTCAGATCTTCATCCGACAGACCGTCAACCCAGGTTGCGAATTCGGCCGCATCCGCCGGGAGCTTCTTGTAAAGCTGTGACCGTTTTGACAGATCCGACTGACTTAGCCACTGCTTAAACTGCGTGGCGACCGGATCCTTTTCTTTCGTAAAAGGCAGCCGAAACTGACCCAGCCATCCCTTAGATTTGGAATAGGCGTCCTTGGTATTGGTGGTAACCGCGGTCGTAGCCTTGTCGCGGGATTCCTGAGACGCCCACTTGGGTTCAAGATACCATATCACCCCAAATACGATTAATAAAATAGCAATTATGAGCATCATCCGGTTTTTTCTCCTATGAAAGCTAATCATTTAGACTGATGCCCATTTTAACAAGCCTGTGTGACATTAGCGTGACATGAAACAGCAAGCGCCTCGTCACGCAAATGTCACAGGCCGTTGCTATAGTAGGTCTATGTCGCAGCATCCGGTTGATTTAACGGCTTTGGCTTGGCCTGTAGCCCGATTAGATGAAGCCATCGAGCTTTTAGCCCGCCGAACCGGGCTGGGATCGGTGTTTCACGAGGCCCAGAGTCTACCACCCGAACTTCATCAGGCCGGTCTGGCGGCTTTGGGGCAGTGGGTTCAGGCTACGGCCGACCGCTTAGGGTTGGAAGCCGAGCCGGTGGCGGTTACTCTGGCTGAGTTAGATGACCTGGTCCACCAGGCCGCGCCGGCCATTCTGTATCTACCACCCGCTTTGAATAATCCAACGGCTTCATCATTATTCCTGGTGCTGCTGGCCGGTCGGCGGCAGTGGCTCGGCCCAAAGGCGGTCTCCCTCCTTGGCCCGGATTTAAGGGTCCGCCGGGTCCAAGCCAAGGTCATCGGCGATGCCCTGAGCTGGCCGCTCGTTGCGCCTCACCTGGCGGCGGTTGACCGGCTGCTGGCCGAAGCCGGAGTCGGTGAAATTCGGCGCGAGCGGGCCAGACAAGCGCTGCTACAAGAACAATTGGGGGGACAGGCGCTTGAGGTCGGCTGGCTGTTGCGGCCTTCGCCCGGTTCCAGCTTGTGGCTGCAAGCTCGCCATACCCGACTGTGGCGGTACCCGCTGATTTTGCTCGGCGCGTCGCTGGTGCTGCAAGGGCTAACCGTGGTAACCTGGTGGATCATTGGCCGGGGATCGCTGACCGGCCAATTTGAATGGGCCTGGTTGGTGGCCTGGGCGCTGCTGTTGTTCACGGCCATTCCGTTTCAACTGCTGGTAGCCTGGACGCAAAGTCAATTTGCCTTTGGCGTGGGGGCTATTTTCAAACAGCGCCTGCTATACGGCGCGCTTAAATTGAAGCCGGACGATATCCGCCACCAGGGGACAGGCCAATTTCTGGGCCGAATTATGGAGTCGGAAGCAGTAGAACTGCTGGCCCTTAATGGCGGCCTGACTGTACTGGTGGCGATAGTTCAACTGGCCACAGCCAGTTGGGTTTTACGGCAAGGAGGCAATGGTTGGCCGCTGGTTGGGCTGTTGTGGCTGTGGCTGGTCGTCATTGCGAGCTACAGTTGGTACTACTACCGGCACAGCCAGACTTGGATTGATATTTACCGCCGGATGACCAACGATCTGGTCGAGCGAATGGTCGGCCATCGAACCCGACTAGCTCAAGAAGCCATCCAAAACTGGCACGTGGACGAAGATCGTGATCTGGCCCGCTACCTCGATTTATCGACTCGGCGCGACCGACTGGGACTGGGGCTGGTTAATTTAGCGGGCTGGTGGTTAGTAGCCGGCCTGGCCTACGCCTTTATCGTCGGGGCGGCTTCGGTCAGCCAATTGGCGATCACCTTTGGCGGCGTCCTGCTGGCGTCTCAAGCCCTCAACACCGCCACCAGAGGTATCGAGCAAACGGTGCAGGTGGGGTTATCGTGGGGGCAAGTCCAACCGCTGTTTCAGGCGGCCGGCCGGCCAACAGACAAGCCGGCCCACTCGTTTTTCGTGGCCCCAGCGTCCAAACCGGAGCCGAATGGGGAAGCGGCCCCGGTTCCGGAGGCGAACGGCCAAGCCGACCCGACAGCGGTGCTGATGGCGCGAGATGTGAACTTTCGCTACCGGCCTCACGGCCGGCTGGCAGTACACGAAGCCAATTTGCAAATTTTGCCGGGCGCTCGGCTCCTGCTTGAAGGGCCATCGGGCGGGGGTAAGACCACGCTGGCCGCGGTGCTGGCCGGGCTGCGCCAACCTGAGTCAGGGTTGCTGATGCTGTGGGGCTACGATCAAGCCAGTCTGGGCAGCGCCGAATGGCGACGCCATGTGGCCGTGGCTCCCCAGTTTCACGAAAACCACATCTTTACCGAGACTTTTGGTTTTAACCTGCTGCTGGGACGCCGCTGGCCGCCAACGCCCGAAGATATGCAGCTAGCCGAAACCCTGTGCTACGAATTGGGCTTGGGCGACCTGCTGGCCCGAATGCCGTCCGGCTGGCAGCAAATGGTGGGTGAGAGCGGCTGGCAATTATCGCACGGTGAACGCAGCCGGGTGTTTATTGCCCGGGCCTTGCTCCAACAGGCCGATGTGATGATTTTGGATGAGAGCTTTGGCGCGCTCGATCCGGAAAACCTGGAGCGGGCCTTGCGCTGTACCCTTAAATGGGCGCCGACGCTGTTAGTCATTGCACACCCTTAGCTTATGAAGATTGAGAAAACAAATCGGTTAGCCTGGACCAAAGAGCGAAGGACGCTAAAGCGCCCTCACCTGGCGAAATCCTGGCCCGAAAGGGCTTCGCTCTCTTAGCACGAGTCTTTAGGCCCGTGCTCGTGGGACGGCTTCATTAGCTTTATGAAAGACGACCTATGCTGTTAGATCGAACGCTTGAAATAATCGCCTTGGTGACCTGGGTCTTCGCGGCGGTGTTTGTAGTGCTTCATTTTATCCGGGTCGCCCGCCAAGGGGGCATCGTTGCGGCCCTTAATCACCTTATTACACGGCGGGTAGTCATGCTCTTCTCGGTGGCGATTGCCTTGACCTTGCTCAGTAACGCCCTGGTGTTCGTTGAACCCCAGCAGGTGGGCGTGGTGGTATCGCTGGTGTCGCCGCAGGGGTACCGCGACCGACCGTTGCGATCAGGGCTGCGCTGGATTGTCCCCTTTCTGGAAGAGGTTTACTACTATCCCATTTATTTCCAAACCTACACCATGTCGGTCAAGCCGACCGAAGGACAGAATTTTGGCAGCGACGACATAGTGGCCCGTACCTCCGACGGCCAGGAGGTATCATTAGATACCTCGGTTATCTTTCGCATCGATCCGGAGCAGGTCATACAGATTCATATCGATTGGCAGGATCGCTATATCACCGATTTTATCCGCCCATTGATGCGTGGCCTCATTCGAACCAAGGTGTCGCAATTCACCGTGAACGAGGTTAACAGCTCCAAGCGCCTGGATTTAGAGAGCGATCTATCCGAGGAAGTTCGGACCGCGATGGAAGACAAGGGTTTTGTGATGGATCGTTTCCTACTACGCAACATCACCTTTTCACCCGAATATGCAGCCACGGTCGAGCAGAAACAAGTGGCCGAACAGAAGACCATTCAAAAAGAGTATGAAGCTGAACAGATTCGCCGGCTGGCTGCCGGCGAGGCCGACCGCATCAAAACCCTCGCCGATGCCGAGGCTCAGGCGCTGCGAGTCATAGCGGCAGAGTTGGCCGAGCGGCCGGATTTGATTACCTATCGCTATGTTGAGAAGTTGGGACCGGGGATCAAGGTGATGTTAGTGCCCAGTGACACGCCCTATCTACTACCGCTGCCGTCGCTTGAGGACGGCCCGCCCGCCAACGGTCTGCCCACTACGCCACCCATTACGCCGACGCTGACCGCGCCTACGCCCACCCCGCTCCAACTGTCGGAATCCCTGTTGGGTGAGGTTTTGACGCCAACGTTATCGTTGACAACAACGCCATGACCTATCGTATGTTTAGCTTCGTCCCTAGATATCTCTCCTGGCTGTGGCCGGTAATACTTCTAATGCTGTCGGGCTGTTTGGGCAGCTTGCCGTGGGGCTGCCCGCCTAACTGCGTGGGGGCGGACATGATCGGCCGGGATATGACCGGAGCCAGCTTGCCTCAAGCGAAGTTGGTGGAAGCCAATTTGCGCCGGACGGTGCTGGTTCAAGCCGATCTAAGCGAGGCAGACTTGAGCGGGGCCAAGTTAGTAGAGACCAATCTGGCCAACGCTAATCTCAACCAGGCCTTGCTACTGGGCGTGGATCTAACCAAAGCCAACCTGGGCGGAGCCAACCTGGCCGGGGCCGACCTGACCGGCGCGAATTTGACCGGCGCGAATTTGACCGGGACTGACCTGACCTTAGCGCGGCTGTGGGGGGGTAATCTAACCCAGGCAACCTTGATTGGCGGTAATTTAACCAGCACCGATTTAACCGGCGTCGAGTTGTCCAAAGCCAATGTTAGCGGCAGCAACATTAGCAACACCATTTTGAACGGCGCTTGGTTGAGCGGCGCGGATATGTCGGGCACGCTGCTGGTCAAATCCGCACTAACGGGCGCCTGGCTGAATATGACCAATTTGACCGGCAGCAATTTGAGCGGCGCGGATTTATCGGGGGCCAGCTTGTATGCGGCCAATCTGACCGGGGTCGATTTAACTGACGCCAACTTAGAAGGGGCTAATCTGGTCGGCGCCAACTTGGGGGGGGCCGATTTACGGGGCGCTAATCTACTGGGGGCGCTTACAAGGGTGAACGATTTTGTGGTTGACTCGATCACCGACCCGGTGATTACTGAATTGAATGAAGCCGATCGAGCCGCGTTAGCGCAGGATGCCGATCTCTGCGGCAGCCGGTATGATCAGCAAACGCAATGGCCGGACATGTTTGAGATTCCGACCTGCGCGATTTTGGTGGAGTAACGTGCGGCTAGTCAATACAGCGCCGGTTATGATTTGGCTAAATTGGCTGTGGGTGGGTCTAACTGTTCTGGTGTTGGCCGGCTGCCAAAATGTCGGGCTGTCCGGTTCGACGACGGCGACCGCGGTCACCGCGACGGGAGACGGGTGTGAGGTCAAATTTGGGGTTATCACCTCGTTGACCGGCAGCTTTGCCGATCGGGCGATTGAACTGGTACGCGGTTATGAAATGGCCCGGGATGACCTGAATGAAACAGGGGGCGTTCTTGGTTGCACCTTGGTCCTAACGACCAAGGATGACGCTTCGAACGCAGCCACCGGCATAACGGCTTTTCAAGAATTAGTCGAGCAGGAGCAGGCGCCAATCGTCATCGGCTCCTTTGCCAGCGCGGTCACGCTGCCGTTAGTGCCGCTGGCCGGCCAATATCGAACGCCCCTGTTGGCCCACAATGCCGCCAACGATCTGGTGACCAGTCTGGGTTCAGATTGGGTTTTTCGCACCACCGGCCGTTTAGACAACTCGGTCACGGCCTTAATGGATTACACCTTGACCCTGCGGCCCGAAAACGAACCGTCTTCGCTGGCCGTGATCTATGAAAACACGGTCTTTGGCCAGGCTTTTGCGCAGGTGGTTACGTATTACGCCAAGGAGGAGGGCATCAGCCTGGTGGCGGTTGAACCATTTACGCCGTCAGCTTCGGACTTCAGGCCGCTGTTGGAGCGCGTGCAAAACGCCGAACCCGATTTCGTGTTGTTATCCGCGGACCAACTGAGTGACGCCTTATTATTAATAAAGCAAAGCCGGGAAATCGATTTCAGCCCGCAGCTTTTTCTATCCAACGCCGGAGCGTTTACCTCGGCCCAGTTTCTCAGCAGTCCGTATGCCGACTATTTTCTGGTAACCCTGGATTGGTCCGAAAGCGCTAATTGGTACGCGGCCGACGGCACGACGACCCAGGATTTTATCGACCGGTTTCAAGCTCGCTATGGGGTGACGCCGGGCGACCGAAGCGTTAATGCCTATGTGAGTATCGTCTTGGCTGCCCAGGCGCTGGAAATGGCCAATCAACCGGAGCCGCTTGATTGGAATAACATCGCCGGCGTCCGCATCCGTCTGCGCGATGCCCTCCGGGAGTTGAATATGCCCGACACGTTGTTCGGCCCGATCAAGTTTGATAGCACCGGCCAGAATTATCATCCGCCGTTAATTGCCCAGGTCAATCAGGGCCAATTAGTCATTGTGGCTCCGGCCGAACATCAAACCGGTCAAGCGGTTTTTCCGATGCCGAATTGGAGCGAGCGGGTAATTGATGAACCATAAATTCAAGCGAGAAGACCTGACAGGTTTTCAAACGCTAGTTTAGGCTTAGATTATGATCCGATCGAACAGGTTCATTCTTTCAAACGTACGTCGAAAACCTGTCAGGTCTGACCTAACTAAATAGGTAGAGATTGAACTACGATGACTAGACGCATAGCCTTTATTGCTCTGGGCTTGGCTGTAATAGCTACTATGGCCCTCATCTCCTACCAGAACAGGCCCAACGCCTGCGCGCCGAATTGTAACGGCGAGAACTTGAGCAATCGGGACTTGCGCGGCGTGGATTTCAAGCAAGCCGATTTAAGCCAGGCCAATTTGAACCGGACTGTTTTAATTGGAGCCAATCTGCAATTTGTTGATTTACGCGGAGCTAATTTGCGCGATGCCCGTCTCGACGAAGCTGATTTGTCCGGGGCCAACCTAACCGGGGCCGATCTACGCGGAGCCAGTTTCATCGGCGCGCAGTTGGTCGGGGCCGATTTAAGTGCGGCCAATTTAACGGGGGCGGCTTTAAGCCGAGTCAACTTGAGCGACGTCAAACTCGATGGCGCGACTTTCAGGCAAGCCCGCTTGATTGGGAGTAATTTAAGTGGGTCTGAACTTAGCGGCGCCGATTTGAGCCAGGCCAATCTGACCGGGGCCAATCTGACCGAGAGCCAAATGAGCGGCAGTAATCTGCAAGGGGCGGTCTTGACCGGAGCTAATCTGTACCAAGCCGATCTGCATGGCGCTAACCTGACACAGGCCGAACTCAATAGCGTCAATTTGAGCCGGAGTAATTTGGATGGCGCTAATTTCAACTTGGCTAATTTAATTAACGCCAATTTCCGTCAGGCCAGTTTACGGGGAGCGCGTTTAGATGAGGCCAATTTGGCCGGCGCTTATCTGGACCAGGCTCGCCTGTCAAGTAGTACGCTATCGGGAGCCGCCTTACAAGGCACCATCTTGACCGGGGCTGATCTAAGCCGGGCCATCTTCGCGGTCGTTCGCCGAGATACGCAACCTCAACAAGTGCAAGCGGCTCAAATCAACGGGGTTAGCTTAACCCGAGCCAACATCCAGGAGGCCTATTTGGCCGGAACTACGTGGCGGGGGGTTAATCTCAAGTGGGCCGATTTAAGCGGGGCGGTTCTGACCGATACGGTGCGCCTTAACGGTCGTGATCAAATCGTACCCACCCGCTTTTCGGGCCTAACGATCAATGCCGATACCGTATTACCCTAAACCGAGTGACAAACCAGGTCTAACGCTGGGTCGTCGGACCTGTTTGTAATAATTCTTATCCAAAGTATTGAAAGGAGATACTAATGAAGGAAGTAACCCAACGCAAGACAAAAACCTTGAAGGTTAAAACGAACCTCAAGGCCGGAGCGGCGGGAGACCCGTGCGAACCGCAATGGTATGACGGCTATCACGATGGCTGGGACCATTACCAGGCCCAATTCAATTCACACAATCGTCGCCCGTCGCCGGTTTGAGCCGGATTGAAAATTCGTTTACGCTACCTATTCAAACTAAGGAGTCAAAAATAATGAACCCAACAAAGATGCTTCTAGGGCAACCTAAGCTGATGCTCAAAGTGAAAACTCATCTTAAAGCCGGTCAGGGCACCTGTCCAGACCCCGGCAAGGCGTACAATGATGGCTTTAATACCGGTTACAGTGATTCGAAAAATAAGGGACCGGAACACAGCGCTCATCACGATCATAATAATAATGAATGGTGGTGGTCGTAAGGCCCCAGAGGGGGACGACTAAACTATCTGCACCGGCGTCCGTTAGCCACATCTAACCATAATGGATGCCTATAAGGGCGCAGCCGGATAGTCATGGCTGCGCTCTTTTCTTTTCAACAGGTATAAGTACTGAAAACCCTCCTTCAGGAGTTATGCAGCAGTAGGTCGGTTCGTCACCATAACCACAACCTCATGCTGAGTTTTTACTTCTCTTCCGATTCACTATAATTACCCCTCTAAATTAATTTTCCAGCCGTATGACCCCATTATGCGATGACCGATACGGAAAAAATTCACTGGTTGGAACGCCAACTGGTCGACTACGACAGCGTTCCCGAGGTGGACACATGCCAAAAAGTTGATATCTTGAATGAGTTGGCCTGGGCCTTGAGCGATACCGACATGCAGCGAGCGCAGTCACTCAGCGAAACGGCTTATGCCCTGTCCGAGGCCAACGGCAACGGGACCGAACCCTACCGGTTGGGTATGGCCTACAGCCTGCGGACTCAGGGCTACCTCAACCAACGGTTCGGCGACTATTCTTTGGGTTTGACGCAACTGTTTAAAGCCCAGGAGCTGTGTGAGGCGCTGAAGCTCGATGATGCGCTGACCGATGTCTATGATGGCATCGCCGGGATCTATTACCAGATTAGCAACTTCCCGGAGTCGCTCAACTATATCTATAAGCAGCTTGAGGCCGCCCAACGTGTGGGCGACAGCCGGCTGATCGCCAACGCCTACAACAACCTGGCCAATATCTATTTTGAAACGGGCGACTATGATCGAGCCGTCGAGACCCTGTATAACAATTTGAAGCTGGCCGCGGAAATTGATTTTAAGCGCATCGAGGTGCTGTCAATCCTCAATCTGGCCGAAACCTATCTACGGGCGGGCATCCCGCAAAAGGCGCTGGACAACGCGCTGCGCGGGTTGCAGGTCTGCCAGGCGGCGGGCTTTGAACTGTTCGAGGTGTACGCCTTTGATTTCGTCGGCAGAGCCTATCTCGAACTGGGCGAACCACCACAAGCGATACCCTATCTGGAAAGGGCGTTGGCCTTATCCCGGAAGGTGGAATCAAATGTCACCGAGTCGCTCATTTTGCTGAGTATCGGTCAGGCTTACCGCGATATGCAGCAGCTCGAGCGGGCGCTGGATTATGCTCAACAAGGCGTCGCCGCGGCCCAAACGATTAACGCCAACAGCGAGTTGTTCAAAGGCCACTTACTACTGTCTGAACTCTATGAACAACAGGGCAATTTGGCGCGTGCTCTACATCATTTCAAACAATACCACACCTTCAAGGAATTGGTCTTCGACGAAAAGGCCGATCAGCGACTGAAAGTCCTGCAAATCGCGCACGATACCGCCGCCGCCAAAAAAGAGGCCGAAATCCATCGCTTACACAATGTGGAACTGAAACGGGAAATCGCGGAACGCCGGCGTCGAGAAGAACAGTTACGCCTGTTAGAATCGGTGGTGGCTAATACCAACGACGCTATCCTGATTGTGGGCGCTAACTCGGCTGAGGAACCGTCTCCCGGCATCATTTATACCAACAGAGCCTTGACAGAATTGACCGGTTACGCCCAAAACGAACTCGTTGGTCAGTTACCTAGAATTTTCCAGGGGCCTAAGACGGATGAAGAATCGCTCCGGCAAATTCGAGAAGCCTTTAAATATCACCGGCGGATTAGAACCGAAGTGATTAATTATACGAAAGCCGGTGATGAAGTGTGGGTTGAACTTGACCTCATCCCGGTTAAGGACGAGGCGGGCCAAACCTCTCACTGGGTGGCGGTGCGCCGCGATATTACCCAACGCAAGCATATCGAGCAAGCCTTGCAATTGGGTCAGGAACGGTACCATTTGGCGACCCAGGCCGCCGCCGTCGGGGTGTGGGATTGGAATGTGCAAACCGGTGAATTTTATTTAGACCCGGTCATTAAAGCCATCCTGGGCTACACCGATGACGAGATTCCCAATGATTTGGATACCTGGGCGGAGTATGTTCACCCCGATGACCGGCAGGCGGTGATGGCAGCGGCCCAGGCACATATCGAAGGCCGAACCCCGGTTTATGCCTACGAACATCGGATGCTGCATAAAGACGGCTCGGTCCGGTGGGTGTATGTACACGGCAAGATCATTAACGATGAGCAAGGCCGGCCCATACGTATGGTTGGCACCGATGCCGACATTACGGGGCGAAAGGTCGTGGAAGCGCAGGTGCAGCGCCAGCTTGACTATGCGCGGGCGCTGGCGGCGTTTGAGCAAACCCTGCTGGCTCCCACCCAGAGCGAGACCGACCGTCGCCGCTTGCTGGGTGAGGCTCTGCAACATCTCCTTGAGCCAACCCAGGCCAGCAAGTTGTTTATCTACGAAAACGTCCATGATCCGGAGTTGGGTCTTTGCGCCCGCTTTGTGGTCGATGCTTGCGCGCCCGGCATCGACTCGCTAATCGATCAGCCTGATCCTGACGGCATGGTTATCCCTTGGTCGGCAGTCCCGGCTGAAAATCACCGCCGCCTGGAGGATGGCCGGCCGGTGGGCGGGCCGGTCAACGATCTATTTGCCGGTACGCCTCTCTTTCGAGATTATTTGCTCAAGCAAGCGCACGTGCTGTCGATTCAATTTTCCCCCATCCATTTCGGCGACTGTTGGTGGGGTTACGTGGGCTTTGACGACCGCGCTAACGAGCGAAGGTGGCAGGAAGATGAAATTCTGCTGTTGGGTACCGTCGCTGAAATGCTCAGCAGCACCTTGCAGCGCTGGCAGGCTGAAGCCAAGCTGCACACTCTGAACGACCAGTTGGAACAGCAGGTCAAATTACGCACCACCGAGTTGAGCGACACCGTCGGGCTGCTGCAACAAGAAATCGTCGAGCGAGAGCGGGCCGAAGCAGAAATTCAGCAGATGGTCGAAACCCTGGAACAGCGCGTGGCCGCCCGCACCGAAGAACTGGCCACTTTTTTTGATTTGACCGTGCTGGCCGGCCAAGCCACCCGTCTTAATGACGTATTTGAACAAGCCCTGCCCCGGATTGTCGAATTGACCCGTAGCCGAGCTATCAGCGTCCATCTGTTTGAGCCAGACCACGCCGGTCTACAGTTGGCGGCGCAGCAAAATCTATCGACTGAGAGCCGGCTGCGGCTACAATACGTTGATTTGCCGCCCAACCTTCAACACTGGCTGCAACAACCCAACGATCCGCTGATGACCACAATGCTCTCCCAACTGGCGCTGCTGCCCTCGGATTTCCATCTGCCGCAGTGTCAAACCTACTTGGGGGCGCAAATCAGGAGCGGGAAGCGGGTTGCGGGGCTATTGAGTTGCTATCGGTTTACCGACCGAGGCTTTGGTCTGGATGAAATTGCCCTGGTGACGGCCATCGCCGAGCAGATGGGCATGATGCTGGAAACGCACCGCCTGCGCCAAAAGGCCGAGGAGATGGCGGTGTTGCAAGAACGCCAGCGGCTGGCCCGCGACCTGCACGATTCGGTTACCCAATCGCTGTATAGCCTGTCGCTATTTAGCCGCGCCGGGCGCGAGGCCGCCGAAGACGGCGACATTGACCGCCTGAATCACAGCCTGCAGGAGTTGGAACATAACACCCTCCACGCCCTGCGGGAAATGCGCCTGCTGCTGTACGAACTCCGCCCGGCCGATCTGGAGCAAGAGGGTCTGATCCAGGCCGTTAAGCTACGGTTGAACACGGTCGAGCGCCGTGTCGGCTTGCGGCTCGATGTTCGGCTGGACGAGTTGCCGGAAATGTCATCCGGTTGTGAAGTGGAGTTGTACCACATTATTGTAGAAGCGATGAATAACGTGGTCAAACACGCCTCAGCCACCAGCCTGACTCTGCATTTGACCCAGACCAACCGCTTGTTGCACCTGCATATTGTTGACGACGGCCAGGGGTTTGATCCCGCGCACACCAGGGGGGGCTTGGGGCTGAACAATATCCGGGAGCGGGTCGCCCGGCTCAACGGCCAACTTAAAATTGAAAGTTCGCCGGGCAGCGGAACTCGATTGGAAGCCGTTATACCCTACTCTATAGAGGAAAAATAATGACCGATTTAATTCGCATTCTCATTGCCGATGACCACTTTGTAGTCAGACAGGGCCTGTCCACGTTGCTGGTACCCCGCAACGGTATGGAAGTGGTGGGCGAAGCGGCCAACGGCCGGGAGGCGGTCGATTTGGCCCGCACCCTCCGGCCGGATGTCATTTTAATGGATATGATGATGCCGGAAATGGATGGCCCCCAGGCCATTGTCCTCATCAAGGCGGACAATCCGAAAGCCCGCATCGTAGTCTTAACCAGCTTTGGCGAAAGCGACCAGGTGGCGGCTGCGATCAAGGCCGGCGCTTTGGGCTACCTGCTCAAAGACTCCTCACCCGACGACCTGTTTCATGCCATCCGCAGCGCGGCTCAAGGTAAAATGGCCATGCCGCAAGAACTGCTGTTGACGCTGATGCAGCCCCAGCCGACCGCACCCACGGGCCTCGATCAACTGACCGAACGGGAAACCGAGGTGCTAAAACTGGTCGCTCAAGGCCAATCGAACCGAGAAATTGGCAATGCGCTGGCCATCAGCACCACCACGGTGCGCACCCACGTCAGCAGCCTACTCAGCAAACTCGGTTTTTCCAACCGCACCCAACTGGCTCTCTTTGCCGCCGAGAATGGTATCGACGGTCGAAAGGATTAGTCGCACTACCTTTTCCCCCATCTAAGTAAGCGTTCAGCCCTTAGCTATCAGCTATTAGCTTTTGGCCTGTTCAGGCAAATATTGGATTACAAAAACCGGTCACAATGACGGGAACGTCGTCATTATTGTTAAGGCTGACGGCTGAACGCTTACGGACTTAAACGCCATCTCTCTCATACTTTTGTACTACATCGCTAGGACGAGTTACAACAATCTCTTTGCCTGATGTCAGGCCGGTCGTCCTCTGTTAAACTTGTAAGTTGAGCCACCTAAATACGAATATGTTCCTTAGAAATTCTAACCAATTTACTACGGTTTTCAAACCCCATTTATATTTATTAATGTTAAACTGGGGCGGGCGAGTTTGAGTCGGTTGACAATTGGCCGGCAAATATTTTGTCATTCTCGTTGCTGTGCCAGAGGTTGAGTCTGTTTACCTGAAAGAAAGGAGGGGGATTAAAGAAACTGTACTATTTCAAACTAAGAAGAGCTGGCTATTTTAGCCAGCTCAAGGGATGCCAGATCAAATACGTCTAGCGGATATTTATTGGACCTAAATATACGCTGCTTTCGGCCGGTACGTGGTTAAACGGTTCGGCTTTGGTATGTGACCTAGCGATAGATATTGTAGCGACTTGCAAAATGCCTGTCAATTAGGCACAAACGCCCCTAAATAACCACTGCATCTTTGAGACAAATTTTCGTCGTATTTTGTATACCTTCTCAATAATCCGGGGTAACGTAAGACAAACTTAAGTTTGTCCTACAAAACCCCCTACTTTTTGAGAAGATACGATTTTGTCTTAGATACCCCAGTTACGACCGATCAGATCTGACAGCTTTTGGAGATACCTTTCAGGGCAAACTCGGCTAATTCTAGCCATTGAGCCGAGTTAAGGCTCGTTTGAAACCTGTCAGGTCTTGGTCATAGCCCGCTCTGTTCAGCCAAAATGCCACGTCCCGGTCGGCGATCCCATCCATAAACATCTATCCATTGCCAAGAAAATTCTCTCAGAAAGGAAACCGGGAATGACCAAACTTAAAACAGAAGCAAGGCCCTCAAGCGTCTTGCGGGTCATCATCGTTGCCCTCGTTCTACTGCTGGGCGCAGCCGCGGTCGACACGTATAATGCGAACGCCGCCCAACCGGCTGGTGGCGGCACGATCGTCATCGATAAGATTACCGATCCCAGCGGCGACCCGCAGAGCTTCACCTTTACGCTCCATTTGCTTGACGGCACTACGCAGGAGTTCAACTTAACCGACGCTGATGACCCCGTCAGTGTCGACGTGCCGGCCGGTAACGGCTACGAGGTCAGTGAGAATATACCTGACGGCTGGACCCAAACAGGCAGCGAATGCACCAGCGACACGCGTCCAGGTAATCCGTCCACGGCGAGCAACATCAAGTTGCAAGACGGCGAAACGGTGACCTGCACCTTTACCAACACCAAGTCTCCAACGCCGACGGATACGCCGACCAACACCCCCGTCCCGCCCACAGCCACCCCTGAGCCCGTTACCCTCATCCTGGTGAAGGATGCGCAGCCGGACAGCAGCCAGTCCTTCAATTTCGATGTCACGGGTCCCGATTTTAACAACAGTTATACGCTGACCGATGATGGCACTAACAACAATAACAGCGTCACCATTTCGGGGTTGACGGCGGACGTATTATACCGTGCAGGAAGCATTATTGCCGGGTGGCTGGATCTCAGAATTCATCCAGTGTGATGGCTCCGGCGCTGACGAGCCTTAACATCAGCAACGATATGTGAAGATCACCATACCACCGGGTGAAACGAGAACCTGTACCTTCACCAACACCCAGCAGGCCACCGCGACGCCAACCAACACCGCCACCGCGACCAACACCCCGCTGCCGCCCACAGCCACACCAACGAACACCGCAACGGCCACGGCCACCCCGACGGATACGCCGACCAACACCCCCGCTCCCACCCACGGCCACGCCCACCAACACGCCAACCAACACGCCGACGGCCACCGCGATCAACACCGCCACCGCCACGGCCACCCCTGAGCCTGGCACCCTTATCCTGGTGAAGGACGCCCAGCCGGATAGCAGCCAGTCCTTCCATTTCGATGTCACGGGTCCCGATTTTAACAACAGTTATACGCTGACCGATGATGGCACGGGTAACAATAACAGCGTCACCATTTCGGGGTTGACGGCGAATACCCAGTATTTAGTGAGGGAAGCATTTCACGTCTGGCTGGAGTGGACCGCCCTTATCGACTGTGTTGATCTCCCCGGCACCGACCACAGCATTAACACGACCGACCGAACCCTGACCGTCAGAATACCACCGGTGTCACGGCAACCTGTACCTTCACCAACACCCAGCTGGCAACGGCCACGCCGACACCGACCAATACGGCCACGCCGACGGATACCCCGACGGCGACGGCCACGCCAACCCCCGGCACGCTCATCATCGTCAAGGATGCCCAGCCGGACAGCAGCCAGCCCTTTATGATCAACTTCAGGGGTGATGGTCGAGACGAAAATTACATGCTGGTAGATGATGGCAACGACACGACGAACAGCGTCACCATTACAGGTTTGAACCAGCGGGTAGAGTATAGAGTGGAAGAAGCAGATACGCCCGGCTGGAGCCTGACCGACATTACCTGTGACTCTTCTGCGGCCAAAATAGATCTTCAATTGCAACGGGTAGACATCCTCGTCCAGCAGGGTGAAACGGCCACCTGTACCTTCACTAACAGCCAGGATCCGACGGCCACGCCAACCAATACGGCTACGCCAACCAATACGCCGACCAACACCCCGGTCCCGCCCACGGCCACGCCGACCGATACACCAACGGCTACCCCAAGCACAGGCACACTCATCATCGTGAAGGACGCTCAGCCGAACAGCAGCCAGCCCTTTACGATCAATCTCAATGGTTTTGATCGAGACAACGATTATACGCTGGTGGATGATGGCACCGACAGCAACACCGTCACCGTTTCGGGTTGAACAGAAGTACCCAGTATACGTTGACTGAATCAGCGACGTCTGGCTGGAGCCTGGACAACATTGTCTGTGACCCCGCCGCTAATATTACGCAGATTGAACAGCGACGCGTGTTATTCACCGTAAGTGCTGGTGAAACAAGAACCTGTACCTTCACCAATACGCTCGATCCGACGGCCACGCCGACCAACACCGCGACCAACACCCCGGTCCCGCCCACGGCTACGCCAACTAACACAGCCACCGCGACCAATACCCCGGTCCCACCGACGTCCACGCCGACCAATACCGCCACCGCCACGCCGACCGATACGCCAACCAACACCCTGGTCCCGCCCACGGCTACGCCAACCGATACAGCAACTGCGACACCCACTGCGACGTCTACCGCGACGCCAACCAACACCCCAGTCCCGCCGACCGCGCGACGCCGACCCTGGCTCCTGGGCAACTCATCATTGTGAAGGATGCCCAGCCGAACAGCAGCCAGCCCTTCACGATCAACTTCTCTGGCAACTTCGCTGGCTCTGGTAGAAATGAAGATTACATATTGGTGGATGATGGCAGCGACACCACGAACAGCGTCACCATTACGGGTTTGGCGAGCGACACAACCTATAGCGTGGTAGAAGCCGTTACATCTGGCTGGAGCCTGACCAACATTACCTGTGACGCCCCCGCTGCTATCATATTCGTTCAACTTCGACGCGTGGACATCAACGTACTGGATGGCGAAATCGCAACCTGTACCTTCACCAACACTCAGAATGCCACCGCCACGCCGACCAACACCCCGGTCCCGCCAACGGCCACACCGACAGCCACGACCAACACCCCGGTCCCGCCAACGGCCACACCGACCGATACACCGACCAACCGGTCCCGCCCACGGCCACGCCGACCGACACACCGACCAACACCCCCGATCCCGCCGACGGCTACCCCAACCGATACACCAACGGCCACCGCGACCAACACCGCCACGGCCACGCCGACCGATACACCGACCAACACCCCAACCAACACCCCGGTCCCGCCCACGGCCACGCCGACCAACACCGCCACCAACACGCCGATCCCGCCCACGGCCACGCCGACCAACACGCCGGCACCCGGCACGATCGAGATTGAGAAGTCAAGCTTCGGCGGCACCGGCACCTTTAACTTTACCAGCCCGCAGCTCGGCGATTTTAGCATTACTACCCTCACGCCGATCGACGGTTACGGTAAAATCTTCGACAACCTGGCGCCGGGCACCTACAGCGTCACCGAAGTACCGGACCCTGACTGGACGCTTGGTGAGGTCCGCTGTCACGACAAGGATGATACGTCCATCACCTACACTAATGACAACCTGACCTTGAGCCCCGGCCAGACGATCAATGTGTATTCATCAACCAATACACGCCGACGACCGGCACGATCATCATCGTCAAGGATGCCCAGCCCGAAAGCGCTACCGAGTTCCTGTTCTTCAGCGACATTCCTGGGTTCGGTAGCTTCACCCTGGTGGATGACGGCAGCGGCATCAACGACACCCAAACCCTCGCCAACGTCAGTCCGGGCCATTATCTTGTGAATGAAAATCCCACGGTTGGTTATCTATTGTCTTCGGTGACCTGTAATGGCGCCAACTCCGACGGTGATGCCGCTCACAATCGTGCCATTATCAACCTGGAAGCCGGCGAAACGGTGACCTGTACCTTCGTCAACACCAGGATGCTACCGCCACGCCAACTAACACCCCTGGTTCCGCCGACGGCTACGCCGATCAACACGGCTACAGCCACGCCGACCAACACCCCGGTCCCGCCCACGGCCACGCCGACCAATACTCCGACCAACACCCCGGTCCCACCCACGGCCACGCCGACCAGCACAGCCACCAACACCCCGGTCCCGCCCACGGCCACGCCGACCAATACACCGACCAAACCGACCGCCACCAACACGCCGGTCCCACCGACGGCCACCCCGACCAATACGGCCACCAACACCCCGGTCCCGCCAACGGCCACGCCGACAGCCGCTCCATCGGACACAACGGCACCCCTGTGTGAACTGCTCCCCGTCAATCCGGGGCCGCCGATCAACGGCTCCGTTCGCTTCCAGGATCTCGACAGCGGGTTGGCGTCCATCACGATAACCCTGGCCAAAAATATCGTGATTAACATCCCGGACTTCACGCCGGGGACGACTGACGACGTGTTGGTCTCCGGATACCAGATCGATGAAACGAAACCGGTCGCCTTTGCCTTCGAGGCGATCGATATGGCCGGCAACGTGCAGGAGTGCGACCCAATCTTCATCCCCGTTATCCGGGACAACGGTAAACCCGTTACCGAAACGTTTACGGGGTCCCTGATGGCAATACCGTCTACATCGATCAACAACACTCCTGGTCTGAAAGACTTGCGGATTGAGGTCAATGGCGCCAAATTTACGCTTGACAATTTGACCGATGGCGAATCACACACGATTGATGTCTCAGCCGCGCTCATTGATGGTGTAAACACCTTTGAAATCATCGCCCGAGGCAAGCCAGACGCCAGCGCCGTCATCACCATTCCGGTGATACCGGATGGCGGTTGATCGGTTGTAGCCAACACAAAAGCAGTCGCGCCAGGGCAGCAATTTCGATCTATCCTGGCGACTCATCAATGTAATTTGCTATCGAAGTTCATATCCCTTTGAACTGAACTCAATACTGAAGGCTAGTTACCTCAACCATAATAAACAATAGGAATCTCCCGGAACAATGTTCTGCGGCAGACCAGGCACATTATCTTTTATATCAATCTAAAAATTTAGTCGTACGCCAGAACTCGTTTTTACCTCATCCAAATGGACGACTCCACCTCTGACAATTGTCGGAGACTATTTTGACGAGCCAAAGTCATCTTCATACCTGATGACGGGTGGGCCTTTACGTGTTACACTGATAACGTTAAATATGACCTTAAATAGTAGATGGCGCAGCCGGCCCAGACGAAGCCGTATCGAAAGGGCAGGGCCGTCGCCTGTAAATCTTTCAGCCCACAAAATGCTCAACACAACCCAACCTAACCAACAAACCATCCCTACGCTGGTCGTATCGCGGCCGGGCATTATGCGGCAGTCGTTGCGGGCGGCGCTGGCGGTTTATCCCTGGATCGCGCTGATGACCTCGGCCGGCGATGGCCTGACCGCGCTGAACTACACGGTTCAGCACCACCCCCGGCTGCTGATCATCGATTGCAATCTGCTTGAGGAGGAAGTAGAAGCGTTGTTAGCGGCGGTCAAGGTCAGAGCGCCGGAAACCCGCTGCCTGGTCTGCACCCGGTCGAGTCAAGCCGCCGAGCGGCTGCTGGTCGCCGGCGCAGATGGAGTCGTTCTGCGGGACAGTCCGGCGCAAGAACTGGAGTTGGCCCTGCTCCGGTTAACCCAGGAGGAGACGGATCGACGGATCTGAGCTACGGCTGGCAACATGTTCAAATTGCGCGTTCAGGCCAAAATTGACACCTTAATACAAAGCGGTAAACTACTTCCGGCGTCGAAACGTCGTAACCCATAAATCTATTTTCACCGCCCATAAGACCCACTTCATCGTCTCATCTCTAACTACTTCACCCCGATTGCCCTAATCGTCAATCTACCCATTAACCATTAATCTTGCCTATGACCCTGAAACAGAATGCAGCATTTGATCCACGAATGAATTCGTGGGCTGGTACTGGAAACGTGTTTGAAACACGTTTGTTTTGTCAGGCGTTGAATTCATTCAACGACCAATGTGTAAGTTATTTATTTGCCGTTCCTTATCAAGATAAGGCCGCTCTGGTTGGAATTGTCGTTTCTCAGCCTTAGCCTCAGCCTTAGCCTGTTAGGGAAACCACGGTTACCGTCGATGAGTAGTAGGAATGAAATAGTATGAACGATTTCTCGATGGTACGAACCTCTTTTTGAATGGAGTAAATCATGGAACAAAAAACAGTGATGTTCAGGCGGCGCTGGCCACTGTCGGGCTACCAACGCTGCGAGTTGTAGCCGACGACCACAATATTATCGCGCTCGAAAAGCATCCCAACGGTCAATACACCTTTGCCAAGGCTTTACAGTTGGCCTTGGAGGCCTTTCTCAGCAACGGCAGTGGCAGCCCGGACCAAGGCCACGACTCGGCCTTCGACGTGGTGCGCAGCTCGCCCGACAGTTTCGGACTGGCGGCCACCCCTTCGGATGCAGAGATAACCGGGGCGCTGCGGCGTATGCTCGCCGACGACCCCCAGGCCGAGATCGTGCTGCTGACGCCGGCCACGACCGCGCAAGACAACTATCGCTTCCTGCCCGAGTACGGCGAAAGCATCACCGACAACTGGGTCTTTCGGATCATCGCCCCGGCCAGTTGGCCGATGTTGCAATGGGCGATTGTAGATGTACGCGGTGAAACGCCGGCCTACAGTTATTCGTTCGATTAGGCGGCATCCGGCTGTAAGTGAAATAAAAATCGTAATTTCACCCTCACATCGCTGACGCGACTCCCCTCTCCCAGATTGGGAGAGGGGTTGGGGTTGAGGGCTATTATAAAAAGGAGATCAATACACTATGACAACCAAAGCAGATTTTACCAATGAAGAATGGCTGAATATTTCCAAAGCCCCCATGTCTGTGGGCGGCCTGGTAATTATGGCCAGCTTTTCGGTGGGCGACGCCATTTTTGAAACAATGAGCATTGGCAAGAAGTTGGCTGAACTGGCGCAGTCGGCCGGGAGTGACACCTTAATGGGCGCGCTGGCAGCCGAATACACCGACAAAGAGAATTCCAAAGAACTCAAGGAAGCGATAAAACCCAGCAAAGAAGAATCGCGTGACCCGGCGGCATTTAAAGCCAAAATGCTCGGCGACCTAAAAAGCGCCGTCGCCGCTATCGACGGCAAAGCTTCGCCTGAGGAAGCCACGCAGCTCAAAGAATGGCTCTACAGCGTGGGCGAAGCGACCGCCAACGCCGCCAAAGAAGGCGATTTTATGGGCATCGGCGGGCAGCGGGTCAGCCCGGAAGAGGAAGCCGTGTTAGCCGAGATCAAGACCACGTTGGGACTGTAGCCATAAAATGATCGTAACATCGCCGGGATTTCTCTGTGACGCAAGGAATAAATAGTCAGACAATCATCAAGCAGTTCATAAGAAATCCATGGTTCCTCACCGCAGCACCAGCATCCGATGCCGATCTTTATAGAAAGGAATGAACGGCGATGTTCGATTTGATAATGATAATTCTGGCTATCATTTTGGGCGTTGTGGCTGCCGTCCAGTGGTGGCGCCACGGCCAATCCATCCGTAAGGGGTTTGGTTACACCTTTCACTGGTGGGCCTTGGGTGATCTGGGGGCCGGGATGCTCATCTGTTTGATCGCGATGGTGGGCATTTTTATTGTTGAATGGCTGCTGGGTGGTATACGGGTCGTCAGTATTCCCTTTAACTTGGCCTCGTTGGATGACAATCTCTTCATTCTCATTTTCGGCGTTGTTATTGAAGAGGTCTTTTTTCGGTCGCTGCTGTTAAGCGGGCTGGTGGTTGTTTTGGGCGGGCGTAAGTGGCCGGCCATTCTCATCAGCGCGGCGGTGTTTGGCCTGGTGCATATCAACAACCCCGGCGCTTCCTACGTCTCGGCTTTTGGCAATGCGCTGGGCGGCGTTATTTACGGTATCGCCTTTTTGGGCGGCCAAAATATCTGGCTCCCGCTGGGCCTGCACTTTAGCTGGAACTTCTCGCAAGGCCCAATCCTCGGTTTTCCGGTGAGCGGGGAGAATTTTGGCGGCCTGATTATGCAAGAAGTAACCGGCTCCGACCTGCTCACCGGCGGCGCGTATGGCCCCGAAGCCGGGCTGGTGGGTATGATCTTTCGCTTTGTCATTATGGCGATGGTGATTGCCTATTTACAATGGCGGTGTGGTGGACGAGGCAATACCAAAACCCTGGAATTTCCCATCAAAGTTTATGCAAATCCGCCTCGCCGTTGATGCCAACCTCTTTTCGTGATCTGGCTGCTCATCCTATTTGATCACTGCCAGTGATCGGGTCAGGTCACTGCCAGTGACCGGGTCAAGTCACTGCCAGTGATCGGGTCAGGTCATTGCCAGTGATCGGGTCAGGTCACTGCCAGTGATCGGGTCAGGTCATTGCCAGTGATCAGGTCAAGTCACTGCCAGTGATCAGGTCAAGTCACTGCCAGTGTTGGGGTAATGCACAGCCAGTGTGCGACATTACACGCTAAGGCGGCATGTTACTTCGCAGCGCAGCGGAGAAGTCCCTATGGCGTTACAATCACAGAGAAGGTCACGGGCTTAAAGCGATGCCTCAAATTGAGTGAATTTAAGGAGAAACAAGATGAGAAAATCAATCATAATCATTACCTTATTCCTGCTGGCGCTAACCGCCGGCGCCGCCCTGGCCCAGGCCCCCGAAGGCGAGGAATACATCGTCCAGGCCGATGACTGGCTCAGCACCATCGCCGAGAAGAAATATGGCGATCCGCTGGCCTACCTGACCATCGTCGAAGCCACCAACGCCAAAGCCGCCGAAGATGAAAGCTTCACGATCATCGATGATCCCGGCGTCATCGAGGTGGGGCAGAAGCTGTGGCTCCCGGCAGAGGCCACCTTGGTCGCGGAGGGTGTTAGCGTCACCCCCTTCATTCCCGGCCCGCCGGAGATCGTGGCCTGCCCGGACTTCATCACCGCTTCACCGGTTTATGCCGCTGAAGTGGAAGGGGAAACGTATGAATGTGGCTTGGTTAAGGTGCCGGAAAATTACGCTACGTCCGGTGGCCGTACACTCGAACTTCTTTACATCCGGCTGTTCAGTACAGCCGAGTCGCCGGCAGCCGACCCGCTGCTTTACTTATCCGGCGGCCCCGGCGGCTCGGCGGTGCGAGAGGCCGGCAACCCTGCTCTGTATGCCAATATGCAGTTGGTCAGGCAAAGCCGGGACGTGGTGTTCTATGACCAACGCGGGACAGGCTTATCCGCCCCGCTGAATTGTGGTGGGGCGCAGGGTGCTATAGGCTCCCTTGTTGAGTTGCCGGACATTGGCCAGGATATTCTGGCCCTGGCCAGCGGCCCTAAAGCGCTACTCTTGCATATCGGTCTCTGTGCCGGGGGCTACAGTGATGTCGGCGTTGACCTGGCCCAATACAACAGTATTGCCAGCACCAAAGACATGGCCAGTTTGATGACAGCTTTGGGCTATGATCAGTACAATCTCTATGGTACCAGTTACGGCACCAAGCTGGCCCAGGTGGCCCTACGTGAGACCCCGGATCGGATCAGGAGCGCGGTCATGGATGGCACCTCGCCGGTGTCACAACCCCAGATGGCCAACTCATTCATTGAGGGCAATGAACAGTATGTGCGTATCTTTGAGCAATGCGCGGCCAACCCGGCCTGTAATGCAGCTTATCCAAACTTGCCCGACCGCTTCACCATTCTGCTGAACCAACTGCAAGAAAACCCGATTGTTCTCGACGATCCAATCGTAATGAAAGGCGTGCCGGCGCTGATAGCACATGCCTTAGGGGTTAGTGATCCTACTTTGAAGGCAATTGACCCAACGCTTTTTAGTTTCCTGTTACAGGTCAGCAGTAATGTCTCTAATTATGCTGGTCAAGTACCCCGTATCATTCTGGCCTTGGAAGAAGGTGACATTGAGACTGTCAGGGGCATATTGAGCCCGCCAGATGGCGAGTCGGTCCCGGTTGAGGACATCCAGATTATCCCCGACGAAAGTTCTATTCTGCCGGATAACGACTATATCGCGCCCACCATCGAGACGCTGCTGGCGGAAGCCCAGCAAGTGCCCGCTGTAGCTAATGACTCTACGCCGGAAGAACAATGGGTGGCCTTGGTCATCAATCACCTGGTTACGCGCCTGCAAGGTGACGAAGCGCAGGCAGATGTAGTTTTTGATACGGCTGACTTGACTGTCTTACCGGCCAAGGGTCGGGACCCCCAGGTTCTGATAGATTACGCCAACAAATACCTGCCGGAGGAGCTGGCGGCCCAGGCCAATGCCCTGGTTGAGGCCATGACCCCGGCTGACGTTCGGGCCACGATGTGGCACATTGACGAAGTGGCTGAAGCCATGCGTTTCAACCCTGAATTGACACCGGGCTACCATGAAGAAGTAACCTGGGCCGTTAATTGTGCTGAGGATGTGAGCTTTCGGACGGCGGACGTTATAGATGAGGCCATTGCCGCGGCTGTCTATCCGCAATTGGCCACAGGTGGTCGAAAAGAGTACGAACTTTTTGAACTTATCTGTAGCCTCTTTCCAAAAACGGTTGTCCCCCTCAGCTTTATCGAGCCGGTGGTCAGCGACATCCCCGTCATCCTCATCCAGGGCGATTTGGATACGAATACCCCACCCTCGCAGGCCCGAGATGTTGAAAGCCATCTGACGAACGCCAGGTATGTTCCGTTTAACAGCAAGGGGCATGTGGTTGCCGCTAAGACTGCGACCTGTCCGGGCACCATCGCCGCCCAATTTTTCAATGATCCGGCGGGTGCGCTCGATGCCAGTTGCGCCGATCCCTTTGTGATTGAGTTTGAACTGCCTTAATTTGAGTTTGCCAATCAAACCCGTCGGTTAATCAACCCATTCAGGGACTTCTTCGCTAACGAACGCTCCGAAATTACACATCTCAGCATGTCACTTCGTAGCGCAGCGGAGAAGTCCCTGTTGCTTTACAATTAACGAGACGGTCACTGGTTTGAAAGAATGGCCCAATTGAGATGTCTTGAGTTTGCCAACCGGCCTATCGTTTAACCAACCAACTCAGGGATTTCTTCGCCTACGGCTGCGAAATGATATGAATGTGAGATATGCTTTATCCGTCATACTTGACCTAACAATATCCAAATAGTCAAGTCAAAAAAGGAGAAACGAAATGAAAAAATCAATCTTAATCATTACTTTGTTCCTGCTGGCCCTGAGCCTTACCCCGGCCTTAGCCCAGGTTCCAGAGGGTGAGGAATACGTCGTTCAGGCCGGCGACTGGCTCAGCAAGATTGCCGACAAATATTATGGCAGCAGCCAAACCTTCCAGGTCATTATCGACGCCACCAACGCCAAAGCCGCTGAGGATGACAGTTTTACCGTTATCGACAACCCCGATCTGGTTGTGCCGGGCCAGAAGCTGTGGATCCCCGCTGTGGGTGAAGGCCAGACCGAAGGCGCCACTCCGTCCGAGACCGTCCCGGCAGCCCCCGCCGCCGACTTTGGCGAAGCGTGGGAGTCGGTGTCCTGTGACACGTTTGATGTCGCCCCGGAGATTGCGCCGATGGCCGACTGCGGCTATGTAACCGTGCCGGAAAATCGAGCGACCGGGAGCGACAGCTCCATCAAGCTAGCCGTCGCCCGGGTTCGCACCGAGTCGGCCAATCCCGGTGCGCCGGTCTTTCTGGCCGTTGGTGGTCCCGGTGGGGATGGTTTCGGGCGCGCCTACGCACTTCCCGTTCTTGTGCCTCTTGCCCCGGTTTTGGCCGACCACGACTTTATCTTTTTCTCCCAACGGGGGACAAAACACGCCCAGCCCCGTCTGAACTGCCAGGGCTTCAATGATGCCCCGGTTGAAACCGCCAAAAACGGCTGGTCCAGTGAGGAACGCCATAACCACGAGATAGCAGCCATGCAAAGCTGTATTGATGAAGCCGAGGCGCAGGGCATTGACCTGTCGGCTTATAACTCGGTGGAAAACGCCGCCGACGTTAACAGCATCCGGCAGGCCCTGGGCTACGATAAGATTGTGTTGTATGGTCAGTCCTATGGCACCCAGTTGGCCCAATTTGTCATGCGCAATCACCCCGAAATCCTGGAGTCGGTCATTCTGGACGGCATTCTGGCCGCCACCGCCACCAAGGAAGCCGATTATTTCGATAAACGTGACTCCTGGCTGCGCGTTTTCGCGGCTTGTGCGGCTGATGAAACCTGTAATGCTGCCTATCCCGATCCGGAGGGCGTTCTGGCCGAACTCTATGCCGCCCTGGAAGCCAACCCCGAGCAAATTGAGGTCATCCTCGATCACGAACCGACGACCTTCATCGTTGACGGCTCCCTGGCCCTGGAAGCCCTTTTTACGTACCTCCCTCCTCATAAGTACGGCGTTGTCCCGGCCGCTATCTACCAAATGCGCGAGGGAGATTGGTCTCTGTTGAGCGCGGCCCTGCCGAACATCACGATCAGCACAGACAAGTTGATGCACTTTGCCATGATCTGTAGCGACGATCCCAATACCAGCATGGCGGATATTAAGACGGAAGGTTGGGCCGAAATGTATATTGATGGGGTGTATGGGGAAGATGGCGACTATGTGGACCTGTGCGCGCTGTTTAATAACCTGCCGCAACTGCCGGACAGCTCAGACGAACTGGTCGTCTCAGACATCCCCACCCTGCTGTTACAGGGTGGACTGGACCCGGTTACCCCCGTAGCCAACGGCAACAATGTTGAGACGGGTTTGAGCCACAGTTACAACATCGTTTTCCCGGATGGTGGTCATGTGGTGGGTACATTATCTGCCTGCGGGACCGCGATCATGGCCGCCTTCATCAACGACCCATCAACCCAACCTGACACCAGTTGTATTCCTCAAACCTACACCTTTTCGGTGCCACGCCAGGTAACGGCGACGAGCGCTGACGGCACAGCCTCTCTATCCATGCAATTGCCGGCCGGGTTCCAGGATACTGCCAATGGCTATAGCTCGCCGCCCGTTATTATCACGCTCTTAGCTTTGCCGTCTCAAACACCGGAAGAAGCGATAATGTCACTCATGTCCAAAATTGGCCTGCCTGAGAACGAAATTGTGGACGGTGATCTGGTTGCGGGTCAACCCACCAAACGTTATCAAGCCGAAGAGGTGCCCCTTCAAGGCTTTGAATTTGGGATTGATATCATTGCCTTTGCCGATGACGCCGGCACCTATGTGATTTTCGTGCAAAATCAAGAGCCGGACTATGTCGAGTCGTATCGACAAGAGCAGCTGCCGGCCCTGCTGGAGACAGTTACTGTTGGTGAGTAGTAAGTGATCATCAAATGATTAGAGGAGTAAAAATGAAAAATTATCGGTATAGGCATGTCACTTCGCAGCGCAGCGGAGAAGTCCCTGTGGCGTTACAATCACTGAGATGGTCACTGGTTTAACGCAATGCCTCAAGGGAGGTTGCCCGAGTTTGCCAACCGGCTTGGTCGTTTAACCAACCACCTGAGGGATTTCTCCGCCTTCGGCTGCGAAATGACACGCTTGTCATGTCACTTCGCAGCGCAGCGGAGAAGTCCCTGTGAGGTTACTATCAATGAGATGATCACTGGTTTAACGCAATGCCTCACGGGAGGTCGCTCGAATTTACCAACCGGCTTGGTCCTTTAACCAACTACCTGAGGGATTTCTTCGCCTTCGGCTGCGAAATGACATGAACTATGTAACCCTTATTGTACTAAGCAACTAATCAAAGGAGATGAAAGTGAAAAAATTAATCCTAATTATTGCCCTACTGATATTGGCCTCAATGGCCTGGCCTGTCCTGGCCCAGACCCCCGAGGCTACGCCCACTGACGATGCTCCCGCCGAGCGCGTCACCGCCGCCATCGAGCTGACCACCAACCCCTGGCTGTGGGGCAGCTTCACCGACCCGGTCGAGCAGTTCGACATCGACGAGCCGGAAGCTTACACCATCACCTTCAACACCGATGGCACCCTTGAGGTGGTGGCCGACTGTAAGAGTGCCACCGGCGCCTACACCGCCGCTGATGACGGCAGCTTGAGTCTGGAAATTGGGCCGACGACCATGCAGGTGTGTTCGCCGGAATCTCGCGCTGATGAGTTTCTGACAAAACTTAGCTCTGTCTCAAACTTCTTCTTTGAAAACGGCTTCCTCTACCTGGATACGATGGCCGACGGCGGCACCTTCCAACTGGCCTCGGCCCCGGAAAGTATGCCTGCTGAACTGCCGCGTACCTTTGGCGAGGCCTGGGAAGAAGTTGCCTGTGATACGTTCGAAGTTCCGGATACCGTGGCCGCGCTGGCCGACTGCGGCTATGTGACCGTGCCGGAAATTCACAGCCAACCCGACGGCCCGACCATCCAGGTAGCCGTGGTTCGCGCCCGCAGCACCGGCGAAAATCCTGCTCCCGACCCGCTCTTTATGGAACAGGGCGGCCCCGGTGGTTCCAGTATCGATCTGTTTGCGACCCAGGCGCTCCCTGGCCTGCCGGTTATGCAGACACTTCTGAACAGCCGTGACCTGGTTTTTGTCGAACAGCGCGGCACGCTCCATTCTCTGCCCAGTATGCTCTGCCCGGAGCAAACCGACTCGCAACTGGCCGAACTCCAGGGGCTGATTGAGGAAAACGACACCACCTTTGTAAAAGACTGTGCTGCGCGTATGCAGGAAGAAGGCGTCAATCTCAGCGCCTTTAACTCGATTGAAAATGCCGCCGATATGTATGCCGTGGCCGAGACGCTGGGCTATGACAGCTTTAACTATTACGGGGTCTCGTATGGTACGCTGCTGGGTCAATACGTCATCGATCAGGCGGATGCGCATGAGGCCCAACTGCGCAGCGTCACCATCGATGCCGTGGTGGCCTCCGATGTTGACTTTAATGGGCGCTCCGCCGATACCGCCAGCTATGCTTTGCGTAATCTCTTTGCGAACTGTGCCCAGAACGAGCTATGCAACCGCGAATTTCCCGACCTGGAGAATGTCTTTCTGGGCTTGGTCGATCAGCTAAACCAGGAACCCATCTCCATGACGTTGACCGTGCCGGCGGAAACGCTGGAAGCAGTCCCTGATGCCCCGGAAACCATCGATATTACGCTGACCGGCGAGGATTTGATCGATGTAACCTTTCAAAAGCTGTACCAAGCCGCTGAGGGGCAGGTGCTGCCCCGCCATATTTACGAGACGGCCAAAAATAATGATTATCAATGGATCGAACAGGCGCTGTCAAAGGCGTTGACCCCCAGCACCAGCGCCAGGGGGATGTACTTTACAATGCTCTGTGCCCGGCAAAGTTCCTTCACCAACGCGGGAGAGTTCTTTGGCGTGCCGTATGAGCAGTTTGTCTATAGAAACGATGACGAACTCTTCTTTGCAGCCTGCGATCTGCTGCAAGTTGAACAGGAGGAACCTTTTGTCCTGGATAACACCGATATTCCGATGCTGATTCTCAACGGCACCAACGACCCCATCACCCCGCTGCCCTACGGCGAGTATGTCGGCAGTAAAATGGATACAGCCTATGTTTACCTCTTCCCCGGCTCGGGACACGGGGCCATTCCTTTTATTCCCTGCGCTGCTGCTATTATGGTAGATTTTATGGCCGACCCGGCCCAAGCCCCCGACAGCAGTTGCCTGAGCGACATCCAGCCCGTCTTTTTGGGCTTTCCTACCCCGCTGGCCGAGCTTACCCTGCAAGAAATGACCCTGGACAATGGCTTGACCGCGGTCTTGCCCAGCCAATGGGCTTTTAACCCTGCTCAGCAGTTATACATGGACCCTAACAACCCGACCAGTTTCGATACCGGCGCTGTGGGATTGGTTTTCCGGCCGGAAGAATCGGTGAGTGACGTGATTGCAACGCTTAAGGATGGTTTTGAGCAAGTTGCCAGCGGCGAAACCTATGGCAACTACCAGTGGACCATCCTGGAAAACAGCTCCAACCCACTCGCCGTGGTCCGTGCTGCATTGGCCGAGGACTCAGAGACCGGTGGCACCGTGATGGTTCAATTAGCCGCTTCTCCGGATACTGCCGAGGAAGTGTTCGCTACGCTGATGGAACCGATTTTGAGCAGCATTAGCTATGCCCCCCGGCAGAAGCCCCCGGAGGAAGAATCGACAGCCGAACCCACCGCGGGACCGACAGGTGAGCCGACCGCAGAATCTACGACAGAACCAACAGCAGAACCTACGGTGGAACCAACGGAGTAGATGGTAAAGCCCTTCATCATAACCAGATAACAAGAAAAATGCTGTAGGACAAACTTAAGTTTGTCCTACAGCATCTATTTTTGAGGAGTCCAACAGTCTCGATTGAGACGACAGCGGCAATGAAAATGTATTGGAGCGACAAAGCAAGCTTTGTCATTCATAATGGGGTCAAAATAAACTTTGACGCTCCAGAGCGTTATTTTCAAGAGAGAAGGGAATGAAAAAATCAAGCATTATCATAACCCTGTTACTGCTGATCCTAACCACCAGCGCTGCCCTGGCCCAGACCCCCGAGGGCGAGACGTACATTGTGCAGCCCGGTGATGCGCTCAACAAAATCGCCGAAACAGCTTACGGCGACGGATCATACTACCCCGGCATCATCGACGCCACCAACGCCAAAGCCGCTGAAGATGACTCGTTTACCGTCATTCAAAACCCCAATCTGATCGTACCCGGCCAAAAGCTGTGGATTCCCACGTTGGCCGAGACCGCGCCAACAGAAGCAACCCCGGAGGACGAAGTGACTGCAACCACCGCGATGCCTGACCTTGAAGATTATCCCTACCTCCAGCAGGGTGAAAAATTTTCCGAAGACAAGGTAATACCGGTCATTCTGGCCGAATGCCTGGATGCGTTTGAACGTAAAGACAGCAAGGGGGAATTATTTCGCCGCTAACGTGAAATAAAATGTACATCCTTGCCCCGGCACATTATCGCTTTCGACGCCCACCTGCCCGCCTAATTTCTCCACAATACGCCGCACAATCGATAACCCCAGCCCATTCCCTTTAGTCCGAATTTCGTCCAGCCGAGTGAATTCGGTAAATAGGAGGGCTTGGGCTTCTACAGGCAGCCCCAAGCCATTATCACGCACCCAGAAGCGGATCACGCCATTGTCCTGACGGGTAGCACCCAATTCCAAACGCGGTGGCTCGCCGCCGTATTTCAGGCCGTTGCTCAGATAATTAACCCATACTTCTTCAATCCAAGGAGCATAGCCTAACGCCTGAGGCCACTGTTGAGGATAGATAATTTCAGCCTGATACGCCTGGATCATTAAGGCGACCCGTCCCTGCGCCTCTGCGACGATCTTAGCCATATTTAACGGCCTTGTTGTTATCGCCTCCTTACGGATGCTGGACAGTAACAGCAATTCTTCGATAATATTGGTGGCCTTCCGCCCTGATTTTTGAACTTCTTTGAAAATCAACTCTAACTCCTCAGTGTGCATTTCTAAACCATCGCCATTGAGGAGTTCGCTGTAGCTAGTAATAATACCCAAGGGGTTTTTAAGATCGTGAGCCACGGTATGAGCAAACGCATCCAACTCTTTGTTGCGCGCTTGGAGTTCGGTATTGGCTCGGCGCAAAGCAGTTTCGGCTTGTGTTCGTCTTTCGATTTCCTTCTGGAGTAATTGATGTTCTTGCTGTAACGATTCGGCTTGACTTCTCATCCGAACGTTTATGTTCCTAACCCAACCAATTCCTACGCTGGCCAAGGTCGTGACGCCGGCGCCCACAAGATGAACCAATAACTGGTTATATCCAACGTTTCCGACCCAGTGGAAAAGAAGAATATTAACAGGCAGCCCAAGTAATCCAAACAACAAACCACCGCGTGGTCCCAAGAGCCACCCGAAAACAGCGACCGGCATAATATTTAAAGTGGCGGCCGCTGCACCGACATATACGGATAGAGAGCCAGAAAGCTAAACGCATACAATATCAAGCTACTTAAAGCGATTAAAAACCGAAGGCTCAAGTTCTTTGGTATGTTCATTATAATTTAGCTCCGTGACCCTAACGCCGGTTTCCATCAGAACTTCTGCCCAGCTAGTTGAACTTTCGAATTTTGATTAGACCAACCATAGCAAAAGGGGAGTTTATTACCATCTATTATATTTATTTCGACTTATTTAGCGCCTTTCTCCATAAAACAAATATTAAGATTTAGGTTATATTGCATCTAACAGTAATATAATAAGGATATTAAGCTTTTTACATTTTACGAGGAGCCTTTACTATGCTACGTCAGTTAGCCTCTATTTTGATCTTACCGGTCAACGCCATAATCGTCATACCGAGCGTCATCTACGTTTTGTGCGGTCGAAAACCTTCGTTGCAACTCTTTTCAGCGGCCTGGTTGACGATCACCCGCATAGCGGGCATACTACTGATGGTCATCGGGCTGCCGTTGGTCGTGCTGACGATCCGAGACTTTGCCCGCATCGGCCAGGGCACCCTCGCACCGTGGGACCCCACCCAAAAACTGGTGGTCAGCGGCACGTATCGCTATGTGCGCAATCCGATGATATCCGGGGTTATCTGCATCCTGTTTGGCCTCGCTCTGATGTTTAATACGGTTTGCCATTTGGCCTGGGCTATTTTATTTACGGTGGTCAATATGATCTATATGCCCGTGTCTGAAGAGCCGGGCCTGCTCAATCGCTTCGGCGACGATTACCGACTCTACCAGCAGCACGTGCCGCGTTGGCTGCCTCGCTTTACGCCGTGGGAGCAGCCAGTAGCGGGTAAGTGATATCATACTATTCTCTTGAGGATACCGAAAAGCATAGAATGTCCAATCATTCATCCCTAAACCTCACCTATATCGGCCACGCCTCCCTGCTCATTGAAATCAATGGGGTTCGCCTACTCACCGATCCGATCCTGCGGCCGTGGGTCTGGCATCTGCGCCGCCAATCCGCAGGTATCGACCGGACCTGGCACCAACAGATCGATGCCGTGCTCATTTCTCACGGGCATTGGGATCACCTCGATATCCCGTCGTTAAAAGTATTGGATCGGCGGACCCGGATGATTATGCCCCACGGCCTGGCCGAGATCCTGCGTCCCCACGGCTTTCACCATATCGAGGAGATGGTTATCGGCCAAACGCTCAATCTCGGTCCGATTACCATTGAAGCGACCTATGCCCAACATAACGGGAATCGACTCTTTTCCGGCACAGAAGCCGACTGTCTGGGCTTCGTCATTCACGGCCAACAGAGTATCTACTTTGCCGGGGACACCGATCTCTTCCCGGATATGGGTCATCTGGTAGACAACCTTGATGTCGCACTACTGCCCGTGTGGGGCTGGGGACCAACTTTGGGCAGCGGTCATCTCGACCCCCACCGAGCCGCCAAGGCCCTCCAATTGCTCCGCCCCCGCTTGGCGATCCCAATTCACTGGGGTACTTATTTTCCGTTCGGCTTGCGGTGGGTTTTACCCCGCTTACTCACAGATCCGCCGCTAGCATTTGCTACCTTTGCCGCCAAACTAGCGCCGGAGGTTGAGGTTAAAATTATCGCTCCGGGCGATACATTCGAATTGCGCTGAGTTCTGCTTCTGCTCACGCAATTGTCACATTTCAATGTATAGAGAGGGGTGTGGAATGAACCATTCCATGGGCAAAACGCAGCCTGGCGGCGGCTCTGGCTGGATCGTGGGTAGCTAACGGAATGTAGTCAGCACTACTAAAAAACCCCAACGTGATAGTTGGGGTTCTCTATTTATTCGGCTTAGCCTTACAACCGATAATTATCGTAATGCCAAATGGAGCGTCAGTCGATCGGAAGAAAGCGGTTTGCGAACTCCAAATGCAGATGTCTCTTTAATCTTTTCGGATTTGTTCGATGCACCGCGGCCTGTCCCGGCATATAACGTGACCCTCACAAAAACTCCTGCTTTACTAATTGACTTAAGTTTCAGGGTAGCTTAGCGCTTCAAGCCAGCCGTTGAAACTTATTGCAAGCACTTGTTATCACCTTGGCAGCAGCTCACGAATTTATTGGCGTTAGAGTTATTCGGATTTTCTATATAATCTTTGAAAGCATTTTTGCAATGCTCGCCAGCTTTGAGGCCGGTTTTTACTTTGAGTAAGACGGGTGTTTCACTCGCTCGTTTTGTCATCATTATTTGGTATCCTTTCATTAGTCAAATTTAAAGAAAATGAACTTTTATTTCAAACATTTATTATCACCACGACAACAACTAACAAAGGTATATATCTTGCTAGGCTGATGAGGGTTTTGCTGCAAATCATTCCAGGCGTCCCAACAATGTTCGCCAGCTTTAACACCGGTCTTTAATTTGAGTAGTGATTGCTTTTCGACTATTTGCTTCTTCGTCATTTTATGATCCTTTCTATCTAATTTAATAACTATTTTTAGATATGCTGTTGCACAAGAGCTAGCTCTTTTGCAAAGAGACAACATTCCGGCCACTTCAGGCCTTGTGCTACTTATCGGCGGCAAGATCGATAAAACCAGATCCTTACCGGCAAATAGATAATTGAGCATCTCGTGGCGAGCCTAAGAGCCACAGTTCTTGCCGGTTAGGTAGCGATACAGGTTAGCCACTTTGTCCAGGCCACTGGCCTCACTCAGTACAGCCCTAAATTTTCTTGAAGTTAATCAATGGCCGACTGCTGCCTATTGTAACAAGGCCGTGTGACATTAGCGTGACATAAAGGCCCCTCTCTTCGTCCCATGAATAGACCGGGACGTTGTCATCGTGGGCCTATGGGGTAAAAAACCTGACCGCCAAAAAAGAGCCGCTGGCTAGAAGAAGAATAGTCGTGCAAAATTCCTCAGAATATTTTACGTTTATGATCCCGCCAAAATCCCCTCAATCGCGCTGAGTTCGGCCTCTGTGAAAGCCAAGTTATCCAGAGTCGCCACCGCATCTTCGATTTGGCTGACACGGCTGGCCCCGATCAGAGCCGAGGTCATCCCCGGATGGCGCAGCACCCAAGCAATCGCCAGTTGGGCCATCGTTTGGCCGCGGGCTTCGGCGATCTCGCGCAGTTTTCGCACCTTAGCCAATCGATCCTGATTAACTTTATCGCCCCAGTGAAGATGGCCCTCGTATTTGGCCGAACGCGACTCGTCCGGAACCCCATCCAGATATTTGTTGGTCAAAATGCCCTGCGCCAGCGGTGAAAAACAGATACAGCCGATCCCCTCATCGGCCAAGACATCGAGCAGCCCATCTTCAATCCAGCGGTCGAACATATTGTAGCGCGGCTGGTGAATGAGGCAGGGCGTCCCCAGGTCGCGCAAGATTTGGGCGGCCTGGCGAGTTTGGTCGGGGTCATAGGTGGAGATGCCCACATAAAGTGCTCGACCGCTGCGAACAATAAAATCGAGTGCGCCCATGGTTTCTTCCAGCGGGGTACGGGGATCGGGTCGGTGGCTGTAGAAGATATCAAAATAATCCAGCCCGGTACGTTTGAGGCTCTGGTCGCAACTGGCAATCAGATACTTGCGCGACCCCCATTCGCCGTACGGGCCGGGCCACATCAGGTAGCCGGCCTTATTGGAGATAATCAGTTCGTCTCGGAACGGGGCCAAATCTTGTCTAAAAATCATTCCAAATGTATCTTCGGCCGAACCGGGCGGCGGGCCGTAGTTATTGGCCAAATCGAAGTGCGTAATGCCCAAATCGAAGGCGCGGCGCAGCATCGCCCGCGACCGCTCCAGGGGATCGACGCCGCCAAAGTTGTACCACATTCCCAGCGAAATCGCCGGCAACCGCAGCCCGCTGCGACCGGAACGGTTGTAACGCATGGTGTCATAACGAGTATCTGAGGGTAAGTAAGTCACGAGTGTCTCCTTTATAGATTAAGCAATTATTAATGAAGTGAAGTATAATCCCAGACAATTACCAGCCAAGGCACGGTAACACGCCTGCTTTCTCGGAATATTTATTGGCTTTGTCAGAATCCGGGAAAGATATTATATACCTTCTCAATAACTTGAAAAAAACAACACCGGATGCGAAAATAATATGAGCGATCATCAGGCCAATCCCGAAACCCCTTCGGCTAAAGTAACCTTACAGGAAATAACCGAACAGACAGTGGGGGCCATCTTACGCTTAGAGGTAGCCGATCATCAGAAGAATTTTGTAGCCTCCAATGCCGTCTCCATTGCCCAGGCGTATTTCTCTAAAAACGCCTGGTTCCGGGCCATCTATGCCGACGAAACGCCGGTCGGGTTTGTTATGCTTTACGTCGATGAAACGAAACCGGAATATGTCCTCTGGCGCTATATGATCGACCGGCAGCAGCAGGGCAAGGGCTATGGCCGCCAAGCCTTACTGAAGATTATCGAGCATGTCCGTGGCCTACCGGGTGCGCAGGAGTTCTTTCTCAGCTACGTGCCGGGTGAAGGCAACCCCTTGCCCTTTTATCAAAAGCTGGGCTTTGTCGAAACCGGCGACTGGGACGAAGGCGAGAAGATAATGAAGCTGACTTTATAAAACCTGTGGCTCAACCATGCGAACGAAAGTGAGGGATTAGGAATCTGGAGTCAGGAATTAGTCTTTACTAAATTCCTGACTCCTACCCCCTAATTCCTGTTTTCAAAGGAGACTTCGATGCAATCCAATAAAATATTAGACTCAATCCTAGAAACGATCGGTAACACCCCTCTGATTCGACTCCACAGCGTCACGCGCGGTATTCAAGCCGATTTGCTGGCGAAAGTGGAGTATTTCAACCCCGGCGGCTCGGTTAAAGACCGCATCGCCATGGGCATCATCGAAGAGGCCGAACAGAGCGGCCGGCTCAAACCCGGCGGCACCATCGTCGAATCGACCAGCGGCAATACCGGCGTCGGGCTGGCGATTGTGGCCGCGCTCAAGGGTTACAAAACCATCTTTGTGATGCCCGACAAGATGAGCCAGGAGAAGGTCCAACTGCTGCGGGCTTACGGGGCCAAAGTCGTCATCACGCCCACCGCCGTCGAGGCGGACGATCCGCGCAGCTATTACTCTGTCGCCCGCAAGCTGGTCGAAGAGACGCCCAACTGTATTCTGGCCAACCAATATCACAACCCGGAAAACCCCAAAGCGCACGTCTTAACCACCGGCCCGGAAATTTGGGAGCAAACCGCAGGCAAAATCGATGTCTTTGTGGCCGGCATGGGCACAGGCGGCACCATCACCGGCGTGGGGCGTTACCTCAAAGAGAAAAACCCTCACATCCAAATCGTCGGCGTCGATCCCATCGGCTCGATTTTGTACGATTTGCATCATGGCAAAACAGACGTGGTGGCCGAGTCGTATAAAATCGAGGGCATTGGGGAAGACATTTTACCCAGCACGTTGGATCTGTCGGTCGTCGATGAGGTGGTTAAAGTGACCGACCGGGAGAGCTTTCTAATGACGCGCCGGCTGGTTCGCGAGGAAGGCATCTTCTGCGGCGGGTCGTGCGGTTCGGCGGTGGCCGGGGCGCTGCATTACATCCGCCAGCAAGAACTCGGCTCCGATAAGACGGTGGTCGTCGTTCTGCCCGACTCCGGCTCGCGCTATCTCAGCAAAATCTTCGACGATGACTGGATGCGCGAAAACCGCTTCTTGGAAGGCTCGCTGGACGAGGTCCGCACGTTCCACGTGCTGCAAGCCAAAGCCGTGCGCGAAGTCTACACCGTCAGCCCCACCGACACGATGCAAAATGTCATCGAGCTAATGAAGCGGCTCGACATCTCCCAATTGCCGGTGGCTGAAGACGGCCGTTTGGTCGGCATGGTCTCTGAAGTCGAACTGCTCAACCACATGCTCTTCTCCACCCACCAGCACAGCCCCGAGGAAACCATCGCCGAAATGATCAGCACCAACGTCACCACTATCGACATCGACGCGCCGATGGAAACCCTAATGAGCGTCTTTACCACCGCCCGGGTGGTGGTTGTCTTGGAAAACGAGCAGATCGCCGGGGTCATTACCAAAATCGACCTGCTGGACTTTCTGGCGAAGAAAGTTGTCTAAATTCTACAGCCCCACCAACGCCCCGGCCAAATCAGCCCGCAAATCATCGATATGCTCGATGCCGACCGACAGCCGAACTAGACCGGGGTCAACGGCGATGTCGGAATCGGCGGTGGAGGCGTGAGTCATAGCGTGCGGCACCTCGATGAGCGACTCAACGCCGCCCAGCGACTCGGCCAGGGCGAATAGTTTGGTTCGCTTGACCAATTCGAGCGCAGCCGGCTCGCCGCCGTTAAGAATGATCGAAATCATACCGCCGAAATCCTTCATTTGACGTTTGGCTAACTCATGTTGCGGATGGTCGGGCAGGCCGGGATAAATCACTCGGGCCACGGCCGGATGGTCGGCCAACCATTGAGCCAGGGTTAGCGCGTTGCGGCAGTGACGCTCCATTCGCACGGCCAGCGTCTTGATGCCCCGCAGCACCAGCCAGCAGTCCATCGGCGCCGGCACCGAGCCGATGGCATTCTGCAAAAACTTCAACTGTTCATAAATCGCCTGATCATTAAGCATGACCGCACCGCCGACCACATCGGAGTGGCCGCCCAGATATTTGGTGGTGCTATGCAGCACCAAATCTGCGCCAAGAGCCAGCGGATTTTGCAGATACGAACTGGCGAAGGTGTTATCGACCACGACCAACGCCTGCCGAGCGTGAGCCAGTTCGGACAAGGCGGCGATATCGGCCAGCTTGAGATTGGGATTGGTCGGCGTCTCCAGCCAGACCAGTTTAGTCTCAGCCCGGAGCGCTTGTTGGAAGGCGTCGAGATCGGTTAAATCGACGAATGAAAAGTTCAGCCCATAATGCTTGAGTACTTTATCGAACATCCGGTACGTGCCGCCGTAAACATCATCGCCGACGACAATGTGATCGCCGGGTCGCATCAGCCGCATCACGATATCGGTGGCGGCCAGGCCGGAGGCGAAGGCCAGGCCATATTTAGCTCCCTCCAGCGCCGCCAGATTAGCTTGCAGCGCAGTACGGGTGGGATTGTCGGAGCGGGAATATTCATAACCCCGATTCTGGCCGACTTCGGGCAGAACGTAGGTGGAAGTTTGGTAGATGGGAGTCATAATCGCCCCGGTCGAAGGGTCCGGTTCCTGACCGGCGTGGATGGCTAATGTTTCAATTCGGTATTGTTCGCTCATTAAATTTTCCTTTGACAGCATTACAAGACCTGTCAGGTTTCCGAAGATATCGTTTGGCGTAAGGTATAACCCAAACGGACTTTATTTACGCCTACCAGTATCTTGTAAAACCTGACAGGTCTTAATTTTAAGATGTTAAGTAATAATATGGGTTCTTTAAAAACGCAAAAAGGCCAACCGCCATATGGAGGATTGACTTGGTAATTGTGGAGTATAGATTTTTCTCAGCGGCTGTCAAAGCCGGCGGAGCTTAGAAAAGGAGCGGCGTCAGACCACTAAAATCACGTAAGCAATTAAGGCCAAAACCAGGATATGAAACGTCTGGTCCACCATAATCCGCATAATCGAGATGTTACTCTGTTTGAAGGTTTGGATCCAATATTCCACAATTCTCGTTGAGTCGATAATCCAATGAGTAAAGAAGATGATCCCGCCCACAATCAGGTAAATGCCTAAACCAACCGTGTCTTGCGGCGACAGCCACAAAAAAGCCACAACAGCGAGCGTATAAATGGTGTAATGAACCAAGCCTGCCGTTGTAAAAAAACCCCGCTTCTTGCCCTGGGCCATCCAATCATTTTGTAACAACCAATCGCCCACCAAATGACCGATCACTAACCAATTAAATGTATCCATAGAGAACCACCTGAACAGGATATTTTAGATTTTTGAACATTGTCAACCTCCTTATTCACTCATCATTCTTTTCAGAGTCGGTCTTTATCGCGCTCTGAAGGTGCCAGCCAAGACAGGCCGGACAGTGCCACCAGGTTACAGGCTCAAAGCCAACCCAAACATCGACGCGTTTCAGGGCCGCCACAATTTGACCGGTAGTGGGACAGCAAAGCGATTTCTGGGGCTGTTCCTTTTGGTCATCCATTGGGGAGGCGCTTTCAAATTTTTATCTACATTACGTGGGGAATAATCAATTCCTATTAAACGTCGTTAATGTTACAACTTCGCCCTAGCAGTAAATCAAATCGTCCTTAATAATAAAGAGTTGGTCAAACTGCATAATCCTAAACAGACGCCGCATATGCGCGCTGGGATTGTACAAGATTACCTCAATATCTTTTTTGACTAATTCTTTCTTAGCTTCCAGTAATAAACGCAACCCGCAGGAATCGATAATAACGGCCTCGCTCAAATCTATCGTTAATGATGTCGCCTCAGCCTGCGCCAGCTTTTCCGACAGCTCCGTAAATTGAAGCAACCTCGGCACTCTGGCATCAATAGTCCCAATCAACTTCAAAATCCAGGTATCGTCATCCAAAATCAGTTTGGTCATAAAGTTCATAATCGGTATGGTCCTCTCCTCAGGTAATGTAATGCTACCCAGCCGCAATTCTTGGTTACACCTCATTCAACCTCTCCCTGGTATCTTCGAAAAATTGATAATTCTTTCCGGTTGATGTTATACTACGTAGTCAAACGTATGGCCTAATTCTCTAACTTTTGCCAGAACTTTGATAGTAATTTGTCACTCTCTCGCTGGTAGTTTCATTATATAATATACCTAGACTGTTTGTCTGTGTCCCAGCGCACAACAATCGTGTGCTTTAAACCATAGATAAATGGTTAAGAGTAGGTTAAAATGAGTCCAAACAGAATAAGTTCCCGCAAGAATAAGCCTGACCAACAAATCGCCTTTCTCAAACAAACACCCCTCTTTGCCGACCTTACCACCAGTGCATTGCAAACTCTACTCACCGATTTCACCTCTCGTATCTACCGCCGTGACGAGTTGATCTTTCGCCAGGGCGATAAAAGCCACGAGGTCTATCTTGTTCAAAAAGGGAAGCTACGTGTTTACAAAGTTAGCCCTTCGGGGGGGGAAACATCCATTAATATCTTTTTCCCGACTGACGTTGTAGGAGAGTTTGCTGCTGTCGATGACCAACCGCGATCGGCTTCGGCCAAAGCGATCGGCGTCTGCCACCTGCTGGTGATGTCGCAAGCCAATTTTTTGCATCACCTGCGGACGATGCCGGACCTGGCCTTATCCCTGGCCCGGCTGTTGACCAACAAACTGCGCTGGACGGCAGCCTATGCCGAAACCATTGCTCAGTACGACGCGGCCGGTCGGCTGCTGCATATTTTGCTCTCCTACAACGAGCAGTTCGGGGAAATTCTGGAACCCGGTAAACGGTATGTGCTTAATCTGGCGCTCAACCAAACCGACCTGGCCTCCTTGATCGGTTCGCGGCGAGAGTGGGTCAACCGGCTGTTGCAAGATTGGCGTAAACGTGGCCTGATTGAATTCGATGCCGGTAAAATCATCATCCTCGACCTGCCTCGCGTGGAAGCGGAGCGCGACAGCCGTATCGAGGCCAATGTGGTCCGATGGTAGTCCAACGCTGTCAGCTTTAAATAAATATTAGGTAACTGTTTTAGCCAAGAGGAGATCCATCATGTCTGAATATTTGCAGCTTGAAAACCGTTTATTAAAGTTAGAACTGCGGGTGGTTGAGTTAGAAAAACAACTGGCGCAACAACGCGGCTCAACCAACGGGGCTACATCCTCGGTGTCTGGCTCGTCATCCTCCAACATCGTGTCCCCCAGCATCGACTTGCCCGACGGGGTGACCCCGCCATCGGATGAGCAGGTGCGCAACTATCAAAAAGTGCGCGATTTTATCGATTTACTGGCCGCCTGCCGCTAAGGTCCGATGCAATCGATCGCCACGGTTTCAGATCAATCCGCCGGAATGCCGGTTCGTCGATCACACCCCTCCCTGTCCGAACTAAAAGACCGGGTCGAGCTATCGACCAATCTGATGGGTTTTGCGGCGATGCTGTTGAACCAATCGATCAATATTGTCAAAGATTTTGAACTTTTCCAAAAAGATACCGACGAACCGGCCCAACCGTACATCTTTCGGGCCGAGTTGGTCAACCATCGCCATCTAGAGCCAGACGAGCAGCGCTATTTGCGCGCTTCCGGTAAAGGGATGACCCCGGTGGAAGCCCAAATGGGCGCTTTAGGGGAGGGGGTCGAAAGTTACTCGGCCCTCTCCTGGTCCTATGATGAAATGGTGTACGCTCGTCGCAGCGAGCTTGACGGCGCGTCGCTTGATCCGGCCCAGTTAGGCTTGTACTTGCCGGAGCAGTACGCCGGCCTGCCCTACGCGCCGTACACCGAGCCAACGACGCTGGGCTGGATTCCGGCGCGTTCGCTGGTGACCAATCAAGAAATTTTTGTGCCGGCCCAAGCCGTTTTCTTGGCTTACAAACCGCAGCAAACCGAACCGCTGCTCGGCCCGCCGTCATCCAACGGCCTGGCCACCGGCCCAACTTTGCCGGACGCGGTTCTGCGTTCGGTTTGCGAAGTCATCGAACGCGATGCCTTTATGATTACCTGGCTTAATCGCCTACCGTGCCAACGGGTCGATCCGACCTTGCATCCCGATGCCAACATCGTCGGGTTGTGTCACGCCTACCGGCGGCGGCAGGTGGAGATAATGCTTTACCGTTTACCAACCGACCAGCCCTGCCACGTCTTTATGGCGCTGGCGCTACAACAGGGCGAGGCCACAGCCGGGCCGGCCGTGGCGGTTGGTCTGGGCGCCGATATGGACGCGCCCCGAGCCGCCCGGCAAGCGATTTTAGAAGCGGCTCAAAGCCGCGCCGGGCTGCTGCCTTACTGGCGCAAACTCGACGTTCGGCGGTACGTTGAGGCTTTGGTGGACCGGCCTTATTTAATCGCCGCCGGTCACGACCACGCGCTGCGCTACACCAGCCCGGCTGCCCTAACCGCCTTTGACTTTTTGCTGGCTTGCTCTCCATCGATGTTTGACTGGGAGGCTCAAACAACGGAGAGGCTCGCGGCTCCGGCCCAGGCCGGAGCCGCCCTCAAATTAGAAACGCTGGTCCGCAACTTGGCCGCTCAACAGCGCGATTTGATCTATTTCAACCTGACCCCGCCTGACATGACCCAACTCAGGCTATTTTCGACCAGAGCCATTATGCCCGGCTTCCAACCGATCCACTTCGGCTACCAAGAGCGACGACTGGCCATTGATCGGCTCTACCAATTACCGTACCAACTTGGGCTAACCCCTTCTCCCACCACCCCGTCCCAACTCAATCCCGATCCCCATCCGCTGGCCTGAGCCATACCCTGCCTTTGGAGAGGAATCGATGCCATTGACCCAATTCTCCGCGCCCGGCCGGCTGGCCGATTTCAGCCCGCCGCAGGCCGGCGCTTGGAGCGCCATCATTCAATCGTGGATCAATATTTCGATTGAGTTTTTGAAATACCAATACGGTGAGCCGGTCTACTTCTTCAACGAGATTGCCGCCGCCAATCCGGCCCTCGACACGGCTCCGGTGGAAGATATCTTTTGGGACGGCTTTCCCCGCAGCCTGCATCTCCGCTTTGATGAGCAGCGCGCCCTTCAAGAAGCCGACCAGCCTCAAAGCCTGGCCGCCTATTACGCCGAGCGCGACCGCCTGCTAATCGAATATCCGACCGGCGCGTCCCCCCGCCTGATCGATTTCCATTACCGCAACCAGGATGAATATTTAGAGTGGTTTGTCACCCGCCACCCTCAAACCGGCGCGATGGAAGCGATCACCTTTACCTGCGAAGCGCCGGAGTACTGGCGCTTCATCGGCAACGGCTCCGGCGATTTCTTTTCACGCGAAACGCTGCCCACCGACCGCGTTGGCCCTGATCCGACCAAACTGTTACAGTTGTACCAAACCCTGGTCAGCCCCCAGGTCCGGCTGGAGGATTTGCTGTTTCGCTATCCGGTCATTTTGTTTGATCGCACCGCGCCCCAGGACCGCGACCCGGTGATTGAGTTTTGGCCGGCCGGTTCATACAATCCCTACAATAAATGGAACACCAGCCACGGCCTGGCTCATCTGACCCATCCGGCCAACACCCTCAAAGCGCAGGTGCAGTTAGCGGCCAAAGCCACGATTTTGCGCCAGGACCTCGATGGCAGCCTGATCAAAAACGACGCCATCAAACTCATCTGCTGCTCCGGCAACGGTCAGCCCAACCGCGCCAGCGATCCGACCATCGGCGAGCGGATTAATAACATCGTCCGCCAGGGCATCGCCGTGACGGTACCCGATCCGGTGGGGCTGTACATTTATCATTTGGATACCAACGGCATCGAAGGCCCCCACGGCGAACGGGTTGACGACTGCTGGCATATTATCCGCGGCCAAGAGGGAATGATCCTCCGGGCCGAATTCCGTACGCCGCCCGGCCATCCCTTCCGCCTGGAAGACATTCGGGTCGATGCCGAACCGCTGCGGCACGGCGGCCAACTCGCCGCCAAAATCAAAATGTTCCTGCAAGGCAAAGGCTTCGACTTCGGCCAGCCGCCGCCCCGTCCCCATTTCTGCTCCCACCGCTGCTGCGCCGACCAGGAGAATTTTGATTTGAAAAAGGTAGTGGCTATCGGCCAATCGTTGTAAGGAACATTTGGGCCGATGGTTAAGGCTATCCAGCCGTAACCTGATATTAACCAGACTTATGAACGTTAATGAATTAATCGGGTATCTTTCGTCGGCCAGCCTGACTTTAGGCGTGTCGGCTGATGCCCCCCTAACCCCCCAGCGGGGGGAATTTTATGCTCCCCCCTTTGGGGGGTTGGGGGGGTGCCGGGTTGCCCGTTTATTTTCTAAACTTTCATTAGTCTGCGCCCGTTCCGAATTACCGCCGGATTAATATCCGGTCAATACCGGCGGCAAATACATATCTGTCGCGATCGAAATTACCATTTACCATTTACCAATTTCCCTATATATAATGAACGAACCCATCCTAGAAGCCAATGACATTCAGGGCAACATCGCCCCCGGATTTAGCAAACCGCACCAACGGTTTATCAGCCTCAAAATCCATGAGGCCGAAGCCGGGCGGGCGCTGTTGAAAGCGTTGCTGCCCGGCCTGACCTCGATGGCCGAGGTGTACGATTACCTCCAGCAGCGGAAGGATTATTTGGTGCGGGGTGAAACGCCGCCCGTTGATGACCAGACCGTTTGGCTCAATCTGGCGCTGAGCGCCGGTGGGCTGCGCCGGTTCAACCGGCCGGAGATCGAGGCGCTCGACGCCTCGTTTGCCAAGGGGATGGCTGCGCTGTCTAGCGCGCTGGGCGATCCCTCCCAGGCCGACCATCCCGGCCATAAGGGCCGCTGGCTGGTGGGCGGCCCGGACAACGAGGCCGACCTGCTCATCATCATCGGTGCGGACACGCCCAACCGGCTGGCCGAGCAGCAAGCCTGGCTGGAGGAGATGATCGATGCCGCCCCCGGCCTGACGCTGATCCACATCGATACCGGCCAGCGCCTGCCGGGCGATAAAGAGCATTTTGGCTTCAAAGACGGCATCTCCCAACCCGGCCTGCGTGGATTGGCTCCGACCGATCCGCCGGAGCCGTTGACCACGCGCTATCTTGTGGCTCAACCGGCCGCCGGCCCGGAGTTCGCCAAACCCGGCCAACCACTCATCTGGCCCGGCCAGTTTATTTTGGGCTATCCGCCCCAATCCCGGACCCATTACCGCGAGCCGCTGCCCACGCCGGCTAACCTGCCGCCCTTGGCCCGCAACGGCTCGTTTTTGGTCTATCGCCGGCTGCGGCAGGATGTGGCTAAATTTAGGGCTGCCACCCAGGCCATCGCCGAGCGGTTGCAGGCCGACCCCGATTTTGCCCACTACGATCAAGCCCGGGTGGAGGCCGCGTTTGTGGGCCGCTGGCCTAGCGGCGCGCCGCTGGTTCGTTCGCCGGAGCAGGATGACGCCGCCCTGGGCGCAGATCGCTTTGCCAACAATCACTTCGCCTTTAGCGATCCGGTCGATGATATGGCCTTGGTCGATAACGCGCCGGTCAGCGGCGCGCCGCAGGGCGATTACTGGGGCCTGGCCTGTCCCCGCTTCGCTCACATTCGCCAGGTCAATCCCCGCGACCTATCGACCGACCAGGGGCCGGCCGCTCAAACCCTGAGGTGCAGCATCCTGCGGCGGGGCATTCCTTTTGGGCCGCTCTACAACCCGGCCGAACCGCCCGACAGCCCGACTAACCAGACCGAGCGCGGCCTGATTTTTATCGCCTACCAGGCGTCCATCAAAGATCAATTTGAGGTGCTGCATAATCGCTGGATCAACAGCGAAGCCGGCCCGGAAGATGCCGGGCTCGATATGTTGGTCGGGCAGAATCACCGGCCCCATCAGCCGGCCATGTTTCGCCTGCGCACGGCGGCGGTCACGGCCAAAGATTTTGACGTTGACGATATTAATTGGATTATCCCGACCGGCGGCGGCTATTTCTTTACCCCGTCGATTTCGGCCGTGGCGTTGTTGGCCGGCAACCCCGGCCCGGCGGCGGCAGAAAGTGAGTCATCGATGCAATACCAAAAAATTGCGCCCACTCTTTTAGCCGTTTATGAAGACTTTCGCACCCAGCAGCGAGCCGGGCTGGCCAAACACATGCCCGGTCTGACCGTGGTGGCCCCGGAAGACAGCCCCAAACCGGCCCGGATTGTGGTTTTCATCACCTGCGATGAAACGGCCACGTTCGATCATCTGCTGCGCCACGGCATCGAGGTCAACCAGACCACCGGGCAGCGCCGGACGGCCATCTTGCCCATCGACAAGCTCGATATTCTGGCGGACGAGCCGGCCGTGCAGCGCATTGCCCCCTCCAACCGGCTGAAACCGATGCTGGACGCGGCGGTGGAGCGGATTCATCTGCCGCAATTTAGAAGCCGCACCGGCTTAACCGGTAAAGGCGTCATCATCGGCATGATCGACAGCGGTATCGACACCGGCCATCCGGCCTTTGCCGGGCGCATTTTGCGGATATGGGACCAAACCCTGCCCCGCAGCCGGGTGGCCTATGGCCGGGAACTCAGCCCGCTGTCCGCCTCGCACGACGATTATGGGCATGGGTCGCATATGGCCGGGATTGCCGCCGGCAGCGACCCGGCCTATATGGGCATCGCCCCGGAGGCCGAGTTTGTGGTGGTCAAGAGCGATTTCGGCGGCGGCCACATCGGCGACGCCGTTCGCTACATTTTTGACGTGGCCGACGAGCTAAACCGTCCGGCGGTGGTCAATATTAGCCTGGGCGGACACGACGGGCCACACGACGGCACGGATGATTTGTGCCTGCTTATCGATGAAATGCTGAACGACAACGGCCGGCCGCGACCGGGCCGCATTATTACCTGCGCGGCCGGCAACGAGGGCGAGCAGGCCATCCACGCCCGGCTGACGGTGGCCCAAAACCAGGAACAGGCGGTGCGCTTTGAAGTGCCGCCGCCCCAACCGGCGGGGGACCATCCGCAAGCCATCACCGTGGCTCTGCTCAACGGCTGGTACGCCGGCCAGGATGAAATCGAGATCTCGGTCGAATCGCCCAGCGGCTCTCGCACGGCCTACCAGCCGGTGATTCGGGCCGGCAACAGTATGCAGCGTTACGTCATGCCCGACGGTTTGATCACCGTCCTGACGCCCGGCCCCGATTTTGTCAACCGCGACCACAATTTTGTGGTCATGCTTGAGCCTAAAGCGGCCAACCAACCCCTTGCGCCGGGCATCTGGCGGCTGCTGCTGCGCGGGCGGACGATCCGACAAGGACTGGTTGATGTCTGGGCGGTGGATAACAATCGCCAGTTGGTGGTGCGCTTTTTGGATTTCGTTGACCACCAGGTCAAGATCGGCGCGCCGGGATCGGCCGCCAGCGCGGTGACGGTGGCCGGCGCGATTACAAAGGTGCAGTGGGCCAATATCGACGGCCAGATGGAGGAATATCCCGGCGTGGTTGGCGCTATTTCGCCATCGAGCAGCGCCGGCCCGCTGCGCACCGGCGCGGCCAAACCGGACGTGACCGCGCCCGGCGAGTGGATTGTCTCGACCATGTCGGCCGGGTCGCAGCACCCCCGCCCCTACATCATCGATGACCGGCACGTCGCCCAATACGGCACCAGTATGTCGTCGGCGCTGATGGCCGGGATTGCGGCGCTGCTGCTGGAACGCGATCCCCGGCTGACCCATGCCCAGTTCAAAGCCCTGCTCAAGCCCCAAAGCGCCATCCCCAACCGGCCGGCCGGGGCGTTTGATCCCCACTGGGGCTACGGGTTGATCGACATGTTAAAACTTTAATCCTATTTACATTTCCCCCTAAAACAGTGTAGACTTTTGTTAAGCCACTTTACTTCGACTGTTATAACCTTCTATCCGGTACTAATTTACAACGAAATAGTTCAAGCTACCGTCCGATAGGGTCCAAGCGCGTAGTGCATCTTCCGTATTATCACCAGCAGCTACGCACGATGTTGTTGGCGCTGCAGATTTGCGTCATCTGCGAAAATAATAGCCCACGGATCACACGGATTGCACGGATTTTCACTGATCTAGATTTTTTATCCGGGTTGATCCGTATGATCCGTTTAATCCGTATTCCAATTTTCGCTGTGGCTTGGCTACGTTACGTACACTATAGGCGTGTGGGTTAATTATTTTCCTTAGAGATACTTAATCTACACCTGGTCGCTGCCACCGGCCAGCCTCAAACCGATTATAAAACCCGACGTTGGGTTTCATTCGCTGCTTGCCAGCCGGCCTTATAATGAACACCCAACCACTGCTTGCTCCCAGCTATCTCCCAAACCGATTCAATCGACCTCTTCGCCTGCCGCCCAACGGCTTTGGCCCAGCAAGACAGCCAGCGGGTATGGGTGTAAAATCAATCTCAACACAACACACGGGGGACTGATGCATCATTTGACGCCGCACTTTATTATCGAACAATCTGAACAAGGCCGGGAACAAGGCCGATTTCCGGCGGCCAGTTTGTTTGTCGATATCTCCGGCTTCACGGTTGTGACCGAAACATTAATGCAGCACCAGCAGTCTGGCGTTGAAGAACTGGCCCGGATTATGCGGGCCATCTTCGATCCGCTGGCGGCCAGCATTTACCGCCACGGCGGCTTTATCAGCACCTGCGCCGGCGACGCCATTACCGCCCTCTTTCCCCTCGAGCCGGATCAGCCGGCCCAGGCTTACCGGCGGGCGCTGGCCGCGGCCTGGGCTATCCGGCAGCAGATGCTGACCGCCACCCAAAATACCCGGTATGGCGCTTTTCATTTCACGGCCAAAACCGGTCTGGGCGGCGGCCTGGTGGAGTGGGGCATTATTACCGGCCCCACCGCGCATCAAAATGCCTACTATTTCAAGGGGCCGGCGGTGGAAACCTGCGCCCAGGCCGAACATTACGCCGCCGGCAACGACATCATCCTTAGCCGGGATTTTTACGGGCAGTTGCAGCCGGCGGTTGAGGTCGATCCGCTGCCGGCGGTCTCTGACTTTGTCAAACTGACATCCGTTTTGGCCCCACTGCCGGAGCCGGGCGCTATCGTCCTGCCGGAGGTTACGCCGGAGCAAGCGGCGGCGTTTCATCCATCGGAGTTGCTCCAACAAAAGGCCTCCGGCGAATTTCGCCATGCCCTGAATGTTTTTATTAATCTGGCCGATATGGACAGTCACCCGGCGCTGGTCGAAACGATGCAGGTGGTTTTCAACTTGCAGCAGCAATACGGCGGTTATCTAAACCGGATCGATTTTGGCGATAAAGGCTGCCACTTGCTGCTCTTTTGGGGCGCGCCCATCGCCTATGAAACCGACATCGAGCGCGCCTTGAACTTCCTGCTGGATTTGCGGGCGGCCATTGCCCAACCGCTGCGGGCCGGGGTGACCTACCGCATCTCCCACGCCGGGTTCATCGGCTCGAAACTGCGCGAAGAGTACACCTGCTACGGGCGCGGCATCAACCTGGCCGCCCGGCTGATGACCCACGCGCCGTGGGGCCGAATTTGGCTGGATGAGGAGATGGCGCAGCGGGCCGATCCGGACTTTGCCGCCGAATTTATCGATAAGCTGCCCTTCAAAGGCTTTACCGATCCGATGGCCGTCTACCAACTGCTTGGCCGGCGTGAAACCGGCGACGCCTGGCTGTCTGAGGAGCCGATCATTGGCCGCGAGACCGAACTGGACCGGCTGACGGCCGCGATTGCCCCCATTTTTGCCGGCCGGTTTGCCGGAGTGATTACCCTGTACGGTGAAGCCGGCATCGGCAAGAGCCGGCTGCTGCAAGAACTACGCCGCTCCCTAACCGGGGCCGGCGGCGACCCGGCCAACCCGGCCGCCGCCGGGGCCGAGGATCGACCGGCGGAGACCAATGGCGTGAAGTTAAGCCCCCCCGGCCCCCCAGAGGGAGAAAAAAGCCAAATCCCCCCCTCTGGGGGGTTAGGGGGGCCAGAGTCCGTCCCAAACGTAAGGCCATTGCCGGCGGAGGTAAGCTGGTTTTACTGCCCGGCCGATGAAATTCTGCGCCGGCCGCTCAACCCGTTCCGCTACTGGCTGCGCCACTACTTTCAACAGGCCGACAGCCACAGCGAGGCGGATAACAAAGCCCGTTTCCACCACATCTTGAACCAACTAATTGAGCAGGTGGCCGATACGGAGCTGCAAGCCGATCTGGATCGATTTGCCGCCTTTCTGGGGGCGCTGATCGATTTGCACTGGCCCGACTCGCCTTATGAGCAGTCGGACCCGAAACTGCGTTTTGAGAACACGCTGCGGGCCATCAAAAACCTGATCAAGGCCGAGGCGGGCCGCCGGCCGGTGATTATTGAACTGGAAGACGCCCACTGGTTGGATCGGCAGTCGCAAGAACTGGTCACGCTGCTCACCCGCAACATCAAGCGCCTGCCGCTGGCCGTCATTTGCGCCGCCCGCTATGGCGATGACGGCAGCAAACTTGAACTGCCGCTGGATGACGACGTCCGCCGCCAGGCCATCGATTTGACCTATTTTAACGTGGCCGACAGCAAGCAGTTGGCCCAGGAGATACTGGAGGGGCAAATTTCCGATCACTTCGGCCGGTTTCTGGTCGATAAAAGTCGCGGCAACCCGTTTTTTATCCGCCAGTTGATTTTAGACCTCAAGGAGCGGAGCGCGCTCATTCGGCGAGAGCGGGGCGGCCAGGCCCACTACTGGTTGAATTCGCTGCGCTCGGAAGACGTGCCGGCCGATATCCGGACGATTTTGATTTCCCGGCTGGACCGGCTGCCCCGGCCGGTGAAACATGTGGTTCAGGTGGCTTCGGTGTTAGGCCCGGAATTTGAAGCGCCGGTGCTGGCCAAAATTTTGCCGGGGGACCGGCAGTTGACCCAACATCTGAGATACGCCGAAACCGAACAGGTTTGGGTTGGCTTAAACGGCGACCGCTATCTGTTCAGGCACGCTCTGCTGCGCGATTCAGCCTACTCGATGCAGGTCGGCAGCCAACTGCGACGCCTGCACCGTCGCGGGGCCGAGGCCATGGAAACGCTGTACGCCAATGATCTTTCGCGTCACTATACCGCCCTGGCCTACCATTATGAACGGGCCGAACTGGCCGAAAAATCGATCATTTATCTGGAACGGGCCGGCGACCAGGCCAAGGCCAATTACCAAAACGAAAACGCCCTGAACTTTTATGACCGGCTGCTGCAATACCCGCTGGACCGGGCCAAACAGATGATTACGTACAGCAAACAGGGTGAGATTCTCAATTTATTGGGTGAATGGGATTTGGCTCTGGCCAAATTGCAGCAAGGGCTGGCCCAATTGAATGGGCTGGAAAACACCCGGCACGAAGCCCAACTGCGGGTGGTCCTGGGCGATGTGTTGCTGACCAAAGGAGCCCACGATACGGCCCTGGCCCATTTGGAGATGGCCCAGGAGATTGCCGAGGAAGTGCAGGACCAAGAAACCCTGTTCAAAACATTGATTACGATGGCCCGCAACTATATGTATAAGCTGGAACCTGAGCTGGCCTTGGCGGTGAACCAACAGGCGCTAACCCTGGCCCAAAAGTTGGGCGACGAACACGGCGCGGCCATGGCTATGGCCGGCCAGGGGGCCATTTACGCTCTGCGCGACGACGCCGACCAAGCGCTGCCAAATCTGCTGGCTTCGATTCCGATTTTCAAGAAGCTGGGTGACAAACGAGAGATGATTCACCCGATGGTCAACACCGGCGTGATCTATCACCTGATTGGCGAGTACGATCTGGCCCTCACTTATTTTCAACAGGTGATTGACGAAGCCGCCGAGATTGGCGACCGGGTGGGGGTGTGGCTGTCGCTGCATTTCATCGGCCACATCCATCACTCGGCCGGCCGGCACGAACAGGCCATCCCCTTCTTTCAAGAGGCGCTGCAAAAGCGGGCTGAAACCGGCGAAGACGGCCTGATTAGCCAAACCGAGCCGTACCTGGCCACCACCTACGCCAGCCTGGGGCGGCCCGCCGCCGCGTTGGGCATCGCTCGTCAATATTTCGCCAAACTGGCCGATGGCCAGCGCGATGTGGAACAGGGCCGCGCTCACGTGGCCGTGGGCATGGTTTTGGGCCAGATCATCGTTGACAGCGGCCTGGACCACGCGCCGGATGCTCTGACCAGCATGCCGCCTGCCCGCCCGGACTTATGCCCTGATTTTGAAGCCATCGGCCAACTGACCGGCCTGCCGCTGGACCCGCACGCCTATTTTCAACACGCCATCGCCGCCGCCCAAGCCGGCAGCCGCCCCTACCCGATGACGCTGGTCCCGGCCTTATATGAGTACGGCCGCTTTTTATACCGCACCGGCCAACCTGAAGCCGGCCGCGCCCGGCTGGCCGAAGCCAAAGCCCAGGCCCTTCAGCTCAACATGCAGGGTAAAATTGAGCGCCTGAAGGAAATGTGCGCCGATCTCGGCCTGGATTTTGAAACGTTGGGTTGACGCCTAGCCGGCCGGAGCCTCAATCACCGCCCCGGCCTGGCCGGTGACCCGATCGACCACGCGGCCGGCTTGCAGGCGCGGATTGGCCCGCAGCGTCTGCCGCACATACGCCTCAGCCGCGCTGTAAGAGCCAAACGCCGCCTCATCTTGCCACGCCCCCAACTCCGACCGCCGCACTTGCACCACAAATCGCTTGATAAACCGCTGAAATATCGGAGACGCCATGAATCACCTGCTGCTGTAACTGTGCTTGTTGCTAACGGACCCATGCTCGAATGACCCAGACTCCGCCGCCCGTGACCGCCGTCCACCGTCCACCGACCGCCAACGCGGCCACGTTCGGGCTATTTTTGAGGCGGTCTACCGTCGGCCGTCGGCGGTCCGGCAGCCAAAAGGTCGCTTCACCGGCTAATTCCGGCCCACATTCAAAGCACGTCCGTTAGCGGGACTGCGCCCTGTATTGTACACCCAACCGGCCCCAAATTGACAAATCAGTGAGGAAATTTTCGGCGCGATGTTTCATCTTTAAAAACAACTATCAACGAGCACGCCCACGCGACGTCATTTCTAGAAAAGACATCGAAAAAGTTGTAAATAAGACGTCATTTCTAAAAAAGACATCCAAAAAGTTACAAATAAGAGTACTTTTCTAAAAAAGTGGTCTGAAAAGTTACAAATAAGACGTCATTTCTAAAAAAGGGGTCTGAAAAGTTGTAAATAAGACCATCTTTTTAAAAAAGAGGTCGAAAAAGTTAGCCGATGGACCTTTTTTTTAGAAAAGACATCGAAAAAGTTAGCCGGCGGACCTTTTTTTTAGAAATGACGTCTAAAAAGTTAGCCGGCAGACCTTCTTTTTAGAAAAGTGGTCGTAAAAGTTGCCCGGCGGACCTTTTTTTTAGAAAAGTGGTCGTAAAAGTTAGCCGGCGGACCTTTTTTCTAGAAAACACGTCGAAAAAGTTGCCCGGCGGACCTTCTTTTATAAAATGACGTCGGAAAAGTTGTGGTAGCTCTGCACTAAACCGTGAAACATAAAAACCACCAATCTTGCGGCAAATTTAGACAAAATTAACAAGATTTACAGGATTTTTTTACATAAACTTTAATCATCTTGTTAATCCTGTCCATTCCACGATTAAGTGTGGCGTTACCCACATTGACTGAGCCGGGGTTAATCGGGGAGTTCGATGAGGCCGGCGCGGACGGCGGCCAGGACGGCTTGGGCGCGGTTGGGCTGATGGAGTTTGCCCAGGATGTGTTTGGCGTGGGTGCGAATGGTTTCTTCGCTGACAAAGAGTTGTTCGGCAATTTCGCGATAAGTGGCCGGCGTAGCCATATATTGTAACACTTCTGTCTCGCGAGGGGTCAGTTGGACGTTGTTGTCCGGTTTTGAGGCGGTCTGGCGGGTGGTCATTTTTTCCAGAACGCGGCGAGCCATCGTCGGATGCAAATAGGCTTCGCCATGGGCGATAGCGCGAATGGCTTTGGCCAGTTCGTTGGGTTCGATATCTTTGGGAACATAGCCATTGACGCCGGAGGTAAGAATATCGATGATGCCCTCATCGATTTCCATGCCGGTCAGGATCAGAATTTTGGTGTGCGGCAGTTGGGTTTGCAAAGCCTTGGTCGTGGCCCGGCCGTCCATTTCAGGCATCATCAAATCGAGCAAGACCAAATCAGGCTGTAATTGATGAGCCAGTTCCAGGACGCGCAGACCGTTTTCGGCCTCGCCGATAATTTCAAAATCCGGTTCAAGGCGCAAGACCATGATCAACCCCTTGCGGACCACGGCGTGGTCGTCGGCAATAAGAATACGAATTTTCGGCTCAGCCATAACCATTTCTCCGATCGATGGGAATGCGGACTAATATTTGAGTACCCCGGCCAAACTGGCTGAGAATTTCAACTTCGCCATCCAAACGCTCAACCCGCTCTCGAATGCCTCGCAGACCAAATTTATCACGATTGTGGAGGCGTGTCAGAGCAATCTTGGGATCAAAGCCCCGGCCTTGATCGCGAATACTAAGTTGAACCTCGTCCGGCTCAACAAATAAACTAACCCGGGCCACCTTAACTTGGGCGTGATGGGCCACATTCGCCAGGGCTTCCTGCGTAATCCGATACAAACTGCGGCGAATTGAGGGCGAAAGGTTGTCAAACCCACCGCCGATGGTGAAATCGACGTGAAAATCATTTGAACCGGAACAATGGGCGACATATTTATACAGATCGAGCTTAAACTGCTCCAGGGTCAGCTCTGACGGCCAGATATCGAAAATCGAATGGCGCACTTCCTGTCGAACTTGCTCGGCCAGGTTACGCAAATCGACCAGCTCATTTTGAACCACATCCACATGTTCGGGCAGCATCTTGATACAGGCATCAAGGGTAAAAACCGTGCCAAATAATGACTGGGCCACCGAATCGTGAATATCACGAGCAATGCGGTTGCGCTCTTGTTCAACGGCCAACTGCTTGACGCGATCAACCGTGCCCAGGGCCACCGCCGCCTGGCTGGCGACTGCCGTCAAGCCGACAATCTGATCATCCGACAGATTTTCTCGACCGCCCTCGGCCGTGACCAACAAAACCCCCACAATCTGCTCCTGCAAGACCATAGGTAGGCTGAGCCAAGGCGACCGACTGAGCCATTCGTTTAGAACCTCGTCGGCCACCGCCGGCCGTTCATTGAACCACCAGCCGCCGCGATGGGCCAGCAGTTCCTTGACGACCGGGCCGCTGGCCGAGGTGAGCGCAATAGGGTTGAGGGCCGCCAGTAGTTCGTCATTCGCCGGCCGCATCTGCCAATGTTCCAGACGGGAGGTGGCCGGGTTGACCAAACCGACGATAGCCTGCGAAAAGCCCAACTCTTCGGTCACGGCCCGCAAAACGCGCTGTTGGGCCGATTTTATATCCGACGCGCCTTGCAGCATCAAGGTTAGATCATGAATGATTTCAAGCTGATGATGGGCCACGGCCAGTTCGGCGTTTTGTTGCGAGAGATGATCACGGGCCGAGGCCAGTTCGCCATTCTGCCGGGTCAAATCATCGCGGGCCTCGGCCAATTGATTGTGCGTGTTCTGCAACTGTTTCAACAGTTCCGACAGGCTGCCAAACAAAATCGTCACCAGCCAAAGGCCGGCCAATTGGTTAATCAATAAATGAGGCTCAACCGTAATGGGATAGGTTTGATTGCCCAGAAACAGCGTCGCAAGATATAAAAAGGTAAAGCCGCCGGCTGCCCACAGGGCGCCCTTCATATGAAAGAAAAAAGCAGCGGCTAACAAAGGGCTTAGCGCATACAGGGTATACGGGCTTTCAGTGACCCCGCTTAAGGTCAAAATGACCGCTACCGAAAAGATATCGACGCCTAAAAAAAAGGGGTCTTCCAGGATGATGCGCTTGAGCGGCTGATGAAATAAGGTAATGAGACTGGTGATGATGATGGCCGTAACCAACACGGCAACCGAAATCACGGGCGCTGCATAAGTTGCCGGGGTAATCTGAAAGAGCCAGATAACAATAAATAAGCTAATCCAGCGGTAGGCCAGCAAAAACAACGCGATGCGAACTTGGGGGTTGGCGGATTTTGGAATTATATCGTTTAGTACACGGATCATTGTGTAACGAACTATATTTAGTAGAGTTTAATGAGTTCGTAGTGTTTAGGGAGTTTTCAGATCCGAGAAGGGCTACTTTTGGCCTAATAAAGAGGCTAATCAGCAATTAGCCCACTTATCAAACTCCCTAACTCTAAAACTCTATAAACTCTATTTTGCCTGGATCATTGATATAGTCATCTTAGATAAAGTTATTGATTTTGGCAAGTACGTTTCCAATCGAAACGTTAAATTGGATCGATTGAACGGTTGACAAATTTAGATTTGTATTATATTATTTGATCGCACTGGCTGCACTCGACGTGAGTTTGGCCGGGTGAGAGGGATTTGGGCTACACCTCTCGATTATTTTTCCACTCAATTGACTACCCTAACTGGGTACTGGTTAGGGTTTCCTTTTTAGTCAACCGGTCAATTGCAGTAGCCCAAAAGTTGAACCCCCACCGCCCTCATTATAGATAGTTACAGTAATTTCAGTAAACCCCCAATCAATTAACACACGTAATTAAAAATATTTAAATTGAGTTTTATCGCAAGACAGAATCCAAGGGAGGATTATTGATGAGTGCTAAAGAATCGATGGGTGTTAGCGAAGCGCAAATTGCCGTACACTGGCAAGAGGAAGATTATTTTCATCCGTCAACTGAATTTATTGCGCAAGCCAATATGACGGATACGTCCCTGTATGATCGCTTCAGTTTGGACAATTTCCCGGAATGTTTCAAAGAGTACGCCGATTTGCTGGACTGGTTTGAATATTGGCACACGACTTTAGATACCAGCGATGCGCCCTGCTTTAAATGGTTTGTCGGCGGCAAGATCAACGCTTCATATAACTGTATCGACCGGCATTTGGCTAAAAATCGAAACAAAACAGCCTTGCTCTATTTACCCGAGCCGGAAGATGAAACCCATCAGCCTATCACTTACCAAGAGTTGTGGGTGCGGGTCAACGAAACAGCAGCGATGCTGCGCGATTTCTGCGGCGTCAAACAGGGCGACCGCATAACCATCCATATGCCAATGGTACCCGAACTACCCGTAACGATGCTGGCCTGCGCTCGCCTGGGTGCGATTCACTCAGTGGTTTTTGGCGGTTTTAGCGGTAAGGCTTGCGGCGAACGCATCTCCGACTCCGGCAGCAAGGTACTGGTGACGATGGACGCCTACTACCGTAACGGCAAACTGTTGGAACATAAAGATAAAGCAGACGAAGCCGTTCAGGTGGCCGCAGATGAAGGCCAAGAAGTTGAAAAAGTACTGGTCTGGCAGCGCTATCCGGGCAAATATTCGGCGGCAACGCCGCTGGTTGAAGGCCGAGATTTCCTGGCCGGCGACCTCCTTAAAGATTACGCCGGTCAGCGCGTTGAGCCGGTTCGAGTTCCGGCCGAAGATCCGCTGTTCTTGATGTACACTAGCGGCACCACCGGCCGGCCCAAGGGCTGCCAGCACGGCACCGGGGGCTATCTGGCCTACGTCGCCGCTACGTCGAAGTACGTGCAAGATATTCATCCCGAAGATGTATACTGGTGTATGGCCGATATCGGTTGGATTACCGGCCACTCGTATATTGTCTACGGCCCGCTGTCGTTGGGCGCGACCAGTGTTATTTTTGAAGGCGTGCCGACCTACCCCGATGCGGGTCGCCCGTGGCGCATTGCCGAACGGTTGGGCGTGAATATTTTCCACACGGCTCCCACCACCGTCCGCATGCTGCGTAAAGCCGGCCCCGATGAGCCGGCCAAATACACGTTCCACTTCAAACATATGACCACGGTCGGCGAGCCGATTGAGCCGGAAGTCTGGAAGTGGTATTATCATGTTGTCGGCAAGGGCGAAGCGGCCATTGTCGATACCTGGTGGCAAACGGAAACCGGCGGCTTCTTATGCAGCACCATGCCGGCCCTCCAACCGATGAAACCCGGCAGCGCCGGCCCCGGTATGCCCGGCATCCACCCGGTCATCTTTGATGAAGACGGGGAAGAAGTGGCCAAAGGCGCCGGCATTGCCGGCAACATTTGTATTAAAAACCCCTGGCCGGGCCAGTTCCAAACCATCTGGGGCGACCGGGATCGCTATGTGTCCACCTATTACGCCAAGTACAATAAAAATCCTGACAGCAAAGATTGGCGAGATTGGCCCTACTTCCCCGGTGATGCGGCGGTGCAAGCCCCCGACGGCTATTTCCGGATTCTGGGACGGGTTGACGATGTGATCAACGTGGCCGGCCACCGGTTGGGCACCAAAGAGATCGAATCGGCCTGCTTGCTGGTACCGGAAGTGGCTGAAGCAGCGGTGGTGCCTGTGGCCGATGAGGTTAAGGGGAAAGTGCCGGATATCTACGTCTCGCTCAAGCCGGGCTTTGAGTCTAAGGATGGCGATGTGGAGCGAAAGGTATCGGACGCCATTTCTGACAGCATCGGTAAGATTGCCAAGCCCAAGCACGTTTACGTGGTGACTGACATGCCCAAAACGCGCTCCGGCAAGATTATGCGCCGGGTGCTTTCGGCCATTTCCAACGGCAAGGATGTTGGCGATGTGACGACCCTGGCTAACCCGGACATTGTCGATGAAGTCCGCAAGATGGTTCAAGGCGAATAAAACACCTTGATTGTTATGAACTATCCGCTAAAAGTGAACAGGTAACCACTGCGAATAGATAAAACTTAAAAGCCTGTCGGGGGTGGCCCTGACAGGCTTTTCTTTCCGGGGAGGAATTATGAATCATCCGTTAGTCATCATTATTGCCTCGATGCTGGTCGGTCTGGTCATACTCATTGGGTTGGGCGCGGCAATCAACCGGATGGATGATTGGCTCAGACAACGCGAAGCGCCCGTTTCGTTAAAACGATGGCCGCCTGTCGTCAAAGACCTGGGCAATAACATCATTGAAGTGGCGATCTTCGGCAATGCTCGTTGGGATCAAGTTCCGATGCTAATGCTGGGCGGTTTTTTCGTGGTGGCGATCCTGATGTCGTTTCCGGTGCCGGGCCAGACGCCGCTTTTTGTTATGGGTAAAATCGGCTTGGTGTTAATACTTTTTTTGGGCAGCCTCATCTCCGCCCTGTGGATGCGAAGCCGGCACACTCGCTACCGTATCGATTTAACCTCGGGCCAGGTGCAACGCCAAAGCAAACGTTTTGGCCGGCCGGATAAGGTCAAGAATTATTTGCTCAAGCTCCCCGTTCGAGCCAGTTACGACTGTCAACCTAAAGACGAGGATCGAAAGGATGCTACGATGCAGTACGCCACCTGCTGGCTCTTAAAAGATGACCGCAAATTGGTTGTTGTGCATAAAAACCAGGAAGAAGCCGAGCAGTTTCGATCTGATCTGGCGGCCTACGGCTGCCCAACTCAAGAACCTATGCCGACTGCAAGCCAATAAGGATATCCCCCTCAGGGGGGATATCTTATCCCCCGCCCGGAGTAGTGCAATTCCCCCCCACAGGTGAGATAATTTTTCCCCCCAAAGGTGATGACTATTTCATCCCAACAAGCTAAAATGAGGCTGTATTGGGATTAAACCAGATTTAGCTTTTGCCACCCTTCACCTCACTTCAATTACTCAAATCAAATTGTATCAATTTTTTGGAAATAATAGACTCAGTGATGAGTTAGGTTAGATGCTCGAAGATGATGAACAAGCTATCCAATCCATTATATCCTTATAACTGGTTGGCTACGGCTGTATTCGCAGCTTATTGGCGAATTTGTAACTACTTCTTGATAAAGACCTACTGAAGAGGTAGTTACAAATTCGCTTTTTGTTTGTCTGATTAGCATCACCAAAACCATAATCGGCAACCACCCTATTCGTCGGAAAGGAGGCAGTCAGCTCTTAAAACTTTGGCGGGAACAGGTTTCAGCTTAAAAGGCCAGACGGTTAAAATGAGCTGGCTCATAAAAGATAAAGGTGTAGCCCATCTTTATTATTCAAAAAATCTTTTAGCAAGGGAGCGAATTTTTATTATGGACGATAAAGCCAGATATGAAGGTTACTGGAAAGCAAATGTAAGATTGATCACCATCTTGTTATCCATTTGGGCGCTAGTGTCGTACGGGTTCGGCATTATTTTGGCCCCGGTGCTAAATAACATTATGATTGGGAGTATTCCTTTAGGCTTCTGGTTTGCCCAGCAGGGAGCGATGATTGTCTTTGTAATTTTAATCTTTGTCTACTGCAAGCTGATGGACGGCATCGACAAAGAATACGATGTAAACGAGTGAGGTGAAAAAACATGAGCGTTGAAGTATGGACCTATTTACTTGTGGGATTAAGTTTTGCCGGCTACATTTACATCGGTTATTACAACCGGGTACGTGACACCAAAGGGTTCTACGTGGCCGGTCAGGGCGTGCCGGCGGTAGCTAACGGGGCCGCCACCGCGGCGGACTGGATGTCGGCCGCGTCGTTCATTTCGATGGCCGGGATTATTGCCTTTTTAGGGTATGATGGCGCCATCTACTTAATGGGTTGGACGGGCGGTTACGTCTTGCTGGCGCTCTTACTGGCGCCGTATCTGCGCAAGTTTGGCCAATACACGGTGCCGGACTTTGTGGGCGACCGCTACTATTCTCAAGCGGCCCGAGCCATTGCGGCTGTTGCGGCGGTCTTTATCTCCTTTACTTACGTAGCCGGTCAGATGCGCGGCGTTGGCATTGTCTTCAGCCGCTACCTTCAAGTTGAGATCTGGTTGGGCGTGGTGATCGGGATGATCATTGTGGCCTTCTTTGCCGTATTAGGGGGGATGAAAGGGATTACCTGGACCCAGGTGGCTCAATATTCCGTCCTCATTCTGGCTTACCTTATTCCGGCGTTCGCGCTGGCTTTTATCATTACGGGTATTCCTGTACCCCAAATGGCGATCACCTTTGGCGATATTATCCCCCGGTTGGAAGGGATTCAAACGGAGTTAGGGCTGGGTTCTTACATTAACTCCTCTCGCCCGATGATTGACGTTCTGGCGATCACGATTGCGTTGATGGCGGGTACCGCCGGTTTACCGCACGTGATCGTTCGCTTCTACACCGTCCCCAGTGTACGAGCGGCTCGCTATTCGGCCGGGTGGGCGCTGCTGTTCATTGCTTTGCTGTACACCACCGCTCCGGCGCTGGCGTCCTTTGCCAAGCTGAACCTGATCGATACGCTGAACGGCGTTTCCGTGGAAGCGGTTCAAAACGAACCTAGCCTAAGTTGGGCCAGAAGTTGGGAAACCACCGGACTACTCTCCTTTGAGGACAAAAACGGCGACGGAGTTTACTCATTGACTTCCGGCGATGCCAATGAAGTGTCCATCGACCGCGATATTATCGTGCTGGCCACCCCCGAGGTCGCCGGATTGTCGGCCCCCATTATCGCGCTGACGGCAGCCGGTGGTCTGGCGGCGGCTCTGTCAACCGCGTCCGGGTTGCTGCTGGTCATCTCCAGTTCGCTCTCGCACGATCTTTACTATCGCTTGATCAAACCGACCGCGACTGAAGGCGAACGGCTGATGGTTGGTCGCCTGGTTATCTTCGGGGCCATTCTGGTGGCCGGTTACTTTGGAATTAACCCGCCCGGCTTCGTTGCGGAGGTGGTGGCCTTTGCCTTCGGGCTGGCGGCGGCCAGTTTCTTCCCGCTTATTCTACTGGGGATCTTTGATAAGCGCATCAACAGCACCGGGGCGATATCCGGGATGATTGTGGGCCTGGTCTTTACCACCGTTATGATCGTCGGCCAACGCTCGGTGCAGTTGCTCGGTACGCCGGAACCGATGATTGGCCCCTTCTTTGGCATTACGGCTCAAGGTATCGGCACAGTGGGGATGATCCTCAACTTTGTGATCACCTACGCCGTCTCGCATGCCACTGAAGCGCCGCCGCAAGAAGTTCAAGATATGGTCGAGTCGGTTCGTATTCCGCGTGGGGCTGGGGCTGCATCCGGTCACTAAGGATTGAATGGTTCTAGAGCGTGTTACGACACGTTTCTATGCCCTGAGGGGAGGGGTGCCTTGTGTACCCCTCCCTTTGCGTTGAAAATCAACCAACAGGTATAAAATATTTGTATGAACGCTGCCGAATTTGTAGAACATCTTCATCCATTTGACACTTTGCCGCATAGCGAATTGAACCAGATTCTCAATTCCATTGAGCAAAAAGAGGTTATTTCCGGAACACGCATTCTGGAACAAGGGGGGGCAATTAGCCAATATCTCCACATTATTCTACAAGGATCGGTTAAATTACAGCGTGACGACAAGACCTTGCAAGTTCTGGAAGAAGGCGAATTTTTCGGTTTTCTATCGATTCTCAGTCAAGACGCCCCCACCGCCGATGTCATCGCTAATGAGAATGTATCCCTTCTGCTGGTGCCGGAAACGGTCTTTCGAACCCTGGTTAATAAAAATGGCTTTGCTGAATTCTTTTTGAGGAGTCTAAGCGATAGATTGCAACGTCTCCTCGTTTTCGACTCCCCTTTGGCTGATGATAGTTTGGTCAGTCCGGTCAAGTCGCTTTTAGCTCGTTCGCTAGTAAGCGCCGCGCCCCACACCACCGTTCATGAAATCGCTCAACTGATGCAGGAGGCGGGTGTCAGTTGTATTATTATTCAGAGCGAACCACCAGGCATCATCACCGACCGAGATCTAAGAAATCGGGTATTGGCCGAGGGGCGAAGCGGAGAGACAGCCGTTAGCGAAGTCATGACCCGCCCCGTCAAATCCGTACCAAGCGACACCCCCCTCTATCGGGCGCTGGTGTTTTTGTATGAAGAACGCATCCATCATTTGCCACTTACGGATCGAGGTCAAATTACCGGGGTGGTAACTACCACCGATCTCCTCCGACAGCAGGCTCAAAATCCGTTTTACTTACTGAAACGGTTAGAAACCATTGACGGTACGGCTGAAAGTTTAGCCACCTACGCGCCAAAGCTAGTGCAAACGGTTCGAAGCTTGTTTAAAAACGGTCTAAACGCCATTCAAATCGGCCGAGTTGTGTCGAGCTTAAATGACACCCTGGTCAGACGACTGTTGGATTTGGCCGAGAAAAAATATGGACCGCCGCCAACGCCCTTTGCCTGGCTGGTCTTTGGCTCTGAGGGGCGTCATGAGCAAGTGTTACTAACCGATCAGGACAATGCGCTGATTTACCTGGCCGACACACCGGAGGCTAAGCGCTATTTTTCAACCCTGTCGGAATATGTTATTAATGGGCTTATTCAAGCCGGCTTTCCGCCCTGCTCCGGTGGGTATATGGCGACCAATTGGCATTTCCCGCTGGATGAATGGGTTAAATTATTTAAAGGCTGGGTCCAGTCGCCTAAACCACAGGCTATTATGGAAGCAGCCATCTTTTTCGATTTCCGCATAGTTCATGGTACACTGTCACTTGATTCGATTGAAGACATTATTATAGAATCAGGCGAATATGATTTATTTTTAGCCCAATTGGCTCGAGCAGCCCTCAACTTCCGTCCCCCGCTCGGCTTTTTTGGCCGGATTCGACAAAAAGATGGCTTGGTCGATCTTAAAGAAGGCGGCATAGCGCCCATCGTGGGGCTAGCCAGAGTTTATGCCTTAGAAGCGGGATCGCAAAGTCGTTCTACTATCGACCGACTAGAAGATGCAGCCCACGCCGGAAGCTTGAGCCAACAGGGCGCGGAAACCTTAGCCGAAACATTTCGCTTTTTGCAGTGGCTTAGATTACGTGGGCAATTAGACGAAATCACCTCCAAACGTGAGCCGGACAACAAAATCCGTCTAGATCAACTTTCTCATCTGGAAAAACGTTACCTAAAAGATGCTTTTTTAGCCATTCGTGAAATACAGGAATCGGCAGAGTTGCGATTCCGTTTAGCCATGTTAGGCTAAAAACAAGTATCAGGGATTTGGAGCGACAAAGCTTGCTTTGTCAACCCAGGTACGGTCAAAGTAAACTTTGACGCTCAGACTCTTATTTTCATAGGATAGATCGCTCGAATGAATCGGTTTACCATTATAGGGCAAAGGTTAGTCGCCATTTTTTTGTTGGGCTGCTTACTCTTTAATTATCCACTCTTGTCGATATTTAGCACCTACGACATGCTGTGGGGTATTCCTATTTTATACGTTTATGCCTTTTCATCTTGGCTGATCATCATTATCCTGATGATTATTGTCATTGAAATTCGACGTTAAAAGAGGATCACGTCGTAATTTATGTGACTTACGCAGTTCAAAAGATGACAGTCACTTATGGGCTAAACGGACAGTCATTTTCAGCAAAAAGTGGCTATCATCTGGTTCGATACACTCAACTGCGTAAGTCCTAGATTAATTGTACCAAGGCTAGCTAACTATGATGTTACAGGGCGGTATAATTTTACTTTTTTCATTGGCCTATATTGGCATTCTGTTCGCTATTGCGTATTACAGCGATAAGCGATCCGATGCCGGGCGCAGTGTAATCAGTAATCCCTACATTTATTCATTGTCGTTAGCTGTTTACTGCACAGCTTGGACCTTTTATGGCAGCGTCGGACGGGCGGCCAGTACCGGCATCGGTTTCCTACCGATTTATTTAGGCCCGACGCTGATGATCGCGTTGTGGTATCTGGTTATGCGGAAAATCATCCGCATTAGCAAATACAATCGCATCACCTCCATTGCCGACTTTATCAGCTCACGCTACGGTAAAAGTAGTTCGTTGGCCGGATTGGTCACCGTTATTGCCGTGGTCGGCATCATTCCCTACATCTCGCTTCAATTGGATGGCGTTTCTACCAGCTTTGCCGTCATGTGGCAGCATTCTGAATTATCCACCACCCTTCCTACTCCAGGCACGGTCGATATTTTAGGCGACACCTCATTTTACGTGGCCTTGCTTTTAGCCTTGTTTGCTATTATCTTTGGCACCCGGCATCTTGACACCACCGAACGCCATGAAGGATTGGTGGCTGCCATCGCTTTTGAATCGGTGGTTAAACTGGTGGCTTTTCTGGTCATCGGTGCTTACGTTTCATTCGTCCTTTTCAACGGCTTTGGTGATATCTTCGGTCAGGCCGCCCAAAGTCCCGAACTTAGCAAGCTCTTTACCATGGAAAATGCCGGGACCTACACCGATTGGACCTGGCTTATGTTCCTGTCAATGATGGCTATTATGTTTTTACCTCGTCAATTTCAGATGACCGTGGTTGAAAATGTCAATGAGAATCACCTGGATAAGGCTATTTGGCTGCTGCCGCTATACATGTTGCTCATCAATATTTTTGTCCTGCCGATTGCACTGGGAGGATTACTGCTTTTTCCTAACGGGGCGGTCGATGCTGATACATTTGTGCTAACGATTCCTATTTCTCAAGGTCAGGAAGAAATAGCGATGCTGGCCTTTATCGGCGGCTTATCGGCGGCCACTGGTATGGTTATTGTGGCCACCGTTTCGCTCAGCACAATGGTTTCCAACGAACTGGTCATGCCCATCCTACTTCATTTTGGACCGCTGCGGTTGGCGGAGCGACGGGATCTGGGGGGCGTACTACTCACTATCCGGAGAGGGACAATTATTATGGTTCTGCTCCTGGGATATGTCTATTTCCGGCTGACCGGCAACGCTTATACCCTGGTTTCAATTGGGTTGATTTCGTTTGCCGCGGTGGCTCAATTTGCACCGGCCATTTTTGGCGGGATCTACTGGAAAACGGGCAATCATTTAGGGGCGATGGTCGGATTGAGCGCCGGTTTTGTGGTGTGGTCTTACACGCTGTTTCTCCCCTCACTGGCCGAGTCAGGCTTTCTGCCGCCCAGTTTTATCGAGTCTGGCCCATTCGGTATTACGTTGCTGAAACCGTATGCGTTGTTTGGTTTATCCGGCTTAGATCCAATTACCCATTCGCTTTTCTGGAGTATGCTGGTCAATGTCGGCGGTTATATGATTCTGTCGCTGGTAGGGCGGCAAAGTGTGATCGAACATAGTCAGGCCGCCCAATTTGTTGATGTTTTCAAACAGACTCCCGAGAATGATTTTCGCCTCTGGCGCAGTACATCTTCGGTCACCGTGTTGCGCTCTATATTGGAACAGTTTATATCACCCACACGTGTGAATGAAGCGCTCAATGATTACGCTAAAAAACACGGCCTCGACTGGTCGAAAGATGATGTCGCCGATGCGGCTTTGATTAACTACACGGAAAGGTTGCTGGCCGGTTCGGTCGGATCAGCTTCGGCCCGAGTGTTGCTGGCTTCGGCAGTCAAAGAAGAGCCGGTCAGCATGGATGAAGTGATGTACATGCTCGACGAGACCTCCAAGGTTATCGCCTACAGTCGTGAACTGGAAATAAAATCGAAAGAATTGGAACAAGCTACATCTGAATTGACGGCCGCTAATGAGCAACTCAAGGAACTTGACCGGCTTAAAGATGATTTTATTTCGACGGTTACTCACGAGCTTCGAACCCCCTTGACTTCCATCAGAGCCTTTTCCGAAATCCTACACGATAATCCCGATCTGGATGCTGAACAACGCGGCAAATTTATGGCCATCATTCTAAAAGAAACCGAGCGGCTGACTCGTTTGATTAATAACGTCTTGGACTTATCCAAGATCGAATCAGGCAAGATGGAATGGCATTTAACCGCTGTTGATCTGAAAGAGTTAATTGAAGATGCCTTGGCCTCATTGGAACAGGTTATCAAAGAGGGAAATATTGAGCTAAAAACCGATATGGCCGATCAGGTGTCGTTAACCGTCGCCGACCGAGACCGCATCACGCAGGTTATGCTCAATTTGCTCTCAAACGCGATTAAATTTTGCGACAACGAGGCCGGGTGGATTAAGGTTCAGTTAAAAGAACAAGATTCTACGCTGAACGTGGCTGTCAGTGATAACGGACCTGGCATCAAGCCGGAACATCAAGAGATCATCTTTGAAAAGTTTCGTCAGGTCGGTGACACACTTACCGAAAAACCACAGGGAACTGGGCTAGGGCTGCCCATTTGTCGGCAAATAGTAACCTATTTTGGTGGAGATTTGCGGGTGGAAAGTGTGCTGGGGCACGGCGCTACCTTTCATTTCACATTGCCGGTCGTATCTCCTGCCGATGATGAATCGGGAGTTGAGGCTGGCTTTAGTACCGCTGTCTTCGCTAATGGTAAGAGTAGTAATAGGCAAGGAACTTATGGCAAAGAAAGTATTAATCGTTGATGATGAGCAAAATATTGTCATTTCTCTCGAGTTCTTAATGCAGCGGGCCGGTTATGAGGTTGCCATAGCCCGCAATGGGGAAGACGCGCTAGAAGTTGTCGGTCAATTTCGGCCCGACTTAGTGCTGCTCGATGTGATGATGCCCAAAATTAATGGCTTTGACGTTTGCCAAAAAATCCGTGATAACCCTGACCTACAAAATACAAAAGTTATCATGTTGACAGCCAAAGGACGCGAGGTTGAGGTCGCCAAAGGTATGGCTTTGGGCGCAAACAGCTATGTCATCAAGCCATTTTCTACGCGGGAGTTGGTGGCCGAAGTACAACGTGTATTGGAAGAAGAATGAACCGATCTCAATTTAACTACCTAATTGGGCTGAGTGCGTTTTTTATTTTCCTACTCGGTATCATCTCTGGGTTAGGGTTTTTGTGGTGGATGACCGCCGGCTCCTCCAACCAGATGCTGAATACGGAGGCGCTCTCCAGCCGTGAGTTCTTATTCATTGGCCTGATGCTAATCTTGCTACTAGTCGTGGGGTATTTTCTGCATCGCGCCTTTAAAGCGTACTTTTTTACGGTCAAAGAACTAGCCGAACAAATGACGCTCATTCTCTCGGCCAATCCTACCCACCGCGTCCAACCCGAGGGGCCGTCGGAAGTGCGACAGTTGGGTCAAACCATCAACGCCTTTGCCGACCGATTTCAATCCCTATTGGCCGATGACGAAGCCAAAATTCTCAAGGCCAGAGCGCAGCTTGAAGAGGAACGCAATCGCCTGGCCGCCCTGGTCTCCGAACTAGCCGAAGGCGTGCTGGTTTGTAACCTGGAAGGCCAGATTTTGCTCTACAATAGCCGGGCTAAACAGTTACTCAGCAGCGAGCTTGATAAACCTGTTAACGGCAGCGGCTCCGGTGGGTTTGTTGGGTTGGGCCGATCGGTTTTTGGGCTAATCGATTATGACTCCATTACCCACGCCCTGGAAGACATTGGTTATCATTTAGAGAAGGAGAGCATCCGTCCCGTTTCTAATTTTGTCACCAGCGCGACTAACGGACAGTTAATTCGGGCCAGAATGGTGCCGGTTTTAGACCAGCAAAAAGAGTTGACCGGGTTTGTGTTGACCCTGGAGGATATTACCCAACAGTCGGAAGTCAGTACTCGCCGCGACATCTTGCTTCAATCGCTAACCGAGGGCACCCGCGCCTCGTTGGCTAACATTAGGGCCGCCATCGAAACGATTGAAGAGTATCCGGAAATGGATGAGGAGCGACTAGAGGTTTTTAGAAAAATCATCCGTGAAGAAGCTGAAATGTTGAGTGAAAAACTCAATGTAACGATTAGCGACCACACCGCCGATCTGCGCTCTAACTGGCAGCTTGATCCGATGTTGGGCAGCAATCTCATCTGGGCTATACGGCGTCGGTTTGAAGAAAAGCTGGTTATTGAAACCAGCGTTGAATATGAAGAAGAAGATTTGTGGCTCAATGTGGACAGCTTCGCCGTGGTTCAGGCGTTGACATCAATCATGCGTCAACTCAAAGACGACTTTGACGTCACCAAAACCACCCTCCGCCTGAAACGAACCGGGCGTATTGCCGCCCTGGATATGATTTGGAATGATGCCCCGGTCGATCAGGAAACGCTGTGGGTCTGGCAAAATCAGGCTTCCATTGCCGACGGCGAGGGCTTTCCCTTGCCGCTCAAGGAAGTCGCCGAGCGGCATGGCGGTGAGATATGGTGTCAAACCGACAAAGAAACCGACAAAACCTATCTGCGCTTGCTGCTGCCCACCACAAACCCCAAACCGGCTTGGCACGTCCCCATCGTTCAGGCTAACAGCCGGCCTGAATATTATGATTTTGACCTGTTCCATCAAGCCGGCCAAAAACCGGAACTCGATGATCAGCCGTTGTCTGAATTAACCTATACGGTATTCGATACCGAAACGACGGGACTGAATCCGGCCCAAGGGGATGAAATCATCTCGATCAGCGCCGTACGCATTGTTAACAACCGGCTATTACGCCAGGAGGTATTCGATCAGTTGATCGATCCCCAGCGTTCAATTTCGCGGGCCTCTCGTGAAATCCACGGGATAAGCCCTGACATGTTGAAGGGACAGCCTAAGATTGAGCAAGTGTTGCCCCAATTCTGCAAGTTTTCAGAAGATACCGTTTTGGTAGCCCACAATGCCGCTTTTGATATGCGGATGCTGCAAATCAAAGAAGCGGCCTTGGGCGTCAAATTTATCAATCCGGTCCTCGATACATTATTACTGGCCGCGGTGGTTCACCCCAACCAACAAGACCAGAGTATCGAGGCGATTGCTCAACGGTTAGGCGTTAATGTCTTTGGCCGGCATACGTCTTTAGGCGACGCCATTGTCACCGGTGAGATTTTTCTTAAGCTTATTTCCCTCCTGGCCGAACAGGGGATCGAAACCCTGGAACAGGCCCGGGCGGCGGCGGAGAAAACCTATTATGCCCGTATAAGTTACTAACTGGGGAATAACGCAGCCATAGACTGCGCCAATTCTATAATTTAGAGAGGAGGTAAAGAAGTACTCAATTGTCCTAATGAGAGACTTTCAAAAACCTATGGTAGTTGTCAACAATATTCACTTTAATCACGTAAAACTATTTTAATCGAGGAGGATTACATACGCTATGGCAGGTTCATTTGATCAAGTCTACGCAGAATGGAAAACAGACCCGCAGGGTTTTTGGGCTAAGGCAGCCGAGGACATCGACTGGTATGAGAAATGGGATAAAGTTTTAGACGACTCAAATCCACCCTTCTATCGCTGGTTCCCGGGAGCAGTGGTCAATACGTGTTATAACGCCATTGATCGCCACGTTGAAAATGGTCGAGCCGACCAACTGGCGCTCATTTATGACAGCCCGGTCACCGGTACTGTCAAAAAATATACCTATAGCGAACTCAAGGATGAGGTAGCTCGCTTTGCCGGGGTGTTAAAAGGACAAGGCGTTGAAAAAGGCGACCGGGTCATCATCTACATGCCAATGGTTCCGGAAGCAGCAATTGCGATGCTGGCCTGCGCCCGCATTGGAGCGATTCACTCGGTCGTCTTTGGTGGGTTCGCTTCAAACGAGTTGGCCACTCGCATCAACGATGCTGCACCGAAGGTCATTGTCTCGGCTTCATGCGGTATCGAAACCAACCGGGTTATTCCCTACAAACCGCTGCTTGATGAGGCCATTGATATTGCCGCTGCCAAGCCGGAATCCTGCGTTATCTTCCAGCGGCCTCAAGTCACCGCCGAACTAGTTGAAGGACGAGATTATGACTGGGGTGAATTGATGGAACAGGCCGAACCGGCCGACTGCGTCCCGGTAGCTGCTACCGATCCCCTTTATATTCTCTACACCTCCGGTACGACGGGCGTCCCCAAAGGGGTTATTCGCGATAACGGCGGCCATTTGGTAGCGCTCAAATGGAGTATGAAAAACATCTACAACGTTGACCCCGGGGATGTCTACTGGGCTGCTTCTGACGTGGGTTGGGTCGTCGGGCACTCCTACATTGTCTACGCGCCGCTGTTCCATGGTTGCACTACAATTTTCTATGAAGGCAAGCCGGTGGGTACACCCGACCCCGGTGCGTTCTGGCGAGTTATTTCTGATTACAATGTTAGCGCGCTGTTCACCGCGCCAACGGCCTTCCGAGCCATCAAACGCGAAGACCCCAACGGCGAATACCTGAAAAAGTATGACCTGGGCAAATTCCACACCCTGTTCTTGGCCGGCGAACGCTCTGACCCCGACACCCTCAGTTGGGCGGGAAATATGCTCGGCGTCCCGGTCATCGATCACTGGTGGCAAACCGAAACTGGTTGGTCGATTACGGCCAACTGTACCGGCATCGAACTGTTGCCGATCAAACCCGGTTCGGCCACCAAACCGGTCCCTGGTTATGATCTCCAGGTGCTCGACGAAGAAGGTAATCAGGTCGACTCCGGCACCATCGGCAGTATTGTCATCAAGCTGCCAATGGCCCCCGGCAACCTGCCAACGCTGTGGAATAACGACGAAGGCTATGTAAAATCGTACCTAAGCGCGTTCCCCGGTTATTACTCCACCGCCGACGCCGGTTACATCGACCAAGACGGCTATGTCTGGATTATGGCCCGTACCGATGATATCATCAACGTCGCCGGTCACCGGCTCTCGACCGGCGGGATGGAAGGAGTCCTGTCCGATCATCCCGATATCGCCGAGTGCGCCGTAATCGGCGTGTCCGACCAACTGAAAGGCGAAGTGCCGCTGGGGATGGTGGTCCTCAAAGCCGGCGTCGCCCGCCCCGATGAGGACATCATCAAAGAACTCGTCCAAATGGTTCGGGAAGAGATTGGTGCGGTGGCTTCATTTAAACAAGCCATCGTGGTCAAGCGGCTACCCAAGACTCGTTCAGGTAAAACCTTGCGCGGTACGATGAAAAAGATCGCCGACGGGGTTGACTACAAAATGCCGCCTACCATCGACGATCCGGCTATTTTGGGTGAAATTGCCGAGGCGCTCGCCACGCTCGGTTATCCTAAACAATAAGCCGTTAAAACTTTGATCCTTGTGAGGGGTCCAAGGATGACTTTGGACCCCTCATTGATCTTTAGAAAGATAATGCCTATGCTTCAAAAAACGCAAAATCGAGTTATTTTTGGCGGACTAATTGGAGCCTTTGGGGGTTCCAGTTTTGTACTAAGTATTTATCCAATTGCCATTGGACTGCTGTTTGACCAGTTGTCGGGCAATGCTTTATTGTTTACCCTGAGTTATGTTATCCCGGTGACGGTGTTATGGGCTATTGCCGGCGCGATTTGCGGCTGGTTGGGCAAAATGCGCGATGGGGCCATTGTGCTGGGGTTATGCGGGGCTACTTCCGGTATCCTCATGAGCACCGCCTTTCTAGGTGAAAGCAGCAGCAGCGCAATCCTACTCGGTGGAGCACTTATCGGCTTGATTTACGGCGTCCCGGCCGGTCTACTCATCTCCGGAGCGTTGCGGAGGCCCGAAGCGTAATGGTTATCGACAGCACAATGCCTAAATCAACCTTTATTAGGCTATCCTTGCTTCTCTTTTTTCAAAACAAGTTCCTCTATATTTACCTTATTGTGTGTGGAGTGGTCACGGCTTATGCCTTGAGTATCCGTAATTATGGTTTGCTGTTCGTCGCCTGGTTACCTTACGTTGCCTATCTCGCTCTAGGAATTATCACTACCATCCGCAAAAGTTCCGGCGAAGACCAACCGTTTTTGCTGCCCACCCGTTACATCTTTCAAAAAAAGGAAATTATCACTAAAACATCCTCGGGGGAAGGGAAGTTCTCATGGGATGAATTCATCCAGTGGCGCACTCTGGCCGACTGCTATATTTTACTCCATCAAAACAATTTCGTCTTGGCCATCCCCAAATCTTCCGTTCCTAAAAAAGAAACCGAAGCCTTTGAGACTATGTTGAATGAGCGAATTGGTAAAGGGTAATCGCCATTTTAGTGGGGAGTAGACGGTGAGGCGACAACTCATTTTGGCCGCAATTTTGTCGAGTTTTTTGACGGTGCTGCTGATTGGTGGAACACTGCTTCTTTTTAGCGGCGCGTTAGCCGCGCCGTCAGCTGAAAATTCTGCCGTCGAATTGGCGCAATCCTCCCCAAATCAGATAAGTTACATCAGCATCTCTTCGATGGCTTTTCAACCCTTTAGCCCCAGAACCCTGCCCTACCGGCGCGGTTTCGATGAGCAAATTCTAGCGCTTGATAGCACCGCCCGCGAGGCTGACGGGCAAAACAACTGGTTTATCGCGCCGCTTTATTTACCCGATAATGTCACTTTAACCGGTATCACCTTTTTTGGGCGCGACGCCGATCCCAACGGCTGGCTTGAAATCGCGCTATGGCGCTGCACGCACGGCGGCGATGTGAGCTGCATTAATGTTCCCCTCTCCAGCTACCGCACTGACGAGGCCTTTGCCGGCGGAGTCTTTGACTCCGGCCAAATCCCCCTCAACGAAGTGGTCAACAATCAGCTCTACAGCTATACGTTGGCGACTCGTATTGTGGCCTTAAACGACAGCGGCCTGCGCTCGGTTCTGGTCGAAACATCGAGCAGCGGCAGCGGCATAATTACGCCCGTTCCGGGAACTCCCCTGCCCGGTCGAACATCCTGGACTCTCGACAATCGTAACGTGACCACCCAACTGGCCACCGGGCTGCCAACCTCGGCTGTGGTGCAGATATGCAGTAACTCAAATTCCTCAGCCAACGTCGAAGTTCGATATGGCAGCAACGCCAGCACCTTAACGCCCGGCAACTGCGCTCGGTTTAGTGGGTACAGCACTTATTCGGTTAAGAATGTGGGCGTCTACGGTAGTTATGCTTCCGGGACATTCGAGGTTTTGAGTAACTAGTTGGTAGTAATGGCTTTAGCCTTTGCTTTAGACAGCACCACTAATGCGGTTACTACGAACAACGTCAGGATATTTTAGTTACCCTTTCGTCTAAACGACCCCACCACCCAACTCAAACTCACCACGGCCACCAAACCCAACCCGACAGCCCCACCAAAACTAATCGGGATAGCAACGCCTAAAGCCAGCCCGCCCAACAGCAGACCCAAACCTGCCGTCGCGGCCAATCGTTGCCAATGCACCCGCCGCAAATCTGTCTCGTTCTCGATCCGACCGGTTAGAGCCAAACGTCGGGAGAACAGGCTCACGTCCCATGTGACCAAGGCGGCTACCGTGCCAAACAACATCCATATCGCCGGTTTGCCCCAATAGACCCCCAGCGCAGCTAAAGCAACGAAAGTGACCAAGCCTACTTCAGGTCCACCGGTCCGGCCTTTCCTCTCGCCGATCAGCCACAGCAAACCGGCCCCCGCCACGACAAAACCCATTTGCCAATAACGCTCGAAGCCGAGAACATAGCCCAAGCCGATGAATAAAGTTGTAGCAATAATACCAATACGACTCATTGAATATCAGCCTCGTTGCCACGGCAGCCGGCTCAAGGCGGTGTGCGCCACTTGATAAAAGGGTAAAGCCACCGGCCAATCGACCACCCGAATCTGGGCGTGACGTAGCTTTCTGAACAGCAAATCTCGTTCCGCCTGAGCAATCCTGACGGCTAAAGTCACCTGATTATTGTCCGGCAGCGTTTGCCGTTCAAATTCAATCGGGTTGGGGCTAATGACCAACACCCGATAGCCCCGCGCCCGGAGTTTAATTAACTCCTCCGCGTCCCCCGGCAGCAGTGGGCTGATCAGCACAATCTGCGAATGCAAGGGAAACAGCCACGTCGGTAGATGCTCCAACCGCTCGAAGACTTCTCCTACGCCCTGTTCGGCTTGCGCCAGCGAGCGCATAATCCGCTCCTGCTGAACCTTACCGTACCCCGGAAAGGTCCAGTTGATCGACCGGCCGTAAAGCAGCAGCCCAACCCGGTTGCCGCCGCCTAAAAATGTCTCGGCCAGCGCGGCGGCGGCTTGAATGCTGTACTCAAACAGCGACTCCGAACCCACCTGCACGTCACTTTGGCGGCGAGCATCGACTACTATGCCGACATCGACCATCCGCTCCTGCTCAAACTCGTTGACGAACAAGGTTTGGGGATAGCGGGCTGTGGCCCGGCTGTTGATCCAGCGCACCGGGTCGCCGGGTTGGTATTCGCGCACGCCGAAAAATTCCACGCCAGGCCCTCCCTGCCGCGCCGGAATCTGACCGCTGTAAAGACCCACTCGACGCGGTCGGATAGCCGCTCGCCGGAGTTTGACCAGTTCCGGCAGCACAAAAAATTGAGCCGGGGCGCTCAAATCGACTTGTGAGGAAAAAAGGCCAAATTGGTCGCTCACCGTGGCCGACACGGCTGAAAACCGATATAACCCACGCTTGCCCAAGACCTGATAGTTAAATTCGACCGACTCGCCGCTGTCAAGCGTCGTTAGCAGGCCGGCCGCCCCCTCAATAATGTGCAGGGTCGGCGACACGGCATCGACCAGCATAAGTTCCGGCAGCGATGCTCCGTCGTTGGTAACAGTGACCGTCACAGTCACCGGCTGCTCCGGCGTAGCTCGATCATGGCTAAGGGTGCGGCTGACTCGTAATTGGGGCGCAGCCGGCGCAAACAGCAAAGCCGCGCCCAAGTAGACTATCACCGGCACAGCCAACGCCAAAAAAGCCCCATTGCGTGTGATTAGGCCGGCAGCCAGAAACGCATAGATGATTAAGCTGAGCAGCATGAATTTATTGGTCATGGGTTTGTTTGTTGTTGCTCGTCGTATTCCCAAGCCGGACAAATCGCTGATTTGTCCTACGAAATCTTAGCCTTAGCCTCAGCCTTAGCCTTCTTCAATCACCGGTACGGCCACGCCGGCCACAATTGCGTCGATAATCTCATCCGCCGCGCGCTGTTTCAGCCACAAGCCCGGTTCCAAGATCAAGCGGTGAACCAGGGCCGGTTGGGCAAAGGCTTTGACATCGTCCGGCAAAACATAGTCGCGCCCGGCCAAAGCGGCCCGAACACGAGCCAGCGTCAACAGCGCCAGCGAACCACGCGGGCTAGCGCCGACCAGCACTTGATGGCTACGGCGGGTGGCGCTGACAATGTCCACGATGTAGCGCTCCAGATCAGGGTGCAGGTAGATATCTTCTATCGCTGCCCGGCTCGCCAGCAGTTCGGCAGCGTCGGTGATCTGCCGTAGCGTAATCTCCTCCTGACGACGGGTCTGCCGCCGCCGTAAAATCTCCTGCTCCTCTTCGGGTGATGGGTAGCCGACCGACAGTTTCATCAAAAAACGATCAAGCTGCGCCTCCGGCAGTGGAAACGTCCCTTCATATTCAATCGGGTTTTGGGTGGCGATAACTAAGAACGGTTGGGGCAGCGCCATCGACTCGCCGTCGAGCGTGACCTGCCGCTCCTGCATCGCTTCCAGCAACGCCGATTGGGTTTTTGGCGATGCGCGGTTAATTTCATCGGCCAGGACGATATTGGCAAAGATGGGGCCGGGACGCAGTTCAAAGCTGTTAGTGGCCCGGTTATAAATGTAGCTGCCCGTCACATCGCTGGGTAGTAGATCGGGCGTAAACTGAATTCGTTTGAATTCCAAACCTAGCGCCGTGGCAAAGCTCTTGGCAATCAGGGTTTTAGCCAGCCCCGGATTATCCTCCAGCAGCACGTGGCCGCCGGCTAAGATAGCCGCCATTATCTTTTCCAAAACGGCGCGTTTGCCGACAATCGCCTGCTCGACCTCCTCGATGACGCGGCGGCCTAGCTCGGCGACAGTGGTCGGTTGATCGGTCATAAGCGCTCCTCTAATTGAGAAAATCGGTAACTGCTCTCATGAAAATGCTCTAAAAATCGAACAACGATAGCCGGATCAAGGTCGAGCGCCATCGTGGGCCGGTTAGTCAAAAATCGTTTTCTGGAAGCGGCTAATGATCCAAGGGGTTTGAGACCGGCTTCAAAATACGCCTGCAACTCAGCCGGCAGATCGAGCCGACCCTGCTGCAACTGCCGGCGGGTTTCTGGGATCGATTGACCGGTGTGGTAGGCGATGGTGTCCAGACTCAACTTTTGTAGCTGTTGAGCCAGCCGCCATTTGAAGTAGTCATCATGTTCGGCTTGGCGCAGAAGGTGAGCCAGGCCGGCAATGCGACCTTCAACGGCTTCATTAGGTGGGCGGGTTCTGGGTTTTTTCGATCTTCGACGGAGCAAACTAACACCCATTAGCAGCAATAAAACGGCCACATAACAGCCCCACAGCGCCGAATGGGGGACAGCCGACAGAATAAAGCGGCCAATCCACAACAAATACAATAATGGGATGACTACTGCTTCTCGCACAAAGGCGCGAAAAGCAGGCGTGAGCAGTAGCCCAACTGACGCAGCCAGCGCCAACCAAAACGTCAGACGACGCCTCATGAAGGCGCTCCATACGCCTGCACAATAGCGGATAGGCAGGCGGTTGCTTCCATTTCTTCTTCAGCGCTGGGGACTTTGGGGCTGTAGCGTACGCGTTCAAACAACCGGGTCAGACGTTGAATATGCTGATCACCGAGACCGCTGGCCGAGAGGTATTGTTCGAATTCTCGGGGCGTCATCGACTGGCGGCGATCAAGTCCCTGGGCGTCACTCAAAATCTGGCTCATTTGCCGGTAGCAACGCCTAATCGTGTCCTGCACATCGGCCCCGGCCTGAAGATCAACCAACGATTGCTCGACCTCGCGGGTGAGTAGCTCTAGCGGCGGGAGCGGCTGGGGTTTGAAAAATCGCCGCCAGAAAAGCCACACAATTACCAATAAGACCGCTAACAAGGCCAAACTGACGCCGCCGATCAGCCATTCCGGCGGATTGACCACAAAGTCCGGCGGCGACGGCGGCGGCTCTGGCGACGGCTCATCCAACAGGCTAACCCCTTCCGGGTTTTTGACGGGTTCTTCAGGGGTGGGCAACGGCGGCAGGAGGCGAATAATTCCATGTAGTAACAGAATAATGATCGTGTACCGAATGACTCGCTTTATCGTTTCCTTCCGAATTTCCGGGGAGATGATAAAAGCGATGATCGAGATGATCAACAGCGCCCAGAGGCCGGCCGCCATCAAATAAAAGACGCTGCCCGGCAGCGATATGCCGGAAAAGGAGAGCTGCCCGCGCTGCAACGACTCGATGAGAGCACCCAACGGCAGTGGTTCGCCGGGCAAAAATTCGACCGAGGTCAAGCTGCCCGCCAACAGCGTGGTTGCGCCGGCAGCCAGCGCCAGCAGCAGCGCATAAAATTTCTTACGGGAAGTTACGTCTTTAGCCGGTAACATGGTGGCGGCGAGACGGTTTGTGCTCGCCCAATCGCTCCAAAAGATGGCCGAGTTGTTCCAGACTGACTAAATTGTGAACCGGCAGAAAATCATCGATGTACGGCAGAGCGGCCTGAATACCTCGGGTTAGCGGTTCGTAGTTTTCGGAGCCGAGTAGCGGGTTGAGCCAAATGAGCCGCTGAGAACTGAGTTGCAACCGATTCATCTCACGTCCGAGCAAATCAATATCGCCCCGATCCCACCCGTCGCTGATGATGAGCACAATCGCGCCTTGGCCCAAAACACGCCGGCCCCAATCGTAATTAAACGTTTTGAGCGCGTCGCCAATTCGCGTCCCACCCGCCCAATCGTGGATCGAAGCGGTGGCCTGATCTAGGGCTACGTCGATATTTTTCTCGCGCAAATAGCGAGTAATACGGGTCAGACGGGTGCCAAAGACAAAAGCTTCCACATTTTCCAATCCGTTACTAATTGAATAAATGAATTTGAGCAGCACCCGCGAGTACCGTTCCATCGAGCCGCTAATATCGGCGATGACGACCAGGGGCCGGCGCTTTAATTTGCGCTGACGCCAGGTCAGTTGGAGCGGTTCGCCGCCGTAGCGCAGATTGTGCCGGAAACTGCGCCGTAGGTCGAGATAAGTACCCCGCGAGGTCCGAACTGTACGCCGAGTGCGCCGCTGCTCCAGCCGCCACTCCATCTTCTGCATCATCAACTTAATTTCATCCAACTCTTCCGGCGTCAGGTCGGCGAAATCTTTGCGACGCAGCACCTCTTTAGCGCTATAGGTATAAATGGTATCGATCAACGGCTCGTCCGCTTCCCGGTTCGATTCGTGATCGCTGCTGCCTTTGTTGGGGATGACTTCAACTTTTTTCTCATGCTTGGCCCGCGACGGCAGCAGCGCGCCCAGATCGATCTCCAGCAGCTCATTTTCGGCCCTGGCTTGCCAAAACAGATCGAAGGCTCGGTCGAACAGCGGCAGATGCTCAAATTTGGAGACTAAAATCGTACAGGCGGTATTTTTGAAATCCTCCCGGCTGCGAACCGTAATATACGCCAGGGCCTCGACCAGATCAAGGATTTGGGTCGGCCTGACCGGCACGCCAAGTGCGCGCAGCATCCGGCCGAACAAAACCATATTGCGCAGTAGGTGGCCGTGTTCGTTTACAGTTGCGGGGAATTGATTTTCTAGCGGCATCGATTTACCAATCGGCTACTCTCTGCTCCCAATCTTGGCCAAGATTTCTCGAACCGCCGCACCTTGCACATGCTGGATATCGTCCTGATATTTGAGCAAAACGCCCAGCGTATCGTTGATGACCTCGTCGCTCAGATCTTCGCGGTCAAGCGCCACCAGCGCCGAAATCCAATCCAGCGTTTCGGCCACGCCCGGTAGTTTGTACAAGTCGGCCTCGCGCAGTTCCTGGACAAAAGCGACCACCTCGCGGGCCAACTGCTCCGGGGCCTGGGGCACTTTAGCCAGAACGATATGATATTCCTTTTCAAAGGACGGGTAATCGATCCAGTGGTACAGGCAGCGGCGTTTTAGCGCATCGTGAATCTCGCGCGTGCGGTTGGAGGTGATGATGACTACCGGCGGCTGTTGGGCTTTAATGGTGCCAATTTCCGGGATGGTGACCTGAAAATCAGACAGGATTTCGAGCAGGAAGGCTTCGAACTCTTCGTCGGCCCGATCCAACTCATCAATGAGCAACACCGGCTCGATCCCATCGCTGCGTTCGATGGCTTGCAGTAAAGGGCGTTTTAACAGGAACTCCGGGCCGAAAATCTTCTTCAGCGCAGCTTCTTCGCTGATATGGCCGGCCGCTTCAAGCAGTCGAATCTCCAACATTTGGCGGGTATAGTTCCATTCGTAAACCGCTGTGTTGACGTCCAACCCCTCGTAACATTGCAATCGAATGAGCGAACGACCGAGCATAGCGCTGAGCACCTTGGCAATTTCTGTTTTGCCCACCCCCGCTTCTCCTTCCAGAAACAGCGGTTTGCCGAGCTTCAAGGCCAGATAGATTGAGGTGGTCAAACCCCGGTCGGCCACATAGTTTTGCTGTCGTAAAGCGGCCTGGACTTGATCAATCGAGTCGAAATTGTCTATTAGGTTCAATTTTTATTTATCTCCGGAAATAATCTGTGGAGTTTGTAGAGTTAGGGAATTGATGAAGTTATTGTACTTTTTTTAGGCTTTACGGCAAGAAGATTAGAGGCCCAAACTCTGATTTTCTTGTAAAAAATCGCTGGCCGGTAATCAACCAGCCAACGATCAAACCATTCAACTCATTCTTTCATTCGGGGTTGCTCCTGTAACTGAATTGTAACTGGGCCGTGCTAAACTACACAGCAACAGACATAGTGATCTTTATATATATGCTTTTTCTTAATTAGGAAACAATCGTGAAATCAATACTAACTAATGGCAACGACCAAGCTTTCGCTCCATACAAACTAAATGATGATATACTAACAACCGTCACCCATGAACTACGTACCCCGCTTACCTCGATCCGGGCGATTTCCGGCATTCTCCACGATAACCCCGATCTGGAGATTGACCAACGTGATCAATTCTTAGATATCATTCTTGAAGAAAGTGAACGGTTAACCAGCTTGGTCGAAGATATGTTGGATTTGGCCGAACTCGAGTTGGGAAAAGCAGAGTGGCAGCTAAGTAAGGTTGATTTTATAGAGGTTATCTATGAAGCCCTGGCGGCAACTGACGAGTTATTGCGTGAAAAGCATATTCAGGTGCAGCTTCGTCTGCCCGAAGATGTCCCCATGGTGCTCATTGATCGCAATCGGCTTAAGCGCGTCACGATTTGTTTGTTGAACAATGCCATTAAATTCTGCGATGAAGCCGCGGGCTGGATTGGGATTCGCCTACGGGTACGGGGCGATGCGCTCCAGGTAGATATTAGCGATAACGGCATCGGCGTTTACGCGTCAAAACGCCACAAAATCACAGACGAAGAGGCCGATCGTCCAAGGGGAAACACCTTTGGCGAAGAGCCTCAAACCACCAACTTAGGTTTGTTAGTGGGGCGCTATGTGGTTAATCATTTTGGAGGTAGGTTGTGGTTTGAAAAGGATTTAAACCACGGGGCTACATTCTCTTTTACCCTGCCCCTATACCAACCTGCTGGCTAACCATTTTGGATAGATAGTGGCGGGTCGCTTTTATACGATGGACCATATCGCGACCGGCGCGCCGGACAATGGCATACTCTAAGGTGTGATCTAGTCGGCAGGCGTCGCGCAGTAAATCGGCCTCAAACATCAGCGCTCGGGTTGATTGGGAGGCTCGCGTCCAAGCCATTTTGTGTTCTAATGGAAAAAGCGAGGACCAACCAAAAAATTCACCCGGCCCCAAATCGTTCATAATCACCTGATCCTGTCCGGGTATCTCCATTTCAATAACCACATTTCCTTCTTGAATGAGATAAAGCCCTTTACCTTTGTCGCCTTGCCGGTAGATAATTTCCCCTTCATGAAAGACAATTTCTTGAGCGATGGAAGCCAATTTACGTAGATGCCTGGTTTCCATATCGCGGGTCAGTTCGATTGAGCGAAGCATGGTTAGAGCATTCAGCTCGGTTTTAGACGCCATTGTAAAACCTCCCTAGACAGTTTCTTGGTCAACTTGTTGTACTTCATACTATAATACAAAACCTATCCAAATACGCCAGACAAATGGGGAGATAAAAGACTAACCACCTAGCCAGTTTTTTGACTGGCTAGGTAACCAGGCTAAAAATTCATCTGGTAATGATTAAACTCAGCGAACGACCAGCACCGAGCAAAGCGTATCCTCAACCACATGCCGGGCGACGCTGCCCAGATGGAGCGGGTTGGAATGGGGTTGACTATGCGCCCCAATGACGATCAGATCACTCTGTTTATACACCGCTATCGATAATATTTCGTTAACCGGATCACCCGCCGAAATTGCGATATGGCTTTGAACCCCTCGGTGCTGTAAATAGTGCATAACGTCTGTAGCGTAAGCCTCATGGATAGCGGTCATTTCAGGTAGAAAGGACGACTGGTTATCCCGAGGGTGATAGGCTTCAACCAATCTAGCCTCAGTCAGGGAAGATTTGACCGGTTCGGCGACACTGACAATGGTAATGTTAGCCCACTGCGGCAGAGCCAACCGGCTAAGAAATTCAACCGCTCGCCGGGCCAAAGGGGAGCCGTCAACCGCCAACAGCACCTTGAGCGGTCTAACGAATTCGCCGGGGCGAGCAATCAACACGGAGGCATTGGCCTGGTGAACAATGCGTCGGGTGATTGACCCAATCTTGGTCGCTCGGTGTCCCAACCCTTTAGCGCCCATAACCACCATATCAGGCGAAAGTTGCTTGATCTGCTGCAAGATGACCGGAGCCGGAGATCCGTGATGCACTTCTGTTTGGGTGAGATGGCCATTAGTTCGTAAAATTCTGGCAATTTTGTGTAACCGAGCCTGAGCTTCCGGCCAATCCGCACGAGCGGCCACGGTCAACCGGTCGGGCTGATCCTCAACACTTTGCGCTACTTTCCCTTTTTGCGAGGGGATGACGGTTAACAGGTGGGTGGTTGATTTAGGCGGCCAATCGATATGGGTCAGCAAATTTATAGCCGCATTGGCGTGGTTCGATCCATCATTAGCCAGCACAATTTTTACAGGCAAGAACGTATTATTTATCATCGTTACCTCACAGATACAATCATCAAAAATTTGTCCTAATATAATGTCGGTATTTGGGCGGAGATAAGAGATTGGGAGATTAGAGACTGCGTCCAACAATCCCCTTATCTCCCAATCTCCCGTCTTTTTATCTCCCAACGGAGACGCATGCAATTTGCGATAGAGACATTTAGGCGTAACCCTATCTTTATCAGTGTAATCGAATTTAGATTGAGATACATCAGGCATTTGGGGAGTTTATCGCCTGGATAGGTGGTTAGTATTTTTAGACGAATTGAATAAATAGTTATAATATCTGTCATCTCTTGAAAAAGGCATGCCGTGATGACCCAAAAACTTACGCCGGCCATCGATACCAGTCTCTATCCAAACCGCTGGATCGCCGTTGTTAAAGACCACGTCATTGGCGTGGGTCTAACGCCTGAGCAGGCGTTTCGAGCGGCCAAACGCACGCGCTCCAAAGACAAACCGGCGCTGCTGTTTGTTGATAGCGAGGGGCAGGTCAGGCTACCGCAGGCCAGCGCCGCTGATTGGCTGAACCATCATCCGCTGTTGCGCGAAACGATAGCCCTGCTTCAGAACCAGCAGACTGAAGCGTATCTGGTCGGCGGGGCCGTTAGAGATTTACTACTGGGCCGGAACGAGGTCGTCGATTTTGATTTCGTGGTCCCCGATAACGGCCTGACCGTCGCCCGACGGGTTGCGAACGGGTTGCAAGCGGCCTTCTATCCGCTAGACACCGAACGCAGCACAGGCCGGGTCGTCTGCGACACCCCAGACGGCAAAATCTATCTCGATTTTGCCTCATTTCGCGGGCCGGACCTGGAAAGCGATCTGGCCGATCGTGATTTTACGATCAACGCCATGGCTATGAGCTTGACCGGTTCACCGCAGTTGATCGATCCATTGCAGGGGCAACAGGATTTGCGGCAGCAGCACATTCGAGCCGTTTCACCGGAAGCGTTCAGGCACGATCCGGTGCGCGTACTGCGGGCCGTCCGCCAGGCCGCTGAATTCAATTTTACGGTGACGCCTGACACGGAAACCTATTTGCGCCAGGCCGTGACGCAACTCGACACAGTTTCGCCAGAACGGCAGCGCGATGAATTGGTGAAGTTGCTCAACACCCCCGCCCCCGGTCACGCCGTACGAATGCTGCATAATTACGGCGTATTAGCGCCGCTTCTGCCGGAGGTTGAAGCGATGGTGGGGGTAACGCAGTCCGCGCCGCATTACCAGACGGTTTTTGAGCACACGCTGACCGCGCTTGAAGTGTGGCCGGTCGATGTCGAAGAATTGGGCATTCCTGACTTGCTGGCCGGCCACGTGCGGCGCTACCTGAATATCGAGATGGCCGGCCACCTGTCGATTACCGCCTTGATGCCGCTGGCATTGCTGTTGCACGATACGGGCAAACCACTGACCCGCACCGAAGAAATAGCGGCGGCGGAGACCAAAATCCGTTTTCTGGGCCACGCCCGCGAGAGCGCCCACCTGGCCCGGCAGGTCATGAACCGCTTCCGGTTTAGCAGCCAGGCCACCGATTTTGTAACCAGTGTGGTTTTGCACCATATGCGGCCCTTGATGCTAGCTGCCGGCGACAAATTGAGCCGACGGGCAATCTACCGCTTTTTTCGTGACAGCAGCAGCCCAACCTGCCCCGCCGGCGTCGCGATTGCTCTGCATGCGCTGATCGATCACCAGGCAACCTACCCCCCAGGCCAAGGCCAAACCGAAGGCGAGCAGCTACGTCACGTGGTTGTCCAGCTTTTAACGGCCTACTTCGAAGCCCAAGATCAAGTGGTCGATCCGCCGCCGCTGCTGAATGGCCGTGATCTCATTGATATCTTTGGGCTAAAACAAGGCCGGCTCATCGGGTTGCTATTGAGCCATCTCAAAGAGGCTCAGGCCGCTGGCGAGGTTACTGATCGAGCAGCGGCGATCGATTTTATCAAAGCCGACCCGAATTTTGCTCATCAGCAAACAAAAGATTTATAATGCAGGTTAATATTAACAATCAGAATTTTAACTTAGTTTATTTTTGGAAGGAAAGGAGAGGGGTTACGAATAACTTACTCTCCCCAAATGCGAGGAAGCCATAGCAATGGCCAGATTAATTATTTACGAAGAAATTGAAACATCAGAAACAATTCTGGAAACTTTCGAGCTATCCAGCACACGGATATTGATCGGGTCTGATCCGGATAACAACCTCGTTCTGCAATCGCCTGACATCGACTCAAGCCACGCCAGTCTCGAACTGCGCAATAATCTTTGGGTTCTGCAAGATTTGGGCGGCCCCGGCGGCACCGGCGTCAACGGCCGAGTCATCCAAGGGCCGTACTATCTCACCCACAACGATTTAATCGAACTCGGCCCCATCAAATTAAGTTTTCAGGAAAAAGCGCTGGTGGAAGAGACGCCCCCGCACGAAGACGAAGACACGCCTATACCGGCCCCGCCGCCCACAGTCGAGGCCAGCCCGGTCAAAGGCCGCATCTGGTTTGCCTTTATCGCCGGCGGCACACTGGGTGTCATTTTTATTATTATGTTCCTGCTAATTGTGGCCGATTTACTTAATGTGATTGAAATTTCTGATCTGCTACCGCTGCTGATGGTTTTGAGTTAGACCGCGCCGGCGACTACGCTTCGGCAAAAGCCCGCAGCACGTTAGTATGAGGAAAGCGCGCCCGAACCCCCACCACAAAATCCTCCAGCGAAGGGCGCACGTCAAAGTAATAAAGATGCGTCTCGTGAACCGAGTCAGACGCACCGAAGCCTTCAATTAAGGCGACCGCGCCGGGTACATCGATCATCAAGTCCACCCAATCATGCTCACGTCGCTCGGTATCGGGTGAAAGCCAGACCTCTTTCAGAACGGCCTGCCGGCGTAGGTAATCAATATGCCAGTGCGGTTTTTGAGCCGGCTGGAGATGGTGCTTGATCCGGCCCAGCAGGCCCCCCGATCCAAAGGCGCTGCCCACATAGGTGTACCAGCCCGCCGGAAAATCGAAAGTCCCCAACTTGCCCACCTCGATGGTTTGGTTTTCAGGCAGAAACAGCAATAACACGTAGGCGCCGGTTAATTTCTCATCAAAATTCACGTCAAACCCTGCATTCCTTTTTAACTCAATAATTTTATGAGATTTTACAACAGCAGAACCGAGTATCCAAACTATTGACGAGGGGCTTTTATAAATCAGTTGTCCGAACCCTAAATTGTGTGGTATACTCTGCCCCTTCCATCTGCCTAAGACGGCTGACAGCCGACTGCCATGTCTATTGGAGATCGATACAGTGACGCAGGACCCTTTCGGCCAAACATTTATATTTAGGCTATCAAGCGCCCGCTCGTGGTTGAGTCTGGGATCGGGTTGGGCGGCTGTGGCCGGGGCGCTGGCGGCCGGTATGCCCGGTTTGACCTGGACCCACTTGCTGCAGGTGATTGGCTTGTGGCTGCTAGTCGATCCCGTTTTGGGAACACTGTGGGATCTGGCGGTTCAGCAGGGTCTCTGGCGGCGAGTCACGCAGGCCGCTCTACCTCAGCCGGCCGACCGAGGCTTTTTTCTACCCTACGCCCAACCTGACTCCCCTGCGGGCCAGTTGGTAATGTTAGTCCGTCGCTACCAGGTTTGGTGGCAAGCGTATTACTGGCCAGAATTCGGAGGGCAAGTGGTAACCTTTGGCGTGGGGCTACTGCTGGGGCTAACGATAGGATTGGTGTTAAACTTGTCTATTTTTTGGCTGGTGGTGATCTCGATCAGCCTGACCCTCTGGGCCGGTCAGAAAGCCGACCGGCTGTCAGCCCATGGCGGCGGGCGATTATCATCGATCGTACAGTTGCTTTTACCTTGGCTTATGGGCGCGACCTTGTGGTCACCGCTCTCATTGTTTCCGTTGGTGCTGGCGCTCTGCTTTTGGATTAGCTACCTGGGCGGTTTAAGGGTTCTGGGAGGCCATCACCGAGCCGAATGGCTTTTTTTTGGCGGACAGGCGGCGGCGCTCATGCTACTGCTGGGTCTGCGAATACTGCCGGGAGCGGCGCTCATGAGCGTAAGCCTGACATCGATCTGGCTGTTCAAAAGTAGTTTCGACAACCCGGCTGTCTGGCTTGATAGAGCACAGCCTTACCTGATTCTGAGTATGATTACGGCGGGCGTAGCGGTGGGGAGTATGTAGAAGTTTATGGAGTTTGTGGAGTTTATAGAGTTAGATGAGTGCGACAGTCTCTACTGAGACGACGCCGATAATGAAAATCGTGCTTTATTTAGTTCGTAGTAAGCCCTTTAGGGCTATGTCATCGCTAAAGCGATTACTAGAACCTTTATTTTCAAGGGAGTGGAGGAATTTAGTTCATATGAAGGGACGAAGATAAGCCTGGATGATCTGGCTATTTATTATAATCGGGACGCTATTTGTTGGCTTGATCCTTTACTGGCAGTTTATTTTAGCCGAGGGGGCTTACTTTGGGTCGGCTCTGGTGGCCCTACTGTACGATTGGACGGCGGAGCGGTATAACAGCATTAAGGAGTTCAACGAGGCGGAAGAAGATTTTACGCTAGGACGCCCGCTGGCTAATCGACTTCACGCGCAGCCGGAGGCCCTGGTACTCGATGTGGCTACCGGCACGGGCCGGCTGGCGTTCACCCTGCTACGCCAACCGAACTATCGAGGCCGGATCATCGGCCTGGATCGCGCCTCTAAAATGTTGGCCGTGGCTCGACGCGACCTAGAGGCCCAACATAAGGGTCGGGTGATGCTGGTGCAGGCCGATGCGATGGCCCTGCCCTTCGCCGACAATAGCCTCCCCGCCATCACCAACCTGGAAGCAATAGAATTTTACCCCGATCCAAAACGTGGTCTGGCCGAGATGATTCGAGTTTTGCAGCCTGTATCGGCCCACAATCCCGATGGCGGCTGGCTACTGACCACTAACCGCATCGGGTGGGAAGCCAAATTAATGCCCGGTAAAACCTGGTCTCGCTCTCAATTAAAGGACATTTTGGACCAACTACCGCTGCGGTACGTTGATATTCAGGTTTGGGAGACGATTTATGACTTGATTTGGGCCCAAAAGATTGAGGAAGAAATGTAAGACGTACTGCCATGAAGTTAAGCAGTGAAAGCATCCCGAGTAGCGCGGGATACATTCCGAACCTGACGAGGAACGGAGTGGAGCGCGTATCGAGGGGTGCGGCTGCGACAACTTCATGGCAGTGACTTTGAAACATCCCCTTACGATGTCGCCATCGCAAAAATCCCCCCGACAGTGGCCAGCGCTCCATAGACCATCAAATCGGCAACGATTAACCCAATTGAGGCGAATTTGAATTTATCACGACTATTCTGAGCGCGGCGTGAGCGGCCCACGGCAAAACCGGTGCCGGCCACAGCCAGCAGAGCCGGCACTAAATGGCCGCCGCTGATCGCGCCAATGCTCCGACCGGTAATACCGGCTCCCTGGGTTAAAAACATGACATACAGAAAAATCCCCAGCAGCACCTGGATTGAAACCGCGATATTGGTGAACGAGACCAATCGGCTGTCAAGATTCGACCAATTTTGATTAGCCGCCCAGCCAATAACGACCTTGATGGTGGTTACGACTAGGAACAGAAGCGCCACCCACCGCCAGCCGGAGTGGGCTTGAAATAAAAAGAAATAAAAAGTTCCCATAAGTTAGTGATCTACTTTCCGTGGTGTCTATACAGGCGACCGGCACAAATTTTTTGTTGCGGGAAAGGCGGCCACCTGTTTTCTGAACGAATTACTTTGTGATTTCCAGCACAAGCCGCCCTATTTTAACACGCGCTGCCGGCTCAGACAAACCTACCGCCGGGTGCGGCGATCTTCCCAAATTTGGGGCAGGCTAAGTAGTTTACCCCAAAAGCCGTTGGCGGCCATCGCCATATCGAGGCCAAGAAATACCGGCAGCCAGATAACCCGACGCCACAACGCCAGAGGAGCGCGAGTCAAACTTAACGCCGCCAACACCTGAACCAACGGCGTTAAGAGCGTCACAGCCACCGACCAACGCGCTATTCGACTACCTAGCAGGGCCAACCCTCCGGCAGCTAACAAGGCCAGGCGATCCAGATAGCCCACCGAAAAAATCAGCAGTTCCAATCGCAGGAGACGAGGTAAATCTTTTCGAGCCAGCAGCGTTCGGGTTTGGTCTTGGGCAACATCGGCGAACCCTCTGGCCCAGCGGGTGTGCTGTTTCCAGTAGCCGCCGACGCTCTCCGGTACGTAATGATAGCTAATCGCCTCCGGTTCAAAGCGCGTTCGCCAGCCGGCGCCGGTTAGCTTCAGAGTCAAATCGCTGTCCTCTAACAACGCGCCCGGCTTAAAGTTGCCGACCTCAGCCAGCATCGAGCGGCGATAGGCGCAGTTCGAGCCTAACAGGGCCGGGGCTAACTGCAATCGATCTTTGGCTCGCATGGTGATCATTTGGTGAACCAGACTTTCAAAGGTGGTATAGCTAGCCGCCGGACTGGCCAATGGGTTGGCCACCGCTCGCCGGCCGCTGACTGCCGCCACTTGCGGATCGAAAAAATGGCGGGTTAGATATTTCAACGTCGCCGGTAACGGTCGCTCGTCGGCATCAAAGATAGCGATGATTTCCCCCTGCGGAAATTGGCTCAGCGCCCGATTGAGGGCATTGGCCTTGCCTCGATTCTGCTGAAGAGAGAGAACGTGCCAATTGGGGCGGGTCGCCGTCCAGGATTGAAGAATCGCTTCGCTGGTATCGGTTGACCCGTCGTTGATGAACACCAGGGTTAATTGGGCGACAGGATAATCGAGCCGATCGAGGGCCGGCAGCAGATCAGGCAGGGTGTTCGCTTCATTTCTGACCGGCACTAACAGCAGGACTGACGATAAATCCCTATCATAGCCGACAGGCTCGACCCCGGTTTGGCGAGGGGTTAAGGCAAAAAAGATAAAAAACCAACGTCTGGCCGTAAAAAAAAGCAGGATGCCGGAGAGGGGCCAGGCCATTAAATTGATGAGCGTATAGAGCAATTTCTTGAACAAAATTCGCCTACGATTTAAGCTACAAACTCATTAAGCTCTACAAACTCATTAAACGTTATAAACGCTATTCAAGGATAATCGTATCGTTCAAATCAGGTAGCGCGGCCAAAAGCGCTTCGTAGCGCGCTTTTTGACCGGCAGAGTCGGCTAGAGCGATGGCCTGATGGTAAAAAGTGCGGCTGGTCTCGATATCGCCGGCCCGTTTGAACTGATCGGCCAGAAAGGCATACGTTAGCGATTTCTGGGGCAGATTGAACTGCTTCACTTCAGCCAGCAAATCCCGAGCTGATTTTCCTTTATGTTGCAGGTAGACGACGGTGCGGCGATCGATGACAATTCTGACCGCTTGCGGCGCTAACCACTCGCGTAGTTTTTCGTCCCGTTTAAACGAATAACTGCTCAGCACAAACCAACGGCGCGGATGCTGCGCCATAGCCGCCCGAATTGGCTCGGTTCGGCCATAAGTTCCAAATGGAGCCGAGGCGGGAGGGTAGTACCAGTTGATAGCCGGTTCAGCTTTGACCGCAATGACTACATCGTCAGGTGCGGCGTGATTGGATAATAACTGTCCTACCGCCCGCCAATCTTCTCTAGACTCAGCAGCATAGTAAGCCTGAAGATCATTAAACTGAGCGATCAAAGCCGGAACAACCAATAAAACCAAACCCACGACCAAAGTGATTTGTCTATACGAATGAGAAGTGGCCGGCTTGACCAGCCAACCGGCCAGTCGATCGAGGCCATAAGCGACGATCATCAAATAAGCCGGCAGCGTGTATAAGATATAGCGAACGGCAAAAAATGTCCCGCGATAAAGCAGAAAGGTGTAAATAAGGAGTATCGGCAACAGCAACCAGCCACACAAAAACAGGATGGCCCGGTGATAGTGATGCCCGCGATAAATCAGCGACAGCAACCCCACCATAAACAACGCATTGTAAAATAACAAGCTAGACGAACCGGTAGCGGTCAACGGGGTCAGCACGTTTTCGACAAAAAAGCGGCTGTCTATAGGCGGGCCGGAGCCTCCATTCGGTTTTTCAACAGCGGGTAAGACCAGCGTTTCGGGTTGGATGACTACGCTACTAAATCGATAACTAAGCCGGTAGAGGACCAGAATTCGTCCATTTAAGCCGAATAGGAGGGCCAACACTAAAAGGGCCAAGGCAAAATAAGCCGTGTGTCGCCAGTAGCGGGGTTGGTTCAAATGGAACAGTTGGTGACCGGCTACAAATAGGCCCATTGGGACAAGTAGAAATAAGGTGAAGTAGTGGCTCAAAGCAGCGCCGCTTAACCCCACCATCACCACGAGCCAGTAACGCATTTTATGGGTGCGATAAACCTGCCATAGCCCTAAAAAAGCGATAAGAGTACAACAGAGCAGCAGAGCGTAAGGCCGGGTCTCCTGACTGTAGCGAACCGCAAAGAGAGCGACTGTCATCAGCAAAGCAGCGATGTAACCGACTCGCCGGTTGAATAGGCGTCGAGCCAGGGCATAAGTCAGGGGGATTGACAGTACCCCAAAGAAGAGGGCCGGCCAGCGTACCCAGAAATCCTGCCGACCCATTCTGACCCAACCATACATTAGATAATAGTCTAACGGCATGGCCGCATGGCGCGGCAGTTGCGGACCGATAGCTGAAAATGGACCTTGAGCGATATCCAACTCCAGCAGTTCATCGTACCATAGGCTGGGCGCCCCCAATTGATGAATCCGCAGTGTAAACGCTAATAAGACTAGCAAAGGGATAAACAACAGAGTTATGTAAGTTTGAACGGTTTTAGATTTGGCAGGTTTCGGAATCATGAGACTTGATTTGGTAGACGGTCAATCACCACTACGCTTTAAATGGGACGCAGATTTTCGCCGATTAACGCTGAAAACCATCATAAAATCGGCGTCATCCGCGTCAATCTGCGTCCTCTCATTAAAGCCGTTAGAGTTCGATTAAGTGCTAGAGATCACCGCGCCACAGTTCGCTCAACGGGCCGTTGCCATTACGTCCGCCGTAGACAACCATGCCATAGCCCGGTATAAAGACCGAGGCGTGGTTATAACGAGGCGACGGCGCGCCTTGCGGATCGACCAGGGTCCACGCGCCGCTAGCGACATCCAAGATCCAGGTGTCATTACGGGCGCTGCGGCTGGCATCCTGCCCGCCAAACAGAATCGCCTTAACCAGTCCCTGTGAGGAGATAGCCGGCACAATCGTATGATACTGGCGGCCAACCGGCTTAACATCACTCGTAACCTCACGCCAGGTGTTGCTGGGCATATCTAAGACCCAGGTATCGTCCAAGAAGCAGTCGCCAAAGGGTGTAGCACAACCACCATTGATAATCAACGAGGTACCGGCGGCGGCGGTGGCGGCAAAGAGACAACGCTGGAGCGGTATTTGACCGGGCGGTGTAATGTTTTCCCATTGGTTCGTACCGGTGTTAAAGCGCTAGGTATCGTTGTAGCGGGTGGTACCAAAACCATGAGTCAGGACCAGATTATTGCCGAAATTACCACCAGGGCCACCGTATCGGGCCACAGGACCGGGGCCGGCGGCATCGGTTAGATTTTCCCAGGTTTCAGTGCTGAGATTGAGCCGCCAAATATCGTTCAGATTTTGGTTGCTCTGAGTATGACCCGTAGCGATGTAGAGATTCTCAGCATTCTGGTCAACGATCATGACGGTGCTAAAGCGCGCCGACGGGGCAGTCGGCGAATTGACAGCCAGTTGTCGCCAAGTAAGGGTGTTCATATCCAGCGCCCAGATATCATTGTAAATCTGGCTACCGTCTCGACCGCCGAAGAGATAAATTTGGTTGTTGGCCGGGCTGTACTCCATCGCATGCTCGTAGCGTGGGCCAGGGCCGGCATTGGCCGGGGTCAACTGCTGCCAGTTAACAAACCCCATCTGGCCGGTATATACCGGCTCGTCAACCGCGATGACCACCTCAGCATGTTCAGAGATCAAGGCGTCCATTTCGGTGCTGCCTTCATCAACCATCGGGCCGGCTACATCAGCGGGGGGCGGTAACTCAATGACAACCTCGGCGTGCTCATCGATAACTTCCTCATCCGCTTCTACAATGAGTTCCTCGGTGGGTGCGGCGGCCGGTTCTGTGACCGGCGGATCAATTTCAATGAGTTCTTCGGCATGCTCGGTGATGAGTTCATCCGTCGGCGCAATCACTACCTCGGCGGCTTCACCTTCCACCGGAGGATCAACCACCACTTCTTCGGCAACGACCTCTTCGGCATGGTCATCTACGACTTCTTCCACTAAAACCGATGTCTCTGCTGTAGCGGGTATTTCTTCAATAATGGTCTCCGCGTGCTCGGAGATAATAAGTTCGCCGTCAGGACCAACCACGGCGGCGCCGCCCGCCGACGAGTCATTCACATAATACACCAGGTAAATCCCCACGCCGAACAATACCGTCGCCGTCCAAGCCACAAACGTAGCCCACATCCAATAGCGCAAGACACCTATCTTGCGGGGTAAAATCTTAAATCCGGCCAACAAACAGTAGATAGCTAAAAGTTGAGCTATCGCCCCTAATACCCCATGTATGAGTGTAACGAATGTTGGAACGTCGGTTAACCCCTCGGAATTAGGGTTAAATACCACAGCTCGAAAAGTTGGGACCATCACAAACAGGATAAAGAAAATGTTAAGAATTACAATGGGAGCTTGGAGACGATCATGCCAATGGTAAGCCTTTCGCAACTGAGCGATAACACCGGCACAAAGAACAAGATAAAATAAAATTTCAATAATAATTGTAATAGTGGCAAATTGCATAGAGGTCTCCTATTAGTAGGTGGGCTGATTTTGGACAGCTTAAGGCATATTTATTACAAAAACTTAAACATTTATGGGGAAAAGTTGATGTTCACACGCTGCCGTTGGGTGTGAACGGGTTACCCGGCAGACGATTCCGGTAACCGATAACGGTCACGAAGAAGAGCAGGCTAAATTATAATCGGTATTAGGTCTAATAGGCAAAGCCAAAGGTACTTTATGTTTTCCGCTAAATTCTCGCCACCATCCTACCCAAAAAGTGCGAAAAAAGTGTGAAAATTTGGCTGCTTTTATCAAGAAAAATAGCTAAAAAGATATTGACTCAAAAGAACATTCGTGCTAAAATATCTCAATCCATAGAACATTTGTGTCAATCTTATATTAACTATAACTTACCTACGGAGGTACATTACTGTGGCCAAGGTTCAACAAAATAATGGTCGAGAAAAAGCATTGGCGGTAGCCTTGGATGATCTAAAGAAGCGGTTTGGTGAAGGCACAATCATGCGGCTGGGCGACCGGAACGAGCTTAATATCGAAACGATTCCAACCGGTTGTTTGTCGCTCGATATTGCTTTGGGCATCGGCGGTCTACCAAAAGGCCGAATTATTGAAATTTACGGGCCTGAAAGTTCAGGTAAAACAACATTGTGCCAGCACGTTATTGCCGAAGCCCAAAAGCAGGGCGGCGTAGCGGCGTTTGTCGATGTTGAGCACGCGCTCGATCCGACATACGCGGAAAAGTGCGGGGTTATGATCGATGATCTATACGTGTCGCAGCCGGATACCGGCGAACAAGCGCTAGAGATTACCGAAGCGTTGGTTCGCTCCGGGGCGGTCGATGTGGTGGTGGTCGATAGCGTGGCGGCGCTGGTGCCTCGCGCCGAAATTGAAGGCGATATGGGCGACTCGCATGTGGGACTGCAAGCGCGGTTGATGAGCCAGGCGCTGCGTAAATTGGCCGGCACCGTTAAGCAAAGTGACTGTATGCTGATCTTTACCAACCAGCTTCGTCAGAAAATTGGGGTTATGTTCGGCTCACCGGAAACGACCACCGGCGGGATGGCTCTGCGCTTTTACGCCTCAGTCCGGCTCGATATACGCCGGATCCAGGCCATAAAGGATAGCGGCGAGGTCATCGGTAACCGGACCAAAGTGACAGTTAAAAAGAATAAAGTTGCGCCACCTTTCCGCATCTGTGAATTTGATATTATGTATAACCAAGGTATCTCTCGATCAGGCGATGTTTTAGACATTGCGGTCCTTGAAAATATTGTGGACAAGCGCGGCGCTTTCTACTCCTACGGCGACACCCGCTTGGCCCAAGGTCGTGAGAATGCCAAAACTTTCCTGGAAGCCAACCTCGATATGATGCTAGAAATAGAGAACAAAGTCCGCGAAGCAAAAGGGCTACCGATCATCGATCCGATTATGACCGCGGCCGCCGAGAAGGTTAAAGCAGAAAAGAAGGCAGTGTCTAAACCAGCCCCTAAGAGCAAAGGCAGTTCAACTGACAAACAAGCTGCCTTCGAACTTGAAGATGATGATCTCCCCACGGACGTCGATTTGGACTAAGCCAAAATTCGAACTGGCTAATAGACACCCTGTCAATTTGACCGATATAAGGCCCTCAAGATTGGCGTAAAGCCCATAAACCGCCGCTAGCTGACTGTAGACCGCCGAAAAATAGGCGCGCTCGGTGAAATTCGGCGGTCAACGGTCGGCAGTCTATTGTCATGGAGTATATTTAACCCCAACAGGTCCCCAAAGCCTGTTGGGGTTTTTGTTTCTTCGGCCCAACATTGACAGATATCGGCTAGATTGGCTAGCATGGATGGAGTTAGTTCGATGATAGGATTCATTCATGAAATCCCAGATTATTATCACGAGCCAAGAATGGCGCTGGGCTGTCACCTGGTCGGTAATTGTGCCAGTTTTAAGCTGTTTGCCATTTCTGGTGGTATGGCTATCGACGCCGCCAGGCTGGCAATTTACCGGAATCTTGGCCAATCCACTCGACGGCCATTCCTACTTAGCTAAAATCGAACAAGGCGCGGCCGGGCATTGGCTGTTTCATCTCACCTACACCCCTGAAGATCATCCCGGCGCATTTATTATCACCTTTTATTTAGCCTTAGGTCACATAGCGCGTGTGACGGGACTGTCTAATGTCATCGTCTTTCATCTAGCTCGATTGCTGGCCGGGCTACTGTTGCTACTTATGGTCTTTCGTTTTGTAGCGCACGTGACGCCTCACTCCGGTGAACGGCGGCTGGCCTTTGGGTTTGTGGCCCTCGCCTCAGGGTTTGGCTGGCTAGGGATACTCTTTGGCGCTTTTCCCATTGATTTATGGATTCCTGAAGCGTTTGTTCACTACAGCATTTACACCAATCCCCATTTTCCATTAGGCATGGCCGTCATGCTCTTCATCCTGATTGAAGTGATCTGGCCCTCGTTTTCCAGTTCTCGATTTGCAGTTCGTATTCTCGTGCCCGGTATTGCCGCGTTGCTGCTAGCCATCGTACTCCCTTTCGCCCTGATTATTGACTGGGTTATTCTAACCGCCGTTATTGGCCGGCGCCTTCTTATCGATCGGAGTCGTTTGCCCTGGACTCAAATCTGGCCTACACTAGGAGTTATCGGCGGCGGTCTACCGGTCATTCTTTACCAGTATTGGGTTTCAACAACCAACCCGATTTTGGCCGGCTGGAGCGCTCAAAATATCACGGTTGCCCCATCGATATCGGATGTAATATTAGGGTTTGGGTTCATCGGCATCCTGGCCGTAGGGCGGATGATCGGGATGGTTAGGGCCAAAGGGCAACCTCAAACCGAAGGTGAGTGGGTAGTTTGGTTGTGGGTGGTCAGCTCGATTATGTTGCTCTATGCGCCGCTTGCCCTGCAACGGCGGTTTATTACCGGGCTGCATATTCCGCTGAGCATCCTGGCGGCTATTGGTCTGCTGCGCTGGATGGCGGACAAACACCTTAAGGTCCAATCCCAACGCCTGATCATTATAAGCGTCGTAGTTATCAGTCTGCTGGGGACCCTTTTTGTCTGGAGTTTGCCGGTAATAGCCGGCTTACAGTCTCCTGATACGTCGCCGACGACAGCGTTGCTGTTCATTAGAAACGATGAGGCCGCCGCGTTCGATTGGCTGCGGGTGCACGCCCAACCTGACGCCGTCATTTTGGCGTCGCCTCGCATCGGGATGCTTGTGCCAGGGCAAACCGGAGCCAGGGTATTTTACGGACACCCATTTGAGACAATTAACGCGGCCGACAAAGAAGCTCAACTCAAAGCTTTCTTCGGCGGTCAACGAACCACGACTACGCCGCCGAGTGATTACATCTTCTACGGGCCGTCTGAGCAAGCGTTAGGTCAATCGGCTGAACTAGACAAACTGCCGGTGGTCTATTCAAGTGGTGACGTGATGATTTTCAAGGCTCAACAGCCATAAAAGAAATAGGTGACATCGATGCAAAAAACGGAGGTTAATCAACGAGTGACGGGTACTATCCTGTTAGGATTAGTTTCAATTATGCTCTTGTCTGCCGGACAGACATCGTTAAAATTCGGGCTCAATGCTATCGGCGGCGTCAGTCTGGCAGACGGTGTGGCCGGTATGTTTAAGCTGTTGCAAACGCCCTGGATTATCGTTGGATTTGGGCTGTATGGTCTTAGCGCGGTGCTTTGGCTCGATGTTTTATCAAAGCTCGATTTTAGTCTGGCCTTCCCAATGGTGGGCTTGACCTATGTGTTTACCCTGCTGATCGGTCGATTCTTTTTTGGCGAGACGATCGGCTGGGAGCGTATGCTCGGTGTTGCGTTCATCCTGATGGGGATCTTCTTTTTAGTACGAAGTGGTTCGTCGGGGTAGATGGTTTGATTGCTTCGATTGGACTTTAAACACGCCATCAAAAATCAATTTGTGGTATAATTTTTCCTATATCGGTTTGGCGATTATCGAATAATTTATCTGTTAGTGACCTCGGACAATAACTTGATCGTATTGAAGATCGGACATCGTCGTGAGGTTTACAAATAGCTTATCAACAATACTCGATTAACTTGATTCATGCAGAAACCCCGATTTCAATTCTTTGCCTCTCTGGTAATTATTACGGCAGTCCTCTCCCTATTTCTACCGGCCCTGCTTAACCCGTTTCTCATTTTACATCCCACCTTTAGCCCTTTTTCTGATACGATGGTCATCCACTGGCCGAAAGCCCATTTGATGGCCCAGAGTTGGCAGCAAGGCAATGGCCTCCCGCACTGGATGCCTTACATTCTCAGCGGCATGCCACTGGCAGCGAACCAACTGGCGATGCTGTCGTATCCGCCGGCCTGGCTTTTTCTTTTCTTTCCCCTCGAACCGACATTTAACCTTCTATTTATTTTTCACCTACTATTGGGTGGCTTTGGTATATATTTCTTGCTACGCGAATACCATTGCTCGACCGGAGCGGCGCTGCTGGGTGGTTTGACGTTTGCCTTGAACGGGAAATGGCTGGCTCATGCCGCCGGCGGCCACGTTAGTATGGTCGGCGCGATTGGGTGGATGCCGTGGACGCTGTTGGGGGTGGTGATGCTAACGCACGGGGTCGGTGTCCCGACCCCCCGGTCAGGCCACCGAGTGATACCCTGGCTGCCCGGCTTGATCATTGCTGTGTCATTGGGAATGCAAATTGTGACCCACACGCTGCCGGTTATTTACACCGTGTATCTCATTGCCGCCGTCATCGGCTGGCATTTGATATTGAGCCTCAAACAAACCCGAGAGAAGGCCGAACCGTGGGGCGATTGCCTACGATCAATTTTTTGGCTGTTACTCTACTTAGGAGCAGCAGTTGTGGCGGCTGGGCTTTTGGGGGCGGGGCAACTGCTACCGCTGCTGGAGCTGATCGAATTCAGCAACCGGTCATTGTCGCCGGCTCAGGCGGCGGAATACGCCGTTACGCCGGTTCAATTGGTGATCGGGCTGCTGCTGCCGTCGGCTCAGGGGGGGCATGAACTGGTTATTTATTTGGGACTAATTCCTTTGCTCATTGTCCCATTTGGCGTCAGCCGACGGCAGCCGTGGAGTTGGTTTTATGCGGCTCTGTTGATTTTCACGATTCTATTTGCTCTGGGGCCGGAGACACCGGTCCATAGCCTGTTTTACCACTTTGTACCCGGTTTTCGCTGGGTTAGAACGCCCGCTCGTATCTTTTTTGTGGGGGCTATCGCTACGTCAGTGCTGGTCGGTTTTGGGATCGACCGGCTGCTGACCACTCACTGGACGGCTAAGGCCCAGCAGTGGCTCACACGCCTGGCCGTGGTTGTCGGAGCGACCGCGTTCATTTTGGGAGTGGGCTTAGCGGTCGGCTTCGGCCAGGCCGGTCGAGCCGCCATCGGGCTGGCGCTCCTGGTCCCGCTAGGGCTGATCGTCATTTTGCTGCGTGTTCGCGGGCGGCTTTCCGGGCAATTGACCATGCTACTGCTCGGCCTGCTGCTCTACATCGATCTAGCCTCATTCGACCTGTCGATGATGAAATTTGTACCGCTCGATGAGGCGTTGGCTCAAGGCCGGCCGGCCGCTGAGTTTCTGGCTCAGCAACCGGGCCTGTTTCGCGTCTATTCGCCCAGCTACAGCCTACCCACTCAAACCGCCGCCGCATACCACCTACAACAGGCCGACGGCGTCGAACCGGTGCATTTGTCGATCTACGCCGAATTTATGGCTCAGGCCGCGGGTTATCACGATACCGAGTTTAGCGTCACGATTCCCCATTTCGGCGACCAACCGCTTGACGTCGCGCTTAAGGATGTAGAACCGGATTTGAAGCTCCTGGGGATGCTGAATGTTACTTATCTGGCTTCGGCTTTTACAATGGGACTGGCCGGGCTTAAGTTTAGTCACTGAAATCGACGGCACGTACATCTACCGTAACGATTACGCTCTACCGAGAGCGTGGGTATCATATCAAACTCGCCAGGTGGAGCCGGACTGGCTGGCCCAGATCGAAGCGCTGCCAGATTTAGCGGCTGTCGCCGTGGTCGAAGGCGTTGCGCCGCCGGCCAATAAATCGATACCGGCCGGCCACGTCGAAATTGTAACTTACGCGGCTGACGTCATCGAGCTTGAAACAACGACAGATGCGCCCGGCTGGCTGGTCATGAGTGAGATTTGGTATCCGGGTTGGCAGGCTACGGTCAACAGTTCGATACAGCCGGTGGAACGCGTCGATGGGCTGCTGCGGGGGGTTTATTTAGCACAGGCGGGACAATATCAAGTGACGCTGCGCTACCAACCGCGCAGTGTGATCTGGGGGAATTGGCTGGCAGCGATTACGGCCGTGATGCTGGGCCTGGTAGTTATTTGGCGATTTCGACCACGTACAAAAATTTCTGCACCGGACGACACGTTTTAGAGGGTAATAATTGCCGGTCGAGACAGATTAAACAATGGGTGGCCAGCATCATCTCAAAATCTCTTTGGTTGAACAACTGATAGGGCAGATCTAGCGGCAAGCCAATCGCCCAATGACTGTATCTTTCCGTCAAATCAAGACTAGTTTGATCGGCGCCCGGCCGGTCGAACTCTTCGATGAGAATCAATTTTTGGCGAGTAACCCGCACGGCTTCCTCCAAAACGCGGGCCGGATTTTGGCAATGGTGAAGGACATAGAACAGCAGCGATACATCGAATCGATTGTCGGCAAAAGGCAGGGTCTCGCCATCGTATAATTGCAGCGGTACGTCAACATCGGGCAGACGTAGATCGCGGATATCGACGCCGGTAAAAGCCAACTGCGGGTTGCGCCGCATCACATGGCGTAAGGCCAGGCCGGTACCGACCCCGATATCGAGCAGCGAACGGGCTTGACTCAGGTGCGGTTGGTAACGGCGGTGATAGTCATCAATTTCGGTGATGGACCGAGACAGCAGCGGGTTAAGCGGCATTGCCTGAATAATTGCTTCGATCTGGCAAATGAGGGTTTGATCGTGAGCATCAATGTTCGCTATCATCTCGGCCAAGCCGGCCGGCTCAAGCAGAGGGAGTTGGTTTTGAATCGGGAGGGTAGCCAGGGTCTCGAGCAAGGTCAAAGTCTGGCAGCGATAGCGAGCGTAGGTTTCAAACGAGGGCTGACAGCCTGACATCGGGATGGTACTGTCCCAAGAAGCGCTGATCGTCGGTTCCAGCGCCGGCAGTTTATCGGCAATTTGCTGTAGACAACGATGATGAAGCCGTTCCAGGTGGATTAGATGGGTAACGATCTCGCCCAGCGACCGGGCGCCGTCCGTAGCGCGCCAGGTTAACTGCTCGGTTAAGATATCTTTGATCAGGAACTGGATAATATCAAAATTGTGTTGTAGTTTCCGGTACATGGGTCAAATATCCTGCCATCTCAATGTTAAATTGCGGCCTAATCTTAGGCTATTTCTGACAGATTGTAAAGTTTACCTTAAACGGTTCTTTTGCATTTCTTACTTTTGTGTTAGAATTTCGCCAGCCTGTTAAAGTACATTGGGGTGATTGCGGCTGCAATCTCCCCAAATTTTTTATCAATAGAGGAAAGCAGTATGTTTAGAACACACACTTGTAATGCCCTTCATCTTGAAAACGTCGGTGAAGAAGTAACGCTATCCGGCTGGGTCCATCGCCGCCGCGACCACGGCGGGCTGGTTTTCATCGACCTGCGGGATCGCTGGGGCCTAACCCAAATCGTATTCGACCCCGATACCAATCCTGACGTCCATAAACTTGCCCAGACGCTGCGCAATGAATATGTGATTCAAGTCAAAGGTGTGGTGCGAGGCAGACCGGAAGGACAGGCTAACCCTAACCTGGAAACCGGCGAAATTGAAGTTGAGGGTCAGGCGCTCACAATTCTCAATAAAGCCAAAACGCCGCCGTTTGACATAAATAAAGAGTCGCCGGTTGATGAGATGATCCGGCTGCAATACCGCTATATGGATCTGCGTCGAGAACGGATGCAGCGCAACATCATCTTGCGCCACGAGGTTGTCCGTTACATTCGCAACTTTTTGTCCGACGAAGATTTTGTTGAGGTCGAAACGCCGATTCTGTTCAAAACCACGCCGGAAGGCGCCAGAGATTATTTGGTGCCCAGCCGAGTGCATCCGGGCCAATTCTACGCGCTGCCCCAAAGTCCGCAGCAACTCAAGCAGCTTTTGATGGTAGCCGGTTACGACCGCTACTTCCAGATTGCCCGCTGTTTCCGCGATGAGGATCAGCGCGGCGATCGCCAGCCGGAATTTACCCAGCTTGACATGGAGATGAGCTTTGTCGATCAGACGGACATCTTGGATATTATGGAACGGTTGATGATTGGTCTGGTGGAAACGCTCGGCGACGCTCAAATCATGACCAAGCCTTTTCCGCGCCTAAGTTACTATGATGTGATGGATCGCTATGGCCGCGACAACCCCGACATCCGTTTTGGGCTGGAGTTGAGCGATGTTAGCCCGCTGGTCGCCAACAGCGACTTCAAAGTTTTTAGTGAGACGGTTAGCCGAGGCGGGTTGGTCAAAGGTATTAATGCCAAGGGATTGGGCGGTTACAGCCGCAAGCAGATTGATGAATTAACCGACTATGTCAAAAACTTTGGAGCGAAGGGGTTGGCCTGGCTGGTGGTCGAAGCCGATGAAGATGGGCCGGTGGCTGGGCGATCATCGTTTACCAAGTTTTTGGCCGAGGCCGACATGGCGGCCATTATCGGTCAATTGGCCGGGGAGCCGGGCGATTTGCTGCTGTTTGTAGCCGACAAACCGGCTGTCGCCAACGAGTCGTTGGGGCGGTTACGTCTGGAATTAGGCGATCGACTGGGGCTGCGAGACGATAACCTGCTGGCCTTTTGCTGGATCATCGACTTCCCCTTCCTAATGTGGAACGAAGACGAACAGCGGTGGGACCCCAGTCACCACCTATTCACCGCGCCGGTGGATGAAGACATTCCGCTGCTTGAGACCGATCCGGGTCAGGCGCGGGGCAAGCAGCACGACCTGGTACTCAACGGCAACGAAGTGGCCGGAGGCAGCGTCAGGATTCATCAGCGCGAACTGCAAGAAACCGTTTTCGGTTTAATCGGTTTAGAGATGGAGCATGCCAAGAACCAGTTCGGTCATATGTTGGAAGCGTTTGAGTACGGCACGCCGCCGCATGGCGGGATCGCCTCCGGTATCGACCGGCTGGTGATGCTGTTGGCCGGGGAGCCAAACATCCGCGAGGTCATCGCTTTCCCCAAGAGTCAGGCCGCGATGGATCTTATGGCCGGCGCTCCAACCGGGGTCACCGAAGAACAACTTAAGGAACTGCATATCAAATTGCGATAAGTGTGAACAAAAAAGAGCCAGTCATCGCCGGGGGATGACTGGCTCTTTCTTTATTCAAGTGATTGTCACCTTAGTTCAGGTTGACTAACTCCAGAGCATCGGCGGAGACCCAACCTTGAAAATCGTGGCCGGGGAGAGAGACCCGCCGCCAATTATCGTGGCTTTCCAATTGGGTCACCTCGGCTCCGGTGTGAAGATCAAATTCGACCACGTACTGATCGGCGCCGCCGGGACCGCTCATCACGCTGACCTGCTCGGCCACAACTACGGCGGGCGGATAGGCATAATCGTTGTAAAGTCGGTTGGCAATGGAGATCAAGCCCACAATCAAAAATAGGCCAACCACCGCCATCGCCCACAGGCTGACCTGCCTGAATCGAGGCAACAAAATTGCTACGATGGCCAGCCCGCACAATAACAGCCACAAACCCAAGGCCAACATCGAAGCCTCATCGAGAGTGAGCCAATCTTCGGCGGCTTTGACGAAATTGGTCACCGCGCCATCATTAGCGGTATCTAACTTGTCGAGGGCTTGACTGCGCGCCAGCGCCAAATTGACGTTGTTATCCACATCGCGCGGATCGAGGCGATAGGCCCGCCGGTAGTTGAGGATCGCTTTCCCCAGTTGACCTTGTTTGAAATAGGCGTTGCCTAAATTGTAATATAGGGTGCTGTCTTGAATACCGGCAGCCACCATTGTCTCATAAATTTCAACAGCCTGAGCATAATTTCCGGCTTCGTAGCTTTGATTTCCGGCTGTCATAGCCTCGGTCGGGCTAACCGCCTGGGCCGATACGGCTGAGACCGTTACCAACAAGCCCATCATTAAAGCCATCCACCCTAACCACAAGCGGATTGAGAACCGTTGTTTAATCATCGTGATCACCGTTTTCTCTGCCGACTAAACGACTTTTCCAGATCGTCGATGAGGCGTCGGGTTTCCACAATAATCGACTCGGCGTCTCCGGCGGAAATGGGAGCAAAGCGACCAATGTCAATTTGATGCAGTAGGGCTTCAATCCGCTCGATATGCCGGGTCTGTAAGCGGGACTCGCGCAAGAGTCGAATTAACCCACCGGTCGTGAGGCCGGCGGTCGGTTTGTTCAGCTTATCAGATAGATAGCCTAACAACGCGCGACCGGCTGCTGCGGCTTGCTCTTTCGAACCGGCGGTTTTAGCCTCATCTAAGATGGTGAGCGCTTGGCGTTTGGCCCGTTGGTCACGGGCAAAAGCCGGGTCTTTTTGCAGTCGCTGCTGCCGATGCTGCCAAATTTGGACCCCGGCCACCAGGAAAAGCGGCACGATCCAGGCCATCCAATACACTACTTGACCGGCTACGGATAGCGCCGTACCAACATTCAATGAGGTCGGTACCGGCTTAATATGCCGAATATCAGAAGCCAGCAAATTCACCGTCTGCTCTTCATCGTTAAAATCGACTACAGTGGGCAAAGCCGGCTGAGAGTCATCCGGCAAAACAGTCACCGGGATAGGTTCGGTGCTGATTGTGTTGTAGGCTTGGGCGTCCGGATCATAATAGCTAAAACTGATCGGTTCAAAGGTCAGCTCGCCAGCTTGCCCCGGCACAACCAGCCGTTCAAAGGTGCGCGTGCCGGTCATCCGCCCGTTACTGGCATCGATATCGGTAAAGGATTTACTTTCAAACATGCGCCACTTATCCATTTCGGGCAGGACCGGTTCAGCCAGCGTTTGAATATTGCCTGTTCCTTCAATAGTTACCCGTAGCGTCAGGGGATGGTTAATGACCACTTCAGAGTCGCTGAGGTTGGCATTGATACTGTATTGCCCCACCGCGCCGCTAAAATCTTCAGGTTTGCCCTGTTCCGGCAGCGATTTGACCTCGACCGTAACCGGCTCAGTTTCCAGACGAATATCAGGACTGAGCAGACTGCCGGGAATAACCAAGCTGGCCGGTTCGATGGTGATCGTGCCTAAATTGGCCGGAAAGAGCGCCGTCATGATTTCCGTAACCATGTAGGTGATACCGTTAATTTCCTCCGGATGGTGAAGCGGAGCGATAATCTCTTGACTCCAGAAATCGGTAAATGGGGGAGGCGTATAATCGGGCTGGCCGAAAGCAAAACCCGAGGCTTGATAAATTTGGAACGTGTAGATGATCTGTTGTCCCAGAAAAGGGTTCGGGTTATCGACTTGGGCTTTGACAAAAAATTCTTCGCCCGGTGAAAGCGTGGGGGCATCGGTATCGGGGTTGGTTTGACTCGGCGGCTGTATAGGCGTACCGCCGGCAAAAACCTCCAATTGAATGGGATCGGTCTGGTATAGTTGGCCATCAATATTGACCCCAATCGAACCGATTTCCACCGCCCCCTCGTGTAACGGCTGCAGCCGATATAAATAAACCCCCTGTGAGGTCATTTGACCGTTGACAATGCTGACTTGGGTGGAGGTACTGCTGCTGACCACAATAAACTCGCCCAAGTTGGCCAGATCCGGCTGAGGGATCTTTAGAAAATCACCGGTCACGGTCACGGTAAGCACCACTTGTTCGTCAATAGTCAGGGTGTTGCGATCAACCCTGGCCGTAATGGGCGACTGCGCACTGATCGGTGAAGTGAGTAAAATCGACAACAGGCCGACAAGCAGCATAGCAACGGTTAAAGTGTTCGATTTTTTCTTAATGTTATGAGGGGTGGCATTCGTCATCTAAATCTACCAATCTTCGGTCGGCGGCAAGCCGGGTGCAAAAAAGCCCTCTTGCAGCCGTTCTTGTAGAGTTTGGCTGTCTTGACCTAGAGCGTCCAAAAGCTGCTCAGCTTCGCTCGGGGTCAGACCGCGCTGCCCACCGCTGTTTTGAGGTTGGTCCTGGTTCGAGCCGCCGGATTGACCATCCTCATCCTGCTCCGGCTGGCCCCCACCGCCCTCCTGGTCCTGATCACCATTTTGGCCCTGGTTGGGTTGATCGCCTTGCTGGTCGCCTTGATTAGGTGGTTGTTCACCTGGGGGGGGTGGCTGGCCTCCCCCACTTTGCTGCTGTTGTTGTTGCTGTTCTTGCTCTTGATTTTTCAAGGCCAGTTCAAGATTGTACTTGGCATCTTCATCGTCAGGGTTGAGACGCAGCGCTTCCTTATAAGCATCGATTGCCTCAGACCACTGCTGCGTCTGAAAGTAACTGTTGCCCAAGTTGTAATATGAATTTTGGGCTAACGCCTCATTCTCTTTTCGCTCAGTCGAACGGATCGACTGCTTGGTCTGCATCTCAGCCGATTCGTACTGACCTTGGCGGTAATATGTATTCCCGGAATTATAGTAAGGTTCGGCCAGATCAGGGTCTTCCTGCTTAGCGGCGGTGTAATCCTCCAATGCTCCGGGATAATTGTTTTCCTCAAATGCCTCGTTACCCTCATTATTATAACGGGCAGCGGCGGAACCGCAAGCAGTTAGCGTAACTAAACCGGCGAATAAAATTGTTAATAAATATGTTGATCTCATGGGTCACGCCCTTTGAGTATATACCCGACTCCGGATTACGTCGGCTGTTTAGCGCGGTCGCTGCTTACAACCTCAGCCTCTGTCCGAACAACCTTAGGCCGCGCCCGATCCGGAATCAATTCATAAATAATTAAGGCCACCACGGCGATACCTAAAAACCACTGGAAACGCTCGATACCTCGGGTCTCGAAACGACTTTCCAGTTCGCTGGTTTGAAGCCGGCCAATTTCGTCGGCCAGCAAATCGACTTCGCGACCGTTCGGCGCAGCGCGAAGATAAGCGCCGTTGGTAATAGCCGCTATTTCCTGCAAAGTGGTTTCATCTAACCTAGACAACACGGTTTGACCACTGCTATCTTTTTTATACTCGATGAGATTGCCCAGGTGGTCATACTGTGGGATCGGTTCGCCGTCGGGGGAACCAAAGCCCACCGTATAAATGATAATACCTTGATCGGCGGCGGCCTGGGCTGCGCTCAAAACGTCGGACCGATGATTTTCACCATCGGTTAACATAATGATGACTTTCTGCGTGGCGCGTTCCTCGTTGAAGCCATTGACGGCAACTTGAATGGCCTCAGCAATATCGGTGCCCGGCCGGGAAATGATCCCCGGATAAGCCGCGTCTAGAAAGGTGCGCGCTGTGGCAAAATCTGAGGTCAGCGGAAATTGGACAAACGCCGCCCCTGAGAACAGCACCAACCCCAACTCATTGCCTTCGAGGCGATCCATCAATTCCGAGATTTCCAGCTTGGCCCGCGCCAATCGATTGGGCTTAAAATCCTCAGCGAGCATACTTTCCGAGACGTCGAGAGCCACCATCACCTCAACGCCGCGCCGTTCGATGTATTCCACCTGACTGCCCCAACGAGGCCGGGCCAGGGCCAAAATCAAAAAGATCAGCGCGATGAACCACAGCCGGCTTTGCCAGCGACGTCCCTTCCAATTGACGCTGCCGCTGAGTCGAGCGATCAACTCCGGCGCTCCCAAACGAGCGATAGCCTGCCGGTGCCGTTTCGCCAGCAGATAGATCAAGCCTCCGATCAAGGCCAATGGGATAAAACAAAACAAATATGATGGTTCAGCAAAAATTCTTAGCATAGTTTACGGTATTTTGCGGAGCAGCGTCCGGCGAAGAAGCGCTTCTAAGATCAATAAAAAGGCCGCGGGTAGAATAAACCAAACGGCTAACTCGCTGTAACGGGTAAACGTTCTGACTTCTACCTGAGATCGCTCTAATTCGTTAATGGTATCATAAATTTCTTGTAAGCCAAGCTCATCTTCAGCTCTAAAATAAAGGCCGCCGGTAATATCGGCGATTTCCTTGAGCGTTTCCTCATCAATTTCAGAGTCCCGGTATTCGATGCGCCCGTCGGGAAACGGCAGGGCCGCCGGGCCGGGCCGCGCCGCGCCGATAGTATAGACACGAATATCAAGCGCCTTAGCTATTTCAGCCGCCGTTAGCGGATCGATTTGCCCAGAGTTGTTGGCTCCATCCGTCAACAGAATAATGACCCGGCTTTCGGCTTCAGAGTCGCGCAGCATGTTGGCCCCGTTCGCCAGCCCCAAGCCGATAGCAGTGCCGCTGTCCAGGCCAATATCCCACGACACCTGGGTTTCGTCAAGAATCCGCTTAAGGACATCGTAATCCAGGGTGGGTGGCACCTGGCTAAAGGCCTCTGTGGCAAAAATGACAAAGCCAATCCGGTCGTACTGGCGATCATCGATAAAGGCATGGATGACCCGTTTGGCCGCGCCTAAGCGGTTCGGTTCAAAATCCAGAGCGGCCATACTGCCGGAAATATCTAACACAATGCTGATATCTACCCCTTCTCCGGAGATGATCTCGCGCGCGCTGCCGGATTGAGGACGAGCTAGGGCCAAAATCAACAGGACCAGAGCCACAATTCTCAAAATCGGTAAGATGAAGCGCAGCCGAGGCCGGATCGAGGGAACCAAATGGGTGGTCAACCGGAGATCGGAATACTGCAAGGTGGATAGGGTCTTACTCCGGCGGTGTCTAATCGATTGGATAATGATGCCCAATGGAATCAGCAGGAGTAACAGCAGCCAAGGAGTCGCAAATCGAAAAATCATACGGCGACCTCCTCAACCGGCTCCTTAGGAAGTTGGTCGTCAGGCGGCTCAGGCGCCGGCGTGGTCGTTTGAACAATTTTGCGCGCTTTTTGGATCAACTCGTACGCATCTTCCAGTTGAGGCCGGAACCGGGCGAACTTGACCAAATCGCTCTCGGTGAAAATTTCAATAAATTTACGCCGCTGATCTTTAATCGAGGCCGAATGCGCAAACGTCAGGCGTAATTCATCGGTTGTCCGTTCCAGGGCCGGAATCTGATAGCGACCTTCAATGTACCGACGTAGGCATTCGGTGACCAGGGTATAATGATCCTTATACTGCTCTTTGGCCGGCAGGTTGAGCGCCTCAATTCGATCCAGTTCCGCATAAGCAATAACCTCCGGCGGGCGCGTGTCGATAGGCACAGGGAGAGGCATATCGATGAGTTGGTTGCGCTGCTTTAAGCGATGATAAAGCCAAAAACCGCCCGCCGCAATGAGGCCGGCAATTGGCAAGGCAACCAGAATGGAAAGCAGTACCCACGGCCAAATGGGCGGCACGGGCAAGGTCGCCTGCTCTTTAATATCCCGTAGATCGGTGTCATCTTCCACCAAGATGCTGTCAATATTCAACTGGATTACGGGGGCGGCCAACTCTTCTGAGGTACCATCGGCCAACCGGTGATTGACCAACAGGCGCGGCGTTTGATACTGGCCCGGCTCAAACAAAGTAACCACAATATCTTTGTGAGTAATCGCCACATTGTCGCCCCGCCGGGACACTTCCGGCTCAGATTGGGAGGCCACTTCGAAATCGCCCCATTCTTCACCTTCAGGTAAGGTGGGCATCTCTATATAAGAGTCGGCGGGGTGCCGAACTTCTAAACGAAGGGTGATCCGGTCGCCGACGTGAAACGCCTCGTCATCCGGCGGGGGTACATAAAAAAAGCTCACTTTCGCATCGAAAGATTGAGCCGCCGCGACGGTGAGACCCAGCGCCCACAGCATCGCCAGAACAATTAGGATTGATATAAATCTTAGAGTGGTCGGTTTTAAACGCTTCATAGATCGACTTATCGCCGCATACGTCTGGCTCGCTGCTCGAAGAAATTGGTCAGCGGGATCACATAATCGCTATCGGTGGTGATGTCAATGCGGTCTACCTTGGCCTTCCGAAAAACGCGTTCACGGGCCGTATGCAGTTCGGTGACCCGTTCTTTGAACTCGGCGCGCCATTTGCGGTTACCGGTGTCAACCAGTTGAATATCGCCGGTTTCAGCATCTTCAATGGCGATTAACCCCACATTGGGAAATTCCTGTTCGCGGGGATCGGTCAGCGTAATGGCAATGACATCGTGCCGACGGTTGCTCACCTGCAAAATGGAGCGATAGCTATCAGGCGGCGTTAGAAAGTCGGATAAAAGAAAGATGATACTGCGCCGCTTGAGCATATGATTAAGCGTTTCCAATCCCAATTTCAAGTTGGTTCGGCGACCTTGGGGTTCAAACGCCAGTAAATCGCGGATTAGGCGCAGGACGTGCCGTTTCCCCTTGCGCGGGGTAATAAACAGCTCGATCTGGTCAGTAAATATTAATAATCCTACTTTATCATTATTAGAAATGGCTGAAAATGCCAGAACCGCGGCTAACTCGGCGGCGATTTCTCGTTTGAAGCGATTTGATGTCCCAAACTGGCCTGAGGCGCTGGCATCGACCAGCAGCATCACCGTCAGTTCGCGCTCTTCGATGTAGCGTTTGACAAAAAGCTCGCCCGTGCGCGCGGTAACATTCCAATCGATAGTGCGGACTTCATCACCGGGCTGATAGGGACGCACTTCGTCAAACTCGATGCCCCGGCCTTTGAAAATGGCATGATATTCGCCGGCAAAGCTAGTATTGACCAAGCGACGGGTCCGAATTTCGATACGCCGGATTTTCCTGATAAGTTCTTGGGTTAACATAATCGATTTATTGAGATGACCAAGTCGGATCGAGCCTCATTGATTTTATCCAATTCCGCCCAACTCATCCTTCATCATTCATCCTTCATCGTTGTTTTCTACGGAACTTCAATTTGATCCAGAATGCGCTGCACAATATCGGCGCTGGTGATCTCTTCCGCTTCGGCTTCATAGCTGATTACAATGCGGTGACGCAAAATATCAGGCGCAATTTGCTTGATATCCTCCGGCGTCACAAAGCCCCGTCCTTTCAAAAAGGCGTGGGCTCGGGCGGCCATAATCAGATAAATGGTAGCGCGTGGCGAGGCCCCAAAATTCAGCAGCGGCTGCAAGTCGCCCAAGCCACTCTGGGCCGGATAACGGGTGGCAAAAACCAAGTCGAGGACATAATCCTTAATTTTTTCATCAACATAAATCTGGCGGACCACATCTCGGGCGTGCAGCAGTTCTTCCGGCGTAGTAATAGGCTGGACCTGCGGCAATTCCGCTCCGGTCATACGATCCATGATGATCCGCTCTTCGGCGCGGGTGGGATAACCCACCACAACCTTGAGCATAAAACGGTCAACCTGTGCCTCCGGCAGCGGGTAAGTACCTTCTTGTTCGATAGGGTTTTGGGTAGCTAAAACCAAGAACGGTTCCGGCAGCAAGTACGTTTCATTGCTAATGGTTACCTGCCGCTCTTGCATCGCCTCGAGTAAGGCGCTTTGCACTTTAGCCGGCGCTCGGTTGATTTCATCGGCCAAAATAAAGTTGGCAAAAATGGGGCCAAGATGAGGCGTAAATTCATTGGTGCGAGGGTTATAAATTTCGGTCCCAATCAAGTCGGCGGGGAGCAGATCAGGGGTAAACTGAATCCGTTGAAACTGCCCTTGTACCGCCTGAGCCAGGGTTTTGACGGCCAATGTTTTGGCCAAACCAGGCACCCCTTCCAATAAAACGTGACCATCGGCCAGTAGACCAATAAGCAATCGTTCGATCAGTTTTTCCTGGCCGACGATGACTTTGTTAACTTCGGCAATGAGTCCTTGCAGAAACATTGCCTCTCTTTCAACGGCTTCATTGAGTTGGCGGATTGCTGTCATTTCCATATGAATCGCCGGGCCTCCAAACGTAATTTAGTCTTTTTCAAAAAAAAGAGATTAGTCGCTGTCGCCCATAAGCAACTAATCCTCACGAATCAAGTCTAATTGTAGCCAACATAATCAGATTTTTCAAGAATTTTTCTCTATTTCTAATCAAACTCTAAGTTTTGGACGTTCTACGGGTACATAGGTCAAATATGCTATCTGCTTTGCTTGAAAAATCCTCACAACGTTATATAATAAGAAGTAATTGATTAGAATACGCTTAAATTATCAATTTCAGTCGATCACGAGCGGCGGCTAAATCCAAGTAACTACAATGGAAAATTGGCAGGTCCCTCCAAGCAAATGTGTTCAACTGAATTTATGTTACTGCTTAAACGCTATGGGAGGCGAAGTAAGTGGCAAGATATCAAATTTTGTACTGGGAACACATCCCACTTGGTGTAAAAGCTACGGATGTAAACGGTACCGTTCGGGAAAACCTGCCACCGCGTTTTCAGGAAGCGGTTGAAACAGCCTCGACGCGAGCGGGTCATAAAAGCGCAGCCCAATATACCTCAATGTTCAAATGGGGCGAGGAACTGGAAATGGAAGGCACTGCCAGGGAAGTCGCCTCTTCGGTAGCCAAGACATTAGATGAAACTTGGGATGAGGAATCGGCCTTAAAAGAATATTTGGCGCGGTAGTTTGGGTTTCCCCCCTTTCCTAAAAAGCCCAAATAGAATGATTATCAAAAGGAGTGACGTGTCACTCCTTTTTTGTTGGCAAGACACTCCTTCTTTTCAGCCTTCATTAATCAACCCTCATCCTTCCTAATTTGGCAGCCAGGCCAGCACCTTAAAGCCACTGTCGGTCTCAATTATATGCTCTACCGGTTGAAGTTTAGGGTTAACTATAACCAATCGATATTCGGAAAAGCCTCGTCCTTCATCATCAACAAAAGCCACCGCTTCTTCATTAGGCGAAAAAACCGGAATCGATCTTAGCTTTCCATTGATCGAGCGATACCAGATCGTGGCTTCCCCCTCAGCTAAATCGTAGTAAATAAGCTGTCCTTCTTGAAAAAAGACAAATGCGTCATCCTTGGGTGACCAGATGGGAATGAAATTCAATCCTTGATCCTGCTCTCCCAATTTGGCGCTGTAGATCAGTTCTTTGTCCGGATCAAGCTCTTGGGCCGGAATCAACCATACCCCCAGGTGCAGGCAATCATCCTGGTCATTCTCCGGCTGGCAGTCCTTTAACCTGAAGGGTTGGTAATAAAGGGTATAGCGAGCATCCGGCGACATATTGGCCAGTTGGCTGCCGGGAGGGATGTGATAGGCGGGGGCGTGATCGACGCTGCTTCTAAAAAACCGTTTAGGCTGACTATAAAGCAACACATCGTCAGGCGACCAGCGGAGTTCAAAGATCTCCTCCGTTGAGAGCGGCCACTTCTCGACCGCACCTGTTGCCGGCTCAAAGCCGATGAGCCAGGGAAAGATTTCGTTTTCGGCTTGGTTGGGTTTTTGTTTGTAGCCTAATTTACAACCGGCCGCGTTTAAGCCCTCAGCGCAAGCACCCGTCCAGGCGACCGCCATCGTCGGATCGACGTTGGCCGCTTTGATTTTTACCTCTTGCGTGGCCGGGTTGTAAACACGCAGTTCAGTCTGATTGCTCTGTCGATCGGCTACCGTGTAAGCCAGATGAAGCCCATCGGGCGACCAACTGACGGCGCTGTCAATCCAGCGATAGCCGTCGCCGATGGGCAGCCGCGCCTGACCGCTGTCACTCGCACCGGCGGCAACGGTGTAGAGGCGCTCGCTGACGACGACCCAGCACGGGCCGGTGGTTTGTCCCAAACAGCCCGGCGAGGGGGTAATCGACTCCTGGGCAGTAGCCGGGCCAACTCGCTCTAGATTAAGGGTGTCGATATCCATGACGTAGACTCGATCGCGAGTCCAGACCAATAGGGAACCGGTTTTAGCAGCGGCCGGCTGGTAAAAAACCGTCGCCAGAACAATGAGCAGGATAGCTCCAGTCCAAAACAGAAAATTTCTCCACGGCGAGGTCGTGATGGTGTTGACCATCGATAAAGCATTCATTCCGAATTAATTTCACTCTTCTCTACACAAATAGTCTAAAAACTCCTGAACAATCTCAGACTGTAGTAGTTTATCCAGATCATGCTGCTCCCGCAATTCGGCTTGGTGCTGGATGAGCCATATGTATAAATCGGTCTCGGAGCGGTTGGGAAACTGTTTGATTACGCCTAAGTTGCGCACCGCGGCCGTGATCGGCAGATAGACATGGTCATACCAATCTGCGGCGGCGTCAGACAGCGAAATCCGTGACTTGACCTGAGCTGGGGCCGTTGCCAACAATGACAGCATATTACGGTGGAGTTCAATATGATTAAGTAGGTTGCGGTATCCGCCCGGTTCGGTGAAATCGATATGATGTTTAGAGTCGGGGCGAGTTTGGTCCAGGTTGGTTTTCTCTAAAAAATAAGCGCACTCCTCTTTGATCAGCAAATCTCGGGGAGCAACATCCGGCTCCAAAGAGATAGAACTGGGGAGTTCGGTCACATACGCTTGAATCGTCGGCCACTCTAATTTGCGGGCGACCGAAACACGATGGTTGCCGTCTTTGACAAAGTAGACCTGATCGACCTTGTACACATCAATGGGGGGAAACCCTTTACCGGTTACGGCCAGGGTATAAACATTGCGCCACCGTTCCTTGTCTCGTCTATCACCGGTACGGGGCAGAAAATGGCGAGTGAAATCTTCATACCGGCCGGTACTGCCGGCGATGTGGTCGAGCGGAATATCTTGTAACCCTTTGTAAATGGTTTGGGTTAGACGCAGCTTCTCCACAATCTCATCAAAGGACAGCAAATGCATGTTATGCCCGGTGATGAGTCCCATGATAATTTCTAAGAATCCTTTGAGTCGGGCCTGACTGAATTCGGACTCGCTTTTGATATAGGCTAACGTTTCGGCATCGATATTGATAGACTCCATTGTCTAGCTCCTTGAATTTGGAAAGGGATGGATGGATGGATGGTTGGTTGTTGGTCGGTTAGCTGATTTCCAGCCAACTAACTAACTATCCAACTAACAAACTAACCTTTTGATTTTGATTGGACAAATTTTAGACCGCCGTTTTTCTGTTTTTGGACCTTTAAGGTTGTTCCAGGGGGTGGGTTTTCCTCTAAGAGAAAGTCGGCTAACGGTTCGCGCAGGTGTTTCTGAATAATCCGGCGCAGCGGTCGAGCGCCCCACTCCGGCCGATCATTCTGTTCAAGTAGCCACGTTTTAGCCGCTTCGGAAATTTCCAGGGCTAGGTCGCGCTCGGCTACCAGCCGCTTCTCTTTTTTCAGCAATAATTCCATAATATCGCGTAGGTTTTCGTCGGTGAGCAGGTGGAAGAAGATAATATCGTCGAGACGATTCAAAAATTCGGGCCGAAAATGGGTTTTGACCGCCTCTTCAGCGGCCTCGCGAGCGAAAGCTTCAGCCAGGGACGGATCAGCCAAAAAACGCCCGCCGATGTTGCTGGTCATCAGAATAACACACTCGCTAAAACTGACGGTAGCGCCTTTGCCGTCGGTTAAACGGCCTTCATCCAAAACTTGCAGCAAAACATCAAAAACTTTGACATTGGCTTTTTCGATTTCATCAAACAGCACCACGCTGTACGGCCGCTCGCGAATGGCGTCGGTTAACTGTCCGCCGGCTTCGTAGCCGACATAACCCGGCGGCGAACCGATCAGCCGGTTGACGGACGAGGCTTCCATGTACTCACTCATATCCAGGGTAATCAACGCATTTTCCGTGCCAAACATAAATTCGGCCAAGGCTTTGGCCAATTCCGTTTTACCCACCCCGGTTGGGCCTAAAAACATAAATGAGCCAATCGGCCGTTTGGGGTCTTTCAGACCGACCCGGGCCATTTTTACCGCCCGGCTTAAGGCTTGCACCGCTTCATTTTGGCCGATGATACGCTTGTGGAGGTGATCGGCCATGTTCTTGTATCGTTCGCGCTCATCAGACTGCATGTTGGCGATAGGGATGCCGGTCAGCCGGCTGGCCGCATGCATCACATCATCCACATCGAGCCGGCCGTCTTGCGGGACCTGATCACCTGAATCCACTTCAACATCCACCTTTAACTGGGCGCAGGCGCGATGGAGGAGATGGACGGCGGCTCCGGGCAGCGGCTCGACCGTATAGTACCGACCGGCCAACCGGGCTGTTTCGGTTAAGCTTTCGGGGGTAATTTTGATTTTATAATCCGCTTCGAACGCCGGGCCTAAGGTCTTGAGAATTTCGGTGGATTCGTTCACCGTGGCCGGCGGGACTTTGAAAGAGTGGGTACGATCAGTCACCAAGTTCAATTTCGATAATTTGGCGAACTGATCGTCGGTGGCGGTGCCGATGATGGCCAGATCATTGCCCAACAAGGCTTTTTGCAACTCATTAAAAGCCAGTTGAGAGCCCCCATTGAAAAAGCGAATGATATCGGGCAGAAACAGAACGCCATCTTTAGCTGCGGCCAAACCGGCTTGCAGCACCGCAGAATCGTCATCGACCAACGCCTGCTCGTTGAGTTGAATGACGGATTTGATGCCGGTCGGTCCCTGATTTTGCGCCAGCAATTTAGCTAGTCCCAAAACCAGCGAGCGCTTACCTACCCCGGTCGGGCCAAGTAAGATGAGGTGGCGGTTAACGGTCATCGATAGTAAATTGGTCAAATTAGCCAATAACTCTGGGCGCAGATAAATTGGACCTAAACTGCCGCCTTTGGCTTTGGCCACCAGATCGACAAAGTTGAGACCATCGACCACTACTGAAGGACTGGCCATTGTTTCGAGGACAGCTTGGTAGGTAATACCCCGTTTTGTCAGCAGCCAGTGCGTCCCAACTTTGATTTTAGATAGGATGGCCAACGCGTGAGCCGTGTTGCACTGCTTTTTGCCCTGTGATTCGGCTAAGATTAAGCCTTCATCGATGACCGTTAAAATTTCATCGCTGAGGGGAATACGCTCGCCACGCTCGGTCACAAAGTCAAACCGTTCATCCCGAGCCTGCCGTTCACTCGCCGCTCGCTCAACATCATAGGTCAGATTATTCCAAGCAAACCCGCGCTCGCGGCTGAATGTTTGGAGGAGTTGGTAAGCCTCAGTGTGGGGCAACTCCAGAAAAGCCATGAGCAGCATTTCAGCCGTCATAACTTGTTTGCGCTTGGCCTTCATCAATGAGGTCGCTTTGTTGAGCGACAAGGCTAGCTGTGTAGAAGGAATTCGTTTCGCCAGGGTTCCACGTTTTTCGGTCAAAATTTTGCTCCAGCCGTAACAAGGTTCTTCAAAGACATTATATCACACGGCGCAACAGGCACACAACTGTTTTTATAAGCGCGAAAATTGATTAGTTGACCGATTCATTATTTACTGCTATAATCGGCCAAATTTGTTGCTAAGTCTTCAAACCTCAAGACCACGTTGTTAAACATATTTTCCACAAATCAATGTCGACTTCTTGTGACATGAACGGCCGCGATGCCAGCTCAATCTCAGAAAGGAGGAGACGTAATAACAAATCTCACCCAAGTTTTGTTTAATTTTCGATTGTAATTTTTCAGATTAAATCATTCAAATAATTAAAGAGGAGAAGCCAAATAAGCATGAAGAAGAATGTATTAGTTTCAACCATCCTATTGTTAGGTTTAGGTCTTTTTCTGTCCGCTTGCGGCGGCAGCCCAGTTGTTGAAAAAGTCGTAACCGTTGAGGTAGAAAAAGTCGTAACCGTTGAGGTAGATAAAGAAGTGGAAGTAGCGGCTGAAGTGGAAGAACCCGCCGAAGGCGCCGCCACCGAAGAAGCGATGGCTGAAGAGCCTGCGGCCGAACAAACGACTGAAGAAACGGCGGCCCCGGCGGCTCAAGCGGGTGGAGACACGCTGGGCATTGTCAAGGACCGAGGTGTGCTGAACTGCGGCGGGAATGCGGCCGTGCCCGGGTTTGGTTATCTTGATCCTGATACCAATGAGTTTGCCGGATTTGATATTGATTTCTGCAAAGCTGTTGCCGCCGCCGTTCTGGGCGACTCTGAAGCTATCGACGTTCGAGCGCTGACCGGCACCGACCGCTTCCCGGTACTGCAAGCCGGTGAAGTTGACCTGTTGGCCCGCAATACCACCTGGACCATCAGCCGTGATACCTCACTGGGCTTCAACTTTGCCCCCGTTAACTTCTATGATGGGCAAGGGATGATGGTTCGTAAAGATTCCGGCATTGAAACGCTAGCCGATTTAGAAGGGGCCACCGTCTGCGTCCAACAGGGAACCACGACGGAAAGAAACTTGGCTGACGTAATGCGTGCGCTGGACGTCACCTATGAGCCGGTTGTTTTGGCCGACCAACCTGCCACCCTGGCCGCTTACGCCGAAGGTCGCTGCGATGGATTCACCACCGATAAATCCGGTCTGGTCTCTTCCCAAACGCAATTACCCGACCCGGATGCTCATGTTATCTTAGAAGAAACCATGTCAAAAGAGCCGCTTGCTCCGGTCGTTCGACACGGCGATGATCAATGGTTTGACATTGTCAAATGGGTCATGTTTGGCCTAATTGAAGGCGAAGAGTTGGGTATTACTTCAGCCAATGTTGAAGAAATGGCAGCCACCAGCGAAGATCCTGTTGTCCGCAACTTCCTGGGCGTTGAAGGCGATTTGGGTACAGGTTTAGGGCTTGACAATGACTTTATGGTCACGGTTATCGGCCAAGTTGGTAATTACGGCGAAATTTACGATCGCAATCTTGGGCCTGATACGGTCTTCAATCTAGAACGCGGGCAGAACGCCTTATGGACTGAAGGCGGCCTGATGTATTCAATGCCGTTCCGTTAAAATTTATGGGGTAAATACAGCCCGGCCGATAGATGGCCGGGCTGTATTTTAGGTAATATACAGGATGAGGAGATAGATGGCATCAACTTCCCCAAACATAAAGCAAGAAGCATCGATTCCTTTTTGGCGAGATGTTCGCGTTTTAGGCGTCATCGGACAAATTGTTGTCACGATGCTGGTGATTGTTTTCTTCGCCTGGCTAATCGGCAACTTCGTTGACAATGCCGAAAATCAAGGCTTACAGGTAGGCTTTGATTTCCTCAATAGCACCGCCTCTTTTGATATTGCTGAAGGTATTGCATACGAAGCCACCGATACATTTGGTCGAGCGCTGTGGGTGGGTGTGGTCAACACCATTCGGGTTTCCCTAATTGGCATTGTACTTACAACGTTTTTGGGTATTGTGGTCGGTATTGCCCGGCTGTCGAATAACTGGTTGATCAGCCGCATCGCTACGGTTTATATTGAAATTGTGCGGAACATTCCCCTTTTGGTTATACTTTTTTTCATCTATTTCGCCGTGATTCTAAAATTGCCGGGGGTTCGAGACAGCGTTCAGTTTCTCGGCTTGCCCGTCTATCTTAATAACCGAGGTATCGCCATACCCGGTATAACGCCCACCACCGGTTTCCCTATTTGGTTGGCTTTTATTATTTTGGGCGTCATTTTGGCCATGGTGCTGTGGACGATTCAGAGCCGTCAGGAAGAACAAACCGGCGAGCCACGAAACAAGTTCGGGACCGCTGTTTTCGCATTTCTGGTCGTTATGTTTATTGGCTGGCTGGTTACCACGGCATTTGTGAGTGATCAGGCGATTATGGTCAATGCTTCCAGCGGTATTGAGAGCTTTGATGATTTTGAGGATGTTTATCTAGCCAGCCTGGATACCAATGCACTTAGAGAGTCAGGACTTAGCGCCGCTACGGTGAATAGCCTGAACTCCACCGCCAGTGTCGCTGCGTATCAAAAGGAATTAACGACTCTATTGGATTCAGGCACGCTAACCCCTGCCGAGGTTGAAATCGTCGAGACCCGACTGGATATCCTTAGCGATGGGGCGGTTACGCTATGTGCGGTAGAGGGTAGCGCTGCCGAAATAAATGCGGCCAGCCAGCTTCGACGGCGTAATATCCCGGTCGATATTAAGGGTTCCGATACCATGAGACAGGCCGGCAGCGACTATGCGGCCGGTGATTGTGATGTTTTGGCCGGTACCCAAGCCGAACTGGCCTCAGAACGAGCCATTCTAGAAACCCCTGACACCCATGAACTTCAAAAGGTGTCTGTTCCGCCGTTAGTTATGAACACCCCGGCCCCGGCCGGATTTAATATTCAGGGCGGAGTCAAATTATCCCCGGAATTCGCGGCGCTGTTGATTGGACTGGTCCTCTATACGGGTTCATACGCGGCCGAAATTGTGAGAGCCGGTATTCTGGCTGTTTCCAAAGGCCAAACCGAAGCCGCCCGGGCGTTAGGACTTAATGACGTCCAGCGATTACGCCTGATTGTTTTACCCCAGGCCATGCGGGTTATTATTCCCCCCATGACCAGCCAGTATCTAAACTTAACCAAGAACTCCAGTTTAGCTGTGGCTATTGGCTATCCTGATTTGGTCAGTGTCGGCAACACGGTGCTCAACCAATCCGGTTATGCGGTTCAGGTCATTATCATTTTCATGATCGCATATTTGACGATTAGTCTGTCAATATCAACCTTCTTGAACTGGTATAACAAAAAGGTGGCTCTGGTCGAGCGTTAATATTTAAGATGCAAAATGAATCCAAAAAGCCGGCTCGATATCGAGCCGGCTTTTTGGATTCAACTAATCTTTCTCAATCGATGCTTTTAGTTACTTACTTATGAGTGGCAAATAGTATTTATGTAACGCATCTAGGTAATTGGGAATGCCATCACCATCATCATCATCATCGGAGGGATCGCCGTTACCGTTGGTATCCTCATCGACTGTGGGGATACCGTCGCCATCATCATCATCATCCATATAATTTGGAATGCCGTCGCCGTCAGTATCATCGTTGCGCGGATTGCCGTCGCCATCGGGGTCTTCATCCTCATCAGGCATCATATCGTTGTCGCTATCACCGCTCTCGGGGCCGTCATCGTCGGGATCTAGATAGTCGGGAATATTGTCGCCATCTGTATCACCTGAGCCTTCATCGATCGTGTCTATAAGGTCACCGTCATCGTCGGGGTCTAGATAGTTGGGAATGCCGTCGTCGTCAATATCATCATCGTTCATATCAGCATCGTCGTTAAAATCTTCATCAGCCGTAGGGGTGCCGTCGCCGTCGTCATCATCGTCCATATAGTTGGGAATGCCGTCATTGTCGGTGTCATCATTTAAGGGATTGCCGTCGCCGTCGGGGTCTTCTTCATCGTCATTCAACCCGTCGTTGTCGCTGTCGCCGGGGCCGGGGCCGCCGTCGTCACGATCGAGATAATTGGGAATGCTGTCGCCATCTGTGTCATCAGGATTGGTGGCGGGGTTGCCGTCGCCGTCGCTGTTGCTGTCTTCGTTGGCGGTGCTGGTACCGTCGCCGTCGTCATCGGTATCGAGGTAGTTGGGCGTGCCGTCATTGTCAATATCGTCATTGGTCGGATCGCCGTCGCCGTTGATATCTTCATCGATGGTGGGGATGCCGTCGCCGTCATCATCGGCATCCATGTAGTTGGGAATGCCGTCGTTGTCGGTGTCTTCCTTAAGCGGGTCAGTGTTGGGACTAACCACTTCTTGGTCGTCGTCAACGCCGTCGCCATCGCTGTCACCGGCGCCGGGACCGTCATCATCAGCATCGAGATAATCGGGAATACCGTCGCCATCGCTGTCGCCCGTACCTTCGGTGATGGTATCAATGCCATCGCCATCATCATCGTCATCGAGATAGTTGGGTGTACCGTCGCCGTCGGTATCGTCATTGAGGGGGTTGCCGTCGCCGTCAGGGTCTTCAGCGCTGTCGGCAAGACCGTCGCCATCACTATCGCCGCCGGAATTGGGATCAAGGTAGTTGGGAATACCGTCGCCATCCGAGTCGCCCGTACCTTCAGTGATGGTATCGGTACCGTCGCCGTCATCATCAGCATCGAGGTAATTAGGGATGCCATCCCCATCCAGGTCGTCATCGGTGGGGTCGCCATTGCCGTTGATATCCTCATTGGCGGTTAGAATGGAGTCGCCATCGTCGTCGTTGTCGGCGTGGTTCTTGGCGTTGTCGGTGTCGGTGTCAATATTGTTGGGTTCCAGGTAATCCGGGACCATGTCGCCGTCGCTATCGGTGCAGGGAGCGCTGGGACATTCGGCTGCGGTGTCGATACCGTCGCCGTCATCGTCAGGATCCTGATAATTGGGGATGGTGTCACCGTCGGAGTCGTCGTTGTCCAGATTGCCATCGTGGTTGCGATCTTCATCGCTGTTGAGAATGCCGTCGCCGTCGTCGTCGGGGTTGTAGGTGGTCGCTTCGATGGCGTCTAAACTGAAGAGGGCTAAACTGTCCGACCAAAATTGCACGTAACGATATCGCTCCGGATAGCCGGTATAGACTACAGTTGCCGTTACTATGCCAGACAGGCCGACCTGAAAGGGGCCATTGTCAACCGTGGCAATGACTTGCTTGTTTTCGTCGAGGAAAGAAATCTCCGGGGCTGCCCCCCCCGCTCCAAGGGTATAATGAACGATCAAATCACCGGTGCCTTCTTCCCCGTCTCCCATATCTAACCTCAAACCGCTTGTGAAGAATAAGGTGGCCGCAATTACCGCCGGGGTATTGTCCGGCGCTCCGAGAGCATCGGTATCATTGGCAACAAGGCTGCTCGAATCTACGGCGTCAGCGTAGGGATCAATCGGCGGGTCGGCCAAAACGCCATCGGCCAGACAAAAGAGCGTGACCAGAGCAGCCGCTAAGATCAGCGCGACTTTGGCCAACCTGAGTTTATGTTTAAAAACTAAAATTCTATCATAATTTTTGCGATACATTCTTAAGAAACTCCTTAGATAAATAAACCATAAATTAACTATCCAGAACTATTTTCTTAATTAATACTGCGTTATGGCGCTATCATAACAAAGTACGGCACTTAAATCTGTAAAATTATTGAGCAACTTGTATATAGTTTGTGTGGAAAATGTGGAAAGTGTGGAAAATGCGGGGGAACGATATTGTCAGTTTCCCGGCAGAACCAGCCGATAGCCCTGCCCGCGAACATTGAGAATGCAGTCGCCCATTTTTCGGCGTAGGGAGTGAATCATAGAACGGACAGCTACCTCCGTGGTTAAACCAGGCTCGGCCCTGTTTTGAGTGAGACCGATGAGATCCCGAGACGACAGCACGTCATTGGGGTTACGGGCAAATGTTTCCAGCAGCGCAAATTCCCTAATGGATAATTTAATTTCGTCGCCGTTGAGAAAAACCTGGAAGCGTCCGGGGTTGATTCGCAGCGCCCCGATAGCAATAATCTTATCTTCGCCGGCAGATAGGTCGCTGGACCGCATCGCGGGTTGGAGATATGTGGCGCGCCGCAGCTTCCCGGCAACCACAGCCAATAGATCGATGGTGCTAGTTGGCTTAGTCAGATAGTCGTCAACCCCCAAGGATTTGCCGTAGCGAACATCGCTGTCCATTTTCCGAGCCGTGAGAAAAATAAAGGGAATAGCCGCCCACAGCCGGTTTTCACGCACGCGCTCAAGCAGTTGATACCCATTCATATTGGGCATACCGATATCCGACAGGATGAGATCGACCGGTTGTTTTCTTAACAGCGCCAAAGCTTCCAGGCCATTGTTGGCGATCAGAACGTGATAGTCAGCCAATTCCAGGGTCATGCCAATATTTTTCAGGAATTCCGGTTCATCATCAACGACCAAGATAGAATTTATGACTCTCATAAGCTTAATTCCCCTGAGCTAACGGTAAGTAAACGGCAAAAATCGTTCCCCGGCCGGGTTCAGAATCGATAGCGATGTGGCCGGAGTGAAGTTTGATGAGTTCTTTAACAATGGCTAATCCCAAACCGGCGCCGCGAATATTTTCCTGATCTTTAACTCGATAAAAGCGTTCGAACAGATGGGGGATATCGACCTGGCTAATGCCGATACCGGTGTCACTGATGCGCAGCCCGGCCCAGGCCTGCGCCGGCAAATCACCCAAACCGGGCCACTCGTGGTGATTTAGGCCGTTTTTTGACGGCTCAACCGGTAAGGGCAGGCACTCGCAGGTGATTTGGCCATTTTCCGGCGTGTATTTAATGGCGTTGCTCAACAGGTTCCGAACCATCTGACGAAGCTGCGCCGCATCGCCGCTGACCTGCAAATCAGACCAGCCTTTATAGTCGATGGTCTGCTGTTTGTTTTGCCCTAAAGGATACTGCTCTTCGATTACCTCGTGTACGAGTTGGGGCAGATTGACCGCCCCTTCGGACATTCTTATATAGCCGTCATCGATCTGCGATATTTCTAATACGCTTGCGACGAGATCGTTCAGAATCCGCATGTGGCGCTGGATATCGTTGATCATTTTGTGCCGCTTGTCATCGTCAATATGGGTATAAAGCGCAGCCAAGTTATCGGCCAGTAAGGTGGCGACGGAAAGCGGCGTATTCAATTCATGGGTGACATTGGCTACAAATTTAGCCTTTAACCGTTCCGCTTCCTTGATCGGGGTAATATCATAGTAGACACAGACAAAACCAATGACATGGTTGGCCTGATTGGGATCAAAGAGCGGCGCTGCGGTTAAAGCGGCATCGTAGCCGGTGCTATCGCGTCGTTTATACTGAACTTCGCCCCGCCATACTTGCCCGCTGCGAACCGCCGTAGTAATTTGGGTGAGCAAGTCAAGCTCTTGATCCGGTTGATGCCAAAAGTCCCACGGCTGGCCCAAAATCGCGCTACTCGAAAAGCCGGTCATGTCCTCGGCTGCCGGATTGGCATATTGAATTATCCCATCAACGTTAGAAACCATCACCGCTTCGCCTAAAGCTTCTAAGATGGCCTGGGTACGATCTCGTTCCAGCCGCAACTCAAAGGTTTGTTTGGATACGATGCCGGTCAAATCATCGACGTGATGCTGTAAATTTTGATAAAGTTGGGCTGTTTCCAAAGCCTGGGCAATAGCGGCTGCGATACTTTGGGCCAAATCGAGAGTGTGGTCGGTGTAATCGAGCGAATCTGTGGTGGACAGTTCAATTAAACCGGCCACTTTATCCCGAATAATAAGCGGCACAATGACTACGGTTGTCACGGCAAAATCCTGCATCAGTGTTTGGACTTGAGGCCACTGAACCTCGTGGCGCCCTTGGATAAATACTTTAGGCGCTTGGAGCGCCTCGATCTCCTGCTTCGAAAAATGGGAAGCCAGCGAGATTTTCTCATTATAGTAGCTGTCCACGGCCATCTCACCCAATAGATTGAGATCGGTCTTAGGTGAGACGTATTTAACTAGCGTATCAAAATCAGGGTGGCTGTGATCGAATAATGTCGCCGTTGCCGCCGGAATTTCAAAAACCTGGGCTAAGGCTTCACAAGCGATGGTTAAGATTTCTTCAACTTTAAATGATGAGGCCGCCATCGTGATGACGTTGTTCAATAGGGTCAATTCGCGGTTGCGCCGGTAGACTTCCAGCTCGGCCTCGTGGCGATAGGTCCGCTCCAGCAGCAGACGTCGATAGCGATTGAGCCGGGTAATCGTCCGAACCCGGACGCGAAGTTCAGTTCCGTTAAACGGTTTGGAAATAAAATCATCGGCCCCGGCGTCGATGCCTTGCAGACGTGAGTCGCGATCATCTAAAGCGGTGATGAGTAGAATAGGCACCTCGCCTAAGTACGGATCGTGACGAAGCCGCCGGCAAACTTCAAAACCATCCAGTTCGGGCATCATTACATCCAGTAATATTAAATCCGGAGTAAACTCCGAAGCTTTGGTTAAGGCTTCAGGGCCATTATCGGCAAAGACCAGATGGTAGCCTTGATTGGTCAGCAGCCCTTCCAAGATGTCCCGACCGGCTGCTTCATCATCTACAATAAGTACCACACTACTTTGATTTAACATTGCCATAATACCTCTATATTTCTACCACAAAAAGTGATCCGGTTGGCTTATTATCTTCGACCCAAATTTGGCCGCCATGGGCGTCGACAACCATTTGGCAAAAGGCCAGGCCCAGCCCCACCTGCGAGACATGGTGATCTTTCAGGGTAACGACTTCAAATTTATTAAAGATGCGGTCTCGATAGCCGGCCGGAATACCGGGCCCTTCGTCCGAAATCTCGATCCGAACCTGAGCCTTAGCCGTATCCGAGCCACATTGACCGACTCGAACCGTAACTGTGTGGTTGGACGGCGAAAACTTGAGCGCGTTGGACAGCAAGTTATCAAGCACCCGGCGCATTAGATTCTTGTCCAGCATCATTAGCGTCGGATAAGGAGGGAGTTTAACGACTAAATTTATCTTTTTCGACTGAGCGAGCAGGCCGTGATCTTGCTCAACTTCCTCCATCAAGCGATTTACATCAACCTGAGTACAGTTTAAGATAAACTTATCTTGCTCGGCTTTAGCTAAAATCAACAAATCATTCACAAACGCCTGGAGTCGCTGTGCCTGGGAGTGAATCTTTTCGATATCCTGACGTTGTTGGTCAACCAAATTGTTTTCAATGAGGAGTAACTCGCTAAACCCTAAAATCACATTTAATGGGACTCGCATATCGTGAACAACCATACCGGCCATATCTTCTCTTAGGTGCAGTAGCCGGGTCAATTCATCGTACTGCTCCTTGATACGCAGCATGGAGCGAACCCTGGCCCTCAGCTCAAGTCCGTTAACCGGTTTAGATAAAAATTCATCGGCCCCGGCATCTAGACCGCGAGCGATATCTTCCTTACTATTGAGGGCGGTAATGAGAATTATCGGGATGTGATGCCAGCGTTCGTCATTTTTGATCCGTTGGCAAGCTTCAAACCCATCTACCCCCGGCATCATTACATCCATCAGAATGACGTCCGGGCTGATGTGGTTAAGTTGATCGAGGGCGTCAAAGACATCGGCAGCGAAGATTAAATCGTAATTTTCACGGTAGAGCAGACCTTCTATCGTATCACGGGCGGTCGGTTCATCATCAACAATAAATACTTGAGGTTGTTGTAGCATCTATCACTCCCAAACTAGAAATTAAGCCAACGGTAGAGTTAATTCAATGGTGACGCCCGGCTCGGTAGGGCGATTATAAACGACACACCGGCCGCCGACGCCCCAAACCAGTAAAGCCACGGTCGATAAGCCCAGGCCAGTTCCCTCCAATTCGCCGGTGAAATACTTCTCACCCTGGTAGTAGGGAAGCCAGACCTGGTCCAATTGCTCCGGGGAGAGGGTTAACCCATTATCACTGATTTTTAGAACAACATTTTGCTCATCGAGACCCACGAAGCTAACGTCAACGGTAGGATTCTTCTCCGGGTGAAATTTTTTAGCGTTCTCCAAGACCTCGAAAAAGATCAACTCAACAGCCTGCTTAGATAATTTAAGCCGTTTTTTGTTTAATTGATCCAGACCCGATAGGGAGACGTATCGCAAATCTAACGTCATACTGATCCGGGTTAAGAGTTTATGGGTTTGATCCAACCTAAATCCCGATTGGAGTGACGGCAGGGCCGGCAAGTGAGCATATTGCAGCACATCTTCAACGACGCCATTCAAACGTTTTAAGCTTAAAAACGCCGTTTTAGAAAAATCAACAATTTCTTCAACCGATAACTGAGGCGCGTGTTCTACCAACAACTGTAAGCTGCTGTTGGCAATGGTTAACGGCGTGCGCAATTTGTGCAGGACCGACAGGTGAAAACCACGCATATCGCGCTGTAAAACCATTTGCGGGGTCACATTGCGCAGCCGGATAATGCGGCCCGTATCTTCTTTAGCCGGCCCTTCAAACAAAGTGACCAGCAGCCAAAAAGCCTCGGCGTTGTCGCATTCCGGGCGTACCAAGTAACGCGGTGTAGCCAAGTCGCGGTCAGAAACGGCCGGCCAGGCTGACCATAATTCAGGCGGTTGAAGTTGATACTGCTTTTGAACCTCGTCCAGAAAGGCGCCGGAAACGGGATGGGCCGCATCGGCCGGCAAGTCCAAATAGAGCCGGGCCATTGAATTTAGGTAGAGAATTTTATCGCGCTCGTTAACCACCAGATAGCCGTCATCCGCTTGCTCAACCACCCATTCAAAGCGGGCGCGCTGCTCTTTCAAACGCCGGTAGCGATTGAGGCGGGTGGTGGTATGGATACGGGCGCGGAGTTCAATGGCATCGAACGGTTTGGTAATAAAATCGTCAGCGCCGGCCTTGATACCCATTAAGCGCGAGTTATAATCGCCTAGCGCGGTCAGCAAAATAATAGGGATTTCAGCCAAATGAGGCGTGGCTCGGATCCGTTTACATACTTCAAAACCATTCATCTCCGGCATCATCACATCTAACAGAATGACATCAGGCGTGGTCGCCTCGGCTTTGGCTAAGGCTTCGGGGCCGTTATGAGCGAACACCAGCTCATAGCCTCGATTGGTCAGCAATCCTTCCAGAGTATCTCGCCCAAATTGTTCATCATCGACGATAAGAATAGTACTATCTTGCTGCATAAGTTGTTCCTTCTTCTAAAATGAATATCTGGAGCGTCAAAGTAAACTTTGACTTTTATCCGGACCAAGCAAGCTTTGACGCTCTGACAGCTTTTATGAGGACGTACACTGGGCTTTAATCACCTCAGTCAACTGTTTCAAGCCAATGGGCTTACTCATATAATCCGTGGCTCCGGCCGCTAAACAGCGTTCTTTATCCCCCGGCATCGCCAGCGCGGTTAACGCAATGATCGGGGTTGAGGCCAGGCGCGGGTCGGTTCGCAGTTGGCGAATGGCTTCCAGACCGTCCATTTCCGGCATTTGGATGTCCATCAAGATGATATCGGGCTGCTTTTCCTGGGCTTGTTTGATGGCCTCAATCCCGTTTCGAGCGACTAAGACTTGGTGATTGGTAACCGTTAAATAATCGAATATCATCTGGATGTTGGCTTCGTTATCTTCAGCCAGCAGCACCAACGGCTTGGATTGGCGTTGTAAAACTTTCGGCACCGAGTAACCGTTTTGAAGAATCGTGTCGGACTGAAGTTCCGCTTGTTTGTCCGTCGATAACTGCCACGGCATACTCACGGTGAAGCGACTGCCCCGGCCGATTTCACTTTCTACGGCGATACTGCCGCCATGCATTTCGCTTAAACGGTAGACCAGAGATAACCCCAACCCCGTCCCGGAGTAAACTCGGGACAGACGGCTGTCGAGTTGAACAAAGGGTTGAAATAGTTTGCTCAAATCTTCCTGAGCGATGCCAATGCCGGTATCCCAAATCGTAAAGTACACCACCTGATTAGCCGGGTCGCCTTTGACTTCTAGTCCCACGCGACCGCCCTCGGGCGTAAATTTGACCGCGTTACTCAACAAATTAACCAAAATCTGCTTGAGACGAAGCTCGTCCGCTGATAATGTTTCAGCCCGGTCATCATAAGTAGCCATCAATTTAATTTGGCGGGTGTGGGCCATTTGTTTGACGAACTGAAGGCTGGCCTCACACACATTTTTGATCGCTACCGGGTGGGGGTTCAGCGAGAGTTTACCCGCGCCGATTTTCGACAAATCGAGAATATCATTGATCAGCGACAGTAAATGGCGGCCGCTCTGCTCGATAGTTTGGGTGGTCTTCATCTGTTTTGGGGTGAGCGGGCCGTAAACCTGATCTTGTAACACCTCGGACATACCCAAAATAGCATTGAGCGGCGTTCGCAATTCATGGCTCATACTGGCCAGGAACTCATCTTTAAGCCGAGACGCCCGGGCCAATTCCGCATTAGCCACTTGCAGTTCCGATGTTCTGGCTTCGATGCGTTGGGCCAGCGACGCCCGTTCAGCTTCTAAGGCTTCCTGAGCCTGTTTGCGCTCCACAATCTCTTGTTGAGCCTGCTCGAAAAGCTGCGCATTCTCAATGGCTAAAGCCAGTTGGTCGGCCATCGATTGCACGACTTCCAAATCATCGGGATCGTAAGCTCCAATTTGCTGGTGGCCGATATTCCAGGTACCGATGACCGTTCGTTTAACCCGCAGCGGGATAATCATCTCCGAGCGAACCCCTCTGTTGACAATTTGCTCATCTTCCGAGAAACGCAGGTCGACAGGAATGTTATTACGGATCATGGGCTGGCCCTGCATAATGACTAACCCGATCGCTGAATTCTTTAAGGGTATGGTCGCGCCTATCGACAAAACCTTGGCCCCCGCCCCAAAGGCCAGACGAACTTTATTGCCCGCCACCAGCGTAATCGACATCGTATAGTAGGATAGCAGCCGCTTAGTGTGGCGGGCAAAGGCTTGGTAAACGTCATCAATCCGTAAACTGGCGGTAATAGCGTGGTCAAGTTCGTGGATTACTGCCAACTGATGCGCTCGTTGATTGGTTTCGGTATGGAGCCGGGCATTTTCAATGGCGATCACGGCCTGAGCGGCATAGACACTGGCCAATCGGGCGTGAGTATCGGTATAGTAATGGGGTTCATACTTAAGTAAGGACAGCAAACCGATAACGCGCTCGCCTTTGTGCAGCGGAACCCTCAACCAACTATAAACCGCCTTATCTGCCGGCAGGTTCGGGGTCAGCGGTAACGAGCCGGTGGTGACGTTGTTAACGATAACCGGCTCTTTAGACTCGATGACGGCAGCCACATCGCGATCCTCCGTCAGTGATACGACCTGCCCCATAATCGTCGCGGCTTCGGGAGGCCCTTGCGCTCCAATCACCCGTAAACAATTGCCTTGCAATAATTGCAGCGAGGCGCTATCGTAAGCGACCACTTGTTGAAAATGATTCAGGACGTTTTCGACGACTTGTTCCATATCAACAACTGAGGCCAAGGCCAAAGCCGCCTGACGGAGCGTTTCTGTTTCTTGATACCGTGCGCGCTCCGCCTGATAGAGGCGAACGATTTCCTCCTCAGCCTGCTTACGTTCGGTGATATCGCTGACCACGCCGTAAATAATGCGGGAGGTCTCGGTGCTTTCAACTCGGGCGTTATCCAACACCCAAATCGTCACGCCATCGGCTCTAACCAGCCGGTACTCGATTTGGCTGTTGTGGCCTCGGGCCAGGCGAGCCAGGTGCGACACTTCCAAGCCGTGGTCATCGGGGTGGATCACGGTAGCAGACCAAAAGCTGCCATCTAGTAGAAACCTTTGTAAGGGGTAACCGGTTAAATTTTCTATGTTGGGTGACAGGTAGCGGTTAATAATGGTATCATCGGCGGCTATCTCGGTCATATAGACGTGATGGCTAATCGAGGTAATGACCTGGCGAAATCGCTCTTCGCTCTCGCGGAGCGCGTTTTCTGTTTGCCGGCGTTCGATAATTTCTTGTTGGGCCTGTTCGTATAAATGGGCGTTTTTGATCGCCACCGCAATCTGGTTGGTTAACGCCTCCATAGCAATGACATCGTTTTTGCCGAAGCCGTTGAGATGCGGACTCTGAATATCAAGAACCCCCACTGTTTGCCCGGAAACCTTGATCGGCAGGCACAGTTCGGCCCGGGTGACTGAATATTCGGCAATCAAAGAAGTATAACGAGGCTCCTGCTCCACATCATTGGCGACGATTTTTTCGCCGTTTTTAGCAACCCAGCCGTTGATGCCTTGGTTTAATGATTGGGCATGGTAGGGCGGAAAATATTTGGCGTAAGAGCCGGCCAACGCTTTCAAGCGCAAGATTTCGCCGTCAACTAAAAAGAGGGCGACATGGTGATAATCGAACGACTCTTGAACCAGACGGGCGGCTCTATTTAAGACGGTGTCTAATTCCAGAACAGCCGCTATTTGCCCGCCGATGTCATTGATCAGAGCCAACTGAGCGGCCCTCTGTTCCAGTTTCTCTTCAGCCTGTTTATGTTCGGTGATATCGCGGGATGAGGTCACCAGATGGCTGACCTGCCCATTTTCATCATGAATCGGCTGCACTGAGGTCTCGAACCAGATAAATTCGCCGGATTGTTTGCGAATCCGGTAACTAATACCGGTTACCGATCGCCCGTATTCTACGGCTTGCACAATTTTGTCATGCACTTCGTCAGTATCAATAGGGTGAATCAAAGTCGAGGGATCCACCCCGGTCATTTCATGGATCTTATAACCCAATACCTGTTCGAATGAGGGGCTGATGTAAACATAACGACCATCGGGAGCATGCAGACAAACAATATCGGTGGTATTTTCGGCCAACAGCCGGAAACGCGACTCGCTTTGGCGCATGGCTTGTTGCGCTTGTTGTTTCTCGTGGCGTAGGGCTTTTTGCTCTAAGGCTTGCCGAACCGCCGTGCCTAATCTCGCCATGCGATCCTTTAGCAAGTAATCGGCGGCGCCTTCCTTCATACAGACCACGGCTGCCTCTTCGCTTATAGTGCCGGTCACTACAATAAAAGGAATATCAAGCCCCGTTTTTTGCATGCAGTGCAGGGCGTGCAGCGCATCAAAAGACGGCAAGGTGTAATCCGATAAAATCAGATCAAGGTCGGTATGCAAATGAGCCAAAAAGTCTGTCTCGGTTTCAACGCACACCCAGTTTGGTTCAAAGCCGGCTTGCTTGAGTTCATAAATGATCAATTCAGCGTCGCTAGGTCGATCTTCAAGCATTAAGATATTAAGCGGTGTTGACACGAGATTCATCCTTGTAAGCAGGTGATCAAAAGTTAAGCACCAAGAGAATAATTTTTTACTTTATGCTGGCGGCTCATTCAGAAGCAGCCAATAAAAACCGATATTTCGCACGGCGTCGGCAAACTGTTCAAAATCGACCGGTTTAACTATGTAACTATTGACGCCCAGTTCATAGCTTTCCACAATATCTCGTTCCTGGTTCGAGGAAGTCATCACTACCACCGGGATATTTCGCGTTTGCGGATTCGATTTTATCTTGTTAAGCACTTCCAGACCGTCAATCTTAGGTAATTTCAAATCGAGCAAAATAATTTTGGGTATTTCTTCAATATCGCGCTCGGTATATTTTCCTTGACAGAAAATAAAATCAAGCGCTTCAGCCCCATCACGTTTGATCTCGATGTTGTTGGCCAGGTTGTACTTTTTCAAAGCGTGCATGGCTAACTCCAGATCACTGGGATTATCTTCCACAAGAAGGATTTCTACTTCTCTGGGCATAGATGATTACCAACCTTTCATCAAAAAGTATGTCTAATCTCAAAGGGAAAAATAAAAGATAGTACCTCGATCGACTTCTGATTCGGCCCATATTTCACCGCCATGGCGTTGAATGATCCGGTGAACTATGGCTAACCCCACTCCCGTACCCTCGTAGTCTTCAGCTCGGTGAAGCCGCTGAAACACGCCAAAAAGTTTGTGGGCATATTCCATTTCAAAACCAATACCGTTGTCTTTGACATAATAAACGGATTCACCATCGACTTCTTGACAACCAACTTCAATTTCAGCCACGTCGCAGTCGCGAGTAAATTTGACCGCATTACTTAAAAGATTAACAAATACTTGCTTCAGCAAGGTGTCATCGGCCTGGCAAGGTGGTAAATCTTCAATCTTGATATTGATCACCCGCTCTTCTTGTTCCAGACCTAACCTGTCAACGACAAACTGGACTAACTCGGTCATATTGACCGTACTTTTTTTGATCGCCTGACGGCCCAATCGCGAAAAAGCGAGCAAATCATCGATTAAACTGCCCATCTGTTGGGCATTATCACGCATCAAGTTAAAATATCGTTGGACTTCAGCAGGTAGGTGGGTGTAATGATCTTTTAAGACAATGTTGGCGAAACCGTTGATGGCCCGCAGTGGCGCTCTAAGGTCATGAGAAACAGTGTAGGCGAATGCCTCCAACTCCTGGTTCGTTTCTTCATATTGAGCGGTGCGCTCAATAACCCGTTTTTCAAGCTCGTTGTTTAACCGGCGAATTTCCGCTTCGGCTCGCTTACGCTCTCCTATTTGTAACTGAAGCGCTTCATTTGACTTTCGTAATTGGCCCGGACTGGGCAGCGCCAAAACCTTTGGCATCAACGGCCAAAGCAAAATAGCCGTAACCACCGATATCGCTGCGGTACCGGCCTTAAGCCAGCCATCAATCCAATACAGCGGCTCCCACAGAGTTATGATGGCCATTAGGTGGGTAGTGCCGCAGGCAAAAATAAAGGCTACAAACAGTCCCAAAACCCACTTGTAGGCCAGATCTCTTCGTTCAGCGATAAAATAGGCCAGGGCAATCGGAATTGAATAATAAGACAGGGTAATAATCGCATCGGAGATGATGTGAGTCATCATTAAACCAGGCTGCCATATCAGGCAGTAGCCATGCGGGAGAAAATCGTTTGGGATAAGTTCTTCCATAATAACTACCTCTACTTGTAGGACGCTTAGAATAAGATTTCTAATTGGAGGATTTTGATAGTATTGATTATGAACAGCGTTTAACAATTCAGATAACTGTTACGGAAAGTCTCGATCTAATAAAGCCGTTTAGTGTCCAAGTAAATTGATTCTGGTTCGATGTTAGGGTCAACTTTGGTCAATTCTGGTCAAAAATAGCATTCAATTGAATGCAAAAAAATAATATCAAAAAATAGTGCGGGAATGAATAGTTGGAATATGTAAGTTTTATATAAGTTTTGTGTTAGAAGTGTGGAAAATGTGAAGCGTTTTCAACAAAAGACCAACAAATCGGGTGTGAGGGGCACGGCCGTATGGCCAGGCAACATTCAATCGCTGCCTTTGAAGGAGTAACCAATACCTGGATTGGTTAGTATAAATTGCGGATTCCGGGGATCAACTTCCACTTTGGCTCGCAAACGACTGACCAGACCACGAATTAAATCTCGATCACCCTGGCCGGTATAACCCCATACCCGTTCAACAATTGTTTCGGTGGGGATGATCTGGCCGCGATTAATCATCAACGTATAGAGTAGTCTAAACTCCAAATGGGTTAGCCGTTGCGGCGGTTTATCTATAATTTCAACGGTGCGAGTTTCCGGATTTAAGGCAAAATCATCAGTGGCTAACTTGGGTAAGCTCAATGCAGGCGCACTGATCGACCGGCGCATTAAGACCCCGACTTGAGCAATTAAAATCTTGGCGCTGTAAGGGGTAACCACAATAAGATCGGCGCCTTGTTTCAACAACTCGTAATGATGCGACTCACTGATGTTCTGAGCAATAAGAATGAGGGGTACAATTGTTTCGGCTCGCACATGGCGAACTTGCTCAAGTAGATTCTCGGTGGGCAGCGATATCAGAATTAGATCGGCCGGCCGGTCCGTCCAACTGCGCATGGCGCGTTCCACATTGGTCGCGGTGGTAACTGCTAGTCCGGCTCGTTGTAAGATAGTGGACAGAATGGCCGTATCGTCGGCATCTTTAGCTATCAAAAGCGCATACATCGCTTGCTCCTTAAAGGCGTTTACTTAATATTTTGCGGGAGTTTCTAACTTTATGCAATTTCAGCTAATAACGCCGCTGCCCCAGACTTTGCTATTTACCAATACTTGTGTTAATTGCCAACCTACTGTAAAATGCGGCAACTTATCTTCTGGCGGGCCACTTTTTTCTCCGTATTATAGTCATCGATAGATTATTCTTTACTACGACAGTGGATGGCTCGTAGGGCGATACACCCAGTTAACACCGCTTATTTATTCTTAATCAAAAATATAAATATCTTGGGGAGGAGTGGAATAAACGATGGCATCGATCACTCAATCAAAGGAACCGACCGCCCTAAGCAGTCCGAGGTTTCAGCTTGATGTATCGTCATGGCTTAGAAATACGATATTCAGTAGCTTTTGGCATGCCGTATTCTTTATTTTCCTCGTCATTGCCAACATTCTGATTATTCGTACGGGTTATACCCTTGAACCGGTTGGCCTCTCATACAATTTAGCCCCCAACGGACAACCTACTGCATTAGGTAACTTTATTTTAACCATCACCAACGGGGCTTTGCTTACCTCCATTATTCTCATCTTATGGCTGATCGGAGCCGCCCTGGTGACCTACAGTGTGGCTACCCATCGGTGGATCGGCCCGTCTCAATGGTTAAAAGACAGTCTTTACACCGGCCCGTTCGGCGCATTAACCACCCTGGCCTTAGTATTGCTGATCGTATTTGCTATTCGAGGTATTTTGTCCTGGGCGGTCTTTGGGGCTGAATTCCGAACTGACCCCGAAAGTGTCGCCCTACTTCGCCCTATTACCCCCGGTGCTATTTGGGGAGTTGTGGGAGCTAATCTCAAACTTTTTGCGGTTGGCCGCTATCCCAGTGAGTTTGTCTGGCGAGTATGGTTTTCACTGGGCATTGTGCTGGCTCTGGGAGCCTTCAGTGTCTTTGCCTGGAATTTTGGTTCGCCCCTAAAACGGTTTCGCCAAATTCTGGTTTGGGCTTGGCTGGCGTCTATCCCGGCTATCCTCTTTATCTTGCGCGGCTTTGGCACATCCTTGGTGCAGACTAACCTGTGGGGCGGGTTGCTGTTGACCATTGTTATTTCGGTTATCGGGATCGTCGTTTCGTTCCCGATTGGGGTCTTAATGGCTCTAGGGCGACGCAGCCAAACCCGGGGGGTGCCTTTTACCTGGGCCTGGGGCGCCGGTTTGCTCCTTATTTACTGGGGTCTGTTCGGCATAGCCTCAGAACCGGTAACGCTAAACATTCCGCTGATTTTCCGTGATCCACCGGTCTGGTCAGTAACCATAGCCCCCCTCACCTACGCCGCACTGCAAGCGATCATCGTTATCGGTATCTTCTGGGCCATAGGCCATTACCTGCAAGGCAACATGATCAAAACCTTCTCGATTGTCTACATTGAAGTCATTCGCGGGGTGCCGTTAATTACCGTTTTGTTTATGGCTCAGATCATGCTGCCTATTTTCTTACCCAAAGAGATTGAAATTGACAACCTATTACGGGTCGTCGTTGGCGTCATTTTGTTTAGCGCCGCCTATTTAGCCGAAAACGTGCGGGGCGGGCTGCAAGCTATTCCTAAAGGCCAGTATGAAGCGGCCGTAGCAATCGGTCTCAGTAACGCGCAATCGACGCGGTTGATTATTTTGCCACAAGCTCTGCGGCTGGTTATCCCGGCGCTAGTGGGACAATGTATCAGTTTGTTCAAAGACACCTCATTAGTGGCGATTGTCGGTTTGTTTGACCTCTTAAAAATTGCACAAACGGTGGTGGCTCAGCAAGAATGGTTGGGTCTTCAACAAGAAACTTACGCTTTTGTGGCCCTGGTATATTGGGTTTTTGCCTTTTCCATGTCCAGAGCAAGCCAGAGAATTGAGAAAAATTTAGGCGTCGGAAAATACTAGGAGGAGAAAAAATATGGCGCTCGGCAATGATGTAATTATTTGTAACGATGTTCACAAATGGTACGGTGAATTTCATGTCCTGCAAGGCGTAACTACCACCGTTAAGGAAGGCGAAGTGGTCGTTATCATCGGGCCGTCCGGTTCCGGCAAATCGACCTGGATCCGCACTATCAACCGGCTTGAAGAACACCAACAGGGGCAAATCATCGTCGATGGCACCGAACTGAACAACGACCTGCGCAACATTCAGGAAATTCGGCGAGAAGTGGGCATGGTCTTCCAACAGTTCAATCTGTTTCCCCATTTAACGGTTTTGCAGAATATTACCCTGGCCCCCATTCACGTTAGAAAATGGTCGCGAGAGCGGGCCGAAGAAGTGGCCATGGACCAACTGCGCAAAGTAAAAATTCCCGAACAAGCCAACAAATATCCGGGACAGTTGTCCGGGGGCCAACAGCAGCGAGTGGCTATCGCCAGAGCGCTGGCTATGCAGCCCAAAATTATGCTTTTTGACGAACCGACCTCGGCTCTTGACCCGGAGATGATTAAAGAGGTGCTGGATGTTATGCAGGAGCTAGCCGAGTCCGGTATGACCATCATGGCTGTCACCCACGAAATGGGCTTTGCTCGAAGTGTGGCCAACCGCGTCATCTTCTTTGATCGCGGCAACATTGTTGAGGAAAAACCGCCTTCGGAATTTTTCTCCAATCCCGAAGAAGAACGGACCCGGCTTTTCCTGAGCCAAATTCTGCATCACTAATCGATTGAATTCCAATCTAACTGTGTAAAAAACAGCCGACAAACTGACGTTTGTCGGCTGTTTTTTATTGTCTCCACCGCTGGACGAGTAAACGCTACCGCTCTTTGATTAGCCCCCATACAAAAACCACCAAAGCCAACCCCATCAACCACCCACCCAGCGTACCGCCGTCCGTGCCGTTGTTCATGGTGGTTCCGGCCACCAACAAGCCGACCGCCAAAACGACCCAACTCAGCCGATTGACCGACTTTTCCAGGCGTTCAATCGATTTACGGGCGTTCGGGGCCAGCGAGGTTTGGACAATCACGTTGCCCCGCTCAAAATTGGTCAGAATCCGGTCGAATTGGGCGGGGAGCTTCAGAAAGGTTTGGGCTAAAGCCACCGCCTCGCGCAGCCAGCCCTGCCAATTTTTTTGTAATTCATCCTGAGCCAAACGCTGGGCAAAAGGCATGATTTCTGCCCAGGGATCAAAATTCGGGTCCAAATTGGTGGCCATGCCGGACAAAATCCCCATGGCTCTCAAGCTGAAAAGCAGATCGACCGGGAATTGAAATGGCGCTTCGTAAATCAGATCGCGGTACTCGCGCACAAAGTAATTCATTTCGGTGGCGGCCATATCGCGCACCTGGCCCATTTTAACCCCCCAGGTGCGTTGAAAAACATCCGCCGTCGCCGCCTCGATCCGCTTGCGGTCGGCGCTGGGCAGCAAAACCCCGGCGTCATCATAGGCTTTGACCACCCGATAGGCGTCACGCGTCCCGACGCCAATTACATACTCGCGCAGGGCGGCCCGCAACCGCTCCGGAATGGTGACCACCATGCCGAAATCCACGAACACTACTTGAAAAGGCCGGTTGGGTTTGTGGGGAACAGGATCGTTAGGCCCGAACACCGTCTCTGGCGGTTCATCGGGATGGCGGAGCGGCTTAACAAACACATTTCCGGGATGAGGATCGGCGTGAACCAGATGGGTAACAAAGAGCTGCTCCATGTAGATATTGTTAAATTTTTTCGCCACTTTAGCTCGATCGATTCCGGCCGCGTCGATGGCTTGTAAATCGCCGATCTTGATGTAGCCCACATTTTCCAGGGTCAAGGTTCTGGCGGCACAAAAATCCCAGTACACTTTGGGGATGTAAACCCCCGGATCATCGGCGAAATCTTCGGCGAACTGCTCCGCGTTACGGCCTTCAGCTCTAAAGTCAAGCTCGTTGAGGGTAATTGTCGTAAACTCACGGGTGAGCCAGTCGAGGTCAACGCGGGTGCTGAGCCGCTTATAAAATTTGAGCCAAGTCAGGGCCAAAGCCAGCGCCGCCAGGTCGGTTTCAACCAGCACTTCGATGCCGGGCCGCAGGATCTTAACCACAACTTCCTGACCGCCGGGCAATCGAGCCACATGAGCCTGCGCCAGCGAGGCCGCCCCCAGGGGTTCCGTCGAAAACCACTCAAAAACCTGGGTATGCGACCGGCCAAAATCCTCTTGAATTTGAGCAAAGACAGCGGCGATCGGTTCAGGCGGGATTTCATCTTGAAGACCGGCCAATTCACCGGTCACTTCCGGGGGCAGAACATCAACCCGAGTACTCAGAAACTGGCCCAGTTTAATCAGCACACCGCCCATTTCAACGGCCAACCCCCGATAACGCCGGGCAATTTTTTGCCAACGAGGCAGCGGCGGCGTTCGAAACCAATCCAAAATAGGCCGGTTAAGAATAACGTCCCACCAAATAACCTGGATAAAGGCTTTGGCAAAAAACCAGCGTATTTTGCGGTATCGTTTAATATCTATTTTGGATGGGGCGGGTTTTTTGAAGGAGTCGCTGAGGGTTTGGCTGAGCTGTCGATGGAAGTCTTGCTGTATTTCTTCCGGGGTCCGCTGCTGATTGACCAAAGGCTGATTTCACTTTCATCTAAGTTTAAGGACATTATAGTACGTTTAATCGATGTCCCAAATATTGTGCTATAATCTAGTTGTATGTTAGTTTTGTAAGGTGGAGTTACCTATTATGCAGCGATCAACCTGGTTTTGGATTCTCGGTGTGGGTCTGGTTTTACTATTGGCCTGTGGCGGCTTTGTGGGCCTGGGTTTGTGGGCAGCCAACACCTTTGGTGAAGGAAGAAATATGAGCCTCGGCTTTGGCGATGCAATCGCAATTGTCCGGGTTGAAGGAACTATCGTACCCGGTGAGGCCCCACCGCCCAATCCTTTTGTCGGTGGCAGCGCCGGAGGCGCTTACAGTCAAACCATTGTCGATCATCTCAAAGATGCCGATGAAAATGACAATGTCAAAGCGGTAGTTCTTTTTGTTGACAGCCCAGGCGGCAGCGTGTTTGCCTCTGATGAGATTTACTTACAAATCAAAGAAATGCATAAACCCATCATTACGGCGATGGGCAGTGTAGCCGCCTCCGGGGGGTATTACATCTCGGCCCCAACCGATGAAATTTGGGCCAGTCCGCACACCTTTACCTGTTCCATTGGCGTCATTATGCAGTTGGTCAACGTCGAAGGGTTTGCCGAAGAGTACGGCATCACCACCGTTGTGGTCAAAAGCGGGCAGTTTAAGGATATCGGCAACCCCTTCCGAGAAGTCACCGATGCCGATCAGGAAATTCTCCAATCCCTGGTGGATGAAGCCTATGACGGTTTCGTCAAAATTGTAGCAGAAGGGCGAGGCATGACCGAAGCGGAAGTCCGGGAAATTGCCGATGGTCGAGTGTGCAGCGGCACCCAAGCCAAGGAAATGAATTTGGTCGATAATTTAGGCTATTTACCGGATGTGATTGATCGCGCCGCAGAACTGGGCGGCCTGGGGAACGAGCCGCGCATTATTGAATATACGGAAAATGCCAGTTTCGTGGAGACTTTGAGCGCTGCCTTCTATCATCCTGGCCCAATTGATGAACTTCGTCAGGTTCTTCACTTCAACGCCGGTTCGCCTTTGATGTATTTGTACACCGGCCAGTAAAAGAGAAAGCGATTGGATTTATTTCTTGGAAATCGATCCCGTTTTTGTGTATAATTATTTTTACAAAATAACGATTTTCTAATAATTCGGCGCTATACTGAGTTTAACTACCTAAAATGAGATCTAAACTGTATATCCAGCCTAAAACGTCGATTGCCGGAGCTACAACTCCAAGCGTCACCGATACTACCAAAGTTGAAATATCTGGCGATTGGCTGGTAATAACTGACTGCTGTAGTTTCGAAGGAGCGTTGAATTAATGATTTTCGACCCATTATTTCTCTGTTTTCTCATCCCTTCAATTGTATTGGGCTTTATTGCTCAGGGAATGGTGAAAAGCAGATTTCAAAAATATTCTCAGGTAAGAACCGCACGAGGGTTAACCGGGGCACAGGTCGCGCGTCGTATTTTGGATGAAAACGGTTTATATGACGTGGCGGTGGAGGAAACTCAAGGCTTTTTAAGCGACCATTACGATCCCCGCAGCCGCGTCTTACGGTTGTCGCCGGCCGTGGCTCGCCAGCCATCTGTGGCGGCGGTTGGGGTAGCGGCTCACGAAGCCGGCCATGCTTTGCAGCACGCCAAAGGGTACGTGCCGCTGCAAATTCGCAGCGTGATGGTTCCGGCGGTGCAGTTTGGCAGTAACCTGGCGCCCTGGATCATCATGGGCGGAATTTTCCTGGCGACCTTGTCGCAACTCAGTGGTGTAGGGCTAGCTATTGCCTGGATTGGTATATTCGCCTACGCCGCCGTGGCGCTGTTTGCCCTGGTCACTTTGCCGGTTGAATTAGACGCCAGCGCCCGCGCCAAGAAAATTTTGTACAACAGTATGATTGTTGACAAACGCGAGTTAGACGGCGTCAGCAGCGTGCTTAACGCCGCCGCCTGGACGTATGTGGTGGCCGCCCTGGCCGCAGTTATGCAACTGGCTTATTGGGTCATCAGAGTTATGGGCATTCACCGCGATTAAGATTGTTCAACGAATGATCAATAGACCTCCAAGCCGCAGTTGGAGGTCTATTGTCATCTGTTTATTAGAATTTTCCCCTATTAGGGCCTCGTTTCCAATTGAATTTAAATAAGATTTGATACCAGTGTTAAAATAGATAGAGTTAGTCGTTATGCGGGAGGTTACTTTGATTAGACCACGTTCAACTATCATCAGTATAGTGTTTATTTTGATGTTATCGGCTTGCAATTTCTCGCCGAGTTTTCTTTCCTCTCTCTCTGCCAACGATCCTCCTGCTGAAGAAACCGAACTATCCCAAACGACTGAAGCAGCTCCGGTTGAGGAAAAGGAAGAAGAGTTGTCAGAGATACAAGTCTCGACAGCCGCCGTTATCCCTACGCTAGCTCCGGAACCGACGCCGCTTTCAGATGCCCTTATCGCTGAAGCCGATGCGGAAGAACTCCTGCTCACCAATATTTACGAGCGAGTCAATCCTTCCGTGGTGAATATTCTCGTTACAGTCGAAGGCCAAGATACCGGTTCATTTCCCAATAATCTCTTCCCCAACCAAGGCCAAGGCTCCGGCTTTGTTTATGATACCGAAGGCCATATCGTCACCAACAACCACGTGGTCCAAGATGCCGAACGGGTCGATGTGACCTTTGCCGACGGCGCTACCATCCAGGCTGAAGTGGTCGGTACCGACACTGACAGCGATCTGGCCGTTTTGCTGGTGAATGCCCCAGGCGAAAGCCTGCGGCCGGTTAAATGGGGCGACTCGGATAGTATCAAAGTTGGCCAGCGAGCTATCGCCATCGGCAACCCGTTTGGATTAGACGGCACGCTGACCAGTGGTATCATTAGCGCCCTGGGCCGAAGCCTGCCCACCGAAAATGGCACCTTCCGCATTCCCGAGATTATTCAAACTGATGCTGCTATCAACCCCGGCAACTCCGGCGGCCCATTACTCAATTCCCAGGGAGAAGTCATCGGGGTCAACACCGCCATCGTCCCACGTCAAGATCGATTTGGCGGCGAGCGCAGTTTCTTGGGAGTCGGCTTTGCCGTACCGGCGAATCTGGTCAAGCGGGTCATCCCTGGTCTGATCAAGGATGGGCAGTATGAGCATCCCTGGATTGGCTTTTCCGGCAACTCGGTCACGCCGGAAATTGCCGAAGCGATGGATTTACCCAAGGCTTCAGGCGCTTTAGTGGTTGAGGTTCTGTCCGGCAGTCCGGCCGATGAGGCGGGCCTGCGCAGCGGCACCCGCGAAATTGTCTTCGATAATGGTCTCGATACGACCATTGGCGGCGATGTCATTATCGCCATCGAGGACGAAGAGATCCTCAACTTTGACGATCTCATCTCGTTCTTAAGCCGGCGCGGATCCGTTGGGGATGTCATTACGTTAACGATAATTCGGGACGGCAAAGAGCAACAAGTCGAACTGACGCTAGGTCCCAGACCTCATACAACCGAAGAGGTTGAATAGATCGGGACTTGTTCAACAAAAAAGCGCCTTCAATTGAAGGCGCTTTTTTGTTGAACCCAATTCACTACCGCAGCAAAAGGGAAAGCCGGTTAACTCATAGTTTCAAGTTCTTTTAATCGATCCTGAACTTTAGCCAACTGCAACTCAAGATCGGCCAATCTTTCGCGCTCGCGACTGACCACCTCCGGCGGTGCTTTTTCGACAAAGCCCTTGTTGCTGAGTTTCCCCCGGCTACCGGCGATGCCTTTCTCCAGAACCGCTAGATCTTTTTGAGCGCGCTCACGTTCAGCCTGAATATCGAGCATACCGGCCAGCGGCAGGTAGATTTCGATCCCGCCGCTGATCACCTGCCCCACCGCCTGTTCCGGTTTTTCAGCCAAAGCCGCTGCCAAGACCAAGGTCGTTTTATCCAACCGAGCCAGCGATGTCACAATATCGATCTGCTTCGTGAGCATTGCGTAATGGTCTCCGGCCGCAATTAAAGCCTTAATCTGCTTACCCGGCTCCACATTGTACTCAGATCGAATATTACGAATGGCCCGGATCACCTCAAATAGGATAGCCATATTGGCTTCGGCTTCTTCGTCAATGGCGATTGGACTTTCGGTGGGCCAGTCGGCCACAATCAAAGCGTCGCCGTCATTGGGCAAATGCTGCCAGGCGGCTTCCGTCACAAACGGGATAAACGGATGGAGCATCCGTAGCGTCCGATCCAGCACATGGACCAACACCCGCCGCACCGTCGCTTGGGCGCGGGCATCGGTATCATATAAACGAATTTTGGCAATTTCTATGTACCAATCGGCAAACTCACTCCAGAAAAAGTCATAAAGCTGGCGGCCTGCTTCGCCATAATTGTAGCTATCGAACAGACGGGTCACATCGCCCGTCAATCGGCTCAACCGGCTTAAAATCCAGCGATCCGGCAGCGTAAAGCCGGCCAGATTCCACGTGCCTGTGCCGCTGGCAAAGGCCGTCCCTTGATTGGTCACCACAAACCGGGTTGCGTTCCAGATTTTGTTACAAAAATTTCGATTAGCTGCAATCCGGTCGAGCGACAAATTCATATCATTGCCGGGCGACGAGCCGGTCAGCAAGGTAAAACGCAAAGCGTCGCAACCGTACTGATCGATAACCTCCAAGGGGTCGATGACGTTGCCGGTAGTTTTACTCATCTTCCGGCCAGACTCATCGCGAATGATGCCGTGCAGATATACGGTGTGGAATGGCGCCTGGCCGGTGTATTCCAGCCCACTCATAATCATCCGCGCCACCCAGAAGAACAGAATATCGTAGCCGGTCTCCATCACCGAGTTGGGGTAGTAGCGCTGTAGATCAGGCGTGTTGTCGGGCCAGCCGAGCGTTGAAAACGGCCACAATCCTGAGCTAAACCAAGTGTCCAACACATCGGGATCTTGCTCCAGAGTCACATCTGGGCCAAACTGAGCCTTAGCTTTTTCATACGCCTCTTCTTCGCTGTGGGCCACGAACACCGTGCCGTCAGGCGCGTACCAGGCCGGAATACGATGTCCCCACCACAATTGGCGGCTCACACACCAATCTTTAATGTTATCCAGCCAGTTGTTGTAAACTTTGGTAAATCGCTCCGGCACGATGTTAACCTGGTCGTCGGCCACGGCTGCCAGCCCGGCATCCGCCAGTGATCGCATTTTCACAAACCACTGCGTCGACACCAGCGGCTCCACAATCTCGCCGCCCCGCTGAGCGCGTGGCACCTGCATTCGGTGCGGTTTCACCTCAAGGGTTAGACCTTCGGCTTCCATATCGGCCCACAATTTGGTCCGGCACTCAAAGCGATCCAGGCCCTGATACGATCCGGCGTTACTGTTCATCGTGGCATCTTTGTTCATGATGTTGATTATGCCCAGATTGTGCCGCCGGCCGATCTCGAAGTCGTTGGGGTCGTGACCGGGCGTAATCTTCAGCGCGCCGGTTCCAAACTGCATATCGACGTACGTGTCGGCGATGACCGGAATTTCCCGCCCCAGCATCGGCACCACACACATCTGGCCGATAAATTGCTGGTAACGCTCGTCATCCGGGTGCACGGCCACGGCGGTATCGCCCAAAATGGTCTCCGGTCGCGTGGTGGCTACCGGAATATAGGCTTCGGAGCCGGCCAGCATGTATTTGAAGTAGTACAGTTTGCCCTGCTCTTCGAAATACTCCACCTCCAAATCACTGACGGCCGTCTGCAAGCCCGGTGACCAGTTGATCAGGTACTCGCCCCGGTAAATCAAGCCTTTTTCGTACAGACGCATAAAGGCTTCCCGCACTGCTCGTGAGAGACCCTCATCCAGCGTAAATCGTTCGCGCTCCCAATCACATGAGGCCCCTAACCGGCGGTGCTGTTGGGTGATAATGCCGCCGTGCTCTTCTTTCCAAGCCCAGGTCCGATCCAAGAAACGTTCGCGGCCAATCTCCTGGCGACTGGTGCCCTCAGCCCGTAAAGCGCGCTCAACCTGCAATTGGGTAGCGATACCGGCGTGATCGGTGCCTGGAATCCATAGGGCCGCTTTGCCCTTCATCCGATTGTAGCGAATCATCAAATCCTCAACCGAGGCCGTCATCGCGTGACCAATATGCAGCGCGCCGGTGACATTGGGCGGCGGCATAGCGATTACAAACGGCTCGGCCTTGTCGCCGGCATATTCCGGTTTGAAGTAGCCCTTACTTTCCCACCAGTCGTACAGAGGTTCTTCAAATTGAACGGGATCGTAGGCTTTGGCCATGTTATTGGGATCGATAGGTAACTCTTTTGTCATCGTCATAACTCCAAAATGTTTCGTTTCGGCCGGTTGGGCCGGCAATAAAAAATCCCCTTCATCTCAAGGACGAAAGGGACATTGCTTCGCGGTACCACCTTGATTATCACGATAGCCGGTAACGAGGGCTAACGTAATCACTCTTAAGCTATAACGGGCAAACCCGGAGCAGCTTACTGTGATGTTCAGCTACTCAACTCCCAGGCGACCTTCAGCAGCGATAATTGAGCAAGGCTTTCAGCCCCTGACCTTGCCTCTCTGGCAATCTCAAACTGCTTACTCCTCCTGATCGACGTCGTTGGTGATCTTAACTACAATTTGTGGCAATTAGTATATCGAACAGGGTGACTACTGTCAAGTTGCAAATTAACGGCGATAACCCCGGCCGGCTAGACCAGCAGATCCATTACCCAGGTCAAAGATTGTGCGCCGGCCCAGGCAAAGATAAGCGTTTTAATCGTTTTACCGGCCCAGCAGGAAAACAAAAACTTATGATAGCCGTATCTCGACGCCCCGGCCGCGATTCCGGCCAGATCGATCAGGGGATTGGGTATGGCTGACAGCACAAAAATGGTGAGCATCCCGTGCCGCTCCATCCAACTCTTAATCCGCAAATACAGGTCATTATCCTCAATCATCGGCGAACCGCCGTAGCCGGCCAGATAGCCGGTTGTTTCACCTAACGCTTCGCCGATACCGGCCACCAACCCGACGATAACCCAATTAAGCACAGCGCCCATCGTAAACGTTACAGCCAGACTGGGCACCGGCAAAGCGATGGTGGCGTTGCCGATCAAACTGATCAAAAAAATACCGGGATAGCCATAATGGCTAAAACGTTTGATTTCCGGTGACAACCAGAGAATCAGCAGCGTGATCCCCACGGCCGGCACCAAGGCCAGGATAAATCCCAAAATCTGCTTGGAGGTCAGCCGCCGGCCTGATCGATTGGCAGCCGGCGCTTGCGGCGAACTTTCCGGCTCAGATCGGTCGGGGTTCGGCCAGGTGGAGGCATTACTTTCCTCACCGGGTTCAGTCGGTTGAGGGCCAGGGAGTGTTACTTGCTCTGTCAGCGTCAAGGTTCCTTTCAGGACTGTGCAAAATATATGCCAAGTTAAGAAAGTGTACCCGAATCGCCTATCAAGTCAATTGGCAAAGTCCCTATTTTTTCTTGACGATGATGGCCCAATTAACGGCCTCAGTATTGACCGGGCCGCGCCAGGGATTAAACACCGAAGGGCGAGGCGGTTGGGGGACGCTGACCGCTTGGGGGTTGCTCGACCACGATTGGACAAAGTCAGAAAGGGGTACTTTTTCCATGCCTAAGGTTGAACCGGCAAATTTAACCGTATTTGTACGGGTGTTAATCTGTTCGACGATCAGAAAATGGCCAATCGAGTTATACTGATCGCTGGTTACGCGAAACTCGCCGCCCTCTTTTCTGACCCGAATGAGCACAATGGGGACGCCCCCTTTGCGGATGTGTTGAGCTAGCGTTTGAATGTTGTAGTTGTTGCCATGCTCAATCACATACGGGCTGCCCATTTCTTGATTAAGGGTAGCTAACGTGCCGACCATGCCGGACTTGGTAATGCCATAGTCAGTAAAGCCGTAATTAACCGCTATATCACGCAAATGGGTGTAATCTACGCTGGCCCCCAAACCAAGCAAAGTTGCATATACTGCCACCGGGCCGCAAGCATTGTTGGAACCGGGCGGAAAGAACGGTTCCGGGTAGTAAATCTGATTTATTTCCGGCACGTCAACCTTCCCAGCATGAACCGGAAAGATGTAGGGTAAGGTGATCAATACCTTCTCCCGCGTTGGCCGGGGCGTCGGCGTAAACCCATGTGGAAAGCCGCTGACAGCCAAAACATCGGTCGATTCAGGAGTGGGCGGCAGGGTGGCGGTTGGGGTGGCGCGAGGACCCGGTCCAGGCCAGGGGGTGACGGTCGCCGTGGCCGTGGGGGTCGGCGCTTCCAGGGTTTGGATTAATTCGGCGGCCGCGGCTCGCTCCGCCGTTGACACTTGGAAGGCATACAGCAAAACTAACCCAACCGCTATCAGGTCGAGCACAATAAAACCCAGAATAAAATATTTCCATTTTTTAAAGGCAAGATAAATTAGGTTCATGTCGGCCAACCTTACATAACGTCAACATTACCATAAGATCAAATTAGAGTCAACGGCAACGAATCTAATTACAAATATTGACCAAGTCGTTACCCAAAACTAGAATAGACGGGTAAACTAGAAGGTAGTAAATAATCAAATTGCCTTCAGTCAAAAAGGGGCGCTCGGTGGGTGTCCCGACAAGGGGATGTTTAATGTCTCAAGAAACCATTTTAGTCGTCGATGACAACCAAAAATTTGCTCAATCACTGATTAAATATATGCTGCTTCCCCTTGGTTACAAGGTAGCCCATGCTAAAAATGGGCAAATTGGACTGGATATGGCCGTCAAGCACCAGCCGGACCTGATCCTGCTAGATATGAACATGCCCCGGATGACCGGCCTGGGCGTGCTGGCCGCTTTACGCCAAACAGACTGTGACGCCCCAGTCATATTCATGACGGCTGAAGGATCTGAGAATGTAGCGGTTGAGGCGTTCCGTCTGGGTGTTAAGGATTATCTGGTAAAGCCTTTTTCACCGGATGAACTGCAACAGGCCGTTGACTCTGCCCTCCAAGAAATCCGCCTGACGCGGCAGAAAGAAAAACTCGAACGTGATCTGCTCATTTCTGAAACCGTTCGACAGACGGTAGTTACGCTGTCCCATTATCTCAACAACTATTTGGTTGTCCTCAACGGGAATATCTTTTTAGCTCAAGAAGGCTTACCGGCCCAACTGCCAAATCACGCCGAGTTGATCGAGACGCTGGAGGAATGTGAAATCAGCGTCGCCAAAATAGAAGCGGTTATCAAGGTTTTACAAAAAATTACCAATGTCAAATTAACCGCTTATCACGGCCAAGTCAAAATGCTCGATATTGAAAACGCTCTAAAGAAAGAATTGCAAAAAATCAAGCTTCGAACAAAGCCTCGTCAGGCCGACGACAACAATTGAGCCAGCAGCGCCGGATCCACATTGCCCCCGGAAATAATGACGCCGACCGATGAACCTGGCGGAGCCAGCCGGTTAAAAACCGCAGCCGGCGCCACCGCCCCGGTCGGCTCAACCACTATTTTCAGCCGGGATAATAGAAATCTCATCGCATCAATCACCTGCGCGTCGCTGACCAACCAGATTGCTTCCACATACTCTCGAATCACCGGAAAGGTCAATTCGCCCGGCTGCTGAGTGCGCATACCATCGGCGATGGTCTCAGGCGGTGGAATTTTGACGCGCCGGCCCGCTTGAAAGGATTGCCACCAATCGTTTGATTTTTCCGTTTCAACGCCAAACACGCGAATTGCCGGCTTGAGCGCTTTCGCCACGGTCGCGCAGCCGCTTAACAGTCCACCGCCTCCAACCGGAGCCACCAACACATCCAGGTCGGGTACCTCTTCAAGCAACTCCAAGGCAGCGGTGCCTTGTCCGGCCATAATATGGGGCTGATCATACGGATGGATCATCACCAACCCACGCTCGCTAACCAGCCGTCCGGCCAACTCAGCGCGATCCTCGGTCTGGCGATCATACAATACAATCTCGGCCCCGTACCCTTTGGTCGCGGCCAATTTGCTGGCCGGTGCATCGGAAGGCATCACGATTGTGGCCGAAATTCCTAGCAGCCGAGCCGCCAAAGCCACACCTTGAGCGTGATTACCCGACGAGTGGGTGACCACGCCCCGTGTGCGCTCCAACTCGCTCAATCGCGCCAGGGCGTTATACGCGCCCCGAAACTTAAAAGCACCAACCCGCTGAAAATTCTCGCACTTAAAATAAACCTGACAACCGGCCAATTGGTTGAACGTGCGCGATGTCATCACCGGGGTGTGATGAGCCACTCCCCGGATGGTCTCCGCAGCGGCTTTTACATCGTCAAAGCTGATAGGTAAGCTCATTAGCTGTATCTCCCGGTACCGTTGGTGGTGGTGTAACAATGAGCCGGCGTGTAAGGACGTCCTTGAGGCAACCGGGCATCCGCTACATTGGCCGCAATCGGAATTTTGTAAAACAACATCACGCGCCCGTAGGCCTCAAATTCGTGAGCCACGTGAAGCTCATTGAGCCGGCTGATCATCCAGCGCATGGGGCGATTGCCTTTTTCAACCATAAAGTTGGCCGAGGTCAAGCCAATCGACTCGGCCCAGCCAAACATATGACGCACAATTTCGGGGGCAATGCCATGCCGTAAATACTCATGCGTCACGCCCAGAAAAATTACGTCACCTTCTCGCTCCGGGCTGTGGGTTTGATCGGCATAACTCCAGCCTTTGACAACATCATTCAAAATTGAAGGGTTTTTTAAAACCGCCATCGACACCGGCCCGGCGACTCGCCATAAATATTTGCGCTTGAATTCGGTGAAAAATTTTGCGCTCGAAACGGCCATCGCCGTTTGAGCCACCAACCGGCCGTTGTCAAACGCCCCAATTCCCTCGCCCCATTCAGAGCAACACACCGCCCGGTATAATTCAGCCAAAAAAGGGCGTCCCAGACGGGTCAAAACCGTGCCGGGCTGCCCTTCGATATGGATTTCAGCCGCCTGTTCGGCGTCTTCCGGCTGTAAATATCTATACTCTATCATTCCGTACCTAACCTCACTAAATCGTACCTTATTTTATTGTACCGGGCCTGATTGTCAACAGAATTACCTGTACCTATGGTCCTAAGTGCAAGACACTGACATTATCGATGACCGTTTTACCGCCTTGATCAGCCATCGGATGAAATCCCCGAATGAAGATGGTCAGACGCTCACCGGTGGCGGTCACAGTTTCTTCGGTGGCCGTCCATGTATCTTCAGCCCCTTCATCCCAAGGAAACCACTCCACCGTTTCGGCGTCCCAGGCCGTGCCGCCGCCATAATCGACGCCCAAAAACATCTCCACCGGAGCCGCACTGCGATCATGCTTGGCGTAGGCTACAATGGTATAACGATGGCCGGGCGTCGTCGCGATCGTCCGATATACCCCGGAATTGGCGGCGATAAAATCAAAGGTGATCTCCTGCGAGGCCGCCCCGGAATAAACGTTAGGCTGATATAGATTTTCGTTCAAGCACGAGGAGCCAAACGGCCCATTTTCCACAAACGCGTTCCAACCGCCGGCGACCCTAGCGCCGGGGCAAGGTTCGCCGTGGGGATTAGGCCAGGGCACATATTCACCTTCAAAATCCCAGTCACCGCGTTCCAGAGGCGGATCGAGCGCTTCTGGAGGCAACGTTGGTTCAGAACCTGCGGCCACCTCGACGGCTTCGGGTTCAGAGGTCAGTTCCGGCTCAACAGTGGGTTCCGGTTCGGATGTTAGCTCAACGCCCACGGCTGCCAGCGTCTCGGTATCGGTGGTAGGGGTCGGCGGTAAGGTGGGGGTGTGGGTTGGTAAGCGAATGGGGGTAGGCGAGGCGTTAGGATCAGGGGTGTGAGTGGGCGCATCGCCCAACGGCGTAATTTCAACCGGAACGGCCTCCGCCGCGGCCTGACCGCCGCTATTTTGACGAAGATGAGGCGTTGGCGTCGCCACTTGGACGTCAAAACTGGCCGGCGGTCCCGGCGGCAGAGCCGTAGCCGCCCCGCCTAAACTGCAGGCCAGCGACAATAACATCAATCCGCCAGCGTAAATCCACCACAACTTGTACTGTCTGTTTTTGTTGTTTTTCATCCTTCATCACTCCCACTGTCCGGCCCGCCCGGGCCTAAATCGGTAATGGTAATATTGTCGATCCGCAAAGCGCCCCCCCCTTCCGGACGCGGGTGAAACCCTTTAATGAAAATGGTCAGGCTCTCCCCCGTGGCAGTGATGATCTCTTCGGTTCTAGACCAGTCATCTTCGGTGTCGTCGTCCCACGGGAACCATTGCACCGACTCGGCCAGATAATCGCCGCCGCCGGTCGGGTCCAAGCCGAGCGACACCTCAACTTTGGCCGGACTGAATTCCCGCCGAACAAAGACTTCAATCTTATACTGATGGCCAGGAATGGTCGCGGTCGATTTAAAAATGCCGGCTTCATTGCCGATAAAGGCAAAGGTGATTTCTTGGGAGTTTTGCCCGGAGTAGACATTATCGGCCCAAGTATTTTGGTTCATGCAAGAGGAGCCAAACTGGTCGCGGGTAGTGAATGCGTTCCAGCCTATGGCTAACTTGGCGCCGTCACATCGATCGGCGTGGGGGTTGGCCCACTCGCTGAAACCGGCTTCAAAATCCCATTCGCCGCCAAACACCGGCGGAGCCAGCGGCACAGTAGCGGTAGGCTCGGGGGGCGGTGTAGGGATGGCTTCTTGCACGGGTTCGGACGCCGGCGGCGGCGCTGCCTCCTCCTGAATGGTTTCGGTCGGCGTAACCGTGACCGTGGCCGTTAAAACTAAGGTCGGGGTTAGGGTGGGGGTGCTGGTGGGGGTCGCATTGGGATCAAGGGTTGGCGTCGGGGCATCGAATAATAGACTGACGGTGGGGGTGGCCGTTTGAATATCAAAGGCCAACTGTTGTAAGGTGGGCCGGGGTTCGGGTGTTTGCCGCGCCGTTGTACAGGCTAAAATAGGAACAAATAGAACTAAACTTGCCCAGTGGAGCAAATTGATCTTAGACATTAGGCATCTCCTTCCAAATATCAGACGGCATTATACCACCCTGTTGATGATTTGGCAGAGAGCCGCTGAAATTTTCCTAAAGATAGCGTAAATTCATCTAAAATAAGGATTATGCCTTATTGACGTCCCCATATTTTCATGCTAGATTTGACTCATAATCATTTCTACTCAACCACTTAATAGAAAAGGAAAAATTGAATGAGCAGCAACTTATGGCGCGAACTAGAACCGGGTCCCAACCCCCCTGATGTGGTCTACACCATTGTTGAGATTCCTAAAGGTTCCCGCAATAAATACGAATATGGGAAAGAGCTAGGTGTGCTTAAGCTCGACCGGGTGTTATTTTCATCGCTGTATTACCCCGGTGATTACGGCTTGATTCCCCGGACGTTCTATGACGATGGCGACCCGTTGGATATTATCGTCATGATCAACGAACCCACCTTCCCCGGTTGTGTCATCGAAGCCAGACCCATCGGGCTGTTTAAAATGCTCGATCAGGGGGTGGCTGATGACAAAGTACTGGCTGTACCGGCCACAGACCCTATATTTGAAGATTACCAGGATATCAAAGATATCCCCAAACATTTCTTAAAAGAGGTGGCCCATTTTTTTGAAGTTTATAAAGATTTGGAAGGGAAACGGACTAAACCGGTGGGCTGGGAAGGGGCCGATGTGGCCAAATCCCAGATCAACCGGGCAATGGGGATGTACCGGGAAAAGCACAGTCGCGGGTTGCGCCTGTAACATTTATCCCACCTTGTGGTCAAGATAGCAATGGGGCTATCGACCCACATTTTTCCCCACGCCTTATTTTCACCACAGCCACTAATCACCGGTTGGATTAGCATACAAATAGTATTCGAGCAAAATTAAAACAGAAACGACATCAAGGGGAGCCTCATGGCTGACCTGCACGTTTAGTAGCTGAAAAGTTATGATATTATCCCCTTGCGTATTAGTGAAATACCTCAACCCGTAGATGTTGTCGGACGGTTTCCAGTAAAAGGTGCGTCTATCTTGAAATGTTACGGTTGTTCCCTCAACGGTGGCTATATTGACCAGGCCAGGAGGTGAGGTGGCCGGTCGCTCCGGTAACAGATCGGGCTGAAAGACGATGTAACCTTGCTGACCCACCTGGGCTACAATACCGCCGCTTGAGTCGTGGACTTCAAGGACAGCCAGAGTGGGGCCGCCATCAGCCGGTATCAAATCGACCCGGCTGCAACCATCCAAATTCTGGTATTGTACCAGCCACTCCCAAGCTTGTCCTATATAATCGGCGGGAGAGGCCAATTTGAGCGGGGCGCCTACTTGAGGGCATAAGGCTACAACAATATCAACCGGCTCGGCTTCAGAGGAATTACTCAGACCATCAAACTCAAAATCCGGCAAGACCAAACTAATATCTGAAGCTGCTCGCCACTCGCCGTGCGTCTCCAGTACCTTTTCTTTTTGCAGCCAGCTTTGAATTTCCGGGTGGGCCAGGGTTTGCTGGCCGGCTCGGCTCACCTGCCGAACAATGTAAATAGCCAGCCAAATTCCTCCAAACACTACAATAGCTATACCTAGATATTTAAGCAGTACCATAGCCTGGGTTTATGCCTCCTTAAAACCATCGACAGGTAAACGAACAATAAACCGCGTTTCACCCGGTTTTGACCAGACTTCGATATTACCTTTATGCTCGCTGACAATCCGATAGGCAATATCTAACCCTAAGCCTGTCCCTGAGCCGACCTCTTTCGTTGTAAAAAACGGTTCAAAGATATGAGGTTGAACGTCTGGCGGAATACCAGGGCCGTTATCTGTTATTTCAACCATCACGAAATTATTTTCGCAACGGGTAATCAGCCTTAACTGCCCTTGGCCGGCCATCGCATCGATCGCGTTGTCAATGAGGTTGGTCCAAACTTGATTGAGTTCGCCGCCTTTACCCGAAATGGCAGGTATTGTTGGGTCGTACTGACGTGTGACCGTTACGTTTTTCAACTTATGCTTGAGAACTTTCAAAGTTATATCCAGCCCATGATGAACATCAACGTCCTGCACCGGGGCGCGATCCATATACGTGTATTCCTTGATGGCCCCGACCAGGTCTGAGATACGGCGCGTACTTTGCTCAACCTCATCCAACAAACTAGCCGCGCACAATGAATCGTGCAGCCAGGCCATAACCGGCGCTAAAAATTGATCGGGCAAACAGGCGGCCAGATCACTCAACTCATCTAGCTTAACCTCGGCTGTAACAAAAATTTCAGCCATTTGCCAGCCGTTCTCGATGCCGTGATTCTCAAACCAATCGGCCAGCTCATCTTCCCGATCACTCTGCTCCAGCGCCGATAGAGTCTGCCCTGATAAGACCTGAACCAGCCATTGGTTCTGGCAAAGATCCAAATCGGCCAACTGGCTGCCTGTTAGCCCTAAAGCGCTTAGATGTACCGTATGAGCCTGTAAAGCCGGCAATAGCTCAGACAACGATTGAGCCGATCGGCGGGCAGCGGCGGCCGGGTTGTTCAACTCGTGAGCCAGCCCGGCCGACAATTTGCCCAAAGCCGCCATCTTCTCTTGCTGTTGGATAAACGTAGCGTAGCTTTGCATCCGCTCCGTGGCAATCTTGAAAATGTAAGCCCCAAAATTCGGACAGGCAGCAAAGATCTGACGAAACGTTTGTTTGTCAAAAACCATCAGCCGGCTAGTCATAATGGCTTGAGCCGTAACCATCGAAGTCGGCAAATGATTCAACAGCGTTAATTCCCCGCCAATAATACCGGGCGGCGTCGTGCCCATCACATGTCTACGACCATTAACTGCCCGTGATATTTGAAGTTCACCCTCGAGAACCACGTAGAAGAAGTCGGTGGGTAGCCCTTCCTCAACAAAGTTTTCACCCGGCTTAAGCTGCTGTTCAACGCTGTGATCGATAAGCCATTGCAGTTCGCTGTCCGGTAAATCTTTGAAGGCGACCAGGTGTCGATAGTTGTCCATTGAGCAAGCGTGCCTCCTTAAATAAAAACGACAGTTACTGTCAATTACCACATAGATTAGACATTTAATAAAGTATAAATCGGGAAGGTTAAAACGCAAATAGAATACCACCGGGGGCCGGCTTTAAGCCAATTGCCAAATCAAGACTTTCGACTAAACTTCACCCCATTTAATCCATTACGGTCTAGTCAGGATAACCATCGATCACTATGAACGGTGACGTACTGCTGCAAAGCAGCCACGCCGGCGGTTGGCTGCATTTTCGCAACCCCCTTGAGATTATCACAACAACCGATCCGGCCCTGGTTTGTCCGCTGTTAAGCCAGATCGAACAGAGCGTCAATCGACACGGCCTGTACGCCGCCGGATTCCTGACGTATGAAGCCGCTCCAGCGTTCGATCCGGCTTTTCAGGTTCACCCGCCGTCAATCCTACCGCTACTTTGGTTTGGCCTTTATCAACCGCCACTGCCAACTGACCTGCCGGCGTTAAAACAGTATACTTTCAAACTTGGTCATTGGCAGCCGGCCATCGATCAAGCGGCGTATGAAACCGCGCTGCTCAGAATTAAAGATCACATTAGCCGGGGTGAAACATATCAGGTTAACTATACTATGCGCCTGCGGACCAACTTCACCGGCGATCCACGGGGATTATTTGGCCGGTTGGTTGACAGCCAGCGCAGCGAGTACGCAGCCTATGTTGATACCGGCGCAACTGTCATCTGTTCTGCCTCACCGGAACTATTTTTCCGACGAGATGGCGCGATCGTTATGACCAAACCGATGAAAGGCACGGCCGCCCGAGGCAAAACCTGGATCGAGGATGAACGACAAGTTGATGGGCTGCGCCGTTCGCTCAAAAATCGGGCCGAAAATGTAATGATTGTCGATATGGTCCGCAACGATATGGGGCGGATAGCTACCGCCGGATCGATCCGTGTGCCGCAATTATTTGACGTAGAGCGGTACCCCACCCTCCTACAGATGACTTCTACGGTTACCGCCCGCAGTAACGTTTCTACTGCCGAAATTATGGCCGCTCTCTTTCCATGCGCCTCGATTACCGGCGCGCCAAAAGTGCGTACGATGGAGATTATTCGCCAGTTGGAGCCGGAGCCGCGTGGAATCTATACCGGCTGCATCGGTTATATCGCCCCCAACCGGCAATCGCAATTTAATGTCGCTATCAGAACTGTTGTTATCGATCAAACCAGCGGCGTGGCCGAATACGGTGTGGGTGGCGGGATTGTGTGGGACTCTGAAACCGCTCAAGAATACCAGGAGTGCCAACTTAAAGCCAAGGTCCTAACCGAAACTCACCCCAACTTTGAATTACTGGAAACGATCTTGTGGGAACCGGCCGGCGGTTATTTTTTGTTGGCGGAACACCTGCATCGACTGGCTGAATCGGCTCGCTATTTTAGTATTCCGGTCGATTACAACCATCTGCGGCATGAGTTAGAACTGCTAGCCGCACCGTTTGACCGACCTCACCGTGTTCGCACATTGATTGCCTCCAATGGGGATATAACCACTCAGGCTATCCCGCTTGATTCACCGCCGGCTCAAAAGCGCTGGCGAGTAGCTATTGCCCGTCAGTCGGTCAACGCTAACGATATTTTCCTTTTTCACAAGACTACCCACCGGCGAGTTTATAACACCGCCCGCGAAGCACAGCCCGATTATGACGATGTAATCCTCTGGAATGAACAAGGCCAGGTGACTGAGGCCACTATCGCCAACATTGTGGTCCAATTTGGCGATGATCTGGTCACACCGCCGATCAACTGCGGGTTGCTGGCCGGAACCTATCGAGCGCACTTACTGGCCCAGCAAGCGATCCGCGAGCGCGTGATCACCATAGAGGAGTTAAAACGCAGCGACCGCATATATTTGATTAACTCTGTTCGTAAGTGGATTGAGGCCGAGTTAGTAGCCTAAGAGACCCCCAAAGTCTTACAACTTTTTGATAGGTTTTTGCCTAATTGCCCTAAAACAGGTTACACTAAATTAACAACGGAAACTTCCAACCCCGATAAGGAGACGCAAACAATGCCCCTAAATCTAGCTGCTCTAAAAGAAAAGTATCCAGAAAAATTTGGCCCGGAAGGTAAAGCCTTTAAGAAGATTCGTCGAGGTGATACACTCTTTATTAGTACCGGCTGCGGTCAGCCCCAATACCTGGTTCAGGCTTTGGTCAATTATGTCAATCGCAACCGGGCCGCCTTTTATGATGTTGAGGTCTTCCACATGTGGCCCCTGGGAGTGGCCCCCTATACCGATGACAAATTCAAGGCCAACTTCCGTCATAATACCTTTTTTATCTCTGACAGCACACGAGAAGCAATCAACGCCGGTTTGGCTGACTACACCCCTATCTTTCTATCGCAAACCTCAGATTTGTTCCATCGCAAGCTCATTCCTATCGATGTGGCCTTGATCCAAACTACCCTGCCTGACGAACACGGCTTCGTCAATTTGGGGGTCAGCGTCGATGTCACCAAAGCCGCTATTGAAAGCGCCGGTTACATTATTGCTCAAGTTAATGCCAACCTGCCTCGCATTCCCGGTGACGGCTTTTTACACTTCGAAGATATCGACTTTTTCATTCCCCATGATGAACCTCTTATTGAATATCAGGATGTAGTTGACGATATCGTCATCGAACAGATGGGGCGCTATCTGGCTAACCTGATCGAAGACGGCGATACCATCCAGATCGGCTACGGCAGCACGCCCAATGCCATATTACCCCATCTATCCGAAAAAAAACATTTGGGTGTTCACACCGAACTTCTCACCGACGGCATTATCAACCTGATGAGAAAAGGGGTCATCGACAACTCCCGCAAAACGGTCAACCGGGGTCGAACTGTGGCTACCTTCTGTATGGGTACAAAAAGCAGTTACGAATTTCTCCATAACAATCCGGCCATTGAATTCAGAACGGCAGATTACACCAACAACCCCCTACTGATTGCCCGGCAAGAAAACATGGTCGCCATCAATAGCGCCTTAGAGGTTGATTTAACCGGCCAGGCTTCCTCTGAGTCGATCGGTAAAATGTTTTTTAGAGGGATTGGCGGTCAGGCCGATTTTATGCGTGGGTCGGTTTTAGCGCCTAACGGGAAAACAATTTTGGCGCTGCCCTCAACCGCCGAAAATGATACCGTTTCCCGAATTATCCCCCTACTTCAAGAGGGGGCCGGAGTCACCTTTAACCGCAGCGATATTCACTATATTGTGACGGAGTACGGCATTGCCTATTTACACGGCAAAAATATTCGAGAGCGGGCGATGGATCTTATCGCCATTGCTCATCCCAAATTCCGTCCCTGGCTCATCGAGGAAGCTAAAAAGGCCAATCTTATTTACCAAGATCAGGCCTTTATCCCCGGTAAAGCCGGCGAATATCCCGGCGAACTGGAAACATTCCGTCAGACAAAAACCGGCCTGGAAGTCTTCTTACGGCCGGTCAAGATCAGCGATGAGCCGCTGCTAAAAGATTTCTTCTACTCGCTGTCGGATGCCAGTTTGCAGAGTCGATTTATGTCTATGCGCACCAGCATGCCCCACGAAGAACTACAACATTTTGTAGTGATCGATTATACGCGAGACATGGTTATCCTGGCTATCACCTATCCGGAGGAAGAAAAAGAAGAGGTTATCGGCATTGGGCAGTACAGCGTCAATACCGGAACCCATACAGCCGACGCGGCTTTTGCCGTCCGCGACGAATATCAAGGACACGGCATTGGGACGGAATTGATTAGCTATTTAACCTATTTAGCTAAAAAACGGGGTATTCTCGGTTTTACGGCCGATGTCCTATCCGACAACTGGGGGATGCTTCGCGCCTTTGATAAAATGGGCTACGATACAAAACGCATATTTGAGGGGGGTGCGTATCGGTTGGATATGATGTTCAAACGGGATGGCGCTAAAAAACTTTCCTAATTAGTACAGATCGATAAAAATCTCTCGGCCACAGTCAGACGAGTTCTTTTTATGCTCAATAACGTGCTTTAGCAAACATTGGTTACATTAGTTAACTCTTGTAGATTATAACTAAATTTTCATGCTTTCATAACTGCGTTACTATTTAGTTAGCTTATTATTGAGGTAACTTTATGGGAGGATGGTTTTCATCAAAGGGGAAAAACCGTGATTGCAAAGCACCTAATGATTGTTGACGACCACGAAGACATTCTGTTTTTTCTTGAGCAAGGCATCCGACAAACCTGGCCCAATTATCTGGTTACCACCGCCAAAAACGCACAAGACGCGCTGCAATATCTAAAAAGAAACACCGTTGACCTGATGTTAATTGATTACAAGATGCCGGGTATGAATGGGTTAGAGTTAGCCGAGTATGTCAGGGGGATTGCGCCAAGAACAATGATTGTCATGATGAGTTCCGTCGACCCGCCCGAACTGAAAAGTCAACCTGGGCCTTTTGATGCTTATCTGGGTAAACCATTTGGCATCTCTGCTATCCGGCCATTAGTAACCGCTTTTTAGCACAGTCAGCTTGATATATCAGTTCAGCAAAAAAAATGCCGACCGCCTTTGGTCGGCATTTTTCTTAATAGTGATGACTCTAATTAAGCGGCGCTCTGTTTCTGATGCGATTTCCCAATAAACTGACCGAGTAATACCCAGGCGGCTAAACCTGCGGTTAAGGTTAGGATCAAGAGCTGAATTCCAGTTGGATTGGTCAGAGATTGAAGGTGCAGTGACGAGGTTATCGAAGCCACCGGTAACGGGTTGCCGTAGCGAACCAATCCTTGTGTTGTTGCAGCGTAAACTCCTCCTCCTTGGATCACCAACTGATCAACAACATCTTGATTTTCAGCAATCTTAACCCAATGTTGGCCGCCATTAAAACTCTCATAGATGCCATCACCCACAAGCTGACTACCCACACCATAGGCGGTGGCCACCGCCAGGTGTTGAGGTTTATCTTTATCGACAGCTATAGCCGGTACGCGGAGAATAAGACCCGGCTGCCAGCCAAAACCCGTGTTCAAATCTTGCCAGGTCCGTCCACCATCATTTGAAACAAAGGCTCCGTAAGCCACTGTTCCGGCGTAAAGCCGCATCGGGTTGGTGGGATCCACAGCCAGACTAACCGGGGTATCTGGCAAATTTTCCAGCACTTGCACCGTGGTCCCTTCAACTATTACCAGTCCTTCAGTCGTTACGGCATAAATCCGACCGGTGGCCCCCACATCCAAGTCTCTAACATACAAATCTGCTGTGGACTTATCCCCCAATAATTCTGTTTGTCCGGTCTGCAAATCAATTCGGTAAATGCCGTGTCCTTCGGTACCGGCATAGATGATATCGGCTGTATCCGCATCTAACGCTAACACGTTAATCAAAGGTTGGGCGTCGGCTTTATCGGCCGAAAGTTCGAAGCGAACGCTAGACCAATACTGACCACCATCTTCACTGTGCCACAAGCTGGCCTGTCCTTGATCGTTAACCGTAGCGGCATATAAGGACATCGCATTGTCGGGGTGTACAGTCAGCGCCTGCACATCTTCCTCTGAAGGGCCACTACTGATCCTTTGCCATGAATAGCCGGCATCACTACTGCGATAAATCCCTGCCCCGTCCATCATAGCGAAAAGCGCACTATTATCGGCATCATGAATGAGCGTATCTACCGAAACATTTGATAGGTCCGCCAGAGCCAGACCGGTTGTCTCGGCGGTCATCAAGGCAACCGTTGTACCCAGTATCAGAATGATAAAAAATAAAGCTATTCTTAAGCGCATGTTCATCGTTTTCATTGAGATCCTCCTCTAATATCTTAGAGACGGCTTCTTTAACAACTCCTGTCTTTAACTTCCTACGCCCCATTTTACAAAAAATAGGGAAACCTTATGTGGGTTAGTTTACAACAGGCATAGGGCGAGTTGGGTTTGAATGTGAATTTTGCGGCTGAATGACCGACATCGGATGGGTAGGCCGGGAGTGATGATGTCGAACAAAAATAGGCGAGGTCGGCTTAACCGGATGCACTACTTTTACTGAAGCCATGCTGTAATACTGCCCTACCGCTTGACCTAAGCGATAGGCCGGCAGCGCTATAGCTACAATGGCCACAATTCCCAGAACCACCGGAGATAGAAGCACAAACTTGAACTCAAGCCAAACCAGGCCCAATCCCCACAAAGCGATGCCTAAGCCAACAATTTTTAGCCATTTCATTTTTTCTCATCTTCCTTTGGTTGACAATTAATGTTCAACTACACCATTTAAAACGAAAGAGAACAAGAAACTGTTACGAGCTGGTTTGTAAAGAGCGAACCCATTCTAATCGACCAAAAAGAATGATACTGGCTAGTCCCAAGGTCGCCATCATGACCAGAACCTGAGCCGATGTTAAATAGGCCGGTAACCCTAATCTATCCCAAATACCGTTTTGGGCGGGTTGGATGGGCGATCCATACGGCGTTAAACCGGTGCTTGAAACCCCATAAACGCGACCGTTGGTAATCATCAATTGAGTAATCACGCCTTTAGCCTCGCCAACTTTCACCCATTCGCGGCCGATATCGTGGGTTTCATAGATGCTGCCGCCAACCAACTGCCCGCCAATGTTATAGGCCGTGGATACCACCACATGATTTGGATTGTCCTGATCGACACTGATAGCAGTCGCTTGTAAACGAGCCTCGGACAGAGCCGGCCAATTATCGCCTATTTGGGACCAAGTTTGCCCGCCGTCACTTGAGTGATAAACTTCACCCGACTCTGCGGCGGCGTAGAGCGAATTCCCCGTAACGGTCACATCAACCGGCCGTTCTACCGGGAATGGTAGATCGTGCCAGGCTTGACCATCACCGGTTACAAATAGACCGGCTTCGGTTAAAGCATAGACTCGATTTCTCTCGCCGATGACCAGATCTTTCACCTGCATTCTGTGTGCAGAAACGCCGCCCACCAAGCTATATCCCAACCCGTTATCACCAATGTCAAACAAATAAACGCCCAAACCGGCCGTACCGATGAATAGTTTATGGGGCTGCGTTGGGTCAATCGCTAAGGCTGTCACTGCCGGAACTAGTCCGTCAGGATGAGCCGGGAGGCTGATGAAAAATTCGTGCCAGGTTTTGCCGCCGTCGTCGCTGCGCCAAAGGTTATTTGTGGCGGTAACCGGCCCGCCTTCAGTTCCGGCGAAAAGGACTGCGTCATTGATCGGGTGGGCGACCAACGTGGTCATCACCCCGTTCGGCCCGGCGCCGACTCGCCGCCAGGTTAGGCCCCTATCATCGCTCCGGTAAATGCCATCAGCTTGGGGGCCATTCTGCAAGACCGCAAACATTACGCCATCGCCGGCCGTGGTTACGGTTAAGACAGAAGCATTCGACAAATCAGCTAAAGCCAGCCCCGATGTTTCCCCCATTAACATTACGGCTGTCGTTCCCAAGACAAGTGTAATCAAAAATAAGATTGACCGAATAATCCGAAGTAAGCCGGTTCTAACCCGGCTCTGCCAGGTATGCATTTCCTTAACTCCTTTGATCGCTTCTATGATCGATTGACCGTTGAAGAGCAAACTTCTAAGACTTTAAACGATAGAGCAGGGAAAAGTGTTATGCAATTAGGTTGATGCTAAGATTGCGATGAGGTAGAAAAGCTGAGGTTAAAACTATCCAGCGGGATCAGCGGCGTCACAGTGCGTGAGGTTCGTAGTAACCGCTTTAGCGGGATTACCGGTAATGGCTAAAGCCGTTACTACGAACCAGCCGGTTTTTAACAAAATGGTTTAGCGAACAGCCGGTCGGGCTAAGCCCCATTCCTCGGTAGAACCGACACCCTCTTGAACTTTGTACTCGCCACTACCATCGAGCCGCATCGTGGTAATCCACCAACTGCCGTAAGCATCGGTGCGAAGGTACAGGTTTTGCCCGCATGGACCAAAGACAGGGGTGGTCTCGGTTCCCTTTCGATTCGTTAAGCGGGTGACGGCGTCGCTATCGATTTGGAGCAGATAAATCTCCCAATTCCCATCTCGATTAAAGGAACTAAAGGCGATCTGATCACCTGCCGGCGACCAAGTTGGATAACTATCAGTACTATCGGTGGTTATCTGGCGCACCAGCGATCCATCGACCTCGACTAGCCACAATCCACAAGCATCGAAACAGCCCTTGATCACAAGCTGCTGGCTGTTCGGACTCCAGGCGGGCTGCTCACCGGCAAAGCGATAGAGTTCGCGGCCGTCATCGGCGTCGATGATAGCGATCTCGTGAGCGATACCCGGCGGGCCAATTTCCACAGCGATCTTCGTTCCATCGGGCGACCAGGTGAGGTTTTTGATATGATCTTGCGCCAGAAGTTGTCTGGGGTTTTGTTGCTGATTATTGATTACATCAACCACCCAAACACCATTACCTTGATTATAGGGAGCGGCTAACTGGCTAATACCTTGAATACCAAAAAAGGCCAAGTGCTTACCATCCGGTGACCAGGCCGGAGCCGCGGCCCAGTGGTGGAACTCGGCATTGACGTTGGTACCACCCGAGGTGACTAAGCCAAGATCTGAGTTCTGAGAATTACTCTGCACATAAATGACTCGGGCCGGATTTGGATATTGCGAATCAATAATATTCTCAGCTTGAATCGAATTGGATGGGCTAACCTGAGCAGAATCATCGCTAATTTCCAGCATAGCGGAATTCGCGACCACGCCGGTGTAGCAAGGTACGGCTCGTGTAGTAACTGTCACACTACGGCCAACATTAAGGGCCAAATCATCCAACTCACAGGAACGTTCACCGTTATCGTTAAGCGCACAGCCGGCCCCATTGTCGGTTACAAACTCTTCGTTGGGCGATAGTGCCGCAATCAGCGTCGTCGAAACAGGCTGACTTGAGGTTGTATTGGTGATGGTGGCCCGATAGGTAATCGTTCGCCCATCGATATTCACCGTCTGGTAACTAAACGCCAACTCAACCGGCTCGGAAGTGATGGACGGGGGCGGAGCCGGGCCTAACTCGGTCAGCAACCGGTCCAATTCCGGCACATCGACTTGAACCTGGTCCAATTCGGCTTTCTGCCGCACCAACGCCGCTGAAATAGCCTGTCGGGACTCAGGTGTATGATAATCGGATAAATTTGATAAGGTGTGCTGGTATTCCAGCAGAGCCAAGGCCACGGCCTCATCATTATCCGAAACCTGGGTTAAGTCATCAACTCGCCGCTCAGCCACCATCAGATCGACGCTGAGTGGATTAGGGTGCAGCGTTCGAAAAACCTCTTCGCTGGCCAACTTCCAATCATATAGCGCTTCACCGGGCAGCGCTGACTGGGCCAGGACCGTGCCGGTTGACAAAAATAACACCAGCACTGCCGCTAAACCAAAAGCCATGTTAAATGATCGTCCCAAGAAGAGGGGCGCCCAAGCCGGCCAATAGGTAGCCGAGCGCTTTTTCTTGGGATTGGCCTGCATATGAGCCATCAACCGCGAACGCGCTCTGGCCTTAAATATTGGCGTTGGTTCAGAGTTTTGGCCTGGCTCCAAAATTTGAGCGGTCAGGAGTAAACGTTGTAATTCCTGGGCATGCTCCGGATGGTCGGCCAGACATTCTTCAACAGTTGACTGTCCACTGGCGAGCTGGGCAAGGCAATCATCTAATACTTTTTCCAGCTTACTCATTTTCTCCCCCTAATAAATCGGCCAGGGCTTGCAGGGCGCGCATTTGTAACGCGCGAATTGCCCCCTGGCGCTTACCCATAATTTTTGCAACCTCTCCTGTTTTTAAGCCGTTAATAAACTTTAGGGTTAACACTTCTCGTTGGTCTTCCGTTAAATGTTGCAGAACCGTTTGGAGCCACTCCCGCTCCAAACGGCGTTCAACTTCTTTGGCTACATTGGCCTTTGGATCGGGTTTGGTCATAGCCTCGGCCTCTAAGGGTAGCACGTCTTTATGAGTTCGGTAATGGTCGATAACCGTATTGCGAGCGATCCGAAAGAGCCAAGCGCCAAAAGGCAAACCGCGCATCGTATATCGCCCCAAATTATCCCAGGCTTTGAGAAACACCTGAGACGTCAGGTCTTCGGCTGTTTGCTTATTGCCGACACGATGCAAAACAAAACGATAAACCTCATCAACATAGGCATCGTATAAACCGGCAAAAGCATTGGCATCGCCTGAAGTGGCTTGCCGAATCAGTTCGATTTCTTGTGACGCCGACTCAGGTAGTTGAGTGGCTCCAGCACTATCGATCAAGATTACACCTATAACAACGATGGGCTAAAATAAACTGTTACGCTCAATTAGCCCTGCGTACGATAACGCAGAAAGTATATCATTTTTTGTGGTCAAGCCTAAATTCTGTTTATCATATAGGGGGATAGATAGCTGGATGGATGGTTGGATGGATGGTTGGTTGGAAGTCTTAACGGTTATACTGAACTTGTCGTCCCAACAACCAACCGAGAAGAATCTCAAAGATGAAAATAAAAACCATAAATATGAGATCGACGGCGATGGTGATGGTAAAAGCGGACAGTAGATAGGCAAAGCCAGTTAGAACCAACCTCTGAAAATCGGGGGGAAGGGAGGGGTTGAGGCCCAAGCCGATAGCCAAAACTAAGGCCAGACCCAAATAAAGTAAAACGGTTCGCCAGGCCTCACGGTCTGAGGCACTGGGCAGCATAGCGTTAGAAATGGCAAATACCAGGTACAACCAAACCCATACATCGGGAAGAACCATTGTTTGGATGATGGCTTGCCAGATCGCTTCCAGGTTGCCCGAAACCACAGCCTGCCCAATGGCGGTTAGATTGAGTTGCCCTTGACCAATTAACAAAACAGCCAAGCTACCAAAGAGCAAGGGTGCAACGCCGATAAGACTATGTCGAAACGGATCACCCACTTCAACCTGAACAGCCCCCATCTGCAACTGCCCGCCTTTTTTAATCTCCGGCCACAAAGAGAATTTAACGGTTCTAACGCCAAGCAAGTTAGCTGTAAGCCAGTGGCTTAGCTCGTGCAAAAATGTACCCGGCAGAAAAATAACCCAAAAAAACCACATAGCCACTTGAGGGTTGCCGGTCAATAAAAAAGCAACCCCCTGCACACGGGTACTAATCCAGCGGTTCAGGGGGTATAGTATAAGAAACGAAATGATTAACCAAAAAAGAATGGACCAACCAGACATAAATTTTAGACGTCTGATCTTAAGACGATTTACTCCAAACTGATCAATTCAGCCCATCCCAGTGGACTGGGTCAGGGTTATTGCAGGTGACTGACGCTTTTATCTTACTGGAATAAGGGTCAGCCACCTGGTTTACCTCAAAAATTCTACCAACCTCTACGCCGAACCTTCCACCAAGGCTAAGAAGGAGTCTACCTTTAGGCTGGCGCCGCCGACTAAAGCCCCATCGATGTCAGGCTGGGCCATAAACCCGGCGACATTGTCCGGTTTTACACTGCCGCCATACTGCACCCGGATTTTTTCGGCCACGCTATCACCATACAGGCCAGCCAGAATACCACGAATGCTGGTTTTGATAATGCCGTTAGCCATCGCCGGGTCGGCGGTTTTGCCGGTCCCGATAGCCCAAATAGGCTCATAGGCCACAATCACGGTCGCCGCCTCATCGGGCGACAACCCATCGAAGGCCGCTTTGACCTGGCCGCCAACAAAGGTTTCGGTTTCACCGGCTTCATTTTGGGTCAAATCCTCACCCACACAAACAATGGGAATTAAACTGTGGGCCAAAGCTGCTTTAATCTTTTTGTTGACACCCTCATCCGTTTCGCCAAAGTATTGGCGTCGTTCCGAGTGTCCCAGGATGACATAATCGCATAATTCGGCCAGCATGACCGGGGAAATTTCGCCGGTGAACGCGCCTTGAACTTCCCAGTACATATTTTGCGCTCCCAGGCCCACATTTGTGCCTTCCACAATATTTTTTACGGCTGATAGAGCGGTAAAGGTAGGGCATAGCACTACATCAACGCCACTTACATTTTCAACCGCACTGCAAACTCCGTGAGCCAGATCAATCGCTTCTGCCACGGTTTTATGCATTTTCCAATTTCCGGCAATGATAGGTGTTCTCACTAAAAATTCCTCCTCTTTCATATTTAATTTGATTTGAGAATAGATGACATCATTGTTAACTACTCAAGCCAGTAAAGAGAATGGCCGGTTTAAATAATCCCTTCAAACCAAGCCGTTAACTCCTCTAAAGCCGGCCGAGCAGGAGCCCACTCATCTTTGAAAAAGTGTTGCTCTATCAATTTAGAGACAGTATTTCTGTTCACAAACGTCGCTCCGGGGCCATCATGGGTCGTTACCACCCCTCCCATGGCGTTACCCAATGCAGCCGACGATTCCCAGCTTAGCCCGACCAGACGCCCAAGCACAACTCCGGCGTTAAAACTATCCCCGGCTCCAGTTGTATCTTTAGCCTTAACATTAAATGAGGGTAAATTGATACGCTTATCCCCTACGGCTAAGAGGCAACCATTTCTACCACGTTTGGCGATAATAGCCGAGGCCCCTTTACCATTAAGCAAATAGTTAAGACCATCATCAATGGAAAGCCCTTTAGCCAGTAAAGATATCTCCTGCTCATTAGGCAAGATAACATCAAGCCTGGGTAAGAGGTTAAGTATTTGGGAACGTGCTCGGATGACAGGTTCGGTGCCGACGTCTAAACTCACCCTAGTATGGGGCGAATTTTCCGCAATGTCAAGAACGGTCAAGATGGTTTCATATTGGTGATGGGCCAAAAAGGAATAACTGGAAAGATGAATCCACCGGCAGTTTTTAAAGTAAGTGGGGTCAATGGCACTAGCCTGAGTGAATGAGTTGGCGCCTCTAGCCCCAAACATAGTTCGTTCACCATCAATTGTGACGGCGATAAATATCAAACCTGTACTCACTTTAGGGTCAAATTGAACCCCACTACAATCGACCCCGGCCGCTTTTAGATCGGCCAACACCTGGTTGGCCAGTGGATCCGGTCCTACTCGTCCAATAAACCCAACATCCATATCCATTTTAGCCAGGGCGATGGCGGTGTTGACAGCAGATCCACCGGTGTGCATTTGCACGGATGTAGCCACCGCTTCAGTTCCAGGCAGAGGATAGGCAGGAATAGTCAAGACTACATCGACATTTATGTCGCCCATTACCACGATATCGGGCATATAAAATGATCTCCCTCGCTAGATGTTTTGGAGTAGATAGTCCAAGATTAGATAAACTTTTAACAGGTTTTGACGCTGAGGGTTTAAGCCTAAAACAGCTATGAATTGTGAACATCTGGCGCGCTAGGCAACACCACTACAAAATTACTCCCTTTGCCAACCACACTTTCGACCCAAATTCGCCCCTTGTGAACCTCGACCATACCTTTCGTGATCGATAAACCCAATCCCAGACCCGGATATTTTCGAGTTAGAGGCGGTTCTACTTGATAGAATTGGTCAAAGATACGCTCGTAGTCGTTCTGGGCAATACCAATCCCCGTATCAATCACATTTAACCAATACTTATGCCCTTTTAATTCAAGATTGATATGTATTCGCCCGCCTTCAGTGGTAAACTTGATCGCATTGCTAATCAAGTTAGCTAAAATCAAATAGATTTTCTGCCGGTCAGCATCGATATTTAAGGGTGAGTCATTAGGAATAAATTTTTTGCTTAAAACCAGTTTCTTGCCGGAGATAATGTCGGAAAACTCATCGCTGATATCAACTACTAACTGCTTCAACGAAAAGATACTTCTGGACAGTTGAATATCGTTCGTTTGAATATGGCGCAGGTTAACCATATCATCGATGAGCGACCGCAACTTCATGGCACTGGCTAGGACAATTTCAAGCTGTTCACTGGCTTGGCCGCTGACATTGTCTTTCAAAAATGTCGCATAACCCAATATAACCGAGAGAGGCGTTCTGAGTTCATGAGAAGCAATACTCACGAAATCATTTTTCAGTTGATCAACTTCAGACAGGTCGCGATAAGCTTGCTGTAATTCATCCAACAGCCGGGCATTTTCAATGGCGATGGCTGCCTGGGCTCCAAGGGTGGTAGCAATTTGGATATCATCTTCATTAAATCCGTCGTCAGATATCTTATTAATAACTTCCAAGACGCCGATGACTTTATTTCTAACCTTAAGGGGCACCCCTAAAATCGAACGAGTCTCAAAATCCAGAGCCTCATCCACGTTACCATGCCAGCGCGGATCGTTTCTAACATCACGAATAAGCAACGGTTTGTCTTGTCGGACAACCCACCCACCGATACTACCGTCAAGCGGAATGATGAGTTTTTTGAGCGCTTCAGTCAGCCCACCGGTCGATTCAGCGAACCGTAGTTCGCCGGTATTCTTGTCAATGAGCATTATCGAACAGGCTTCGGTATTAGTCAGTTCTGTGGCCGACTGAATAATTATCTGTAACAATGGCTCCAGACTGAGTATCGAATTCAGCATCTGGCTAACTTTGACAATTCGTTCCAAATAGCTTATTCGACGTTCCAGCCCACCAATTTTCTGCCTGAAAGATTCATCTGAACTTTGCAGTTCAATCTCTACCGGCACTGTTTCATCATCAAATTCATCGGATATATCTTGAGAATCAAGGTCTTCAGTCAATGACGTAGGGTCGTTATCGCTATCGGCGTTGGATTTTGGCGTTTCATCTGGGTCATCAAGATATTTCAACATTATAATTTCAACCCCTGAAGCAAACCGGATATATATTGAGTAGCTAATAGCTCCTGCTGAGATATTTTTAATTTAGGAAAGGCAGGAGATTTTAACGTTCTGTTGAATCACTCGAAAAAAACAATATACCTGGCTGAATTATACACAAGCTCACTATGTTTGTCTATGACAGCAAATTTAAATATGAAAAGTTAAAGTTTCAAACAATTTTTACACTTTCTAAACAATTCTCAACCATTTGATCAATATCAATCGAGGGCTGACCGGTTTGCCACTCCAGGCAAAGCAAAAATTCATGATTACCGGCCGGCCCGGTTATCGGAGAAGGGATCAAACCGGAAATGGAAAATTTTAGCTGTATCGCGTAATCTATAATCTCTAATAACACCTGGCGATGAACTTCCGGGTCACGAACTACCCCGCCTTTGCCCACTTGTGATCGCCCCGCTTCAAATTGCGGTTTGACTAACGCTACCACCAGGGCCGAATTATTGAGCCATTTTACCACAGCCGGCAAAATCAACTTAAGCGAGATAAAGGAGGCGTCGATCGTCACCAGATCAACCCCTTCCGGCAGTGAATTCAGATGGCGAGCATTGGTGCGTTCCATGACAATCACCCGCTCATCCTGCCGTAGTTTCCACGCCAACTGACCGTAGCCTACGTCAATCGCGTATACTTTGGTGGCCCCACGTTGAAGCAGAACGTCCGTAAATCCTCCGGTCGATGCCCCTACGTCAGCACAAACAAGTTCGATGGGATTGATTTTACAACTGTCCAGAGCTGCTGCTAACTTCAGCCCGCCCCGGCTAACATACGGCAATTCGTCATCAACAGTAACGGCTGCCTCAACGGAAATGGCCATGCCGGCCTTGGTCGCTACTTGGTCATCAACTCTGACCTTACCGGCCATAATCAATGCTTGAGCTTTGCTGCGGCTCTCCGCTAAGCCTTTACTAACCAACAAAATATCTAATCTAACCTTTGTCATCATTCAAGCGTATCATAAGAACCGCTGACTCACAAGAAAATCACCCCAATACGCATCCATGCTTATGGATGACTTAGACTTTTGAGGTGCATCACTTTTGCTAGGGTTCTGAAGTTTTAGTACCATGCACTTAACTTTTTTGAGGAGGACATGTGTGATTCGAGGACTCTTTAAATCACTTCGTCCCAAACAGTGGACCAAAAATGGCTTTATCTTCGCTCCACTAATTTTTGATGAAAAACTGTTCCAATGGGGGCCGTTATTCAAGACGATTTTGGGTTTCTTTTTACTGTGTCTAATTTCAGGCACGGTTTATTTAATCAACGATCTAGTCGATATCGAAAAAGATCGGCAGCATCCTGTCAAGAAAAATCGTCCCATACCGTCCGGCCAACTCCCCATCCCTGTTGCCATAGCCGCAGTCGTTATTTTACTGATCATATGTCTGCCGATGAGTTTTCTATTAGATCCTATTTTTGGTCTAATTATTACTGGCTATCTAATCTTACAAATCGCCTACTCATTTATTCTCAAAAATATGGTCATTATCGACGTTATGACGATAGCTGTGGGGTTTGTCTTACGAGTGGCCAGTGGTGTACCTTTAGTCCAAGCCGAACGTTTTTCACCCTGGTTGTATGTATTCACTGTACTATTGGCTCTATTTTTAGGACTCGGCAAACGTCGCCAAGAGTTGGTGCTGCTCAACGGTCAATCGACGACTCGGACGATCTTAAATCAATACAATTTGCCTTTTCTTGACTCGATGATGTCCATTGTCACCACCGGCACTATCATCACGTATGCCTTTTACACCTTTTCCGCGCCCAATTTACCGAGTAACCATTTAATGATGCTCACCATTCCCTTTGTCATTTATGGTATATTTCGTTACTTGTATATTATCCACGTTCAGGGCAATGGGGGTGCTCCCGATGAAGTGCTGCTTACGGATATGCCCTTGCAATTCACCCTGGTTTTGTTTATGAGTTCGGTATTTTTTATACTATATCTTTTCGACTGAAATATAAAAAGACACCTCTAATTAGAGGTGTCTTGATCTTAAAAAGGCAGTCAATATTATACCCAACTTAGGGTAGGGCTAACTGATTAACGCTTGGTATATTGCGGCGCTTTCCGAGCACGTTTGAGACCGGGCTTCTTACGTTCCTTAGCACGGGGATCACGTGAAAGAAAGCCGTTTTCACGCAGCTTTTTTCGATATTCAGGATCAGCTTTTAATAGGGCACGGGCAATAGCCAATTTAATGGCATCCGTCTGGCCGGTTACGCCACCGCCGTTGACTTTAACGGTTATGTCAAAACGACCGTTTGTACCTGTAACTTCAAGGGGTTTAACCAACATAACCCGGTCTAACTCACGAGAGAAATAGTCAGTCATTGGTTTATCATTGACGACAAACTTGTTACCTGTACCCCCGGTATGCAATCGGACCCGGGCTGTAGCTTCTTTTCGCCGACCTAGACCTTCATAATATTGTGTATCTGCCATGTCTCTTTTCCTCTAAAAATTAATTATCTGCTGCTAAGCCTGGTAGAGGCTTGGGTTTTTGAGCTTCATGGGGATGGTTGGGACCGACATAAACCTTAAGTTTTTTGAACATCTTACGCCCCAAACGGTTTTTTGGTAACATCCCTTTTACGGCTGATTCCAATACACGCTCAGGAAATTTTTGCAACTGATCGCGCAAGGTAATCTCTTTCAACCCTCCAGGGTAACCGGAGTGCCTATAATATTTCTTTTGGGTCAGTTTTTGACCCGTAGTATGTACTTTTTCTGCGTTTATCACAATAACGTAATCACCGCAATCGACGTGAGGCGTGTAAATAGGTTTGTGTTTTCCACGCAACACTGTAGCGATTCGAGCGGCTATCCGTCCTAGCGTTTCGCCCTGAACATCAACTACATACCAATCTCGTTGAACATCTTGTTCTCTAGCACTTATTGTCGTTTTCACCGCTAACATTCTCCTTTGTGAAAAACTAACGCACGTTTTCCGGATAGATAACCTTAACCAGATACAGACCACACGCCGGAGCCGGTGGCGAGGAACTGTTCAAGTCACGGGCCTCTAATATCTCTACGATTGAATCAAAAGGTATTGTACCTAATCCAACTTGTACCAGGGTTGCCACAATTTTTCTAACCATCCGGTACAAAAAAGCGTTAGCTGTAATCCTAAAAATCAAGTGGCCATCGCCTCTAAGCTGCCATTCCGCCTCGGTTACTTGGCGAACCGTATTGCTGCCCTGAGGGGGTTTGCCGAAAGAGGCAAAATCATGACTTCCCAGTAAGAGCCGGCTGGCTTGACGCATTAAATTTATATCCAAGGGCCTATCGACGTGATAGACATATCGCCGCTGTACAGCACTTGGCCACGGTTGATTAAGAATATGATACTGGTAAGTCCGGCTGATAGCGCTAAACCGAGGATGGAAATCCGGGGTTGAAACCCGTTGTAGTTCGTTAAAGACGATATCAGTCGGCAAATTGGCATTGATAGCCCGCTGGAGATCAGCTAAAGTATGTTTCCACGTCACCTCGAAGGCAACCACTTGACCTGTGGCGTGAACCCCTGCATCTGTTCTGCCAGCAGCACTAATTCTTATCGTACGTCGGGTAATCCGTTCGAGACACTTCTCAATCTCGCCTTGAACCGTTCGGGCTTCGGCTTGCAGTTGAAAGCCATAGAAATCTGTGCCATCATATTCAACCACAGCCCAATAACGCTGTTCAAGGCTCACAAACCATTACCCTGCTTAAAAGCACTTTACTCCTGATCAACTAACTCGATAATCGCCATTTTGGCCGCATCACCTCGGCGCGGACCTAATTTATAAATTCGAGTATATCCACCGGGTCGGTCGCCCACACGTTTTCCTGTTTCATCAAACAGTTTTTTGAGCACCGCAGGATCAGTCAACTCCCGGGCCGCCATACGACGGGCGTGAAGATCGCCACGTCGAGCCAGGGTCACCAGCTTTTCAGCAATGGGCTGAATGGCTTTAGCTTTAGCTTCGGTGGTTGTAATTCGATTATGGCGAAACAATTCAGTTGTCAGGTTTCTGAATAGAGCCTTTCGTTGATCTTTAGATCGGCCTAACTTTCGTCCCATTACATTGTGTCGCATGATTGCTTCTCCTAACCGGTAAGTTTACTCGTTAAATTCGGCCATCTCTTTAGGAAACTCGCCGTCTTCATTAACCATACTCAGATAGCCCTTTTCTTCCAGGCGCTCTATCAACTCATCCAGCGACTTTTGCCCAAAATTGCGAATGGCCAAAATCTCGTCTTGACCTTTTTTGAGTTTTTCTAAAATTTCACCAACTTGAGTAATACCGGCGCGTTTGAGGCAATTGTAAGCTCTAACCGTCAACTCAAGATCTTCGATAGGCATTTCGTAGACTTTATTCGGAATGCCGCCTTCTTCCTCTTTTTCAGGCTGAACTTCAACTTCAGTCGCCCCACCCGCTACAAGCGAAAAGTGCTGTACCAATATCTTGGCCGACTCACTTAAGGCATCATGCGGTAGAATGGTCCCATCAGTGGTAATTTCCAGGCGCAGCCGGTCATAGTCAGTTGCTTGACCAATACGCGCCCGTTCAACTACATAGTTGGCTTTGCGGACCGGGCTAAAAATAGCATCAACCGGTATCTCACCGATAGGCAATTTACCGCGCTCTTCAGCCGGGGAATAGCCCCTTCCCATTTGAGCCACAAGTTCAATATCCAGTTCAGCATCAGGCGAGTCAATCGTCAGTAGATACAGGTCTGGGTTGACAATTTCAACGTGAGGGGGGCATTCAAAATCACCGGCGGTGACAACCCCTTCGCCTCTGACCTCTACTCTTAATCGCGCAGATTCGTTCTGATGCATTTTTAATCTGAGTTGTTTCACATTTAAGATCAGGGCCGTCATATCTTCACGACCGTTAGGAATATCAGAAAATTCGTGATGAACACCACTAACACGAATAGATGTGACAGCCGCTCCATTCAGGGATGAGAGCAATACACGGCGAAGGGCATTGCCCAAAGTGATACCATACCCGCTCTCCAATGGACCAATAATGAACCGTCCATAACTTCGAGAGCTAGCCTCAGTTTCTATCTTGGGTAAAACCAAATTAAATTCAGACAAGGAAACGCCCTCCAAAACTAACTTTAACTTAAAAAAGAACCTTGGTTACTAAAACCTACTGTAAAACTAACGCCCTTATCGACTGTAGAATTCAACGACAAGTTGCTCGTTCAGCGTAGCGTCCACGTGTTCGCGGGTTGGCAAACTAACAACTCGACCCGATAAATTAGAAGCATTGAGATCGAGCCAATCCGGTACACGACCATCGTTCAAAGCCTGGGCAATCTCCTTGAAAATGGCTTTTTGTCGGCTACTTTCCCGCACAGCGATAATATCACCAGGGTTCACCAAATAAGAAGGAACGTTGGTTTTAACGCCATTAACGTCAAAATGGCCGTGTGAAATCAACTGTCTCGCTTGATTGCGTGACGAGGCCAAGCCAAGGCGGTATACCACGTTATCCAAACGACTTTCCAAAATGATTAATAAGTTAACGCCAGTTAACCCTTTCTGGTTAATCGCCTGAGCAAAGTAACGACGAAACTGTTTCTCTAAAACGCCATAAACACGGCGAGTTTTCTGCTTTGCTCTTAGCTGCATACGATAATCAGACTCTTTACGTCGAAATTGAGACTGACGACCGTGTAATCCTGGCGGATATGATCGCTTTTCGAATGAGCATTTAGGTGAAAAGCAGCGATCGCCCTTAAGAAATAACTTTTCCCCTTCAGCTCGACATAATTTACATACAGAATCAACGTAACGCGCCAATTTTTCCTCCTAATCATTTAGCCTAATAGCAAAAGGTTTACAGGCTTGGCCAACCCTTCATCCCTTTTGAAAAAGAAAACTACACTCGACGTTTCTTGGGCGGACGGCATCCGTTGTGAGGGATAGGCGTTTTATCCGTAATAGACCTAACCTTCATATCGGCCGCTTGGAGCGAGCGAATGGCCGCTTCACGGCCGGGGCCCGGCCCCTTCACAAAGACATCTACTTCACGCATGCCGTGTTCCTGAGCCGTTCTAGCTGCGTTCTGAGCGGCTAACTGGGCGGCATAGGGCGTGCTTTTGCGTGACCCCTTAAACCCACTTGTCCCGGCGCTTGCCCAAGAAACAACATTACCTTGTTGGTCGGTTATTGAAACAATCGTATTATTAAAGGTCGCGTAAATGTAAGCGCGCCCGTAAGGAATATTTTTTCTTTCCTTTTTACTACTCGATCTGGTTCTTCGACCTCTTTGTTTCGCCATTAGAACTCCACAATAATGCTTCTAAATTTATTTCCGTTATTTCTCTACAAGTACCTACCGACAGATACCAAATCCACCAGACTACTTGCGTGCAGCCCGCTTCTTACCGGCCACCGTTCGACGGACGCCCCGTCTGGTTCGAGCATTGGTGCGCGTTCGCTGACCATGAGCTGGTAAATTCCGTCGATGTCTCAAGCCACGATAGCAGCCAATTTCTTGTAGCCGTTTAATATTAAGGCCCACTTCACGCCGCAGATCACCTTCTACGATGTAATCCCGATCAATAATGTCTCGAAGCCGAATTACTTCATCTTCAGATAGATCTTTCACGCGTGTATCTGCGTTTATTCCGGTCGAAGATAGGATCCCCTGGCTTGTCTTTAAGCCAATGCCATAAATATAAGTCAACCCAATCTCTACACGTTTATCACGAGGCAAGTCAACACCAGCAATACGAGCCATAAGTAATTCCCTTCCTCCTTATCCCTGACGCTGTTTGTGTCTAGGGTTAGTACAAATCACACGAACGACACCACGTCGTTTGATAATTTTACAATTGTCACATCTACGCTTTACAGATGGTTTAACTTTCATGATTACGTCTCCTTTTCAACTAAACCGGTGGAGCATAGTAAGGTTAGAATATGGAAGCCCTTCCGTCAATCCTCTAGTTGATGAATCCTTCATAGTTACGCATCAGAAGTTGAGCCTCTAGCTGCTTCATTGTATCGAGTACCACACCAACCACAATCAACAATCCGGTACTGGTAATCAATAGCGCTTGAGTCTGAGACCCGCTTTGGCTCACACCTGGAATAAGATTCACGAGCCAGGGCAAAATTGCCACGCCACCCAACATAAGCGCTCCAACCAAAGTAATACGTTGCAATACGGAGTTGAGATAACTTTCAGTGCGCTTACCGGGCCGAATGCCGGGGATAAATCCGCCCTGTCTTTGCAGGTTGTCGGCCAAATTCTGCTGCTTAAAAATTACATCAGTATAGAAGTAAGTAAAACCAACCACCATCAAAAAGTAAAGGATCCAGTAAGGCCATGATTGGGGGTTAGGGCTGAACCAGGTCACGATCCCCGTTGCAACATTGCTAATAAATTGATTATCGCTGACGGTAAATGAAGCAGCGACGGCGCTCGGAAATATCATAATTGATTGAGCAAAAATCAACGGGATCATCCCGGCGCTATTTACTTTCATCGGAATGTGCGAACTTTGCCCGCCATAGACCTTAGTTCCACGTACGCGTTTACCGTACTGTACCGGTATTCGACGCTGGCCTTCCTGCACAAAAGCGATGACCGCAATGGTCAAAACCGTGATAATCGCGAACAGAATCAAATGGCCCCATTCCTGACGACTGACAAAACGGGCGATTTGGTTGGGCATTTGAGCCACAATACCACCAAAGATAATGATCGATACGCCATTGCCCACGCCCTGTTCAGTGATCAGTTCACCCAACCACACCGCAACCATTGTCCCGGCAGTCATAGATACTAAAACAGCGATAGTTGTCAACGGATCGACGCCAAACCCGAAATTCGTAAGAATTCCCGGCACGGAGCTTTGAATAAAAAACACTTGACCATAAGCCTGAAGCAATGCCAGAGGCACGGTAATCCAGAGGGTGTACATATTGATTTTGTTGCGGCCTTGTTCGCCCTCTTTAGAAAGCTCCTGAAGTTGCGGGATAAGGGGAGTTAACAACTGCATAATAATGGAGGCGGTAATATAAGGGTAGACCCCCATAGCCATAATCGAGAAATTAGCTAACGCCCCTCCCGAAAGCAGATTCAGAAACTGAACAATAGTGCTGCCGTCACTGCCAGACTGTAAAAAGCTTTGTAAAGCTGCACCATCAACACCGGGAACAGGAACATGCGCCCCGGCTCGGTAAACAACCAGGATCAAAAGCGTAAAAACTATTTTGCGCCGCAAGTCAGGCAGCGTAAACGCATTGCGAACAGCTTCAAGCATAATCCAATCCTTTTGGACTTAAGATAGGGGCAGAACTTCTACAGTACCGCCTGCAGCTTCAATTTTTGATTTAGCACTCTCGGAAAAGCGATGCGCTTTTACGGTTAAAGGTGCGGTTAATTCCCCTTGGCCCAAAATTGCCACAGCCTTATCAGACCGTTTGATGATGCCGGCCTCAATGAGAACTTCGGGTGTAATCTCTTGAAGGTCACTGCCACCAAATTTTTCTTGCAGCCGTTCAACATTTATCGGTTTATATTCTATTCGATGGATATTGGTAAAACCTCGTCTGAAGGGCAAACGACGAACCAGCGGCAATTGGCCCCCCTCGAAATAAGGTCCTTTACCCCCTCCAGAGCGAGCGTTCTGTCCTTTCATCCCCCGTCCGGAAGTCTTACCTTTCCCGGAAGCCATGCCACGACCAACTCTTTTTCGGCTCTTTTTGCTACCTGGGGCCGGTTGTAATTCATGTAACTTCATAACTGATACTCCCAATATCGGATAACTAAACCCATACTAATGCTATCAGCAAACTTCAAGAGTTAACTAACTATTATACAAAATTTATTCGCTAACTTCAACCAGATGCGACACTTTATCAATCATACCCCGAATAACAGGCGTATCATTGTGTTGTACCGTCTGGCCCAAACGCCGCAGTCCCAAAGCTCTAACGGTGTTTTTTTGGCGAGTGGAATAGCCAATAGCACTTTTTATCAGAGTAACTTCAATCACTTTGCCGTTCTCTTGCTTCGACATTATTGACTCCCTCGCGTTAGCCAGAAGGGTTGAACCCTACTCAGGGGGATACCGCGTCTTTGAGCGACTTCAACCGGATCTTGAAGTTCCGACAATGCTTTGACTGTAGCTTTAACCACATTCAAAATATTGGAGCTACCTTTACTCTTAGTCAGAATATCTCGAATACCGGCAGCCTCAACCACAGCCCGGACTCCGCCGCCGGCAATAACCCCGGTACCCGGAGCCGCAGGTTTCAAAAACACTTCGGCTGCGCTGAAACGGGTGACAATTTCATGAGGAATGGTCGTATCGGTCATCGCCACTTTTCTCATATTTCGACGCGCTTGTTCCGAACCTTTTCTAATTGCTTCGGGAACCTCGCGGGCTTTGCCGATGCCGACCCCAACACTGCCTTTATTGTCACCAATTACAACCACAGCTCTAAAACTGAAACGGCGACCGCCCTTTACAACTTTAGCCGTACGTGCAATGTGAACTACGCGCTCGTCGAGTTCTTCTACTGCGTCCTCAAATTCACGTTTTGCCATCAATAACTCCTTTTAAGAGGCGTTCCTTATCAGTTATGATCTCAAATTAAAACTCAAGCCCGGCTTCCCGAGATGACTCGGCCAGTGCTTTGACTCGACCGTGGTATTTATAGCCACCTCGATCAAAAACAACTCTAGTAATCTGTTTCTCCTGCGCCCGTTCAGCCACCAGCTTGCCGACAGCCGCCGCTTGTTCCAATGGTGATTTCCCTTTGAAATCACTTGAGTCGCGCAGATTAGGCTCCAAGCTAGAAGCGGACGCCAAGGTTACGCCTTGCGTATCATCGATTACTTGAGCATAAATATGGTGTAGACTCCGAAACACATTCAAACGAGGCCGCTCAGGCGTCCCCTTGACATGCTTGCGCACGCGAGCATGTCGGCGTTTTCTAGCCACAAAAAATGGATTTGTTTTTCCCATAGTACGTAACTCCCTCGATCAAAAACCAGTTATTTGGCTTTACCAGCTTTACCAGCCTTACGCCGAACTTTTTCACCCGCATATCGAATTCCCTTACCTTTGTAAGGCTCTGGCGGACGAGTTCGGCGGATTTGAGCGCAAATTTCGCCGACAATTTCCTTATCGATGCCTGAAACATTGATCTCACGGCCCGCCCGATCCGGAACTTCAAAACTAACTCCTGTTGGGGGTTCAAAAACGACCGGGTGAGAATAACCAACGTTCAACACCAGATTTTTGCCCTCTACGGCAGCTCTATAACCAACCCCTTCTATTTGCAACTGGCGCCTAAACCCGTCACTAACCCCAACAATCATATTATTCAATAAGGCTCGGGTTAAACCATGTTTAGCTCGATGAGTACGGTGATCGCTATTACGGGTGACAACGATATCGCCGTCTTCTTGTTCAATCTTGATCTCCGGCAAGAAGTCTCTGGTTAGCTCGCCTTTTGGCCCCTTGACCGTCACCGTATTCTTGTTAATATCCACCGAAACGCCTTTCGGAATGGTTATCGGCAATTTTCCTATTCTCGACATTTTAAAACCTCACTGTACCCATTCATTAAATATTGTCGGGTGAGACGCCTACCAAACGTAGCAGAGAACTTCGCCGCCCACATTTTGTTGACGAGCTTGATGGCCTGTCATAACCCCTTTTGGGGTAGACACAATGGCAATACCCAATCCACTTCTCACCCAGGGTATATCTTGCTTCTTCACGTAAGTTCGTCGACCGGGTTTGCTTATGCGCTTAATCCCGGCAATAACCGGTCTCGGTTGGCGCTCACGAGTATATTTCATATGCAACAATAAAGAGGGAACATCGCCCGGAAGCACTTCAAAATCCTGAATAAACCCCTCTTCTTTTAAGATTTTAGCAATCGCTACTCGTATTTTGGACGTAGGCATCGCTACTTGAGGGTGCCGGGCCATGCCCGCGTTTCTAATACGCGTCAACATATCAGCAATTGGATCGATCATATTCACACCAAATCCTTTTCAAATGTCGGATGGACAAACAAACGGTCGAAGGTCAAAACTTTAACTTACCAACTAGATTTTACAACGCCGGGAACTTTACCTTCGTTAGCCAATTTTCTAAAACAAATACGGCACAATCCAAAACGGCGCATATACGCTCGCGGCCGCCCACACTGACTGCATCGATTCCGTACCCGCACGGCATACTTTCTACGTTGTTCGCGAATAGTCATACACTTTTTTGCCATAATTTGTTTATCTCCTAAAAGGCATTCCCATCAAATCTAGCAGACGGCGACCTTCTTCATCTGTTTCAGCCGTGGTCACGATACTAATCTCCATACCACGTACTTTATCAATTTTATCGTACTCAATTTCCGGCCAGACCAGTTGCTCTCTAAGACCAACCGTATAGTTTCCACGTCCATCAAAGCTATCAGGCGACAAACCTCGAAAATCACGCTGGCGGGGCAGGGCCACATTCAGCAGTCGGTCAAGAAAGCTCCACATTCTACCGCCGCGCAGGGTAACTTTAATCCCAATGGGGTTCCCTTCGCGCAGTCTAAAGGTCGCGATCGACTTTTTCGCCCGGGTGATGATCGGCTTTTGGCCGGTAATCAAGGCAACTTCATCAGAAGCTTTTTCCAGCACCTTAGCGTTTTGTAGTGCTTCACCAAGGCCCACATTAACCACAACTTTTGTAACCCGCGGCACCTGATTCACATTTTTATAGTCAAAATCTTTGACCATTGCCGGAACAACATTTTGTTTATACTTATCTTTTAGCTGGAGCATAACTTACTCTCACCTATATTTTATCAATGGTAGCCTGGCAGCGTTTACAAAAACGCACCTTTTTATCACCCTCAACTCGAAACCCTACCCGCGCCGCTTCATCACAATTGGGGCAAACCAACATGACATTGGAGACATGCACCGGTAATTCCTTATCGATGATCCCGGTTTGGGTTCGGGTTTGGCTAATAGGGCGTTGGTGTTTCTTACGGACATTAACACCTTTGATTAAAAGTTTATCACGATCAGGGTTTCGCCCTGTCCGTTTATTGAAACGATCAATAGCCCAACCCTTTAGAACACGATCCACTTCGCCCCGAACGCCGATTTCGTTTCCGCTGATTACCTGGACTAAATCACCTTTTTTTATTTTTTGCATTTTGCACTTTCCTCAAGCCAATAATCCTAGAGTACTTCCGGAGCCAAAGAAACAATTCTCATAAAGCCCTTTTCACGCAACTCTCGGGCGACCGGTCCAAATATGCGGGTCCCCCGCGGACCAACCGCATCATTATCTAAAATGACAGCGGCATTCTCATCAAATTTAATATACGAGCCGTCGGGCCGACCGATCTCTTTTCGGGTGCGGACAATCACAGCCTTAACCACAGCCCCCTTTTTTACGTTCCCTTGCGGAGTGGCTTGCTTAACCGAAGCAACAATCACATCACCCACTGTAGCGTAACGCCGTCGGGAACCACCCAAAACCTTAATACACAATATTTCTTTAGCCCCACTATTATCCGCTACCTTGAGGCGGCTCTCTTGTTGTATCATGATAAATACTCCACCACTATCAAATTAGATCGTAAAATCAAGCCGGGGCTTGCTCTAATACTTCAACTAAAGCCCACCGTTTTTCTTTGCTAAGCGGTTGGGACTCAATGATCTTTACCGTATCGCCCATCTTAGCACTGTTTTCTTCGTCGTGAACCTTATATTTATTATGAAAACGCAATACTTTACCATAGCGAGGATGTTGCTTAAGGCGCTCCACCCGCACCACAATTGTCTTGTCCATTTTATCGCTGGTAACACGACCAATTAGAATTTTTCGTCGTTCTCTAGCCATTTCTTTAACCTACTCCAGAAAGTAATAACCTACTGGGCCGCCAATTGTCTTTCTCGCAAAATAGTCTTTAAGCGAGCCACGTCTCTCTTAAGCACAGAAACCCGGCTGGGATCTTTCAATTGCCCAATTGATAATTGAAAGCGAAGGTTAAACATTTCCTCGCTAACCTCTTCAATTTTCGTTTGAATTTCTTTATCAGAGAGATTTCTTATCTCGAAGGCCTTCATAACTTACGCTCCTACACAGTCCTGTGCACAAATTGACACTTAATCGGCAGCTTATGAGCCGCCAGACGCATCGCTTCTTTGGCTGACTCTTCAGGCACCCCGGTAATCTCAAACAGAACACGCCCGGGTTTAATCACAGCTACCCAGTGATCAACCGAACCTTTACCACTCCCCATGCGGGTCTCGGCGGGCTTGGCCGTAACCGGTTTGTCGGGAAACACTCTAATCCAAACCTTACCACCCCGACGAACATAACGCACAATAGCCCGCCGCGCAGCTTCAATCTGGCGACTCGTCATCCAGCACGGCTCTAATGCTTGTAGACCGTATTCGCCAAAGGCCACTTTTGCGCCCCGGCTCGCTCTACCTTTCATCCGGCCCCGCATCTGTTTTCTGTATTTTACACGCTTGGGCATTAACATAGCTCAATCCTCTTAATTCATTTACTAGAAAAATAGGGTCACGCAGTGTAATTCAGGGTACTATTACTTAGACCTTAGGGGGAAACGTAAGCTCTTGCCGGTGTTTCTTCCTTAACCTCCGGCAGAATTTCACCCTTATAAACCCACACTTTGATACCGATCTTGCTAAATGTAGTCAATCCCTCAACATTGGCATAATCAATATCGGCCCGCAACGTATGACGAGGCACTTGGCCTTCCCGCTGTGTCTCACGCCGAGCCATATCAGCCCCGCCTAAACGGCCGCTGCAGGTAATCATGATCCCCTTCGCGCCGGCTTTCATCGCCTTACGAACGGCCTGCTTCATCGCCCGCTTATGAGAAATTCGACGTTCGAGCTGCATCGCAATACTCTGCCCAATCAGCGAAGCGTTGGTATCCGGATTCTCAACTTCCAAGACATCAATATGAACTTTCTTGTTCGTTAAGGTTTCCAGATCTTTACGTAGCTGATTAACGGCAGCGCCCTTCCGACCGATAATAACTCCCGGTTTGGCTGTGTGAATTTTAACCGAAACTTGTCGAGCGGCGGGTAAGCGTTCAATTTCGACTTCGGCAATTGTACCGGGATCATGCGTTTTATTAACCAGATCGCGAATAGCTAAATCTTCTTCCAGCAATTCACGGTACTCATCACCTTCAGCAAACCACCGAGCTCGATGCTCTTTAATAATTCCCAATCTAAAACCGAGAGGATGAACTTTGCGACCCAAACTTAATCTCCTTAAGCACTTCTAAAAATAGGATTACAAAAACCACCTAAATTTCAAAGCTTTAACTCTAAGTGATGCTACCTTACTGATGGTAAGCATCGTCATCAATATCTTCTTCTAAAAGCACGGTAATATGAGAAGTGCGCTTTTTGATGGGCTTAAATCGACCACGTGCGCCGTAACGAGCCCGGCGGAGACGTGGCCCTTCATCAATACGAATTTCAGCGATCACCATATCTTCTGGTTCAAGTGCGTAATTTTCTTCGGCATTGGCCAGCGCACTCTTTACCGTTTTGTATACGGGTTCAGCCGCCGACTGAGGCAATAAAGACAACACTTCTAATGCATCTTGGGCGCGCATACCTCTAACGGTATTCACCACCCGTCTCATTTTAACGGGCGACCCCATAATGTATTTGCTGACTGCTCTAACCTGAAAATCTGCCATTTTGATATCCTTCTCAAACGTGGTTATCGACTAGAAGCCTAGCGCCCTCGTTTTTCCTTGCTAATGTGACCACGAAAATAGCGGGTCGGTACAAACTCACCTAAACGATGCCCAACCATATTTTCAGTGATGTAAATCGGTACGTGTCGGCGGCCATCATGCACAGCGATAGTATGCCCAACCATTTGAGGAAAAATGGTACTGGCTCGCGACCAAGTACGAATAACGCGTTTCTCACCCGCCGCATTCATCGCCTCAATCTTATTGAGCAATTTAGGTTGAACAAACGGCCCCTTCTTTAAAGAGCGTGTCATTGACTCATCCTTTCCTTATCCGAACCTATCTTCGCTTCTTACGGCGCCGACGAACGATATACTTGTCGGTTCGTTTATTTCGTCGCGTTTTAGCCCCAAGGGTTGGCTTGCCCCACGGTGTCTTTGGTCCAGGCATCCCAATCGGTGAACCACCCTCACCGCCACCGTGTGGGTGACTGTTCGGGTCCATAGCAGAACCGCGTACCGTCGAACGAATACCCAACCACCGCTTGCGCCCGGCTTTACCCAAAACAATGTTACTGTGATCCGAGTTGCCGATTTCACCAATTGTCGCCAGGCAATTTTGGTTAATCAACCGTACCTCACCGCTGGGCAGGCGAACTTGAGCGTATGCCCCTTCTTTCGCCAACAGTTGGGCCGATGTACCGGCCGAGCGCACCAGTTGGCCGCCCTTACCCGGCTGAAGCTCGATGTTGTGTATCTGGGTCCCTAGAGGAATCCGGTAAATCGGCAGCGCATTGCCCACTCGAATTTCAGCATCAACCCCAGACATCAATTGATCGCCAACCCCCAACCCAGCCGGAGCTAAAATATACCGCTTTTCGCCATCAGCATACGTTAACAATGCAATCCGTGCTGAACGATTGGGATCGTACTCAATTGATGCGACGGTAGCCGGCACGTTATGCTTGTCGCGCTTAAAGTCGATGATGCGATATCGACGCTTATGACCGCCACCCTGGTGTCTAACAGTTATCCGGCCTTGATTATTCCGGCCCGATTTCTTTTTGAGTGGCGCTAGCAAGCTTTTTTCGGGCTTACTTGTGGTAATTTCTTCAAACGTAGACACCGACATCCCCCTCCGACCGGGCGATGTTGGCTTATAGTTCTTTACAGGCATTGCAAAATCCTCCGCCTACACCTATTCATAGCTTAACTGCGATCCGCTATACACCTTCAAAAGCTTCAATTTTCTGACCTGGCGGTAGCGTAACGATAGCTTTTTTGTAAGCAGACTGGCGTTGAACCCGTTTACGACCCCAACGACCAAATTTAGGCGCGTAGTTAACCACTCTCACCTTTTGCACATCCACATCAAAAATATAAGATACCGCTTCAGCTATCTCTACCTTATTAGCCCGTCGATCAACGATAAAAGTGTATTGTCCCGATGCAGAGGCAATGTTACTCTTTTCTGTGATAACTGGACGTATAATAATGTTATAAGCATTCATTTCCATGATCGTCTCTCCAGGGCCACCTTTTATACCAGAAAACTCTCTATCGTACTCAGAGCGCTCTTCGGGATAATAATGTAATCGCTTCCCAAAAGATCTTTGATGTTAAGATAGTTAGCATGCAGAGTTTTCACATCTTTCAAGTTTCTGGCGCTTTTCTCAACGTTTTCATTACGCTCAGGGAGCAAAATCACGGCGCTACCTTCAACTTTTAAATTATCTAAAAGTTCCAGCATTTGCGCTGTTTTGGGATTATCAAAGTCAAGGGTATCTAAAACGATAATTTCTTCAGAAGCGGCTTTGACAGATAAAGCCGACCGCAATGCTAGACGCCGCATTTTTCGAGGCATCTTTTTGGTATAGTCCCGCGGAACCGGTTTATGCGCCTGACCCCCACCCACAAAAATGGGTGCTTTGCGGTCGCCGTGCCGCGCCCGACCGGTACCCTTCTGCCGGTACCATTTAGCCGTCGTCCCCCGAACTTCACCGCGAGTCTTGGCTTTATGCGTTCCTAAGCGGGCGTTTGCCTGCTGCCGCACCAACGCTTGATGCATAACCGCCGTGTTTGGTTCGATCCCAAATATCTCATCCCTGAGATCCATTTCGTCGACTGTCTGGCCGTCGATATTTTTTACATCTACTTTCATCGCTTAAAACCTCGCCTTTTTAGCCTTTTACGGCCTCACGGATGATGATCAAACCGTTTTTACCGCCGGGAATAGCCCCTCTGATGGCAATTAAATTTTTATCGGAGTCAACTAAAGCCACCTTCAAGTTTTGCACAGTGACTTGGCTGTTCCCCATTCGACCCGCCATTCGGACGCCCTTAAAGACACGGCCGGGGGTTGAACCGGCCCCAACGGAACCGGGAGCACGCCATCGGTCAGACTGACCGTGAGTTTTGGGACCACCGTTAAAATTATGTCGCTTGACGACGCCAGCAAATCCTTTACCTTTGCTCACCCCGGTCACATCTACTTTGTCTCCAACGCTAAAAACAGATACGTCTATTTTTTGACCCTCTTCGTAGGCTTCCGGGTCCGCTACTTGGAATTCTCGCAAATATTTTACGGCGGGGGCTCCTGATTTTTTCAGGTGGCCGACCATCGGCTTATTCAAGCTCTTTTCGAAGACATCACCAAAACCGAGTTGGATAGCATCATACCCATCTCGATCTTTGGTTTTCTTTTGTGTAATAAAACATGGCCCAGCTTCAACGATGGTTACAGGTACCGCTACACCATTTTCGTCAAAAATCTGGGTCATACCTAATTTTTTGCCCAGGATTCCCTTCATTGCGCTTCGGGGTCAGGAACTGTAGATATTTAACCGATTATTTATCGGCCAATATCCCATCATTCCTCATAACCCTTTCCCCTTTCCTATTGTTTTATCAAATCGCTACTAACAACAGTATACATTGGCCTAATTGAGGTACTACTTAATCTCTACATCCACGCCAGCCGGCAAATTGAGCCGAACCAAAGCGTCAATCGTTTTAGATTTAGGATCGACCACGTCAATTAGGCGTTTGTGGGTGCGAATTTCAAACTGCTCTCGCGAATCCTTATCGATAAAGGGTGAGCGCAGCACTGTGAATTTCTCGATTTTGGTGGGTAGCGGGACAGGCCCAACAATCATAGCCCCGGTTCGCTCAGCCGTATCAACAATTTGACGGACTGATTGATCTAACACCCGATGATCGTATGCTTTCAAGCGAATTCTTATTCTGTTCTTAGCCATATTTGCTCCATCAAATGTCAAATTTGTAGTGCGTGTTGTAACCTGTCAAGCACCCACCAAACATTTTTACTCGATGATTTTGGTAATAACACCAGCGCCAACCGTTCGCCCACCTTCTCGAATGGCGAACTTCGACCCGTCTTCCAACGCCACCGGCACTATCAACTGCACCGTCAACTCCACGTTGTCTCCCGGCATCACCATCTCCACCCCGTCCGGTAACTGTACCGCGCCCGTCACATCCATCGTCCGGATGTAGAACTGCGGCCGGTAGCCTTTGAAGAACGGCGTGTGCCGTCCCCCTTCTTCTTTCTTCAACACATACACTTGCGTCACAAACGTCGTGTGCGGCGTGATGCTCTTCGGCTTGGCTAACACCTGCCCTCGTTCAATCTCATCCCGGTTGATACCGCGCAGCAGCACCCCGACGTTGTCCCCGGCTACCCCTTCATCCAGGATTTTTCGGAACATCTCCACGCCCGTCACGACCACTTTCCGCGTGTCCTTCAACCCCACAATCTCGATCTCTTCGTTCACTTTCACTTTGCCGCGCTCTACCCGTCCGGTCGCTACCGTGCCCCGCCCTTTGATGCTGAACACGTCTTCCACCGGCATCAGGAACGGCTTGTCCACTTCCCGTTCCGGCGTCGGAATATAACTGTCCACCGCCTCCATCAAATCCAAGATCGGTTTGTAAGCCGGGTCACTCAGGTCTTTGTCCGCTTCCAAGGCCGCCAACGCGCTCCCTCGGATTATCGGAATCTCATCTCCCGGAAAGTCGTAGCTGCTCAACAGTTCTTGCAACTCCAACTCCACCAGTTCCAGCAGTTCTTCATCGTCCATCATATCCACTTTGTTCAAGAAGACCACCATCGCTGGCACTTCCACCTGGCGCGCCAGCAAGATGTGTTCCCGCGTCTGCGGCATCGGTCCATCCGGCGCCGACACCACCAAAATCGCGCCATCCATCTGCGCTGCACCGGTGATCATATTCTTGATATAGTCGGCGTGACCGGGGCAGTCAACGTGAGCATAGTGCCGACTTTCGGTTTGGTACTCCACGTGAGCAATGGCGATGGTAATCCCCCGCGCTTTTTCTTCCGGGGCGTTGTCGATTTGTTCAAAGGCTCGGAAATCGGCAAAGCCTTTCAAGCTCAGGGTTTTGGTAATCGCCGCCGTCAACGTCGTTTTGCCGTGGTCCACGTGACCAATTGTCCCGATGTTGACGTGTGGTTTGTCTCGCTTAAATGTTGCTTTCCCCATAGTTTAATCAAACTCCTTAGAACTTATTCTAGGCCGCGTAAGACCCCCATTTCACCCTTAATCTTCTTTAACCGGGCTTAATACGGTTAAGGCAAAAACCATTTAAGTATAAGGATAAGAAGGATTTACGCAAATTTAATTCAATAATATCCAAAAACCCTTACGAACCACTTCCCGAAATAATTTTCTCTTTCAGAGAGTCGGACACCGGCTCGTAATGATCAAACTCCATCGTAAAGGTTGCTCGTCCCTGAGTAGCAGAGCGAAGCGAGGTAGCATATCCAAACATTTCAGACAGCGGAACCATCGATTTAATGGCGGTTACACCACCCGTACGAGGCTCCATACCCTCAATTTGGCCACGCCGGGAAGATAAGTCACCCATCACATCCCCCATAAACTCTTCGGGACAGGTCACTTCCACCTTCATAACCGGCTCTAACAACACCGGTTTACCCTTTTGCATGGCTTCTTTAAAGCCCATTGACCCGGCAATTTTGAAGGCCATCTCCGACGAGTCCACTTCGTGGTATGAGCCGTCAACCAAGGTAACTTTGATATCGACGACCGGATATCCGGCTAAAACACCCGTCGACAGCGCCTCTTTTACACCGGCTTCAACAGCCGGAATGTACTCTCTGGGAATAGCGCCCCCAACAATTTTGCTTTCGAATTCAAAGCCTTTACCTTTATCCAACGGCTCAACTTCCAGGTGAACATCGCCAAATTGACCACGGCCACCCGATTGTCGGACAAATCGCCCTTGAGCTTTGGCTGGCTGGCTAATGGTTTCCCGATAAGCCACTTGCGGCCGTCCAACGTTGGCCTCCACCTTAAATTCGCGCTTCATGCGGTCAACCAAAACCTCCAGATGCAACTCGCCCATCCCGGAGACTTGGGTTTGACCGGTATTTTCGTCTGTCTTAACTTGGAAGGTAGGATCTTCTTCAGCCAACTTTTGCAGAGCGATAGACAATTTATCTTCGTCAGCTTTCGTTTTTGGCTCAATCGCCAAACTGATAACCGGTTCGGGGAATTTAATCGTTTCCATCACAACCGGGCGATTAGTATCAGACAGCGTTTCTCCGGTAAAGGTTTGCTTCAACCCAACAACAGCGGCAATATCCCCGGCAAAAACAGCCTTGATCTCTTCCCGACTGTTAGCGTGCATTTGAAGCAAACGGCCAATTCGTTCTTTCCTTCGCTTAGAAGTATTCAGCACTGACGAACCGGCTTCCAAAACACCGGAGTAAACCCGAATATAGGTCAGACGTCCAACAAAAGGATCGGTTACAATTTTGAAAGCCAGCGCCACAAACGGATCCGACTCATCGGCAAAGACGGTAATTTCGCTGTCGTTGTCGGGATTTGTCCCAATCTTCGGAGGAATATCTTTAGGAGAAGGCAGATAATTAACCACACCATCCAGCAAACGTTGGACGCCTTTGTTTTTCAAAGCCGATCCGCACAATACCGGGACGATATTACCCGCCAGTGTCGCCATTCGCAGTGCATGGATAAGTTCATCGACGGTAATCTCTTCACCCTCTAAAAACTTTTCCGTCAGGCGATCATCCGACTCAGCCACTTTTTCTACCATTTGCTCGTGCAGCAGTTGCGCTTCCTCAAGCAAATCGTCGGGAACCGGTTTAGCTTCAGATTTAGTACCCAAATCATCCAAATAATAAACCGCTTCCATCCTAATCAGGTCGATCACACCCCTGAAGTTATTTTCCGCCCCAATCGGCATTTGAATAGGAACCGGATTCGCCTTTAGTCGATCAGCAATCATTGACACACAACGATCAAAATCGGCTCCGGTGCGATCCATTTTATTGACAAAGCAAATTCGGGGAACGTTAAAAAGGTCGGCTTGTCGCCAAACCGTTTCTGATTGCGGTTCAACGCCGGCGACGGCATCAAAAACAACGATTCCCCCGTCCAAAACGCGCAGAGATCGTTGAACTTCAGCGGTGAAGTCAATGTGACCAGGTGTATCGATAATATTAATTTGGTGATTGTCCCAGGTACAAGTCGTCGCAGCCGAGGTAATGGTAATACCCCGCTCCTGCTCTTGCTCCATCCAGTCCATTGTAGCTGCGCCGTCATGCACTTCACCAATTCGGTGAATCTTCTGCGTATAAAACAGAATACGTTCGGTGACGGTGGTTTTACCAGCATCAATGTGAGCAATGATTCCTATGTTCCTGGTACGCTCAAGAGGAAAATTGCGTTTCATACTTCACTCTCACAAAAACTCAAAACACTCAAAAATAACATTACATGAAAAGACCAAAACTCAATCATCGGGTTAAGAAGAGAAACGAATGCTAATAAGAGTTTTGGACTTTTAGCAACTTCACTATACCGCTGAGTACGCGCCCGCTAATACGCGCTAATTACCGCCTAAATTACCAGCGATAGTGGGCAAAGGCTCGGTTGGCCTCGGCCATTCGGTGGGTATCTTCTTTCTTTTTGACCGTAGCACCCTGATTATTGAATGCGTCCAAAAATTCAGCCGCCAATTTTTCAGCCATCGACCGGCCGGAGCGAGCACGGGCGCTGTTAACCAGCCACCGAATAGCCAGACTCCGACGCCGCTCAGGCCGAACCTCCATTGGAATTTGGTAGGTAGCCCCACCAACCCGCCGAGGGCGAACTTCTATCATTGGCGTCGCGTTTTTCATCGCCTGCTCAAAAACTTCGATACCGGGCTTCTTACTACGCTCTCCGGCAATATCTAAAGCATCGTAAAATATAGAAAATGCCAACGTCTTCTTCCCATCCTTCATCAAACTATTGACAAAGCTGGTCACCATGACGCTGTTATATTTGCCGTCCGGCTCAATATGCCGTTTGGGAGCTCTATTTCTTCTAGCCATATTTCTATTATTCCTAGACGAAAATTATTTTGTTCTCTCTTAAATCAACGAGAGAATCTAAAGTCAATACAATTAATAGCCTTAGGTCTTAGCCTTTGGGCCGCTTAGTCCCATACTTAGACCGACCTCTGCGTTTCTTATCCACGCCCGTCGAATCTAACGCCCCGCGAACAATGTGGTAACGCACACCCGGCAGGTCTTTAACCCGCCCGCCGCGAACCAACACCACTGAGTGTTCCTGCAGGTTATGCCCTTCACCCGGAATATAGGCCGAAACCTCAATCCCATTGGTCAGACGAACCCGGGCCACTTTCCGCAGTGCGGAGTTAGGCTTCTTAGGAGTCATAGTTCTCACCTGCGTACAAACCCCTCGTTTTTGAGGAGAACCACTATTGGGCTGCATCCTACCCTTGAGCGCATTGTACGTAAAGCGTAGCGCCGGCGCTTTGGTCTTTGACTTTCTACTTTTTCGCCCTTTTCGTACAAGTTGATTAATTGTCGGCAAGGATTCTCTCCTGTAGTCTAAAACAATAAACTTTTTGACACCCTTTAGGCAGTAGACAAGGCCACCGAATAGGCATCATTTCGGTGGCCTTGTAATTTATCCGAATGTATTCCGTGGGCCGGGAGGCTACTCTCTAGGCGCTTTTCCCGTTAACAGTGTTACCCACACACAAAAAGGTAGTATAACACAATCCTAAGGTGTTGTCAAACCCTATCTAACTTTCTACATACAAAGCCAGAAAAGTATTCTGTTAACGCGCCCCGCCGGGAATACCTAACCCTAAGCCCAGTTTGGGCAACCGTTCCCGCTGATCTTCTTTCCCAAAGGTCATCTTTTCATCACTTTCAGAAATAACCTCTACCGACAGCCCCAGAGATTGCAACTCTTTGACCAACACGCGGAAGCTCTCAGGCAACCCAGGGTCTTGAATAGGTTCACCTTTGACAATCGCTTCGTAGGTTTTAACCCGGCCAACCACATCATCGCTCTTAACGGTAAGCATTTCTTGCAGCGTGTGGGCCGCGCCATAAGCTTCGAGCGCCCAAACCTCCATCTCACCAAAGCGCTGACCACCAAACTGCGCCTTACCACCGAGCGGTTGCTGTGTCACTAAACTGTAAGGCCCGGTAGAACGCGCGTGAACTTTATCTTCAACCAGGTGGGCTAGCTTAAGCATGTTGATAATCCCCACCGTTACCGGCTGGTCAAACGGTTCCCCGGTTTTGCCATCATACAGCATTACTTTGCCGGTTGTCGGCATAGGCAGCCGTAACTCTCTGGAGACTTTCAGCGCAACGGAATCAACTTCTTGATCGGTTAGCTCATCAATATTCAGATCGATCAGGGTTTCTGAGGTTCGAGTATCAACCCGAAACTCCAGCATCTCCTGCATAGCGCGTAACCATTCTCGCAGACACGCCAACCGAACTGCCTGGCGAGCCTTCAAGCCGACCTCACGCGGACGCCGCTGACCTTCAAAAGCCAGCAAAAATTCCGGGTCATAGCCTTTTTCTCGCAGCCATTCGGCCAACACAACTCGGCGAACATAAATTGGATCGATCGCCAGTCGTTCTTCGTCAAAACTAGCGCCCATTTCACTTAACCACTCAATCAGATAGAGTGTCCGCGCTTCGTTGTCATCTATCAGTTCATCTTCTTCAAACCCTTGTTCCGTCACCCAGTTCCAGGTTCTGTCCGAAATGCGATCCCAGGCATAATCTATCAACCACGCCCGAGCCAGTTCAGCCGCAATTTCATCTTCTTCAGCGCCGTCGAACACAGATGTAACCGCTCGAAAACCCAGACGAGAGGCAGCCCAACCCAAGTGGGTCTCCAAAATCTGGCCGATGTTCATCCGAGCCGGAACACCCAACGGATTCAAAATAATTTGAACCGGCGTACCGTCCTCCAGGTAAGGCATATCCTCGATGGGGACCACTTTGGAGATGACGCCTTTGTTACCATGGCGCCCGGCCATCTTGTCGCCTTCCGTAATTTTGCGCCGCTGGGCAATCATCACCCGCACCATGCGATCAACCCCGGTCGGCAAATCGCGATGCTCTTCGCGTGAGAACTCTTTGACATCAACCACAATACCTTTTTCACCGGGGGGCAAGCGCAAACTGGAGTCCTTAACTTCTCGCGCCTTTTCACCAAAAATGGCGCGCAGCAATTTTTCTTCGGGAGTTAGCTCGGTTTCACCTTTGGGCGTAATCTTGCCTACCAAAATGTCCGCCGGACCCACTTCAGCCCCTACCCGAATAACACCGGTTTCATCCAAATCTTTCAGCGCGTCTTCACCCACGTTAGGGATATCACGCGTAATCTCTTCGGGACCAAGTTTGGTATCACGGGCCTCAATCTCATGCTTTTCGATATGGATCGATGTAAACTTATCCTGGCGCACCAGATCTTCGCTAACCAGAATCGCATCCTCGTAGTTACCGCCTTCCCAACTGATAAAGGCGCACAACACATTTTGCCCCAACGCCAATTCGCCCTGATCGGTCGAACTTGAGTCGGCCAACGTCTGGCCCTGTTCAACGATTTCTCCTTTGAAAACCACCGGCCGCTGATCGATACAAGTGGACTGGTTAGACCGGTTGAATTTTCTAAGAGTATAGGAAATGTCATCGCCGTCCTCATCACGGATGACCACTTCGCGGCCGGTGACTCGGACTACTTCACCGGGCCGTTCGGCCACCAGCACCTGACCGGAGTCGACCGCGGCCTGTGGTTCCATCCCGGTCCCGACAACGGGCGCTTCCGGCCGAACCAACGGCACCGCCTGACGCTGCATGTTAGACCCCATCAACGCCCGGTTGGCGTCGTCATGCTCCAAGAAGGGAATCAGCGCCGCACTGATACCGACAATTTGTTTCGGTGAAACGTCCATGTAGTCAATCTTTTCAGGCGCCTCCAAGGCAAACGTCTGATTGTAGCGCACGCTGACCCGATCATCAATAAACTGCCAGTTATCGTCCAAATCGGCGTTGGCCTGAGCGATGATGTAGTCATCCTCATCATCAGCCGATAAATAGATGATATTTTCTGTCACCTTCGCTTTAATAGCAATCGGATCTTCCAATTTGAGATCGACCACTTGAGCCGCTTTATCTTCATCTAGAAAAGTCCCCTTTTCAAACACGACTTCCCCTGTGGCCGGATTCTTGACATCGGCTCGTAAGGTTGTGTTCACCAACTGCTCAAGATCATCGGGATTGACTTTGCTGAGTACCCGTCGATAAGGCGTTTCGATGAAGCCATACTCATTAACTCGGCTAAAAGCGGCCAGACGGCCGATCAAACCAATGTTCGGCCCTTCAGGCGTCTCAATCGGGCAAATCCGACCGTAGTGGCTGTGGTGCACGTCACGCACATCAAACCCGGCCCGCTCACGCCGCAGACCACCGGGCCCCAACGCACTCAGGGTCCGCTTGTGGGTCAATTCCGCCAGCGGGTTGGTTTGATCCATAAATTGCGACAACTGGCTGCCGCCAAAGAACTCGCGAGTGGCAGCTACCACCGGCCGAATGTTAATTAACGACATCGGCGAAAGCTGCTCAGGGTCGCGAATGGACATGCGCTCACGCACCACCCGTTCCATCCGCAGCAGACCAACCCGTAGTTGGTTTTGCAGCAGTTCGCCCACCGTTTTGACGCGGCGGTTACCCAGGTGATCGATATCATCCGGTCGAATCCGTCCATTGTTGATGTCGATCATACGGGCCACGACTTTTATCAAGTCCGTCGTGGTCAACGTCCGATCTTCAATCGGAATATCCAAACCCAACCGGCGGTTCATTTTATACCGCCCCACCTTACTCAAATCATACCGGCGTGACGAGAACAGCAGCGACTGAAGGAAAGAAACCGCGTTGTCGATCGTCGGCGGGTCGCCGGGACGTAATTTCTTATAGAATTCAAGCAGCGCTTCATTGACATTTTTCGTCGGGTCTTTGTCGATGCTAGCCGGCAAGAATTGGTGTTCCGGGTCGTTATCGACCTCTTCAAATAGGTTGAGCAAATGCTCATCGGTCCCCAACCCCAACTCGACGCACACGCTCGGATCTTTCATGGCCGTTCTGAGCGTTTCTTCATCGAGATCGGCAATCTGAATCGCCCGCAGCAAAATCGAGACAGGTAACTTGCGCTTGCGATCGACCTTAACTGAAATCAAGTCACGCTTCGACGTTTCAAATTCGAGCCAAGCACCCCGGTTGGGGATGAGTTTGGCAAAGGCCAGCTCACGCCCGGTCGCCCGATCTTCTTCCACCGTAAAATAGACACCCGGTGAGCGAATCAGCTGAGAAACGACTACGCGCTCGGCCCCATTAATCACAAATGTCCCGTTTCTGGTCATCAACGGGAAATCGCCCATAAATACTTCCTGCTCCTGAATTTCGCCGGTTTCCTTATTAACTAACCGGACCTTGACCCAAAGCGGTGTCGCAAAAGTAATATCCCGTTCTCGACACTCTTTTTCATCATATTTAGGGTCATCAAATCGATAATCCAGAAAATGCAGTTCCAAATTCTTGTTAAAACTTACAATGGGCGAAATTTCTTGCAACAGTTCAAACAACCCTTCGTCCCGAAAGGTTTCAAAGGACTGCAACTGAACTTCGATGAGTTTGGGCAAACTCAAAATATCAGGGATACGAGCATAATTTTTGCGCGCAGACTTATTCTGAGACATCAAAACTTAATCTCCTTAATAAATTCACCAATTAATACAGCTCTATAGAACCGCATTCTGTCTAAATATAGTTATTCAGACAGAGACCACTTTTACCACCTTCGCCAACGCAGCGTTCGAGGAAAATCTGAAGGGGGTCCAAACATTAACTTGTCATTTGGAGAAAATGCAACGTGCAGTAGTATGCGCTTGGGCGCCCATTGCCCCGGCTTGCACCTTACATTTTACTAATAATATATGTGGAGAAAGGTAAACCTCTGATCTTAAATAGCACCTAAGCTTTGTTTACGTTACCACAACTTCGCTGCAAAAAGAGGTTAGTCAAATTTTATAGAGGACCATCACCTCGCAATGGGGATGAAAATATTGGCCTATATTGCGAATGACTATTCTACCTTAAAGCATACCTATTTGTCAAACCCAAATTCAAAATTTTAAGGTTGGGGGTTTTAAGGGGTTAAATTTCCAGGCGGAGGTTGTCCAAAATTGTATTAAGCCCCAAATCCCCCCCCGCCCGGCGTTTCGATCCGCAGCCTATCACCAGCATTAAGCGTTTGCGTTGTTTTGCCCGGCAGTGCTACTTCCTGGTCATCACGAATAAGTATATTCCGCCCAATTTGACCCGGTTCTCCGCCGGAAGCGCCGTAGGGAGCAAATCGTCGCCGTTCGGTCAGTAGCGTCAACTGCGCCTCATGCAGGAGTTCTATTTCCCGCCGGATGCCGTCGCCGCCTTTATGGCGACCGGTCCCGCCGGAGCCGCGCCGAATTTCATAGCGATGCACTCTGAACGGGTAGGCATACTCTAGCGCCTCGATGGGGGTGTTGAGAGTGTTGGTCATGTGGCACTGGATGGCATCGGCGCCGGGCGCGTCGGGTCCGGCGCCCATGCCTCCACCGATAGTTTCGTAGTAAGTATAGGGCCGCTCACGTTCCGGATTCCACCCGCCGATCAGCGTATTATTCATCGTACCCTGCGACGCCGCCGGAACGCGCTCCGGACTGGCTTGGGCCAAGGCACCCAACAGCACATCGGTGATGCGCTGCGAGGTTTCCACATTGCCACCGGCCACCGCCGCCGGCGGTTGAGCGTTGACCACTGTGCCCTCCGGCGCGATCAGCCGAATTGGGGCCAGACAGCCGCTGTTGGCCGGAATGTCCAACCCAATCAACGCTCGAAACACGTACAGTGTAGCCGACAGCGTCACCGCGTAAACCGAATTGACGCTGCCCTTCACCTGAGACGCGCTCCGGCTAAAATCGACTGTGGCTTCATCGCCGGCAATGGTGATGGTCACGCTAATCTCAACCGGTTCCGGGTCGATGCCGTCGCTGTCCAAATAATCCGTAAATTCATATGTACCATCCGGCAAGTCGGCCAGCAGCGCCCGCGTCATTCGCTCGGCGTACGCCAGCAGACCGGTCATGTAGTGAGCGACTTCGACCTGCCCATAGCGCTCGATGATCTCTACCAGCCGCTCAACGCCTTTGCGATTGGCCGCTAGCTGCGCCCGTAAATCACCGGCCCGTTCCTCGGCAGTCCGCACGTTCGCCAGAAGCAAATCCATCACGCCTTGATTGAGTTTCCCGGCCTCAACTAACTTCAGCGGTGGAATAATAATTCCTTCCTGAAAAATCTCCGTTGACAACGGCATCGACCCCGGCGTCATGCCCCCCACATCGGCATGGTGCGCCCGGCTGGCCACGAAGCCAAACAACTCTGAGGATTCCGTCTCGGCCTCTCCCACAAATACCGGCGTAATCATCGTGATGTCCGGCAAATGGCTTCCCCCGGCAAACGGATCGTTCAAAATTACCGTATCGCCCGGCTTAAAAGTCAGCCGCTCGATGGCTGTTTTGACCGAGATCGGCATCGCGCCCAGATGCACCGGAATGTGAGCGGCCTGGGCGATCATCTGACCGGTCGAGTCGAACAGAGCACAGGAAAAATCGAGCCTTTCCTTTATATTAGGTGAATAAGCCGTACGCCGCAGTACGACCCCCATCTCTTCGGCGATGGAGGCAAAGCGATTTTTGAATAGTTCAAGTTGAATCGGATCATAGTCGTTCGCGCTCATATCGCCACCTCAATTATCAGGTTACGGTAAGTATCGACATTTAACCCCTCATCAGGCCCGATAAAAACCGTCGTATCCGGCTGAGTAATAACGGCTGGGCCATTTAACTGCTGGCCAGGTTGAAGATCCTTCCCCAAATAAAACGGCACATCACTCACACCCGCCGCCAGCACCACCGGCCGTTTCTCAAACGGAACCGGCGACTCCGACGGCGAAAGCTCGACTTTTGGTAGCACCGGCTGGGCTAACGTGCCTATCGCCCGCAGTCGCACATTGACAATCTCGACCGGCACACCCGGCTCGCTGTGACCGTAAGTTTGGGCATGGACGGCGTGAAAGGCCTCGCCAAAATCCGGCGAGAACGGGATGGTCAATTCATAGGATTGGCCACGATAACGCATATCGAGCAGTGGTTCGATGGTAATATTGTCCACCGGCACACCTTCCGCCACCACGTCATCACGCCCTTGCTCGACCAACGGCGCGATCAGTCGCTCTAGCTCAGAAAACGGCGTGTTGCCGGGACGCATAATGGTCTGGACATAGTCCTTGATCACTTCGGCCGCCAGCATTCCAAAAGCCGATAGGGTCGCCGCCGCCGGTGGAATGAGCAGCCGTGGAATGCGTAAGCTGCGGGCCAAATCGGCGGCGTGGAGACTCCCTGCGCCGCCAAATGAAACCAATGTGAACTCACGCGGATCGTACCCGCGTTGAATGGAAATGACCCGTAGGGCGCGTTCCATGTGGGCATTGACGACTTCGATCATACCCAACGCCGCCGTTTGAGACAGACTCAAACCCGGTTTGGCCGAGAGGTTGGCTTGCCGGGCCAGATCCGCCAGAGCCTTCTCAGCGGCGGTCACATCCAAAGCCATCTGCCCGCCCAAAAATTGATCGGCCGCCAATCGACCCAAAATAAGATTAGCATCGGTTACGGTCGGCTGATGGCCGCCACGGCCGTAACACACCGGACCGGGATCGGCCCCGGCGCTCTCCGGGCCAACGCGCAGCGCGCCGCCGGCATCCACATACCCAATCGATCCCCCACCCGAACCGACGGTGTGAATATCGATGACCGGAATGCGAATCGGCAGCCCGCCAATTTCCGACTCGGTCGTTACTTGAATATCGCCCGCACAAAGGGAGACATCCGTGGAGGTGCCGCCCATATCAAAGGTCAGCAAATTCTCGAATCCGGCCACCTGAGCCACGGTTCGCGCTCCGACGACGCCGCCCGCCGGCCCCGACAGAACACAGCGAACCGCCTCCCGCCGGGCTTGGTCGGCCCGAATGCTGCCGCCGTTCGACTGCATGACCCGAAAATCGGCCGCGCCGCTCTCCCGTTCGAGCCGCTCCAAATAGCGGTCCATCACAGGCGAGACATAGGCATTAACCACGGTTGTACTGGTGCGTTCGTACTCACGAAATTCCGGTAACACCTCGCTCGACAGCGAGACCGAAAAACCGGCCTGTCGCAGCCGTTCGCCGATGTGCTGCTCGTGCGCTTTATAAAGGAAGGAGAAGAGTAAACTCACCGCCACGGACTTAACGCCGCTAGCGTGAAACTGGTCAATTAGCTGATCGAGCGAGTCGAGTTCAAGCGGTCGAATAGGTTGGCCGTGATGATCAACCCGCTCCGGAATCTCAAAGCGTAAATCAGCCGGGACCAGTGGTAACGGACGCCGGCCAAACAGATCGTAAATGTCGGGCCGATTCTGGCGGCCAATCTCCAAAATATCACGCATACCTTCGGTCGCAATTAGGGCCGTAACAGCGCCTTTGCGTTCCAGCAGCGCGTTCGTCGCCACAGTGGAGCCGTGTACAATGTAGAGATTGGGGATTGGAGACTGGGGACTGGAGGTTTGAGATTGGGGAGATGAGATTGGCGATTGGGGGCTAGAGGTCGAGGCTTGGAGATCGAGTTGTGAGCCGGTTTTTTGCGTGGACGGTTGAGTTTTTTCTTCGGGCTGCTGGCCAATTAACAATTGGTCCAGGCCGGCCAAAACCGCCTCTTCCGGGGCATGTGGAGTTGATAAAACTTTAAAGGTCGAAAATTCTCCGGTCGCCTCGTCAAATAGGACAAAATCGGTAAAGGTTCCGCCAATATCTATTCCCATGCGCACGAGAGCTAATTCCTTCCGCTTTAGATTTGTAGTTTACTGATGATAAAAAAAAGCATCCTATCTTAAGGCAATGATAGGACGCTTTCGCCTCTGACCAATCCAAGTAATATTTATCAATTAGCCTTCAATGGCAACCAAAACCGAGTTTTCGCCGGCCATGCCGTCCGGCACGTATTTGTCGGCTTGGTCGTCGTTATACCATTCGCTGCCGTTGACCAGATATTTGAACTGGTATTCCTTACCGGAATCAAGCTTAAGCGTCGTTTTCCAAACACCTTTGGTTTTACGCAAAGGATTGGCGCCTTCATCCCAATCATTGAATTCACCAACAATACAAGCTTCTGTGGCCTCAATTGTTTCCGGTAAGAAAAATGTGGCCTGGCAAATCGGCTTGCTTTTCAAAAACTTTTTTTCAACCATGATGCTCTCCTTCCAAAATGACTAATTTATGAAAAATTTTTCGATGACCTGTGGAAAATTAAACCACCTAACAAGTCAGAGACTAAAAAATTCATCGGTTTTTTCGATGAAATCTACCCCTAACATCTACTTGATGCTATATTTTGGCAAAAATTTTTCTCATTCAAGCGAAAATCTAAAATTTTTGGCCTTGGAAACAGTGATTTTTAAATTTATCAATCAATTTCCGTTGAAGATGGTAACTAAAGCTGAATTTTTTGTCAAGTTGCAAAAAAAAAAATCAAATTCTGATACACCTAACAATTTAATAAATTCATGCTCTTGAGAAATCACCTAATAATGGGGGCAATTACAGCGGTTTTTTCAATCGGTAGACGGTTTAGTTTGGAAACTTAAGATTTTTAACGTAAAATTTTAGTCTGCGTATGACGTTTAAAAGTAAATAGCCTTATTTAACCCCTTGCTCGGTAAAGGAGGCCTTTCATGCAAACTGCAATGAGTGCCAAAGGATATTCCACCGTAATATTAGTGTTGGATATGAACCGATTTATTGTGCCGGAACACCGTGAACGCTTTGAAAGCGTACGCGGTTCGGCGGCATTTGCGGATGTACTGCGCCATACTTGGTTTAAATCGGTCCAGGACCAGAAGGCTTTTTACCCTGTTGATGGTCCATTCTCTGAAAACGGCGCTGAAGCCCGTATGTCCACCGAGGAAGTCGGTTTTGTGACGGGCGTATTTCGCCAGTCGATGCTGGAGCATTACACCAGCCCGTGCTATGGGGTACGCAAAGGGCAAATCGAATTCCCTGAACTACCGGTCGATAACCTTCAGTTTAAAAAACTCTTTATGGATGTCTGGCAGCGCTGGAATTTCTTTATAAGGCCCACCATGACCGGAATGTTTGTCGTCACCTTAAAACGGGTTTACAAAAAACCAACCCCGCTCCTACGGATTGCCTCAGATATAATTGGCTTGCAGGTTTCCTTTGATGTCCCCGGCGCGCTCCAGTGGCAGGACAAAATTGAAGAGATTTACGCCGATGACGAAGAGACCCTCCGTGAGAAGCAGGAGTCGGTCCAAAAATTTCTTGAATGGTTGGGAACATCGGGCCAAGATGATAGGTTAACTTTAGGTTATGCTCCGGTCCAATGGCAAATTGCGATGGAAATTTGTCGCCAATTCGTCAAAATGCTCAATCTGCGCATCGAGCTTAATGATCACCCGACCATTAATATGTACGATCCCAAAGCCAGTCTCTCGACCCCACTGCACGATTCATACGTTGTGTACCACCTCGATGAATTATTGGCCCCGCCCGCAATGCTTCAGGATGATCAAACCGATGATGACGCGGACGACGATGATCGCGAAGCCGCCCCAACCAACCGGCATCCTGAGTCAACACAGGTGTTAGTAACGCCCCACTATATTCAATCGTCGTCGCAAATCCGGCGAAGTTTGATCCAACTCATTGAAGGGGCCGTTCTACGGCCATCTCGTGGAAAAACCACCTCTAGCGGCCGCCAGTTTCCAAAACATCGGTTAAATTATGTCGATCAGGTTTTCAGGAATGACACGGCGACCTGGATCGACGAACTCTGCCTCCTCACCCCCCGAGCCGCCCTCATCGTGCCATCGCGCCATTTTAGCCAGCACGAACTCTTTATTTCGACCCTGCCGACCAGTACCAGCAAAGTGATGTATCAATGGTATTGGGAAGCGTTGGAGCGAATGTTAGAGTTTATCATCGAAGTGCGCGTCCTGGCTCAACTGGTCGAGCGAGCTAGCGCTAAAGCCCTTAACGATTTTGTTAAAACATCCAGAGAAACCCGCGCGAGCGTGGTCAATGAAGCCATGCATGTCGATTATGAAGGATTGACCCAATTATCCGATCGGGCGGCTAACCTGAGCCGGCTAGTTAGCGTTTGCCAAACGCTGAGTAACCCTCAAGTTTGGAGCCGAGCTGAATACGCCGCCAATAAAGCCCGCCACCTTTTACGCCAATTAAGCGTGCCAACGCTCCTCACCCATGCTGAGCGCAACGTCAACAACATGACCAACCTGCTCAACCACGTCGATGATCTGTACATCGCCCTCATTTCCAAACGGAGTAGCCAATTGACCTTCTGGCTGTCGGCGGGTCTGGCGGGCGTTTCACTGATTGTCATCCTTTACTCATTGCCCTCATTTTGGGCCGATATCGATCAACTCGAAAGTCACATTATTACCACCACCATCAGAAATGCGGTGCTGCCTTACATTATGCAGTTGGGAAACGGCCTGGCTCCGCTGGTCATTTTGATCTCATTCGGCATCATCTTGATGTCACTTTGGCGAGCTATCGCCGCCTGGCGAAAAAGTATGATGTAGCCGCCAAGTCGCCGACATCCTGTTTTTGCCAACTCTTTTTAATTTGATTATCATTATTCTCCAACTTTAAGCGATCCAAACCCGCAGCCCGCCCTATCCCGGCGGGCTACTTGTTCGTTAGTGACGGTGTTAGGGTTTGCCATAGAGGCAACAATTTGAACGAAAATCAAACTAATTCCAAATGGACGCTCGCCATCGAGTGGCTGGTGGTCATCGCCATTGTGGCGCTGGCGACCTTCCTGCGCTACTGGCGCATCGGTGAGGTTCCTCCCGGCTTCAACTCCGACGAGGCGGTCGGCGCGGTGGGTGCGTTGACCACCCTGCGCGAGGGCTTCAAATATTCTTATGAAGGGCAAGGCGGCGGTGGGGCGCTTGGCTTTTACTTTGCCGCCGTGGCTTTTTATCTATTTGGCCCATCCATCGAAACAATCCGTGGACTGGCGGCCTGGGCCGGCGTAGTCAGTATTTTTGTCAACTACTGGGCCGTCCGCGAGGTCTTTCGCAATACCGGCCTCAATCGCGCTCGCTGGCTGGCCGGGCTGTCAACGCTCGGACTGGCTGTCTCGCTTTGGCATGTCGCCGCCAGTCGTATCGCCTTCGCCGGCATCGGCGTCCCCTTCCTCATGCTGCCTTCCGTCTACTTTTTGTGGCGCGGCCTCAACGCCAACATCCACTCTCTCTCATCCAATCACCAACCCTCAACCATGGCCTCCTCCTCACCGGCTGTTTCAAATAATTCTTCATTCTCCATTCTTCATTCTTCACTCTCCTACCTCCCTTTCATCGCCAGCGGTATCTTTCTAGGTGGATTGATGTACATCTATCTATCAGGCGTCTTCTTTCCACCGTTTTATGCGATCTTCTTCGTCAGCCAGTGGCTCATCGTCAAACTGGCTCAAAAACTCAAGTGGCCGGCTAATCCGCCCGAAGCTTACATGACCACGCAATTCTGGCGTCTCTTCGCGACAGGGTTGACCGCCATTCTGCTACTGCTACCGGTCGTCTTTGTGCTGCTCTTCCGGCCCGAACTCGAACCGGGCACGACTCGCGCCAGCCAGGCGATCTTCACCAACCCCCAGATCAACCAAGGTGATCCCTGGGGCCTACTCTGGCGCAGCATCGTCGGCAATTTTGGCGGATACGGCATCTCGCTCAACTGGTTCATCGGCCAACTGCCGGCGCGGTTGACGTTGCCGCCCACCGTCGGATTGATGGTCTTTTTGGGCTTTTTAATTTCGATCTGGCAAAGTATCCGACGCGGGCAGGCCGCCTATCTATTCACGCTGCTCTGGTTCTGCGTGCTGCTCTTGCCCAGCATTCTGTCACCCGATATCATCCCCCACAATCTGCGCACTATCGGTGCAACCACGCCAACCTACGTCTTCGCGGCCATTTTTATCGTGACCTTGTTTGAAACGCTGTGGGCCGCCGGTCGGCGCTGGCTCCGGCCGAACCTCAAACCAGACCACTTTACCTGGCTGGCTCGAGCCGCCGGCTTGGTGATTGCCGTGGGGCTAACCTGGCTGTTGTGGCAGGCCAACAGCCGAGCGCTCTACAACTATTTTGTACTCTATCCTCAAACCAACGATGCCAAGGCCGCCTACCACGTCTACGCTGTCGAGATGGCCGAAACAATCAATCGTGAACCGAGCCGCGATGTTGCCTTCATTCTGCCGCGTAACACTGCCGCCGGCGATGTCTTTCGCAACTTCGCCACCGACTTCCTGACCGATCTGGCCGAACCGCCCGCCGCCCACTACTGGGTCATCGACGACGAGGGCACCTTGGCCGATGATCTGACTGCCGCCGCCGCCGAACACACTACGCTGCGCGTAGTTCGGTGGAAAACCTCCAAGCACACCGGGGCCGATCCGAAAGAGGTCATCCCTTACTATCTTGAAAAATACGGCCATTACGAAGGCGCCGAGACATTTGAATATTTCGATATCGACACCTACCGGCTCGACGCCGCCGCCCCCGATTTTCATGCGGCCGAGTCGCTCACGCCAACGGACATCACCTTTGGCGATCAACTGGCGCTAACCGGCTACGCTCTGGGCGACGCGGGTAATCCGGCCCAGATCGATCAACCTGAAGTCGCCAGTAATGATCTGCTCTGGCTGCGCCTGGGTTGGCAAAAAACCGGTGACCACGCCGAAGATTTAAAGGTATCGGCCCTGATCTACAACGAAACCGGTCAGCTTGTGACCCAGGTCGATAAACAGCTAATCAGCAACATTTTACAGGTCAGCAGCAGCGATTGGGCAATTGGCGCGAACGAGGCCACCTACTTTCTCATCGTCATGCCGCCCGCTACGCCGCCCGGCCAATACAGCGTGCGGCTGGCCGTCTATGGCGCAGAGTCGCTCAATCGCCTGCCTGTTAGTATTGACGGCCAACCAGATACCGCCGCTGATCGGCTAGTGGATCTGGCGCCGTTCCAGGTGACGCCGGCCCAAAAACCGGTCACAGCCGATGACCTTGAATTGGCGCTACCCATTCAACAAGAACTGCTGCCCGGCCTGACGCTGGTTGGCTTTGAAACGCTACCTGGCGACACCGTCCGCGCCGGTCAGGAAGTGGGCGCGTCCGTCATTTGGCAATTGTCCGGCGATAAGCTCACCGACGACATAACCATGCATTTCATCGCCAAACCGGAGGAAGGAAAAACAGAATTCGACATCTCTGAACCGGTTGGGCTGGCCGGTCCCGGCTATCCGACCTCGCAGTGGCAAACCGGCGAAATTTTGCGCGGTTGGCTCAAGGCGCGTATCCCGCCCAGCTTCGAGCCGGGCATTCACAAACTCAGCCTCAGCCTCAGCGGGCCGGCTGGGGAAATCATCCGTCTGCCGATCGGCGACTTCCAGGTTGAAGGCTGGCCCCGCAATTTCGATCCACCGCAGCCGCAGGTCGAAATCAAAGCCAACTACGGCGATCAGGCCGAACTGATCGGCCTCGACGCGGCGACCAACACCCTTTCACCCGGCGACACGCTCAGCGCTCGACTCTACTGGCAGGCCGAGTCGGAATTTGCCGAGGATTACAAAGTCTTTGTCCAACTCATCGGTCCGGATGGCCTGTTGCACGGCCAAGTCGATCAAATTCCCGGCGGCGGCCAATTCCCCACCACCGGCTGGCTGCCCGGCGAATACATCACCGACGACTACGCGGTTGCCCTAGCCAGCGACGCGCCCCCCGGCGACTATCAAATCGCCATCGGCCTCTACAATTCCAACACCGGCCAACGCCTACCGGTAGAGAGTCCCACTTGTCAATCAGATGCATGCTTACTGCCGGGGTTAACGGTCCAATAGGTGACTTGCCTTTTCCGGGCGAACTATCATAATCTAAATAAGAGTAAATTTATCGAGAGGGTATGACAATGCAGTTTACAATAGGTTATCATGCTTAATTTGTTTCTTCGAGTAAAATAATGCCCTCGCGACCATCTCAAAATCATTCATCATTCATCATTCATCATTCATCATTCCGACCTCCCCTTCTTTTACTCGTTCTGCTCATGCTTACCTACTTCACCTTCTCCGGTCTATACGCCAGCCAGCGCCATCTGGCCTTCGAAACCGGGGTCTTTGACACGGGCGTCTACACTCAACCCCTCTGGAACTATAATCACGGGCGCGGCTTCGCCGTCTCGACCATCGAGGACAACGGCCCGTTACGGTGGGCCACCCACGTCGAGCCGATCCTGTTCCTGATCGCCCCCCTCTACGCCCTCTTACCCGATCCGCGCACGCTGTATTGGCTGCAAGCCGGGGCGCTGACGCTGGCGGCCCTGCCGATGTATGCCCTGGCCCGGCGTCGATTGCAAAGCGAGTGGGTTGCATTGGTCATTGTGTTGGCCTATTTCTTACTCCCGGCCACCCAATCCGTCACCCTATTCGATTTTCACGCCGTCACCTTCGCCCCCCTCTTCCTTCTATCCGCCATCTACTTTCTCGATCGCGCCCTCGCCGCCCAAAACGTCAGCTTTTGGCTCTGGCCCGAACAAGAACCGCCTGTCGATAAAGCCTCATCATTCATCATTCATCATTCATCATTCAGCTACGCCTTGTCCGCCCTCTTCTTCCTCCTCGCTCTCTCGACCAAAGAAGATATCTCCCTGCACGTTTTCATGATCGGCGTCTATCTGCTTCTGCTGCGACGGCGCTGGCAAGAAGGCAGCGTACTTATCGCCGTGGGGTTGATCTGGTTCTACGTGGCCTTTCAAGTCATCATTCCCGCCTACCGCACCGGCGGCGGCGACTCGATCTACGCCGCTTGGTTTGAAACCTTAGGTAACACGCCGCTTGAGATCGCCCTGTCGCCAATCACTGCGCCCGATAAAGTTCTGGCCCTTATTTTTCGACCCGGCAGCCTGCCGGCCTTATTGATGATTACCCTCCCCTTGGCCCTTCTTCCTTGGGCCGGTTTGCCGCTTTTCGGACTGGCCGCGCCATCCCTGGCCTTCTCGCTCCTCAGTCAAAATCCCACCCTCCGCCAACTCGAAACCTGGCACTACGCCGCGCCGATGCTGGCGTTTATTATGCTGGGCGCCATTGATGGGTTAGCCCGCGTATCGCACTATGCCACCAGGCTAAGGCTAAGTTCCAACTCCACCACTACCCCTACCACCCTACACCCTATAAACGCTACTAACGCCCAACTCCCCCACTCCATAAACTCCACTAACGCTATTAACTCTACAAACTCTCAACTCACTGTCTTAACCATACTCCTACTAACTACCTCACTCACTTACCACTATTTCCGAGGCTACACCCCGCTGTCTCAACTCTTTGTCTGGCCGGAAGTGACCGCTCATCACGATTTGGGCCGAAAAATCGCGGCAACCATTCCACCCGAGGCCAGCGTTTTGGCCCAGGCGCAGCTCATTCCCTACGTGGCTCATCGTGAGAAATTAGGCATCTGGAGCGGGCCGCTCATCACCGATTACGACTACATCTGGCTCGATCTTAGCCACCCCAAACTCCCCAATCGCTTCGACGCCCACGGCGACCTCGTCATCGGTCTAATTTACGAACACGCCTTTGGCGCTGTCACCTTTGACGATGGTTATCTCTTGCTCAAAAAGGGAGCCGAGCGCGTACCGATTGGCGACGAGTTGTTCACCTTCACCCAATTCGATGAAATACCGGATGATGCCCAACCGTTCAAGGCCACGTTCGGCGATGAAATTCAACTGAGCGGCGTCAAAACCGAAATTCCCCGGTTGGCGACCTCCGAAACCGAGCCGCAAGCGATCCTATATTTCGACGCGCTTCGCCAGCCCGACGCGGATTATTACCTATTCGTTTATCTGTTAGATCAAAACGGTGACATTGTCGGCGCCACCGATTACCCCCAACCTGCCATCTTTTGGTGGCCGACCTCACGCTGGCAGGCCGGCGACCGCCGTCAAGTACGGGTCAACACCATTCCCTGGTGGACCGGCGATCCTTCAATTTGGTGGAATGGTGAGGAAAAAACCACTTTTGGCTACGCGATAGGATTCAGCCGAGTCAATGATCCCTGGGACGTCTCAGCCCGTCTGAACGTTACCGTCGACGCCGACCAAAATCCTCCCGGCAGCCAACCCATCGACGGAGGCACGCTGCTGCCCATTGCTGCCTTTCATCGTTTGGCCGGATTGCCATATCCCCAACCTCTGACTACACTACCTCTCACCAATAACCAACCGCAAGTTGCAAAATAATCATGGCTCAAATTACCGGCCACAAACCCCAACCAACCAAAAAAAACAATCCTTCCTCATCCTCCACTGCCCATCCGACACCCCAAGTGCTACGTCCTACATCCTACGCATTACGCATTACACACTACCTCACCAGTCTTAATCTCAACACCCTCATCAGCCTGCTCATCTTCGCCGCCGCCCTCTATACCTACACCTACACGCTGGCCCCCACCGTCATCGAAGGCGACGCGGCTTTGTATCAATTCACGCCCTACGTTCTGGGCGTTACCTACCCAACCGGCTTCCCGCTCTACATCCTGCTTGGCAAACTATGGGTCACCCTTATCCCGTTTGGGGAAATCGCCTGGCGCATGAACCTCTTCTCCGCCGTCTGCTCCGCCCTCGCCCTCCCCCTCATCTACAACGCCACCCGCCGCCTCCTTACCCCTTCCTACCACTCCCGCCCCCACCAAAAACCACCCTCGCCCAACCCCCAACTCCCCAACTCCCCAACTCCACCCCATCACTCCCAACAATCTCCAAATCCATAAACTCTCCGACTCCACAAACTCTACTAACTCTACTAACTCCCACCTCGCCGCCCTGACTACCGTTCTAATCTTCGCCACCCTACCCACCTTCTGGCGCTGGTCTACTGAAGCCAAAACCTACGCTCTAAGCATTCTCTTCTTCAGCGGCGTTCTTTACACCCTGGCCCGCGCCTTAGAAACAACCGGCCAAATTCCGGCGAATAGCCTCGGCTCCATCGGCCAATATCTAAAACGTAGTGCGTATTTCGTAGTACGTAGAAAGTCAGACCAAAATTTACGCACTACGGACTACGAACTACGCACGATATCTGCAGAATCCCAACGCCAAAACATATTTGCCCGCTACCCCCTCGCCCTACCTACCCTTCTCCTGGGCCTGCAAATAGCGGTTCACAACAATGCGGTCCTGCTTTTACCCGGCTACATTGCGTTCGTTCTGATCTACTTCCGGCCCCAACTTCGCAGCCTGAGGGCTATCATCGGTCACGTCCTATTGCTCATCGTACCCGCCCTCTTCTACCTGTATGTCCCTCTCCGCGCCGAGTGGCTGATCGCCCGCTACGGCCGTCAAGCCGCCATCGAGCACGGCCTCCTGGCCGACTTCTACCACTCCGGTTTCAGCGGCCTCATTCGCTACTTCACTGCCACGGATTTCACCGGCGGCGTCGTTACCAACTGGGGCCTTGTCCCGGAACAATTTTTCACGGTCTACCTACCCCTGCTCACTGCGGACCTGACTCGACTGGGCGTCGTGCTGGGACTTATCGGCGGTGTAGGTTTAGCCATAACCCAACCCCGCCGCTTCCTGCCCCTCATGCTCTGGTACGCCATCCCTATCCCTCTGGTCATCGTCTATGGCCAAGGCGAACAGTCAGCCTTCTTGCTCCCTTCGTTTCTCATCTTTTCGATCTTTGCCGGCAACACCCTCATCCTCATCCCCCAACTCCTCACCAAACTCACTTCTTACATCTCACGTCCTTCATCCTACGCCCTACGCCCTACGCCCTACATCCTGATCCTCATCCCCTACTTCCTATTCCTGATCCTCATCCCCCTCCTACTCCAACCCCAACTCGATCACAACCTCGTCTGGCTGACCCGCAAATGGACCCGCGACATCCACCATGAGTGGGCCGACGCCCTCAACCACCCGCTGGAACCCAACGCCGGTATGTTGGCCCATTGGGGCGACCTCACCTCCTTTTGGTATCTCCAGTACGCCGAACAACGCCGCCCCGATCTACGCGGCGTCTACCCGCCCACCGAAGCCGTGGTCGCCGATTGGTACGAGCGCGGCAATCCTGATCTCTACATCGCCGGGCCGCTGCAAGGCTGGGCCGCCGGCATCCAAGATCGCTACCAGCTAATTCCGTGGGGCCGATTAGTCCGTATCGCTCCACGCCAGATCAATCCCGCCGATCTGCTGCCCGACCTGCCTCACCTCGACAACGCCGTATTTAGCGACAACCTACGCTTGTTGGGCGTAGATGCTCCATCCCAGGCGACCGGTGGTCAAGATTATCCCGTTACGCTCACCTGGCAGGCGCTGGCGGAACTGCCATCCCGGACCACCGTCTCGCTGCGATTGGTTCGTAACGACGGCATCGTGGCCCAACTGGATGACAGCCTGCGCAGCGGTTGGTTTCCTACCGAGACTATCGCGCCGGGCCAGCACATGTTAAGTTACGCGCTGATCCCCGTGCCGCTCGGTACGCTGCCCGGCGATTACCGGCTGCAACTGGTGCTCTACACCAGCGTCCGTCGCCCTTGGATCCTGCCGGACGGTTCGGCGCTCCTCGATTTGGGGCCGGTTGAAATTGTCTCGCCCGAACCCGGCGACGCGCCGCTGCCGGCTCATTACAAACAGCCCTTTACCCACGATTTCAACGGTGAGATCGAATTGGCCGGTTATGATTATTCCGTCAGCCGGGTGGGGCAGGGCAAGGGGTTTGGCATCGAACTCCTGTGGCGAGCCAAACATCAACCGGAGGATAATTACACCTTGCTGGTTGAAGCCGTCGACGCCGGCGGCAGCGTACTCCACGCGGTTGAAGTCCAACCTGTCGCCGGCGAAGCGCCAACCGGCAGTTGGGCGGCCGGCCAATTTATCCGGGATCAGGTCAATATGGTCATCCCCGCCGGCGCTCCCCCCGGCGATGATGCCTTGCACGTCCGTCTCAGTTGGCTGCGCCCCGATGGCTCACGTCTCAATCTGCGCCGCTGGCAGATTCCGATGGGTAGCAGCCTGGAATTAGGTAGTTTAGACGTCGTCGAAAAAGCAGATCGCCGCTTCACCCCCCCGCCGATGACCTTCACGCTTGACGCCAACTTCGACAATCAGGCCAAGCTGCTGGGCTACAACACATCGCTGTTATCACAGCCCAATGCCACAACCGATTTCCAACTCAACTTGCTCGATTGTCGTACTCAGGAAAAGGGTTGCCAACTGAGCTTCGAGTTCTATTGGCAGGGAATAAGCGAAATGGACCGGTTATACCAGGTTTTTGCCCATGTGGTCAACGCTGAGGGAGAAATCGTCGCTCAACAGGACAAGGTCCCTGGCGTCAGAGGCAAACAACCGACCACCGGCTGGCTACCCGGCGAAGTGGTGACCGATCCCCTGGACATCCCCCTGCCATCCGATCTACCGCCCGGCCGCTACACCCTCCGGCTGGGCCTCTATTTCCCACCGGACGGCCCTCGCCTGCAAATTTTGGACGCCGCCAATCAACCCACCGGCGATTTCGTGAACATCGGCACAATCGAACTGCTGGATGAGTAAGATATTGCCTTGCTGTTGCGTCTTACAAAAAAAGGCTAAGGCGGAGGCTAAGGCTAAGCAAAAGACAACTTATACTCACAACTTATCCAACTGTCTGACAACCATCCATCTAACCACTTACCATCTACTATCCACCTATTAGCCACCCATCTATCAAACTACCCAAAAACGCCACCAACTCTATTAACTCTACGAACCCTATAAACTCTACAAACTCCAACTCCTTGCCACTTAGGCTCAAAATCAGTACAATCTGGCAGTCAATAATTAGCCGATAGGAGAAACAAATGGCCGTGACCACAACAACATCAGCCAACATCATCGAAGTTACCGATCAAACATTTGCCGCAGACGTCCTCGAGAAATCAAAAACCGTACCGGTCGTCGTCGATTTTTGGGCCGCGTGGTGCGGACCGTGCCGCATGTTAGGTCCGATCCTGGAGGATCTGGCCGTTGAATTTGACGGCGCATTCATCCTGGCCAAGATAGATGTTGATCGCAACCAGCAGTACGCCCGTCAATTTGGCGTGCAAGGCATTCCGGCCGTTAAGGCTTTTAAAGACGGCCGGCTGGCTAATGAATTTACCGGCGCGCTGCCGGAGCCTCAAGTTCGTCGGTTTATCGAGGGGCTGGTTCCCTCTGAAGCTGAAATCTTGACTCAAAAAGCGTTCGAGTTGGAAGTTAATAACAAATTCGCCATTGCCGAAGAAACCTACCGGGCCGCGCTGGCTAAAAAGAGCGACCATTACGCCGCCAGAGTCGGGTTAGGGCGCGTGTTATTGATCCAAGGCGAAATAGATCAAGGTATTGAATTACTGGAAAGCGTTCCGGAAAACGCTCCCGAACGCATCGCTGCTAACGCCCTGCTGGCCGGCGCTCAATTTCAAAGTTACGCGACGGGGCAAACCGTTGACGAACTCAAAGCCAAACTGGCCGCCGATCCCAACGATGTGGCCAGCCACTACGCCTTGGCCAGCCTCTACGCCACGCAACAACAGTATGTTCTAGCCCTGGACGAATTCCTGGAAGTGGTTCGCCGCGACCGGCAGTTTGAAGATGATGGCGCTCGTAAGGCGATGCTGGCCCTCTTTTCCCTCATCGGCGAAGGAACCGACATCACCAAGTCATACCGCCAGAAATTGGCCAACGCCTTATTTTAAAAACCAATCTCCCGTAATATTTCGTAGATAAAAAGGCAGACTATAATTAATGGTCTGCCTTTTTTAGAATTTCAGTAGATCATAATTTTACATGAAAGTGGGTAAATAGAACGCAGATCGTACCGATCACACGGATAAACACGGATTTTTCAAGTTAAATGAAGCCTTATCTGTGAGAATCCGTGTGATCCGTGTCATCCGCGTTCTATCATTTCTCATCAGATCTTGAAATCGTGATCGACTGAATTTATTAATATCACCCCAACAATAACAACTCGCTACTGCTGTTTCCCCTTTTTGTAACTCACTTGTAACCGTTTTGAGCTATAAAGAGACGTTTGTGTAATCTAGTACTTTCTAAAAGGGGGGCGTATGCCTTTCATACAAACAGAACGTCTCAATATCCATTATGAAACTGCCGGCGCCGGTCAAAACGTATTGGTCCTGGTCCACGGCAATTTCGCATCCTGGCGATGGTGGCAACCGGTCTTTGACATACTGCCGGCCAATTATCAAGCCTACGCGCTTGATCTACGAGGCTGTGGTGATACCGATCACCCCGACGACGGCTACACAATCGAACAGCTAACCGATGATCTTTACGCCTTCGCAACGAAGCTAGGCTTACCCCCATTTCATTTAGTTGGGCATTCGCTGGGTGGCGCGGTCGCCATGCAGTTTGCCCTGGAATACCCTGAGTTGGTAAAAACGCTGCTCTTAGTCGCTCCGGCCCCCGACGGCGGGCTGTCGGCCTTGCAGCGACACAACGGCAAGTTAGCGCAATTATCACCCGATAATAACTCATTGGACTATATCAAAACCCATTATCGCTTGATGCAGATGTTAGGTGTTAACCGGCCGCTACTGGTTCGGCCGATGCGAAAAGTGACGCCGACCCTAGCCGACGATGAAATGTTCGATGTCATTCTCAATGACGCCGCTCGTATGGCCCCGGAAGCATTGACCGGCTTCTATCAATCACTCGATCGTTGGAACATTCACTCGTGTATCAAACACGTTGATGTCCCGATGCTAATCTTAGCCGGGGCGCAGGATGCCCTGGTTCCGGTCGCCGCCCTGACCGAAATGCGCGATCACCTGAAACAAGGTCAACTGGTAGTCTGGGAAGATGTGGGTCACTCCCCGCAGTTGGAGCAGCCGGATCGATTTATGGCGCTCATCAAAGAGTTTGTAACCGCCCATTCAACCCCGCCGCCTAGACCCAAGAGCACACCCAAACCGCCCGATAGTTGGTTTGACAACTTCAAGAACGGATTGGGGCGCTTTTTCAAAGGCGTTTGGCAGCGACAAGCCAGCTAAGCGAACTTGGTAAAATACAGACAGCCCGATGGAACTATCCATCGGGCTGTTTTTTTGAGCGACTACCAGTTAGCCCTTGGCGTATAGGCGGCTGTCGTGTTAGCAATATAGGGCATAATTATCGAAATCCAATCGCGCCATCTCTCTATCTCCTTATCGCCTAAAATGACAATCAGCCCCGTCTATGCTATGATATCAATCGCTCCAACGTACATACATATTCAAGTCAACGTAAACTTTGACGCTCCGGACCTTTATTTTCAAAGAAGTGAGACAGAAGCTCCGCAACAGCAACGAGAATGAAAATCTTTAGCCCTCACCCCGTCGCTGACGCGACTCCCCTCTCCCTAAGGGAGAGGGGTTGGGGGTGAGGGGCATTTTCAAAGGAGAAGTAACCACCATGCAGCCTTGGGCCGTTGAGTACGGCACCCTCTGGGGCTATGAACGAAGCGACGGCCTGCCACCGGTCTGTCCGGCTCGGATTGAAGTTGAGTTCGATGAAATCGGCCCCGCCGATATCGATGCTCTGCGCGCAGCGATGAACCTGCCCACGACCGAGCCGATTGAGCAGCGATATCGAGGCCGCCGACGCTGTTTCAGCCTGAAAGTGGAGGGGCAGATTGCCTGCTACGGCTGGGTGACCCAAGGCGTCGAGTGCGTCGGCGAGTTGGAACGCCAATTCAATCTCGGCGACGATGAAGCCTATATCTGGGACTGCGCCACACTGCCGGCCTGGCGCGGACAACGTCTTTACAGCGCGCTCTTGAGCCAAATCCTGCACCAATTTCACGCCGAGGGCATTCGGCGGCTCTGGATTGGAGCCTCGCAGCAAAACGCGCCGTCCGTGCAAGGTATTGCCAACGCCGGGTTTCAACAGGTCGTGGATGTGGTTTATCGGCGCTGGTTCCGCCTGACCTATTTCTGGATGAAGGCGGCCCCCACGGCCCCGCCTGATCTCGTCTCGGCGGCCTGCCACATTATGGTCAACGACCACGAACGCCAATTGGGTTCTGTGGCGATAGGGTATAAATCATGACAAATTTCAGTTATACCACCGCCGCCCAACAGGTCATATTTGGCGCCGGCGCGTTGGCTCAACTGAGCGACGCCGTCGCTGGGTTTGGCTGGCAGCGGCTGATGCTGTGTACCATTCCTCGCTTTCAGCGATCGGGCCTGGTGGCCCGGCTGGAGCAGATTTTGGGGCCGCGTTTAGTAGTCAGCTACGCCGAGGTGCAGCCCCACGTGCCGCAGCCTCAGGTCGAGGCCGCCTTGGCGTTGGCGAGTGAGCGTAACATCGAGGCGGTGATCGGCTTAGGGGGCGGCAGCCCGATTGGCATGGCCAAAGCCGTCAGTCTGGCCTTAGAAGCCCACCGAACCGGCCAAGCGGCTCGCGCCCAATTTCCCACCGACCAGCCGCTCGTACCGGTCATCGCCATTCCGACCACCTACGCCGGCTCAGAAATGACGCCCATCTACGGCACCACCCAACTCATCGACGGGCAAAGCCGCAAGGTGACGGTCACCGACGCCAAGGTGACGCCGAAGCTAACCCTGTACGATCCGGAATTGACGCTGGACGTTCCCCCGCAGATGACCGCCTCCAGCGGCATCAACGCCCTGGCCCACTGTGTCGAAGCCGTTTACTCCATCACCCGCAATCCACTCGCAACCGCCGCTGCATTACAAGGTACCACCTATATCACCCGCTCGCTCCCCGGCGCAGTGGCCGACGGCAGCGACATCGCCGCCCGTACCGAGCTACTGCTGGGCGCTTATCTGGCTGCGGTCGCCATCTCGACGGCCAAGATCGGACTGCATCACGGTTTGTGCCACGTGTTAGGCGGCTCGGCAGGTGTGCCGCACGGCATCGCCAACAGCATTATCTTGCCCCACGCCATGCGCTTCAACGCCGATGCCACCGCCCCCGAACTGGGCGCCGTAGCCCAGGCGATGGGCCTGACCGGCGGGACTGATCCGGAACTGGCCGAGCAAGCCGCCCAAACCGTGTACGATTTGATTACCCGCATCGGGCTACCGCAGCGGCTGCGCGATGTCGACGTGGCCGAAGCCGACCTGCCGCGCCTGGCCCAGCTTGCCCTCAAGAGCAAGGCCGTGCAGAACAACCCCAAACCCATTACCGACGCGGCTCAAACCGAAGCCGTCTTTCGTGCGGCGTGGTAACGTCGCTGGTTCGTCGTAACCGCTTATGAAAATTCAGTCGATCACGATTTCCAGATCTGATGAGCAATGAAAGAACGCGGATGACTCGGATCAAACGGATTTTCACCGATAAGGCTTGATTGAACTTAAAAAAATCCGTGTTTATCCGTGAAATCGGTACGATCTGTGTTCTATTTGCCCACTTCTATGTAATATTGTGATCGACTGAAATTAAGAATTTAATCGGGGTACAAACTTACCGTCCCCCGCAGCACGGGCCTAAAGACCCGTGCTGAGCGAGCGAAGCCCTGTCGGGCTAGGATTGGGCCAACTGAGGGCGCTTCAGCGTCCTTCGCTCTCTCAGCGCGATGGCTTCAGCCTCGCGTTTTTTGGCATAGCCCGCCATCTATTAATCATCTGTCACAAGGAGACATCATGCGAAAAATTCAAACGCAAGGCGTACACCACATTACCCTGGTCGGCGCGACCCGGCAGGCTAGCATCGACTTCTGGGAAGGCGTATTGGGCATGCCCTTCATCTTCGAGCAGCCCAACCTCGATAACGCCGATGAGAGCCACCTTTATTTCGATCCCGGCGACGGCCGTCTGATCACCATTTTCACCAATGAAACTCGCGAGATTGATTCGACGCCTAACCCGGAAGGGATCGGCAATCTGCATCACATTGCCTTTAGCGTCTCCCGCTCGACCTTTATCGAGACGGCCAAACGGCTCGACGAGCGCGGCATCAAACACACCGGCGAAATCGATCGCGGCTTTATGTACTCGATCTACTTCCGTGATCCGATCGGGCAGCGCTACGAACTGGCCAGCTACAAATTCGAGCCGCCGGCCGGGACGACACACGCCCAGGTTTTGTTCGAAGCCCATAAGTTGCGCGTGGCTGAAGGCGCTTACAACATCCAGGACTCCCATCTGGCCGACGCCATCGAACTGCTGACCCGGCGCAATCAAGGCTCGCTGTCAGAAGATCGCGAGGCAAAGCACGCCTACCCGCAGCGGGTTACCGGTCCCTAAAGCAGACGTACAAGACGCTAAAACCAGACCCTAAAGGTTTCCAAACGCAAATTTCAGCCGGAATTTTGGATTGATCGTGCTTCATCTTGTCGAGAACGCACCTTCTAAAACCTTTAGGGTCTTAACCATCAGGATAGTTATCCAATGACCACCACCCACACCATAACCGGAGCTAGATTCATCGCCGAAACGCTCCAAGGATACGGCGTGACCCATGTCTTCTACATGGACGCCATCTTGCGCAAAACGATGATAGAACTGGAAGAATTGGGCATTCGCCGCGTCATTACCCACTCGGAAAAAGCGGCGGCTTATATGGCCGACGGCTATGCCCGCGTGTCTCACCGGCCGGGCGTATGTATGGCCCAATCGGTGGGGGCGGCCAATCTCGCCGCCGGGCTGCAAGACGCCTATTTGGGGCGCTCGCCGGTGATTGCCTTGACCGGCAAAAAACCGCCGCTGTTTCAACACCGCAATGCCTACCAGGAAATCGATCATCGTCCCTTATTTGTACCGGTCACCAAATCCAGCGCCGATGTCGTCACCCCGGCCCAACTGCCCTTGCTGCTGCGCCAAGCCTTCCGGGAAACGACATCGCACACGCCGCGCCCGGTTCATCTCGATTTGCTGGGCCACAATGGACGCATGCTGGAAACGGCGGAAGCCGCCTGGCCGGTGATCATCGAAGAGGCGTTTACGCGCTATCCCCCTTTTCGACCCGAACCGGACAACGCGGCCATCGAACAGGCGGCTAACGCGATTGCCGCCGCGCAGCGACCGGTCATCGTGGCCGGCGGCGGCGTCCGGCTCTCTTCAGCCGCGAGCGAAGTGGTGGCTCTGGCCGAACAATTATCCATTCCGGTCGCGACTTCGGTCAATGGAAAAGGTACGATTCCGGATAGCCATCCGCTGAGTATCGGTGTAGTGGGATCGTATTCGGTGCGGTGCGCCAATCAGATCGTGGCCGAGGCGGACCTGGTGATCTACATCGGCAGCAACACCGGCGACCAGGTCACCCACAGTTGGCGAGTGCCGCCGGCCGGAACCCCGACTGTGCAAATCGATATCGATCCGGCCGAGATCGGACGCAGCTATGCCGGCGCGGTCGGCGTGGTGGGCGATGCCAGCATGGCCATGACCAAACTCAGCGCCGCGCTGGATAGCCCATCAGTCAACGCCGCCTGGCTGGAGCGAGTGCAGACTCTGGTCAGCGAGTGGCGTGATGAAATCGAACCCCTACGTCAATCGGAGGCCGTGCCAATCCGGCCCGAACGGCTGTGTCAAGAAGTGAGCGCGGCGCTGCCGTCGAACGGCGTGTTGGTGGCCGACACCGGCTATTCCGCCATCTGGACGGCGACGATGGTCTACCTGAACCAGCCGGGCCAGACCTATCTCCGAGCGGCCGGGTCGCTGGGGTGGGCCTTTCCGGCGGCGCTGGGCGTCAAATGCGCCGTACCGGATCGACCGGTCATCTGCTTCACCGGCGACGGCGGCTTCTGGTATCACCTCAGCGAATTGGAAACCGCGCGGCGGAACCAGATCAACACCGTCACCATTATCAACAACAACGGTGGATTGGCCCAGGGCATTCCGGATATTCACACCATTTACCGCGGTCGATCCGGCCGGCCGGAAGAACTTTATCGCTTCGAGCCGGTCAACTTCGCCCGCATCGCCCAAGAAATGGGCTGCTGGAGCCGGCGGGTAGAGCAGCCCGCCGACCTCGGCGAGGCCATTCAACAGGCTCTAGCCGCCGAAAGACCCGCTGTGGTTGAGGTCATAACCGGGTTGGATTATCACGCGCCGAATGCCTGGGTTCCGGCCGGTTGAGGTTGCGGCAACAACTCAGATTGTCCCACGCTGTAAAGCGTGTAATTTGGGTAGAGTTTTCCGCTCGCCAGCGCGATGGCCTATGATCATCCGTCGGCATCGAACTATCGAACACCCATGAAGTTTTGATCCGGACGCCGATCACACTTTCATGGACGCACGGAGCTGTGATCGCGATCCCGATCAGACCTTCATGGACGTACGGAGGTGTGATCGCGACCCCGATCAGACTTTCCTGGACGCACGGAGGTGTGATCGCGATGTCGATCGGACGGTCGAGAGACGTTTGCGAATACCAGACCTTATAAACTCAGTTCGATAATTAAAGTCGAGCATGTCATTTCGTAGCCGGAGGCGGAGAAATCCCTCAGACGTCCAGGTATGATGAAGTCTTCGCTGGGAAAAAGGGGCGTTGTCACTTTAAAATTTCCCAGCCGGACCCCTTTTCCTGGTATGGTCACAGGGATTTCTCCGCTGACGCTCCGAAATGACATGAAGGACAGCTATCTCCGAACTGAGGTTATAAGGTCTACCCTCGTAGTGGGTAAGGAGCGACAAAGCCGGCTTGGTCATCCAGGATTAGGTCAAAGTAAACTTTGACGCTCCAGATCGTTATTTGCAAGGAGGCAATGATGCTACACAGTACCAATCGTATTTTAACTACCCACGCCGGCAGCCTGCCGCGACCGCAATCGTTGATTGCGCTGCATACGGCCAAGTTTGGCGGCGCCCAGGTGGCAGAGGCGGCGCTGGCCCAAGCCGTCGAGGCGGCCACACGGGCGGTCATCGCCAAACAGATCGAGGCCGGGATCGACATTATCAACAACGGCGAGTTGGGGCGCGAAAGCTTCTTTACCTACGTTCAGCATCGCATGACCGGTTTTGGTGGCACCGGCGTTCGGCCGATTATGGCCGACCTGAGCCGCTATCCCGGCAGCTTAGAGCGCCGCCGCCAGGCGATGGGCTCGGATGAACGGGTCGATCTGCTGAAAGCGCCCAAGGCGATCGGGCCGGTCAGTTACGTCAACGCGACGCCGATTGAGCAGGAGTGTCGCCAACTGCAACACCTGCTGGCTGAAACCGACGGCAAGTATAGCCAGGTCTTTATGTCTGCGCCGTCGCCCGGTATTATTGCCGCCGGTATGCAGAATGACTACTACGATGACCTGGAGGCTTACATCGACGCCATCGCCGAGGCGCTGCGCACCGAATACACCGCCATTGCCGACGCCGGCTTCGTGCTTCAGATCGACGCGCCGGATATGGCCCTGGAGCGGCACACCCTGTTTCAGGATAAGCCATTAGAAGATTTCCTGGCCTTCGTGCGGCTGGTAGTGACCGCCATCAACCGGGCGCTAACCGGCATCCCCCGCGAGCAGGTCCGGCTGCATGTCTGCTGGGGCAACTACGAAGGGCCGCACGATTGCGATGTCCCTCTGGCCGATATCTGGCCGGAAGTGTCGCAAATCAACGCCGGCGCGATCATGCTGTCGATGGCCAATCCCCGCCACGCCCACGAATACCGCCTGTTTGAAGACCCCGCTTTTCTGGGCGACCGGCTGCTCGTCACCGGCGTCATCGACACCACAACCAATTACATCGAACACCCGGAAACCGTGGCCGACCGCATCGAGCGGGTGGCCAACGCCATCGGCGATCCCCGCCGCATCATCGCCGGCACCGACTGCGGCTTCGAGACCGCCGCCGGCTCCAAGATGGTTGTTGAAGAGGTGGTTTGGGCCAAACTGCGATCTCTGGCTGAAGGCGCGGCCATCGCGTCGAAACGGTTGCTAGGCTGATTGCTACCTGTCGTCTGTGTCGTGTGAAGGCAAAAACGGCGCTCATAGAGGCTCTGGTAAGGCGAACGGAACGGTTTTACCGCTGCTTAATCCTGCTGAAATCCGGTCAGGGTCGCCTGCCAACCGGCTTCATTTTCACCCGGCACAAAGGGGATGTAGTAGCTAACCCGATCGAGCAGCCCGCCGGCGTACTTGGCCTTGATCTTAGCCGGTAGTTCGGCCCAAGTACCGCTCACCACAAACTCAGCCAGCATCTCGTCGGTAACGAGGCGGGGCATCTCGGTCCATCGGCCCCGAGCCGCCAGCCGGCTCAACCGCTCGGCAATGTCGCTCCAACCGTGGAGTTCCATGACCACCCGGTAGGCGGGGGTACTGGCATAGAATGAGATTTGCTGTCGCGCCTCGGCTTCATACGCTTTGGCTTGGCCGGCATCATCCGTCGGCGTCACAAAGACGTTAGAGGACAATTCGATCTCGGCCCGTTGCCGTCCACGCTTTTGCAGCCCTGTTTCAAGCTGGGGCAGAGCAAATTCCTTGATATAGCGGGCGGTGTGCAGCGGATGGAGGTGTACCCCTTGGCACAACTCCCCGGCCAGTTGCAGCATGTTTTTGTTCATGGCCGAGATGTAGATAGGGATATCGGGATAATCGTGCGGGCCGGGATTAAAAAACGGGGTCATCAGGGTCAGTTTGAAGAACTCGCCTCGGAAGTTGAGCTTGGTCCCGTTCTGCCAGCAATCCCACAAGGCTCGCATCGCTAAGATGACCTCGCGGAGTTTGGCCACAGGCTGCTCCCACTTTACGCCCAATCTGCGTTCGTTATGAGCCTTCACCTGGGTCCCTAACCCGACCACAAACCGGCCTTGCGAATATTTGGCCAAATCCCAGGCGATATGGGCCAGAATGGCCGGGCTACGGGGAAAAGCTACGGCGATACCGGTGCCCAGGGTAACCCGCTGGCTATACTCGGCGGCCAGCACCAGCGGCAAGAAGGCATCGTGAGCCGTCTCCGAAACCCAAATGCCGTCGAAGCCAATGGCCTCGGCCTGACGGGTCAACTGTGGTATCTCGGTCAAATCGGCAGCGAGCAGGGCGGCATCAAATTTCATCGGGGGTTAGCCTCGATACGATCATTAATTTGCCCTTAACGCCCGTATCGAAAACAGTCCACGACGTGGTCATTAACCATGCCCGTCGCCTGCATAAAAGCATAGCAGATAGTCGGGCCGACAAAATTGAAGCCGCGTTTGCGGAGGTCTTTGCTCATCGCGGTCGATTCAGGCGTTTTGGCCGGGATGTCGGACAGGGATGTCCAGGCGTTTTGGATCGGTTGGCCGCCGACAAATTGCCAGATGTAGGTATCGAACGAGCCGAACGCCTCTTGGATCGCCAGAAACGCTTTGGCATTTTGCACAGTAGCTTCGATTTTACGTCGGTTGCGGACGATGCCGGGGTTGGCGAGCAGTTCTTCGATTTTGGCGGCGTCGTAGCGGGCCACGGTTTCGATGTCAAAGTGATCGAAGGCCAGCCGGTAGTTCTCACGCTTGCGGAGAATGGTGATCCAGCTTAGACCGGCTTGAGCGCCTTCCAGGATCAGCATCTCAAAGAGGCGTTGGTCATCGTGCAGGGGCACGCCCCACTCCTCATCGTGATAGGCGATATACAGCGGGTCGTCGCCGACCCAGGCGCAGCGTGTGTTCATGTGAAAAATACCACTCCTATAGCGATCATCGACACCAGGATCGAGATGCCCAACGAAATGATGATAATCGGCCATGGCCCCCAGGTGAGCCAGGAATTAGAGGTCGATTTGGCGGCCGTTGTCACCCGGCCGGCTTTGAACAAAACATAATCTGTCGCTTTTTCCGGCGGGGCGTCATCGTAAAGCCACTGCTCGACCCCCGGCTCCGGCTGTCGTACGGATTGGGGGTCGCCCCAGGCCAGCCGGACCATCTCCGGCGTCATATCCGGCTCCACTTGACGGTCGAGCAGTTGGCGGCAGATCGTTTCGCCCCAGACATCCCGCTGCTCCCAGATGTGATCGGTCCGCTCGGCGCTTTCGGTCTCGCGACGCGGGCGCGCTATCCACCAAATCACGGCCACAAATGAACCGACGCTGACCGGCGTCAGCACAATCATAAAAATCCAGAAAACGATTTCACCTTGTTGCATATTTACTTAAGTTCCCAAAAAGAAGTTGGTTGATTGGTTAGTGGGTTGGTTAGTTTGTTTGTTTATTGGTTGGTTGGTTTGATGAGTGGATGGATCACAACTACCGATCAAACCAACTAACTAACTATCTACCATCCAACTAACCCCCATCCAACCAGCTATTTTAATCCCATTTTCGGGAAAGCGACAGTTTTGCGTAGGCTTTGCAGCAAGGTACCATATAATAGAAGTCAAGTACGATGGGTCGAGAAGGGCTATAATAGACACAGTTACATATTAGATGTAACCTCTTCTCCTCCTTTTGGAAAAGCCGGGCTTGGTCACCCCGGTTTTTTCAATTTTAAACGGTTTCCACTTTGCCCGGCCATCTGGAGATTTGCAATTCGCTTAAAGCCTTAGAGGACTCACGCAATTGATACGCTAGAACCAAAAAAATCAGCCACGAATGGCACGAATTGACACGAAAAACAAAAAACAATTAGTGAAAATTCGTGTCATTCGTGGCAAAAAATCCTGAACCGCGTAATGTTTACCAAGACTTATTTCAAACCGGTTGCAGCGCGTTGCCTCTGACCAACAACGCTTTCATGGCCTCGGCCAGGTGAGCAATACCGGTTTCGATTCTAGCCTCATCGCAGTTGGAGAAATTGAGCCGCAGCGTGTTGTCGCCGCCATCGCCCACATAAAACGGCCGGCCGGGCACAAAGACCACCTTCAAACGGGCCGCCTCTTCAAACAATGCCAGCGATGACATCTCCTCCGGCAGCGTCACCCAGATAAACATGCCCCCTTCCGGCCGGATAAACGTGACCTCCTCCGGGAAATGCTCAACCATCATTTCGACCATTAGATCGCACTGTTTTTTGTAAGCCGCTTTGATGGTGGCCAGATGCGCATCGAGATCATTGTCCTGCAAGAATTGCGCCACGATACACTGGGCCAGATAGTTGGAGTGCAGATCGGTCGCCTGTTTGGCAATGATAAATTTGTCCATAAATTCCGGTTTGGCGCAAATCCAGCCCAATCTTAGGCCGGGCGCGACCACTTTCGAAAATGAACCCAGTAGAATCGTCTGGTCGCCCAAGTAGTTTCTCATCGAGGGCAGTTCGTTACCGGCAAAGCGTAGTTCGCCGTAGGGGTTATCTTCGACAAAAATGGTGTCGCGCCGGGTCAGCAGGTGGGCAGTAGCGCGGCGCACCGGTTCGCTATAAGTCACCCCGGACGGGTTTTGAAAATTCGGCACTGCGTAAAACAGTTTGGGATGATGATGGTGCAGAGTGGTTTCAAGGCTATCCAGATCGATGCCGTCATCCAACAGCGGCACCGGCAAAAACTCCGGCTCGTACATGGCGAAAGCCTGGATCGCGCCGAGGTAGCCGGGCCGCTCGATGATCATCGCGTCGCCCTGGTTCAAAAACACCTTACCGATCAGGTCAAGCCCCTGCTGCGAGCCGTTGGTGATGAGAATTTCATCGGCCGATACCGGCACGCCTTTGGCCGCGTAGCGGGCCGCGATAAATTCGCGCAGCGGGGCATGGCCCTCGGTGGTGCTGTATTGCAACATCTGCCGGCCATGGTCGGCCAGCGCCTTAGCCGTGGCCGCCGCCAGTTCTTCGACCGGAAAAAATTGGGGGTTGGGCAAGCCCCCGGCAAACGAGATCACCTCCGGGTCTTGAGTGACTTTCAATATCTCTCGGATGAATGATTTTTGGGTGTTTTGCAATCGATTAGCAAATAGATGGGCCATTGTGTTACCTCCGCCGGTAAATAGCCTTTAGTATATCCCACCTGAGAATGATTGAACAGAACCAATAGCCCATCGTTTGATCAGGCCAATCGTCAACTCAATGGAAACATATCTCCATACGTTTAAAGTTGGCTTACTGCGGTCAAAATCCGCTTAGTATATCCTAACCCCATTAAGCCACATGGCGTACTCGAAAATAACCGTCTTTAAGCCTACCCCAAATCAGCATAGAAGCGGATCACAAGAAAGCCGGATTTTGCTATACTGTTTACATATTAATCGAGAGCGAGGTATTGAACAATGGCCCGATTCAAATCAATTCTAACCAACAGCTTGCTAACACTCACCCTTTGTCTTACAATTGTAGCTATGGCCGTGGTGCTGAGCGACATGCAGCCGGTTCAAGCTGACGAATCGGATGAGGTGGCTGTTGTGACTGTAACTGACACCAATGAATATCTGCCTTTAACCGATGCACCACTTCAACGCGATATTTCCGGTCAACGCTTTGCGCCCCTAATTGGCGCCCCATAGACTCATCTTAACACTATCGATCGCAAACGGCCAACTAAGTAAGTTGGCCGTTTTTGTTTTGGAGCAACCCCATGGCATTACCCATCTGGCCTTACCAAACTATCGGCGACTCGTACCGACCCGCCCTTATTTTTCTGCACGGGTTTATGGGAGCCGGCTCCGATTGGTCGTCCATTGCCAAAACTCTCGCCGATCAGTTCTATTGCATCCTGCCCGACTTGCCGGGACATGGCTGGAACACGGATTTTCCCTTAACTCATCCCCTTGATTTTGCTACGGTCGCCGACGGTCTGCAACAACTCATCGACCGGCTTGGCCTAGCCCAAGTCCATCTGGCGGGTTACTCGCTGGGCGGGCGCATAGCCCTCTATACAGCCATCTGTTTTCCTCAACTCATTACCACCCTGGTTATTGAGAGTGCTAATCCCGGCCTTGAGGCTGAACCGGCCCGCCTTTCGCGCGCCGCGTTGGATGATCAACGGGCCGAGCAAATCATGGCCGACGGTATGGATGCGTTTGTCGAGCAGTGGTACCAACTAGAGCTGTTTCGGTCGCTGCAAACTCAGCCTGAACTGCTTGACGCGATAAAAGTCCGTCGCAAAAAAAATGATCCACGTTGGGCGGCTAAAATCATCCGCGAGCTTAGCCCAGGTCGCCAGCCATCGTTGTGGGATCGTCTGGATAGCCTGCCCATGCCCACGCTGCTGCTGGCCGGTGCGCTCGATCCGACGTACACGACGATGGTCACTCAAATGGGACAGAAAATCGCCCAGGCGACTATTGAAATCGTACCCGATGCCGGCCATAATATTCATTTAGAACAACCGGAAACATTCAGCCGGATCATGAGATCGTTTCTTCACAGGTAATATTTTATGCTCACCGCTCTAATTCATCGACCTTCTCCCGCCTTGAATCAATGCGAACTTACCTTTTTATCCAGCCAACCCATCGATATCGATCAAGCCAACCGCCAACACGCCGCTTACTGCGACCTGCTGCGACAATGCGGCGTCGAGGTGATCACCCTGGACAAAAATCTCGCTCTGCCTGACAGCGTTTTTGTCGAGGATACGGCTCTGGTGTTGGATGAAATCGCCATTATGACTTCGATGGGCGCGGCCTCGCGCCGGGCCGAAACCGCCGTCATCGAAACCGAACTGGCTCAGTTTAGACCAATCGCTCGTCTCAGCTTGCCGGCTCAGATGGAAGGCGGCGATATCCTGCGCGTCGGCCAAAGGTTGTACGTGGGCCTATCGACGCGAACCAACACCGCCGGGATGAACGCTCTGGCCGAGATTGTAGCGCCATATGGGTATGAGGTTATCGGCGTCAGCGTCACCGGCTGCTTACACCTCAAAACCGGCTGTACCGCCCTAGACGACCGGACGATTTTGCTCAACCCTGATTGGATCGATTCCGCCCCGTTCGCCGAGTTTGAGCAGCTTCCCGTTCCAGAGGCCGAACCCTTCGCGGCCAATATCCTGCGTATCGGCCAAGTGATCTGTATGCATGCCGGTTTCACTCAAACCCGGACACTGATCGAGCAGCGGGGCTACCGGCTTGAGGTCGTCGATATTTCTGAATTCTTAAAAGCAGAGGCCGGGCTAACGTGCATGAGCTTAATCTTCAACACCTCAGTTCGGGAATTACCGAAATAGACAGAATTAACAGGATTTGAAAGATTAAAAATGAGTAAGAATCCTCTAAATCTTGTAAATCCTATCTAATTCTCGAACTCAGGTTTCAAGCGCTAACGTGGTCAGCAGAGACAAAATAAGGAGACAACGGTGACCGTAACCAAACCAACCCTGGTTCAAGCCCTATCGGAAGATCTTATTGTGGAATTAACCAGCCGGTTGGTCGCCATTCCTACGCCGAACCCACCGGGCCAAGAAAAAGCCTGTGCCGACTTTATCATAGACACCTTGCAGCATTGGGGCGTCGAGGTAGAACGCGTACTCGAACCTGATCCGGAGCGGCCTCAGGTGGTGGCCTGGCAGCGCGGCGACGGCAACGGACCAACAGTGATTATCAACGCTCACATGGATACCGTCGGCGCAGGGCGGCGGGAGGATTGGCGCTTGCCGCCTTTCCAAGTCACGCGGCAAGGCAGTCGGCTGTACGGGCGGGGTGCGTGCGATATGAAAGGGTCTCTGGCGATCAACATGGCGATTATGAAAATATTGCGGGAAGCAGAAATCTCGTTCCCAGGGACGCTCATGTTTCAAGCCGTCATGGGCGAGGAGATGGACGAACCGGGCACACGCACCTTACTGCAAAAAGGCTACACCGGCGACTACGCCATCGTGCTGGAGCCAACCGATTTGCGCATCGGCCCGGCCAGTCGCGGCGTGTGCTGGTACAAAATCACCCTGACCGGCCCCGCCGTTCACTGCGGGCTGGCCGCCCCTGACGCGCCCGATGTGATGGCGCACTTTGCAACGATAGCCACCGCCTTGACCGAGTACCACCGGCGCATCTCGGCTCAAACCCACCCCCTAGCGCCCAGCCCCAGTTGCCGCATCACCGATATCCAGGCCGGAGAAGCCCATAACAGCACCGTTGGTCGCTGCGAATTTGTCATCGATCGGCGCATGCTGCCGGGTGAAACGCCAGAGCAGATCGCCGCCGAACTGCAAGAAATACTAGCCCGGCACAGTCACCCCGCAATCGAGACCCACCTCGCCTTCATCGAGTGGAACGAGCCGGTCGAAACGCCACTCGATTCACCGCTGATCGACGCCTTAAGGCACAACATCAAGACCGTCGGCGGGCGCGAGCCGGAGATCTGGGGGCCGCCCTACGGCAGCGACGTTCGCAACTTTATCTATGATGCCGGTATCCCCACCGTTAATTTTGGCGCCGGCGATTACCGCGTTTGCCACCAGCCCAACGAATTCGTCGAGGTGGACGATTTAATGACCTGCGCCCGGATTGTGTTGGGGACGGTGATTGATTTGCTGCAATCAAACTTGGATTTTGGTTAAGTTTTACAACTGACCGGACCCATTCACCTTATTTGCCAGAGCCGCAGGGTGTTTCTACGGATTTTCTCAGGTTTGTCTCAGCTTTGTCTCAGAAAAGCGTGTTAAAGTTGTCTCAACCGTGAGTTTATAAATCAAGATTAATTCTGTCAGACCAGATGACCGGCATTTTATCGCTGTAATTACAATGTAGTACGCCGTGCGATGGCCTCTTTGGCTAAAAGTGCCGGTCGCCTGAATTGCTACATCTGTGCCTCCGAGTAAAACATGAGCGAATTACCTGCCTCACAATCAGGCCGATGGCGGCAAGGCGTGCAGCGCGTTCGCCCGCACCTGCGGAGTGCCGTCTTGTTTGCGGCGGGTCTACTGGCGGCGTTTGGGGCGATCTTACTTTACAGTGTCATCTTTCCCCCACCAACGCCGCTAACTACCCATGATGTCGATGACTCGATTGCCCAAGCGTTTGCCTCGGCTACACCGCCGCCGGCCTATTCGGCCAGCGTTTACCAGATCATTCTACCCTCCCTCGTTTTGATTCAGGTGGAAGTCCCTGACGACGAAGGTGAGACTAAACCGGGACTGGGCAGTGGCGTCGTTATCGATGATAGTGGCCACATTCTGACCAGTTTACACGTCGTTAACGACGCTTCCGAAATTCAAGTCACCTTTGCCGACGGCACCGAATCCGACGCTCAAGTCGCCATCGAACAGCCGGAAAACGACATCGCTGTCTTGACCGCCGCTCAACTGCCGGAACTGGTGGCGCCGGCCACGTTGGGTAATCCCAATGCTATGCACATCGGCGACGAGGCGTTCGTCGTCGGCCATCCGCTGGGCTTATATGGCTCGATGAGCGCGGGCGTCATCTCCGGCTTTAATCGCTCGTTCAAACCACCGGACAGCGATCTACGCTTGCACGACTTAATCCAAATCGATGCCGCCGTCAATCCCGGCAATTCCGGCGGCCCCTTGCTCAACCGGCAAGGCCACGTCATCGGCATCGTCACCGCGCTGGCCAATCCCACCGAAGACGATGTTTTTATCGGTATCGGCTTTGCCGTGCCTATCACCCTGGCCGGCCGGGCTGCCGGTGCGCCGCCGTATTAGAAGGAGAACCAATGGAACAATTCAAAAAACCCGAAGATAGACAGCCTATGGAACGAGTCCTGTATGAAGTCAAAAAGATCATTGTGGGACAAGACAACCTGCTGGAACGTTTGGTTGTAGCGCTGCTGGCTCGTGGGCATATCCTGGTTGAGGGTGTACCGGGCCTGGCCAAGACGATGGCCATCAAAACCCTGGCCGAAGCGATTGGCGGCGAGTTCAAACGCATCCAATTTACGCCTGACCTGGTGCCGGCCGATCTGGTCGGGACGCGTATCTACAACCAAAAAACGGGCGAATTCAATACTTCGCTCGGTCCGGTCTTCACCAATCTGCTGCTGGCCGATGAGATCAACCGCGCCCCGGCCAAAGTGCAAAGCGCGCTGCTCGAAGTGATGCAAGAGCGGCAGGTCACCATTGGCGTTGACACCTATAAAGTTCCCAATCCATTCCTGGTGTTGGCCACGCAGAATCCCATCGAGGCCGAAGGCACGTACGCCTTACCGGAAGCTCAAGTGGACCGCTTTATGCTCAAAGTGCTGGTCGGCTACCCCAGCGCGACCGAAGAATTTGTCATCGTCGAGCGCATGACCGGCCTGCTGCAAGCGGTGCAGCGGGTGCTCACCACCGACCAACTGTTGGAATTGCAACAACAGGCTGCCAAAGTCTACGTCGATCCGGCGCTGATCGAATACGCGGTGCGGATGGTCACCGCCACCCGGCAGCCCCAGGAAGTTGGCCTGAAAGATGTGGGGGCTTATATCATGTTCGGAGCCAGCCCACGGGCGTCGATTAATCTTATCCTGGCAGCGCGAGCGCTGGCCTTTCTGCGGGGACGGCCCTACGCGCTACCGCCGGATGTGCGAGACATCGCGCTCGATGTGATGCGCCACCGCCTGGTGCTGTCGTATGAGGCGCTTTCAGACAATGTCAGCAGCGATGAGGTATTGAATAGGATCTTAAACCGGATCTCAATGCCGGAGGTGCCCTTACATGAGCACGCTAACACCCGCTTCCACACCTGAGCGCATCCTGCTGCGGCTCGATTGGGAAGTGATTCGCCGGCTGGATGGGCTGCTGCAAGGGGATTATCGCAGCCTGTTTTACGGTTACGGCGTCGATTTTGCCGACCTGCGGGAATACCAACCCGGCGATGATATTCGCTACATCGATTGGAATGTCACCGCCCGGATGGACAGCCCCTACGTGCGCCAGTATGCCGAAGATCGCGAAATCACGGCCTGGTTCTTACTCGACCTGAGTCCTTCGATGGACTTTGGCACCGTACCCAGCCAAAGCCTAAAGCGAACGGTGCTGATCGATTTCGTGACCATTCTGGCCCGATTGCTCACCCGCCACGGCAACCGCGTTGGCGCGATTTTCTACGGCAGCCGCATCGAGCGCACCATTCCGCCACGCGGCGGACGCCTACAGGTGCTGCGCATCATCAACGATCTGCTCAAGCAGCCCCATTTAACCCAAACCCCGGTCACCAATCTCAGTTCGCTGCTGCATGGCGGGCTGCATACCGTTAAAAAACGCTCGCTGATTTTCATCATCTCGGATTTTATCAGCGCGCCGGGCTGGGAACGGCCGCTGAACCTGCTCAGCCGGCGGCACGACGTTCTGGCCATTCGCCTATGGGATCCACGCGAAATAGAACTGCCGGATGTCGGCCCGATTATCATCGAAGATGCCGAAACCGGCGAGCAACTCTATGTCGATACCCGCGACCGGCGGTTCCGTCAACGTTTTCAAGAAGCCGCCCAACGACGTGAAACCGAATTAACTGAGACCTTCAAAAGAGCCGGGGTCGATGCTCTGTCGCTCTCAACCGAGGAGGATTTAGTACGCGCCATTGTTCGCTTCGCCACAATGCGACAGCGGCGCAGGAATAAGTAACTTATGTCGTTCATCTGGCCGACAATGCTTATATCGCTGTTGTTAGTACCGCTTTTGGTCGTACTGTATCTTCGTTTGCAGCGGCGGCGACAGCAGATGGCTGCCCGTTACGGCGGCTTTGGGCTGATGCAAGCTGCCGGGCAGTCACTGGGCTGGCGACGGCATTTGCCGCCGGCGCTGTTCTTGGGCGGCCTGACGTTGCTGCTGCTGGCGGTGGCCCGTCCGGAGACCGTGGTCAGCCTACCTCGCATTGAAGGGACGGTCATTTTGGCCTTTGATGTATCCGGCAGTATGGCCGCCGATGATTTGGAGCCTAACCGGATGGAAGCAGCCAAAACCGCCGCACGGGCCTTTATTGAACACCAGCCGCGCACCGTTCAAATTGGAGTAGTCGCTTTTAGCGACGGCGGCTTTATGGTCCAAACCCCCACCAATGACCAAGACGCCATCCTGACCACTATCGAACGTTTGGCCCCGGAGCGGGGAACCTCGCTAGGTCAGGGTATTTTCGCATCGCTCAACACAATTGCAGCGGATGCCGAACAGGCCCTGCTGTTTGACCCCGAGGCAACGACCGAGGCCGACATCACACCAACGCCCGTGCCGCCAGGTACTTTCACCCCGGCGGTCATTGTCCTGCTCACCGACGGCGAAAATCTGGACGAACCTGATCCGCTCGAAGCGGCGCAGGCCGCCGCCGATCGCGGGGTGCGCATCCACACCATCGGCATCGGCAGCGCGGCCGGCACCACGCTGGAGGTCGAGGGGTTCACCGTTTTCACCCAGCTTAATGAGGCCCTGCTACAACAAATCGCCAAGATTACGGACGGGACATACTACAATGCCGAAAATGAGGAGGAGTTGCAAGCGATTTATGAAAACCTCGATCCCCAATTGGTAATCAAACCGGAAAAGATGGAAGTGACCTCTGTTTTTGCCGGGGCCAGCATGCTGGTTCTACTGATTGGGGGGACATTTTCGCTGCTGTGGTTTGGTCGAGTGCCGTAATGAGGAGGGCTGGGAGATAGCCATGAATTTACTTTGGCCCGGATTCCTGCTACTGCTCGGTTTAATTCCGCTGATCATCGGCGGTTATATTTGGGTCCTGCGGCGACGACGTCGTTTTGCCGTGCGCTACTCCAACCTGGCCTTAGTCCGCGAGGTATTGCCGCGGACCTCGTCCTGGCGGCGACATCTGCCGTTCGTCCTCTTTTTGCTGGCCGTGGCCGCCTTAATTGTGGCTCTGGCCCGACCGATGGCTAGCGTCAGCGTCCCGGCCGGACGAGCGAACATTATTCTGGCACTGGATGTTTCTCGGAGTATGTGCTCAACCGATATCCCCCCCAATCGATTGGAGGCGGCTCAGGACGCGGCTTTGTTATTTATTCAACGCCAAGCGCCCAATACCCAAATCGGCATTGTCGCCTTTGCCGGTTTCGCCGAGTTAATTACACCCCCAACGACCGATCAAGAAGTGCTGTATAACGCCATCGAAAGTTTGACCACGGCCCGCTGGACGGCCATCGGCAGCGCCATTTTAACCTCGCTAGATGCTATTGCTGAAATAAATCCCAATGTCGTTCCGTCAACCGGGCTAACCACTGAAATCGAGCTGACGCCGGTGCCGAACGGGGTTTATATGTCAGACATCATCGTATTACTCACTGACGGGGCCAGCAATCAAGGGCCATTGCCATTGGATGCGGCTCAGCAGGCTGTTGACCGGGGCATCCGCGTATACCCCATCGGGTTTGGAACGGCCTCCGGTTCGATTATGGATTGCAGTTCATTTGGCGGCGGCCCTTCATTTGGCGGTGGATTTGGGGGCGGTGGGTTTCGGCGGGGAATCGATGAAGAGACGCTGAAGGAAATTGCCGATATGACCGGAGGAACCTACTTCTCGGCTGAAAGCGCCGGCGAGCTGCAAGATATTTTTCAGGAGCTGCCAACCTACTTAATCACCAAACGTGAACTTAGAGAGATCAGCGTGGCCTTTACGATTATTGGCGCACTGTTGATGATGATGACCTTCGGCCTGTCGCTGATCTGGCATCCCCTGCCCTGAGATACGGTCAGTAATAGGTTATCGCTAATATCAATTTTCATTTTCTGAGCCGTGCGATTCTTGAAATGATGTGGTAGAATTGTAAGAACTTCCTGCTCCTTTAGGCGTCTCCATGGGTCATCTACCCTATCTTAGTTTCGGCTTGTCCAGGTTATGAAGTACAATGGTGGCAAGTAACGGACAAATTTTAAGAAATATTTAAGAAATTCTTTGGGGGATTTTTAGAAATACTTGATATCATAAGTGAAATGAGATCAGGTATGCGTCAGTCAAGGTATTGGGGACCGAGAAAAGTCAATCACCTGAAGAACCGTCCAGTATCAAGAGCTAAATAATGGTCTGGGCGGAAATCGTTTCACCACTTTACTGAACGTAGTAGTAAGCGTTAATTATGAACTTAAGCCAATCCTAAATTATCCCTTTTAACAACTCCATACCCATCTCAGAAAGGACCTCTTCAACATGAACACTCCCTCAGAAACCCTTCTCAATGCGCTTGAAAACGAACGCCGCTATGTGGCCAAAGAACTGCACGATGGCGTAGCGCAGACGACCTTGCAGCTCGGTTTGCAGGCCGGTATTTGTGGTAAGTTGCTGGAACGAGGTAATTTGGAACTGCTGGCGGCTGAGCTGACCCAATTGGAGAAACGCATCCAGTTAGCGTCCAAACAAGTCCGCGAAGTCATCAGCGATATGCGCCCGCCGGCGGTCGAAGCAACTGCCGGACTGAAAGCGTACATCGAAGCGCTGATAGCGGACCATACGCATCGGGGCGGACCGCCGGTGAATTTTCAGTTCGATTGGGAGGAAACGGACGCGAAACTATCTCAGGCAGCGAAGTTAACCCTAACCCGAGTTATCCAAGAAGCGCTGCTCAACATCCGTAAACATGCGAGGGCCGGGCAGGTATGGGTAAGCTTTTCGACCGGTCCGCACTGCGCTTGCGTCACAATAACCGATGACGGGCAAGGGTTTGATCTTAACCAGCAAAAACATGGGAGTGGGTGGGAAAACATGCAGACGCGGCTGGAAGCACTGGGGGGAACGCTTAGTCTTGGTCGGCCCCCTGAGGGAAAAGGAACCCAATTGATCGCCCGGCTGCCAAAATAACGTAAAGTAAACTCAAGTTTGCCCTACAAAAAATCGTCTACGGCCAAGTTGGTCGTAGACGATTGATTTTCATATAACTTGAATAAGTCCTGCTTACTCGGCGTTAAATCCTAACCCACAGATAAATTTTGTGGCCTTCTTCAACTTCTTCCCAGCGGATAGCAATAATATCAAGCTCGCCTCGCACACCATCGTCAGTGGGAAAATCCAGCCGGGCCGAACGGCCTTCTTGCCAGGCATCCTGGCAGCGTTTTACCAACTGCGGGCCGTTGAAGGTACGCATTTCACACAGCGCTATTTCGCTGCCCTCCATACCTTCGAAAACGCCAATTGACCACTCGCTGGAGACATCCCTAAATTCAGGCGGCGGCCCCTCTACGATAGTAATGTACGCCGGTTTTTGATTTTCAATCATTTCGTTTTTCACCTTGGTTTTGAAGTTTACATTTACGAAACTTATTGGCATGTGATATTGTACACAAAACCACCATTGTTGCCAACTAAAGTCCCGATGTTACGATTAGGCCGTGGTAAGAAATGATAGGCTATAATAGTCGATAATACGGGAGAAAAGTCTTTTTTTTAACCTATTAAGGTTATGGTATACTATGAACGCTCTCCACGTTTGGCAATCAATTATCTCAAAATCAGAAAGGTGTAACAATGGGAAGTTACGATACAATTGTGATTGGTGGCGGTCCAGGGGGATACGTTGCGGCCATTAAAGCCAGTCAACTCGGCCAAAAAACGGCTGTTGTCGAAAAAGTTCATTTGGGCGGTATCTGTTTGAACTGGGGCTGTATTCCAACTAAATCGCTGATTCGCAATGCCGAAATTGCACACATCCTTCAGCACGACGCAAAAACATTTGGTTTCAGCTTCGACAACCTAAAACTTGATTACAGCGTTGCCCAAAAGCGCAGTCGCCAGGTTAGCGAGCGACTGGTCAAAGGCATCGGCTTTTTAATGAAGAAGAATAAAATTGACGTTATAGAAGGAACGGCCAAGTTAAAAAGCGCCACTGAAGTCCAAGTGGGCGATGAGGTACACAGCGCCAAGCATATCATTATCGCCACAGGTGCGCGGGCGCGGTTGATCCCCGGTCTGGAGATTAACGGTAAGACATTGCTGACTTATCACCAGGCGCTGGAACAGACCGAAGTTCCTAAATCGATGGTGGTCATCGGAGCTGGGGCTATCGGCATGGAGTTTTCCTATGTATTCAGTTCTTATGGCGCTGAAGTCACGGTAGTGGAACTCTTACCCCGCGTCTTGCCGTTAGAGGACGAAGAAATCAGCGCAGAAATGGAAAAACAGTTTAAACGAGCCAAAATCAAAACGTTAACCAACACCAAAGTTGAAAAAATCGACGACCATGGCGATAGTGTGACGGTAACGGTTAGCAAAGACGGTAAACAAAGTGAAATTAAGGCTCAAATGGCGTTGATTTCGATTGGGGTTAGACCCAACACCGAAGATTTAGGTTTAGACGCGGTCGGCGTCAAACTGGATCAACGTGGATTCATCGAAATCGGCGACAAGATGGAAACTAACGTGCCGGGTATTTACGCCATCGGTGATGTGACCGGTAAGTTGGCCTTGGCTCACGTGGCCAGCGCCCAGGGCATTATCGCCGCCGAGGCTATTGCCGGACACGAAACGCGACCGCTCAAATACGTCAACATGCCGCGCTGCACCTACACCCACCCGGAAGTGGCGTCGGTAGGCCTGACCGAGGCCCAGGCCAAAGAGCAAGGCTACGCGGTTAAAACCGGCAAATTCGCCTTCCAGGTGAACGGCAAAGCGCTAGGGTTGAATGAGACGGCCGGCTTTGTCAAGATTGTGGCCGAAGAGAAATACAATGAAGTGCTAGGCGTCCATATGATCGGACCGGGGGTTACTGAAATGCTGGCCGGCCCGACCGGTATGATTGGCCTGGAAGCCACTCTGGACGAGTTGGCTGGAACCGTCCACCCCCACCCCACCCTCAGCGAAGTTGTGATGGAGGCGGCCCACGTGGCTTTGGGCGAACCTATCCACATTTAAGCCGATCCTAAACAACTTTAAGGTCTTTAAAATCACCAGCCGGAAGATGTAGAACATCTACATCTTCCGGCTCAAAGCGGGAATAGATGGGAGTCGAACCCACCGACGCTTGCTGCTCGCAACCGCCCACTGATTTTGAAGACCAGGGCCGCCACCGGACGACAACTACTCCCACTAAAATTTAAGCAGATTCACTTTAAATTGGCAAGTTTTTTGCCAATCAATACATGGCAGACTGTTTTAGCCAATTGCGATGTGATATTTTAGCCGCTTTAGCATATCAGTTTCAGTTGGCCGCAGCACCCATTCATACGGCCTCACTTACTCAGGATGCTTTTGTTAACTGATTTTTACACAGCGCAAAATATACCCCTACAAATTGGCATCTTTTGAAATTACGTTGTATAATAAAGAAACAATTGATAACTTCTGTACGCTAATGTAACAGAATCTTATCGTGGTCAAACTATAATAATAATAAGTGACAATCCAATTAAGCGTACTAGAAAGGAGATATAAATTGGCTGACAGTGGCTACAAAAGCATCAGTCGCATCGATGACCCCAAAAAGAAAACGCACGGCTGGTATGTGAGAGTTTACTTTAAGGGCAAAATGCATTCCAAGTTTTTCAGTGATGCTCGCTTTGGCGACAAAGACCAAGGCTTGCAAGAGGCAATTAAATATCGCAATGAGTTAGAAATTAAACTTGGCAAACCCCGCAGTGAACGAACGGTGGTGCAGGTCAGCCCACGCAATCGCTCGGGCGTGATCGGTGTCCGTCGTCGCCGCAAAAGCTCAGGTAGAAAGGGCAGACCGGGCGGCTATGAGGTCTATGAAGTGACCTGGAGTCCCGGACCCGGCAAAATGAAGCGAACCTCCGTCTCCATCGAAAAATATGGCGAAGAGGAAGCCTTCAGACGAGCCTGTGAGATTAGACGGCAAAAAGAAGAAGAAATTTACGGCAAACCGATGCAACCCAACGGCGCCGAAACACAAGAACAAGAAGAAAAAGCACAAGCTTCAGAATAAGATTAAGTCCGATAAACCGCTTTTTTCATCCCACTAATTTCAATTGACGAATTCTAGGCAGATAAGTATAGTATCTGTAGTTAGATAATTATTGTCTTAGCGCTAAATGAGGTGTTATTATGACGAAAGCAGATCATACTGGTCCCTTTAAGGAATTTGTCTTTGAAGATTGGCTACGTGACAGCGTAGAGGGGGTTTGTGAAGAGTTAAAAAGCGCCCAGAAGGAATTCAATTCTGAAAATTTCCGTAAGCATCTGCGAGACGCTTCTAAAGAGCAGTTGCTGGTTGTACGAGAATTTATTGACAAGGCTATCGATTATATCGATAAGCAAGAGACCGGCGAAAAGAAAGCGTAAGTCTCTTGCAGGTAACGTAAAACCGTTATCATTAGAGAGCAAACTGTAAGGCAAAATAAAAAAGAAATTAGAAAATGGTCGTTTCTAATTTCTTTTTTTAATTCTTAACCAAATGTCCGGTTAGGATATAAGCGTCGCCGGCAGATGATCGAAACGATTGATATAGCGGATATCGGTGCTGCCATCCGGACGGAAATCGACGCGGGTGATCGATGTATTATAATGGTGATAGAAAATTGTTGGACTGGGCAGTTGGTTAATGATCGCCTTCATCAACGCATCCATAAAGCCGCCGTGGGTGACAATGGCGATATTCTCCCGGGTCGCGGCTCGCTCGCGTAGGCTGCGATACACCCGAATAGCCCGCCCGTGACAGGCTGGCCAATCTTCTTTACCCAACGCCGGGTTCCACCAACCATCTTCAGTAATCGTCGGTGGCAGTTTATAGGTAGGGAACTCGGTTAAGATTTCAGAGCGGGTTTTACCGGGGTAGCCGACAATACCCTTTTCGCTGCCGTGATCTAAAAAAATACCGCCATGCTCATGAATATCGAGCCACACCTCAGGCGTTAAGCCCAACGCCTGGCCGATAGCCTGGGCCGTTAACAACGAGCGATACATGGCGCTACAATACAAGTGATCGATCTTGTAACCCTGACGGCTATCGGCTGCCGTATCTTCTTCAGAAACCCCAACAACATACTCCGGATCGACACCCTCGGCCAGATGCTCGGCTAAAATCTGGCATTGCTGCCGGCCTAAATCGGTCAGATCGGGATCATTCACCCGATCCATCTGGTTAGCCAGAGCGTTATTCGTTGACTGGGCGTGCCGAATAATATACAACTTCATAGTTTTTAATTCACCTCTTTCATACTCAGGCCAATGCGACCACGGGCCGCATCGATACTAATCACTTTGACTTTGACGACATCGCCCACACCGACTACTTCGAATGGGCTTTTGATGTACCGGTCAGCCAATTGACTGATATGGACCAGGCCGTCCTGTTTGACCCCGATGTCAACAAACGCCCCAAAATCAACCACATTACGCACGGTTCCGTTGAGAATCATGCCCGCCTTCAAATCTTTAATCGACAGCACATCCTGTCTTAACAGCGGCGGCGGCAGTTCATCTCTGGGATCGCGGCCCGGTTTGGCCAGCGAGTCCAGAATATCGACCAGCGTTGGTTCGCCCACCGCCAGTTTGGCCGCCAACTGGCTCAAATTAGCTTTCTGCCTCAACAACTCGATCTGGCCCGGTAGTTCTTTCTCATCGCCCTGCATTTCCAAATACGCAAACAACCGCTCCACCACCGGATAACTTTCCGGATGGATAAAGGTGTTATCCAGCGTAGTTTGACCGCCGGGGATCTTCAAAAAGCCAATCGCCTGCTGATAGGTTTTCTCCCCCAGGCCTTTTACCTTCAGCAAATCTTGTCGCTGTTTGAAAGGGCCGTTCTCCTCACGGTGCTTGACAATGGCATTCGCGACCCGGCGACTGATACCGGCCACATAACTAAGTAGTGGCGCGCTGGCCGTGTTGACATCGACCCCCACGTGGTTGACTGCGCTCTCAACCACCGCGTCAAGGGTTTCAGATAACTTCTTTTGATCGACATCGTGCTGGTACAACCCAACCCCAATCGATTTGGGATCGATTTTGACCAGTTCGGCCAGCGGGTCTTGCAGCCGACGAGCAATCGATACCGCCCCGCGCATGCTCACATCCAAATCCGGGAACTCCTGCCGAGCCAACTCGCTGGCGGAATAAACCGACGCTCCCGCCTCGTTGACGATGATGTAAGCCAGTTCCCGACCTGCGCCGACCTGCGTCTGCGCCTGACCGATCACCTCCGCCGCCAGCGCCTCCGTTTCGCGACTGGCCGTGCCATTACCGATGGCCAAAATATCCGCGCCCTGCTCGATGAGTTTGAGCAGCGTCGCTTTGGCATCGTCCCACCGCTTTTGGGGCGGGTGGGGGTAGATGGTTGTCCCTCCCAAAAATTTGCCGGTAGCATCGACTAAAGCGACCTTACAACCGGTGCGAAAGCCGGGATCGATACCGAGTACGGATTTACCCCGAACAGGCGGCTGGAGCAAAAGCTGGCGTAGGTTCGTCCCAAATGTTTCGATGGCGTGGCTGTCAGAGTGATCGGTCACTTCGCCGCGCAGTTCGGTTTCGATGGAGGGGGCTAACAACCGTTTGTAACCATCGGCGATAGCTGCTCGAAGCTGGTCGGTAAAAATTGATTTAGGATTTTTAATGGCGTATTTCTGAATGCGAGCGACGAAATCGTCATCGGGCGAGTCGAGTTTGACCTTGAGAACGCCGTCACGCTCGCCGCGATTGAGGGCCAGTAGCCGGTGAGGGGGAATATTCTTTAGTTGCTCCCGGTAATCGTAATAAGCTTCGTAAACGCCGCGCTCGTCCTTGGCCTTGTCGGCTAAGGTAACAACCAGCGTCGCTTCACGCCGAGTGCGGTCACGGATCGAAGATCGTACAGTGGCATCTTCCATAACCGTTTCGGCGATGATGTCGCGCGCCCCGGCCAGCGCTGCTTCCGGCGTGGCAACTTCGTCATTGAGAAATTGAGCGGCAATTTCTTCCAGATTACCCCGGCTCACATCCTGGTTCAACATCTGCTCGGCCAGAGGCTCCAAGCCGCGCTCGCGAGCAACCGTGGCGCGGGTGCGCCGCTTGGGTTTATAGGGCAGATACAAATCCTCCACTTCTTGCAGCGTAGCTACGGCCTCGATCCGCCGCCGCAGTTCAGGGGTTAACTTGCCCTGCTCATCAATGCTGTTGAGGACCGTTTCCTTGCGAGCCTCAAGATTTCTGAGGTAGGTCAACTGCTCCAAAACGGTCCGCAGTTGCGCTTCATCCAGACCGCCCGTCACTTCCTTACGATAGCGAGCCACAAACGGCACCGTGTTATCGGCGTCAAACAGTTCAATCGACCGCGCTACCTGTTCCTGTCGAACGCCCAGGCCGGCGGCAATGCTTTTAGCAAAATCAGTAGTCAAAGGGTTACCTCGGTGGCGTAGAATTTATCTAAAATAGGATAACATAGATAAATTGAGGCGGCAAGAGACAGCCTGTGACAGTCACTCCTTAAGTGGGCTAGAATCAAAAAAGCCGGGCTGCCACGACCCGGCTTTTTTAAAAGGAGGAGAAAAGAGCGTCAAATATAAGCTTTTGACATAGCCCAGTATACTCTCATCCCTACTCCATAACTTGACGTATTTTAGATGCCAATATGCCGGAAACCCTACGCCAACCCTACGTCAATTTTCCATTTCCAGCGCGTAAAATTCTGCCTGAGAGGCCGCCTCGCTCAAACCGCGACGGGCCGCTATATCGAGCACCGTCAGGGCGTACTGCCGCTGCGCCAATGGGATATCGGTCCAGTTGCCGCCGTTGCGTAAAAAGAGATCCAGTTGGGCCGGCCCCCAGTTATAAGCAATCAGCATCCACTGCGGCTCACGATAGCCGCGGGCGTGACAGAAATCTCGAACGTGAGCCAGGTAGGCCGCCGCGACTAAAATATTACTGTGGGGATCGAACGGGTCGGAAACGTTGAGTTTGGGGGCCCATTCGTTCCAGGTCGAGGGGATCACCTGCATCAGCCCTAAATCGTTGGCTTGGCCCACCGCCCGATGGTTCATCCGGCTCTCCCGATAGGCAATCGCCTCCAGCAGCCGCCAGTCCAGGCCATATTGAGGCGCTATTTGCTTAAATAACGGTTCGTAACTCGATTCCTCATTTAAAGGAAGTTCAGGCGGCGACTCAGGAACTGCCGTAGGGGCCGGGCTTAAAATCAACGGCTCTGGTTGGGAATCGACCGAATTATCGGAGAGAGCTACTTGAGTCAATTCGGCCGGCGCTGTCCGGCGGATCGAGGTTAGGGCCATCGCTCCCAGCATTACCAGTCCACAGATGAGCAAGGCCAGCAGGCCGGGACCGACTAGCGGTTTTTGGTTCAACTGACCCAGCACCGCCCGAGACTTTGTTTCATCAGGCAGCGCTGTGACAATGACGAAATGATGGGGCTGAGCAGTGAGCCTTAGCCAGGGTTTGACGGTTGGCGTCACTCGAATCGGAATCGATACGGTCTCCAACGGCAGCAACAGCAGATCGATCCGGTTTGCCAGCGCGACGGTTTCTCCGGGCGATTGGAATTCAAAATGGCAGAGCGAATCCCGATCTGAGCCGGTCAGGGCTAATTGCGTACTGATGTTGCCGATGTTGGTAACGGTCAGCCCATACTCCGCCGCCGGCTTGAACCAAGACAGTGATTGCTGCCGGGGTGTTAAGGCTTCGACCAAGAAATCAAAAAAAGGCTGGATGGTTAAAGTCGCGCGCTGCTGGCAATATCGTTGGGGGTAGGCGGCGGACGTGGCTTTAACGGCAAAATGGTGTATCCCGGCGCGACTGGCAGGTAAACGGGGTGGTTTGATGGTAATCGGTACGATTTGCTGCCGGCCCGGTTGAAGAGTAAGTTTCAGATCAGGGATAATCAGCCAATCGGGGTTTAGTCCCAAGACTTCCAGTTCAAAACGAGCGACTGTTGGGCCGGCATTTAAGACGGTGACGTGAATCGTAACCAGTTCATCGACGGTCAGCGTGATTGAGCGGGCGGAAAGCTGAACAACAATTAACTCATCACTTTGATCGGGGAATGGAATCGTCACAAGTGATGGTGATGGCGGTGACACTCGGCAATTTCCTTCCTTCCAACAAATTGTTAAAACAACTTGTCATAATAATAATGTTCCCAACACTATTATACCGATAAAGCGCGACCAGCCAAAATGAATTGAACTTTTTTGCAAATTACCGGAGAGACTCTACAATTCATCGTTGGTATTAAAACGTTCAAGGAGTCCTTTTTGCGCAACTTTAGATCGCTTATTATTGGCGGCCTTATCGGCGCAGCACTTTTTTTGGTGTTTAACTGCGCCGGTTATGTATTGGTAGCGCTGGTGGGATCCAGAATAGTTAATCCTGACGATCAACGCCCCGACGTGTCGGCAGCCGATCCGCCGGCGGATGTGGTAGCCTTCAGTACGCCCACGGCCACCCTGTCAGCCCCTGAACCGCCGGCTGCGGGGCCGCTTGAAACACCGCTGCCTCTGCTGCCAACGGTTACCGCCGACCCGCCGCTAGAAACGCCGGTTCAGGCCGAACCACCCGCGCCCATCCCCAGCGATACCCCACCCCCGCCAACGCCCAAACCGACGCTGCCTACCCTTTCCAAGTCTGAAATCGCTTCGCAGTTAGAGATTATGAGCCATCAAAGTTATGTCGATGATCTAAATTGGCATCATTTGGTCGGCGAGGTACAAAATACGGGTAATACCCCCATCGAGTATGTGCAGGTGCTGGCCAAATATTACAACGCGGCCGGCGAGATCATCAGCACCAAGCTGACCTTCACCGCCCCCGATACGATCTTCCCCGGCGGGAAGGCGCCGTTCGATATTGTCACGCTCAGAAAATCGCAATGGCAGGCCATCGACACTTACACCCTGGAAGTCACCGGCGATGTAGCGACCTCCCTATTGAACGAAAATCTCGTTCTGGCTAACCAAAATAGCTGGATCGAAGATGGTTTTCTGTACGTCCAGGGCGAAGTTGAAAATATTGGCGACTTACCGGCACTGGTAAAATTGATTGTAACGCTGTACGACGCCAATGGGACAGTCATCAATACCAATTGGAGCTACGCCGACTCAGGTATCATTAAACCCGGCGATATCTCATCTTTTGTCGTGAGAATTACTCACCAAACTGATCCCAACAATTACAGCTACCGCATCCAAATTGAGGATGAAGTGGTTGAAGGGGATTTAGAGGACGACTTTTTCAGCGGGACAAAATAAATTTATCTCAGGGCAAAAGTAAACTTATTCAGCGGGGGCCAATCGCTGATCTAAAAAGCAGAGGATGCCGGCAGCGATACCGCGAGCGACAATTTTTGGTTTATTTTGGAGCATCTGGCGATCATCCAACAAAAAACCGGTTTCGATGATCGCGCCGGGGGTGCCGCGATTAATTTCGCGAAAAGCATGGTAATCGGTCATATTGTCAGTGATACTGGCCGGATGCTGCGGCAGACCGGTGTAAGCGCCATACTGATCATAGAGGCAACTAACCAACAAATCTTCATCTTCAGGGATGGCGCTGTCGGTTACCCGGGCCACTTTAAAACCGCTGGCGCCGGGGATAGTGCAGCTATCAGCATGAATGCTGACCAGGGCATCGGCCTGGTAATCGGTTAAACGATCATCGAACTCGTCCAGTACATCACCCTGAACTCCTTGCCGGGCGAGAAGATTGGTAACTTCCAAAGCAATCGCGTAGTTGACTTCGGCCTCGGTTAGGCCATCGGGACAAACCGCGCCGGGATCGTAGCCTTTGTGACCGGAAACAATTCCCACTAGTGGATTAAACGTATAGCGATTAGTCGTCAATGAGGCAATATCAACCGCCCCTACAGTCGGGGCAGCTTGGACTGGGGGGGCGATCTGAACATCGGGCATCGGCGTGGGCGTCGGTTCTTGAGCGACAACCGGAGCCGGTTTAGCATTAAGGTTGTAAAGGTTGACGCCCATCACGAGGCTGACCACAAACAAAACAAACAGGGTAACAGAAAACATACGCCGATTACTTCGTTTTGGCGTGGTACGTTTTACGGCTTGATAACGTCGGGGCGTTCGGCTTTTTGACATAGAACCATGATAGCACAACTCCTCAAATTCGTCTAAAATATTATGTTATGTTGAGATATTATTGAGATACAATGACCCTAAATTTTTATCACCTCAATGATGATAAATATCTTGAGTCGTGCTCGGCCGACGACTACCTGAATATCTTCCACCAACCGGGCCATTATTGGCTCGACATAGCGGATACAGAAGCGGAAGAACTTTTTCACATATTATCGCCGTTAAAACTCCATCCATTAGTTTTAGAGGATTGTTTGAACCTCAGCCGTAGTTCGCTGATTACTCGCTATGAAAGGACGCTCTACCTTGAATTTCCGGTTAACCTAACCGAGCAATCGATGCGGATACCCTATGTCTCGATCATCGGTCTCCCCAATATGCTGATCACTATTCGCCGGGGGCCTGTCGCCACCCTAACCGATCTAGCCGCCGATCTGACCAGCAGCGAACTCAAACTATACGCACCGACAACCTCCGCCCTACTATACACCTTCCTCGATCACCTGGTTGACCAAAATATCCTACTCACGCTTCAGGCCCGCAACAAAATCGATTCGTTGATGATGGCCTTCGACGAGGACCACGATGCCGTTGAAATCAACGATATTCTGGATATGAAGCAGCACATGAGCCAACTGGCGATCATCGCCGAAGACCAGTTGTACTGTGTAACCACGCTGATCCGGATCGAATCGCGGGCGTTCACCGTTGGCAATCAACGCGAATACTTCCGCGACTTGGTCAACAATGCTGAATACGGCCTACGCTTCATTCAGCGCCAGGAACAGCGGCTGCGCGAACTGCAAGATCATTATCAACTCACGCTCCACGATAGAACCGAAGCCCGGCTCAGATTCTTGACTATTATTTCGGCCATATTTCTGCCCTTGACTCTGATCAGTAGCATTTATGGCATGAATTTTATACACATGCCGGAGTTAGATTGGATTTATGGGTATCCGCTTGCGATAACGCTAATGCTCGGCGTGGCCTCAGCCATGATCTGGTTTTTTCATCGGCGCGGCTGGTTCGAGTAGGAGAGCGACTTTTATCGAGGAGTAATAGGCAACAAAAAAAGCAGCTTGGCAAGCTGCTTTTTTGCATAATAATGAGTGGAGATGGCGAGAGTCGAACTCGCGTCCACGAAAGCTGGCTACAAACGTCTACGAGTGTAGGTGGACTTCAAGAGTGTCGCTTGGGCTTCGTTAGCCACCAAAGTTCACCCAAACCAGCCGGTTGGTCTTAGCTGAGACTTACCGGCGTTGTCTCAGAGCACCCTGATTTAGTTGACGCCCGAACCCCCCTCTCAGGGATAAGCGAAGCCCGGACGAGGCTCTGTTTTTAGAGCCAGAGTTGCTCGCTATCTAGCTTACGCCGCGACGGGCAAAGCGTTGAAGGAGCGACCGAAAGTAGGTACTTTCTCGGCAATTAATGTTTTGTCCCAGTTTAACGAGTTAGAACAGCTCGACTCGCAATCTGTAACCTTCCACTTCCCTGTCGAAGCCATTTCATCCCCATAGATGTAAAAAAAGTATAACACATTTCTGTTAAAAATCAATTAGAATCCCTTTCATATTTTCGTATATACCTTGACATCCCTTTCCAAGCCAGTTATAATAATTATGTAAATCGCACAAATGAGCGGATTTTAGTGTTCGAAAGGGAAAATGATGACAGAAAAACAACCGCCTCTGTTTCCTCAGCGGGGCACGAAAGGACAATATGGGCCCCCTGTAGCGCAAATCAAATCGCTCGACTCCAACTCATCGCTGGCTATGGCTGCCAGCGCCTATCACGATCATATGAAACGACAGGGCTTTTCCGAACATACCGTCAAAGCCTTCTCCGGCGACTTACGACTGCTGCAAAAATATTTTGGCAGTAGCGTGATCATCAGCAAACTGGGCACCAAAGACCTGAACGACTTTTTGGCCTGGCTGCTGCACTATCGGGGCGTTCCGTGCAGTCCTAAATCATACGGCCGACGGGTGACTACGCTCAAGAACTTTTTCAGTTGGCTGGCCAGTACCAAAGTGATTCCTTACGATCCTGCTGCGGCGTTGGTTCACAATCGGGCCAAGGCTCCCTTACCGACCTTCTTAAAAGATGACGAGGTTGAAAAGTTACTGGATGCCGCCGAAGAAAAACTTAAGCCCCCCAAACCCGATCCCCGGCCCTATTTGTTAGCTCACCTGGTACTACAAACCGGCATGAAAAAATCTGAGTGTGTGGGCATCGCTCTGCGGGACATCGACCGCTCCGGGCCGGAACCGACGGTGTTGATCCGCTATAGCAATCCCAGAATGCAGCACAAGGAGCGGAAACTGGCTTTTGCCAAGGAACTGCTGCCCATCCTCGATCAGTATATCGAGAAATATGAACCACAGGAATATCTGTTTGAATGTACGCCGCGCAACCTGGAGTATGTACTGACCGATATCTCGGAGATGGCCGGCCTGCCCCAGCAAGCCTCATTTGAGATGCTGCGCTGGACATCGGCCCGGCGCGACTTTCAAGACGGCATGGACCACGACCACCTGCGTAAAAAGTTGGGGTTATCAAAGATTACCTGGCGAGAAACCTCTGAGAAATTAGCTAAAATCGCCGGGCCGGGATTGTAACTCATTCCGGTTAAGCTGCTCAAACTCAAATCCTCGACCTTATGGATCGAGGATTTTTTTTGCTCCCGTAATTGACTCCACAGCACCGGTTTGACTAGCCATAAAGGCGTTGGTAAACTTGAGCCTTCTATTAGCCTACCCTAATACAAAGCTCATGAGCGAACAAAGAAAAGCCGATCACATTCGAATCAACCTCGAAGAAGATGTTAATTTCCGCGCGCTGACCACCGGTCTGGAGAATTACCATTTTCTCCATCAGGCGCTGCCTGAACTGAATTGGGCTGAGGTTGACCCATCGATTACCTTTTTAGGCAAAACGCTGCAAGCCCCCCTCTTGATCTCCTCAATGACCGGCGGCACCGAGCAAGCCGCCCAAATCAATCGAACCCTGGCTGCCGCCGCCGAAGCCAGAGGCATTGCGATGGGCGTCGGCTCACAACGCCCTGCGCTGGAGGATAGCTCGCTGGCGGCATCGTTTAAGGTGCGGGAGCAAGCGCCAACCACGGTGCTGCTGGCCAACTTAGGCGCGGTCCAGCTCAACTACGGCTATGGCGTCGATCACTGCTGCCGGGCCGTCGATATGATCGAAGCGGATGCCCTGATCCTTCATTTTAATGTGCTGCAAGAAGCGGTTCAACCGGAAGGGGACACCAATTTTAGAGGGTTGCTGGCCAAAGTCGAGCAGGTCTGTCGGACACTGCCCGTGCCGGTCATTGCCAAAGAGGTAGGCTGGGGCTTTGCGGAAGATACGGCCCGGCGACTGATCGAGGCCGGCGTTGCCGCCATCGATGTGGCGGGCGCGGGGGGAACCAGTTGGAGCCAGGTTGAGATGTATCGGGCCAAAACCGAAATCCAGCGCCGGGTGGCGGCTACCTTTGTCGATTGGGGCATTCCGACCAGTGAGGCTATCCAGGCAGCCAGGCAGGCCGGTGGGACCGGCTTTCCCATCATAGCCAGTGGGGGGCTGCGTAATGGGTTAGATATCGCCAAATGTATTGCCCTGGGGGCAAACATGGGGGGGATGGCTGGCCCATTTTTAAAGGCTGCTGTAAAATCGCTGGATGCTGTGTTAGAGCAAATCGAAATCACTCAAACAGAACTACGCGTGGCGATGTTTGGCATTGGTGCGGCCACCATCGAGGCTCTACAAAGCACCGACCGACTGAAGAAGAGGAGATAATTTAATACGCGTATGTCTACACTAAAAGACGCTTTGCCAACTCACCTGTGGAAGCTGGCAGTGGCTTTAGGTTTGATTTCTATTGCCATTGTAACGCTCGGTCAAAATTTTCAAACGGTCCCGCCACAGTCAGAAGCGTTGACCAACACCGAAACACCTCGGCCTACGGCCACTACTACCTTCACCCCTCACCCCACCGAAGCGAATGTTGGCTTGATACCAACTATCACCGCCACACCCCGCCCACCGACCATTACACCGACGCCGAAACCGATCCATTACGTAATTGCCGAAGGCGACGTTGCGGTCTCTATCGCAGCCCAGTATAATATAAGTGTTGATACCCTACTGCGGGTTAACGACGTTGCTGACCCAACGTTGCTGCAAATTGGACAAGAACTCATGATACCGGTGACGATTACACCCGTTCCAAGCGCATCGCCGACGCCTAAAAATCCGCCCACACCGACGCCGACCCCGGTGTACCATACGGTTGAGGCGGGTGATACGCTGTTGGCGATTGCTATCAAGTACGAGACCACGACCGAAGCCCTGATGGTCACCAATGCCCTGGCTAATGGGCACGATCTTAGTATCGGTCAGGAACTCCTAATTGTGCCCAGCAACGTGGACCCCGGCGTGCCGGCGGTTGTCCACGAAATCAAAGAAGGCGATACGTTTGCCTTTCTCTCTTTTTTCTATGGCTCGACTATTGAAGATATTCTGGCGGCTAACCCCGGGTTAGACCCCGATCTGCTGCAAATCGGCCAGCAGGTGGTTATTCCGGTCACGTCTTCGCCGGTCAATCCGAACGCCAACCCTGGCCTGCCACGCATCATCACCGCCGATCCAATCACCGGCGAAAAACTGACTCTCCAACAAGCGCTGTTCCAATCGATCAATGCGCAGCGAGCCGCTTACGGTCTAGCGCCCTATGTTTTGGACAGCGACCTGGTCGATCTGGCTCAAGCCCATGATCAAGATATGTTATCGCGGGGTTACTTTGCCCACACCACACCTGAAGGGGTCACCCTAGACGATCGGTTTGCCCAAAAGGGTCTCAATATCTCCTGGACGGGCGAAAACATTCAGCGCAACAACAAAGGCAAAGAAGGGGCGGCGCCTTACGCCCTTAATTGGTGGATGAATAGTTATGTTCATCGCAGCAATATACTTCATCACCGGTTCAACCATATTGGTATTGGGGTCATAGAAGGCCCGCCGGATTGGTTCAGCTTTGTCTTAGTTTTTGCAGAGAGGTAACCGCAATTTGGATTTTCGCAAACTCATCAAGGACTTGAATTTCCGCAAACTCAAAGAGGATTTTGACTTCCACGAAATCGTCGATAATCTACCGCGACGAGCCTGGGCCAGTCTCATTCTAATCGTTTTTCTAACCGGCGTCGTCTTTTACATTCAGGCCAGGATTCAATCAGCCGCACAGACGACCGCCGAGGTAGAGTACGTTAGAGGCTTAAACGATGCCCCGGCTTCACCCACACCCGACTCATTTATTCGAGCCATTCTATCCCGTAGAATTTCGTTTGGACGCAACCGCACCCCGACCGCCACAGCCGCGATCAGACCCCAAATCACCCCCACCCCTTTCTTTGTTTTTCATACGGTTGGCGTCAGCGAAACCTTAATCTCGATTGCCGCTCACTATAATGTCACGACGGAAGAGCTACTGGCCACCAACCAAATCCGTGATCCGAACAGCCTTGAGGAAGGGCAGCAGTTGCTCATTCCTCCCGACGACTCGGTCTACCAGGGTGAACTCATCCCTTATACTATTAAAGAAGGCGACTCCTTAATCGGGATTGCCTCTAAATATGGGTCCAGTGTCAAAGCGCTCCAAGTGGCTAATCCTGTGCTGAAAAATGATGAGTTAACGCCTGACCAACACATTGTCGTGCCGGTTTTGTTTAGCCCGGCTCATCCGATCAATACCTTTATCGGCGGTGACGGCGAACCTATTCTCTACACGGTTGAATGGGGCGACACGCCGCTGGGGATTGCCATGAAATATGAGGTTCCCCTCGATTTTCTGCTAACCGTCAATGATATCCAAGACCCGACCTCGCTCCAGATTGGGCAAGAACTGGTGATTCCGGTCAATGACGAACTGGACTATAGCTTCCCGGTCGTGCTGTACGAACTTCAGGAAAACGACACCTTAGTAGGCATCGCTTCCCGGTTTGGTTCCAGCGTCAAAGATATTCTGGCGGTCAACCCCGAACTGGACCCCGGCTCATTAGAGGTTGGCCAACTGGTCGCCGTGCCGGTTATCTTTGCCCCGGTCAAACCGACGCCGGTTCCGGTTCCCAACCGGCCCTCCGGCCCCACCCCCACCCCGCTGCCTCCGCCGCCTATGCTGGCCGACCTGCAGCGGCAAATGATCAACGCCATCAATGCCCAGCGAGCTAACTTCGGGTTGCCGCCGTATCAAGTCGATAGCGGGTTAACCGACGTAGCCTTAGGCCATGCCCAAGACATGGTGGTGCGTGATTATTTGGCCCACACCAACCCCGACGGCCAATCTCCTCGTGATCGATTGGTCAATTACGGTTTTACCGACATGTACAAAGTCGGCGAAAATATCCAACGTAATACCCGTCCCCGAGACAGCACGGTTGATGAAGCAGTTAACTGGTTTATGAACAGCCCTGTCCACCGCGCCGGCTTACTGAACAGCGAGTACAACAGCATCGGCGTCGGAGCGGTCGAAGGGCCGCCGGGCTGGTTTACCTTCGTCATCGTGTTTATCGAGCAGTAGTCTCAGTCGATCTAATTAATTTAACCCCAGTTGTTACTCAATGTCATGAAGATAAGCCCCCCCGGCCCCCCAAAGGGGGGAGAAAGACATCAAATTCCCCCCTCTGGGGGGTTAGGGGGGTCAGCGCCAGTCGCTAACTTAATGACAGTGAGTTGCTACCGTCACGGCCATGAAGTTAAAGAAGGCAAGCATCCTGAGTAGCGTGGAACAGAGTGGAGTGCGTATCGAGGGGTGCGGCGGCGACAATGATTCGGGACCAACCCGCCCCTCGATACGGGTTCGCTTCGCTCACCTACTTGGGATGCTGCTAACTTAATGACAGTGAAATAACGCGTAAGAAACCACCAGTATTGCCCCCTTACTCTCCACTTCCGCTTCCCTACCCCCTATAACCGACTTAACCGAAGTTAAATAAAATTGATGTTTGGCGAATAAACCCATTTAGAGGTAAAATAGTCGCCAGACCCCGAATCAAGCTCATCCAATTAAATATTGACGGTAAGCGACAATTGTGACAAAGAAGCAAATCTGCAAGGAGACAAGCAATGACCAAAAATTCACTGGGCGCACGCGCCACATTTGATACCGGTAGCGGCGAAGCGTTTATCTATCGCCTGGACAAGCTGGAAAAAGACGGCCTCGGCCCTATTTCCAGTTTGCCGTTTTCAATCAAAATCTTGCTCGAAGCCGTACTGCGAGAAGAGGACGGCTATATCGTCAATGAGGAAGACGTTGTTAAACTCGCCAAATGGAACGCTGCCGCCCCGGCGGACGACGAGATTCCATTTAAACCGGCCCGGGTCATTTTGCAGGATTTCACCGGCGTCCCGGCTGTTGTCGATTTGGCGGCGATGCGCTCCGCGATGGCCCGTATGGGCGGCGATCCGCAAAAGATCAATCCGATTGTGCCGGTCAACTTGGTCATCGACCACTCGGTGCAGGTCGATGTCTTTGGCCAGTCCCTGGCTTTGGAGCGCAACGCCGAAATCGAGTTCGAGCGCAACGGTGAACGATACGAATTTCTGCGCTGGGGGCAGAAAGCCTTCGATAACTTCAGCGTGGTGCCGCCCTCCAGCGGTATTGTCCACCAGGTTAACCTGGAATATATTGCCCGCGGCGTCTGGACCCGGCCCGAGGATGGCGGCATCGTCGCCTATCCCGATACGTTGGTCGGCACCGACAGCCACACCACGATGATCAACGGGCTGGGTATCGTCGGTTGGGGCGTGGGCGGCATCGAAGCCGAAGCGGTGATGCTCGGCCAGCCGATTTATATGCTTGTGCCGGAAGTGGTCGGCTTCAAGCTAACCGGCCAGCTTCGCGAAGGCGTAACCGCCACCGATTTGACCTTGACCGTGGTGCAGATGCTCCGCCAAAAAGGCGTCGTCGGCAAATTCGTCGAGTTCTACGGCTCCGGTCTGAGCCAAATGACCTTGCCCGACCGGGCCACGATTGCTAACATGGGCCCCGAATACGGCGCGACGATGGGCTTCTTCCCCACCGACGCCGAGTCGCTCAACTATCTGCGCCGCACCGGCCGCTCGCCGGAGCTGGTGCAACTAGTCGAGCGCTATACCAAAGAGCAAGGGCTGTTCCGCACCGACGCCACCCCCGATCCGGTCTTTACCGACACCCTGGCGCTTGATCTGGGCGAGGTTGAACCCAGTTTGGCCGGACCGAAACGGCCGCAAGATCGCATCGCGTTGGGCGATATGAAAAAGGTGTTCCAAATGTCGCTGACCAAGCCGGTTGGACCGCAAGGGTTTGGCCTGGCCGAAGATGCGTTGAGCCGCAAAGGGTGATCAAACCCAACGGTATGCCGGGCGCGGAGTTGAATCACGGCGCGGTCGTGCTGGCGGCGATCACCTCCTGCACCAACACCAGCAACCCGTCGGTGATGTTGGGCGCGGGTATTTTGGCCAAGAAAGCGGTCGAAAAAGGCTTGAAAGTACCGGCCTACGTTAAAACCAGTATGGCCCCCGGCTCTAAAGTGGTCACCGACTATCTCAACCAAGCCGGCCTGACCCCCTACCTGGAGCAGTTAGGCTTCTTCACCGTGGGTTACGGCTGCACCACCTGCATCGGCAACAGCGGGCCGCTGCCTGACCCCGTCGTCGATGCCATTACCACCGGCGATCTGATTGTCTCCGGCGTGTTGAGCGGCAACCGCAACTTTGAGGGGCGTATCCACCCCTACATCAAAGCCAACTTCCTGGCCTCACCGCCGCTGGTGGTGGCTTTCGCTCTGGCCGGCACCACCGATATCGATCTGGTCAACGAGCCGCTTGGCGCCGGGTCTGATGGCAAGCCGGTCTACCTGAAAGACATCTGGCCCACTCAGGCTGAAGTGGCCGCCGAGTATGATAACGCGCTTAACCCGGCGACATTCAACAAAGAGTACACCGGCATCGAGCAGAGCAACCCCAAATGGAATGCCATTCCGGTGGCCGAGGGGGCGCTCTACCAATGGGACGAGTGGTCAACCTACATTCAGGAGCCGCCCTTCTTTATCGATATGAGCGATGACGCCGAACCCATCACGCCGATTGTTGACGCCAAAGTGCTGGTCAAAGTGGGCGACTCGGTTACGACCGACCATATCTCGCCCGCCGGTTCCATCCCGGCCGAAATGCCCGCCGGCAAATATCTGCAAGATCACGATGTCGCCCCCTACGAGTTCAACTCCTTCGGCTCGCGGCGCGGCAACGACCGGGTGATGACGCGCGGCACGTTCGGCAACATTCGCCTGCGCAACCAGATGGCCCCCGGCACCGAGGGCGGCTGGACCAACTACCTGCCCGATGACGAGGTGATGCCCATCTACGACGCCAGCGAAAAGTACAAAGCCGACGGCACCCCGCTGCTGGTTATCGCCGGCAAAGAGTACGGCACCGGCTCCAGCCGCGACTGGGCGGCCAAAGGCACGCTGCTGCTGGGCGTCGAGGCGGTGCTGGCCGAAAGCTTCGAGCGCATTCACCGCAGCAACCTGGTCGGTATGGGCGTGCTGCCGCTGCAATTCAAAGCCGGCGAAAACGCCCAAAGCCTGGGCCTGACCGGCAGCGAAACCTACACCATCCACGTCGATGACAACCTCAAGCCGCGCCAGGATGTCCAAGTCGATGTCACCGACGCCGCCGGCAGCACTCGCACCATCAGCCTCGTCTGCCGGGTCGATACGCCGGTCGAGGTCGATTACTACCGCAACGGCGGCATCTTGCAGACGGTGCTGCGCAACTTCTTGAAAGAGTAATCATCCCCTCTGCGGGAGATGAGCGATAGGGTAAGTATTAAAGCCACCTGGTGACAGGTGGCTTTTTTTATGGGATGCGTAGAACATCACGCTTTACGTTCCACACCCTACGAAGTGGTCCAAATTCAACCTCAGTTCCTTGTCATTTTTGAGCGAATTGCGGGTACAATACAAATGTCACTTTCAATCGGATTGCCCATTCCGCCCGCTCGTCCCCAACCGACTTAATTCTCAAACCGATCCACACTGCGCCCAGGTTTAGTTCACTTCAATCACGTGGCGGCACTCGCTGCGCCAATGGCTGGATCGTTGAACAAGCGGATGAAACGGCTGCTTTATTACGCAATTCGCTGCCGGGCTTGCAGCCCGTTCGCGAAAGAATTCCAGGCTCGTCGCTTATACGCGCATCGCTCCAGAAATGAATATGGATGGGCAGGCAATTCCTGTCCGACGAAACGGGTTGCCTTTGGCTGTCAAAAACGCCGTAGTAAGCTCGAAGATTAAATATGAGCAGGTTATCTTGGCTCAGGCTCTCTATTTTTTATACTTTAATTATGTTGAATTAAAAGGAATCATCAGAAATGAATAGTGATTCACTCAAAATAGCTATGCAGTTGGTTATTACGGCCATCCACGTCCCACAGCGGAACGGATGAAATGCGTATGGCAATCAAAAACGCCTATAAGCGTCTCGAAAGTTTAATGGATGCAGACGTTTGGATTCGGCGCAGAGGAAGGTCACTCAAAACGATCAAAAAGCGTATTGGCTGTCAAAATGCCGTTTTTGAAAGAAGACAGGATTACTTCGAATGGGCCCATCCGCCGGTTCTTACAATTCTCAATTCCCATCAAGTTGAATATTTCAGTGATTGAGGGCTATGCAGTTGGTTATTACGGTTATCCACGGGCCACAGCGAATATGGATATCTGGATAGCCATCGCGCCTGAGAATGCAGCGAAAGTGGTCAAGGTCTTGCAATGACGTTTTGGATTCGGCTACAGGAAGTGACGCCAGCTATTTTTGAAAACCGATTATTCGAATGGGCCTGCCGCCGGTGCGGATGAGATCTTAACGACAATTTCTGGGGTAAGTTTCGAGGAATGTTATACCGAGCGACAGGTCGATGTTTTGGATGGGGTTGAAGTCAATCTGATCAGTCTGGCGCATTTGAAGGTCAACAAGAAAGCCAGTGGTCGGTACAAGATTTGAATGATTTGGAGAACCTTTCCTAAACCAACCAGCTAACAAAAACCAGTCCTCCGACTTTACGTACCAGGAAAGGCCATCACCCCCCATCGACATCAACGCCAACACTTTCGTTGGCGTTTTTATTACATACATGACCATTACAGCACCATTACACTTAAATGAAAAATTCACTCAATATGAGCAAGAAATAGTTGATTAATAATAACGCCTTACGGTGTCGAAAGTTCCGCAAAGGTATATCATAATGCAGGGGTGCTCAGTGAAGGATACGATTAACAGGCGTGATCGGTTGTGTCGATTCGCAGAAAGGTCCATTTGGCGAGAATTCGGATGGTGCTGCGATCAGAAAGGTTCTTTTGGCAAAAATTCGGATGGTGCTGCATGCAGAATGGTCCATTTGGCGAGAATTCATATGGTGCTGAGCTCAGAAAGGTCCGTTTGCAAAAATTCATATGATGCTGAGCTCAGAAGGTCCGTTTTGCAAAAATTCATATGATGCTGAGCTCAGAAAGGTCCATTTTGCAAAAATTCATATCGCTGAGCTCAGAAGGTTCTTTTTGCAAAAATTCGGATGGTCTAGCTCAGGTCGAATGGTCGTTTTGGCAATTCGGATGGTCTGCGGTCGAATGGTTCTTTTGGCAAAATTCGGATGGTCTGGCGCGCTAAGATATATGATCACGGTCGTGATCGTTAGGTCTGGCGCGCTGATCTTCAATTTTGAAGGCGGTCGAGCCACGCCGTCTGCCCCATCAGATCAGGGGCCGCATTGGGGGAGCGCTGCTTGAGTGAAGCGGACCTGCGAGAGGCGACCTGCTTGACGATTTGGCCGATAGTTTGATAAGTTGGGCATAAGAGTCAAATTATTCTTGCGGAGGTGCATCATGACTGTAATCACTATCCTAAAGTTGCTTTTAAGCCGGCCCACGATTTGGAAAGCCTCGAAGAATTGCAGCCTTTTGAACTAACCCGTAAACGCCGCCAAGGTTATCCTTCTGAAACAAGCGTTAAGAAAGGGTTACGGGTTGTTCACGGCCAGAAAGAACTGGTGGAAAAACTGGGCAGACAAGACCCCTGCCCATGTGGCTCACAGCGGAAGTTCAAACATTGTTGTCTGAAGCGTGGTCGGTATGATGGATCATTACGAGCCTATTACTTTTAGAAAATGAATAGATAGCACCGATTAAAGGGTATTCACCGGAAAAGAGTGATTGCCCTTTTTTTAACCTTCATCGGCAGGAATATGCCCAGACCAGGCGACTGGCCTGGTAGAATCGGGTAATGATGACTGCCTAAAATAGGAAGCATATATCGGTTCTCACGCAGCCGCTGCTTGGCGGGCGTGAGGGGCTTGGAGCGCAAAATGAGTGGATTTGACGGGGTGCTGATTTTTGGATTAAGGCTGATCCTTATCCCTGCCCATCGTGCTATCGCCGGGGTTTACCTCATTGGGCGGCGAAACAAACGCGAATTTCAGAGTCTCATTGAGATGGATGGGGCCAAGTGCATTCAGGCTAGAGACGGCCGGGTGACGATCAAATCCAAGACTATGGGTCAATCTTATTGCCAGGGTTTTGATGGCAGTCTTAGCCGGGTGCGGCTGGCTGATGGCCGATAATCTAAACCTGGGCCTGGGCCTCATCGAGTCCCATTGTTACATTCGGGCTGTTCGCCTTAAGTATGGCGCTCGTGATTGGATCACCTCAATGAGAAGATCAGATCAAGCGGCATTAAGGTTGTTGGTTTCCATGACTTACGACGTGAAGGAGATTCCTCCAGTCGAGCATCGTGCTTATGGTGAGATGCTGAGGTAGTGCAGGCTTCAGGTTCCGTTTGAGAACAACACCGTGACAGTGGTAGCTACTGAACAACGCCGGGCAATAGCGGCCACTTTGCAGCTATTCCTCGAGAAGCCTGACCTGGTGAGAATTTGGTCTTCAAGATGGAGATGGAGCGCAAAGAAGTAAAATGAGCACTTTGTTATTCCAAATTTATCGGCACCGACTATGACTTTGGCAATGATGGGGCACCCCCGACTTATAGGAAGGGGCTTTAACCATACGGTGCAAGCGAGGATGACACGTGCTGGCATTGCCTTGTTCGAGCGTCGTCTACTTTGAATTTGAAAATGGCTGTGCCCTTAGCGCATCGTGCTAAGATTGGTTACACACCAAAAACCGATCCTCCGACTTTACGCCACCAGGGAAAGGCCATCACCCCCCCATCGACATCAACGCCAACACTTTCGTTGGCGTTTTTTGTTGCATACATCACCATTACACTCTTTATAGCGATTGATCCGCCTTCGGTGTCGAAATCCCGCAAGGTAATCATAGGGGGTGCTCAGTGAAGGATACGATTAACAGGCGTGATCGGTTGTGTCGGCGCGCAGAAAGGTCCATTTGGCGAGAATTCGGATGGTGCTGCACGCAGAATGGTTCTTTTGGCAAAAATTCGGATGGTGCTGCATGCAGAATGGTCCATTTGGCGAGAATTCGGATGGTGCTGCTGCAGAATGGTCCATTTGGCGAGAATTCATATGGTGCCGAGCTCAGCAAGGTCCTTTTGCAAAAATTCGGATGGCGCTGAGCTCAGCAAGGTCCTTTTGGCAAAATTCGGCATATGGTGCTGAGCTCAGAAAGGTTCTTTTTGCAAGAATTCGGATGGTCTAGCGAGTCGAATGGTTCTTTTGGCAAAAATTCGGATGGTCTAGCGAGTCGAATGGTTCTTTTGGCAAAAATTCGGATGGTCTGGCGCGCTAAGATATATGATCACGGTCGTGATCGTTAGGTCTGGCGCGCTGAGGTCTTCAATTTTGAAGGCGGTCGAGCCACGCCGTCTGCCCCATCAGATCGCGCGGTGAGGGCCGCACCGTTGGGGGCCAAAAAAGGCGACCTGCTTGACATTTGGCCGATAGTTTGATAAGTTGGGCATGAGGTCAAATTATTCTTACGGAGGTGCATCATGAAGCGTAATCACTATCCTAAAAAGGGGCATTGCTTTTAAGCCGGCCCACGATTTGGAAAGCCTCGAAGAATTGCCAGCCTTTTGAACTAACCCGTAAACGCCGCCAAGGTTATCCTTCTGAAACAAGCGTTAAGAAAGGGTTACGGGTTGTTCACGGCCAGAAAGAACTGGTAGAAAAACTGGGCAGACAAGACCCCTGCCCATGTGGCTCACAGCGGAAGTTCAAACATTGTTGTCTGAAGCGTGGTCGGTATGATGGATCATTACGAGCCTATTACTTTTAGAGAAAATGAATAGATAGCACCGATTAAAGGGTATTCACCGGAAAGAGTGATTGCCCTTTTTTTTAACCTTCATGCGGCAGGAATATGCCCAGACCGGGCGACTGGCCTGGTAATGATCGGGTAATGATGACTGCCTAAAATAGGAAGCATATATCGGTTCTCACGCAGCCGCTGCTTGGCGGGCGTGAGGGGCTTAGGGAGCGCAAAATGAGTGGATTTGACGGGGTGCTGATTTTTGGGGGAGTTGGGCTGATCCTTATCCTGCCCATCGTGGCTATCGCCGGGGTTTACCTCATTGGGCGGCGAAACAAACGCGAATTTCAGAGTCTCATTGAGATGGATGGGGCCAGGTGCATTCAGGCTAGAGACGGCCGGGTGACGATCAAATCCAAGACATGGGTCAACTTTTTTGCCCTTATCTTTTTAATGGCAGTCTTAGCCGGGTGCGGCTGGCTCATGGCCGATAATCTAAACCTGGGCCTGGGCCTCATCGAACCCATTGTTACATTCGGGCTGTTCGCCTTAAGTATGGCGCTCGTGATCTTTTACCTATGGCGCGCCTTAAAACAACCGGCCTTTTATTTCAACCCCGAAGGGCAGACTTTGACCATCAAACAAGGTTCCTCCAGCCGCCAGATACCGTTTGGACAGATGGCCAACCTCTCCGTTGCGGGCTGGCAAAATGAGGTGGACGGGCAGGAGTTCCCTTGCGCCGGTATCAAACTGGAACTAACCAACGGCGAAACGATAGAACTCGGCACCCTGTCAAGCCTGACCGGTGAGAAAGATTTGTGGCAGCGGTGTGGGCAGGTCTGTCAACTGGTCGCCGATGTTACCGGGCTTAGTCTGCCCACCATCTACAATTCACAATTTCAGTAGATCACTATTTCAAGATCTGATGAGAAATGATAGAACACAGATGACACGGATTATACAGATTTTCACGGATAAGGCCTGATTTAATTTAAGAAAATCCGTGTTTATCCGTGCGATCTGTATGATCTGTGTTCTATTGATGTAAAACTGTGATCGACTGAATTTGTTTTTAACAAGATCGACAAAAAATTATCGATGTAATCGCGTAAGCGGCTAAATCAAGGAGAGAACTCTATGCTATTTCAAAACACCTGGAAAGCGGTCTTAAACGGCACTAAAACCCAAACCCGCTATCCGGTTCAAGCCGGCGACGACGCCGAACCGGACCAAAGCGGTAACATCATGCGGGTCACCCATCAGGCTGAACACGGTCCGCCCAAAGAATTGTTTGAGGTCGGTAAAAGTTACCCGGTGCAGGCGGGCGTTGGCCAAAAAACCGCCGGTCGCATTACCGTCACGGCCATCCGGCGTGAGTCGCTGCAAGCCATCAGCGCCACCGACCTGCCCCAAGAGTTGCCCCGCCCCGAAAGAGGACTGCCATTCAAAACTTAAACCCGAATTTTTGTGCAAGGAGACGTCTGACAAGGCGTCTCCTTTTTTGTTTCATAACCCTACAATAATACATTTAGTCGATGTTTTGTTTTTCTTGAGAGGATTCAGTCATGCCTGGTCTATAGCCAGCCGGCCTATCGCCACCGAATGAATTCGGTCGCTGCTAAAGAAAACCGGTTGAAACCGGTTATTGGGTTCCCCCTTAACGTGTTTTCAACACGTTTCTTTTATCAGGCGGCGAATTCATTCGCAGATATTAAAATACCGAATCGTCTCAGAGACTGTTTTTTTCAAACCAATATAACAGGCCATGCCAAGAAAGGAACCCTTTAATGTTCAGCACTGATCATTTTTGGAAAAGCGCCACCTTACTGGTCATCATGACGATGATCGCCCTGACCGCCGGCCCGACCGGCGCGGTCAAAGCCGCCCCAGATCTCCCTCATCCGGCCCACCCCCAACCGCTACAGCCCGCCGCCCGCCCGGCCGCCCAAGCCGAGGCCGAGTGGACCATTCTGCTTTACCAGGATGCTGACGATGAGATGCTGGAGCAGGATATCTTAATCGACTTCAACGAAGCCGAGGTCATCGGTTCCAGCGATGAGGTCAACATTGTGGCTCAGGTTGACCGCTTTGACGGCGGTTACGACGGCATGGGCGACTGGACCTCGACCAAACGCTTTTACGTTACCCAAGACAGCGACCTGGAAGAGATCGGCTCCGAAGAGCTGGATGACCTGGGCGAAACCAATATGGCCGACAGCCAGACCCTGGTCGATTTCATCGTCTGGGCGGTTGACAACTTTCCGGCTCAAAAATACGCCCTGATAATGTCGGACCACGGGGCCGGCTGGCCCGGCGGCTGGAACGACCCCGATCCCGGCGGTCTGGGACCTGATGCGGTGGCGGTCGCCCAACTGTTTGGGGTGGACGGTATGTGGCTGATGGAATTGGACCAGGCCCTGGGTGAGGCTCGCGACCAAACCGGCCTGGACAAATTTGATCTAATCGGCTTTGACGCCTGTTTAATGAGTCAGCTTGAGGTCTTTAGCGCCGTTGCGCCGCATGGTCGCTACAGCGTGGCCTCGCAAGAGCTTGAGCCGGGCGTGGGCTGGGCCTATGCCGGCTTTTTGCAGCAATTAACCGACAACCCGGCCATGTCCGGCGCTGATCTGGCCGCGGCTATTGTATCCACCTACATTGACGGCGATGCGCGTGTTGTCGATGATAACGCCCGGCGGGCGATGCTCGAATCCAGCTTCGGCGGGAGCGAGGCCAGCGCGGAAGAACTGGCCAGCTTCTTGGGCCAGGATGTGACCCTAACCGCCGTTGACCTGGCGGAAATCCCCACTGTCAACGCGGCGGTTGACAATTTAGCCGCCGCGTTAATCGCGATTGATCCCAACGCGGTGGCCGAAGCGCGGGCCTACGCCCAATCCTTTGAAAGCGTCTTTGGCGAAGAGATGCCCTCCCCCTATATTGACCTGTTTAACTTTATCCAATTGGTGGTCCAATTTAGCGGCGATGCCGATGTTACCGCCGCCGCCGAGGAAGTCGCCGCCGCCTTGAACCAGGCTATTATCGCCGAGAAACATGGGCCGGAACGGCCCGGCGCCACCGGCATCACCATCCATTTTCCCACCAGTGAGCTGCACAGCATCGCCGACGATGTGGGCTACACCACCGTGGCCGCCCGCTTTGCCGACGAGTCGCAGTGGGATGAGTTTTTGGCGGCGTTCCACAGCGGGGCCACCTTCAGCCGTCCCCAAGCCGAGCCGGATCAACCCGCGGCCGTCTCGGACGCACCGGCGGCCAGTCATACGTCAGGCCGGCTGGAGATAACGCCCCTAACCCTCTCCGCCGAAGTTGCCACCCCTGACGCGCCGGTAACGATTAGCGCCGACATCAGCGGCGACCGGCTGGCCTACATCTACACCTTTATCGGCCGCTTTTTGCCCCACCAGGATGTGCTGCTGATTGAGGATATGGATTACCTGATTGCCGATGACACCCAGGAAATCGGCGGCATCGCTTACCCGGATTGGTCAAAAGAGGGCGTCAGCGTGGAGTATGAGTGGCAGCCGACCATTTATGCGATCAGCAACGGTACCGACTCAACCAAAGCGCTGTTCCAGCCCCAGGCTTACGACCCCGAATCGCCGACTTTTGCGGTCGAGGGCATTTATACCTTTGGGCAAAGCGAACAGCAGCGCTACGCCAAAATGTTTTTCCGCGATGGGGTGATGAGCGGCATTTACAGCTTTGGCGGCAACTTGACCGGAGCCGTTGGCGCGCCCCGGGAAATCACGCCCCAAATTGGCGACACCTTTACCGTGCTCGAACGCGGCGACGACCTGAGCCTGGACGAAGAGGCCGGCCGCGAAAGCTATGTGGCCCCCGGCCAAACCCTCACCTTTGAAGGCGAACCCTTTGTCATCGAGACCACGCCCGCCCCCAGCGGCAACTATGTGGTCGGCTTTATCGCCGAAGACCTGGACGGCCAAACCTATGAGCAGTATGAGGGTCTGTTTGTGGTCAATGAAGAAACCGAGCCGGTGGACGGCTTTGTTTCGTATGTCGATGACGACTTTGGCTTTGCCACCCTTTACCCCGGCGATTGGACGGTTGAGGCGGACCCGGCTCAAGCCTCGGTTAACTTCTCTAGCCAGGATGGTTCGCACTTTGTCTCGATTTCGGCGGCGGCTTACGATGCCGCCAACGCCGATGAGGCCAATACCGCCGCTTTGCAAGCTACCGCCGAGGCGCTGCAACAGAACGGCGATCTGGAAAATCTGGTCTTTTTGTCGGAAGAGCCGGACACGTTTGTATTGGGCGCGTTTGACGCCCAACTGGTTGACTTTGATTTTGAACTGGACGGCGTGGCCTACTCCGCTTCGGCCATTGCCTCCACACCCACGCCGGAGGCCACCTATCTGGTCTTAAATGTCGCGCCGGCCGACGATTTTGAGCAGGCGGTGACCGATGTTTTCAACCCCATGCTCTACAGCTTTGACCTGCTCATCTCCGGCCTGGTTAAAGAGAATATCGGCCCGCCGCCGCCGGATTTCGATGAAATCCTGTTCAGCGATGACTTCAGCGATACCGCCAGCGGGCTGTACCATCTGGACGAGGAGGAAGCGTGGGGCATCAGTTACTACACCACCGACGACCAATACCTGTTTGGCCTGAACCCCTATACCGGCCCCATTTACGATTACTATTTCGATGCCGCTCTGCCCGATGAATTTCTGCTGCAAGCCACCGCCGGCTATGAGGGCGCCGCCAATAACGACTACGGCCTGATCTTCCAGCTCCAGCCAGGCGAAGCGTTTGACGACTTCTACCTGTTCCGCATCAGCGGCGACGGCTACTTCATCGCCGAAAAATCCGTTGGCGGCGAACTCACCACCCTCATTGACTGGACGGCCTCCAGCCTGATCGACCAAACTGAAAATGCCGCCAACGTACTCACCGTCGAGGGCCGGGGCGATAGTTACTATCTTTACATCAACGGCCTTGAAGTGGGCGCCTTCAGCGACGCCGATCTGAGCGGCGGCAGTTTTGGCTTTGTGGTCGATAACTACGATGAAGAGTCGCCGATAACGCTGATATTTGATGATTTAGTGGTAGGGACGCCGGTCGAGTAGCCTGCCACGTTCAACCGGATTAACGTTGATCCATTCAAGCACCGTTCCAAGGAGAACGGTGCTTGTTTATTTTCCCAGGGCTTACGCAAAAACCCAGGTGACAGTCACTTATTGCCGTTAATCGGAAGTTAGATAGCCCAGACAAGTCGATTTAGCGTGATTAAGTGACTGTCACCTTTTGAACTGAAGTTATTTATGACACGTTGAGGTTGGCTTATCGTGGAGTCTAGGTGGGCGCAGCTTACGTCGAGGGCGTTCATCCACTGTGCTCCGGCAACTGCTCCATTATATGGCTCGTCAGGGTTCACGTCTCGCTTAACGGCAGAACTTCTCCCAACTTGTTCCCTTTACGGGAGCGCTGTATAATCCCTCTATGCGTATCATCTCCCGTAAACGGCTCAGAGAATTCTGGGAAAAACATCCTGATGCTCAACAAGCCTTGCAAGCCTGGTATGCTGATATTAAACAAGCAAACTGGCAAACCCCGGCAGATATAAAAAATGTCTATCGAAATGTCAGTCTTATCGCCCACAATCGAGCTATCTTTAATATCAAAGGCAACAAGTACCGTCTGGTTGTGGTGGTCCAATATCAACATGGTATTGTTTATATTCGTTTTGTCGGAACACATCAGGACTATGACAAAATAGATGCCGCGACGATATGAGGTAAATGATGGAAATTAGGCCCATAAAAACAGAAGCAGATTATGAAGCGGCGTTGGCCGAAATTGAAACCCTATTTGAGGCTGAACTGGGGACACCGGAAAGTGACCGTCTGGAAGTGCTCACAACATTGGTTGAAGCTTATGAAGAAGCTCATTATGCCATACCGTTACCTGACCCGATCGAAGCCATCAAGTATTATATGGAAAGTCGCGGGTTAGAGAGACGAGATTTGGAGCCATATCTGGGCAGTCGGGCGCGAGTGTCGGAGATATTAAATCGAAAACGCCCCCTATCGTTGACAATGATCCGTCGGCTGAACGAGAATTTGGGGATACCGGCTGAGGTGTTGATACAACCGTATGATTATCAACAAGCCGCGTAGTCACTTGTAAGCCAAGGGTTATATAACAATCAAAAATAAAATTATGCCTGTGGACAGTATAAATGGGGAAAATAACCACATTATTTGTCAGAAAAGTGCTTGAGGAAGTCGATGGTGACATCGATAAGAATACCTTGGTACGGTCGATGGGAATTGAGTTAAACAGACCGGTTTACATGATTCCGGATACCCACTATTATTCATTTTTTGAAAGGGTTGCCGCAATTGATCGAAATGGTACAACATTACCGCTAAGAGCCGGCGCGGCAATGCGCAGCGATGACTACGGGGCTTTTGGGCTGGCCTGGAAATCGGCGACCACGCTTCGTGGATCTTATAACCGGGCTGAGCGTTATGCGCGGGTGCTAACCAGTGTTTCTACCTATGAAGTAGAGGCCACGAATGGAGGGGCGTACATGCATTTGCGCCGTTCCGGGGAGAGACATCTCGGTATGCGCTTATCGAACGAAGCCACCATTGCCAGCATTTTAACGATCAGCCAGGAAGTGTCCCCAGCAGCAATTCAACCGATAGCTGTTTATTTCAAACATGCCGCTCCGGAGTCCATTACCGATCATGAAACCTATTTTGGGTGTCCGGTGCATTTCAACTCGGATAGAGATGCACTACTCATTTCAAATGAAAGTCTACAAACGCCAAACAAGCTCGGTGATAAAAGTATTTCAAAATTCTTTCAATCTCATCTTGAAACTGAACTTTCGAAGCTTGAAGATGACACCGCCCTTGATCAGCAGATTCGACATTATGTGACGCAATCTCTAAGTGAGGGCATTCCCATGCTCTCTGATGTGGCCCATCATTTTGGTATGAGTGGACGCACCTTGCAACGACGGCTATCGGAGTTGGGCTACTCGTATCAAACACTGGTTGATGAATCACGGCGACAGTTAGCCGAGCGTCTGTTGCGAGAAACCGACTTTTCCCCTATTGAAATTGCATTTATGACCGGCTTTTCCGAACAAAGTGCCTTTGCCCGCGCATTTAAACGTTGGGCCGGGCAAACACCACGAAATTTTCGCATTCATCATCAGCTTTAACCCCAACACCTACATATTTGGCGTGGCGTGTCAAAAAATTGGCAGCGATCGTCAATAATTATCATCGCTTATTTGTTATTATGACTTGTAACTAAAGACGATATGTCATCGTCAAGGTTGCTTTTCATCACTTGCCATACTGCTCATTTGAAAAGCAATTTCATTCACTCACTTTAACTTAGGAGCAAGCAATGACACACTTCAATAATAACACTACAGCTGATTTTACAGAGCCAATTCTGGTTCTTGGCGGAACCGGAAAAACGGGTCGCCGCATCGTCACCGGTCTACAGGCAAAGGGGCTTCCGGTTCGAATTGGTTCGCGCTCTGCATCGCCAGCTTTTGACTGGAACAACGAGAAAAGTTGGGATGCCTGTTTAGCAGGTACGAAAGCCGTGTACATCAGCTATTCACCCGATTTGGCGATACCGGGAGCAACCGATGCTATTCAAGCTCTGGTTGACCGGGCCAAACAACACGGTGTTCAGCGGTTGGTATTGCTGTCCGGTCGAGGAGAAGCCGAGGCCCAGGCTTGTGAACGCATTGTTCAAAAAAGTGGTCTGGATTGGACGATTGTTCGAGCCAGTTGGTTTTATCAAAATTTTTCTGAAGGCGCTTTTGTCGATATGGTTTCGGCCGGACAGATCACATTACCGGCAGGCGATACACCCGAGCCATTCGTTGATGTTGATGATATTGCCGATGTCGCTATCGTAGCGTTAACCGAGCCAGGCCATGCCGGAGAGGTTTATGAAGTAACAGGCCCGCGCCTGATGACGTTTGCAGACATTGCTGTAGAACTGTCAAAAGTAACAGAGCGAGAGATTACATACATTCAGGCTCCCCACGAGGCTTTTGTTACTGAAGTTGCGAATTCCGGCGCCCCAAAGGACGTTGTTTGGATATTGGATTATCTTTTCTCTACGGTATTGGATGGTCGAAACGCCTATCTGAGCGATGGGATTCAGAGGGCGCTGGGCCGACCACCGAAGGACTTTGCCGAGTACGCCCGCGAGGTTGCTGACACAGGTATATGGCAGCCGGTACCGACGGCTTAGTCAGCCTCAAACTTGATGGGTTGTCGTCATCATCCAAACAAGTGATGATGACGACAACTCATATGATTTACAAAAGGAATATATCATGGATCTATTTCAGATACTATTAGTTCTTTCAACATTGCTCTGTTCGTTAGTGGCGGGCTTCCTGTTTGCTTTTGCAATTGTTGTGATGCCGGGTATCAAAGCGTTACCGGATCGCGAGTTTATTCGGGCTTTTCAGGTTATGGATGGGGTGATTCAGAATAATCAACCCCTTTTTGTCATCGTTTGGGTCGGTTCTGTATTAACCCTCATTGTTTCAGCGATTTTCGGCATCTGGCAATTGGACAGTATTTCCCGGACCGCGCTATTACTGGCTACATTTGCCTATATTGTTGGGGTTCAGCTTCCAACCATCACCATAAACGTTCCGTTAAACAATCGGCTACAGACTCTCGATGTATCTTCATTAGATAACATCATGCAGAAACGGGTTCGCGACGATTTTGAATCCCGGTGGAACTTTTGGAATTCTTTCAGGACCATTCTAGCAAGTCTGGTATCTGTGACATTAATGATTTTGTTTTGATGATTTGGCTTTGATGAGCTATGGGCTAGTTACTCGCTGGAGTGAACCTGGCAACGTTCACTTCTGGTCCGGAACACGGAAACACCTACGGGGGGAGATCCCTAGGGTGTCGGAGCCATCGTAGTAGTCGTGGGGGTCACATCCCACCCGGGAGACGGTAACACCGGAATCAGGGCGAAGGATGGCCGGTCAGTGTTGTTGAAAATTGTCCCAGAGGAGCTGGCTAGCGATCGTTGGGATAGGGCAAGAGATAAGCAAGTCTGACTGGAAAGCTTACTGCTACGGAAACGGGCACGGCGGGTTTGGGGAGCGACTTGCCTGGTCCTCCCCCTTTGGGGAGAGTTAGAGGGGGCTAAACAGGCCAACTGCGTAAGTCATTAACAATTACACGCGTGATTGTATCTTTCTGAGCATAGAAAGGTCCATTTTGCGAGAATTCGTATGGTGCTGCACGCAGAAAGGTCCGTTTTGCGAGAATTCGTATGGTGCTGCACGCAGAATGGTTCGTTTTGCGAGAATTCATAAGGTGTTGTATGCAGAATGGTCCATTTTGCGAGAATTCGTATGGTGCTGCACGCAGAATGGTTCGTTTTGCGAGAATTCGTATGGTGCTGCACGCAGAAAGGTTCGTTTTGCGAGAATTCATATGGTGCTGCATGCAGAAAGGTCCATTTTGCGAGAATTTGGATGGTGCTGCATGCAGAATGGTCCGTTTTGCGAGAATTCGTATGATGCTGCACGCAGAAAGGTCCGTTTTGCAAGAATTCGTATGGTGCTGCACGCAGAATGGTCCATTTTGCGAGAATTCGTATGGTGCTGCATGCAGAATGGTTCGTTTTGCGAGAATTTGGATGGTGCTGCATGCAGAAGGTATCCGATCACGATCGTAAGGTCTTGCGCACTATGCGTATAATAAACGACGGGCAACTTGTCTTCTGACCATAGATCTTGGTATAGTGGTAATGTAGGTTGGCAATATCCTCCGGGTCAATTGCATTAGGTTAGCCGATTTGCGTAACCTACTACCCGATTGAACATAGATTGTACAGATCGCACGGATAAACCCGGATTTTCTTAAAATAAATCATGCTTTATCCGTGAAAATCGGTATGATCCGCGTCGTCTGTGTTCTATCATATCTCATTGGGTATAGAGATCGTGATCTATTGAAATTAAATGAACTACGAAGTCGGACTCATTTTAGGAATCATTAACAGTTTGGGAAAAATTTCATGAAAAACCAATTATCGCTTTTTTGTCATTTTGTTAGTGACGGGTTGCGGCTTGTTATCGCCCCGCCGCCCCACCCCCACGGGATAACGCCAACCCGCCACCCCAGAGAATACCACCGATAAAGCCGCCCAACCGGAGCAAGCGCCGGAAGGGGTTGAGGCCGCCCCTGCTGCCGGCGGTTTTACTCTGACCAGTCCGGTTATGACCAATGGCGGCAAACTGCCGGCCACATTCACCTGCGATGGGCAGAGCCTGTCACCCCCCCTAAGCTGGCAAGGCGCTCCGGAAGGAACAGTGGGCTATGCCCTGGCGATGCACCACATTCCCGGCCCCGGTGATACCCACTGGTATTGGGTGGTGTACGATATTCCCCCTACGACCCTTTCTGTAGACGCCGGCGCGACCAATTTTGGGACGTTTGGTACCAACAGCGTTAATGATGAGCGGGTGTACGCGCCGCCGTGTTCGAAAGGTCCCGGCGAAAAACTGTATACCATTACCGTCTATGCGCTTTCGGCGGTTCCCAATTTACCCGACCCGGCGGCCGTTGATCGTGACACCCTGTTAGCCGCCATCGCCGATATTACGCTGGCCTCGGCCAGTATGGACGTAACCTATGAACGCGGGCAGGCAGAAGGCGCAGCCCCTGGACCGGTCGAGGAGGCTATTCAGCCGGCAGCCGGGGGGGAGACTGATTGCGACCCGCAAGGCGTGTTTGCTCCCTACGCCGATCTGGTCCATGTTTCGTGCGATGAGTCTTATATGTATGTTGAAACCGAAACCGGCCAGCCCGACCATGAGATGATGTGGGGTATTACCGCCTGGATTTTGCGCGTGCCCATCCCCTTCCGCTACACGGGTGAACGCGCCTGGAAAATTCCGCGAGACCCGCACTGGTTAGAGGCGCACGCCGCCGCCCATGCCAGGGGGCCGATTGCGATGGCCGTTAACGGCGTGCCGATCTATCACTTTGATAAACGGCCTGATGTAGCCCTCGACGACAGCTATGTCTACGACTCCAAATATGATACGGCCCAACAAGGCGAATTGGACCATTGTGGCGGCCATGCCGGGCAAGGCGAGGATTATCATTATCATATCGCGCCGGTCTGTTTGTTGGACCATCACGACCTTGACCAACCGATTGGTTACACACTGGGCGGCGGGAAAATATTTTACGGAACCGGCGCGGATGATTACTTTGGCGAGGGGCAGTATAACGACATCAACAATTTACCGGCCGAGCCCCTGGATGAATGTAACGGCCTGCAATTGGCCGATGGCTCTTATGTGTACTACACTACTCACGAGCCGCCTTACACCATCGGCTGCTATCACGAAGAGGTGGATTGGGCCTTACAAATCGAACCCCACCAAATGCGCGATCTGGGTCAGTTTGGCCGCAACGCCACCGAAATCATCAGTCTGACGGTTGATGATGAGGTCAGAACCTTGCTGTTCAAAACTGATCGGGGCGAGTTAAATGCCATTGTGTATCAGCCCTCTACCGCCGGCCCGGATTGTTGGGATTTTCAGTTTAGAACCAACGTCGATCAGCCGGTTGCGCCCGAAACCCACTGCCGGGTTGAGTAATCGATAATCAGGTCTTGATATTAACCATCTTTGAATTTTGCAAATTAGGTTTTATTGATGAAGAACATTCAAATCACATCGCTAGATGAGTTTTATAAAGAAGCAGCAAAGTTTACAGGGAAAGATATCAATGCCCTGTTGCCGCCGGGTATTAATAACGAGATAGGCCATTTTAATGTTTTTGATATTGCCGACACTATAAAAGAGGTAAAACGAAAACAGGTGATGCCCTATAACCGTAGAGCTTATTACAAGATCAGCCTCATTCGGGGAAAGAACAGGGCCGAGTATGCCGATAAGGTTATAAACGTCAAGAAAAACGCGTTGCTGTTTGCCACCCCGAAAGTGCCTTATCACTGGATTCCCCAAGATGAAAATCAGGCAGGTTCTTTTTGTGTATTTACCGATGCCTTTCTCATTAAAACGAAAAGCGGCGTCATCTTAGACGAACTCCCTATTTTTAAATCGGGCGGCTATCCTGTTTTTGAGATCACTGATGAGGAGGCAGATGAAATAGCGCCTACATTCATGAAAATGAAAAAAGAAATCGCCTCGGATTATGAGTACAAGTACGATCTGCTGCGCAACTACGTGTTAGAACTCATTCACTACGGTCAAAAATTGCAACCCGCCACCGCTTTGCATGCCAACCAAAATGCGGCGGCCCGGATCACCTCCTTGTTCATCGAATTGTTGGAACGGCAGTTCCCCATTGAATCCCCCACTCAAAAACTTGAGCTGCGCTCGGCCAAAGAATATGCCGAAAGGCTGGCTATTCACGTCAACTATCTCAATAAAGTATTAAAAGAAAACACCGGTAAAACGACGACCGAGATGATCAGCGGCCGAATTGTGCTGGAAGCCAAACTCCTGCTCAAACAAACGGATTGGAATATCTCGGACATCGCTTTTAGTTTAGGCTTTGATGAAGTGGCCCACTTTTCCAACTTTTTCAAGAAACAAACTGCTGTAGCGCCTCTGACATTCCGCTCTTAAACTCCTTATATTTGAATTTTGCAAACAATGACTTGATGTTTGCAAACAACATTCCGGCTTTTTGGGGTAATATACTGAACGTGATGTAACAAACAATTAAGGAGTGAAACAATGACAACCCCAAAAAGTAAAATCGCTTTAGTAACCGGCGGCAGCCGTGGCTTGGGCCGAGATATGGCCATCAACCTGGCTAAAAAGGGAATCGATGTCGTCCTGACCTACAACAGCAACCAACAAAAAGCGGACGAAGTGGTCGCTGAAATTCAATCCATGGGCCAAAAGGCGATGGCTTTTCAGTTAGACACAAGCAATGTAAAATTGTTCGATGCGTTCTTCGAGCAAGTAACCACCGCTTTGGAAGAACTCACCGGCAGCCCGAATTTCGATTTTTTGATCAATAATGCCGGCACCGCCCTATATGCGCCTTTTGCTGAAACAACGGAAGCGCAATTTGATGAAGTGATGAATATCCATTACAAAGGCGTGTTTTTCTTAACCCAAAAAGCCTTACCCTTCATCAATGATGGCGGACGCATTATCAATATTTCGTCGGGGCTGGCCCGCTTCTCCTTTCCCGGCTCTTCGGCTTACGGTTCGATGAAAGGCGCTGTTGAGGTCCTGACTCGATACCTGGCCAAAGAGTTAGGGCCACGGGGGATTGCGGTCAATATCGTTGCGCCCGGCGCCATCGCCACCGATTTTGGCGGCGGCCGGGTCAGAGATAATAAGGAGATAAATCAACAAATCGCCGGTGTTACCGCTTTGGGTCGCGCCGGTTTGCCGGAAGACATTGGCGGGGTGGTGGCCTTTTTATGCACGGAAGAGGCTCGCTGGATCAATGGGCAACGGATTGAAGTTTCCGGTGGAATGATGCTTTGAGATAACTAACTTATGAGTTTGACATTGTGTTCAATCAATAAGGGTGATCATTGCCTTATGGCCAATAAACAACCATACAAAATTAAAACGATAACCGAGTTCCACCGTCTCCGAGGCTTGCCTAAACCCGAACACCCATTAATCAGCGTGGTAGATTATGGCGCTGTCAAGCACTCGTCTGAATACAATCTGGTGAGTTGGGTGTTTGATTTTTATTCCATCTCGCTTAAAAGAAATTTCCATGCCAAATTGAAATACGGTCAGCAGGCCTACGATTTTGATGAAGGGATTATGTACTTTCTTGCACCGGGTCAGGTTCTCAGAGTCGAAGTCGAACCCAATGCCACATCAGGACATTCGGGCTGGATACTGCTCGTCCATCCCGATTTTCTCTGGAATACCCCCTTAGCCAAAACCATAAAGCAATACGAATACTTTGATTACTCGGTCAATGAAGCCCTGTTTCTTTCGGAAAAGGAAGAAGCAACCCTTAACGGCATCATCCACAACATTCAGCAGGAATATCACGCCAACATTGACCAGTTCAGCCAGGGCATCATCATTGCGCAGCTTGAATTACTGCTCACCTATTCAGAAAGATTTTATCATCGTCAATTCCTCACCCGAAAAATCACCAACCACCAAATTTTGGATCGTTTGGAAGTCATTCTGACCGACTACTTCAATGGCGATGATTTGATCGAAAAAGGCGTACCCACGGTTCAATACATTGCCGAAGCGTTGTCTGTGTCGCCTAATTACTTAAGCGGGCTGCTTAAAGTCTTGACGGGACAAAGCACCCAACAACACATCCACGACAAATTGATCGAAAAAGCCAAGGAAAAATTGTCCACGACCGATTTATCGGTCAGTGAAATTGCCTATGATCTAGGCTTTCAACATTCGCAGTCTTTCAGCAAATTATTCAAGAGCAAAACCGATCTTTCCCCTTTGGAATTCCGGCGTTCTTTCAATTAATACGGGTGAGCCTGCAAAAAGGAGAGCAGCGTTCGGTTAAACTCGGCCGGCTTGTCGACCGGGGTGAGGTGCCGCGCGTCGGGAATAACGGCTAACTCGGCTTTTGGCAAGTGGGCAGCGTAGCGCTGTTTGAAGGACAACGGGGTGTAATCATATTCGGCGTGGATGATTTGTACCGGGCAGGTGATATCCGGCAGCCGGGCGGTGACGTTCCAGCCACGCATGGCGTTCATCGCGGCCAGATAGGCGCGTTTGTCATTGGCCGCCCAGCGCTCGATCATAGCTTGGCGCTGCCAAGCCTGCTCCGACTCCGGGAGTAGATTAGCGGCCAGTTGCTCGCCCATTTTCCGCATGCCCCAGCCGTGGATTACGGCTAACCGCTTGAGGTAATTCCACAGAACGTGTAATTTTTCCGGCAAACTGTCCAGCGGTAGGGCCGGCCCGCTATTGGCCACGACCAGACTCCGCACCAACTCGGGATAATCAAGCGCCAATTGCAGCGCAATACTGCCTCCTAACGACAGCCCAACCACATGCGCCGGGAATTGTCCCAGATGATGCAGCAGCCCAGCGGCATCGGCGGCCAACTGAGGAATTGAGTAGGGGCCGGGCGGTTTGCTCGATTGCCCATGACCGCGCAAATCAAAGGTGATGGTGCGATAATAGCCGCCAAATAAGACCACCTGATAGATCCAATCGTGCGTACTCGATCCCAACCCGTGGATGAACAGCAGCGGCGGACCCTCACCCACAACCTCATAATATAGAGCTACATCAGCAAGTTGGCAGATGGCCATGATCTGAACAAGCCCCTCATCTCACCCAAAAACGCCTTAAACCCCAGAGAACTCTACAAACTCCATCAACTCTATAAACTCCACCAACTCCCCTACTGAGCCGCAATCCCTCGCACCAACTCAGCGGCGAAGCCGGCGGGCCACTGCGTGGCGGCGTTATAGCGCGCGCCGATCAAACACGTGCCTTGCAAATCGGCCTGCTGCAAATCGGCGTCCCGTAAATCGGCCTGCTGTAAATCGGCCCCTTGGAGATTGGCTGATTGGAGATTAGCCGCTTGGAGGTTAGCCTGCTGCAAATTCGCGCCGACTAGAGACGCGCCGGCCAAGCTGGCCGCATAAAAATCGCAGCCGCCCAGGTCGGCTTGTTGGAAATTGGCCCTTTCGCTGCTGGCCTGCCTGAGGCTGGCCGCTTGGAGGTTGGCTTTTTCCAGGTGAGCATCTTGTAAATTAGCGCTGCTCAAATCCGCTTCCTGGAGATTGGCTTGCTGTAAGGTCACGCCTTGCAAGTTCACTCCAGCCAGATTTACCTTTTGCAGATTGGCTTCGGATAAGTCCACCCCACTAAGAATCGCCTGTGACAAATTCAATTCTTGCAGGTTAATGCTCCGCAAATTGGCTCCACTTAAATCAGTACCCGCTAAATTTGTTTCACGGCTTCGGAACAGACCGGAAGTTTTGGTTAAGTCGGCCTCTTGCAAAATCACATTATGGAGCTTAGCATTTTGTAAATTCGCACCCTGCAAATTCACCCCGGTCAGATCAAAATCGGGCAGTTCGATACCGCTCAAGTCGGCACCTTTCAAGATCGCGCCTTGGAGCTTGGTAGTGGTCAGATCAAGATTATGCAGGTCTAAGCCGGTCAAATTAGCCCGCTGCAAATCGGCGTCGTGAAGCATCACCGAGTAGAGCGTTGCTTTCTCCAGATCACACTGCTGCATATTGGCTTTGGAAAAGTCAGTCCGAGTCAGATCGCACTTTTTGAGGTTGCTGCCGTATAAGTCCACTCCACGCAGGTTAGCCCCGGCTAAATTGCAGCCTTCCAAATCGGAGCCGCTTATATCGGCCCCTTCAAGATCAACATCTTGCAGGTTGGCCCCTTTGAAGTTCGTATTTTCCAGATTAGCGCCTTTGAGTGTACAACCGCGCAAATCCGAATTCTGGAAGTTTGCACCCAGCAAATTTTCCTGACTGAGGTCCAAGTCTTTGATCGTTTTACGACTCAAATCTGGCGATTTGCGACGCTCGCGCGCACTCTTAATCTCTTCAAATAGCGCTTCCCTGCTAATTGGACTGCTCATAGCCCCTCCTTTAGATTGTTAACTCCGGTGGAGAGCCTAGTATAACACATCTCATTGAGGGCTACAATTGCTGAATTGAAAAGGTAATGGGGTTTAAAAAGTATTAGGCGCTCTACGACGAGCGCCTGGAAGAGAGGAGAGGAGGAATAAATAAGATACTTACATGTATACTATACCCTGAATCTCAACCGGCGAATAGAGGCAAAGGTACTTTAATTTTAGGGCCAAAGGTCACTAAAATTAAAGTACTAAAGTACCCTGACGAATTACAACTACCAAATCAGCAACATTCCGAGTAGGTGAGCCAAGGTGACGGTCACTTGGTCACGCTAAATCGACCTGTTTGAGCTATCCTTGATAATACTGAGTTTTTTGCGTATGTGTTGGCTTAGGCGTATCCTTCAGCCCAGCTAATTCTGAATGGCCGACATCGATCAATCGCTCAAATTAACACAACATTATAACCAAGATTAATTTCAATGGACTATGACTTTAACACCAAAGGCAACTAATACGATTCTTTACTGCATCAAGTGGGTGGAAACCGTCACTTTTTATCGAAACGTGTTGGAACTCCCGATAACGTTTGAATCGGACTGGTTTGTGGAGTTCAGCTTAGGTGGTACTGCGCACATCAGCATTGCCGATGAGCGGCGAGCCGGTATCAAGAGCAGCGGCGGCCAGGGCGTGACGATCACGATGCAGGTCGACAACATCGAAGAGAGTTGGACCTTGCTCCGGGAGCGAGGGGCCGGTGTAGGCCCGATAAAATCCCATAGTTGGGGCGCTAAGGTCTTTTACTTTTTTGATCCGGAAGGTTATCGGCTGGAAATTTGGTCGCCAATGCCATAGCTTAAAACCGTAAGCAGTAAAAAATTGAAATATTTTCTGAAAAGACTATACTACGCTCGCACTGTAGTTAACACATAATTCCCACAGAATAGGAGAGAGGTGGTGTCAATGAAGATTTCGATTCCAAAAGAAACCCACCCTAAGGAAAGCCGTATTCCCGTCATACCACCCGATGTGGAAAAATTGGTCAAACTTGGGGCTGAGGTTGAAATGGAAAGCGGCGTCGGTGACTCGATCCGGGTTGCTGACGATGACTTTATCAAGGCCGGAGCCAAGATGGTTAAAGATCGTCAGGCCATGCTGGCTAACGCCGAAATGGTGCTCCGGCTGCGTCCTCCAGCCATTGAAGATGTAAAAATTCTCCCCGCAGGTTGTATTCACGTTAGTTATCTTGATCCGTTTTTTAACAAACCTTTGGTCGAAGCGCTGGCCGCTCAAGGGGTCAACGGCATTTGCATGGAAATGATTCCGCGGACAACGCTGGCCCAAAAAATGGATGCGCTCAGCTCGCAGGCCAGTTTGGGCGGCTACGTGGCCGTCATCATCGCCAGCGAGCGGTTGGACAAAGCCCTGCCGATGATGATGACGCCGGCCGGTACGCTGGCTCCGGCCCGAGTATTTATTATCGGCGCGGGGGTGGCCGGGTTGCAGGCCATTGCCACCGCCAAGCGGTTGGGCGCCAGAGTGGAAGCATTCGATACCCGACCGGTGGTGGCCGAACAGGTGAAATCGCTAGGGGCAAAGTTTGTTGAAATCGACCTGGGTGACACGGGTCAAACTGAGCAAGGGTATGCTAAGCAGTTAACGCCCGAACAGATAGCGCTTCAGCAAGAGGGTATGGCTCGACACTGCGCCCTGGCCGACATCGTCATTACCACCGCCCAGGTTTTTGGCCGTAAAGCACCGCGCATCATTACCAAAGAGATGGTGGCCGGCATGCGACCGGGGAGTCTTATCGTTGACATGGCCGTTGAAACCGGCGGCAATGTGGAAGGCTCCAAATTGGATGAAGAAGTCGAAATCAACGGCGTTCGGATCATCGGCCTGGGCAACCTACCGGGGCGGGTGGCCAGTCACGCCAGCCAGATGTATTCGAGCAACCTGCGCAATTTGATCGAGCATTTCTGGAATAAAGAGACCAAGACCTTTGAGTTAAATCTGGATGATGAAATTATGCAAGGTTGTCTCATCACCCAAGATAAAACCATTCGCAGTGAAATGTTACGTAATGCCTATAGTCAGGAGGGGAAATAACGATGCGCCGGATCGTCATACCGACCGCTATTTTGTTGACCGTGATCACTGCCAGCCCGGTATTAGCCGACCCGCTGGCTCAGGAAGGTGGCTCTGAAGTTTCGCAAACACCGATCTTTCTGGCCTTTATCTTAGCGCTGTCGATTTTCTTGGGGTTTGAATTAATTTCGAAGGTCCCTGCCACCCTTCATACCCCGTTGATGTCCGGGTCGAATGCCATCTCCGGGATTTCGCTAATCGGGGCGCTGATTGCCGCCGGCCATGGCGGTGATGTCCTCGTCATTGTTTTGGGAACCCTGGCTGTCGCTACCGCTACCATCAACGTCGTTGGCGGTTATCTGGTCACCGACCGCATGCTAGAAATGTTCAAGAAGAAAGAGGAGTAAGAGGGTCAATCGACTATGAGTTTACAACTATCTATCAATCTGGCCTACATCGTCTCGTCGGTCCTGTTCATCTTTGGCCTGAAAATGTTGAGTTCGCCGGCGACGGCTCGCCGGGGCAATATGCTCTCGGCTTTGGGTATGGCGATTGCGGTTATTTTCACGCTGCTCGACCAGAATATCATAACTTACCAATGGATTATTGTCGGCATGGTCATTGGAACGGTGGTAGGCGTTGCCGCCGCCCGATTGATCGCGATGACGGCCATGCCGGAGATGGTGGCGCTGCTCAACGGCTCCGGTGGTTTGGCCAGTATGTTGGTGGGTTGGGCCGAATACCAGCGCAATATTGACCCGTCGGCGTTTACTGCCGGGGTTATTACGCTGACCGTCTTGATTGGGGGCGTAACGTTTACCGGTAGTGTTATGGCCTGGGCTAAATTGAGCGGCAAGATGGACGGCAAGCCGATCCTCTTCCAGGGTCAGCAAATTGTCAACGCACTGCTGCTGCTGGCCATTTTGGTGTGCGGCATTCTGTTTACCCTCAACCCGGCGACCAGCTTCTTGATTTTGATGATTTTGATTGGGCTATCGCTGATTCTGGGGGTAATGTCGGTTATTCCCATCGGTGGGGCCGATATGCCGGTGGTCATCTCGCTGCTGAACAGCTACTCCGGTTTGGCGGCTTGTGCGGCCGGTTTCGTCATCGAGAACAACCTGCTGATTGTGGCCGGCGCGCTGGTTGGGGCCAGTGGGATTATCCTAACCAACATCATGTGTAAAGCGATGAACCGCTCGCTGGGTAATGTGCTGTTCAGCGGCTTTGGCTCGGCCACCGGCGGCGGTACGGCCGTTGAGGGTGAAGCCAAACCCATCTCGGCCGAGGATGCTTATCTGGTTTTGGAAGCGGCCAATTCGGTGGTCTTTGTGCCGGGGTATGGCTTGGCCGTGGCTCAAGCGCAGCACGCCGTGCGTGAGTTAGGTGAACTACTGGAACATAATGGGGCTGAAGTGAGCTACGCCATCCACCCGGTAGCGGGCCGGATGCCCGGTCATATGAACGTGTTACTGGCCGAGGCCAATGTCCCTTATGATCAACTGGTCGAAATGGACGACATCAACCCCATTATGGAAACGGTCGATGTTTGTATTGTCGTCGGGGCGAATGATGTGGTTAACCCCGCCGCCCGCGAAGATGAGGCCAGCCCGCTCTACGGCATGCCCATCATCAATGTTGATCTAGCCCGCACCGTGATTGTCCTCAAACGGTCGATGCGAGCCGGGTTCGCCGGGGTAGAAAATCCCTTGTTCTTCAAGGATAACACCCGGATGCTCTTTGGCGACGCCAAGGCGAGCGTCCAAGGTTTGGTGAGGGAATTCAAAGAAGGTTAAGCCATCTAACGATAATAAAAAAGCGCACAGATAAAATTTCTGTGCGCTTTTTTAATTGGTTAGTTGGATGGTTAGTTAGTTAGTTAGTTAGTTAGTCGGTTGGTTGGTTGGTTGGATTTTAGCCACTAGCCAACGAACAAATTAACAAACCAACCTACACGATTAAAGGCTCCAAGGCTGAGGCCGTCTGTTTAGTATAAAACCACACCACGCCGGGCCGTAATTTGACATCGAAGACCACCGCCAACAAACATTTTCCGTTGACATCACACACATACAAATTGTAGGAGTCGCCCTCATAGAAGCTAGCTTTGAAGGGTTTCTTGTTATCGAGTAAGTGGGCCAATTTGGCTGGGCCGTAATGATTACTGGCGACTAACTCACAAATCTGGCTAATTTTTGAGGGGGTAATTTCACCGACAACTTGAACCGACATGCCTTGATTATTAATCAGCATAACCGCCCGGCTGCCCGCATTAATCTGGAGCTGATGCAGATGCTCGGCGACCGACACATAATCGGGGGGTTTGTCATCAACCGGGGTTGAGCCAAGTCCATCGTCTGTTTCGTCAGGGGGATAGGCCCCATCCGACTGGGAAATTGGTGCTTCAACGATCGACAAAGCCGATTGACGCACGATATCTCTAATTTGATCCATGGTGAAAGGTTTATTGAGATAACCGTCAATGTGTAAATTGTCGGTAGTATCGCGCAGTTTGTTGGTGCCGTAGGCTGTCATTAACACCACTTGAGTAGCCGGTGAGAGCCGACGCACGGCTCGAACCAGATCAACGCCGGTCATACCGGGCATCATGTAATCGGTAATAATTAGATCGAACTGGATTTCTTCAATCTGGCGCATGGCGCTGGTCATATTTTCTGCCGTAGAAATATGATAATTTGGCCCCAATTTCTTGAGACCAAACTCTAACATTCGCAATATACTATTATCATCATCAACAATTAATATGTGTTTTTGCCCCATTCAATAGCCTCTAACTGACGTGGTACGGCAGGCGCCTACGATTGACGTTGCACAATATTATTAAAATCCGTAGCAACGTTTAATTCATCTTGTGACGCGAACTTACTTTTTGTTTTAGGCAATAAGGCAGCCAGAGCAATGGCCGCTTGTTTAGTATAAAACCAAACGGTTCCCGGTTTTCCTCCCACCCCGAAAACCACGGCCAAAAAGTAGTTTCCATTGATATCATACGCATGAATGTTATATTTACTACCTTGGTAATAACTTGAGGTAAACGTTGACTGGTTATCACCAAATAAGGTAGCCAATTCAACAATTGCTAAAAAGTTGGCAGAGACAAATGCAGCTAATCGCAAGGCTTCATCACGATTGATGTACCCTGAACTATATACCGGCTTACCATCCGAATTGGCCAATAATACACTGTGCGCTCCTGTCTGGCGGTGCAGGGTCTGTACCTGCTCTTGACAATCTTTACTAAGGGTAAGAGGCTCTGTTTCAATTCTCCGGGAGGCGGTGTCTTGTTCCGCCAGCACCGGGGCGACAACCGCCAGTAAATCGGGCATGGTGAAGGGCTTGCTTATAAACCCATGCAGTTCCAATCCACCAATTTTATCCCGAATATAGGCGGTATCATGATGAGCCGTCATTAAAATATAATGAGCTTCCGGCAATATCTGGCGAGCCTGTTCGATAACCTCCAGGCCGGTCATAGCCGGCATCATATAATCGGTCACGATCAAATCAAAACGTCGGTTCTGCATTTGCTCCAAAGCCGATGGGCCATCTTCAGCAGTAGTGACTTGATACGTGGAGCTTAAACTCTTAATACCGTGAGCTACAAGAAATAGCAGGTCAGGATCGTCATCAATAACAAGAATGTGTATTTGGCTCATTTATCCGGTTGCTCCTTTAGGAAGTGAAGTAGGTTATCATAAATAGTTATATGACTAAGGCGTCGAGAAATTTAAGATTTTAAGGTTCTTGGGGTACCCCACAAGCTATGTAAACGTTAAGGTCACTCATTCATGCAGCTAAACTGGCGTTACCTAAACTGGGAAACGTTAAGTTCCTTTTATGGGCCAGCCCCACCGATTCTTACGCTTCTTGACTTTTGTTACCGCTCTTTTTTTGCGTGTCCGCTCAAACACCTGAAACGAGGCCAAACCTGATCCCTCACAAACAGGACAGCGACGCCCACCCAAAAGGCGTCCTTTACCCCGACAGCGGGGGCAGCGCCGTGTCGGCTGTTCGGTCAGAACGCGGCCTTCTCCCAGACAGACTCGACAGGTCTGCGGAGACTTCTTTCGACCCTCCAGGCCCGTCCCCCGGCACCAGGCGCACGTTTCAAGCGCCAACCGGTTCCTAATCGGGACCGGTGGAGCGGATGACGATCGGCGCGGGGGAGTTGGCGTTAAAACACCATAAATAAAACCTAACACTGCGCCGATGACTGCACCAGCGCCAAGCGTTTGGACAACATTCAGGTGAAAGGCATAGACAAATGCCGCGCTGGCCACCAGCCCGGCCCCCGCCCATATTATCGCCAACAACATTCCAAAAATCAATCGCATCATCGCATCCAGCAATTTCTCTATTATACCATAAAGCGGCAAACAATTGCGAGGAGTATGGTCCGATGGTACAATTCGCTGAGCATTGGAGTGTTATCCCTTGAATGCCCCAGACCTAGTTGGCCCCAAATCCAATCCAACAAAACAGCCCATTCTTTTGGCAAAAGACACCTTGATCCCGCTAGCGATCTATTTTCTGCTGGCGATGGTTCTAACCTGGCCGACCATCAGCCACCTCGCGACTTATCTGCCGGGCGACGGGGGCGATGATCCAGCCATCGCCTGGAACGTATGGTGGGTCAAATACGCCCTGCTCAATCAGGGCCAATCGCCCTTTACCACCGATTTCATGTTCTACCCCATCGGCATTAACTTGGCTTTTTACACTTTAACCGTCCTTAACGCGGTAACGGCGTTGCCCTTAACCTTAAATTTGGGAGTGGTCGCGGCCAGCAATCTCCATTTATTTTTTTCTTTGGCTGTTGGCGGTTACGGGAGTTTTCTATTAACACGTTATGTGCTGATTTCATCGCTTCTGGGCCGATCGACTGCCGCCCAACGCCGTCTTTCCGACAGCATGACCCTAATTTGGCTTAGCGCTGTCATCGCCGGGGGATTTTACACCTTTGCCGGCAGCAAACTCTTCTACGTGGCTCTCGGCCAATTTAACATTGCCAGCAGCCACTGGATTCCATTTGCGGTACTCTATGTGTTGAAAAGTTACCACCAACCCCAGCGGCTTAAAAATCCGCTGCTGGCCGGGCTATTTTTTACCCTGCAAGCCTGGGCCGAACTAACTTACGCCTCGTTCATTCTAGTTTTCATCGGCCTGTTCTGGTTGTATGAAGGCATCGGCTATGTGGTTCGACCTCAAACCCGCCCGTCATTACGCCTTTTTCTACGGAATGCTGTGGTGATGGGCCTCACTTTCACGCTGGGCTTAGCGCCGATTTTGGCCTACATGTTGCCCGATATGCTAACCGAAGGCGATTTTTTGGTCGAGGGCAGCGGTTTTGCCGATACCTTTAGCGCCGATTTGCTCGGCTTCCTCATCCCAACTATGCATCACCCCTTCTTGGGACAATTGATCACCCAATCAAGCATTCACAACTTTGATAAAGGCCAGCACATCTACCTGGGGTTTGTACTCCTGGGACTGCTAATGGTAGCGATAGTCGGGTATCGTCGCCAATCCGGCTTCTGGTTTTGGGTCATAGCCGCCGTTGTCTTCGCCCTGCTGTCGCTTGGTCCGGCGATCACCATTAACGGGCATGTAACCTCGCTCACCGGGCCGTTTGTCATCCTGCAGCAACTACCCTTTTTTAAGGGCAATCGCTATCCCAGCCGGTACAGTGTGATGCTGCTGCTTAGCCTCAGCGTGGTGGCCGGTTTCGCTCTGGTCTGGATCGGCCGCCGGCTGGCTGACAAGACTCCGGGCAAACCTGCGGTCGCGCTGGGCCTGCTACTGATTGCCGGCCTCTTCCTTTTCGAGCATCTATCCTTGCCGCTGCCGCAGTCGGATATGCGTACACCGTCATTGTACCAAGTCATCGAGCCGCAGCCCGAGCCATTTACCGTGCTCGATATTCCGTTTGCCTGGCGCAACGGGTTTCGAATTACAGGCGCGTCGACCACCCAATTTATGTTTGGGCAATTTTACCAAACCGAGCACCAACAGCGGCTCATCCAGGGCAATACCAGTCGCAACCCGGAATTCAAATTTCAATATTTCACCGAAGCGCCGGTCATCAACTCGCTGCTGGCCTTGGAGACGGGCCAAAGCCTGCCGCCTGAACAATTCGAACGAGATCAAGCCATCGCCGCTGACGTGCTTAACTTTTTCGACATTCGCTACATTGTGATCCGGCCCTACCAATACCCACGCCCGGACGGCAGCCCTGTATCTCAGGCCGGGGTCATTCCCTACATCGAGCAAGTTCTGCCCATTGAAAAAATATACGACGAAGGCGAATCACGGGTTTACCGAGTCATCGATGCCGCCGCACCGGCGCGCAACTTGCGCATTGAAACCGGCTCGCCGCTGGCCCCGCTCTATTTTGGCGAGGGTTGGGGGCGGCTAACGCCAAACCAACCGATCGCCGCGCAGCGCCAATCCGTGCGCCTGCTGCTGCCCCTTACGCCGGGCGACCAACAGCTTACCCTACGCATCCGCCAACCCGATTTTGACCCCGATCCGTCCCGCACCGTCACCCTAACTCTAAACGGTTGGCGCTCCGAACCCCAACCCATCACCTTAGACTGGCAGGATTTGACTTTCGCCATCCCGGCGGATGTCGCTACCGCCGGCCTGAACGATGTCTGGCTTGAGTTCAATACGGTTTCGACGCTTCCGCCGGATCGACCAATCCTGGACGTAACGGCGCTCAGCGCGGGCGAGGAAGTGGGTGATTTTGGGCATATCTATCTTAACGGCAAGGAGATTTCGCCCAACCGGCGGGGTTACAATGTGGCGATTATCCCACCCCAAGCGCCGCCGATCATCGAAAATTTTGACACCCATCTCGATCCTTCCGCCTCAGCCCGCTTAGCCCAGCTACTGCAATCCGGCGATTGGCCCGCCGAAACCACCATCGCCGTGGCTGCTGCCGACGAAGCCAGCGCCAATTTGAGCGAAGAGGCGGTGCTCGCACTGCAAGCGCTTGGCGCGCAGGGTAATCTCCGTGGTTGTTTTCGATGTAGCCATGCCTTCATCAGCCAGGTTGGCGCAAATCAAACGTGGGAAGCTGTAGACGCCCTTCATCCAGTGGGTGTCACCACTGCATTGGGCTTGACCGAGCCGGGGGCGGCGGCTCTGGTCGAATCGATCACCATCAACATCGCAGATTAGTTTGATTTCCTTTCCAAATTCGCTTGAGCCACTATAATAAGAGTAGTCATCTGATTTACAGCGGAGTCAAGCCATGGATGTAGAATTGATCAATCGTATCAAAAAGCTCAACCTGTTTAAGGATGCCCCGGACGATATCCTGGTCAAAATTGCTGAACAGACGACCATGCTTGATCTGGAGAAAAATGACGTCATAGTCCGTGAAGGTGATCCCAGTTACTCATTATTTGTCATTCGTCGGGGGTGGATAAAAATTGTAACGGGTGGGGTGCATGGGGAAGAAGTGGTGCTCAATCAGGTTGGGCCAGGTCAAATTGTCGGCGAAATGGCGCTCATCGATCAGCAGCCGCGCTCCAGTACTATGATCGCGCTCAGCCCGGTCAAACTGATGGAAATCAAATATGAGGGTATTCTGGCCGTAATCGACGAATACCCCCGCCTGGCCCTCTCTTTCTTAAGAGATATGACCACACGCCTTCGTTTTGCCAATGCCTATATTGAAGAAACGGTCGAGTGGTGCCAGCACATTGCCGCCGGCAACTATGAATTTGTTGAAAAGCAGGTCGAGCAAACTCAATCAACGATTATCGATATGAGCCGTTCTGATGAAGCTCGGGCCTCGGCTTTTTTGTCCAGTTTCTTCAAAATGGTTAAAGATGTTCGAAAACGGGAAGAGTCGCTTAAACAACAGGTCCAAGAACTTAGAATTGAGATCGATGAAGTAAAGCGTCAGAAGGCCGTCACCGAGCTGACCAGCACTAATTTTTTTGAAGAGCTACAAGCGGCAGCCAAAAAACTGCGCCGCAAGCGCGGTACGGATGAAAATGACCCTTCCGAGGAGAATCCCCCAACAGACTAGCCTGCGCTGGTCAGTCACGAAATCGGATTGGGGCAATTAATGCCGGATACGCAATTTCTATCAAAACTAACCCTCCCTCGTCTGCTACTTGCCAGTCTCATTATCCTCTACACCCTCTATTTTTCCTGGTACAGTATCAATCGCCACAACACCTTAAATTCATACGCTGCCGATCTTTCGCTGATCGATCAACCTATGTGGAACACGATCATCGGTCCCGGCGGATTTATGGAGCAAACCTGGGGCAGCCGCCAGCAGCCTCGCCTGGCCGAACATTTCGAGCCGATTCTCATTCCGCTGGCCCTCCTTTTTTTTATTTGGGATAACGTCCGCATCCTGCTCATGGCTCAGTCGTTGGCCTTGGCTCTCGGCGCGCTCCCCGTCTTTTGGATCGCCCAGCACCAATTCACCCAAATCCTGCCCCAACCAACTAACATCCACCCTCCTCCAAACCATTCATCATTCATCATTCATCATTCATCATTCCCCGCCTGGATTGCCCTTGTCTTCGCTACCGCCTATCTCCTCTCTCCCCATCTCCAGGCCGCCAACATCGCCGATTTCCACGCCGATCCGTTTGTAGTCACCCCATTACTATTCGCTTTCTGGTACGCTGGCCAAAAACGCTGGGGCTGGATGTGGCTCTGGGCCGCGGCGGCGATGCTAACCAAAGAAACCCTTCCTCCGCTCATCGCTATGCTCGGCCTCTACCTTCTCCTCGAATACGTTCACCCCAAACAATTTCAATCCCCAAGGACCCAAGGGGCCAATCGCCATTCTTCACTCTTCACTCTTCATTCTCCATTCTCCAATCCCCAGTTCAAACACGCTCTTGGCCTTATTCTTGTCAGCACTGCCTGGTTTTTGATCGCCACATTTCTGATTGTAGCGCCGCTGGCCCGGTACTATTTCGGCACCGACGGCCCCATCTACCTGGCCAGTCGCTTTTCAGAGAACGTACCCGTGTTACAAATTCTCCTAGACCCGGCCCGTGGTCGATATCTATTCGGCCTCCTGGCGGCGACCGGCTTCCTACCACTACTGGCGCCAGAACTACTCTTAGTTGGGCTGCCGGTACTCCTGGCCAATCTACTCAGTAACTTTCCCGGCCAATATTCCGGCGAACAGCACTACTCAGCGCCGCTGGTGGCGGTCTTTATTGTGGCGGCTATCTACGGAGCGAGCCGTCTGGCCGGTAGTTTTTCGCTATCCGAAACCAACGGGCAAAACCACCGCACCACGGCTTTAATCGCTTTGGCCCTGTGGCTGAGTGCCTGGTCGATAGGCTATCATACCCTACACGGCTGGACCCCGTTCTCAATCCGCACCGAAATTTACCAAACCTCAGCCGCGTCAACGCGACTAGCCCAACTCCTTTCATCGATTCCGGCGGAGGCCGTGGTGTCGGCCAGTCCGGGGCTTCATCCTCACGTCGCCCATCGTCGGGTGGCCTACGTTTTCCCCACCATTCAAGACGCTGATGTCCTCCTGATCGATGTCACCGATATTTCCGGCGTTCACCCGAATGACGCCTATGCCAAAATCGAGCAGTTGCTTAAGACTAATTGGCAGTTAATCGAGGCCAGCGATGGTCTCATTCTGGCCGAAAAATCGCTCGAATCGCCTCTTGCCGCACTGGCCGTTTGTCCCGGCACCCAGTTACCCTGCCCTTTTTTCGACTTTGCCCAGGCCACTTCATCGCCAACTTACCCCATCGCTTTATCTTTTGGCGACGGCCGCCTTCAACTGCTCGGCTATGACGTGATCGATGATCCCGATGACGGCGTCGTGTTCCGGTTCTATTGGCAAGCTGACTCACCCCTGCCGGCAGATTTAAAACTCTGGCCCCTGGTGTATGATGATCTGGGTCAACTCCTCAGCGATCCCAGCCAGGTCCCAATGATCACGACCGTTTGGTATCCGCCCTCAGCCTGGCCGGCCAATCAAGTCATCACCACCGAAACCCTGCCCCAACTGCTGCCCGATTCATTCCATTTGGGTATCGCGGCGGGGCCGGACCCCAGCTTTAGCGATCCGCGCCTGCGCTATCCAATTGCAATACGCTCAGATGCCGGTGTACGCCTGCACCCCGGTAACTGGGCCCAATTAGCCAGCTTTACCCGGCAGGGGCCGTTTTTAACCCACCTACCCCCTGAATCCAGTCTAACACCTCTATTCCCCATTCAGGCTCAATTCGGTTCGGCCATTCATTTGACCGGTTACCGGCTCATGGCTCACCGTGAAACCGGGCTGCAAGTGCTACTGAAGTGGATTACCACCGAGCCGCTGCCGACCAATTTCACCGTTTTCATTCACTTACTGGCCTCCGACGGGACTTTAGTGAGCCAAAGCGACGCCTTTCCCCGTTGGCTCACCCCTCAACCGACCTCTCAATGGCTGCCGCAGCAGTCGCTGCTGGACAGTCATCTACTTTCCCTACCCGCCGATCTTCCGCCCGATACCTACACCCTCCAGCTCGGCTTGTACGACGCCGAGACCCTTGAGCGACTACCTATGCCCGATGGTAGCAGCGCGTTGGAACTGGATCACGTTCGGCTGGAGTAGATAACCCTCTGACCAACTTTGCCACCCAGTCCGCCCCGTGGTAGCATGACCGGCAGCATGAAAAAGAATTGGTTCTGGCTCATCATTTTGATTTTGGCGGGGACGGCGCTCCGGCTGGCCTGGCTTGACCGGCAAAGCCTGTGGTACGACGAAGGCGTAACCTGGATGTTGTCCCAAATGCCCCTAACCGAACTCATCAAGTGGACCGCCGCCGACATCCAGCCGCCTCTCTACTACCTGATCATCTGGATCAACGACATTATCTTCAGCGACAGCGAATGGGCCTTACGCGTCCCCTCCGTTTTCTTCGGTATTCTCACCATTCCTCTCATCTACACTCTCGGCCGCCGCCTATCATCGATCCATCCCCTCTCTCATCAACCATCCAACCAACTAACTTCCCAACCAACCCACCCCAATTCTTCATTCTTCATTCTCCATTCTCCATTCTCTTTCCTCGCCGCCTTCTTTTTCACCCTCTCCCCCCTAATGATTTACTACAGTCAAGAAGCGCGAATGTACACGCTGCTTACCTTTGAAGCAACGCTGGCCGGCTATCTGCTGTTGAAAATATTGCATCCGACCATAAAAGAAACTCAAGATTCAAACCGGCTGAAGACTCGACTCCTGAACCCGCTGCTTTACGCTGTGGTTAGTGCAATGGCGCTCTATACACACTATTTTGCGGCTTTCCTGTTAGTCGCCCACGCCCTCTACGCGCTATTTGTGTTGTGGCAAAGCGAGGCCAGCCGGTCTAAACTCCTGCCGTTATTGCTGGCCTTCGGCGGCAGCGTGCTGCTCTTTGCGCCCTGGCTGCCCATTCTACTAGCTCGTCTCGGCGACGACCCCAGCTACTGGCCCGGCGCGCTCAAACTCAACGAGGCCATCCGCAAAGTCGCCATCACCTTCATCGCCGGTGAAACCGTCATCGAGCAAATCGGCTGGTGGCTCACCCTCGCCTTCCTGACTCTCATCGTTCTCAGTTTCATCTGTCTCCTCATCCCCAACCAACCAACCAGCCCCAGCCACCCAAATTCATCATTCATCTTTCATCTTTCATCATTATTCCTAACTCTCTGGCTTTTCATCCCGCTAGTTCTCATCCTGACCCTATCCTACCAATCCCCCAAATTCAACCCCCGTTACGCACTCTTAGCCTGGCCTGCTTTAGCATTGCTGTTAGCCCAATTACTCACTAACCTCATTACCAGACCTTACTCATTACGGGTTACGTTTTACGCCGCCCGCCTTCTCTTCGTCCTATCAATCGTTTTCTTTCTGGCCGTCAGTAGTTTCAGCCTGTTCAACTGGTTCAACGATCCCCGCTTCTCCAAAGATGATTTCCAAGCCCTGGCCCAATTTGTTAAAGAACGAAAAGCTCCCGATGAAACCGTACTGCTCAGTTCCGGCCATTTCTTTCCGGTGTGGGCTTACTACTATGGCTGGGACGGCTGGACGCCGCTGCCTTGGATGTTACGCCTCGATGTCGATCAAGTGACTACCCTGCCGATGGCCCAAACCATCGCCGAAGCCGTCGAAGGGCAAGCCGGGGTCTGGCTGGTGACCTGGCAGGACGAAGTGATCGATCCGACCGGCGTTGTACCTTTTTGGCTCGACCGCATTGGCGAACGCCGGCACGATGCCGGCGACTTTTGGGGCGTTGGCCTGGAGCATTGGCAGCTCAATCCGCATCATTTTGACCGCCTGCACGACAACCCTATCCAACGCGAAGCCCAACTCAATTTTGCCGATCAGATTGAACTGCTCGGTTATACCCAACTCAACGACTCCGAACTCGTTCTCTTTTGGCGGCCCAAGCAGCCGCTGCCCGATGACCTGGTTTTCAACTTCGACCTGACCGACGCCGACGGCTTCAGTTGGAGTCGCCAGCCGTTGACCGGCCGGCTCGGCAGCGATGTTTACCCCCCCTCGCGTTGGCCCGTCGGAGAAACGGTCATAACCCACCACCAACTGCCCTGGCAAATTGGCACGCCGCCGGGGTTATACATTGCCGAAGTCGAGTTAGGCGCGGTCGCCCCTCCGCCCGGCGCCTCGACCGCGACCGCCGCCGGCGACTTCTCCGGGTGGGATATACTCGATGCGCAGGGCCGGCCCCAACGCCGCACCGGGTTACTACCGAACGTCAACCTCAGTCATCTGGTCGAACCCGACAGCGGCTCCCTACCGCAAGATGACGATCCTTTGGCCGATCTCTTTCCGATTATCGGCCTGCGGCGCAGTATTCTACCGCAAAAAAGCGCCCAACCGGGCGACCGCATTCCACTGGCCTTGCTGTGGCAAGCCGGTGAATATAATTTGGATGATGTTTCGGTGGCGTTTGATTTAATTGATTCAAAAGGAGACGTTTACCGCGTGGGGTCGTCGTTGACCCCCAGCCGCCGGTTCAATCTGCCGCGCTGGCAGCCGGGTGATATGGTTTTGGGGCAGTACTGGCTCGACATCCCGCCGGAGGCCGCGCCTGGGCCGGGGACACTGCAACTTCACATCGTTAACGTTACCGCCTACCCGTATGATGAAGTTTTTACGTTTGATGAAATCGAAATTACCCCGACTGAGCGCAACTTCAAGCCGCCGGAGCAGGTCGATATGCCGCTTGACGCCAATTTCTCCGATCAGACGACCCTGATCGGGGCCGATTGTGGGGCCGGCTGCCGGGCCGCCCCAGGCGAAACCCTGCCATTGACACTCTACTGGCGGGCCGAGGCCGGCTTCGACACCAGTTACACAGTCTTCACCCATGCGCTCGATGCCGATGATACCGTGGTCATCAACGCCGATCACCTCCCCCCCAAACCGACCACCGGCTGGGTGCCTAACGAAATTATCATCGACCCGATCACCTTGACCATTCCGGCCGATCTACCGCCGGGGACCTATCCGATTGAGGTGGGTCTGTATGATGCGGCCGATCCCGCTTTTAGCCGGCTGCCATTAACTGGCGGCGACAGCCGGCTTATCTTACCCCAACCAATAATAGTAGCAAAGTAGAAAGCGCTGCCACTCTATTAACTTCAGAATTTGCCTAAACAGACAGGATTAACACGATTTGAAGGATGAAAAACAAGTAAAAATCTTCTAAATCTGGTAAATCCTGTCTAATTATCGAACTCAGCATTCCACGATGCAAGGCATCGTTCTTACAGTAAGAAAAAGGGGGGCATGGGGGGCGCTACCCCCCGGCCTACGGCGTTTTCCTTAGCAGGTCAATAGGTTGGTTATCCCCACCGCCAAATCGACAAAGCAGCCAGGAAACGCCACAGCGCGATGAGCAACAGCGCCGTCGAGATACCGATCGCGTTAGCCAACAATGGCCCGGCTAGTGAAGCCAGTAAAATCGCGCCGTTGAAAGCCAAGTTATACCAAGCCAAACAAGCCGGCCGGTCATCGTGCGACGCGCGATCAAGCACGTAATTACCCAAAGCGCCGTTAACCAATCCCCAAGCCAACCCGCCTACCACTGACGCCACGTAATAGCCACCTACCCCGTGACTGAGCGCGAGCAGGGCCGGGTAGCCACTTAATAATATCACACCGATTGCCATCACACGCTGATTGGTCAGCTTATCAACCAGGATGGCCAGTTGAGTTGAGCCAAGCAGCACCATAATATAGAAAATAACCGTTCCCAGACTAATCTCAAAATCGGTCAGGTGCAGTTTATCCACATAATAAATAGGAAAGAGGGGAATGGCTAAATATTGGGCCAGGTGAAAAGCAAACAACACCATGACAATTGGACCGAAAGGTCCGGCCAAAATATCAATCCGTAGTAAGCGCTGAGTCCCCTGGATCAGATACCTCAACCCCACCGAGGCCCGAGAGCCGTCGCCCAAAGTACGAATAGAACCGGGACGAGCAAAATCCCCAATGGCCCGGTCGGTTGGCGACTGAATTTTACTGCCCGGCAGCGGCCGCACAAACCACAGATGAAAACTGCTCAGCGCCGCCCCCAAAAAACCTAAAGCAAACACCACCTGATAGCCAAGCGGAAACGGTAGATAGTTGAGGATAAGACCACACAGAAGTGAGGTTAAAATCAGCGAAACCGCCAGCAGCGCATTGCGAATGCCGGCGACATGGCCGCGCCATTCCAGGGGAACCGCCTCGGCAAAGAGGGCGTTAAAACCCACGGCCAATGCGGTTCCGGGAATGCTCATGAGCAAGGTTAAGCCAATCAGCATCCATATTTGACCCTGAGGCAATAAGAAGATGGGTAAGAATGCCCACAACAGATAAAACATACGGTTAAAAACCGACGTCCAAAAAACGGCCTTACCCAGTGCTCTTCCTTCAAGCCAGCGGCCGGCAGGCAGGGTAAAGGCCAGGTTGACCATCGCCGGGCCGGCGGTAATGAGGCCCAACTGAAGGGGCGTCGCTCCCAGCCGGGCCGCGTAAACGGCCACAAAAGCGATGGCGCTGCCGTTGAGCAGGCCAAACCAGGCGATATCAAGATATAGATGGTGAAAGTTGGTATGGTATTGACGAGGTACAGCGCGAGCTGATCGAAATGTAAGTGCTTGTTTCATAACTTATTAAAGACCCCAGAGCAGATAGATATAGATCGGCGTAACCAGCGCTAACAATAAGTTTAGCGGCAGGCCCACCCGAGTAAAATCCAAAAATTTGTAACCGCCCGGCCCGTAAATCATCGTGTTGGTTTGGTAGCCGACCGGGGTAGAAAAACTGGTCGAGGCGGCAAACATAATCGCCAAAATGAACGCGCGCGCATCCAGGCCCAGTAGCTGCGCCGTCGCGACCCCGACCGGGACCATCACCACCACCGTGGCGTTGTTGGAGATAAGTTCGGTCATCGTCATCGTCATCAAATAAAAAATCGCAAGGACGACCAGCGGCGGCACGTAAGCCGCTGAGCCGGCAGCGAGTTGGGCCAGATATTGCGCGCCGCCGGTATTTTCTAAAGCCAGCCCCAGTGGAATAACTCCGGCCAGGAGAAAAATTACATCCAGCCGGATCGAATCATGCAGTTCATTCATGGTCAGACAACCGGTCAAAACAACCAATACACAGCCGATGATCGACGTGACCAGGATCGGCTGGCCCAATACGGCCAAAATCACCACACCGGCGATAATGGCCAGCGCAATAGGCGCTTTTTCGGTTCGAAAAGACTCCAACTGCATCTCCTCGGTCACAATCAAGCCGGGTTCGCGTTTGATCTGAGCCAGCGCGTCCTTGGCGCCGCGCAGCAGCAAGGTGTCGCCAAAGCTCAGCGTTATCTGGCTCAAGCGCTCCTGAATTAACTCTTCGTGCTTCTGCAAGGCAATAACCACGCAATTATATCGTTGGCGAAAGTTGGTTGTTTCCAGCGTGCCCCCGATGAGATCCGAGTTACGCCCGATGACAACCTCAATTAAGGCCATTTCTTTGTTTTCCAGTTTGCCCCAGTTCTTATGACGATCCGACTCAAGCTCTAGCCCTTCGATCTCTTTCATATCAAGCAGTTGCTTGGTATTGGCTTTGACAAACAGAATATCACACGCTTGAATGGTTTCAACGCCCAAAGGGTGGGTCAGCCGCCGCCGTCTCTGATGATTTCCAACACGCTTACATCGAACTGCTCCCGCAATTGGCTTTCTAGAATGGTTTGATTGACCAAGGGGGAGTTAGGTAAAACCACAACTTCCGTCAAATAAGATTTGAGCTGGTAGGTTTCGACCATTTCTGCCTCAGTCCGGCGATCAGGCAGAAGGCGGTGGCCGACCAGCAGCAAGTACAGCGTCCCAGTGGCAAAGACCAGAATGCCGATGGTGGAAAATTCAAATATCGAGAAAGCCGGATACCCTTGCTTGACCGTCAGCGAACTGGCTAAAATATTGGTCGATGTCCCAATGAGCGTCATGACCCCGGCCAACTGCGCAAAAAAAGACAAAGGGATTAACAATTTTGAGGGCGCTTGCCGATGTTCACGAGCCAGGGAAATGACCATCGGCATGAGAATAGCCACCGCCGCCGTGTTATTGATAAACGCCGATAAAGGCCCCACAATCAACATTATGACAAAAAGCTGCCTGACGATGGCTCCCCCAGCAAACGGGATGACCCGCTGGCCGACCAGGTTAACGACCCCGGTGCGTTCGATGGCCCCGCTTAAGATGAACATTGCCAACACGGTGATCGTCGCCGTGTTGCTAAAGCCGGAGATAGCTTCTTCGGGGGTGACGTTCAGCACCGGCCCCAGGGCCAAGACAACAGCCAGAATCCCCAAAGCGACAAAATCTATGGGAAACCGGTCGAGCATAAAGACGATCAGCGCTCCAACGAGAAGGGCAAAGGCCAGAAAAATCTCAAATGTCATGGGTATCCCTTTCTAAGATTGACGCAGCGGGGTGATAAAGAAAACTGGTAGTAACGGCACGGCTATAACCGTTACTACCAGCTTTTTCAATCTGCTTATTTAAACCAGCGGGATCAGCTTAGGTTATTTAGTTTGTGATATCCGTTTAAGTGAACAACGTTGTGAAGTCGATCGATGCGCCGCTGCAAGTAGGGTGAAAAATGACCGGCATACTTGGCCTGTAAATCCGGAAGGGACCAGTCGCTGCCGGTGATGCGACCGCGACAACTGGATACGCCGCAGCGGCAGTCGAACTCATCGTAAGGGCTGCCGTCTGAGGTCGCATAATCATAACAGATTTCTTCGCCGGGTGCGATGTCGCGCAGGGCCACCAAAACAACCTGGCCATTCAGACCGGCGTTGGGCTGGCATGAATGATTAACCCAGTCGGCCGGTCCCACAAGGGTCGTTACCAAATACAAATCCTCTTCAATCTGAAGGGTATACCGACGGATGTCCGGCGGAAGCTGGCCGAGTTTGTCACCCGGAATCACTTCGCCGCCCCAGACCACCAAAGTTTCCTGCGCCAAAATTGGTCGGCGCGCATACACGCCATGACTGCCGTCGGCCCGGCCGCGTCCTTCCAATTTTGGCGACAAGTAGCATGTCGGTTCGTCTAACACTTTAGTCTTTACCTCACTTTCTGCATGATTGCAATAAGTCTCCGCGATGCCGGAGAGTTGTCTAAGGGTTGATTAAGATCAAAATCGCCATACCAACCAACTGCCTGGAACATACCACTACGCTCAGCCAGCAAGGCGAGTTCCTGAGGCAGTAGCAAGCGCTCGTAAGCGGTATCACTAATAACTTGTTGGCGACCATTTTCAGAGACGCGCATCTCGATATTGACTTGGGCCACAGCTGAAACCAGATCAAAAGTTGGCATATTGGTGGCCCAGACCACATCAACAACCGTCTCGTTACGACAGCCGTTATAAACAAATGTGCCGTAATCCTGAAATGAACAGTCGCGGGGATGGGTGACATCGATCAAAAACAGACCATTCTCAGTAAGGTTGGCAGCCACTGCCTGAAAATGCTGAATCAGATCGATGTTGGTCAGCAGCGCATCAATACCATCAAACATAGAAATGGCCATATCAACCGGCTCCTCCAGTTCGAAACGGCGCATATCCTGGGCGATCCATTGGATGGTCACATTTTCCAGAGCCGCTTGTTCTTGAGCAAAAACCAGCATTTCCGGGCGCAAATCTAACCCAACGGCCCGTATTCCCCGCTTAGCAAATTCACGGGCGTGATATCCCGGCCCGCAGGCAATATCGAGGGTCGAATGCAGATCGGCCCCGGTCTGCCTGTGGTAGAGGGCTACCATGAAATCAACTTCACGGCTGACATCGCGATTGAAGGCGATGTCATAGTATACGGCTTTCTGATAGACCTGGTTATATTCAGCCACAAAACCTCCCCCAATTTATTAAAAATTTATGTTGTAACTGGAGCGTTATTACAACGCCTTTAAATCTTGACGTGGAGCCAAGATGTATACCTGCTGGTCGTTCATACGATCAATTAAATGGATGGGGACAATGAACCGGCGGCCGAGAACACCCCAACGGACAATTAGGCTATTCACTCTATGGCTGTCAGTATCAATCGCCAGACCATCGATTTGGCCAACAGGTTCAGTCACGTAATAGACGCGAGTACCCTGGCCGATGACCGCTAGGTTAGCCCCAACCCCGGTGTGAAAGTATTGGACCGTATCGGGTGGGGTTGGCGTCCAAGCCACGCCGGCCACTGAATTCCAACGCGCCGACTCGTTACTGTAATGTTGAATGCGGGCATCTCGATCGGGCAAGGGGGCCAGCACTTTTTCTTCCCGATATTCCGGGTAATTGACTAAGGCTTGACTGCTCAGCGACAAATGAATACCATTGTCATCAATTTGTTTGACAGCAGTAACGGGAATCGCTCGAACTTTTTTTTGTAAAAAGCCTTTGTCGATAATTAAATCGGTCAGTTGATAAGTTTTAGGATCGACCGCTATTTTGATTAACTTACCGATCTGACCATCGGTGCAAAACACCTTCTGATTAACGCGATACATTTTTCGCTCCTTTCGTAGGAAGAAGTTTAATATTTGTTCTAATGGGGAGCGCAATTCACATTGTGCCGCTTTTAAGCATAGAAGTCCGGTGTTGTAAAAATGTATAAAAAAGCTACGAAAAGAGTTTAAAATAGAACGTGTATGTATAATTTTTGGGGTATATTTATTGTCAGTAAACGACAGCATCCTGAGTAGGCCGAGCCTGATGAGGCCGTATCAAAGGGGTCATTAAGGAGAAAATGATGGATCACCCGTTACCGCCGGCTGATAACGTTGAATATTTTGAGGAAGTGACTTATCAAGGAAAAACGATAAAAGTCGGAGACACCGTGATTGTCTCGCAGACCGGGCAGCAAAAAGCCGTCGTGGTCAGCCGCATTACCAAGAAACAAAATCATTACTGGGTTGGCTATGATGGGGATAAAGGTATTTGCCCCTGGCCGTTAGTGAGGGTTAAATAGTTAGCCAGGCTCAAATGAGACGATCCCGATAATAAAAATCGTACTTTGGTTCGTAGTAAACCTTTAGGGCTGAGGTATCGCTAAAGCGATTACTACGAACCTTTATTTTCACCGGAGCCTCAAGATCAAAGCAAGCTTTGAGGCTCCAATCCTTTACTTGCCCGGAAGAATTACTCAATCGAAGCGTGATTAAGGATGCGATCTTTTTCTTCAATAAGACGAATGGCGTCCATAATACGCTGGGTGATGTCAGAGACATCGCCCTCGCCTTCAATTTCATATAGGAGGCCCAACGCCCGATAGTATGAAATCAACGGGGCGGTCTGCCCGTAATAGGTGCGTAACCGAGCGCGAATGGTTGCCGGCTCGTCGTCGTCTCGACGGCGAAGTGGGCCGCCGCAGTGGTCGCAGATGCCTTCTTTGGCCGGTGGATTGTACATGGTGTGAAACGGGGTTTGACAATCTTGACAAGTGACCCGGCCCGATAACCGCTTAACAATCTCGGCATCGGACACGTTGATGTAAAGGATGCCACTCAGCCGGCGCTGCATGCCGGTCATCATATCGGTTAAGGCTTCGGCCTGGCCGATGGTGCGGGGGAAACCGTCCAGAATAAATCCCTTCTGCACATCCGACTGACTGAGTCGCTCTCGAACCATTCCCTCGGTGACATCGTCCGGAACCAACTCACCTCGCTCGATGTAGGATTTAGCCAATTGACCCAAGGGGGTGTTATTTTTAAAGTGTGCGCGAAACAACTCGCCGGTGGAGACATGCGAGAGGGCCAAGGCTTTGCTTAACTTTTCAGCTTGAGTGCCTTTGCCGGAACCTGGCCCGCCTAACAACACCAAATCCAGGCTATAGGTGGCTTCGGCTTGGCTGAGTACTTCACTCTGATCTTTAAGCGCCTGAATGCGCTCCACTTCCTCCAGAGTGGCCGGTCGGGTTTCGGTGCGCTCAACGGCCTGAAGCAAATTGACGAGGCGCTGGTTGACCTGGCCGATTGATCCCTCACCGTTGACGATGGCCAGTTGGCCGGTTTTGTAATAATACTCGACCAGTGGGTCGGCCAGGCGATGGAAATCTTTAAGGCGAGCTTTGACAATTTCCGGCTTATCATCCTCACGCCGGTAACTTTCGCGGCTGCCGCAAACCGTGCATATGGTAAACGGATTATTAATTTCGTGGTAGGGCGTATAACATCGACGGCAAATGATCCGGCCTTGCAAGCGTTCTCTGACCTCGGCGTCAGTGACATCTAAATAGATGACGACATCTAAGGTGTGGCCTAATTCGCTTAACAGCTCATCTAAAATTTTGGCTTGATATTCGGTGCGGGGAAAGCCGTCGAAAATCACCCCATCGGCGTAATCCCAATTCAATAGTTTCGCCTTTATCATCGCGTCGACCACTTCGTCGCGAACTAATTGGCCCTGATCTAGGTACTTCTTGACCATTTTGCCCAGCGTTGTTGGCTCTGCTGTTCCGGCCCGGATCATATCTCCGATAGAGATCTGCTCGAAACCATAGGTGGGTATCAACCGGCTGGTTTGAGTACCCTTGCCTGCGCCTGAAGGACCAATTAAGACAACGTTCATAAACTATCTCCTTGGGTAAAAATATTTTTTTGATTTGACCTGGACTTTAAATACAAAATCCGCCTTGATCTATTTTGGATATTCAAGCGGATATATTAAAAATCGGTTAATCAATTAAATTTTTCGCCATCGAAAAATATCAGAGATCCTCGAATCGTGGTTATGTTTTGTTACGACATTAAGGCTTAATTGCCGGTATCTGCCTCAGGGGTTGTATCAGACTCAGCCGCCGGCGCCTCTCCAGTGGAGACGTCACTATTATCCGGCGAGCTGCTTTCCTCGGTGGCAGATTCTTCATTTAAAGGAGGTGGGGTCGAGAGAGTCGTTTGAGTATCGCTTTGCGGGGCGGGAGCGGGCGTGGAAGAACCAATGATAAAACTTGCGGCCAAACTGATAATAATCAGTGCGCTAAATATGTAAATCAAAATTTGCTGCCGGGACAGTTTTCGCTTTTTACCGGACACTTCAGCTTTTGATGGCGGCGGACCTGACGGTTTGGTTCCTTTTTTCTTTCGCTTTTTTGAGACGGGCATAAAATTATCCTAACCTTCAACTTAAAGATACGTGTGAAATTATACTCAAAGCCTCCGGTTTGGCAAAGGGTTTTTCAAGGTTTAATAAAATTTAATGGGAGGCTACCTCAAAGGACTCATCTTTTATCGAAACGTCATTGCGCCGGTTGAGCCAGTCAAGCTTTTCCTCCGTAGCCATTACGACAATCTCATCACCCATTTGGAGTTTGGTGGTTAAGTTAGGTGGGATATCAACCTGGTCGCCTCGGGCGTGCAGCAGAATCGTCACATCTTGTTCGTTATGCAGCGCCGCTAGCGAGGCCCCGTTGAGCGAGGCTCCGTTGATCTGCAACCGAGTGATGGCCTGGGTGGTGTGGCCGACCTCCACCGACCGAATGTTGCGTCGATCGAGCGCGGCAGCCACAAAATCGGGAGCGGCCAGGGCCGACGTGCTGTACACCGTGGCATTGACGCCAAAGCTGTGGCGCATCTGCTCGGCCAATTTGTCATCGAAAATACGGATGACCACTCGAATATCGGGGTTGAGCGCCCGAGCTTGGAGCGCGACTTGTAGATTGGTCATATCATCGGCGGTACAGGCCACCACCGCCGAAGCCCGGCCGGCCCCGGCTTCGGCCAAGGTTGACCGCCAGCGGAGATCGCCATATTGTACGGTTATTCCCATTGCTTTCAGCCGAACACCCAGTCTACGCGGTTTGTCATCCATCGCCACCACATGGCAGCCTAAACCGGCTAAATTTTGAGCCACTCGATAGCCGGTATTACCTAACCCACACACCAGCACTGCCCCATAATGATACGATGAGTGCTCGGCTGCTTGCTCGCTACCGTGTTCAATCAACTGGAGCATCTTGGCGACAGTGGTGAAAATAAACAGGGTGTCGTGACACATCAATTGCGTGGCCGGGTTAGGTTCAACCGTGGTCAGACCGCCGTGATGGTGAGAGACCACCGTGACATCGCGCTCTTCGGCGACCTCGCCAATGGTCCGGCCCAACATTGGCGAGGTCGGATCCAGCGGCAGCCGGGCCAGCACGTATTTCCGGTGCGCCAATTCAAATGTCTCGACGATCTCGCCGCCGATGGCGGCGTAGACAAAAGTCGTCGCGGCCACGGCCGAGCGGCTGATGACGGCATCGACCGCGAATTTTTCTTGAATTTCCTCGGTCAGATCATCCGCAAACTGGCGTAGAATAACGCGCACGCCAGGCCGGAGTTGGCGCGCGCGGACGGCGGTTTCAAGGTTGGTCCAATCGGAGTCGGTGCAGGCGATGACCACAGTCGCTCGCTCGATACCGGCCCGCTTGAGCGTCTCGTCATCTTCTAAATTACCTAAAATAACCGGCATGCCACCGGCGATCAGTGTTTCGACCAAAGGCGACTCCCGGTCGTTGATGCCTACGACCGATTTGCCGTATTTGTGGGTCAATCGTTGAGCCACCCGATAGCCGACACGCCCCAGGCCACACACCAGAATATGTCGATCAACGGTCGCCCGCACCAGCGTCTCCTGCCACTCTTGCCCGCGCTCGGCCCGCAGAAAAAAGATGCGAACTACTCGGATAACCCGCACACCAAAGACCGAAACGAGGGGCAGACCAATGAGCGGCACGATGAAGGGAAAAACATCGAGTTGGGGAGCCGTCGGCAGATCATTGAAGGTGAGTTGGAAAAAGGTCATGTTGATAACGGCAAAGACGGCCTTAGCGTAGTTCAACGGCGGTGTATAAGGCATTAACGGCAACTGCCAGCGATTGTAGACCCATTGAAATAACGCGGCCGCAAGCAGCAACGCCGCTAGCATTAGCAGGGTCACCCGCCAGGGAAACAGATGGACAAAAACCAAGCCATCCCGTTTCATATCGCGCCACCAACGCAGCGGCGTCGCTCTGAGCCGCCGAAACCGGTATCGGTATTTTTTAAAGCGTTGTTTCATGGGTAATATATCAGCATTTATAGCGTTTTAGAGCTAGGGGAGTTTGAGTTGTTCACCGGCTAAGCAAGCTCCTTTTTTGGAAGTTAATGGTGACAGTCTACAAAATTCATCATAACCAAAAACCAACCAAAATCAAGCTAAACCCAAGGAATTGATATCATGAAAGAAAAGCGCACAAACATCTCGACCGGTACGCCGTGGGAACCGGTGGTCGGCTACTCGCGGGCGGTGCGGGTGGGCAATGTGGTTCACGTGTCGGGCACCACCGCAACGGATGAGAAGGGACAGTTGATCGGCGTAGGTGATGCCTATGCGCAAGCAATCCAAACGCTCAAGAATATCGAGACCGCGTTGAACGCGGCCGGAGCCGGTATGAAAGATGTGGTACGGACGCGCATGTACGTAACCAACATCGACGACTGGGAAGAGATCGGTCGCGCCCACGGGGAATTCTTTAGTGGTATCCGGCCCACCACCTCAATGGTTGAGGTCAGCCGCCTGATTATGCCGGAGATGCTGGTCGAGATCGAGGCCGAGGCGATTGTGGGAGAGGAAGGCAAAGGCTGAGGTCAGGCAATTCTAAGTCGAAAGGTTTCGCGATGGCTATAGGCTTGCTCCCTATTAAAGGAGACAACTTACTTGATAGAGGGCAAAGAGTAAAATTATGACAACAAATTCAATATCCTCGGCTAGACCGACGCGTGGCTCCTGCCGATATTGGATGCGATTGGCAGCGGCCGCTGCCGGCGCTTTGCTTTTAGGCGGGCTGTGCTTGCTGGCCGGGTTGATTTACATTCAGCTTGAAGCCTTTCTCGTCCCTCACCGAGTGACCGATGTCGGAACGCCGGAAGAACTTAACCGGCCCTATCGGAACGTTGTCTTGACCACCAGCGACGGGTTGAACATCGCCGGCTGGTACATTCCGGGCACGCGACCGCAGGCCATTATTCTCGTCCACGGCATTCACGCCAACCGGCGGACGATGCTACCGGAGGCCAAGATCTTGGCGGAGGCCGATTATCACTTGCTAATGATCGACTTGCGAGGACACGGTCAGAGCGATGGCCACCAAAACAGTTACGGTTATCGAGAGGCGCTTGACGTGCAAGCCGCCGTCGATTATCTCGACGCGCTGCCGGAGATCGATAAAATCGGTGTACTGGGCACCTCGCTGGGTGGGGCGACGGTGGTGCGAGCCGCGGCCATCGATGAGCGAATCGCGGCCGTGGTTATCGAAAGCAGCTACAGCAGTCTCCCCGCCGCCATCGACGATGGGTTCGACAATCTGTCGTTCTTCCCCAAATGGCCGTTTGCCCCGCTGTTCGTCAGCCTGGCCGAGCGGCGGTTAGGCGTGAAAGCGGCGCAGATCGACTCGGCACGTGATTTGGCCAGTTTCAAACCCAGACCGGTATTGATCATCCACGGCTTGGCGGATCAACTTTTTCCGCCGGATCATGCGGAGCGCATGTTCGACTCGGCGCAGGAGCCGAAAGAATTATGGCTAATCGATGGCCTGGGACATGCTAATCCGGTGCCGGGCCATGAGACAGAATATCAGGAGCGGGTGGTGGGTTTCTTCGAAAATTACTTAAAAAGTGCCGGCCGCGCTGAAGATAAGAAACACCAAAAATAAGTTTTCCGACGAAGTGAGCATTGGCTGGTATCTAAACTAAGTTTGGACACCCAATTGCGTTACGAAACTGAGTTTCGTAACGAGAATCCACGCCAAGTGGGAAATACTCTGAAATTGACTTGGACGGAAGTTCATAGTAGACTCTTTAGCAATTAAATAGGGTGCGTAAAAGTACGTTGGGAGTGGGCATTTGTATTAATTAATGCCCATTTTTAGGGTTATAACTATACAACCAAATGACAGTATTTGCGCTCCATTAAATAAAGTTCTCCACCAAAAGATGGTGAATTTTTGCCCCCGTAGCTCAGAGGATAGAGCAGAGGTTTCCTAAACCTTGTGTCACAGGTTCGACTCCTGTCGGGGGTACCTACTCGCAGTGCGGCCAACAGACGGTATCAAAGGTCAGTTTGATACCGTCTGTTGGCCGTTTTTAATATTTTCGTAAGTCGTTGGTTAGGCTATTGTAATATCTCTTGACTAATGTAGAAGGTACGGAACAGTACTAAGTCGTTCCGATAATTCTATGTTCAATCAGGAGAATGAACCCATTATGAAAAAGTCGATTATTCTTGTTGTGGTGGGACTTATTGGTTTGGTGATTGTCGGCTCGATTGGTTGGTATCTGGCCTCGCCGCTGTTTATTGATAATGTGGTTGACGAGGACTTTCCGGTCCAACAGGCCAGCTTGGCGCAGGTACCACAAACCTCGCTCGATCAAATGGAGGCGGAACTAGGCGACCGGCTTTCATTTGAGTTACCCAAAGCCGAGCAATTAGCCGAGATGCCTGAGGATGAATTAAAGCAGATGGAAACGGAAATTATGGCCGCTTCCGCCGAGATGCCGGATAAAGTCATGGACGACTCTATGCCGGCAGAGGCAGCGGTCGATGACCCGGTGGTGATCGGGCAAGGTCAATTTAAGGATGCCGACAGTTTCCACCAGGGTTCCGGCTCGGCCACAATCTACCAACTGCCTGACGGCTCGCACGTACTGCGCTTTGAAGATTTTATGGCCACCAACGGCCCCGACCTGCACGTGATTTTGACCAGCCACCCTGCCCCAACCAGTCACGCCGATATTATGGACAATTACATTGACCTCGGTTCGCTCAAAGGCAATATCGGCAACCAAAATTACGAAATTCCGGCTGATGTCGATGTCTCGCAATACCAAAGCGTGGTGATCTACTGTATGCCGTTCCACGTAGTGTTCGCCACAGCGACGTTGGGATCGTGAAGACTTAACAGGTGTTTAGATCCGTTGACACGCATCTCGTTTTGAGCGTGATTTACTCCCCCTGGCCGGGCAGCCGCTTCCAGACGGATTTCAGCATGCCTTTAAGCCCACCCTCCGGCGGCAATGCTTCGATGGCTTTGGTCACCGCTTGTTGAAAATCGGCCGGGGTTTCAGGATGATCCTCAATCAATTTATTCAGCCGGTTCAAATTACGGCGCGACTGTTTGAACACGAGCGGGTTCAGACGCGACAGGCAAACCGTTTCGTCGGCGGCTATTAGGGCCTCAGTCAGTCCGGGTAAATTATTGGTCTGTTGCGGGCGATAAATATCTAAAAAGGGGTCGCCTTTGCCGGAGACAACCAGCCGCAGCGGATCGACCAACCCCAAACGGCCGGCTGTCTCGACGAAATGGCGATAATCGACCTCATCCGACCATTTCAACGCTTCAGGCAACGCTTTTTTAGGGCTGTCCCAGTAGGCCAAAAATAGACGCAGCATTTTGTGGTCGGTGGTTTCCAGCGTTTTTTCCAGCGCTTTGAGTTCGCTGCGTGGGGGCGATTGAAAGTTGCCGGCCTCATAACTGGCGTACAAGGCATCAAGCAGTTCCCCCACCTCAAACCCTTGCCGCAACTGTCGGTAGAGATCGATGCCTGAGTTAGCGGCAAAAATATGCTCTGCGGCCCGACGAGTTAACTCGGGCGGGATCTTTTGAGCAACTTGACGGTGTAAGGCGGCTTCCACGGATTCCGGACTGGCTTTGAACACCGCCGTAATCAGATCGGGCGAGGCCTGGCCCAACTGATCGAGGTCGTATTCCCGGCCATCCAGCCACTCGCCGACCGTCAGGGCGTAATCACGGTAACGGGCAATGTCATCTAGCTTACGCGCCTCAACCACGGCAAGCACCCAGCGTTCGTAAGCGCTGTCCGGGGAGCCGGGCATCTCACCTTTAATGTGACGGGCGGCGGCATCGACCTGGGCAAATTTGACACTCACCGGCGGCTCCGGCAGGCCGATGGCCCAGTAATACGTGGCGACTAAGTTGCAGCGATAAAAATAGGTATCGAACGAACAGCGTGTTCGCCGGCTAAGCGGCACCACGAGGAAAGCCGCTTCCAAAGCATCCTCGATTTGGCCGGGTTGGCCGACAATTGTGATGGCATTGCGCGCCGCGGCTTGTTGGTTGGCCCTTAAGGCCAGCAGCGCCAGGTTTTTGTGTTCGGCCGCCGACCATTTCTTGGCGGCCTCAACCTCTTTCGCCAATTGGCGCGACAAATCGAGCGACACCGGCGGAATCCGGCCGGCAGCGAAATCGCCTTCAGCCAACGCCTCGTCGATGGTGTTGACAAACGTGCATTGGCGAAACACGCGGAACGGATCGGCTTCGAAACGGGCTAGATCGGCCGGAGCGAAGATCAGACTGTGGGCCAGATAGCGCCCGCCCCGTCCATATTTGTCGGTGGCCGATATTGGCACAATTTGGGCGACGGCGCTCTTGCCGGTGGAGATGGTGAAGAAGAGCCGTTTGACCGGCTCGATGGCAGAGGTAAAGTACAGCAGATGCCCCTCCATCTCTTCTACTTCGGCCTCGGTCAGACCCTGGCTGTAAAACAGCGTTTGAAAACCGCCTCGTCCTTGAGGCGATTGCTCTTTTTCCACGTTGCTGTAGATATGCTGCCAAGCTTGGATGGTTGGCATTAGGAAGTCCTGTTCATGGTTGATTTATTCGCTTGGTAGGGAGACGCCCCCGCCCTACACCTCACGTTCCATATTAGAACACAAAGCGGGCATAGTCCTTATCGGCTAAATACCAGTCGCCGCGCCGAACGAGTCGAAAGCCAAAATAGGGAATACGCTGGTCGGGTCGGATCGGTTTCACAACATTAACCAGCGGATTCCACAAATTTGGATGGAACTGCGGCCGTGGTACACCCAAGCCAACCGGATATTTGTCCTGCCAGACCCATTCAACTAACCCACCACGCATCAGGGTATAATCCAGCATCGACCGGATGTGCAGTTGCGTTTCTATTTTTTCCAAAATCGTATCGGAGGGGGCCTCGATTAGATCGGTCAGACGATGCTGGCGCGGCGGCGGTTCGCGGCGTAAGGCGGCCAGCAACTTGCGCCATTCGGCGACCGTGGGCAAATCATAACCCTCTCCTAGCCAGCGAGCAAACTCAAGGGCTTCTTCCGGCAAGATACCGGTGACGAACAGTTGCTCTCGATCATCGGCGGTAAAGCGGTTGAAGGCGACCACCGGATTCAAGGCCAGCATCGCTTCGTACCGGTCGGCGCTGATTGAGCCGGTCTCCGTCATAAACTGCTCGAACTGAATCTTGGTCACCGGCAAAAGATGCACTTCGACTCCCGCGTCTTCGACAACGACGAGCGGGAATTGGGTTTTATCGAATGAGATAAGCATAACTGTTTTTCATGTAGAATTAATGAACCTTATCCACTATCCACTTTTTATTGCTCCTTACCGCTTAACAAGGTACAATAATTTTATATGTTTGTAAATAAGGATTGACAATATGGACGTTACATTTCCGAACGAGTTATTAGTAGCTTTGAAAGAAAATCCTGACAGTTTTCGACGAAAAGTTCTTATTTATACTTTGGGCAAATTGTATGAAACAGGTCAAATATCTGGTGGATTTGGTGCTCAATTGTTAGAGTGTGATCGTTGGGAGTTTTATCGACTCCTCTCCGAGAATGGCTTTGCTGTGATTGATTATCCTGACGATGAATTAGATCGCGAAGCCGAAGTTGGAGATATGTGGCACGAGCAAATTCAAAAATCGTGAAAGTTGTCGTTAATAGTACGCCGATAATTACGCTAGCAACAGTTGGGTATTTTTCACTCTTGAACCATCTCTTTGATGAAATTTTTATCCCTACTTCAGTATATGAGGAAGTCGTTGTAAAGGGAAGAAATCGTCCCGGTATGTCGGAAGTTATGGCTTCAACCTGGATCAATATCCAATCACCTACGCTACAATCGCCCATTCCAGTTCAGTTGTTTGGACTCGATCCTGGAGAACAAGATGTTATTTTACTTGGTCAGGAAATAGGTGCTGATTGGCTACTCATTGATGAAAAACTTGCTCGTCGGGTGACTGATGCTATGGGTTTTCAGATCAAAGGTTCTTTAGGGTTATTATTAATTGGTTACCGTACCGGTCTTTTGTCTAAATTGGAGGCGCTTGAGGCGCTCCGCCTGCTCGATTCAAGTTCAGTTCGTTTAAGTCGAAAACTTCTTCGCTGGTTCGAGTCAGAATTATCTAAAACAAATTAGTGTTTTTAGCAGATTGTATCGCTTTATAGGCTTCATTTCCTGACCACCGCTTTAAACGTTCGCTCCAGAATTCTGATCGTATTTTCCGAAAGCTCACACTCCGGCCAAACATAACAACTGACTTGTTTGTAGGGTAATGGGCGCGCTGAGTCGGTGTCATTGCCGGCCCGGACGGAGAAGCGCTCAACTTCTTCATCGCTGGCCGTTACGATTTCAATCACATTGAAATCGAATAAATGGTTGCGAACCAGAGAGTTGATTCGCAAAATTCCGTTCATTTGCTGGTAGGGTTCCTGCCAGGTCGAGTCGAAAACCGCGATCACTTCACGCGATGGACAGAATAAAAATTCCCAACTTTGGCCGCATACCCGGCAGCCGTGGTAAGTCAGCGATTTTTTGCCGACGTGTTCGGTGTAAGTGCCACAGAACGTCAGGCAATCGACGCATAGCAGGCGGTCAGCTCGGTCGCCAAGGCGGGTGGTGGTGTCGTGGCTGATGCTGTCCAAAATCCAGAGCGCGGTTTTATTGAGCCGGTGGTTCGGCTTGTTGGCCAGATCGAGCAGCGCTTCAACCGGTTCGCTGCCCAGGCGGACCAAGACGTGCGGCGCAATAAATCGTCCCAGCCAATCATCGCTGCGGAGATAATCGAGCAAAACCGTGGGCGACCGGAGTTTTTGGAGTTCTGAATTTAACTGGTCCAACGCCACCTGCCAGGTTACCCCGGTAGCGTGATGACGTAATGCGGCGGCGACTTCGGTGGTGTAGGGGCGTTTAGCCCACCATAGTAGCCAATAACGATAGGCATAAACCGTGTCAAAAGAAATTTGGTTAAGGTAGGTCGGCCACATCCGGGTAAGGCCGTGGGCTACTCCAAAAATGATAAAGCCCGCTAGCCAACCGGTGGAGGTTGGATACAGATCGAGCAGCCCGGCTAAAAACGTAATCAGCAAAGCCCAAAAAAGAATCGTAACAGCGCCAATTTTGCGACCCAGGCCATAGCCGCTCAAACTGCCGATTAGGAAGCCTCCGGTAAACAGCGCCATCCGGTGGGTAGGCAGTAGATTAATCAATACAACGCCCAGCGTGTGCGCTACAAACACGCCAAATAGGAGGCTGAGTAACAAATCATAGCTGAGATGAAACAGCGATTTTAGGCTAAACATCCAAGCGATGATCAACCCCACCACGATGAAAAACCACAGGTAGCCAAGAATAATGTTCGGCTGCTCATTAAAGATCGGCAGCATCTGCCCGATACCGGCCAGGCTACCCAGCGCAAAACCGACCGTCAAGCGAGGTTGTAGAAAAGCGATCTGGCTGTCTGAAAATTTGGGGATGTTTTTGTCGATGAGCTGTCCGTCAAAGATGAAGCCGTTTAGCCAGTGAGTCCAGGTGACCCGTTTGGATTGCAGCACTCTCCCGAATAAGTAACCGCTGCTGCCTCCCACCAGCCCGCCGATGACCAACCCCAGACCGAGTCTTGTCGCCGCCGGAACTTGCCCAAAAAAGATCGAGGCAATTAGCCAACACACCACGATACCGGAAAGTGCTGTCAAAGCGGCGATCATTAAGATGGCCCGGCGATCAATCGGCTCTCCGGCGCTCAGGCGAAACAGGTGTTCAGCATACGCCGCGTCATTACAGTTGCGCCACTCGCGCCAGATGATTTGTTGCCAGTTGGGGGGCGACTGCATGAGGGTCGGCGAGGATTCGCCGGAAACGAAAATAACGTTAGTTACTGATTCTTTGACTTGCTCGGGTTCGGTCCGGTCTGTGGTCATCGCGTCGTCTGCTCAACCCGTCCAAAGCTATTTTCCAAAATACGGATAGTATTGGCCGACAGGTGACAGTCCGGTCCGATGGTACAGCGCATACGCGGGTAGCGAGAGCGACGCAGCGAATCGGTGTCGTTGCCGGCCTGCACGGCGAAGCGTTCAATGTCTTCATCGGTGGCACGGATAATTTCAATACGGTCGAAATCAAACAGGATGCGGCGAGTAAACCAATTGGCCCGAATTAAGCCCTCTTGACAGCTAAGGCCGGACGAACGGTTGTCGAACACGACCACCATTTCCTGAGTGCGATGGAGCAGCCCCCGGCTGCGGCGGCAGTTGCGGCAGCCGTAGAACTGCCAATCGGATCGCCAAGGCCGGTCGATCCAGAGCAGTCCACAGCCTAGCCAACAGTCGGGGCAAATCCAGCATTCGGGTTCGGCGGCCAATCGAGTCGTGGTGTCAACCGAGATACAATGTAAAACCCAACGGGCGTCCTCTTGACCATAGCTGCTATCGCCGAAAGCGACGTCTTCCAACGCCTCGACCGCATGGCCCCCGATTTCAAAAAGCAAATGCCGGCCTAGAAAGCGCCTAAACCAATGCACATGGCTCAAATCTCGCAGCGATTGACCGACCGACAGATAATCATTTTTGGCTCGATCGAGGCGCTCCAGCCGCCCGCCCCAAATCTTTCGCAGCGATGCGCTATGGCACCGGCCCTGCCGCAGCGCGGCTTCAACCTCAGATAGCAGCGGCCGGCCCTGGACAATGTCGGACGGATCGGGTTGGCCGATGTTGTCTTTTGACAGCGCAAAGTGAAGTTGTTTGGCGTAAGCGTCATCTTGGGTGTGATGCCATTCGCGCCACAGAATCTCGGACCAGTTGCGGCTATCGATCATCCGTTACCAACCCCACCAGCGTTTGAGGGAGCGGAGGGGACCGTCGAACGATTTTTCCATAACCCACAGGATCGGATCGAGGATGCGGCGCGGCACAATTTCAACCGACAGTTCAGCGCCGTCAGGCTCCGTACCCAGCGCCGAAATAATGGAAAAGCTGAGGCTTTTGAAATTCGACTCGGCGGCGTTGATAAATTCGTGGGCGTGAAGTTCCTCTTCGGTGAAGTCGTGCAGCAGGTCTGAAATTTCGCGCATTCGATCCAGATAGGTTTCGGTCTCGGCCAGGGCATCGACGGAGCCATCAATGAGATAGGTGGCGAGATCAGCCCATTTGCCGGTAAAGTGACCGACCAATTTATCGGCCTTAGTGAAAACGACGATCAGATTCTGGTTTTTAGTATCGCCGCTCAATTCGCCCATCCCAACAATATAGGTATTGAGCAACTGCTGCATCCCGGCCCGGGCGTCGTCCAAATCGGCAATACTGATCAGCAGCATAGCGGCTTCGGCGCGGCGTACGAAACCGGCAAACTGAACCAACTGCGTCGGCTTTTCAAAACACTCGCCGCCGGTATCGAACATCAGCAAGCTACAATTGGGCTGCATCGGCACCCCCTCGGCCCGGATCATTGTGGGGCGGGGGAAGTTTTTGGGCGTGGAGTCAGGCAGAAAGCCGTCATCGAGCATGCGGGCGTTGCCATAAACGGTGTCGAGGCTGTCTTCGTTGAGGCCCATCGTGTAAAAGTCGGGCCAATCGCGGGCCAGCGTTAATTTTTTGAGGGTGAAAAAGAGGGTGGCAAAGTAGACCGTCTTGCCGTGCTGCCGGAAGCCAATGGCACTGATGACGACCGGTGGGTATTTACTATAATCCTTGGCGTACAGGGCCGGCACCTGCTCATTGCAGGTGGGGCACAGATAAACCAAGGTTGACCTACCGCCGATTTTTTCTTTTTTGAATTTGACGTCATCGATACAGAAAGGACAAAGCATAATATGAGATTTCCTTGGTAGTAGATTGTGTTATTCACCAACCATCTGAACTATGATGCGTCGCTGGCGATGGCGGTTGTCGAAATCGATGAAGGTGATCTCTTGCCACGTACCCAGGATGAGCTGCCGGTCTGAAAACGGCACGGTCAGCGACGGCCCCAGCAGCGCGGCCCGGACGTGCGAAAAGCCGTTGCCGTCATGCCAGCGCTCGTTGTGTTTGTAGGCCCAGGCTTGCGCGGCGATCCGCTCGAACATCGCTTCAAAATCGGCCAGCATGCCGCTTTCATATTCAACGGTGGTGATGGCGCTGGTGGCGCTGGGTGTAAAGACGGTGGCGATGCCGCTTTCCAGTTCGCTGGTGCGCACGGCGCTCGATACGGCATCGGTGATATTATGCATATCGCAAAAGCCACGACAGGCAATGTGAAATTCGTGGGTGACAACCATCGTTTCTCTCCTCAAATAAGAGTCTGGAGCGTCAAAGTAAACTTTGACCTTACCTTGAATGACAAAGCAAGCTTTGTCGCTCCAGTAACTTTTCATTTCCGGTGTGATCTCATTTGAGACTGTTGCACTCACCGTAACTTTTACATTTTAGCATATTTTGGCAACCAACGTAAGCATTGGTTTAAGCTATTTGGGCTACTTCTCCAAGCTGTATATAATTGTGAGGAATTGGCCAACGAGAGGGGCGGATCGCTGTGTACAATCAAAAAAATCACCCATTTAATTCCTTTTATAATCACAAATTTGGCTTTCACATTACCGGTCCCCGGCAAGATGCCTTTGCCGAGGTTTTGCGACTGCGGCCCAAAGTGGTCAAAACGCTCGATTTTTCAGTCGATGTGATGCGCCGTATCAGACAGGAAATTCCCGACGTGTTTCTCATCGGGCGGCTGTTCGTACATCCGCAAGATTTTGGGCAATTGAGCGGCGGCACAGCCCGCGATGCCCGGCGTAAGGGTGTCGAGATGGCCGAGCGCATTTTGCGGGAGGAAGTCAATCGAGATCGTCATCATTTTAGGGGGCGGCCTTTATTCAACGCCTGGGAGTCACTCAACGAGGTTTTTCCCGAATGGAGCGATGACAACACCCACAAATTGTTCGATGAATACCAGGTAGCGTTTGGGCAAAAGATGCTGGCAGCCGGCTTCGAGCCGGTAGCCTTTAATTTTGGCCAGGGCAACGGGCGCGGCCGGCAGTGGCTGCGACTCTACCCCGGCACGCTGGAAACCTACACTTACCTGGGCTTCCACGAGTACGACTGGCCGACGATGGATCGCCTACACCGGATCGGGCTGGAGGGACCAAGCGAGCCACAAAATCGGGTGCCGCTTGTCGGCGTGGGGCGTGGCAATGATGGTATGTGGCGCTGCTTACGCTATCGCCGGGTTATGTATGAAGGTATTCGCCAGAAGTTTGGCGACAAACACACCGTCATCATTACCGAGTGCGGCATGACGCAGGGGGTGTGGGGCGGTGCGGCGCGGGATATTGGACCGTGGGCTAAACAACTAACGGTGCCACACAACATTCCCGGTGGGGTGGTCAATACCCTATTCATCCCGAAGATTATTGGCAAACGTTGCTGTGGTATAACGGCGAGTTGATGAAAGATGATTTCGTGATGGGCGCTTGCCTGTTTGTGACCGGTGCGGCGGGCTTACCGGAGTGGGAAACGTTTGAGCACCTCGGCGCTATCACCGATCGCATCTGCGCTTTTCAAAAATTGTACGATTTTGACGATCTGCCTGGCGCTATCATGCCGGAGGTGACCGCCATTCGCCCCATCGAGCCGGAGGTAGATGAGCCGCACAGCGAGGAAACGGCGACTCTGCAGGAAGAGTCTCAAAAACTGCTCGAAGAGGACCTGATCGAAACTGATGCCGGTACATCTTCTGCGGAATCCGCACGCGAGTGGCGCTATACGTTTGAAACGGGTCAAGGGCTGGGTCTGCTCGTTGGCGATATTGGTATTCCCGGCGAACGGATTGCTATCACCCGGCCGGATGGTCAACATCTGAACGTGACCAGCGGCAGTAAGGGGGAGCATGGCGCGGGCGGTTTCGAGACCTATGCCCAGAAGCCGGGCCGCTATCAGATTGAGTTTTTAGACCAGAAATTCAATTTGACGCTGAGCGGCCAGTTTACCCGCGTTAATTTCTACAAGGTTGACAAGGACGATGCTGCGGCCTCAACGCCTGAGCCAGAAGAAATAATCGAAGAGACCCCACCTATCGAAGGTATTTTGCCCGAGCCGCCTGTCAACCCAACGCCGCCCGAAATAGAAGCCCCGTTGGCTCCGCAGCCGGTTCCCGTTCCGACGCCGCCCCAATCGATCCAGACTGAGTGGACCTACACCTTTGAAACGGGGCAAGGGCTGGGCCTGCTGGTCGGTGATATCGGCATTCCCGGCGAACGGATTTCGATCATTAAGCCGGATGGCCGCTGGGTCCAAGTGACCAGCGGCAGCAAAGGGGAACACGGCATTGGTGGCTTTGAGATGTATGCCCAGCAGCCCGGCCGCTACCAGATTGAGTTTATGGAGCAGCGCTTCACCTTGACGCTGACCGGCCAGTTTACCCGCGTTAATTTTCGCCGGATTGCTTCCGGGCCGTCGGCGGCTGCATCGGCTTTGGCAGCGCCGGTTCAAACCCCGCCGCCGGCAACTGACTCCGCTCCACCGGCTGCGGCCCCACCGCCCGATTTTAAGGATGAATCGATTAAAACAACGGTCCCCGCTACCCAGGCCAGTCAGCCGAGTCTGGCCCCGTCGCCGCCAACAACAACAGTGTCCACCTCGTCGCCCTCCACCAGACCACCGACACCGCCCGCCGACTCCGCTCCACCGGTTGCGGCCCCACCACCCGATTTCAAGGATGAGCCGAGCCAAACACCGGCCCCCGCTACCCCACCCAATCAGCCGAGTCTGGCCCCGGCTCCGGCGCCAACCGCGTCCGCCTCGCCGCCCCCCTCTGGGCCATCGACGCCGCCGGCCGACCCTACACCGGCTAAATGGCGCTACCGCATGGAAAGCGGTCGGGGGATGAGCCTACTGGTTGGTGATATCGGAGTCAAAGGCGAACGCATTACCATCACCCGGCCGGACGGTCGCCGGGAACAACTGACCAGCGGCAGCAAAGCGGAGTACGGGATCGGCGGTTTCGAACTCTATGCCCAGCAGCCGGGAGTGTATCGGGTGGAGTTTTTAGATCAGACCTTTGAGCTACAGTTGACCGGCCAGTTCACCAAAGTTATCTTCGAGTACAGCACCCAGCCGGCTCAGCCGGAGTTTACGGCGGCGGCGATCCCGGCTGCGGTTTCTCCTCCCCCAGAGCCGGTGTTTGAACCGAAAAAACCGGATCGGTTTGGGCTGTTAAAGGTGGCGTTGGGCTTTATCATTAGTTTGTTCAAGCGAAAATAGATTTCCGCCCAGACAGCCAGGCCAAACCGAGACGCCTCACCGCTGCCTTTAGATGTTTAGTCCAAACTATGGTAAAATCCAGGTCATTCCTCGCCACAATGAAGTAGTCTCATCCTACCATTGCATAATATCGATTTGTGGCGTAAAGTCAGTCTAGAGAACACGCGACACACAAACACATTTCAACTTTGTACTCATTCAGGCGACTGGCACTTTGGCCCGGTATCGTTACCATAATTAAGCGCCAGTTACTTGATTTGCTAAATAAATACTAACCCATTACCAAACCGTGAGGAGATATCGTGGCCAAGAAAAACGATTCAGGCGCGAGCCTGGAACTGGATCAACAGGGTGTTAATCGCATTCGTGACATTGTGTTTGGCCCTCAGATGAGGGAGTACGAGCAACGCTTTCAACAGATTAAGAACGACCTTGAGCGAATGCAGCAGGAAATGGAAAGGCTATCCGATAAATTAATTGATCAGGATGCCGAACAACTAAAAAAACTGCAAGCTTTACAGCAAGATATGCGTAAAAGTGATGACACTTTACGGAATGAATTGCGCGAATCATCTCAAAAGCTGACCGATGAAAAAGTGGACCGCGTAACGTTGGCCGAACTGTTTATTGAGCTTGGCAATAATATAAAGAGCGGCGGCTCTTTAACGGATTTAATTGGCATGCTTGTTCAGGATAATGACAAATAAGGAAGTGGTTTCGGACACGTCAACCGCCCCAGAGGAGGGTCAAACAGCCTCGGGCGAGAATCACGCCACTGACCCACAAACGGAGGCCACATTAGAATCGCTGCGTGAGATTATACTCGGGCAGGATCGACAACAGATTGCCGGTATCGAAACGGAGCTTGAGCAGCTTGAGCAGCGAGTGACCGATCCGGACAAACTCATTGCCATCATTACGCCGGTAATGAGCCATGCTATCCGGCGAACCATCCGCGACTCCCGTGAGGCAATGATCGAGGCGCTTTATCCTATTGTTGGCACGCTGGTGATGCGCGCCGTGGCCGAGGCTATTCGTGACCTGGCCCAATCGGTTGACGCTCAGATGCGCACCTCGCTCGACTTCTCTACCCTGTGGCGTCGGTTTCAGGCTCGGGTGGGAGGGGTGAAAGCGAGCGAGTTGACGCTGCGTGACGCTTTGCCCTTTCAGGTTTCCGAACTATTCCTTATTCACCGAGAAAAAGGGTTGCTTCTGCTGCATTTGTCCAGCAGTCCGGATACGTCGCCTGACTCTGACTTGATCAGCAGTATGCTCACGGCCATCCGTGATTTTGTACAAGACTCTTTTGGGCAGGGTAAAACCGGGCAACTCAATGAGATTCAGTATGGCGAGCAGAGTATTCTGCTTGAAACAGCCACCCACGTTTATCTGGCGGCGGTGGTCGAAGGGGTAACGCCCAGCGGCTTCCGAGCAACCATGCGTGAGCGCGTTGTTGAAATAAGTTCTGCCTATGAGGATACCTTGCGCGATTATGATGGCGAAGTAGGGGCGCTAACAAATGCGGCGCCGTCGTTGCAATCTTTGATTGAAAACTATCAATCTAAGCCGCAGTTGAGCCTGGTGCAAAAGCGAGTTTTGATTGGGGTGTTCGGGCTGTTGATCGTGGTGTTATCGGGTTGCATGCTGATCGGCTGGGCTTGGCAGCAATTCGCCAGCCAGCCGACCCCAATTGTTGTGGTCGTAACCGCCACTTCTACAGCTACCCCGTCACCCACACCAAGCCCCACCGTCACGCCAACGGTCACGCCATCGCTAACTTATACCCCAACCCCCACAGCCACCCCTACGTCAACCCCTACCCCGTCGCCCACGGCGACCCCCACCCGCGCGTTTGTGGCCGGTACGATGACCGGCAGCGTCTGGGTCCATGTAGGACCCGGTGACGATACTGAACGCTTGACGGTGGCGTTAGATCGCGGTTTTTCGGTTGAGGTGTTGGGCGCTTTCGAGGATTGGTATCGAGTGCGTTGGTCTCCGCAAACCGGGGCTGAAGTCCTCGGCTGGGTGCCAGCCCAATGGGTTGAAACAGATGCTGACGTCCCCCCGGAACTGGTGACGCCAGCCCCCAATTAATAGGGAGGAAGGACAGTGGCTTCATTCAGAAAGAAAATCTGTTTACTCGGAGACTATTCGGTGGGTAAGACCAGTCTTATCCGCCGGTTTGTTCATAATCGCTTTGAAGATAAGTATATCAGCACGATTGGGGTCAATGTTAGCCGTAAAACCGTGAGTGTGTCGCCGGTGGGCAATGTCGTTGAAATCACGATGATGATTTGGGACTTGGCGGGGGTGAGGAATTCAGTCAGATGCAGGGCAGCTATTTACGCGGAGCGGACGGCGCAATGTTGGTCTGTGATCTGACCCGTGCTAAGACCTTGGATCACCTGGAAACCCAGGCCCACAATTTTCTTCGAATTAACCCCACGTCAAAGCTGGTCGTCGTAGCCAACAAAAAGGATTTGGTTAACCAAATGATACTGACCGGCGATCAATTAGATACCGTGGCTGCTGCTTTCGACACCCGCTATTTTCGAACCAGCGCTAAGACCGGAGACGACGTTGAAGCGGCCTTTCGTTTCTTAGGCGAATTGTTGGTATAGGTAACGACCGTGGATCCTAATCTTGTCCGGTTAATTCTGGCGAATCGCCAAATCTCCTATGCGCTCACCGACCGCGAGTTGATTGTCACCCAGGTCAATGGCACATTGCAGCCAGGAGTCAGCCCCCACCCTGACTGGGTTGGACATTCACTGCTGGATTTTGTACCCGAATTCGTTGGCAGCGAAAAAGCGTTGGCTGAAATTCTGACCGGCCAAGCCGACCATTTTTGTTTGCTGCTGGTTAATCGTGAAATAGATGAAAACGCGACGGCTTATGTGACAATGGAAGTATTGCCTTACCCTGACCAAGCCGGCCAGATTCATGGTCTGGTTTACCTGGTGCAGGATACGACAGAATGGGGGTTATCGGCCCTACAAGTTACTCAGCACCGCAATGAGTTAGGGCTACTGCGTGAACAACTTGAGCAGCAGAATCGTAAATTAACGGCCTCAAATGCCGAACTGCAACAATTGTCAACCCTAAAATCGCAATTTGTATCCATCGCCGCCCATGAACTTCGTACGCCATTGACCACGCTCTACGGCTACCTGGACTTACTGCTTAGTGAAAGTTTTGGACCGTTAAATGAACAGCAGCGGAAGTTCCTCGAAATTACCCGAAGCGGAGCGCGCCACCTGACCCAAATCACCCGCGATCTCCTCGACACATCTCAGATTGAGGCCGGTCAGGTTGAGTTACTGTTGAAACCGGAAAATTTGCAGGCGCTGCTGGAGACAGTAGCCGCCGAACTGAAGCCGCAACGCGATATTAAACACCAACGTTTAACTATTCACCCTGCGGCCGATTTGCCATTGGCCTTGTGTGATGATATGAGAATGGTCCAAATCATCACCAACCTTTTCAGTAATGCCAGTAAATATACGCCTGAAGGCGGACAGATCGATGTCTTCATTGACCTTGCGGCTGAAGAAGGATTCTTGCAAGTTGCCGTCGCCGACACCGGCGTTGGTATTGGCCCGGAGGATCAGGAAAAACTATTTACGCGGTTCTTTCGAGCTAAAACAGCATTTCTGACCGGTGCAACCGGGACAGGGCTGGGGCTTCATATTACTCGTAATTTGGTTGAATTACATGGCGGCCGTATTTGGTTTGAAAGTGAACTCAACCAGGGTAGCACCTTTTATTTTACCCTACCGGTCGCGGATGATCTACTATCCTCTTGGAGTAATCCTGATGACTTTTCTAGAGAATTGTAAAATATTGGTCATCGATGATGACCCGGCTCTGCGCCAACTGATCACCCTCACGTTTGTCAGCCAGGGCTGTCAAGTGCATTCAGCCGCCAACGGCTCAGAGGGACTACGGATGTTCTATGAGCAGCGGCCTGGTTTAATCATTCTTGACATTATGATGCCCGAAATAGATGGGTGGACGGTTTGCGCTCAAATCCGACAGCTATCCAATGTGCCGATCATCTTGCTGACTTCATTGGGTTCCGAGCAAGATATTATTAGAGGGCTGGAAGGCGGCGCGGTCGATTACGTGGTTAAGCCCTTTAGCCCCAAAGTGTTGGTGGCCCGAGCCAAAGCCAGTTTGCGCCAGGCTTATCAAACGCCTACCCCGCCAAAGGTAACCACCTTTAGTGATGGGTACCTTACGATTGATCTGGTGAAACGGCGCGTGTTAGTGGGAAATGAACCGGTTAAACTGAGCGCTACCGAATACAGACTATTGGCCTATCTGGTCCAAAATGCCAACCAAGTATTGACCACCGAACAAATTTTAGAGAATGTGTGGGGGCTGGAGTATCGGGAAAGCAGTGACTATGTCCATGTCTATATCTCCCACCTGCGCCGAAAAATTGAGGCAGACCCCAAGCAACCTCGTTATATCCTGACCGAATACGGGATAGGTTATTATTTCGAAAAATGACCTTTTTTTTCCTCTACTTTCAAAACATAACCTCTATGTAATCGCCCCCACTAACCTCATCGTAAACGACTAATCCGGTTTCGGATTCTTTTCTTGTAGGTTTACCTCAGCCTCAAGGCGTCTTTCGCTTGCCTTTATTTTTGGAGCTTTGCCGGCCCGACCAGTTTTAAGAAGCTTTTAAGAAGTTTTTAGGGGAATTTCAAGAACTGCTTGATATTATGAATCAAACGGGATCAAATATTCGTCAGTCGAGGTATTGGGGCCAGAGAAAAGTCCAGTTCAATAATTAACCGCCTGCCAGAAAGAGCCAAGTTATTTTCGACAACGCCTGAGGAGAAGAGGTGTAGAGGATGCTTCCTGTGGATAAACAAAGATACATCCCTTATATTCCACTTGATTGCCCGGTCAGTGGTAAGCAAATTTTGGTGCATCTTTCAACCCTAGTTAATTTGGCTGACGAAAGAGCGATTTGGTGGCCGTGCGGCAATTGTAATAGCTGGCATGTTATTACTGAACCGTCTAAATACGCGTGGATCATCGAAACGACGATTAAAACTTAAGCTGGGGAGCCAAAACCAAGCCAGGTTAAGGTATGAAGAAAAAATAACTTGAGCAATCTGGCAGGAGATTGGAGATTAGAGATAGGGAGATTGGCCTTAGAAATCTCCTAATCACCTTATCTCCATCTTCAGCATTGTTGAAGTTATTTATTTTGCCTAATCTCCCGCCCTATCCCCTCAACTGGGCGCCGATCTCATGGGCCAGCCGCTTGACGATTTTCTGCTGCTGTTTGGCGACAACTTTGTCCGTCAGCGTGGTTTCTTCCGATTGGAAGGTTAAACTGAAGGCCAGGCTCTTCTTACCCGCGCCGATCTGCTCGCCGCGGAAGACGTCGAACAGGCTGGCTTCGGTCAGCAGCGGCCGGCCTGTTTGCATGATTAGGTGGTAAACCTGATCAGCCGGTACGGTCTCGTCGACGACCAGGGCGATATCTTGCTGCACCGGCGGGAAGCGCGGAACGCTGCGCACGGCGTACAGATCGGGTACTTGGGCCAGCAGTGCGTCTAAATCGAAATCGGCGGCGAGGACGGGTTGGTCTTCTTCAATTTGAATGTCGTACGCCTCGACTACGTACGGGTGCAGTTGCCCCATCAGCCCGACGGATTGACCGTTGATTTCCAACTCGGCCACGCGGCCCGGATAGAAGGCGTGATGCTGCGCCGGTTTGAATGCGACCTGATCGAGATGCAGCCCATCCAACAGCGATTCCACGATACCCTTTAAATCGAAGAAATCCATCAGTTCGGCGTCGGTCGGCAGCCAGCTCATCTCGCTGCGCGGGCCGGTCATGGCGATGACCAGCCGCCGTTTTTCATCGGGCAGAATGGCGGCTTCGCCGACGCCGTTGGGATTGGGCAGGTAAACATGGCCCACCTCAAAGAGTTCCACATGAGCGTGACGTTTGCTATTTTCGGCCACAATCTCCAGCACACTGTTGAGTACGCTGTGGCGCATCACCGACCGCTCCGGCGTGGAAGGATTGGCCAGGGTGACGTACGTAGCCTGCGCGACATAATCCTGCCCCAGAATACGAACCTCGGCTTCAGGCGTCGTTAGCCGGTAGGTGATGACTTCCTGCAAACCGGTTTGGATCAGCAGGTCGCGGGTGCGCTCTTCTCGCTCGAAGGGCAGGTTGTTGCGCTGCGGCGGCAGTTCGTCGGCCATTTCGGTTACGGGTACACGGTCGTAGCCGTAGATACGGGCGATCTCTTCGACCAGATCGGCCCGGCCGGTAACCGGTTCGGCGGAAATGTCGAGGCGGTGGTCGGGAACGGTGACGTGGAGGACGGGAGATTGGAGATTGGAGATTGGAGATTGGGAGATTTCGACTTCGAATTCGAGCGACTCTAGGATTTGTTTGATTTCGTCAACGCTGAGTTCGATGCCGATGAGGCGGGTGACTTCGGCTTGCGGCAGGTCGACGGTGACGGTTTCGGCCGGGTGGGGATAGTAGTCGAGAATACCGGGAGCGATGACGCCGCCGGCTATATCGGCTAGGAGTTTAGCGCCGCGCAGCGCGCCGAACATCGCCAGCGAGGGATGTGTCCCCCGGCTGAAGCGGTAGGCGGCTTCGGAGTAGATGTTGAGCGCCTGGCTGGTGCGGCGGATATTAATGAAGTTCCAGGCCGCCGCTTCCAGCAGCACGTTTTGGCTGGCGTCGCTGATTTCACTTTCGCCGCCGCCCATAATGCCGCCGATGCTGAGGTTGCCTTTGGGATCGGTCACCAGAATCGAGAAATCGGGCATGGTGTGCGTTTTATCGTCGAGCGTTGTGACTTTTTCACCCGGCTCGGCCAGGCGGGTGATGATTTTGACCGGCTCGTTCGGTCCGGCGTAGTCGTCAGCCCGGCGGCGCAGCACGTCCCAATCGAAGGTATGGTTGGGCTGGCCCATCTCCAGCATGACGTAGTTGCTGATATCAACGATGTTATTGATGGGTCGCTGACCGGCCAGCCGCAACCGGCGCTGCATCCAGTAGGGCGACGGTTTGATGGTGATGCCGTTGACCAGGATGGCCACAAAGCGCGGGTTGAGTTCCGGCTCGGTGGTTTCGATGACCAGTTGATCGTTGACCGGTACACCCTCGGTGGAAGGCAGAGTGGTGTCGGGATAGCGCAGCGTTTGGCCGGTCAGCGCGGCGACCTCGCGGGCCACGCCCAAAATGTTGCCGGTTCGGATTAAGTTGGGCGTCAGATCGATGTCGAGGACGGCGTCGCCCCACAGATCGAGCAGGGGCGTGCCGGGCGGCGCGTCTTCGGTGGCGGTCAGGATGATGCCTTCGTGCTCGTCGCTGAGGCCCAACTCTTTTTCGGAGCAGAGCATGTGGCGGTTCATAATACCGCGAATTTTGCGCCCTTTGAGGACCATCTTCACGCCCGGCTCTTTGGCGTGACCGTCGTAAACCGTGGCCCCTTCCATAACAAACGGCGACTTCAAGCCCAGGTGGCTGATATCGCCCTGGCCGACGTACTCGAACAGGTTGGGCGCTCCGGTAACGACCGTCTCCGGCTCGGCCGCGCCGATATCGACCGTGGCCAACACCAGGCGGTCGGCTTCGGGGTGTTGTTCTACTTTGAGCAGATGGGCCAGCACCAACTTGTCGCGTTCCCACTCCAAATCCGCGCCGGGTAGTCCTATTTTATGAATCCCGCCGACTTCCAAACCGGCCAGCGTTAGCCGTTCGGCCAGTTCTTCAATCGGCAGGGTAATGTCTACGAAATCTTTAAGCCAGCTTATCGGTACTTTCATAATTAGAATTGCTCCAGAAATCTTAAGTCGTTGCCCCAGAAGTAGCGGATGTCTTCGATGCCGTGGCGGAGCATCGTGATCCGCTCCGGCCCCATGCCGAAGGCAAAGCCGCTATAAATGGATGGATCGTAGCCGCCGTTGCGTAACACCGTGGGATGAACCATGCCGCAGCCCAAAATTTCAAGCCAGCCGGTGTATTTGCAGATGCGGCAACCTTTGCCGTCGCACAGGAAACATTGCACATCCATCTCCGCCGACGGTTCGGTGAAGGGGAAGTGGCTGGCCCGGAAGCGCACAGGACGACCCTGACCGTAGAGCCGATTGGTAAAGTTGATCAGCGTGCCTTTGAGATCGCTGAAGCGAATACCTTTGCCAACGGCCAACCCTTCGACCTGATGGAACTGAATCTCGGAGCGAGCGGTGATCTGCTCGTGGCGGTAGCACATACCGGGCAAAATCACGCGGATCGGCTCAGGATGATACTGGCGCATGACCCGCACCTGACCCGGCGAGGTGTGGGTGCGCAGCAGCACGTCGGGGTTGGTGGTGTAGAAAGTATCCTGCATCTCGCGGGCGGGGTGGTGAGGCGGGAAGTTGAGCAGTTGGAAGTTCATCTCGTCGGTTTCGACATCGCGGCTGCGGTACACCTGAAAGCCCATTTCGGCCCAGATGGCGTAGATCCGGCGCAGCGTTTGGGTGCTGGGATGGAGCCGGCCGCGCGCGACCGGGCGACCGGGCAGGGACACATCGAGCGCGCCGGCGGCCATCGCCTGTTCCAGTTCGGCGGCTTTGATGACGGCTTCTTTTTCGGCGAACTCGGCTTCGAGTTCTTGGCGCAGTTCGTTGGCCCGCTTGCCAAAGGCCGGGCGTTCTTCTTTGGGCAGTTCGCTGACGCGGCGCAGCATTTGGGTGATCTCGCCTTTACGGCCGATATATTTGCTGTTCCAGGCGTCGAGCGTACTGCCGTTAGTGAGTTGGTTTAGCTCGGTACGGGCGGCCGCGCCGAGGTTTTCGAGTTGGTCTAGCATGACGGTTTACCTCTAAATTTAGGTTTGGTTGATCTTAGAACAGGATTGGCGGATTAAGATTATCTGTACATCCTGTTTTATTCTCTATCGCATTGTAAGGTAGCACCCACTTAATTATGAAGTGGACAGGATTAACAGGATTTACAAGATTATTAAAATTTATATAAAAATCCTGTTAATCTTGTAAATCGTGTCTGATTTTGCCCTCGAATTGAGGATATTTTGGGCAAGATAACACACTCGGAAATAACTGACAAGGGTGTCGTTACAGGCTAATTTTGAATAATAGTATAGCTTTGGTTGTTAGACAAGAAACAAAAAAGGCGCGACAGCTACCTGTCGCGCCTTAGAGAGTTTGAAATAGTTACAATCAATCGTTAAACCGTGCGCGACAGCGTTCAGCCGAGCTAAAAAAGAAGCTGCTAAAGGAAAACAGGCTCACAGGAGCCGTCGCTGCCACGGTATTGCTTTGATCGTATTTGTTTTGGCGGCTGTCGGCGTGAGCCATCATGAACCTCGCAGCGAGTGTGTGTCGCTTTGTTTTAAGATTGAGATTATGGTATCACGAAAAATAAGGATTGTCAACCGGTTTTGGCGCAAGATAGAAACACTGAATTTATGATGGGAATGAGGCCGCTGAATCGTTCCAGGCAGTGTTCTCATCAATCCTATGTCAAGAAAGCCCAATAGTTGACAGGTAGAATTCAGTGAAATCATCATTTTCAGTGGGTCAGTGTTTCAATGAGCGCCGGTTGCCCCAAAATAGAAATGCACTCTGGAGCATCAATGTTATGAAGGTTAAGTTAAATAAATAACCGGATAACGTTTCTCCCGGCGAAGGTCGGGGGATACCTCGATTATTTTAGGGCATGTTGAGCATCGTATGCCCCGTTTTGCAACAAAAAAGGCGATTCCGGCTGGCTGGATCTTTTTTTCTGAGACAAAATAATGATTCCCCGCTGGCCGGATATCCTAAATTACATCAAAAAATCGATTCCGGCCGGCCGGATCTCTTTTCTTGAGACAAAAAAGTGATTCCCCGCCGGCCGGAAGTCCTAAATTACGTCAAAAATCGATTCCTGCTGGCCGGACGTCGTTTTCTGAGACAAAATAACGATTCCTGGCTGGCCGGATCTCATTTCCTGAGACAAAATAACGATTCCCCGCTGGCCGGATCTCATTTCCTGAGACAAAATAACGATTCCCCGCTGGCCGGATCTCATTTCCTGAGACAAAATAACGATTCCCCGCTGGCCGGATCTCATTTCCTGAGACAAAATAACGATTCCCCGCTGGCCGGACCTCGTTTTTTGAGACAAAATAACGATTTCTGGCTGGCCGGATCTTGTTTCTTGAGACAAAATAACGACTCCCCGCTGCCCGGACGTCGTTTCTTGAGACAAAATAACGATTCCCCGCCGGCCGGATGTCGTTTCTTGAGACAAAAATACTGTTCCTGGCTGGCCGGAGTATTGAATTGCCGGCAAAAAGCGGATCGATGAAAACCGGACGCCTCTTTTACGGCAAAAATCCGTTACCAACTCCGACAGGTCTGTCCCGTTGCCCCCTTACCCCCTTCAAATTCCAAGTGTTATGATTCTCGCGCCTACCCCAGACGCCCCGTACCCAAACAGCGCCGCACCGATCCCCCGAGACGCTCGGCCAGCCCAGAAATCAATTCAAAAACTCTCGGCAACCTTACGTCTTGGCCACTCATTTTCCGACTCGCTGTACCAAGAACCTCATTATCAATTGTCAATTGTCAATTCTCAATTATAAGCTGTGGATTATGGGGTCGAAATGGTATATAATTGGGGTAGAAGAGCGAAATCTAGCGTATGAGCAAGATAAGTCTGGTCCGGCTCAGATGCAATTTCTTTTGTCAAATTGATTGCGTTTGAGAGGTATAATTATAATAGTTAGGCCGATGGAGATTAAGAAATGTCTAGTCACGGAAAAGCCAAATCAGGTTCTCGCTCATTATGCTTAGAGTTACAAAAGGATTTGCAGAAAACAATTCCTGACTTGCGCGTCTCTGAGAGCAAACAAACTTGCGGGCTATATGAACCAGGACGTAATAGGTTTGCATATGTGTACCATCGCACTGACCAAGACTTAATCCGTGTGTACTTTAGAGGCGACTCAAGTGTAAAACTCATCGACCCAACAGGTCATATTGACATTCAAGTCCGACCAAAGATAGAAAGCGGATGGGAAAAAGAGTTCCCCTATTTTTTCGTAATAAGCAAAAGTACAGAAGTTGATCTAGCTACAAAAATACTACTGATATACTCATATCCTCTTTCGGTAAAGAAAAGCCGTCAAAAGGAGAGCTTGAAGGAATACACTGTATTAATTCCAGAGGAAATACCTGATACAACCGGCCTTATGGAGGGCACGACACGACGTATACGAGTTAATGTCTATGAAAGAAATCAGACCGCAAGAACGTTATGCATAGAGCATTATGGAGCAAAGTGTTTCATATGTGGCTTTAATTTTGAATTTGTTTATGGTGAACTCGGCAAAGGATACATTCACGTTCATCATATTAAACCACTTGCTGAGATTAAATCGGGCTATCAAGTTAATCCAATTGAAGACTTACGACCGGTATGTCCAAACTGTCATGCGATGATTCATCGGGCATCACCACCAGCAACTTGTAAGGAGATTCGGAAATTGATAGAAGAGAATGCTCTAAAAAGAAACTCTCACGATTAGAATTGAAAAATAGTGAGACGATAAGGATGTATCTACTGCCAAATAACTCTAGCACATCGGTAAATCTACCTAACAATGCCAATAGAGCAGACACCAAAAGCCCGGTTTCTTATTGAGCTTGCCGTATGACGCGATGTAGTCTTATAGGATAGTACAGATTCGGGGCGCGTTGCTCATTGGCAGGCATTAATTTACCTCACAAAATAAAACCAGCCCCACCTTTGAATCTACACAAAGCGTACCTAGCGATCCATTATGCTGATTTACCCCCCGGTCAAAATCGAACTAATGCCCCTTATCCGACAGATGATCTAGCTGCTCATCAATTTGCGAGGCCAGATGCTCGAAAGCGTCGGAAGAGATTAAGCCGTCGCGTTCGAGGGCGTGGAGGGCGCCGCGCTGGGTGATTAGGAGTTGATGCCGGGCGCTGTTGATCTCCTTGGTTTCGAGAGCGGGATCGTTTTCAACCAACTCACGCAGTTCCTGGGTCACCTCGTCGGAAGCGGTCTCGTACTCAGGCTGTAGCACTGACCAGGCATGGGCCGACAATTGGCCGCTGTTGTGCATGTCCTCAAGTTCGTCTTGAGCAGCGCGAATCGCCAGCAGTTGGCCGCGAATATGATCGTATTCAACCTCTTTCTTATCCTTCTTGAGAATGCCCAGACGCGTGACCAACCATTCCATCGTGGTCGCCTGAAACAGCATCATCATAAAAACAACGCCAAAGGCCAGATTGATGATCAACCCCCGATCCGCCCCCAGACTGACAGGCAGACCCAGGGCTAAGGCTAAACTGACAGCGCCGCGCAGTCCACCCCAGACTTGAACGTGCTGCCATCTCAGCGGTATTTTCTCGCCGGGGAATAGGGCGGCCAGACTGTTTAAGCCATACACCGAGATAGCCCGGGCAACGGTGACCGCGATATAGGCCATAATAATGAAGCCCATATTGCTGACCATCGCATTGAGATCAATTTCCAGACCGATCAGCAAGAAGATTAACGAGTTGGCTAGAAAGGCCAGATATTCCCAGAAATTGAACAGCACAATTTTGGTCGTGGGCGACATCCCTTCGGGGCCGATGTTGCCGTTGAGAATACCGGCGGCGACCACCGCCAGCACGCCGCTCACGTGAAAATGTTCGGCAATGAGAAACGTGCCAAAGGCCAGGGCAGCGGTCAGGGTGGTTTCGGCCAGATAGTTGTCCACCCGTCGAATAATTTGGGCGGTGAGCCAGCCCAGCGATAAGCCGATGAGCAATCCGCCCAGCGAGACCTCCACAAACTCGAACAGTCCCTCGGCCAGGCTAAATTCGCCGGTTAAAGCTGCGCCCAAAATGATGTTAAAGATAACAACTGCCGAGCCGTCGTTAAAGAGGCTTTCGCCTTCAATTATAGTGGTTAGTTTTTTGGGCGCGCCCAACGCGCGGAACATCGCCACAACGGCCACCGGATCGGTGGCGGCGATAAGTGCGCCAAAGATCAGCGCGGTTGAGAGCGTTAACGATGTCCCCCAAGCCACCAGACCGCCGACCACAAACGTACTGATGATGACGCCGAAGATGGCCAGCATCAAAATCGGCGACAAATTTTGGCGCAGCTCCTTAACCTCCACGTGGAAGGCCGCTTCAAAAAGCAAGGGCGGCAGAAAAAGCGCCAAAATAAGCTCTTCGGTCAACTCGATAGTTATCATCCCCTGAAAAAATGATAGCCCTAATCCAACCAGAACCAAGGCGACCGTGTAGGGCAAGCGGATGCGTTGGATCACAATCGCCACCAGGGACGCAACCACCAACAACTCAATGATAATAGTTTCTGTTTGTAAGAATTCGTTCATTGATCACATTTCTCTTTGCGGCTTAAACATGTTCATCGCTATATCGCGGGTTGGCCCTAAAGTATATGGACTCATCTCTGTGAGGCAAACAGTTGGCCAATTTTTAAAGGTGACCGTCACCTGGTCGTCCCTCCACTGTTTTCACCTTGATTTAAGAATGTTGACTTATGATGCAAGGCAACTTGTCTTACTTTAAATAAGCAGACCGATTGAACAGACCAAAATATTTGATTTGATAGCCATCCTGTAATATGTATAATAAACAGAATACATATTTAGTTTGGCTCCTCAATAATTTTACAAGAGGCTAAAAGTTAATATTATAAATGGTTTATGATGAGTCTCCCTAGTTAATCAGGAGGAAGTTTAAATGAGCGAAACTCAAACAACGGACCCAACGGCCGAGAAACAATCACGGGAGCGATTAATTGTTATTTCGGTGCTGTTGTTGGTAGCGGCCCTTATCGGCGGCTATTTCCTGGCCACCGCTTTAATCCCCAGCCCCAAGATCGGCGTGCTGCGAGTCCAATCGCAGGTGAGCGGCATTCTGGCTGAAATCATGTCGCGTGAAATTACTTACGCCCGGGATCGCGATGACATTAAAGGGGTGCTGCTGATTATCAACAGCCCCGGCGGCGGTGCGGCCTCCGGCCACGATATCTATTATCAGATCCGCAAATTGCGCGATGAAAAGCCGGTCGTCGCCAGTATGGACTCGCTGGCGGCCAGCGCCGCTTACCAAATCGGGGTTGGGGCCAATGAAATTTACGCCAAACCGGCTACGTTTGTCGGTAATGTGGGCGTCATCACCGGTTTGGGCCAGCCTGAAACGTTGAGCGAGCAGTTTATCACCACCGGCCCGTTCAAAACCACCGGCGGCAGCCCAACTAGCTTTTTGCAAAAGCTCGATTTACTCCACGCCGACTTCCGTGACAGCGTCGTGGCCGAGCGCCAGAATGCCCCCAATCCTCTCAAGATTTCACCTGAACAGTTAGCCACCGGCGAAATCTGGGTCGGCATCGAAGCCAAAGAGTACGGGCTGATCGATGAAATCGGCTCTGTTCTCGATGCGACGGATCGCGTGGCGGAATTGGCCGGACTGAAGAATTATGAGGTCATCGACATTCGGGAAGAGTTGCTGGCGGATTTGCAAGAAACTTCGACGGCGCAATATGAAGCTATGTCCGACCTCTATGCTAAGCTCGATGCGCAGCCGGAGGAGTTCGATATTACGGCAGCCGAAAGTTCTCAGTGGCCGACTTTCTACGAAATTTATATTCCGCTGGAGTAATTCATGTCTAAGACAAAATGGTTCCCCTATGTCATCATTGCCGCAGTTTTGATTGTGTTGGTATTCATTGGGGGACGAATGCTCTATTTTGGCTCCGGCAGTGGCAGCTATACCCCGCCGGAGCGCGAACTCCTACCGCATAACCTGGAAGCAGCCGCTGTCCCGGCCCGGCAAGAGGTTGTTGATAATCCTGAAGTTAGCCGGGGCGTCGTTGTGGTTGATTATGGACACGATAACGCGCTTTATATTGAAGAGTTGAATGTTTTACTGTCGAAAATGGTGTCGCGGGGCTTTAGTTACGAAGTCGTAACGCCGGCGGAAGCGGAGAAAGTCAGCTTAATCGACCGGCTGAGCTACGCCAAAGCGCTTGTTCTGCCGCTGCCTCGGGTCGATTACACGCCTGAGGAAATCACGGCTATCGAGCAATATGTTGACAAAGGCGGTCGAGTTTTGATTATCGGCGATCCGACCCGGACGATTGTGGTCGAGTCGCTCAACAGTATTGCCGGATCGTTTGGTATCATTTATGCCAATGATTATCTGTACAGCTTAGACCATAACGATAACAACTATCGCAACGTGGTTTATACCAAATTCAGTGATAGTCCGGTTACCGATGGTCTTAAGGATGGGGATAAAGTTATTTTCTACGCCAGCGGTTCGGTCAGCGCGCCGGGGCATGAGATCATTATGGGCGATGATACGGTTTTTTCATCGACCAGCGAAAGCAGCGGCGCGAAAGCGTCGGCGGCTTTGACCACGGATGATCAGGTGCTGGCCTTGGGCGACCTGACCTTTTTCACCCAGCCGCACGACATGACCGAAAGCAACGGTATTTTGATCAACAATATTGCCAACTTTTTGACCTCCGGTGATCGCACGTTTGAAATCAGAGATTTTCCCTATTTTCTCAACAAAGACGTCAATATTGTTTTTGACAATACTAAGGTCTTCAACAGCCAGTTCGAAGATTCCGTCAAGCTCAAAGATTTTCTGGAAGAGACGGAACGAACGGTTGATTTTACGGACGAAATCGGCGACAGCGGCGATGTGATCTACATCGGCCGTTTTGACAGCGCCGATGCGGTTCAGGATTATCTGGACGACGCCGATATCGTTCTGCTTGAACCCGAAGATATTGAAGAAGAAGAACCTGCCGAAGGCGACGCTTCGATCAAACTTACGACCGTAAGTAGTAATCTTGCCTCTGAGGAAGAGGCTGAGGAAGATTTCGTCAAAGGCCGCATCCAAATTGCGGGGGTGGGTGATTTGGAGCAGGGCGGCGCGACCTTGTTTTATCTTGACCGCGAAGCTGACCGAAATATCCTAATTATCTTGTCAGACACGGCAGAGACCAATGGCGATGCGTTCGACTTGCTGCTCGATAACAAATTCAACGAATGTGCGGTTAATACCGATATCGCTGTTTGTCAAACGGCCGATCCGGAACAAAAACTGCTGCCCAGTGTGCGCAGCAGCCGCATTGACAATATTTTGGTGGTTTCAGACGATGCGGGTCGAGAGCGCGAAAATGGCAAAACAAGCCTGGTTGAGTACACTGCCGTTTTATCATCCGCCTATAACGTAAAAGATTGGGTAACCTCAATAGACGGGGCGCCTGATTTAGCTGAGTTACAAGAGTACGATGCCATTATCTGGACGACCGGTGATTACTGGGACGACAGCATTAGTGAAGAAGATACGGAACTCTTACAGCAGTATGTCCAGGCCGGCGGCAATCTGATACTGTCCGGCGCGTCCATTGCTTTCGATTGGGACCATACCGATTTTATGAACAGTGTGCTGCACGCCGACTATCTCACTTTCGGAGAGCAAGCCGATATCGAATTAAGTATACCCGACCATCCTATTGCCGAAGATTTTACTGAAGGCGCTGTATTTACTTTTACAACTGCCGTCTCCGCCGCCGAAACCTCGGCGATTGACGTGGTTAACTACACATCCGATGCGCGAGTCGTCTTCCGACGCGGACCGGAGAGTGAGTATCCCGGCGCACCGACAGTGATTGCTTTTGAGGATGATCGCTCCAAGATCGCTTACTTTGCTTTTCCGTTTTATCATTTGCCGTCCGGGGTTCGGGCGCTGTTGCTTGATAACACGGTCGATTGGTTTACCCGCAAACCGCTGGATCTGCCCGCCGAAGCCGATTATCAACCCTTTGAAATTGGCGATGGGGGTGGTAACGAAGAGACTCCGCCACCTGAAAATGGTACCGAAGGTCAAGACGACAATAACGGCGATAACGGTGATAACGGCGGTGACAATGGTGATAACGGCGATAACGGCGATAACGGTGATAACGGCGGTGACAATGGCGATAATGGCGACGGCGGCGATAACGGTGATAATGGCGATAACGGCGGTGATAATGGTGACGAGGGAGATGGAACAGGCCCGTAACTAGTCCTTTTTGGCGAAATCAAAGCTGTCAGGTCCCTGGCCTGGCAGCTTTGTCAAAATAAGCCTTATGTGGCTTATGAATAAAGAAGTTAATCACTTTATGAAATTGAATAAAGGAGGAGAGTAGCAACCTAATGCGCAAAAGAATTAGCACAACGTTACTCATATCGATCCTGATCTTAGGTCTGGTGGGTATTTTGGGAACCGCCTGCGGGGCGTCACCGGCGGAGAACCCCGCGCCGCAAGCGAACGAAGAAGCCCAGGCCGATGATCAAGCGGTGGCGACTGACGAAGCCGCCGCAGAAGCAGCAGCCGAGGCTGAAGCAGCCGAAGACGACCCCAATGCCACTTTAGCCGAAGCCCAAGAGTCGGGGTCACTCAAGGCTCAGGCGCTTGAAGGCGGCATCGAAGTGGTGACCGATGAGTTGGATGTCAGCACCCCCCGCGAACATTACGGCGGCGAGTATCGCGACGTTGACTCAAGCGATGCCGTTAGTTTCCACCCTTACACAACTTCAGATAGTACTTCATGGGCCTATCAAGGTTTAGTGTATGATAGCAGCCTGCTCCGGCTAGACCCCGATACGCTGGAATACATCCCCAATATGGCCGAGAAATACACTATCTCTGAAGACGGCCTAACCTTCACCTTTTATCTGCGCGAAGATTTAATGTGGAGCGACGGCGAACCGCTGACCGCTCACGATTTCGAGTGGACTTACAATCAGGTTATCAAACCGGAAAACGGCTTCCCCTATCTATCGCAGCTTGAGTTTATCACCTCATACAAAGCGCTGGATGATCACACTTTAGAAATCAAAATTGATAAGATTTATGCGCCGGCCTTGGGCCAAATGTCAGGGCTAATCACGCCGCTGCCTCAGCACATTTGGGAAGGACTGCCCTGGGATGACCCGGAGAAAAATCCGGAAATTCTCAAACCGACAGTCTTCTCCGGCCCGTATAAGCTGTCGGACTGGGAGCGCGATAAATTCGCGGTTTTTGAAGCCAATGAGAATTACTGGTATCACGGTCGCCCCAACTTTGACAGCTATTCGATTGAAATTGTCCCCAGTGATGATATTGCCTTCGAGAAAATGCGCTCAGGCGAAACCGATACGGCTTACATTTCGCCTGAAAAGCTGGAAGATGCCAAGCAGGCTGAGAACATCAACGTCTACGAGTGGTGGTCTCCCGCCGCCAGTTGGAGTTACGTGGGCTACAACCTGCGCGAAGGCTTCCCCACCAGCGATATCAACGTCCGGCACGCCATCAACTATGCCGTTGATAAGGAACTATTGACGGACGAGGTGATGCTCGGCCAGGCCCGGCGCATGTGCTCGATTTACGCCGACACCCTGTGGGTGTATAATCCCGATGTCCCCTGCTACGAATATGATCCACGCGAGTCGCTGCGGCTCTTTGCCGAAGCCGGTTACACCTTTATGTGGGATAAAACCGGCGAACCGCTCGATCTAGCCACACTCGATAGCTTTGAAATCGACCCCAACGGCGGGCTGATCGATGCCGACGGTGAGAAAGTTACCGGTAAATTGGTCGATGAAAATGGGGAGCAGCTTACCCTCAAATTCATCTATGGCCCCAACAACAGTCAGGTGCGCGAACTGATTTCGCTCATCGTGCAGGATTATCTGGCCGATGTCGGCGTTCAGGTAGACATTGAAGCGCTGGAGTGGGCCAGTTTCCTTGAGGCTAAAAGCTCTAGTGACCCGGATTGGGATCTGTTGACCGCCACCTGGGGCGGTGTCCTGGAACCGCACATCTCATTTACGCTGTTTTCCGAGGAAAATATCCCCGACCTGAATTTTGGAGCGTACGTCAACAAAGAGGTGGAACAACTCTTTGAAGAAGGCGGCGCCACTTACGATACTGAAGTTCGTAAGGAAAAATATGGTGAAGTCCAACGCATTCTGGCTGAGGACTCCCCGTACATGTACCTGTTCTATAGCAAATCGCGCAGTGGTCAGAACAAACGCATCCTGGGCATCGAGCCGAAAGTCATCGGCATCTCTTGGAATTCGAATGATTGGTACATTTCCGACGAGCCGACAAACTAACCGGTTTGCAGTAACTACTTTAGTAGTGTCACGGCTAAAGCCGTTACTACGACCCCATCTCGGTTAACAAAGAATGATAAGCGCTGACAGGTTTTATGATAGCTTCAGAAACCTGTCAGCGCTGAAATGAAGAGATGAATAGGAGAAAAGAGAAGAGGTTTTTGTGAATTTAAAATTAAGTCGTAACTATTTGTGGATAATGTCACTCGTTGTTGTGGCGTCGATGACCTTAGCCGCTTGCGGCGCCGGCACTGCGCCGGAGCCGGCTCCGGCCGAGGCTGAGCCGCAAGAAGAAGCCCAACCCGCTGAGGAAGAAGCGCCGGCGGAGGCAGAGGCGGCTGAAGAGGAAGCGCCGGCCGAGGCAGAAGCCGCCGCTGAAGAGGCGAACGAAGACGAACAAATTTCGGAAGCGGCCAAGGCTTCGGAAGAGTCAGATATCACCAAAGAACTGGACTTAGGCGCAACCGTTGTCAGCGACGAGGAAGTGACCAGCCCGCGCGACTCTGAACTGTTCGGGGGTGAATATCGCAGCGTCTCCACCTCTGATGCGGTCAGTTTTCATCCGTATTTAATTTCCGACTCCGCCTCGCGTGGCTATGCTAACACCGTCTATTATCGGGGTTTGCTGCGCTACGATGAAAACACGATGGAACTTATCCCCAATTGGGCCGAAAGCTACACTATTTCCGATGACGGCCTGACCTTCACCTTTATCCTACGCGACGATCTAAAATGGAGCGATGGCGAACCGCTGACGGCTTTTGATTACGAATGGACGTATGAGCAGGCCGTCAAGCCGGAAAATGGCTACCCCTACCTCTCACAACTTGAGTTCATTGAGTCGGTCAAGGCTGTCGATGCACAGACGTTAGAAATCAATCTGACGGAAGTCTATGCGCCGGCGCTGGGCCAGGTTGATTTGCTTACGCCGCTGCCCAAACACATCTGGGAAAACCTGCCCTGGGATGACCCGGAGAAAAACCCCGAAATTCTCAGCCCCAGCGTGGTTTCCGGCCCTTACAAGCTGGTTGAGTGGCAGCGCGATCAGTACGCGATTTTTGAAGCCAATGAAAATTACTGGTACCACGGCGCGCCCAACATCGAGCGCCAGATTATCGAAATTGTGCCTGATGGCGATGTGGCTTACCAGATGTTCAAATCCGGTGAAATCGACACAACCGACATTACGCCGGAAAATCTGGAAGATGCCAAGCAGCTTGACAACGCCACCATCTATGAATGGTGGTCGGTGAGCGCCAGCATCAGCTTTGTCGGCCTGAATATGCGCGAGGGGTTTCCCACGTCTGACATCAACGTTCGGCATGCCCTCAATTACGCGCTCGACAAAGACCTGCTCACCGAAGAGGTGATGTTAGGCCAGGCCCAACGGGTGTGCTCGATCTACCCTGAAACCAACTGGGCTTTTACCTCCGATGTGCCCTGCTACGACTTCGATCCGGATAAGGCTATCGAACTGCTGGCCGAGGCCGGTTACACCCTTCAAGATGATAAAATGGTCGATGAAAACGGTGAGCAGTTAACCCTGAACTTACTCTACGGCCCCAACACCAACCAAACGCGGGAATTAATGGCCGTTATTATTCAGGACGAACTAGGCAAGATCGGCATCAACGTCGAAATCCAGGCGCTTGAATGGGCCAGCTTCCTGGAAGAGTTCCGCTCCGCCGAACCGACGTGGGATCTGGTTCTGCTCAGCATCAACTCGACGCCTGAGCCGCACACCTCATTCCCGTGGTGGCTTGAGGAGAACATCCCCGAGATGAATTTCTCGGCCTACATCAACAAAGATATCGAGCAGCTTTTTGACGAAGCCGGCGCCACGTATGATATCGATGTGCGCAAAGAAAAATATGGTGAAATCCAACAGATTATCGCCGAAGACTCGCCCCGAATTTTCCTCTTTTTTAGCAAATCTCGGAGTGGGCAAAACAACCGCATCAAAGGCATCGAGCCGACCCGCCTGGGTATCGGTTGGAATGCTGAAGAGTGGTATATTGAAGAAGAGTAAAGGTTGAGGGGTGTCTCGAAGTTTGGGACACCCCTTAATTTATCAATCGTGTAAGGTGACTGTCTGTCACCGGTTTTTAAGCGTATCTATAGGTTTGTAAGATGTTAGCAAGATACATCATTCGACGTAGTGTTCAATCCTTTTTCTTGATCTGGTTATCAACCCTGATTGGTTTTACCATCTATCAAGCTGCGCCCGGCGGCCCGGTGCAATTTCTGGAAGACGATCCTAAAGCCACCAGCGCCGATGTTGAACGGTTGGCCACCTTGTACGGGGTCAACCGCCCTATTGTCATTCAATACATCGCCTGGCTGGCCGGCGAGGATTGGCTCCCGCAAAGTGAAACGTGGCGCAGCGGCCGCTGCCTGGCCGATCCGGACCGGTGTGGTAAGGGCATTATCCGATTGGACTTCGGCAAATCCTTTTACTTCAAAGGACAGCCCGCTATCGATGTCATTATCGAACGGATGCCGGCCACCTTCATATTAGGCGCGGCCAGCTTGTTTCTCAGTATTGTGGGTGGGTTGCCGTTAGGCATTTACGCCGCCATCAAACGGGGTAGATTGCCGGATCATGTCATTCGTGTCTCGACGGTGTTGGTCAACACCGTGCCGCACTGGTGGTTGGGGCTGCTGCTGCTCATTTTCTTGGGCGGTTATTTGGGGCTGGTGCCGCTCAGTGGGATGTACACCATCGGCGACGGCTCGCTGCTCGACCGCCTGCACCACCTGATCCTGCCGGCCACGGTCGGCGCGATTGGCGGCTGGATCGGTTTTTCCCGCATCCTCCGGTTCGAGATGTTGGAGGTGTTGAACCTGGACTACATTCGAACCGCCCGGGCCAAAGGGCTGTCGGAAAAGGCGGTCGTCTACGGTCACGCGCTTCGCAACGCCATTATGCCGTTTGTGACCGGTCTAAGCGGCATCTTTCTGCTGGCGCTGTCCGGCTCGGTGCTGTTTGAAACGGTCTTTTCCTGGCCGGGTATGGGCCGGCTCTTCATCACCGCCGTCAACGCCCGCGACTTCCCGGTAATGATGGCTCTCTTTGTAATCGGCTCGTTTTTGGGTGTGTTGGGACTGTTGATGGTCGATATCCTGTACAGCCTGGTCGATCCGCGCGTAAAATATGATGTAGCGAACTAATTGATATTTGATAATTGGTTTCTTATGGATACAGTTGAAACCCTCTTTGAATTTTGTAATCTTTTAACCCTGCAACTCTGCAACCCTGCAACCCTGCAACTCTGCAACTCTGTAACTTTGGAAGACTTATGGCTGAACAAACGCTAACCTTACCCGGACAAGTGGGAAAATCACAAGAAGACTTTAAAGAGCTAACCTATTGGGGCGCGGTTAGACGAAAACTGCTGCACGACAAAATCACCCTGGCGGCGATGGCGCTGGGCCTGTTTATGATCATCATTACTCTGGGCGCACCCTGGATTGCTAACAATATTCTTGGCTATGATCCGAACGATACCAACCTGCGTGAGCGCAACGACCCGCCCACGTGGGCCGCAGAATCGTGGCCGATGTTCCAAGAGTTTACCCGCACGTGCCAGGGCGCCGAAGGCTGCAACTGGGCGCTTTGGCCCGGCATCTTCTCAGCCTCGTTTGCCGGTTTGCGCGAGTGTTTTGGCGCCGGGCCGGGAAATTGTCACTGGCTCGGCACCGATAACGCCGGGCGCGATGTGCTGACGCGGGGTATTTACGGCGGGCGTATCTCGCTGCGGATTGGGGCTTATGTGGCCGCGGTGTCGATGACGCTCGGCGTTGTCGCCGGCTTGGTTAGCGGTTATTACGCCGCCACCTGGATCGACGATGTTGTCAACGCCGTCATTATGACGTTGGGCAGCATTCCGTTGTTGTTTCTTTTAATTATTTTGGCCGGAACGTTCCCGGTCTTTCGGACGCCGGAAGGGTTGTCTTTCCTACTGGGATTTTTCGGCTGGATGGGCGTTTCGCGCCTGCTGCGGGGGCAGATTTTCTCAATTCGGGAGCGAGAGTACATCATCGCCAGCCGGGCCACCGGCGCGTCGACCTGGCGGATTATGTTCCGGCACATGCTGCCGAACGTTTCGTCCATCATCATCGTCATCGCCATTTTCGACATCGCCAGCGCCATCATCGCCGAAGCCGGCCTCAGTTTCCTGGGGGTTGGCATTGGGCCGCCTAACGCCAGTTGGGGCAATATGATGAACGGCTCGTTGGGCAGTTTCACCAACGCGCCCTGGCTGGTCATTACGCCGGGACTCTTCATTTTCATGACCACGTTATCCATCTACCTCATCGGCGATGGCCTGCGCGACGCGCTCGATCCGTGGTTGAAGAATGATTAGGCCGAAGATGCTTCGGCCTCAATTCTGACCATTTACGCTTTGCAATAATTCCTCGTTGGTTGGATACTGATCCAACAGACTCAACAATTGCAGCATAGCCTCCGGCAGGGGACGACCCACCAGTTCCCGGCGCAGTTGGGTCAGTTGTTGGCTCTCGTCAGGGCTGTACAGCCGATCCTCTTTGCGGGTGCTGCTGGCTGCCAAATTGATTGCCGGGAAAATGTAGGCTTCAGCCAAAGCGCGATCCAGCACGATCTCGTTATTACCCGTGCCTTTGAACTCCTCATAAATGAACTGATCCATCCGCGAGCCGGTCTCGATTAAGACGGTGGCTAGAATAGTCACCGATCCGCCATGCTCGATGTTACGCGCCAGACCAAAGAAACGGCGAGGAATTTGCAGCGCTTCGGCATCTACCCCACCGGAGAGCGTTCGGCCGCGGTTGGAGCGCGACCCCCTTAAATTGAAGGCGCGAACCAGCCGGGTCAGGCTATCGACCATTACCACCACATTCCGGCCGCACTCCAACTCAGTCCGGATATGGGCCAGCATCAACTCGGCCAGATTAACGTGCTCCTCCAGCGGCTGGTCACTAGAACTGGCGAACACCTCGGCCCCAGGCAGAGCGCGCCGAAAGTGGGTCACTTCCTCAGGCCGCTCGTCGATGAGCAGCATGATCAGGCGAGTCTCCGGCTCGATGGTGTGGATAGATCGGGCCATCTGCTCCAGCAGGATGGTTTTACCGGCCTTAGGCGGCGCGACAATCAACCCCCGCGTACCCTTGCCAATCGGCGCAATCAGGTCGATTAGCCGCATACTGGTTTCACCACTGGCCGCCAGGTTAAAGCGTTCCGTGGGATCAATGGCAACCAATCGTTTGAACGGTGTTCTCTGCCGGAAGGCTTCCGGGGCCAGCCCGCCCACCGTCTCGATGGAGGTCAATCGGTCGCCCTGTTGGCTGCCGGTAACGGTAGCTCCATGTGGCAGCCGATAGGTTCGGATCAGCTTGGCCGGAACCACAACCGGGTCCGTCAGCCGATCCGGGTTGACCAGGTGGCCATCTCCCCGTTTGGTCAGTTGTAAAATACCACTCTCAAGGTTTGTCATAATGATTTAGCATTTCCTTCGTTTTGGCTTAGGATCGAGAATTAAATAACTTTCGCATTTGAGTTAGGGTAATTGGTAAATGGTAATTGGATTCAACATCAACCCTACCCTGTCATTATTTTCATTGCAGTGGGTTGTTCGCTCAAACATAGCGTTTAAGATGATGAGGCGTTAAGGATCGACCATTAAATAACTTGAGCAATCTGGCCGGAGATTGGAGATTAGAGATAAGGAGACTGGCCTTAGAAATCTCCTAATCGCCTCATCGACTTATCTCCATCTTCAGTATCGTTGCAGTTATTTAATATATAATTGCCATTCCTAAGGGGCATACGACCGGCAATGAAAGACTTTCATTTATTCTATCACACATGTGACTATTCCTACAACAGGCTAATTTTTTCTGTTATAGCCCCATCAATAGGTAAAATTTTTTTCAGAACCCCTTCGCCGGCGTCAAAATAGGCCCAAAAATTTTTATCCACCCCCTTAAATTTCCACTATCACGCCTTTTTTTTTCGTTGGCCGTCTTGATTTTCCACTATCACGCCTTTTTTTTTTCGTTGGCCGTCTTGATTTTCCGCTACCGGCTACTTTTTTTTCGTTGGCCGTCTTGCATTTCCACTATCAGTCACTTTTTTTGCGTTGGCCGTCTTGCATTTCCACTATCAGTCACTTTTTTTGCGTTGGCCGTCTTGATTTTTCACTATCAGCGCTTTTTTATTTTGTATCCCCCCTGTGGCCGCCATAAAACCGGTTTTGTGAGACGGAGAGGGCTTTTGGCCGCGCCGCAAGCGGTTATTTTTTCGCAGCAGGGCCGACGGCCTCGCCGCCGCTGTATTTTTGCCGCCGATCACGCTTTTGAGCCGGCCGTCGCTGCTTTTACGGCGGCGATGTCAACTTTTCGCGTCCGCAAGGGGCTAAATTTTTCGCACTACTGCCTGTGGGCGTCGCGCCGAGGGATATTTTTTTCAGTACCTCCGTTTGGCGTCGAAAAAAAGACTAATTTTTACTCCAATTGCCGTCTGGGTGTCCAAACCGAGGCGTAGGGAGAAAGAAGTAGTGCGTAATTCGTATATTTATGTACCGGATGTTACGCACTACGTCGTTGGTGCGGCAAATTTACGTCACCCGCGAAAATTATAGGACACGGATCACACGGATTGAACCGATTTTCACCGATCTAAATTTATTTTATCCGGGTTAATCCGTGTTCTATTTTTGGTTGTGGCTTCGCGACGTTAGGCCCTACGCCATAGATCACTCCGTCAAAATGGGTAAGTTATTTTTAAGGTTATCGTGAAACAGGGGATCGCTGGTGTAACAGAGGGAGACCATAAAAGGCTAGACATCGGGGCGAAAAGAATGGTATGATGAACGGGGATTATGCCGCTTTTTTTCTGGATATGCCTACTGTAACGGGGATACGCTGGAAAAGAGTTGGATAATAAATTGTGAGGCCACCCGCCACTGTAACCGAATGGGAAGGAAATATGCCTACAAAGCAGGTTGATGATAACCCAAAATGGTGGCAGCGACTGTGGCGCTGGTCGCTCGACAGGCCGCTGCCGGTTGGTACCACGTATTTTGTCCTGACGGTAATTACGCTGCTGTTGTTTGGACTGATCATCATCGAACTGGATTATCGAGCCAGCCGGCAAATCGTCGTCCCACAGCCAGGAACTGTAGAAGACGGGTGGGATGCGATTGATGAAATGGTAGGGCCTTATTTGCGCTTGGATTGGCTGGTTAGTATTCAGGTCAAAATGGATCAACTGATCGCTGAGAACCCGGACAACCCGTGGCCCCTGATTACCCGCGCTTACCTTGATCTATTGCTGGAATATTTGCTGCAAGAACCAATCGAGTCTGATGCGGCCAAGCAAGCTTTGGATATACAGGTGAATGACGTGGAGGCTTATGCTCAATTAGCCGACTATTTTCGGCAAACGGGACACGTGGAGGAATTGGCTCAGGCCGTTGACAAAGCCGTCACTGCCGACCCGGATTGGCCCGATGCACCCTATTGGCGAGGGCAAAGTCTGAAATATCAGGGTGACTATGACGCGGCACGGGAGGTATTCGAACAATGTTCAAACTCCGAAGAGATTGGGATGTTGTGTCTTCGGGAAATCATACCGGCGACTCGAACCATTACCATAACCTTGAAAAGTGATCACTTTACTGTAGCGACACAGGCCCAGTTGGACATAACGCCGGAACAATTTTATCAATATCTGGCAGTCGATAGCTCTGCAAATAGGGAGCCATTATATACTGTAATGCAGGCCATATGGGGTGATACGGCTATAGGCTCTTGGGCTTTGTTCGATTATTGGTTACCAGAACGGTTAGAGAAAGTCGATGTGGTTGACACAGTCTACTATGGTGAGACCGATAAAATATATTATTCTTCTTTCTGGGGTTATGCACTACATCTTTTTGATGATTCCTATTCAATGAATTTAAAGTATTTGCCGGTAGCCGCGTACCACAATCCTACCACAGTTACGGTTGTCACAGATGGTGCCAGCGTGAATGGGGCTGGATATCCATACCACCAAATTACTGGCAACCAGGTCTCCTGGCGCATAGACCAGCTTAACGATAAAAAAGCAAATATGATAGTGCATGTCTCGCCTGGCTCTTATCATACGCTCAAACTATGGTGGGCCACCCACTATCTAAGAGATATTACACTAATTCTGATTTACTTGCTCCCCACGGCACTCGGCCTTCTTTTCCTGTTTCAGTTTCGGATTAACTCTGGAATGATTAGGACAATTGATACCGAAAATCCGATATTTCGCGTCCTGCATCCTCAATCATTGTGGTCATGGTCGTTTGAGTTGGCATTATTCGCTATAAGTATAGTAACTGTCTTGTATCCATTGTGGGGTATCTTTTTTGAAAACCTCTACTATCGTAAATTCGAGTCAGTTTATGCTAATGTGGCCCTGATGTTACTTATCATCATCAGATTGGCCACCTTGGATTGGTATCGTGGTGATTACAAACTCAAGCATCTAATTCGACTTGGGGGCGTAATCTTCGTCTTTTTTTTGAGCTATCGGCTATTTCCAAACTCATTTTCATTATTTCAAATTCCGGTAGCATTTATTATTTATCGCTTCTTTCTAATTCATGACCGGCAGTGGTTATATCGATTGGATTGGTCACGGCTGTTCCAACTATTTTCTCAAAAGCGGAGTGAATTCATCGAGAAAATTACCGGTTTGGACCGCTTCGCTAAACTGAAGCAAGCACTACAAGAGCAGGAATTGGCTTTAGCCCGGGGAAAAGTAAAACCTGAAGACTTTCAACAAACGCGCCAAATTTTAAAGGAACAGGTGGAACAATATCGAAAAACTGCCGATGAACTGCACCAAGATTTAGGTATTCCTGCTGATACATCCCCCACCCACATTCTCTTCGGGTTGGGACCGCAAACAACTCCGCTGAATAATGGGTTATTTGCCTTAGCATGTGGCGTTGTCCCCTATTTTGTATTTTTGGTATTAGCGTCGTGGACGGAGACGCTGGTCGGCTCCATTAGTCTCCTTGGGACATATATAACTCTTTACGATACCATCGGAGTTCCTTGGGGGCCAATCTACCTATTTTTCTTTGGTTTTTTCTTTCATGTAATTCGGGGCAATTATGGCGTGACCAAAGCTCTCATCTTTTCCGCATCACTGGCTGGGTTAAATTTCCTGTACCAGTGGATGTGGTATTGGGATCAGCTTAATGTTGTCGAAATTTGGGGGATTACCGTTCGGCTGCTGGTCACATTCGTCTTCACCGGTTTACTGATGGATTGGATGACCATTGGCTTTTCATGGCGACAGATCTCGTCTGTCATACGACTCGCCGGCTATAACGACGGTGATCAGTGTTGTAGCGACGGCCCTTACCACCGTAATCACCGCTGCGGCCACTGGAACACTCACCCAACTCATAAGTGTGGCTGTACAAGGCACAACCGCTGCCTTTGGCGGTGGTCAAGGCCCGTTGGGGCCATAATCAACATACTCACAGAACAAACTATCTATTTTTTAGAATTGCGGTGAGGGGAGTTAGGCACAATCAATCAATGTAAGTTTAGCAGTGTAAGGAAGATTGCCAGCGGAGATTGGGTAAAACAGAGGGTGTGGTTTATTGTGCAAGCGGACAAGGGACTATCTGCCTCCTCCAGACTGCCCAACTGCTCGTGACTTAAGCCATAAAAACTAGCCCCTAGCCCGAATTGGACTACAATAATCCTGCTTGATCACATTAAGTTGGGTGAAAGGATTATCCCCTCATTCATGAAACAAAGCATTGAAATCACGAATGAATTTATTCAAAAAACGGTCGCTTCCGGTAAGGCGTATTGTATTTTCTTATATAAAGCCGGACCGAATCGAGATCAGTCCCCGGCCGAGGCGGAAAAGCTGCAAATGGAACATCTTCGCTACCTGTTTCAGCTTCGGGCTGAAGGCAAGCTGGTTATTAATGGCCCGGTAATGGATGAAACCGATCTCAAAGGGGTCGGTATTTTTAATACCACGGATGTAACGGAAGTGAAGAATTTGTTAGAAGGAGACCCGGCCGTCAAGGCCGGCCGGTTGACGTATGAAATCCACCCTTGGTTCAGTATCCCCGGCGATTCGCTCCCCTAATCAAATCGAACGCGCCTTATCTCAACCGGCTCTATTTACGGACATTAGGTGCGTCCCCCAGGAGGTATTATTGATATGAGTCCAATCCGAATGTCGCGCTTAGAAGCCGCAGCCCGTCTGGTTCTGGAGTTCCATCAAGCCTTCAACCGGCATGATGTCGCCGGGATGATGCAGTTGATGAGCGACGATTGTGTCTTCGAAAACACGCACCCCGCCCCCGATGGGACGGTCTATTCGGGCCAGGCCGCGGTCACGCAGTTTTGGCAAGAGTTCTTCCGGGCGTCGCCCCAGGCCCACATAGACGTTGAGGAGATTTTTGGCTTTGGTCATCGCTGCGTTGTGCGCTGGCGATACAACTGGGTCGATGAGGCCGGGGAAAAGGGGCATGTTCGAGGCGTCGATCTATTCAAAGTGAAGAATGGGACCATCTGCGAAAAGTTGTCGTACGTCAAGGGATAGAGGGTGGCTACGAATAAAATAAAATAGCTGACCTTAAGTGGCCAATTTCGCTCGATAGAATGATGCGTGACCGGCTCAAATCTGCTATGGTAATAAGAAGGCTTACCAGCTATGGACCACGATCATTCTCACGCTCACAGCAGCAGTAATATTAAAGTCGCGTTTTTCCTCAACCTGGGTTTCACCCTGCTTGAAATTGTCGGCGGCGTTTTGACTAACAGTGTCGCAATTTTATCGGATGCCGTGCATGACCTGGGCGATAGCCTGTCGCTGGGGCTGGCCTGGTATTTGGCCGGTTATTCGGAAAAGGGGCAAACGAACCGGTATTCATATGGGTATCGGCGGTTTTCGCTGTTGGGCGCGTTTATCAATGCAGTGGTACTGGTCGTTGGTTCGCTGTACATCTTATCGGAAGCTATTCCCCGTCTGATCAACCCCGAGCAGTCCAGCGCGCCGGGGATGATCATCTTTGCCCTCATTGGTATCGCAGTCAATGGGGCGGCCGTCCTGCGTTTGCGAAACGACCAGACCATGAACGCTCAGGTGGTCACTTGGCATCTGTTGGAAGATGTCTTAGGTTGGGTGGCCGTTCTGGCCGTGGGAGTGACCCTGCTGTTCGTCGATATGCCCATTCTCGATCCCATTCTATCGATCTTGATAACCCTCTACGTGTTATACAACGTCATCAGGAATTTGTGGAAAACGGTTGAACTATTTCTACAAGCCACCCCGGACAATATCGACCTCACGGACATCATCCAAAAATTAGAAGCCGTACCGGGCGTACAATCGAGCCATCACACCCACCTCTGGTCCCTTGATGGCGAACACCACGTTTTAACCACTCATTTAGTGGTCGATCAGCACACGTCGAGGGATGAGGTCATGCGCATCAAAGCCGCGACCAAAGACGTAGTCAACGACCTCAACCTGGAACATTTGACCATAGAAATCGAATATGAAGACGAAGATTGTTCGGTAAGGGCGGCGAGTCAAGAACATCAGTATGAGCATTAAAAAATAGGGATAACCCAATTAGGCTACCCTAGTGCCAATATCAGTAGATCACAATTTTACACAAAAGCATGTAAATTGAACGCAGATCATACAGATCGCACGGATAAACACGGATTTTTTAAACTAGATCAAGCTTTATCCGTGAAAATCTGTACGATCCGTGTCATCTGTGTTCTATCATATTTCATCAGGTACTGAAATCGTGATCGACTGAATATAGTTTATGTAGAGCAAATTAGTAATATGGCATTTACGGGTCTTATCCTGCGGCCGTCGATGGATCAAGCGTTGTGGTGACCTCTGCCACCCGATTGGCCGCTAGCCCAACCTGACGCGCGTATTCAAAAATCGTCTTCTCATCGGGCGCGGTATAGACGGCGTATATTTTATCGGCAGTTACAAAACTCTGTAACCATTGGATGTTTGGCCCCATCTCATTCAGCACGCTAAGGCTGTGCTCGGCCGCAGCGCGCAATTCCGTTGCCGATAAAGTTCCAACTCCCGGCATTTCGCTTTCAATAACATATCTAGGCATAATGGTGTTCGTTTCTCTGATCGAGGGTTACCGGATGTAAGCTAAAGCCCCCTGTTATCCGGCGCTAACAGGGGGCCGGTCGAAGAGCTATTCGCCCTCTTGGACCTCGATGATTTCATCGGCGACGCCGCCGTGGGCTTCACGGTGGACGGCATCGGCCGCTTCTTTGCTGGGGGCTTCGCACAAACAGAAGACCGTGCCTTCCGCTTCGTTGAACCAATAATGCAGATACTTCACCCCATACTTAGCCTGAGTCTCTAGGTCTTTTTTATGGGCTTCTATGACCCCTTCAACAGTCAGTCCTTCTACATTTTTATGAATGTCCATATAAAGAGGCATCTTTTGCTCCTTTCAGTTATGGCTATTTTGTATATCACGTCTTGACACCAATGGTTAATTCGATCCGCCCTCGCCGGTGGGCCGTATCTCACTATGTCAAAGGGGTTATTCTTCTCTCAAAGGGACCTATAACCCCACTATCTGGATAATTATTAATCCCGTCACAGCAATACTTCCCAACCCCATCATCACTTGATATGTTTTGGGTGAACTTTGCGGAGCATCACCGTCGGTTCGCAAGCCCCAATACCGAGCAAATTCAGCTTCTCGCTCTTTGTGGAGCGCTTTTCCCAATTCGTGGTTGATAATCGGATTCATTTTTCACTTGCCTCCATAAGGTTTAATACATTAGTTTATTTATCGTTTGTTTTGATCACAGTATAACAACCCATCGTTATGGCAGTGTCTATCGTATCGTTAATGCACCGTATGGTCTTCCTTTTTTTGCTATTGCATTAGCGTCATCCCTATGCTATAATCGTACAATCGCTGTCGTCTAACGTTGAATTGAATAAGGTTGTTTATCCGGGGAGGGATACCATGCTTGAAGTTCAGCTGCTGGGAAAGTTCGCGGCCAAACTGAATGGCGAGTTGCTTGATATCCCCTCCCGACCTGCTCAAGCCCTGCTGGCCTACCTTATCCTTAACGCTCACAAAACGTATCGCCGGGAAAACCTGGCCGGGCTGCTATGGCCCGACTCCGACGAAACCAACGCCCGTAACAACTTACGCCAAACTCTGTGGCGGCTCCGCAAGTCGGTGGGGGAAGAATTCTTCTTGGCCGATAAAGTCTCGGTCGGCTTTAATCCTCAAGCCGATTACCGGCTCGATGCTGACCAACTACAAGCCGACATCGATGACACGACCTCGGTTGAGACGTTGATGCAAATGGTGGCGGTCTATGAAGACAAGCTGCTGCCGGGATTTTACGATAGTTGGGTTACGCTGGAGCAGGAGCGGCTGCAAGCTATCTATGAGGATCGGGTACAGTTGCTTTTGGTGCGGCTGGTTGAGGCAGCCCGCTGGCGAGAAGCTCGCGAGTGGGCTGAGCGGTGGATCGCTCAAGGGCTGACACCGGAACCGGCCTACCGCGCTCTAATGACCGCTCAAGCCGGACTGGGCGACCGGTCCGGGGTGGCGACTGTCTACCAACGCTGTACCGAGGCGCTTGCTGAAGAATTGGGCGTCGAACCTTCGGCTGAAACGCAACTCCTCTTTCAAAAACTCTCCTCTGGTGCATTTCAACCCCCTTCCCAAAAGCAATTAGCCAAGCCAATTTCTCCGGTAAAGCTGCCGATCCAAACAACTCCGTTTGTAGGCCGAGAAGATGAACTCTCTCGGCTGGCCACCCTGTTAGCCGATCCAACCGTCAAACTGGTCACCATTCTTGGCCCCGGCGGTATGGGCAAAACTCGGCTATCTATTGAAGCGGCCAGCGCCCAGGCAGAGGCGTTTGCTGACGGAGTCTATTTTGTGTCGCTGGCCCCGATTGAGGAGCCGGGGTTTCTTTCCTCCCAAATCGCAGAGGCCCTCGATTTTCAATTTAATATCAGGGATCAGCGGGAGCATTGGGAGTACGATACGCAAATCCAACAATTGGTGGCCTACCTGAAGGACAAGCAACTGCTGCTGATACTCGATAACGCCGAACATTTGCTATCGACTGTCTTCCCCGACCTCGATAAATGGGATAGAAGCGTGGATCAGTTGGCTGCTGAAATTATCCAAGCTGCGCCCGGCATAAAAATTTTGGCAACGTCACGCCAGCGGCTCAATCTGCACGGAGAGATCCTCTTGCCCCTAGACGGTTTGGGGGTTCCTGACTGGAAGTCAAATCCAACCAGTGGCCCAACTGTCCCGGAAACGATGCCGGATTTAGCCGCCTATGACGCGGTCGAGCTATTTCGGCAAGGCGCTCATCGTGTCCGTCCCGACTTTGAAATAAAGACGGACAATTTAGGTGATATTATCAATATCTGCCGGCTGGTTGGCGGCATGCCGCTGGGTATTGAACTGGCGGCGGCCTGGGCCGAGCTTCTCTCCCCAGCCGAGATTGTCGCCGAAATTCGCCACAGTCTCGACTTTTTGGAAACCGATTTAAGCAACATCCCTGACCGTCAACGCAGCATTCGGCTGATCTTCGAATCGACTTGGAGCCGGATGACCCTGGCCGAACAAGAGGTTTTTCAACAGCTTTCCGTTTTTCGGGGAGGTTTCAGCCGGCAAGCAGCCCAAAACGTGGCCGGCGCCTCGCTTAGAACGTTGATGAGTCTGGTCAATAAATCACTCCTGCGGCCTGATCTCACCGGCCGCTATCAAATTCACGAACTGCTGCGACAGTTTGCGGCCGAACACTTGGCCCAGAACCCGACTGCCGAAGCCGCAGTGAGAGATCGTCACTGCACCTATTATGCTGCTTTTCTCCATCAAAAAGAAGCCGATTTGCACGGCCAGAAACAGGCTCAAGCCCTGACGGAGATCGAGATCGAGGAAGACAATGTGCGGGTGGCCTGGCAGTGGGCAGTCCCCCATGACAAATTACAGGAAATGGATTTGGCCATGGAAAGTCTGTGCGAATATTTCCGCATTCGGGGCAGGATTGACGAGGGCTTTAGATTTTTCGATCCGGCAGCGCGGAAATTGGGGTGGGATGGTGTAGGAGTAGAGGAGGATACGCCTGACAGCGAGACCAGTTTCAACACCATGCTGCAACTGTTAGACTTGTCTTTGGCCAAAGATGTAAACGATAACCATCAACAAAGGCTGTTGGGTAAAGTACTGGCTCGATACAACCGATTTTACTGAGAGTCTCCTGGCCGGGCCTGGAAGGTCTGTCAGCATCGGCAAGCCACCCTTGAAAACTTAAGTCGCGCTGGGGTGCCACAAGAAATGGCTTGGGTATTGCGGTTTGTCGGCCAAGTTTTACAGACGCCGTGGCAAGCAAAAGCGATTTATCAAAAAGCGCTGACCATTTTTGAGGAAGATGGCGATGAACGTGGCATGGCTGAAACGCTCTACCGCTTAGGAGTAATTACAGCCCAAATAGGCGACTACAGAGAAGCGCAACAATTTTATCAGAAAAGCCTGGTCAGGTCTCAAAAGTTAGGCCGCCAAGAAATTATCATGTTTTGTCTGGCCGAGTTAAGTTACACGGAGTGGGCGTTTGGAAATTATCAGGCAGCAGCAGAATGGTGCAGAGAAAGCTTAAACCTGGCTAGAGAAATTGGTTACCCCAATTTTGAGGCGACAACCTTACGATATTTGGCCCGTATTATGGCCGGTCAGGGAGATATTCAGACTGCCAAGAAACATTTGAAGCAGTGTATAGCGATCCATGAAGAATTTGGTCTGCAAGGAATGAAGGCCGAGGGCCTTGCCGAAATGGCTACGGTCGCCGCTATGGAACAGCAATTTGCGAAGGCAAAACAACTGGCTCAAGACAGCCTGGCCCTGTGCCAGGAGTTAGAACACCGGACTGGCGAGATAACGCCTTACACCGTCCTCGGTGAAGCGGCCTTAGGCTTGGCTGATTTCAAAACCGCCGAGCGCCATTTCCACCAGGCTTTGCGAATTGCCTGCGAGGTCTGGCAGCCGGCTCTGGCCCTGCATGCATTGGTCGGGCTGGCTAGACTTTTCGCCAGTGTGGACGAGAAGGCACAAGCTTATGAGACCGCGACATTTATCCTGCATCACCCGGTAAGCTGGCAGTGGTCTAAGGATAGCATTGCTCCGCTTGCTGCCGAGTTGGAAGTAGAACTTCCACCCGATGTAAGAAATCTGGCGCAAACACAAGCCAAAGCGAAAAATCTCGAACAGGTTGTTGATGAACTCATCACAAGGGAGGGATACCATGCTTGAAGTTCAGTTGCTGGGAAAGTTCGCAGCTAAACTGAAAGGCGAGCCGCTTGACATTCCCTCTCGACCGGCTCAAGTCCTGCTGGCTTACCTTATTCTCAATACGCATAAATCGTATCGCCGGGAAAACCTGGCCGGGCTGTTGTGGCCCGACTCCGACGAAACCAACGCTCGTAACAACTTACGTCAAGCCCTGTGGCGGCTCCGCAAGTCGGTGGGGGACGATTTCTTCTTGGCCGATAAAGTCTCGGTCGGCTTTAATCCTCAGGCCGATTACCGGCTCGATGCTGACCAACTACAAGCCGACATCGATGACACCACCTCGGTTGAGACGTTGATGCAAATGGTGGCGGTCTATGAAGACAAGCTGCTGCCGGGATTTTACGATAACTGGGTCACTTTGGAGCAGGAACGACTGCAAGCCGTCTATGAGGATCGGATGCAGTTGCTTTTGGTGCGGCTGGTTGAAGCAGCCCGCTGGCGAGACGCTCGCGAGTGGGCTGAGCGGTGGATCGCTCAAGGGCTGACACCGGAGCCGGCTTACCGCGCTTTGATGACGGCCTTGGCCGGATTGGGCGACCTGAGCGGGGTCGCAGTGGCCTACCAACGCTGCACCGAGGCGCTCGATGAAGAATTAGGCGTCGAACCCTCAACTGACACCCAAACCCTCTTTCAACGCCTGACGACCGGTGAAGTTGTCCCGCCGCCGCAAACCCCTCATCCGCGCTCACGCCCGACCGTGAAACTCCCCCTCCAGCCAACCCCCTTCATTGGCCGGCAAAATGATCTTAGAGAAATAGCCAACCTGATTAACAACCCGTCGACCAGGCTGGTGACCATCCTCGGTCCCGGCGGCATCGGCAAGACTCGGCTGGCGATCGAGGCCGCCCAAGCTCACAGTGACTCCTTTGCCGATGGCGTCTATTTCGTGTCGCTGGCGTCTGTCAATGCTGCGGACCAGATCGCCGCCCCAATCGCCACTGCGGTCGATTTTTCTTTCCATATTCGAGATCAACGTGAACGATGGGAGAATGATGCTGAAAACGATCAACTGCTGGCTTATTTATGTGACAAACGCATCCTGCTGATCCTCGATAATCTTGAACATCTACTGGCAGAGATACCGTTCATCGCCGACCTCCTTCAATCTGCGGGTGAGATTAAAATCTTGGCCACCTCACGGGAGCGTCTCGGGTTGCGCGGGGAGACTGTCTATCCGATTGGCAGCCTGCGCGTGCCTGTAAAAATTAGCGAAGATGTCCCGACCATCATTGACCGTCATGATGCGATTCAGTTATTTGTTAACTGTGCCCAGCGGGCGCAACCCACGTTTGAGCTAACCGTTGATCATCTCGATGACGTTATCAACATTTGCCAACTGGTAGACGGCATGCCGCTGGGCATCGAACTCGCCGCAGCCTGGGTGGGAGTGCTCACGCCTCAAGAAATTGCCGCTGAAATCAAATCGAATTTGGACTTTCTAACGGCTAACTGGCGCGATATACCGGCCCGCCACCAAAGTATCCGCTCCGTTTTTGAATCCTCGTGGCAGCGATTAACGGCTACGGAACAAGACGTATTTCAACAATTGTCCGTTTTTCGAGGCGGCTTTACCCGTCAGGCAGCCGAACACATTACCGGCGCAACGCTGCCAAGCCTGATGACGCTGGCCAACAAATCGCTCATCCAACCTGATTATACCGGCCGATACCACATTCACGAGCTTCTGCGACAATTTGGGGATGAACACTTGGCGGCATCGACCGAGCGGGAGACAGCCGTTCGTGACCGTCACTGTGCGTACTATACCGCCTTTCTCAAACAGCGAGAACCCCATCTGGACGGGCAAGATTTGCATAAGACCCTGACAGAAATCAGTATTGAGATCGATAACATCAGAAGGGCCTGGCAGTGGGCCATAACTCAGCAGAAGTTAAGCGCCATCAATGACGCGATGGAAGGTCTGTGTGAGTACTATCGTATTCGCGGCTTTCTGCGAGAGGCGTATGACTTTTATCCGCCCGACTTGGAAGCGATGGGCTGGGAGGGTTTCGACTCGCCGGAAGCGCTGCCGGATATGGACACGTTGTACAACGAAGTTGTGACACTACTGAAGAATGCCAAAATAACCCCGAGCGATCCCCTCGATCATTACCAACTTCGGGGCAAACTGCTGGCTCGCTATGCCCGCCTTCATTGCGAATCCCCCCGCAATGATTGGTATGCCTGCCAATCACGCCGCGATGCCATGCACATTTTGAGTCAGACCGGCGCTCGTAGAGAGATAGCTTATCTGCTGCGCTACCTGGCTCACATCGGCTTTACACCGCCGCAAACGCGCCATCTGTATCAACAAATACTGCCCATTTTTCAAGAATTTGACGATACCCGAGGTACGGGTGAAACTCTGTACCGGCTGGGGATGATAGCGGCCCAATTAGGTAACTACAACGAGGCTGAACAGTTGTATCAAGAGAGCATGGCCAATTTGCAAAAGCTGGGCCGCTCAGATGCTATAGGTGTCTGTCTGGGTGAATTGGGATACGTCTACTGGGCTTTGGGTGATTATCAGCAGGCGGAAGTAATGTACAAAGAGGGGCTAGCCATTTCCACCACCGTCGGCTACCACAGTTTAACGGCCGCCATCCAAATCAACTTAGCCCGTATCGAAGTTGCCTTAAACAATTATCAACCAGCCAAACAACTGCTACAAAACAGTCTAATAAAATACCGAGAGGTCGGTCTGCGCGGCATGCAAGCCGATACGCTGGCCCTCTTAGCTCATCTGGCGGTTATGACCAACGATTTTGCTGAGGCCCAACAGTTAGCCGAGGAAAGCCTGGCGATATGTAAGAAATTAGATCATTGTCAGGGAGTGGCCGAACCTCTCACAGTGCTGGGGGAAGTCTGTCTGGGGTTGGGTGACTTTGAGCAAGCGGAACAGTATTTTCACGAAGCGATCAAGACGGCCATCGAAGCTTGGATACCTCCGTATGCCTTGCACGCCCTGGTCGGACTGGCTCAGACCCTTGCCGCTGTGGGCGAGAACGCGCGGGCTTACGAGACTGCGACATTTATCCTGTACCACCCGGCAAGCTGGCAGTGGTCTAAGGATAGTATTTCTCCAGTCGCTGCCGAGTTGGAGGTAGAACTGCCCTCAAATGTAAGAGTTATGACCAAGACGCAAGCGGGAGAGAAGAACCTCGAACAGGTTGTTGAAGAATTCTTCAACATAGTTGCATAAACCTTTTCTACCGACGGCTATACTTAATTGTCCGTTAGCCAGTTTTCTTGAATTAGGGTAGGAATAGCCGCAAAATCCTTATCGGTGGTCAGCAAGATAAGACCATAGCGTAAGGCCACCGCTGCAATAAGCGCATCAACCGTAGCTAGTTGCCAGCCCTGGCGACGGAGATGAAGTTGCAAATCGGCAGCTTGTTCCGCATCGGCGCGTTCGAGGTCATAAATTAGTAGGCCGGGCATCAAGCGGCGCCATTCGGCCAGATTCTGATTGGATCGAGGCGCAAGGCTGATCCCCAATAAGGTCTCGGTTAAGGCCGGAACAGCCAAGGCAAAAGTATGTCCACTTTGTTGGCTTTCAAAAAAACGGTGACGCAGTGGATGGCGCAGCGTAACCAGCGGCGAGAGGTGATTGGTATCCATCAAGTAGCCGGCCATTAGCCGCGCCCTTCGGCAATGTCATCGGCTCGATCAATAGCTTTCATTTGAGACTCTATGGCTTGCCATTGTTGGGTCCAGCTTTCCAGGTCAAAATCCGGGTCGTCTGGTGCGTTTTGCAATAACTCGGACAGCGAGGCAGTAGCGGGGTGAACAACCGCTGGATTGGGGGGGGTTGCTTTAATGCGCTCAACTAGAGCTATCAACTCCGGGTCATTTCGAATAACCTCAATATCTGCCGGTAACATCCGGTGTCTAGCCTGCTCCCGTAACTGTTCATAATGTTCGTAGCTAACTAGCACGGCTTGAGGTCGGCCATGCTGGGTGATGTAAACTGCCTCATCGTGTGCAGAATGCTGAAGTTCTTTGATGGTTTGGCTCACTTTGCGGCGTAAATCGCTGACCGGTATTATCTTAGATGTCATATTGGAGCCTCCTAACTGTATAAAATCTCGTACAAATATTATACCACAGAGGCATCAATTTTGTCGCTCCGCAACCTTCACAGCGTAAACATCAGCGTCCCGGCCACAATCAGCAGCGAACCGACGATGACCTTCCAGGTGAGCGGATCGCCCAGAAACAGTACGGACAGGATCAGGACAAAAACCAGGCTTAGCTTATCGAGCGGCGCCACCCAGGAGGCATTGCCTAACTGCAAGGCCCGAAAGTAGAACAGCCACGAGGCCCCGGTCGCCAGGCCGGACAGGATCAGAAACCACAGCGTTCGCTGCGAAATCGTGGCGAGCTGCACCTGCTCGCGCCGGGCGAACACAATCCCCCAGGCCAGCAGCAGAATAATCACGGTACGGATCGCCGTCGCCAGATCCGAGCTAACCTCCTCCACCCCTATCTTGCCGAATATCGTCGTCAAGGCGGCGAACACCGCCGCCAACAACGCATAAAACCACCAGCTTGTCCAAATTGATGATTGCATCACTATCTCCTTAGTCGTTATTTCACCCCGCATAAATGCGGCTGAGATAGTGAAGTTTACTCCAACCCCGCTAAAATCGATAGCGTGGCGGTGGTCCCGGTCAGAGAAGAACAAAATTAGCCACGAATGGCACGAATTGCCTCGAAAGAAAAGAAATAATTAGACATGTTGTGAAATAAGGAGCCGAAAAAAAGAGACAGCATAAGGTAAGAAGTCAAAGGATTAAGCGTGGCGAAGGTGGTAATTCCACAAGCCACAAGCGACCAGCATGAACAAATCAGCGAGAGATTGGCTTTTATTGCGATAGGTATCGGTTAAACAGCGGAACCGTTTGATGCCAGCCAAGGCATGCTCAACCACAATGCGGCCCGCGCTAATGGTCTGGTTGTCAGCCTTTTGGTCTGGGGTCAAGGGATGGTGTTTACTACTTTTATGGGGCATCACGACATCGAGTTGGGGATAATCTTTCTTGATGCCCATAAAACCGAGATCAACCCAGACCCCGACATCAGTCGGAATGTGCTCGCCAAGCTGAGACTGTTTGAAGCGATGATAATCCTGTCGAGATCCTGGTTTGGTTGGGGTTAAGCACAAGATGGCGGTTTGTTCATCGGTTACAACCAAGTTGCGCACCGTATGCTCTTTTTGCTTGCCGGAATAGTGCTTGCGTTGGGCTTTGCCCTTTTGGGGTCGTTGCACGGGGCGTTCTGTACCATCAATGAAAATATCCTTGATCTCGGGAAAGTGGTGCATGAATTCTTCTACGGTGCGGATCTTGCGTTTCGGCAGGACCACCTGCCAAGCCAATGTTTTTTCCAGAATAGGTAACAACTCCTGGACCCAATGCCAGCTTCGGGAGCGGTCGACATCAAAAAAGAAGCCGGCCAGATCAAAGGTCGGATAACATTTCAGGTAAAACAGGATGAAGAAGAGTTGGTGCTGACTGGTCAGCAAGGTGTGTTTTCGGCCACCTCCCTCGGCTCGTTTGCGGTTAGTTTTCTGCTCTCGCTTGCTCTTGGTTACAGCAGCATCAAAGCTCGGGGGTAGGGTGTTGAATTCAGCGACACTCACCCCGGTTAATGCTTTCAGCAAACGCTCTGACTTTAAGGCTCGGTTTATATTTATCACCTGCTTCACCTTCTTTATCCTATTTTATCGTTACAATACTCAGGTTTACCTTATTTCGCAACACGTCTATTAGTGAAAATTCGTGTAATTCGTGGCTTAAACACTTGGACTGGGTAAGTCCTGGATCAGTCAGGTGTAGTTATGTAGTTGCCATAGTCTGGAGCAGCGGCTGGGGCGTCAGCGTGTAAGCCGCTGTCGGGATGAAACGGGCCTGGGTCACAACATACTGCGGATAGGGGTACGTCTCCGCGCTGCCCGTGCGGGGCGGGGCAGCCAGCGTACACTCGACTTCAACTCGGGCTTCATACGTCCCCTGAACTTGGCCGTCCGGTGATGCAAAATCGATCCGCACCTCGGCCCAGGGGCGGGTGGGATCGTCCTGACCATTGGCGCCCCCTTCATCAGGGGCTACGATGCGGCCGGACTTATGATAATCCAGCCAATCCCAGCCGAACTGCATAAAGAGTTCGCGTTCGGCCACTTGGAGGAAAGGCCCTTGCAGGCCGCACCAGCCGCGATAATTATCGCGCAGCCCGGTGGGATCGCCGCTGCGCCGTGCCACCTGCTCGGCTTCCGTTTCGCCCAGAAAGCCCCAGTAGCGGCCGCCCGGCATCTCCAACATCGTCGGGGCAAAGAGGTGCCCCCCGATATGGCTCACGCGCCAGACCCGCAACTGCCCATCGGACGGGGTAGCGTACTGATCGCGCAGCGTGCGGTAGAGCGGATAGCCGAACTTGCTACAGGCCGCATCGACCGCGCCGTGAGTGCAGACCAGCAGATCGCGGGTGTGGGTTTCTTGGCGATAACGATCAAAGGTCGGTAATTGGTCCGGCTCCTGCAACAGCGCCCAGGCCAGTGGTCCCACATCGGCGGTGGGAACTTGATATTCCACCTGGCTGAAATCGGCAAACGACCCCTCCGGCCGCCGGTAGTAGATCAGGCGGCGATAGCCGGGCCGGGAATAGTCGGCATCGGGCGCGATGGCTAGAAAGCGATGGCGTAAGGGCGTGCCGGTCGGTCGCTCGTAGATAAGGCTGCGCGCCAGTTCGATCACCTCAGGCGGCAGCGTACCCGGCTCGCGCAGGTAGCCTCTCGGCCAGGGCAGGGGCGTCTCGATGAGCATGATGTGGTCGGGCATATAGCTGCCGTAGCCGCCGGGGTTCAGCCCCAAGCGGCAGGCCGCGACCGAGCAGAATGGGGTGCGGTTTTCTTTTTTGGGTGCGGTTATATCACGCTTATTTGGCATTATCTTAATTTCAAGTCCGTGGGGATGGCTACGGATTTCCACCCGCAGCGATTACAGTACCGCGAATTTCTACTCCGGTCAATGACTTGATTTAACTCATTACAACCTGCGGCGGCAACTATTTTTTCACTCTAATTACACCCATAAATAACCGGGGTTAAAAATTGCGGTCGGTCCCGGCCAAGTTGACCAATATTCTCCTGAGTAAGATTTATTTAACGAGAGACACAGCCCACCTACGCGGATAGGCTGCACACAAGATCACGCTTAGTCGGTACGTGTCTGCCCAAGGGTCGCCGTGTCTTCCTGAATGGAGCCAAAAGCCCCATCGATAGGGGAATTAAAGTGCGACTCTTGAACAGATGAATAAGGTACGGGTTTCAATCGAAAATTACGCTTCGGTGGGTGGCAAGTGGCCTCGCCGCCACTCATAAAAGAAGAGCACGAAGAAAATAAGCGCCAGCACCAAAATAACTACTCCTGTTACCGTGACCCCTGTGGCGACATTATCCCAGCCGAAGGCGGAGAGCAGGTTTCCCCTGAGGGTACTTCCCGTCAACATCGTATTACGGAGATTGGTAACGGCGTCTAACCCGGCTTGGGCGGCTTCAAGCGCAGCCTCGTCACTGGCTTCCTTGGCTGCGGCCACGTCTGCTCTAAATTGGCGTTGGATGCCGCCCAATGTGGCGTAGACCTCACCCGGATAGCCGGCCTCTTCGGCGGCATGCCGCATGTGCAATCCGATATACTCTGAATAAACTTTGGCCTGGTTGCCGCTAGTGAGGGGTTGGCCGGCATTCTCGACGATGCCGGGTATCGCCTTTTCGTCATCGTCGAGACCGTCTACCGGCGAAAAAGTAATCTGTTGAGATACCAGTTCATCGCGAATATTACCTTGAATGAACCGGCCCAACCATAGTGCTATCCCCCCTACTACCAAGGCTCCTATAGCGAGAATGAGCCATAGCAGTAGTACTCTGGCCCACATTGCTGCGGACAGACGATATTTTAGATATTGCATTTTGGACCTCCCTATTTGTTACCTGTTCGATTACGTAGATGAAAATGATAAGTTGACCTGCACCGTACCTTACTCATGTCTTCTTGTGTGCAGCCTATCCCCGCGATAGGCTGACTAGAGGTTCCCGCCCAATGGGATGCTCTATTTTATTCATCGACCACTATATCTCCAATTTCCTCGATGGCTTGTGTAGGGGAGGCCATTACACTACCGTGAATTTCTACTTGGGTCAATGACTTGATTTAACTCACCAAACCCGGTGGCGGTAACAATTTATTAACTCTAATTACGCCAAGGAATAACCGTCCTTAAAAATTGCGTTCAGCCGGCAAAGTTGACCCATCGCGCCGCGATGCTATCATATCCGCATCCGTGATAAACCCTAAGGTAGACTATGAGCAGCCTGACCAACATTCTTGGCGAACAACGCACCTACTCCGGCGTAGCCGATACCCACACCCACGACTACGCCCAGTTGATCATCCCGTTGCAAGGCGCGATGCACATCGAGACGCCCCGCTGCCAGTTTGATCTCAACGAGACGCGGGTCTTCTTCCTGCCGCCCGACTGCCGCCACACCTTTTATGCCCACACTAACAACCGCTTTCTGGTGCTCGATGTGCCGAGCCAGGTGGTGGCGGCTGCGGCGTCGAACACGCTGTCTGGCGGCCTGAGCTTGTCATTCGACGAACGCTGGCAAGCCCTCCGCGCCCTGCTGCTCCACGAAATCGGCGACCGGCCGACCAGCACTCACCCGCTGGCCCACCTTTTCCAATATGCCTACCACAGCCTGCTGACCGCTGCCGAGACGCCGCGCTCGATGGCTTATCTCCACCGCCACTTCACCGAACCGCTCGACCTGGCGACGCTGGCCGACCTGGAAGGGTTCAACCCCACCTACTTCTGCGAGTGGTTCAAGCACGAGACCGGCCAGACGGTCAAGCAGTATCTGCACCACCTGCGTCTCCAGGAAGCCAAAACCCTCCTGACCCAAACCGACCTGCCGATTATCCAAATCGCCCAACAGGTCGGCTATGAGCATCACGCCTCTCTAGTGCGCCTCTTCCGGCAGTACGAGCAGACCTCCCCCTCGGCCTTTCGCCGCCAGAGCCGAAATTCGGTTAAGTAACAACCGAAGATCGGTTAAGCATTTACTCGCCTAACAGCTTAAACTGTAACACACACCCGCCTTTAGGAGCGACAAAGCTTGCTTTGTCCTGTGTCGGGATTAAACAAATAAACGGGTTACGTCGGGCCAAAGAGGGCGAGGCTAAAGCCATCGCCCTAAAAGGGCGAAGGACGCTGAAGCGCCCTCAGATGGCGAAATCTTAGCCCGAAGGGCTTTCGCTCTCTCAGCACGGGTCTTTAGGCCCGTGCTACGGGGGACAGCCAGTTTCTACGCCAATTAAATTCTTGATCTTCATAACTTTGTCGCTTCAGTTTACGATGAAAGGAAGATGTATGAGCGTTCAAAGTAAAACTATTGTTCAAAGCCAACCCGACCAGCTTAAACCCACCCTCATCGGCTCGACCGCCGTCTTGATGTGGGCCACGCTGGCGCTATTGACCGCGCTCAGCGGCGCGGTGCCGCCGTTTCAACTGACGGCGATGTCGTTCACTATTGCCTTCTTGATCGGCTTGGGGTTGTGGTGGCGCAAAGGGAACAATATTTGGCAAAACCTCAAGCTGCCGGCCCCAGTTTGGATACTGGGCGTGGCCGGGCTGTTCGGCTACCACTTCTTCTACTTTATGGCGCTGCGGAACGCCCCGGCGGTCGAGGCCAGCCTGATTGCCTATTTGTGGCCGCTGTTGATCGTGGTCTTTTCGGCGCTACTGCCCGGCGAGCGGCTACGCTGGTTTCACATCGTCGGCGCACTGGCCGGCTTTGTCGGCGCGGGCTTGTTGGTGACCAAAGGGCAGTCGCTTAGCTTCGACAGCCAATACACGTTGGGCTATCTGGCGGCGTTGGTCTGTGCCTTGACCTGGTCAACCTACTCGGTCCTGTCGCGCCGGTTCGGCGCAGTGCCGACCGACGCCGTGGGCGGCTTTTGCGGGGCGACGGCGGTGCTGGCCTTGATCTGCCACCTACTGTTTGAACCAACCGTCTGGCCCACCGGCGCAGAATGGCCGGCGATTGGGCTGCTCGGGTTGGGGCCGGTCGGTGCGGCCTTTTTCACCTGGGATTACGGCGTCAAACGGGGCAACATCAAGGTGTTGGGCGCGTTCTCATATGCCGCGCCGCTGCTGTCGACGCTGCTGTTGATCGGTTTTGGGTTGGCCGAAGCGACGTGGGTGCTGGGGCTGGCCTGTGTGTTTATTGTCGGCGGGGCGGTGCTGGCGGCGGGGGAGTTTTTGGGGCGGTGACTTTAAGGACGAATATTAGGATTTTCGGTTGATAATTCTTCGCCTTGAGCAGCGGACAAAAGGTCATTGTCGGCAGCAACCAGCGTATCATTGACAATCAAAGCCGTGGACTACTCCTGCCTCCCCCTCCAAACCTGCGAGGGAATGAAGCGGCTGGCCCTATTAGTAGTCCTAAAAACCGTAACAATGCTGACATCAGAGCAGCGGCTTGATTAACCTCCCTGCGTAGGTAGCGATACTTCCAAAAACGCTCCGACAGCCAGCGCCTCTTGCATGGCCTGCTCCAGCCTCATCGCCCGACCCTCTCGCTAATTTCGTAACGCAGAGTCAGGCTCTCCATCAGCATCGTTACGGCCTGCGTCAAATCATCCTGGCGCAGGGCGATCCAGGCAAAATTGCCATACGAGACGGCAATGCCCCATTGGTCATCGCGTTCACGGCACAGCGTCAGGCCTTCTTTCACGAGCGTGACGGCCCGTTCATAGTTGCTCTGGCTTGCGACCGCCGCATGAAGTTGGAACGGGCTTAATCTCCGCGTCTGCGTTATGCAAAACAATCGCCATGATTGCCTTCTTTTCGGCTTGATAGCTGTCCATTATAGCCACACGGGTTTTACCTATCCCCCCCGGCCTTCCAGGGTCAACAGCCGGCAGGCAGGATTGGCCATGCGTCAGGTTATCTCGGCTAGTTCGTCTTCCCGGCCGATGAAGGACGTAGGTTGTAACGGTAGGTTGTGGACTGGTGGAGGTGTTGCGCTAGATGTAAGCTCAAGGCTCCTATCCGATAGGAGCGTTTCCGCCGCCCTCCATATATCCCGCGAGCGACCTCTTATCCGCGCTGCCGCCACGACTCCCGGTGGTAAACTCTTGGCCGCGGCCTCGATGTGTTGCCCGACCGTATCAGCAAACCAGCGGGACTTAGCCACAGGTGGATAGCGCGAAATCAGGGCATACAGTTCCACCGCCCGCCCTATTTGTCCCTGATCGGCCAGAAATAGGGATATGACAGGCAAGGCCGCATATAGAGGCATAAAGGCCCGACTTTCTACGCCAAGCTGTAGTGCCTCGGCCAGATGTTTCCTGGCTTGGGCCAGGTTCTCCAGCTTATAGAGTGTATAGCCCAGCGTGCCCAGAACCAGCCCCCATTCATTACGTTGTCCAGTCGTTTGGAACTCGGGAACACTTTTTTGTAGGACAACTAGCGCCTCATCATACCTATCCAAGGCCAACAACGTCTGGCCCAAAAACCAGCGGGTAATTGCTTCTTGTGTCCCAATTTCCTGATAGAGGGCAAGGGCGTGTTCAATCTGGCTGCGGGCTTGCTCATAATTGCCCAGGTGGCAGTTGCCGTAACCTAGCCAGGCGTGGACCAAGGCTATGCTGGAACGTGCGCCCTGGTCGCTGTAAATGGGCAGACATTCGGCCAACATCGTCTGTCCTGCGACAAACTCACCCGCCCAGGTCAGGATCAGGCCGGCAGAGAGAAATCCCCGGGCCAAACTTCTTTGGTCACCAAATTCCTGCTCAATCTTCAAAATTTCATGAGCCAGGCGGGCCGCTTCCTCAAACCGACCTTGTGGCAAGGCATTGTAGGCCAGGCAAGTGAGCGCAGAAGCCCTACCCGGCCGGTAGCCGAGCGTTTGGCAAACAGCCAAACTTTCTTCAATCAGGGCCTGGGCACGCTCGAAATGACTGGCGTTGCTGGTTGCATTGCCCATCTCCCGCAGCAGTTGGGCAGTAAGCCAGTCGTTTCCAAGCGATTCATTTATCGCCAAACCTTGTGTGAATAACAAAATGGCTTTTGCCGGATTATACCATTCAGTTTCTCCCATAATCCACAGAGCGTAGGCTTTTTCGGCCCGAATATCCTGCCCGGCTGAGGCCAGGTCATCCAAAAGGGTGAGACTCTCGTGCTGGTGCTGTCGGGCTACCGGGAATCGGCCCAGCATGAAATTGAAGCGGCCTTGCTCGGTTAAGGCTTTGGCCCGCACCCGAACGCCATCCTTTGAAGTGACAGAGGTCAGTTTCTCGGCGGCTACACGACACAGCCCCTCACCCTCTTGCCACCGTATCCGCCAGTAATAGAAATCGGCCAGGGAAAAAATCGCTTGATCCAAATATTCAACATATCCCTGATCAGCGGCCCAATTCCAGGCCGCTTTGATATTTTCAAGCGCCACTTCAATCTCGGTCAGGACGGTTTGATGCCGAGGACCTTTCAAATCATTTTCTTGCTGATGGAGAAAGGCACAGTAATAAGCACTGTGCTGGTCGCGGACGGTGGCCTCCAGCCCTTGGTGAGCCAATTTCTCCGCTGCAAATTGACGTAGCAGTTCGTGAATGTCGTAGCGATCCTCACCTGCTCGATAGATGAGCGACTTATTGATCAGGGTCATCAAATCGCGTAATGAGGCCCCCGCGATCGCTTGGGCGGCTGCTTTGGTAAAGCCTCCCCGAAAAATAGCGATCTGTTGAAAGACCGCTTGCTCAGGTTTCGACAGAAGTTGCCAGGAGTGGTCAAAGATGGTCCGTATGCTGCGCTGCCGGGTAGGCAGGTTACGCAAATCCGTTTCTAAAAAGTCAAGGCTGTGCTTGATCTCAGCGGCAATTTCTTGGGGGGACAGCATTTCCAGCCAGGCTGCCGCCAGCAAAATGGCAAGCGGCATCCCCTCTACCAGTTGGCAGATGTGGACGACGAATTCGACATTCTCACCGGTCAACTCAAAGTCCGGTTGTACCCGGCGGGCACTTTGCTCAAACAGGCGGATCGCACCATAGGCGGCCGCGTCATCCGTGCGATCAAACGTGGGGACGTCGATCCCGCTGATTGGGAACCGCTGCTCTTCCTGTAGCTTTAAGCACTCCCGCGAGGTGGCGATGATCTTAACCTCAGGCGCGGTTCTAAGAATGGTGGTGATCAACTGAGAAACCTCGTCTCCACTCTCAGAATCGTTCAGTAAATGCTCCAGATTATCCAGAATGAGGAGCATCTCTTTTTCACGCAGATAATCGAGGATCTGTTGCTGGGTGGTGCCCCCTTCATAAAAAGAGAAGTCCAGGGCTTCGGCAATGGTCGGAACAATATCCCCGGTTTGATCAATCGGAGCCAGTGGAACAAAGTAGACCCCTTGGCCGAATCGGGGCAGTTGGCTGGCCCCGATCTCCAGCGCCAGGCGGGTTTTGCCCATCCCACCGGAGCCGAGAATGGTGAGCAAGCGCACGTTCGGCGTGGCGATAAGCTCGTCCAGAGCAGCCAATTCTGACTCGCGGCCAATAAAGGGAGTTGGTTGGGGCGGCAGGTTGTGTAGAGGGGAAGGTAGGGAGCGAGGGGATAATTCGGGCAGAGGAGCAGCGGGACCGGGGGGCAAGGGCGAAAGTTTAGATACGCTTCGGTTCACTATCCCATCCCGAATTTGGACGTACAACGTCGTTGTTTCCGCCCCCGGCTCGGCACGTAACTCGTCGGCCAACACCTGGCGACACGTCTCATATTGGGCCAGGGCCGCGCCCCGTTGACCGTTGAGGGCCAGCAAACGCATCATCTGGCGATGCGCTTCCTCCCGCCACGGCTCCAAGGCCAGCAAGCAGCGGGTGTAATCAATCGCCTGCGCTCGTCCGGCGGCGTCCTGCTCGGTAAAGTGGGCGGCCAGGGTGTGCAACGCACGCAGGGCTAATTCTTTCAGCCGGACCTGCTGAACCAACACCCAATCCTCAAACTCGGGGGCGTTGCGAACATAGAAGTCACCCAGAAAATGCCCCTCATACAATTGAACTGCTGCTTGTAATTGCTCAATCGAACTATTATTCACTCCGGCTTCAAACGCGGCCACATCTACCCAAAAATCACTCTCCTCATTCAAAGCCACCGTCTGGCGGGTAATAGTTAGATGCTCCCCGACCACCGGGCGCAAGGTACTCAAGGCTTTGCTCAAGTTATCCCTGGCTTTAGCTTCAGGCATCCCGCCCCACAACAACCCGGCCAGAGCCGACCGGCTGTGAGGTCGAGTGGCGACGGTCAGGTAGATAAGCAAGGCCAGAGTCTTGGCAGCCCGCAAATCATTCAGCGGTATCCCGTTTCGATGAATGTCGAGCCGGCCTAAAAGCCTTAATTCCAACATGTTTGACATTGGGTTTCCATATTCGTGATTAATTCGTGATTTTTTCCAGAGCGGCTGTTATGGTGGAGGCGTACTCCATTATAACACAGTTGAACCTATTTAGATAGGGCGTTCCCCAAAGGCCCAAAGATAGCAACTCTAGGAGCGATGAGGTCATTTTTTCAGGATCGGCCCCGGTATCACACCTTGCTGGTGACCTTTTGGGAGCCGTTCACAATGGGCAATCTAGCCAGGTACGCCACTTACACCCAGGTTGGGAATTGTCTACTTGTTGAAAAGTAGAATGTTTCCAGACTAAAAGTTACGCCTCGGCAGAAACCAGGCTTTAAGACGTCTTTGATTATCGATGAAAGGAGCATTAAAAATGAGCAAGCAGAAAATTCTCTTGGGAGTGGTTCTTGTTTTTGGCCCGGTTATTATGGCGATCACACTATTTCCGGTTGAAATGGTCAAAGCAGAAGGGCCGACCCACATCACTACTCGCTCGACCTATGGCTGGCAGGATGTAGATCATTCGGTAGGGACGACCAAGCTCCTACGAAATCGTCTGGGGCTGACCGCCGTTTTTGATACCACGTCCTTACCACCGGATCAAACAGGAGGCGTTTGGTTTATTATTTTCAACGATCCCGCCCAATGTTCCACTAGACCTTGCACCCTGCCTGATGATTTATTGAGTCCTAATGTTTCCAGTGATCTTCATTTTGTCAAAGGACAAATCATTAACAGTGTGGGTAAGTCTTCCTTTGCTGGCCACTTGAGAGTGGGCGATACATCTGTCTCCGGTCGAGCGGTACTGGGCCTGGATGAGGTCGCCCTGACAGCGCCTTACAGGGCCGAAGTTTGGGTTGTCTTTCAAAATTACGAACCGGTATTGACTGAGCAGGATACTCAAGTTCAAATAAAAACCTATTTGGAGAATTGTCGAGTGTATTTAGGGTTTGGTACGCTTATGGCTAACTCTACAAAACTACGAAATGAGGGAGGATGTTCAACCCTTCAATTCTCACTGCATGAAGGGAATGGTCAGATACCCTTCGCTATAAAGTAGAAGTCAGCAGGTACGCCAACATGCCCGGCAAGCGGGGTTTCCGGCCAATCGTGTTTCAGAGATCAAGATAATTATTGACCCTACGACCGCCGAAGGTTAGCCTGCAACAACGCATAACTCGCAGCCAGCTAACTTTACATTTTTGCTAGCCTGGCCAGCCAAGAATGAACTACTCTTTACTTACTGAAAGGAAACCACTATGCAAAGTCCTGCGTTATCCCGTAGAGAGCTTCTCGTTGCCGGCGGGGCTACAATGGCAACTATGGCCTTATTGAACTCTCGCTTAACCCAAGCCGCGCCCCTGCGGCAGGGCGAGGTCGTGCTACCCTGGCTGGATCAGCCGGAGGAAAACCCGGTACCGGAGGTGATCGACAACCAGCTTGTCTGGGAAGAGGTTAACGCCTGGATCACGCCCAATGACCAGTTTTTTGGCATTGCTCACTATGAGTGGCCGGAGATCAATGCCGACCAGTGGCAGTTGGCCGTCGATGGCCTGGTTGAGAATCCGCTGATCCTATCCCTGGATGAACTCAAGGTTCGCCCGCGCCAGGAGTTGACCTATACCCTCGAATGTTCGGGTAATAGCGGGTTGCCTTTCTTTGATGGCGGCATCGGCAATGCCAGGTGGGTGGGAACGCCGCTGGCGCTCCTGTTGGAGGAGGCGGGAGTACTAAAAGAGGGCATCGAAGTTGTCTTCTTTGGCGCGGACAAAGGCGAAGAGACCGTCCGCGATACGCCGATGGTCCAGCACTTTGCCCGCAGCATGTCGCTGGCCGACGCCATGCATTCCGGTAATCTGCTCTCTTACGAGATGAATGGCGAACCCTTGCCTGATCGCAACGGCGCGCCGCTGCGGTTGATTGCCCCCGGCTGGTACGGCATTGCCAACGTCAAGTGGCTGGAACGCATCGAGATTTGGGATACGCGGCTGGCCAATCGCTTTATGGCCCGCGACTATGTGACCATTCGGCAGGTCGGTACCGCAGCCGAACCTAAATGGACCGAGTCCTGGGTAGGGAAGGCGCGGCTCAAATCCGCACCGGCGCGAGTCGTTCAAAATGGCGACCAATACCGTATCGAAGGCGCTGCCTGGGGCGCACCGATTAGATCGGTGGAGGTTCGCCTTAATGCTGGCCCCTGGCAAAGCGCCGAGCTGGTCCCCGGCCAACAGAGCGAATATACCTGGAATTTCTGGACCTTTGATTGGACCGATGCCACTTCGGGCGAACACGCGATCACAACCCGGGCCACCGACACCACTGGCCAAGTTCAGCCCACGCAGGATGATCCACTGATTGCTAACAAAATCACCTACTGGGAGAGCAACGGCCAGATCACCCGACGAGTAAATATCACCTAGCGTAGTTTAAAGTCCATCTCTATTTCGCCCACCGATGAGGGCCGCTGTAGTTAAGCTCACCACTAAACCGCAAAATAAACATTACATCAATGAAAGGAAGAAACAATGCCTCTATTTATGGATATTCACAAAAATGTTGAAGGTTTAACCGCCGAGGCAGCCGCCGAGGCCCACGTCAAGGACCTTGAAGTGCAAGGCAAGTATGGCGTGAAGTATTTGCACTACTGGCTCAACGAAGCAGAAGGCACGGTCTTCTGTTTGTGCGAAGCGCCCAACAAGGAAGCGGCTGAGGCCGTCCACCGCGAGGCCCACGGCGGCGTCGCCGATGAGATCATTGAAGTTAAAGAAGGCCATTAGGAGCTTGGCTGGCCCCTGCTAACGCCGGGTAGCAGGGGCTTAATGATATTACTCGGTATTCTCCTGTTTTGCTTATGGTGTGACGGCAATTTATGTTGAGCGGCCCTCCCTATCGGGCCACCTGTCCGAATTTGCCGGTACTGACGGAGTGAATTGACTCTCGGCTCGGAGCGTAGAGCGCATATGGGTTCAAACTATGACGGCTACTGCCAATGACTCGATCCGATCACGGCCAGAGGTAGGACCCGATCACTGGCAGTGACTCGATCCGATCACTGGCAGTGACTCGATCCGATCACTGGCAATGACTCGACCGATCACTGGCAATGACTCGACCCGACCACTGCCAGTCACCTGATCCGATCACTGGAAGCGACTCGACCTGATCACTGCCAGTGACTCGATCCAACTACTGGCAGTGACTCGATCCAACCACTACCATACTTTTCTAACGTCTTTGAACCATTTTCATACGCAACCTGACTAAAATCTGCATAAAACTACAACAGACAGCCGACTATTCTTCCGATATACTGTGATTACCACCTTTCTAAAGGTGACAGTCATTGGTCACAATAAGTGACTGTCACCTACCGCAAAACCTCAGATTGACCAGGAGTTAAGCCGCCATGAGTTCATCCTACAAGCTTTATAAAAGTAACTACAGTAACGACGATAATCAATACTACGCCAAGGTTCAACACCATGAGGTGATGACCGAAGAGGATATCATCGACATGATGATGCTGAACGGGTCACCCTTCTCCAAGGCCGATACCCAAGCCATCATCAACAAATATCACGATACCATCAATATCGCCGCTCGCAATGGCCGGCAGGTGGTCACCCGCAACGTCCGCTATAGCTTTACCATCAAAGGCGTCTTCAACGGCCCGCAAGACCAATTGGATACCCATCGCCACCAAATTGTGGCCAATGTGCTGCCGGTCCCGATTTCAAAGAAGCGGTTGAAAACAGCGTCCCCATAGCCAAGGAAGCTGCCTACAAGAAAAGACCGGAATTGGATGGCTGTGTTAATCTCCACAAAGGTGCGTCCGACGCCGAACTGTCGCCCGGTCACAACGCTCGCATCATTGGCAACCAGCTTCGCTTTGACCAGGACGACCCGCTGCAAGGTCTATTTATCGTGCCGGTTGATGACAACGGGATTACCCACCACAGCCAGGCCGTACGGGTAGAAGAGTTCGCCCGTATCGCCCCCAAAGAGATCACTTTTCGCGTACCCGACACCTTAAGCCCCGGCCTCTACAAGCTAGAAGTCCGGGCTAAATACCGCAGGAGCAGTCTGCGTACCGGTCAGCTTGAAACCGTACTCACGGTCAGGTAAGGTTAACACCACTTAAATTCCACCTACGCAAAAACAGCCCCAGGTGAAGATACCTGGGGCTGTTTTCGCTGAACGACCCGCCACCTTCCCGCTGCCTACCCGTCACTACTCCTGTATAAGGCAGGGACTCTTCCAAAAACTCGCCGACAGCCAGCGCCTCTGGGATGGCCTGCTCCAGCCTCATCGCCCGACCCTCGGCCCAGGCCGTGGTAAAGGTCCTCTCGTCAAGTTGCGCTTGCACCATCGCTACCTGACGCTCATATTCGGGTTGGTCGGCTAAATCAATGACCGAGCCGAGCGGTTCGCGTAAGGCTGCCGCAGCCCCGAACAGCCGCGCCGCTCGTTGAAACGCCTCAGCCCGACGTGAAGGGGACTCCCGCTGTCCCACCGTCAGGGCGATTTCGGCCAATTTCTCCAGACACCAGGCAATACCGCCTCGATCTCCAATTTCACGGCGCAGGGTCAAGCTCTCGCCAAGCCGGGTCACAGCCTGCTGGAAATCACCCCGGCGGAGGGCGACCCACGCGAAATTGCCGCATGAGATGGCGATGCCCCATGTTTCGCTGATTTCACGGCGCAGTTCCAGGCTCTCTTCTTCTAGCGCGAGGGCGTGCTCATAGTCACCCCGGCGCACCGCCACTTCCGCCAAACCTGACAGGGCAACTGCCGTGTGCGAGTTATCTCCAACCTGCCTCAATAAAGGCAGCGCCTCTTCAAAATAGTGGACTGCCGGCTCGTAGTCGCCCAGGTGAACAGCGCATGCCCCCAGTTGCCACAATGCTCTAGCAATGCCTCTTACATCTTTCAACTCCCGCATAATGGCCAGAGCTTCTTGCATCAAAGCGGTGGCTGTCGCGTAATCGCCCCCGCCGGTTTCCATATCTCCCAGCGTGATGAGTGCATCGGCCAGGTCTCGCCGGCCGGCGGGACCAAGTTCCCGGTAGATGGATAGGCTCTCATCGAGCCGAGGGCGACTCGCCGGATAGTCGCCTTGTAAGAAGGCCAGATGTCCGGCTGCGTGAAGGGCCTTGGCCCGCGCCGCCGTCCGTTCTAAGGCGTCTGGTCTGGAGAGCGCTGCTAACAGATGCTCACCTCCCTCGTGGAAATAGCCACGGCCCCCCCAAAACCTCCTGAGCGATCCGGCCAGGCGTAAGCCGAATTGGGCCGCGCCCTCTGCCGTCCGGCTCCAGTCCAACGCCGCCCGCAGGTTATCATGCTCCCTCTCCAGCCGTTTCAACCAGGTTACCTGATCGGAACCCCACAGTTGTGGCTCGGCCGCCTCCGCCAACTTGAGGAAGAACTTCAAGTGACGGTTCCGAATTTGTTCCGTTTCATCGGCCTCCGCCAATTTCTCAGCCCCATACTGCCTTAACAACTCGTGAATATGATACCGGCCGCTGTAATCAGGTTGTATCATAGATTTGTTGACCAAGGCCATCAAGGTGTGAAGGGTGGCCTCGGTTATGCTTTTCGCGGCCGGGCGGGTAAAACCACCCCGAAAGACTGACAGTTTTTTGAATACCTCTTTTTCTTCATGAGAAAGAAGTTGCCAGGAGTGCTCAAAGACCACTCTCAAGCTGCGGTGTCGCTCCGGAACGTTGCGCAGCGAGGTGGCCAGAAAATCGAGATTCTGCTCAATCTCAACCGCGATTTCCCGACACGACATCATATTTAGCCAACTGGCGGCCAATTCCAGACCCAGCGGCATCCCGTCAACCCGTTGGCAGATACGGACCACGGCCGGATACTCCGCAGCCAGGTCAAAAGTAGCTTGGGCTTGCCGGGCGCGCTGCTCGAAGAGTTGAAGGGCGCTATAGTCATTCGCCAAGATCTCATTTGAGGTCTGGTCCGCGTTTGTTTCTGGAAAGGTCATCCCTTGCAGGCCGTACACCCATTCCTCTTGCAAATTGAGCCGCTCCCGTGAGGTGACCAGCAGTTTTATACCCGAAGCGGCCATCACCATTTTCGACAGCAGGGTGGCCCCAACCAATATATGTTCAAAGTTGTCCAGAAGCAGCAGACATTCCTTATGCTGCAAGTAATCCATCACGTGCGCATCCGGCTCTGCCGGGCCGTGAAAGGAGAGATTAAGGGCGTCAGCCATGGCGGTGATGAGGAACTCGGGGGAATCAAGCGGGGCCAGCCGCACATAGCAAATTCCATGAGCAAAGAGATCGCGGGCTTCGGTGGCTGCTTGTAGCGCCAGCCGGGTTTTGCCCATACCACCCGGGCCAACCAGCGTCAGCAGCCGGCAGGCCGGATCGGCCAGCCGCGTGGCAATCTCGGTCAGTTCAGCCTGGCGGCCAATGAAAGGGGTGAGTTGTGGGGGAAGGTTGGCAGGGATTATCTCGGCGGGGGTAACCGCCGGTAAATTGAGCGGTGGGCCAAGGGTAGGCACATACTTGCCCCGCGCCATCTGTAAAAACTTGTCCGTTTCCTGTTCAGGGATTTGTAGCTGTTTCGCTAACAGTTCAGCCAGTTGAAGTGATGGTCGCCGTTCATCCCGTTCGATTTTTTTGATCATATCGGCTGAGCAGGCTACGAGACCGGCTAACGCCACACGGGTAAAATCCAACAACTTTCTACGTCGGCGGACCCACTCTCCAAAAGAGACAAATTCTTCTATCTGCTGATGCACCCCATCCTCAGTTTCCGCTGCAAGTGTACCCCTTTTGCCCTAACTTGTCCCTCTTACTGTACCACAAACAGGGACCAAACGGTAATCCTTATCTGATTTAATAGGATGTAGTGAATTGATCTCGGGGTCACTGAATACAAAGATTTAAGAAAGCCAATCTTGATGGAGGTTTATCATGCCAAAGTATGTCATCGAACGAGAGATGCCCGGAGCCGGGCAGTTGTCGGCGGAAGAACTACGTGGAGCTGCGCAAAATAGTTGTGCTGTTTTACAGGAATTGGGACCGCAGATCCAGTGGGTGCAGAGCTACGTCACTGACGATAAGATTTATTGCGTCTATATTGCTCAAAATGAAAATCTGGTCCGCCAACACGCCCAACAAGCAGGGTTTCCGGCCAATCGTGTATCAGAGGTCAAGACGATTATTGACCCAACGACCGCCGAAGGTTAGCCGGCAACAACTCATAACTCGCAGAAGGTTCAAAAAAGATTTTTCACATCAGTTATTGCAAAGGGGCATACTTATGTTTACGAAAATAAAAACCAGTCTATTTATAGCCGTCACAATGACTATGTTGGTCGTTAGCGGCCTGGCCCTAGCCGCACCGCCACTCCCTGGCAGTGAATTGAAACCATCGTCTGGCCCGCAGCCCTGCGAGACGGGGCCGGACAATGGTTTGGCAGTAACCGACCCGGTAGCGCCGCCGCAATCTTCAGCCGTTGAAAGGCTGACTGCCGGATGTCGGGCATCGGATAGGCCAATGGTCGATACAATCCCCGAACCGTCGCTGCCGGTAGAGGCGGAGTTGCCAACCGGAGAGCAGCACTATTTGCCACCCGTCAATTCGGACGAGACAACCGGGCCGGTATCTTCTCCCCATCCGTGGGCGGAACTATCCATGTGGGAACTGATGCATCTGGTTTGGCCTGGTTGAACGTCAAGCGTCTAATCGCCCTATTTATTGCGGCTGTTTCGCCCGACCGATGCGGCTGGATACGGATTGATGTTTCAACCTTGTCCAGTCGCCTTCTTTATGAGAAGTGCGTTTCCTTTTTTCCTTTAGGTCACCCACCTAACAAGAAATTTATCAGCGCCGCGCTTTGCGGCGTCTGGTGAAATGCGGCCAGTCGTTCCTCACTAAGGCTTGTCGGAGTTAAAAATGGTCACGGCGACCTTCCATGTGCCGTCCGCCTGGCGTTTCAAAACATTGACAAACTTACCCTGCTCGACTGGGTCCGTGCCTGAAATGGCGTACGTTCCTATCTGATAGGCCATGTCACCCTCGACGCCGTATTCCACCAGGTTATTGCGATGGGTGCCGCCGGTGCTGTTGTCCATCCGAGATTGGTAGGTTTCTATAAATGCCTTTTTGCCCCGAGTCATGGGTTGGCCGGGCGCCAGCAGGACGACATCATCAGTAAAAAATGCGGCGCAGCCTGCCGCATCACCTCGGTTAAAAGCCTCGTTATACCCAGTGTCCAAATCTTCCAGTATCTTTTTCATATCCATAGGTTTTCTCCTTTTAGTTATATGTAGACCGCACCAACAGTACCCCCAATGCGGCGCAAAATAGGCCATAAGGCCAGGTTATACCGGTAAAATCGATTCTCCTGCCGTAGGTAAAATCGTAATAAACCGGCTTAATGCCAATGCCAATTCCCGAAAAAACAACTCAGTGACGCTTTGTGGCTTTCTTCTTAAGTCCTATCTTTAGGAAACTACTTTAGGACAACAGGTAGATAGACAGGCTCTGTATCGGCTGAAGTAGCAGCTTCCGTAGTAAAACTCCATATTGGGCCAGCGCTTTCACTAAACCCATCGGTGGCGGTAATAATCCAGTAATAGGTGGTACCAAAATTTAGCGATGGCGTGAAGCTAGTCAGGGTGGTTGTCTCAACGATGGGTGGTGGATTGTTGGAACCAAACGCGATCGTGTAAGTAACGACATCTCCATCGGGGTCACCACCGTGCCAACTTAGGGTTTGAGTAGTAGAAATATTGGTGCTGGTGTTGATTGGGATGGGGTTGGAGGGTGTGTAGGGCGCCTGGTTTAAAACAGTCTGCCCCCCCACTAACGACCCACTACTGGCATTAAAATTATCATCCCCGCTGTAATTGGCAGTAATGGCGTGAGTGCCCACTATCAGGCTGGCAGTTGAGAATGTAGCCTGTCCGTTGACCAATGTCACGGTTGATTGCGGCGTACTATCGATCACGAAGGTTACATTACCTGAAGGAATTCCCAAGCCAGATGTTACGGTTGTCGTGAAGGTTACCGTTTGGTTTAGTAGCGATGGATTAGCTGACGAACTGATAACCACAGTTGGCGTTATCTTGGCATTAGTTAGGCTGAAATTCACCGCGTTGCTACCACTAGTACTGGCCGTCACATTGTATGGCCCGCCAACAACCGTATTGGCAGTTGTGTCCAACGAAACTAATCCCGATACAATGGTTGCTGTGGCGGTTGGAGCAAATGAAGTACTAGGGCCACTAGCGGGAGCCACAAACGTGATAATACCATCATCAACCGGTTCATTGCCGGAATTGCTAGTGATAGTAACTTCAAGTGGTGAATCGAATGCACTCCCAATTGGGGTCGTTTGATTATTGCCTCCATTGATTGCCAGCGTAAAGCCTTTACTAGGGACCAGGTCCACAAGTTAGGAGTAACTACTCATCAAATTCTTGATTTCTAGCCCTTGCCTGAAGACATTATAGCTTCATTAAAGCTGATCGTCTGTCCTAAATTTAGGACAATTTTGTCATAAAATTGGGACAATTGAGGGGAGAGGCAACTTGTTATCAGCTTCCCATGGGCCTGGGCTCAGTGATAGGCCAGATGGCTACAGATAAGGAATTACCGAATCCTCTCAATGTTCAAACCTCCAAGGTCTCTAAAACCCTTGGAGGTCTTTCTATGTCTCTCCCAGCCCATCTCCCAGCCTGGCTACGGCCTGGATTTGGCCCCATTTGGGTCTCTACAACGGTTCTGAGGGGGTAGGGAAAAGGTAGGGAGTCGCCCCGAAAGGTCCCAAATGGCCTTAAAACTATGCTATACTGGTTTCAGAAAGCAGGTTTAGCCAAACGGGGAGAGCCAGATGGAACCACTGAGCGGGAGCATTATTAAAGGATACGAACTTCGGGATCGCATCGGCGCGGGCGGCTTTGGGGCGGTGTATCGCGCCTACCAATCCACGGTTGGGCGCGAGGTGGCCATCAAAATCATCTTGCCCGGCTTTGCCAATCGACCCGAATTCGTGCGCCGCTTCGAGGCCGAGGCCCAGACTGTGGCCCGCTTGGAGCATATGAATATTACCCCCCTGTACGATTTCTGGCGCGACCCCGAGGGCGCCTATCTGGTGATGCGTTACCTGCGCGGCGGCAGTTTGCAGACGGCCCTGGTGGACGCCCCCTATGACCTGGAAAGCGCCGCCCGGCTGCTCGATCAGGTGGCTTCGGCCCTGGCCGTGGCTCACCGCCATCATGTCATCCATCGCGACATCAAGCCGGCCAACATTCTATTAGATGAAGACGGCAACGGCTACGTGGCCGATTTCGGCCTGGCCAAAGACCTGGACAATACGGCCGCCGCCTACTCCCAGACCGGCGATGTGGTCGGCACACCGGACTACCTCTCGCCGGAGCAGGTGCGCAGCGATCCGGTCACGCCCAAGTCTGACATTTACAGCCTGGGTCTGGTGCTATATGAGATGCTGACCGGGTCCCATCCCTTTCCGGACTCGACGCCGGTGGAGCGCATGTTCAAGCAGCTTAATGAACCGATGCCCCCGATTGCCTCGCTGGATCAAAACGTGGCCGACGCCATTAACGCGGTTATCCAAAAAGCCACGGCCAAAAACCCCCACCAGCGCTACCAAGATGTACTGGCGCTGGCGTCGGCCTTCCGGGAGGCCGCCGGTCTGAGCGTGAGCCAGGCTGCCGATAAGCTGGTCGAACTGCTGACCCCCCGGGAGCAAGAAGTCCTCAAGCTGATCATCGGGGGCAAAACTAACCGCGAGATTGGCGACAAACTGACCATCGAACTGACCACGGTCAAATGGTACGTCACCCAAATCTATCGCAAACTGAACGTGCGGAGCCGGGTGCAAGCCATCGTCCGGGCTAGAGAGCTTGATCTGATCGTTGACGGGCGGGCGGCCGATAGCGCTACTGTGTCCCGCATCAGCGCCCTGCCGGAGCCGGAAAATCCGTATAAAGGCCTCCAGGCGTTCCAGATTGCCGACGAGCAGGATTTCTTTGGACGCGAGAAGTTGACCCGGAAACTCCTATCGAGGCTCGGCCAGGAGAGTGACTTGGCCCGCTTCTTGGCTGTGATCGGCCCCAGCGGCAGCGGCAAATCCAGCCTGGTGCGGGCCGGCTGCTGGCGCTGGATCACGATCCGGCCAGCCGCAGCCCTACCGTGGAGGTGGCCCACGAGGCCCTGCTGCGCGAGTGGGACCGGCTGCGGCAATGGCTCAACGAAAGCCGGGCCGATATTCGTTTGCAGCGATTGCTAAGTATGGAATTGACGATCAGCAGCCGACCTGTCCAGCCAAAAACAACTGAGATCCAAACATTGAGACAAATCATGACGATACGCGCCCCCCCGCCGTGAATTGCATCCATTGCGTTACAAAAAAAGGAGATACCGCTCACCGCCAAGTCAGCCGGTATCTCCTTAAGGATAGACAGCAGGCAGAGCGTACCGGCCATAGCTTGACCAGGTAGCTCTATCTACACGCCTATTTTTATTATACAAGATTTGAATAAAGGAGTTTAATCATGTTGACCGAGACTCAAAACAGAAATGATAATCGCAAGATTAGGAAAGCAATATCGCTGATACTAACGCTTAGCGTGACCCTGATCCTGGCTGCCGGGATTATAGGCGGATTGAATGGGCCGGGATCGGCAGTCGCCTCCAGTCCGGCATCGGAGCAAGTCGAGCCGGAGGCCGGAACGTGGCAAACCTGGCTGCTGGAGTCCGGCGACGAGTTCCGGCCCGATCCCCCCTTCGCCTATGACTCACCCGAAATGGCCGCCGACATGACCGATCACCCGACGGGTCAATTTATAGATGTTCACAAATAGGAGCTTGACTGGCCCCCTGTTATCCGGCGCTAACAGGGGGCTTCAATGAGATTAATAATACCGGGGAGTAGGGAGTAAGGTTCAAAAGCGATTACTTCCTGCTCCTTACTCCTGGCGTGCTTAGGGCTGTAACGTTGGTTATTAGTTATGCCTGAGCAAGGTGACAACTGATGTAAACTTTACGACGGCGGCAACCCGGCGGCTTCTTCGTGCAGCCAGCGGACAGAGTCGCCGGTGGGCGGCGCGGGGAAGAGATAATAGATTTCCATGTGGCCGGAGCTATAGCAGGCTTCGGCCCAGTCCGCGCCGCAGGTGCGGCAGCGGGGCGCATAGCGAGTCGTCCGTTGCAACCGGTTATTATACGCCAAAGAAGGTATCCTAACCGGCCGTTTGCTGGCCGCAAGGCAGGTGCTTCTTCTGCGCCTATACGGGAACGCTTTACCCGAGCTCCTCAGCCAGCCCGATGAGAACTCCTTCGGGACCGCGGATGTAGCAGAGCCGATACGAGTCCTCGTACTGAACCACGTCGCCGACAAGCTGCGCACCGCGCTTGCGGAGCCTGGCGAGCACCTCGTCAATGTCGTCCACGGCGAACATGACGCGTAGGTAGCCGAGAGCGTTCACCGGAGCGTTCCGGTGATCGGCAACGACAGGCGGGGTGAGAAATCGCGAGAGCTCGAGCCGGCTGTGACCGTCGGGGGTGATCATCATGGCGATCTCGACGCACTGGGAGCCCAGTCCGGTGACGCGCCCGGCCCATTCTCCTTCGACCGTGGCTCGCCCTTCGAGCTTCAGGCCAAGCTCGGTGAAAAGAGATAGCGGTATCGAGGATTCGACCACGATACCGACATTGTCCATCCGTTTAAGAGCCATATTGTTTCCTCCCATTCTTGACCGGATATATCCGGCATTTGCCATTCACATGGCGTATAACGCCCCGCTTCACCTGCCGCGGCGGGATAGTACAACTTGTCCCAAGCAGTACAGCTTAAGAATGATACAATATATCAAAAAAGCGCGATCTGAGCGAGTCAGGTGCAAGCGATGTTGGGCGGCCTCTGGTTCGCCAGCACGCGCCGGATCGCGTACCACAGCATGTTTCAGACCATCAGCAACCCACTGATCAGTGTTGCCATCACGAAGGAGGCATACTATAATTCAAACCTATCAACGCTACCATTCCTATAAAAGCCAAGGAGGTAACATGCGCAAATTTGTCTTCGCGGGGATACTGGTATTGATATTCACGGGCGGCATGCTTATGGTAGATAACCTTACGTCTGCCCAGACAGCACCGCCAACTCCGACGCCGCTCACAGGGCCGATGGGGACCCAAGCCGATCCAATTGCTCCCAATAGCTTGACTTCATTCACGGTTTCCAATCCTTATTGCTACCAACCCGATCCAGCAGTTGACAAGTGCTCGATCAACTTTCGTTTCGTCCAGGCCACCGACAATCAGAGCAGCGCGCCTTATATGACTTGGTTGGCATTCACAATCAGCGGCAAGAAACGCTACAACGCCACCGCCTTTTTTGAAGGGACGATCACCTACAGCTATGACATGGTTCCCAACGGCCTGATCGTGGCTTGCGGGTCGCCGAATGCGGGCGGGGCAGGCAACCAGTATGGCAATGTGTACGGGGTCACGATACAGCCGCTGGATTCAAGCCGTAACCCCATGTCCACCGACATCGCCAACGTGACCTGCCCAGCATTTAGTCCGTGATGTGGAGCGTCAGTTATGCGCGTAATGCGAACCTTTCTACTGGTGATGATAATACTGGGTCTGACGCAGGCCCTCGCGTACGAGCCTGTTCATACTGCTCCACAGGCCGTTACAATGATCGTCAGCAATCCTTATTGTGTTCAAGATGTTGAAACAGCCGGAAGTTGTCTGATCAACCTGCGCTATTTCTCCGCCTCCACTTCTGACTCGTCCTTCAGCCACATCGAAATAGCCATTAACGGCAAGGTGCGTGCTAATATGAGCGGCTTCTTTGAAAATTCGGCTTACCTGACTGGTCCAATGTTAGGCAATGGACTCAAAGTAGCCTGCGGCGGCAAGAATATCAGTGGAATCCCGGACATGGGCCGTCAATACGTAGTAACTCTCTCTGGCTTCGCCACAGGCAGCTCGCCCGTTGTCGACAGCGCGAATGTTACCTGTCCATACTATCAACGGAAAACCTACCTGCCAGTATTGATGAAATGAGGATGCTTCAAACTGGGAATGCGACGGATATCAATTACCGGCGAAAGAATGCGGTCTGAATCGCAACCACCCGGCGCTGAGCCGGGCGTTCTGTTATGTGCGACCATTGCCATTGACCCCAAGTCGTCCCTGCCCGCCCCCAAACATGCTTCGCTATGTATAAGCAACACAAGCTCGTTTGGGGGGGCTTCGTTGGCACAAAATATCCGAGCCGGAACCGTTCCTCTACCGCAAAACATACTTGCTTGTGATTGTACAGATGAGTACAGCTATTCACAAAACGTGTGACCCGCGCACTACAGCATGCGCCCAACAAGGATTAGATTAACTTACCCAACCGAAATTATTACGCCTCAAATCTAATTCTTCCAACACTTCTATAAGCCTATTATGACACAAACCACAGCCATAATCAATAGTACGACAAAGCCCATGGGCAACCTCTCGCCAGCCCAAGGGGAGGGGGTCGGGTGGAGGGATTAGGGGACCAGGCTCGCATGCCTGGCCCACGGATCGATTATAGGTGCTGTGGAGCGTATGATTACAGCCCTACGACTCCTTACTGGAGTCGGACCCGATCATCGCCCTTGATCGGATGTGATCATCGCCCTTGATCGGATGTGATCATCGCCCTTGATCGGACCCGATCATCGCCCTTGATCGGACCCGATCATCGCCCTTGATCGGACCCGATCATCGCCCTTGATCGGGTATGATCATCGCCCTTGATCGGACCCGATCATCGCCCTTGATCGGGTATGATCATCGACTGGAAACCTTAAATTTTCATTTTTGGCATAAAGATCAGGGATCGGACGACCGGCGTTTTGACCCCACCGATGCCGAGCAAGGGCTGTTTATTGGGCCCGTTGATGCCGCCGGACTGCTCACTATGAGCGAAGCGGTCAAAGTTGAGGAGTTCACCGATATTACGCCCAAAGTGCTCACCTTTCGCCTGCCCGATGGCCTCAGCCCCGGCTTCTATACGCTGGAAGTGCGGGCCAAATACGGTAAGAGCGGCCTGCGCGTCGGCCGGCTGGAAGCCGTGTTAGCGGTCTTGGAAAGTTAACCCATTTAATTTCCACACCGCGCAAAAACAGCCCCAGGTATGCATGCCTGGGGCTGTTTTCGTTTAGATTTGGAGACCTCTAGCGTTAGTAGAACCACCTGGTTGACTACAAAACCAATGTAAGGGGCAACAACGAATTATGACAATATTTATTGTTTAGTGGTTCCTCAAGGGTTTATCTCCGACCTTGATTTTGAAAGTGATTGCTCTACGGCTTCCATAATTACAGCAACGCCGCGGCCAAGTTTTAATTCTTCGGTTACTAATTTGTAACCATTTTCAGCAATAGCCTCACGCTCTTGATCATGAGCAAGATAATACAGGATAGTCTCAGCAAGCTTATCGACAGGAGCGGCTGCGTAGTGCCTATGATTAATATACAAGGGGTTGTGGGCCAGGCTGTTGTCAGATACCACGAGCGTCTTGTTAGCTGCTACTAGCGGAAAGCGATATACGAGCGCAGCGTCATACCAGGTTGGCAAAAGACTTAAAGTGATTTTGGCGCGATTTATCAGTTCGGTGCGCGCTTCGCCAAAAACCGGTTTCCGTTCAACACCATCAACAACGTATATTTCAACACCATGCTCAGCAAGTTCGCTTCGAATTCTGTCAAGGTTTCGACTGCGGTAGCGGGTTCTTCGCGTTCCTATCCACAGGACGTCGATATCGCGTTCCAGTCCCAGATCAGCATAATTTCCCCGCATAACACCCCACGGCGCGTAGATTGTTTTCAAGCCAAGGGCGTTGTAAAAATCAGCATATACTTGAGAAATTTCAGCATATACACTCAAAGCCTCTTGCTGTCTGGCATACCAATAATCTCCTACGTAACGAAATTTTGCTAAGCGATGATTGAAGGATTGAACTAACTTATGTTGTTGCAGCGCCGAGAGCCTATCGCTCTCAACATCGTTTAGACGATCAACCGCCGACCTAAATTGTCCCAATGTCAAGCTAAGTCGTTTGGGGAGCCTGATATCAGGTGGGCTTTCGAAATTCCAATGGGCCCAAGCGGGACGCTGAGCAGCAGGGATACGTTGAAGTTGGTGGGTGAACTGCTGTACCCTTCCCCAAGGAGCATAGGTAAAAATAGCGTCTTGGTCGGCAGGAATCTTTTGATCAAACCTAAAGAAGGTCGGTTCATAATTTAGATGGTGCAATTCTTCACTGATTGCCTGAGCGACTTCATCGGGTTTGGGTGTCCATTGGACAACAGCTACACGTAGTGGCATAGAGGACCTCCGTTGCTAAACCATACTAATTTAAGTGGATAAAGCATTACAATAGACTTATTGAGGGTTCTCAATTCATTCTTTTTGTAAATATGATACACCGAGGCGGAAAGCCTAGTTACATGGAAATAAAATCGTGATCAAAGTTCATACTTCTAACAGTTCCATAAGTTAATTATCACACAAACCGAAGCCATAATCAATAGTACTCCCCTTACTTTATTGCTCAGGCTAAAACGGAAAAGACTCCTGTTTCACCTTCGTGGTAACGCTGCCGTTAGTGGTTGTGGCGGGGTCTATCGACATCTGGCGTGGCCTCCATCTAGTTGCCGATGAAGTTATCGTCCTCAATAGCGGCAGCACGGCGCGGCTGGCGAACGATGACAAAGCCCCATTCCCGCAAACCGCGAGCCAGTACCCCAAACAACCATACTACGTCAAGCCGTCAGCCCCACAAATGCTGTGGGTAACGACCGGCGTCGATGAGGCTTTGAACGCCGGCTTGAACGTAGGGTTTGTCTTCGCGGTAGGTGACGCCGAACCAAGAGTCATCGTTGGGCAAAACGGTGACCTGCGCCTGGTTTTGGGCGATGAGCGTATCGACGACGGTGGGGATGTAGAATTCGCTTTTGGGTTCGTGGCCTTTTTCATTGAGAAACTCGGTAAACAGGCGGCGCAGGTGTCCGAAAATAGACGGAGTGAACCCCCACATGTTCATCGAGACGATCTCGTTGCCGGTGAGGGGTTGAGGCTGGCCGGCTGGGTCAACATATTTCGCGCCGGCGCCGTCCGGTTCGATGTTAGTCACTTCGATAACCCGTTGGAGACGCCCGTCTTCAATTTGGCATAGCCCGCGGGCGACGCTGCCAAATTTGGAGAGGGTATTGCGCAGCACGTAGCCGACCATTGCATATTGGGCCAAATCGGTATCCTGGGCCTGGCTCAAGAAGCGGCCCATCAACTGAAAGGCGTTGGCGCCGTAGAAATCATCGGCGTTGATGGCGCTAAACGGTTCGTTGATGACGCTTTCGGTGCAGAGGATGGCGTGGCCAGTGCCCCACGGTTTTTGGCGCTGTGGGGGGACGGTGTAGCCGTCGGGCAGCATAGCGAGTTCCTGATAAACGTATTCAACGGCAATCGCTCGGCCAAAGGTGCGATCGACCATCGCTTTGAAGGCATCGGCAAAGTCGGGCCGGATCACAAAAACCAGCTTGCCGAAGCCGGCGCGAACGGCATCGAAAACGGAATATTCTAAGATCGGTTCGTGGTTGGGGCCGACGCCGTCCAACTGTTTAAGGCCGCCGTAACGGCTGCCCATACCGGCGGCCAAAATGACTAAAGTAGGTTTCATTCTTAATGCTCCTTGGTGTGCCAACCAATTTCCAGGGTGTGGAGGGTTAATAGAAGGTATTCGGTCCTTGTTGCGCCACCCGCTTTCAATTGGGCAGCGCAGGTATTAAGAATGTCGACGCTGTGCGGATCATAATGATCGGCCGGCAGCACCTCAATTAATTGAGCAAGGTAGCTAGCGCCTCCGGTCAACTGGTCTCTAGCCAGATTATCAGCACATGCGCCCAATGTCGATAACACTTTAGTCTCACTGTTTAATACTTTTTCGATCTTCCGCTTAAAGGCGGAGACCGCTTGCGCCGTCGCCGTGCCAAAATCGGCTCGGGCCTCGCGGTAGAGGTGAATGAAATGCCCTTCATCGCCGACCAGTCGGGCCAAGGCTAAGGCCAACTCGCGCCGAGCGCCTTCATTTTGTATGTCATGTAGCAAGTGTAAAATGGGCGAGGTGGCTTCCTTAGCTCGCAAATTGCCCAACGCCGAGGCATAGGCCATTTGCAGCCCTATATCCGGCTCATTTTGCAGCCGCTCTAAAAGCAGGGGAGCGGTTTCGGCATCCCCCAAACGACCTAACGCTCGAGCGCTGTTGGCCTGAATGGAATGGTATTTTGAATTCAATCCCTGGCGCAGCGCCTCAATTGCCGTTTGGTCACCCACACGTCCCAACGCCCAGGCGGCGATATTGCTAAGGGCTAGCTCCGTGCCATTGAAGACATCGATCAGGGCCTGGGTCAAACGGGGGTCCGGGCGGGTTCGGGCAATGGAGATAATGGCCTCGAAACGCACGTTGAAACGGGGGTCGGCCAGCACCTCCAACAGTTCATCCACGGTGAAGGGGCTACGGGTTACACCTAACCGTTCGGTCATCGCCACCACGCGAGACTCGTCCTGGGCAAAGTGATAGCCGACTAATGAAGTCATGGCCGACAACGGGTTACCCCGTAAGAACATGCCGGCAAATTCTTCAACCGTCACCTGCGTATCCGATCGCACCGTACGCAGTGTAAAGAGACTGGCAATCGCGAAGATGATGCTCAACAAAAACAACGGCGTATAGGCATCAACCACAAAAAAGTAAAAGCTGCCTGAAACACCTGAAGAAAGCTGGACCACTTGTCCGGCCAGAAGCTGGCTTGTCCCGCCGAATACGCCCACACAGGCAAAATAGAGGGCCGTGTATTCCGACCGTTTTTCCGGCGGCACAATGCTGACAAACAACGACCGAGTGGAGCCAATAACCCAGCCCATATCGGCGATACCCTGAAGGAAGGCAATGCCCAGGGCCACGTACAGGCTAACCGGGCTGTAACGCGGCATCAGCATGAAGAAAATGGGCAGCAAAGCCAGCAAGCAAATGCCGGACAACATAATCGGGCGACTACCGTACCGGTCGGAGGTCCAGCCCCATAGATAGGTTGACACTAACCCGCCCAACAGCACGCCGGTTTGCACCAACACTACATTGCCGCTGCTCAGACCGACTTCCTCCTGCAAAAAGAGCGGCACGAACGAGGTGAGTGGCACGGTCGCCAGGGTGATCAAACCCACACCGGCCAGGAAAAAAAGCAGCCCTTTATCACCCAAAGCGGCGATAGTGTCGCGAAACGAGGCCATGACGCCTCGCCCAACCTCGACCGGCGCGCCACCCGGAACCTTGGTAACGCCCCACACCGCAACAGCGCCGCAAAGCACGCCGATAATAATGAGGACCAGGTAACCGGTTAAGCCCGTAGTCAAATCGAGCACAAAGCCGGCCAGGGTCACGGCTAAAAAGCCGGCCAGGGTGGTAAACAGGTTGTTGGTGGCCGAATATTTACCTTGAATCGATTTAGGGATATATTCTTGCGCCCAGGGATAGTAAGCGGTGACCACAATCGATCGGGTGATGGAAAAAAGAGTCACCACTACGGTAATGAACAATAGCGTCGCTTCCGCGCCAAAATTAGAGACCACCCAGGGGGTTAGCAGCAGCAACGCAGCGAATAGCAGCCGGAGGACGCTAAAATGAACGAACGTGCGCTTGTACCCGTAACGGGCAATCAGCGGGGCAATGAACAGGGCAATCAGGCCGGTATAGGGGACCAAAGAGAGCAAAAAACCGATTTGGGATTTATCCAGCCCTAACGTATTCAAAAACAAAATAAAGACGGAGCCTAAAAAGGTCAGTTGAACGAAGACGTTAACCAGAGCATTGCTCCCGATGCTCCACGGGAGCTTGCTTAGCTTTTCGGCATTGGTGATGGGTTGATTCATTTTGAACTTATTTGACATTCCTTAAGACATCAAGTCTCAGCCTTGTTTCAAATACATAGCCCCTCTCTGAGGGGACGCCCAACTCATAGAAACGCTCTTTAAATTCCTTTCTGAGCGATTTCAGCTTCTCCTCGCGACGGCTGTCAACATCGATAAAACTGTTAGCCATCTTGCGGTCATCGCCATAAAGATGGTCGATCACAAAGAACTTCTCGGCGACCGGCGACAATCCGACTTGTTCGGCGTGGTAGAGCGCTTCGTAAGCCTGGCGGCGAATTTCGGTTTCGTCCTCAATGATCCGCAGCATCTCAAAGCCGGAACCTTCGGCCAACGGTTCCAATACGACCAGCAGCGCCTTAGGCTTAAGGACGCGCTGCGCCTCACGTAAGGCTTTTAGCATGAACGGTTGGGGAATATGATGTAGACTAAAAGCGAAAATCACGAGATCGGCAAAATCACGCCCCAGCGGCAGCAGTTCCCCTTGAGCCTGAATATATTGAACTCCGGGTTCCGAAGGACGCTCTTTGGATTTCACGAGCGGCCTTGAAAAATATTCAACTCCCACCGCCCGCGCCCCCTGCCGGGCGCACCACCGCGCCAGCCGGCCTGTACCCGAGCCAACATCAACCACGGTTTTGCCCGGCATCGACATAACCCCACCAACAATATCGAACATCGACTCAACTTTTTGCATACTTACCCCCCTTCCAACACAAATCGCCTTAGGCGAAAATAGTTCCTCCAATCAGGTCAGTGAATTGGTACGCCCTTACAGATTTTGGTATACTTTACCTTTGATATTCATCCGTCGCAACTTATTAGAGTATATAGAGTTTGTGGAGTTTATAGAGTTTGTGGAGTTAATAAATTTTCATAAGAAGGTGGATGGGTTAGCTAATTGGTAATCGATAATATTTAGAAACGGTGGATAGGTTTTATGAAAGTTTTGTCTCGGCTGCTGCTGGCGATGGTTTTTGTCTTTATCCTGGATGGTCTGACCAAAATTTGGGCAGAGCGATCGCTGGAGCTTTATGAGCCGGTGCCGGTTTTGGGCGAATTTTTTCGTTTCACGCTGGGTTATAATACCGGCGTCGCGTTTGGGTTGTTTGCCAACGGCGGGGTCTGGCCGCTGATCGTGACCGGCGTTATCATTACGATCATCGCCGTCTGGTTTATTAGAGGGCTGCTAAACGGCCATTTTTCACCCCAAGCGGCCTGGCCGGTCGGCTTATTGTTGGGCGGGGCTATCGGCAATTTTGTCGATCGAGTCATCGACGGCCGGGTAACCGATTTTCTGGATGTCGGTATTGGGGCGGCCCGCTGGCCCACCTTCAATCTGGCCGATAGTTTTATCTTGATCGGTGTTGGCCTTTTGATGTTGCTCTCCTTTCAAAATCAGCCCGAAAAAAATGATCACAGGCTAGATGGATCCCCGCCGGAAAGCGATCCAAATAGCCTGCCTCTATAACGAAAAAACTCCTATAGGCAATCAGGTTCAAATAGAGTATAATGAGCCTGATTGACCTGTCTCAATAACTTAGGAAGAGAGCTGACCCCATGCAACGGACCTTAGCCGGACTATTTTTCTTACTGGCAGTAAGTTTAGGTTTAACCGCCTGCCTCGCTGCCACGCCACAGTTATCAACGTCAGTACCACCCACCCCTACCCCGCACGTTGAGCCGGTCACCATTACCTGGGCCTATTGGGGCGATCCATGGGAAGTAGAGATCAACCAACAAGTGATCGAAGTTTTTGAACGGGACAACCCCGGCATCAAAGTGGAAACCTTTCATCGTCCCTGGAATGACTACTTTGATGAGGTGCGGTCTAAATTCGACAAAGGTGAGCCTGTGGCCGATGTCCTGTTCTGGTCGCAAGCTCCCGTTGACATTCCCAAGGGTTATTTTATGAATCTGGCGTCGCTGATGAAAGCGGAAAATTATGACCTGGACGATTTTTATCAAGGGTTACTAACCCAATACCGGCTCAGCGACGATGATATTTATGGCTTACCGCGAGACAGCGATACCAAAGTTATTTTCTACAATAAGCGTCTTTTTAATCGAGCCAACGTTGCCTTTCCCAAAGCCGGCTGGACCTGGGAGGATTTGCGGGAAACCTCGCTGGCGCTAAAAGAGTCTGGAGCGGTGCAGTACAGTTTTGCCTATGAAGTAAATAACTGGTGGATGATCTGGATGTGGCAAAATGGCACCCCGGTTTTTGATGACAAGCTGTTTCCAACGCGCTCCTTCTTGGGCGAGCCGGAAGCGGCCGAGGCCGTTCAATTTCTGGCCGATCTGACCAATGTCGATCAAGTGACGCCGCCTTATGAAGTCCTGCGCAGTTCTGAAGAAATCGCCAAACTATTTAAGGACGAAAAGTTGGCGATGGCCTTCGGCAACCATGCCCTGGTACCCGCCTTCTCTGAAATCGATACATTCGAATGGGATGTGGTCGGCTTGCCCCGGCAAAAAGTGGCTGCCAACCTGGCTGCGGGCGCCGGTTATTTTATCGCCGCTAATACCGAACACCCCACTGAAGCCTGGACTTTTCTCAAATTTCTGACCGGACCCAAAGGCCAGGCGATCTTTACTGAAGCCGGCGTGGCTGTTCCAGCGCGCAAATCGGTGGCCGAGTCGGAAATATTTATGAAACCGAGGGCGTCTTATAACATTCACACCTTTCTGGAAGAGGTTGAAATCGGCCAAACTGACCCTGCCTTTCCAGGTGCAAATGAAATTATCGATATGATGAACGAGGAGGTTTTGGTCCCCGTCTGGCGCGGTGAGCAACCGGCCGCCGAGGCGCTTCAAGCAGCCCTACCGGAAATAGAACGCATTATTGACGAGAATCAACCGCCTAATCAATAAATCCCGCAATTCATGAAAAATTTTAGGTTTGTTCGTATTGGACAAGTTATCGGCACAGGATTTGGTATTATCCTGTGCCTGGCTTTATTAACCGGTCTTTTGGGCCGGATTGCTTATGATGTCAGCGTTTGGCAACGAGATACGATTAGAACGAGAAGTGATGTTGATCGTTTGACGCTGGAATTAGAGCTAATCTCCGTCCGGCGGACCGACGCGCTCCGCCGTTATTTGGACTCGTCCGACGTGACGCTGTTGGCCAATTACCAAACCTTTCAACTGGCCTATGCCGATATCTTTACGCGGCTGGTCAATGTCATCACCACAGCGGAAGAACTCCGCGCACTGGAAGCCGTCAAAGTGGCGGAAGATTTATTTAGCGGGAAAGAGAGCGAGATCTTACGCCTCTACCAGGACGGCTTTCAAGCCTCAGCCCGCTTTTTATGGGAAACCGAAGGCGTAAAGGCTCAAGACGATCTGCTGGACTCGATTGAACGGCTACGGCTGGCCCAGGGGAACACCAGCGCCGCCATTATCCGTCAAGCCCGCCAAACTGAAGATCTGGTCATCACCGCCATTACCATTTTTGTCCCGGTGATGCTCTTCGGCGGCGTCATTTTAGGCTATATCATTACCCGAAAAATCACCCATCCCATTTCACAATTAGTGGAAAGCGTCCAGCGGATCGGCACCAACCTGGAAACTCGGGCCGAGCCTTCAGGCCCGCAGGAAATTGCTTTTCTGGGTGAAACAGTCAACGAGATGGCCGGCAATCTCTTTAGCTCTAGACAGTCGCTGCAAGCCTATAAAGATCGTCTGGAGCAAGAGCTAAAGCTGGCCAGCCGGATTCAGGCCAGTTTTCTACCCACCCGGCTGCCTCAATCCGCTAAGCTGGAGTTAGCCGTCTACTGGCAGCCCGCTCGCGAGGTCGCCGGTGATTTCTACGCCTACATCGATCTAGATGACGGCAAGCGCGGCATTGCCATCGGCGATGTTAGCGGGAAAGGCGCGCCTGCGGCTATGACCGGCACCCTTGCCGAAGGGTTGCTGGAAGTTTACGCCCCTTTTCATATCAAGCCGGAAACCCTGCTCGACACGCTCAACAAGGATTTAGCCACCCGGTTGGCTCCCAACCACATGAATGTGGCCTGCTGCTACGCCATTTTAGATGATCTGTCGTCGTCGCTGACCATCGCCAACGCCGGCTTAATTCATCCGTACTTGCGGCGCAATAATCATCTCGAAGAGCTTGAAATCGGCGGGTTACCGCTGGGATCAACTGACGATTATAACTACCGGTCTATCTCGGTAACTTTAGAACCGGATGACCTGGTTATTTTTAGCAGCGACGGCCTGGTGGAAGCTATGAATGAGCGATCAGAGATGTTCGGCTTCGACCGGCTGCATGCCGCCCTCCTGCGTCTCCCCTCGGGATCTAACGCCGATGAAGCGATCAAACAATTAGTCGGCATGGTCATGGAATTTACCAACCAAACCGAACTTCACGATGATATGACGATTTTAGTCGCTCGCGTTAGACCGTGACATCGGTAACGATTGGGTTTGACAAAATTCAATCATCCGATAAACTTCTTATACACCGTAAGATTAACCCGTAGGATTAGACCATTATGGAAGATTTTCCGCAAGAACCATCGTCAACTTACCACCACCAACTGGCAACGCCCCCAACCGTAAGCCCCGTTTATTTCGGAACCGCCTTGGCCATTGCTTTTGCCGTCGGTCTGTTCATCGGTTTAACCGGCCGCCCGTTGCTTATCCGAGATGTACCGGTGCAAGTAGTGGTGACGGTTGTACCTAATCCGAATGGGGCAGCCGTGGCCCAAGCGCCGGCCAACGCTGCTGAGTCAGCCGGCAACAGCGGAGCCAACCAAACCACAATGACCGAAGCCGATCAGGCGGCGGTAGATGGTACGGCCACGCCCACGTTGATGGAATTCGTGATGTCCGACGCGCGCCATATTCAGGGCGATCCCAATGCCCCGATTACCGTGGTCGAGTACAGCGACTTCAAATGACATTTCTGCGGGCGTTTCGCCGCCGACTCGTTGAGTCGTCTTCGTGAAGAATATGTGGAAACCGGCAAAGTGAAATATGTATACAAACATTTCGCCATTCTAGGTCCGGAGTCGAACCGAGGGGCCGAGGCCAGCGAGTGCGCCGCCGAACAAGACGCTTTTTGGCCTTACCACGATCAGGTTTTTGCCGACCAAAATGAAAATCATAGTTCGCTCAACCAGGAAAAGTTGGTGAGTATAGCCGCAGATATCGGGCTGGACACCTCGGCTTTTACGGACTGTTTGTCGTCGGGCCGTTACAGTTTGCAGATTTCGCGTGAGTCGCAAACGGTTCAATCGCTGGGACTGCGCGGGACGCCCGGCTTTTTAATCAACGGCCTATTCATCAATGGCGCTCAACCCTTTGAGGTTTTCCAACAGATTATCGATGAGCAGCTTGCGGCCGCTGAGTCAAAGTAATAGGAGAAGATGAACAAATGGGCAAGAAATCCACCCAACTACCCAAAAGCAAACGATCAAGCCGAACAGATGATAAATCCAATAATAAACTGTACTTAACCTGGTTCGCCATTGGTGGGGTTGTGGTCGCTTTGATCGTCATTGGGCTGTTCTATCTGGGGTACAATGGCCAGGCCATCGCCAACAGCGGCATCGAAGGATTAGAGATTTTCCCCGATCCCGGTCAGGGTCACGTCGATGGCGATATCGCTTATACCTCGGCAGTGCCGGTGGGAGGGCCGCATAATCCCGTTTGGCAATTGTGCGGAATTTATGATGAACCCGTTCGCCCCGAAAACACGATCCATTCGATGGAACACGGCGCGGTTTGGTTGACCTACCAACCGAGTTTATCCGAAGAAGAGGTGGAATATTTACGGAACGTGGTTCGCCAGAAGCGCGCCGATCGGGGTGAGGCGATGGTTATTCTTTCACCGGAGCCGGATATCGATGTGCCGCTAATCGCTACCGCCTGGCGCGTTCAACTGAAACTAGATGACGTTTTTGATGACCGCTTACAGGAATTCCTCGATCGCTACCAACGCGGTCCCTTCTATCCTGAGCCCGGAGCCAACTGCACCTTCGGCGGGATCGGTGAACCGACGCTGTAAATTAGGGTCAAGACCGTTGCATCTGCTCCCACGCCGCGATGATCTCACGATTGACGGCGACTTTGGTCAGGAAACAGTCGCGTAAATGCGCGTCGCTGATCGCGTTGGCGCGCTGCTGAAGGATGCTATGGGCTTCATCTAATATCGCTTTCGCCTGATCCGCATCGCCCAGAGCGGTTAAGACGTGGTAACCGGATTGATAGATAATCCAGGGGTCCCAGAACTTTTGGGCGTTGCCGCCTTGAATCCAATCGACCACCGATGTGATGTGGCGGCCAGCTTCAGCCATATCCTCTTGGGCCAGGGCTAAACGAGCCAGCCCGGCCAGATCAAATACAGCCAAAGTAGTGGCCCCAATATCCTGATGCATGGCTAACGCGGCTTGGTAATTCGCTCTGGCCTGCTCAAACTGTTCCATTTGCTCATAATTAAGCCCAAACCCGCTCAACGCGTAACTCTCGTTTTCCCGATCATTGACGGAGCGAGAGATATCGAGCGCCTGCCGGCAGTATTCTAAACCGGCTTGGGGGTTGTGTTGATCGTAAGCCAACCAGCCCAGGTGACTGAGGGCGGTGGCTTCACCGTAGCGACTGCCGGTCATGCGGCGCAGTTCCAGCTTGGCTTGATAATGTTCGGCCGCGAGATCATAGTCGCCCAGCCGCTGGTAAATCCAGCCGAGAACCAGATGGCTGGTGGCTTCGCCTTCGCGATTATTCATGCTTCGGGTCAGGTCATGGGCAGCCTGCAAATAGTGCAGAGCGACATCGTACTGGCCCAACCGATAACTGGCTCGACCGAGATGGAACAGGCTGGCGACCCGCGTTTCCGGATTACCGGTCACTTTCAACGCATCGAGCGCATCGGTGGCCCATTTTTGCACCTGCGGATAATCGAAACGACGCCAGGCCGCCAGCGCCAGCAGGTTGAGGCTTTCGGCTTGCAACGGGACATTCGCCGATCGCTGGGCAATCCGCAGCCCGACCTCGGCCGCTTCGGCCGAAGCCCGGTACTCGCTAATTTTGTCAAAGTAAGCCGACCGCCGGTTGTGGGTGATGGCCAGCCGGACGTTATCCTGCGTTAATTCGGCCAACGTTTGCATTTGAGTCAAGGTGTCGGCTTGCTGGTCGCGCTCCCCCATGCGATCAAGGATAATTTCTTGATCGGCCAGAATCTCCCAGCGCTGGGCATAATCGTCTCGGTTCAACAACGCCAGCGCCCGATTGTAGAGCGAGCGGGCTTCCTGGTTAGCGTAGGCGGCGCGAGCAACAGCGGCGGCTTGTTTCAGATATTTCAAGGCGCGGGTTTTGTCGCCGCTTTGCTCAAAGTGGTGAGCCAGCATCAGAGCCACTTCGTCATCACGGACATTATTGGCCAAGGCCGCTTCCAGCGCTTCGCCGACTTGCTGGTGAATTTGTCGCCGGTCACTGTAGAGCAAACTGCCGTAAACCGACTCTTGGGTAAACACGTGCTTAAAAGCATATTCCAATTCCGGATCGCTCTTTTGGCGCGCAATCAAATCAAGTATTTCGAGATTATTTAGATATTCGGTGAGCTTTGACATTGTTGTCGTTATCGCCTTTGCCTTAATGAGTTATGTTCAAATTGTCCACGATCTGGGTTAATACCTGATACGAAAATCTACGCCCGACCACTGAGGCGACCTGTAACACCCGCTTGGTGTCGGGATCGAGTTGATCGATGCGTGACATAATGACGCCTTGCAGCGTGTCGGGCAGCGTAATGGTGTCGATACCGGCCTTTACCCGCCACGATTGACCATCCTCAGCCTGGGTAATGGTATCGCTGTTGATGAGCGAGCGAATAACTTCTTCCAGATAGAACGGGTTACCTTCCGCTTTGGCAATGATCAACTGTTTGATATTTTCCGGCAGTGTATCCGGGCCGAGTAAATTATCGAGAAGTTGGCTGCTTTCCGCTTGACTCAGCGGACCAAGCTGCATGACCAATGACGTCTCGCCCAATGCTTCAACCATTCGCTGCTGAAACTGGGCCATGCGACTATCGCGGACAGGCGGCCGATAGATTAAAAAGAGCAGCAGCGCATGCGACTGGGTCAAGGGCAGCAGGCTTTCCAACAGATGCAGACTGGAGGGATCGGCCCAATGGAGATCTTCCCACACCATCACCAGCGGTTTTTGATGGCTGGTCACGGCAACGAAAGTCTGTACCGCCTGTAAAATTCGCTGGTGGAGGGCGTCGCCTTCCAAATATTTGATCCGTTGAGCCGACGCTTCATCCAGGGGAATATCCAACAAATGCGCCAGGTAGGGATAGGTTTCGGCGAATTGATCGGGGAGGAGTTGGTCCACTGCCGCCCGCAACGTGGCTTCTTCGATCTCAGCCGGTGAGTCCAGATCAAGGCCCAGCATATTCCGCAGCAAATCGCGAGTAATAAGGTAACTGGCCTCTTCACCAAAAGATACCGCCCGCCCGTCAACCCACTGCGCCCGGCCATCTCGCACGCAGCGCCGGTTTAACTCATCGATCAATCGCGTTTTGCCTAACCCGGCATCACCGGTCACGGATATCACTCGTCCCTGACCGTCATAAAAGTGGCTCAAAATCTGTTTGAGCTCAGTCATTTCTTGGACGCGACCAACCAGCGGCGAATACAGCCCTTCGATGCCGCGCAGTTGCCCCCCCGTCACCGCCTTGGCTTTGAGCAAGCGATAGACTCGTACCGGCTGGGCTTTCCCCTTGACTTGAACCGGCTTCAAGGCATCGAACTCAAAAAGAGGGGCGGTCAAACGGTGCGTGGTTTCTCCCACCAAAATCTCGCCGGCCTCGCTCAAATCTTCCAGCCGGGCCGCCAGATTCACGGTGTCGCCCATCACGCTGTAATCCTGGCGCTGGCTGGTGCCAATACCGCCGGCGATGACCAGCCCACTGTTAATGCCAAAATGAAGGGCCAGTGGTTTCGGAATTTTGTTGGCGTGCTGCCGGTTGAACTCCTCCAGAGCGTCCATCATATCCAGGGCGGCTCGGAGGGCGCGCTCCGGATCGTTTTCGTGAGCAACCGGTGCGCCAAACAACGCCATAATCTCATCGCCGATGAATTTATCGATGTGGCCGCCGTAGCGATCGATGACCGCCCCCAACCGTTCAAAACAGCCGTTGATCATCCCCCGCACTTCTTCCGGATCGAGCTTTTCACTCATCGCCGTAAAGCCGGAGATATCGGCAAACATTACCGTGACGTGCCGGCGCTCACCCTTCATCGCTGAACTGGACACTTTGCTCGATTTCACGCTGACCAGCCACTGGCGCAAAGCGGCCAGGCTGGTATCAATCGCCGCTTGATCCAAACCTTCTAAGGCTCGGATGGCTTGTTCTATACTCTGACGGTCGGTCATACGTCAAGCCCTTCTAAATATTGACTTAGAATAGTTAAAACCCGCCAATATTGTAACATAAAACCTACGGCAGTTATAGAGGATTTTTGGGGGATTACGCCGGTACTCCCTCGGGTTGTGGTTGACGTGTCTCGGTGGTAGAAGGCAAGAAATAGACCAGTACAGCGGCGATGATACTAAACGCCGTCCCCAACTGGATCATCGGCCCCACACCCACATACCCAGCGCCAATTCCAATAACCCAAATCCCAATGGCGCCGGTGCCAAAGACGTAGCCCAACGCCACCCCGGAGGTAAAGGCTTTGCCGCCGGGTAAAATACCCTGAGCAATAACCACCAAAATACTGTGCGAGGCCCCAATTAAGCTGCCCACCAGCACGACCAAACCAAAAGCCGACCAATCGCTATTCATCGGTAAAAAGTAAAGCGGAATGGCTCCGAAAAACATGGTAACGAAAACCGTCTGCCGTCGCCCAAATCGGTCGGCCAGACTACCCGCCATCACGCCGGTAATGGCCGAGGCCATCCAGAAGGTGCCGGTAATCAAACCGTAACTGGCCACATTCCAGCCCATTTCTTGAAATAGTTTGGGCAAAAATGCTACGGTAGCAATTGCTGACCAGGAACGGAGGCCCATTACCAGTGCTAAAATGATAATCGCCCCCCACTGGATCGTTTGTTTGGAAAATGGCGAATTTGAGAGATGCGCCGCGGGGGAAGGAGTGAATTTGGGGCCGGTGTGCCGCAGGGCAAAGGCCATCAGAACCAGGATCGGCAAAGCCAAAACGGCCAGCCCAAACATCCCCGAAATACCAGTGGTGTCAAGAATGAGGCCCGCTAAAATTGGACCGGCGGCCAGGCCGGTCTGACCAAATAAAAAGAAAAGGGCCGTGCCTGTGGCAGCCCGCTCGATGGACGTTTCGGCAGCATGCTTGGTGCCAAGCGGATGAAAGGCACTAGACCCCACGCTGGCTAACACAAAAGGGATAATAAACCAAAGAAAGCTGTTTGTTCGCTGAGCCAACAATAGCGACAAAAGCAAAAAACCGATCGTCCAGGCCACGCTGCCGGCGCCCAACCAGCGGCTGCCAATTTTGTCATCGATCCAGCCAAAAAGGGGTTGGGTTAACGCGGCAAAAAATTGATACGCCCCGATAGCAAACCCAATCTGAGCCGTACTCCACTCTAGTGGTTTGCTTAAGAAAGTAACCAGGATAGGACCGGAACTGTTGAATACATCCAAAGTAAAATGCCCCAGTACCACCGCCAAAAAAATCGGTTTACGAAACAGTAACCTCATCGCAACTGCCTTTCTATGGATAAATGATTGTCACTCAAAATCCCTTATTGACCTAATAATGCCTGCTATTTGACAAGTTTTATTGAAGGTTTACGGGTAAAATGGTATTTATTTAGATGTGACCATTGGAGCCGAGTCGATCATAATCGGTCAATTTACTTTCCCAATAAACAAAAAAACCTCCCAATCATAGGAGGCTACAGCCAGCCACACCAATCTCTATTTGAGACAACGCTCTAGTCATTAAGCTTTCTAAACAGAAAGTGGATACCGCGCGGGCGTCTACTTGGTCACTATTCAGACGTTACACACTGACATGGTCAATCGATCTAAATTTTCCCTTATTTGCGGACAAGTGTATTATAGAGCCATAACTTTGTCAAGCTTTAAAGTCTAACCGAATTCCAATTATTTTTAAACTTTTTTCTTAGATGATTATGATACTTTGATAAAGTTAGCAACCTGGAGAAATTTTATTGATTAGCTGCGGCCCGCTATAAATCCTTATAATGGGCTGATTTGAGCCAGGTTTGTACAATTTTAGAGGCACGTTTAACAATTTATTATTCCCCTCTTTACAATTTTAGATACATCTAAATAAATTGTGCTAGTGAAACAGAGGATGCGTCAGCCGTGGGTCGAGAGCGAAAAGACCTTGTAGCGTTATATAATATTGCCGTCGCTGTTGGATCGAGCTTGAGTTTGAAGGAGGTTATCTGGCGGCTCTACAAAGAAGCCACCCGATCAATTGATCCGGCAAACTTTGCGATTGTGATCTATGACGAACATAAAGATAAGTTAATCTTCTATTTGGCTTATGATCAATTCAAACCGATTAAACCATTTGCCCTAAAACATTCGGGCAATCACGGGCTAATCAGCCAGGTTCTTAACACCAAAGAACCTCACCTCATTAACGATCTTAGTCGCACCACCGATCAATTTGAAATCAACCGCATGCATCCCCACAAACCGGCCCGCTCGTGGCTGGGCGTCCCCTTCTTCAACGCTAACTTGTCCGGCGAAAATGCTCAGGGCGTCATCGCGATTTGGAGTTACAAGTCCCACGCGTATTCGGAGCGTGATCTCTGGTTTTTGTCCGAGATTGCCACTCAGGCGGCTATTGCCATTCGAAACGCTAATCTGTTTGAAGCCAGTCAACGCCGTGTTCTTGAAATGTCGGTGGTCAATGATGTAGCCAGAACGTTATCTTCAACCCTGGAATTGGAGGAAGTGCTTCTCAGAATCATGGATCAGGTGGAAGAGATGTTAAATGTCAGCGCCGGCTTTTTGCTTTTAAAGGATCCCTCTACTGAAGATCTTACATTTCAAATTGGGCTGGGCCAGACGAAAAATATTGACTACTTCCGGATTCCGAAAGGTAAAGGTGTGGCCGGTCACGTGGCCGTTACCGGCAAGCCGATGCACGTTGAGAAAAAAGAGCATCCCATTGATTTTCATGCTCAGAATTTGTTATGCGTCCCCCTGGTTTTACACAACCAAGTCATCGGTGTATTAGAAGTCCTCAATAAAAAAGAAGGTCACTTCTCCCAAAATGATCTGGAACTGCTGGCTTCAATTGCTTCCTTCGCCGCCATTGCCATCGAAAACGCGCGACTGCACGAAAGCGTTCTCGACGAACGCGACCGAGTCATCGAAGCTGAAGAACAGGCCCGTAAAGCGTTAGCCCGTGACTTACACGATGGTCCCGTTCAACTGGTGTCCAGTCTATCAATGCGGCTTAATTTCTGCCAGAGACTGATCAAGGAAAGACCGGATCAGTTAGTTAAAGAACTGCCCACAGCGATGCAGTTGGCCGACCGAGCCGTTCACCAAATGCGTACCATGCTGTTTGAACTACGCCCGCTCGCTCTGGAAGTCGATGGGTTGGAATCAGCCTTGAAAACCTTTATCGACCGCCAGCAGCATGATATTTCGGAAAAACAGCCAACCCGGTTAAATTTGACGATCGAAACCGATAACCCCCAGGGTCATCTAACCCGACAAGACAGCAAAGTCGAAACCGCCTTGTTCGCCATTGTGCAAGAGGCCGTGACTAACGCCATCAAACACGCCCAATCGAATCATGTCCAGGTCCAACTGCGAGAAACTGCAACCGCCCTTTATACCACGGTCGCCGATGACGGCGTCGGTTTTAATGTCGATGAGATGATGGAAACCTACAGCCAACGCGGCAGTTTGGGCCTGATCAATATTAAAGACCGCACCGAACTCATCGGCGGGGATTTAGCGATTCGCTCGGTGTCCGGCAAAGGTACTAAAATCAGAATATTTGTACCCAAAGCCCACCAGGAACGGTTGAAAAAACGCGGCCAGAGTGGTGTTCTCTCCAACTCCAAGCGAGTTCAAACCGGAATTTTGTCCAAATCGCTCAATGGTACCAAACATTAAAATAGAGTTTGACTAAGTTTGGAAAACATTGCCTGAACTGGTAAAGTTGCTGCAACATTTTTGTTGTGAGCAGCCGTTATGTCTCTAAACGATCTCTTAAACCACTGGCGCGATACACCTACCATTGCGCCCAACATCGCCGCCTGGCACACCCGACCGGCCCAACCGGCCCAAACAGCTTCCCTGCCCACTAACCTCCATCCAACGCTAGCGCACATCTTGCACGAACTGGGCATTCACCAACTGTACACGCACCAGGCGGCCGCATGGACTCACCTCCAAGCCGGCCGGCGCCCGGTCATCGTCACCGGCACGGCCAGTGGTAAAACCCTCTGCTATAACCTACCCGTGCTCGATCACCTGCTCAACGATCCCCACGCCCGCGCCCTCTACCTCTTCCCCACCAAAGCCCTCACCCACGATCAAGCCGCCGCCCTGAATAAACTGTCTGCGATCAGCCGTCAGCCGTCAGCAGTGGACGGTCAAGGTTCATCATTCATCACTCATCAATCATCATTCCCCCCGCGTCTACGTACGATGGCGACACCCCACCGCCGCTGCCCGTCCGGCGATTCGCCGCCAGGCCCGTATCGTTCTGTCCAACCCCGATATGCTACACACCGCTATCCTGCCGCACCATACCAAATGGGCCGATTTTTTTCGCAACCTACGTTTTGTCGTCATCGACGAGATGCACATTTACCGGGGCGTCTTCGGTTCTCACGTCGCCAACGTACTGCGGCGGCTCAAACGTATCACTGCCTTCTACGGCGCCGAGCCGCAGTTCATTCTCACCTCCGCCACCATCGCCAACCCCACCGAACTGGCCGAACGCCTCATCGAAGCGCCGACCGTCCTGGTCGATAACGACGGCTCGGCCAAAGGGCCAAAACATTTCTTAATCTACAATCCCCCCATCATCGACGCCGACCTCGGCCTCCGCCGCAGCAGCCTGCTCGAAGGCGTACGTCTGGCCCAAGACCTGTTCCATCACAACCTCCAAACCATCCTCTTCGCCCGCACCCGCCGCACCGTCGAACTCCTCCTCACCTACCTCAAAGACACTATTTTGACATCCCCTCCACCGCCCACCACCCAACCCTCATCGTCCCCATCTCCCAATCCCCCATTCTCAATTCTCAATTCTCAATTCTCAATTCTCAATTCCCCCATCCGCGCCTACCGCAGCGGCTACCTCCCCCGTCAGCGCCGCGAGATCGAACAGGAGTTGCGCAGCGGAGACGTCAAAACCATCGTCGCCACCAGCGCCCTCGAACTCGGCATCGACATCGGCCAGTTGAGCGCGGCTGTGTTGGTCGGCTATCCCGGCACGATTGCCGGTACGTGGCAGCAGGCCGGGCGGGCCGGGCGGCAAGAGGAGCCGGCGCTGGCCGTTTTGATTACCTCGGCCAACCCGCTCGATCAATTTCTGGCCCATCACCCCGACTACTTTTTCGAACGCACGCCCGAACAGGCGCTCATCGATCCCGATAACCTGCTCATTCTGCTGCAACATCTACGCTGCGCCGCCTTTGAACTGCCGTTCCGTACCAACGAGCCATTCGGTCGAGTCGAACCGGCTGTACTGGCCGAGTTCTTACAGTACCTCTATGACAGCGGCGAACTTCATCGATCAAACGACCAATATTTTTGGATGGACGAGCATTATCCGGCCCAACTCGTCTCCCTGCGGACGGCGTCGCCCAGCAAGGTCACACTCCAAGCCGGCGACGAAAACGACGCTTGGGCGACCATCGGCGAGGTGGATGTGGCCAGCGCCGACTGGATGGTTCATCCCGAAGCGATCTACCTGCACGAAGGTCAAAGTTTTCGCGTGGAAACTCTCGACCTTGAACAGCAGGTCGCCCGGCTGCGTCCGGTCAATGTCGATTACTACACCGAGCCGCTCCGCGAGACGACAGTGCAGTTGATCGACCAGATCGATCACGCGGCGGTTACCGGCGCAACCAAAAACCACGGCGAAATTCTGGTCACCACCCAAATCATCGGCTACCGTATGCTAAGCTGGTTTAGCCACGAACGCCTGGGCGAGGGTGAGGTTGAATTGCCGCCCAATGAACTCCAAACCAGCGGCTACTGGCTGACGCTGGCCCCAGAAACGGTGCAAGCACTCCGCGACGCCGGCCTATGGAGCAACGATCCCAACAACTACGGCCCCAACTGGCCTCGCCGGCGCAACCAGGCCCGCGCCCGCGACGGCTATCGCTGCCAACTTTGCGGCGCGCCGGAAACGGATCGCCAGCACGATGTCCACCACAAAATCCCCTTTCGCCAGTTCGATTCGTATGAAACGGCCAACCGGCTGTCGAACCTGGTCACGCTGTGCCGCACCTGCCATCGCCGCGCCGAAACCGCCGTCCGCACCCGCAGCGGCCTATCCGGTCTGGCCGACGCGCTCGGCCACCTCGCCCCCCTTTTTCTCATGTGCGACACCCACGACCTCGGCCTCCACGCCGATCCCCAATCGCCGCTGGCCGAGGGCCAACCGACCATTATCATCTTCGACCGCGTTCCCGCCGGTCTCGGGTTTAGCCGCCGCCTGTTCGATCTCCACACCGATCTGCTGTATCATGCTTATGAATTAGTCGCCACCTGCCCCTGCCCCGACGGTTGTCCTTCCTGTGTCGGCCCTGCCGGGGAGGACGGCATGGGCGGCAAGCGGGAAACGCTGGCTATTTTAGAGATCGTGGGGCGGAGCACGTAGACGTATGGTATATGACTTACGCAGTTGGCATGTCATTTCGAGGAGGAACGACGAGAAATCCCTGAGAACGATGTTGGCCAGCCGACTCTATAGGGATTTCTCCGCCTTCGGCTACGAAATGACATTATGGGATGTCAAGTGCGTAACGCCTATGGTAAAGAAACAAAACCAGATATTCTACTTTCGGCTCACCAAACCACCTCTCGCGCCGAGCGAAACGACCTTCAACTAGCTGGACCTCCCTCCGCCGGCGCGCGGAACCACCTCCGACTAGTCCGACCTCCCTCCGCCGGCGTGCGGAACCACCTCCGACTAGTCCGACCTCCCTCCGCCGGCGTGCGGAACCACCTCCGACTAGTCCGACCCCCTCCGCCGGCGCGCGGAACCACCTCCGACTAGTCCGACCCCCTCCGCCAGCGCGCGGAACCACCTCCGACTAGTCCGACCCCCTCCCGCCAGCGTGCGGAACCACCTCCGACTAGTCCGACCTCCCTCCGCCAGCGTGCGGAACCACCTCCGACTAGTCCGACCTCCCTCCGCCAGCGCGCGGAACCACCTCCGACTAGTCCGACCTCCCTCCGCCAGCGTGCGGAACCACCTCCGACTAGTCCGACCCCCTCCGCCAGCGTGCGGAACCACCTCTGACTAGTCGGACCTCTCTCCGCCAGCGTGCGGAACCACCTCCAACTAGTCAGGCTCCCCTCCGCCAACGCGCGGAACCACCTCCGACTAGTCAGCCCCCCCTTCGCCAACGCGCGGAATGACCTTCGACTAGCCGGATCTTCTTTCGCAGCGTGCGAAATGACCTTCGACTAACCGGGTCTCCTTTCGTAATGCGCGAAATGACCTCCGACCAGTCAAACCAAGAGGATAATCGTCTTTGCACCTCACTTGTCCTCCCAAGTGTTTGACCGAACAAGGTAACAGCACTTTTTAATTAAAATACGTGTTCCTTTGGCCCAAGCAGGTCGATTTATTGCATCTAAGTGACTATCCTGCGTAACTCATAAGAAGGCCACTCACAGCTTCTCTATGACCCTCACATTATCAATGTGACCCCAACCGTGACACCTCTCACATCATTTCTCGGCTGCTGGTGGCTATACTGGTCGTAAATAAGAACGGCACGTTTAGTACTCAAACGGAGGTAAATTATGAATACGGTAATTACATGGGTCAAGCGCCATCCACTCATCACATTTTTTATCTTAACCTACGCCCTTACGTGGGCGACGGCTCCCCTAATCGGCGGGGTCATCCCCCAGATACCGTTCTTGACGGTGGTTATTGTTCTCGCTTTAAGCGAAGGGAAACAGGGGCTAAAAGCGCTGCTTCGTCAGGCCACGCACTGGCGAGTCGGCTGGCAATGGTATCTGATCGCCCCTGGGATTGTCGCCATTATTAACTTTGGGGCTGTGGGTCTCAACCTGCTGCTCGGCGCCCACATATCGCCCAGTTATGAGCCTCTTCCGGTAGCCTATCTTCTGGAGGGAATATTTATCGTGATGCTTTTTGGGATGTGGGAGGAACCGGGTTGGACCGGTTACGCCTTGCCGCGCCTGCGCGTTGGTCGCTCGCTGCTGCTGGCTACGCTCATTCTGGCCGGGTTGCGCACGCTGTGGCATCTGCCGCTCTTCTTAAGCGGCGATATTCCCTGGTCGGATATTGTGTTGAATGTGGCAGCGCAGGTCATTATTTCGTGGCTCTACTACCGCACCAACCGCAGTTTGTTGATTGTGATGCTGCTCCACTTCTCTTCAAATTACATCTACGCGGCCTTGGTCTCTGAGCCGGGGTTGTTTGAGGGCGGGAATCTCATCCAATTTGCCTGGCTGGAAGCCGGCCTGGCTACTCTGATCGCTCTTAGCCTGATTGTCTTTGACCGGCAGCTTTGGTTCGCCCCGGCTTCATCGGCGCAGCCGGAGATAGTGACTGCTTCGGTGGCCAGAGTTTAGGTAGTCACTGTATTAGAGGAGTTTAATCAATGAAATTCTATGATCGTTTTGTGATTGTTCTTATACTGTCTGTTCTGTTTGTAGCTTGCAGCAGTCCAGACAACGTACCCGCGGCCGGGTTACGTATGATAGAGGTCGCTGCTCCAGACCGTGATACGCCGATCAGCGTTAGTCTTTGGTATCCCACCCGTGGTGGCGGTTCTCACACGGAAGTGGGTGGCAACAAGGTTTTTCAAGGTGTACCCACTCATCAGGATGCGGACATAGCGGAAGGCGAGTTTCCCGTGGTTCTTCTGGCACACGGTGGCTTACGGGCTAACCCCCATATGAGCGGCTGGATTGCCTCGTATCTGGCCACCCGCGGGTTTATCGTGGCCCAACCGCACTCGCCTCAGCTTGGCCCTGATGATGGGCAAGCGGCTGTTGCCGAACCCTGGTTACGGCCTGCCGATCTATCAGCCACGCTCACTGCCCTTGAACAGGACGCGGTTCTGAACACGCATATCAAACAAGATAGCATCGGCGTCTTAGGATTTTTGCTGGGTGGTACATCTGCCCTGACGCTGGCCGGAGCAGAGATTGATCCGGACGGTTACGCCCAAATATGTGACGGCGAGGCAGCCATAGGTCTGGACTGCGCTTGGTTTGCCAAGAATGGGGTTGACCTGCATGAGGCTGATCTCAGCGGCCTAGAACACGCAACTTACAATCCTAAGATCAAAGTGGTTATTGCGGTTGACCCTGAGTTGACTACTGTTTTTACCCCGGCCAGTTTAAGTAATATTTCAAGCCCGGTAACCATCATCAATCTGGGCCAGCCTAATACGATCTTACCTGGGCTTAATGCTTCGGGACTAGAAGGGTTGATCCGCGATGTAAACTACAAAACTGTGCCTGACGCCACCCAATTCAGCGCCTTCAGCGAATGCACTTCGAAAGGCGCTTTCATCCTCCAAAGTGAAGGCGACAATGAAGCAATTTGTATCGATAGCGGCGAACGGTCTCGGGCAGAAATTCATCGGCAATTAGCCGAGATGATTGAAAACACATTAATACAAAGTTTTTCAAACAACTAACGACCTATGGGGCGGTAGTCGTGATGGGGGTACGGGGAGGAAGTGCTGTTGGTCCCACACAGGAAACGCACCCCGTTTTCCTTCTCACTTGTCCTCCCAAACGTTTGTGCTAGAATAATACCGTTCTATTGGCTTTATTCATATTCACCGGAGACATTTCCCCCCCAATCTCCCAGTCTCTAATCTCCCGTCTCCCGTCTCCAATCTCTAACCATGCCATCACTATCCGACAAACTCAAAGCCCTCGGTGTGCAGGTCGGCGCGCGAAATCTGCCAACGCCGCCCAAACAGCTACCGGAGGCCCATCCAATCGAAGAGGTTGTTGCCGGCTATCCCCAGTCGACGCCGCACGGCCCCGTTTTCTTATCCGAAACGGCCTACACCAACCGCTACCGGCACGGGCAGGTTGGCTTGTGCTTGGAAGCGCCTCTCGGCTGTATCGCCGATTGGGCCGATGAGCGCTTGACCGGGTGCGACCTGGACCAGTTTGTCTTTCTCGATACCGAAACATCGGGTCTGGCCGGCGGAACCGGCACGTATGCCTTTCTCATCGGCGCGGGCCGTTTTGCGGGCGACACCTTTAACCTGACCCAATTCTTTATGCGCGATCCCACCGAGGAACGCGCCCAGCTTCACGCGTTGACCGAATTCTTGGAGCCGTGCCGGGCGCTGGTCACCTTCAACGGCAAATCGTTCGACGCGCCGCTGCTCAACACACGCTATACGCTCCATGGACTGGAGTCGCCGCTGCCGGACCTGGCTCATCTCGACCTGCTGACGCTGGCCCGCCGGCTGTGGCGCGACCGGCTGTCGGATCGCAGTTTGGGTAATTTGGAGATTGAAATTCTGGGCTTTGAGCGCGCCGGAGAAGATGTCCCCGGCTGGTTGATTCCACAGATCTATTTCGATTATCTGCGCGGCGGTGACGCCCGCCCCATAGGCGGCATTTTCTACCACAACGCGATGGACATCGTAGCCATGGCCGCGCTGCTCAACCATATGGCCCAACTGCTGGCCGATCCCCTCACGGCGGTTGAGCATGCCCTGGATTTAGTCGCCGTCGGCAAGCTCTTCGAGGCGATGGGCCAGATCGAGCAGGCGGTGGCCCTGTTCAACCACGGTATGGCCCGCAACGACTTGCCGGAAGAGCATTACTGGCTCACGCAGCAGCGACTCTCATTTCTGCACAAACGCTCGCAAAATATGGCGGCGGCTATCGAGGTTTGGGAACTGGCCGCAGACGGTCGCCAGATTTACGCTCACGTCGAGTTGGCTAAATTCTACGAACACAAGCAGCGTGACTACCGCCAGGCGCTCGACTGGACAGAAACGGCGCTCGATCTACTCAACCAACCCACCGCCTCCCGCCACGAACGCCAAGAGTGGCTGGGCGATTTGAAACATCGCCGCGCGCGGCTACAAAAAAAACTAGAACGTGGAACGTAAACAGAATAAAGAGATGAGGAGATTGAGGGATGGATTAATCTCCTTATCTCCTAACCCGAACAATCCGGACCCAAAAAAGATTTTGGACAGAATTAACAAGATTTACAAGATATTTAAACGGTATTTTTATCTTGTTAATCTTGTAAATCTTGTCTAATTTTCTGGTCCAAAATGCAAGAAGTCAGTTGATAAGCGCCTAAGCTCTCAATCTCCCCATCTCTAATCTCTTTCGGCCAAACCTTTAAAAGGAGCACACCATGCCCACCCAATTCATCGACCTCAGCCACACCTTTGAAGACGGCATGCCCGGCTTCAAGCTCAAAAATGAGGACGGCACGTTTACCCAGTACACCGCCCACATCTATCCGTTTATGACGCACGAGCAATCGCGACCGAAATTTGAGGGGCTGGCCGCGTTCGAGATTACCGAGATGCGCTTTCAGACCTCGGTTGGCACCTATCTCGACTCACCCTACCATCGCTACCGTGACGGGCGGGACATCAGCCAGATTAAACTAGAGGAAGTGATATTGCCCGGCCTGGTCGTCGATGTGCGGGGCAGCGGGCCGTTCGAGGCGGTTGGGCCGGAGGTGCTGCCGTTTAACCTCAATCTGGCGGGCAAGGCGCTGCTGTTCAATTTCGGCTGGGATCAGTACTGGGGCACGGAAGCCTACCAGGCGTATCCGTTTATTTCACCCGTGCTGATCGAGACGCTGCTTCAGGCCGGGGTCAAACTAGTTGGGGTCGATACGGTTAACATCGACAACTCGCGCTATTTGAGCCGGCCGGCCCATTCGCAGTTTCTTAAGCGCGATATCCTCATCGTCGAAAACCTGACCGGGCTGGATCAGCTTCACGGGCGTGAGTTTCGGTTTTTTGCGGTGCCGATTAAGGGGAAGCAGGTCGCGGCGATGCCGGTGCGAGCGTTTGCGGAGGTAACGTTAGCATCTTAGACATCCAATTACTTTAAACTTCCGGTCGTAACCAGATAAATCTCGACCGCGTCCACAAACTTTTTGGCGTTGGCTAAAGCTTGTTCAGCCATTTCTGGGTCCAGATCCACCATCTCTCCATAATCCTGAGTTTGGCGAAGGTTGAAAGCCAGTCGAAGCCAGCGCGAATACTCACGAGCAAACAAACCGGTTTTGACAAATTCTCGATCAAACAAGCTCAGGGCGCCGCTATGTTTTGAAGTGCCAAGCTGCTTGGTAACTAGCAATGCCAGCAAGCCATAGAACATTGCGTAATAGGCGCGATTGATCGCCCCACGCCAAGCAGCCTCACGAAGTAAAATCTCCGACTCGCGCAGCGTGTCACGCGCTTGCTCTAATCGATAGCGGAGTAAAGCCTCGACCTGGTCCGACTTCACACCAACACGCCCTCTTCCTCGATCTGTAAAATGAGTGGGCTTGCACCCAACGGGCCATAGTCTAGCTGATCGGGTGTGGCGACAACCGTCGTTATAATGCGATCCATTTCAAAGCCGACCTCCCAGGCAATATCGTGGATCATCTGACGAGTTTCAGGCGTGCAGATTTCTAATTTCACAAAGACATCCAAATCTGAGTAGGGATCGGCGTCGCCCCGCGCCCTTGAACCGAAAACTCGCAGTTCCAAGAGCGGCACCACCCCGGCCAACCGATTTTTCAATTTAGCGACCACAAGACGATCTTCTGGAGATAGCATGACCTTCATTCCTTTGGTTCAATTTCAACACCGTACCGGCAGCAGTAGTTCGCAACAACCCCTTCGGCATAGCTTCATTACTCAAGGGTATTGCGCCCTATTGAGTATATCATACCCATTTATCCTCCGTCAATGAAATTAAACATAAGGGGTTTGACATGCCCCCTCTCTTCAACCATAATCTCTCACTAAGCGTTCAGCCCTTAGCTGTCAGTTATCCGCTTTGTGTACTTTGGCCGAGTTTCAAGCAATAAAGCTGGAATGATAGTTCAAGCGTTATCTTTAGTGACAAAGCTGATGGCTGAAGGCTGATAGCTGAACGCTTACATTTCTCAATCAAACATTCGAGGGAATCTATGACAGCCAAACAACATTTTGAACTGATTAAAGACGAAGACGTCGCTGAACTCAACACCAAAGCCAAGCTCTACCGCCACAAAGAGACCGGCGCGGAGGTGCTTTCGCTGGAAAATGATGACGAGAACAAAGTCTTCGGCATTACCTTCCGCACCCCGCCCACCGACTCGACCGGGATTGCCCACATCATGGAGCACTCGGTGCTGTGCGGCTCGCGTAAGTATCCGGTCAAAGAGCCGTTTGTGGAGTTGATCAAAGGTTCGCTGAAGACGTTTCTCAACGCCTTCACTTTTCCCGATAAAACCTGTTACCCGGTGGCCAGCACCAACGACCAGGATTTCTATAATTTAATCGATGTCTACCTCGATGCCGTATTTTATCCGCACATCACGCCCGAAACGCTTCAGCAAGAAGGCTGGCACTACGAATTGGACGACCCGGCCGAGCCGATGGTCTACAAAGGCGTGGTCTTTAATGAAATGAAGGGCGCTTACTCCTCACCCGAAGGGGTGCTGGGCCGCTACAGCCAAGAGATGGTCTTTCCCGACAACACCTACGGCGTCGATTCCGGCGGCGACCCGGAGCATATTCCCCACCTGACCTACGAGCAGTTCAAAACGTTCCACGACACCTACTACCACCCCTCCAACGCCCGCATCTTCTTTTACGGCGACGACGATCCGGACAAGCGGTTCGATCTCATCCAGGATTATCTCAAAGATTTCAACGCCATCAACGTCAACTCGGCGGTGGCGTTACAGCCGCCGTTCGACGAACCCAAACATATCACCATTCCCTACGACACCGGCGATGACGAGTCGCCCAAGAAAGCGTACATCACCGTCAACTGGCTGATGCCGGAAACCACCGACACCACCTTAACCCTGAGTCTATCCATCTTATCGTATATGTTGGTCAGCACGCCGGCCTCGCCGCTGCGCAAAGCGCTGATCGACTCCGGCCTGGGCGAAGATACCGTCGGCGGCGGGCTGGAAGGTCAACTGCGTCAGATGATGTTCTCGACCGGCTTGAAAGGCGTCGCCCTGGACCAAGCCGATCAGGTTGAGCCGCTCATTCTAGACACGCTGAGCAAGTTGGTGGCCGGCGGCATCGACCCCGACCTGATCGAAGCCGCCTTCAACACCTTTGAATTCCGGCTGCGCGAAAATAACACCGGCTCCTTCCCGCGCGGCATCTCGTTGATGCTGCGCTCGCTCAGTACCTGGTTGTACGACAGCGATCCGATTGGCCCGCTCAAATTTGAGACGCCGCTGGCCGCCATTCGCGCCCACTTGGACGCGGACGACCATTATTTTGAAAAACTGATCGATCAGCACCTGCTGCAAAACCAGCATCGCGTCACGCTCACCTTGGAGCCGGACGCCACCCTGCGCCAGCGCCAGGAAGCTGCCGAAACCGAACGGCTGGCCCAGGCTAAAGCCGCGATGAGCCAAGCCGACATCGAGACCGTGCTTAAAGACACCGCCAAGCTCAAACTGATGCAGGAAACGCCTGATCCGCCAGAGGCCCTGGCTAAGATACCCAGCCTGACCCTGGCCGACATCGATAAGGTCGAAAAACCCATCCCCATCGACATCTCCGAGTCGTATGGGGCCAAAATTTTGCACCACGACCTGTTCACCAACGGCATTGTCTATCTGAATGTCGGCTTTAACCTGCACACCCTGCCGCAAGAGCTGCTGCCGTACGTCTCGCTCTTTGGGCAAACGCTGACCAAAATCGGCACCGAGAGCGAAGATTTCGTCAAACTGTCGCAGCGCATCGGGCGTAAAACCGGCGGCATCTGGACGTCGGCGCTGACATCGGCGGTCAAGGATAAAACCGAGGGCATTGCCTGGCTGTTTTTGCGCGGCAAAGCCACGATGGGCCAAACCGACGATCTGCTCGATTTGCTACGCGATATGCTGCTGACGGTTAATCTGGATAATCGCGAGCGATTCCGGCAGATGGTGCTCGAAGAGAAAGCCGGCGAGGAAGCCGGTCTGATTCCCGGCGGCCACGGCGTGGTCGATACCCGGCTGCGGGCCAAATTCAACGAGGCCGATTGGGCCGATGAGCAAATGCACGGTCTCAACTATCTCTTCTTCCTGCGCCAACTGGCTGAGGATGTCGACAACGATTGGCCCAAAGTGCTGGCTAATCTCAAAGATGTCCGGCGCACCCTGCTCAACCGCGACAGTATGCTGGTCGATGTGACCCTGGACGCGGATAATTGGGGCCAATTCCAACCCAAACTCCACAACTTCTTATCGACCCTGCCGTTTCGCCCGGCCTCGTTAGCCTTCTGGACGCCGCACTCGACGCCGAATTTTGAAGGGCTGACCATTCCGGCCAAAGTCAACTACGTGGGCAAAGGCGCTAACCTGTACGATCTGGGCTACCATTTGCACGGATCGCACCTGGTCATCACCAACTTCCTGCGCACTACCTGGCTGTGGGAACGGGTGCGGGTGCAGGGCGGCGCGTACGGCGGCTTTTGCCGGTTCGACTCCCATTCCGGGGTGTTTAACTATCTCTCCTACCGCGACCCCAATCTGCTCAAGACGCTGGACAACTACGACGCCGCCAGTCAATTCTTGCGCCAACTAGATTTGAGTCAAGACGAATTGACCAAAAGCATCATCGGCGCGATTGGCCAGATCGATGCTTACCAACTGCCGGATGCCAAAGGCTACACGGCGATGATGCGCCACCTGCTGGGCATCACCGACGACATCCGCCAACAGCGCCGCGACGAGGTGTTGTCGACCACCACCGCCAATTTCAAACAGTTCGCCGATATTCTGAGCCAGCTCAACGAACACGGCCGTGTCGTTGTCCTCGGCTCGCAAGAAGATATCAACAGCGCCAACCAACGGCGCGGCGGTGATTGGTTGACGATTCAGAAGGTATTATAAAAGAAGGGATTAGGAGATTAGAGACTGGAGATTAGAGATTAGAGATGGGAGAGTCGCCAATCTCCTAATCTCTAATCTCCAATTACCATTTACCCCATGCCCATCCTCACCCAAGAATTCTTCGCCCGCCCCACCCTAACCGTCGCTCGCGATCTGCTCGGCCAGCGGTTGGTGCGCGATCTCGACGGCCAGCGCTTGAGCGGCCTCATCGTCGAAACCGAAGCCTACATCGGCCCGGACGACACCGCCAGTCACGCTCGAATGGGGCGCACCGACCGCAATGCAATCATGTTCGGCCCGGCCGGCGTGGCCTACGTCTATTTTATCTACGGCATGTATCACATGCTCAACATTGTCACCGACCAGCCCGATTTTCCCGCCGCCATACTCATCCGCGCCCTCGAACCGCTGACGGGCCAAACCGCAATGCAAGCGCATCGCCAAAAAAACAACCGGCCGCTGAAACCGATCAATCTGACCAACGGGCCGGGCAAATTGTGTCAAGCATTGGCCATCGACCGGCGCTTAAACCATTTCCCGATCACGCAGGGCCACACCCTGTGGCTGGAGCCGGGCGACCCTCTGCCCGACCAAGCCATCGCCGCCGGCCCCCGCGTCGGCATCGACTACGCCACCCCCGAATGTGTAGCCGCTCCCTGGCGCTTTTGGATCAAGGGCAACCGCTTCGTTTCCAAGCGATAATTTTTCAGGAGCGACAAAGCTTGCTTGGTCAACATCAACCCCAAACAAAGCCAGCTTTGTTGCTCCAAGATATTTCCACATCACCATCATTACAGTATGGTATACGACGGCTATGAAAGAAGTCTGTAATCATTTTGTTAGATTTGACCGTTATCATGAGGAAAAGACTCAGCCTACTGGATAAGGAGAAGCTATGCGCAAGATCAAATCATCGGAAATTACGCCGGAACATATCTACCGCTCGCGGCGACAGTTTATGAAAGGGCTGGGCGCGCTGGCGGCGAGTTCGCTGGTGCTGGCCGCCTGTGGCGGCGAGCAAGCCGACGCTCCACAAGGGATCGGCGCTGCCCCCGGCGATGCGGCGACCCGCCCCAAACCGACCGCCACCCCCACCTCAACCATCACCCCGACGCCCAATCCGCAGGCGGCCGCCGCGCCCACCGCGACCCCGCTGCCATCCGGCGAAATCGTGCTGCCGCCCGTCAGCGCCGAGGTCGATGAACTGGGCGACGCCCTGACCCCCAATGAAGTGGTCACCAACTACAACAACTTCTATGAATTCACCACCGATAAGGAAGGAGTAGCCGGCATGGCTGAAGGCTTCCAAACCGAGCCGTGGACTGTGGAAGTCGGCGGGCTGGTTAACAAGCCAATGACCTTTGGCGTGGAAGATTTGCTGCGCCGCTTCACCCAGGAAGAACGCATCTACCGCCTGCGCTGCGTCGAAGCCTGGTCGATGGTTATTCCCTGGATTGGCTTTCCTATTTCGGCGCTGCTCAAAGAAGTCGAGCCGACGTCAAAGGCTAAATACGTTCGCTTCCAATCGGTGTACGACCCGGACCGGCTGCCCGGTCAAAACGTGGCCTGGTACGAGTGGCCTTACGTGGAAGGGCTGCGGCTGGATGAGGCCATGAACGACCTGGCGATTTTATCAACTGGCCTCTACGGCGATTTCCTGCTGCCCCAAAGCGGCGCGCCCATCCGGCTGGTGGTCCCCTGGAAATACGGCTTCAAGAGCATCAAATCGATTGTGAAGATTGACCTGGTCGAGGAGATGCCAACCTCGCTGTGGATGGCGGCAGCGCCCAAGGAGTATGGCTTCTACGCCAACGTCAACCCTGAAGTCAACCATCCCCGCTGGTCGCAAGCCACCGAGCGCCGCCTGGGCGAGTTCTCTCGCCGCGAAACGCTCAAGTTCAACGGCTATGAGGAAGAGGTCGCCGCCCTGTACACGGGCATGGATCTCGCTAAGAACTTCTAGGCGCCGGCTTCTCTGAAAATACAGACCTGGAGCGTCAAAGTAAACTTTGACTCCACCTGGATGACAAAGCCAGCTTTGTCGCTCCGCACAGTCGCTCCAGCATATTTCCATTGTCGGTGAATGATAAAGCCAGCTTTGTCGCTCCGGTAGATTTGTCTCAAGAGAGACGCTCTTGGACAGAGGTAACTATCGTGCTATTCTACTCGGAAGATGCGGAGGGGCGAACCGTCCGCGTGATGCTGTTTGTCAGTAAAGGTGAGAAACCATGCCGCTGCAAAATCGAGTCGATCCATTTGGCAACATCCACGCCGTGGCCGACAGAGGCGCTTGTCTAGGTAACCGGGGAATCCTACACGATGACCACCGCCACCTGATTCACTATCACCGTCACCAAGCTTGGATCATCTGCCGCTTAGAATTTAAGGGCCGGCAGCGAACGGTAATGACGCCCAACGCGTACACCGAACTATTTTTCCTGGACGAAGCCACCGCGCTGGCCGCCGGTCATCGCCCCTGCGCCGAGTGCAACCGGCCGCGCTACAATGAGTTCAAACGACTGTGGCAGCAGGCGCACCCCCACAGCCGCGACGCCATCGACACAGTTCTGCACCGGGCGCGGTTCGTCCCCCGCCAACGCGACTGGCGGCAGAAGAAACGCACCTACACCGCTCGGCTCGATGATCTACCCGACGGCGCGTTCGTTACCCTCGCTGCCTCAGACGAGGCCATTCCGTTTCTGGTCTTGGCCGAAGCGCTCTACCCCTGGCATTTCGACGGCTACGGCCACCCCAGCCCCCGCCCCACCGATCAGGTGGTCACCGTCCTTACCCCTGAGCCAACTGTTCGCATCCTCGCCGCCGGCTATCGCCCCGATATTCACCCTGTCTCGCCTCACAAATAGATTAGTCCAGTTTCCTTTGGGCTGGCGCTATCAGTCTTGTCCGCTTATTTGAGCTGCTTGATCGATCAAGTAGCTGAAACTGGACCCATCTTGCGGTAGAGTTAACCTATCACCCGGTGTGTTTTTGGTATCGTCGGCATAATTTGGTATTATCTCTACTAGACCAAAACGTAGTGTGTAGAGAAAGCCGCAAACCAATGAAACGCGACGATAGTATCAAAAATGGGGACAAATTCAACCGCCGCTGGCTGATTGTAACTATTCTGGGGACGCTGACCATAACCGTGCTAGGGCTATACCTGCTGAGCAGTTATCGAACAACGCGGGTCGAAGCGGCGTCGCTGCCGGACATTGCCAACGCCATTGACGCCAATCAAGTCAAAGATATCACCCTGCGCGGCGATCTGATCACCATCACTCAATTTGACGGCAGTCGTATGAGCGCCCGCAAGGAAGCCAACGTCAGCTTCTTTGAGTCGATGCAGCTCTTGGGCATATCGCCCGCAACGTTAAAGTCGCTGACGATTGTGGTTGAAGATGGGCAGGGCGGCATGTCCAATTATCTGGGGCTGACGCTGACGCTGGCCCCGCTGGTGTTGATCGGCTTTTTCATCTTTATGGCCTTCAGACACGTGCAGCGCGGCGGGATGGCCGGCGGCTTTCCCAACCAAATTGGGCAAAGCAACGCCCGCGTGGTCTCCGACTCAGCCGAGGCCGACGCCGCCGCGGAACGCCCCAAAGTCACCTTTGACGATGTGGCCGGCGCCGGACAGGCTAAATTTGAGCTACAGGAAGTGGTCGAATTTCTGAAAGAGCCGGAGAAGTTTACCAAATTAGGCGCGCGCGTGCCGAAAGGCGTATTGATGGCCGGCCCGCCGGGAACCGGCAAAACGCTGATGGCCCGAGCCGTGGCCGGCGAGGCCGGCGTGCCTTTTCTGCACATCTCCGGCTCTGAGTTTGTGGAGATGTTTGTCGGCGTCGGCGCGTCTCGCGTGCGGGATCTGTTCAAGAAGGCCAAAGACCAGTCGCCCGCGGTGGTGTTCATCGACGAGATCGACGCGGTTGGCCGGCGGCGGGGGGCGGGATTCGGCGGCAACGATGAGCGCGAACAAACGCTCAACCAAATTCTGGTGACGATGGACGGCTTCGATACCAATACCAACGTCATCGTCATCGCCGCCACCAACCGGCCCGATATTTTAGACCCGGCTTTGCTACGGCCCGGCCGGTTTGACCGCAAGGTCGTGCTGGATTTACCTGATGTCGAAGCCCGTGAGGCTATCTTGCGCGTCCATACCCGGGGCAAGCCGCTGGAGGCGGACATTTCACTGTCAGATTTAGCCAAACTGACGCCCGGCTTTGCCGGAGCCGATTTAGAGAATTTGGCCAACGAAGCCGCCATTTTAGCCGCGCGCCGCAACTTATCGACCATCGGCGAGCCGGAGTTTCAAGACTCCATCGAACGCATCATCGCCGGGCCTGAGCGAAAGGGTAATCTGCTGACCGCCGCCGAGCGCCGCACCGTGGCCTACCACGAGGCCGGCCACGCCGTGGTCATGCACTTCGCCGACGAAACCGATCCGGTTCACAAAGTCAGCATTGTCTCCAGAGGGATGGCGCTGGGGTACACCATGCCGCTGCCGGAAAATAACCGGCAGCTTCGCTCAAAAGAGGCGTTTGTCAGCGAGATTGTTGGGCTGTTGGGCGGCCGGGCCGCCGAGGAGATCGTCTTCAACCGCATCACCACCGGCGCCGCCAATGATTTGGAGCGAGCCACCCGCTTAGCCCGGTCGATGGTCACTCGCTTTGGGTTTAGCGAAAAATTGGGCATGCGCACCTTCGGCGAGGAACAGGGCAACCCCTTTTTAGGCAGCCTGGGCGAAACTCGCGACTACAGCGAAGAACGCGCCCAGGCCATCGACCAGGAGATCGACCAGATCATTCAATTGGCCTACCGGCAGGCCAAAGCTATCCTCGTCGAATACCGGACTAAGTTAGATGCTCTGGCAGAAGCCCTGCTGGAGCAGGAAACCGTCAACCGACCCCAATTTGAAGCCCTAATGGCCCAGTCTACTGAGGCATAAATCGCTCCCTGGTTCGCAGCAATGGCTTGAGCCGTTGCTTTGAATAGCGCCGCTAAAGCGGTTACCGCGAACTATCTGGTAACTGCGCCGTGGTACACTGGCCGACGTACCCGCATCTCGTGTCATACTCGTGTGAAATTAGAATAGCGCTACGAGGCGAACTGATGACCATTCGTAATTTGAAGTTTATGTTCAACCCCCAATCGGTAGCGGTGATTGGGGCTTCCAAGAAGGCGAACAGTGTCGGCGCGACGGTGATGCGCAGCCTGCTGCAAGGCGGCTTTGACGGCGCGATCATCCCGGTTACCCCCAACTACAAAGCGGTGGCCGGCGTCCTGGCTTTTCCCGATGTGGCCAGCCTGCCCGAACCGCCCGATCTGGCCGTCATTTGCACCCCACCGTCGACCGTCCCCGGCCTGATCGCCGAGTTAGGCGACCGAGGCACCCGCGCCGCTATCGTGCTGACCGCCGGCCTGGAGCGGCTGCAGGACGACCAGGGCCGCTCGCTGCAACAGGCCATGCTGGACGCGGCCAAACCCCACCTGCTGCGCATCCTGGGGCCAAACTGCCTGGGCCTGATGATCCCCCGGCTGGGGCTGAACGCCAGCTTTGCCCACACCAACCCGCTGCCGGGCCAGATCGCCTTCATCACCCAATCCGGCGCGATGGCCACGGCCGTGCTCGATTGGGCCACGGCCAACGGGCTAGGCTTCTCCAACTTCGTGTCGCTCGGCAACAGCGCCGATGTCGATTTTGGCGATGTGATCGACTTCCTGGGCAGCGATCCCCACACCCGCTCTATTCTGCTCTATATCGAGTCGATTACCGGCGCCCGCAAATTTATGTCCGCAGCCCGCGCCGCCGCCCGTAACAAACCGGTTATCGCCATCAAAGCCGGACGCGTAACCGAGGGGGCGCAAGCCGTCATGTCGCACACCGGCGCGCTGGCCGGGGCCGATGACGTGGTCGAGGCCGCCTTGGAGCGAGCCGGTATCCTACGCGTCGAGACCATCGAAGACCTGTTCGATGCCGTCGAGACGCTGGCCCGCGCCCGGCCGGTGATGGGCGAGCGCGTGGCCATCGTCACCAGCGGCGGCGGGCCGGGCGTCATCGCCACCGATAAGCTCATTCGCAGCGGCGGCAATCTGGCCACGCTGTCCGACGACACGCTGGCGCAGCTAAACAGCTTCTTGCTGCCCAACTGGTCGCGCCGCAATCCGGTTGACATTCTTGAAGATGCCCCCGCCGAACACTACGTCCGGACGCTCGAAACCCTGCTGGCCGCCCCTGACATCGACGCTATTCTGTTCATCCACGCGCCCACAGCCATTGTGTCCAGCCGAACCATCGCCCAGACCCTGGCTCCGGTGGCTAAAGCGGCCCGGCGGACCGTGCTGACCTGCTGGCTCGGCAAGGCCGGGGTGGCCGAAGCCCGCCAAATCTTCACCGATGTCGGCCTACCGACGTATGACACGCCGGAGGATGCGGTCGGCGCGTTGATGCAGTTGGTCAACTACCGGCGCAACCAGGAATTGCTGATCGAAACGCCGCCCTCGGTGCCGGTTGAGTTTACGCCCAACGTCGCCGCCGCCCGATCTGTGATCGACGCAGCGTTGGCCGCCGGCCAGACCGTACTGACCGAACCCGAAGCCAAAGCGGTGCTGGCCGCCTATGAGATCCCCACCGTGGAGACGGCCGTGGCCACAACGCCGGACGAGTGCGTGCAACTGGCCCAGGCCATGACCTTCCCGGTCGTCGTCAAAATCCTATCGCCCGACATTACCCACAAATCGAACGTCGGCGGGGTGGCGCTCGATCTGGATACGCCGGAGGAGGTTCGAGCCGCCGCCGCCGGTATGCTCAAGCGGCTCAAGAAGCGCCGGCCCCAGGCCAGGGTTAGCGGCTTTAGCGTGCAGCAGATGGCCCGCCGGCCCGACGCCCACGAGCTGATTGTCGGCGCGACAACCGACCCCGTCTTTGGGCCGGTCATCCTGTTTGGTCAGGGCGGCATCGCGGTTGAGATTATCCACGACCGGGCGGTGTCCCTGCCGCCGCTCAATCTCAAGCTGGCCCGCGAACTGGTCAACCGCACCCGGGTCTCGCGGCTGCTGGCCGGCTATTCCCACCGCCCCCCGGCCGATATGACGGCCATTTACCTGACGCTGATGAAAGTAGCCCAACTGGTGACCGACCTGCCCGAGGTGGTTGAGCTGGACATCAACCCCCTCTTTGCCGACAACCAGGGCGTGCTGGCGCTCGATGCCCGGATGCGCATTGTATCGACTTGGCAGTTAGCCGCGACTCACCTGGCCATTCGCCCCTACCCCCAAGAGTTGGAGGAAACGATCGTCCTCCGCAATCGGCCGGTGCTGCTGCGCCCTATTCGCCCGGAAGATGAGCCGCAGCACCAGGCTTTCCTGAAACAGTTAACTGAGGAAGATATCCAACTGCGCTTCTTCGTCTCCATCCGCGAGTTCGCCCATTCCGATGTAGCCCGCTTCACCCAAATCGACTACGACCGGGCCATGGCCTTTATCGCCACCCGTCCCGACGATAGCGGCCAACCAGAAACCCTGGGCGTGGTCAGGTCCATCGCCGACCCCGATAATCACCAGGCGGAGTTTGCGATGATCGTCCGCTCCGATCTCAAAGGCATGGGCCTGGGCCGGGCGCTGCTCGACAAGATGATCCGCTACTGCCGCCATCGCGGCATGGACGAAATCATCGGCGAGACCATGCGCGTCAATACCCCCATGATCAGGCTGTCCCGCAAATGCGGCTTCGAGGTCAGCTCCGCCGACGACGAAACCGTCTTCCTGCGCCTAAATCTAAAACCGAAGGGATCGGCCTCATCCGCCGGCGGGTAAGGGCTTGGTTCGTCGTAACGCCTTTAGCCGTCTGACCGTCTGCCTTAGGTAGGACCGCTAAAGCGGTGACTACGAACTATTCTGGGTTTAGGCCCTAATTGCCCCGGCGTCGCTGCCAAGGGCCGGCAGTACCGCCGAACAAACAGCTTTTCTCGGACACCTACCCCCCGCTTGCGCGATGCCTTGCCGGACGCTCCGACACCTACCCCCCGCTTCAGCGAGGCCCTGCCGGACGCTCCGGCGCCTACCCCCCGCTTGCGCGATGCCCTGCCGGGCGCTCCGGCGCCTACCCCCCACTTCAGCGAGGCCCTGCCGGGCGCTCCGACACCTACTGTCCACTAGATCACCCCACCCGTCTGGCGCTCCGGCGCCTACCGTCCACTAGATGACCCTACCCGTCTGGCGCTCAGACACATTGAACCACTGAAACACTGAATAGGATGAAATCACTGAGGAGCGAGCCTTTATGCCTGGCTGGGCAACCCCTCGTTTAGGTCACCCACTGATTACGCACTTTCATTTCGGCAAGGCTGTCCTTACCGGCGCTTCAGTGTAGTCATTCATTTCAGTGGCTCAATGTTTCAAATGGGTGGAAGCACTGAACCACTGATGAGGCTGAAGTCACTGAGGTTGAGTCGTTGGGACTTTGCCGCTCAAGGTGCAGGCCAGAGTTTGCTGCCGGGGCAGTAGGATGTTTGTGGTAAAGGTAGTACAATTATATTGTCCTAGCTACAAAACCAAGAACTTTCAGTGGCTTCATTCCATTCCAATGCCTCAATACTCCACATACCGGAGGACCCATGACCAATCCCTACGTCAAGCCAAACTACCCGCTTTCGGACGTCACGGCCCGCATTATCGCCGCAGCCCAGGAGGTTCATCGCCAATTGGGGCCGGGCTTTGAGGAAGTCATCTATCAGCGCGCCTTAGCCCGCGAGCTACCAACTCACAACTTGGACTTTAGTCGCGAGGTCTGGATTGACGTGCATTACAAGGGTGAACGGGTCGGCAAGAAGCGGGTCGATTTCATCATCGACGCGGTGATGGTGGAGATTAAGGCCAAGGCGGAGTTGCAGCCGGTTGACCACGTGCAGACGCTCTCGTATCTGAAGGCCAGTGGATATAAGGTCGGCCTGCTGATTAACTTTGGCGGGACGAAGCTGATGATTAAGCGGCTGGCTAACTGAAGGGTGAACCACTGAAGCATTGAGGATAATGAGGGCACTGAGGATTTATCCGTGGGCATTGCCGGCCAAGCGTGGGTTCTGGTCAAAACTGCTCATCAGGGTAGCCACCTCACCGGATTGCATCCCCGGTGGGCCAATAGCCTCCAAGCCTAACACCATCAGTGTCATCACTCATCTCAGCGCCTCAGTGTTTCAACCATCCCCCCGCCCCGTCAGCAGCCCCAGCAGCCAGCGTCGTCCGGCGGCGAGATGGAAACCGCGCCGTTGCCAGGTACCGACGATGCCGTAGGGGACGAAGAGGACGAGGGCCACGTAGACCACGCCCAACATGAAGCTGGCGCTTTCGCCAAACCAGCGATCTAGGAAGAAGGTCAGCAGGCGAAAGATGGCAGCGCCGATGGGCGCGCCGGTCAGGGTACCCAGACCGCCGATCAGGGTCATCAACAGGATATCGACCATGGCGTTGAGGCTGGCGATGTTGGGGCTGATGACCGGCTGGTAGAGGGCGTGCAGCGTGCCGGCCAGGTTGGCGGTGATGGCGGCAATGACCAGCACGACCAGCTTAAAATAGAAGGTGTTGTAGCCCAGCATCAAGGCCCGGTTCTCGTTCTCGCGGATGGCGACGCAGACCCGGCCGGTGGGCGAATCGACAAAGAGGCGGTAGAAGAGGTAGACGGCAAAGGTAAAGATGAGGGTGACCAGGTAAAAGGTCAGTCGATGAGAGGTCGGGTTGAGGAAATCGGGCGGCGGCACCCCTTGCAGGCCCACATCCGCGCCGGTGTATTGACCCAGCTCGCGCGACTGTACGACGATGTAAAAAACCTCAGACAATCCCAGCGTGACCAGGGCAAAGGTGATGCCTTTGACCCGGGGCAGCACCACGCCGAAGAGCAGCGCCTGCAGCACCGCCGACACCAACACCAGCCCCAGCGTAGCTCCTAGCGACCAGCCAAAACTCTTGAGCAGCACTCCGGTCAGATAGGCTCCGGCGGCAAAAAAGAGGGCGTGACCAAAGGAGAGCAAGCCGGTGATACCCAGCACCAGATCGTAGCTAAGGGCGACGATGGCCAGGATCATAATCTCGATGAGCAAGCCCTGGATAAATTTGGCGCTGCCGGCCTCATTGGCCAGCACTCCGGCCGGCGATTGACCGCTGAGCAGGGCGACGACAAAGGGCAAGGCGGCCAGGCCAATAAACAGTCCCAGCGGGGCCAGGTAGGGCTGCCAACGCCGGGTGCGGGGCGAGGAGGTGGCGGCAGAGAGCGACATGACTTACTCCGTCCGCCCGAACAGACCCTGCGGCATCGCCAGCAGGATGATGACCATCAGCAGCACGGTCGAGGCCGGCACCAGCGTCGGCGACGGCTTGAACGGCTCCTCCAGAAACGGCAAGGGAATGCCGATTTGGCCGTACTTGATGATGAACTGCTCCATCAGGCCGACCAGCACTGAGCCGACCGCCGCTCCCGGAAAGCTGGTCAGACCGCCAATCGCCAGGGCGATGAGGGCCATCAGCAGCACGCTCTCACCCATCAGCGGCGACAACCCGATGGAGGGGGCGGCCAGCACACCACCCAGCCCGGCCAGCCCCGCGCCCAGCGCAAAGACTAGGGTGAAGACGCGCCGCACATTGATGCCCAGCGCCTCGACCATATCGCTGTCTTGCACTCCGGCCCGGATAATCATCCCCAGCCGCGAGCGTTGGAGCAGCAGACTGACCGCCACCAACACCACCAGTCCGACGATAATCAAGAAAATCTCGTTGTAGACCCGGATGCGCCCGCCCAGCACCAAGATGGTCGAGCAGTGGAGTTCTAGCCAGGCCGCCCAACTTTCGGCGGGACAGCCGTCGCCCACGCCGTTGAACAGGGCCGGCTTGGGCATCGTAAATTCAGGCCGGCCCCATAAGGCAACCACCAACTCGTGGCCGACCACGGCCAGTCCCAGGGTCATCATCAACTGGTAAATGGGGCGGTCGTATAGGGGCCGGATCAGGGTCATCTCCATCAAGCCGCCGAGTGCCGCCGCGGTCAGCGTGCCGCCGATGAGGGCCAGTCCAAACAACCAATTCGTCCCCAGGCCGAGCAGCCAGGCGGTCAGGTTGTCGTTCAGGGCCAGGACGAGTAGGCCGGCCAGAAGCAGCAAACCGGCGGCGGTGGCCCTCACCCCAACCCTCTCCCAGTGGGAGAGGGAGATTCTCCTCCCCTTTGGGGGGGATTGAGGGGGGGTTGCCTGCCCGCGAACCCGCATTCCCCGGTGCCGTTGCGAGAGCACGGTCAAGCTGCCGCCCAACACCAGCCCCGCCAGCAGCACGCCGCCGAGCGCCACCGCCGGTGAAAGGGGGCCGGTTGCCTCGGCGGGGGGAAACTGCAATTGTCCCTGACTCAGCATAATAGCATACGAGACCGGGCTTTGGGCGTAGTCGCGGGCGCTCCAAGCGGCTATAGGGATGCTGGGCAAGCTGATCAGCAGCAGTACTCCGGCCATGGCCAGCCCCAACCAGCCCCAAACGGCCGCCGGCATGCGCCCCAATCGGCCCAACAACACCGGCCAAAGTGGCATCAAGACCAGACCGACCAGCAGCAAAGCTAGCGGCGGGATCAGATCGACCACGGTGTCCGGTCGCACGTAGATGGTCCAACCGGCGTATGCGCCCAGCATAAAGAGCGTGCCGTGGGCCAGGTTGAGTACGTCCATCAGGCCAAAAATCAGCGACAGGCCCGAGGCCACCAAGAATGTGACCGCCCCCACGGACAACCCGCGAATGACAATGGTCAGCCCATCCTTGGCACTCATGCCCTGGATGGCCATGATAAACAGCACGGCCAGCACGGCTAGGGTGATGAGCTGTAGTCGGTATTTACGTAGCATTACGCCGCCCCCAAATAGCGCCGGATGGTGGCCGGGTCATCGACCAGGTCGGCCATTAGGCCCTGCTTGACCGAGCGACCTTCTTCGATGATGACGTAGCGCTCGGCCAGTTGGCTGGCGACGATGAAATTCTGCTCGACCAGCAGGACGGTCTTCTCTTGTGACAATTGCCGGATAGCGGCCATCATATGCTCGATGATGACCGGGGCCAAGCCCTCACTCGGCTCATCGATGAGCAGCAGTTTGTTGTCCGGCACCAGGGCGCGGGCGATGGCCAGCATCTGCTGCTGCCCGCCGGATAGATTAGTGCCCGGCAGGTGGATCAGCCGCTTCAAGTCGGGAAAGAGGCTAAAGATGAACTCCTCCTTACGACGCAGATCGCCTTTGCGGCGCTCGGCAATGCGCAGGTTTTCGGCGACGCTAAGGTCGCGAAAGATGGCCCGATGCTCAGGCACAAAGCCAATGCCCAACGCGGCGATCTCGAAGCTGCGATAGCCGTGGATGGGCTGGTCCTCGAAATAAATTTGGCCCTCGCTGGGCGGAGTCAGCCCCAGGATCGATTTGAGCGTAGTCGTTTTACCGGCCCCATTGCGCCCCAGCAGCGCCGTGATACTCCCCTGCGGCACGGCCAGGCTGACCGCTTCCAAGATGTGGAACTGGCCGATAAAGGTATGGATGTTGTGGATTTCGAGTAGGTTGGTCATAGGGTTGCTTTAGGTAATACGACTTGGTCTTTGCCACAGGAATGCATTAACTTGAGCAATGGCGCCGGGTAAATAGTAAATGGTAATTAGGGATTGCCTAGCCAATTACCAATTACTATTTACCAATCACCTACCTCGACAGGATGCAGCTTCTCCCATTGCTGTTTCTCAGCTATCGGTCGCCACATCCCCGTACAACGTCCCCAGATAGGCTTCTTGCACGACTTCGTTGGCGGTGACGTCGGCCGGGGTGCCTTCGGCCAGCACTTGGCCGTAGTGCATGACGGTAATATAGTCGGACACGCGCATGACGACGTTCATATTGTGTTCGACCAGCAGCACCGTTTTGTTGCCGGCGGCTTGAAACCCCTGGATGAGATCGATCAGTTCGGGCACCTGCTCGGTGGCCATGCCGGCGGTGGGTTCATCGAGCAGCAGCACTTCGGGGTCGGGCGCGAGCAGCATGCCCAACTCCAGCTTGCGTTGATCGCCGTGGGGCAGGGTGCGGGCCGGCGCGTCGGCCCGTTTGGCCAGCCCGACCTGGTCCAACACCGCCGCGGCTCGCTCCTCATAACGCCGAAAGTGGCGGGCGTGACGCCAGAAGTGGAAGTTATCGCGGCCAAGGGCCTGGGCCGCCAGCCGGATATTTTCCACTACGGTCAGGTTGGGGAAGATGTTAGTAATCTGAAACGAGCGACCAATGCCCAGATGGGCGGTGCGATGCAGCGGCAGATGGGTGATGTCGCGCCCTTTGAACAGGACGCGACCGCTGGTCGGCTTGAGATTGCCGCTCAGTAAGTTGAAGAAGGTCGTTTTGCCCGCGCCGTTGGGGCCGATGATCGAGTGGAAGGTGTGCGCTCGAATCTTGACGCTGACGTTATCCACCGCCACCAACGCCCCAAACTCGCGGCGCAACTGCTGCGTTTCCAGAATGATGTCTGCTGCCATCGTTTAACTCAGGAGTGGCTGTCCAAACTAGGGGTAGGGGGTAGGAAGTAGGGATTAAGGGGGAAAAACCTCTGACTTCCTCCTTCGCCTACTTCCCACGGCCCACCAACTCTACCAACTCCACAAACTCCACAAACTCTATAAACTCTATTGGCTGCCACCCAAGCTGCCAATCGGCAAATCGCCGCAGCGATCCTGCTTGTCTTCGGGCAGGAGGCAGGGTACATCGGGCCGGGTGGTGGTGACCAACTCGAAATATTTGAAGTCGGGGTCATCGACGTTGACCAGCTTGACGATGTACATATCCTGGATGGCGACGTGGTCTTCGGGCCGGATGGTGATGGTACCCTTGGGGCCTTCGAACTCCAGCCCTTCCATCGCCGGAATGAGCGCTTCGGCGGAGACATCGCCGCCGGTTTGTTTGAGCGCTTCGACGACTAACAAGGCGGCGTTCATGCCATCCGCGTCAAAGAGATCGGGCGGCGTGCCGTGGCGGGCGATAGTTTGTTCGGTCAGCCAATCGTTGATGGGGTTATCGGGCGCGGTGTAGTGGTACAGAATGCCACTGGTAAGGCCGACGTTGTTGCCAAAAAAGGCCGGCAGCGAGGCATTGTCGATAAAGGATGCGCCCAGGCCCATCTCGGCGGTGACACCTAACTCCTGGGCGGCCTGCATCATCGGGATAAAGCCGCCGCCGGCCCAGGTCACCAGCCAGGCGTCGGCCCCGGAGTCGAGAATTTGCTCCATGTAGGGCGTGAATTCGGTGGTATCGAGCGGGGCGAAGATATCGTCGGCGACAAACTCGCCGCCAAAGGTGGTGCAAGCGTCGCGGAAAGCCTCGGCGCCACCCCAACCAAAGGAGTAATCCGGGGCGATTTGGACAAACGAGTGATATTCCGTGGTCAAATATTGGCACAGGTTGACCGCATCCTGGTAGTTGTTGCGGCTGGTGCGGAAGGTGTGTTCATCGAAATTGACGCCGGTAATATCGTTAGCCGCGGCCGGAGCGGCGATGTGAACAATATTGTTGTCGCGGGCGATCTCTTGCAGCGTAGCGGTTGCACCGGAACTGACCGTGCCAACCAAGATATCGACGCCGCTGACCTCGACCATCTCGCGGGCGACGGTGGCCGTATTTTCAGGATCGCTTTTATCGTCGCCGACAATGACCTGGATCTGGCAGTCGCCCAGAGTGAAGGTGTTTTCTTCGCCAGGGGCAGAGCCGGTGGCGTACTCCATACCCAGCAGGAAACTGCGCTGGGTCATGGTGCCGTAAATCGAGAGCGCGCCGGTCAGGTCAGTAATCAGACCGACTTGGATCGGCTCGGCACAGGTCAGGCCCTCGGCAGAGGCCGGCTCCTCGGCTTCGGTTGCGGTTTCTTCCGTGGCCTCAGCGACGGCTTCGACTTCGGCAGTCGGTTCGGCAGCCATTTCTTCCGTGGGTTCGGCGGCGGCTTCCTCTGCCGCCGGGGGTTCAGTCGTAGCGGCGGCCGGTTCGGCGGGAGCGGCCGGCTCCGGGGTGGCGGCGCAGCCGGTCAGTGCTGCGGCCAAGACGATGATCAACAATACTTTGTCTAGCGATTTCATCTTTGAATCTCCTCTCAATGTATGAATTATTGTATCAATTCGATGGTCACCTGCTCCATCGCTGCTTAGGTCTTTACAGCGACAAGGTCAAGAGCAAGTGAGATATTCCATTTTATGCCACTTTTTTGGCAGCAGAAATTATTGGCCACGAGTGTACCATGATTTGATAAGATGACCAATCGCTAGGGGACCTTTGCACAAAAAAGAGCAGCCATAGCCGCCCTAACGTTCTTGTTTGCGTGAGTATTATTCAGCAAAAAGCCTCCGGTCGGATTCGAACCGACGACCTACCGCTTACAAGGCGGTTGCTCTGCCAGCTGAGCTACGGAGGCGTGAAGAATGAAGACTGTAGAATTGAGAATGTAGAATTGATTAAAATTATAGTAAGTAAATGGGGATTTGGCAAACCTTTTTATTGAAGCGCTGTCAGGAGATCGGCGGAATTTGGGCGGCTGGGGGGAATTGTGTTACTATTCGAGTAAGAGAATCTAGCGAGTGACGGTGAGAAGCTATGCCTATTTACGAATATGTTTGTGATGCGTGTGGGGAGCGGTTCGACAAGTTGTTTTTGTCGATCAGCCGCATTCCGACGGAAATTGAATGCCCGATGTGCCAAAGCGGCGACATTCGGCGGGTGATGTCGGCCCCGGCGATTCGCTCTGGAGAAGGTGCGGCCGGAACGGCGATAGTCGAGGACAGTGCGCCGGCGAAACCACCGGTGATCGGTCGCAAGGAGATACAAGCCGCGCAAGAGAAAAAGCGGCAGTTACGCGAGCAGGCAAAGTACGGGGATTGATAGAGATTGGAGATTAGAGATTGGAGATTGGAGATTGGGCTGTCATTAGTCTCCAGTATCTAATCTCTTTTTTTAAGTACTCGGTAGGCTTTGACCAATCGAGACCGATTGGCCGGGGCCTTGAATCTGGCGATAGACATCGACCGTATTGCGGGCGATGGCGGCCTGGGTGTACTTTTCTTCAATTCGCCGCCGTCCCTTTTGCCGCAGCGACTCCCGCAGCGAGACTTCATCGAGCAGATTCTGCAAACAGGCTTGCAATTCGTCAACACTACCCTCTTTGAAGGTTAGACCGGCATCGCCGATGACCTCCGGAATCGCGCCGGTACGCGCCCCAATCGTGATAACGCCACAAGCCATCGCTTCGATCAAAACGCGGCCAAACTGCTCTTTCCAGTTAGGCCGAGAGAGCGACGGCAGGACCAACACATCCAACCCGCTAAAATAATGGGGTAAATGGGTGGACGGCAGTTTGTGATCGAACGTCACCCGAGGCGAGATACCCAGCCACTGTACCATCTGTTCAAATCGCTTGCGATCCGGGCCATCGCCCAACACTTGCAAACTCCACGGCCCGATCAACTTGCTGGCTGCTAAAAACAGAAGCTCTAAGCCTTTCTCTTCCACCAACCGGCCCACATAACCGATAACCAATGCCGGCTGGGTAGGCCGGCGGGCCACCCGCTGTTTGAACACGCTGATCTTGCTTTTCTTGGTTACGCGCTGCCGCCGGTAGTAGATGGCCGGATCAACGCCAAATTGTGGAATGTGGTGGATCGGGCCTTGATAGCCCTTCTCACGCCAAACGTCGGCGGCTTCACTGTTGCCTACCAGCAAGGTATCGGTTCGATTGAGAACATATCGCTCCATCCAACTAAACGGGGGCGGATAGCGTCGCAGCAAATTCTGCCAGGTGAACACCACCGTGCCGGCGTTGACGGATTGAGCCAACCGCATAGCTTGGAAAGTAGCGAGGTTGTATGGCTCTTCATCTATATGGAAAATGTCCGGTTTGACCTGGCGCACAATACGCCGCAGTTTAGGGTAGAAGTGAAGGTGGTAGTTGCCGTTGAAGACCACGTCGGTGACGATCAGTTCGTAGCCTTTGGTGTACAATTTTTCCAGCCGCGTGGGGCCGCGAGGATCATCCCAAGAGGGGGGAACAACCACCGTTAAATCGACGCCGTCGATGGCAGCCATTTCTTCCAGCTTTTTTTGATACGCCCCCACAATGCAGGCTTTGGAGAGCATGAGAACTTTCATTACAATATTCCAGTCGGATGGTCACTTGGTACAGTTATACGTTCCTCAGCGGTTAAGCTTCACCCAAGCAGTTGGCGATAGGCTTGCAGCGTTTCAGCAGCGGTTTTTTGCCAGGTAAATTTCTCAACCTGCTCAAATCCACGCCGGATTATCTCTTGTCGTGTCGCCTCTTCAGTACACAGGTGAGTGAGCGCCTCGGCCAGTTGAGCTACATCGGTCGGATCGATCTGCCTCGCTGCCGCGCCGGCCAGTTCCGGCAGCGAAGCCGCATTCGACGTGATCACGGGTGTACCGCAGGCCATCGCCTCCAGCACCGGCAGGCCAAACCCCTCATAGCGCGAGGGATAAACAAACACCTGAGCCGCCGCGTACAGCAGCGGTAAATCGTCTTCGGCGATCCAGCCGGGAGTAACTACGTGGTCTTCTATGTTTAATTGGCGCACCAACGCCAGCGGCTCGAAAAAGAGTGATGAGGTCTGTTGCGGCAGTTTGCCGACCAGCACCAATGGGTAAGCTGCTTGCAGGACCGAATCCAGTTGCGCGTAAGCCCGGATCAACGTATCGACATTCTTACGAACATCATACCCCCCCAAATAGAGGATAAATTTGGCGGGCAGCTTATATTTTTGCTTCAGCGCGACAATTTGATCACACGTTTCAGCCGGTTGATAAGCCGGGGCCGGAGCCAGATAAACCACGCGAACCCGCTCGTCCGGCAACTTCAGACATCGCTGAATATCCCGCTGCGAGGCTTGGGAGTCAGCTAGAACCAGCGCGGCTCGTTTGGCGGCGGCAGCCACCAGCCGGGTGTATAGCCGCACTCGCGCATCGCCGCGATAGGCCGGTAACACCATCGGAATGAGATCGTGAATGGTGACGACCACTGGCACGGGCGTGATCCACGGTGAGCCAAAATAGGGGACGTGGGCCAGATCGACACCTAACATTCGACATGCCCTGGGAAACGTCACCTGCTCAAACCAAACTTTCGCCAGATTGCCGGCTGGGTTCATCGGTGTCGAGGCCACAACCGCGTTTAAATTCGATCTGGCGGCCGGCGGCGGATCAAACGGTTTGGGCGAAATTAAAGAAAGCTCTAAAGTCTGGTCCGCCTCTAACAAGGCCGGGATCAGGTACTTTAGATACTGCCCGCTCCCAACCGACGGGTTGTCCCAAAACCAGGCGTTGACGGCAATTTTCAAAAGCGACTCTCTGCAAAAATTGGAAAAGACGTGTTGCGAAATAAGGTAAACCTGAGTATTGTAACGATAAAATAGGATAAAGAAGGTGAAGCAGGTGATAAATATAAACCGAGCCTTAAAGTCAGAGCGTTTGCTGAAAGCATTAACCGGGGTGAGTGTCGCTGAATTCAACACCCTACTCCCGAGCTTTGATGCTGCTGTAACCAAGAGCAAGCGAGAGCAGAAAACTAACCGCAAACGAGCCGAGGGAGGTGGCCGAAAACACACCTTGCTGACCAGTCAGCACCAACTCTTCTTCATCCTGTTTTACCTGAAATGTTATCCGACCTTTGATCTGGCCGGCTTCTTTTTTGATGTCGACCGCTCCCGAAGCTGGCATTGGGTCCAGGAGTTGTTACCTATTCTGGAAAAAACATTGGCTTGGCAGGTGGTCCTGCCGAAACGCAAGATCCGCACCGTAGAAGAATTCATGCACCACTTTCCCGAGATCAAGGATATTTTCATTGATGGTACAGAACGCCCCGTGCAACGACCCCAAAAGGGCAAAGCCCAACGCAAGCACTATTCCGGCAAGCAAAAAGAGCATACGGTGCGCAACTTGGTTGTAACCGATGAACAAACCGCCATCTTGTGCTTAACCCCAACCAAACCAGGATCTCGACAGGATTATCATCGCTTCAAACAGTCTCAGCTTGGCGAGCACATTCCGACTGATGTCGGGGTCTGGGTTGATCTCGGTTTTATGGGCATCAAGAAAGATTATCCCCAACTCGATGTCGTGATGCCCCATAAAAGTAGTAAACACCATCCCTTGACCCCAGACCAAAAGGCTGACAACCAGACCATTAGCGCGGGCCGCATTGTGGTTGAGCATGCCTTGGCTGGCATCAAACGGTTCCGCTGTTTAACCGATACCTATCGCAATAAAAGCCAATCTCTCGCTGATTTGTTCATGCTGGTCGCTTGTGGCTTGTGGAATTACCACCTTCGCCACGCTTAATCCTTTGACTTCTTACCTTATGCTGTCTCTTTTTTTCGGCTCCTTATTTCACAACATGTCTAAAGAATTAACGGATAATTATACTCACCCCCCGTCGAGGAGCAAGCGCCTCGCTACTTGACGTTTTCAGGCCACTCCTTTACACTAAAAAGAAGGGATGATGGATCATCCGGCAGAACCTCTACCTGACGTGCTGTCAGCAGGCCATGCTGCCCATCGACGATAAACTGCGCTTGAAGCACTAACTTTGTTTCGAGATGAAGCCAAACGGCTAGGCTATCGCCGTCGGGAAAGATTAACGCGATTTTTTGGGCCGGCTCACCGTTGATATGAGTTACTGTCTCACTCGCGGTTTGAGACGGTGTTTCCAAAAGGTCGGTGATCGTATCGAAGGCGTCGGATACGGGCGAAAGTGCGGTCACACCAGATGTAAGCGATGTGTTCGGCTCGAAGCGGTTGTACAGCCACCTCTGCTGACCATCGAATACAAACGTTTGACCGGCCAGGGCCGGTGCGGTTGTTTCCAGAATTTCGTAGCGATAGCGCGAACCGGCGCGCCAGGTTTCCACGGTGAGCGGACCGGACAGCGGGATTGCTGGCCAGTCGATGTCCCAGATGGTGTGTTGGGGGGTCATCCAGGCTTGAGCCAGACGGGTTTGCACCAATTCCGGTTCAATCGATTGCGAACGAACACAGCCGACGCTAACAAAAATAAGAGCGCCGAATAATAACATTAAAATCTTGAATCTCATACTTAAATTATAGTGCCATTAGAATTTACTAACTAAATTCTACTTGTATGCAAAATTGGGATGTGGTATAATCCGAAAACTTCATTGGCATAATAGTTTAGACTAAACCTAAGGAGGCCAGGGTTGATCGAAGTTAGTATAGATAGTATACGAGTGAGTTTAATGTCTCAACACCGCGTCGTGGTACTCAAAGAGATAGACTCAGATCGCTACCTCCCCATCTGGATCGGGCCATTTGAAGCCGATGCCATCACCTTGCAATTGCAAGGGGTTGAGGTAGCCCGTCCTCTAACCCACGATTTGCTGAAGGGCGTAATCGACAAAATGGGGGCCAAAATTTCTCACGTCACGGTCACCGAACTTAAAAATGACACCTTTTACGCCCGCATCATTATGGACGTTAACGGCAAAAGCGTAGAAATCGACTCTCGCCCCAGTGATGCCATCGCTTTGGCGGTTCGAGTCAATGCACCTCTCTTTGTGGCCGAAGAAGTTATGGAAATGGCTTCGATCGTGCCCGAAACCGATATCGAGGGCGCTGATCTGGAGTTCGCGGTCAAGGATGAGGACACGGCCCCGGTGTCGGCTGAAGAGCAAGAAAAGTTATCGGCCTTTAGCGACTTCATCAACGAGCTTGACCTGGACGACCTGGGTAATAATTAGACTTAATCGTTTCAATCAATTGTAGAGTTATTAGGCAGCCCTTGACTCAGGCTGTTTAATACCTGTTTTGCCTGTTCCACCTGCCTCACAAGACGACACCTGTTACAAGTATCCTAAAATTTTTGTTTTGAATATTGTCACGTGCGCGTGCAGATTGCTTCGGTTCAGTTCTTGACGAAGCCCCGCGCACGTGTTATTATCTATACTAGAACTGATGTTCTAGCGAGCAACTCATGACCGATACGATATCAACGGCTGTCCCTGATAAATTACAACCCCATAACATCGAGGCTGAAGAAGCTGTCTTAGGTTCGCTGTTAATTGATCCGGATGCTATTCTACGCGTCTCGACGTTTTTGAGTCCCAACGACTTTTACGTCCAGCGTCACGGCTGGGTTTATGAATCGATTCTTGACCTGCACGAACGCCGCCAGCCGTCCGACCTGGTCACGCTGTCCGATGAACTAGAGCGGCGCAACCAATTAGGCGAAGTGGGCGGTTCGGCCTACCTGACCGGCTTGATTAACGCCACCCCAACCTCAATTCACGTTGAATATTACGCCCGCATTGTCGAGCGAACGGCGGTCTTGCGACGGCTGATCGATGCGGCCAGCAAGATCGCCCAGTTAGCCTACCAGGACGCCGAAGATGCCGATGAAGTGGTTGACCGGGCCGAAGAGATTATATTTGCCATTTCCGAGCGGCGCATCGACCGCGACCTGAAACCGATTCGCCAGGTGTTGGAGTCGTTTTATGATCGGGTCGAATACCTGCACCAGCATCAGGGCGAGGTCATTGGCATTCCGACCGGCCTGGCCGATTTGGACAAACTGCTAGGCGGCCTCCAGAGATCGGATATGGTGGTTATGGCCGGACGACCGGGGATGGGCAAAACCAGTTTGGCCTTGAGCATCGCCCTGCAATCGGCGCGGCAGTGGCAGAAGCGGGTGGCGGTGTTTAGCCTGGAAATGAGCGACGAGCAGTTGGTGCAGCGGTTGGTCTCGGCCGAAACCGGCATCGACAGTCAGCGGCTGCGCCTGGGCAACATCAAAGCCGATGAGTGGCCGACCTTTTACCAGGCCATCCGGCTGCTGTCGGAAACCTCTATTTTTATCGATGACACGCCGGCGATTTCAGCTCTGGAACTGCGGTCTAAGGCCCGCCGGCTGCATGCCGAGCATGGGTTGGATATGATCATTGTCGATTACCTGCAACTGATGAGCGGCGGCACCCGCAATGAGAACCGCCAGCAGGAGATCAGCTTTATCTCGCGCTCGATCAAAGGCCTGGCCCGCGAGTTGAACATCCCCATTTTAGCTTTGAGCCAGTTGTCGCGGCAAGTCGAGTCGCGGGCCGATAAACGACCGATGCTGTCGGACTTGCGCGAGTCCGGTTCAATCGAGCAGGACGCCGATGTGGTCCTCTTCATCTATCGCGACGAAGTTTATAACCCCGATACCGAACTCCCCAACATCGCCGAGATTATCGTCAGCAAGCATCGTTCTGGCCCGACCGGCGTCTTCTCAGTATACTTCAAGAAGCATCTGGCCCAGTTTGTCGATTTAGAAGTTAGAACGCAAGCGTTGGATTATTAAGCGATGGAGCATTTCAAAGGATTTCCCGCCGGCGAACTTAAATTCACCTCCGTACCGGATCTATTTTTTGCGCGTCTGCTGCCGCAAATCGACAGTTTGGTTGAGCTAAAGGTGACGCTGCATTTCCTGTGGGTGCATTACCGGCAGACCAAGCAGGCTATCGCCAAAAATGAACTCTTGACCGACGAAACGCTGGTCGAAAGTTTGGCGTTGATTGATGAGGACGTCGAGCAAGCCCTGACCTTGGGGCTTAGTCGCGCGGTTGAGCGGGGGACGCTGCTGCACGTTGAAATTGAAACTCCCGAGGGCGGGTACGATCTCTATTTTCTCAACAGCGAACGAGGCCGGCTGGCTCGGGCCAAAATCGAAGAAGGCGAAATTGGCGTGGTAGCGGTCAGCGGTGTAGAAGTGGCTCCGCCGACCAAGCGGCCCAATATCTTTGAACTGTACGAGGACAACATCGGCCTGATCTCGCCGATTTTGGCCGATGAGTTGAAGGACGCCGAAATCAATTACCGGGCGGAATGGATCGAAGATGCCTTTAAAATCGCCGTTGAAAACAACGTGCGTAAATGGAGCTACATTCGCGCCATTTTGGAACGCTGGGCGACGTCCGGCCGCGAAGAGACCGGCCAGCCGCAACCGGAAACTATGGCCAAATCATGGTACACCGACGAAGAATTCAAAGAGCTGATTCAACATTGAAACGTTTGGAAGATATTCTCAACCAACCGCATAATACGCCGCCTGAAAACGAGGCGGCTCAAGCCAATGGCGATCAAGCTCACGCCGACGAGCAAGAGTGGTTATGCCCCATTTGCGGCGGCATCGGCTATCTGCGCCAGGATGTACCGGTCAGTCACCCCGATTTCGGCAAGCTCATTCCGTGCGGCTGCCGACTGCGTGAGCAGGAGACGAAGCGGTTGAGCAAACTCCGGCGCATCAGCAATATGGAAATGATGAGCCGCTTCACCTTTAATACCTTCATGCCTGACGGTATCGGCCTGACCGAAAATCGGCGGCGAACGCTGCGGATGGCCTACGAGTCGGCTTATGATTTTGCCCAAAACCCCGAAGGGTGGCTTGTTTTATTAGGGGGCTACGGCTGCGGCAAAACACATTTGGTTGCCGCTATTGCTAACCAGGTTATATCTCGGGGTGAACCCGCCCTGTTTGTGGTCACGCCGGATTTACTGGATCATCTGCGCTCGGCCTTTAGCCCCAGCAGCCCCACCACCTACGACCAGCGCTTTGAAGAAATTCGTAACGCCTCGCTCTTGATATTGGACGATTTGGGCGCCCACAGTTCGACCCAGTGGGCGCAGGAGAAGCTGTTTCAAATCTTCAATTACCGCTACAACGCCCAACTACCCACTGTAGTCACGTCCAATCACGAATTGGAAGAGCTTGACCGCCGTATCCGCTCTCGGCTGATCGATCCCGATCTGTCGCGCATCATCACCATCTTGGCCCCGGATTTCCGGCAGAGCGGCGTCGCGCAAGGCGCCTCGGAGCTGTCCAGCTTGTCGCTGCACACCGATCAAACCTTCGAGGCGTTCGACTCACGCGAGCATGAACTCGACCGCGACAAAGCCGAAAACCTCAAACGCGCCTTCACCTTCGCTCGCAACTTTGCCGCCCAACCGCGCGACTGGATCGCCTTTTCCGGCACTTACGGCTGCGGCAAAACGCATTTAGCGGCCGCCATCGCCAACGAAGTCACCATGCGCGGCGAACCGGCCCTCTTTGTGGTGGTGCCGGATCTACTCGATCACCTGCGGGCCGCGTTCAACCCCAACAGCCCCACCCCTTACGACAAACGCTTCGATGAAGTCCGCAAAGCCCCACTGCTCATCCTCGACGACCTGGGCACGGAAAGCGCTACGCCTTGGGCCGAGGAAAAGCTGTACCAACTGTTCAACCATCGCTACAACGGCCGCCTACCGACCGTCATCACCATGGCCAAAGACGTCGATATGAAACCTCGCCTTAAATCGCTCATTTTGGACGTGGGGCGCTGTACCCCCTTTGAAATCCTGGCCCCCAGCTATCGCGGCCTGCCGACTCGCAATACGAGCCGTCCACGCACGACCCGGCGACCAACACGCCGCTAAGCAAAACTCTTTAACGTTTTACAATCTATCTTGCTTTTTATCCTGAGCGAAACTAAAATCCTCCCTATCCTAAATTGTGTGTTTCTTAAATGAAAATAACCGACGCCCAACTCAAACAAATCTATGCTCACGCCAAAGAAACCTACCCGCACGAGTGCTGCGGTTTCTTGCTTGGTCACTTCGACGACGGCGGCTTTGTCCGCGAGGTGCGGCCGGCCACGAACCAAAATCAAGAGCGCACCGACCGCTTTGTTATCAGCGGGGAAGAGTTCGCCCAAACGCAGTTCGCCGCCGACGAGGCTGAACTGGACATCATCGGCATCTACCACTCCCACCCCGACTGGCCGCCGATTCCTTCTCAGACCGATATGGAAAGCGCCTGGGAGGAGATCTTCTATCTCATCGCTTCGGTGCATGAGGGCATGCCGCTCAATACGAATGTCTGGCGTTTGGCCGATGAGGGCGTGAGGCGCTTCGAGTGGGTCGCCCTTGAAATTGTCGATGCGGCGGAACTGGAAGCCTGAGCCAAAATGAGTGAACCTACTGTCTCTAGCCGCTACATCCGCCAGACGATCTTCCCCGGCATCGGCCCCGAAGGCCAGCAAAAACTGCTGGCGGCCAGGGTCGCCATCATCGGCTGTGGTGCAACCGGCACGGTGCTGGCTAACCATTTGGCGCGGGCCGGGGTGGGCCGGCTGACCATCGTCGATCGCGATTTCATCGAGCTAAATAACCTTCAGCGGCAGCTATTGTTCGATGAGCAAGATCTGGCCGATCACCTGCCCAAAGCCGTTGCCGCCGAGCGTAAACTGCGGGCGATCAATTCGGAGATCGAGGTTCAGGGCGTCGTGGCCGACGCTAACCCCGATAATATCGAGAAACTGATCGAGGGAGCCACCCTGGTGATGGACGGCACCGACAATTTTGAGACGCGCTACATCCTCAACGATGCCTGCGTCAAGCACAATATCCCTTGGATTTACACCGGCGCGGTGTCATCGTATGGGATGAGCCAGACGATTATCCCCGGCGAGACCGCCTGTTTACGCTGCCTGTCGCCTGATATCCCGCCGCCCGGAATCGCCGCCACCTGCGATACGGCCGGGGTAGTCGGGCCGATTGTGGCCGCTGTGGCCAGCATCAGCGCCGCCGAGGCCATCAAGCTGATTGTCGGACAGGGCGACCTCAATCGCGGCATTATTCATTTTGATGTGTGGTACAATAGCTTCGAGCAGTTTGGCAGCGCCGGCCCTCGTTTCGATTGCCCGGCCTGCCAGCAGCGCAATTTCGAATTTCTGAATCAGGAGATTGGGGCGCAGACCGTTAGCCTATGCGGGCGGAATGCCATTCAGATTCGCCAGCCGGGCAGCCACATTCCGCTGGCTGAACTGGCCGAGCGAGTGGGCGAAGTCAGCCACATCACCGCCCGCAACGATTTTCTGCTGCGTTTCACGGTCGATGATTACGAACTGACCGTCTTCGCCGATGCGCGAGCCATTATTAAAGGGCACCCAGGATGAGAGCATCGCGCGGGGTTTTGTATGCGAAGTATGTAGGGACGTAGGGGGGACGTAGCGAGACGTTTTTAATTTGGATATTGAACTTATACTCATTGAGCGTAGTGCGTAATCCCAATCTCACTTTAATACGCACTATGCACTACAATCTACGTACTACGTTCAATTTTATTAATAGATCACAAAATAGAAAGGATCACCGATGGATCTGGGCTTAAAAGACAAAGTTGCTCTGGTGGCAGCGTCATCAAAGGGATTGGGTAGGGCCAGTGCGGAGGCGATGGCTAATGAAGGAGCCAAAGTCACGATTTGCGCTCGCAATGAAGCAGAACTGATGGCGGCTAGAGATGATATCGCGGCCAAGACCGGCGCGGAAATTTTGGCCGTCAACGCCGATATGACCAACGCGGTAGACATAGCCAACGTGGTGCAGCAAACCGTCGATCATTTCGGCGAGTTGCATATTCTGGTGACCAACGCCGGCGGGCCGCCGGCCGGTTATTTTATGGATTTTGATGACGCCCAATGGGAGAATGCCTTTAATTTATCGATGATGAGCGGTGTTCGCCTCATTCGAGCGGCGCTGCCGCATATGCAGCGGGCCAAGTGGGGTCGGATCATCAACATTACCAGCCTGTCGGTGAAGGAGCCGATTGACAATTTGGTATTGTCAAACTCGATTCGGGCTTCGGTGCATGGGCTGGCTAAAACGCTGGCCGCGCAGGTGGGGAAAGATGGCATTACCGTCAATAACGTCATGCCCGGTTATACTGAAACGGATCGGGTCAAACAACTGGTGGAGGTCAACGCCCAAAAAAGTGGACGAAGTACCGATGAAATATTAGCCGGGTTGGCTAATCCCATTCCGGTCGGTCGGATTGGCCAGCCGGAAGAGTTTGGGGCGCTGGTGGCATTTTTGGCCTCGGAGCGAGCCGGGTACATTACCGGCGTTTCCATTCCAATCGATGGCGGGCAGATCAAAGCCGCTTTTTAAAAACTCATAAGGAGACGACAATGGAACCAGAAGAGATTTTTGTCAAAGAAATTCACCCGGATGACCTCAAAGATCGGCTTGACAATGGCGACGAGTTGATAGTAGTCGATATGCGGCAGGCGTGGGAATACAAAAGCGGTCATATTCCCGGCGCAACCCATATGTTCGTTCAGGAGATTCCCCAACGCATAAACGAACTGCCGAAAGACGTCGATATCATTTTTCAGTGCTGGCACGGTAACACCAGTTTGGATGCCTCGGCTTTTTTGATCGACAATGGTTGGGATAGTGATCGTGTTTTTAGTTTGAGCGGGGGTATCAGTGGCTGGGTGCAGAGCCAGGGTATGAACAGTTTGGTCAAAGAGTAGGTAGAGACTGGAGATCAAGAGATTAGAGATTGAGAGATTGCTGAAAATTAATCCCCCAATTTCCAATCTCCAATCTCCCGATCTCTCAGGAAACCATCACATACTCAAGTTCTTTCAACCGGCGGCGAAAGGCTTTTTCTTTGCTGCTGGGGATGACCAACGTACGTTTATCGATCTGGTTGCAGATTTTGCGCAAAACCGGATCGTTAACGGCCATATCTAACAAGTCAGGGGAATCAACTTTAATAAACAGCGCCCGGCTACCGGGCTTAAAGACGGCGCTGTTCTGCTGCATCTTAGTTAGCCAAGACCAGGCTTCACTGGGCAGCGGTCCCTGATGGCGATCCGTTAGGAAATCGGCCATATGTTGCCAGGCGATGCCCTCCTCCAGCGAGGTGAGCAGTTGCTGGGTGTCGAGCCGGTACTGCCCCTTTTTGACCCGTACGGCCACCAATTCCAGTTCGTGCTGGTCATTTGGGGTTAACTCATTCGGTTTAAGGACATCAACCCGCAAATCCGGTGAGATAGTGAACAGCGGCGGCGTTAACTGCACCGACGGCACGTACTCCCCGGCTTGCCCCAACAAAAACGCCCCTAAATTATTAATCCGAAAATAACGCAGACCGTCGTATAGGCTAATAAAAGAATCGCTGTAGTAAGGGTAATCGTGGCTTAACCCCAAGTTGGCTTCTTCCGGGGCGGTAAAGGCTAAATCAACGGCCCCAATCGAGCCGAGGTATTCCCAAATCAAAACATTGATGTAAAGGCCCTTTGTAACAATCCAGTACGTGTTGCCATGCAGATCGCCATAATCTCGATGGCCGATATACAAATTACTATAGTAGGAAGACTCGACCTCAAAATCAAAGTGCCAGATTTTGAGCGCCCGGTAGAAATCCTGAATATCAATCCACTCATTGGTCGGGCACCATGACAACGCCTCGATGACAGCCTCGCGGCGTTTGGCCGGATCGGTCAGGACTGTCTGGCGGGCGCTAACGCCCTTCAATCCGGCAATCCGGTTTAACTCATCGAATTTATCTTCATGGGTCCAAGTTTCAAACGCTTCCAGCAGTAGTTCCGGATCTTGGGTTTGGTAAAATTCCCGACCGGTTGAGGTCAGCCGGTCGAGATTGGCCAACTTGGACCCCAGAGCAAAACTACTCAGCCCATTCGGCCGAATCGTCTGATTGCCCCGATAATTTTCAGGTAGCGCCAAAAATTCTCCTTCGAGCAAATTGCCAAGTAATTTGGTCATACTGCCTTTGGTGAGATTTGAGGCTTTAGAGAGCGTCAACTCACCTTGCGAGAGCATCCGCAGATAGGCCAGCAGATCGTGCCAGCCGGTCTTTTCCGTCTCGACACAGGTCAAATCGACCTGGTGGCCGGCGGCAGTCTCCACCTGCTCAGGCACGCTGGCCGCGCCGTGCAGTTGAAACTTATCCGGCGGATGGGCCAATTCTTCCAGCAGAGGAAGCATATCGCTAGGCAACTGGTTGTTGTAGATAAATAAGTCAAACATAATCGGCTCAACCTGCCAAAACCAGCGGCTTTTGGGCCGCAGCGGCAGCGAGCCATATTGGGCGATAAAAGCGCTGGCATTGAATTCACCCCCGCTGTGAACCGCCGAGGAAATGGCCTTCAGCGACAGAAAATCAAGCTGCTCCCATATTTCTCGAAGTGACTCAGGGGTAGTCAGGGTTTGATGGAGACAGTTCACCAAATCCTGCTTGCGGGTCTGCCCCTTGCAGATATTGGCCATCTTAACCATAAGTTGAAGGTCACTTTTGTTAATATTATTTAGGATTTCGATAAGTTTCATGGTTTGGTTGGTATGTGGGTTAGTTAGTTTGATGGTTGGTGGCTAGTCAATGTCATTAAGTTAGTGATTGGCTCTGGTCTCTAACCCCCAGAGGGGAATTTGATGTCTTTCTCCCTTTGGGGGCTGGGGGCTTATCTTAATGACATTGGGTGGCTAGTTGGTTAGTTGGCTGAACATTCATCATTCATCCCTTATCATTCATCATTCATCGGGTTGGTCGCCAAAGGCGGTTTTGAGGGCGGCTTGGGTGATGGCCTGGTAGGCGGGGCCAAGAGTGGCGATCAGATCGCGATCCAGGAAGTTGGGCTGGCCGAGACGTTTAAGAATGGGCAGCTCGGTTTGAGGCGGTTTTATGGCGGTTTTGAGACGCAGCGGCTGGCTCGATCCCCAAAAATCGGCGACTGTTTCAGATAGAGGGACAACTTGTTCCTCAACCGCCTCTTCATCCCCGGCCGCTTCGGCCCGACGGCTGCGCAGCGCTTCCAAAATTTGTTCCTGGGTACGTCCCCGCAGCCGAAAGAGCATGAACGGGTCTTCATCAAACCGTTCGCCTAAAATATAGTGAACGGCCGCTACGTGTTTGCAGGGATTGGCATAATCGGGACAACTGCACTTGGTGACCAATTCGGCGCTTTTTTCGGGAAACAGACTCACACCGACCTGGGTGAACGCCTCTTCGATATCCTGCGGCATTTCGCCCGCCAGCAGTTGAGCCGTAAAGATAGCCTGATCGGCCAAGGCATCGATCACTTTTTCCCACTGGGCATCGGTCAAGGGGTTGATGTCGAGCGATACTTTGTACGGCGTGGCCCGCGACCCCTGCACTTTGGCTTTGATCCCGCCTTTGGTCTCTTCGATAGACAAAATCTGTCCCTGGCGAGCGTACCGCTTGCCGCGTCGCAGCCGGCCGGCGTCGATCAACCGCTCTAAGGTATCGATCCAGCGTTTGGCCCACCAATTTTTTACAAACTTTCCCTTTTTGCTTCTGGCCTTGATGCCCTCATCGGTGTGGATGGGCTGGCTGGGCTGAAAATAACTGTAATAATCATAGCGACTCATCGAACCGCCTCCCGTCGCAGCGTGACCAAGTCGCGCAGTTCATCGGTGGAGATTTCGGTCAGCCAATTCTCACCGCTGCCGACCACGCTTTCAGCCAACGCCTTTTTGTCCTCAATCATTTTATCGACCATCTCTTCCATTGTACCCACACAGACAAATTTGTGAACCTGAACGTTTTGTTTTTGCCCGATGCGAAAAGCCCGGTCAGTGGCCTGATCTTCAACAGCCGGGTTCCACCAGCGGTCGAAGTGAAAAACGTGGTTGGCCCGAGTCAAGTTGAGACCCGTGCCGCCGGCCTTTAGGGACAAGATAAAAATCGGCGGGCCATTGGGATCATCCTGAAAGCGTCTGATCATGACTTCGCGTTTAGATGGGGACGTACTGCCGTACAAAAATTGAGCGGGGACGCCCAGACTCTCTTGCAAATGGCTTTTGAGAAAATGGCCCATTTCGGCAAACTGGGTAAAAATCAGCACGCGATCGCCCACCGAGACGGTCTCTTCCAACATTTCGGCCAACCGAGCCAGCTTGCCGCTGCGGTCTTTTTCCTTGCGAACATCCAGCGGCGAACCGTTGCCAATCTGATGTAAAAATTGGGCCGGATGGTTGCAAATTTGCTTCAGTTTCATCAGCATGCCCAGTACAATCCCCCGGCGTTTGATACCATCCGATTCGGCCACTTCCTGCATAGCCGACTGCACCACCGACTCATACAGCGTGGCCTGCTCTTCGCTGAGGTTGCAGTAAACCTTCATCTCCTGTTTGTCGGGCAAATCCTGAATCACCGTCGGATCGGTTTTGACCCGGCGCAGAATGAAGGGCGAGGTCATCGTCCGCAGCCGGTCGGTGGCCTTCTCATCGCCGTAGCGCTCGATGGGCAGGGCAAAGTTTTTGCGAAATTTTTCGCGCGAGCCGAGGAAGCCGGGATTGAGAAAATGCATGATCGACCACAACTCCGACAGCCGGTTCTCGACAGGCGTGCCGGTTAGCGCCAATCGAAACTGTGAGTCGATCTGGCGAATGGCTCGGGTCTGCTTGGCGTCCGGGTTTTTGATATTTTGAGCCTCGTCCAAAATCACGCCGAACCAATCGATATTTTGTAGCGCAGCGGCGTCACGCCGGGTGAGGGCGTAGCTGGTCAGCACCATGTCTTTGGTTTTGGCCTCGGCGATGAACTCATCGTCCCGCAAGCGGTCGCCGCCCTGGTGGGTCATCGTCGTCAGGCTGGGCGCGAAACGCTCGATCTCCTTGGCCCAGTTGACCACCACCGAGGTGGGGCAGATGAGCAGCGTGGGGCCGGGTAGTTGGCCGTCCTCTTCTTTTTTATGGAGCAGCATAGCGATGGTCTGGATCGTTTTGCCCAAGCCCATATCATCGGCCAGGCACGCCCCCATGTGCCAGCGTCGCAGGAATTCAAGCCAGGAGTAGCCGTAGCGTTGATAGGGTCGCAGTTCGGCTTGCAAACTATCCGGTTGGGACAGCTCTTCCAATTTTTCGCTGCCGGTAAAGCGCTCCATCCACTCCTTGAGCCAGCCTTCAAACTGAACGGACTCGACCGGCAGGCCGTCAACGGTATCGGTCGCGCCCAGGCTGATTTGCATCGCCTCCTGCATGCCGACATCCGCTTCGAGGTCTTGTTTTTTCCAAAAGTTGATCGCCGCTTCGATTTGCTCCGGATCGAGCTGAACCCACTGCCCCCGAATTTGCACCAACGGCGACTTGAGCAACACCAAGGCGTCGAACTCCGCTTTGGTCAGCGTAGTGTCACCCAGCGAGAGTTCCCACTTGTAACGAATCAGCTTCTCAAAGCCAAGGTCGCTTTTGGGAATGGCGTCGGCCCCCGACCCGGAGCGACTGGAGGCCATCTTCAGGCGGACGCCCAGCCGTGTGCCGGGTTTGTTCCACCAAGGCGGCACCAGCACGCCAAAACCGCTGGCTTCCAAAAGCGGCGCACTCTCTCGGAGGAAGTCGAACGACTCCTGAGTCGAAAGCGACAGCGCCGTCGGTTTCGAGGTTTTTAATCCCTCAGTTAACGGGGGAAAAAGCCGAGCCGCGTAGCCCAAACCGGTTAGCAGCTTTTCTTGAGGCTGCTCAAAACGCCGATTGAGCGTGTTGAGGACGCTGCCTTTGCTTTGCCAAACCTGCGGGGCCGCTACCAGCAAACTCGGATCGTCGCGGGCTTGAAGTAGATAATGAAGCTGCCAACTTTTGTCTTCCTGATCGGAATCGATCTGCTGAATGGGCGCTTCCAATCGAAACGCAACCCGAAAGACTTTATCGCCGGCCACATGGAGGTCGCGCAGCCACAGCCGATGGCTTTCGTTGAGGTGTTTGAGTTGGGCCGGGGCGGCCAACACCTGAGGATCGGGCGTGAACAGAGACCGCAGCCAAGCATAGGCCGGTTCATCGCCCCAACGGGCCACATTCGCCGCTACCCCCCACTGCCGGGCCAGCGAATCGGTCATGGTGTTGAGAAAGGTATCCAGGATCAACCGAGGTGAGACCGCCTCTTCCGGCTTGTTGGTTTCAGCGCGACACAGCGGGGGCATCGACTCGATCAGCCGCCCTAAGCGGGGGCCGTCCTGCGTGCCGTCGAGCACCGGCATCCAGCGGGCGTGAAAGACATTCCCTTTGGCATCGACTTGAGCTAACGTCGGCAGGAGTTTTTGTTGGGCCAGCGCTTCCAGTACCAGATTACCGGCTAACTGCCAATACAGCGTCTCAGCCGCGATAACCAAATGGGCCGGCCGATTTTCAGGGCCGGGCAGGTTGAGCAGCACCTGAAACGCAGCTACCGGTGTGAGCCACACGCCGGTTATCACCCAAGGGGCTAACACAGGCGGCTGATCAAAATCAATCTCCCAGTCGTGGATAAGCTGAGGTGAGGGCTGCGGATTACCGTCGATCGTGGGCAACAACAGCGTTATCAAATTAAATTGGCTGGCGGGAATAGTCAAACCCAGAGATTGCAGCGTCTGTTTTACGGTCTCGGGGTCGGTGCAGAAGGGATGGGGGTTAGCCTTGCGCCTGCTTCTTTTTTTCGCCGGTAGAATCGCTTCAGAACTTTCTATCCAAAAAAGCACACCGGCCTCATCGGTGGGTGAGGTCGGATAATGCCAATGCGCATGCAGAACATGCATAGGTGTTCTCCAACTTTCATTCTAACATTTTAACGGTCATTTAAGATTATAACATGTTCAAAGGTGACGCCCAAAAGTTTAAGCTCACTAAACATGCCAAGTTTGGTTTTTTGGGTTATAATCGTTCTGTCCTTGAAAAGTTCCCTATCAAAGTTGACTGTTATTTGCCAATCTAGCCGTGAGGTAGCGCTTGTGAGACGTAACATCTTAGCGTTGGGTATTGTCAGTGGCCCAGTTTTAATTGTGTTTTCCTGTTTGGTGGGTTTGATGTTAACCTGCGCCGCCGGCTGGTGGCTGTCCGGCCCGGACGACGAATCCCGGTTGGTTCGGATTATGTCACTGGCGCCGTTAGCTACACCCCAGGCCTATTTTACCCAACCCGCCGAAGATTCAGTTGGTCAGGACGGGCAAACCGCTTTCCAGTCGTCGGCTGCCCCAGGCGAGGAATACCAACCCCCAGTCTATGACGAGGCGGAACTGGCGGCCCACCAGGAGGTCGAAAATGCTTTAGGCTTTTCCTTGCCGGTCGGCTCGGTTAACTCGATCACCCAAGAAGGGGTAGCGACTCGACTGGTTATCCCCCGACTCAATCTCGACGCGCCGGTCGTCCTATCACCGATAGAAAACCAAACCTGGAAAGTGGAGCATCTTGGCACGGATAAGGTCGGCCATCTGGAGGGAACAGCGCCGCCCGGTTCCAACAGCAATATCGTATTGGCCGCCCATGTGACCGTATCGGCCGGCGTTTATGGGCCGTTTGCCCAATTGGCTAGTTTACAACCCGGTGACCAAGTTTATATTTACTACGGTCAGGATGTTTATGAATACATTATTGACGATTATGATACGGTTGACCGTACCGCCATCGAGGTAACCCACCCCACTAATACCGGTCGAGTCACGCTGATAACCTGCAGCAATTGGAGCGCCGCCGAAGGGCGTTACGTAGAACGATTAGTGGTTACTGGACATTTAAACTGAAACTAAGTTGATTTTTAAGGAAAGGGTTCACCGCAGTGAACCCTTTTTTATTGGCAGCAGAAGGTTTGTCATTCATTCTTTCTCGTGCTAAACTGCTTAGCCTTAAAGGCTGCCCACTCATAAGATGCATCCTTTGATTAAAGATAACCTGGGGAATGAATGCAAAAAAAGTTATTACCAATTTTAACACAAAGCTTATTTTTGATATTGACCACAACCACAATTTTTTGGATATCCCAGCCGGTATGGATCAACGCGGCTCCATTACGTCAGGGAGAGGATATCGCCGTTATTAGCGCACCGAGCAGCAACGCGGTGGTGCAGGGCGTGGTGCCGATCACCGGTAGCGCCGATCACCCTTCGTTTCAATTTTACATCGTTGAATTTTCGCCGGAACCGGTGGGCGATCAGTGGCAAATTATAGGCGCAATTCGAGAACAGCCCGTCATCAATGGCGACTTGGTCACGTGGGACACGACCTCCGTTCCCGATGGCAGCTACACGCTGCGCCTGCGGGTGGTTCGGTTGGACGGCAACTATACCGAAGCCTTTTCGCAGCAGGTCGTAGTCGCCAATTCGCAGCCCACACCTACCCCGACGCCCCCGCCGGTCATCTCAACCACCGAACCTGGTCAGGAAATTTTTATCGTGGAGCCAACCATTACGCCCACCGATCTACCGCCTACCCCGACCATCATCATCGACCAGCCGATCGTTGATACGCCTACGCCGCGCCCGGTCGCTACCAGCGCTCCCTTAGAGGATCCGGATGAAGAAACATCGCTGGTGCCTACAGTCCAGGGATTTTCGGTCATTCCGCTGCGAGATGCTTGCTTGTATGGCGGGGGATTGATGTTGAGCGTATTCCTGTTCTTCGGCTTTCTATCGGCGATGCGGCTGGTGGTCAAAGATTTGATGAATAGACGTCGTGACCAATAATTAGTAGACCGCCATCGCACCTTCGATACAACCTTGTTTTTTAGTCTACTCAGGATGCGGCGGTCTACTGATAAGCAGTGGATAATACTACACCATGCCGATCTCATTTCCGTTATTTGGACGCGCAAACCCGGAAGCGACTTCCGGTCCACCTGAGTGGTTGATCGTTGGATTGGGGAATCCCGGTCAAAAATATATCGACACCCGCCATAATGCCGGTTGGCATCTGCTCGATACCATCGTCCGAGATTATCCCCAATTTCGCTTTGACGAAAAGCGGAGCAAAGGTCTCATCGCGCGAGCCGAATTAAGCGGCGTCAGGATCGCCCTGCTCAAACCGCAAACCTACATGAATCTCAGCGGGGAAACGGTCGCGCCCATTGCGCGTTTTTATAAGATTCCGCCGGAACGTATTCTAGTAGCGTTCGATGACCTTGACCTGCCGCTGGCGTCGCTGCGCCTTCGGTTGAAAGGGGGCGCCGGCGGGCATAATGGCATGAGCAATATCATTCAACACTTGGGTACGAAAGATTTTCCCCGTTTGCGGTTAGGCATTGGCCGCCCCGCCGGCCAGATGCCGCCCAAGGCTTACGTGCTGCTGCCCTTCAAAGCCGACGAATGGGAAGCGATGCGCGTCACTTACGAGCGCAGCGTCGATGCCATCAAAGTCATCATCACCGAGGGGATGGAAATTGCCATGACTCGATTCAACACAAATCCCTAAATAAATGGATTCTTCATGCAAATTGAGGTATGATTGTATTAGGCATTTGATTCTAATGATAATCTATTAATCCGGTTGTATAATTCATAGACCGCTACAATTGCGAAATTTCAGTGAATTAATAGTCCGACGAGTAAAGTGTTCTTAGAAATGGCTCTGTTGAGCAGGACTACTTGCCCTTCGACCTGTGATTGACTGGAAAAATGGAATCTTATTAGTCTAACAGAGGTATGTGTGAATGATGCGTTTTGATAAATTTACGGAACGGGCTCAAGACGCTGCAATGCGGGCCTACGAAATTCTCCAACGATACCAGCATTCCCAAGCTGACACCGAACATCTTTTATTGGCCCTGCTAGAGCAACCCAACGGTCTAGTTCCCGAGTTATTAGAAAAAATGAGTATCGATCCGGAAATGTTAACGGATCGGATTGATCAAATCTTAGGAGCATCGCCTAAAATTGGCGGCGTGGTGAATATGGCGGTCGGCCAGGTTTACATCACCCCGCGCCTCAAGCGGGTGTTGGATAACGCTCAAGAAGAAGCCAAAGCGATGCAGGATGAGTACATCTCAACCGAACATCTTTTCCTGTCCATTTGCAGCGAACGAGGCACGCCATCTGCACGCGTGTTGCAAGAACTGGGCGTGACCAAAAGCCGCGTTCATGACGCCATCGAAGAGCTGCGCGGCGGGCAGAAGGTAACCAGCCCTCAGGCGGAAACGCGCTACCGAACTTTGGAAAAATATAGCCGCGATCTGACCACGATGGCCAGACAAGGCAAGCTCGACCCGGTTATCGGACGCGACAAAGAAATTTTACGTGTGATTCAAGTGTTGTCGCGGCGCACGAAAAACAACCCCGTTTTGATCGGCGAGGCCGGCGTGGGTAAAACCGCCATTGTGGAAGGATTGGCCCAAAAATTGGCCGATGACGATGTCCCGGAAATTTTGATGGGGCGGCGGGTGGTCAGCCTCGATTTAGGGGCGATGATCGCCGGCTCGCGCTTTAGGGGCGAATTCGAAGAGCGGCTCAAAAATGCTCTGGAAGAAATCCAGCGCGCTGACGGCGAAATCATCCTCTTCATTGATGAGCTGCACACCGTGGTCGGGGCCGGAGCGGCCCAGGGCGCGGTCGATGCCGGCAATATGATGAAACCGGCCCTGGCTCGGGGCGAACTGCGCTGTATCGGGGCTACCACGCTCGATGAGTTTCGCAAGTACATCGAAAAAGACCCGGCCTTGGAGCGACGCTTTGCGCCGGTTTATGTCGAAGAACCGACGGTCGAATTGACCATCGACATGCTGCGCGGGCTGAAACACCGGTACGAAGGCCATCACGGCGTCTCCTACACCGACGACGCCCTCAAAGCGGCGGCCCGGCTGTCGCATCGCTATGTGACCGACCGCAAACTGCCCGATAAAGCTATCGACCTGATGGACGAAGCGGCCAGTAAACTGCGAGTGGCCATCTATTCAATGCCCGAAGCGCTAAAGCTCAAGAAAAAACAGTTGACCAAGCTGCAAAATGACGAGGCTGAAGCCGGTCAAAAGCAAGATTGGGAACGAGCGGCCCAAGTTAAGGCCGAACGGCTGCGCATGGAAGATGAGTTCAATACCGAGCGCGATGTTTGGCGGCAAGAGAAAAACTTGGATGAAGTGGTTGAAGTCAGCGACATCGCCGAGGTTGTTTCTAATTGGACCGGTATCCCGCTGCAAGATATGCTGCGCACCGAGGCGGCGAAGCTGCTCGATATGGAAGCCGAACTGCACAAACGGATCATCGGCCAGGACGAGGCGATCATCGCCATCAGCGACGCCATCCGGCGGGCGCGTTCCGGTTTGAAAGATCCGCGCCGACCGACCGGTAGTTTTCTGTTCCTGGGTAGTTCAGGGGTGGGCAAGACCGAGTTGGCCAAAGCGCTAGCCGCCTTCCTGTTTGATGACGAGGATGCGCTGCTGCGTATCGATATGAGTGAGTATCGAGAAGGTCACACCACCAGCCGGCTGTTCGGTTCACCGCCCGGCTATGTGGGCTACGATGAAGGTGGGCAGTTGACCGAAGCCGTCAGACGCCGACCGTACCAGGTGGTGCTATTCGACGAAATCGAAAAGGCGCACCCTGATGTTTGGAACGCGCTGCTACAAATATTGGAAGACGGGCGCTTAACCGACGGTCAAGGTCGCACCGTTGATTTTACCCACACGGTAGTCATTATGACCAGCAACGTCGGCACGGCGTTTGGTGCGAAAGGTGGCACCATCGGTTTCCGCCAGCAAGGCGATACCGGCACGTTTGACGATAAGCGGCTCAAGGGCGATATTCAAGACTCGCTGCGCCGCCATTTCCGGCCGGAATTCCTGAACCGGATCGATGAGATCATCATCTTCCATACGCTAACCACCGAACACGTGGTCAAGATCGTTGACTTGCAGATCGACGAAATCGCCGAGCGGCTAAGCGAACACGGCATCACCATTGAACTGACCGCCGCCGCCCGCAATTGGCTGGCCGAGGAAGGTTACGATCCTGCGTTCGGGGCGAGACCGCTGCGCCGCACACTACAAAAACAGGTCGAGTCGCCGCTGTCGGTTCGATTGCTGCAAGGCGAATTTGCCGAAGGCGATGTCATCGTGGTCGATTATAACGAGGAAGCGGGCTTGAACTTCATCAAGAAAGAGCACCTCGTAGTGGAAATGCCGACTAACGTCGAAGTCGAAGAATAATTACGATTGTTTAAAAAAAGCCGGTGTCGCAATGACACCGGCTTTTTTTGCTTTAAAAACCAACTGTATAGTTGACACGCCAGAAAAACAACATCTGCCACGAATGACACGAATTTTCGCTAATGATTTCTTAATTTTCGTGTCAATTCGTGTCATTCGTGGCTAAAAAACTTAGATCGTGTAATAAGTCCTGATTTTATTCTACTGTCGTCATCGTTCCTAAATCAATCCACTGACTCGCCGGCTGGCCCACTTCATCCAAAAGCCGTACCTGCAATCGGTACCGGCCCGCCGGAAAATCGGCCGGAATCCAGAAAGCGTGATTATCGCGAATGCGCTCGCCGGAAGACCAGTGGCGGGTCGGATAGCGCCCGTGAGAAGGTGCGCCTGATTGCTCTAACCCAGTGGTGTTTTGCTCGTCTAAGAGGCGAACCGCGATTTGGTAGTTAGCTTCCGATTTTTGCCGCGCTTCCCAAAAAAGCGCCAGCCGTAAGAAATCATTACGAATGATAGTGTCTCGCTCCGGCGTTGCACCGAACAGGTGCAGGTCGTCATTAAAATCGACGCTCTGGGGCCAAACAATGTTAAGCTCAGGCAAGGTCGGTTGGCGAGCGGGCTGCTCAACCGTAACCGGAATGGCGATCACATCAGGCCAGCCGGAGTCGCCGCCGGTCAAAACCGGTAGTCGCTGCCAGGTAGCCGGATCATATAGGCCGGTGGTTAGGAAATAGTCGCCCGGCGGCGTCCCCGGTGGAACCCGCACCACGTGCGAATCGCGGACGAAGCCCCACGGCGGCCAATCGGTGGTTGGCAAACCGCCAGGGTGTAAGTTGTCCTGCCCGGCGTAGAGATGGCCTTCGTGATCGACTAACTGAGCTAAAGCGCTGTAGGCTGTCGCTACGGGCTGCTGCGCTTGCCAGTAAGCAGTTAATTCGAATGACTGACCGGGCGGCACTGTTGTCCGCGCCAGATCGTAGCCAAGGAGATCGATCTGGTTGCCAAAATTCACCTGACGCGGTGTATCGATCCCGGCGACCGTACCATCGAACGTTCGTTTAAGCGGACTGTCGACGTGATCGAAGTAAACTGTTTTGAACCCGATGAGAAGACAGGCGAGACCAGTGAAAATAATTAGGTGAGATAGTTTTATCGTCGGGCGGGGCGGATCGGGTGTATTCCATAGATAAACATGATCGACCCGAGGCCCCATCGACAAAGCCAGCAGCCCTAAAACGGCAAACAGCGCTGCCACCGACAGCCAATCAGCGACGTATCGCAGCCTCGTCTCTTGAAAACGGAGGCTCAGTTTATGGCGACCGGGCGGCACATCGACGCGGATGAGGCCGCGATCGCTGAAAGGAACGGTGGCAACGCGCTGCCGATTGATCTGAGCAACCCAGCCCGGAAAATAAAAGGTGTTGAAAATGGCCTGAAACGCTTCAGGCGACTCGACCATCAGGGACACCGAATTAAAACCATAACGAGACGATTCAACTTCGACTCCAGAGGATAGATAATTGGCATCAAATCGTTCGATGGCTTGGCCGGCCTGATACATCGGTTCCAACGGCGACTCGTGGGGAATCGTTTTGACCCAAATCGGCAGGTATTCGCCAAAAGAGGTCGTGCCGATGACGCCGCTGTGATGCTCATAGGCCATCATATCGACCAGACTGGGGTCATCCGGCAGGGTGGTATCATAGCGTGGGTAAAGCAGCGGCACAGCGCTAAAAAAGATAGCGGGAATGCCTACTAGCGCCAGCCCCAAGGCGGCTCGCTCCGGTAGCATTGACCCGGCCGCTCCGGCCAAGATCGCCAGCATCAACGCTGACGGCCCCAGCCAGCGATAGGGAAATTGAATAAACTCAAGTAGCGGCAATCGCTCCCAGAGCGGCTGCGAGAGCGGCAGCATCATAAAAACGGCGATGACCAGCACCAAAGCGGCAAAAAAGCCTAACGTAAGTTGAGCTACTATCGGTTGCGTCAGATTCTGACGCGACTGTAGGAGTTTATAGACCAGGCCGATAAATCCGATCACCGCCAGCCCCAGTTGAACCAGGCCAAGGGTCAGCGGAAACTTTGGGTTGAGCAGGCCGGTATTGGCCGGTTCCGGCCAGGCCAACAGTTCGGTTAGCGAAACAAAATGGAAGCGAAAATCGAAGTCAGGAGAGGTGATGACTCGATAGACTTGGGCGTACTCTTTTTCGATGATAGCCGGCAGCAGAAAAAACGCAGCCAGACCCAGACCCAACGCGGCGGCTAAGCCAACCGGCAGCACAATTCGTGTCCAGAAAAAAGATCTGGCATAAACCGGCGACTCCATTTCGGGCGAGGTGGTCCATCGCCCCCAAATAAAATGAACCAGCAGGTTGACAGCTAAATAGGCCGCGAGCAGCGGGGCAAAGAGCAAGCTCAGGGTGTTATGCGTCAGCAAGGCCAGGCCAAATAGGATCGCGCTAATGGACGTCCAGAAGCGCAACTGAGGCTGGTCACCGGGCCATAACAGCCGGCCAAAGGCCCAAAAGGTGAAAGGAAAGATCGCCATTGCCCACGCAGCCGGCAGCCCGCCCCGAGAGAAAGCATTGAATAGTTGGAACGGCGCGTAAACATAAGCCACGCTCGCCATTAAACCCGCCAGAGAACCGAATCGATCCCGAACCAAAACAAACGCGCCTGTACCGGAAAGCCACAAAGCCAGGGCAAAGGAGATGTTAAAAGCGAGGACGAGGCCGAAACCAAAGCTTAGAATCAGCGTGACGTAGTACGAAAGCGGGGCATAAAAGACAAAGAGGGGAAAGCCGTAGCCGTAAGCGAGATCGGGCAGCCAACGGGGAAATAGAACACCCTGCCGAATGGCTTGATCGAGCGCCACCAGTCGATACAGATGCAGCAATCCATCGGCGCTGTCGGTGATGGTGGGCTGCCAAAGGGGGGTTACAGCCGGTAAGGCAAAGAGCCACACCAACAACAGGTAAGGATCGAAGCGAGCCGTGAGAGAATCGAAGACTTTTCTCACCGGCGTAAGCGACCGGTTTGGTTCAGTAAAATGAGCAGCGTGAAACGTAAACCGTAGGGCTGAGGAGCTACTAGATCGCTTTGAATACGCTTCACGTTTCACGCTGTTGTTAGCTATTTAGGCATCTCTTTTAAGGCATAGTAGGCCGGGGCGGCGGTCAATTCCGGGTAGGTGGGGTAAACGATACTCCAGTAGGTTTGCTCGTCTTGCATCGTCCAGGTTGGATCGGCCACATAAATGAGGCTCATAATGCCAATCCAGGGCTGCCAATTGGCTTTGGCATACTGGTAAGCGCGCACAAAATATTGGGCTTGCTGCTCCGATGAGACCGCATGCCATTTATAGGGCGAGTCAGGCCGGGGATCGATAGTCCAGCCAAATTCGAGTAAAACGACCTGCTTATCGGCGTCATTATTTTTGACCATAATCTCGCGAACATCTTCCACATGGCGGAAGCCGTAGACCCGACGCAGTTCTTCCGGAACATTATTTTCCGCTTTGAAGTCGCCGGGGTTAGCTAAACCGGGCGTCTGGGCGATTTCGGCCGGGTCTTTCTCCGGCTCCGAGGCGTAGCCAGGCCCATGCGCTCCCAAAGCATCGAAATAAGGAGCTGCGCCCGCATCGTACATCTCTTGAATATAGTAGGTGTCGGGACGAGCCACATCGTCATTGCGGGTGGTAGGGGCCATCCCGGCGCTAATCACGATAGGATAGGGATCGACCGCTTTAATGGCTTCGTAAGCCACTTTGAGCATTTCCGTGTATTCGGCCGCATTGGGCGGGCGATTACCCCACTCCCGCGACAGATTCGGTTCGTTCCAAATTTGGTAAGCGTCAACGCGACCTTTGTAGCGAGTGGCGACGGCCGTGATGAAATCGGCAAAATCTTGTAAATTGTCGGGCGGGCCGATTTCCGGAAATCCTCCGCCGGCCCACGGCGGCTGCACACCCAAGCGGGCGATCACTTTAAGATTGTGAGCATCGATTTGGTCCATAATCCGATCAGTCTTTTCCCAATCGAAGCCGCCTTTTTGCACCGGCTCGATTTCACGCCAAGGAAACTCCTGCTTGACCCACCGGAAGCCGGCGTCCTCAACCAATTTCAAATCGCGGTCGGCGATCTCGGACTGCCAGTACAGAAAAACCTGCATCCCATAATCAGGCGAACTCATCGTGACCGGCGCGGTGTTGATCACCGGCGCAACGGCGGGAGCAGCGGCCTCTGGGCTAGTCTCGGTATTGGCCGGAGCGGCCTCTTCAACGGGGGAGGCTTCTTCGGTGGGAGGCGCTTCTGCAGCCGCTTCAGCCGGCTCAGGCTGCTCGACGACCGGTTCGGCCGGTTCGGGCTGCTCTGCCGGCACGCTATCAACCGGATCAGCAGAGGCGACTTGCTGGCCGGCATCTGCATCATTAAAACGAACGACTTCAAAGGTAGGAGTGGGCGAAGGCCGGGCAGCGCGACCACCCGGTTCATAAAAGGCAAAAGCCCAAATAGCAAACGCGGCTGCACAAACCAAAGCACCGGCGATCACTAATCCGCCCACGATGGGTAGCAGCAGCATAAAGTTAAAACCATTCTTTTGAGGTTGCATAATACGTCTTCCTCTACAAAAAAAGTGGGGGCAGGCAGCAACTTCGCCCGACCCCAAGCTTAAAAATTGTCAGTTAAAATCTATTTCGGCATAGCGGCCAGGGCATCATAAGCCGGGGAGCCAACAATGCCAAAGTTAGCTAACTCAGTACTGGGCGAGGTGACATTATAGTCCAGGTTCCATAAAAACATGGTGCCGACCCAGCCCCATTCTTTGCCCATCTCATAGGCGCGCACGGTATATTGGGCTTGTGTTTGCAAAGAATTTTCCTGAGCAAAGGTAAAGCGTTCGTCCCCGGTAAAGCGCCACACCGGCCAGCCGAACTCCGTCGGCCAGATGGTTTTATCGCCATCCCCGTTGGCCACCATAACCTGGCGGTATTCTTCCATCGTGTTGCGGAAGAAGAAACTGCGGTGGTCATCGAACCCACGATTGGGGTCAAAATCGCCGCCCTGGAAGAGAGCGTCCGGCGAGTTGGCAAAGCCGCTGGGGTGCGCGCCTACGGCATCAAAGAAACCTTTGGCGCCATTGGCGTACATCTGACGCAGATATTCCACATCATCGACGGCAGCCGGGAAGGGCGCGCCGGTAGGAGTCATTGCGCCGCTGACCACAATCATATCCGGATTGACCGATTTGATAGCGGTGTAGGATGCTTTCAACAGTTCCGTATATTTGGCGGCATCGATGCGCCCCTGCCCGCCGGCCTCATAATACAAATTCTGTTCGTTCCAGACCTCGATGGCCTGGACTTTACCTTTGTATTGATGGGCCACCCGTCCCACAAACTCGGCATACTTATTCGGGTCCTGGGGAGGGCCTTCAACGCTTTTATCATCATCCGGCGGTCTGGCCCAATCCGGTGCTTTCGGAATACTGAGCAGGACGTTAATACCATTCTGATTATAGGCATTGATGATGTTGTCCCACATGCCGAAATTATAGGTTCCCGGCGATGGCTCAACATCTTTCCAGGCCATTTGGAATTTGACCCAATTAAAGCCCATATTCCGGATCAACGCGATTTGGTTAGCCGTATCGCCGCGTGGATCGACCTGAATACCGTACCCAAAGGGTAAATTCCCCACGGCCGAGGCGACAATCGGCGGTGCAGCCGCAGCCGGTTGAGACTCGGCCGGCGCTGCTTCTTGTTGGGTCGGGGCAGCAGCCTGAGCCGCTGCGGCAGCCACTTCATCTGCTTCCGGAGTGGCGGTTGGTTGAGGCGTTGGCGACGGTTCCGGGGTGGGCGTTGGCGCCGTCGTGGGCGTCGCGACCAGAACAGCGACGCCGCCGCGATCCAGGTTTTCAGACCCGGCTTGGTTGGAGCTAATGGCCGCGACGACCTGGTACGAACCGCCGGCATCCGGAGCCGTCCAGGTGTAATTGGGCGCACTCAGATCGACCGACTCTTCGGCAATCAGACCCCCGTCTTGATTTTTGACCTGCCAGACAACAGAATATTGATTTTCGACCGGCGGAATGACCAGATCGGCAAATTTTTGAACGACCCCGCGAACTTCAGGCGTGGTTCCTTCATTTAATAAATTCTGAACGGATACCCCGCGTAAATTATATTGGGCCACGAATTGGAGCTTACGGGCAATACTGGCCGCGTTCTCCAAGAAAACGGTATGTTGGATGTTATTGTCATCCAGATAGGCGTACCAGTAGGTGCCACTGTTGGTATCGAACTGCACGCCGGAGGAAGCCGGTATGCCCGCCAGGGTAAACTGGACGCCCTGGCCAGGGCCAACGACATCTTCACCCTGAGCAATCGTCACCGCGCCCAGTGGTTCAACCGCTTCTTGATAAGAGATGTTGCGGGTAATCCCGTTGATTTGCTCGGCGCTGTCGGTTGACAAGAGCAATTGAATTTTATAGCGGTTAATCTCGCCGGTGGCCCAGTTGAGCATGGCTTCCATTTGGCCGCCTTGCGCATAGGCCCGGGGATCGGGTAAAGCCGGTACTTTAACCACATTGGCAATTCGACCGATGGCGCGCCAGTCATACGCGCCGGTTTCCCACGTGTCGGCTGACACTTGGAGCGGCTCTTCAACGCGAACGGAAAGCTGCGTTTGAGGCGGCAGTGCTTGGCGTAGCTGCTCCAAATAGGCGGTAAATTCGCGGCTTAAGTTGGGGTTGATCCCCCGGTAGTCGATGTCGATCCCGGTCGCTCCGGTTTGGGCCAGCAGCCCCACAATGGCCTGGATATTTTGCTCACGAGCCGCGCTGTCGATCAGCATATTATCGACTAAGTCTGACCGGATTGAGCCGTCGTTAAACCAGTTGCGGATGGTTGGGATGACCAGGAACGGGCCTTCCATCACCTCAGCCGGCACCTGCTCCAGGTTACCAACCAGCCGCCCGCCGACATCCAAATAAACCCCTTCCGGGTTAACCTCCCTTAGGGTATCCCTGAGATCCTCAGGGAAAGGCGAGGAAATTTCATAATCGGCGGAAATGTTGGGGTTGACGGCCTGAGTCTGCATAGCCACGATCGACTCCGGCGCAAAATCGAGATTCGACTCGAAAGTGTCTTCAGCCAAAACCTTTTGGCCCGGCAGCCACTCCCAGGCCTGGCCATTCCAGGAATAGAGGTCGAGCGTCGCATACGGCTCTGACTCATTGGGAATGGGTACTTTGAGAACTACTTCTTCCGGTGAACGCCCCTTGATTTGGAGTCGATAATAAGGACTCTTCATCACCAGGTTCGGTGGAATATTTTCAGCGGCGGCTAACAAGCTGCTGTTGGCAGCGCCCTCCAGAAACAAACTGCGAGGTACGGCCGTTAGTTTAACCCGAAAGGAACGGTTCACGCCTTCGCTCGGAAAGGTAATCTGCGTACCATCCGGGTCTTGAATAGCGCCACCATCTCGGCCAATACTGTCATAACCAAAACTCAGCAGCCGATCCGCCAGAGAAATTGGCGGGAGCAAGAGAGCGCTCAAGATTAACAGGGGAATTAAAATAAAATTGATGACAATCCCCCCCATCCGGCTCTCTAAAATCAGCTCAAATGGATTGGCCATCCGATTTGAATTTGACGACATGTTTCCCTCTTCTTTCCTTCACTGCCTTCAAAGATTACGACCTTTGAAGGTTATCTATCCCCGATACTTCGTTCAGGTCAAGTCGTTACGATACTTATTCCATATTTGGAATAGTCCCCAAGATAACGACGAATAGTATAGTATATCAACCAAAAAAGGCAAAAAGAAATTTTAGTCGATCAATCGATATCCGGGCTATTTAGGCATACCGGCCAGCGCATCGTAGGTAGGAGTACCCACAATGCCAAAGTTCGCCAATTCCGTATTCGAGGCGGTGACGTTGTAGTCCAAATTCCACAAGAACATGGTGCCGACCCACCCCCACTCTTTACCCAATTGATAAGCCCGAACCGTGTAATCGGCCTGTCTTTCCAGGGAGTTTTCCTGAGCAAAGGTAAAGCGGGCATCGCCGGCAAAGCGCCACACCGGCCAGCCGAACTCCGTCGGCCAGATGGTTTTATCACCGTCCCCATTCGCCACCATGACCTGCCGGTATTCTTCCATGGTATTGCGGAAGAAAAAGCTGCGGTGATCGTCATAGCCGCGAGCCGGATCATAGTCGCCGCCCTGGTAGAGCGCATCCGGCGGGTTGGCAAAACCACTGGGGTGGGCGCCGACCGCATCGAAAAAGCCTTTGGCGCCGTTAGCATACATTTGGCGTAGATACTCAACATCATCCAGCGCGGCGGGCGGCGGCGCGCCCGTGGGGGTCATCGCGCCCGTAACCACAATCATATCAGGATTAACCGATTTAATCGCATTGTAAGAGAGCTTGAGCAGCTCGGTGTAAGCGGCCGGATTGATCCGACCTTGACCGCCGGCTTCGTAGTATAAGTTTTGTTCGTTCCAAATTTCAATGGCATGAACTTTCCCATTGTACCGACCGGCCACAGCGGCCACAAACGTGGCATAAGTGTTCGGATCTTGGGGCGGCCCTTCCACCGATTTATCATCATCGGGCGGTCTAGCCCAATCAGGCGCTTTGGGGATACTCAATAGCACCTTGATGCCGGCGGAACTGTAGGAGTTGATCACGCTGTCCCACTCACCCCAGCCATAATCGCCCGGCGATCCTTCGACATCTTTCCAAGGCATCTGGAATTTGACCCAGTTAAAGCCCATCCCTTTGATCAGCGAGATGTTGGCGGTGGTATTGCCGCGTGGATCGGCCTGAATACCGTAACCAAACGGCAAGTTGCCCTTAGCCGGTGCAACTGCGGCCACACCACTATCTGCCGGCGGGGCTTCCTCAGCCGGCGGTGGGGCTTCTTCTTCTTCTTCTACCGGGGGAGCGGCGGCAACAACCGGCGGTGGAGGCGGCTCAGTGGCTTCCACTTCCGGCGTCGGGGACGGCAGCGGCGTCGGGCTGGGCGTTGGAGTCGGTGTAGCCACCAGCACCGCCACATTGCCACGCGGCAAGGCGATTGAACTGTCCCGGTTGGAGGCAATCGAAGCCTCTACTTCATAGGCTCCCCCCCCTTCGGGCGCGGTCCACGAGTAGTTGGGGCTGCTCAAATCGGCAATCTGTTCGGAAATAACCCCACCACTCTCATTTTGCACGCGCCAGATGACTGAATATTGGCTGTCAACCGGCGGGATGACTAAATCGAGAAATTGACGCATGACCGACCAAATCTGGGCATCGTTGCTTTCATTCAACAAGTTATCGATGGCCACACCGCGCAAATTATATCGCGCCACAAATTGCAATTTGTGGGCAATGCTGGCTGCATTCTCGATGTAGACCGTCCGCTGCACATCTTGTTCATCCAGATAGGCGTACCAGTACGCGCCGCTGTCCCGGTCAAATTGAATACCGGTTGAGGCCGACAATCCACCCAGCGTAAACCCTAACTGCTGACCGGGATTAACTACCGGGTTATCACCGACCATCTTCACATTGCCAATCGGAGCCAGGGCATCCTGATAAGTGATGGTTCTGAGCCGCCCATTGACCTGCTCGGTACTCAAGGTTGATAAGGCCAACTGAATTTTGTAGCGATTGATATTGCCGACCGCCCAATTCAACAGGGTTTCCATTTCACTGCCCGCCCGGTAAGCGCGCGGGTCCGGGAAGGTCGGTATTTTGACCACATCGGCGGCCTGACCAATGGCTTGCCAGTCATACGCGCCGGTCTCCCACTCCTCGGTCGAAATCTGCTGAGGCAGATCGACTCGCACCGAGAGAATCTTGTTGTCCGGTAAGGCTTCGGCCAAGTCCTTAATAAAGGTGGTGTATTCGAGCCGTAATTCCGGACTGATAGCCCGATAATCGAGGTCGATCCCCTGATAAGCATTGCGTTGAACCAAATCGACAATGGCCTCGATGTGACGTTCTCTAAGCGCTTCGTCAATGAGCATATTGTCGATCAAATCGGTGCGCAGCACGCCGTCGTCACTCCAGTTACGGATGGTCGGAATGACCAGCAGCGACGAGTTTTGCACTTCCGGCGATAGTTCTTCCAAACTGCCGCCAATCTGACCATCGTTGTCCAGATACAGCCCACGCGGATTGATTTCGACCAGCGTATCTCGAATATTGTCCGGCAGCGGGGTGTCGAGGGTATAGTTAGTTGAAACATTGGGGTTAATGGGATGCGTCGCCATTACCACCACCGACTCCGGTAAGTAGTTTAGCTGCGACTCGAGAATACTTTCGGTGGGGACTTTGTTGCTGGGCAGCCAATCCCAAGTCTCGCCGTTCCAGGCGTAGAGGTCCAGTGTATTTACATCTTCCACTTCGCCGGGCATCGGCACCACCAATAATACCGCTTCCGGCATCGCGCCGCGCCGGTCGATGGCATAGTACGGGCTGCGCATGGTCAAATTGGGGGGGATGCTTTCGGCGGCCTTAATCAAGCTGCTGCCGGCTGAGCCTTCCAAAAACGTACTGCGAGGCACCACGTCAAGGTCCACCCGGAAAGCGCGCGTTACGCCCTCCGGCAAGAAGTTGACCTCTAACCCCTGCTCCTCGATGCTGCCGCCCTGAACGCCAATACGGGTGTAGCCGATGCTCATTAGCCGGTCGGCCAGAGAAATTGGCGGCAGTAGCAGCACCATCACCACCATCGCCACCACTAAAAGGTTGACCAAACAGCCGCCGAGTTTACCTTCTACAATCGATTCAAGAAAATAAACAAAAGGGTTTGGCTTCTGTGACACAAGATTCCGTTGACTTCTAAACATTGATTGTTCCCAAAAGATAATTCAAATTAAGACCCGGCCTTCCACACCCAGGTCTTAGCGCATTTCTTTCCTAAGTCCGGTTAGTCTACTCGATTTTTAACAACAAGCAATCTGCCCCACCCGGCTAAGTCGGGCTTGATCTCGACGAGCGCGGTTGGAAATTCGGCCTGAGCCAGTTTTTTTACCACATTACCCTGAGTCGCGCCAATTTCGATCAGCAACATGCCGCCGGGCTTGAGAAAACGGTTAGCTTGGGCCACCAATCGCCGCACCACGGCCAAGCCCGCCTCGCCGCCATCGAGGGCTAACCGGGGTTCATAACGATTGACTTCAGGCATAGTGAAGGGCGCAGTCAGCTCGGCGGGATCAACATAAGGCGGATTGCTGACGATTAGATCAACCGGCTCTCGCAGCGGGGTCAATAGATCCCCTTCCCTGAATTCAATCCGATCGGCCACCTCATGGCGTTCGGCATTATGCCGGGCCACCGCCAGCGCCCGGCCGGATAGATCGATGGCCGTCACACTGGCTTCCGACACCATTTTGGCCAAGGCAACCGCAATACAACCGCTGCCGGTACCGACATCGACAATTGAATAGGGGGGGTTTTGGGCCTGGGCTGACGCTTCAGCTTTGGCCCGGATCGAGGCGGCGGCCCAGGCGATAGCCGTTTCCACCAACAGTTCGGTTTCAGGTCGAGGAATTAGGGTATCGGGCGTGACCACAAAATCCAGGCCGTAAAAGGCTTTGTGACCGATCAGGTAAGCCACCGGTTCGCGTTGGGCGCGCCGATCGATCAATTTGAGAAAAGCCGCCAGGTCAGCCTCGGTCACTGCAACCTGGGGATAGCGATACAACCAGGTTCTATCCCGGTCAAGGGTGTAGGCCAAAAGCAGTTCGGCGTCGAGCCGGGGCGAATCGCATCCGGCGGCGGCAAGCTGCTGCCGGGCGCTGGTCAGGAGGGTCTGGATTGTTCGATTTTGGGTCTTGACTGGGTGAGGTTGAGAGTCGGTCATCAATTATTGCCGGGAATAGTCCTCAAAAAATAATCTGGGGTAGACGAGGGCAATGCCCTTGTCTACCCCAAGTATTCATTGCCGTGGTCGTACCATTAACAATGAAACCCATGTATCAAGATTTGCCGTTACTGTTCGAGTCGGCCAACTGTTTGAGCTTTTCTTCTTCGTCGGTTTTGATCAGCGCATCGATAAATTCCTCAATTTCGCCGCTGAGAATCGACTCTAACCGGTAACTGGTCAAGCCGATCCGGTGATCGGTGACCCGGGTTTGAGGGAAATTGTAGGTTCGAATCTTTTCGCTGCGGTCGCCGCTGCCCACCTGAGAGCGTCGGGCCGCGCCGTGTTCGGCCTCGATGCGGCGCTGCTCTTCATCATAAAGGCGGGCGCGTAGAATGTTGAACGCCTTGGTTTTGTTTTGCAGTTGGCTCTTTTCATCCTGACAGCTAATGACAATCCCAGTCGGCAGGTGAGTCAGACGTACAGCGGAGTCAGTCGTGTTAACGCTCTGCCCGCCCGGCCCCGACGAGCGAAAAATATCGATTTTGACATCGTTTAGATCGATTTCGATCTCGACCTCATCTATCTCCGGCAGCACAGCCACAGTGGCGGTGGAAGTGTGGATGCGGCCGCCGCTTTCGGTTTGGGGAATACGCTGCACTCGATGCACGCCGCTCTCGTACTTGAGCTTGGAGTACGCGCCCTGGCCGTTGACTTCAAAGATAATCTCTTTGAAGCCGCCAATGCCCGACTCATTTTGGCTGATCACGGCTGTTTTCCAACCGTGATTTTCGGCGTAATAGGTATACATCCGAAATAAATCGGCGGCGAATAAGCCGGCCTCGTCACCGCCGGCCCCGGCCCGAATCTCCACAATCACGTTTTTCTCATCATTGGGGTCCTTCGGCAGCAGCATCACCCGCAGCTTCTGCTCCAATTCGTCTCGTTCTTCGCTCAAACTGTCACGTTCATCCTGAACCATGGCTCGCATATCGGCGTCCAAGTCGTCGGCCAGCATCTCACGGGTTTCAGCCAGTTGGGTCAACACGTCGCGGTAGCGGCGATAATTGGTCACAATCGGCTCCAAGTTCGATTGCTCCCGCCCGTATTTCATCAACCGGTCGGGATCGCTGGCGACTTCGGACGTCGACATCAACGACATTAATTCTTCGTAGCGGGCTTCTACAGCTTCAAGTTTATCTAACATTCGGTCCTCTGACTAGGCAGCCCGCTTAAATCATTGCGGCGGGTCAAGTTATGCCTGGATTTTCAATATATTCCCGACATGATAGATAAAGAACGGCCAGCCGTCAAGCGCCATAAGACCAAAAAATTTGACATGTGGGTTTCATAGAGTAATATAACTTAATTGCAACAACTCGTTTTTGGACTGAAGCCCGGCCGACATGTGTCGGCTGGTTGTCTGTTGTTTAGGAGAAATTACTCTTGGCCCAGTTGGGAGAAACACTCAAAGCCGCCCGAGAAGCTCAGGGACTGACCTTAGAGGAAGTCGAACAGGCGACCCACATCCGGCGACATCTGTTACAAGCGCTAGAAGAGAACAAGGCTAATGCATTTCCGTCGCCGGTCATCGCCCGGGGTCTCATTCGTAATTATGCCAAATTCCTGAAGCTAGACCCGGTCGAGGCGCTGACCTTGTATGACGGCAAAGGTCACATCCCGGTCAAAGGACAGCGGTTGACGCAAGACGGCATCGAATTCATGAACCTGTCGATGGCTCCTCGTTCCTATTTTAATATGGAGCTGTTGATCGGGGTTGTCCTTGGATTCTTGGTGGTCGGCGGCGTTTGGTATTTGGCCAATGGGGCGCTGCTGTCAGCCCCCAGTATTACCGCCACTCCCACCAATACCCCCCGGGCCGAAGGGATCACCGAAGACTCAGCCCTACTGCTGCCCACCACGACCCCGCCGCCCACCAACACGCCAACGGCGCTCCCCCCCACCAGTACACCGACGCCACTGATCTACTCCGGCGTTACCGTCGAACTGTCGATTTTAGAATCATCCTGGGTTCAGATTCTAGCCGATGATACGAAAGTGTTCGAAGGCATTTTAGAAGTAGGCGATTCACCCAACTGGACCGGCGAACGTCGAGTCGCGATTCGGGCCGGTAACGGCGGCGGCGTAGAAGTCATCGTCAATGGCGTCAATCGCGGCGTGATGGGCGCTCAAGGCCAAGTTGTGGATCAAATTTGGGAAAAGGTAGAAGATCCCTCCGAAGCCTCGTCTGAAACAGAGCCGACCCGCCAGTTCCCCCAATTTAGCGAACCGCCCACAACAGGAACCCCCTCGGCGGAAAGCACTACGGAAAGTCCACCCACTGAAGAGGCTACGGTCGAAGCTACCCCTGAAGGATAACGGTTAGCCGCCTAATACAATGCTTCATCGCAAGCATAGTTAAGCCCACACGCTCGGCACTTATTCACCTGATCGTGGCTACGCGACACATTGTTTACCTGTCGATCCCGACGGATAGCGGTGAGGGTATCGAGCAGCTCCGTGCGAAGTTCGGGGGCGTAACCGACTTCGAAGAGCGCGTCGGCATATCTGAGCCAGCCGTGTGGGGGTTGCCGGCCGGTGGTGTCTTCGATCAGCAAGCAGTAAGCGGCCAACTGCAACAGATGGCCTAAATACGGCACGTCGGGCGCGGCGCCGGATTTAACCTCCACCGGAATGACTCCGTGCAACGTTTCAACCAAATAGTCCGGCTTACCTACCAGGCGGTACGTGGCCGAATAAAACGGCTTGTCATTGGGCTGCCAATCCCGGCGGTGGTGATCGACATAGACCAGCCGCCCTTCCGGCAGGCCGGTTTTGCGGCGAACGGTGGCCGCTTGCCGCAGGGACAACCAGCCCAGCAGCAGTAAAATCAGAGCCAGGGCTAACAGCAATGACCCTAGTACACAGAGGCTCAAGTTACTGACAAGATTAAGCCGCCAGAGCTTTACCTTTGTAAGTCCACTTGAACGGTTTAGCCATCGACAGATTGTAGTAATCGATAAAAGCCAGCACCTTGGCCATTAAATCATCAACGGAGGAAAAGTTGCCCCGTTTGAGTAATTTGCGAGCCAGAATGGAAAACCAAATCTGAATCTGGTTCATCCAGGAAGCATGTTTAGGGGTGTAATAAAAAACAATGCGATGGTCAGGCTGGTTGAGAAATTCAGCCCGGCTTTTCATCGACTTTAGAATGCCGGATTGGCCTTTGACCCCCAACTCGGTGTTATCGACATCAGACTCGGCCGCCACAAAGCGAACCAGGCTCTCGGATTGATGGGTATTGAGATTATCAGTGACAAAGTGCCAGCGGATGACGGTCGGATCGGCGGCGACCGTGGCCTGAATATGGGTGAGAAAGTCCTGTTCGGTCCGGGTCGGACCACACGATACCTGCCCAATCTGCCCGGTCGCCACTTCAAAATTGACGATGAAACAGAGCGTGCCGTGCCGAATGTATTCAAATTCTCGGCGTTCGACTTTGCCGGAACGTAAGGGTAAGCCCGGATGTTTCCGTTCCAGGGCTTGCACCCCGGTCAATTCATCATTGCTGATCACTTTTTCATTCTGTGTGGCCAAGTGGGGTGCCTGTTCATAAAGATGGTTGATGGTGCTGCTTTTTTCATTAAATACTGTTTCCGTGTCGCCGCCAGTGAGCCAGTAGCGGACCTGGTGCGGCTTAAGATCCGCTTCTTTTTAAGAGACGTCCCGCGTGGCGGGGCGAAATGGTCCCGACGATACCTTGCTTGATGATTTCGTCGGCGATTTCCCGGTTAGTCCAGTGACTGATCGGCCGACCTGCTTGCTCGGGTAACTCACACGCTAGCTTTTCAATCTGGCAACGTTGGTCGGCGTTGATTTGCAGCGGTGCCCCCGGACGGGCCAAATCTTCCAGCCGTTCCTGTGCCGTCAACTCGCTCAAGGGCAGGGCTTGCAAGTTGGCCCAGCGAGCTCGCCACAGTCGGACGGTGTTCATACTGAGTTGTAACTCGCGGACAATTTGACTGTTGCTTTTACCCGCCGCTGCGGCTAGCACTATCCGGGCTCGTTGGCCGATTTGTTGCTTGGTTTTATGGCGTTTGATCAGTTTTTCCAGCGCTTCCTGTTCGGCGCTGCTCAATTTTATTTCTATCGCTTTGGGGCCGGGCATCACGCCTTTTCCTTTCTGGCTTGGTTACGGAAAATTAGTGATTTTACCCTGTTTTACATTACTGCCAATTTTACCCTATCTTGTCAACTGTTTAGGCCTCAGTGTACTAGCCACCCCACCAAAGTGAAAGCAACGCGATAATAAAAAAGAGGCTCCCGGGGCTCCGATGAGCCAAAAACCTCCATAACGCCAACAGACAGCCGCCCGCACCTGCATTTCGTAACGAGCATGAGCCTGCCGGCCCCGGCGCAGATTTTGTCCCGACTGAACCAGAATTTGCTTAACGGTGGTCAACCGCCAGGCTCGGCTGCAAAAGCTGTATCGAGCCAACTCGCTGGCGCGAATAACGGGTAGCGAGGTATCAGGACGGCGATTGGTCTTATCACCGGACCGGTTTATTCCAACCCAATGCGCTGCTCAAACTGCTGCAAGGCGGTCTTCATCGCTTCCTGACGCACCGCCGTTGTGACATCGCCACGGGTCCGTTCCAGCACGCCGCGCAACACATCGGTCGTCCGCCGCAAACCGCCGGTGATGGCGCTGGAAAAATCGACCGTAACCAGCACGCTGTAGATGTCGTCCATATGGACGAGCATTTGCTCGGCGCGGGTAACATCGCCCCGGCGCAAGGCATCCAAGGCAAAGCGGCGTAACTCGCTTGCGCCCTCGGCCAGGCCGTTCAGATAGGCCGGGAATTCGATGCCAAGTTGCTCCGGCGTTGGCAGCGGCTTCTGCAAGATGATGGCTTGCGTAACGTGAGCCTCGGCCAACTCTTTGAGCGCATCTTGAGTGTAGCCCGCATAGTAAACATCCGGGTACGCCTGCGACTCGGCGATCATCTCAGCCGCCACGGTGTTAGCCGTCGCCAGTAACGCGCCGGCATCCGCTTCATCGCCGCGATGGATGGCCCGAATCGAATTGGCGCAGTGCCGGATCACCTCTCGGGAGCGGTTCAGCGTGGCGTCGCGCACCGTACTTTTAGCCTCAAAAGTCTGGTTAATCTGACTGACTATCTCCTGCAAATATTGGCTCAAACTATAGCTATCGGCCATCTTATTTTGTAAATCCTTTCTCCGGATCGATCATGATATTTTCGGGAATCTGGATCTCACCGTACTTCAACTCAAATTTATTCAGATTATCGGCCAATGCTCGTAGCAGGAGCTTGGCGTTTAGGGGGGTCATCACAATCCGGCTGTGAATTCTAGCCTTGGGTTTGTTAGGCATTACCCGAGCAAAATCAATAATGATTTCGGACGCCGAGTGGCTAATCAAAGCCAGATTAGCATAAGTCGCGTCTAACTCATTAGGCAATTCCACATTGATGCGAGCTGGTTTTGGTTTGGGTTCGGTCGGTTCAGACATAACCATCTCCTTATAAATAGTATCGCCTCAAACATTCAATTCACAACAAAAAGCCGCTCCCTTGCTAGAGAGCGGCTTCATGCTGCCTTACAGTTGCTTTATTGTCAAGCAACCCCACATCTTATTCAAATTATTCGCCGTCAACCGGCACTTCTTTTTTGACCAGGTTAAGCGAGGCGGAATTCATACAGTAGCGCTGATGGGTGGGCGCCGGGCCATCGTCAAAAACGTGACCCAGGTGGGCGTCGCAGACGGCGCACACCACTTCGGTGCGGCGCATAAACCAACTGTTGTCGGTTTCGGTGGCGACATTTTCCTCATCGATCGGGGCCCAAAAGCTGGGCCAGCCCGTACCGGAGTCGAACTTGGTGTCCGAGCTAAACAGCTCAGTGCCGCAGCAGACACATTGATAGACGCCTTTTTCTTTGCTATTGTGATACTTGCCGGTGAAAGCGCGTTCGGTGCCTTTTTGCCGGGTCACTTGAAACTGTTCCGGCGTCAACTGCTCGCGCCATTCCGCATCGGTTTTGGTGACTTTTTCTTTACTCATAATGGCTCCTTGCATCTCCTAAAAGATCTAATTGTCTGATAATCTATCATCGATACGCTTATTATCGCAAGAATAAATTACAAAATCCTTAAACTCAGGATAAAGGAACATTATCTAACTCAAGTCGCCACCTCGATTCCCAAACTGAGCAGTAGGGAATAAGAAGTAGGGAGTAAGGGGTTAAAAACTTGAAATCGACCTCAGTTCCTTGTCAGTTAAATCGATCTCCGGTTACAATATAACTATCGACCTCACCGGCTTAATCCCCAAACCGACCGGTCTGGCGCTCGGACCTTATTCACCAGAAAACAGTTAGGACTCTTGTCTTCTTGGAGCAATCCCATAAATACCCTATTCGTATGATCTGATCTATTTATGAGTTACGCAGTTGAAGGGTTCAGGCTTGAAGATCAACCACGAATTGCACGAATTACACGAAAAAAGGATAAAAATTTGTGAAAATTCGTGTAATTCGTGGTTAAAAAAACTCGAACTGCTTAAGTTCTACTATTCCCATGTAAAGACAATTGGAGTGTAAAACTATGAATAATCACTTTGTCGCCTTTTGGAATTTGGAAAATCTGTTCGCCCCGGAGGATTTCCCTGACCGTGAACCTTGGATAGCTAAAAGTATGGCGTCCGAATTAGACGGGTGGACTCAAGAACTGTTCGATACGAAGATCGATCAACTGGCCTCAATCATCCGGCAAATGAATAATTCCAACGGGCCGGATATCCTGGGAGTTTGTGAAGTCGAAAACGCGTTTGTGTTGCAGCAGTTGACCGCCCGGCTCAACGGGCTTATCAATACTCGCAACTACACGATCGTCCACGCCGATTCGACTCACGATCAGCGAGGCATCGATACGGCCTTCATATACGATAGTTTAAAGTACACCTTTGACTTGAACGCCATTTTTTCCTACTTGGTTATGCGCCGCACCGGTACTCGTAATATCACCCAAGTGACCTTTACCACCCAAGCGGGCAACGATCTGATTGCCCTATGCAACCACTGGCCTTCCCGGAGTGGTGGCACTTACGAGAGTCGCGGCTACCGTATGACCGCCGGAGAGACTCTCTCGTACTGGCATCAAAGAATTTGGGAGATACGAGGCAGTGACATCCCCATTATCGCTATGGGCGACTTCAACGACGATCCGTTCGACGAGGCGGTTCAATTTCACGGCAGGGCAACACGGGAACGAGGCGATGTCGAACGGTCACGAACCGCTGTTCGCTTTTATAATCTGGCCTGGCGCTATATGGACCAATTAGTCCAAGATCAGAAAGGGCATCCAAAGCGACTGCATGGCACCCTCTATTTCGATGGCAACGGCAATGTGTTTGACCAAATTCTGGTTTCCAAAGGGCTGTTGTCCGACAATAAACCCATGATGGTGCTTGAAGAGACCGCCAAAATCGAAGCCTTTCCCGAGATGGTCGATCATAAGGTCGCCTATGGGCCTATTCGATTTGGCCTGCCCAAGGGGAACGCGGCCAAGAATGTAGATACAAGCGGCTTCAGTGATCACTTTCCCGTATCGGTCATCATCCAGGAACAATAGACGATACAGCCTCAATCCGGCTGCTTGAGGGCATTTTGCAGCCAATTTGACAAGCGATCAAAGCTGTATTAATATCGCGCTCTCTGTAGCGAAATTCGGCTCCTCATTGACGAGACTCAGGACTTGTTGGTGAGGAGTTTTTTTTACCGGAGCGACAAAGCAAGCTTTGTTGCTCCAATATTCATCTGGCAGGAGACACAAATGATTAACGACCCCGTTCTAATCAACGATTGGCATCCCGTGGCAACGGTGGCTCAGTTGGAGGCCCAGAACGTAATGGGGGTGCGCCTACTGGGTGAAGACGTGGTGTTGTGGCGGGCTAATAACCATACGCTAGCCTGGCAAGATTTGTGCATCCATCGCGGCACCCGGCTGTCGCTGGGCCGAGTCGAAAACGAGACCCTGGCCTGCCCCTATCACGGCTGGACCTATGACCAAACCGGCCGCTGTATTCACATTCCGGCTCACCCGGACCAAACCCCGCCGCAGAAAGCGCGGGTCAAACCCTACCGGGCCCGCGAGCAATACGGCCTCGTTTGGGTCTCGCTGGGCGAACCGGCCCACGATATCCCCCCCTTTCCCGAATGGGACGATGATCAATACCGTAAAATCTTGTGCGGTCCTTATAAAGTAGAAGCCAGCGGCCCGCGCATCATCGAGAACTTTCTCGACATCGCCCACTTTCCCTTTGTCCACGAGGGGATTTTAGGCGACAAAGCCCATCCGGAAATCGAGGATTATGAAGCCAAGATCGGGCCGGAAGGCGTGGTGGCCACCGGTGTGCGGGTCTACCAGCCCGACCCCTACGGCACCGGTCAAGGCGATACCGTCTCATACACCTATCGCGCCCTCTGCCCCCTAACCGCCTACCTGATCAAGGAATCGATGGGGCCGCGCTTCTCGATCTTGCTGGTCATCACCCCCCACGAGACCGTTGAAAGTACGGCCTGGATGTGGATGACCATGAACTACGGCCACGACATCCCCGCAGAAGAACTGGTGACCTGGCAAGACGGCATCTTTATCCAAGACCGCCCCATCGTGCAATCGCAGCGGCCCGAACTTCTGCCGCTCGACCTCCAGGCCGAACTGCATCTCCGCAGCGACCGGCTGGCGATTGCCTATCGCCAGTGGCTCAACCAGTTAGGCTTGAGTTTTGGCACAGCCTAACCGCATTTCTAACCTGTCACCGCCCCTACCGAACCTTTCCTGAACAGTTGGCTAGTACAAAACAATAGGAGAAAAACTCTTTATCTGCCCGGTTTATTTTGGCCTCGTTTGATCTAAAATAGGGGGTGTTTCGAAACAGGAGCAAGAGGGTGGAAAAGTCGTTTCGACTGTCACAAAACCTTTAGTTACCAAGGAGAACATCAAGAACATCATGAACGAATCCATCTACAAAGAGCACCGCCAAATTCGGGATGAGCACGCCGTTCTGCTGGAAAAGTTTGAAGAGCGACAGGCCAAAAACAAAGCGGCGCTAAACCTATTAAATCAAATTGAAGATCTGATCCAACAACACAATAATGAACTCCAAACGAAAATGGCCGGGATTGCCGCCTATGAAATTGAAGTTCAATTTGACGAACTTCTAATGCCTCAACAAGAAGCCTCTAACGGTCTTACTGCCATTCACGACCAAATTGAAGAGGAGCTATCTGACCTGGATGAAGGCATCAAATTTTTCAATGAGTTCAGCGCTCAATATACCAACACCGTCAAAACGCTGATGCAAGGTATTGACCAACTTATTTGATTATCCATCCGTAGCCCCATAACACCTTGAGCAGGCGAAGCCCTATCGAATGGTGTATTGCGGTCGACAGATTATGGGCAAAGTAGCCCTCCTTATTAAACACACACCTCCTTAGCATAACAGGTATGCTAGGGAGGTTTATTTTTATCACGCTTGATTGACAAGCTTAGTATTTGTTGGTAAAGATTTTTGTTTTTTACTGCCAAAATTGAGGCAGATAGTCGCGATAGGTGATCAGATAGTCGTCGAGAATTTGGCGGGCGACATCCAAGTCGGTGATAACCGGGTCGAGCAGCAGACATTGCAGCGCCGCCTGGCGGTCGCCCAGAACGGCGGCATCGACGCACAGCCGAGCGACGGTCAGCTCGCGGCGACACAATTCCGCCACCGGTTCCGGCAGTTCACCCACACCGACTCCCCGGATACCCAAACCGCTGACCAGACCGGGCGTTTCTACAATCGCGCCGGCCGGCAGGTTGGCGATGTAGCCCTCATTGGGCAGGTTGACGGCCAAATGATAATGATTGCCGGCCGCGGCGATATTTTCGATCATCTCCAGTGCGCCTTCGCTATCGGCGTCGCGTAATTCGTTGAGGCTGGCCGTATCTTCGCCCAGCCGGGCAATATCGGCGTGACCCTGCCCCCGCAGTTCATCCCATAAGTCCCACTCATAGAGACTCACGTCATACTTTTCCCAGGGTTTGGTCACCGGGTCGCTCAACCAGGGCAGATATTCACACAGATGCTCATCGCCGGGGATGGGGAACAGGTCGAATGCCTCAAACACCCGGCGGGTGAGCGGCTCGAACGTGGGGTCGAAAGCGGCCCAACGCTCGGCAAAGAGCGGGTATAAATCTTCACCGGTCTGTTTGTCGCGAATATCGAGCATCCAGGTGAAGTGGTTGATCCCGGCCGCTTTGATATCCAATCGATCCAACGCCTGGGCAACCATATGGCGCGCGCCGGGAATAAATGAGGGCGAGGCGTGGGTGCTGGTGAAGCTGTCCATCACATCAAAACCCAAATCGGCGGCCAGCACCCGACCGGCCATAGCGTAACCCATCGCAATCTGATGACACAAGCCCACCACGCGAATGGTGCTATAACGGGCGATAGCATCGCAAATGCGAATCATCGGATTAGTGAAGTTGATGAACCACGCATCGGGACAGGCTTGCTCCATCGCGCGAACAATGTCCAAGACCGGCCCGATATTGCGAGCCGCATGGGCGAAACCGCCCGGCCCACCGTTTTCGGCATAGGGCTGGCGCACACCGTATTTAAGCGGTATCTCAAAATCGGAGCGCCACAACTTCTCACGCGGCGGCACCTCGATTGAACTCACCACAAAATCGGCCTCGGGCAGGGCGTCGTTGTGGTGGGTGTGGGTGGTGATGGTCATACTCGCCGCCCACTCGCGGTTGAGCCGTTGGGCCAGCCGGCTAACCAGCGCCAGCGTGTCGGCGTTGCGGTCGACCAGGGCCAGGGTGCTGCCGCGCAGCCGGTCGCTGCGCATCAAGGCGGCCAGGGTATTGAGGCCGAAAATGGCGCTGCCCGCGCCGATGACAACAATTTTAGGGGGAAGCATAGTTACTCCTCAGGAAGGTAAATAGTAATTGGTAAATGGTAATTGGAGATTGAATACTGCATTACCATTTACCAATTACCGGTTAAAATGTTGAAGTAATTATAGCATTAGCTTGTATTGTGATTTGATTGGCTATCCCTCGATTGACCCGCCGGTGATGCCGCGAATGAATTGGCGCTGGAAAGCAACATACATCATAATCGCGGGGATGGCGACAATGGTCGCTCCGGCAGCGACGAGCGGCACGTTGGTGGTGTGCTGGCCCTGAAAAAAGGCCAGTCCCAGCGGCAAGGTGCGCAGGCTTTCGGTCGAAATCAAGACTAGGGCCAGAAGAAAATCGTTCCAAGTCCAGACGAAGAAGAGGACCATCATGCTGGTGATGGCCGGCATAGCGGTCGGCAGCAGCACGCGCCATAAGGTGTCCCAACTGTTACAGCCGTCTACCGTAGCGGCATCGACGAGGTCTTGCGGCACCTCGGCAAAAAAGCCGCGCATCCAGAAGGTGCCAAACGAGACGCTCATGCCAATCTGCGGCAAGATTAAGGCCCAATAGGTATCCAGCAGGCCGATCCAGCGCAGATTGTGGTAAAGCGGAATGATCAGCGCTTCGAGCGGCACCATAATGCCTAGCAGCAGGATAAAGAACAGCGCCCGGCTAAAAGGAAAGGTCATACGGCCGAACGCATACCCACTCATCACCGACAGCGCGGTTGAGACCAGCACCACCGGAATGGCGACAATGACGCTGCTAAAGAAGAAGCGGTCAAAGCGGGCCTGAGTCCAGGCGTCGGCGAAGTTGGACCAGCGCCACACTTCCGGCAAGCTAAAGGCGCCCCGCGCCAACTCCGAACTGGTTTTGAAGGCGGTAAAGACCATAATAATGAAGGGGAAGATGGCGATCAGCAAGAAGACGAGCAGAATGAGGTAAACCGGTAAGTCGCGCGCCTTAAAGGATAGACGGCCTAATCGCCGGCTGCCCGTGGACAGGGTGGGGCCGGGGGTTGAGTTGGTTAGTTCGGTCTGGCCCATCCTAATCCTCCACCCACTTTTGGCGCAGCGCCAGCACCCCAACGGAGATAATGACAATGACGATGGTCAGCACCACGGCAATGGCCGCCGCGTAGCCGACTCGGTTGATGGCAAACGCATTGCGATAGATATGCAGGGCGACGACCATCGTTTCGTTGCCGGGACCGCCACGGGTGGTGACAAAAACCAGATCGAAAATTCGCAGCGCGGCGATGAGGGTGGTGACCATGGCGACGGAGATTTCGTTGCGTAGGCCGGGCAAGGTGATATGCCAAAACTGGCGCCACTCGTTAGCCCCATCGAGCTTGGCCGCGTCATACAGCATCTCATCGATGCGCTGGACGCCGGCGATAAAGAGCACCATACAAAAGCCGAATTGGACCCACGTTCCCACCACGCCGACCGCCGGCAGGGCCAGGTCAAAGTCGCCCAACCAAGGCCGGGCCAGCGCATCGAGGCCGACCGCCCGCAGCGCCTGGTTGAGCGGACCGGTGGCCGGATTGTAAATCCAGCGCCAGACCACCCCCACGACGACCATGGCCATGACGTAGGGCATAAACAGGCCGGTGCGAAAGAGCGTCATGCCGGGCAGACGACGGCGGGTCATCAGCGCGGTCAGGAAGAGGCCGATCACAATGGGGAAGACGGTGTAAAAGACAATGAACCAGAGATTGTTGACCAGGGCCTTCCGAAAGATTTCATCACTATATAGCTTGATATAGTTGTCCAGGCCGATAAACGAGGGCGAGCTAAAGCCGCTCCACTCATAGAAGCTGTAGCGCAGCGTATCGAGAATCGGCCACAGGACAAAGACCGCGTAAATGATAAAGCCCGGCAGAATGTAAAGACACGCCGTCCAGGGGCGTTCCCCCGGTTTGTAACCCCGTGATCGCGCCTTGGGGGTGTTGAGCATGAAGGCCGACTCCTCTAAAATACGTTTTGTAGGACAAATCGCGGATTTGTCCAGGTGAGGGTGAAAGGTCGGGAGCGACAAAGTTTACTTCGGCTGACAAAGCAAGCTTTGTCGCTCCGACAGATTTTTACAGCAAAACTTTTGAGAACGGCTATTGTTGCTTTTCAGCCAGGTAGGCAGCGTAATCTTGTTGTAGCTGTTGAACGAATTCCTCCGGCGTTATCCGGAGGGCTTGCAGTTCTTGCAGCGAAGCGGTAATTGTATCATAGAACGTAGGCGTCGCCCAGTCGAGATAATGGCCCATGCTGTTGGTGGCCAAAATCTGATCCCAGGCCTGGGTCATATCGGCCATAAGGGTGTCCGGCTCAATCGACGCCGACTCCACCGGCGCAACCGGCACCAGCCCAGCTTCCAACCACAATTCCATCGCTCGGTCAGACATCATCCAATCGATGTACTCAGCGGCTAAATCCTGGTTAGGCGAGGATTTGCGGATGGTGTAGGCGGTTGAAGTGCCGGCCACAATAGGTTTGGCCGCTCCGGCTTCAAGGGGCGGGACCAGGAAGAAGCCGATTTGATCGGCGCTGGAACCCTCCAGTAGGTTGGCGCTGATCCAGGTGCCGGTAATATACATCGCGCCTTCACCGTTAGAGAAGAGCGGCCAGATATCATCGTAACCAATCCCATTGAAATCCTGGGTGAAATAGCCTTTTTCAACCCATTCTTGCAGTTTGGCCGCGGCCTCAACATTGCCCGGTTGGTCGAAACTCACGTCTCCCCGACCATAAATGAAGTTGTCTAAGTAGGTTTGATCGGGGTTGTACACATTTTGCAGTTCGCCGTAAGTGTGAATGGCCGGCCAGCCATCGAGGTTGCCGTACATAATGGGCGTTTCGCCGGCGGCTTTGAACGTTTCTAAGGCGGCTTCAAATTCGGCAAAGGTGGTGGGCACTTCAACACCGGCACTAGCAAATTTTTCTTTATTGTAGAACACGCCGATAAACTCAGCCGTGGGGGCCATACCGTAGATATTGCCCTGGCCGTAGGCGGACCCATCGCCGACCACACTGTTGCGCGCCGCTAATGGCGCAGCCAATCGCTCGGACCAGTTGTACTTTTGCCAGTAGGGGGTCAGGTCGGTCAATAAGCCGGCTTGGACCAGCGCCACCATGTCGGACAGCCCCTGGTTGATTTGGGCGACGTCCGGGCCATCATCGCTGCTGAGGGCCAGTTGGGCAGTTGCTTTCATATCGTCAAACGATTTAACCACTCGGTTGATGGTGACGCCCGGATGGGCGGCTTCAAATTCGCGGTCCAGGGTTTCGATGGTTTGGCCGTCAACGCCGCGGGTCCAGATATCCCAGACCGTCAAAACCGTACCGTCCGTCGGAGCGGCGACGGCATTTTCGCCCAAGGTAGCCTGAGCGGCTTCGGCGGCGGGAATGCAGAGCTTCCAGCCGATTTCGATGATGTCGGGGTTGTCGATCTGGGCATAGCTTTCATCGGCGGCGGCGGCGGCATTGGTGGCCTCAACAATGGCCGGGAAGGCTAGTGGGTCGCCCAAAAACTTATCGGCGATTTTCGACAACCAGTCGTCGCCCTGAACAATAACGTCGGCATCACAGGCAGCGCCTTCTTGGGCCATTATCGGCGCAGGTATCAGGCCGAACGTGACCGCTAACAGTAATAAAACTATTGTAAGCTGCTTCAACTTCTTCATTAGAAAGAAACTCCTCCGTCATTTATTAATAGATTGTTAGCATCGTTGCTATGTCGGATATCAGTGACTGTCACTTCTGATCGATTACTCAAGGTTGTGTCATTGACCCTCCTTTTACAGCGCGTCGCTGCGCGGCGAATAATCCGTAGACCGCAATACACGTTTCGATATGGCTTTCCTACTTAGGGTGATGGGGTCTATTGATAATATTTTGTTGATATTCGTCACCATAATGGCCGGTGACCGGACTCAAATGCGAAGGTGGCCCCGGCGGCAGCCAGTGCGGATCGCGGTAGGCCGGTTTGGGCGCGGACCAGTGGGCCGGTTTGACGATACGGGCGCACAGCAGCAGCGGCTGACCATAATCGACGGCGGCCAGTTCGGCTTCCGTCAGCTCTTCGGCCGGCAAGTTGAGCAAAAAGGCCATACGGCTGAGCAGATTGCCATACGATGTGAGCTGAAAATCCGCTTCGGTCAAACCGAGATCGTACAGCATATTGATTACCTCTAGCGGCATAAACATACGGTACATGTAGAGCGGCGCGCCCGTGCCCATATCCAAGCCGCGATATAAATAGTAGTCAACCGAAGCAAAGTTAATCAGCAGAACGCCGCCCGGTTTCAGCATGCGAATTGAATGGTAGAGCGCCGCTTCGACATCATAAATGACGGTGATGCTGAACTGGTGAATGAAACAGTCATAGGTGTTGGCGGGCGCGTGATCGGCCCGGCTCAAGTCGGCCACGATCTTGACTTCCGGGCTGTGAGCCGCAATGTCGAGCGCGTCGGCCTGGGTGATAGCTTGGCCCCCATAGCGGCGCAGCGTGGTCGTCTCCCCGATTTCCAACCCGCGCCCTTTGATGTCGGCGCGATGCCGCTCTAAAAAATCGGCCCAATAGTAGCGAACCACGGCCGTACCGTACGGCAGCGCCCCGTTTCGCAGCGGTCGCAGCCGCCGCATCGCCGTAAAGCGTAGATGACGAATAATCGGCCAGGTTAGCAGCCGCCGGACCGGCGGGTAGGCCCGGCGCAATCGTTGGTAGAGGCTGGGAGTGTCCAGGCTCATGATAACCAAACTCCCGCCGCCGCGCCAATCAGCCCCGCATCAGGGCCGAGTGCGGCCGGGATAATCGGTAGGCGACGGCTATTGTGAGCATAGATGTGCTGCCGGGTGGAGGCCACAAAGCGCTCCCAGTAGCGCCCACCGGCCAGCCCCAGCCCGCCCCCAACCACCACCGCCTCCGGATCGAGTACGTTAACCAGCCAGCCGACACTCACGCCCAGCGCGTCACCGGCCTGATCGATGATTGCTGCGGCCACGGGATCACCTTGGGCCAGAACCGTCATAACCTCCTCGCCACGGGTCAGTCGCCGGTCGGGCGAAACGCGTTGGTTGTAGTGCGCCACCAGCGCCGGCCCGGCCGCGATATCTTCCAGCACCGGCGTCAGAACCGAACCGCAGTTATGGCAGCGGGTCGTCAACGGACTGCTGCCGAGCACCAAAGCATTACCTCGCGCTCCGGCATAAGGACGACCGGCCTGAACCAAACAACTGCTGATGCCTGTCCCGACCGTGACATAAGTAAAAAGTCGGTATTCCTGACCTGCTCCGAATTGGGCTTCAGCCAAGGCGGCAGCCCGCACATCCGCCTCGACGACGGTCGGCGCCAGTTCGGCCAATCGCGACTGGACCGGCAACCGTTGCCAGTCGATGGTGTGAGCGCTGGTAATATGCCCCTGGCGATCAACCAGTTCAGCGATACCGACACCGATACCCAAGACCTCAAATCGCAGCCGGGCAGCAGCGGCCAAAAGCTCGCCGGTCAGCGCGATAACGTCATCGAGTACGGCATCGCCGCCGCGTTCTGGCCGGGTGGGAATAACCCGGCGCTGTAAAACCTGTCCAGATGGTTTCAGCACCAGACCGGCGGCAATTTTGGTGCCGCCCACGTCCAAGCCGATGGCGCACGGCTGTCGAGCCTCAGTCATCGGGCTGATCGGGCAGGTAGGTGGGCGCTACCCCAAAAATAAGGCGCACCGGCTGATCGGAGATGTTGTAGTAGTGGTGCGGTACGCCTTGCGGGATGTAGAAACCGTCTTGAGGGTTGAGTTCAAACCAGCGCTGGCCGTCATTGTCCGGCAGACGCATGTTCAACGTGCCTTCCAGGACATAGAGGCTCTCATCGCCGGCGTGAAGTTGAACATCGCTTTGCTGGCCGGGCATCAGATAGATTTGGCCGACGGTGAGATGTTCGGTGGCGGCCCATAAGCCGACTAAAATCGGATTATCGTGACCCTCCATCCGCCACAGCAGATCGGTCTCGCGCATGACCCGCATCGAAAAGTCAGACGTAATCTGGTCGCGGGCCATCGGCCATTGACCCAACAGATGATCCTGGATGTAGTTGATCTCGACAAGGTTGGGTTTGGTTCGGGCGTAGGCTCCTGACGTACCCTGCGACGGCGGGGGGGCAAAAAACTCCAGCACCCTTAGGGGTTCGGAACCGTAGTTAAAAGCATGGTGCCAGGTATCGCGCCGGAAGAAGACGGCCTCGCCGGCTTGAACGCGATGAACCTCGCCGTGCTCCGGATTGGCGATGACCATCAGACCGCTCAAGACATATAAAACCTCATCGGCGGCGAAGATGGTGCGGAAACTATCGGAGTGGCGGAAGGCGCGACCGGGATTGAGACCAAACACCAATTGGTGGATTTTGTCGCTAGAGACGTAAATCCAGTCGGCCACTTCGCCCGCCTCGACGTCGCCCCACAGGTGGCGGGTGACGGCGGCGTATGGAATGTGGGCCGGCCCGTCAAACGTGGGCCGGGGTGATGGGGCGTAAGCCATAGTTAATAACTCCGATCGTGGACCAGATGGCCCGCTTCAGATGTAGACGCCGGATCCAACTCCGGCAGGGTAAAACGGCTGTCAATGATTTTTTCCCGGCCGTCGCGGCCCGACTCCTGCACTTTGAGCATAATTTCCAGCACGTGGTAGGCGTGTTCCGGCGTGATCAGGGGCGGCGTCTTGGTTTGGATGCATTCAACAAGATGTCTCAGCCCGTCGGTCCAGGGCCAGTTGGGGTCGGTTTCTTCATAAACTTGCCAGGCGCCAACGTCGTTTTGCCACAGTTCGTAGCCTTCCGGGTCCCAATCGTCGCCCATCATTTGGAGCGTGCCTTGAGTGCCGTACAGCTCGATGGCCGGGCAGCGATACTTTTGCAGGGTGAAGCCGGTCGTCACCACGGCAAAGACCGACTCGCCAAAATCGAGCAGCAGGTGGGCGTTGTCCTCGGCCTGAACCTGCATGGGTTCGCCATCAACCACTCGCTCCGGAATCGCGACGCCGGTCATGGCCATCACTCGCTGGGCCGGCCCCAACAAGCCGGTCAAGCTGGTGACGTTGTAGACGCCCAGGTCAAACAGCGAGCCGCCGCCGGGCTGGTAAAACCACTGGCCCCACCACGGGCCGGCCCAGCCATACAGCGCTCGGGCCGATACCACCCGGCCGATATCGCCCCGGCGAATGCGTTTGAGCATGGTTCGATAGGTGGGACTGAGAATAATGTGCGGGGCGCAGACCAGATAACCGGGACTGGTTTTGGCCAGTTCGACCAGACGAGCCGCCTCCGGCAGGGTGACGGCCATCGGCTTTTCGACCAGCACGTGTTTGCCGGCCTCAAGGGCGGCCTGCGCTAAAGGGCCATGCTGCGGCATCGAGGTCAGCACCAGCACCAGTTCGATGTCATTGGCTTCAATGATCTCTTGGTAGTTGGCGGTGGTGCGGGGGATGCCAAACTTCTGCTGCACAAACCGGCGCTTGTCAGCGACCGGATCGCAGGCGGCCACGACTTTGACCTGGCCCTGGTAGTCGAGCTTCTGAATAAGCGACATGTAGGGGCCAATCATCACATTGCCGCAACCGATAATGCCAATTTTAATGGGGTGGGTCATAAATAGGATTTACTCCTTTTTGAATTAGAGATTTGATAACGTCGGCAGTCGAAAGGAGTAATTGGTAATTAGTAATTGGTTGATTTATCTCAAAATTACCAATTACTAATTACTCCTCGCAGTTGCTCCAGCTTTTTAACACTCATTCTGATTAGCCAAGCACAACTTTGATGCCGGTCACGTCCGGCATTTCGACCACTTGGATGCTGCGCTGGCTGTTTAACTCAAATCGAAACCGGTCGCCGCGATAGACGGCCTTGAAATATTCCACCGGTTGGTCGGTTTCAAGATAAGTCACGCCTTCCAGCAAAATCATAGCGGTGCCCACCTCGATGCCAAAGAGACGGCTCTCGTACTCGTTGGCTATCGTCGCCTCCAGCGTTTGCCGGGCATATTTCAGATGAAGCCCATACTTTGTTTCGAGCAGCGAGTAGAGCGATTGAGTCGTCAAATCCTCGGTCTCCAGACCCGCACAGAGCGCCGCCGGCAGGAAAGTTGTCTCCAGGAGAAGGGGGACAGCCTCGGCCAGGCGCAGGCGCACCAGTTTGACCGTGGCGGCGTCGGTGTCAAGTTTTAGCCCACCGGCCACACTGGCCGATGGTACAACCAAGCTCTGCTCTAACACCTGTGAAGTGACGGCGCCGCCGCGCTGTATCACCTCCTCCGTAAAACCGAGCAGGTGGAGGGTATCGTGCGCCAGTTTGGGAGCCGCCACAAAAGTGCCGATCCCGCGCTTAACCTCCAACAGGCCTTGTTGAACCAAATAGGCGATAGCCTGCCGCACCGTCATCCGGCTGATGCCGTGTTGGTCGCTTAACTCTCGCTCTGACGGGAGTTGGTCGCCCGGCTTTAAGTCGCCCAGTTGAATTTGCTCCTTGAGCCGCTCAACGAGCTGGTAATAGAGTGGAATAGGGTTATTTTTGTCCAGCGCCATAAGTATGTTCAGTTGTGTGGTTTAGAGGTCTAGACCAGATTATAGAAGGGGATAGTGATATTGGCAAGTTGAAAGGGAAAGAAATAGTTGGGGAAATAACTGTTTTCAGCCCTTGACCAGAAATGAAACCGTGTGAATCAACAACCCGACCAGACCACCAACCACCGTACCGTTGATGCGGATAAACTGGAGGTCCTTGCCGACCTGGAGTTCGATCTTGCGAGAGGTTTCTTGGGCGTCCCACTTGCTGATGGTTTGGGCGATGAGCTGCTCGACTTCGTGGCCATACTCTTCCACTAAATAAATCGCGGCTTCATGAACCCAGTAGTCGATCTTTTTGAGGAGATCTTCGTTTTCCAGAACAGTTTTGCCGAAACGAGCGATGCCCTCTTGAATGGGTTTACGCATGTCAGAGTTGGGGTCGCTGCTAATGTTCAGCAGGGCCGCTTTGATGTCACGCCACAATGAGGACGAAAAGTCCTGAACGACCGGGTTTTGTAGAAGGTCTTCTTTGAACGCCTCTTCTTTAGCCAGTACTTCCGGCGAATATTTGAGATCATCGATAAAGCGGGTGATGGTCTGGTTGAAGCGCTCGCGCAGTGGGTGATCGGGATTAGTGGAAATCTCGTGAAGGGTACGGTTGTTGGCATCGACAATTTTTTGGTAGATGAGGTTATCGACATTTTTGGGGAGCCACCACGGGGTTTCCTCACTGATACGCTTTTTGATAACATCGCCGTTTTCATCCAGAAAGGTAGCCCCTATTTTAAGAACGCCCTCTAACAGTTCTTGCTGGCGGTTGCCGGACAAAATCAACGACAAGATTTGACCGACAATGGGCGCAATTTTGATGGCCCGCAGCCGTGCAGCGATATTTTGTTCGATCAAACCCTGGATCTCTTCATCTTTGACCACTTGCACCACACCGGCTAACCCCACGGCGACATAGTTGGCCAGCATCGCGCTGTTGTCGGGCTGGCTAAGCCATTGGGCCAGACTACGAGTTACATCCATTGACCGCAACTTGCCGGAAATCACTTCGGCGTTGAGAAAGTTGGTCCGCACAAAGCGGCCCAACATGCGACCGATGCTGTCCTTGCGGGTCGGCACGATGGCCGTGTGAGGAATTTTAAGACCAAGCGGGTGCCGGAACAACGCGGTAACGGCAAACCAGTCGGCGATAGCCCCCACCATAGAGGCTTCAGCCGTGGCCCGGATAAAACCGGCCCAAACGTACCGATCCTCGAAAACGGAGGCCGTAATAAAGATCAGGGCAGCCACGACGAGCAGGGAGGTGGCCAGAAATTTCATCCTGCGGAGTTCGGACTGCCGGTTGGCTTCGAGTTGTGGGTTGATATTCATGAATGAATGGCTATAACGAGAGGTCGTTTTTTAGTCCCGTTTGGGTTCGTAGTAAGGCTCTAGCGGTGATGCCTATGGTAACTCACGACTAAAGCCGTTACTACGAACCCAAACTAAAGGATTTGCACGCCTGAGTGGACTAGTCTTTCTCCTCCGCGTCGGGCTGTTTCCAGCTTAAGGATATGCGGAAGTGAGCACCTTCGCGAGATTTGGCGATCAGGGCGCCGGCTTCGGCATCGACTTTGATGGCAAAATCGACTGAGGCCGAACTGGGCTGAGCCTCCAAATTTTGCAGAACATCGATGACCCCATCGGCACAACCACGGACGGCGTCGAGCATTTGGGTGTAAGCCTCTTTGCTGGCGTCGCTAGATACATCTGGGGAGGGTGACTGGCGAGCAAAGCCCGCACCGGCCCGTGCTGCTTCATCGACCTCAATCCGGATCGTTTGACCGTTTTTGGTCAAGGTTTCAACATAATGAACCATTACAAAATACCTCCAGCGTATGGATTTGTTTACAGGAATTTAAGCGGTTTAAATATAACATAAATCGGGACGGTTGCCCAACTGGTAGACCATAACATAATGAGGGTCAACAACAAAAAAGCCGAGGGAAATGCCTCGGCTTGATTTGTTGAACAAGGTAATCAAATGTGGCCTGGAGCCGGTTACATCAGAGACTGGATGGCTTCATAAAGCGTTTTGTAGGTTTTCAGTTTTTGTAGTTCGTGCTGGCCTTCGGTGCTGTCCGGGTTGGGACTGCCGAACGTGGCTTTCCAACCGGTGCTGACGCGCAGCAAGGTCAACTGCCCGCCGTGTTTTTCTTCAGCCACCTGTTCGACTTGGCGTAGAAGTTTAGGTAAGCGCGGGGCGTTTTTATCGGATTCGGCCAGGTTGCCGGTGGTCCAGACATCGGGTTCGGGTTCGAGCAGCCAGACATCGCGGGCGATATCGAACTGCATGCCCAACAGTTTGCCGTTGGGTGACACCAACCAACTGGAGCGATCTTCCGGTTCGTGAAGCTGCCAAAACCCGGTGTTATCATTGAAGGTGGCCTCAACCAACTGGCTACCATCCAATAGATAGATTTGTCCTTCTTTAAGTTGCGTGGTTTCCATGGGTTACCTCCATAGGGTGTCAAATTTTTTGTTTGGGTAAAACGCGGGCCAACATTTGATCAATAATCGTGTAAATATCCACCTGCCTAAAACCGGCAATCCAGGCCAATACAATCAAAATAATCTGAGGTGATGTAAAAGTAGCGCGTTCTGCGCCGAGGACCGTGCTGCCAAAGATGAGAAAGCCGGTATTGGCAATAAAAAACATCAGCAGGCCGAGGATCAGTCCGGTAACCGGTTGGACCAAATAGGTCATCACATCTTGGCGGTCGAACTGATTTTGACTAATCTGCTCCGCAAGGCCGACCAGAATTGCCACCACGCCGCCCATCCCACCGGCCAAAGTCATATACCACATAGGGGTGTACCCTTCAGCAATGTAAATTGCTCCCTGGGTGAGACCGTTAATGTCGAAAAAAAAGCCGATGGCCAGACCGACAAAACAGATCAGCGCGTAAAAAAAGAGCATTAATCCCCAGGTATAGGCCCACTGCCGACGCATTTGCTTTTCGATGATCATCATTTTGACCTCGGCCACCTCATTGAGGGCCGCATTATATTGATCCGGTTCCTCCAGAACCAGCCCGTGGGCTCTACTCAATTTCTTGAGAGCCAAGGCTGCATCGGCGGGAAAATAGTTCAACTCTTTGATGACCCGGTTGTACATGACTTCGACTTGCTGATCAAGATAAGTGCGTCGTTCACGGCCAGCATAATGGCCCACCTGTTCGGACAACGTCGGATCGAGTTGGAGTTGATCCTGTTTAGGGATGGTCAGTTGCAAATCGGGTGTTTGGGTAAAACTATCTTCAGGCAAAAGCTCCTGGTTAGAAGGGGATAGTTTTTCTGTCATTTTTTACTGAGATTTTGACTCTTCCGGTAGCTCGTACGGTACTACGGGCGTTTTACTCTGAGACTCGGCTGAGGCTTTGGGTGAGATAGCTTTAATGATTACATAAATCCAATCATAAACATTATCCTGCCGAAAACCGGCCACAAACCCAAAGAAAATAGCCAGAGCAATACCGGTAGCGCTGTCGAACCCTGGCGCAGTAGCGTCTGTACTACCGAAAAGGGAACTGGCGGCAATGAGTAAAAAGTACATCACCAGGCCTAAAACAAAGCCTAAAATCGGCTTAACCATATACCACATCAAATATTGTCGATCAAAATCTTGCTTGACCGACACCCGGTAGTAAAGTGTCCAGAGAATAGCCACAGCCCCCCCAATACCACCGGCCAAGCCGGAAAACCAGGCTTGCAGAGCAACGGAGGTGACGGTTTCGCCTTGTAGCTGCGACATATCGATCGGCAAGAAGTAGCCGAACATACACAGCACTAACCAGGCAATACCATAAAAAAGAACAAACAAGCCCCATGTGTAAGACCAACGCTGCAAGTTGGATTTGCGGTCTAACATGGTTTTTACGATAGCTACGCGATAATAGGCCTCATCGTATTCCCGTGGGTCTTCCAGGATCAGATTGTGGGCCTGCCGCAGGGTATCGAGGGCGAAGTTGGCGTCTGTCTTACTGCCGCTTAAGTCCTTGGCGACAGCCGTGTATAACCGTTCAACTTCATCAAAAAGTTTATCGCGACGCTCTGAGCCAACGTAGTTCAAGATTTTTTCGGCCAAAGCGGCATCTTTTTCAGCCGCTTGATATTCTGTTACCGACAGCGTGTGATCGCCTACTTCGGCAAATTCGTCTTGAGGTTTAAAGCTATCTCTCGTTATCGGCACCGTTTCGGCAAACGTGCTTAAGGCGTTAACCACGCCGGCAGGGGCTGCATCAATGGTTACCCCCTGATAGGGTGAAGCACCGGCAGCAGGTCCAACCGGTGAGGCGGCCGGAGCAGGCGGCGGTGTATAGGCATAAGTGGGAGGGGTGTAAGCGGCTGTCCCTACTTCAGGCGTCGGCGGCGGAGGAGGCGGGCTATACGAGGGAACAGACGCCTGCGTCTCCTCAACCAAGCCGGATAAATCATTAACCGATTCTACAGCCGGCTCTACCCCCACTGAGGCCTCAACCTCGGCGACAGGAGACGATGTTACCAGCCCAGATAAGTCATTAGCTTCGGCGGCCAAAGCCGATAGGTCACTTTCGTCTGAACCAGTGTCTTCTACAATACCAGACAAATTTTCTTTTTCTTCTGAGCTAGACAAGTTTTCTCCCTCCAATATGGTGGTATTGTTGTCCTCGACAATACCGGATAAATCATTTGCATCATCCGTATCAGAATCAAGGGTCACCTCCGCCTGAGGAAAAACAAAGGGGGAGGACGCAGCATCGAACGAGATATCTTCAGTTGGAGACGTAAGTGGGTCTGAGGCTAAGATCAGATCATCAGGCGGCGCTTCCAAGGCCACCGGTAAGCCTAATTCGTCAACTAATCTTTCATCGGTTTCCGATGGCTCAGGGGCGATGTCTGAAGTTCCACCCACACGTGTATCATCAGGCATATCATTATTTTCCATTTCACCGTCAAGTTGGACATCGGAGTCGATACTATCTTTGTTGACCGCGCCGCCAAAGAGTAGATCAATACCTTTATTTTTTTTTGGGGCCAAGCCTAAGGACTCCGGGCCTTTATCTTTTAAGCTTGCTCGCTTGCTTTTTGCCATGTAACCCCCTCCCAAAGAACCATTCTATTGCCAAGAGCTATAAAATCCATCCAAAAAATTTATGTTAAGACATCTTCCATTATACCATAAATAAAGATTGTTGCCACTTTAAATTTAATTTTAAGCAAAAAGCCACCGCTTGGTGGCTTTTCAAATTATGAAATGAAAAAGCGAATAGACAGACTGCTCCTAACTACGCCGTCATTTGAACAAAACATGGGTACAAATAATGAGGTTTGTCACAAAACAGGAAGGATCGACGCTATTTGTTAGTTACTTCAGCCTTTTTGGCGTAAAGCTCTATTTCTCGACGCAAATCTGAGACGCCCACCGGTTTCTGCATATATCCGTTACAACCGGCGGCAAGACAACGCTCTCTGTCGCCCTTCATCGCATTGGCGGTAAGCGCAATGATGGGAATATCGGCTAAGTGAGGATGCTCTCTGAACTTGGCGGTGGTTTCCAGGCCATCCATCCCCGGAATGTTTACGTCCATAAGCACTAAATCCGGTTTACGCTCCTCAGCTAACATTAAGCTGTCGAGGCCGGTTTCAGCTTCGATCATTTCGTGTCCCATCGACTCGATGACGCGGCGGACGAATAGTTTGTTTTCAAAGTTGTCTTCGACGTACAAAATCAACATCTTAGTTGACCTCCCAGCGTTTAGTAAATTGTAGTAGGGTTCTTGTTCTGATTATCATTTCGTTATGCTTTTTGGGGTATACTGTTCGGCGCTAATTATCTGAAGTATGGTATCCTAATTTTTACATTTTCTTACTAAAATTGCAACTCAGACTCAACATGAGCAATCAACTGCTCACGGTCCAACTCGCCTTTCTGCCAGACTGAACGGACATCATTAGAAATCAAACGCTCCTTTTCTAACGCCGTTAAGTTTCTAGATGTTATGACAATAACCGGCGTATTATCCAGCTCTTTGTCTTTTTTCAACTCCTGCAAAATTTGAAAGCCACTTTTATCAGGAATATTTAAATCAAGCGCAATAAGCTGCGGCTTTTCTTCCTTAATGACCTTAATAGCGTTCTGCCCATCAGATACCGGGATGATGGAGATCGGTAATTTCATCTGTAAGATACGGGTGATTAACTTGGCATCAACCGGATTGTCCTCAATCAGGACGACTTTCTTGGTTTCTGAAGTAGTCGAACCCGAGTCAATAGCCGTCGCCTGGGACGGCACGATCAACTCCTTTGTTTTTGTCCGCTCATCTGGTTCAGAGATTTGAACCGGTTCGGCTCCGGATATCGTATTGACAACATGTTCAACCAGGTCGTTGGTAGAAAACGAGCCTTTTAACCAAATGGAAGACGTTTGCCCGGCCAAGCGCCGTTCGTCTTCTATCGTCAAATCTTTAGCTGAAACGATAATAACCGGAATATTGGCGGTTAAGGGATCTTGTTTCAACTCTTGCAGTAAGGCGAAACCGTCCATTTCGGGCATAGTTAGATCGCTGACCACCAGATCAGGCAGTCGCTCTCTGATGAGTTTAAGGCCCTCGACGGCGGTGTTGGCCTCAAATACACGGTAGGGTTTTTTGGCTTGCAACAGTCTACGGATCAGCCGGCTATCCATCGGGTTGTCATCAATAACAACGATAGTCGTGACCTGTTCATCCAAACGTTTAAGCGCCGCACCCAAGCCATCGACGTGAACGCTCGCTGCGGCCTCACGCGATTGGGATAACTGGACATCCAGCAAATTTTCTTCGTCCATAATATGTTTTTCTACGGGGAAGGTATGGCCGGAGCAGTTAACCACGACGGTTTCATCGGGGCTAATGATTCCTTGGGAAATGAGTTGGTCCAGCCCGGCAAAGGCCACCGCCGTAGCCGGTTCTACGGAATAACCTTCGGTTTTGGCCAATGATCGCATCGCGTCAAAGGCTTCATCGTCCGTAACACTTAACATGTAGCCGCCATAAGTTTGATTGGCCTGATAAAGCAGCTTATAGCCCAGGCCGGGGTCTCCGGTTGACAGCACCGTAATGCGCGTTTCGGGCACAACCGGGTCGGCGGTGGGTTTGTGGGCGGCAAACGCTCGCACCATGGGTGAACAACCCGCAACCTGGATCACGCCGATTTTCGGAACGCGATCAATCAGCCCCATTTGGTATAACTCTTCAAACCCTTTTTGAACCCCAATTGGTCCAATGCCGCCGCTAACCGCCTGAATATACCAATCCGGCGCTTGCCATTTTTCGCCGTGGCCAAGCTGTCTGGCTAATTCTTCGGCTATTTCAAAAGCGACGGTCTTCATGCTTTCCTTGCCGGGAATAGCCTTGGCTCCCTTATCGAAATGGATGCCTTTATGAGCCGCAAAGTCGGCCGCCACTTTTTTGGCCTGATCATAGGTACCGGCCACTTTTACTACTTCTGCCCCATAGAGCGCGGCCTCGCGCATCTTCGCGGCGGGAACCATACTGGTCAGAAAAATCCAGAGTTTAACATCGGCTCGAGCGCAGTAGGCGGCGTACGCCGCCGCTGCATTCCCGGTAGAAGCCAGCACACATTCCCGGATATCGGCTTGTATCATTGCTGTGGTAGCCACGGCCGCTTGTCTATCCTTGAACGAACTTGTCGGCGATTGACGCTCGTCTTTGATAAAGATAGAGGGATGGCCTAATCGATGCTGGATTTTGCCGGCTCTAACGAGCGGGGTATAGCCTTCGCCCATCGAGTTTATACGCTCACCATCGAGGACAGGCAGCAGTTCCAGATAGCGCCAGAGAGAGTATTCCCGACCGGGGATACCGTTTTGCCAAATTCTGGCCACGGCTTCGTAATCGTACCGAGCATCCAGCCAAACGCCGTGACAAACGGGGCAGCGATCCAAACCGGGATAGAACGACATTTCATGGTGACATTCTAAACAGAGAACATTAATGATGTGAGATTTCATAATTTAGGTACGAACCTATATTGTGTTTAAGATTCACCCGGATTGGTATCCGGAATGGTATTGGTATCAATAAATTGATCGGCAAAAGGAATGGTAAAGTAAAATTCCGAGCCGACCCCTTCCTGGCTTTTAACGTTTAGCTCGCCGTCATGCATGTGGGTCAGGTTCAAAGAAATAGCTAAACCCAACCCTGTTCCGCCATACTTACGGGTCGTGGTACCGTCGGCCTGGCGAAAACGGTCAAAAATAGCTCGCTGCTTATCCGGCGGGATACCGATACCTGTATCAATTATGGCTATACGCAATCTGTCTGGATTTTCTTTATCGACGTTGGCCTTAATAGTAATTGATCCAGCGTCAGTAAATTTGGCGGCATTACTAATTAAGTTTAGCAAAATCTGATTAAGCCGTAATTTATCAGCGTAGATAAACGGCAGATTATCGGGCTTATCCACCAAAATTTCAACGGGCTTGTCTTTCACTAGGGAATTTGAGGCCGCCAGTACATCATTGATCGACTCGGCTATATCCAAAGGTTCACGGACCAACTCCATCTTACCGGCTTCAATTTTGGAAAGGTCAAGAATATCGTTGATTAGGGCTAACAAGTGTTGGCCGCTATTATGGATTAAACGAATATCGTGGCTCGCCATTTCTGGCAGGTCGCCATCAATACCCTGCAGCAGTACGTCAGCAAACCCAATGATGGAGTTTAACGGCGTGCGTAACTCATGGCTCATACTGGTCAAAAACTCCGACTTCAGTCGGTCGATCTCTTTTAGCTGCTCGATGGTCTTTTCCTGCTGGCGGGCTAACCTAGCATTTTCTAAGGCTCTAGAAACCTGATCGGCCACCGCTTCAACCGCTGATAGTTCTTCTTCGGCCCAATCTAACGATTCTTCACGTTTGACTTCTAACATACCTATAATTTCATTCCTCAAAACCAAAGGCACCGCCAGCTCAATCTCGGCGGGGTGGCCGTTACCCGGCCGAGATTGCTTAACCAATGCTTTTTTGACGGCAGCTTCTCGCGTGGGCGTTCTCCAAGCATCTGAGGTTGAGGTTAGGGCTGTGCTTGAACCTCGACTGTACCGATACCCTACGGTTGAAACCTCATCTACAGCCTGGTCCCAACCCTCGCGGGTTAGGCGACGATTAAGACGTTCGACCTCCTGCAGGGCTGTTTGAATCTGGGTCAACAAACGAGCGTTATCAACCGCGATAGCCATTTGGTTCGCAATAGACTGCATCATGGCCACATCTTCATCGGAAAATCGGTCCAATTCGTCACTTTGAATATCGAGTACACCCAAAACCTGGTTACCTTTAAGCAGCGGCACTGCCAACTCTGATTTAGTATCCGGCAACAGGGGGTTACGGATAAAATTTAGTATGTTATCGACATTGTTGCTCTTGAACGGCTGCTTTGTGCTGGCCACCGTGCCGACAATGCCTTGACCATCTTTCAACCGGTGTCCTTTGGCTTTAAGTTTTTTGGCCACTTCACCGGTCCCTTCGGCCATCACCAGGTCGCCGGTTTCGTCATCGACTAAGTAGATATGAGTATGGTAGTAATCAAATTCTGCCTGAAGCAGATCGGCCGAAAGCTGTAATAATTCGCCCAGATCCAAAATAGTGGTCAACTGACGGCTTATTTTCGCGCTGACCTCAAGCACGCGAGTACGCTCTGATATCCTTTTTTCTAACACGGTAGCTTGCTCAACCATTAACGTATCTCGCTCGCGATAGTAATTTATTCTCTCTCGTAATTCCTGAGGTGATATTTTTAGGTCGGCCAGAATTTCATTGTATGTTTTGGCTAAATATCCAGACTCTTGTTGGTTGAAAAGTTCCACACGTCGGAAGCTTTGATATGCGGTAGCCGCCCCAATGGAACCCGCTAGATACTTCTCCGCTTCACTGCTTAGATTAGCCAATTCGACAACATTAACTTTGGTTTTCCCTTTAAGCCCCGTTGTATCGAGACATTTCTCAATAATGGTCGTCGTTTCTTCCTGAGTGAGATATTGGCTAAAAAGCGCTTTGATTGTTTGCAGCTTACTCGTTAAATCAATATTAGGTATTCCGACCGCGTGAGGGGTGAAACCCGGAGTAACGGTTAGCGCATCGACGAATGTGTCTGTTGCTCGTTTCTCTTCCTCTGATTGCTCAAAATAGAGAGACCCAAGTATAAACAAACTGATATTGAAAAACATCGTCCAAAAAACTGTATGCGCCACGGGAGCCAGTCCAACTAGACCAAAAAGCTGCTCTGGGTTTAGAAGGGCAATTCCCCAAGGGCCGTCATCTAACAGCGTAGTAGAGAACCAGCCACTCTTAATAAAAGATGGGAGAAGCAGAGTATAAAACCAAATCAGAAATCCGCTGATCAACCCCAAAATCGCCCCCATCTGATTGGACCGCCGCCAATAGAGACCCCCTACGATGCTGGGAGCAAATTGCAGGACGGCAGCAAAAGAGATAATACCCATATTGACCAGGGTGTAGGACTCACCGATTGTTCGTTCGAACAAGTAACTGATGAGCAAAATTCCTGCGACAGCCAGCCAACGTACTTGCAAGAGATATTGGCGCAAGAAGCCTAATCTATTAACTTGCTCAACAACAGGTAGTATGAGGTGGTTAGTGAACATAGTCGATAAGGTCATCGCACTAACAATAACCATCCCTGTGGCGGCAGAGAAGCCGCCAATGAATACCAGTAAGGCCAGCCAGGGTTGACCGTGAAGTAGGGGTAAGGTGAGAACAAAGGTATCTGCTTCTTGAGTCGAATAGCCTTGCAGTAATCCCCCGGCTGCGATAGGAACCACGAAAATATTGATCAAAAATAGATATAAGGGAAAGAGCCACATAGCAGTTCGAATGTTCTTCTCTTTTGAATTCTCTATCACGGCGACGTGAAATTGACGAGGCAGGAACATAATAGCCGACATCGACAGGACAAGATAACTCATCCAGGTCAAATAGGCAGAAACATCTTGACCACCGCGGCTAACCATGTCATAAAAGGGGCTGACCGCTAATTGCCCGAAAAGATCATCAAACCCATCGTACAAGAAAAATGTAACAAAAATGCCTGCGGCGAGAAAAGCAATTAACTTCACCACACTTTCTACGGCTAGCGCCATCACCACACCTTGATGACGCTCGGTAGGGTCAAGACGCCTAACACCAAAGAGGATAGTAAAGATGATCATCAGGACAACTACAAGCGGTCCCACGTTATCGCTGATCCAGGTAGCTGTCGAAGGACTTGAGCCGGCAACAAGAGTAAAAGTGGACAAAATAGCTTTCAACTGAAGCGCAATATAAGGTGTGGCTCCAATGATGGCCATCATCGACGCGATAGCCGCCAAAGCTTGAGATTTGCCGTACCGAGCCGAGATAAAGTCAGCGATACTGGTGATGCGCTGTGTAGATTTGATCCGGACTAACTTGCGAAGTCCAAACCACCACAGAATGATGGCCAAGGTCGGCCCCAAGTAAATGGTAAGAAACAGCATTCCAGAACTAGCCGCACTGCCAACGCTTCCGTAAAAAGTCCAAGAGGTGCAGTAGACAGCCAAAGCAAAGGAGTACACCCAAGGGTTTTCGGCAAAACGTCGGCCTTGGGGTGATCCACGCTCGATCCATAACGCGACTATGAATAAAAGGCCCACGTACAAACTGATTAGAGATAATACAAGCCAGGGGTTAAACATTACTCACCCCCTCCGTTTTTTGGGTCCTCGTTTTCTTCAATAGCATAACTTCGGCTAACTAGAAATAACATCAAAATAATGATTGCCCACGGGAAAAAGAAAGAAAGAAGCACAATTGCTGTGCCACCGTTATTTAACACAATTAATAAGGGATAAACAAACAACAAGAAACTGATAAATAATAAAAGCCCGTGAAATTCTGGTTGTCTTAACAATGCTTTCAATCTGTCCATAACAACTATTTCCTTATGAGTACCTTTTAGGAGGACCCCGAATTAGCTCCAGACCCCAACCGGATTATCACTTCCGACGCTTGTAGCTTTTCGCCTAATTGGGTCACGGCCGTCCGCATTACCGCTTCAATCTCATCTGCTGACCAAACCTGTTGAGTCACATCCGCGATAATCCGCTCTCGGCTTGCTCTACGACCTGTTTCTTCAAACAATCGAGCATTCTCAAGAGCGAGACTCATCTGCTCAGAAACGGCCTCAATAAGCGCTATTTCATCACTTGTCCATCGTCGACCTGGCTCATGATGTTGAATACCGAACACACCAATCGTTTCGCCGCGTATTTTAAGGGGTGTGGCGAGCGCACCGAATGCACCATCTAATTGAGATGCCCCATTCTCATTGTCGGTATGGCTCGCTTCTTGCAAATTAACATAAACTGTGCGGCCCTGTTTCAAAGCATCTTCAGCTTCCGGGTTGGGGATCTCCGGCAAGGCATGTAAAACAGAAGACTGGTGATATTCAAATTCAGTTTCTCTACTCTGCATTAACTTCTCCCAAGCTGTTCCCAGGTACAATGCCTGAAGTCTCTGAGCCGTGTTGAGTGTTTCCTGTGTTTCGGTGAATAATCGCGCATTACGAACGGCGGTGGCAATTTGATCGGCCAAAGCTTGCATCACAGGCTTGTCTTCATCACTCAACCCGCCCACCTGGTCACTTTGAACGTCGAGCACGCCAACGACATCTGTCCTAGCACCATACTGGACAGGAATAGCCATCTCACTGCGAGTGTCGGGCAGAAGAGGGTTTGGCAGCCAAGAAGGATCAAGCTGAACATTCTTTACAAGAATAACTTGCTTCTCCCGCGCGACACGGGCTACCAAACTTTTCGGAGCATTCAACGGAATCTGATGGTTTCGGCGTTTCATTTCGGCCCCTACTTCGCCGTAACCTTCAGCCATAATCAGAGTATTACGCTCCTCATCTAACAAATAGATATGAACGTGGTAATAACCAAAAGTTTCCTTAGTTAAGGTCACAACTTCACGCATTAGATCATTTAATTCCAAAATACTACTAAGTCGTTGGCTAACCCGAATAACCGTCTCCAATTCTCGGGTTCTATTTGATGCTTTTTGCGCCAGATTATCGATAAGATATCTCAACTGGGTTGTCATACTGTTAAAAGCAGTAGCCAAAATGCCGATTTCATCATCACGTTCCACCGGCGCTTGTCTGGTTATATCACCCGCGGCAATAGCCGTAGCCGTTTCCGTGAGTACATTAATAGGACGGACTAATCGATTACTTGTCAACCACAATAATCCTAAAAGGATCAATAATCCAATAACTGTGACACTTAACGCCAATAATTGGAACGCCCGGAGACTACTCAATAGTTCACTAGTTTGTTGCTGCACGACCACAGCCCAGCCATTATCAAGTTCGGTTACATAGGCTCGCCAACTCTGATTTTCCCCATCAGTAAACGTGATAAAGCCTGGCTCTGTGCCCTGTCTCAATGCAGCGATCGGGGGGTATGAACTCAAATCACGTAATTCTGATGTAAATATAGAATTGGGATGAGCGATAACCCGATTTTCGGCGTCAACCACATAGGCATAACCCGTTTCACCAATTTTTTTGGCGCTTACTTCTTGGGTTACCGCATCGAGGTCGCTTGCAAGCCCTAACACACCAACAATTTGCCCCGACGGGTTGCGAATAGGCGTTCCCATAGTCACGGCCGGTTCTTGACTGGTTCTACCAATCACACTTTGAACAGTGAAAGGATCACCGGCGACAGACCTAATAAACCAAGGCCGATCACTATAGTGGGTATTCGCTTCCTGGTCGCTGCGGGCCACATTATCCCCGTTTAGATCGGTGGTATGCACCAAATACATATATGGATATATAGTCGTAGTTGACTCGAGAATCGGTTTCTGTTTAGAAGAGTCCATGCTGATGATTTCAGGCAGTAAGGCAAGCTGAAATAACATCTTGCGATTAAAGTCTAACCATAATGAGACATTATTGGCTATAGCCTGATTGCTGGCTTGCAACTGCGCCTCTGCCAGCCTCATCACAATTGCATCAGCTCTATTGCTAATAAATATCACTACCGCCAGAAGAATTGGAATCGTCACCCCCAAAACTATAGCAAATAACCGAATTTGGAACTTTCCAACTCGTTTAGCCTTTGGCGTTGATAGTTGGCTGGCCGTATTCATTGATTTAGAAGAAATCTTTTGATTAGAGTTTGTAGACATATGCTGTTACTTGCCTCAACCACACTTAGAGTGAGCAGTTACGATGTTATCGCCATCCTCGCTGCATTTATCCTACTCTACGAGGAAATCTGATTATTATCGCTACCTATTGAATCGTTCGAGGACTTATTTTCAATTTTCGAAAGAAGTTTTACATAAACCCGAGGCACATTTAAAGCCTTAGCCAATTCAGCCGAGCCGGTTTGGATGATGGCTTCAAAATCTGGCGATTGCCGCATCTGATCGGCAATCTTTCGGGTCAATTGTTCACGAACCGCTCGCCTTTGCGTATCATCAAAAAGACGCAGGTTTTCAATCGTCAACGCCAACTGTTCTGAGACGGTCTCAACTAACGCAATCTCCTCGGCCGTCCAGCGGCGATTGGGATCGATATCTTGTAAACTTAAGGTTCCAATTGTTTCACCACGGAGTGAAATAGGCGCAACAATTGCCGGTTCCGTACTATGTCTATTTTGGTTTTCGGCCAGAAGAACTTTAGCTTTTCCTTCTTGGGCCACCCAATTTTGAATCTCGGCTAACGCCTTTCGGGAGGCCTGAGTCGGCTCAATCTCGAGTTGATGATGCTCAACTTGTACCCTGTTCTGCCCTTGATCCCCTAAGAATTTCTCCCACTCGCCTCGAACATAGCGACGATAGGCTTCCTCAACTTCCCTCAGAAGTCGTTCACGTTCAAGTTCGGCCTCTTTACGTTCAGTTATATCTTGATTAATACCTGTTATCTTTACGGTCTGTCCATGGCTATCTTTTTCAATTCTAAATTGGACACTCAAATGCCCCATTTCTTTATCAGCTCGAATCATCCTGTGTTCCAGATTGCCAACATAATTCGGGTCATCAGTGACCAACGCCTTTTGCACTTCATCACCGACTATATTTGCGTCTTCCGGCAGAAAAAACCGCTGTACATAGTCACGGGCAGACATAATATAACCATTTTCTTGTTCAGCGGTTGTTCTAAAAATAGCATAAAATGGATCATTGAACGTAAAATTTTGAGAAGCAACATCAAATTCCCAGTAGGCTAGTTTAGCCGTTTCCAGCGCCTCGGATAGACGTTCCTCGTTCTCACGAAGTGTTTGCTCCGCCTGGGTACGCTCATTATAAAGTATTTGCGTTTCGGCCAGCAGTTGGTCCCGTTCGATATCGGCTTGCTTACGCGATGTGATATCCGCCTGTACACCTACAAAATTGGTTAGATCACCTTGATCATCAAAAATGGGATTGATACTCAGTTCATTCCAAAAAGATGTACCGTCTTTATGATAGTTTATTAACTCCACCGTTATCGAACGTTCAGCCTTAATCGCCTGTCGAATTTTGTCGACTGTATCAGGGTCAGTATCGCGCCCTTGTAAGAAACGGCAATTTTTACCAAGAACATCCTCAGCTCTATAGCCGGTAAGAGCGGTAAAGGCCGGATTGACAAAAATCAGCGGGTTATCAGGCTGAGTCGCATCGCTAATTGTCACGCCAATAGCTGCGCTGTTGATAGCCGTTACCAGCCGGCTATTTTCTTGTGCGGCCTGTCGAAGCGCCTCTTCAGCTTGCTTGCGGTCGGAGATGTCTTGTATGGTTCCGATAACTTTCGAGCGTTTACCAGCTTCTTGTTCAATTCTAAAGTTCCCTAGTACGATGCCTTCTTCACCACTTGGTTTGAGATAACGAAATTCAATTTCTTGCGAGTAATTGGGATTATCAACTACCGCTAATCTTTCTAGCTCGCCATTGACCAGTGAGATATCGTCCGGGTGAACAAACTTTTCCAAAAATTTGGCGGCAGACATTGTGTATCCACCTTCACGCTCAGCATTTGTGCCAAAAATGCTGTAGAACTGATCGCTCAGGGATAAGGTCAACGTCTGCGGATCAAGTTCCCAATAACTTAATTTAGCAATATTCAAAGCCTGGGATAATTTTTCCTGGCTATCACGCAGAATACTTTCGACGTGTTTACGTCGGGTAATGTCCTGAAATAGACCAAAAACTTTGGTCACTTTTCGGTTCGAATCATACTGAGCCAAGCCGGCGACATAAACATTAACAGTCTCATCATTTCTCTGAAGTTTCAATTCCTGATCCAACCGAATACCTTGGCGCATAAGCAACTGCAAATTTTTAAGATAAAGGCTACGATCATCCGGATGGACTAATTCTGTTAATTCGTGTAAAGCCGGTGGTTGGTCACTTTTAGGCAGTCTAAAAATTTCAAACATCATGGCATTCCACTTCATGGCATGGGTTTCAACCTCAACTTCCCACGCGCCAATCCGAGCCACCTGCTGAACCAAGTTTATCTGGTCAGACTGCTGTTTTAATTCATCATAGATCCCGGCCATTTCAGCTTGAGTGGCCTGGAGTTTTTCCACATTCTGCCGCAGTTTGTCTTCGCGCAGAGTCAATTCCACGTTCTGCTTCTTAATCGTTTCTTCGGCCAATTTCCGTTCGGTCACATCCTGAGCCACACCAATCATGCGGACAGGTTGGTTAGCTTCCCCTCTTTGGATACGGCTGATCCCGGCAATGTAGCGCATCTCTCCGTCTTTACGAACAATTCGATGCTCAAACTCATAAGCAATCCGATCTGACTTCAGAGAGCGATCTAAGGCACGCCGAACGTGGTCGCGATCATCCGGGTGAATCAATTCTTCATAGAGTTGATTCGAAACTTCGATGGAATGAGGAACACCAAATATTTCATATAACTGGTCGGACCAGACCACGCTGTCTTTCGGGATGTCCCAAATCCAGGTTCCCAATTTAGCCATGCGCTGAGCTTCAGACAAGCGAGCCTCATTTTCACGCAAATCCTCTTCAGCCTGAGTACGTTCGAGTACTGCACCAACCCAACGAGCCAAAAGCTCCATATAATCTTTGTCGGCGGCAGAGAAATGCTTCGGTTTGGAGCTAGAGAAATTGATTGTGCCATATACTTTTCCATGCACCGAAATGGGCATACCGATATAAGCTTCAAGTTTAAAGAGTTGGTAACAGGGATGCTGGCCGTGCTCAGACCGTTCCATATGATCGATAGCAACTATACCGCCGGATTGTAAGGTGATACTGCAATAAGTATCGCCCAACTCAAATATTTGGCCCGCCTCAAGATTAGTACCGGGGGCATAGCAATGACTGACAATGTAACGGTTTTCTTCAATGTGACTGACGATACCAATTTCTACATCTAACAACTTTACGGTTAGAGTCAACGCTTCCTGCAATTGTTCATGCAGGTTATTGGCCGCCTGAGCCATGAGTTTATTGAGCAAGCTGGTGCGCTCTTCACGCTGTTTCAGACTCGCTTCCGCCAGCTTACGCGAAGTTATGTCGCTAACGACGCCATAAACAACAAGGCTGCCGCTTTGCGGATCAACTTCAACCCGGCCACTATCACGCACCCAAATAATTTGACCATCGGCTCGAATTAATCGGTACTCAACTTCGCTGTTCTGACCTTGCGAAAATCTTATTACTTGTTGAGTCGCTTTGTCTCGATCATCAGGATGAATCATTGATCGACCCCAAAACTGCCAGTCATTCAATAATTTTTCGGTAGAGTAGCCGGTTAAATTTTCCACATTAGGGGATATGTATTGATTTATTTGTTTACCGTGACGGGTAAATTCCGTAACATAAATATGATCGCCTAAAGAAGAGACAAAACGACGAAAGCGCTGTTCGCTTCCTTCTAAAGCCGCCTTGGTTTGCCGGGTGGCCGTAATATCGCGCACAACAGCATAGGCTTCGTTATCGGAAGTCGGTTGAACCTTCCAGGCCAACCATTTGTAAGCACCATCCCGGCAACTAAATTGACACTCAAATTGAAATATTTCCGGGCTTTGGCTAAGTTTTCTTAAATTGTCTTGAGCCGTTAAAGCATTATCCGGATGAATGAATTCAACAAACGGTTTGGACAAAAGTTCATCAGTTGACCAGCCTAACGTTTGTTCAAAGGCTGAGTTGACTTGCCTAAAATAACCGTCAAACCCTATAACACAGAGCAGGTCTAACGATAGTTCAAAAAAGCGTTCCAACTCATCTGTCTTTGAGTGACCATTGCGCTGATCAACCACATTCAGAGATTGCTCATCCTGTTGTTTGCTCATAATCTCACTTCAAACCTTTTTCATTCATGCCAAGCGTACCCATTGTTTACTACTATAGGCTCTAGTTAACCGCGATGGTTACAGATATATACCTGTAGCTTATACTCTACCGAGCTAACTCGGCGAAATTAACCGATACGGGGCCAACCCTGTAATGAACTAAATAGTTAGTAGCTCAAAGTATCCTGAGCAGATGATGTCCGCTCGTTGGCTGCTTTGGCGTCTACTGACTGCGATTGATCTGGTTCACCGGATGGCTGCCGAACTTGTAAATCCACTACGGCTCTGGCCGCCCCCAAGGCTTTACTCAACTCAACAGCAGCCGTTTTCAACGCGCTTTCAATATCACCACTGGCTCGAATTTTATCCGTAATCTGCCGGGCGATCTGTTCGCGGGTGGCCCGTTGTTGGGTTTGCTCAAAGAGACGCAGGGTTTCAGCTTTTTGGGCCAGTTGTTGAGCCACGGCATTCATCAAAGCCTGCTCATCTTCCGAAAGAGAGCGGCCATCGCCTGTTTTTACAGATAACTCACCGATTGATTGATTCTGAACCGTTACAGGGACAGAAACACCCCCATTTTCAGTCCCAGGCGGTAGAGACGACACGATCGCAAGATCATAGGCATAGGCCGGATTTTCTCGACGAGTGGTCAGATTTTCCGACCAGGTTTCCCGCGTTAATCGCTTGAGAGCTTCCTCCGCGCGCTGCTGAGCGTTCTGGCTGGCCGCCCACTGCTGAGCACTATCGATTGAAATCGCCAATTGGATACCCATCGCTTCAAAAACGGTCAAATTCTTCTCGGTAAATGTATTGGCCTGATCTGATTGCATATCGAGTACGCCGATAACTCGACCTTCAACAGTAAGTGGTACGGCCAATTCAGATCGAGTATCAGGAAGGAGGGGATTAGGTTTATGAATTTCACTTTGTTCTGTATCAGAAACGACAATTGACTGGCCGGAGGCAGCCACTTGTCCCACAATAGACCCCGGACCAACGGGTAGCATATGGCGACGGGCCAGCAGTTCCTGCCCCACCGTTCCCGTACCGGCTTTTATCACCAGGTTCTCACCGACATCATCGACAAAATAAACGTGGACATAATAAAGATCGAACTGTTCCCGAATAAACTCGGTAATAGTTGGTAATAGTTCCTCCAAGTTTCTGATGACTGAAGCCCGCTGTCCAACCTCCATCGACAGGGACAACTCTGCTGTTCGTTCCTGTACTTGCTCTTCCAGTGAATTCAACAAGATCTGCAGTTGGGAGGTCATCTTGTTAAATGCTTCAGCCAGTTGGGCTACCTCAGTAGGTCCTTCAACTTTGGCCTGTAGTTGGGTTTCGCCTCCGGTGATCCGGGTTACTGTTTCCGTTAAGCTATGCAAAGGCGCCGCCAGGCTTCGGGCCAGATAAACCCCGGAGATACCGGCCAATACGGCGATAATTAAAATGATCATCCCTGAGATCGCAAAATTTTGAATGACATCAGTATAGGCCTCTATCACCGGCAACTCGGTCACTACGGCCCAATCCGGCGTACCAAGCGGAACATATGCAGCTACGACACGAGTCCCATTGATACCGGTCGAGACAGACGTACCTTCCTCCTCGAATTCACTAAAAACATCCTCTCGTTTCACAAATTCAGCTATTTCAGCTAGATTACTCAGATTTTCACCCGCCAACACCCGAGTAATGTCTCCAAAAGCTAGCAGATTGCCCGGCCGGTCCACCACATAGGCGACCCCTGTCTGACCAACCTTTAAGCGATCAACCAAATCCCACATGAATTTCAGATTCACTTCAGCTATTAGAGAACCTTGATAATCCCCAAAAATATCCTGGACGGGTACTGCCATCACAAGCAACGGTTCAAAGGTGATCTCATCAATATAGGCTGGACTGATGTATTGCTCCTTTTGGCTAGTCCGGGCTAACGCCTCAGCCCTAAAACGATCCATTGCTTCACTCCCTGCCGTCTGTGAGCGTCTAGAAGATCGAGCTATAACTTGACCATCAACATCTAACTGTATCAGTTGTCGAAAGGCGGGTTGCAACCCCAACAACTTTCCCAGATTCCGTTCCACTACGGCTGGGGTAGGGTTACTCAAATCGCTAAACTTGACTGCCGCCTTCAACTCCTCGAACCGATCCTGTATGAAGCTCCGTACTTCATTGGCCGCATCCTGGGCAATCAGGCGCTGCTTACCGGCCACTACCGCCTGCTCAGCCAGAAAGTAAGCATACAGTTGTAGACTGCTGGCCAGTAACAGCACAACTAGGCTCAAGGCCACAAAACCTATACCTAGTGTTGCCGTTAAACTTCTGGGCTTTAAGCGCCTTTTTGTTTTTAGCGTTTCTGCCATTACTTTACCTATCAGTTCATAACCTGGATATTTGTCAATTGACTACCCCCCAAACTAGATCAACCCAGCTTGGCTGAAGCATCAATCTAGCACTTGGTTACCGAATTATTTCATCGGCTTGGCTCAACAAACCCTCATCTACATTCAAGCCCAACTCTTGAGCTGCTCTGTAATTGATCTGTAGATAATTTTCGGCTGAAACCACCGGAATAGTTCCCGCAGCCGTTCCTCTTAAAATCTTATCTGCCAACCGCGCCGCTTGTGCGCCTGTACTAATGTTATTGACATTCACCCCAAATACAGAATCGTAGCCATCAACCGATAATAAGGCGCCGCCAACAGGAATCTTATGTTCAGCCGCATACTTGCCGATTACAGCGAACGCATCTGGGTTCACCGTCAGGGGCTCGGCCACGAATAGGATCGCATCCAGTTTAGTTTGCATTTGCAGGACCTTCTCAAGCTCCACCTCATTATCCGCCGGAGCTTCGATTAACGTCACTCCCGCCGCCTCCGCCACCGGATATAATGCTTCAAGTTGGGGGGGGACATTCAGGTAGCCTCGCTGATACGGTACCAATATCCGAACCGCTTCCGGTGCTAACTCCTGCATAATCTCAAATCGTTTAAGCGCGATATCGGGCCCAGGGTAGCGTACTCCGGTTATATTCCCACCCGGTTCACGGATGCTGTCAACCAAATCTATTCCTTCGATAAGCGTAAAGTCAAAGACGACCGGAATTCCTGTCCCCGCTGTAGCCATCTTGGCCTCAAGAGAAGCCTCCGTTGGAAACACAAAAATCAAATCAACCTTATCTTCTACAAATTTCTGGATAATATTTTGATACACGACCATATCAAAATCTGTTGTCTGCACATCGTAAATGATGTTCTTATCCTCGATGTAGCCGCGTTTGGTCATTTCAGTCTTGAAACCGTCGGTTATATCGGCTACAAAACTTAGGCCGGATAAGACACCTACCCGATATACCTTAGGCTCCTCGGCCCCACAGCCTGTCAGAACTAATCCAATTAGCACACTCCACACCAACACGACTAGCCCTATTCTGGATCTGATTTGAAAATTTAGCTGGTCAGTCATTTTGTTCTCCAGGTCTTCTTCTTGTTTCTACTGTAGGATGGCAAGTTTCTTATTTGGCTTCCAATCGTACTGTTGTTTGTGGTGTTTTCAGGCTCAAGCCCACTTCTTTAACCGCAATTTGCAAAGCTTCCTCTAACGATTGCGCCGCTTGGATTTTTTCTCCAATCTCGTTCACCCGTCGCTCGCGAGCAGCCCGGCTTTGCGTTTCATCAAGCAACCGAATATTCTCGGCTGCCTGAGCGATTTGTTCCGCGATTGCCTCAACCAAGGCGATCTCTTCAGCAGACCATTGGTGCGACTCCCCCGTTTCTTCCAATCCCAAGATACCGATAACCTCGTTGCGAATGGTCAACGGTACGACCAAATTAGCGTGAGCCTCGTCGCTGTGTACATCACTAAGGTCATTTATCCCTTTATTTGGAAGGGATTCGATAATAGTGGCTTTATTCTCTCCGGCAAAATCGTTGAAACCTATGGCTATTTTGTCGCCGGTTAAAGGCGTAACTTGTTCATCAATCTTTTGATAACCATAGACCGATTGCTGTTTGCTGTATGTTTCCCATGCTTGAACGGTATAGCGCCGTTGGACTGCCTCGACTTCAGCCAACGCTTGGCGCGTTTCTTCAAGCAAACGCTGATTCTCCACTACCGCTGCTATCTGCGGCGATAAAGCTAGATACCCCTGCATATCCTGTTGCGTGAATTCGTAGGCCATATTTGACTGTAAAAACAAGGCTCCTTGGGGACGTCCGCTGGCCCGCAGTGGCAACACTACCATAGCCTTAATTTCTTGTCGCCGGGCTAAAATGGCCATACCGGGATCGGGCCGCTCATCCGTTTGAGCATTACTGATAAAAATTGGGTCAGGGCTAAGCGTTAATTGAAATGATGGAAATTCTGCCAGCGAATAACGCCTGCCGATGGGGGATGGTGGTTCGCCCTGCCCGCTGTGCCAATTAGCAGTAACAACCACAGCCGCTACTTCAGCCTGGTCAGCGGAACGTTCATAGGCAAAGAGTAGGGCGCGATTAAAAATTTGAACCGGCCCTTCGCTAATAATGACCGACATTAGCTCCTGTAAATCACGGGCCTCGCTAATTCGGCTGGCCGCTTTATAACGCCTTTCGGTTTCATTTAAGTTCAGTTGAGTCTGTTCGAGCAGCAGTAGGTTGTTGACTACAACAGCCGTTTGGGCCGCAATTGACTGATACAACCGTCGATCTCTTTCAGTAAATTGCTGAATTTCGGACCAATTAATCGGTATCAAGCCGATCCACTTTCCACCCAGTTTAAGAGGCAGAATAACGGTGGCATTAATATTGAACTGTTTAAACAATTCTTTTTCTTCCAGTCCAACCTGCTTATCTTGAAAGACATTGCCAATCAAAATAGGCTCGTCAGGATCACTAATCCACAATTTAGACATCGCAAAATTTGGAAGATAAAAGCGTGCTCCGGGCGATATCTGTGGCTGATTGGTCGTATTCAACTGAACCTTTAACTCGATCCACTCGGGTCGACCGGCAGCATCCACTTCAATTGTGAAAAGCTCTGCCGAGGAAATTCCAGTGGCCGGAGATGTAGCCATATGTAAGATATCTTCCAGGTTTACGGCGGTACTGATCATCCCGACCAAATCATACAGGGTTTCCGTTTCAGCCAGAGCTGTTTGTGTTTGCTCAAACAAATGACGACTTTCGATGATAGAGGAAAGAATAGCCCCCAACTGCCGCATCAGGCTTTCATCGGATTGCGAAAAAGCATCGACATTCTTATCGGCTATATTGAATGTACCGATAACTTTACCTGCATTTGAAAGCGGCATCACCAGAGCTGAATGAAACCCTTGCTCTAGCAGTTGATCAGTATCAAGGCAATTTAACTGGGTAAAGTCCGAATAGTTCGCCAAATGATTCACTTTAATAACTTGCCCAACAGCCGTCCCTTCCACGGGCAAGGATACGTTCATAAGAGGTTCATTGTCCTCGATCATAACAAATTCAAATTCATTGCCTCGCTCGGTTAACTGGGTGATACTAACACTATTGCTTCCAAAAATTTCTTTGGCCCTGGCAGCCGCAACATTGAACATAACGTCCAACGTTTGCACGGCTGTAAGTTCAGCGCTCATCTGGTTAAGCACAGCCAATCGGTGAGTTTGTTCCTCAAGTTCAGCAGCCCCGGAGCGCTGCTGTTCAAAGAGACGAGCGTTTTCCAAGGCAACCGCTATCTGGGTGGCTAACGTACTCTGAATACGGACATCAATGTCCGTAAATCGATTAATAGTATCATCTTGAACATCAAGCACTCCCAAAACGCGCTCACCAATCATCAGCGGAACAGCCAACTCCGATCGGGTATCAGGTAAAAGCGGGTTAACGAAGAAATCAGGTTCCACACGAACATCATTGGCCACCACTCCCACTTGAGTACGAGCCGCTAGCGCTACCAGTGAATGTGCTTTATCTCGGGGAATGGACCAACTGCGACTCACTAATTGTCGACCAACCTCGCCTGCACCGGCAGCCAAAACCAGGGTGTCTTCGCGCTCATTTAAGAGGTAGATATGGGCGTGGTACAAGTTAAAGCTGCTTTTTGTCAGATCGACCACCGTTTGTAGCAAGGTTTCCACTTCCAATGTCGTTGAGGCGATAGTTCCCACTTGAGCGACCGTTTCCAACTCAACGGCCCTTTTTTGGGTTTGCTCCAACAGCCGGGCGCGTTCAATGGCCTCCCCCACTTGCTCTACGACTAAACTCAAAAACTCCTGATCTTCGGCGCTGAGCGGCTGGTCAGGGCTAGTCTGGTGAATGCCAAGTTGTCCAATAACTTCGCCCCCCAGCGAAATCGACCTGGCCACAGTCTGACTCGCCTCACCGGTTGATGCTTGCGATGGCAAATCTAACCTTAAATCAAAATCATCATATTCGGCCATGACCGGTTTTATCTCATTTTGGTCGAACAGATAGCCCTGCACCAACTCTTCTTGCGTTGCCCGGAATGATCGCCAGCCTTCGTGGCTCATCATCCGCTGCAGAGCATTTAGTTCTTGCAAGCGAGTCTCAAGCTCAATTTCCGCCTGTTTCCGCTCTGTAATATCAATTGCACTGGTAGCAATAAGCTCTACATCACCCTCTTTGTTTTTAACCAAAAACAGCGTCTGATCAATCGGGAAGATGCGCCCTTCACGAGTAACAAACAGATTTTCGCCGCGCCAACTGCCTTCAGCAAACAGGTGAGGTAAAATTTGATTTTGCAGCCTTTCAACGACTTCAGGCGCGCAAAATTCGGGGATTGGTTTACCCATTACTTCATCCAGTCCGTCGTAGCCCAACATCTCTAACCCTTTGCGGTTGATAAAGACCGTTTTGCCATGCGGATCCGCCGCCCCAATCAGAACTTCGGCGCTATCGATAATGGCGGCCTGCCGTTCGGCTTGCTGATATTGGCGCGCATTCTGCAAGGCGACCGCAACCTGGGCGGCCAGCACTGTTTGAATCTGAACATCCTGCTCCGTAAAGCGATCTACTTCCGTGGCTTGCACATCAAACACGCCAATCAGTTGGCTGCCGGCAATCATTGGTACAGCCATCTCCGATTGCGTCTCCGGCAATAGCGGATGGGAGAGAAAACCTGCGTTCTGACGCACGTTGTTGGCAATAATCCCCTCTCGCTCCCGCGCCGACCGAGCGACGATTGAGGCCGCCTCATCAAGCGCGATTATCCGTGTTTCGACCACCATCTGCCGTCCCACTTCACCGGAGCCAACAGCTAACTCTAGCCTATCACCGGCCTCATTGAGTAGATAAATATGTGCGTGATAGAGGCTGAATCGACTTTGAGTTAAATCGACAACTTCTTGTAACAGTTTTCGTTCATCCAAACTCGTAGCCACTTTGGTACTTACGGCAGCTACTGTTTGAAGTTCAACCGCTTGTTTAACAATAGCTGCTTCCGTTTCCTTCTGATCGGCAATGTTGGTAATCGAAGCAGCAATGTAAATAGGAATATTTTTGTTATCTTTTAACAAGAAGTAGTTTTCAAGCGTGGGTGTTGTGCGGTCCGGAACTAAACCGATACAGGACTCGCCTGACCACTGGCCTTGCTGCCAAACTGCCGGTAGCACCTGGTTCTCCAGCCGGTGTTTTGGCTCACCCTCGTAAAATCCAGACCAAGGGTGAGCGATCAAATCGGTTGGATGTTTATCTAGCATAGCCGCCAAAGCCGGATTGACGTAAGCAATTCGCCCTTCCAACGTGACCAAACACCAGCCCTGGCCGGATGATTCGGCAAATTGGCGAAAAATACCCACTTCCTCAATTAAGTGGGTCTTCTCAATAGCCACCGCAATTTGACCACATAAGCCATCCAATACCAACTGGTCTTCCGCATCTAATGCATCGAAATTATCGATGTGAACATTTAGAACACCCAATACCGGGATAGGATCATTGACAATTAAATGGCCGCCCAATCGGTCTACTTCCTTTTCCACCCCCTCAATTAGATCAGCAAAAAAAGGATTCTTTCGATCCATCACACTTAGACCAATAGTGAATTCAACCTTATCCAGATTCAGTTGCCCTTCATCACTATCAACCTCATCATGGTGGCGGCCAGCCAAAAATGCATCAAGATTTTGAGCAGTAATCGGCTCCGGATCGATGATAATTTCTGTTTCATAAGGTTGATCGGCCAAAGCGGCCAGTAAAGTTCTCACGGCAACCTTTGCTATTTTAGAGACCGATTGATCGATTGTAACCTGAAACGCCCTTTTTTCAGCCAGAGCATTTAAGCCTTCGTGAGTGGCATCAATTCCACCGACAAAAAACTGTTCGGCTTTGTTTCTATCGGTTTCGCTCAGGGCGCGATATCCCCCCAACGCACTGGCGTCATTGATACCCAAAATCATGTTGAGGTCAGGGTACTGTTGCAGCCAACGTTGGGCTATCGAAGTGGCTTCGGCCGGATCAAGCGCTATTTCACGCGCTACAATTTCAAAGCTGGGACCAAATTGATCTTTAATTCCAGCATTAATTCCGGTCTCACGTTTAACAACCTGCGGTAAAGAAGGATAGTTAAACAGGGCAATCTTCAACGGCTGGCCCATCGGCAGATACGTTTTAGCCCACTCGCCGGCCTGCTTGCCCAACAGATAGCCGGCTTTATAATCATCCAGTCCAACCACCGAGGTTTGATTTGATTGACCTAAATCTACGGTTTGAGAAACAACTTTTAACCCTTTATTCAAAGCCGCTTGCGTCACCGGAGCCACAATTGTCGGGTCAATTGGGAAAACAATAAACCCGTCTAAGTGGCTATCGATAAAGGCCTGCAAAGCGGTCACTTGCGTATTGGCATCAACTCGACCAAATTGAATGGGGACCGACAATTCGTCTTTCGTATTAGGTAACCGGGGATCGGGTTGCCATTCGAAATTGTCATAGAGATGAGAGCGACGAATGGGTGCGCCAATAGCTGCAGCTAAACCAACTACCCCATTGCCAATAGGAACCTGATGGCTTTCAAACATCATTTGCTGGCCAATTTCTCCATAGCCGGCCACCAAGGGTAGCATTTTCATTTCAGTTTCATGACGATACAGTTCAACGTGATAAAAACCGAACTGTTCTTTGATCTGGGCCACCACCTTTCGATACAAATCATCCAACTGGGTGGCTGTCGCAGTTTCCTGGGCTATTTGGGTAGCAACTCTGATCTGTCGTTCCCGACGATCAAGCGACTGCTGCACCTGTTGTTCTAACCGCTTATGATCATTAATATCGCGAGTTAACCACACAACTCTACGCGGCTCATCGTCATAAGACCGGATAGGAGAGGTCCGTCCCTCAAACCAAACTCGCCCTAAAGGTGTATCGAGTTCATACTCAACAACCTGGGGTTGGCCTGTTTCAAGCGTCGTACGAATAACTTTTAAAAATAGCTCTGCTTTGTCCGGTGGCATGACTTCATGCACATACTTACCTTTCAGTAATTCAACAGCCCCTTTGTATAAGGGGTTATGTTCCGCAGCAAGAACTTCGACGTAGAGGCCATTCTCATCTTGAATAAAGGTAATATCAGGCAGAGCACCCACAAAAGTACGAAGACGCTCCTCGCTTTCTCGCAGAGCCAGTTCGGTGGTTTTTAACTCGGTGATATCAGTGGCCACCCCCAACACTTGAAAGGGCTGTCCCTTGTCGTCAAGAATAGGACGCTTAACGGTTTTACGCCACAGGCTCTGCCCTTTAATATTAACCACCTGTTCTTCTGCTATAAACAAATCCTGCCCTGACTCAATGACCTGAAAGTCATCGCGGTTGTACCGTTCAACCAATGAAGTATGCGGATTAAAATCGCTGTCGGTTTTGCCGATAACCTCGTCAACCGTGGTACCGTAAGCTTCGGCAAACGCCTTATTGGCCAGCGTAAAACGGCCCTCTCGATCTTTAGCAAAAACAAAATGGGGATTGATATCGATAATCTGCCGCAGGTAAGTCTCCTGATGTTTTAAGGCCTGCTCAGTAGACTTTAATTCGGCATAAATTTTAGCCAACTCTTGTCTATTCATCTCTAAAGCGCAGAGATCGTCGTACGCTCGTATTGCCGTAACTAGAGTGGCAAATAACCTTTCGGCTGTTAATTCGGATTTAAGTTTGTAATCATTGATTTCATACTTAACGATCACCTCTTTTGCGGGTGACTGCCCCGGCTGGCCTGTGCGCAGAATAATTCGAACCAATTGATCATCCAATTCGTTACGAATAAATTCGATCAACTTCAGGCCCGAATCGTTTTCTTCCATTACAACATCTAGCAGGATCACCGCGATATTGTGCTTTTGTTGATGAAGTAATTCTTTGGCCTCTTCGGCAGAATAGACGCTTAAAAACCTAAGCCCTTTCCCTTTGAAAACAAACCTACGAAGAGCCAGTTCCGTAGCTTGATGGACATCCGGTTCATCATCAACAATCAAGACCGTCCAATCTTTCTGGCTCGATCCGTTTTGTTCAGAACTTTGGTTAGAAAAGATGGGCGCATCATTTTGCGCAAAATCCTGCAATTCATCCATCTTGTTTGGCATCAACTGCTCCTACAACTGAAATGGCCCGCATCGGTATCCATTTCATCTCTAATAACCGCTTATAATGGCCTCTCTATTTTCAGAAATCTGATAGGACGGCTGCCTGTTTAGGCTAACGGTTCTTTGCTGCGGTTTTGTTCAGGGCCAAGATAAATATAAGTAGGCCGCCCTAGAGCCTTGCCGACCTCTAATACCGTCGTGCGCAGAACCGTATCGACATCGGCCGACCCTCGAACTCGCGCCGTAATTTCACGAAGTAACTGCTCTCGATTTGCGGCCTTCCGGCTGGCTTCGTAGCGTTGCGCGCTTTCCAAAGCCACGGCGGTTTGATCAATTAATGATCTAAGCATCCGTAACCGGCTTTCTTGAACATCAGCCTTAACATTTTTGTTAAATCCCACCTCAACTAAGCCGATATTCTCTCGGCGTAAGGTAATAGGCGTAAAGATACGCATCCCCCAATTAGTCATCTGCTCGGCCTCGAAGATATCCGAATCAAACCGTGGGTCCCAACCGGTAATGACCTCCGTTTTACCACTTCTAATGATGTCGGCCATAATATCATCACTATCGAGCGAGTGATTAGCCCGCCGGAGATGATCATCCGTAACATTCATCCCAGCAACGGCCTTGACGCGCAGATCTGCTTTATCGACCAAAGAGAATATGACAAAATCGAACCCCAACATTTTAGTACACGCCTTAAAAAAGGCATCGATGACTTCATCAACCCGTAGTGCGCCGGCCAAAGCCTCGATCAGTTGGCGCAGCGTCTCCATCTCCCTTAATCGGTTTTCAGCATTCGTCTGGGCCTGCCTCACAGTTTCAAATAACTGGGCATTTCTAACTGCACTGGCCACTTGACCAGCCAAAATTGTGTAGATTTGAATATCCTCTTGGCTGAAATTATTAACCTTGTCCGACTGAACATCTAAAACCCCTAATACCTGCTTGCCGACAAGCATGGGTACGGCCATTTCAGATCGTGTCTTCGGCAAAAGCGGGTTCTGCAAGAAACCTGAGGTTTGCCGGACATCATTAGCGACCACCCCTTGTTTTATTCTGGCTGCGTTCGCCACCAATGACTGTTCCTGGTTAAGCGGTATCATCCAGCCTTCCGTCATTAACTGGCGTCCAATTGCTCCGGCACCGGCGGCCAGAGTAAGCGCTTGATTACGATTATTCAGTAGGTAAATATGGGCGTGGTATAATCCAAAGCGGTCCGCGGTCAAATCGCATATGAGCTGAAGAACGGTCTGCGGCTCTAAACTAGTCGCCACAGCCGTACTAATTTCCGCAACCACCTCTAACTCAACCGCTCGTTTAGCCAAGGCAACCTGCGATTGCTTTCTATCTGAGATATCAATCAACACCCCGCTCCAAAGAATACTTCCATCAGGTTGCAGTTCCGGTTTAGACTGTCCTCGCATAAAGACAACCGTCCCTGATTGGGTATAAACTCGACCTTCCCACTGCCATATCTCTAATGTTTGAGCCGAGTGGGCCACAGATTGTTGAAATTCGGCGAGGTCATCGGGATGGATAAGCCCGATAATGGGGTCTGCGCTTTCATATAATGTTTCTGGGGCAAACCCAAATGTTTCTTGAGTCCAGGCGCTGACGTAGGGCAAAGAGGCTGTACCGTCCGGTTGAAGTAAAAATTGATAAATCATCCCTGGTACGTTTTCTGTAGTCTTTAATAACCGCGCTTCACTTTTACGTAAAGCTTTGGTCGTCTCTTCCAAATCAACCGTACGATGCTGCACCTGGGCTAACAGCCAACGGTTTTCAATCGTAGTAGCCAGCAGGGAGGCGAGTTGCCGAGCAATGTCTTCATCCAATTGATCAAAGCCGTTTGTCTTTTGGCTGCCGATGTTTAAAGAGCCTAAAACTTGCTTTCTGGTGATTAAGGGGGCTATGAGACTGGATTGTAATCCCTGCTCAATAAGTTTTGTATTTTCAGCAAAACCGAGCTTCTTTGAAAGGTCAGGCGTAATAAGCACTTTATTTTCGGCGATGGCTGCCTCAACTGCGGTTCCCTCGAAAGGAAATTCTATCCCTGCCGGCAAATCACCCGCCGAGCCGTGCAATCCGAATATCTTAAACGTAACGCCATTGTCGTCAGTGAGAATAAGACTCACCCGATTACCGCGAAATAATTCACCGATTTGCGCAGCGGTCACCTTGAATAGTTGAACAACATCCTCCGCAGCCACTATTTCTGTGATCAACTCATTCAGCATTGTCAACCGACGCGTCTGCTCTTTAAGCTGCCGATCCGTCTCAGGTCTACCCACGTCTGCCATCTAATTATTCTCCCGATCCATTTTGAGTCGCAGATTGATGCCCATTAGTTGCAGTTACTCCATTTCGCAATTGACCGCTGGGAAGATCAACTGCCGGATTAGAATCCGGATTGGCTGCACCGCTATCCGGCTTCGATGACGCTCCTAACTGGATGAACGTACGTTTTGATCCTAAAGCCTTGGACAACTCTTCGATGCCAACTTTCATCAACGTTTCTATATCGGGCGCTCGGCGAAGTTTATCGCTAATTTGCCCAACGAGTCGTTCTCGACTGGCCCTTTCCCGTGTTTCATCAAAGAGACGAATACTTTCGGCAATTTGAGCAAATTGGTCTAACACCGCCTCGACAACGGCGATATCATCGTCCGTCCAGGTTTGATCAGCCGTGGTAGGATGAACCTGAAAGACGCCAATCTTTTGTGACTGGAATAAAACAGGGGCGGCAATAATCTGAGGCTGGATCTCGTCGCTGTGGCTGCCGTCAACCGGGGCAACAAAAGGCCGTTCATGAGTTGAGGCCAGTTGGTTGACTTGCTCAACGACAGTCGCTTCCGGAGCCGGTGCATTATGACGGGAATAGTGGTAATATCCACCCATCGCAGCCACTTTTTGTTTCTGCCAGGTATTGTCGACGTATCGCTCTTGTGACGCCTGAGCTTCGGACAAGGCGGTTTCCACTTCCTGAAAAAGACGGGCATTACGAATTGCCACGGCAACTTGATTAGCGAGCGATTGCAGCAATGTCGCATCGCTGTCGTCCAGACCGGCCAATTTGTTCTCTTGCACATCTAACACGCCAACAACTTGCTCATTCAGAATAATCGGCACGGCCATTTCAGAATAGGTATCCGGCAAAAGTGGGTTAGACAGCCAATCGCTCGCTTCTCGGACATTATCAACGCTTACTATCTCACGGTTTCGGGCTGCTCTAGCCACTAAACTGGTGGGGGCATTTAGAGCAATACGATGGCCCTTGGCTAACATCTCTGCGCCGGCCAAACCCGTTCCGGCCGCAACAACGAGATTCTCTTGTTTATCATCGATCAGGTAAATGTGAACGTGATAATAATCAAACGTTGTGCCTATCTGGTTGACAATCTCGTGTACCAACCGATCAACCTCCAGGATTGACATCATAGTCTGGCTAATTTCACCCATTAATTGCAATCCGGCCACTCGGTTTTTCAACTCCAAATTCAATTTTTCTAAGACTTCGTTGTGTCGCAGTTCGGTTTGCGTCAGGTAGGTTGCTTGGGTAACAAGGCGTTGATCGATAATCGAAAGCAGTAAGGCTAGCCCTAAAATCATAAATGTTGCCAGGGCAATAACCCCGGCGCCCAATGATGAGATATTTACAGCATAAGATATGTCGCCCACCATCTCTGAGGTTGGCATAAAAATAGCGGCATGCATACCGATAAAGTGCATGCCAGAGATAGCTCCACCCATAACAACTGCGCTACTAATCTTAAGCCAATTCCAGGCCAGGATAGAGTCACTTCGAAACTTAAAAGCCAGCCACAGCGCGGCTATCGAGGCAGTGATGGCAACGATAATGGACAATGTAAAAAAGAATGGGTCATAAGTGAGCGTTGCATTCAACCGCATCGCAGCCATGCCCACATAATGCATCGCAGCGATAGCCACTCCCATTACCACCCCACCTACAATAAGTTGGGGCCACTGCAACCGCTGACGGCTAGCAACAAAAAGGGCAATGCTGGATGCAATAATGGCCACGAATAAAGAAAGAACCACTATTGGAATATCATACAAAATAGGGATTGGCAATCTAAAGGCCAACATCGCCGTAAAGTGCATCGACCAAATACCGATGCCCATAGCCACCGCTCCCCCCATAAGCCAAAGGAGACGGCTTCGACCGTGAGCTACGGTTACTCGCCCGGCTAGATCAAGGGCCGTATATGAGGCCAGAATGGCAATAATAATAGCCAGTACAACCACCCATGAGTTATGACTATGCGGCAAAGACGTATGCGGCATTGCGAATTCTCCGTATTTTGCTAAAAAGCCAGACTAATCTGCCTATCACGTGTGTTGACCATTGGCTGTTATATCCGTATCGGCTACAGATGTTTCTTTTTGTACGCCTAATTCGATAAATACATGGCCTGCCGAAAGCCGCTCGCCCAATTCATTAGCCGTTGCTTTCACCAACTGTTTAAGATCGGTTGCCGCACGCATTTTTTCAGTGATTTCGCGGATGGTCTGTTCGCGCAGAGCGCGGCGTTGAAGTTGCTCAAAAAGATGCACGTTATCTAAAGCGATAGCGACTTGACCCGCTAAAATCTTTTGAATTTGTACATCTTCATCGGTAAATTGGTTCGGCACATCCGTCTGCACATCTAATATACCGAGCAAATTCTGTCCACTGATCAAAGGAGTGGCTATTTCAGCTTGAGCGTAGGGAAACTGTGACAAGCGAAGAACCTCCGGTTTTTGCTGAAGGTTATCGATGAAGACCGCTTCACGTGTTCGAGCCGCTTGAGCAATCGGGGAGTGTTCTTCATCAAAGGCAATCGTAAGCCCTTCATAAACCGTCTGGTCGTATTTACCTGAGGCCACGGCCAATTCTAGTGAATTATGCGCCTCATCAAACAGATAGACTTGCACAAGGCACAAATCGAAACTTTCCAGGGATAGATCCACTACACTCGATAAAAGGAGATTAGGATCCAGTACGGTTGAAATTTGAATACCTAATTCCGATACAATCTCTAGTTCTTTGGCCCTTTTTTGGATAGTATCAAATAACTTGGCGCTTTGTATGGTGCCGGCCAAAGAGGCGGCAAAACCGGCGGCCAATGCCTCGTCATCCGGACCGAACTCGCCTGCCAGATGATTAGTGAAGTAAATTCGGCCCAGATTCTGATCTTGAAAGATAACCGGTACGCCCAAAAAGCTGGTCATTTGGGGGTGATGTTCAGGTACAGTAATCGAACGTTCATCGTGTTCAATGTTATTGATCCGTAGTACCTGCCCTTCTTTAAGCGAGACACCTAACAAACCTTTACCAGTTGGCCAATCACCCACTAATTTGGCCTCTTCCTCGGAAATACCATAGTAAAGAAAATGATTATATTCGCCTTTTTCATTAAATAAGGCTAGAGCCGCGTAACGGGCCTGAATCAACTGAGCTATTTCACCTAATGTTTTTTGATAAATAGCCAAGCTAGGTTTCGGTTCGCGGCCCATCGTTCTGGTGATATCTTGTAGATGGTGTAACCGTTCGCTATAATGGGCCAACTGCTGGCGTCTCTGCTCAGCTTCCCTAGCATTTTGCTGAGCTTGTTCCAAATTGAATAGGTTTTGAACAGCCACAGAAACCTGACCCGCTATGACCAGGATATGCTGCATATCTGCTTCTGAGAAAGATTTCTGCTGCTGGTAAATTATGGCAAAAAAGCCGTTCCACTGACCGGCTACGGCAATGGGTACATATACCAATGTCTTGGCGTTCAAACTATCATAAAGTGCTTTTGTATTAGCATCTATCGTTTCTTGCGAAAAGTCATCGATTACAACAGGAACAGGCTGAATATATTTTTTTAGTCCGGGAAACTCGTTGGTATCATATTCGGATCGAACCAAACTCTCGGAAACGTTGGACCATCGAGCCAGCATAGATACCGTATCAGGAACAGCATCGCCTATCGGTATGACCTGTCCAAAGTGACCAATACTAATGTAGTCAGCCTCCGCAGCAATGGTGTAAGTTCGGATAACCTGAATGACATCCAGATATGAATCAGCGTTATTTAGTGCTGTGCTAGCCTCATACAACTGTCTCGTCTCAGCCAGCAGTTGCTCTCGCTCCGTAATATCACGAACGTACCCCAAGACCCCCCAAATATCGCCCTCCGAATTGCGGACGGGAACTTTTACGGTACTAAGGTACAACTGTTCCCCATCAATTTCGGCGGGTTCAACATCAATAAGTTTAATTTGTCCGGTGGCGAATATTTCGTCATCATCCGGCCAAAAACCGGTGATCCCTTCGTCTGGATTACCTTTGACGATATCTTCCGGAAAACCAATATCCAAATCATCCTTATTGACGAATGCATCAACCGGTATACCCATACTATCTGAGTAACCTTTGTTAACCAGTTGGTAGCGATGTTGCCGATCTTTGATGAATATCCAGTCCGGAGTGGCGTCGATCACGGTGCGCAACAAATCTTGCGACTGCTTTATTTCTAATAACGCTTTTTGAGTTTCTTGATATTGAATGGCATTTTGTAAAGCCACCGCTACCTGCGAAGCCAGCGTTGTTTTTACTAGGGCATCTTCTTGGGTAAAACGCCCGACACGATCCGACTGTACGTCGAGAACCCCCAATAATTTATCGCCCACAATCATCGGCACAGCCATTTCCGAACGGGTATTCGGTAACAACGGATTGGGCAAAAAGTCCGGCTCCTGGCGAACGTCATCCACAATAACTGCTTGCCGCTGACGAGCAGCGCGAGCCACAAGTGAGTGCTCATGATTGATCGGAATTCGCCAACCTTGCTCCACCATGGTCTGGCCCACTTCACCCGCCCCCGCCGTTAAGTCTAAATTACCGGTTTGTTCATCAATCACATAGATATGGGCATGGTACAAATTGAACCGGCTTTTGCTTAATTCAACGACTTCTAGCAAAAGCTGGTTTACGTCCAAAATAGTTGAAGTGGCAATACTAACCTGGGCCACCGTCTCCAACTCAGATGCCCGGCCTAACAGCGTATTTTCAGCTTGCTGCCGGGCCGTTACATCCATTTGAATCCCAATAAAGTTTATTAATTGACCATCTTCATCAAATACCGGGTTAATGGCTAGTTCGTTCCAGAAGGGCGTTCTATCTTTACGATAGTTAAGCAAAACAACTGAGCAAGATTTCCGTTGTTCGATGGCCGTACGAATGACATCGACGGCCAGCGGATCAGTATCCGGTCCCTGCAAGAACCGACAGTTCGATCCAATGGTCTCTTCTTCTGAATAGCCCGTTAACTTTGTGAAGGCTGGATTGACATAAATTATGGGATTATCCGGCTGGTGGGGGTCACTAATAGCGACACCAATACTGGCATTACTAATAGCGGTTGATAGACGCTCACTTTCGCGCACCGAGTCTCGTAAAGCTTGTTCGATCTGTTTACGCTCGGTGATATCTCTGATCGTACCCGTCAAAAACTTTTGCCCATCCGGTAGTTGATAAGCGGCCTTCTTGGTGGAGATGACATGGCGGTTGCCGTGAGTGTCGGTAAAGAACTCTTCATTCTCGATAGGTTGGCTGCTGGCAAAGACCTTATCATCTTGTTCCCAAAAAACATCGGCCTCTTCCTTAGGAAAGATGTCGTAATCGGATTTACCTAATAGGTCCTCCCGTCTGCCTCCCATGAAGTCCAACATACTATCGTTCAACAAAATCCAACGATGCGCTTCATCCTTGGCAAACACCGGGTCGGCAATTGAGTTAATGATCGTGTTAAAAAATTCGGCGGAGTACGGCAGGTTAGCTTGGAGGCCTTGCGACTTAGAGGTAGCCGGAGCCAACGTCACCGGCGAATGAGGTTCAGAGAAGCTGAAGGAGTCTATAATAACTGTTCGGGTTTCACCCAGAAGCCGCCAGAACAACTTTCCCGCTTCTAAACTGGTCACAACCGGGTTGAGTGTTTGCCCTAAACATTCCAATTCTATCAGCGCGTATTTTGCCAATACGTTGTTCGGTTCGACTTCGGCTCTATTCACCTGCATGCGCGAGTTAAAAATTTCAAGCAAAGGAGCAGAGGTTTGCGCCTCGCAGGAGTCAACCACTGCGTTTAACAGCTTACGGGCCGCCATAATGCGGTCATCTTGGGGAGTTGATTGATCATCATCGCTGCGGTCAGTCAGCAATCGAGCTTGAGTTACGGCTAAATTCGCCAAATTCGCCTTGATTAAACCGGCAAACTCTTTAAGGGGGTGCATGCATAAAAGCTCCTTCAATTGGAAAAGGGCAATATCGACAGCTCAAATATTTGCGTCCGAATCTTAAGCGCTAGACCGGACAGTTTACGAAAACTCACGTAGAACTTGAGAGGCCAAAGTGGGATTAAGCACCACCTCTCCCGTTGCAATTTGATGAATCGCGCTGTTGATCTCTCGATAACTTTCGGCCCCTTTTTTGACAGCATATCCACAGGCGCCGGCTTTTACTGCCTCAATGGCATAACGATCGTTTGGATCAGCCGAAACAACGAGAATCTTCGCAAATTCATTCTGCGCGATAATGAGTTGGATAGCTCTGACACTGTCTACTACCGGAAGGTGCAGATCCGCCAAAATAATATCGGGCAGCATGTCTCGGCAGGCATTCACCAATCCGTGGCCGTCTCTAACAGTGTTGATGACTTTTATGGTTTTGTCTTTTTCAAGAAACAATTTGAGTTTCTTTGAAAAATTTACATCATTATCCGCTATTAATAATCTTATTGGTTTACCCATACCCTTATCTGTTCCTTATATTCGAAGTGGAAAATCGGTTTTGAAATGGTTGCAATCATAGTTCTGAGTATGTGAACAAATTATATACCATTACAGGTTGGATTTATAGGGGCAAAGGTACTGAAAAAAAGTTCCTTTTAGGGAGTCAATAAGTACTTACTCATGTTGCCCGAAAGTACTTTGAAATCTCCCACAAGTCACATTTTGTGACTATTTCCCTCAAGCGGAGGGGGTTTTTGGGATAGTTCGCCTCATTTCTGTTCAACTAAGCCATCTTTAACAGCTCGGATGGCGGCTTCGGTTCTGTTGTTGACCTGAAGCTTTTGAAAAATAACAGACAAGTAGTTTTTTATTGTCCGTTCCGATAAATCAAGCTCTGTGGCGATATCTTTGTTGCTGGCGCCGTTAGCTACTAGGGTAAGAATCTTCCGCTCTTGATCCGTTAAATTTTGAATCTTGGGAAATTCCTCTTCCGGTCTTTCGCTCAATCGACGAAATTCGGTTATAAGCCGAACGGTCATCTCAGGATCGATGACTGCTTGGCCCTGATGTACTTTTCGAATCACTTCTAGCAATTTCTTGGTCCGAGTATCCTTCAGGAGATAGGCCTTGGCTCCTGCTTTTAAGGCTTCAAATACATGTTCATCCTGAGGATACATAGTCAAAATAATGATGCCTATGCTGCCATGGTCTCTCAAAATAATCCGGGTGGCCTCCACCCCATCCATTATTGGCATATTAATATCCATCAGAATGACACTGGGGTTGAGTTTTGAGGCTAACCGGGTCACTTCCAACCCATCTTCGGCCTCGCCTACAATCTCTATATCTTCCTGTTCTTCCAATAAAGACCGCACACCTTCTCGGAATAGGGAATGATCATCCGCTAATAATATTTTTACTTTTCTCATATTTGACTCATTCCTTTTCACATTGCTAATAGTGACAGGTTACGATGTTAAAGACTAAGCGGTAGCCAAGCATACACCCGGGTCCCCTGCCCTTTCGAAGTTTCGACCGTAAGCCGTCCGCCTACGCCTTCAGCCCGTTCCCGCATTGAAGTCAACCCCAACCCCCTACTGCCATTTCCTTTTTGACGTGTTTTGTAAGCCTGAAATAGATCAAACCCCTGGCCATCATCGATGATTTCCAGTGCAACACCTTGGGCATTGTCCATGACCAGTTTGACCGACACCCGGCTGCATTGAGCATGCTGACGCGTATTGGCTAATGTTTCTTGCAAAATCCGGTAGAGACTACTTTCCACCTCAGCCGGTACCTCTTTGATCTCACCGGTAATCGAGCACTCGGTTTTCAAATTCCAGCGCCGCCCAAACTCGGCTACAAATTTTTCAAACACCTCAAACAGCGATTTCCCTTCAAGTTCAACCGGTCGAAGATCAAAAATATTTCGCCGTATCTCTTCAATATTCTCGGTCAACAGTACGCTGACCTGGTCCAACTGCTGCCCTAATTTACTCTCTTCATCAACCATATTGAGACAGCGATCGACTTGAATAAGTAAATAAGCCAAATTTTGAGCCACGCCATCGTGCATATCCCGGGCCAACCGAGTTCGTTCGTCAACAATAGCCAGTTCCCGGGTTTTACCTAAAAGCCGGGCATGCTCAATGGCCGATGCCACCAAAAAGGCTAATGTCTCTAATGTTTCAAGATCACTTTCGTCAAAGGCATGGGCTTTGGGTTGCTCCACAACAATGATCCCAATCGTTTTACCGGCTGTAACCAGTGGGGCGATCATCATCGAGTTGGTTACCCCAATGGTATCACTAAAACTATTGGTGTAAATATTTTGCGAAGCGATATTATTAACAATAATCGGCTTTGATAAGCGAATGACTTCGCCAGCATACGTTTTATAATCAAGCTTAAAGACAAAATCTGAGGGTATACCACTGCTTGGTTGGAAGGAACCGTTAGTTTGGGTTGGATCATAAATACTTTTGATCGACAGTTTTGATCCGTTGAGCAATCCGATGGTGACCCACACCTTGTTTTTAGTACCCTTTGGACTAAAAATTTGGCTAATCCGTTCGCCGACAACGGCTTGTACTTCATCAACGTCAAGACCCTGGCTCACAATTTGACTAATCTTTTTAATCGCTTGCAGCCGTTGGGTTCTGGCCTCAACAATTCGCTCTAGTTTGGTTGAATAGGCATCAACGTGATGATACAACCGGGCATTTTCAATAACGGTTGCTGCCTGGCTGGCCAGACTGGATAACGTCCACAAATCCTGATCGCTAAATTTATCAATTTCCGTGCTGCTAATATCGATAACAGCTTCAACGCGACTATGCACAAAAATAGGGACAATCACTTTTGAATTGACATCGCTGGCCGTAAAGAGCGCATCTTTATCGTGTAAAATGTCATTAAACACCATCGGCATCCCCGATTTTATGACCTGGCTAACGAATCCGTGATCGAGATTTTGCCGCTGGTTGTTCAGATCGGGCAAAAGATCGCCGTAATAAGCCTTAAGATCGAGGCGCGACCGAGTCGAGTCGATATCCAAGATAGCCACGCGCTCATAATTCATCCGCTCGTGGAGAGCCAGGGCTAAGGCGTCAAATAGATTATCCACGTCAAGAATAGTGGTAATTTCTTGGGCTACCTCATTGATCAACTTCAGACGCATGGCCTGGCTTTCCCGCTCTTCAAACAGTTGGGCGTTTTCAACCGTAATCGCTATTTGAAACGCCAGGGTAAACACATAACGGGCATCTGCCTCATTGAAGCCGTTTATCTCATTTTTATCTAACGTTAAAACACCCACCACCCGATTCTTATAAATCAAGGGGACGCCGAGCCAAGCCCGGACTTTATCAAGCTCCGGTCTGGCTTCCCAAAAATCACTGGCTAGAACATCATTAATAATAAGCGGCAGTTTATTGTTAACCACCCGCCAGGCCGAATTGCTGTCACTCTTTCGATAGACATTCATGCCTCGCTGGTATTCAGATAAACCACGTGAAGCCGCTGCCACCAAATAATTGCCTTGCAGCAAAAATAGCGTTGCACTATCAAAATCGACAGTTTTTTGAATTTGACCCAGAATCTGATCGGTCAGGTGATCCAGATCAAGACTGGTGCCGATCAAAGCGCTAACGGCATTGAGCGTGGCCAACCGTTTCGTGGCCTGATTCAAGGCGGCAATTTGATCTTCAAATCGGTTCGGATCAATTGCGGTCACACCGGACGGTTCCGGTAAAAGCCGCCTAATTTTTTCTACAAGCTGGCCGGTTGTAACCGGCCTAAGCAAAATATCGTCGGAATCGGCGACCAACGTTTGAACCTGGCTTTGGTCAGACTGGTCGGTTGCAATGTTAAGAATTGGCGTTTGCGGCATAAACATTTTCAACCGCAGAGTCAACTCACGGCCGTCATCATCCGGTAAATCCAGATCAACCAAAATTAGATCCGGCTGGATCATAGCGCAGTAGTGGACCGCACTGGGTGTATCCGTCACCGAAATGAAGTTATAATGCTGTCCCAGCACCTCTTGGATAAACCGCTGAGATTCATCATCGTGACTTACATGCAAAATAGTTAACATAACTATTTTTCCCCTAAATAACAACAAAAAGACGAAAACGCAGACAACAGCGCTTTCGTCTCTCCAATTCAGCAGCTAAAATTTAGGTTGTCGCTGGCTCTCATGAGGTAGTTCTTAGTGCGACGCGTTATTAAAAGGTCATTACGAGTAATTTCAGTCATTGTTCTCTTATTTTGAGCGGAGAACATTACTCACCGGGTCAGTATTTCTAACCATTATATTACTTTATTTATGAAAAGTACAGCATCAGCCAAAATTATAGGGTTATGGCCAATATTAAATTATTCAACCCCTCTGTCTTGAGTAACATCCTCACTGCAATTTGGTAATGATCGGACGAGCACGGGATCGCATTAACGCCCTAAATGAATGACCATTTTAATCTCATTCCGTCCCGGCTGCGACAACACTTCTACTTCATCCATCAAATTTTTGATCAAAAACATTCCCCACCCTCTGGGATAATTTTCCGGCACATTGCCGGTAGCCGGCAAGGCGGGAATAGGTTTCGTACCGTGATCAACCACATTGAGAGCCAGAGCCTGTTCTTCAGCCGTTAGCACGATCAACACTTTAGTATCGTCATCAAGCTGATTACCATGCTCGATAGCATTGATAACGGCTTCGCCAACCGCCGTTTTCAGATCTTCAATACGATCAAGGGAGAACCCCATTTTGTCGGCCACAATAGCTGCCGTAGAAATAGCAATCTTTTCGTAGCCCAATTCGCTGGTCAAATAAATTTCAACAATTTTCTTCGGAAAAACGCCCATTTGGCCCCTCGTATGTGTGCCACTTTTTGCAGACGCGGATTGTTAATAGCGATGTGGGGCACAAAAGCAACTCGGTCGAATGAATAGGTCAATATTTTTTAAGTGTATCACGTAGGTTTAAGAACGACAATATTCTACCTTACAATAACTCTAATTTACCACTTTTAGCGATGGTAAACCATAGTACTTTTTTTCCTGCCGTCTTTAAGGCCGGTGTTATAAGATTTGATCCAATTTCAGTAGATCACAGTTTTACATAAAAGCATGCAAATTGAACGCAGATCGTACTGATCGCACGGATAAACACGGATTTTCTTAAAATAAATCAAGCTTTATCCGTGAAAACCGGTATGATCCGTGTCATCTGTGTGCTATAGTTTCTCATCAGATACTGAAATCGTGATCCGCTGAATTTTATTAAGATCAGGCATTAAAGAGGTAGTACAACCCGGTTAAACTGATTGAGTTTGGGCCGCTTATCGATTTGAAGTTAAGTTGTTCCCTGCCGAGTCCAAATAATTTTGCAAAATAACTGCCGCCGCCAATGCATCAATGGCTGTTTTGTTCCGCCCGGTAGCCGCTTGCAACAACTCGGCATCGACAGTTGAGTAGCTTTCATCGACGTACTCATAGGGAATGGTCAAATTTTCGGCTAGGGCTTCGGTATAGCGCTTGATGCGCCGAGCCTGCGGACCGATATCCTCAGGTTGGCCGCTCAATGAATAAGGCAACCCTACAATCAACCGCTCGATCCGCAACTCGGCGATTAAGCGCTGTAGCTTAGCAAAATCTTTCTTTTTGGTGGTTCGATGTAAAACACTGTGAGGTTGGGCCAGCAGCCCGCTGTCGCTAGTAGCGATGCCAATTCGCCGCTCGCCGATGTCCAAGGCCATTAGGCGCACGTCAATCGCCATCGGCCACAAATGTTACCGCGTCGTTAATCACCACGTTAATCCGCAGTGACGAGAAAGGCAATCGCCCCAACCAATCCACCAGCCAACTCGGCCGCAGATCGACCCCCGGTACCGTCGCCAGCGGATATTGCTGCTCCAACAAGTTCTGCGCTTCGCCAATCGACATACCGACCACATCTTTGGCAATCTCGCGATCATTGATATTTGGCACCGCTTTGCCCGAAGCGAATATCTTGAATGTCGCGGTTTGCCCATCGACATTGAGTACTTCGCCAGCGCCAAATTTGAGACCATCCAGATCAAGCTCAAAACCGGGGGGAATCTGCGCATCAAGGGCTGCCAGCGCCAAACGGTTGGCGTTGTACCCGCCGATGACGGTGGCGCGAACCACCGCTTGCATTTCGCCCCCAAACGTATCGGAAAAATCGCCCGAAAACTCTCGATATTTAACATCGAGCACAATAACCTCGACGGTCTCCGGTGGGATAAATTCTTGCTCGCTCAAAGAGGCTTTTAGCTGCTCCAGCCCTTCCTGCTGAATACGTTGGCGCAAGAAAGCCTGGAGCCGTTCCTTATCGCTCTCTTCGACAATCCGGGCCGGTTCCATCGATCCGCCGCCGGTAGCCTGCTCATTCACCACCCGAGCCAGCAGCGAGTACGCGCCATCCGCCACCCGATTGATCTGCGTGGGGGCGACATTACCGCGCGGTCCCGTTTCCATCGCAATAACCGATACGGGTGAACTGGTCGAGCCGATACCGCTCGGCACAGTTACCGTTTGAAGCGTCCTAAATTCAACCGGCTCACCGGCGGAAGTCGAAACGGTAGTACTGTAGGGCAGGAAAAAAGAATCTTCCGTCCGATTGATAAATACTACCCGCCCGGTGGCCCGGCCAGTGGGGGCCAATTCGGTTTTGACGGTCTCGATTTCGTCGGAAATAGCCAGTTCAACCTGATCGATCCGGGCCGGAAAAGTCAGTTCCTGGAAATTGACCCCGTCTACTTCCGGGTCAGCCTTAACAATCAGTTCTGTTTCGACCGGCTGAGCAATCGGCGTAACCGTTACCGTGGCCTGCGGGAGCAGGAGCAGCACTCCCAACACCAACGCCACCGCCAGCACCAACACCAGCGCCAACCGGCCGATCCATTGGGCGATCCGGATGGTGGGGTGCCGTTTCTCATCACCTTCCACGACCTTGAATTGTTTCTTTTTGACTCGGGTTCGCTGCGGGCTGCCTGCGGGTTGAGCTTGAGTCCTAATTGGCGGCGGCATCGTTTCCGACGGCGGCGTCACCACATTTTCGTCCGTAACCCACCCGGCTCGCTTGGCGCTTTTCAAGCTGCTAAAGGTTTTGAGGCCGGCTTCCTTGGCGTAATCGCGAATGGTGGGATGAGAGGTGACAATAGCCAACTCAACGGCCCGATAACTAAACTGGCGGGCCAACAGTTTCATATTAACCAAACTATTCAGCGCTTTGTTTTGCGATGGAACCACAATCAGCAGTTTGGCGCGTTCGACGCCGTTGGCCCCTTGCACCACTTGCGGGGTAATCTTGGGCAGCGCAAACTCTATGCGGCTGCGAATAGCGGTGATATCATCGCTTTCATCGAGAGCTAAAACTTTTTCGATCATTTAATCAGGCAAACCCACCGTTAAACTTAATGTTAAAGAAAACAGATTAAAATCGAGTCCGTCTGGTCGCACGTTGAGTGGAAATGACGATTGAACCCCCAGTTGAAACAGTTCCGGCGCGGCGTCAAACGGCGCCGGATGGGTGCGCAACAGTTTATCCAGACCGGGCAGCAAACTTCCGCCCCCTGTCACATAAATGCGCCGAGGTAGCGGTTGACCTATGGCCAGATCGATCAACAGGTCGATCACCGCTTCGTACCAGCGCCGGCGCGCTTCATCTAAGAGCGCGTTCAGCCGGCCTTGTTCATGTCGATCAAGATCATCGCCGGCCAGCGCATGTTTGAGGCCGCGCGCTTGCGCGTGATCGACATCCAGCGACCGGGCCAGCGCTTGCGTAAAAAAATAGCCGCCAAACGGAACCCAAGCAGCTCCGATCAGGGCGTCGTCTTTTAACAGGCAGACATTCGTACCTGAATCGCCGATATCCAGAATAATCGACTCTGTAGCGGGAATGGTAGCAGCCAGCGCCTGCGGGGCTGCCACGATATTGGCAATCGCGAGATCGAGCCGGTTGGCGACCACTTCCAGCGCTCGCATAGCGCCGGCTTGACCGGCGACCCCGAAAACGGAAAGCGCCAGTTCTTGTCCGGCCAGACCGATGCCGTCTAAAATCAAATGGTTATCGAGCCGAAGTCCGGCGTCGGTCACAGCCAGCGGCTGCCACTGCCCCGGTTCGGACACGCTATGGGTCAACCCCTGGCGAACCATTTTCGCCCCCCGCAGCCTTAAGCTGGCTAATTCTCTGGCTTTGATCGGGGTTTGCGGTTTAGGCCGTGTTCGCTTAACCGTAAACAGCCGGCCCACCGTAGCGCGACCGGGCAGCGCTAGAATAACATCATCCGGCACAACTTTATGACCGAGGTAACTTTCGGTGCTGTCTTCGGCCTGGGTTAAGGCGTCGTTCACCGGGCGAGTCACTGCGCCGGCTTCGAGCCGCCCACCGGTAATATCGTGCCCGCCCGCGTCAGCCAGTCCATAGCCGACCACCTCCGGAACAGGTTGATCCGGCTTCAACAGCACCACCGCCGCTTTGACCGTGTCCCGGCCAATATCCAACAAACTGTAAGCGGTGGGACGTAGCTCGGTTGACGACGGAAAGGGGCTTAAAAACCTCATAAGATATCATTTAGTTGACCGATTCATCCACCAAACCATCGACCTGTGCCAACGCCTCATCCAAGCGTGACGGGTCTCGGCCGCCGGCCTGAGCCATATTAGGCCGGCCGCCGCCGCCGCCGCCAACTACGGCCGCCACCGCCTTAACCAGCTTGCCGGCGTGCAGCCCGCGTTTGATCAAATCATCGGTTACCGTGGCAATAATCACCGGCTTATCATCAGACACTGTGCCTAACACTACCACCGCCGAACCGAGTTTATCCCGGAACCAGTCGCTCATCTCCCGCAGCATGGCCACATCAGGCACATCGACCTTTAACGCGACGACGTTGATGCCTTTGACGGTATGGACTTGATTTAACATGTGGGTGAACTCAGCCCGGGCCAGCCGGCGCTGGAGTTCTTTGATCTGTTTTTCACTGCTTTGCAGTTGGCTTAATAAGGCCGTGGTGCGCTCGTGGACGTCTTCCGGTTTAACTTTAAGGGCGGCCGCCGCCTGATCGAGCGTGTGCAGCCGCCGTTGAATCAGCGCCTGCGCCGCTTCGCCCGTGACTGCCTCAATACGGCGAACGCCCGCGGCCGCACTGCCTTCATTAGTAATGTACAACCCACCAATTTGAGAAGTGCGATCAACATGGGTGCCGCCGCATAACTCTCGGCTGTAGCCGTCATCGCCTATTTGGACCACCCGCACCACATCGCCGTATTTTTCGCCGAACAGAGCCATGATTTCGCCGGTACTGATAGCCTGTTTAAGCTCGTCATAATTTTTCTGACCGGCGGAAACGGGTTTGTCGGCCAGAATCACCCGATTAACCGCCGTTTCAATTTGGGCTAACTCAGCCGGGTCAACCGAGTTCGGGTGGCTAAAGTCGAAGCGCAACCGGTCGGGCGCGACCAGGGAGCCGGCTTGAGCGACATGCTGGCCCAAGGTCCGGCGTAGTTCGCGATGCAAAATGTGAGTGGCGGTGTGATTGCGCCTGACGTTCCAGCGCCGGTCCGTATCAACCATAGCCAGGGCCGAATCGCCCACGGCGAAGCCCCCCGCCGTCACAATTCCGGTGTGAGCGATGATCCCGTTGACCGGCCGGATCACCTCTGCCACATCGACTGTCCAGCCGGCCGCGCCATTAGTCACGGCGGCGGTAATTTGCCCGGTGTCGCTAACTTGACCCCCTGACTCAACATAAAAAGGAGTCTTATCCAGGACTACTTCGATCTTTTGGCCCTCTTCGGCACGGTCAACCGACTCGCCATCGCGCAGGATGGCGACCACGGTGGCCGGGGTGGGGCTATCGTCATACGGATTATAAGCCACACCGCTGTCGGGCAGCCGGCCGCTGCTTTTAAGGGTATCAAACAAATCGGCGTACACTTGTAGGGTATCAACCGCAATTTCACCGATTTTGCTGCCGCCTGAAATTTTAGCGTGTTCTTCAAAAGCCGTTTGGTAGCCGGTCTCGTCCACGCTGAAGCCGTATTCCTCGACGGCGATGACGCGGGTGAGATCTTTAGGGAAACCGTAGGTGGCGTATAATTTAAAGACTTCAGCGCCGGGAATTTGAGTTTTTCCCGCTGCTTTGAGCTTCGCCACCAGATCGGCGATCAGGTCCAGTCCGTTGATAAATGTTTTCAGGAAGCGCTCTTCTTCCTGGGTGATTACGTTGAGAATGAACTGGCGGCGGGCTTTGAGTTCGATGTAGTGGTCACCCATTTCCTCAATGACTTTGTCGGCCACTTTGGCCAGGAAAGGGCCATCGAACCCGGCCAAACGACCATAGCGAGCGGCGCGGCGCAAAATTAAACGCAGCACCGAGGCTCGGCCTTCGTTGCCGGGCATAACGCCATCGCCAATCATAAAAGTGATGGCTCGGCCATGATCGGCGATCACCCGGTACGCGATTAAATGTTCTTCAACTTGAGCGTCAGTGTGGCCCAGTAACTTTTGGACGTGATTGATGATCGGCATAAACAGGTCGGTTTCATAGTTGGACTGTTTATTTTGGACCACCGAGATGATCCGCTCCAGGCCCATACCGGTATCGACGCCCGGTTTGGGCAGCGGGATGCGGCTGCCATCTTCCTTTTGATTGAACTGCATAAAGACCAGGTTCCAAATTTCAAGCCAGCGCTCGCAGCCGTTGTCGATCAACACCGAGCAATCGGGGTCGCCGCAGGTGCAGGCGTCTTCGCCCCAGTCGTAGTGAAGCTCTGACGTGGGGCCGCAGGGGCCGACATCGGCCATTTGCCAAAAGTTGGTGGCATCGCCCATGCGATAGACCCGGCGGGGATCGATGCCCATGTTTTCCGTCCACAGATTGTAGGCTTCATCGTCGCTGGTGTGTACGGTGTAATAGAGCCGGTTGGGCGAGATACCATACACTTGAGTAAGACACTCGTAGGCAAAACGAATGGCGTCTTCCTTAAAATAGTCGCCCAGCGAGAAGTTACCTAACATTTCAAAAAAAGTATGATGGCGCGGCGATGGGCCGACATTTTCCAGATCGTTATGCTTGCCGGCCACCCGCATACATTTTTGGGCCGTGGCCGCCCGGTTATAGGCGCGCTTTTCCAGCCCCAAGAAGGTATCTTTAAACTGAACCATCCCGGCGTTGGTGAACAGCAGCGTCGGATCGTTGTGGGGCACTAATGATGAACTGGCGACAATGGTATGGCCATTATCGGCAAAATAATCCAGAAACGCCTGGCGAATTTGAGTACTAGTCATCGTCATAATGGTAGACCTCATTTAAGGAATCAATCGGAGATTTTAATCCAATCAGACAGGGATGTCAATCTTAATTGAATCATCGTCAATCGATCTTGCCAATTCCGCCTTTAAGAAGTGCATCTTAAGCCGGTTTAATGTACAATGAACAGTACGAGTACCACCTATCAAACAAATAGATTGTTCTAGGTTTTTGTCACCGATTATAATACCATAGCCACCTGATTAACTGTCTATTTACTAAGTGAGATGAGGAGAAGACGTATGTCAGGGCAACATAGTGCATCAGGCCGGCCAGTTGAAATTTTGTTAATCGAAGACAATCCCGGTGATGTTCGATTAACCATTGAAGCCTTCAAAGATGCCAAAGTCCGCAACAACCTGACCATCGCTGCTAATGGGATTGAAGCGCTGGAGATTCTTACAAAAGCAGGTAAGTATGCCAACGCGGCCAAGCCGGATTTGATTTTACTCGATCTGAATTTGCCCCTCAAAGATGGCCGCGAAGTCCTGGCCGACATCAAAGCTGATGAGGCTTTGAAACGGATCCCCGTTGTGGTGTTGACCACCTCTCACGCTGACGAAGATATTCTCAAAAGTTATAATTTGAGCGCCAACTGCTATATCACCAAGCCGGTTGATCTGGATCAATTCTTGAAGGTGGTCAAATCAATTGAAAGTTTCTGGTTAGAAGTAGTCATATTACCCCCGTAATGAGCAGTAAAGCAATGAAGCCTATCACTTTAAAAATCCTTTTAATCGAAGACAATCCGGGCGACGCCCGTCTCGTTCAAGAGATGCTAAAACAAAGGGTTAATCCTCAATATCGTTTAACCCATGTCGAGAGTTTGGGCCAGGGTTTGGACCTGATTAACCAAGAGCAATTTGATATTACGTTATTGGATCTGAACCTGCCGGATAGCCAAGGGTTGTCAACCCTCCATCGACTTTGCCAAGTTATGCCCCCGACGGCTATCGTGGTACTAACCGGAATAGCCGATGACGAGTTGGGCATTCAGGCCATTCAAGCCGGGGCGCAGGATTATTTGGTTAAAGAAGAAATCACGACTTCGGTCTTTACACGCTTTCTTCGCTATGCGAGTGAACGAAACCAGTTATTGACCAAATTACAACAAAAAGAAGCGTTCAACCAGGCTATCCTCAACTCTTTAACGGCGCGCGTAGCCGTCCTTGATCAAGATGGCGTTATTGTTACTGTTAATGACGCCTGGCGGCAGTTCGCTCGTGAAAACGGCGACGTCGATTCTCCGGGGGTCAACTATCTGAACCTCTGTGAGGCCGCGGCCGTACATGATCCCTCTTTGAGAGATTGTGCAGCAGGTCTCCGATCAATTTTAGACGGAGCGGCCGCCAGTTTTGATTTTGAATACACTTACCCGACCCAAGCCGGCGAATTATGGTTTCTGATGAAAGCGACTCCACTGCAAATAAAGGCGGGGGGACTGGTCATGTCTCATATCGATGTTACCGCTCTGAAACAGGCCGAAACTCAAATCAAACAACTGACCGAGGCGCTGGCGGCTCGGAATTACAACCATTACCTGGCCATGAGCAATGGCTTGGGCGCGGTCACTCAAGGCTCTATTGACAGCGATATGGCCAACAAAGTATTATATGAGCTAATTCCGGATTACAAGGAGTTGGTAATCCGCTATGTTAGATCGGTTCGTATCCAGAAAGACCGTCCTTCTCGGCAGGTGCAAGCCTTTGCCCGAAGCCTGGCTGACTTGCAAATCCAGGCCCGGGATGTGGTGCGGATCCATTTGGGGGTTTTAACGCAATTGACCGAAGAAGTCCTTCCGTCGCAAGAAAAAGCGTTTTCAAATGATGCCCGTCTGGTTCTGCTTGAACTGTTGGGAACCCTATTAGATATTTATCTAAAATCCTGGCAACAGTCAATCGGAGCTATGGAAAGCCAGCCATGACGTTACATTTTCAGTTATACATTGCCGGCGAGCACCATCACAATCATGTGGCCATCTCAAATCTACAAAATTTGAATAAGCTTTATTGTCAAAATCAGGCTAAAATCGAGATCATTGACCTGACCAAATCTCCGGAAGTGGCTATCAAAGCCCGGGTGGTGGCCACGCCGACCTTGGTAAAAGTTAAGCCTTCGCCCGTGCAGCGAGTAATTGGTGATTTATCGGATATTGAAAAGGTCGCCACCGGTCTGGGGCTGCGGGGTATGATCAACAATGTCACCAAACGGTAACAGCGATAAAATGTTGCCGATTAATAACGTAGTCGGAGTTAATGAATGGAAGAGTTGAAAAATTTGCAGGTGTTACAAAAAACCCCGACCGGTATCGAAGGGTTTGAGCATTTAACCATCGGGGGCCTGCCTAAAGGACGAACCACGTTAATGGTAGGGAGTTCCGGTTCAGGCAAAACTATTTTTGCCATTGAATTTCTCTATCGGGGCATCACCGAATTCAATCGTCCCGGTGTTTTTGTCACCTTTGAAGAACGCGCTCCCGACATTGTTCAAAATGTTAAAAGCATGCGGTGGCATCTCGATGAGTTGGTCCAGCAGGGGCAACTATTATTTGTCGATGGTTCGCCGGAATTAGAGCCGGTAGAAGAAACCGGCTCGTATGATCTTTCGGGGTTAATTGTTCAGATCAAATATGCGGTTGAAAAAATAAAGGCCAAGCAGGTCGTTTTGGACTCCATCGGCTCACTGTTTCATCAGTTTAGTAATGCCAATGTCATCCGGCGAGAAATCTTTCGGATTACGGAAGTCCTTAAAGAAATGGATGTGACCGCCATTATGACCGCCGAACGTTTGGAAGAATATGGTCCCATCTCCCGCTACGGGATCGAGGAGTTTGTGGCCGATAATGTCATTGTCTTACGAAATGTGCTCCACCAGGAAAAAATTCGGCGGACCATCCAGATTTTGAAGGTCAGAGGCAGTTCTCACGCTCAGGGTGAATTTCCGATCACAATCAGCGACTCCGGCATTAAGATCTTGCCGCTGTCGGCCATTGAGTTACAACAGGAGTCGTCTGATTACCGGATAACCACCGGCAACGAAGAACTCGATCAAATGACCAGCGGCGGCATTTTTCATGACTCGATTTTTCTGGTCAGCGGACCGACCGGCAGCGGCAAAACCCTCATATCGACTATGTTCACCGCCGCCGGGTGTCGGAATAAAGAGCGCGTTTTACTGCTGGCCTACGAAGAGTCACGGGACCAACTGCTGCGCAATGCCCGCTCGTGGGGCATTGATTTTGAACCCTGGGAGAATGACGGCTTGCTAAGAATTGTCTGTACCTACCCAGAAACAATGGGGTTGGAAGATCACCTATTAACGGTTCGAAAAGAAATCGAGAATTTCAGACCCCAACGGTTAGTAGTGGACAGCGTCTCGGCTATGGAACGGGTGGCCAGCGTCCGCAACTTTCGGGAATTTGTCATTGGTCTCACCTCGTATGTAAAAAAAGAACGGGTCTGTTCGCTATTTACCAGCACTACCCCCCAACTATCCGGCGGCGAGTCGATTACTGAGGCCCATATTTCCACGATTACCGATGTGATCGCCCTGCTCCGTTATGTGGAAGTGCAAGGCGTGATGCGGCGGGGTATTGCGGTTATCAAAATGCGCGGCTCGCAGCACGAAAAGAACGTCCGGGAATTCAATATCGACGGCCAAGGGCTGCATATTGGATTACCTTTTAAGAATGTTGAAAATATCATTCTGGGCATCCCCGCTCGAACCACGCTGTCAGAAGTGGATCAGTTGGGCGATATGTTTGAATAATCAGGACCGACGCAGCACCCCAGGTGACAGTCACTTGAAAACGCTAAACTAACCTGTTTGAACGACCCCGATGCTGGTTTATCGACAATAAGTGACTGTCACCTTATTAATTTCAACGATTATCTGTTTACTTAATACCAAAGGTCTGATATAGTTAAATAACGTCATAGCCAAAATTCTTCCGGGCAACCTAGACCGTTGCTCACTTTCCAACGCCAGCCAGACCCAATGATTGCAGTAACAATCGGTGTCGCTGGGGTTAGCTTCACTCGTTACTTGCAGCAGGGAACATCAATCATGAATGTTGAGCCAATAAAAGTTTTGTTGGTTGAAAATGATCCCAATGATGTTGACCTCATCCAAATTGCCTTAGCCCAAGCTGATTTTGGCCGCATTGATTGGGATCAGGTCGACAGTCTGGGCGAGGCCATCGAATCTCTAGGACAAACGCCATTTGACCTACTCCTGCTCGATCTGTCCCTACCTGATGCCTGGGGGCTTGATACCGTCAAACAAGTTAGACAACAAGCGCTCGATATTCCCATTGTAGTTTTAACCGGCAATGCTGACGCGGAGCTGGCGCTGGAGGCCGTTAGATTGGGCGCTCAAGATTACCTGGTCAAAGGGCAAGTCAGTAATGGCATGCTAGTACGCACCATTCGGCACGCCATCGAGCGCCACCACCTGCTTAAAGATCTGGAAACACAAATCACCGCTTTGCTTCACAGCGAAATCCGTTTCCACAAAATGATCGAGCATAATGCGGATGCCATTGTAATTGTCGATCGGGCGGGTCTGATTCGATTTGTTAACCCGGCGGCTGAAAGACTATTCGGACGGCGGGCGGAGTACCTTCTAAACCAACTATTTAAGTATCCTATCGTGGTCGATGAACCGACCGAGATCACCATTACCTGTCCTAACGAAAAAGATTTTCTGGCCTTCGCCGAAATGCGAGTGGTTGAGATGACGTGGGAAGAGCAATCGGCTTACCTGGCTTCACTGCGCGATATTACTGAACGCAAACGGGTTGAAAAAACCTTACGAGACCACATGCGCGAACTGGAAGCGCGTAATGAAGAATTAGATGCCTTTGCCCACTCAACCGCCCACGATCTAAGAAATCCGTTGACGCTCATTGTCGGCTTTGCCAAAATGTTAGAAGAAGAGTATAGCCGAATTCCTACAGTGGAGATTCAATCGACCTTAAAGACCATTGCTGACACAGGTCAGAAGATGAGCCATATTATTGATGGCCTGCTGGTTTTAGCCGGGCTGCGTAATCAGGAAATTACGGTTGAACCGCTGGATATGGATTCGATTATGCGGGATGTCCGACAGCAGTTGAGCAACTTGATTGATACCTACCAAGTGGAAATCAATATGCCGGCTCAATGGCCAACCGTTATCGGGTATCGGCCCTGGGTTGAGCAGGTTTGGGCTAATTATCTCACTAATGGCATCAAATATGGCGGATTGCCTCCCCGACTGGAATTGGGGGCTGACATACAATCCCATAATATTGTTCGCTTCTGGGTTCGAGATAACGGCCCTGGCCTTACTCTGGAAGAACAAAAACGTTTATTTGTGCCGTTTACCCGCCTTAAACGATCGGAGCAGGCTGATAACGGTTACGGATTAGGGCTGTCTATTGTCAAACGTATCGTCGAGCGGCTGGGGGGCCGGGTAGGGGTTGTTAGCCCGGGGATACCCGGCCAAGGCAGCGAATTCTTTTTCACCTTATCGTCAAGAAGCTAACCACTATGCACAATACATCGCTTACTATTCTGGTTGTTGAAGACAATGCTGGAGATTATGGCCTGCTGGAGTTGGCCCTAAAACGAACCGATTACTACCAGAGCCGGCTGATCCGGGCCGAGACATTTGCTGAGGCCCTAGACTATCTTGACAACCACACGGCGGACATCATCCTATTGGATCTTTCTCTGCCTGATATGTGGGGCGTAGACACCGTAAGGCGGTTAAAAGATCATGTGCCGGCCACCCCGATTATAGTTTTAACCGGCTATGAAGATGAGACGGTAGGCACAGAGGTTGTTCAAGCCGGCGCTCAGGATTATTTTGTTAAAGGCGAATTCAGCGGCAATATTATGTTACGGGCCATTCGCTACGCCATCGAGCGCCAACGCCTAATGTTAAAGGAACTACACTCCAATGAAGAGCGGTTTCGACAGGTTGTTTCATCGATTAGCGATCACATTTACGTCAGCGAAATCAAAGAAGATGGGCAACAGGTAAATTTGTACCTGTCGCCGCACATTGCATCTTTAACGGGCTATCCTTTGGAAAAATTTGCCGAAGACTGGCACTTTTGGCCGTCAACGGTCATCTATCCCGATGACCGGCCCATCGCCGCGCTGCAAGCTTCTCGTTTACTAAAAGGCAAAAACAGCGAAGTGGAGTACCGCTTACTTCGCGAAGACGGCGAAATCATCTGGGTGCGCGACAGCGCCAGAGTAAAAGCAGAAAATAATACCAAAATTATTTATGGCGTGGTCAGTAATATTACGGAACGGAAACGGCTGGAAGATCAACTCCACCAATCACAAAAAATGGAGGCGATTGGTCGTTTGGCCGGCGGTATTGCCCATGATTTCAACAATGTGTTGACCATCATTACCGGCAACTGCGATTTCATTCTCAAGTCCGAAGACCTGCCCGACCACCACCGTAATGATATCGAACAAATCAGAATGGCCGGGCAAAAAGCAGCCTCGCTAACCCAGCATTTACTGACCTTCAGCCGCCAGCAAACGCTGCAATTGCAATTGGTCAATCTTAATCAGCTTGTGTCCAATATGGAACCTATGCTCAGACGCTTATTGCCGAGGACAATGAAGTTAACGGTTGCCCTAGACCCGATACTAGGTCCGGTTAAAGCCGATCCAGGGCAATTTGAACATGCCATTCTCAATTTGGTGCTCAATGCCAAAGATGCCATGCCTGACGGTGGCCGGCTCAGCATTGAAACCCACCATACGGTTGTTGATGACCACTATATTAGCCGGCCTGGTGATATCAACCCCGGCCCATACGTTGTGCTGGTCATCAGCGACACCGGTATCGGGATGACTAAAGAGACTCTAAACCAAATTTTTGAACCCTTTTTTACAACTAAAGGCGTTCATAAAGGAACCGGGCTAGGCCTGTCTATCGTTCACGGTGTGGTCAAGCAAAGTGGCGGTCAAATTTTTGTCGAGAGTCAACCCGATCACGGTACCACTTTCAAAATTTATTTGCCACAATCACTCACTGACCAGACCATTAAAGACAGCCACGAACCCGGCGACGACACCCCCTACACCAACGAAACCATCCTTCTAATAGAACCGGAGGATCCCATCCGAGATTTAACCCGCCGAATTCTCACCCGGTACGGTTATACCGTGTTAGAAGCCCAAAACGGCAGCGAGGCGCTTCATCTAGCAGAACAATCTCACCATCCTATTCACTTGGCCCTAACCGATGTCGCCTTACCAAATGGCTTAAATGCCGATCAACTGGCCAAACAGCTAAAATCGCGCTATCCTCAGACCAAAATTTTGTTTATGTCAGGGTACAATGATAATGCCGTCTTGTATCAAGATGTTATCACCAACGACGACGCTTTTTTACAAAAACCGTTTAGAGATATAACGTTAATTCAAAAAGTACGCCAACTTCTCGACTCAAACTAATCCCAACCCCGCTACTTGCACCACGCTTAGCAGTAACAGTTGATTGACAGCAATTCACAACTAAAAATCAAGCCAAATTAGCTATTGCGATCTATCGCTTGCAAGACACCTGCTAGCTAATGGCTGAGTAATTACGTAGCTGGGAGGTCAGCATGATGAAAACTGAGCTTAATACACAGCCCGATCTAATCGCCGCCGTGGAGACTTCGCCTTTTCAAGCTGATCTTCTACAACATGTACCCGATGCCGTTATTATCACCGATTTGGATTTCAACATCAATAGTTGGAATAATGCCGCCGAGACAATCTATGGCTGGCAAGCCCACGAGGTGATAGGGAAAAGATTGGGCAATATTGTCTCTACGACATTTCCACACAACCATCAAGAAGCGGTTATTACCCATCTCTTTAATGTCGGCAATTGGCAGGGGCAAGTCATTCAAAAGCGGCGGAATGGGCAGGAAATTCATATTTCAGCCTCAGTATCCTTGGTCAAAGACTCAAACGATCATTCCGTGGGGGTTATCATAATCAATCGGCCTTTAGCCAAACGAAACACTGAAGCTGTTGAAATTAAAACTTTAACCAGAGAAGTTGACCGTCTTAACAAAGAGATCAAGGCTATTTCATATTCGGTTTCGCATGATTTAAGGGCGCCCCTCAGAGCGATTAGCGGGTTTGCTCAGGTTATTACGCAGCGACATTGGGCCGATTTAAATGGAGAAACCCAACACTTTTTAAGCAATATCATCGAGGCCAGTAACCATTTAGATCAACTCATTAACGATCTACTCACCTACGCCCGGTTAGGGCATCGCGTAATACAGCCTCGATCGGTCGATCTGGCCGATTTGTTGGATCATATTATTCTGACCCTTTCTGAAGAAATAGAAAAAACAGACGCCAAAATTGATCTGCCGGATACCCTATGTACGCTGCAAACCGATCCGTTTCTGATGACGCAAATTCTCACAAATGTAATAGAAAATGCCATAATTTATCATCGGCCCAATCTTAAACCACATATCATCATCTCTTGTCAGATCGAACCGGAACAGGTTGTTATTGGAATAGCCGATAATGGCCTGGGTATTCCATCCGAATATCACCACAAAATCTTCGATATTTTCCAACGATTGCACCATCACGATACCTATGATGGCAACGGTATTGGCCTTTGTTTGGTAAAAAAGGCATTAGATTTGCTTAGTGGTCATATCAGCATAGAATCCATTGAAGGTAACGGGTCTATATTTTGGATAACGCTGCCCCATGCTGATTGATAGGGGAGTCATAGCGACAGATAAGCGGATATTACGAATCGTGCTTGATCTACCCGGCCAAATTTCTGCATGCTTTCCTTTAGAAAAGAGGCCATATGAAACCGGCTATTATTTTATTAATTGACGATAACCACATGGATATCGAATTAGTCCTTCTGGCAATAGCCGGGTTGGAAGTAAATTATGAGGTCCAAACGGCTCATAGTGGTTACGAAGCTCTGGATTATCTATTTGGCCGTGCTAAATTTGCCGATCGCAGCCGGTTCCCTTTGCCCGACATCGTTCTGCTCGACCTAAAAATGCCGGGGCTTGACGGGCACGAAGTATTACGCCGCATAAAAACCACGCCCGGTCTCAAACGATTACCTGTAATTATCTTTACATCTTCCAAAGAAGATATCGACCGCGCTAACTGTTATGACAGCGGCGCCAACAGTTACGTTGTTAAACCACTGTTGCTAGAAGAGTTACAAACTATTATGAAACAGATTGAAACCTATTGGCTCGATCTTAATATCGGCCCCCCCACGATGCCTTAGTGATCGTTACTAACTCCGCATAACCCCAATGCGTCCAACCATACATAATCTTAAGGGTAAAAAAATGAGCAAGACCTCCATTCGAATTCTATACGTCGATGATTATCCATTTGATCGAGAATTGGTGCGGACGACGTTAGAGAACGCGGATTTTGATTTACAAATTACGGAAGCAGCATCTCGGTCCGAGTTTGAGGAAAAACTGGCTCAAGCGAAATATGATCTGGTCTTGAGCGATTTCAACATTCTGGGTTTCACTGGCCTACAGGTCCTTGATGCGGTTTGGGCCACCGACCAAACCATACCGGTCATTATTGTCACGGGCACAGGCTCAGAAGAAATTGCCGTTGAAACCCTTAAACGAGGGGCGGCTGATTATGTTATCAAATCACCCAAGCATATTCAACGGCTACCTAATACCATCAAAGGCGTCCTTGAAAAAGAGAAACTTAAACAACACAACCGACAAGCAGAAGAAGCTCTTAGAGAAAGCCAGAAACAGCTCCAACAGATCGTCAACTCTATCCGCGATCACATCTATGTCACCGAACTCACCGCGTCGGGCGAACGGATCAATCGCTACATTTCAACCAATGTTAGGGCCTTAACCGGCTACCCCCTGGAAAAATTTATTAATGACTGGAACTTCTGGGGCTCACAAGTCATTCATCCGGCTGATCGCGATGTTGCGGCTGCCCAGGCCAGACGATTGGCCCAAGGACAGGCCAGTCAAGTTGAATACCGCATGATCAGGGCCGACGGTGAAGTTATTTGGGTTCGGGATAGCGCCAACGTAGAACCTCAAGGTCAGTCCACCATTGTTTATGGCGTTGTCGGCAATATCACCGAACGTAAACAATTAGAAGAACAACTTCAACAATCACAAAAACTAGAAGCCTTAGGCCGCCTGGCCGGCGGTATTGCCCATGACTTCAACAATCTTCTTACCGTCATTCTCGGCAATTGTGATCTGGCCCTCGATCAAATCGAACAGGCTAGTTTAATCCGCGACGAGTTGGAAGGCATTAAAACAGCCGGCGAACGAGCCGTGGCCCTGGTTCGACAACTGTTGGCTTTTAGTCGCCAGCAAATTCTACAACCCCAAATTTTAGATTTGAATGCCGTGGTGGCCACTATGAACCAAATGCTGCAACGATTGATTGGTTCAGATATTATTCTGGTAAGTGAACTTGGCCCGCAAGCCGCCACTGTCAAAGCTGATCAGGGACAAATCGAACAAGTGATCATGAATTTGGTCATTAATGCCCGAGACGCCATGCCAACCGGCGGAACCTTAAGAATAAGCACGGAAACGATGGCCTTGGAAAAAGGGGCTACACGTGAGTGGGTCGATTTGGAGCCGGGCCACTACGCTGTCTTAACGATCCAAGATAGTGGGATTGGCATGGATCAGGAGGTTATGAATCACATCTTCGATCCTTTTTTTACAACCAAAGAAGCCGGCAAAGGTACGGGGTTGGGGCTATCAACCGTTCATGGCATTATTAAACAGAGTAACGGCCATATTTGGGTTGACAGCCAAATAAATCAGGGTACAAAATTTACTATTCTTTTGCCTAAGGCGGAAATAGAAACCATTGACCGACAAGAACCGACCAACGAACCATCACCCCAAAGCGCCAAAACGATTTTACTGGTTGAGGATGAAGATATGATCCGGGATCTGGCCCAACGAACGCTGCTTAAAGATGGTTACCTGGTCCTTGAAGCAAAAAATGGTCAGGAAGCCTTAGATATTTTCAATGAATATTCCGGTACTATCGATTTACTTTTGACCGATATCGTCATGCCGGGCAAAATCGCCGGAGATAAGTTAGCCAAAATCATTACGTCCCTGCGTCCGGAAACAAAAATCCTCTACATCTCCGGTCATCCTAAAGACATAAGGCTCACTCAAAATTTCATCACTCAAAATTCTGCATTCTTACAAAAACCTTTCACCCCAAGCAAGCTGGCTCATAAAGTCCGAGAGGTGCTGGACATCAAAGTCTCGCCGACCAGTGCTTAACCCACTAAAATAAACTCCCAATAAACTTTAGATCACTGACATGTCACAAACTTCGTGCTATTCTCCTAAAGAATAGAGTTTTTGTGAACCGTTACGGAGCGTAAAAGGAGATATAATGCCTCCTGTAATTGAAGTTAGAGAATTAACTAAACGCTACAGCAACAGCAAAACCAACGCGGTCGATGGCATCTCCTTCAGCGTGGCCGGGGGCGAATTTTTCACCCTGCTTGGGCCTAACGGCGCGGGCAAAACCACCACCATCTCAATTTTAACAACAACGCTAACCCCGACCACCGGCTCGGCCCGGATCGCCGGCTATGATCTGGTTAAAGAAGCCGGAGCCGTCCGGCGAAATGCCGGCATCATCTTTCAAAAGCCGAGCCTTGACCTAAACCTCACCGCCGAAGAAAATGTGCGCTTCCACGCCGTTGTCTACGGCCTGTACCCGTTTCGACCCACCTTCTCGCTGATGCCCAAAGCCTACAAACAGCAGATTACTGAGTTGGCTGAAATTCTCAGCCTAAAGGATGATATCTTTAAACCCATCAAAACCTTTTCCGGCGGTATGAAACGCAAATTGGAGATCATTCGCAGCCTGATTCACCAACCAAAGGTGCTGTTTCTGGACGAACCAACCGTCGGCCTCGATCCGGCCAGCCGCCGCAATCTGTGGGAATACATTAAGCGCGTTCGCCGGGAGAGCGGCACCACCGTTTTTCTCACCACCCATTACCTGGATGAAGCCGAGGATGCGGATACCATCTGCATTATCAGCAAAGGCAAAATTGTCGCCTACGGCCCGCCGGAGGCGGTCAAAGCCCGCCTAATAGAAAAATACCTACTCATCGATGCGTCCGACAAAAACAGGCTACGAACCGAGCTGAAGCAACTTAACATTCCGTATAGTGAAACACCGCTCTTTAAAATCAGCCTCAACGGTACGCCCACTGTTCACCAACTGCTGAAAGCCATCGATACGCCGCTGACCACCGTCAAAACCCATAATCCTAGCCTGGAAGATGCTTACTTGGCCATTGTGGAGGAATAATGCACGAAGCCAACGCCATCACCGTTATCGCCTATCGCGATCTACTGAAATTTCTGCGCGACCCGCCTCGTCTGGTATCAACCCTTATATTTCCATTAATTTTTATTGGGATTTTGGGGGGGAGTTTTCAATCCAGTTTAGGCGACCAGGTCGATTTTAATTACCTAACCTTCATCTTCACCGGGATTCTGGCCCAAACCCTGTTTCAATCATCGGCCATAGGGGTGATATCGCTCATTGAAGATCGAGAAAATGACTTCAGCCAGGAAATCTTTGTCGCACCAGTATCGCGCTACTCAATCATCATCGGCAAAATCTTTGGCGAGACATTTGTCTCGATGGCGCAGGGGTTGGGGATTCTGGTCTTTGCCGTCATCATTGGCATCCAAGTCTCGCTAACACAAGCGCTGGTGCTGATTCCGGTCTGTTGGATCGTTTGCTTCTTTGGCGGGGCGTTCGGCGTGATCATTATGTCCAACCTCAACAGCCAACGGGCCGCCAACCAAGTTTTTCCGTTTATTATGCTGCCTCAGTTCTTCTTGGCCGGCATCTTTGCCCCAATCAACAATCTGCCCTGGTTTCTGAATCTGCTATCCCTCATCTCGCCCATGCGGTACGCCGTCGATTTCGTTCGAGCTGTCTTATATAAAGGTTCGCCGGATTACAGCCAGGTCGTCATCAACAATGCCGCGATCAATTTCATAATTATTGCGGTCTTGTTTGGGTTGTTCTTAATCGTCGGCACGTTTTTGTTTGTCCACCGGGAGCGAAATCGCTAATCGGGGGCTAGTAGTGACGGCTTCGGCCGTTTTGACATGGGCCGGCTAAAGCCGTCACTACTAACAGCATCCCGTCGATCCTCAATTGACTACCGCAGTTCAACCACATACTCCGCCGCAACCCAACCGCTGCGACCGTCTAACACATCGACCTTAACCCAATCCACGCCATCAGCATCAACCTCGTGCTGGGGCAGCACGTCTACAATTGTCCCTTCAGGTAACGCGCCGGCGATAGGACCGCCCGGCGTCCAGCGTAGGCGCAGCCCCTGCCCATCCGTATTAGCGATCACCGCCGGGGCCGGGGTCGAGGTGGCCGTGGCCGTGGCGGTTTCGGTCGGCGTCGGTGACGAGGTCGCAGTCGCGGTCGGGGTCCAGGTCGGCGTCGCTTCCGGCGTAGCCGTGGCCGAGGCCGTCGCGGTGGGCGATGGCGTAGCGGTATTGGTCGGCGTCGGTGAAGGGCCGGGGGTGGCCGTCGCGGTCGCGGTCGGCGTTAAGGTCGCTGTAGGCTCGATAGTGGGAGTCGGCAGCGCTTCGGGCTGAAGCGACTCGGTCTTGATAATCAGCAAATCCAACCCAATCCGATCGCCCGGTTCAATCATTTTTTCGCGGCTGAGTGCATCGTGGATACTGGTGCGCAGAATATCGGTCCGGTTGTAACCAATGTTGCCGGGTGAGCGTACCTGGACTTCCAAGGCCAGAATTTGCTCCAGCATTTCCTCGCTATCCAGATCAGATTCGCCGATGGTCACCAACTCATCTTGATTTTTCACGCGCCAGGTATCTAACGTCACATCCGTCCCTAATTGCGGCACTTGTTCGATCAATACCTGTTCGATAACCCGATTGCGCGCCGCTTCTCGCAGCGAGTCAATGGAAATCGTCCACAGCACCCAGCCCATCAACGCCAGCAAAATGAGCGAGGTCGCCACGCCGCCGCTGAAAATACCCCACGCCCCGTGCCGCTTTATCCTGGGCCGAAAACCTAATACAAAGAATACAAACCCACTCGCGGTAATAATCGCGATCAGGTTGGTTAAAAAGAGCAGCATCGCCCCGGAAGCGATGCCCATATTCAACCAGGATAGGCCGATGCCGACGGTTGCCAGCGGCGGCACCAGCGCCACGGCAATCGCCACACCCGGCAGCGAGGAGGACATATTTCTGCGGCATAAAGCGTAAGCGCCGGCCAAACCCGAAAAAATAGCTACCCCCAGGTCGAACGGGCTGGGGCTGGTCCGTCCCAAAATCTCGGCGGTCGGTTCCGAGACTGATCGCAGCGCAAAACCAATCAAAAAACCCATTGCCACCGCCAGCAGAACACCTTTAAGCATGGCTTGGCTGGCCAGCGACAACAACCGGCCATCTGCCTGAATCATCGCCAGTCCCATGCCGATGATCGCCGCCATCAACGGAGCCACTAACATCGCGCCGATGATCACCGCCGGGCTGTTTAACAGCAACCCCAAGGTGGCGATGCCCGCAGCCAGGCCAATCATCATAAAAAAGTCGATTTGCGGCCGGGCGCTGCGCCGGATCTGTTTGTAAACATCCATCTGTTCTTCCAGCGACAGCTTTGGCAAGAAATGGGTAGCCCGCCACCAGAAGCGTCTGACGGTCGAGCCAACGCTCCCATCAAACTGTTTGACAATGATGGTTGTGCCTTTGTTCTGTAAGGCGACTCGCTGCGGAAACGTGCCAAATACAAGCTGGCTAAAAGCGCTGTCGTTGGTGGCCCCCACGATGGTGGCGTGGTGATTAGTACTCTCGACTACAATCCCTTTGACCGCGTCTTCGGCTTGAATGACTTTGGTTTTGAAATTGGGGTGGGTCGTCCATAGGTGGGTAAACTCGGCTAACCACTGCTCCTGTTCACTGACCTGGGCCGGGTCAGAGTCTTTGGGCAGTACGTACAGGGCGGTGACGTCGCAACTTTTGGCCATATCCAGGCCCAACTCGAACGCTAACGTACTATTCGATCCGCCGGATGTTGGCACTAAAACCTTCATAACCTTATCGTTGAGGAATTCATGATCAGGCCAAGTAGGCAGCGCTTTAACCACGATCAGATCACACCAGGCCCGCTGCAACAGGTAATCGAGCGTACCGCCTAGCATATACCCTCTCCGAGGCGGCTCCCCCCGCCACCCGACCACCAGTAGTTGGGGCGAAAATTCCCGCATGGCCTTAATGATGGCTTTGCCGGCGTTTTCGTCTTGCTGGGTATGAACCTCAATCGGCACATCCGCCATCGACGGCGGAATAACCAACCACTCCGGACGCTCATGGCTTTGCTGTCTTACCGTCACTATCGACAGCCGTCCGTAGCGTGATCTGGCCAGGGCGTAGCCAATGCACAACAGCGGCCAAAAATCATCCTGACCGCGCACAGCGACCATAACATGAAAATTAGGCTGGGAAAAATCAATGCTCATCGGTAAATTGGTTTGTTTGTTGGATGGATGGATGGATGGTTGGTTGGTTGGTTGGATTATTGGTCCAAAGCAATGATCAAACTATTCAACTACACAACCATCCAACTATCCAACCATCCAACTATCCAACTATTGCCCCAGCCGATATAAATCAGGCCGGCGATCTTTGAATACGGGAATCTTTTGACGGATTTCGGCGACCAGGTCGGTGTTGATGGTGGCCGTCAGTAATATTTCCGACTCGCCGGCCTCAACCACAGCGTTGCCCCAGGGATCGATGATGGCCGAATGACCGAAAAAGGTATTCGCCTCGTCATGCCCAACTCGATTGACGCCGACCATATACATTTGGTTCTCGATGGCCCTGGCCCGCAGCAGGGTTTGCCAATGGCCCAAGCGAGGATGCGGCCATTCAGCCGGCAGGTAAACCATTGTAACGCCGTTGAGGGCGTATGTCCGAAACATTTCGGCAAAACGCAGATCGTAACAGATAGCCAACCCGCTCTGCCCCCAAGGCGACTCGACCGTGGTCAACTGCTGGCCCGGCGCCAGATATTGATCCTCATCCATCAGACCAAATAGGTGAATTTTGCGATATGTCCCGGCCTGCTGACCGTCCGGATCAAACATAATCGAGGTATTGGTCGGCCGGTTCTGTTCATCCAAAGTCAGCATCGAACCATTGATCCAGATGCGATGCTTCTGCGCCAAATTGGCCACAGCGGTCACCACATCTTCTTGCCTGACCGCCAGCGAGGCAATGTTCGGCCAATCACAACCGGTCGTCCACAGTTCCGGGAAAACCACGATGTCAGAGCCGCGCCGTTTGGCTTCGGCAGTCCATTCATCGGCCTTGGCCACATTCGCGTCCGGGTCGCCTAGAGCAATATCGATCTGAGCTAGAGAGATTGTGAGTTGCATTGATTCCTCCTCTAATAAAAAAAGTTTAGAGCGTCAAAGTTTACTTTGACCCTACCTAAATGACAAAGCACGCTTTGTCGCTCCGTTAAATGTTATTAATTCTTGCTTGTAACACCCGCACCTTCGCCAAATCAGCTTCAGCGCCAAGGCTTTCAAACAGTTCAGCCACCGCCGTTAAAAGCTGTCTGGCTCGCTTCTGATCGCCCAGGGCCAAAGCAGCACGACTTAAGATGGTTTTGGTTCGAGCGGCTTCGTAACTTATGTTGAAATCATTCAAGATGGACAGACTCCGATCTAACATCGCCAACGCCTGTTCCGGTTCACTACGTTGAAGATACGCTTCACCCAACATTCGGCGAGATTTGCCCTCTTGCAGCGGATTCCCCTGCTGAGCAGCCAGATCAACCGCCCGGTGTAGCTGAACCAACGCTCGTTCGAGATCGCCTGTGCCTAACCAATACTCACCCCAACGGCGATCCAACTCCGGCATATAATCCTTGGCCCCGACATCGGTAAAAATCGCCTGGCTGCGGGCCAGACATTCCAACGCTTCGGCCCACTCCTGCCGGTAGATGTGAACCTGAGCCATTCGGCTGAGTGATTTAGCCTCGTCTTTAGCCATGCCGATTTGCTGCCAGACCGCGCGATTTTCTTCATAGAAATGGAACGCCTTAATCCATTCACCCCGGCAAAAGTAAAGGTCGGCCAGGTTGTTACTGGCCCGGCTGTAGCCGTCGATATCGCCAACCTTCTTGGCGATATTAAGACTGGTGGCATAAGCTTCTTCCGCTTTAGCCCAAATGCCCTGCAAAAAATAGGCTACCCCCAAATGCGTATGCGGGCTGACCTCGCCGGCGACATTGCCGATCTCGCGGTGAATATCGATGCTCTCCTGGCAGAAATGGATCACCACATCGAAGTACCCCCGGAACAGACAGATGGCGCTCAGGCGGTTGAAAACCTGGGCCATAGTCTGTTGGGCTTCCGGCGACCGAATTTGTGACACAATGACCAGGCTCCGTTGGCACCAATCGATGGCTTGATCCAACTGCCCCTGATGGTCGAAGGCGCGCGCTCCGACCAGAAAAATGCGCGCCGCTTCGTTATTGAATTTATCGTCGCCCAAATAATTGAGGCCGGCTTCCAGATACTTGAAGGCGGCGTCGTACTCGCTCCGTCTTTCATAAACCGTGGCCACCGAGCCGCAGAGATCGGCCAGCGAGCGATTTTTGCCGTCGGTCATCGCTTCAGCCTCAACCAACGCCTGGGCCGAATAATAATGATTGAGCGCCTCGTCATAGCGCCCCATCAGCGTCAAAACCTCGCCCAAAAATTTATGAACCGGCAGGCGCAGCCGTTGAAATGAGACCGATTCACGCGGATCGAGCTGGTTGAGCATATCCAGCGTATTGGTATACCAAACCAGCGCCGTTTCATTAGCGTAGTCGGCCTGGGCTTGGCGCGCGGCTTGAATACTGTAGACCAGCGCCCGATCAAACTCATCGGCTTTACAAAAATGGTGCGCCAACTCCTCGGCCAGCGGATTCAGATCGGCCAGGGCGCGACGCTCCAGGGCTTCGCCGGCCTGCCGGTGTAGCATACGGCGGCGTAGCGGCCCCATATCATCGTAGAGCACGTATTGCACTTCGACATGGCTGAAACAGAGCAGGCTTTCACCCAGCGTCGGTTCTTCCCACAGCAGTTGGCGCTCCAGAGCGACATCCAGATGCTCCAACACCTCCCACTCCGACAAGCCGCTCATCTCCCGCAAATCGTCAAATCGGAATGTTTGACCCAAAACGGCCGCCTGGCGCAGCAGCGATTGGGTGTCGGGACTCAGGTAATGAATGCGTCGCCAGACAGCCTCACGCACGCTGCGCGGCAAGCGCACTTCTTCGATGTCCGGGAAATGCCACTGGCCGGCCTGGGCAATGATGAGACCGTCGTCAACCAACGTTTTGGCGATTTCTTCCACATAAAAGGGATTGCCGGCGGTCTGCTCATAAATTCTTTCGGTCAGAGCCACAGGCGCCGGCTGTTTCCAGATGTTGGCTAACACCTGCTCCACGCCATCGTGATCGAGCCGGCCCAGCGTGATGGTCCGAGCATTCGGAAAACTGTTCAAATCGCGCAAGGTCTGCCACAAGGCATGGCCGCGTTCCAACTCATCATCGCGGTAAGTGGCGACGATCAGCAGCGCCATCGTCGGCAAATGATGCCCTAAATAACGTAGCAGGTCCAAGCTGCTGCGATCGGCCCAATGAAGATCATCCAGAATCAACAACCACGGCCGCTCAACGGTCGCCTGTTTGATAAATTGGGTCAGGTTACTCATCAAGCGCAGTTGTTCCTGCTTGGGTTCCAACATCGGCGGCTTGGGCAGATCAGGCAAAATCTGATGAACTTCGGGGACAAGTCGGCTGAAGTGGCTAATATGACGGCGGGCTTCCTCATCAAGCAGTTCAGGCGGCACGGTGGCAAAGTAGGTGCGCAGCGCCTCGGTAAAGGGCTGGTAGATGGGGCTGCTGTCCGGCTCCTGACAGCGGCCGATCAACAGCACCGGCGGCTCACATTCCACAGCGAACTGCTGGACCAGACTGGTTTTGCCGACGCCCGGTTCGCCGGTTACAAAAACCAGTTGTCCCTGCCGGCTCTGAACCTGCCGCCAGCACGTATGCAGCAGTTTCAACGGCTTTTCCCGGTCGATGAGCGGGCGTCGGCGCTGGTGTTTGAGATCGCTCACACTCACAATCAAACTACTCGAAACGCGCCGGGCCTGCTCTGCACTTGAATAACGGGCGCTGGGGTTATTGATCAACAGCTTGAGAATAAGATGCTCCAGCGACGGCGAAATATCCGGATTGACCTCACGCGGCGGATGTGGCGCCTGGTGCAAATGCGCCTGCAAAATTTCCTGGTCGTCGCCGATGTAGGGTAGTTGTCCGGTGAAAAGCTGGTACAGTACCACCCCCAAGGCATACAAATCGGTGCGGGCATCGACCGGTTGGCCCAAGATTTGCTCCGGAGCCAGATAGGCCGCCGTCAGATGCAGCAGCGGCGCTTCGAGCAAATTGCGCCCTTCCTCCAACCGGCCCAAGCCGATCCCGCCCAATTTTACGCCGTGTTCAGTTAGAAAAATATTCTCCGGTTTGAGGTTACCGTGGGTGACGCCCCGGCTGTGGATATATTCCAGGGCCAGGGTAATATCCAAGGCAATATCCAACGACTGATCGACGGACAGAGGTTGGGTATCGGCGGTTAACAGGTCTTGTAAGGTGGAGTCTGTCACAAACTCCTCGACGATGAAGGTGTAATTGGCCTCAGAACCGACTTCGTAAACCTTAACGACTTGCGGCTGATCAAGGTCGATCAACTGTCGGGCTTGCCGGGTGAATCGTTTGAGGGTTTGCTCGCTCAGGGCCGGCGATAAAATTTTAACGGCCACAGTGTGCTTAAGCTGCATATCGGTCGCTTTAAGCAGCGTGCCCAGCCGGCTGGTACCGATTTTGCCTTCAATTAAATAGCGCTCATTGATCGTTTGGCCGGGCAAATTCAACGCCTGACGAGCCTGAAGCGCCGTAATGGCCGTCTCCAACGAGGGATAAATGGCGAAAAAATCTTGATAGCCGGCCAACTCAATCACCCGCAGCACGCTTTCTGAAGGAGACGCGAGGACAATCGATCCATTTTCCGCCAGTTGGCCGAGCGTGACCAGCATTTTAAGGGTGGCAGTGGTGAGCGTGTCAACATGTGACAGATCGATGATCGAATCGGACAAAGTCCCCCGTTCAGCTAAGCCGGTTAACTGCCGGGCCAGTTGATCAACGCCTTGCTCGTCAAAAATGGTGGTCGGGGTCACCACCGCCGTGGCCTGGTCGGGTATCACCTGCAACTCAACCGCGCCGGTCGGGGCTAAATCGAGCATCAACCCTTCGTACCCAATTAACACCTCGACCTTGGGCCGGCTGGCATCCTGATCCTGATAGGCCAACGCGTTGGTCTGTATCTCTTGCAGTTGGGCGTCCGAATAGATGGGGTCGTGGTGAAAAAGAATTAATTTCTTAACGCCGGCGGCGCGGGCAAAATCAATGCCAATAAGCGCCGAACTATGCCCCCAATCGACCTTTTCCCAACTTTCTTTGAGCGTGTATTGGGCATCAAAAATGAGCGCATCAGCGCCCTTGAAGAAGTTGATATGCGGGTTGACCTTGGTATCATCGGTCAGTTCTTTGAATTCGGCGTCGCTGGCGTAAACAAACGAACTATGCTCGTCTTCAAAGCGATAACTGTAGGCCCGGCCGGGGTGAGGATTCTCGATAGTGTTGATCTTGATTTTACCGAAATAACGCGGTTGTCCGACCACCAGCCGCTCAAAATGAAAGGTCGCCTGCATATACGACAGCGAGATCGGAAAGTTGACTGACCGCTGTTGATCATGCAAGACCTTCTCCAAATTATGAATGCTGTATATGAAAATTTGGTTGCCCGTCACAAAATTGGGTTGAAAGAAAGGAAAGCCCTGAATGTGGTCCCAGTGAGCGTGGCTAAAAAAAAGATGGAGCTTGCCCTGACCGCGACCGAAAGGGCCATTCATCAGTTGCCGTCCCAACTCGCGGAAGCCCGATCCGGCATCGATGACGAACAGTTCGCCTCTGGATCGAATTTCCACACAAGAAGTATTGCCCCCTGCCGTCCCTCGCTGGAGTTGTGACAACTGCCTGACATAGGCTTGCACATCGGCCAGGTTGCTGGTATCAATGTCGGGCATGCCGTGAATAGCCTGACAAATTTTCTCTTCGATTTGCTCAGACGTGAGAGGAGAGGGAATTGATCCCCGCGTGCCCCAAATTCTTATCTTCATAAAGTTACTTTAACAGCCAAATTTACGGATTGACCGTGTTTTGGACGGAATCGATCACGTTAATCTTAGCACAGAACACCTTCAAACGAAATGATCTGGCCGAAGTTTGGGAACGCAGAAAAAGCGAGAGGCTAAAGCCATCGCTCTTTATGAAAGTCAAGAAAATAAACAGGGTACGCCGCCGGGCCAACAAACGCGAGGCTAAAGCCATCGCGTTGAAAGAGCGAAGGACGCTAAAGCGCCCTCAGACGGCGCCATCCTAGCCCGCAGGGGCTTCCCGCTTTCAGCACGGGTCTTTTGTCCCCGATTAAAGGCTTGATCATCACCACTTTATCAACCACCGGAGCGACAAAGCTGGCTTTGTCAAGCGATCAAAGCCAGCTTTGATGCTCCCAGGTAATACACCCGATGTCGATCAGACGTTCCGACTAGTCCGAACACCCGATCAAGCGGTCGCTCACACCTTCCGACTAGTCGGAACGGTCGAGTTGACGGTCACCCCTATCTTCCCACTAGTCGGAACAGTCGAGTTGACCGTCACCCCTATCTTCCCACTAGTCGGAACGTCCGAGTTGGCCGTCACTCCTATCTTCCCACTAGTCGGAACGTCCCAGTTGGCGGTCGATCACATCTTCCCACCAGTCGGAACGTCCCAGTTGACGGTCACCCCTATCTGCCCACCAGTCGGAACGTTCGAGTTGACCGTCACTCCTATCTTCCCACTAGTCGGAACGTCCGATCACGATGGTGATCGAACCTCCGGCGCGCCCCGAAGCACTGATCGAGACCGCGAATAGCCGATAGCTGACCGCCGACCGCCGATAACTGACCGCTGACCGCTGATAGCTGACCGCTTATTCACCGATTTCTACAAGTTTACATCAGTTAGCAAGCTTTCGAGGTACGTGTTGCTGACCTGCGGACTGCGTTTGACGGCGGCGCGTTTGGCTAGCCAGCGCGGCAACGCCCACAAGCCGGCCAGTTGACCTTTGAGCCGAGCGCGAGCGGCCTCGCCGCGCCAGGCGCGGGCCGCCTCGAAGGCGATTTTGAGCTGGGCCTGAATAATCGGCCGCCAGTAGCGCCGGAAGAGGAAGCCCGGTAAATCTTTGGCCAGCACCAAAATGGTGTTGCGCCCGGTGTAGTAGCTGGCGATGACGCCGCCGCCGGTAGCGCTTAGTTGGTGGTAGACCACCGCTTGGGGCGCGAACACAGCCCGATACCCGGCCAACTGGGCTCGCCAATTGAGATCGACATCTTCCAGGTACATGAACAGATCTTCGTCAAACAGACCGATCTCATCCAGCATGGCCCGCCGGTAGGCCACTGCGCCGCCGCAGCCGCCGAAGATGTACGTGTCCTGATCGAACTGGCCGTGATCGTCCTGCCATACCCCTCGATTGATGGGGATACCGTCAGCGCCAAAGGCATCCCCGGCCGAGTGCAACTTGTGGCGCTGATCGAACAGCAAGATTTTGCTGGCCACGATCCCCGCTTCGGGATAGGCTGCCAGCGCCTCGACAATGGCTTCAGCCCAGCCGGGAGCCACTTCGGTGTCGTTGTTTAAGGGCACGATGATCTGGCCGCTGGCCTGAGCCACCCCCCGATTGATCGCGCCGGTGTAGCCCAGGTTATCGCCAAATTCCAAGACCTTGACTTCGGGAAATTCGCGCCGGGTCAGCGGCAGCGACTCATCGGTGGAGCCGTTATCGGCCAGAATAATTTCCAGATGCGGGTATGTCTGGCGACGGAGCGCGTTGAAGCAGATGGGCAAATGGTGCGCGCCGTTGTAATGCGGAATGATAATGGTTAGCAGCGGTTCAGACATCACCACGTCTTGACGCAAAGTGGGCCGTTAGAGCTTCTTGCCACGGTCGCAATTCAATGCCTAAGGCCGCGCCTTTGGTGTTCGCCAACGGCGCAAAAGGCGGCACCATCGAGGGGCGGCTATATTCGGCTAAGGTGATGGGGTGGATCGGTACGTCTTCTCGCCCGCCCAAACGCAGCACTTCCTGAGCGTACTCATAGCGAGAACAATACCCGGCGTTGGTAAAATGGTAAATCCCATAAGCTCGGGTCCGGACTAATTGGGCCACAGCCGCCGCCAAATCCAGCGTATAAGTCGGGTTGCTGACTTCATCCGTGACCACCCGCAGTTCGCCAAATTTGTCGGCTGCCGCCAGAATCTTTTCCGGAAACATGTGACCGCCGCCGTAAACCCAGGCCGTACGGACAATGTACAACCCGTTCTTAAGATAGTGAGCGGCCATCTGCTCCCCGGATCGCTTCGAACTGCCGTAGGGGTTGATGGGGTTGGGTTTATCATCCTCCCCATAAGGCCGATCCGACCGGCCGTTGAACACCTCATTGGTTGAAATGTAAACCATTTCGGCATTGCAGCGCAAGCAGGCGTGGGCCACATTCTGCGTACCAAAGGCATTGACGCTAAAGGCGGCATCGGGGTCTTGGGCGCAGCCATCGACGTTGGTCATCGCGGCGCAGTGAATAACCAACTCAGGGTAGAATTCGGAAATTTTTTGAACAATGGTGTGATCGCGAACATCGTAGCGGGGGATATCTAAAACATCGAAATCTTGTTCTTCTAAAACTTGCTTGACGGCCTGACCGAGTTGCCCGGTAATGCCGGTAATAATGGTACGCATGGGGTCTCCTTGTGGTCTGATAGATGCGGGATTAACGCAGTCCCGGTAATGGATCGCGCCCGGATTTGGATTGACTGTCGCTTAGATGCCGGCGCACAAAGTTGACAAATACATTCAGGGCCATAATCGGCCACGGGATGATCAGTCCGATGATGGCTGCCACCAAGATTTCCAGCAAACTGGTTACCTGCCAAAACATCAAATTAACCGAGGGCAAATATCCGTTGATCACCAAACCATTTTGAACAAACGCCCAAAATAAAGGCAGGGCCAGAACAAATACGGTCAAAAGACTATAGCCGTAACCGGTACTGAGCAGAGTCAACCAATTCCGTTCATCGATGAGCATCAGGAACAATAGCACTAACGCCCCGCCGGCCAAGAAGCTGACGCCCATTCGGCGGGCAACATCAAACGGCATCGCCGCCAACTCGAAAGCGCTGATGGAGTAACTGTGACCTTGAAGTTGAAAAAGGGTATGATAAAGCGCCAGGGTCACTATAGTCGCAATTAGGATGAGGCCGGCGTGCGCGTTGCGCCGCCGCCACAGGACGAAAAACCAGCTAAAAGCTAAAACGACCGCCGCCAAAAAGCGCGGCCAACGCGCCCCCTGAATCACGTTATGACGGGCGGCGGCCATTGCGGCATCGGCTGATTTCTGGGTCAGGAGGGCCAGTTGTAGCGCACCGTTGATGTTGTTCTCGGCCAAATTATTGGCTGCCTGCTCGATATCGGTGAACAGCGAGTCAGGCAAGTGAGCTTCCGGTCCTTGAATGCTGGCTAAGTAACGCTCGGCCAGGGTCAGTCGCTGCCGGGTGAGGGCGATTTGAGCCAAGGTTTGATGTTCTAAGCTCAGATTCAACATCTCGAACAGAATGCGCCCTTGGGCTTGATGCGGGGCCGGCAGGCCGAGCAGCATGGCCACGGTGGGGGCAATATCGGTTTGAGCGATTACGCTGTACTGTCCTGAAGTCAGGCCGTACCCATTCATCACCAGCGGTTGCTGGGCCACTTCGATTTCCGCGCCGCCTGATCCACCGGATGAAATATGGCCGCGGTCGCTTAAAATGACCAATACGGAGGTATCCAGATTCATAATCCGGCTGATTTGGCCGATGTAATTGTCCAAGCGAATCGCCGCGGCCCGGTAGGCATCGCTTGAGGTTCCCCCTTGCTGAGATGCAGCAAAATCGAGGCCGGTGAATTGGATCAAGAGTAAATCGACCTGATCCTCTTTCAACAGCGGCAGGGCCACATTCAGGATGGTTTGATCAGCTTCCGGGCCGGAGGACTCCACCAAAAAGGTTTCATCCAAGTCTTCACGTGGCACCAAGCCACGCCAATCGGCCAGACCCAAGAGGGCGGTTTTGAGGTGGGCTTCGTGAGCGCGGGCGAAAATAGAGTCGGTTTCGGGCACAGCCATGGCCTCAAACAGTAGGTCAATCGGGGCCGCGCCGTTCAACTCCGGCGAAGCGCCGGTGATCAAGGTCATCCGCGCGGTTTGAGAGTAGGTCGGCGGGGCGCTTTGGATGGTACTGCTGACCCCCGTTTGAGCTAATTGCTCGATAACCGGCAGGTCGAATGATTGAAAATCCTCATCACCCAGGCCGCTGAGTAACACTATTACCACTTTAGCTGTCTTAGGTAAAGTCAATGGTTCGGCCGGCAGCGTATCGCCATGTAGCGGTGGCCGGTATTGACGAGCCGATTCGTACAAGGCCCGGAGCCAGGCTTCGGCGCCAATGATAAGCCCCAGGAGGATACAGATACTAAAAAGAACAGGGAGATATTTCTTCATAATAATAATAATGGTCGATGAAACTGGTCAATAAAATTATACCAGGCTTTAGAGAAAATAATATTACATCGGTTTTGAATTATAAGCTTAACTTTGCCCGGTTAAAAGTCTTAGAGTATTATTTTGCGTTTGGGGGTCATTTTTGGAAATTTAGTTAAAGCTGTGTAACATGCAGCGATATTCTGGGCAATGTATTCCTGAAATTTGTATAAATTTGCCTTAATTATAAGATTTTGTACACTAAACAAACATTTCTATAAGCATTGTGACTTGTAAACATTCCAGCGTCAACGTTGTTTATAAAAACGCTTTATAGTTAACAGTTCAGAAGAAGACATATTTTGGGACGAATAGTCTTCTCAATTTAATGGGAGCGATGGGATTAAGACCATGGAAGGAAATGTAGCTGAATTAGAACGTCGTTATCAAACTTTGCTCAAAGATTATCAATCGGGCAGAGTTGATGAAACCACGTTCATCTCAGAAGTAGACAAGCTCCAATTTAAGGATGATTGGGGTAGATATTGGATGCTCGGCGCTCAAACCGGCGAATGGCATTATTATGACGGGCAAGCCTGGCATCGCGCCGATCCCCGTGAGGCCGACAAACTACCTTTTCTCGATAGCGATGGCCGCTACTGGCAAAAAGGCATTAAAAGCGGCGAATGGTACTACTACGAAGCCGCCACCGGCGAGTGGGTCAAACCGAACGACGGCGGAATGCCCGGCTCGTTTGCCCCGACCGCCCCGGCCAGCCCAACCGCTCAGGCCGGGCAATGGCCTGGCTCTCAGGCTTTTGCCGGAGCCGCCTCGGCCGGCGCGGCTGTTGCGACCGGACAGGTTGACTCGCAGCTTTATCAAGATGATGACGGGCGCTACTGGGCAATGGGCGCTAAATCAAACTCGTGGTACTTTTATGATCAAGATGGCTGGCATCCGGCCGACGAGTTTCAGGCCAGAACCGGTTCCCGAAACCCCCAACCACAGTTCTACACCCCCCAACAACAGACAACTCCCTTCCAGCCGGCGTCTGACTCTCGCGCCGCCCAAGTTTATAGCGCACCGCCGGCTCAGGGCTACGCCCCACAACCCCAATACCCCGCTTACCAACAACCGGCGGGTTATGCGCAACCTGCGCCGCCGGCCTCAGCCCCCAGCGGTGATTGGTACTACCATGATGGTAAACAGTGGCTAAAGTATTCGTCCGGCGAGCCGGCGGAAGGGCCTGTGCCGGATGTAGGCGCAATGCCCGATCAGAAAACAGAAGAGGTATCTACAGCCGAGATCAAGGCTGAACCAAAAACCGGCAAAAAGAGTGAACCGGTTGTCGCCGAGTTTTTCGATGATGACGATGAAGATATCGAAGTCGTTGATGTCGAGGTCATTCCTGTTTACGATCCGGAGCCGGACATAGAACCGGAACCGGAGCCGGTGCCCGCCCCTCAACCTAAAGTTGAGCCGGAGCCGGAGCCAGAACCGGAACCGACCCCCGAGACAATCCAGCCATCAGCGCCGGCCCGTTTCGAGATGGAAGATCGCACTCACGTGCCGCGCCGTTCCGATGAAATACGGCCGCGCCGCACCCAAACCGGAAACCTGACGGGCAGTTCTGACCCTGATGAGCGACCATTGAGACGACAAACCGCGTCTCGACCGGCAGCCCCGGTTAGACGCACGCCAACCGATCCCAACCGTTCTGTGCCTCCGCGCCAGCGGTCGGGCGCGCACGATCCGACAATTGTTATTCCGACCACTGCGGCCGGGTCCACGGGATCGCCATCTGCCCCAACTCAAGCCGTTAAACCGCAGTCGCCGTCTCAAACCGAACAACGGCGCGCGCGTGAAAATACCGTTCCAATGGAACCGATCAAACCGGCCAGCCCGGCGCCAATGCCGGTGGCCAGAGAGAAAACCGGTCCGATGCCGCCGCCCGCCAGCCGGCATCGACAAGCGACTCAAGAACTACCTAAAATTACGGTTCCACCTTCACCGACTCCGGCGGCATCGCCGGCGCCGACGCCAAAAACACAAACTCAGCCGTTACCCGCCGCACCCTCTAAACCCGTCCCTGCTGCTAAACCGGTTCCGGTTCCTGTCCCGGCGGTTGAGCCTGCTTCAGAAAAACAGGAAGAAAAAGAAGGGTATACGCTGGGGGATATTTTGCGTTCGTTCCCCAGCACCGTGTGGACGGGCATTGCCGGCATCGCAGTTTTGATTATCGCCGCTATTCTGATTATTGCCGGAGTTATGTATGGCAGTAATTTCTTTGGGTTCGACTCCAGCGTGGCTGAGGCCAACCCAACCCCCACGCTCGACAGCGGCTTGGCGCTAAACACGACGCCCACGCCCGGCCCGACGGCCGAAAATTCAGGGCCGGTCAATACACCCACCCCGGTGACGTACGCATCCTACAGCAATTCCGACCTAGAGGTTCGGATGGACTACCCGGACAATTGGTTGGACAACGAGGTGGAAAACACGGTTATCCTGGCTCCTGATACCGACGGTCTGATTGCCGATAGTATCAAGGGGGCCACCATGCGGATTGGCCAGTCTGATGAAGAAGATATCGCCATATCCGATTTGTTAACTGAAGTTTTAGACCAATTTCCGGAAGACGCGGAAACGCTAAATGAAGGCACTATCAGCATCGCTTCGCAAACCTGGACTTCAACCCAGATAAGATTTGACAATGAGGATTTAGGCGGTCAGGGCATTGCCACCATCGCAGTAACCACTAAAGACGGCATCGGCTACTATCTAATTGCCGCAGCGCCGGCACAAGAGTGGAACAGCGTCCAACCGTTATTCCAAGGGGTGATCAACAGTTTTGAATTTGTGAGCGCCGAAGAATTGGCTAAGGCCCAACCTACCCCAACCTCACGCGCCGCCGCTACCACAACAGCAGCGGATAGCGCCGCGGCTGACGAAGAAGACGCAACACCTTCCGCCGCCGCTGCTTCTAAGGAAGAAGAATCGGACGACGCGACCTCGACCCCCACTCCCACCCGAACTCCTAGCCCGACGCCGACTCCGGTAGTAGAGGCGACGCCGCTGGTCTACGCCGTCCAATCAGGCGATACGCTACTGGCCATTGCCGTTAAATTTGGCGTTGATATCGACCTACTGGCTCAAGAAAACGGCATCGATGATCCGGCCTCATTGCAGGTTGATCAAGAGTTAGTTATCCCTTATACGTCCGAGGAATTAGCGGCTTATAATGCCAGCAACGGCGCCGTCGTTCCGGATGCAGAAGATGAAGAAACAACCAATGATGAAGAAACTACTGACGCCGCCGGCGCAGATGAAGAAGCAGCGGCCGATGATACCGAAGAAGCCAGTGTGACGCCGGAAGCTGAAAAAGAACCGGCAGAAGAAGAAGCCGCTAGCGAAGCGGCTCCGGTATCGGGCCGAATTATCTACCCGGCCTTTAATCCGGGTACGCAAAACTACGATGTCTGGCTGGTCGATTTGGCCACCGAGGAACAAACGCCGATTGCCGGGAATGCCAGTCAACCGGATTTCAATCAGGACGGCAGCTTAATCGCTTACCGTTCGTGGGATCTGGGTACAAGAGGCATTTTCTTTAGAGATTTTGTCGGCGGCGGCAGTGGTATTGTCACCAAATTTGTTGAGGATGCCCTGCCCGCCTGGTCTCCCGACGGCTTCTCCTTCGTCTTTTCCAGTCGTAAGGAAGGTGACCGGGTACCTCGCCTTTACATTGGCAACCGGCAAGGTACGGATACCGTCGGCCTGGGCTTTCAGGGGGAATACCCTGACACATTCCCGGATGGACGCGTTGTTTCACGAGGTTGTACCCCTTCTGGTGACTGCGGTATATTTGCGATGAGTGCACGAGGCGGCGCTGAGAAAAAAATCAGCAGCGATCCCGCCGATACGGCGCCGTCTGTTTCGCCAAACGGGTCAAAAATTGCATTTATGTCATCAGGTCGAGGGGCGCGCAATTGGGAGATTTTCACTATGGACGCAGACGGCTCCAATGTGATCCGATTGACCGAAAATGGCAATAATGATGGCCTGCCGACCTGGTCGCCCGACGGGCAGAGCATCGCTTATGTATCAGACCAAGGCGGCGTTTGGGCAGTGTGGGTGATGAATGCCGACGGCAGCAATCAGCGCAAACTCTTCAATATGAAAGGCTCGCCTGATGGTAAAATTCTACGTGACGAAACCAACTCAAAAGGTTGGCTGGAAGAACGAATCTCTTGGGCGCCGTAGTCCATAAAAAATAAACTTGTTCCCCAGGTGCAAGGCACTTACAGCGAAAAAATTGCAAGATGTAATAGTTTTGCCCCACAAATGCTGTAAGGTTGCCTTGCACCTTATCTATTTATTTTAATAGTCCAATTTAACCGATTGACGCTCCTAAGTACCAATGTTATAATGATTCTCAGTAGTTATTCAGCAGACCAAATGACTGGCATGTCATCTGGGCAAAAGGCCGGTCTCAAACCCAGATACAACTCACGTTTTAAATCCCTTTAAGTTGGATAAAAATTCATGGCAAATTTAGTTGGTAGAACGCTAGGAAAATACCGGCTTGTGGCTCGATTAGGCCGCGGCGGGATGGCCGAAGTTTATAAGGCTTACCAGCCGGGGCTGGATCGCTACGTGGGCATCAAAGTGCTGCATGGTCATCTGGTTGATGATGAGGATTTTGTGGCTCGCTTTGAGCGTGAAGCGTTAGCAACCGGCAAATTACGCCACCCCAATATTGTCCAGGCGGTCGATTTCGACCGTGATGGCGAAACCTACTTTTTGGCGATGGAGTTTATCGACGGGCCGACTTTGAAAGATGAGATGAAAGCCCGGCTGGCGGTTAACAAGCCGTTTACCCTAAAAGAAATCAGCCGCATCTTTACGGCTCTGTGCAGCGCCGTTGATTATGCTCACAAGAGAAGCATGATCCACCGCGATATCAAACCCGCCAATGTGATGATCAACCAAGAGGGCAACGTGGTGCTAACCGATTTTGGGATTGCCCGTATCATGGAAGGGACTCAATATACTCAGACCGGCGCTCTATCAGGCACGCCCGCTTATATGTCTCCCGAACAGGGCAAAGGCGAGAAGGCCGACGAACGCAGCGACATTTACGCACTAGGGGTGATGCTCTATGAGATGGTTACCGGACGCGTGCCGTATGAAGCTGATACGCCCTACGCTGTAATTGTCAAACATATCAGTGAGTCCCTACCCATGCCAACCAGTGTTAACCCTGATCTACCGGAGGCCGTGGAGCGGGTTATCCTTAAGGCGATGAGTAAAGAACCGGATGATCGTTATCAAACGGCCGGCGAGATGGCTCGCGCCCTCCGTGAGGCAGTCGAGCTATCTCCCGATGACAATCTCCAAAATAACCCTGTTCGGCCGATTGCCCCGCCGCCCAACGTCGAAGAGATAGAACATAGCACGGATCGCATCACCGCCCAGCATCGGGCGGAGAAATCTAACGGGGGGGGAGCTACCGTCTATTCCCGAGGCACGGACGCAACGACGATTGCTGAACCGGCCCCGAGCAAAAATAATTTACCGTTGATCATCGGAGGGGCGCTGATCATTGTGGTGTTATTGGGATTGGTCGGTTATCTGGCTCTGGGTTCCGGCTCCAGTTCAACGCCAACCCCCGATACGGAGGCAACCACCGCGGCCGGCATAGACTCGGCCGAGGCAACCGAGTCCGCCCAGCAAGCAACCGCTGAAGCCCAATCGGCTCAGGCCACGGCCGAATTTCTAGCGCCTGGCCAAACCGCAGAAGCAGCGGCCGCGGCGGAAACAAGAACAGCGGCTACTGAAGCGGCGTTTCTGGACCGTAATGCCACTTTAGTTGCCGACACACTAGGTACCGCCCAGGCCGGGACCGTTCAAGCGCAATCAGCCCAAACGGCCGAAGCCCAAACCGCTACGGCCGAAGCCTTGGCTAACGCCACTGCCACCGATACACCCACCCCAACACCAACCAGCACAACTGAGACGCAAGCAACGCTGCCCCCACCACCCCCGCCCCCGCCACCAACGTCCGATACCCAACAACAAGTGACCCCACCAACAGATACGCCGCCCGCTGATACGCCTGTCCCTCCACCTCCGGCTATTTCCGGCAAACTCGCTTATCCGATTGACGGGGGACAAGGCCGATACAATGTCAGAATTGTCACCATGCCCGACGGAGACTTGCTGGCTACAATCCAGGGCGCGCGCCAGCCCAACTTTCGGCTGGATGGACAAAAGTTGTTGATTAATGGCGATGGGGGTGGTTTCGGTGAAAACGTGTTTGAAGCCAGCCCCAACGGTTCAATCGACCGGCCGGTTAGCGGCTCACCCTCCGATCTGTTTCCGGTCTACAAGCCCGACGGCACAACGTTGGCCTACAGCAATCCGCAGTTGGCGTACGGATCGGTGGGGTACCAATCGTATTTGTTTGTGCAATGTGGGTTGAAGCCGCCCAATGAAGATACCGATAAATGTACGGCCATGGCCGACTTTGGGATTATTATTCCGCCCGGCGCCATCGGTGATATTATCGGCAGTCATCCCGTTTGGACAACCAGCGACTTGCTGGCCTACAAAGGCTGTAATACCTGGGCCGGCGGGGGATCCTGCGGCATTTTTGTCGTTGGCTCTTGGGCTGTTAAACGCACCAGCAACGGCGAACTACCTCGTAAGTTGGCCGATGGCGGTAGTTTAACCCCCACTGATGCCAAGGCTGGGTTAATTGCTTATATGTCACGCGAGTCGGGTGATTGGGAGCAGTGGGTGATGAGCGACAATGGGGCCGGGGCAATTAACATTTCCAATTCACCCGGCAGTCAAGATGGGGTAGGCACGATTTCCCCGGACGGCAAGTGGATTGCCTTTGCCTCAAATCGAGACGGGGGGTGGGCTATTTTTGTCGCGCCCATTAGCGGCGGCGAGGCGCAGAAACTGTTCGATTTTCCTCAACCAAACCCCTGGATTTCCGGCGAGAGAGATTGGTTCAATGAGCGCATCTCGTGGGGGCCGTAAGCCGGGTAGGGCAAGTTGATTGAATCTGTTCGTTCAGCCAAAAATCGCTATAATTCGCTCGGCGGCTCGCCGCATTGATTGCGAGACCAAGCCTAACTTCTCGTCGGCGGTGATCAACGTTACCAGGGTGGTTCGTTTGCCGGCTTTCATAATAATGGCTGTCCGCTGTTCCCCTTCCAGGATAATACGATGAAGGTTTCCTTGCTCAAATCGGCTGCCAAATTCCTTGGCCGTATCAATGAGATCAGAGGCGGTTATGGCCAAATTATCATCGCCAGGATGAGGAATACCAGAGGCGACGTTCAAGCCATCATCGCTAACAACCAGCGCGCTTAAAATACTTGGGTTATGGAAGGTCAATTCATCTAAGACTTCTCTTAAAAGTTCATTGTTGTCTTTAACTTGAACTTCGTCGCTCAATTACTACCTCCCTCCAAAATAGCACTAATTTTTCTAGAGCTTTGCTGCAACGCATAAAGTACCAGCCCCATTTTGGCTTCCCGATCAACCATCACCGCTACCGAGGCTCTTTGGTTGGCCGGCACAACCAGCATGCCCCCATCGCTACCCTCAATCAATAAGCGCAGCATATCACCCTGGGCCAGACGTGATAACGTTCGCTCTCCCAGAGCAATCAACGTAGCCGCCATAGCGGCGACTTGAGGGCTGCTGGTTGGCCCGCCTTCGTCCATGTCGCTATCTCTGGGCGAATAAGAGGCGACCACAAACCCTTCGATACTAACGATGACAGCCCCCTGGACACCTTCTAATTTGGAACACATTTCCCTCAGTGCGTCTTCCAGGAGATCAGTTTTGTAAACTTGTGCCATTGATCTTTAAACCTTTGTCGTCATAAGGATGGTATTCAGATTGTCTCTACGGCGGGGGTCCCGGCCTCACCGGGTAAAGGGCTGTTTACTCGCCCATCTCTTCCAAAATTATCTTACGGAGCGCCCCTAATCGAGCTTCTACTTCTGCCAGGGATCGTTTTCGGGTATGGGATTGGACCAGCGCCAAAACGGCATCCATTTCCTGTTTCAATTTAAGAAGCCTACCGTCTCGCTCGGCTTGAAATTGCTGATAATCTGAAGCTGATAAGATGACAGCTATCAACTTACCGTCCTCGTCGATGGCTACGGGGCCATTTTGAGACGAGGCTTGATGCAACCGATTAATCAGCTTTTTCTTTAACTCTTGATCCATACTGTTCTAAATTTTTCGAAAAATGAAACTAACCACAATGGCTGAGCTTGAGTGTTTACAAATATACTATAACAGAGCTATCCATTTTAATTTATCAGAACGTTGGAACTGAGATGAGGAGTGACCTGACCCGTTCATTATAGCCGATAGACGGTTTGTTAGCAACAGATGCCTAGATTCACAACTTTACAAACCAAACAGTACGTCCGTTCAAGGACTCCAAATAAACGTCTTCGCTTCGCTCCGAGGGCTAACGGGCAAATCCAAGGCCCCAGGGTATGGCGCGGTATTCTCTTTCCGAATAGTGACCCACCAATAGAAGCGATCATTGCCGGCCTGCCCTACCCCTATGTCCGCGTTAAGTTGCACTCGCGTATCATTTGTACGTTGACTCCCGGTATATTGGGGTTCTTCGGCAAACAAATGCATAATTGTTAAATCGTAATATTCGCCGGGAGCCAATTGAGCCGGTCCCTCCCACTCTAAAAATACTTCGGCAAAATTACCGGCAAAAATCGTGTTATCCGGCGGCCCCATTAAAGCCGGCGCATTATATTTAATACCCCCCGTAGATGTTTCTGACGGCGCTTCACGGGTAGATGTCGCCACCACGGGGGTATCTTCGCCGCTCTCTTCCGTTACCACCGGCTCTACGGTGGAATTAACCAGTTGTTGCTGGCTAAATGACAACAGCAGTTCAGCCCGCTTGGTCTGCGCTTCACTGGGATCATCTACGTTTAAGGCCAAAGCAGCCTCGTAGTCTCCCAAGGCAGCCGCTCTCAGTTCGGGCGTCTGCTGGCGCTCCACGCCCCTGTTCAAATAGGCGGTATAAAGTATTTGCTTGGCATTACCATTGGCATAATTGGGATTAGCAGCGACAATGGGATTCAGAGTGGAAATGAGCGTCTCAAATTCACTCGGCGGCGTACCTAAAACCTCAAGATAAGCTGTGGCTCTGACCATCTGATCAGCGAGATCGGTTCGCCGGGGGCACACAGCCACACCGGCCTCAAAATCGGACAGAGCATCATTGACCAGCGATTTTTCAGTCACTTCGGCATCGATCCGGGTTAAACTATCCAAACCACGCCCACTATAAGCATCGCACAACATCGTTGAAACCAGAGCTTTTTGGTACTCCACATCTCTGGAACGAATCAATTTAAGGGTAGTGATGGCGTCATCCCACATCTCTAGATCAACATCCGATTGAGCCTCACTGATCAGCTGATCCAATTGTTCATTCTGAACCGTTGTATTGGCTGACACTGAAGGCGTTGGGGTAGCTAACAAATCACGTTTGATATCAGCCGCATCGGCATAATCAGGATCCTCGGCTAAGATCAGGTCTAGACTGGTCAAAGCCAAGTCAGTATCACCGGCTTCAAGCGCCCTTTGAACTTCTTCATACCATGTTTTCAGTTGTTCTTTAGAATCACCGTTGCCGGAGACGGGATTATTATTCCCAAAGATCAGAAAAACAAAAAAGACAACGGCGATAACCCCGGCCACAACCAAACCCCAGCGCCAAGCCGCCTCAAGATTAAGTTGGCCCACCCATTGTTTAATTTTTAGAGCGAGATTAGGGTTGCTTAATTTTTGAGCTTCGCTCAACAGTTGATCGACTTGCTCATAGCCCGGCGAAATTTGGCGCACTTCCGCCAAAGCTTCCACAGCGTCAGCCCATCTTTCATTTTCAAAATGAGCTAAGCCTTCTTTATACCGAGCATCGATAAATTTCTCTGTATTCTCGGCCTTTAAAGCGCTGTGCGCCCTAGCCAGCAGGGATTCAGTATCTCGATAATCATGCCGGAGTTCGACCAGCACATTAAAGTGATTGACCGCCTCTTCCCATCGTTTATTATCGATAGCCCGAACGCCGGACTTGTACACCGAGACAACCTGCGCTTCTGTCTCAACTTCCGCCAGCTTCTTGGCCGTTTCTTGATTGTTCGGATCGAGTCTGGCCGCTTGACGTAGCAGATCAACGGCCCGCACCCATTCCTGGGCCTTGACCGCTTCAGCGGCTCGCTGCTTTAAGCTTTCGACCAGAGGCGTCTTATCCGGCAGGCTATCCGACGCGATGTCTTGCGTATCCTCAGAGACGGATTGCCCGGCAAATACAGCCGCGATGCTCTCACGCAGTTCGGATGGTGACTGAAAACGCTCGTCGGGGCGCTTGGCCAACATGCGCTTTAGTAAATCTTCTACATTTTGGGGGATTTCCCGATCCGGTAATTCAATGGGGGGTGGTTCGCTGGTAATGTGTTGGCTGATAATCGACCAGGGGCTTTTGGCGTCAAAAGGAATGTGTCCGCTCAGTATTTCATAGAGCACAATCCCGGCGGAGTAGATATCGGAGCGAATATCCACTTCTTCACCCATCGCCTGCTCCGGCGAGGCATAGTAGGGGCTGCCGATAAACCCCGATTGGGTTAGCGAGGGCAGAGTAGGAATACGCGCAATACCGAAATCCAAAATCTTCAGCAACCCGCTATCATTGAGCATCAGGTTCTGCGGCTTTATATCGCGATGGACAACACCGTGAACATGGGCATGCTCCAGCGCGGTGGCCAGTTGATCCAAGATCTCCAGCGCGTATTGCCATTCAAAGGGGCCATTTTCTTTTAGCGCACTGTTGAGGTCTTTGCCCTCAACGTACTCCATGACCAGATACTGCAAATCACGGTCAGCCCCATAATCTAAAACACGGACAATATGTGGGTCGGTTAAGGTGCTGGCTAACTTGGCTTCGCGATTAAAACGCTGAATGAACGAGATATCTTGGCTAAATTGCGGGTATAAAACCTTAACAGCAACCAACTCATTGCCACTGATATCTTCGGCCAGATAAACTTTGGCCATCCCACCAGCACCAATTTCACGAAGAATTCGATAACGGTTGCCGAGAACACTGCCAATCAAGGGTTGCTCCTGTACTAATTCTTGGGGTGTGATTGACCTAGAAAGGGCGTCGCCTTTGACTTTGAACGTAGTCATGACAGGAGAGCGAAGTTATCTCCAATATCTGATTATACCTTACTTGGAACATAAAGCCAAGAGGCATATCATACGCTTTTTAATATCATACCATATTTCCAAACGAAAAACGTTACGGTTCTGTTACATCCACGCTCACGCCAAACCCCAGGTGGCCGTCACTTATGGTCAATAAAGTATTCAAGTGACTGTGTCACCTTTGGAAAGCAATCGAGGAGCGGATCGGCAAGCAGAGGATCGCTGTGGAGCGGGCTTAGGCCGTTAAGGCCCCTTTATATTCATCCCAGAATTCGATCATAACGGGCGCGACGCCCAATTATGACAAACCCCAGCGCAGTATAGGTCTTTATCGCGCTGGGGTTGTTTGTGTTGACCGTCAGTTGGATCGAAGCGGCGCCGTCAGCCTGCATCCGGCGCATGGTCTCGACCACAATCGCTGAGGCCAGCCCACGCCGCCGCTGGCTGGGAATGACGCCAAGCTGCACGACGAAACCGTGGGGCGGGGTGGCGATGGCAACCAGGAAAGCCAGCGGGACATGACCAATCTGCGCCAGTAGTGACCACGCCGGTCTAAAATCATCACCCAGCCAATGTTCAACCCACTCAGCCCTGGTCCAACCGGGAAAGCCGGGTCGCTCGCGAAACGCGGCCTCGTAGGCTTGAAAGAATTGATCGGCCAGGTCAGGCTGCCAGGGCGTGATGGTTACCTCCGGCGGCAACCAGCTATCCGGCAGCGGCCGGTGGAGATCCCGCCGCATCACCAGTTCTTCAAACACCACGGCAAAACCGTGGGCCAGATAGAGGCGGGCGGCCGGTTCAGTGAGCGACTCGGTGCGGATTTGTAACACCGGGGTTGTGGCGCCGGTTAATAGGGCCTGGGCTTGGACCTGGCTCCAACGCATCAGGCAAGTACCGATACCTCGACCACGCCAGTCAGGCCGCACCAGGCCGATGATGATAGCCTGCTGTATATCCGAACCGGGGTTTAGGTAGACCGAAGTGCAGGCGACAAGCTGCTCATCAACCGTGAAGGCCCCCATAGCCGTCCCTGAAGTGGCCGGAAAATAACGCCCGGTAATTTCATCCGGTTCGAATAAAAAGTGAAGACCGCCATCGGACAGGTAGCCCTCACCGGCCAGGTCCACCAGGGCGGGCAGATCGTTCCGAGACATCGGCCGCCAGGTTACCCCCAAGTCCAGTAGCTGCTGCGTCAATTGTTGTTGGGAAACCGTCTCACGATTCATTTTATTTATCTGAATTTGATGTGAGGAGAAATGCACGGTTTTACCACTGAGCATTTGTTTTATAGAACAACCTGTCTTTTAAATAAAACCCGTTGTAATCATAATAGCGATTACCATAACATTGATCCCGCCTGTAAACACAGCACCCCCAATTATCCCACCAATGCGAGCCGTGTGCAGTTCTCCAAACCTGCTGGTCAAATAACCTCCGACTGCCCCACCAACTATCCCGTTAAAGAGACCTAGACCTAAACCAAACATACAGCAGATACCCCAAACAAAAAGAAAAGCGAATGAATCAGCGTTTTGTCCACCCAAAAAAAGAAATGGTATAAATGTTGTGCAGGGACCAATAATCAATCCTGCAATTAACTCTGGCACGAGTCCGCGCCGAACATAATCCCAAGAGGACGACCCTATTTGTGTACCGTGATCATGTTGGGCATCATATTCCGATGACTAAAGTTCTTTCATGCATTTTTCTCTGCATACACGTCACATCAGGCCCATAGAGCAAAAAGATTTCACTGCTCTAATGATGCGCCGCCCAACGTATCGCATTTCAGCGGCGGCCACAGAACCTATGCGATAGGACAAGCTCAATGTGCCAAAACCAACTCCAAAAAACGGCGAGTCCGGGCCGTCCGCTGCAAATGCCTTGGTGGGCGGCGCGTTTTGAATTACGCTGCCTGTAAAAATGTAAATTGCGGCAATAACCGAAGACCTTATTTTTTATTTTCAGCTAAAGGATCGGCATGGCGATGCACCATCTTCCACTCGCCGTCTTCACGCCGAAATACTTCCGTGACCCGCAAGTTCATCGGAGTCGCTTCCGCCTTTCCGCGCATCCGAGCTTCTCCGCGCATAAATCCCACCCAATAAGCAATACCGTCGCTTGCTGCCATTTGCAGAATCTCGAAGCTAAAATGGCTGCCCTGCTCAAATATCTCAGCATCACTTTCGTATCTCGCTGCCACCTCTTCCGTTCCTTGACTGAAACCGCCGTTTGGAGGGAAAAAGGTTGCCAGGAAAACACGAGCGACAATATGACTAAGCGGCTCGGCATCACCTTGCACATAGGCTTCGGATGCCGCTTCACGCCGTTTCATAAATTGCTCGAAATCCTGTATGTCTTCGACAACTTTTGGGTTCATGGTGATTTAATCTCCTATCTTTTCTAATAAAATTTACATTGTGACACCATGATACCAAAGCGGGGTGACAACCCTATGTCAGCATGTTTGTTAAGTGTTCAGCATCTTGACGAATTTCTTCTCGCAATTGAAGTGGCGCGAGTGCTTCGGCAGAAGTTCCCCAACCAAGCCCCCAGAATTTGAGTTTATATTAATCCTTCTTTCACCTGCACAATACACAATCTCACACTGTTCTTTATGACAGATTCTGTATAATCTGATTTTCAAGACAACCGCTTTCAGCCGCCCAACAATCTTATCATCCAACCTTTTTTCCGCATATCCCCGTTACGGTAGGAATATCCAGAAAAAAAGCGGCATAATCCCATTCACAACTAGCTCTAACTCGCTCATCATACCATCATTTTCCCCCCTGTGTCTAGCCTTCTCTATTCTCTTTTGGTTACATCAGCGATCACCGATTACACGATAACCTTAAAAACAGGAGTTGCTAACGGACACGTTTTCAATTTGACCGATTGAAACTCCCAAAGTTGCCGTTAAAGCCCGTAGATCGCCGCTAGCTGACCACAGACCGCTGAAAAACAACCCGCTCATCGACGTTTGGCGGTCAACGGTCGGTGATCTGCCGTCAGGGGCGCAGAACTTTGGGCTAATCAAGGCGATGTTCGTTAGCAAAAGCCAGGGCAGAATGCCTCAAGAGAAAAGAGCGAGTCATAACTTCAGAAACGGTTTTACACCCCCGCCAAAACCATGCGCGAAAAATTAGACGCCATTCGCGCCGGCCATAGCCGTTGGCTCGAAAATTTGGCCCTTTTTTTGACGCCAAACGGGTACACTGAAAAAAATATCCGTTGGCGCGACGCCCACCAGGAGGTGCGCGAAAAATTTGGCGCTATACGGACGCAAAAAACTGACATCGCCGCCGGAAAAGCAGCGACACCCGGCTCAAAAGCGAGATCGACGGCAAAAATACGGCAGCAGCGCGGCCAACAGCCCTTCCGCCCAAAAATATCCTCCTTCGGCGCAGCGAAAATGGGCTTTCGCTCCAAAAAACCGGTTTTATGGCGGCCACAGGGAGTAGACAGAATAAAAAAGCGGTGTCAGCGACGGCTACATGGGGTAGACTAAAAAAAAAGGGCTGTCAGTGACGGCTACGTGGGGTGGAAAAATAAAAAAGACGTGTCAGTGACGGCTACGTGGGGTGGACGAAAAAAAAAGGGCTGTCAGTGACGGCTACATGGGGTGGAAAAAAATTTTTGCCCCTTTTTCAGCGCCGACAAGGGTGTTCTGGAAAAATTTACCCCTATTTTGACGCTAACAAGGGTGTTCTGGAAAAATTTATGCCTATCGCGGCGTAAAACAGCGTGTTTCCAGCGGTCAACGGTCGGCCGTCAGCCGTCAATGACCGGCGTCAGCCGTCAGTGGTCAGCTATCAGCAATCTCTTTCTTACCGTTGGCTAACCGCCACCGCAATTCCGGCCGGCTTGATAATCGCTCCCAACGCCACTTCAACCCGACCGGATAGCCGATCATTTTGGCCAGGTCGCCGGTTATTCTAATGATCGGTACCCATAACGCGGCCAGCGCCTTTTGGCGCGCCGACAACGACGACCAGGCCAAGGTCAGCCGCCGGTAAGGCGTTAAAAATAGGCCCATAAAGCCAATGACGCCGCCGACCAGCCACCACCAGCGCGACCAGCGCCAGCCTAAGATGGCCAGTCCGGGCAACGCCGCCAGATAGGTGGCGTAGCGAATGGCATGCCGCTTGCGATACAAATCCGCTTTGCCGTCGCCGCGGGCGTAGCGGTAATACTGTTTGAAGAACGCGCCCAAGGTGCTGCGCGGTCGGAAATAGACCACGGCCTCCGGCTCGAAGCCAAACGGCCCGCATTCGTCGGCTAGCCGGAAATCGAAGATCAAATCTTCGCAGTAATCCAACCATTCCGGGTAGCGCCCCGCCGCCGCCCAACTCGATTTCAAAAAGGCGACCGACCGGCTGCTGGGCAGGAACGTGGCCGGGTCGATATCCGTCACCAACGGCAGCACTGTTGCGCCCATCGCTGCCTCAAATGTCGATTGCGGATCAGGTACGAAAAACCCCGACACCACCTGCGGCGGTGACGCCTGCTCAAACGGTGTAATTAACCTTTCCAGCCAGCGGGCGTCGAGCCTGACCCCGGCATCGGTGCTGGCAATTACCGGCCCGGCCGCCGCCTCGATGGCAATATTGCGCCCCCGGCTGATATTGGCCCCCGGCGCAACGATGACTCGCAGCGGCAACTGCTGCGCCTCAGCGTAGCCGCGCAGTACCGCCACAGTATCATCGGTCGATCCGCCGTCGACCACAATAATTTCATCCGGCCGTCGGGTTTGGCTCACCAGCGAGTCGAGCAGCTTTTGAATAGCCGGCCCTTCATTCAAAACCGTACAAATCAACGAAACTTTTTGCTTATCACTAACCATTAATTCGTTTCCGTGATCTCCTTTGTCCAGACATGGTGGCAGTTACGACAGCCAAATTTGACCTTATAAACCAACTGCATCGCCCCCCCTCCGCCGCCCGGTCCGCCGGAGGGATATTCAAAATACCGGCTTTTTAACGGTTCTTTGGCCATGATCGTCACATTCCGGCTCCCGCACTCCGGACAACGTGGGCGGGGACGAGTTAGATACCATATAACGCCGATGATGATCAGCACGATAACAACGCCAATCGGTATTAAGAGTTCCACTTACTCCTGCTTTCGCCCCAACATATTACTTTGGTTCAGAATATATGAGATAGCACATAATTCCAAATCTCATCGCCACAGAGGAAGCATTTTTCGCCTGAAAATTTGACAGTGACCGCCGACGTTCCTACAATTCGTAGGACATTAATCGAGAGAAGAAGATACGCATGACTCAAGAACTGCCAATTCAATCCTTTAAGCTCGACGAAAAAGGCTTAACCCACATTTTTGGCGAACTTGAAGCCAAATTAATGGAGGCTGTGTGGGCGTTAGATCAGCCCACCGTGCAAGATGTGATCGACCATCTGGGCGGTAAGTTGAACTATAAAACCACGATGACGGTGATGAATCGACTGGTTGATAAGGGCATTTTATCGCGCCGTAAGGTTGGCCGGGCGTTTGTCTACGCCGGAACCGCCTCGCGGGAGGAGTTGCTGGCCAGTGTGTTCGATAAGATGGTGCGGGGTATGTTCGGTGAGGATTTCCGGCAAATTGCCCTGGCCCAGATGATTGAAACCGCCGAAGCCATCGATGAGCAGTTACTGGACGATATTTCAGACCTGATCGAGCAGAGAAAAAAGAACGGATGAGAAGCAAAGCGTCATTTTCCTTCTATTTTTGGCTCCTCATCGGCCTGTCAACTCTCTTGATTTGGCTCGGTTTGTTTTTTAGTGTTGATCCCCTTTATCTGGGGCTGGAGACGTTGTGGCAGACATGCCACAGCGGCTGGCGTTATTTGATCGAGTCGCCGCCGTTCACCCGGCAGATGATCATTCCGTTGGTGGTGATGACTATTCTGATCCGCACCGGCTGGAGTCTGGTTCGCCAAATTCGAGCCACGCAGCGGATGGTACAGCTATTTTTGCCACTGCGCGTCGAGCCGCCGACGCGGGTTCAAGCCCTGTTGGCTTCCCATCGGCTTACCTCGGCGGATGTTGTTTTCTTAAACACCCGCACTGTCCACGCCTTTTGTCTGGGCTTCAAGCGACCCCGTATCTGGCTGACGGCCGGCTTGGTCGATCTGCTGGCCGAGGATGAACTGGCGGCGGTCTTAGCCCACGAGGTGCGCCACCTGCGCCAGCGAGATCCGCTGCGACGGCTCATTGGTCGCGCCTTGAAATCGGCTTTTTTCTTTCTGCCGGCCATCAAATCGCTGGCTGAAGCCACCGAACTACACCAGGAAATCGACGCCGACCGCCACGCCATTGCCCATTTAGGCGATGACCTGCCGCTATTGTGCGCTTTACAAAAACTGTTAAAGCACGGCCACACCCCCGCCTTCTCGGCCGTGGCGCCTTTCACCTTGTTCAACCCCACCGAAGCCCGGCTCAAGAAGCTGATTTACCCACCCGTGCCAGTTAACTGGCCCAAACTGGTGGGGAGTGGCCTCATCAACCTGGCCATCCTCCTGGCCTTGAGCACAACTATCTATGCCAACTGTACGCAGTTGGCTGCACCGCCCTCTGAGGTTGGCGCTTGCATCGCCGATACGCTGCAAAATTCGTCATCGTCGTTACCGTTGAATTATTACTGGTAGGCGACAATCGTTATTCTCCTCTGTAAATAAGATTTGTAGGACAAACTTAAGTTTGTCCTACGGAATTTTCATTGTCGTTGCTGTACCGAGGTTCTGTTACACTCCCTTGAAAACAACGACTTGGAGCGTCAAAGTTTACTTTGACCTAACCGTAAATAACAAAGCAAGCTTTGTCGCTCCGCTACAGTATAAGCCCTTCTTGGAGATCTTTTGCACCCGGAACAACTCCTCGCCGCTGTTTTGATTATTACCATCTCGACGCTGGTGCGCTCGACCTTTGGCTTTGGCGATGCGTTGATTGCGATGCCGCTGCTGACCCTGGTGGCCGGAGTAACAATCGCGACGCCGCTAGTGGGGTTGGTGGCGTTGACCACCGCTGCGACCATCGTCATTGGGAATTGGCGGCTCATCGACCTAAAAGCGGCTTGGCGGCTGATCGTAGCCTCACTGATCGGCATCCCTTTTGGCCTGTACCTGCTGCAAACCGCGCCGGAGAGTTTAGTCAAGCGAATTTTGGGCTTGCTGCTCATCGGCTTTAGCCTCTACAATCTCACTCGCCCGCAGTTGCCCTACCTGACCGAGTCAAAGTTAGCTTATCCATTCGGCTTTGTGGCCGGTATCTTGGGCGGCGCGTATAATACCAACGGTCCGCCAGTGGTCGTTTATGGCACACTGCGCCGCTGGCAGCCGACACGGTTCCGGGCGACCCTGCAAGGCTATTTCTTACCGACCAGTCTCTTTATTGCCTCCGGCCATGCACTGAGTGGTTTTTGGACCAGCGATGTCCTCCGCGCTTACGGCTGGTCGATCCCATTTGTGTTTGGCGCAATTTTCGTCGGCGGCCAATTGAACCGCCGACTGCCCGTAGCCCAATTCATCCGGATATTGTACGTTGTGTTGATGATATTAGGGATATTGTTGATGGTTTAAATAAATGAAACGAAAAAACAGCTACCAAGGCAACTTACTCGAAACGCTCTGGAAAATCTACAATCGGCCTGAACGCCCCGAACCATTTACCGAAGGCAGCGATCTCTTTTGGAGCGACCCCAGCTTCTCTGAGCGCATTTTAGAGCAGCATCTCGATGATTCCAACGGGGCAGCGTCTCGCCCGGCGGGTGAGCGCACCGCTCAGATCGACTGGTTGTGGGCCAACCTTGGCTTGCAGCCCAGCATGCATCTGTTCGATGTGACCTGCGGGCCGGGCCTGTACGCCGTCGAATTCGCCCGGCGCGGCTGCACCGTCGCCGGCATCGATTTTAGTCCGGCTTCCATTGATTACGCCCAGGATTTAGCGGTGACGGAGGGCGTCGCCCATCGGTGTCACTTTGTTGAACAGGATATTCGGACGATGGATTACAGCGGGGCGAATTTTGACGCTGCCATTTTACTCTATGGCCAACTGGCGGTGTTTCGACAGGAAGAAGCGCAGGCAATTTTGGACAATATCGCCCTGGCCTTAAAACCGGGAGCGCGGCTCTGTTTGGAACTACTCGATCAGGATAAGGTCGATAAAACGAACACCAGTTGGTGGTTCACCGATGACTCTGGTCTGTGGGACGATGACCCCTACCTCCACTTGGGCGAACGCTTTTGGTTTCCCGACCAAGAGGCGTCGATCGAGCGTTACCAAATCATTCATCTAGCCACGGGCCAACTGACCAAAATTTACATCAGTGATCAAACCTATGCCACGGCTACGATGGCCCAGATGCTCCGGCAAGCAGGCTTTGCTCAGGTTGATATTTATCCTAACTGGGACAATCTACCTCTACCTGATGCGGCTGAGTGGGTGGCCTACGTGGCGACGAAATAAATAAGACATCACAGCTTAACGTCTTAACTTTTCAGGCGGTGCATCCAACCACCCGACCTTCAACACGCCCCACAACCCCACCAAAATAGCTTCGGCGGCATCGTGCCGCAACGACGTGGGACGCGGCGCACCTGACCAATCGATCACCTGGCGAGCTAGATCGTCGGCCACGCGCTTGGCCTGTGAGCCGCTCTGCTGCTCGCGGGGAAGGAGGAATTGGCTACGCCAATCGCCGGCGCTAATTTGGCGCACAGCAACGCCGCGCCATTCGGCTTCGCGCTCCCAGATTTCGGCCAGGTGACCACCACCCTCGATGACCAGCCAAGCCAGGTCGCCACTCTCATCGAACACCGCCTTCACGCCTCGCTTGAGGCGGGCCGCGCTGCCAAAGTTCTTGGAGCGATACCAAATGAGACGACCATCGCGTCCATACAACGCCAACCCCGTTCGTACCCCCAAATCCACAGCCAGTAGAAAAATGTTACTTAGCCTCCCAAGAATGGAGCATCAAAGCTCTGCTTTGATCGGCTTGACAAAGCAAGCTTTGTCGCTCCGTTATGTTTTCATTTTTGGAGCGTTTCCCGATGATTATCGGACGTCCCTAAATCACCTCACCGTACAGCCGCTTAAAGTGGCGATCGGACATCAAGTCCCCCTTGAGACCTGTGCGGCCATGCAGCATCCGGTCGTTATCGAAGATAAACATCGAGCCGGGTGATACATCGACATGGATTAAGTGATTATTGACGGCGGCAAAGAAATTTTGGACAGGTTGAGGCGGGCTTTCCAGCAGATCGTACCGGAAGCGAATGAAGGGGCCTTCATCGCGCTCGGTGATGATTGGAGCAGTCAGCGCCGGGTAATCGATATGGTCGGGCGGGGGAAAGGTGATCGGGTGTGTCTGTAAATAGTCTACATCGGCCGCATCGAGCGAGTTAAGCGCCTGCCAGCCGTCGGCCAGCAGAGGGATGCCGCCGCCCGCCGACTCCGGCATAACACAAAACATCGCGATGTACTTCGGCGGTTTTTCAAACCAACTCAGGTCGGTATGCAGATCAAACACCCCGGTGCCGGCGTACGAAGCCGGTTGGAAGCCGGGCTTGGGCTTTAAGTCCATCACCAGAGGCAGCCCTAAGTAAGAAATAGGCCGGGCAAAGGTGGCGACGGCAGTTTCTAAAGCTTGGTCCGGATTGTCCAGACCAACGTCTTTAATAAGGACGTAGCCGTTTTCTTGAATGGCGTTGAGTAGGTTCACTTTATCCCTCCATAATAAAAGTATGAATGTAGTAACTTAAGGCGCAACCCTCACCAGCACTGTCTCCGGGATAAGCTGAACGTCCACATTTTTGGGTTTGGTGACAGTTGGAAAAACTTCAGTGTTACCCTGGCCTAAGTCTGTGGCCTCAAGCGAAACCCGAACCAATTCGGGGTTGGCCTCGATTTCATTGAGCGTTGGCAGCGGGCCGCTTAACAGCAGATCGACTTGAGCCGGGCTAACGGTAGCCGTAATCTCAGAAGTGGTGGGCAAAATTTCAACCGGACGCGTCACGGCTAAATCACCCTGCCGAGCGGCGATGCGGGCCACCACATCCACCGTCTCGATCCGCCTACCTTCGCTGTCAATGGCCTGGACCCCGGCCGGCAGATCGAGCGGCACTTGTGATTTCAAATCGCCCGCAGCCTGACTAATATCAACCGGGAGCGTATCAACATAACTACCGACTTGATCAAGTTGACTGGAATCGCCTTGTAATGTAACGCTGGCCGGAGTTACACTGAGGTCGCTCAACCAGTAACCGGCCGGGGGGGTGCCATTAGGAATGGCTCGAACACTGACCGTGCGCGCATCAACTCGCTGGCGGATAGGAACATTAACTTGCACCTCGGTTGGGTCCAATTTAATCTCCGGAATGGGCTGCCCCTCGCTATCAACGGCTTCAAGCGCGTAACGCTCTCGAACCGACGACGTGACACCATCTAATGACACCCTTGCCTGGACCTGATTAATCTGATCAACCAACGGCTCCGGGCCATTCACCGTCGCCGTCATCGGAAAGGTGACGGCCGGGCCGGAAACCTGATAAGCAGCAGGGAACCCTTGCTGATCCAAATTAACATTAATCGGCAGAGAGCGGGTGATAATGGGCGCCAGTTCCAAATCAACCGTCTCGGGGTCTGGCTCTAAAACCAAAACTTGAGGAATACTGGAACTCACTCGGATCGGTACGCGGTGGACGCCCGGCCCCATCCCCTGTAACGAGGCCACCGCCTGAAAGCTATTAGAGGTTAGGGTACTACTTTGATCCTCCGTAGTTTGGACAATGGCGGATACGGTTGAGGGCGGCGAAGAAATAATTTGGGTATCAGGCGGAAGCCCTTCCACGCGCAACGGGATATCGGGTACTCTCACCCGCATAATATTGTGGGTCTGATCAAAGGCAAAGCCCCACACAATTAAGGCCAGGGCGAACGAAATCAACAAGAACACACTATTGATGAGCAGTTGCTTAGCACTCGATTGGGTAATTGAGTGCCACAGTTTGCGTACCCCCTGTCTCAACAAGCTGCGCAGACTAAGAGACGGCGATGCATGCGTGGCCGGATCAAAAAAGTCGGTCAGCTCTTCCCGGAGTTGAGCGCTGGTCAAAGGCCGATTAAGCACGCCGGCGCGGGCGGCCGAAATCTGGCCGGTTTCTTCGCTAACCACGACCACCATTGCATCATACGCCTCACTGACGCCCACCGCCGCCCGGTGACGGGTGCCTAATCGTTTATCGGCCTCCAATGTTTGTTGGGTTAGCGGCAGCACACACCCAGCTGCCGCAATCCGATCAATACGAATGATGACCGCGCCATCGTGAAGTGGCGTCTTGGGGAAAAAGATGGTTTGCAGCATCTCACTGGTCACCTGCGCGTTGCAGCGAATACCGGTTTTGATGATTTCATCTAAGGAGTCGTTGCCTTCTATGACGACCAATGCGCCGGTTTTACTGGCCGCCATATTCTCCACAGCATGAATGAGCTGCGGGAAATAGTTCTCAGCCGTACCTTGCTGGACGGCCTGGGCCAACCCAATCGTTCGGGCGACTTGTTCAAAAAAGCGACGCAACTGATTTTGAAAGATGATCGGTGTAGCCACCAAGATAGCCACCAAAATCCCTTGAGCTAACCAATCGAATGCGGGTAGCGGCAAGACGATAGTTACCAATAACAAAATAACGGCAACGGCTAACGTCTCACGGAAAAGATAAAAGGTGCTTTGCCGAATCACCGACAAGAGGACAAAAAAGGCCAAGGTGACCAGCACCAGATCGATAATATTAAGCCATGATAGGTTAGATAATAGAAAAAGCGCTTGATTATATAACAGCGTAATCGAATCCAAATTAAGAAGCCTCCTGATACTGACTAGACGAGGGGTTGCCCTTTAAGATCAGGCGCAAGATCAAGGTATTTTAAGACCAACCGGGCCACACGGGCGGCCGTGGCCTTAGGGTTTCTACCCCACAGCAAAATATGTCCGCCGGCCATGGTGCCATGCCCGCCTGCGCTGCCTTGCTTGCCAACCACACTTTGCGCTAGTAGCCCTGCACCTCCTGCCGGTCGAGTTGTTCGTACTGCCAAGATCAATTCTTGGCCATAGTGGCCCATACAGACCACCCACTCTGTACCTTCTAAACGTAGTAACACGTCGGCCAACTCTGCGGCCAGATCGGGATAAGTCATGGCCCCAATATAAGAAATGACAATCCGGTGATCGTAAATTCTGGCCGCTCGCAGGGCAGCATCAAAGCTCTTGAAGTACCCTAAGGGCACTTGGGCGCGCTCAATCTCCAGTAAACAATCGACATCAATACGCGGCCGTAAATAAAAGAAGGCGTCGATATCGGCCAAAGCGGTGCCCCGAGTTAAACCCAGTGTATCGGTTTTGATCCCATAAAAGAGCGCCGTGGCCAGTTTTTGGTCCGGCTCCAAACCGCTGGCTTGATAATATTCGGTCAAGATCGTTGAAGTCGAGCCGATATCGACCCGCACATCGGCCAGGGGCGCTAACGCGCTGGCTTCCCGCCAGGGGTGGTGATCGATCACGACCACCACCGGCGAACCGGCCGGAACGGTATTATTACCCATCTCCGGCTGCGTGTCGATTAAAGCGACCGGCACAGCCGGCGGTAAAACCAGGTCATTAAGTTGTGCCAACGGTTGGTCCAAATAATTAACCAATGCTTTATTTTCAGATCGACCAATCATACCGGCATAGGCAATTATTGGGTGGAGAGCGGTTTTAGCTGACAGCAGGCGGCTCAAGGCCACTGCTCCCGCTACGGCATCCGGATCGGGGTCATTGTGGGGTAGGATAAGCAGCTGATCTATCCCCTCGACAGCCTTGAACAGTGAGGCAAGCTGTTGCTCTGATGACATTGGCTGATCTCTTTCACCTGATCCGCACCGGACAGACAACCTCAGTACGAATTAGTCTACTTGCTTTGGATTAATAATAGTTGAATACGGGTTGTTTGGCTCTCATTTCATATTTTGACATAATAGAGCGAATTTAACAAGGCTTTAGCCTGATAAGCGACACAATTTCCCTCTGTTTCTTTTTCATTTTATCGCTTATAATAGGAACCTAAAATGATACTGAATTAAAGGAGAGGTTGATGGATCTTGTTGTTGGCCAAAAAGCCGAGCGTAGCCTCACCCTAACAGCCGAACACGTAGCGATGTACGCGCAAATGACGGGTGACTATAATCCGCTCCATTTTGATGAGGACTTTACCAGCAAAACCAAATTTGGTCGATTAGTCATTCAAGGCGGCCTAACCACCGGGCTGCTGCACGCGCTGGTGGCGATGGACATGCCCGGCGCAGGCACCGTCTTTCTCAGTCAGAATTGGAAATTTACCGCTCCGGTCTACATCGATGACACTATTACCGCCACTGCGGAGGTGCTAAAGGTTCACGCCAGCAAACCGGTTTGCCAGCTTAAGATCGAGATAACCAACCAACAGGGCGAAACAGTATTAGACGGCGAAGCCTGGTGCTATCAGTTTCAACCGGATGAAGCGTAACCGGCGGGTCTCGATAAGATGAGGTTGTCTTATGGCTGAATTAACCCCGTCCGATATTCAAACCTATTTCGCTTTTCTGCAAGGCGGCGGTCGTCAGGTAGAAGCGGAACTGCGCCGGCACGTAGTGGTGACGCAATTACCGGCGGGCGCGTTTGTCTTCTGGGAAGGGGATACTTGCGCCCAACTGGCGATTGTATTGTCCGGGACAGTGCGAGTTTACAAAGTCGGTGAGAATGGTCGGGAAATTACGCTGTACCGTATCGAGGAAAACGAAAGCTGCATTTTAACTGCCTCTTGCATTTTGAGCCACGTTGAGTTTCCGGCCTTTGCCGTGGTTGAAAAAGAGGTGCGGGCTGCATTGATTCCGGCCCCCATCTTGCACGACTGGATGGAACGCTACGATGTATGGCGCGAGTATGTCTTCCAATTGATGTCAAAACGGCTGGCCGATGTGATCGCCACCGTAGAAGAGATTGCCTTTCGCCGGGTGGATAGTCGCATTGCCGAACTGCTGGCTGACCGGGCCAAGCAACAGGCTCACATCCCCATCACCCATCAAGAGATCGCCTATGAATTAGGCTCGGCCAGAGAGGTCGTCAGCCGTATCCTCAAAGACTTTGAACGAGAGGGGTTGATTGCGCTGGCCAGAGGCTCGGTTACGGTGCAAAACAGGCCGGCGCTGTTGGAAAAAGCTAAATCGCCCTAGTTATGTGATATAGTCACATACTTTTACCGCTCTTTGAGTTATGATTGAGTCAAAAGTTAACTCTAATTCACTCACCCATAACAAAGGAGACGGTTATCATGAAGCAAAATGTGGGTTCTATCGATCGCATTATCCGAGTTGTGCTCGGTTTGGTTATCATTGCCTTAGGCTTTTATTTCAACAGTTGGCTCGGAGCCATTGGGATTATCCCGCTCTTTACGGCCGCCGTGGGTTGGTGTCCGGTGTATATGCCGTTTGGTCTTTCAACCTGCCCGGCCAAAAAGCAACATTCCTGAAATCGACCCGTAATAGACTCTAAAGGTTTCCAAATTCTAGCCTCCTTTAAAGTCATCAAAAGTAGACCAGGGCAATGCTCTGGTCTACTTGGTTGCCTCCATTGTTGTTATTGAACTCCAAATCTAAAGGACTGGCGCTGTAGCCTTCAACAAGCGCCGGCCACAGCCTCGCCAGATCAGAGCACAATTCCAAGCCATCCTATTACATATATTCGGTATAATAATCTTTGGCCCGAACAAACAAAGTGTTATAATGGGCAAAATAATTGGATGGTCTATAAATAAGGAGGGGTTCCGTGGGCTGGCAAACTTTAGAACAGGAAGATATAGAACTGGCCGAGTTTGGTCGAGCCCGATTTGCCGGGCGGCCGGCTTATCTGGCTACAGTTCGCCAGGATGGCTCGCCCCGAGTACATCCGGTTACACCGATTGTTGGCGGCGGTCACCTGTTCATCTTTATGGAGCCAACCTCGCCCAAAGGACATGACCTCCGGCGGGATGGGCGTTACGCCCTGCACGCTTCGGTCGAAGATACGGCCGGCGGCGGCGGCGAGTTTTTGATCACCGGCCGCGGCGCCCTTGTCGAGAATGTCGAGTTGCGGGCCGAAGCCATTCGACATGCCAGTTACAGCCCGGCTGATCGCTACATCTTATTCGAGCTTAGTATCGAAACCGCCTTTTCGACCACTTACGACCCAGACGGCACGCCTGTTCGCAAACGGTGGCGTCGGGCGCAAACGCAAAGTAGAGACCAATAACGTAGAAGCGGGGTTAAAAGTAAGGTTTGTAGTCTCTTTACGATAAGCAGTTCCCTGGAGGCAAAATGAAACCCTCTGACATTACCATCGAACCCGCCGGCGAGGCAACGCTCCAGTCGCTTCTTTCACTCTTGGCCGCCAGTGGGCTGCCGCCGGAAGGGTTGAGCGATCATCTGGCGACAGCGCTGGTTGCTTGCGATAATGGCCGAGTAATCGGCAGCGCGGCCTTGGAGCTTTACGGCGCGTCTGCGCTGCTGCGCTCGGTGGCCGTTGCGCCGGATTATCAAGGACAAGGGTTAGGCCGGCAGTTAACCAGAGCCGCCATCGATTTGGCCCGGCGGCACGGGGTAACGCACCTTTACCTACTAACTGAAACAGCCGAAGCCTTCTTTCCCCAATTCGGCTTTGGCCCGATAGATCGCGCTGACGTGCCATCTCAGGTGAAAGATTCGCTTGAGTTCACCAGCCTATGCCCGGACAGCGCCTTGGCTATGGCCGCCCCCGTGCCAGTCAAATAAGAAAGACCCTACAATGTCGATGAACAAAAGCTACTGGTCGATCTGGGTGGCAACACTGCTTTTTTTTGCGGCCTTCTACACATTGATGATTCCGCTGCCACTCTATCTGACCGGCGTAGGGTTGCCCGACTGGCAGGTGGGCCTGGTTTTGGGCGCGTTGGGTATTACCTCACTGCTGGTGCGGCCTATGGCCGGTATGCTGGCCGATGGTTGGGGACGGCGACAGGTGATGCTGTTGGGGACAGCCTCGCTAATTATTGGCTCAATCGGCATCGGCTTTACCACGCAGTCTTGGCCGCTTTTTGGCCTGCGGGTCTTACAGGCTTCCGGCTATGTGGCCTTTACCACCGCTGCGACAGCGCTCATTGCCGATCTGGCGGCGCCCGAAAAGCGAGGCTCGGCGCTGGCGATCTTCGGCGTGGCAGCTAATGTAGCGATGACCCTCACCCCGGCCATCGTCAGCCTTATGCTCGATAGCTTGACCCTAACCGGCGCCTTTTGGCTGGCCGGCGGACTGGCAGCGATTGGCGGCGTACTGGCTTTGCGGGTTCAGCAACCGCCGCTAGAGCAACAACCACCGGAGAAACAACAACATTCTGTTTGGCTTGATATGCTGCGGCTGGCCAACCGGCTGCGGCTCCCGCTGATCATCGCGGCGGTGTTTGGCCTGGCGTTTGGTATCTTTTTTCAATTTACGCCCCTGCTGACCGAGCGCCGTGAGCTTGGCTCGGCCGGCCTGGTGTATACAGTTTACGGCATCAGCATTATCCTAACTCGGCTATTCACCGGTCGCCTCCTGGATCGCGCTCACCACGGGTTAACCCTAATGATTTCTTTTCTTTTGCTGGCGTTGGGGCTGGGCGGCTTTGCTTTAGCTACCACCCCGCTTCATCTTTATTTCGCCGCGTTTCTGGTCGCCGCCGGTTCAGGAATTTTACACCCGCTACTCATTGCCATTCACGTGGGGCAGGTCTCGGCTACTGAACGCGGTCGAGCCGGCGCGGTATTTTATATGGGCTTCGACTCCGGCATCGGTTTGGGAGCGTGGCTGCTGGCCCCGATCTTTGAGTGGTTCGGGTTAACCGGGCTGTTCTTATTAGCCGCCGCAACCGCTTTAGCCGGTATGCTGCCGGTGTGGTGGATGGTCAGATCGACAGGCAAACCGGCGCGGCCGGCGCATGTTATCGAGACTATATAGCGACTTTTTCATTTCATAGGTGACCACCATCTTTAAAGTGAAAATTTAGAATGAAAATTTCTGAATAGTTAGCTGTAAATTTTGGCAGAACACGACTTTAGGCTAAAATATAATTAAAGCCACGCGGTGATCTGGCGTTTGATGCCCGGTTCACTGCCAAACGGGGCAAAGCCGCCATTCCACACTTTTGAGACTAACAAAACGGATGGCAATCTATAGCGCCTCCGTCAGGCTGGTACCCGTAAAAACTATTTAAGGGGCTAGAGCCAAAAAGGCTCTTTTTTTATGCCCGTCAGCAGAGATTATAAGGTCTTGAAACCAAGACGTTTGATTGAAAAGGAAACTCATGACTCAACGAACCGATCTTAGAAATATTGCAATTATTGCCCACGTTGACCACGGCAAAACCACGCTGGTTGATGGCATGCTCCGGCAGGCCAAAGTGTTTCGCACCAACCAACAGGTAGCCGAACGCGTAATGGACTCGAATGATTTAGAGCGCGAACGCGGGATTACGATTTTGTCCAAGAATACCGCCATCACTATTGAAGACCCAACTACAAAAGAGTTGGTTAAAATCAATATTGTCGATACGCCTGGCCACGCTGACTTTGGCGGTGAAGTAGAGCGCGTCCTCAATATGGTTGATGGGGTGCTGCTGCTGGTTGACGCCGCCGAAGGGCCGATGCCCCAAACCCGCTTCGTCTTAAAAAAGGCGCTGGAGATGGGCCATCGAGCCATCGTCGTCATCAACAAAATCGACCGAAAAGATGCCGATGTCGATCGGGTGCTCAATGAAACGTTCGACCTGTTTATCGAACTGGGCGCAACCGACGAACAGGCTGACTTTCCGGTGGTGTACACCATCGCCACCACCAGCCAGGCCGGACTTACACCTGAGCTTCAGCCTGATCTGCAACCGTTGTTTGAAACCATTCTGCGCGAAACGCCGCCGCCGGAGGCTAACCCGGATGCGCCGCTGCAAATCCTGGTGACAACCTTAAGCTACGATACCTATCGCGGCCTGACGGCGATTGGGCGCATTTTTGCCGGTCAGGTACGCGTCGGTGCGCCTATTGTCCGGTTAACGCCTAACGGCGAGCGATTCTCGGACCAAGTGCGTTATCTCTATGTCCATGAAGGCTTAAATCGTAAAGAAGTGCCACAGGCCGAAGCCGGCGAAATTGTGGCCATCTCCGGGTTGGAGGAAGTGTCTATCGGCGATACGTTAGCCGATGCCGATAATCCGGTGCCGCTGCCCTCGATTCGGGTGGAAGAGCCGACCGTGCGGATGACCTTCGCCATTAACACCTCACCGTTTACCGGCCGTGAGGGCAAGTGGAGTACCTCCCGCCGACTGCGCGAACGGCTGTCTGAGGAGCTAAAACACAACATCGCCCTGCGGGTGGATGAAACGGACAGCGCCGACACCTTTACCGTGTCCGGGCGGGGAGAACTCCACCTGGCTATTCTCATCGAGACGATGCGGCGGGAAGGGTACGAATTTCAAGTGTCTCGACCGGAGGTGATCATCAAGCCGGGGCCGGACGGAACGCTGCAAGAACCGTACGAGGAGGCTTTTATCGAAACCTCTTCGGAAACGGTCGGCGCGGTGGTGGAAATGTTAGGCAAACGACGCGGCGAGATGATTCACATGGAAAACACCAACGACGGGGCGACCCGGTTAACGTACATCGTACCGACACGCGGACTGCTAGGATTTCGGTATCAGTTTCTAACGGCGACCCGGGGGATGGGGACGATCAACACCATTTTCCACGGGTATGGACCGGTGGCCGGGGCAATCGACGCGCGTTCAAAAGGCTCGCTGGTAGCCTGGGAAGCGGGCGCGTCAACCACTTTCGGTATTCAAAACGCCGAGCAGCGGGGTATTCTGTTTGTCGGTCCCGGCGTTGACATTTACGAAGGAATGGTGGTCGGCGAGCACCAACGGCCCGGCGATCTTGAGGTGAACGTTTGTAAGAAAAAGCAGCTCAACAACATGCGCAGCGCCATACGCGATATCGATGTGGCGCTGACCCCGCCCCGACAAATGAGCTTAGATGAAACCATTGAATATCTGGCCGATGATGAACTGCTAGAGGTAACGCCCAAAAACCTGCGCATTCGCAAACGGGTTTTGGATAAAAACCAGCGGGCCAGAGAGTCTAAACGGGCCAAGGCGGCCCTGGCCGTGTAATCGACAATAAGTCCACAAAGCCGTGCAACTAGAAACAAAACGTCTTATTTTACGCGAATATAGCGCTTATGACCTAGCCGCAGTTTTGGCTTACCAGACTCACCCGGCCTACCTGCGCTATTATCCTTGGCAGCGGCGAACGCGAAGCCAGGTGGAGAGCTTTCTGCATCAACTGATCGAGTGGCAAACCGACCAGCCCCGTCTGAAATTTCAATTGGCCGTTGAGTTAAGAGAGACCGGCGACTTAATTGGTTCTTGCGGTCTACGAAAAAGTAAGGATGACTCGTTTGAGGGAGAGGTGGGTTATGAGATTGATCCGCACTATTGGGGGGCCGGTTACGCCACCGAGGCCACCGAGGCCATCGTAACATTCGGTTTTGACACGTTGCAGTTGCACCGTATTTTTGCCTCAGTAATTGCCAACAATGCCGGGTCACGCCGGGTTGTAGAAAAGCTGGGGTTTACCTACGAGGGGCAACTGCGTGAGAACCAGCGATTTAAGGATCGCTGGTGGGATACCTGTCTCTATGGGCTGCTTAAGCATGAATGGCACAAGACCTTATAGGTTTCCGAGACATGTTTATAGAGACCCATCTGTCCAATTGGAATGGTTGGAATGATAAATAGCCACATCTGGCGCTTGAAACCCTATAAGGTCTCATCCAGATAACTACGATTTTCGGACTTCAATGGGTAGTTGAATCGTGAATTGGGTATATTGGCCAACCTGACTTTCGCACCGGATGGTCCCCCCTAACTTTTGAGTAACCAGATTGTAGGTAATATGCAAACCCAAACCGGTCCCTTCGCCGTGCCGGGCGGTGGTAAAAAACGGCTCAAATATCTTGTTTAGGTTTTCCGGCGAAATACCGCAGCCATTGTCAGTGTATTGCAAGATAACTCGGTCTGCATCTTGATACACCTCAAATCGCATCAATCCGTGGCCGCCATAGGGGTACCCATGTTTAATCGAATTCATAACCAGGTTGGTTACCACTTGTGAAAAGGCGCCCGGATAGCTGGTGAGTTTGACCTGGTCATCGCCCTCAATCTCAATACGATGGCCGGTCTGCTTCAGTCGAGGCCCCAAACTCCGGATGACTTCTGTCAGGTATGGCTTTAACGAAAATTTCCGTTGGTCGAGATTAGTCTGGTCAACGGCCACTTGTTTAAAGCTCTGCACCAATTCGGCGGCCCGACTCAAGTTTCGCAAAATCAATTCGCTGCTGTCTCGGGCCACATTCACGTAATCCTCTAACACCGACCGTTTGATCTGTCCATTTTCAATCTCTTTAAAAAACAAGGCTGTCTCATCGGCTAAGGTTGAGGCCGCGGTCACGCCGATGCCAATCGGCGTGTTAATTTCGTGAGCCACACCCGCTACCAGGTTGCCCAGGGCGGCCATTTTTTCTGACTCGATCAGTTGTCGTTGCGTTGCATTTAGGTTTTCAAATGCATCCCGGATTTCCTGGTTGGATTGTTGGATTTGCCGGGTTAGCTCGCGCAGGCGTAAATGGGTGTTGATTCTGGCCAGCACTTCGGCCTGCTGAATTGGCTTGGTCACGTAATCCACCGCGCCGGCTTCAAACCCTTTGACTTTATGGTCAACGTCAGCCAGCGCCGTCATAAAGATAATCGGGATATCCCGGGTTCGATCATCTTGCTGTAAACGCCGGCAGGTTTCAAAGCCATCGATACCTGGCATCATCACATCCAGTAAGATGATATCGGGCTGCCCGGCGCGGGCAATGGCTAATCCATCTTCACCATTTTGAGCAACCATCAGTTCAAAGCCATCCATTTCCAGATACTCGGCCATAACTCTGAGGTTGGTCGGTTGATCATCAATAATCAGAATGGTCTGTTCTTTACGTTCCACGGGTTTCTCCAGAGCTACGGTATTGATCCAGTAAATTTACCAGTTCTTGTTGGCGAAATTCAGTGGCTAACGTTCTCACTACCTGCACAAAGGCGGCATACGTTTCGCCCATCGCTTCAATGTGATCCATATACTGCCGAATTCGAGGCAGCCGGCCCATTTCAGCCCATCGATATAACTGTTCTAATTCGGCCGGCGGGGGTGGCGTGAGTTCAGACAGATCGATACCCTTGGCCAACCGCGACTCCGCTCTTTCAGCCTTGTACTCCCAATCGAGCTGTAACTGATCGGCCAGAAATGTCAAAAGTTCCTCTCGATCAACCGGCTTAGCCAAGAAGGCGTCACAGCCGGCCTCCTGGCTCACTTTACGGTCTTCCGCAAAGGCGCTGGCCGACAAGACAATGATCGGCGTCTGTTGATGATCCGCCATCTGCCGAATTTGTCTAACGGCCTCCAACCCATTCATTCCCGGCATGACCAGATCGGTGAGAATGGCGTCAACAGCCCTTTGTTCTAACCGCTGCAATATCTCTTGGCCATTCTCCGCCTCGATGATCGTAAACCCCAAAGGCTCCAGCATTTCACGCAGCACCAGACGGTTGGTCAGTTTATCATCAGCGACCAATATTGTTTGTCTGCGACCGTGATAACCGGTAATCGCTTTGGTCGGGACGGCCATTTCCACCATCGAGGTCTCAAACACCGGCGCCTTTAATTCAAACCAAAACCGGCTTCCTCGGCCTGGTTCGCTTTCAAATTGCAATTCACTGCCCATTAGATCGACCAACTGCCAGGTAATCGACAGGCCCAAGCCGGTTCCCTCGCGTCGAAGCGTATGTTCACCAACTTGTTCAAACGGATAAAATATCTTTTCTAAATCTTCGGCGCTAATTCCCACCCCCGAATCCTCAACTTCAAAACGGATGAGTTGCCTCTTCTTATGGGTTTCATCTTGGTCAATATCTCCGACCGATGAGACGCGTAGCGTGACTTGTCCTTCATTTGTAAACTTAACCGCATTGCCCATCAGGTTGATCAACACTTGCCTTAAGCGGGTCTCGTCGGCCAAAACACCAACGGGTAAGGCGTTATCGGCTTCCAGGGCAAACTCTAAGCCTTTATCTTTAGCCCACATCTCAATAATGCCAACCACGCCCTGTAAGAATTGATCTAAATGCAGCTCGGTTATATTCAATTCCATTTTCCGGGCCTCAATCTTAGCCAGATCCAGAATATCATTAATCAGCGTCAACAGATGCTGGCCGCTCTGTTGGATAACCTCCAATCCGGCCAGCGTTTGGCGATCAAGAGCGGGCTTGCGTATAAGGGCTTGCGCGTAACCCAAAATACCGTTGAGCGGGGTGCGCAGTTCGTGACTCATTCTCGATAAAAATTCACTCTTGGCTCGGTTGGCCGCGTCTGCTTCTTCTTTAGCCTGCCGCAACATTTCTTCCGCTTCTTTACGTCCGGTAATATCCCGGATAGCGCCCGTAAGGATCCTCTCGCCGCTACGCAGACGAAAGGCGGCTTTTTTGGTTAAAATAACGCGGGTATTGCCATAAGCATCTGTAAGTTGTTCTTCATTTTCCACGGGGTGTTCAGTAGCAAACACCTTATTATCGTTTTTCCAAAATATGTTGGCCTGTTCTTTGGGAACAAAATCATAGTCACTCAATCCGCGCAGTTCAACCGCCGTCCGCCCCATGAATTTGCAGAAGGCGTCATTAAACTCTATAAAGCGATGCTGTTCATCTTTGACAAAAAGCGGATCAGGAATGGCATTAATCACCGAATTAAAAAACTCAGCCGCATTGCGTAGTTCTTCCTCCAATCGTTTGCGCTCCGTACTATCCCAGACCAGGCCCTGATAATGGGTAATTTGGCCCGTCTCATCACGCCCAATGGTGGTCCGATCCTCTACCCAGCGCACCGGTCCATCTTTGGTGATAAGCCGGTACTGCTGGCTGTATTCATCGATACCATTGGCTGAATAACTTTCCACCTCCTGAGCTACGCGGGCCACATCATCCGGGTGGATCATATCGCTGTAAGATATCTGACCAGACAAAAAATCGTCAGAGGTGTAGCCAAACTGGGCCACATTATCCGTTACAAAATCGACCGGCCAGCCCTCTTTAGCCAGCCATCTAAAAAGCATCACCGGACTGTTTTCAACAATAGCGTTAGCCTGTCTCAACAGTTCTTCAGCCTTCTTCCGTTCAGTTATATCGTAAAAACCGGTGATTAAGGCCGACTTGCCAAAAAAAGTGATGGGCGATATGGAAATATTGGCCCAAAATAGTGAACCATCGTATCGTTTGAGCCGGATCTCCCTATTTTTGATGATCCCGTCTTTCTGTAAAGTCGTGAGCACGATGTCGCGCTCAGCGGGATTGTAGTAATAGTCACCTACTTTCTGATCAATCAATGTTTCAACCGGCGCGCCCAACAAATCGGCCAGAGCTTTGTTGCCATACAGACCCCAACCATCTTCAATTCGGGTGATCGAGATCGGTGTGAGAAAGTTACTGATAGCGGTTCTAAACTGTTCCTCACTGGTGCGTAACTTTTCCTCGACCAGTTTACGCTCGGTGATGTCTTGCCCAACGCCAACAAGGGCCAGCGGCTGGCCTGTTTCCGAACGAATGACGCGTCCGCGATTATACGTGTAGCGTAATTCCCCGTTGTGTAGGATGACTCGATATTCTTGTTCAAACTCCTCCTGATTCGACTCAAGAGTACTTCGAACAGATTGAAAAAAATAGTCCGCATCTTCAGGGTGAATAAGCTTTTGGAAGAAGTCAAAATCGATCAGGGTCGTTGTAGGGACATCAAAGTTCTTGTATAGTTGCTCGCTCCACGTTATAGCGTTTGTGGTTAGATCCAATCGCCACCACCCTAAGCGAGCCATACGTTGGGCTTCAATCAAACGGCTTTCGCTTTCACGCAGGGATGCTTCTATCTGCTGCCGTTTGGCAATATCTTGTTGAAGTTGCTCATTAACCTGAGCCAACTTGGTTGTCCGCTCCGTAACTCGCTGTTCCAGCGAGTTAATGGTGTCTCGCAATCGATCGGTCATGGTATTGAAAGCCCGGGCTAATTGGCCCAGTTCATCCTGAGACTCAACGTGCACTTGTTGGGTCAAATCACCGGCGCTTATCGCGTGCGCTGTTGTCGCCAAGCGTTCCAGCGGGTCTACAATTTTATTAGCCGCGACTAAGGCCAATCCGGTCGCAAGTATCAGCACAAACACCAGGGTCACCCCCACAATGGTTACTTCTCGCCACGCCAGCGCAAACGCTTGATCGGTGGCGATCTCACTCACAACCGTAAAAATCCGATCACCTAAAACCATTGCCTTTGAGGCCAAAATAACCTGGGTACCATCAAGGCCGGTAGTCAGTCCAGGCTGATCGGGCAGCTCAAAATAGGTTTTAGGTAAATTCATCGAAGTATTAGCCTGAGCAATAACCTGATCGGTCTCATCTAAGATATAGATTTTTTCTTCAGGAGTTGGCTGAAATTCAGCCAAAATAGCCCAAATCTGGCTAACGCGAACTGAGGTAATGAGAACACCGCTCATTTCGTTTTGAGTAACACTAAAGAACGGTAAGGCTATCGTCATCTGGGGTTCTTGTGTGACCTCATCAAAATGAATTGGACCGTAATAAATCGCCCCTGTGGATTTTGGAATAGTAAACGCCTCATCGGTAGCATAATTAATCGGTTCGTGATTGGCCGGGGAGATATGAGAAGAGAAGTGAATTTGCTCATCTCCACTGTTATCGACCAAAATCAATTCAATAAAGTCAGGTTGATTAGATTGTAGTTCCAATAATAGACTTCGTCGCCGCTCCATACTCAAATTGGCCAGCCCGCGATTTTGCGTAATATGCTCCAAATGCTCTTGGAATTCGTGGATAAAATGTTCAATCTCGTGAGCCACCGCTTCAGCCACTGCCTGTTGTTCGTTGATAGCGTAGGCTTGCTCAAGAGCAAAAATCTGCCAGGTCAACAAAATTCCGACCGCAAGTAACGGTCCGACTGCCAGGCCGATAATAGTTAGGGTTAATCGAGCGCGAATTGAACGATTCATTGAGATAACCTTGCGTGTTGAGTTATCTACATTATATCTAAGAGTGAGGCAGATGACACGCTGAGTACAAAAAATCGAGTACGGCTTGTGCGCATTAACCGAAAAAGCGTGACTGTGTGTAAAACACCACCGTCTCTTTCCTTATTTAAAGAAATACCTGTATAATTTTTCAGATGACATAACCAAGGTACTAGTTTAGCCATAAAGCATCCGTAAGAGCAAACGAGGAGAAGGACAATGGCCGGTCAATTACCCCCCTCTGAGACTCGTCCCTTTTTGGCGTTTACTCAAGGCCCCAAAAACAAATTGCGCCAACGAGTCAGAGGCGGCGGCCCCAAACCCCGCGAGAACACAGAAGCTCACGGTCAAAATCTGCTCAAGCAAATCGATGACTTCCAGCGCCTCATCGACTCGCAGGCCCGAGACCGCGCCTCTGATTTACCGCCCTTGCCCGACGACACCCAGGTCATCATCGAGTCCAAACGCCTCACCCCAGAGCAGGTCGGCTCGTTAGGGCTGAAACCTATTGAGGAACGGGACAACGGCTTGCTGGTTACCATTTCACCCAATGTCACGCTGCCTACTCTGGCCACTAAAGCCCAAAGCTACGTCTCCCAACGCACCGACAGCGGCAATCCCAAATTCAATGGCGTCATCGCCCCCATCGAGCAGATTCGCCCCGCCGGCCGCCACGACAAAGCCGGCGACCGCCTGGCCGCCTGGATCGAAGCCGGCCACCTACAACCCAACCAACCCGTTTGGGTCGATATCGAACTGGCCGGCGGCCAAAGCAGTGACGGCGTTGATAATCGACATGAATTTTATACGTATCTGACCAATTTCAGCGATGATCTGTCGCCCTACCAAGAAGATGTTGTGACCGCCACCGGCCACTATTTGATTGAGGTGGATTACTCGCTGCATCGGGTTTTGCTGCCGGGCCGGGCCGTTCTCGATCTGCTGGACGACAGCCGGGCCAACTGGATTTTGTCGATTGACCTTGTCCCTGAAGTCGAAAGCTACGCCACCCCATTGGCGGCCACAGCCCAGGCCGATCTGCCGCCGTTACCCGATCTGTCCCCGGACTCGCCGCGTGTCGTCGTCATCGACTCCGGTATCGCTGCTGAACACCCGCTGTTTACCACCAGCGAAGGCCGGACGATTATGGGCCGCCAGCGTAATTTCCTACCTGACACCGTCGAACCGGCCGATCTAACCACCGATGAAATCGATCAAGGCCACGGCACCGCCATCGCCAGTGTCGTTGCTTACGGATCGCTGCTAAACCTGACTCAGGCCCCCGATGAAATCACAACGCCGGTAGTTTGGATTGAAAATGCGAAAATCCTGCTACCCGCCGCCAAACTTGATCCTGACGCAGTGGACAGTTCGCCACAACTACATCCACTTCAATTTCCCAAAGCCCTCATCCGCGAGGTGGTCGAGGTCTTTCATCAGCCCTTGCCTCAACGCTGCAAAATCTTCAATCTGTCGATTGGCACAGTTCCTCACCCGCAGCAGGCCATCTCCAACTGGGCTGAAGAGATCGACAACTGTTCCGCCCGTAGCGATCTGCTATTTGTCATTTCCGCCGGCGACTTGACCTCCGCCGAACTGGTCGAGCTGATGACGGGGGGAGCCACCTACCCGGCCTATTTGCTCAGCCCAAAGACGCGACTCCGCGACCCCGGCCAGGCTTACAACGCCTTGACCGTCGGCGCGTTGACGCCCATCCCGCCGACGTTGCCCTGGCCGTCTGCTCCATTCCTGGCCCAACCGGAACACCCTGCCCCCTTCACCCGCAGTGGGCTGCTCCAATTTGGCCCGGTCAAACCCGATGTCGTTGAAACCGGCGGCAATTGGCAGAAAGATGATCTAACGGCCCTGCCCGAGTCGGCGATACTGGTTGCCAACCGTAATTACGTTACCGGCCAAGCCGATCAACCACTGGGCTTTCAGACCGGCGTCGGTCTGGCCGCGGCCCAAGTCACGCATCTGGCCGGTCGCATTCAGGCTCGCTACCCTAACGCCACCGCCAACCTCATCCGAGCGTTAATTGTCAATTCGGCCGCCTGGCCGGCCGAATTTATTCACAGCTTGACCGGTCCCACCGAAGCAGCTCTCGGTGATGCACTGACAAAGGAAGATCGACACACACTGCTGCGCCTATGCGGCTACGGCCGCCCCCGGCCGGAGCAGGCGCTGTCATCGAACGCTCACTGCCTGGTCTTTATCGCTGAAGATGAATTTAGTTGGACTGTCGAGGACAAAAATTCATCGGGCCGCTATCCGGCTAAAGTGTCATTCTTTGCTATTCGCTTTGAACCGGATGATCTCTTTAACCTGCCGCCCGCCACCCGCCTGCGCGTCAGCGTGACCCTGACCTATAATCCGGCGGTGCGCAAAACCCAACGCCGCCGCTATCAGGCGGTCGATATGCGATGGGAACTCCGCCGCCGTGAAGAACCATCGGACGATTTCCGCGCCCGCTGGATGGCCGAAGCCGAAACCGATGACGATGAGGAAGATCGTGCAGAGGACGCCCTCCCGCTGCGACCCTGGCCGTGGCAACTTAAACCGGTCCTCAATCCCGGCAGCCGCGCCCGCCGGGGCAGTCTCATCCGCGATTGGTTTGATGTCTACGCGCATGACTTACCGCACACGCTTGAGTTGGTTGCCCTGGCCCAGGTTGCACCCTGGCGTAAGCCGCCGGAGCCGTTGATGCAGCGATATGCGCTGGTGGTGTCGATTGAGACTTTGGGGGCGGGTGTGGCGATTTATGATACGGTGCGGGTAATCGAGGAAAACACAGAAAGGTGAACATTTATGCAACTCAACCTCGTCATTAAAAACGGAACCATCGTCACCGCCGAAAACGTTTACCAGGCCGACATCGGCATCCGCGATGGACAAATTGTCGCCATCGCCGCCGACCTCAGCGGCGAACGAGAAATCGACGCCACGGGCAAACTGGTCACGCCCGGCGCGATTGATGTTCACGTTCACCACCAGATGCCCCTGCCCAGCGGCGTTATTTCCGCCGACGACTTCTTCACCGGCACACGCGCCGCAGCCCACGGCGGCACCACAACCATCATCGACTTTGTGGCCGCCGAGCCGGAGGAGTCGCTGCTCGACGCTTTGGCCGCCCGGCAAGCCGAGGCCAAAGATCGAGTGGTCATCGACTACGGGCTGCATATGACCATCACCCCCGCCGATATCGCCAAACTCGACCAACTGCCGGCGGTAGTTGAGGCCGGCTGCCCAACCTTCAAACTTTACATGGCCTACGGCTTTCGGCTCAAAGATGACGAGTTGCTCCAGGCCCTCGACGCCGTCAAACAGGTTAACGGCCTGCCGATCGTCCATGCCGAGAATTGGGACGTCATCTGCCTGATGATCGCCCAAAATCTGGCCGTCGGCCGGACCGAACCACGCTGGCATCCGCGCAGTCGTCCAGCCGTGATGGAAGGCGAGGCCGTCGGGCGGGTCATCGACATGGCGGCGCTGGTCGGTACGCCGGTCTACATTTTTCACGTCTCCTGCGATGATGCGGTCGAACGCATCGCCGCGGCTCGCCGCCGGGGACTGCGTGTCTTTGGCGAAACTTGCCCCCAATACCTCCTTCTGACCGACGCCGCCTACGAAGAGCCGGGCGTCGCCGGGACGCTGCCGGTATGCGCCCCACCCCTGCGCAGCCTGACCGACCAAGCCCGCCTGTGGACGGCGCTGGGCCGCAACGAACTACAAGTCGTCTCCACCGATCACTGCCCGTTTAGCAGCGCCAACAAAGCCCTGGGCCTCGACGACTTCAGCCGCATCCCCGGCGGCGTGCCCTCCATCGAGAGCCGCTTTGCGCTGATGTACACTTACGGCGTTTTGGCGAACTGCTTCTCCCTCAAGCGCTGGGTCAGAATGTGCTGTACCAATCCAGCCCGGCTCTTTGGCCTGACTCGCAAAGGCGTCATTGCCATCGGTTATGATGCCGATTTGGTGGTGTTTGATCCCAACAAACAACTCACTCTCGGCACCGATGTCCTCCATGAAAATGTCGATTGGACCCCCTACGCCGGCTTCGAAGTCACCGGCTGGCCGGTCGTCACCATCAGCCGGGGTGAAGTCATCGCCGAAAATGGAACATTTTACGGGAAAGCCGGTCGCGGCCAATTTGTCGAGCGACAGTTGTCGATGTAAATTGGGGCGTAAAATGGCTAAAAAGACCAGCATCTACCTATCCTTATGGACTATCCTGATCCTCCTCTTAACCGCCTGCACCGGCGAGCCATCGCCAACCGCGACGCCGGACGTTACACCGACGCCCGACAGCAGCGTCTTCTACCAGCGCGGCCTTGACTATCTCGATCAAGGTGAGTACGAACTGGCGATTGAAGAGTTCAACCGGGCGGCCCAACTCGATCCCAACAGCGCCGATATTTACGCCAATCGCGGGCTGGCCCACCACTGGCTCGACGCGCCGGGCGAGGCCAACGCCGACTACAGCCGCGCCATCGAGCTTGATCCCGATTTCTACCTGACCTACTACAATCGCGGCGTCAGTTTCGACGACCGAGGCGACCACGAACGGGCTGTAGCCGATTATCGCCGCGCCGTTGAGCGCAATCCCGAAGACGTCAGTTCGCACAACAATCTAGCCTGGGGGCTGGCCTTCTATCTCGACACCGATTATGAAGAGGCGCTGGAACACGCCCTCACCTCGGTCGAGTTGGAGTCGAACGACTACAACCAAGATACGCTGGCTCTGGTTTACCTCAAACTTGAGCGGTACGAAGACGCCCTAACCCATTACAACGAGGCTTTGGCCTTAAATGATCAACAGGCCGAATCTTACCGGGGGCGCGGAGAGGCCAACGCTGCCCTAGGCAACGTCCAAGCCGCTATCGAGGATTACCAAACTTACCTACGCCTAACCCCCGCCGCCCCTGACCGAGAAGAGATTGAGGCCAAGCTGGACGCTCTACGATAAAATCTTGTCGCCTCGGCCTTGAGCGCAAAAGTAGGGGGCCTCCTGCCCTATTCATAGGACAGCACCTCCCGTACCGTCAGACGAGCAGCGTTTCGCGCCGGGACAAAGCTGGCCAGTGCCGCCAGCAGCATGGCGACAACGAACCACAGCACCACACTAGGCAGTGAAAAGGTGTAGGACAGGGGCGCTTGAAAAAGCTGCTGACCGGTGGCGTCGCTCAAGAATCGACTAACCGGGACTGCCAGCAGCGAGCCGGCGATCCAACTTAACACGCCAATCACCATACCTTCCACAATGACAATCCGAAAAATAGCCCCATCCGAAGCGCCGATGGCCCGCATTACCCCAATCTCCCGGGTGCGTTCCAGCACGTTGATGCTCATAGTGCCCATTAAACCTAACCCGCCGACCACGGCCAACAGCACGGCCACGGCCAGCAAAAACACAATCAAAATATTGAGCAGGCGCTGCACATTGTCACGCAGGCTAATGATCGTCTGTACTTCGGCAACTTTGAAGCCGGCCCGGTTAAACGCCGCCTCAAGCTGCTGCGCCACCTGATTCAAGCTATCGCTATCGTGAGCTTGGGCGATCACTTGCACCGCCCCAGCGCGATCAACCTTGCGGGCGGCCCGGGCATAGTACGGGTAATTGGCATAGAGAATAGGCCCGGTTAGCGTCCCGCGAATAATGCCCACAATTTGCCAAGTGGTCTGGCGCTCACCGATTTTCAAGACTACCGTATCGCCCAAATCCAGATCAGGTTCGTCGTACAGAAAATCGGTGTTGACGACCAAGGCGTTGGCGTCGTCCGGGCGCAGCCAACGCCCGGCCAGGAGGGTGGTCTGGAGCATCGTGGTGTCGGCTTCCGGGGCCAGCATAATCACCCCCTCGCTTTCTTCGCCATCGGGCCGCACCCGGCGAACGGACGCAGCGCCCCAACTCTCGGCCGCGACGACGCCCGGCACGGTCATAGCGGTTCGCTGGATTTCTTGAACTCGGTAGTCCGTATCAAATCGCATTCGGATATCGAACTGCCAGTAGTTGAGGGCGTCATCCAGCGTGTGCAGCAACGACGCTCGGACGGAGAAGATGGCAATAAAAGTCATACCGGCCAGCGACAGCGTGAGCAGCGTCAGGCCGAGCCGGGCTTTGCGGCGAAACGTATTGCGCAGGGAAATCAACAACGGCCGCGACAGGCCGCGCAGCCGCTGCAGTAGCCGATCCAGCTGGCTCTCACCAAACTGGCCCTGGCCCAACCCGTAGTCGCTGATGGCCTGACGGACGCTGACGCGCGTGCCGCTGATGATGGGGTACAGCGCGGCCAGCGCCGACGTAAACAGGCCGATAGCAATCTGGATGGTCAGCACGCCGGGCGCAATCGTGGTGCGCACCAGATCGAAATTGAGTTGGTGGGCCAGATAACCGGCCAGCGCCCAAGCGCCGGCAACGCCCAACGGTACCGCTACCACCAGCGCCAGCAAGCCGTAAATCAGCACCGTGGCAAAATAAAGGCTCATGATCTGCCCTTGCCGCGCGCCGATAGCCTTCATCACCCCAATCTGGCGGATCTGCTGAGCCAGCGTGGCTGAAATGGTGTTAACGACCAGAAAGCCGCTCAACCCCAAAGCCAGCAGCCCGGAAGCGTTCAACAACAGCAGCAGCGGCTGAACCACATCGTTGACCGGATAATCGCCCGGTCTATTCTTGATGGTCGATAAGGTGTCCAACCCGGCGCTCTCGATTTTGCGCCGGACCTCTTGAGTCACCGTTTGAATGTGGGCTTGATCCGTTTTGTTACCGGCCACCACAAACTCGATCCGGTTAAACGCGCGAGGCTGGTGCAGCCACTCCAGCGTATCGAGGCTGATGAACCCGAACGCCTGGCCGGCCAGCGGAGCCGGTCGTTCGCCGGGATCGTGAACCGCGCCGGCAATCCGCATCGTCCGTTCGTGGCCGTCCAGCGTACGCAGCGTAATGGCATCGCCCACGTTCAGCCCCATCCAATCCAGCGAGGCGCGTTCAACCACCAAGGTGTGATCCGGCGGCGGCCAGTCGCCCTGCTCCGGCCACACTTTGGCGATGGTCATTGCATCATAATCCTGGGGATCGCGGGCTTCCAGTGTGATAGCGACCCACTCATCATTCGGCCCGACCCGATAACGGGCATTGACCACCCGCCGGCCCTCGGCCTGTTCGATTGAGCGCATCGAACGGATGGTATCGACCAGCGCCTGATCGAAATTACCATTAACGACCAAGCTGGCGCTGGGCGGATTGGTCGCCGCGTAACTGGTGTCCAACTGGCTGCCAAAAATACTGCGCGTCCCCGAAACCACGCCCACCGCCAAAACGCCGACGGTGATCGATAACACCACCAGCACCGTCCGGGCTTTATTGGCGACCAGATCGCGTATCACTTTATGCCAACGGGGTCGAAGAAAGTTCATAACATCACTCCGGGGGAAAGTTTGTTGGATGGATGGTTGGTTGGTTGGTTGAATAGTTAGCTAGAATGAACCATCCCACTATCTGTCCAACTAACCAACCATCTAACTACCCAACCATCCAACTCTACCAAATCTCCACCAGAGTTAATAGTGCCATCAATCACCGGACGGTATGACCGGCGTCACGTCATAACATGATCCCGGTCATACCGGGAGGTGAGTCTGATCCAATACGCCCCCGCCGGTAGTCGTGCTATAATTTAGCTATGACGCAGACAAATACGTTTGAACCGGGATTACTATCTGTTTTTCGTTTGTTGGCCGGGCTGCGGTTGGGGCTGCTGGTCTTGGCTGTGGCCAGTCGGTCAATCTGGCTGGGCGCCGGCAACGCTCAACTGGTATCGGCCAAATACGGCGACTATTTCGCCGTTTTCGATCTGGTTGAAGCCACCCTATTGGTCATCTATCTCTGGTGGCCGGCTGGGCAGCGACGATTGGGACGATGGTTTTTGCCGGTCGGGCTGCTGCTGGCCTGTATCGGGCCAATGGTGGGCCATTATCTGGCGCTGACCCGGTTGTCGCCCGACGATCTGATCGAAATGAGAGCGCTGCTGGGGGCATGGCAACTCATCCCCATCCTATTTGTGCCGTTAATTCTGATTGCCTGGCAGTATAGTTTTCGATGGGTCATCTACTATTGCCTGGCCACGGCAGGATTCGATTTGGCGCTCAAAGTTATGGCCTTAGGGTGGGGCAGCCCCTTCTTATTGGCTCCGACCGGTGCCGTGGTCACCCGAACCATCGCTTATCTGATTGTCGGTTATATGGTGATTCGGTTGATGACTTTTCAACGACAGCAGCGGCATGCGCTAGCCCAAGCCAATCGCCAATTGACCCATTACGCCACGACTTTGGAGCAGTTAACCATCAGCCGCGAGCGTAATCGCCTGGCTCGGGAACTGCACGATACGCTGGCCCACACCTTGAGCGCCTCGGCGGTGCAGCTTGAAGCCATTAAAGTTTCAGTCGAAACCGGTTCGGCGCAAACCCAATCGATAGTCGATCAAGCTTTACAGACAACCCGTTCCGGCCTATCGGAAACACGGCGAGCTTTGCAATCGCTGCGAGCCAGCCCGTTGGAGGATTTGGGGTTGGCGCTGGCTGTGCGTCACTTAGCCGAAATGCAAACCGCCCGCGCCGGCGCTGAACTCATCTGGCAAAGTCCGGCTGTGCTTCGAGATGTCCCCCCGGCTGTGGAACAATCGATCTATCGGGTGGCCCAGGAAGCGCTGGAAAATATGGTCAGGCATGCCGCAGCTTGCCATGTCAGCGTCCGATTGGAACAGGTAAACGGCTCGGTTGATCTAACCGTATCAGACGATGGCCAGGGATTTGCAGTGGCCCAGGTCGATCTCTCTCGTCATTTTGGCTTGCGGGGGATGCGGGAGCGGGCCGAGATGACCGGCGGCCGGTTAGACATCGACAGCCGGCCGGGACAAGGCGCAACCATTCATTTTAGCGTGGAGACAAAAGATGATCCGAGTCTTAATTTGTGATGATCAAGAGGTGGTGTGCGAAGGGCTACGGGTCATTTTGAACAGCGCCGCCGGGATCGAGGTAGCCGGGGTGGCGTATGATGGCGCTGCTGCTCTGGATCTGATTCCGACGGCCAAACCCGACCTGGTCTTGATGGACTTAAAAATGCCGGGACTCAACGGCATCCAAGCCACCCGGCTCATTCACCAGCGATACCCTGAAATTCGCGTGCTGGTACTGACCACTTACGATGGCGACGAGTGGGTGCTGGATGCCATCCGCAGCGGCGCCGCCGGCTACTTACTCAAAGACAGCCCGCGAGAAGCATTAATAGCCGCGATCAAAGGCACTATCGACGGCAAAACTCACGTCGACCCCGGTGTGGCCGGCACATTGCTGGCTCAAATCGCCCGGACGGGCACACCGCCGACCACTTCCCTGACTGCCGACTTAAGCGAGCGCGAACTCGAAGTCCTGCGCCACTTGGCTCGCGGCCTAACCAACCTCGACATCGCCGACAGGTTGCACCTATCCGAAGGCACCATTCGCAACTACGTCAGCGCCGTTTTTACCAAACTAGGCGTCTCGGATCGCACTCAGGCGGCGGTCATCGCCTTGCGCTATGGACTGGTCGATTTGAATGAGCTTTAATGAGCCAGAGACTGAAGGTGAAGATCAAGACCTTAAAAGTGTTCCAACCGAAATGGTGTATGATCGCCAACACCATTTGGAAACCTATAAGGTCTTGAGGCGTAAGATATGGTATAATCCCCACGTAACACTACCATACACACAAACTACACAAGCCAGACCTGACCAGTTTTATGAGACCATAACCCAGACGAGCCGGAACCAAAAAGATTTAACGCTAAAGTCGCTACCGGCGCAAGAGACGCAAAAGAATTTATCAAAAGCATTTGCGACTTTAGCGTCATTTGCGCCCCTTGCGTTTAAATTTCTGGCTCAACTTTTTATTTTGTGGGCAAAAAGTCAACTGTTTAGATACTACCTAAAAACCGGTCAGGTCTACTCGGCTTGCAAAAATAGAGAGGCCTTTCGATGAGTAAAAACGGGTATACCTGCCCCGAAGTTTTGGTCGAAACGGAGTGGGTTGCGCAGCATTTGCATGATCCGCATCTGCGTCTGGTGGAGATGGATGCCGATCCCACGGCGTATCGTTTCGGCCATATTCCTACGGCGGTCGGCTGGAACTGGCAAGTCGATACCCGCGATGCCCTGCGTCGCAACATTCCCGACCCCACTGCCTTTGCCGCGTTGATGAGCCGGTCGGGCATCGCCAATGAGACCACCGTGGTGCTGTATGGCGACAAGAATAACTGGTTTGCCAGCTATGCCTTTTGGCTGTTGAAATATTATGGCCATGTCGATGTGCGCCTAATGAATGGCGGTCGCAAAAAATGGGCGGCTGAAAAGCGCCCCCTAACCCGAGCCATCCCCGATATTCAGCCGACTACCTATCAAGTTGAGGTAACAGACGCCGATGTCCGCGCCCTGCGGGATCGGGTGCTGGCCGGGCTACACCGGCCGGATACTGCCTTGGTCGATGTCCGATCGGCCAAAGAGTTTTCCGGCGACCTGGCCGCCCCGGAACATCTGCAGCAGGAGGGCGCCCAGCGCGCCGGCCATATTCCCGGCGCAGTTAACATCGCCTGGGGCCAAACCGTCCAAGCCGACGGCACCTTCAAACCCGCCGAAGCCTTACAGCGTCTCTACCACAGCCACGATGTCACGCCTGATAAAGAGGTCATCACCTATTGTCGCATCGGCGAACGCTCGTCTCATACCTGGTTTGTGCTAAAATATCTACTGGGCTATCCGCATGTGCGCAATTACGATGGCTCCTGGGTGGAATGGGGTAATTTGATCGATGTACCCATCGAGCGATAGTCATACAGTTAACCCATAGGTGACATTTCCTCATGAATCGCTTAAATTTATCGTTTACAACACAAAGTGACTGTCACCTTCGTTTCGTCAATCATCAACGGAGATGGCCGTTATGACCGGCCCGACCTTCGTCCAATACGAACAAAAGCTTACCTTTCGCTTGTTAGTCGGCTACCGCTGGGTTAGTTTGCTGCCGCCCCTCTTGGATCTGCTTATTTTCTCTCCCCCTCAGGCGCTGTCCCGCATGGTCCTTAGTCTGCTGGTGGCCGCCGGCTTGACGTTAGGGTTAACCCTGGCCGTTACCCCCCTCAATCGCCGGTTGATGCAACATCCCTGGCTGCTGGGGATCGATTTGGTGATTTCAATCGGCCTGGTCTGGGCCACCGGCCTGGAGCAGAGTCCCTACTATCCCTATAGTTTAGCCCCTATTCTGGCGGCGGCGTTTTTCTTTGGCATTCGAGGCGGCGTTACGGCGGCGGCGTTTTACAGTCTGTTGTATGGCCTGGCTTGGCTGATCAATATGGTGCTCGCAGCGCCGGTCAACCTCTCCGGCGCATTGACCCAGGTGATGAGCTTCTTTCTTATCGGCGCGATTTTTGGCTACCCGACCCGCTTGCTCCAACAGCTCTATCAAGCCCATACCGAGTTAACCGCCAAAAACGACGAACTCTCAACGCGCAACCGCGATTTGGATCTGCTGCGCGAACTGTCGCTGGTGATGCAATCGTCCGTTGATCCGGCTGAGATGCAAGAGATTGTTTTACAGGGATTGGTGGAAAAAATGGGGTATCCCCGTGCGGTGATTGGTTTGTACGATCGGCCGCTCGATGCGCTGACCGGTTGGCTTGTCCTGGCCGGCAACACTGCGACCAACGGTAACGCCGCGCCCAAGCTGGCCCACACCGACGTGGCGTCTTTAAAGGCCGAGTCGGGGCCGCTCGCGCGGGCCTTGAAAGGTCGGTTGACGCTTGAAATTACGGACGGTGAGGCCCCCACTCACGATGACGCTCTCAATCGGCGGCTTATTTTGGGATCGCACTACCTTATCTTACCGTTAAGTTTGCGGAATGAATTAGTAGGCGTCATTGTCATTGATCAACTCTCACCCGAGCGGCGGCTGTCTGCGGCCGAACGCCATTCACTCAACCATTTGGCCATGCACGCCGGTGTAGCCTTGGGCAGCGTCCGGCTCTGCATCGACCGCGCTCGGATAGCCGCCGTGGCCGCCGAACGCCATCGCATGGCCACCGATTTACACGACCAGGTCAGCCAGGCGCTCTATGGCCTGGCCTACGGTTTGGACGCAGCCAAGCAGTTGCTGGCCCACGAACCCAAACTCCAGCAGCTTTTGGCCAATTTACATCAAACCGCCGCCGAGGCCCAGACCCAACTCCGCCAGATCATTTTCGACTCGAAGCCGGATGAGATTACGGCCGCGGCCTTTGTGGCCGGACTGCACCGCAACCTCCGCGCCCTTTCGCCGCTAAAGGCGATGGCCTTACGGCTCGATTTGCCCGGCGACTTCGACCACTGGCAGGCCGGCACCCGCCGTCAGCTTTACCGAGTTACCCAAGAAGCACTGGCCAACACCGTCAAACACGCCAACGCCCGCCAGTTTATCGTCAAACTCAGCCAGGACGCCCACGATATCGAACTGCGGATTGCCGATGACGGCGAAGGCTTCGACCCTACCCAGGTCGATAGTTCGCAGCACTTGGGGCTACAAAGCATGGCCGAACGTATCCGCGCCTTAGACGGCGCGTTTGAACTCAACAGCGCCTTTGGCGAAGGCACGCTCATCATCATCCGCGTGCCGCTGGCCTTGGCCGAACCGGCTGATGAAGTGGCCGTGGTGGCGTAAAGAGGTAATTGGTAAATAGTAATTGGAGATTGAATGGCCAATTACTATTTACCATTTACTATTTACCGATCAATTTTCGTAGGACAAAGCAGGTGACCAATGAACCCAATCCGAATTGTGATTGTTGATGACCATACGATGGTACGCCAGGGGCTGCGGCTGGCGCTGGAACTTCAAGACGACTTTGACATTGTCGGCGAGGCCGAAAACGGCGCGGCCGGAGTTCGCTTGATTCAGGACGTTCAGCCCGATGTGGTTCTACTCGATTTGAATATGCCCGAGCTCAACGGCATCGAGGTCACTCAGCAAGTGCGCCGCCTGTCGCCCCCGACCCGGATATTGATTCTGTCCGGCGTGCAGGCCGACGCCCGCGTCTTTGCCACCATCGAAGCCGGCGTCGATGGCTACATCGTCAAAGACGCCTCCACCACCGAGTTGGCGGCGGCCATCCGGCACATCGCCGCCGGCGAGTCTTATTTCCACCCCCACGTTACCCAGGCGTTGGTTCGTTATAACCGGAACCTGCTCGCCTCGCCCGCCTTGATGCAAACGGCCTTAACCGCGCGTGAACTGGCTATTCTGCAAAGCATGGCCACCAGCGCCACCAATCGCGCCATCGCCGAGCAGCTCCACATCAGCGAAGAAACCGTTCGCACCCACGTTAAAAACATTCTCCGCAAACTCGACCAGCCCAACCGCACCCAGGCCGTCCTCGAAGGTGTGCGGCAGGGGTTGATCTCTCTGGAATGAGACTTCAAAATACCCCAAATGGGTGAGACGAACCCCTACGATAAGGGATGACGCCGGCAGGCCATTTCGATTACAATTGAAAGGCATGCTTTATCCAACCCAAAAATAATCCCAACAACGTAAGATTAAGAAAGAAGACCTGACAGGTTTTACAAAATCCAGTTCGGCGTAATTAAAGGGCCGGTTGGAACATAACTTACTCCGAATATTGTCTTCGGAAACCTGTCAGGTCTGGTTCAAATCCGCATAGTTTAACCGCATACACCTGTTCAAGGAGGAATAATGAATTATGGCTTCATTATAAACAACAAGACTTGCATCGGCTGCCACGCCTGCAGCACGGCCTGCAAGTCGGAGAATGAAGTCCCGCTCGGCGTCTATCGCACCTGGGTCAAATATGTGGAAAAGGGCGAGTTCCCCAACAGCAAGCGCTATTTCCAGGTGACTCGCTGCAACCACTGCGCCAACCCTCCTTGCGTCCGCATCTGTCCGGTGACCGCGATGTATCAGCGGCACGACGGCATTGTCGAGTTTGACCCGGACGTCTGCATCGGTTGTAAAGCCTGTATGCAAGCCTGCCCCTACGACGCCATCTACATCGATCCTAACACCCACAGCGCGGCTAAGTGCCACTACTGTTCCCACCGCACCGACCTGGGGCTGGAGCCGGCCTGCGTGGTCGTCTGCCCCACCCATTCGATTATCGCCGGCGACCTGGACGATCCCCACAGCGAGATCAGCCGCAGGCTGACCCGCGAGCAGGTTAGCGTGCGCAAGCCGGAGCAAGGCACCGCGCCCAAGCTGTTCTACATCGAAGGCGACGACATCGGCCTGACCCCGACCGCGACCAAGGCCAACTTTATGTGGTCGGACCTCATCTCGGAGCAAGCGGTCGGCTTCACCAACGGCCATCGCAACGGCCACCACCAGGCTCTGGAAATCATTCCCCTTCAGGCCGCGACCAAAACCGCCACCTCCGGCACGCCGATCCGCACCCCCACCGCTCAAGGCGTTGGCTCCGCCAGTCAAGGCCCGATCCACATCGGTGAAGGTCGCCTGGCCGAGCATATGGTTCAGACCACCTACAACGCCCAGCACAAAGTCCCCTGGCATTGGCCTGTACCGGCTTATTTGGTGACCAAAGGCATCGGCAGCGGCGTATTTAGCCTGCTGGCCATCTTCTTCGGCCTCAACCTGATCGAGTTTGATCCCCTATTAGCTCTGGCCGGCAACTTCGTCGCGCTGGCCTTCATCGGCTTGACGACCCTACTGCTGGTCATCGATTTGGAGAAGCCCCAGACCTTTTTGCGCATTGTCTTCCGCCCCCAACTCAAATCGTGGCTGGCCCGAGGCGCTTTCATCTTAATGGGCTTTTCCACCGTGGGGGGATTGTGGCTCTTGTTGGAAGGGGCGGCCTACTTGGGTTTTATCGACAGCGGGCTGGCCGCGGCGGTACGCATACCGCTCCTGGTCATTGGCTTTGTGCTGGCGATGGGATCGGCGGTTTACACCGCTTTCCTCTTTGGACAGGCTGAAGGGCGTGATTTGTGGCAAAGTTCGCTTCTGCCGGCCCACCTGGTGATCCAGGCGTTGATGGTCGGGTCGGGGGTTCTGTTGGCGGTCGGTTTGTTCGTTCCCTTGGGGGCGACCTTATTTACGGCGTTGCTGTGGATTTTTGGCGTAGCGTTAGTGGTCGATCTGTTTGTGACCTTGCTGGGCGAGTTCGGCATGCCCCATGCCTCAGAAGTGGCCGCCCGCGCCGCCCACGATATCAGCCACGGCAAATATAAGAACCACTTCTGGGCCGGAGCCATTGGTCTGGGCCACATCCTGCCGCTGTTGTTAGTGATCGCCGCTGCTTTCAGCGCGGGCGCGGCTCCGCTGTTGGTCGCTGCCGCTGCTGTATTGACCGTCATCGGCCTGTACCTGTTTGAGTACGCTTTCGTCATGGCTCCACAAGAAGTGCCGAATTCGTAGAGACTATTTCACCCTCACTCCCAACCCCTCTCCCTGAGGGAGAGGGGAGTCGCGTTAGCGACGGAGTGAGGGCTATTTTTAGGGAGTACAACAATAATGAAGCAAAAGCTCGTCAACTTTCTAAACTCCGTCGCCAAATTGAGCCAGGCGCAACAGCCGGCGCTAGCCACCGCCACAAACACCCCAATTACCAACCACCCATCACCCATTACCCCATCCGCCGAAAACATCGACCGAATAACTGCATCCGTCTCGACCGCGATGCCTGAACCGCTCACCACCGGCGGCTTGACCAACTATCCGCCGGTCGAAAAGTGGGACGACTGGGTCGAGTACGACTCGAAAGCTTGGCCGAAAAAGGTGGCTCGTCACTACATGCTGGTGCCGACCGTCTGCTTTAACTGCGAAAGCGGCTGTGGGCTGCTGGCCTACATCGACAAAGAGACGCTGGAAATTCAGAAATTCGAGGGTAACCCCAAGCATCCCGGCAGCCGGGGGCGCAACTGCGCTAAAGGCCCGGCCACCAAAAACCAGATTTACGACCCCGAACGCATCCTCTACCCGCTCAAACGCGTGGGCAAACGGGGCGAAGGCAAGTGGCAACGCGTCACCTGGGAAGAAATGCTGGACGACATCGCCGCCCGGATGCGGAAAGCGATCCAGGAAGATCGCCACAACGAGATAATGTACCACGTGGGCCGCCCCGGTGAGGACGGCTACGTGAACCGCGTCATTCAATCGTGGGGCGTCGACGGCCACAACAGCCACACCAATATCTGTTCGGCGTCGGCCCGCGCCGGCTACGCTTTTTGGAGCGGCTTCGACCGGCCCTCACCTGATTACGCCAACGCTCGCGTCATCCTGCTGGTCAGCAGCCACCTGGAGACCGGCCACTACTTCAACCCCCACGCCCAGCGCATCATTGAGGGTAAATCGGACGGAGCCAGGCTCATCGTCCTCGATCCGCGCCTGAGCAACACCGCTTCCCACGCCCATCACTGGCTGCCGACCTGGCCCGGCTCGGAGGCGGCGGTGTTGTTGGCCATCGCCAACTATCTCATTCAAAACGGGCTGTACGACAAAGCCTTTGTACGCCGCTGGGTCAACTGGGCCGACTCGCTGCGAGCGCTGCGTCCCGAATGGGAGGTGACGTTCGATAACTTCGATCTGCTGCTCAAGGAACTCTATGCCCAGTTCACCCCTGAATTTGCTGCCAAGGAAAGCGGGGTTGAGGCCGAACGCATCATCGCCTCGGCCCAGGCAGTGGCCAATTGCCAGGGGCGGCTGGCGACGCATGTTTGGCGCAGTGCGGCTAGTGGCAACCTGGGCGGCTGGCAAGTGGCCCGGACGCTCTTTTTCCTCAACGTGCTGACCGGGTCGGTCGGGACACGGGGAGGAACCAGCGGCAACAGTTGGAACAAGTTCGTGCCGAAAACGTTCGACGCGCCGCCGCCGCAGAAAAAGTGGAATGAGCTGCTGCTGCCCAAAGAGTGGCCTCTGGCCCACTTTGAACTGAGCTTCTTGCTGCCTCACTTTCTGCTGGAAGGGCGAGGCAAGCTGGATGTCTACTTCACCCGCGTCTACAACCCGCTCTGGATCAACCCGGACGGCTTTATGTGGATGAAGGCCCTGCGCGACGAAAATCTGATCGGCCGCCACATCGCCTTGACCCCTACCTGGAATGAGTCGGCCTGGTACGCCGACTACGTCCTGCCGATGGGCCACTCCGGCGAGCGGCACGATTTGATGAGCCAGGAGACCCACGCCGGCCAATGGATCGCCTTCCGCCAGCCGGTGCGCCGTGTGGCGATGGAGCGCATGGGGCAAAAGGTTCAGTTTACCTACGAAGCCAACCCCGGCGAGGTTTGGGAAGAGGTCGAGTTCTGGCTGCAACTGTCCTGGCGCATCGATCCCGACGGGTCGCTGGGCATTCGCTCTCACTTTGAAAGCCCCTACCGTCCCGGCGAGTGCATCACCGCCGACGAGTATTTCCGCTGGATTTTCGAGAACAGCGTGCCCGGCCTGCCCGAAGTGGCGGCCAACGAGGGGTTGACGCCGCTGGAATATATGCGCAAATACGGCGCGTTCGAGGTCGTCAAAGAGAACTACACGCCCTACGAAAAGGCCGCACCCGGTCTCGATAAGGTGCATCCCGGCAACGGCAGCCTGCCGCCGGATTATAGGGTCGATGCCGCCGGTCGCATTTTGAAGAACGATCAGGCTATCGGCGTAATGATCGACGGCGAACCGCGGGTGGGCTTCGGCACGCCCAGCCGCAAGCTGGAATTTTACCAACCGACCCTGGCCGAATGGGGCTGGAACGAACTGGAATACACCGTACCGCACTATCTCAAAAGCCATGTCCATCCGGATAACATCGACCGCAGCAAAGGCGAGATGCTGCTGCTACCCACCTTCCGCCTGCCGACGCTAATTCACACCCGCTCGGCTAACGCCAAGTGGCTGTACGAAATCAGCCACCGCAACCCGGTCTGGATGCATCCCGAAGATGCCCGGCGTATCGGTGTTCACAGCAATGACCTGATCAAAGTCGAGACCGAAATCGGCTATTTTGTAGCCAAGGTTTGGGTCACCGAAGGCATCAAGCCCGGCGTCATCGCCATGAGCCACCACTTGGGCCGCTGGCGGCTGCAAGAGAACATCGGCCTCAACCGGGGCACATCGGCTCTGGTGGAACTGGACGAAACGCCGGAAGGCGAGTTCTCCCTGCGCCAACTGCACGGCGCGACCGCCTTCGAGTCGGACGACCCGGACACCTCGCGCATCTGGTGGGAGGAGGTCGGGGTGCATCAAAATATCACCCACGCCGTCCACCCCGATCCTATCAGCGGCATGCACTGCTGGCATCAAAAAGCCATCCAGGTCAGCAAAGCCGGGCCGCAGGATCGCAACGGTGACATCCGGGTCGATACCAACAAGTCGATGGCCGTTTACCGCCAGTGGCTGGCGATGACCAAACCGGCTCCCGGCCCGAACGGTCTGCGCCGCCCGCTGTGGCTCAAACGGCCGCTCAAGCCGCACATCAGTATGTTTTATCTGACCGAGGAAAAGACTCAAACGCCGGCCGAGGAAGGTGTTGTGTAAGCGGGGGCGCTTACAAAGCTCTTACATACCCCTTATACCTGACTTATAGAGGTAAGGTATAGTCTTATTATCAAAACTTTGCTAATAACTTTGCTAATAATAAATTAGACAAATTAAGGAGAATGCAAGATGCTGCTTAAATATTTCTACGATGACAAATTAGCCCATGCCTCATATATGGTTGGCTGTCAAGCCACAGGGGAGGCGCTTGTTATTGATCCGGCCCGCGATACCCGCCCTTATCTGGAAGTGGCCGCCGAGAACGATATGGCTATTGTCGGCGCCGCCGAAACCCACATCCACGCTGATTTTCTGTCCGGCTCCCGCGAACTGGCCCGGCAAACCGGCGCTAAGCTCTACCTCTCGGATGAAGGCGATGAAAACTGGAAGTATGAGTTTTCCCCGGAATTTGACGTTCAGTTGGTCAAAGACGGCGACACCTTCAAGGTGGGTAATATCATCTTTGAAGTGATGCACTCGCCCGGCCATACGCCGGAACACATTTCATTCATCATCACCGACTCAGCCGGCGCGAACAAGCCGATCGGCATCTTCACCGGCGACTTCGTGTTTGTGGGCGATATTGGCCGGCCCGACCTACTGGAAGAAGCCGCCGGGATCAAAGGCACGGCCGAACCGGGCGCGCGCCAGATGTACAAGTCGATCCAGCGCTTCAAGCAACTGCCGGACTATATGCAGGTTTGGCCGGCGCACGGCGCCGGTAGCGCCTGTGGGAAGGCGTTGGGCGCTATTCCTTCCAGCACCGTCGGTTATGAAAAACTGTTTAATACCGCCATGTCCTATGAAGATGAAGATCAGTTCGTCAGAGCCTTGTTAGACGGCCAGCCCGAACCGCCGACCTACTTTGCGATGATGAAGAAGCTGAACAAGGTTGATCGCAACGTACTCGATGAACTGCCGGAACCGGAGCGGCTCGATCTGGAACAACTCAAAGAAAAGCTGGACGCCGGAGCGATAGTCATCGATACCCGCTCGGCCGCCGACTTTGCCGCCGGCCATATTCCGGGTACGATTAACATTCCCGAAGATAACTCGTTCACCAACTGGGCCGGCTGGATGCTGGACTACGAGCAGCCGTTCTATCTCATCGCCAGCCAACAATCCGCGCGGCAGGCTATGCGCGACCTGGTCTATATCGGTCTGGACAATTTCGCCGGCTATACCGCGCCGGACGTGGTCCAGCAATGGCCGGACGCGTTGCAAAGCTACGCCACCACCACGTCGGCAGAAGTGGCCGAGCAGATCAACAACGGTGACGTAACCGTGCTGGACGTGCGGGGTACCAGCGAGTGGAACGAAGGCCACCTGCCCTATGCTCAACACATTATGCTGGGCTATCTGCCCAACCGCGTGGCCGAAGTGCCGACCGATAAGCCGGTCGTGGTCCACTGCCGCACCAGCAACCGCTCGGCGATTGCCGCCAGCGTGTTGCAGGCCAAAGGCATCGCCAACGTGATTAAATTGGAAGACGGCTACAACGGCTGGGCCGCCGCCGGCCTACCGATTGAACGCAACGGCGCCGCGTAAGCCGCGAACGGGCACAAAAACAACGTCGTTTTCTTGCCGGGGATAGGAGATTGGGAGACGGGGAGATACTGCCCCATTAATCTCTCAATCTCCTTATCTCCTCATCGCCAAATTCGCTAGATGACAGCCGCTTCAAGACCAAGTGACTGTCACCGGATTTTCTAGGAGATTTAAGTTTGTCAGACAATCATCTCATCCCCCCAGCCTACCGAACCTTAGCCCACTTTTGGCTAGAGGAAGTTACGGCTCAAGAGGTAAGTACACTGAGAGCCTTGCCGGAACTGGCCCAAACGTTGCTAGCGCTGGATGAGCAGCACCTGACCGATTTAGCCGTTGAGTATCAACGGCTGTTCGGTTTTAACCTGCCACCCTACGAGAGCATCTTTATCGATCCCTCGGTAATGCTTATGACCCCGGCCACCGAACGCGTCGCGCAGCTCTACCGGCGGGGCGAATGGCAGCCGCCGGCGGGCATTCGAACCGGCGCGCCGGATCATATCGGCTTGGAACTGTTGGCGCTGGCCGACTGGCTCGACCGGAAGCAGGTTGACCCGGCTCACCAACTCCACACTCGCCATTTGGCCCTATGGGGGGTACCTTTTGTGTTAACCCTCCGGCGGTTGAAGCCGCACCCGTTTTACGCCTCGTTGGGTGACTTTACCCTCGATTTGCTCTTGACTACCCTCCCGGAGACTCCACTCCCGACCCCGGATGACCTCTTTCCCGAACTCCCCCCGCCGCCCATCTATCGCGGCACCGATGAGACAATGCTGGCCGATGATGCGGCTGATGGGAAAACACGCGATGGTGGCTCACCCTTCCGCCGTCTAACAAAGCAGTTACTGCGCCCCCGTGAGACCGGGCTATATCTCACCCGAACCGACCTGGCTCGGTTAGGCCAGACGCTCGATCTACCGGCCACCGTGGGCGACCGCTACGCCATGCTGGACACGCTTTTCCATCAGGCGATGCAATACGATCTGCTGCCGGAGTTACTAGACCATCTGGGCCGCTTATTCGCCGAGGTGGACCTGGCTTATCGCCAACTGGCCGCCGACTATCCCGGTTGGCAGCCGTATGCTCACGCCTGGTGCAGCCGGTTAGCCGCTGCCCAGAATGAGTTAGTGCATGAATTTGTAGCGTAAGAAAATAGAGTGGAGCGACAAAGCTTGCTTTGTCATACAGGAGCAACAAAGCTGGCTTTAGACACGCTGGCTGATAGCCCCCCTCTAACTCCCCCCAAAGGGGGGAGAACCAGACAAGTCCCTCCCTGTGGGAGGGATTTAGGGAGGGCTAATCTCCCACGGCGTAACTTCTATTCTTAACCTTCATAACTTTGACGCTCCAAGAAGGATCAATACTCGTGAGAGAGGAACCCTAGTCGCCGGAGGACACATGATAGGATTACGTTCGGCGGATTCGCTAGATCTGGCGCGCCAATGGTGGGGCGAAACCCTGGCTTTTTTCATCCGCCCATTGGAAATCATTCGAGCCTATCGGCCCGAATACATACGCCCCGACCTCATGGCCGCGTTGACGATGGGCGTGGTGACGCTGCCCCAAGCCATCGCCTTTGCCATGATTTCCGAACTGCCCCCCCAGACCGGTCTGTACACCGCCATCGTCGCTTCGATAGTAGGGGCGTTGTGGGGGTCATCGATCCACCTCAATACCGGCCCAACCAACACCACTTCGCTGCTGGTGCTATCGACGCTGATAACGGTGGCCCACCCCGGTACGCCGGAATATCTGGCGGCGGCCGCGATGATGGCCGTCATCGTCGGCGTCTTTCGGCTGACGATGGGGCTGGCCCGGCTGGGGTGCTGGTCAATTTTGTCTCCAACTCGGTCATCATTGGGTTGACCGCCGGGGCGGGGATCTTGATTTTCGTCAACCAACTCAAGCATCTGCTGCGGGTATCCATCCCCAACTCGCCCTACTTCTTTGTCACCTCGTTTGAAATCGTGGCCTATCTACCGCAAACGCATTGGCTCACGCTGGGCCTGGGGCTGGCCACCATTGGGATCATTATCCTGACGCAGCGGCTGCGGCCCGGCTGGCCCGCCCCGCTAATCGCCATTGTGGTGGTTACGGCCTTGGTTGGACTATTTGGGCTGGATACTTGGGGCGTAAGTATCCTGGGCGAACTGCCCCACGGCTTCCCCCCACTGACTAGCTTACCGCTGACCGATTTTGGTTTAATCCAAAACCTATTGGTCGGCTCGATGGCGGTGGCGGCGATTGGCCTGGTGGAGGCCACCTCTATTGCCCGGGCCATCGCGGTGCAGAGCGGTCAGCGCCTCAATAGCAACCAGGAATTTGTGGGGCAGGGGTTGGCGAATATCGCGGTCGGCTTCTTTTCGGGCTACACCTGCGCCGGCTCCTTCACCCGATCCGGCGTCAACTATACCGCCGGCGCCCGCACACCGATGTCGAACGTCTTTGCCGGTCTGTTTGTGCTGGTCGTTCTGTTAACCGTGGCTTCATATGCGGCCTTTATTCCGCGCGCTGCTCTGGCCGGAGTGCTGATGGTCGCGGCCTATGGCATGATCGATCGTAAGGCGATGAAGCGCATCTGGCACACCTCGCGCGGCGACAGCATGATTATGGTGGCGACCCTGGCCGCGACGCTAATCTTGCCGCTGGAATACGCCGTTCTGTCCGGCATCATCGTCTCGATTGTGCGCTTCCTGGTCAAAACATCGATGCCGCAAGTGCAAACGATGGTGCCTGACCCCAACTTTCGCCACTTTATGCCGGAGGCCGACCAGCCGGTTTGCCCGCAGGTGGGCGTGATTACCATCGGCGGGCCGCTCTACTTTGGCGCGACCGAGCATGTTGAAAGAGCCGTACGGACCAACCTGGTCCGGCACCCTGAACAACATTTCCTGCTGCTCCGAATGCACCTAGTCGATCATATCGACTTCAGTGGCCTCCAGGCCCTTGAGTCGATTACGCGCTTGTATCGCCAGCGCAAGGGTGATGTCTTTTTTTCCGGCACCCGGCGGCAGGTCAAGCACCAGATGGCGGCCAGCGGCTTTTATAAATCGTTGGGCCACAACCACTTCTTGCAGCGAGACGAAGCCGTTTCCTATATGTTCCATAGAGTGCTTGAGCCGTCCATTTGCATCTATGAGTGTCCGCTGCGCATCTTTGCCGAATGTCAGGCGCTGCCTAAATGGAGTTACGGCTCCAAAATCCCGGATGAGGCCGTCCACCCGGAACACGCCATTCCATCGTGGCTGCCCAGCCAATTAAAGGAGCGACTCAGCCAAAACGGGACATCCGTACCGCCCATCTTGATCGATGTCCGGGAGCCGGCGGAGTATCGCAAAGGCCACGTACCCCAGGCCCGCCTGGTGCCGATGCGTATGCTTCCCCAAGAGGGAGGGACACTGCCCACCGATCGGCCCATTGTGCTCATCTGTCGCATCGGCCGGCGAAGCCGTTTGGCCGGCGGGATACTAAAGGATATGGGCTATACCGATATCTACAATTTGCAAGGCGGGACGTTAGCCTGGGAAGCGGCCGGTTATCCCTTGGCGGTCGAGTAAAGGCGATTGAAGGCAAACCGCTAACCGATGTCTACAACGGCTACACCTCCTGCCCGCTGGTCACCGGCTACGGCAGCCTGATCTTGGCCGAGTTCGACTACGACGGTAATTCTCAAGAGTCCTTCCCCTTCAACCAGGCCGAAGAACGATACAGTATGTATATGTTGAAAAAGTACGGTCTACCCCGCATCTATTGGCACGGCATGTTGAAAGGACGGCTGTAACTCAAAAACGTAGTGACCAAGCCGGCTTGGTCAAATTCGATCAAAGCCGGCGCAGTACTTTCGGGTAAAGGGTTAAGTACTTTTGGCCCTAACGTTCCCTCATTATGTAGGCCAATATTTAGTATGGACCTATTGATCAAGCCCAATATCTTGGGGTTGGGGTTAAAGAGGGCCGCCCCGGCTCACCCTCGACCGCGAGTAACATGGCGCTGCACCCGTGACTTTCGGGCATAGGAACAAAGTACGATAGTACCTCAAAACTGGTGACTTTTGGCCCTATTCATGGCGGGCCGAGGTTTGGTATAATGGTATCATCACCAGTGACGACCACGAACCAGGTCTTCAATTTCTAATCTACTATTTCTTTTCCGATTGGATGTATGTATTGCATCAACCAAAGTCAAGTATAAAATCGTACCCAGTTCCTTTAGCAATGGCACGCAAAAGTATCACGCCTCGGTCGAGGCCTACAAGAGTCTGGGGCTGGAAGACATTATCGATGAGATGGAGTTTCGTCACTCGTCCTTGACCACGTCGGATATGGTCGCCCTGTTCGAGGATTTTGGCCGAACCGTGATCAAACGCATCCAGGAAGGGGATCGGGTCAATATCGATCTGTTCCAAATCTCGCTGTCGATCAAAGGCACCTTTACCGGCCCGGACGACCAGTTTGAGGCCGGCCGCCACAAAGTGCGGGTGTGCATTAGCCCCAGCCGCACCTTTACCGCCGCCGTCACCCAAGATGTTCGCGTTGAAAAGCAGCCGAGTGAACAGCCGGTTCCCCAACCCCAATGGTACTTCAACCTGGAAGGCAGCGAGCCGAACACGGTACTGTCGCCCACCCACATGGCCCGCCTGAAAGGGGAAAGGCTGAACTTTGACCAGGACGACCCCCAACAAGGGCTGTTTATTGTGCCGGTCAACGGCCAGAGTGGCAGCGAACCCATTCGGGTCACCCGCTTTAGCCGGGCCACCCGTGGCGAGATCACGTTCCGCGTGCCCGACGAGTTGACCCCCGGCCTCTACCGGCTGGAAGTCCGCGCCCTCTTTGGCGCGACCGACCTGCGCACCGGCATCTACAAAACCATCCTTGAAGTGAAATGAAGCGAGGCCGGCGGCAGTGAGACCGACCCCCTCGCCCCCGAACCGGACGACCCGCCGCCTGACCTCGATTTACCCGATCTCAACCTGGGTAGCTTGCTCAATATTTAACGCCACCAGCCGGCCCCAAAAGCCCCGAACCCATTGCGGTTTGGGGCTTTTGGCATTATCACGACCTCGGCGCCCTAATAAGCTCAGGTCGAGAATTAAAGCCAACAGGTCATTTCGCAGCCTCCGGCTGCGAAATCCCTTAGGCATAGCCATAAATGAAGCCTTCGCTGGGGAACTTTGACGTTGTCGCTTCAAATTTTCCCCGCCAAATCACGTTTCATTGTATGGTCACAAGGATTTCTCCGCTGGCGCTGCGAAATGACACGAAGGATATCAAATTCCGAACTGTGGTTAATATCAGACCAACCTCAGGTCAGACCGGACCGGCCCCCTCCCCTCTAGTCAAACGGAGCGAATCCTAAAAGGCTACACACCGTTCGAGGAGCGCGAACACGCCGTACAAGGTGCGCGTACCCTCCGTTCCAGGAGCGCGGACACTCCATTCGAGGAGCGCGAACACTCTGTACGAGGAGCGCGAACACTCTGTACGAGGAGCGCGAACACTCTGTACGAGGGGCGCAAACACTCTGTTCGAGGGGCGCAAACACTCTGTTCGAGGGGCCAGAACAATCCCCTTACCCCGTAAACGCCCAACCCCCATTCTACATTCTCCATTCTTCATTCTCCATTCCTTTGTTACCCCTTGTCAGTCCCGCCGACCCTATGATACAATTGGGTAACCTATCGGAGCAACAAAGCTTGCTTTGTTCTTCCCCGGTTAATGGGCTGATTTACCGGCGGGGGAGTTAGCAAGGAGCGAAAACGACGATCTCTGGCCAGGGCCAGAGTGAAGGGAACCCAATGTCGGCCACCGATGATCTCCAAAACCTAATCCCTCCCAACCGAGCAGCTACGCGAAATCCGCCATCGCCAGGTTATGCTTCAGCGAGTGCAGATTTTTGGATCAAAGGTGCTTTGGTTGGTCTATTTGGAGCCTTTCTAATGGGTACAGCGGCCGGAATTGATAAGGGACTGCTCAACGGTATAGCCTTTGGGCTGGCCGCATTTCTTACTGTTTTCCGAATATTTGGGATGGTGGGCGGGACATTGGTAGGTTTTGCGGGAGCCGGGATCTTTGGTATGTTAGCCGTTGCTCAACACATAGCCCCTCGATTTCTATTGTGGCTAGATGGCTCAACACCAAGTGGTGACGCCCGCCTTCTTGACTATTATGTAGACCGCATCTTCCTCCGCCGAGTTGGCGGCGGCTACATCTTTATCCGCCGCTACCAGATGGAATACTTTGCCTCGTTGACCGAAGAAGATAACAAGCGTTTATCTGCCATTATACCTTTATCACATGCCATATCTACTGCAAAAGTCGAATCCTTACTTGGTTCATTTGCCGATCTTATTCTCGCTAATAAGCCGATGCTTGTGGAGCAAGAACCTGCCCTACGCAGCCGGAACGCCGGCTATCGATGGGACCACCCGAAAGGTTAAAAATACCTAAGAAAAACACATGAAAATGGTTAGAGTTAACAAAAAGTATTGATTGGACCGGCAAAGTATGCTATAAGAATTAGGTGGTTACGCTAAATTGAGGAAGGGGCCATATCGCGCCTCTTTTTTCTTAAAATCCTGATGAACCGGCACACGTCTCTTTACACGTGTGCTTATTTTTTTTAATCGATCTAGATTGCCACCATCCGGCCACAAACCTCAACATCAGCGTTCTGACCCTATTTGATCTAACTAATCGACTCAACTTATTCTTCCCTTCAACAGCAACTCAAGTCAAATCATTGTTTTTTACCTATCGCTGGTAACTTAACCTCCGGTTATAAGCAGGTCACTTCGATGAGGTATCGACACAAGGATGTGTTTAGGCAATCGAGTATGAAAGACCCTGGCCTATCAGAGGCATCTCGGCATCAGTTGCCGGGGGCGGCGCTGATGGTTGTTGTAGTTCTGGCTGTGGCCTCGTTGGCTTGCGGCTTTTTTGGGTCCGGTTCCCTTTCAACCTCCGACCGGGTGGCTGTCGTGAAACACCTGCCGCCCCTCACCCGCACCCCTTTGCCAACGTTATCGCCAACCCCGGCCACTTCTCCCAATTCGGCCGCACTCCTGACTCCCGAACCCGATCTCATCGCTCCTACGGCGACACCGGTTCTGGCCCCAACATTCACCGCCGCCAGCAGCGATCGGCTCGTTTCAACCTCAAGTGGACCTCAAGCCAATAATGAACCCACGTTAACCGCCCTGGTGAATTTAAATGTCCGGGCCGGGCCAGGCGCAGATTACCCTGTTCTGGGCAGCCTCACCCCCGGCCAGTCATTCCAAATCAACGGTAAAAACCCGGAAGGCACATGGTGGCAGATCGTCTATCCATCCAGCAGCGGCAGCCTGGCTTGGGTGTCGGCCGACACCGAATATTCAACTTCCAGCAGCGTTGGGGCCGTGCCAATTGCGCAACTCCCGCCGCCGCCCCCGCCTACGGACATTCCTACAGACACGCCTACACTAGTTCCTACTGCTACCTTACCCCCCCTCCAAACGCCTGCTTCAGAGACTGTTGTGCCGACCACCACCCTTGCCTCCCTAACGCCTGTTCCCACCGGCGATGCCACCGCCGAGCCGACAGTCACCTCCGTTTCAGTTGCCGCTCCCCCTGGTTGGGCCTTTGCCAGCGTTCGGTTCTATCCCGACGATGACAATCTCCTCTTATACGGCAACGCCATCAATAACACCGGCTCGCTACAAACGATTGAGTCGATCACCGGTGCATTCTACGATAAAAACGGTAAAACCATCTCAGATGATGAGGAGGTCTACAGTTACTGGCCGGTTAATGACGTACCGCCCGGTAGTAGTGTACCTTTTGAACTGGTGGCAGAAAACCTTGATGACGATGTGGTTGATTTCAAATTGAACGCCGAAGCGGAACCGGGCCACGAGTCGCCGCGTCAAGATTTCCAGTTTGCCGATGTCAAGCAGTGGACTGAGCATGATGCTTACTGTGTCAGCGGCGCTGTTCAAGACGCAGGTGATTTGAATGATTATCTCGTCGTCGCCGTTATTCTTTACGACGCCCAAGACAATATGGTCAAGTTTAGTGACTCAGGTGTATTTGACGCCGGCGACGGCATCGGCGAGAAAAATTCACCTTTTGAGATCTGTGTTGATCCACCAAACCACGATGTTGCCCGCTATGAGGTAGAGGCTTGGGGGCGATAATTAAATGAAAGGAGAAAAGACAGCCACAATTTACCAGACAAACCAGAAACAAAAAATAGGTGCTCTACTAACCTCAAGATTTTATGACCTACTTGATATTACAAACCCAACAAAATAAGCGAAGGAGAGTTTTCAAATGTACAAAAAAATAATTGTTATCACGATCAGTTTGCTTCTGGTATTAGCCAGCTTTGGTGTATTAACGGTTGGAGCAAATGGCCTTATGGCCGATTCTTTGGTACAGGTTTCTGGCACCAGCCCCTTTTCCGAAGGATGTAATGGTGCTCCCCAGAGTGGCGACGTTTATCTTAACTCGGAGGTTGAGCCTTGGGTAGCGGTTAATCCGGCAGATCCTGACAACATTGTCGGCGCTTGGCAGCAGGATCGCTGGTCTACGGGGGGCGCCAACGGCTTGGTATCAGCGTATTCCACAGATGGTGGCCAGAATTGGACACAGGTTACAATCCCAAACATCACTGCCTGTTCCGGGGCCAGCGGGGAAGGTGGTTACGAACGCGCGTCTGATCCTTGGGTCACCTTTGCGCCTAATGGTGATCTTTACCACATCAGCCTATCCTTTAATGACTCCAACACTAATAACGCCGTATTGGTGAGTAAATCAACTAATGGCGGCGAGAGTTGGAGCGACCCGATTACCGTCCTTCGTGACACAGCTACGACTGTATTCAACGACAAAGAGAGCATTACCGCCGATCGTACCGACGCAAACTACGTATATGCCATCTGGGACCGCCTGGTCTTCCCCACCGAGAAAGCCAGAGGCCGGGCGCCGGAGCGGGCGTTGGGTTATCGCGGGCCGACTTGGTTCGCCCGAACTACGGATGGGGGGGCTAGTTGGGAAGAAGCCCGTCAAATTTATGATCCGGGTGAGGTCAACCAGACCATCGGCAACCAGATTGTGGTCAGACCCAACGGTGAATTGATTAATGTCTTCAACTTGATCTACAACTTTAAGAATGCCCACAAAGTCCGAGGTTACAACGTGGCCATCCTTAGCTCATCCGATCACGGGGCAAGTTGGTCATCGAAAGCGACCATCATCGACAAACTCCAAACAGTTGGGGTAACCATTCCGGATAGTGGCGATCCGGTGCGCACCGGCGATATTATCCCCGAAATCGCCGTAGATCACAATAATGGCAACCTCTACGTTGTCTGGCAAGATGCCCGCTTTAGTGATGGCGCTTATGACGAAGTCGCCTTCTCGATGTCCACGGATGGCGGCAGTACTTGGTCTAATACTATGAAAGTTAATAAATCACATGGGTTCGCCGCCTTCACACCCTCCGTCCGGGTCAGCAGTGATGGCACTGTTGGCGTTACTTACTACGCCTTCACCAACGGCAGCGGCATGACCGATTATTATCTGGTCACCTGTAGCTCAGATTGCGGTGACCCCGCCAAGTGGGGGAACGAAACCCGTGTGACTAAGGACTCTTTCGATATGACCCAAGCTCCGAATGCCCGCGGCTTCTTTACCGGCGACTATGAAGGGTTGGCTACTAACTCAGGTGATTTTTTAACCTTTTTCTCGCAGCCGCATGGCAGCGACAAAGCCAGCGTATTCTTTAGTCGGCAGTAAGCGACTGGCAGAACGGTTTGAACTCTCCCGTAAATTCCGCATTCTCCTGAAATAGGAATTAGGGAGACGGGTAATCCGGCATAAAAAAAGAGGCCGCTCGGCGCTAAAATCATCAAGCTACCGAGCGGCCTCTACTGAACTTGGTCAGGTCATATCTGAAGTAGACGACGTGATTTATTTACCTCAAGAAGGCCTCGTGCAGCCCGCCGTCGACGCTGATGATTTGGCCGGTAGTTTTGCTCAGCCGTTCGCCGGCCAGCATGTAGGCCACTTCGGCCTGGTCGGCCAGGCGGATGGGCGACTTGGTTAAGGTGCGATTGGCGTAGAATCGGGCCAGTTTGTCACGCAGCGTTTCCGTGTCCTCGTCTGCTGAAAACGGAATCTCATACTTGGTCAGTGAACTGATGACCCGCTCGCGGGGGAACATGCTGCTGCCTTCGACCACGGTGGCCGGAGCCAGCCCATTGACCCGCACCAACGGGGCCAACTCAATCGCCAGCTCGCGGACGAGATGGTTGGCGGCGGCTTTGCTGGCATCATAGGCCAGGGAGCCTTTCTTGGAGACCGCCGCGTTGACGCTGGTGGTCAACACCATTGAGCCTTTAAGCCCCTGGGCTTGCCAGATGTGCTTGGCTTCATCGGCCACCAGATAACTGCCGGTCACATTGACGTTGAAGGTCAAGCCCCACTTGTCATCGGGAATATAGCCGGCCGTATTGGGCGGCACAAAGATGCCGGCGGTCACAATCACGTTGTCGATGCCGCCGTAGGCCAAGATGACCTGCTTGAACATAGCCTGGATGCTGGCCCGGTCGGTGATATCCACGCCGAGGCCAATGGCCGGCCCGCAGGCGGAAATTCCGGTGCCGGCGACGCCGATGCCCAGCCCGTAGATGTCGGTCAGCTCTTTAGCCGTGGCCTGGGCCGCTGCCTGGCTCAAGTCGGCGCAGACGATGTGAGCGCCCTCTTTGGCCATCCGATGAGCCGTGGCCTTACCGATACCGCTGCCCGCGCCGATGACGACGACGACATTGCGGGCGAATTCCTGCTCCGGCGGCATGCGGCGCAGCTTGGCTTCTTCCAAGGCCCAATATTCGATATCGAACGCTTCCTGGCGCGGTAAGGCAATGTACTCGCTGATGGCTTCCGCGCCGCGCATCACCTCGACGGCGCAGTTGTAGAATTCGGCCGTTACTCGCGACTCGCTCTTGTTCTTGCCCCAGGCGATCATCCCCAGGCCGGGAATCAGGATAACGGTCGGGTTGGGGTCGCGCATCGGCGGCGAGTCGGGTCGTTGGCAGGCTTCGTAGTAGGCCGCGTAATCCTGGCGATAGGTCTCCAGGCCGGTTGCCAGTTTGCTTAACAGGGCGGCGGTATCTTCCGTCTGGGGGTTCCAATCGACATACAGCGGTTTGATTTTGGTGCGCAGGAAGTGGTCGGGGCAGGAGGTACCCAGTTCGGCCAGGCGCGGCGCGTCGTGACTGTTGACGAAGCGCAGGATGGGGGGATCAGATTGAATGGTGCCGATGAAGCGGTTTTGTTTGGAAACCATGCCGCGCAGTTGGGGCAAAATTTCGACCAGCACCGTCTCGCGTTCGGCCTGGGGCAGCGATGGATATTTTTGCCCGCCAAAGGTATCCTCGCCTTTGTCGTGGGCCTCGATGTATTCCGAGGCTTTTTCAATGAGCGCCAGCGAGAGTTCGTAGCAGACTTTATCGTCATCGGCCCAGTTGATGAGACCATGCTGGCCCATAATCAACCCTTTGAGGTGGGGATTGCGTTCGCATTCTTCTTGCATCACCAACCCCAAATCAAAGCCCGGTCGCTGCCATTTAACCCAGCCAACCTCATCGCCGTAGATTTCTTGGGTGAGTTCCTGGGAGTTCTTCGCCGCCGCAATCGAAATGGCCGCGTTGGGATGAGTGTGATCGACGTGTTTGAACGGCACGAACGAATGCAGCGGGGTATCGATGGAACTGGCGCGGGGATTGAGGTTGAAGGTGGTGTGGGGATACATCGCCACCATCTCATCCTCGATTGGCGTTTTTACTCCCTTTTCCTCAGCCGCGTTGTAGATCCGTTGCAAACCGATCAGTTTGTTCTGATACAGCGAGGCAAAGTTGGCTCGTTTGGAGGTGCGCAGATCGCCGCCGGAGCCTTTGACCCACAGCACTTCGACCGGCTCGCCGGTGAGCGGATCGGTCATCGTCAATTTCGCTGAGGTGTTACCGCCGCCGGTATTGGTGATGCGCTGGTCATCGCCCAAAATGTTGGAGCGGTAGACCAATCGCTCGACGGGATCGAGTTTGTTCGCCACGGTATCATCCCAACTATAAGTGACGTATTTGAACGCGGATGGTTTGTCTGGCATTATTTTCTCCTTAAGATCAAAGGGTAACCCATTCAGTAGTCGATAGTTAACTTCAAGAGGCTAAGGCTGAGTGACGGCATTTTTCCGCCTCGCCCATAGGCGCTGGCGTCTGGTTGACCGCCGTTTCCAGGTGGAATTTCATAACTGTTGTAACGCTCATAGGCGTCCTCCCCTTCAACTTCGAACCTCACTCCGATTTTTCCCACTCGCTTAGCGCCGCCCGAGCCACAATCAATTTTTGGACTATTCGGGCCAGCTTTTCACTGTCTCCCTTTTTAGACGCTTTGAAGAGATCACCTTCAAGTTCAGCCACATCGAGACGGAGATAATAGTCCAACATTTCTTTGAGATGAGCCAAAACGATCTTACCGGTTAGGATGGGGTGGTTATTGGTGACATTGGCATCGGGAAACTGCAACCCATGTTCTAGCTCCACCTGCAAACCTTGTTGAAACCACTCAACCGGTATTTGTAGCGCTTCAGAACCAACGGCGGCCCGAATTATTTTGGCCTCTTCGACCTGTACTGTCGTGTCGGTCAGTTGGGTCCAATCACGAATACCCAGTTCCTGACAGGCACGTTGAACTTCTTCTTTAGAAATAAAATCGGTAATGTTCATCGTGTTACTCCTGATTAGCCTTGAGCTACTAAACTTTGTGGTTATGCTTTGACGCCCATCTTAGCCTCGCTGCGAGAGGACGTCCGACTCATACGCCCGAATCTCGTCCATAAAACTAACCCCAATGGGTACATCCTGCTGTAAGCAGTGATAATCCCAGACGGCCCCGAACGGCAACCCTTTTAACTCCTCAAGCAGAGCCAACCGGCCGGTATAGTCGCCGCTGTTTTCAAGATCGCGGAGTAGATCAATCGGTTCCAACAAAGCCAGCAGCAGCGCCCGCAAGGCATTGCGCGTGCCGATTGTCCAGGCGGCGATGCGGTTGATGCTGGCATCGAAAAAGTCCAAGCCGATGTGAACCCGGTTCAGATAATTGCCGCGCACAATTTCTTGAGCGATGGCTTGCAGTTCGTCGGTGAGCGTGACGACATGGTCGCTGTCCCAGCGAACGCCCCGACTGACGTGCAGCAGGATTTCATCGACATAGGTCAGGATCGACGAAATCTTGTCGGAGATGACTTCGGTCGGGTGGAAGTGACCGGCGTCCAGGCACAAGAGTTTCTGGTTGGCGATGGCATACCCCATGTAAAATTCGTGCGAGCCGACCACATAGCTTTCCGACCCCAGGCCGAACAACTTGCACTCGACCGCATCGAGATTGTGAGCCGGATCGAGGGTTTCGGCAAAAACAGCATCAAGCGCCTCGCGGAGCCGTTGACGCGGAGCCAGCCGGTCGACCGGGGTGTCTTTCATGCCATCCGGAATCCAGACATTGGTCACGCAGGGCGTACCCAACTCGCGGCCAAAGTAGGCGCCAATCCGGCGCGAGGCCATACAATGCTCGATCCAAAATTGGCGAATGCCCTCGTCTTGATGCGACAGGGTAAAGCCATCGGCGGCCAGCGGGTGGGAAAAACAGGTGGGGTTGAAATCGATGCCGTGGTTGTTTTCCTTGGCCCAGGCAACCCAACCGGCGAAATGCTCCGGCCGAATCTCGTTGCGGGGGATCTTCCGGTCCGCTTCCAGATAGATGGCATGCAGGTTCAGGCGATGCCGGCCCGGAATGAGGCTGTAGGCCTTATCCAAATCCTGGCGCAGTTCGGCGGCGGTGCGGGCTTTGCCGGGGTAGTTGCCGGTGGCCATAATGCCGCCGCTCAGCCCGGCTTCGGGATCTTCAAAGCCGCCGACGTCGTCGCCTTGCCAGCAGTGGAGGCTGATGGGAATTTGAGCTAAGACGGCGACGGCCTGGTCCGTATCGACCCCAAATCCGGCGTAACGGTCTCGGGCCAGGGTGTAAGCCTCGATAACTTGCTGTTCGGTTGCTTTAACCATTTAACGTCTCCTCTAGCGTTTATTTAGTACACGCCCTTTTTGAGAATGATATTGCCGTACTTGCGCGTTTCACCGGTAATCAAAATGGCAAAAGCGGTCTCCGACCTTTCGTAAAACGCAAACCGGTCGATAAACTGGATGGCGGGCGCATTGGGCGCGTGCCGTTCGATCGCGGCCCGATAGTCGGCCTCAACCGCCGGGTCCGGTTCGTCGATGGGCGCACAGGCCATCATCACTAGGGGGTCGTCGACGTATTCGTCTATTGGAAACAGGGGCAGGATAGCATCGAGCAGGTCGGCCACTTTCAAACCATCAGCGCGAATCACCCGGCCATTCTTGCTGTGAGCCGGATAGTAGGCATCAACCAGGACAATTTCGTCGCCATGCCCCATTTGGTAAAGCGCAGCCAACAGTTCCGGACTGAATAAGTAAGAAATTCCTTTTAACATTTATCGTTCCTTTGAAAATAAGATTTGTGGGACAAACTTAAGTTCATCCTAATTGTTTGTATCTTTCATAAGCATCTTGCCAGGCCACAACCGAGAAGTTTGGTTCGTACCGTTTTAGCTCGCCCATAGCCATGACCAACTGCCGAGCCTCGGCCAAATCGCGCACGTCGCCCAGCGTAATCAACTGCACCAGGGCGTTGCCCAAAGCGGTCGCTTCGATCGGGCCAGCCAGAACGGGCAAGTCGGTGGCGTCGGCGGTCAGTTGGTTTAGCAGGTCATTTTGTGAGCCGCCGCCGACGATGTGAATGAAGTCAATCGACCGACCTGATAGGGCCATTAACGACTTCAGCACATCGTGATAAGCCAAGGCCAGACTTTCCAATACCGTCCGCACAATAGCCCCAGGCGTCTCCGGTACCGTCTGGCCTGTTCGGGCGCAATAATCCCGGACATGTTGCGGATGGTCTCCCGGCGCCAGAAAAACCGGATCATTGACGTTAATAAGAGAGCGCAAGGGGGTTGCCTTCCGGGCAAGCTGGGTCAACTCGGCGTAGGTGTAATTCCGGCCCACCCCGGCCCAGGCCGCCCGACACTGCTGCACAATCCACAGCCCCATCACATTTTTCAACAGCCGGAATGTGCCGTATACCCCGCCCTCATTGGTCAGGTCGGCGGCCAGAGCCGCCTCGTTGATAAGCGGCTCGTCCACCTCCAAGCCAACAAGGCTCCAGGTGCCGCTGCTGATGTAAGCAAAGTTGGGGGTCTGGACGGGTACGGCCGCCACGGCGCTGCCGGTATCGTGGCAGGCGGGGGCGATGACGGGGATACCTTCGTAATCGCCCAGGTGGGTACCCGAACGGACAATGTCGGGGAAAATGTGGTCAGGGAGGCCGAGGGCGACCATTAGCTCTGTGGCCCAGTCGCCGGTGCGGGGGTTAAACAGTTGGGTGGTGCTGGCGTTGGTGAACTCGCTCACCTTGGCCCCGGTAAGCCAATAGTTGAGCAGGTCGGGCATCGTCAAGAAAGTAGCAGCGATCCGCAGATCGGGGGCCTGGCGGTCTACCAGGCTCATCAGTTGGTACAAGGTATTGATGGGCAGGAACTGGAGGCCGGTTTGCTCAAAAACGTCAGCCTTGGATACGATGGCCAGAACTTTATCCATCATCCCGGCGGTACGTCCATCACGGTAATGCACGGGGTTGCCGATCAAATGGCCCTGCTCGTCAAGGAGGCCGAAGTCCACCCCCCAGGTATCGACACCCATACTGGCCGGTTGATAAGCCCGGCCTGCCGTGATCCCGGCCTGAATGTCTCCCCATAAACGCAGCACATCCCAGTGGAGCGTGCCATGAACGGTAACAGGGACGTTGGCGAAGCGATTCACCTCTTCCAGGCGCAGCGAGAGGCCATCGAAGTGAACCGCCATCACCCGGCCGGATTCGGCCCCCAGATCGATGGCTAATACAGTTTTTTCAGTCATAACGCTATCCTTGCTGTGATAGAATTACCTCTTTGTAAGTTTTACGCTTATTTGATTAAACTGATACCCACCGGACCATCACCATAATTAATTAGGTTCGTCATTGTTTCTCCTAACTCGGCCAAACCGGAATCAAAATGGTGGATAGTGACTATTTAATTGCGAACTACGCCTGGCCCACCAACCGCCGGCGGCGATAATGTTCGTCCATGCGGCTGTCGATGCGCTCGACGTCTTCGGGTGTGAGAAAATTGGGACCGCCTAAGGCGTAAGTTCCTTGCAGAATTTTGGCCCATTTGTCGGCCATAAGCATAATGTTCAGCACCTCGTCGGCGGTCTGCCCCAGAGCGACCGGCCCGTGGTTGATCATCAGCAGCAGCTTAGGCGGGCGTTGATAACGGCTCTTGTACTCGCGTAGAGCCTGGCGTACAGCTAACGCCAGAGGTAGGCCGGGGTCAACGTAGGGTACCACTGCCGGGGCCGGGCCACAGACCACAACACCATCCGGGAAGAGCGGGCGCAAGAAAGGATCGGCTCCCTGGTGGCTGCACAAAATTTGATTAACCGACACGATATGCGTGTGTCCCACCCAGGCGGCTTCGCCTTCAGTTAAACACAGGGCGTGGAGAAAAGTTTCAACCGAAGGCTGGGGCTGCCGGCTGTCAACCAGGGTCGCTCGTAACCCGGCATTGATTTCGGCATCGGTTAGCTGCTCCGAGGCCAGCATATTTTCGACAGCGCTTAGAGAGACCCGGCAAAAGTCCTTGGCGGTGATGTTGCCCAGTTGGCTACCCGAAGCCTTGACCCAAAACGTTCCGTTGCTCCCCATAGCGCTAGTATTGCCTTCGCCCAAGATGGCAAATTGCCGCTCCTCCCGGCCTAATTCGCGCGAGAGATTCACCAGGGCAGCCAGCAGTTGCTCATCGGGGTGTTCCTGGCGCAGGCGCTTGTCCGCGATCTGCGCTCCGTCGTGAGTGCGTAGCACCTGCCCTGCTTCAGCTAATTGGTTCAAGTCGTTGTGGAGGGTTGCCTCGGCGACGCCGAGCCGCTCGCTTAGTTCGGCTACAGTAATGTACTCTTGTCTCCGCAAGATGTTTAAAATTTCCTTGAGCCGTTCAGCCATCGATCTTACCTCGGTTTCACACGATGTTGTATTTCGTCTTATAATAAATTACGTTGTTTAAGTTATGCTAAGAAAATAATTGGCCAAAAGAATAATCAGTCTTACCCAAAGCTCCCGAAAAAAGTTGTACGTCTTTCACCTTATAAGCTTGCCAACCCCTGAGTAGCAAAAGTGTCTGCTGCCCCATCTAAATGCAACCAAATAATAACACATTAAGATTACCTGTCAAGTATCGCAACCAAAGCGAAAGTAAAACGAAAGTAAAAACATAGACTATACAAGCCATTGACAAAGTTATGAAACTTCAGTATAATTTTTTGAATCCCAATTAGGCTTAATCCCTTGTTTAGTCTAAGCTCTGGATCGCAGGAGTCGAGGCATGTTAATCAACGGACGACAAAACCAAATCCTCGATATTTTGGCCGACAAACAGACCGTTAGTGTAGCCGAGTTAGCCGAGTCGCTGAACGTGTCAGCCGTAACCATTCGCGCCGACTTGAACCAACTGGCCGAACAAGGACGGTTGGTCAGGACTCACGGCGGGGCGATGCTGGTGGGTGAAAAAACCCGGCAGGAACTGACATTCGCCACCCGGCAGCAGCTACGCGGCGATAAAAAAGTCCGGATTGGCGAATTGGCCGCCACTTTGGTTCGACCGCGCGACTCTATCGTGCTCGATGCCAGCACGACAGCTCTGGCTGTCGGCCAGGCGCTTAAAAATTGTCAGAATTTGGGCGAGTTATCCATCCTGACCACGGGCGTTTGGACGGCGCTGGAACTGCTGGGCGTGTCACATCTTAATATTATGCTGACCGGAGGCAGTCTACGCAATACAACAGGATCGATCATTGGCCCGATTGCTCGGGATGTCTTGGGTAAGATTAACATCCACAAAGCGTTTCTGGGCGCGTGGGGGGTGACCGTAACGCACGGTTTGACCGACGCCAACCTGCAAGAGGTCGAACTGAAACAGTTCATTATGGAACGCGCCCAAGAGGTGATCGCGGTGGTCGACAGCAGTAAGTTTGGGCAGGTCGCGCTGGCCACCTATGCTCCGGTGGAGAAGATTACCCGCATCGTCACCGACGCCGACGCGCCGGCTGATATGGTCGCTGAATTTCGAGCGCGAGGGATTGAGGTACTTGTTGCCGACAGTTCTGAGTGACTTTTATGACGATCTCGTTAAGACAAAACATGGCGTGTTCATTGCTCATAAAGCCGTAAATAAGTTCGTTATATTCTCCCTCCCGCCTTATTTCGCGGAATAATGTATTCTCGACATTTCCTCTTATTTCACTAATTGGTATAATTACTCAGTGCGCTATTTGTTTATAGTCCGCACGGGACCACTTATAGACCATCACGTTTACCATAACCTCCTTAGAATTGGTATTTTAGGTAAGGGTTTAACCTATGGAACTCCTCACACTTATCTTGTTTATTATCGGATTTGTCTTGCTCATTTCCGGAGCCGAATTCCTGGTACGAGGAGCATCGAGCTTAGCTATTGCTATTGGTATTTCGCCCCTGGTAGTGGGTTTAACGGTTGTGGCCTTTGGTACCAGCGCGCCCGAATTAGCGGTTACCATCCAATCGACGTACGCGGGGCAGGCTGATCTGGCTGTTGGCAATGTGGTCGGCAGTAACATTGCCAATATTTTGCTGGTACTAGGTTTGGCTTCACTTTACGGTGCGTTATGGGTCGATAAACAACTCTTGCGGTTGGAGCTTCCGCTTATGGTAGCGCTATCAGTGTTACTGTGGCTGATAGGTCTTGACGGCAAGATTAGCCATTACGATGGTATTATTCTTTTTATCGGCGCTATCGTTTATACCACCTATGTTATAAGAAAGAGCCGCAAACAAGTTAAGGCCGATAAAGCAGCCAAAGCGGAGGGATCGGAAATCCCGCTTACCCAAGTGACAGGAACAAGTCATTATGTCACACAGATTGGGCTGGTTTTAATCGGTCTGGTTATGCTGGTCATTGGATCGCGTTGGTTGATCGATGGAGCGGTAGCAGTGGCGCGGATTCTGGGAGTGAGTGAGTTAGTCATCGGTCTCACCATTATTGCTGTAGGGACATCGCTGCCAGAAATTGCCACTTCGATTATTGCCAGCATCAAGCAAAAGGGCGATATTGCGGTTGGGAATGCGGTCGGCAGCAACATTTTTAATATCCTGGTGGTCTTAGGGTTAGGCAGTGCGGTTTCGCCTGGGGGGATCGTTGTCTCGCCGTTAGCGATCCAAAGCGATATCCCGATCATGATTGCTGTAGCGGTTATCTGTATACCCATATTTTATACAAAATATAGAATTGATCGCTGGGAAGGTGGTATCCTGGTCTTTTATTACGCTACTTATACGATCTATTTATTCCTCACTGCTACTGAAAATCCCGCATTAGACCCCTTTGTTACAATTATGACTATGGTGATTCTGCCAGTCACCGGCGTGTTCATCTTAGTTGCAGCGATCCGATATTATCTCCAATCCAGAAACTCCCCCGCGATGATTAGCAAAACTGCGCCGCCAAGCCAAAATTAGCAACTTTAAATAATCCTGCTAAAATGCATTGACATGCTACTATAGCAGTGGCATAATCCCTGGTGCATTAATTCACAAAGCGACCCGCATGGCGACAGACTCGATCCCAACGGCATCCACGGCAACTCGTGGATTTGGTGGTTACGCCCGAAAAGTAGCCGCTATCATTGGCAAAGACATTACGACCGAACTCCGAACTAAAGAAATGATCAGCGCCATGTTTGTCTTTTCACTGCTGATCATTTTTATTTTCAACTTTGCTTTTGATCTACGGGCTGAAAATGTGCAAACCTTGGCTCCCGGCGTATTATGGGTGGCCATTGCTTTTGCCGGCATGCTGGGTTTGAGTCGCAGCTTTATTCTAGAGCGAGATCGAGGCGTACTCGATGGCCTTCTGTTGGCCCCGGTTGATCGGAGCGCGATTTACCTGGGCAAGATGATCGGCAACGTTCTGTTTATTAGTTTGGTCGAAATTGTCATCCTGCCCTTTTTTATCATCCTATTCAACCAGCCGTCGGGCACCTTACCCTTACTGGCGGGAGTGGTGTTTCTAGGCAGCTTAGCCTTTGCCAGCGTCGGCACCCTTTTCTCGGCGATGGCGGTGCATACCCGCGCCCGTGAAGTTCTGCTGCCGATTATGCTCTTTCCGGTGATCATCCCGGCTATGCTGGCCGCCGTTCGCTTAACGTCGGCCATTTTGGATAATGTTCCTTTTGATGAAGTGAGCCAGTGGCTGGCTCTGCTAGTAGCGTTTGATGTGATTTTTATCGCGGCTTCATTTATGTTATTTGAGTTTGTTGTTGAGGAGTAGTAGTAACTTCTCAAAAAACAGGGGCTTTTGTAGGACAAACTTAAGTTTGTCTTACGCCACTCCGAACGATTGAGATGATGCTTGAACAATAAAGGAAAATCTTATGGCCTCCAAAGCAGTACTTTCACAGCAGGAAAAATCAACCGCCAGCGCGGCCAGCGGCCTCAGTTGGGGGGCCGTCTTAACCGTTACCAGCGGCATTTTGATGCTGGCTGCACTCTATATGGCTCTGATCTGGGCGCCTGACGCCACCAATCTTACCGCGCCCGCCGAACGGTATGCCCAGCGCATCTTCTATTTCCACGTCGGTTCAGCCTGGCTAGGCTTCCTGGCTTTTATTGTCGCCGCTGTGGCCTCGATTTTGTACCTGGTCACCCGTCGGGACAAGTGGGATATCTGGGCTTTGTCCTCTGTTGAAATTGGCCTGGCCTTTTTTACAACGGTGATTATCAGCGGTTCGATCTGGGCCAAACCCACCTGGAACGTCTGGTGGACCTGGGACCCGCGCTTGACCATCTCCACCATTTGCTGGCTGCTGTACGTGGGCTACCTCATGCTGCGTGGCGCCATCGACAACCCGGATCGACAGGCTCGCTTTGGGGCCGTATATGCGCTGCTGGCGGGGTTCTCAGTACCGCTTAACTGGATGGCGATTCGCTGGTGGCGGACGATTCATCCGGCGGTGATCGCGCCCGGCAACAATGCCGATGAGTCGATGGGCAGCTTTGGTATGTCGGCCAATATTCAAACCACGCTGCTCTTTTGTGTAATAGCGTTTACCGTTTTTTACATCACGCTGATGTATCATCGTATCAACCTGGAGCAGTTACAACGGCGAGTTGATACCTTGAAACAGCGTTTACTTTATCGTTGAGGTGGCTTAGTTGTCACTTAAATTCTTTTAGGAGCAGGTATTATGGGAGACACCGTCTATCTAGCCGCTGCCTACGGGGTATTCTGGCTGGTTTCATTTATTTTTATCTACAGTCTGGTCGGCCGGCAGCGCAGTTTGCAAAAAGATGTTGAGCTACTGGAACAACTGGCCCAAGACGAAGCGCGGCCCGAGTAGACAGCCGGGCCAACTGCGGCTAAAATATCGTCATCAAAAACTTATCGCTTGTAAGAAGTTTGTTAGATTTGACGTGTAGATTATGATCTAATCTACTTTATAGGTATCTTCTCAAAAAGATACCTGTCCATCACCTCAAACTCAATTTTTGAAACCCGGCTTAAAGGAGTTGAACTCAACATGGGATTCGAAAATATTACCATCTTCGCCGCATTTTTTGCCGGTTTACTATCATTTATCTCGCCGTGTGTTCTGCCGTTGATTCCGGTTTACTTGGGTTATCTGTCAGGTTCAACCCTCACCGGCGATGAACCGCCTCCGCGCCAGGTCGTCTTCTCGCACGCGTTGATGTTTGTGGCCGGCTTCACATTTATTTTCGTTGTCGTCTTCGGTGTGCCCGCCGGCTTTTTAGGCGGTGCGCTGGGGGCGTTGACCGACTACCTGGTCTGGATTGGCGGGCTACTGCTGATTGTTTTTGGTCTGCATGTGATGCACATCATTAATATCCCTATTTTTAACGTGCAGAAAAAAATGGATTATGGTCAAGGCCAAGCCCCTAGTTATGTGCGGAGTGCGATTATCGGCATGGCCTTTGCCGCCGGTTGGACGCCCTGCATCGGCCCGCTGCTGGGCGCGATATTGACTCTGGCTATCCAGGGCCAAAATGTCGGCCTGGCGATGTTTTATCTATTTGTCTACTCGATGGGCCTGGCCATCCCTTTCCTGGTGACCGCCTGGATGCTCACCGCCGCCACCAGCCGCTTGAAACGGCTCAATCACTTCTTACCGATTATCGAGCGGGTCAGCGGCGCGTTCATTATTATTGTCGGGGTGCTGCTGGTCACCGGCTACTTTACTATCCTCAACACCTTCTTCAACGGCATCGCCCCGGCCTGGTTGTTGGAACTTAGCTAATTTTATAGCCCATCCTTTTACTAAACAGAGCCAAAGTATGAAGACCACTTTGGCTTTTTGTTTGCTCGAAACAAAATCACTCCGGGCTTTAAGCCAAATTGGACAGAAAAAGCGACCTGGCCTAAACTAACCGGTCTGTTCGATTAAAGCGTGGGATTCATGCTTTCATTGCCTTCTGAGAGGATCATCAATTTATGCCGGAACTGCCTGAAGTCGAAACCGTGGTGCGCGGGCTGCGTCAACCCCTGGTGGGTCGAACCTTTACCGGGGTGACCGTGACCTGGCCTAACTCCATCAAATTGCCCATTCCGGAGCTACGGGGCCGGCTGCCCGGCCAGCGCATCGAAAAGATTACGCGGCGCGGCAAATATTTGCAGTTCCATCTTTCCGGCGGCGATACGTTGTTCATCCACCTTAAAATGACCGGCGACTTGCTGGTTGAGCCGATTAGCGATCCCGTCCACCCGCACGTTCGGACCGTGTTTGATCTGGACAACGGTCACCAACTGCGCTTCAAAGACCCGCGTAAATTTGGCCGGGTCTATCTGGTGGATGACCCGTAGCAGGTGGTTGGCAACTTGGGGCCGGAACCTTTGCGAGATGATTTTACGGTTGATGACTTCAAGGCGCTGTTTCGCAAACGGTCGGGCCGCTTGAAGCCGCTGCTGCTCAATCAAGAGTTTATTGCCGGGATCGGCAACATCTACGCCGACGAGAGCTGCTTCATCGCCAAAATCGATCCCCGGCGGCCGGTCGATACCCTGACCGAAGCCGAATTGGAGCGGTTATACCACGCCATCCGGCAGGCGCTCAACGCCGGGATTATGCATAAGGGGGCCAGCTTGGATGCGGTATACCGGGGGGGAGAGTTCCAAAATCACTTTCAGGCCTATGGCCGCACCGGAGAACCGTGCCTGAACTGCGGCGCGGAGATTCAGCGGATTGTGCTGGGCGGGCGCTCGACCCACTTTTGTTCTCGATGCCAAACCTAAACCAACCCAATCGAAGAGTCGTCACAAAGGTGTGACTCACGTCACCTATAAAAACAGCCTTACGGCGCTTACACCCAGAAAGGAAAACACCTTTGTTAAACTCAATCGAACCCCATATTAAAGGACTTATTTTTGACGCGGACGGCACGCTGGTCGATACCATGCCCATGCATTATCTGGCCTGGCAGCAAACCGCTCAATCTATGGGCGGCGAATTTCCCGAACCGCTGTTTTATGAATTGGCCGGTGTCCCCACCGTTCGTATTGTCGAAATTTTGAACGAAAAATTTGGCTACGGCTTCAACCCTCAAGAATTTACGGAAATCAAGGAAAATCTCTATATGGAGAAGTATCTGCCTACCGTAAAACCCATCGAACCGGTAGTGGCCGTGGCCCGCAAGTATCAAGGCCGGCTGCCGATGGCTGTCGCTACCGGCGCTGTTCAGCGCGTGGTCCAGGCAGCCTTAGCGGCGACCAATTTAACGGCTATGTTCGATACAGTTGTCGGCGCTGACGATGTCAAACACGGCAAACCCGCGCCCGACACATTTTTGGAAGCCGCCCGCCGGCTAGGGGTTGAGCCTCAATATTGTCTGGTCTATGAAGACAGCGATCTGGGCCTGGAAGCCGCTCAACGGGCGGGCATGACCGGCATCGACGTCAGACCGTATATCGCTCAATGGAAGAATGGTCATTAAGGATCGTGAATAAAATAACTTACACATTTGAGACAGGTAATTAGTAATTGGTAATTCAATCTCTAATTACCAATTACCAATTACTGCCCTTGGAGATAGGGAACTTATTTTATTCTCATTCCTAAGAGTTGGAGAAGAGATGTCACCGAGAAAAATTACCAGATTAGCCTTGATTATTGGGGGGATTTCATTGGCAGCCCTGCTGGTGATGGCTGTTGCCGGAAGTTTTAGCTGGTGGCCGATAGCCGGTTTGGCGCTGGCATTGCTACTGCTGGTGGTTTCGTTTTTTAGGGGCGCTTATCTCACCGCCCAGCAACGGGTCAATATGGTTGATATGTTGAACGACTGTTACCACGGAAATTCCGAAGAGGTAAGAAGTAGGGAGTAAGAAATAAGAAGTATGGGGTAAGGCGTAGGAAACATTTGTAACCTTCACTCCCTATTACGGCCAAGGATACTTCTTCAAATACATCGAAACGGCCTTCATCTCAAAACCAAATTGTAGTTTCCCTTTACAATGCCACTCATAGACCTCGGCAGGGGTGAGCCAGACGGTGTCACGGATTTCATCGGGTTGGAGGGGGCCTATCGGCCCCAGAGGCCGACCGGCGAAGATCAAGTAGTCGGAGCCGGTGCGGCTGTAGAAGCGGCCGACCTCGCCGATAACCTCGATTTCTATCGACAATTCTTCCCGCATTTCCCGGTGCAGGGAAACCAGGGGATCGGTTTCATGCGGATCGAGCCGGCCGCCGGGGAACGTCCACTTCCCAAATAAAGCGGGATCTCTAAAAATGTGATGAATGAGTAGGATGCGTTCGTTTTCAATTAACAACGCTCGAACGGCATACGGCCTCTTTACTTTTCTCGCCAATGATACATCCTTAGTGCAAGCTATAAACCATAAAGATAGTCATTTCGGCAAAGATTGGCAAACTCCTAAGGCGATGATGGCTATTCTCTCGGCAGTTCGGAACGGTGTAAGGCAAACTTAAGTTTGCCCTACGAAATGAGATATTAAGATAGTTTTTGTTGGGCCATCGACAAAAAATATTGGTGAAAACGGAGATCATCCGTCAGTTCCGGATGGAAAGAGGTACCCAGCAGATTGTCCTGACGAGCGGCCACAATCGTGCCATCATCGAGCGTCGCTAAAACTTCGACCCCGTCACCGACGGCCTCTATTTTTGGCGCTCGAATAAAAATGGCGTGAAAAGGGACATCATCGACAAAGGTTAGATTCAAATCGGCCTCAAAGCTGGCGACCTGGCGGCCAAAAGCGTTGCGGTTGACTTTAACATCCATCACCTCTAGACGCGGCGGCACTACGTGGCCGCCGGTTCCCGTCGCGCCGATATCCTTCGCCAAAAAGATAAGCCCGGCGCAGGTTCCCCAAACCGCTCGGCCATCATCAATAAATTGATGCAGCGGACCGAGCAAACCAAATTGAGAAGCTAATTTGCCGATGGTCGTGCTTTCGCCGCCGGGAATAATCAGGCCGTCTAAATCGACCAAATCGCGCGGCAGGCGCACTTCAACGGGTGTGGCCCCCAACCGACGCATCATATTGGCGTGTTCCAGAAATGCGCCTTGTAAAGCCAACACCCCGATTTTTAGTGAATTGCGGGACGCGGCGGTGTCTCCGGGTCGCAGGGTCAAATTTTGCGGTGATATCATTCGTCATACTCCTCGTCGGCAGTGGGGTCGGCGTCATCATCAGCCTGGGTCACCAAAATGGGCCGAGCGCGACCGCCGCCTTCATCTGCTCCAATGATACCCTGCGCTTCCATTTCGTCAATTAAACGGGCCGCGCGTGCGTAACCGATCCGCAGCCGCCGCTGCAGCAGCGACACCGAAGCCTTGCCCTCGGCCCGCACCGTCTGGATCGCCTTTTCCAGCAGTTCTTCCTCTTTATTAGACTCATCCTTTTTGACTAAATCGGCATATTCATCGAGCAGCGGTCGTTGAACCAAATCTTTAGGCATCTCAACGGGGCCGCGCGACCGCCGCTCGGTATCATAGGCGCTGCCTCGCCAGAATTGGACCAGGCGATTGAGTTCACTGTCGGATACAAACACACCTTGTAGCCGTTTGAGTTTGGCCGAGTCGGGGGCCATATAGAGCATATCGCCCTTGCCCAGCAGCCGTTCCGCGCCGGGCGAGTCGAGGATAACCCGCGAGTCGATCTGGCTGCTGACGGCAAAGGCAATCCGAGCCGGGAAGTTGGCCTTAATCAAACCGGTGACTACATCCACCGAGGGCCGCTGGGTCGCCAGGATCAGGTGCATGCCCGTGGCGCGAGCCATTTGCGCGATGCGGGCCACTGTGCGCTCGACTTCATCGGGGGCCATCATCATCAAATCGGCTAATTCATCGATGATAATGACGATGTAAGGCATGGTCTCGCCGCCCTCTTTCGTCATTTTTTCGTTGTAGGCTTCCAGATTGCGAGTATGCTCTTTCGCAAACAATTTATACCGGCGATCCATCTCGCGCGTGGCCCAACTCAACACCCCGGTGGCTTTCTCCAACTCGGTCACAACCGGCGCCAGCAGATGAGGGATGCCGTTATAATTCACCAACTCGACCATTTTGGGATCGATCATCAAAAAGCGCAGCGTCTCCGGCGTATGGAAGCTGATCAACGAAGCTACAACAGCATTGATACAGACACTCTTGCCCGAACCGGTCGCCCCGGCAATGAGCAGGTGCGGCATCGCGGCCAGATTGGCCACAAAGGAGCGACCCGATACATCCTGGCCCATTGCGATCTTTAACGCCCCTTTCGATCGCTGAAACTGATCCGATTCCATCACCGTGCGTAACGTGACCAGGTTCGTGTTCGAGTTGGGTACTTCCAAGCCCACGTAAGGCCGCCCCGGAATCGGCGCTTCGATCCGGATGGGCGAGGCCGCCAGCGCCAATGCCAGGTCGTTGGACAGATTCACGATGCGCGACACGCGCACCTTGCGTGGGTTGCCTTTGGCGTCCTTGGTCGCCATAAAACCGGGTTCCAAACTAAACTGCGTCACGGCCGGCCCCTGATTGATCTCCCGCACCTTGGCTTCCACGCCAAAACTCAACAGCGTCTCTTCGATGATCTTGACTCGCTGCCGGATCTCCGACTCGCTGATTTCCATTTCATAACCTTCGTCAAATATCTGAGCGACAGGCGGCAGTTGCCAGCGACCATCGGTAATGGGTTGGGCCTCAAATTCGTCCGTGTCGGGAGACGATAACTGAGCCATTTGATTGATTGGCGGCGACGGTAAAGCGCGATCATCGCTGCCAATAATAACCACCGGGCCGCCATCGCGTTGAATGGGTTTGGCTGCGCCGGTGCGACCCGGCAAAACACGGTCGATGAGCCGGGGCTTGGGTTCAGCCAGCCGCACCCCGGTGATAGTCGGCTGGTTGTTGATGGTCAATTGGCGGAAATGCCGCCAATCCTGGAAGCGATAGTACAAGTCTCGTATCGCTTGAAACAGTTCGCGGAAGGACAGGCCACTGATCAAAATAAAGACTATGGGTATAAGGCCAACCAATAACACCAGCGTGCCGGCCGTGCCAAACGTCGAGCGTAGCATTTCCCCCAACACCCAGCCGATCACCCCGCCGCCGCCGATCTCGACCAACCCGTCGCCCGGTTTGATAAATTGAAACGCAATGAGCAGCATCGCCAGGATCAAGAACGTACCGACCGGCTTTTCCCACTTCTCATCGGCATCTTCGGTACTGTATGCCTTAAAGAACCAGATCGCCAGCGAGGTCAACACAATCCAAAAGATGTACCGTCCCCAGCCAATCATTACCCGCAGCAGTTCCAATAACCCCGCCCCAAAAAAACCGGGGTTAGGCGTAAATAGACTGAGCAGGGTTAAACCGGCCAGAATAAGTAGGAGCGTCCCCACAAACTCAGGCCGAATCATCGGCCCCGGCGGCGGCTGTTTCTTTCTAATGTTTCGACGCGGCTGCGCTTTGGTCGTTTTAGCCATGAGGATGAATAACAGGACTTACGCAATCAATCCAAATTCTTCAGCCACGAATGACACGAATTTCCACTAATTATTTCTTGTTTTTCGTATCAATTCGTGAAATTCGTGGCTGATTTAGTTCTGCTGACGTGTCAACTGCGTAAGTTCAGAATAATTAAATACTGCTTTGCCGCAGCAAATCAGCACAAATGTTTTACGGTATTGTAGCATGAAGCGGGGTATTTTAAAAGTACTATCTCTAATCTCCTTTCTCCATTCTTCATTCTCAATTCTCCATTCGCTAATACGGGAACCAATAATCCTTCACCGCATCATCAAAATCCCAATGGACGTGCTTGGTCTCCAAGAAGCCTTCCAACCCCTCTTCGCCCAACTCGCGACCGCCGCCGGTCATCTTCATGCCGCCGAAGGGGCCGGCGTAGTTATCGGTCAGCGGATCATTGATCCAGATCGTGCCGGCTTTGACCTCCTCGAAGAAGCGCTTGACCAGACGGGCATCGTTGGTGCGGATACAGGCGCCCAGGCCATAAGAAGTATCATTGGCTAATTCGATGGCCTCGTCAAAGGTGCGATAGGTCATAATCGGAATGGTGGGACCGAATGTTTCTTCGCGCATGATGATCATCGAATGGTTGACGTTGGTCAGCACCGTCGGCTCGTAGAACCAGCCCTGGTCGAGCTTCGCCGGCGCTTGGCCGCCGGTCAACACTTTCGCGCCTTTGGCTTTGGCCTCGGCCACGTGGGCCGCGACCTTCTCGCGAAAAGCCGGGGAGGCCATCGGCCCCATATCGGTGGTGCGCTCCATGCCGGGACCTAGCCGCAGCCCTCGCACAAAATCGACCACCGCGCCGGTAAAGGCCTGGCTCATCTGCTCCGGCACGTAGATGCGCTCCGATGAAGTGCAGACCTGGCCGGCATTGAGCAACGCCGCATACGCCACCGCTTCGGCGGCGGTTTCGACATCGGCATCCGGGGCGATGACAAACGGATCTTTGCCGCCCAACTCCAGATGCAGCTTCTTGATGCGAGGAGCCGCCAGGCTGCTAATCCGCTGGCCGATGGCGGTCGAGCCGGTAAAGGCGATCAGCGGCACGTCCGGATGCTCCACCAGGGCTTCGCCCACGCGGTCGCCGCGACCGGTCAGTACATTGACCACGCCCGACGGAAAATGGTCGAACACAATTTCGGCCAGCCGCAGCGTCGCCAGCGGGGTGTGATCCGATGGTTTGATGATGACCGTGTTGCCTGCCGCCAGCGCCGGAGCCACCTTCCAGATCATCAACAGCAGCGGGTAGTTGAACGGCACGATACAGGCCACCACACCGAACGGTTCTTTGATGATAAAATTGAATTGGGATCGGTCGGCCGGGGGGATGACCCGCCCCCGCACGTTGCGGGCCAGACCGGCGTAGTATTCTAACGTGCCGATAACCCACTCCACCTCCTCTTCGTTTTCGGAAATGGCCTTGCCCTCTTCCAGGGTTAACAGCTCGACGATCTCGTCGAAACGGTCGCGCAGCTTGTTAGCCGCTTCCTGAAGCAGCTCGGCCCGTTCAAAGGCGGTCACCCAGCGCCACTCTTTGAAAGCCGCGTTAGCCGCCTCAACCGCCTTGGCCGCGTCCTGGGCCGTTCCGTTGGGTACGGAGTCGATGATTTCGGCCGTGGCCGGGTTGTAAATATCGATGGTCTCATCGTCGCTGGCGGCGATCCAATCGCCGTTAATGTACATCGGTTTCATACGTAGCTCCCTGTGGAGCGTCAAAGTTTACTTTGACCATAACAAAGCTAGCTTTGTTGCTCCGGTTAAATTTTCAACATCTCGGCCACCCAGCCGAGGTCTAACGCTTCTAATTTGTGGCGGGTCGGGATGCCGGTCTCGATGTCCCATTCATTCTGCCGGTAATATTCATCCAAGGCGGCCTCGAACTGGGCGCGATCGACCTTGAGACCGTCGCTCCGGCCGCCTTTGAGCGCCTTCTTGAACATCTTCTCCGGCAGTTTGTCCTGCTCCCGGTCGATGCCTTCCCGCGCGTTGAAAGCCCGCAGCATATTTAGCCGCCGCTCACCGACGGTCATGATCTCTGGCACGGTGATATCCCAGCCGGTCACATATTCGATCAGGTCGCGCAGTTGGTCCACATGGAAAAGCTGCCAGGTCGGGCCATAAACAAATTGGCAGACATTGACGCTGTCCATAGCGCTATAGATATACTGGGTTTGCACGGCATAGCGAATCTTCTCCGGCGTGAGCGACCGCTTGGGCTGGGGCTGGGTCAAATCGAGTACTTTCAGCCGCTCGGCATAAGAGTCGAAATCTTTTTCATAGGCGGCGTCGTGTTCGCTGCTTTGGTGATCGGCCCCAAAGGGGTTGGTGGCGTAAATCACACCCAGGCTGCTCTTGAGCTGCGGCATGTGGGCCGGCGCTTCCTGTTTGTGGCTGGTGATCAGATATTCCTCCGTGCCGCGCCCTATCGCTTCCGCCGCGGCCGCCGACCCCAGGCCCAAAAGTTGGCCGAAGCCTTCACCCCTGGCGATCATCTCGGTCATGGTAACCATCGCCTCAGCATTGCCGAATTTCAACTCGATGCCGCCGGTATCGTCCGTGGTGATTTTACCGTTCTCAAAGCACTCCATCGCCCAGGCAATGGTCGCCCCGCAGGAGATGGTGTCCATACCGTATTGGTTGCACACCTGGTTGGCATAGGCCACCGCTGCCAAATCGCCGACGCCGCAGTAGTTGCCAAACGTCGAGGTCGTTTCGTACTCCGGCCCGCCGTAGTGAGGATCGACTTTGTACGGCCCTTCGGTAATCTCGACGACCCGCTTGCAGCGCACCGTACAGCTATAGCAGGTGTCGCGTCCGCGTAAATCCTGCTTATCGACATCCGCACCGCGCAGAATGGTGTCGTACATGGTCGTACCGTCGATGGCTTCCCACTCGTCAAAGACGCCGCTGTTGAAGTTGTAGCTCGGCAGGCCACCGACTACCTGCTGCGAGCCGGTCGTTTCGGCGGTGCCGTACTTGCCTAGCCCGGCCACATCCGACTCCGGGATAATCTTGGCCCCGTAGCGAGCCATGTCGATGATGGCCTGTTTGTTGGCCACGGTGAACTTTTTTTTGCCTTTTTTACCACGCACCACCACGGCTTTGAGGTTCTTGCTGCCCATCACCGCGCCCATGCCGGTGCGGCCGTTGGCGCGATTGCTCATGTTGATGATGGCCGCGTAGCGAACCATCGTCTCGCCCGCCGGGCCGATTTGGGCCACTTCGATGTTTTTATCGCCCAACTCCTCGTGCAAGATAGCCTCAACCTCGCCGGTGATTTTGCCCCACAGGTGCGAGGCGTCGCGCAGTTCATACTGCCCATCGTTGACCCACAGGTAGACCGGCTGCGGCGACCGGCCCTTTATAATGAAGGCATCGAACCCGGCGAACTTCATCTCGGCCGGAAAGAAGCCGCCGCATTGGGCATCGCCGATGGCGCCGGTCAGCGGGCTTTTAGCGGTCGAGGTCATGCGGCTTTGGCCGGAGACCGGCGCGCCGGTGGTCACCCCGACCGATAAGGCTAAGATATTATCGGGGCCGAGCGGATCGGCGTGGGCGGGCATTTGGGTGAGGAGGTAATGCATATTGAGGGCGCTGCCGCCCAAATATTGGCGGTAAAAGCTCTCCGGCGGCTCCTCGACGGTGAGTTCGCCGGAGGTAAGGTTAACGTGTAGAATTTTTCCGTTGTATCCGTAGGGCATTGGATATCCTTTTGAGTGCTGTTAAAGATAGATGCTTAGTACCTATATTGATTTACGATTTCAGATTGCCGATTTTTGATTAGATTTCTCAGGGAAGCCTAAGCGTAAATCCAAAATCGTCAATCGAAAATTGCTCTTTTGCTTACCCTCCCCCAATCAATTGAAAGAGTTGAAGCTGATCGTCATCTTGTAAAACGCGGTCAAGCTCGGCTTCTTCCCCGTTAACCGCCGCCGAGACGCTGCGGGTGATATTCAGTTGTTGGACAACTTCGGCTACCCTTGCGCCGTCGGGCAGGGTGAGGGTGGTTTTGCCTTTGGCCGGGCGGGGCAGATAATCGCGTAGAATGCCGTGTAGAGTGACGTTGATTTTCATGGGTTGGTTTGATGTTTGTTTGTTGGTTGGTTGGTTGGTTGGATAGTGAGATATTTTAGCGGAAGATTAGGAGTTTGTAAATCTCACATCGCGCTCTCAAAGAGCTTTTTCAAGCGAGTGAGACAGAACCAGCGGTACAGCAACGACGATGAAAATTTATCGGAGCGACAAAGCTTGCTTTGTCATTTATAATTTGGTCAAAGTAAACTTTGACGCTCCAAGTCTGTATTTTCAGAGAAGATTAGTTGATGGCTAAAAAGCCGCGTCAATAACCTCTGCTTGAAAAAATGTCAAGCAACCGTTTGCTCAAGAAATGGGCAAGTTGTAGACTATCGAAAATTCGGCAGGCCAGATCAATTCGGCTGGGTATAAATGAAAAGGGAGATCATATGCCTTCTATTGCCTTGCTCGGCGAATTCGACCCTACGTCCAAAACCCATGCGGCCACTAACGCGGCCATCGAGCATTCATGCGCGGCGCTGGGTATTGCGGTAGAAGGCGTATGGGTAGCCACCGAGGACATTGAACCCGCTTTGATGGCGGGCTTTGCCGGGATTTGGGTTGCTCCCGGCAGTCCCTATAAAAATATGGACAATACCCTGTGGGCGATTCAGTATGCGCGGGAGAACCACATCCCCTGTTTCGGCACCTGCGGGGGTTTTCAGCATATGCTGCTGGAATACGCGCGTAACGTCCTCCACTTCAAAGACGCCCACCACGCCGAGTATGATCCCTACGCCTCTGATCTTTTTATCTCGGAACTGACCTGCTCGTTAGCCGGGCGCGAGATGCAGCTTGACTTTGTGGACGGCTCAATGGTAGCCCATATTTACGGTTCGCTGACCGCGACCGAAGCCTACTACTGCAACTTTGGCGTCAATCCGGATAAGATTCACCTTTTGAAACGGGGTCCGCTGCGCATCACCGGCTCCGACGCCGAAGGCGAGATTCGCGTCATCGAGCTACCCGACCATCCTTTCTTTCTGGGTACGTTGTTTGTCCCCCAAACTAAATCAACTCTGAACCAGCCCCACCCACTCGTTAATGCTTTTGTTGAGGCGGTGGTAAATCCCACCGCCACCTAACACTACCCTTTCGCACTGGGCGGAACCCCTCTGGCTAGCCGGACCTCCCTCCGCCAGCGGGCGGAACCCTCTGACTAGCCGGACCTCCTCCGCCAGCGGGCGGAACCACCTGACTAGTCGGACCTCCCTCCGCCGGCGCGCGGAACCACCTCTGACCAGCGGACCCTTCCGCCAGTGGGCGGAACCACCTGACTAGCGGACCCCCTTCCGCCAGCGGGCGGAACCACCTCGACTAGTCGGACCTCCTTCCGCCAGCGGGCGGAACCACCTGGACTAGTCGGACCCCCTTCCGCCAGCGGGCGGAACCATCTTGACTAGCCGGACCTCCTCCGCCAGCGTGCGGAACCACCTTGACTAGTCGGACCCCCTTCCGCCAGCGGGCGGAACCACCTTGACTAGCCGGACCTCCCTCCGCCAGCGTGCGGAACCACCTGACTAGTCGGACCCCTTCCGCCAGCGGGCGGAACCACCTTGACTAGCCGGACCTCCCTCCGCCAGCGTGCGGAACCACCTGACTAGTCGGACCTCCCTTCGCCAGCGGGCGGAACCACCTTTTTCATGCCGGATGTCCTTTCGCGCTGCGAGAAACCCCCTTTTTCACGTCGGGTGTCCTTTCGCGCTGTGAGAAATGACCTTTGGCGCGTGAGACCTCCCGTCTCACGCTGCAAAACCATCTTTGACGCGTCGAGCTTCCTTCCACGCCGTGTGAAACTACTTTGAATGCGTCAAAGTATTTCGTCAATAAGCGACGCCCTTGACTATGGACTGAGACCATTGCACCCTCAAACTTTAAATTTATAACAAGGCTTGGTATGATTATAGGAACAATTCCAGTTGTCACCTCGCCGACCAATTATAAGCAACCCAACCCCGTGTATTGCCAACATTGGCAGCACACGTTTCCCTCAATCCCTTTTTCTATCTTCTAATCCCGGATATGAATATTCTGTAACAACCTGTCGAAAAATGTTGTTACTGGCACAACGGGGGTGTCGATGAGCATTTTAAGCCACAGTTGGACGACCATTGGTCATAAATTCATTGAAGATGCGTTGCCCAACATCATTGCAACTTCGCCTTGGTGGCAAAGCTGGTGGTTTTACCCGGTGATGGCCGGCCTGGTCTTGGCTCTCTTTTGGTTGATTTACGCGGTTAAAGACCACCAACTCCGCCAAGAACGAGCCATAAGCGCCAAACTCCGAATTAGCGAGGAACGTTTTTCAAAGCTGTTTCACTCAAGTCCGGTAGCATTGGCGATGGCCTCTATTCGCACCGGTAAAATTATCCAGGCTAATTCGGTTTGGTGCCAATTGATTGGCTACAGTCGGACAGAAGTACTCGGCCGTACGGTGGTCGAGTTGGGCTTAATGTCTCAAGCCACGCAACAAAGCCTTATTGATGATGTGTTAGCCACCGGCGCCGTCCGCAACGTTGAGTTCACTTTTAGAACCCGCTCTAACCAACAACGGACCATATTGGCTTCACTAGAACCGTTTAAAATCGATGGCGAACCGACGGTGTTGGTCACGGTCATCGATATCACCGAACGCCAACAGATCGAGGAAGTGTTGCGCGAAAAAGAACGGCATCTGGAAGAGGCCCAAGCCCTGGCCAAGGTGGGGAGTTGGGCGTTTTATCCTGAGCTTCAAAATGGTGTCTGGTCGAAGCAGATGTTTGCTTTGTTTGGGCTAGATCCGGCGCAGGGGACTCCCCCATTTCCTGAATTCCTGGAGCGTGTTCACCCCGATGACCGCAGCAAGGTTGTAGCGACGAATGAAAACGTCATCCAGACCGGTTATACCGCTGAGGTTGAGTACAGGACCAATCCGGCGCACGGCCCGATTCGCCATCTCGCCGCCAAGGGCCATACCGTTTATGATGAACACGGGCAACTGCGGCATGTGACCGGAACCGTGCTAGACATCACCGAGCGCAAACAGGCCGAAGAAACGCTCCATGAACAGGAACATTTTATCTCAACTATTGCCAACACCATCCCGGCCCTCATCTATGTCTATGACATGGAAACCCAGAGTAATGTATATGCTAATGTCGGCATTGAGCGATTGCTAGGCTATACCCCGGAGGAAATCCAGAAGCTGGGATCAGACGTGTTTGCCCATCTCAGCCACCCGGATGACCTGCTCACCATCATGGCCTTTCAGCAACAGGTGGCTGCTGCCGGTGATGGCGATGTGTTGGAAATTAAGTACCGCATGCGCCACGTCGATGAAAGTTGGCGCACACTGCATAGCTTCGAGCGTCCTTTCCTGAGAAATGCCGACGGCTCGCTCAAGCAAAAGGTGGGCGTGGCTATTGACATCACGGCCCATAAACAGGCCGAAGAAGCAGTACAAGCGAGCGAAAATAAGTACCGCACTCTGTTCGAGAGAACGACCAATGCCATTTTTGTCATCGATCAACAAACTAGCCGCTTGGTGGATGCCAACAACGCCGCCGTTCAGTTGAGCGGGCGGCCCCTATCGGACCTGCGCCAACTGACCCTCCGTGATATTAGCCCGACCGGCGCCGAAGCCCATCTTACAGCCACGCCAATCCATCAATCTACCGACTTTGGCCGGATAACGTACGTTCGGCCGGATGGCAGCCAACGGATCGCCTTGTTGAACACCGTGCCGCTCGATGATGAAACCCTATTTAGCATCGCTCGCGACATTACCCACGAGGTAAATCTGGAAGAACAATTTCGGCAGGCCCAAAAGCTGGAAGCTATCGGACGCCTGGCCGGCGGCATTGCCCACGATTTCAACAACTTGCTGGTGCCCATCATCGGTTATGCCGAATTGGGACTGATGACGCTTTCCCCAAATGATGCGCTCTACACCAACCTAGATCACATTAGAAAAGCCGCCGAACGCGCCGCCGACCTCACCCGGCAAATTTTGGCCTTTGGTCGCCGGCAAATATTGGAACTACACCCCCTGAACCTCAATGAGATTATCGCCGATTTCCAGAAAATGGCTCAACGCCTAATGAAGGAAAACATAGAATTGCACGTCCATCTTGATCCGGCCCTGGCTTATATCGAGGCCGACAAAGCCCAAATCGATCAAATTTTGATGAACCTGATCATCAATGCGGGTGACGCCATGCCAACCGGAGGCAAACTAACCATTGAAACGACCAATGTCATGCTGGATGAAGCCTATTTGGCCCGATACGCTATTGAACAAAAGCCGGGACCTTATGTGATGTTGGCGGTTAGTGATACCGGACAAGGGATGGATGCGGAGACCCGCAAACATATCTTTGAACCTTTCTTTACCACCAAAGAACGCGGCCAAGGCACCGGGTTAGGCTTGGCGACCATCTTCGGTATTGTTAAGCAGCATCAAGGCCATATCTGGGTTTATAGCGAACCGGAGCAGGGAACCACGTTTAAGATTTACCTGCCCCGGTCTAAAGAAACATCCCAACCGTTTAAAACGAACCAGAAGGACGCGGTCCCTGTTTACGGCACGGAAACCATACTGGTTGTGGAAGATGAAAAAATGGTGCGAGACCTTGTGTGTGAAACCCTAACAGCCCACGGTTATTATGTACTTGAAGCCGGCAGCCCCACGCACGCTTTACAATTGGCCGCAGACTATCCTGAAACTATCCACCTCTTACTAACCGACGTCATTATGCCCCACATGAATGGCCGTGAACTCCATCAAAAATTGATCGCCCTCAAGCCCCAGATTAAAACGTTGTATATGTCGGGCTACACCGAAAACGTTATCGTCCATCATGGTATTCTGGATAGCAACATCGACTTTCTGCCCAAACCCTTCACCGTCACCGATCTCACCCAAAAAGTGAGACTGGTTTTGGCCTTGTAGCCGATGGAATTTGCGGTAACAATCGCCTGACTTTCTATTAGCCTCAGTTCGATAAATCAGCATAGGTTGGGATGCCTGATAAAGACATTCGGGCATGACCATTGTCTCCATTTTTATGACCTCCTTCCTTGGCATCCATATTGAGCCAAATTTAATTCGGGCAGACCTCTGCCCTTTCCCCGCCAAAACTGATCAGTTGTCCAGGTAGAAACCCCATAAATGACCAGTGCATTCAAACTATTTCTTGCGTACACTATATATGGGATGTATCACAGTTGTACAATGGGAAACCGCTGACCGAGATTAGTTATAACTGCCGCGTTTACAATCTCATCTTGAAGCGATGTTATTTGCCGGAACATGTGACTCCGAGCAACCCAAGACCAAAGACACACAGATCTTAATGACCTGGCGAGGTCCCATGAAAATCTCTAAATATATCTGGATTTTAGGCATTGCCGTTACGGCTGCCGTTATAATTGTTCCTATTGTTCTGTTTGTACCCGAACAAACGCCGCCGCCGGATGATCCCTGGACCCACGTACCGAACGCCACCGTCCATACCGATCACACCGGTTTGATGGTCGGCCCCTATGAAACGGGCATGGAAGTGACCCAGGCCTGCCTCGATTGCCACCCCCAGGCCGCCGACCAGGTGATGCATACGTCGCACTTCACCTGGGAAAGCGACCCGGTCTATATGGCCGAGCGTGGCGAAACGATAACGCTGGGTAAAAAGAACAGCATCAACAACTTCTGCATTGGCATTGAAGGCAACTGGGCCTCCTGCACCGCCTGCCACGCCGGCTACGGCTGGACCGACGCCTCCTATACCTTCTCGGAACAGGACAACGTCGACTGCCTGGTCTGCCACGACAACACCGGCACGTATCAAAAAGGCAAAGGCGGCTATCCGGCCGAGGGCGTTGATCTGGCGGCGGTGGCCCAAAGCGTGGCCAGCCCCTCGCGCGAAAATTGCGGCGGCTGTCACTTTAAGGGCGGCGGCGGCAACGCCGTCAAGCACGGCGATCTGGATGAAAGCCTCGCCTTCCCCACCGCCCGCATCGATGTCCATATGGGCGAGTATGGTTTTCAATGCATCACCTGCCACCAAACCGACGCCCACCAGATCAAAGGCCGCGCTCCCTCGGTTAGCCCCGGCGACCTAACCCAAGAAAACCAGGTCTACTGTACCGACTGCCACAGCGAAACGCCCCACGCCGACCAGCGCATCAACGAACATACCGACTCTGTGGCCTGCCAGACCTGCCACATTCCGACGATGGCCAAAAAAGAGGCCACCAAAATCCATTGGGATTGGTCCACTGCCGGTCAAGACATTCCCGAAGACACGCACGAGTATCTCAAGATCAAAGGCTCGTTTGCCTACGAGAAAAACCTGCCGCCCGAATATTACTGGTACAACGGCAGCACCAGCCGCTACCTGAAAGGCGACCCGATTAACCCTGACGGTCCAACCGACATGAACGCCCCCAAAGGCGACATCAACGATTCTACCGCCAAAATCTGGCCGTTCAAAGTGCATCGCGGTAGCCAGATTTACGACGCCGTTTATAACTACTTCCTGGTTCCAACCACGGCCGGTGAAGGCGGCTACTGGTCCGAGTTCGACTGGGACAAAGCCCTCCGGTTGGGTGAAGAGAATTCCGGCCTCAAGTACAGCGGCGAATACGACTTTGCCACTACCCAAATGTTCTGGCCCACCACCCACATGGTCTCGCCCAAAGAGGACGCGTTACAGTGCGTTGACTGCCACAGCGAAAACGGCCGGCTCGACTGGACCGCGCTGGGCTATGACGGCGACCCGGTTAAATACGGCGGCAGACCGCTCCACCCACCAACCACCCAACTGCTACCGCAAGAGGATGCCCAGCAATGAACACGCCACAACCTTCATTAATGTTCAAACTCCGGTCGATACGCCGCCGACGGGAGTTGCAGAGTTACAGAGTTGCAAAGTGGCAAGGTTGCAAGGTGGCAGGGTGGCAACGTTACATTTGTTGCGTTATCTTGGGGTTACTGCTCACTTTGATGACGGCCGGCTTGGCGCTGGCCGATGGGCCGTCGCTGCACCCCACTTTTCCTCTGCTCGATGCGGACGGCGGCAACGTCTTGGAAACCGGCAATCCGATTTCGACTATGCAAACGTGCGGCGGCTGCCACGATACCGCCTTTATTGCCGAACACAGTTTTCACACCGACGTGGGCTTGAGCCAAATGACCGAACCGGGTCAAGTACCCGGCGGCCGGCCCTGGGATACCAGCCCCGGCTACTTCGGCAAATGGAACCCGCTCACCTACCGCTACCTGACCACCACCGCAGATGACCGGCCGGATTTGACCCTACCCGATTGGATCCGGCTGTTCGGCGCGCGGCACGTGGGCGGCGGCCCGGCCGAAACCGCCCCAACCGGCGAGTCGCTGTTGGATCTGCCGGAGGACACGGCCGGTTATCCGAGCCTCAACACCATCTTGGATCCTGAAACCGGCCAAACTATCCCCTGGGACTGGTCCGAATCCGGTACGGTCGAGATGAACTGTTTTCTGTGCCATATTCCCGATCCCAACAACCAAGCTCGCATTGAAACTCTGGCGGCGGGCAACTTCGAATGGGCCAACACCGCCACCCTACTCGGTACGGGCATTGTGACCGATACCGGCGGCGCGCTGGCCTGGAATCCGGCGGCGTTTACCCCGGACGGCACGCTGGCTCAAGAATATGTGACTATGCAAGACCCCAGCAACAGCAACTGCGGCCAGTGCCACGGTTCGGTTCACACCACCAACGATACGCCTCTCATCCAGAGCGGCTGCGATTGGAATACGGCGGCCACCGGTGAGATTTTCGCTCCCCAGCGCCTGAACAAATCCGGCATGAACCTGCAAGACAAAGAAGATCTGTCTCGCACATGGGACGTTCACGCTGAACGCGTGGTCGATTGCGTAGACTGCCATGCTTCGCTCAACAACCCGGTTTACTTCCAAGGCACCAAAGACGACACCATCGATCACCTGGTGTTCGACGCCCGTCGCATCGATATTAGCGAATACCTGTACCAGCCCTTACATCAGTTCGCCAAAGGCTCCGCCGCGCAAAGCACCGCTGCGCCCGAGTTCAACGATACCATGCGCCGCTGCGAAGGCTGTCACGACCCCAGCGCCGTCCACGAGTGGCTGCCCTACAAAGAGGCCCACTTTGCCAATGTAAGCTGCGAGTCCTGCCACGTGCCAAAAATGTACGCGCCCGCCGTGCAGCAGGTCGATTGGACGGTGGTCAATGCCGCTGGTGAAGCGCAGCGCGTCTGCCGGGGCGTCGAGGGCGATCCGCAGAATGTCGATACCCTGATCACCGGCTTTCATCCCGTCCTGCTGCCCCACCAGCGTACCGAGGGCGGCGAGCCGTTAGCGCCCTTCAATTTAGTGTCATCCTGGTACTGGGTCTACGGCGATCCGGAACGGCCGGTGCGTCTGATCGATTTGCAGGCGGCCTACCTGGACGGCGACCAGTACCGGACGGACGTGCTGACCGCGTTCGACAGCGACGGCAGCGGTAACCTGGACGACGCCGAACTTCGTCTCGACACCCCGGCTAAAGAAGCCCTCATCCAGCAAAACCTGACGGCACTGGGCCTGGACAATCCCCGGATTAAGGCCGAAGTCCAACCCTACAGCATCAACCACGGCGTCACCAACGGCGAGTGGGCCACCAAAGCGTGCGATTCCTGCCACGGTCAAGACTCGCGCATCGCCGAACCAATCCAACTGGCGGCTTACGTACCGGGCGGCGTCATGCCCCAATTCTATGGCGACGCGGTGGTCGCTCACGCCGGCGAAATGGTGACCGGCGATGATGGCAGTTTGCACTACCAGCCTGATCTGGCCACAGAAGGTCTCTACATTTTTGGCTACAGCAGCGTCAAATGGATCGATTGGCTGGGCGTGCTGGCCTTTTTCGGCACGACGCTGGGCGTATTTGCCCACGCCGGCCTGCGCGCCTACTCGGCGGCCACGCACCCACAGCCCCACCACCACTACGAACGGGTCTATATGTATACCGTGTACGAACGGTTTTGGCACTGGCTGCAAGCGGCGGTCATCTTTCTGCTGATTTTCACCGGCCTGGTCATCCACAAACCCGATATCCTAGGCATCTTCTCGTTCCCTTATATGGTGCAGATCCATAACGTATTGGGCTTTATTCTGCTAATCAACGCCTTTCTGGCCGTGTTCTACCACCTGGCCAGCGGCGAAATCCAGCAGTTTATTCCCCGGCCGCACGGCTTCTTCGACCAGATGATTACCCAGGCGACCTATTATCTGCGCGGCATCTTCAAGGGTGACGCCCATCCCTTTGAAAAGTCGCCCCAGAAAAAGCTCAACCCGCTGCAGCAGCTTACCTACTTTGGCTTGTTGAATGTGCTGCTGCCCCTGCAGATCATCACCGGTGTACTCATCTGGGGGATGCAAACTTGGCCGCAACTGGCCCACAGCCTGGGCGGGCTGCCGGTACTGGCTCCCATCCACAGCTTGATAGCCTGGCTGCTGGCCTCGTTCATTATTATGCACGTCTATTTAACCACGACCGGCCACAAACCCCTGGGCGGCATCCAGGCGATGATGGATGGGTGGGATGAAGTGGAAGTCAATGGTAACTCAGCGGTGGCTGACAACGAGGAGATCAACCAGACCTGACAGGTTTTCAGAAGTACCGTCTGGCGAAGTTGCCGTTCAATTGGAATGATGGTACACCCAACGGCAACTCGTAAAACCTGTCAGGTCTTACTTCACAGCAATTACGGAGGGAAAGACACAATGCAAACCATCACCAAAAGAGAACCTAAACCTTACGCCAATCCTTACCTCGCCGGAGCGTTGTTGGGTGTGGTGTTATTCACCGCCTTCTTCCTCACCGGCGACGGATTAGGCTCTTCGGGCGGGCTAAACCGAATGCTGGTTTTCGTCGAAGATTTAGTCAGCGCCGATCACATCAACCGGGTCCCCTACCTGATTAGTATGGCCGGCGGCGAAAAAAATCCGTTGGACAACTCGTTCGTCTGGTTGGGATTTGGCACGCTGATTGGGGGTTTTGCGTCGGGCCTCATTCACGGGCGCGTACGCCTTGAAACCAACAAAGGCCCCCACATTACCAACTCGACCCGTTGGTTGATGGCCTTTTTAGGCGGCATCCTGATGGGCTACGGCTCGCGCTTTGCCCGGGGCTGTACGTCAGGGCAAGGGCTTTCCGGGGCGGCGGTGCTGTCGGTGGGTAGTTGGGCTTTTTTACCGGCGGTGTTTATCGGCGCGTACGCCTTCGCTTATTTTCTTCGGCGTTTGTGGATATAGGAGGCTTTCATGGAATTCTTCCCTGATTTTCCCGGCCCATTTCCCATATCAGCTATGTACGGCAACATTGGGCTGTACCTGGTCGCCGGCATTATCGGCTTTGGCTTTGGCTATGTGCTGGAGATGGCCGGTTTTGGCAACTCAAGAAAGCTGGCCGCCCAATTTTATCTCTATGATATGACCGTGTTCAAGGTAATGTTTACCGCCATCTTGGTGGCGATGGTCCTCATCTTTGCCGCCGCTGGGCTGGGGTTGGTTGATTACAACCGTCTCTATGTCAACCCGACCTACCTGTGGCCCGGCGTGGTCGGCGGTCTCATTATGGGCGTCGGCTTCATCGTCGGCGGCTTCTGCCCCGGCACCTCGACGGTTGGCGTGGCTACCCTAAAAGTGGACGCGATGTTCTTCGTAATGGGCTTGTTTGCCGGCATCTTCGCCTTTGGCGAAACGATCGACGGCCTGCTGAGCGACTTCTGGAACTCCTCGTACATGGGCCGCTTTACGCTGCCGGAGTTATTTCACGCCCCGACCGGTGTGGTGGTACTGGTGATCATCGCCGCGGCGCTGGTGATGTTCTGGGTGGTTGAACAGGTCGAAGGCATGATGGGCGGCGAAAAACCGAACCCGGCCCACGCCCGCTACAAACTGATCGGCGCTGGTGCTTTGATTGCCGCCGCAGTGGCTGTGTTACTCATCGGCCAGCCGACTTCTGCCGACAAATGGCAGCGCATCGCTGCCGAAAAACAACCGCTGCTCGATAATCGCCAGGTGCAAATCCATCCGGCCGAACTGCTGGACTACATCGAGAACGATCAGGTCGATGTGGTCATGCTGGACGTACGCAACGAAAGCGACTACAATCTGTTCCACATCCAAGACGCGCAGCGGGTATCGATAGACGAACTGACGCAGTTGGTCAAAACGCTCTTAGAAAAACCGGCGAACACCCTGTTTGTGGTTATGAGCAACGATGAGGAAAACGCTACCGAAGCCTGGAAGGTACTGGTGGCGGAAAGTCTGGCGAACGTTTACATTCTGGACGGCGGCATCAACAACTGGTTGACCACCTTCGACATCGAGCCGGACATCGGCAGCCCTGTGGCCGTGGCCATGCTACCTACACTGCTGCCCAACGCGCCCCCCGGCGACGACCTCTTGCGCTACGACTTCCCGGCCGCACTGGGTTCGCAGTATCCGGCTGCCGCACCCGACCCGCACGAGTTTGAGATTGAGTATATTCCCAAAGTCGAGTTGCAGGTGAAGCAAGTCACCGGCGGTGGCTGAAGCTAAAATAAAGGCCGCAGTTTGCGGCTGTTTATGACGACTGTATTCCTCCATACGAAGGATGAGAAATGGGACGCAGATTTTCGCCGGTCATCGCTGAAAGAGATAAAAATTCAGCGTCAATCAGCGTTCATCTGCGTCCTAATTTTTAGAGGAGACAAAGATGCACATCCACACCTTAGAAAA
>JACKAU010000020.1 GCA_020634855.1 Anaerolineales bacterium
AGAGCCGATCTATGGCAGAAAATGCTTAGTAGAAGAAACAGCGCGTGATTCATCACTAACAACCGGATATTATAAAACAATCACAGCGAATAGAGCCAAAGGTACCGAATTTCATGTGACTAAAGTACTTACCGGCTTGCCCAAAAGTCAGTGGCCCAAAATCAACCACGGATGACCCGGATATCACGGCTTAATTATGGCCCTAACGCCCCGGCACACCCCACGGTGGTGCCGTTCGCCAAATTTAAGACCAGAACTTGGTACTCTCCGGGAGTCGAGGTATCGACGTCAAGACTGAATTTTGCATTGACGGTTCCGTCTCCAGGCCCGGTCAATAAAAATGGATTTGTTTCCGTAGCGGAGGGCATGGTTGACAATAGCGTCACCCCGTTCATCCCGCTAAAGCCAACGACCTCGATGGCATATTCGAATGGATTGGGGGTGGTATTCGTAATCGTCACCTCAAGTTCAACAAATAAGCCGGGGGGTGTAGCCGGCACTTCGACCACCTCACAACTCGAGTTATGATCGGGGACTAACCCAAACATCACTCCATCAACTGTACCTCCCATAGAAACCGTCACTTCCTGACTTGAGCTATCAACCGGCACGGTTTGAGTCCAGATCGTAAATGGTTCCTGGGGAATACGGACATACAGTTGATAGGTTCCGTTGGGAACCCCGGGGAACACAAACTCACCATTTGAATTCGTCAAGGTGTTTTGCACAACCCCTGAAGATTCGCGTTTAATAAACAGTTCAATACTCTCTAAACGGGTATCGCCGGCGTCATAGGCCTTGTTGAGATTCGCATCTAAGAAAACAAAGCCCTTAATAGCGCCACTCCACGGACTCCACCACATGACCAAGATCGCCATCACCACCAGCAAAATAAAAAACAACGCTAATGCGACCACAGTACGACCCATCGCCTTTCCTTTTCTTGGCATAGCTGTAATTCCTTACCTATTCGGTCGCACAGGGCCGGAAACCGCCTCGAAAGGCCGTCACCGGAACCTGGCCGCCTTTACGTTCCCCCGGCATTAATCTTTCGCAACAAAACCAACTGCTCCGGCGTGCCGATAACAATCAGAATATCGCCGCTGGTCAAATGGGTTTGGGCGCTGGGATTGAATTGATACTTGCCATCGTGCGAGCGGATGGCCACCACCAACAGCCCCACTTCACGGCCAATGGCGGCCTCTCGCAACGTTTGGCCGTTCAAGGCGGATCGTGCCGTAATTTGCACTTCCTCCAACCCCAGCTTATGCCCCGAAACGTTGAGCACCTCATCGAAAAATTGGATGACGGCCGGGCGGACCATCATCGAGGCCATCCGCACCCCGCCGATGGCGTTGGGCGATACCACCTCGTCGGCCCCCACCCGGCGCAGCTTTTCGGCATTTTGCTCCTCAACCAGCCGCGCCACAATCCGCAAGTTGGGATTGAGCGACCGCCCGGTCAGCACCACAAAAGAGTTTTCTTTGTCATCGCTCAACGCCACAATCAACCCTTTGGCCCGCTCGATGCCCGCCAGGCGTAAGGTTTCATCCCGGGCGGCGTCGCCCCGCACATACAGCACATCGCCCAGCCGTCTCAGCCGCTCCAACTCTTCGTGATTTTGATCGACCACCACAAACGAGGCTTGCGACCGGTACAGTTCGGCGGCAATCTGCATGCCCACCCGGCCAATGCCGCACAAAATGATATGGTCTTTTAAATCGGCAATCTGTTTGTCCATTCTAGTTCCTTCAAAAATGCGTTGGAAATCGCCTTCCATCATAAAGGCCGCGATGGTGGAGATGGCGTACCCGCCAATACCCACCGAGGCCAAGGCCAAAAATATCGTAAAAATACGGCCGGTCTGGTTCATCGGGCCAATCTCGCCATAGCCAATCGTGGTCATGGTGATGACCGTCATATATAAGCCGTCCATCAGCGGCCAGCCCTCCAGGCGATGATAGCCCAGCGTGCCAAAGAGCAACGCCACGGCAAACAATAAAATCGCCCGAAAGATGCGGAATTGGGCTGTGAATTCGGTGGACACGCCCGTTCTTAAAAAGATAAGGGTAATGACCAGCAGCACAATCCCGTTGAAAATCATCACCTCCGGCGTAAAGAAATCCTCAAACGGAATGAACAAACCCACCACGGCTATGCCGCCCAAAAAGAATGATGCCGTGGCCAGTCCCCACCGGGCCAAAGACGGGATAGCTGTCGCGCCCAGAATGTTTAACTGCCGCACCTGATCCTGTAAATGGGCCAAGAAACGGGTGGTGGCCAGGCTGCTATAAATCGTCCAGGCGAGCAGGCCAAACATCACCCCGGTTGCAATAAAATTGTACACAACGACCTCAGGCAGATCGCGCTCCCAAGGGCGCACGGCCAGCCAGCCTAGAATGGCGCCCAGACCAAAAGCCAACCACTCCAAATAAGGTTTGAGAATTCGAACATCGGTCACCAAGCGGTCGTAGGTGGTTGCCGACGGCAGTAGCGGCCGAAATGATTCAAGCGTACCGTGGAGTAGCCGCCGCGATAGGAGATGCATCAGCAGCAGATAGGTGGTCAAAGCCGGCGGCAGCAGGCTGTAATACCACCACTCGCCGGATGAAAAGAATTCATCCAGCCGGTCCTGGCGGACCACAATCAGGATCAGGGCCAGATACAAGCCACTCCCTACCAGCAAGCTGCTGATCACCCAGGGCAACGGGACGGGGCCGATAAGCCGCTCCGGTAAAGCGGGAAACTTGGCCGGGGTGGGTTTAAGTTTGTTTATCATCTTATCCCATCAAAATTTGCCAATTGGTAATCTACAAAAGTACTATACCCTAAATTCAGGAGTCGGTGCAAATGATTAAGCTTTCGGGCGATGCTATTCGTCATCATCTCAACACCCATACCTTCGGCCAGTCGGTTATTTATATGGAACAGACCGGCTCAACCAATACCGAACTCAAACAACTGGCGCGATCAGGCGCGCCGGAAGGGCTGCTGTATGTAGCCGATGAACAGTTGGTTGGCCGGGGCCGCCTCAAGCGCAGTTGGAACGCGCCGGCCGGTTCCAGCCTGTTATTTTCCCTGCTGTTCAGACCGGGCGCTTTCCTGCAACCGATCCAAACGCAGCGCTTGACGATGATCTGCGCCCTGGCTCTGGCCGAGTCGATTGAACAACTGACCGGCTTGACCATCAAACTCAAATGGCCTAACGATCTCATGGCCGCCGGTGGCAAAAAATTATGCGGCATTCTAACCGAATTTGAGCTTGAGGGCGACCGGCTCAGTTGGGTCGTGGTGGGCCTGGGGCTAAACGTCAATGTGGATTTTAGCCAACGCACCGAGCCGCAAGCCGACAGCGGCCTGTCGCTGGCCCAAACCGCCACCAGCCTATCGATGCTGCTGGAGCGCGATACGGGCGCGCTCCGGACGCCCCTCTTACAACGCTGCCTGGAGCATGTCGAGCGTCGCTACGAACAGCTCAAACAAGGCCAATCGCCGCAGCAGGAATGGCAAGCTCGCCTGATGGGCTTGGGGCAGCCGGTCGTGGTCACCAACGTCTCCTCAGAAGAACGGTGGGAGGGCGTTATGGTCGGCGTCGACGCCAACGGGGCGCTCCGCGTTGAACAAGCCAACGGATCGATTGAGACGGTTTTGGCCGGTGATGTAACGTTGAAAAGAGTGTAAATTTGACTATTGCTCTTCTGCTTTATTGCGTGTATCATGACAGTAACTAACCTATCTACTGAGAGGAGATAATCTATTTCCAAACAAAATCAATTGATTTCTACTCATTCGCCCGTTGAGCATGCGTTTATCGTTGGCGTCGAGTTAAAACGCTCGGCCAAAGAAAACGGGACATTTGATATTGAAGACTCGCTCGAAGAGTTGGGGGCGCTGGCCGATACAGCCGGATTGGACGTTGAGGGCGGTACTTACCAGCGTCTTGATAACATCAACCCCGGCACTTTAATCGGTACCGGTAAAATTGAAGAGCTAATCGCTTTTCGTGATGAATTGGGGATTGACGTCTTTCTGTTTGATGATGAACTTAGCCCTCGCCAGCAGCGCGAACTTGAAAAGCGATTGCAGATTAAGGTGCTCGATCGAACGGCGCTCATCTTAGATATTTTTGCTCGCCATGCCCGCACCCGCGAGGGGCAGTTGCAGGTTGAGCTGGCCCAATATGAATATCGACTGCCGCGTTTGACCCGCATGTGGACCCACCTGGCTCGACAGGCGGGGGGCCGGGCCGGCGGCGTCACCGGTGGGGTTGGCGTGCGGGGACCAGGTGAAACCCAGCTTGAGGTTGACCGCCGGGAAATTAACCACCGGATTGCCCATCTTAAAGGGGAGCTGGAAAAGGTTCGCGCTCACCGGGCGCGGCACCGGTTGCAGCGAAAACGGTCAGGTATTCCGGTCGTAGCGATTGTGGGCTATACCAACGCCGGCAAAAGTACGCTGCTCAACAAACTGGCCCAAGCCGATGTTCTGGCGGCGGATCAACTGTTCGCCACGCTCGATCCCACTACGCGGCAGGTCATGTTGCCCAGTAAAGATTGTGTATTGTTTAGCGACACCGTCGGTTTTATTCAAAAGCTGCCCACCAATCTGGTGGCGGCCTTTCGGGCCACCTTAGAGGAGATTGTCGAAGCCGATTTGATTTTACATGTGGTCGATATCACCCACCCCAACGCCGAAGAACAAGCCGCGGTCGTTGATCAAACTTTGGCCGATTTGGGCGCCGATAAAGTACCCCAATTGGTCGCTTTAAATAAGGTTGACCGGCTGGCAGACCCGGAGCAGGTGACGGAACAGTTGGCCGAATATCCCAACAGCGTTGCCGTTAGCGCCGTAACCGGTTACGGACTGGCTGACTTGCTCAATAGAATTGAAGGGGTGTTAGAAAGTCGGCGCCAAACGGTGACATTGCTCATCCCTTACAGTCGCGGTGATTTGGTGTCGATGCTGTATGATCAGGCTATTGTTGAGTCAGAAGCCCACGAGCCGGAAGGGACTCGAATAACGGCCCATATCCCCAAACATCTACTCGCCCAGGTTGAACCGTTTTTATTCGAAACGGTTCGCTCGTAACTTTAACAACGCCTAAGGAGATGCTGGCATGCTTGACAAACTGGCGCTTATTAAAGGCTTACCGGTCATCATCGGTCTAATCCTGGTGATTATTAGTTTTATTGCGCAATTTGTACCTTTTTTGTCATTTTTGGTCGTCGGGCAGTGGCTGCTGCACTTGGGCGTTATTATCGGTTTGGGAGGGATTCTCTTTTCCGATACATTGTAGATGGGCGCTTTTTGGGAACTTCCTTAGCAACAAAAAAACCCCACCGCTTCAAGCGGTGGGGTTTTTTATTATGCGGAAATAGGCGAACGAATTTACGCGTTTAACTTCCCTCGGCGGATGGCCACGAAACCACCGATGACCATAAGCATAATCAACCCTCCGGCGGCCAGAATAATCGGCAGCCCGGCTGTGGCGGCGGCTCGACCGGAAACCGGCAGAACTGACTCGGCGGTGGAGGGCGCCGCCCCTTCGGCTTGGGGCAGCCCGGCGGCGGCTCTGGCATCGGCAATAGCTTGAGCGCGAGCCGGATCATTGACGTCTAATTCGCCGGCATCAGTTGCGGCGCGTTCATCGCCGGGAACTTCGTTGATATAAAGGTCAACGCCGCCGGCGTAAGTGATCTCATAAATGGCTCCGTGTTCAGCCTGGAAGCTGTAGGTTCTGGCTCTCGGCTCACCCGACCCCCAGGCCGTGCCGCGATATTCGCAAGGAATGAGCAGGGTATCCTCCGTGGTACAGAGCGTGGCGTCTTGCGGTTTAGCCATAATCCAATAATCTTGAGCGCTGCAAAATCCATCAGGGCTGGTGTAGTCAAATTCCAAATCAACCCCACTACAATTCTGAATTCGAGCTAACGCGCCGGAATAAGGCGTATACAGCGGGCTGGGCTGCACTTCAGGGTGCGGCAGGGGCGCGCCTAAATCATTTTGGACCGTAAATATCGGCCCCAGAAACTCGTCATAATTGCTGTCGCTCCGGACTGTGCGGACCACAATTTGATAACTGCCGTCCGGTACGGTGCGGGTATCAAGCCGGGCCAGGGTGCCGTTAATCACCGGGGCATAGACCGTTGCGCCCCAAAGCGAGTTATCGCCGGTCCTTAGAAATATTTCATACTTAACAAAGTCCGGGAAATCAACAACTCCGGTAACCTCTACAATACCTGATACGGTTTCACCCTCTGAAGGTGTGGTAACAATCACTGTTTCAGGCCCCTGGGCCAAAGCAGCGCCCCCACCGGCCATTAACCATAACAGTGTGGTTAAGATCACTAAATACCGGACAGAGTATGGTCTCATCAGCGTCCCCCATTTCCTAAGATAACAAAATTTTTCATAAGATGACATAAATACTTCACATAAAATTATAACACACTATGTAAATAATGAGAAGTCGGCCGGATCAATTTGGAATAAATAAAGTAACCATTCAGGTGGCCGGCGTATTTGCGTAAATCGAGAATACTGAAGGAACAACCCGGTGCGATTATCGCGCTTAAGTGCCGGCCACTTGGTTGACTGAATAAACACGCTAACCCTTTAACAGAGAGAGTTTTTGACACATTTTCATAATTTGCGTAGTCTTGTGGTATACTGGCCTAATCTATTTCATCGTGATTGGTTATCTATTTTCCACGACTCCTATACCCTACCAATATCGGAATCAAAAATAACAAATAATATGCCTCGCTCACACAGAAGAGTTCCTGGCTAATCAGTCAGAGAGAGAGCACGATTTTAACACACCCTTAGGCGCTATTCCGCGTTATTCCGCGTTATTCCGCGTTATTCCAATGAACGGCGCCTTAGTAGCCAGTGAGGCTGGGTTTTCACAATGAGTGTGAAAGAACGTGGCAAAACAGACCTACAACTACAGTTGTTGGCCTTATATCTTTTATTTGTCGTGCCGATCTTCGCTCTGGCGTTGCTTTTGTATTCAATTGAAAGCGAACGCCTACGCGAGGATGTTTCGGCTGCCGATTTGAGTCTGGCCCGGGCGATTGCTTTGGAAACCGACTCACTCCTCCGCTTAGCGAAAGAGGCAGCCATAGCTTATGCCAAACTCCCCGTTGTCGTTCAAGCGGATACCGAACGGATGCCGGCCGCCTTTTCGGCCGGCGCCATTGCTCGCCAGGATGTCAACCTGCTGTATCGCCTCTCTAAAGACGGCATCATGATGTATCATTACCCGTCTAGCCCCGGCTCCACTGTGGGCGAGGATTTCTCCTTTCGAGATTACTTTACAGAAGCTAAGGCTACCGGCCAGCATGTCTTCTCCAAAGGCCGCATTTCACCAACCACCGATCGGCCGGTGGTCACCAGCGTCATGCCTATTTATAAGAATGGGCAGTTCGACGGGGTGGTGGGCGTTAATCTTGAACTACAACGCCTAACCGAAACCGTGATGCAGATCAGTGAAAAGCGTCCGGAACGTGAAAAAATCGACATCATCATTGTCGATTCAACCGGGCAGGTCATCGCCCACTCTAATCCCGATAAACTGCTAACTAACTTCTCGGACGACAGCTCACCGGTGTTGCAGGCGGTCTTGAATGGAGAAGAGGGATCATTAACCAGCGAGAGCAATTCAGAAACGTGGCTATACAGTTATACACCCATGCCAACGGCCAATTGGGGCGTCATCGTTCAACATTCAACCCGGCTGGCGTTTGCCTCGCTCAAACGCTTTCAACAGGGCTTAATTATAGCGCTGGTAACATTTAGCGTTGGCGCAATTCTGTTCTGGATTTTCCTGTCCAACCGGGTTATCAATCCTCTGGCCCAGTTAACTCGGTACGGCGAAGGCATCGGCCAGCAGTTTTCCGGGACCGAGCTAATTCCCGAAACCATCGAACCGCTGTCGGAGCGGCCAGATCAAATTGGCCGGTTGGCCCGGACGCTGCTAAGAACTGAGCGAAGTATCCGGCAGCGTTTGATGGAACTCACCACGCTCAACAAAACCAGCACGGTTGTGGCATCCTCGCTAGATACCGAGCAGGTTATCAGCGCAATTTTAGATGAAGTGCGCCGTCTATTTCACGTGCGCCAATGCGCCCTCCTCATCACCGACGAAGTCCAAGAGGAGTTAAGGATTCACGCCAGTCGCGGCTTGAGCCAGAACTACCTCTCTCACCTTGAATTAACCGAAACGACCATGCAATCCCCGGCCTACCGGGCTATTTCAACCGGGCAGCCGGTCCAGGTGTCTAATGTTGCGTCTGACTCGAACTTTGTGAGTCTCCTACCACTGGCCAAGGCTGGGGGCTATCGATCGCTGCTGGTCATTCCCTTGATCGCGCCGCACGTGCCGCCCGCCGCCCTGGCCATTTATCGCGACGACGAACATGTCTTTACCGAACAAGAGGTCAACCTGGCAACCAGTTTCGCCAACCACGCGGCCATTGCCTTGGAGCACGCCATGCTATTTAGCCTGACCGATGCTCAGCTTCAGCAGCGCGTCCAATTTTTGAGCGCGCTCAATGCCGTGGGCCATACGGTCAGCAAGTCGCTGGATATTGAGGATATTCTCAATAACGCTATGGATACCGTCTTAGAAGTCATGCCGATCGACGCTTGCTGGATTTGTTTGCAGCGCGAGTCTGAAGATTTTTTACGTCTCCGCGCTCAACGCGGACTGCCGCCCCTGTTAGTCGAACAAATGGAGCAGCAAATAATCTATTATGGTCGGGGATTCATCGGGCAGGTCGCCGAAAGCGGCGAGCCGCTGCTGCTGGAAGATGCTCATCTTTACCGCCACCAATGGCCGGATGATCCCCTGTTGAATTATGAAGATTGGCAATGTTTAGCTGCCGCGCCGCTCCTGGCCAAAGATGACATCGCCGGGGTGTTGGGTATTGCCAGCCGTACCGAGTCAACCTTTTCCGAAACCGAAGTCGAACTGCTGCGGGCTATCGGTGACCAAATTGCCATTGCCGTGGTCAATGCGCGTCTTTACCGGCGCAGTCGCGAGGCAGCCGTCTTTGAAGAGCGCAACCGGATGGCCAGAGAAATTCATGATACCTTAGCCCAAGGATTTACCGGCATCTTAATTCAACTCCAAGCCGCCGAACGCCTCAGTCTGAAAAATAGGGAAAAGGCGTTGCAAAGTTTACAGGAAGCGCGAGACCTGGCCCAGTCAAGCCTACATGAAGCGCGCCGCTCCGTCTTTAATCTGCGCCCGACTGTTTTAGAAAGCTTGACCTTAGACCAAGCGATTATTCAGCAAGTTGAGCGCTTCAAACAGGAGACCGGTCTGGAAGCTAATTTTACCTTGGAAGGTTACCCCAGTGCGCTGGACGCTGACACCGAACAAAATTTATACCGGATTGCCCAGGAGGCATTGACCAATATCAAACGACACGCCCAAGCGAATAGTATTGCCGTGATACTGGCTTTTGAGCCAAAAACCGTTACCCTGACCATTGTTGACGATGGCGTTGGGCTGGAAAAGTCAAGACAACAAAAGCATGCCGCCCGGACCGCTCATAACGGGGCTGATAAAAGCGCGGTGCGGACCGGCGGTTTGGGATTAGTAGGTATTAAAGAGCGAGTAACGTTAATGGGCGGTCAAGTATCTATCGACTCGCCGACCGGCGGCGGGACTCAAATAAAGGTTATAATTTCCAAATGAGCCAAACCATAAAAGTTCTAATAACTGATGATCACCCCATTGTTCGACGAGGGTTAGGTTCTATTATTGATCTGGAAGATGATATTGAGGTCATTGGTGAAGCCGAAAACGGGGAAGCGGCCGTTGAATTTACGATGGCCAACCCCACGGACGTTGTTCTCATGGATTTAAGGATGCCGGGCATGGGCGGCGTCGAGGCCATTAAACGCATCAACGCCGAGCGGCCTAATATCCAACTCATTATCCTAACGACGTTCGCCGATGATGAAGAGATTTACAACGGTATTGCGGCCGGGGCGCGCGGTTTTCTACTTAAAGACGCGCCTCCTGACCGGTTGATTGAGGCCATCCGAGCCGCATACCGGGGTGAGTCGCTGCTCAATCCCACCATCGCGGCTCGAATTCTCGATCATTTTTCCAATATGGTGGAGCAAGTTACCGCTCAGGATGATCCTGACCCAAAATCAAAGAGTTCCACCGATAACGATCCTAAACTCACCCCCCGTGAGTTAGAAGTCTTACGATTGCTTGGCCGGGGCGCCCGCAATAAAGAAATCGCTAAAGAGTTGCATATTGTGGAGCGTACAGTCAAAATTCACGTCGGCAATATTTTGGGCAAGCTCAATGTTACCAATCGTACTGAAGCGGTCACGCAGGCGATCAAGATGGGATTATTAGGTGAGAACAATTAGCGGCTAATAGCCACATTGATAGCCCAACCGGCTTGCCCTTAATTTTGCTGTCCTCCTTAAATGTGTTATTTTTCACGAGAGAAAAGAATTTAATACCTTTTCTACACTTTGCCGTCAGGATAAACCTTTAACAATGACCAGTTGGTTAGATTTTTTACTTGTGGGATTAGCCGCTATCGCCGGCGGGGCAGTGAATGCGCTGGCCGGCGGCGGCACCTTAATTACATTTCCAATGTTGACCGCCGTGGGCATTCCGGCCGTGGCGGCCAATGTGACCAACACCGTGGCCCTTTGTCCCGGTTACTTGGGCGCGACCTTCGCTCAGTGGAACGATCTGAAAGATCAGCAACAGCGACTATGGCTGCTGGTTCCGGTTAGTGTGGTCGGCGGCCTAATCGGGGGCATTTTGCTGCTCAACACCGGGGAAAAGGTGTTTCGAGCGATGGTGCCGTTTCTGATTCTGTTGGCATCGGGGCTATTGGCGGTACAAGATCCGCTGCGGGCCTGGTTGGTCCGCCGCAGCAGCCAATCCGGCTCAGGGTCGATGTCCCCCACAGGAGTGGTTCTGCCGGTTGGCTTGGCCGCTATTTACGGCGGATATTTCGGGGCGGGCCTAAGCGTCATTGTGTTAGCCGTGTTAGGGCTGGTGCTGGACGACTCGCTGACGCGGCTCAACGCGTTGAAACAGGCGGTCGCCTTTAGCGTCAACATTGCGGCCGCAATCTTCTTTCTTTTCTCCGGGCAGGTCGTCTGGTTGGCTGCTCTGGTCATGGCCGTGGGCGCGCTGATCGGAGGCGTGTTGGGGGGCAAGCTAGCCGGCCGGATCAAACCGTCCACCCTGCGCCGGGTTGTGGTCATCATTGGCGTTATTGTGTCGATCCTCTACCTGGTGCGTTAAACGTGCGGTAAAACCTCTGTCGCCAGTAACGTCAACGAGTCGATGTCATCCAGATCGTTATGCTGCAACATAAAGCGGTCGATCCCGGCTGCGGTGAAAGCCTTCATCTGATCGATAACCCGGCTGGGGCTGCCGCCGATAAAGCCGGCCTCGTTCCACTCGGCCAGCGTTGCGGGCAGGCTGGAAAACATACGACGATGGGCGTCGATCCGGCTCTGAGCCGCCGCCTCATCACGACCGATGACAAACGGGGCCATCATCGAGCGGCGAATGTCGCCAGGGTCGCGGTTAATGGCCGCGCAGTTCTGATCCAACTCCCGCGACTTCTCGCGGAAGAGATCGACCCCGCCGTAAGAGAAATTCCACTCGGTGGCGTGTTTGGCAACGATTTTTAACGTCTTCTCGCCTTTACCGCCCATAATTAGGGTCGGATTTGGCTGCGCCGGGCCGGGATGGGATTGCGCTTCCTCTAACTGGTAATAGTTGCCCGTAAATGTCACCGGCTCGCCCGACCAGATCGATTTAATGACCGTGGCTGCTTCGTCCAACATCTCCAGCCGAACCCCGTAGCGCGGATAGTTGACGCCAAACATCTTATGCTCCATATCATTCCACCCGGCGCCGAGGCCCAAATCGAGCCGCCCGCCGGAGAGTTGATCGACCGAGGCGGCCATCTTGGCCACCATCACCGGGTGGCGGAACGTGACGGCGCAGACCATTGGTCCAAAGCGGATGCGCTTAGTGCGCATAGCCAGCGCCGTCAGCGAGGGCCACAGCGCCAGCGACGCCCGTTCCGGATGCCCGTAGATGCCGGTCAGGTGATCGGAGCGAAAAAGATGGCTAAAACCCAAATCTTCCACCGCCTCGGCCAGGCGGAAAAACCGCTCCCAGGTCATATCCTCTTGTCCTTCAACCATAATGCCTATCTCAGCCATAATGCCTCCTTTGAAGATTAAGATTTGATTTAAAGCTGCTGCACCCGGTTGAGACCGTTCAGGGCGGCTACCCGGTAGGCCTCGGCCATAGTGGGGTAGTTAAAGGTGGTGTTGATAAAATACATCAACGTATTGGCTTCGCCCTTTTGGCTCATAATGGCCTGGCCGATGTGAACGATCTCCGACGCCTGCGCCCCAAAGCAGTGAACCCCTAAGATTTCGAGCGTGTCGCGGTGAAACAGCAGTTTGAGCATGCCCACCGTTTGTCCGGTAATTTGGGCGCGGGCCAAGTTCCTGAATTGAGAGTGACCGACCTCGTACGGTACTTTTTGAGCGGTCAATTCGCGTTCGGTCAGGCCGACCGAACTGATTTCGGGGATGGTGTAGATGCCGGTGGGAATATATTTGACCAGATGCTCGTCGCACTTGCCGAAGACCAAATGAGTAGCGGCGAATCGACCCTGGTCATAGGCGGCGCTGGCTAAACTGGGAAAGCCCACCACATCGCCCACGGCGTAGATGTGGGGTTGGGCCGATTGGTAATTTTCGTTGACCACGATGCTGCCCCGGCTGTCGCGCTCGATGCCCAGCGCCTCCAACCCTATATCGTCGGAATTGCCGGTGCGCCCCTGCGCCCACAACAGAAAGTCGCTGCGGATCTGTTTGTTCGATTTGAGGTAGAGGGTCACCCCCTCGTCATCGGCCTCGACCCGCTCGTACTCCTCGTTGTGCCGGATCAGCACGCCGTGCTCCCGCAGATGGTAGCTCAACGCGTCGATGATTTCGTCATCAAGAAACGCCAGAAGTTGGCCTCGAGTATTGATCAAATTGACTTTGATGCGCAGGCCGCGAAAGATAGAGGCGTATTCGCAGCCGATGACGCCTGCCCCATAAATTGAAATCGAGCGCGGATTATCCCTGAGATCGACCACTTTATCGCTGTCCAAAATGCGGGGGTGGTTAAAATCGACATCCGGTGGGTGGTAGGGCCGCGAGCCGGTAGCGACAATGAAAGCATTGGCCGTGAAGCGGGTTCTGAGGCCGGACTCAGCCGTGACCTCGATGGTGTTGGCATCGACAAAAGCGGCCCGGCCATAGTGAAGATCGATGACGTTGCGATAATAAAAACCGGTTCGCATATCGACCTGGCGGTTGATCACCGACTCGGCGGTGCGCAGTAGGTCTTGATAATTGATGTAGCGCAGGTCGGTGATATTGGCTAGCTGCTCGATGGCCTGACGCAGGGCTTTGCTGGGAATGGTGCCGCGATGGGTGCAATTACCCCCGGCGTGCTCAAAAGCTTCGATGATCGCGACTCGTTTACCTTCTTTGCTGGCTTTCATGGCCGCGCCCTCGCCGCCGGGGCCGGTGCCGATGACGATGACGTCGTAATGGTTGTTCATGGTAAAAATTCCTCGGTGGTTCTAAAACATTACAATGGCTGCATTGTAACGAATTTCGGGAGAAAAACCAAACTAATTTCAATAGACGGGGAGTTTTAAAGAAGAGGCAGGTGTGTGATGAGTCGCGCCTTCTTTTACCACAGAGATCACGAAGGAGGCACAGAGGTCACAGAGGTTAGTTGATGACACGTTTGATGCCGTTTTTAAGAAGGGACACATTGAAATTGATTAGAAGACCTAATTTACATTGTGAAAGTTTCAAATAGGTTAGGACTTGAGCAAGATGTACAGGGAGAAGGGTATCGACCGACTTTATTTCAACGACCAATTTGTTGTCAACCAGCAAATCCAGCCGGTAACCACACTCGAGTTTAACCTCTTCGTAAATCAGCGGAAGCGGTTTTTCTTTTTCGACTTTCAATCCTGTTTTAGCCAATTCATAGTACAGACATTCGTGATAAGCAGACTCTAGCAATCCTGGCCCTAACACTTTGTGAATCTTGATCGCACAGCCGATTACGGTATTGGATAACTTATTCTCAATCATATCTAGCTCCTTGTAAGTGGTAGATGTTGTTCGAAGTAACTTTGCGCCCTTTGTGCCTTCTTTGTGTACTCTGTGGTGAATCTTCTAATTCTATAACCTGAATAGCACAAAAAATCACACAAATTGAAAAAGGAGAAATAGAGCAGTAAAATAGAACCAAAATGCGACAAAGATGACAATAAGGCAAGCCGGAGCTAATGCAATGACTATACTCAATAAAACCGAAACCTTAGCTAAACTCCCCCCCGCATGGCCTGTCTCGCTGCTGCCGCAGATTCAGGCGCAGGTACGGTCGAGCGGGCGCAAAATCGTGGTACTCGATGATGATCCAACCGGCACGCAAACCGTCTACGATATTCCTGTTTTAACCGAGTGGCCGGTCGAAGTGTTAGCTCAGGAATTTCTGACCGACTCGCCGGCGTTCTATTTGCTAACTAATTCGCGTAGTATGCCGTTATCGCAAGCTCAGGCGATGAACGCCGACATCGGGCACAATCTGCTGGCCGCGGCTCAACAAACCGGCCGCGACTTCGTCGTCGTTAGCCGCAGCGACTCCACGTTGCGCGGTCACTTTCCCGGCGAGGTCGAAGCGCTGGCCGAGGCGCTAGGGCGACGTTTCGACGCGTGGCTGATCATTCCCTTTTTTTTGGAAGGCGGCCGCTACACCATCAACGACATTCATTATGTGGCCGAGGGTGAGAGCCTGGTGCCGGCAGGTGAAACGCCGTTTGCCCAAGACAAAGCCTTTGGCTACCGAGCCTCTGACCTCAAGGAATGGGTGGCGGAGAAAACCGAGGGTATAGCGCCAGCCGAGACAGTCGCTTCAATCACCATCGACGATATCCGGCGCGGCGGACCAGACCGGGTGGCCGAGAAACTGAATTTGCTGTCCGGCGGCGCGGTGTGCGTCGTCAACGCTGCCAGCTATCGGGATATGGGGGTGTTTGTCAGCGGGCTGCTGCAAGCCGAGGCTCAAGGGCGGCAGTTTCTCTACCGGACGGCAGCCTCGTTTGTAAGGGTGCGGGCCGGGTTAGGCCCACGACCACTGCTGACGCCGGCTGAACTGGGCACCGGCGAACCAGGCGGTGGTTTAATTGTGGTCGGGTCGTATGTGCCGAAAACAACCACGCAGGTGGAGGCGTTGCTGGCGCAGCCAACGGTGACCGCCGTTGAAATCGACGTTGAAGCGCTGCTGGACGATAACCGGCAGGCGGCCGAGATCGAGCGCGTCGCCGGCCGGGCTGATGAAGTTCTGGGTCAAAATCACGATGTGCTGCTCTACACCAACCGCCAATTGATCACCGGCGACGATGCTGATGCCAGCCTCGCTATTGGGCGGCGCGTCTCTGACAGCTTGGTCAGCATTGTCCGGGCCATCTCGACCCGCCCGCGCTATCTATTGGCCAAGGGCGGCATCACCGCCAGCGATGTGGCGACCCAAGGATTAGGTATCAAAAAAGCCATGGTACTGGGCCAAATTTTACCGGGCGTACCGGTTTGGCAAGCCGGGCCGGAAAGCCGTTATCCCGGTTTAACCTATATTGTCTTTCCGGGCAATGTCGGCGGACCTGAGGCGTTGGCGGATATTGCGACGATGTTTACGACCTAGTCGCCAACTCGATGCCATTGCCGGCCGGGTCTCGTAACAGAGGACCGGCGTCGGTCTGCTCAACCGGATAGGCGAGCGTCTCCAAATGGGCCAGCAGAGCGTCGCGCATCTGTTCGGTGGGCAGCACAATCTGGTAATGCAATAAGCCCAGCGATCCGGGTGGTGGTGGGGCAGCCCCTCTGGAGTTCCACGTGTTTAGCCCCAGGTGATGGTGGTATCGCCCCGCGCTTACAAAGCCCGCCCCGGACCAAGTGGCCATCAAATCAAATCCCAGCATGCCCCGATAAAAATTGACGGCTTTGTTGACGTCGTCAACCTGCAAATGAACGTGTCCCATGCAGGTGCCTGAGGGTAAGCCGGTAAACGCGGTCTCCGGGGCATCGGCCACCAGCGCGGGCAGATCGACGGCCAAGGTGTCCATTTTGACGGTTCCGTCAGCGCCGTACTCCCACGTATCGCGAGGTCGATCCCGGTACATCTCGATGCCGTTGCCTTCAGGATCGGATAGGTAGAGCGCTTCACTCACCAAATGATCGCCGGCGCCGGCCAGTGGGTAGCGGTTGGCGGCCAGGTGGCCAAGCCAGTGGCCCAAATCCCGGCGGGTGGGTAGCAAAATCGCTAGATGAAACAGGCCGGTCGCTCGGGGGTAGCGTTTGCCGTTGGGGCGAGCTTCAAGCTTGACCAACGGTACGGCGTCGATGCCTAACGCGGCTGTTTGCGGGGTGCGGTCCAGAATGGTTAGCCCAATGATTTGGTGATAGAACTGTGTCATTTTTTCCAGATCGCCTACACCCAGAGTGACCGTCCCCACGGTGGTAGCCGGGTCTAGGGCCGGCGCGGCTTGAGGTTGAGTGTTCGTTTTTTCAGTCATTGATCCTCCTGTTGAACTTGCTGATTATCGGTAAACTGCCATAAACCCTGCGATATGGCTTCTCGCCTACTCAGGCTGCGGCAAGTTATTGACTATATATGGTTAAATCCGCCATGACCGGGGTATGATCAGACCCAATATCACCGCCGATTTTATAAGATAGGACCGTTACCTCCGGCGAAACGTAAATGTGATCGAGCGGTGCGCCAAATACGACCCGTTCGAGATACCAGGTAGGGCGCAGGCCAAAGCCCAAGGCGGCGTGTCGTAACTCCGTCCCGGCCACCAATTCCCGCATCGGATAAGCCCAGGGCGAGGCGTTGAAGTCACCCAACAAAATCAGTGGACCGGTTTCTTCGGCTATCAGTCCTTGGATGAGTTCTAGCTCGTGATTGCGGCTGGCCGCCCAGCGGCTGTTAAGCGGAGGCAGTGGGTGAGCGCCAAAGACAGTGATGGCCGCGCCTTGCCACTCGATAGTGGCCTTGATCAGGCGTCGCCGCCGGGTATCGCTCAACGGCACGGTCTCAACCGCCAAAAAAGGCTGGCGACTCAGTAGGGCCAGTCCCATTGTGCCAGGCATCGACTCGTCATAAACATAAGGGTACATCTCGCCGACCGCCTCATCCAAGACGGTCATCAAGGTGGGTTCAGCCTCGGTCACCATCACGAGATCCGGCTGGTACTCCTGAAGATAATCGATGACGGCGTTGTAATCAGGGTCTTGGGAATGGATATTGAGCGATACCGCTCTCAGCCGGCCGTTCGATGCCGACGCAGTGGGCGTAAAAGGCAGAAAAAAGGGCGCAATAACAATGAGGTTGGCGATCAAAGCCGGCGCCAAGGCCAGTGCATAAATCCGCCGGCGGCCGACGAATAGCCCGGCTACCAGACAGACGGCCAGCCACATAGCGTACTGCAAATTAAAGTGCGATAACACATCCAGCGTCCAATGAAATTGGCCCAAAAGGCTGCCGAACGTTAACCCACTTAATATCAAACCTATGATAAAAGGAAGTCGTTTAACCATTTATGTTAGCGTTCTCGATGGTATCTCCATCGAACCATCACAGTTATTCCCTGATTGATAGAATTTAACTCGGTTATGAAATTATATCAGGGATTACGGGCGAAACAAGTTGAATTAATTACCAAGTCATGAGTATCCGTTGGACAATCTGGGCCGGTTGGTGGTAAACTGTCTTTTTACTTTGACCGGACTCAAAAGATGTTGAGAGAGGTAATAGACCCATGCCGATAATTGAATACCAAGGCAAAACGCCCCAAATTGCCGAAGGGGTCTATATCGCCCCAACCGCAGTTGTCATTGGTGATGTTATTATTGAAGAAGGGGCTAATATATGGTTCGGTACGGTTTTGCGCGGTGATGTAGGGCAGATTGTCATTGGCCCGCGCGCCAGCGTGCAGGATAATACAGTGGTGCATGTCAATCGCCGCCATAATACCATTGTCAAGGCCGACGTGGTCATTGGCCACGCCGCTGTGATCGAAGGGTGTGTGATTGAAGCCGGCTGCTTAATCGGGATGAACGCGACCGTGCTGTCCGGCGCTACGGTTGAAGCAGGTGCGATTATTGCCGCGGGTAGTGTGGTCCGGGAGAACCAGACTATTCCGGCCAGGATGTTGGCTGCCGGCGTACCGGCCAGGGTCAAAGGTCCGGTCTCCGACGCCGCGCTACAACATGCCGCCGAGGCCAGCGCTTCCTATCAGCGTGTCTCAAAAACATATATGACCATGGACCTGGCCAGTCAATTTGAGTAGGTTCTCCCGGTTGGAATGTTAAAATTGACTTAATTCGTTAGTTATGTTACTATAAAAATAGCGCTATTATACTTTTTTATTAAAGTTTACGGAATTTAATGGGTTCATAAAAATTATACGGTTTTCAAATCAAAGAGGATCGTATTTTGTCTAAAGAGCAGGCTAATCAGCGATTAGCTAATTCTACTAGCTCCCGAACCCTGAAACGCTGTAAACTCTATTATGTAGTTAGTGAAAGGAGAGTCCATTTTGCAACAACTAGCAATTGGCCAAAACGTCATTCACCCCATCCATGGCGCCGGAAAAATAACCGGTGTTACAGAAATGAATATAGTTGAGGAATTTACAAAATATTACGTTATTGAATTTTCAACTAAACGTCTTACCCTACATGTTCCTGTTCTCAATCTAGATGGTTCCAGTATTCGCCAGGTCATGTCGGAAAATAAAGCCGATGATGTTTTTGGGATTTTGCAAGCGGAACCGGAAGCGCTGCCTGAAGAGTTTAAGCACCGGCGTCGTAAGCTTGAAGATTGGTTACAGTCCGGTCGGCCGGTTCAGATTGCCCAGGCGGTACGAGCGTTAGCTTGGCGTAATGAGCACGGCGGGTTGAGCAGCCTTGAGAGCCGTCTATTTTCCCAGGCCAAAGATATGTTAGTCACTGAAGTTGCCCTGGCCACCGATCAAGATGCGCTGGACGCTCGCCATGAAATCGAAGCGGTCTTAACCTCAGCAATGATGTCTGACGGGGAGAAGGTTCTGGCCCATTAGTCTTGGCAAACTAATCGACATACGACAAGATGACAGGGAGGCTATGGCAGCCTCTTTTTCATTTAAACCGGATGGTTACAGGTATCTTAAGACCGCGACATCGCGCGGCTGAACGGTAATCAACGTGGTCGGTGGCAGGTTAAGTAGCAGCGAAACCACCGGCCGGTGCAGGTGAACCGATTTTGGCTCAGCATTGTGGTTGAGCAGTAACACCCCCTCCGCGCCGTCGGCAAAGTCGATAGCGATGGCCTCGACATCGTTGGGTAACGTAAACGGCAGAGCCAACTCATCTAAGCCCAACGCCTCCCATATCGTTTGGGGCAGCATGTGTTCAAACCAGCAGCCCACATAGACCGCTATCCCCTGCCCAACTTCGTTTTGCGTGGCAGCAACCTGATCCCGCCAGTAGAATTGGTTGTAAAATAACAACGGTTGGCCGGTCGTTGGCCTGAGCAGTTCGGCCCAGCGCCAGTACGGAAAACTTAGGCCGCCGCTGGCGTTGCGCGCCGCCCCGCGCATATCCGGCGGTAAACCGAGATACTCCTCAACTTGCACCCCCAGCAGCGTGTCAAGCCCGGCCGGGAGCGGCTGATCAGACCAGATGTTACTCTGTTCTTTGACGAAAGCTCGAAACGTAACCAGCAAGCGCCCGCCCTGCTCCACAAACTGCTGCCAGCGCCGCGCCTGCTCCTCATCAATCAAGTTTGGGCTAGGCACAATAACGACTTTATACCCGTCTATCGAGTCAGTCCGGCGAATGACATCGACGCTGATCCCAGCCGCCCATAAATCTTGATAAATGCTGGCCACGACTTTGAGGTAGCTGAAATCGTGCTGGTGCGGATCGATTTGCAGCGCCCACCAATCGGCGTAGTCGATCAAAATAGCGACTTTAGCCGACCGGCGTGAGATAGGCGGGATGGCGGCCAGGTCTCTCAAGAAGTGCGCCGCCTCGCGGTAGCTGCCGGTGGGCGAGCCGTCCTGACGCAGCAGGCCGGCGTGGTACTGCTCTTGCCCGTAACGGGTGGCCCGCCAGCGAAAGTAGATCACGGCCTCGGCTCCGTGGCCTAAGCCTTGGTAGGTCCATAACCGGACCAAGTTGGGGGGAACAGGGCGGTTGTAGGGATGCCAATTGACCACACCCGGTTGCTGCTCCATCACCCAATAGGGCTTTTGTTTGAAACCGCGCATCATATCATGGTTGAGCGCCACGTGGTGCGGGCCGTCGCTGCCCTGCGGATAGTTATCCCACGACACAAAATCGAGGTCGGCGGCCAGGTCAAAATAGTCGATTTCACAGGTGTCCTCGTTGCTGCCCAGGTAGTTGTGCGTAATCGGCCGGTTGGATGACCAGCGGCGGACCAGGTCGATCTGCATGCGCTGGTACTCAACCCAACTGTCGGAGGCAAACCGGCGAAAATCGAGCTGTAAACTGGGGTTGTGCTGCGCCGGCGCGGTGCGGGGCAGCGGAATTTGGGACCAGTCGGTGTAAACGGCGCTCCAGAAAACCGTACCCCAAGCCTGATTGAGCCGGTCGAGCGAGCCGTATCGGGCTTGCAGCCAGCGCTGGAAGGCGGCCCGGCAGTGATCGCAGTAGCAGCGGCCGGTGGCGTGGCAGCCAAACTCATTGTCAATTTGCCACCCCACCACGGCCGGATGATCCCCAATTCGTTGGAGCAGTTCAGATACAATTCGCTGCGAGTAACGTCGGTAGTCCGGATTGTTCGCGCAGGCATGGCGGCGTGTGCCGGGACTCCAGGGGAGGCCATCGACATTGCGTTGGACAATATCGGTTTGGCTGGTCAGCCAGGGCGGCGGCGTAGCGGTCGGCGTCCCCACAATGATTTTTAAATTTTCATTGGCCAATATGGCGATAGCTCGCTCCAGCCAGCTAAAATCGAACTGACCGTCGGCGGGTTCGAGTAAACTCCAGGCAAACTCGCCCAGGCGCACATAAGTTAACCCCAACTCGGCCATCATTTTGGCATCAGTCGCCCACCGATCTTCGGGCCACTGCTCAGGATAATAATCGACACCCAATTTCATGGTTAATCAGTCTCCTCGATGGTTGCCGTACAGTGTAGCCAGGTTTGCCAGGGGCGGCAAGTTGCTGCTATGATTCTCTCTTATGGAAATCGGTGCTGAAATCTTCGACTGGTCCTGGGTTTGGCTCAACCTAGCTCGACTGCTGACGCTGCTCTTCACCAGCTTCATTGCTTGGATGACCTATCGCAGCTATCTGTTGATCAAAACGGTTACGATCGAGACGAACCTGTTGTTATCTCTCCCTGAGTCGATTGTCCGGCTGGGGATGGTGAGTTTTTGCCTGTTTTTGGCCTGGTTAAGCGGCTTATCGGCGGAGCAATTGGGGCTGGTCGTGAGCGATCCGTGGCGGACGATTGGGCTGGGATTTGCCCTGGGAATTGTGATTCAACTGGGGATTAACGTGGTTACGTTGCCGGCGATCAGAATCTTTGGCCGCGATATTTATTCGCCCTGGCTTATCCGCAACATTTTGCCTCGCCACAGCGGCGAATGGCCGTGGCTGGTGCTGGCCTTTATCCCGCCGGTGCTGATGGAAGAGTTGTTGTTTCGAACCCTGCTGATCGGTCTTTTTCAAACGATTATTCCGCTGCCAATTCTTATCCTGGTGACATCGATTGTGTTTGGTCTGATGCACCAGCCTCAAGGAAAATTAGGGATGCTGATTGCCGGGACCATCAACATTATGTTTGGCATGTTATTTGTCTGGTCCGGCCAGCTTCTGTTGACGTTTGTGGCCCATTACACGATCAATCTTTTGCAGATCGTTTTGGCCTCACGCCGGCCAGATTGGCTGGAAAACTACTAACCCCCCATTCTCCCATTGACAAAAAATATTTAGAATGATATGCTGTCTTTAATAGCTTATGACAAGTTAAGGAGACAAAAATGGCTGTTTCCTATCCCGACGCCATTGGCGAGCATGTCGCTACATCGGAGCGATACTACACGGGTGGTTTGCAGTATGCCGGTTATCTCGAACCGGCGGCTATCGCGACCGGTCAGATATCCAACTTATTCCTCTTTATGCAAAATATGCTCAACGTACCTATGACCGTCACGATTAAGGTTAGCCCACCCCTGACCGGTTTATTTCGAGGGCGAAAACCTCTACTGCGGGTTGGAGATCCGGTGATACAGATAGAACTGGCCGAAGCCGAAGCGGGTTTGCTGACGCTGCCGGTTACCACCACCGAGCAGACCGGTGCAGGCCAGTTCGGCTTGACCATTGAGGTTAAAGCGGCGACCAAAGGTCGAGGCGAGCGGGTCAGACCGGCTAAATCAACCAGCTCATTGGAAACCAAGTTCATCGACAGCCCGGTTGGGCTGAATTTGGTTAGCAGCTTGGGGGCCACCTACTCTGAGAAATCGGCCAAAAAGGCCGTGTTCTCGCTGAACGTGACCGGCAAGAAACGCGCCTCTAAAAAGAAGCCGGCGCTCAAGTATCAGTATGATAAGATCTGGGATACGGACGATGCCCAGATTTTTACCAAATCGATCCAAGAAATCAATTCCAGACGAGCGAAACTCAAAACGGCGTTGGATATGGAAACGTTGTACGCTAATCTCTACGCCGAGAGTGTTAAACGCTTTGCTAATGCCGGTCTCCCGCTACGTATTGGCGAGGCCATTACCCTGGCCAAAATTTTGACCTACACCTGCCAATATTTCCTCAGTAACCCGGATCGAGTCAACGGACTGCTGTTACCCATTTGGGAGCGCGCGCTTTCCCTGGATGCTGATACAACGGATGCCTTGGATGTGATTAGACTGTATGGTTATCATCATTTGCTGCGGGTGTCAGTGGCCTTGAGTTTTGGGGTGATCGGCCGGGCGACGGGGCAACAACTGTGGTCACAAGAGGAGCGACAAGCCGTGGCCGGCCACATCGCTGATACCGTCGAAATGGGCGAGAAGTTGGATATCGAATTCTTGTACCTGCCGCTGTTGATTGCCGGTACGCAAATTTCGAAGCGGTTAATCTTACCGGATGAGGGTGTCGAGAATTCATTGGCGTTGATGAAGCAGGCCCGTTTGGCGCGTCCCGATCTGTTCAAAGATAAAGATATGGCCAGAGCCAATCAAGTCTACAACCAGATTATGAAAAAGGCTCTGGCTTAGGTAATAGGACTTAAGCCGTTCCACAGGTGACAGTCACTTTTTCAAACGTGATCAAGTGACTGTCACCTGGCGGGAACCCGAACGTTCCTGCGACAAAACTTTATTTTACGCGCCTAATCCTGCTTGCAGGTCGGCGACGCGAGCCTCCAACTCGGCTCGACGCAGTTCAGCCGCCTTACGGCCTTCGTTCAAAATATCATCTACCCAGGATTTGGCCTGCGACTGCATATCGGCGCCACTGCGGGGTGTGGTTAGCAGAACAACTGCCGCCCCCAACACCAGCCCGATCAGAAAGCCGGCTACAAAACGCATGACAATTTTGACCTCCGTATAGTTAATGGCAATTTATGTAAAAAACTCCAACTTAAGATAGCCCAATTATACCACGCTCTTTATAGTAGGAAAAAGCGTAAAGGTTTGCGCTTGAATGAACATCCAGAGCCTTCCATCTGAACAACCGACCGGCTGTCTATCGCTTTCCCAAGCGCTGCGCTTGGGGCCAAGCGAGGTTGTGGCGCTGGTTGGCGGCGGCGGTAAAACCAGCACCCTGTTTCGATTAGCGGCTGAACTGGCGGCGACCCGGCGCGTGTTGATGACCACCAGTACCCGTATTTTTGTCGCTCAAATCAAACAGGCGCCGGCCTATGTTACGTTTGACCCCAATCGGCAGACGCTCCACGACATTTTACCGGCCTTGCATAACGCCCTGGCCCGCCATTCTCAGGTGTTGTTAATTGGCCAGATCGACCGGCAGAGCGGCAAAGCGTTTGGCATTGCGCCGGAGGTGATCGATGCGTTGGCCACAACCGGGCAGTTTGATACCATCCTGGTAGAGGCCGACGGCTCTCGCATGCGTCCGTTCAAAGCGCCCGCTGACCATGAGCCGGTCATCCCCACGCTGACAACAGTGGTCGTACCCGTGGTGGGCATCGATGTCTTGGACCGGCCGCTTAGCGACGAGACGGTGCATCGCGCCGGTCGGGTGAGCCAACTCAGCCAAACCCCACTTGGTGAGCCGGTTACGACCCAAACCATCGCCGAAGTTTTTTGTCACCGGCAAGGCGGTTTGAAAAATGTCCCGGACGGGGCGCGGCTTGTGCCTTTGATCAACAAAGTCGAAACAGACGCTCAGCAGCAGGCCGCTCGTGAATTGGCCGCTCGTTTATTGGCTTGTGAGCGGATCGACTCGGTGGCGATCGGCGCTGTGCAGGCTAAAACCGCGCCGATTTTGGAGGTGTGGAGCCGGTCGGCGGCGGTGATTCTGGCCGCGGGCGGTTCCAGCCGGTTTGGCTCCCCCAAGCAGTTGGCCCCTTGGGGCGATAAAACCTTCATCGAGCACGTGGTCGATACCGCGTTGGCCTCAGCCGCCGATCCGGTGATTGTGGTGCTGGGCGCTGAGGTGGAGCAAAGCCGCAGCCTATTGCAGCACAAATCGGTAGAGATTGTCATCAACGACCGCTGGGCCAAAGGGCAGAGTACCTCGATGCAGGCCGGGCTAGCGGCTCTCCCGCCCAATGTGGGCAGCGTCCTGTTTCTGTTGGTCGATCTCCCCGGCGTGACGCCGGACGTACTCAACGCCGTCATCGAACGTCATCGCCAAACCCTGGCCCCTCTCGTCTGGCCGGAATTCGCCGGCCGGCGCGGTAACCCGGTTCTTTTTGATCGCACCCTATTTCCCGAACTAAGCCACATCAGCGGCGATACCGGCGGCCGGCCGGTGCTGCTCGCTCACCAAGACCAAGCTGAACGGGTGATAGTAACTCAGCCAGGCATTGTTCAGGATGTTGATCGACCGGAAGATTTGGTAGAGCTATAAAGGCTTTACAAAAATAACCCACTTTTTACTTCAAAATCGCCCGATAGTGTAGAACAAAAAAAGTTGTCAGCTAATATAATTAAGATACAAGCACGTATACAAATCAAAAGCTGGCTGTATTAACGCCTGACGTTAAATTCGGGGACCGATTTAGCATTACCAAATTACTCAAAAACTTTATACCTCAGACTTGTACATAGTATTGGAACTAATCAGTACTTAGGCTCTATTCAAATTAATGATATTTGTGGTAAATTATATACATAGATGAGTTGTTTGATCTTCGATTATTAATCTAAGATTAAACAAACTTTAGTAAGCTGTTATAATAACCATAGTTGTGAGTTATGTCACAATTGCAATAAGTTAGTTTGTTTTGACCAAGGTTTTTAACCCACTTTTTCCCCGGCAACGTAGCTCCCGCAATGCAGCACAGTGTAGCGCCACAATTCCTAATCAATTCTGCCTGAAATCTTTCAACCATTCTATCTTCAACCTGTGCAGGGAGTCGTGAGATCAATGAACAAAGTTGCAGTTAAACCACATCCGGAGAATATTGAGCATTACTGGGGTATCAAATCGTATCTTTCAGCCGTTGTTTTATTAATTGTTTTCGTTGAGATTGTCTTTGGGCCGGTCCTCAAAACAAATTCCAATCGCTTATTTGTGGCCGGAGCTGTTTTTGGGCTATCTATGTTTGCCCTTCATAAAAATGTGATTTCGGCCAAGATGAAACAGCGGAACTGGAGCGAACTGGTCAGACGAACCGATCTGACGTGTCAGGTGGGCAGCGCATGGCTAAGTAATCCGGTTTACTTGGAAGGGATTTATCAAGAACGTTTTGTGGTGCTAAAAAACTCCAGCGACAGAGGCATGTTTAGCTTACCTTCAACGCGCATCGAGATGATGATTGACAATATGAGTAACGCTTCACTCCGACTGCGCGGACCTTATCCGAAAAACGAAAAAGATTCGACCGATGAAATCTTAACGGATATATTTAGTGCCGCTAAGCTTAAGCAAGTTGGTCACGAGCAGCGCTTTTTTGTTGGGGCCAGTCACGTTCACTTGACCACCAGACTGCTTTCTCTTGAGACCGTTCAAGAAAAGCTCAAAAATCTGGATCAGCCGGTCAAGATTATTTTGGAGAAGGGCCGCATCTATTTCGATCACCCCGGTCTAATATATGATGCGGAATATCTCTGCTTTTTGCTCGATCTGGTCAGCGATATTGCCAACGCCGTTGAGCGCACAGCCAATACTCGCCTGATGCTGGCGATGGCCGCCTGATCGCCGCTGTCCCCATAAACTAATCCCAAGTGTTGGAAATAAATAGAGGGTGAACCCCATCGTTCGCCCTCTATCTTTTAATCGCCTAAACTGATGCCCAACCCACGGGCTGTTTGAACCAGGTCGCCGTTGTAGGGAACATATTTCTGCCGGGCCACAATCTTCCAGATGTCGATAGCCCTAATCTCCGTGCCTCGCAGCGAGACCATCGTTCCGGTCCGTCCCTGAGCAATCAGATGGACCGCCTCAGCGCCGAAACGGGTGCAAAGAACCCGATCAGATGCCGTCGGCGACCCTCCTCGCTGCAAGTGGCCCAACACGACCTCGCGAACATCGTGATCGCCACAGCGGCCTTTGAGTTGGTTGACCAGCCACTTAGCAACACCGCCTAAACGCGCCATTCCGCCTTCTTCCCGCTCTTTGAGATACATTGCGTCGCCATCTTCGGGTTTGGCGCCTTCTGCCACCACAATGATGGTGAAATTAGCCCCGAAACTATCTCGCCAGGCGATCTGTTTTAATAGCGGTTCTAACTTAAAGGGGATCTCCGGAATGAGAATGATGTGCGCCCCGGCCCCGATGCCGGCATAAAGGGCAATCCAGCCGGTATCACGGCCCATAACCTCGACAACCATAACCCGGTTGTGGCTGCTGGCCGTGGTGCGAATCTGGTCGATGGCGTTGGTCGCCGTGGTCAGGGCTGTGTCAAAGCCAAAAGTGAAATCGGTGCCTAGCAGGTCGTTATCAATCGTCTTGGGGACGCTGACAATCGGCAGGCCGCGCCGCTCAAGCTGGTGGGCGATTTGCAGGGTGCCGTCACCGCCAATTGCCACCAAGGCATCGATGCCGTTATCTTTGCAAAATTGCAACGCCTGCAACGCCACGGCCGGGTCTTGTAATTCCTCAGGGTGTTCCTTTGAAAAGACAAAGTGACCACGGTTCGTCGTTCCCAGAATGGTTCCCCCCTGTTGCAGAATAGAGATAACATCTTGCAGTTCTAAATGTACCAGGGAAGATTTCGGATCCTCCAATAGCCCTTCAAATCCTTTGTGAACGCCAACAACTTCCCACCCGTACTGCCGCGTAGCGGTAATGACCACAGCTCTGATCACGGCATTTAAGCCTGGAGCGTCCCCTCCGCTGGTCAACACCCCAATTTTATTGATTTTTTTCATGCCACAGCCCCCTCATTTTGATTGTTTTTGGTGATTAGGTTATGAAGATTGGTGTTTTCAAATTGTAGTATACTTTACTTCATAGCGTCCTTGCAACATATCGAGCAGTTAGTATTAGGTATTTTTAAAGCCAAAACGCTTGACAGATACAGCCACCTATGTTACTATTAGCCAGATTTCACAAACGTTACTTAAGGGTTTCGGCCAAAATGTTTAAATCGCCTGTGGTAGTAGTCATCGTATCCAGCATCCTCCTTATTGTAGTAGGGCATAAGGGGGCGTTTGGGGTTGGATACACTGGCTAAACCAAAGGGTTAACAGTGATACAAGCAAACGCCTCCCACCTGGGAGGCGTTTTTTGTTAATAACGGTATTTTTTATTTTATCTAACAAGGAGTAAAACAATATGGCAGAGATGAAAACGGGCGCAGAAATTGTGTGGGAGTGTCTCCTTCGGGAAGGGGTCGAGGTGGTCTTCGGTTATCCTGGCGGAGCTATCTTACCCACCTATGATGCCCTCAGTAAATACAACGATAAAATCAAACACGTTCTGGTGCGCCACGAGCAAGGCGCCACCCACATGGCCGACGGCTACGCCAGGGCCAGCGGCAAAGTGGGCGTCGCGATGGCCACATCCGGCCCCGGTGCGACCAACATGGTGACCGGTATCGCTACGGCGATGATGGACTCATCGCCGATTGTCTGTATTACCGGCCAGGTTACGACCGGTGCAATTGGCGGCGATGCTTTTCAAGAAACCGATATGACCGGGGTAACGCTCCCCATTACCAAACATAACTATCTGGTCACTCACATCGATGATCTGGCCCAAACGATTCGTGAAGCGTTTTATATCGCCCGCACCGGGCGGCCCGGCCCCGTGCTTATCGACATTCCTAAAGATGTTCAGAATGCGTCAATTGAATTTGTCTACCCCACCGATCCGATTGATTTACCCGGTTACCATCCGCCGGCTAAAGCAACCGATGAAGAGGTGGCTGCGGCTCTTGAATTAATTAATAAAGCCGAACGGCCGGTCATCCTGGCCGGACACGGGGTGCTTATCTCCGGAGCCATGAAGGAACTACGTGAACTGGCCGAAAAGGGCAATATCCCGGTGACAACCACCTTATTAGGCATCGGGGCGCTGCCGGCCAGCCACCCGATGAATATGGGCATGATGGGTATGCATGGCGGATCCTGGCCTAACCACGCCATTCAAGAAGCCGATCTCCTGATTGCCTGCGGCATGCGCTTTGATGATCGCGTCACCGGCAATCTCAAGACATACTCGCCTAAATCCAAGAAAATCCATATTGAAATCGATGCCTCTGAAATTAACAAAAATGTAAAAGTTGATGTCGGCATCCATGCCGATCTGGGGACCGTGCTGCGCCAGATTAACCCCAGCGTCCAACGTGTGGATCGCTCGGCCTGGTTTGGCAAAATCAAGGATTGGGAAGAAGACTCCAATGAGCGCGATATTTTGCAGTTTGAATCGCCGACACTGCTGGCGGCCCAGGCCATCCGCAAAATTTGGGAGGGTACGAATGGGGCCGCCTTTGTGGTGACCGATGTGGGCCAGCACCAGATGCTCGAGTGCCAGTATTACAGCCATGATGACCCGTATACGTTGAGCACCTCCGGTGGGGCAGGGACAATGGGCTTTAGTCTACCGGCGGCCATCGGCGCCAGCTTCCATGTGAAGGATCGGGAAATTTGGGTCATCGTCGGCGATGGGTGTATCCAGATGACGATTATGGAGTTAGCCACGGCCGTTCAGGAAAACGCCAATATTAACATCTGTATTATTAACAACGGTTACTTAGGCATGGTGCGCCAATGGCAGCAGATGTTCTACGAGAGCCGCTATGTGGAAACGCCCATTTACAGCCCTGATTATGTGAAATTGGCCGAAGCCTATCGCCTGCCCGGCTATCGAGTGGAGAAGATCGAAGACATTCTGCCGACCATGCGCAAGGCTCAAGAACATAATGGGCCGGTTTTGATCGAATTTGTCGTTGAGCAGTTTGACAACGTCTATCCCATGGTGCCTGCCGGAGCTGACCTGCACGATATGATCCGCCGCCCGCACCCGCGTTTTGAAAATATGGATATAGTCTAGAAAGGTTAAAGGATATCATGAAACAAACGTTAATCGCTCTGGTGGAAGATAAACCCGGTGTCTTAAATCGGGTGGCTAGCCTGTTCCGGCGGCGGAATTTCAATATCGAGAGCTTGGCTGTCGGTCACAGCGAGGTTCCCGGCGTCAGCCGTATGACCATCGTCACTGATGAAGAAGAAATGCTGCGTCGCAATATCATCAAAGCCAATCTATTCAAGATGGTCAACGTCATCGATGTGCAAGATGTCACCGAACAGTCCTGCGTTTTGCGTGAAACGGCCCTTATAAAAGTTGAGGCCGACTCCGTTACCCGTGGTCAGGTCATGGACGTAGTTGAGATGTATCGCGGGCGCATTGTCGATGTTGGCACCAAAACCCTGATCGTCGAAGTGACCGGCGAGCCGGAAAAGATCGAGTCGGCCATTAATGTGCTGACCCCCTTCACGATTTTAGAGATTATGCGAACCGGCAAGATCGCCATGACTCGCGGCGAAGTGATGCCCCGCACCAATGGGACAACCAAGGCTCCATCCAACGGTAAACACTAAACACTAAGACATAAATAACCCTTTAGTTCGTAGTAATGGCTTTAGCCGTTTCCTAAGTAGTACCGCTGAAGCGGTTACTACGAACTATTCCGGTATTTACGCCCTGGGTGTATTCATCATTTCTGCTTTTTTGGATTTCGTGAGGTTGGCTAACTTCGTCAAACCATAAATTTACGCATTACGATTTTACGTTTTATAATGCCAACCCTACAAAATCTTACAGAACCAAAATCCATTTAGGAGACAAATTGTATGACCTTAGATTTTCAAACCGACGTATTTGAAAAAGAGAAAATTGTTCTCGCAGATACCGAGGAGTACATTGTAAGAGGCGGGCGCCACCTGTTTCCACTCCTGCCCAAAGCCTTTGATGGCATCAAACAAATTGGGGTGATCGGTTGGTCATCTCAGGGGCCGGCTCAGGCTCAGAATTTACGCGACTCGCTAGAAGGCACCGGCATTAAGGTGAAAGTTGGCCTGCGGGAGAATTCATCATCCATTCCGGAAGCCGAAGCGGTCGGTTTTACCCAAGAAAATGGCACGCTGGGCGAAATGTATGCCGTCATCGCCGAATCGGATATGGTCTTGCTGCTGATCTCCGACGCAGCGCAAGCGCAAAACTACCAAAAAGTCTTCAACGCCCTACGCCCCGGCGCAACGCTGGGGCTTTCTCATGGCTTCTTGATTGGTTACCTAAAAAGCATTGGCGTTTCCGTGCCGGAAAACATCAACGTCATCGGCGTTTGCCCCAAAGGGATGGGGCCTTCAGTGCGCCGCTTGTATGAGCAGGGTAAAGAGGTCAACGGGGCGGGGATTAACGCCAGCTTTGCCATCTATCAAGATATCAATGGCAAGGCTACCGACTATGCCTTAGGTTGGTCGATAGCGCTGGGTTCGCCGTTTTCCTTTATGACCACGCTTGAGTCGGAATATAAATCCGATATTTTTGGCGAGCGAGGTATTCTGTTAGGCGCGGTCCATGGCATCGTCGAGAGCCTGTACACCTGGTTTCTTCAACACGGCTATTCCCAGGAAGATGCCTTTATTAACTCGGTCGAATCGATTACCGGCCCGATCAGCCAATTGATTTCCAAGAAAGGCATGCTGGCTGTTTATGAGTCGCTCGATGAAGCGGATCAGGAAGCGTTTCGGCTGGCTTACTCGGCCGCCTATCATCCGGCGTTTGAGATTTTGATGGAAATTTATTACGAGGTAGCCTCCGGCAACGAACTGCGCAGCGTGATCGACGCCAGCGAACGGTTTGCTCGCTACCCGATGGGCAAAATTGACGGCACTGAAATGTGGCGAGTCGGCGAAGAAGTACGCGCTAACCGTGATCCAAACAAGATTCCGATTAATCCCGTCACCGCCGGCGTCTACATTGCCACGATGATGGCCCAGATCGATCTGCTGCGCGAAAAAGGCCATCCCTACTCAGAAATTGCCAATGAGAGCATCATCGAAGCCGTTGATTCGCTCAATCCCTACATGGATTATAAAGGCGTGGCCTACATGGTTGACAACTGTTCAACCACGGCCCGGCTTGGCTCTCGTAAATGGGCCCCGCGTTTCGACTACATCCTGGCGCAGCAAGCCTTCCCCGCTCTGGACAAAGGGCTTCAAGTTGATGAAGAGCAGTTTGATAACTTTATGAGCAGCGACATTCATCAGGTGTTATCCGTCTGCGCCGAACTGCGCCCCTCCGTTGATATCTCGGTTATGGGTTAGTCGTTTCGCAGTTTCAAAAGGTGACAGTCACTTTTTGCCGACCGCTAAGTGACTGTCACCTTGTTTCGATAACCCAACGGCGTAAGCCCTATTCGATAGGGGCGAAAAATCCCCAAAAATCCCAACTTTTTGGGGGCAAATGACAGAATTAAAAAAATTTAACGTTATTCTAACGGGATAGGCTTATACTACTATAAGCTATCTTAAATAAAATGGTTATAATATAATTAGAAAAAATTCCGAAAACGTGGAAAGAGTTTAATGGCAGATCAAGGTAAATCAAAAAGCGTTCAGGAAAAAATTAGAGAGGCGCTGGAAAAATTAGGCGAAGCGCTTGACGATTGGCTGGCCGGCAGCCGACCGCACCCACAGCCTATTCCTATCCCGGTCGATCGCCGCCCTTACGGCCGGCGCAGAAACTAAATATGCTCAGGCTGAATTTATAGCCTCAGCCTGCGAATTAGAAGGCTATGTGACTTTAGCCATTCCATTTTCAATCGTTTGGTACCAGACATAATCTGGCAATCAACTGAGCGTAGATTGATACCTACGACTCGTAATCCACTCGGGTCGGCTTTTCTCCCCCTGTCGTCAGCTTGTGGTTGGGATAGTATGGTGACTACTATTGACCGTGACGACCACAGTAATCAACCCGTTGTCTCCCTAGAAAAACTGATCATTTTTGATGACACACCTGGTTACTCGGCCAGGGTAAAACTCGTCGAGTCGCCAGCCGGACTCCTGTCTAAATATCCGGTGTGCAAACAACCATTTTCTATTATTATTGGTGTGAGTTGATTCCCAATTCCTGTTACGAACTGAGTCACTCAAAATTGTTCAAAAATTTGACAGTTGTGATATAATATCAAAGTCATTGACTGGCAATTAGCCAGCAGTGAACAATATAAAAAATTTCAAATTTTTTAACCATGAAGTCGCTTGGACCCCGTTGGGCCGGGACGACGCTATAGCATCGTGGTAGATGCTCTACCATTGACTTGGCGCACGTCTTGTGCTCTCTCGGCCTCGCGGCTTCAGCTGCGGGGTTTTTTTATTGTCCGCAGCTATTAACAACTTAATCATGGAGAGCAGAGATGTCCAAAAAAGTATCAATTTTAGATCTTCAACAGAAAAAAGTTGAACAAAAACCTATCACTATGTTAACCGCCTATGATTATCCGGGGGCCAAGTTGGTCGACGAGGCCGGCATCGATATGATTTTGGTCGGCGATTCTTTGGCTATGACCGTACTGGGTCATCCGGACACCGTTTCGGTTACAATGGATGAAATGCTGCACCACTGCAAAGCCGTTGCGCGTGGGGCTGAACGGGCGTTCCTGGTGGGCGATATGCCGTTTATGTCCTACCAAGTGGACCGCAGCGAGGCTGTCCGTAATGCCGGTCGCCTGATGAAAGAAGGCCGCATGGATGCCATTAAGCTGGAAGGCGGGCGCGAAGTCGTTGACACCGTCCGCGCCATCGTCAACGCCGGTATTCCGGTCGTGGGCCATCTGGGCCTGACACCGCAAACGGCGACCAAACTGGGCGGCTTCAAAGTTCAGGCCAAAACCGCCGAAGCAGCCAAGCGCCTGATTGATGACGCACTGGCCTTACAAGATGCGGGCTGTTTCGCGATTGTTTTGGAAGCCATTCCCGCGCCCATCGCTGAGGCGGTGAGTAAGAAACTGGCGATTCCCACCATCGGAATTGGGGCCGGCGTAGGGTGTGACGGTCAGGTGCTGGTTTTCCACGATGTTTTGGGTTTGTACGACCGCTTTACACCCAAATTTGTCAAGCGCTTTGCCGAACTGCGCCAGCCGATCATCGACGCCTTCAGCGCGTATCGAGAGGAGGTCGAAAGCCGGGCCTTTCCGACCGAAGCCCATAGTTTTAAGATTTCGGAAGCAGAGCTGCGCCAGCTTAATGGTCACGTTAGCAAAGAGCTTCAACTAACAGGTGGCGAGTAACCCGACAATGGCTAATAAATCGTCATTAAACGTTGCCGTTTTTGGAGTGGGGGCGATGGGGTCTCTCTTTGGTAGTCGCCTAAGTCGCGTGGCTAATGTTACCCTCTTTGGTCACTGGCCGCAGCAAATTGCGGCCTTACAACAGGGTTTAACGGTCATCCAACCTGATGGGGGCGAGTCAACCTACCATTTGAACGTGACGAATGATCTCAATCAAATACCTCCGGCAGATATCGCGCTAATTTTGGTAAAGAGTCATCAAACCACACGGGCGGCGAGTCAGGCGGCGCAGGTGCTGCGCCGGAAAGGCATTGCCATTACCTTGCAGAATGGGCTGGGTAATCTGGAGAAAGTCGTTGAGGCCGTCGGTTCGGATCGGGCGGTTCAGGGTGTTACGGCGCAAGGGGCCACCATTTTGGAGCCGGGCCAACTGCGCCACGCCGGCGAGGGGATAACCTATCTGGCCCAGTCGCCGAGCCTGGAGCAGCGGGTTGCCCGTGCGGCTCGGTTGTTCAACCAGGCCGGCTTTACCACCGAGGTCATCGACAATGCTGATAGTGTCATTTGGGGCAAGTTAGCCATCAACGCCGGGATCAATCCGCTGACAGCTCTGCTGGAGGTTCCCAACGGAACCCTGGCTCAGGACGAAAAGCTGCGACAGTTAATGTCGGCGGCGGCCAGCGAGGTGGCGCAGATCGCCCAAGCGCGGGGTATCCAACTCCCGTTTACCGATGTCACGCTCAAAACCGCCGAGGTTAGCCAGGCCACAGCCAGCAATCGCTCATCGATGCTGCAAGATATGAGTCGCTCCGCTCCGACCGAGATCGAAGCGATTTGCGGGGCAGTCGTGCGCTTTGGTCAGAGTTTGGATATTCCCACGCCCATTAATAAATTTTTGTTATGGGCTGTAAAAACAAAGGAGGCCGGCCTCTTGAGCTTAACTCTCGAAGGCTTGCAGGCTGAGCTAGCCAACGTCTAAAATTATCGACTTAAGGAGTCCAAAGGCCACTTTGGACTCCTTTTTAATTTGTGCTACTCTATAGCCTTAAAGGAGTAAGGCAATGAAAGTGTTTACTCAAATTTCAGAAATTCGCGCCGAACGCTGGCAGAACGCCTCTTTGAGTTGGGGGTTGGTGCCGACGATGGGCTATTTGCACCAGGGCCATTTGAGCCTGGTGCAGCAGGCCAGGGCCGAGAATGATCGCGTGGGTGTTAGCATTTTTGTGAACCCCACCCAGTTCAACGATGCCAAAGATTTGGAGGGGTATCCTCGCAACCTGGAACGAGATCTGGAACTGCTGGAAATTGAGGGGGTCGATCTGGTCTGGACGCCGACGTCGGAGATTGTTTACCCGCCGCTCTTCCAAACCTACGTAGAGGTGGAACAGATCACCCGCTTGTTGGAAGGCGCGGCCCGCCCCGGTCACTTTCGCGGGGTGACGACGGTAGTCAGCAAATTGTTCAACGTGTTTCAGCCGCACCGGGCCTACTTCGGCCAGAAGGATGCTCAACAAGTCGTTGTGATCAAACGGATGGTCGAGGATTTGAATTTCAACACGGATATTGTGGTAGGAGCTATCCAGCGGGAGGCTGATGGCCTGGCCCTGAGTTCCCGCAACGTGAAGTTGTCGCCGGAAGCGCGGCAGCAGGCCACCTGTTTGTATCGCGCATTGACCCAAGCCCAGGCCGCCTATGAGCAAGGCGAGCGGGACGCCGATAAGCTGCGGCGCATGATGCTCGATGTGATTGGCCAAGCCAGTCTTGCTCAAGAGGATTACGTCAGCATCGCTCACCCCGAAACGCTGGCCGAACTGGATACGGTGGAGGATCGGGCCTTATTCTCAATGGCGGTGTTTGTCGACGGGGTGCGGTTAATTGACAATATGCTCATCCCTTGAAAGTTGATTGCGCTTAAATGATTGCCGGGCTGCCTTCCTATGTAAATCTGACCTTCGTTTTGATTACCTTGGTCGTCTTTTTTTGGTTTATCTTTATCCTATTTCAAGCAACCCATAAGTTCGGCGATGCTAGGACTCGACGCAATGTTTCTGTTTTTATCGCCATCGTGGTGGTTTGGCTGATTGTCCAGGGACTGTTAGCTTTGTCAGGCTTTTATCTCGACTTTAACAGTATGCCGCCTCGCCTGGCCTTGTTCGGGATACTGCCGGTGCTGACCATTTTTATTGTCGCGCCCTTCTTGCTGGCAAAAATAAAACGGTTTACCCATTCTCTCTCTCTGGAGGGACTAACCTACCTTCAGGCGATCAGATTTCCGGTTGAGATTGTGTTGTTGTGGTTGTTCATCTATGGCGCTATTCCGGAATTGATGACGTTCGAAGGTCGAAATTTTGATATTTTGGTGGGGATCACCGCGCCTTTGGTGGCTTATGTTTGTTTCACCCGCAAAATTGCCTCGCATAACCTGGCCCTGATCTGGAACTTTATCGGTCTGGCCTTGTTATTTAATATTGTCATCAACGCCTTGTTGGCCGCCCCCACACCGCTGCAGCAGTTTGCCTTTGATCAGCCTAATATCGCTGTGGCTCATTTTCCGTTCATTTGGCTAGGCGTCTTTGTCGTACCTGTTGTTTATATTGCCCACATTGTGAGTATCCAACAACTCTGGCGCCAGATTTAGACGCAGCTATGCTTAATCCTGCTCCCGACACTCAGGTCGCGTTAGATAAAGCGGTAGGGGTCGTCCAAGCTCACAAAGATTCGTGGGTTGCCTTATCTCTGAGAGAGCGGATTACCATTCTCGATGAGATTGGACGTGATATGAAGACTATAGCCGATGGCTGGGTGGCAGCCGGTCTCGGCGCGAAAGGCTTACGGCCTAACTCTTTTGGCGAAGGCGAAGAATGGCTGGCCTTAGCCACGATTTACCGCCAAGTACGTTTGTTACGGCAAGCTTTAATCGAGATCGAGCGCGATGGTAAACCTCGTATACCGGGACCGATTACGACTCGCCCGGACGGGCAGGTAGTCGTCCGCGTTTTTCCCCAAGACTTGATAGATCGGATCATGCTGCCGGGCGTTCAAGCGGATGTTTGGCTTGAACCGGGGGTCGAGCCGGCGGAGGTTGCTCCTGCCCAAGCCGCTTTTTATCGAGACCAACCCACGATCGGCAAGGTGGTGTTGGTCTTGGGGGCGGGCAATAATGCGGCCCTTGTCCCCGGTGACTTTCTTTATAAGTTGTTTGTTGAAGGCAAAGTCGTGGTGCTCAAACCGAATCCGGTCAATGCCTACCTCGGTCCATTGATCGAACAGGGGTTTCGAGCGCTGGTCCAACGAGGCTTTCTGCAAATCGTCTACGGCGGCGCTGAGGTGGGCCGGTATCTCTGCCGTCATCCGGCCGTCGATGAGATTCATATGACCGGCTCTCGCCACACCTATGAGGCCATTGTCTTCGGCTCCGATCAAGACGAGGGGCTGCACCGGGCCAAGCGGCGGCCTCGGCTGGATAAACCGGTGACCGCCGAGTTGGGTAATATATCGCCGGTCATTGTAGTGCCAGGCCCCTGGAGCGATCACGATATTGAAATTCAGGCTAGGAAACTGGCATCTTGGCTGGTCTTTAATAGCGCCTTCGCTTGCGTGACGCCAAGGGTCATCATTCAGGCTAAATCTTGGGCTAAAAGAGAACAGCTCACCCAGACGATTGGCCGGGTTTTGTCGCAAGTCGATACGCGACGGGCTTACTATCCAGGGGCGGCAGCTGCTTACCACCGGTTTGTCACCGCTCATCCCGAAGCCCGCCCATATGGGGCGGCCAATGGCGATCATCTACCCTGGACAATTATCCCCGATGTTGATCCGAACAACGCGGCGGACATCTGTTTTCGACAAGAACCTTTTTGCAGCCTACTTGCAGAGACGGCTCTGGCAGCGGATAACCCAGCTGATTACATCGATCGCGCCGTGGCGTTTGCCAACGATTCGTTGTGGGGCACTCTGATCGCGGCGATTGTGATTCATCCGAAGTCGCTCAAAGATCCCGCCGTCGCGGCGGCGCTCGATCGCGCTGTGGCAAATCTTCGCTATGGATCGGTGGTCGTCAATCTGGCCCCTGGATTTGCTTATTTTTTCATGGTCACGCCATGGGGCGGTTTTCCGGGGCATACCCCGGATGATATCCAATCCGGCATCGGCGTGGTGAATAATGTGTTGATGCTCGCTCGTCTTCAGAAAGCAGTAATCCGAGGGCCTTTCAAGCCTTGGCCTGACCCATTTGTGGTGACATTCCGACATGGCGGTGAATTTTTCAAGGATTTTGCCTACTTTCAAGCCCGCCCATCGCTGTGGCAAGTGCCCGGTCTTTTTTGGCAAGCAGCTCGGCCATAAATAAGAACGGGTTCGATTTTCTGATGGGAAATCCCATACACTCCCCCCCGATTTTTAAAAAATCCCACTTGGGGGTAACATACATGTCGATGAAAATTTTGGCCTTTAGACTATAATCTAACACGCCATAATAATTTAATAGACTCTATAAACCTTTGAGGGAGGATAAACAATATGAGTAACTTAGTAAAAGTTGCAGTCACCGGCGCCGCTGGACAAATTGGTTATGCCCTGCTGTTTCGTCTAGCTTCTGGTGAAGCCTTTGGCCCCGATACACGTGTAGCCTTGCATTTGTTGGAAATTCCGCCGGCGCTCAAAGCGGTGGAGGGTGTGGTGATGGAATTGAATGACTGCGCCTTTCCGCTGTTGGATAACATCGTCATCACAGATGATGCCAACGTCGCCTTTGATGGCGTTAACTGGGCGCTGCTGGTAGGTGCAAAGCCGCGCGGTAAAGGGATGGAACGCGGCGATCTCATTCGAGAAAACGGCCCTATCTTTACCACCCAGGGTAAAGCTTTATCCAAAGCCGCCAGCGACTTGAATGTGCTGGTTGTCGGTAACCCGGCCAACACCAACGCGTTGATTGCGGCTAATAACGCCGACGGCGTTCCTATCGAGCGCTTCCACGCCATGACCCGCCTTGACCAAAACCGGGCCTATGCCCAATTGGCCGAAAAGGCCGGCGTAACGGTTAACGATGTCAGCAACGTGACCATTTGGGGCAACCACAGCGCCACCCAATATCCTGATGCTGAAAATGCCAAAATCAATGGGAAACCGGCTTACGATGTCATCGGCCATCATGACTGGCTACGGAGTGAATTCATCACCACCGTCCAGAAGCGTGGGGCTGCGATTATCGCCGCACGTGGGCTGTCCTCAGCCGCATCGGCCGCTAACGGGGCCATCGACCACGTTAAAAGCATGGTCAACAAAACCCCTGAGGGCCATTGGTTCTCAGCCGCGGTACCGTCCGACGGCAGCTACGGCATCGCCGAAGGGATCATTTTCTCCTACCCTGTCACCAGCGACGGGCAGGGGAACTACAGCATCGTCCAAGGCTTGTCGCTCAGTGATTGGGCTAAAGAAAAAATAGCTGTCACCGAAGCCGAACTGCGTGATGAACGCGAAACGGTTGCTGACCTGTTGAAGTAGTTTAACCGCTAAATAATTGGGGAGTCCAAGATGTATTTTGGACTCCCTTTTCTTTAAGACCGAAGTCTGACTCTAATGAGACCCTTATGAAAAGTTTGACCATTGGTTCCCGGCGCTCCCAATTAGCTCAAACCCAATCAAACTTAATTCGCCAGAACCTACTAGCGGCCTGGAGTGATCTTCAAGTCGAAATAACCTTGATCGACACTCAAGGCGACCTTAATCGTGTCGATCCGTTACCAGCCATCGGCGGTAAAGGGTTATTTACCCTTGAGTTGGAAGAGGCGCTGCGCCGCCATCAAATCGATCTGGCCGTTCACAGCTTAAAAGACTTGCCGATCGAAGATAGCCCCGGCTTGACTTTAGTCGCCGTTGCCCGGCGAGCCGCCGTCAATGATGTCCTCATCTCTCGATTAGCCGGCCGTCTGGACGATCTACCGGACGGCGCGGTGGTGGGTACCAGTAGCCTGCGCCGGGCGGCCCAGGTTTTGGCGTTGCGCCCCGATTTACGTATCAAGGACATTCGCGGTAATGTCGATACGCGCCTGCGCAAGCTCGATGACCCGGCTCATGGTTACGATGCCATTTTACTGGCCCAGGCCGGGTTGGATCGCTTGAAATATCAACTTGAGCACGCCCACCCTATTCCTGAGGCAGTAATTCTACCGGCTCCGGGCCAGGGCGCTTTGGCCGTCCAGGGGCGGGCCGATGACCGAACCACCACGCCTTATTTGGAAATTCTCGATCACGCCGAAACCCGAGCGGCAGTGACGGCTGAGCGGGCTTTTCTCGGCGGTTTGGGCGGCGGTTGTTCGCTGCCGGTGGGCGCGTTGGCTCGCGTCGATAACGACCAACTTTTCTTACAAGCTGTGGTCGGCGACGCGGCGGGAACACGATTGATAAGAGTATCAGGCCACGACTCGATTGAAGAGGCCCAGGCGTTGGGTGATCAATTGGCTCGGCAAGCCTTGGACCAGGGCGCTGGAATCTTATTGCAGCCCTAAGAAATTTAATTGACCTGAACGTTCCTGCGGAGGTTAGAGATTGGAGATGAGGCTCAACAATCTCTTTGTCTCCCAATCTCCACTTGGGCACGTTATTTAGTTCACGATCCTTAAGATCATAACCTTCCTGTCAAATTTTCCGATGACCAAACAAGGCACGATTTATCTGGTGGGAGCCGGTCCCGGTGATACCGGATTAGTAACTGTCAAAGGCTTGGCCCTGTTGCGCGAAGCCGACGCCATTGTAGCCGATACGCTGGGCCAGGCCAATCTCTTACAGCAGGCCAATCCTGCCGCCGAGCAGTACGATATCGGCAGCAGCCGACGTGGTAACAAGCAGCCTCAGACTGAGGTGACTCGTCTCTTGCTTCATTTGGCCCAACAGGGTAAAACTGTGGTACGGTTATGGCAGGGCGATCCCTTTGTCTTTGGCCGGGCAGCGCAAGAGATGGCCGCGGCAATCGACGCCGGTCTCCGGGTCGAACTGGTGCCGGGTGTGACCAGCGCCATCGCCGCCTTAGCTTATGCGGGCGTGCCGGTCACGCATTGGGATTACAACGCGGACTTTGCCGTCATTAGCGGCCAAGCCAAAGGTGACTTGGCGCTTCAGATGAATTGGCCTGCGCTGGCAGGCGTCGAAACATTGGTCATCTTAATGGCGACCAAATACCTGGCCGAGATCACGGCCAAACTGTTGGCTGCCGGTCGGTCGCCGGACACGCCTGTTCTGGCGGTGCAAAATGGCACCCTCCCTACGCAAAAGCAGGTTGTGGCCACCTTGGCCACCATTGCCGGCGCGGTCGAACAAAACGGACTTGGCCCGCCGGCCATCGTGGTCGTTGGCCGGGTGGTCGAACTAGCTGATCGATTGGATTGGTTTCAACCGGCTCAAACGCCGCTTTTGGGCAAGCGAGTGCTGGTAACTCGGCCCACGCACCAGGCTGCCGATTTTATGGCTGCTCTGCGTGATCTGGGAGCCGAGCCGATCTCATTTCCGACCATCGAAATTCATCCGGCGAAAGACACCCGGCCTTTGGATGAAGCCATTCTGTCCTTGGCTACATATCGCGCCAAACAGGATTTGCCGGAATACCCAAACCATCCGCTGCCTCGGCCCTATAACTGGCTGATTTTGACCAGCGCCAACGGGGTCAGCGCCTTCTGGGATCGGTTGATGAGTTTGGGTCTTGATGGCCGCTGCCTGGCCTCTTTGAATGTGGCTGCCATTGGGCCAGCCACGGCGGCCGCTTTGAGCGAGCGCAGCATCAAGGCGGATTTAATCCCGGAGGTGTATACCGCCGAAGGTGTATTGGCGGCTTTTGATGAACTTGGCCCTATTTCAGGCCAACGTTTCTTGCTGGCCCGGGCCGATATCGCCCGCAAAACCCTAACCACCGGTTTGATCGAACGCGGGGCGCTGGTGGACGAGTTTGCGGCCTACCGCACCGTGCCGATTGAAGGCGGGGCAGCGCCGCCGCCGGTTGACATCGTTACGTTTACAAGTTCATCAACGGTGCAGGGCTACGTTAACTGTTTAGGCGGACAGACTCCGGTTGAGGCGCTTAAAAACAGCCAAGTTGTCTGTATCGGCCCGATTACCGCCGCTACCGCTGAGAAACTGGGGTTGCCGGTCCACGCCGTGGCTGAAACGTACACCATTGAAGGATTGCTGGCGGCGCTCCAATAGAGTTTTATGAGTTTATGGGGTTAGGGAGTTTTTAGGTCAATTAGCTGTATTTTGACGAACAAATTTAGTGCGTCGTATTGTGCGGTGTGTCATATTACGCACTGCGCAATACGCACTGGGGCAATTTAGGCGGATATATAGCCCCAATCATAACCTTTGTGAAAGGTGCCACTATGAATATCACTAATTCAGAAAAACTTTTTAAAGCAGCCCAAGAGGTCATTCCCGGCGGAGTCAACTCACCGGCCCGCGCCTTTAGAGCGGTGGGCGGTCAGCCCATTTTTATCGATCATGCCGAAGGGGCGTTTTTGTGGGATGTTGATGGCAATCGCTATGTTGATTATGTACTCAGTTGGGGGCCGTTAATTTTGGGCCATGCCCACCCGACGGTGGTGTCAGCCATCCAAAAAGCAGCCACACGAGGCACCAGCTACGGCGCGCCGACCGCCATCGAGACGGAACTGGCCGAATTGGTGTGTGAACTTATTCCGTCGGCGGAGCAGGTGCGTTTTGTCAATTCCGGCACCGAAGCCACTATGAGCGTATTACGTTTAGCGCGGGCCTACACCGGCCGCAACAAAATTATCAAACTTCAGGGTAACTATCACGGTCACGCCGATTTTTTGCTGGTTCAAGCCGGCTCCGGAGTAGCCACGCTCGGCTTGCCGGATAGCCCCGGCGTACCGCCGGGCACCACCAAAGATACCTTGACCGCTCCCTACAATAATTTAGAAGCCATTGAAATTCTTTTTAACCAATTTGGCGAGGATATCGCGGCCATTATTCTTGAGCCGGTGGCCGGGAACATGGGTCTTGTACCGCCAGTGGATGGTTATTTGGCCGGTTTGCGCCGGTTGTGTACTCAAAATGGCGCCTTGCTAATTTTTGATGAAGTTATGACCGGCTTTCGGGTTGCGTTAGGTGGCGCGCAGGAATATTTTGGCGTCACCCCCGACTTGACGGCGCTGGGCAAAGTGATTGGCGGCGGCTTGCCGGTGGGGGCTTACGCCGGTCAGAAAGAAATTATGCAGACGGTCGCGCCGGCCGGGCCGATGTACCAGGCCGGTACGCTTAGCGGCAATCCGCTGGCCATGACCGCCGGTCTAATGACTTTGAAGGGGTTGGTCGAACCGGGTGTTTTTGAAACCCTGGTTGAGAGTACAACCAAATTATGCGAGGGTATAAACGCTGCTGCTGAAGCCGCCGGAGTGTCGCTTTACCCAACCCAGGCCGGCACGATGTTCTGCTTTTTCTTCAGCAACGAGCCGGTGGTTGATTGGGACACGGCGGCTAAAAGTAATGTGGATCTGTTTGCCAAATTTTTCCGAGCCATGTTGGAACGCGGCGTCTATTTCCCTCCATCGCAGTTCGAGTCGTGGTTTCTATCGACGGCCCACACTGAGGAGGCGATTGTCGCCACGGTGCAGGCCGCCCAAACGGCGTTTCGAGAGATTGCTTGAGCTTAGGAATGGAAAATTAATAACTTCCCCATTTCGGTAAACAGCCAAGGGTAATTAGTAGTTGGTAAATGGTAATTAGAGAGTGAATAACCAATTACCATTTACCAATTACCTCAACTCAAATGCGGCAGTTATTTAATTCTCGATCCTTAGGTTACCGCCGCTCGCTCCGCCGAATACGCTTCATAGAGTCGTTCGGTGACAATGGTTTTGAGGCGCTCCATCGCCCGGTGGATGTCGGTAAAACTGTTGTAGAGCGGGGCCACGCCGCAGCGAAGGTTATCAGGTTCACGGAAATCCGGAATAACCCGGAGCGCCGGCGGCTCGGCTTCGATCAAGGCGCGATTGATACGGTAGGCTTCAGGGTGGCGCAGCGATACGTGCGAACCGCGCCGGTCGGCCTGTCTAGGCGAACCAACGGAGAACCCTAGGGGAGTCAACCAGCGGTCGGCTAGAAAAATCAGATATTCCGTTTGCGCCATACTCTTGGCCCGCAGCCGGTCGATGCCCGCGGCCAATAGCAGCTCGACGGCCGGTGCGATGGCTTTGAGTGAAAGTACCGGCGGCGTGCCGACCCAAAAGCGGCCGATGTTGGGAGCCGGGGTATAATCCAGATCGAACGTAAAGGGATTGGCTGCCCCTAGCCAGCCCCAAATGGGCTGACGCAGCGCTGTCTGTAGATCCCGCCGGACATACAAAAAGGCGGGCGCGCCGGGGCCACCGTTGAGATATTTGTAGGTACACCCCACGGCTAAATCGACCCCCGCGCCGTTTAAATCGACCGGTACGGCGCCAACGGAGTGACTCAAATCCCACAGCATTAAAGCCCCCGCCCGGTGCGCTTGTTCAGTGACAGCGGCCATATCGTACATAAATGCGCTCTTGAAGGCCACGTGAGTCAAACTTACCAAGGCGGTCTCCACATCGATCGCGGCTGTAATCGCTTCCGGGGCGATGGTCAGGCGGTCACCGGAAGGGATCAGTTCCAGCCGGTGCTGCTGCTCTAGTAGATCGATGACGCCCTGGATGATATACAAATCCGATGGAAAATTAAAGACATCACTGACGATTTTGGTTCGGCCGGGTCTGGCTTTGAGTGCGGCGACCACGAGTTTAAAGAGGTTGACCGAAGTTGAGTCGGTGACGATGACTTCGTCCGCCTCAGCGCCGATCAATTGGGCGATTTTTGCGCCAAGCTCGAACGGGGCTTGAATCCACCCCTCGTTCCAGCCCCGAATGAGACGCTGCCCCCAGGCTTCACCGATGGCAGCCTGCATCAACGGGTCGGTGCGTTTGGGCAGTCGTCCCAGCGAGTTGCCGTCAAGATAAATGAGATCAGGGTCGGCGATGACAAACTCGTCTCGGAATGGAGCGAGTTGGTCCTGGCTATCCAGCGTTTGAGCCAGTTCGATCTGGGTGTTGGCGAAGTCCATAGTACGCTCTCCTAGGTTGGGCTGGGCAACCCGTCGAGCCTGGTTTTTTCTGCAGCGGACAGGGTGATGTCGATGCTTTTGAGTGACTCGGCCAGTTGTGAGACTCGGTTAGCGCCCACAATGGCGGACGTTACCGTTGGATTGGCTAAAATCCAGGCCAAAGCGATTTGAGCGATTGAGGCCTCGTGCTGCTGACCAATCTCATCCAGGGCGTCGATAATCGCGTAACCTTGATCGTTCATATAGGGTTTCATACGGGTGTTACCGTAGCCCCGGCTTTGGGCGGGGATTTCGCCGGTGCGTTTGTATTTGCCGGTCAGAAAGCCGCCGGCCAAAGGACTATAAGGGATGACGCCCAGCCCTTCTGCTCGGCAGAGACCCATCATTTCCCTTTCATATTCGAGGCGATGGACCAGATTATAGTGCGGTTGAACCGACTCGTAACGCGCTAAGTTATTCTCGGTGCTGACGGTGAGCGCCTGGCGAAGCTGCGTGGGCGTGTGATTGGAGCAGCCAATGTAGCGCACTTTACCCTGAGTAATCATCTCTTCGTAGGCCCGTAATGTTTCCTCGATAGGGGTGTCCTCATCGGGCCAGTGGCTTTGGTAGAGGTCGATGGTTTCAACTTGCAGCCGCTTCAGGCTGTCTTCAACGGCTCGCAGCAGGTGTTTGCGGCTGAGGCCTTCGCCGTCGGGTCCGTCCCACATGCGGCCTCGGGCTTTGGTGGCGATGATGATTTTATCCCGAACTTGGCGCGAAACCAGCCAATCGCCAATCCAGGCTTCGGAGACGCCGCCGTCATTATTATCGGCCCAAAAGGAATAGATGTCGGCCGTATCGAAAAAATTAATGCCGTTTTCAAGGGCAAAATCCATAATGGCGAATGATGTCTCTTTATCCGCCGTCCAGCCCATTGTCATAGTTCCTAAACAAAAGCGGGATACATTTAGATCGGTTTTGCCAAGCATTTGGTAGTGCATTAGTATTTTTCACCTCATTGTGTATAGTGATAAAGAAGCAATGTGCTGCGAACAATAGCTTCTGTGCAATTTATCACGAGAGTATAGCACGAATCAAAATTGTCGCCATATTGGCGACGTTGTTTGGATATCAGGCTAATAGGTCTTTGATGACAGGATTGGCTTGAGGTGTAAAGGTTTAGGTATGGAGAGCCTCGGCAGTTTTACAACGCGTGCGGGAAAACAGATCAATTTTAGATATGTTCAAAAAGATGATGCAGCTCTCTTGGTTGATCTGTTTAACCATTTGTCTTTTGAGGCTAAACGGTTGCGATTTCATCTGTATACCGACAAACTGCCCAAAGAGCGGATTTGGAAAGAGGCGATGGCCTTATCGAATCTGAATCCGGCGCTACAAGTGGCGATTATAGCGACAACCATCGACGCGGACGGCCAAGAACACGCGGTCGGCGTAGTGCGGTTTGCCAGAGCCACGTCCAATGATACCGAAGCTGAGGTGGCGGTGGTGGTTAGGGATGATATTCAACGCAACGGCTTGGCGCGCAGACTGCTTGGAATTTTGGCTGAAAAAGCACGCCAGATGGGGATCACTCACTTCACCGGCTGGGTCTTGGCCGAGAATGTGCGGTTGATGAAGCTTATTGAGAAACTAAAACTGCCCGTCGAGTCTGAAATTCGTTACGGGCAGCGCAAAATTCGTATTCCCCTTACCTGAGGTGGAAATGGACACTCTTCAAATGTGACCGACCATGCCATTCGGCGGTCATTGGTCGGCCGTCGGGGGCTTAAGCCTCTGCAATGAATGCGGCCACTTGATCGGCGAAGGTCCGGGCATTAATCGGCTTGGAAATAACCCCGTTACAGCCATAAGCCTGAGCCATCTCTCTGGCGGTATCTTCCGGCCAGGCAGTAACGGCTACAATAGGAATACCGGCTAACTCCGGCGTCCGTTTGAAAAAGGCTACCAGTGTTTGCCCATCAATATCCGGCAGCCCCAAATCGACCAAAATCAGTTCGGGGATTTCATCGATAGCAGCCTGCAACCCACTCTCCCCATCATTGGCATGGATGATTTGGTGGTTTTTCGCTTCGAGGATTCGCCTTATCAGCAGGGCATTCTGTTCATTATCTTCAACCATTAATATCTTGCTAATGATTCACCTACGTTATTCTACTGAATTTTTACCGATGGAGTCCAGTATATCACGGTAAAGAAAAAGGTAAAAGTTTGCCGTGAAATTTACTCAACCTCAAAGCCGGGCCAGCCAAATTTCCTCAAATCTACCTTCCCACGCGCATCGAACGCGATCCCTTCTGCCTCCAAGATTTGGCGTTGAAGAGCGCTGCCAATGCCACCGGAGCGCGGACTGATCTTGCCCTGGCTGTTGATAACGCGCTGCCAGGGGACATCGGTATTGGGACCGAGCGCGGCCAACGCATAGCCGACCATTCGCGCCGTACAGCCGTCCACCAGCCCGGCAATTTGACCATAAGTTGCCACTTGACCGGCGGGAACGTGCCGGATGACGAGATAAATTCTTTCGTATAGAGGGATTTCTGGGGGAAAGTCCATGGGCAGGAGCCTTTACGGTTCTTTTGTTTCGATCTTGTCAGGCGCGAGGAAGGTGAAGCTCCTCTGCATCGGGTTAAACCAAATGAGTGCGGCCTCGTAAATGTCAGTCGGAGCAGTAAACACAATTTTGTGCATTTGGCCTTTGTTAACCGCCGTAATGACCGATCCGGCAATATCGCGGCCCTGGTCATCCGTATACAAAAAATCGATAGTAGCGCCGGTGACATCCGCCACCGGGAACGGTTTAGGTGGTAAACTTTGCATATTTTCGACCGTTTTCGATAAAGTCTCGATATGTTCCGTGGCGGCTTTTTCGGCAGCTTGAGGATCGATCGCCGCGTTCGGCCAGCTAAACTTACTGGCGGTAAACATCATCCCGGTGTCCTTATGACCCACTGCAATCGAATTCTCTTGCTGTTCCAAAATGTCCCAATCGTTGGCGTAAACAAAGCCAAACTCCTGACTCTTGGGGCCGATTAACGTCCATTCCGGTTCCGTGGTCGGCTGGACAGTGGCCAAATCAGAGTCGGTATCAAGGGGAGTGAACTTATTGGCCAGGGCCTGCAACTGACCGCCGTAAGCCGCCCAATTCTCTTCCGGAGCGCTGACGTGAACAATAAAAATAATGGTGTCAGTCTGAAAAAGTCGTAGTTCACTGGTGGTCGGCCCCAAATTCGGATCGATAGTGGAAAACTGAGCAACGACCGCGCCGTCAGGCTCGGTGGTCTGGCTAATAGGGTGGAAATCGGCGGTTTCGTCAAAAAAGTTGCGAGCCACAAAGGTAACCAGATAGTGGTTGAGGTCTTCTTCAGTGTAGATTTGACCGGCGTCTTCAAAGAAGACACTGTACCCGGCGCGATTGTTGGGTTCCAGAAATATAACGCCGTCAGACCGTTCAACAACCTCCCAATCAGCAGGATACTCGGCTGAAAAACGCTGGCTTGGATGAATATAGGGCTGCAAGGCGTCGAAATCGACCCTAAGGGCCGATGATGGGGTGATGGTGACGGATACCGGGGAGGGCGTAACCATCGCCGGGGGGGAATCGACGGCTGGACTGCTACAGGCTTGAAGCATACCAAAAATGACAAAAAGTAGGGCTTGGCCCACGTGGTGGGTAAATTTGCCGGAGTGTTGGTAACTCATAAGTATCTTGATTGTTTGGTGATTGGCGCTTAAACCATAGGCGCAAGTTTTATCTTGAGTAAAAACGCCGGTCACCTGGCTTGCTCTACAAAAAAAGCACCGAGCCGGTGCTTTTTCGTATCGCGGTCGTTACTGGGTTAGCTACAGTCAGTCGAAAAACGATACCCGACACCGCGAACGGTAATCAGATATTTGGGTTTGCTGGGATTGTCTTCAATTTTTTCCCGTAGCCAGCGAATATGAACGTCGAGCGTCCGCGTATCGCCCATGTAGTCGGTTTCCCAGACTTCTTTCATGATGGTTTTCCGCTTAAGAATTTGGTTGGTGTGGTCAACCAATATCTTAAGCAGTTTGAACTCTTTAGGGGTTAGCGAAAACTGATCTTGGCCGCGAAGAATGGTCTGTTTTTGGAAATCAATGATTAAGGTCGGGAGCCGGAGGAATCGGTCTTTTTGGTTAACGGCCGCTTCCTGGATTCGCTGATCTAATTCCTGAACCTGACCGGAGTCTATCAAAATAAGGCTGTTATCCGGTATGGCCTGATTTTGCGTTTCAACGCCAACCACAATGCAAGGGACACCCAGTTCCGTCTTATCGAGCGCTTCTTTAAAGTCGATAACATTAAGACTGTGAGCGGGATTTAAAACAATAAGGTTGGGCCAGACTGATAATATTTTCTGGGCCGCCGACGATGGCGTATGAGCTAAACAAACCTCATACCCGCCCTCTTCCAAGCTGTACAACAACGATGTATTTGGATCTAAGTCATGATTTTCAACAAGCAAAACATGCATGGTAAAAATATCCCCCTCGACTACCAACGCCTCTAAGGATTGTAAATTAATAACTACCGTATTTTATCGGTTCGATATACCCAAGTACAGTTAAATGCGCCGGAATTGGCCATCCGACGATAGGAAAAAAGGTAGTCATTCTTATTCCTCACCTGAAGACGAAAGAATATTATATTCAATTATGGCCTGGATTGCAAAGTGGTCTGTTTAGACCAAACAATTCTCAATTTGGCCAGACCTAACAGATTATGTCCAAAATTTTGCAACGAAAATGATTTTAGAACGAAAAATTGTCATCATTAGGACGGATTTAACGAAAATTAGTCATGACTTTGTCCAAAAATCAATGCGCTCAAATGTAAGATGAATGACTTGCCGGGTCTGTTCGGTGATTTTGGCCCGATCATCCAACCGGTAGCCGCACAACCACAAAATGCGATCATCGGCCACCAGAATGGGTAGCCGGCGGCGATAAGCCGCCGGAATTTTGGCGTCGATCATAAACCTCTTGACTGTTTTGCGGTGGCCTGCTCCCAGCGGGTGAAATTGATCGCCGGGCTGCCGCGTCCGCAGCTTGATGTCGCTGCCTACGGCGGCGGCATCAATAAAAGCCTCCCAGCGGGTGGCCTGCTTGATTTTTGGCCAGGCAGCCCGCGTCATTGGCCAAAGGGTGGTCTTTAACTGCCAATTGGTCAATGGTAACGGCGTCAAACCCGGCAGCTGTACAATTAGCGGTCGGCTGATGGCCGGTAGCGCAAAATCAGCCGCCTGCTCCTGCACAGAAGCAAGGTTTGAGGTGATTGAAATAGTTTCGTAGTTGAGACGGATAGTTAGCCCATCGGGCCAGGTAATCAGGGCGCCGGTTTGACCTTTGGCCAACACTGAGATTGCGTTTTCAATATGGTCAAAGCCGATGTTGAATAGATGGCCCTGTAACTGCTGGATGGCTCGCCGGAGCGTCGCTCGCTTCATACCCATCGGTAAATCCAGCCAGCTTTCGCGAACAAAATCGATGGTTTGAGCCACCGCTGCGGCGATAATATCCGGCCAAACCCTATCGACCTGCTGTTCGATCAGATCGTTCTCGGCTGCCGCAATTTTGGCCGTGTTTTGTAGCCGCTGCCGAATATTCGGATTGTAACTCTCCAGGTAAGGCAGTAACTCGTGCCGCAGGCGGTTTCGGAAGAAGGTGGTATCCTGATTAGAACTATCGTAACGCGGGTTGAGTTGATGGGCGTGACAGTAGGTTTCTATTTCGTGGCGAGGGGTATCAAGCAGAGGTCGAATAAGGGCGACCGGTTTGGAGGACGGTGGGGTGATATCGTGCGGATGAAGCGGCAGGGCCGCAATATTCACTTGTGATGCCATCCCACGCAGCCCGTTTAGACCGGAGCCGCGTAAAAAATGCATAAGAACGGTTTCAACTTGGTCGTCGGCATTATGACCGACCGCTATTTTATTGGCGCCAACCTTATCGGCTATAGACCATAAGAAAGCGTAGCGAACTTGCCGAGCCGTTTCTTCAAGCGACTGCCGGCGCTGCGCTGCCAAGTCAGCTACCGGCCGCGACTCTGAAAAAAACGGTAATTGCCACTGGTTAGCTATATTTCGGACAAAATCCGCTTCGACATCCGAGTCGGGACGGCGTAATTGGTGGTTGAGATGAGCGACGGTTGGCGGGGGCAGATTTAAGTCATGACACAGGCTAGTTAAGAGATGCAGCAAGCCCAGCGAATCAGGCCCGCCTGACACACCGACAACTAGTGTATCGTCCGGCGTAATTAGTCGGTTTTTTTGGCAAAACGATTTGATTTTTTCGAGTAAGTCCTGACCCACGGTCTATCATCTTTTCATGAGGCTGGCGCAGTGGCAACGGCTCCGGCGATCTCCCGTAGTTTGTCAGCATAGGAATGGGTCAGGAAGGTTTGACGAATTTCGGCTGAAGCCAGATGATTCAGTAAATCGCCTTGAATAGTTTGCGCCCTAACCACGGCCTCTCTGGCTGCGGTCAGGTTTTCGGCGCATTGGTAGACATATGCACTTTGAATTTGGATGGGAAACTGGACTAACCGACTGTTGGTTTCGTGCGCTACTTGGGCGGCTCGGCTGATGGCCTCAATCGCCTCATCATAGTTTTGGTTGTGGGTGGCTAAGATTGATTGTAGCCACAGCCCGCGCGCCACAAACTCGCGCATATCACTGGCCTCGGCCAGCGCTAAAAGATTGGTCAATCGGTTTTTAGCCTTGTCCCACTCATTGATATCGATGTAAGCCCGGATGAGCTGGTATAGGATCATAACCTCATCGGCCGTGAAGCCCATATTGTGAGCGTTGACCTGCACGTTTTCTAACTCGATCACCGCTTCATTTAGCCGGTTAAGGTGACGATAAGCTGTACCCAGCACCGACTGGGTTTTCATCACATATAAAGGCGAGCCAAGTTCATGGGCTAATCGCACACTCTGTTCAGCTTGTTGTAAGCCTTCGTCGGTTTGCCCCACGGTTAAATTGGAATAACCCATCCAGGCCAGACCCAAGGCAATGGAAGATTTTTGCTCTTGCTCCTCGGCTAGGGTCAGGCCTTCTTGTAATGTGTTGCGGGACTCATCCAGGTAGCCTTGATAGAGCAGGGCCAGCCCTTGATAATATTTAATGAGCGGCACGCGATAAAAATCGCCGGATTTTTTGTGCAGTTCCAACAATTCCTGAGCGGTGGCATCTGCTTCTTGATAATTGGCGATAAAGACCTGGCCCATCAAGACCGAGTACAGCGAGTTCATCAGACCGCTGCGATACCCCAAACGCCGGCTCAGTGGCATAATATCATGCTCATAGCGATCCAAACTGGCGTTGATTTCGCCCTGTTCCAACATAACCTTGGCTAACCCGTCTTCGGCGGTCAAACGGGCCAGATCGTAATTAACGGTGGTGCTGGCCTCGCTGGCTTCCCGAAAACACGAGGTTGCCAAATCTAATCCGCCCATTTGATAGTAAAAATTACCAAGTTGGTTGAGGGTGTCGGCAATACCGCTTTTGTCGCCAATCCGGCGGGCCACAGTTAGCGCCTTCTGGAAATATTGGGACGCCAGCGTAAAATTGAGGTGACTGGCTTGCAGCGCGCCATTACCATTGAGCGCTCGCATTTGAGCCGCGTCATCATTCAGTTCGATGGCCTTGGCCAGCATCGCTTCATAATCGGTCATTGCCTCTTGAATTTCACCCAGGCGGGTATAGATTTTGGCGCGTCCCTCGTAGATTTCCAAAAAGGTCTTTTCATCAGCCCGCGCGCCGATCATTTCCGCTACCTCCAGCGCCCGCGAATAAAACGTGATGGCTTGTTGGTTGGCAAATGATTGAATGGCCGCCACGGCTGCCCGCAGCAGATAACGCAGCGCGCGATCCCAAATTTCGCTTTTTTCATAATGCTCGGCTACGTTGGGAGCGTACTCTTCTCCCAATAACCAATACTGCCGCGATAGGTAATCGCCGATTTGTTTGTGAATGAGCTGCCGCTGTTGGTGCAGCAGCGAGTTGTAAGCCGTTTCATAGGTGAGCACATGCTTAAAGATGTATTCCGGTTCGGGTTCGGGGGTCTTGACTTCGATGAGATCGGCAATTTCCAGTTGTTCCAACGCTTTTTTCAGAATTTCAGGGTCATTGACGATGGGTGACAAGATGAAATGCGGGAAAACACGGCCAATCACAGCCGCAATTTGCAGTACTCGTTTAACCGGCTCTTCCAGACGGTCGATACGGGCGGTGAGTACCCCTTGTAAGGTATTGGGGATTTCAATTTCTGTGACCGGCCGGGTAATTTTCCACTGCTCATCAACCCGTTCGATGACGCCTTCTTCAATTAGGCTGCGAATGACCTCTTCCAAAAACAGCGGATTGCCTTCGGCCCGACTCAGCAGCAGATCTTCCAACTCGCGCGGCAGCGGATCGATCTTGAGGAGATGTTTGATGACCTGCCGGCTTTCTTCATTCGTGAGCGGCCATAAGGTCAACTCTTGAAACTGTTCGCTCGCCTCTTCGGCGCTGGCTAGCTTTACTTTCCAAAAAGCAGTGTCTCGTTCCAGACGCGTCACACAGATGATCAAAATGGGATTGTAGACGGTGAGGGTGAACAAGAATTCAATTAACTGAACCGAACTGGGATCGGCCCAATGCAGATCTTCAAACACAAACACCAGCGACTGCCGGGTAACTAACGCTTCGACCCATTCGCCCATGGCCACAAAAATACGCCGCTGCAAAACTTGCGGGTCGTTGAGCGGTAGGTCGCCGGTTACGTCGCTGTCAAGTTTAACGCCCAACATCGCCATCAAGTAGGGGATGACTTCATCTTTGCGCTTACCGAAAAGTTCATCGCCCATGGCATCCAATTTGAGCTTCACCTGGGTGTCGTCGGCATTTTCCGGAACTTGGAGATAACTGTAAAGGATATCGACAAAGAGCCGGTTGGCAAACGATTGCCGGTAAGCCAGACCGCGACCAAAAAGCCAGCGTGATCCCTGCTCGGTTTCGTCTTGCTGGACAATTTTCACCACTTCGGCAATCAAGCGGGTTTTGCCCAAGCCGGCATCACCGTTAACGGTGACAATGCCACCCCGGCCTTGATGCAGTTGGCGATAAGCGCCGGTTAGCACCTCTACTTCGTGTTCACGGCCAATCAGCGGCGCTTCCATCCCGGTTAAACCGCGTTGGGTTTGGCTTAAATCGCGAGCGCCCTTTAATAGGTAAACTTTCAGCGGTTTGGCTTTGCCCTTAACCTGAATCGGTTCGCGTTCTTCAAAGGTAAAGAGACGGTTGGTGAGGTTGTACGTGTCTTCATTCACCAGGATTTCGCCCCTAACCGAGGCTGACTCTAACCGAGCCGCGACATTGACCGCGTCGCCCATCACCGTGTAGGAGCGTTTGCGGTCGGTGCCGACCATCCCGGCGATAACCATCCCCGTGTTGACGCCCATATGGATGCCCAGCGGTTTGGGTAGCGGTATCGGCGGGTTTTCGTTGAATTTTTTGAGCCGTTCCATCATCGACAGGCTGGCGCGCAGGGCTAGCTCCGGATCATTTTCGTGAGCCGTGGGCGCGCCGAACAGCGCCATAATCTCATCACCGACATATTTGTCGATGTAACCGTCATACTCATAAATAGCTTCACTGAGTTCGCTGAGCAGTCCGTTGATGAGACGAACCACTTGCTCGACTTGACCCGCCGTTTTAGCCGCATCATTGAGCGCGGTAAAACCGGAAATATCGGCAAAGATAATGGTCACCTGCCGGCGATCCCCCTGAAGCGGGGCATTGATGAGTGAAGTGGCCCGATCGGCCGCCGTGATTTCGGTTCCACATGAACCGCAAAAAAAATGGTCTGAGGGGTTTACGAATCCACAGACATCACACTTTAGTCCGTCCATATTGCCGGGATTCTTCCTGTAGCATTAAGGTTTCTATTAGTTTGATGATATTACATCCCTAGAAATATGTCAACGGGCTAAATTGACTATCGGCCCTTTGGTTGCACCGGTTTAAATACGCCGCAGGCCAATGGCGCCAAGGCCAGAATAACCCCTGTCACCCATAGAATGGCTTTCATTTCTGCACCCTTTGAACAAAAATCTCCCCAGACGTTACGCACATCTGGGGAGACAGTAACAAATAGGGAGAGATACGCTTGGCTTACTTCACCAACCATGCTATCTAGACATGGTCAGCAGCCACACAGCATAAGGTGGGTCTCATGATATGTGCGTTTGATTCGTTCATATCAGGCTGACCTCCATCCTTATAAGTAAAGGATAATGCAAAACTCTGAGTCAAACAACAGTCACTTGAAGGGACATTTCACTAGCCGGATGGTTAGTTTTCGACCTGGTCGGGTGGCTAAGTCTCCCGAACGAACGAATCCGGCCTGGTTACCGTGGTACCTCAACAGTCAGGCGGGTACCTTGTGTCAGCTTGGACTCGATCTGCCACCGGCCGCCAATGGCCTCCGCTCGTTCTTTCATAGTTAATAGTCCCCAACTAAATTGGTCGATGGGCCTTTGAAGTTCAAACCCCAGGCCGTCATCAATGACAACTATGCGGACCAGCTCCTCTTCTGTCTCGACGATAACGGTAACTTTTTGGGCTTGGGCGTGTTTGGCGACATTTAGCAGCGCCTCTTGAGCAATTCGGAACAGTGTATGCTCTTTAGCCGGAGCTAAACGGGGGGTAGGTTCCTTGCCTTTGACGGTAAATTTAAACATGACTCGCCCGACCAGTTGTTCACCGTACCAACGGATGGCAGCCACCAAACCGTAATCATCCAAAACCGGTGGTCGTAAATCGGCCATCACATCTTGAATACATTCGGTGGTCTGCTCCAATAACGCGAGCGAGTCGTCGATCAATGACATTGTCGTTTCCATTGACTGAGGCGGGCTGTTCTTGATGCGGGTTCGGACCGCACTGAGATTGAGATTAAGAGCGGTTAAACTTTGGCCGACTTGATCATGCAGTTCACGGGCCAGATTTTTTCGTTCGGTTTCTTGAGCTTCGGCTAACCGGCCGGTTAAGGCGCGAAGTTGTTGGCGATGTTGGCTAATATCATTGATCAACTGTTCTTTTTCCAGCTCGATCTTTTTTCGCTCGGTGATGTCCCGGCTAATCCCAACCAGCCCTATAACCTCTCCCGCCTCATTCTTCAACGGTATCTTAGTCGTTAACATCCATCTACGATTCCCCATTGAGTCGAGGTGCGGCTCTTCTTTCCCGACTAACGGCTGCCCATCTATAAAAATTGTTTGCTCATCACTGTAGTACTCAGTCGCAATTTCATCCGGGTAGTAATCGAAATCGGTTTTTCCAACCATGTCGTCCGGCGATTCAGCCCCCATGATCTGGGCCAAAGCCCGGTTAGCCACGATGAAGCGGCTCTTGATATCCTTGAAATAAATGTAATCCGGTAGATTATCGATCAGGGTTCGAAGTAGATTGTGTTCTTGTAGTAGCATCTCTTCGGCCAATCTCCGGGCGGTAATGTCGATGTGAATCACCACAGCCCCTTCATAACCCCCATTTAATGGCGCGGCTTGCAAAATATACCAGGCCTCTTTTGTCGGCGCATGACATGGATACTCAAGGGTAAAGCAATTCTCAACGCCGGCTAAAACCGATTGGAGGCCATCAAGCGCTGGGGCGGCTTCGTGGCTGCCCCGGCTCACGGCTCGACGACAGACGGTGAGGTAATTTACTCCTTCGCAGGTATGGGCTAACGAAGGGTCGCCGTTGCTCCGAGCAAACTGTTTCCAGGCGTCGTTCACGGCAATAATGGTGCCGTCTTTATCCAGCACAGCAACATGCGCTTTGATAGCATCCAAAATGGTTTGATTAGGATTTTCGCTGACCTTTAGAGCCTCTAAACCCTGGCGGCGAATATCCATGTTAGTAATCTGAATTTCCTTTAGAGCGGTCGAAATTTCCTCAACCCCAAGAGTCAATTCGGCTAGGGAAATCGGAGCCTCCCGAAGTTGGCTCAACCGCTGAAAGATGCTCTCGAGTTGCTGGTCGAGCACCTTGTCATTCATTATTTCTCTCCTGATATTCGATTTTATTTGATGACTATTCGTTTATCTAATGACTACCCGTGGTTGGAGTTCAAATTCAAGACCGGCCAATAATTCGGCCCAATTTCGTCTGGTTCGAATGAGGGGCATTGCTGCCGCCGCTTTTCGCTCTGGCATCAGTTGATGCAAATTATAAGTACCAGGCTCTAAAGCGTGAATCCGGCTGGCGCCGCCCAAACCTTCCCGAAGCAGAACGCGATCACCCGCTTCGTAATTCGGTCCCGGCTCAATGGTGATGACCGCGGCTTTGTGGGCAAAATGGAAGCGGTTTAAGTCAAGCGGACGGGTCCGGCTGGGATATTCCCAATCGTAAAATAATAGAGAAGGCAAACGCTGATCGGCATCTTTATATAGGCTGACACGCAAACGATAACCGCTGTCCGGATTAGGACTGGTAACGATCAATACCCCCGCCGTCCGATTTTCAATAGCCTGAGCCTCATAGTAAAGCTGGTTCAGATCGACATCATCAGCAATAATCGGATCGATCGCCACGGTGTCGGTGTGCGGGCAGCCTATTTCCCGCATAAGCCGAATGTGATCCCCGGTTCGATACTCATCGCCCGGTTTAATCACCACCCGAACCGCTCTATCGGCCGACTCATGGTGGGTCAGGTTGTGAAAATATTGGCGCTGGTTCACATCGTGGTCGTCTAGAGTGTAGCACGGAAACTGGGCGTGTGGCCTATCATACAGTTCAACATATAAGTGAGTCATCATTAGCCTCCCTGGGCCGTCATTGGCCCTGATCTATTTTATTTTTGTTCTTTAAATTTTAAGGTCGTAAAGCGATATAAATCGGCCCCTTCCTGCCAAGCGTGGGGGGGCAACTGCGCTTTGCGACACAACTGCTCCAAGAACGTCCGGCGACTCCAACCGGCGCGCTCGGCGACTTCCGGCAGGAGTAAGCCCCGCTGTTCGCCTTGGCTAATTAGCAAGCCGTGGTGTCCGATCTCGATTTCCTCTATTCGAGTAATTCGCTCCAGGGGCGACAGGATGGAAATTTCAATGACGATATCATCCAACGCTTCAATCGTGATTGGCGACAAACGCGGATCGGCCGTGGCGGCGCTGACGGCCGTATTTTGAACCACCTGATACAAAGGCAGGTTGGCGGGGATGTGGCCCATGCATCCTCTTAATTTTAGGGTCGGCTCATCGATGCTGCGGGTGGTCGAACTCTGCGCTTTAGGCCGGTCATAAGGCTGTTTTTCGGCGCTGCGTAGCGTGACAAACGCCCCGGCTCGGCGTAGCAAAGCCGGATCAACCGGGGGCAGGTTAGGGATCGCGGCCGATTGGAGATAACCGGCTATCGTCGCGCGGGCCAACTTGAGTAGATACTGCTGCTGCTCAAATGTCAGCGAGAGCGGCTGGTAGCGCCACATCATCACCGCTCCGTAGCCAACCACTTTATCCGCGTTGCCTCGCGGCGAGTGACCGGAATTGGCATAATGCAGGACCGTGGTGGTATCGGCCCCTCGTCCGGCGGCAACACCCATGGTGACCAAAATAGGCCCCAGACCGCAGGCGCAGGTCTTCAGGTTAGGCACGCCCTCAGCCATCAACCGAGCGATAGTGGCTCTTACCTCCGCCATCCGTCCGGTTTCGATGGCGGCCAGCGTGGTTTGATCAACCCGAAAGGCATCCTCGAACTTAGGATAATGGGCCAGATCGGACGAGGCAATGACCACCGTCCCCTGGTCCGGCAGAACCGTGAGCAGGGCCTTGGTCAGGGCCTCAACCGTCTCCTCATTCGGGGAACTCATCAGGATGGGGATGATACGGCAGTTGGGGCAAACCCGTTGTAGAAATGGCAGTTCGATCTCAATCGGATGCTCGTTCAAATGCGCTGCCGGGTCGAAGTGAATCCGCGGGTCCGCCGCGATTAGCGCCTCGGCCAAAGCCTCGTCAACCGGCACAGTCCCTAAAGGCGTTTCAAAGCCGCCTTTAGCCCACACCGCAATCGGCTGTGACAGGGGCGGCCGGTGATCGGCGGCGATGATCACCGCGAGCTGGTAGTCCCCATCCCGCAACTGTCTGAAGCCGCTGGCCGCCACTGCCCCGGAGAATATATAGCCGGCATGAGGCACAACCAAGCCCAGCGGCTGCCCGTCGACCGGGTTGGCCTGATTTAACAGGGTGTCAACGATCTGGGCCAACATCTCCGGCTGGTCAGGATACCATTGGCCGGCCACCACCGGCGGCCGGATTGCTGCCGCCGAGCTATTCGATTCCTCAATATTCAGATCGGTGCTCATCGACTCAGTAAATTTTATCCCTGGTTTCCACATAGTGTTGGTAAGCCCGGCATGGATTGGTGCATCCGGCAGGAACAAACCCACGTTAAGGAGGAATACACTATTTTATTTGCAGTTGTTGCGTTCAGCCGGGGCTAATTATCAGGTGGTTTCCAACTCATCGAAAGGTGAAATATTGAAGTGGGGTGATAAAGCTCCCGATTGATGAATATTCGGGACTAATATATCAAAACAGAAAAGCGCAAATCGGTCAATGCTGGTTAGCGGCCCATCCGCCCCAAGCCAAACTCCAACGGCCGGATGATCATATCGGCCCTTATTATAGTGTAGTACAAAATCACCCGGTTAGCACTATCCAATTGGCGAGTTTTTTCAAATTAAAAAATAGGTTCAACCCCGTGGATGGGCAAACTCGTGCGCGGCAGTTCCACCGTCACCTGGGTTCCTTGCCCAGGCTGGGACTCAATCTGGCAATATCCGCCGATGGCCTCCGCCCGCTCGATCATCGTCACCAGGCCCCAATTTTTCCGTTTGCTTCCGCCGACCCACTGGCCCAGATCAAAACCAGAGCCGTCATCGGCAATTTGCAGTCGGACAAACTCATTATCGGTTTCTATTTTAATAACAACCTGGTTAGCCTGCGCGTGTTTGGCAACATTGGTCAGCGCTTCCTGGGTAATTCTAAATAGCGTGTCTTCAAGCGAGCCGGATAATCGCGGAACCGGCTCTTGTCCTTGGACTTCGACTCTAAAATCAACCCGCGAGGCAAACTGCTCGCCATACCAACGTAGGGCCGCCAATAAACCGTAATCATCCAATACCGGCGGGCGTAGATTGACCATTAAATCCCGAATGCGCTCAGCCGTCTGTTCGATCAACTCCAACGAGTCATGCAAGCGGGCTTGAACCGTATTCTTTTCTTTAAAGGAAGTGCTGTTGATCCGTCCGAAAATGATATTAAGGTTAAGATCGAGCGCGGTTAAATTTTGCCCTACCTGATCATGTAATTCGCGGGCCAGGGCTTTTCGTTCGGCTTCCTGAGCTTCGGCCAGACGCCCGGTGAGCGCCCGCAACTGCTCGCGCTGCTGACTGACCGCCTCAAAGAGTTGAGCTTTTTCCAACTCGGTCTTTTTTCGCTCGGAAATATCTCGGATAATACTTAAAAAGCCCAGCAGCCGGCCCTCATGATCTTTGACTAAAGCGCCTACCGTCTCGCTGATAAAAACATCACCGTTTTTACGGCGGTAGGTGACTTCATAAGGCTCAAGAATTTCATCGGCCTTGGCGTTAAATCGAAGCTGTCCCTGTAGTTCATAATCTTCCTGAGAGGTATAGATCAGTTGTGTCTTCCGGCTAAACACGTCCACAATGTCATAGCCAAATAGGGTGGTAAAGGCGGGGTTGATTTTCATAATCTGCCGGCTGGTATTAGCAAAGACAACGGCATCCGGAATAGTTCTAAAGATAGCTTCGAGTTCAGCCGTTTTCTGGTATAAAGCTTCCTCTAGTTCTCTATGTTGGGTAATATCCCGACCGATACCGACCAGGCCGGTGACACGGCCGCTTTGGTCTAGCAAGGGTAGTTTGGTGGTTGATAACCAGCGACGTTCCCCTAACGCGTTGATCACCGGCTCTTCTTTCCCCACCAACGGCTGGCCCGATTGAACCACCGCTTGTTCGTCGGCGTAATAGATGGCCGCCAAATCTTTAGGGAAAAAGTCAAAATCGGTTTTACCAACCAGTTCTTCTCCGGAATAGGCCCCCATCAGCCGGGCCACGGCTTGGTTCCCAATAATAAATCGACTTTGTGTATCTTTGAAATAGATCGAATCCGGTAAACTATCGATCAGTGTTCGTAGCAGCCGGCGTTCTTCGGTTAACGCCAATTCCACCTGTTTCCGGTCGGTGATATCTCGGCCCACCGATTGGATCTCAACTAAACAGCCGTTTTGATCAAAAATCAACCGATCCGACCAGCGCTGCCAGTGAATTTCACCATTGGGTAGCACCACCCGATGTTCAATGCTGCCAGATGGTTGCTCAACACTTAACGCGGCCAGATACTGCTCTAGCCTTTGGCGATCTTCTTTGGGTACAATGGGGAAAAAACTGCGACCGATTAACTCTTCAGGTCTTTTACCGAAGTAACGGCAAAAAGCTGTGTTGACAAAGGTCAATGTGCCGTCCGGTTTAAGCCGGCAAATGAGTTCGGAATTGTCTTCGATGATAGCCCGATAACGCGCTTCACTCTCTTGAAGCTCGGTCTCCATCTTAATGCGCCGTTCAATTTCCTGACGGAGTTGGTGATTGGTTTGGCTTAGTTCAGCCGTATGAGCCGTAATTTGTTGTTCCACAGAATTTCGGGAATCAGGCTCAGATGGTTCGACGAATTTGTGCGAACGGGCTTTTTGAAGGAGCCAACCGAAGCCGATGACACGCTGATGTTTATCCCTAAGTCGGGTCACGGCCAAAGTAACCGGAACAGCGGGCAACCCGTGCGGCTCGATAAGGGTCTCTAAATCCTCATAAGAGGCTACCCGGCTATCTGCCAAATAGTGTAGGTAATCGTGAAATGAGGGCCTGACTTCATTGCTTACAAAACTTTCGATAAACTTATCTTTCAGAAAATCGAGGCTTTGGTTCAGTATTGTTTCGGCGGCCGGGTTAGCATCCTTGACGATGCCCGCTACATCTGTAACCAAGTAGCCGTCCGGGGCAAATTCAAACATTTGCCGGTAGTATTGACATTCAGACTCCACTGTCGCATAGTAAGCCAGGCGTGTCTCTTCGGCCCGATGCATTTTTTGTAACAAGGAATGTAAGTTGTCAAGATTACCGGTTTCTAACAAACGAAGCGCAGTTTCAAGCTGGCGCTTCACCACTGTGCTGGATTTTGAGCTATTCATCCGACCCGACCTTTAAAGTAGGGTACTATGTTCTGAATTGATCTTAATAATAATTATTCCTCCGATCACTCGTTCTTTATTTAGACCTCTGTCTCGATGACAATGAAGTTGTGCGCTTGAACTTTTGGGGATTTTGAAGAATTGAAAGGAGGAACTGTAAGTATAATTACAGTATACTATACCCTTTCTATAAGAACAAAGTTCATTTTATCGTGGCTACAAGACCCAAATTATCGAAACAGAGACCGGATTTTGGTGAGCGGATTAACGGTAGAAGTTAGTTAGCGTTATGAGGATAACATGTCCAATTAATAAGCTCACTTTGTCGTTGGCGGAATATTGATGCCAACCTCGGCTGAGAAGGAACGTCTACTGAGTGAACGAGTGGAAGGGTGATTATTTAATTATAACCGTTAACAATCATAAAGTGAAACCGCTACTAAGAATTTTCCCGATTTGCTTTGATAGTTCGACGCGCATAATATTACAGCTTAATCCACCTGCCTAAGATTGGTCTAGTTTTAGCGACTTAACCGAGAAAGTGACTGAAATGAATGGACTAGTCTGGCGGCGCTACCGTAGATCAAAGAAGCTGGACCAAACTCAATCACAGGAAAATGGAATGGGCAAATTAAAAGATACCCTATGTAATATATCGAAAAAGCAGGCCGAAAAACATCGCGATGAAATGGATGTGATTACCGGCACAGCCAAATTTGTTTGCAAAGATTGTGACCGCACGGCCATTAAAAAGAAGTGGTTGTGCAAACCGAAGAAAAACAAGTAAGGGTAAAATATGAAAGCTGTCTTTTACGAAAAATTCACCCAGCCGCCCACCGTCCAAACCCTGCCCGATCCGACGCCAACCGACCGAGGTGTGGTGATTCAAGTCAAAGCCACCGGCCTGTGTCGCAGCGACTGGCACGGCTGGCAAGGCCACGATCCCGATATCACGCCGCCGCACGTACCCGGCCACGAGTTCGCCGGAGTCATCGAGGCGGTGGGGAGGGCGGTCAGCCGCTGGCGACCCGGCGACCGCGTGACTCTGCCCTTTGTCTGCGGCTGCGGGGCCTGCCCGCAGTGTGCGTCGGGCAACCACCAGGTCTGCGATCACCAATTCCAGCCCGGCTTCACCCATTGGGGCTCCTTTGCCGAATACGTCGCCATCGATTACGCCGATGTCAACCTGGTGCGCTTACCCGAGGATATGGCCTTTGAAACGGCGGCCAGTCTCGGCTGCCGCTTTGCCACCTCGTTTCGGGCCGTGGTCGATCAGGGCCGTGTCTCGGCGGGGCAGTGGGTCGCCGTCCACGGCTGCGGCGGCGTCGGGCTATCGGCCATTATGATTGCCAACGCTCTGGGCGCCAACGTAGTCGCGATTGACATCAACGCCGAAAAGCTGGCCCTGGCTCAGTCGCTCGGCGCGGCGGCCTCGGTTAACGCGGCCCAAACGGACGACGTGGTCGCCGCCGTGGTGCAGCTCACCCATGGCGGGGCGCACCTGTCCATCGACGCCTTGGGCAGTCCGGTGACCAGCTTTAACTCCGTGGCCAACTTGCGTAAGCGCGGCAAACATATCCAGGTTGGGCTAATGGTCGGCGATTATCGCCACTCGGCCATGCCCATGGCCCAGGTCATCGCCAATGAACTGGAAATCCTGGGCAGTCACGGTATGGCCGCCCACCGTTACCCGGCCATGTTCGCCATGATCCAGGCCGGCAAACTACACCCGGAACAACTCATTGGCCGCACCATCAGCTTGGCCGAGGCCGCCCACGAATTGACCCGGCTGGATAGCTCCCCGGAAACTGGCGTAACTATCATAAACGTGTTTTAATAACGACCTAACATTTTCAGAACTTACGCAGTTCCAAAGGTGACAGTCACTGGGTATAAAGCCCGCCAGCGTGGCCTTAAAGACCCGTGCTGAGAGAACGAAGGGTCCCTTCAGGCTAGGATTGCGCCATCTGAGGGCGCTTTAGCGTCCTTTGTTCTTTCAACGCGATGGCTTTAGCCTCGCGTATGTTGGCCCAGCGTATCCTGTTTATATGCTTAACCTTCATTAGCCTCATGCGCTATGGCCGAAACCCTATTGTACCCGTCCGGAGGTCTGATCGACATGTCGATCAAACGTTCCGAGCCTTCCGCAAGTTTGATTGATGTGTTGCTCAAACGTTCCCACTAGTCGGAACATCGAGGTGATCGATGGATCGGTTGTTCCCACTAGTCGGAACATCGGGGTGATCGATGGATCGGTTGTTCCCACTAGTCGGAAGGTCGGGGTGATCGATGGATCGGTTGTTCCCACTAGTCGGAAGGTCTGCTCCCGATACTGTTCGAATGTTGATGCCATCTCATACGTCCGATCACGATGGTAATCGAACGTTCGCGCCATCTCAAACACCCGATCACGACGATGATTGGACGTTCCGAGCAATAAATGGCGGGAAAGACAACAACAGATACAGCACCAAACGGCCAGAAGAAGATGAAATCCGTTGATATCTTTAGAAAACCAGGTGACTAGTCACTTATTGTCGATAAAGCAGCACTTGGATGATCCAAATAGGTCGTTTTAACGTGCTCAAGTGACTGTCATCTTTGGAACTCTACGAACTCTACAAACTCTACAAACTCTACGAACGCTATAAACTCTATGCTCCTGTAAAGGATTTACGCTTATGCGCTTAATTGTAGATGGACAACCGATTGCCTTTGAACCGGACGATACCCTGCTGGCGGCGATGCTACGCGCCGATTTGCATCCCACCGGCGGCGGCTGCCTCTGTTTAGGCGGCGACTGCCCTCACTGCCTGGCGACCGTCGATGGCGTGGCCTACGTGCGCACCTGCCAGGTCGCGGCCAAGCCCGGCCAGGTGGTCGAGCGGCAGCATCAGAGCGGTTACCCGGCGCTGCCGGAGACCCATCGCCCCGGCCCGGCCGTGACCGCCCTTAATCGCCACTGCGACGTGGTCGTCATTGGCGCGGGGGAAGCGGGCCGGGCCGCAGCGGCCGAGGCGGAAGCGGCAGGCAAACAGGTGCTTGTCTTGGAGGCTAAGAACGGTCAGGAGGTCGTCGGCATCTATCACGGGCCGCTGGTCGTGGCTCGAACGGATGAGGGGATGCTGCACGTCCACGCTAAAGAGGAAGTGATTGTGGCCACCGGCGCGGCCGAAATTCAACCCGTCGCGCCGGGATCAGAGTTGGCCGGGTTGGTCACCGCGCGGGCCGCCGGCCAACTGGCCGCCGCCGGTATCGATTTAGGCCGGGTAGTAGCGGTCGGTACGCCGCCGGATGGCGTCGAGGTCCAATGGGTAGAAGGCGAAATCGTGTACTTTGAAGGCGAGGGCCAAGTCGAAGCGGTCATCATTCGCGGCGCGGATGGCAGCGAACAGCGGTTGGAATGTGATACCGTGTCGCTGGGCCTGGGCTTCCACCCGCGTGATGCGCTGCGCCGGATGGGGCGCGATTGGCGCGTTCGAGCGGTCGGCGACGCGGCCCGCGAGTCGGATATCCCGCCTTGCCCGGAAGCCGGCATTGTCTGCCCCTGCTCCGGCGTCAGCGTCGAAGATTTGGACTTTATCTGGGCGCAGGGGTTCCACGAGCTGGAGTTGGTCAAGCGGGCCACGCTGGCCGGCACCGGCACTTGTCAAGGATCGGTCTGCTTGCCCTACGTACGCAGCTTTCTGGCCGACCGGGGGCAGGCGTTGCAGCCGCCTTTCACCGCTCGCCCGGTTACACGCCAACTCACCCTGGGCGAAATCGCCGCCGGAGCGCACCACCAGGCCACACCGCGCACGGCCCTTGACGGCGAACATCGCCGCTTGGGAGCGCAGATGGAGCGCATCGGCGGCTGGTGGCGGCCCTGGAATTACGGCCATGTCTTGGAAGAGTATTGGGCCGTACGCGAAGCGGTCTCCATCGGCGATGTCAGCACGCTGGGCAAAATGATCGTCTCCGGGCCGGACGCGCTCGAACTCTTGGAGCGGTTGTACCCAACCAACGTGGCCACGATCAAACCGGGCCGCTCGCGCTACGTGCTGCTGCTGGATGAGCGCGGCTACGTGCTGGATGACGGCCTCATTTGCAAAGAGACCGACACCCGTTATATCCTGACCTTCACCAGCGGCGGCTCCAGCCACGCCGAAATGTGGGTCCGCGATTGGGCTGAAAGTTGGGGGCTGGACGTGCGGCTACTTAACCAAACGATGACCCTTGGCGCGATTAACGTCACCGGCCCTCTGGCAAACGAATTGCTAGATCGGGCCGGGCTAACCGACCGGCCGCCTTATATGGGCCACGCGCCGGGCGTGGTCGCCGGGGTTGAGTGCAATGTCTTCCGGTTGAGTTTCACCGGCGAACTATCGTACGAACTGCATCACCCGGCCCAGGACTCGGTCAAGCTGTGGCGGGCGCTGCTGGAACTGGGCGCCGATTTGGGCCTCAAGCCGCACGGGATCGAAGCGCTGTTGAAACTGCGCTTGGAAAAAGGGCATATTATCGTCGGCCAAGATACCGCCTTTGACTCAACGCCGCGCCGTATCGCCCACGAATGGGCGGTCAAGCTGTCTAAAGCAGAATTTGTGGGCCGGCCAGCGATTATCCGCACCAACAAGATACCGCTCGACAAGCAGTTGGTCGGCTTCGAGATGGACGGCCCCGCCCCGATTGAGGGGGCGGTCATCTGGTACAAGGATCAATTTGCCGGCCACGTCACCTCCAGCACCTGGTCGCCGGTGTTGGGCCAGGCCGTGATGTTGGGCTGGCTTTATTACTTCGATGGCGAGCTGCCGGCCACAGTGACGATTGACAGCCGCCCGGCCCGCCGGGTCGAAACCCCATTCTATGATAAGGAGGCCCGCCGTGCCCGAGCTTAAACGACTACCCGCTACTCGCATTGTGGCCACCCCCGCCGCGCTCGACGCGGCCGAATGGCCGGATGATACGCTGGCCTTGCGCTTTGCGCCTGACGAACTGTTGGTCACGCCGCCCGTCGCCAACCTGGCGCTCGACGACCCGCACGCCATTATCATTGCCGACTCAGGCTACGCCGGCGTCTGGCTGCCCGAGGCCGAGGCCCTGGCGTTTCTGGAACACGCCTGCGAGTGGGAACTACCAACCCAACGCCCGGCCTTCGCTCAGGGAGCGGTGGCCGGCATCGCCGCTAAGTTATGGTTTGAGGCCGGCCGGGTGCTGCTGATCGTCCCGGCCCCCCTCATCGCCGATTTCGAGGAGCGTATGGCATGAACGAATTCATGGAAAAGAAGGTTCAGTTCAAATGGCACGAGCCTAAGAAACATTACGATGTGGTGATTGTTGGCGGCGGCGGGCATGGCTTATCGACCGCCTACTTTCTGGCGACCCGGCACGGCATCACCGATGTGGCGGTTTTGGAGCGCAGCTACATCGGCGGCGGCAACTCCGGGCGTAACACCACCGTCATTCGCTCCAATTACGGCATCCCCGAAGCGGTGCGCTTCTACCAGCGCAGCGTCGATCTCTACTACCAACTGGAGGCCGAAACTGACCGCTGGATGATGCACGAGCAAAAAGGCTTGCTGTGGCTGGCCCACACCGAAGCCGCCGTCCGGGCCGAGGTAGCGCGGGCCGAGATCAACACTGCCTTTGGGGCCAAGACCGAGTATGTGACGCCCAAACAGATCAAAGAGATCTGCCCTGAAATCGATCTGAGCGGCGGCGGGTCTTGGCCGGTCATCGGCGGCTCGTATCACCCGGCCGGCTCGACGGCCCGGCATGACCGGGTCAACTGGGCGCTGGCTGAAGGGGCCAATCGGCGCGGGGTGCATATTCATCAGCGTACTGCCGTCACCGGCCTGCTGATGGACGGCGACCGCGTGACCGGCGTCGAAACCACGGCCGGGCCGATTTCGGCCAAGGTGGTGCTCAGCGCCGTGGGCGGACACGTCACCACGCTGGCTAAAATGGCCGGGCTGCGGCTGCCCATTCGGACTCACCCGTTGCAAGCCTATGTCACCAACCACTACGAACTCGCCTTTCATCCGATTGTGGCCTCGATGAGCTTGTTGTTCTACGTATCGCAAACGGCGCGCGGCGAGATGTTGATCGGCGCGGAAATCGACCGCCAGCCGAGCTATTCCTACAACTCCGGCCACCATTTTCTGCAAAGCTGCTCTTTCCGGGCCATCACCCTGCTGCCCTTCCTGCGCAACCTGCGCATTCTACGGCAGTGGACCGGCGTGTGCGATATGAGTCCCGATTATTCGCCAATTATGGGTAAAACCGGCGTCGAAGGATTCTACATCACCACCGGCTGGGGGACTTGGGGTTTCAAAGCCATCCCCGCCGGCGGTGAGCAGATGGCTCAACTCATCGCCACCGGCCAGACGCCGGAGTTGATCGCGCCGTTTTCACTAGATCGGTTTGCCAATGATCGCACTCTGGCCGATCGGGGTTCGGCGGGAACGCATTAGAATAGAGAATAGAGAATGAAGAATGAAGAAAGTGAATGTATTCTGAGGAGCGACAAAGCTTGTTTTGTCATAGATGGCAAGATCAAAGTAACTTTGACGCTCCTGACCGTTATTTTCAAGGGAGTCCGACAGTCTCGATTGAGACGACACCGACAATGAGAAATGCCGTAGGACAAACTTAAGTTTGTCCTACGAAACCTATTTACAGAGAAGGATTTGACCGATGAGTATTCTAATTCCTTGCCCTCACTGTGGTTCGCGGCCGATTCTGGAGTTTGTGTATGGGGAAATTCCGGTGGTGCCGGATACACTAACCGACGCGGATGCGCGTGATCTGGATCGGGCGTTTATGCGGGCTAACCCGGAGGGGGTGCAGGTTGAAGCCTGGTTTCACCTCTACGGCTGCCGTCGCTGGGTGCGGTTGAGTCGCGATACTCGAACGGATGAGATTCAGTAGCCCAGAGGGCGACTCGATGGCTCGCCCTCCGGGCTGAGGGTCATTTATCGTGTGGGAGTGGCTTCAATTTTAGTAACCCATCGCCGCTACAGGAGCCTGTTTGGAAATAGCCTGAAGCAGATTTTGGCGGGTTAGGGGGTCGTCAAATAAGCGGGCTAAGCCTTTTAGATAGGTGATCACCCCTGGTGTTTGATTCAATTTGTAGGATCGATCGACTTCTTCGATGAGACCCACGCTGTGTAGCTCGGCCAGAATCTTGCTGAGCAATCTCGTGTCCCCGAAGTAAGCGCGTTGGGCCAGTTCCTGAAGTGTGCCTGTTAGGGCCGGATTCTTGTATAGAAACAGTAAGAATTGCAGTTTCTGAAAGGAATCGATACCTTTATTTTGTAAATAACGACTTAATTTGGTTTTCATCATCGTCTCCATCTTGCTTGTAAAGCTGAGACCTGGCTAGATTTTACGTAGCGCAGATGGGCCTCAATCGTAAAACCAAATGGCTAGGCTATAGTTCGCGCGACGTCATCAAAACCGGCCAGGTCTTTTACTTTCGTGTTGGACAATTCGCTACACAGCCGCTTGGCCTATTTCGGTTAGTGATACCAGATAACGGGTGCCTGATAGCGCATCAACTTTTTCAAGTTCGACATAGCCGGCCTCAGCCAATGCCTCTAGTGAGCTTTGAACGGTATTGGCGGTTACCCCTGTTCTTTCGGCTAGTTGGGTGTCCTCCACCACATCAATTGAAGCTTCTTGCTGGATTTCCTGAATAATTTTTAATGTCGTACGTTGATTTTCTGTTAGCGTCAACATATTTAATCTCCTCAATGATTTAACGACGGCTCAACGAGCCAATGCCAGATCTTCTCGAATAAAGTGAGCTACAGCCTTAACAAGGGGTAAATCCCAAGAATACATTTCGTCAACGGTAATTAGGACGGCGCTGATGTTGTCCGAGCCATCGCGCTCTCGGGCTTCGGCGCCGAGTTGCCGAACCAGTTCTGCCGGTTCTGTGGGTGAGTCGAGCCACTGCTGTAGCTTTGTCTCATCCGGGAAGGCTTGCCAAAGACCATCGCTGCACAATAAGATCTTATCACCGGTGCGCAGTTCTTGGGTGCAGACGTCAACCGTTACCTGCTTTTCAACACCCACCGCCTTCAGTAGGCGGTTACGGGTCGGGTGTTTGAACGATTTGGCCGGGTCAAGCAGGCCGGCCTCAAGCAATTGGACGGCCATTGAATGATCGCGGGTGAGCTGCTTCAGCGTTCCATCCCGCCATAAATAAGCGCGGCTGTCGCCGACGTGGGCGATGTGCAGCCAATTGCCGTAAACCAACGCCGCGGTCACCGTAGTTCCCATTTTGCCGGCGAATTCTGATTTCTGTTGTGAATAAATAAACAGCTCCCGATTGGCTGCTTCAACCGCTTTTTTCAATTGATGGGTTAGCGTACAAAAGGCGGGTTGAGTGCGTTCATTGTCAGCAGCGACCCATTGGTTGGGATAAAAGAGGCCGGCCATTTCGGCGACAATCTTGTTCGATGCCAGTTGGCTAGCCACGTTACCGGCATTGAGTCCCCCCATTCCGTCGCAAATTAGGTACAAGCCGGCCGTTCGGCCGTCGCTTAAGTGGTTGGTTTGATGAAAGACAGTATCTTCATTTAACGGTCGTCGTGTACCACGGTCGGTGTAATCAGCGGCGCTGAGTTGTAAGAATTTATCTTTGATCATAGTTTTAATGGTCATTGTAAACCTGCTCCTGACGCTTAAGTTGGTTTTTGCTTCTATTTCACAGCTTCTATTTCAGCTTCCCCAGCGATAACTTTAATACCTTCTAGTATAAACCTTGAGACGTGAAGAAGGTATGGGTAAGTTACCTAATAAATCATTGGGGAGCTTCCCTACTGTAGGGTAGGAGATTCCCTTATATGGGGATGTCCCAGCCCAATACGTAATGTTCATGGTCTTTAAGCCCTCGCTTGGGAGTATTAAAAAATAATGGCGAATTTTATGTAGGATTGCAGATTTGTGATACACTTAACAGCCAAGCATTGATATTAATACTGTTGAGCGTCTTTGTGACAGGTAATGCAGGGACAATCTCCTAACTTCAACCGTCTCCTTTGAAAATAAAAGTCTGGAGCATCAAAGCTCTGTTTTGATCGGCTTGATAAAGCGAGCTTCGTCGCTCCGGTTTTTGAAAATACAGTCTGATGGTGATCGCTATAGCGATACCTCAGCTCGATGGTCTATCTACAAATTAATCGGGGAATAACAAAGCCAGCTTTGTTGCTTTAATACGTGACCCGATTAATTTCTAAAACCATAAGAGGGCTGGCTACTTAAGGTACGCGAGTTTCACGGCCGGTATCATTCCACCGGGGACAGTTGCACTTCTCAAGCTATTCAAATTAATCGCCAAATGGCCTGTTATCTCTCTCTGGGACGAGATTCAGGCTTAACATTGTTGGATCTAAACAGGAATTGAAAAGGGTTTAGCATGCTTGATACCACCCTGGAGCAACTTATTATTAATCGCACCAGCCGCATGCAGTTACTGCAAGATATTGCGGTGGCGACCAACGAAATCTCGACGGTTGAAGCCGTCATGCAATTGACGCTTGAACGGCTGTGTTGTTATACCGGCTGGCCCGTAGGCCATGTCTATCTGTCGGATCTGAATTTTTCAGGCCGGCTTATTTCGACCTCTATTTGGTATGTAGATGATGCCGATCGGTTTGCTTCCTTCAAAACGAGGGTTGAAACCGGCCGTCCTGTTATAAATGAGACCCTGCTGGAGCAGGTGACGGCCACAGGCGCTCCGGCCTGGCGTACCGATGTGGGGCGAGAACGGGCCGGACTTCCGGTTGATGCCGCCGGCGAGGCCGGGCTGAAGGCTGCTTTCGTTTTTCCGGTTTGGATTGAAAAACAGGTGGTTGCTGTTCTGGAATTCTTCTCGGACCAAGCGGTCGAGCCGGATGAGTTCATCTTGGAGATTATGGTTTTTATCGGCACGCAGTTGGGCTACGCCATCGAGCGGAAATGGGCCGAGGCTCGGATCAAACAGCGTGAAATCCAACTGGCCGAGGCCCAGAAAATTGCTCAACTGGGTAGTTGGGAGTGGCAGATCAGGACCAACAAAATCTTCTGGTCCGACGAACTTTATCGCATTTACGGCCTCGATCCGCTGGAGACGGACCTGACTTATGAACTATACCTGGACCTGCTTCATCCTGATGATCGAAATCATGTCAAAAAGAATGTCGAGATGGCCTTCCACACCCACCAACCTTTTGAACACGAGCATCGCATCATCCGGCCTGACGGCGTTGTCCGGATTGTCCATGGCCGGGGCAAAGTTATTCTCGATCAAGCGGGCCAGCCGGCCCGAATGTTCGGCACGAGCCAAGACATTACCGAGCGCAGACAGGCGGAGGCAGAGTTGGCCGAACTACGTCAAAAACTGATCGAAGATCGGGAAACGGAGCGACTCCATTTGGCCCAGGAACTGCATGATGGACCGCTGCAAGATTTGCATAGCGTGACGCTTCGCTTGGGCGAGTTGGAGCCGATGCTGCCTGACGAAAACGGGTTGGCTTTGATGGTCGCGGTTCAGGCAACCTTGCAGCATGTCATCCAAACCGTGCGGGCCATGTGCGGCGATCTGCGCCCGCCGGCTCTGGCCCCGTTTGGTTTAGCCAAAGCGATCCGGTCGCACGCCGAGCGTTTTCAGAAGCTGAACCCGGCGTTAGAGGTGCAGTTGAATTTAACGCCGGATGGTCAATCGCTGCCCGAACGGACGCGACTGGTCTTGTTTAGAATCTATCAACATTCGCTCAGCAACGTTATTCGCCATGCGGAGGCAAATACAGTCGTAGTTCGGCTAAAACTGGATGAGGCTCAGGTTGAATTAGAGATAGAAGATAACGGCCGGGGATTTACCATGCCCAACCGTCCGATTGAGTTGGCCCGAAACGGCCATTTGGGATTGGTGGGCGCTATTGAGCGGGCCGAGGCGCTGGGCGGCAAGTTGGACATTATTACGGCTCTAGATGCAGGTACAGTTATTCGGGTGGTCGTTCCACGCGAGACAAAAAGGGCGAAATAGTTATGACAAAAATTCAGGTTGTGCTGGTTGATGACCATCCGCTGGCGCGGGAAGGTTTACGGAATTTGCTCGATAAGGCGATCGACATAGCGGTGGTGGGGGAGGCCGACGATGGCGTCGAAGCGCTGCGGCTGGTTGAGACTTTGAAACCGGATGTTCTGGTGTTGGATATGGAGATGCCCGGCTTGTCGGGCGTTGAGGTGGCCCAGCGGTTAAAGTCGGCTAATACGCCGGTACGCGTGTTGGCCTTAAGCGCCCACAATGATAAAGAATATATTATGGGGCTGCTGGCGAATGGGGCCGCCGGCTATTTGGTCAAAGAGGAGATGTTACAAACGATTGTCGAGGCGGTCAGGGGGGTGGCTCGGGGCGAACAAGGCTGGCTCAGCCGTCAGGTTTCCGCCCAAATATCGACGTGGACGCAAGAAGCGCAAACCTCCAACCTCACCCCCAGAGAAATGGAGGTGTTGGCCCTGGTGGTAGAAGGCAAAACCAATCAGGAAATTGGGCTGGCTTTGGGGATTAGCGAAAAAACCGTTGAAAAACATTTGGTGAATGTCTTTGCCAAATTAGACGTTAGTTCGCGGGTTGAAGCGGCAGTTTATGCGGTGCGCGAAGGGTTAGTGTAGGCCAAAGGTAGGGAAATTCCTGATTGATCTATTTATCACAAGCTTGTACTATAGAATTAGTGTGTTCGAGCATTTCGCTTGTGCGCTAGAATGACGGAGGTAATTTAGCCAAAAGGTAAAAAATGAATGACATTCGTGTAGTACTGGCCGATGATTATCCGCTGATGCGAGAAAACGTGCGCAAATTGCTGGCAAAGGCGGATGGGATCACGGTCATTGGTGAAGCCGCTGATGGGCATGAAGCTTTGGCAATGGTTTCAGCCTTGGAGCCTGAAGTATTGGTGCTTGACATGGAAATGCCGGGCCTAAGCGGTTTGAAGGTGGCGCGGCAGCTTCAAACCGAAAAATCGCCGGTGCAAATTCTGGTCATCAGTGCGTATGACGATAAACAGTATATCCAAGGCGTGCTTGAAATTGGCGCGGCCGGTTATTTGGTTAAGAGCGAAGCCACGCCCGATATGATCATCAAGGCCATTCGGGGTGTTGCCGGCGGCGAAAAAAACTGGGTTAGTCCCCGCCTGTTTGAGACGCCTTCAAATACAGCCCCACACGCGTTGAATGATCAAGAAAAAGCGATCCTACGCCTGGTCGTAGCGGGTAAAACCGATCGCGAAATTAGTAACTCATTAGGTCTGACTGAGGCTCAAGTGCGGCATCATTTGCACGCCATCTTTGAAAAACTTGATGTCGTCTCGCGGGTCAAAGCCGCTGTCTACGCCGTCCGCGAAGGCCTGGTGTAACATCACCGGCGACGAAATTTTCGTTTGCCTATCGTTCCCCCTTTACCCTTTATTAAGTACTCCTCACCTTAGCCCGAATTGATTGAAATAGATAACTCAAGTTGCTCCCTTGTCAGACCTGACAGGTTTTGGGTTTACCGTTCAGAGAAAAGTCAGGCCAATTCAGGATATTTAGACGCATTAAGGCCCATTTGAAAACCTGTCAGGTCTTGTTCGCGGACAGGTAGCAACTCAGGTTAGATATATAGCCCATGTGGGCTACCCCGACTCGCCCTTGCTCCTAATCGAGTTAGAGGAATATAGCCCTTGGTTGTGGCCGTAATCGCCCATCGTAGTATGGAGCAATCGACCCATCAATGATAGGATAGAGTTGTCGAAATTTAATGATTCATGTAGAAATCCGATCGAGAAAATAGGGGAGGACTGGTTTTATCCAGACAGAGTTAAAGTGGAATACAGGATGAATAAAACAAACAAAAAAGTAATACTAATGGTGATTGATGCCTGCGCTTCGCGGGTGTTTAACCAAGCCATAAAAAGTGGGAAGCTACCTAATTTGCAAGCGCTGGCCGAGGCCGGCCAATTGAAACCGCAGTCGATAGCTATTTTCCCCAGCTTGACGCCGGCGGCCACGTCGACGCTCTTTACCGGCGACTATCCCAGCCGCCACGGAATTTTAGGCTTTCATTGGTATGACCTTGACAAGAATGAAGTAGCCTATTACGGGGACGACTTTTGGACCATCGCTAGACGGGGGGTGAGGCCGTTTTTTGAAGATTTGCTGCTGAAACTCAATCACGAGCGGCTCCAAGCCGAAACCGCGTTTCAGAGAATTGAGCGAAGCGGGCTAAAGGCGGCTTGTTTTAACTTTTTGATGTTTCGAGGTGATGTGGAACATAAGGCCAATGTGCCATTATTGCTAGGCTTAATTCCCGGCGTCCCCTTTTCAGAAGTGATTTGCGGGCCATCGACTATGTTTTATGGCGATTTGGTCAATTCTAACGCAAAGGGTAAAGCGCTGGAAACGATCGGCGGTATGTTCCGGCGTTTTGGGTTCAATGATGATAATACATTTAAACTATTACATCAATTTGCCGAGCAGCGAGCCTTCCCTGATTTTTCGATTGCCTATTTCCCGGATAACGATTACTTTAGCCATGACGTTGGCCCCAATAATGCGGTCACAACGCTTGAACATTTTGATGAGCAATTAGGTACGCTGTTTGAAATTTATGGTGGGTTAGAACAATTGCTGTCTGAAGTCACTATTATTCTAACCGGCGACCATGCCCAGTCTGTTATGGTCGATGATGAGGAAGACTCGGAAATTCGACTAGATCACCTGTTGTCTGATTTTACCATTGCTACCGTGGGCCAACCCTGGGGCGATAACGATCAATTGGTGATTTGTCCCGACATGCGGTGTGCGCAGATTTACTTCAAAGATCTCAACCCTAAACAGATAGAACATATTCTCGCCCTGTTAATCGCGGATAAACGCGTCGATCAACTGATCTGGCAGGCTAAATATCTGGGCGAGGGGGATAAAGGTTATTATGTGACAACATTGGATCGCGGACGGCTCAAATTCTGGCCAGGCGCCGACGGTCCTAATCACGCCGTCGATGCCTATGGCTGTCCCTGGAGTTGGGAAGGGAGTTTGGCGGCTGTCGGGGGACAGTTGAATGGTGATAACATAATTACGTTTGAAACGTACCCCAATGCGTTTGAACGTATTGCCGGCGCGTTGGACAACTCCAATAGCGGTCATTTGTGGTTGACCGCTCGTCTCGGTTATGAGTTTGGGGTGGCGGAAACCAGTATCCACGTCGGCGGTGGATCGCACGGGTCGCTGCATAAGTTGGACTCAACTTCGCCCTTGTTAGTAGCCGGAGCTTCATCTGATTTAGCGCTGCCGGACCAACCCCGCGCGGTCGATATCGCTCCGTTGTGTTTCTCATTGTTGGGGGTTGAGTCGCCTTATCCCATGGGCGCTAGCCGCAAGTTGGGCTAAAAGTAGCATTCATTAGCAAATAAGCCTCACCTACCCTATGGAGCTATCTCAAAACTACCCGACTTTCGCCCAAGAATCACCTACATTAGTGTAGTTTATCAAGCTTTGATCCCCTAAAATAAGGTTGTACACGTCATCAATTATTAACTAGCTGATGATTTAAACTCGAAAGGAGATTTATAATGAGACCGGAACTGGGTTTAACTGAAACACAACAAGAAGGGGTAATCAACGCCTTAAATACCGTTTTAGCCGACCAACACGTACTGTATACTAAGCTTCGAAACTACCATTGGAACATTATCGGCGCTGAGTTCTTTGCTCTGCACGAGCTGTTTGAAAAGCAGTACAATGCTGTCAAGGAATCGGCTGATGTGGTGGCCGAACGGGTGCGCGCGCACGGTGGTAATGCCATCGGCACGCTGGAGGAATTTTTAAAGCGAACCCGCTTGAAAGAGAAACCCAACGATTACCCTGGCGCTCAGCAAATGGTGATTAACTTGGTCAAAGACCATGAAGCAATGGTGCGCAACTTGAGAAAAGACGCCGAACGCTGCGGCAAAGAATATGACGACGCGGCTACGGAGGATTTATTCATCGGGTTGTTGCAGGATCATGAAGAAATGGCCTGGATGCTGCGCTCATTTGTTGAAGGCCAGCCGATCAAAGGTAAGAAATAAGATTCTTGAGTAATATTCCAAGAACACCCAGGCAAAAGTCAACGGACTTTTGCCTGGGGTGTCGAAAAAAATCGGTGCTACGCAGTCACCCACATGGGTTACTTACTCTTACCCATCCTAGTGTAGCTGTAAGTTAGTTAAAATGATATAATATGCGTATATTTTTCATAATTGGGCTGTTCGCCTGCCTGAAAGAGGAGCAAATGGAAAAATTACGTATTTTACTGGTGGATGATCACGTTTTATTTCGCAAGGGGATTGCCTCACTCATCGCTAATCGATCAGATTTAACGGTGGTGGGGGAAGCTGAGGACGGCATTGAAGCAGTACGCGTCGCTCGCGAAACCTTGCCCGATATAATTCTGATGGACGTAAATATGCCTCGCCAAAACGGCCTGGAAACGGTAAAAATCCTTAAGGGGGAAATGCCCCATATCAATATTGTTATGCTGACCGTTTCAGACAATGATGAGGATCTGTTTAAGGCGATTAAATATGGGGCTAAAGGATATCTCCTTAAGAATTTGGAACCACAGCAGCTTTATGATATGTTGGACAAAGTTCGGAACGGCGAGGCGGCGATCTCCGGCGCGATGGCTGCCAAAATTTTGCAGGAATTCCGCCAGCCGGATAAATCGAAAGAAAAAGAAGCCGGCGGCGTCGATGAGTTGACGGCGCGAGAGATTGAAGTTTTGGATCAAGTGGTTACCGGCGCGACCAATAAGGAAATCGCCGATACCTTAAGTATCACCGAAAATACGGTCAAGATCCATCTACGGAATATTCTGGAAAAATTACACGTCAAGAATAGAATCCAAGCCGCTGTTCATGCGGTTCGAGAGGGGCTTGTTGACGATACTAATCAATAACATCTATCTATCCAAGCGGCGATTTCAGGCATTGTCAGTAAGGTGTTGATCCTTACCATGATGGCTAAGTAGGAATAGTCCTAAAAATTTCTGCTGAGCTTTGTAAAATCGTCGCTAAAACTTAGTAGGTAAGCTTTTTATGACTGACATCTTTATCATCTCAGAATACCTCATGTTTGGCCACGGATTAGAAAGTCTGTTAACGGAAGAGAAAGAGTTAAATGTTGTTGGCCACGAAAAAGATTTCGATCTGGCGCTGGAAAAAATACGAAAGCTTCAACCTGACGTAGTGGTTGTGTTTGGCAATGCTTCAGATAAAGCCTATCTGTCGATCATGTCCATCTTAGAAGCTAAACCGAATACCCAAATAATTGGAGTTAGCGTTCAGGATAACACCTGCTATACCTATCGAGCTACGCGCTGGAATGCGCTTGACGTGTCGGATTTGGTTAACGCCATCAAAGGGGACTCCACGGTTGAACTTAAGTATGTTTGTTGATTTTGTTGGCGCCGCCGGGGCTAAGAATTAGCTCAATCGGGTAAGTGGCCGTATGTCAGATGAGTAGGATTTGAACAATAATTTGGCTAAAAGAGCTATTGAAAAATAGCTCTTTTTATTGGTAGGATTGCCTAAATAAGTCTATTGAATTCGTACTTTAACTGTGATACACTAAGAAGAGTGGGAAAATATTAAATAGTTTTAGAGGAGCATAGGATGTCAACACATAAATCACTCAACGATAATGTCAAAACTCGTTATAATAACCTTGTGGCTGAGGTAGATGGGTTTCGACGCCAGTTCAATAATCTTCATGCCGAAACGAAAGCCAAATACCGCGAGGCGCTGGATACGTTAGATGCACAATATGAGGCGCTTAAAACCAAGTTTGCCCATTTGAGCGAAACTGGCGGCAGCGCCCTCGAACAGCGTGAAAATGAGTTTGAAATTTATCTGACAGAAATGGAAGAGCATTTCCATGGAATTACAACCACCATTCAAGGCGATGGCTCGATAGGCTGGCCCGAGGGCCAAGCGGCTAGTGACCCTCAAGACTCCATCGGTTGGGCCGAAGGCCAAGGCCATACCCAGGATGACACCTCAGAGGGCTGGGCTGAAGGCCAAAGTAAGACTCATAAGGCCGGTACCTCAGAAGGTTGGGCTGAAGGCTATCAGGATCGATCTTAAGGATCGTATAGCTCATCAGGTAACCGGTGCTAACGCGCCGGTCAACTGATCGGATGAATGAGCGGCTTGTGACAAACCATACCCGTCAAGAGCCGGCCCAATTTCAAGAATCGATTTCCCCCCAGCAGCATGTCTTCGTTGTTCTCAATCCTATCGCCGGAAACGTAAACCTAGAAGAAGTCTATCGTTACCTTGAACGGTTCATGACCGAGCAAAAGTGGTCGTATGAATTTTATGAAACCACAGGCCACACCGATCTGGGGGCTGTAGTACAGGAAAAGATCAAGGCCGGCGCTACCCTGGTCATCGCTGTTGGCGGCGACGGCACGCTTTCTGAAGTGGCTAACGGCCTGGTCCATAGCCCGGTCCCGCTGGCTCTTATTCCTTTGGGTACGGGAAATGTGATTGCCCACGAGTTAGGGATTCCGCTAAACCTTGATGAGGCCTGTCAACTCCTTATTCGGGATCATAAAATCAGGCATTTGGATGTCATGCAGGTCGGGAGTCGCTATTTTATCTCTCACATCAGCATGGGCGTTTATTCCTTGATTGTTGAAGAGATCAAACCGGACCAAAAGCGCCGATTTGGACGGATGATTTACCTTTGGGAAGCGATCAGAAAACTGATGGGGAAAAATAGCTGGCGCTTTGAGGTTCAAGTGGATGAGCAGACGCTGTCTGTTCGAGCCTCGTTGATTCTGGTGGCCAATGCCGGCTCGGTGGGGCTGTACGCTTTACAATGGGGCCAGCATATTAGCCCCGATGATCAGCATTTGACGGTGTGTATTATCAAGGGCCGCTCTATAATCGCCTATTTGAACCTGTTGTGGAATATGGCTCGTAACCGGCATTACCTTGACGAGAATATGATCTATCTTAATGCCCGGCAAAAAATTTCGATAAAGACCGCCCAACCTTTGCCGGTTCGAGCTGACGGCGATATTATTGGCCGGTCACAGGTTGAAATCCAAGTTGTTCCGGCCGCAGTCCGCATCTTGACCCGTTAAACGCCGTTTATCCGGCGGCGTTGCTGCTATGAAATACGTTCCGCCAGACCATTATCAAGCAGTTACCCCCGGTGAGTGGCTTTTCATAGCGCATTTCATCCAGCGCTTGTCTAATTAGGGTCAGCCCCATCCCCCCCGGTGAACGTAAGGGGGCCGGAACGGATAAATCAGGCGGCGGCGCCAGGGTGGGATCAAACGAAAATGCTTTATCGCTTATCTGACCAACCAGATCGGCTTTTTCTTGTTTGAGGACCACTTCAAGCACTCCCGGCCGGTTTTGGTAACCATGCTCCAGCACATTGGCCGCCGCCTCATCAATCGCTAGCCGTACCCGAGCGATTAGCTCCGGGTCAAGACCAAATTTGTCCCCCGTTTCTTCAATAAACTGGCGAACCTCGATCAAATCTTTTTTGGTGGCAGTGAGTGATAACGATGCGCTTAGCGGCATAGATCCTTTAATCTCGGTAACAACGATGTTTAGTGAGTTGAAGGGCGTTCAATTAATTAAAGGAGTTTACAGCGGCTTTGGCGTTGGTATGGATCTCCAAAAACATGTCAAAACCCGACGTCGAAAGCGTGCGCTTCACGTCGCGAGACGGATTGAGCAGTTTAAGATAGGGTGATTTGTAGCTGCCGTCCAGAATGCCCCTTTTCATTTTTTTCTGGGTTTCTTCAGAGGCGCCGGCATTGAGTAGATCAAAAATGTTGTGAAGGGCGCGTAACCCGGCGCTGCTCATATACTTCACCTTGGTTAGGTCGAGTAGTAGATAATGAGACCCCGCCTGATAAGCCGATTTGGCCTGGGCTTGGAGTTCTTCATAGGAAGAATTGTCAATATCTCCTACAAGATGAAACACCGTAACCGGTACCTGACCTTGTTCTTGGGAAACTGTAATTTTTAATGGTGATGCCATGATTTAACCCCCCTCAATAATAATATTAGTTGCAGTCAGTTAAACGCCGAACGGCTATCATCGTAATATCGTCCGATTGATTAGAGCTGCCCATATAGGTGTCTACGCTGGCGGCAATAAGTTCCAGCAGGGCCGCGGCCGAGGCGATCGGTTTATTTAGCAGTGCTTCTAATCGATGTTCTGAAAACATCTGCCCCTCCGGATTAAAAGCCTCGGTAATGCCATCCGTATAGGCCAGCAAAGTATCTCCTGGGTGGAGCCATATTTCCCTGATGTTAAATTTAATACCCGGAATAATGCCGATGACCGGATTGGTAATGTCAAGTCTGTGTATATCCCCCTTTGAACTCAAGATAAGGGGAGGCTCTTGCCCGGCGTTGGTGTACACCATTCGGCCGGTCATGGGATCAAGCAATCCAAAAAAAAGAGTCGAAAACATATTGGCCTGCTGGTGATTGTGGCAGATATAATTGTTGGTGAGCGTAACGGCCTTTTCCACCACAACGGCTTCCGGTTCTAAACTGTTGGCTGCCGCCGCCGATAAATCGGTATGAATAAAATCGTCGAGGTTAGCCACCGCCCGAATTAAACTGCGAAAAAGGGTCATAAACAGAGCCGCTCCAACGCCCTTTCCACAGACATCGCCTAAAACCACCCCGATTTTCTCCTGTCGAGACAGCCAGAAGGCATCATAAAAATCGCCGGCTACTTCTTTCGCGGCTTGAAAATGAGCGGCAATCTCCCAACCCGGTGGTTGAGGTAACGAGTCTGGCAGAAAACTGCGCTGAATCCGCTGGCCAATTTGTAGTTCACGCTCTAACCCCCGCAGATAAAGCTGTTCGTTATCTCGCAAACGCTTTTTTTCTAAGCAGGCCTCTACTCTGGCTTTGAATAAAACCGGATCAAATGATTTGGGCAAATAATCTTCCGCCCCCAGTTCAATTCCTTTGACCACCTGCTCCATTTCGGTTTCGGCCGAGATAACAATAACCGGAATATTCCGTAAAACTTTATCCCGTTTCATTGTTTCCAAAACCTGAAAACCATCCATTTCCGGCATCACAATATCGAGCAGTACCAAATCAATGGCTTGTGCCCGTAATATTTCTAGGGCTTGCCGTCCGTTTTCGGCCATCTCAACGGTATGGCCCAAGTTTTTGATCCCGAAAGCCATTTTCATGCGATTAGTTTTATGGTCATCAACAATCAGGACACAACCGGGTTTTGCATCACTCATGTATTTATTCAACGCTACATCTAATATTCAAAAACCTTAACAAGACTTTGGGCAAAGTCCTTAGATAAACACCGCTAAATCATATTTGTAACATCTGTGAACTTAAATGAGAGGGTCTTATTTGAAAGGTATTATGCAATAAATCCGGAGTTTAGGGAAATATCTTTTCTAACGGGGTACTTCTACAACAACTTGGGTTCCCTGACCTACACTGGATTTTATTTGGCAGCGGCCGCCCAGCGCTTCGGTGCGTTCGATCATCGTGACCAAGCCCCAATGTTGCTGTTCACTGGGCTTCATTTGCGAGGCCGGATCAAAACCTTGCCCATCATCGCTGATTGCCATGCGCACCCGGCCATTTTGCGAAGAAACCTGGATTATGACCCGTTCAGCCTGGGCATGTTTGGCCACGTTGGTCAATGCTTCTTGGGCAATGCGAAACAAGGTGTCTTCAACCGGCGTTGCCAGACGCGGCGTAATTTCATCGCCATCGATCTTAACGTAAAATTCGGTTCGTGAGGCAAGTTTATTGCCGTACCAGCGCAGCGCTGCCACAATGCCGTAATCATCCAGTACCGACGGCCGCAGCGTAGCCATGACATCGCGAATTCGTTCGGCGGTTTGGGCGACCAGGGTCAACGAGTCTTCCAGGCGGGTGCGTACGATGTCAGGGACGTGACTGGTCGGTTTAGCCAGTTGGGTTGAAATCAAGTTGAGATTGAGATCCAACGCGGTCAGGCTCTGTCCAATTTGATCATGCAGTTCCCGGGCCAAGGTTTTGCGTTCGGCCTCTTGGGCTTCGGCCAATTGCCGGGTTAAAGCCCGCAGTTGCTCGCGCTGCTGCTTGACCGCTTCCAGCAGATGATCTTTTTCATGTTCGGCCTGCAAGCGGACGGTAATATCTTGTCCTATAGCCAGCAGTCCAACAACCTCTCCGTGAGGATCTTTGAGGGTTTTATCGTACCATTCAATTTGCCGCTGCGTTCCATCTTTGGTGATGATGGGGCTGATGTTTCCCAGCGTTCGGATTTCATTTAAGGCTTCTTTGAAAGCTGCTCTCGTTTTAGCTTTGTGTTCGTCGGGGATAAAGGTTTCAATCCAATCTTCACCGCCGACGTTAGTTAACGTATAACCGGAAACCTGCTCCATATAGCGATTGAAGCGCACGATACGACCTTGGGTATCAAGCACTAAAATGATGACCTGGGCGGTTTCAATTAGCCCTTCGGCAAAGTCGCGTTCGCGCTGCAAGGCTTCCTTCATGTCCTGCAGTTCGGTGATGTCCCGATTCATACCGACCAGCCCCTTTAGATGACCTTGGGTGTCGTGGAACGGGATTTTTGTGGTTAAGACCCAGCGCCGGCTACCCGAGTCATGGTCAAGAATGGGTTCGCGATGACTGACCAAAGGTTGACCGGTGGTGAAGATGTCCTGTTCAGACTCAAAATATTGCCCGGCCAGTTCCGGCGCAGTAAACTCAAACTCCGTCTTGCCAATGACTTCATCTTTTGAGCCTGCCCCAAGCTGGCGTCGCAGCGCCTCATTGACCAGTAAATAGCGACTTTTGACATCTTTGACGTAGATATAATCAGGTAGATTATCAATCAGGGTGAGCAGTAAATTTCGTTCGTCATCCAGCATTACCCGTATCTGTTTGCTTTCGGTAATGTCGGTGCAAGTTCCAATCCACTCCTCAAGGTCGTCAGGATAGTTAAAAATCGGTACGCCTCTAACCCGAAAATCGCGATAGACGGCGTCGTGTCTCAGGATGCGGAATTCAAGCTCAAACGGCTTTTGAGCCTCGATGGCCTGCTGCCAAATCTGTTGTACGTGGGGAACGTCATCGGGGTGAAGTGTATTGAGCCACCCTTTACCTAGCAATGTTTCTTTGCTGCATCCGGCAAACTCCTGCCAAGTGGGGATTTCATCAACTACCCGACCGGTCGGGTCCGTACGCCAGACAATTTGAGCGGTAGCCGTTACCAGCGACCGATAGCGCCGTTCGCTGGCTCTTAATTCGGCTTCGGTTTGGCGGACCATCTCCTCCGGACGGATTAGGACGATCTGTTTGTTACCTAAGATAGTGGCGTCGATCTCACCGTGTTGTAACGCTTCAATAATCGCTTCCGCTCTTGATAACCGTGATGCCAACTCCTCGTAACTCAGCTCAAACTGTTCCATAGAGTGCGTCCTAACCATTTAGCCTCAATGCATCCAACACTCGTTGCGTATTACTCAAATTCCCAATAATCGTCACCTCTGGCCTGGGAGCGACCAGAACAAGCATTGGTGTAACCAAAACATGGTTTCTAACTGCGGCCTCAACGTTCTCTAGGACATCGATGACCTCCAATTGGTGGCGTCCGTTAAGGTAGTTATCGCAGATGTGCTTGAGATTAATCTTGGCTAGATAGGAGTTTCGCTCATCGCCCGCTACAAATAAGCGGAGAATATAATTTGTCTCTGACCGATACGGCTCATTCATCGACATATTTTTGCCGGCTTTTCTTGATTATTTTGGCGGGTTAGGGCGGCTATACCCCTAAGGAAGATCCTCATCACCCGCGAAAAGCATATCACTGCTTCTGCTATTCGCCAAATTATTTATATCTATTCCTGCCAGGTGATCTCTCTATATTTAATGAAGCAGCCAGCCCATCAACAGTATAAAGTAAAAACCAGGCCGCATGCGCTAGACATTTGTGGAGTATTTTTACTGGTCAACTATCTAGTTGAGCTTATTAACGTGACCATCTCCACCTGCGTGGCCTGGTTAAACTCTGCCACCGGTTGCTTCTCTGCTATCGAACCGATTTCCGCTATTTCCTAATTATCAATTATCGGTTACTATCCTCCGAAACAGAGCAGTTATCGTATTCTCATGCCTCAGGAGGACGTATGGAAAAGCATCATCAAGAATCAATTGATAAATTTATAGCGATATATAAAAACGACCCTACTATCTTAGCCATACTCTTAGGCGGATCAATCGCTCATGGTTTTGCACAGACCGATGCTGATATTGATGTTTGTCTTATTGTGGATGCCGCAGAATTTCAACGGCGAAAGGCAGCCAACACGTTGGCCTTTAGTTTATGGGATATCTGTACGTATGACAATGGCTATATTGATTGTAAGGTGGTAGACCTGGACTTTTTAACCCAGATCGCCCAACACGGCAGCGACCCGGCCCGCTATGCCTTTCAGGATTGTCAGGTGCTTTTTTCCAAATTAGATCACCTTCAGAAATTATTGACCCAAATCGTGGTTTATCCCAAAGATAAAATCGATGAAAGAAGAAAACGATTTGCTTCTCAACTGCTGGCCTGGAAATGGTACTACAGCGAAGCCCTCAAGAAACAAAACACCTATTTAGTTTTTCTATCATTACAGAAGATGGTTCTGTTCTCGAGCCGGATCGTTCTTAATGAGAACGAACTGTTGTATCCGTATCACAAATGGCTGTTGAAAGTGCTGGAGACGGCCGATAAAAAGCCGGCCGGTTTTCTTGAAAAGATTAATAACTTATTTGAAAACCATACCCTTGAGCGCGTAAACCACTTTTGCCTGGAAGTTTTGGCGTTCATCAACTTTACCGAACAAACGGTCGATTGGCCCAATTACTTCTTAAAAGACAGTGAGCAAAATTGGTTGGCGCATGAACCCCCCGTTGATGATTTGTAAATGGGCAAATTGAAATTTTATGCGGCTTAGGGCGAGGTTTGTCTGGCGGCTTCTCGCAGCCGTTCCACATCACGCATCGGCGGCAGGCCAAAGAGCCGTTTGTACTCCCGATTGAAGTGCGAGGAGTCGCTATACCCCACCGAGAAGGCCGCGCTGGTGGCGTCGATGTCTTCGCCGAGCATCAGGCGGCGGGCCTCCTGGAGCCGGAGCTGCTTTTGAAACTGCAAGGGCGTCATCGCGGTGACGGCTTTGAAATGGTGGTGGAACCCCGAAACACTCATACCGACCTCCTGGGCGACGTCATCAATGCGCAGCGGTTGGTCGAAGCTTTTGCGGAGCCGCTCGATGGCTCTGGCGATGGGGGGCGTGAAGCCTGACATAATAGCGATATGACGCAGCCGATCACCTTGGCGCCCCATCAGCAGGCGGTAGATAATTTCTCGGTTGATCAGCGGCGAAAGGATCGGCGCTTCGCTTGGCGTGTCGATAAGCCGGACTAAGCGCACCACCGCGTCCAACAAAGTCGCATCTATCGTCGTTACGATAAGCGCTTTGGCGTCGGCATCGCTGGGCGGCGCGGTGTGTCCCGTCTCGGTCATCACCGAGCCGACGAGGGTGGGATCCAAGGCTAAGCGAAAACAGAGATACGGCCGCTCTTTTGAGGCTTCGATAATCCGACTGGTAACGGGCAGTTCGACCGTGCCCAGACAATAATGATAGGGGTCGTACCGATAGTGCTCCTCGCCCAGATAGAGCTCTTTGCTGCCTTGAGCAATAACAGCCAAAGCCGGGTCGGCTATCCCATGCCCCATCTCCGTGGGCGAGGAATGGCGGTAGAGGCGAATGCCTGGCAGCGGCTCCACATTTCCCTCTTCGCGGATGGCCCGATTGATACGCTCCACCAGCTCGTCTCTGTTGGCCTGCGCCCTTTGCTCATCACGCTCTGCCTGTTGAGAATTTGATGAATTTAGTGCTGCTGCTTCACCCATTTTTACACATTCCTCTGAGGTTTTACAGAATCGTACAATGATCTTCGACAATTATTATATCATCCCGCCCGCTAAGATGCTAGACTATAGCTAAATCAAACGAAGTATGCTTACAGTCAGGAGATAAAAATGCAGAAACGACAACTTGGCAACAGCAATTTAGAAGTCTCGGCGCTCGGGCTGGGCTGTATGCGGATGACCTTAAGGCAAAGTCAAACACTTTGGCCTGTCTGAGTCGAACGCCGAGCAGATCCGCCGGGCGCACGCGGTACAACCCGTCACCGCGCTACAAAGCGAATATTCAATCTGGTGGACCCCAATTGAAGAAGAAATTTTGCCGACCTGCGAAGAACTGGGCATCGGTCTGGTCCCCTACAGCCCGCTGGGTCGCGGCTACTTGACCGGCAAGATTGACGAAAATCAGACCTTCGCCGATAACGACATTCGCAAAGGCAATCCTCGCTTTACGACGGAGGCCATCAGAGCCAACCGCGTGGTGGTTGAATTGCTGGAGCGGATAGGGACAGAAAAGGGAGCCACGCCCGCCCAGATTGCCCTGGTCTAGCTGCTGGCCCAAAAACCGTGGATCGTGCCTATTCCCGGCTCGCGCAAGCTCGAACGCCTCGATGAAAACATCGGCGCGGCGGCCATCGAATTAACGGCCCAGGATCTCCATGAAATCAAAGCAGCCATGGCTCAAATTACAGTGATTGGTCACCGCTATTAACCCAGGCAGTAAGGAATAAGGAGGCAGGAGTAAAGTCTTTCATTCCCTTAATCCCTACTACCTACCCCCCTTACCCTCGGTTTGAACATATAAGGCGGCAACTTAAGTGGTTAACACAACGAATTATTTCACCCAAGGAAGTTTATAAAAATGGACATCAAACGAAATGGCTCACAACCTTCCGCCAAAGGACCGGCCGACTGGTTTACCGGCGCGGTACGGATTGACCCTCTATTCCAGACCTCCGCTCCGGCTCGCGCTGGCGGGGCCAGCGTCACCTTCGAGCCGGGCGCTCGAACCGCCTGGCACACCCATCCGTTAGGTCAAACCCTAATTGTCACCGCCGGCTGCGGACGGGTCCAGCGCGAGGGCGGTCCCATTGAGGAGATCCGTCCCGGCGATGTGATCTGGTTCCCCCCAGGCGAGAAGCATTGGCACGGCGCCGCGCCCACCACGGCGATGACTCACATTGCCATTCAGGAAGCCCTCGACGGTAAAGCGGTTGAGTGGCTGGAACACGTCAGCGACGAACAGTATCTAAAATAAAATCAAGATCTCTAAAGGAGAATTATTATGATCTTGGAAGAAAAATACACACTATCTAATGGAGTAGAGATTCCAAAACTAGGCCTCGGAACATGGTTTATCAACGACACAGATATCGTCCAGGCCGTGAAAGATGCGGCAAAAATTGGCTATCGCCATGTTGATACCGCCCAGGCGTATCAAAATGAACGTGGTGTCGGGGAGGGCATCAGCGCAAGTGGTGTAAAAAGAGAAGACATGTTCGTGACCACAAAACTTGCCGCAGAAGTCAAGTCTTATAAAGAGGCGGTTGCATCCATTGATAATTCACTTAAAATATTAGGGCTTGATTATATTGACCTGATGATCATTCACAGCCCAAAACCTTGGACGGAATTCCACAAAGATGATCCTTTCTTTGAAGGAAATCGTGAAGCATGGCGAGCGCTTGAGGAAGCCTATCAAGCCGGAAAACTGCGGGCTATTGGTCTTTCGAACTTCGAAAAAGCCGATCTCGATAACATCCTTGCATCTTGTACGGTAAAACCCATGGTCAACCAGATCTTGGCGCATATCAGTAATACACCGAAAGAAATGATCCAATATGCGCAAGACAACGGGATCTTGGTCGAAGCGTATTCACCGGTGGCCCACGGAGAGTTGATGAAAAATCAGGAAGTACTCAACATCGCCGAAAAATATGGTGTTACGGCGCCACAGTTAGGTATTCGCTATGTGTTGCAGCTTGGTCTGCTGCCATTACCCAAAACGGCAAATCCGGCCCATATGAAAAACAATGCCGATGTGGATTTTGTGATTTCAGATGAGGATATGGAATTCTTGAAAAATATGGAACCCATCGAAGATTATGGAGATGCCAGCATGTTCCCTGTGTACGGGGGAAAATTGGAATAATCACGCTTCTTAACGTTAATGGACACATTCATAAATTGACCTTAAAATAATAACCAACAGGGTCACAAAGTTGCAAGGTCACAAATATAAATTTGTGTGACTTACAACCCTGTTACCTTGCAACCCTGCAACCTTGCAACCCTGTTACTTTGCTACCTTGTATCCGAAACCTATTAAGGAGATTAATCATGCATGTTGGATTACAAATTCCGTCTTTTAAGTATCCCGGCGGCGCGGCTGCTATTCGCCCCAAACTGAAAGAAATCGTCACCACCGCCGAAGAGGCCGGTTTTTACAGCCTCTGGGTTATGGATCATTACTATCAAATCAAGGGGTTGTTCGGCGAAGCCTATACCGACCCGATGCTGGAAAGCTACACCACGCTCGGATATTTTGCCGGATTAACGGAAAAAGCCTATCTCGGCGTCCTGATAACCGGCGTTATTTATCGCCATCCCGCCGTTCTGCTGAAGATGGTCAACACCCTCGATATTCTCTCCGGTGGTCGGGCTTATCTCGGCATTGGCGCGGCCTGGTATGAAGACGAAGCCAAAGGCTATGGTATCCCCTACCCGTCAACCTCAGAGCGCTTCGAGCAACTGGAAGACACGTTGCAACTGGCCAAGGCGCTCTGGGCCGGTGATGAGGCCTCCTTTGAGGGTCAGCATTTTTCTGTGCCGGCCATCACCAACAATCCCCGCCCAATCTCAAACCCGCATCCACGTATTATGATTGGCGGTACCGGCCCCAAGAAGACCCTACGCATGGTGGCTGAATATGCGGATGCCTGCAATATCGGCGCTTGGGTCGGACCGGAAAACATGCAAAAATCGCTCGACATCCTCAAAGACCATTGTGAGACTCTGGGCCGCGATTACGACGCCATCGAAAAAACGTGTCTCGATACCGCGCATCTGTCCGGGAATGATACGGTCGCTAGCCTCATCAGTCGCCTCAAGGATCTCTCTGCCATGGGCTTCACCCACGCCATATTTAATATGCCGGATGTTTACGAGATTACGCCGCTCGAAACCTTTGCCAAAGAGATCATCCCGGCCATAGCCGGACTCTAAACAGACTTTACACTGCCATAGCTATCATAAGGAAGGGGCATAAAATAACTTCCGCTGTTCGAGACGCGTCATTTCGTAGCCGCAGGCGGAGAAATCCAAAACCCGGACAAGCCGGCACCAAAAAGGATTTAACGCTAAAGACGCTAAAGTCGCAAAGGATATATAAAAAGCGTTGGCGGCTTTAGCGCCCTTTGCGTCTCTTGCGTTTAGATACCCGCCCCCACTTCTTCATTACGAACCATAGGCCAAGCCGAGATTGATCCAGCCGTCAGGGTACTCAATAAACCCAGGCCGAAGGATTGATCTCGGCTTTTTGCTAGTAAGCTGGCTTTTCTTCAAGAGAAATTCTGTTTGCTAGGGGGAAAAGACTTGCTATAGAAAAATCTCTGCGGAATTGAATAGGATTATTATATGGGTCTTATCACTTCGTGTATTTCAGCCATCTTTATCCATGGCTGAAGGAGGATGTTCTCCCATTGTATAGAGGACTTGTCGTAAGTTTACTAAGCCTGCTCGATTCAACTGCAAGGCTTCTATTGTCGCCCTTCCTATCGCGGTCACGCCCACCATTACCGTAAAGTTATCACTCCACCGAAAGTGATCTTCCCACCGCTGTTGTCTTGGATGGTACAACATCACCCTCTCACCGCTCACAGGATCATAGCCTTCCGTTTTGGTATACTTGTGGCTGTTGCACCCCTGACAAGCTAAGGCCAGATTATCTAAGCGCGTTTTCCCGCTCTGACTCCGAGGCTTAATATGCTCAACCGAAAATGATTGCGTGGCAAACCGCATTTGACTGCAACAGTATTCACAACACCCCCTTGCCCGTTCCATCACTGCTTGTCTTTGCCGGGCCGTTACGCGTGGCTCAAGCATAAGCTGGCGGATGAATCCCTAACTCGTCCATCAATTTTGTCAGCGATGTGCCTCGATAACGCGCTAGCTCGACCAGATAGTGTATCCGCTGCGCATCTGACTTTTCAATTTGGTCAGTTAGCGCTAAGAGTTCTTGATGTTCTTCAGCCGACAAGGTTTCGGCTTGCCGTTTAGCCACAAGGTCATCAAGGCGTTGCTGAACCGCAACGGGTAAGCTCTGGTTGATCTTGAGCAACAGCTCCGTTTCATCTAAAGATAAACTAGGCGCTTTACGTTGGGCCTGTAAAGCAATAACCTGAGACATCAATTGTTCCAGGTCGGCTAAGCTTAATTGCTCTACCGCTTTCAACAATTCATCAAAAGGTAGCTCTGTTTTAACGTGAATGGTGGACATAGGTTATTCCTTCTCACCGGCTAATTTACTGCTGTCGTTTCATAATTGTACCACACCTAGCCACAAACCCGTAAAATTTCTCGAATTTGGATACCCCCAAAATTTTTATATAGATCACGATGATCTCATACCCAGCACCGAACCACCCAACGGCGTCGGCGAACCGGCCGTCCCGCCCATAACCAACGCCATCTTTGCCGCCACCGGCACCCACCTCCGCCGCCTGCCCATCCGCCCCGCAGATTTGCAGATGGGTTGAGGTTAGGGATAGTGAGGCTGCTGGAAATAGAAATTCATTATAAAGCATAATTCAAGCCGAGATTGATCCACACGCCAGGGGCTCAATAAACTCCAGGACGAAGGATTTATCTCGGCTTTTAGTTAGTATGAAGTATTTTCTTTAAGAGAATATTTATGTTGCTTAGGAGGGGTTGCTATAGAAAAATCTGTGCGGAATTGAAGACGATTTTTATATTGGTGTTAGAATTTTAACACCTGCCCACTACACAATTGCAGGCTAGAAAAGTTGCTTTCAATAGCAATGTGGCACTGCAGGGACAACTTATTCTAAAAAGCGTTGCTTAGCAATTAGCGTGACGGGCGTTGTCGATGCATTTATTCGATTTGTTAAGAGGCTAACTTAAAGCTAGCATCCCCATATACATGAAGTATCCCCCAGGCACACGGGTTATCGTATTTTTTCGCAACTTCGCGGGATGCTATATATGAAGAATGTCCTACGGAATATCCAGATGACAAATACTCCAGGAATGGAGGGAGCCAAATTTCAGCAATATTTACGTGGAGGGGCCAAGGTGGAGCGACTACACACTTAACATCCATCCTTAGCAACTCCGAAACTAGACCAACTGTTTCTGATGATCCTACCTGTCGATCGCTGCGTCCAGAGTTGCATACAAACAACACGACACACCCACATCCCTTCAGGGTTCGCGAAAATTCTTTAGCAGAGTAAGAGGTTGTAGTATCGCTTATTGCCCTAAAATTATCAAATAAACCTACTCCACCATGAGAGGTAATAAAGGCTAGTTCGGAATTTTCTAAATGCGATGGATGATCGCTCTCAATGAGTTCAATCTGAGCATCTTGGAGTACCGGAGTTAAACGATCACGCAAAAAATGAATGGTCAAATCCATTGATGTCGATGATCCCATCCAAGCTCGTTTACCCGAATAAATTTGTCGAGGACTAGTTCGAGCATTAAACATCCAAGACACAGAAGGAACTATTGCGACTTCACTACTTTCTCCTATATTTTTATTATTTACCAAAGAAATTTGAAACGGATATCCAAATAACTCAGCATCAGGTATTATAAAAACTCTCTGCTTTACCCTAAAGTCTCCAATCGATAATGATGAAAGAGATTCGTTAACCATAACCTTTGAAGGATATTCATCAGCAAGTGGGGAGGGAGGTGTCCACATTCCATAGGCATGAGGATAATGTCGTCTCCACTCATAGTAGTTCGTAGGTGACCACACTTGGATGTCTATGCTGTCCGGCCCAGTGTAACTATCATTAGATATCGTAGCTCTATACATATGCCCCAAGACATCACGTGCAACAATTATCACTAATTCATCTGGTTCAATTATTGTTTGAAAGTCTCGGATGGAAATTTCACTCAATTCAGCAATCGACTTTTCCTCCATTGGAGACACATTTTGTAACACACTTAGACCTTCGATGATTTTTTTCGCATCGTGACTGTTTTTAGCGAGAAACTGCAGCCACCAGCTCTGAATTTTTTCAGAGCTGGGCAACTTATCATTCTTGGAAGGTTTAGAGTGTAAAGTCAATATGGGTTGGGATAAAAGGATGGAAGACAATATAAAAAGATCTATATCATCCTTTTGATAGGCAGTTTTGACACTGTTTTTGATCAAATTAGTTGTTTGTGTTATTTGGTATGCTAAATCACTTAAGTCGTTTGCTGGTGATATAATCTGAATAGCGCGTAAAATATCTTCCTTCTTAGGTTGGGTATTAATAACAGAACTCAAGAATTCTCGTTGTGCTTCATCTAAAAGACCTATTTGTTCCTTTAAATTTTCCTCAATACCATTTGGAATCTCTACTTCATTCAATTTTAACAACATAATTAGATGAGCTTGTAGAGACAATAAAGGACCTAATTCTTTCTCTTCACTTTTGTTGAGAAGTTCAGTCAGCCGTCCCAAATGTTCTAGAAGGATTTCACTAGATGTCTCACGATCCAATTTTGTCAGTTGTATTGATAACTCAACCTGCTCCAGTTCCTGGATAAATTTTTTTGCAGCATTCGTTTTTATATTTACTATGCGTTCCAGGTTAACAGTCTCTAACCCAAAATCTGCTAGCCCTAAATCACGAAAAACTCTTGAAGAAAGTCGATAAAAACTACACAACAAATCTCTATTAAGGGCAGGTCCATTCCAACACAGGATACTAAAACATAAATATCGCAACGCTGCTAAAATATTATGTGTTCGATGATGTGCCTCTGCATAACATGCCCAAGCTTGACCAATTCGCCACTCAAAATACTCTGTTTGTATTCTGGGAAATAAAATTAGCGCTGTTTCAGCTAAATCTCGCGCTTGTTGAGCATAACCTGCAAGTGCCAGTCTTGATATTACGATTCGGGTAGCGATGAAATCACTACTTGGATCGCCAATTACTTGACATACGAGAATAATTATATGTAGTAATTGGTAGAGAAATTGAAAATCATCTCTAGTGATTTCTGAGCTAGCCTGTTGTAATATTAATATCAAAGCCCGTACTAAATCCGGAGTAATCAAGTTACTTAAATGATTTGGTATTTCTCCTTGGCCAAGTACAAACTCCTTAGAAGCAGGTAAACTCTTAAAATACTGCTCAAAAAAGAATGTTGCGTCTGCAATATCTCCCTCGTTAGAGTCAAACTTAACATCATATTTGCCAAAACTATAATTATTGTTTTGGATTTCCTGAAAGGAGATATGAATACGCCTGAGTAAAATATACGATAAAATCACAATAATAGTGGGTTCTTCTAAACCCGACTCAAGTAGCTCTTCCAACTCGAAACGAAGATCTGCATCTTGAGGAAGTGCGGAGGCTATTCTTATTACGCCCATTAATTCGGCTGTCTCATTTTCCAATACTGCATCATGATCTCTTAATATTTTACTCAGCACCCGGATCCTGATCTGAATGGCTTGAGAAATATGGGGCGAATCGGTTTCCACCATAGAAGCAAATTCTCTTGCAAATCTATATTCCTTCTGATATTCAGCTTCATGAGCAGCAGCCAAGTACGCATAATCTAATTTATTTTTCTGTTTTGCGTAATCAAAAAAGCTGTTTAAATCTGACCGTCTATCGCCCAAAGTCTCACATAACTTCACCAGAAATGGATCACCAAGTTTGCTGGCTACCTCTGCAGCTTTTGAAAACTGACGGGATTCGTAAAGTTCCACGTACGTGTCCCATAAGACAAGGGTGTTGTTTGGATAGTTCTTCTGGATATTTTCTAAAAGTTGACTGCTTAGAGGATCCAACTCCAAGACTTTAGCTAGTTTATAAGCTGAGTGAATATCTTCGAGAGTGTAAATTCCTCTATTCACAGAATTTATTAATAGCGATTTGCTCTTTTCTATTTTACCAGCACTAATTGCCGTCTGGCTGAGCGAAAGCAAGATTTCTCCTGTACTTGAGTCCTGAAATTCATCCAAATACGGCTCAATTGCATCCCACGCGGCATTGTGATTCTGTTTAGTTGATAATAGAAAGGATGTAATTAGAGCACGATTTTTCTCGTCATCTATGGTATTAGCAACGTCTCCAAGGATAGTATCAATATCTTGAGTGTCGATTTCAATTAGGGATTTTTGAAAAGTTCTAATTACATGGTAATAACGATTCGGGAGTGGAGAGACAAAAATCGATAATTCTGGGTCATTTAATAAGTCTGACGGATATTTATATTGAATGAATTCATATACTTCACAAAACAAAGTTACAAAAAGGTTTTTTTCCTTAGCAACTTTAAGTATCTGTCTTGTTAGTTCCATAAGATGTGAAAAATAAATTTGCTCTCTAGTACGAAGACCAAATTCTATACCCACCCAACTTTGAGATACAGCGAAATGTTCGCCATTGATTTCAGGAAACCTATAAAGGTCTGCACAAGATATAGCAACTGCCGCACCATCTTGAAATCCTTCAAGTTTGGTAATGACATCTTTTCCCTCAAGAGACGATAATCTAATTACGTTGAATTTCTCAAAGAAAGAATTGATTTCTTCGTCTTGAAACGGTGTGTTTTTTAGATCTTTCTCCAAAAATTGCTTGAGATTATTTAGGATATCCCTATCACCAATGTTTTCTGGTATAATTTGCTCAACCGAGCTAAAAAACCGCTCTCCAGTTTCGGTAGCGATGAATGTTACTACCAACTGCCAACCAGCCGCAGCCCTATCCAATTCTCTTTCGCCACCTAAGAATAATAAGACTCCCCCAAGACCTAATATCCTCTTAGCATTAAATAATTTTATCCAGTTGCTCGGACTACCATCAAAAAAAAACCTTTCTTTGGGAGAGAATTCGTCAGGCAAATTGGATTCCATCGGTTTTTTCCTTACTTGTTGAAAACACTAACACTTATTCTAAATCAAACCAAATCTCTTGATGAAATAACGAATAGTTAATCTGAGCTTCTTCACTATGAAAAGCAACTGAATTTGATTGTATTGCTTCAATTTAAACCTTCTTACCAGACTTAGTGATTGCATCATAACTTCTATTTGATGCAGTCAAAAGATGAAGCCCATAAGCATCGGCAACTCAACATTCGCCAATGCTCCCGACCATATGTCCATTTGATGTAAAAGGCTGTCATGGAAACATCAATTCAACTTAGCAACAGTTTCATATAGTTATTATATCAAATTTTGAAACTTAGAATGACTGATCATAATAACTAAAGCCTTATATATCAGCCGGCACCACGTGTATAATCTCCAATACAGAAGCCTTAGATGGTATATTCATCCATAAATAAAGGCCAATAGTGCATATACCAGCAGGGAAGCCAGTGTTCACTTTTAGATTTGCATTTAGCAAGCCTCATTACGATTTAGTAGGCTTAAAGATATTATAATGATACTCAAGACAACCCTGATCTAGTGTATGCTTTAAGATTAGCTTTGTGCCATGTTCATTGGCCTGGGGGTTCCAATGTTCAACCTCAAATGATATCGGATTAATTGCAATAACACCTAGATCAAACATGGCATGATGTTGAGGACAAACTACAATCGTATTCTTTGTACCATCTTTGCCGTTATGGGGTTTACCAACTGGTTGGAGATGATGTATTTCTGCAAACAATTTACCTTCATTCGTTTTAATGGTATCTCCACATACTTGGCATTTGTATTGATACATCTTCTTCAAATCACTTCCTATTTTACTATTCCTAATTATCCTTTGGTAGGTGGTAGTCTGTTTGCGAGGTGTCTTTAATTCATTATCATCATCAGCTGCTACAACTTCTGCCTCATCAGTACCTTTAGCTAACAACAAAAACTCATGAATTTGTTTTCTTAAGTTAGGATTGAATTTTAAGATAACCTTTGTAATTGAGTTATAGCCGTTCTCAGTAACACGAAATACCGTTCCTTGGTGGAAGCGAACAAATTCAATATTCTTTTTTCGCATCAGGTAATTTCTGGATTTCTGACAACGGAATTTTGGTATCAAGCCAAACTTTTGGAGTAGCTTCTAAATCAAATGTATCGTAATTACCACTTTGGACGTACTTATAACCATCAGAAGCAAGAAATACTAGACCAACAACTCCTTCAGCTGCCTGGTAAGCTATTACGACATCACCTTCTCTCATTTCTTTTATACGTGCAAAGGAAACAGTTGAGCTTATCCAGTCTGGCCCACCCCATTTATAAGTTTCGCCTACTTTATTAGGAACTCTGAAAAAATCTTTCCAATGCCATTGTTTATTAGGATTGTTTTCGCTTGCTACGACCCACCAATAATTAATCGCTTGGTTGGTTTTGCTTAGCATAGTTCTACCCTGCTCACAAGTAATGATTCTTTTCTTCAATCAACGGTCAATAAAACTTATTGAATTGAGCATTTTACATAAATTTCACTAAAGTGGAGAGTCCCGAAATGGATTGATATCGCCTCACTTGCGTTGGATAATCAAAAAGTGTGGTATAACCTTCACAAGCCAAGACTATACAAAAACGCCCCACCAACAATTTTAAACGAAAACAGTTCCCCCAGTCAATCATTAGGAATGGATATTGCAAATCCCAAATATTACACCCCGCCCAAACAAAAAAAGCCCTACCACACCAAACCACACCCTCTAGAGCCTCTTCCCAAAAATCGGCAATCCACAAAACCAACCCTCCTCCACCAAAAACGCAATCAAACACGCCTCCGCCTCCCTCAAACGAATCTCGGCAAATTGCTGCCGCTCCACCCTAAAACCGCATCGCGCTGCACTTTGGTCGGTTAGCTGGAAAGGATAGCCGCCTAAGATGACCATTCCCCCGCTCGAAAATCGGAGATAAGGCCATGCGGAGCCAAAACAACGGGTGAAATCTATTTACCAAAGAAGCGTAGCAAGGTATTTCGCTTCATTTTACGCCGATTCGCTGCCAAGTACGTCCATAGAACTCAAATTTGCTCCCGAAAATTGAAATAAGTCGCGTAAGATTGGAAGGTAGCGCAGCATTAAACCGTGGAAGCATAAAATTGCCCGGAATAATCGACAGAATTAACACGATTTACTGAATTATGACAAATAAAATCGTGATAATCTTGTAAATCCTGTCTAATTTTTCTTTACCACGATTGCGTGCAGAGCTACCGATTGGAATATGTCGCGTAAAATTGGAAGACTTAAGCCAGAGTTTGAAGACTTAACTGAGAGTTTGAAGACTTAACTGAGAGTTTGAAGACTTAACTGAGAGTTTGAAGACTTAAGCCAGAGTTTGAAGACTTAACTCAGAATTTGAAGACTTAGCTCAGTGTTTGAAGACTTAAAATTTTTTCGGATTCTATAAAAATTTCTGCGCTGATGGCTTTGCAATGCCGGACCCAAGATACGAAAGTGCTTTTTTTCTGGCCCAAAAATCAAATCTCAACAGCCTCTTTGCCGGTATTGTCCCATTTTGGTCACGAACCGGAAATTGCCGTATACTCACACCGCTCAAAATCAACGAACTTTCGGAGAATACTATGGCTGACTCATTTCCTATTCTGGAATACGACCCCACCCCAGAAGCCATCATCGAACCTAAGCGGCTGCTCAAACCACTGGCTGGCATGCCCGAACACGGCGTCATCTGCTTCTTTCAAGACGTCATCGACCACTTTCTCGCGGAAGGGCAGTTGACCCTGCTCAAAAACCTGCGCAGCGAGATGGGCCATCACCCGGTCTATGCTTTCAACTATGGCAACCAATCCGTGGCCCTGGTTCAACCGGGGATGGGCGCGCCCTTTGCCGCCGTGATCCTGGATGAAGTGATCGCCCTGGGCTGCCGCAAGTTTATTGCCTGTGGCGGAGCCGGGGTGCTGGATCAGGATATTGCCTTGGGCCACTTGCTCATTCCCACCCGCGCCATCCGGGATGAGGGAACTTCCTATCATTACCTGCCCCCGGCTCGTGAAGTCGCCGCTCATCCGGCCGCCGTAACCGCCATTGAAACCGTTTTGCAGCAGCACCAGATCGATTATCTGCTGACCAAAACCTGGACGACCGACGCCATTTTCCGCGAGACCCAACCCAAGGTCGCTCGGCGCCGAGCGGAAGGCTGCCTGGCCGTGGAAATGGAAGCCGCCGCCCTGTTTGCCATCGCCCAATTTCGAGGCGTACCCCTGGGCCAAATCCTCTACGGCGGCGACAATTTGGCCGGTGAGGTCTGGGACAGCCGGGGCTGGCAAAAACACTGGACGGTCCGGGAGAAACTGGTCGCCCTGGCGGCTGAAGCCTGTCTGCTGTTATAAGCTCATCATGGCCCGCCGATCTACCTTCTACCTTATCCGTGAAAATCGGTATGATCCGTGTTATCTGTGTTCTATCATATCTCATCAGGTATTGAAATCGTGATCGACTGAAATTTGTTCATTATCAAATAGTTGGATTTAATTAATGAAGGCGCTATACTGGGGCATTAACTATCATTCAGATATCCACTCCTCGACGGCATAGTGGAGAATGGGACTAAAAACAAAGGAGTTGACCCATGAGCAAAAAATTCAACTATGGCGTGTATGGCGTCGGCCGCATTGGCAGGGTACACGCCGCTATCGTGCAAGAACAGGGGCAGCGGATTGTCGCCATTGGTGACGATGTCCAAGCCGCGGTCGAGGTTGCTCAACAAGAACTCGATGCCGGTTCCGCGCCAACGTTTAATGACCCCGCCGAAATGGCCCGCACTATGGCCGGTGAAATCGACGCCATGATCATCGCCTCCCACACCAAGGATCACGCCCGGCATGCCCTGCCGTTTGTCCGGGCAAAGATTCCCATTTATCTGGAAAAACCCTTGACCGATGACCTGCGCGAAGCCTTTGAATTCGTGGAAGCCATCGGCCGCGATCCCCATCAAATTCAAATCGGTTTACAACGTCGGTACGATCCGGCGCTGCTGCATACGAAAGAACTGCTCAAAGCCGGTTTAATCGGCGATATCCGTGAAATTCGCTGCATCCTGCGGGACCAGTTCCCCCCACCGCCAACGTACAGCAGTCGCGGCTTAATCATTGATATGGGCATCCACGTCGCCGATGAAGCCATTTTCTTCCTCGATGAGTTTCCCAACGAGGTCTGGGCCAGCGTCCATCACACCAAAGCCTACACCAGCCCCATTGACGAGGGCGGCGACACCGCCTTTGTCACGTTCACCACCCCCTCGAATGTATTGGGGCGCTTGGACCTCAGCCGTACCCATTCCTCCGGTTACAATAATGAGACCTACATCATCGGCACCACCGGCACCCTCCACACAGGCCGCTTTGCCGGTTATCCCGGCCCCATCCATGTCGAGCTGTGGCAGCATGACGGGACAAAACACCCTGAATCGAAAACCTTTGAGATGACCTATTTACAAGGCGATTACCCGGAATTTCTACCTCGATTTGACATCGCCTATCGCCAGGCCCACCAACAATTCCGCGACGATATCGACAGCGGCGCCGCCTTCGCCGTGACCCAGAATGAGGTCTTAGACGCCCAAGTCTTCGTCGAAGCCGCCCATCGCTCCGCCCAACAAAACGGCGCGCGCTACCGGTTGCAACGGTTCGATGATCTACCGGCCTATAAAACCGCCTGTATCGTTAACGGCCTCTTGAATGATTAACCTTGAAGGTTTTCATCGACATGGAATGAGGCTTTATTCCAGAGCCGGCCAACGCTTGCGCTAAGGTGCTGCCGAGCCAGCAAGACTGCTGGCATTATACAACGACTGTGCTGGCAAGACCCCCCTCAAAAACCGCAGCGGTAGGCAGTTGTCCTGAGCGATTTGTTGGGCGGGTTTTGAGGGAACGAAAACTAAAGCATCAATTGTTTGTTGATAGACTTTCGCTAAAGGTAACTAAGGCCGGTTGAAAGGTTATCCAAATTGAAAACACCACAATCATTCCACCTGCCGAAACAAGCAGTAAGGTCAAATTCCAGGCTCCGACCGCCCCTGATATGGCTTGAGAGACGGGAATTAATCCGGCGCTGGCTAACATCAACAAACTCATCATTCGACCCAGCATGGTTTGGGGGGTCCGGGTTTGTATCCAGGTGAATAGGATAAGGGTGATATAACCGGTGCCCAGGCCAAGCAGCAGCATTAAGCCAAAATCTATCCAGGTTAAATTAATAAATCCCATTACCCCCATCGCTATCCCAAAAACAGCCAGCAAAGCAATCAGTAAAAGGCGTATTGTCCTGCCGGAGGGCCTGGGGAGCGCGCCGGCCAACAGAAAGCCCCCCAAATTACCACCGGCAAAGCCGGACATCAGCAGCCCGAATGCCAACGCGCCTTCGGCTAACCGTTGATCGGCTAAAACCGGAACACCAACCAGAATTGGCCCGACAAACAAAAAGTTAACGGCGGCGATGACCAGAAATATCAAACGTAACGCTTCGTCATTCCATAGGTATTTCAAGCCGGCGGCAATGGCAGCCCAGATATTTTCTTTATCGGGGACCTCTGTTGACGATGGCAGCTTTCCACCACTACGCATCAGCCCCAGGACCACGGCTGAGACCGCAAACGTGGCGGCGTCAATGCCAAAGGCCAACCCGATCCCCAAAAACGATTGGGAGAATTGGCCGATTAAGACTCCTGCCACCACCGGCCCGATAAATCCAACCAATTGACCTACGCCCATGATAATTGAATTGCCGGCCTGCAGGTCTTTTTCTTTGACCAGCCTGGGTACAATGCTGTTTCCGGCGGGGACAGCAAAGCCGGCCACCAATCCAAACCCCAGGCCAAAGGCATATAGCATCCACATTTGGACAGCGCCGGTAAAAATAACAATGGTCATCAAGGTCGTCAACACAAAACGGACAATGTCTGAGGCCAGCATCACAATTCGCGGCGAAAAACGATCGGTAATGGCGCCGCCAAAAAGCATAAACAAGGCGCGGGGAATTCCTTCCAAGGCCAGCACAATACCCAGGGCTAACGGATCGCCGGTGAGTTGCAGAACCAACCAGGGCGTTGCAATCAGGGCAAATTGATCGCCCAGTAATGAGGTTGAAACGCCAACAAACAATAATCGAAAATCTCGAAGTGATAGAACGTTAAGCACAGCATTTTCTTTAGGTTTAGGTTCTGTTTTTTGATAGTCGGCATCGACACTGAATTCGGTTTTTTGCATTTGTAAAGATTTCGTCGTTTCCATAATCATACCTGTTGTGTGGCACGGTCGAAAAACCGTGCCACATTGTTATTTTCGTTAGTAAGAAGCTTTACCGATTAGGTTCAAGTCATCAAAACTAGGGCAAGGATAGTACCTGGTGCGACTGCGCCGTCGGTTTAATGGCTTTATCAAGATGCTTTTTGGAGAAAAATAACTCTTTATCCATCACGATGATGCCAATGGCAACAACCGTAAGGACCCCTGTTTCAATACATTTTGTTGTCTGCGATATCGCCAGTAGCTCTTGCGAAATATTGATGATAAAGTGAAACAGAATAGCAGCTATAACACTTTTCTGGTTTTTAATACAAACCCAGCTAATAATCACCCCCATAGGGATAATGCTGACAAAAAAGTTAACCGCAAACCAAATATTTTGGTTAAGAATTTCATACTGGTAGGAGTCTTTTACAAATATCAGTGGAAAATGCCATAGAGACCATAGGACACTGAAAACAATGGTGGCCGTAAAGTAGGTGTTGTACCGGCTCTCCAAACTGTCAAAGGCATAGCCTCGCCAGCCCAGCTCTTCAAAGGTTGCGGCCAGCAAAAGAAGAAGTAATACAGGGACAAACCCGGATGAAAAAGAGAATCCGTCCGCAAATTGAAACTGCGAAACCGAACCCCCCAATGGAAGCGATAGACAAATAGACACCAGTACAGTGAGGGGCATGAGTAAAATAAACACGGGAAGCATTTTGGGCTGTATCAGTTTGAGATTGATAAGCCGGTTGACAAAATCTTTCTTTAAGTTCGAATTTTTAGATGTAAAAATCATTGCAACCGAGATAAGAAACGGCGCCATCAATCCGGGTAGCATAAACAGGATGTATAGCCCTTCTTTATCCTCTTGAAAACTGACGTATGCCCCGGCAAACCAAAGGACGAACGTTGTCAAAAAGGTCATAACAAAATAAAGCATGGGACGATATTGATAGCTCTTAATCATTTTTGTCTCCTTCAGATACAGTGCTATTCATAAAATCGAATGTGCCAGGTTCGGCGCCAAGCGCTTTTTCTACAATTTCCTGCATCGCCAGACGTCTATCTATAATTTCCTGTTCGCTAAAGTTAAATAGCCCGCCATCCAGTAAAAATTGCCCCCCCGTTAGTAAGAACTGCATCGTTTCAAGGGGGTATCGGGTATTAAAGACATTTTCCTGATTTCCTTGCTCAACAATTTTGGCGAATATGGGTGATAATTTTAGGACCGTCTGAATGTTGGTGACCTCATGCAACTCCCTGTTAGCCGGTAAATGTAATTGTTCGATAACCTCTTTGGTATCTTCATCTCCGATGTGGCTGCCCGAGAGGAGTAACCGCATCTTGGTCAGGGCGTCCATTGACGCATCATTGGCAATCTGCTCCACCATTTGTACCAGTTGGTCCAACTGATACTCAACAATCGCTTCAAGAACATCTTCTTTCGATTTGAAATAGTAGTAGTACGTCCCTTTAGCAACGCCCATTTCCTTAATAATGGCGTCAACCGGGGTGTTACTGAAGCCATTCTCTCTGAATAGTTTTTCTGCGGTTTTAATAATTTCAAGCCTTCGTTCTTCGGGTTTTTTGGTGATACGTGCCATATTTCTTACCTCCATAAATGCATTATATCATATGACTGACCGTCAGTCAAGTATGAATTTAAAAACTCATGTTATGTTGTGACTTTTACCATCAAGGGGTCTAAGTTGTCGTGAGGCTATTTTTTCTCAGAATCTAAAAAGGGGAATAGTTGAAGAGCATTGGAGTCTATGGAACCGCGAAGATCCGTCAGAGAAATTTCAGTCGATCACGATTTCAATACCTGTTGAGATATGGTAGAACGCAGATGACGCGGATTATACAGATTTTCACGGATAAAGCTTGATTTAATTTAAGAAAACCCGTGTTTATCCGTACGATCGGTACGATCTGCGTTCAATTTACCCGTTTTTATGTAAATCTGTGATCTACTGAATTTGTTCTATAATGTGGCTTTCCCATGATGATGGGAGGGGCTACCGGCTGTCGGCGGTGATTTTTCCCCACACGCCGGTCCACTCCGGTATTCTGGCCCAGCCCTGATCACGGATAGTTTGGGCTAGCTGTGGGCCGAAGAAGAATTCCGTTTTCGCCACGGCCTCGTCGATGCTGCTGAATTGGTAATCGGTGTGGATTTCTTGGCGGGTAAAGCCCATTGCGGTTTCAAGCCAGTGATAATAGTGGCCCAACCCTTCGGTTGGGGGAGACGGAGTCAGGCTGCCGGTCGAGAGCGTCTCCAGGATAATCAACGCGCCGCCCGGCGCGACCAGCCGCTGCATCTCCGCCAGCACTTGCTGCACTTCGCTACGCCACCGGTCGCCGTGCCAGCCGACCAGATGTCCAATCGCCCAGCCGGCGATGACCACATCGGCCCAGCCGTCGGGCAGCGGCAGCCGGCCCATATCGGCTTGCAGCAGCGACCATCGCCCGCCGCGCTGTTGCCGTTGGCGTTGATGTTCGGCTAGCATAGCCGCGTGCAAATCGACGCCAATCAGCTCGCCGGCCTTGGATCCAAAAAGTAGAGGCAAGCGCCCGCTGCCTGTACCCAGGTCCAGAATGCGCTTGCCTCGTAAAGATGTGATTTTCTCGATGGCCGGTAACAGATTGCCGTCCACATCCTCCGGCGCGATCATCCGGTGATAAGCGGCGGCCTGGGCCTTGTAAATGTCAATAAAGTGATCGGTGGGTTTGCTAACAGCCATAGTCTCAACCTCCTGACCCCTGACCACCGACGGTCGACCACCGAAAATCCACCCCGGTCACCGACCGTCGGCGGTCATCAGTCAGCGGTCGGCGGTCGGCCGCTGAGCCGGCTATCCTCCCTCATCCGTCCGTCGAACCACACCCTCGCGCCAGGCATAGACTGCCGCCTGCGTGCGGTCGCCCAGATGGAGCTTGCTCAAAATGTTGCTGACGTGACTCTTGACCGTCTTTTCGCTGATGACCAACTGTTCGGCGATGTCGGCGTTATTCATGCCATCGGCAATCAGGCGCAGGACTTCCAGTTCGCGGTCGCTGAGTTCGGTGAAGGGATTGGGACTGTCCTGGCGGGCGCCGTGCAGCTCTTGGACCACGCGGGCCGCCACCCGCGGGTGGAGAACGGCTTCGCCGTTGGCCGCCTTGCGTACGGCGTTGGCTAACTCCTCCGGCTGGGCATCTTTCAGTAGATAGGACAGCGCCCCGGCCCGGATGGCCGGGAAGATGTATTCGTCCTGGTGGTAAGAGGTCAATACAATAATTTGGGTTCGCGGGCTAACCTTTTTGACTTGTCGGGTAGTTTCGACGCCGTCCATGCCGGGCATGACCAGATCCATCAGCACCACATCGGGCGCGTGCTCCTGCACCAACTGAATACTGGCCTCGCCGGAGTCGGCCTCGGCCACCACCATAATGCCCGGCTGGGTTTCCAAAAACGCCCGGACGCCCTGACGGACAACCCGATGATCATCCACAATCAAGACACTAATCGCTTCGGTCACTACGCGCTCCTTTTTTCGGGGTTAACAATTCGGGCGATTACCTGCGTCCCAACGCCGGGTTGGCTTTTGACGAAAAAGTGTCCGCCTAAGACCTCGATGCGTTCGCGCATGCTTTGCAGGCCCACGCCTTTGCCGTTGACCTGACTCATATTAAAGCCACAGCCGTTGTCCGAAATAACCAGCCTGATCTCGTCCGCCTCCCAGCCTAGATAAATTTCGGCGGCAGTCGCCCGGCTGTGGCGAGCGATATTAGCCAGCGCCTCCTGAGCCACCCGAAACAGCGTTTGTTCGGTGGGCAGCGGCAGGAGACGTTCACCGCTGATGCGGATATCCGCCTTGACTTTGGTTTGGCGCGACCAGTCGGCCACATAATGATTGAGCGCTTTGGCCAGCCCTTGCCCTTCCAGCGCCGCCGGACGGAGTTCCAGAATAAGGGTGGTTAGCTCCTGTTGGGCCTCGCGTACCAACTGCTCGGCCTCTTGCAGGTGTGGTTTGACCTGATCAGGTTGCCGGTCGATCAGCGCCTTGGCCGCGCCGACCTGCATCGCCGTGGCGAACACCTGCTGCTTGACCGAGTCATGCAGTTCCCGGGCCAGCCGGTTGCGCTCCTCCAGCCCGGCCAACTCTTGCCGAGTTTGCAGCAAGTTTTGTAGTTGTATGGCCATGTGGTTGAGGTGACCGGCCAGGCGGCTCAACTCATCACCGGCATTATCTTGGGCCAGGACTTGAAAATTGCCTTCGCTCCAGGCGTCGGCAGCCTCAGACAAATTTCGCAGGCGACGGGTCAGACCGCGCGCGATCAAAAAGCCGAACAACGCGCCCACCACCACTCCGACCACCAGCATAATCCCGGCAAACGGCAAAATCATCTGCTGCAAAACTTTTTGCAAAAATTCGCTCTCGCTGATGGGAAAGGCATGCGTGGTGAACAGCATGGCTCCCACCACCTGGTTATCGTGTCCCAAGATGGGCACGGCCGCCGTTAACGATCCATCGCCTCGGGTAGCCAACTGCGTCAAATCCGACTCGCCGCGTAACGCCGCCTCGAAGACCGTGGCGGCCTGTGGGCTAAGATGGCCGTGCAGCGCTTCATTCAAGGCAATGGCTTCATCGGCGCTGACGGCTAAAACTTTGCCATTGGCATCGACAATGGCTGCCAGTTCAACTTCGCCAAATAAGCCGGGCACTTGGGTCTCGGCGTCATTTCCGGTTTCATCTTTGGGCACGTTTATAATCAGATAGTTGGCGGCGATGGCATCGTCGAGCCAGCGCTGGAGGCCGGCCTGATCGGGCGGATCTTGCTCCAGAAAATCGGCCAGGGGCGGCACCCCTTTGCTCATGGCGTCGGCAATGGCGTTGGGATACAGGTTTGATTGAAAATTAAGGTACCACAACAGCGCCAAAGCGACGACAGCCAAGATGAGGATGGTGCCGGCGGTGAACAGCGTGTAGGCAAAGGTCAGCTTCCATTGCAGCCGGTGAAAGTAAGAGGCGACGCGCAGACCCAGTCGATGGATACGCCGGGGCAGCGGCAACTTGTTCACGCCTCGCACCATCCGGCTCTTGAGATTGTAAGGCCGGGTGGCGTCGCTGTCTTCGGTAAATTCGGCTGGGTCAAAATAGTGCGATGGTGCTTTCATGCGTTGGTCCTGACACCCTTCTCCGCCTGGCCGGCTCGAATCTGTTTTTTCAGCGGCTCGATGTCCGTGGCATGCGGGTCGAGCCGTTCAAACTGCCGCAGCGACTCGCCGGCCAGATCATAGCGGTTAATATTCAAATAAGCCATCGTCAGCGCCAGATGGTAGGCCGGGCTGCGCGGATTGGTCGCCACGGCTCGGCGCAGGTGGATGGCCGCCAGCCCCCACATGCCCGCTTGACTGTACTTGCGCCCGCTTTGGAAAAGGCTGGCCTGCGATTTAGCGTCACGGTCGATCCGCAGTTGAATGCGATGCTCTTTAAAGGTAAAGTCGTTCCACAAATTCAGGGTGACGATAAACTGCACCAGCCCCAACAAAAAGGCAAAAGCGCTAAGACCCAACGCGGGGATGGAACTGTAGAAAAAGATCATGCCAAACAGTCCCATCACCAAGCTAATCGTGGCGCTGATAAAATACAAAACATTGCCATAAGGTATCCGAATATACAACAAAAAGATCATGACGATAGTATATGTCAGAATAGCCGCCAAGCCCCAAAAGGCCCACATCGGAAAGGTATCGAGTACAACTTGGCGGCTGCTTTCCAGCCGGCTATCAAGCTCCGCCCCTAAGTAAAGCGACATAAAGCGGGTAGGGTTTTCAATGCCTTGTTGTCTTACCAGTACCACAAAGACCGCCGAACTGAGCGACACCATCACCATCATCATCGACACTTGCAAAAATATACCGCGCCGCAGCCACACGCTGCGCTCTTCCCGTGTGCGCCGTTTGACGATCAGCGACTTGCCGCAGTGGGGGCAGCGTCGCTGCTCCGGTTCGGTCAGTTGGGCGCAGTAGGGGCACAGCCACACATGGTCAAATTCATCGTGATATGGATAGGCGTCGATGATCGGTTGTCGGGCCGCCTCGGGCATGGTGACCACATTCGGCGGCGGGGCCTCTTCGCCGGGCGGATACACCGGGGCGAAAAATCGCTCCTGTTCGGCTTTTACGCCGGTCAGCGCCTCCTGAGCAAACTGGTTGTCCGGGTCCAGCGTCAAGACATTTTCCAAACAAACGATTTTGTCTTCCAGACTATCGACCAACTGGCTCAGCCAGACCCAGGCCTCAAGCTGCTCTTCATCGGTCGTAACGACATCGGTCAACAACGTTCGTGTTCTAACTTTATGCCCTGCTTCTGCGGCCTCGATGCCTTGCTTAAGTTTTTCTTTTATCGTTTTGGCCATAGCGTGTCGCCGATTAACAGTATACTTTGTAGTATATCACACTGCCAGAGCAATGTCATCGGACTGCGGGCGGTTTGATCGTCCGTCTTAAGTTGGACAGACGTTGATTACAACATCTTAACCGGTTGATAACGGGATTGTAGCCATTTCGTCATATACTAAGCTCACCCACCCATATCCACCTTCAGACCCACACCTAATCCACCCTCAGCCCGATGTAAAAGTGGGAAGGGTTCGGTACAATGGAAAGGATGGTTTGCTTAAAGATCGAGAATTGAATAACAGACGCATTTGAGTTAGGGTAAATGGTAATTGGTTATTCAAGCCCTAATTACCGTTTACCATTTACTAATTACTCAGGGCCGTCCACCCAAATGGGGAAGTTATTAATTTCCCATTCCTAAATGAATAGTAAGGTCGAAATCCAAAAAAGAGAGGGATTAACCATGACCACTACACTGCCAAATAATAATGTCAAGACTGCGCCGGTATTTTCATGGCGCTGGCTGTTCGGTATCATCGACCAGCCGGTGACGACCTTCAAAGCGGTGCTGGCCCATCGACGCTGGACTCGGTGGGGTATTCCGCTGCTAGTGTTGATTGTGGCTTTTGGCGCGGCTAGCATCGCCCAAATTCCGTATGTATTAGACCTGGCTCGAACCCAAGCGGAGCAGCAGTTAGCCACGATGCCGCCGGATCAAGCCGAGGCAGCGCGCGCCACGATGGAATTTACACTGTCGCTGCCGTTTATGCTGGTCACGACGTTGGGATTTGGCCTGCTGTTTATGGTGTTTGGCCTATTGACGCAGAGCGCGTTCCTCTATTTCGGCTCCTTTATTTTTGGCGGCGACGATATCACCTTTGGCGCGATGTTTACCGTCAATACCTGGGCGCGAATTCCTATGGCGATTGGGGCGCTGGTGCAGGCCGCGTTTGTTACAATGTCACACGGCGTTATTCGCTATCCCGGTCTGGCGTTCTTCGTCGCCAGCGGCGATCCGCTGGTCGATGCGGGCAACCCGTTAGTGCCGCTGCTGAGTAGCATCGACCTATTTTGGCTGTGGAGTTTACTACTGGCCATGTTAGGCGTCTCGGTTGCCGCTCGGCTCAGTCGCGGCCAGGCGCTCATCTTGACGCTCGTGTATGCGGCGGTGGCGTTGGGCCTGACCGTCCTGCCGTCGTTTATTTTCGGTAGCAGCTTCGGCGGTTAACGCCTCGAACCTAAAATGTTCAAGTTCGTCGTGAGGGCTTTCGCCCTTGGCCTTAAATGCCGCTAAATCGGCGACGAACAACGCATAAAGTCACTACTACCTGTTACGGAGACAAACTCAATGAAACGAGTCGTTATCATTACCTTGATCTTGGCCGCTACTATCGGTATTAGTCTGGCCGGCTACTACTACGCCGCGCCGATGTCGGAACCACCGGCGCTGACCGACGATCCGTCCGTTGAAATAGTGCCGGTCGAGACGAAAACATTAGTTGATACGGTCAACGCCGCCGGGCAGATTCGGCCGAAAGCGGAAGTTGAGATGAAGTTTGAAATCGGCGGCGTGATCGAAGAGGTGCTGGTCAAGCGCGGTCAGCCGGTCGAAGCCGGTACGGTTTTGGCCCGGCTGGCGACCGACGATCTGGAGTTAGCGGTTCAGAAAGCTGATATTGATTTAGCCAAACAAGAAGCCGAGTTGGAGAAACTGTTGGAGCCGGAAATGGCCGCCAAGATCGCTTCGGCGCGGGCCAAAGTCGAAAGCGCCCGGCTGAAACTGGCCGAACTCCAAGACGGCCCTGACCCGGATGAAGTGACCAAAGCAGAAAGTGATTTGGCTCTGAAGCAGATTGAACTGAAAAAAGCCCAGTGGGCTTATGATCAGGTCGCCTATCGGGGCGACATCGGGGCCATGTCGGAGTCGGATGAACTACAGTCGGCCACGCTCGAATATGAGACAGCAGTAGCCGATTATAACCTGGCTGTCAAAGCGGCCACCGAGGCGGAACTGGCCGAGGCTCGGGCGACGATGGTCGGCAACGAAGCTGAGTTGGCCGAGGTGCTGCAAGGTCCCAGCGCGGCCGAGATTGCCTCGGTCAAGGCCGATGTCGATAAATCGCGTCTGGCCCTGCAAGAAGCGCGGGATAATCTGAAAGAAGCCGTCTTGGTCGCGCCCATCGACGGAATTATTCTGTCGATTGATATCGAGCCGGGTGAGCGCGTTCTCAATGAGGCCGACGACGCGGTGATGGTTGTCGCCGATACCTCATCCTACCTGCTTGAGGTTGAAATCGACGAGATCGATATCGGGCGAATTGCGCGTAGCCAAGATACGACGATTACACTAGACGCTTTTCCTGACGAAACCTTTACCGGCCAAGTCGTTGATATCGCCCCGAGTCCGACCGACAACGACTCCGGTGGTATTGTGACCTACGAAGTGGTGGTTGAGGTGGCGGCTGCGGACGGCCAGCCCAGCCTGTTACCGGGGATGACCGCCACCGCCGCCATCGAGACCAGGCGTCTCGAAGATGTAATGGTCATTCCCAACCAGGCCATTCAGATTGATCGCGACGCCAGCCCGTCGATCATTTACGTGGAAAAGATCAACGGCGATGAGGACCCGATGCGCGTTGAAATCGAATTGGGTCTGCGCGACGGCGATATGACGGAAGTGGTGGCCGGCTTGGAAGCAGGGGATGAAGTGATTATCAGGAAACAGCCGCCTGAGAGCCAGGGGCCGAGTCTGTAGAAAGCTCGACCGCCGCTAGCCGACCGACGACGGCCTAAATTAGGCGATCACAATTTTACATAAAAGTGGGTAAATAGAACGCAGATTGTACAGATCACACGGATAAACACGGATATTTTTTAGTTAAATCAAGCCTTATCCATGAAAATCCGTATGATCCGTGTCATCCGTGTGCTATCATTTCTCATCAGATCTTGAAATCGTGATCGACTGAAATTAGGCAATCGACATGGGCGGTTGACGACACAAATTTTTGACCTAACTAGGTGTAACTGAGATCGAGAAGCATCCCGAGTAGGTTGGAGCGCAGCGGAAACCGTATCGAGGGGGGCGCATTAACGATTATCTAAGGTCAAGCTGCACCCCTCGATACGCGCTCCATTCTGTTTCGCGCTACTGGGGATGCTACCATTGAATTTCTTAGGGAGAAAGCTATGAACGCCAATCCGGTTATCGATGCCCGGCATCTGACTAAAATCTATCAGATGGGAGAGGTCGAAGTTCGCGCCCTGCACGATGCCTCTCTAGAAATTCAACAGGGTGAACTGGTAGCTATTATGGGGCCGTCCGGCTCTGGGAAATCGACATTGATGAATATTCTTGGCTGCTTGGATCAGCCGACTTCCGGCGAATATTATTTGGCCGGCGTTGAAGTTGGCCGGTTAGATGACAACCGGCTGGCCGCCATCCGGGGCAAGCAGATTGGCTTTGTGTTTCAAAATTTTAATCTGCTGCCGCGTACCAGCGCCTTGAGCAATGTCGAACTGCCGCTAATTTATGCCGGGGTAAGCCGGCGTGAACGGCGTCGTCGCTCCGCCGCCGCGCTGGAAGCGGTTGGGTTGGGTGACCGGCTGCACCACCGCCCCAACGAACTTTCCGGCGGCCAGCAGCAGCGGGTAGCTATCGCCCGCGCCTTAGTCAGCCAACCGGCCATCATTATGGCCGATGAGCCAACCGGCAACCTCGATTCAAAATCGAGCTTGGAGATTATGACCATCTTTCAGCACCTTAATGAAGAGCAACAAATTACGATTATCTTTGTCACCCACGAACCGGATATCGCTCAATTCACGCACCGTATTGTGCGGCTGGCCGACGGCCGCATAATCGAAGATACGCCGGTGGCGACTCCGCAACGAGCGGTATTAGAGGTAGTTTAATGATCCTACTGGAAAGTATTTTTATCGCCCTTCGGGCCTTGACCTCTAACAAACTACGTACGATTTTGACCATGTTGGGCATTATTATTGGCGTGGGCGCGGTGATCTCGCTCATCTCCATCGGCAACGGTTTTAGACAGCAGCTTAACGACAGTTTCACCAGTTTGGGAACCAATGTTATTTGGGTGGTATCCGGCCGGTTCAGCTTTGGCGGGAATAATGGCAATCCCGGCAACGCTAAACAAACACCTCCGCAGCCGCTGACTCTGGCCGATGCTCAAGCTATCGGCGACCCGCTGCTGGTGTCTGATGTAGTGGCGGTTTCACCGGAGTACGGCGTCGGCAATTTGGGCGTGGTGCGCGGCCAGGTGGAGTTGAGTGTGAGCGTGACCGGCGTCAGCGCCGAGTATGAGTCGGTACGGGCGACCCGGCCGGTACTGGGGCAGTTTATCGAGCCGCAGCATATCGACCGGCGCACTCGCGTGGCGGTGCTAGGGGCAACCGTAGCCGAGGAGTTGTTTGAGTCTTATGAATACCCGATCGGTGAGATGATCCGGATCGGGGGCATTCCGTTTGAGGTTATTGGCGTTTTGGAAGAGAAAGGGCAGTCCGGCTTTGGCACGAACGAAACCGATAACGGCATCTTTATTCCGATTAGCACGGCCCAAACGCGGCTGGGGAGTGCGGGATCGCATCACGGCAGTTTGATCGTCAGTACTATTTTTGTGCAGGCGACGTCTCAAGATCGTATGGACGCGATAACCGAGCAAATCAACACCGTTATGCGCGACCGGCACAAGCTGCTCGATGAGGAAACCGATGATTTTACGGTCACCAGCCAAGCCGAACTGCTGGCCTTCGGCAACACGATTACCGCCGGCCTGACGGCGTTTCTCGGTTCGATTGCCGGGGTATCGCTGCTGGTGGGGGGAATTGGGATTATGAACATCATGCTGGTCTCGGTCACTGAACGGACTCGCGAGATCGGTATTCGTAAGGCCGTTGGGGCCAAGCGGCGGGATATCATGTTTCAGTTTCTGGTGGAGGCGACGGTCATCTCACTAATTGGCGGTATGTTCGGTATCGGCTTGGGATATGGCGTGTCGCAACTGCTGCCGCGTCTTATTCCTAATTTGGGGGAGACCGTGGTCACGTTGGACTCGATTTTGTTGGCAACCAGTTTTGCCCTGGCCATCGGCTTGTTTTTTGGCGTGTATCCGGCCACGCGGGCCTCGCGGCTCAAGCCGATCGAGGCGTTGCGGTATGAGTAGAGTTTTTGGAGTTTGTGGAGTTGGTAGGTGGAGGGTAGGAGGTTGGGTAGAAGGAGGGGCGTGATCTTTGCCTTAGCCTTTTTGGTTTATGAAGTTAAGGGCGTTTTAGGCATAAATCGAAAGCGATTGTTTTATGTTTAGCTAGCCATGTTGTCTTGACTCGCGTCTTATGGCATAATTGAAAATATCGGCGTAAGGTCAAGGGTGCCATGGAACGTGAAGATATCATTCAAATCGTTAAATCAGCCCGCCTGGCAGGCGAAGTACCGGATTTAAGTGACCGAGATTTAAGCGGGCAGGATCTCAGCCATATCGATCTGCGCGGCGCGAATTTGAGCGGCGCGAATTTGAGCGGCGCGAATTTGAGCGGCGCCAATTTGTTGCGAGCCAATTTGAGCGGCGCTGATTTAACCCACATCGATGCGTTCAAAACACGCTGGCAGGGCGCCAACCTTGATCGCGCCAACCTGGCCGGGGTGTCGATGATCGGTGTAAGAATGGAAGCAGTCAGTTTCAATGAGGCCAACTTAAGTGAGGCGAATTTTTATGAAACCAGTTTTCGCTGGTCGAAGTTCAGAGGGGCGAATCTTAACGGCGTTAACTTGGCCGAAGCCGTCTTAAGCGAGGCTGATTTAGAAGAGGCCGATCTAACAAATGCTATTTTGCGCCTGGCAAACCTAACTGGCGTTAATCTCAATAGTGCTAACTTGAAGGGAACCGATCTGAGCCGGGCGGTCTTAGATGGAGCCATTTTAACAAATATTACTTTGGCCGAGGTCAAGTTAAAAGGCGTCAGTTTCGATGGGGCTGATTTAAGCAAAAATGACTTTAGCGGCGCTAATTTAGCGCAGGTCAATTTTAGTGACGCAATTCTAGCCGAGATTAATCTGCAAGGCGCTAATCTCAAAAAGATTATTTTGGTTAGAGCTGATTTAAGCCAGGCTAATCTGCGGGAAGCCGATTTGGAAGAGGCTGACTTAAGCCAGGCCAATTTAAGCCAGGCTGATCTAACCGAGGCCAAAGTGACCGAAACGCAGTTGGCCGCAGCCAGGAAGCTGGAAAAAGCGACAATGCCGAATGGAAAACTCTTCAAGCCTTCGGCCGTGCCGCCGCGAAAGGCGGGTAAGAAAGAAAAGCAAAGAGCCACTGCGTCTGGGCTGGCGGCTTCGCTGTCAAGGATTAAGAAGCGCAAACCAGATGATGATGCTGACTAATTAGTAGAATCTGATTGTAAAAAAAGAGACAAGACTTTAAAGTCTTGTCTCTTTTTTATTTGTTTGTCTAACGGGCGCGATCAGTAGAACTGAGTTGTATTATAACCAGCTTAGCTGCTTTATTTTAGTAATAGCGATGATAGACGCGGTTGTTGTAATAGTTTGGGTAGCAATATCGGCTGTAGTAGTTGTTGTAATAGCGGGGGTAATAGGTTCGTCCATAATAGCCGTAGTTATTGTTGTAATAGCGGGAGTTATAGTGATTGTAGCCGTAATTTTGATGGCCATAGTTTGAATAGTGATAACCATTGTAGTTATTGTTGTAATGGTTATAGCCGCCATTAGGCCCGCTGGCCTGGCTCGTTTGGGTCGTGATGGCCAACATCGTAACGGCCAAAACCGCTGCACAAGCAAGGGTAATAAATTTTTTCATGACGTCTCTCCTTATTTCATAAGTTTTAGTTTGTAAGAACTACAGCTTAACACCCGTCAAACCGTCAACACGCCGATAACAAAAAAAGCTCAAACCTTTAGCCGTTAAGTGCCTTGGTTTGAGCTTTTGTGACAAGTTTCATAACAAACTCCATAGTCTCCCCCAACACTATAACGAGTTGGGGAAATAGAAACAGAACGCGAAGAATGAATAGTTTTTTTAAAGAACAGTGCTGGTTAAACTTTACCTGACGCCTATTATCATCTCAGATAATTAGGGGAATGTCAATACCTACTTATGTCCCAATTATAGTCAACTGCGGATGACTCAATAGGAATTGCCATATGCTCTTGTTTATTCTTTACACAGAATTGCGGTATCAGATTGATTGGTGTGGTATTGGTACTCAACGCCATCGGCCTCCAGGACAATCAGGTAGCCGGGCGTAATTACCTGGGCGTACATAAAGCCTTCCTGGGGGCAACCCAGGCTGGAGTCAGACCATTGTTTGGCCTCAGTTGACACGAGCGATATTTGATCAGGCGGCACATTAAGCTGCTGTGATAGATCGTCAATGGCGGCAGCCAGCGCCTCTTCACTACCGGGGATGGGGTTCATAGTCGCAACCAAACTATTTACAGTGTTCTCCTCAGGCGTGGGTACGGGGGAAATGGGAGAGACGGGTTCAATAATTTCAGTCGGTAAATCGGTGGCCGTTGGTTCCGGTGCCGTCACCGGTTCGGTGGTTGCGGCCGGCTGCTCGATTGAGACGGTCTGAGTTCGAGAATCGCCGACGCTCTTGTCGATTTCTCCGGCCGGTGCAGGGCCAGAACAGGCGGCTACCACCAGAACCAAACCACACACCATCATTACCGATATTATTTTGCTTTTTAGGTAAACCATAAAATTATCTCCAACCAGTATGTTATTATTCCTCTCCATACTAAGACGTTGGTTGGAGTAAATAAGTTCCCTATGATAACAGGGTGCTTTCGACGGTATGAGGAGATACCCCAACGACAATGATCATCTTTTCAGCCGAAGTTAACCCCGCCGCAATCTCTACTTTTTCTCGTTTGACATTGAGTTTTTGAGCGATGAAGTTGATCAGCATATCATTGGCAATGCCGCCAACCGTATTGGAGGTTAGGCGTATTTTCAAGGCATCGCCGTGTTTGCCGACGACTTCATTTTTAGGCGCTTTAGGCACCACATGCACCGCAAAGGCAGCCCCTTCTTCAGCTTTAGTGATATTAAACTTGATGTCACGCATAGTTTTCTCCTTAATATTCTTACCCACCCAAAAGCCCAATCAGGAATCTTTCAATCAGTCTTAGACCAATAAGGGCCACAATCGGACTTAGATCGATCATCCCGATGGTTGTATACCTGCGTAGTGGTTCCAAAATGGGGTCAGTGATAGAGTTTAACATTTGAACCACCGGATTATAGGGATCTATTCTAATCCCGGCCATAGGCAGCCACGACAAAATGACTTTAATTAGTATGGCCCACCATAATAGCTCGAATATGAGCTGTATTACGATGATTAAAAAATTACCCATTATCGTCTAATCCTCCCAGATAACGCGATTTCTTGCAAGCTGCCCAAATGGCTTTGGAAATGATCGCCCGAAAACCACTCTTTTCCAACTGGTATAAGGCTTCGGCGGTGGTGCCGCCCGGCGATGTGACCATATTGCGTAGTTCGGCGGGGTGGCTATCCATGCTGCGGGCAAATGCCACCGATCCTTCCATTGTCTGGTAAACCAACTGCTGGGCTACCGGTCTGGAGAACCCCATGTGAACGCCGGCATCAATCAGAGCTTCCATAAACAGATAAACGTAAGCCGGCCCGCCGCCCGATAGCGCCGTGGCCATATCCAGAAATTTTTCACTGTCTACAAAGATCTCTTCCCCTAATGCCCCCAAAATGGTCTGAGTCTGCTGCTTCTGCCGGTCACTAACCTGCTCGGTGCAGGTCCAGACCGACATACCTTTGTTTACCTGGGCCGGCGTATTAGGCATCACCCGAACCAGACGGTCGTGTCGTAATGTTTGGCTGATGGTGTTAATGGTTGAGCCGGCCAAAATGGATAAGACCAACGTTTCGGCGGGAATCTCGTTTTTCAATTCTTTGCCAACCGCAGTTAGCGTCTGGGGTTTGACTGCCAGGACGATAATATCGGCCCCTTTGACCGCTTCAACGTTGCTTTGCGTGGTCTTGATCGAATAGCGTTGTTTTATTTTTTCTAATTGAGCCGCAAAAGGGTCACTGGCGATGATCCGTTGAGGGGCAAGTAAACCTTGCTCAATTAAACCAGCGATCATCGCCGTGGCCATGGCTCCACTGCCAATAAAAGTAATATTTGTGTTTTCTAACATGTTCGCTGCATTAGTTGTAATATCGTTCTCCAAAAATAGCGCGACCGACTCGGATAATGGTTGCCCCTTCTTCGATGCCGACTTCAAAATCGTTCGTCATGCCCATCGATAGGTGCGGCCAGGTCAGAGGAGGCACCGCCTCTCGGAGTTTCGCTCTTAAAGCCGCCAAACGCCTAAAAAAAGGGCGGGAGGCTTCTGCTTCCTCTGAATACGGCGCCATTGTCATCAAGCCGGCAATGGTTATATTTTCAAGAGCCGCAATCTGCTCTACGATGGTCAAAAAATCGGCCAGTTGACGCCGAGCCGTTGACCATTGATGCAGGGCAAAGCCTGACTTGGCTGCCTCACCGGAAACGTTGCATTGTAAAAGGACATTGACCTTGGGGGCGTCCTGACTGTGAACCAGGCGATCAAGACGTTGCGCCAGTTTTAAACTGTCCACTGAGTGAATTAAGGCCGGTTGATTTTCTAAAATTAAGCCGGCCTGCCGACTCTGCACGTGACCGATAAAGTGCCAGTAAACCGGATCGGCCTGCGTTAGATTGGCCTGCCACTCTGAAAAACCGGTTCGTTTTTCCTGAAATTCATCGCTTCGGTTTTCGCCAAAGTGACGGAGACCGGCCTGGTAAGCTTCAATAATCACGTCCAGCGGATGAGTTTTAGTGACCGCCACCAAGGTCACATCAGCCACATTCCGTCCGGCTCGGTCTGCTGCCTCGGCCATCCGCCTCTGGACGGACTGAAGAGAGGAGACTAACTCACTCACTCGTTTTTTTCCTCTAGGCCGATGATAACGCCAAAACGGCCGGTTCGTCCCTTTTCCGCTCGATGCGAGAAAAAGTCATCAGTATGGCAAGCGGTACACAATTCAGATCCGATAATCTGCCTTACCCCGGCTTTGATCAACTGCTGCCGGTTGGCCTCCCACAAGTCAAAATGAGCGCGCTGCTCTGGCCCGTTAGGGTAAGTAAACAACCGCTCCGCCTTGTCAAAAGTTTGTGAGGCCGCCGTCATCACCTCCGGCCCCACTTCATAGCAGCAAGGCCCAATGGCCGGGCCAATGACCGCGATGATATTTTCCGCCTCACAACCCAGCCGATCGATCATCGCCTCGACCGTAGCGCCGGCGGCGTTTTGCATGGTGCCGCGCCAGCCGGCATGGGCCAGACCAACGGCGTTACGGGTTGGATCGAAAAAGAGCAGCGGAGTACAATCGCCAAATCGCATAAAAAGGTAAACCCCCGGCTCGGCTGTAATCAGGGCATCGGCCTGACCGATCACCGGCCGTCGATTAGAAGCGTCGATTGTTAAAACATCGGCACCATGGATTAAATGACTTGAAACAGTTTTTTCAGGGGGGACGCTAACAGCGTGACAGGCATCGGAAAAATTTTTTTGGACTGTCTGGGGATTATCGCCGACAGAGACGCTTAAATTGAGCGACCTGAACGGAGACGGGCTAACCCCACCCCGGCGTGTGAAAATAGCGTGTTTCAGGCCCGGAAAGGTGTCAAATGCTCGAACACGGTAGACCCATATCGTTTGGATTTTGGCAGGATAAACAGTGTCAAGGTTTTCCGGATAATTATCTTGAATTCGGATCATGGTCGGTGAGGGATGCCCATGCACTGATGTTTCTTGCTTCATTATACCAAACATAACAAAAATGACAATATATCCGTCCCGTTTACCCATTCGGCGGACAAGTACCATAATACTTGACAGCGAAACGATTGGCAAAATAAACCGTCCCGGCGTATTTAAGGTTCTCTTGTCGCAATGTTCCAGGTATGCTAGAATAGAAGTACCGAATTTCAAATGAAGCAGACTTGATTTGTCTAGCGCTTAAAGGTAGTTTTTTGGGGAGGCTTTTGTGGCAGATTCAGTTGACCTTACCATGCTGCGTCGAGGCATTAATATCTGGAATCAATGGCGTGAGCAACATCCCATTACCAAGCCGAACCTGGCTCACGCCAATCTGTATGGTGCAAATCTTAGCAAGATAAACTTCGATGGGGTTAATCTGTGCGAGGCCGATCTCAGGAAGGCCAAGCTCATCGAAGCGCATTTAATGGGAGCGCAATTGACTGAGGCCAGATTGGCTGAAACCAATCTGACCGATGCCAATTTAACTGCGGTCGATTTGTCGGCGGTGGATTTGAGTTACGCCTGTCTCCACCACGTTGACCTGACCTTTGCCGATTTATCTCAGGCTAATCTAAGCTATGCCGATCTGAGTCAGGCCGATCTGTTTGGGACGAAATTGGTAAATGCCAACTTGGCCGGCGCTGATTTGACAGAGACCAACCTGGTGAAAGCCAGATATAACCGCCAAACCATTTGGCCTGACAACTTCGACCCGGAAGCAGCCGGAGCCATGTTGGTCGATTAACTTCCGGTTTTTATAAAGTTAACCACCAGATCGCCCATTTGGGTGGTGCTGACCGTCTCTTCACCGGGAACAGCCAAATCTGCCGTGCGGTAGCCTTCGGCTAAAATCGTCTCAACGGCTTGCTCAACCACATCCGCCTCTTTAGTCAGGCCAAAGGTGATCCGCAGCATCATGGCCGTACTCAAAATTGTAGCCAGCGGATTGGCGATGCCCTGGCCGGCAATATCGGGCGCCGAGCCGTGGATTGGCTCGTACAGGCCAAATTTGCCTTCAGCCAGAGACGCCGAAGGCAGCATGCCCATCGAACCGGCCAGCATGCTGGCTTCGTCGCTGAGGATATCGCCAAACATGTTACCGGTCGCGATGACATCGAAATCAGCGGGCCGGCGAATCAGGTACATCGAGCAGGCATCGACTAAAATATCTTCACATTCCACATCCGGATATTCCGCCGCTACTTCATGCGTCACTTCTCGCCAGAGTCGGCTAGAGGCCAGTACATTGGCTTTATCCACTGAAGTCACCTTTTTACGCCGCTGTCGGGCCAGATCAAACGAGACTCGCATCAGCCGGCCGATTTCCGCCTCGGTGTAATACATCGTATCCACCGCTGCTCGCCCCTGATCATTATCGCGGCGACCCTGCGGCTGGCCAAAGTAGATGCCGCCGGTTAACTCGCGCACAATCACCATATCGACTTGCTCAACCACCTCCTTTTTGAGCGTCGAGGCATCGACCAAAGCCGGGTAAATCTTTACCGGCCGGATATTGGCAAACAACCCCAACTCTTTGCGGAGTTTGAGCAAGCCCTGCTCCGGACGCACGCTAGCTTTCGGATCGCTCCATTTGGGGCCGCCGACCGCCCCCAGCAATACGGCGTCGCCCTGGCGGCAAGCCTCCAGCGACTCGTCGGGCAGCGGATTGCCGGTCTCGTCGATGGCGATCCCGCCGGCCAATGCCGAAGTGAATTCAAACTCGTGGCTATATTTTTCCCCAATGGCATTGAGAATTTTGACTCCCTCGGCGACAACTTCGGGACCGATGCCATCGCCGGGGAGGAGGGTGATTTTTGCGTACATAGTTAATCCTCTCTAAAACTTATTGTCTATTGTAATTGTAAAACGTTAAAACTATCGATAACATTGTTGACTCTTTTAGCCAAACTTGAGTCTGGGTTTGCCTCAGCGATTTCCAAGAGAAGCGCTTTAGTTTGCGTTACACATTCCTTTAAACGGCAAGGCGTAGCGTTATGGACAACGAGTAGATCGTAAAAAGTATAATAATCTTGATGACCAGGCCATTCTGTTGGAATATTGGGTGAGGCAGAAGCATTATGCAACACATACCATCGGCCTGCAAGGCGATCTGGTAAAGGGCTAATCAGAAATTCTTCAGCAAACGTTCTCTCATCGATGAAGGTTAAATCTTGTCGCTCTTGCTCAATATAAAATTTTAGATGTTGCCGGGGAAGGCCAATGACGATCACCGTTTCGCCTGTATCGGCACCCGCGATAATTACGTTGGTTGTCTCTTGCAACATCCCCAGCGGCCAACGCTGCTTGATTTGAACGTTTTGTTGAATTTGAAAAAAATTAACCAAGCTAAAAATAAGCGCCAGACATCCTCCCAAGGCCGTTAGGGCAGGTCTATTTTTTATGAAAACTGGCCGATTGGCGATCACGACTATGCCATAGGCGGCTAAAAGCAAATACGCCGGCAGCCCCCAAATTGTATATCGAGGATGGTAAAACTGCGAAATAAACCACAGCCCAATGGTTGAAATTATAATCGACAAGAAAAACCATATAGTGAGCAACCCCTCGGCGTTTCGATTTTTTAAACATAGTGAGACCATACCAATCAGCGCAGTCGATCCTAAAACGAATAAGACCAGCCTCGATTCGGCTGAAAATGCTTTGATAGCGTTGATGAACCCCCCCCAAATATCGAGCGAATATGAGGGGCGCCCAATATCGCAGCCAGCGCATTGACGCTGTGTAAAGTCCTCCAGCCAAGGTAATCGAAAGAGGGCTACTGCCAATACCGCCAAACAGAAATAACCCATATTGGTAAGGAACATGACGAGGCGAAAATTTTGGGAGCGTACAGCCATCGCTAAAAATAATAGTAGGAAAAGTCCTTGAACGGCAACAGCAAAAATCATCAAATGATTTGTAGAAACAGCAGCCCAAGTGGCCAGGGCATATAGTCCCCAATATTTTAGCTCTTTGACTGTAACCGCTTTGTATAAAAATAGAAAAGAAGCTGTGCTGAAAAAAATAAATTGACTATAGCTTCGGCCTTCTTGCGAGTAGAGGATGTGAAAACTGGACAGACAGAGTAGAAAGGCCGCGATCAAACCCGGCCAAATTCCGAGTAACTCTCGCCCCGTTCTATATATTAGGGCAACGCTTAAGATACCAAAAATCGCCGCTGGAAGTCGAACAAAAAAGTTAGCGCTACCTAGTAACAGCGACAATGAAAACGGAATATCTGACAACGTCGGATCAACACTTAAATAGTCGCCAAGGGTTTCGGTGGGCTTTATAATTTGGTCGAAAATTGGACGCTGGGCTGCAATGGTATAAGAAACTTCGTCTAGCCAAAGGCCTGGCGTGTCTAACCCGGAATAGCGTAGGTATGTTGCCAGCCCAAGAATGACCATCAGGATTGGATAGATTTGCCGAAACTGTGGCTGCCGCCTCGTTTTTGCGGTTCGGGGCAATGAACCGAGGTTATCTTGAGCGCTCATCTTTTAAGGACGCTATCGTTCCTTGAGTGGTCTGGACAAGGTTGGCCAGGGTAATCGCAAAGACCGCATTGGGCGTGCCGGCTGCGGCCCAAATGATCTCAAACCGGGCGAAATCTTCATCGATGTAAGTGGGCAGTTGGCGCGCATGCCCAAACGGCGGTACGCCGCCAATAGCGAAGCCGGTGGCTTCGCGAGTGATATCGGCATTACCCCGTTTAACTTTTTTACGGCCAACACTGCACAGCGCCGCCAACTTTTTTTCGTCCAGTTGGTTCGCCCCACTAACAAGGGCCATCACCGGCTGCTCATCGACCACAAACAGCAGCGACTTGACTATCTGCCCGACGCTACAGCCAATGGCGTCGGCCGCCTCTTGCGCCGTGCGGGTGCTGGCTTCAAACTCTTTAATCTCGATGGTTAATCCCAATTGTTGAGCGGCGTTAGCCACTTTTTGAGCGGTTGAATGCATAAACAATTGATAATTGGTAATGGTAATGGGTAATTGGTGGTATCCAATTACCCATTACGGTGATGTTATTTGAAGTCAACAGTTTAGAAACGTTGGCCGTTGAGTAGAGCGTACTCCATACTGTCAACAAGAGCTCGCCAACTGGCTTCGATGATGTTGGTGTGCGCGCCGACGGTGGTCCAACTGTGATGGGTACCGCCCTCGTAGAAGTCAATCATTACCCGGGTTTTAGCGGCGGTGCCGGAGTCGCTGTCCAAAATGCGAACTTTGTAGTCGCTGAGATGAACGTTGCCGAGCTGCGGAAAATCCTGATGCAGGGCTTTGCGCAAGGCTAAGTTCAAGGCGTTGACCGGCCCATTGCCTTCGCCCACCGTGTGACGAACTTCGTCGCCGACTTTGACTTTAACGGTCGCCTCGGTGAAAAGGCCGCGCCTCTGCCGATTTTCGGTGATAACCATAAAATCGACAACTTCAAAGGGGGGCTGGTAATCCTCTTTAGCCCGGCGCAGCATAATATCGATAGAAGCATCCGCGCCTTCAAAGGTGTAACCCTGATTTTCTAATTCTTTGATTTGATCGAGAACTTGCTTGGCTTCATCGCGGCCGGTATCGAGACCCAACTCTTGGGCCATGTAGAGAATGTTACCTCGCCCAGACAGTTCCGAAACCACCGCTCGTTGCTCATTGCCAACCAGAGTCGGGTCCATATGCTGGTAGCTTTCCGCAATTTTAAGCATGGCGGCTACGTGGATACCGCCTTTGTGAGCAAAGGCGCTGTGGCCCACAAACGGTTGGTGGGTGTTAGGCGTCATGTTCGCCAGTTCATCAACGTAACGCGACAGAGCAGTTAATTTCACCAGTTGTTTATGATCGACACACGAATAGCCCATTTTGAGCTGCAAACCGGGGATGATACTCATCAGGTTGGCATTGCCGACCCGTTCACCGTAGCCATTGATCGTCCCTTGCACATGGGATGCGCCGGCTCGAATCGCGGCCAGGCTGTTGGCAACGCCCAATTCACAGTCGTTGTGAGCATGAATGCCGATTTGAGTTTCAGGAAACTGTTCCAAAACTCGGCGGGTGATCTCCTCCACCTCCCAAGGCGTCGAGCCGCCGTTGGTATCGCACAGCACCAGGCAATCGGCGCCGCCTTGCGCGGCGGCTGTGAGCGTGAGCAGGGCGTAATCCGGATTGGCTTTATAGCCATCAAAGAAATGTTCGGCGTCATAAACGACTTCTTTGTCACGCGCTTTGAAATATTCGACGCTTTCCAAAATCATATTCAAATTTTCTTCGGGATCGGTCTCCAGCACATGGTGAACGTGCAAGTCCCAACTTTTGCCGACCAGAGTCACCACCGGCGTATTGGCCTCGATCAGCGCCTGAATATTGGCATCGTCATCGCAGGTGGTATTTTTATGGCGAGTTGAGCCAAACGCGGCAATCTGGGCATTTTTTAGATTTAGCTCAGCCTGCCGCGCAAAAAACTCGGCGTCTTTGGGGTTTGAGCCGGGCCAGCCGCCTTCGATATAACGCACGCCAAAATCATCTAATTTCTGGGCAATTTTTAATTTGTCTCGGACGGAAAGGGAGATGCCTTCGCCCTGCGTACCGTCGCGCAGGGTGGTGTCGTACATTGCAACCTGGGTCATTGGGAAACTCCTTGAAAAATCATTAATTAGGTGTCAAAAATAATATAACCGGCTACGTTCTCAACTTACCAGTGTAAAACGTAGTTGTAGTTGGCCGCGTTTGGCAAAGCCCATTCATTACCCAACTCCATAAACTCCACCAACTCCACCAACTCTACAAACTCACTGACTAAGTTCCCCAATGCGACGGGCGACAGCTATACGTTCGGCCATCGCCCGTGTGACACCTGTTTCTGCTAAATCGTTCTGACTGACCATTTCTAAAAAAGACCTCGAATAATATTGAAGTAAGAAGTAAGGAGTAAGGAGTAGGAAGTAATGAATTTATGTCCATACTTCCTACTCCTTACTTCCTACTCCTTGAGTTAAACATACAAAGAAGGGCCGAGAGACCATGATGCTCTGGCCCTTCTCATTCATAAAGTTTGCCACTCAGGTCAGTTGAATGCCATTCCCCATCCAACCGGCCCGACTTGATTTTAGGCGACGGTAATAGTCGCGTCCAGATAGACATCCTGGATTAAGTTGAGCAGCTTGGCCCCTTCCGCCATTGGGCGTTGGAAGGCTTTACGGCCAGAAATTAGCCCCATACCGCCGCCGCGCTTATTGACCACCGCCGTGTAAACCGCATCGGCGAAGTCATGGGCGCCTGATGCGCCGCCGGAATTGATCAAGCCGATCCGGCCCATGTAGTCATTGGCCACTTGCCAGCGCACCAGATCGATGGGGTGATCGCTGACCAACTCGCCGTACATTTTGGGATTGGTTTTGCCAAAGCCGATGGCTTTGAAGCCGCCGTTTTGGGTGGGCAGCTTTTGCTTGACGATATCGGCTTGCAATGTCACCCCCAGATGATTGGCCTGGGCTGTCGTATCGGCTGAGGTATGATGATCGATCCCATCCTTCTTGAAGGCCGGGTTGCGTAGGTAGCACCACAAGACGGTCGCCATTCCCAGTTCGTGAGCGTATTCAAATGCTTTCGCCACTTCAACAATCTGGCGGCTCGATTCCACGGAGCCGAAATAGATGGTAGCCCCAACGGCAGTAGCGCCCATATCCCAGGCTTGCTTGATGGTGCCGAAGAAAATCTGATCGTACTTTTCCGGATAGGTTAGTAGCTCATTATGGTTGAACTTGACCAGGAAGGGAATCTTGTGGGCATACTTACGGGCCACACTCCCCAACACGCCAAAGGTTGATGCGACCGCGTTGCAGCCGCCTTCAATCGCCAATTTAACAATATTTTCAGGATCGAAATATTCCGGATTAGGCGAAAACGAGGCCCCGGCGGTATGTTCGATACCCTGATCAACCGGCAGGATCGACATATAACCGGTGCCGCCCAGCCGGCCATGATCATACATACTTTGCAGACTGCGTAATACCTGTGGATTGCGATCTGACTGCATAAAGATGCGTTCCACAAAGTCTGGACCTGGCAAATGCAATGATTCTTTGGGAATACCTTTACAGGTGTAACTTAATAAGCTTTCAGCTTTTTCACCGAGTAAATCCAAAATTTGAGACATTATCATCATCCTTTCATCGTCTACTTGACTAACTTTCGTCACGGCCTTGTAACGCTTTGGATTACTTTAGGTCGGACCTATAAGCAAAACCCATCAGAAGCAATTTTTGTGCCAGATTTTTCGATATCAACCTCCCTCTCAAGGAATAAGATGATTGAATAAAAAGCTATTCAGTTGTTAAAATTTTAGTCGATCACCGACCGCTCAGTCCGGATGGTTAAATCCGTGCTAAAATGAGGGTTTGATACACCCCTTGGAGTCAATTGTGATCGCCTGAAATCAGGTTGAGCTGCCAGCCAGGGTGTTCACGCGATGGGGGTTAACCGCTTCATGCGCCTCTACTTTTGAAGCATGCTGGTGCAGATAACCTAATTGATCGACACCATTGAGAATACAATTTTTACTAAAATTGTCAATTGGAAATTTAACTTTACGGCCGTCGGGTAATTGCAGGGTCTGATCAGCCAGGTCGATAATGATCTCGGTATCCGGCTCTTCTTCGATCAGACTCATCAATTGGTAGTGGGTCTCTTCATCTACAATCACTGGCAGCAACCCTAATTTTAATGAGTTGTTGCGGAAGATGTCGGCAAAGCTGGTCGAGATGACGGCCTGGAAACCGTAGCCCATAATCGCCCAAGGTGCGTGCTCACGGCTCGATCCGCAGCCGAAGTTGTCACCGGCGACTAGAATTTTGGCCTGGCGACCCTGCTCAGTGTTTAGAATGAAATCTTCTTTGTGGCTGCCGTCGGCATGATAGCGCCAGTCGAAGAACAAATTCTCACCCAGCCCGTTTTTATCGGTCACTTTCAAGAAGCGAGCTGGAATGATCTGATCGGTGTCGATATTTTCGGTGGGGATCGATACCATTTTAGCCGTTAATGTTGTGAATTGTTCCATTATAACAAACCCTCACTTTCTAATCTAACATCGTGCGGACATCGGTGATTTGGCCGGTGATAGCGGTAGCCACGGCGGTAAGCGGACTGGCCAGGAACGTGCGCCCGCCTTTGCCCTGCCGACCTTCGAAGTTGCGGTTGCTGGTGCTGACCGCGTACTGGCCCGGCTCTAACTGATCGCCGTTCATCGCGATACACATCGAGCAGCCAGCTTCACGCCAATCGGCTCCGGCTTCCTTGAAGATTTTGTCGATGCCTTCAGCCTCGGCCTGCTGTTTGACCTGCTGGCTGCCGGGAACGACCATCATTTGAATATTATCGGCCACTTTTTTCCCTTTGAGCAAACTGGCCGCCAGCCGCAGATCGCTGAGGCGGGAGTTAGTGCAACTACCCAGGAAGACGACATCCACCGGTTTTCCCAACAACGACTGCCCCGGCTGCAAATCCATATAGTTCAACGCCTTCTCCAGCGTCTGGCGCTCGCTCACGGTCCCAAATTGCATCGGATCGGGCACAGGTTGGGTAATCAGCATGCCCATTCCGGGGTTGGTGCCGTAGGTAATCATCGGCTCTAATTTGTTGGCATCAATGACGATTTCTTTATCAAAGGTTGCGCCTTCATCCGTAGGCAGCGTTCGCCACTCTTCGACAGCCGCTTCCCAGGCTTCGCCCTGCGGGGCATGTGGCCGACCGGCAATATACTCGAACGTCGTATCATCCGGGCCAACCATCCCGGCCCGTGCGCCGCCCTCAATCGACATATTGCAAATGGTCATCCGCTCTTCCATCGACAGGCTGCGAATGGCCTCGCCCATATATTCAAAGACGTGGCCGGTGCCGCCGCCGATGCCGATGCGGGAAATGAGATTGAGGATAATATCCTTGGACGAAACGCCCTTAGGCAGTTGCCCCTCAACTTTGACCGCGTAAGTTTTCGGTTTGACTTGCAGCAAACATTGCGTGGCCAACACGTGCTCGATCTCACTGGTGCCGATGCCGAACGCCAGCGCCCCGAACGCGCCATGCGTGCTGGTGTGGCTGTCGCCGCAGACGATGGTCATACCCGGTTGGGTCAACCCCAACTCCGGCCCGATAACGTGAACAATGCCCCGATTAGGGCTGTACAGGCCGTGCAAAGGAATCCCGAAATCATTGCAGTTTTTCTCAAGCTGGCTAATTTGCTTGAGCACCAGCACATCGCTAATGGGAATCTCCGGCGACGTGGTCGGAATACCGTGATCCATGGTAGCGATGGTCTTATCGGGGCGGCGCACCTTTAGCCCTTTTTCACGTAGGCCGGTAAACGCCTGGGGCGATGTGACTTCGTGGACCAGATGCAGGTCGATGTAGAGTACGGAGGGGCTGTCTTCTTCGTCAACCACCACGTGGTTATCCCAGATTTTTTCAAAGAGTGTTTTTGGATGTCCGTTTTGCGACATAGAATCTTTACCTCAATTTGCGTCGATGTTTGAGCTATACAGAAAGATTGGTAATTGATAACTCAATCTCAAATTATCAATTATCAATTGTCAATTATCAATTAATTTTGAATAGTTAGTTTAGCACAATCTTGGTTATTGTGCTAGTGACAATCGGACGTTAAATCGCCTGTCCCATTTTTGTTGGTGTCGAATGGACGCTTCGAAGGAGACAAAGACTCAGCGCCGATTCGACGAGCGGGCATTGGCCAGCGCGTCTTCCAAGCGGTCGCCTTGGCGGAGAATGTAGTGGGGAATGTGGCTGGCGGTTAATTCAATTTCGGCCTCCATAGTGCCGGCCTCGGCATCGAAACTGGCGGGGTCGATCAGGACGACGGTGGGTTTGATGCCTCGATTAGCCAGATCACGCGTGGCCGCGATCCAATCGGAGGAGATGGAGGGAGTAATGATGATGACGGTAGTATTGCGGCTGAATTGCATCGTTTCGGCGATCAAGACCTCGGCCAGGGGAATGGCCCCTTTGGCCTGGGTGACGGCCAAGGTTTCGTGAATGCGGGTCAGTTGACGGGCGCCTCGGTCACTTTGGGCCAGGTCGCGATGGGCGCCGTTGGCGTAGGTCAGCAGTCCCACATTCCGATTTTGGGTTAGAAAGTGTTTGCTGATCGAGGCGGCGGCGGCGACGGCATACTCTTCTGTGCTGGCCGGTAGTTCAAATTTCGGCATTTTTTCCCAATAAACTTCCGGCAGACGAGGTAGAGGGATTTCATCGAACCTCAGGCCGGCTTGGACGTTGTAATCCATATCTAAGAGGATCCAGATATCGGCGATGGGGTCTAGCTCGAACTCCTTGACCATCATCCGGCCGGTGCGGGCCGTACTGCGCCAATGGATGCGGTTGAAACTGTCGCCGAAGGCATACTCACGGACGCCGGAGACGTTGGTGGTGACGTAGTGCGTCCGCCGGCGTAGCGCCTCGCCCCCGATCTGTTCGCCGATGGGCGGCTGAAATTCGGGCAGGTCGACGGCCAGGGGGTAGACCACCACGTGCGATGAGAAATTTTTTGGCAAGGCTTTTTGTAGGGGAAACAGGCCAAACGGATCGCTACTGTGTAAGGTAATAGGGCCTAAGCTGTAACGCCCGCGCCGGTAGCAGGGTGTGCGCACGTGCCAACTTTGCTGGGTTTTGCCGCGTAGATTGGAGACCACCCGGCTGGCCCGGTGCAGCGGCAGGTTCGACTCATCTTTAAGCTCGATCCACAGTTTGGGCAGTGGGCCGGTATTCAGCAGCACCAGCCGTTCGTCGAAAAAACCGCCGGCTCGAACCGTATTGGTCCGAACTTGGCGGGTGACACGGACCCAGTGCAAATTCAACCAAGCCCAGGCATAACTCAAAATCAAGATCGCCCCGGACATGTAGAGCAAGTTAAAAAAGAGCGAGTGTCCTGTTGCCAGTGCCCCCAGCAGCGAAAGAATAAATATTAAGATTAGCACCCAGCTTCGTTCTAGATTCCCCAACCGTTCACTCCCTAGCGCTGGCCGATGTGCGTGCCGGGCACGTGAACCGACGAAAGAATGTCTTCGATAATCTCTTTAGGATCGACATTTTTGATGCGAGCCGCCGGACTGATAATCAACCGGTGGGCCATAGTCGGTTCGCTTAGAAATTTGACATCGTCGGGGATGATATAATCGCGGCGACGGATAGCGGCCATTGCCTGGCAGGTGCGGTACAAGGCCAAGCTGCCGCGCGGGCTGACCCCTAGGTAAACATCGGGATGATTGCGAGTAGCAATACTCAGGTTAACTATATACTCTTTGACTGAGTCGTCGGCATAGACCTGTTTGACCGCCTCCTGGGCTTCAAGTAGTTCATCCTGACTAATCACTTGATCCAACGTAGCGATAGGATGGACATACTGCTGCGCTTCCAAGATAGCGATTTCGCTGGCCTTGTCAGGATAGCCCATATTAATCCGCAGCATAAACCGGTCGAGTTGGGCTTCCGGCAGTGGAAATGTGCCTTCATACTCAATCGGGTTTTGAGTGGCCAGCACCATAAAGGGCTGTTCCATCATATACGTGTAGCCATCGACGGTGACCTGCCGTTCGTCCATGGCTTCCAGCAGGGCGCTTTGAGTTTTAGGCGTGGCCCGATTGATCTCATCAGACAGGACAATCTGGGCAAAAACAGGGCCAGGCCGAAATTCGAATTCGGTCGTTTTTTGGTTAAAGACGGATACGCCGGTCACATCGCTGGGTAACATATCGGGCGTAAATTGAATCCGTCGAAATGAGCAGCCAATCGAACGGGCCACGGCCCGGGCTAGAATGGTTTTTCCGGTTCCGGGCACGTCTTCAATTAACAGGTGGCCCTGGCACAGTAGCGCTAGCAGCGTCAGCTCGACCACATCGTGTTTGCCGATGATGACTTGTTCAACGTTGCTCATGACCCGCTCGGCCAGTTGTGCAACAATTTCCATAGCGTGGAGAACTCCTTACTCGCAGGTGAATTTACTTTGTGATGGATCGGGAAAAGTGGGTAGTGACAAATTTCTCTAATTCTAAAACCGCTTGGTTAATAACAGTTTAATGAAAACTGTAAAGAATCGACCAAAAACAAAAAACTTACCCGTTTTGACGTTCGCCAAAGTAGAAAATGGGTAAGTTTTTGTCACGTGCGGCTTAAAATCAGATGTTCAGTTAAATGCCGGCCCAACCCACTGACCGTCCTACAGCCGGTTCTCGCTAAGAAAACCGCCCGCCTGAGAGCAAAACCTACTTTTGTTCGCGGTAGAGTACGTGGCGGCGGACGACTGGATCATATTTGCGCAACTCAATACGGCTGGGGTCGTTACGGCGATTCTTTTCGGTGGTGTAGGTATGGGCGCTTTCTGTGCTGCGCATTCTCACCACAATGCGCACTCCTTTTTTCTTGGCCATTGGTTTCTCCTTAACAAGTTCAACTCAACAAGCTAATCGCCTTGCTGAAATAATTTTCGATGGATATACAACGTTTCAATTATAATAAGCCCGGCCTGTTTGTCAAATAGATTGGCCGGCTAAATCTTTACTTTGCGTAAGAAATCGGCGCAACCTTCGGGTAGGGTCGGGTTGATAAACATGCCGCTGCCTAACTCGAAACCGGCGGCATAACTCAGGCGCGGCACAATGGTAATGTACCATTGATAATAGTCATTGCTGATTTCCTTGACCGGTGCGGAGCGAATAATCAGGTTATAACTGGGATCGCGCAGGCCAAAATAGAGACGGCGTAAGACATTAACCAGCACCTCGGCCAGGTCGGCCAGTTCTTCGGGCTGGGCATACAAAAAGCTGATACTCTGCTGGCGGGGGATAATCCAGGTATGAAAGGGGGCCGGGGCTGCGTACAACACAAAGGCCACGAAATGTTTGCTTTCGACTAAAATTCTCTCGCCGAGACCTAGTTCATTTTCCACCATCACCCGAAAGACATTTTGGCCGTAATCGTCAAAATAGCGCCGAGCCTCTTCCAGTCGCTGCCGAATGTTGGTCGGTACTATCGGCAAAGCGATGATTTGACTGTGCGTATGCTTGAGTGAGGCGCCGGCGCGGTGACCGTGATTTTTAAAGTAGATGATCTGCTCGACCCGCTCATCTTCGCGGATGCTCCAACCGCGTCGCTGGAACATCTCCAGGACGGCGTGAATCTCATTGGGCGCCATTAAGGCCCAGGTGGTATTGTGTTTAGGGTGATCAACCACAATTTCATGGTGACCGGCCCCGGAAATCCAGCGATGCACCCCGTCAAATTTTCGGGTTAGAGGATCGTCTTTTGATAGAGCCGGAAACTTGTTGTGAACGACCCTGGTTTGCCAAACGTCTCGTTCCGGCCAGCATTCGATTTCTAAATCGAGTTCTTCGTTGCCGGGGCAGAAGGGACAGGTTGGGTCAAAAGTGGGTTGATCGCCGGTAATGCTAAGCGCCTCAGACTGAACAAAGCCGTCCGGCCGCTCAGCCCGCTCGGTGGCAATGATCACCCACTCTTTCGTGGCCATATTTTGTCGAAGTTCAGGCATATTTATCCCCGTTACCCGTTTGGTTAGACGGAATATATCATTTCCAATTATAGGTCGTATCTATTCATGTGACAGGCACTTCATCGCCGAATTGAGCAAAAAGCGCCTGTCACCTGGTCCCTGATGGATCAAGAGATTAGCGCATCGAGTCCAGCCACCTAACAGCATCTTTGGCCCAATAACTTAAAATCATGTCAGCCCCAGCTCGCTTAATCGCCAGTAAACTTTCCAGCGCGACCCGTTTTTCGTCCAGCCAACCCAGCCGGGCGGCGGCTTTAAGCATACTATATTCACCACTGACATTGTAAGCCGCCAGCGGTAAATCGGGAAATGTATCGCGCGCCTGACGGATAATATCCAGATAAGCCATTGCCGGTTTGACCATGATCATATCCGCCCCTTCTGAAACGTCAAGCGCAATCTCGCGCATGGCCTCGCGTTGATTGGCCGGGTCCATCTGGTACGTGGACCGATCGCCAAATTGGGGTGGGCTGTCGGCGGCGTCGCGGAAGGGGCCGTAAAAGGCGCTGGCATATTTGGCCGAATAGCCCATAATCGGCGTGTCGATGTACCCGGCCTGATCGAGCGCCTGCCGGATGGCGGCGACCTGGCCGTCCATCATCGCGCTGGGGGCCACCACATCCGCCCCCGCCGCCGCGTGGGAGACCGCCACCTGGCCTAGAATTTCTAAGGTGGGATCATTCAAAATGTGGTGACCCTCAATCACCCCACAGTGGCCGTGATCGGTGTACTCGCACATGCACACGTCGGTCATAATTACCAAATCCGAAACCGCCGCCCGGAGCGCTTTTATGGCCTGCTGGACGATGCCGTCTTCGGCAAAATTTTCCCGACCAATCGGGTCTTTTTCGGCCGGCAGCCCGAACAAAATTACGCCCGGAATACCCAGTTGAGCCAATTCTTCGGCTTCGGCAGCCAGGCGATCTATCGACAAATGGAACACCCCCGGCATCGACACAATCTCGCGGCGAATCCCGCGACCATGGACGACAAAAAGCGGGTAGATAAAGTCGGCCGGGCTGAGCCGGGTTTCTCTGACCAGCCGGCGCATGGGTTCACTTTGGCGCAGCCGCCGAGGGCGAACGGTTGGAAATCCAGCGGCGATATCAATAGTAGAGAGGGTTTCACCTCGTGGGTTTACGGATTTATTCATCATAAAAGGTTCTTTCTTTTAACTCCGTCCAATAACGCTATATATCCAAATCGGGGAGTAGGCAGTAATGAAGTAGGGAGTAAGCGGAAAATCTCCCACTTCCTACTCCCTTAATGCTTAATTATCAAGCGGAACAACCTTGATTTCAAATAATTTCGGCCATAATTTACCGGTCACAAACAGCCGGTCATTATCAGCATCATAGGCGATGCCGTTGAGCACGGCTACGCCGTTGGCCATGTCTGAAGGATTGGTCAACTCTTCCGGCGACAGCAGGTCGGTGAGCAAAATCCAGCCCGTAACCCGGCCGGTTTTCGGATCGATGCGGGCGATGCGGTCGGTTTGCCAGATGTTGGCGTAAATTTCGCCGTTAATATATTCTAGCTCGTTCAGCCTAACCACCGGCCCATTCTCATCAAAAACGTCGACGTGGCCGGTTTCGGTAAACGTGTCCGGATCCCAAAAATAGAGGGTGGCGCTGCCGTCGCTCATAATCAATTGTTGGCCATCGTGGGTAATGCCCCAGCCTTCGGTTGGGTAAGTGAACTGGCCGATTAGCTCAAAAGTTTTCGGATTATAGACAAAGCCCAGGCCGTTTTGCCAGGTCAACTGGACAATTTTGTCATCAAACAGGGTGATGCCTTCGCCGAAGAGTTCCGGAGGCAACGGCTTCATTTGAAGCACCTGGCCCGTATCTAACGCCACCCTTCGCAGCGTCGATTGCTTGTAGCGTCCGGTCCCTTCATATAGAATACCATCGATCCAGATTAAACCCTGCGTAAACGCATTGGGATCGTGGGGAAAGGTATTGATGATTTCGTATGTGTAAAGTGGCGTCGTGGCCGGTTGAGTTAAAGTTGCGGCTGTCGATGTGACCGGCGGCGGTTTCACCTCAAGATTAGGTGTCGATGTCGATGTGACCGTTGGCCAGGCCGTGGGTGTTAACGTTAAGGTGGGAACAGTGGTTGGGGTTGAGGTTACTGTACTCGACACCGTCGTTGTGGTCAACGATGGCTTGGTCCTGGCGAACAAGATTACGGCGCCGATTGACGTGATAACGAGCAAAAAAATAAATGCTTTTATAAAAACTGGTAAATTTCTCTTGTCTTTACCCACGCTTTTTAATTCCATTTAACACGAGCCGCAATCGTAACGCGCATTGTGCCAAATTTCGCTAATTTGTCAAATTAAATTTAGCCCGAAACGCCTCTTGGCGGGCGCTTTTTAAGCCGATCGCTGGTCACCTGAACAGGTACAATTTTACTATATGCTAGGCTTATGCTAACATATCAAGATAATTTCGTTCTCTCTTTACTTCATCTTCGTTCCCCATAACCGTCGATTCAAACAAAGAGTGTTAATATGAAGGTAGCGATGACGCATGAACAAAACAGGTTATGTTTACGAGACTATTTTTTGCCAACACGATCTTCCGGAGCACCCTGAAAACGCTTCTCGATTAGGGGCTATCCTCGATTATTTGACCAGCAATGATATTATATCACAGCTAACGCGGGTTGCGGCCCGACCGGCAACACCTAATGAATTGCAGCGCTGCCACCATCCGCTTTATATTGAAATGGTGGAAGACACTTGTCGTTATGGCGGCGGAATGCTCGACGGCGATACGTACACCAATTCCTTCTCGTTCGATGCCGCCATTCAAGCTGCCGGCGGCGTTATCGAATTGACCAAAGCCGTAGTCAAAGGCGAGCTGGATAACGGCTTCGCGCTGGTTCGGCCGCCCGGCCACCACGCTGTCCCGTCGTCGGCTATGGGCTTTTGCCTGTTCGGCACCGCAGCGATTGCAGCGCGGTCTGCCCGCCGAGACCTGAAACTAGAGCGCGTGGCGGTCATCGATTTTGACGTTCATCACGGCAATGGCACGCAAGCGATATTAAATGAAGACCCGCATATTTTCTTTGCTTCCAGCCACCAATATCCGTTTTATCCCGGCACCGGCGCCCTCCGGGAAATTGGTCGGGGTCCGGGTGAAGGGGCTATTTTAAACGTGCCTCTATCAGTGATGACCGGCGATGACGGCATTCGACGCCTGTACGACGAAGCAGTCTTTGCCGCCCTGCGTCGATTTGAACCGGAATTGATTTTGGTCTCAGCCGGCTACGATGCCCATTGGCAAGACCCGCTGGCTAATATCGGCCTAACCCTCAAAGGCTACCAATGGCTTAGCGAAGGGTTGATCGCATTAGCGAACGAGATTTGCGAGGGGCGCATCGTATTTATTTTAGAAGGCGGCTACAATTTGGAGGTTTTGGCTCCCGGGGTCGGCAATACCTTCCGGGCTTTATTGGGCATCAATAATTATGACGATCCTATCGGCAAGTGTCCCTGGCAAGAACCAGAGGTGGATAGCTTATTGAGCGAAATCAAACGAGTCCACCGGCTTTAAGGGGATATCGGCCGAGCAAAATTGTCCGGCTAGCTTGCTCTATTTTAGGGTCTGGGTATCATTTCTTTTAGGACCTTCTATCATTTCTGCAACTTGTATCTAACCTGAGCTAAAGATGCTCAGGGCGAAGACCCTTGGAAATGAGCCACGATAAAAAGAACGCCCGTACCTCAACATCGTTATTGCCCATTGTTGCCGTTATTGCCCTTGTTGGCCTAATTGTCTTAGGCGTTACGTTCCTATTCCCGGCCTCGACTACGTCCGAGGCAGCGCCTATCCGACCGGTATCCGAGGCGGCCGAACAGGCGCAAAATAACCCCCAGGCCACACCACCGATGGTTTCAGCGCTCGTCGCCGTTCCCTTACCGACTAACACCTCTAAAGCTACGGCCACTCATCTACCCACTGTCACTTCAACTGCCGACCATACGCCGTCTCCCACCGCAACACCATCTCCCACCGTATCTCCGACGCCTACCTACGATCTGTCCAGTTGCACCGTTTTAGGCTGCAACGTCGACGCAGTGCCACCAACCGTTCAATACGCCGAGCAACTCCTTCTGCTCGATCACCTACCGCAGCGAACCGACTGCCCGGACTGCCCCTCCAACGAGGAAATGTCTGAGGCCGAGATCGACCAACTACTCGACGCCGACGCCGACACAGTGGCCCAACTGGCCGCGATTGCTCGCTCCCAACAGCCGTATGAGATTGCGCCCGGTATCGTTTACATCGTCTATGAAAATGTTCACCACGTCGTCGTTGATCTCAAAGCGCCGGGCTTTGTTCTACGCAATATCATTCCCCCTATCCCTGATCTTGAAACTCAAGCAGAAATTCGGATTACACCATCTTTTTGTATGCGTCCCGACTCATTGGTCATCACCGATGCCGATTACCACGGCCTGGTTGGCTCCAACAAAACCGAAATGGGCCGCGAACTCTTTTTCCACTTAGGACGAGCCGCCCTCTTCTTACGCCAGACCGACTTCAACGAGAACCGCTACAGCATCGATGTCATGACCCGTTATAAAGATTTTCGGAAAGCAATCGTTTCGTGGGGCGCCGGTCCGATTTTTATCTTCAACGGTCGTTACGATTTCAACCCAAAGCAGGAATGGTTTGAAGAGGATGCGCTCGAACACTTCGCCGAATCGACAAATCCCAAAATGACCGTTGCCATTTCCCGCGACCGAAAATATCTCTTCCTTAGCGTCTCCACCGGCCTGACGCTCGAAGAACACGCCCAGAACTTGCTTAGCTTAGGCGAGCGTTGGGGCATCGTCATTTCCCGCGCTATGCGCTTTGACGGCAACGACAGCACCTACCTGGCCATCAGAATGGGCGACTATATGGTGCCGGTGGTGGATATCGAAGAGCCGTTGATTGTCAACTGCTTAGCCATCGAGCGTAACTGATCGGTCACGGGTTCGATGTAGCTGTAGCAACAACTTTAACCGCCAAAACCGCTAAAACGGTTACTACCAACCAACCAACCAACCAACCAACCAACCAACTAACCAACCAACCAACCAACCAACTAACTAACCAACTAACCCATCCTAACGGACCGGCTCTTCCTCCAACTCTACACTAACATTACTCTTCTGTCCGTCGCGTAAGAACGTCACCTCGACCGTATCCCCCACCTGATGGTCTGTCAATAACACATCCAATTGATCCAAACTGGTAATCGCCTGCCCATCGATGGCGATAATAATATCCCCGCCGATGAAAACGCGTTGGTTGCCCAGAATAGTCTCCTCCTGAGCCCCTTGGACTTGGTGGCTGGCCAGCGGCCCGTCGCTGTACAATTCAACTAACAGTAAGCCCTCTTCGGTCGGCAGCTTCAGTAAGTCGCGCAAGCCGGGCGTGATCCCGTAGGCATAGCGAATACCCAACCACGGATGGGGGTAGTGCCCCCGGGTGAGCAGTTCGGGTAACAGCCGGCGGATGGTATCGACCGGCACCGCAAAGCCGACCCCGGCATTAGTGCCGCTGGGGCTAAAAATCGCTGTGTTCATACCGATTACCCGTCCGGCGCTGTCGAGCAAAGGGCCGCCCGAATTGCCCTGGTTAATCGCAGCGTCGGTCTGGATGATGCCGGTAATTTCGCGCCCGTCTTCCCCCTGGAGGCTGCGATTGAGCGCACTGACGACGCCGGTGGTCAGTGTACTGCCGAACTGCCCAAACGGGTTGCCGATGACGATTGCTCGCTGGCCGACCTGTAGACTGGTCGACTCGCCCAATTCGACCGGAACCAGCAATTCCGGCGGTGCGTCAACTTGCAGCACGGCGATATCGTTGCGCTGATCGGCGCCCACCAGTCGGGCCGATAAAGTGGTCTCATTGACAAAGGTCACCTCAATACTTTGCGCACTATCAATAACGTGGTAGTTGGTCAAAATATGGCCTTCGTCATCTAGCACAAAGCCGGAGCCGGCCCCCGCTTCGGGAATGACCTCGTAAAAGAAACTGCGGCGCAAAACCTGAGTGGTCACATTGACCACAGACGGCGCAACTTGTTTGTATACTTGGATGACGCGCTTTTCCGCAAAATCCAGACCCAACTGATCGATGAGGGCGGTCGTGTTGACTAATTCTTCTACAGGTAATGGGGTTGGCGTTGGCAGCGGCGTCGATATTGGTGTCGGGGTTGGCGTCGGCAGCGGCGTTGAGGTTGGCGTTGGGGGTGGCATCTCGGTTGGTATGACCGTTGGCGGTGGCGGCGGAGCCAGAGACACTTGCATCTGGCCCAAATTACACGCCAGCAGCGGCAGAACTAACAACATTATCAAGAAAAACCTTAGTTGGCCTCGGTTGCGGATAAGTTGACCGACCATTAGAGACATCGTCCCCCTTTTTCCAGAAGTGCCATACAATTTAATATACCACAAATCACTTGAAGATGGCAGCGTAGAACGCTAAACCACCCCAGCCTAGCAACGCCAACAATGTCACTGCACTCACCCCCAAGCCGATCCTCCAGATCAACGGCTCGAACATAAACTCGACCGTGTACTGGCCGGCCGGCACGTAGACCGCTCGAAAGGCATAATTGGCCCGTTCCAGCGGGGCCGGCTGCCGTCCGATGGTCGCTCGCCAGCCGGGGTAGTAGGCGTCTGACAGCACCAGATAACCGGGCTGGTCGGTCTCGACCGCCACGACAACGCGATGAATATCGTAAGCGACGATAGACAGCGTACTGTTCGGCTGTGTATCGAGCGACTGTCCGCCCTCCAAAATCACGGTCGTGGCCGGATCGAACGCCTCATCACGTACGGCCTCCCAGGCGGCGTCGTGATCAGGGACGACCACGGATCGTCCGACAAAGAGCACCCGAGCCAGCGCCGCTTGGTTGAGGTATATGTTGATCTCCGGATCGCCCTCAAACACCGAGACGATGCTGCCGTCCGCCGGCGCGCCGGCTTTACTGGCGATGATGTACTTGATGCCCAGAAAATTGTAGCGCCCCGTACTGCGCGGCGGCGCGCCGCTCCAGTAGAGCGTGGTGTCGGCCAAGGTCAGCGGATTGTACAGGCCCCAGGCATCGTACTCGCTGTGAAGCAGGGCGGTGTCCGGCTGCCAGGCGTGCCAGACATCGGTCGTGACCTCCAGGCGGAACAGGTTGGGATCGGCTTGGAGAAAGTCAATCGCCGCCGGATGATCGAAACCGGCCACAGGATTGGTGTGACCGACATCGACGTTGTAGCCGAGCGTAAACAGATCGAGCGCGATGACCCCGATCACTGCCAGCCCGGCCTTGAATCCGTGCAGCCGATTGCGATGGATCAGATGCAGCACCAGCAGCGCAGCGATAGTAAACAGGGCAAAAGTCGCCACCCCCGACGCCGCCCCGATAGCCCGATTGAAGATGGCCGGGTTGCGATCTTGCGTGACCAGCATCGCGTAATAGCTGAGCGGAGCCGCCACCACGATCAGTCCTCCCAAACCCCACGTTAGCACCTTTAGCAGCGTACCGAGCGTTGCGGCCTGGTTTTCAGCCCGAGGTTGGAGCAGTTGATCCAGCCCGAACGCCGCCAGTGCGGCCAGGCTAAAGTCGAGCAGCAGGATAAATCGGGCCGGCGCGCGGAGTTGGTTGAAGCCGGGCGCTAAGGCATACAACCAGCCGTGCAGCACCGAATACCCGCCCATCGCCAGCAGCAGGGAGACCACCGCCAACCCCACAAAAAACCATTTGATCCGCCCCCGGTAGATAAACGCCCCCACCAACGCCAGCAGCAGCGTCATAATCCCAATGTAGCCCGTCTCGACTCGCTCCCACGGCCCCCAATGCAGCGCCGGATCGCGCCCAAAGTAGTTCGGCACCAACAGACCGATCATCTGAGCCGGATGAAGTGAATACTGCGCTGCTTCCGCATAAGGCAGTTCCGCTCGGGGTGTATAGCGGCTCATCTCATACGCCGGAAACAGCAGCAAGGCCGACAGTCCGATGGTGACGGCAAGGGTGAGCAGCAAGGCCAGAAATGGGCGGAGGATTGAATGATGAATGATGAATGATGATTGATGATTGCTGACCGCCGACGGCTGATCGTCGACTGCTGACGGCTGATTGCTAGCTGCTGCCTGCTGTCCCCTAACCGCTGCCTGCTGATTGCCACCCGCTGACTTCTGCTCCCGAACTCCTAATTCCTGCTCCCTGACCCCTAACCCCTGATTCCTAATCCCTGACCCCACAACCCACAGCGTATACAACCCCAACGTCAACAAAATAAACAGCGTAATCTGAATATGCCCGGCCAGCGTAGCGATAGCCAGCACCGCACCGCTGGCCGCGGCCAGCCCTAAACTGTCTTGGACCAGACTGCGGTGAAACAGCAGGAAAATTAACGGCAGCCAGGCCGCCACCGCGATCATATTGAGGTTGCCAAAATGCACGATAAACAGATCGCTAAACTGAAACGCCAGCGCCCCTGCCAACGCCGCCACCGGTCCAATTGACCGGCTCAACCCCACTATTTCTTCATTCTTCATTCCCCATTCTACATTCTCTTCCGGCCTCATCAATCGCAGACAAAGATACATTGTCATCCCCGCCAGCCAGAAATGAAAGATAGCCAAATATTCCAGCCACTCATAAGTCAAGTTAGGGACGAGTAGGAAGATGACGATATTGATGGGATAAAAGAGACCGGATTGGATGTCGGCGGCGAAGGGGACGCCGCTGTAGAGATGCGGATTCCAAAGGGGAATGATTCCGTGCCGTAGATTTTCGGCGGCAAAGCGGTAGTTGGGGTAAAGAAACGGGGCCAAATCCCCGCCGCCGGCGGGCATCCAGGTGTTGGGCGTTAACAGAATTTGCCAGAAGAACCCCACGGCGGCTAGCGCCAGTAAAGCGCCGGCCGCGATACATTCAGTGACAAACTTCTTATTCAGCCTTCGCGTCCCCGGCCAGAATTTCACTGAGCTGCTTGCGCTGCTCGGCGGAGATGCCGCGCTGTTTGGCTTGATCGCGCAAGTACGTTTTGATTTCGTTGGGTTGCACCACAGGCACAGCCGGATCGATGACGGTTAATTTGACCTCTTTGTTGGTAAAAAACAGCAGCGGCTTGATCGGCGGCAGGTCAGCCTCATTCATCGATTTGCTGAGGAATTTCTTGATCTTGTCGGCGTTGCCCTCCGCTTCAGACACCGGGACGCCCAGCCCCTCATCGCCAAAAAAGCGAATCAATCGCTTCCAATGAAACTTGCGCGAGACTTTCCGCCCGTTAACGGTAATATCACCATCGTGCTTCTTGATGGTGATCACGTGGACGGCGTCAGGCGCCAAGAGTACGTGCCGGGTCGGGGTGGTGTAGTTGAACAGCAGATAATCATTACCAAACTTCTTGAGGATTTGGGCCAACACCTGATCCGACCGTGGTTCGCGGACCCAGTTATTGACCAGGTTGCTGCTGAATATGGCCGAGATAAAGCCGATAAACAGCAGGATCAGCGTCAACCGAAAATATTCGGGATTGTTGATGCTAAGAAAATTGGTAATAAGACCGCCGACCAAAAACGCCAGCGTGAGCGGTGCGATCCGTTTGCCCCACTTGGCCCGGCTTTCAACCAACTGGGTGTTTGTATAAACTCTCATGAAAAATTAGATGCCCTTCTCAATTATGATATTTGCCTAAAACCAGGCAAGAATTTTGTCCGCCCAACCCAAAAGAGTTGGACAGCGCGACATTGACCGGGTGGGCGCGCGCCACGTTAGGCACGTAATCCAGATCGCAAGCCGGGTCAGGAGTCTGGTAGTTGATAGTTGGATGAATTGTCCCGGTTTCGATTGACTTGACGCAAGCCAACGCCTCGATGGCCCCCGTCGCGCCAAAGCTGTGGCCGATCATACTCTTGGTTGAACTCACCGGCACTTCGTAGGCCCGTTCGCCGAACAGGGTCTTGATCGCCAGCGTTTCGGCGGCGTCACCGGCGGGTGTGCTGGGGCCGTGGGCGTTGATATAATCGACCGCTTCCAACTCGATGCCGGCGTCGGCCAACGCCCAGCGCATCGCCCGGATTGCGCCCCGCGCCCCCGGATCGGGAATGACGATGTGATAAGTATCGGACGTGTGGGCGCTGCCTAAGATTTCGGCGTAAATGCGCGCTCCACGAGCCAGGGCATGGTCCAGCCGTTCCAGCACAAACAGGGCGCAGCCTTCGCTTAAAATGAAACCGTCGCGTTTGGCGTCAAAAGGTCGGCTGGCCCGCGCCGGATCATCATTGCTCAGGGTCGATAACCCCCGCATCGCCACAAAGCCGGCGATGGTCGTCAGATTGATGTTGGCCTCGGCGCCGCCGGCGATCATCATCTCGCACCGACCGCGCTTAATCACCTCCGCCGCCTCGGCGATGGCAACCGTCCCCGCCGAACACGCGGTGGCCACCGTATTGGTGTAGCCCTGCGCGTTTAGCCTGACGCATAGGTGAAAAGCCGCCAAATTGGGCGACGAGGCCGGAATAGAAAACGGGCTGGTCTTAAGCGGTCCGCCCTTGAGATATTCCATAAAGCCTTGTTCGGCTTTATCCCAATGGCCCATCGAGGTGCCCATATAGACGCCGGTCCGTTCAGCCATCTCGCCGGTTAGCGGATACGGCAACGCCGCGTCGGCCATGACCTGGCTCAGAGTGGCCACGACGAGCTGCGAACTGCGCGACATGCGTCGGGCGTCTTTGGGTTCGATGTATTGGCGCGGATTGAAATCTTTTATTTCGCCCGCAATGTGTACCGGCAACTGGCGATAATCGAACTGTGTAATGGTCTCTATGCCGGACCGGCCGTTCACTAAGCTGGCCCACGTCTCGGCCACTGAATTTCCAACCGGGGTGATAGCGCCCACACCGGTAATAACGACTCGCGAGGAAGGGTCACGAGGTTGAGTTGGGGAAGACATTCTACCTCACTTGGGCTGTACCGTTGACCGGCACAGTGTCTTGAAACTCCCTCCCGATAGCTTCAATAATGTTGTTTTCTGCGGCCTGTTTCGCCACCCGGATGGCATGCCGAATAGCATATGGGTCCGAGCGGCCATGGGCGACGACGACTACCCCGTTGACCCCCAACAGCGGCCCGCCACCAAATTCCCGATAATCGACCTTGGCTTTCAGGGCTTTGATCGCGCCCCGCGCCAGCAGCGCCCCCAGTATCGCCAGCGGTCTGGCCTTAATCTCGCGCTCCAGCATCTTTTGGACCGCCCAGGCCGCCCCTTGCACCCCTTTGATGTAGACATTGCCGGTAAACCCGTCAGTGACAATAACATCGGCCACACCCGCTGGAATGTCCTTCCCCTCGACATTGCCAACGAAATTGAGTTTGGTTTCCTTCAGCATCGGAGTGACCTCTTTAATGAGGATACTCCCCTTCTTTTCTTCTTCGCCGGTCGATAACAGGGCCACGCGCGGGTTCGGGATTTTCAGTACATACTCGGCATAATGGCTGCCCATTATAGCAAACTGCACCAAAAACTCCGGCCGCACATCGGTGTTGGCTCCGATATCAAGCAAAAAGGTAAGGCCATTATCCTTGATGGTGGGAAAAATGGTGCTCAGCGCCGGCCGTTTGATGCCGGTAATCCGGCCTAGCCCAAACAGCGATGCGGCCAGCGCCCCGCCGGTATTGCCGGCCGTGACAAAGGCATCGCTTTCTTTATTTTTCACCAGCCGGAGCGCCACCACCATCGATGAGTCTTTTTTGTTTTTTACGGCCGCAGCCGGGTCTTCCGTCATCTCGATGACTTCACTGGCCGCGATAATCGGCAGGTCCAGACCAGCGGTTTGGTGTTTAGCCAACTCCGCCTGGATCGCTTCCGGCCGGCCAACGAGTTGAACGGTCACACCAAAATCACGGGCGGCCCACACCGCCCCATGAACTGCTGCTGCTGGAGCAAAATCTCCGCCCATTGCATCCAGAGCAATTTTCATACATATCTCCTTGTGGACTTCAAGGCGGCAGTAGGGGGTAAGGGGTAGGGATTAGGGATTAAGGGGTGAGCATTAGAGGATGAGGGATTTATTCTTTCTCCCTTACCCCTTACTACCTACCCCTTACTACCTACCCCTTACTACCTACCCCTGTCACCTTGGGCTAATCTTATCCAATAAATAAACGTCGCGACGTTGCGGCAGAGTCGGGACAGATTATAACATATCCGGTGTTACGGAGCAATCAACTCGCGCCCATACTAGGGAGAGTAAATGGTAAGTGGTAATTGGAGATTGGAGATTAGAGACTGGAGACTGGGGACTGGAGACTGGAGACTTAATCTCTAGTTACCAGTCCCCAGTTACCGATCTCATAATTCATCCTTCATAATTCATAATTCCCTCAGTTACCAGTCTCCAGTTACCAATCTCATAATTCATCCCTCAAAACGTAATGACCCCCCGCGCCACGGTCCCGGCCTCCATATCCGCGAATGCTTGCGGCAGTTGATCGAGCGCGTATCGCTGGCTAATCAGCGGATCGAGGTCGAGGCGGCCGGCCCGGTACAGTTCGACCAGGATGGGCAGATCGACCTTGGGCCGGATCGAGCCGGCGAAGCAGCCGAGCAGCCGCTTGTTATCGTAGATCAGCGAGGCGATGGGCAGCGGCACTTCGAGGTTGGCCGCGTGCAGCCCCACGATGACGGCCGTGCCGCCCGGTCTGGCCCCTTGCAGCGCTTGGCTAATCGTCCCGGTGGCGCCGACGCTGTCGAACACGGCATCGGGGCCGATGCCGGTGATGGCCCGCAGCGTTTCATAAACATCCTGCTGGCGGGCGTTGATGGTGTGGGTCGCGCCCATTTTACGGGCGAAATCGAGCTTCTGGTCAAAGACATCGATGGCGATGATCGGGTGGCAGCCGGCCAGCCGGCAGCCTTGCAGCATACTCAAGCCGACGCCGCCGCAGCCGATAACCGCCGCCGAACTGCCGACCGCCACCTGCGCGGTCTTGACCACCGCGCCCACCCCGGTCGCCACCGCGCAGCCGATAATGGCCGCTACTTCAAACGGCACATCGGCGGGGATAGGGATGGCGCTGGCCTGATCGATGACGGCGTATTCGGCCATCGTCGCCGCGCCGAGGTAATGTTTGAGGGGAACGCCGGCCTGAGTGTGCAGCCGCGAGGTGCCGTCCAACAGGCAGCCCGCATAAATGGTCGAGCCGTAACGCTCGCACAGGTTGTAATGGCCGTTCAAGCAGTGGACGCACTGCTCACAAGCCGGCAGCCAGTTGACCAGGACGTGATCGCCCGGCTTCAGCTTCGTGACCGCGTTGCCCACGGCCTCGACAACCCCGGCCCCCTCATGCCCCAGCACCAACGGCGGCGCGACGCTCAACTCGCCCCGAAAGGTGTGCAAGTCGGAGTGGCAGACCCCGGCCGCTTGCAGCTTGATCAACACTTCTGTCGGCTGCGGCGGGGCTAGGTCGATGGTTTCAATAGAAAGTTGGTTGGTGCCGGTTACAACGGCGGCTTTTATTTGCATGGCTGGCTTTGATCTCCGTAAAGTTGAGAAGGCGTCAGCCAGCGGCTATCGCCTGACCGCTGACCGCTGATGGCTGACCGCGATTTTAGAAGAATGAGAAAGTATCATAATCGACGGCTTTTGTCAACGAGATTGGCGTATTCATTTCAATTTGGCGTTTTATAAGTTGATTAGAGGCGAAACGAAAGAAGCGTGGCGTCTTTATGACGAAGGGTTGCAAGGTGAGACGCCGGTCTACAATGTCAAAGATGCTCAAGAGGATTTGGTCGAATGGTTGGAGTTCTTTCCTGATCACCAGCCGGCTCAAGCGATGCTGGAGAAGGTTACGGCGTATCTGGAAACCCAGGCGAGTGATCCCCCGGCGTCGGGTTGAAGCACTGAACCCCTGAAATGGATGAAGTCACTGATATCTGAAAAACAGAAACGATTTTTCGGCTGCGGCGCGGGATATGTTACAATTCTATAAACGTTCTGGAGGATGATATGACCGGCAAAGTGCAATA
>JACKAU010000021.1 GCA_020634855.1 Anaerolineales bacterium
CCGCCATTGAAGCATCGCCTGCTTCAGCCATTGAGGCGGCTGCGGCAGCGTCGGCTTCGGTAACGGGCGTACCGGCCATCCCGGTCAGGTTGGCGAACATAACCACTTCGCCGGAGCCGGGCGCGCCGACGCCGTTGATGGTCACATAGGCATCGCCGTTGTCGTTGAAATCAATGGAGGTGGGGAAGGACAGGCCGTCAACCACCACTTCCGAGGCGTCGCCCGGCTGAATGCGGATGATGCGGCCCATATTCGGCACCGGTCCTTGATCGGTGAATTGGCCCACTTGGACCGCGTACATATTGCCGTCGGGCGCCATGCGCAGGTCGGTCAGCATAGTCAGGCCGGTGGCGTAATCGGTCACGTCACCGCCGGCTGACACCTGCACCACTTTGCTCGAACCGGGCACGAAGGGGAAGCCGGGCAATAGTGATACATAGGCCGTGCCGCTGTCATCGACGACCACGCCGGTCGGCACGGGGTCCGTTACTAAGGCATTGTCGCGGGTGGGGCTGGGCAGCGGGCTGGGCACCGCGTCAAAGGCAGTGACGACTTCGATCTCACCCGAAGCCGGATCGACCTTGAGCAGATCATTCGCCCCGGCGTCAGTCACCCATAGGCTACCGTCGGGCGCGGCAGTTAGGCCGTAGGGATGCGAGTCGACCAAAGTGCCATCGGGGTTTTGATCGCGTTCCACTACCCACGTACTGGCCACTTCGGACACCTGACCATCCTCAATTTTGAGCACGGCGGCGCTGTTTTCCATGGCGTCGGCGCCAAGCTCGCCCAACATTTGACCGGCGGTGGCGTAGAGCGTGCCGTCAACCATGGCCAACCGGGCGCCGCCAATAGGCTCCATACCGGCCAAAACTGAGGGCAACATGGCTACATCACTTTGCGTACCATCGGCGGCTATTTGCACAATTCGGGCGCTTTCGCCAAACTGGGCCGTAATTTCTTGACCGGTTTCCGGACTGATAAAGGGTATTTCCTCGTCGCCGCCCATACCGGAATCGATCACCCACACGCTGCCGTCAGGAGCCACTAACACTCCCATCGGAGAGTTAAGGCCGGTGGCTACGGTCTCACCGCCGCCTTGGGCCTGCACCACACTACCGGCTAACATAAACAACAGGACTGCCACTACTACTACAAATTTTGTCTTCATAAAACCTCCATTGGCTTAAAATGATTTTTGTAAACAGGATGGGTTATCCCGTGTGAACCATAGTCGGACCAATCATTTTTGCTGCAACAACATTTGCACCAGCGCCTCAACCTGGGCGTCGCTCAGGTGCGTGTAAGGGGGCATGTGGTGCGCGCTTTGCTCATAGCCTTCAACAAAATAGGCCCCCGGCTCGAGAATACTCTCGCGTAAATACTCGGCGGCAGTGCCGGCATGGCCCCGATAGTTGGGGTTTTTGATGCGCGCCTCGGCAGTAGTGCCGATATGATTTTGTTCCGGGCCAAAAATACCGCCGGTGCCGGCCACATCGAGTTTATGACAGATGCCGCAATACTGGGCTTTGTAGACTGTCAGGCCGGCAGCCACCGTGTCGCTGTTGGCTAAAGGTGCGGTTGTGGGTTCCGGCATCGATGCCACAGCAATGGCAGTTGGGGGCGAAGTAGGTGTTGGAGACAGCGCCGGAGTCATGGTCACCGTGGCGGTTGCATCCACGGCAGCAGTGGGTGAAGGCAAGGGACGGTCGGTTGGAGATGGGGTTGGCATGGGTGACGGTTCCGCGGCAGCGGTGGGTGAAGGTTGGGGCGGATCGGTTGGAGATGGCGTTAGCGTGGGCGAAGGGGCCGGCGGCGGAGCCGTAGGCGTGGAAGTTGGCGGCGGTGCAGACGCTTTTTGGCCGGTTGTCGAGCCGCAGCCGGTCAACAACAACGCCAATAGAAGCAAGCTGCACACTATTAGCCGATTGTAAGAGGAAACCAAATCATTTGATAGCATCATTGCCTTTTAGGTCGATCAGATCCTGTTTCTTTAAAAGATTATTGGGTACTTTGGTGGTAAGGTCATGGCAACAGAGGGAATTTAAGATGCCTTGTGTTTGATTTTATTACAAACAGGATTGGAATGCAACCTGAATTTTATCTTTTAATGGTATCCGATACCGTTGAAACCAATAACCGTTCGTACTAACTTGGGCTGATACTATCACCAATAAAAGGCGCCGAACGATTTCATATCTGTCCCTGGAGTTGACCTGCATTGATTCCAATCGTATCATTGAAATACATACAACTCCCTATTTTGACAAGATGACCAAAGTATTGCGAAGTGCGTAAGTACGGGGCGATTTTGATACGAATTACGCACTACGTCTACAAAAAAAATGTTCACTCTTACTATCAACTTATGAGCGAAAACATACCCCCCTTCTTGCCTGATGATAATGAAATAAGCTCGGCTCCAAGCAGTACCTTTGAAACGACGATGGCTATCCTCATCGCTATCGTCACCATTGCCGGGGCGCTTGTGGCCTGGCGAGCGGCGATCATCGACGCCGAAGCCGGTGACGCCGATTTCGCCGGCTTGACCGCCACCATTAACGCGGCCCGGACGAAAATCACCAACACCAACACCGTCTACGAGCATTATCGGGGCTACACCGTCTACACCCGCAATCGTGAACTACAATACCTGCTGGAGGATACGGTCGATCCGGATCAGGCCTCTGACCTCAACGTCCGCGAGTGGGCGGTGTCGGCTCAAATTGCCGACGACAGCCAAGAACTTTTCTCGCGGCGCTTCTTAAATGAAGACGGCAGCTACAACCTCAAGCGCGAGTTTGGCGAAACCTGGGCCGAAGCGGGCCAATCGCTCGATCTCGATCCCGCCCCCCACTTCGCCCAAGCCGACAGCTACCGCTCTAAATCCAGCACCCTGATTATGGTGTTTATCGTGCAGGCTCTGGCTCTACTCTTTTTCACCATCGCCGAGGGCTTGAGCGCCGCCCGCTCCGGCTGGCGCTACAGTTTGGCGTTGCTCGGCCTGGCCGCCTTGATTTTTAGCGTGGCTGCCGCCATTTTGGTTGAACTAGGATAAACATCATGACGCATCCATCTGAACCGGCCCCCCGAACGCCCATTTTCTCCGGCGAACCGTTCGAACGGGTGGTGGCGGTGTTGATTGCCCTGGTGACGATTATCGCTGCCGTGGTGGGGTACCTGCAAGGCCAGGCTAGCATCCGTTCTGACCGCGCCCTACGAGAAGCCCAGACGTTCGCCATCGAAGCGCTCAGCCAAAAAGCGGCCGGCGAAATTGAGATCGGTTACGCCTGGACCGACCTCTGGCGCAGTTGGTCGGAGTTGGACAGCCAAGCCGTCATCGCCGCTGACTTTGATGACGCTGCCGCGGCCGAGCGCTATGACACCGTTCGCGATCGGCTGATCGGCCTCAGCCCGCTGCTGGCCCCGCCCTATTTCGATCCGGACCAGGATGACGAACCTGACGTTGCCGCTTATGAGGCCGATTTGTATGTGGTCAACTCGACCTACCTGACCGAGCGTTTTTTGGCGACATTTGAGATGAGTGAAGCCTGGGGCGATAAAGCCGATACCTATGTGGCCCATCTGACGATCCTGGCGGTGACGCTGTTTCTGTACGGTCTATCCGTAACCCTATTGGGTCAGGTTCGCTGGCTGTTTGTGGTTTTAGGCAGTCTGTTTGCCCTGGTGACCGTAGTCTGGGTTATCGTGGTTTACACCCGGCCGATCTCCATCCCCTCTGAGCCGGCCATTCGAGCCTATGCCGAGGGCGTCGGCCGGTTGCATCAAGAGTCGCCGGAGGCGGCTATCGTGTCTTTTGATCAGGCGCTGACCCTGGCTCCAGCCTACGCCGACGCCTATTTCGAGCGTGGCAATGCCTACTTTGATTTGGAACAGTTGGATCAGGCGGCAGCCAATTACGAAATGGCTGTCAACGCCGGCCGGGGCGATATCAGCACGATTATGGAATTGGGCCGTGTCTATTATTTTCAGGGCCGTCTGGCCGACGCGCTCCGGTTAGTGCAAACAGAATTGACCCTCGGGCCAGACCATGTGGTCTCTTACCTCGATCTGGGGCTGGTCAACCTGGCCGCCGGCCAGGTTGAGGCCGCGCAGGGAGCTTTTGAACAGGCGATGACTCTGGCCGGTCAACAGGTGGCTGCCGCCAGAGCCGCCGGCCAAGAGCCGCCCGACTCGTTGTGGTGGTACTTGGATGTGGCGGCCACCGATTTGGATAGCCTGTCAGCCTGCCTCACCGATCAGGAGTGTGACGCAACGCCGCCCTACGATATTGTTAGCCGGTCCGTCCCGGATGTTGCCGTGGTTGACGCGGTTGCTCAGCAGCTAAAAGAGCTAACCGTGGCTCTGGAATATACCGGCCGGCCGCCCGACCCGTCCACCGGGGTGGACATCAGTTCGTTTGAATTTGCGGCGGAGCTTTATGATGACAACGATGAGTTTATCGATTACGACATTACCGATACGTTTCCGGCCGATATCGGCGACGTGATCGTGCTGTTGACCTACGACGGCATGCAAGACGGCCAGCAGGTCGTGGTGAAGGTGTTTTTGGACGGCGAGGAAGATCCGACCCTGCGCGTCCTTGAGACGTGGGATCAGGGGCAGGCGGGCGAGACGGAACTGCTGCTCAGCACCGGGCTGTTGTCAACCTTTACGCCCGGCGAATACTGGGTGGAAATGTATGTCGATTCTCATTTAGTCGCCCAAGAGGGGTTTACGGTCGAGGAGTAGGCTTGATCGCCGTCAGAATTTCTCGTTTGCCCGGCGGGCCAGGCTGCTTTTGCACCTGAAACCCGGCTGCTGCCAAATTGCGGCGCACCTCACCTTTAACCGAGTACGTTGCCAGCCGGCCGCCCGGTGTCAGCACCTCGAATAGCCGGGTGAAAAATGATGGCGTCCATAATTCAGGGTTATTGCCTGGACTAAAAGCATCCTGGTAAATCGCGTGGTAATCTTGTGGAGGAATAGAAACGCTCGTTGCATCGCCCACCACGAGGTCCAACCGGATTGAATCATCGTAGCACCAATGCAACTGCGAGCCGGGTAGCGGATCAGGCAGGCCAGATCTCCAGTCGAGAAAGGCCAGCCGGATGTCTTGGGCGACGGCAGGTAAATGGTCGTGGTTCAGTTGGGTCAAGGTGGCGGCAGGCAGCAAATACTTTTCCAGAGCTACGTACTCAAGCCGCGCGCCGGTAGCCAAGCTGTACTGCGCCGTAACCCAAAAGTTCAATCCTGTCCCAAAACCCACCTCTAACACCCGCGCCGATTGTCCCTCGGCGAGTCGCTGCTTGATCCCCGTGCCGCTCAAAAAAACATGCTCGGTCTCGGTCACCGCCCCAAACGTCGAGTGAAACGTCTCCCCGTACTCGGCGCTATAGAGCGTGTCAGAGCCGTCGCCGGTGAGTTGGGGTTGAAAGGAAGTGTAGAAGGATGTGTCCATACGCTCCAGTATACCACAACTTATCGGCAAGTGACGTGACTCACCCTGTGCTATTTGTGAATATATCTAAAGTTTTTAGAATAGAACGCACGCAGTTTGTAGGACAATTTGCTAAATTCAGTCGGTCGCAATTTTACATAAAAGTGGGCAGATAGAACACAGATCGTACCGATAACACGGATAAACACGGATTTTTTTAAGCTCAATCAAGCCTTATCTGTGAAAATCCGTATAATTCGTATCATCCGCGTTCTATCATTTCTCATCAGATCTTGAAATCGAGATCGACTGAAATTGTCCGGTTTCTGGTGTTAAGATGATGGACAAATCAGCAATTTGTCCTACTGTGCAATAGGTGAAACTATGATTGCCATTATCGGCGGCGGAGTCTTCGGTTTATCAATCGGCTGGTATCTGGCTCGATCCGGGCAAGCCGTGACGATTTTTGAACGGGGGCAGGTCGGACGAGGCGCAACCTGGGCTGCGGCCGGGATGCTGATGCCCTGGAAACTGTCCGACTCGTTTAGCGACGATCTGTTCGCGCTTCAACGGGACAGCTACCAACGCTGGCCCCGGTTTGCTCAAGAATTGGGCGAAATCTCCGACATTCCGCTGCATTACCAAACGGATGGCCGCTTCTTCGTGGCGCTGTTCGACAACGCCGTGCAGCGTTTGGAGCGGCAGTACCGATTCCATCGCGATATCGGCTTCCCGGTCGAGTGGCTGTCCGGCGATGAAGCGCGGGAACGAGAGCCGAATTTAGGCCCGAACGTCTTAGCCGCTATTTTTACCCCGATGGCGCATCACGTAGATAATCGTAACCTCATTCTTGCTCTGCGGGAGGCCTTTCTGGCCGTTGGCGGCCGGCTGCGTGAGCAAACCGAAGTACAGGAGTTGCTCATTTCGAATAAGCGGGTTCACGGCCTACAACTGTCCGGCGAGACCTGCTCGGCCGAGACGGTCATTATCGCGGCGGGCGCCTGGAGCGGGCGGGTGCCGGGTTTGCCCCAGCCGTTACAAGATGTCGTCCGCCCCCGTAAAGGGCAGACCTTAATCCTGCAAATGCCGCCGGATGCGCCGCTGATCAAGCAGCCGATTCTGGGGCCGGTTTACCTGGTGCCGCGTCCGGATGGTCGCCTTATCATCGGCACCACTGTTGAGCGTGAAGCCGGTTTCGATACCCGGTCAACGGCCGGTGGGGTCTTTCATATCCTTCGCAAAGCCCAGGGGATAGTTCCTAATATCGAAGAACTGCCGATCATCGAGCTAGGGGCCGGATTGCGGCCGACCGGACCGGATCGACTGCCGGTGCTAGGGCCTACCGGGGTAGATGGCTTGATCATGGCGACAGGCGGCCACTCTTACGGTATTCTGCTTAGTCCAGTTGTCGCTTTCACAGTTTGTCATTTAGCGTTAACGGGGCATATATTAGAGATAATCAGACCTTTTGCCCCAAATTCCGGCAGCGATAAAATCTGAATTGCTTATTGTCCCATTGTGATATAAAATCCGGCAGATTAGGACATAGAGGTCAAAATACCTATCGTCGCTTTGATTTTAGTTACTTTCCTAACCCCTCTCACCGACTCCCGTCTCGAAAATGCGAGAACCTTTTGGTATTCCCTTAAATCTATGTTGCTGGACGGTTCACAGCGACCGCTTTAGCGGTGCTACCCAAGTTAGATGGTTAAAGCCATTAATACTAGCTAGGGTAATATTTATATTTCAGTGTATTATTCAGATCAGTGACGCCGGGTTTCCAAAAGATTTTAGAGAGACCAAACCTATCCGGCTGGACCAATCATTAGATGAAAGCTATATATGAAAACCATTCAAGTCTTATGTTGACTGAACCAAGCGGAGGGGCTATGGCGTCGTAGCCGGCTAAATTCTATCAATCCAAAAAAAATGATCAGCTTACTCATGAGGGAGAGACTATGCAACGCAAGCAATTAAAACCATTGCAGACCAACGGTGATATCAATGTTTTCAGAGAGCGTTTTGAAAACAACCTCTATTACCATATCGGCCAGGCGGTGCAAACGGCCAGTCTGACTGACGGCTACATGGCGCTAGCCTACAGCGTGCGCGATTATCTGGTCGACCGCTGGCGCAAGACCGTCAACACCTATTACGAAACAAACCCCAAGTTTATTTACTACCTCTCAGCCGAATATTTGCTGGGCCGGCAGTTGGCTCAGAATATGCTTTACACCGATACCAAAGAGTTGGCCAAAGAAGCTCTGAGCGATTTTAATTCCAACTTTGAGGAGGTGATAGACCAAGATATCGAACCGGGCCTGGGTAACGGTGGTTTGGGGCGGTTGGCCGCCTGTTTCCTCGACTCGATGGCCACTCTCGACATTCCCAGCGTTGGTTACGGCATTCGCTATGAATTTGGCATCTTCCGGCAATCGTTCAAAAATGGCTGGCAGGTGGAAAGCCCGGACGAATGGCTCTACCTGGGCTACCCCTGGGAATTTGCCCAGCCGGATGACATGGTCGAGGTTCAGTTCAACGGCTACACCGAACATTATCAACGTGAAGACGGGGAATGGTGCATCCGTTGGGTTGGCGGGCAAAAGGTCATGGGCGAACCTTATCACACTATGGTGCCCGGCTACAAAACCGGAACCGTCAACATGCTGCGCCTCTGGGGCGCGCGTGCCACCAATGAGTTCGATTTTCAACTGTTCGACAACGGCGACTACGCCCGCGCCGTGGAACAAAAAACCCACTCGGAAAATATCAGCAAAGTGCTGTATCCCAATGACAATATGCCGCAAGGCCAGGAACTCCGGCTCAAACAGCAATATTTCTTTGTAGCTTGCTCACTCAACGATATTATTCGCCGCTTCCACATTCGCAATGACGATTGGAATCTCTTCCCCGAAAAGGTCGTTATCCAACTTAACGATACCCACCCGGTCATCGGTATTCCGGAACTGATGCGCCTGTTGGTGGATGAATATCACTTGCCCTGGGACCAAGCCTGGTCTATTACCAGCCGTACCTTTGCCTATACCTGTCACACCCTTATGCCGGAGGCCTTAGAGCGCTGGCCGGTCAGCTTGGTGGAACGGCTGCTGCCCCGCCATATGGAGATTATTTACGAAATCAACGCCCGCTTCCTGAAAGAAGTCGAGGCGCGTTTCCCGAATGACCACGGCCGTCTTGAACGCATGTCGATCATAGAAGAGGGCTACGATCAACGCGTGCGGATGGCCAATCTGGCCTCGGTCGGTAGCTTTTCGATCAACGGCGTGGCCCAACTGCACTCCGATTTACTGAAAGGGCGCGTGCTGCACGACTTCTACGAGATGTGGCCCGAGAAATTTAACAACAAAACCAACGGCGTCACCCCTCGCCGCTTTGTTAAAATGGCTAACCCCGGCCTGTCTGATCTGATCACCTCCAAAATCGGCGACGATTGGATCAAACATTTAGAGCAGTTGGAAAAATTGGAAGATTACGTGGATGATGCCGATTTTCGGCAAGCGTGGGACCAGGTTAAGCAGGCCAACAAGCAACGTTTAGCCGAACACATTCTGAAGCACGAAAAAATCCAGGTTAATCCCAATTCAATGTTTGATATTATGGTCAAGCGGCTGCACGAATATAAGCGCCAACACCTCAAAATGCTGCATATCGTCACGCTTTATAATCGCCTCAAAGCCAATCCCGGCCTCGATATTGTGCCGCGTACCTTCATTTTTGGCGCTAAAGCCGCGCCGGGTTATTTCATGGCAAAACGGATCATCAAAGTCATCAATGCTATCGGCAATGTAATCAACAATGATCCCGATATAAACGACCGGCTTAAAGTGGCCTTTATCAGCAATTTCAACGTCACCGTGGCCCAAAAGATCTATCCGGCCGCCGATTTGTCGGAGCAAATTTCGATGGCCGGTAAAGAGGCGTCCGGCACGGGCAATATGAAGTTTGCCCTCAACGGGGCGCTGACCATCGGCACCTTGGATGGGGCCAATGTCGAAATTCGGGAGCACGTCGGCGAAGAGAATTTCTTCTTGTTTGGATTAACGACCGAAGAAGTCTTTGCCACCAAGGAACGAGGTTACGATCCTATGTGGTACTACCACAACAATCACGAACTGCGCCAGGCCATCGATCAAATTGCCTCCGGTTACTTTACCAACGGCGATCAGGATGTGGTCAAGCCTGTTGTCAATTCGATGCGTTACCACGATGAGTTTCTTTCTTTTGCCGATTATCAGGCTTATATCGAGGCTCAAGATCGGGTCGATGAAGCCTACCGTGATCGAGAACGATGGACCCGCATGTCAATCCTTAACGTGGCCCGCTGCGGCTTTTTCTCCTCCGACCGGACGATCAAGGAGTACTGCGACGACATCTGGAAGATTACGCCGGTACCGGTTCGGCCACGCGGCGAACGGTAGTTAGATGGTTAGGTAGTTTGATAGTTTGATAGTTGGATGGATGGTTAAAGCTGTTTTAAAAGATTGGTTCAGTCTAAAAATGGCCTAATATTGGGCTGATATAAGACATTTTCGCCCTTATTTTAGGTTAATAGGCTGAACCAATCTTAGCCGGCTCTAAGTTGTTGGCTATCAACCAACCAACCAACCATCCATCCATCCATCAAACCAACCAACCAACCATCAAACCAACTACACCGCCGCGACCAACTCCGGTTCGGTCAGGTGATGAATCCACGGCCCGCCGAAGAAACGTCTCAGACCGATGGTGACTTTAAAGATCTCCTCAGTGACCACCAACAGGTAAACCCAATACACAGGTAGCCCCAGGACAAACGCGCCGATAAAAGCCAGCGGCACGCCGATCAGCCAGACTGAGCCGACGTCCAAAAATAGCGAGTAGCTGGTATCACCGCCGCTTCTCAGAATACCAATGAAGGTCATCAGCGTCGTCACTTTGATGGGTAAAACTAACCCCATGATTAACATCATCATCTGGGCGTAATCCGCTACCGTCTCAGACACATTGTAGAATGACAAGATAGCGCCGGCGCTCAGAGCCACCGTCCAACCAATCGGGATCGCAGCCAACAGGGCCAGCAGTAGGTAGCGTTTGCCAAACACGTAGGCCTGCTTAATATCATTGGCTCCAATCTTGTTACCGATCATAATGGCGCAGGCGCTGCTCATTGCCAGGAAAACGATAAAGGCCATCCGCTCGATCGTGACCACAATATTAACCGCCGCAATCGACTCGGTGCTGATGCGGGCGTAGATAATGGCGTAAGTCGTAATCCCCAGCGACCAGCCCACTTCCGTCATAATGACCGGGAAGGTCGTCTTATAAAATTTGGGCACAAAACCCAGATCGATGCGCAGCAGCGCTTTAGGATTAACCGCTAGCGGCAGCCGTCTAAAGTAGATGACACTTAGTAAGATCACCGCTTCCAAAATCCGCGAGCCGCTGGTGGCCAGCGCCGCCCCCGTCACCTCCAGCCTCGGAAAGCCAAAGTGACCAAAGATCAGCAGGTAGTTGAACGTGGTGTTGGTGATTAGCGCGATAGCCCCCACAATCATCGGCAATTTAACGCTTTCTATGCTGCGTAGGAGCATGGTGTAACTCACCGCCACCGCCGTACCCAGATAGCTCCAACCCACAACCCTCAGATAATCGCTGCCTAGCGCGATAACCTCCGGATCATTGGTGTAGATGCCCAACGCCCACTCCGGCGCTAGCACCGCCACCAGCAAAAATCCCAGACTGCCGGCAGCCGCAGTCGCCAGGGTCAAACTCAGCACTTTGTGGATGCCCTGAATATCCTGTTTGCCCCAATATTGGGCCGAGAAAATAGCCGCACCGCTGGAAACGCCAAACATCATCAGGATCATCAAGAAGAAAATCTGATCGGCCAAGCCAACCGCCGCCACCGGGGCATCACCCAACTGGCCGATCATAATCATGTCAACCGCGCCTAACGAGAAGGTGATCAGGTTCTGGATGATAATCGGCGTTGATAAGGTGAGCATGGCCCGATAGAAATTTTTGTCTTGGAATAGTTTGGATAACATGGTAACCTCATTTTGAACGTAATGGTTTATAGTCTAGCACAGGTTAAGAAAGTTGTCCCCCCTCAAAGGTTGTATTGAGGGGTTTACTCCCCCTCCCATTATAGGGGTTTACTCCCCCCAATTATACTTTTGGCTCCTGACAATCTCTACCGTTTGATGGTAAGATATAGATAACAAGATTTGGAGCAAAATCATGGGTGTTGTTCGACATAAAATTTGGAGCGATCTCTGGCGTAATAAAGGTCGAACCTTACAGGTTGTCCTAATTATCGCTATGGGCGCTTTTGCTGTGGGGATGATTGTCGGCAGCGGCGATTTAATTCGAGTGGGCTTGACCAAAATCTGGTTGGCGTCGTCACCGTCGATGATCAACTTGATGGTGGATCCGCCCATCGATGATGAAACCATGCAATCGCTGAAAAGCGTGCGCGGGGTCGAGGATGTTGACGGCATGCTGCTAACCACCATCGAGTGGCGGCACGATCCATCGGAACCGTGGCGAGCGGCCCGGCTAATCGCCCGCGATGATTACGATGACCAAACCTACGCCAAACTCAGTCTGGTTAGCGGCGAGTGGCCGGAGCGCAAAACGTTCGCCGTGATGCAGGGCGCCGATACGGCTTTTGATATTCCGCAGGGAACGGAAATACAGATTCGAGTTGAAGACAAGATTTACACGGCGCCGATAGACGGTGTAATCTACAACCCGCTAGGCAACCCGCCCGATTTTGGCGGTAACGCCGAATTTTACACCACCCGCCAGCGCTTTAGCGAGCTAACCGGCGAGTCAAACTTTGCCCAACTCTTTGCCGGTGTGCCGGTCTATTCCGAGACTGCCGCTACTGCCGCCGCTGACCAGATTGAGCGCCGTCTGGAAAAATTGGACATCGAAGCCAGTAACCTCCCTTTCCCGCCCCGGGTGACCAGCCCGGAAAAACACGCCTTTCAGGACGTTTTGGACGGTATTTTCCTGATATTGGGGATCATGGCCGTGTTGACCCTGCTGCTGGGGCTGCTGCTGGTTTACAACACGATCAACGCCATTGTCAGCCAGCAGGTTGATCAGATCGGCATTATGAAGGCGGTCGGCGCGCAGGTCAGACAAATTCTGCGCATATATATCACAATGGTGCTGGTCTATGGCCTGCTGTCGATGCTCATCGCTATTCCGTTGGGGGCGCTGGGCGCTTATGGATTGAGCACCTTCATGTTAACCGCTTTCAACGTGACGCCGGAGCCGTTTAGCCTGTCGCCGACAGCGGTGCTGGTGCAAGCGGCCATCTGTTTACTGGCTCCGCTGCTGGTTTCGCTGGTGCCCATCTTCTCCGGCGCGCGCATCACCGTCCGCGAAGCCATCAGTACCTACGGTTTGAGCGCCGGCGGCAGCCGGCTGAGCCGAGCCTTGGCTAAAGTTCAAAATCTGTCGCGCATCATATTGTTGATGATCAACAATACGTTTCGCAATCGCGGCCGGGTGATCTTGACCCAAATAACGTTGGTCGGCAGCGGGGTCATCTTTATGATGGTTATGGGTACTCAGGACTCGGCTCGGTACACCTTTAATGATATTTTGTTCGACATTTTAAATTACAATGTAACCTTCCAATTTGAAGAGCCGGAACGGATCGAGCAGGTCGAAGCGCTGACGCTGGCCCATCCTGATGTCAAAGCCGTCGAAATGTGGGGCGTGAACCAGGCCACGCTGCGGCTGGCCGGCCAGCCGGAGACCAATGACGATGAGGACGCCATCCTGTGGGGGGTGCCGCTGCCCACTCAACTGTATCGACCGGAAATGCGTCAGGGCCGCTGGCTTGAGCCGGGCGATACCGACGCCATCGTCTTGAATCAGAATTTGGCTCGCGATGCCGGAGTCACTTTGGGCGACCGAGTTACGCTCGATCACAATCTCTACGGCGAGTCGGAGTGGACCGTCATCGGGCTGCTGCTCGATCCGGCTATCCCCAACTCGGTCTATATGTCGCGCGATATGTTGCTAAAGACGACCCACAGCGTGGGCGAAGCCGAGACCGTTTGGATTCAAACGGTGCGGGATGACGCCGCCGGTGAAATAGCCGCGGCCACAGAGTTACGGCGCTACTTTAACGAGCGCAAATTGGATGTCAAACCCGAAGGGATTTTCCCGATGGACACCGCTAAAGCCCTGGCCGATCAGATTTTGAAGAACTTCGGAGTCATCATTTCGCTTCTGGCTACCCTGTCGGTCGTGATGGGCGTCGTCGGAGCGATTGCGCTGAGTGGGATGCTGTCGCTGAGTGTGTTGGAGCGAACCCGCGAAATCGGAGTGATGCGGGCTATCGGCGCCACGTCGCGCATCATCACCACGCTGTTTGTGGGCGAAGGGTTGACGATGGGCCTGCTGAGTTGGGTGATCGCTATGCCGTTGAGCATTCCGGCCGGTTATCTGTTAACCAAGGCGTTGGGGGTGGTGGCCGAGGCTGAAATTCTTTACCACTACACCCCCACCGGCGCGATTTACTGGCTGGTCATTGTTACCGTGCTTTCGATCGCTGCCAGTTGGCTGCCGGCTCGCAGCGCCACCCGCATCAGCGTCCGGGAAAGCCTGGCTTACCAGTAGTCTCGCTATCGGACATAGCTTTGATTTGACCCGGATTTCGATGCCGCCTGACCGCCGACCATCGACCATAGACCGCCGAACTTCAACAAATAGACCTGTTTTTCGGCGGTCGGTGGTCAGCTAGCGGTGGTCAGAGGGCTGGGCTATCCCTCTCGCTCTCGATAAATCGTGACCCCCACCGACCGGGCAAACCGCAGCGCCGTCGGTTTTTCGACCGACATTTCAACGGCCTGTACTCGCGGATTGGTGTCGAAGCAAACTTGAACCAGATCGGCTACAAGCCGCTCGATTAAGTAAGGTTTTGATCGTTCAATGTGCTTGATGATGGCTTTGGTGATCGTTTTGTAATTGACCGAGTCGCCGATGTTATCGCTTTTACCGGCGGCTCGCGTATCGACCCACATCGTGAAATTGACCAAAATATCCTGCCGGTTGGTCCGTTCATCGGGGTTGACCCCTAAAATACCCCGGATCAGTAAATCGCGTACAAAGATTTTGTCGAGCGAATCGTTCATGACTGTTCTCCAAGCAGTAACCTGACGGTGATTGGTGATGCTAGTTGATTATGGCGAAAACAGCGGGCACGTCAAAAAATAAAGTCGCTGTGACTCGTTTTGTTTTTTTTATTCGTTTTGGATTCTTGGCAAAGTTATGGACAATATCTGGATAGCGGAGCGACAAAGCTTGCTTTGCCATTCAGATAGCGTCAAAGTAACCTTTGACGCTACCGATATATATTTTCAGAGGCGATGACCATGGAGAATCTTTTTGCTGCAATCTGGCTCAATCCGGGGCTAATGACGCCCGGTACCAGTCTGGTCTTTGGGGGTTTCTTTTTAATTGTAGCGATAGCTTTTTTTCTAGTGCTGCGAAGAATGGACGACAGCGATCACGAGTCATAAGTTTATGCCAACATTCATCACTCCAACAACCAACCAACCAATCAACTAACTATACCCCTCTCACCGCGTCTCCACCCCCGGCACATCGACCTGCCGTTCCAACTGCCGCCCATCCGGCAAGGTGACCTTAACCAGAATAAACCAATCGCCGCCCATCGTAAACTCCAGCGGGGCTTCATATTGCCCCGGCTCGATTTCCTTAGCCTGAGAGAAAACCGGGGTCATCCCCGCGTGGCTCATATTGCCCTCCAACTCGACTTTCGCCCCGGCGAGGGGCTGGCCGGCCTCATCTGTAAGCTGAATGACCACCGCTGCCGGGCCGGTGGTGGGCGGATCAGGCGAGATACTTAAATCAAGTCCAATGTCGCTGATATCGCTCGTCTGGCCGCGCCGGCAGCCGGTCACAAGCAAAAGAGTTATCCCAAAAATGACTAGAAGCAATTGTTTTTTCGTCACCATGTCCTGCCTTTCTTACGCGCTCCACTTAGGAATAAAAATGAAATAAGTGACCTATTTCGGAGAGCAGTAATTGGTAATTTAATCTCCAATTACCAGTTACCAATTACCTGACTCAAATGGGGAAGTTATTTAATTCACGATTCTTAGGTGGGCCAATAACCCGGCGCAAGTGTATCACAGCCGAGCTAAGAAAGACAAGTTGGCAGCAAACCGTTTATGGTTCCATAACCTGGGGCAATAACCGCGTGATATCCTGGCTGACTCTGTCTCGGACGGCCTGTTCTTGCAGCACGGCTGCGGCCACGCGCATGCCGCCCAGAGCCACGGCCGCGGTCGATTGGCCGGGAAAGATGCTGTCGCCGACCAACCACAAGCCTGGTCCCAGTTGGGGCGCCCAGGGGCGAAACAGGTTGGTCTGGGGAAAGCCGCCTACCCAACCCCACTCTCGTTGGGTGAATCGCTGGAAGGTAACCGGTGTGCCGGGCATCATCAATTCGGCTGCCTCATGAATGGAAGGCAACACGGTCGCCGCTGCATCGAGCAGCCGCTCGGCGTAAACTTGTTTGCGCGTCTCGTAGGCATCGCGATCCTGCTCATATAACTCCCACCACGCTTTAAGTTGGGTGTGCGTACTCAACGTGACCGCCCGCCGGCCGGCCGGCGCTCGAGCCTGATCCCAAGCTGGGCTGATCGACATAAACACGGTATTGCCCTCGGCCAAGGGTTCCCGCCTAATCAGTTGATGGTGTAGCGTAAAATCGGCCGGAATAGCCGTCGCATCCAGACCAACGTAGGTTACAAACGCCCCCCAGCCATCCGGGGGTTGCGCCGGTAAGCTACGCAGCCGGCGGGGAGCACTGTCGCCCATTAATTTAGCCAGGTTCCACGGCGTCAAATTAGCGATCACCAGATCGGCCGGGAAGCGCTTACGACGGTTAGTCTCTACCGCTACCGGACGGCCCCGTTCCATAACCAGACGGGTAACGGTCTGCTTGTATTTAATCTGGCCGCCATTTTGTTCGACCGCCTTGGCCAAGGTGGCGGCCAGACCGCCCATGCCCCCAGCCAGGTGGACCACACCCCGGCGCGGCAAATCGAGCGCCGCTGCGCCGTATAACGCGTTGGCATGGCGGCTGGTCGTCTGGGCGGCGATGAGCAGTTGGGCATCGACAAAGCGGCGGAGATTTTCGGGCGCACCAGCCAGGTGCGCAGCGACCGGTCGTATGGCGTCAAGGGCTAAAGTCGGATTAAGATGCTGCCCCGGATCGCTGCCTAGCCAACCCAGCCCCGCTTTGATTAATTGGGCTGTCTCACTTAAACTTTGCGGCGGCCAAGGTGGTAAACGTAGCGCCAGACTCCACAGGGCGTCGGCGGTTTGCTCCTGCCAGCGCCAAAAGGCGTCGCTCTGAGGGCCAAAGGCGTTACGGCGCTCAGAAAAGCGGCGCTCGTCGGTCCAGCGGGTCACGGCCGTGCCATCAGGCAGGTGAACAACCATCGCCGGATTGGCCTGGTGGGCCGGCCAACGTTCGATGCCCGCGGCGTGGGCTACCAAATCCATCGGCCCGCCGGGATAAAAGCCGCCGGCCACCGTCGCGCCCGCGTCGAAACGGTATTTTTGGTGATAAAAGGTTCCGGCGCAGCCGCCGGCATAGACCTGGGCTTCCAGTACGAGGACGTTTAATCCGGCTCGGGCCAAAACGGCCGCCGTAGTCAGCCCTCCCACACCCGCGCCGATGATAACGATGTTGGTCATGATGAATTTTTATTCCTATTGGAGATAGATAATAAAACGTCACTACTTATACGGCACGTAGATTCCCGCTGATAAACACTGAATGTTTATATTTTGCAGCGTTAATCAGTATTCATCTACGTCCCATTTCTCGTTACGTTCATGAGGAACAACTATTATTGTATAGTGTTGTCTATATATTGTCTAGTATATGTGGGGTATTGTTCGAGATAGCGTGTCCCGCTTTGTTACCGCTGCCCGGCCACTACTTCAGGCCGGATGAAAAGGTAGATGAACAGCATTCCGCCCAACAACCCACCGATATGGGCGAAGACGCCGACCCCCAACGGTAGCGTTTGTCCTAGTTTATACGCTTCAATCGCCAACTGGCCGAGCAAAGCGTCTTTGGCGACCTGAGAGAGGATAAAGACCCAGGCCGGCAGCCATAGGGGAATGGGGATCGGAATGAAACAGAAGCCGGGAATAACCGGTAAGGCCGGAGCCAGCCAGGTGGACACCAAGGTCAGCACCTTTTCGTTGGAGTAGAGGAAAAGGTAGGCGCCCATCACACCGGCAATGGCCCCGCTGGCCCCGAAGCCGGGGATGTGGCCGCCGGTTATGATGGTGTTAACGGACACACTCATCAGGCTGGCGGTAAAACCACACAAGGTGTAGAGCAGCGCGAAACTGACGTGGCCGGTCGCATCCTCTACCTTGCGCCCGAAAAACCAGAGGACAAACATATTGCCGAGCAGGTGGCCCGTGTCGGCGTGGAGATAGGTGCTGGTTAAGGCCGATAGCGCGCCCAGCCCTTCATGGTTGATAATCAGGTAGGGGACCTCCATAAAAGGATAAATCCCCAGCCAATACGGTTGGTCCGGTTCGTGGGGCTGCTGGTAGACGGTGAAGGCGACGCCGATATAGACCACCACGTTTAACGCTACTAACAAGGTGGTTACCCAGGGAAACCCTCGCCGCCGGCTGCGCTTATCCTTGATCGGCAGCAAGAAAAAGATTTGTAGAAATATGTAGAGAAAGATGATCAGTGTTGGATTCAAAATGGCGTCTCAGGCAATGATTGATGAATCGGCAATAGAATAATGCTCAGAGCTGCCAACCAGAAAAATATTCCGACGGCAGCAATCACCGGGCGCGCTCTTAGCGCTTCAAACCCCTGCTGGTTTGTAATAAGACAAACGAGCGGATTCTGCGGCAGCGAGGTCGCACTCACCCACAAAAACGCCCCGAACATGGCCAGCAGGAGCGCCAACCAGCCGCTCCAGTCGATCCACCAGGGCCGCAGCCCTGAGTCGAGCAGCAGCGCCAGCAAGCAGACGAGAATCGGTCCGGCGGCTTGCCGCAGAAATTCCGGCCACCCGCGAACCAACCCCTCCGGCAGATCAGGACTGAGCACATTCAAGCGCTGACGAACCCGTTTCCACTCCACCAATTCCGGCGATAGCAGTCGTACGGCCTGCTGATAGGCGTTGATGGTGGGCTGAAGCTGCTGCAATTCATCGTAGGCGAGGCCCAGCCGGGCCCAGGCTAGCCCATCTTGCGGCGCGAGGCGCACGGCTTTAGCCAGATACCGAGAGGCTTCCTTGGGTTTGCCGCGTTCCAGATACAAATCGCCCAAAGCAAAGTGAGCCTCGGCCGATTTAGGTGATCGGCTTATGGCTTCGACATAAGTTGTGGCCGCTTTGGTAAAATGCCGGGCCTGCCGCAAAACGTGACCCAACGACAGGTATAGACCTGACTCCTCCGGCTCGCGCTCGATGGCTTCTCTTAAAATGGTTACCGCTTCGTCCGTTCGGCCGAGGTCAGCCATTACCTCACCCAGGCGTTGGTGTAAACCCGGCTGCTCCGGATCGATGCTTTCGGCCCAGCGCAGCGCCTCGACCGCATTTTTAGCGCGATGGTGCTGCCGGTAATCGTTCGCTAGATCGGTGAAGTAGGCCGCGCCCTGCCGGTAATCGCCCTGGGGGTGATGGCATTCAGGGCAGCTATCCCACTCCACATCGATGCGGGTATTACACTCAGGGCAATCGACCACCAACGGTAGATGGCAGTGGGGGCAAATGGTATCTATTTTGGAAACGGGCTGACGGCAAAAGGGGCAACCGCCTGTAGATTTCTGAGGCTGCGGACGATTCGTCTGCACAGGACTTCGCGGCGAGGTCTGGGCTGAGGTCGCCGCAGTGGGTTTGATTCGTTTGTAGCGGCTGGACGGGTGGCTTTCCTGGGGCGTATCGAATGCGAAGCCCTCCGGTAGGATGTCGTCATCCGTCACTTGGGCCTGCCGGTGGAGATGATCCAGTCCGGTCAAAGCGACTCTGTTATCGGGATCAAGGACCAGGACCGTTTCCAAACAAAAGTACCGTTCGTTGTTATCTTCAGCCACGGTACTCAGCCACAACCAGGCCTGAATATTGGTGGGTTCCAATTCCGTGACATGTCGTAGGATTTGGCGGGCGCGTTTTTGGAGAGCATCTTTTGATGCGCCGGGTGGTAGCGGTTGTTTCCCATGCGCCGCTTTAGCAGCGGCTATGCCCTGCTGTAGCACTTTGTGGATGTCAGAATGTTCCATGACTGCACTCAAGATTGGGTGAAATCTGGGTTATCTTATCATTTCATTCTACCATTTTGGCGCGAAGACTACAATGAAGCGCTTGGCTTTCATCCAGCCGAACGTTTTGTAATTCCGGCTTGGCGTTTTATAATGCTTTTGCTCTATGGGAAAACAGCGGAATGAAAATAATGACCGCCGACCAATGACTAAATTCATCATTCATCCTTCATAATTCATCATTCTATTGTATGCCCAAAAACTCTGCCTTTATCGATTTAATAACAATTGCTCTGGAGCCGGACTCGTCCGTGCCGCTCTACCAGCAGTTGTACGAAACGTTGCGCGAGGCCATTTTGACCGGCCGGCTCGAGGCCGGTCTGCGGCTGCCTCCCACCCGCGCCCTGGCCGAGGAGTTGGGGGTGTCGCGCAACACGGTGGTCAACGCTTTCGAGCAGCTCATCGCCGAAGGTTACATCGACAGCCGAGTTGGGGCAGGCAGTTTCGTGGCGTCTGACCTGCCCGAAGAGGTGCTGGAGTTGCGCAGCAAAGCCCTCGACGCGGCGCCGTCTCAGCGGTGGGACCGCAGCGGCATCCTGTCGCAGCGCGGCGAGATCATTGCCTCGGCGCCGGTGCGGCTGGGGCCGAGTACGCCGGCCGCTTTCCAGCCCGGCCTGCCGGCGCTCGATGAGTTTCCCTTCAAAATTTGGGAACAGTTGATGGACCATCACTGGCGTTACCTGCCGCCGGCTTCCTTTGGTTATGGGGCCGCGGTCGGCTACCAGCCTCTACGTGAGGTCATCGCCGCCTATTTGGGCGCGGCGCGCGGCGTTCGCTGCGAGGCGGAGCAGATCATTATGGTAGCCGGTACGCAGCAGGCCATCAATCTGGCCGCGTATGTGCTGCTCGATCCCGGCGACAAGGTCTGGATGGAAGACCCCGGCTATATCGACGGCCGCGTGGCCCTGTTGGGCGCCGGCGTCACCCCCGTGCCGATTCCGGTCGATGCCGAAGGGGTGAGCATCGACATGGGCCAGCAGCTTTGCCCGGACGCCCGGCTCGTTTACATCACGCCCTCTTACCAGTATCCGCTGGGTATCCGTATGAGTTTGAGCCGCCGGTTGCGGCTGCTGGAGTGGGCCAACCAGGCCAACGCCTGGATTTTAGAGGACGACTACGACAGCGAGTATCGCTACGCCGGCCGGCCGCTGGCCGCGTTGCAAGGATTGGACCACGCCGGCCGGGTGATTTACATCGGCACGTTTAGCAAAGTGTTATTTCCGGCGCTACGGATGGGCTACATTGTGGCCCCGCACGATCTGGTCGATGCCTTCACCGCCGCCTTGGCGTTGGTCAACCGCTGCCTGCCGATCCTGCCTCAGGCCGTCCTGACCGACTTTTTAGCCGAAGGCCACTTCGCCCGCCACGTGCGCCGGATGCGAACCCTCTACGCCGAGCGCCAGGCGCTTTTGGTGGAGATGGTCCAACAAGAATTAGCCGGCCGGCTGGACATCGGTCCGGCCGAAGCGGGGCTACACCTGCTGGCCCACTTGATCGATTATGATGATCGACTCGCTTCAACCCGTCTGGCCGAGAACGGCATCCACGCCCCCTCCCTGGCCTCCTACGCCGTCCGCCCCCAACCCCACCCCGGTTTGGTCCTCGGCTATGCTCCCTCAAAGAACTACAAATCCGCCAAGGCGTTGCAACCATGGCGCGAATCCTAATTGACAATTGATAATGAGTCCCGGCGGGCGTCAGGTCGTTCCTGTGGAGCGACAAACGTTAGAAAACGCACGAAGACCGTCTGAGAGAAGTCCTGTTGCCCAATGGGCGCTGTTGTTGGCGATGCTTGCCTCCCCGTTAATCGGTTTATTTTAACTTTGTTGCTTGGTGGGCTGTGTGAAGCTTGATGGTTGAATTATAGCTGACCTAAACCTAGACCTTGACCTAGGTTGTCAATGAACCAGTAAAGTCAGACTAGAAACCTACCGCAGATAAAATCGGGTGAGGTGACGATTGAGCAAACATAGTGGACCCAGCAGAGGAAAAAGTCGGGGCGAAGTGCTGGTTATTGTCGGGCGCAAAGCGATGGTAAACAGATGATATGCCGAATACATTGACGACCTGCAAGGATGCGCATTTGTTAGATGACTTTGAGCGTCAAGCGGCGACTCAGAAGCGTTTGATGCTGGTTCAGCGCCGGATGGGCTTTAGTCTCTCAGCACTGGTTGACGGTAGCATCTCCCGGCGGTTTACTCAAACAACTTAATGCGATAGTTTATTTCACCAATTCTCAACAAGAAACTTCAGATTACAATCGCGCCCTCATCTGTTTAGACTTAGGTGTCTCAGTCGCAGCAATAGAATCAACGTAAGGACCGTAATCTTATCTTTGTCAGACAGCGGTCAGTCTTGCAACCTGAAAGTGTCATATCTTTGTGACCTGTATCCCCCAGATTGATGTGTTTGATAATCAACACCATCCTTTATTCTGTGATTAAAACCAAAGACGATTTGCGCTACATTCCGCTCCTGGACCATGGGTGACAATGTTCAATCGTCGGACAATGATTGATGAACTATTCGCGACAAAACGTAGTATCAAGATAAATGTCTTTCGGAGGCCTAGGTGTGTAAACCTTTAGACCCAGGTGTAAAAGGATGTTGACCCAGGTGTAAAAACGTTGACACCCAGGTCAACATCTTTTTAGACGAAGGTGTTTGTAAAAAGATCGTGTGTGACTTAACCGCCCTTATCAATGAAGCGCTAGAGATTAATTCGGGCATGACTTTCCTTCCGTAAGGACGGATAGGGTGAAGGTCAAATAATTAATCGGGCAACGAACTACCTTTACCTCCTTCAACTCCCCAACTCTCAACTCCACCAACTCCATAAACTCTACAAACTCCCCAACTCCCTAACTCGCAATCAACCCCTCCTCCCCCGGCTCAAAGCGAGCGGTGAAGTGACGCAGCACCGGCGGCGATTCGACCATGCGCACGCCGCGAATTCGATCGCGCAGATTGTTGACGTGGATGAGGACCTCGGCCACGTAATCGACGTGGCTTTGGGTGTAGACGCGCCGGGGAAAGGCCAGGCGAACCAACTCGTTGGCCGCCGGTATTTCCGAGCCATCGGGTTGGAGGCCGAACATGACCGAGCCGATCTCGACCGAGCGGATGCCGCCTTCCAAGTACAGCACCAGCGACAGCGCCCAGGCCGGGAACTCGCCGGGCGGGATGTGGGCCAGCATCGATTTGGCGTCGAGATAAATGGCGTGGCCGCCGGGCGGCTGGACCATCGGAATCCCCTCGCGGGTCAGGATTTCGCCCAGATAAGCCACCGAGCGGATGCGGTAGCGCAAGTAATCCTCATCGAGCGCTTCGTGCAAGCCGATGGCGATGGCTTCCAAATCGTACCCGGCCAGGCCGCCATAAGTGGGGAAGCCTTCGGTGAGGATGAGCATATTTTTGCAGCGTTGGGCCAGGTCGTCATCGTTTAAGGCCAGAAACCCGCCGATGTTGGCCATCCCGTCTTTTTTGGCGCTCATAGTGCAGCCGTCAACGTAGCTGAACATCTCCTGGGCAATGGCCAACGGTGTGGCGTCGGCATAGCCTTCTTCCCGCATTTTGATAAACCAGGCGTTTTCGGCAAAGCGACAGGCATCCAAAAAGAGGGGGACGCCGTGGCTGCGGCAAATTTCGCTGGCGGCCCGGATGTTGGCCATACTGACCGGCTGGCCGCCGCCGGAGTTGTTGGTGACGGTAATCATCACCAACGGCACGTGATCGCCTTGCTCGGTGAGGATTTGTTCCAACGCCGTCAGATCGATATTCCCCTTGAAGGGATGTCGCTCCTGTGGCCGGCGGGCCTCGGCAATGGGGATATCGAGCGCCTGGGCGTGGCGGTACTCGACGTTGGCCCGGGTGGTATCGAAATGGGTATTGTTGGGCACGATATCGTCCGGCTTGAGCAGGGAGCCGAACAGGATGCGCTCGGCGGCGCGGCCTTGGTGGGTGGGGATGACATGCTTGAGATGCGTAATTTCCTGGACGGCGGCCTCAAAGCGATAAAAAGAGCGCGCGCCGGCGTACGACTCATCGCCCTGCATCACGCCCGCCCATTGAGCCGACGACATCGCCCCGGTCCCGGAGTCGGTCAGCAGATCGATCAGGACGTCCTCGGCTTTTAAAAGGAAGAGATTATATCCGGCCGCTTGCAAAGCCGCCTCGCGCTCGGCCCGCGTGGTGCGCCGGATGGGTTCGACCGCTTTAATTCGAAACGGTTCGATAATAGTTTTGAACGGCATAAATCACCTCGTCGTGAATGAAATTTTGTTATGGTTAGCAAGTTAGCAGTTAGCCATCAGCTATCGGCTACTGGCTACCGGCTATCAGCTTTTTCCGGCTTATTGGTAGCACCATCAACATGATTTGTCAATTTGACATGACGATTTGGCAATACGGCCTATAATCTATCTAGATGAGTAAACACCTGGTGAAATCAATGGACAATGTCCTAAACGCTTGGGACAATCCTCCCAAAACTATGTGACCCTGACCTGGTGACATGGGGATGGTTATCTTGTAATATCTCTTTATCAATGTTATTCAACCCATTAACACATAAGGAGAGTACATATGAATCAATTAAGTCGTTCAACAGGTCTCAAGATTGCGGCGGTCATTGTGCTGGTGCTGACCCTGATTGATATGGTTGTGTATGAGCTTCCCGATTTAGCCAGCGGAATGGTCGCCGTTGATCAGGCTGCTGATGCTGTCGGAGGGCCGCCCTTCTTTATGGTCATCCTGGGGTTTGCCTTTGATATCTTGGCCATTGTGGCCGCCTACGGGACGTGGCAAGCGCAGCGTTGGGGCGTTATCCTGGTCATCGTGGTCAGCGCTTTCAACTGCATCTCGGCCGCAGCTGCGGCGATCTTCGCCCCCTGGGTTGCCACCCGGATTTTCGGTGTCGTTTCACTTATCTTGTTCCTCGGCGTGATATACCTTTGTCTTCGCCGCGAACCGGATTCACTGTCTCGCTCATTTGAGACAGGAGTTGCAAAATGAATAAGTTAACGCGTTCTCAAGGTCTCAAGATAGCGGCGGTCATTGTACTGGTGTTGACCCTGTTCAATATGGTTGTGTATGACATTCCCTTTTTAACGCAGGGAATGGCGGCCCTTGATCAGGCGTCCAATGCTGACCAGGGGCCGCCATTCTATATGGTGATCCTGGAATTTGCTTTTGATGTTGTGGCTATCGTGGCCGCCTACGGGACGTGGCAAGGGCAGCGCTGGGGTGTGATTCTGATTATCATCGTCAGCGCTTTTAACTGCGTTAATAACGCGTTGGCAGCGGTCTTCGCCCCCTGGTCGGCGACCCGGATTGTTGCTGCCATTTCGGTTGTCGTGTACCTCGGCGTGATATACCTCTGTCTGCGGCGCGAGCCAAGGCCGCTGGTCCAATCCACTTGAGAGTGGAGCCGCAAACCAATCTGTGTTAAACTGGGTGCATTACCTGTTTGTGCAATTGTGCGGGTAATGCATCCGGTTGTGTATTTAGGATCGTGAATACAATAACTTCAGCATTTGACTTTGGGTAATTGGTGATTAGTAATTGGTAATTGGCCCCGTTAGCGACGAATTACCCGTTACCAGTTACTCATTACCCGACGGAATTGGGGAAGTTATTTAATTTCCATTCTTTAGAAAGGCAATGATGGTTAAAATGCGTCGCCGCTTTGATGGCAATGCTCTGCTCTACTACCTTCTTATGGTGTTGATTTTGTGCAGCTACACTATTCCCGTTTATATGGGGATTACGCTGCTGATCCCGGTCACCAGCAACGTCACCACCTGGATACTCAACATTCTGGCGGTGCTGGTGCTGGTGGCCACGCTCAAACCGGTGTGGAACTGGGCGCAGCCCCGGGTCCATCACTTGGTTTATGCTCTGGATGACCCCCAGCTTGAAATCATCGGGCAGATGAGCGACTCGCTGGCCTCAACATCGCCGGAGGAATCCATGCTGTCTACTATTGCCGAAACCATTGCTCGCACGGTCAAGCTGCCCTATGTGCAGCTTGAAACCGCCGACGGCACAACGGCGACTTATGGTACACTCCGAAACGGTAGCGACTTGACGCACATTGAGATCACGTATCGTGAGGAGGTGGTGGGGTGGCTGGATGCGACCTCGCGGCTGCCCAAAGTACCCCTTAGCAGCAGCGAATATGCCTTGCTCAATAGCCTGGCCCGGCAGGTTGGCATTACCCTGCACGCCGCCCAAATGAGCGAGGCCCTGCAAGCCTCCCGCGAGCAACTGGTGACTACCCGCGAGGAGGAGCGTCGCCGCATCCGCCGCGATCTGCACGACGGCCTCGGCCCAACGCTGGCGTCACTGCGCATGCAGTTGGGCGCTCTACGCCGCATTGTGCGCGATGATCCCGCTGCGGCCGAGCAGTTGATCGACGAACTGCGCCATGATGTCAGCGCCGCCACCGCCGACATCCGCCGGCTGGTGTATGAATTGCGCCCGCCGATGCTGGACGATCTGGGGTTGATCGCCGCGATTAAGAATTTCAAGCTGGCCGATGCGCCGCTTCAGCTTGACGTCATCGCCCCGGAGCCAATGCCGCGATTGCCGGCGGCGGTTGAGGTGGCCGTTTACCGCATTGCCGGCGAGGCCATTCACAATGTCGTCAAACATGCCCAGGCGACCACCTGCGTGGTTGAGATTCAGGTGGAAACCGGGCAGCTCACCCTGAGTGTGACGGACGATGGCCACTTTTTGCCGGACGGCCACACCGCCGGGGTTGGCCTGCACTCGATGTACGAGCGGGCCGCCGAGTTGGGCGGTACATTTTCTATCCAACCGGCCACAGCGGGCGGTACCCACATTGTGGTTCATTTACCACTGGAGTCGTAAACATGGACAAACTTACTATTCTGATTGCCGATGACCACCCGGTCTTTCGCAAGGGGTTGCGCGCCCTGTTGGCTTCGATGCCCACCACCGAGCTGGTGGGCGAAGCCACCACCGGCGAAGAGGCGATCAATCTGGCCGAACAGTTACAGCCGGATGTCATCCTGATGGATTTGCAAATGCCCGGCGGCGGCGGTCTGCCCGCTATTCGCCAGATTGTCCAGACCAGTCCGCACATTCGTATTTTAGTAGTGACCATGTTTGAGGATGACGACTCGGTGTTTGCGGCGATGCGAGCGGGAGCGCGAGGTTACGTGCTAAAAGATATGGATGATGAAGATATCACCCGAGCGATTTTAGCCGTAGGGCACGGCGAAGCCATTTTTAGCCCGGCCATTGCCCAGCGGATGATGAGTTTTTTCTCCGCTCGGCCCGCTTTGCCGCCGGACATCTTTCCCGAACTGACCGAAAGCGAGCGCAATGTGCTGCGGCTGATGGCGCAAGGCGCCAATAATGACGCCATTGCCCACCAATTAGCCTTAAGCGCCAAAACCGTGCGCAACTATGTGTCCAATATCTTTAGCAAACTGCAAGTCGCCGATCGCGCTCAAGCCATTGTGAAAGCGCGGGATGCCGGGCTAAAATGAGCAGCATCAAAGTTCTGGTATGATCCCCTTTGAAAATAACCTTCTGGAGCGTCAAAGTTTACTTTGACCTGGCCGTGGATGACAAAGCTAGCTTTGTCGCTCCATTACCTTGTCATCATTGTTGCTGTAGCGCAGCTTCTATCACACGCCCTTATTTTAGGGTATGTTTAGCATCGCATGCCCCGTTTTGCAACAAAATAGTTGATCCCGGCTGGCCAGAACGACTAATTTGCAACAAAATAGTTGATCCCGGCTGGCCGGATGTCGTTTCTTGAGACAAAAAAACGATTTCCCGCCGGCCGGATGTCATTTCTTGAGACAAAAAAACGATTCCCGGCTGGCGGATCTCATTTCCTGCAACAAAATAGTTGATCCCGGCTGGCCGGATGTCATTTCTTGAGACAAAAAACGATTCCCGGCTGGCGGATCTCATTTCCTGCAACAAAAATAGTTGATCCCGGCTGGCGGATGTCATTTCATTTGAGACAAAAAACGATTCCCCGCTGGCCGGATGTCATTTCCTGAGACAAAAAAACGATTTCCCCGCTGGCGGATGTCATTTCCTGAGACAAAAAAACGATTCCCCGCTGGCCGGATGTCATTTCCTGAAAAAAAAAACGATTCCCGGCTGGCCGGATGTCATTTCCTGAGACAAAAAAACGATTCCCCGCCGGCCGGATGTCATTTCCTGAGACAAAATAACGATTCCCCGCTGGCCGGATGTCCTTTTCCTTGAGACAAAATACTGTTCCCCGCTGGCGGAGTACTGAATTGCCGGCAAAAAGCGGATCGGTGAAAACCGGACGCCTCTTTTACGGCAAAAACTCGTTATCAACCCCGACAGGTCTGTCCTGTTACCCCATTACCCCCTTCAAATTTCAAGTGATAGGATTCTCGCGCCTAATCCAGACCCCCGTACCCAAACAGCGCCGCCCCGATTCCCCGCGACGCTCGGTCCGCCCAGAAATCAATTCAAAAACTCTCGGCAACCTTACGTCCTGGCCGCTCATTTTCCGGCTCGCTGTACCAAGAACCTCATTATCAATTATCAATTGTCAATTATCCATTGTATAGGCTGTGGATTATGGAGCCGAAATGGTATATAATTGGGGTAGAAGTGCGAAATTAGAAGAAGATTGGGTGAGGAAAAACACCCCACAAATTTTATTGAGAATTAGAAAATTTGTATTAAATATATGAGAGATATGATAGACTCTATTGAAGAATAAATTTAGTGTCGTTCCAGAAGAGGTAATATTGTGAAACAAGAGAGATTTATACCCGCTGCCAAAATTGAAGAAGCAAGTACAATAGAAGAGTTTTCCCGCAAACTTTTTGATGAACTCTTGACGGAAGCCAGAACGAAACGAGATGAAGCATTTGAGAAGTATAATGAATTCCGACGAGATGTGCTCAAAACAAGTATAATTTTCCTCGCAACTGGCAGAGATGATGATCTTCTATTGGAAGGTGAAAAATCCATTTGGGCAATGGCAGAAAAGAATGTAGAGGAAAACCCTCTTGCAATAGACTATTGGTTTTGGGAAGATAGGATAAATAAGTTAAGCCAGTATGATATTACAAGATTTGCCGCTCACTTCAATAGTGAATTGGAGATTGACGCGGCCTTGCAAGAAATAATCTCTAATGACCAAGAGTCTGATGAGGCAGGAGAGAATTAAGAGGCTGGTTCGTATCTAATCCTTTCTATAATCCAGAATCTTGTAGATGGGTAAGTTTAGCTAAATTTAGTATAAATTTTCATTTTTGTTGAGGCTGTTGAGCGGTACAACGGTCGGTATTAACTGCTTGTTTAACATTCAATAATTGATCCGAGCAGGATCAAAACTCTCATCCAACTGAAAGGCCATTAATGGTTGATAACTCTAATCCCACAACTCAAAATGACGATTGGCTAACAGAACTCCAGCTTATTCGAGAAGAAGCCAAAGCTGAACAGCGTGAGAAACAAGCTGCACGTGAAGCCCAGGCGGCGCAATTAAAAAGCACGGTGGATCTACTGAAACAGGTCAACGGCTTAGAATTTTTGCGGGATATTCAAAAAAACGTGCTGAACGGGCAGGGCTTACTTGAGCAACTCGACGATACAGGGAAATATGAACGCGCTTTAGCATTGAGGTGGGATGGTTCCATTGCTGCGCCTACCCGGCCAAAAGAGGGGGAACAGGCCCAACACGGCATTTTGATTGGCGTGACCAAGGATCAGCTTTTTGTGAACGAAAATCGGGTGTCACCGGCTACAGCACAAACCCTTCAAAAAAGTTTGTTGCAGCTACTGCGCAACGCCGACAAACCTCAACAGACTGAATCTAAACCCCAACAAAATACGCCTTCCTCTAAAAACACCTTTACGCCCCTAAAATGGGCCGTCATCCTGGGTTTGTTATTCATTATTTTCGTGTTGGTGGTACTGGGAATAATCTTGCTTGTGAACACAGGTTATTAACGTTCTTCACGTGATCGTCAGGCAGAGCAATATCTAATCCGGGTTGTAGTCACTTAACCATTTATGTTATAATTTCCCTCACAAGCCATCTTCCCCGTCTCGCCAACACCACACCCGGCCTAAATAAAAAATTTCCAGGAGGGATTTTATGACCGTACAATCTAGTCAAGACGAAGTTTTAGCTCCCCCGCAAGACGACTTACCCGCCCCCCCGACCACCCAAGACACCCCCCCGCTTGAGACAAGCTTAACGTCTCGCCAGATTACCTTTGCCAACAAAAACAGCGCCTTGGTGGTGACTCCGCCGCCGGAGGCCGATCCGGCTGACATTGCGGCGGCTCTGGGGTTACGGGAGCCGAGTATGGTCTTACTACTGCTGGGGGAAGCCGAGGGGCTGGATGAAATCACCGAGGCGTATCTCAAGCAGCTCTTAAGTCGGGGTATCGCTCGGACCGCGGCCATCACCGAAACCCTCATCATCGATGGCGGGCGGGACAGCGGCCTGATGGCGATGATGGGCAAAGGGGTGGCCGACCGGGGCCGAAAGTCGCAGTTGGTTGGCGTCGCCCCGGCCCGAATGGTGACCGAAGCGGCCGGCAGCGAATCGACCGACGGGACCGGACGCGAATCACTCGATCCCAATCACTCTCATTTTGTGCTGACCGACGGGAGTGAGTGGAGCGATGCCACCGAAACCATGATCCGGCTGGCCGGGGCCTGGGGGCCGGCGGTGCCGGTGATCGCGGTTTTGGTCAACGGCGCCGATGAGACCAAAGCCCAGGTGATCGAGGTCGTTCGCTGTAACTGGCCCGTCATCGTCCTCAAAGGCAGCGACGGTCTGGCCGACCGGCTGGCCGAACTACGGCAAGACCGCTCCGCCTTTATCCTTGATCCGGACCTGGCCGAAATTGTGATCGACGGAAATCTCGCCATCTTTTCGCTCGGCAGCGCCATCAATGCGTTTGAGCGGCTGCTGGAAAAATTAACCTGGCCGAAAGAGAATCTCAGCATGGAGACTCTGGAATTGGCCTGGAAAACCTTTGCGATGTACGACGCCAATGCCAATCGCCAGCAGCAATCGTACGGTCACTCGCAATTCTGGGCCTTGGCTCTGGGTATTTTTGGGACGCTGCTGGTGCTGATCCAAAAGCAGTTGGAACTGTCGGGCAGAGCGTTTGATCAATCCTTTGCGGATAATGTGCTTAAATTCGTTATTCTGCTCGTTCCCATTTCCATAACCTTCATCGTAGCCGCCAGCAACCGCTTTAATGCCGGTACCAAATGGATTTTATCTCGGGCCGGCGCTGAAAGCATCAAAAAGGAGATCTATCGCTACCGCGCCCAGGCCGAAATCTACAGCGATAGCGGAACGCAAGATGTGTCGCGCGAGCTTAAACTGACCCGCAAGATTGAGACGATTAGCAGCAAATTGATGCAGACCGAGGTCAACACCTCGGCTATTCGAGACTACACCGGCCCCATTCCCCCCAAATATGGGGCCGCCGAGGGCGATAACGGCCTCGATTATCTGTCGCCCGACCGTTACCTGAAACTGCGGTTGCAAGATCAGTTGACCTACTACCGCCGCAAAACCGCGGATTTAGAAAGCCAACTGCATCGCTTGCAGTGGATTATCTATCTGGCCGGGGCGGCCGGCACGCTGTTGGTGGCGCTTGAATTCGAGCTGTGGATCGCGCTGACGACCACCGTCGCCACCGGGCTGACCACCTTCCTCCAATACCAAAAAGTGGAGGAAAAGCTGATGCGCTACAACCAAACCGCCACCGACCTGATGAATGTCCAGAACTGGTGGTTGGCCCTCTCCGCCGAGGAACAGGCCAACCCGGATAATATCGACAAACTCGTCGGCCAAACCGAAACGACCATCCACTCCGAACACGCCACCTGGGTGCAGGAGATGCAAGACGCCCTGGCCGAAATGCGGGCCGAGCAAACCAAAGACGAGAGCGACTCATCGACCGATCATAGGGTTTTTGCGGTTAAGCGGTAAATAACGTCGCAGCCCGGATTACTGTATCTATGACCGCCGACCGCCGACTGTTGACCGTCGCATCCTACCCACCTGTTGCTTGGCGGTCTGCGGTCGGCGAGCGGCGGTCGGCCGGTCGAACGCCAATTTCGGAGCCTCATAACCGACCAAAGTGAGCCGTATCCGTTAACGAATGATTTTGCCAAACTTATCCACATGCTTTCCTAATATTATCCCAAGAATAACCCAACTTATCCCAAGGTTATCCCAATGACAGCTAATCTTATTCTACACAATGCTCGAATTTACACCGTCGATCCGGCTCAACCGTGGGCCGAAGCCGTGGCCTGCGCCGAGGGTCGAATTGTGGCCGTTGGCCGTAACAGCGATGTCCTCAATTTGGCCGGGCCGTCAACTAAGGTCATCGATATGCAGGGCCGGCTGCTCCTGCCCGGCCTGATCGATGCTCACGTTCATTTTTTACAAGTGGCCATTCGCCGCCACCAGGTCAGCTTGTACGGCGTCCGTGATTTTAGCGAGGTCCGCCGCCGTATCCGTGAGGCGGTCGCTCAGGTTGAGCCGGGCCGGTGGGTCCAGGGCTGGGGCTGGGATGACAACTTGTGGGACATCGCCCCGACCGCGGCCCTGCTCGATGAATTAGCGCCCCAGACGCCGGTCATTCTGTACCGGCTCGATATGCACACGATCTGGGTCAACAGCGCCGCCATGCGCGTAGCCAACCTGACCGCCGCGACGGTCGATCCGCCGGAAAGCAAAATCGAGCGCGATGCCGCCGGCCAGCCCACCGGCCTGCTGCGCGAGTGGAACGCCATCGCCCTGGTTGAGCAGCACATCCCGCCGCCAACCGATGACAGCCTGCGCCCCTGGCTGGAAGAAACCATCACCGAGGCCCATCGCTTGGGGTTGACCGGCATCCACGACCAGCGCGTCGAACGCGAAGGCCGCCGCAGCTTCCGGCTGTTCCAAAGCCTTGATCGCGAGGGGCAGCTCAAGCTGCGGGTTCACATGCACATTGCCGCCGATTACTTAGCCGAGGCCGCCCGGCTCGGCTTGCGGCCCGGCTTCGGCAGCGAGCGGCTGTGGCTGGGCCACGCCAAAGCCTTCGCCGATGGTACGCTTGGTTCGCAGACCGCGCTGATGCTGGAACCGTTTGAAGGTACCAATAACACCGGCCTGGCCGTCACCTCCGCCGATGAGCTGTGGGAACTGGCCATCCAGGCCAACCGGGCCGGCTTCCCACTCTCGATCCACGCCATCGGCGACCGGGCTATCCGGGATGTGATCAACGTCCTGAGCGAATTCAAGCCCGACCTGGCCGCCGGGCAGTTGTCTCACCGTATCGAGCACGTCCAAATCATCCAGCCTGACGATATGCGCCGGATGGCGAAGCACGGCCTCGTCGCCTCGATGCAGCCGGTGCATCTGGTGTTCGACTGGCGCACCGCCGACCGCGTGTGGGGGCAACGTAGTCGCTACACCTACGCCTTCCGCTCCCTGCTCGATGCCGGGGTGCCGCTGGCCTTCGGCTCCGATGCGCCGGTAGCCCCGCTCGACCCGCTGCTCGGTATCTATGCCGCCGCCACCCGCCAGGATGAGCAGGGCCAACCGCCGGAAGGCTGGTATCCCAACGAACGGCTGACCATCGCCGAGATCATCCACGGTTATACCATGGGGCCGGCCCAGCTCGCGGGGCAAGCCCATCGCCAGGGATCGATTACTCCCGGCAAGTGGGCTGATATGATTGCGCTAGATCGGAATATATTTGAAATTGAACCGGCGGAGATTAAGAATGTGTCGGTCGCAATGACGGTGTTTGGGGGCGAGGTGGTTTACGAAGGGGCTGCTTAATAGTTACTCTTCTTTAGATAAGGCGTGACCAAAGCCAACACGCTTTCCTCATCGAAGGCTTTGGCCAGGGTTTTGAGTTGCTGGGTGAAAGCGTGGTAGCGCCGGTTCATTTGCTCGATGGCGATAGCGCGTTTGTAGACGCCGGGCATGTTGCCTTTCATCGCCAGGTCATACAGCGCGTTGAGTTCCTCAACCGGCGGGGGAATGAGTTCGGGCGTCTGGGGCGACGGATCGACCGGTGTTTCGCCGGCCGGCTGGGGTGGTTCGTCTTCAAACCGCCAGGTCAACTGCAAATGGCGGCCCAGCAGCTCCGTTAACCGATCAAAATCGACCGGTTTGGGCAAGAAATCGTCATAGGCGGCCGGCGCGGGGGCATAACGGTTAACGCTGGCCGAAGTGCCGATGATTATCGTCGAGTTTATTTCTGGCTGGCAGCGGATGGCCTCAATCGTTTCCGGGCCTGATTTGACGGGCATGAGCATATCCAGGATGATCAGGTCGGGATGCAGTTGAAGGGCCTGGGTGATGGCCTCCTCACCATTGCGAGCGGTGGTGGTTTCGAAGCCCAACGGCTTGAGGAAATTGACCAACAGGGCCAGATTATAGGTTTTATCGTCCACAATCAAGATTTTGCGGGGCGGCCCATCATAGCCGATTACGGGGCGAGTGGGGACCGGATCGGCCGGTCCATCAACCTCGATCACCGGCAGCAGCAGCTCAAACCAGAAGGCGCTACCCTGCTCGGCTTCGCTCTCCACCTGGATTTCGCTGCCCATAGCCCGGACTAACTGCTGGCTGATGGGCAGTCCCAAGCCGGCCCCTTCGACCGCCGGCGCGCCGGGGGTGAGTTGCTCAAACGGTTGGAAGATCAGTTCCAATTGATCCGGCTCGATGCCAATGCCTGTGTCGGACACCATAAACCGGATACGTCGGGTGAGATATTCGGCCAATGCGCTCCGGCCGATTCCGTTCGACGGATCGACCACTTTCGCCTGTAACGTGACTGTGCCGCCGGGGGTGAATTTGATGGCATTGCTCAGCAGATTGATCAGCACCTGGCGCAGCCGCTTCTCATCGACCTCAACCCCGTACGGCAGATTCAGATCCGGCTCATAAACAAATTGCAGCCCTTTTTCTTGGGCGCGCAGCTTCATCATCCCTACCACGCTGTCTAAAAATGTCGGCAGGTGAACCACTGTCGGGTGGAGCGATAATTTGCCGGCTTCTATTTTAGCCAGATCCAAGATATCGTTGATCAAGGTGAGTAGGTGCTGGCCACTTTCCTGAATCACGGCCAGGCCCTCGGCGTGTGAGGCCGGCAGGCTCTGATCGCGTCTGAGAATTTGGGCGTAGCCCAGAATGGCGTTGAGCGGGGTGCGGAGTTCGTGGCTCATGCTGGCCAAGAAGTTACTTTTGGCCTGGCTGGCAGCTTCGGCTTTTTGGCGAGCCTTTTGGGCTTGCTGAAACAAACGGGCGTTCCGCTCGGTTAGCCGGCGCAGGTTGGCGGCCATGTCACTGAAGGCCGTGCCCGCCTTTTGCAGTTGGCGAATGACCATATTAAAGGTGCGGGCCATCTGCCCGATTTCATCGCCGGAGCGAATGGATAAGGCGCGGGTAGTAATGGTCAGATGACGGGTCAGGTCGCCCTGGGCAATGGCGTCCATCTCGGAAGTGAGGGTCCGCAAATCTAAATCGGCGATTTGATGGGCTACTTCGGTCACTTGTTCAAGCGGGCCGGTTATGCTGCGGGCGATCATCAAGCCCAAGCCTAAGGCCGCCACGATGGCCAGCCCCATCGTCACCAGCAGCAGCCATTGGGTGCGGGTGGCTAACGATTGGGTGGCTGCCGCAGCGGCCTGGAAATCGGTAGCGACATCGGCGGAAATGGCCGCGCCCGCCTCGCGGATATTTGGTCCGACCACGTTGAGCCGGTTGGTGATGATGTCCTGTTGTTCGGTGTAATTTTCCTGAATGTCGGCAAAACTGCGGACGTAGGTGTCAACCGCTATTTCGGCGTCGTCGGTCAATTCCTGATACAATTGGCTCTGAATAGCCTGATCGAGTTTGTGAAAGGCGGTCTGGGCGCTTTCGTAGTTGCGATTGAATTCATCGATCCAGTAGGGGTCGCCGCTTTCCAGGTATTGAAAGGCTGCGACGCGCATCAACAGCAACGCTCGCTGAGCGTTACCGGCTTGATACGAAGTCACGGTATCGTCGGCAAAAAAGGAGTTGGCCCGAATTTGCTCCAATTTGATCTCGGCCAGGCGGCCTTGCTGGTCCAGATCAACCAGCAAATCCCGATTGCGGGTCGTCAGCAGCCCGATTACGTCGGTGAAGTCATCGCCATAGGTCTGAATACCGCTTTTGATATCGTCTAAATAGGCCAGCCGGGCCTGCTTCGAAACTCGCTGATCGGCCATCGCCAAAAGTTGGTCGAACTTGGCGTACTCGGCCCGATAGCGGCCCAGGTCGGCCGGGTTCTGTTGATCCATGTACTGCAAGGCGTAAAAATGGGTGGCCCAGACGTTAGTCACGACCTGATCGGCCAAGTGCTGTTCGGCCGCCAGCCCTTCGGCCAGGTTGGCGACTGTGTCGTTGATCTGGTAAATGCGCAGCATGGCGATAACGATGACGGCGGCCATCAACGCCAAGGCAATGACGTAGCCGATGAGGATCTTGGTGCCGACTTTGTAGTTATTAAATGTGGTGACCATAGGCTTACCTACTCAATCCGTTTACTGGCTGGCAAACTCGTTCACATTATTCTTTCTGATGATGGCGATGCCGGTATCAATATCGGTCAGCGTCTCGACCTCGCCGTTGATAAACTCGACCAGCATGCGCACGGCTTCGTAACTTTGGCGTTCGGGGTCCTGGCTGATACTGGCGACGATGGCGCCCTCTTCAATGAGTTCCAGGGTGCGCGGTAATTCATCGAAGCCGACCACTTTGACCGTGTCCGTCAGCCCGTTGCGCTTGACGTATTCTCCTGCCGGCGCGGTTGAGCAGCACTCCAGCGAGAGGATGCCGGTCACCTCCGAATGACTTTGCATCGCCTTTTCGATGGAGGTGTAAATTTCAAGGGGTTCAGTGCCGGTATCCACCACCTGTACCAGGTTGAGGTGAGGATACTCGCTTAATGCTCGCTCAGCCCCGGCCGCACGCGAAATTGACCATTGAGCCTCGGGGTCCATCGTCGTAATTAGCACGTCGCCGTGGCCGTCTAAGGCTTCGGCCAGCAGCTTCGCCGCTTCATAGCCCGACATCTCCAGGTCTTGGCCGGCAAAGGCCAAGCGATGGCTGGCCGGATTATCGCTGTTGAAGGTCACCACCGGGATGCCTCGCTCCAGGTAGCGGTTGATGATCGGGGTCAACGCGGCGGAGTTGACCGGCGAAATAGCCAGCCCATCGACGCCGGCGTCTAACAGCCGTTCAAGTTCGGCAATCTGCACGGCAGCATCCGGCCCCACCGGCCCGATCATCTCGACATTGGCCTTGAAATCCTCAACGGCGCGAACCACCCCCCGCCGGATGAAGGGGGCGAACTCGTTGGAAATGTCATGATACGAGACGCGGATGACCAGCGGTTTTTTTTCAGCCGCCCGTTGGGCAATATCCGGACTCAGTCGAAAATTGCCGACGGTGGGGATGGAGACGGGTGTTGGACTGGGCAGGATTAAGGGTGTTGGCCGGGGTGTTACCGTGGGGGTAATCACCGTCCCGGCCCCAATCGCGGCGCTGCAGGCCGACAGCAGCACTATCAAAATCGCCATAAAAGTGAGTTTGGAAAAAATAGGCATAGGAGTAGTCTTTGTATTTGTGCAGCTCGAAACGAAGCTGTATTTGGAATAAGGTGTTTTGCTTGTTGGAGATTAACTATTTAATTCGGGGACGATCTATCGCCCCCTTAGCCGCGCGCACTTTGACCCAATATAATCGATTTGTATCTCACTTTAAGCATACCACTATCCGATTGCGCTTACACTGCCGGTAACGCCAGTCTTTTTTGAATGGAAACTGGATAAAATGACAGGTTGCAGCCGGTGTTAATCTAAATCTTCCAGGTCTGACAAGCCCTCCTGCAGGGCATAAAGCGCGGCTTGGGTGCGGTTGGCCACGTGAAGTTTGCTCAAAATATTGCTGACATGAAAGCGAACGGTTCGGATGGTAATGGATAGATTCTGGGCAATTTCCAGATCGGTCAGCCCGCGGGCAATGAGCCGGAGCACGGCGATCTCGCGTTCGGTTAGCGGCGTTTCGGTGGGCGGCAGCGGCGACGGCTGGCTGATTTCCTGGATCAATTTGCGGGCGATGGTCGGGTGCAGCGACGACTCGCCCTGGTAGACATCGCGGATGGCTTGTAACAGCACCTCCGGCGGCGCATCTTTCAGCAGATAGCCCAGCGCGCCGGATTTGATGGCCGGAAAAACCTTATCGTCCTCGGTAAAGCTGGTCACCACCAGAATTTTAGCCTCAGGATTTTCTTTTTTGATGTCGTGGATGGCTTCCAAGCCACCTTTGCGCGGCATAACCAGATCGAGCAAGATGACATCAGGTTGCAAGGTTCGGGCCATCGCGACCGCCTCGACGCCATCTTCAGCCGCGCCGACCAGTTCCAGGTCGGGGATATTGCTGAACATGGCGGCCATGCCTTCCCGCACCACAGGGTGGTCATCGGCAATGAGGACGCGGATAGACTGTTGGGTGCTCATACGGGTCTCTCCTTTACGGGTTCGGGTGTAGCCAGCGTGACCTGAATCGAAGTTCCCTGCTGGGGCAGGGAATAGATCTGCAGCTCACCTCCCAGCGACACGGTGCGTTCTCGCATCGTGTCCAGCCCCATTCCCCCACGGTGGGATGGGGCTTGTGGGTCGAACCCCCGCCCGTCATCGGTGATAACTAATTCGATTTTACGCGAATCGATCCATAACTGGATGGTGACTAAAGTGGCGTTGGCATGTTTGAGCGTGTTGTTGAGGGCTTCTTGGGCCACAGCGTACAGGGTCTCTTCATATTCGTGGGGCAATTCGGCTTCGGCGTTGTTGACCAGCAACTGGGTTTTGACCCCGGCTCGACCCTCGACCGCGTCTAGCCGTAGTTGCAGCGCCCCAATCAACCCTTCTTGTTCCAACTCCGGCGGGCGCAGCTCGAATAGGAGCAGCCGCAGCTCTTTGAGCGCCTGTCGGGCGGTATCCTCTAAGCGGGTTAAATATTTTTCGCCCTGCACCGGGTTGTCGAGCCGGTAGGCATCCTTGCCGGCTTTGGCAAAAAGATTGAGGCTATACATCAACTGCGTCACCGAGTCGTGCAGCTCGCGGGCCAGCCGGTTGCGTTCTTCCAGCATGGCCGCCTGTTCCGCCTTCTGGCGCTCCATAATTTCCGCGGCCAGATTGGCGTTGGCCTGGGCCAATTCGGCGGTGCGCCGTTCGACCCGCAGTTCCAGTTCATCGTTGGCCCGCTGTAGGGCGGCGGCGGCGGCCTGCCGTTCTCGGATTTCAATCTGCAAGCGCTCGTTTTGTGTTTCCAACTGCGCCTGCAAATCACGAAGCGCCAAATGTGTCTGAATCCGGGCCAGCACCTCTTCGATTTGAAACGGTTTGGTAATGTAATCGGCGGCGCCGGCCTGCAGCCCTTTAACCTTGTGAACGGTGTCGGTTAGAGCGGTCATAAAAATAACCGGGATGTTTTTGGTGGCGTCATTCGCTTTCAATTGGCGGCACGTTTCAAAGCCATCCATGCCGGGCATGACCACATCCAGCAAAATAATGTCCGGCTGGGCGTAGGCCACCCGTTTTAAGGCGCTGGGACCGCTTTGGGCCATCATAATCTCAAATCCTAAACTTTCAAAGTAACTGTACAAGGTTTCCAGGTTTGCCGGGGTATCGTCAACAATCAAAACGGTGTGATTTTGAAAGTTTGGGTGAGTCGAACTAGGCTCGGCCATCTTCGCATTCATTGCCATCATCCCCTCATCACCATTGACATATCTTATATTGTAATACACCCGATTACCCCTGACAACCCTCAGCCTCTCCTTGAAATTATACTCCACCGGCAGCCTAATGATACCTGTTGACCGCGTCAATAGAGCCACCTGTCATTTATGACAGGTGGCCTGTTATCTCTGTCAGTCCCCCTTGCCCTTTTTTGGCAGATTGAAGACTGGATTTTCCCCCGGTGTCGGTTTCGTGGGGAAATGATATGATGAAATCAATTAAACCCAACAGTTTCTAAGGAGATCCTGTTCATGGTCAAAGATGTCCAGATGACCCCTACCACTTCCCCCATCTCTGAAAAAATCAAAAATCTCTTCCTGGCCCGCGAAACCGGCGTGTTGGTGGCGTTAATTGTAATGGCCATCTTTTTATCGCTGGCTACGCCGGCTTTTCTGAGCGTCAGAAATTTGCTAAACGTGGGCCGGCAGGTGTCGCTGTTGGGTATTATGTCGGTGGGCATGACCTATGTGCTGATCTCCCGTGAAGTCGATCTGTCGGTTGGGTCCATTTACGCCCTGGTTGGATTAATTACCGGCATGCTGATTGTCATGGGCTGGGGGCTGGTTCCGGCGCTGTTGATTGGATTGTTGATTGGGGCAATGGTTGGCTTTATCAACGGCTGGTTGTCGACTTACGGCTCGCTGCCGTCGTTTATCACTACGCTGGGGATGATGAGCGTGGCTCGAGGCGCGGCCTTGCTGATCACCAACGGCGAGCCGGTCACCGTTAACGAAATCCAAGGGGCCGATCCCCAAACATTGTCCCAGTTCTACTATCTCGGCCAAGGCCGTGTGTTCGACCTGATCCCGATGCAACTGCTGTTTTTTGTGATCGTGGCTATCCTCGGTTGGATACTGCTCTCGAAAACGGTGTTTGGTTTCAAAATTTACGCCGTCGGCGGCAGCGATAAAGCGGCGCGGGTGTCCGGCATCAAAGTCTACAACATTAAAATCTGGGCCTTTGTGATTATGGGCTTTCTGAGCGGTCTGGCCGGTATTTTGAGCATTGCCTTCTTACCCAGCGGTCAGGCCGGCCGCACCGGCGTTGGCTTGGAATTGGACGTCATCGCGGCCACGATTGTCGGCGGGGCGTCGCTGGCCGGCGGCGAAGGCACCATTCTCGGCACCATTTTGGGCGTCCTGATTATCGGGGTGTTGCGTAATGGCCTAATTTTAATGGGTATCTCGGCCTTTTGGCAGGAGACGATGATCGGCGCGGTTATTATTCTGGCCGTCGGCGTCGACAAGTGGACTCGCAGCCGGCGTGGGTTGTAATGTAAATGCGGCAGTGTGGAGCGACAAAGCTTGCTTTGTCAATGACAAAGTAAACTTTGTCGCTCCAGATTTTGACTTTTACAGGAGGTGCAACGAAAAAACCGGCTTTACCCATCTAAATTCTTAAAAAGAGGAGAAGTACCCTTTATATCGAAGGAGATAACTACACAATGGTGAAACAGCACAAAATTTTATTGACCTTTACCCTATTTTTAATTGTAGCCCTACTTCTGGCCGGCTGCGGCAGTTCCGCGCCCGCCCCGGCCGAAACCCAACCCGAACCCGAAACTAAAACCGAAGAAGCCGCCCCGACCGAAGAAGCTGCGCCGGCTGAAGAAGCCGCCCCGACCGAAGAGGCCATGCCCACTGAAGAAGCCGCTCCGACCGAAGAAGCGGCCGCCGAGCCGGACGCCGCCGCGAGTGGTTTCACGCTCAACGAACGAATTGCTGAAAAAGTGGCCAACGGCGAACCGCTGATGCTGCGGGTCTCGTATCACGATGTATCGAATGAATTCGCACCTTTCATTAAGAAGGGCGTAGAACAAGCCGCCGGCGATTTCGATGTTGACGTCGAGATGGTCGGGCCGGTCAGTCCTGATGCCGATGCTCAGATCGCCGAACTGGAAAACCTGGTGGAAGCGGGCGTCGATGGGCTGGCGATATCCTCGGTTAGCTCCGACGCGCTGGCGCCGATTATCGACCGGCTGCTGGCCGAAGGTATTCCGGTAGTGACTTATAACACAGACAACCCGGAAAGCAACCGGCTGGCGTTTGCCGGTCAGGATTTGGAACAATCCGGTTATGAAGCAGCCAAAGTGCTGGCCGACCTGATGAACGGGGAAGGGGATGTGATCATCACCACCCTGGACGCAGCAGCCCAATGGTCGATTGACCGGGAAACGGGCGCTCGACGAGGTTTTGACGAGTACCCCGACATCAACGTGCTGCAAACGGTTAACACCGGCACCGAACCGCAAGAAATCTACGGTTCGATTGAAAACGCGATGTTAGCCAACCCCACCGTGAGCGGGATTCTATCGTTGGAATGCTGCTCGGTTTCACCCGCAGGTGAGTATGTCAAGCGTAACGGTCTGACCGGCGACGTAACCGTCGTTGGTTTTGACGAACTGCCTCAAACCCTACAACTCATTGACGAAGGTGTAATTGCTGCCTCTCTCAGCCAGGCCCCCGAACGCCAAAGTTATGAAGCCGTGCGCTTGTTGCTTGATGCCCTGAACGGACAACCCGTCTCCGACGTCGACACCGGCATTGCCATCATCGATCAGTCCAACCTCTCCGACTACATGCAGGGTAACTAGTTTTTCTGAGTGGGGCGGGCGCAAGCCGCGCCCCACTCACTTTTTGGGTAAGAACAGGATTGATATGAGCGATAATTTGACGCCTCTCATCGAACTGAAACAGATAAAAAAAGGCTTTCCCGGAGTCCAAGCCCTCGACGGCGTCAGCTTGACCGTCTATCCCGGCGAAATCCACGCGATCATCGGCGAGAACGGGGCCGGTAAGAGTACGCTGATGAATATTCTGGCTGGCGAACTCCAGCCCGACTCCGGTGAGATTATCTTTCAGGGCCGGCCGGTGCGGATTCCGCACCCTAATGTGTCGCAGCAGTTGGGCATCAGCGTGGTCTATCAGGAGTTGGCGCTGGCTCCCAACCTGACCGTAGCCGAGAATATCTCCCTCAACACGGTGCGCACATCGTTCGGGTTGGAGTTTGTCAATCGCCGCGATTTTGCGGTTAAGGCCAAAGCGGTGCTGAGCCAGTTGGGCATGGCTAGCCTCGACCTGCGCCAGCCGGTCGGCCGGTTGACCGTGGCTCAGCAGCAGATGGTTGAAATCGGCAAAGCGATTTCGACCGATGTCAAGGTGCTGATTTTAGACGAGCCGAACTCGGCGCTGACTAAGGAAGAGACCGATCACCTGTTTGCCGTACTGCGCGATCTGCGGGCGGCGGGCGTGGCCATCATCTACATTTCCCACCGGCTGGAAGAGGTGTTGAGCCTGTCCGACCGGATTACGGTGCTGCGCGACGGCCAATGGGTTGAAACGATGCCGGCTGAGAGCGCTACCGTTGATCGCTTGATTGCCCGTATGGTGGGCCGCGAGGTGGACACCTTGTTCCGGCCTCAGGGGGCATCGACCGTACAGACACAGATTAGTTTTGAGGTCAAAGAGTTGTCCAGCACGGCGCTGCTGCGCGACCTGTCGTTCATGGTTCATGCCGGCGAAGTGGTGGGTGTGGCCGGGCTGCCCGGCGCGGGCAAGGACGAGTTAGTCGAATGCTGCTTTGGCCTGCGGCCCTACACCGGCGCTATCGAAGTTAAAGGGCAGCCGGTTCGGCTGACCGAGCCGGATCAAGCCATCAAGCACGGCCTGGCCTTAATTCCCGCCGACCGGCGCGGAACCGGCGCGATGCTGGTGTTGAGCGTGCAGGATAACATTGTCGCCGCCAATCTGAGCCAGGTGAGCCGGGCCGGGCTGCTCCAGCGGCCGGCCATTCGCGCCGTCGGCCAGCAGTATGTGCAGCAGCTTGATATTCGGATCGCCGGGCTGACCCAGGCGATGGGGACGCTCAGCGGCGGCAACCAGCAGAAAGTGATTTTAGCTCGCGGCTTGGCCACCCAGCCGGCGGTTCTCATCCTGCACGAACCGACGCGCGGCATCGACGTCGGGGCCAAGGCGGAAATTTACGCCATCTTACAGCAGTTGGCCGCCGAGGGCGTAGCGATCTTGATTGTCTCATCAGAACTGCCGGAACTGATCGGCCAATGCGACCGGATTTTGGTGATGTACCAGGGCGCGTTCACCGGTGAGTTTGATCGTGACGACGCGGCGGAAGAACCGATCCTGGCCTGCGCGATGGGGCAAAGTACGCATTTGGAGACAACCTAAGGAATATCGATTTTATGACTTCAATCTGTCGAAGCGGTAATTGGTAAATAGTAAATGGTAATTGGGCAGGCCGCCCCCTAATTACCATTTACCAATTACAATTTATTCGACGGTGCTGTTCAAGTGAATTGATCTTCGTTCCTAAAAGTGAGGTAACCTATGTCCAAACCAATCATTACCGTCGTCGGCAGCTTTGCCGTCGGGTTGACGATTAGAACCAGCCATATGCCGATATTTGGCGAAACGCTGCTGGGGTCCGATTTCGATATGGGGCCGGGCGGTAAAGGCTCTAACCAGGCGGTGGGTACGGCCCGGTTGGGAGCCAACTCCTATTTTGCCGGCATCATCGGCCGCGATAAACTGGGCGAAATCGCCACCGATCTTTACGCCCGCGAGGGGGTGGATACCACCTACCTGCGCCAATCCGACCGGATGGCGACGGGCGTCGGCTTTATTATTTTGAACCAGGCCGGCGAAAACGGCATCATTCTGGATATGTCGGCCAACAAGCTGATGGACAGCGCTTTTGTCGATGAGGTCGAAGAACAAATCGCCCGCAGCGATGTGGTGATGTCGGTGCTGGAAATTCCGGTGGAAGCGGCTGTGCGAGCGATGGAACTCGGTCAAAAGCACGGCGTCAAAACCATCCTCAATCCGGCCCCGGCCCAACCGCTGCCCCCGGCCGCCTTCCAGCACATCGATTACCTCACCCCCAACGATACCGAACTGCGCATCTTGCTGGGCCTCTCGCCCGACGACGCAACTCCGACGCTGGAACTGGCCGAAAAACTGCGCGGCTACGGCGTGGGCAATCTGATTGTGACGATGGGCGATGACGGGGCGCTGCTCATGACCGAGGCCGGCGTCGAGAAGGTACCGGGCGTAACCGTCGAAGTGGTCGATACCACCGGCGCGGGCGATGCTTTCAATTCGGGCTTGGCCGTGGCCTTAGCCGCCGGCAATCCGCTGGCCGATGCGGTCCGCTACGCCAACTGCGCCGGGGCTATCGCTTGCACCAAATTGGGGTCATTCCGTCGCCAAGCATGCAAGCCCAAGTCGATCAATTTTATGCTGAACATTATGGGTAAGGGTGGGTTAGTTGGTTGGTTGGATAGTTGGATAGTTGGTTGGTTAGATAGTTGGGTGGTTACCAACTGGACTAACTGTCGACTCCAACCAACAGATTCGGATTTAACTGTTATCAGGTTTGAATAAGCCTTTCATCAACAAACAAACCAGCAAACCATCCATCCATCCATCCATCCATCCAATTATTCACAAGGAGATTTTTTACAATGAAACGGGGTAAAATATTAAACGCAGAACTCAATCACGCCATTGCCTCGATGGGGCACGGCGACTTGATGATTGTGTGTGACGCCGGCTTTCCTATTCCCAGCACGGCCTGGCGGATTGACCTGGCGATTACTCAGGACGTACCGGATTTGGAAACGATCTTGAGCCTGATCAGCGAGGACTTTATCGCCGAGAAAGTGTCCTACGCGGCGGAAATGGCCGAGAACAACCCGCCGCTGTTGGCCAAAGTCCAGCGACTGTTCCCCGCCAGCGAACACGCGCCCATTCCTCACCAGCAAATCCTTAGCGAGATGGCGGCCAAAGCCAAAGTCATCGTTCGCTCCGGCGCGTTTGATCCGTGGGGCAACATTCTGCTCTACTCCGGCGTCGATGCGCCGATTTGGTTTACTAAACCCGGCTTGAATGTACCGGAACAGTACCAGGAAATTGTGAAACGCATGAAAGAGAACGAATAGCTGGCCATAAAAACAGTAGGACAGGTCGCTGACTTGTCCCCATCGGGATAAATTAGCGATTTTGCTAACGGACATCTCCTTGATTGGCCCCGACTCTGCCCCCTTGACGGCAGACCGCCGACCGTTGTCCGCCGAATTTCAACGAGCGCGTTTGTTTTTCGGCCGTCGGCGGTCAGCTAGCGGTGGTCTACCGGCTCAACGGCAATTTTGGAGGCTTTATATCGGTCAAATTGAACGTGTGTCCGTTAGCAAGTCAGCGATTTGTCCTACCCAACCTCCTCTCAAGAGAGTCGTAGGTCGAGTTGAGGTACGAAACCGGATAGCTAGCGCGGGGCTGGTCTGTTGGGTTTTGTGCCTTACCCCGACCTACGACTCTTCTTCAATTCGGGTCGCTGCCACGGCGGCCAACTGGTCTAATTCTTTGACATAAGTCGGACGGAGTAGCCAGGCCATGACCCGGTATTCTAGCATTCCCATCATCCCCGCCGGCCTGGCGATCTGGGTGGCGATGGTTACATTAGCCCGGTGGCCATCGGCGCGGGGATCGACGGTAAAGGTGGTGACGTAGCCCGTGTCGGTGGTTTCCACCAGAACGCGCCCCGGCTCAGGCTCGGTGACGAGCGCGCGGAATGTTTGCAGTTGCCCCAGCAGCCGCATATGGGCGCGAAAGACTGTCTCGGCTCCGATGCCCCCCTTTTCCACCTCCAGAGAAACAAACGGCGGTTTGGGCAGGATTTGCGGATGGCCTTGTTTGTAATCGGCAATGATGGCATAGAGAACCTGCGGCGGGGCCTGGATAAGGGCCGAAGCGGAAAATTGATATATAGTCATCGTGACCTTATTCCAAAGCCTGTAAAAGATCGTTTGTCTTAACCACAGTGGCGAACTCGCTATAACTTATTGGTGCAACGGCACGACAAATTCAACAAAATCATCGTCGCTTTTATCGGCCGGTTTGACGTCGCCGCCGATTTGCAGATCGCGCCAGCGGAGTTGACCGTTCACGCCGTAGAGCAACAATCGGACTTGATTTTGCGAGCGCTCGACCTTGATTTCCATAAAACTCTGGAAGAAGGGCGCTTTATTGAAGTCAAACACGCCCGATAGCGTTTCAGGGGTAACCGGATAACCGTCGAACCACTTTAGCCAGATCAAAAAGGGCTTTTTCCATAACGGCGTTTCGTTGGTTAGTTTGGCGTCGACTTCGTCGGTACGGGGGTAGAAGGCATAATCTTCAGTGGCATGATCTTCAGGATAAGCCATTGCTGTGCCGATACTCAAATACGCCCCGCCGCCGCCGTTGACAAAATGCAGCATTTGGGTTTCATCCCCGTCCACCTCATAATTTTCCCGGTAAAATTCGAAATCATGGGTGTCGCCGCCCATGGCAATGTCAACTTTATGGCGGCGTAGCATCTCGTGAATCTCGTTAAAATCAGGGTCAGTTGCACTTTGATCCAGGCCCGCAGCGTAAAGCGGATGGCCGATGATCACCATCTTAAAGTTGTCGCCGGCGCGTTCGAGGGCGGCTTCAAGCCACGCCTTTTGCTTCTCGTCCAAACGGCGCAAAATGCCGGTATCAACGCTAATGAGTGAAAAACCCTCGGTGTGCATTTCAAAATACGGGGCGCGCTGCCGGCCGTTTTTAATACGGTAATAGTCGCGCAAGCGCTGCGCCTCGGCGACGATTTCGGCAAAACGTCGATCGGCGTTGATAACATCGGTGTTCAAATCGACGGCCAGCCGCGCCCGCAGCGAAAGTATCGCGGCGTCAGGTTCGAGAAAGTTCGCATTGAAGCCTTGGTCGGCGTCGAACCAATCGTGGTTGCCCGGAATGGCGTAAAACGGTTTTTCAAATCCTTTGAACGGGAGATAAAAATTCGTTTCGTAGTCTCTCATTTTGCCGTCGGGATAAATGACATCCGAAGAAAGAATGAGAAATTTCACCGACTCGCGGTTGCCGGCGGCGATGATTTGGTCGTGCAGGGACTGCTGCGATGGGTCGCCTTCGCCGGTATCGCCGATGACGATAAAGCTGAAATCACCCGTATCGCTGACGCCTTCCGGCTCAATCGCAAAAACCTTATCCGGCGCAATACCCCTGGCCAGCGCGTGTTGTTCAACGTCCTCCGCCATGGCTTCACGCCAGACATCCACTCGCTCTTGGGTGATGGCCTGCCACACCGCAGAGGCCCAGTTTTCCGAATTGAAATACCAACTGAAGCCCCAAATCGAATTGATAGCGACGATAACCGCCGTTAGCGGCAGGCCAATCCGTAAGATGCGCCAAAAGGCATAGCTGAGGGATGAACGAATTTGATTTATCTCGATGGCAAACGTCATCCGGCGTTCGAGCCAAAATTTCAAGGATCTTTCAGCCAGTGTTGGCTCAAGGGCGTTTTCGTGTAAGTGGTCAAAGCGGTTCCACGCGCTCCGTTCAATCGGGCGCGAGGCCGACCGCCATATCAACCGAATCGGGAGTAACAGCACCACTGCAATCAGCAGCGCCAGGGCTGCATCGCCGATCGTCGCCGAAAATGGCGTAATAAAGCCGAGTAAAGACCACTCCCCATTGACGCGGAAGAGGTGAATGACGAACAAAATGGCGAGCAGCGTTAGACACCAGAAAATGTTCTGGTTGGTCATGATCGCTTCTTTTTGCAAAATCGGATCTTGCATCGCCTTGATGGTATCACTGGGGTCAAGCCCCAGATGGGCATCGGGATGGTAGCGTGTATCGGGTTCGACATCAGGCGATTCAACCGCTTTTTCGGGCACGAAAAACATGGTCCAGCCTTGACCGATGAGCCGTAAGCCGAGGATCACGCCGATGGCGGCCAGGCCGAGGTTAACGCTGACTAAAAACCACAGCAGCAAGCCGAGGGCAATGGCGAATAGTCCGTTGAATAGATCCCACCACCGCTCGGCGCCCGACTGTTTGAATGCACCGAAAATTTTGATCGCGCCGTCAGCCAGAAAAAACAGCGTCACGGCAATGAGCAATCCCGACAACACCAGATTGGGACTCATAAACAGTAGCAGCCCCAGCAGAACGGTTACGATACCCGCCGCGTATGAGAGATACGACGTGGTTTCATCGGTAGAGCGCAGCGTTTCAAGAAATTGAAACAAACCGGCGGCAATCACCAGAATTCCTAAAAGCGCTATGACCCATTCGCCGAAAAAAATAGGCAAAAACAAAACCATAATGCCCAAGGCCATAACGGCCACGCCTAACACTCGGCGCTTCGTCAACTGTTTCCAACTTACTTGTTTCATAGTTTGACCCACTTCGATCAAGTCCTCCCTTGGATGGGTAATTTCTGCTTACAAACGCGTCGGCGTTTCGCTGTAGATTGGGTTGAGCCGGAAAGCTCGTTATTGGATGGGCTAAAGTTGGGTTTTATTGCGCGTTTCGTCACCGGAATCGCTGGCGAAACCTCACCGTTGGGGCGATGGCCTCCCGAACTAGCCCATGCAACCCAACCTACACTGGGTTGTCAACTTCAGGTTAATAAAATGCATAGGAAATTGAATTCAAATGGTGGCGATAGCGTGGAAAAAAGTCGTTGCGATGATAAGGTCAACTCTAATGGCTCAACGCTGAACGCTTGCTGCCAGAGTATATCATACCTTACCGATGAAGCAAGAAATTGGCGGGAATCGCTTGAAACGGCCTCTGTATATGAATGATAACAGTGTGTTGGTATCAACGCTGGCCATAACACACTTTTTCTTGTTTGTTAAGCTTTTTTTGTAATCAAAAAGGTTGACTCTAAATCGGTCTTGTATTACACTGTACCTTAGTGAACCTTTATGTACCTTTATGTATCTTTCGGGTGAAACAATGAGCCAATTTCAACCGGATCAAAATGGACCGGAGCCTATCTACGAACAGATTAAAAACTGGATCCAGGAGCAAATCATCTTTGGGGTGTGGCCGGAGCGATACAAGTTGCTGGCCGAAGCCGATCTGGCTGCCGAATTGCAAGTCAGCCGAGGTACTGTTCGCAAAGCTATCGCTGACCTGACCGAAGAAGGGCTGCTGGTACGCTCGCATGGACGCGGGACTTTTGTGGCCCCTGGCGCATTAGAGCAGCCGCTGGCCGAGCGGATGGTCACTTTTTCCGAGGATCTGATTAGCCGGGGCATTCCTTTTAAAACAGAGGTGCTGGAGCAGCGCGTGGTTGCCGCCGCCGGACGTGTCGTTCAGCAGCTTAATGTTGAGCCGGGGCAGGAACTGTTTTTCCTGAAACGGCTGCGGCTGGTGGAAGACGCGCCACTCATAGTACTACACAACTACGTGTTGTACGAAGCCTGCCCTGGCATCGAGCAGCTTGATTTCACCCACGTCCGCCTGTTCGAGGCGCTGGAAAACCACTTCGGCCTCCAAATCGATCACGGCCGCCGTACCTTCCAAGCGCAAGCCGCCGACGCGGAGACCGCCGCCGCGCTTTTGCTGGTTGAGGGCGACCCGGTGATGCATATCGAACAGCAAACTTGTCTTACCGATAACCATCTCATTGAATTTTCTAACCTGTGGCTGCGCGGCGATCAGTTTAAACTGTCGGCGATGGTGCAGCGCACAGGACGTAGCAATAACGAACTCTCAGTTTCACTCCTTCAACTCAATCAATCGTAGCCGTTAGGAGATCGATTATGACCATTCAAGATTATAGCCAACTACCGCGTCGGGAATTGGCGCGTTATATCCAATTCACCAATGTCGCCCCCAATACCACCCGCGATGCCATCATCGCCCACGTGGAGACCTGCGCTCGATATAGCCTCGACGCCGCGATGGTGTCGATGTACTGGGTGCCGCTGGCCCGCGATATCCTGCGCGGCACCCAGGTCAAAGTCGCCACTTGTTTTAGCCTCGGCTCCGGTACCGAAAGCATTCAGGGCAAGGTTGAACTGCTGCGCGAATGCATCGTGCTGGGTGCAGACGAAGCCGATTACGAACCCAACATGGGCCTGTACCTGTCCGGCATGTACGACGAGCTTCAACAGGAAGCCGCCGAACTGGTCAAAGCATCGATGGGGCTGCCCTTCAAAGCGATGTTGGAATTTGGCTATCTCAAAACCGACGAACAAAAGCGTCACGCCGCCGGACTGCTGGTCGAGGCCGGGGTGCCGTGGATCAAAAACTCCAGCGGTTGGGGACCGGGCAGCGTGCCTGCCACCGTCGAAGATATCCATCTGATCAGTGAAGTCTGCGCCGATACCAACAGCCGGGTCAAAGCCTCCGGCAAAATCAACAGCTACGACAAAGCCGTTGATTTGTTGAACGCCGGAGCGGAACTGCTCGGCACCAGCAGCGCTCTGGCTATTCTGGGCGTCGAGCCGGTCGCGGCTAAAACCGATCAGTTGTACAGCTACTAAATAATCCAAAAATAAACTCACTTAACCAATGGGGGACAACCAATGACTGCAAACCAAATGTATTTACCGGGCCAATTTCAGCGAGGCCAATGGCTGCGGATTGATGCCGCTAAAATCTTGAAGCGCTTTTTCTTCTGCGAGCGCTCGCTGGTCAAAACCCAGGCCGGCTGGCTGGCCGGCATTGCCGATTTTGAAGTGAAGCTGGCCCTGCCTTATCATTTTTGGCAAGATGCGCTGACCGCCCACGCCCTGCGCGAGCGCGTGTTCGAGCTAAAATTCCCCAGCCGCATGCTGGAAATTGGCGACGATCAACCGCTGATCGACATCTTCGAAGAGTCGGCCAACGCGCCCAGCGGCGAAGCCTTTATCTTATCGCTGGCGCGGGTTTACAAGCCGGCGCTGCTGGCGGTCTATCGCGATTACGTCTCGCAGGCCGATCCGCTGGCCGAAGGCCCTATTTTACGCGCCCTGCGAGTGGCCATCGATGAAAAGGCCGAGCAGATCGCGGTCTTGACCCAATACGCCAACGACATGTTCAAAGTCGCGCCGGAGAAACGTCACGCCGCTGAAGCCTGGGTGGCGGCCTTGGGCGAACGGTTGGGTCAGGTCGGCGGTCTCAGCATCGAGCCGCCGCAAGCTGTCGATCAGCCGGCTGAACTGCCGGGCCGCACCGAGTTCAAGCTGGCCCAAATCCCCGCCCGCGACAGCCGCTTCCACCTGGTCCGCTACTACTGGCCCGATATCGTCGATCCGGATTTTCCCTACGGCGATGGCATGCAGTTGCAACTGCGCAGCGCCGTCAGCCACTTCAACGAAGTCTGGGCGGTCGAGTCCGGCGGTGCGGTGCTCAACGCCTTTGCCGAGGATTTAGAGTGGGAGTTTATGTACGATGCCGCCCGCTGGACCTACGACGAAGCACGCCACACCCGCATGGGCTACGACCGTCTTCGCGCCTGGGGCTACGAGCCGCAGGAGATGCCGCTCGGCAGCCACATCTACGACAGCGCCAACGGCCAAGACCCGGCTGTCCGGTTGGGTATGCTGCATTACTTTGAGACCAAGAATATCGGCAAAAAGACCAAACGGGCCAACGCCTTCGGCTCCTACCAGGATCGCGTCAGCCAGCACGATATGGATTTCGACTGGGCCGACGAAACCATTCACGCCCACTACGGCAAGCGCTGGCTCGATGCCCTGCGCGAGCGTTACCCTGAGCGCGTACCGGACATCGAGGACCTCCGTGAAACCTGTGAAACACTGGTCGCCGCTCAGGTTGACAGCGCCACCGAAGCCGACCGCACCGAAACGCGCCAAATTGCCCAGGCGATGATTGACAAGGCTCGCCAGGTGGGAGTAGTGCTTAATTAACAAAGTCAAATCGTAACTAATCAGGAGGCGATGACTTCGCTAACAGGCTAAGGCTGAGGCTTAGGCTGAGAAAAGACAAATCCAGTTTGTACGGCCTTTACTTGGTAAAACAGACGCTTTTTCTTAGCCTTAGCCTCAGCCTAATTCTAAGACTGCAATTGCATCAACAAACCTACTCCTTAATACTCAACGATGAAAGAGGAACCAACGATGTCACCATCAACCTATCTCAGTCCCCGCGAGCGCGTCAAAACCGCGCTGCGCCACGAAACCCCCGACCGTACGCCGGTCGATTTTCTCGCCACTCTGGAAATTTGGGAGAGGCTGGTTGAGAAAATCCAGCCGGATGTCGAGGCGGTCGGCCCTTCGGACTTGTTCGACCCCCGCTACGAAGCCATCCTGCGCCACTTTGATGTGGACTGCCGGGTGATTTCCTACGACCAATTTTACAACCCGCCGGAGAGCGCCTTGCACCCCGGCGCGAAAGTCGAATGGTGGGATGTCCTCAGCCGCTCGACGCCCAGCCGGATGTGGCGGCAAATGCTGCCCGACGGCTCGGCCCGCGATATCTGGGGCCATCACATTCGTATTGTCCACAACCCCACCGGCGCGTATGAAGAATACGCCCAATGGCCGCTGGCGAAGGCGGAGTCCATCAACGATCTCAAAACCCACCCCTGGCCCGCCCCCGACTGGTGGGATTTCAAGCCGATGCTCGACCTGATCAAACAGCTCGACGCCCACCAGGAGTATCATCTCCGTTTCCGCATCGGTTCGGTCTTTGAGATCGCCTGGCAGCTACGTGGCATGCAGGAGTTCCTAATGGACTTGGCCCTCAACCCCGACATCCCGCTCTACATTATGGACCGGCTAACCGACATCTACGTCGAAAACACCCGCCGGGTGCTGGAACTGGCCGGCGACCGGCTCGATATGGTCTACTTTTATGATGACGTGGCCACCCAAAACTCGCTGATGATTTCGCGCCAAATGTGGGAGGAATATATCCGGCCACGCCACCAACGGCTAATCGACGTGGCCAAATCCTTTGGCGCGACGGTGATGTACCACTGCGACGGTGCGCTCGCCCCGCTGCTACCGGAACTGATCGATATGGGCATCGATCTGCTCAACCCGGTTCAGGCCGACGCCAAGGGTATGGAGCCGGAACTGCTGAAGCGTGAATTCGGCGACCGGCTGTCGTTCCACGGCGGCATCGACATCATCAAAACCCTGCCGCGCGGCACGGTCGATGACGTCAAAGCCGAAGTCACCGAGCGTATCCAGGTGCTGGGCCAAAACGGCGGCTATATTATGGCCAGTTCGCACCACATCCAATCCGACACGCCGTTGGACAACATTTTTGCCATGTACAATCTGGCGCTGCGCAACCCGGCCGGCGCAATGTCGGACGAGCAACCCTCGACCGGGAGCGCGAGCACCGTCGCGGCTGTAGCTGCACCGGCTCAAACGGAAGCCCCGTCCGCTGCGGCCGTTGATGAGGCGGCCAACTCAGACGTTCAGGATTTACTCGATGAGGTCTACGAGGCCGTCCTCGATGGCCAGCAAGGGCCGACCAAAACGGCGGTTCAGGCGCTTCTCGATCTGTCGGTCAGCCCGGACGTTATTCTTTACGACGGGATGATCCCGGCTATGCAAGAAGTGGGTCGCCAATTTGAGGAAGGAACCAGCTTCGTGCCGGAGATGCTCGTGGCCGCCCACGCCATGCAGGGCGGAATGAACCTACTTAAGCCGCTGCTGGCCGAAAACAACGTGGAACCGGTGGCCAAGGTGGTCATCGGCACCGTACAGAGCGACATCCACGACATCGGCAAAAATCTGGTGAGCATGATGTTTGAAGGCGCCGGTTTTGAAGTGACCGACCTGGGGGTGAATGTACCGCCGGAAAAGTTCATCGAAGCGGCCCGCAACGGGGCGCAGTTGATCGGGATGTCGGCGCTGCTGACCACGACGATGACTAACATTCCGGTTACCATCCAGGCGATGGCCGAGGCCGGGGTGCGTGATAACGTCAAGATCATCGTTGGCGGCGCGCCCATTACCCCGGAGTTTGCCACTGCCGCCGGGGCCGACGGTTTTGCCGCCGACGCCAACCAGGCGGTCACGGTGGCCAAATCGCTGTTAGGATTGTAAGGTAACCTCAGTTCGGAGTTTTGAAAATAGACAGAATTAACAGGATTTAGAAGATAAAATTAAGTAAAAATCTTTTCAATCATGTAAATTCTGTCTAATTATCGAACTCTGGTTAAGGAATGTCGATCGGGTGGCTGGCGCTTTGGCTCAAGTGATTAGCGTCGGTCACCTAAATAGTGATGAGGTGAGAAAATGATGAAAATTCCGGGCATTGTGTTGGCCGGTTTGGGCCAAACGCCTCGATTGGAAACGGTTGCCCTACAGCCGCCGGGGCCGGACGAAGTGTTGGTACGCATCGCCGCCAGTGGTATCTGCCATACGGACATCGGCTATATGCAGTACGCCCGCGCTTGCCCGGTCATTCTGGGTCACGAGGGCGCGGGCGTGGTCGAACAGGTTGGCGAGCGGGTAACCCACACCCAACCCGGCGACCACGTTGCCATCAACTGGCAGGCCAAATGCGGCCAGTGCCGCCGCTGCCTGTCAGGGCGGCGCGACCTGTGCGAGAACATTCAGGGCACGGCGGCTCCGCGGGTGTTCTGGCAGGATGAGCCGCTCAATGTGATGCTCAACGCCGGCACATTTAGCCCGTATGTGGTCGTACCTGCCGGCGGCGCTGTGCCGATCCGCCAGGATATGCCGCTGGAAAAGGCGGCGCTGTTGGGCTGCGCTGTGGCGACCGGTGTCGGTGCGGCTCTGCGCACGGCCAAGGTTCAACCCGGCGAAACCGTGGTCGTCATCGGGACCGGCGGCGTGGGCCTCAATGTGATTCAAGGGGCGCGCTTGGCTTTAGCCGGTCGCATCATCGCCATCGATCTGGATGATGAGCGGCTGGCTCTGGCTCAATCCCTGGGCGCGACCGACGTCATCAACAGCCGCCAGCTCGATCCGGTGGCTCGCGTTAAAGAACTCACCGCCGGGCGCGGCGTGGAACAGGTATTTGAGATTGTGGGGCTGCCCCAACTAATGCAGCAGGGTCTGGCGATGCTGGCGCGGGGCGGCGCGTTGACGCTGATCGGCGCGGCGGGCCGGCAGGATGAATTCACCTTTCTGCCGCGCGGCTTCATGAGCCAGCAGCAGACGATCCAGGGCTGCATTTACGGCAACATCCAGCCGGAAATCGACCTGCCGCTGTTTGCCGATTGGTATATGGCTGGGCGGCTGCATCTGGATGAACTGCACACCCACACTGTGCAACTCGACGATGTCCCCGGCATCTTTGCCGACCCCCACCGGCAGGCCGGTATTCGTACCGTAATCAAGTTTTAATCCGGACATCGTTTCAACTTGGCCGATATGCGTCTTCAAATTTGCCGTTAAGCCGATAGACCGCTGCTCGTCGACCGCTGACCGCGGAAAATCCGGCGCGCTTGTTGAAGTTCGGCGGTCAACGGTCGACGGTCGGCCGTCAGGGAGCAGCGAGAGCTAGGTCAAATCGAGGCTATGTCCGTTAGCAAAAACGACCTAAGGATAAACACGAATGACTCTTTACCAACTGGAAAAAATGTTTCCTACTGAAATCCAAACCCGTATCGAGGCCAACCCCACCCTGGTGCTGCCTTTTGGTACGGTGGAATGGCACAGCCATCACCTGCCGGTCGGACTCGATGGGCTGGTGGCCGACGGCATCTGCCGCCGGGCCGCCGAGCTGGCCGACGCGGTGCTGGCCCCGGTGTCGTATTGGGCCGTGGGCGGCGTGCCTTATCCGTACACGCTTAACCTGCCCATCGACATCATCGAGCCGCTGCTGGTGGCTGTGTTCGAGCAGTTTGGGGCGATGGGGTTCAAGGTCATCGTTCCCTTCACCGGTCACTTCGGCCTCGACCAAACCCTGACCATCAAGCGGGCGGCGCTGACGGTGATGGACCGTTCGCCGGTCACCATCCTGCCCCTGACCGAGTACGATCTGGTGACCGACATCTATCCGGGCGACCACGCCGCCGTGGGCGAGACCTCGCTGTTGTGGACGCTGTATCCCGATCTGGTCCGGTTGGATGCGGTTCCGGCCGATGAACCGCTGGACGGTATCATCGGAACCGAACCGCGCGGCGCGGCCAGCGCCGCAATGGGTGAATCAGTTTTGCAAACTATCGCCGCCCGCATGGCGGAGGTGAGCCGGCGGCTGCTGCGCGAAACCGGCCCGCTGCAACGGGTCGATTTTATCGAAGCGGTGCGGGCCGGGGTCAAAGTGCTGGCCAAAACCAGCCAGCAGCGCCAGACGATGCCCAAGAAGGACGTGCCGTCGATCAGCACGCCGGCTTATCTGGCTTACTGCCAGGCGATTTATGCCGGTGACTATCGTCAGGCCAAAAGCCTGGCCGAAAAGAAATACGCGAATTTAGCGGAATAAGTTTTCAAAGCCCCGCTGCCTTGCGGAACCAGCGTCGGCGCCAACGGAGCCAACGACTGATAACCAATTTGACCCAGATTGGACTGGCCCTTGGGGGTCAAGCGGGGATCAAATTGGCTGATAAGTTGAGCATGAGGGCGAGTGGTTCAACTATGAGCTCAAAGCTAAAACGTTGGCCGCCCTCCCCCGCCAAAAATCAAAGGTTGAGGTGCCCTACCCTAGCGAGCTCGCCTGGATACTCGTTCGCCACAGGGACGAGTTGGAAGAAGATGAGCGACACCTGCTTAAGTTGTTATTGCAAGATCCCAAGCTTGCCGAACTCCGACAACTTGCTCTCCAATTTATGCGCATCGTGCGCAATGGCTTAAACCAGCAATGGGCCGCTTGGCTTGAGAGCAGTTGTGCCTCGACCGTTAAAGAACTCAAGAAATTCGCCATAAAGTCTAACCAAATCTAACCAGATTCACATGAATATTAAAGTACTTTTGTGCTACAATAGTCTGAATTAGGGGAGCATCCTCTTGAAAATCGTTCTCCGTTTTTGTCATTCTGCCACATCTCCTGGTTATGTCGTTAACCCAAATTTACAAAATTATTGACGATTTTCATCTTCGATAGCTCTGCACTAAACCGTGGTTAAGAAAAATTAGACAGAATTAACAGGATTATCACGATTTTATTTATCATAATGAAGTAAATCTTGTTAATTCTGTCGATTTTTTACAGTTCCACGATTTAATGGTGTGCTACCTCATCTTCTCGTTTTATTATCTCTCTTCCTATTGCCGTTTTCACAACCTGGTACCGAAGAACTTTCAGCAAGCCAAAAGAGACTGCGTCTCACTATCATCTAAACGGCGACCAACAACCAAGTTTCTCTGTAGCTACCGGAGTCTTCTTCAGCGCGGACCACATCCCACGCTGTTCTTTCCGGCCCAAGTCTTCTGAGGGCCGAAGAGAGGAGGTGATTGTCTATAGGCCAAAAAACCTGATCGGTTTTTACATCGCGTTGATTATCAACCCAGAGTGCGGCTCCTTGCGAGTTGCACCCCAAACACATAAGGAGACTTTGATTTTAAATGAACAGAAAGTCATTCTACCTATCGTTACTTTTGCTGGCTGCGGTAGCCGTGCTGGCTGGCCTGCTCACCTCTCCTGCTGCGGCAGACGGAAATCCGTCGGTATCGGGCCACGGGAACACTATCAGTCTTGGGAAACTAAGAACTTTCTCTTTCACTGCGGTCCAGCATGCGGATGGCACGGTGACTGGAGAGACGGAAACCTTCAATCGGGGCTATCCTATCAGGGTACACTCGAAGATTGATTGTCTCAAATTCGACGAAGGAAACAAGGCCATCGCAAGTGGACCGATTACTCAGTCATCTGATCCTGAGGTCGCTGCCGTAGGTCTCATCGCCGTCTTCGGTATCGAAGACAATGGCGAAGGCGAAAACGCTCCCCCTGATAGGATCACCTCAGTAGAAGTCTATGCGCCGGAAGAGGGAATAGACTGCAATGACCTTACGTTTGTAGGCGATGAACTTCAGAAAAGTGGAGAAGTTGTGAACGTCTTAAACCCCATACTGGCTGGCAACATTCAGGTTAAACCATAGCAGCCTTCCACAACACCACGCTTAGGGACTGGGCCACCTCCAAGCCTTAAAAGGCCTGCGGGTGGCCGCTAGATTGGCATGGGATTCCCCGGAAGGGAAAGACCTGCCGAGTAAGGCACGGCTACTTTGCCGCTGGTGACAAAATGTTCTCTCAGGGTCTTGCTTGAAGCAGCATCCCAACGGGGTTGCACTATTCATGACGAAGAGCCACTTTCATCTGGCCATGCCTGGCCCAACGCACCGGTTGGGGTGATGATTACCTTGCCCCTTTGACCAAGGGCGTTTTCCACACTAAAAGGTTTAGCCAAACCATCGACCTTTTCATTAATTCTTCTAAAATTAATCGCAGGAACGAGCCTGAGGCCAATAACGCCGACGGCTCGCTCCTGACCCATCAGCCCGGTGAGGAATAGCGGTCTCTTCATCGTCCGTGGACAATTGGAGATAACTTCTTATGCGACGAAACCAGCAATGGATGATGTGGGGGGCAATAGGGGGCGGCCTGGGGCTGCTGGCCTTGCTGCTGTGGTTAACTCTACCCCGACCGGAGAACACCGCCCCGTCAACCCTGGAACCGGCGGCGACCCTGCCGATTGAGGGGTTGATTGTCTCGCTGGCCTTCAGCCCCGATGGCCACACCTTGGCTGTGGCCGCCGGCAACCCGAAGGCCAAAGGCTCGCTAACCCTGTGGCATATTCCGGAGATGCAGCTCAGCCAGACGTTGGCGGCGGAGCACGATAATACGGTCTGGAGCGTGGCGTTTAGTCCCGATGGCCAGACGTTGGCCGCGGGCAATCAAAGCAATCGTATCCAACTATGGCATGTGCAGGACGGCGAACTCCTTGCCTCCTGGTCGCAGCCGACCAATCCGAGCGATCCCAAGAGCGTGGCCAAAGGCGTCCGGGCTGTCGCGTTCAGCCCCGATGGGCAGTACTTGGCCTCAGCCGGGGTCGATACGGTCTGGTTATGGGATGTGGCGGATGGCCGTTTGCTGCTTACGCTGCCCAATCGGGAGCCGGAAGTGACGTTTAGCCCTGATGGGCAACGGTTGGCGACTCGCAGCCAGGAGGGCCAAATTGACCTGTGGTCGGTGGCCGACGGACAAGTGGTGACGACGATAGCCGATCCCGACCCTGGCCTGTGCCCCCTGGCCTTTAGCCCCGATGGCCAGCTTATCGCCTCGTGTCAACGTAAGGGGGGGATTAACCTGATCCATCTCCCTGACGGTGAGGTAGCTGCTGCGCTGGAGGGGCATCCGGGGGGAACCACCAGGGTCGCCTTTAAACCGGACGGCGCTATGTTGGCTTCCAGCGGCGTGGACGATCAAACGGGCAGCGGCGAGGTTGTTCAACCCGTTTCAGCGCCTCGGTTGTGGGGGTTGGATACGGGGCAGTCCGTGCAGCGCTTCAAGACCTCCACCGGGTTCATCCGCGGGCTGGCGTTCAGCCCGGACGGACAGTGGCTGGCCTCCGGTGGTACGGACGCAGTGGTTTATCTGTGGGCAATAGAGTAATCGCGGCGGCGTGAGGGCACTCAGGCGTTCTGCGGCGACCGATCAGGGCATCGAAAAACGACCGACGAGTTTTTTCACGACCGATCAGGGCGTCGATCAACGACCGACGAGTTTTTCCACGACCAATCGGACGTTGAAAAACGACCGACGAGTTTTGCCACGACCGATCAGGACGTCGAAAACGACCGACGAGTTTTGCCACGACCGATCAGGACGTCGAAAAACGACCGACGAGTTTTTCCACGACCGATCAGGACGTGAAAACGACCGACGAGTTTTCCGACCGTCAGGACGTCGAAAAACGACCGACGAGTTTTCCACGACCAATCAGGACGTTGAAAAACGACCGACGAGTTTTGCCACGACCGATCAGGACGTCGAAAAACGACCGACGAGTTTTTCCACGACCGATCAGGACGTCGATTAGTCATTGCCGCGTTTGGAATCGATTATTTGTGGCGGGCTTCAATGTCTTTCAAGTGGTCGATGGTGGCGACCTCGTCGGGGCGGACCGTTTCCGAAAACCAGGCGTCGAGAATTTCCTGGGCGACTTCCGGCGAGGTGGCGCGCAGGCTCATGACCAGCACATTGGCGTCGTTCCACCAGCGCGCGCCTTTGGCCGTTTGAGCGTCGCCGCAGAGGGCGGCCCGGATACCGGGGACTTTGTTGGCGGCAATCGAAGCGCCGGTGCCGGTGTAGCAAAACAGCACGCCTTCGTCAGACGCGCCGGTGGCGACGGCATCGGCCAGTTGTTCGGAGGCCAGCGTCCAGGGGAGGTCGTCATCGGCTAGTGGGCCGTGCAGTGAAACCTCGTGGCCGTGTTGGGCTAGGTAGTCAATGACAAAATCGGTTAGATGGGTTTTTTCATCGCTGGCAACGGCTATTTTCATGTATCAATCCTTCCGGTAATGGCGCTAATAGTAGGAAAGCGGTCAGAGTATATCCAACCAGACAGGTTTCCAAGACCATCATTTGGAAATTTGTCGGTTGGGTCTGGGCCGTCATTGTACGCTACTTCAGAGTCATCCGCAATCTCGAGCCAAAGTTCGCAGCAGGGGACTAAGGCGCCGGAGGCCATCCCAATGAGCGTGCCGGACCGCCAAGCTTTTTCGATGGTATCTAAGATAAATTTCATTTCTTCGCTCCTTATCTCAGGCTTTTCAAAAACAATGTCAGGCGCATTTTTGGGCGCAAGTTCAACTTAGGTTACTGTTACCTCATGCGGCAGGATCATATTGCCTAAGTAGCCCTTCTCGTTAAAGGGAATGGATTTGCTTTGGGTTCGACCGGCGCCATCGGTGGCCCGGGTCATTAGGGTATAGCGGCCGGGACTGGGGTTCCAGGGGAACTCAAAGCGGGTCCAGGCGTAACGCATGATCGGATCAATTAAGGTCGCCGGTTGCCAGCTATGGCCATTATCGTCGCTCCACTCGACCTGAATGATTTTGTAAGGCGAGTGGGCATACCCCCGGAGCATTTGGGGGCCGGCGGAGAGTTCGGCCGGCCGGGGTAGGGTTAACGAACTTTTGACCGATTGTAAGGTTGCTGCCTGTCCTTCGGCTTCGCCTTCCGGGGGATAGTCATCGCCAATGAGTACATACGAGGTGTTGTTGTTGTGAGACCATAACGTTTCGGAGGAAACCTGGATTTTTCCAAGCCACTTGATGCTGCTGCTGCCCACCCAACCGGGGACAATGGCCCGTAACGGAAAGCCATGGTCGGGCGGCAACGGTTGGCCGTTCATCGCGTAAGCCAGGATGGTGTCGGGGTCGAGGGCTTTATCCAGCGGAATGGTCCGTCGAAAGCCGCCGGCCGGGGCTTCTTCATCCAAGCCAATCAACATTACATCGGCTGCGTTAGGCTTTACTCCAGCTATCATCAAGACATCACGCAGCCGAACACCGGTCCACTCGGCCATGCCGATTGCGCCCGTTTGCCACGGCGTACCGGAGGCTTCCTGCCCCATAACCTCGCCAAAAAAGCCCCGCCAGTTACCGCCACACTCGACCGTGGCAAACAGGGTGCGGCTGGGGAGGTTGAGGATATCTTTATACGTTAGGGTCAGGGGGGTTGCGATTTGATCACCTTCTACTGTTAAGACATAACTATCGATATCTACCTGCAAGCTGGCCGGCGCGTTATTGTGGACAAAGAAGAGTTCGACGGGCGTAATAAATCCTGCCATATCTTCCAGATGGGTTTCCAGGCTGCTGGCGCCATGTTGTATAAACGGCGTTGCGTCTTTCGCAAAGGGTGATACGGCTTTAGCGGCTTCTGCCGCGTTTTGCGGCTCCGGCGCGGCCAGGTTACCGGCTGCATATGCGCCAGCAATCGGCCCGGGGCTGTCGGCCGAGAACGTCTGAAAAAACTGGCGGCGCGAGGCCGTCGGGCTTGGTTCTTCTTCCAGAGTTACAATGGCTGGGTAAGCCGTGAGTGCTGAGTCTTGATGATTACTGTTTGACATCGTTAACCTCCATTTGAAAAAAAGTTTTGTAGGGCAAATCGCTGACTTGTCGTTAGTGCTGATGATGATGAAAGTTGGCCCTGTTGTCGATGGCTGCCGGTCTAATTGCAATGTTCGGGAAAAGATACTGTGACTGATACTGACCATAGGATACCAAATTCTGGTGGCGTTGTCTGTCCTAAGATCAGGGCAGTTTTGTCATAGAATCGGGACAATTTGATACTGTTCGTGGTGGTTCGGGATGACGATTAGGTCGGCCTCTTTGTACGGCTCCAAGAGGAGAAGCAACTGCCGGCGCTGGCGTTCATCGAAATGATCCGCGAACAGAAACCGCAATAGGTGCAGCCGATTCTGCTCCGAATCAGGAAAGCGGACGACGTAATCGATGCGCTGTTTGTAATAGGGATAGTCAAACTGGGCGAGAACCCTCTCCAGATCTTCGCCGGTGTGATAGGGCAGCGATTGGCCCAGTAGGGGCAGGCTGGACTCCCAGATTTGAGCTAACGTGTTGTCTCGTCCGCCCATTGCGGTGATAAAGCGGCTTGTTGGCTTGAGACTCCGGACAATCTGTTCGACGACAGCAGCGAGGTCCGGCACGTAATAGAGCACGTGATTCGCCAACGCGAAATCATAGGGCTGAGATGTGTTCATGGGCATAGCTGACCAGGCATCGATCGTATGGGCGGTGAAGCGCTGTAGGCACGCCTGGGCTGCTTGCCGGTAGCTGGCATCCGGCTCCACGAGCGATAAGTACAGGTGCTCAGGTGGGGCTTGCAGACTGGTTAAGAGCAGGCTGGTGAAATTGCCGGAGCCACAACCGAAATCCAGCCACCGCAGCGCTGCCTCTGTTTCGAGACGCTGCCGTAGAAAGGGTAGATAACCTTCCATATCGGCCTGGGCTTCTGTCGTGTGAGCTTCGAAGAAGGCATAGTCGGCATGGAGGGTGGAAAAGTCTTTTTTCGTCATTGAGATCTCCTCTCGTTAGTAGGGTTTATCCTTTGGACCGATAACCCCAGGCCTGAACCACACGAGGCAGACTAAGCACCGTATGATGGTCATCAGCGAAGGCATACAATGCTTCAACAATGGCCTCTATCTCTGGCTCGGTGGCCAGTTGGTGGCCTAAAACAGAATAGCGAATGTAATCCATTGTCAGTGGAGCCATGATTTTGGCTTCACCTTGGCGCGCCGCCGGCTGAACCACATTCATCCGCACGTTTTCAAAATTAGCTTCGATCAGGAGGCTTGGCAGACGTGGTCCAATGTTCGGGTCGGCCCCGGCCCGACGAACAACCTCGCTATAGAGTTCAACATAGCGATCAAACGTGGCTGAAGCCGGGTAACAAAAGTGACCGGTGAAGTCAATATCTTCAACCACCATAACCCCGCCAGGGCGTAACAGTTGGGCCATCTTGGCTAAAACCCCGGCCGGATCGGGTAAATGGGTCAATATGAAACGACCGTAAATGAGATCGAATTCAGAACCGCCTGACCAGGCGGTTATATCTGAAACCTCAAACGTCACATTGTCCAGATGCTGGGCCTTAGCTTCGCATTTGGCAATCGCTAATGCCTCTTCGTCTATATCCAGACCCAGGACCGTTCCCGTAGGACCAACCAGCCGAGCTAACTCGAAGCTCACATCGCCACCACCGCAGCCCAAATCAAGGCACGATGATCCGTCCTTAAGACCAACTCGATAAAATAGGCCGAGTGTCGTTGGCTGCATAACACGAGCCAAAATGCGCAACCGTTCGCGACCCTCCGCCCCCCCTCTAATCACATATTGTCCATTCTTTGTCATTTCTTACCTCCTAATTGTAAAAGGTTAAAGGACATCAGCCTTATTCCTTAGCAACCGACATTGCTATCTATCTCAAGTGATTATCGTGCGGCTGGTGCTGGAGTGATGTTACAGCTCATCATGCTGCTCTCATCTAATTCGAGTTGGGACATGCCTCAACCTCGGCCAGTATCTCGGCGCAGGCAGTGTCTACATCGCCATAAATGGGGGTCAACTGATCGATACCTGTTGTTCTAAGAACTTCTTCGTGTCCGGTTTATCCATTTCTATATTCAGGATTGCTTCTCCCTGATATGATAGGTCGATGGTTCGTCGTATTTTTGACCGGTCTTAGCCTGTAATAGCAGATCGTCGAACGGGGCTGTCTGAAATCCATGCTCTTGCCAAATTCGGCGTGACTGCGCAATCAATTGCCGTCCCGCTTCGTTATGGCTCCAAATTGCGACATAGAGTTGCATGAGGTCGTCCTGTTGGAGGTCAACATAGGACTCGATCCATTCCATTAGCGTGTAAGAATTTATGAGTTGTGAACGGTTGATATTAATCATGATTACTCTCCTCAATAGAGTTAATAGAGTTTATGGCGTTAATGGAATTTGTAGAGTTCGTGGAGTTTTTTTATCCACAGTTATAGAGTAACAGAATTGAAGTAGTTTGTCTGTCCTATAATTTGAGCAGTTTTGTCATAGGATTAGGACAATTTAGGTATTGGGGCAGGGGGTGGCCTACTAAAAACAGCCTCGGTGACAATCACCGAGGCTGTTTTTAGCGGAGGAGTTCGACGGTCCCTTGGGACGACACCGGGACCAAAAACCATAGGACAATTCAGCGATTTGTCCTACGAAATCTATTCTAAAAGAAGATATGGCTACTCGATCTATTCCAACAGGTTATGGTCCATCGCAAATTTCATCAGGCTGGGGAGGTCGCGCAGGTCGAGTTTGGATTTGATGCGCCGGTTGTAGGTATAAACCGAACCGACCGAGATGTTGAGAAGATCGCTGATTTCGTGATTGGATTTCCCTTGAGCCAACAGTTGTAAGACTTCTCGTTCTCGCCCGCTCAATTTGACCAGCGGATTTTCACTCACGTCTTGCTCTTGGGGGGTCGGTTGGGGTAGGTTGTTGGTGATCTGGGTAATATATTGCTCCATTTGGGTCAAGACCTGGGCGGCGGTTTCTAAGTGTTCGGCCACAAGAGTAAGGTTATCAGCGCTCAATAACTGTTGGGCCACGGTCACGGTCGATTGGACCAGTTCAATCTTCTGAGCAATCTCATTGTGCAAATCGATGGCCAGGCCTTGCCGGTCGGATTGTTGGGATTGAATGAGCAGGTTGGTCAGGTTGCGGAGTTGGTCACTCTGCTCACTGACCACGGCAAAGAGTCGATCTTTTTCCTGCTGTTGCCGTTTGCGCCGCTCGATTTCGGAATGAAGCTGGGTGTTGGCTTCGGCCAGTTCGGCCGTTCTATCTCGTACCTTTTCTTCCAGCGTTTCGTTGGCATTTTGTAATTCCTGTTGCAAGCGACGCAACTCCAGGTGCGTTTTGACTCTGGCCAGCAGCTCCTCGGTTTGGAAGGGTTTGGTAATGTAATCGACCCCGCCAATGGAGAAAGCCGTCATTTTATCAAACACTTCCTGCAGAGCGCTAATAAAGATGACCGGAATCTGGCGGGTTTGTTCATCGGCCTTGAGTTGCCGACAGACCTCATAGCCATCGATATCCGGCATTTTGATGTCGAGCAGAATCAGGTCGGGGTGGCCAATTTTGGCCCGCGCAAAGCCACCTTGACCGTTTCGAGCCATCAATACTTCGTAATCATAGGTTTCCAGGGTATCGATGGCTACTTTTAAGTTGGTGACATTATCATCAATGATCAGGATACGTTGTTTCATGAGAGTCCAGATACTGTTCTAGCAAGGCAATAATTTTGTCATCCTCCAGCGCATCGGCCAGGGTTTGTAAAGTTTGAGCAAAAGGACGGTATGGCTCGGCCAGGGCTTCCAAATTTTGAGCTTGTTCCTGAAGGCCGCGCATATTGCCCAATCGAGCCAATTCATACAGCATTTCCAGTTCAGCTTGTGGAGGCGGTGTTATTTCGGAAGAATCAAAATGGGTATCTATGGATTGGAGGATGTCTTGGCTCTGCTTATCGTCATAAATCCAGGCCAGGTTGAGGTAATGTTGTAGTAGATCATATAGTTTATCAGCCTCGACAGGTTTAGCCAAAAAATCATCACAGCCGATACGCCGGCTGTGGGCCTGGTCCATGTACATGGCGCTGGCTGAGACGGCAATGATCGGAATATCGGCCAGGGCTGGTGTTTCTCGCAGGGCGGTAATAGCTTCAAAGCCCATCATCACCGGCATGACCAAATCCATAAAGATCAGGTCGGGTTGGGTATGTCCGGCTTTATCAAGGCCCTCTTGCCCATTTTCGGCCAGCTCAACTACAAATCCCAACGGTTCCAGCAGGTTGAGCAGCACCAGGCGATTGTTGCTTTTGTCATCCACCACCAACACCCGCCGCTGTGGTCCCGTATAACCTGCAATGCGTTGCGGTGAAGTTTCTGTTGGACTCGCAGCTTCACCCAATGGAAAGCGGGCCGCGAACCAAAAGAGTGAGCCAGTTTCAATTTTGGATTGGGTGGGAGGACTCTCGACATAGATCTTACCCCCCATCAGTTCAACTAACCGTTGGCTGATGACTAGCCCCAAGCCGGCACCTTGTTCCCGTTGTCGGCTGTCGCCAGCTTGCTCAAAGGGGTGGAAAATTTTTTCCTGCTGGTCGGCGGGGATACCGGGACCGGTATCGCTCACCTCAAAATGTAGAACGGTGAATGATGAAGAATGCATGTCAGCTTCGGTCTCATAATTTATCGTACCGTATTCATCATTTGTTGTTACTCGCAGTGTCACTCGGCCCGTTTCTGTAAATTTGACGGCATTGCCGAGCAGGTTGAGGAGGACTTGGCGCAGTCGTTTTTCGTCGGCTTGAATAAGGGCCGGCAGGTTAGGATCAGCCTGGTAAATAAACTGCAAGCCTTTTTGTTGGGCGGCCATACCCATCAAGGCGGCTAAATCAGCCAGAAAAGCAGGTAAATTCAACGAAGCGGGGGCGAGTTCCAGGCGATTGGCCTCGACTTTGGCCAGGTCGAGTACATCATTGATCAGAGTCAGCAGATGCTGCCCGCTATTGTAAATAATATTCAAACCATCTTTTTGGGTAGTGGTCAGGGCCGGGTCTCGATTGAGAATTTGAGCGTAACCTAAAATACCGTTTAGCGGCGTGCGGAGTTCGTGGCTCATGTTGGCTAAAAAGGTGCTTTTTGCCTGGCTGGCAATCTCGGCTGTCTCCTGGGCCTGACGCGCGGCCTCAAACAGTCGGGCATTTTCAATAGCAATGGCGGCCTGGCCGGCAAAGGTGGAAGCCAGGCTTATCGTTTCTTCATTAAAGTCGTTCGGCGTATAGCTGTCCAGAGCCAAGATACCGATAATCCCACTGTGCGCGATTAAAGGTACTCCCAGCCACGATTGAATGGGATGATGAACATCCTCCAGAAAAATGGCATATTCAGCCGGGGCATTAGGCAGGTAATAGGGCCGGCGGGTTTCAATGACAATGGAATTGGGGTTGTCGCCTGGCACCGGAAACTGCATACCAATAACGTCGTTGGGATTTTTTGATGTTTTCTCATCAACATATTCACCCGCAATTTCCAGGCAACCCTCCTTCAATATTTGCACCGAGGCGCTGTCGTAAGGCACAACCTTTTTCAGTTCTTCCAGAATACGGCTGATGGCCTGGTCTAACTCTAATGTGGACGCAAGCGCGGCCCCCACCTCATTGAGCGCCGCCAGTTGATCGACCCGCTGCCGTAGAGCAGCCTGGGTTTGGGTTAGTCGGTTATTGGCCTCCGAAAGGTCAGCGGTACGTGTTTCGACCATTTCTTCTAATTGTTCGGAGTACGTCTGCAAGGCATTCTTGCTCTGCTTCAGTTCATTAGACTGCTCTTTGACATACACATATCCCAATAACGGAATAGCCCAAATGTGCAAGTTATGGCGGATAGGGCCATATATCTCTGCATAAGTTTCGTGCGTCGCCAGATTGAAAAGCATCAGAAAATCATCCAAGAAAAAGCAGGCAATCGCTATGATGACCACATTTCGAAGCCAGCCCTTACTCCCCGCTAAAAGGACAATGGGGATGGCCAATGAAATGACGCCGACAATACGAAAAGCCCAGTCTCCCCAATGCATCCCAAACCTTAGCCCGGGAGTGGCTGCGAACGCCTGTGCCCACGGCCAAAAGGTGATCAGATAACAGGCAATAGTCACACTGATCCAAACTTGCAGATAGCGTCGAGAGATCGAGGCATCACTCAAGATATATCGTAGAAAGGCCCCGGCAATAAATACAACCGCCACGCTGCGCAGGACGTGTTCGAGCGGCGGAAAGAATATTTCCAATTTAGCCGGTTCTATCACCTCAGCGACAATGAAAGAAGCGATAATGAACATAAATAACTCTCGCCCCAACCCTAAACCAAAGCCCCAGACCAATAACTTTTCACGCGGATAGTCACCCTGGCGCTGTCGCGACCAGGCAACATATAAAAGTATAGCGAAGAAGATTGTCGTCAAACCAAATCGGACTAATTCATTTGGTGGTCCACCGGCGCCGCCGCCAAACTTAGCCAGCACGGTGAGGAGATACTCGACAAATGAGTTCATCGTATTCAAACCTTTGCGCTTAGATGACACACAGGATGTGGAGAATTATCTTGAAAATCTTGACGTACTTTTTACGCAGAAATTTTAGATTTTGACGATAATAGAAATGTATCGGATTAATTTTATCAAACCGGAGAATTTTGCTATGACTATCGATACGTCCTTGAAAATTTTATTAGTTGAGGATTCCAATTTCGTTCGCCGTTCGGCTCGTAAAGGCTTAACTGAATTGGGTTTCAAAAACGTGGTTGAAGCTGAAGACGGCAACCAGGCTATTGAACGTCTTCAGGAGGAAGAGCGCATTGATGTTATTGTCAGCGACTGGAACATGCCGAACAAAGACGGCTATGAACTGCTGCTTTGGGTGCGCGCCAACGAAAAAACTAAAAATATCCCCTTTATTATGGCCACCGCCCGTGGCGAAAAGAAGCAAGTAGCCAAAGCCAACGAAGCCGGTGTGACTGATTTTATCACTAAACCGTTTGCTGCCAAAGAATTGGTGGCGCTGCTTGAACAGACTTTTGATAAAGACAAAAAAGCCGAAAAAGCAGCCGCGGCTCAGGCCCGCCCTCGCCGCGCTGCCTCAGGTAAACTTCAGCTTAAAGTTGCCCATATCCAAATTACCGACCACCTAAGTTTGGGCGTTTTGAAGCATCTGATTAAATCTAAGCAACTCAACCCACGCCATTTTGAACTGGAAACGGTCTGTATGCCTAGTTGGAATCCCGTTCAGAAATCGCTAGAAACCGGTGAAGTCGATGTTGCCTTTATTCTAGCGCCGATAGCCATGGATCTATATAGTTTTGGCGTCCCGATTAAACTGGTGCTGCTGGCTCATAAAAATGGCAGTATCTTTGTTCGCAAGCGCATCGAAGGCGAAGGCAAAGCGCTGGCCGAGAACTTTAAAAACAAAACCTTCTATATCCCGCATGAAATGTCGATCCACCATATGCTATCCCACATGTTTCTGCGGGGTCTGGGGCTGCAGCCGGGCTTTGAAGGACGCGGCGACTTCGATGTGTTTTTGGAAGTGATCCCTCCCATCCAAATGCCGGAATACCTGGCATCCAACCCTCAGGCTGGCGGCTATCTGGTTGCCGAACCCATTGGCACCAAGGCAATTGCCGAAGGCATCGCCGAATTGACTTTTCTGTCCGGCGAGTTGTGGGAGAATCATCCCTGTTGCGTAGTTGCAGTACGGGATGAAATTGTGTCGGAATACCCGGATGCGGTTCAAGAACTGGTCAATATGTTAGTTGAGGCTGGCCAATTTATCGAGCAGAAGCCGGAGACATCCGCTGCCATTGGCGTTCCTTTTCTGGATCCGACGGGCAGCTTGGGGTTACGGGAAGCCGTCTTACGCGATGTACTCAAAGAAGATCGGGGCATTAAGACCGGCGACTTATTTCCCGTGATCGAAGACTTGGACAAAATTCAGCGATACATGGTGCAAGAAATGGGTCTAGGCACACTGGTCAACCTTGAAAATTTTGTCGATACTCGTTTTGCCGAGATTGCCTGCAAGAATACTCCCCCGCGCAAGTCTGTACTTCGCAACGTTTCCGACATTCTCAACCGTGCGAATCATCCCCAGTCAAGTTCGCGCATCTCTAAGGCTAGTCTAAATTTAGAAGGAAAGTATCTTATATTTAATGCTAGTAACGGCGAATATGGGCTGGACGTGCTGGGCATTCGAGAAATTATTAAAATGAGGCCTATCACGGTTGTTCCTCGTGCTACCGATTACGTAAAAGGCGTGATCAATGTCCGAGGCGAAATCGTCCCCATAGTTGATTTAACCCAAAAACTAGGCTTAGGCCCCGGTGATTACGGCCCACATGCCCGGATAGTGGTTCTGGAGGTTGCCAGTTCTGGCGGAGTGATACCGGTTGGTATTGTCGTCAATTCAGTCACCGAAGTGGTTGATATTGAGGCCAAAGATATTGATGATGCCAGCTCCATTGGTCACGGTGTTGACGCTAATCATATTTTGGGCTACTACAAATCTAAGGATGCTCTCAAGATATTACTCAATGATAAACAGTTATTTAACTAAGGTTGGGGGTAACCTATGACCACGCTTAAACATTTGTACCAACAGATAATTGATGCTATGGGTATTGGTAATTTGAGTATTCCAACTACCGCGGTCAAATTTTATCGGCACGATGATCCCATCCCAGACCAAGTTTTGGCTCATCAACCAACCGGAATTACGCTTACCAGTTGTCAAGCCGCCAAACAAGCCTCGCTTGGTGACGCGGTTTTACTAACTCTGGACAACATTGGCTGTGTCGCGGCCGCAATTAGTTTGGGGCTTGTTGACCAGAAGCAGGCTGCCCCATTATGTGGTCCCAGAGTTTACACTGATTTAATGCAAGACCAATCAGGTCTGGCCGAGACATTTGAACCGCCCACGCCTAAAGATTTCACAGTCGGGTTAGTCTATGCTCATCACGCTGCCGGCCGGCCCGAATTTGGTTTGTTTGGCCCGGAAGATAGCGGTCGTTTCAAAGATGTCGATACGGCTAAGCAAGCTGTTAGCGAGATGACAGCTATCCAACCGGCGGTAATGAAAGGGGTCTTTCTTTATGACCTGGATTTTGAAGGGCTTGATCTCGTGCCCGACGTTGTTGTGTGCAGTGTGCGACCGGTAGAGTTAGCTCGCTTCATTCAAGCCTATCAATATCAAACCGGCCGGCGGGTGAACGCTAGTATGGGCGGGCTACGTGTGGTTAATTCTGATCTGATCGTTCGTCCATACCTGACCCAAGAGATTAATATTTCCACCTATTGTTTGGGGGCCAGGCTAATTGCCCAATACGAAGCAAACCGTCTAGGTATTGGCTTACCGTTTCATCTCTATGAACAGGTAGCCCAGGGGATGGTCGCCTCCCAAACCGGCTACCCGTTTCCGCTTTATCCTGGCGCAGCCGATTTATGAACAATTTAACAAAAACTCTAATCAACCAGATGTCCACAGCCACCGGTACGATACTGACGGATGAACATCACCGGGTCTTAGAGTACGCCTATAGCTTTTACGAAAACAATCGGGTTGGACCGCTCTATCAAAACATTAAACGACACACGGGCGTTACCAAAGAAGCTATAGTTCAACTATTTCCTCATGGTCTCAACTCGGTTTATACCTGGGTCGGTATCCCGATCTACTCCGCCGAGAACGGTTGCAAACCGTTCGTTTCAATAGAGGTAGATAACATACAGCAGGTTTATCTGGACTACAACGCCACTACGCCACTTCGACCGGAAGTTATTCAAACCTTGACTCGCTATCAAGCTGACTCTGTTGGTTTTGGCAACTCCAGCAGCAGTACTACGCTAGGTAAACATGCCTATGATCTCATTCACAAGGCGCGCTGTCAGTTGGCGGACTGTTTAAGTGTCTCTGCCAAAGAGATTGTTTTTACCGGCGGCGGCTCCGAGGCGAACAATCTGGCCCTGAAAGGATTAGCCTTTCAGCATTTGGAACACAAAGGCCATATCATCACGAGTGAAATCGAACACCCGTCAGTGCTGCGTACTCTCGAGTTTTTACAGCGGATTGGTTTCGCAGTGACTTATCTGCGCGTCGAACCAGACGGCCACATTTCACCCCAAGCAGTTAAAGATCATCTTCGTCCAAATACAATTCTGGTTTCGATTATGGCAGCCAACAACGAAATTGGGGTTATCAACCCGTTAGCCGAGATTGGTCAGATTTGTCAGGCAGCGGGCGTACCGTTTATGGTTGATGCTATTCAAGGCTTTGGTAAAATTCCGCTGCGTCCCAAAGCGTGGGGGATTTCGCTCTTGTCGTTATCAGGCCACAAAATTTACGCGCCTAAAGGTGTCGGCGCTTTGTTTGTTGATGAAGCTATTACGCTTACGCCCCTCATTCACGGTGGTGGTCAAGAATTTGGACTGCGCGCTGGCACCGAGAATGTCGGCGCGATTATGGCCTTAGGGCAGGCGGCCCGGCTGGCGAACACCGAGATGAAACGGGAACATGAACGGCTGTTAGGGTTAAGAAATTTCTTGTTGGTCGAACTACAAATGATTGTGCCGGATCTAATCGTTAACGGTTCACTTGAACACCGACTGGCGAACAATCTTAATGTTGGTTTTCCTGATGTCGATAGTGGATCATTGTTACTGAGCTTAAATCAGATTGGCGTTTACGTTTCGGCCGGTTCGGCTTGTAGCGCCGGTAGTCGCAGCGCTTCCCATGTCATCAGCGCCCTGGGCGTTGACGCCGAACGCTATGGCATCATCCGTTTTAGTTTTGGGTTGCAGACCACCCAAGCTGATCTTGAGTATCTACTCAACTACCTTCCCCAAATTCTCAACCAGCTTTGAACATCTACATACCGATATATGGTTAGGCATTGATAGTACTATCGAAGGTAAAATGCTTAGGATTTCCTATCCCTATGCCTGCCGAATATTCGTGCTGGCATTGTATCCGTGTTCGCCGAAGGGCTGAAGTTCCTCAAGCCAGATCTGTTCGAGCAGCGTCAACTCATCGCTGAGGTTGAAGTTTGGATCATCCTTGACCTTCACTACTTCCAAAATTTCGAAGACAAACGCATCCGGGCCGTATTCATTCCATTCCTGCTGAAGCACTTTATTACGATGCGATCCGACGGTGAGCATAAACTTGTGAGCATTCAACGGCCCATCCAGGTTTAAGCTGCTACCAAGTAATACTTTGCCGTTTTCGGTGTTTTTTACCTGGAAGACCCCGGCCTGTTTTTCTCTCTCTTTATATTCTCTTTTGATATCCTTTTTTGACTTCATTCGAGCAAAGCCTCATCTTTATAATTTACAATTTCAATTCAAGAAAATAAACACCTCGCGGGCCGACAGCCACCAACTGTCGTCCGTCCGGATGCCAGGCGCAGTCAGACAGAGCGCCATCGACGCGGAGGACGGTCAGTAGCTGGCCGGTGTGGATATCCCACAGCCGTAAGGTGTTGTCTTTAGACACCGATAGCAGTTGCCGGCCATTTGGCCTAAAGGCGCTGTGCAGCACCGAACCTGAATGCCCGGTCAGGGTCAAATAAAGCTCCCCCGATTGGCTATGCCAGACACGGACGGTATTATCATTAGAAGCCGAAGCAATGAGCGTATTATCGGGGCTAACCGTGCAACTGTGGATCGATCCGGTATGTCCTTTCAAGGTCAGTCGGGAACGGCCTGTGGTGGCGTCCCAGACTTTTACGGTTTGGTCGGCCGAGGCCGAAACAATAAATGTGCCGTCGGGGCTAAAGGCGCAGCCGTTGACGCCGCGCAGATGGCCGGTTAAGGTCAATAGTTCTTGTCCGGAGGCCGCGTTCCACACCTTCAACGTACTGTCCTCTGAAGCGGAGACGATAGTACGACCGTCCGAGCTAATCGCGCCATCGTTGACCGCCCACATGTGGCCAATGAGCGTGGCTCGCTCGCTCTCAGTCCTCACAGCCCACACTTTAAGAGTACGATCTTGCGACGATGAAACAATGATTGCCCCATCGAGACTGATGGCTAGACCTGTCACCGGCCGCATGTGCCCTTTTAATAAGAAACGCTCGTCGCCGGTTTGGTAATCAACTACCTGGATGTCGTTGTCAACGGTATCAAAAACAGCTATTCGGCCGTCCGCGCTGATGGCGCAGTTTTGGGCCGATGAGATGCGGCTGTAGACCGCTGCGTTTTTAGCGTTCTCAATACTGCCGGCTACGTTCCACAATTTGAGCGTCTTATCTTGCGAACAGGTAACTAGCAGTGAACCATCGGCGCTAATAGCGCTGCCGGTTATCGAGCGCTGATGGCCTTCTATGGAGAAAAGCTCCGCACCGGTTGTCGCCGCCCATCCTTTGATGGTCTTGTCGTTTGAGGTCGAGATGATATAGCGATTATCGGCGCTGATCGTACAGCTTTCAATCCAGCCGGTATGACCGCGCAGTTTGAGACGCTCCTGGCCGGTTTTTGTGTCCCATACTTTTAGTTCGCCTTCAGGTAACGAGGCGACCACCCGTGTTCCGTCGGCGCTGACCGCACAGCTTAATAGGGTAGAAACTGCGGCGGTAAAGGTCAAATTGGCAGCAGGATTGTGGGGGCCAAGTTCTTCGTAAGATCGAATGGTGGCTTGCAGTTGACCATTTTTGCCGTCCCACAGCTTGACTGTGCCATCTGACGAACTCGAAATAATTAACGCCCCGTCGGCGCTAATCGCGCAAGCCGTCACCGTTCGATCATGATCGAGCAAGGTAAACCGTTCCTGACCGGTGTTGGCATCCCAGACTTTGAGGGTTTTATCTTTAGAAGCGGTCACAATGGTGCAGCCGTTGGCATCGATGGCGCACCCAAAAATCTGACCGGCGTGGGCTTTGACTGAGAATCTTTCGGCCCCGCTGTGGGTCTCCCAAATTTTCAAAATTCCATCCCACGTCGCCGAAACGATGACCGAGCCATCGGCGCTGATGGCACAGCTGTTGCCCATAATCATATGACCCGTTAACGTATGCAGTTCTTCGCCGGTTTCCGAGTCCCATACTTTGAGGACGCCATCCTGTCCCATTGATACAATTTTTGAGCCGTCAGCGCTGAGATCACAGGCAACCACGGCTGTCCCGTGCCCGGTGAGCGTCCGGATCAGGCTGGCGTTGGGCAGGTCGGGCAGGCGACGGGCTGCGGTTAGCAGTGGGCCGGGAAGGGATGTCTCCCCGGCTGTAGCGACCGGCTCCAGGCCGCTGACATGAACCACGCGACTGTGTAGCGTGTTCGCAATTTCAACCGGACTGCTGGCCTGGTTGAGCAAGTGACTCGCTTGGGAAATGCTTTGATGTAGTCGTGGCAGAATCATATCGTTGGGGGCGGCTCGTTTGGCGGTCAGTAGATCGATTTCAGCCGCGTAAGCGCCCAACAACTGAATCTTGGTTACCAGATAGGCTAAATCTTTGACTGTTTCGGCCAGTTCGGTCACGCGTCCGGCTCTCTGTAGGTGATAGGCTAAATGCGACCAGAGATAACGCTCTGTCTGGGGCAGTTTCGCCCAGATAGGCAGACCCGTTGCCCGGCGAGGTAGCTGCGCCGCCGCCGTATCCAAGAACTGCCCATGTAGGGCCGTCAGGTTGTTCTTACCGGTTTGGGTTAGAAAACTACGCACGATTTTGTGCAGTGTGATGTAACCGGCATTTGGCTCAAAATGGGCCAGCAGCGATAGTTGGGCCAGCCGCCGGCTCAATGCATCGACATCCATATCGGAACGGTTCGAGGTGGTTCGCCACAGCCTCGCCAATTCTTCAAAAGGAATATTGACCTCCACCGGAAAGATGACCAGTTCGCTAAAACGGAGACGCTCTTCATCGCTGAGCAGTTCCAGGCTCACGCTTAGAGTTTGGCCCACCGCCTGATCTCGGGCGGCAGCGTTGTGAATATCAAAGGCGGTCAGGCCACGCTTGTCCAGGGCTTTATTTACATAATTTAGGGCCGCTTCCAACGATTGATTGTTTTTGAAGATCCGGTCGCGTAGAGTACTGTTGGTCAGTTTGAGTAGCAGCGGCCAGTTTCCCAGTCGATCAGCCAGTGGGGGGAAAGTTTGAGACAAACCGTCCGGTAGTTTGACTCGTAGTAAATCAATAGCTTCTGGAGAGGTCATGGCCGACACCTCGATCTGGCGAGTGCGGGGCGGCAGGACGGCTTCGTCGCGGGTGGTAATCAGCCGGGCGCAGCGAGAGCCTCCTTTCAAAAAAGGTTTTAGGTGGGCGGTATTCCAGACATCGTCAATGACCATCAAAATTTCGCGGTCGCCTAAAAGCTGTACCAGTCGGGTTTGAGCCTCATCGACGGCGGCGAAATAGGGCCGTTCCCCGCTCAACACTTCAATGAGATCGACCACGCGGCTGGTCAGATCGCCGGGATTTCGACCCAGCGTGACCCACAACGTACCGTCATCGTAGGCCGCGCGGATGGTTTCATCGTGGCAGATGGCTTTCGCCAGGACTGTTTTGCCATACCCGCCGGTACCGTGCAGGCCAACGATGCTGCCCTGCTCCTCAAGCACACACGCTTCGATTCGCCGCAGTTGATCGGCGCGGGGGACAAAATCATCGGGCATCTCTTCTACCATGAATGGCACTCGCGGTGTTTCGCAAGGGCTGTTCAAATCGGCCATTAGTTTCGACCACTCGGTATCCGGTTGGTAGAAGGACGTATTACGCAACCAGCGGGGTAGGGCGTCGAGCGCCGCCGGGGTCGAACCCCAGACCGGGCAAATACACACCCCTCGCTGCCGGGCATAGGTCCACTCTTTTTTGACAATGGCCGATTGCATCGCCGCCGCCGTGACAATCAACACCAAGAAGTCAACTTGTTCCAGCGCCGCTACAATTTGCAGCCACCAATCCCGGCCGCCCTCCATTTTAACGCGGTCTTGCCAGACGGGAATGCCTTCGGCTTCAAGCCGGCTGGTTAATTCCCGGGCTAAATCTTCGGCGTCTTTGCGGGCATAGGAGATGAAGACGCGCGAAGGCCGGTTTGGATCGGATGATTCAGAGAGGGGAGTTTCGGTTAGGCCGGCGCGTTGATTGGCAAATGCAGCCTCGGCTCCGAAATGCCGGGATAGGACATCGACGGCGACGGCTAGGTGCGCATCGGCGGCCAATTCGGCTTGCAGTTCGTGGGCGGCGACCAGTTGATCATCGGCCATGCCTTGAATAAAACGTAGCGCGTATTTGGCCTGGCTGCCTAACAACTGATTGACCGCTTCGATCGCATCCAGATCGAACTCTTGAATAGGCTGACGCAGCGGCCAAATGACAGCGACCGCCGCCAAGGCTTGCTTAAGCGCCACATCGTCAACCCCCGCCGCTGTCTTAGCGGCCTCAGTCAGCGACTCGCCGACCTGAATTTGCCACGTGTCAAGGAAGGCCATGATATATCCTAATTTAAGAATGTAAGGATATCATAGCCGATCTTTACTTAATGTCCAGAAGAATGGCGGAAAGTTAGACGAGTTAACGAGTATTTCCCGGCCAGCGTGGGTGACTGGTGTCCAAACTCAGTTTGGATCCTCAATTGCGTTACGAAACTCAGTTTCGTAACGCAAATTTACATCAAGTGGGAAGTACTCGAGTTAACGTTCGAAGCTGAGGAAATAAGTGCCGGCCAGGCTGACTGCTACAATGGCTTTCGCATCGGCGGAGCAGGCACAATCGAGCAGAGGTTCATCAACGAATAGGGTGGTCAGACAGACGCCGGTGCGGGCGTCCCAGACTTTGGCGCTTTTATCGCGCGACACGGAGACGACGGTCTGCCCATCGGTGCTGATGGCGCAGCCGGTGACGGACATGCTGTGCCCGGTTAAGGTCAATCGTTCCTTTTGACGGTGCGCGTCCCAAACCTTAAGCGTCTGGTCGTACGAGGCCGAAACAATCGTGGCCCCGTCGGCGCTGATGGCGCATTTGTTGACCCAGGCGGTGTGTCCGGTTAGCATTCCCAGTTGTTCGCCGGTGAGCGGATTCCAGACCATTAGCGATCCATCCCCGGAGGCCGATACCAGCGTTTGCCCATCGAAGCTCAGAGCGCAGGCGTTGACCCCCCGGGTATGCCCGACCAGGGTCGAACGCTCCCGGCCCGCATGCCCATCCCATACTTTAAGCGTTTTGTCATCCGACGCTGACACAATGATTGTACCGTCGGCATTGAGCGCGCAGCCGTTAACCGACCAGGTGTGGCCGGTCAATTTCCAAAGCTGGCTGAAGGTGCGCATATCCCAAACGATAATACTTTGATCCTGAGAAGAGGAGACCAACGCATTGCCGTCAGGGCAGATCTGGCAGTCGTTGATTTTGTGGGTATGGCCTGTAAGAGCTATGGTTTGAGAATGATTAGGAAAATTCCAAACATATAGCGTTTTGTTGGTTGAGGCCGAAACCGCTACCCGGCCGTCGGCTGTCATAGTACAATTGTTGGCGGGAATTTGGTGACTGAGATCGGCCGGACGCGCCCGGCTGTGTTGGCAATCCCACACTTTGAGCGATTTATCATCGGAAGCCGAAATCAGGACGGTTCCATTTAAGGTCAGCGCGCAGTTGTTGACCAGACGGTTATGGTCGGTAAAGGTGGCGCGCTCCTGACCCGTAGCGGTCTCCCACACTTTTAGTAGATTATTGCCCAGGGCACAAGCCAGCAGCGAGCCGTCTTTATTAAGATCACAGTCATTGGCGCCGTGCCGGTCAGCCGCAAACATCATCCGCTCCCGGCCAGAGGCTACCTCCCACACCCCGACCGTTCCCCCCGATGAAGTGGCCGCGACCACGGCCCCATCGGCCGAGATAGCGCAGGTGAAATTGATATCACGCTGGCTAAGGAAAGTCAGTTGATCGATGCCGGGGTTACGGAAGCGAAGTTGGGTGGAAAATTGCTCCCGGCCGGTGTGGATATCCCACACTTTGAGGAGACCATCATTGGAGATGGACGCCGCTATCGCGCCATTGGCGCTGATATCACAGCCGGTTACGGTCCGGCCGTGGCTGTCGAGTTCCAGATTTTCGGTCCGGGTTTTAGCGTTCCAAACTTTGACCGACGTATCTTTAGAGGCCGAGACCACGACTGAGCCGTCGGTGTTGATAGCGCAACTCGTGATACTGGCCTGGTGCGCTCGCCATGCGACCGATGGCTTTTCGGCTTGGAGGTCAACCAAAACCAGCCGGCCGTCGTTTAAGGCGTAGACGACCGCGCCGCCGTCACCGCTAATGTCACAATCCCAAATTTCGGCCTCGGACTCTTCAAGTTGGAGGAGCTGGTTGCCGGTGACGGTATCCCACACGATCAGACAGCCGTCTTTGCTGACCGATACGATTTTTGAGCCATCGTCACTGACCGCGCAGGCTAAAACGCCGGTAAGATGTCCCTTTATGGTGCGGATCAGATTTGAGTCGGGCAGATCGGGTACGGCGCATAGGGCGGTCAGCCGGGGTTTGGGCAGACGTGGTTCAGCCTCGGCCAGTAAATCGGCGGCTGTGGGTAGATGCACCAGACGGCTTTGCAGCGTATTGGCAATTTGGTCAAGTGTGTCGCAGCGGGCCAAGATATGACTGGCTTGCGATAGCGCCCGGCGGATCGGGGTCAAATGCTGGTGATCAGGCGATACGGCCTCGGCCTTGAGCAAGTCGCTTTCGGCGTAATAGACGCCCCGCACTTTGATTTTGTTAATTAGATAGCCCAAATCTTTGACGGTCGCCAACAGTTCTGAGGTACGCCCGGCTTCGACCAGATGGTAGAAAAGGTGGGTCCACATATAGACATCTTCAAAAGGTAAGTCGCTCCAGGCCCCAGTGTAAGCATCGAGCAGATGTTGGTGCAGTACCGCCATGTCGGTTGTTTGCCGGAAATTTAAATAGGTATGCATGGCCTTGTGAAGCCGGATGTAACGGCTGGTTAGATCGAATTGAGCCAGCAAAGACAGTTCGTAAAAGCGGGCGCACAACTCCTCCGTATCAAAATCATCCAGGTCGCCGGTAGCGCCCCATAGTTTTTCTAAAACAGTCAGAGGAATATTGACGCCCTCCGGAAAGATAGCCAACTCATCATAGCGGGCGCACTCGGTGAAATTAAGCAATCCCAAACTAATATCCAACGCCTGAGCCACCGCCCGGCGCCGGCCGGCCGAATGTTCCACATCGAAGGCGGTGATGCCCTGGCTATCGAGCGCGTGGTTGGCGTAGTTGAGCGCCGCCGACAGCGGCTCATTATTATTGTGGACTCGATCCCGCAAAGTCCCGTTGGTGAGTTTGAGCAGCAGCGGCCACTCGCCCATCCGGTGGGCTAGTTGGCGGCGTTCGGTGAGATTGTCGTCGGGTAGGTCATAACTTAAGACCGCCACCGCCTCATCAAGCGACATGGGGCCGACTTTGATCGACGCCACTTCCAGGGGCAACGTTTCGGCATTGCGCGTGGTGATGATCCGGGCGCAGCGGTTGCCGCCCTGCAAGAAGGGTTTGAGGTGAACGGCGTTCCAGACATCATCGATTACAATTAGGAGATCACGATCGGCGATGAGTTCGCCGAAACGAACCAGAGCAGCGTCGAGGCCGGTAAAGCCGGGGCGCTCGCCGCTTAGGATTTCGATCAAGTCGATGACATATTGACTTAAATCCCCGGGATTTTCTCCTAGTGTGACCCACAAGATGCCGTTGTCAAAAACCTGACGGATGTTTTCGTTGTGGCACAGCGCCGCTGCCAGTGTTGTTTTACCGTAACCGGTTGGACCGACTAGAGCGATGATGTTCGCCACCCCTTCGTCTCGTTCTCGATCAAAAATATGGTCAATCGTTTGCTCGAATAAGGCGCGGCGCTCGACGAAATTTTCCGGTATTTCTTCCGCCATAAAGGGGATGCGGGGAATTTGGCAGTTACCTCGCAAATCATCGAGCAGTTTGGACCATTCTAGATTTAGATTGTAGAAATGGACTTGACGAATCCAGCGCGGCAGTAGGGCAAAATTGAGGTCGTTATCCTCGAAGATAGGATAAATACACACGCCCTGTTGGCAGGCGTGCCGCCACAAGCGGCGAATTAAATCAGAGGTGAGAGCGGCTTCGGTCATAACCAACACCAGAAAATCGACCCGATCGAGAGCCTGGGTGACGTGCTGCCACCACGTCCGGTCACCCTCCAGGGATGACAGATCACGCCAGGTGGCAATACCGGCGGCGTTAAGTTGTTGATGAATTTGGCCGGTCAGCGTGGCGCCATCCTGGCTCAAGGCGAAAACCAATACGCGCGGCGTTTCGGCGGCGGGTGACGGCGGCTCATCTTTGGCAGGAGCCGCCGCCGTAGAGCGGGCTTGACTGGCTAACTGTTTGGCAAAAGCCGTAAAGGCATCGAAATAGACGACGAATTGGTTGAGGACTTTCCCAATCTCGCCCCGGCGTACGCCTTGCGATACCAGCGTCTGGGCCACGACCAGGGGATCGTCGCCCCATTCTTGCACCATCCGCAGCACCGGCTTGGCCCGATCACCGGCAATTTGGTTGACACAGGCGATCGCCTCGAAGTCAAAATCTCGTATGGCCTGCCGAACGGGCCAAAAAATGCCGACGATGAGCAACTCGTACTTGAGATCAATTTCGTTATTGGCCGCTGCCAATTTAGCACATTCAACGAGCGAGTTGTTGATTTGGGCTTGCCACCGCTCGGAAAAGCTCATTATTCCTTCCTTCATTCGACACCAAGGGCTGTACCTGGCATTGTACTGCAAGCCGATTGAGATTGCAACGCTTTATTAACATTCAAGCGGGCCGTCATAGCTTATCGGGGACGCTGCCAGGGACGTGGTTATGCTAGCATTGGATTAGGCTGTGCTATAATATCATCATAGCGCTGGCGGGACTATTTAACTCCAAAAACGAGGCTTTGATAATGGCAACCATCGAGGATTATTTCAAAACAACGATTACCGGCTTGGACCAGACGTCCAACCTACAATTTTATAAAGCGGACACCTTTCCGACGATCAATCCCATTCACTGGCTGGTATCCCATTTTGCGGTGGGTTCATACAGCCCATTGGGTAAGTTGAACGGGATGTTAACGGCTCACATGACCCAGATTGCGCCACGTAACGGCTTTGGCTGGCATCCGCATCGAGGGCTGGAGATTTACACGTATGTGGTCGAAGGTCAACTGTACCACGAAGACACCACCGGCGGCAGCGGCGTCATCACCGCCGGCGAGGTTCAGCGCATGTTTTCCGGCCAGTACATCGAACACCAGGAGTTGAATCTAACCGATCATTACACCCGGGTGATTCAAATCTGGTTTCTGACCCGGCCCGAGTTGTGGGACATCGAGCCGCATTACGAGCAAGTTAGCCTGGAAAAGATGCCGCCGCGCCAGGTGGGAGACGGCGTTGTACGCGAGATCATCGGCCCTAACCGTAATACGCAGGCGCATGTATCGGTGCGCTTGACCAGTACGCTGACGCCGGCCGGGGGGCAAACCACGGTAGAACTGCCCCAAGCCGGTGAAGATTTGTTCCTTTATGTTGTTGATGGTGCAGGGCAACTTGAATCGACCGGCCTGCACCAAGATTTCGGCCGGTATGACGTAATCTTAGCCACGCCCCAAGCTGAGGCTCCGCTTTTGAAGGCGGGTGATAAACCGGTGAATTTTCTATCGTTTTATCTAGAGCCGTTTGTACCGGTGAAAAAAGTGTGACGTGCGGCACACTTTAGGTGTGTCGTAGATCATAGAAATAACGCTCTAATTGAGGTATAATTTATGTTGTCCTTCTGGCGCAAAATACGCGCCCTTGCCAGAAAAACGTTATATTTATTGGAAGAGCGGAAAATAAATGAACTCCCACTATGGTTGTTGCCATCCTATTCAATGTATTTTGCCTCCCCATGTCGTCGAGGCGATCAAATTGCGCGGCGATGAAGAGCAACGCAAAATGGCTGAAGCTCTGGCCAAACAGGCCGAAGCAACGCGTGAATCCAGGCAAGAAGCTACCCCCCCCGATTCCTTTCTGGCCGCCCCGGTCTTAGCTATGGGCGTCGCTCCGGCCGTAAACCGGGAAGTGTATGACGGGAAAAGGCGAGCCACCTTGCCGGGTACACTTGTCCGGGCGGAGGGCGAAGACCCGGTCGATGATCCGGTCGTCAATCAGGTGTATGATCTAACCGGCGATGTGTTTAACCTGTACTTCGATATCTACCGCCGCAATTCGCTCGACGGCCAAGGCTCAACCATCGTCTCGACCGTCCATCACCGGCGGCGCTATAACAACGCCTTTTGGAACGGCACCCAAATGGCCTATGGCGACGGTGATGGCACTCTCTTCCAAACCTTTGTTGAAGCGTCGGTAGTGGGCCACGAGCTATCACACGCCGTAGTTCAATATTCCGGCGGGCTGGTTTATCGAGACCAGGCCGGCGCCCTCAACGAGAGCTTTGCCGATGTTTTTGGCAGCTTGTCCAAACAGTATACACTCCGGCAAACCGCTGCCGAAGCGGATTGGCTGGTCGGCCAGGGTATTCTCGGTCCGGACATCAACGGCGTGGCGCTGCGCTCGATGAAAGCGCCCGGTACGGCTTACGATGATTCAACTCTGGGTAAAGATCCTCAACCCTATCATATGGACTTTTATCTGAACACCTCATCAGATAACGGTGGGGTCCATATTAACTCGGGTATTCCCAATCACGCTTTTTATTTAGTGTCTCAATATTTGGGCGGTTATGCCTGGGAAAAAGCGGGCCAGATCTGGTACGATACCATGCAAGTCATCAACAATCCCCTGGCCACGTTCAACGATTGGGCGGATAAAACTGTTGAAATGGCTCGTGAACGGTTTGGGGCCGGTAGTATGGAAACCGTCCTGACCCGGCGAGCCTGGAAACTGGTCGGTGTAGATCTATAACCTATGAAACTTTTTCTGCGAATTTTTACCGGCCAGGGCATTACTTTGCAAGGCGAGATCAACCTTTCTGACCTGCCTAATGATCTGGCCCGGCAAGTTCAAGCGACGTTAACACCGGAAAACTTAACGGCCGCCGCTGCTGCCCAACCCAATCCCCTCATGGTTGATGCTTCGGAATACGAATTGGTCATCCATCCCGACGATCCAAATCAAACATCGCAGCGCTACGAACTGGTTGATGCCGACGACAATATCGATGTGCTTGAGGTTCTCGACGATATTATGCACGAAATTGTTCGCCGGAAAAAAGGCCAATCCTAAGGCGTTATCATCTCCGTTGTCTATGACTTCCACTAACTCTATGACTTGCTTCCAATTTGGGTTTGACCATCATTCTATTCAGCCCCCTGTCCACAATAAGTGTGATTGTACTGAAGTAACAAAGCTTGCTTTGGATATCGGAGCGACAAAGCTTGCTTTGTCATTTTTGATAAGGTCAAAGTAATCTTCGACGCTCCAAACCTTTATTTATTGAGGAGTCAGACAGCCTCGACTGAGACGACATCGACAATGAAAATTGTGTTTCACCCTCACCCCGTCGCTAGCGCGACTCCCCTCTCCCTCAGGCAGAGGGGTTGGGGGTGAGGGCTATTTTCAGAGGAGTTGACAAATGAACTATAAAAAACTCATCACAGTTGGCCTCATCTTATGTTTGTTCTGCCTGATCGGCCCGGCCCACGCGTTGGCGACGGGCGGCGGCGGCGCGTTTGGGGTGCCGGGAGCCGCTTCGACCTGGAGCTATGCCGGCAAACAGGGGGTTGGCACAGCTTATGAACAGTACCAGGATAAGCTCTACAGCGACACCGGTCCCAGCGGCCCCATCTCCAAAGTCTGGTTCTCTATCGCCCAGGGGATTGTCACCGAGACCGCCTTTGGCCAGATTAACGAGGCCCAAATCAAAGACCTGCAATTCTTGGTCACCGGGGACGGGTTTTTTGATGAGGAAAAAGTCAATACGACCAGCCAGATCGACTACCTCTACACCGACAGCGCCGGGCGACCCCTATCGCTGGCTTATCGGGTGATTAATACCGACCCCGACGGCAAGTACCAGATTGAAAAACATATCTTCACCGATCCGGATCGGCAATCCCTCTTTATGCGCGTTATCTTCACTGCCAACGACACCAACATCACCCCTTATATTCTGGTCAACCCTCACATGAATAACACCGGCTCCGGCGATGTCGGTTTTGTTAGTGAAGACTCGCTCAGTGCACGCGAGGGCGACAGTGTCTATATGACGCTCAAGAGCAGCCAGCCGTTTGGCGAGACCTCAGCCGGGTTTGTCGGCCAGTCTGACGGCTACACCGACCTCGATGATAACGGGGTAATGGATTGGAATTTCGACTCGGCTGATGACGGCGGCGGCAATGTCGCTCTGACCGCTCAACTGCCTACCCTTAACAATGAGAGCGTCACCTTTGATGTGGTCGTTGGTTTCGGCGACTCGCTGGAAGCGGCTACGGCTGCGGCTGACGGTTCGCTGAGTGACGGTTATACCGCCGTGCTGAACAAGTACAACGGCGTGGGCAGCGACATCGGTTGGGAAGATTATCTGGCCGGGCTGTCGAACCTGCCCGCCATGATCCCGCAGACCGGCGATGACGGCCACCTGCTCTACGCCAGCGCGATGGTTTTGAAAGCGCTAGAAGACAAGGAGAACGCCGGGGCTTTGATTGCCTCACTGTCGATCCCGTGGGGCGATACGATTTCGGCGGACGCCAGCGCTACCGGTTACCGGGCTGTCTGGCCGCGCGACTTCTACCAGGTGGCGATGGCGTTGCTGGCGCTAGGCGACACTCAAACGCCGCTGGTCTCCTTTGAATATCTCGATCACGTTCAGGTCGATGCCAATACGCCCAATAACAGCGGCGCTACCGGCTGGTTCCTACAGAAGACGCCGGTGGACGGCACACTGGAGTGGTACCGGGTTCAACTCGATCAAACCGCAATGCCGATTATGCTCGGCTGGAAATTGTGGCAGGCCGGCTTGTTGTCCGACAGTGAGATTACCGTCTGGTACAACACAATGCTCAAGCCCGCCGCCGAATTTCTGGCCAACGGCGGCCAGGTCCACCTGCTCGATAACAACGACACCATTACGCCGCCCCGCACTCAGCAGGAGCGGTGGGAGGAGCAGTTTGGCTACTCGCCCTCAACCACGGCCGCGGTGATTACCGGCCTGTTGGCCGCGGCGGACATCGCCGAGAACGCCGCCGCCGACCCCGGTGCAGCCGCTTGGTACAAAACCAAGGCCGATGAGTTTGAGAGTACCGTTGAAACCTATATGTTCACGACCACCGGCACCCACGTTTCGGGTAACGATAACGGCCAATATTTTCTGCGTATCACCCAAAACGAGGACCCCAATGATGGCGCTAATATCAACGGCAGCAACGGCAAGCCGGCTATTAATGAAAAAGAGGTGTTGGACGCCGGCTTTTTAGAGTTGGTCCGCTACGGCGTCCGGCGTCCCGATGATCCGGACGTTCTCGACTCGCTGGTGGAGGTGGATGATGAGACGCTGCCGGATAATCTGCGCCTCAAATACGAGTTCACTTTCCCCGGCGATAGCACCGCCTACCCCGGCTGGCGGCGCTACGGCAACGACGGCTACGGCGAACGCACCGATGACGGCAGCAACTATATTGGCAGCGCCGGCGACCAGCGCGGGCGGGTTTGGCCCTTCTTCACCGGCGAACGAGGCCATTTTGAATTGGAATTGGCTAAAGCCAATGCCGGCGGCGCGCTCGACGCAGCCAGCGTGGCGGCCCTGCGCGATGTTTACGTTCGCGCCTTGGAAAACTATGCCAATGAAGGGCTGATGCTGCCGGAGCAAGTCTGGGATGGCGTTGGAGTCAATGCGGCCCATAACTATACCACCGGCGAAGGCACCAACAGCGCCACTCCGCTGGCCTGGACCCACGCCGAGTATGTCAAACTGGTCAAATCGCTGACCGATCAAAATACTTGGGACTCGTACGCTATTGTGCGCGATCGATACGGTGAGACCGGCGGCTTGGCCTCGACCTATCCCCAGGTTTACTTCCGGGGGACGCCCAACACCTGGGGTACCACGCCGATGACGCTCACCGCCGATTACACCTGGGTCATTACCCCCACCTTTGGCAGCGCCGGCAACGAGCGCTTCAAGCTTGACATCAACGGCGACTGGTCGCTCAATTTCGGCGACAACCAACCCGACGGCATCGCCGACCAGGGCGGAGCCGATATCCCTATTACCGAGGGCGCCGGCGACTACACCATTACCTTCAATGACCAGACCAACGCCTACACGGTTATCAAACAGGGCGGTGGCGGCGGCTTTGCTTCGATGTACCCCCAAGTCTACTTCCGGGGGACCCCCAATACCTGGGAAACCACGCCGATGACCCTGGTGGCCGACAATACCTGGTCGATCAACGTTACCTTCGGCAATACTCCCAGCGAACGCTTCAAGTTTGACATCAACGGCGACTGGACGCTCAACTTCGGCGACAACCAACCCGATGGCATCGCCGACCAAACCGGCAACGATATTCTGATTACAGAAGGACCGGGGAATTACACCATCACCTTCAACGATCAATCGAAGGTGTACACGGTGGTCAAAAATTAGTAGCTCTTCAATGTCGTTAAGTTCGTGTGTAATACGTAACGCAGCTGTGAGCCGCAGCCAAAAGATTTAACCACAAAGAGCGCGGAGAAGGCACAAAGAACACCAAGATAAATCTCTGAGAACTTTGTGCCTACTTTGTGTCCTCCGTGGTAAAAACCCTTGCGGATTGGTTTGGCACGACCTTAGTTGGCGTAGCCATCGTTAGTGGTCGTTACTTTTATTGGCTTTTGTTAGATCAGGTCGTGGCCATTTCCGTTTTAGCCAGGATTACCTGGCTGTTGATCCGGGTTGGGGAATGAAACCGTCCCCAACTCAAACTCGGTCGGATCATCGTCGTGGTGATCGATCCGCCACTCTTGCTCGGCTATATCAAAATCGGCAATTTTTTCGAGGGGTAGTTTGGCGTATTTGCCGTACCCCTCAACGGCGACCTTGCCGCTGCTGAGTAAAATCTCCCCTGTTCCTTCAAAGTGCCGCTCGGTTTCTTGGGTGATACGGCCTACCACCTGCAACTCTTCATTCAACGGAACAGGCCGGCGGAAGCGAACCGAAAATTCCGTGGTGACGCCCCATATCATCTCGCCATATTTGGTCAGGATGGCCCGCCCGATGGTTTCATCCAGAATGGCTGTGGCAATACCCCCGTGCAGCCGCCCCGGATAGCTTTGATGTTCTTCCAGCGCGGTGAACAGCGCCACAATCTCGCCATTTTCCAACTCGTAAAAATGGGCCTTTAGGCCCGCTGAATTCTTTAACCCGCACACTAGACACATTTTTGAGTTAGGTTGTTTGCCGGTCACTCGATAAGGCATGGTTATTCCTCAATTGTAGGAAAGTCTAGAGCAGCAAAGCTGGCTTTGATTTTTTTGACAAAGCCAGCTTTGTCGCTCCGATATATTTTTGTTTGGGTGGTAAACCGGCAATGATTCAAGCTTAATTAGGGCCAAGGCGCAAATTGTCTCGTCATTAACGAACGGCCGTTATAGTAGCATAGCTAATTTGTTGACCAACTCCCCTATTCTCACTAAAATAACGCCACCTATCGAAATTAAGATCGTGAATAGATATTCCCACTATCTAACTGCACTCTGCGAGGAGGCAACGTGCGCCCAACAATGAACGTTGTAGGTTCAAGTCAACGAGGGGGGGCTTGGCCGAGACATCAATGGCTAACCTTGATCGCGCTGCTGCTTATTTTGTCTCTCGCTGCGTGTACGGCCATTACCAATACCAATACCTCTATTCTGGATGGCACCACTACCTTTACGAAGGATGTCATCGCCGAACTGCCTGACCCGCAAACTTATCGCCTTGGCTTACACACCGAAGTGACCGGAGCCGGCGCCCAAATCGGCGATTTAACCATTCGGGCGGCCCGGTTGGCTGTTGAAGAGATCAATGACGCCGGCGGCGTCAACGGTATCCCCCTGGAACTTGTCGTCCGTGATGTTCGGTCCGATCCGCAATTTGCGCTGGAGCAGTATCACCATGCCATTGCCGAAGATAATCTGGTAGCCTTGCTGGGGCCGCTGAAATCGGCCTACGCCACCTTGATGGTGCCTGAACATCGTCACGAGCATCTGCCGATGTTCATCGGGGCTACCAATTATACCCTGACCGAACAGGGGGCCACCAACCTCTTCCGCGCCCGCCCCAGCGACCGTTTGGGCGCAGCGGCTATGGTCACCATCGCCATCGACCAATTAGGGGCCGAACGGATTGGCCTGGTTTATGACAGCGATGCTTTTGGTAGCGGCGGCGCTGAACTGATCCGCCAAGAGTTAAGTGAGCGCGGCCGCACCCTGACCGCCGATATTAGCTACTTGACCGAGACCGGTGAATTTGATCCACTGGTCCGCCGGCTGGCCGAAGAGCAAGTAGATATGGTGCTTATTTACGGCACCAACCAGACGGATGTCGGCCGGCTGCTCCGCACCATTCGCTACTGGGATTTGGAGGTGCCCATCTTTACCTCCCCCGGCGGCTCCTCGGTTGTGACCCACAATGTCGCCGCCGAAGCGCAAGACGGTATCCTGGCCATTAATGACGGATTTTTGAAGGACTCGATCAACGCGGCGCGGTTTCAGGAGGCCTTTGTTCAGCGCTTTGGCGTGGAGCCTGATACTTATGTGGCTTGGACCTACGACGTCGTCTATCTGCTGGCCGATATTCTGGCCGAACACCCCGACGCCAGGGGCGATGTGTTAGACGACCTCATTCGCCAAACGACATTTGATGGCATCCAGGGCAGCTACCGTTTCGATGAAACCGGCGAAGGGCTGCACTCCGTAACCATCGTCCGTATGGAAGATGCCGTACCGCAGCCGGTCGGAACGTATGGCCCCACCGGATTCGTGCCTAATGCTGATTGGCCGGCCGTTAAAGCGAGTTTGGGCCGGCCGGCGGAGCCGATACCATGAGGTCGTTTTGGAGACATCTGAGCCAGCTTTTTCAACGGCGCTCTCTGGCCACCCGGCTGATTGTTTTGATCTTGGTTGTCGCCACATTGGCCATTACCATTTTGTTTTACGACTTGAGTCATCAAAATCAGCGGGAAATCGAAGAACTGCAAACCAACAACCTCATCAACGACGCCCAAGAATTGGCCCGCAGTCTCGACGCCCTGGTTGAAAGCGAGACCAGCCGCATTGCCAACCTGTCGCTCTCTCGCGCTGTGCAGGAGTTTGTCAGCGCCCGCCCCGACCAGCGTTCGGCCCTATTTACGCCCACCCTGACCGATTTTACCAACTTTCTCGATTCCAGCCCGGCTTACCGGGCCGTGCTGCTGCTGGATGACTCCGGCGAGGTTTTGATCTCTACTCAAGGCAGCTACGTGGGTCAAAACTTTGCCAGCAGCGACTTTTTCCAAGAAGCGCTGCAAAATCAGGTCTATATGTCTAACCCCGGCCTGTCCTCGCTCGACCGGCAGGCCGTCATTTGGGTAGCCGCGCCGGTTTACACCGATGATCCCCTGACGCCGGCCGGGATCGTGGTGGTTACGCTCTCGCCGGAATTATTGTGGAACCCGGTTGAGCGGTTGGCCATTGGCGAACACGGCTACGCCATCCTGCTCGATCAGTATGGTATCCGGCTGGCTCACGGGCGCGACCGGACTTATATCTTTCGCAGCCTGGCGCCCTTGCCGCCCGACGTTTGGGCCGAACTGCAAGCCAGCAATCGCTTTGGGGCGCTGCCGGAAATTATGGATACCGGCAGTTATACGCTTTGGAATTATGTACAAACCAAGCCGCTGCCGTCGCTGCTGATTGATGCGTCCGATGAGCAGCCCCAGCGCGTATATTACAGCGCCGCCCCCTTGGAGACCCGCAACTGGACCGTGGTGGCGATGCTGCCCGAAGCGGAAGTATTGGCCCCGGCCAATCGCGTTACCTCGCACGGGATGGCCGCCGCTATCTTGTTGACGGTGCTGCTGGGCCTTACGGTGGTCTGGATGGCGCAGCGAATTATGCAGCCGGTGCCGCAGTTGGTTAAAGCGGCCACCAAAATTGCTCATGGCGATTTATCGACGCCGATTGAGGTTAAGGGCGTGGCCGAGTTGAGTGTGTTGGCCGAAAGTTTCGAGTCGATGCGTTGCAATTTGCAAGACTCGCAAGACCAACTGGCCCAGTGGGCGCGCACGCTGGAGGTTCGCGTGGCGCAACGGACGCAGGAATTGGCCGCCTTGTCGGAAGTGGTCGCCTTTGCCAGCCTGTCCCAATCGCGCCCACAGTTGATGGACACCGCGCTGGCCCAGTCGCTCAAGGCGATGAATGCGGAGATGGGCGGTATTTGGATAGCCGACGGTGACGGCATAGTTCACTTGCAAGCCTACCGCGGCCTGGACGACGAGTTAATTGAAGGGCTGACGACCTTTGAGACTGGTGAAGGGTTGATTGGCCGCGTTCAGAAAACCGGTGAGCCGGTGGTGCTGGATGATCTCAGCCAGGCGCCCCGTTTAGCTAAAGCCGTGGTTCAGGAACGTCTCATCCGGGCGTTTGTGGCCGTGCCGCTGCGCATTCACGGTCAAAATCTGGGAGTCCTGGCCGTCTTCAGCCAGGTGCAGCAATATTTCAGCCCCGAAGTTGTGCTGCTGGCGGCCTCGATTGCCCGGCAAATCGCCTTGACCCTGGATAACCTCAATTTGGTCGAACAGGTTCAGCGCCAGGCCCACAGTGTGGCCCGCCTGCAAGAGCGGGAACGTATTGGCGCTGAAATTCACGACAGTATGGCCCAAACCCTCAGCTATCTCTACCTTCAGGCCGACCAACTGGCCGACGATTCGCTGACGATTTCGCCCCAAGAAGTTAAATCGCGTTTGCTGAATCTACGGGAGGTCATCGCCGCCTTAACCAGCGAAACTCGCCAGATGATTGCCCAGTTGCGCGATGTATCGCCCCCGCCGCCGGCGAACTTGGAAACGATCATCCGGGCTGAACTGGACAAACTTTCAGATGAACTTAAAATCGAGGTCAGGCTGGATTTGCAGCAAGCCGGCGCCCTGGCCATCCCGGCCGAAACCGGCACCGAGCTGACCCGCATTGTGGGTGAGGCCCTGCGCAACGCCCAAAAACACGGCCACGCCGATGTCGCCTGGTTAACATTTGAGCGAGAAAATGGCACAGCGTTTCTATCGGTGCAGGATAACGGCTCCGGCTTTAATCCGACTCAGTCGCCCCGGGACAATCGGCCCCATTTCGGCCTGAGCGTGATGCAAGCCCGCGCCGCCCGGATTGGGGGTCAATTAAAAATCAACAGCGAGATGGGTAAAGGAACCCGCATCGAGATCGTTTGGCCGGTCAACAGTCAGGAGAGATAGGACACCGCAATGACAAAGGAACGAAAAATACGGGTAATGGTAGTAGACGATCACGCGCTGTTTCGGGATGGGATGGTCAGCGTGGTCACGAACCAGCCGGATATGGAAGTGGTGGGTGAGGCGTCTGATGGGCTGGAAGCCTTTATTATGGCCCAACAACTACAGCCCAATGTGATTTTGATGGATATTAACATGCCTGGCACCGACGGCTTGGAAGCGACCCGACTGATTACCCAGGCTCTGCCTGATACCCATATTATCATGCTGACGGTCCGTGACAATGATGAGCAGATCTTCGAGGCTATTCGCAACGGCGCGGTGGGCTACCTGCTTAAAACGATCCGAGCTCGTGATCTAATCGACATGATTCACGCCGCGGCGAAGGGCCAGGCGGCGCTGTCGCCCGGATTGGCCCTGCGGGTGATGTCGGAGTTCCGCCGGCTGGGCGAGCCTGACTCGGCCGAGCCGGCGACGGCCAACCCATCGGCCGAGACCGACACCCGCCTGGAACAGTTGACCGACCGGGAACAGGAAGTGCTTAACCTGGTGGCCGAAGGGTTGAGCGATAAAGAGATCAGCGAGGCGCTGTACATCAGCCTATACACCGTTAAATCACACGTGCGCAATATCCTCTCCAAGCTGCACGTCAAGAATCGCCGCGAGGCCGCTCGTCTGGCGAAGAAGTAGAACGAACTAGTTCTTTTATTAGTATAATTTTTCACAAATACCTCTTTTGTCCTCCTATTATTGCCTCAAGAGTGATTGAGACCTCTTGCAAATTCTGGTAAAGTAAAGCCAATCGAATAGTTATTCCATACTCACTTCGGGAACGGGGACCGGCTCATTTAGGGATTATTGGCCCTAAGCCGGTCCCCCATCATCACATTCAATATCAATATAACTCATATTTCGGGAGGTCTTTCGACATGTTGCTGCTTTTAACCTGTATTATTCTATTGATTGCCGGGTACTATGTGTACGGCACTTTTGTGGAAAAGGTCTTTGGTATCGACCGCAGCCGGCCCACGCCGGCCATTACCGAAGCCGATGGCGTTGACTTTGTAGAGATGCCAACTTGGAAAGTATTTCTAATTCAACTCCTTGATATTGCCGGAATCGGGCCAATTTTTGGGCCAATTCTGGGCGCGCTGTACGGTCCTCAAGCGTTGTTGTGGGTGGTCTTTGGCTCAATTTTTGCCGGAGCCGTGCATGATTTCTTTAGCGGCATGCTGTCCGTGCGAAACAAGGGGCAAAATATCCCGGAAGTTGTGGGCGATGCGCTGGGTATGCCGGCTCGCCACGTGATGCGCTTCTTCTCAGTGCTGCTGCTGCTGCTGGTTGGCGTGGTGTTTGTGCTCAGCCCGGCCAAACTGCTCAGCGAAATGACCGGCGTCAATGTGACGGCCCTGGTCATGGCTATTTTCGCTTATTATTTCATCGCCACTATCGTCCCGATCAACGCCGTGATCGGGCGGCTCTATCCCATCTTTGGCGCGCTGTTGGTCTTCATGACGGTGGGTGTGGCCGGTGGTTTAATCTTTGGCGGTTATGAGTTGGTGCCGAACCAGAACTTCTTTGTCAACGTCCATCCGGGCGGGGCGCCGCTCTGGCCGCTGCTGTTTATCGTTCTCTCCTGTGGGGCAATCAGTGGTTTCCACTCAACCCAATCGCCGTTGATGGCTCGCTGTCTTAAAACTGAAACCGATGCTCGCTTTGTTTTCTACGGGGCCATGATTTTGGAAGGGATTATCGCCTTAATCTGGGTCGCCGTGGGCCTGTCTTTCTACCAGTCACCTGAAGCGATGAATGCCGTCATTGCCTCCGGTTCCCCCTCTGCTGTCGTTAATGAAGTTTCAACCACGCTGCTGGGGCCGGTGGGCGGTTTCTTGGCTATCGTCGGCGTCATCATTCTCCCTATCACCAGTGGTGATACCGCCTTCAGAAGCACGCGTTTAATCCTGGCTGATGTCTTTAAGATGTCGCAGAAACCCGTTTCCAAACGACTGCTGATCGCTATCCCCCTCTTTATTGTTGGTTATGTCGTCTCGACGCAAGATTTCAATCTCATCTGGCGCTACTTCGGTTGGGCCAACCAAACGCTGGCGATGCTTGTCCTGTGGGCCGCAGCCATTTATCTGGTCAGAGCCGACAAGGCCCAGTATCACTGGATGGCCTCGCTGCCAGCCGCTTTTATGACCGCGGTAAGCATCACCTTCATCGCCTTCTCGCCCATTGGCTTCAACTTGCCCTACAACGTGGCGGTCATTCTGGGGATTGTCGCAGCCCTGGGATCTCTGGCAGCATTCATCATTAAATCTCATAGCTGGCGCAAGCCTCGCGTCTCCGCTGGTCGGAACAAAAGCATAGGGGTCGCATAATCGACTAACGCTACGTTTGACAATACCACCTACCCCACAGATTGATACAAAGGGGTATTTCCCAACGGACTAAGGGAAATACCCCTTTTATTTTGGATACTGGCAAATAGACCTAGCCTCGATTGACCCGGACGTCGAGGCTACCTGACCGCCGACCGGTGACCGCTGAATTTCAGCGAACGCGTTGGTTTGGCGGCGATTAGTCGCCGGCGAGCAGGGTCTATCGGCTTAACATCAATAAAGGCCATCTGGGGCCAAGGAGAGCGAGGCTAAAGCCATCGCCTTGAAAGAGCGAAGGACGCTGAAGCGCCCTCGGCCGGCGAAATGTTTGATCTTCATTACCAAGCTTTACTAACGGACACAGACTCGATTTGACCAAGACTCGGCCTCCCGTGACCACCGACCGCTGTCCACTGACCGCCAACGCTGTCCAGTTCGGCCTATTTAGGGGGCGGTCTACCGTCGGCCGGCTGCGGTCCGGTGGCTAAAAGGTGGCTTCGCTGGCTCATTCTAGGTCAAATTCAAAGGGTGTCCGTGAGCGAGTTACCAGGCCACAACGAGCTGCCTTTTTCAACCTCTTTTCTAAAAAGAAGGTGCGATTGGTAACTTTTCGGATGTGATTTCTAAAAAGAAGGTCCGCTGGGCAACTTTTTCGATGTCTTTTTTAGAAAAAAGGTCTGCTGGGCAACTTTTTCGACGTCTTTTTTAGAAAAAAGGTCTGCTGGGCAACTTTTCAGACGTCTTTTTTAGAAAGGAGGTCCGCTGGGCAACTTTTTCGATGTCTTTTTTAGAAAAAACGGACTGATTTGTAACTTTTTCGACGTCTTTTCTAGAAAGAAGGTGTGATTTGTAACTTTTCGGACGCCTTTTCTAAAAAGAAGGTGTGATTTGTAACTTTTTCGATGTCTTTTTTAGAAAAGTGGTGTGATTTGTAACTTTTGGACGTCTTTTTTAGAAAAGGCGTCTTATTTGTAACTTTTTGGACGTCTTTTTTAGAAAAGTGGTTGCGTGGGCAAGCAAATTGTGATCTTTTTTTAAACATGGAAAGTCGCGTGGAAAATTTCCTTACCGGTTTGTTATAGCTCGGTGTTTTGGGGTAGTGGGGGCAAGGCATTCTATGTCTTACGTCAAATTTCCTCTCAAACCTTTTGCGGCAACGCGAGGTGTGCTATACTTGATGTATCTTCGTTTTTCAACCTCGTTTTGATGACTTCGATTTCTACCTACGCTTTGTTTGTTGGAAAAGTTAGGCTATCGGCTTGATCCTATATCGATGAGAATGCTGGGGTAAAGATGTATAAATTTTTTTCCAGATACCCAGCGTTTGGGCAGATAATAAGCGATAAAGATTTCAAAAAACTCATACCGATTACTTTTAACTGATAATTTTGGTTGGTTTGATATGGCTGAAAAATCAAAAAAACGCGGAGAATTTGGAGAAGAAATTGTTGAGAGATTATTAACCCTGATTGGATGGGATACGCTTCTCAAGGGGAGAGATTTTGCTTGTATTAAACCCATTCCACACGCTATATCCACACGAGGGCGCACAACTCACGGAATTGATTTTATTTATCAGTATGATTGCCCATTATTTAACAACAACCAAGAATTTGTTTTGGTATCTTCAAAGTTTAACGATTCGTATCCCTCAAACCCTGTTTCTAAATTCAAATTGCATTTACAGGATATTGCACAGGCTTTAGATTGCTTCAAAAAAAGCGACATAAGAAATGAACTGAAATCGCCACAGAAAACAGCCAAATATACTGGAGTAATTTTTTGGCTCGATAATGGTGAACAAAATCAGTATGATGACGTTATAGACAGATTAAGTGATTTCAGAGTTGATAATGATTTGGAATTTGATAGCGTTTATCTGGTTGACAATAATAGAGCTGATTTTCTTTATGATACAATAAGTTATGTTACTGACAGATTTGAAAACATGGAGGTGGAATTTTATATCCCCAGTACAGGATATAATAATACCATCCAAGCAAGGCGAACCAGCAGTCCAATATTACCTGTTCAGTACATTAATTCCAGTATTTTGCCTTTTAAAGTTGTGCAAGATGTGTCAACTGAAATTTTAATCCTAAACGTCATTGACAATTTTGAAAGGGATCACCTAACCCGATTAATTAGCCTTGCTCAGAAATTAACCGAAGGATGGGCAAATAAAATTTTCATTCTATTTCCCGAGTTTAATGAAAATTTACAAGGCGAGGTTGTGGAAAACGTTAAATCTGAATTTCGTGATCAAGATTTTGTTCGTAAAGTTGAAATAAACACTTTCCATCCGGATTTTAGAAATGCCTGACGATGCCTTAGAAAACGAAAGCCATGTTCCATTATTACCTTTTGGTGAAACATTGCGCCCTTTAATTTCAAGTAGCAGCCTGAGTGATACTGACTTGAAGTTTGTGTTACAGAAAAGGGGTATTTTTGTTGGGGACTCAAGCAAGAAGAATACAATTCCCAAACTGGTTAGTATTCTGCCTGGGCCACGAGAATTTGATATATTAAAAAATAGACAATCTGACAAAGAGAGTTCTATAAAAACTTCCGATGCAAAAACTACCTGGGCTTCTAATAGAACAATCGTACAAGCTATCCCTGATGAAGTTGATGATGTTGCGAGGGAGCTATTAGATGAAGATTCGCCTATTCAACTGAAAGACTGTTCTGTACAAAATGTCAGTAATAACGAGGTCGTTATAAATTGCACCATAAAAAGGCAGGATTGGACTAAAGATGTTTTCTCTCAAACTACACACCACGAATGTAAACTAACAATAAAGAAAGAACCCAATAGTGATATTGTTATATACCATACTGAAACAACTGCCCCAGAAACCAAAAGTTTCATGACCGAGCTACAAACTGTCATTCACAACCATTTTCGCCAACAGGAGATATATCAAAAACACCCTGATACAAAAGGTTTTTGCTCACCATTTTGTAGAAAACAAATATCGTTTTGAATTCTTACGCAAATTTACCCAACCAGTCAGTACACTTTCATTCCAGAAAATTGTCGATCTTGATGCTGGTATTGATCATCAATTCTCTGACTTTCCAGAAAAATTCAAATGGCTTAAAAACAAAATTGATAAAATTAATCTGCATGGCACTAAACTTGGTGAAACCGATATTATGATACTCAGTGAAGAAGGAGTTTTTATATTCGGGGAAATTGAGGCAGAGTTTAGGTTTGATTATTCAGAGGCAAAAGGGACTTGTATTATTAGGTATGGTTTTCCAAATTATTACGAAAAAGCAAAGCTGGTTGAATTCGAGGCAAGAGTAGCATCTTTACAACTGCACGCCAGTTACTCCTCATATTGCAAAGAAACGTGTTGCAAATTTCGTCCTACAAGAATTTCAAAGAGAGAAGCACAAATATTTTGAACAATTTAAGACTGTGGGTAAAGTTGATACAAGAACACGAGATTTACAAAATCAATATATGTTTGAAGGAGAAGGCTGGGACTAATCAGTCGTGGGTCGCGTCGAGGTCCGATACCAACAACATAGTCTCCACTTCCTGCCGGGTTTGTCCTTTATTCAACGTCCCCGACTCCGGTGCATACCATTGAGCGCGAGTATTGTCCCCAATCGCCCTGCCGCTGTCACCCGTCGCCTGACGGGTGGGAGCATTCAGTTTGGGGCAAGTTTGAATCGCTGAATGCGCTGAGAAAAAATGAGGTCGCTGAAACATCGTCTGGTGATAGAGGTCCCCGATTGAGCCATTGGTTAATGGGTTGCTCGGTTGAAACATCAGCGGTTTCAGGGCCTTCAGCGGCCTCAGCGATTCAAGACGTCACATTCGCCCCAAAAGTGAAATGCACCCCTGACGGGTCGAGCCGGGGGAAGTGGGGATGTCCTTCGGGCTGCTGTCCGGTCCAATCTTACAGGAGACAAACAAGGTTAAAAATCTTCTTTTACACGGGATAGATTTTTCGTTATAATCAAATAGATAATTCTCTGAATGATTTGTCCTCTGGTAATGAGGGTAACTTGATGACGATTGTGGTAAAAAGCTCAAGTGAAGATACCATCTCTCCCGACTTGGTTAATGCAGCTCTTGAATTTGCAGGAGGGTGATGAGATTAAAACAATCATAGACGGGCAGACTTTACGTTTAGCGCCCTTAGACCAATTTCTGGCTTTGCGAGGGGTACTACGTGAGGATAAAGCTTTTGATGAGGCTATAGAATCTCTTGACCAAGCGTGGCAATAACATGAAGTGCTCCTTTTTACCGCTAATCATCAACACTTTTCCCGCGTAATCAAACCATCCAAGTTGATAAGCAACTTACCCACTTCCTGATAGGACAAACCACCCGCTAACAAATAAAATAAAGGATAAAACGCTAATGTCGCTACCGGCGCACGGGGTTCAGAAAAATGTATAAAACGTTTGCGTCGTTCGCGCCTTCTGCGGCTCTAGCGTTGAAAATTCTGGTGGCTCGATGAATTTCTCCTTGAAGTGAACCCATAATTGCCGAGTAGAAACGAATGTTCTACAATTGAGACAATGATAGAATCCAACTGAGGTGGTCTTGAGTTGGATTGTTTTTTAAACCCACCGTGATCAAAGAAAGGCATCAGGATTTCCAGAATGAACCCGCTACAAATTGAAAACGCAGACGTCGCCGCGGTTTTTGAGCAGTATCCGGCGAGAATGAGAGACAAGTTACTGTTCCTGCGGCGATTAATCATCGAAACAGCGGCCACAACTGAAGGCGTGGGCGAGTTGGAGGAGACGTTGAAATGGGGCGAGCCAAGCTATCTGACGCCCCAGACCAAAAGTGGCAGCACGGTCAGGATCGATTGGAAAAAGAAAAAAGAAGATGAATACGCCATGTATTTCAAATGTACGACGACGTTGGTGGAGAGTTTTCGAGAGAAATATCCGACGGAATTCAAGTATGGCGGCAATCGGAGCATTATATTTAACGAAGACGATGACGTACCCGTGGAGGCATTGAAAGATTGTATCGCGATGGCCTTGACCTATCATCTGCGGAAAAAGTCAAAAAAGCGCCAGAAATGAGGCGGGAGACCCACTCACTCACCCCGGATGCTAATCATAATCTAAAGGAAAAATAATGAAACCTTGTCCAGAATGTAAATCAAACAATGTCTATCGGTACAAACAACCCGTCGATGCTGCGGGCCCGTATGGTCCGGACTTGCTGCCGAAATTGGCCCCCGGCATATTTTCTCAAGCGAAATTAGTGACGGTGGTCTGTATTGACTGTGGTTATATCAGGCTTTACGCCTCTAAAGACGCATTGAAAAAGCTTGAGAAGTCTGAGCATTGGGTACCCGCTTAGGGTCTTATCCTGTGTCCTCTGAATATCCTCTCGCAAACCTTTTGTGGCAAAGTAAGCTATGCTATACTTGACGCATCTTCGATTTTCGACCACACCTTGATGCTTTCTGTTGCTACGACCGAACCTTATACCTTTTTAGTTGGAAATGTTACGCTATCGCCTAACCATATACCCATAGAGAGGAGATGACTTGAGCTTATTCCAAATCAGTTGGATTGTATCTTGCCTGGTTCTCTTGCTTCTGGCAATGGCGATCGGAAAGCAGACCACGAACAGGTTGCTCGGCATCCTAATCGACGGGCGGGGCCGGTACAGTCTCACCCATTTTCAAATTGTTGTATGGACCCTCGTAATTCTCTCGTCGGCCATCGGAGTTCTGATCGCGGATGGCTTCAACCCGACCAACTTCGGATTTTCGCCGCAACTGTTGGGGCTTATGGGCATCAGCGCCGGCTCGGCGGTGCTGGCAACCAGTGTGAAGGGCAGCAAAGACGCGCCGGGGTCAACGGCTAACGTCGCGCGGGCAGGAACCTTCACCCTCAGCGACAATACAACGACGACGATTACCCCCCATTTTGCGCAGATATGGTTAGAAGAAGAAGGGGATCAAGCGGACAAGGTCGTCGACATCACGAAGTATCAGAATTTTATTTTCACGCTGGTCGTTGTGGGTTTCTACGTGACGATCGCCTGGAATACCGGCGGACTCCCCGTCCTCCCGGACAACGTGGTGTGGTTAGTCGGTATCAGCCACGCCGGTTACGTCGGCGCCAAAGTCCCCAATAAGACATGAAGGTGGCCGTTCACCGCGGCTGAGTTATCCGTAAAGAGAAAAAGTTCATTAGGAGAAGCAAGTTTGGATAGAGATTTTATTTCAAAGAACTCCATTGTCATTAAGGCCCCTATGGCTAAAGTGTGGGAGTCGTTAGTCAATCCCGAAATAGCTAAAACATATTTCTGGGGTGCAGAAGTTACTACTGATTGGCAAGTAGGCAGCCCCATCATATTTAGCGGCGAGTTTAATGGCAATAAGTATGAAGAAAAAGGAACTATATTGCAGTTCAAACCTGAAAAGCTACTTCAATATACGCATTGGAGTAATCTTGAGGGTATTCCCGATGTGCCGGAGAATTACCGCCAGTGGTCTTTTGAACTATTAGCCGAAGGACCGGATGTTACTCTATCAATTACTGAAGATAACATCCCTACGGAGCAACAAAGAAAACGTTCAGATGAGTTTTGGAATGAGGTTCTTAACACCATAAAGCAGCTCTTGGAAAAGAATGACGGAACGTAAAATAGAAAGCCACTTTGGAACGCCTGCGCCCACTGAAAAATCCCCTTTCAAACCTTTTGCGGCCAAGCGAGGTATGCTATACTTGAAATAGCTTCGTTTTTGACCTCGCTTGGATGTTTTATATTCTCACCCAGTTTGTTTAATGAAAAAGTTAAGTCATTGGCCTAATCAGATACAATGACAATGCCGGCGTAAAGATGGCTAGAGTTTGGGCCGGCTAAGCAGAGACATGGGGCCGTTCAAATACAATTTGAGAGAGGATTGATGGATAAGAACGATTCGGCGCAGTTGGACCTCGCCAACCAAATTGTTGAGCATTTCAAAGGTATCCCTGGTGTGGAAGCGATGGCTCTGGGTGGTTCTCAAACCAGCGGCTCGTTGGATACGCACTCAGATATTGATTTATACGTCTATACCTACGACATCATTCCCCTGAGTAGTCGCCAGTCGATAGTCCAAAAATTGGGGGCGAGCAAAGCTGATCTCAACCTGACCTTTTGGGGCCTCGGCGACGAGTGGTTTGACTTAGAAACAGGGATTGAAGTTGATATTATTTATTGGGATCGATTATGGATAGAAGATCAGTTAGAACGGGTCCTCGTTTCTCATCAGGCCAGTATGGGCTACTCAACCTGTTTTTGGCATACGGTGTTGAACTCGAAAATACTGTTTGACCGGCAAGGTTGGTTGGCCAAGTTACAGGAAAAATCCAGCCAACCCTATCCTGAGCCGCTAAAACACGCCATTATAGCTAAGAACCATCCTGTGTTGAGGACGGTCATTCCTTCATACTATGTTCAAATAAAAAAGGCTGTTGAGCGGCGGGATTTAATCAGCATTAACCATCGTCTGGCCGCTTTATTGGCCAGTTATTTTGATGTGTTATTGGCGATCAATGAAGTCAGGCATCCAGGCGAGAAAAAATTATTGAAGTTTGTGTTGGATTATTGTTCGAAAAGGCCGATGGGCTTCCAAAGACAGATGGAAGCGGTTCTGCACGGGGCCGCCACGGCTGACAAGGTGTTGCTTGACCAATTGGATGAGCTATTGGACAGTTTAGATGAGTTATTGGTCGAGGCAGGAATTGATCCGGCCCAGACGTTACTATTAGATAAAATGGTCTAAATGCAGACGATAACTTTTGATTACTCCCCGGAACTCGTCAAGCAAGTCACCGGCCGATTTATAATGCGCCAAATAATGGGGACATCGGTCTTGGTGATTGCCGTTGGTTTGGCCGGTATTATAACCTTAATCGCCGGCGGACGAGGTTTGTTTCAAGGCGCCAGTATTACGGTGTTGGTGGGATATTTTTGGCTTTGGTTCAGGTATTATCGTAACGCTGTCAAAACAGCGAATGAGCTGGCCAATCGGTCGATAACGGTGAAATTTGATGAAGAAGATGTCAGCTTTCAGAGCGCCGATCATCTGTCTGTTGTTAAATGGTCAAGAGTCAAGAAGATTCAAAAACTAAACGAGGCCTGGCTGTTTCATATCTATTCCGATAGCCATTATAGCCTGGTTCCCACCTCACGTCTGGATGACGAATTGAAAGCGTTTATCGAACAAAGAATAGTTAAACATGGCGGGCAAATCGTAAAGGGCTGAGTGTTAATAGCTGAAACATGAAAAGAATGCATTTGAAACCCACTGGCTGGTACATCGTCAAACGTTTTGCCAAAATACCTTTAAACATCGCGCTGGTGCTCATTATGGCCGCTGCCTGTAATCGGGCTTCGACGCAGCCGCCCAGCTATGGCGGGAAAGTTCACTATGCTCAGGGGCAGCCGCTCAACTTTCCTGACGTGACCGTGGAATTTGTGGGCAAAAGAGAGGCTCCCGCTTCAGTTGATTATCCGCGAGGGATGACCTTTTATGATTTCAAAGTTTATCAGGGTAACCAGGCGCAGCTTGTGTCCTGGAGCGCCGGCGCCGGCGATATCGGCCCCACGCTGTTTGAACTGGCCGGAAATCGATATGCCTTAGAGTTGGCGATGTCCGACAAACTGGGGTCTTTGGGGCAGGATGAATTAGTCTTATGGCGCGAGGTCAGCCCCACTGCCGAACCCCCCACGTCTACCCCTGCCCCTACGCCGATTTTGCCCACGCCAACATCTTTGCCGCCGGTCACCATAACGCTGGGGCAGCCGTTTAGCCTGGCCCTTAATCAATATGGCCGGCTGGACTCGACCGGGCTGGGGGTTGAATTTTATGAGCTGGTTGAAGATACGCGCTGTCCGCGCCAGGTCGTCTGTGAATCGGCGGGGTGGGCCAGCCTTGGCATCTACGTTTGGAAAACCAACATAGAACCCATTGAATTGACCCTGAATACCGACCCCTTGGCCAATAAAAATGTGGTCTCGTATGATGAGTATCAGGTTCGGCTGCTTAGCCTTGACCCTTATCCTGAAACGCTGGAACCAAAGATTCCGCCGCGAGTGTATGTGGCCACGTTTATCGTATCAAAAAAATAAGGGGATGTTAACGCCATCACCGCAGTTGACTGGCTCAAAAAGACTAATTTTTTAGTCGTGAATTGTTGTTATAAAAAATTTAGTTGTGTGGTTTATTTGGGGCGCAAATAGGTCCACTTATTGTCTAATAGGGTTATTTTTTTCGATTAGGCCGTAACAGCAAACTGTTTTTTTCGACGAGTAATGATGGCCTCAACGTGTCGTGGCCAATCGTGCAGTACGGATGGGTCGATATCCGCCCCAGTCGGCCAGACAATCGTTCCCAAATCAGCCTCTAACCGGACTTGATTGAAAAGCTTCAAGTCGCGAAGTGGACCAAAGATGGGTCCTAACAAAATGGGTTCAAAGTCGATGATCTGTTCCGTACCGTCCTCAAACTCAATTCGGAGGGTATAGTCAGCCACGATCTCAAAACCAGTTACATCGTAAAGATTGTAATCTTGAACTTCATATTGTGTCATAAATCTCATCTCCCGGCAGTTTCTAACTTAATCCGTCAATTTTATCAAGTGGTTGTTCTTGTTCTATGCGCTGCCAATTTTCAAGCAGTTCTTCTCCGTGTATTTCGGCCCAGGCTAGAATAAGTCTTTGTTGCTTTCTGGGCATTGCGCCGGCTAACATAGCCGGGGGCATAATTGTGAAACTGGCTTTATACTCTCCAAAGCGGGCGTGAAAGTGTGGCAGTTGATGATAACCAAATTCGTAATACATGGTAATAATAATACCGTAAAATCGCGATATTTCAGGCATTTTCAAATATCATAAATAACTTCTAATGATTTCAATACATCATCTTTGATCAAAGATTTCAGCCCATCACGCAGCACCAAATCAACGTCACGCTGTAATAAAGCTGACAAATCCAACTGCATCCCGGCCAAATCCATGAGGGTTAGGGTTTCGTCAGCACCCGGTTCAAACTCAATTAAAACATCAACGTCGCTGTCCGGCCCAAAATCATCACGCAGCACCGAGCCAAACAGAGCCATTTCTTGAATTCGATGCTGACGGCAAAAGGCGGCAATCGCTTCCGTTGGGATGGGCAGTGAGAGGCGGTGCGGAGTTGTCTCCATTTTTCATCCTCCATTGCTTTCCGATATCATAACAGATTTTTAGCCAAGGTTCAAACAAAATAGAAGGCTCGTGCAACATTCACTCGATGGGGAGTATCCACCGTTTCGGCAGAAGACTGTTTTGCTGCTGCGATAAATCCACAGTCGGGTCGATCAATAACCGGCTGGAGCGGCCGTTGAAACTGACGTAAGCCTCGGCTCGGATTTCGAGATCGGACTGATTGGGACCGGCCAGCCGCCTCTCCAGATAGTGGGCGAATTCCAAAATCATATCGGGTTGGAACGACATCTGCTTTTCTTGCTGGTAGGTCAGGTAATCGCGGGGATAGACGGTCCATTCCTGGCCGGTGTTGGGGTCGCGGACGAGAAAGAGGGTGAAGCCGGTTTTTTCGACCAGCATCACGCGCCAGGAAAAGCGGAAGCCTTCTTCGGTCCAGAGGACGCTGCCGGGGTACAGCCAATGGCGTAGGGGGATGAGGATTTGGAGGATGAAGAACAGGCTTAGCAGGATGAGAATGAGGCGTTCGGTTCGGGATGGTTGAGGGGAGTGATGGTTGTTATTGGGAGAATTCGAGGGGCGGTTTGAGGCGGAGGTTGTCGCCGTAGATAATGAGAGTGTCGAGATTTTAGTGGGTGAGATCGGGCTGAGGCCGGCTGAAGCCTCGACCCCGGAGGCAAAGGTTAATTTCATCGGCAGCAGGCGACCGGGAAGCGTGTGATCAACGCGAACGGACAGGCGGTGGAAAATCGTTCGGATGAACGTGATAGCCGCTTGGTAATCTTGTTCGGAAAAGAAGATGGTCGTGCAGGCGATCATAATCCACGGAAACATGCCGATGGGGAACAGCTTGGCGGTCATCAGGTGAAAGCCGATGACGGTTAGATAAGCGGCCGGGCGGGTTTTGCGCCACAGCAGGAAAAAGGGGATGGTTAGATCGTAGATAGCCCCGCTCCAACTCATCAGGTAGGCGAACCAGGTGTGATCGAACAGAAAGCCGATGAATGGGAAGCCGGTTTGCGCGGCCAGCCACAGCTTGAGCGGCATCGCCTGAAAAAGCCAGTCGCCGTTAAGCTTGGCGATACCGGCAAAGACGTAGACCAGCCCCAACTGTACCCGGATGGCGAAAATGGTCCAACGCGGCACGACGCCGGTTTTTAGCGCCGGCCACAGCCAGCTATCGAGGGAACCACTGCGATGCAGCGGCAAAAAAATCAATAGAAAACTGAGCAGTGAGATAAAGTAGTAGTGATTGAGGTAGTAGGTTTTATCGAGCAGTTCGGTGTAGGTGAACAGCAAGAAAAAAGCGATGATGGCGGCGCGGTACATAAAACCCAACGCAATGAACAGCGCGGCAAGCGCTACCAGCCCGAAAACGAGATACAGCCCAACGCCGGGCAGCGGTTTGACCCAGGAGAAGCCGTAATAAGTAAAGTGGAATTCCGGCTTGAGATAAAAGGCCTCGATCCAGCCGTTCGCCATAAAGCGAATCGTGCTGGCCAGCATCAACAGACCGAACAGGACTCTAAAAACCACCAACGGTAAAATTGAAACCGGTTGGCGTAAGTCCGGCAGCCGGCCGGTTAGTTTAGTCGCCATCGCTGTCGTTAAAGGTCATCGTTACCGCTAGATGATTGGCCATATCGGCTTTGATTAAAACGATCAGCTTACGGGCCTCATTGTAAACTAGCTCCACCTGATCGGGCTGGTTTTCCATTGCCTGGTGAAGCGGCTCGTCGATGGCCTCCAGCGCGGCCTGGGTGGTCTTGATTTGATCGTTGATCACCTTCGACAGCGGTTGGCCTTCATACTCGGCCCCGACATAGTCAAGGTAGTCATCAAAGCCAGGCTGTTGACCGGCTTCGCTGCCGCCGTTAAACACGGTGGCAAAGCCCTCAAAGTTGCTGTGAAGCAGTTGGCCGGAGATACCGCTCAACTCCGCTTCGACCAACTCCGGTCGAACCCCGGCTTGAGACGTTTTCCCCAACGGATGCCCAATTTTCCGTTTGACGATATCTTCCAGGCTGGCGGCCATTTGGTTGACCAGTAAACTGATCGAAGCTTGGGGATCGCCGCCGTCCGCCTCGGCGTTGATAAAAACCCCGGCGTAATTGTCACCTTCGGCGGCCCAAATGTCGAGCAACTCTTTGGCTTTGTTGTTGAGATTTTCCGTGGCGGCCACCAGATACTGCATCCGTTTTGAACCGGTTGGGCCATCGGTAAAGGTGCTGACCAGTTGGGCGTTCCCCGCCGGATTAAAAATTAGGTATTCGATGGCCGGCAAGCCTTTGGTTGTTGAGCCGATGGAGTCGATCAGCGGCTCATCAATGGTCTCTTGATCGGCGATGAGCGACTCGATAAAGTCAACGTTGGTCGGCCACTTGTCGATTTTGTTGTAGATCTCCATAAATGACACCAAATCGCCGTTGGCATTGCGAAAAGACCCCAACTCAAAAAATACCAACCGGTTCCAGCCCATCGCTGCCTGCTGCCAGGCTTGTTGGACCGCTTCTAAGTTGGCCTCGGTCGGATCATCGCGAAACTGATGAGCGGCGGCTTCCAAGGCGGCGGCCTGTTCCCCAAAATCTTCGAGCAGCGGCACAATCACCTTGTCGGCCATATTGGCCAGCAGTTCATGGCGATCAAACCCGCTGCCGGTAACCATTTCTTCGGTAGGCGGCGCGGCTTCCTGGGTCTCAGATACTTCAGGCTGCGCCGATGAGTTGCAACCGGCGAGGAGTAGATAAATTAGCCCGATTAGGCTAAAGGTGATCATCGAGCGAGTGGTTAAAGGGAGTGAACGCTTCACAAAGGTGACCTTTCTCTTGTAAACTACTCAGCCATCAGGTCATTTCGAGCGACGAAGGAAAGAGAAATCCCTCGGAAGAGTATTTGCAACCGGAAGCTGTAGGGATTTCTCCGCCTGCGGCTACGAAATGACATGCCTGAGCCGTTACCTTTCATAAAGATTTCAAAAACGTAATCAAGGCGTCACGATCGGCCTGGCTCATGTTTAGGAAAGATTCCTGGGCCGATTCGGCTTCGCCGCCGTGCCACAGAATGGCCTCGGTTAAGTTTCTGGCCCGGCCATCGTGTAAATAATAGGTGTGTTTGTTGACCGTCTCGATTAGGCCGATACCCCACAGCGGCGGCGTGCGCCATTCGGTGCCGGTGGCTTGAAAGTCGGGCCGGTTGTCGGCTAAGCCGTCGCCCATATCGTGCAGCAGTAAGTCGGTGTAGGGGTGGATGGTTTGATGGGAGAGCGTTGGAATAGACGGATGGATGCCCGTTTGCATGACCGGCGTGTGGCAGGCCGTGCATTGGGCGTCGGTGAAGAGTTGCTGGCCTTGCAAGACGGTTTCATCCTGCCCATCGCGCTGAGCCGGAACGGCCAGCGAACTGGCGTAGAGCACGACCTTGAGCAAGTCATCATCGGCGATTTCAGGTTGGCCGCCGTCGACCGCGTCCAGACATTCGGTTTGGGGGATGGCGCACTCTTGCTCCGGAAACAGCGTGGTCGAGATGCCGATGTCGCCGACAAATGCGCCGGCCACCTGCTGGAGAACGTGCGGCTGGTTGGCTTTCCAGCCGAATCGACCCAGAGCCATACGGTTGTTAAAGGCATCCCAGACGTAGTTCGGCCGGCCGGAGATGCCGTCGCCGTCGGCATCGTTAGGATCGGCCAGGGCCAGGATGGTCTCCTCCGGCACGGCTTCGAGCAGGCCCATGCCGATCATCTGGTTGGCAACGCGCGGCGACATCATCGTTTCCGGGTGGAGATCGCCATAGGCCAGGTCAACCAATTCATAGGTGGGTTCGCGCAGACTGTACGATGTGCCGTCGGCAAAAGCGCCGGGAGTTTCGCTGTAAACCACGCGGATCGAACCTTCGGCGGGCGTCCCATTAATCGCCTGGTCTTGAAACTGGCCGCCGTAGTTCGGTTCCGGCAGGGGCGCTTTGTGGATATCGGAGCTGGGAATGCTGAGGCGGATGAGAAAACCGGTGGACAATTCGCCGTCCGTTTCCGGCGGGCGGCCTCGACCGTCTTTGAAATGGCAGCCCGCACAAGAGCGCGAATTGAACAATGGACCTAAGCCATCGCGGGCGGTAGTCGAAGCCGGGGCCGTAACCCAGTTCTGGTTGAAAAAGGAATTGCCCACAAAAAAGAGTAGGCCGTCGTGGCGGTCCAGGCCGGGCGCCGGCTGGCCGAAGGCGTTGGGGGTGGTGTTAAACACCGTTGTTTGTCCGCCCAATAATTCTTCGCCCGGGTCGGAAACTTCGCTATCGGAAACCGGTTCCGGATTGGCCGTATTACATGCGATGAAGAGGAACAGGCCGGACAACGCTAAAATGATAAAAATGAAGGCGTTTATGGATCGGTGCAATTTTTGGCTCACTTCAGGAAAGGGTCAGTGGTAAATTTACCACTGACCCAGCTTAATTGATTCGGTAAATCATAAGTTGCTTGGCTCGGATTGCCAAATTCGAGCCAAAGCCAAGCCTTTGTATCCAGCGTGATCGACTGGATGGTTAGTTGGCGCTTACTCAGGCAGGGCAGTATTGATCGTCAAGCCTAAATCCGAGCTGGCTTCGGCTATTTTGTCGCCGCTGTCTTGCAGAGCCGTGACCACTTCCAGAATTTGTGGGCGCTCGTCGGCTAAGACAATGGCCTGATCAAAGGGAACGTGGATGCTGTTGACTTGTTGTAAAGTGGCGTCGAGCAGGCTCAGCAGTTCTTCATTCATATCGGGGTTGACCGCTGCGATGATATCGGCCAGGGAGGCGCCGCTGACGGTGGAGCCATCGACGCGGGTGTATTCACCCACGTAGACGTTGTAGATGCCCTGGGCGTTGGTGATGATATCGCGGTGGGTGTTGTCGCTGAAGCAGGAGTGCTCGTCTTCCTGGTCTTGGTTGTCGTAGGCGGTGAAGATGCGCTCGCCGGCCAGTTCCGATTTACTCAGCACGCCGATACCGGTGAAGATCTTTTGCAGGGCTTCGTCCGGCGGCTGGCTTAAGAAGTCGGCGCGATAGTTGCCCTCGACGGCCGGGTCCCAGGTTTCTTTTAATTCAGCCAAATCTTCGACCAGCAGCTCGGCGGCTGTCTGTAAGTAGAGGGCGCGCCGATCCGGGTTGGGGGCGGCGCCGTCGGCGATGTAATCGGTGTAGGGCCGGTTGCCCGCGCCGTCGCTGCTTAAGTCTTGGCCCCACAGCAAAAACTCGATGGCGTGGAAGCCGGTGCTGATGTTCTCTTCCGCGCCGACCTCGTTCAGTGAGATCAGCAACTCTTTATCAATGGTCGGGTAGGTTTCGACATCGTTGATGATACCGCTGGTTTCCTCGCCGTCAACGTAATCGATATAAACCTCGTCCAGCGGCCAGGCGTTGATCAACCCTTCCGGGCCGTCCTCATCGTCGATGGGGCCGCCGTAAAAGCGAAAGGCTTCGGTTTGGCCGTAAGGCTCGCGGGCGGCCAGCCAGGCTTCTTTGGCCGCTTGCATCGTTTCGGCGGTCGGGTCGGCCACAAAGGCATCGATCTTGTCTTGCAGTTCGACGGCTGAATTGTAGGCATCCTCATAATTGGCGAAAACGATGTTAGCGTAGGTCTCGACGGCTTCTGTTTTGAGGGCATCTAGATCGGCTGTCTCGGCCGCGCCGGCTGCCGGGGCTGCGGTCGGTTCCTCGGCGGGGGTCTCGACAGTGGGGGCGGTGCTGCCGCAGGCTACCATAAGGGTAATTGCCGCCAACGCTAAAACGGCGGCTGTCACTTTACTGAATCGATTCACTTCATCTCTCCTTGTTGATAGTTGATATAGGATGTAAACAGGTTCTCTATGGTAGTCCCCATTTCAGTTGGCATCAATAGCTCTCTGTTAATCCTTTTTCTTTAACCGGCTAATTTCGCGGCTAACCTTTGCACGAGTGGGTATTAACTGAGGTTAGGCGTGCGGTTTTGGATGGTTGATATAAAAGTAACCGGAATAAGGTTATTTGGTTTAGGGAGGTTAAAATAAGTTGGTCATGTCAACCGTTTTGTTGTCGGGCATAATGTAGGCCAGGTCGTGGACAAAGCGGCCCTTAGCGTAATGCTTGGTTACGGTGACCTCGCCTTCATCATCGACAAATATTTCAGGCGTCCAACCGTAATCGTAGGGCGTCATATCGGCCGGGGTGGCAACCGCGTTCAAATCTGCAAAAAAAACGATGTTCGAGTATGATAAGGGTTACAGAAATTTGGGAGGGTGCAAGCAAACGTCTTATGCGATTATCTTTTATTGGAATGTCAGGTACAGGGAAATCCCACTGGTCAAGCCGATTGGTCGAGCAGGGGTACAAGCGTTTTTGTTGCGATGATTTGATCGAGCAGCGGCTGCAACCGGAATTAACCACACCGGAGGGAACGATGATTTCTATGGGGGAGTGGATGGGCTTTCCTTATGAAGCCCACTATCCGGAACGTGAGGCCAAATATTTGGGTTACGAAGTGGAAATTCTGACAGAGATTTTGAATCATATTGAAGCTAATCCTAAGCATAATCGTAATATTATTATCGATACCACCGGCAGCGTCATCTACATGGAGACTGACTTGCTCGAACGGCTGCAAAGGCTGACCACCATCGTTTATCTCGATACGCCGCTGGCGGTGCAGGAACGGATGCGCTCGGCCTACTGCACCAATCCGGCCCCGGTGGTATGGCGCGACAAATTTAACCAGCAGCCCAACGAAACGCACGAAGCTGCTCTGGCCCGGTGCTATCCTGACTTGCTAGCATCGCGCACCCACGAATATAAGAAATGGGCCGATATCACGTTGGATTATCATCTGCTTAGGCAGCCTGCCTTTGGCGTTGATGATTTTCTGAACGAAATCAGTAACGTATATACGGTGGTTGAGAAAGCCCTTTGATTTTAATGGACGGTAACGGTGCCGACGCCAGTTCTGACAACCAAACTATATATTCCTCAGCCTCGGCCCGAACTTGTCCCGCGCCCCCGCCTGTTACAAAAACTCACTGACGGCATAACCCCGCAGCGCCGGCTCACCCTTGTCTCCGCGCCGGCCGGTTTCGGCAAAACCACTCTGGTCAGCCACTGGCTGACCCAGAATGACGACGTCGGTATGATGAATGGCGACCCAAAAATTCATCATTCATCATTCATCATTCATCATTCTGACGTCGCCTGGTTGACCCTCGAAGAAAGCGATAACGATCTAGGGCGATTTTTAACCTACGTGGTGGCGGCGCTGCAACAGGTTGAACCCGATGTCGGTCAGACGGTTCGCGGCGCGCTGCAAGCGGCGCAACTGCCGCCGGTCGAGTCGTTGTTGACCGCGCTGATCAACGACATCGCCGCGCTCGACCGCCATATTGTTCTGGTTCTCGATGATTACCACACCGTCGAGATCGATGACATTCACGACGCGCTCAGTTTCTTGATGGAACATCTGCCCCGGCAAATTCATATCGTTATGACCACCCGGGTCGATCCGCCGCTGCCGCTGTCACGCTGGCGGGTGCGAGGGCAAATTACCGAAATTCGGTCGGCCGACTTGCGCTTCAATATCGAGGAGATGGTTACTTTCCTCAACGAGCGGATGGAGTTGAGACTTTCGCCCGATGATATTCGGGTGCTGGAGGAACGCACCGAAGGCTGGATTGCGGGCTTACAACTGGCCGCGCTGTCGATGCAACGCGTGCAGGACGTGTCGAACTTTATCAAATCCTTTGCCGGCAGTCACCACTACGTGGTCGAGTATCTGGTCGATGAAGTCCTCAACCAGCAGCCGGAGACGATCAAGCGCTTTTTGCTCAAGACATCCATTTTAGAGCGGTTGTCTTGGCCGCTGTGTGCGGTGGTCATGGGTGAAGCAGACATAAAAAACGAGGAAACGAGAAACGGATCTTCAGAAATTATCGCTATTGATCCGATCCAAACTTCTTTGGGCGGCTCGGCCCAATCTCCATTTTTTGATTTTCAGTCGTCAGCTTCCTCCCAAGAGATTCTCAACTATCTAGTTCATGCCAATTTATTCATCGTTCCCTTGGACAACGAGTGGCGCTGGTTCCGGTATCACCAATTGTTTGTCCAGGTGCTGCAAAATCGATTACAGCACACGGTTGAGGCGCAGGAAATTGTGTCGCTCAAGTTACAAGCCAGCCGATGGTGTGAGCATCACGGTTTCATTGGTGAGGCGATTCGGTATGCGCTGGCTGCCGATAAAGTAGACCGCGCCGCGGAATTGATCGAAGCGCACGCCAGACCGTTGATGATGCGCGGCCAAATTGCCACCATCAAGCGCTGGATGGGTGTTTTGCCGCCCAAAGAAATTGCCAACCGGCCTCACCTGGGCTTGATCGAAGCGTCGTTGGAACTTGTGTCAAGCGATTACGACAATCTGGCTATTCGGATCGAAGCGGTAGATCAGGCCTTGCAAAAAGATCGCCCGGCTGAGCCGGATGCGGCCTTTAACGATCTTCAAGCTGAACTGCTGGCCTACAACGCCGTCTTATTGGTGACTCAAAACAAATTCCCCGAGGCTATCGCGCAGGCGAAACAGGCTTTAGCCTGTGCCGGTGAAAGTAATTTTTATTTGCAAGGCTTCATTACCTTGATTTGGGCCGGGGCCGTTTTCAACAACAAACAAGAAAAGGAGGCGCTGTCGCTGCTGCGGAAGTCCATCGAACTCAGTGAAAAGGCGGATAGCCTGTTTTGGGCGCTGTTGGGGATCGCTAAATTAGCGCAATTTCAGGACCTAACCGGGGAGTTACGGGCCGCCGAGATGCTGTATCGCCAGGCGGTTCAACTGGCCAGTCAGGAGCAGGATCAGCATTCACCGGGTGTCAGCTTTGCCTATGACGGGTTGGGGCAGATTTACTCGGAATGGAATCGGTTAGATGAATCGGCTGTGTATCTGGAGCAGGCTATAAAACTCAGCGATGTGGGGGGGCTGAAAATCGGTTCGATGATGGATCGGCTGCATCTGGCCTTGGTGTTGCAGTATCAAGGCCAGGCTAACCGGGTTGAGTCGCTAGTGACGGAGGCCGAAAAAATTTTCCAGGAGATATCTCATCCTTTTGCCGAACATGTACTGTGCCTTTTAAAAATTCGGCTGCTCCTGGCCCAAGGTAAACTGGCCGAGGCAGCTGAGTGGGGGCTGAAGCTGGATAAAAATTTGGCTAGCGATGATCCATGGATTGTGGCTGAAAATATGGGGGCGGCGTTAGCTCGCATCCATATTGTCCAAGCGCGGCTGCAACCGGGGGGCAATTACCTTGATAAAGCGTTCGATCTTTTGGCTAAGCTGTTACGCCAGGCGGAATCGTTAGGCCGGCTGTCCTATCTGATCGAAGGGCTGGTCTTGCAGGCTCTGGCTTATCAATTGAAAGGGAATACCGATCAGGCTGTCTCTGTTTTGGCTAATGCTCTCTATTTGGGCCAACCGGAAGGATATTTTCGCGTTTTCGTCAATGAAGGCCGGCCGATGGCCCATTTATTGCGCGACCTTCTGGCGAAAGATACACCCCACGCAGCTTACGCCCAAGAACTGCTGGCGGTTATCCTGCAAGAACAACCGCCGCCAGAAAGTCACCCCCTGCCGGTTGCCGCCCCATCCCCGTCAGACCAGTTGGTTGAGCCGTTGAGTGAGCGCGAGTTGGAAGTACTGCGGCTGGTGGCGGCCGGCTCTTCCAATCGCGAAATTGCCAAGTCGCTGATCATCGCGCAAGGAACCGTCAAGAAACACCTCAGCAACATTTTCGGCAAACTCAACGCCGAAAGCCGGACGCAGGCTGTGGCTCGCGGCCGGGAGTTGGGGTTACTGGAGTAGCTCTAGGGCCTACCCCGCAAAAATAAACCCGGCGATACCTCTTTTGGTTCCCGACAAACCCTTCGTTTAGTGATAAAGTAGAAGAGTAACGGTTGGATACTACTTTTTTATTAAACGGAGGCGAAACCTATGATCACCACCTATAAAATTCGAATTAAAGGCCACCTCGATCAGCGGTGGGCTGATTGGTTCGGCGATCTGACGCTGACGCAGCAGCCCGACGGCACCACAGTGCTGGTCGGGCCGGTTGTCGATCAGGCGGCGTTGTACGGGATTCTGACCAAGATTCATAACTTGGGGATGCCGCTGTTGGAAGTTCACCGACTTTCGGATGAAGCCCAGACGAACTAACCCTTACGAACCGGAGTCGGCAAAGACGGGCGCGAGTAGGTTATCGACCGGGACGTAGTCATCGGTCAGCAGAATGGACGGGCTGGCCTGGAGATAGGCGGCCACATCGGTTTCCGGAACGAAGGTTTGCGCCAGCGGGTCGGCGTCGATGACCGTATCAAGCGAGCTTTGGGCCGCTAAGACAACATAGGTCTGGCGACTGACGCTGCCCAACTCGCCCACGGTGGCGGCGACATAAACGTGGGAAAAGGTTTGCTGCAAGGTGTTGACGTAGGCGCGTAAAAAATCCCCCTGTTTGCCGTCGATGATGTTGACCATATAGATTCCGTCTGCTTTCAAATGGGTTGCAATCAGTTGGTTGAACTCCAGCGTTGTTAGATGATACGGCACCGAAAAGTCGTTGAAGGCGTCGCCGACAATCAGATCATATTGAGCCGTCTGAGACAGATTGGTGATAAAGTGACGGGCGTCTTCATTGAAAGTGGTGATGGTCGTATCCAGCGGCAATCCCAACTGGTCGTGGGCCACGGCGGTCACACCAGGATCGATCTCGATAACGTCGATTTGGCTGCCGGGATGAACCACTTCGATGTAGTGGGGAAAGGTATAGCCGCCTCCGCCGATAAATAAAACTGACACCGGCGCTTGATCGGGGAAAATCGCGGCCAGGACATTGGCATAGATTTGCTCGTAGCCATAACGCAGGTTGGTCGGATCGGTTAGATCGACATAGCTGTGGACTAAACGATCGAGAGTGAGGATACGCAAATCTTCATTTTCGTCATCGATACGAACTTTGATGCAAAAGTAATTGGTTTCGCGTAGGCAGTGACTATTGAGCCAACCTTGCTGCCAGGCCAAGCCGGATAAAGCTAGGAAGACCAAAAATAGCCCCAGATAAGCATATCGCCAGCGGCCGTTACCACTCAAGCTGATGAGCAGCCCGATTAGCAGCAGCGCCCCGGCCACACCCCAGACAATCTGGCGCGTTCCAAAGGTGCTAATCAGAAAAAAACCCGTGGCAAATGTACCGGCAATGCTTCCTAATGCGCCGGCGGCGTAAACCTTGCCGACGATATCGCCGGTTTGGCTGAGATCGTTGAGGGTGAGTTTGACCACAATGGGGCTAATCGTCCCCAGAATGGTGGCCGGCAGCAGAAAAACCGCCGTAAAGATTAAAACCACACTGGCAACAATCGGTAGGTCCAAGCTTTGCAGCGCCCCGACCCAGCTTAACGAAGCCAGGATAGTCATACTCCCCAATGCCGACAGCGCGAAAAATAGAGCCAATACGTTGCGACTGGCCCACCGGTCGGCAATTTTGCCGCCCAAATAGTTCCCCAAGCTGATGCCGGCCAATACTACCCCGATGATACTGGTCCAGGTGTAAAGGCTAACTCCCACAATCGGGGCCATCATCCGTCCGGCGATCAATTCAATCACCAATATACAAAAGTTTGAGAGGAAAACAATGACGATAGCCCAAAAGGGCTGTAAACGGTCGGTTGTAATGGTTGGTTGCATAGGCAGCGATTATAACTTAAAGCCCCATTTTGGGCTATTGGCTAAACCGATTCAGACGAAATCTTCAGTAGTTTCTACTGAGACGAGCAGCGATTTTCCGTAGTTTTTCCCCCGGCGCGTTGTTTGAAAATGGCAGTTTCTACGCTTCACATTTGTCAAGACCTGTACGTATACTAAAAGTATCGATATTTCAGTATTAGCCTAAGAATTTGAGAAAAACTTTCATCTTAAAGAAGGGAGCTAGCTATGAATACAAGATTAATGTCAAAAGAAGGGTTTGCCACACTTGAAGAGGTATCGGCCTGGTCGAACAATTTGGTCGGTAAAACAACACCCGATCAGCCAAACTTTAAAATTGAGAAAATTCTTCAATTTCAGCTCGTCCAAAAAGAGGATGGTTACGGGGTAGTGGTGTTAGTCGAGGCAGAAAGACGCCAGTCAATGAGTTCGATGGTTATGGAAATGCGTAAAGACCTTAACCTTATCAATGGAGGATAAGAACAAACTTGACTTAACCACAATGTCACTCTTCGCCGATAACTTTACCAATGCTCAGGAAATTCAACGATGGCTTCACAATTTAATTGGTCAGCCCGTACCGCCTTCGCAGAATTGTTTTGTCGAGAACGTGGTTGCCATTCAGTTGGATCTAAAGATTAATCGCTATACGGTTAAAGTTTTGGCAGAAGTAAACCAACGACCTCAATTAACCAACTGATACAGAAAAATTGGCCTAAACAGCGGGTTGAGATCAATTGTAATACAAAATGTAATGTTTTGGCGGTATACTTAGTGTATTAATTGGGGCCGCGTTGGGAGGAAAAAAAGAGCGCCTTTACAAGGTAAAGGCGCTCTTTTGCATTAAGTGTTTTTTTCAAAGCATGGACCTGGCCTTAGGCCGGTCCTTTATTATTTAAGCGGCCGAGACGTTAATTTTCCTAGCTTTGGCCGGGCCGGCTTTGGGTAGATTGATTTGCAATACGCCATTTTTGAGCGAGGCGCTAATGTTGTCGGTGTCGATGCCGTCGGACAGGGTGAAATTGCGTTCGTAGTCGCCTACTTCGTACTCGGCGTAGGCCAGGTTGTAGTTGTCAGGATTTTGCGTTTCAACTAGACCGCGAATGCTCAATACGTTCTTTTCAAGTGTAATATCAAGGGTATTCTGATCGACGCCGGGCATGTCGGCTAACAGAACTAAGGCTTCTTCCGTTTCGTAGATATCGGCGCGAGGCACGTAGGCTCGACCCGGTCGAGTGCGTTCTGTACCTTCGGCTACTTCAACTTCTTGCTTTTCAACGTCTTGCGTTTGTAGGGTGCTATTTTCATTAGCCATGATGTTACCTCCTTAGGATGCTTTGCTCGTTAATTATCCGGAATTTTGCTGGGCGTCTAGGCGGCTTTGACCGCGATTTTCCTGGGCTTTTCAGCTTCGGCTCGGGGCAGCGAGATATGTAATACCCCTTTGTCAAAAACTGCTTCAACATTGTCGGCTTCTACGGTGAAAGGCAGTTGGAAGGTGCGGGTGAAGTTACCAAAACCACGCTCGCGGCGATGATATTTGGCCCCTTCTTCTAATTCTTCCGGCCGGCGGGAACCGGTTAACTTCAACGTTTCGCCTACAACAGAGATGTCGATGTCTTCAGGGTTGACGCCCGGCAATTCGGCGGTAACTACGGCGCCGTCTTCATTGGTCCAAACATTGATCGCCGGAAAACTCGGCGCCATGCGGGAACGAGGGGTGTACGCGAATTCATCGAACAAGCGGCCCATTTCCCGCTGCATTCTGTCGATTTCGCGCCAGGGATTTTGGGATCGGTATAAATGAAATGGTCGTCTAAACATGATAGTTGCTCCTTTCTTATTTCTAAGAAAATGATTATTTGATCGAAAATTTAATCGAATTAATTTACTCATTAAAGTTATAGCTTCATGATAGGATCCGAGTGTTAGAATAATGATAGACGAGTGTAAGAGGTTTATTAGAATCTGGAAGCATTCAGCCGTAAGCTGTCAGCTATCGGCTTTTTTCTGCTTTGAATGACAAAGCCAGTAGACCGCCGCTAGTTGACCGCAGACCGCCGGCAAAGAAACACATTTGGTGTAGTTCAGTGGCCAAGAGTCGGTGATATGTCAGGGGGTATCGAAACCAAGGTCAAATCAAGGATGTGGCAGTTTTCTCCGACAATAAAAAAGGCAGATAGTTCAAGCGACTATCTGCCTTTTTGGCCGATGAGAGACTGTGATCAGAGCGCCAAATCGAGTTTGCACTAGGACTCTGGCGCTCTCTTTTAAGCCAATTATGCCCGGTTTATTTTATCTGACGGCCTCGCTAAACTTTTGGGCCTCCTTAAACACAATGGATCCTTCGTGATAGTCAACCTCAATGGTATCGCCTTCCCGGAATTTGCCGGAAAGCAGTTGCATCGCCAGCGAGTCTTGAAGTTCGCGCTGGATGACCCGTTTAAGTGGTCTGGCCCCAAACGCAGGGTCATAGCCCACTTCGGCTAGATGCTGTTTGGCCGCCTCGGTTAACACCAGCGTGAGTTTGCGTTCCGCCAGTAACTTACGGAGATGTTCCAACTGGATTTCTACAATTCTGACCAAATCTTCACGGGTCAGACGATGGAAAGTGATGATGTCGTCGATCCGGTTCAAAAATTCCGGCCGGAAATGTTGGCGCAGGGCTTCCAGCACTTTGGGTTCAGCCGCTTCAGCGCCTAGCTCCATAATGTAGTGGCTGCCGATGTTACTAGTCATAATGATCAGCGTATTTTTGAAATTAACCACTCGACCCTGACCGTCGGTCAGACGACCATCGTCCAGTAGTTGCAGCAAGGTGTTGAAAACTTCTGGGTGAGCCTTTTCGATCTCATCGAACAAGACGACGCTGTACGGATGACGCCGGACCGCTTCGGTCAACTGGCCGCCTTCATCGTAGCCGATGTAGCCGGGCGGCGCGCCGATGAGCCGACTAACCGTATGACGCTCTTGATACTCGCTCATATCGATGCGGACCATATTGGCCTCGTCATCGAACAGGAATTCGGCTAAAGCGCGGGCCAGTTCGGTTTTGCCGACCCCGGTTGGCCCCAGGAAAATGAAGCTGCCGATCGGCCGGTTGGGATCTTGCAGGCCGGCTCGACTGCGGCGGACGGCATTAGCGACGGCAGCGATGGCCTCTTCCTGGCCGACTACACGCTGATGCAGCCGCTGTTCCATTTTGAGCAGCTTTTCGACTTCACCTTCCAGCAGCTTGGAGACCGGAATATTGGTCCAACGGGCGACCACCTGAGCAATTTGCTCGGCGTCAACTTCCTCTTGCAGCAACGATCCCTTGGCCTGAAGTTCGTTGAGTCTCTGTTCCTGGGCTTGGACTTTGGCTTCGAGATCGCGCAAGGTGCCGTAGCGTAAGCGGGAAGCGGTTTCCAAATCAGCCGAGCGCTCTGCCTGTTCGATTTCGATACGCGTCTGCTCGATCTGCTCTTTGATTTGGCGCATGTCGTGAATGGCCTGCTTTTCGTTTTCCCACTGCACAGTTAGCGCCTGGCTGGTTTCGCGTAGATCGCTGAGTTCAGCTTCCAGTTTTTCGAGCCGCTCTTGACTGGCTTTGTCTTTTTCTTTCTTCAGAGCCTCGCGTTCAATCTCTAGCTGCATGATCACCCGGTCTACGGCGTCGAGCTGCGTCGGTTTGCTGTCGATTTCAGTCCGGAGACGCGCTGCGGCCTCGTCGATCAAGTCGATGGCTTTGTCGGGCAAAAAGCGGTCGGAAATGTAGCGATGGCTAAGCGTGGCCGCTGCGATAACCGCGCCGTCCTGAATACGAACGCCGTGATGCACTTCATACCGTTCTTTGAGACCGCGTAGGATACTGATTGTATCTTCAACGCTGGGCTCATCCACCAGTACCGGCTGGAAGCGACGCTCTAAGGCCGCATCTTTTTCGACATACTTGCGGTACTCGTCCAGCGTGGTTGCGCCGATGGTATGCAGTTCGCCGCGCGCCAGCATCGGTTTGAGCATGTTGCCGGCGTCCATGGCTCCTTCGGCCGCGCCTGCACCAACAACTGTGTGCAGTTCGTCGATGAAGAGGATTATTTGGCCATCGCTGCCGGTGACTTCTTGCAGCACGGCTTTGAGCCGCTCTTCAAATTCGCCGCGATATTTGGCCCCGGCCACCAGCGATCCCATATCGAGCGCCACGATCTTTTTATTCTTTAACCCTTCCGGAACGTCGCCGCGTACAATACGCTGAGCTAAACCTTCGACGATGGCGGTTTTACCAACACCGGGATCGCCAATGAGAACCGGGTTGTTTTTAGTTCGACGGCTTAGCACCTGGACCACGCGCCGGATCTCGTTATCGCGACCGATAACCGGATCGAGTTTGCCCTTGCGAGCCAGATCGGTCAGATCACGACCATATTTAAGCAAGGCCTCGTAAGTACCTTCCGGGTTCTGACTGGTCACGCGCTGGCTGCCGCGAATACGGGTTAACGCTTGCAAGACAGCATCGTGTGTAATACCGTAGCGCTGCAATAACTGGGCAGCTTTATCGCCGGAGTCGGTGATGGACAGGAGTAGATGTTCAGTTGAGACGTAGTCATCCTTCATTTTCTGGGCCAGTTTTTCGGCATCCCGCAAGATGTTGTTAAGAGAACGAGAAAGGCCGGGTTGAGAGCCACCGTAGACTTTGGCGGCGCTGCGCAGTTCGGTTTGAAGGGTCTGGATGAGGGTGTCGGGATTGACGGTCAGGTGTTGGGCAATTTGCGGGACTACACCACCTTGTTGAGCTAGCAGCGCCAGCAGCAGGTGATACGGTTGTATTTCGCTGTGACTATATTCTTCAGCCAAACGTTGGGCCTGAAGCACCGCTTCTTGGGCTTTTTCAGTAAATTTGTTTAGGTTCATCAAAGTAACCTCCCTCTAGTTGGTGTGTTTTCCTAATTGGATGATCGTTGATCAAGACCGCCAAGGCCAACAGGCAACGCGCCGGAAGTCAAACAGCCTTGAAGGTCTGAGTTATGCCTTTGTTATCTAAACTAACTATAGGGTATAACTATTAGAATCGCGATAGATTTATGTTAGCAGCATATAAGAAACGATTTGTGATTTAAGAGGCGGTTGGTAAAATGAAGACTCTAGTTACATCCGCAAATTCTCACCTTTCGGTTTAAGAATATAGACCCCTGCGTTTGAACAAATGAACTGCGTTATTGATTTTGGTTGGAGAGACGGTGCCATGGTGCAAAAGAGTTCTGGCCCTCGTTTAGAAAGAGAACAAGCCCAGCTTTTTTATGAAATAAGCCGCGATCTCGCCGCAGCCAAAAACCCCGATGAACTCTTGGCCGTGATTATTGGCTATGTCAACGAACCGGAGGTACAAACCGCCACATTGTGCCATATTGAAGTTGATCGGCACGGTGTACCGCACTGGATGCAAATTGTAGCTGCTTGGGAACAGCCAGGCGAAATAGGCGTCGTCGGGTATCGGGTGCAATTAAACGACTCCTCTTTCGCGGGATTGTGGCTGGCTCAGCCAGAAAAACCGCTTATTGTAAGCAATACTGCGACCGATGAGCGGCTTGATGAAATTACCCGGCGTTCTACTTCTCAATATGGCGTCGCGGCGATTGTCTCGATGCCGCTACGGGTGGCCGATCAATGGGTTGGCCTGTTGACGCTGAATTGGTCTACGCCCCAAGCCTATGATCCCAGCAGCGAGTATTTGTATGGGGCCATCGGGATGCAGGTAGGCGCCATTGTCCACAATTGGCAGTTGTTACAGCAAATTCAAACCGAAGCCCAACAATTAGCGCAAACCAATATCGCTCTAGAACACAAAGTTGATGAGCATAAGACGGCCCTGGTTCAAACAGAAAAGCGCTTTCAAGCGATGGTTGAAAAGTCAACCGACCTGTTTGGGACCGTTACTGCCGAAGGGGTTGTTCAATATATTAGCCCGTCGGTAACAGCAATCTTGGGTTATAAACCTGATGATATTGTGCATCGCAGCATATTTGATTTTGTTCACCCCGACGATGTCTCATCTTTTCGGGAAGAAATGGATCGATTACCTGACAATCTGAAGTTTGTGTTTGAAACCGAGTTTCGCTTCAAAACAGCTTATGGGGCTTGGGTCTATCTAGAATTACGGTGTCGCAGCCTGCTCCATTTGCCGGAGATTAGAGGCATTATTTGCAATGCTCGAGACGTGACCGAACGGAAGCTGTCAGAGATGATGAATCGCGAACTCAATCGCCGGCTGATGGCGCTCCAGAACGCCAGCGCCACGCTATCTTCCAGTTTGGACATATCGCAAATTTTGGCAGTACTGGCCAAGGAAATGGTTTATTTGCTGGAAATGGAGGGCTGTGCTATTCAAGAATGGTTGCCCGAAGCCAGAGTCATTGTCGTCAAAGCGTCTTACAGCTTAGATGAGCGATTGCTCGTGGTCCCATTGGGGACGCCATATAACCTCGTTGACTTCCCGCTCACGGAAAGAGTCCTCCTTAAGGGTAATATCGAACAGTTATGCATCAGCCAAGAAGGAATCGATCCTAGTGAATTGACCTACATGCAGAATACCCATCTGAAAACGCAAATTATGATGCCGATGAGGGTCAAAGAGCAGATTATCGGTTTGGTTGAAGTTTGGGACACGCGTCGTGAGCGGTTCCTATCAGAGGAAGATCTGGAATTAGCGCAGCTACTAGGGCATCACGCCGCTATTGCCGTTGAAAACGCACGACTTTTTGAACAGGCGCAGCAGGAAATTATCAATCACCAACAGACTGAAACGGCGCTACGCGAGAGTGAGGCCCGAAATAAAGCCCTGCTCGATGCCATTCCAGATATTATGATTCGTCGTAAAAGCGACGGCACCTTTATTGATGTCCGTGCCCCCAACCCGGCTGATATATTTTTACCTGTGGCTGAATTAGTCAATAGAAAAGTAACCGACCTACCTGATGCTGTATCATCGAACTTAAAAGATCTGATGGTCCGGGCGACGAGGCAGGCGTTACAGACCGGTCAAATGCAGGTTTTCGAGTATCAGGTCGCGCTACGTGGGGTCACTAGAGATTTTGAGGCCAGAACGGTTCCTGGCGGTCATGATGAGACCATTTCGATCATCCGCGATATCACGGAACGCAAACAGTTAGAAGGCCAGTTGCGCCAGACGCATAAAATGGAGGCGATTGGCCAGTTGGCGGCCGGTATCGCGCATGATTTCAATAACATCTTAACCAGTATTTTAGGTTACGCGGAGCTGCTGCAGAGCGATTCGACTATCTCAACCACTGCCCAGCAAGACCTGGATCGCATTATCCGGCAAGGCCAACGGGCCGCGCATCTGGTCCGCCAAATTTTGGATTTTGCTCGAAAAAGTAAAATTCAGCATCAGCCGATAACGCTCGATACCCAAATAGATGAGATCGTGACCAAACTTCTCAAGCGGACCCTGCCGGAGGATATCTGTCTAACATTAGATATGACGCCTGAAGCCTGTTGGGTGATGGCTGATCCGGATCAAATTCAACAAATTCTTATAAATTTAGCTCTAAACGCTCGTGACGCGATGCCCCAAGGGGGAAATCTTAATTTCAGACTGGCTCGGCTAACGCTGAGCGAGGGCGATCTGCTGCCATTTCCGGAGATGGAATTGGGCGATTGGTTTCAACTAACGGTTGAAGATACGGGGGAGGGAATTTCCTCAGGCGATTTACCTTATATTTTCGATCCATTTTTCACAACCAAAGAGGTCGGTCGGGGTACGGGTTTGGGCTTGGCTCAAGTCTTTGGTATTGTTAAGAATCATAAAGGCCAAATAGGGGTGGCGAGTAAGGTAGCTGAGGGAACAACATTCACCATTTATTTGCCTGCTATCGCAGCGCCAAATCGTTGATCCAATGTCCGCGGTCGGCAAACCAATTTCTGGCAAAACGCTTGTCTTTTAGCCAATTTCGGTTAAGATTAAGAGAGGTGTTATTCATCCTTATGATCGACCAACCCTATGAACCCTTCGACCCGCCGGACATCGGTCTACTCGAAAAATGTCGATTTTTCGCTCATCCTAATCCTCTTTCTGACCAGCCGCCTGATGATGCTGCTGGCTTTTCCCATCGATAGTGTCATTGTCTACGGCGATTATCAACACTACTTTAATGTGGCCGGTTTAAGCCAGGTTGGCGGCTGCGCGTTCGCCACCGGTGCGACGGCGCCCTGTTTTCCCTATCTCAACTATTGGTATGAATTTCCGCCCATTTTTGCCTATCTCAATATTGGGGTGTTTTATCTGGCCGGCGGACAGTTCAAAAATTATGTGGTTTTGTTGGGCTTTGTCTTACTCATCGCCGAGGCCGGGAATTTGATTTTGCTGTACCGGCTGGCCGGTACTCTGTACGGGCCGGTGCGGGCCATTAATACTGCCTGGATTTATACGGCCCTATTTGTGCCAATCTTCTTTTGGTTGGGGAATTTCGATGCTCTGACGACATTTTTTATCTTACTGGCGCTTTATGCGTTAATTCAGAGTAAATCGAAATTATTGGCGCTGGCTTTGGGCTTGGGAACCATGGTTAAGTTTCTGCCGGTGTTGCTACTGGCGACGGTCTGGCGGATGAAAGGGCTTAAGCCTATGCTCGGCTATGCGGCGGCTACAGTGCTGATCAGCCTGGTTATTTTTGCGCCCTTTGCGCTGATCAATCCGGAGCAAACGTTGGCCTCGTTGCGGGCGCAGGCGGGGAAATCATCGTACCAAACGGTGTGGGCCATTATCGACGGCAATGATACCACCGGCAACTTCGGCCCGCTCATCGATCATTTCGACTCGGCCAAAGCCGGCCAGCCGGTCAATAACCCGGCTCGTATCCCCACCTGGCTGACAATTATCCCTTTTGGCCTGCTAGGACTGTATGTTTTTACCCGCCCCCGCACGCTCTCCGACGTCAATTTGGATGCTGTCATCTTCACGACCTTAACCTTTGTAATTTTTTTTCTGTGGTCGCAAGGTTGGAGTCCCCAGTGGCAAACCTTTCTCATCCCGCTCTTGCTCCTTGCTTTCCCCGAAAAGCGAGCAGTACTATTTATAGTCGTGCTAGGCTTCATTAACTTTTTGGAGTGGCCGATCATCCTTTCGCGGGGAATGCCTCAGCTACTTCCAATTACTATTATCAGCCGCACAATCATCTTAGGACTGCTCGCTTATGAGCTTTACCGGATGATTGTTCCTGGCCGAACCTGAGCATGGGAACCGTCCTGATGGTCGCGAGCTTTTTGACACCACAAAATAGAACGGCGCTCTTAAGAATGGGTTTTTTGAGCCTGACCCTGTGGTTGGCCTTTGGATTACGACTGATGTACGTTCATCATATCTCTCCATTTGTTGACGAATATATTTCGATGCTGGCGGCTCAAGCGATCATCGATCATGGCGTACCTACGCTGCCATCGGGCCTGTTTTATGGTCCCAAGGGGCTGCTCCACAGTTATTTTATGGCGCTGGCTTTGTGGCTATACGGCCCCAGTGAGTTTGCGGCTCGGTTCCCTAGTGTATTGGCCGGGGTGTTGGCCGTTGTAGTGATCTATCGCGCCGGTCGTGACTGGTTTTCGCCGGTGGTGGGCTTGTCGGCGGCAATGGCCCTGGCCTGGCTACCTGCCGAGGTGCAATGGGGCGGGCGGGCCAGAATGTATGGTTTGTTCCAATTGCTCGCACTTTTAGGTGGGTATCTCCTGATCAATGGTTATCTCAAAAATCGTGGCCGTCATGTTAAGATCGCCGGTCTATTGATTATCCTGCTGGCTGTCTTCGCCCATACTCTGGCTCTGATTATGTTAGGCAGCATTATTGCCGGGATTTTTCTCACTCACCGGCTGATATCAGCCAAGAAGAGGCCGTCCTTGTCGCCATCCTGGGGTGAAATCGGGGCCGGTTTGATTGTTGTCAGTGCGATCCTCCTGCTCAACCCAATGGGGGGACCGTGGGGCGCTCAAATCCGATTGAGTGAGACGGTGCAGGGTTCATTTGATTTTCAAAGCCGGATTGCTTACCTGATTGCTTATACTCACCAATTTGTGACCTGGCCACTCTGGCCGTTGACCCTTTTCTACGCCATCGGCTTCATTAGTCTGGTGCTGAGATTGGTCAATAAATCGCTTATTGTGGGTGACAGGGTGGCTCTTTGCTTGTACGTCGTGTTATTCTGCGCCTGGTTCGTGACTTCGATGATTTCAAAGTTTCATGATGATCGGTATCTACTGGGGATAGTGCCCTTTTATTTGTTGCTGGCGTTGCGAGAACTCTATCTATTGACCAAACTCGTTTTAAACTCCACCGGCTCCACCCGTTTCGGGACATTCGGACTGGCTACCCTGTCTTCAGTCCTGGTTGTGGCTTTGTTCACGCCTGGGCTTATTCAACTCGTGACAACAGACACGTTTGGTTTTGTCCCGGCTTATCGCTATGTTCAGGATCAGTGGCAGTCAGGTGATGTGGTGGCAACCTGTTCGCCGGCTCCCAGTTATTTGGTGTTGAAACGCTCCGATTATTACGTTATACAATACGGAGGGGAAGCGACCAACGGCCTTGATATCTGGACGGGCGCGCCGCTAATCGATACACCGGAGAAGTTTGCCAATATCCTGGCTGCTCATCCACGGGTTTGGTTGGTGATCGAAAAGTTATGCTTACAGCGCCATTTTGACGCCGATTTTGTAGACGTTATCAATGATAATATGCGGATTGCCTTCGACTATAAAGGCATGCTGGTCTTTGTCTCAGAGAATTAAGTTAAATTATGAACGTTATGTCATCACGTGTTCCTAAAATCTCATCATTTACATTGACAACTCACCGATTATTGGTGATCATTGTATTTGTCGCCATATTTACGATGGCTGTACGTGTACCGGCTGACACGGATACTTGGTGGCATCTCAGCTCCGGCCAGTACATTGTGGAAAACCTGACCATCCCGACGACCGATCCGTTCTCCTATACCAAGTTCGGCCAACCGTGGATTGATCACGGCTGGCTGGCCCAGATATTCTGGTATGGCCTGTACTCGCTGGGGGGGTGGGCGCTGGTGGCGCTGGCGCTGGCGACACTGGTGACCACGGCTTTTTGGTTTGTGTGGAAACAGATCGAAGCCAATGTTTTCATCGCCGCCCTATCGATGGTGTTAGGGGCGATTGTCTCGTCGGTTGTGTGGGCGGCTCGCCCGCAGATGGTCACCTTCTTACTGGTGGCGATAACGGCCTATTTGCTGGATCGTTATAAACGACACAACGGACGCCTGCTGCCGTGGCTGCCGTTGATCATGATTTTGTGGGTCAACATTCATGGCGGTTATGCTATCGGCTTTATGTTGATGGTGGCTTACCTCATAGGTGAGATTACCAATGTCGTGACCGGTCACCAAGAAGACCCCGTTCTCAGTTGGAGCCGGCTTAGGCATTTACTGGTGGTGATGGCCATCTGCCTGGCGGTGGTGGTGATCAATCCCCATACTTGGCGGATGTGGGTCTATCCGTTTCAAACGGTCGGTATTGGGGCGCTGCGCGATTTTATTCAAGAGTGGCAAAGCCCTGATTTTCATCTAATTTACGTGCAGCCGTTTGTGGTGATGCTGCTGTTGATTGTGGCCGCTATGGGGCGTGCGGGTCGGCAAGCCGATTGGACCGACCTGGCCTTGGTGGCAATGTGGACCATGTGGGCGCTCTTCGCCGCACGCAATATCGCGATCTTTGGGCTGGTGACCACACCGATCCTGGCGCGCTACGCCGATATCGCCTGGACTCGCCAGTGGGAAACTTGGGGCTATGAGCGAGTGCCGTTTGCCGCCGACGCCGTTCCCACCAGCCGCCGCCAGCCGAAACAATTGCTCAATTGGGTTTTGTTGGGGTTGATCGTCATTGCGGCCCTGATCAAAATCGCAGTGCCGCTTACGCCCGGCGCTAATCTCAAGGCCGAAGAAGCTTCGCTGCCGTATGAGGCCATTCAGTTTATTCAGCGTGAGCAGCCGCCTACGCCGATTTTTAACAGCTATAATTGGGGCGGCTATGCGATCTTCAAACTCTGGCCCGCCTATCGAGTTTACATTGACGGCCGGACTGATCTGTACGACGATACCTTTATTCGCCGCTATCTCGATGTGATGACCGCCACCGACGGCTGGCAGCAGACGCTCGATGAGGATGAAATTAACACCATTCTGATCGAAACCAACAGCACCTTGGCCAAATTCTTGCGACTTGAGTCATCGGGTTGGGAAGAGGTTTACCAAGATGATATGGCCACTATTTTTACTCGGGTCAACCCCTTACCATGATGCCGTAACCAAGTTGCTGTCGTTTGGCGAAAAGAAACGCAGTTTACCTTATTAAAATTTGATGACAACATCCAACCTGCCTGCTCCATCCAATTTTAATTATAAGCAGCGGTGGCTATTAGTTGGCTTGGCTGCCCTGGCCTATCTCCTACGGTTGCACCGCTTAAACGTTGAGAGTTTCTGGTTTGATGAAGCGCTCACCGCCTTATTTGCCTTACAACCTCTGCCCGTCGCCATCCAATCGATGCTCCAGGAAGGGTTACATCACACCCCGCTTTTCTATATTTTGCTACGTCCATTTGTCTCGGATGCATTTAGCGAATTTAGCATACGATTTCTGCCCGCCGTGTTGGGGGTCTTGGCGGTGCCATTGATCGCTCAATTAGGTCGATCCCTGGTCAATGTACGGGTGGGATTGCTGACCGCGCTGTTGTTGGTCATCAACCCTTTTCACCTGTGGTACTCGCGAGAAACTCGAGCGTATACCTTCCTCATGCTCATCGCTCTGGGGTCGATGTTCTTTTTTAGTCAAAATTTAAAAGCATCTCGCTTTCGCAATTGGGCTGCTATGGCGGTCTTTACGGCGATGGGGATCAATGGTCATCATTTCGCGTTTTTTATCCCCTTGATCCAGTTTATCTTTATCATCGTGACGTTTAAGCGAAATTATGTCTTGCTACGCCCTTGGGTCGTCGCACAATTATTCGTCGCGCTCTCGTTTATTCCCTGGACCTTAATCGTGCTAAATTGGGGGAAGTTTTATCTTTCGAGTGCGGCTGTAGACCGGCCGGTATTATATGATTTGTTCCAAACCTTTTGGAATTTTAGCGTCGGCTACACCGTTGATTTGACGCTGGTCACGATTCTATCTTTGGCTTTTTTCTTGTTATTACTGGGATTGGGCATAAATCATACCTATCGAACTGATAAAGGTATATTTTTGATTTTGTGGTTGATTATCCCACCTGTGGTGACATTTTTAGTATCATTTCGGTTACCGACTTACATGGATCGTTATCTGATCCAATCCTTGCCTCCTTTTTTATTGCTTACGGCGATTGGCATCACTACCATTCGGTGGCAAGCTCTAAGCCTTGCCGTAGCCGCGTTGGCCGTGACCCTAATGCTGGGCGGTGTGTATCGCGTGTATTACGATACTCAAATTTATGATCGGGCCGATTGGCGCAGCCTGGCAGCTTATCTCGAAGCGCATGCCACCGCCGATGATGTCATTGCCCCTTGGTACTACCAAGCTTTAGTATCCCTTTACTTTTACTACCATGGTGCAACGCCGTTCGAGCCGATTATTAGTTTCGATAAAGTGGCACTGCCGGCCTACTCATCGCCTGCGCAAGCTCGATCACGCCGGATCTGGGTTATCATCGAATATCCCAATAACTCGTCCCACCAGACGGGGCACTGCCAACCTTTTGATGAGCAGAACCTAGCCGGATTACCAGAAGCTAAGGAATGGCGGGCTAGCCAGCAGAGCAGGCTACAGGAACGTATAGATTTTACCTGTCTTCGTCTGGAGCTTTATCAGTAGTTCGATTTGATGTTAGGACCAAATAGGAGAGGATATTTTTATGAAATCAAAACATACTTGAGTACACCGGTGGAGTGATCGTGAACATTTCGAGATTGATAGATGTTAAGTCTTAGTGTTATTATTCCTGTTTATAATGAAGAAACGACGTTAGAAGAAATTATCGCTCGGGTAAGGCGTACCGGCCTTGTCCATGAAATGATTATCGTCGATGATGGCTCAACAGATGAGTCCCCGGCCGTTTTGAGCCGATTGCAGAACAGCGCTTCCCCGTCCTTACGTATTTTGCGCCATAGCCGGAATCGCGGCAAAGGGGCGGCCATGCGAACCGGCCTCGCCGCCGCAACCAGCGAGTTGGTATTGGTACAGGACGCCGATTTGGAATACGATCCGGCCGACTACCCCGCTCTGCTGGCCCCGTTTGTCGATCCGGCGGTAGAGGTTGTGTATGGATCGCGCAACTTGCAGCGCAATCCCAAATCATCCCTGGCCTTTTACTGGGGCGGGCGGCTGCTTAGTTGGATCACCAACTGGCTGTACGGGTCGCGCATTACCGACGAAGCGACCGGTTACAAAGTCATCAAAACCGAGTTGCTGCGCGACATCGGCGTGGAAACCGATGGATTTGAATTTTGCCCGGAAGTAACGGCTAAGCTATTACAACGAGGGGTTACCATTTACGAAGTCCCGATATCTTACCAGCCTCGAACCCGCCAAGAAGGGAAAAAGATCCAATGGCGTGATGGCGCAATTGCCATCTGGACGCTGGTGAAATATCGGTTTTTGATCGGGAAGGTTCCCCAGGTCCGCACTAAAAAACAACCATTGGTTGAATAAAAGCCTGGTTTGTAATACATGCGGTCGGACAGCCAATGTCTTGTTGAATTCAACTTTGGCTAGTGGACTTGAAGTCATAATTTGAATTAACCTGAACTGTTTAGGGAGTCGATTTGTGGAAATGAGCCGAGCCTTTCCTCGGGCCTCAAAAATATCCGTCACACAGTGGTTGATCTTAGCCGTCCTATGTTTGGTCTTGATTGCGGCTGAGTCGTTTGCCGTCTACACCGTCTTCACCAGTAAGTTCCCCGGCGGTAACGACTTCTTCGTGCGGTGGCTGGGTGGGCGTGAATTCCTACTACACGGCACGAATCCGTATGATCGCTCAATAGCGGAGCAGGCCCAAATAGCCATGTTTGGTCGCCTGGCGACTCCCGAAGATAAAGATCAGGCCTATTTTGCTTATCCACTCTACACGCTCTATTTTTTCTGGCCGTTGAGTTTGCTGCCATACGCTTGGGCGCAGGCCATTTGGATGACCTTACTGCAATTTATGCTGCTGGGGGTGACTATTCTTTCGATTCGGCTGGCGGGCTGGTCGCCGCCTAAATGGCTGTTTTGGCTGACGCTTTTTTGGGGCATCTTTTTTTACAATGGAGCGCGGACGATTATTTTGGGGCAATTTTCGGTATTAGTGGGCTTGGCTTTGCTGTTAGCATTGTGGGCGGTCGAGTCGCGTCGCGACATTTTGGCCGGGATTTGTCTGGCCGTGACCACGATCAAGCCCCAAATGGTAGTACTCGTTGTCATTTTTCTTTTGATTTGGGCCTTATTTCAGCTTCGATGGCGGATTGTATTAAGTTTTGGCCTCAGTATGCTGACTTTGTTGTTGAGCAGCATGCTGCTGGTTCCAACCTGGCCGGTTGATTTTGTGCGGAACGCAATCGCCTACAGCGACTATGTCGCTTTTGGTACACCGTTGGAAAATTTACTCCATTTTTTACTACCCGCTTCTCTGGCAGCGCCTTTGACCATCATTTTATCATTTCTCTTTTTTCTGGCGTTATTGCCCGGCTGGTGGTTCGCCTTCAAAGGCCGGCCGGGAGCGTATACTTGGGCGATTATGTCAACGCTTATTATCGGCAGTCTTATTGCCTTTCGCTCAGCAACGACCAATCAGATTATTCTCTATTTGCCCCTTTTCTTTTTTTTCCAGCGCTTAACCGAACCGGGCGCAGCTTTGAGAGCTGCCCTCATTGAAGGGGGCCTAATGGTGGTGATGTGGGGCGCTTTCATCGTAACCCTGGCCGGCGATTGGGAACATATTATGATGCATGGCCTGCTGCCAGCGCTGCTCCTGATTTTATATGCCGTTGATTGGCGTCGCCTTTGGCAGTCGGCCCAGGCCTACGAGCAGCAATCCTTATCCCTCCAACCCAGGCAAACGGTATGAACACAGCGACAATCCGTTGGATAACGCTTGGGCTGCTGGTGTTGTGGCTGTTTTTTGTATTGGGTAGCTTCTTTGCCGTACAAAAACCCTTTGCCGCCGGAAATGTGGTAGCTGTAGGCAGCGTCCTGCTTAATCTGCTGGCAGCCATCTGGTTGGTCGCTATCAGTTTGGGCTTAGGGGCATGGCTGCTCAATCGATTGGCCGCCGATACCTTTGGTTTAGGTGAGACGGTTGTCTTGGGTACGGGGCTAGGGTTGGGATTGTTGGGCCTGCTCGTGTTCGGGTTGGGATTGGTCGGATTGTTTCACCCTTGGGCGGCTTATGTGATAACGGGTGGATTGAGCCTGGCCGCCGCGCCTCAACTTTGGCGACTGTTCCAACAAGGCCGAACCTGGAAATTCACCAATCCACCGCATCCTCTAGTCGTTGTCTACCTGGCCGTCATCGGTTTGCTGGCGCTGTTGGTAGCGCTGCTGCCGCCCACCGATTGGGACGGCCTGTTCTACCACCTAACCGCTCCCAAGCTTTATTTGGAGGCAGGGCGTATCGTCAGCGGCATCGACGTGCCGCATTTCAGCTTTCCTTCACTAATGGAAATGCTATTTGCTTGGGCGATGCTCCTGCGCGGCGACATCGCGGCCAAGCTGCTGCATTTTAGCTTCGCGCCGCTGCTGGCGGGCCTGGTTTACCTGACCGCCCGGCGCTTTCTTAGCCAAAAGTCAGCCTGGCCCGCCGTCGTCATCCTCGCCAGCATGCCAATGCTCGGCACTCTGGCCGGTTGGGCCTACAATGATCTCGCCTTGGCTTTCTACCAACTCGCCAGCCTCTATGCGGCACTTTGCTTTTTACAGTTAGCGGTCAGCGGTCAGCGGTCAGCGGTTAGCGATCAGCGACTATCAATTATCGCTCTCAGTGCAATATTCGCCGGTCTGGCGATGGGGCTCAAATACACCAGTTTTGTTACCCCTGTGGTCGTGGGTCTCCTCATTCTATGGGACGCACTACGCACTACGTATCACGCACTACGCACTACGTCGCACCCCCTACGTTCTACGTTTTACGCCCTAATGCCCTTTCTCCTCTTCTGTCTCATTGCCCTACTCGTCGCTTCACCATGGTACTTGAGAAACTGGTTTTTTACCGGCAATCCGGTCTATCCGTTTCTGTACGGGCTGTTTGGCGGTGCCTTCTGGGACAACTTCCGGACCGAGTGGTACGCTGCCGCCGGAACCGGCATCGGCTGGCGACCCTCGACGCTGCTGGGGCTGCCTTGGCTGCTGACTTTAGGTGTGCGTGATGCCAACTATTGGGATGGCCGCACCGGCCCGCTGTTGCTGCTTTTTCTACCATTGGTGATTGGGTGGGCACTCTTCCGGCGGGATGACCGTCCTCCCGCCCTTAACGCATTGTTATTTTACATGACGGCTCAGTTCGCGTTTTGGACGCTGGGGGTTATTTGGTCGCGAGCGTTGTGGCAGTCTCGTTTACTGCTGCCGGGGTTGGTTGCCCTGGCCCCGATCGCCGGTTGGGTTTGGTCGGAACTACCGCGCCTTGATACGCCGCAGTTTTCTTTTAGCCGCTTTGTCAACATCGCCGTGGTCTTGACGCTGGCGTTGACCGTCATCGACACGGGGCTGCTGACTCAGAAGATCAACCCGCTGCCTTACCTGACCGGTCTGGAATCACGCGACGACTACCTAACTCGGCGATTGGGCGCATATTATGCCGCTATGCAGCAAATCAATACCGACCTGCCCCTGGAATCGACAATTGTCTTTTTGTGGGAGCCACGCAGCTACTACTGCCATCTCGATTGCCGGCCCGACAGTATTCTTGATGAATTTCCCCATCTCGTCGATCAATACCAAACCGCCGATGCTATCGCCCGGAATTGGCATGACGTTGGCGTGACTCACGTACTCATTCACCGTAATGGCTTGCAATTTGTCCTCAACGAACAGCCTGAGACCATCGATACCGGGGTTTTGTCGGCCTTGGAAGAAAACTATTTACAGCCGGTGTTTGACGTGGCCGGGGCTTACCAAGTTTTCGAGTTTGAGTTCGAGGGCGGAAGTTCGTTACGGGCGGGCGATTAAGGAGCGATTCATCAGTGTTGCGTCTTGATACGTTTCAAAATCGATCTGGATTGTGGGCTTTGGCTCTAACTATACTCGGCTTGCTGCTCCGGCTTTTTCAGTTAGGCGAATGGTCTTTCTGGCATGACGAAGCCTTAACTGTACTGCTGGCCCAAAAACCCATTCCGGAATTGGTTGCTATTACCGCCGCTGATGTTCATCCCCCCCTTTACTATCTTGTCGTTAAGCTGTTTCTACTATTTGGACAAAGCGAGACCCTGGCTAGACTACCGTCCGTGATTTTTGGAGCGGGTTCGATATACCTTCTATATTTATTGGGACGCGATTTGTTTGAGGCAACGGTCGGCTTGGTCGGAGCCTTCATTATGACCATTTCGCCGCTGCAACTTTTTTATGCCCAAGAAGCACGGATGTATACCCAGTTGATCTTTTTGACCATTCTGGCCGGTTGGTTATTGTTTCGAGCCTTGCGTACCGAAAACTGGATCGATTGGCTTTTATTTTCAGTCGTCATAACCCTAGCTGCATACACCACTTATTTTGCCTTTCCGGTGGTGGCGGCAATGGCTTTGTATATTATTTTGGTCGAAAAACGTTGGCGATCGACGGTATTTTTTCTAATTTCGATAGCTGTAAGTGTGCTTCTGTACATCCCTTGGTTGGGTATATTTTTGACGCAAAGCCGAGCCGTGATTGATACATATTGGATGGCCACGCCTAGCCCATTGCTGTTGTTTACGACAGTGACCGGTTTTTTTACCAGCTATACCTTACCGACCTGGGGCATCGCCGTTTCATTAGTGGCAACGTTGCTGATTGTTTTTGTAACGCTCAATGAAATTCGTCATGCTATTCGTGAGGGAAATAGAGTTAAGCCCTTGCTCTGGTTACTGTTATGGGGATTGGTCCCGCTTCTAGGAACCTATCTGGTTTCGCTAATCCGGCCTATTTTTCAACTACGCACCGTTATTACGGCTGCTCCCCCGTTTTATCTTATGGTGGCTTGGGGTGTTGCCAGCGCCAGACAGCGTCGCCTGAACATGCTTCTTTTTTTACCAGCTCTGGCGATGATGCTCATCTCGATTTTTAATTTTTATTTCAACCCGGCCTTCGCCAAACCAGCCTGGCGACAAGCGGCATTTTATGTCCAGACCCAAGTAAGACCTGGCGATATTGTACTGCATACCAGTCCTGGCTCGCTTATGCCGTTTTTAGCCTACCCGCATTCCGTCCGGCACGTCCTACTACCCGGCGACCCCGAATTGGTGCAAGAGAACGCCCCGTCCCAATCCATCGGCGTGGCGGTTGGCGGCGAACCCCAACCTATTGAGCAAGCTGTGCAAGGCTACGACCGGGCTTGGTTGGTGGTCGGTCTCGATCAAGCCATCGATTACCAACAGCAGCAACTGGCCGAAATTGAGGCTCGTTATCGTTTGTTGGAAGAAAATCGCATTAATGGGATTTATATTGGTACCTTTGCGCTCGATGAAACAGGAGTTGGTGTTGAAGCCGGTCGGTAGTCCACCTCCGAAAAGCCTGGGGCTGTGGATCAAGCAAAATCGCCAAGAATTGATCATTTTAGTTGTGATCGTGATGGTTGCGGCGATCTTACGCCTGACCCACCTGGGGTATCAGAGCGAATGGAATGATGAAGCCCTGAGCGCCACTATCGCATTCGGTACGGCCCGGCAGATCCTGACCAACGAGTTTCATTCGCTTCACCCACCGGGTTATTATCTGCTGTTACATTTCTGGCATAATTTGTTTGGCGATAGCGACTTTGCGCTGCGTTTACCTTCGGCGTTAATGGGGATTGGTGCGGTTATCAGCATGTATCTGCTCGGTAAATCCCTGTTTGATTGGAGAACCGGCTTATGGGCGGCAGCCCTGACGGCCTTGATGCCGTTTCACCTGTACTACTCTCAAGAAATGCGTATGTACAGCCAGCTCTTTCTACTCTCATCACTCGCTATACTATGTCAGGTCCAATTGTGGCGGCAAGAGCGACGTATTTGGTGGATACTTTACTTGCTGGTGGCGTTGTTGGGATTATACACGCATTATCTATTCATCCTCATTGTGGGGACATTAGGACTTTTCTTTATGGGGCGCCGGTGGTTGGCGGCCAGCGGCCCGGCCTGGATGGACTTTTTTTTAATCCATCTGCTGATGGGCGTCCTATACATACCCATTATCTTGTGGTTGGCTGATCAATTGAACCAATCTAGTGATTACTGGATTCGTGAAGTCAGCTTGGGCTTGTTTTTGTCGATGCCCTTGGCTTTCACTGTTGGTCAGTTTTTGGATATCTTGTGGCTTCAGATCGGCTACGCTCTTATCCTAATGCTCGTCATAATTACGCTGCTCCAGGCCGGACGGGCTGTGGTGAAGCGGCGCCCGCGGGCCGGTGTAGCTTCACTTGTTTTGACCCTGATGATCTATTGGCTGCCGGTCTCGATTATGTTTGCCGTCTCCATCTTTTGGACGCCGCTGACTCTGCCCCGGCTGATGACCATCGCGGTCCCCGGACTTTATCTACTGATCGCTTGGGGCGCGAGCGTGCCTAGAGAGCGGCTGGTCAATGCTGTTTTAGTGATCTTGTTGATGGGTGTGGGGCTATTGGCGGATTACAATTGGCTGTTCAATCCGGCGTACAGTAAACCGCCGGCTCGAGAAGCGGCCTTGTTTTTGCAAGCACATGCTTCGCCGGACGAGACGATTGTTTATACCAGCGATAGCGGCTATCGTCTGTTTTTGCGTTATTCGCCGCAACTGACCCACCGGCTCTTTCTGGAAGATAATGATAATCCGCAAGTGCGCCCTGATGTAGTTCGCTTAATGGGAGGGGATATTATCACCTTTGCCGATCCGCTTAGCGAAACCTTCTGGCTGGTCGTACACCAAGATTTTGAGGGTGAGAAGCAAGAGTCTATCTTTCACCGTTTCGATGAACATTACACCCGACTGGCCAGCTATGAACTGGGTGGGATTCGATTATATCGCTATCGAGCATCTGTCGATATGACGATGCAATGAAACTCTATTACTATTATTCGGAATAGTTTGTTCGTTTCCTTATAGAATAATGTAGTTTTACAAGAGGTTACTTGACGATTGCAACTTGATAAAAATTATCTGAAAATTTACGTTTGGTTGATCCTGCTGTCGATAGTTGGGGTAGCCTGGCTTCAATGGCCCCGATTGGGCGATCCTTATCGGGTTGATGAGGATTTTCGCTCGTTTTACTGGTTTGCTAAATTTCAAAATCCCCATCTTTTCCCCAATGATCCTGAGGCCGGTACGCGTTACGTAGAAATTGCGATGCCGTGGGGCAAACCTATTGTA
>JACKAU010000022.1 GCA_020634855.1 Anaerolineales bacterium
TGTCAAACGACAATTAGAAATACCCAATAGCGACAATTAGAAATGCCCATAAAGGATAATTAGATTGGGTCAGACAAGTCAGCGGGTGGCTGACTGAGTTGTAATTGACGTTGGGCGGCTTGTTCAGCCCGAACACTGCCCATATCGGCGCCGAATTCAATAATGCGGCTGTGATGAACAACACGATCGATAGCGGCAGCAGTGGTCAGTGGGTCTTTGAAAATCTGGTTCCATTGCGAGAACACAAGATTGGAGGTGATAACGACACTGCGGCGTTCATAGCGTTCGGCCAAAAAAGTAAACATGACTTCCATTTCATCCCGGCTTTGTTGGACATAGCCGATATCATCCAGGACGACCACGGCAAAGCGGTCGAGCCGTTTGAGTTCAGCTTCAAGTTGATAATCCCGTTTGGCCCGGAGCAGGGTATCGACCAGTTTGAAAGTGGGCATAAACAGGACCGGAAAGTCGCGGTGGACCCACTCGTAAGCCAGAGCCGCGGCCAGATGGGTTTTGCCAGTGCCGGGCTGGCCGAAAATGAGAATATTCTCGGCGTGAGGGATGAATTGACCCTCAATAAGCCCCGCCATTTGACGGCGAACCCGGAGCGGCAAGCGGTCCTGGTCAAACTGGTCAAGCGTCTTGTGGGGCGGCAAGCGGGCCTGGCGCAACAGCCGTTCCACCCGCCGGTGTTGGCGCTGGCTGACTTCTTGTTCCAAGACATAGCTCAGGAAGGTTTCGAGCGACCACGCTTCTTGGGTGGCCAAGGCGACAGCTTGCGGAACCGTCTGAGCCAAGCCGGAGAGGCGTAACTGTTGACAATGCTGGGCAATGGTGTCAAGCGGGTTCACCAGTCACCTCCTCTAACAGTCGGTCATAAGCCTGTAAATCGATGACTAGCGGCGTCAACTGGGGAACCGAGATAGGCGGTTGGGCCCCAATTAAGCGTTCCACCTCGGTTTCATCCCACAGGTCGGTCTGAGCCAACAGGGTGTGTAAGGCGTCGGCCACCTCACATTCCAGCGTACGTGCGGCTAACCGCAGGATCCGCAAGTAAATCTGGTCGGCCTTGCGGGGTGAGTGCCAGTGATTGAGTTGGTCCCACGCCTGGCGAAAGACCAACTGAGGAAACATGGCCTCCCGATAGCGATACTGACGGAAGCCGCCCGGTTTGCGCAGTAAACTTTCAACCACATGGCGGTAATGGATGGCATGTTTGTTGTTGCCCACCAACCGGGCCAGCCGTTCGACCTGCATCTGGCGATAGTAGACCTCCAGATGCCACTGATAGAGGCGAACCGTGACCTGCTGCCCAATCAGGTGGGTCGGGACTGAGTACTGATTAGCCTGCACCCGAATGAGGCCGTAGCGATTGACCTTGACCCGCACTTGTTGGTAGGGCGGCAAAGGTCGGGCGGTCAACGGTTTCATCACCGCCAACTCTTCGGCCAAGCGGGCCGAGCGGGGTTGATTACGACGGTTCATCACCTGCTTGATAAAGGCTTCATAGTCGGCCAGACTGTCGAAATCGCGGCTGCCGCGCAATAACAAATGTTGGTTCAGGGCCTGTTTGAGCCCGCCGTTGCTGCTTTCCACGTCGCCATTTTGTTCAGGCTGGCCAATCCCAATCTTGCGCGGTTTCAAGCCAAAATGGGTCAGCAACGCCAGATAATTCTCATTGTAGGCCCGCTCGTGGCCGGCCTGACCGGCCACGTGATAGGTGGCCGCTGAACTGTTGTCGGTCTGATGATACTGCGGCACCCGGCCCAGTTTCAACAAGGTTTGGTTTAGCCCGTCTTGCAAGGCCAATAATGACTCCGATTGGGCAATGACGCCCCATTCCCAATTGGAGTAGGGTAACACACAGTGGATCAACACGTGCTTAAAACTTTGGCCGTTGATAGTCACTCCCAACTCACTCAACCAGGTGCCGTCGGTTTGCAGCACCTCGCCCGGATAGTGGACTTGCTCCAACACCGCCACTTTGTCTTGGTTCAAGGCTCGCCAATCGGCCACTCGCCGTTGCAAGGTCCGCAGTTGCCCAGCCTGATATTGGCCTGGTTTCTCTTCCGTCAGCCACTCGAACAACGTTTTGGCTTCCAGTTCCGGGGCCAGTCTTAATTTCTGTTCGATGGCTGGCCAATCCTCGGCAAACGGGTCGGGCCGGGTGCGGTAGCGCCGCGACTGATTCAGTTCGCTCGGAACTTGGCCTAACCGTTCGTACTTGGCTACTGTTTTTCGACTTTTAATATTCGCTTTGACCGCCGCCTGTTCCTGGCTGCGGCCTTGGGTTCTTTCTTTCATCATTCGCCTCACTTGTGCATCGGTGCAGGTCATTGGCTGGCTTCCCTCTTTCTGGTTCGGCCAGTTTACTCCCCTTCCTCCGCTTGGCTAGTGGGCATTTCTAATTGTCATCGCTGGGTAATTATAGTTGTCGTTGACCATAGAATGATTCTCAACAACTGAATACGTTCCCATTCATTCAATAGACACTAGCCATTTTCTGGGACGATGCCCAGAAAAAAAGGTCCCTTATGGGACAATTGACACAAAGGTAAGAGATGAACTAAGCTTACTTCAGGCCAAGACGAAGGAGTAATCGAGATGACAGACAAGTTAAGCCAAGAGTATGCCGACTATCTGACCGGAACATATGATAGTCCTGACCGGATTGTGTTGAATGCCTACTTTCGGCGAGGGCACATCGCGGGTGGGTTTCGAAACTGGTGGCGCGAGTTGCACGGGAACGATGATGAACTGGATAATACCCATCTGATGCGGTTAGCGGGTCGGTTTAGTCGTCGGTTGCGGGCCTATGCCAAAAAGGCCGGCATTCCCGTGATATATTGCCAATCAGGCGACCGCAAGCACGAGATCGCCCAGCCGTACTTGCCCCAAGAGCCTGATTTTGTGGGGTTGTTTGCGGTGCTGGTTGGTCGAGCTTCGGCCCCGGCCTGGCACGTGCAGCAAAACCAGGCGGGTCGTATTCAAAACCTTGTCCGCAAGTACCCGTCAGTCAATCATTACTACTTTCATATCATCGACCCCGACTGGGGGCACATCACGATTCGGATGAGCGGACATCCGCCTTTTGGGGCGCAGGTTATACTCAATGGTCATGAGTATCTGGCCCGGCAAGCCGTTCAGGCCGGGCTGTCATTTCGGAAAGAAGGCAACTGTTTCAGCCAAGTCGAGAGCGACACAGACCTGGCGCAGTTGGCAGAGACCTTGTGTTCAGCGAACACTGTAGGGCCACTGCGTCAGGTTTGTGACCGCTGGTTGTATTCGACCTGCCTGGGCTTTGCCTTATCTCTACCCGAGCAAGAGCGAACCGGCTTTGCCTATGACTATTCGCTTTATCAAGTCGAATACAGTCGCAACCTGCTCTTTAAGCGGGCGGGTCAGATGGAACAACTCTTTGAAGCGTTGATTGACCGTACCCGCACCCGTTTAGATCTCAAACGGCTCAAAACCATCTTTGGGGCCAAACGCCGCCCGTATCGGCGGCAAGGCAACCAGCCCCCCCGCCTGGAGATTGTAACCGAGAGACCACGCTACAACTTGACCATCTTTAAGATCCACTTTGGCAAACTGACCCTCAAGTTGTATACCAAAGGCGCTAACGTTCTCCGGTGCGAGGTGATTGTTCATAACACCAAGGCCTTAGCCACTTCCCGCTCCTTACCCAACTTCCCCCCGATTGTGGCTCAACTTAAAGCTATTCTCTCTCGTTTTCTGGACCACCTCCATTATATTGACCAAGCCTTTATCGCTGACGACACGCTTGATACCTTGGCTGAGGCCAGCTATCTGGGGCAGACGCGATTGGCTGGTATTGACCTCAACAAACCCAGAATGCGGGCCGGGCTTGAAGCCCTGGTGTCGCTAGCCCTCTCTCCCAATGGTTTCACCGTTTCTGCTCTGGCGGCCAAGGTCCGTGATATTTTGCAGGTGACCACTTATCATGCCCGGCACGCTGCTTACGACCTCAAAAAATTCCGGGCTAAACAGTGGGTCCGTAAAATGGGTCTCTCCCGCCGTTATCAGGCCTCGCCCCATGGCCTACAAACTATGGCCGCGTTGTTGGTTTTGCGGGAGAAGGTTATCAAACCTATTCTTGCTGGGGCGGGCAAACCCAAATCTGGTCCCAAACCTAAGCATCAATCTCCGATTGATGTCCTTTATCAAACCATCCAAGTGGCCATGCATAATTTGTTTCAAGCCCTTGGCCTTGCCATTTAATTCTATCGACATTTTTTTGTCGATGTTGCGGCGTAAGCGCCTAGACACTAGAAAGGACCCATCCATGCTCCAACTTATTCTCGATACGCTCAGTCAGTACCAGGTCGATATCCCCGAAGCGGATGAACACGCCGACCTCATCAATTTAGGCGAAGGCATCCTGGCTTACGACCAGACCTTACCCCCAGAGAAACAGTCGCCGGTGGCCGCCCATCTGGCCAAACTGCTGCAAGAATGTCGCCCCCACCGCGATGAGTTCCACAGCAGCGAAGCCCAACGCACCATTGCTTCCGAAAACCTCAAACGCCTTGAAAAGAAAGTCTATCAATACCTCAAACGTATCCAGCATATGCTCAAAAATCATTTCTGGGACACCCCCGAAGAGGCCGAAGCCTGGGGCTTTGAAGTGAAACAAACCACCGGTAACATCATCTTCCCCGACAGCAAAAAAGAGCGCCTGCGCGTCTTGAATGCGTATATCGCTAAAGAAGGAACCCGCCCCGAAGCAGAGCGCTTCGAGTCGCCCTCGTTGGCCGAGGTGACTGACGTGCGCGACCAATGGATTGCGACCCAAAAGATACGCAAGAGCAGTAAAGCCCAACGGACCACCAGCCGCATCGCCCGCGACGCCGCTTTTCAGCGTCTAAAAGAGGCGCTGCGTTTGGTGGCGTCTAATATTGTGGTGTTGCAGTATGGCCACACCATTACCCTCGACCTGAAACGCTGGGGCTTTGATGTGACCAAACGCTCGACCAAAGCGACCGAAAGCGAAGCCGAAACTACCCCGGCCGCCACCCCCGAAGCCGAAGCCGCTCCCACCAACGGCGTCAACGGCGCCGTCGAGCTAAATGGCTCGACGGATGTAGTTGTGGAGAGTATGATTTCGTAAGCCCACCCCATTTCCGATACCAGTCGCCCTCGGTTGCCCGGCGGCTGCTGTGAAGGTAACGGGGTAAAGCGTCAAAGTTATGGGGTTTAAATAATCGATCAAGACAGCTTTCATATCCCGGCTTGACGTTATGCGTGTTGGCCCTATAGCCCCCCTAACCCCCCAGCGGGGGGAATTTATGGCTCCCTCCTTTGGGCTTATCGTTACACATAAGTGAGGTAAGTTAGGAGGAGTTAAAAATAAGCCAAGCTTGAGTAATATCGAACAGACGACGCCAACCGCGCCAGAGAACTTTAACACCGGGTGACCCATCCGATTTGCGACCCAGAAAACCACCTAACTGAGCAATCCAAGACAGGGCTTGGTGGATAGACGGCGGCTGTTGGGGGACAAGCGGGGTTTTATGGATAAAACAATAGAGAGCTTGCCACTCAGCCGGGTCTAAAGCAACGCTACAGGGTAAATCGGGATTAATCCGGCCCAGATAGGTCAGCCACAACAAGCGCCAAGCCACGACATTAGCCAGCAGCAGAAAGCGCTCCAAGCGAAACTCTTTCTTCAATTGCCGTTGTTCCAAAGCACAGCCACTTTTGAGGACAAAGTGAAAGCGTTCAATCAGCCAGCGGCGACTGTAGAATTCGATCAATTGGCAAGCTTGCTCAAAGCTGGCAATGTGCCAGGTAGTTAGCAACAACCACTCAATGGCCTTGGTCCCCTTTGGCGCGTTCATTTCTTGGATTAAGACGGCCCATAAGGTGACCGGTTTTAGGTCAGGTGGTAGTCCCGGTCGTTTTCGAGGGGGTTTCAAGGTGACTTGTTTGTAATAAACCTGGCAACGAGCCGTTCGGCCTACTCGTTTTGGGGTGGCGGTGACCTCGACTTCGACCCGTCCCCGCACCGGACTGCTCTGGATAGTGGCCCATAAAGAGCTGACCTCGGCCTCAACCTGCCGCTCCCGCCAGGCTCGAATGAGAACATCGACTTGCGGCGGACGGGGGTGGACAAAGTACTCAAAGATGTCACTTTCTTGGTCAGAGATAGTCAGAACGGACACCCCTGCCGGAAAATTAGCTGTGCCTTGATCCAATCCCTTAAACCACTTGTAGCTCTCTTTCTGCTCAATGGGTCGCGCGGCACGCGCCGGTTCCTGATCGGGTTGAGGTTTATCTCGAACCCAACTTTCTTGCGCTAACAAGCCCAGGGGCAAGCCCTCGGGGGTGACCGCCAGGGTGGTATGGGTAAAAAACCCTTGATAGCTCGGGTGGTCTAACGCTCCCAAGCCGGTGGTGGCCGGATGATGACTGTAGTTGAACTCGGTGGTATCTTGTACGGCCAGGATCAGTTGATAGCCGCCCTGTTCGATCCGATGCACTGTCGCTTGCCGTTGGGCCGCTGGAATGGCTTGGGCCTTGAGATTTTTCTGGCTCAGTAAGTTATAGGTCGCCTGGGTTGCCGCCCGGTCACCACAAAATTCCGGTATCGATGCTGTTGGATTTTGACTAAAGTCACTGATGATTTTCCGAACCCGCTTTTCCAACCGTTCGTCGCCTAGTTTCAGACTTCCCATTTCTTCATCGCCCCAGTTTCTTTCTTGATCGGTCATACCTTTTTGGCTTTCCTTTGTTTATTTTTTTGCTCTCTATCTTATCGTTCTTTCTTGCCTTAGGGTAATCTTCTCCTTATTCTCTACTTACTCTACTTATGTGTAACGATAAGCTCCTTTGGGGGGCTGGGGGGCCGCTTGGTTTTCCGTTTATCTTCTTGATTTTCATTACTTTGACCTTAGCGTGAATGACAAAGCAAGCTTTGTCGCTCCATCTATTTCCATTAGTAATTCCAATGTAACCGATTAGACAGAATTGACCCGATGCGTCCGAATTTTTATCCTTTAATCGTGACCATTTTGTTAATTCTGTCTTTTTTATCCCCTCTCCCCATAGAGTACGCTTGACGCAATATTGTTTACCCGATAGCCTTAAATCGAGCCGATCTGGGTAACCATGAGGCGTTTTGTTGACGACGAGGATGATGGGTAGGGGGGATTATGGTAGAATGTTAGAGATTGAAAGGATGAAACTTATGGCTACTATAGAACGATCCGATTATGAAGCCGTCCTCGATACCATTCGCCACCGGTCGCCCGCCCAACGGCTTGATTTGGTTCAAGATATCCTGGGTACGCTCAAACCCGAAGTCGAAGTCACTCCATCGAGCCAACCTGTCGCCAAGCGAAAAACCCTGGAAGCCGCATTGGGGTTGTTAGCGACCTCACAGCCGCCGCCCTCCGATGAAGAGGTTAAACGCTGGCTCGACGAACATCGTATGGGAAAGTATGGCGTTTTAGGGAATGCAAAGTCATCATAAACGACAAAACAACATCGGATTTAGAAACCATCGGATTGTTCCCCAAAAAATCCGTTCCATTCCTAATCCGTTGTAGTCCTCCCACCCCTAAGCTGTCCCCTCACCCCCTCCCCTACGTCCAACCGTCACCCCAACCGTCGGGGGCAAATCAGCCGCCGGTTTAGTCATTTCCCTTCGCGTATGCTATGATATACGGTGGTAAAGCGTTGCCATTAGGCGACCGTCACTCGACCGCCCTTGAAAATAACCCTCACCCCCAACCCCTCTCCCTCAGGGAGAGGGGCGTCGCGTCAGCGACGGGGTGAGGGCGAAATACCATCCTTGACGAGTGACAGTCACCTCTCGCGGCGCAAAATCAGGTACAAAGCGTGCGATTCCCCTCCCTCGACCGTCCCAAATGGAACACAAACACGCCCAACGTCGTTATGATCATAAAGTAATCCATACCGGCTGCCCGGCAGCCTAAAAGGTGACCTATCTCTGTGAAAAAGACACTTTTCCTTATCATCGCAGCCCTGCTGCTCATCACCAGTTGTACCCCCGGCGCGACGCCCGTTGGCGTGCGCAACCAGACCGTCGATGCGCCGACCCTACCGCCAGCCACCGAACCGGCGGACGCGCCGGAGGAACCAACCGCCGCGCCGACCGCATCGGCCGCCGCCGCCACCGAACCAACCGCCGCGCCGACCGAACCGGCGGACGCGACCACCGAACCGACCGAGGCCGCCGTGGCTGCCGCCGCAACCGAACCGCCGCCGACCCCAACCGACACCCCCGTGCCGGTGCCGACCGAACCGATCCCGCCGCTGGTGCTGTCTACCGCGCCGGAACTGGGGGCCGAGCAGCCGCTCGACGCGCCGATTGAAATTACCTTCGACCAGCCGATGGATCGGGATAGTGTGGAGCAAGCCTTCACCTTTGAACCCGGCGCGGCCGGCGACGGTACCTTTGACTGGGTTGATGACCGGACCGTAGCCTTTACGCCGGCCGGCGGTTTGGAGCGGGGCGAACGGTATCGCGTGCAAATCGACGCCACGGCCGAGAGCCAGGCCGGGCTGCCCATGAACCGCCCCTTTGAGCTGCGGTTTGGCGCGGTTGGCTTGTTGGAAGTGGCTAACGTCCAGCCGGCCGACGGCGTGACCGATGTCGCCGCCGACAGCGAGGTGCTGGTCTTTTTCAACCGGCCGGTCGTGCCGCTGGAGGGGCTTGAGGCGGCCGGCAACACGCCCGACCCCTTGACCTTTAGCCCGGCCGTTGACGGCGAAGGCGACTGGCTCAACACCGCCACCTACCGCTTTACCCCGGCCGACGGCTTCGAGCCGGCCACCACCTACACCGTCCGAGTGGACGGCGGGCTAACCGATGTCACCGGCCAGGCTGAAATGACCGGTGATTACGAATGGCGCTTCACCACCGTCCAACCGGCGGTGGTTGCCAGCCTCCCGGCCGACGGCGACCTGTACGTCAGCCCCTCGCCGGTTATCAGCGTCACCTTCAACCAGCCGATGAACCGCCGCGAGGTTGAGCAGGCCCTCCAACTGGTTGAGGCCGGCAGCAGCGCGCCGGTTGCCGGCGAGTTCGCCTGGGTTGAGCGGGGTATGATCCCGCCGGTCCAGCCGGAGCCAACCGACTTCTACCCGGAAAGCGGCCCGTCCATCGTTGAGCCGAAGCCAATCGGCGTGGAAACCGTGACCTTCACCCCCGCCGCCCCGCTGGCGCTGGATCAGTTGTACGAACTGACTTTGCCTCAGGGCGTCGCCAGCCTGGCCGGCGTCGCCACCGAGCAGGCCTTTAGCGCGTCGTTCACCACCACACCGGCCCCGGCAGTGGTTTCGACCAATCCGGAGAACGGCGAACAGTTCGCCGAGATTTGGGCCGGTTTGGATATCACCTTCAACGCGCCCATCGACCCCAACAGCGTCCACGTGGGCGATTCGCTGCTCATCGAGCCGGCCGACATCGCTCGGACCGACGTTTACACCTACTTTTCCGATAACGAGACCGTGCTGTCGGTTAATTTCCCCCGCCGCGAGAACCAGACCTACACCGTCACCCTGACCACGGACGTCGAGGGCCGCTACGGTCAGCCGCTGGCCGGCCCGGAGACCATTGTCTGGCGGACGCTGCGCCAGTCGCCCTACGTGCGGCTGGTTAGCCCCGATGTGGCCGTTTACAACGGCTACAATCCCGAAACCTACATCTATATGACCGTGCGCAACGTCAGCCAGGTCAATTTCGATCTGTACCGCATGCCGTCGGCCGATTTTCTCGACCTGGCCCAAACCGCCTTTCGAGGCTGGTCGAGCGGCTCGGAGTGGGGCGATTATCAGCCGTCGGGCGATGACTTGATCGGTACCTGGCAAATGACGACCGACCCGGAAACCTTCATCAACTACGTTTACAAAGTCGATGTCAGCCAGGCCGTGTTTGACGGCGAACCGCTGCCGCCCGGTATCTACTACCTGGAAGCCTCCGCCGACAGCCAAGACTTTTACCCTGAGGCCCGCCTGAGCGACGCCAACGACGTCATCGACCGTCAGGTGCTCATCGTTACCCGCCGCAACCTGACCGTGAAGAACGGTCGGGGCGACGCGCTGGCCTGGCTGACCGACCTAAACAGCGGCGAGCCGGTTAGCGATGTCCCGCTGACCTTCCACTATCCCGACCAGCCCGCAACCGAGGGAACCTCCGACGATGAGGGCGTGGCCCTGTTTAACTACGACATCGGCCCGGATGACCCGCTGGAACAGCCGTTTGTCTTTGCCGGCGACCCCGACCAGCCCGACGACGATTTCGGGGTGGGCAGTTCGGCCTGGAGCGCCGGCATCGATCCCTACGAGTTTCGCTATCTGTGGGACACCGGTTACAAATACTGGTCGCCCTACACCGGCTACGCCTACACCGAGCGGCCGCTCTACCGGCCCGGCCAGACGGTCTACTTCAAGGGGATTATTCGCGCCGATGACGACGCCGCCTACAGCATCCCGACCGTGGCCGAAACAGCCCACGTGGTGATCCACGACGCGCTGTACGCCACCATTTATGAGGAAGATTTGCCGCTCAACAGCTTCGGCACGCTCAACGGCGAGCTGACGCTGGATGACGAAGCCAGCCTGGGCACTTACCAAATCGAGATCAGCTACGACAACCCCGCCGATTACACCCGCACTGTGGCTTACCAGAGCTTCAACGTGGCCGAATACCGCAAACCGGAATTTCTGGTGGAAACGGCCACCGATCAGCCGGCCTATCTGCCCGGCGAAACCATCGAGTTGACGGTGGATGCCTCGTTCTTCGCCGGCGGCCCGGTGCAAAATGCCGAGGTCAAATGGACGCTGCTGTCCGACGACTTCTATTTCGACTATCAAGGCGACGGCTTTTACGATTTCACCAACGAGCCGGACAGCCGGTCCAACAGCTTTAACCCGCGCTTTGGCTACGGCTTCGGCCAGCAGATTGCCGACGGCAGCGGCACGACCGACGCCGCCGGCCACTTCACCGTGGCGGCGCCGGCCGACCTGACCGGCCACCAGGTCAGCCAGCAGTACACCTTTGATGTCACCGTGACCGGCCTCAACAATCAGGCGGTCTCCAACCGCGTTCAGGCCGTCGTTCACAAGGGCGAACTGTACGTGGGGCTGCGGCCGGAGCAGTACGTCGGCCAGATCGGCCAGCCGAACAATATCGATGTGCTGGTGGTCGATTGGGACAGCCAGCCGGTGGCCAATCAGGAAGTCGAACTGGTCTTTGCCCAGGAGGATTGGTACAGCGTCCAGCAGCTTGACCCCGAAGCCAGCCGCGTTAGCCCGGATGATCGATTCTATTGGCGCAACCTGGTTAACGATGTGGCCGTCTTCACCACCACCGTCACCACCGACAGCGACGGCCAGGCGGTCGCCACGTTCACGCCGGACGACGGCGGCAGCTACAAAATCTACGCTCGCACCATCGACAGCCAGGGCAACGAGGTCTTTAGCTCCGTCTTTATGTGGGTCACCGGCTACGAGTATGTCAACTGGGGCCAGGAAGACAACGACCGCATCGAACTCATTGCCGACAAGACCGAATACAGCCAGGGCGACACGGCCAACATCCTGATCCCCCACCCCTACAGCGATACCGTAACCGCTCTGATTACGCTGGAGCGGGGCCACATCTACGACCACTTTGTGACCGAATTGGATTCCAACAGCAGCCAGATTGAAATTCCCATCACCGAGGCGATGAGTCCTAACATCTTCGTCTCGGCCATGATTATGAACGGCGGCGCGAACGCCGACGGCATCCCCAGCTTCAAGATGGGCTACGCCCGCCTCGATATCGACCCGGCCGAGAAGGCGCTGGCTATCGGCCTGACCGCCTCCCCGCCGCCGGACGACCGCGACGCGTTTGCCCCCGGCGACGACGTGCAGTTTGACATCAACGTCGCCGATTTTGCAGGCAATCCGGTCGAGGCCGAGCTGTCGGTGGCTTTGATCGACAAGGCCGTGCTGACGCTGTTCCCCGACCAGCCGGGCCAGCTCTTTGACGCCTTCTGGATGCAGCGGGCGCTCAGCGTGCAAACCGGCAGCGGTCTGACCCTGGCCCTGGATCGAGTCAACCGCTTCCTGGACGAACGCAAGGGCGGCGGCGGCGGCGACGGCGGCATCGGCCCCGACTCGGTGCGGCAGAACTTCGCCGATACCGTCATCTGGCTGCCCGATGTCGTGACCGATGAAAACGGGCAGGCCACCGTCGAGGCGACCCTGCCCGACAACCTGACCACCTGGGTGCTGATCGCCAAGGGCGTCACCGGGGCCGATACCCTGGTCGGCGAGGCCCGCACCGAGATTGTGACCAGCAAACCGCTGCTCATCCGGCCGGTAACGCCGCGCTTCTTGGTGGTGGGCGATGAGTCGAACCTGGGCCTGGTGGTGCAGAACAATACCAATGAAGAATTGGCCGTCGAGCCTCGGCTTCAGGCCGACGGGCTGACAGTCAACCAATGGCGCATCGCCGGTGACGATTGGCGCGACCTCGACCAGATTTCCCGCATTATGGTCGAGCCGGGCCAAGAGCAAAAGCTGGAGTACGCCGTCACGGCGCTCGATACCGACAGCGCCCAGATTACGATGGGCGTCCAGGCGTCGCCCTACAGCGACGGCATCGCTTTTGACCTGCCGGTGTATAATTTTAGCGCGCCGGAGACGGCCGCGACGGTGGGCATGCTGGCCGAGGACGGCACTCGCGTGGAAGGCATCGCCTTGCCGGCCGGCATCGACCCCAGCCAGGGCGACCTGACCGTGGCGGTCGAGCCTAGTCTGGCGGCGGGCATGCGGTCGGGGCTGACCTATCTGGAACACTTTCCGTACGAAAGCGTCGAAGTGACGGTCAGCCGCTTCTTGCCCAACATCGTCACTTACCGCGCCTACCAGGAATTAGGCGTCGATAACCCGGAACTGGCCGATCAACTGCCGCGCCTGGTGCGCACCGCCATCCAACGGCTGGTCAGCCAGCAGCAGATCGACGGCGGCTGGGGCTGGTGGCAGCAAAGCGAGAGCGACCCCTTCCTGACGGCCTATGCCGTGCTGGGGCTGGTCGAAGCGCAGCGGGCCGACTTCAAGGTCGATGAATGGATTACCCAAAATGCCTTCGATTACCTCAACCGGGCCCTGGTCGCGCCCAAAGATATCGCCGAGCCGTGGCAGGCCAACCGCCAAGCCTTCATCCTCTACGTTTTGGCCGAGGCCGGCCAGGGCGACCTCAGTCGCAGCATCGCCCTGTTCGAGCAGCGTGAAAAGCTCGACGCGTTTGGCAAGGCGTTCCTGGCGCTGGCCATTTACTTGGACGATGCGGAAGCGCCGCAGGTGGCGACCTTGCTGAGCGATCTATCGGACGCGGCCATCCTCAGCGCCACCGGGGCGCACTGGGAAGAGCAGCAAATCGACGCCTTCTCGATGAATACCGACGTGCGCAGCACCGCCATCATCATCAACGCCCTGTCGCGCATCCAGCCGGAGAACCCGCTGCTGCCGCAAGCTGTGCACTGGCTGATGACCATCCGCCAGCAGAACGGCCACTGGTCATCCACCCAGGAAACGGCCTGGGCCGTGATGGGGCTGACCGAGTGGCTCAAAGCCAGCGGCGAACTGCAAGCCGACTATGCCTGGCGGGCGTCGCTCAACGGGCGGGCGCTGGATGAGGGCCAGGCCGATCAAAACAATCTCGATGAGACGACCGAACTGCAAGTGGCCGTCGGCGAGATGGTGGCCGATGCCGTCAACCACTTCTCGGTCGAGCGCGACTCGACCGGCGCGGATGAGGCCGGTAATCTCTACTACGGGGCGTACCTGACCTACTTCAAGCCGGTTGAGGAGGTCGAGGCGCTCGACCGGGGCATCATCGTCTCGCGCCGGTACAATTTACGGGACAGCGACGCGCCCCTGGCGGAAGCCAAAGTCGGCGACTTCATCGATGTCACGCTGACGGTCATCGCGCCCAATGATTTGCACTACGTGATGGTCGAGGATTACCTGCCGGCCGGCGCGGAAGCCCTCGACAGCAGCCTGGCCACCACCAGCCTGCTGGCCGGCCAACCGGCCCTTGACCGCCTCGATACCGACTCGCCGTGGGGTTCGTGGTACTTCACCCACACCGATCTGCGCGATGAAAAGGCCGTCCTCTTCGCCGACTACCTACCGCGCGGCAGCTACGAGTACACCTACACCATCCGCGCCGCCGTGCCCGGCGAATATCATGTTATTCCGACCCAGGCCAAAGAGATTTACTTTCCGGAAGTGTTCGGTCGCGGAGCGGGGGATGTGATGCGGATTACAGAGTAAGTGGCGGAGGAGATAAGGCGATAGGGAGATGGAATGGTTCGCCCTATCGCCTCTGTTAGCGGCCCTCACCCCCAACCCCTCTCCCTCAGGGAGAGGGGAGTCGCGTAAGCGACGGGGTGAGGGAAATTTACCGGAGCGACAAAGCTTGCTTTGTCATTTACGGTAAGTCAAAGTAAACTTTGACGCTCCAGACTTTTAGCTTTAAACGAGGCCAACAGATGAGCTTATCAGACGTATCCAACAAGCAAGCGACCATAAATTACCCCGCCGAAATACCGGAACACCTGGAACTGGCGGACGACGAATTTGTGAGCGAGATTTTACTGCTGGCGGCGGCAAAGTGGTTTGAATTAGGCCGGCTGACCTCGACCCAAGCGGCCCAACTGGCCGGTCTCTCCCGCCTGGCTTTCATCCGGCGGCTGGAACAGATCGCCGCGCCGGGCCTCGATTTGCAGGATGAGATCATCGACGCCGAGATCGATGCTGTAGAGGATTTGGCGGGGTGATTTGATGTGTTTTTTACGTTTCATGGTAAAATAGCCCAAAGTGTCCAATAATAACCCCTACAAGGAGTGGAAATCATGACGATTAAGGAACTACTACCGGAACTGCGAGACCTGCCCCGGGCCGATAAGATACGGCTCATCCAATTTCTGGCGGCGGAGTTAGCCAAGGAAGAAGGCCTCTCGCTGCTTCAAGTGGAAGAAACTTACGCGGTCTGGCCGTCTTTTGATGGCTGTGAACCGGCGAATGCCCTGCTGGAGCTTCCGGTAGTGGATAGTTGGCCCACAAGTACATAATTCTAGCTCTTGCAAATATCCCTCACCCCCAACCCCTCTCCCTCAGGGTGAGGGGCGTCGCGTCAGCGACGGAGTGAGGGTGAAATACGATTTTTACTCCGGCGTCGTCTCAAAAAGACTGTTAGACTCCTCAAATGCTTGACCGACCCTCGGCCTACGCTAACCCCACGCTAAAAATAACCGATTTACATCAGCATCCGGTGATGCATAAAAAATAATGTTGTGATACCATAAAATAGAGTTCGTAGAGTTCTGGGAGTTTATGGAGTTCATAGAGTTCAGTTCGTAGAGTTCTGGGAGTTTGCGGAGTTCATAGAGTTCGGTTCGTAGAGTTCTGGGAGTTTGCGGAGTTCATAGAGTTCGGTTCGTAGAGTTCTTGGAGTTTGTGGAGTTCATAGAGTTCAGTTCGTAGAGTTCTGGGAGTTTATGGAGTTCATAGAGTTCGGTTCGTAGAGTTCTTGGAGTTTGCGGAGTTCGATTTCCACCTTATCCCCCGAAGAGGAAACCCAATGAGACGACAGATTGTTATCCTGATGATGTTACCGATCCTATTGCTGGCGGCTTGTACCTCGACGCCGGTACCGCCGCAGCCGGAGCAGCCGGTTGAGGATGTCGAGGCGCAGGGCGGGGCTACGGCCTCGCCGACCGGGCCGACGGCTACACCCGCGCCCGCGCCGCCGATGGTGCTGCAATCGTCGCCGGCGGTGGGTGAGGAGCAGGCGCTCGATGCGCCGGTTGAGATTACGTTTGATCAGCCGATGAACCACGACAGCGTCGAGAAAGCCTTCGCCATCGAGCCGGGGGCCAGCGCCGATGGGACGTTCGAGTGGGTGGACGATCAAACGGTGCGGTTCACCCCGAAAGACGGCTTTGAACGGGGCGAACGGTATCGGGTGCGGGTGGTTGAGGCGGCGGAGAGCCAAGCCGGGCTGGCGCTGGATCGGCCGTTTGAATTGCGCTTCAGCGCGGTCGGCTTTTTGGAGGTGGCCAACGTTCAGCCGGCCGACGGCGCGGAAGAGATTTTGCCGGATAGCATCGTGACGGTGCTGTTCAACCGGCCGGTGGTGCCGCTCAACGCCATCGAGGACGCCGGCCGCCTGCCCGATCCGCTGACGTTTGTACCGCCGGTGCGGGGCGAGGGCGAATGGCTCAATACCTCGATTTATCAGTTCACCCCGACGGAGGGCTTTGAGGCGGCCACCGAATACACGGCCCGCGTCTCGGCCGGGTTGACCGACGCCCTGGGTAACGCCAGCCTGGAGGATGACTTCGAATGGACGTTTACCACGGTCACGCCGCAGGTGGTGGCCAGTTTGCCGGCTGAAGGCGACATCTACGTCAGCCCGTCGCCGGTTATCAGTGTGACATTTAATCAGGCCATGGATCGAGCCAGCGTCGAGGAAAATTTGAGCCTGGTCAACGACGCCACGGGCGATACGGTCAGCGGCGCGTTCAACTGGGCCGATCACGGCCTGCGCCCGCCCGCGCCGGACGAGTTCGAGGGCTACTATGATTACGCCTACGAGGACGGCGACGGGCCGGAGGAAGTCGGCGTTGAAACGGTGGCATTTACGCCGGACGACGCGCTCGACTATGGCGTGGTCTATCATATCGAACTGCCGCAGGGGACGAAGGGCGCTATCGGCGAGGCCGTCACGCCCCGCGACTTTAGCGCGACCTTTACCGTGTCGCCCCTGCCGGAGATTGTCAGTACTTACCCGGCCGACGGCGATGAAGGGGTCGAGCCGTGGCAGGGCTTGCAAATCACCTTCAACGCGCCGATCAATCCGGCCAGTGTGGTCATTGGCGAGAACGTCATCATCGAGCCGACGGTGTCGGTGACGCAGGTGTACACCTACTGGTGGAGCAGCAACACCAACCTGGAAATTGATTTCCCCGGCGAAGCCAGTTCGCGCTACACGGTCTCGCTTGGCCCCGGCATCGAGGGGCGCTATGGGCAGCCGCTGGCCGAGGGGGCGGAGGTGTCGTGGGAGACCCGCGCTCAGTCGCCGTTGGTGTTTTTGCACTCGCCGGGGCGGATTGCCACCTACAACGCTTACACCGATACCGTGGCCTACGTTTCGGTGCGGAATGTGAGCCAGGTTTCATTTAAATTGTTCCGCCTGCCGCTGGCCGATTTCGTGCGGCTCAACGGCAATAACTGGTGGAACGACTGGGACAGCTATCAAGGCAGCGCCGACGCGGATGATTTGCTGGCCGAGTGGTCGTTGACCCCGAACGGCGATCTGGATAGTACCCTGATTTATGAGGTCGATATCGGCCGGCAGAGCGGCCTGGGCGCGGCCATGCCGCCGGGCATGTACTATCTGGAGGCGTCGGCCGACCTGGAGGACATCTATCCGCCGGCGCAGGGGGCGCAGGATTTGTCCAGTCTGTCGGCGCGGCAAATGCTGGTCGTCAGCCGGAATAACCTGACCTTCAAAAGCACGAGCAGCGAGGCGCTGGCCTGGCTGACCGATTTGGCGAGCGGCCAGCCGGTCGCCGATGTGCCAATCACGTTTCTGACGGGCGATACCGCCGCCGGTGAGCTAGGGCAGGCTACCACCGACGCCGAGGGGGTAGCGCAGGTGAAGTTCGACCCGCTGAAGGAGTTTTACACCACCCGCTTCGCCATTACCGGCGACCCGGCCGATCCTGACGCCGATTTTGCCGTCACTGCCAGCACCTGGGCCGACGGCATCGAGCGTTACCAGTTCGACAACGTTTCGTCCGAGGATTACCAGCAGCCCTACAACGCCAACCTCTACACCGACCGCAACATCTACCGGCCCGGCCAAACCGTCTACTTCAAAGGCATCATCCGGGCCGATGACGACGCCCACTACAGCCTGCCCGGCAGCGTCGAGGTCGCCACGTTGCTGGTGACCGACAGTCAGGGCAAAGAGATTTTCAATGATGAGCTGCCCCTCAGCCGGATGGGGACGGTCAACGGGTCGTTTGATTTGGACGCCAACGCGGGCCTGGGCTTTTATTCCATGCAGATTCAACTGGCCCCGGACATCAACTTTTACCATGATTTCCAGGTGGCGGCCTATCGCAAGCCGGAGTTCTTGGTGACGGCGGAAACGGACAAGGCCGAGTACAGCCAGGGCGAGATGGTGCAGGTCACCGCCGCGGCCGAGTACTTCTTCGGCGGGCCGGTTTCCAATGCCGACGTCCGCTGGACGCTGCTGAGCAGTGATTACAATTTTCCGTATCAGGGCGACGGCTTTTACGACTTCACCGACTACGACACCAGTCGCAGCGCGGTCTACTACTCCAGCTTCGGCGAAACACTGGCCGAGGGCGAAGGAACGACCGACGCTGACGGCCGCATCACCTTCGAGGTCGAGGCCGACATCGCCGACAAGATCAGCAGCCAGCGTTTTACGTTCGATATCGTTGTGACCGACCTCAACAATCAGGAAGTCGCCAGTCAAGCGGCGGCGGTGGTTCACAAGGGCTTGTTTTACGTCGGCCTCCAGCCGGAGGAGTACGTCAACTCGGCCAACCGCGAGAGCGCGGTCAACGTGCTGGTGGTCGATTGGGAGAGCCGGCCGGTGGCTCGCCAGGACGTGCAGATCGTCTTCGCCGAGCATAACTGGTACAGCGTTCAGCGCCAGTACGAGGACGGCGGCTTCTACTGGGACAGCGAGGTCGAGACCATCCCCGTCTATACCACCACCGTCACCACCGACCGCGCCGGGGAGGCCGTCGCCCGCTTTACGCCGACCAAGGGCGGCATCTACCGGGTGATGAGCCAGGCCACGGATCGCGCCGGCAACCAGGTGCGCTCCTCGACCTTTATGTGGGTCAGCGGCTCGCAGTACGTCAACTGGCGGCAGGAGAACAACGACCGCATTGACCTGGTGGCCGATCAGCGCGAGTATAACGTCGGCGATACGGCCACGATCCTGGTGCCGCATCCGTACAGCGGCACGGTCACCGCCCTGGTCACGCTGGAGCGCGGCCACATCTACGACCACTTCGTAACCGAGTTGCCGACCAACAGCGAGCAGTTGAAAATCCCGATCACCGAGGATATGCTGCCGAATATGTATGTGTCGGTCACGGTGGTGCAGGGCGCAGCGCTGACGACGATTCAATCGGATGATGGGGAGTCGATCAGCGGGATTTTGCCCAGCTTCAAGGTCGGCTATGCCAGCCTGCCGATTAATACCAAAGAGAAAGAGTTGCAGATTACCCTGACCCCGGACAAGGCCGCCGAGGAGCGCTACCAACCCGGCGACACGGTCGAGTACTTTGTCAACGTGGTCGACGCCGCCGGCGAGCCGGTGCAGGCCGAACTGTCGCTGGCGCTGGTCGATAAGGCCATTCTGACGCTCGCGCCGGAAGCGCCGGGGCAGTTGATGGACACCTTCTGGCGCAATCGCGGCCTGGGGGTGCAGACGGCCGGCGGGCTGGCTCTAGCCATCGACCGGATCAACCTGGCGATAGCCCCCGAAGCCAAGGGCGGCGGCGGCGGCTTCGATGAGGGCTACGGCGACATCCGGGGCGACTTCCGCGACACGGCTCTGTGGCTGGCCGACTTCACCACCGACGAGAACGGCGAAGGCACGGTCGAGGCCAAGCTGCCTGACAACCTGACCACCTGGACGATGACCGGCAAGGGCGTGACCGGGGCCGACACGCGCGTCGGCGAGGGATCGGTCGAGATCGTTAGCTCGAAGCCGCTGTTGGTGCGGCCGGTCGCGCCGCGCTTCTTCGTGGTCGGCGACGAGGCTCAGTTGGGGGTCATCGTGCAGAATAATTCGACCGAACCGCAGGAAGTCGAGTTGCGATTTGCCGGCGATGGGTTGGACGTTGGCGATTGGAGATTTGAGACTGGAGACTGGGAAGAGAATCACGGGGTTCAGGCGGTGACCGTTGACGCCGGGGCGCGGATGAAGGTCGAGTACCAGGTGACCGTCCAGGACGTCGAGACGGTGGCGCTGACGATGGGGGCGAAGTCGGCCGAGTACGGCGACGCGCTGACGTTCGATCTGCCGGTCTATAAATTCAGCGCGCCGGAAACGGTGGCCACGGCGGGTGTGCTGGCCGAGGACGGTACGCGGCTGGAAGGCATCGCGCTGCCGGCCAGCTTCGACCCGACCCAGGGCGAGCTAACCGTGGACATCGATCCCAGCCTGGCCGCCGGAATGCGCAACGGTCTGGACTACCTGGAGCATTTTCCCTACGAATGCACCGAACAGACGGTCAGCCGCTTCCTGCCGAACGTCTTTACCTTCCGGGCCTACCAGCAGTTGGGCCTGGATCGGCCCGACTTGGCGGCAGCGCTGCCCGGCCAGGTCAGCGTCGGATTGCAGCGGTTATACAACCAGCAGCGCCTCGACGGCGGCTGGGGTTGGTTCAGCCGTGACGACAGCAACCCCTACCTGACCGCCTACGTGCTGCTTGGCCTGGTCGAGGCCAAGGCCGCCGGATTTACCGTGGATGAGCAGGTGATTCTCAACGCCGCCGATTTCTTGGAGACCAGTTTGGTCGCGCCCAAAGATATCGAGGCGGCGTGGCAGGCTAATCAGCAAGCGTTCATCCTGTACGCGCTGGCCGAAGCCGGCCAGGGGGATTTAGGTCGCAGCATCGCGCTGTTCAATAAGCGAGAGACGCTCGATACCTTTGGCCGGGCTTATCTGGCCATGGCGATTCACCTGCTGGACGACCAAGCCGACCAAATCAAGACGCTGCTCAATGACATCACCAGCGCGGCCATCGTCAGCGCCACCGGGGCGCATTGGGAGGAGGCGCAGGTCGATTACTTCGCGATGAACACCGACACACGCAGCACGGCCATCGTCATCGCGGCGCTGTCGCGGCTGGAGCCGGAGAACCCGCTGCTGCCCAATGCCGTGCGCTGGCTGATGAGCCTGCGCGAAAACGGCGGCCATTGGGAAACCACGCAGGAGACGGCCTGGGCCATCATCGGCCTGACCGACTGGATGGTGACGACCGGCGAGCTGGAAGGCAACTATCAGTGGACGGTGACGCTCAACGGCGAAGGCGTGGGCGAGGGCGTCGTTGGCCAGGCCAACATCGACGAAACGACGACGCTGCGGGTGGAGGTCGGCGACCTGCTGAGCGATATGGTCAACCGGCTGGCCGTCAGCCGCGACCCGTTGAGCGGCGTGGCCGCTAGCCCCGGCCAGTTGTACTACGGCGCGTACCTGACCTATTACAAGCCCGTGCCGGAGATCAAGGCGCTCGACCGGGGCATCGTCGTCTCGCGGCAATACCGGCTGGCCGATGACGAGTCGGGCAAACCGATTACCGAGGCTGCCGTCGGCGACGTGATCGAGGTCAAGCTGACGCTGATCGCGCCGAACGATTTGCATTACGTGCTGGTCGAGGATCCCTTCCCGGCCGGGGCGGAGGGCATCGACACCAGCCTGGCCACGACCAGCGTCGTCGGCGAAGCGCCATCGCTGGATCGCACCGACCGGCGTAACCCGTGGGGCGGAGGTTACGGCTGGTGGTACTTCTCCCACAGCGAACTGCGCGACGAAAAGGCCGTGCTGTTCGCCACCTTCCTGCCCAAAGGCACCTACGAGTACACCTATCAAGTCCGGGCCTCGCTGCCGGGCGAGTTCAACGTCATCCCGACGCACGCCGAGCAGATGTACTTCCCGGAGGTGTTCGGCCGGGGGGACGGGGCGAAGTTTAGGATAGAAGAATAGCAATTGATAATTGACAATTGATAATTGACAATTGAGAGTCAATATCAGATTGAGGCACGGTAGCACAACATTAAACCGTGGAAATGTGAAGATGACGGAAGATCGGTAAAATAATCGACAGAATTGACAGGATTATCACGATTTTATCGGTCATAATTCGGTAAATCGTGTTAATCCTGTCTGATTTTTCTTCACCACGGTTTAGGGCAGAGCTATCTGAGGCTCGAACCCCGACAAAAAAGGCGTAGGGTCGGTCTGCATTCATTGGTTGAATTAATCACGCTACTGATGTTTTAAGCAAAGCATTTATGATAATTTCTGCAATTTTGCTTTCATTTATTTTGGCTTTATCGCCTGAAACGCCTTCGTAGGGTGATTCCTTTTTTTGTTTAAATACATTTTGCAGAACAGTCGCTGCTTTAGTGCCAAATTGATCGGCTTTTAGAAATAAAGACGCGGTTTCCATATCTCTACAGTATGGACCAAAAGAATTATACATCTCAAGACGCTGTTTAATTCTTTGAGGCTTCTCCATTAAATCGGGATACAGATAAGCATGATAATCATCAACATTAAAGCACACCCGTTCAGAAAAGGGGAAACTGTGGCTATTGCAGCTTTTTATCAATCTTTGATTTAATTCAGCGTCAGGCCTCAGTGGTAAATCCACATCTTTTTCTTCTATGCCGTGATCCCAAGATAATCCCCGCAAGCCTCTTGCTTCAGAAACCAAAACGAGTGAATTCATATCTTTTTCTTGTACCCAGACATCATTACTGCCAAGACGGACGACTTCTTGTGCGCCGGCAGCAAAAATCTCGTGAAAAGCATGAGCCGATCCGCTGGCGCCCATCGGTACATAGGCAAAGAAAAAGTCTTCACTCACACTACCACGGGTTATCCTCCCCGTTATAACACCGACACCCCAAGATTGTATTTTTACGGTGGAATTTTCTAAGAACTGGGAAGATAAACGCAGAGAACGCTCGGGGTTTGAGCTAACGATGCCCTTTTGAGGGATAGGCGCTTTAACAATAACATTTTGTTCGATGGTAAATGAACATTTTTTCATCATTATCTCGTAATTCTTAAAAAGGAGCCTAACGTAAAACCTAACCCCCATTTAAAGCCGTCGCCGACAGATACTTTGGTTTGATTGCTCATTATCTTCTCCGTAATATTTACCCTAACTTAAATTTTAACGCAAACCTACGTATCAAAGTATAAATCGACGTGATAGCCCCCATGGTCGCTCACCGGCTTGCCATTAAATGGGGGAGCGGCCCATTGGTGAACTTCGGCCTTCTTAGCCCATTCTTTTGTGGTACAAATATGGTCTACCCGATAATCTTGGGTCAAACAGTCTAAATGACTCCGATCCAAGGCCTGTCTCAACAATTCCCGACCTTTTTTGGTGCCATACCAGCCCGATTCGTTCAAGGTTTCATTGAAATCACCGGCGGCGCACAAAGCCGCCCCGTTTTGGCTTAATTTGGCCCAATCATCGCCGTGAGCTTGGATGGATTTATAATGTTCGGCCCACATTTTCGATTTACCATCCGATCCTTTGTTATGCGCCCAAGTAATGATTGAACCATACACGATTAACCGGCCGGCCGGCGTTTTTATCTCTGCACACACCGCCACAGCCGGATCGAAGGTGTTTAATGGGGTTAGAATGGGCAATCTCGACCAAATTGTAGCCCGAGTTTCGCCCTCTCGGTGAAACTTGGCCTTATCGGTGGACAAGCTTTCATATTCGTCACCAGGTGTAATAACTCGATGCGTTTCGGTGAGTATCCAAATATCGGCGTTGATTTCGTGGAGTTGTTGGTTAATAATGGGGTTTCGTTTTGGACTTTTCCAGCCATTAACCGTCGGACGTTCGACATTCCAAGTGGCAATTCTAATATGCATCGGTTTATCCTCTCAAATAAGGTGTAATAGCGTTGTTTCTGAATTAAGACTTTTGAGGTTCGCCCCATTTTATGGGACGCTGTTTAATACCGAATTTTTATTTTTTATCAGTGTTTATCCGCGAAAATTAGCGTCCTATTGCTCAACACGCTTATTAAAGAATAACTTTAATGTTGTAAAAAGTTTGGCTCAATAGGATTTCGTAGAGTTGACACCATAAAACGTAAAACGTGATGCATAGAAAGGAATCACGTTACAAATAAGGCGTAGGGGGATGATCTTGTTACTCGCCCCAACTGACGATTATATAACGCTACTGGTGTATAAAACCTTTTGATTTTGAAAACTATAGGCTAAATTCACTATATCATTTGGTCACGTTGAAGTTTAGAAGGTAAAGAAATATTTTCGCTAATACATACATCTATAATCATCTTATCAATCTCGGCCTCTGATAGCTGATACTGATTCGCCTTTGATTTGATTGCACCGTATTCTTCATCTTTAAATACGCCATCGGCAACCGCTAAATGTATGGCCGCACTGATTATTTCTCGTTTGTCCTCTTGCTTAAGTACATCTAACCTACTGCTCCCCATTCGTCTTGATATTTTTGCTATTTCTTTTAACTCTTCTGGATCAGGATCATGATCTACAGTTGCAATGAAAAGCATTGTTTTAAGGATTTCCCTCTGTCGAACGACATCATTTATGTCAGAAACCGATATTTCTATATCGCCGAATTTAAACTTCGTATTCCCAATTCTTGAAGGAATTTCATTTAGAATGGCGTTAATGGAAATCTAAATATCACTATAAATACAATTGAGAATAAGAACCAGCCTGATTGAATAAATACTTCCAAGAGGTGGAAAATATTATTCCAAAACCATCAAATGAGTTATCGATACTTTGAAATTCTTCTTCTATTGTATCGAGTCTGGTATCCAACATCTTCATTTCGAGTTCACTGAGTTTTTGTTCAAAATTGGAATTTAAGTGAGTAGTGGTTGGGGTAATTAACAGAGAAGGGTAATAGTCAAAGAGTTTGTAGAAACGATAGTAGGTGTAATTACCGGCGTTTGGGGCGCAGGACTCTGTCCTTCAACAGTAGTTGTCATTAAGAAAATATGAATACCGATGCTTATTAGTATGACTTGAAAAAAAGCACCATAATATTTCATTTGTTATTATCCACCTATACTGAAATGAACCACCCAATCACGATTAGACCGCTTTCTTTCCAATTACCCTCGTTAAGGTAGAAATATCCAGAGAATAAGCGGCATAATCCCATAATTATCCTAACACCTTATAATACCACTTCTTTTTCTCCAAGTCCAGCCTCGACCGCAAAATCCTCGTTTCATTAGCGATCATTTATTACCCCCAACCTTAAAAATTGAAAAACGGTAAACGTCAGCCGACTTGAGGCCCAAAACCCGACAAAAACAAATAGAGGAATGAATCTCATTCCCCTACCGCTCCGACGCCCGGAAACCGGCATTTTCGGCCTCGACCGAGGTACAAAACCAGCGATCACCCTCTTCGGGCTTAATATCCGTCCGATCATAAAATTGACCGTCCGGAGAATGATAAATTTTTTCGCCTTTACTATTTACGTTGCCCTTAATAGCACAACTGGGGTCTGGAGCGATGGCGCAGCCGCCGATACATTCAAATGGTGTGCTGTTTGACCCTCCGGCCGATGAATTACCCGCTGTTTCATTAGAAACCACCGGCGGTTGGGGTTCGATGGGCGGTAGTTCCGTCGATACGGGCAGCGAGGTTGGCGTTGGTGGAATAATTGGCGGTGGAACGTCTATTACGGGAATAGTTTCGTCAATATTATTGGCGGTGACAACATTGCCGCCACCCACGCCAACCCGGCCGGTGTGGCGACTTGCCACCACGACGATCGGGTTGCGGCCGACAATGTCGAGCGTATCGCCGGCAGTTAAGACGCCAATCGCATCATACGCCGTGCCGGGGCCGCTGCGGAGGTTGATGTTGCTATTTCCGGCCAATACGACCGGTTTTAATTCTGCTGTGGGGATTTTCTATCGGTGGGGCAATTGGGGCCGTTGGTAGCGGCGTTTCAGTGGCCGAAAACGCCGTGGCCGTGTTGGTTGGCAGAAGTTCGGTGGTTATTGGCGTAATCTCACGCTCCGAGGGTTCAACCGGCCGTGTTTCTAAGATTTCTATGGCAGCTTTATTGGATCGTGACGCCGTATCCTGCGTTTTATCATTCGATCCCGCTAATGCGCTGCACATCGTACACCAAACAAAGTCCGACTAACCACGCTGCGCCGCTGCCGAAAATGGCCAGTTTACCCAATCTAGTTTGCCAAAGATGACGAATGGCTTGCATTTCTGGTGTCTTTCAGATGATGTAAGAATATAAACATCTACTTCGTACTGATTTAGTGTACTTGAAAAATCTGAACTCCTAAGGCCTCAATATGCCGCCAAAGATAACTTCATTTAGGTCTAAGTCTTGCGATAAAAGTATATTGCATCCTTTATTGTTCCCTCTCTAAAAATCCATCCCTTGAAATAACAAATTAAACTCCTGCTCAGAAACTCCAAATAACGTTTCAGCTTTCCTTCAGAATCTTTTTATCACGTTCTTTTAACATTGTTTCAAATTGCCCCGGTTGTAGTAAATCCCAGGACAATAATCGTTCCTTTAAGTCGTTATCAGTATATGGTGAATTCGTTCCTGGTTTCTTGAACCATTCGAGGGAGGTTTATTTGATTTGTTTGCGTTATCACTACTCCTTAAAAAGTGGAAATTAGCATAATGATTAACTTCTTCATACGGATAACCCTCCTCCAAAAGGGTTGATCTTGGAAATATATGATCTCTTTGAAGATCATCAGGATTACCATCCAGCGTAATTCCTCCATGTACGATATTAAGTGTAAGGTCAAGATGTCGGCTTAATAATCTTTCTAATGAGCCTATACCATATTGTCGTTGAATAAGCGTTGCAAGATCAACCAATGGAAAATCATCAGAATTTGCAACATTTTTCCGTGCAAAACCGCCCATCCTTGCTTCAGCCCCACTAAAAATCCCACTCATAATAGACAAGTAAATGCCTACAATCAATCTTCTTTTGTTAACATTATCAATATTTGGGTTACGCGCCAAATAGAGAACAAAGGGCAATAAAGCATTATGCCCCCCTCTAAAGAATCTCTCTGAGTAAATTTTGCAATCATCAACTAGAATACACCCGAGACGTTCCCAAGCTTCTTGTATAGCTGGCAATTTGTCCGGCATTTCTTTCGCCAATTCTTCTACTTGTTTTCTATCTCGTACCAATCTGTCAAAGCGGGTTTCTGCACCTACTGAAAGGAGAAGACTTTTCAGAACGTCATCTCTTGTGAAACCAAATGGTCTGTTTGCATTGATATCTTTAACAAGTTGTTGCAATTGCGGTTGAATATCATTCCATTGAAGATCTAGCAAACTCATAAGCAGATCAGACTTAAACAAAACAAGTCCGCCGGAATTTACCCTAACAAAGATCTCCAGAACTTCTTCTAATGGCGTAATATCTGTTGGGTCTTCATCAACCACAATAACTTGCAATGATTTGGTACCTCCAAAAAGTGTCGCACATCTTAGATAGGTATCGGTTATTCGTTCAGTGTCTTTATCACTAAGTTTCAACTCCCGAGCTTTCTTATTTGCAATTGTTGCAGCTTTTACCGGATTAATTTTTATTAGTTCACGAATCGGCAAATAATGGCGGCTTCCATTTTTGGGATTATTGTTTAATTTTTCTGCTTCACTTGGAATCATAAATTGACAATCATAATATTCGTCACCAGGATCTTTATCCTCTGAATCACCACTTAACACATCAATATATAAACGTTTATGATTATATGTCCCCTTGAAAGCTACATATAAACTCGTGAGCCTTTGCTGACCATCCAAAACCAAATAAATATCCCGATTACTATCTGATGTTTCAAAATTAAAAACCTGTGGTGCGTCGGTATCAATGTCACGCAAGATTCTTCGATAACGTTGGAGTGTAGAAGTTTTCCATAACATAATTGCCCCAATTGGAAAGCCTCTTAACAAACTGTCGATCAAACGATATACTCGATCTTCTTTCCAAACAAAAGGTCTTTGCATTGCGGGGAGAACAATTAAATCCTTCTCCATTTGAGTCATTAAACCTATAAGTGTGGGATCAATCATAGTAATACCTCTCTGAAATCTTTGATAAAATGTTCAATAAGCAGCACACGCTTAAAATTAACCGCTTGAGCAACCAACGAACAATTAAGAAGTCCCTGTGGCATAAATTTTATACTTTTGAACGCTTAAAGAGACAGCACTCTGGCAATGCACGACCAGTAACAGCTATAAGTTCCCAACCTTGTTCGCCGAGTTGCTCTATATACGAATCAAAACTGGGATATTGAACACTCTTTAATACGCCTTTTTTTTCGCCGATACTACGGCCATTGACAGAACTAACTAATAGAACATTATTATTTCCAAAAGATATATCTATTCTAAGGTACTCCCACTTTTGCATTTTTTCTCCTCCTGCTGCTCCGACGCCCGAAAACCGGCATTTTCCGCTTCTACAGCGCTACAAAACCAGCGATCACCCTCTCTGAGCTTGATATCACCTACAGAACGCTGCTTTTTTGTAAATAGGGTGAACATGGCCTTAAAACAATCTCTACTTGACCATCGTTTCAAAGTTAAAAAATAGAATTATCATAAAAACGGCTAATATAAAATGTAAGGCGCCAAGAGTAAATAATCCATAAACTAGAACATTTATATGTGGGGCTAACCCTAGATTGAGTTTTTTCTTGAGTCGTATAATTTCATCTCTAAGGTCCATTGTTAGTCTCGCCCCAACTATCCCGGTAACGGCAAAGAACGAACTAAGAATTATGGGTAGAAATAATGACCATCGAACCAATTGGGACGCCGGATTAGAAAATATGTATGTCGCAATGCCTGCGATCACCGCGAAAATCAAAAGATTAGTTTGCACTACTAAGTTCAGATAAAATTTATAAAGCTCCGTGAGAAGATTGTACTGCTCCCAAAGAAGGTTCTTATCGTTTGTCGTTTCCATGTTCATATTTTTAGCAAGTGGTATTGGCTAATCATGATTTACTAGCTTTTTTTCCATTTACCCCCGTCACGGTAGGAACACCCAGAAAAAAAGCGGCATAGTCCAACAATAGTCCTAACACCTAATCGTACCACCCCTCTTCCCCCCGAGTCCAGCTTCCCCCGCAAAATTCTGGTTTCATAAGCGATCACCTGTTACACAACCACCTTAAAAATTTAGCAGTAGGATAAAAGTAATAAGCACCCTCATTCTAGCCCAATACTGCGCCCTTTTCCCCCTCGGCGGCGCTACTAAACCAACGGTTCCCCTCTTGGCTCCTATCCCATCCTTCATGCCGCAATTTTCGTCGAGTTAGCGGCAAAAACGCGCTAATTACTCGCGCACATGACCGTTCTTCCAGAAGAACGGTCCATATTTCTTGGGAATCGACCGTTCGCCTGGAAGAACGGTCTGAATCCAGGCGCACACGACCGTTCGCCTGGAAGAACGGTCCGAATCCAGGCGAAATCGACCATTCTTCTGGAAGAATGGTCTAAATTTTTTAATAATCGTCCTTTTTCAGCGAAAATAGCCCAAAATTTTTCAAAAATCACCCTTTTTTAGGCAAATAAAAGGTGAAATTTTTCAAAAACGTCTTTTTTTCGGTAAATAAAGGCCGAAATTTTTTAAAATCGCCTTATTTTAGGCAATTATCAGTCTATTTTGCCTCAGATCCGCCGTATTTGACCGTACTGCCACCTTTTTTGCCGCTGACGCCGCGACAATGGCCGTTTAGCCGGGCGACCGCCGCTAGTCGACGGCCGGCCGCCGATATTCGGCGGGGATGCCTGATATTCGGCGGTCGGCCGTCAGCGGACGGCGGTCAGGCGCAGGGTTAATTGCCGCCGACCGTCAAGCGGAAGTAACTCTTTTAGATGGGAGGTATAGCCCACCTGGGCAATATAAAAGGAAGCTTATAGCCCCATCGGGTGGCCCAGGACTACCCTATTTAGATAGAAAGACTGCCTACGTGAGTATGGGCGGGGGCTGGGGCGAGTGCTATACTATAAGGGGTAGAGTTTATGGAGTTTGTAGAGTTTATGGCGTTTGTAGAGTTGATGGCGTTTATGGCGTGGGAGGAGCTAGTAGAGTGGGTAAAGATGGCTATCAAATTGAGTAAATCTTGTTAATTCTGTCCAAAAATTTTTTGCTATCGTTGCAGGCAGACCTGCCAGGAATAGGCCATAGTGATTTTTGTCCCTAATTCCTACTACGTACCCCTTACCCCCTGACATGGCCGCCCAAACGGCAACTCGATGAAATGGATTGTAAGAAAGGAGTAATATAATGAACCCGCTACTAAATATCAAAGAATACGGCCAGAGCATCTGGCTGGATTATCTCAGTCGCCCGTTGCTGGAATCGGGCCAACTGCGGCGGCTGATAAGAGAGGATGGATTACGCGGGATGACCTCTAATCCGGCCATTTTCAAGAAAGCGATTACCGGCGGCGACGCTTACGATGAGACTATCCGCGCTTTGGCCCGCGATGGGCAAAGTGTCGATCAAATTTACCGTAACTTAGTCGTAACCGACATTCAAGACGCGGCCGACGAATTTAATTCCGTCTATACCTCCACCGGCGGGCGCGACGGCTACGTTAGCCTGGAAGTTTCGCCCCATCTGGCCCACGATACCGATGGAACGGTCCAAGAAGCTCGAGAATTATGGGCAGCCGTCAATCGCCCCAACATTTTTATCAAAGTCCCCGGCACCGAGGCCGGTATTCCGGCTATCTGGCAACTCATCAGCGAAGGCATCAATGTCAATGTCACGCTGCTGTTTGGTCTGTCGCGTTACCAAACCGTGGCTCAAGCCTATATCGATGGCCTGGCCGAATGCTTGCAATCAGGCCGGCCTATCGAAAACGTCCGCTCAGTCGCCAGTTTTTTCCTGAGCCGGATTGATGTCCTGATCGATCAACAACTTGAGGCGATAATCGACCAAAATGGCCCCCAAGCCGCTGTGGCGGCCGAACTGCGCGGACAGGTTGCCATCGCCAGCGCGAAACACGCTTATCAGATGTATAAACAGATTTTTGGCAGCGATGATTTTCAACAATTGAGGGCGCAGGGCGCTAACACGCAGCGGCTGCTGTGGGCCAGCACCAGTACCAAAGATCCGGCTTACAGCGATGTCAAATATGTCGAAGCGCTCATCGGACCGAATACGGTTAACACGTTACCCGAAGAAACGCTGGATGCCTATCGCGATCACGGCCGGCCCGCCCCTCGCCTGGAAGAAAACCTCGAATTGAGCTACAAAACGCTAACCCGGCTCTACGAAGTGGGCATTGACCTGGATGAGGCTACGGCTCAACTCGAAGCCGAAGGGGTGCAGAAATTTATCGAACCGTTTGATGAACTGGTCGAGGCCATTACCCAACAGCGCCGCGCGGCGCTCGATCTGGCCGAGTCGCCCGCTGTTCAGTCGGATGACGAGGCGGTGGAGGCGCATCGAGCCGCTACTGTCGATCCGGCCAGCAAAACAGACGAAGCTATGTGGGAAACCTTCCCGGCCAGCGATCCACCGGGCAATTGGTAGCCGATCGGCTCGCTGGCGGACATGTTTTAATTTGATAGCGGGTAACAAGCTCCACAATGACTTTAACCCCACGTGACAGCCGACCATTGACCGCCGACCGCCGAATGCCGGCAGCTCCGGCAGATTTTCGACGGTCGGCCGCCGGCCGGCGGCGGTCACGGATCACAATCCCGTTCACGTGAAGCTGAACCCGCTAGCCACCCCAATTATCAGCCCCAGGAGGTAATGTTGTTCCCAAATCCGAAAAATAAACCGAACCGACCCGCCGATCAACCGGATCGGCAAAATCCGAATTCAGGCCGTGCTATTTGGCGGCGAATTGGGACGACGGTGATCTGGGTTTTGCTGATACTAACCGTTGTGCCCTGGTTTTGGAACAATACCTTCGGCGATAACCAGGCTGAAACCGTAGACCTCAGTTACAGCGACTTTCGCGAACAACTCCAGGCGGGCAACATTGATCGGGTCATTGTCGCCGGTGATCAACTGCAAGGGGAGTTTGTCGAGCCGATTCCGCCCGAATCGGCGGCGGATGAACCGACTGATGAGGAATCGACGGCAACCGTCAGCCAATTTGTCACCTATTTGCCCTCTTTTGGCGATGAAAGTTTGCTGCCGCTGTTGGAAGCCCACAATGTCGAGATAGAAACCCGGCCCGAGTCGGATATCCCCTGGTTCGCCCTATTAGCCAACGTTGTGCCGATTTTGCTGTTTATTGGTCTGGGCGTGCTGATTTTTAGGGGTATTCAATCGCAGGGCCGCAATGTTATGTCCATCGGCCAGAGTCGGGCCAAATTATACGACCAGGAAAATCAAAAAGAGCCGACCACCTTTGATGATGTGGCCGGGGCCGACGGCGCTAAAACCGAACTGGCGGAAATTGTCGGATTTCTCAAAGAACCGGAGCGCTACGCCCGATTAGGCGCGGAAACGCCCAAAGGCGTGCTGCTGGTCGGCCCGCCGGGCACCGGAAAAACGTTATTGGCTCGAGCGGTGGCCGGGGAAGCCGGCGCGCCTTTTTTTAGCATCAGCGGCTCCGATTTTATGGAGATGTTTGTCGGCGTGGGCGCGTCTCGGGTGCGGCAAATGTTTACCGAGGCCAAAAAAGCGGCGCCGTGCATCATTTTCATCGATGAAATCGATTCGATTGGCCGCCGGCGCGGCGCGGGCCTGGGCGGCGGGCATGATGAGCGCGAACAGACCCTCAACCAGCTTTTATCGGAATTAGACGGCTTTGAGCCGAGCGAAAACGTCATTGTTATCGCCGCCACGAACCGGCCCGACATTCTCGACCCGGCGCTGCTGCGGCCGGGCCGCTTCGACCGCCAAATTACGGTTGATTTGCCGACGATGTCGAGTCGCGTGGAAATTCTTAAAATTCACGCCCACGGTAAGCCGCTGGCTTCCGACATTGATTTAAAAGAAATCGCGCGCGGCGCCCCCGGCTTCAGCGGAGCCGATCTAAAGAACATGCTTAATGAAGCGGCCCTGCTGGCGGGCCGTAAAGGTAAAAATGTAATCAACAACGTCGATGTGGAAGAAGCCCGCGACAAAATTCTGATGGGATTGGAGCGAGAAGGGCTGGTTTTGACCGATGAAGAGTGCCAATTGATCGCTTACCACGAAGCCGGCCACGCCGTGGTCGCTGCCGTGCTGCCTCAGGCCGATCCGGTCCATAAAGTGACGATTGTGCCGCGTGGCCGGGCAATGGGCGTCACCCAGCAGCTTCCTGAGCGGGAAAAGTACATTTATCCCCGCGAATATATGCTCGACCGGCTGGCGGTGATGATGGGCGGCCGCGCCGCCGAAAATTTGATCTTCGATACCGCCACCAGCGGCGCGGAGAACGATCTCATCCAGGCGACGCAGTTAGCCCGCCGTATGGTGGTGAATTGGGGCATGAGCCAGCGTTTGGGCCGGGTGGCTTGGGGCGGCCAGCGGGAACAAATCTTTCTGGGCGAAGAAATCGCCCATCGCCGCGATTACAGCGAGGCCACCGCCAAAGAGATTGATGAGGAAGTCAAGACCATCTTAGATGAAGCGTACACCTGCGCCGTTGACACGTTAGAAACGAATCGCACCGGCCTCGACCGGTTGGCCGGCACGCTGCTGAACAAAGAAGAAGTAATGGGCGATGAAGTCTTAGACCTGCTCGATCTTCAGCCCAAACCGGCCCAATTGAGCGCCGGCCCGAACCATCACAACGGGCATAGCCGTTAACCGCGGCTGTGCCGGACAATTTTTGCCAACGGACACATCCTCGATTAACCCCGGATTTCGCCCCGCCTTAACCGCCGACCGTTGACCGCCGAACTTTAACAAATTTTCGATTCGTGTCATTTCGTAGCCGCAGGCGAAGAAATCCCTCAGACATTGTCATAAATGGAGCCTTTGCCGGGAAAAATTGGCGTTGTTGCTTCAAATTTCCCCAGCCGGATAGCTTTTCATTGTATTATCATAGGGATTTCTCCGCTGACGCTACGAAATGACACCCTCCACTTTGATTTTCGAACGCAAGTGGAGCGTGACTCGAACCAACCCTTAACTCGGCTCGGTTGGCTCGTCTATCGAAATATTCTTGGCGGCTAACGCCTGTTCCAGGTCATGCTGCGTCTCATTCAGGGCTTGTTCGACCGCCGGCTTCGATGGCCAGGCCGTTGACAGTGTAACTCGGAACTTAACCTCCGGTCCAAAAATTTTCGCCCTGGATTTAACGTAAACCTCAGGATGCCGGGCCGAAACCGCCGCTAAAATGGGGGCCAGCACCGACTCGTCTTGGCAATCGACCGTCAGCCGCTTTGCCAGATAGGCGCTCTCGCCAAACAGCGCTTTCAGCGTCGGTTGCAGCGCCCCTCAAAAATTCCCTTCAATTCCGGCGGCACACCGGGCAAACTGACCACAATCGTATCGTCAAGCGCCAGCAATACTCCCGGCGCGGCCCCACCGGGTTTTCCAGCGGTAAAGCTCCTTGCGGCAGGCGCGCCATCTTCGCTCGCGGCGGCGTTATCGCTGCCTCGTCAACTGCGCCCGCTTGCGCCAGCGTTTCATATTTATTTTTGACCCATTCCAGCGCCTGGTCATTAATTTGCAGCGGGCGACCGGCCATTTCGGCCACCGCGGCCAGCGTCATATCGTCATTGGTCGGCCCCAGCCCGCCGGTCGTAAAAATCAGCCGTGCCTGGCGCTCAATCGCCCCTTTAAGCTCGCGCACAATAGCCGTTTGATCATCGCGCACGATAACCGCTCGCTCAACACGCCCCCCCAGGCCGGTGAGCTGTTGGCTCAGCCAATGGGTGTTGGTATCCAACACATCGCCTTGCAGCAGTTCATTGCCGATGGCGATGATTTCGATTTTAATCATAATCTACTCCGGTTAGCGTAAAGATGGATGGATCGTCAAATTTTCAAACGTCTGGTCCAACGCGGCGGGCGATAACACGCCTCGTTCGGTAATCAGGCCGCTTACATAATCCAACGGGGTGTGATCGAAGTAATAGTTGAGGACGGTGACATTATCGGCCGGTTCGGCCAGGATTTCACCCGGATCTTTTAGCGGCTCGGTCGGCAGCGCGTAACTTTCCGGCAAAAACTTCTCCGAACCACATAGTCCGTAGAAATCGACATTAAAGCGGTGGGCGGCCAGGGCTAAGCCCAGCGTACCGCTTTTATTGACCAGACCGTGCGGCGAAACGCTGTCCGCGCCCACAAAAATCATATCGACCTCCGACATCAGGCCAAAAGCCGCCGCGTCGGTAATTAGTTTGACCGAAAACCCCTGCCGACCCAGCCGGCGGGCCAATTTAACGCCCTCGTTCACCGGGCGCGACTCGGTACAGATAATTTCAAACTGTTGGCCGGCTCGCTGCGCCGCCAAAAAAGCCTGCCCGACGGTGGCGCTGGCGGAATGGGTCATGATGACCATATCCTCCTCAATCAGCGCGGCGGCAGCGCCGGCAATGCGTTGGCCCGACTGCTCGATTTGGTTCACAAAGTCGCGGCAGCTTTGGCGAACGATCTGTTTGATTTGATCGTCATTCACCGCCGGATCGACAGCAAGTAGCACGCGATTGGCCAGATTAAATAACGGGGCCATCGTCGGTTGGGCGTTAATCAAGGCTTTGGCGGCCAGTTCGATGTATTCTATGAGGTGAGCCGCCGTGGGCGTTGACAGGTTGGTCAATCGGGTCAACGTGGCCGCAGCCTGCCGGGTTAGTTCAACCGCGCCGTTGACGTTGTCGGTTTTAATCTTTTGATACTGCTTTGGATTGGTGGAGGGAGTTTCATTCGCCGCTGCCTTTTTAACCTGAGTTCGATAATTAAAGTCGAGCATGTCATTTCGTAGCCGGAGGCGGAGAAATCCCTCAGGCATCCCCATAAATCAAGCCTTCGCTGGGAAGAAATGAGCGTTGTCGCGGTAAATTTTCCCAACCGGACACATTTTTAAGCGTTTTGTCACAGGGATTTCTCCGCTGCGCTGCGAAGCAACTGTGATAAAAGTCAAATGGTCGTCAGGATATGGATGGGTTCCAGTCCTGACCAGTTTTGATCATCGTATTAAGAATAACCAGCAATTTACGCATGCAGGCCGTGAGAGCAACCTTTTTAACTTTGCCTTTGGCCAACAAGCGTTTATAGAAGGCTTTAATGACTGGATTATGGCGAATGGCTGATAAAGTAGCCATATACAAAACGGAGCGAACCGCAGTCCGACCGCCAAAGATACGGCGTTTGCCCCGGTGTTTACCGCTGTCGTGGTTGAACGGGGCAACCCCGACCAAGGCCGCAATTTTCTGGCGGTTGAGTTGGCCCAATTCGGGCAGGTCAGCCACCAGGGTCGCGGCAGTGATGAAGCCAATGCCGGGTACGCTGTCCACCCGTTTAGCCGTTTCCGCCCAGGTAGGGTTGGCTTCGATGGCCTGGCTGATCTGTTCCTCCAGCACCTTAATCTCTGCTTGGAGCCAGTTAATATGGCGGTCAATATGGTCCCGCGTCGCCGGACTGGCCGTGTCGCGCCGATTTTTCTCGGCCGTCTGCATCAGCACCAATTGCCGCCGCCGGCTGATTTGTTCGTTCAAGACCACTTGGGCCTCGTCCCGCCGGGCTCAGGGCCGCCGGGTTCATCATCAGCCCAAACCGGGCAATCACCCGCGCATCAATCTTATCGGTTTTGGCCAGAATCCCTTCGGCTCGGGCAAAGGCTCGCACCCGGGGTCGGGTTGACCACCGCCACTTCTTGCCCGCGCGCCACCAACTCACTCACCAGCGCTGCCTCGTATCCGCCCGATGCTTCCACCACTACTAACGTGGCTCGCTGCGCCTCGACCCAGTCACTGACCTCGACCTGGCCCGCTTCATCGTTGGCCCACTCCTGCACGCGCTTTTGGCCATTGAGGCTCACATCCAACTGCCCCTTGCCCACATCGATCCCCCACCACCGTTTTTGTCATTGGTTCTGTTCGCTCCTGATTGCTTGGCTTCGCCCGCACTAGCATGTATTCGGACTCATCGTTCCATGGTCCCCTCAACTGTTCGGGCTTATTTGTTACTCAACCTGGCGATCAAAGCTTCGCATCGGTCTCGTGACCTAATGACAATCGATCTACCAGGTCTGGGCCTGATTGTACATCAGTTGCGTTATCATACTAATGACATAAGGTACATCTATTTCCAGACTCAGGTTTTTAATTTATCCTTAGATTTTAGTATTTTTGTTACCCCTTACAAAATTAACCCGAGCGCGTTTCAGTATTTGAGGGGTAGGGGTGACAAAGCAAGCTTTGTCGCTCCAGTACGACACATTTTCATCTTCGTTGCTTTTAGGGTGTGCTGCTGTTCTACCCATATTTTTTCCTAAAATCAAAATACACTTAGCTGACCCCAGCGGACCTCCGTCCGGAATAGAACTTAAAATCGCGTAAAATAACGATAAGGCTAAGTTGTTTTGAGGAGGTTAGTTAGCGATAACGACATATCGGCCCGATTGCCACTCTAAGGCAGTAGTGCTATACTAGATTGCCTGATGAAAAAGAAATATATTGTGGCCACGATAGCCGGGGGATTAGCAATTTTGTTTATTGTAGCTCTCGGCTTCTTATATCATAACCAAACTAAAAAGTTACCGCCGCCCATTTATGCTTTTGCCTCTGATCGGAGCGGCAATGGGGATATCTTTGGGTTGAACCGGGACGGCGATTTAATTAGCCTGACGGACGACCCCAGCGCCGACTGGGATCCGGCCTGGTCGGCGGATGGGTCGATGTTGGCTTTTACCAGTCATCGCAGCGGCAACAGCGATATCTGGCTGTTGAACGTGGTTGAAACCGGCGATAAAGCCGTGCCACACAACTTAACGGCGGACCCGGCCTGGGATTACAGCCCGTCCTGGTCGCCCAGCGGTCAAAGTGTGGCCTTTGTTTCGGAGCGCGACGGCGATCCGGAGATCTTTGTGCAAAACCTGGAAAGCAATTCGGCCTTGCAGTTGACATTTAATAATGAAATGGATCATCTGCCGGCCTGGTCGCCTGACGGCAAAATGATCGCCTTTGCGGCCGTGCGCGACGGCGTTGAACGCATTCATCTCATCAGACCGGACGGTACTGACGAACAATTCGCATCGCCGCCGTCAATCAAAGGAACGTCGCCGGCTTGGTCGCCCGACAGCCAACGGCTAGCTTTTATCGGTTGGGATGAACAGGATCAGCCCGGCATCTACCTGATGGGGCCGGGTGAGACGGATTTACAACTGCGTTATCAAGCCCGAAGCTGGATCGGCTCACTCGATTGGTCGGCGGATGGCGAGTGGTTGACTTTTACCGCCTGGGATAGCGGTAATCACGAAGTTTACGCCCTACCGGCCGAGGGGGTCGATGGTTATCCCCTGCGACTGACTGTTGATGATGCCTGGGACGATTTCCTGGTTGTTAACCCGCAGGCGCCGTTTTTTGATGCGCCCCATGATAATGTGGCTCAAGCCGCGCCGGCCATCAGCCTGCCGCCGGATGAACAGTTCTTCACCGGGGCCAATATAGCCGATTTAAGCATGACGTATTTGATTAATGATCTGGGGCTGGGTTGGGGCAAAAGTTACGTCAATTGGGCCACAGTTGAACCGGAACCGGGCGAATTTCGCTGGATCGACCCCGATAATATCACTAAAGCGATGGGTGATCAACAGATCAAGATATTGATGCGGGTTCACGGCACGCCGGCCTGGGCCAGACCGGCCAACAGCAGTTATACCCATCCACCGCAGGATATGGACGACTTTGGCCGCTTTATGTCCGCGCTGGCCACCCGTTATAAGGGAAAAGTGGCCGCGTATGAGATTTGGAATGAACCTAATCTCAATTATGAATGGGGTAACGGCCAACCCGACCCGGCGGCGTACACTGAGATGTTAAAAGCTGCCTATACGGCCGTTAAAGCCGCCGATCCGGAGGCGCTGGTCATTACCGGCGGGTTAGCCACCACCGGCGACGGATCGGCTACTGCTGTTGGAGATTTGGCCTTTTTACAGGGGATGTACGACGCCGGCGCCAAAGGTTACTTCGATGCGGTCGGCAGCCACCCCTATACCTTTGGCCGCAGTCCGGATGAGATTGATCTTTGGGGCTTATCGCTGTCCAGAGTGGAAGAGCAGTATGAAGTCATGCAAGATAATGATGACGGCCAGACTCGCGTTTGGGTGACGGAATTAGGCTGGGTAATTGCCAGCAATTGGGACCTGGGCGAGCATCAGGCTATTGCCGTGTCGCAGACCCAGCAGGCCAAATATTTAACCGCCGCTTTTGAGAAACTGGAAAATGATTGGCCGTTTGTTCAGGCTGTATTTTTGTTCAACCTCGATTTTAGCACCGTCGCCTGGTATCCTTCTGCGGAACCGATGCGTTGGTACGCTATTCTCAATCCCGATCGCACGCCTCGACCGGCTTACACCGAATTGCGACTGAGCCGGCGCACTCCTTGAGACCTATCTATGAAAATAGTGATTAAAGTTGGCACGAACGTTCTTCGAGCGGGAACTAACCGTATCTATCGCCCCTATCTGATCGATTTGGCTCGCCAGATTGCCGGTTTGAGCCGGCAGGGCCACCAACCGATTTTAGTTTCGTCCGGGGCCATTTTTACCGGCCGTGAAGTGCTGGCCGTGGGCAAGCTGTCTCAAAATAAAGACGTACCCCACAAACAGATGCTGGCCGCGGTCGGTCAGGGCCACCTGCTCTCGCTTTATCAAAAAATCTTTGAGATGTACGGTCTAACCGTAGCCCAGGCGCTACTCACCCGGGCTGATCTGGCCAATCGGACGCGTTATTTGAATGCGCGCAATACCTTTCAACTGCTTTTACAAAATCGGCTGATCCCGATCATCAATGAAAACGATGTGGTGGCCGTCGATGAGATCAAAGTCGGCGATAACGATAATTTATCGGCCCTGGTGGCAAATTTGGTCGAGGCCGATCTGTTGATCATCTTAACCGACCAACCGGGCCTGTTTACCGCCGATCCGCGCAAAGATCCCAACGCCCAGCTCATTAAGGACGTCCCGTTAATCGATGAGACCATTTGGGCTATCGCCGGCGGTAGTTTGGGCGATATTGGCACCGGCGGGATGCGCACGAAAATAGAAGCAGCGGAATTGGCCACGCGCTCCGGCACCGATGTGGCTATTGCTCTGGGTAGCGAGCCGGACGTTATTTTACGGATCGCCGCCGGTGAAGCGATTGGTACGCGCTTCCCGACCCAATTTAGCCGGGTGGAAAGCCGCAAACGCTGGATTCTGGCCGAAGCAGCACACGGGGCGTTGATCGTGGACGAAGGGGCGGCTAATGCTGTGGTTAATCAGGGAAAAAGCCTATTGGTGGTCGGTGTAACCGAGGTGCGGGGTGATTTTCAACGCGGCGAGCCGGTTCAGGTCATCAACAAGCAGCAGCAGGAAATTGGCCGGGGCTTGGCTCATTACAAAGCTGATGACCTCCAAGCTATCTGCGGCCATCGCTCACAGCAGATCGCCGGTGTTTTAGGCTTTGATTATGGCCCCACGGCCATTCATCGCGATAATTTGGTGATTGTGTAGGGCGCTTCATTTAACATTTATAAAAAAACGGTCTGAATTTCATCAGACCGTTTTTTGTTATCGATAACTTTTGAAAATCTACCACGTAACCGACATTAGCATACAATTCAACCCGCTGCCAATGCCCATCAGGCAGATATGATCGCCAGAGGTGATCAAACCCTCTTCATTGGCCATGGCCAGGGCGGTCGGCAGGCCAACCGGGCCGGTATTGCCTAGCCAGGGGAAGGTTAACTTGAATTTCGAGCGGGTGGCTCCAATTGCCTTAATTACGGCCAGGGTATTATTGGTACTCACCTGATGAGGCGCATACAAGTCGATTTGGTCGTCGCTCCAGCGTTCCAGGGTTTTGCTGGCCAGTTTCCAGGTTTTGCTGATTAAACTGGCCCCGGCGCTCATCAACTTGCCGGGATAAGAGCGCATAATGCTGGGACTGGCCACGCATAATTGGTTGTGTTCGCTGGCGGCCATACTCACCGCGCCGTTAATCCGGTGATCGGTTTTGGCGAAGTCTCTATGGCTCAAAATCATGGCCACTGCGCCCTCGCCCAGGGTCAGCGTAGCAATATTTTCCATAAAATCTTGTTTGGTAACGTCGGCTTGCTGTAATCGGGTGATAGTGGTATCGATCAGGCTGCGACCGGCTTCACCGGCCACCACCAGCCCATATTTGATCACTCTGGCTTCAATCATCAGGCCGATATTAAATATGCCGTTGACAAAGCCCAAACAGGCGTTGCCGATATCGTAATTCATACAACTGGACGGTAATCTCAGGTTGCCGTGAATCAAACTGGCGACGGATGGTTCGATATAGTCTTTCATCACTGAGGTGTTGACCATACAGCCGATTTCATTGGGGTCGATGCCGGCTGTTTCAATGACTTTACGCGCCGCGAGGGTGGCAATGTTGCTGGGCTGGGTACCGAGGTCGTAAAAGCGGCGTTCGTGAATTCCTGATAAATTTTCCAATATACCTGGTCGGATGTTAAGTCGAGCCAGTGTTTCGGAGAATTGCTCCTCAAGGTCCGCCGAAGTCACCCGGTGCGGGGCTAACTCGTACTCGACAGCCTCAATCCTAACGTTCTCAAATAGCATCTGTTCCTCCATGTTTTCAATTGCGCATAGGCACATTTGGGTATTTTGCCACAAACCAACCGATCAACTTAACTAGGAGCTATCGGTTACCCATAGCTCGTCGATAAGCGGAATTTGAAAAATTATTTTTTCGCAGCTTAGTGGTTTGTGGGATTAAGCGGTAAAACGTGGGTGATACTTACCCTTGGTTGACACAACATTGTGAGCCGGTTTTCTATGTCGGTGAGTCGTGAAAATAGTGCCAAAATCTTATATGGGCAACTCTCCTGGGGAAGAAAATTTTGTTCCTCTCAAAAACGGTTATTTTACCACCACTGCCGGTTTTTAGATAATGGCCGAAGATAACTGTTAACGTGACCGGCATTTTTGCGCCAATGATGAACGCTTAAAGACATACGACAGAACAATTATCGCAATTAAGGGCCGGTCACGTGGTCTGCTAACATAGATAATGGTCGAAGAATGATTATTTTGTCACAAATGGTTAGATTCACCAAATTACTCTATCATCAATCGGTGTAATTGTCTAGTCCCAAAATAAGACAATGGGGCGACCCGGTACCGGGTCGCCCCATTTTTAAAAGTCTGAGGTGGGTCTAAATGCGATTAGCGGTCGTTTCTTCTAGCCGTTTCATCGTTCGGCGAGACGGAACCGGCAGGTATTGATCCCAATGGAGGATCTCATCGAGTTGATACGCGCCGCGCACGACGTCTCGCGTGGTCGGATCGATCTGCCGGATGGTTTGATCAAGGGTGGCGATGGCTTTGGCCTTATTTAGAGCTTCCGCTACTTCATGGGGCAGTTCGATGACCTGCAAATTAATCCCATTGAAGATAATGCCCATCGCTTTCAATTTATCGGCCAGTATTAGGCTCAATTGGCGCTCAAAGCGGTCGCGCGTTCCCGGATTGAAGAGAGCGCTTACGGTTTGGTTGCCGACCAGCTTGCGCAGATGGATATCCACCTGGCGGGCGATGGCTTTTTCCGCATTTGGCAGCCCACGCAACTTTTGGCTGTGATTAGCCGCCGCCGGGATAAGCGCCGGATCGATAGCGTACGTGCCGGACCAATTAATGTGGATGACGATGCCGTCGCTGGTGGTTATCGAGCCGGCGCGGTTAGCGACCAGCTTGGTTTTGGTCTCAACGGTGAAATCAATCCGTTCATAAGGTCGCAGCAGGTGACGACCGGCCGGCAAGACCCGCTTAACAAACCCGTCCCGATTAACGGTCACTGCCATCGAATCTTCGGCGATGACGGCGGTTTGTTTCCGGCGATAGATGACCGCAGCGATAACAACAATGATAAAAAGGGAAAAAAGGGATAGGCTGAGCGTCATGATAAATTCTCCTGTGAAAATAGACGTCTGGAGCGGCAAAGTTTACTTTGACCTGACGGTGAGTATGACCAAGCAAGCTTTGTCGCTCCATAAATTGTTGTCTACAGTGTTTATTGGGTAAATAGAGTAAAAATCACACTAATTGTTGTTAAAAATAAAATGACAATTAAGATATTGTCATTCTTACACTAAAGATATCCTAAAAAATCATTTTTGTCAATACTACACTAAGTTTTTTAAGGTTTGGGAATTAGGGGAAGAGACGCCGGGCCTTAATTTCGGCGACGGCATCTTCACGGAAGCGATAGAGGAGCGCCGGTCGTCCGCCGGTACTACGATAACGGCCGGTTGACTCAACAACATCGGTTTTGCGTAGTTTGCTGCGGAAATTGCCTTTGTCGAGCTTAGTGCCCAGGATTATTTCGTAGGCATCTTGCAATTCGCGCAGGGTGAAGGTTTCTGGCAGCAGTTGAAAACCGGCGGCGGTGTATTCGAGCTTATAACGCAATCGTTCCAGGGCGTAATCCAGAATTTGGGCGTGATCGAAGGCCAGAGCGGGCCGCTCATAAACGGAAAACCAAGCCACGTCGGCGGCATCGCTAGCAGCGCGGGGATTGAGTTTATCGGCGCTGACCAGAGCAAAATAGGCCACGGTAATCACCCGCGTGCGGGGATCTCGTTCCGGTTCGCCGAAACTGTAAAGTTGCTCCAAATAAACATCCGAATCGGTTACGCCGGTCTCTTCGGCCAGTTCGCGGTAAGCGGCTTCTTCCAGACTTTCGTCCATGTGAACAAATCCGCCGGGAATAGCCCACATGCCTTCAAATGGCCAGGCTTTACGTTTGATCAGCAGGACTTTTAGCATCTCATCCAGAATACTAAAGACAACCACGTCTGTGGTTACGGAAGGGCGCTCATATTGGCCGGCATCATAGGTTTGGCTTTGCTTTTGGTTCATGATTGCTCTTTTAACTTCTCGCGTAGCCACATCAGGGCAATAAGGGTTTTAGCATCAACAATTTGACCGGCAGCCAGGGCCTGCCACGCTTCCGGTAAAGAATATTCGACAATTTCGATGTCTTCGTGTTCGACAGCCAGCCCGCCGCCGCTTGCTATCTTGTGGCGGTTATCGACTTCGGCGTAATAAAGAAAAAGACACTCCGATGAGCCGCCCGGCGAGGGATAAAAGGTGGCAATTGGGGTCAACTCGTTGACCTGATAGCCCGCTTCCTCCATAATTTCGCGGCGAATGGCTTGTTGGGGATCTTCGCCGGGGTTTAACATACCGGCCATCACTTCCACAATCCAACCGGGGCCTTGGCCGTTGGCATAGGTTGGATAGCGAAACTGATTGATCAAAATGACCCGCTCGGTTTCCGTATTGAAAACCAAAGCCGCCGCGCCGTGGCCACGTTCAAAATTGAGGATACGGAGCGGTTCGCTTAACGTTCCATCGAACCGGGTGCGCCGAACATAGGCTTCTTCAATCTGAAAAAAATCATCGTAGACGATGCGTTGGCTTTCAATGATTACTTTTTTGTTCATCAGAGGGTTTTCGTGTAGCTACGAATTATTAGGCAATAATTAACGGTCGCTGCTCATTATACACAGACTTAACCGGATTGTCTACATAATCTGCCATTTGTTAAGGTTTGAAAATTTACCGAGAAATTATTCTATAAACCATCGGGCGCTGAAAAAGGGCCTAAGAAAATCCCTTCCTGAGGCGGGTCCGTATCGCTCAAGGTTAAATTATGCCAGACGCCGGCGCCTTCGGATCGGTACGGTAAGATGTGCAATTTTAACGGTCCGGCAGTAGGCGGTAAAGGTAATTCATAGTAATCGCCAACCACTTCGCCGGGGGCCCACAGCGAAGTCGGATAACTGGATAAAACGGGGTGAGCGGCATCCTTTTTGTAGATTTCTTGGCCGTTGAGATCGATTAGCCGTAATGAGATTGCATAATCCCAGTCTACTTTTTGAGGCGTGCGCCAGTAGAGCATTAGCTGGAGAATCGGGCCGGCTTGCCGCCCGCCGGGAGTCAGTTGCGGTAAAATTTCGGTCCGGTATCCGATCAGTTCCAGTTGGTTCTCGAAATTGGCGTTAAGGGGGAGAATATTGGCCGGGGGTGTCAGAATTGGGGCCTCGTTGAGTTGAATCAAAGGGCCAACCATACTTAGGTGCGGTGTACCGATGAGATCGGCGGGTTTGCGGGTGAAGTAGATGGGGCGGGCCTCGGCGCGAGCCTGGGCGACTTTCTCCGGCCAGCGATCAAGTGGGTTGCGTACGGTCACATCCGGGCGCTGTCCGAGAACCAGTTGATAATATTTGAAAGGGGTGTATTGTTCCCAATCGCCCCAAATAATGCTGTTTGGTTCCACATAAGGTAGGCTGCTGTCGACAAATCGTTGGGCTTGCGTGCCGCGCAGCAACTGTCGCCAATCATCAAGTGGGATGATCGCTGCTGTGAGCTGTTTTTGCCAGTTCGGCCGGCCTAAAGTCAAGATCAAAAGCGTAGCGAAACTAAATAAGACGATCAGTTGCAGTACAAACGGTGTGGGGGCAGTGGTCGTTGAGGGAAGGTTGTCGTTTGATTTGAGACGGGATGAGCTGTTCGCGGCGGGTGATTTTTCAACAGGGCTAACTGTTCTTCTGGTAAATTTGTAAGCATATCCGGCCAAACTGGCGATGCCATTGACTCCTAGACCCAGCCAGACCGTCAGAATAAAATAAGCCGGCATTAGATACCAGGTCGGAGCCTCATCTAAGTTGACCACTTCAAAATCTAACGTAAAGAGTAACAGCAGCACGATCAGCAACGCTTGAAAAAGAAATTGAGCAGGATAACGCCACAGTAAGATAATGGCTCCGATCACAGCCAGCGCGACACCCGGTAATGAGATCTGAGTCAACAAATCGCGCCAAATAAAGAGCAGCCGGGCCGGCAGATAAGCCGGATCGATGGAAAAGAAGAGACCGGTGGAGTCGCCGGAGCCGACTAAGAACCAAAAGCTCTCGAAATCGGTGATTTGCTCGTGGGTGTAGGGGGGATGGTTCACGCCGCGCAGGTAGATGAATAGATACAACATCAGCGGCGCGAGTGTTAGCAGTACCAGCCGGAGCAGCCGGCGCGGCTGGCGAATCAGGGCCGGATCATACCACCAAATCCAGGCCACCAACGATGGCAAGTAAAAGAGGGTGGTGCGGTGGTGCGCCAGACTAAGGCCGACGGTGAAAGCCAACCAATTGAGGATACGGTCGGCGGATGCGGATCGGTTGTATTTAATATGTTGGGCAAACGTGATGGCCTGTAAGGTGAGTAGGGCAAAAAAGAAAATATTGAACGATCGAACGCCGGCAATGACGCTCCATTGCCAAAAAGTCAAGCCAAAGGCCAGCGCCAATCCCGCAACAACAGCGCCGGCCCAAACCGCGGCGGGCAATATTTCTTGCGATAACTTATAAACGATTAGGCTGGTGACCCCGGCGGCCAACGCGCCACCCAAAGCCGAAAAAAGATTTACGCGCCAGGCCATCGAGCCGAAGGGGATCAGGAGGGTCCACAGCTTGCCGACTAAGATATAAAGCGGATAGCCGGTGGTGTGAGGAATGCCCAACAGTGGCACCGCTATCTGGTGTTCGCCCGCGTCGCCGCCGACTACGCCGGGGGCCAGGGTGAGAAAGTAGAGGCAAAAAACCGTGGCAAATACCACGGCAAACAGGATCGGCGGTAGCAAACGCGCGTTTGGTCGCAGTCGGTCTGAGATCATAGGCGTAAATTTTAGAGGAAAGGGAAATAATTGGCGAATTGCCTACCACTGAGTGAGGGTTTTAGCCAACATAAAAAGAGCATCCTGTCACAGAGGATGCTCTTGTCTATTTAGATGCGATTTAGGGCGATACTAGTGTTTGTCGGCCCCGTTGTTGCCGTTATTGCTGTAACTATCAAAATCGTCAAGATCATCATAATAGTCATCATCGTCTTCGTCATCGTACTCAAAATCGTACAGCATCAAGTCATCATCGGCGAAGATATTGAGTTCATCCAGCGACTCTTCCGCCGCCATAGCCAGGACCTCGTTCTCGCTGTCGAGACAAGCTTCCAGCGCTTGTCGAGCCAGATCGCCGCCAATCCGGCCTAAGGCCCAAATGGCCATTTCCTGAACTTCCAAATCCGGATCTTCATCGATGATGATGATCAATTTGTTGACCGCGCCTTTAGCCTCTAACTCGCCACACGATCGGGCTGCTTCAAAGCGAATTTCCGTGTTGTTGTTGTCCAACTCTTCAATCACCAGCGGTAGCCATCGTTTATCGGCGCTGCGTCCCATCGCAAAAACGGCGCTCACTTGAAACTTTTCATCATCACTGTAGTAAGCCGCCTCGATAATCTCCGCGACACCGGGCCGGCTGGAAAAGGCAATGGCCTCGACGGCTCGGCGTTGGACATCAGAGTCTTCATCAGATTGGTGGATGATCTCAAGCAACGCTTCTTCGGCCAGATTGCCTTCGTTCCAATCGATTTCCTCTAATTCCTTGAGATAAACAAATTTGCCCAATCCTGAGGCGGCGGCCTCTCGAACAGTGGAAGCCTCATCCGTTTTCAAGAGGTGAATCAGCGGGTGAATCAAGCTGGGCTGTTCATAATCCCACAAGCTCTTGATGGCAACCGTACGTACTTCGGCATCTTCGTCGGCTAAGGCGGTCAAAAAGACCGGATCGAAGTCAACTTCAAAATTAACTTCGGCGGTTTCCATGAGTTCTTGAATAATGGTTCGACGGCGTTGGACCGGAATAGTCGGCCAGACCTCATTAAAGGTGTTAAGATTGGTCTGGTTCATTCTGGATAGTGAGTACAATTTGCTACTGCTAAGTTTAGGTTCGGAACCCAACTGTTGTAATATTTCTCTAAATGAATCGCTCATAGTCTTACTGCCATAAAAAGCTAAGGGTGTCACTAACTTCGCTGACAGGCCGGCCCACTTGCCGGCCTTCGTCGTCGGTGCCTATCTGTTCAATGTAGACATACCACTCATACTGGCGACCGGTGAACTCATCGGCCAAACCCCAATATTGCTCTTGGGGTATCTCCCAAAAGGTGTCTTTGACATTTGCGCCGCCGTAGGCTACTTGTCCATCTTGCTGCCAGGTCATCCGTACAGCATAATACTCGTTGGGAGCCAGTTGGCCCATATCTTCCCAGCGCAGGATGATTTCTTCTTCTTTGCCAAACAATTTGCCATCGTCCGGGCCTCGCAGGAGCGGTTTCTTGAACCTGGGCGTTGGTGTAGGCGTGACGGTGGGCGTATCGGTTGCGGTCGGTTCGCCGGGCAGCAGGGTGTTGGTCGGCGTTGGCGTCTGCGTTTCGGTTGGTGTGGGCGAAGGCGTGAAGGTGGCAGTTGGCGTTGGCGTTGCGGTATCGGTGGGTGTGGGTGTCAGGGTCGGCGTTGAAGTTGAAGTTGGGGTTGAGGTTACAGTCAGGGTCGGCGTTTCGGTGGGCGGATTGACCAGCAGGGAAACCTGCTTAGTGCTTTGCGCGAACGCCGGACCAAAGCGAACCATTCCAAGAATTAAGCCGACAACCACTATGACGCCTAAACTGATTTGCCAATAGGGTGTCGGCTTTGGTTCTAACTTCGCCCCACAATGCGGGCAGATGCTCAACTTGGCCGAGGCCCGCATACTACAAACTCGACAACGAATTTGTGATGCCAGATTTGTATTTTCGTGACCACAATTTGGACAAATACGCCAACCCGATTTTACAGGTTCCTGACAAACAGGGCAGGATTGTCCTTCAGTCATCAGAATAGATTACCCCAATCTATGGTCGGAATTGGGTTGCTGAGATCGTAGTAGCTAATCACTAACATTAGCGTCAAAAGCAAGGCCAATCCGATAAAATGAATGGCTCCCTCTTTTTCCGGCGCGATTCGTTTGCCGCGAATGGCTTCGATAATCACAAACAGGATGCGGCCTCCGTCCAGCGCCGGCAGCGGGAGCAAATTGGTAACGGCCAGGGCTGTACTTAAAATAGCGGTTAACCACAAAATGGGGAACCACCAGTTAAGCTCAACCGCCGCATCAACCGCCGACCCGGTTTGTTGGTAAATACCGACCGGTCCGGTTGGGCGAGCCGCTTCAGCCGGAATAATATCCCGGAGGATAGCAATAGGCAAATAGAAAGTCAAACCGATGTATTCCGCTGTTTGCTTGAAGCCTCTGACCAGCGCGGTTGGCAATGGGTAGTAGGTTTTTTCGCTTTCGATGCCGTCATAGCTGATGCCGACGCCCATTGAGCCTTGTCCTTCCGGCGGATTGACGCGTGGAACCAGCGAAGTGGTAAACGTTTCACCGTCTCGCTCAACCGTTAGCGTAATTTCCTGGCCCTTGTTCTCATTAACATAGTAAATAAGATCGCCGACATGGTTAAACTCAACATCATCGGCGCCCAAAATAATATCGCCCGACTGGAGGCCGGCGCTTTCGGCCGGCGTGTCGGCGACAACATCGGTTACCACGGTTTGAGCAATCGGCGTCTCTTCACCGTTGGCATTGATGCCGGTTACCGGCTCAGGCACACCCGACATAGACGTCAGCGTAAAGAAGAATACGGCGGTAATCAGATTCATCATCGAGCCAGCCACCAACACCGCAAAACGCACCCGTTTACTCTTACTGGCAAAGCTGCCGGGCGCGGTCGGATCTTCTTCGCCCACCATACGGACATATCCGCCCAATGGAATCCAGTTGATCGAATATTCGGTCGGCTTCTCGATAGTGTCTACCATAGCCACCGGCATATCGTCGGAAGGCTTGATTTTGCCGGAGTCCCGGCTCAGCCTGTTGAATAACCTGGCTTCGCTGCCTTCTTGGCCGGGATCTGATTTAGAATCGGTTTCGACCAGATTCAGGCGGGTAACGGCCGGGCGGCCTTTGGCATCGATGGTTGTTTCGGCCACCACTTGGCTACCGGGCTGAATATGGCGGGAAACGTGAACTTGACGGCCAATCACATATTCCTGGCCATCGAGCGTAATCTTACCTTCATCTTGCCAAACTTTAACGGCTCGCGGCGGGAACCCGATAGCAAACTCTTCCACGGTAATACCGGATCGCTTGGCGACAACAAAATGCCCCAGTTCATGCACAAAAATCAAGATGCTCAGAATGATTATAAAGGCAATGACAGTCAAAATCTCTGATCCTTTCCGGATAGGGGATTTAAATAAATATTATACCCATGCGCTAACTGATTGCCAAACAAAAAGTTAGGGGCCTATCCGTATTTTTTACACCACCGTCATTGTGCAACAATTCCATTAAAACTCAATTAACCGGGCCGGTCCGCCGGCTCGACTGGTTAAGACATTTTGGACGCCCGGAATCCGGCGCGCTGCGGCCTCGACTGCGGGGGCGTGCTGCGCCTCACAGATAAGGTGAACATTTGGCCCGGCGTCGATCGTAAAATAGACCGGCAGCCCCTCTTGCCGCCACTGTTGGGTGGCCTGAATGAGGGCCATTGTGGCCGGATGCCAGTAATACAGGGGTGGATGTCCCGACATCATCACGGCGTGCATAATAATTGTATCTTCCTCGATGACCGGCCCCATTGCCGCCAAATCTCGGGCCAGCAAGGCCTGGCGACAAGCCGCCAGCCGGCTCTCTGCGCCGGCCACGCGAGCCGGTTGCAGCGAACTCGTATCGGCAATTTGATGCCCCCCGGTTGAGCCAACCGATTTGTGTTCCTGGCTGACAATGACCACCAGGTCGCGTAGATCCCAATGATCCGCCCCGGCCAGACTGGCGGCGACCGAGGTCTGGTCATCGCCGGTGAGCCACTGGCAGTAACCGGCCGGCACCGATCGACACGCCGAGCCGGACCCGCGCCGGGCCAGCCGCGAAAGCGCTGCTTCGGATAAGGCCAACCCCGCCGCCGCCGCGCCGGCCACGCTCAAGGCCGCAAACGCCGCCGCCGAGGAGGCAATACCTGAGCCAACCGGAAAATTACTTTCCGACTCGACGCGTGCGGCTAGATTTAAGCTCGCTTCGGTTCGGATCAAATCCAGGCTGGTGGTTACCCGCGCCAGACCTGGCCCAGTTACTGAGGTTCCGTTAATGATGAGGAGATCCTCGGTTAGCGCTGCTTCAAAGGCTACCGTGGTTACGGTGTACAAATCGGCCAGGTTCATTGATAGGGACGGGTTGGCCGGCAGCCGTTGCAGGTGGTCGGTGTTGCCCCAATATTTAATGAAAGCGATGTTAGGATGGGCTAAGGCCGTGGCTCGATGTTCGCCGGCTGCCCTGGCGCGCAATTCGATCTGTTCATCCGGGTCTACATGGATGGCAGGTTGTGAAATGTTGGAAAACAGGGATGGCATGGCATCTCCAAAATCAGCCGTAATTTTTACGAATTAATACGGAAAATATTGAGCAAGTGACAGTCACGTATTGATAAGCATCGACCCAAGCTTGGATATTAGGATTGTACAACATACCCTCTTAATTATGCCAATCAACCACGCCGTGGTCCTAAATAAAAAGTCCCACCGGTTGATAAAACCGTGGGACTTTCAGGGAAATATGGTAACTCATTAAACACTGCTAACGCCAAAACGCTATCAACTCTAATGCTTGTGGCCGATCTTAAGACTTAGGAATGGCGTCGTTTTGGTGATGCTCGGCTCGTAGCTGTCAACAAGCTGCTGACAGTAATGATAAATCTCCTGGGCGTTGAGGGTCAATAACCGGGGCAAGTAGCGGCGAAGGTCTTGTTCCATTTGCTTTAAGTTGAGCGAAGCCGGCGTTGCAACCTGCGCTTGCTGAACGATTCCATGCTGATTTAGGCAGCAGTAATGGTACAGCGGTCCATGTGGCGATTCGATCAAACTGCTGCCTTCGCCGGGCCGGGGATCGACCGGTTTACGGCTGGGTTGGGGTGGGGTGTAATGCTCGATAAGGTCGTAGGCTTCTTCAAAGGCATGAACCAATTCGATTGAGCGCGCTATGATACCAGTGAATGGATTGCTGTTCGGAAACGTTAACTTGGTGGCTGCCAGCGATTGCGCCGCTTGGGGAGTGAGTTTATCACGATGGAGATTGATGCGGGCTAACGGACCCACATGATAAGGCTGGTTTGGAGTAGACAAGGCATAGAATTCATTTCCATTTCCATTTCCATTTCCATTCCCATTTCCGTTTCCGTTGACATTCCCGTTTCCATTGGCGGCATATTTGATCGACCCAATTGGAAAATGGTTCCTAAACATTTCAGCGGGAATAGTTAACCCCTTTGAAGAAGTGAGCCGGTCGCCAAAAATGGGATATTCAATAGGATGCCATAACGAGACGAATTCTCGTTCAGACTTAAAATCGGGCAGCGGCAGGTTGGTCGTCACCCATTCAACTGTTTCAGCCGCGGCGTTAAGACCCCAGATAAGATCGGCTTTGAGACTCTGCAATTCCTGAGGGCTAGGGGTTGTGTAAAATCCACCTACGCAAGGTGTGGTCGGGTACTCTTTTTGGCCCCCGATAATTTTCAACAATGTCCGTCCGATCTTTTTAAGTCGGAGGCCACGTTCGACCTGCGGTTTTAGCTGGGGATCATTGGCCATGGCTAGTACATTATCGTAATGTAGGAATTTGGGCGCTTGGTATAGATAAATATGAGCTGCGTGGGTTTCGATCCAAGTAGCTAAGATTAAGAGCCGTCGTAGGTTACGAATCTCTAAATCGGGGCTAACCCCCAATATTTTTTCCAAGGCGTTAATAAAATTTAACTGCCCGGTGGCCGGACAAGATCCACTAATTCGAGCGGCAATTGTGGGTGCTTCCTGAAATTCTTGTCCGCGCAAAAATGGCTCAACAAAGGGAGATAGCTCAAGGCGCTGTAATTGCAAATGGGTGACTTTACCATTTTCGACCACGATGTCGATAACTTTCCTGGCTTGAGCGTGAGCCACTATGTTTACTTTGTCGGGTCGTTTATGATAGTTCATCTTCGAGTCATCCCGGACTAAGCTCACAAGCTGGGTTATTTCAAAATATGGACCTGTTCAAATGACCGGCACTTTTTCTCAATGAGAAATCAGAGAGAGGTTTGGGGTTAAGATTGGGGCCAGATGCTTGTGGTTGAGTAGGTCCATAATAATAAATTATTGCAAAACTTTATTTGTGAAATTTTTAACTAATTAAACCCCTAAATATATCCGTTGGTTGTCAAACACAGTTTAAAACAAAACTTGTGAATATGGACTAGTCAAAGTGGCAGGATAAAGCCTAGATCGGTGGCGAGTTTATTTTTAGCCTCATCCTGGTCACTTAACTAGGTGAATCTAATAACAAAAAGTCTGTTCAACTGGGGGGTGCATTTGGTACGATTCTGACTTAAACTAAAGTTAGAATGGGTAAAGAGACTGTCTGAACAACAATGATGTTGGTTTCAGTAGGGGAGGGCGGAGAAAATGTTAGAGCATGTGTATATTTTTTCAGATAGAGTGGAAGCCGGCCGGAAGTTAGCGGTTCGATTGCAACACGATCCCGCCATTAAAGAAGTATCGGCGGACCAGATCTTGTTACTTTCTATTCCGTACGGCGGTGTGGTGGTCGGGGCAACTGCGGCCGAAATTTTGGGATGCGCTCACGATATTATTGCGGCCAAAAAGATTAAATGTCCTTGGTGCGAACAAGTGATTATCGGCGCCGTGGCCGAGCGTGAAGTTGTATCCATTAGTAAATCGATGATGCACGATTGTTTGCACCACGGTAAATCGACCGGTTCGGCCATCGAACAAGCCAAGGCTGGCGTAGAAGACGATATCCTCAAATTTCGGGCCGGCCGATCACTTGATTTAGCCTCGAAGGTCGTTATCCTGGTTGACGACGGTATTGCCTCTGGTGAAACGATCAAAGCCGCTATTAAATGGATTAACTCTAGAGCCAAGTTAGATCGACCTCGAAAATTGATTGTGGCGGTGCCTATTTGTTCTAACCACATCGCGACTGAAATGCATCAATTAAGTGATCAATTCATTTGTCTCTCTATGCCGAGCGAATTCTGGACCGTTGGGGAATTTTATTGGGATTTTAGTCAGGTGAATGATGAAATGGTACGAAATCACCTGACACGGTGGTATGCTCTGGCGGCAACATCGTGATCGGGTTGAGGGTGGTTAATTTAGCGAACTTTAGGGAGGTTTTTTACTAACGGTAGCTCAAAAATAGGAGGTAAACAATGGATGGTCGTGGACATATTAATTTTTCTCGTGTTCTTAGCCAGATCCAAAAACGGATGGTGCTTATTTTTAGCTTGCTACTCCTGTTGACAATTGTACTTGGCGGCTGTGGAATAGCACTTCCACAGGAGTCCTCTGAGTCGACCGGATCGGTCATAGAAGAAGTGGCCCCGGCATCTGAAGTCAGGGATATGGTCGTTCCCGAATCTAGTTACTATGCAGCAAACCCGGAACTAAATGCGGCTCACCGCTATACCGCCGTTGTAAAAGATGAGTCCCAGGATATGGTCATTCTCGAATCCAGTTATTATGCGGCAAACCCGGAACTAAACGCCGCCCACCGCTATACAGCCGTTGTTAAAGACCAGTTACCAACGGACTCAACGTTTTACGCCGCCAACCCAGAGTTAATGGCCGCCGAGCGTTATGCCAACAGCCATAACTAACCGCCTGCCTCATACGGCACAAGATTCACCATCTGATCGCCAAATAACACTACAATGTATCTTGTTGGGTGTGGTGGGATCTTGGCCTCCCCAAATGAACCCTCGTTTGGGGAGATTTTGTTTAGGGCGATATTTATCAGAAATCTTGGCGGTATAATCAGTGACTCCCCTGACTGCCATTAATTGTGCAATGATGCAAATGGGATTATTATTTGTCTGATCATGAGTTATAATGAAGTTAAAAAAACACACTCCTGAGAGGAAAGGTACGCAGTGGATACTATCTTTCACGCACTAGTTTTAAATTTGCACCAGCCTTCAGGCAATTTTGAATATTTGCTTGAGCACGAAGAGTGGGAAGCCAAAGAGATTCTCTGGGCCATGGATCGCATGCCTCGGTCATTGTGGGGCTATGAAGATATCGCTCGGGTTCATCTTTCATTGTCTGGCACATTATTGGAGACACTTTCAAGTGCTGATTTCCAAAATCGCGTCTATGGTATTGTCAAAATTGGTGATTTGCTGTGGTATCTGCAAAACACCAAAATCTTTGAAGTTTTAGGGACCGGTTATTATCACCCGGTGTTACCCCTGATCCCGCCGACCGATTGGGACGGCCATATTGAACGCTGGCAAACGCTTGCCCGGCATGTCTTCTGGCGAGAAAACTTTTCGGGATTTTGGCCTCCGGAAATGGGTTTTTGTATGGAAATGATTCCCACGCTGAAGAAGTTCGGTTATCGCTACGTAATGGTGGATAGTAAACACGTGGAACCGACAACATCGATGCGCTGGGAAGAAGTTCGGTATCGACCTCATATAGCCGAATATCAAGGTCACGAAATCATTGTGGTGGTTCGCGACCGGGAATTATCCGACGCTCAGGAGTCGGGTATGGAATTCGGTTGGTTTGAGCACGAAGTTCACGAAAGAACGAAATGGTGTGACTTTCCGCCGCTGGTCACTACGGCGACCGACGGCGATAACGGCGGCTGGTTTCGCAATACCCATCCCAAAGGGAATTTCTGGTACGTCTTTTATCGAGAATTTTTAGAACAGATTCGAAATGACTGGACGGTAGTCAGACCGACATTTATTAGCGACTACCTGGATAAATACGGAGCCGAAGGCTATGTCAGAGTTAATACCGGCGCCTGGAACACCGGCTGGCATAACGGCGTTGATTTCGTCCAATGGACCGGCTCTAAAATGCAAAAAGATACGCTGCGCCGGATACACAAGACCAGTGCGGCGCTCCACGCTTTATTCAAAGAAGCCGGCCCCTTCCCCGATGATCCCCAGATGCGTTTCCAATTAAATGAAGCTCATTGGCATCTGCTGCGAGCCGAAACCAGCTGCAACCTATTTTGGGGCGAAGCCTGGGTTGATCGTGCGCACAAGGACCTTGACGCGGTTTGGTTTAATATCGATGAGGCCCGCAAGCGGCTATAGCTAATAGTTAGGTGGACTAACGTTTCGAGTTTAGGATGATATTAACCGGATTGCGTAATCGGGCGCTGTCTATTATGATAGCAAGTTGTGACTACGAACCGCAAGAACGTGTAATACGTTTCCATCGACAAAGGAGTTAGCATGTATATCGTGATGATCGCCTCGGAATGCGCCCCGGTGGCCAAAGTAGGGGGCTTGGCCGATGTGGTGTTTGGCCTTAGCCGCGAACTGGAGATACGTGGCAACGCTGTCGAACTTATTCTGCCCAAATATGACAACATGCGCTATGATCAGATTTGGGGATTACAGCCGGTTCACTATGATTTAGCGGTTCCCTGGTTTGGTGGGACCATCAACTGTACGGTCTGGTTTGGTATGGTCCATGGCCGTAAATGCTTCTTCATCGAACCTCATTCCGCCGATAACTTCTTTAATCGTGGCATTTATTACGGCGCCAATGATGATGCCCTCAGGTTCACTTTCTTCAGCAAAGCGGCCCTAGAGTTTCTACTGAAATCGGGCAAACGACCCGATATTATTCACTGCCACGATTGGGAAACTGCGCTTGTTCCCACCTTACTTTTTGAAGTTTACAAATACCACGGTTTAGATCATCAGCGGGTGTGCTACACGATTCATAACATCAAACATCAGGGTATCTGCGGGGCAAATATGCTTGAGGCCACCGGCCTGAAGCGCCCTGAATACTATTTTCACAAAGATCGTTTAGGAGATGACTTTAATCCCTTCGCTATTAACCTGATGAAGGGGGCCATTGTTTACTCAAACTTTGTAACGACCGTTTCGCCCCAATATGCCTGGGAAACTCGCTTCACCGATCAATCTTATGGGTTAGGGCACACGCTGCATGTTCATCAATACAAATATGCCGGCGTTCTCAACGGCGTTGACTACGATGTCTGGAACCCCGATATTGACCCCTATATTCCCGTCAATTACAACCCACTCACCATCGAAAAAAAATCGGCGAATAAGTCCGCCCTTAGAGATCGACTGTTGTTGCGCAAAGATTACAAGCCGATTATTTCCTATGTGGGCCGGCTCGATGCCCAAAAAGGGGTTCATCTGATTCGCCACGCTATCTTCTACGCGCTTGAGCAGGGAGCGCAATTTGTGTTATTAGGCTCCAGCCCCGAAGCCAGCATCAACGCCGATTTCTGGCAGCTTAAGCATCATTTGAATGATAACCCCGATGTCCATCTGGAGCTTGGCTTTGATGAAGAATTATCCCATCTGATCTATGCCGGCTCTGATATGGTGATTGTACCCAGTATGTTTGAACCGTGCGGTTTGACCCAAATGATCGCGCTCAAGTACGGGACCGTGCCTATCGTGCGAGCTGTCGGCGGTCTGGTCGATACCGTATTTGATCGTGATTATTCCAATAAACCCATTTATGAACGAAACGGCTATGTATTCCATCAAATTGACCATTCCGCCATCGAATCCGCCATGAATCGGGCCATCGGCTTGTGGCGAGATTTTCCGGGCGAATTTTACAAGCTCCTCGTCAATGGCATGAAATACGATTACTCGTGGAACTACTCCGGCGGTAGATATTTGGAGATCTACGAGTATATTCGTCACAAATAGCGTATTTGTTGTAGGCTCACCTATTTTCGGGCCAAACGCATGTATTAACTATCGCCGGTTGTTAATTTACTCAAAAAATTTAGACACAACCGGCAAAATACAGTTGGAGGTTTTTATGTCTGAACTTCAGGAATATGTTGGTGAGCTTCCGAACATCTCTGGTTCGGAGGCAATCATCGACCAGGCAATTAAGGAAAGTCAGGGAAAAACGATCTTCCTCAACGAGAGCGGGATCGATTTTGGTAGTATCCGTAGTGCGGTAGCGGTGGCGCTCCACATGCAGCAGCCGCTCATTCCGGCCGGCGGGCCGGATCTTCATACGGCGGAGATTATTAGCAATCTCAAATATATGATGGACAACCAGCACATTGGCGATAACCACAACGCGCCGGTGTTCCACTGGTGCTACAAACGCATGGGGGAATTCATCCCGAGTTTGATTGACGAAGGCAAGCAGCCCCGGGTGATGCTGGAGTATTCCGGCGTGTTGTTTCACGGGCTGCGTAAAATGGGGTTGCACGATGTTTTCGATAATTTGAAGCGGATTACCAACGATCCCAACTATCGGCGCGGCGTCGAATGGTTGGGCGCGCCTTGGGGGCACGCCGTTGCGCCATCGACCCCGATGCAGGATTACCGGCTGCACGTCAAAGCCTGGCAGCATCACTTTGCTGCCATCTTTGGGTTGGAGGCCTTGACTCGGGTGCGCGGTTTTTCACCCGCCGAGATGGCTCTGCCTAACCACCCCGATGTGGCTTATGAATATATCAAGATATTGAAGGAGTGCGGCTACCAGTGGGTACTGGTGCAAGAGCATACCGTTGAGCAGCCCGAAGACGGCTGGACGCCGCAGCGCAAGCACCTGCCGCATCTGCTTAAAGCCACCAACTCCGCCGGTGAGACGGTCAGCATTATCGCCATCATCAAAACCCAGGGCAGCGATACCAAACTGGTCGCGCAAATGCAGCCTTATTATGAAGCCAAAGGACTGTCTCGCGAAACGTTGGCCGGCCAATCGATCCCACCGATTGTGACCCAAATTGCCGATGGTGAAAACGGCGGGGTAATGATGAACGAGTTCCCGCACAAATATTTTGAAGTCGTGCGCGAGGCGTCCTGGTCGGATACCCCGCTGGTCAACGTAACCGAATATTTGGAGTACCTGTTTGCCTCTGGTCTGACGGAAGCAGACTTCCCGGTCGTGCAACCGATCAAACAAAAGCAAATCTGGGACAATTTCAAACCGGGTGATGGCCCGGACAAGTTGGAAAAAGTGATCGAAAAGTTAAGAAAAGAAGATCACCAGTTCCATATGGAAGGCGGCAGTTGGACCAACGACATTTCTTGGGTGCGAGGCTATGAAAACGTACTCGACCCGATGCAAAAGGTTAGCGCTCAATTCAACGAGAAAGTGTTGAATGCCGATGTATCGACCGACGATCCGCGCTATCGTAATGCACTATTCCATCTGATGACCTCGCAAACCAGTTGCTACCGCTATTGGGGCCAGGGCATTTGGACCGATTACGGCCGCGAAATCTGTCGTCGGGTTGAAGACATTCTGAATTATGACTTCAGCGATCAACCTGCGCCGGCTAAATCATCGTCTAAAAAGAAGTCAACCACTAAGAAGAAATCAACCGCCAAAGCCTAATCAATTATCGTACCAAAGCCCCGGTCATCACCGGGGCTTTTTTTTGTTGAAGCTTGGATCGCTTTCGATTGAGCCTTTATTCACAACCATTTGACGACAATTTTGAGGATAGTTACAGTTGCGTTAAAATTCCAGAAGATCAATTTCACCCTGAAAGGAAAACACATAGTGGCATCGGTAACAGTTAACGGAGCAACGATAGCATACGACAATCACGGCGAAGGTGAGCCAATTCTCTTTATCCACGGCATCTACTCCTCCCGGCGGCAGTGGGACCAACAAGTGGCGCATTTCAGTAATAAATATCGCGTGATCACCTGCGATCTGCGAGGACACGGCCAATCATCAAGCACCCCTGATACCTATTCAGTCAAGCTTTTTACTGAGGATGTGATCGCCCTATTAGATGAACTGGGCATAGATAAAGTGACCTGCCTGGGACACTCATTTGGCGGTCTGGTCGCCCAGGAACTGGCCCTCAGCTACCCTGATCGGGTACGGGGTATTATTCTGGCCGAAACCATGTACGGTCTATGTTCTACTCCGTGGGATTCAATGGCGGGGATGATGTGGAATGTCTGGCTGCCAAAAATGTTTGGTGTTGAAAACTATATGGGATTGATTTCCCAATACTTCGGCATGTATACCCCTGGTGGGGCGGCTTATATTCAGCAGGAAGCCGGTCGCCATATGGACGATCCGGCCAACCAGGAAAATATCCTAATGGCCTCGCTGACCTTTGACAGCCGGTGGCGGTTGCACAAGATCAACCGGCCCACGCTACTGATGGTAGGCCAATATCCCCACATCCCGATGATTTATGTGCATAACTGGGAAATGTATTGGCGTATTTACGGAGCTAAATTTAGCATTATTCCCCAGGCCGGTCATCTGTTGTTTTGGGATAACCCGGCGGCGTTTAATCGCGAAGTGGAGAAGTTTGTAGCCTCTCTCGCGTAAAACCGAAGCAACCGGTCACATGTGATTATATTCGACAAGATTAACAAGATTTACGGAGTTATTGATTGTCTTATCTGTTAATCTTGTAAATCCTGTCGAATATTTTTATGTAAGTAACGGAACTGATCCTGAAAACTGCCTAAATCTGGGTGTCTTGCTCCGCCCAATACGGCTGTCGCATAACTCTTTTGAGGGTTTTTCCGGCGGCATTGCGCGGAAAATCTTCCATAAGCGCCACGTCACCGACCCGCTGGTACCGCGCTTCGACCCGCTCGTTGATCCACTGTTTCAATTCTTCGGCGGTTACGGCTCCCGGTTGATTTAAGATCACCGCCGCCAGTGGCGTTTCGCCCCACTTATCGCTGGGGATACCAAAAACCGCGACCTCGCGTACCGCCGGGTGCTGGACAATGACCTCTTCGATGTCTTTCGGATAGACGTTAACCCCTCCGGAGATAATCATATCCTTTTTGCGATCAACCAGGTACAGATATCCGTCTTCATCAACATACCCTAAATCGCCGCTTCGAACCCAGCCATCGACCACCGTGGCCTCGGTTAAGTCAGGGCGTTTGTAGTAACCCTTCATTTGAATGGTGCCGCGCCCGGCAATCTCGCCGACTTCGCCTTTGGCGGCTTCCTCACCGTCTTCGGTTAAGATTTTGATTTCAAAAAACGGCGGCGGCGTCCCCACCGAGTCGAGTTTATGCTCGGCGTCCAGCTTATCTAAAATCGTTACAAAACCTTCGGTCACGCCGTAAAGCTCATAGAAGCGGCCGGGTAAGACCTGGTTGAGCCGTTCTTTGTGGCGGCGATGGAGCGGCGCGCCAATCGACCCGATCATTTCTAATGAGGCTAGCGCCTGAGGGGAGAAATTGGGCGCGTTAAGAATCGCAATAATTTGAGAGGGAACCAGCATCACGTGCGTCACTTTTTCACGGGTCACCGTTTCGATGAATTCAACCGGATCAAACTGTTGGTGCAAGATAAAGGTAGCGCCCACAAAAAAAGCCGGAATATAGATGACAAAAGCCCCGTTGAAAATAAGCGAACCAGTGTGCAGCACCACACTCTCCGGCATAACTCGAAACGATTGGGCAAATGACATGCCGTACATCGCCCGGATATAATGGGTATGCATAATCCCCTTGGGTAGACCGGTGGTGCCGCTGCTGTACATTATATTATAGAGATCATCGCTGTTGACCTCGATTCCGCCGGGTTCGATGTCGCTGGCGGTATTCATCAGCGCTTGATAATCGTGATAGCCGGTCATACCTCTTACATCGGTCAAGATGTAGCGATTGGCCGCTACGGCCGCCAATTTGGGTTTGATCGGGTTCAGTACGTCGATGAAGGATGAGTTGGAAATCACCATCACCGCATCCGAGTCGCGCAGTAGAGAGATCAACCCCTGCCCGCGCAAAAGCGGGCTGAGCGGCACTACCACCGCACCGATCTTGGCCACAGCCCAATAAATTTCCAACAGTTCCAGGCAGTTAGGCAGGATCATGGCAATTTTATCGCCTTTGCGGATGCCCATCCCAAATAACGCATTGGCCAGCCGGTTAACGCGCCGGTCAAATGCTTTCCAGGTTAGTCGGTTGTTGCCTACAACCACAGCCAGATGATCCGGTCGATAGCGAGCGTGGCGTGATACTAGAGAACCAATATTCATGGTGCCCTCCCTCCGAATAGTTTATTAGTTGGTGGGTTAGTTAGTTGGTTGGTTGGTTGGTTTCCAGCCAACTAGCCTTAACCCATAAAGGCGGTGATGGCCCCTACAATACAGGGAGCATTGTCCCCAAACAGCATGGTGATATGATTGCCGGGGATCTCAACATAACGGGCATCGGCCAGAGCGGCGACGGTTGCCTGGGCATGTTCACGTGGAAGGAGCGGTGGGGTGCCCGGTGGTCCGTAAGGTCCCGGCGCGTTCAGTAGCAGCACAGGCTGTTTGATGGCTGCCAGATGATCAGCCCATGGTTCGCCCATGGCGTAGTCAATGGCTTCCATGATCGCTTCCGGTCGGGAACGGGCTTTAACCGTCCCGTCCTCATTGATTTCCACATCGGCCCGGTAATAATTTTCGACATCGTCATCCCAATAGCCGGCCCAATGAGGCGCTTGCTTCATCTGCGTTATGTAGTCCTGCCATGACGGCACGACTTGGCCCAATCGATCCAGCGATGGCTTGATCAATTCTCGAAGTTTGGGATGAACTGTCCCCGCAACGTCAATCACGATCAGTTTAGTTACTCGTTCCGGATACTTGGCCGCCAAATAAACAGCCACAAGCCCGCCAAAAGAGTGGCCACCCAGGATGACTTGTTCAAATCCCAGGCTATCGAGCAGGCCCAATACATCTTGAGCGTGATCTTCCAGGCTGTAACCCGTGGGCGGGTGGTCGCTCAAACCCCGTCCGCGCATATCGAGCGCCACCACGCGATACCGAGGACTCAACCCCGCCCGAACCAGACCATCAAACGAATGGGCATTGGACGTTAAACCCGGTATCAACACCAGGGGTGGGTCGCCGCCAAGCTGATCCAGATAATGCAGTCGAATATTGTTAACTTGGGCAGACTTATCCATAGTCAATTATCCTTTGCTATTCTCGCTGGGAGCAAAAAAGTCCATTTGTTCTTGGCTGAGACGTGGAAAAGTGGCTGGCGAGTGGTGCGACGTGGGTGTAGATAGTAATCTGCTGCGAGGAAAAATTCTGGTCAATGATGACAAAGTAAGCCAAGATTTTACTCTAATTCTCGCATGTTTCAAAGTCTGGCCCTACGACATGAGGGCTTTGTAGGGCCATTAAAAACAAAAAGATATTAGTAAGCGTTCAGCCCTTAGCTATCAGCTATCAACTATCAACCTTTTACTTGTTCCGGCAAATATTGGGTTACAGAAGCCGGTTATGATGGGCCAAACGTGATCATTAATGTTAAAGCTGACGGCTGACGGCTGATAGCTGAACGCTTACAGATATTAATCTAACTCGGTTTGCCGATCTGCTGATCTTCGCCTAAAATTTCTGAGGACTACCTATTTTCCTCATCCTCGACATCGTTCCCGCTCCAAAATTAATAAGAGAGATTAGGAGGTTACAATGGCAGCAGTCAATCTCGATGTAATGTTCGAAAAGGCCAAGGCGGCCTATCCCGATGTCTATCGTGAAGGTGATACGATTTGGGAGCTGGTTGACGGCTTTGTGGCCACGAAAAACTACGCCTTCGACGGCCAGTTGATGTTGCAATCCCGCCAAGAAAAAGACGGCAATACCATTTCGAAAACGGCTTACTCTAAATATCGAATCGATGAAGAAGAAATGGAGTAACGCATGTATATTGGCGATTATCTTGGCAGACGAAATATTTACAGCCCCAACGCTCCGGCTATTTTGGACACCGGCAAAACCCCTGAATTACGTCTGACTTATGCGGACATGAATATCCGGGCCAAAAAATTGGCGAACTGGCTCAAAACCGAGGCCGGCGTTCAAAAAGGCGACCGGGTGGCGATTTTGGCCCAGGACAGCGTGGAACACCTCGATCTGTTTTTTGCGTGCGGCAAATTAGGAGCGATGCACACCGGCTTCAACTGGCGGCTCCATTGGCGCGAGCTGCTGGGGTTGATTCACAACGTCACCCCCACTGTGCTCATTTATGATGAAGCCTTTCGGGCCAGCGTCGAGGAGTTGGCTAAAGCCGAAAGCTCAATCAAAAAGTGGATTCACATCGACGGCGACGGCATCGACGGCAGCATTCATTTTAATCAGGTGCTCGAAATTGCCCCCGACACCGACATTACTTGCGAAACCTTGGAAGGGGAAGATATCGCCGCCCTGCTGTTTACCGGCGGCACCACCGGCTTGCCCAAAGGGGCCAAAATCAGTCACCGCCAGGTAGCCTGGAACGGTTATAACACCGTGATTCACGATTTGGGTCACGGCGACACCTACCTTAATGTCTTTCCCATGTTTCATGCCGGCGGTTTATTTGCCTACACCCTGGCTCAAGCCATCTTTGGCGGCTTGACCATCCTCATGAAACGGTTCGATCCCGAAAAGGTGCTGACCTTGATCGAGCGTGAAAAAGCCACCATCTTTGCCGCTGTACCGGCCATGTACCAGATGCTCACTCAGGCTCCCAATTGGGCCGAGGCCGACCTCAGTTCGCTGCGGTTTTGTACCAGCGGCGGCGCGCCGCTGCCGGTGCCTCTGGTGCAACAATACACGCGGGAAAAAGGCGTTCGCTTCAAGCAGGGCTTCGGCATGACCGAGTTTGGGCCGGGCCTGTTTGCCTTGTCGCCGGACGACGCCATTCGTAAGGCCGGCAGCATCGGCCGCCCCAACTTTTTCGTCGATGCCCGCATCGTCGATCCGGCCACCAACGAGCCGCTTGATCCCAATCAGGTCGGGGAACTGGTGCTCAAAGGCCCCAGCATTTCCTCCGGCTACTTTAACGACGCCGAAGCCTGGGTCGAGGTCATCGACGAGGACGGCTGGTTCCACACCGGCGATCTGGCCAAACACGATGAGGAGTGGTACTTCTACATCGTCGATCGCCTCAAAGACATGTTCATCTCCGGCGGCGAAAACGTCTACCCGGCCGAGATCGAGGCGGTGTTGTATCGCCATCCGGCCGTTTTGCAATGCGCCGTTGTAGGCATCCCTGATGCCAAATGGGGGGAAGTGGGCCTGGCCTGTGTGGTCCTCAAGCAGGGCCAAACCGCCACCGAAGCGGAGTTACTGGGCCATTTGCAGGAAAATTTAGCCCGCTACAAAGTCCCCAGGTCGATTGCCCTGATGGACGCCCTGCCCATTTCTGCCGCCGGTAAAACGCTGCGGCGTGAACTGCGTGATCAGTTTGTAGACGAGTCATCATAACATTGTCATAGGAATGAAAAAAGACTTCCTCATTTTGGCGAACAGTCACAGTAATTGGTAAATGGTAATTAGAGCTTGAATTACCATTTACTATTTACCAATTACCCGAACTTAAATGCGGAAGTTATTCAAATCTCGATGATCTAGGATCAAATAGAGTCAAGCAATGAATAACGAACCTTTATTAACGGGAACAACCTCAAACCTGATCACCACCCCCCGTCTGAAAACCCACCTACTCACCGGCGGGACCGACAGCGGTATCCCGGTGATCTTTATCCACGGCAATATCGTCTCGGCCCGCTTTTGGGAAGAAACCATGCTGGCCCTGCCGCCCAAGTTTCGCGCCATCGCGCCCGATATGCGCGGCTTCGGCCAATCCGAAGGCCAGCCTGTTGACGCCACTCGCGGCCTGCGCGATTTCTCCGACGACTTGCATAGTCTGGTTGAAGCGCTCGGCCTGGCGGGCAATAGTCACCCGCTTCATCTGGTCGGCTGGTCGATGGGCGGCGGCATTGTGATGCAGTATGCGATCGACCACCCAGCGCTGGTGGCGTCGTTGGTACTGATCGATCCGATCTCGCCGTATGGGTTCAACGGCACTAAAGACGCTGCCGGCACGCCTTGCTGGCCTGACTACGCCGGTTCGGGTGCGGGCGGGGTTAATCCCGAATTTCTCAAGCGAATGGCCGCCGGCGACCGCACGGCCGACACCGACTTTTCGCCCCGCCGCGTTCTTAGAGACCACCTGTTCAAACCCACTTTTCGCGCCTCATCCGAGCGAGAAGAAATCTATGTCTCTAGCATGCTCAGCACCAAAGTCGGCGAGGCCAACTATCCCGGCGACGTGGCGGCGTCACCCAATTGGCCGGGCATCGCGCCCGGTACCCAAGGTGTGGTCAATGCGATGTCGCCTAAATACCTGGACCTGAGCGGCTTCGCGGCCATCAGGCCCCAGCCGGACGTCCTCTGGCTGCGCGGCGAGAGCGATATCATCGTCTCTGACACATCAGCCTATGACTTTGGCTATCTCGGCCAACTCGGCCTCATTCCCGGCTGGCCCGGCGCGGACGTCTACCCGCCCCAGCCTATGGTGGCCCAAACCCGCGCTGTTTTCGAAACCTACCAGGCCAACGGCGGCTCCTATCGCGAGGAAGTCATCGCCAACGCCGGCCACTCGCCCCTCGTGGAGCAGCCCGAAGTTGTGCAAAAACTAATCATCGAATTTCTTAAGTAGAGTTTGTAGAGTTTATAGAGTTTGTGGAGTTGGTGCTGGAGCGACAAAGCTTGCTTTGTCATTCAAGGTAAGGTCAAAGTTTACTTTGACGCTCCAGACCTTTACTTTCAGAGGAGTAACAATTGTCCGATAAAACACAAGATCAACCTAAATTCGATCCGCTGGCGATGTGGAAAGAGTGGCAGACCGCCAGCCTGAACGCCTGGGCCAAATCCATGTCCGAGACGGTGGCCAGCGAAGATTTCGCCCAATCGATGGGCCAATCGCTCACTAACTATCTGGAAACATCCGCCCCCGTCCGCGAGCAGGTGGAAAAAGCGATGGAGCAGTACCTGCAACAAATGAACATGCCCACTCGCCAGGAAGTCGTCAGCATCGCCGAACGCCTGACCAACATGGAAATGCGTATCGACGACCTCGACGCCAAGGTGGATCAAATTTTAGAAAAGCTGGAAAAGATAATAACGAAGAAGGAATTATGAATTAGGAATTATGAATTAGGAATTAGGAACGTAAAGGAATATTCTTCCTAACGCATTCATAATTCATCCCTCATAATTCATAATTCCCCACGGAGGTTTCTATGCCAAAACCACCCCCCTTCCCCACCATGCCGCCGCCCCCGCCGGCCGAGTCGCGTCCGGTCGATGTGGCGCAGGCTTTGACTGATGCGTTGTACGCGGCCATTGACCGCAACGTACAAAGCGCCCGGATTATCGCCGAGGCGGCGGCTGTGCCGGTTGGCCCGACGCCACGTGAGGTGGTGTGGGCGCTCAACAAAACCAAATTGTATCGCTACCGGCCCACCCGGCCGGTCGATCCGGCGCAAAAAAAGCGCGTCCCGCTGCTGCTGGTTTACGCGCTGATCAATAAGCCCTACATCTTCGATTTGCGACCCGGCAGCAGTTTCATCGAATATATGGTCAACGAAGGCTTCGATGTCTTCCTGCTCGACTGGGGGACGCCCGGCTTGGAGGATAAAAACACCACCTTCGATGACTACGCTACCGAATATTTACCTCGGGCGGTACGCAAGATGCTGAAAGTGGCCGAAGCGGAGGAGTTCAGTATGCTGGGCTACTGCATTGGCGCGGCGCTGGCAGTGCTGTATGCCGCGCTCTACCCGCAAGCGCCGCTGCGCAACTTGATGCTGCTGACCGCGCCGCTCGACTTTTCCCGAACCGACGGCAGCCTCTTTAGCACTTGGCTCGACCCGCGCTTCTTTGACGTCGATCGCATGGTCAATTCGCTGGACAACATTCCGCCGGAGATCATCGAGTTTGGGGCCAAGCTGCTCAAGCCGGTGGAAAACTTCATCGGCTCTTACACCACCCTCTACTGGGACTTCGCCGACGATCCGGAATCGGTGGCCAACTGGCAGGCCATGCACAAATGGATTCACGATGGCGTGCCCGTCAGCGGGGCCGCCTTCCGCCAGTGGGTTAAGGAGTATATCCGGGCCAACGAGCTGATCAGAAGCGAACATTTCGTCAAAGGGCAACGCGCCGATCTGGCCAACATCCAGGCCAACTTCTTGAATGTGGTCGCCAAGTACGATCACATCGTCCCGCCCCACCAATCGACCACGATCATGGATGTGGTTGGCAGCCCGGACAAAACGTTGGACATCATCCCCGCCGGCCACGTCGGCCTGATGGGCGGTCGCAACGCTCGCTACAAGCTCTGGCCCAAACTCGCCGCCTGGCTGGCCGAGCGGTCTAAATAACAAATGTAGGAGCGACAAAGCTGGCTTTGTCATATATGATTAGGTCAAAGTTTACTTTGACGCTCCAGATTTTATCTTAAAGGGAATGTTACTGGTCACTCGGCTCGTCATCCGTGACCTCCACATCGACGGCGCCGTTGAGGGCAGTGGCGCCGCCGCCCGGCCACTATGTCCAGGTCAGCCAGATGATGATGCCCCAGGTCCCTACGGTGCTGGCCCAAGCGCCGCTAGCCGAGGTGGTCGAGCTACTGGTTAGCCACGCCCGACGGCGGGTGGTTGTGGTTGACGCCGACCGGCGCGTGGTAGGAATCATCACCGATGGGGATTTGATTAAACGGGTTAACGAATCCGAACGGAGCGGTATTGTGCAACTGTTGACCCGCCGCTTACCCCTGGGGCAATCGGATAAAGTTCACCTGAGCCAGCATACGGCGGCTGAGGTGATGACCAGCCCGGTGATTACCGTTAGGCCCGATACCTCGCTGCTGGAAGCATTGCGGCTGTTACTATCCCACCACATCAAACGGCTGCCGGTAGTGGATGCTGAAGGCCGATTGGTTGGACTGGTGGGCCGGGGTGGGGTGTTGCAAATTCTGAACCGGGAACTGGAAGGCTAGCGGCGTTGCGTAATTGGTGACGGGTAAATGCTAAAGGTTTAGTCTCAACCCGACCGACGACCATTCTGAACGAACGAATCAAAAAACCGTTCTCCAGACCGAGAACGGTTTTTTTGTTGTTGTGGCTTGATTAGGCTTATAATGTCCCTTGACCCGGCGGTTTCTGGGTTAATCCGGCTCAATTAACGCCAACCAGCGGTAGTCCCTTCACGTCAATTTGTCGGAGCAGATTAAACCAGTTGTCCACGGCGGTTTGCTGCGTTTTGGCGACTTCGGCCGTCATATCTTCCATTTGTTTGACCAGATCAAGGGCGGCTGCCGGCACGTTGTTGACTGCCGCTACTTCATCGAACAAGATCCGGGTTCCAGCGATTTCCACATCCAGATTGCCCTGGATGGCGGCTTGATAAGCCTCAATGGACTTATCCCAGAGCAGAGCCGCATCGAACTGCTTAAGTCCCTGGATAGACTCAAACAAACCTTGACCGATCTTGACTTGCCCATCGATCCATTGTTGACCAACTTCTACATATTGATTAACCGCGTTCATTGTTTTTTTCTCCTGTGTTTTTTTGATAAATAGTTTGTAAAGATGGTTCTAATATACACGATACAAGTTGCAGTTCAGTTGCATGTCAGTTGCATTTCAGTTACAGTCAAGTTACAATCCTCAACCTGACCTGTCAATTGCCAGTGGTGGTCGGAGCAAAGTTACATACATTAGGGGGTTTAACGGATGAACCATGTTTTTGCTCAGTCTCAAGTCGCGCGGTTTATGCTCATTGCTATCGGCGCTATAGCCATTGTAGCGGCCATGCGAGCTATCTCGCCGATCTTGAATCCTGTCTTTATCGCTGTTTTGTTTGTCGTGCTGTTTGACGTCCCCAGGTCGTGGTTGATCAAACGCGGGATGTCTCAGGGCGGCGCCTTGGCGGTCACCATTGTGGGCGCTATACTCCTGACGCTCCTTTTCCTCATTATTATGGGACGCACCTTTCTCAATCTCACCGCCAGCTTGCCGGAATACCAGCAGCAACTTCAGATTCAGTTGGCCAAACTGGGGGCGATGCTTCAGCAATATGGCGTCAAGGAGGGGACGTTCCGGCAATTAGCCGCGTCAAACGAGACCAACCCGCTCAGTCTGGTTACATATGTGCTTAGTGGTGTCCTCAGCTTGCTGTCTAGCGGCGTGTTGATTCTGGTCTATATCGTCTTCTTGTTAATCGAGGTCAGCGGCTTTCCGGCCAAGCTGAACCAGGCTTTTAACCCCAGTGAGCCAGCCCATCAATACATTAGTACCGTTAGCGCCAATCTTCGCAGCTTTTTGGTGGCCCAAACCCAGGTTAGCTTGGTCACGGGGGTAGGGGTGACCGTCGCCCTTTGGGTTTTGGGTATCCCATTTGCGCTGTTGTGGGGATTTGTCGCCTTTTTAATGAACTTTATCCCCTACATCGGCTCGATTCTGGCGGCAGTTCCGGCGGTTATCGTCGCCTTCATCCAATATGGCCCTTCGATGACGGTTCTCTGGGTGATCCTGGCGTTTCTGGCGGTCAATATCATTGTTAACTACACCATCTATCCCCGCGTGATGTCGCAAGGGGTTGATCTGTCTATGTTCGTGGTGTTGGCGGCCATGGTCTTTTGGGGCTGGGTGCTGGGACCGATTGGGTTAATCCTGTCCGTGCCGATTACGGCGGTGATCAAAATATCCCTGGACAGCTATCCGGGGTCCCGTTGGTTAGCGGTGATGTTGGGATCGGGGCCAAAGGCGGAACCTCAACCTGAGGGAACCTCACCCGCAATCGTTAAGCCGGGGTAGTGAAGCCCGAAACTTTACCTCTAGCCGATTAGGATTGACCTAATCTACTCTCCCCAAACAATGACAAAGGAGCATTGTGATGATTGTTAATCGCTTACGTGAAGCCACTGTAGCCAAGATACACGAAGATTTAGCGTTTGTTATGGGCTGTTTTCGAGAAGTCCTGGCGGAACTGGATGAGCCGGAGTTAGCGCAGGGCTTACCCTGGCCAAATGTAACTGAGTCTCAACCATCGCCGGCCCTGCACCAACCGCGCCGAACGGCTCAGGCGTATTCCATTGCCTTTCAACTGCTAAATATGGTCGAGGAGAATGCCGCCGTCCAGATGCGGCGGATGATTGAAACGGAAGGGGATCTGGCCGAGGTGTCGGGCCTGTGGCAGCAAAACCTGCACCGGCTGAAAGAACAGGGCTTGACGGGTCGCCACATTGCCGAAAGCCTGGCCCAGATGCAGGTCGAACCGGTGTTGACGGCCCACCCGACCGAAGCCAAACGAGCCACCGTGCTGGAACATCACCGGCGGCTGTACCTACTGCTGGTCAGACGGGAGAATCAAATGTGGACGCCATCCGAGCGAGAAGCGATTCGGACGGCGGTTAAGGTCGAATTAGAGCGGCTGTGGCGAACCGGCGAGATCTATCTGGAAAAGCCGGATGTCGCCTCGGAGCGGCGGAACATTATTTACTATCTGCACAATGTCTTTCCCCTGGTTCTGCCGGAACTGGATCGCCGCCTGCGCTACGCATGGCAGGCGATGGGTTTCGACCCCGCCCTGTTGGAAACCCCGTTCCAATTACCCCGGCTCTCTTTCGGCAATTGGGTCGGCGGCGATCGCGACGGCCATCCCTTGGTTACCGCCACAGTTACCCAAGACACCCTGGCCGATCTCCGCCAGACAGCGCTGCGACTGCTTCAGCAGCAGTTGATCGACCTGGCCGTGCGCCTCAGTTTATCCGAACATTTGCAGACACCACCCCAGCCCCTACGCGATTGGATTGCCGATGCAGCCCATTCGCTGGGGAAACGCGGCCGGCAAGCGCTAGCCCGAAACCCTGAAGAACCCTGGCGGCAAATTGTGAATTTGATTGTAGCCAAGCTGCCGCTTGGAACGGCGGAGACGCCTGCCGCCGGAAACGCCTATCGCTCTGCGGCTGAGCTAATCGCCGATCTAACCCAACTGCGCCAAAACCTGCTAGCGGTCAAAGCCCAGCACATCGCCCAGATGGATCTTGATCCCATTATCAGAACCGTCCAAACGTTTGGTTTTCACCTGGCGGCGTTGGATATTCGCCAAAATAGCCGTTTTCACGATTTGGCCGTAGCGCAGTTGATGGCGGCAGCCGGATTAGATGGGGCTGACTTTCCCCAATGGACGGAGGCGCAGCGGCTTGAGTTCTTGAATCGAGAGTTATTGTCGCCTCGACCCTTTACCCGGCCTGATACAAACCTGGGCGCCGAAGCCGAAGCGGTCTTAAGCTGTTATCGGGTGGTGGTGGCCCACATCCGGCAACACGGGCCAGACGGTCTGGGCGCGCTCATTGTCAGTATGACCCGCAGTTTATCGGACCTGTTGGTAGTCTACCTGTTGGCTCGTGAGGTGGGCCTGGCAGGGCAAACCGACCAGGGGTTAGTTTGCCAACTGCCCGTGGCGCCTCTGTTTGAAACTATCGATGATTTGCAACAAGCGCCCCAAATTCTGGAGGCGTTTCTGGCCCACCCGTTAACCCGGCGCAGTCTGGCCTACCAGCAAGCACGGCGCGGCCTGACGCAGCCGGTGCAGCAAGTCATGGTTGGCTACAGCGACAGTAATAAAGATGGCGGGATTTTTGCCAGTTTGTGGAATTTGTATCGGGCCCAAGCAGAACTGGCGGACGTGGGGCAACGGCACGGCGTACGGATTCGCTTCTTCCACGGTCGAGGTGGGACCATTAGCCGGGGCGCCGGGCCAACCCATCGCTTTATCAATGCCTTACCGCAATCGGCGCTCAACGGCGATTTACGCATGACGGAACAGGGCGAAACCATCGCTCAGAAATACGCCAACCGGCTCAACGCGGCCTACAACCTGGAACTGCTGCTGGCCGGAACTACGGGGGCTACCCTGCGGCAACAGTCCGACGAGACGTTATCGCACCCGCTGGAGCCGGTCATGGACCAATTGGCCGACCAGAGCCGGCAAGCCTATGAAGCGCTGTTGCAAACCGAGGGGTTTGTGACCTTTTTCCGCCAGGCCACCCCCATCGATGCCATTGAAGCCAGCCGCATTGGCTCGCGGCCGGCCCGCCGTACCGGCCAACAAACCATCGCCGATCTGCGCGCCATCCCCTGGGTTTTCAGTTGGGGGCAGGCTCGCTTTTATCTGTCAGGTTGGTACGGGGTGGGCACCGCGCTGGCCTGGCTGTCGGCCGCAGAGCCGGCCACGTTCGCCTTGGTGCGGGAACAGAACTTTGTCTGGTCGCCGCTTCATTACATCATCAGTAATGCCGCCACCAGCATCGCGACCGCCGATCTGGACATCATGCGGACGTATGCGGCTCTGGTTGAAGCTGAGTCTCTCCGTCAGCGGGTGATGGACTTAATTGCCGCCGAGTATGAGCGCACGCGTGAGATGCTCGAGCAAATCTACGCCGGCCCCCTGTCGGAACGGCGCCCTAATGTCCACCAACTGCTGGCTCTGCGCCAACAGGGACTACGCCTGCTACATCACCAGCAAATTGAACTACTGCAGCAGTGGCGCAGCGGCTCCGACGAGCAAAAGCAAGAGATTGTGCCCCAATTGCTGCTAACGGTCAATGCCATCGCCAGCGGTCTACGCACGACAGGCTAGGTGATGCTGTAAAGTCATCAAGCCCCGCCGGAGTTTGTTACCATTGCCCGTTGGGATAAACTGGAAGACTGGCAAGCCTTTTGGGGGCGTCAAAGCTACCGGAAATGGAGACCATGCACACCTTAGCTAAGCGTTTGTCAGTCGAAGCGTTCGAAGAGATACACGATTACACCATTTAGCCATATGAGTTGGGCCAAAGCACGACATTCCACCCGCCCTGTATCCGTCGGATTTCGCGCCTCACCCCGACCTACTGACTCACCAGCCTGACGCCGCAATTCATTGTCATTCCCCCTAAGTACAAACAAAAAGATTTTGGTGGATGAGATGGGTCACCTATACTAAGGTGTATGAACCCAATTGAAATAAGACCACTAAGTCAAATGGAACTGAACGAACTGGATGAATTGTATCATCAGACGAAACAGGTTCGGGTCCGAACGAGAGCCCAAATGATCTTGCTGGCAGTTGAACAGCAAATGACGGCTCCCAGATCGCTCAGATTGTTCGCAAAATGACCAAACGGTCCGACGATGGATCAAACGTTACAATGCCGAAGGAGTTAACGGACTGTTTGATGCCCCGTCCGGGGACGCCGGTTAAAGTGACGGCGGAATACCACGACCAGTTAATCCAAGTTGTGCGTCGACGGCCCCGTAGTCTGGACTTACCTTACTCCCTGTGGACATTGCAACGGCTGGTTGACTATATGGCTGAAGAGACCGGTCTGCGGGTCTCAACCGAAACGGTTCGCTTACACTTGAAGGCGGAGGATATAGTCATCAGCCGCCCCAGCACAAGGTCAGTAGCCCTGACCCAGAATATATGGTAAAAAAAGACGATTGAAGAAAAACGAGACAACTTGAAACCCAATGAAGTTTTCTACTATGCTGACGAATTTAACATTAGCTGGCGTCCGACCTTGCAGGGCGATGTGGAGTCCCAAAGGCCAACAGGTCATGATCCCGACCCCAGGTCAGCCCAAAAAGCATTACGGCATCGGGGGTCAACTATCATACCGGCCAGACAGTCGTATTAATCCGCTAACGAAAACGACGGTCAGAAATTGCTGAGTTCTTACAAACATTGCTCGATAAACACCCCGATCAAGTTGTCTATGTCGCCTGGGACAACTTTACCGCTCATCAAGATGATGAAGTTGAGGCGGTTGTCCGTGGGGCTACAGGCCGGTTGGTTTTGCTTTACTTGCCCACTTACAGTCCCTGGCTCAATCCTATTGAAATGTTGTGGCGTCACTTCCGGCGTGAAGTCACCCATTGTGAACTTTTGAAACGGTTAAGGCTCTCTTAGCTGCGACCCGTAATTTCTTTGACCGCTACAATCAGATGCCAAACCGTCTTCTTTCTATTATTGGCTCTAATGCCGCATAATTTTTTTGCTTGTACTTAGCTTAAGCCGAGCCAAATCGGTCATTGCCAGGTCATTGGTGGCCCAGTATTCAATGTGGTTTTCTGTAACCCCTATCTTGAAAACCTTGATCAAGCCAAACCCTTTCAGATGAACGATGGTGCCGGTCGCCACCAGCGGGACTGAGGCCACAGGCTGATTACCGCTCCGGTCGGGATTGACCAGGCGGTCAGCCGGCAAACGGGTCAACCAGCGGCCAAACAAGCGGCTCACCAGTTTCAGATTGTCCAAACCGGCGTACCAGCTATCGAAACAGACACATTCGGGGCGGAAACCGCGTGCATAAGCTTGCTCCATCATTGCCTGAAAATGGTCATTCTTGGTCAAGCCATCCTGCTTTTTGTGGTAAATCCGATAGTCAACCGGAATGTACCGTTCGCCATCGGTCCACAGCAACGTCACCAGATTGATGCCTTGCACCACCCGTTTGTGTTTGCCCGACCAATGGCGGGTTACTAACTCGATATCGCGACTGTACAGCTTATCGAGCGTACTATCGTCAATGAGCAGGATCCCTTGCTTTAACTCAACCTGCTCTTGGGCTTCTTGCCACAACCGCTCGGTGGTTACCATCAAGCGGTGCAGCAAGCGGGTGATGGCATCGTGGGCGGGTCCATCTTCTTCTTCCGGTTGAACCCGCGCCGCTTCGGTGCAGCTATACACCCGCTGGGTTCCGATTAGAAAATTGATGTAATCATACTCGTTTACTTTGGGGGCATTCATTCCCCTATTTTACTCTTTTTATGCTCAACTGCGTAACTCATTAGGGCAATCGCATACTAAAGTAACAGGACTTTAAGAAGATAATCGGTACTCCAACCAGCTTTCTTGCGTTTGGCTTGAATGCCACATTTGGCAGAGGGTTCTTGTTTTAGCAGGTTCAAAGCCCAGTGACGCCAGATGGCGAAATTTTGAGCAGCGTGTTCCGTACGAACCCGACATTGATCCTCGTCAAAAGCAACATCCAAAACCCAATGGAGTTGGTTTTCAATGGTCCAATGAGTGCGGATGGCATCACAAAAGTTTATCAGCCTTACTTTCAAGGCTGGATAAGTAGTAGCGGACTTCAACCGTGACCCTATCGGTTTGACGACGTTCAGTCCGAACCATAGCCAGGGTCTGCAATTTAGCCCAAGCGGAGGCATTGCGCACAAAGGAAAATAATCAGCGGCACTGGTCGTCCAACATTCCCGGATTTCGATGCGTCCATGACCTTTATCAACCGTTTTATGATAATCACAATCAACATAGTTGGTTTCGGCGGCATAGGCAAACAACTCCTGAACATCTTCAAATACGCCGCTATGATTGCCTTTGAGAGCCAGCACATAATCGGCCTCTTGGGCTACAATCTGGGCGGCAATTTCTTTCTGACACCCCATTGCATCAATCGTAACAATGCAGCCACTTAATTCCAGAAGTTGTAATAGCTTGGGAATAGCTGTAATTTCATTGGATTTGTCATCAACTTTTACTTGACCCAGTACCAATTTGTTCTCAGCCGCCCAGGCACTGACCATCCAGATGGCTTGCCGGTCGTTGCTTCGGTCATCGGGATCGCCGTAATTTTTACCATCAATTGGGACAACCTGTCCTGCCGTCATTGAAAATACAGCTTGAACCCATTTCAGAAAACAGTTTTGAAACTGTTCAGGGTCAAGTTTGGCAAAAACCGACCAAATGTGTCGTGGAAGGAATACCACCTTCTAATTCTAGAAATTGTTCAAACCAACTTTGTTTCTCTTTTCCAAATTGGGATACTTCTGTCCAAGTATCCGCCCCAGCGATAATGGCACATAAGGCGATGGTAATAATATCTATCAGTTGATGGTGTACCAGATATTCAACCCGAGGGTCTGCCATCTCATCAAAATATTCCTCTATACTTGCTGTTGGGTTTTTGTTCATCTCATCCTCCCTTTGTTTCTTGTGAAGGATATTTTTACTTCAACTCCTTTGAGTATGCGATTGCCCTACGTAACTCATAAGGAAATGAACTTAAGTTTAACCCGGCCGATCCGGAGCAGGGTATCTTTCTACTGGCGATGAAGGATGGCCGGCGAGACACCGATCAAGCGCCGTTTCGTATCGAGTATGTGGCAACCAACACGAGTAAAGAGTTGATCTTCCTCGTTCCGGCCGACCTGCCGCCGGGCGCGTATCGGGTGGAAGTCCGCGCTCGCTTTGGGAAACACCTTCGCAGCGGTCAATTGCGCGACGTGCTGATGGTGGTGTAGCGGTGGTGAAGCTGGGGTAAGCCGCTCACCGCACTAAGGATTCACCACAGAGCACACCAAGCAGGCCCAGAGAACACAGCGTTCTTTCTTTGAGATCTTTGGGTCTTCTCTGCGTCCTTTGTGGTGAGACCCTCCTCATTCTAACTGAGTAACCATCCCATTCTCGGCGAGAGTTAGGTTGATTCTCGACGAGAATGAGGGCGATTCTCGTCGAGAACGGGGCTGCATGCCCTAATGATTCAGGCACGATCATTAAGGCTTTTTGTTGCTTCTTTATTAGACGTGTTGCGAAATAAGGTAAACCTGAGTATTGTAACGATAAAATAGGATAAAGAAGGTGAAGCAGGTGATAAATATAAACCGAGCCTTAAAGTCAGAGCGTTTGCTGAAAGCGGAATGTGTCAAGAAAAGTGAGACAGAATGAAAAAGAAATTAAAGAGCATTAATCGAGATCGGTGAGCCAGAACTGGGCTGATTGATCCAAACTTCAGTTGGAAGCGGAGCGAGGGTGGGTAAGCCACGCACAAAACGCTCCGGGTGTTGAGTATAGGCCAACTGTAAAACGTGTTGGCGTTGAGCCTGAACCTGGTCGGCCCAGCCATAGTGAACTGCGGCTGGGGTCAGCAAATGCAAAGCCGAATGGTAATAGTCGGAGTTGTAGGCGGTCAAAAGGTGTGAGCCCAGGCATGAGCGTGCTGATAAGAGGGAAAGGTAGCGGGATAATCGGCTTGATATTTCATGGTTTTGAACTGGGCTTCGGAATAGGGATTGTCATTGGGCCGATAGGGTCGGGAATGAGACGGGGTGATCTCCAAATCCTTTAAGAGTTGAGCCACGGATTTAGCCCGCATCGGCCCCCGCGGTCAGCGTGCAAGGTCAATTGGCGCGGCGGGATGCCTTGGTTATGGCAGGCGGTGGCAATGAGTTGTTGGGCCAGGATTTCCGATTCCTGCTCGGCTAACAACCAGCCGACAACAAAACGGCTGAAGATGTCGAGCATAACATACAGGTAGAAGGGGCATATTTGACCGGGCTTTTAAGTTGGGTGATATCCCAACTCCAGACTTGGTTGGGGCCGGTGGCCACCAACTCGGGTTTAGTATAGACAGGGTGACGCCGTTGGGGGCGGCGTTCCCGAACTTCGTGATGGTCAGCCAGAATGCGATACATCGTCCGCCAATGGCACAGGTAGCGACCCTCATCCAGTAAGGTGGCATACACTTGCCGGGGAGCGTGGTCCACAAAACGCTCACTATTGAGTATCTGGCGCACCCTCTGCCGTTCCGGCTCACTCAAGGCCCGACTGGGCTTGGGACGCGGTTGGGTCACCTTAGCCGGTTGGCGGGCCCGATAGAAGGTACTGCGCGGGATACCTAACTGCTGATGATGTTTGGCTGACCCCCAATTGCGGGGCTAATTGCTGCGCCAAAGTTATCATTTCGGCTCGTCCGTTGTCGTCAGCTGTAGCCCAAGTAGTTGTGAAACTTTTTTTGGATATCGATCACCAACTGGGCTTGGGCCAGCGCTTGTTGCAACCGTTCATTTTCTCGCTTCAGGCGCGCGTTTTCAGCCGCCTGGGCGTCGGTCGGCGGCCCTGTTTTGGTCCGGCGGCCGCTTCTAATTCACCCCCGCTTTTGGGCTTGTCGCCAGCGGCTCTGGCGGGACGAATACAACCCTTCCTGTCTCAACAAGGCCCCGATTTGGCCGTTGTCGCTGCATTGCTCGGCCTCCGCTACAATTTGCCGTTTGTAGCTCGGACTGAACTGGCGCCGGCTGGCGGATACAACGACTTCCGGGTCCGGTACGGCTGCCTTGAGTTGTCTGTTTACGTTGGGTTCAATACTGGGTTGTTGTTCATTAATACTGGGTTGTTGGGCGTGAGACATTTGTTTCTCCTTGTCATCATTATATTCGACTCTATTTTCTTCGTTAATCTTGTCTCACTTATTGTGGCACACAGAGTGGTCCTGCCGAAACGCAAGATCCGCACCGTAGAAGAATTCATGCACCACTTTCCCGAGATCAAGGATATTTTCATTGATGGTACAGAACGCCCCGTGCAACGACCCCAAAAGGGCAAAGCCCAACGCAAGCACTATTCCGGCAAGCAAAAAGAGCATACGGTGCGCAACTTGGTTGTAACCGATGAACAAACCGCCATCTTGTGCTTAACCCCAACCAAACCAGGATCTCGACAGGATTATCATCGCTTCAAACAGTCTCAGCTTGGCGAGCACATTCCGACTGATGTCGGGGTCTGGGTTGATCTCGGTTTTATGGGCATCAAGAAAGATTATCCCCAACTCGATGTCGTGATGCCCCATAAAAGTAGTAAACACCATCCCTTGACCCCAGACCAAAAGGCTGACAACCAGACCATTAGCGCGGGCCGCATTGTGGTTGAGCATGCCTTGGCTGGCATCAAACGGTTCCGCTGTTTAACCGATACCTATCGCAATAAAAGCCAATCTCTCGCTGATTTGTTCATGCTGGTCGCTTGTGGCTTGTGGAATTACCACCTTCGCCACGCTTAATCCTTTGACTTCTTACCTTATGCTGTCTCTTTTTTCGGCTCCTTATTTCACAAACATGTCTATTAGGATCAGGCGCGATCCTAATTTGTTATGCGCAATTTGACTGTGGGAATGGCTCGGGCAATATAATTTCCAAATTAAGGAGATTAGGGATTATTTAACCAAAATTCCCCGTAAAATCCTTGGGAGGTTATAACTTCAAGCACTTTTGTAACTTCTAATCAGTACTGCCTATTAATGAAACAATACTGGTCAGAAAGCTAATTGTAAGCGGATAATAGTTATGATAGAATAAAGTTGTGTAAACATAAACCTCTGGAGGCTAGTTGAACCTCAAACTTTTTACCGAATGAGTTACTAAATGCCACTGTATTAATTCGAATTAACCCTCCCCATTCCTTCACTCCTGTCACGTCTACAGTAATTTAAGCAGTGTAACCTCTAAAAATTATCAAGTTTTCCTTTAACATCTGTCCCTGGATAGTCAAATAAGTTAGTGGTTTGTAATAGAGATTGAGTAATGCAGGTAGTAATTTATCGCTCCGCAAACTCAAACTAAGCTACTGTTTCATAAGAGCTTCACGTTACCAGAAACTTGGATAGAATGTTTGTCAACTCGTTGTTCGGGAAAATTTGAGGACCTTGATAACCATTGGAAAAATATAATGAGCAATAAAGAGCAGTCCCTTAAAGATTTTTTCATCAGTTATAATCGCCATGATAAACAATGGGCAGAATGGATTGCCTGGCAACTGGAAGAGGCAGGTTATGTTATAGTGATTCAAGCGTGGGATTTTCGACCTGGGGGCAATTTTGTGGGAGATATGCAGCAAGCTACTGCTGGGGCAAAAAGAACTATTGCTGTGCTTTCTCCAGATTATCTAACTTCTAAATTTACTCAACCGGAGTGGAACGCGGCCTTTGCTCAGGATCCAACCGGTGAAGAGGGATTACTGGTTCCTATTCGAGTCGAAAAATGTGAGTTGACAGGGCTACTACCGCAAATTGTGTATATTGACCTAGTAGGTTTAGATCAAGCTTCAGCCAAACAAGAATTACTATCAGGCATCAAACGTGGTAGGGCCAAGCCAACAATTGAACCAAACTTTCCAGGTCGAGTAACTCATACGGAGAAAGAAGCTCCCGACTTTCCAGGCGAACTTTTAACCTCTGAGGTTGGTGAGGAAGAGGAGCGCGAGGTAGACGATTTTAGTCTCAAATTTGCTAATCGTGAAGTTGAACGGAAGGCTATCCACGAGTATTTAATTGCTGACGCCAACTATCCCCACATACACATTCATGCTCCTAGGGGGTTAGGTAAAACTTATTTGCTTCAAGAACTCAATTATGAACTAAGAGAAGAGGGATGGCAGACAGTTTGGATTGATTTTTCCTCTGACCTACACCGTTCTCTTCAGGGTGACCCGCGTTTATTTCTCAATGAATTTGTTCGACAGACAATAACCGAAAATATCCCCAACATAAAAGAGTTTGTTAATTTAAATGAAGCTCTTGAAAAGGTTGGTGTGAGGTTAGCTGACTTCGATAAAATAATCTTGTTCATTGACAATGCGGATAGAGCCGGTCCGAACCTGTTGAGATGGATAAGGGAGACCTTTATAGAGGATTTAGCCGAGTATTCATCTCGAATTCAAATTGTTGCCTCCGGTCAACGACGTATACCAGAGTGGCGAGGATATGGTCAGGGGCGGCCATTTCATAATTGGCGTCTTGCTGAATTAGACGATCCACGGGTCGTTAGCCAGGTCATTGATGATATAGTTGCCCGTTTTGGGGCGAGACGAGTCCGCGAAAAGCAAGAAAATCATCGTGAGGCTTGGAAAAGTGATCTTAATACAATGACTCAGGGACTTTTTGAAGTTACAGCTGGGTATCCACTAGCCATTGAACGCGTATTGGCGTATGCAGTTCAGCGAAATCAATTGTTACAGCCCGATTTCTTTTCTAGACACCATGTAGCTATTTGTCGGGAATGTTTAACAACGATTGCTGAGCATCCTGTTAACGCTCGATGTTGGGGCCCGAGAGGCTTTTCGTGGGCTGTGCATTTTTCGCTATGTTTGGCCGAAGCTTATTATGAATTTAGCCGAGATGGAGACTACTCAGAAGCAAGGTGATCTTTGGGACCCCTTCAATCCTGATGATAAATCTTGGGAAAGTTGGTGGATAGTATTAAAGAATACCCACCTTATTCAAGATCTCGACCCACGCCAGATGTACCCCATCGATTCGATTGTACGCCAACTCTTTGCTCTGGTTCTGAAAGCAGAAAATGAAGAGGTCTACAGAGCTAAGCATGCACTTGCATACCAAGAATTTGAGAAACTGGTTAGAAATCCTACAGTCTTACCCATCCAACGTGCTGCTTATCTTCTTGAGGTTTTTTACCATGCTACCCAACAGCAACATATATTACCCGAAGATGCAGAACCATTTTTTTACAGTTACCTGACTGATTTTATATCGGAGTTTACTACCTCCCAAGAGTTCATTGAGACTATTCCGCAATTATTAACGTGGCTGCGAGAGGACAGAGAACTTAGAAGGTACATTAATGGGTTTGCCAACGTTGAATTGTACGATCAGTTGGTAAAAACTACTCAACAGGCAGTTGGTAGTTGGAAAGGATTAGGCAATGAGTAAAATGAACGATATTTTCATCGGCCGTAATAAAGAATTGAAGAGAATAGAGAAACGGATAGAGGATACCAGCATAAATTATGCTCTTCGAATACGGGGAGAAGGGGGTGTTGGCAAAACTTGGTTATTTCGCCGATTAGAACAGCTTTATGAGGAAAAACCTAACGTTTTGGTCGTGAAGATCGACTACCTGGAGGCACGTTTTCAGAGTATTCCGTCGGTCAGTCGGTCTTTAGTTAATCAAATAGCTCCCCACCGATTACTAGAGTTCGATCAAGAACTGGCTAAATTTGAGCAGCAGATTCAGTACGAAACAGTGCCGGGTGAAATTCACTCAGCGGAAAATGAGTTCTTTAACTCTATCATCCCACAACTGGTCAATGAGGTAAGCCAGCAACAACGGATTCTGATTCTGCTTGACACGGCGGAGAAGCTAGCGCCATCGCTTGAGTATGCACATCGCTTATTGTCGATCTTATCCCATTTTCAGAATACCGTCATAATCGTAGCCGGACGACCGGTTAAATTTGTAGACGGTATCTATGCGTTATGCCCAAAGATTTTTAAGGTCGGCTGGCGGATTCCAGGTATCGACGACTTGTCGCCTTTTTCACCTGAGGAAACCATTCAATACCTAGAACTTGGTGTTTCGAAAGATATCGACGATGACTTGTGTCGAAAAATTTATTGGTTGACCGGTGGTCGCTCAATCTTAGTAGCCATTGCCAGCGAATGGTTAAAGCAAAATATCACCTTGCCTGAGGGGGTCAATCTATCGGTAGCGCAACTCAAGGATTTAGATCCACAAAAACGAAAAAAACTCCAACGTCAATTCGAGTTCGAACTTGTTGGTAAGGTGCGGGAATTGCGTGATCCGATCGATTGGGCAGTGCTCTATCTTGCTTATTTTAATCGACGCTACGCTCCGAAAATCTTAGAATTGACGCTTGATCAAAAAGATAAGACGGAAATCGAGGCGATTACGAAAGAGCTGAGAAATCTGGTTTTCGTCCGCAAGGCCATTCTTGCCGAACAGATAGTTCTGCACGATGAGGCTCAACGCCTGTTTCAAGAAAATGTATGGCCGGCAGTAGATCCTGATGGTAGTTTACGCTGTCAACTTTGTCGCCAAGTAATAGACAACTATTATTTACCTAGGATACAGCAACTTGACCGGATTGCTCAGAAAAAGTTACAAAAGAATTTGGAAAGACGGACCGCGGCCACGGTTGAGTCCAAAGACTCCGCTGTTGTATCGCTAACTGACCCGTTAATTGTCCCCGACGAGGAGTGGTCAAAACGAGAGCTACAGCTTGAGTGTCTCGACTACCACTTTCGCCTGTCATTAGATGATGGGTGGGGTTATCGTGATCAGCTATTTAGGGAAGCGACCCAAGATCGATACTCGCCTTTCCAAATTGAAGCGATTCAACAAGCGGTTGAGAGTCTTATACCCACACAGCGAAATACTTACCATTTCCAAGTCCACTTAGCCGAAATATGGCTCTATCAACATGAGTACCATAAAGCTGTGGAAGCTGCACGAAAGGCATTAGATGACCCCAAGATTGACTCGAGCCAAGAGATACGCGCCCGGTTTGTTTTAGGTGATATCAGCCAAGATATGGATGAGATTTTATTTAACTATGAGCGGGCCTTAGATCTTGCCATAGCTTTGCAAGAACAAGATTTGCAAATAGAGGCTTACAACAATCTTGGGCTAACATACCGGCGGCAAGGTAAATGGACCAAAGCAGAAAAGGCCTATAAAGAAGCTTTACGTCTGCTAGATCAACAACGTAGTACGCCCTTGTATGCTAATGTTTTAAACAATCTAGCCTTTGTCCATCTACTCAAAGGCGATTTGGATGATGCGGCTACTGAGGCGAAACGCGCTCTAAATATTAGACAAAGTTTGGCTGATACGCGTGGCATGAGTTATAGTTACAGCACGATGGGGCTTATTGCTGCGGCTGAGGGCGATTCGGAATCTTTGCGTTATCATCGCCTCGCTGTAGATTTGTGGAATTCAATAGGAGGAGACAAGGATAATCTCGCTTTAATGCAAATCAATGTTGCTGAAGCAGAAAGACGAACCTCTTCTAATTTCAAAAAAGCTCGTGATTTGATAGCGCCGGGCCTAAAAAGTAATAGCTCAAGAGTTCAGGCTCGGGCCTACCAGGAAGCGGTCGAAATAAGTCTAGCGGAAGCCGTCTTATGGAGACATCAGGAAAGACCGGCCTCGGAAATACAGGAGAAGTTTAGTGAAGCTTCTGAGCAAGCACAAGAGGCATTGAAACTCGCCCGAGAGATTGGCGATGATAACTTAATAGCCAAAGTCTTATTCCAGCTAGCTCTACTTACATATCTTAAAGAACGAAAAAGGGATGAAGAATATACGGCAGCATTGGACGCAATTTTAGCAACTCACGAATATACGCTTGAGAAAGCGCGACTAGCTGAACTGACCGGCGAGTTGGTTTACGAACAAAAAGACAAAGTTCTAGCCTTCAACCATTTTATAGAAGCTCTTAGACTATTCGCCTTAATTAGACCCCAAAGTTTTCGAAGAGCATTTGATCGTATCCAAGATATCTTTTGGAGGCTCAATCAAACTGAACAAACCCAAGTTTGTCAGATGATTCAATCTCAATTGAAGGATACAAAGGTAAATCCGTTACTTAACCGAGTCACTAAGCTGTGTGATTCCGCTCTACTCGGAAGATTGAAATGAAGATAACTCTAGTTGATAGTATTGAATTTCACACTTACTGCGAAGCTCCGGGGCAAGCCTATTTAGATAGAGACTGTGATTGCGCTGGTGTTTGTGGAAATCTCGATATTCCACCGTTAGCCTATCCTACCATTTATTCTCTCGAATTAACCCCCTCTTGCAATAACCGTTGTCCGGGTTGCAGTAATGTTTTTTTTGAAAATACTGAATTACGTATGATGACCCCCTCGCGTCTACCAATGTCCTTAGGCCATTGGAGAACTATTGTGGCTAAAATTGCACCTCATGCTGAGCGACTAAAGCTAACCGGTGGAGAAGCGACGCTGCATCCCCAGTTCGAGGAAATTGTTGAGACTATCGTTGATTATGACCTCTCCTTTACGCTATTTACCAACGGACGCTGGCTCGATCCAAAGCGTTTGACATCTTTTCTTACGGGAATTCCTCAATGCATGGGCTTACTCGTTTCTCTACATGGCGCAGATGCTTTTGCTCATGAAGCATTCACCGGCATTGAAGGTTCTTTTGAAGAGACGATAGAAAATATCCGCTTGGCAACTCAGGCGGGATTAACTATTCATACGAATACCGTATTTACCCGCTATAATCATCACCAGATTGAGGCAATTGTTGATATGTCACAATCTTTGGGGGCAGAGTGTGCGGTATTTAATCGTTACGTGGGTAAGCCGATACCTGATCTTGATCTTCCCTTGGAGACCCTGATGCAAGCCGTACGTACCGTAGATCACCTTGGTCAGGGACATCAAAAAACGAAATTTGGGACTTGCGTCCCTCTCTGCTTTGTTGAGTCTTCGTCTACGGGCTGCCTGGCCGGTACGGCGTACTGTACTATCGATCCTTGGGGAAATGTCCGGCCCTGTAATCATGCGCCCCAGATTGCCGGCAACCTATTCACCGAGTCGCTAGAATCAATCTGGGGATCAACCACGATGAACGCCTGGCGTAATCTGATCCCAAATGAATGCAAGACTTGCAGTGCTTATTCCAAATGCCACGGGGGGTGTCGGGCCGACGCCGTTCTTAAAGGAGTCGAATATGACCCTCTGATGTCAGCCCCTCTGCTGCCCAGTCCTCTTACTTCGGTAGCACGTGAACAGGATCTTCAGCTTTATAGTTTCGCTACCCCGCGTCTAGAATATACCCTTAGAGACGAGTTGTTTGGGCCTGTTCTGACTAAAGGTAGTGATATCATCCCCATTTCAATTCGCGCTAAATCTTTTTTAAGTGCGATAGACCAATCTACGACCCTCTCCCAACTTCACAACGATTTTGGTCCCGAAGCCATCGATTTTGTTGGACATCTTTATGATCGCGGAGCCGTAACCCTTACCTGGTAGATAGATACTCAGAGAGTGTTTATAGCCTAACTTTTTCTCCCAAGGCAGGTTTGTGATATAACAACAGTCTGAAGTCTGGTGCAGATATTGTGTCTTGTAAAGACGATATGAAGAAACTGATAATTATCTATAAGCGCCGATTACAAAAACTTCGAGAGACTGCTGCTCTCGAAGGCAGATCTGTTGACCCTGAAATTCTCATAGAGATAGAGGATATTGAGAAAAAAATTGAGAAACTACAAGAGGATTTAAAAACATTAGAGAGTAATGGCCGCAATGAAGAGTCTCTGAGATTTTTACCCACATTTGCTGCGGACACTACCGCTAAACGACGGGTCAAGATATACATTGAAGGTGATATTTCTTCGCTATCGGCTGACCACCAATCTGCGGCAATTGATAGTTTTGCGGGCGCAATGGGGATTTCTCGTCAAGAAATTGAGGTATACTGTGTCTACGCAGGGAGTAAGTAACCTTTGGTGCTAGCCCGAAGAGCAACCAAACATGAGCAACAAAATAACAACCCAGTCTCAATGAGACTAACACAAAAAGCCTTAATGATCCAGCCACGATCATTAAGGCTTTTTTGTTACTGCATAAGGTAACATGGGAATTACACCATGAAGAACATGAAGGACATGAAGAAGTAAATCCCTTCATGCCCTTCATGGTAGAATAAATATCCCTCTCCCCAACTTACACCGGCGCTTCCATAAAATAGATATTGTACTTAGCGCACACCTTCAACAACGCCTCCATATCGGGCGGGCCGGCCGGGGTAGGCGGATGGGCTTTGTCCTCAACCGGAATGCCGATTTCCTCAAAAAAGCGTTCCATATTACCGGCCGGTTCAAAGGTCATCATCACCTTGCCCACGGTATCGCCCACGTTGCGAAAGCCGTGCGGTACGCCGCCGGGAACGTGAACAATGGAACCGGCCGGGGCCGGTGTAGCGACCTTATGGCCAGCCTCATCTTGCCCGTAGATTTCATAGCGACCTTCCAAGATATGAAACGTTTCCTGCTGTGGGTGCGTATGCAGCAGCGGCACGCCAGCCCCCGGTGGGGTTAGCGACTCCACTACCGCGAATTTGTGGCCGGTCGCCTGACCGCTGAGCCGTATGGTCATCACTTCATTAATGACCAAGATGGCCTGGCTGTTATCGGCCACGATAATCGGGGTCTTGCCATTTTGGTGTCCATTAGTAGACATGGTTATCTCCTTAGTTGAATTAACGGCCTGTCTGAAACGGCGCTTGAGGCCATTTCGATAGCCTTCATTAATGTTGATTACCCTCAGTATAGCCGGCCAACATACCGCTATCGTGCTAAATTCCGCCGGTCAGCGTGCTAACACTGTGCTGATTTTGGCGGGGCTGGCGTTATGGCTTTTGGGCCGGGCATATTATAATGTTGCCAATTGGATGAGGGGATGATGTCTAAACTTTCCTTCTATTTATTTGGCGCGCCTCATATTGAAGTCAACGGAGCGCCGGTTGTGGTGGGCTACAGCAAGGGAATAGCGCTGCTGGCTTATCTGGCTGTGACCGGTCAACCTCATACCCGCGAGTCGTTGGCGACGTTTTTGTGGCCCCATCACGACCCGGCCAGCGCGCTGGGTGAAGTGCGCCGCATGGTGTGGGTCTTGAACAAAGCCTTGGGCAAAGGCTGGCTGGCCACGGACCGGCAGACCGTGGCGTTGCCGTGGCAAGCTGAGATTTGGGTGGATACAACCCACTTTCAATCGCTGCTGAACACCTGGACCCTCCACGACCACGCCGCCAATAAAGTTTGCTTGGCCTGCTTCGACCCACTGACTGAAGCCGTGGCCTTAGCTCAAAATGATTTTTTGGCCGGATTCACTATCCCGGACAGTTTGGGGTTTGACGCCTGGCAGAGCCAAGAAACCCAACTGCTGCGGCAAGAACTGGCCCTGGCGCTGGAGAAACTGATTCAACTACTACTGCACATGACCGACCAGGGACCTCACGCGGCCATTCCTTATGCCCAACGGCTGTTGAACTTGGACCCGTTGTACGAACCCGCTCACCGGCTGTTGATGGCCTTATATGCCGCTGCCAACCAACCGGCGGCGGTTGCCCGGCAATACCAGGCGTGTGTCAAGGTCTTACGGACCGAACTGGACACCCCGCCCGCCGCAGAGACGACCAGCTTGTTCGAGCGCATCCGCTTAGGCCAATTCGATGCCACCACCGCCTTTACCGAACTGCCCGCCTATGTCAGTCCCTCCCTCCCCGCCGATGACCTGCCCCAGCACAATCTACCGGCTCAGACCACCCCCTTTATTGGCCGCGAATTTGAACTCGCGGCCTTGTCAGAGCTGCTGCTTGACCCGACGATGATGCTGGTTACCATCGTCGCGCCGGGCGGTATGGGCAAAACGCGGCTGGCGCTTGAATTGGGGCGCCGATTGGCCGAACGTTTCCCAGATGGCGTCTTTTTTGTTGAGCTGGCCCCGATTGACAGCGGCGAGGCCATCATCCCGGCCGTAGCCGAGGCGATGAGTTACTCGTTTCAGCCCACCGGACGCAGCCAGAAGCAGCAGGTGCTGGATTACCTGCACCACAAACGGGTCTTGCTAATACTGGATAACTTTGAGCATCTGATCGACAGCGGAGCCGGGCTGGTGAGGGAGATACTGGCCGCGAGTCCCCGCCTGAAGGTGCTGGTCACCTCCCGGCAGCGGCTTTACCTGGCCGGTGAGACCTTGTTTATCTTGCAAGGGCTGAAACTGCCCGAAGCCAATACGCTTGACCCGGCGGTCCGGTCGGCCGCCGTTGAACTATTTCAGCAAACGGCGCGACGGGTCCGGTCGGATTTCGGCCTGACTGAGACGAACCTGCCGCATGTCACGCGGGTATGCCGCTTGGTGCAGGGCATGCCGCTGGCCATTGTATTGGCGGCGGCCTGGGTCAGCGTGCTGTCATCGGCGGAAATTGCCGAAGAAATTCAGCGGAGTCTCGATATATTGGAAGCCGAAGGCAGCGAACTGCCGAAACGCCTGCGCAGCATTCGGGCCGTGTTCGACCACGCCTGGAGTATGATGACCGAGGCGGAGCAGCAGGTCTTTATGAAGTTAGCCGTCTTTCGCGGCGGCTTCACCCGCGAGGCCGCCGACAAAGTGGCCCAGGCCGGGCTGCGCCACCTGCAATCACTGGTCACCAAGGCCCTTATCACCCGCGAGGCCGACCAGGGCCGGTATCACATCCACGAACTACTGCGCCAGTACGCCGCCGAGAAACTGCAACGATCCGGTCAAGTTGACTCGACCCGTCAGGCTCACACCCACTACTACCTAACTTATCTGGCCGAGCAGACCGCTCGTTTAAAAGGAGCGGCGCAGTTAGCCACCCTAAAACGGATCGAGGTCGATTTTGAGAATGTGCGTGAAGGGTGGGCCGACGCGGTGGCGAGCCAAGCATACGATCTGCTGGGTCAAGCTCTGGAGGCCATGTATCTGTTCTGTTTCTTACAGAGCCGCCTGGAAGACGGCAAGGCCCTGTTCGACCGGGCCAGACAGGGGCTGGCTCCGGCGCTGAACCAGCCGCCGCATCCGGTCTGGCTGGCCTTAGGCTTGCGTTTCTACAGCACCGCCGATAGCCAGGCCGGGTTACAACAGCGGCTTGAGGCGTCGCTGGCACTGGCTCGTGAGCGCGATGACCGGGCGGAGGTGGCCTTTTGCCTGCATACCCTGGCCACCATCGCCCACTATGTCGATCAAAACCCGCCGCGGGCGATTGACTATTATAAGGAATGTGCCGCTATTTACCGGCAGTTGGACGAAAAATATTATCTGGCTCAAACGCTCAGCAAACTGGGCGAAGCCTACCAACTCCTCAGCCAAAACGCTTTGACCCTGGCCTACGTCAATGAGGCTTACCAACTCCAGCGCGCTATTGGGGACCAAATGGGCGAATCGGAAACCCTGCGCGCGCTGGGGATGACGGCTTATCAAGCCGGCGATTATGATGGGGCCAGTGATTACTTTGAAAAGGCCTATGTCATCCAGCTTAAAACGGACTACGTTGTAGGCCAAGCCTCCAGCAACCTCTATCGTGGTTATATGATCTTTATGCGCGGCGAGACTGCCGCCGGGCAGGCGTTAGTTGAAATGGCGCTGGCTCAGGCCCTGAATATTGTTGACTACTCGACCCAGGCTTGGTGTTGGGCTATCCTCGGCTGGATTAGGTGCGCGGCGGGCGATTATGCCCAGGCCGAACAACACCTACGCCAGGCTGAAGCAGTCGAACCCGACCCTTTCCGCCAAACCGGCGCCGGTAACCCTTTCCTCAAACTGCAAATCAACTTTGCCCAATCGCTGCTGGCCAGCGGTCGCGGCGACTATGTTGCCGTGCGGCACTATCTCCTTCAGCCGTTGCGCCTGGCCGTCAATACCTCTAGCCAACCTTTTATGACCTTGTCGATAGCGGCGGCGGCCCTCCTCTACGCGCACGATGGGCACTCGGAAACGGCGGTTGAACTGCTAGGGTTGGTTTTTAACCAGCCGGTAAAAGCAACCAACTGGATGAAACAGTGGGTTTTACTGAACCGCGTTCAAACACATCTGCGTGATACGCTGGGCCAGGCTCCGTTCGAGGTCGCGTGGCAGCGGGGCGAACTACGTGATTTGAAGGCTGCGGCCGAGGCGGTGTTGCGAGAAATCGAGGGGCGGGTCTAGGGGTAATAAAGTTTATCCTGAAGTAAATAAATAAATAAAGAATGAAGTAGCAGCTATGTGGTTTCACGGGAGACCGGAGATTGGGGAATTGTAAAGTGTAATCTCCATTTTCCTAATCTCCTAATCTCCCTTATGACTCGCCAGCAAATCTATTAATCAGGTCTTGGGCGGTGTAATCGACCCAGTCGGGTTCGGGAAATTGTTGCGTGCGAGCCTCGTTGCTGTGAAGCAGAAACTGGCCGAGTTCGGTCTGGTTGATCGGTTGAGGTAAGAGGTCGTTCAGGCCGTGAGTCAGCAGATGGCTGGCGTACCAGTCCGGCCATTCCTCGTCACGAACACCTTTGAGGGCCGTTTGTTCAAATTGGTGGTGGGCCGAACCGGCCTGAGCCAGTAGTTGGGCTATTTTGGTGGTATTTTGGTTCATGGTTTTATCCTTTAAACTCGCCAACGGACGCTCTTTCAATGTAACCAATATGAGCCTCCAAATTTAACGTTAAATCGATAGACCGCCGCTAGCTGACCGCCGACCGCCGAAAAATGGGTGTACTCGTTGAAGTTCGGCGGTCTACGGTCGGTGGTCTGCGGTCAGGAGGCATTGAAAGCTGGGTCAAATCGAAGATACGTCCGTCAGCAAACCCTTGAAATAGATTTTTAACGCGCTTGCCCCAGTTTATTCCGACGACCAGGCCGTGCGGAAGTCAGGGTAGAGCGTTAGCCCGCCATCGACGAACAGGGTTTGGCCGGTGATGTAGGCGGCGTCATCGGAGGCCAGGAAGGTGGCGACAGCGCCCATCTCATCGGCTTCACCGGCTCGACCCATCGGGATGTGCTTTAAGACCATCTCGGCCTTGACCGGGTCATCCACCCAGGCTCGGTTAATCGGCGTTATCGTCGCCCCCGGTCCAATACCGTTAACCCGAATGTTGCGGCCAGCGTATTCCAGAGCCAGCGTGCGAGTCAGGTTTTGCATTCCCCCTTTGCTGATGGAGTAGCTAAGGAAGCGAGGTTTGGGAATAAGCTGGTGAACGCTGGACACATTGATAATAACCCCAGGCTTTTCTTTTGCCAAAAAATGCTTGATGGCCTCACGGGCGCACATAAAAGCCCCGCGCAGGTTGACGTTTAGCACCCGATCAAAGCGATCCATATCGATCTCGTGAGAATCGGCCGGAATTTGGATGCCGGCGTTGTTGATCAGAATATCCAGCCCGCCCAACTGCTCAATCACCTCTTGGACCATATTAACGACATCGTCTTCTTTTGAGACGTCGCCTTGTACCAACACATCTTTGACCCCATACTGCTGCATCTTTTTGGCGCAGATGTGTACCTGACTTTGGGTATCCGTCGCTTCTGAGGCCATGTTCCGATAATTGATGGCCACGTTAGCCCCTTCTTGAGCGAAGCGTACGGCTATCGCTTGTCCAATGCCGGACGTACCGCCGGTCACTAATACATTTTTTCCTTTTAAGCCTTGCATGATGTATATCTCCTTTAATTAATATCAATGAGTAATTGGTAATTTTGCTAATGGACATACTTTCGATCTGACTGGACCTCTGTGCCCCCTGACCGCCGACTGCTGACCGTTGACCGACGAGCTTCATTAAACAGGCTTGTTTTTCGGCGGTCGGCGGTCAGCTAACGGTGGTCTATCGGCTTTACATCAATTTTGGAGGCTCATATCGGTCAAATTAAAAGAGTGTCCGTTTACTAATATCTAATCTCAACCTACATATCCAACGTTGAGAACAACGTGTTCAACCCCTCGGCTAGGGTGGGGTGAGCAAAGATGGCGTCGCGTAGAACCGGATAAGGGAGTTGGCCCATCATCGCTAACTGGACCATGGCCATAATCTCGCCGCCTTCCAGGCCGATGATAGTGAAACCTAAAATTTGGTGCGTATCGGCATCGACAATGGCCTTCATAAAGCCGCGATCTTCAGCCAATTCCAGGGCGCGGGCCACGTAGTTCATCGGCATTTTGGCGACGCGATAATTTAATCCTTTGGCCTGCGCCTCGGTCTCATTCAGACCGATCCGGCCTAACTGCGGGTCGGTGAAGAGCGTGTAAGGTACCGGGCGACCGGTGATGGCGCTGTTGCCTTCAGCCAGCAAGTTGGCCTTGATGATGCGGAAGTCATCGTACGAGATGTGGGTAAAGGCCGGGCCGCCTTTGACATCGCCTAAAGCATAGATGTTGGGTACAACCGTTTCCAGCCGATCATTGACCGGGATGAAGCCGCGTTTGGTTTCGATGCCGGCGGCGGTCAGGTTAAGGGCCTCGGTGTTGGGCAATCGTCCGGCCGAGACCAGCAGATGGGAGCCGCGGATCACACGCTCGCCGGATGGCGTCTGAATGGTAACTTCGATAGTACCATCCGAGGTGCGGCTAACTCGGCGGGTATCGGCTTCCAGGATGATGTCGAGGCCATCCTCGCGTAGTAATCTGGTTATTTCCTCGGCTACGTCCGGGTCTTCGCGGCTCAAAAGCTGCTGGCCACGCTGCACCACGGTTACCCGGCTGCCGAAGCGATGGAACATCTGCCCAAATTCCAGGCCAATGTAACCGCCGCCCAGCATAATCAGGTGTTCCGGTAGGGTGTCCAATTCCATAATCGAGGTCGAGTCGAGATAGGGTACATTGTCAAGCCCTTCAACTGCCGGAATTTCGGGCCGTCCGCCGGTATTGATGAAGATTTTGTCGGCGGTCAGGTTGCGGGCGCCGCCCCCAAGCAGACGGACTTCGACGGCGTTGGGGCCGGTAAAGCTGGCCTCGCCGAAGATAAGGTCGGCCCCGGCGCTGTCGATGCGGCGTTGGGAGCCGCTGCGAAAGTCGTTGACGATGGCCCGTTTGCGCTCCCGGACTTCGGCCATATTGACGGTGACCGGCCCGGTGTGAACGCCGTAGTCGGCGGCGCGGCGAGCCAGGTAGGCGACGCGGGCGCTGGCGACCATCGTTTTGGTGGGCGTGCAGCCCCGGTTGACGCACGTGCCGCCGGGCTGTTCCCGCTCGATGATGGCCGTTTTCCAACCCGCCTGAGCCAGCGCGGCCGATAGCGGCACGCCCGCCTGCCCGGCTCCGATAATGATCGCGTCGAAATGATTGTTTTGAGACATAGTGGTTTCTCCTGTGTAATCGTCAGAATGTGCCCCCATGAGCAAGCTGACTTTATGATTATGTAGTGTACGGTTTTATGCTTCTATTTATACTTTAATTATTGATGACCATAGGCCCTTGGGAATGATATTCTCCGGTCGATGTTACAACTATCCTGTAGTCGCCATCATAGATGCAGCCACAATCCACATGAAAGACGTTAATCATTGTCTTTTCCGGGAAGGTCGCTTCGGGTGGTAGATGACCATGATCTTGATAGTTCAGCACAGCTATTCTGTTGCCGGCATCGTCGTATTTAAAGACCTCATGATATTCACATTCATCATCTACAAACGTTACCATATTGGCATCCTGAACCCAACAGACTTTTCCTTTATTAGGTACAGCCGGAGCAGCCGAAGCTGAATTGGCGATAACGACAGTCAAGGCACCTGCTAGAGCAATAGCGGGTAAAAACGTGACAATAAGCTTTTTCATGTAGATCCCCCTCCTTGAGAGAATCAGCCACGATTTATTATGAATTAACCCTAGTTACCAACCGTACACCACATAATCATGAAGTCGTACCCTTGACCCTCCCGAAAACTGGCTGGAGACCATTCGCCTGAAAGAAGAGGGGGGAGCCGTTAATCGCGTTTTCGGGAAGGATCGGGCCTATTCTTGGGGGTAAACTTTCCCTGTCGATCAGCTAAACGTTATTTATAGCACTTCCTTTTTAATGAAGTCGGCCACGCGCAGCGTTTGGGCCAGGATGGTTAAGGTCGGGTTGACCGCGCCCGAAGTGACGAAGAAGCAGCCATCGGTTACAAAGACATTATCCAGATCATGCGGGCGGCAGTAGGTGTCGAGAACGGAGCGTTGCGGGTCGGTACCCATCTTCATTGTGCCCATTTGGTGGGCGGTGTTGTACGGGAACTGCGTACCCAGGTAAAAGTCCACCGGAATGAGGTGATCGTGGCAGCCGATGTAGCTGAGCAGCGATTTGAGTTTGTCGGTCAGGCGTTGGTGAGCCTCGGCATTGTTGCGTTGATAATGGAAGACGATTTCGTTTTTGTCGTTGACCCGGACGCGGTTGTTGGGGTCGGGCAAATCTTCGGATTGCAGCCAGAAATCCAGGGAGTGAGCGGCCATCTCAGCGTAGGTCATGTCGCCCAACGGTTCCGGCGCTTCGTAACGCAAGGCGACTTCATCGGCTTTGCCGAGCATTTGGATAAAGCCCATCGGGTAAGGCCACTCTTCCGACCCCCAGTAGAAATCGGCCATAGCCAGCGTTTTCTCAAAGATGGCGTCGTTGGGTTCTTTGCTGATGGCGATGAAGGTGGCGTTGTTATTGCTCATATAGTTGCGGCCCACTAAATCGGAACTGTTGGCCAGACCGTTGGGATGATATTCACTTTTAGAGCGCAGAAACAGCGCAGCCGAGTTGATCGCGCCGGCCGCGACGATAACCCAATCGGCGGTGTAGTTGACGCGGGTGCCATCGTCTTGCTTGACCACTACGCTGCTAACCTTGCGCTTGTCGCCGTTGGTGTCCAGGCGTTCCACATAACTGTGAGTCTTCAGCGAGACGTTCTCGTATTGCAAGGCAGGTTTAATACCAATTACGTGGGCATCGGCCTTCGATTCGGTGGGGTCGGGAAAACCGTCGAAGTTGCTGAGAACGGTTAACGGCCCCTCCTGCCCGTCTTCGTAACCCAGCTTCACTCCCATCGGCAGCGGAAAAGGTTTGTAGCCCAGGCGCTGCAAATCGTTGTTCAACTGCTGGATGCGAGGTTCGTGCTCCAGCGGGGGATAAGGGAATGGCGCGCTGCGAGTGGGTTCGGTCGGGTCGATGCCGGCCTGGCCGTGGACGTAGTACCACTTTTCGGCCAGCGTGTAGTACGGCTCGAGGTCGGCGTAGCTGATGGGCCAGGCCGGAGAGATGCCGCCGCCATGTTCCACTTCTTCGAAGTCGCGTTCGCGCAGGCGAATGAGCGCTGCGCCGTACAACTTGGTGCTGCCGCCCACAAAATAGTGGGGGTGCGACGGGCGAAACGGCCGTTCATCGAAGTACCAGGTTTCGTGGGGTGAGTATCGCTTATCGACGGCCACGGCCTGGCTGCTCCAGTTTTCTCGTTCACGGGGCAGATAGCCGCCGCGCTCCAGGATCAGAATACGTTTGCCGGTAGGGGCCAAAGCCCGGGCCATAGTGCCGCCGCCCGCACCGCTACCGATAATTATCACGTCATAATGGTTGTTGTGAGACATTGTTCTCTCCTTAGAATTGCTTATTAGCGTTAATATCTTTCAGGGTTTTTGTACCTACGGCAAACTTAAGTTTGCCGTAGGTACGTCACCAGGGATTATTGAGATGTCACTTGATGTCACTAGCGCTCGTTGACGGCCACAAATTTGGCTGTCTGTCTGCGTCTCTCTTCCGTCTCAACGGTGGGCTGCTGCCAGGGCCAGCGCCCCTCTAGTTCCAGTTCCAGCGTTGCGCTCAAGAAGGTTCGGATCAGGACGATGACGGCTAGGATGCCCAGGCTGGCAAAGGTCGGTTCGATGGCGATGGTACGGATGATGTCGGCCACGATTAGAATTTCGAGGCCCAACAGAATCGCTCGGCCAACGCCGTGCCGGTAGTTCTGGTACGCTTCGGCGGGGTCTTGCCCGCGCTGGCGGCTGTTCAAGAAGTAAACGGTAGAGATGATGATACCCGAAACCATAACCACCACTCCGGTCACATCAATGCCCTGGCCAATAAGTTCGATGATTTCTAGCATGGTGTTTGGTTCCTTGTTGTTTGATTACTACTCAGGTCTAGATGTTGATTAAAGAATAACATCCGGTGATTTCTCTTTGCTTACCGAAAAGTTATCAGAGTCTTACAATTTTTGAGGCTAATGTTTGCCAAGGCCAGACCTGACAGGTTTCAGAATTTGCGTTTGCGAGAACAACCTATCCGGATGAAACATGATTTAGGTTGAAGCGAGCGTTTGAAAACCTGTCAGGTCTTTCATGGTTACACAATCGCCACGGGCGAGACCCACGCGCCGGTGGCGCCGCGTATTTTGGCGTGGGTGAGCACGAACATAAATTCAGAGACGCCGGCGCGGGCCAGTTCAGTGGTGTATAGGTTTTCCACGATGAACAGGCCGTAGCGCACATTGAGCGTTTGCGGGACCACAAAGGGTTGGTCCGGGTCTTCGGGCGGAACGGGGCCAAAGCTCCAGGTATCACAACCGGTCAGGGCCACCCCCTGTTCGACCAGCCACAGCGCCGCGGCCATGCCAGGTCCCGGTTCGCCGGAGACGTAGGCGGCGTTATCTTTCATCCACAAGTTGCCCCAGCCGGTATGGAATAGGACCACATCGCCCCGTTCGACCTGAATTTCTTGCCGGTCGAGCGCCGCCGTGACATCGGCGACCGTGATGACGTAACCCGGCTCCAATCGCTCGACGCCGTGCAGGCCGGCGATATCGAGCAGGAGGCCGCGAGTGATAATTTGCGGGACGGTCTCGATGCCGAGCCGGTTGGTGCCCCATTCTTCGGCCAGTTCTGTCAGGGTGTGCCCATTGTAAAAACGGTCGCCGATTTGCAGGTGGTTCAGGCCGTCCAGGTGGGTGCCCATCTGCCAGGTGCTGGCGACCCACTCGATAATCCAGTTGACGTTGTTCTCGCCCCAGCCGGCCGGGCCGGCATTGGGCCGCCGCCGGTTGAGCAGGTGAGCGCCGGTCACTAAGATTTGGCGAAAGGTTCGGCCAGGAAATGCCGGGATTTTTTCATCCATGATGTGGGCCAGGTCATATACTCGGCCCTGCCGCGCCAAGCGGGCCGCCGCGGCGACCTTGGCGGGCGTGATTTCATTGAGCATACCCAGTTGATCATCCGGGCCGTAGGGCGAGGGCCACCACGGGTTATTATTCGACATCGCTGCCTCCTGATTGCTGAATAAGCTTGGCCACGACGCCGGTCCAGCCGGTTTGGTGGCTGGCGCCCAGGCCCGCGCCGTTGTCGCCGTGGAAATATTCGTTGAATAAAATTAGGTCGCGCCAGTGCGGGTCTTGTTGGAAGAGGGTTTGGCCGCCGTAGATGGGCCGCCGGCCGTCCGGGGTGCGTAGGAAGAGACGGGTGAGCCGTTGGGATAACTCGGCAGCGACTTCGTCCAGGGTCATCATCTGGCCGGAGCCGGTGGGACATTCGACCTTGAGTTCATCGCCATAGTAGTGATACAGCTTTTGCAGCGATTCGATGATGAGGTAGTTGATCGGGAACCAGATCGGGCCGCGCCAGTTGGAGTTGCCGCCGAACAGGCCGCTTTCCGACTCGGCGGGTTGGTAACTGATGACGTGCGTTTGGCCGTTGGTGTGGTAGAAATACGGATGCTCATGGTGGTAGCGAGAGACGCTGCGGATGCCGTAGGGCGACAAGAACTCGTTTTCATCGAGCATATAGCTTAACACCCGCACCAGCCGTTCGCGGGTGACAATGGCTAACAGGCGGCGCTGCCCCATACCGGGCACGTCCACGCTGGCCATATTCCCGGCCAGGTGGGGGCGATTATTCATGAACCAATGCAGCCGCCGGTTGAAGTCGGGCATTTTGTCCAAAATCTCTTGCTCCAGCGTTTCGATGGCAAACATCGGCAGCAGGCCGACCAGTGACCGAATGCGTAGGGGGATGATTTGGCCGTCGGGCAGGTGGAGCGAGTCATAGAAGAAGCCATCCGTCTCATCCCACAAGCTGTGGCCTTCACCGGCGCGGTCGGTCATGGCTTTGGCGATGGATAGAAAATGCTCGAAGAATTTGGTGGCGATATCTTGATAAACCGGGTTTTCTTGCGCCAGTTCCAGGGCAATTTTGAGCATCGTCAGGCAGAACGCGCCCATCCAGGAGGTGCCGTCGGATTGGTCGATGTGGCCGCCGGTGGGCAGGGCCGCGCTGCGATCAAAAATACTGATGTTGTCCAGTCCCAAAAAGCCGCCCTGGAAGATGTTGTTACCGTCGACGTCTTTGCGGTTGACCCACCAGGTGAAGTTGAGCAGCAGCTTGTGGAACATGCCTTCCAAAAAAGCCCGGTCGGGTCGGCCGCTTTGTTTGGCGTCGATTTTGTAAACGCGCCAGGTGGCCCAGGCATGCACCGGCGGGTTGACATCGCCAAAGGCCCATTCATAGGCCGGCAGTTGGCCGTTGGGGTGCATATACCATTCGCGGGTCATCAGTTCGAGCTGGCGTTTGGCGAAATCGGCATCGACCATCACCAGGGGCAGGCAGTGAAAGGCCAAATCCCAGGCGGCGAACCAGGGGTATTCCCACTTGTCGGGCATGGAGACGACGTCGAAGTTGTTGAGATGCTCCCAGTCGTGGTTGCGTCCGTGTTCGCGTGAAGCCGGCGGCGGTGGCGCGGCCGGGTCGCCCATAAGCCACTGCTCGATGTCGTAATAAAACAGTTGTTTCGACCAGAGCATCCCGGCAAACGCCTGGCGTTGGACCCGCTTTTCATCTTCGGATAGGCTGGGCTTTTGCACGGCGGCGTAAAATTCATCGGCTTCGCTTTGGCGTTGGGCGAAGAGATCATCGAAATCGGCAAAGGGCGCTTCTATATTGGCGATGAGAGACTGGCGACTGGGCATTGGCGCTTCGGGATTGGCGGTGGGAGGTTGGATCTGGGTCAAGCGGAGATGAATCGACTGCGATTCGCCGGGGGCCAGGCTGAGCTGATAGAGGGCGGCGGCTTTGGTGCCGGTCTGGCTGGGGTTGACGGCCTCGGTTTCGCCATTAACCAGATAGCGGTGAAACGCATCTTTTACGTAGGGATTGGCGTTGGGCAGGCCGTAGTGTCGTTCGGCGTTGGTTTCGTTGTCGGTGAACAGCAGGGTGGATGTACCTTCGGCTACCAATTGGTAGGTGCCGGCGGCGAAATGCATGGCTTCAACCGCGGCTAGACCATCCGGCCGGTTGAGCCGGCGTAAACAAGGTTTGGTGGGGACATCGCCCATCGGGCCGGCGGGGTAACCCCAACTCCAGGTGTTGCGGAACCAGAGCGTCGGCAGTAGGTAGCAATCGGCGCTGTCCGGGCCGTGGTTGGTGGCGGTAATGTTGATCAGGATATCGTTTTGGTCGGCTTTGGCGTATTCGATCACAATATCAAAGTAGCGATTATCGTTGAACACGCCGGTGTCGAGCAGCTCGTACTCAAAATCGAAAAAGCCGCGCCGCCGGTTTTCCACGGCCAGGTCGGTGTAGGGAAAGGCGGCTTGTGGGTATTTGTAGAGCATTTTCATATAGCTGTGGGTGGGGGTGCTGTCGAGGTAAAAGTAATACTCTTTGACGTCCTCGCCGTGGTTGCCTTCCGAGCCGGTTAGCCCGAACAATCGCTCTTTGAGAATGGGGTCGCGCCCATTCCAAAGGGCCAGGGCCAAGCAGAGATATTGATCGCGGTCGCTGATGCCGGCCAGGCCATCCTCACCCCAGCGGTAGGTGCGACTGCGGGCATGGTCGTGCGGGAAAAAATCCCAGGCCGTGCCATAGTCACTGTAATCTTCGCGCACCGTACCCCAGGCGCGTTCGCTGAGATAAGGTCCCCAATTTTTCCAATTGGCTGCTCGCTCATGGTGAGCCTGCAGGCGTTGATGTTCGGCGGTTTGTTGCATGATGTTACCTCCAATTTTTTACCGTTTATTGAATAACTGGAGCTGCCACTCGTATCGTTAAACCGGGGAGTAAGGGGTGTGGAGTAGGGATTAAGGGGAAAATGCACCTACTTCCTACTCCGTACTCCTTACTCCCAACCGGATTCGGGCTGAAACTGAGGGTTTTTGTTGTTTTTTGGACACGGTAGCAACTTGGGTTATTTAATGATAAGCGCCCGTGATTACGGGGCTGTTACTAAAAAATGATCAGAGTCTTACAGTTTTTGGACGCAAATTTGCGCTACCTGCAAAAATCATAGAACACGGATGACACGGATCATACGGATTTTCACTGATTTAGATGTTGTTTATCCGGGTTAATCCGTTTGAGAAAATGGGTCATTTCCTCGCTCAGATAACGGATTTCCAATTCGGCTTTGAGATTGAGGCGATAATCGTTTTCGGCCCGCAGGCGATCCAGCCGGGCCTGGTGGCGCTGACTCATCAGGATAATGGGACCTTGCAGCGCCGCCAGGGAACCTAAGACGGCGCTGATGACGGCCAGGATAATGACCGGGTAGGGTTCATATGGTTGGAGGAGGACGTTAAAACTGATCCAAAAGGCCAAAAACATTAAGATTGCCGTGGGGAAATACCAACTGCCGACCGTAACGGTGACTTGGTCGGCCAGCCGAGCGCCCCAGGTACGCGATTGGTCAAAGGTCAGGTCGGGGTTTTCTGAGAGCAAACTCTCCGTGCCGATGCTATGGAGCACCTGCCTATCCAGGTCAGACAGGTGGCCTTTTTCGGCTTGAAGCAGGGTTTTGGCGTGCTGCATTTTGGCCTGATTGAGGCAGGTGGTGCAGATCGCGTCGTGACGGGTCCAGCCGGGGTTTTGCTGTTGAATGGCAGCAACGACGCTGTCGGGAATGAGATCGCCGGGCATCATGCGGTCGGTTGGCTTTTCCTGCCGGCAGATAGGGCACAAGAGTGAACTGTGATGGTTGTTGTTCATTATTGTCACCTCCCAAAAGGAGTTTATGGAGTTAATAGAGTTCATAGGGTTTTGGAGTTAGAGGATTCATTGAGTTATCTTAACGGCGATAAGTCCACTTTGGCGTAAAATGCGGCCGTTATTTGAAGTGGCCACTCTCTAAACTGCCTGAATTCTACGAACTCCGTAAACTACTGAACTCCTGCACTCCACGAACTCCACGAACTCTATGAACTCTATAAACTCTAAGTTGAATGATAATGGGGCTTGATTACGGGGCTGTTACTAAAAAATGATCAGAGTCTTACGGACTATGCTCCAACCCTGAATTTTTCTTTAGCCGAAATGGAGTTAAACTTAGGGGGTAGAATTGAAACGGAGGCAAATCAATTGGCAAATTCACCGATTACGACGTTGTTCTTGGATATTGGCGGGGTTTTATTGACGAATGGGTGGGATCATACCATGCGTCAAGATGCGGCTAAAACGTTTGCGTTAGATTACGCCGATATGGACGAGCGGCACCACTTGACCTTTGATACCTACGAAGAGGGTAAGATTAGCCTGGACGAGTATCTGAACCGGATCATTTTCTATCAGGACCGCCCTTTCTCGCGCCAGGAATTCAAAGCGTTTATGTTCGCTCAATCTCAGCCCTATCAGCCCATGATTGAGCTGATCCGTCAGCTCAAGGAGCGCTACCAACTCAAAATTGCGGCGGTCAGCAATGAAGGGCGAGAATTGACCGTTTACCGGATTAAGGAGTTTGAGTTAGGTCAGTTTATCGACTTTTTTGTCTCGTCCTGTTTTGTTCACTATCGTAAGCCGGACCCGGACATTTACCGCATTGCGCTGGATATTGCCCAGGTCCGGCCTGAGCAAGTGGCCTATATCGAGGACCGGTCGATGTTTGTGGAGGTAGCCGGCAGCCTGGGGCTGCACGGTATCTATCACACCGGTATTGAGACCACTCGCTCGGCGCTGGCCGAATTGGGTTTGTCGTTGGAATAGTCAGTTGAGTAGGGAACGCTAAGCCCGGCCGGGCTGGTTCGCCAACGGGCGACCGTGACCGTCGTGGTCGCGGAAAATGAGGCCCGGCTGCCAGGGTGTCCCCAGTTTAGGTAGGACCCACCGATCCAGCCCCCACCAACCGGCCGTTTTCCAGGCTAATACCAGGAAAGTGGCAATCGCAAACAAGACCGGGTTGGAACTGACCGTACCGGCCAACAGGTAGTTCATATTCATAAAACTGCCAAAGAAAGCCGCGATACCGGTGAACAGCCCCAGGATTAAAGCAATACCCACCAGAACTTCACCGGCCGTAATCAGATAACTCCAGAAGACCGGATAAGGCAGCACAACATGATTCAAAAACCAGGCATACCAGGGCTGCACATCGGGATGGTCGCCGCCGGTTTTAGATAAAGCGCCCTTGACAAAACCGGTGATCGCTGTCCCGGCCTGGCTGCCGGTCCAGACCGGACTGGTGAGCTTGCCCCAGCCGGCCGACAGCCACTCCCACCCCAGATAGAGCCGCAGCAGCAGCCAAAGCCAAGCCCAACGCACCTCCCCAAACAGCGCCTGGGCAATGGGCGGATCTTCAAGCCTGATGACGGTTTGTTCTAACTGATTCATGATTAATCTCCTTGAGAAAACATGGTGTTATTTATAAGGCTACCTTCATGATAGTCCTTTCGCGACCGGCTGTCTTTAGCGAAGACTTAAGTTCAGCTTAAGATCAACTTAAGCTGCGAGGAAAAATGCCTCTTGGCGGCCGTTTTGTGACTGATGGGAGCGCTTAGAGTTCAAGCGGAGTGATAAATTTCTGTCCGGAACAGCATCTTCACGTCGATTTCTTAAAGAATCCAATTCTTTTTTAATTTGTTACAACCCAGGTGTTGACAGGTGTGGTATAAATAGAACGAGATGGATTTGCAAAGAGAAAACGAACAACTAAAACAAGAAAATAGGACTTACGCAAAAAAGCATAATTTGCGAAAAGGATAAAAGAGAATAGGGTCAAGGGATGAAGAAAAAACCTGTAACCCGCTTAGATTATTGTCAATACTTGTTGGTCAGTCAGATCAACTACACGCTAACTAATTTTGCCGACCATCGTGAGCAATTCTCACACGATGCCATCAATCGGTATCTGCGAGGCGAACGGCTGACGCCCCGGCTAATCTGGGATAATGTCAAAAGTCAAATCGTGCCTACGCCAGAGGGCTATGTCGTCTTTGATGATACGGTTCTGGACAAAAACCACTCTTTTGCGATTGAATTGGTGCGCCGTCAGTACAGCGGCAATGCCAAAAAGGTCATTAAAGGCATCGGAGTGGTGACCTGTATCTACATTAATCCCGCAGACGACCAGTTCTGGTTGATAGACTACCGGCTGTATGACCCTGAGGGCGATGGCAAGAGCAAACTGGAGCATGTTCGCGACATGTTGACCAATATCTGCTATCACAAACAACTGCCGTTTCGAGCGGTGCTGATGGACACCTGGTATGCCACTAAAAAACTGATGTTGTTTATTGAGGGTTTGGAAAAAGTCTATTACTGTCCCCTCAAAGCCAACCGTCAGGTTGATGACAGCGGTGGTCATCAACCCTATCAACGGGTCGATAGCCTCGCTTGGAGCCCGACCCAATTACAACACGGCAAATCGCTCAAAATCAAAGGCTTTCCTCAAGACCATCTGGTTCAGTGTTTCCGGGTCGCGGTGTCTACCCACCGCACGGATTGGGTCGTGACCAATGACCCCGCTCAAAACTCGACCCAGGCCACCCAACAGGTGTGTGGCTTCCGTTGGAAGATTGAGCAACTGCATCGGGAAGGCAAACAATTGACTGGTGTCGAACAGTGTCAATGTCGTAAAGCTCGCATTCAACGCAATCATATCGCTTGTGCTCTGCTCGTTTGGGTCAGATTGAATGATTTGGCCGCTCAAACTGGTCAGACCCTTTATCAACTCAAACACGGTTTGTTAGATCACTAGCTCTGTCAACAACTGCGCAATCCGTCTCTTGTTATGGCTCTGGCCTAATTCCTTTCCTTGTTTTGCGTAAGTCCTATAAACATTATTATCGATAATTCAGATGTCACATTACGCGTCTACCCCGACAAAAAGATTGTCCATCACGAGATTCACCAGTTTATTTATGGAGAAACATATCGGGAGTTAATGTTGAAGGGAGCCGATGCCTTCGAAAAACACCACTGTACAAAATGGTTATCCGATGACCGGGGAAGTTCAGCCTTGCGACGCGAAGATATCGAATGGGCTACATCATTCTGGGAACCTCGTATTATGAAAGCCGGTTGGAAATATTGGGCCTTGATACTGCCGGAAAAGGTTATCGGGCAATTGTATATGAAAAGATTAGTCGAGCGCGGTGATCAACAGGGGATAACCGTGCAGCTCTTTAGCGACCCTGCAAAGGCGATGGCCTGGCTGGGGCGGCAATAGGGTTATGACCTCGACCGCCACCCGATAACACCGTTTCCAGCAGGGGTAACATAAACGGCAACCGCCGTAAGCGAATGACCCAATCCCACATCGGCTCAAATTTTTTCCAACCGCCGGCATAGGCCAGGTGCCGCAGTTGACCGGCTGCCGTGTCCTTGGTGGCCGCGCCACGCCAAATTGAACTCCACCGGTAAAAATCGCGATAAGCTTGCCAGTAACCTCGCTCCAGCGTCTCCGGCGATAGTTTGCGTGGCTCAAACACCACGTGTCGGGTGTCGTACCGATTCCAGTCCGTGTGGCTGATGCGTCCTGCGGCGGCCATCCGCTTAAACAGCGCGGTGTCGGGATAGGGCGTCAGAATGTGAAACGTGGCCGTTTCGATGCCTTGCTCGATGGCCCAGGCCACCGTCCGGTCAAAGACCGATTCATCATCGTCATCCATGCCAAAGACAAAACTGCCGTTGATCATCACCCCCAAATCATGCAGTCGCCGGATGGCTAAGGTGTAATCCCGATTGAGATTTTGATATTTGTGCTGCGCTTTCAGGTTGGCCGGATTGAGCGTTTCAAAGCCCACAAACAGGCTGCGCAGGCCACAGGCCACCGCCTTTTCCAGCAGCCCCGGCCGCAGCACCGACTGCACCGTCCCCGCCGCCTGCCACACCCGGCCCATGCCCCGCATCCCCTCAAACAGGGTGCGGGCAAACTTCGGCTGCCCAAACAAATGATCATCCAAAAAATACAGATGCCGGCCCGGCAGCCGCTCAATCTCGGCCAGGGCCTGATCCACCGTTTGGGTGTAGAACGATTTGCCGCCTTTGAAAAAAGCCTCTTTGTAGCAAAAATCGCAGGTGTGCGGACAGCCGCGCGAGACCACAATCGAGTTAGGCACCAAATAGCGCTGGCGCTTGATCAAATCGCGGCGCACCGGCGGCAGGTCGGCCAGCGTCCGTACCGTCGAGCGATAGACCCGGCCCGGTCGCTCGGCCCGAAAATCGGCCAAGAACTGCGGCCAGGTGTCCTCGCCGGGGCCAAGGAAAATGGTATCGGCGTGCAAGGCCGCCTCGTCCGGCAGCGAGGTCACGTGCAACCCACCCAGAGCCACGTGCGCCCCCTGCTGTCGATAATGGTCGGCCAGTTCGTAAGCGCGATAAGCCGACGTAATGTACACCTGGATCACGACCAAATCCGGTGTATCGTCCAGATTGAGCCGCTCCACGTGTTCATCCTGGATTTCGATTTCGTCGCCGTCGTCCAGGTAGGCAGCCAGCGTAGCCAACCCCAGCGGCGGAAATAGCGAATACTTGATGGGCCGCCAAAACGGACTTAACGCTTCAGTCAGGGCCGGCAAAATCATTTTGACTTTCATAAGGACACTCCTATGAGGGTTATTATGTGCTTTGTTGTTGATGACTCCACTTTAGCATTGCCTCGGCCGGCCCGCCACGCTTCAAACGCCCATCATTTTGCACTCAGGTGCTTGACAGCGATGGTTGGCTAACTTACTATGAAAAAACGATTGATTTCAAAGGTGACCTATGTTGACCCTGATGATCGTTGAAGACAACCTACGGCTGCGGGCGGCGTTGCAGGCCGGCTTAACCCAAACCGGCCAACTGACCGTCATCCATGCGTGTGACAGCGGTAAGGACGCGCTGAGCTATTGCCTGGGCACGCCGCCGGATGTTGTGCTGATGGATGTGCAACTGGCCGGCCCGTTAAACGGTATCGAGGCGGCGGTCGCCATCCGGCGCGAATGCCCGCGTCTGCCGGTGGTGTTCTACTCCATCCAGGATGATGACGATTATTATCGCGCCTTCCGGGAGTCGGGCATATTGAGCCACTACGCCTATGTGCGGAAATCCAACTACTTGCTGCCGGCGATGATCCTGCCGCTGCTGCTCGATGCGGTGGCCGGGCGCAGCTTGATCGACCCCGACATCGAGGTGCGGGTGCAAGAGGTGCGCCTCAAGGACAGCCACGCGCCGCTCGATTTGCTGGAACCGGCCGAACAGGCCGTGGCCACGATGCTGGCTCAGGGCATGACCAACGAGCAAATCGCTGCCCAGATGGGCTTTCGGGATAAACGCACGGTCAGCCGCATCAACGGCCAGATTTACGCGGCCTGGGGGCTGAACACGACCACCACGGATGAAAAGGTGGCGCGCACCCGGGCGGCCATCATTTATAATGAAGGACGATTGATCATGTGGGATGATCTGGGCCGGCCTAAGGTACTCAATCAACACGGCGAATGGGTTGATCGGTCTTAACCGATGACGGATAGCGTTTTGTTCAACGGGGTCGCGCTGGGGGTCTCGTTTATTAATTTGATCCTGATGAGTTGGCTGGGGCTAACGGTGCTGTTAAACACCCGCCAGCGGACACGCGGGGTATGGTTGGCCGGCAGTGGTCTATTGATTGGGGCGCTTTTTTTTCTGTGCCACACGGCCATTTTGGGACTTGGCCCCTACTTTCAGTCTCCGGAACTGAACGGATGGTGGTGGTTGGGCTGGCTGCCGCTGCTACTGCTGCCCTTGAACTGGTATCTGATCGCCATCTGGTACGCCGGTTTATGGCCCGATGAGGTCCGCTGGCCTGTGGCGCGATGGCAAACCGGGCTGGTGGTTGCGGTTGGCCTGGGATTGCTAAGCTGGCTGATTGTGGGCCACCCGCTGCCCACCTTTGCCCAGGTGGTTCAGGTTGATCTCTCAGCGGCGGCGCCATTCCTGCTGATCTACCCGGCTTACATTGTCCTCTGTACCGGCTTGGCGGGGTTATCATTGCGCCGGATGGATGTCGCCGGCCGCGCCGGTCAAGACACCCGCCGCCAGCAGGCCCGGCCCTGGCTGTTAACGGCCGCCTACAGCTTGGTGATCATCAGTGGGCTGGTCGCTGCTGTGATTGGCTGGACCACGTTAAGCGATCCGGCCCTCATACCAGGCTTTCGATTGACCACCCTGGCCTATATCGCGACCGGCCTGGATGTCCTCATTGCCGGCCTCATTACTGGGGTGGTGGTCTTGTTGGGGCAAGCCATTGTTTCGTTTGAGGTCTTTACCGAACAGGGGTTGCCCCGACGAGAATTTCAACGGCAATGGCGTCACACGATTACCCTGGCTGTGGGCTTAGGGTTCGTGATCAGTGTGGGTCCGGTGTGGGCGAGACCGCCCATTTATCTGTTGCTGGCGATCATTTTGATGGTCAGCTTCTTTTTATCGTTGTCGCATTGGCGATCGTATCACTGGCGCGAACAATATTTGCGCCAGTTGCGGCCATTGGTGGCCAGCCAACATCTGTACGATCAACTACTGGCGGCCTCACCGGCGGAGTTGGATGACGAGACCTCCTTTACGAGGCTCTGTCAAGACCTACTGCGGGCCGAGTTTGCGCAGCTCACCCCCCTGGGGCCATTGGCTCCCCTCATGCAACCCTTGCACTATCCGGCCCAGGCACCCCCCATCGACCTACCCCGGCAACTGCTGGCCCACTTTCGATCGCCCACGGATCCGGGCCACCGGCTTAGCCCGGATCGATGGGCTATTCCGTTGTGGAGCGCGCGGGGATTAATCGGTGTGCTGCTGCTAGGCCCCAAACTCAACCGCCACCTCTACACTCAGGAGGAACTGGAAATTGCCCAGGCCAGCGCCGAGCGGTTGATCGACGCGCGAGCCAGCGCGGAAATCGCCCGACGGCTGTTAGCGCTGCAACGGCAGCGACTGGCGGAGAGCCAGGTTCTTGATCGCCAAACCCGGCGCGTCATTCACGATGACGTTTTACCGGAGCTACACACCGCCTTGCTGATGCTGGACGGCAGCCCCCCTCATCGCCAGGCGGTGACGGCGCTCAGCACGGCGCACCGGCAACTGGCCAATCTGCTCCGAGAAATGCCGCCGCTCACCTTACCCAACCTGGAAAAGTTGGGGCTGGTCGAAACGCTGCGCCGCCTCGTCGAGGGTGAATTGGCCGAGGCGTTTGACCACGTCGCCTGGCGAGTCTTACCCGAAAGCGAAATCATCGCGGCGAGACTGTCATCGCTCCAAACCGGCATTTTGTTTTATGCGGCCCGAGAGGTTCTGCGGAATGCCGCCCGACACGGTCGAGGCCAAACTCCCAACCGACCGCTGTCTTTAATGATCACGGCCGGCGGCAGCGATGAGCTATCACTTTGTATTGAAGATGACGGGGTGGGGTTGACCAATACCACGTCCGCCGACGGGGGGCAAGGGTTGGCCCTGCACAGTACCATGCTGGCTGTGGTGGGCGGAACCTTGCACCTGCACAGTGAGGCGGGCCAATTCACCCAGGTTACGCTCACCAGTGGGCCGCCAGCTCAAATTTAGCGAATTTAAGGATTGGCAATTAGATAACTTCCTCAATTGCCCGTAGTGCGTAGTGCGTATTTAGCCATTCTTTACGCACTACGCACTACGCACTACGCCTTATGAAGTGTTGTGGCGAAAAACTAATGACACTAACTCGATCCTAAATTAGAGCCGCCACGTCTACGCAAACACATCAGCCACGTAGCGGCCGTAGTTGCGCTCCATTTCGGTCATCCACCGCTCGGCTTCGTCCAGGGTGCTGCCGGTCGCTTCTTGATAAATGCGCACGCACGTCTCGTGGACGGCCGGGGCCATCCGCCGGCCGTCGCCGCAGACATACATGATCGCGCCTTGCTTGACCAGTTCGATCACGTCGGCGCGATCCCGCCACAAGCGATCCTGCACGTACTTACCCCCAACCTCAGGGATCAACGTGAACGCCGGCCGCACGCTGACCACGCCCTGATGTTCCCAGGCCGTCAATTCATCTTTATACAAAAAGTCAACCTCGGGATGGCTGCAACCAAAGAAGAGTAGCGCCGGCGCCGGTTTCACGCCGGCCGCATGGCCGGCTCGGATGGCCCGATCCTGGATAAACCCTCGGAAGGGCGCTACCCCGGTTCCGGCGCAGACCATAATGATCGGCGTATCGAGCGACTCCGGGGGATGGAAGGCGACCTGCGACGGGCGCACCGCCACGGCAACCCGGGTCCCCAGCCGGGCCTGGGCCAGGTAGGTCGAGGTCACGCCGTGGAAGGTGCCGTGCCCCGACAAGGCGGGCGCGTTCACTACTGCCACGGTCAGAGTGCAGTGATCGGCGCTCCACAACGATGACGAGGAGATCGAATATTGGCGGGGCTTGAGCGGCGACAGCATTTGCAGGAAGGACGCCAACGACAGGCGGCACGATAGGTACTGTTCCAATAGGTCCAGCACACTCACCCGTTTGTCCAAAACCGACTCGATGTAAACGGCGTCAGCGGCGATCAACGCTTCGAGGGCATGTTTCTCCGGCAGGTACGGCGAGGAGACTGCCAGTTGTTCGATCTGTTTGCGCGTGGCCGGGAGACCTAGCTCGACGTAGTTGGTCAGCACCTCGCCGGCTGCCACCGGCTGATTGGTTGGAAAAAACGTTTGGACGCCGGGGCCGGCGTGGATCACGATCTGGGCATCGTAGGCTAAGTCAAAACGACGCAGCGCGCGGTCAACATTTTCCGGCGGATTCATCGGCAAGACCGTGAGATAATCACCGGTACGATAGGTCATACCGACCGGCAAGGCCATTTCAAAATGGCGTTTGGAGCGGGCATTAGGCGCAGCCATATTGACCAACTCCCGATTTTCTACGAGCGTACCCATATGTAGACTGTTTTGACGGAGCAGCGGGTCGCGAATCCCCGGCACGAACTCAACCTCAAGCAAAGGCGTCGGCGCGGGCGTCCGAGCTTCCTGGCCGAAAGCCGCGCCGATCTGCTGCCAGAAATCGGCATACCAGTGGTCGAAGTCGCCGAAGAAATCGCCGCGCGCGTTGGCCTCGCCGCGAGCCACCAAGCGCGCGGCCCCCAGATCGACCAGACGTTGATCGATGTGTTTGGGGATGGCCTGGTAGGTGCGGGCCCAATCTTTATTGCCGCAGCCAAAGACCGCGTACCGCACCCCGGCCAGGGCGTTGGCGGGTAGGCCACCCAGCCAGGCCACAAACTTGCGGGCATTGTCGGGCGGCTGGCCTTCATACGTCGCGGTCACGATAATCACCGCGCCCTCGGTGGGCAACTGTCCCGCCGCCGAATCGAGCGACCCGACCGACGCGACGTAACCCTGCGCCTGCGCGTCCGTGGCGATGCGTTGGGCGAACGCTTCCGCCGCCCCCGCATTAGACCCAAATAGGACGTGCATCGGAATACCGTTCGATGTTTCGGGGCCGGCGGCGGCCGGCTCCGCGGACGGCGGCGTGTCGCTCACCGGCGGCTGAGCCGTCTTGACGATGACGATATCGCGGCGCTTAGCGTAGATCTCCAGACTGTGCGGCTTCATCGTTAGCGTTTCGTGGATCTTCAGTTGGTAGTCCGGATCGGCCAGCGATAGATCGAAGCGTTGGAGGATCATCGCGATCAGCAGCGTCGCTTCTTGTAGGGCAAAGGGGCGGCCAATGCAGGCTCGCTGGCCGTTGCCGAAGGGCTTCCAGGCATTCGGCGGCCGCTGTTCGGCCTGCTCAAAGGCAAAATGGCTCGGGTCAAACCGTTCGGCATCCGCGCCCCACACCGCCGGGTCGCGATGCAGCATCGGGGTCAGGATGAGCAAAGTCTGGTCGCGGCGGACGGGATATTGGCCGCCCAAGGTCGTGGTTTCCTCATACGGATAGACCGCGAAGGCCGGGGCCGTCGGCCACAAGCGCAGCGTCTCTTTGAGAACCTGGTCGATATAGATCAACTGCGGGAGATGCTCGAAGCGCGGCGTCTCATTACCAAGCACCCGTTCCACTTCCTCGCGGGCGCGGGCCAACACCTCGGGGTTTTTCAGCAGTTCGTAGAGAGTGAAGGAGAGCAAACCGCTGGTCGTTTCGTGCCCGGCGATCAGAAACGTGACCATCTGATAGCGGATATTCTCGTCACTCAACCTATCGCCGGTATGTGAATCCCTGATGTTTAACATCGCGCTCAGAATGTCTTTTTTCCCGTGGGGGTCGCCGTGCTGCTTGCGCTGGGCGATTAGCTCGTTGGCAATTTGATGCATGAAGCGAATGTCTTCATCGTACTGCCGGCGAGTGATCAGCATCAGTCGATTTTGCAGCGGCAGCCGGCGGCCGCGTTCGCCGGCTTCGGCCAACGCCCGCACCATCGCCCCGACGAAGGGGTGCATATCTTTTTGGTAAAAGCTGTTGAAGCGATAATCGAACGCGCACAGGGCAATCGTGTCGAGCGTCAGCCGGGTCATATTATCGACCACGTCGATGCGCTGCTCGGGGCCTTGACGTTCCCACTTCAGCAGTAGCTGCTCGGCGATATCGAGCATGTCGTCGAACATATCGCGGAGCGCCGCCGGGCCAAACACCGGCATCAGAATTCGATGGGCCTTGCCCCAGTTCGGCTCCTGCGTGCGGGCCGTGAACAGGCCATCGCCGGCGAAATCGCGAATCTGTTCCAGCGGCGCATGCACTTTTTTATCGAACCGCTGTTCGTCGCACAGTTCGTTGACCAGCGCCTGGGAGCTAACCACGATCATCTCACGCCCCGGCAGCTCCAGGCGGAAGATCGGTCCATATTCTCGGGCCAGCGCCATCAGCGATTGCACCGGGGCCTGTGAGTCCATATCAGGGATATTGCCAATCACCGGGGCCGGTTTAGGCCCGGGGATCGGTGTAGCAGGGGAATTTGTCATATCAACCTCCATTGGTCTATGACATTATCCCACAAACTAATCCGTTTTTCAATAGCGCCATAACGGGTACGAGCTTGATTTTCGCAAATCGCCGCGAAGCAGGTACAATGGGAGCCAATCCATATTTTCGGACGAGGAACATCGATGCTAACCATTAACGAAACACGTTTGCTATCCGATTTAGCCGCTCTGGCCGAAATCGGCCGCACGGAAGATGGCGGGGTCAGCCGGCTGGCTTTGTCGTCGGCGGATGAGGCCGGGCGGTGGTGGTTTCAGGCGCAAGTCATCGCGGCGGGGTTGGAATTCCGGCAGGACGGGGCCGGGAACCTGTCGGCCGTGCTGCCCGCCGCCGATCCCCAGGCGCAGACTTTGTTAATCGGCTCGCATCTGGACACCGTGCTGAACGGCGGTCGCTTTGACGGCGCGTTGGGCGTGTTGGCGGCGCTGGAAGTGGCTCGCACCCTGGCCGAAGCCGGCGCGGCGCTGCCGTTTCACCTGGAAGTGATTTCGTTTACCGATGAAGAAGGCGCGGTGGTCGGCCTGTTGGGCAGCCAGGCCGTGGCCGGGCAGTTGACCTACGCCCATCTCGCCAATCCACGCGGCGGTGCGGCGGCCTTAGAAGACGGTATGGCCCGGCTCGGTCTGACGCCGGACACGATCCTGGCCGCCCGGCGCGATCCGGTCTTGCTGGCCGGATATGTGGAGCTGCACATCGAGCAAGGCACGCGCTTGGAAGAGGCTCACCTGGACATCGGCGTTGTGACCGGCATTGTCGGTATTCGCTCGGCCTGGCTTCAGTTCCAAGGGCAAGCCGCGCACGCCGGCACTATGCCGATGCTTGAACGCGCCGATGCCCTGTGGGGCGCGGCCGAATTTGTCCAGCGGGCCAGATCCCTGGTCATCGACCGCTTCTCGCCGGGTGTGATGAACTGCGGCCGCCTCGATCTGGCCCCCGGCTCATTCAACATCGTGCCGGCCGAAGTTAAGCTGGCTCTGGAGTTCCGCCACGGCACGGAAGGGCAACTCGATGAGATGGCGGCGGCGTTGTTCAGCCTGGCCGAAGAGGTCGCTCAGGCCAATAACCTCTCTGTCACCATCGAAGAAACGAGCGGCTGTACCGCCGCGCCGGCGGCGGAGACGGTCGTCCGGGCCATCGAGACGGCGGCGGATCGACTGGGCCTCAGCCACACTCGGCTGATGAGCTTTGCCGGCCACGACACCCAATCGATGGCCGCCATCACCCCCAGCGCGATGATTTTTGTGCCGTCGGTCAACGGAGTCAGCCATTCACCCCAAGAATTCAGCGAGGATCGAGACGTAATTAACGGAGCCAATGTGCTGCTCCAGACGGTGCTGGCCCTGGCCTGACCGGCCGCCGGCCTACACGCCGCTAAAGACCGAAAAGCCGCCATCGACCGGCACGACCACGCCCGTCACAAACTGCGAGGCATCGCTCGCCAGCCAAATCGCCGTGCCGACTAACTCCTCCGGCTCGCCGAAACGACCCATCGGCGTGTTGCGGATGATGATCTGGCCCCGCTCGGTCAGGCTGTTGTCTTCATTTAATAACAGCCGCCGGTTCTGCTCACCGATGAAGAAGCCGGGCGCGATGGCGTTGACCCGCAGTCCCTCGCCGTATTTGAGCGCCATCTCGACAGCCAGCCATTTGGTGAGATTATCGATAGCCGCCTTGGCCGCGCTGTAGCCGATCACCCGCGTCACCGCCTGCTGAGCCGCCATCGACGAGATGTTGATAATCGAGCCGCGCCCGCCCTCGACCATGACCTCGCCAAACACCTGGCAAGGCAGCAGCGTGCCGGTGAAGTTCAAACTCATCACCTGATCCACCGCTGTCTGAGTCAAATCGAATAACGTCAGGTCGCCAAAGACGTTGGCGTTAGGCACATTACCCCCGGCAGCGTTGATCAATACATCGATCCGCCCCCAGGCCTCGACCACAGTCTGCCGGGCCGCTTGCAGTTGGGCCATATCCAAGACATCGGCCGGTAGGGCCAGCGCTTGCCCACCCTCGGCTTCAATCTCGGCCGCCACCTGCTGAGCCGTTTCAGCCCGCCGCCCCAAAATGCCCACCTGCGCTCCGGCTGCGGCCAGTCCTCGCGCCATCGCCCCGCCCAAAACGCCCGTCGCGCCGGTAACAATGGCGACTTTTCCCTTTAATGAGAATACGTCTAAATTCATAATCTCTCCTAAAGATTGCAGACAACTTCATTAATAATGTGAGTAACTTTTCTTCAATAGGCTAAGGCTGAAAAACAGCAACGACCGTAAAAATCGTATTTCACCCTCACCCCCAACCCCTCTCCCTGAGGGAGAGGGGAGTCGCGTTAGCGACGGGGTGAGGGCTTATTTACAAAAGAGGTCCAATAATGACCGATCCACTAGACATCTTAGCCTTTGCAGCCCATCCCGACGATGCCGAGATCGGGTGCGGGGGCAGCTTGCTCCTGGCCACGGATCAAGGCCGGCGGGTGGCGGTGGCTGATATGAGCGCTGGCGAAATGTCGACCAGGGGCAACGTTACCCTACGCAGGCAAGAAACCGAAGCCGCTTCAAAGCTGCTCGGCTTATCGGCCCGATTGTCGCTGGGGCTGCCTGACGGCTACATCGGCGCCGATCCGGCCCACCGTCTCCCGATCATTGATATCATTCGAGCGACGAGGCCGCGCATCGTCTTGGCCCCTTTCTGGGAAGATCGCCATCCCGATCACGCGGCTGCCGGTAAGCTGGTTCGTGAGGCATGTTTTTTCGCCGGGGTTGGGAAGATAGGCTCCGGGCGGCCCCACCGGCCGGAGAGCGTCTATTACTACATGCTGCATCACCCGTTTCAGCCCACGTTTGTGATCGATATTACAACGGTTTGGGAGCGCAAACAGGCGGCGATTGCCGCTTACGCCAGCCAATTTCAGGCCGTCGATGACGGGCCGCAGACGGCCATCAACCAAACTAGCTTTAGCCGCTTCCTCGAAGCCCGGTCAATTTACTTTGGGGCCATGGTTGGCGCGGCCCACGGCGAGGCTTTTTACAGCCCCGGACCGATAGCCCTGAACCTTTTTCCCGAGCCGGTTAACGCCCCACCGGGAAAGTTACCGGCGTATGGCGTCTGGCGCTAAATTGCTGTCCCCTCCCTCAATTTGACCTCAAACTGCGATAACCTATAATTCGTCGTGAACCTTAAGTAAAGGTGAGCCAAAGAGGGGAATATCGTATGTCAGCCAGTTTTCTGGTTACTGTCTTTCTACCGACAGTGGTCATGTTGGGCATGTTGGGGTTGGGAATAAGTTTGACCATCGAGGATTTTAAGCAAATCTTCGTCCGCCCCAAAGCGGTTTTAGTGGGTTTGTTGAACCAACTACTGTTTGTGCCCTTAACGGGGCTGTTGCTGGCGCTGCTGCTACCCTTGAGTCCGGAACTGGCCGCCGGCCTCATCATCATTGCAGCGGCTCCCGGCGGCGTGGCTTCTAATGTAACGACGTTCCTCCTTGAAGGCGATAGCGCCTTATCCATCTCTTTGACCACCCTGTCCAACCTATTAGCTTTCATCACCCTGCCGCTGTGGACGGGTTTAAGCCTCTATTTATTTATGGACGCCAACAAGTCAGTCTCCGTCTCGCTGGTTCAGATCATCATCCAAGTCGTGGTCTTAACGCTCATCCCGATTGGCCTGGGGTTGTGGCTCAGGGCGAGGTGGCCTGACCTTGGCCCCAAATTGAAGCGCCCGCTGCGCCTGGGGTTGGCCCTGCTGGTCCTGGTGGCTATCATCGGCTCGCTGGTGAGCGAAAGCGAAAATCTACTTTACTACTTGGCCCAGGCTGGGATCGCCGCCGTAATGCTCTGCGTTACGACCATTTTGCTCGGTTTTGTGAGCACCTGGCTGTTCAAATTGGATCTACGGACTCGAATAACCATTGCCAATGAAGCCGGCATTCAAAACGTGCCTCTGGCCCTGACCGTTACCGCCTCGATTTTGGGCAACCGGCTGATCGCTATTACTCCGGCGGCTTATGGTCTGGTCCAGATATTTTTGTTGTCTATGGTTTTAGGGTTAGCCTTTGGCCCATGGTCAGCCAAGCTGTTGCCCAAACCGCCGGTTGGGCGGGAAATCGTACAACCGTAGCGGTTAACCGGTCAGCGACAATCAGCGCCTCAGCGATTGTTCCCCAAACCGTTATCGACCACGCGTCCATCTCGTAGTTTGACGATCCGCCGGGCAGGGGCAACATCCCCTTAATCCCTACTTCCTACTCCCCGGTTGGGACAGCCATACTAAAAACAGAATGAGACCAGAACTTTTCGGTGCGGCGATCGGGAGGAGCGAGGCAACTCGGATTGAGGCTACTTTGGCCAACCCCCGTCTCGCCGAGTTGCCTCGCCCCTCCTCTTTACCTTAGGAAAGTCATCATTTCAACTAACTTTACCCGCCCCAGTTCATCCTGCCAACTCGATTTGAGCGCGGACGGCAGCGGGGCTTGGCTTGAGAGCGCCACCCGTAATTGGGCCGGGGAATGACCTTTGGCCCGCGATACATCCACAACATGCTGGATGTGGGTGGGCGTCGCTACCAAGACGGTCACACCAAGGGCCTCTAAGGCTTGCCAACCGCTATCCGGCTGCCAGCGGCCCATCACTCCGACCGTGGCCCCGCAGGACAAACCGGGCAGCAGATTGGCCACCAGATGGTAGGCGTGGCTGAGCGGCGTCGGCCCCAGAGTCACGTCGGTGCGGTCCAGTTGTAGTTGTTGGGCCAGATTTTCAGCCGCGGACAGGGCCGCGGCCTGGGTTAAGGTTGACTTGTCCGGGGAGGCAGTCGAGGCCGGTTCGTACCAGAGATAGGCCGGGTCGCTGCTTCGAGTGGGATCAGGGGGCGGGGCGGGCGCGTCGGCCAGTAATTTTCCCCAATCCAGCGCGCCCGGCTGCGCCCCATCCATACAGATATAATGCTCGACCGTCGGCATCAGCGGCCGGCAGCGATGGATGGCCTCATATTTATCGTGGGTATAAATGAGCACTTTGGGGCTGGCGTCATTGATATAATGATCCAAGGCATCGGCCCATTGCAAATCCACCGGGGCGGCGACGGCCCCCAGCCGCCAGGCTCCAAACATGGCCATGAGGTAATCCATGCCGTTATGAGCCAAGATGCCGACTCGATCACCGTGACCCACCCCCAACGCGGCCAAGGCCCCGGCCACACGCTCCATCTCGGCGACCGCCTGGCGGTAGGTCAACTTGCGATCACGGTCAATCCAATGCAGCGCCACCGCGTCGGGTGTCTGCGCCGCGCCGTTGTATAACAAATCTTGACAAATCATTTTGTTGTCTCCTTAAATAACCCAAGCAGGAAGCCCAAGGGCGCGAGGCTAAAGCCATCGCGCAAAAAGAGCGAAGGACGCTGAAGCGCCCTCAGATGGCGAAGTCCTAGCCCGAAAGGGCTTCGCTCTCTTAGCACGGGTCTTTAGGCCCGTGCTGCGGGGGACGGCAAGGTTGTCCCCCTTTGACGCGCCTTACACTTGCTGCGACAAAGTTAGCCGGTCGGCCTTGCCGCTGAAGGTACGCGGCATCTTGTCTAAAATGATGGTCTTTTGCGGCAGCAAGCCGGCCGGCACTCGGGCGGCGACAAACTGCTGTAACTGTTCAGCCGGCGTTGTTTGCCCGGCTTTAAGCTCGACAAAGCCGCCGACGACGCCATTGGATCCGGCTACGGCCACGGCGTGTTGAACCGCTTCATGTTCGTAGTAGGTATCCTCTACCTCCCGCAGGAAGCCGCCGCGTTGGCGAGCAGTGTCGGCTTCGCTCACCCGGCCAACGACTTTAATATAGCCATCTTCATTAGAGATGCCCAAGTCGCCGGTGTGGAGAACGCCGCCGCGCTTGCTGGCAGCGGTTTGCTCCGGCTTGTTGCGGTATTCGTCAAAAAAGCCGTGGGTGACCAGCACCTCGCCGATCTCGCCGGCCGGCAACTCTTGGCCATCCGCATCACCGATATAGGCCAGCCGGTCGGCGAGGGGACGACCGGCAAAGCCGACGGCCAAGGTTTGGGGGTCGTCGTGCGGCGCGCCCATCACCATGAAGCCGCCTAACTCACTCTGGCCGTAGCTTTCCAGTAACGAAATCCCCAGC
>JACKAU010000023.1 GCA_020634855.1 Anaerolineales bacterium
GTATCGACTCATTGTTAGTGACTTTCGGGCAACCGGTTCGGTACTTTTGGCCCTGGTCCCCAACCCTATGATAGCCCCTATATCTAGCGATGCCGGCCAACCCGCGGCCTATATCTTGCGGTTCCTCCCGCCGCCCGTTGAATCGTCCCCGGCGACTCACGGGAACGCCGCCGCTTCTCCTGGATGACTTTTGGGCACTGACCTAAGTACTTTCAGTGCAAAAAAGTTGTGACTTTTGGCTCTATTCAAGAGACCATTAAATGGCGTATAATGGAGGCATAAGTTAAATCGTTATTGCTCATTCTACTCATTCCTACTTCGCTAAGGAGACAACTCATGCCAAAACTCAAATACAAGACCCACCCTAACGATTTCAAGAACGGCGCTAATCAGTACCGAGCCAACATGATGGCCGATGAGACCATCGACTTGGACCAGCTCTTCGAGATGATGCGCGCCAACAACCCGGCCCTGACCACCGCCGAGATGCACATCTTCTTTGCCAATTTTAAGCAGACCGTTCTGCGCGCGCTGCTGGACGGCAAACGCATCAACACCGACCTGATGTCCTTTAAGCTGTCGCTGCGCGGCAACTTTGACGGCCCCGATGACTATTACGACTCCAAACGGCACGAACTGGTGATCTTGATCCGGCCCGACAGCGACTTTCAAGATCTGCTCCGTTTACAAGCCACCTTGGAAAAGCAGCGCACCAGTCTGCGCCAACCGGAGATCACCGGCTACACCAATATGCGCAAAGGCGCTTCCAATGACCTGCTGTCGCCCAGCCACACCGCCCGCCTGGAAGGCAACAACCTCGCCTTTGACGAAGACGATCCCCGCCAAGGCGTTTTCTTATTACCCGCCAACGGCAACATCAACGTCACCGGCGTCGAAGTCCGCGCTGAGGAAATCAGCCTGGTCACCCCCACCAAAATCATCTTCCGCGTCCCCGACGACCTGCTCCCCGGCCCTTACCGCATCGAAGTCCGCGCCGTCTTCGGCAAAGAGGACCTGCGCAGCGGTATATTAAATCAGACCTTGACCGTTGAGTAAGTTTGATTAGCTTGCTGTTGGATGGTTGGTTGGGATTACCGGCCAACCATCCAACCAACCATCTACCCTCACCTACTCACGAACTATCCCCCAATCACCCCGCCACCTATCTATCCAACCTATCCCCGACCCAACCCCCTATCTAACCAACCATCCCTCCCAAATCAACCTCAGTTCCTTGTCATTTTATCGATTCCTCGGTTACAATATCATTATCACCTTCGCTTTGATAGCCCATTTCGTTCCCATGACCTCACGCCATCCTTAACTTCACCGGCCGTACCCCTACCCCGAATGTAAGAACAACATCAGCGTTCATAGCATTTTAGTTTTAGATCACCCCATCACCGCCGATCGACGGCGGCTTGGCGGTTATTGATGATTGAGCCGGCTTCGGTTTAGCCGCCAACTTACCTACAGAACTGTTGGAAGTTTTAGATTTGATGCGTAAATAAATCGATGTAATGCTACATCTAGATAAGTAGACGTAGCATTACATCTAATCAGAGTCGTTAGGCTTTTTTCATAAATTTGCAATGAGTAGGAGTAATAATGACCAGTCCTATTGTATTTATTAGCTATCATCACAGAGATGAACTTTTAAGGAGCGATTATTAAGTCATCTAAGTGTTTTAGAACACAGCGGGCTGCTTAATGATGGAGTGATGATAAGATTGCTGCGGGTGCTAATTGGACAGCCGAGATTACACAGGTCATTTCACGAGCCCAAGTTGCTATATTACTTATTAGCTCCAATTTCTTGTCTTCTGATTTTACCTTGCAACGAGAAGTACCAACACTTCTCGAACGTCGATTGAAAGAAGGTATACGTATTTACCCAATTATCCTCAAACCCTGCGCTTGGCAGAGAGTTGAGTGGTTAGCCAGAATTCAGGTTCGACCTAAAGGGGAAAGCCGCTCACAAGTTTCGATGAAGATGAAATTGATGAGATTTTAGCTGATATCGCTTTAGAAATAGCAACTCTTGTCCAGTTTTCTCAAGCTTATCGAGGGCTTAGCGAAGTGGAGTTTGGTCATATTGCAGCGGAAGAAGAAACTAGACAGCTTCAAAAAATATTTTATAGAAACGGCTGAGTATTCTTCGGTGATCTCTGAACAAGGTAAATTATTAGTTACGGGACGAAAGGGAAGTGGAAAAAGTGCTATATACGTTACTCTTAGAGACCATTTACCTGAGCAAGACTTGACAGCAATTGTAGAGGCATTGACTTTAGAAGATTATCCTTGGGAAGTTCATAAGATGGTTATGGACAAAGGTGTCTCTATTGAGCAAGCATACGTAAATTCTTGGAAGTATATTATTTGGGTGATTTTGGCGAAGAAGGAGTTAGGGTATAGCCAAATAGAAAGGTATAGATTTATTGACCCGCTCTTTTGGAAACTTGGCTTTAATGCTAACCGAAGATATCTAATTCGCTTCTTAAAACAGAATTATGGGGTGTTGCACCATCTCTTACAGAACTATTGGCAGATCGTGCAAGACAAGTTCGCTCGTTAACAATAAAAGATTTTGGCATAGGTACAGAGAAAGATAATGACCCATTTCAGCGACTCAGTCAATCAATAAATATCGTAAATCGAGAGATTGAGGCAAGAGTATTAGAAATTCTGTCAGATAACAAGTATTATTTGTTGTTTGATCAGCTCGATTTGGGCTGGGACAACACGGAAGAGTCTAAGCATTTAATAACAGGATTGATCTTGGCAGCTAGAGACGTAACCCGTGCAGCTAGAAAGAAAAACAAACGGGTGCAAGTTACCATCTTTTTGCGATCAGATATATATGAAAGTCTTAGATTTGAAGATAAAAATAAACTATCACCAGATGAGGTAGCGTTAAAATGGGATGGGGATCGACTAAAAGAACTTGTTGCAAGAAGAATCGAAGTATCTGCAAATGGGACATTGAGTGATGTATTCGATGATGGCGATGTAACTGCGGGAAAATCTATTTTGGACTACATATTGAAAGAACAATGCTTCGCCCTCGTGATATGATTCAGTTTTGTGTTTTTGCCAGAGAGATGGCTATCCAATTAGGCATGTTTAAAATCAATAACGAAAGTATTCAGAAGGCTAAATTTCTTTACTCAGATTATATGCGCAAAGAAATTCAAGACGAGAGTAAGGCATTAGAACATGATATCGGCATGTTATTTGAAATACTGAGAGAAGTAGGATCCGATACTGTCAATAAGAAAACATTTTGCGTAAATGTAGATTACGAGACATCTCTAATGAAGAAACCGCATTGCAACAACTAATTGATTTAAGCGTTTTAGGGCTTCATCGTGCTACGGTGCGAGATGACCACTCGCAAGAAGTATTGTATAGATATTCTACATCCCTCTGGGACCATTTAGAACCATTGGCAGATACATATTTCGTTCATCCATCTTTGAAGCCTGAATTGAGATTAGAGAAATAGTTAAACAAAAATACAGTAACGACAAAAACCTAACAAATCCAATGCAGCCGAATTGCTACCGCCCGGTTTATTGTAACTAATTGTGCCAGCAAAGGTACATTTGATTGTAGGTTACACGCTAGCCCGCAATCGGCTAATTGGGGGCGTTACTACGAGCCGGCATAGTGGGTCCGAACACCGCCTGCCGGGTATGACCGGCCAGGCTGATTTTTGTCAGTAATATGGCCTGTGGCCCTTAAGGGCGCGTAAACCTTAGACGCTTTTTGAAAACTGTCTCTAAACACCTGGCTTTTTTCTAAACCACCCAGGCAAAAAATAAAAAAAACGCCCAGGTGTTTTTTTAAAACGCCTGGGTAAAAAAAAAAAACCCAGGTCAAAATAAAAAACACCTGGGTCTTTTGATTTAAACACCTAGGTGTTTGCTTTTTAAACACCTGGGTGACCCTAGTTGAAGACCCAGGTGTTTTAAGTTTAAACACCTGGGTCTTTCGGAGCAAACACCCAGGTCAAGCAACAAAAAACACCTGGGTCTTTCGGAGCAAACACCCAGGTGATGGCCGGCAACTAGCAGCCTCGTAGCCAATCGGTCGGCTCTCTAGCAAGGCTAAGGCTAAGACCAAACCAACCAATCAGGTAACCAACCAACTCTCCCACCATCCAACCTACCATCCAACCATCCAACTATCCACCCAACCTACCATCCAACTATCCACCCAACCGGGCCAAATACTTACCAATTGTCCAGTTCATAAACCCCTCAGATGTCCGGTGTGTCTGGGGAGTTTTTGTTTTATACTCTCACTAATGGACATGCGATCAATTGGCCCGATAGACCGCCGCTAGCTGACCGCCGACCGCAGATGGTAGACCGCCTAAAAAATAGGCCGAACTGGGTCGCTTGGGCGGTCAGCGGACAGTGGTCGGCGGTCACGAGAGGCAGGTATGAGCTAATGGGTATCTCCAACATGTACTATGTCGAAGTCAGGCAGCAGGGATGCTACGTGGCCTGCCATCTGGTCGAGGCGGCTGAGGCCTTGACGGCGATCAATCTGGTCGAACAGCTTTACGGTGAGCCGGTTATCATTTACAAGAACGCGGTTGAAGATAAAGACGGCTGCCCCCACCCCTTTACCCAGACTATCAATTGGCACGGCTACACCTTTGAAGCCTGGGCCGTAGAACCGGCTTCGTCCCCAACTGACCTCGAAGACGCGGCGGCACAACGCGCCGTGATGGCCGCCATCATTTAGAACGATGAACAATTTCGCAACCTCTTGGGAGTCGAGTTAAGGAATCACCGGAGTCAGATCATCTCTATTGAGATGACACCGACAATGAAAATGTATTTGACCCTCACCCCGCCGCTAACGCGACTCCCCTCTCCTTGAGGGAGAGGGGTTGGGGGTGAGGGCTATTTTCAGAGGAGCAAAAATGTTCAAGTCATTAAGCAGCGTTACCTACCAAGTCGCCGATCTTGAACAAGCCGGACAGTGGTATCGCGCGGTACTGGGTCAAGAACCGGCGCTCAATTCCCCTTTCTTGGTGACTTTTCTCATCGGCAATGCCGCGCTAAACCTGATTGCCGCCGACAAGCCATCGCCGGTGAGCGATGAACGCGTGGTGGCGTATTGGAGTGTGGATGATATCGATACGGCCTACCGGCGGCTGCTGGAGTTAGGCGCAGTTCCCCGCGCCGAAATCAGTACCCGGCTTAATGTCAGGCTGGCCAAAATCATCGATCCGTTTGGCAATGTAATCGGCCTGACCGACAAACTGTCAGAGGCGAAGCAAATCACCGTTGAGGATCAGCCGTCGGAGTCGGCTATGACGGTGGCCTTTTGCCGCGCCCTGGCCGCCAAGGATGAGCGAGAAGCGATTCGAGGGGGCGACGACCTGGCCGAACTATTTCTGCCGGAAGATCGCCGCCGGCTGCTGAAAGACTGCACCTCAAGAGAATGGATCATCAAAAACCTGGTGACGCCGGAATTGTACGGCTACTTTTTGGCCCGGACCGCCTATATCGATGATATTTTTACCCAGGCCCTGCGGGAGAATATCCCCAAATTGTCTTGCTAGGCGCGGGCTATGACAGCCGGGCGTACCGGTTTCAGACCTTGATCAACGAGACCCGGATTTTTGAACTCGATATCCGGCCAACCCAACAGCGCAAGTTAACCTTGTTGGCGCAAGCCCATATATCCATCCCGGAACAGGTGACGTTGGCGCCGATCAATTTCAAAACCGAGGCCATTGAGGCGGCGCTGTCGAAAGCCGGCTTTGATCGACAACAAAGGACACTCTTCATTTGGGAAGGCGTCACCTACTATCTCCCTGCCGAAACGGTGAATGAGACCTTGAGCTTTGTAACGTCAAACGCCCCTGATGGCAGCATCCTTTGTTTTGATTACATGACCCAGCCGGTGCCTTCGACCTATACGGCTGAACCGTTCCAGTTTTGGCTAGAGCCGGAAAAAATCGAACCGTTTCTAGCGGAACGAGGCTACCTTATCACCGATTACCTGACGCCGGAAGATATGGAGTGCAAGTATCTCACGCTCCGTGACGGGTCGTCAGCCGGAAAAGTGTTACCGTTTTTCTGTCTCGTGCAAGCGGTGGTGAGGGGGTAGTGGCCGAAAATGATGATTTCCCACAAATTATGGTCTATAAGTTTAACGGTTATTGTGCTGCCGGTTGTTTTGTTGAGCTGTAACTCGGCCCCGCTGCCCGCACCGGTAACCATCCCCGCCCCAGGTCAGGTGACCCTGATTGAAGATATGTTTGGCGCCGTCTATGTCTACGTGCCGACAACCGCCCCGCCGGAACCGGACATCCTGGTCCTGGTCCACGGCACGCCGGCTCACGATGAGTCGGCTGAAGCGACCGCGCATTATTATGTGACCAACTGGCTCGACTTGGCCGAAGAACACGGCTATATGCTCATTGCCCCGGCGTTCAATCAGGCGGATTTTAGCAGCCGCCGGGGCGACTATGCGCTGGGGGGTTATCGAGGGTTATTTGGCCGGGAGATCGGCGCGGATGAGTGGGTGCTGCGGCTGGTAACGGCCTACCAGCAAGCTTATGGCTCGCCGGATAAGCCATTTTACTTGTATGGGCACTCGGCCGGGGGGCAGTTTGTGGGGCGCTTTCTGGTCACGCACCCTGCACGGATCAAAAGGGCCGTTATTTCTTCGGCGGCCACCTATCCGCAGCCCAATCCGGATGTGACCTGGCCTTTCGGCTTGGGTGAACTCCATACGGATATCGAGTGGGATGCCGCGACCACCAACCACGTCGATATCGTGCCGGATCAACAGACCTGGCTGGCCGCCACCCAACTCCCCCTGACGGTGATTGTCGGCTTGAACGATACCTCGGAACTGCCGCTCTATCCCGGTCAGCAAGGCCGGAATCGATTTACCATCGGTCGAAACTGGGTCAACGACATGGCCGCCTTAGCCGCCGATAACGGTCTTGAAAGCCAGTTTCGGTTAGAGATGATCCCCGGCAAAGGGCATAGTATGAGCGGCCTCATCCCCTATGTGGCCCAGGCGCTAACTGCCGAAACCGCCAGTTAGGCGTGGCAATTAAGTCATTTTCATAACTAACCCAAGTTGCCACCTTGTGCGGAAAAGACCTTTAGGGTTTCCGAAATTGCGTTATCCCGACCAGAATTCGGCTATTTAACACCTTTTATTGGCAAAATTAGGGTCGAAACCCTAAAGGTCTGGAAGGGTAGCAACTCAATGTCATTAAGATAAGCCCCCCCCGGCCCCCCAAAGGGGGGAGAAAGACATCAAATTCCCCCCTCTGGGGGGTTAGGGGGGCCAGAGCCAGTCACTAACTTAATGACATTGGGTAGCAACTTGAGTTAATTAAGAATAATCGGCAGATAAGTCTTCGTTTCAGCCGCCGGAACCGGCGCTTGAAACTGTACGTTATCAATCCAGGCTGTGGAGCCGTCGAATAACTCGACCGTCGTGGAAAACTTGAAGGTTATGGTTGTCACCTGGCCTAAAAATGATCCCGGCAGCGGAATTGCGTGATGAACGAAATCGGCGTCCTCATTACCTTCGGCCAGGGTATACGAAGCGATGGGTTGATCGCCGAGTTGAACGACCAATGTATCGGGGGCACCGGAAGGGCCATCTTGGCGGCGCAAATCAAACAAAAGGGCTGTAGCATTGGGCGGGACATACAGCCGGTTATGGGTATGAAACGTATTGCTCCAATCAAGAATCAGGTAAGTATTATCGTTGGTACGGTCAAAGTGGCCCTCACCCCCGCCGCCATGATCGGTCCAACCCGGCTGGGGGCAGGTATTTTCGGTGATATTGCAGATCAAGGGGATAACGTTAACTTGCTGGGTATTATAATTTTCAAAATCGCCGTTGGTAATTTCGGCGGGAAACCACTTCGGAGTCCAGCGGCCTTGAACGATTTGCTGGTTAGTCAAGCCCAATTCATCCAAGCCGGGTAAGTTGGGCAGGCCGGTGGTGGTATCGACGATTTGGGGATTACTGAAGGTGTGGCTCTGGCCGGTGTAAAAGTTGCGTAATGGGCGCGGAGCCGCCGATGCGATGCGACTGAAGGCATAACCAGTTTGGGCAAAATTGGGCGCGGTCACGGGTAGCAGACAACCGGTCGTCGGGTTGCTGCCAGTGACTGTTGCCCGGTAGAAGCAACGCCAGACATAGCCATGGTCGCCTGAAACGTCGGCGACCGGATAATCAGCGGGGTCGGGCAACTCTGTCAGCAGAAATCGGCTGTACGCACCAGCTATAGGACGGCCATCAGGCACAAACTCAACTGTCCCGGCCTTGCCTCGGGTCTGGTAGTAGGCATCGGCAAACGTGACGTTGTTCCACACAGACGCACCGTAGCCGGAAGGCTGGCCCAAATCAAACAGCCGCTGCGCCCCGTCAAAAATAAGCCCTTGGTCAAAGTCGTGAGGATCAAGAAAGGTGACGTGATCGACCGGGATATGAAAGCGAGCCAGCCGTTCGAGCAACTCGCTGGTGACAGCCGTACCAAAGCTGTGGGCGATAAAATGGTAGGGCGGATTGCCGGCGGTCGTCGGGTTGAGCAGGTTGATGTCAATCAACAGATTGAACAGCGCATCACCGGCCGCTTCACCCCACCCGGTTGAGGCTTCATTTGATTCGGCGGCCCAGTCGAACAGCAAGACGACTTCGGTGGCGCCGATTTGCCCCGACGCAGGGGCGTTACAGTCGTTGGTACAGGTATCAAAAAAGTCGTTGCCGTTGCTATCGACATCATAATCGATGAGCCAACCCCCGGCCTTGTTATGGATATCCTGGGCTAAGGCCAGGAGGCTGTCGCCGTCGCTGTTATTTAGCTGACGGCCGTGCGTGACCACCGTCACTCCGCTGATGGTTTTATCCGCCAGCTTATCGCCAATGTCCTCGATGGTAAAGGCAGCAATCGAGATGAGATCAAACTCCCAGACGCGATACTGGCCGGTCGCCGGCTCCCAATCCAAGAGATGATTGCTGCCCAGGCTCATCAGTTGGTGACCGGAACCGATGGTATCGAATGTGCCCTCGGCGACCGGCTTGCCGACCAGCGGATCGCCGCTGCCGGTCACCATGGGATCATAACGCCAAATACGATAGTGTCCGGTCGCCGGTTCCCAATCCAGGATGCGGCGGTAGCCCAGATAAACCAACTCGTGGCCGGTGCGAATATGGGGCCAGGTCCCTTCGACGACCAGCGTACCGGGAAACGGGGCATTCGGTTCGGCGTTGTCCGGGGCATACTGCCGGATTTGATATTGGCCGGTGGCCGGCTCCCAATCCAAGACCCGATTGTACCCCACGTAGATTAAGCGGCGTGCGGTAGTGGTGGGAGGCAGCGTTCCCGCTTCGGTTGTTTGCAGCGAGAGCAGATCGCTTTGCCGGGTGGTATCCAGGTTAAACCGTTGGACCTGGTACTGCCCGGTGCGCCTGGTCCAATCCAAGATGAGCGAGTCGCCTAAATAGGTTAGGGCCTGACCAGGACCGGCGTCAGTTAGCGATCCCTCGGTTAGTTCTTGATCGGGAAAGATGTCGTTGGGGCCGGGAAAAGCGGAGTCGAAGCGCCAAACGCGATACTGGCCGGAGATAACATCCCGGCTCAGGATACGGTTAGGGCCAAGGTAAGTAAGCTCGGTTGTAGGTTTGAGTTCGGCCCACGAACCTTCTTTGACCTTCTTGCCGGGAAAAGGAGGGCGTCCGGTTTGGGCAAAAATAGCGGGCGAAGGTTGAAGGAGTATTGCGGCCAGGACCAGGGGCAAGAGGTAATAGCAACGGGTCAGCGTATAGCTGCGTTTTATAATCATCCTCCTCTAACGTCCCCTTAAAGCTTCTTAACCGTATCGCCCACCCGAATAGGGCCGGGTTGAGCCACCTTAGCATTGATGCCACGTAGATGCAATTCACGGCCCACGGCTGAATTGACGAACTTCATGGCATCCCCGCCAAACCGTTGGACAAACTTTTGGCAGCCGGTATGGGGTTCTGCCGTCACTTCGATGATCGCCTCACCAATCGCCAGACGAGTGCCGGGCGGTAGGTTATCGGCGCTCAAATCCAGATCGACGAAAAGTTGATCGCCGGCCAACGGCCAGCGATCCTTATTCTGAGCCAATAAGGCAATGACGCGAGCATTCATCACGTTGAGCTGCATGTCCGGGTGAGGCGAACCGTCAGCGGTACGCGAACTGCCCCGCCGGCTCCAGCTATCGCCGACCAGTCCTACGGCCAGGTCAAGCTCGCCTTCCGCCAGCACTTCCCGCTCGTTGGTTTGGGGCCGGCGCACAATCAATTCCAAAACACTTGCCTCTCGCGGCGACCGGCGAATGTGATCCAAGCCGGCCTCGAGTTCTTGCTTTGTTAGATGTTTTACAGCGGTCATTGGGTCTCTCCTCTGAAAATAGACTTGTAGGACAAACTTAAGTTTGTCCTACGGTAATTTTCATTGTCGTTGCTGTACCTTAGGTTTGGTCGGTGGCCCTTACAAACGCACTAAGCCACGTTACCAACGCTTCGATGTCATCGAGGTGCGCCGTCTCGAAGGGGGTGTGGGTGTAGCGGGTGGCGAAGGCGACCAGCGCGGTAGGGATGTCGGCTTGCATGAAGGCCGCGCCGTCGCTGCCAAAGGAGCCGAACACCGCGTGTTGCAGCGGAATGTTGGCCTGGGCGGCGATCTGCTCCAGGCGGGTCGTCAAGGTGTGATCGTAGTGAACCAACGAGTCTTTATGAATCAATACCGGCCCGGCGCCCAGTCGAAGCGGCATATCTCGGTCGGCGATGCCGGGAATGTCGCCGGCCATGCCGATTTCAACCACGATGGCGGCATCGAACGCCTCTCGCGCCGCCAAGGCCTGAGCGCCGATTATGCCGACTTCCTCCTGCACGGTGCAGGCCAGCGTCAAATTGCAGGCCAGGTCAGCGGGCGATAGGCGGTTCAGCAGTTCGGTTAGGATCGCCAGGCAGACTCGGTCATCAAGCGCCTTGCCGATCACGTGGCGACCAAACTGCTCGGTGGTGGCGTCCCAAATAATGCGCGTGCCGGGGGTGACGCCTCGGCTTAACAGTTCGTGGCGGGACAGGCCGGTATCAACCCAAAAATCATTCCAGGTTAGCTCGTGCGGCTCGGGTAGGACAATCGTGGGCAGGTGGCCGGTAGCGGCGGCGATGACGCCCGGCAGCTCGCCGGAGCGGGCCAGCACCCGCACCCGCTGGCCGATGGTGAAGGCGTTGCGGAAGCTGGTGGTCCGCTGCCAGCCCTGCCCGTTGGCCAACCACAGAAAACCGTCGGGATCGATGGCCCGCACCAAATAGCACAACTCATCGGCGTGGGCGGCCATCAAGATTTTGGGACCTTGCCCACCGACCCGCGCCAACACATTGCCGATGCGGGTGCGCTCGGTGGTCGCCCCCGTCTCTTGCCACAATCTTTCGATGGTATCGAGTACCAAGCCTTCTTGCCCGACCGGGCCGGTGAGTTCTGTTAATGTTTTGATGAGATTGAACATAGGTGTCCTCTTAGAATCGTTGGTTGGTTTGGAGCATCAAAGCTAGCTTTGTCGCTCCATTATGGATTCAAAAATGGCGTAACGACCATCTCGTTGTTACGCCATTCATTTTTAAAGGTTTTACGATAAACGTAAGTATATGGCCTTAGCTATCAAACACAATTACCGAACGCAGCGTTTCGCCCCGTTTCATCGCATCGAAGGCGGCCTCGGTTTCTTCCAAACTAATGGTGCGGCTGACCAGCCTATCAAGATCGAGTTTACCCTGCTGGTACCAATCGGCCAAAATGGGGAAATCGCGGGCCGGGATGCAGTTGCCGTACCAGGACACGGTCAGGCTGCCGCCCAGGTCGAAAAACTGTTGCAGTTCCAAATTGAGCCGAGGGCCGGGGCCAGGCACGCCGATTAAAACGCAGGTGCCGGCCAGATCGCGGCAGAAGAGCGCCTGCTCCAGCGTTTTAGACAACCCAACCGCTTCGAATGAATAGTTGACGCCGTGGCCATCGGTCAGCCGTTTGATTTCGGCCACCGGATCAACCTCGCCGGCATTGACGGTGTGGGTCGCGCCAAATTCTTTGGCCCAGGCCAGCTTTTGCGGATCGAGATCAACGGCGATAATGGTCGTGGCTCCGGCCAGTTTCGCGCCCTGAATCACGCTGTCGCCCACGCCGCCGCAGCCAAAAACGGCAACGCTGGTACCCTGCTGAACGTTGGCCGAGTAGAGCGCCGCCCCGACGCCGGTCACCACTCCGCAGCCGATCAACGATATTGCTGCGGCGGATAGTTCGCCGTCGTATTTAACGCATTGCACTTCATGGACTAAGGTGTGAGTACAGAAGGTGCCGATCCCCAGCGCCGGGTTCAGCAGTTCACCATCTTTGCCCCGCATTTTGTTTTGGGCGTTATGGCTGGAGGCGCAGTAGTTGTGCTGGCCTTTCAAGCAGAAGCGGCACTCCCCACAAGGGGCGCGCCAGTTGAGCATAACGTGATCGCCCACTTTGACCCGGGTTACGGCTGAACCGACCTCCTGCACCACCCCGGCCCCTTCGTGACCGAGCAGAAAGGGAAAGCCATCGGTGCCGTAAGTGCCGGTTTTCAAACCCAGATCGGTGTGGCACACCCCCGAAGCCAGAATGCGGACGACCACATCTCGCGGTCCCGGATCATCGAGCGTAAATTCTTCGATTTCAACCGGAGCGTCAGGAATTCGGGCCACTGCGCCACGTGCTTTTATCGTCATAGATATTCCTCCGTAATAAAAGATAAATTATTAGATTTTATAGTTGGGAAAAGATCATCTTACTACAAAGATGTCATCAACAAGGTCTACCGACGCCGGCCGCCGCTCATCGAGCGCCACCGGTCGGCTAAACTGCGCGACTGCTCGCGCTTGCGAAGCAGGGATTCCGGCGAAGGTCTGGCCCAAGAGGGGACCGGCACATCATAGTCGAAATCGGGTAGGGTTTTGCGCTCGATTTTGTAGCCCAGCACATATTCAATCCGGTAGATCATCGCTTCATCATCCGGTGTGACCAGGGTGATAGCGTCGCCTTCAGCTTCAGCGCGGGCGGTGCGGCCGATGCGGTGGACGTAATTTTCCGGATTATCCGGCACGTCGTAGTTAATGACGTGAGAAATGCCTTCGACATCCAGCCCTCGGGCGGCGATGTTGGTTGCCACCAGTACCTGATGCTTGCCGGCCCGAAACCCTTCGAGCGCGGAGATACGCTGCCGCTGCTGGAAATCGCCGTGAATACAGGCTACGGAGATCTTGGCTTCGATCAGTTTACGGGTGACGATATCGGCTTCCTGTTTGGTAGCGGTGAAGACCAGCATACTATGGATATCCATTTGTTCTAACAAGGCCAACAGCAGTTCGGTTTTGAGGTGTTTGGGGACGGGATAAAGCGTCTGCCGGATCGTCTCTGGGGGGGTAGCGATATCGATTTCAATCATCTCAGGGTTCTGTTGGAATTGGCGGGTTAAATTCAACACCTGGGGGGACATCGTTGCGGAAAAAAGCATCGTCTGGCGCTGGCGGGGCATACGGCTGACGATCTGTTTGATATCGGGCAGGAATCCCATATCCAGCATGCGGTCGGCCTCATCCAGGATGAGGATTTTCAGATCCTTGAAGTTGACATTCCTGCGGCGCATGTGGTCTTGTAACCGGCCGGGGGTGGCGATAATGATATCGGTGCCACGACGCAGTTTGTCAATTTGAGGTCTCATTTTGGCCCCGCCGTAAATCGACGCAATTCGGAGCGATGTGCCGCCCGCTAATTTTCTGGCTTCGCCGGTCACCTGAATGACCAGTTCACGCGTCGGGGCGAGAATGACAGCCCGTGGGTTTTTCATTTTGCGTGGGTCGCCCAGAATTTGATGTAGGGTCGGCAGCAAAAAGGCCGCCGTTTTACCGGTTCCGGTCTGGGCACAGCCAATGATATCACTTCCAGCTAACGCTGGGGGAACAGCCTGGGCCTGAATAGGCGTCGTTTCTTCAAAGCCCATCTTTTCAACAGCCTTGAGTAAGGCCGGATTTAGATTTAATTGTGAGAACTGCATAAAACTCCTTATTCTGAATTATTCGAGTTTGATCAAGATCAAGTTGTTTGTAAAAGCTTCCGAAGTATGAATGCTTCTGAAACTTAAAAAATACCGCTCCAATTGCTTTAATCGGAGCGGTATTCAATGCTTAACCGATTATGTACACCGGTCATTGTACCATTTAAGCGGCTTGATTTCAAGCCTAGATATCAATCGACCCGCCGGGCGCTAGCGCGTAAACTTTGGTGTCGGTTTCAGCCTCGACGCGCTTAGCCCAAGCGTCCGCATCCTGCACAATGGGCGGCCAAGTGTTATAATGGCAGGGAACGGCCACTTTTGGCTTGACCATCTTCACGGCTTCCAGCGCGTCATCCGGCCCCATTGTAAAATTATCGCCAATAGGCGACACAAACAGATCGACGCCGACCCGACCGTACAGTTCCATTTCCAGAAACAGGGCTGTATCACAGGCAAAATAGAGGTGTTTACGCTCGGCGGTAATCAACAGGCCGGCCGGGTTGCCGCCGTAACTGCCGTCGGGCAGACCGGAGCCGTGGTGGGCAATGGTCAGCTTCAGATGGCCAAACTCGTGGGTAAAGCCCCCCCCGATATGTTGGGGGTGAGCATTCTCGATGCCCTGTTTTTGCAGCCAACTGACAATTTCAAAATTAGAGATAACTTTGGCCCCGGTGCGCTTAGCGATGGGAACCAAATCTTCGACATGGTCAAAGTGACCGTGAGAGACAATAATAAAGTCGGGGTTGACAGAGTCGGCCGAGACCTGAGTCATCGGATTGCTGGTAAAGAAAGGGTCGATCAAAACCAATTGACCATCGATATCCAACATGTGGGTACCGTGACCTACAAACGTATATTTAATTGCCATGTTATACCTCCTCTTCGACAATCGACTAAAAACTTCTTTGTTGTTAGAACCGTAGTATACCGATAAAGCCGACCGTTGCCAATTCTAAGACCTATGAGGTTTTCGAACCTCTATAGGTCTAGGTCCCTATTCCCGCCGACGTTCGCGCCGCCGACGCCGACGTTCGCCACCGTCCTCGTTCCCCGGCGTTTCGACACGATTGGCTTGAATCCAGGCCAGACAGTTCTCATCGTGACCCATCATCACATCGGCTACCATGATCGATTGTTTGATCTCGTGTTCGATGGGGTTGGTGATGGCCGAGGTCAGCCCGTTAGCGATCATCATCGCCAAGAAGTTGCCGTTGAGCGGCCCGCGATTGGGCAAACCGAACGAGACGTTACTGGCTCCGCAGCAGCTATTGACGTCTAACTCTTCCCGCAGGCGACGTAAAATAGCAAAAACTTGCTGGCCGGCGTAACGCATCGCGCCAATGGGCATCACCAGCGGATCGATGATTACGTCTTCCTTAGGGATGCCGTAATCCATAGCCCGCTCGACAATTTTCTTAGCAACAGCAAAACGGACATCGGGGTCTTCAGAGATGCCCGTTTCATCATTCGAAATACCGATGACCGCCGCGCCGTATTTTTTGACCAACGGCAGCACCACTTCCAATCGTTCCTCCTCGCCGGTGACCGAGTTGAGCAGGGCTTTTCCTTCGTAGGCGGCCAACCCGCTCTCCAGTGCAGCCACAATTGAGGAATCGATTGACAGCGGCGCGTCGGTGATGCTCTGCACCAGTTTGACGGTTTCGGCTAAAATAGCCGGTTCATCGGCCAGCGGGATTCCGGCGTTGACATCGAGCATGTGGGCGCCGGCTTCCACTTGGGCGCGAGCGTCTTTGATGACGCGCTCAAAGTTGCCGGCGGCCATTTCAGCCGCCAACAATTTGCGCCCGGTGGGGTTGATCCGTTCGCCAATGATGGTAAATGGCCGTTCCGGCCCAATAATGACGGTTTTCGTTTTTGAACTAATGACAGTTTCCAAGATAAACCTCCTTTGAAATTAAATCCTTGGAGCGCCAAAGTTTACTTTGACCTTACCACGAGTGACAAAGCAAGCTTTGTCGATCCAGTAATATTAGACGCCGTTGACGCGGTTGCCTCGGCGCGGGCGAACCTTGCTATCCTGCGCCGACAGGCCACCGATACGCGGCCGGGGCAACAGACCTGCTTCCGAGATAATCTCGGCGACCAACTCCTCCTGGCGATAGGCCATGACGTGGACGCCCGAAACCCCTTCTATTTCTCGGACCTGCTGAATAATCTCCACGCAGATGCGTTTACCTTCTTCAACCTTTTTCTCTTTGGGCGTTTTACGTAGCCGCTCGACGATATTATCGGGGATATGTACGCCCGGCACTTTGGTGCGCATAAACTCCGCCGCCTTTTCCGACCGCAAAGGGCCGACCCCCACCAGGAAAAACGCCTGTTCGTGCAGCCCTAAATCACGTACTTTTTGCATAAATTGACGGAAGCGCGGCACATCGAAGCAGTATTGGCTTTGAATAAAATCAGCGCCGGCCTCGATCTTTTTGGCCAGGCGGTACGGTCGCCAGTCGTAGGGCGGCACAAAGGGATTGGAGGCGGCGCCCAAAAAGAGGCGGGGCGGCGTGGTCAACTTGCGACCGCTCAGGAACATGCCCTTATCTCGCATAATCTTGATCGTGCGCAGAAGCTGGATCGAGTCGAAATCGAACACGCGCTTGGCTTGAGGCTGGTCGCCGGCGGTGACATCATCACCCGTCAAACACAGGACATTGGACACACCCATCGCCGCCGCGCCCAGCACGTCGCCCTGAATGGCGATGCGGTTGCGGTCGCGGCAGGACACCTGGAAGATCGGCGCGTAACCGGCGCGAGTCAGCAGCGCGCAGATGGCCACACTCGACATGTGGCAGTGCGCGCCGGAGCCGTCGGTGGCATTGATGCCATCGCATACCTCCGATAAGACCAACGCCGCTTGATAAACTTCTTCGGGATCGGCGCTGTCGGGTGGGTTTAACTCCGCCGTTACGGCAAATCGTCCGGAGCGCAAGACGCGCTCTAAGCGACCATCTGATTTGAATTCACTGTTCATAAGCCCCTCGGGGGAGGTGGGTAAAGGGTAATTTTACTTCTCAGCTAAAGGAATAATTTCTATCGACTCCCAGGCTTTGGGTGTGACCTTATCTTGGCCGGTCAGCATATTGATCCAGGCCGATGAGCCTTCTAACGAGCGATTAACCGGCGGCTCGATGACCAGAATTTCGTCGCCGTATAGCGGCATCTCTAAAGAACGGTTGTAGGCTTGCACCCAAACACATGGTTTATCGGGAAAGACTTCACAGTAACCGTTGGCGCGCACACCGCCGCACGGCCCATTGCGGAGATTTTTAGGGCAGGACATCGAGCAGGTCATACCGGTAGAGTGCAAAATGCACTGCCCGCACATACGGCAGTCGAAGACGATACGTTTGGCAAACTCTTCCGGCCCGCGCAGCCAGTGGTCGACACGCTCGTAGCCCAGCTTGGCAATGAGTGGGTCTAGCATAGTAAAGACACGATGCGTCAGCCCGTAGGTTTGTTCTAAAAAGTGAGGATGATTTTGCAGCCACTGTCCAAACTTCATCGTTCGTTCCTTGATTGGTTGGTTGGTTGGTTGGTTGGTCGGTCGGTCGGTTGGTTGGTTGGTTGGTTGGTTGGGAGTTGGTGGGTTACCAGCCAATTATCTAAATTATCAATCTAACATTTTTGGACGCCGGTTATCAGATAACCCATCAAAGCTTGACCACCCGGGTGCGCGAGCGACGGCGACGCCGGCCGTGCTCGCCGGTCTCATCGTCATCGGGTTGCGGCGCCGGCAAAATATCGGCCAGATGAGGGAAGGTATCGGAGCGATGCGGGAGGTGAATGGCGTTAACAAATTCGGTTTGGAAATCGGGATCGATGGCCGTTTCAATGTAGCGAGTCCAGCGGGCAAGCTGCTGAGCTTCGACGCGTTTGTCGCGGTTCAACAACGCGATCCGCGCCCCATCGCCGGCGGCGTTGCCGACCGGGTAGACCTTGGCCAGATCGCAATCGGGAATGAGGCCCAAGATCATCGCGTATTTAGGATCGATGTAGCTGCCGAATGCGCCGGCCAGCAGAATCCGGTCAACCGAGGTCAGGCCGGCCCGGTTCATCAGCAGCTTGGCTCCGGCGTAAAGGGCAGCCTTGGCTAACTGAATATTGCGCACGTCCTCCTGAGTGACCAGAATGGGTGCGCCGGTGGCCGATTCCTCGGCGGTCGCCAGAATGTAGGATCCCTTGCGATCCTCCCAAACGAGGCGGTCGCTGTCGCAGCGCTCGTTGAAACGGCCGTCGGGCCACAGAATGCCGGCCAGAAACATTTCGGCCACCGCCTCGATGATGCCGGAGCCGCAGATACCAACCGCCAGATGCCGGGGCTGCGTTTCCGGGGTCGCTTGCGGGCCTCGCTGCCATTCGTTTGACCAACGCTCGTCGCCGATCACCCGAAAACGGGCAATTTTAGTGTCCGGATCGATGCGAACGCGCTCGATTGCGCCGGGAGCGGCTCGAACGCCATAGGTGATCTGCGCACCTTCGAAGGCCGGACCGGTGGGGCTAGAGGCGCTGTAGAGCCAATGACGGTTACCCAGTACAATTTCGGCGTTAGTGCCGACATCGACCACCAGCATATTTTCATCCTGTTGATGCGGCTGCTCGGCAATCAAGACGGCTACGTTATCGGCGCCGACATGGCCGGCTTCGGCCGGCAGCACGTGAACATAAGCCCCCGGGTGCAGCCGTAGGTTTAACTCGCGGGCTTTGATGTCCATCGCGTCGCGGTTAGCCAAGGCAAAAGGAGCGCCGCCCAGTTCAATCGGGTTGATGCCCAACAGAATATGAGTCATGGTGGTGTTGCCGACCATAACGGCTTCGTGAATATCTCTGGCTTGAATATTGGCCTGCCGGGCCACACTGGCGGCCAGACGATTCAGGGTGTCGATAATCGCCGTGTGCATTTTCTCCAGGCCGTCGGGGTTCATCATGGCATAGGAAATGCGACTCATCAAATCTTCGCCATACGTGACCTGCGGATTCATGAGCGACTCGGTGGCCAGGATGTCGCCGGTGCGGAGATCGCACAAGAAGCCGGCAACGGTGGTGCTGCCGATATCGACAGCCAGACCGTAAATGCCTTCCTGGTAGCCGGGCTGAACATCGATCACTTCTTGATCGTGCCAGAGGGTGACCGTGACCGCCCAGTTGCATTTGCGCAATACCGGCTGCAAGCGGCGCAGTACGGGCAGATCGAGGCGGAGGTGTTGCAGTTCCCACTGATCGGCCAGGGCGGATTGCAAGCGGCCCCAGTCGCCGCGATGTTCGCCGAGTTCGGCCTGATCGACTTCAACGTAAAGTTTGCGGATGGCCGGTTTGATCTCGATGACTCGCTCGGTGGCGGATTTGCGAATAATTTGTTTGTGAGCGCGACTTTCTTCGGGGACGGTGACCAGGAGATCGCCGTAGACATAGGCCGAACAAGACAGGCGACAATCTTCGCTGTGGAGGCGTTTGAGCATTCTTTGCTCTTCTTCGCCGGGCGGCGAAAGGTGACTTTGGCTGGAGATGATGCCGTGTTTGGGAAACGTTCCGGCTTCAACCTGCACTTTACATTTGCCGCAAGTTAAACGCCCGCCGCAAATGCTCTCGATTTCCACCCCCATTTGACGGGCCGCTGCCAAAACCGATTGCCCCGGCGTAACTCGTCCGCGCCGGCCGGAGGGCATAAAAATAACAGTTGGATCGTGATTGAGCGAATGATTAATATGATTGTTATTGGACGACATCAGTGTTTTTAGTAATGTAAAATCAAACCAGTTTGAATAAAATAGCTTGAATTTCTTCTTGGAAACTCTTAACGTGCATTTTCGAAAGACGTTCAGCCAGATCGGCATCCCCCGCCTTAAGCGCGTCCAAAATTGCCGCATGCTCCAAGATCGCCCCCCGCACATCCCCAACCTGGGACAAGGCATAATACCAAAGGCGTAAACTGAGGGCATACATCGTTATTAAGGTGTTTTCGAGAAATTTATTATCAGCCGCAGTGTAGACAATCTCATGACATTTTTGATCGATACCGATCAAAATATCATAATTGGCGGTAAACCCTTCTTGTAATACATCTTCAAGCAGCATTTCCATCGCCTGCCAATGTTCGGGTTTACCACGCTCGGTCGCCAGACGGGCAGCCAATCCTTCCATCTCAACCCGCACCTCACACACCCGCAGCAAGTCGGTGACCGCGATGCCGGTCACAAACATCCCACGGCGGGGGACGATATCGACCAATTTCTCCAGGGACAGACGGTGAAGCGCTTCTCGAATGGGGGTGCGGCCTAATTGCAGGTCGGCTTGCAGGTCAATTTCATTGATGACTGCGCCGGGCGGCAGTTCCAATGAGACGATTTTCTTCTTAATGCGCTGGTATGCCGTTTGACTCAGCGAAACACTGCGACCATTTTCTCTCATGGCGATGATGGCTGATATATCACAGATATATTTTAGATGTGAGGTGATGTTACACCACTTTACTATTTTGTCAAGGGGGAATTCGGCAACAATTTACACCGCCAGACGTTTGTTATTTTCACAAAGCAGATTCGGTGATTGGCTCCAATGATGGTACATTTATAGTTAACATAACTCTTCCCAGAAAAGGGATAATAGCTATGCCCGTGTTGGATTTTTTTCCACAGATTGATCAATCTTCGCTGATGATTTTAGGCGCGGCTTTTTTAGTGGAAGGAAAGTTATCTATTTTTGCCATAGGCGCTGCTTTTTGGTTCACCTGGCTTCGAAATTGGCCAGTGTAGTACGCCTCATCACTTTAAACTTTGTAAAAATCAGATTACAACTATAATTAACAGTGGTGCGCGGCACAAATACTATTACCCTCCCGTCTCTCAGCTTTAATATTTTAACCCTATTACGCCTTATCATTTACCGTTCAGCGACGATGTTCCGAACGCACGATCTATCCCTACCACAACTTTATTTTCAAATCTAAATTATCATATACAGACTCAATGAAGAGGAGGCAAGATGCCAAAGAAGAAGCAGAAGTCTAACAAGGATGATGTATTGGAGCAAAGGACGAATGGCTCGGTGGCCGTCAAAGAGCATATGGAGGCCGCCCCCTCGAAAGATGCCCCCCCCAAAATGAAGCGCAAAGCATACGAAAAAGAGCTATATCGGCTACAAACCGAATTGGTCAAGCAGCAACAGTGGATCAAACACCAGGGGCTGAAAGTGGTGGTCATCTTTGAAGGGCGCGACACCGCCGGCAAGGGGGGGACGATCAAGCGTATTATGGAACGTCTGAATCCGCGGAGTACGCGAGTGGTGGCTCTGGGAGTGCCGACGGAGAAAGAAAAAACTCAGTGGTACTTCCAGCGGTACGCCGCGCATCTGCCGGCAGCAGGTGAGACGGTGCTGTTTGATCGCAGTTGGTACAACCGCGCCTTAGTAGAGCGCGTGATGGACTTTTGTACCGAAGACGAGTACCGCGAATTTATGCGCTCCTGCCCGTCATTTGAACGGATGTTGGTCCGTTCTGGCATCATCTTGATCAAATATTGGCTCTCGGTCAGCGATGTGGTTCAGGAACAACGATTTCAACGACGTATCCAAGACCCCGCCCGCCGGTGGAAATTAAGCCCAATGGACTTAGAAGCTCGAAGTAAATGGGTTGAATATTCCAAGGCCAAAGACCGCATGATGGAACATACCGATCTCAAACAAGCCCCTTGGTTTGTGGTCAATGCTGATATCAAACGGCATGCTCGTCTGAATATTATGAGCCATCTACTCAGCAAGATCCCCTACGAAGATTTAACGCCCCCACCCATCGATTTGCCCCCTCGGCAGAAAAACGTGGGCTACGTTCGCCCACCAATTAATGAACAGACATTTGTACCGGAAGTCTATCCGTAGAGTTTGGGAGTTAATGGAGTTCGTGGAGTTTGTGGAGTTCGTAGAGTTTGTGGAGTCACATGTTACAAGAACAACTCTATTAACCCCTTAACTCCATCAACTCTATTAACTCTACGAACTTTACTTCAGGCTTGCCCGCGCTGTCTCGATGTCTATGTCCTGTCGGGTTCGATTCAAAAAAATAGAGACGTGACCGTAGCCCGCTTCTTGTAGGTTATTGAGGGCCTGTTCATAATTCTCGGCGACGCGTTCCGGTTTGTGGGCATCCGCGCCAATCACGACGGGAATACCGCGGGCGCGCATCTCGACTAAGATAGTGAAGCCGGGATTCATCTCCTTTACCCGCTTTTGCAGGCCGGAGGTGTTCAACTCCATCGCGGTTCCCGCGGCCGCGATGCGATCAAGAGCGCGGCGAATGTCGTCCATGATGCGATCCGGCTGCCATTCGGACGGATTGCTGTTTTTGACCAGGTCGGGGTGGGACAGCGTGTCGAACAGTCCCGATTCGGCCGACATGGCTAAGTGATCAAAGTAGATGCGTTGAAAAGCGACCGGATCGCCGTTGAAGTAGAGATTTTTGTATTCCGGGAGATCGCAATGGATAGAGCCAAGCACGTGATTAAATTCGGCGCGTTCTAAAAGTTCCTCCAACCACGGTGCGGCGCCGGGGTAGTAGTCGCATTCCATGCCCAACCGCACATCAACTCGGCCGGCCCAGGCCTGGCGCGCTCGCGCCACCATAGCCAGGTAATCATCAAATTGATCAATATCCATCCGATATTTTGCTCCCCATGCTTCATTGATGGGGTTATGACAAGTAACGATGATGCCTTTAAGTCCACGTTTTTCAGCCACAGCCGCGTAGGCTTCCGGGTCACCGGTGGCGTGTTTACAGAGGGGCGTGTGCATGTGCGATTCGTAGAGGATTGGATCAGTAGGCATAAAAACTTGTTTCTCCTTTTTGGCAACTGAAACGATTGATAATATGATCAAGTTTACTGAGTAAATTTTATACTACGGTCACCGGATACCCAAAAACAGCTTTTTTGACTGCCTAGCTGAATCAGGAATAGGGGCGGTAACTTGGCAATCTACGCCTGATGAATATCATCTTAGGGGTAAGATTCACCGGAATTCCGGTTACAACTGACGAAAGATAAAAATTATGATTTTCGAATATCGCCAGGGTGATTTTCTCATTAGCACCGATCCGGGGCTGCTGGATATCGAGGCCATCCACAGCTTTTTGACCCATTCCTATTGGGCGCGGGGGGTACCGCCAGACCTCGTAGCCAAGTCGATTGAAAATTCGCTCAATTTTGGCGTATTTGATCAGACACAGCAAATCGGCTATGCTAACGTGGTCACAGATTTTACTCATTTTGCCTACGTCCAAAACGTCTTTGTATTGGAAGCCTATCAGGGCAACGGGATCGGACGCTGGTTGATGGAATGCATCGTGGCGAGTTTGCAATCACAGGGAATCCGGCGGATTATCTTGGTAACTAAGGATGCGCAATTATTTTACCAAAAATGTGGTTTTGAGTCGCTCAGTAACCAAGACGGCTGGCTGGAAATTCTGGTTGAAAGCCCGTGGTCCAAATTAGAGCGATCGGGAGATTAGAAGAAGATTGGCGAACCAACCAACTAACCATCTAACTAACCATCTAACCATCCAACCAACTCATAAGGACACATAGATGCCAATCAATTTTGCCGTAAATTACTCGAAAGAACTGGCCGAGCTTGTTCGCGCCGGTCAAGTGAATATCGATTATTTCAAATGTCCGGCTTGGCCGGAATTGGTCGCTGATGCCCAAGAGATTTGTCAAGTGTATGTCCATTTTCCGTTGATTGTGGGGAGTGGACGTGGTACGCCGATGAACTCGGAGACGAAGGAGCCGGTCGATTGGGCGATAGTCGAGACCTTGATGTCTCAAACCGACACCCGCTATGTCAATTTACATCTCTCCCAAAAAAACAAAGAGATGCCAACGATTCCAGCCGACACCACCGATCCGGCTCATATCGAAATGCTGACCGAATTTATGATCACCGATGTCCAGGCGGTGGTCGATCGATTTGGCCGGGAACGTGTCATCATCGAAAATGTGCCCGGTCGTCAGGGGGGCGCGCTGCGCCCTTTTATTTTGCCGCAAGTCATTCGCCGAGTGGTTGAAGCCACCGGCTGCGGCTTGCTGTTTGATGCGTCTCACGCCCGTATTTCCGCCGAATTTTTAGGGATGGATGTTTACGACTATATCGAATTGTTGCCGATTGAGCATACCCGTGAAATACATATCACCGGCCTGCAAATTATCGATGAAGCGTGGACCAGCGTCTTACGCACCGCCGGATATCCCGAAGCTAAAATCCGGGACTTAGCCGGAACCCCATTAGATCACCTGCCGCTGATCGACGAGGATTGGGCTTTCTGCGAGTGGCTGGTGCAGCGGATTCGAAGCGGCGAGTACGGCGATCCCTGGCTGGCGACGCTCGAATACGGCGGGGTCGGCCGGCGTTGGGCGGTGATGACCGATCAATCCGTGCTACGCGAACAAGCGCCACGCTTGCATGATCTGATAAAATGCTAAAAACCACAATAAATACTTAGAGGAGGCTCATGAAATTAAGCCCAATTGCTGTACAACTTTATACGGTACGCGAGGCGTTAGCCAACGATTTTACCGGCGTTGTTAAGAAGATTGCCGAGTTCGGTTACCTGGGCGTGGAGACGGCTAACTTTCCCGGCACGACGCCGAAGCAGGCCGCCCAATTATTCAAGGATTTGGGACTAACCGTATGCAGCGCCCACGCCCCACTGCCGATTGGCCCCCAAAAGAATGAAGTGTTAGACCTGGCCGCTACGCTCAACTGCTCGCGAGTTATTTGCCCCGCTCTAGATCGAGCCTACTACAGCCGTGTCGATCAAGTCCACCGGGCTTGCGACCTGATTAATGAAGCGAATCAGGTCGCTATCGAAAATGGGTTGAGTCTGGGGGTACATAATCATTGGTGGGAATATGAGCCGGTTGAAGATCAATATCCTTACGAAATTATGATGGAGCGACTCGATCCCTCAGTTTTTATGGAGATCGATGTCTACTGGGTCAGAGTAGCCGGCTTCAATCCCGTTGAAATTGTCGAAAAATGGGGACAACGCGCCCCACTGCTTCATATTAAGGATGGCACTGCTCTGCCGGGGCTTCCGCACTTAGCTGTCGGTGAAGGCATCATCGATATTGCAGGGGTAATTGAGGCCGGCAAAGGCGTGACGGAGTGGCTGATTGTTGAACTGGATGAATGCGAAACCGACATGCTGGAAGCGGTTGAAGACAGCTACACTTATTTGGTTGGCAGCAGCTTAGCCCGTGGCCGCAAGCTCGTTTAGGCAGGAGGTAGAGATGGCCAAAATAATCGAAGGCGAGCGCATCGGCGAGCAGGCCGAATTGATGGTGGGTACGTCCGGCCTTATTTTCGATAACGATCGCCGGAAAATATTACTGACCCGCCGCACCGATAACGGCCGTTGGTGTCTACCGGGCGGGCGACTAGAGCCGGGCGAAAGCGCCGCCGAAGGTTGCGCTCGTGAGGTGTGGGAAGAAACCGGATTGCAGGTTGAAATTGAGCGCCTCATCGGCGTTTATACCAACCCACATCGGATCCTTGAGTATGCCGATGGCAATCGTTACCATCTGATCTCCTTTAGCTTCGAGGCCAAAGCGGTCGGCGGTAAATTGGGCCTGAGTGACGAGACGACCGCCTACGGCTATTTTACCCCCGCCGAAATTGAAACGATGGACTTGATGGAGCACCACCGGGAGCGTATCGCCGATGCGCTGGCCGGTCAGGTTGAGACGTTTATTCGATAAACGGAAAGGAGTGATTGGGATGCATATCGTCATTACAGGGGGCGCCGGTTTTTTAGGCCGGCAGTTGGCGAAAACGCTGCTGGACAAAACGTCACTCACAGCCACCGGTGATGCGCCTGAAGTCCAAAGGCTAACCCTCTTCGATGTTGTATCGCCGCAAAATATACCGTCCGACTCTCGGGTCGAGATCGTCACCGGCGATATCCGCGAGCCGCAGGTGCTGGCCTCGTTGGTCACCCCGGATGTTGATCTGATTTTTCATCTGGCTGCCGTGGTTAGCGGTGAGGCCGAGGCGAACTTTGAATTGGGTATGCAAGTAAATCTGGCCGCGACGCAGAATTTGTTGGAACAGTGCCGCCAACTCAATACCCGGCCGCGGCTGGTTTTCACCAGTTCGGTGGCGGTTTTCGGCGGCGATATGCCGGCTGTGCTTCAGGATGACACGGCCCCCACTCCGCAAAGCTCCTACGGCACCCAAAAAGCCATCGGCGAACTGCTGATCAACGATTACAGCCGCCGGGGCTTTATCGACGGCCGGGCGGTTCGATTGCCGACGATTGTGGTTCGACCGGGCCGGCCAAACAAGGCCACCTCGACCTTTGCCAGTTCAATCATCCGCGAACCGTTGCAAGGCCAACCGGCGGTTTGTCCGGTGTCTCCGGAGATGGCCTTATGGATTATGTCGCCGCGACAAGCGGTCAAGAGTCTTATCCACGCCGCAGCGCTACCGGCCGAGGCCTGGGGCAGCAGCCGGGTGGCATCGCTGCCGGGATTGACGGTTTCGGTGCGGGAGATGGTCGATCAGCTCCGAGTGATTGCAGGCCAGACGGTGGTGGATCGAATTGCATGGCAGCCTGATCCCTTCATCGAGCGGATTGTGGGTAGTTGGCCGATCCGCTTCGCCACCCCTAAAGCCGAGGCGCTGGGCTTCGAAGCCGACAAGTCGATTGATGAAATTATCCGTGCTTTTATCGAGGAAGAGTTGGGAGGTAGTTTTGTGACTTAAAATCGCTGCCGACCGTCACTATACAATGGACAGCAGTAGCATCCCCCCACACGCCACCAGCGTACCGACGCCAAAACCGGCTAAAATATCGCCTAAATAATGCACGCCCACGGCCACGCGAGCCGCGGCCACGCTGAGGGCCACGACCAGCAGCACCAACCCGAGTGTAGGATAAAAAAAGATACTGCTAGTAGCCAGGGCCGCCATCCGACCGGAATGACCGGAAGGAAAACTGTAGGCGTCGTACTGAAAGGTGACAAATTCTCCGGGGGGGCGGGGTCGCTCGCGCCGAACGGCAAACTTAACAGCGGTAACAGCCAAAATGGCGGCGGTGACGATGGCGGCGATGATCAGATCGGCCTGTTGGAGATAAGCATCGTTCCAAAGGAGACTCAGCAGATAAACAACAACCAGGCCACCGAACACATACGGGCCGTCGCCAACATGCGCTACCAATCTGGCCCACGGCCACCACTGCGACTCCGGGGGCAGGGCGCAGCGCCGGCTAATTTTGTCATCGAGCTGGGAAAGTCGTTTTCGCATGAGAGTCTAAGAACGGCTCTACTCTTTAATCGTTTGAGCCTGGCGGCTTTCCAAATGAGCCTTGATGATTTCGTATTGGTGAGGTTTATCTAAATCCATGCCCAATTCGGCGTATTGGGTCGCTACTACCCGACCATCAAAATTGGCTTTGGCCGAAACCTCGCTGGCGGCCTCATGAACCGTCAGTCGCCGTAGCAAGAAGCGGATGATAAAACTCCAGCCGATCAATCGGATTTGTTGAAGATAATTCTTACGCGCACCGGTTGCGGCTTTGGCTAACTCAACATTCCCCCTGACCACTAGTGAGACCTTAACCAAAAAAATATCACCGCCGGTGTAACGCCCGCCTTTAACCGGAATATAGGTACGACGGGAAGCCGGAAAACGACTCTCCATCGTTTTTTCTTCAACCATGGCATAGTAGAGTTCGGCTTCTTGCGAACCGCACTCTTCCACAAAGCCTTCTACGATGTCTGGCGTAATCAAGGGGATATCGGAAGAGAGAAGTAAAAAATTTTTCACGTGGGGGTTTATTTTTTGGAGACAATCCAAGCCGGCAAAAACATTATCAACAATACCACCCCTGGCCTCGGTGAAGTGAAGATGAGGGTAAGGATGGTTTAAGTCTGACGGCTCTAAACCGACAACAATAATATGATCGATGATGCGCGAGTGAGCCAACGCATCGATCACCCAGCAAATCATAGGCTGACCAGCCAGTGGAATAAGCGCCTTTTTGGCGACGCCCGTTAATGCAAACAACGGATCCGTGGGCTTCATGGTTCCCCCGGCAGTAATTATGGCATCCATCGAGACTCTCCTAAACCTTTCAATGACTCAATTTTACCACTAGTCCGGAGGGGTTACAAACAGTTTTAAGCTCAAAAAAAATCCGGCTTCAGAAATGAACCGGATCCAAACAATTTACTAATCTTAAGTATATGAGTTACACAGGCTCCTTCGCCTGCGTCAAAATATTAGACAGAATTGACAAGATTAACAGGATAAATGCTCAATAATCATGTAAATCCTGCTAATCTTGTCGAAAAATCCCGTGACAGTTAACTCATATATTGAGGTATTACTTGCCCAATGCAGCCAGAATCTCTTCGGTGCTGGTCAGTTTGACGCGTGGCCGGCCCGTTTCTTTGCCCCGGCTTGTTTCCAACTCGTCGAGTTTGAGCCAATCGTCAAAAGATACATATTTGGGTTGGCGCTCGGCAATGAATTTTTCGACCGCTTCAACTTCGGGGTGGGCCGGAGAAAACGTGTTGCCGTTGGCCATATCTTCCAACATACAGGTAACCGTTTCAACGGCGTCGGGTTTGTTGGTGCCGATGATTCCGGTGGGACCGCGTTTGATCCAGCCGGCCGTGTACAAACCCGTCAGAGGTTTTTTCGTTTCCAGGTCGATGATACGACCGGTCTCGTTGTTGATCACCCCCCATCGATCGTTAAAGGGGATGCCCTTCAGCGGGATGCCCCGATAACCAACCGAGCGAAAAACCAACCCAACCGGTATCTCTTCGAACTGATCGGTTGGCCGGGGCCGGAGCGTACCGTTCTCCGTTTCATACAACTCATTCTTGACCAAGCGCATAGCCTTAACCTTGCCGTCTTCGTCGTCGATCAGTTCCACCGGTGAAACTAAAAAACGAAGAATTAATTGGCGGGGCTTATCGTAGGGCTGGCGTTGGGCGTATTCTTGAATAATCTCCACCTTTTTCAGGATGGTCCGATCTTGACTTTTGTCCAACTCTTGTTGGCTGAGCGGGTCGAGAACGGCTTCCTCAGGCGGGACAGTGATGTCGGTAATTTCCAATTCGCCCAATTCTTTGATTTCCGGGTTGGTGAAAGCGGCCTGCGCCGGCCCCCGCCGCCCCAAAATGTAAATGGTTTTGACCTGGCTATGTTTGAGGGCCTCCAGAGCATAATCGGCAATATCGGTCGTGGCTAACTCTTCAACGGATTTGCTGAGAATGCGGGCGACGTCCATTGCGACATTACCAACCCCGACCACGGCTACACTTTCCTGCGACAGGTCAAACTCATGATCACGGTAGTTAGGATGGCCATTGTACCAGGCCACAAATTCGGTAGCCGGGTGGCTGTTCTTTAAATCCTCGCCGGGAATGCCCATTTTGCGGTCAGATTCAGCTCCGGTGGTAAAGATGACTTGATGGTAGTACTGTTTGAGGTCGTCCAGAGTAATATCTTTGCCAAATTCAACATTACCAAAAAAGCGGAAATTCGGCTGGCTGGCCGTTCGCTCATAGACTTTGATAACAGATTTTATCTTTTGATGATCGGGGGCTACACCAAAACGAACTAGGCCATAGGGGGTCGGCAGACGGTCGTACATATCGACCTTCGCGGTTACATCTTTTTGTTTCAATAGGTAATCCGCCGCATAGAAACCGGTTGGACCAGAACCGATAATCGCAACGCGAAGGGGATTAGCAGCTGTGCCAATCTGGGACATAAACCTCTCTCCTTTGAAATATAGGTTTTATTCAGACAAAAATGTAATCAAAGTAGGCTGCGATGATATAATCCGGCATCCTACTCGGCGCAGAGTATAAAAGTATTCCGAAAAATTGTCAATAAGGGCAGAAACGAGGTAAAAATTGGATACAGTTCCCAACCTGCTAGGGAGATGAGGAGTTGGGAGATAAGGAGATTGGACTGACCCAATCTCCTTATCTCCTTATCTCCATAAATCCAAAACCATTAATAGAAAATGGCCGGTGTTGTGTTGAGATATTTCTCAACCGCAAGGTGGCTATCACCTGCCTTGCTCGATTAGCCTGAAATGCTCAGATATTTTTCACCACCGTCGGGAAAAACCGTGACCACAACACTGTCTTCGGTCAGCGTTTTAGCGACCTCAAACGCGGCCCAGGCGGCTGCCCCGCCGGAATATCCGACAAACAGCCCCTCTTCTTGGGCCAATCGACGGGTCATCCGGTGCGCCTCTTCCGGGAAAGCCTGAATGGAGCGATCGGCCAAAGTGGGATCATAGATGCCGGGCACGATGCTGGTTTCCATATGCTTTAAGCCTTCGATAACCGCCAGTTCGTCGGCCGGTTCGACCGAAATGACCTCAATATCTGAGTTGAAGCCTTTTAGCCGGCGGCTGGTGCCCATGAAGGTGCCGCTTGTACCCAAACCGGCCACAAAATGCGTGACCTGGCCCTGGGTCTGCTCCCAGATTTCAACGCCGGTCGTGTGGTAGTGGGACTGCCAGTTGACCGGATTGTTGTACTGGTCGGGCCGGAAGTAATGGTCCGGTTGCTCGCTGGCCATGCGTTGGGCCGTTTTGATGGACAGATCGACCCCTTCAAAGGGATCAGTCAGCACCAAGGTCGCGCCATAAGCCTTGAGAATCTTCTTGCGCTCATCGCTGACGTTACCGGGCAACACCAGCGTGACTTTGTAGTCTTTAGCCGCGCCGATCATCGCCAGAGCGATGCCGGTATTACCGGACGTAGCGTCGATGATGGTTTTGTCAGGAGTCAGCAGTCCTCGCCGCTCACCGTCTTCGATCATAGCCAGAGCCGGCCGCGCTTTGACCGAACCGCTGGCGTTAAACCACTCGGCCTTGGCGTAGACCACCACATTGTCAGGCAGCCCTTCCGCCGCGCCAATGCGATGCAGCGGCAGCAGCGGCGTATTGCCAATGCGTGAGATCAGGGTATCACCTAGGGTACGAATATCCGGGCGGCTTAAGGTAAAAACAGGTTTAACTGCTGTATTGTCGATTGTATTTAAAAGAGACATCTACCTGCTCCTTGAATTACTCCGTAAGTGGGGGTGTCCCCCTACGTTGTCAGATGCGAAGCATTTGCAAAAACCGTCGTTTAAAATTGCTTGTCGATCTAAAACCGACAAGCAACATTGCTTGGCCTCGCTAGGTTTTGCTTAAGCCAAAGCGGGTTGTTTGACCGCTCCATTCGTGCTAACGTGCTCAACACTGGGAATACCACAAAATTGATTGTAGTCGATCAACTCGGTCACCGTCGGATGCTCACTGCAGACCGGGCAGTTCTTATCTTTGGTGACTTTCATCTCGCGGAATTCCGCTTCGAGCGCATCGTAGGTCAGCAAGCGGCCGGCCAGAGTCGTACCTTGGCCTAAAATCAGCTTGATGGCTTCAACCGCTTCCAGGCTGCCGATGATGCCGGGCAGCACCCCAAACACGCCACCTTCGGCGCAACTGGGTACTTCGCCGGGCGGGGGTGGATCAGGATAGAGGCAGCGATAGCACGGGCCGTCGTGAGCGGTGTCGAACACGGTGACCTGACCTTCGAAGCGGAAGATGCTGGCGTCAACCAGCGGTTTGCCCAAGATGACACAGGCGTCGTTAACTAGATAGCGCGTCGGGAAGTTATCCGAGCCGTTGATGACCAGATCGTACTGGCTAATAATGTCGAAGGCATTGTGGCTGGTCAATTGGGTGCGATGGCCGATAACTTTGACATCGGGGTTGAGTTGAGCGATGGATCGAGCCGCCGACTCCACTTTGGGTTTATCGACATCTTCCAATTTGTGGATGATTTGTCGCTGCAAGTTGCTGGTGTCCACCACATCAAAATCGACAATGCCGATGGTGCCTACGCCAGCGGCGGCCAGATAGATCGCCGTCGGGCTGCCCAGGCCGCCGGCCCCGATGATGAGCACTTTGGAGTCGAGCAGTTTGAGCTGCCCTTCCTCGCCCACTTCGGGCATGATGGTGTGCCGGCTGTAGCGCTGTCGCTGCTCATTGGTCATAATTCGCGGGACCACAAAATTGTAGCCGCCGTTCTTCCAACCGTTAAACCCGCCGGCGACCGACGCGACGTTGGTATAGCCTAAAGCTTCCAGATCGCGTGCCCCTAACAAGCTACGAACCCCACCGGCACATATTACCGCAATCGGCTGATCACGATTCGGGGCGTGTCGTTCGATTTGCAGTTCCAAAAAACCGCGCGGAATGTGAACCGAGCCTTTGATGTTGCCTTGATCCCACTCTTCCAAACCCCGGATATCGACCAGGGTGACATCTTCGCCATTGTCCATTTTTCGGGCCAACTCATGCACGCTGATCTCTTTGATCTCTTTGCGGAGTTTGGCCATTAGTTGATCACTGGTTAAGTAACTCATTTTAACTCCTTAGGATTGCCCGCCGGCCATAGCCGGGATAATTGATACTTCGTCTTTATCGCCAACCGGGGTATCGCCCCCTTGCAGAGTGCGGATCTCCTCATCGTTGACGAAGACGTTAACGTATCGTTTGATCTGGCCGCTGTCGTCACACAAGCGGGCTTTGACCCCGGGGTATTGAGCTTCCAGACTTTCAATTATTTCGTTAACGCTTGCACCACTGCTCTCTACTTTGCTCTGACCATTTGTGTAGCGCCGTAGAGGGCTGGGAATTCTTACCGTTGCCATTTTATCTATACTCTCCTTGATGAGATAATTTACGTTGACACAAAAAAAGGCTCACCATAACGATGAGCCTTTCAATAGTTTCATTTGAAAGTTATTTTCTTTTACTTGCGGCTAGCAAGAGATAGCAAAGTTTATTTACTGAGAGTCTCATCGTCCGGAACCACGGCGATGCGGGCTACCGCAGCCAGACCCTCAGCCGTTGAGAGAAAAGCTACCGCGCCCGCTTAATACATGTACAACACGATTTTGAGCTAATCAGTAATTGGCTTGCCATTATTCTTAACCAAGCGTTTCCTTTAATGATACGTCACTTTAGACGCGTTGGCTATGAGATATCTTACCTAGTTTGTCCGTATTCGGCAAATTTATTAAAAGAAGCCCAGTAGGGTGGGATCTTCCATCATTTCGGGCGTCCACTGTTCGGGAACAACTTCTACTCGGGCTTCGCGTTTGGCGGCAAATTCGGTAGTTTCTTTGACTTGCTGAACCAGCCACGGGCCGTAAGGACAGAAAGGGGTGGTCAGCAGCATTTTCACATGAACCGGATCGCTGGCCAAATCGACGCTGCGAAGCAGGCCCAACGTGACAATATCAAGGTGAAGTTCGGGATCGACCACGCCCCGTAACGCTTCGCGCACAGTTTCTTCAGTTACTTCGCCGTTTGCACTCGTTGTTTCTTCAGACATAATGCCTCCTAAAGGTTAATCGTCATCTGCCGGCGCAATTAAGATATCATCGCCTTCAATTTTTACTTGAAAGAGAGGAACGGGCGAAAAGGCCGGCATGGTTTGCTTACCCGTTTTGATGTTAAAACGAGCCCCATGACGCGGGCAAATAATACAATCGCCATCCAGCGTCCCCTCAACTAATGGACCATCATCGTGGGTGCAGACATCAGAGATAGCGTAGAATTCGCCATCCAGATTGAACAGTCCTACATCTTCGTCTTCATACTCCACCAGCATTTTTTCACCGGGAGCCAAGTCAGACGTCTTGGCAACTTTAATAAAGTCACTCATGATTGTGGTTTTCTACTCCAAATTAATGATGAGATTATGGGATCGGCGCTACCAATCATCGTCGCTGTCCCACTCGGCTTCGCTTAGGCCATAAACCCCGGCTTTGAGAACCTTGAGGGAAAGCAGCGCACACTTCAAGCGCGTGGGGCCAATCTGAATACCCAGGGCTTCCAGAATTTCTTCTTTGCCCACCGCTTTAGCTTCCTCAACGGTTTTACCCTTGATCATCTCCGTCAGCATGCTGGCGCTAGCCTGGCTAATAGCGCAGCCTCGCCCTTTGAAGGCCACCTCGTCGATAACGTTGTCTTCATTCACATGCAAATCAATCTGAATGACATCTCCACAAAGCGGATTGTTTTCCTGATGACTGTGGGTCGCGCCGTCCAGCGTACCCGCATTGCGTGGGTTGCGGTAGTGATCAAGAATGTTTTCTCGGTAAAAATCATCCATATCGCCCTAACCTGTGACCTAAATCCTGACTAACTAACTTTATACAACCTAAGCCAGTAAGTTGAGGCATTTCTCTAAGCCACTTACCAGCCGATCCACATCGGCGGGGATATTGTACACATAAAAACTGGCCCGTGTCGTAGCGGGCAAACCGAATTTGTCGTGCAGCGGCATGGCGCAATGATGCCCGGCCCGCACGGCAACGCCTTCGCTGTCTAAAATAGCCGCAACATCGTGAGGATGGATGTGACCCAACGAAAACGCAATTGAACCACCCCGATTATCGGGTGTTTGCGGGCCGAAAATACGCAATCCCTCCACATTATGGAGTTGTTCCAGAGTATAGGTCACCAGTTCGATTTCATGCTGACGAACGTTAGCCATGCCTAGCTCATTCAGATAATCGACCGCATAGCCCAGGCCGATAGCTTCGGCGATCGCGGGCGTGCCGGCTTCAAATTTCCACGGCGGGTCGTTCCAGACCGCCCCTTCAAGCGTAACCTGCTTAATCATATCACCGCCGGTCATAAAGGGCGGCATATCGGCCAAAAGCTCCTGCCGCGCCCACAAAATCCCGATGCCGGTCGGCCCCAACATCTTATGACCGGAAAAGGCCAAAAAATCACACTTAAGCGCCTGGACATCAATCGGCAAATGCGGCACCGATTGAGCGCCGTCGAGCAATACTAACGCGCCCACGGCATGGGCCTTCTCGATGATGTCATCAACCGGCGGAATCGTACCGAGTACGTTACTCATGTGCGTCACCGCCACCAGTTTGACTTGGGGCGACAGCATCGCTTCAAAGGCGGCCATATCCAGGTAGCCTTGCTCGGTGACCGGAATGTATTTGACCACGGCCCCGGTTCTGGCCGCAAGCTGCTGCCAAGGGATGAGGTTGGCGTGGTGTTCCATCTCAGTGGTGATGATAACATCGCCGGCTTTGAGATGGGCCTGGCCCCATGTATAGGCCACCAGATTAATGCTTTCGGTGGCGTTCCGGGTATAAATAACTTCGCGCCAATGGTTGGCATTGATGAACCGGCCTATTTTTTTGCGGGCCTGTTCATACGCCTCTGAGGCTTGTTCACTAATTTGGTAGATACCCCGGTGGACGTTGGCGTTGTACTCACGGTAGTACGTATCCATCGCTTCAATCACGGCCGTCGGCTTTTGCGAACTGGCCGTGCTGTCGAGATAGGTCAGCGATTTGCCGTTGCTGTGTTGATTAAGGATGGGAAAATCCTTAATCACTTTTGCTACATCAAACATGGCTTCAACTCCATTGACATTAGAGGAACTACCCACTATTACTAACGACAAGACCGTTTGGCCCGGATGACATCGCTGCTCACTATTCGCGCCCTCTATGCTTTGAGCCAGGTTAAGGGCATTATAGACGATGGCTCCTATTTCAGCAAAGGCACTTTACTGATGGACTGTAACTTACTAGCCCCTATTTAAAAGCTTTCCTACCAAAAAACCGGGCAATACAAGTTCAACGTTTATAATTGGCCCCATTAGAACAGAGACGACCCGGAGGTCGTCTCTAAGCAAAATGGCAATGGGTATACCGGACGGCCCCGGCGACCTCGATCAATCAATCGCCGATTTTAGCCGATACAGCCTGAGACAGCTTTTCTTTCACCCGTTTGTTGTACATGCGGTCGAACACTTTATAAAAGAACCCTTCGACCACCATCCGAACGGCGGTGTTGCGCGGAATACCGCGACTCATCAGGTAGAAGACGTACTCTTCGACAATCTTGCCGATGGTGGCCCCGTGCGAAGCGCGCACATCGTTAGCGTCAATTTCAAGGCTGGGAATCGAATCCGCTCGGGCGGTATCATCTAGCAACAGGTTTTCGTTCTTCAGGTAAGAGTTGGTTTGCTGACCGGTGGGATCGATTTTGATCAACCCGGTAAAGACGCTGCGACTGCTGTCTTTGAGCGCCCCGTGCAGCAGCAAGTCGCCGTTGGTGTAGAGTCCGGTATGGCGAATAAGGCAGTCGGTATCGAGGTGCTGCTTGCCTTCCAGGAAATAGACCCCGTTGAACTCCATGCTGGCCCCATTGCCGGGCAGCAGGCTGTCAAAATAGGTCTTGGTCAGGCGACCGCCAAGCTGGCCGGTTTCCCAGATGACATTGCTGTCATTTTGACCCACCGAGCGCTTAACGTTGAAGTTGTAAACGTCCTCACCCCAGCGCTGTACCTCGACATAGCGAATCTTCGAATCGGCATTAGCGTAAATTTCAACCACGCCGACATTGAGACCCTGACCATGTTCGCTCAAAGAGATCTCCTCTTCAATGATGGTCGCGCTTGAAGATTGGTCGCCCACAATTAAGGTGCGCGGCAGAGAAACACTGCCGGGGCCATCCAGCACGTAGGCGACCTGGAACGGCTCTTCGACCTCAACCCCTTTGGGCAGGTAAAGAAAAACACCGGCCTGCCACAAAGCGCTGCTCAAGGCGGCAAACTTGCTGTTTGAAGGCGGCACCGCTTCCGAAGCCAAATATTGCTGAATCAACTCCGGATGCTCGGCCACTGCTGTTGAGAGATCGGTGAAGATGACGCCTTCGCCGGCCACGGCCTCGCTGATTTCCAGGTAGACGACCTGATTGTTAGCAATCACCAATCGGCCGGAGGCCGGGTAGTCGCCTTCCAGAGCGCTTTGGACGGCTTCCGGTAGATCGGCCAACGCTTGGGTAGCCTTAACGGACGATGAACCGTTCAATGCGAATTTGTTCCACTTAACCTTCTTGATATTCGTACGCCGCCAAGCCTCGTCAGATGTGGTCGGCATGGGGGTTTCCTCAAAGACAGTCCAGGCGGTTTGCCGCATGGATTTGAGCCAGTCCGGTTCATTTAATCGGGCCGACAGCGTCTCGACGTCCGCGCGTGAGAATACTCCGGCGTCGAGGAGGGCATCTTTTTGTTTGGTGTTGGTAAGTGCGACTGACATCTTATCCGACAGATCCTTCCATTTCCATTTCGATCAGTCGATTCATCTCCAGCGCGTACTCCATCGGCAGTTCCTTGACAATCGGCTCGATGAAGCCGCTGACAATCATGTTGGAGGCGGTATCTTCTTCAATGCCGCGACTCATCAGGTAGAATAACTGCTCTTCCGAAACTTTCGAGACGCTGGCCTCGTGGCCGATGCTGACGTTGCTGTTTTCAATTTCGATGTAGGGGAACGTATCGGACGCCGATTCGTCATCCAAGATCAGCGCGTCGCACAAAACGTTGCTTTTGCTGTTGGTGGCGTCGGGGGCGACTTTAATCAAGCCGCGATAGGTTGTCCGACCGCCGCCCTTGCTGATCGATTTGCTGGTGATAACCGAACTGGTGTTGGGCGCGGCGTGAACAATTTTACCGCCGGCGTCTTGAACCTGCCCTTTACCGGCAAAAGCAATCGACAGGACTTCGCCGTGAGCGCCGTCTTCCATCAGCCAGACCGCCGGGTATTTCATGGTCAATTTCGACCCCAGGTTGCCGTCCACCCATTCCATTGTCGCGTTTTTGTAAGCTTGGGCGCGTTTGGTCACCAAGTTGTAGACGTTGTGGCTCCAGTTCTGGATGGTGGAGTAACGGCAGCGGCCATTTTCTTTGACGATGATTTCGACCACGGCGCTGTGCAAGCTGTCGGTCGAGTAAGTGGGCGCGGTGCAACCCTCAACGTAGTGAACGTAAGCGCCTTCGTCAACGATGATTAACGTGCGCTCGAACTGGCCCATGTTTTGGGCGTTGATGCGGAAGTAGGCTTGCAGCGGCAGGTCGATGTGAACCCCTGGCGGGACATAAATAAAACTGCCGCCTGACCAGACAGAGGTGTTGAGCGCGGCGAATTTGTTATCTTCGGGTGGAATGACCGTACCGAAATACTCTTTCACAATTTCGGGGTGCTCCCGCAAACTGGCATCCATATCAAGGAAGAGGACACCTTTCGCTTCCAAATCCTTGATGATGCTGTGGTAGATCACTTCCGACTCATACTGAGCGCCCACGCCGGCCAAAAACTTCTGCTCGGCTTCGGGAATACCGAGGCGGTCGAACGTATTTTTGATATCCTCAGGCACATCATCCCACGACTCAAACGCTTTATCGGCGCCGACGGGCTTGATGTAGTAGTAAATATCATCAAAGTTAATCGTATTCAGCATGCCCTGACCACCCCATTGAGGCATCGGGCGTTCCATGAAATGTTTGTAACCACGCAGCCGGAAATCAGTCATCCAGCCAGGTTCGTTTTTCATTTCGGAAATTTGCTTAACGATGCGTTCGCTTAAACCTTTTTCGGCTTTGAAGGCATAATTTTCGGGGACGCTAAATCCATATTTATAATCATCAAGATTGACATCAACTGTTGCCGCCATTAATTTCCTCCATTTCCGTTCTGTGGGATACTTTTCAGAATATTATCATAACCCTCGTCTTCGAGGCGCAAGGCGAGTTCCGGACCACCCGACAAAATGATTTGGCCATTATACATAATGTGAACATAGTCGGGCTTGATGTAATCTAAAATTCGTTGATAGTGGGTGATAACAATAAAGGCGCGCTCCGGGCTTAACATGGAGTTGACCCCTTCGGAGACAATTTTCAATGCGTCGATATCGAGACCAGAGTCGGTTTCGTCCAGAATCGCTACTTTGGGTTCAAGCAGGGTCATCTGTAAAATTTCGGCGCGCTTTTTCTCACCGCCGGAGAACCCTTCATTTAAGTAACGGCGAGCGAAACTTTTGTCCATTTTGAGCAAATCCATTTTTTCCAGCAGTTTCTTACGAAACTCGGCGATGGGAATAGGCTTTTTCTTGCCATCTTCGCCCTCTTCACCTTTAACCGCGTTGTAAGAGGTACGAAGGAAGTTAGCCATACTGATACCGGGAATAGCCGTTGGATATTGGAAGCACAAAAAGAGACCCATTTGCGCCCGCTCATCAGGCGATAGCTCCAACAGGTTAACCCCATCCATCCAAACTTCGCCGCCTTCAACCTCATAGGCCGGGTGACCGGCCAACGCATAGGCCGTAGTACTCTTGCCGGAGCCGTTTGGCCCCATAATGGCATGCACTTCACCGGGTTTGACCTCAAGGTTAAGACCCTTCAAAATGAGTTTGTCATCAATACTCACTTGCAAATCTTTGATAGAAAGAGACGTACTCATATTGTTCTATTACACTCCTAAACTTTATTTGTTGTCGTCAAATAACGTCATCCAATGTGGCCGGGATCACGTCGAGATAGTTTTCAGAAATCGATGGTATTCTAACATGGCGAAAAGACTTTGTCAACTAATTAGTTATTAAATATTGCAAAGTTAGATTATTTATGTTATACTCTCCCGTGCAGTAGAAGGTCATTTCATCTGTATGCTATTTGAATCCTTAAGACCGAAACTCAAATAAGAGGGGGATTAAATCGGGTAACGGATCAAAGAGGACGTTATTTGATTTCTATCCTAAATTAGTTGTTGGGAGTATTGGCTAAATGATGAATCGAGAAGGCAGCCCTTTAATACACAAACACATGCCCACGACCAGCCGCCGCATTCTAACGCTGCTCAAGCAAGAAGGGTCTCTCACTGCTGATGAACTGGCTCGCTATCTGGGCATTAGTTCGGTCGCGGTACGGCGACACCTAACCAAACTTGAAACTGATCAGCTAGTCACCTACGAGGAGATTCAGCGCGGTATGGGCCGGCCCAGCTTTGTCTATCGTCTAGGCGAAGCCGCCTCTAGCTTTTTTCCCCGGCGCTATGAAGAGTTGGCCTCAGATGTCATCGAAACCGTCCAAAACTTGTACGGCAAAGAGGCCGTTAGCGCGATTTTTGAAAAGCGTTCGGAGAATATCATTGGTGAGTATCGCAGCCTGGTCAACGGGCACACGCTCGATAAGCGCTTAGACCAGTTAACCAAGCTGCGCGAGGCCGATGGTTATATGTCAAGTTGGGAAGCCGGACAGAACGGCGTTTTTATCCTCCGAGAGTCAAATTGTCCGATCATTCACGTCGCCGAAGAATGCGGCACGGTCTGCGAATGCGATCAGGTTATCCTGGAACAAGTTCTCAAGGCCGAGGTCAAGCGCAAGCACCATTTAATTCATGGTGACGGCGCCTGCGAGTATGAAGTTCGGCCGAAGGATGAATAACTCTATCGCTCCCCTGCGTTAAACAAAAAATTTGCATTTCAGCCTCTATTGCATTTTAATTCACCTTGAAAATCAATCATTAGGAGCGAAGCTGTGGCAGATGTAACCCAAGCTCAAGTTTTAGAAGCACTCAGTCAGGTGCGTGAGCCGCAACAGAACCAAGATATTGTATCCCTCAATCTGGTTAAAGATATTGAAATTAAGGGATCCGCTGTTAACCTGACCATCACCTTAAACCGAACCATTGCCTCATTCAAAAACCAAATTAAAACCACCGCGGAAAAAGCAGTGTCGGCGCTGCCCGGTGTCAACGTGGTTAATGTTAAAATCGACTCGCCGGTAACCGGCGACCCGCGTTTGATGAGCCGAGCCGATCTAGGCGTACGCAACGCCGTTGCCGTGGCCTCCGGTAAAGGCGGGGTCGGCAAAAGCACAATGGCTACCAATCTAGCGATCAGCCTGGCCCTCGACGGCGCTCAGGTCGGGTTGCTGGATGTCGATGTCTACGGCCCCAACGTGCCGATTATGATGGGCGTCAGTGACCGGCCTCAGGGCCGCAATAACAAGATTTTGCCCCTCGAAAGCTATGGGGTTAAATTGATGAGTATGGGCTTTCTAGTCGATCCCAACCAAGCCATTATCTGGCGCGGCCCCATGCTGCACAATGCCATCCGCCAATTCATTGAGGATGTCGAGTGGGGCGAACTCGACTATCTGGTCATCGATTTGCCGCCGGGCACGGGCGATGCCAGCTTGAGCCTGGCCCAAAGTCTGGGGTTGACCGGAGCGGTCATCATCACCACCCCCCAACGCGTTGCTCTGAGCGATGTCATCCGCAGTGTGTCGATGTTCGAACAGCTTAACGTGCCTATCTTTGGCGTTGTTGAAAATATGAGCTACTTTGTCGCGCCCGATACGGGCCAGCGCTACGACATCTTCGGACACGGCGGCGGCGCCCAAATGGCCAAAGAAGTTAACGCCGATTTTCTCGGCGAAGTCCCGCTTGAACCAAACGTTCGATCCGGCGGCGACGAAGGTGAGCCGATTGTGGTGCGCGACCCGGCGTCGGTGGCGGCGCAAGCCATCCGCGACATTGCCCGTAAAGTGGCAGATGCCGTGGAAGCGGTAAATCTGGGCAAAAGCAGCGGTGGGCCGCAGTCGGATACGATTCTGTCGGTCGTTAATTGATGGACGGATAGAATCAAATTAATCTATACATAAGGAAGGTAGAGTATTGATTTAAGCTCTACCTTTTTTGATTCAGTAGAGAGGGTGACGATGAAAATGTACCGGAGCGACAAAGCTTGCTTTGTCAAATACGATCAAAGCAAGCTTTGATGCTCCAATTCAAAAGGGGATCAACAATGACGATATTTACCAGTGCTGAGTCGGTAATCCAATATATCGAAACCCGGCAAGCGGAGTTGATTCGATTATACCGGAGCGTACCGGTCACGGCAGTCGAACAACGGGAGTTATCGAACGGCTGGTCGGTTAAGGATGTGTTGGGGCATTTGGCAGCGTGGGAACGATACTGCGCCGACTTATTGGCGCAATCTCACGTTTCGAGCACGCCACTCCAAATAGAGGTCGATACCGACTCGATGAATCGAGACTTTTACGAAGAACGCGAGGAATGGAGTTGGGAAGAAATAGAGTACGATTTCAGAGCGGCTCACGCCGCATTATTACAAACCATCCGCAACTTACCGGAGGTCCGTCTTAAAGATAACGATATTCAAATATGGATTGCGGAGAATACCTGGGAACATTACGCCGAACATAGGGACGATATGGAGCAGTGGCACCGGCGGCATACACGTAATAAATGAGGATTAATTGCTACTCCAACTGATTTGCTCATCCAACCAAGAACGTTTGCCATGCTCATTGTAGGGGCGCCGATCTTCCGGAATGAGATAACCGTTTTCAAAGGTAACGGTCTGATGGAGTTCACCGCTGGCCACGTGCAAAATCCACAAGCCCCACTCATCGCCTCGATTGGAGATAAAGGCCACCCAGTCGCCATCGGGAGACCAGGCCGGCAGCCCATCAATGGCCGGGTCATCGGTCAACTGCTGCACGTTGCTGCCGTCGCTGTTGACCATAAACAGATCCCAGTTGTTATGGGGATTAGACATATACACAATCTTCTCATCAACCGGCGACCAATCGGGCGATTTGGCCGACCGATCTTCAAGGATTAGGCCGTAACCGGACTCGGGACTGTCGTATAAATGACCTACCCATAAGCCACAGCTAGTCCCGTACTTATCGCAGCTTTCAAAAGCAAATCGCTTGCCGTCTGGGGCAAAGGTGGGCGATTGACCTTCACGAGACAAATTGTCCTCACGCGAGCCATCGCCCCAGGCGGTATACAGTCGCCAGATCCGGTCACTTTCGCGTTGTGAGGCAAAAATAATCCGGTTTTCAGTTGGCGACCAATCGGCTTGGGCATCTTCCCAATATTTGGCAACGGCCGTTTGCTTGCGGCTCGAAAAATCCGTCGTGAGGATCGTTCGCGGATTCGATTTCTCTTCCCAGGTGCGGACCGCTAGGGGGTAATCGTTATCGGCCTTGGGGCTAAGCGCCGGTTCGGACACATCAATTAAAGCGTACTGCCGCAAATTGCTGCCATCAGGGCTAATGAAATAGGTGCGGAATGCTTCGATACCGGGGGTTGGATCATACAAGGCGTAGGCAATCGTTCCGCTCGGAAGCGCCGGATCGCTGAGGCCATCCGCTGTCCCATAGTCTTGTCCGGAAGCCATCGGACGATGATAACCGTTGGAGTCACCTTTAACTTCAGTTATCGTCATGGCATCAGGCTTGGCCGGGGCGTCTTTTACAGCACCCGCAGATCCCCCCAGGCTATTGGGTAAATTCTTCAATGTATCACCCAGCGTGTTTCGTCCCTCTCCCGGTTTAGGAAATTTGGAATTCTGATCCTTAGTAGCGTTATCAATCATAAGGATAGGGGTAGGAACAAGCTGAGAGGACAGGGGATTCACCCGACTGCTCACGTCGATCGGCAGATTGTAAAGTAAATCGACCCCCGGAATATACCCTCTAATAACGACGAACGCCCCAAAGGCTAAAGCCGCCATCAAAGCCATATTACCAACGGCCCCAAAGACTCGAACCGGCGCAACCCAATTTATCCGAAACCGAGAGGACGAAGCCTGTTCTCGGAGGGCCTGTTTTACCTCCAGATGCAGTCGAGACGGCGGCGCGGGCTGACCTAGCGTGATACGCAGTACAGGCCCCAGCTCTCGTCTCAGCCGCTTGGCCTCATACAAGTGGTCGGTACACAGGGGACATTCCTGTAAATGATTCTCAACCTGTGTTCGTATTTTGGGTGATAGTTGGTTGTCTAGATAAGCTTCAATGAACTTATCAACGTGTCTAATGGGCATTCTGAGCCTCAAGAATTTCCGGCGCTGTAAGCCCTTGGGCGGTCAACATCTCGGCTAAACGGCGTCGAGCATTATGTAGCCGAGAATAGACTGTGCCTTCCGGACACTCCAGCATAACGGCGATTTCCACTGCCGGGAGTTCCATATAATAGTGTAACGTCACCACCTCTTTTAGAGGCTCGCTCAAACCCTGAACAGCTTCCCACAACATCCGGCGATACTCACCGCGTAGCGTGTGGCTTTCAGGGCCTGGTCGCGTATCAGGCATGTCCGGCGCATCATCTGTCTGCCGGAGCCACGGAATGGTCAAAAGACGCTTTCGGCGTAAATGGCTGCGACAGTAATTCAGCGCTATCTGATAAAGCCATGTTCCAAAACTGGCTCGGGTCGGATCAAACCGGTGACGTGCCTTGTAAGCCCGCAAAAATGTTTCTTGCACCACATCTTCGGCAGCCTGTGACTGTTGTAACATCGCCCAACCCAACCGGTAAATCGCTTGAGCGTGAAGATGATATAATTCGTCAAAAGCATCTTGATCACCGGCCTGCCAGCGGGCGATGATAACATTTTCGTTGACTTCTTTATTGACATCTTTGTTACACATAGGTTATACGCCGTCTACTAGGGATCCTTTAGATTAGTTTGAAAAGACATGCAAAACTGAAACTTTTGGATGTCTTTCTAAAAAATGATACCCCTATCATACCACACTTTGCGCCCCCACAGGAAGGCTTAAGCCCTTTTGAATCCAACGCCAAACCAACGATCACGCCGACGCTACCGTAATATCAATGAACAGACTCTCATTCAAACAAAGGTGTTGCTGCTTAGAGCGTACTATTCTATATCAAAATTGGCAGAATCCATAATTTGATAGTAAAACATGGGTATTATAACTGTACATAAAGTTAAAGATCGGGCAAAATAGACCATAGCTATTTTTTAAAGAATCGGTCTTTACGAACCCTTTCTCAGTTCTATCATCAACTATCCCTAATCCTCTCAACAAAGGCGTGATATGCTTAGATTTGTAATCGCCACGATTTCTTTGATTATATGTTTAGGTTTCAGTTGGATTAGTCGCCCTCATTTGGTTCAGGCCGACTCGCCAACGCCTGTCCCCTCGATCTCGCTTGAGACCACCGATGCCGAGGCAAGTTCAACCGTTCCGGATAACTCAGAGACGGAGACATACGTTAAAGGCGTGTACATGACTTACTACGCCGCCGGCAGCGACAGCTATCGTCGCCATATTTTCAACTTGCTCGAAACCACCGAACTCAACGCCGTAGTGATCGATATCAAAGGCGATTTTGGCCTACTCAGCTACAGCAGCGACGTCATTACGGCCACCGCCATCGGCGCGAATGACGCCCCCACCATCACCGACTGGCCGGCCCTAATACAGGACCTCAAAGCTCGCAACACCTATAGCATTGCCCGGATTGTGGTTTTCAAGGATGACTATCTGGCCCGCGCCCATCCGGAATGGGCCGTCAAAACCACCTCCGGCCAGCTTTGGCTCGATGGTGAGAATTTACCGTGGCTTGAAGCCTTTCAAGAAGGCGTGTGGGATTACAACATCGCCCTGGCCGTAGAAGCCGCCGAGCGTGGCTTTGATGAAATTCAGTTCGATTACGTCCGCTTTCCCACCGACGGCAATCTGAGCAGCATTGATTATTCACGAGATCAGGTCGATGCCGAGGTTCGTACGGCGGCGATCTCCGGTTTTCTGGCGAAAGCGAAAGCCGCGCTAACCCCCTATAACGTAAAATTAGCCGCCGATGTATTCGGCTACACTACCTGGAACGAGGGCGATTTCGGGATCGGGCAAGATCTAACCCAGATAGCAGCCCATCTCGATGTCCTGTCGCCGATGGTGTATCCCTCCACTTACGGCTACGGTCTGCCCGGCTTGCCCCAGTACAACGATTTAATTGTAGCTCACCCTTATGCGGTGGTCTATGAAAGCATGCTACGGGCTATGGCCAAAGTCAAACCGGCCAATCCCGATATCATCCTCCGCCCGTGGATTCAGGATTTTCCGGACTATGCCTTCGACCGGCGAACCTATACCCCCACCGAAATACGCGAGCAGATGTTGGGCGCTTACGACTCCGGCAGCGGCGGCTGGCTGCTGTGGGATCCCCGCGTCGAGTACACTGCCGAAGCTTTGGTGACTACCACCACAGCTAACTATCCGCCTAACGAACAGGGCGAGGTCATGATTTTGCGCTATCGCAACTTTGGCCGCACCAATACCGCCACCCAGCGCAACTTGGCCGGCTTTCGCCAGGATTTGGGGCAATTGCGGGCAGCCGGATTCTATCCGGTCAACTTGCGCGATCTGGCTTTGGGCCAGACTAAATACCGGCAAGACCTGGCTAAATTGGCCGATGAAGGCTGGCCGGCGTTCCGCTCGGATGATCTTCTGGCGCATCATTTGTATGGCGTGCCGGCCGGCAAGCGACCGGTGGTGCTGACATTCGACGGTTCTCACGAGAGCCAGTACCGCCTTTTACCTAACGGCGACATCGATCCCAACACGGCTATGGGCGTTCTGGACGCATTCCACCAGCAACACCCCGCCGACTGGCCGCTACGGGCGACGTTTTTTGTCCAGCCCGCAGCGGATCAAGCAGCATACCAACTCTTCGGCCAACCGGAATTGGCCGCGCAAAAACTGCAAACCCTCGTCGACGCCGGGATGGAGGTAGGACTTTATTTGCCTGAAATTACTGAGGCCAACTATCAAGAAACTCGCCGGCGGCTCAGCGGCGAAGCGACGCTGGAAACGCTGCTGCCCGGTTATGAAATCGACTCGCTGGCTCTGGAAACCATCGACCAGGCGCCGGCGCTGAGCTTACTGCAAATGGGTGCGTTCAACGGCCGGCGCTATGATTATCCGCTGATCACCATCGTCGCTGATGCCGCCGCGCCCTCGCCTCACTCCGAACAATTTAGCTCGCATCGTATCCCCCGCATTAACGCCACCGCTGAATCCGTGACCACTTGGCTTGACCGGTATGCCAATGCACCGGGCCGGTATTATGTCTCGGCCGGCGCCATACCGGCCACTTATCCGGTTGACTAACGCCTTTTTGTAGCATCTCAATTTTTCGAAGTCAATACACCAACGGATTAGGAAAGTATCAGATTTTTCTTTTTGAATTTGTTTTTTTCCGCCACTGACACCGTCTTCCCCCAGTTATTGAAGAGATGTGTCCCTTCATAATAAGATCGTGCAAATAAATCTAAATTAATGACTAAACTTGTCATAAAATCATAAATAAAGACTCCCATTTTTGGAAATCTTATGTTATAATCAACTTGACATATTAGCTTTACATATTACAATCGGTTAAGCACAGTTAGTTGGTTAGCTGGTTAAGTTGGTTGGTTGGTTGGTTGGTTCGGCAATTGAAACCCATCAGCAATCTATCAACCGGCAAACCAACCATCTATCAAACTCATCAACCTAACCAACTATTTTGGAGGAGCAGTTCATGCCGGCCAAACGACGCGCATCGGGGTATTTTTGGAGCATCGTCATTTTGTTGTTCGCTATGCTAGTCACGGCTTGTAGTTCTAATGAAGCGCCGCCGGATATTCCTAATGGGGTCCGAACACAGCTTTTGGTCAAAGCTCCGGAAACCAGCCTGCCGTCGGGCACGCCGCTAAACGTACGTTCCCGAACCGAGGCCAACTCCCCCGGCGTGTCACATGTTGAACTCCATGCGGTTCAACTACCTTCGGGTCAACAGGATGTCCTTTTACGCTCAGATGCCCCTCCATTCGACCAAACTACCTTTACCACGATGCAGGAATTTACCCCCATTGAGACGGGGCATTATGTCATTAAAGTTGTTGGATATAACAAGCTAGGCCAAAAAGCCGAATCAGCTTACATTAGTTTTGATGTGGAATAGAGGGACATTATGGCGGGATTCCTTACAAGATTTAGAGTAGCTCTTATTGTCTTCTCGGTTATTATAGGGCTAATACTTGTTATAAGCGCCTGTAACCAGATCCGGTTTGGCCAGGACGTGACCAGCGGCCAAACTCAGACCAAGATCGTCGCTCCGGTTGAGAGCGGGAGCGGGCAGGAAGCCAACGTTTTTGTCAACAGCCCGCTTCAAATTCAAAGTGTATACACCAGCGCCAACATTTCGCGGGTCGAGTTAACGGTTCAGCGAGATACAGAGCAGCCTCAACTCATCCGGGCCGATGTTCCCAGTAACGGAAGCGTCACCCAAGCCTGGACACCGGGCCAACCGGGAACCTACATGGTTACGACCGAAGCCTTTAATTCGACCGGCGGCTCCGAGGCCCGGTTAATGATCCAGGTTAATGCCCAACCGGCTGACAATATCGTTTCGATTCCGCCGCCGGCAGCCGAAGTGCAAACCGCTGGTGTCCCTGGACCTACCCCCACCCCAACCGCCAATGTCATCATCGTCCGCCCAACCGAAGTAAATGCCACACCTGTTGTCCAGGGCAATGCCGCTTTCCAAGCTCCCGACGCTGAAATTGTGGTGGTTGAAAGCCAAACTTCAACCACGTTAAAATCAACTAAACCCACGACCGTAACCTATCCGCCGCCGCCGCCGGCGCCGGGAGTTCCGTGGGGACCAACCCAGGCTCAACTGCCCCGCCGGATTCCACCGGTATGCGATGCAGCCGAATTTGTGGGGGTATTTGCTGACACCAGCGGGGCAGCAAATGTAAGTACCTTTGAAAGCACTGCCAATATCCGCCGAGAATTCATCCCCGGACCCGATGATATTGCTAAGAAAGTCGCCGGCGGAACGGTTGTTCACCGAGCTTGGAAACTCAGAAATATTGGAACGTGTACTTGGGGGCCGGGGTACGAGTTGGCCTTTTACGGCGGACGCTCGATGGGATCGGGTGGCGTGGCGTTTGAGTCCACTTTCCCTTCTGATTTGAGACCGCGCAACCAACTGATCGACACCAATCGGCTGATTTTGCCGGAAGGCAAACCCAACCAGATTGCCGTCTTGGAAGTTCTCCTCAACGTCCCGGCTTACCCCGGCATCCACCAAAGCTACTGGCGGATGCGCAACCCGCAGGGGGTCTACTTTGGGCCGATCATCGGGGTCACGATGGACGTGGTGAGAGAATGTAACCAGCCGCAATTAGGGCCTCAGGAACGAATTTACGGTGCGCCTTCCGTTACCTTTAGAATTTTAGGTGTTGACGGCAATCTAGTTGGGCCGGGAGAAGGCATCCCCGGAGCCGGTCCGCTGCCGGCGACAGTGGGGCAGTTATTGACCATTGACTGGAGTGTTTTCAACAGCACCAGTTTTCAGTTGATTATCGAGAACCCCACCGGGGATCTCGAAGTTATTACGACGAGTGATCCCAGAGATCGAGCCAACTTTACGCCCACCATGGTTGGCGATTACACCCTGACCTTATATGCCGAAAATGGGGTGTGTTATGTCGAACAACAGATCATTGTTCGGGTTAGCCCGCCAACGGAAGAACGATTTGTTATGAATGCCACTTTTAACTCTAACGCGCCGGTTTTAGCCCAGACCGATAATGTTTTCTTCTCAACGGACGTTGCTCCCGGCACGGCTGAAGTGGATTATGAATACTTTGACCAAAATGCGACGGTTCAAACCGGAGTGGCAGTTGAAAGTTACGAATCGGATTGGATCAGCCCGTCGCCTTGTCCGTCCCCCGTTTCATTTATTAATTGTGGGGGTGGTTATTATTCAGAGTGGCGACGCGTTAATAGTCTTCCCCTTGAAATTGATGGCGCGAGCGCCAGTGGCTCAGCGACCATTGGCACCCGATCTCAACAGGGTAGCACCCCGCCAACTGAAATTGAGGGCAGCGCGGTAACCCCCGAGCCACTTTCGATAGCGGTTCCACCGCCGGGCTGTCGCACCGTCAGTATTCCTACAAAACTTTTCGGCGCTATATATACCGGCAGCGCCACAGCTACGGACACGCAGAATGGCCGGCAGATAACGTCTGATCAGGTAAAATTTGTGTGCGCAACCAGTGGCTTTGTACCCAATGGCACAATTCCCGAACTACCATAGTTGATCTTAAATACGACCATCGTAAAAGGAGCAACCTTCACTTTCAAGTGTTGCTCTTTTTAATTTATGTGAAGGATTCAGACCGAATATGAATACAAATAAGATGGGGTATATCTGATTGGGGTAAAATCAGGCAGCCACAGCTCCCCTATGACCATAGTTTGACCACTATTCATGTCCAAATTGTCCTGTTATTTGAATTTGAAATAAAATAGGCGAGATTAAGCTCAGTATCTATCTTTTAACTAGGAGCTCTTTTCTATGAGCCAGAGCCATCCTTCAGCTTTTAGCTCAGACTACTCACAAGACCCACAGCCGCAGTTGCAGATTGTGGTCCACGCCGGGCCGCTGGCCGGGAAGGGGTATCCCATCAGAGGTGATGGCATTTCCTTTGGCCGCGATCCGGAAAATGATATTTCCTGGGACGACTCACAAGTGTCCCGCAAGCACGCTCGATTGACCCGCCAGGATAACGAACTTGTTCTGGAAGATTTAGGCAGCACCAACGGCACCCTGGTCAACGGCAAACCGATCGAAGGCCTTCACGTGTTGCAGCCGGCCGATATCATTAGCATCGGCTCTTCCATTTTTGGGGTAAAAGGCTTTTCGGCCCCGAACACATTGGGGGTTACGCAAGTATCGCGTGATAGAATGACGCTGCCGCCGGCTTTGTCCAAGGCGGCCGCGTCGCCGCCGCAGCCGGCCCCCGCCCCACGTCCGGCATCCGCGCCGGTGGCCCAGCAATCCGGCGGCGGGCAGTGGAATATGGTGGCCATCGGCGGCGTGGCGATTTTTGTGGTGGTGGTCATCGCTCTGGCGGCGATTACCGCTTTCTTCCTGGTGCGAGGGCAAGAGACCGGCGCGACACAGGTGCCGACCGTGGTCATCACCGCCCCTGTGGGGGGCAGCGAGGTGCAAATCAATGTCCCCGTTACGGTGCAGGCCACGGCTTCTGACTCAAGTGGGGTTACCCGGCTGGAATTGTGGGTAGATGGCGTCAAAACCGCCGAAGCCGCCAGTCCGGTGGCTCAAGGGCAGCCCACCCTGACAGCTTCGTTGCAGTGGGTTCCGACCAGTCTGGGCAACCATACCCTTGAAATAAGAGCTTACAACGCCTCCGGCAACGTTAGCGAACCGACAGCGGTCATCGTCAACGCGGTTGAAGATACGGCCGCCGCCGGCAGCCCCACGCCGACCACAACCCCGGAAACGCCGACCGCGACTGTCTCCACCGCGCCCTCGTTAACCGCTCTGACCGATCTCAATGTCCGAGGCGGGCCTGAGACCTTTTACGATCTACTGGGGCTGCTGCCATCGGGGACCACGGCGGAAATTATTGGTCGAGATGAAACCCGGCAGTGGTGGCAAATCCGATTTGCGCCCTCGCCAACCGGCCTCGGCTGGGTATCGGCCGATCCCGGTTACTCGAAAACCGTGAATGTCGATAACGTCCCCATCGCCGTTGCTCCGCCGACGCCCACCGGAACCCCGACCAATACCCCGACCACCACCACCACCCCCACATCGCTGCCAACTTTCACGACTGTGCCGCCCACCGTCACCGACACACCGACCGATACCCCGCAGCCAACCAACACCCCGGTTCAGGAGGGAACCAAAGTTGATTTCGAGGTCTCTCCCAATCGGATTACCGGCGGGGAATGTGTCAATGTCAATTGGACGGTATCCGGGGTGCGCGAGGTCTATTACCAGGGTCAAGGCGTCTCGGGGGTGGGGGATAGAGTCGAATGTCCGGCGCAAACCACCACCTATCGATTGCGAATTATCAAACAAGACGGCTCTGAGCAGGTTGAGGACAGAACCGTAGAGGTATCTGAACCGGTACATTCGGCCGGACGGGTGACGCTTGAACCTGACGACACCATTGACCTTGACGATGGAGATATTCCCGGCGACGACTTCAAGTGGAATATCGATGATGACGTGAGGCGATTTGAAGCCCGAGGCGATGTTAAAATCTCCATTCGAGGCCAGCGCGACTCATTAAATGATATTTCACGCGATGAGTGCCGGGACGCCTCTTACGGTGACTATGATTTTATCGATGCTAGCGACTCGATTGCCGATCCAAATAACGCCCTGCGCGATGGGTTTGCCATCTGTTATCGCACCGATGACGGACGCATTGGGAAACTGCGGTTCCCTAGATTTAGTACCGGTAATCTGGAAATTGAATGGGCCACCTGGCCGTAACAGGAGGATAACAAACATGACAATGTATGATGATGAACCAACAATGATGGGGTCTGGCCGTCCCTCGGCTATGTTGGTGATTCGCCAAGGCCCGCAAGCGGGTATGAGTTTTCCCTTGACCGGCCAGCAATCCGTAATCGGCCGGGAAGAAGGTTTGGAAATTGTGCTGCAAGACCCGGAGTCGTCTCGAAGACACTCGCGAGTCTATTGGCAGGCCGGTCGATACGTCATCGAAGATATGGGCAGTACCAACGGCACGTTTGTCAATGGTATCCAAATTACCGGACCGCAATTTCTTAATGCCGGCGACAGTATTGGTGTAGGTCAAACCGCGCTCGTTTTTCAGGTATCGAGTGGCGGCCAATTTGGCGCTGCCCCCCAGTATCAGGCCGCACCGCCGCCGGCGACGCCGGTCAGCGCCCCGGTGTCGGCCGGTAACGAGAACAAATGGACCCAATATGCGCTTTACGGCTGCGGCTGTTTACTGCTGGTGACCATTTGTGTCCTGTTGGCTATCGCTTTCTTAATTATTCTTTATCCTGAGACGCTGGACGGATTAACACAGACCGGTTTCAATACCCTAATTTTGGTGCAGGCTCAGTTGAATTTAGGGACTTACCTGTAATGAAGTAAAAGCTGCTCCGGCTGAATGACCCAATGCGGCAAACCGTGGGCCTGGAAGTGACCATCCGGGCCGCGCGCTTGGCACGACAACGGCCAAGCACAAGATATGACCTTTCTAAACCGACCCTTTACCTTGGCCAAGCCAGCGATGGAGGGTCGGTTTTTTTATAGATCGCGGGGATTATCGAGGGGCAAAATCACTTCAAAAGTGGTCGCGACGTTGGGTACACTTGAGACTTTTATCTGACCGTTGTGGCGTTCGACAATGGCGTGGGCCGAGTACAACCCTAACCCTAGGGCTTTACCCACCGGTTTGGTGGTAAAAAACGGTCGAAACAGTTGATCCAAATCCTTCGCGGCGATACCCGTTCCATTGTCGGTGATAACCACTTTCACCATTCGCTCCGAAACAAACCGGGTGGATATGGTAATCTGGGGCTGGCGGGGCAGATTGGTCATTGCGTCTCGGGCGTTGAGCAGCAAATTGATCCAAACCAGCTTTAGATGGCTGACACTGGCCGACAACATCGGCTGGGCCTGGTAATCGTTAATGATTTTGATATTGGCTTTTTTAAGCGAGCGAATCACCAACGCCAGCGCCCCATCGATGGTTTCGACCAGATCGGTCAGTATGAAGAAATAGCGCTCCTGGTTAGAGAATTCCAGCAGGTTGGTAATGATGTTTTGAATGCGCTCGCCGGCTTTTAGAATACCGGTGGCCATTTCGTATGTTTCCGTTTCAGGTTCGGTGTCGAGCAGGATGAGTTGGCTGTTGGTCATCGTCACGGTTAACGGGTTGTTGATCTGGTGAGCAACGCTACCGGCCAACTGCCCGACCGCGGCTAAATTGGCCGACCGGAACAGCGAGGCCTGCCAACGGCGTCGCTCGGAGACATCCTGGGCAAAGACAACGACCTGCTCACTCTGCGCCAGCCGGTTGCGGATCGGATAGATGTGGAACTCACGATCTTTAAGATACAGATTGCTCTCATCTTGAGGTGAAGTCCAGGTGGTTTCCTGGCCGGTGCGCAGCGCTTCTCTAATTTGGGTAATTAACCCCGGCGCATCATTAGGCCCATCGAGCAATAAATAACTTCGGCCAACCAGTTCTTCCGGCTTACAGCCCTGCCGTTCGGCTTCAATGCGATTCAAGGTGCTAATCGATAGATCTTGATCCAATATGTACAAACCGTCGCTAATACCATCAAAAATAACCTGGAGCGTGTTGTGGCTGTGCAATATTTTTTCGCGGCTCTGGGCCAGATCAATGTAGGCAGATGACAGATCTTGGAACAAATAGGCATTTTCAATGGCGATGGCCGCCTGGCTGCAAAAGATAGCCAACCACTGTTTGAGTTGAGTAGAAAAGTCCGCACTCCGGCTAATCAGCGCCAAAACGCCAATTAGCTTTTCTCTAGAAATAATGGGATTGACTTGCACCGACGTCGTCACCTGGCTCGATTCAGACATTTCATAGGTAAGTCGCTGTGATATGACTGTTTGGGTCAGCGCGGCTTGCTGAACCAATTTAAGGACCAGTTCGTTATCAATCAATTTTTCAGCGCCGGGCAATGAATCAGTCTGACTTTCAGTCAGATGGCCTCGTTTGTCGGCCAAGTAGATTTGGGCGACCTCGGCCTGGGTTACCTGACGGGCTTTGGCCAGAATAACTCTTTGAGCCGCCGCAAGTTCCAGGGTTTGAATCATCTCCTGGGTGGCCTCGTTGAGGATCAGCAGCCCCGTCGGAACATCGTCAAAAAAGGTGGAATTTTTTTGCTTCAATGACTGTTCGTCTAAAATGCGTTTGACCTTAAGGATTACTTCCGAGGCGTCAAGGGGAAGCAACAGATAATCGTAGACGCCCATCTGGAGTTGTTCGAGGGCCTGATACCGTTCTTCGGGTGAGGCCAGGAGAATGATGAGGGTCTCCGGAGAAGTTGCGTGCAACTCGGCCAGTAGGGCCGCGCTCGAAAGCCCCACATCGAGCAACACCAACGAATACAGTTGGTGGTGAAACTGGGCCGTAAACTGCGCCGCTTCCGTGAAAAGATCAAATTCAAAGGCAATTTCGGCTAAAATTTCTTGAAGTTCTGAGCAATATTGAGAAGCAACGGCGATTTTTTTCATAAACCTAGACTTTATTACTATAGAAAGTTAGAACAAACTGCTCTAAGATAACATTACCAGTCTGGTGTTAATGTGTTTTGATCTTACCACAAAACGGAGCAATCCTAATGCTACCCTCGCTGCCGGTATTTAATAAAGAAGTGGATGTAGATTTTCTGGTCTTTGTTGAAAGATACGCCACCGATTTACTCAAGTGGGATATTCTAACGTTTTTTGGCAAAAATCCCAATACCCACGCCTCTATCTCAAAAATTGCCAAATATATGGGACGCAGTACAGCTTCAATTCGGCCTGATTTGGGTGATTTGACCTTATTAGGTATTTTAGAACAAACGCCCTCAGAGAATCGGGATGAGGTTTCGTTTCAGCTAACCCAAGCGCCTCGATTTAGACGATTGACCATTAAATTTGCCGAAAGCCAGGGGGCTAGTCAACCTCTAAATGAGCTTAGTCGTTGAATTTTGAATTTATGTATACTTCCAAATCTATCCAAATCATGGTAAAATCAAACAATATTAAATTGTATTTGAAGGGATAGTGCGTAGAAATTTATGGAAATAACTTGGTACGGACACGCCTGTTTTCGAATAAAAGATCGGACATCGACGGTGTTGACCGATCCTTATGATAAATCTTTAGGACTTACCCTAAACCGGCCTCGGACAGATATCGTGACGATTAGCCATGACCATCCGCACCATAGTGCGCTTCAGGCGGTCAAGCCGGATTTCAAAGTCGTCGATGGACCGGGTGAATACGAAATTGGGGGCACTTTTGTGACCGGTGTTCAACTGTACCCATCCAATAACACCAGTCCCCTGGCCAAAAATAACGTGTATGTAATTTATATGGAAAATTTGGCGGTTTGCCATCTGGGTGATATTAGCCATATTCCCTCTCAAAGTCAGGTAGAGGGACTGGGCAACATCGACATTCTGATGGTACCGGTAGGGGGCCATAATGCCCTAAATGCAGCTCAAGCCGCCGAAGTTATTAGCTTGATCGAACCTTACATCGTCATCCCGATGCATTACAGTCTGCCACAACTAACGATCACGCTGGATCCGGTCAGTAAGTTTCTGAAGGAGATGGGCATTGCTAAACTGGACCCTGTGGGTAGCCTTAAGATCACCAAAAGCAGCCTGCCTGAAGAGACTCAGATTGTGGTGTTAGAGCCAAAATCGTAGGCAGTACCCAATATGGATAACGAAAATCTTGGCAGCGACGAACTGACAACGCAAGAGTCGCCGGGTGATGATCAACAAGAAGCGATGCTGTCGCCAATAAAATCATCCGGCAACCCAAATTTCCTGTGGCGTATCGGGGTAGGTGTTGTGGCGGCTGTGGTGATAGGGGTACTGCTTTTTCCGCTCTTCAACCGTCAAGCCGCAACCCCACCTTCTGATCCAGCGCCAACGTCAGATCAAGCAGCCGGTAATACGTCTCCCATCGAAACGCCCCTACCAGTGGTCGATGATACCGCCGAGGATCAATTCAGGCTCGGCAACGAATATTACGAGACCGGTCAGTTAGACCAGGCTGTCGAAGCCTACCAAAAAGCTATCGAACTGGATCCTGAATACCAGGGGGCTTATGCTAACTTGGGCGTGACCTATTACCAACAGCAAAAGTTCGATCTGGCGGCTTCACAATACGAAAAAGCGCTGGAATTAGACCCAACCGATGGCGAGGTCGCCTATAATTTGGGGGCGCTTTATTTGCAGCAAGCGTTAACGGTGGATGCCTCACCGGACCCTAATCTGCTCAACAAATCGGTAACCCAACTAGAGCAAGCCCTCGAAATCTCCCCCAACCTAGCCGAACCCCACTTTACCCTCGGGGTAGCCTACTTTTTTCTAGCGGACAAACAGAAAGCAACTGAAGCGTTTGAGACGTATCTTTCGATGTCAGGCGGCAACGACACAATAGCAAAAGAGGAAGCTGAACGCTATCTTCAAGAGTTAGGCCGTCAATAATTTTCCTCCCAAGCCCACATTCTCAATTTAAAGCCCGACCGTAGAGTTTTGTCCGGAAGCAACCCACAAAGCTCATATATACCCCTATTTAGCGACACATTGCCAAAATTTTGGAAACCTTTAGCGTCAACTTGCTCAAAACCCTATCCTCATGTGACTAAAGTCACTTTTGTCATGTGACTTTCGGGAAAGACTCGCAAGTACCTTTTGCCCTAAATTTTACGGACTTTTGTCCCTTCCCAACTGTCGCACTTTTGGTGTATCCTCGTTACCAGGAGGTTAATAACTTTCTGACCGATAACCGTGACGGCTGCTGACGTTTGCGTCGTAGAGAGTCGATAAATTTTTATCTTCAGTTTTTATCCTTTATTAATTTTAGTATCTGACTCTCAACCCTTGTTTAACCTCAAATAACTCCGGTTATCCATTTGTTAACCCCATTACTCTATTTCTCTTCATAGACCAGGAGTCCATTTATGAACAAGATGCTTCGTGTCCTTATTACGATTTGCGCCGGATTATTGGCCCTCATTTTATCGCTCAGTTTGTTAACAGTTGTGAAGGCTTCGGCCAACAGTACAGCGCCCGATACAAATGTTGTGCTCGAACCACCTCAAGCGCCGCTTAAAGCGGCAGGCGGGGCTGACAATTTCGGTTACACCTACCAAGATGAAACCGAACTGTTTGGCCCAACCTATGTTTTCACCGACATCTCCGGCAGCGGAACGAACTTAAACCTTGATGATGAAGACAAAGCCGTCATCACCACGACCGATCTATCCGGCTTTGACTTCGATTTTTACGGAACGGCTTTATCCAGTCTGAGGGTCGGAAATAACGGTGCAATTCTGATGAATCCAACGACCACAAAAATTAGCCTTTTGAATGCTTGTCCCTTGTCATCCGCCTACCCTGACCACCGAAATTTAGTCGCACCTTGGTGGGATGATTGGGGCGATCAAGGGGACGTTTACTGGGAAATCCAGGGCACTTTCCCGGATCGCCGGCTGATCATACAATGGACTGATATGGTTCACTTCCAAGACTCGGGGAGTAATGGCGTAACCTTTGAAGTCGTTTTCTTTGAAACGTCTAACCTCATTCTGTTCCAATACCAGGATACAACATCCGGTGTAGCCGGTGTCAGTGATGGTAACAGTGGAACAATCGGTATTTTGGCCGATGATACAAACTACCTCCAATATGAAACATGCAACAGTGGTAGTGGTGGCCCACTGGCCGCCAACCGGGCAATTCGTTACCAACAAAGTTCCATTACTGTAGTCAAAACAGCGCTGCCGGATAACGACTCCCAATCTTTCGAATTTACGGGCAGCGACGATATCAGCGGAACCTTCTTTTTAGATGACAACCTTGATCCCACCTATCCCGTTAGCCAAACTTTTTTCCTTGTCCCCGGCAATTACGCTATCACCGAAACCCTGCCCACCGATTGGGATCTAAGCGGCATCAGTTGCGGTACGCCGAACTTAGCCACTGGGCGGGTCGATTTGACCCTTGGCCCCGCCGACCAACTGACCTGTGTTTTCACCAACACAAAGCGCGGCTCGATCACCGTTGTCAAAGACGCTACCCCCACCAGCACCCAACCGTTCACCTTCACCGGTGACTTGACCACCTCCTTCATCCTGGACGACAACGGGACACTCAACGATCCCTATTCCAACGTCATTACCTTCACCAGTCTGCAATCCGGTACATACGATATCACCGAGGCGTCTGTCCCCGGCTGGACTCTCACCAACATTAACTGCACCGGCGGCGATTTCACCGAACCGGGCGGCAATACGGCCCGCGTCTTCCTCGATCCGGGCGAAAACATCACTTGCACCTTCGACAATACGCAGTTAGGCCGGCTACTCATTAAAAAGTTCACCGATCCTTCAGGCCTGACCACAACCTTTGCTTATACCGCCAGCACCGGACTGACTCCCACCACCTTCAGTTTAACCCATGGAACCAGCCAAAATTTCAATGATATTACACCGGGCAGTTACGCCGTCACTGAAACGGTACCGTCCGGTTGGACAATGGATTCTTCGTGCGATGACAGCAGCACCGTTGATAACATCTCGATTGGAGCCGGGGAATTTGTCACCTGCGTCTTTACCAACACCGCCGATCCCGGTACCGTCACCATTCAAAAGGTGACCGTACCGGCGGCCAGCCCTGAGGTGTTTAACTTCACCACCGATCTATCCACCACCACCAGCTTTACTTTAACTCATGGCAACAGCCAAATCTTCAATAATGTCACCGTCGGAACTCACAGCATTTCAGAAACGGTTCCCACCGGCTGGACGTTAACTTCCAATTGTAGCGACGGCAGCCCAATCAACGCGGTTAATGTGGGACCGGGCGAAAATATTACCTGCGTCTTCACCAATACCTCCAATCTGGGTACCATTACCGTCCAAAAAGTCACCACGCCATCCAGCAGTCTTGAATTTACCTTCACCACCAGCCTGTCCACCTCCAACTTCAACCTCTCGAATGGCGAAAGCCAAACATTTAACAACGTCACATCCGGCAGCAGCTACACCGTAGCCGAAACCACACCATCCGGCTGGGATGCTACTTCGACCTGCAGCGACGGCAGCGATATCAACAGCATTGGCTTATCACCAGGCGAAGATATCACTTGTACCTTCACCAACACCCAACGCGGCACAATTATTATTGACAAAGTTACCGTGCCATCAAGCAACACCACCTCATTCAATTTCGCTCTGACCGGCGGGCCGGACACCATTAACCAGACGTTTGCCTTATCCCATACCACTACGCCTTACAGCAGCAGCATCAAACCCGGCAGCTACAACCTATCCGAAACGTCAGTTACCGGCTGGTCGACGGTAGCGTCCTGCGATAACGGCGATAACCCTAAAACGGGCAATGTCACCGTTGACGCCGGTGAAACCGTAACGTGTGTCTATACGAATACAAAACTTTCCACGCTCATTGTGCGAAAAGTCACCAATCCCTCACCTGATCCGACTTCGACCTCGTTTAGCTTCACCGCCGGTGGGCTGACGCCGTCCTCCTTCTTCTTGGTAAATGGCGGCGCTCAAACGTTTACCAACATCGTTTCCGGCACCTATTCTCTATCGGAGACCGTCCCCTCCGGCTGGTCGCTAACCGCTGCTTGTGATAACAGCGATCCCATCGCCACCATCGGCCTTGGAGTCGATGAGACCGTTACTTGCGTTTTCACCAACACCGCCACGCCCGGCTCAATTACAATCATCAAGGACACCGTGCCCGATAATACCCAGGATTTCAGCTTCATCGGTAATCCGTCGATCGGGTCATTTACCTTGGATGATGGGGCCGATGTTGACGCTTATTCCAACGTCATTACTTTCTCAAACCTGACCCTCGGTTCTTACACTATCGGCGAGTTAGCCACAGCAGGGTGGACCCTAAGCGATATTACTTGTTTCGATCCCACCAGCGACACTACCACCAATCCCAGCCAAGGCCAGGCCAACATCACCCTCAATTCCGGGGAAAATGTCACCTGTACCTTTACTAACACCGTTAATGCCTCACTTGGCTCGATTACCATCGTGAAAAATGCCACACCCGATGACAGCCAGCCGTTTACTTTCTCCGGCAGCCTGGGTAACTTTACGCTGATCGATAACGGCAATCCTTTTAGCAGTACCTTGACTCAGCTTAACCTCAGTCCTGGCAGCTACAGCGTCACCGAAGGCGCGACGTCCGGTTGGAGCCTAACCAGTCTCAACTGCACCGATCCCGACAGCGGCACAACCACCGCCGGTTCGACCGCCACCATCGACCTTGACGCAGGCGAAAACGTGACCTGTACATTTAATAACAGTAGCCAGTCTATGACCAGCACAGTATACCTGCCAATTATCCTGGACAATTACACACCGCCGGCCTGTACCGATATCGACCTGGAAGTAACCGGCCTCTCAATAAATTCGGGCGTGGTAACGGTTGTGGTCGAGAACACGGGTACTTGTCCCACCGATAGCGGCTTCTGGGTCGATCTGTATGCCGACCCGCAGACCGAACCGGGTACACTGGTCGGCGTTACTAATGATCGACGCTGGAACAGTTTATCGGTGAATGCGACACACGGTATGGGCTGGGAAGTGCCAGCTATTAACGGCGGGGCCTCGATCACACTCACCTCCGACGGTTCGGTCGGCCCCAGCCCCACCGATAAAACCTGGCCGCCCGCTGCCGGCGCGACAATCATCGCTTACGCGGACAGCTTTGACGCCAATGATCCCAACAATCAAACCTTTGTAGAAATTGTAGAGACGGATGAAACCAACAATCAATCGCCGGCAACGATCACGTTTTCTGGACTGGGCCAAAGCGCAGCCAGCAGTTCAACCCCGACCATACGGCGGGATGTGGATTGACATAAATCTATTGACGTTAAACTTTGTTTGTGATACCATTGATTTAACATTCAGTTAGCCTTTATAGGGGCGAATAAAATGTCTAAACATTTAACAACCTTGGCTTTGATGATTGCTTTGATTTGGAGCACGGCTGCCGTGACCATCGCTTACGCCAGCCCGCTGCCGCAAGACCCTCGTCCCTCGGATGAAGGGGGTGGAAGTGGTGGAGGTGGCAGCGATAGTGGCGGCGGCGACAGCGCTGATAGCGGCTCGGCCGCGAGCCGCTGCGCCTTAGTGGAAGGCGAGGTGATTCACTGGGGAGTTGGTGCAATGGGCGGCATCGGCTCGAAATTGAGCACAGGCAGTTGGGAGGTCGACGCCACCAGTTCCAGCAACGGCACTTATAGTTTTGGTGGCCTTGGCACCGGTATCGCCACCCTGCAGGTTGTCCTACCCCCGGCGATGGACGACTCACTTGATCCGCTCATCCAAAACGCGGGCGTCTATCTCAATTGCGACTACACCACCGTCGCCAATATCGCCGTATACAGCGGCTCTCGCGTTGATCCGCCGGCCACCTTGGAAATGTCCGGCCCGTCGGCGCTATCGCCCGGCGCTGAAATTCCAATCAAACTGACTGTCAAAAACACCCTGCCCAACGACATCACTAATGTCATCGTCACCAGTTTGATGCCGGCCGGCTTAACGGCAACTCAGGTCGAAGCCGCCGCCACCGCCGATGAAAATCTCAAAATTGTCAACGGCGGCGACGACGGCCAGTTGGTGGCGGTCTTTCTGGATACCATTCCTTCCGGAGCCGAGCGCAATGTATTTATCACTGTGAAAGCAGTTGACGATCAACCGAGTAGCAGCCAGAAGATTCGACAAACCGCCACCCTCTTTTACCGCGAAAGCGCCGCCGATCAAGCCTGGCTCGATTTCACCATTGGCACAGATGATGAGCCGGCTCCGGCTGCTCCGATTGCTCCGATTGTGGAACCGATTTCAATAACCCCAACGCTCGTGATCGCGGCTGAGGCGATGACCGCCACCACTACACCGGAAGCGACCGCGACGCCTCAACCCACTCAAGCCCCAACAACCGAACCGACCGCCGAAGCTGAGAGCGAAGATGATTTTGTTCCTCCCGACGGCCTACCTAAAACGGGTGACATCGAGCCCGAGGTTGTGGTCGAGCCGCCGCCGGATATGCTGCCGGTCACCGGTCGAGTCGGGTTTATGGCCGAGGTAGAATCGTATTTACCGTTGGCCGGGGTGAGCTTGACCGTGCTAATCTTACTCATCTTTGGAGTTCGCTCGGTTCGCCGCACCGACCTCTAAAGTTGATAAATCCATCACTCAAGATATAATCACAACTGGGCTGCGCTTTGGCGGCAGCCCAGTTTTTTTATGTTATGTGAGGCCAGGCTATCTAAATGCACTACATCGATCATATGTTGCCGAATGGACTACGGGTCTTAATGGTTCCGGCCTATGCCTTCCAATCGGTTAGCATGGGCGTGTTTGTCAAGGTTGGGGCTCGCTATGAACCGGCTGATCTGTCGGGAATTTCGCATTTCATCGAGCACATGCTTTTCAAGGGAACTAAGAATAGACCGTCTGCCCAGCAAATTGCCGAGGCTATCGAGGGGATCGGCGGCGACAGTAACGCTTATACCAGCCCGGAAACCACGGTTTACTACGCCAAAGTAGCGGCTGCCCATGTTAATGTCGCCATTGATTTTTTGGCCGATTTACTCAGAAACCCGCTGTTTACGGCCGCGGATATCAAAAAAGAGCGCCGAGTCATCGGCGAAGAGATCAACATGGTGTTTGACTCCCCGGACGAATGGCTCGATGTCATCATCGATGAAGTATTGTGGCCCGATCATCCGTTAGGGCAGAGTGTGACCGGTACCGCCGCCAGTTTGCGCAACATCAACCGCACTGCCCTGACCTCATTCTTTAAAACCAGTTATCACCCTGGCAACATCGTGATCGCCTTGGGCGGCGCGTTCGATCCTGATCAGGTCATCCCAGAAATTGACGCTCGGTTAGGTGATTGGCCGGCTCAAGCGCCCCCGCCCTTCGAGCCGGCTCCGGCTGTACCCACACAGGTACGCTACCGCATCGAGCATCGAGCCATCGAGCAGGGCCATCTCTGTCTGGCTCTGCCTGGGTTGCCGCGCACCCATCCGGATCGCTATGCCCTGAGTGTCCTCAACACCCTCTTAGGCGATGGTATGAGTTCGCGACTTTTTTTGAGTATCAGGGAAGATAAAGGACTGGCTTACGCCGTCGACTCGGGGATCAATCTATTGCAAGATACCGGCTCGCTCACCATTTACGCCGGGGTCGATCCCCGACGTGCGGCAGAGGCGTTGCAAGCCATTCTGATCGAGCTAAAACGGCTATGTGATGACCCGGTTCCGGATCAGGAACTTCGCAAGGCTAAGGAGTACGTCAAGGGGCGAATGGTGCTTGGTTTGGAAGATACCTATAGTCAGGCGGCTTGGGTGGCTTATCAAGCCATGTATCAAAGCGAAATAAAGTCGCCGGAAGCAGCCCTGGCCGCCTACGAAGCTGTCACCGGCGAAGCGATCACCGCCCTGGTGGAGCGGCTGATTGCCCCAGGGCGCTATAGTTTAGCCGCAATTGGCCCCTTTGGGCGGGGTGAGGCGCTGATCGGCTTGATAACCGAATAATTAGACTTGCAGAAATACCTCTATTCTGCTATCCTCTCACTGTACAATCTAACTAAATCTTACACTCGAAGGCCTAAATGCATGGTTAAGTTACTAATGAGTTGGGATATCAAACCCGGTTCGGAAAGCGAATACTTCGAATTTATTGTCAGGGAATTTATTCCCGGCATGACCAAGTTGGGTATGCAGCCGACCGAAGCCTGGTACACTGTTTTTGGCAGTGGCCCCCAAATCCTCCAGGGCAGCGTCACCGAAGACCTAAGCACAATGCAGTCCATTCTAGCCAGCGAGGACTGGCAAAAGTTGCAGGGACGTCTGTTTGGCTTTGTTAGTAATTTCAACAGCAAAATTGTGCGCGCCACGGGCCGATTTCAACTGCTTTAGCTTCCCGGTGAGCCAACATTTAAATAGCGCGTGATCAAGACCGGTAATTCCCCCTATGACCGCTTGCATCCCCCTGATTTCATGCCATAATGTTCTTGCAATTGGGTAGTCCGATTGATTCCTAACATCTTAAAGCCGTTATTCAATGTATCAACCGACTCTTTTTGATTTCTCACCAAAAGTTTATTCCATCAGCGAGATTAACGCCTACCTTCGCCAAAAATTTGAAGCCGATCGCCAGCTACAAAACGTTTGGCTGGAGGGCGAAATTTCTAACTGGAAACCGGCGGCCTCCGGCCATATCTACTTTACCCTAAAAGATACCAAAGCGACCATCCGCTGTGTCATTTGGCGAACAACGGCCAGTCAACTCATTTACCGGCCGCAGCGCGAGGGGGAGGCTATTTTAGCCCACGGCAAAATCTCGATCTACGAGGCTGGGGGCAACTATCAATTTTATGTCGATGATCTCGAACCGGCCGGTCAGGGCGCCCTTCACGCCGAGTTCGAGCGGATCAAGGCCCATCTGTCGGCCGAAGGCTTGTTCGACGCCGACCTGAAACAGCCGCTGCCCGCCTTTCCCAAGCGCATTGGGGTCGTCACGTCGCCCGATGCGGCGGCGCTACGCGATATTCTCAACGTCCTGCGGCGGCGATATCCGCTCGCTCAGGTTATACTCTCACCAACGGCGGTGCAGGGTGAGGCGGCCCCTCGCCAAATTGTAACCGCGCTGAATCTGCTGGCCCAGCAGCCGATCGACGTGATCATTTTAGCCAGAGGCGGCGGCAGTCTGGAAGATTTATGGGCGTTTAACAATGAAGCCCTGGCCCGGGCGATAGTCGCCTGTCCCATTCCTATTGTCACCGGCGTAGGGCATGAAACCGATTTCACCATCGCCGATTTTGTGGCCGATGTACGCGCACCTACGCCTTCCGCTGCGGCCGAAATCGCTTCGCCCAACCGCTTTGATTTAGAGCAAAACCTGGCTGGCGCTGAGATCGCCTTAACTGACGCCGCCCGGCACGTCATTCACCAGGCCCGCACCGATCTAAACCGGCAGGCTTGGGCCTTAGAGCGGCTGTCGCCTCAAAACCAGGTCAATACCTTCCGGCAGCAGATCGATAGCCTGACCCACCGGGCTAGCCGAGCCTTGCAGCATCGCCTGGATTTGCAACGACAGCAAATCGCCGGTCTGGCCTCGCGTCTGGAAACATTAAATCCTCAGGCCACATTGAGCCGGGGTTACGCCATTGTCCAAAAAGATAACACCGTGGTTAGCCAAACCCAACAAGTTGATCAAAACGACCGGATTGTGGTTAAGGTCAGTGATGGCGAATTTGAAGCCATTGTCCAAACCTCAGGGAGATAGTAATGTTGAAAGTTTTAGTAACCGGCAGTAGCGGACAGGTCGGCACCAATTTGAGCCTGGCCTTGATGAAAAAAGGCGTTTCCGTTTTAGGTATCGACCGCCGGCCCAATACCTGGACCGACCAGATTCCCTTGCTACAGCGCGATCTGGCCGCTGAGGGCATGCCTACCCCACAAATGTTAAACACGGCCAAACCCGGCTTTGATCGACCCGATCTGGTCGTCAGTCTAGCCGCCAACGCCAAAGTCCACGAACTGGTCATCGACCCCAAACGCGCCCACGAGAATACCACAACCACCTTTAACGTGCTTGAGTTTTGCCGGCTGCAGCAGGTTCCGGTCGTATTTAGTAGTTCCAGAGAAGTTTACGGCCGGCCTGAACCGCCTTCGGTGAGCGAAGATAAGGCCGACGTTTATCATATTCTCAGCCCTTACGCCGCCTACAAAATGGCCGATGAAATGCTGATCTACTCCTATGCCCACTGCTACAACCTCAAGTACCTCATTTTTCGCTTGAGCAACGTCTACGGCCGGTACGATAGTGATTTACAGCGAATGACGCGCGTCATTCATATATTTATCGATCAAATGCTGCGCGACGAACCGATTACCATTTATGACCGTCACAAACTGATCGATTTCACCTATGTCGATGATTGTATCAGCGGGTTTATGTTGGGCATCGAAAAACTACTCAACAATGAGGTGGTTAACGAAACCTTCAACCTTAGTTCGGGCAGTCCCGCCACCCTTATTCAGTTAGCCGAAACCATCGCCGCTAATCTCGATGTTACGCCCAAGATCATCGACAAGCCGATCAGACCGGGGGAGATCAATTTTTACGTCGCCGATTTAACCAAAGCCAAAAATTTGTTGGGCTACGAACCCAAAGTTACCTTTGAAGAGGGCATTAAACGGGCCATCGAATGGGTTTTAGAATGGAACAAAATGGTTCAACCCGATTTGTTAAAAATAGAACACAACGTTTACTAAAAGCCGCTTTTTAACAGGAACACAAAAATGGACAGCACCTCAAACGACATCGACCAATTGACCTTTGAAGAAGCCTATCTCCGGCTACAAGAGACAGTCACTCAGCTTGAAGTCGGCAATCTGCCGTTAGCAGAAGCGATGACCCTCTATCAAACCGGTATGGATTTGGCTAAACAATGTGGTTTGCAGCTAGACCAGGCCGAACTGACCATCAAAAAATTGACCCCCTCCGGCGATTTGGTCGATTTTGACGAGATTTAACAAGGCTAGGGTTGTGAAAGCGATCATGCGGACTCTCTTCCGTTTTTGGTTTGTCGTGCCGATACTATTATTGGTTGTGGCCATGCAGGTGGGAATGGGCTTAGTTGTGGCCGATAACGCCGCGGCCGTCCCTACTGCCTCTTCAACGCTTAGACCCACGTTCACTTCGACTCCGTCCTCAACCGCTACCCCGACCAGTACCTTACCGCCGACACCAACCGCCACTCCGGTGGTCCCAACCCCGACTCGGGCAACCTCGACGCCTCGGCCAACTCAGGCTAACGCCCCAACCTCACCTACCATTGAATCGTCGCCAACCATTCCAGCATCGCCCACGACCTCGCCCAGCTCACCCGTCCTCGAATCGTTGCCAACCTCCCTATCGTCCCCCATCGCCACTCCCACCTCACCTGCCCCATTAGCACCAGTTCTGGTCAGCCGACCAACCGGCGTTTTCAACGTGCCGATTTTGATGTATCACTATCTTTCGACGCCGCCGGCCGGGGCGGACGCCATCCGAATGGATCTGTCGGTGCCGCCCGATCTGTTTGAAAGCCATCTGGCATATCTGCGTGAGGCCGGTTACCAGTCGCTTTCGTTCAAGCAGTTGGCTCAGACCACCAGTCAGAGCGAAGCGCTACCGCCCAAACCCATCATCATCACCTTTGACGATGGCTATCGCGACAATTATCAGTACGCTTTCCCCCTACTGCAAAAATATGGTTTCACCGCCACCTTTTTTATTTTTACGCAGCCCATCGACACCGCTAATGTCGATTATTTGAGTTGGGACATGGTCCAGGAAATGCACCAGGCCGGTATGGAATTTGGTTCGCACAGCCATACTCATCCCGACCTGCGCCATCGCAGCAGCGAATTCTTAGCAAGCGAAATTGTCACTTCCAAACAACTCATCGAGCAAAACATCGGCGAGCCAATTTACGCCTTTGCCTACCCTTCCGGCAGGTACGATGATGCAGCTGTCGAAGCGGTCAAATCGGCCGGATTCTTAATGGCAGTCACCACTGAATGGGGCGGCCGGCAGACTTATGACCACCGTTTTGTCATGCCGCGAGTCCGGGTTCGTGGCAACGACACCGCCGCCATGCTGGCCGAAAAGTTAAAACTGGTCGAATGAGGTGGCTATGATCGCATGAGTTTTGACACCTTTGCACTGGCTGCGATGGCCTCGGAACTGCGCTCGATTGTGTTGGAGGGGCGCGTTCAGCGCGTTGTGCAGATCAACTCGTTGACCTACGGCTTTGAAATTTATGTCCATCCTATCCGCCACTACCTCATCCTATCCGTCGAACCTCAAGCGCCGCGCCTCCACCTGACGGAGAAGAAAGTCAGGCGCGGCACCGGCAACGATACCCCGCTGATGCTGGTCCTACGCAAATACATGCGCGGCGCCATTCTCAAAGCCATCGAGCAGCCCCCCTACGAACGCATTCTTAACTTTCACTTCGATAACTTCCACACCGGCCCCACGCTGTTGGCCGCGGAAATGCTCGGCCCGCGCAGCAACCTGATTTTGGTCGCGCCCGACCAAACCATTCTCGGCGTGGCTCGCCTGCCCAAAGCTGGACAGACCCGCCAACGGACGCTGCTGCCCAATCAGGTCTACGATCCGCCGCCGGCGCAGAACAAACTCACTCCGGCTGAACTTACCGAGTTCAATTTCCGGCAAGAATTGGCCGAAGCCTCGCCTAACCTGGAATTGGCGCGATTATTGCCCAATATTCTGGTGGGCATCAGCCCTTTGCTGGCGCGTGAAATAATCTATCGCGCAACCGGCGATACCAACACCACCGTCGGCCAGCTCACGGCGCTGACGCCCATCCTCACCGCCATACACGATTTGTTTAACCAGCTTACTTATGAAGCTTGGCAGCCGACGCTGGCCTTTGATGAGGAGGGTTTTGTCGAGGCTTTTGCGGCTTACCCGCTCCATCATTTACCCCAAACCGAAACCGGCCGATCGATGTCAGCCGTAGTCGAAAGTTATTTTGCCAAAGCCGCCGCCGGTTATGCCGCAGCCAAAACGCCACTGGTTGAGGCCATCGCCGCCGCTCGCCAAAAACTGGTGCGCCGCCGGGAGCGGCTGGAAGAAGATGCCGCCGCTCAGGCTGATCCCACGCTTTTAAAGGACAAAGGAGAAGCGATTTTAGCCCATGCCTACCAGCTACAGGCCGGCCAGGAAAGCTTGACCGTCGATTGGCCGGGCCGTGATACGCCGCTCAAAATTGCGCTGGAGGCCTCGCTGTCGGCCAGCGCCAACGCCCAAAACTATTTCAATCGCTACCGCAAGGCGCAGCGTGCTTCTGAGGAAATTCCCAACCAGTTGAAAAAAATTTCGTTGGAGGACCAATATCTGGAGCAGTTGGAGCAAGATTTGGACATGGCCGACGACCGGCCGGAGATCGATGCGGTGGCGTTGGCCTTGAGTGAGGCCGGTTACTACCGGGCCAGAGCCAGTCGCAAGAAACAGCAAAAACGGGCGGCGACTCGTTATCTACGGCTGACCGCCCCGGACGGAGCGACAGTCTGGGCCGGCAAAAACGCGCTACAAAACGCCTATCTCACCTTCACCCGCGCCTCGGCCGATGACCTCTGGCTCCACGCCCGCGATGTACCCGGCGCGCATGTCATTATCCCCACCACCGAGGGACTACCCTCGGAAGCAGATGTTTTTTGGGCGGCGAGCGTGGCGGCCTATTATTCCCGCGCTCGCCACGACACCAGCGTAGAGGTAGATGTGACAGTCAAAAAATATGTCCGGGCCATCAAAGGTGCGACGCCCGGTCTAGTCACTTATCGCAACGAGACAACATTACGCGTCGTACCGGAAGAGCCGGAGGAAGATTAGAAGAGACATTTTGATGACAAATGATGAGGGTTTAATGGGAGTAGTATCTAAGGCTAATGTGTTGATTATGCACTCTCAGCTTCAACTTCTTCCCAAAACTCTTCATGTGAAGCGCTTTCTCCGGCATCTATCTGGTCTTTCCCGGTCCTCATTATCGCCTGAAATTTTGGAGAATAAGCCAAAATTAGCCGTTCTAATTCTTCCTCATCTTCAATGCCTAATAAAACAGCCACGGCTTTACCGTTTTTGGTAATAATCACAGGTCCGCTTTTGCTTTCTTCCAAATAGGCGCTGAACTTTGCTTTAACTTCAACTACAGGAGCTATTCTCATAATTCTACTTCCTCGCCACCGATAATTACCCTATTCCCACGTTTTCTTCCAATTGCTATCACATAAACTTCACGCTCTGGTTGATTGATCTCATAGAATACTCGAAAACGATTATTTGGTCCACAACGCAATTCCCAATCTGCCTCAAATTCAACCGATCGAGTTAAGGGTTTACGGTTTCTAGTTTCAATATTTGGCTCAAACCTTAATTGATTTTCAATTTCGCGTCGGATGAGTGAATGATACTTCTGATCAATCGTTTTCAAATGGCCTTTGACTTGAGTAGCATAAATGAGTTTGAAGGGATTTATAGTCGCCATTATGACTATAATTGTAGTTTGTTAGAGTACGTTGTCAATGTAAAGCTGTAAGATTACTCCGTAGCCTCCACATACGCCTTGCGCAGTTCGACCGGCTTGGCCTTGCCGCGTAGTTGCAGATTGAGAACCTCCACAAAGACCGAGAAGCCCATCGCAAAGTAAATGTAACCCTTCGGAATGTGAAATTCCAGCCCCTCGGCCACCAGCGAGAAGCCGATGAGGAGGAGAAAGCTCAGAGCCAACATTTTGACCGTCGGATGGGCCTCGACGAAATTGCTGACCGTGCCGGCGGCAATCAACATCACCCCCACTGCGATGACCACCGCCGCGATCATCACCGGCAGATGATCGACCATCCCTACGGCAGTGATGACCGAGTCGAGTGAAAAAACGATATCCAGCAGCAGAATCTGGATAATGACGCTGGTAAACGTCGCATTCACTTTAGCCGAGGCATGCCCCTCTTCGCCCTCCAGTTTATCGTGAATCTCGAAGGTGCTTTTACCTATTAAGAAGAGACCGCCGGCCAGCATAATTAGACTCCGCCCGGTGATTTCAAACCCAAAAACCTCGAACAGCGGCTCGGTTAGCCCAATAATCCAGGACAGCGAAAATAACAAGGCAATGCGCACAAACATCGCCAGCGATAGACCAACGGTCCGGGCCTTAGCCTGCTGATCAGTGGGCAATTTGCCGGCTAAAATAGAAATAAAAATGACGTTGTCGATGCCTAGCACAATTTCCAGGCTGGTTAAAGTTAGCAGCGCAATCCAAATTTCAGGGTTAGTTAGCCAGTCCATTAATTAATTCGTCTCCTTTGAAAGGTTAAGTGAAAGAGTTTATCTACATCGATTGTGAGAAGGTTAGCTCTTGCCGTATCCAGATCACTTTTTATAAAATCGACATCGGCCAAGCGCTCAAGTGATTCGGCAATTTGGTGAGAAATTAGATGGGCTTACGAAGCAGGTGCGTTAACACTGTTTTCGATATGGCTGACTGTTGATACGCATCAAAATTATAACATGCCGTAATACAATGAAGAAATGTTTAGCGAGACTCTCCCTAATTTTAGCCTCCGGCTAAAAAAAGAAGGTTTAGTGAAATTTTGCGATGCGGGTATCGGGAGTAGAATTAATGGCATAGTGAGCCGGGAGAATTAATCAAATACAATCGCGGCTATCTGTCTTACTTGATCGGAAGGACTTACTATGAACTAAACCGTGATTTTTGTTCTGTGTGTCGTCTTACTCAATGTCTAGCATAATTCTCCCCAGTGCTAGCTAGCCAATACTCCATCCTCATTGATGTTTTTATACGCCTTATCAACACAGCTACTAGAGTACCATTGAAAACTAAGATTTAGTATGAGAGCATGACTATGTGATATTCAGCAAACGCCTAACAATTGACTAGAATAATTTAATTTCCGTTTTCAAGTTACCCCAAAAGAGGAGACCCGTCATGACATTCAACCCAGCCGATCATTCTCATCGACGTTATAACCCACTCACCGGTGAATGGATTGTGGTTGCACCGCACCGCACCAAGCGCCCTTGGCAAGGCCAAATAGAAAAGCCGCCCCAAGATACGCGCCCGGCGTATGATCCGAAATGTTATCTTTGCCCCGGCAACGAGCGATCCGGGGGAGAACATAATCCGACCTACCAAAGCACCTACGTCTTTCAAAATGATTTTTCATCGCTGCTGAATGATACCCCGGCAGGCGAAGTCTCGTTGGACGGCTTGCTGCGGGCTAAAAGCGAACAGGGGGTTTGTCGAGTCATCTGCTTTTCACCCCGTCATGATCTAACTCTGCCGGAAATGCCGGTTAGCGCGATTCGGCAGGTGGTTGATGTGTGGGCCGAACAGATTGCCGAGTTGGGGCAGACCTACCGCTGGGTACAGATTTTTGAAAATAAAGGGGCCATGATGGGCTGCTCGAATCCCCATCCGCATGGGCAAATTTGGGGGCAACAGTCGCTGCCGAATGAGCCTAAAAAAGAGAACATCCATCAACAAGCTTACTATGAACAGCACGGTACACCGTTGCTGCTTGACTATGCCCAACTTGAAGTTGAACAAGAGGAGCGGGTTATTGTCAAAAACGAGCATTGGCTGGCGGTTGTGCCTTATTGGGCCATGTGGCCGTTTGAAACCATGCTGCTACCGCAGCGCCACGTACTGCGCTTAACCGATCTTACAGATCCCGAACGGGATGCCCTGGCGGAGATTCTAAAGCGTCTGCTATCCAAATATGATAACCTTTTTGAAACGTCTTTCCCGTATTCAATGGGCTGGCATGGCGCTCCCACGGATAATGATGATTATCCCTACTGGCAACTGCACGCTCATTTCTATCCGCCGCTGCTGCGGTCGGCCACCGTAAAAAAATTCATGGTGGGCTATGAGATGCTGGGTGAACCCCAACGCGATTTGACGCCGGAACAAGCGGCTATACGGTTGCAGAATCTGCCGGATAAACATTACAAAGAGGCTAAAACGGTTTGAATATTTGAATAAAATTCATCCCCCTATATAATTTTATTGAGGCTTTTCCTTTTATTTAGGTTAGTGCGTCACCGATACGACGATTTTCTGTCACTTTAACAATAGAACGTTCAGATCCTTAATGCGAACAAGGTCCAAATATAGCGTTGGCATTGAAGATCTTTTAAAGGACGCATGTTATGCCCAATGCTCGCCTAATTATTGCTGATGACAACAGCAATTCGGAACTGGTTAGGCAAAATCTGGAGCGGTTAGGATATCGTGTACTTGCCTGTGTCACGTCCAGGTCAGAAGTTCTTAAGCTGGCCGACGACTTACGACCGGATGCAATTCTGTTGAACATAGCGCTAGATCAACACGATCCAGATACCGCCGAAATAATTCGACGCCATTTTGATATTCCGGTCGTCTACTTAACCACTCAAATCGATGAATCAACCCTCCCCCATCTCACCAAGACAACAGCCGCCGGCTGTCTGCTCACATCATCCCCGGCCCAACAATTTTACATCACCATAGAGCTTACCCTACAAATCCATCAAAAAGAGTCCCGGCTGAAGAAAACCGACGCCACGACCAATCGACAAGAGAAAATGGACTTGAGGCGGAGGAACAATAACAATGAACTGTTGTTACTCAACCGGGCCAGCCAAGTATTTATTTCCACGCACGATCTAGATCAAGTGCTGACCAGCGTCCTGGAGGATGTAAGAGAGGAATTAAATGTCGTGGCTTGTTCGGCCTGGTTAATTGATCCTGAAACAAATGAAATCATCTGCCGGCAAGTAACCGATCCGCAAAGCGATACCGTTCGAGGTTGGCGCTTGCCCATGGGCGAGGGGTTAGTTGGTCGGGTCGCTCAAACCGGACAAACGATTATTGCCTCCGATGTCCAAACCGACATCCGCCATTATAAGGGTGTAGATCAACAAACCGGCCTTAATCTTCGTTCTATCCTTAGTGTTCCCCTACGTATCAAAGATAAAATCATTGGCGTGATTCAAATTGTTGATGAAGCGGTTGATCGCTTCAATCGAACTCATCAAGAACTAGTCGAGTCACTGGCGGCGACAGCCGCTGTAGCTATCGAAAATGCTCGGCTCTATGAAGAGACCAACAAGCTGCGGCTTTTCAACGAAAATATTGTAAATGGTATAGAAGATGGCATCTTAATCTTAGATCCGCATTATCGGATTACATTTGTTAATCCGAAGGGCGCTCAAATTCTGGGGTATCAACCCGACAAATTGATAGACCAGAGTATTTTAGCGTTAATCAATCCCGATTATACCGACCGAGTTTCTGCAGAATTAGCCCAGCACTCAAAAGGAAGCTCCACCAAATATGAAACCGTTCTCAATACGAAAGATGGCGAAGCAATTCCTATTATATTTAGCGCCCGCCCGTTATTTGAGAACGAGCAGTTTTTAGGTATTTTAGCGGTATTTATTGACATTTCCCGTCGCAAGAAAACTGACGAATTACTGCGCAAGCTCTCCCGCGCCATCGAACAAACCGCCGATCACATGATCATCACCAACAGCGTCGGAGTCATCGAGTATGTCAATCCCGCCTTTACCAAACTAACCGGATTTACCGGAACGGACGTTATCGGCAAAACACCCCGTATCCTGAAATCGGATCAGCACAAGCCGGAATTTTACCAGCGGATGTGGGATACCCTTAAGGCCGGTCAGGTTTTTAGGGAGATCGTTATCAACAAAAAGAAAAATGGTACCTTATTTTATGAAGAGCAAACGATCACGCCAATCAAGGATGCTGATGGCCGCGTCACTCATTTTGTCTCGACGGGCAAAGATATTACTGAGCGGCGGCTGGCTGAAGAAACTTTAAAACAAGCCATTGAGATCCTACGCCGGCGCAATCGTGAATTAGATGCCCTCAATCGAGCCGGTCGCAAATTAAGCTCCAGTTTAGATGTTGATGAAGTATTGCAAATAGTCTTGAAAGAGGCCCAACATTTACTGGGTGCAGTTGCCTGTTCCATCTGGTTGGTTGATCCCAAAACAGCGAAAAATAAAAATGACCTAGGAGAACTGGTTTGTCGGCAAGCCATCGGACCGCATTATGAATCGGTGCAAGGCTGGCGCTTGGCCCCGGGCGAAGGTATTGCCGGTTGGGTAGCAGAAACCGGCGAGAGTGTCATTGTACCGGACTTGGCTGCGGATCAACGTCACTTCAAAGGCGTGGATCAGCACATCGGTTTAGATTTGCGGTCTTTAATCAGTGTGCCGCTCAAGCGGGTTAGCTACGGTGTCATTGGCGTTCTCCATGTATTAGACGAGCAGATTAACCGTTTTAACATCACCGATCTCGTTTTAGTCGAGTCGCTAGCCGCCACAGCAACAGTGGCTATCGAAAATGCGCAACTTTTTGCCCAGGTTCAGCAGGATGCCAAAACCAAAACCGTGCTGCTCGATGAAATAAACCATCGGGTCAAAAATAATTTATCGGCCATCATTGGCTTGCTCTATGCCGAACAAAATCGTACTAAAGTTGATGACCACGCTTTTTACCAAGCGATCATCAAAGAATTAATTAACCGGGTTCAAAGCCTAGCCACGGTTCATAGCTTGCTTTCGGATGCGGAATGGGCGCCGATTTCTCTGGACAAGTTGGCTGAACAGATCATCCATTCGGCTCTCCACGCCCTAACCCTTTATCAAAATGTCACGGTTAAAATTTCTCCCTCACCGGTGCGGGTTACGGCCGCCCAAGCCCATTATTTGGCCATGGTTTTGAACGAATTGACCACTAATGCGATTAAACATGGGTTCTCAAACATAACTAGGCAGCCCCAAATAACCGTCAACATTCGGCAACTGGGGGGACGGCAACAGGAAACTATCGAATTTGAGTTTCGCGATAATGGACCCGGCTTTCCAGAGGAAATCATTCAGGGTCGCCAGGAGGCCTACAACGTCGGCTTTGATCTGATCCAGAATATCGTCAGCCGCAGCCTGCGTGGGCGTTTATCGCTAAATAACGATCAAGGGGCGATAGCCATTATTCAATTTGAACCTTTAACTTGGAGCAAAGCCGCTATTGATGTCCAAACCGAAGAGTAAGGAGTAGGAAGGATTAAAGGGATGAAATATGTTACTCCTTACTCCTTATTCCCTACTCCCCACGTCTTTTGGTCGAAAACATTGGTTTTGCGGTACTTTCGGTCGCGGAAGCAACTGGGGTTAAATAGATACATAAGACTATGAAAAACCAAACATATATAGGTGTTTTGATTGCGGAAGACGATTACTTAGTGAGCAAGATGATCCGGGGCAAGTTGGAGGAGACCGGCTATATCATCGTCGGTGAGGCAGCTGACGGCCGTGAAGCGGTTGATCTGACTCGCGCCGAGCAGCCGGATGTGGTCTTGATGGATATTGAAATGCCCTATCTAAACGGTATTGAAGCCGCTGCGGAAATTCAGCAGCACTGCCCCACGCCGGTGGTCATTTTAACGGCCTATGATACCCCGGAGTTGATCATCAAAGCCAGCGAGGCCGGTATCGGCGCTTACCTGCGCAAACCACCCCATGCGAAAGAGCTACAAATTGCTATCACTGTGGCCATGGCTCGCTTCGGCGATTTGATGGAGTTAGATCGCTTGAATGAGGCTCTACAGCTTCGTAACAAAGAGCTACAGGCGGCCTTAGACCAGATCAAAACGTTGAAAGGTCTCCTTCCCATTTGCGCCCAATGCAAAAAAATTCGTGACGACGAGGGGTATTGGCATGAGGTTGAAGTGTATATTCGAGAGCATTCCGACGCCGATTTTAGCCACGGCATCTGTCCGTCATGTTTGCGAATCTTGTACCCCGATTTCTATTCAGGAACCGGTTGAACGCTTACGCCAACTAACTAATTTCACCGGCCACAACCGCCGCCGTAGTTAAGGGTAACACCGCGATCTGAGGCATCAATTCATAAAAACGCAGTTGAGCCAAATTGTGCAGAAACAACCCGTTCAAATATTCATGCCAATTATGGGTTGCTCTAAGATAGGGCTTAGCCAATTGGCGAATGGCCAAAATTAGCTCAGCCGCTTTAGCCAATTCCGGCCGAGGGATAATCGCCGGCTGGCGATTGAGGGTTTGATCTAACAACGTTTTTTCAAAATTAATATACTCTGCCAGACTAAAAGGATAAGTCCATGCCATTGAAGATGCATCGTGGGCTGGCTTATCACGATTCTGCAAGATAATTTGCCGCACCTTGCCCAGCACAAACAGCCGCAGAATTGTTTCCAACCTGATAAAATCGAACAACACATGCCCTTCCCGCACGTGATCAAAATCAATCAGCCACGCCCGACCGGCGTCGTCGATGAGGATGTTGCCGGGATGCAGATCACCGTGGATGATAGCCCGCCGCCCATCGAGCTGTCTGTTGAGCAGGATCGGATAAATGGCCAACGGATCAGGCGTGGTTAGATCCATTTCCCGTATATGGATTATTCCGTCAGGCCGGCGCGTCATCTCCGGAAATGTATCCATCACCCGCTCCCCCACCTGTTCCAGCATATCATCGCGGCGAGCTTTAACTACGCCCCAAATATTGACCCGATCGCCTTCCTGCAAATCGGGCTGGGGAAAATCGATTTCGGCCCGAATCCAGATTTTAGGGCCATCCTTGGTGCTGGTGAGTTTGATCTCGTCCGGCATAACCTGCGTCACTTTGAGATCGCGGATAGCGATTGGCTCGCCAATTTCAAGCCGGTTGGGCGCATTCAATATGGCTTCGGTATCGATGAGGCGGTGCTTGGCCTGACGATAGTTTTGATAGGGCGACACGGTGGCCTGAGTCAATCTCAAATGAGCCGGTAGATGCTGATCATACTCTTCGGCAAAATTGGTCAGTAACGGTTCGCTTTGACCATACCAGCGATCATCCAACGGTTCCATCAGCCGGGTCAGCACCTGATTTAGCTCCCGGACAGAATGACCGGCATAATACTCCTCCAAATCCTGCACCGTCCCAAACGGTCGATCCCCGGCAAAGCCGTAGCTCAAGCACCCCAACTTGCCTAACTCAACCGGCCCGCGTTCCAAATTGACCGCCGTCGCCGGCAGACGACCTTTAACAAACTGCCGGTAGCGGCTGTACTCGCGCCGCAACATCGTCGCCGGGCCAATTTTTATAACTTCACGAGCCAACCCGCGACCATGATCGTCAACCGGTTGGGCCAGGATCACTTCGGTGCCGCTGAGACCGCCTTGAAACTTCTGGTCAATGTGAACTCGGGTAATGTTCGGCTGGTTGCCCTCCGTGTAAAGCTGCTTGACCACCACGCTGAAGGTATCTGAAAGTAAAATGCTGCCGCTCAATTTAATGGAAAACTGTTTACTGCTTAGCACCTGACGCAAGTCGCGTACCAATTGGGAGGCGCTGGCCGGACGTTTGTCCGGATCCTTAGCCAGAGCTTGGAGCATGACGTGGCTGGCTGTTTCCGGTAAATGCGGGACAAAGTGAACCGGTGGGATAGGAAGATGTTCCAGATGGGCCCGGGGCAGTTGCGTGGCTGTAAACGGCGGGCGGCCGGTGATCATTTCGTAAATGACACAGCCAAAGGAATAAATATCGGCCCGATGATCGAGCAGTTCGCCGTCGCCGCGAACCTGCTCCGGAGCCATATATTCCAGCGTCCCGATCAAACGACCGGTTTGGGTCAACCCCGGTTGGTCCAGCAGACGGACCAAGCCAAAGTCGGATAGAAACACGCCGCCATCGTTGCCCAGCATAATATTGGCCGGCCTGACGTCCCGATGAATCATGTGGCGTTGATGCGCATAATCCAGGGCATCGGCTACTCGCGCCGCAATCCGGATAACCTCCTCCCAAGACAAAGTTCGTCCGGTGGCCTCCAGGTCGTAAAGATGTTCCTTCAGATTTTGGCCTTCGATAAACTCCATCACCATATAGGGACGGCTGTTTTCAATATCAAAATCGTAAATTTGCAAAATATGGGGGTGACGCAAAACGGCAATCGCCCGCGCCTCTAATTTGAAACGGGCGTGAATTTCTTCATTATCGGAGGTGAGAGTAGTGCTCAACTGCTTAATAGCCACCGGCCGCCCCAAGTGCGGATCAAACCCCCGAAAAATATCGGCTAGATTGGCTTTACCGATCATCTTTTCGACGATATACCGGCCCAAAGTTCGCTCAATTTCTTTACCCGGTGCCGATGGCGACTCAGCCGCAATCGGCGGCGGATCAAGCAGCTCGGGCTTTTTGATAATGATCGGCCGTTTGATGATCTGCTCAACCAGATACTTGAAGACCTCTTTTTGCGGCGGCGACAGAAAATTGATATACGGCTTCCATATGGATAGAACCTGCTGGCCTTTGGTCACCACATTTTTGTGAAGGACTCGACGGCAAAAAATGGGTGAAAAGAGCAGATATTTATCCTTCAGACAATAGACTAAGCCGCGTTTAACCAAGCGAGTTAGCTCCTGGTCGTACCGTTCCAGCAGGGCCGGCAGCCCAATGGCTACCTGTCGATCAAGCTGGCTCAACGCTAACCAGGTAGCTAACATTTGTTCTTGTTCATAGCAGCAGTCCAGTACATCGCCAAAATAGGCTTCCGTTTCGCGCTCTAAATCGGCTTCGATTTGGCTGACGGTACTCTCCTCGATAACTTGGCTGCTTCTGGCCCGCAGCATCAGCGACCCGGTGAGCTGCACCAGATACGGGTGATTCCCGGCCAACCGGCGCAAGTCGTCCCGCTCGGCTGGTGAAAAATCAACGCCGTACTGATCTAAAAGTTCGTTAACCTCATCCTGGCTAAAGGGAAAGAGCGGCACCGCCGAAAAAACGTTATCGAACGAGGAGCCGGCAAACCGGAAATCGACGCACAGCTGTTTGAGTGGGGTCCGGGTAGCGACAATCAGCGCCAGACCGCGATCCGGCCGGTTGACCAAAGCGCGGAGGTGATATAAAAACTCCGGGGCTTCCCGATCAAGATGTTCGATCACCGCCTCAAATTCGTCCAGCATCAACACCACCAGCCGGCCGGCCTGAGCGATGTCATCGAATAAATTGCTGAGATCATAGGTATCAGGGGCAGCTTGGCTCAGCAGGTCTTGCACCTGTCGGCTAAGGAGTTCATCCCGTTTGAAGCTTTGAGCGAGGTTGCGAAGCACGAAGCGCCAAAACTTCGCCTCTCGAAACGGGATGATGTTGTGGCAGTCCAGGTAGATAAAATGACACCAATCCGGCGATAGTCCCCAACCGGCCTGAGCCTCCGGCTGCCGCAGATAATGCAGCAGCGATGTTTTGCCCACGCGTGGGTCGCCGGACATAGCGATGCTGGTCCGAGCCGGGTTAGCCAAACTGCCTAAAATGTAGTCAACCTGATCATAACGACCAATAAATTTGGCGGGCGGCACCGGGGCATTGTAAACAAACGGGTTACGCCCTCTCATTGGCTGGCCCAACTTCTCCCTCCATCGTCCGTTCGAAAAACTCCCTTTGACGTGGCGATAAAAATGATCTGGCTATCGGCTGGGTCAACCGCAATATCCTGTACAAAGGTGCCGGTACCCACGCCGGCGTTCCAGGTGTTGAGCGACCGCCAGCTTAACCCGCCGTCGGTGCTGCGAAACAACCCTTCCCCATCAGTGGGGTTGCGATTGGTGCCGCTACCGGCATAAACCACCATGCCATCATTAGGATCAAACACAATCGTTGAAAATTTGAGCGTGGGATTGATGGTCGATATATCCGCTCGAACCCAATCGTTGCCCAAGTTAGTACTCAAACCGAGCCGGCCTTCATCCGCTCCGGCCAAAATTTTCTCTCCGGAAATGGCCAGACTGTGAATGCTGCGGGCGCAAACTCGACACACCAAGGTCTGCCAGGGGGCCGTCACCTCGCGGGTGCCTCGCCAAAAGATTTGATCCCCTTCACCGGCTACATACACTCGATTACCCGATGGCGTGCTGGCGGCGGCGATGCCGTAGAAATCAACATTCAGAATCTGTCCCCCTTGCGCCTTGTCCAGGGTAGTCCAGGTTTGTCCACCGTCGCCACTGTGGACAATGCCCTGACCGGTCACAGCAATGATGATATCAGCGCTGTTGGGATCGGTGACAATGTCGTACACTTGGGATCTGGGCGGAATAAACGTACTGTCCCAGGTTTCACCCCCATCCTCAGATTTGAGTACTCTGGCAAACGCACCGGCGTAGATAATCGATGAATTGGCCGGCGCTATATGCAGCCCCTCAACCGACGCTTCCTCTCGAACGGGCCGCCAATCGATCCCGCCGTTGATGGACCGATAGATGCCTTCAGCTTGCAAAACAGCGAAGATCTCATCACTATCTTGCGGGTTTATTTCAATGCTCAGGCCTTCACTCACCGGTAACGGAATTCGTTCCCAAGAAAAATGACGCGGTTCGCTGGTCAGGCCAATGGGTTCGACCTGGCTAATAGCGCCAAACTCAGACCGAACCAGACTAACTTGCCACAGAACCGTACGCTCCGGCGGATCAACCTTAAGCAGCAGATCGGATGGTATATCCCAAACCGTGTCTGGAAGCAACTGGGTAAACCGCGTTTCCTGCCCGTCGCTCAGATACTCCATTTCAATCAAATAATATTGATCATCCTCAAGATCGGTTACCGGCTCCCATTCCAACTGGTGCGAACCATCCGCGCCGACGAAAACTTCGCCATCGGCCGGGCCAATAATCTCCGGAGGCGGGAAGGGCGTCGGGGTGAAGGTGGGCGTCACCGTAAAGGTCGGGGTGGGAGGCAAGGTCGGTGTTTTTGTCGGCGATGGAGTTCGGGTAGGCGTCGAAGTAGCGGTGACCACCACAATCACGGTGGCCGGAGGAACTGGTGTGGCTGTTGAAGTTGACGTTCCCGTTGGGCTAGGGGTGAGGGTGGGGCTGGGTGTGACGGTTGGCGTAGGTGTATCGGTCGGCGGCGCCATAGCTACAATAATTGGGCCCAATGGTCCTTCTGCGCCCAGCGCCCAACCGCCGGCCAGGCATAGAAGAGAAATCAAGGTAATGATGACGACCAGACCGCCTCGCCGCTGCCAGAACCGCGTCGGAGGAGTGGCGGGAATGACCGGTTTCGGGTCGATAAATTGAGCCTCGTTGAGCCACTCTTCGGCTTTTTCGGCCTGACGCCAATTCTTAGCATGTTTTTGCCGATTGATGAATGTTAAAACAGCCTGCACCAGCGCATGGCTTAGACGTTGCTGGGTGTCATCATCTAACCGAGTTGCGGCCGAAGCCGGTTGCATTGCCCGTTCGTAAAACGGCCGGGCCAATTCGAATTCATTGTCATCGAGAAATTGCCCACCGTAAATAACCAACTCGGCGGACAATTCCGACCAAATCTCCGAATTGTCCGGTTGGAGTTGGTGGCGCAGTTCGCCGGCGTCAACGACTTCTTTTTGGAACCCTAATCGCCGTTGCCGCTCCTGGTAGGCCCGCAGCCGACTATCAACCTCGTTCAGCCAAACCGACTCCTCAGCAGAAAACTTTTTAGCAGCCAAATAATATTGGCCGGCGGTCTCCAGATCGCCCCGCTCTAATAAAATATCACCGTAAGCAACATGGGTAGCGGCAATAGCGGGATAATGAGCCGGATCGATACCCAATCCTAACGCTTTATCCCAATTGGTCAGCGCATCGTGATAGGCCGTTTGAGCGGTGACCTGATCGTCTAACCCATGCCGGTAAATCTGCCCCAACCCAGCTTTGATAACGGCCAACTGCTGCCAGGCCTCAGCCCCTAGCGGGGTAATTTGCGCCCGTCGCGCTGCCGCGGAAATGGCCTTACTGTAGAATTGGACGGCTTGCTCGAAAAGCGCCATCTGCTGGGTCTCACGCCGCCACCCCCCAATGGCTTGCGCTTCGCGGTTATAATGCTCACCATGAGCCACGTAAGAGTCGGCCAGCCAGCCCTGTACAGCCGAATCTTGCGGCAGAAGATCGGCTAAAATGGTTAGCGCTTGCTCGGCCAGATTCCAGTTGGGCGGCTCAGCTTGCTCCTGCTGCAATCGAACCCCATTCAGATCATCCTTGATGCTCTTGGTCAGAAAGCTGTTGTCCACCGGAGCCTCAGCCAGGGCGCGTTTATAAATGACTTTGGCCTGAAGCAGTTGCTGTTCAAGCTCAGCCGGCGCCTCAACCTCACTCTGAACGAAACTGCGCCCCCAGGCGGCGCGCACTTCGGCCAATTGCCGCAACACCTCATCATTATTGTCCGATAGCCGGGCCAAAACGTACATCGCGTTCTCGGCAAGCTGCCATTGCGGCGGCTGTTGCTGGAGTTGCCGGAGACGGTACTGCTTAAAATCTTCTTTGAGTTGGGCCAGCAGCGTCTCTTTTTGATCAGGCAGGGCATCGAGGGCCTGCCGGTAATAGGTCTCAGCGGCAGCCAACTGTTCTTCGCCTGCGGCCACATCGGGCGCCGGTTGCTGTAACAGCCAATTACCGCGCTCCGAATTTAATTCGGCCAACTGCCAGCCGGTTTCATCATCATGTGGACGTAACTCTGACAAAATCTTAACCACCTGTTCAGCCTCGGTCCAGTTGGGCGGCTCGCTCTGCTGCTGCGCTATCCGGTAAGACCTTAGCTTTTGTTGAATATGGGTCACCAACGAATCATTAGGCTTAGCCAATACTTGCAAAGCCGATTGGAAGGCATTTTTCACGTGCGCCAGATCGACCTGTGGCTGGGCTAAATACCAATCGGCCTGCGCCACAAACAGATCGGCCCGGGCTTGTTGAACCTCATTTGTTGCATCGGGCAGAAGTTCGGCCAAGAAAGCCAGGGAGGCTTCGGCCAGACGCCAGCGGGGGGGATCAATTTGTGCTTGCTGCCGACAGTAATCGCCGATATACGTCTGGATCAAAGTTTCGAATTCTGTTTTATCACCGGGCAGCCTATCCAACGCCATTCCAAAGGATTGCTCGGCTTCGACCAGATAAGACTCAGCTTCCGCCGATTCCGCTGTTGGCTGTTCCAGCAGCCAAGCGCCTTGCGCCAAATAGGCTTCGGCCAGCCAGCGATCAACCTGGCTGTCATCAGGTAAAAGTTCGGCAAGGGTTTGCAGGGCTTGAATAACCAGTGGCCAGGCCGGAGGCGCGGCTGCTTGCTGGCGTTCCTGATAGGCCCTAAAATTTTCTTTCAAGGGAGCGACCAAGTTCTCACTCCCAGGCAGATCTTTTAAGGCGCGGCGATAAACTTCAGCCGCTTTTTGTAGCCCGTGGCGGCTCTGCACCGACGATTGGTCGGACTGAGCTAAATACCAATTGCCCTGCCTCACTCGTGTTTCGGCCAGCCAGAAATTAACGTCATCATCATCGGGCAGCAAACTGACCAGGCTATTCATCGCCTGCTCGGCCTGCTTCCAGTTGGGCGGATCGGCCTGCTCTTGCTGCAATCGATGCTGTTGAAATGATTTTTTGAGCCGAATCGCAATTTGGTCGCCAGCCTCATAAGACAAATCACTATCCAACAAAGCGCTATGGGCTAGACGAATGGCAGCCTCGAGATCAGGGATAGCCCGGCTGAGATGCCAGTCCACCTGGGCGGCCCGGGTTTGGGCCAGCTCAAAACGCGCATCCTCGTCTTCCGGAAATAAGCGATTGAGGATATCCATTGCTCGCTCAACCGACTTCCAGCGTGGAATTTTCTCCTGCTGCTCCCGATACGCCGTAAAGATCGATTTGATATGAGCGATCATATCTTGATCAGAGGTCGCATCGGTTAAGGCTCTTTCAAAGTTATCCATCGCCAAGTCGAATCGGGATCGATCCAAATCAAGCTGGGCCAGCTTGAGCCAAATGACCGCCCGTTCTTGTGATGACACCTGGTCCGTCTCCTTGGCAAATTGCAGGACATAGGTCATATCATCAACGGCCTGTTCGTAAGCATCCTGAGCTTCGTCCAAGCGCCCGGCGGCCAGCAGGGCATCGCCCAAATCAACTTGCGTTTCAGACAGCCAGCGGCAGGCGATCATATCATCTTGGCCTACAATCTCCACCAGGGTTTCTATTGCTTTTTTGATCGACGTCCAAGCTTCGACCGTGTTGAGCTTAGCCTGAGCCTGCCGGTAGGTTTGAAAGCCGGAGTGGATAGTGTGGCGCAGCGATTGGTTTTCGGGGGTGGACGCTAGAGCCTGTTGGTACGGTAGTTTGGCCTCAGTAATTTTATGCTGCTCCAGTAAAAATTCCCCTTGCCGGCAGAGGCTATCGATCAAACGGCTCTGATTTTCGAAACTATCGGGAAATAGTTCTACCAGCAGGTTTAGAGCGGCTTCAGCTTGGGGCCAATTATTCTGCTCTTCTTGCTGCTGGCTGTATCGTAAAATATCATTTTCAATGATCTGGCGCGGCCCATCAACCTCAGCCTCGGTTAGTAACTGCTGATAGATGGCCGCCGCCGCCGCCAACTCTTGCTGCTCCAAATGCCAGCGGGCTTTGCCCAACCGAACTCGCAGCAAGGTTTCTTGGCTGTCCTCGGTCTTAGATATTAAGCGAGCCGCCAGCCGGCTGGCCTGTTCGGCCTCGGCCCAATTGTTGGCCTCTTCTTGGGTTCGGCTGTACTCGTCAAGCTGCTGTTTGACCTGATTTTCCAGATCGCTGTTGTCAAAACCATGTTGCAGCGCTTGTTCGTACAACGGCTCGGCGGCGGCAACACCTTCGCTCGACAAAGTGGCCTCGGCCTGCTGCCGATAGAGTTCGCTCAAACGGGCGTTGGCCAGAGGATGCTGCGAGTCTAACTCTAAAACGCGCTCATACTCTGTTCGGACCTCAGTTACTTGTCCCTCCGCTTCGAGTTGACGGCCATACTGGGCCCGAGCATCGGCCAGCCCCAGCCGAGCCTCGCGGGCTAATTGCCCGCCGAAGCGTTCCACGTAGGTGAACTCGTCGATGGCGTCCAGCAAGTTATCCTGTTTCAAACGCGTCCGCGCCAGCCAGAGACGGGCTTCGACATAGTTGGGGTTGATGCTAAGGGCTTTGCTAAAATTGTCGAGCGCCAGTTCAAGGAGGTCCTCTCGATAGGCCGCCAGACCGGCCCGGAAAAAGTCCTTGGCCGGTTCAGCCACGCCCGATCGGATCAATTCGCCGGTCACCTCTTCCAGCGAGTGCGTGCGGATGATCCAGCGCCGGACCAACTCTACGGCAAAGCGATAATGCTCTTCCAAATCGCGTTTGAGAACCTCACGATCAACTAACTGATCGGGTAGCGAGCGTAGCTCAAAATCGGGAATTTGCACGCCCCGGGCATTGCGCTGAGCAATGAGCTGATCCAATGAAGCGCCTTGACCGTTAAACTCGGGCTGGCCCAACGTGTAGAGGGTAAAGCGTTCGATCAGGGAAACCTCATCCCAGAACCACTCCAGCGCACTCTGCCCGGCGCTGACGGCATTGTCGATAGCGGCTTCTACATCAGCCTCAGTCACCTGCCAATTGTCGCGCCGTTGGGCCTGGTTAAAAATCTCGTGGCACAGCAGTTGGGTAAAGTAGGGGTGCCCGCCGGTTAAGCGCCAAATGCACTCAGCGGCGCTATCTTCGTACGTCAGAATATTGTGGGCCGGCTGGCGAATGAGTTGGAGCGTGGCGCCTTGTTCCAATAGGGTAATTTGCCGGGAAAGGGCGCCCCGAAAGATTTGTAACTGTTGAGAGGGTAGTTCTTTGAGCCGACGGCCGATGACAAACAGAAAAATCACCTGTTTGTTTTCGCTTTGGATGATCGGGTTGAGGGCCTGGACAAATGGCAGGGCATCCAGTTCCATCGCGCCGGTTTCCAAACTCAAGACATCGAACTCATCCAGCAGGAGCAGCAACCGTTTATCACCCAACTGCCGGGTGACTTGCGGCAGAAAATCGGTGCGAAAAGCATCAGGCTCGTCAAAATCGGGACGGTTAGGTTTGGGTAGTTTCAATTGGCTGGCGATAGCCCGGGCCAACCCATACAATAGGTCGGTGGCCGAATTAGTCATACCGCTCTGCAAATCAAAAAAAACAGCCTCGTAATCAGGATGGTTACGGCGTGAAATCTGGTGAAGTATAGAGGTTTTGCCGATACGTCGCTGACCATAAAAGACCAATAAGTTGTGTCTGGCCGAAGACAAGGAGTCATCGACAAAACGGAGATCATCCTCACGTCCAAAAAAAGTGTCAGGTTGTGTTGCCGGCGGCCCGGCAAAATAAGGATTATGGACTCGAGCCATAAAATTTAGACAGCGCCTCAGACCTTGAACTTTTAACAGCAGCGAGTAACCTTTTCGAGTTCAGGCAACTTTAAACATCCGGTCAGCCGACAATAAATACTGGGCCTTCTTTATAAGGCGTTTGACAAGTAATCCAAGCATATAATGATAAATTTTAGGAGAAATCGGTCGAATAAGAGGTAAAAACGCTTTATGATTCTGTTAAAGAAACAATACGTTTCTGAGGAAAAACCCAGCCTGCTGCACCCACCGGTAGAGTTATTCTACCGCTCTGCTGTGTCTATCTAACACAATAGAGCAAGTATAGCATAAACAGGATTTATCCTCAAGAACAGTTAGGAGAGCATGCTCACACCCTTCAAAAGAGCGCCATTAACGATTCGCAAAAATTTTAGCTAGCCGGTATACTTTAACAAAATCAACGTCGAGGAGGACTTATGGCCGAACAACATCCCCAAGGAGATTTCTATAAAGCAACCCCGGTCGCCCAGAAAATGGCGGCGGACTTAGGCATCAATCTAGACACAATCCAGGGCAGCGGCGATCACGGCAAAATCACCAAAGAAGACGTGCAACGGGCCAGTTCAGCCAATGGCGGCTCTCCGGCGGCGGCTAAAATCGAGCCGGTGCCCAAAGCTGCTCCTGTCGCCAAACCGGCTCCGGCGCCCACCGCGGCAACGCCGGCCCCAGTTGCACCCGAACCGGCGGCCAAACCGGCCCCCACCCCCGCCGACGATGTGTTGGAAAGCACCCCCCTTAAAGGCATCAGAAAAGTCATCGCCCGGCGCATGACCGAAAGCACCCAGGCCACGGCCCGCGTCACCCTAATGACCGAAGTTGACGCCACCGAGTTCGCGGCTTTACGGGAACAACTCAAAGCCAAATACGCCGAGCCGTGGGGCTTCGCGCCCGGTTACAACGACCTATTGGTCATCATCGTAGCCAACGCGCTGCGCGAATTCCCTTATATGAACGCCCGCTTCTCGCCGGACGGTGAGGCCATCGAACGGCTCAAACCGGTCCACATGGGCATCGCCGTCGATACCGACCGGGGCCTGCTGGTGCCGGTGGTCAAAAACGCCGACAAAAAAGGCTTGCAAGCCATCGGCGCGGAGTTTCGTGAGCTGACCAAAAAGGCTCGCTCCGGCAAAGCCGCGCCTGATGAACTTGTCGGCAGCACCTTTTCCATCTCCAGCCTGGGCACCTTCCGGGTCGATGCCTTTACGCCGGTCATCAACCTGCCCGAAGCCGCCATTCTCGGCGTCGGTCGCATCAAAGAAAAACCTGTCGTCAAGGACGGCGAAATCGTCATCCGCAAAATGATGACCCTCAGCCTCGTCTTCGACCACCGCCTGACCGACGGCGCTCCCGCCGCTCGCTTCCTCGATTACATCTGCGATCTTGTCGAAGATCCGGCCATGCTATTTATTGCCCGGCGCTAGCCCGGTTTTATTGACTTTTCTTTCCACGGGTTCCACACCCAAATTGCTGCGAAAAATCACACCTCGATACGCCTACGGCACTCGGCATGATTTTTCGCAGCAATCTGATAACTCAGATTTCATATCGTTATTGCGACATCCATACTTCCTACTCCTTACTTCCTACGCCTTACTCCCATAACCGATTGCCAGCCTCACAAAACCCATCTCACCCCAAAGAAAATCATTTCATGGACTCACAAAATCACTTTTCTGACTCATATAATCGTTGAGTTGTCTTATATAATCGTTGGGCTGACTCACATAATCATTGGCTCGTCTTATATAATCATTAGCTTGTCTTATATATCCGTTGGAACGCTTATATAATCGTTCGGTTGTCTTATATAATCATTGAGTTGACTCACATAATCGTTGGCTTGTCTTATATAATCATTAGTTTGTCTTAGAAAATCCGTTGGAATTCTTATATAATCCTTTAGCTGATAGCTATAATGCCGGTTTTGCGTCATATAATTCGTTGCAACACGGATACAATCACCCCTCCGGCTGACAAAATTGCATCGTCGATTCGCACCCTCAGGCTAAGGAACTTAAGAAAAAACCCAACCTGCTCCGGGTAGAGACAAAGTCAGCGCGTAATTCGTTCTAGCCCCATCAAAATCGCGCCACTTTTCTTCCGACCATTGCCAAGCCCACTTGCATTACCCCATAAAATTAGTTATCCTTTTTATAGTAGTGCGCAGACACCGATGAATGATGACTAGTAACCCCAATTCCCAACAGGAGAAACACCCATGCTCGCTAAAGTGACCAGTTGCGCTGTTGTTGGCCTCGAAGGCGTCCTTATTTCCGTTGAAGTCGATATCTCTCGTGGCCTGCCCTCCATGACCATTGTCGGGCTGCCCGACGCCGCCGTGCAGGAGAGCCGCGAGCGCGTTCGAGCCGCCATCAAAAACTCCGGTCTGCCTTTCCCCTCTGCTCGCGTCACCGTCAACCTGGCTCCGGCCGATATCCGCAAAGCCGGCCCGGCCTACGACCTGCCCATTGCCATCGGCATCCTGCTGGCCAACGAGCAGATCATGGGCAACGTCGAGCAAGCCATCGTTATGGGCGAATTATCGCTCGACGGGGGAGTGCGTCACGTCAGTGGAGCGCTGCCGATGGCCAATCAGGCTAAAAAAGAAGGTTTCACTACTCTTTTTGTCCCCGCCGAAGATGCGCCCCAGGCTGCCCTGATCGACGATGTCACCGTCTATCCTATCGAGTCACTGCTGCACCTGATCGATCACCTCAGCGGCCATAAAAAGCTGGCCCCCTACGAAATGAAGTTCTCGCTCAACGGCGCGACGCCGCCCTATGCTACGGATTTGTCCGAAATCAAGGGGCAGGAACACGTGAAGCGAGCCGTGGAAGTCGCCGCCGCCGGAGCGCACAACCTTTTAATGAGCGGCCCGCCCGGCTCCGGCAAAACCCTCATCGCCCGCTCGATGCCGAGTATTCTGCCCCGCCTCGACATCGACGAGGCGCTCGACGTGACCCGCATCTACTCCGTGGCCGATCAGCTTTCACATGATGAACCCCTCATTCGCCACCGCCCTTTTCGAGCGCCACACCACACTGTCAGCTATGCCGGCCTCATCGGCGGTGGGCGCTGGCCCAAACCCGGCGAAATTAGCCTGGCCCATCGCGGCGTGCTCTTTCTCGACGAGCTGCCGGAGTTCGGCACGCGGATGTTGGAAATGCTGCGCCAGCCCCTGGAAGACAAGATCGTAGCCATCAGCCGCTCGGCCGGGTCGCTAACCTATCCGGC
>JACKAU010000024.1 GCA_020634855.1 Anaerolineales bacterium
GATCAGGAATTACCGAATCCTCTCAAGATATAAAAAGCGCTTGCGACTTTGCTGCAACCCCACATCGGTCACCCGGACCAGGTCCGGATCGCGGCCAAACCTAAAGCAACCCATATACCACCGTCAACATCCCTATCAAAACCGTCGATTGAATGACAAAAATCGGCACGGTGTTCTTGAGGTAGTCGGCCATGCCGTACCGGCCCGGCTCCCGTACCAGCAGGTTATCGCCGTCGGTTAAAGGGGTAATGAAGCCGCCCATCACCGCGAAGGCGATGGCGATGGCAAAGGGTGCCGGCGGCGCGCCCTGAGTGACGGCCAGGCTGATGGCGATGGGGGCGAAGATGGCCGCGCCGACCGCCCCGCCGATAACCTGGGCGCTCAAACTGGTCAGCAAATAGACCAGCGCCAGCGACCCCACCACACCGAGACCCTGACTCAGGCCGGCAATGAAGTCGGCGATCAGTTCGGCCGCCCCTGTTTTTTGCAGCGCGATGCTCAAGGATAACATACCCCCAATCAAGACGAGCAAACTGCCGTTGATGCTCTGGTAGGCCCGCTCCGGGCTAAGGCATTTGAGCATGACCAGCGCCAACGCCGCCATCACGCTGGCCGTAGCCAGGGAGGCGAGGCCGGTCATCACTAACAGCAGCATCGCGGCCAGGATGATCATCGTCCAGCGGGCCTTGGCGGTAATCTGGTCGCCCGGCTGCGGCCCCAAATCGGTCACCCGGACCAGGTCCAGGTCGCGACCAACGGCTTGCAGGCTGGCCGGGGTGCCTTGCACCAGCAAGGTGTCGCCGGCAGCCAGCACGAACTGCGGCAGATCGGTCCGGATCGACTGATCTTGCCGGTGGACGGCCAGCACGTTCAGCCCGAAGCGACGGCGAAAGCCTATTTCGGTTAGGCTCTGGCCCACCAACGATGAGCGAAACGGGATCATCAGTTCGGCCAGCCGCAGCGTCTCCAGTTCGATTTGGTTGAACTCCTCCAGACTAACCGTGCCTTTTAGCTCCAGACCGTGCGCCTGAGCCGCTCTCAGAATACGACCGGTGTCCCCTTCAACAATAAGGATATCATCTTGTTCCAGCACTTGATCCGGACTGACCGCTTGCAACGGCCCACCTTGAGGCCGGATGGCGATCACGTTCAGGCCGAAATTCTTTTGAAGCCCGCCGTTCGCCCCGACCGTCTCGGCGATCAAATCGGAACTGGATCGCACGCGCAGGCGGTAAAGCAGTTTGTCGATTTGATAACTTTGCCCGACTTCGGTCAGCGACAGCCGGTGTGGCTCCGGCGGCAGTTCCCGGCTCAAGAAAAGCCGGCCGCCGGTCAAATACCAGGCCATCACCACGCCGACCGAGGCCAGCGCGAACGGGGTCATGGTCAAAAGCCCCAAGCCGGCCCCGGTGCTTTCGGCTAAAATATCGCTGACTAGCGGGTTCGAGGTGGTGCCGATGAGAGTCAGGGTATTGCCGATGGTGGCGACCGTCGCCAGCGGCAGCAGCAGTCGCGACGGCGATAGGTTCGCCTGCCGGGCCACGCGCAGCACAGCCGGCAGCAGCAAGGCCACCACCAGCAGACCGTCCAGGAAGGCGGTCAATATGGCCGTGGTCAGCATGACAATAAACATCAAATAGGCCTCGCCGCCCTGGCCAATGCGTAGTATTTGATTGGCGATCAGCGTAGCCACGCCGGTATCGAGCAGCGCCGCCCCAATCACAAAGATGCTGGCCACAATCAGAATGACCGGCTGGCCGAAAACGCTGAAGGCTTCATCGGCCGTGAGAATGCCGCTGATGATGAGGAACAGCAACACCAGCAGGGCGATAATATCGGTGCGCAGGCGTTGGGTGGCCATCGCCAGCACCGTCACAATCAGTAAAATAATGGTCACTACGGCGTCTGAGGGCATAGATTGAAATCCTTTGGTTTAGGGTGTGCGTATTACTTCCCAGAGAGTCCGGCAGTCTCGATTGGGACGATATCGCCAATGAAAAGAAGGGGCCAGGGATCGGGGAACGGGGGCCAGCCTCCCCATCCCTGACTCCTGATCCCTATATTCAGAGAGGTCAATCTCCGACCGAGATTACGAACGACGGCGCTGTTTTTAGTCGGCTGTGGAGTTGAGATTAATCTTAGCCAGTTTGGGGTTATTGCGCAAGACGTTGATTATTGAGCCGAACCGAGGCGCGAATGTGATGGATGAAGGCACTGGCAAAGGTGGTCACTACTCGGGCCAGACCTTACAAGTTTCCGCATCGTGTTTGAGTCGTAGTCGTAGGTCGGGTTGAGGAACGAAACCCGACAAATGGTGCGTGGGGGAGAATGATGGGTCGAGGCACGAGACCCATCCTACGCGGCTCCAACCGCTCAGTGGATTCAGTCCAATTCAGCGCGTCAGTGGTTCACCCCTCCGACCAAGCCGCCCGAACCGTCGCGCCGACCGCTCGGTGGAGGGGCTGCGCCGGTGATTCATACGGCCAAACAGGTTTGGACATCCGATCGAGCGGTCGATCATAGAGTCAAACAGGTTTGGCCATCCGATCGAGTGGTCGATCAGATGGCCGGATCTGTTTGACCATTGGATCGAGGCGTGAGGTCGGAAGGTCGGGTGCGTCGGATTGTATGATTGAAGCGGTCGATCAGACGACCTGACGGGTCGGACCATCCGATCGTGTGGGCGATCAGAGGGCCAGATCGGTAGAACCATTCGATCGAATGGTGACATGGCCAAGTCGGGTGCGTCGGATTGCATGATTGAAACAGTCGATCAGACGACCTGATGGGTCGGACCATCGAATCGGGTGGGCGTTCGAAAGGTCCGAACCGTCGGACTATCGAATTGAGTCGTCAAGCCGATCACCTGACGGGTCGGAGCCACTGATTACGGGGTCGATGACGTCGTCAGCTCGATTGGGTTAATCGATCGACAGCGTGAGGTATATCCCCCGACCCGTCGGGGCAGCTTATCGACGACTCGGTCAGACGGTCCGGCGCATCAGATGAACTTCCCGGCTAAGGCTAAAGGGGACTCGCCCAAATTTGATGGACGAGGTAGACAATTCATCGAAGGGCGGTTACAATGGTTCTAACTATTACTAACTTCATATTAACGTTCTTCACTCTAGTCCAAGAACCAGGAGGTACTTGATGCATCAGATTCAGTTAGACACCGGCAGTTCTCACCACGTTCGTATTCCCGGCCCGGACCAATGGTCCGACCTGATCGACCTGGGCCAATCCGTTGTGGCCTACGATCAAACCTTGCCCCCCGAGGAGCAATGTCGTTACACCCCTGACATTGCTGACCTACTGCAAATCTGCATTCCCGTGTGCGATGCGTATGACAGTAGCGAAAGTCAGCGCACCATCGCTTCTGAAAGCGTGAAGCGGCTGGATGAGCAGGCCACCCACCTGATCCGAAGAATTCACCAATTGATTAAAAGCTATTTGTATGATACCCCTGAGCAAGCCGAAGGGTGGGGATTTCAAGTCAAGCAGTCCACCAAAACCGTTCTGCTGCCAAAGTCGCGTAAGGAGCGGCTGGCGCTGTTGAAGAAGTACATCGCCCAGGAAGAGAGCCGTCCGGCGGAGGAGCGCTTTACCACGCCCGATCTGGCTACGGTCAAGCAGGTGCGGGATGGTCTGGTGACGCATTTGGCAGCGCGGCGCAGTGGGCGCGATAAGCGCAAGTCGAGCCGGGTGGCGCGGGATGAGGCCTTCAGTAAACTGGTTGACTGCCTGCGGATGGCGGCCGGCGATCTGATCATCAAGCGATTCGGCCATAAGATTTCGTTTGAGATGCAGCAGTGGGGCTTTGAGATTGTCGAGCGGCCCAGCGCCCGCACCGAGCGCAGCGAAGACCGACCCGCCGAACCGGCCCCGGCTGAAGCCGCTACTTCCGAACCGGCGGCGTCCGAACCGGCTGAGCCGGAGACCAGCACGAATGGCAGCAGCCCGCTCAACGGCGCGGTCGAAGCCGTGGTTGAGTTGAACGGCCAGGCCGGTGGGTGATTGTAGCCTCTTTACTTGAGTTTGGAAACAGATGTGTTTTATGTCATTTCGGAGCGCCAGCGGAGAAATCCCTGTGACAATACAATGACTTACGTAGTTGGGTGTATCGAACCAGGTGACAGTCACTTAGACGCGATAAAAAGTGACTGTCACCTTTTGAACTGGCAGGAGAAATTTGCAGCGACAACGCCAATAGTTCCCTACGAATGCTTCTTTTATAGCCATGTCTGAGGGGTTTCTCCACCTTCGGCTCCGAAATGACAAACCCGACTTTAATTATCGAACTCAGCTTAATCAGTTTTGCCCCCTACCCCCTACATTCTTCCCTTCATAATTCATAATTCATCCCTCATCATTCCTCTTTCATCCCTCATCCTCCCCCAACACAATTCTGACCTTTTGTAAAAGCTTGAGAATAGTAAACGGTTTTTGTAAGAAGTTGATGCCATCGTACAAAATGCCGTGATGCGCGATGACGTTGTCGGTATAACCGGACATATACAAGACTTGAAGGTCGGGTTGATGTTCGAGCAGTTGTTGGTACAGCTCGTAGCCGTTCAAGCCGGGCATGATGACATCGGTCAGTAGGAGTTGGATCGAGCCGTCATACTCGGCGGCTAGGTGTAGGCAGTGGCTGCTGTTGGCAGCTTCCAAAACGTGGTAGCCGTGGGCTTCCAGCGTCTCGACGGCCAATTTGCGCACCATCTCTTCATCCTCAACCACCAAAATGGTTTCGACGCCGTACAGTGAACCGGGTTCTATGGTCGGGGTAGCGTCGGCGGCCGGATCGGTGTCTTTCGCTTGGGGTAGGTAAATCTTGAAGGTAGTGCCTCGGTTAGGTTCACTATAGACCCAAATATGGCCTTGATGCTGCCGAACGATACCAAAGACGGTGGCTAAACCCAAGCCGGTCCCTTTGCCACGGTCTTTGGTGGTAAAGAACGGTTCAAAGATTTGCGCTTGGGTTGGGGCGTCCATGCCGTAGCCGGTGTCGCTAACCGCTACCATTACGTAATGACCCGGCGTATGAATGTCAACATGCTTTTGCACATAGCTCTCATCAAGATAAATGTTGGCCGTTTCGATGGTCAGTGTGCCGCCGTCGGGCATGGCGTCGCGGGCATTGACAGTCAGGTTGAGCAGCACTTGTTCTAGTTGGGCTTGGTCGGCTTGAACCGGGTAAAGATCGGGGGTTAGGACGGTTTGCAAAATAATCGTCTCGCTAATGAGCCGCTGTAGCATGTTCTGAAAGTCGGTGATGAGGGGGTTGAGATCAATGAGACGCATTTGCAAAACCTGTTTGCGGCTAAAGGCCAGAATCTGGCGAGTCAGGTCGGCGGCGCGTTCAGCGGCCTGGCGAATATGCTCAAGATCGGTATACAGTTGCTCCTCCGGCGCAACCTGCATCATGCCCAGTTCGGCATAGCCGATGATCGGCACCAGAATGTTGTTGAAATCGTGAGCAATGCCGCCGGCCAGGTGACCGATGGCTTCCATCTTTTGGGCCTGGTAATATTGTTCCTCTAAGGCTTTACGCTCGGTAATCAGTTCGGAAAAAAATATGACGCCGCCAATCTCGCCGCTGGGTTCATGCCACGGCCGCACCTCCCAGCGCACCCACTCGAGTTTACCGTTGGTCCTTTGAAATGAGTCTTCCTCGGCTTTTTCTACCGCACCGGCCAGACTGCGCTGTATGATCCCATGCCAGCGTTCGGATAGGCTGATTGCGGGCAGGACCTCGTAAATGGAGCGGCCCACCATAGGTTGGTCGCCCACGTCGTAGTCAAGCGCATAGCGGCGACTGGCGGCAATGTAGCGCAGATCGCGGTCGAACATAGCAATGGCCGCCGGGGCGTTTTCCACAAAAAACTGCAATATCTGTTCGTTGCGCCGTAGGGCTTCTTCGACCTGTTTGCGTTCGGTGATATCCCGATTAACCGTAACGGCTCCGATGGGTCGGCCCTCTTTGTCCATCAGGATAGTTGATGAGACCAGTACGTCAAACGGAGTGCCGTCTTGATGGTATTGCACCACTTCACCCTGCCACCGTCCGTTCTGACGAAACTGGGCGACTAAGGCGTCTCGATTATCTTCCGGGTAAGTGGTTGTGAGTACGTCCGCCGCCGACTGGCCAATCACCTCTGCTGCCGTCAAACCGTACATCTTTTCGGCGGCTTTATTCCAGCTTTGGATGATGAAGTTTAAATCGGTGGCAATAATAGCATCCGATACATTTTCAAGTAGATTGGCTTGATAATGAAGTTGGGTTTCGACCTGCACCCGCTCGCTGATGTCGCGCATGATGGCGGTATAGAGCGATTGACCGTCGATGTGTGTTTGCGAGATGGAGACTTCAATCGGAAACTCCTCGCCGGTGGCTCGCCGCCCGGTCACGTAATCCCGTTCGGTCATGGGCCGATTGGCAATATTGGTTTGACCAAAAGCCGCAATGTGCTGCCGGTGTGCTTGCTGGTACCGTTCCATGATAAAGCGGTCAAGGGGTTGACCCAAGACTTCGTCGGCCGGCCAGCCAAACATCTTTTCGGCCGAGGCGTTGAATAGCACAATCTGCTGTTCGGCATTGATGGTAATAATGGCATCCAGGGCCGAGTCGATAATGCCGGTCAACCGGTTTTCGACACCTCTCAGTTCGTGCTCGGTCTGTTTGAGATGGGTAATATCTTGCGTTGTACTCAAAATGCGGGTTGGCCGGCCGCTTTCATCACGCTTCAGGGCTGTGATATGGCCGTCAACCCAAATCCAGCGCCCTGATTTATGTTTCATCCGCCACTCGTAATGGTAATCTTCTTTTTGACCACCAACATAGTCGAAAAACTCTTGCTTGGCCGTTGCCATATCATCGGGGTGAATATGGTTGATGACCCATTCCAGCCGTTCTTCTGATTGCAACGGCATTTCCTGTAACTCATAGCCCAAAATAGCCGCCCAGGGACCACCGCGATAGCGGTCATCATTAAACGGAATAGAATACTCAATTATCACCACACCGGCTAAATCAAGGGCCGTGGTCAGGCGACGTTCGCTTTCTTCGCGCCAAAGGGTATAGCGCATCAAGGTTGTTTTTAAGGACCACGTAAGCCAGCCGAGAAAGAAGAGCAGAAAAGAGCAGGCCAGCAGGCTCAACAAGGATTTGGGGTGGGGTGATAGCGGCCACAACAGCAGTAAGGCAATTGGCACCGCCCCAATCAGGATCGGGCTAAACGGGGCCGGTAAAAGCATGGGGTAAACGGTCACCAGTATAAAATACCACAGGAGAAATGGGCTGTCAGTTCCGCCGGTGGTTAAGAGCAGCGGCCAGGTTAAGCCAAAGAGCAAGCCGGCTCGGATAACCCGCGTCGGCTGTGTTTGACCCCAGGGACTTCCGGCCCACACAGCTAACAGCAGTACGCTGGCAATGGCGCTCCACTGCCACCACGTAGCGCTCATAGAGAAAAATATCACCATCCCGTGGAGGCCCAAAACCAACGGAACCAGAGGTTCCCAGTTAGCCATCTGCCGGTCAATGTCGATGGCCGGGTCCATCTTAAGGGGGATGAGCGGAGTCAACATTGTCCTCATCACCTTCTCCTATTTTGATTTATTTGTGAATTCAAATATGAGGTTTGGTCGGCGGCGTATTTGCTAAAGGATGTAAGACTAGTATATCACAATCGACTTCGGGGCAAAAGGCTGGTACAAAGGGGGCGATGGGGTTGCCATCCACCGCAGATTTAACTGATGAGGTAGACAATTCACCAGACTGTGGTTACAATGGTTCTAACTTTTACGTTGTTTTCCATTCTCTGGACATCCATTTAACACTCAGGAGATACCTCATGATATCCGTCCGCATTGACGTCAAAGGTCCCCTTCGTATTCATTTTCCCTCGGCCTACCACTGGGTCGATCTGCTTGAACTCGGCCATACCTTTCTTGACTATGAGCGATCGCTGCCGCTTGAGCGGCAGTCACGCATGGAGCCTGCGGTTGTTAGAGAATTGACGCAGGCTGTCGAACTGTACGATAACTACCAGGCCGGCCTACGCCAACGCGACACGGCGCTGCAAGCCCTTAAACAGATCGATCAGCAGGCCATTCCCTTAACACGCGAGATTTACCAAAATGTGAAAGCCGCGACGTTCGCCACCCCGGACAAAGCCGCCGAATGGGGGTATACCGTTAAAGATGCTACCGGGGTGTTGGTGCGGCCGCACTCCCGTCCCAACCGGCTGGCGCTGTTGAACGCCTATATTGCCCATGAGGAACGCCGTCCCGTGGCAGAGCGCTTCCCCAGCCCCAATCTGGCGACGGCGAAACAGGTGCGGGACGCCCTGGCCGAGCAGTGGGCCGCCTATCAGAGCGGCCTTGAACGGTACCGATCGAGCTATGCGGAGGGTCGGATCGCTTTCCGAAAGCTGTCCGTTTGCTTACGGCTGTCTGCCGCTACGGTGATGCTCTTGTTTTTTAAGGGGCAGTTGTCTTTTGAGTTACAACATTGGGGCTTTACGCTGGTCGAACGTCGAACCGGCCGAGTCGTCCGCAGCGAGGCCGAGGTTACTGAAACAGTCACGCCGGAGCAGTTGAGGATGGATATGCACATTGAAGAGGTGATTGGTGCGGCCGAAGCACGCGAGAGGTGGGGGAGGGAGCTGTAAGTCAAGATTGTAAGTCAAGATCGAAGAGAAACCGGCTACTTCAGTCGGTTTTTTGATCTTGGGTTGATTGGGGTTCGCCCTTGGCCGGCTAAAGCCTTAACGCCCCTCTGTTCTCCCCACTCAGTCTCGCTTTGTTGGAAAATTGCCAGAAAATTGCAAGAATCTGACAGACTCCCCTGTGTTATAATAGATGAGATCATTAAACCCAAACGGAATACCTCGGTTAGGGTCATCATTAAGGGCCAATCTCCACGCTCAAATCGCCTCATTCCCCCATTAATGATCAATTGGACTATTGCTGCCCCGTTGGAGGAGAAGAGCAAAACTCCAAGCCGAGGTTGTGGATGATTACATAACTGACTAAAAGATAGCTGTTTTCAGAGAGACCCATGAAACCGATTAAGTTGGAGTATGCTGTCGGACAGCATGTGGCCGGTAAGGTGGAAAAGCTGCTGCCTTATGGGGTGTTTATTCGTTTGGACGACGGCACTCAAGCTTATATTCGCCGCCGGGAAGTGACCTGGGCGGGTAATATTGACCCCAGACATGTTTGGAAGCCGGGCGATGAAATAGGAGCCGATGTTATCGCGCTGGCCGCGCCGGGACAATCTTTGGAGCTTAGTTATCGGCTAACGCTGCCCGATCCCTGGTCTGAATTTGCGGCCAGGCATCAAAACGGCGATGTGATCGAGGGCGCTGTCAAGAGTATCACGGAGTACGGCGTTTTTGTCGAGGTTAAGCCGGGCGTTGATGGATTAGTGCCGGCGGCTGACCTGACCCCTTGGAAAGCAGACCAGCCGGAGGCTTTAGTCTGGCCGGGCGATAGGATTGAAGCGGTCATTACCGCGCTCGATGTTAGGGCTAGAAAATTAAGATTAAGTATCCGGGCGCGAATGCGCCAACTTGAAATTGTGGCCGGGATTATGAACGATTGTGACTTGCTGCCCCAAATCGATCTAACGGTTAATCAGCCCGATTTATTTAGCCGAATGGAGTTAGCGGGTGAGGAATCCAAACCCCATATGGAGATGATCAAAGCTGAACCCGCCCAAATCGAGCGGGTTGGGCCAATTTTGGTGGTCGATGATTCTGACGAGATTCGCCGGCCGCTGGCTGAGTGGCTACGCCACCAGGGGTACACGGTTGATGAAGCCCACAATGCCGAAGCGGCGCTGGAGAGAGTCGAGCGCTCTCGTTACGGGGTCCTACTTGTCGATTTGCATTTGCCGGGGATTGACGGTTTAGCTCTGCTCAATCAGCTTCAACAAAGCCATTACCCCGGCTGTACGGTGCTAATGAGCGCCGCCGAATGGCTGGCAGAGCGCAGTCAAGAAATCGAACAAGCCGGGGTGGTCGAGGCGCTGGTTAAGCCGTTGGATTTGAGCGAAATTGAGCAACTCTTGGCTAAAATTGGCCGGGGTGAGCCAATTCCAAGCCGGCCGCCGATCGTTCCGGCGCCGGTTACTGTGCCGCAGTCGTATCACCAGTTGGCGGCGGCGTTGCAATCAAGAGGATCGTTGGCCTGGCAGTTTAGCCAGGGATTAGCGGAACTGGTGGCCACAACGCCGGCCACTACAGGACTGATTTTTCAACTCGATCCCATTTCTCGAACAGTATCAGTGATGGCCCAAGCCGGTCAGGCCGATTTGAATGAAGAGGCTTTGTACGGTCTGGGCGAAAGCCCGGTCAGCGATGTGATGACCGAAGCGATCCACATTCTTGAAAATAACGTCAGCGGCCAGGCTTCGGATCGATTTAGGAAGCTGCTGCATTTACTGCCGTTTGAATCCTGTCTGGGTATCCCTATTGAAGCGCGAGGTGAAGTTCATCACGCGCTTTTTCTTTTGCACGACCGGTCGGACGCCTTTACCCGCTATCATCTGCGCGATACGCTGGCGGCCGGCGCGCTTTTTGCCGTGGCTATCGAGCGAGACGCTATGGAGGAGCGATTTGGCTCGATCAATAAGATTATGCTCAGCGGGCAGTTGGCCGGCGGCTTTAGCCACGAGGTCTATAATAAAATGTCGGGTTTGGAGATACAACTTCACAACTTACGACTGGATTGCCAGCGCTATAATAGCGATGCCGGGCAACCGGCTAATTTTGGCGAGATTAGCCAGGCGGCCGAGGCGCTGCTGACCACGTTTGACGATTTGCGGCAAACGGTTGAGTTGTTTCAACAGTTGATGCGGTCTGAATCGGGCTGTTGGACAACGGTCAATGACATTGTCCAGCAAGCCGTACACCTGCTGCAGCCGGTCTTGCGCAAAAATAGAATCAAGGTAGAAGCTGACTTAAGCGATGAGCTGCCGATGACGATAGTGAATGTTGTTCAGTTAAAACAGGCGTTTCTCAATATTATGCTGAATGCTGTCCAGCAGATGATGTACCAACCGGGCGACGCTAATCTATTGACCATCACCACCGCTTATCAACGTAACAGCTCTAATTTGCCGCTAAAAATTCGTTTTACCGACACCGGCCCTGGCATTCATCGCCGGTTGTGGGAGCGAGTGTTTGGGTTGGGCTTTACCACGCGTATGGGCGGCACCGGCCAGGGGCTTTACATTACGCGCAGCTTGATCGAGTCGCAAGGCGGCCGGGTATCGATTGAACGGAGTGTGATGCTGTTGGGCACTACGTTTTTGGTCGAGCTGCCGGTCGCAATGGCCGAGGAGGCGTAAATTGGTGAGCCAATCGCTGCGAATTTTGCTGGTTGATGATGAAATCAGCCTGTTGAAGCCACTGGCTAAATATTTACGGGATACATTCAATTATGAGGTTGATACGGCGGCGACGGCCATCGAAGCGCTGGATCAACTTAAGCGGATGCAGGGCCATTATCAGGTGGCGCTCATCGACGACTTGCTGGCGTCCGAACCCGGCGCGGAACCTGAACCCTTAGGCGTTATTTTAACCCGTAAGATCAAAACCGAATTTCCGGGTATCGAGATTATTGTTTTTACCGGTTGGGGCATGGAATCGGCGCTGGAGGCGCTGCAAGCGGGCGCGTATCGCTATTTGGCCAAACCGCTCAACTATAAAGAGCTGGATATCCTGATCCGGATGGCGGCCGAGCAAAACCGGTTAAAAAGCGCGGCCCGTGAGAAACAAATTCTAGAAAAATTCATGGAAACCAGCGCCGCGCTGCTCAACGGGCAGGATTTAAACCAGACGCTGGAAATTGTGCTGCAAGGCGTGCAAGGTATCGGTTTTGATCGGGTGCGGTGTTATTTATTGTCCGAAGACGGCCAGGCGATGGTGGGCGCCGCCCAAGTTGGTATGACCTGCGCCTTTGAGGGGTTTCGCTGCGCCGTTTCAGCCGACGCTTATATGCGACTGGTGATGAGCGATCCGCAGGCGCGGCTATTTGAACGCCAGGCGGGTGAATCGCTGCCGTACGAAGTCGAGTTGGACAAACACGATGTTAATCAGTGGGTCTGTATGCCGTTGGTGGTGGAAGGCAACATCATCGGCAAGTTGTCGATGGATAACAAACACAGCCGCCGTTTTATTGCCGTCAGCGAATTAGAACCGCTTAAATTGTTCGCGGGCCAGGTCGCGGCGGCCATTCAAAACGCCCGGCTGCGCGATAATGAACAGGCCGCCCGCAAACAAGCCGAGCGGCGGGCGCGCAATCTTGAAGTAATCCAGCAGGTGTCAACGTCGCTCAATTCAACGCTGGAAGTCGACAAAATTTTGACGTTGGTCTGCCAGGCCGCGGTCGATTTAATCAAGGCCGATCACAGCGGGCTGGTTTTGTTCAATGAACCGGGGTATCAGTTCGGTGAGGTGGTGGCCGAGTATCCGGCAATCGGTACGTTCGGGAACAAGATACAAGTTGAGGGGATTCCCTTGGAAGAGCAGCTAATTAGCCGCGCGGAGCCGGTGGTTTTATCAGAAATAACCGATGAGTGCGGGCTGGGGCCGGTGGGGGCCGTTTTCGAGCGGTTTGAGATTCAATCCATCTTGATTGTGCCGGTGGTGCTCAAAGAGCGGGTCATCGGTTCCTTTAGCCTGGATGCCATCGGCCGGACGCGCCAATTTACCTCGGAAGAGGTTGATCTGTGCCAAACCTTTGCCAGCCAGGTGGCGATTGCGGTCGGCAACTCACGAGACCATGAAGCGGTGAAACGCTATGCGGAACAACTCGATGTACTTCGTAAAATTAGTGATTATATCCAAGCTTCGCAAGATTTAGAGAAAATATTACACGTAGTGCTGACCGGCGTCACTGCCGGGTACGGTTTGGGTTTTAATCGGGCGGCCTTGTTTCTATTAGATGAACGGCGCGAAAAATTAGTCGGCCGGATGGGCATTGGCCATTTAGACGGGGCCGAGGCCAAAGCCGACTGGGAACGCGCTGTGGCGAACGGGTTGCCGGATTTTGATCAATTTCTGAGCGCGCTGGAACGCAACCAACTGCATTCGACGCCGATCAACGATAGTACCCGCCGTTTACAATTACCGTTAGACCCGACCGGCGGTGATATTTTTTCGCAGGCCGTCTTGCAAGGCAAATATGTGCTGCTCGCGGACAAATTGTCTGATAAGGTCCCCGCCGCGTTTGCGGCTGCCTTTAAGCCGGCCCGGCCGTTAATTGTGGCTCCGCTGCTGGCCAGAGATCAAACAATTGGCGTCTTGGTGGCCGATAATAAGTTTACACAAGCCGGCATCAAGGGGACCCATATCGAGGGGCTGTTAACCTTTGCCAATACCGCTGCTATCGGTATTGATAATACGCGCTTAATGCATGAAACACGCGTGGCCACCGAACGATTGAGTTCCTTTTTTGAAGCGAGCAACGCCTTGGTGTTGTCGCCCGATGCGGATAAGGTTCTGCGCGATATTCTGGAATTGGCCTGCGTGGCCGCCGACGCTAATGGCGCCAGCCTGATCTTGAGCGATCCCCTGCGACAGGTTAGCGTTGGTACAGATGAGCAGGTTGATATCAAGGATGTCGTCCGGCCCAACGGCCTTTCGACGAAAGTGATGCACAGCGGCCAGTACGCGGTCATCGAGGATGTGGCCAAGGAAAGGGATCGGGTTAATCCCAGTGTCTTTTCGCACAATATCAAGGCGGCATTGTGTTTTCCGGTGTCGGTTGAAGGCAAACGAATTGGCGTGATGTGGATTCATTACGATCAGTCGCGTCGTTTTGCTAAAGCCGAAGTTGAAGCGCTTCAGCTCTATGTAAATCAGGCCGCCATCGCTTTTGACAGCGCGCAGCGAATGAAAGAGCTAGAATATATGCGCCGCGCGGCCGAGGCGTTGGCCGGGGCGGCTGAATTGGAGGAAGTACTGGTACAAATTGTCCACAGCGCCAGAGAAATGCTGCAAGCGGCCTCAACAGCGATTTGGTCCTACGATACGGTCCGAGAAAAATTCAATATCAATAATTCGGTGGCCGATGGGATTCCGCCGGAGATTTGGGACAAATATCAGCAGAGCGAGGCGCGGCGCGGTCAAACAACTTATGCCATTATGGAACGCGGTTGGGTAGGGGTAGAAGATGTGGCCACGATTAGCCGCTACGGGTATTTTGGCCAACCGACGCGTAAGTTGCTCAAAGAGATTGGGGCGCAAAGTTTTCAGGGCATTGCTTTGACGGTGGGGCCAGAAAAATTTGGGGTATTGTTTGTTAACTATGATCGTCCCCGCCAATTTAGCGACAAAGAACGCGCGACCGTCAAAACATTTGCCAACCACGCCGCCTTAGCGCTGAGAAACGCGATGCTGATGGATCAACTACGCAAACTGCACAACAGCGCCCGTGTTGTCGCTAGAGTAACATTGCTAGAGGATTTAGAGAAGACCCTTAGTCAATTGGTTGAGGGGACTCTGGACGCTTTTGGTTGTGATGCGACTGTTTTGTTTACGTATGATCATGATAATCAAAAACTGGGCCATCCACCTATTTTAGCCGGGGTAAATTACCCCGACAGAACAAGAGTCTTTACTCAGGTTCCAAGAGACTCGTTCGTATGTGATTTGGTCGAGCGTGATGCGCCTTATATCGTTGAACAGGCTCCCTCCGATCCGATATTTGCCAATCGCCGGTTTTTAAAAGATGAAGGGGTTCGATCGTGCATTGTCCTGCCCCTTCAGGTTGGCATCCGTAAGGTGGGCATTATGTTTGTCAACTACAGACAATTTCATCGGTTTACCCCGGAAGAGGTTAAGCATATTGAATTCTTTGCCAATCAGGCCGCTGTCGCCATCCGAAACACCCAGCTTTTTGAAGAGAAACAAAAACATGCCAATGTCCTACAGGTTTTACACCATACCGGGCGAACAGTAGGTAGTTCCCTAAATTTGGACGAAATTTTGAAGAGTATTCTTGAGCAGGCCCAATATATTACCAGTTATCAGGGTAAGCAGATTTGCTTTGCTTCAATGAGATTGGTCGACGCCGAAAACGCCAGATTTGTTAAGATTTATCCCAATCAAGCTATATCATCGCCCTGCCCGGATTTAGGCCAGAATAATGGTTCTGGCCTAATAGTACAAGAACCTAAAGGCATTATCTGGAGAACGGTCATTACCAAAAAACCGCAACTGATCAAAGATGTTTCAGTCGATCCGGATTATGTCCCTTGTCATCCGGCTACCCGATCAGAACTTGACGTGCCGATTATGATTGGCGACGATGTCATTGGCGTGATCAATGTTGAGCATAGCGAACCCAACGCTTTTGACGAGCGAGACCAAAAAGCGTTACAAACGCTGGCCGACCAAGCGGCCATTGCCATCCGTAATGCCCGTTTGTTTGAAGAAGTTCAGCGCAAAGCGCGTCTATTAAGCATGGCCGCCCAGGTGGCCAGGCGTACGACGGCTATTCTTGATATTGATATGTTGTTAACCGAAACAGGCCGGTTGATTACGGAAAGTTTTGGCTTCTATCACACCGGCGTCTTTCTTTTCGATGAAAAAAGAGAAAAGATTAAACTTCAGGCGGTTTATCCGGTCCATAAGGCCCGCTTGAAAATTGGGCATACTATTAAAGTCGGACAAGGCATTGTAGGCACGGTGGCCCAATCGGGCCAAGCGCATGTGGCTCCCGATGTCAGCCGCGACCTTCATTACATAGCGTCTTTGCCGCTAACTCGGGCCGAAATAGCGTTTCCGCTCATTGCGCGGGGGGAAGTCATCGGTGTGCTCGATGTGCAAAGCCCATCTGTCGGTGATTGGGGCGATGAAGACATCGCCACGCTGCAAATTATGGCTGATCAACTGGCCAACGCCATTATTAACGCCCAACTGTACCAGGCCACAACCGAACGCCTGGCGGAGGCCGATATTTTGCGGCAGGTGGCCGTGTCGCTGGCCGGAACGTCAGAACTTAGTGAAGTATTAAAGCTAGTGCTAACTGAGGCCATCAAACTGACGGATACGTATGAGGGTGTTGTCTTATTTTGGGATGCGCAGCATGAGGAAGTCACTCAGGGCTTTAAAGTTGATGTCCACCAGGGGCTACAAGTATTTTCTGCTCGGGTTCGGAAAGATGGTCTCACTCGTACAATTATCGAGCAGCGTATACCCCTTTTCATTGCCGATACCCAGCAAGATAACCAGGTTAACCCGGTTCTGATCGAGAAAAACTGCCGGGCCATTTTAGGCGTACCGCTTTTAAGTCAAGGTGAGGTTATCGGCGTGCTTTGCGTCCGTAGCAAAAATCCCAAACCGTTTTCTGAGCGAGAGATTGCCCTGCTCGAAATTTTAGCCGGTCAATTCGCCGTGGCCATCGACCGGGCCAGCCAATACGAAGAGATGAAGAAGATCAAAGGATTTATTGGCACGCATACGGCAGTTGATTGGATTAAAATGGTTAGTACGACCTGGGGACACAGTATCAAACGCGAAGTCGGCACGGCCAGAGGGCATGTCGCCTTGCTGAAGGCGCTGCTGCCCAAGGCGCAGCAAACACCGGAGATTGGGCAGCAGTTGGAACAGCTCGATGCAGTGATAAACGGTATCAAAGATATTCCGGTCACCGCGCCGCTATCTTATGAAGACGCCATTAATTCTTTAAAGATAAACGAAACGATCAGAACTTATTTGGAGCGCCGCTGGCGGCAGAACCGCTATCAAGCCGTAACTTTAGAATTAAACCTGGAGCCTGGCCTTGACGACGTCGCGACGGTACGGGCCAGCCAGGAATGGCTGCGCCGAGGCTTTGAATTGATTATTGATAACGCCGTTAATGCTATGGAACGAGTCGACTCGCCGGAAAAGTTGATAACACTGACCACGAGTCTGATCGACCGGCAAATTAAGGTCTTCGTGCAAGATACCGGGCCCGGAATCCCTGAATCGTTACGCACCAAAATCTTCAAACAACCTATCGACAAGCCAGAAGGTAGTAAAGGCTCCGGTATCGGTTTGATGCTGGCCAGAACGATTTTTCAGACTTATCGCGGTGATGTTGAAATCAACGCAACCACCCACCAGGGGACAAGCGTTATGGTGACGCTGCCCGTGGAAACAGTTGTGGTTGAACGACCAAAAGTGAGCATCCCTTGAAACAAAAAACCATTCTTTTTGTTGATAACTCCGCTAATTATTTAGATGTGCACGCCCGCTTGCTCGAAGAAGCCGGTTATCGCGTTTATCGGGCCTATTCGTTGGCTCAGGCGGAAGAGCAGTTGGCCACGCAGCACGTGCATTTGATCATTTTAGATATTCGGTTGGAAGATGATGACGATGTTCAGGACATTAGCGGATTATTGTTGGCTCAACGCGAAGCGTACCGGCCCGTTCCCAAGATCATTTTAACGGCCTATCCCAGTTTTGAATTGGCCCGCGAGGCGTTAGGCCCGCGCTTAGACAGCTTGCCGCCGGCCGTAAATTTTATCGGTAAAGATGAAGGGATCGATGCCATTCTGAACGCGGTCGAGCGCGTGTTCAATGAACATGTTCGCCTCAATTGGCAGCTTGATATTCGCCGTGATCAAAACAACACACTGTCTCTGGCCCATTTAGTCGCGTTAATTGAACCCGAGCTTGAATATGACCGTCTCCCGGCCCGGATTGACGAATTAGAAGATCTGTTTTGCTGTCTTTTCTACCGGAGCCAGCAAATCAACCTACACCGGCTGATCACCGCCGGCCAAAATAAAGTTACGGTCGCCGTTTTTTCCTTCTTGCCGGAAGGGCTGCCGTTTCGGTTGGTGGTTACCTGCGGTTTGCGCCAGGCCATCCGGCAAGAAGACGAATGCTTCGAAAAATATGCACCCAGAATCGCTACTGAGGGCAGTACCACCAAATTGATGAAGCAGCGGATAGAAACCACCCGTTACGCGGCGTTAGCCTATACCCTAACCGATGCTGAGTTAGAAAACGTCGTTCCCTTTTCAGAATTTTACCGGTACAATCGCCCTGAAAAAATTGTGGCGACTTTGTCCCATTTCTTCAACCGCACCTTGGCGCGCTATCACCAACAAAACGTAAAAATTGAAGAGTCCGACACGGTGGTCGCTGCGATTGTTCCCTATTTTTGTGACGATAACGGAATTCTCACCCCAGAGGCGCTGGCAGCGCAGATCGAGGCGCTGCAGGCGCACGCTGTGGTTAACCATGCGCCTCGTTTCGATGAAACGACCTTTAAGCTGCTGCTGAGCTTGCTTGAGGGAGCCATCCCGGTCGCTGCTTCGATTCAGTACGGCATCACCCATGGAAGATTGAGCGGTGAGACAATTTTGGTTGATCAGCGGGATCGCTCTTGGCTAATCGAATTTGGCGGGCTTAGTCAAGGCCCGCTGCTCAAAGATCTTATTGATCTGGAAATCTTGGTTAAATTTCGCTTGACCGGAGATCTGCCGCATCACGAACGGCGGCAGTTAGAGGAATATCTTCAAACTGAGGCCAACTCAGAAACAGCGCCGGTTTATCCTCATTTGAACAACGAAATGCAAAAGGCGCTGACCGTCATATATCATATTCGGCAATACGCGTTCCAAAAAATCAATCAGGCCCGGCCGCTTTACCAAATCGGGCTGCTTTTGAGGACAGTTAATGTCATCAACGAGTACGATAGTGGGGGTTGTTACCGCAGCAGCGATCTGGCCCGTTTTCTGCACGCGCTTGACTCCATCCGGGAAATTTGCCACAGTTTTAGCCCCGACCCGCCAAAATATGATAAATCGCACAGTCCCTGGCTCGACGACCAAAAGTTAGGCTACGATGTCTGGCTCGAAGGCCAGTGGATCACCTTAGCCGAAACGGAATACAAACTGCTGACCGTGTTGTATCGCCGGGCCGTTGATCATCCTCAGGATTCGCTCTGTACTTTTAATATGATTGGCAAAGGCGTGTGGGGCGACTATGATCGGCTGCGCGATTACAATAATATTCAAAGTTTGGTCAGACGGCTCCGCGACAGACTTCAACCGGACGGGGATGCCTCGTACCAGTACATTGAGAATATTAGAGGCGTCGGTTATCGACTTATCCTCAAATACCATTCGTCCTCAGAAAATAACGATCTGGAGCGTCAAAGTTTACTTTGACCTAACCGTGAATGACAAAGCTAGCTTTGTCGCTCCAGTAAATTTTCGTTGGCGGCATCGCCCCAAGGGCCTCTAATCAACCTGATCGGGACTCAAATGGGAGCCGGTGGCTTCGTAGTCGTCCGGCTTTTTCACCAGAAACGGTCCCATGACCAACTGGTCGATATCGGAGGCAGCGAAGGTGTTAATGGCCTCCTGGGGGGTGGTGACAATCGGCTCGCCGCGCAGGTTGTAGGAGGTGTTGAGCAGCACCGGGACGCCGGTGGCCTGGTCGAACTTTTTGATGAGGTTGTAGTAACCCGAGTTCCACTCTTCGCGGACGCTCTGTAACCGGCCGGTGCCGTTGTGGCAGACGGCCTGGATTTTATCCCATTTATCCTGCGGAATTTCGGAGACCATCAGCATGTAGCGCGGCGGGTACTGTTTATCGAGGTTGGGCGTGGAGAAATATTCCTGAGCCCGATCTTCCATCACCACCGGGGCGAAAGGACGGAACGGCTCGCGGAACTTGATTTTGGTGTTAACAATTTCCTTCATCTCTTCGCGGCGCGGATCGGCGATAATCGACCGGTGGCCCAGCGCCCGCGGTCCCCACTCAAAGCGGCCTCGATACCAGCCGATAACCTTGTTTTGCAGCAGCGTATCAACCGCCTGATCGAGCAGCTTGTCGTCGTCATCAAATTCTTCGTAAGCAAAGCCGCTGGTTTTGATGGCCTCAACCATCGCGCCCTCGGAGAACTCGGCGCCCCAGTAGGCGTGTTCCATCGTAAATTGACGCGGCTGACCGAAGATGACATGGTAGGCATAGAGCGCCGCGCCTAGCGCGCCGCCCGCGTCACCGGCGGCCGGCTGGATGAAGACATTTTCAAACGGCCCCTCGCGCATCACTCGGCCGTTGGCTACGCTGTTTAAAGCCACCCCGCCGGCCATAACCAAGTTCTTCGAGCCGCCGCTTTGCCGGTGAGCGTAGCCAACCATCTTCAGAATGATCTCTTCGGTCACCCGCTGGATGCTGGCGGCGATATCGGCGTACTTTTGGTTTTGAGCGGCCGTGACCTCGTCCCAATCCGGGTGATCTTTGGCCGGGTGGGTCGTCTCTGAAAAGAATTCGGCTTCCGGTTTGCGGGGCGGGCCAAACAGCTCGACGAACTTTTGGTTAAACGTCCGGCTGGTAGAGTAATGGAAGCTAAAGTAATCCATGTTGAGGGTCAAGCCGCCGTCATTATCGACATTGACCACTTTGTAAATATCGTCCATGTAATTGGGCTGGCCATAGGGGGCCATACCCATCACTTTATACTCGCCGTTGTTGACTCGAAAGCCCAGAAACGCGGTGAAGGCTGAGTAGAGCAGCCCTAACGAATGGGGAAAACGCAGCTCATGGTCCAAACTGATGCTGTTAGCGCCGTTGCCGTTCCACGTGGCGGTTGCCTGGCCGATAGCGGCTGTCGTCCACTCGCCCACGCCATCAATAGTCAGTACAGCCGCGTCCTGGTAGGGCGAGCAGAACATCGCGCTGGCCGCGTGGGAGAGGTGGTGTTCAATAAACAGAATTTTGTTGGTCGGCACGCCGATCCGAGTTTGCAGTTGGCCTTTGATCCATAATTTCTCATTAAACCAGGCGACCATCGACTCGCGGAAGGTGCCCCACGATTTGGGAAACGTGGAGAGCGCGGTTTGCATGATCCGCTCGAATTTAATGAGCGGCTTTTCGTAAAAAACCACGTAATCCAGGTCGGCGGCGCTGATGTTGGCTTGCTTCATACAGAAGTCGATCGCGTGGGTTGGAAAGTTGTGATCGTGTTTTTTGCGGGTAAAGCGTTCTTCTTCGGCCGCCGCCGCCAACCGGCCATCGACCAACAGGGCCGCCGCTGCATCGTGATAATAGCAAGAGATACCTAAGATATTCATTAAAACTGCCTCAGCGCTTCTTCCAACTGCTGGTCACCCGTTGTACGAGGTTGCCACAGTTCGGCGGGAAGCTCTTTTATTTTTAAGGGATCGCTTAGCAGTCGAACCCCGATGGCAAACGGCACAAACACGGTAAAATAGAAGATCGTGAGTACAATTCGGGCCAAAAAGTTGCCGATAATCTCGCCGAAGCGTTTCCAACCCGCCCACAGTTTTTTCCAATTCATGGTCTTCGTCTCTTAGAACAACGTATAAATAAACGGCGCAATCCCGGAGGTGTTGGCAAATACCAGCAGCAAACCGAATAACAGCAAAACAGTGATCATCGGAATCATCCACCACAGTTTGCGCTGCCACAGAAACACCATCACCTCACCTAAAACGCCGGTGTTGGTCACCATACCTTTAAAGAAGTTTTTCACAATAACCTCCTGAACAATAGCTCACAGGATCGACTTGTCCCGTGAGGGTAAACATTCCAAGCCCACATTTTAGCATGACCGGCTAACAGGGGCAACAACATTGCCCTGCGATCGGCAATTTTAGACTTAGGGTTGATCCCAGAATAACTTTGATCATTGGGCGGAGATTGACGATAAGGGGATTTGAGGATGGGATTTACTTAACCTCCAATTTACCTCATCGCCTGGGTTGCCACCTGGTTGTAAATAAAAAAGCCTGATGGTAATGGTCAGGCTCTTTCTAAGAGTTATTAAAATGTCATCATTGAGCCGGTAGTTTAGTAGACAGCAATGCACCCTTCTATACGACTTCGCCTACTCAGGCTGCGGCGGTCTACAGATTATTCTTCGTCCGGAAATTCCTGAGCTGGCATGTCCAGCTTGACCAACTCACCGTGATAGTTGACGATTACTTTGAAGCCCATCATCCCTAACATCATACGGGCGTCGTCGGGCATACCCTGGTTCATCAATTCATCCATGCGATTAATCGATGAGTCGACCATCGCTTTGGTGAATAAATCGTCTTTACCGATAAAATTCATGACGCCTTCAGAAACCAGATCTTTGTTGGCCGAGATTTGTTCGGTCAGCCAGTGGACGACTTGACGGTCGATCTCTTCGGCGGCGACATGCCGTCGAAAGTCGCCGTCTAAAATTACATAAAACGGATCCTGGCCGATAAAGGTGGTTTCCACGGGGTTCCCGTCCTCATCATAGACCAGGTTAGCAAAAAGCGCTTTTTTGGGATTAGATTGGGTCATAACGGTTTTTCCTGTCCAATAGTCAGCGTTTTGTGGTCAATATTATAGCATAAATGCGGGGGAGTTACTAAGTCAGGCCGAAGAGGCGCTGCGTTTTTTCCGCCGGGTTGATTTGCGCCGGGTTCGACCGCCTGACCCCAATTTTTCAGTGAAGCGGCAGCCGGCCGCGTAGCGCGAACAGCCCAAAAAGGGGCCGTACTTGCCCTGCTTGGCGACCAACGTGCCCTCTTTGCACTCCGGGCAAACCTGGCCGACCTTATCGGAGGTCGGCATGGCTTTTTTGCGGCCGGCGGTGCGTTTGCCCTTGGTCACCTTGGGCGGGCGGGCGGCGGGTTGCCGCTCGGCGGCAGCGGCGATCAGTGCTTGATCGACCACTTGTTTGAACGGGTCGTAGAATTCGCGCATGACGGCCAGCCGGTTGGCCTGGCCATTGGCAATCCGGTCCAGATTGGCCTCCATTTGGGCCGTAAAGCCGACATCGATGACCATTTGCACGTGCCGTTCCAACAGTTCGCAGACCTGAAACCCCAGCGGGGTCGGGTACAGCCGTTTCTTTTCTACCCCCACATACCGACGATCTTTCAATGTCTCGACAATCGTCGCATACGTACTGGGCCGGCCCAGCCCCAACTTTTTCAAGGCGCCGATCAGTTGGGCCTCGGTGTAGCGTTTGGGCGGTTGGGTGAAGTGCTGTTTGGGCAGCAACTGGTGCAGAGTCAGGGCATCGCCTTTGCTCAGATCGGGCATCGACTCGTTTTCAATGGCCCCGTCTTCGCTCTGGTTGTCTGAAACGGCCTTTCCTTTGTCTTTCTTCTGGCGCGATTCCTCGGCATCGGCATCGACGCCGTAGACTTTTAGAAAGCCGGCAAAGCGAAGGGTGCTGCCGGTGGCTCGAAATAGATATTGCGTCGCGCTGCCGGCAATGATCGTTTCGATATCGACGGTGATGGTATCGTAGATCGCCGGTTTCATCTGGCTGGCAATGAACCGCCGCCAGATAAGCCGGTAAAGCTGGTATTGCGGCGGCGTTAGATACGCTTCGATCCCTTTGGGCGTTTTCCAGGGATCGACCGGGCGGATGGCTTCGTGGGCCTCCTGAGCTGTTTTATCGCGGGTCTGGTAAATGGGCGGTTTAGCAGGCAGGTAGGCTTCGCCGAAATATTTGGCGATCACGCCTCGGGCGGCTTGCTGCGCTTCTGGGGCCACCGCCACGCTGTCGGTGCGGATGTAGGTGATCAGACCGACCGCTTTGCCCTCGCCCAACTTTACGCCTTCGTATAGTTCTTGGGCTATTTTCATTGTCAGCCGGGGGTTAAAGCCTAACTGGCTCGAAGCAGCCTGTTGCATCGAATCGGTGGTGAAGGGCGGGTAGGGTTTACGGACGCGTGTGCCTTTGTCCACATTCAACACTCGCCAGGTGGCTCCCGCTAAATCGGTCAGTACTTTTTGGGCGTCGGCCTCTGTTTTTAGCTCGGGTTTGCGGCCCTTGATCTTGAACAAGGTTGCCCAAAATTTCTGGTGGTTGGGATCGGCGGTTTTGGAGAGTTCGGCCTCGATGCTCCACCACTCTTCCGATACAAACGCCCGGATGGCCCGCTCTCGTTCAACCACCAACCATAACGCAGGCGATTGTACCCGTCCGGCCGACAGGCGGCGCAGCCCGGACAGCCCTTTCCATAAAACCGGGCTGACCATATAGCCCACCAACCGGTCGGTGACTCGGCGCGCCGTTTGGGCCTCGACCAGCTTTAGATTGATCAAGCGAGGCGCAGCCAAGGCTGCTTGCAGATCGGTGCGGGTGATGGCGGTGAAGGTAATGCGCCGGATTTTGTTAGCCAACGGCCGCCCCAGGCGCTCGGCTACGTGCTGGGCAATCGCTTCGCCTTCGCGATCCATATCCGTGCCCAGATAGACCGCGTCAGCCTGAGCAGCGGCTTTACGGAGTTCCTCCAATTTTTTGCCTTTACCGCGAATCAGATGCAGCGTGGGCGTGAAATCTTGCAAGTTGACGTGCATATCATCGGCGGGCATTTCCAAAATATGGCCGCTGGTGGCTTTAACGACAAACTCCGCGCCCAACATGCCTTTGATCGTGCGCGCCTTTTTCGCCGACTCGACAATGATTAATTTGGTCATAAAGGTTATCCTTTGCCTGACTCCCGGATATTTTTGGGTTAGCTAATTGTAATCTGCTGGCGTTAAAGTAGAATCAATTGTAAGAAAAATTTATCAACTGCAAAACCTGTGGCCAAAATGCACCAATAGTCTCATTGACAGCAGCCAAGACTCATGATATTCTGGCATCGCCTATTGGGGAGGAAATTTTGAGTACCAAACATCTGTGCGTGGGGTCGCTGGCGCTGAATGATACCGTGTATGCCGACGGTCGAACCAGCATGGCCGACCCCGGCGGTAATGCCTTATATGCTGCTGTTGGAGCCAACATCTGGTCGAACCAGGTGGGTATTGCAGCTGTGGTCGGCTATGATTGGCCGTCTGAATATACCGCCACCTTGGCCCAAAGTGACATCAATATTGCCGGCCTGGTTCAAAAGGACGAGGAAACCCTACGGGCCTGGACCATTTATGAAGTCAGCGGCTACCGGCGTTACTTCTCCCGAAATACCGAAGTCGTTTTGTTAACCCCCAGCCCTTACAGCAGCAGACCCCTGAGCGCAGAAGAGGCCGCACGCTTCAGCGAAGCCGCGCGCCGGGTCCATCTCCGCAGTTCGCCGCTCCCCCACGAACTTCCTCCGGATTTATGGCACATTGACTCGATTCATCTGTCCCCCATGCGAATGGAAACGATGTTTGCCTGGATCGATTTCCTTCAAGATAAACCCCATATTTTTGTGTCGATGGATATTTTACCTTATCCGGTCGATACGTTCGATGATCCCGGCCTGCTGAAAATTCTCAGCCGGGTCGATGCCTTTATGCCCAGCGAAGTGGAAGCCGACAGTATGATGCCCAACCATAATGCTGAACGCTTCTGTCGGGAAATCGCAGCGCGCGGGCCTAAAATTGTGGCCGTAAAGCAAGGCGATCACGGCGTTGCCATCTATGACCGCCTGCGGGATTGCTTCCACCAGGTTCTGCCTTATCCGGCCGATGTCGATGACCTGACCGGCGCGGGCGACTCCTTCTGCGGCGGCTTCTCCATCGGTTACTGTGAAACGCACGACCCGCTGCAAGCGGCATTTTACGGAACAGTCTCGGCCTCATTCATCATTGAAGGCTTCGGCGGTCTGCACGGTCTGCAAAAAACACGTCAGCACGCTTTGCAGCGCTTGGAAACGCTGTATCAGATCAATCGGTTAAGCGTTCCCCAACCGTAGTCGTTCTGCAAAATGAGCGGGGTTATGCTATAATCCCTCTACTGTGGACATCAGCCAATTATCCCTAACCAACTACCGAAACTATAGCCGCTTGACCCTCGATTTACCATCCGGTCCTGTTTTGCTGCGCGGTGACAACGCCAACGGCAAAACGAATTTGCTGGAGGCCATCTATTTCCTGTCCACCACCCGCAGCGTTCATACCCGCTCCGATCAGCAGTTGATCAATTGGATTATTCTCAAACAAGAGACGCTGCCGTTTGCCCGCGTTGAAGCGACAGTCAAGACTCGGGCCGATACCTTCAAAATTGCCATTACCGTCGTGCGTGAGGGAAACAACTTCCGCAAGGATATCCGCTTTAACGGGGCCAAGAAACGGGCAATGGATATCATCGGCAAGCTCAATACCGTCATGTTTTTGCCCGAAGATATCGAGTTGGTGACCGGTTCGCCCGGCATCCGCCGGCGCTATCTCGACAGCACGCTGTGCCAGATTAACCCGGATTACTGCGCGGCTCTGAGCCGCTACAACAAGGTCTTGACCCAACGCAACGCCCTGCTCAAAGAGCTGTTCAAACGCAACAGCAATCCTGACCAACTTTTCTACTGGGATGAACAGTTGGCCCGTGATGGCGCCGCCTTAATGGTCAACCGCCACAACACCATTCTGGACCTCGATGCTGTGGCTCGCCAGCGCCATCGCGAATTGAGCGGCGGACGCGAAGGGCTGCGTTTACACTACGCGCCCAGTTTTGACCTGTACCAGCGTCCCCAGCCCAACTACCAACTGCCCCTAATTATGGAAGAATTGGTGCCGTATAGCACGGCTGCGCCTCCGCTGCAAGAGGTGCGTGAAACCTTCCGGAGTTATCTGATCAATTCCCGATCGGAAGAGATTAGCCGGGGGGTAACGCTGGTCGGCCCCCATCGAGATGATTTTCATTTTCTGGTCGATGGCATCGACATGACTATGTACGGTTCGCGAGGGCAGCAGCGGACCGCCGCCCTCAGCACCAAGCTGGCTGAGGTGATTCTAATGAAGCAGTCAACCGGAGAAACGCCGGTTCTTCTGTTGGATGATGTGATGAGTGAACTGGATGCCCATCGCCGGCAACAGGTTATCAATATTGTTGATCAGGCCGGGCAAGCTGTGCTAACCACCACCGATTGGGAGGATTTCAGTTCGGATTTCCGGCAGCGAGCCAGACTCTTCTCGGTGGCGATGGGCCGTTTGGAGTTGGTTGAACCGGTCTGATTGTTGCAAATATTTTATTTTAGTCTAATACTTGGCTGCTATAATTGCTTTGCCGACACGGCTAAGGAGAGAGTACCTGCCATGAACAACAAAATATTAGTTGTTGAAGATGAACCTCAAATTGCCAATTTTATCAAGCGAGGTTTACGGCATGAAGGCTACAACGTTATTGTCGCGCCCGACGGTGAAACCGGGCTGGACATGGCTTTTGGCGAACTGCCGGATTTGATCATTCTTGACATTATGCTGCCCGGCATCGATGGTTTGACCGTCTGCCGGCAAATTCGAGAAGGTGAACTGCAAACGCCCGTCCTGATGTTAACGGCCAAGGACGCGGTACCTGATCGAGTGGCCGGCCTGGAAGCCGGGGCTGACGATTATTTGGTCAAGCCGTTTGCGTTCGAAGAACTACTGGCCAGGGTTCGGGCTTTAGGCCGGCGGCGCGCGCCGATTGAGTCCGATGCGCCGTTGCACTTTGCAGATTTGACGCTCGACCCCACCACGCGCATGGCCAAACGGGCTGACCGCTCCATCGAACTGACCGCCAAGGAGTATGATCTGCTGGAACTGTTTATGCGTCACCCCAACCAAGTTTTGACTCGCGACCAAATTTATGACCGGATTTGGGGCTACGATTTTGGTGGTGAATCGAATATTATTGAAGTTTATGTGCGTTACTTGCGCTCCAAACTTGAGGAAAATGACGAACCTCGCTTGTTGCATACGGTTCGTGGTGTAGGCTATGCCTTACGTGAAAATTAGCTGCACAGGTCTTAGATAAAACCTTAACCAACTTATGCCCATACGTATTCGCTTAATTTTGTGGTATACCTTTCTTCTAGGCGTGATCCTGGTCACGTTTGGAACGCTTTTGTATGCCGTGCTGTCGTACACCTTGCGCGAACAAGTCGATCGCAATTTACAAGATCGCGCCCAACAGGTTGGCAACCAACTCTCCAGTGAGGCTCGTTTTGTGGAAACCGGCAAGGTGGTGTTGCCGGATCTGAATGTTTTCTCGTCCCCCGCTATTTTTATCCAGGTCATCAATACCGAAGGTAAGGTAGTGACGGCTACGGAGAATGTGGGGAAGCGGCGCTTTCCAAATCACAGCGAGATTAATGCGATCAATAACAACGGCCAGGCCGTTTATAAAACGGTGATGATCGATGATACACCGATCCGAGTTTACAGCGCGCCGATCATTGTTGGTCCGCCGTCGCAAGTTGTTGGCGCGGTTCAAGTGGGGCAATCGATGAAAACCATCGAGACAACCCTGCAAATGATGCTGTTGTTCTTGATTAGCGGAATTGTGATTGCGCTGGTTATTGCGGCGTTGGTGGGCGCATTTTTAGCTTGGACGGCGCTACGACCCATTGACAAGGTGACCCAGACCGCGGCTCAAATTGTGAGCGCGCAAGATTTGAAACAACGGTTGCCTATTCCCAAAACCAATGATGAAATAAGCCGGTTGACCAGTACCATTAACAACATGCTGGAGCGGCTCGATAAGTTCTTTCAGGCGCAGATTCGCTTGAGCGCCGATGTTTCTCATGAACTGCGGACTCCGCTCACCGCCATTCGCGGCAATGTCGATTTGCTCAGAAGAGGCGCCGCCAACGATCCGGCCGAATTAAGCGAGGCCCTGAGCATCATCGACGGCGAACTCGACCGGATGTCGCGAATCGTGGCCGACCTGTTGCTGCTGTCGCAAGCCGATGCCGGGTTGAGTTTGCGCTTGGAACCGGTTGAACTGGACACGGTTGTTCTGGAAGTCTACCGGCAAGCTCGCGTCATTGCCAACGGGATTCCCATTCATCTTGGCCATGAAGATCAGGCCATTGTGCGGGGCGACCCCGACCGGCTGAAACAACTTTTGATCAACCTGATGACCAATGCTATCAAACACACGCCGTTCAATGGCTCGATCACCCTCTCCCTTTATCGCGACAAAGAATGGGTGCGAGTCACGGTCGCGGATACCGGTCGCGGAATTGCGCCAACCGCCTTGCCCCACATTTTTGAGCGCTTCTACCAAGCCCAAGACTCCGAAAATCAGTCGGGCAGCGGTCTGGGCTTGTCCATCGCCCAGTGGATTGCGAAAGCCCACGGCGGGGAGATTACGGTGACCAGTGAGTTGGGCAAAGGCTCCACCTTTACCTTATGGTTACCCAATATTTTGGAAAAACCCAATACCAAACCGGTTGAAGTGCTGGCTACTGAAGATGCCTTTTAAACTGACTTACTTGTTAACCGCTTTACCCCATTTTCAACTTTTAGAGCCAATAAATAGTGATGTATCGTCCATCGACATTGCCCAGTTGACCGCCGATTCTCGTCAAGTGGCCGCCGGTACGCTGTTTGTAGCCTATCAAGGCGTCAGCATCGATGGTCATCGCTTTATCCCTGAGGCCGTGGCTAAAGGAGCGGCAGCCATTATTTGCGAGGATGCCCGACTGGTCCCGACCTCCGCTTCAATTCCGGTGGTGGTCGTTCCTAATGGGCGCGAAGCGCTGGCCTATCTGGCCGCCGCCTGGTACGATTTCCCGGCCCGACGTATCATCACGGTAGGCATCACCGGCACCGACGGCAAGACGACGACCACTAACTTTCTGTACCACATCCTTAGGGCCGCCGGTAAAAAAGTCAGTATGATCAATACCGTCAATGCCATCATCGGCGATACGGTCTTGGAAACCGGACTGCATACCACCACCCCCGATGCGCCCGACGTGCAGCGCTACTTGGCCCAAATGGTCGAGGCCGGCACCGAGGTCTGCCTGTTGGAAACGACCTCGCACGGTCTGGCCCAACATCGCGTCACGGCTTGTGAGTTTGACGTGGCCATTATCACCAACATTACCCACGAACATCTTGATATTCACGGCTCGCTGGCCGGCTACCGGGCCGCCAAAGCGTCGCTCTTTGAGTCGCTGGCTATGGCGACGGCAAAAGGGATTCCCAAAACGGCCATTCTCAACTGTGATGATTGGTCTTACGACTATCTCAAAGCCAGATTAGACCCTCTCGGCGTGACTTGGTTGGGCTATAGCGTGGCCGGCCACTCGGACGCCTCCCTGACTGCTCACAATATATCAACCGCGCCGGACAAAACCACCTTTACGATTAGTCACCCCACGTATTCATTTGAGGTCGAAACCAACCTGATTGGCGATTATAACATCAGCAACTGTTTAGCCGCGACTGCGGCAGCGATTGAGGTGTTAGGGGTATCCATTGAAGCGGCTCGACGGGGGATTGTCGCCTTACCCGGCATTCCGGGCCGCATGGAGCGAATTAGCGAAGGACAGCCGTTCACGGCCATTGTCGATTTTGCCCATACGCCCAACTCGCTCAAACGAGCCTTGTCGGCGGTGCGCCGGATTACCACCGGGCGCGTAATCGCGGTGTTTGGTTGCGCCGGGCTGCGCGATGTGGAAAAGCGGGTGTTGATGGGAGAGATTGCTGCCGAACTGGCCGACATTACAATTATCACGGCAGAAGATCCGCGTACCGAGGAACTTGACGCCATTATTGACGAAACCGCCCAAGCGATGATCGCCAGGGGAGCGGTGGAAGGTCAAACCTTCCACCGGGTCCCTGATCGAGGCCGGGCTATCTATTTTGCCACGCAACTGGCCCGGCCCAACGATACGGTTATTGCCCTGGGCAAAGGCCACGAGCAGAGCATGTGCTTTGGCCAAACCGAATACCCCTGGGATGACCGCGACGCCCTACGAGCCGCGCTGCGAGGCGCGCCGCTGCTAACCTTGCCTTCGGCCCACAGCAACGAAACGGTCTAGCCGGGCATCGCGTCCTTAAGCTTCGTCTGAAACTCTTTCCTGAATTTACGCACTTTCGGATCGATCACCATCCGGCAATACGGCTGATTGCCGTTCTGATTGAAGTAGTTTTGGTGATACCCTTCGGCCTCATAAAAGTGAGTCAACGGTGAGATCTCGGTTACGATGGGATTGTACCACAAGCCGGCGGCGTCGGTTTCAGCCTTTGACTTTTCGGCCGCGGCTTTCTGTTCCTCCGAATGATAAAAAATCGCCGAACGATACTGCGTCCCCACATCCGCCCCCTGTCGATTTAAGGTCGTCGGATCATGGGTTCGCCAGAACACGTACAGTAAATCCTCAAAAGAGATGATTTCTGGATCAAACGTAACTTGAATTACTTCGGCGTGGCCGGTTCTGCCCGTACAGACCTGATGGTACGTGGGGTTTTCGACCTGACCGCCGGCATAGCCGGATACGACTTTGTATACCCCTTTTAAATCCTGGAACACTGCCTCGGTACACCAAAAGCAGCCCCCACCTAATGTTGCTTTCTCTAACTTGTCGGACATATTGCACCTCGATAAGTTTGTAGTTGTTGATTTATGGAATAGTTCTAAATCTTCACTGGTTGGATTTAGTATACAGCAGATTTATTAAATTTTAATAACATGAACGTTGATTAACCCCAGTGGCAGCCCATAAGTCAATGAGGCAGGGTTCACCGCTAAGACGCTAAGTTCGCCCAGCGTCCCTCGTTTATGGGGAACATGAGGTTTATTTACAGGACTTACGCAGTTCTAAAGGTGACAGTCACTTGATCACGCTAAATCGACCTATTTTGGCTATCGAACTTCTGATTTATTGACAATAAGTGACTGTCACCTGGGTTTTTGCGTAAACCCTGATTTATAAGGATTCTGCTCGAATCGTTATAAGGGTTTTTCCAGGATCGTTATAACTGTTTTCCCAGAGTCCATGTATGGATCATGATCGGATCCTTACATGGGTTTGCTTGAACCCTTATAAGGGTTTAGATCGGATCCTTACATGGACTCTGGCAGAATCCTTACATGGGTTTTGGCAGAATCCTTATAAGGGTTTTTTAGGGCGTTCGTTGGTTTAAATCTATCTGACAAACTCCACAAACTCAATAAACTCTTTACGTGGTTTTAACAAAAAAGATACATGGTCATAAAGGGGGAGCGAGGCTGTTACCGCCGGTAGCGATACCAAACGGCCACTTGAATACCGTAGGTGATGGTGAAGACGACCAGGCCAATGATGAACAGCCACAGGATGCGGGTGGGGGTCAGGACGCTGCCGATGGTGACCGGGGGGACGGTAGTGGGCGTGGCGGATAGGTCGCCGGCGGCGTCGGAAGCTTCGGCGAAAGGATCTCCCTCTGAGTCAGGCAGTAAATCGGCCGGGGGTGGGGCCTCGCCGGCGTCGGGGTCGGTAGGGTGTTGGCCGGAGAAGCCGCGGCCGGTTCGCCGGTGGCCGGAGGTTCGGTTGTGGGTGGCGCGGTGGCGGCGATGGCAACAGCAGGTTCGGTGGTCGGTGCGGCCGCTGAAGGCTCTTGAGCAGCCGAGACAGCCGGAGTCAGGGTGGGCGGTGGGGCCGGTGGGGGCTCGGTGGGATCGAGGGCTGCGGTGGGGCTGGAAGCCGGTGGTAGGGTGGGGGTGGCCGCCTGGACCGCCGGTAGGAGCGGAGCGCGTTGGTCGGATGGGGCCTCTTCCACAATCAGGCGGGGCGCGCCGCCGATGAAGCAGAAGTCGCCGTTGCTGCATTCCGCCGCCGGCAGATCGACCTCGTAGGTACCGTCGGTGGCCACGATGGTCTGGGCGTCGCCGCGCTCATTGACGATGATGCCGACCGGCGCAACAGCGGTCAGCGAATAGGTGGTCGGGGTGCGGCCCATCGTCCACAGCACGGTGGTGGTCTGGTCGCCCCGGTTAAGGGTCACGATATAGACGTCGCCCAACTGAATCCACTCGGCTTGCTGCGTTCCGGCGAAATATTTGGTCACCGTCCGAAAGGCATCGAACGCTGGCCGGCGTGAACCATCGTTGCGGAGTAAGCCGGTAGGCGCGGCAAAGTCAGAGCCATTCTGCATCTTGTTGAAGGCGATGCGCTCGGCCCCGCCGGCCAGGGCCAGGGCAAAGGCTTGGATGACAAAGTCGGCTTGCTCATCAACCGTAATGTTGAAGGCAGTCGGCACGGTGGCCGGTTCAATGAAGTCATCCGTCGGGGGCGCGTTGGTCTCGGTGATCCAGATCGTCTTTTGGGTCAAATCGTGCGAGTCGAGGATATTGCGGACCTCGGTTACGGCTTGCAGGATCTGGCTGGGGTCGTTATACAGGTGGTAGCTAACCCCGTCGAAAAAATAGTTGTTGGCGGGGGCTTCCTCATCGGCCACAATCAGATCGAGCAGCCGGGCTAAGTACTGTTCATTACCCCGCTCTTGGTCCCAGGTGTAGGTTAAGCCGCCGATATGAACCTGCGCGGTCGGGTCGGCCGCCTTGATTTTGGTGTAGGCTTCCTTCAAGAGAATGGCGTAATCCTCTTCCGTGCCTTCCCAGGTATAGCTGGCCGAGCCGGGGTCATTGACATCAGGCAGATTCCAAATGATCCAATGGTTGATGCGGCCTTTGTATTGGCTGGCGATCTTGAAGACAAAGTCGCCCCAATATTCACGCGGCGGTACAGCGGTGGAGGTGTTGCGGTCGGTGGCCCAGCCAGGTGTACCGATCAGCACCGCCGCAACTTCGCGCCCGGCGGCAACCTCGGCGTTAATAAAGGTATCGGGTACGTTGGCCGGCTTCCAGTCGGACGGACCGCCTGGCTGCACCACATCCCAGCGAAAGAAGACGCGGGTCCAGCCGGCGCCGGCCTCGTTGGCTTCGGTTGTGTTGGCGAAGCTATCGACAATGCCGAAGCGTGGATCAAAGGGAGACGATTCGTCCGGCGGCTCCTGAGCCATAACCAAGGGCGCGGACGCTGCGCCCAGTAATAGGAGGATGAGACCTCCGATTAACCACAAGTAACGAGTGAGGCTTCTTATAGTCATATATAAGAGTTTACATAAAAAGCCAATTTTGTAAAATTCAAGAGGTTAGATGATCTACCCAACTCAAACGGGGAGTGATTCTAACACCGTTTTCAAGAAGGCCCCGGTATGACTGCCTTCAATCTGGGCGACGGTCTCCGGCGTACCGATGGCGATGATCTCGCCGCCGTCGTCGCCGCCTTCCGGTCCTAAATCGATAATCCAATCGGCGCTGCGGATGACATCCAGGTTGTGTTCGATGACGATGACGGTGTTGCCGGCGTCGGTCAGGCGGTGCAGCACGTCGAGCAGCTTTTGAATATCGGCGAAGTGGAGGCCGGTGGTCGGTTCATCTAAGATGTAGACGGTGTCGCCGGTTGAGACCCGGGACAACTCTTTGGCCAGCTTGACCCGCTGAGCCTCGCCGCCGGATAGGGTGGTGGCGCTTTGGCCGAGCTTGATGTAATCCAGCCCTACGTCGTGCAGCGTGGTTAAGATGCGGTTGATGCGAGGGATATTCTCGAAAAAGTCCAGCGCCTCAGCCACGTCCATATCCAGCACATCAGCGATGGTTTTGCCCTTGTACTTGACTTGCAACGTTTCGCGGTTGAAGCGCAGCCCTTTGCAGACATCGCAGGTGATCCACACATCCGGCAGAAAGTGCATCTCGACCAGCTTCTGGCCGTAGCCCTGGCATATTTCGCAGCGGCCGCCCTTGACGTTGAAGCTGAAGCGGCCCGGTTTGTAGCCTCGCGCTTTGGCTTCGACTGTTTCGGCAAACAGCGTGCGGATGTCGTCCCAAACCTTGGCGTAGGTGGCCGGGTTGCTGCGCGGCGTCCGGCCGATGGGGTCTTGGGTGATGTGGATAACTTTGTTGACCAACTCCAGCCCTTCGATGCCGTCGTGCGGGCCGGGCCGATCTTGAGCGCCGTGCAGTTCGCGGGCCAGGGCCGGATGAAGGGTACCTGTGACCAGGCTGCTCTTGCCGCTGCCGCTAACGCCGGTGATACAGGTGAAGCAGCCTAGCGGAAAGTGGACGTCGATCGCTTTGAGGTTATGAAGTGTTGCCCCCCGCAGCGACAGCCACTGGCCGTTGGCATCGCGCCGGCCATTACCGGAGACTACGGCCAACGTTCCGGCCAGGTATTTGCCTGTCAGCGATTGTTCGCTCTGCTTGATCTCGTCCGCTGTTCCCTGGAAAACGATCTCGCCGCCCTGCGAGCCGGCCCCAGGACCAAAATCGACGATCCAGTCGGCGGCGTCCATTGTCTCTTCATCGTGTTCGACCACCAGTACCGTGTTGCCCAGGTCGCGTAGCCGCAGCAGCGAGTCGAGTAGGCGGCGGTTGTCGCGCTGGTGCAGCCCAATCGACGGCTCATCCAAGATATACATCACCCCGACCAGCCCGGAGCCAATTTGTGAAGCCAGCCGGATGCGCTGTCCTTCGCCGCCGGATAGGGAGGGGGCGGGTCGATCCAGGGTTAGGTAGTAGAGGCCGACGTTTAACATGAATTTGAGACGATCGCGGATTTCTTTGAGCATTTCATACGCGACCTCAAGTTGTTGGGCCGTGAGCGGTGCATATTGCGGGTTGGCGTGTGCGGCATGGCCGTTGGCGCCGGTAGAGAGTGCGTTAAGCTCACCCTCTCTCGGGTTTCCCCTCTCTTCAGGTTCACCCATCAACTGCGACATGTAGACATATGCCTCGGCAATGGTCATCTTAGTGACCTTGGTAATGGTTATGCCGCCCAGAGTCACCGCCCGGGCTTCAGGGCGCAGTCGTTCGCCCTGGCAGGTCGAACAAGGCTGCTGGCTGAGGTACTGGCTGTAGTGATCGCGCATATTGTGCGATTTGGTTTCTTTGTAACGCCGGGTGGTGGCTTTGATAACGCCCTCGTAGGGCCAGGCGCCGACGAAATTGTCGCTTCGGTACTCAAACTCAAGGTACGGGTTGCCGTGCAAGATGATCTCGCGCACCCGCTCCGGCAGCTCCGACCAGGGCGTGTCGAGACTGATTTGGAACCGTTTGGCAATTTGTCGAGCGATTTGCGCAGCCCAACTGTTTTTTTTACCGAGGGCGCCCCACGGGATAACGGCGCCGTCGTTGAGCGATTTATGGGGATGGATGAATAGTTCTGGGTCGAACTCGAACCGCTCGCCTAAGCCGTTGCAGTCGGGGCAGGCGCCGATGGGCGAGTTGAAGCTGAACATCTGCGGGGTCATCTCCGGGTAGCTGATACCGCAATGGGCGCAGGCGTTGTTCTCCGACAAAATTTGCTCTTCGCCGTCGATGACATCGATGATGAGCGTGCCTTCTCCCCAACGCAGGGCCGTCTCGACCGAGTCGCCCAGGCGGGAGTGAAAATCCTCGTCGGCCTCGGCAGGGATGACCAGTCGGTCAACCACCAGTTCGATATCGTGCTTCTTGTTTTTGGCCAGCTTCAGCCGCTGGTCGAGTTCGGTGGTTACGCCGTCGATGCGGGCGCGGGCAAAGCCGTCGGCTCGGGCTTGAGCGAAGGTGTCCTCAAACGTGCCTTTGCGGCCTTTGGCCACCGGAGCCAGCAGTTGAAAGCGCGTGTCCGGCGCTAAGGCTGCCACCTGCTCGACAATCTGCTGGCTGCTCTGCTGCTTGACCTCGCGTCCGCAGTTGTAGCAGTGGGGGGTGCCGACGCGAGCAAAGAGGACGCGCATATAGTCGTACACCTCGGTTACCGTGCCGACGGTGCTGCGCGGGTTTTTGCTGACGACTTTCTGCTCGATGGCGATGGCCGGGCTGAGGCCGGCGATGTAATCGACTTTGGGTTTTTCCATTTGCCCCAAGAACTGGCGAGCGTAGGAGGATAGGCTCTCGACATAGCGCCGTTGCCCCTCAGCGTAGAGGGTATCGAAGGCCAGCGATGATTTGCCGCTGCCGCTGACGCCGGTGAAGACCACCATTTTATTGCGCGGAATCTGCACGTCGATCCCTTTCAGGTTGTGCTCGCGCGCGCCACGAACAATAATTTCATTAATTTCGGTCATGGTTGAGTTGATTACTCCTCAAAGTTGCAGGGTTGCAAGGTAGCAGGGTTGCAACGTTACAAGGTTGCAACGTTACAAGGTGCCAGAGTTACAAGACCACAAGGTTACAGGGTGGCAGGATAGTAGGGTTATAAGCGTAGGACAGTTTGTTAGTTGGTGGTCGTGGTGTTATTTTTGTTTGTTGATGATGGATTGGCGTAGGTTGTAGATCATGGCGCCAATCTTGCGATAGTTCCCGTAAAAATAAGCGAATTGGTCTTGGCTCATCGAGTCGGTTTCGTGCAGTAGTTCCAGGTGGGCCTTGGTTTCATCGCAAGAAGCCAGGGCGTAGGTTAGAAATTTGATGTATTCACTTGGGTAGTGCTGCCGGCCGTATCCCTCTACGAAATTGGCGACGATAGACTTGCTGGATCGCCGAATTTGTGAGCCTTGTTCATACATCTCAAACTTTGGTAATTCGTTTAGGGTCAGTTTATGAAGTTCTACCGCCATTTGCTTGGCCAACCGGTACAGAGCTGAGTTCTCGTATGACATCCTGTTATCCTGATATGGTAATGTTCTAGAACAAGTCCAAAAATCTTCGTAGGATTACGCTTCTAGTTGCAACTCTGCAAATCTGTAACCTTGCGACTTTGCAACTTTGTTACTCTGCACCCTTGCCGTAACTTGACATATTAGAACAAAATTTCTACCAAAATGGTATTGTAGCACATAGTAGGGTAAATGCAAGCCAAAATTATGACGCCATTTGGGCCGTCATTCTTACAAGGGCCGGAAGATTGCCTGATTGTCCACTTAAAAAGGAGATAAAAACAAATTATGTGACAACCAAAGAAAAGACCTACCGGAATGAATTTGTCCGGTAGGTCTATCTTCTCCTTGGCAAGGGGGATTTAATCGGAATAGACGTGGGTATGGGGCGACCAGCCACGTTTGAGGACGGCTGAGACCAAGCGGAACACGCTGCGCGGGGTCCAGAGAGACCCGCAAGCTTCAACTGTACGATTTTCAACGGCCCGGCGGAAATCTTCGGCGGTTTTGCCGTAGAAACGCGTGTAGGCTTGCCCCACCGTAAAAGGAACATGGGAGTCACTGCCACCCAGTTCGGCCAAATGTTGGCCTCGATGGCGATTCAAAATGGTGCTAATGGGGTTGCTTAAGATGTTGCCGGGAAAGCCGTTGCGAACTTCAACAGCGTCGAGAGGTAAGGTGAAAATTTTCGATCCCAGCCCTTTCATATTGTTGAAGGTAGACAGGCGACTGAAGGGATGAACCGATACGGCCAAACCGCCTTGCGCGTGGATCGCTTCAATGGCTTCCAGGGCGGTATCATAAGTGGGCAGGGTTGACTTCACAAACAGCCCAACTACATCACCCTCTTTAGTGGTGACCTCTTGCCCGATGATAACGTTTAGATGGGGAGCGTGACTTTTGGCATAAGCCTGGGCTACAAAGGCGCCTTCGGCGGTATCATGGTCGGTAATGGCGATGACGCTTAGATCGGTCTCGGTGGCGATGTAAGCGACCATCTCTTCGGGCGTCATAACGCCATCGCTGTAGTTTGTATGCATGTGAGTGTCGGCTTTGCTGAACATATCTTTCTCTCTTGTAAACTAGTAGTTGTTGATCGAGTAGAAATGAACCAAAGAAGCTTCGGAAACCGAACAAATGGTACGTTGAGAGATAGGTGTGAGCGAAAATTCAAAATAAGTTCGTAACAGAATAAACTGGCGGCTTCCGAAGTCTTCAACTTGGTTCTCCTAAACTATAGCAACTTCCTCGCAGAATTCTATGGGAAAAATGTATGAATCGAGTTAGAGTGTGTTGCTTTGGTGAAATATGAGGTGGTCGATGCCTTGCTAATGGCCATCCTGGCAGCGTTACAGTGCAGTTTGGGCTTTTGACGAAATGGGAGTACAATACACCATGATCGACGCTAAAGATCCAAAAAAGAGAGAGTTGGAGATAGGCCGTAGCGAGACAGCCGCTTAGGGGTTACAAATCTCCCCGTTGGCTAATCTTCGGCGTCCTGTTTTCTACGTTAAATTGAGAGGAAAATCGGCCCATGGTGGTTCGTCAGCGATGCAAGAAGTTGCTTATCATTTTGCTGTTCGCTATCTCCTACTGGCTTGCTGTGGCAGCGATGCCTGCTTTTCACGCCCTCGATCTGCCATTGTATTCGTTACCTATCCCTGGTTTTGACTTGACCTCACCTCAATCCCCGGTCATTGATCCTGGTTTACCAATCGCCACGTGTGCTTAAATACGGGTTATGTAGCTACTCTCTTTTATTATGGATACAAATTTTTGGAGGAAACAAACAAATCAATAGAGATTTAGAAAAACGGAGTCGTTTTTCTAAAGGAGGCACAATGAAAACGCTAGTTACTATCTTGGCTACCGTTACCGACCTTATATTAGTGGTAGTTATTGGCTATGGCATGTGGCTTTGGATGTCTAATGGGGTTATTAGCGAAAGTGTGCAACAGTTTTATCTCAATATCACGTTGGCAGTAACAGCGGTGATATTGATTACCGTGGGACTTGGGGTTATGACTGCACGCCGGCTGAAATTCTAGGCTTGGAAGCGTATTAACATCGCTCCGGGAACCACTTTTCATGCCACCTAACTGGGCCAACTGGGCCGGTTGGTTGGATAAATAATATTTACAAACTTTTTTCAAACAGTTTTCTTATGGATTTTTGTTAAAGAAACCGTTATAATTGAAGCTGTCAATAAAACAAAACCTGATACTATTTAATTCAGTTAGATAATATAGAAAGGAGTTCAAAAACATACGTTAGGACAATAAGCGCCAGGCTCCACAGCTCTTCGTGGAGTGACGAGGTGCAGGTTCATCGAAAGTTTCGGCGGGTGCCTGCCGGGTTACCACACCCCGAATTGTCCTCACCGCCCCCCTCAGGGGCATTAAGTCTTTCTACAAAACCGACAGATTGTCGGCCAAAATGAAAGATAGTGGTTTACAAGCAACATCAACCATAACTTAATCGTGTGTCGTGGTTTGCTCATAGCGAGTGGTTCTATTGGCATACCTTCAGGATATCATATTGCAGCGTAGCAAGGCGCAGAAGTACAGCTATGGAGGCTGTCCCGTGTCTGTACAACCTTGCTGCCTGGTTTATCCTGAACACGATTAACGCTCTAAACACGCTAAACCCAAAAACGTGATAAATTTATTCTAAGGAGAATTTTAAGCTATGTGTGGCATTGTAGGGTATATTGGTAACAAAGACGCATCAACAATTGTCTTGAACGGTTTAAAGAAACTTGAATATCGCGGCTATGACTCGGCTGGGATAGCCTCGGTTAATGGCGTATTGGATATTCGACGCGCGTCGGGTAAATTGATCAACCTTGAAACTAAGCTGGCCGAACAGCCGCTGCTCGGCAACTTGGCCATCGGCCACACCCGCTGGGCTACCCACGGCGCGCCGGTGGAGCGAAATGCGCATCCTCATGCCGACGAAGCCAACAACGTCGCGGTGGTGCAGAACGGTATTGTTGAAAATTTCATGACGCTCCGTCGGCAGTTGCAAGACGAAGGACACGAATTTAAGTCTGATACCGATACTGAGGTCATTACGCATTTAATTGATAAATATTTGGCTGACGGGAATGAGCTAGTAACGGCCTGCCGGCTAGCTTTTCGACAGCTCGAAGGGGCCCACGCCATCGCGGTTACCAGCCGACAAGAGCCGGATAAAATTATTGCAGCTCGATTGGGCAATGCCGGTGGCGTGATTGTGGGATTGGGTGAGGGCGAAAATTATCTAGCTTCAGATATCCCCGCTATTCTGGAGCATACCCAACACGTCGTTTTTCTGGAAGATCAAGAAATGGCCGTCATCACGGCCAATGGCATTACCTACAGCCGTATCGACGGTGCTCCCATCGAAAAGGATTACACCGTTATCACCTGGGATCCGATCAGCGCCGTCAAAGGTCAATACCATCATTTTATGGAAAAGGAGATTCACGAGCAGCCGCAATCGATTCAGAGCACTATTCGGGGGCGAGTCGATTTCACTACCGGCAAAATTGCTTTTGAAGAACTGCAACTGACCCCGGAAGCAGCCAAGCAGATCGATCGGGTGATGATTGTAGCCTGCGGGACGTCCTTCTATGCCGGCCAGGTGGGTCGATTCATCTTGGAGAAATTAGCCCGGATCAAAGTGTCGGTTGAGTATGCCTCGGAGTTTCGCTATCGCGATCCGCTAATCGATGACAAAACAGCTATTCTGGCGATCAGCCAGTCCGGCGAAACGGTCGATACCCTGGCGGCCATGGAAGAGGGTCGCGAACAAGGCGCGACACTGTGGTCGATTGTCAATGTGCAGGGCAGTATGGTTCACAAGTTGAGTGACGGTACAATTCTAATGCAGGCTGGACCGGAAATCGGCGTCGCCAGCACCAAAGCCTTTACCACCACCCTGACCGATTTATTCATGCTGGGGATGTACCTGGGTCAACTGCGCGGCACCTTGTCCGATGAAGAAAGCCTTGAGTTGGTTAAGCATCTGGCCCATTTGCCGGAACTGGCCGGCGAAGTTTTAAAAGACGGTTACAACGATTACGAGACCTTAATTCATCGCTACCATAAAAAAGATCATTTTCTCTACCTGGGGCGCGGGGTTAACTACCCGATTGCGATGGAAGGAGCGTTGAAACTAAAAGAGATTAGCTACATTCACGCCGAAGGCTACCCGGCCGGCGAGATGAAACACGGCCCGATCGCGCTGATCGATGAGGATATGCCGGTTCTGTGCATTGTCACTCAGGATAACGTTTACGATAAGATGATCAGCCAAGTTGAGCAAGTTCGCGCTCGGGACGGCGTGGTCATTTCGCTGGTCAATGAAGGCGATACGATGGTCGCTGAGAAATCGACCCACATTTTGCAGATCCCACCAACGCACCCGTTCTTAACGCCCATTCTGTCAGTGATCCCGCTGCAACTGCTGGCCTATCACATCGCCGTTCGCCGGGGGGCTGACGTCGATCAGCCCCGCAATTTGGCCAAATCGGTGACCGTGGAGTAAGCCGTGGGGCACAATCACCCCCACCCGGCCATTTTCCTCCGGTTGGGGAAAGCAGGTGGTCGCCCTCTTTGATGGTCGGGTTTTTGAGGGTGTCGGTCCAGTGGATATTCTGCCGGCTGGCGTTGACGTTGTGCAGAAAGACGTTCATGACCGCCAGCGCCCAGGTTGCGCCGTTGGCTTCTTGGGCATACAGGGCGTAGTTGTCGGCCTGGTTAGGGTGATCGCGGGCGACATGCTGGGCGCACTTGATCAGCAGCGAACTGCTGCCGGCGGCGGGGTCGCAGATGCGGTCGCCGGGCCGGGGGTCGAGCAGGCGGGCCAGTAAAATGCTAACCTGCGGCGGGGTGTAGAACTCGCCCGCTTTTTTGCCGGCCCCGGCCGCAAACTTGCCGATCAAATATTCGTAGGCGTTGCCGATGATATCCAGATCGCCCACCCGCGAGGGGCGCAGATCGAGCCGGGGGTCGGCAAAGTCATTCTATGGGTTCTCTTCCTCCTCCTTCCATTTTAACAATCTTTTCTCCTCCTGACAACCGGACTTGGGTACAGAAGGGAGAATTTAGAATTTAGAATGGAAAAAATCAATCACCATGGTCTTCTACTCCGACTCACCTAGGTGTTGGCGGCTGATCATTAGAATGATTCGTCTGAGTCACCTAGGTGTTGGCGGCTGATCATTAGAATGATTCGTCTGAGTCACCTAGGTGATCGTGGCTGATCATTAGAGTGACTCACCCTGACTCACCTAGGTGACTCACCCTGACTCACCTAGGTGACTCACCCTGACTCACCTAGGTGAGTCGCCTTGAGTCACTATAGTGAGTCGGAGTGACTCACCTAGGTGATAGGAATACAGCCATCCTCATTCGCCGCGAGATGAAGGGGTTGGTTACGGGCTGGGTTTGAGCCATAGTGCCAGCCACCGGAATAATTATCCGGAGTTAAGTCAATTGTCCCCTGCGCCGAATCTTATTTCGTCTGGTTGGTAAATTGGCCCACTTTGGCGAAAAAAGTTTCGCAGCTTTAAATCCCTCGAAAGCGCGATAATGCTTTTGATCACTATCGAACCCCCGGTTGATCTCCCTTTTACCCTCAATCTAACGCTTTTGGTAACCAAATGGGGTTACTTAAGCTTAAAAAACCTCTTTTTGGCTTGATTTTTCAGATTCATTCCTAAAATCCGCTAACTTGGCACGGAACTTGCAACATATAAATAGTAGTAGTGATTTACTCCATATCAATGAACTGTAAAAAACAGGAGGTTTACAATGCATGATATTGATCGGACCCAAATGGAAATGGAATGGGAGGCGGATCCGTTCGGCGCCGGAGAGTATGAATATGACGAGTACGAATATGACTCCCAAGCGGAGATGTATGGTGAGGCGGAGGCTGATCTCTACGGTGAATATGAATATGAATTTGAAGGGACATTTGATGAAGCGGAAGAGATGGAACTGGCGGCTGAATTATTGGAAATCACGGACGAGGCTGAACTTGACCAGTTCCTGGGGAGCTTGATTAAAAGAGCCGGTCGGGCGGTAGGCCGGGCTATCAAATCTCCGGTGGGTCGCCACTTGGGCGGTATCTTAAGAGGCATGGCCCGAAAGGCGCTGCCCATTGCCGGCGGCGCGATCGGTACCTATTTCGGCGGACCGGGCGGCGGCGCTATCGGCAGCCGGCTGGCTTCAGGCGCCGGACGGTTGTTCGGCTTAGAACTCGAAGGCATGAGTATGGAAGATCAAGAATTTGAGGTGGCTAGACGATTTGTGCGTTTTGCCGGAGACGCGGCCAAGAATGCGGCTATGGCTCCTGCTGCGACATCGCCCGCAGCGGCCGCTCAAAATGCGGCCGCTGCCGCCGCCAGAAACATGCGCCGGGGCTGTTAAGTCGAGGTGTGACCTCTGGGCGACAGATGCCCGGGGGTAGAGGCGGGCAGAGTGGCCGGTGGATACGTCGAGGTCGCCGGATTATTTTGCTCGATGTCTAAGTCGGGCGGCAAGTCCCTGAGTACGATACAGGGAGCTATCACTTTACTGCGAGTTGATTCGCTTTATCCAGCCAGATAAGTGGAGGTTACGATGTATAACGGAAATCGTCTGAATTCAGAATGGGCGTTCGATGGTCCGGCGTCTAACGAGTTCGAGTTTTCGTCGGAGTGGGAATTCGCTGAGGAGATCTCGCTCGAAAGCCCTTTTTCAGAAGGCGAGGAGATGGAGTTGGCGGCCGAACTGCTTGAAATCATGGATGAAGAGGAGTTGGAACAGTTCCTGGGCAAACTGTTCAAGAAGGCCTGGCGTGGTATTCGTAAAGTTGGCCGCAGTGTATTTCGCCCTTTGGGGCGAGTCCTCAAATCTGTAGCTAAGAAGGCTCTGCCATTCCTGGGGGGGGCGCTGGGGTCTTTCATTCCTGTGCCCGGCGTGGGTACGGCCATTGGTTCAGCCGTGGGCGGCGCCTTAAGTAAAGCCCTTGAAATGGAATTTGAGGGGTTAGACCCGGAGGATCAGGAGTTTGAAATGGCCCGGCGCTTTGTCCGTTTGGCCGGTACAGCGGCCAGACAGGCGGCCATGACGCCACCGGGAATTGATCCGCAAATGGCGGTCAATCAAGCTCTAACCGCAGCAGCGCGCCAGCAAATGCCCCAATTAGCGAGTGGCCAAAAATCCTTGATCGGTTCGATGAACGGCCGGGGACGCAGCGGGCGTTGCGTCCGGCGCGGCCGTACGATCATCATCTTCGGGGCCTAATCATGCCGACGATGCCGCTACCCTTATGGATGGTTTCGCAAGAGACGCGGGCGCTGCTTACGCGGCTGGGTCGGGTCAAACCGTTTGCTCTGGTCGAGTCGATGGTCCCGGCGGCGGCGCTCTCGCCGGCAGCGCAGACAGCGATTGAAATTTATTTGGCGCAGGGGCGGCGAGAACTCCGGCAGATGATCTATCTTTTTCTCAACTGGCTGCAAGGGCCTGAGGGCCGGCGTGCGCCGGCGCATGTGATCCAGCGCCGGTTTACCTTTTTACGACTGCGGTTCAATACCACGCTGTCTCAGTTCGATATCTTTGCCGATGTGATTACTCAGCGCAGCGAGCATGAAACGGGCGTCTGGCTGTCCGGCCTCGATGCGGTGGCTGCCGATGCCCTGGCCTTGCCGGATTACTACGAGGCGCCACCGGTAATCTGCTACCTCGACCGGGGCCACGGGGCGGCTATCCGACGGGCCAGAACCCGCTTGCCGGGTGGCGGCGAAAATCCGGTCGCCATCATCCGGGTGCCGCGTGAGCGTATGGTCGGCAGTGGCATTGCGTCATCATTAATCCATGAGGTAGGGCACCAGGGTTCAGCTTTGCTCGATCTGGTCGAGTCGCTGCGGCCGGTGCTGCAAGGGATGCAGCGGGTGGGCGGGAAGGATCGACTGGCCTGGGTGATGTGGGAGCGCTGGCTCTCGGAGATCTTGGCCGACTTCTGGGCCGTAGCCCGGGTGGGTATTTCGGCCACCGTCGGCTTGATGGGCGTAGTGAGCCTGCCGCGGGCCTTTGTTTTTCGGGTCAGTCTCGACGACCCCCATCCGATTCCTTGGATTCGGGTCAAGCTTAGCTGTGCGATGGGGCATGCCCTCTTTCCGCACCCTCAATGGCCCAGACTGGCCGCCGTGTGGGAATCGTTCTATCCCACGGCCGGCTTAAATGAAGAAACGCGGGCCTTGTTAGCCACGTTAGAAACCAACATGCCCGGTTTTGTCAGCCTGCTGGTCAACCACCGGCCTAAGCTGCTGCGCGGCCAATCGCTCATCGAGGTGCTGGCCGTGGATGAGCGCCGGCCAAACCGGCTGGCAGCCCACTTCGACACGTGGCGCAGCAATCCAGACCTGATGCGGTCGGCTTCCCCCTCGATCGTTTTTGCGGTGATTGGCCAGGCAAAAGCTAATGGCAAGTTGAGTCCGGAAACTGAAGGGCGTATTGTCGGTGATCTTTTGACGTATTGGGCGCTGCGTCGCTCGTTAGATACCTCTGAGAGCTGTGCCAAGCAAGAGTTGAAGCCGCACCAAAGGGGCCGCCAGGGGGCAGGGGTCGTGTCTGTTTTCAACAATGGAAATATTAGAAATAAATAGTAATTATCATAGGAGGTTATTATGCCCGACGAAATAAATACGAACATCGAATTTACACCGGAGCCCGCGAACAACCCGACCATTAAATACGGCGTAAAAGTTAGCGGCGATGCCGCTGAATTGTTGCGGCAAAGCAGTGCTCGTGGCAACACGGTCTCGCTGGCCCCCTCACAGGTAACGGCTACCGCCGACCTGCTACTCTGGTATGTTATCAGAAAAACTACCGACGGATTGTCGTTCAAGAATTATCAGGCTTTTATGGATTTTGTACTTTGTCAGGATAGGGCCGCATTCGACTCTTTGGAGGGATTTGAAAGGGATCGCATCCAAAACCAGAAGCAACCGCGTTTTCAAGCGTTGCAGGGAAGACGCTACCTGCCCTATACCGATACCGACGCCTATCGTTTATTAAAGATCGCGACAGAGGCCTTCCTTACGGTCAACTGTGGTGTGCCTTTCATCTATCCGGGAGCCCAAAACCTTCTCAGCGGCCCTCTTGAGGGATTAGACCTGGATCAGGAGTTGAGGCATATCAGTGGCTTAGGTAATAGTGATCTGGTCGAGCAGTGGTGGGGCGATTACCTGCAAGCCACCAACGGAAGTAACGATCTAACCTTACCGTACCTCATGTTGATCCGAAGAAAGTTGCGGGGTGATGATATTATAATGACGTTCAACATCGAGTCAGGAACCTGGACGCCCGATGAAGAAAGGTTATGCTATGGTATTTTAGGGGAAAAATTGACCATGCCCTGTTTTGTCGAACTGATCTGGTCCTATTGGCACGAACAGGGGATGTTAGTCCAGACCATGAACGCCATCAGCCGGCGTTTCCAAAACGTTCACGGTTTCGCCGATCAGGATCCCCTGGCCATGATTGAAATTGACCCATTGCGGCCGCTCAATAATTTGCTGTGGGGCTATGTCCAGGATGAGCAGCACCGTCTCTCTCTGGTGCGTCGCGCGTATGAATATGATCACCATTACGGCTTAACGCTAGAAGGCAAGGCTGTTCCCAAGTTACGACCGGCGGATAGCCGTAGCCGTTTTTTGGAGGCCTTCCACCAACTGCTACACCTGGCGTCGATTTTCTATAAGCAAGACGACGACACGACCGTCAGAGCCGATGCCTTTCCGGTGCTCAATGCCCTCAAGGATGTCCACATGCTGCTGTCTGAAGGGGCGCATAACCAGTTTGGCGATTTGCCGGTTACGGCTCGAACTGAAATGCTCATGCAACAATGGCTGCTGGCTCGGCCCGAATTTCGTGAGCTGCTGCCGACCCGGACGATGGTGGCCTACCCGGAAGAATGGATGGATCGCGTGGATGCCATGAAAAAATTGCAAAGCTGGATAAATACGAGCGTTTTGCATTTTCATCACCTGGCCCGATATGGTGAGCAAATTTTGCTCTCGGCTCGTTTTGGTAGCTGGAGTGAGGTGAACGATCCTGAAATAGCGAAAGTGTGGGCCCGTTTCTGGCGATCCCAAATCCAGGGATACATCCATGCTTACAGCACCGTCACCGGCGTGGACCTGACAGCGACCAATGTATGGCAGCAGCAACGGTCTCTGGTTACCAGCCAGCCTTCGACCTTGCTCCGCCAGCGACTACTGACAGGTTCGAATATGCCTTCGCTAACCGCGGGAGGGACATCAATCACGTTGTCAAAACCGTTTCGAGAGCGGAAGGAAGCTCGAAAAGCAGCTAGAGAATAATAGTGTTGGACGAAGATGGAGACAATAGCGCTCGATTTTACATCCTCACTCTATCTGGATTTCCGGCACGGGTCCCGGTCACTGGGCCCGTGGTCGCAACTGACCACGGGCCGGCCGGCCGCACTGGCTGAACCGGCCGGTTCCGAAAGAGTCGCCGATCGACTGGCCAAACTGCAAGGTTGCCAACAGGCCACCCTGGCCCAATCGACGCTACATCTTTTTTGGGATTTATTTGGGTTGCTGGCCGCTGAGCGAATCGTTATCTTTCTGGATGCCGGTAGTTACCCGATTGCTCGTTGGGGCATCGAACGGGCGGCCGGGCGCGGCGTGCCGGTTCACCGCTTTCCGCATAAAGATGCAGCGGCGTTAGGTCGCCTGCTGCGGCAAAAGGCCGGCGGCCGGTGGCCGGTGGTGGTGGCCGATGGCATCTGTACCGTGTGCGGCTGCTCGGCGCCCATCGCCGACTATCTCGAAGTGGTACGTCGGGCCGGCGGCTGGCTGGTGCTTGACGACACCCAGGCCCTGGGTATCTTGGGCGCGGCGCCGGGGCCGGCCGCGCCCTATGGTCAAGGCGGCGGCGGCTCGCTGCGATATCAGGATATCTCCGGGCCGGATGTGGTGGTCATCAGTTCTTTGGCCAAGGGGTTTGGCGCGCCCGTGGCGGCGCTATCCGCCAGCAGCGAACTGCTTCGGCAGTTTCGGGCCCGAAGTGAGACGCGGGTTCATTGCAGCCCGCCATCGGCGGCCGATATTCGCGCCGCCGAACATGCCCTAAGTTTAAACGAAGACGATGGCGACGCACGCCGGTCGCAACTGGCGGCCCGAGTTCACCAGTTTCGGCGCGGATTGGCCGCGATTGGATTAGAGGCCGAGGGTGGGTTATTTCCGGTTCAAACCTTAAAACCTATACCTGATCTCAAGGCCAAACAGCTTTACGAACGGCTGCTCAAGCACGGCGTGCGAACGATCCTGCGGCGGAGTCACCACGACAGCGAACCACGCCTTAGCTTTATAATTACAGCCAGGCACAGCCCCGGCGTTATCGAGCGGGTCGTGGACGCCCTCGAACAAGTGGTGACGATTACGCCACAGCTTGAGGCTGAATCTGGTTGAGGAGACTAACGATAAGTGCTCCGTAGGGGCACAGGAGGCTACTGATGAGCAATCAAAGTTATTTTGAAGTTGAGCCGTTTACGGCTTACGACGAATTCGAAGGGGGGGAGTTTGCCCCCGAGTTGGTTGACGAACTCATGGACAGCGAAACCCGGTATCGGCGGTCGGGCTTTCGGCGGAAGGCCGGACGTCAATTCAGCCGTTCACCGCGTGGACCGGCCCGCGCTACTCAATTATATCAACGATCAGGCAAAAAGCCGGCCCGGCCGTCTCGCCGGCGTCGCCGACCTCATTCCAGGCCCATTCGCCCGGGGGTAATATTCCGCGAGCCGCCTCAGGTTAGCCCACCGGCCCCAGGCAGCGAGTACATTCGCTGGGTGCAGAGTAGTCTTAACCAGGTTATGAACCTGCACCTCCCGGTTGATGGCATCGTCGGCGTGCAGACTCGCAGCGCCATTCGCGATTTCCAGCGGCGCGAAGGTTTAACGGTTGATGGCATTGCCGGCCCCGACACTAAAGACGCTCTGACTGCTGCTCGTCGCCGCCTGAGCGGACAACCCTCTTCAGACACGACCAACGGGGCAACCACTCAAGAATCGGATCAACAGGCAGAGGGGCAATTTTCCGATTTGCGCCCCAGCTACTTGGCTGGAATAGAAGGAGAGGTCAATCGCCGGAGTAACAGTTATATCCGGTGGGTCCAGCAATCTTTGAACAAAATCCTGGGCTTACGGTTAGTGGTGGATGGCATCGTCGGTCCCAAGACACGCAGCGCCATTCGCAGCTTCCAGCAGAAGTATGGTCTGGTGGTGGATGGCATCGTCGGGCCAAAAACAGAGGCTGCCATCAAGGCTGCGTCCAGACCGGGCGCCCCGGTCAGGCCGACGACTTATCGGTACGTAAAGAACTTTTCAGGTCCGGCAGCGGAATGCACCGCCGCATTGAAACGAGCCGGGAAAACAAGAGATGAGGCCTTGACCATTATCAATACCCAGATTGGCGTGGCGATTGCTATGTTACGTAAAGCGGCAGCCGACCTTAAGCGTGGTCGCCGTTCATCCGCGACAAGAGATCTTTTTCTTAAGATATTTAGAGTAAGACCAGAGTTCGTGCCGACCTGGCTGAAAACAACGGCTACTATCAAGGATCGGGGCGATGTTGTTGCGGTTCGCTGCAAACGGGTGGCCGATCTGTTAGAGAGTGGAAGAATCAAATTCTTCTGTACGATCAACTCGACTAACTGCCCGGATTGTGGGAACGACCCCAGCGACTTTGCTTGTTCGAGTTGGGGGGCTGAAAGCGTAGCGCCGACCAGGAGTAACGTGATATGTCTGGGCAATGCTTTCTGGGACGACATGAAGGCCGGGAAAACCGCCTCCTTGCTGGCTACGCTGATGCATGAGCCGTTCCATATTTACTTTGGCCAGTATGTGACTGAGCATCGATCGGATGCCGGTAAGTTTGGGGGGATCAATTGCATCGTACAGTTCGTCTTTGAAACAAACCATCGCGTCGCACCTGCTCGGGTCAGTCAACGGTGTACGAGTATGGCGGTCAGAAATGAGCTAGATGAAATCTTTGAAGAGGTCGACCTTGCAATGGACGCGACGTATGATCGTTCCTGAGAGATTAGGTCATTATGAGCATAAATACATCGTCAACGAATGATACACGTTTCGGCGGTCGACGGTCAACCGTCAGCGGTCGTGTCGAGCGAGGTTGGCTATGATCATCGACTGCCACTGCCACGCCGGTAAGGGCGACGGGCTGACCGGCCCGTGGGATACGGCTGCGCCGTTAGAGGACTATTTGCGGCGGGCGGCTACGTCCGGCATTCAACGCACGGTCCTTTTTGCTGCCTTTCACTCTGATTACGCGGTCGCTAATCGGGAGGTAGGGCGGATTGTGGCCGGCCAGCCCGATCGCTTTTACGGTTTTGCCTTTATTCACGCCCGACACGATCGGGGGCGGGTGGCGGCGTTGGTGCGGGAGGCTGTTGAACGTTTCGGCTTTGTGGGGATCAAAGTCCATCGCTATGATGCGCGCATTAGCCGCGAAATTTGTGAGGTGGCGCAGAGTTATAGGCTGCCGGTGTTGTACGATGTGATGGGCGAGGTCTCGATCTGCGAACTGCTGGCCAGGGAGTACCCGCAGGTTAACTTCATTATCCCGCACCTGGGCAGCTTCGCCGATGACTGGCGGGCACAGCACGCTTTTATCGATCCTCTGGCGCGTCACCCCAACATTTATACGGACACCTCCGGCGTTCGCCGCTTCGACTTGCTGGTCGAGGCGGTTGAACGGGCCGGGCCGGACAAGATTCTCTTCGGCTCCGACGGGCCGTGGCTTCATCCGGGGCTGGAGTTGGCCAAGGTGCGGGCGTTGGGGTTACCGCCCTCGGCTGAACAGCTTGTGTTTGGCCAAACATTTCTCCGGTTAATCAGCCAGGTACGCACGCTTCTGGCCACCGGTGGGTTGAACCGTGAGTTCAAAAGATATTTTGGCCCGGTAACACCTTCATCACGGTCCGCTCAGTTACTGGACCCGTGGCTTGTCCGGCGTCAGGAGGCAGAGTGATTTAGAAACAAGCCGGTACCAGGTAAAAAATCCTGTTGACATTTGCCACTAAACAGCATTAACATGTAAGGTAAGATTTCTTTCCCAAAAACATTCCTTCACTTTAAGCCCGGTATTTTACCACCTCCTCCCGACGATATTCTTAAACATTATCTCAGCGAACTTCATTAGCCACTAACAGTGTGACCGGCTTACTTATTGTCGTTACGGTGAGTATGTTAATTTATCGAAAAACATCCAGAGTTGGACTTGGATTACTTTCGAGATTGAAGGGAGATGATGAACACCAAGCTTTCGCTCAAAATGCAACCCAAAATCAGTTTAGGCGTGGTGATGAACAGTAAATTACTGCGGCTAGCGACGGTAGAGCTTGAACAGGTGGTTTGGAGCGAACTGGCCGACAATCCGGCCCTTGAACTGGCCCGTGAAGTAGAATCACCCAACCGGAAACACAGCGACTATAGGGTTGAGGCCAGTTTACCGGCAGCAAACATGACTTCCGGTTATGACCGAGCCGGGGTTGCGCATAAAGCGTTTGCTCACGACCTGGACCGTATGGTCGAACAAGTTAGGATCATCCCCTCGGTGACAGACCGACTGCTGGCTCAAGTCAGATTAATGGTCGATGGGCCAGATCTTGATCTGGCGATGAATCTACTCCAGTTTCTAGATGGGCACGGATATCTAAGATTGAGTGCGGAGGCATTGGCTGCCGCGCTTAATATTTCAACGGCGTCGGTGGACCACGGGGTTGAGATTCTCCACCAACTCGATCCGCCAGGTATTGGGGCGCGTGACGAGCGGGAATGTTTGCTAATTCAGTGTAAGCATCTGGAAGAAACTGGAATCGATTGTGGTATCGTCCGGCGTATCCTGACGGAAGTATGGGATGACTTCACCCATCAACGCTGGCTGCGAATGGCTAAAACGTTACGCCTGCCGGTCACGGCTATCGAAGAGGCGCGGTCATTTATCGTACAGAATTTCTACCCTTATCCTTTGCAGTTGATCGATGCCGGCGCCGAAAACGGAGAAACCCTCACTCAAGCCGATCTAATTATCGTACGCAACTCTAGCGGTAGTCGGATATTTTACACGCTTGAGATCCCCCAGGCCCAAACTCTGGAAATGAGAGTCAGCCCCCACTTCGACCGGGCTTCTAAAGCAGGTACTAACCTGGGCAGTGGATTAGCGGCGGCCGACCTGGCTTGGATCAAAGCTCAGCTCGATCGGGCTCATCTGTTTATCGCTGCGCTAAATCAGCGTTGGGCTACCCTGCGCCGCATTGGCCAATATCTGCTTGATTGCCAAGCGGAGTTTATAGAGGCCGGACCTCGATACCTTAAACCGCTAACGCGGGCGAAAGTAGCCGCCGATCTCGGCTTCCATGAATCGACCGTTAGCCGCGCTATTAATGAGAAAACGGTACAACTGCCGGGCGGGCAGTTGATACTGCTGAGTGATTTTTTTGATAATTCATTAGCTACCAGAGAAGCTATTCGCCAACTGCTGGTCCATTCTAACAAAACGTTAACGGATCATGAGATTGCCCGTCACTTGCAAGCTGAAGGATTAAACCTGGCCCGGCGAACCATAACGAAATATCGCCAACAACTCAATATTCCGGCAAGCTATCAGCGTTAGCAATAATGTGTTTTAACTTGGCCGAAAAGCCAAAAAAGGGAGAAATACGATGATTTCAGATGAGCGGTTGCCGGCTTGGCTGCATTCATTTTGCTTGAATGGCGATCTACCCATAGAGGTTGTCACCGCCTGTTTGAGTCAAGCCCAATTGGCAACTCAGCAACTCCGCTCCAGCGAGACAGGCGGACCCGGAATTATTATCTTGTCAGATATCACTACCGAAATATGTAATTTCGTACAAACGGTTAGCCGGAATGGTTCCGAACGTATCCTGATTTTGGCCACCAATACCGCGGCCTTAGCCGGGGACAATGGCTGGCGTATTTTACAGGCCGGCGCTTCCGATGTTTTGGTTTGGAAGGATCTGGTTAACCCCGATCGTGTCATCGCGGCCCGCTTCAAGCGATGGTATGAGGTTGACAGACTGGTCGAGTCGTCGCTAGTCCAAGATCATCTCGTCGGCCAGAGTCGAGTCTGGAAATCGGTCCTGCGTCGTCTGGTAGAGGTCGCCTGCTTTACGGATGCCCCCGTTCTACTGACCGGCGAAACCGGTACAGGCAAGGAACTGGCGGCTCAATTGATCCATTCGCTGGATCAGAAGCGCAGCCAACACGAACTGGTCATTCTCGATTGTACGACCATCGTACCGGAGTTATCCGGCAGCGAGCTGTTCGGCCACGAACGGGGGGCCTTTACCGGAGCTATCTCCGCCCGCGATGGGGCTTTTGCTATGGCTAACGGAGGTACTTTATTTTTGGATGAGGTGGGGGAACTGCCGTTAGGCTTACAAGTACAACTGCTGCGGGTCCTTCAAGAACAGACCTACAAGCGTGTGGGTAGCAACACCTGGCGTCACATCGATTTTAGGCTGATTGGTGCGACGAACCGAGACTTGCAGGTTGAAGAAGCACAAGGACGATTTCGGCGGGATCTATATTACCGTCTGGCCGCATGGACTATAAAATTACCCCCACTTTATGATCGGACCGAAGATATTATTCCTCTGGTCCGCCATTTTATTCGGCAAGCCCGTCCGGGGGAGGAACCGCCGGAGTTGGATGAAAGTGTTAAAGCGTATTTTCTCAACCGCAAATATTCGGGAAACGTCCGTGATTTAAAAAATTTGGTCTATCGTATCGTGGCTCGGTACATCGGTTCCGGGCCGATTACCATCGGCAATATCCCCTCAGATGAACGCCCGATCACTCAACCCGACTCAAAATGCTGGTGCGATGATAACCTGACCCAGACCATTCGTCGAGCGGTTACCGTGGGCGCAGGCTTGAAGGAAATCAGGCAGGCTGTCGAAGAACTTGTTATCCAGATTACAGTCGATAACGAAAACGGCAACCTTCAGCGGGCGGCCGAAAGGTTGGGGGTCACCGACCGGACCTTGCAAAAACGAAAAGCGGAGCAGAGCCAACGGATCCAATCCCTGATGAAAAATTAAAGCAAGTTCGATAGCAAAAGATATGCTAGTGGGTTGTGGAAGGGGAGCGGCTTGGTTCTAGTAGTTGAATCACGCCGGTGCTGCCGTCGACCAGTACTGTGTCGCCGGTTTGGAAGCGTTGAGTGGCCTGGGGAATATTGGCTACGGCCGGAAGGCCGTATTCGCGGGCAATGACCGAGCCGTGGGACAGCAAGCCGCCCGTTTCAACAATCAATCCGGCGGCCGAACTTAACAGGGCCAGCCAGGCCGGGTCGGTTGAAGGCATAACAAGAATGACATTGTCGGCGATTTGGTTGAACTCGTCGGGGTGGCGGACCACAACCACGACGCCCCGAGCTTGTCCGGGGCTAATGGGCAAGCCAATGAAGACATCGGTTCCTACTGTGGGGCCGGCAGCATTGCCGTGGCCCAACTGAATGGTCGGGACTTCAGTATCTTTGATCACAAACGGTGTGGATGTTTGGGCGTATATGTCATAGGTTTCTTTACGCACCTGAATCGTAGACGAGAGCTTAACTGCCATTCCATCTTCCACTCTGAGGGTGCGTTCTATTTCTTCTAAAGTGAGCCAGAAGATGTCATCGGGCGTTTCTAACCAGCCGGCGTCTGACCAGGTTTGCCCCAAAGTCAAATGCCACTGCCTAACGGCCGTCATAAAATTGACCAGATTTTCATGAAGTTGATCCTGTTTTATCAACAAGTTACGCAGATGGGCCAGGATAGGTTGGAGTAACCAGCGACGCCACAGAGGTAGCTGGCTCAATTCAGTGGCTCTTTTGGCTTCGGTTGGATACTGACCGGGGTCGTTTTGGGCTTGGGCGACTATCAGTGCCAAGAGCGCATCGGGCGCTTCGAGGTAACGAGGTTGGCCGGGATCAATGTCATAGGTGGCGTGGTGGCCGTACTGGGTTAACAAGGCCTTGAACTTCTGATTGAATTCCTCAGACTGTAAGCAGTTTTTCGGATGATTAAGGGTATGGTTTGACGTTTCTCCAACCGATTGGGAGTGTACCCATTGACCTAGCTCTACCAGTCGATGGTGCAGCCGCTCTTGGGCGAGATCGGTTCCGTGAGTCGCTGCCGTGGTGAGGGTGGTGATGGGGGTTGGCGTTGAGGCGGGCAGTAGTCTAGCGCCAAGCCCGGTCAGGATGATCCGGCCAAGGGTCAGGGTGAGCTGCGCTGCTTTGATTTGGCCGTAGCATTGGGATTGTTGGCGAAGTTGGGCCAGTAACCGGTCGGACGATGGGCCGGTTTGGGGCGAGTCTAAATCGCTGATAGCCCCATTGACGGCCTTTTGAATATCGGTCAGCGTGTCGGTCAGGCGGCGAGTTTGTAGCCAAATTGCCCGGTAGATCGACCGGGCAGCCCAGGCGGTTGTCCAATCGATCGTAAACGTCGGGCCGACGGCGGCTTTGGTATCGCCTAACAGGTGCAGCAGGCTGCCGGAGGTGACGCCAACTTGGGCCATTACGGCCTTGATTAGCGTTAAATTAAGATAAGGCCGGCCTAAAATAAATTTTTCGAGAGGCGGCAGGTGTTCGACATTTAAGCCTAACTTGGTCAAAAAGCGAATGACTTGGGGTTGAATTGCGTCTAAAAGAGCGCCAAAGAGCGGAGAGGGCAGCGGCGGTAGATACTGCGCGTAGCCATGATGCGTCCATTCCAGATTTGAGGTTGGTTGCGTCGGCGTGACAACCGCAGCCGGTCGCGTTTGCAAAATAAAGAATTGGTGATCTTGGTAAGCCCACTCGATATCTTGCGGTTCACCCATCAGCGCCTGGATTTGCTCTAATTGGCGGGCTAAATCGGCAATTTGGGGGATAGTTAGCGGTTGAGTTGTTTCTGACGTTTCTTTGGTCGAGACGGGGGTAACCGTCCCGATATGCTGCTCGATGATGGGATAGTCGGGTGGTTGGGCGGCAATTTTGTAGTAGTAGGGTTGAATCTGGCCGGCGACCAGCGAGTTGCCTAAGCCCCAGGTCGCCTCGATGATGATTTCGTCGCGCGCGCCGGTGAGCGGATTGACGGTAAAGGCCACGCCGGAAATTTCCGAGGAGAGCAAGGGCTGGATAATAAGAGCAACCCGAATACCTTGGATTGATAGGCCATGCACTTGACGGTACTTGACCGTCGGCCCGCTTAACGCCGAGGCCCAACAGCGGGTGATGGCGATGGGCAGGGCGCTGCGCGGAACGCCCAATTCGGTCAGATGCATACCGGCAAAGGAGTGATCGCGGTGATCTTCATCGATGACGGAGGAACGAACCGCGAAGCTATTAATATCTGGACTAAAGGCTAATTGCAGCCGGTTCTCAAGTTCTGCAGAGAGTTCGCCGGCGAGGGGTTTTAGTTTGAGGGCGTCGGCCAACCAGTTAAGGGCTTCGGCGGTGACGGCAATATCCGGGGAGCCGGCCCATAATGGTGTCAGTTTGGCGGCCGTTATTTGGGCTTTGAAGAATTCCGTGGTTAAAACTAGACCTGGAGGTACGCTGAGGCCGTATTTTCTTACTTGGGCCAACCGAAAGGCTTTGCCACCGACCAAAGCCAGGTCCGTACCCTCTATCTCATCGAGATCAAGAATTCGACGAGTCGACACATCTTGTGATGTTGGTAAGGTTAACAGCGGCTTAAAGCCTAATTCCCGTGGCTTATTCATCATCGTTTGATTTGCTTTGAAATCCGGATTGGCTGGCTAACGTTAGCAAAACAATTACCCCGGATACACCACCTGTACATATCATGGTGGCATAATTAGGCGGCTGTAAGATCAGGCTAAAGGTAGGCCCGACTAAAAGTAAGCCTAGCGCCAATAAAATACTGCCATAAAAGCCGACCATTGATTGTATAAATAGTGTAACTGTAATATAGAAACCTAGCAAGCCAAAGGTGACAAAACTTATCGTCACTAATAGATCAAAATATTGAATAATGGTTAGATCGGTTAGTTCGATCTGGCCGCTTAAAGCCAAGGCCAGCCACTCTCCCGCAGAGATAATGCCGCCGCTGAGCAGAATGATTGAAATACCCAACCAAAAAGCGATAATCAACTTTAAGGTCACAGGCCGGCGAGATGATCGGATCGCCTCAGCTTGCTTTACGCTGCTTTTTTTTCGTTTTGCTTTTGCTTTCTGTTGGCTGGGAATTCCGGTCGAAGGATACGCCGTTAGATGTTCCAGCAGTTTCTGCTTGGCCCATCGATTTTGAGGGTTGATAATGACCAGGTTTTCCAGACAGACCCGTTTGTCATCGACGCGGTCAAAAACCTGATAAAGCCAGTACCAAGCGGTTTCGTTAGTTTGATCCTGTTCAACCACATCTAACAATAAAAACCGAGCCTGGTCTACCTCGCCGGCTTTAGCGGCATCGATGCCCTGTTGTAATACCTGTTGTAATTGATTTGGGATGGCCAAAGAGTCACCATAGCCGATAGGTGGCGTCATAAATTACTCAGTTTCAGTGTTTAGGTCAGTTATCACTTGCTGATCGTTAGGGGCGAATTGAGACTGGCTCGGCTTTACTTAATTTCGGTTAATCGCCGGCTACTCGGCTCGAATGGCCAAATTTGGATAAATTGAACTGGTCGATCCGCTATGAGCAAATGGCGATCTATTAAATTTTATCATTTATGGGCGCGATGTACAAGTAAATCGTTAACCTTAGTTACTCTAAATTGTTTAGAAACAACGGGGCAAGAAAAAATGGTTTGAGCGCTTAACCCAAACCATTGGGGAAAGTTATTTTTTAACGCGGCAATCAACTTTAAATAGCGTCGACTTTTGTATCATCTAATACTTGAATTAAGTCGTCGCGACGAATACGCCAACTGCGACCGACCTGGGAAGCCGGAATGACGCCTAATTTGCACCATCGCCATATGGTAACGCGACTGACGCGTAAATATTTGGCTGCTTCACGGACAGTCAATATCTCATTTTGAAATGATTGAGTGTTTTGAGTAGTCATCATGTTCTAAATCCCCTCACAGTTTTGTTTCATTAATATACAAGAGTGTACTTTTCTAATCGCAGTATACTGTATTTTTTAAGGGGTGAACACTGGCAGTCGGTTAATATTTTCTATATCCAATGGCTATTTTTATACTGATCGCCTAGGCCATTTGGCCTAGGCATAGGCGAAAAAATGTTAATGGTAAACCTTTTCCCCTACAATATCAAGCTGTGTGGCCTTGACAGCAGCCTCGGTACGGCTGGAGACGCCCAGTTTACTTAAGATATTACTGACATGGATTTTTATAGTGCCAATACTCAGGTTTAGCTCTTTGGCTATTTTTCGGTTATTAAGGCCTTGGGTAATCAATTCTAAAACATTTAGCTCACGGTCGGTTAAGTTGATTTCTTCGGTTAGCGCCGGCTCGGCAGGTTTTGGTTCGCCTTGAAATAAGAATCGGGCAGCTTGGGGATGGAGAGGCATCCCCCCTTGGCTAATAGAGCGAATGGCGCCGATTAAAATGTCGCTGTCCACCTCTTTGAGAGTGTATCCATCGGCTCCGGCTTTCATCGCGGCGCTCACATTTTCGTTATCAATATAAGCGGTCAGAACGAGGACTTTGGTTTTCGGAGAGCCTTCTTTGATTTTCATAATGGCCTCAACGCCGTTTACCTTAGGCATATTTAGATCCATCAGGACAATATCGGGCTGTAAATCTTTGACTTTGTTAAATGCTTCCTGGCCATCTTTGGCTTCACCAATAACATCTAGGCCCGGTTCGGTACTGATAATCATTTCGATGCCTCTACGCACAACGGTATGATCATCTACAATTAAAAGTTTGGTGGGGTTCATGTTTACTCCTCTCCAGAATGGCATGTTCTTAACTCTTGAAAAACAAGATTAACAAAATTTCTGTTTTATTGGTACCCTATTCCCATATACTATACACGACTGACCTATGAAATTTGATTAGAAAAACATAAGAATTTGGTTTGAATTTGCGGCTATTCTGATTCAACCGGAATAGTGATTACCAGGCGCGTGCCATGGCCCGGTTTGGACTGTGGGATAGCATATCCGTTGAGCAAATCTGCTCGTTCGTAGATACTTCTCAACCCCATAGTTTCATTTTGATTGAGCGCGGCCAGGTCAAAACCGATCCCGTCATCTTCGATCGACAGGATAATGTCATTACTATCTTGAGTGAGTGTCATTTCGACCCGATGGGCCTCGGCGTGCTTGATAACGTTCCAAAGCGCCTCTCTTGCGATATAGTACAGGCCATCCTGCTGATCGAGAGTGAGGGGCGCTACCAAATTGGTTTTAAAATTGATTTCAAGTTCGTATTGGTTAGCCAGTTGGTCACAGTGATCTTGCAAGGCAGAGACCAATTCTTTTTCTTGCAGCGGCGCCGGGTGCAACCGGTATAAATGTTCGCGCATTTCCGTTAGACTTGTTTTGGACAGACTTCGAATGTACTCGATGGGCTGGCGCGACTTGTGGTCTGAACCGTCGCCCAAAAATTTTAAGGCTGTTTCAGCAGCCAGGCCAATACTGTAGATTGACTGCGTTACCGAGTCATGCAGGCCGCGGGCTAAATGGTGGCGCTCCTGTTGGATGGCTAACTGTTGGTTGCGGTGATATAAACGCGCATTTTCCAGACCCAACGCCGCCTGGCTGGCAAACGCGCTGGTCATGTGAAGCTCATGCTCGGTAAATGGTTCATCGCGCCAGAGTAGTAGCACCCCCAGGTTCGTGTTGTGGATGACTAAGGGTGTGCAGATCAGGGTGCTGGTATCTGGTACTTGTAGTAGACTTTGCAACAGCCTCATCTGGCGATCGGCGTACCCCAAATCGCAAACCTGAACTTCCTGACTGGTTAAGGCTTCTTCAATTAAAGAGCCTTGGCTCAAAAGCTGCTGGCTGTCATGTCCGGATAAATCAAATCGTTTAGGCGTAATCCTTTCCAACTGCTGGCCGTCCTGACTTAACAGAATAACCACACTGCCACTGGCTCGCATCAGCTTCTTAGCCCGATTGACAATCGACTCTAACAACTCAGCCGAATTAAAGCGGCTGACCAAAGCTTGCGTGTTCTGAAGTAGGGTCTGCATTTCTTGCCGCAGCCTAGTTTCATTGGCGCGAATCGTTTCGGCGGCCTTTTGACGTTCACTTACATCAATACCGCTAAAACAGACGCCGATAATCTGGTCTTGTTCATCAAGCACAGGATCGTAATGGCACTCGATCCAGTATTCAATTTCTCTTAGCTTTATTTTATACTCAAGTAGGGTCGATTCGCCTCGCAAAGCTCTGTCAAAATTCTGGCAAACATCCTCCAAATCTTCGGGTAGGACAATATTCAGAAAATTATCGCCGACAGTGACATTATTTTTGGTCACTAATCGAAGGCCATACTGAGCAGCTTTATTGATGGCGCGAATAATATGGTTCGGATCAATGAGGATAAATGCTTGTAAACTGTTATCAAAAATGGCCCTCAAGTTGGTTTCAGATTCCTTAAGGGCGGCTTCGGCTTGCTGCCGCTCGGCCATTTCCCGTTTGGTTTCTTCAAATAACCGGGCATTTTCCAGGGCTGTGGCGGCTTGGTTGGCCAGGAATTGGGCTAAAGCGATCTCATCATAGTCAAACGTTCTGGTGCTTTTTTGTTCAATTAGAACGGCCGCACCGAAGAGTGCGTCTTGAAATTCCATCGCCAAAACCAGAATAGTCTTGGCCGTGAGGGCCTTAACATACGCCAAATCGCTATCTATAAGGTTGCTTTGATCGATGTTGATCTGTTCTGCCCGCCGACTAATTAAAACCTGTTTGATAACCGGATAATCATCCAGCCAATCCTCCCCGTACATTATGGATCGGTCCGGCGCGACGTTGTAACGCGCGGCAACCGCGATAGTATTGGCCTGGCTATCCCATCTGTAGATGATACAGCCTTGCACGTCGATGAGGTTAGTCATTTCTAAAGAAATGGTGTCCAGTACATGCTGTGAGTCAAGGCTAATGGCTAATGTGGCGCCGGCATGTTGCAGCGCCAACAACTGTTGGTTGGTTTTGATTAGGGCCTGCTCGGTTTGCTTGCGCTCCGCCAGCTCCCGCTGAGCTTGCTCGTATAAGCGGGCATTTTCTATAGCGATGGCGGCCGCCTGGCCGATCAGTTGTAGATACTTCAAATCTTTCGATGAAAATCGTCCGGGCGAGTCACCCATCAGGTGGAGAACTCCTAATACGCGGTCTCCCAAACAAAGGGGCAGTCCAATGAACGAGCGGATCCACTCAAAATCTTTGACGATGATCCACTGGGGGTGTTTGTGTGTATCAGCGATAATAACAGGCTGGCGAGTCCGTACCAAGACGGCCATAAGAGGAAAGTCAGGAACTTGCTGGGTTAACTGAGACACCGCCTCTTCACCATCATATTTTTCATACCCTTGCCAGTGTACAACTTGTAAGGCTTTATTATTAAGTAAGGCCACATCAGCGGCATCATAAGCTATGATTCGTTGAGCCTGGGTCAGGATTTCATTGAATACTTCTTCGAGCCGGATATGAGAGGCAACCGCCAAAATCACCTGCCCCAACGTGTCTGAGAGTAACCGTTGGCTGCGTTCGGCCTGTAATAGCTGCTCTCGCTCCGCTTCGATCTTTTTGCGGTCGGTGATGTCAAAGGAGGTGCCAAGGACCGCCGGTTGGCCTTCAAACTCAATGGCGCCCAACGTGGCCTCGATCCAACGCGGGCTACCGTCTTTGGTTAAAATCTTGATTTCGTACCGATTTTGGACCGGTTGGCCTTGCTGTCGGGCCAGACCCCGATCTCTGACTAAATCTCGGTGATCAGGGTGTACAATATCCCAAAAATTCATGGCCAATAATTCGGCCTCGGTGTAGCCGGTGATCACTTGAGCATGGGGATTAACATAGCGATTCCGGTTGCCTTGAAAAATGAATACAGCCGAGGCGGTGGTTTCAGTTAAGGTTCGAAATTTGCTTTCACTCGCTACCAGGGCGGCTTCATCTCGCTTACGTGAAGTGATATTACGAAAAATAGTCAGAATAGCCGGTTGGCCTTCATGTATAATCGGTACAGCGGCGATTTCAACCGTGATCACTACTCCATCGACCCTAATTAATTTCTGTTCTATCAGCGAGGTGCTGACGCCTTCGGTTTCAGTGCGCTGGATACGGGTTTTAACCGCGTCTAAATCGTCAGGATGTATAAAATCAAAGACTGATCGGCCGACCAAATCCTCCGGGCAACAAACCCCAAAAAGTTTGGCTCCAGCCGGATTAATGTGGACGATTTTGCGATCAATATGAATGACGATGCTGTCAAATGACAGCTCGATCAGGCGGCGGTAACGGGCTTCACTATTTTTTAGATTTTCCTCGATCCGTTTGGACTCAACCATCGAGTCCTTGATCCGCTGATAAGCTCTGGCATTTTTTAACGAAAGTGCGGCCTGTGCCGAGAGTATTTGAAGCGACTCAAATAATTCAGAGGGTAGGGCTGGCCAACGCTCTAAATAGAGCATTCCACTTAGCTCTTGACCCGCCAAAAGCGGATAAATAATAAAAAAGGGAGGTTGGGGTGGTTTGTTCTGGTATTGAGAGGTTAAAGCGGCTTCGCCCGTTAAATAGACCACTTTCTCTTTGGTGCGGATGACTCGTTCAACAAAGGCCATCGAAACCGGCAAGTGGTCTTCAATCGATCTGGCCTGTAAAACGTCGATCCGGTCTTGGTCAGCCCGGCCGGTGGCCTCAATAACCCATTGCTTTTGGTGTTCCAGCAAAACCATTGCCACACGGGCGTCCGTTTGCTGAAGGATGATTTTAACGAAGGTCTCCAGCAAGCCGGCTATTTCTAACTCTTTAGATATGGTCTGAGACGCCTGAACCAATGAACCCCAGTCTAGCATTTTCTCTCCTCTTTTCCGGCGTAGTCCAGCCACAAAAATAGAGCCAATTACAAATTAACTGGCTCTATTATAGCAGATAAATGGAGTTGTGTAAGTTAGACTTTTGGCGGATTTTTTATTTGGCCCAGGTTAAAGACACATCATCCACATACATTGCGGTCGGCAGCCCGGTTCGACCACGATTGAAGACGCCAAAGTAGATGTAAACCGTCTGTCCCTTCAAATCGGATAAGTCAAACGTGCGGGTTTCCCAGGTCTGGCTGTTGCTTAATTCGCGGGATAAGGTTCTGATAACGTGGAAGTTCCGATCGAGCACGAGAATATTTTGCGCGTCGACTCCCTGCGAGTCCTGGCTGATCGGGAAAATGTGGGCGGTGAGTGTCGCTTGAGTGGCTTCCGGTGGGATCGTCACTTCTTGCCAGGCCGAAGTGAAACTGAAAATATCCCGGCCGTCGGTAATGCCTAACTTGAGGCCGCGGCTGCCGTTTATACCCTGCCCGGAAGCAATACTGCCCCGTACCGGCGTATCGCCAAAAATCCAACCCTCGTCATTTTCAAAATCGCCATTCACGATAAGATCGCCGGCTAAAACTATCGGTGGTTGGGTGGTCGGTTGGGTGGTTGGTTCGGTTGTCGGTTGGGTGGTGGGTTGGGTGGTCGGTTCGGTCGTTGGTTGGGTGGTCGGTTCCGCGGTGGGCTGGGTTGTCGGCTGGGTCGTTGGTTCGACGGTTGGTTCGACGGTTGGTTCGACGGTTGGCTCAGGGCTAGGCGTATTGGTCGGTGTATTGGTCGGTGTAGGGGTATCGGTGGGAGCCTCAGTTGTCGGCTGTATCCCGGGGCTAACCAACGCTAGTGCATCGGCCGCTTGAACGAGTCCGGCGCCGTATTCATTGGCCGGTCCCAGATTGCGAGCGCTGTTGGTCATATATTGTTCAATTTGATCGGGCGAGGCATCGATGTTTTGGGCAAACAGCAATGCCGCCACACCGGCGACATGCGGCGAGGCCATTGATGTCCCTTCAAAGAAGCGATAGCTAAAACCTGCACCGGACGTGCTAAACGTTTGCTGCAAAACCCCATCGCCATAGCCGTCATTATTTTGATCGACCGTGATATCGCCGCCTGGGGCCATCAAATCAAGGGCCGAACCATAATTACTGTAACTGGTTTTGGTATTATCAACGCGAACTGCGCCGACCGCAATGACATACTGATCATAGCCGGCCGGGAAATAAACCGTCGATTGGGCGTCGTTGCCGGCGGCGGCCACCACCACTACCCCCCGATCATAGGCATATCTGACGGCCTCTTGAAGGGCCTGCGACCCGTTGCGCCCGGCCAGACTCATGTTAATCACATCCGCACCCTGATCGACCGCATAAGTAATGGCTTTAATAATATCGGTGTAACTGCCGTTGCCGCTGGCGCCTAATGCTTTGACCGGCAGGATGGTCGCTTCAAAGGCCACGCCGGCCACGCCAATACCGTTGTTGGTGGTTTGGGCCACCGTTCCGGCCACGTGAGTGCCGTGACCGTTATCGTCTCGGGGGTCAGCATCATTGCTGACAAAATCGTAGCCGGTCATTCTCGCCGTGCCGGCCAGATCAGGTGCATCAAACGCCACGCCGGTATCGATGATCGCCACGACAATATCGCGGCCCCGCGTAACATCCCAGGCCGTGGTCATCTGGATGGCTTGCAGGTTCCACTGGTGGTTGCTGAAATAAGGATCATTGGGCTGAAAGGCGGCCGGAGCATAGCTGGGGCGGCCCGTGATACCGGCGATATAATCCGGCTCGGCGAACTCAACATTGGGGTCTTCGTTGAGGGTGGCAGCCACGGCCACCGGATCCTCATTGTCGGAAAAACTGACCGTGTATAGCTGGCTCATTTGTTCCGCTTGAATCGACAAGGTATTAAGGTCTTGGCCTGTACTTTCAGCCACCGGTTCGAGGACCGGTTGCAAATCGCTGGCTCCGATTTCTTGAAGTTTTTGATCCAGACTGTTCACGCCGGAAACAACAATGTTGTTGTTGTCTAACTCGACGCTACGCGCCTGAATGGAGGCTTCTTCGTTGAGTTTCAAGACCACCGTGCCGGGTGTGACCGCGCCTTCGCTGGGCGTTTGCGGCGCCGGAACGCCATTGGGGTCAATTATCTCATCGCCGGCGCCACCGCCGGCAGCCGGAGCTTCTTGACTGGGTTCCGCCGAGGGTTCTTCTTGCGGTGGGGGCGGTGGTACGGTGGGGGGAGCGCTGGTTGGCCCACTTACGCCCGGTGGTTCAACGGCAATATCGCCCTCCTCGGATCGCTGCAATTCACAGGCCGAAACCAACAGCATCATCAAAATGAGGAGGGGTACCACATACTTAAAATTTTGTCTCATCTTTCTCTCCCGTCAAGGTAAACGTTAGCTGTCATCCTGCTCTTGGCTAAAGATGGCTTCATAGGCCTGGTCGATTTCGGTGTCGGTTAGATGGGTATAACCGGACGTAGTGCTGATGCTCTCGTGCCGGGCCAGATTCTGCGCCACCAAAATGTCGTGCTGGCGAGCCACTCGTGTGACAAAATAGTGCCGAAACGTATGGGGCGTTATCGTCCCTCGCGCCTCTTCACCTAGAAAATGGACGACGTAGTCGGTGACAATGTTTTCCGCTGTTCTGGCCGAGATAGGCAGAACGCGTTTGCTGGCCCGCTTGTCGTGGCGAGCAAAAATCGGCAGCACCTTTTGCCGCCCCTGCTGTTGATCGAGTTCGGAGCGTAGGCTGAGATAGAGGCTAATGTATTGTAGTGATCGCGGCGAGAAGCGGACAATCGCTTGCTTGTCGCCCTTACCAATAATAATCGCCCGCCGGCGCTCCCAGTCGAGATCGCCCTTGCGCAGCCCACAGGCTTCCGACACCCGCAACCCGGTATCGGCTAGTGTGGTCAACAGCGCGGTGTCGCGATGAATGGTCAGTTTTTGAGACATCGACTCGGCCGGCCGATTGATCGCTTCTTCCATTTTATGGAGTAACTTTTCGAGATTTTCCTCAGGGAAAATATGTAGGCGTTTGCCCTGGCTGCGGCGCTGACTGAGTTCAAAGTCGAGGGTGGACAAATTAAGGTTGGCCCACTCTTGCGCGGCTACATACCGGTAAAAGCCCGCGACCGCGGTGGTGTACAGATGCTCCGTTGACACCGACTGTTTCTGCAACTGGTTGAGAAAAGTTTCAATCCAGAGCGGCGATAACGTCGAAACATCGGCTGATTCAAAGTCGATGGGGTCGTCAGCATCGGCCAGACATTCACCAAAAGCGCTAAGCCCGCGCCGGTAGGCCACGGCTGTATTGGCGCTTTTACTCCGCTTGATTTGTTTAAGATAGCGTTCAATGGCGTCTTGTATGGTCATCACAGTGAAGGTTACAAACTTAAAACATTATGGTAAATAGTTTACCCCATATTATGTAAAAAGTAAACCTTATTCAAGTCAAATTTAGGCGATAACGGCATATTTGGCCCGGAAAAATTGCGATGGGGGACATTAATCGAGGTGACGCTTCGGGAATCACAAAGCTAGCTTTGTGATTCCCGAAAAAAGGATTTGGGCCGATTAGGGGTAAGGCGTAGAGTATTACCATCATTTACTCAATAAAGAGATTGACAAATCCCAGCCGAGCCAATGACGATGGGCTGGATTTAAGAGATGGGTGTCTGGGCTTCGAAAACCGGCATAAGCTGTTCCTTAGTCGATTTTTGAGCTTGCTCGCGGGCAGCTTTAACAAAGGTAGCGAACAATGGATGGGGCCGAGTTGGACGGCTTCTGAACTCTGGGTGAAACTGGCTGCCGACCATAAACGGATGGTCTTTTAATTCAGTGATCTCAACCAGCCGGTCGTCCGGCGAAAGCCCGGAGAAGATCAACCCGGCTTCGCCCAACACCTCCCTAAATTCGTTTTTAAATTCAAACCGGTGGCGATGACGCTCGTGAACCAACTCGGTCTGGTAAGCCTGGGCGGCGATCGTGCCCTCGCGCAAATGGCAGGGATAGCTGCCCAGCCGCATGGTTCCGCCCAGGCCGGCAATATCTCGCTGGTCGGCCATAAGATCGATAACCGGATAAGGTGTGGTCGGGTTAAACTCGGTGGAATTGGGGGTGTCGCTCTGGAAAACATGACGGGCCAGTTCGATGACCATCACTTGCATACCCAAGCATAGACCCAGATATGGCACCTGGCGCGTACGAGCAAAATTGGCTGCCACAATCTTGCCTTCGATGCCCCGTTCGCCAAAGCCGCCGGGTACTACAATGCCATCGACCTGCTCCAAACGCTCAATCTGTCGCCGTCGTTCTAAATTCTCCGACGGAATCCACTCGATATTGACCTCACAGTCCTGGTGTGTGGCCGCATGGTGGAGCGCTTCGTACACGCTGATGTAGGCGTCTTCCAGTTCGACATATTTGCCGACAATACCGATGGTGACGCTATTGGGTTTTGGTTTCTTAATATGTTCTACCATTCGCCGCCACTCTGAGAGATCGGGCGCGCGGCAGTCAATATTCAATCGGTGACAAATAAAATCAGCCACACCTTCCTCTTCTAACGTCAACGGCACCTCGTAAATGGTATCGGCTGTAGTGAGCGGGATAACGGCCTCTCGCTCGACGTCGCAGAATAGCGCGATTTTTTCCCGCAGGTCATTCCCAACCGGCATATCGGCCCGGCACATAATCATATCCGGCTGGATACCGATCCCGCGTAGTTCGCGGACGCTGTGTTGGGTGGGTTTGGTTTTGAGTTCATTGGTCGATTGCAAATGAGGCAACAGCGTAACGTGGATGTAAAAAGTATTGTTCCGGCCGGCATCCTTACGCATCTGGCGTAGAGCCTCCAAAAACGGCAAGCTTTCAATATCGCCCACGGTGCCGCCGACTTCCACAATCACAATATCGACCTGGCGGTGACGGGCCACCTCATTAATTCGCGCCTTGATTTGGTTGGTGACGTGTGGAATGACTTGAATGGTTTTGCCCAGGTAGTCGCCCCGGCGCTCGCGGTTGATGACCTCTTGGTAAACCTGACCACTGGTCAAATTGCTGGCGCGGCTCAGATTTTCGTCGATGAAACGTTCGTAGGCCCCCAAATCTAAATCGGTTTCGGCCCCATCTTCCAGCACAAACACCTCGCCGTGTTCGTACGGACTCATCGTGCCGGGATCAACGTTGAGATACGGGTCCAACTTTTGAACCGTGACCGACAACCCCCGACTCTTCAAAATTCGGCCAATCGAGGCGGCTGCGACGCCCTTCCCCAATGAAGAGACGACCCCGCCGGTACAAAAAATATATTTTGTCATAATATCCTCCTTGTCAGAACTGCCATTGATCGACTAACCTCCACAAAAGACAAAGTCCCCAAGCGGCCGCTTGGGGACTTTTTTAAATTTTACATCTTTACCGTTGTTTTGCATGCTAAGATTATACTGAAATCGCCATAAATGTCCATAGTAAAAGTTAGCTATTTATTGCCAGTGCTAGGCCTTGATCAAGCAATTGACGATCCTTAGCCGGTAAAGTACAATTCATTTTTAACGTTTAATAAATAACCTTAAGGGTACTATCGTGATAGTGACATGCTTCAAATGTAAACGCCGATTTGAACTGGACCCGATCTTTGTCGGGTTTGAACTCCACAAGTTAAAGAAGAAAAACCCCAGCCATTATCAGGCTGTCTGTCCCGCCTGCCGGGCCATCACTAAAATGTCGGTTAAAGAGATGCAGGCCGAACTGGACGAGTCCGCCGCCGAGATTGAGAAGATGGTGGCCGATTACGAAGAAGAGAAAGCTAAGGCGAAAGCCGAAAAGAAAGCTGCACAGAAGGCTAAGACTGAGGCTAAAGAAGAAGAAACCGTCGCCGAGGAGTAGAAAACCGGAGGATGGAGTACTAGAGATGGCGTTGCGCTCGTCGCATAACCTGACCGATCTGTTTTCAGACGAACTGACGGCCGTGGTGACGGCGATCCACAACACCCCGGAAAAAATCGTGCTGGAATTTGCCGGCGCCGGATCGCTGGCTTTGGCTTGGCTGCACGGTGTGGGCGGTTCGTCGCGGACGATTTTGGAAGCCACAGATCGCTATGCCTCGGCTTCATTGACCGAACTCATCGGCTTTCGGCCTGAGCAGTTTGTCTCTCGCGGTGTGGCGGTGGCTATGGCGGCGGCGGCTTATCAACGGGCGCAACTGTTGGCCGAACCGGAGACGCGGTTAGTTGGGGTTGGTTGTACTGCCACCATCGCCACCGACCGCACCAAACGCGGCCGGCATCGCGCTTGTGTTGCGGCCTATACGGCGGCAGGGTTGCTTATCTTTGATCTGACGCTGGTGAAAGGTGCTCGTGATCGTCTCGCGGAAGAGCAGGTGATCAGCCGGCTCATTTTGCGAGCGATAGTCGAGGCGAGCCAGATCGGTGGTCAGTTGTCGTTTGCCTTAGTTGAGGACGAAATCATCGAAACCAGTTTCGAGCCGGTGAGTTTGCTGGAGCAACTGCTAACCGGCTCGATTCAAACGGTTATGCTCTCTCCCGTCGGCCGGTTATCCACCGATGAATCCGCTGTCAACGGCGCGATTGTATCTGGTTCGTTCAATCCGCTGCATCAGGGACATCGCCAAATGGCTCGGATAGCGGCTCGTAAATTGGATCGTTCCGTCTATTTTGAACTGCCTTTATTGAACGCCGACAAACCCCCCCTGGCCCCGGCCGAAGCAATTCGGCGCGGCGCTCAGTTCCTCGATTTTGCGCCGCTGGTCTTCACTGGCGCGCCGCTCTTTACTCAAAAAGCCCAAATTTTTCCCAACACCGTTTTCATCGTGGGCTACGATACCGCCGTGCGACTCATCGAACCGCGTTTTTATCACGATGACCCGGCCCAGATGCGCGCCGCCTTTGAGGCTATTCGGGCAGCCGGGTGCCGCTTTTTCGTGGCCGGCCGGGTGAAGGATGACCGATTTTTGACCTGGCGTGATTTGGCGCTGCCCGATGAACTGCACGACCTGTTCGATGGGTTTACCGAACAGGAATTTCGGATCGATCTCTCGTCGACCGAGTTACGCCAAAAATAAAGGTGACGGTCACTTTTGCAGGAACAATGCCTTTGATTTCGTCGCTCAGATGGGTTTTTCTGACCAAGTGACCGTCACCTGGTCGCTACATTTAGAATTGCTGTAAAAAAGTGCTTAAGTTTGTCAAAATCGGCTTTAAGGCGTACAATGGTTTCAATTTCTTACGAAACCTTCCCTGTTTAGCAAAATTAGAAACATTTTGAAATCAACGATGGAGTGATTTTTGGGTAAGCAACACCGGCTGGCCGAACGTCGGCAGCAAATCCTGACCTCTGTGGAAGAGGCCGGTCAACTGTCGGTTGAAGATCTGAGCCGTCGCTTCGATGTATCAGCGGTGACTATCCGGCAGGATTTGCAAGCTCTGAGCGAACAAGGGTTGCTGCTGCGAATACGAGGCCGCGCCCTGGCCGTAACCGGGATGCCCGAATACTCCTTTGATATCCGCCAGCAGCAGCAGGCCGCTCAAAAGGTGCGGATCGGTCAGGCCGCGGCTCGCCTGATTGAAAACGGTGATACAATCATCCTGGACGCCAGTACCACGGCTCAGGCCATTATTCCCTACATCAAACCTTTGTCAGAGTTGACGGTCATTACCAACAGCCTTAGAGCGGCTATGAACCTGCTTGATGCGCCGCATATTCAGGTGATTATGCCGGGCACGCACTTGCGGCACGTATCTCTATCCTTGATCGGTGAGATTGACAACAGCCTGCTGGCGCGAATGAATGTTCGCCTGGGTTTTTTCGGCGCTCGGGGCATTACGGTCGAGTCCGGCTTAACCGACGTCAACGTGCAAGAAGTCGCGATGAAACGCCTGCTGGTTGAGCGCTGTCAGCAGGTGGTGGGCGTTATCGACGCCCGCAAGTGGGGCCGGGCCGCCGCCATTACCTTTGCCGACCTACCTCAAGTTCACGCCGTGATCACCGATAAAAACGCCCCGGAGCCGCTAGTGAAGCAGGTGCGCCAAAAAGGGGTTGACGTTATCATCGTTTGATAGGATTCAGAGTCAATGGCCGACCACATACTGTCAATGTCTAACATTAGTAAAAACTTTGCCGGCGTCCACGCGCTGCGAGGCGTATCGTTCGATCTTTACCCCGGCGAAGTGCATGCCCTTTTGGGCGAAAACGGCGCCGGTAAATCGACGCTGATCAAGATTATCACCGGCGTTCACCAACCTGATGGCGGTGAAATTACCCTCAACGGCCGGCAAATTCAATTGGCCAACCCTCTGGAATCTCGCCGGCTAGGCATTGCCGCCATTTATCAAGAACCAAGCCTCTTTCCCGATTTGGATATTGCCGAAAATATCTTCGTTGGTCGCCAGCCGACCCGCGCCGGCGGCCAGGTCGCCTGGTCGGATATGTACCGAGAGGCAAGTAAGCTGCTCGACTCTTTAGGCGTCCATCTTGAGCCTAAAACCAAGGCCCGCCATCTCAGCGTGGCCCAGCAGCAGATGGTTGAGATTGCCCGGGCGCTATCGGTGCAGGCCAAGATTTTGATCATGGATGAGCCGACCTCCTCGCTCACCCTGGCCGAGGTAGACGATTTGTTTCGCATCGTCAGGCAGTTGCGCCAGGCCGGTACGGCCATCGTCTTCATCTCCCACCGGCTGGAAGAACTGTTCGAACTGGCCGACCGGGTGACCGTTTTGCGCGACGGCGCGTATGTCGATACCAAACTGATCGCCGATGTAACCACCGAAAGCCTGATCCAAATGATGGTCGGCCGCCAACTGGCCGATCTCTTTCCCAAGCTGGCCGTCGAGGCTGGGGAGGTGGCGCTTCAGGTCGAGGGCTTGAGTCGCGACGGCGCGTTTCAGGATGTCTCCTTTGAACTGCACCGGGGCGAGATTTTGGGCATGGCCGGCCTGGTCGGGGCCGGTCGCACCGATGTGGCGCGAGCGATTTTTGGCGTAGACGCCGTATCCGGCGGCACGATCAAAATCAACGGTCAACCGGTAACCATCACCGGCCCGCAAAAAGCGATGCAACTGGGCCTGGCCTACGTGCCGGAAGACCGGCAGCATCACGGCCTGATTTTGCCAATGCGCATCTCCGACAACATCACCTTGCCCATTTTGTCTGAGTTTGCCAAACAGGGCTGGCTCAATACCGATCAAGAACAGCAGTCTGCTGCCGTGTCGGCGACGCAAATGGAGGTTAAAGCTGCCGGGTTGTGGCAGCGGGTACGCGAGCTGTCGGGCGGCAATCAACAGAAGGTAGTGCTGGCCAAATGGCTGGCCACCAAACCCCGCATTTTGATTTTAGATGAACCCACCCGGGGCATCGACGTCGGTACCAAAGCCGCCGTTCACGGCTTGATGAGCGAACTGGCCGCTCAAGGGATGGCGATTCTCATGATCTCCTCAGAACTGCCGGAAATTTTAGGCATGAGCGACCGCATTTTGGTGATGCGCGAAGGGCGCTTGACCGGCCACTTCAGCCGGGCCGAAGCGACCCAGGAAAAAATTATGCTGGCCGCTACTCAGGCCGTGGAGCAGGTGTAACATGACCACTCAACCATCGACCGCACCCCGCCAATCGATTTTTCTAATTCTGGCTCGATCCCGCGAGATCGGTATCTCTATTTTTATCGTGCTGCTGATCATCCTCGTCAGCCTGCGCAGTCCCAACTTTTTAAGTTTGGAGAATTTTCGAGACATTCTGCTCAATATCTCCATTCTGGCCATCGTGGCCTTGGCCCAGACAATGGTCATTATCACCCGAGGCATCGACCTGTCGGTAGGGTCGATGATTGGGTTGGTGGCGATGATGGTTTCGTTTGTGGTTGTCGAGCATCAGACTATGTCGCCTTGGCTGGCGCTGCTGTTAGGCATGGCTATCGGCTGTATGTTGGGCTGTTTCAACGGGTTCATTATTACCGTCGGCGGCGTCCCGCCGATCATCGCGACGTTGGGGACGCTGAGTATTTATCGGGGGACGGTGTTTCTCTACAGTCAGGGTACCTGGGTCAACGCCTTCGAAATGCCGCAGAGCTTCAAACTGTTGGCCAAAGGCACGCCGCTCGGGTTGCCGAACCTGGTCATCTTCGCGCTGGTCATCGCCGCCATCATCTACTACTTTCTCAACTATACCCGCCCGGCCGGGACATCTATGCCGTCGGCAGCAACCCCGATGCGGCTCAGGTGGCCGGTATCCGGGTGCAGCGCATCATTTTTATGGTCTATGTCATTTCCGGGGTGCTATGCGGGTTGGCGGGGGTGTTGTGGGCCTCGCGCTTTGAGGCCGCGCAGACGAACACCGCCCTCGGTTTCGAACTGCAAACGGTGGCCGCTTCGGTGGTCGGTGGGGTCAATATTTTTGGCGGCAGCGGCACGGTGTCCGGGGTGTTGTTGGGCGCGTTGCTGTTGGGCATTATCAATAATGCGTTGACCCTCGTCCGTATCTCGCCGTTCTGGCAGTTGGCGGCGCAGGGCGCGCTGATTTTGCTGGCGGTGATTGTCGACTCGGTCATTCTGCGCCGCTTGCAGCGCACGCTCACGGTGAGGAAAACGGCATGACCAATCAAATTGACACCCAACCTCAAAAAGCCGTCTCATTTCAGCCGCCGAAACCATCGCTGGCGACCACCTTTTTGCGCTGGGAGTGGTTGCTGGTGGCCTTGATTATTGTAGTCAGCTTGATCAATATCATGCTGTCGCCTTTTTTCTTGCAAGCCAACAACCTGTTTAGAACCGCCTCCGATTTTATGGAGTTGGGCCTGATGATGCTGCCGATGGTGTTCATCATCATCACCGGCAATATCGATTTGTCGGTGGCCTCGATGCTGGGCATGTGCGCCTCGTTTATGGGCTGGTTGTTCAACAACGGCTGGAACATCTGGGCAGCGGCCGGCGCGGCCCTGGTTTTGGGCGGTCTGGCCGGTTTGCTCAACGGCTATCTCATCGCCAAGGTGCGACTGCCGGCCCTGGTGGTGACGCTGGGTACGTTTGCTTTTTATCGCGGCGTGGCTTACGTATTGCTGGGCGACCAAGCCGCGCGCGGCTATCCGCCCGCCTTCACCTATCTGGGACAGGGTAAGTTGGGCAACACGCCGGTGCCGTTTTCGCTGCTGCTGTTTGCCGTGCTGGCTGTAATTTTTGGCTTGGTGCTGCACAAAACCATTTTTGGCCGCTACCTGTATGCCATCGGTAATAATGAAGAAGCCTGTCGCTTCGCCGGCGTGGCGGTCGATCGGATCAAGATGATCATTTTTGTCGTGTCCGGCTTGATGGCGGCCTTGGCCGGTATTGTGCTGGCTTCCCGCTTCGGCAGCACCCGGCCCGATATCGGCCTGGGGTTGGAGTTGGATGTCATTACCGCCACCGTCCTGGGCGGTATCGATATTTTCGGCGGCAGCGGCACGATGATCGGCGCGGTGCTGTCGCTGATTTTGATCGGGATAATGCGCTTTGGCATGAGCCTGGTCAACATTCAAGGCCAGGTTCAGAGCATCGCCATCGGGTTCTTGCTGATTCTGGCGATTTTATTGCCCTATGTCGGCCGCAAGCTATCGAGCGGCGGCCTGCGCCTGACCGGCAGCACCATATTTTCGACGGTCGTGGCCGTGGGGCTAGTGGTGCTGTTTGGCGGCTTCTTCTCCTGGTCACGCGCGCCCATCTTAGTCACCCCGACCCCGACGCCGCGCCCGCCCACGCCGACGGCCACCCAGGCGATTGTCTTGCAAGCGACGCCCACGCCCGCGGCTATCCCCCCCACGCCGACGCCGCGCCCTTCCGCCACGCCGACGATGACTCCATTGCCGGGCGCCGTTGTCGAACCTGAAAACGCAGCCAGCCCTACCCCCACCGAGCCGCCGCGACCGGAAGAGGATATGATCGATATTCCGGCCGGTTCCTTTACGATGGGCAGCGACTCCGGCGAACCGAATGAAGGCCCGGCCCAGACCATCGACCTGCCGGCCTACGCCATCGACCGCTTTGAGGTGACCAACGATGATTTTGCGCTCTTTGTCGCGGCGACCGGCTATCAGACCGAAGCCGAGGCCAAGGGATCGAATAAAACCTGGCAGTCCTATACCGAGGGTAACGGCAATCACCCGGTTGTCAAAGTCACCTGGCAGGATGCGACGGCGTTCTGCGAATGGCTCGACAAGCGCCTGCCGACCGAAGCCGAGTGGGAAAAAGCGGCGCGCGGGCCTGAAGGGCTGCTCTATCCCTGGGGCGACGCCTACGAAAGCGGTCGCGCCAACCTGAAGGATACCGGTATTCGCGGCACCGTGGCTGTGGGCAGTTTTGCCACGGGCGCCAGCCCCTACGGTGTGGAAGATATGGCCGGCAACGTCTGGGAATGGACCGCCGATGCGTTTGAAGCCTATCCCAACAGTAGTTATCAAGACCCGTTCTACGGCGACACCCTGCGAGTCACCCGTGGCGGCGGCTGGTTTGATGAGGAAGCTCAAGCACGCGCCACCAACCGTTCCGCGGCGGCCCCTGATGCGGCCAACGATGATCTGGGCTTTCGCTGTGTCCGGTGATTAACCCCAATTATCTGATTTGAGCCGGCAATGTTATAATCACGCGGCTGCTTCAAGTTGCGGAGTAAGGAGTAAGAAGTAGGAAGTAAGGCGTAAGGGCAAAATCCTGTTACTCTAATCCCTACTCCTTACTCCCTGCATAAGACCGTTTATTTATAACTGCAACTCAATGTCATTAAGTTAGTGACTGGCGCTAGCCCCCTAACCCCCCAGAGGGGGGAATTTGACTTCTTGCCCCCCTTTGGGGGGCCGGGGGGCTTAACTTAATGACATTGGCTAGCAACTTGGCTTGTAATAAAGAGGAGGTGCGCCATATAAAAATAATATTTGCAACGAAGCAATGGGTAGACCAACGTAATCGCTCACCAAAATCAAATAAATAACTTTAGGAGGATCTGAAGTGAATCAAATATCAATGAAGAAAATTTTTATACTAATGATGCTTTTGGGGCTGCTGGCCCTGCCGACTGCGGCTCTAGCCCAGGACCCCACCGCTGAACCGACGGCCGAACCGACGGCTGAAGCGACCGCCGAAATGATGGAAGAGGCGATGCCGACCGAAGAAGCCATGCCCACTGAAGAAGCGATGCCCACCGCCGAAGCGACCGCCGAGAGTGACGGCGCGATGATGGACGAGGGCGCGATGGCTGTCGCCTGTGATGAAGATTACAGCGTTCAGGCCGACGACTGGCTGAGTAAAATTGCCGATAAATTCTACGGCGATGTCCTGGCCTACCCGGCCATTGTCGACGCCACCAACGCGGCGGCTGCGGCCGGCGGCAACTATGACGTCATTGACAACGCCGACGTCATCGAACCCGGCTGGACCCTGTGTATCCCCACCGCCGATGACGCCCAGGCCCTGCTCTCCGGCGAAATGTCGGCCGGTTCTGCTGCGCCCGCCGCAGGCGAAACAACCATGGCCGAAGGCGAAGCCGCCATGACCGAAGGCGCTTATAACTTTGTCCTCGTGCCCAAGAATCTGGGCAACCCCTACTTTGACACCGCCAACACCGGCGCGCAAGAAGCCGCGGCCGAGTTGGGCGTTAACGTGACCTACCAAGGCTCCGCCACCGCCGACGCGACCGAGCAAATTCAACTGCTCAACTCGCTCATTGCCCAGCAGGTTAACGGCTTGGCGGTTTCGGCCAATGACTCCGACGCGCTGGTCCCGACCGGGGCTGAAGCCATCGCGGCCGGGATTCCGGTGGTTAGTTGGGACGCCGAAATTGCTCCCGGCGGCCGCACCCTGCACGTCCTCCAAGCCGTATCCGAAGATATCGGGCGCGGCCAGATTCAACTCATCTCTGACCTGATCGGCGGCGAAGGCCAAATCGCCATCCTCAGCGCCACCTCCACTGCCCCCAACCAGAACGAGTGGATTATGTGGATGCAGGATGAATTGACCAAGCCGGAATACGCCAACATCGAGTTGGTGGCGACCGTCTACGGCGATGACGAAGACGAAAAGAGCTACAACGAAGCCCAAGGGCTGATGAAAACCTATCCCGACCTGAAGGGTATCATCTCCCCGACCACCGTCGGTATCGCCGCCGCGGCCCGCGCGGTGCAAGATGCCGGCAAAGTCGGTGAAGTGATGGTCACCGGCCTCGGCACCCCGAACCAAATGCGTGAGTACGTCAAGAGCGGCGCTTCACCCGCGTTCGCGCTGTGGAACCCTGGCGATCTGGGCTACCTGGCCATTTACGCCCTCAACGCCCTTGCTTCCGGCGACATCACCGGCGCCCCCGGCGATACCTTCGAAGCCGGTAAGCTCGGCTCCTACACCGTTGACGAAGACGGCGTCGTCCTCCTTGGTCCGCCCACGGTCTTCAACGCCGACAATATTGACAATTTCGATTTCTAAAGTATAGGATTATCAAAAAAGGTGACAGTCATTAATCCGGTGACTGTCACCTTTTGAACGGCGTAACTCATAACGTAAAGCCATAACCCAATTTTTACCACAGAGGACACAAAGTAGGCCCAAAGTTCTTAGAGATTTTTCTTGGTGTTCTTGGCGCCTTCTCCGTGCCCTTTGTGGTGAAATATTATGGGTTGTGGCTTCGTCGCTTTACGTACGACGCCATATGCGCATTGATTAATTATTTCCTTAGAGATACCTTATCCT
>JACKAU010000025.1 GCA_020634855.1 Anaerolineales bacterium
AATGACATTGAGTTGCCACCTTGTGCGGAAAAGACCTTTAGGGTTTCCGAATTTATGTTATCTCGACCAGAATTCGGATATTTAACGCCATTTCTTGCCAAAATCAGGGTCGAAACCCTAAAGGTCTTGGAAGGGTAGCAACTTGAGTTATATAATGGGCGGGAAGGGAGTTGAGAAATGGACTATCCTACCATCGAAACGGTAACAGACATTATCCACAAACATGCCGGCGTTCTGGGCCTAGGGGAGATCAACCACGTCGAATCGGCCTTGATTGGGCAGGGCGAGGCGAATCTCAATGTCCTGGTGAAGCTCAATCAAACGCACAGTTTCAATCTACGGATTGGTTTACGCGATAAGGAGTCAGAGCACAGGCTGCAAAGTGAATTTGACATGCTGCAACTGGCGCCGACAGGGATTGGGCCAGGTGTGTTTGTGGTTGACTTTAGTCGAGCTGAGATGGCTGCACCTTATATGTTGCTTGAATATGTGGCCGGAGATTTGAAGAAAACGTGGGATATAACCGACCTAAAAGCTCACGCTCACACTCTGGCCCGGCTCCATGAGCGCAAATTCGATCAGCACGGCGCCATCGGCCATCTGTCCGATGCGCCCTACGATTTTCTGCGCCGGTTTGATGTTGCGGTCGAGTACTGGCAGACCCACCACCCCCATCTCCTCGAAATTCCGATTGTGCAGCGTCTACTGTCACCGATCCGCCACTTTGTCACGGTCAACAACGATCTATTCACCCGTTTGCGCCGCTTTACCATTGTTCACGGCGACGCTCACCCTCAAAATATTCTATTTCACGATGATCGCCTTTGTTATATCGATTGGGAGTGGGCCGTGATTGGCGACCCGGCTTGCGATGTGGCGATGGTTGGCTGGGATATTCCTACCAGTTGGCAAATGAAATTGACGGGTAAGCCGTTGGACGAATTTATCGACGCCTATCTGGTGCTTGAACCCGACGACACCTTGCGTCAGCGCCGCGATGTCTGGATGGTCTACACCATGTACTTTGACCACATCTATCATCGCACCCAAATCCCCACCGACTCCACGGGTAAGCAGTTGTATACCGTGCAGCAAATCGAAACTTACCTGACTAAGCGATTCTTGTAAGACCTCATTTAATGGAGTAAATGCTCGATGGTTTGGTTGCTGCAGGTCAACCGCTCGGCGAGGAAGGTGACGATAAACTGATGGAAGATAACCGCTTCCTTCCGGCATCACGGCGCGATGTACCACACCCATCTGGATCCTCGAAACGGCAAAACCCTATTTTCCGTTGCCGGTTGTGATAAAGAAGGGACGGCCGGGCAAGAAAAAAAGTACTTTAGTCACATGAATTTCGGTACTTTTGGCTCTATTCTTCGGGAAAGTTTGATGTTATCTTTAATATCGTTAGCAACGACGCTGTGTACGGCATTATAAAACCACCAGCGGAGAATTTTTTATAGAATCCGAAAAAATTTTAAATCTTCAAACTCTGGCTTAAGTCTTCAAATTCTGGCTTAAGTCTTCAAACTCTGGCTTAAGTCTTCAAACACTGAGTTAAGTCTTCAAACTCTGGCTTAAGTCTTCAAATTCTGAGTTAAGTCTTCAAACACTGAGTTAAGTCTTCAAATTCTGAGTTAAGTCTTCAAACACTGGCTTAAGTCTTCAAACTCTGGCTTAAGTCTTCAAACTCTGGCTTAAGTCTTCAAACTCTGGCTTAAGTCTTCAAATTCTGAGAACAAAATCAAGTTTGAGGGGAGCATTCGATCACCAATGAGGATTTCAAAATAAGAATTAATTAATCACATAAAAGTGGACAAATAGAATACCGTTGGTAACTGGTAATTGGAGACTGGAGATTGAATTACCAATTACTATTTACCAATTATCCGTAACCGGGTCATGCGGAAGTTAATTCTCAGCACGATCCTTAAAACTCAATGGTGATAATAAAAAGCTGTAAATATCAGGGTTACTCTGTGGATAACTCCGGAAACGTCCACTACAACTATATCTTCTAGTAAACCTATTCTAAAGGAGCAAGTTATGAGAACCGGTGGTATGACCCAAGATCAGGTAAAAATTGTGGGCGAAACGGAGCAGTTGCTGCACGACGCTCGCTACAACCCCCATTTTGCGGAGATGATGCGGGAGCGGGGCTATAATGAAGAGAGTTGGGCTTACGGCGAGACGCTGCTGGCGGAGGCCAAGACGGCCGGCAGCATGAAGGAGAAAGCCGATGCGGCCAAGCTGGGGGCGACCAATACCTATGAGCGCCAACGGGATCAGATTTGGAAACACAGTCGGATGCTAGCCAAAACGTGCGAGACGTTGTTTCAGGGCAATATGGAGTGGCTGGGTCAGTTGGGACTGCACGGTAAGCGCAAGGATGGCAACGGCACCAGCCAGATTGCCAAACCGCGTCAGTCGGCTAAGTTTGATATCGTGGTGGCCTGGCAGCGCAACTTGTTTGAGGCGGCCCAGACGAATACGCAGATTGCTTCGGTTTTGGCGGCTAACGGTTTTCCGGCCGATACGCTGGCTCAAGGCGCGTCCGGGGTAGAGGCGTTGGTGCAGGCTAATCATCGTCAGGAGCAGGCCAAGGCTACGGCCGTGCAGCGCCGCAGAGAGCGAGACGCGGCTTTTAAGACGCTCAACCAATGGCTGCGCTGCGCCCAACGGGCGGCGGAGTTGGCCAAGGAGGAGGCCGAACGGAGTTTGTTGGGGAAGTAGTTGGGGGGGAATGATGAATGATGAATGATGAATTAGGAATAAGAGATTAAAAAGAGGCTCTGCGGGCTGTGGGTTTGGTCCGTGGGGCTTTTTTTGTTGGGGGGTGGGGCGTAGGCTGTGGACCGTCAAATGTCACGTTCCCCATTTCACGGCCTACGTCTCACCCTCAATTTCCTCTCAAACCTTTTGCGGCAGGGAGAGTTATGCTATACTTGAATTATCTCCTTTTTCGACCTCGCTTTGATGCTTTCCATTCCTACGGCCGAATTCCTACTACAATTATAATAGGGTAATCTTATGCAAAAAATTTGGCTTTGAAAGCACAAATACACATAAGAAGTGAAAGTCAAGATCAAATTACCAAGAAATATGGTTCAATATGAGCCGCAACAAGTTATTACAGCTGTTTATCTAAGCCTTGGAGATAATGATGGATACCAATAATATCTGGGTGCAACTTCTAATCAACATCCTTGGAGGCCTCCTAGTTGCATTGTTATTAGGATTAGGTATTCATAGAATATTCAAGAGCGTTTTACATCGAGACAAATTCTTTGATTTTTTTGCCCCATTCGAAGGTTGTACCTAAGACTACAACTACGAGGTACTAAACTGATCTGTGTTGCTGCGAATGTTGCAGATGGACACTGGGATAAATATGCTGCATCGTTCATTATGGACCATCTGTATGGAAACCCAATATTTTCCAGTCTTCCTACCACCAGACGAACAAGAATGGACGCCTTTTGGGAAGCTATAGGCTCGCGATCATTTAGTTTGCTTATATTGGGTTCTCAAAAACGGTTCGGTTTTACAGAATATGTTTTGGATCAGCTAAAAGAAACTGGCAAACCCGGCAGGATCATTGAAGTTACCTAAAACACTGAACCTCATTAAATTTAAAAAAAACACGTTTATCTATAGAGCCCCATTACGATGACAACGCGCATATCATTGTCGTAAAATGGTTAAGACTGAGGACTCCTTCAAGTTCGAACATACCTTTCCGAGAGTGATATTGATAATGGGAGAAAGTGGGCCTGCAACGCTCGCTGCTTGCCACGCGTACTTGGCACAACCGAAGATATTTGAGCCCAAGAATCGCCTATCCGCCAGAGGTTCCAGAAGAAAAAAAAGATAGGCCAACTACTGGACGAATTTCCACCCTGACAGTGAGCGTCCTTTACAGAAAGACGGATGATAACCCACAGTTATACGACTACCGATATGCAGATCATAACTCCATCAAACTTATTAGACAACAGGATTTCGCTACCAATCATATTGAAAGGAGATCGAGCAAGAAAGGTTACTCCGCCCCTAGGTAGAAAAATTCAACTTCCAACCGGATACGACAGGGACGACTGGCACTATTTCAGCCCACGAAAATTCATAGTCGCCGTTGAGAATTTAGCGTAAATATCGGGACGATGTCCCTCAGGGAAACCGATGGCTGATTAGATGGGGCTGGAAACGTGACTCTGATGACGGTAAGTATACTCGTGTCGTCTATTTAAGTGCATATCTGTTGTTTGATGGTGAAGATTTGGTGTGTGTTGATCCTATTTCTACTTGTATCATCGTGGGGAAAAAGATATCATCGATAAAATGAGAGAAAGATTAAGAGTATCCAAAGCAAAGAGGATATTAGTTTTCCTGTCAGTACGGAAGCTAGCAGGGTAGATAGTACTAATAGTCTGAGGCTACAGATAGGCCGACCAAGAGACACAGACACACCAAGTTGCTTAATCGACTAAAGGACCGTCTACCTGATCCACCTCAGCCAAAGCCACTAATACAACCATCCGAAGTCGATGACCTGTTGAAGTACACACCATCTGATCTATATGTTGGATCAGGCTATCATATGAAGTAGGTGTACCCGTAATGAGATCGCTCCATATGATGTTTCATGTGGACGATGGTGAGTCAACATTCAAGTTCGCCAATAATGATGGTTTGGTCGATGAGATCAGAGATAATTGGCGAGAAACCTTCAAGAGACTTTTGTCAGTTGATACCAAATATATTTTGGCCCAGCCAGGAGTCAGTCACAAGAGGATTGAGCAACTCCAGAGTTCAGGTTTTATTCGTAAGGTGTACTCCGATAACGTCGATGACCTTTTGGAGCGAACAGGTATAACACCGATACAAACTCGAGGACCCGGCCTGTATAATGAAAAATTTGATGTAACTGAAGAATCTACTGAGGACCGTCTGTCGGGTAAACAAGTGCCATATTTGTGGGTAGTAGGTGTGTCAGCAGATAGACGGGAGATTATTTGGCAGGCACGTCAAGCCGGAAAGAAGATCGTGGTAATTAATCCCGACGAACCAGTATCGCCCAGATCGAAGCGACTTGATTACCTACAGCAGGGTGACGTATTTATCAAGAAGCGATTCCTAGATACAATAGGTAAATTTAACGCTGAATCGGATGATGGAGAGTTAACGGATAGAAAGAAGAATTATAGTGATCCTCTTGGCATATCGGGCTGCAAAGATGGTGGATGAAACCCCAAATGTTTATTTAAATCGTGATGAGTTGTTGGAATTAACGGCCACAGGTATTGAGCATTTATGAAATTCATAGATTTATTTGCTGGACTTGGGGATTTCATCTTGCCCTGAAACGGCTCGGACACGAATGTGTATTTGCTTGCGAAATAGATGATGGCTTAAATTCAGTCTATGAAAATAATTTTTGGGCTAAAACCAGCAAAAATATTCGTGAAGTTGATGTTTCAGAAATACCTGCACACGATATTCTTTTGTGCAGGTTTTCCTTGTCAACCATTTTCAAAAGCCGGTAGCCAATTGGGTTTTTTCTTGTCCCAAGTGGGGTGATTTATTTGCCCACATTTTACGCATATTAGACCACCATAAACCCCAGTTCATTATTCTTGAAAATGTCCCAAATCTTGAAAACCATGATGAAGGTCGTACTTGGCAAAAGATACAAGCTGATTTAGGGAAATTGGTTATAACGTTCGCCATAGACAATACTCCCCTCATCAGTTCGGCATTCCTCAAATTCGTGAACGACTATTTATCGTAGGTAGTTTGTCCAAATTACCTGAAACCACACTACCAATTCCGTCCTCAAACGGTTCGCCTTCCATTTCAACAATACTAGAAAATAAGCCTGCTGACGCTAGACCTTTATCTGAACAGGTCATAAGAAACCTAGAAGTATGGCAAGAATTTCTTGACCTTTTTCCAAAAGATGAAGTACGGCAATTACCTTCATTCCCTATATGGACTATGGAGTTTGGAGCTACATACGAATTTAAAAAAAAACTACTCCGCATATTTTAGGCACAAATGGATTGCGTCAATTTAAGGAAACCACGGTAAGTCTCTAAAAAATTTATCTGATGATGAAGTCTTTAAACCTTCCTTCTTATGCTCGTACAGAGCAAGAAAAGTTCCCAAAATGGAAAATCCAATTTATCCAGCAGAATCGAGATTTTATCAAACTTATAAAGATAGAATTGATAAATGGCTACCTAAGATTCTTGAATTTCCTCCTAGCCTTCAAAAATTTGAGTGGAACTGTAAAGGCGAAGAAAGAAATATCTGGAAGTATGTAATTCAATATAGGGCTTCAGGAGTCAGGGGTCAAAAGACCAACCACCGCACCATCATTAGTTGCAATGACAACAACCCAAGTTCCCATCATAGGATGGGAAAAGAGGTATATGACACCACATGAATGTACTCGTTTACAGAGTATGCATGAATTGGAGTATTTACCGGAAGCTCCAACTAAAGCATTTAAGGCTTTAGGTAACGCCGTCAATGTAGATTTAGTAGAAAAATTGCCCTTCCCTCTTTAAAGTTGCTTCGAATAATGGTTATGTAATTCACGCAAATGGTTGAGGGGATGAAAAATGACTGAGCCAGATAAAAGTTTAACGGTTGATATTCGCCCCGAGTAAAAAATCTTATCGGTTCTAAGTCATTTGAATTATAAGCCCTGGTTTGCAGTGGCGGAGTTTGTAGATAATGCCATTCAAAGTTTCATCGATTACAGAGATGAAATAGAGAAGCTTGAGGGAACAGGACGCAAGCTGAAGGTGGAAATTGAATGGGATGCTACTGATGGAGGGCGTTTAATTGTTAGGGATAATGCAGCTGGAATACACCAAGCTGATTATAGCCGTGCCTTTCGCCCAGCAGCGATTCCAGTTGATAGAAGCGGCCTTTGTGAATTTGGTATGGGAATGAAAAGTGCTGCTTGTTGGTTTTCCCTTACTGGTCGGTACGAACATCAGCGATCGGTGAACCAGTAGAAAGAACTGTCTCATTTGATGTTGAACAAATTGTGGAGGACAATTTAGAAGAATTGCTCGTTGACTCCCGACCAATTGCCTCAAATATTCATTTTACCGAGATTATATTATCCAGTTTGCATAAACCTCCGCAGACAAAAACCATAACCAAAATCAAAGAACACTTATCCAGCATTTACAGAATATTTATTCGAGAAGGTATTTTGGAGTTATGTTATAACGGTCAAATTCTCTCGTATCCAGAGGTCAAAATTTTGCAAGCGCCTTTCCATACAGAGGAGTCGCCAGCAGTAATAAAATGGCGCAAAGAAATCGCATTTGATTTTGGGGAGGTTTAAGCGCACACGGTTTTGCTGCAATTCGTAAAACGGGTAGTACCTCTGAGGCAGGGTTCGCACTATTTAGGCGAAATCGGGTTATTGAAGGCAGTGGTGATGAAACTTATCGCCCTTATTTTATTTTTTTGGACGGTCTAATAGCTACAGGTATCAACGTATATTTGGTGAGCTTCATTTAGAGGGTTTTTCAGTAAGTCATACCAAAGATGGTTTTCAGTGGGATGAAAGTGAGCAAGCATTTTTAGAATTACTAAAAGAGCATCTTTGACTCAAACCCTATGCCCTTACTAAAACAGGCAGAAAATTACAGGGCTCTTCAACAAACGAAAGATTTGAAGAGTGGTGCTCAGATTTCAACCCAACGCGTTGCACGTACTGTCCAAGAGAATGCGCCCCTGAATTATTGAGAAACAAATCGTTGAGGAACCAGAGCAAAATCCCCACCAGTTGATTTGCCCAATATAGACGAACCTGTTGCTAACAGAAAGATAAAAATCGAGGTATTTGGGGACACTTGGGAAATAACCATAGAACTGTCTAATGACCCGGCAATAGGAGATTGGGTAAGTTTTAGCGAACACACAAGAGCAGATGACATTCGGCAAGTCAGTATTAGACTATCACTTGCCCACCCATTTATGATTCAATTTGGTGGTTTGGAAGCTGAGCAAATTGAACCACTACAAAGGGTTGCGATAGCAATCGTGCTTTCGGAAATTACAGGCTCGTGATAGTGGCGTCAGAGACGCTGGTACTTTTCGCCGGAATGTCAATGAATTATTGCGAGATGCGCTATCAAAACCCTAATTTGGAAGGAAAGTTATGGATAATATGGCATCTGAATTAGTTACAATAGTCCAACGACCCAAAAACAAGATTATTCGATGGCAACCAGCAGTCGGTAATGAAACGCTTGATTTGCTTGAATACTTTGACATACCAGAATCGGAAAAGGATAGGATCAGTGACGAAGCCGTTTCGGTTTTATCCAAATGCGTTCCGCCAACCGCACAGGCTGAACAATTGACGGGCTTGGTTATAGGTTATGTACAAAGCGGAAAAACAATGTCATTTACCACCGTTACTGCTCTTGCAAGTGATAACGGCTACCAAATGGTTATTGTGATTGCAGGTACTTCTCTCCCTTTGTTGACCCAATCTACAAATCGACTCAGGAAAGATTTGAGAATTGATGTTAGAGATGACCGTCAATGGCAGCATTTTGAGAGTCGAACCATTAAACCAAATGATTATGACAAAATAAAGAGTACCTTGATGATTGGACTGACCCTACCGTTCCAGTTGCCGAGCGAAAACTATTTTGATTACGGTAATGAAACATCACGGTCATTTGCAAAAAGTCTACGAAATTTTAGAAAAATTGATTTGGAGATATGCCCGGCACTTGTTATTGATGATGAGGCAGACCAAGCCAGTTTAAACGCAAAAGTTAATAAAGGCGACACTAGCACAACTTACTGCAGAGAATATTATCTCTTAAAGAGATTTTGCCCCATCACACTTTTTTACAATACACGGCTACTCCTCAAGCCCCACTTCTTATCAACTTGATTGATGTCTTGTCGCCGCAATTTGCCGAGGTTCTAACCCCTGGTCAGGGATACACTGGGGGAAGCAATTTTTGTTGAGTCACCTAATTTAATTAGAACGATTCCCAGATAACGAAATTCCTTCAAAAGAGAGAAACTTTGTATGGGCCGCCGGAAAGTTTAATGTATGCAATGCAGCTATTTTTTTTTGGGCGTTGCAAGTGGACTGGTCTTGGAAAGAGGAAAAGGAAATCGTTCAATGCTAGTACACCCTTCTCATAAGACCGTAGGGCATCGTGAATTTTATCGGTGGATAGAAAAACCAGAAACCGATGGCAAACAATTGCTTGAATTAGAGGACTCAGACCCCGACAGACAGAATCTTTTAGAAGATTTTGAACGTGCGTATCAGGATTTAGGTAGCACAGTGACGGGCTTGCCTCCGTTTTCTCAATTAACCGAAAGACTACTCCATGCCATTCGCCGCAGAACACATCTTGAAGAAGTTAATGCCAGACGCGGACAAACTCCCAATATAAATTGGAAAAATGCGTATGCTCATGTGTTGGTAGGGGCCAAGCAATGGATCGGGGATTCACTGTGGAAGGGCTAACCGTAACCTACATGCCACGAGGAGCAGGCATTGGCAATGCAGACACCATCCAACAACGAGCGAGATTTTTTGGCTACAAGAGAGACTATCAACAATATTGCCGCATTTTTCTCGAAAATAGAGTCCATGATGCGCGTATCGCAGTTCAATCATTCATGAAGAAAATGTAAGAGAACAAATGATTGAACTTAGTCAGGATGGGAAACCTTTAACCGAATGGAAACGTGCGTTTTTCTGGATAGAAGATTACGCCCCACCCGAAAAAGTGTTATTGACCTGGATTATATGCGAGGCAATTTTAGCAATCAGTGGTTTGCACCCAAGGCACCAAGATGACTCACATAGTGCGAGTTTGGAGAATCATCAGATCGTTACCAACTTCCTTCAACAGTTCAATTTCGAAGATGATAAAGGCGACCCACGCCGCACGCCTGACCAAAAACATAAAGTATCTAATGGAATTCCGCTTAATGAGGTATACGAGCAACTGTTAATTCAACTCCGTATAACCCGTTTAGATGATTCTCAAAAAGTTTACTGGATTACTTTTGCAGATAAACGCCTATCTTGAAAAATATCCAAACGCAACTTGTAGTGTATATCTAATGAGTGGTGGCAACCCTCGTAAAAAGAACAACAAATGACTTTGATGAAATCCTAATCTCTTTCAAGGGCGTAACCCATTAAAAGGCAAAAGCCATTTATCCGGGGGATAGAAGAATTGTTGCTTCCGGTGAGTTAACGGTTCAAATACATATTTTAGACGTAGAAACTAAAGATAAGACAAGGGAATACAAAAATATTCCTGCCGTAGTTGTACGTGCTCCAACGGAAATGTCAGCCGATTGGTTGGTTCAAAATCAAGGAGGAATCAAATAGGCGTGGTTATGTTGAACCTTGTTGAGCTATTTGCATCTTTTCAGCCGCCACATACAAGGCCAGATGAAGAAAATTTTTTCTCGGCTATTCCTATACGCGGATATGAACCACACCGGCTTGGCAAGGATGTGCAAGGATTTCCAGTGATTTTATTGTCGGTCGAGAATGAAAAAGCCCGAATAGGTCCAGTTCCTATTACTCTGGAGCATTTATCTGTGCTTCACAATGTTGAATGCCAGATTTCTCACCCTAATAATGGAAATATTGAGAGAGAAATATTCACAGTCATTCGTTGTACTGGGGGTGGACTCGGTATTGCAAACATATTTTCTGCACATATTGAGTACCATCATAGTGTCACTTGATAACCCACCAAATTCACAAGACATAATTCAAGCAATTAAGATTCTCGTTGAGTTATTTCGTGCATTGACACGTCCGCCAAGAAAATCCATTCAAGGTCTATGGGCAGAATTGTATTTAATGGCTCGATCTAACCAATCATTTGCGCTTGTAAAAGCTTGGCATATTCGGCCAGAGGACAGGTATGACTTTAGCTTGGGGAATCAAAGAATTGAAATCAAAAGTACATCACATCGTGTCAGGCAACATCATTTTTCTTTTAGAGCAACTTCATCCCCAGCCGGGACTGAGGTATTGATTGCTTCTTTATTTGTTGAGCGTAGTCAAGCAGGACAATCTTTAGTAGATTTGCTGGAAAAAATACGCAGTTGCATTATTGATAGGCCAGATTTGTTACTTCATATGGATGAGATTGTAGGGCTGACATTGGGAAGTAGTTGGAGACATATCTCTTCAAGAGATTTGATGAAAAAATTAGCTGAGGAGTCTTTAGCTTTTTATGAAGCATCTGCTGTTCCATCAGTAAATCCAGAGATTCCTATCACCGTGAGTAATGTTCATTTCATGACTGATTTAACGGATTTGCAACCTGTAAATCTAACAACCTATCAAGTAAGGGTGGGTTGTTCGAGATTGGGCTATAGTCGGATGATGGCTTGAATTTCAGCACACTTTTGCGACCAGCGTTTGCGGCACGCTTTTCGCCGCAATTAGCGGGAGCAAAAGTGTGCTGGAGAGAGGTTGGATTGTTTGAAAAAAGGACATCGTGCCTTTCCTTTGATTGAAGTTGGTTTTGCTGACAAAGTTGAGCAAAAGCGAGGTTGACTTCGCCCGCAACCACAGCACCATACCTCCTTTAAGTGGTGTAAGTTTTGGGTTTGTGGCTATCGGTTTGGCAAAGTTGGGTAAAAACAACTCTGCCAAAGGAAGTGGTTCTGCAAACCACCAAGTCAATCTAATAAATCGCTGGCATCGAATTGTTAATCTTGGCTTAAATTGAAAGTAACTTGGGCCACAATCGTACAGGTGATTGGGGCAACTTTGCTAACCCGCAATCGCCACAACTCAGGCGTTAGGACACCAGTCCATTGAGATGTCAGAGACGACTTTGGCACAATCCCCATTAAAGGCGGAATTGATGGCTGATCCCGATGCTACAAGAAGATCAACCGGTCACGAATGATCCGAAAACTCCATTACCTTATCTCCCAGAGTAAGATAGGGGAAGCCTGGGCGCGAGCCGGCAAACTTTGACCGCCTGGCCCTAACTTGAAGCACTCTGATTTCTACTTTCGAGAAGGTCACCTTGTTGTCGTGGGGCAAGCCCCAGAAAATTAATCTTTGACATCACTGCTGGTTTATGTAGTTTAGAGACTGTTTTAAAAGCCTTGCAATGGTCCACAGATAGACACAGATGGTCACAGATATGATCAACATTTAGATAAAAATCTGTGACCATCAGGGTTAATCTGTGGACAAGTTTGTGAACCTCGCTTCTAGTATCTAACCAAGCCACCTCTGACAAAAAAGCAAGAAGTTGAGCCGGAAAAATAAACGCAAGAGGCGCAGATGACGCTAAAGACGCAAACGCTTTTTATTTTTTCTTTTGCGTCTCTTGCGCCTGTAGCGTCTTTAGCGTTAAATTCTTTTTGGTTCTGGCTCCGCCAGGTTATGACTTACGCAGTTGGCATATCATTTCGAGGAGGAACGACGAGAAATCCCTGAGAACGATGTTTACAAGCAGACTCTATAGGGATTTCTCCGCCTCCGGCTACGAAATGACATGATTGGATGTCAAGGGCGTAACTCCTATTCTAATTCGCTTACTTGACGACGATATTGACCAACCGGCCCGGCACGTAGATGACCTTGACCGGCGTTTTGCCGTCGGTGTAGGATTGGATGCCGGGCGCGGCCATGGCCTGGGACTTGGCGGTTTCGGGGTCGATGTCGACCGGGATGCTGATTTTGTCGCGGACTTTGCCGTTGACCTGAACGGCGATTTCGACGGTGTCTTCTTTGGCCAGTTCGGGGTCGGAGACGGGCCAGGCTTGCTGGTGGATGCTGTAGGGCCGGCCGATACGCGCCCACAACTCCTCGGCGATGTGAGGGGTGATGGGGGCCATTAACAGCAGCAGCGTTTCGATGGCTTCGTTCCAGGCGTCGCTGCCGGGCAGCGCGGTTTGGGCGGCTTCTTGCAGCACATTGCGGAAGGCCATCAGCGCGGCGATGTAGGTATTGAAGGAGAAGGTTTCGATATCGCGGGTGCAGGCGGCGATGGTCTGGTGGGTTTTGCGGCGCAGGTCGCGAATTTGGGCGGCGGTCGGTTGGCCAACGGCCGGGTCGGTGGCGGTGACCAGCTTCCAGACATCCTCGATCAGACCGCGCGGGCCTTTAACGCCCCGGCTGCTCCAGGGACCGCCTTTTTGCCAATCGAAGGCAAACATCAGCGTGGCCCGCACGGTGTCGGAGCCGTACTGCTCGACCAACTCATCGGGGTTGACCACGTTGCCTTTGCTCTTGGACATACGCTGGATTTCCAGGTGGTGCTTCAACTGGTTGACGCTGTTCTCGCCCGGAATGTCGGGAATGTTGATTTCGGCGTCGGGCAGCAGTTCGACCACGGTGACCTGCTCGGCATTGCCGACGCGCAGGATGTTTTCGGTGCGGCGCATGATTTCGCCGGCCACGCCGTCGAACTCTTTCGGCGCATGACTGGGGTCGATGACCTCAATTTTGTCGGCGAACAGCTTGTCGTCTTCCCAGCGACCTGAGGCCAGAATGTAATCGCCCTCACGCTCTTCGCCCAAAATTTGGCCCTGGTTGCGCAGCAGCAGCATCGGCTCGCCCCAGGTCATTTCTTCGGGATCGCGGCCGTGCTGTTTCATGATATCCATTGCGTCATCGAACACACCCAGATCGCGCATGGCTTTGGCGAACCAGCGAGCGTACAACAGGTGCATGGTGGCGTGTTCAGCCCCGCCGGTGTAGACATCGACCGGCAGCCAGTAGGCCGCCTCTTCGGGATCGAACGGGCCTGGGGCGTAGTGCGGGCTTAAGTAGCGATACCAGTACCAGGAGGAACACATAAAGGTGTCCATCGTGTCGGTTTCGCGCCGGGCCGGGCTGCCGTCCGGGGCGGTCGTTTTCAAGAAGCTCTCTTCGTAAGTCAACGGGCTGCGGCCGCTAGGCATAAAATCGACATCCTCCGGCAGCAGGACCGGCAGTTGGTCGTCGGGTACGGCCATCATCGAGCCGTCCTCTGTGTGGATGATGGGGATGGGTGACCCCCAGTAACGTTGGCGGCTGATCAGCCAGTCGCGCAGGCGGTAGTTGATCGCTTCCTCGCCGGCGTTGTGTTCCTCCAGCCAGGTGATGGCGGCGTTGATCGAGGGGTTTTTGCGCCCTTTTTCCATATTAACCGGTGTGCCGTCGATGGGACCGCTGTTGATGATGTGACCGGGGCCGATAAAGGCTTCATCCATCGCGGCGGCGGTTAAGGTGTCGGCCATGCCTTCGGGCTGGATGACCGGGATGATCTCCAGGCCGAATTTGCGGGCGAAGGCGAAGTCGCGCTCGTCGTGGGCGGGGACGGCCATAATCGCGCCGGTGCCGTAGGTGATCAGCACGTAGTCGGCGATCCAGATCGGCACTTTGGCCTGGTTGACCGGGTTGATGGCGTAGCCGCCGGTGAAGACGCCGGTCTTCTCGCGGGACTCGGACGAGCGCTCGATTTCGGTCAGACCGGCCGCGCCTTCGACATAGGCGGTGACCTCGGCTTTTTGCGCCGGCGTGGTAATGACATCGACCAGCGGGTGTTCGGGCGACAGCACCATGAAGGTTGCGCCCCACAGCGTGTCGGGCCGGGTGGTGTAGATTTCCAGCGGGTCGCCCTGCTCGGTGTGGAAGGTGACGCGCGCGCCTTCGCTGCGACCGATCCAGTTGGTCTGCATAATTTTGATCGGTTCGGGCCAGTCGATGTGGCTGAAGTCCAGCATCTCATCGGCGTAGGCTTTGTAGCGGAAGAACCACTGGGTCATCATTTTTTGGATGACGGGCTGGCCGGTGCGCTCGTCTTTGCCGTCGATGACCTGCTCGTTGGCCAGCACGGTTTGCAGGGTGGGCGACCAGTTGACCAGCGCCTCGCCGCGATAGGCCAGGTCGTTTTCGTAGAATTCTTTGAAGAACCATTCGGTCCATTTGTAATAGTCGGGGTCGCAGCTGACGGCCTCGCGCTCCCAGTCGAACATCGCGCCCATACTGCGCAGTTGCTGGCGCATGCGCTCGATGTTGGCGTAGGTCCATTTGGCCGGGTGGATGTTGCGCTGCACGGCGGCGTTTTCGGCGGGCAGGCCGAAGGCGTCGAAGCCCATCGGAAACAGGACGTTGTAACCTTTCATGCGCATATAGCGGGCGCGGGCATCGGACGGGGCCATGGCGAACCAGTGGCCCATATGCAGGTCGCCGCTGGGGTAGGGCAGCATGGTCAGGGCGTAATGTTTGGGTTTATCCCAATCGACAGTTGAGCGGTACAGGCCATCGGCCTCCCACTGTTGCTGCCATTTTTGTTCAATTGATTTTGGATCGTATTTCTCAGTCATTGTGTATCTCCGTTTCAGAGTTGCAGGGTTGCAGGGTCGCAAAGTCGCAGGGTAACAGAGTTGCAGAGTGACAGGGTAACAGAGTTACAAAGTTACAGGGTTGCAGAGCTGCAATCTCGTAACCTTGCTACTCTGCGACCTTGCCACCCTGTCACCTTGCGACCTTGCCACTTTGCGACTTTGTAACAAAAAAAGCCGGTCGTCATCCGACCGGCTTTGGTGTGCAATGGTGAATAAGCCATTATCCCCCCCAGCGGGGGAGCGGTCGGAAGGGCAGTGGTGTGCTGCTAAGGTTTTCGGTTAGATAATCAAGCAGGGCGAGTCGCGCCACGGGTAGGGCGTGAAGTCGTATGGTTATTGGGTTGGAAACGTGGTTATGGTAAAAACGCGACACTGTGCTTGCTCCAATTCTACAAAGTAATCGATCAGGCGCAAATAAGTTTAACGATTTTGACGATTATACCACGTTTCCAGGGTTGAGTCGATAGGCAAACGGGGCGATTTATGGATTGGGGTAGGGGGTAGGTAGAAAGGATTAAGGGGTAAGGCTGAATAGATCGGCCAGGTCGATGTGGCAATTTCAGCCGGGAAAGTTGTAAATCCGACCGTAAACTAGGTTCTGAGATTGTGGTTAAGTGAGGGTAACGCCCCTCTGCAACGCATTTTTAGGTGACAGCAGCCTACACCCGCTGGGAAAGCCACGCATGGATTAAGCCTGCTTGAAAAAACTGCGCCGGTGGCATAAATCCACCAGATTCAATGATTGATGCGATCTTTTGTGGCGGAAGAACGCCGACATCATTGGCGTAGGTGCTCCGCATACGCTCTACTGCCTCTTGTGGAACGCTCCCATCTGTAGTCAGATTCATCCATGCACGAAGGAGCACTTCGTATTCAGCTGAGCCAACGTCTGAAGCTAAATCTGCGCTTGCGAGCAGCCCTCCCGGCTTCAAATTGTTCGCGATTTCATGAAAGAACTGGGTACGCGCTCGTTCCTCAAGAATGAACTGAGACACAAGAAAACAAGTGGCCGCGTCATGCAATCCAACCGCTGAAAGCTCCCCCAGATAACCCCCGTGAAAATAACACCGAGACTCAAAACTCTCCGCAGCGGCCCGTTGCCGACAGATCTCAAGCATAGGGCCAGATGGCTCTACTACCGTAAATTGCCACAGCCGATTCCTTGTGGCCAAGTGTGCCAATTCTTCTCCGGTTCCCGCTCCAACACAGAGAATGTGCGCATCGTGAGGCAACTCGGCAAATGCTGAGTCAAGCAGCAAGTACAAGCAGTACCGTATCGGCGCCGTCTTTTTATGTCGCTCGTCGTAACTCGCAGCCTGTTGATCGAAAACCGCTCTAATTTCGTCTTGGTGCATCGATTCCCTTCTTTATTTGCCGCCTAACCATCGAATGGATTAGGTCTCAAATCTAATTCTTCCAACACTTCTCTGAGCCTATTATGACACAAACCACAGCCATAATCAATAAAACGACAAAGTCCATAGGTAAACCTGGGGAATGAAGAATGGAGAATGAAGAATGGATCGATTCGGCCCGCGCTTACAGATCGTCGGTGCAGGTGGCGGCAGACCGGTGAGGGAATGATAGGTGGGGTTTTGTCCCTCGAACCCCACCGGCGATGCCGGTCAGGGATCGACCCCGACTCCTTACTGGAGTCGGACCCGATCATCGCCCTTGATCGGGTGTGATCATCGCCCTTGATCGGGTATGATCATCGCCCTTGATCGGGTGTGATCATCGCCCTTGATCGGGTGTGATCATCGCCCTTGATCGGACCCGATCATCGAAACGGCTCGCCCGATACCGAGCTGGCCCCCGGCCACAACGCCCGCATTTTGGGCAACCGCCTCCGCTTCGACCTGGCCGACCCGGAGCAAGGGTTGTTCATCGTGCCGGTCGACGCCGCCGGGCTGCTCAACCCCGGTGAAGCGGTAAAGGTTGAAGAGTTCACCCGCGTCACCCCCAAAGAGATCACCTTTCGGGTGCCCGACACCCTCAGCCCCGGCCTCTACAAGCTGGAAGTGCGGGCCAAATACGGCAAAAGCGGCCTACGCACCGGCGAGTTGGAAGACGTGCTCACGGTCATATAAGGCCGCGGTTTCAACTGGAGCCAACTTGATGAAACAGAGCCACGGCTTGGGTATACGGTTAGCCCATGTTCATTACAAAAATGGCGACTATACAGATTACTTTAGGATCCAATCTCCACTATCCTCGCTCCGCTAACTTCACCCGCAAAAACACCCAAGGCGCGCCGAACATCGCCCAACCGGTGGTCAGGGCATAACGGATGTAGCGCAAAATATAGCCCATGGCCGTTTCGTCGGCGGTAACTAAGCCGAACAGAATACTTAGCCCCTGCCAGCAAATAAGCACACCGACCATACCGAGCAGAAAACGCCCCGACCGCTGCATCCAGGGCCCATCCGTCCGGAAGCGAGCGTACTGCTGCATCAACACAAAGCCGGCAACGGCTCCGAAGAGCGACCCACCGAGGGTGAAGAACCCCGCCGGCGAGCGCGCTTCGGCCGCAAAACTGGCCCACGCTACCGGATCGGGCGAACCGGCAATCACGGCGCCAGCTAACAGGCCCATCAGCACGATGGCCACTGAAAGGCCAAACCCCATTCCGATCAGCGTCCCGGCGCTTTGAGCGCTCAACCAAGGCGACAGCCGTTGTTCGCCGGTGATGAACAGGATCAACACCACGCCGCCGACAACCCAACCGACGATCACGTCATGCGGGAAATGCACCCCCAGGTAAACCCGTGAGACGCCAATCAAAAAAACAATGACCGTGGCGGCGATCCAAAACCAGCGCTGCCGCACGTGATAGGCCAGATAACCCCAAACAGCCAGCGAGTCATTAGCGTGGTTAGAGGGAAGGCCATAAGTGGTGTCGGTCGCCATCGATTTGACGTTGTCACTGACCCAGTACGGGCGCGGCTGATGCAGGAGTAGTTTGAGAAACGTGCCCACAAAGTCAGCACTGATCAGAATTAACAGCACGCGCAGACCCAACCGTGTATTCACCGTCCAGTATAACAATGGGACAAGGATCAGATAGAACTCAATCGTTCCCAGAAACGAAATGACGTTCATCGGCTCATCGAACGCCGGACTCATCGATTGGAGAGTCTGTATCAACCAGATGCCAAACTCAGATATAGCGTTCATTGGGCCATGCTCCCCTACCACCAGAATTATCAATATTATCAGCAATATCCTATTTATTGTTATGATCTTTACAAATAGGGCTGAACCGTTTGAATCATTATTGACAAGCATGATGCGCCTCCTGTCGACCTTCAAGTCAGTAATCACTTACCTACTGACAATGGACAGGCTTCGTAGTACTGGCGCCCTGATATTGAACCGTTCACCGGTACAAACCGCCCGGTTCGCTGATCTTGTCGGGCTTGATCGTAAACCGAAACCATTTTTCGGGCTTGCTCCTCGGCATCGAACGTTTGCGCCTGTCTATGCTCGGAGAACATATCGCGTAGTGTTGCAGTGGATAACTTTGCGAAGTCGCAAACCAAAATGGGCCACAGATTTGGCGGATCAGACGGATCAACGCGGATAAAATTAAATCTGAATCAGCGAAAATCCGTACAAACCGTGTCATCCGTGTCCCATCATTTTCACGAGTAACGCAAGTTTACGGCTGTAACAATGTAGGACGTGAGGGGTAAGACGCTACATTCAACGTCCTACGTCCCACGGGGTTAGCCAACTTATTTCTTGATTTAGCCTAAGATAGGGGTTTGTAGCAAAAATTATGCCCTGAAATCGCGGTGCTGTTCCATCCACTTGACGGCGAAATCAACCACCAGCCGCTGGTTGAAGAAGCGTACCTGAGCATCATTAATCTGCTCCACAACAATGTTGTGAGCCGCGTCGAACGCTGCACCAAGCTCACCAAAATCCTTTGTCTCCATATCGAGAGTATCGTAGGTTACCCACTGGCGCTGGCCGTTCACCATTATGGCGCTGCCGCCGGGAATCCACCGTTTGCCGGGATAGTTGGCCCGTGACTCGGCCAGATGCAGCGAGGTGTTGTTCCAGTGCTCAACACCCAAGAGCAGCACATGGCCGTCCAGTTCGTAGAGCTTGCCCAATGGCGAACGATCGCCGGTATCGTCGGTCAGGGGGTGGTCGGCCATCAGGTATTTGGCGTGAGGACCGAGCGCGGCCAGGGAGAAGGCCGGATGCGCGCTGCGAATGACTCCCGGCCAGGTGCGGAATAACTCCGGCACCACACCCAAACCGCGAGTGGGGGTGGTTAACGGGTTGTAGGCCGGCATATTATCGCGAATAGTTTGCCACCATGCTTCCGGCACCGGCGGATGCTGCCAGTCGGCCGGGTCGGTGTTACCGGTGCTATTCGTGACCATCATAATCGTGCCGCCGGGGCCGACCGCGCCTAACAAGGCCAAGATAACGGCCTCCGCCCCACCAACGACCCAGCCCAATTTACTCATCGCCAGGTGAACCAACACGATCTGACCTTCGGCCAGACCACAACGCCATAGTTGTTCGGTCAATGAGGCTGCTGTCAACGGGCCGGCGCTGCGGTCGATGATGTTTTTTTCAGACATCCTATCCTTCTTTTCTGTAAGTAGGGAAAGCCAGGATTATGGTTGAACGAACCCTGAACGTTTTTACCCGTCGCCAGGTGGACCAACACAATCTGAGGCCTTTATGGCCCACAGTCTCTATGAGATGCCGAGTCAATCCGCCCGGTAAGTCCTTCCAGGCAGTGATGATTAGGTCGGTATGCTCGTCAAAAAAAGGGAATTATTGAGGGTCGTCTTTTCAAGTATAGCAGATAAGAACCTGAGACAAAAAGTTAATGAGGAGTTCCGGTATTAACCAGAAAAAAGCCCTCGTTGTTAAGTTTTCGGGGGCTTTTAAAGCTTATAAACTTATAGAAATTAGCGCTTCGAACGGCTTACCTGACCATCTCCTGGCTATGGGTTAACATGAACAGGATACTCTCCATTTGATCAAGTTGGTGGTTCAGACGAGCCTGTTTACCATTGATCGTAGTGGTATTTTGCAACTCGCGTCGCTGTTCGGAATATTTAGTTCGGAGCATATTTTCCAAAAACTCTCGTTCTTGATCGGTTAATGTCAGCGAAATCATGTTTCCTCCTTGGATGAATCAATATTTGGGTGAGGTGATGAGGAGACCCGCGCCACCACTCATCAGCCGCATCTGGAAATGAATAATTTGTAGAGTTACTGTTCGTACACGGAGTTATCATATAACAAAAACTGTTGGCTGACACCCGTCAGATGGGGAGATTTATGACTAGTAACCCGGTGAGTTTTTTTACTGGCTAGGCGGCTAGTATAGTGGGGCTTTGATTTTGTATAAGCCAGAATCGATTACTTTACATTTTCCTTTTGCTGTTGAAAGTGGTTGATAGCGTTTTTAACTTTGGGGTTCAAGGTCAGCACCCGTTGGGTAAACGGAATTTCAATACCTTCCCGCTCAAAGGCCACTTTAAGCATCTTCCGCAGTTCGTAACCCACCTCGCGGTGACGGCCGGGCTTGGCTTTGGTGAGGGTATGAATAATTAGCCGGGACTCGCCAAATTCGCCCAGCCCCTCGACCTCGGTGGGTTCCAGGACATCGGCGTTGATCTGTTGAAGTTTTTGGCCGGCTTCTTCAATGATCTCAAACACCCGATCAAGGTCGGCGTCATAGGCCACGCCGACCTCGACCACGGCATAAATGTAGCCTTTTGAAAAGTTCACTATGTTGCCCAATTGGCCGTTGCGGAGAATGTGTAACTGACCATCGGGGTCTCTAACCCGGGTGGTGCGCACGTCAATGGCTTCGACAATGCCGGCCGCCTCACCGGTTTCCACATAATCGCCGACCAGATAGATATTTTCAAACAGAATAAAGGCGCCGGAAACCAGGTCACTAATCACCGGCTGTGCGCCCAGGCCAACAATTAAGCCTATGCCGCCAATTGCGGCTAGAATGGGCGTTGTGTTGATGTCTAAGGTTCTCAATATCAGGAGAAACGCGCCAAAATAGATGGCATACTTGCCCAGGCTTTTGGCCAAGGGAGTCAGGGTCAAGCGCTGCTGCCATTGTATATCTGACAGGTTCTTATCCCTTTTTAGGAGAATTTTATCGGCTAACAGGTTGATAACTTCGATCAGAACCCGGCTCAAAAAGATAATGCCAATAATCTGGATAGCAATAGGACCATAATGGGCAAAACTGGCGATAAAACTCACTTGGCTGATGGCCAGGGAGGCCATTGTAACATAAATAATGTACTCTAAGCTGCGCTTGAACAACGGAATCAGGCTGCGTAACCGATCGTAAAACTCAGCCAGGTTGGTGGGTTGGGTATATCTTTGGGCTAATTCGTCGATGGTGGTCACAATAACCGTAACCGCCATCGCCAAAAGCCGGCCCAAAGCGATAATGAGATAGACCTTGAGAATGATAAAAAATAGGTCGGCCACGGTGGCCGGTACAGGCAAAAGCCACATCGACGTGGTCAGAAACAGCAGCCAGATGCTGGTTTCTGAAATATTCTTCAGCGTTGAAAAGAATAGCTCTATGCTTTCGTTGTTGGCATTAATCTGTTCATAGGCTTTGGCCTGTTCTTGCCACTTAAATAACAACGGTTTAAGTTTGGCGATAATAAACCGGGCCACGAAAAACAAAACAACGATTTCAACCAGGCTTAGACCCAGGTTTACCCAAAAACTTAATGGAACCGCATTGAGTAAGGCCAGGCTGTATTCAAATATGTCGGTGCCCTGAAAAATAAGGTAGACGTTAAACGTAATTGAGGCAATCGCTAATACCAGGCATAATAGCAGAATTAACCCCTTAAGGTTACGTTTGACGAGGTTCAGTGCAGATTCATACTTTTTAAAGAAGGAAAAAGTGCTAATCTTGTTGAATACAAAGCCGGCGATGTAATTAACTACAACAAAGATAATAATTATCAGGACCAGTTCGCTGATAATGACCGCAATATCTCGATAACTAGGTGAGAAGGCGTTCAAATCCATTTTTCATCTCATCCGTTCTTTAAATTATATGAATATTTCCCGGACAGCGTGGGTGACGGGTGTCCAAACTCAATTTGAACACCCAATTGCCGATGGTGGCAGCAATGGACCCGTCACCTGTCCGCCCCAGGTTTCCCCGCATGATCTCAACGGGCAAATGTCCCATTATCCGATATCACCATCTGATCGGAAAATAACATCACCGGCAGGGACAACTTGATGGCGCGGCTTTCAAACACTTTGAGCGCTGCCTGATTGACCTGGGATTTCACCACCCCCAATTTGTGAAGATGATGGGCAAACGGCTGTTCAGGACTCCACGGTTTTACGCCATAATCGATTTGGATGTCAAAGGAATAGTCGCCCACGGTGGCCAGCAGTGGCTCGGACCAGACGATGTGCTCATTCTGGTCAAGGGTCTCTCTTAAGATCAGTAGCACGGTCTCTATCTGCTCAAGGGTGGTGTTGCGGTGGATGTGAAACGTTTCGGCTTGGTAGTAGTAGATGGCCACATCTAAATTACTGACCGCCTCGCTGCCAAAAAACTTGTTGGGTAGGAGAATCTTTTCGCCGTGAACCGTTTCCACCAGTGAACTCCTCAGACCAACCTCACGGACGTAACCTTCTACCCCGGCCACGTTAATCCGATCGCCCATCTTAAAGGGGCGCTGGACGAAAACGATAATACCGCCAAACAGGTTGGCGACGGAATCCTGCGCGGCCAGGGCAATGGCCAAACCGCCAATGCCTAGTCCGGCCAGGATAGCGCTTACATTATATCCGGCATTATTTAAGCCGATTAAAATAGCCAACGAGATGACTGTGAATTTTAGCCCGGTTCTAATAATCGGCAAAAGCTGATCATCGAGGTCGGTTTCAGTTTTTTCGGCCAGTTTAACAAAGTACCGAGTGTGAAAGGCATCGTAAAGCCTAATCAACAACCAGGCCACCAGCAGGGTAATCCCAAATTGAAAAATGGTATCGATAAAGTGGGCCAAACTATCGAAGATATTCAAGGTTGACAGGCTGTAGCGAATACCGATCAACGTGATCAGTACGACCAACGGCTCTTCAACCATATCGATTATGATGTCATCAATTTGGGTTTGGGTTTTGCTGGTCAAAGATTTAATCCAGCGATTGGAAACCCAATACACGACCTTGCCGATGACAAAGAAAAATACAATCAGCAGCAAGGCCAGAAGCCATTGACCTAGTGTATTGCCATAATAGACTGTATCGAAAAAGTCTAACATAGTTATCCCTTTGGTCTCACTACTCTGCCTTGCACCAGCGCAATATGGCTTCTAGGTAATCGCCAACAAATCGGGGGGCATCTACCTCCAGCGCCACATCCACATTTGCTTCGTGGGCCGGCCAGGGCCGCCGATCGGGTACGGTCATGCCGCGAGTCAACTTGCCCCGTGTTTCGACATCAACATGGATTTTTTCGGTGCGCACCAAATCCGGGTATAAACAGACTCCCCCCGCCAACGGATCGTGTAACACGCACTGCGGTTTACGCCCCAGGTTTTGATAAGCGGCCATCATAAATTGAATTAGTTGCAGCACAAACCGGGAACGCGCGTTATCTATTTTACGCAGCGGTTCCAAATCACTCTCGTCAAGGTAGGTGTGGTGGGTTACATCCAACCCCACCATCGTCAGGGGGACGCCGGAGTTAAAAACCACGTAGGCCGCTTCCGCATCGTTGTAAATGTTGGCTTCAGCGGTGGGGGTCTCGTTGCCGCCGGAAAGGGAGCCGCCCATCAGCACCAGACGCTTGAGCCGATTAGCCAATTCAGGATCGCGCAAAAGGGCGAGGCCCACATTGGTGAGCGGGCCAAAGGCCAATAGAGTCAGCTCGCCGGGATGTTCTTGACTTAGCCGAATGATCTGATCTACGGCGTGTTCATCCGTGGGGCGACTCTGAGGTGGGTCAAGGTGGGTGTTGGCCAAACCATCATCGCCGTGAATGTGCGGCACGGCGTTGAGTTCGGTTAAAAACGGTTTGTTGGCCCCCCTAGCAACGGGAATATCCAAACCCACCATCTCCCACATCTTCAGAGTGTTGCGGGTGGTTTTTTCCACATCCACATTGCCGCCCACCGTACCGGCAGCGATAATCTCGGCTTTACCCCGCTTGTGGGCGTCGGCCAAATAGATCAAGCCCAGGGCATCATCAACACCGGTATCAACATCTAAAAGAATTTTCATGATAAATCTCTCCTTTTGGTAATTAAATAACCTAAGTTGCCACTCAATGTCATTAAGTTAGCGACTGGCGCTGGCAAGAGGGGGAATTTGATTTCTTTATCTTGGGGGGCCGGGGGCTTATCTTAATGACATTGAGTTGCCACTCATAAGACCTGTCAGGTTTTGGAGATACTGTTCCGAGAAAAATCAAGCCTATTCGGGCGATTTAGCCGCATTAAGGCATGTCCGAAAACCTGACAGGTCTTGTTCGCTTCAAGAGCGCAATTGGGCTTAAATACTCGCTTCTTCCTGATCGATGGTGGCAAAGAAGTGCAGGCTTCTATATCTTTCGCTGATCATCTCAGCATAATCTTTGGAGTAGTAGGTTCCGGCCAGATAAGCAAAACCGCCGGAAGTTTCCTGCTTAGGCAAAGCCGCATCAGACTGGCCAGGGCTTGGTCCTGTTCTTCGTTTTGGGGCACCAACCAGACCGTAAAGGGATAATGCCGGCCTCTTCATCTAAATAACCGGCAAACAGGCCGTTCAATTCGGCTAAAATCAAGGCTTCTTCATCAGAAATGGTCTCATCGATTTTGACCAGCACATTCAACAAATCTTTTAAGCGAGCGGCTTTGCAGGTGAGCCGGCTCCAGGGCCAGGTAATCGAGAACGCTTTGCCGCAGAGTCACGAAATCGGTTTTCTTGCCCTGCAATAATCGTTCCCGCATCTCTGCCGCCGAGTAGTCAAAGCCGTACGTCTGGGTAAATTTCTGAATAAACTCAACTTCGGCGTCATCCAGCACCTGGTCAATCATGGCCACTTGTCGTAAAATCTCGAGCGTCTGTTCAAACGCCCGCATTTCTTCCTCAAGGTAAAGCTGCGGCAGCAACACAGAGAACTCTTCAATCGTATAGGTATCGTGCCAATATCTAAGGTAGATTTCTTTGGGAATCATCAATAGTTTTACCGGTTTTTGAGCGGTGACGGTCGCCTCTTGGACATCGCCGCGGATAACCCGGGTATTGCCCAGCGGTATCCAGGGTTTAACCGCGTGGGCCTGGTAGCCGCCCAGGGGGTCATCAACAAGCCTTCGCCCATGGGCACGTATACAAATCCGGGCGGCGCACCGGCCGTGATCAGGGTTTGATCCTTTTTAAGCGTGGTTAGCCGTACATCGGTAAATGCCAGGTCCGGGTCAAGATTGATGGTTTTGTGGCCCGACTGGGCCAAGCGGACCAGCACCCGCTTTCGCCGGTCAAGGGACCAATCTAACCGTTCGGCCTGGAGATAGCGATCCCGCTCATCCGGGGCGATGAATTTAAGCGAAGGAACGATGCGGCTTCGCGAGGCCAGGTCCGGCTTAAGGGCGATTAATTCTTCCAGGACGATGCCGGCAAAATCGAGATTGTCATCCGTTTCTTCAATCAGGATTTGGATATCTTGGTTGGATTTTAGGCCGTCATCTTGGCCGGCCAGACGACGAAAGGTATCGACAATATCCCGCTGGATGTCATCGATGATATAGGCGGCGAAACCGGCGCTTTGGCGGGTTGCTTCCGGGCTGGCAAACGAACCCCGGTGGAATGACAAGCGCAAATCGCCTTCCAAGGTTAGTTCGCTGCTGTCGATATTGGCCTCTCCGGGCGCCGGAGGCAGGCCCACCTCAACCAGAAACATCTCGCCTGACCCTTTTTCCAGCGCAAAGACCGCATGACCCGTATTTTGATCGACCAAAATCTGGTAGCCGGCCGAGGTTTTCAGAACCGTGCCGCGCTGGCGCAGCGCGTCGGCCACCCGCAAGGCGCGGATGGTATCGGTGACATCGCTAACCAGGTCGCGAACCGGCTCGTGGTCTGAAGCCAGCCATAAAAAGGCCTCTTGCTCAAAGTTGGTATAGTAAGACATAACCCCGGTAAAGGTGCGAGGCGGGACATCGTTACCGTTAAGAAAGCCGTCCCGCTCAGCCTGGGCTGCCTTCAACGCCTGGGTCAACTCCGATTTCTCTACGCCCAGGCTCTGAACGAGGGTTGGACTGCGCAGCGAACCGGCCAGCTCCGGCTGCTCCGGTTCCTGGTTGGGGTCCAGCACCCGGACCAGCTTTTGGGCCACTTTCTTCACCTGTTGATCGTGATAGAGATGGCGTAGGTTGGTGCTGACCGTTTCCATCATCATCTTTCTCAATTGGGCCGGATGGTTCAAGAGATCAATCGGTACTTTGCTTTTGCTATGTCCCACCGACATGGCCATCATCTCGCGTAAGACCAGTTTAGGCGGCTGTTCTAAAACGCCGCAATCCTTCAAATTGACTAATCGCCACGAGATATTACCCCAATTTTCGGTCCAGATGGTCTCAACAATCTCATCGAAGGCCGGGGTAAACATCTCTTGCGCCGCAAATTCAGGGTGCATAAACCGGCCAAACGCTGAGAAATCGAGCATGCCGATATCATGATTGTAGGCCAGGATGGCCCCGTAGCCCTTCATAAATTCCAGGCGCAGCGTATCCCGGGCCGGAATTAAAACCCCATTGATCGTATCAAGAATGGGCAGAATAGTGGCCGCCACATCGCGCACATGCACCACCCCGTGGTCCGAATAAAGGGCGACATGCTTGTACGGATCGGCCAGAAACACGTCATCTCTGGCGACATAGTCCAGTTCGGCTTGTTCGCTGACTTTGGCGTAGTAATTTTGTTCAATTTGCACTCTGATTTTCTCCGCCAAATACCGGTCGAGTTGGGGGACGGAGTTGGTATCATGACGGTATTCTGCTGTAGGGTGTTTCATTATTCACCTCCATAATTATGTGAGCTGTCAGCTATCAGTGGTTACCTAACGGCTGCCACAACAGTTCATCAAACATTGGCCAAAAGCGTTCGGTATCGACGTCCAAACAGACTTCTACGTTAGGGGGGTTGCCGGCCTCATCCCGGCGCGATCCCGCCGGTCGGCCAGGGACATGCCGGTCGTGAATCGGCCCTCCGTTTCAACTACCAGATGGACCCGTTCAGTTTGGGCCAAACCGCGGTCGATCATAATCCCGACAGCTAACGGGTCGTGTACGTAGCAGCCATGAAAGCCTTCGTTGTCGCGGTAAAACGCCATATAAATCTCGGTGCAATCGGCAATAAACTGGGCGACCTGAGTTTGGCTGACGCCGCAGATTGTCTTCAACTGCTTGACGCGGTAAGGGAGCCTTCATCGCCACATCGAGGCCGACCAGAACAACGGGAATACCGGACTCCATGACCACCTGGGCCGCGTCAGGATCGACAAAAAGTTAAATTCGGCGGCGGCGCTAATATTACCCGGAACGGTCACGGCCCCGCCCATCGTCACAATTTGGCCCACCCGCTGCATCGTCTCGGCATCGCGTTGGATCGCCGTAGCGATGTTGGTCAGCGGTCCCAAGGTAATAATCGTCAGGGTTTCGCCATAGGTCCGGGCGGCTTCGAGTAATACATCGATAGCATTTTGGCTGGATGGCGTTAGGGGAGGTGGGGATAACGAGCCGTATCGCCCGCATCCTTGAATCGATGCAGCTCACCCAGGCCATCGGCGCCGTGGATGCCGGCTGCATTGAACGGTGGTCGAACCAGCGGTCGCTCGCAGCCTTTGGCCACAAGGGGCGGAGAATTGGGCTGGGCAATACTAAGCACCCGCAGCACGTTGTAAGCCGCCTGCTCGACCTCGATATTACCGGCCACAACGGTAATCGCTTTCAGGTCTAACTGCGGGGCGTTCAGCGCCATAATGATGGCCATAGCATCATCGACGCCGCCATCCGTATCAAGAATGATCGGAATAGGCCCATTGCTCATATCTGACATTTTCACTCTCCTCATATATTTAGGTCATTCGTGAAAGACGTGGTTGATTTAACTAATATAAGAGGAGTGCCAGGAAAACAGATCACCCGAAAAGTATTATTTTTCAAGGGAATAGGGGTGATATGGAGGAAGAGTAGAAGTGGCAGATAGAGATAATTTATATATGAGTTACGCAGTTCAAAAGATGACAGTCACTTGGGTATGATAAATCGACCCATTTGGGCTAAACGGACGTTTATTTTCGGCAAAAAGTGACTGTCACCTGGTTTGTTACACCCCACTGCGTAAGTCTTATACTAATGAACGCGGAAAGCATTTAAATCGGTGCAAAGATGTTTTCTTGTTTTTACCGAGTTGACATTGTCTTAACCCACGCGGCATCCATTCGAGCCAACCGGGCCTTCTTCAAATTCTGCTTCATAATCCAGCAGATATCTTTATCCGGCGCGGCCAGCCACTTCTCCATCAGCGCTTTGCCCTCTGCCGGCCGGGCCACCACCGCGACGCTCCAGCCGTAGCCCAGCCCCTTCCGCAGCGCCAAGAAATCGTCACTGCGGCGCTGGTCCACCTGTTCAATGCTGGCTGTGATCTGATCTAAAATCGCCAAAACGGCGCGGGCCGCCGGGGCCGGCTTCAAAAGCCGAGGCTCGCACAGGGCGGCGACAACCGCTCTTTGCTCCAGCGGCGAACCTTGACTCCACTCACGCATCGCCGCAATTAATCGGTCCATATTCACGTCGCCCAGCCGCTGGAGGGCCATCGCCACCCCCTCGCGCACCCGCCAGCGGGGATCGGACGCGTATCGGCGCAAGGTCGGGAGTTGGGCCGTATCGCCCTCGGCCAGCAAGCGGCCCAAACCGACGATGCCGCAGAAGACCAGAAATTCGTAAGGCGAGTTCACCGGCGCGGCCTCGACGGTGTAGGTAATGTAGCGTTGAAACAGCGGCTCATCGCCCTCATCGGCCACCACCTGGGCCAACTCAATATTTCCCCGGGGTCCGGGCAGCCCTGATTCTTGCAGTAAATAGGCATCCCAGTGGTCGAGTTGGCGCAGGATGGTGCGGTATTCATTCGCTTTGGTCATCGGTGGCTCCCTTAAAAAATAATGGTCTGGAGCGTCAAAGTTTACTTTGACTTAATCGTAAATCAAAGCAAGCTTTGTCGCTCCAGTAAATCTTAATAGTCGTTGCTGTACCGAGGCGTTAGAGTTTAGTCTAAAACAACTTAAATGGCTAGCTGTAAACCGGCACAAAATATTCGTACCCAAATAGTTCACGTAGAATTGGCAGCGGCAACAGGTCTGACTTGAACGGAAACTGAGTCTGGTGCGCGGCCAACGCGGCCACTTTTTGCGGTACGTAGGGGGTGACATCAACGCTAGCTATATCATCGGGCAACGACTCCGTCTGATTGAGATTGTCGGCGGCTACCGCATCCACTAACTGCGCGCCGACCCCTCGCCCGGCAAAATTGGTCGGGGTTTGGGGTGAGAAGACCAAGCACGTCACGTTGCCTTCAGCCACGACGTGGGCGTTGCGCGGCTGTCGATAGGCCAGACCTTCCTCACCAAAGAAATGTCCCGGACCGACGCGAGCCAGTACGTGCCGCTCGCCCTCATTATCCTCTCGATACACCGTTACTTCACCCGACAGGATCAAGTAGAGCTTGCTGGCCGGTTCATCTTGCTCGATAATGGTGAACCCCGCCGGAAACCAGCTTGTCTCTACATAATCGCTAACGTAGCCCAACATTGTGGCCTCCTCAGAGAAGATCAAGAGAGATGTCCAAAATCGGCCGTGCCTTGAAACCGCCGGCAAAGCGCCACTAACCACTGAACCAGCCGATCCGCGAGAAGGCGCGGTTTGCGGGGAAAGTAACTGTAGTAAAGCCGATCCGGGGTGTGCGGCGCTAACCCCAACGCCCGATGCTCTGGAAATTGCCGGGCATCGCCGGATACCTTTACGGCTTCAGTGGTGGCCGCCCCGATGGCGATGTGATCAGGGTGACCGTAAGCCCCATCCGGACCAAAAGTAATCACGGTGTCCGGTCGAAAATCGCGAATGATCCGGGTGATATCATCTACCAAGCGAACCGGCTCAACCTCGGCCAGCGTCCCATCGCCATAGTCCAGACACAGACTATGGTGAACGCCAAGCTGTTGGGTCGATTGCAGGAGTTCTTGTTCCCGTACTTTGCCCAGTGTCCGGCGGGTGGCAATACGCGCATCTTGAATTTGGCCGGCCTCGCCGCGCGTGGCTGAAACAACCATCGTCTCGATACCCAAAGCTGCCGCTTGGGCCAGCGTCCCCGGCGCAAAACACTTCGTCGTCCGGGTGGGCTAATACGCATAGTAGGCGTTGCGGTTTTGGTCATCTAAAAGTTCATTATGGTCATTGCTCCTCTAAAATAGATGCTGTAGGACAAACTTAAGTTTGTCCTACAGCATTTTTGTTCTTGATGTCGTGCCGACAGGGTCTGTCTTACGCAAGTAGTCCTTAAAAATCGAGCGTTTTGGCGCCGTTAACTAACGCTTCCACGGCTGTAGCCGCGCCGATAATTTTAGCCCCTTCAACCAGGTCATCACTGGTAATCTCGCGGGGATTGGCGCAAGCGCCGCAGACCCAGATTTCACCACCGGCCTCGACAAACTGCCGGATCAGGTCACTCAGAGGGGCGAAGCCGTGGGCTTGCATATCATCGGCGTAACCCTTAACCGCCACGCGGACGCCTTCAATCGTGAGTAGAACGGTGACCTTTTGATTGGCGCTCCGGGCGACGTTGCCGACTACAAAAGCCAATGAAGCGCGCTCGACATTATCCTTACCATTGGTGTTGTGAATTAAGATGTGTTCCATTTTTGATTCTCCTATTTTAATAATTTGATTAGTTAATTAATTAATTAATTAGTTAGTTAGTTAGTTAGTTAGTTAGTTGGTTGGTTGGTTAAAAATATCTTCTAAAGACCTTACGGTCTGACTTCCCGTATTAAGACTCATCCACCGCGCCGCAGCAGGTAGCGATCATTCTCATGTTGGACAATTTCGTTCCCGGTCAGACGAGTCCAAGGCCCCAGGTCGGCCATAACGCTGACGTGCGTCGCTCGAACTTCCAGAGTTTGGCCCGGTTCCAGGTTACGCATTAGCGCGGAAATCTCTTCGATAGGCCCATCGGCGCAGCATTTGCCACCAACGTCACAGAAGACATTCGCTCCAAATACGGATTGGGAAGCTTCGGTTTCAACTTGCGTTTTACGTTCCATTTGTGTATCTCCTTTTATTAGATAGCTCATTGAATAGGTCAGTGAATGATTAACTTTATGCCTCCAGTATATTCATCGCTCGTATCAGAAACGTGTTCAAAAACGTATCAGTAGGCGTTTAAAAAAAGGGTTTATTAGGCTTTTTGGCTGTTTTCAGTACAATGGGGACGCAGTGACCACCTGGCTACGGCCATAACCCAACGTTGGTAATGCCCATGTCACATCTAAAACTGTTGGTGCTCGGCCCTCCCCGTTTGGAGCGAGAGGGTACGCCCTTGAGCTTGAGACGCGCAAAGCGCTGGCCTTGCTGATCTACCTGGCGGTGACCGGCCGAGGCCACAGCCGCGATGCGCTGGCCACGCTGCTTTGGCCGGAACACGACCAATCGAGAGCGCGGACCTATTTACGGCGAGCTTTGTGGATGCTCAAATCTGCCCTGGGCGAGGAGCTACTTTTAATCGAGCGGCAAAGTGTGGGCCTTAACCCCGCCGCGGAGCTGTGGGTCGATGCCGCTCATTTTCGTCAGCGACTGGCCGCCGGTGAACTGGACGAACAAACCGGTCATGCCCGTTGACGCTGATCGTCTGGCCCTTTGGCCGAGGCGGTGGACTTTTACCAAGCCGACTTTCTGGCCGGCTTCAGTCTGCGCGATGCGCCGGAGTTCGACGACTGGCAATTTTTGAGGCGGAGGGACTGCGACAGGCCTTGGCCGTCGCTCTGGAGCGGCTGGTTCAAGGCTATATCGACCAGGCCAATTACGAGCCGGCCATTCCTTATGCACGCCGCTGGCTGTCGCTCGATCCGCTGCATGAGCCGGCGCACCGGGCGCTGATGCAGCTTTATGCCAATTCGGATCAGCAAGCCGCGGCGCTGCATCAGTACGAAGAGTGCGTCCGGCAACTCGATGAAGAGTTTGGCCTGCCCCGGAGATGGAGACAACGACCCTCTTTGAGGCGATTAAAGCCAAACGCATGTTGGGCCCTTTTCTTAAGACCCAAGCGCAAAGAAACCAGATCGCCGAGGCGAAAAAGGAGGCATCTCGACCTGAGACGAAGTCGCCGGCTGGCCGGGGATACTACCGGCCCAATTGGGCCGGTACGAACTTTTGGCCGAGATAGGGCAAGGCGGCTTTGCGACGGTCTATCGCGCTCGCGATACCGCTTTGATCGTCCGGTGGCCTTGAAGGAACTCAAGGCAGCGCTGTTGACCGAAACCCGGGGCTTAAAACGGTTTCACCGGGAAGCCAAACTGGTTGCCCGCTTAGATCATCCGCACATTGTGCCTATCTACGATGTCGGGCAGGCCCAGGGCGACATTTCATCGTGATGCGCTTGGTAGAGGGCCAAAGCCTGGCCGAACGGCTGGCTGAGCAGGGCCGGATGACTTGGTCGGAGACGGTCGAGTTGATCGGGGCCGTGGCCGAGGGGCTGGATTACGCCCATCGGCGGGGTATCCTGCATCGCGATTTGAAGCCGGCCAATATTCTGCTTGACCCGGAACGCGGCCCGCTGTTGAGTGACTTCGGCCTGGCCAAGCTGGAAGACGAGCACAGCTTCAGCCAAAGTGGGCGGGTGGTCGGCACGACTCACTATATCGCCCCGGAGTTGTGGGACGGCCAACCGGCCACACCGCAGACCGATATTTATGCCTTAGGCTGCATTATTTACGAGCTGTTGACCGGCGAGAAAATCTTTGCCGGTGAAACGCCTGTTTCCGTCATGCGCGCCCACTTTCAATCGCTGGCGCTGCCGCAAAATTGGCCGGAGGATGTACCGGCCGGCCTAAACGAGATACTTGAGCGAGCGTTGACCCAGCAGCCTGCTGAACGCTATGCCTCGGCCGTCGAGTTGGCCATATGGCTCTGCTCTGGCTGACTGAGGGCGACGCGCTCGAAAGCAAACGCCTCGACAGCCGGACTTCGGATCATCTGGCTGAGCCGAAGTCGGAGCGCCGCCGCGCCGAACCGCCCCCACCGGCATCGCCGCCGTTACCTCGCTTTTAAAGGAAGATACCCCCCTGAACCGGCGCCTGTCTTTGTTGCCCGCGAGCGAGAACTGTCAGACCTGACGGCCGCTATGGCTTCAGCGCGGGCCGGCCAGGGCCAAATTCTATTCGTTATCGGCGGAGCGGGCCGAGGCAAGTCCCTCTGACCCAAGAATTTACCCGGCGGATGCAGGCCGAGGATAGTGATCTGGTCGTAGTCAGCGGCTACTGTGATGCCATGACCGGCGTCGGCGACCCCTACCTGCCCTTTCGGGGGCGCTGGCCATGCTGACCGGCGATGTCGAGGCCAAATGGGCCGGCGGTCTCATCAGCCGGGATCACGCCTGCCGGTTGTGGGGGTTGATGCCCTCACCCTGCCGGCGCTGGTCAACCACGCGCCCGATTTGATCGGCAACTTTGTCCCCGCCGCCGCCCTGCAAGCACGGGCAGCGACCACCGCCCCGCCTGAAGCTGCCTGGTTCAAGCGGTTAGCGACCTTGGCCGAGGCTAAACCCGACGCCGGGCTGGAACAACAGCGCATCTTTAGCCAATATGCGGCCCTGCTCAAGGCCATCGCCGCCCAACGGCCGCTCCTGTTTATAATTGAAGATTTGCACTGGGTCGATACCGCGTCGAGTGGATTGCTCTTTCATTTAAGCCGGGAGATCAGCGACAGCCGCATCCTGATCGTCGGCACGTATCGACCGGAGGAAGTCCCGTTGAGTTGGAGCGACGACCGGCATCCCCTGGCCGGCCTGGTCAGCGAACTTAAGCGCCAGCACGGCGATATCTGGCTTGACTTGGATGACATAAGCGCGATTGAAGGCTGGCAGTTTATCGACGCCTATCTGGATACGCAGCCCAATAAGCTGGACATCGCCTTTCGGGAAGCGCTGTTTCGGCATACCGGCGGGTACGCCTTATTTACGGTGGAGTTACTGCGGGATATGCAAGAGCGGGCGACCTGGCTCAGGATGAAAATGGGGATTGGGTTGTCGCCGGAACCATCGATTGGCAAACGTTGCCGGCCAAGGTCGAAGGCGTTATCGAGAAGCGGATCAAACGCTTGGAAAAAGAGGCAGGCGGTGCTGACCGTGGCCAGTATCGAGGGCGAGATCTTTACCGCCGAAGTGGTGGCTCGCGTCCAGGAGGTGGCTGAACGCAGCTTGGTGCAGCAGTTGAGCCGCGAGCTGGACAAACGGCACCGCCTGATCACGGCCCAAACATTGGAACGCGTGGGCCGGCAGCGCCTCTCGCGCTATCGGTTTCGGCATCACCTCTTCCAACATTATCTCTATCACAATCTGGATGAACTCGAACGCGGCTATCTCCATGAGGCGGTCGGCACTGTTCTGGAAGAGCTGTATGAGGGCCGAACCGAGGAGGTGGCGGTTCAATTAGCCTGGCATTTTCAGGAAGCGGGGCTGGTAGACAAGGCAGTCAGCTACCTGCAAAGCGCCGGCGAGACCGCCGCCCGGGTCTATGCCCACACCGAAGCCATTGCGTTTTATCGTCAGGCGCTGGCCTTGATCGAGCAACACGACGTCGGCCGGCAGCACCTGACTCGCCTTTATAGCTGCCTGGGCCGGACGCTGGAGTTGAACGCGCAATTTAATGAGGCTCTGGCCAACTATGAAGAAATGGAGACAATGGCCCAACAGCAGCGCAACCGCCCGATGGAATTGGCGGCCCTAATGGCCCAGGTCACGCTCTATGCCACCCCCACCCCGTCCACGATCCGGTCAAGGGGCCGGCACTGGGTGAAGAGACTCTGACCCTGGCCCGTGAACTGGGCGACCAGGCCGCCGAGGCCAAAACATTGTGGAACCTGGCTTTAGGCGGCATGTGGAGCGGGCGGACCCACGAGGGGATTACTTACGCGGCCCAGGCGGCGGCGTTGGCCCGCCAACTCAATCTGACCGAACTGCTGGCCTACGCCCTCAATGATCTGGGGCATGCTCTACGCGGCTGTCCTTGATGTCGAACAAGCCAAACCGACCCTCTATGAGGCCGGCAAACTGTGGCGTGACCTCGATAATCTGCCCATGCTCACCGATAACCTGAGCATGACCGCGATGGCCCACGTCGCCGCCGGTGATTATGACCAGGCCATTGCCCTTTCGAATGAAGCCTTTCACCTGTGCGAGTCTAGTAACAACCTGTGGGGCCAATCGTATAGTCTGATGATGGTTTGCCTGGCTTACTGGGAGTTTGGCCGGCCGGATAAGGCGTTAACCACAGCTAATGAGAGTGTTCGTTTAGGCGAGATGGCCGGGTTTATGGCCGCCCAGGTTCTGGCCGGCGGTCATCGGGCCGCGATGTACGGCCACCTGGGCGCGATTGAGTCGGGCCTGGTCATGGCACGCCAGGCCCTGACGGTGGCCGAAACCCACTTCCCCACTTCCGCTGCCATCCTCTGGGCAGACTAGTGCAACTTCAGCTTATGGCCGGCAACCTGAACGAAGCCGAAGCGGCGGTTGAGCAGGGCAAAAACGATCCGTACCGCGATGCCCATCCCACCTGGAATATGCAGCTCAATATCGCCGAGGCAGAACTGGCCTTAAGTCAAGGTAATTATGAGCAGGCCATCGCCATTGCCGATCACTGGCTGCCCCGGTTACGGCAACATAACCTGCGGGCCTATACTCCCGCCATGTTTCAGCCCAAGAGCCAGGCACAGTTGGTCCTGGGCCAGGTCGAAGCGGCTCGTGAAAGTTTGCTGGAAGCCCGTGACATCGCTACAGCCACCGGCTCGCGGGCCACATTGTGGCCGATCCTAGCGGCCTTAAGCGCCCTTGAACCCGACCCCACCGCAGCCCAGCAATTACACCGGCAAGCCCAAGAGATCGTTGAATCCATCGTGGTTACATTAGCGCCGCCGACCTACGGGCTTCCTTCCTCAACCTGCCCCAGGTACGAGCGTTGGTTTCGACGTAACGTAGCAAAGCCACAACTAAAAATAGGACACGGATTCGGCGGATCGCACGGATTAACACGGATAATACAATATTTAATCAGTGAAAATCCGTACAATCCGTGTCATCCGTGTTCCCTAATCTACGCGGATGGCGCAAATTTGCCGTATCAACACCGTAAAGCATCGGATTTGAGTTATTTACCCATGACCTTAAGGCCAATTCCACCCTGGCAGGCTTGGCCAAATGCACAACATACGTCAGTCGATAGCCAAAGTACGCCGTTTCCTCGAACCCCACGGTGGCGGCCAATTGGCGCACAAGTGTCTCCTACGCTCACGAACGCCCTTTTTGCATTCATAAAGACGACCTTAGGCGTTCTGCTGGTGGAGGCCTATCAAGCGCTGGGCGGCGATCTGTGCGCCGTCGCTGCGCACTGAGGCGGCGATGGATTGGGCGCGGGCCGTCACGGTGGGCTGGAGGATGTGTTCGAGAGCGCTCGTCAGCGAGTTGGTGGTGGGCGCGCCGGGGGCGTGGGCGACGCCGATGCCGAGATGCTGGACGCGTCCGGCCCAGTAGTGCTGGTCGTACATTTGGGGATGATGACTTGGGGTACACCGGCTCGTGCGGCGGCGGTTGTAGTGCCTGCCCCGCCGTGGTGGACGACGGCGGCCACCCGTTTGAACAGCGCCTGTTGGTTAACCTCACCGATAGCCAAGCCATCGGGTTCGTCATCCACAAGTGATAGGTCGGCCCACCCCGGACACGATCACCCGGCGGCCGAGCGCCCGGGCCGATGTAATCGTCATCTGGCTGAGGTCTTGCGGTGCGCGAATGCTGCCGAAGCCGAAGTAGACGGGCGGTTCGCCGGCATCGAGGAACGCCTCCAACTCGGGCGAGAGCGGACGCGCATCCGGCAGAATCCAGGCGCCGGTCTGGAATACGGCCTGGTCCGCTGGATCGGGCCAGGGTCCCAAGGTCGAGTCGGCGGCCAGCCAGGGCTGGTCAGTCAAGATGTGGCTACGCACGTCACCGACCGGGGACAGGTCGAGTGATGCTCGCTGCGCATTGAGCAAAGGCCCCACATATCGTTCCAGCTTCGTGCATCTTGAGCCCAAAGTTCGCGGTAATCGGCTGTGGCGGGAGCCGGTGCGTCTCCCCGCATGGTCAGTACGGGTGGGGCGTGGTGGGGCGAGGGCAGCACTATTGGGCAGTAGGCGGCGAATACATACGGGATGCCCATCTTCTCTGCGATCGAGGGCGCGGCGATTTGGAGGGCCGTTGCTCCCACGATGATGTCGCAGCCTTGGGCTGCTGCTGTGATCGTCTCGAACTGGGTGGCGACCGTGCTGGCCATCATTTGACGCCGCTGCTCAGGCGTGGGTAGGGCTGCCACTGGTCTGGCTTTCCCGGTCGAGCGCAGCTCAGGACCGATAGGCGTGACCGGCAGGCTCAGGCGCTCGATCCAGTCGCAGAAGTCGGGCGGTACGCACAGGTGGACCTCCTGGCCGAGGGTCTTCAGTTGCAGCGCTAGCGCCACCAACGGCTGGACATCGCCTCGTGATCCGATGGTTGATAGTAGTAGTCGCATCATAATGCCCCGTTTGAAATTGTTAAAAACATCGTAATACGCTCCTATCCTGTATAGAAACATTTTCAGTCGATCACAGTTTCACATAAAGGTGGGTAAATAGAACACAGATTGTACCGATCATACGGATAAACACGGATATTTCTTAGTTAAATCAAGCCTTATCGGTGAAAATCCGTATGATCCGTGTCATCCATGTTCTATCATTTCTCATTAGATCTTGAAATCGTGATCGACTGATTTTAGATAGATGGGTTTAGTATAGCCGTAAACCAGGAGCAGCGTCAGGAGTCTAAAGGTGAATAAAGGGTTTATTTTGGGTTTTGGATGGAGTGGATAAGGTAAATCCCCAATTTAAAGGAGGTCCAGTTCCCGGGCGCGGGCTACGGCCTGCGTGCGGTTTCGCACATCGAGCTTGCCAAAGATATTGTTGAGATGTTTTTTGACCGTGCCGATAGCCACAACTAGTTCTTGAGCAATTTCCCCGTTTGACCGGCCATCGGCTACGAGCCGGAGCAGTTCCAACTCGCGCGGGCTGAGGGGTTCAATTAGCGAAGCGTGCGAAGCGGTGGGGGGACGGGTGATGTTTCCTCGGCCCCAAACGCGGCCAGCAATTGGCTCACGTAGTTGGACCTGAGGCCGCGAGACTGAGCTTGGCGTAACAGTTCGGCCATTGGCTGGCCTTCATCGACAAAAGGACGAATGTACCCTTCCGGTTCGGCCAAGTTTAGAGCCTGATCGAGGGCGCTTAGAGCCTGGCGCCCCTGACCCTGCGCTTACAAAGCCAGCGCTTGCAAAACCAGCGCCTTGATCAGCAAGCGGCCATGGCCGGTATCTTGAGCTTCCTGAATGAGGATCGTCAGATTGTCCAGAGCCGCATCAAAGTTCCCCTGCGCGATCAGGGATTTGCGGCCGCGCCAGGCGGTGGAAATAGGGCATTAATGGCCCCGACGAGCCGGCCCGCGTCTCGGCCCAGGCCGCAGCGTCCGTAAGGTTGTCCTGCTTCAACAGGAGCAGGAAGTGATGGTATTCAACAAAGGCCATGATGTTAATATTAAAGGTCTGCGCCCGCAATAGCGCCTCAACCTGACGGGTGTGATTTTCGGCGGCGGCCAGGTCATCGCGGGCCAGGCTAAGGTGGGCTAACCCACTCAAGGCAAAGACCTGGGCCTCGGTGCTGCCAATTTTCACCGCCTGTTCGACACAGCGGGTTAAATAGACCTCAACTTGATCTAACTCATTCAGATCGTACAACACCTGGCTGGCGCACATGTAGGTAAATAGGGTTCCTACAAAGGGGATGGGTTGGCCTCCAGGCTCGACCCGGTCCAAGGCCTGGCGAATGAGCGACCTGGCTCGGCGGAGACTACCTTGGGCATGGTGAACCATACCGTCCAATGGCAGGAGATGAATTTGATGCGATTGAGCGCCGGGGGTTGCCAACATTGAGCGTCCCTGAGCCAGCACCTTCGCCGCAGCGTTCAAATCACCCGTTGAATAATAGGCGGCTCCCAGGAAAATAACCAGCATCCCGCGCAACCAGTAGTCTTTGGGCAACGCTTGCAGGGCTTGCTGCGTCAGTTCAACAGCAGCGGGATCTCGAACCAGGCTGGCATAGGCGGCCCGAAAAGCCCAAACCTCAGGGCGCAGACTACGGGCGCTGTCCTCGTCCAGCAAAGCCAGGACGGCTTCGGCTTCCCGCAGCGCCTCATCGGCCTCGGAAAAGTCACCCACCGTCATCGCGGCCCAGGCTTGAACCAGCCACAGGCGGGGTGGGTGTGCCAGGCTGCCGGCGGCAGGACGGCCAACCAGGCTTGCAGCGTCTTGATTTCGCCGTTCTGCCACATGACGCTGTGAACCAGCTCGATCAGACGGGCGGCCTGCTCAAAATCGCGCCCGACCAGGGCATGATGATGCACAGCCTCCTGAGTTAATCCATTCTGCTCCAACCATTCCCACGCCCGGTGATGCAGTTCCGGCACAATATCTGGCTGGACCTGACGCAAGCGGGCGCGCAACACTTCGGCAAACAGCCGGTGATAGCGATACCAGCGCCGCTCGTCATCCAGGGGTACGATAAACAGGTTGGCCTGCTCTAATAATTCCAGAGTAGTTTGACCATCCCTGCCCCCGTAAGGGCGTCGCACAAGGAGCCGCACAGGCGGTCAAGAATGGAGGTTTGTAGTAAGAAATCCTCGGTGCCTTGGGGACGTTGCTCCAGAACTTCATCGGTTAGATAATCCAGAATGTAGCGATGCGTGCCGGTGAAGGCCGCAATGAAATCGGGCAGGTCATCACGCCCCTGCATTGAGAGGGCGGCCAGTTGCAGCCCGGCAATCCAGCCCTCGGTGCGGGCTTCCAAGGCAGCGATATCTCTCGGAGAGAGACTCAGGCCCATGACCTGATTGAAAAGCGCCATCGCCTCATCGGGCGTAAAGCGCAAATCCTCGGCTCGCAGTTCGGTCAGTTGTTCCCGGCCACGCAGCCGAGACAAGGGGAAGGGGATCGGTGCGAGTGGTAATAAATAAATGCATCTGCGGCGGCAAATGGTCAAGCAGAAAGGTAATCGCTTCGTGGAGCGATGCGTTTTCGATGACATGATAATCATCCAACACCAGGACAAATGGCTCCGGCAAGGTAGCGATCTCGTTGATCAAGATGGTCAAGCCCGATTCTGGCGGGAGCGGCTGGGGGAGTGAAACAATAAGAGCGCCGTTGTGCCCAGGTCGGGGTTCAACTGCTGCAAGCTGGCAATAAAGTAGGACCAGAAGCGGGTGGGGTCATTGTCGCCTTCATCTAATGATACCCAGATCACACTCCACCGTTGTGCGGAATCCATTCGCTCAAGAGAGTCGTCTTGCCAAAACCGGCTGGTGCGGAGATGAGGGTCAACTTACGGGTCAGACCTTCATTGAGCCGCTCGGTTAAACGCAGGCGAGGCACTAAATTGGCCCGGACAGGTGGGAGGAATAGTTTGGTGGTCAGAAGCAGCGGTTGAGGGAGGTACTAGAGGGCGTATTAATTGTAACGCTGGCATCAGCCATAACGATTCTCCCACACCGATGAGACGTTAGGCTATTATACGCCCTGTTGATGGTTTATCCTATTCTCTCTCGTGATTAGGTCAGCTTTAACTACGCTTATCGCCGTGGCCGGTACTGAATGGTCTTGGTCACGCGCTCGATCTGAAAGTGACACAATAATAGACATAACTAGTTGTTAACTCTAAATTGTTATATTTTCTTTCGACAAGATTAGCAGAATTTACACGGATATTCACCGATTTTCATCTTATCTGTGGTCACGGCCATCTTCCTGCCGCTAAGCTTTATTACCGGTTTGTTGGGGATCAATGTGGGCGGCATACCGGGCGCCAGTTCGGAATGGGGCTTTATCACGGTGTCTATTTTCCTGGCCGCCATCGTCAGTCTGGAGTTGTTGTTCCTTTATTACTTTCTCAAAAAGAGTCAGTTTTGAGCCATACCAATCGATCATCGGGTGGTCTCAGCTAAGAGCATCCTTCGCTCTTTTAGCACGATGACGTCCTTTCTCCATTCTTCATTCTCTATGCTCCATTCTTGGTTTGTAGTACTATTGATACCCGCTTGGGTTTGTGTGATAATAGGCCCGTAAACCTGTTGGAAAAATTAGGAGATATAGCCATGCCCGATATCAACGTTAATGAGCGGCAGCTTGACGAGCAACTCGCGCAATTGGAGCAGGCGCGGCCCTGGAGCCCGCGCGTGATATCTAAATTGAAACCTTCATTCGCACCGCGCCGGATGTTGAGGTGTTCCGGGTCAATCCGGTCCAGTATGCGCTGGAGCGCAGCGTGAGCGAAGCCGAGGCGCTGGACCTCTTCCTGCACGCAACCAAGATTGGGTTGTTTGAGATGGATTGGCATATCGTGTGCCCCCACTGCGGCTTTATTATTGACAACTTGCACACCATATGAAGCAACTCCGCACCCATTATGTGTGCGCGCCTACTGTGGGGCCGAACGCGATTTTGCGCTGGATGATTATATCCAGGTCGCTTTTACCATTTCACCGCAGGTACGGGACACTCGCTATCATCATCCGGAATTGCTGAGCATCGAAGATATATTCCTCAATTACCGCCTGAGTAAAGATGTCATCTCGCCCATACCGGCCTACCCCCACCTGGCCTGAGGCCATTGAACACGTCACCCGCTATCTACGCTATATCGAACCCGGTGAGAAAGTGACGGCTGAGCTTGATGAGCTGCCACCCGGGGTGCTGCGGGGCGATGGATGGACGGGCTTGCCTCCAACTGACCATGACGGATGAGCCAAGTGAGCAGGCCAGCGTCATCCCGATCAGGCTGGTTGACGGCAAATTCCAGTCGGATGATCCGGAGCTGCAGCCCCGTAGCCTGACCCGCCACAGTATGATCGATCAGCCGGTGCAATTTCGTTATGATCTGCAGCGGAGGTGCCCAGCGGCAAGCTGGTGTTCGAATTGGAGAATCGGGAGGATCGCCGCAGTGCGTTGTGCATCTACCATACCGGGCGCCTGCCGCCGCCGATGCTGACCTTGCGGCCGAGTTTGAGCGGCAAGAAGCTGCTAACAACACAAACCTTCGGCGATCTGTTTCGGTCGGAGGTCATCAAGACGGACGAAACCCTGTCGATCCGGGACATCACCTTCTTGTTCACCGATCTAAAAGGCTCGACGGCCATCTATGAGCAAGTCGGCGATGCCAACGCCTATTTTCTGGTGCATCAGCACTTCGATGCATTGAGCCGGGTCATCCGCGACCGGAACGGCGCCATCGTGAAAACCATCGGCGATGCGGTGATGGCCGTGTTCGACAACCCGGTCGAGGCGACCAGCGCCGCCCTGGAGATGATTAACGCCCTCAATGAATTTAACCGCACCATCTCCCAGGAATTGATCCTGAAGGTGGGCGTCCACCGGGGGCATCTTTATGGCCGTGACGGTCAATGAGCGCGTTGATTATTTCGGGCAGAATGTCAATATCGCGGCCCGGGTGCAAGCCCTAGCTGACGCCAATGACGTCTACATTACCGCCGATGTCTACCACTCGCCCGGCGTCGATGACATGCTCAAGGCGCATCGTGTTTTCCCGGAAGAGGTACTGGTCAAGGGCGTCAGCGAAAAACTCCACGTCTATAAGATCGGTCCGCATCGCCACAACCATTGAGCCGGGGAACACCGGTCTCCAGCCTTAGATTGGCCGGGCGCCACCCCTCAACCCAACCGACCGGTTAAGAGGCGTTTAGCCGCCGGCCATCACCGGGGTGTTCAAATATAAAGACCCAGGTGTTTCTTTATTTAGACCGGGGTCTTTGCCAAAAAACAGGCTAAGTACAAACAAAAAGATTTTGGTGGATGAGATGGGTCACCTATACTAAGGTGTATGAACCCAATTGAAATAAGACCACTAAGTCAAATGGAACTGAACGAACTGGATGAATTGTATCATCAGACGAAACAGGTTCGGGTCCGAACGAGAGCCCAAATGATCTTGCTGGCAGTTGAACAGCAAATGACGGCTCCCCAGATCGCTCAGATTGTTCGCAAAATGACCAAACGGTCCGACGATGGATCAAACGTTACAATGCCGAAGGAGTTAACGGACTGTTTGATGCCCCGTCCGGGGACGCCGGTTAAAGTGACGGCGGAATACCACGACCAGTTAATCCAAGTTGTGCGTCGACGGCCCCGTAGTCTGGACTTACCTTACTCCCTGTGGACATTGCAACGGCTGGTTGACTATATGGCTGAAGAGACCGGTCTGCGGGTCTCAACCGAAACGGTTCGCTTACACTTGAAGGCGGAGGATATAGTCATCAGCCGCCCCCAGCACAAGGTCAGTAGCCCTGACCCAGAATATATGGTAAAAAAAGACGATTGAAGAAAAACGAGACAACTTGAAACCCAATGAAGTTTTCTACTATGCTGACGAATTTAACATTAGCTGGCGTCCGACCTTGCGGGCGATGTGGAGTCCCAAAGGCCAACAGGTCATGATCCCGACCCCAGGTCAGCCCAAAAAGCATTACGGCATCGGGGGGTCAACTATCATACCGGCCAGACAGTCGTATTAATCCGCTAACGAAAACGACGGTCAGAAATTGCTGAGTTCTTACAAACATTGCTCGATAAACACCCCGATCAAGTTGTCTATGTCGCCTGGGACAACTTTACCGCTCATCAAGATGATGAAGTTGAGGCGGTTGTCCGTGGGGCTACAGGCCGGTTGGTTTTTTGCTTTACTTGCCCACTTACAGTCCCTGGCTCAATCCTATTGAAATGTTGTGGCGTCACTTCCGGCGTGAAGTCACCCATTGTGAACTTTTTGAAACGGTTAAGGCTCTCTTAGCTGCGACCCGTAATTTCTTTGACCGCTACAATCAGATGCCAAACCGTCTTCTTTCTATTAGACATTATCGAAAATAAGAAAACAGACTAAAATGGTCAGCAAAAAAGAGCAAGAAAAGAGGGCAAGAAGATGCTGACCTATGAAAAACTGAAAAAGAAGCCCAGTCGATTTCTGGCCCTGACCAGCTTGCGGGTAGAAGAATTCGATGAACTCCTGCCGAGCTTCGAGACAGCCTGGGGCGCGGATGTAGAGCGACGGTCCCAAGCCCAACCACGGCAACGAAAACCCGGCGGTGGCCGTAAACCAACCTTAAAAAGCTTGGCCGATAAGCTATTGTTCATTCTGGTCTACTTCAAAACCTATCCCTCCAAGAAGTGCAAGGCAGTCTGTTTGGTATGAGCCAAGGTCAAGCCAATGACTGGATCCAACGGCTGACACCCATCCTGCAAGCAACCTTGCAGGTGGAAGCGGTGCTGCCGGAACGGGAGCCGGCTAAGCTTGAGCAGGTGTTAGCTGATTACGACCTACTGGAGTTTACCATTGATGGCACCCAACGGCGACGCCAGCGCCCTAAAGACAATGTTGTGCAAAAAGCGTATTACAGTGGTAAAAAAAAGCCCATACCGTGACCAACAATGTCATTACTCATCCGGCCAGCCGCACCGTTTGTTACTTGAGCCAGACCTATCCCGGTACCCGCCACGATAAACGAATTTGCGATGAAGAAGGCTATACGTTTCCACGTAATGCCCAACTCCTGCAAGATACCGGTTTTCAGGGCTATGCGCCTCAAGAGGTCATCAGCTATCAGCCCAAAAAGAAACCACCGGGTGGCGAGTTAACCTGTTGTGACCGGTTCATCAATACCGTCATTGCCACGGCTCGGGTTACGGTTGAAAATATCATTTGTGGCATCAAACGGTGTCGGATTCTGAAAGACACCTTTCGTAATCATTTACCTGGTTTGGATGACCTGGTTATTGAAATTGCTTGTGGCTTACACAACCTTCGGGTTCGTCATCGTCACCCGACTGAACATTTCGACCTTTTTGTTTTTGTTGCTTAACCTTATTTCCGATTTTGTCTATTATTGGCTCTAATGCCGCATAATTTTTTTGCTTGTACTTAGTGGACTTTCAAAAAAGTTATTTGGGAAAAAACAGAAAGGGAGGCATACTCTGAAAAAAGGAGAGAAAAATGCCAAGGAACCAAATAACAATCAAATTATCAGAGGAGGATGAACAACTCCTCAAAGAATATGTCAGCCAAGGCCAAAAAAATGCGCGAGAAATCAACCGGGCCCGAATATTACTGATGGCCAAGGCAGGCCAGAAAGTCAAAGATATTGAGCAAGTACTGGGTGTCAGCCAAACGACAATCTGTACAGTACGCAAGAACTACAACTTGGGCGAGCATGACCATATCTTGGATTTCATCAAAGACAAACCGCGCAGTGGTCGGCCACTCAAGCTTGATAGCCGGGTCGAAGCCAAGGTGAGTATGATAGCCTGCTCCCAACCGCCGGCTGGGGTGGCTCGCTGGACACTGCATATGATAGCCGATAAACTGGTCAAACTGGAAGAGGTGGAAAGTATCTCGCACGAAAGTGTACGACAGTTGTTAAAAAAACAAACTTAAGCCCTGGTTAAGTGAACAGTGGTGTATCGGCCAAATTACCGGGTCGTATCTGTGGCCTATGGAAGATGTGTTGTATCAGTATCAGCGCCCCTATGACCCCGACCACCCCTTACTTTGTTTTGATGAACGGCCGTGCTTTCTGATTGGCGATGTCGGCGCGATATTACCGCTGAGCCCCGGCAAAGCCAAACGCTATCACTATGAATATAAAAAGAATGGTTCGTGTTGTGTCTTTCTGGCCTTTGAACCCCATACCGGCTTTCGCTATGTTGAAGTTCGGGCCAGACGGACAGCCGTCGATTATGCCCAATTTATGCAAAACCTGCTGGCTAAACACTATGCTCAGGTCCATGCCATCCGGCTTGTGCAAGATAACTTGAATACCCATACCCCCGGTTCCTTTTATCAAGTCTTAGCGCCCAGCCCCGCTTTCGAACTGAGCCAGCGTTTTGAATTGCACTATACGCCCAAAAAGGGATCGTGGCTTAACATGGCAGAGATTGAGTTCGCGGCCCTATCCAAGCAATGTCTTGACCGTCGCATTCCTGATTTCGATACCTTACAGACAGAGGTTTTGGCTTGGGCTGACCAACGTAACCGTGACCGCAAAACCGTTCATTGGTCTTTCTCTCAAGCTGATGCCCGTGACAAAATGCATCGCCATTATCTTAATCTAAAGAAACTTTTTTGAAAGTCTACTTAGTACCTCGACAAATAAATTTTGATAAGTGAACTGCAAAATGAAAGAAAAATCAGGTAACAGGATAAAGACGTTTGAGTTTATCTCTGGCATTAGTAATAGTAAAGCGCCAATCAATAGTTGCTTGACGGGCATTGCGTTCGGCTTGCCATGCAGCGATTTCATTTTGTAAGCGATCAAGTTGCCCCAGCCGACGGTCCAAACATTGTTCATATAGCACCGAAATTTCCACCTCGGCCATATTTAACCAGCTACTATGCTTGGGAGTGTGATGGAATTCGATTTTACGAACTAAAGCCCGTGCTTGTTCAGGTGGAAAGGTTTCATAAAAGGCCGCTGGCGTATGAGTGTTCAGATTATCAAGCACTACCTTGATTTTCTCAGCGTTACTAAAATGAACGTCTATCAAATCTTGCATACAATAAGCGAAATCTTGTTTGGTGCGCCGTGCGGTTACTTTGACATGACACCAGCCGCGCAAGGGTTGCAGAAACATAAATAGGTTACAGGTCCCCTGACGTTGATATTCATAATCGTAGCGCTGGGGTTTACCCGATTGTATTGGCAATGGGTTCTGTTTTTCACTAATCAATACCCCCTTGAGTTGGCTTGCATTATACTACAAATCGGTAAGTTATATTTTACCGACCCTAAGGAATCGTCGATGTTGAGATAGATGACCTTGGCCGCCTTGGTCCGTTCCGCTTCGGGGCGCACTAACCGTTTGAGTTTGTTCTCTTGCTATACTAAAAACAGAATGAGAACATAACTTTCAAGAAAAAGCCTGGATCAGTAAAATAGAGAAAAAATGATCAACCAGGAGCAACCCAATGATCCGACCAGACTTTGCCAAATGGAACTAAGATGCGGAAGAGATGCGGCGCTTGTCGCTTGAAGCCGAACATCTTCGCAGTCGAGAACGGTTTCAAGCGTTGTACATGATCGGCAGTGGGCAAAAAATGCCAGCCAGTGGGCCCAACAAATCAATCGCCAAAAACAAACCGTGCTGAAATGGGTGCATCGCTACAATGAATTTGGGCCAGAGTGTATCACCTATCAGGCCAGCGGCGGCGCACAACCCCAATTGAGCGAAGCCGAAAAAAGATCATCGACACGGTCAAACAAGAGCGACCCAATGACCATCAGTTGCCGGGCTATGGCTGGACCTTGAAAAGTTAAGACGCTGGGGGCCGACAACCTAGGCCAGCTGGTGAGCCGGACCACCTTACGCACCTTACTAAAACAAGCCGGTTTGAGTTGGAAAAAATGCAAAAGGTCTTAGCCAAAGGCAAACCGGCCCAGCAGGCGGAGTATGTCCAACGTTTCCAACGCTGGTTTGAGCCAGTGTGCCAGGGCAAATTGCGGCTCATCTATATCGATGAAGCCCATCTCCATCAAGATTTGGCCCTCGGCTACCGCTGGTCAGCCGTGGGTGAGGCCGATTGGTGCCCAGTCATTGTCCGTCCCTGGCCAATCGGCTCAACTGGTATGGAGCCTATGACTTTAGTCGCGGTCAATGTCTGCTCTGGCATCAACACAAGTGTGATAGTGAAGCCACCGTCGCCTTTTTGCACTATCTGGCTCAGCAATGGCCCCTGACCCCAGCCAACAAACCGTTATCATTTGGGATGGGGCCCCTTGGCATAGTAAAGCGGCCATCGTGCGCCAAGCCGCTGAAGCGTTAGGTTTCAGTCTCATCCAACTGCCCAGCTACAGTCCCGACTTGAACCCGATTGAAGGTTTATGGAAATGGATGCGCGAAGAGTTGACCCAACATCACTGTTACAAATATCTCTATCTGCTAGAACGGGCTTGTCTTGAGTTTATTGACCGCATCAACCTGAACCCGCAAGCTATCATCACCCGTCTTTGGCCCAAATTTGACCTTGATCCTGACTATGAAAAACTTCTGTTCTCATTCTGATTTCAGTATAGCTATTACCGTAAGTACTTTCTATACCAAAAACAGATTGAGACCGAAACTTTTGGTCGTCATGCCCGCGTGCTTTTAGCGGGAATCCAGGCTTGTAGGCCCCACTGGATGCCCGATAAAACCATTCGGGCATGACGAAACAGATACCCGAAAAGTTCTACTTTCATTCTGATTTCAGTATAGCATAAGGCCCTATTAACCGAAAAGTATCTCGGTGGGTGAAACCAAGTCATTGAGCCGGCAGGGTAACTACCAGCGTGGCCGCGCCTACGGCCGGCAAGTGAAATGGCTCACTGGTTGCCGTGGGCGCAGCGGTATCGCCCACCACCCAGCGGAAGGGGCCTGTGCCAAAATCTTTGGCGGCTACCCACCAGCGGCGCTGGCCGCTCTGATCCAGCGACCCCTGCCAGCCGTCGACATCTTGCCAATCGCCGTTGATGTCTTGCCATTGCACCACACTCCACGCGCCAGGGTGGCCCGGAGCCACCAACTCGATGGCTGCGCCCGCCGGCCCGCTGTGGTCTTCATTGCGTTCTTTGGTCGGTGTGGGCGGGGTTCGTTCCGGCAGACTATTGCCGGCCTGAGCCAACGACGCCGTGCCCAAGGCCAGCCCCAATACAAGCAACATTAATCCGATCATTAGCCATTGTTTCAGTTGCGATTTGCTGTTCATTTGTTTAGCCTCCTAAATAATTGGGAATGACCGGGGTGCTTCGCAAAGCACCCCGGCTCGTTTGTTTGTTATCGTTGCGGCAAACCGACCAGAACGCGGGTATCGCTCTGGCTGGCAACCGAAGGTACGCCGCTAGCGGCTGTGGAAGTTACAGGGCCAAACAGGTTGTTGCTTTCGTTGCTTTCCTGCACTGCGCCGTAGCCGGTAAAGTAGTTGACCGAGTCAACATAGCCGTAAACCTGCGCCCCCACCGGGAAGCTGGTGCTGCTCTTACTGGCGTCGAAGTAGGAGTCGCCCACGGTCAGAGTCAGGCTGTCTCCGGCGGGAATATCGATCGTGACACCCCAGACCGCACCTGCCGGGGCGATGTCGCTCCACCGCTTGTTCAAGGCCGGGGTCTGGGTGGGATTGAAGTAGACATCTACCCAGAAAGCATCGCTAACCGGTGTATTGCCCTGGTTTTTCACCATTACACTGATGCTGTTGCCGGTGGCAGTCAGATCGGTAATGACCAGATCCGGAATGGTAAAGGTTTTTTGGGAGATGATCGGCAGGTAGAAGTTCTGCACATCCTTGCCGAACAGGCCGAATTCGGTCAGGTGAGCGATAGTTACCGTCAGCCGGTTATTGACTGTGTCCCGATCAATGACGGTGATCCCATCGCTGCTCCAGTTGCTTTTGCCCGCATCCCAGTAGCGTAGCTCCAAGCTCTCTTCACCTTGCGGAAGGTAGGCCACGTCCTCATCGCCATATTGGATGGTAAGAGTGATCGGTGTAGTAAAGATGTGACCTGGCTGTAACTCATGGTTGAGGTACGCATCTAGCGTAAAGGATACACCGGCCAGCTTAAAGCCCTGTGGCGGCGGGCCGCTAGCGGTGTCTAGCTTGTCATAAACCAGTGTCAGCTTTTCGGCGAGAACTTCCGCCGGGATTTGAATGGTTACAGTAATAGTACTACTGAAACCGGTGGAAGGGATAATGATGGTTTCGCCGCCATTTTCGCCCGGCGTGGTGCTGCCGCCGCCATCACCGTTAACCACGGTTACGGTCACGGCGGCGGTATCGGTCAGGCTACCGCTTTCGCGGACAGTGTACGTGAAGGTTTCAACGCCGCTAAAGGCGGCAGCCGGCGTGTAATTGACCCACCGGTTATTGGCGTTGATAGCCACCGTGCCGCCCTGCGATCCTGTGCCCACGGCGCTCACGGTCAGGCTGCTGTTGTTGCCTGTGTCGGGGTCGGTATCATTGAGCAACACTGGGATAGTAACCGGTTGCGAGGCTAGAATTGACAGGTCACCGTTATCGTCGCGGCGAACCATTGCCACGTCATCTACTGCGATGGGAGGGTTATTGACCGTCACCATCACCGGATCGGTATCAACCAGACCAAGGCTATCGGTGACAGTAAGCGTAAAGATATACACGCCCGGATCCGCAGAGGTAAATGTGGGGGATACAACTATGCTGTCGCTTAATAACATGGTCGGGGAGCCGCTGGTTTGCACCCAACTATAACCGGTAAGAGGGGGATTAAAAACCAAAGCATCACTACCACTGCCATCCAACTGTACCAACACGCCAGATTGTACCGATTGTGGTGTGCCTGCATCGGCAAAATGCGGCGAGGTTTTGAAGTGGTACATATCTGAGTAGGCGCTGCCACAACCGTTCGATTTTTGTGCAACCACGCGCCAGTAATAATCTGTGTCGTAATCCAGAGTAGCTGTATAGACGGTTTGATAGACCGTTTGGTTTAGGACAATATTGGCAAAATTAGCATCAGTGGCAACCAGCAACTTGTACTGATCCGCAGCCGGTTCGCTGGCCGCCCACGTAAAGATTGCCTGGTGGGGCACATTGTCGGCTTCGCTCACCGGAGAGGTCAAGCCGGGTTTACTTGGCCAGGTCACGTCTGTCAATTCCAACGGAGTGTGAGAAATTTGGGTGGTGTAGGTGAAGGTGCCACTGCCAGGTACCCACCGAATAGGTTGTTTCTCGCTGAGTGATACAGTATTGTAAGAATATTGCACGCCATCAGGATAGGCATTTAGCCCCACCGTGGCGCTGTTGCCAAAGGCTTCGTTTGCTCCCATCAAGAGCGGGTACTGGAAGATGATCTCCTGACTGTTTTCGTAAAGCCACGCCTGAAAAGTGCCTAATTTGGCGCCGGTTCCGTAGGAATACATATCGGTCCACTGAGCAATAAAGATGCGATTGGGCGATTGCCCGATGGTTTTGTATAGCCCGGATGGACACTGCATTACCAAATCATCCCAAAATGGGGCTATAAAATGCGATATGGAGCTGTTAGGAATTGGTTCATTCGAATAAGTCGAGGAACAGTTTCCGCCACCACAGTTAAACTGGAGGAAACCGTTGGTGGTCATTCCTAGCATATTATACGAGCTGCCGAAGAAATCATAGTTAAAGCCGATAGGAATGTTCTCCAGTGTGCCGTAGTCATCGCCGCTCAGGCCAATATTGGTGGCGAAAACCTGGGCATCCATCCCCACGCCGAGCCGGATAGTGGCGGTGGCCACATCTGAACCATCGGTCATAGCATAGGTAAAGACCTCTGTCCCCCTGAAACCAACAGTAGGGGTATAAACAATTTGCGTAGCCCCACTTATAGATGTGGTTCCGCTCACAACACTGCCGATGGCACTAACCGAGAGCGTGCTGCCGGAATCGTTAACTAGCGGGCTGATTGTCACCGTGATATCTTGCGGGGTAGTGGCAGCATCGTCCATCGCTGAAGGTTCCTGTGCGCTGATTAGCGGCACGTGGACGAGCGCGATGATCAAGGTTGCCAACAATCCAACGAGAAATTTGAATATAGTGTGCTTAAAGTGGATCATAAAATCTCCTTTAATATTAACTTCAGGGATAGAGGGTTAGATGTATTTCGTTTAACCCGCATCATCTGACCCGGTTAAATAGAAAGACATGCCGGAATTCAGACGGTCAAATACCTCCGCCATAAATAACTGGCACACATAATGCCGTAAGTAGAACATCAGGCTGGCTTGTTAAATGGAGCAAACGTAGATAAGGATATGTTTCGGCAGGTTGGGGAAAAACTTTTGTGAACTTTGAGTAAAGAAAACCAAAAAAGAGTGGATTATTAGCTGTCGGATGTTGATACCGCAGTTTATCTAAAAAATAGTTTCCGTCAGTGTCCGAATTACAGGTAAAATCTGTTTCGTGTTTGTAGTTTGTTGGCAATTTGGTAAAATTAACATAGAGGGCTGGGGAAAATCCATTCAGAGTCACTCATGATAGGCCAAACTATCAATAACCGCTATAGAATAGAAGCGTCGCTGGGTCGGGGCGGTATGGGGACCGTTTATCGCGCCAGCGATCTAGTCGAGGGCCGGGCTGTGGCCTTAAAAGTTCTGCACCTCTTCCTTGATCAGGAAGGCGAAGCCACGCTGACCCGCTTTCATCGCGAGTTTCGGGTGTTGGCCCGGCTTGACCACCCTTACATCATGCAAGCCTACGACTATGGCACGTTTGAGGAGACGCCTTATCTTGTCCTTGAACTGTTGGAAGGCGTGACGCTGCGGCAAGAATTGACCGGGGAGCCTTTGCCCCGCGAGCGACTGCTGCCTATTGCTCGCCAACTGGCTGAGGCCCTGGTTTACCTGCACGCCCAATCCATTATCCACCGCGATTTGAAGCCTGGTAATCTGATGCTGCTGCCCCCTCACGACTCGCCCCAGGTTAAGCTGATGGACTTTGGCCTGGTACGTCAAACCGATATGTCGATGCAGCTTACGCAGGAGGGGCTGGCGCTAGGTACGGTGGCTTATATGGCTCCGGAGCAGGCTCAGGCGCTGCCCGTAGATTTTCGGGCTGACCTGTATGCTTTGGGCATCATTCTGTACGAAATGGCTGCGGGTCGTCCCCCATTTACCCATCACCATCCGGCGATGGTTTTGATGCAGCAAATGACCACGCCGCCGCCGCCGCCGCGCCAATTCAACCCCACCCTCGATGAACCGCTAGAGCAATTTATTTTGACCTTGCTGGCCAAAGAGCCGGCCGAGCGCCCGGCCAGTACCGACTTAGTCGTTCAACAGTTGGCTTACCTGGCCGATGAAAGCGTCATGATTGTCAGCCCAACCGGGCCCGATCCAGCTATTGGCCGGGCCGATTTGATTCCCCGGGTGCCGCTGATTGGCCGGGCAGCGGCGCTGGCTGACTTGACCCAAAACTGGGTCAAAGCCAAAACGGGTCAAGGGCAGATTATTTTGCTCAGCGGCGGCGCCGGATTGGGCAAAACCCGTCTGCTGACCGAAATGGGCCTACAGGTCAAAATGGACGGCGGGAAAACCCTGACCTGCCATTGCCGCGAGCACACCTCGCTGCCTTACCAGCCCGTTATTGATATTCTGGATATGGCTCTACGCCATTTACCGGCCGCGGAGCGAGAGACCATCCCCCCTGAACTGGCGCGCTTGCTGCCCGGGGCCGGCGTTGAAAGCCCCAATGAACCGGCCCCCACCGACCAGGCCGAAGCCCGTCTACGCCTATTTGCCGCCTGTTGGGATTTGCTCAATCGTGCCGCTCAAACGCGTCCCCTGCTGATTGCCGTTGAAGATGTCCAATGGGTCGATCCCTCGACCCTGGAACTACTGGCTTACCTGGCCCAGCGAATGCCACAGGCCCCAGTTTTACTGGTTTTGAGCCTGCGACCGGAAGAGGTCGACGCAAAAGTGCCGGTGGCTGCCCTGTGGCACGATTGGCAGCGCGGCGAGATCGCTCAGGCCATCATGCTTGAACCATTGACCCCCGGCCAGATAGCCGATTTCCTCAAAACCGCGTTGGGGCAAAAAAGTCTGCCGCAATGGATAATTGACAATTTTCAGCAGGCGACCGGCGGCAATCCGCTCTTCATTGAAGAAACCCTAAAAGCCCTGGCTGCCGAGGGCCAGGTAGGCGAGTGGATCGGCCCGAAAATGAGCCAGCTAAACAACTTGTCCGGCATGATGTTACAATTGCCTCAAAATGTATTGGATTTAGCCGAGCGTCGCTTGCAACTGTTGACCGAAGAAGACCGGTCCATATTAACCGCCGCTGCCGTGTTGGGGCCGGAATTCCCTTTTGCCTTGCTTGAAGCGGTCACCCAGATGGATGAGGATGACCTACTGGATGCCATTGACCGGCTGCTGGCCAGCCGTCTGATTGAAGAGTTGCCGCTCCAAGAGGGAGAGGATCGTTACCGCTTTGCGCAGGAAGCTTTGCGACAGGCTTTGCTCAAAACCATCAGCCAGCGCCGACTGCGCGTCATGCACCGGCGCAGCGGCGAGGCGATTCAGGCGATTTACGATACCCGTCAGCAGCGTTATTGGCCGGTGTTGGCCCACCACTTTGCGATGTCGGGCAATGACCAATCCGCTCAAAAATATTTCACCCTGGCCGGTCAAGCCGCCGCCCGCGTGTATGCCCACGCCGAAGCGATCAGCTACTATGGCCGGGCTTTGGACATGGCCAAACGCGATACAACACCCCATAACGCGGAGACTAACCAAGAGATGGCCCATCTCTACATTCAATTGGGCCGTGCTCTGGAATTAAACTCGCAATTTGACCAGGCTCTGGCGATTTATGAAGAAATGGCCGAGGTGGCTCACCAACGCGATGCACCGGCGATGAAGCTGACGGCCCTAATGGCTCGGGCTACCTTGCAAGCCATGCCTTCCCCGGTACTCAATCCGGTTCAAGGGGAGGTCATTTCGAAACAGGCTTTGGTCCTGGCCCACGATTTAGGCGATCAGACGGCCGAGGCAAAAACCTTGTGGAATCTGTCTAATCTTTGTAAGTTTAGCAATCGACTACCCCAAGCCATCGATTATGGGGAACGCGCTTTGACCCTGGCCCGTGATCTTAACCAAACGGAGCAGATAGCCTTTATCCTCAATGATTTGGCCCTTTGCTATTGGTTCGCCGGCCGCCTTAACCGGGCCGGAGCCTTATTCCGTGAAGCCGACGACCTATGGCGAGACCTGAACAACCTGCCCATGCTGGTCGATAGTCTGACCGGGCTGGCCGGCTTGGCCGTGTTTGGCGGCGACTATGATCTGGCCCTAACGTTCTCAGAGGAAGCCGCCCAGATTAGCCAATCCATCGGAAATCTATGGGGCCAGTCCTATAGTAAAGTTGGGATCGGTTATGTCTATTGGGATCGAGGTCAACCGGGTCAGGCTATCGCCGTGATGGAAGAATGTCTTCGTTTGAGTGACTTGGCCAACTACGTCGTGCCTCAAGTCTATACCCGCGCCGACCTGGCCGCAGTTTATGGGAGTTTGGGTGCTTTTGAGTGTGGTCTGGAAACCGCCCGCCAGGCCCTCACGGTCGCTGAAACGAAAATGCCGGGACGACGCCCTTATGCTCTGGCTCGGCTGGCCCAACTGCATCTAAAACAAGGCGATCTCACCGAAGCCGCACGGGCGATCGACCGGGCCAAAACCGATCCTAATCGGGAGGCCGCCCCCACCTTTTTTCAATTGGTCTACCTGGCCGAAGCTGAACTGGCTCTGGGGCAAGGTGCTTATGAGCGAGCCTTGGACGTGACCAACGTGTTGCTAGCCAACTTACAACATTTTAATATGCAGTCATATATGCCGCATGGGCTGTATCTTCAAGGCCAGGCGCTATTGGGTTTAGGGCAAGTGGAACCGGCCCGCAATACCCTACTGGCCGCCCGCATTAAAGCCGAAGCCATCGGTTCACGTCGGACACTCTGGCCAATCCTGGCCACTCTCGCCGATCTCGAAACAGACCTCCTTAAAGCCGAGTCTCTACGCCAACAGGCCCGTGAGATCATAACCTACATCGCCGACCACGCCCTCCCTGAACTGCGAGCCTCGTTTCTCGAGTTGCCGACAACCCAGGAATTACTGACTTTATAGCTCGGCGTTGGGCGCTAAATACATTCACCAGGATGAATTAAAGCGAGAGCGTGTGTCACAGCGGATAGCAGCAAAAAAGCCTATTTTACTTATTGAACAAAGACTTTATAATAGGTCTAATCATTTAGCGTAAGGTAAAACGGATGGCAGATCAAAACGGCCACATCTTGGTGGTAGACGATAATAGTACAAGTCGTCTCAAGCTGACGATGGGGCTGAAACAACAAGGGCATACGGTTGCCTTAGCCGAAAATGGTCAGCAAGCGCTGGATATGCTCCGGGCTGAGGCGTTTGATGTGGTGCTGCTTGATATCATTTTGCCCGAGATGGATGGTCACGAAGTCTTAAGGCAAATGAAGTGTGACAAAACCCTGCGTGATATTCCGGTCATCGTCATCTCCGCGCTGGATGATATGGACAGCATGGTCAAATGTATTGAAATGGGAGCCGAGGATTATCTCCCGAAACCGTTCAATCCGGTGTTGCTCAAGGCGCGCCTAAATGCCAGCTTGCGCAAGAAAAAGTTGCGCGATTTGGAAATCGCTTACCTGGAGCAAGAAGTTATGCTGCGCCAGAGCGAAAAGTTGGCTACCTTGGGTCGGCTCAGCGCCGGCCTGGCCCACGAACTCAACAACCCGGCCGCAGCCACCCAACGAGGCGTAGAACAGCTACGGTCGGCCTTTTTCCGACTACGGCAGGCGCTCTTTGGGATCAGTGATCTGAAGCTCACTAACCTTCAGTTGGCCTCGCTGTTGGAGCTAAAACTTATCGCTCAGGAGCGGGCTAAACAACCTGATGATCTGGGCGCGCTTGACCGCAGCGACCTTGAGTATGAGATCGAAACCTGGCTGGAAGATCAGGGGATTGATAAAGCCTGGGAAAACATCCCCACCCTGGTCAGTCTTGGCTACGGTCTGGATAAGCTAACCTCGTTGACCGATACCTTCGAAACGGATCAGCTTCCCTCCATCCTGGCTTCGGTCAGCAGCACGTATACGATTTGTAGTCTGCTGGAGGAAATGAGTCAGGGCGCCGGGCGTACGGTCGAGATTGTCAATGCCCTAAAATCGTATTCTTACCTTGATCAAGCGCCAATCCAATCGGTCGATGTACGGCAGGGGTTGGACAGCACGTTGGTCATGTTTCGGAGCCGGTTGAAAGCCGGCGTTGTTGTCCATCGTGAGTATGCCGAAGATTTGCCACTCGTTCAAGCCCATGGCGGCGAACTGAACCAGGTCTGGACCAATATGATTGACAACGCCATTGCCGCGATGGACGGCCACGGCGAACTGTACTTGCGTACGCGTCAGGAAAACGGATGGGTAATCGTCGAAATCGAGGACACCGGCCCCGGGATTCCTGAAGAGATTCAACTAAGAATTTTTGATCCCTTTTTTACCACCAAACCGCTGGGGGAAGGGACCGGCCTGGGCTTGAACATTAGCCATAACATTATCGTCCATAAGCACAAAGGGCAGATATTGATCGCTTCTCAGCCCGGCCAGACCTGCTTCCAAATCAAACTCCCGATCAATGCCGACTAGCTTATGGGAATTACCGAGTCGCATCAATTCAATTAAACCGTTTTTAAGTACTGATGGACAAAGCTGACGGCGGTTGAGCCTTGACCCACGGCTGACGCCACACGCCTGATCGCGCCTTGCCGCACGTCACCGACCGCAAAGATGCCGGGGACGTTGGTCTCCAGTAGGAAGGGATCGCGTTTAAGCCGCCAGTTTTGGGGTCGGCGGCCATTATGGATTAAATCCGGCCCGGTTAAAATGAAGCCTGCCGAGTTGCATTCCACCACCCCGCTGACCAAATCGGAATGGGGCTTGGCTCCAATAAAAATAAACAGGGCGGCCGCGGGTACAGTTTCAGTTTGACCGGTATCATTGTTCTTAATCACTAACGCCTCAAGCCGGTCGCCGCCCCTCACTTCGACGACGCTCATCCGCACGCAGACCTCAATATTCTTTGTATCATTTATTTGATCGACCAGATATTGCGACATACCGGCTTTCAAGTCGCTGCCGCGCACCAGCATGGTCACTTTACTGGCATAACGGGAGAAAAACATCGCGCCCTGACCGGCCGAGTTAGCCCCGCCCACCACAAACATCGGCTTATCTTTATAATAAGCCGCTTCGGTCAAGGCCGCGCCGTAATAGACGCCGGCCCCGGTAACAGCCTCGATGCCGGGCACGTCCAGTGTGCGTAATGAGGCCCCGGTGGCGATGATAAGCGCGTGGCAGCTCAATTCCGTACCATCGGCCAGCGTTACAAATCGATATGGACCGTCCACACGGATCTGTTTAACCTCTTGGGCCGTTAATATCTCCGCGCCCAGACGGCTGGCTTGGGCAGTGGCCCGCCGCGCCAGATCGGCGCCGCTCAATCCCTTGGGAAAGCCCAAATAGTTCTCAATCCGCGAGCTGGTGCCGGCCTGGCCGCCGGTTGTTTCTTTATCGATCAGCAGTGTATGCAATCCTTCGGAAGCGCCGTAGACCGCCGCGGCCAATCCGGCCGGGCCGGCGCCCACGATAATCAGATCGTAAAAGGGCTGCGTCGCTTGGGTGCGCAGCCCGGCTTTGGCGGCCAGGGTGGTGATATCGGGGTCGATTAAGTGGCTGCCGTCGGGGAAAAAGATGACCGGTAGACGGTGCTGCTCCTGGTTGATCGCTTCCACCAATGTTCTGGCTTCGTCGTCTTGTTCAATATCCAACCACTGGTAGGGAATTTGACAACGGGCCAGGAAATCTTTAACGATGTGAGATCGAGCCGACCACAGCGTCCCGGCCACCCGAATCCCGTCAAAGGGGATCTGGGCTGTGGCTAGCCAATCACTCAGCAGGTCGTCCAAAACGGGATACAGATTTTGCTCCGGGGGATGCCACGGCTTCATTAGATAATAATCCAAACCGATGGTATTGATGCTGGCAATGGCGGCTTCCGTATCGGCGTAGGCGGTGAGCAGAGCCTTCCGCGCTTCGGGATAGAGTTTGCTTGCCTGGGCCAGAAATTCGGTTCCGCTCATGTTGGGCATGCGTTGATCGACTAAAAACAGGCCCAGGGGCGTATTGCGAGCTTTGAGTTGATGGACCGTCTCCAGGGCCGCAGCGCCGGAATGGGCCTTGATGATTCGGTAATCGCTGCGATAATGCTGCCGCAGATCCCGTTCGATGGCGTTAAGGACATCCGGTTCGTCGTCAACTATCATGATGATGAGTTTTGCCATTGTAGATTCTCTCCTACGATATTTTGGCCTTATCAAGGGTGAGGGGGAGTTTAAATATTCACGGCGAACGGCCACACCCTCGTTGAGTTTACTTTGCAAGATGACCAGGGTGTTATCCAGCCGTTCATGGATGTCAACGATTTGGATAGGGGGATTGTAGCCCGAAAACCCCTAATCTTCAATCCCATGACCTTTATCGATCAATCGGCGCGCCGATCAAACTGACCCATTCGATGCGAGAACGATGATAATTCCATATTTTAACTCCAGTTGCCACCTTGCCGCGAAAAATCACGCCTCGATACACCTACGGCACTCGGCATGATTTTTCGCGGCACCCCGAGTAGGCCTGAGCGGAGCGAAGGGCGTATCGAGGGGTGCAAGCTGGTAGGGTAGCAACTTGGGTTATTTTAGGATATTCCATCGAGTAAGGCAATACAAACACGTATGCGAGGAACGTTCGCCGATGTGGCCATCGGCAATAACGTTTTTGTCGGCGGTGATGCCTACGCCGGCATAGAGGGGGTTCAGGTCGTCGATTGATTTGGCCGCGCTGGAAGACCGCACGGCCTTGTTTCGCTTGGGATGCGCCTAATTGTACTTGCTCGGTTGCAACATAGCCGTCAAGATAATTTGAAACACCATGCTGACGATTGAGTGATACTCCGGCCGAATGGGGGGAAAGGTAGGCTCGTCCGGTCGAGGACGCATCGCATCGGTAATAAAACGGAGTAGTTCCGGTTCGGGATGCTCTTCGATGAACTGGATGGCCGCCTCTGTGGCGGTACCTGGACCTTGTTTAACTAGCTTGACAAACTGCTTCTCAAAATTAGCAATAACCGCGAACAGGTCATCCCAAGTGACGGTGGAGGTGGGACGGGCGCTTTCCGAGAGGACTTTCCATACGACAATGCCAATATAGAGAATATATTCCCGTTCGTTCTCATCAAATTCTATCGCCTCATCAAAACCAAAAGGCAGATTATCCAGCCGGAATAAATATTCTAAAATAACGGGCTGTTCTTCCATCATTTGGTCGGTGAGGTAACTGACATCATCTTGAGGCGTGGTAGCGACCCTATCCATAATGTCCGAGACTCTTTTTTGGGTGATGTACGAGATCATAACAGGCTCCTTTTGAGAAAGTTTAACGGATTTCTGATTAGCGGGATGCGATGCGTGTTCGCGATGGAAATGGTTTTAGTACCTAAGTTCCATTATAAATAGGAATCTGGAAAAATAAAAGGACGCTGTCAAATTTTTGAAACAGTCTGTATCAGGAATACTCGGCGCAGCCGAGGGCTAATACGGTGTTTATTTATTGAAGGAAATCGGCCCATGGGGTAGAGTGTCGTCTACAAACGCAAGCAGATGGTCCGCATTCCGGGCCGGATCAATCGAGTCAAGCTCGATGTGATGGACCACGGCTGCATCGCGGCGGGACAGGCTGCGAACGTAGGTTTTATCGTAATAATGACGCAGCAGGATATCGCAGCAGGTTGTCAAGTCATTCGCTTCCAGCGCATTCAGCGCCGTTTGCATATTCCGGCGGCCGAGCCGTTTCTGCAATCGTTCAACGGCATCTTTTAAGGCCGGCAGCGGAAACCGGCCATATTCTTCCACTAAATACCGGTTGCGCCACAACGCCGGCACTTCTACAAACAGCGTAGTCGCCTGCTGCATCTGCTGCCACACCGCCAGGGGAATTGATAGGTACCCGATGTTGCGACTCTCATCCTCCAGCCAAACCGGCCGCTGCGGGTCGATCTGCCGCCACCGTTCGGCCAGCTCATGTTCGAACTGTTGTTGAGTCGGCTGGCAGGCTTCACCCAGCGCCCCAAAGGCCGACCCTTTGTGATGAGCCAACGCCTCCAGATCGATGATCTGCTGGCCGCGCTGTTGGAGTTCCCGCAAAATCTCCGTCTTGCCGGAACCGGTTTTACCGCCCAAAATGAAAATTTGGCGAGGCGTCGCCAGCGTCTGCAAAACATAATTTCTAAAGCCTTTGTAGCCGCGCTGCAACGTGTAGGTTTGGTAGCCAAACAACCCGACCAACCAGGCCACACTTTCGCTGCGCATGCCGCCCCGCCAGCAGTGGAACAATACGGTTCGCTCGACCGCCACGGCCTGCACTTGTTCGATCAGCCCCCGCATTTTAGGGCCAACCAAATCCAGCCCTAACAGCATCGCTTCATTTTGTCCAACTTGCTTGTAGAGTGTGCCGATCATCGCCCGCTCTTCATTAGAAAAAAGCGGGATGTTGATCGCGCCGGGAATGTGGCCTTTGTTATATTCAGCCGGCGTCCGCACGTCGATAATTGGATAACGTTGACCAAGGTCAAGGAAGGCTTCGACATCCAGTTTTTTGGATTCAGGTGACGTATTGGGGGTATTCATAGCGACTATTATATCAGTTGTGGCAAGAGCGAACAAAAGCCTATTTTATCGGAGTTATCGGAGCGACCAAGCTTGCCTTGTAAAGTGTAGAGCAACAAAGCAAGCTTTGTTGGGTCAAAGTAGACCTTTGACGCTCCAATATAAAAAAGACCTCGCCGGGTTCCCTACCCCTACGAGGTCCAGAGCATCAACACTCTGTATTAATCACATCTGAAAAAGGCAACTTTGTCTCTGCGGCGCTCCGAGAGCGGCCAAAACAGCTAATCATCTTCGCGGTTCGACGGAATAAAAAACTGAAACACATTCTTGGCCGGAACCACTCGTTCTTCATAATCGCGAACAAACTTAAGTAGTTTCTTCTTGTTTTCGGCCCACTGACTACTGGTGAGGATGTCGGTCATTTCCACGCCGTCTTGGGTTCTAAAGACCAGCAGCCGGATCGGATAGTCACCGTAGGCGGTGTGCCAGCCCTCATCCATCAACAGGCCAACGCTTTGCAGCTCAGGTAAAAATTCGCCCAGTACGAAACGATAGTACTCGGCTTCTCGATTTGGTTTAATATTGTACGACAGCAGCAACTTCAGACTCATCGTTTACCCTTTACTCGTTCAGGCTCCCAGAAACGTTGTGAACCAGCGGATAATCGAGGCCACCGCACCGGAAATCAAATAGGAGACGGCCAAGACGACCGCCGCCATGATAACCGCTACCGCAGTGTTACCTCGTTGCAATTCAGATAGTTCGTCGATATCACCCACCAGGCGATCAAACACACCCAACGAAAAAACAATCGCGGACATTGCCAAAAACAGGCCCAGGACAATCCCGGCCATTTCGCCCACCAGGATCAGGAACGGATTCGTCATATCACCGGTTAGCGGCAAATCAACCGCCGGCTTGAGAATGAGCGCGATGCCGACGATAATCGACCCCATTACAATCCCCATGCCAACATTGCCCCGCCGTACTTCACCCCAATCGTCCAGATGACGGGTCGATTTGGTGAAGAGCCACACCCCAATATACGAGGCGACCACACCCAAAATGACGGCGATAATAATATTCGCCACACTGACAAAAAGCTGGCCGAATTGAGCCATTTTCGGCTCCTTATGTTCAAAGTTAGCAGCTAGCTATTATATCATGGGGCCAGTAATTAGCCAATCGACGGTTATTTTACCCGGCAATTCTCGACATGTCCTAAGATGGGTCCAGTTTCAGCTATTTGATCGAGAAAGTGGCTCGAATGAACGAACTAGTCTGGTGACGCTACCGCCAATTAAGGAAACTGGACCAATCTCCTGGGGCCGATTGCATCTCCCCGGCCAAGGAGTATAATACGCTGCTGCATCTAAAATCCAGTCAGCGGCAAGTTATAAGATGAACGGCAACAACTCGACCAAACTCTATATCATTGTAATCAGCATCGCGGCGATTGGGCTGTGTCTGGGCGGAGGCATCGTACTGTTTGGCTCCGGGCTAACCTTCTGGGCGGTCCGCGACGATATTAACGCACGGGCTGATGATAGCGCCCGGCCGATCCGTCAAGACATCTCGGTGGCCAAGGTGCCGACCCTACCGACCAACACGGCGACCGTGCCGCCCACCAAAACGTCTACGCCGCTCCCAACCAATACTCCTAGCCCCAGCCCTATCCCCAGCGACACCCCAACCGCCACGGTCGTTCCCACGGATACGCCGGAACCATCGGCCACTCCCGTGCCGCCAACCGCGCCACCCCCCCTACCTACGGACACACCGCCGCCAACCGATACCCCAACCCCGCTGCCGCCCGAATTCCCCTTCATCATCAAGGAAAATCTGACCTTTCCCACCAACCATTACAACTTTGATGTCTTTGTAGCCATTGTCAACCAAAAGAACAAACCGTTAAGCGGTTACCGGGTCATCGGTACGCTCGACAGCGGCCTGCAAGTCGAATCGCCGGTCAGCGCCGGCGACTGGACCGAAAACAGCGGCGCGATGCATTACAAGGCCGGCAACGTCAAGTTCCAAGTGCCCAACTCGCCGCCCGGCCAGTGGACGCTTCAACTGGTTGACGAGGCCAACACCCCGGTTAGCCCGCCGGTGGTCTACAATTTCGATATCTATTCGCCGACGTGGTACTTTTTATTGTATGAGGAGAAGGATTGATCGGCCCAGCCCTGGCCCGATCAAAGTCAATACCACCGGACGCCTCGGTAATTAGAGCCATTCTACCTCGGCTAAGCATCTTGCTATCTTATAACCCGGTCAAGATTTTTAATCTTATTTTCATCCTTATTTAAACTCTTTATAATAAAATAATAATAAGTGCAAGGTTGCAGAGGGGGGCCAGGATGGCTGTCAAGAACATTAGTCGCATCGACTCTAACGGTACACATGGGTGGTTTCTCAGAATGTATCGTGGTGGAGAGACTTATTCAAAGTTCTTCAGTGACAGTCGCTATCAGAGCCAAGAAAAAGCACTAGAAGCGGCCCAGGATTACAAACGCCGGTTTAATGAAAAATTTCCGGTCCAGGCTTCGCCTTTAGCCAAAGGGTTCCGCGACAAACCCCAAAAAAACAACAGCACCGGTGTTGTTGGTGTTTCAGAAACTTTTATCCGCTCTCGAGGACGTGGGCAACGAAAAATTCCTTGCTTTGCCGTCTCGTGGCGCCCCGCGCCCAATGTGGCCAAAACAAAGAAGTTCTCCATCGAAAAGTATGGCCGGGAAAAGGCCTTCCAAATGGCGGTCAAGTTTAGGAAAGAAAAAGAAGAAGAAATGATACAGTCTAGAACTATGGTCAACAAAAGTAATGGACCGAACGCCCCATGAGCGTTCTCTTTTTCTATCGGGAGCTAAACTATGACTATCAGTATTGTTCTATTTATCCTCGTTTCATTATTTAGCCTTATTGGATTAATCCTCTATTCCAATAAAAAAGAAGCACTAGTGCAGTTACCTCAGAAAAACACCTGGCGACGACTGGCCCTTAAGTACAGCCTTTTTAACTATTTTCCCAATGACGCCCTGCCGATAGGCTATATTATGGGCATGTATCGCGGTTACCGGCTGGCGCTGAACATGACCAAAGAAGATTTCCGAACCATCACGCGCCTGACCATCTCGGTAAATGATAGAACCACCGGTGCGGGTAAGCCGCCGACTAAAGATGAAATCGTCGAGCAGTTGAGCGAGGAAATGCCCTATGCGCTTCGCGGTGAAATTTTCTATAAAGAGCGGGGCATGACCATTGTGTACGAACAGCCCGGCGAAGAGTATGATGAAAAATACCTACAATTCTTGTTTGATCTGCTCTGCGATCTGTTGACCGGCTATCACCAGTCGCTCAAGCTCGGCAGTGAAATTGTGCCGGCCTTAAGACGAATCGCGACCCCGGAAAACAAGCTATCGCCGTTCATCCATCAATGGTTGTACGCTATCGGCCACCAGGCCAGCGCCTGACGCCAAGGTTGCTCTGGACCATACCTTTCAAATAAATCCTCACCGAGGTCAGAGGGTCGGCAAAGGCGCCTATCTACAACATAATATCTTATTTGAAAGGTATCGCTCTATGTACAATGCTGAATTAATTGGGAATAAACCCGATTCGTTGCCGGCCACTGTAGCCGAGCTTTTGGAGAACATCTGCTCAAGTCGCTCCGCTTTGCAATCGCTGATCGATCAGTTAAGCGAGACACAGTTACTGACGCCGGCAACCGATACCGGTTGGTCGGTCAAAGACCAAATGGCCCATATTGCTATTTGGGAAAGCGGAATCGATGGTCTATTGCAGAGACGCTCGCGCTTTGGCGCCATGGGTTTGGACGAGGCCGATGTGGCCACACATGATATCGACGGCCTCAACGATATTCTCATCGAGCGTAGCCGCCGGCAATCGCTGGCTGAGGTTGTAACCTTTTTCAACGACTCGCACCGGCAGTTGATGGCCACGCTGGGCGCTCTAGCCGATGAAGATCTCTTCAACCCTTACCGCCACTACGAACCGGACCAATTGGGCGACTTCACCGACCGTCCTGTGATCAATTGGATTGCCGACAATACCTACGAGCATTACGCCGAGCATTATCCTCTCATCGAAAAACTGTTGGCTTAAAAAAGCCGGGTGACTGCCACTTGAATTAACATCCGGGGAACATCCACTTTTTGACACAATCAAACAAATGTTCTAGAATTCTCTTAAGCAAAAGGTTCATAGTAGAAACACTTAGGAGAGAAAAATGACGGCCAGAAATAAACCCTTCTTTGAAGGCGGCTCCAATATTGCCATGAAAGCTCCGACCTACCTTTTCGCCGAGACTGTGGACTTTTACAAAGCAGTTTTAATGCTACCTCTGGTTAGCCGTGATGATCAAGGACACTTTTCAGGAAAAAACACCCCCATCTTTTCATTTTAAATCGACGGCTAACGCTCACGGTTGGGTCATGCTGCGCCCATTTCACTGGGATGAGACCGTGGCTCAATTGAGCCGCTTCCACCAACTTCGCAACGGACAGGTTGTTCGATTGGGTATGACCGAGCAAGCCAACGCGGTCCAGATCGAGATCGAAGCCGCGCAGCCGCTGACGCCCACCGAAACGGCCGAGATTCGACAAGCCGTACGCCGTATGCTCCGCCTCGATGAAGACCTCAGCGAGTTTCACGCTTTTTACGGTCAATTCGATGGGTGGCAGTTGAAGCTTGAACCCGGCGGCGGGCGATTACTCCGCTGCGCCACGTTGTTTGAAGATATCGTCTACACCCTCTGCACCACCAATATCAACTGGTCGGGTACCATCCGCATGGTTGATCGGCTGGTTACGGCTCTGGGTCGGCCACTGCCGGGCGACAGCGATGGTTTGGCTTTCCCCAGCCCGGCCGACATCGCGGCCACCACGCCGGAATTTCTGAAGCAGGAGACAGGTCTGGGCTATCGCAGCCCGTATGTGTGGGAATTAGCCACCGCCGTGGCCGAGGATCGGCTGGATTTAACCGGTTTCGAAGATCCTGACAAACCCACCCAACAGGTGCTGGCCGAACTGAACCACCTGAAAGGGGTCGGCCCGTATGCCGCCGCCACGATCCTGATGATCCTGGGGCGCTACGAACATTTGGCCATCGACAGCGAAATGCGCTCGTTCGTATCGAATAAATATTTTGGCGGCGAGCGGGTGACCAACGGGCAAATTCAAAACATCTACGCGCCGTGGGGGCGCTGGCAGTATCTGGCCTATTGGTTCGATATGCCGCCTGAATGATACATAGAACGTATGACGTGGTATAGGCAGCATACGGTTCCACCCCCTACGTTCCACGCTAACGTTATCAAAACCCCAAGATTTTTTCACTTCCCTCTCTTTTGTATGCTACCCTACAGAGGACAACCGCACCGCTTGATAAAATTATGGTCGTCAGGTATAAAAGTTACCGGAGCGACAAAGCTGGCTTTGTCATGATCAAAGCAGAGCTTTGATGCTCCAGACCTTGGGAGTAGTCATGAAGCGACATATGGTTTTGATCGGTCTGATATTTATGATGTTAACGTTAGCTGCGGCGCAATGCAGTGCGACTGGGTCAGGTCCAAACAAGGCGGCGGCTCCGGTTGAACAACAGATAGTCTCCGTTGAGAAAGCAACGGGTAAGAACAGTGACAAAGAGGTGGCCGAGGCCGCCTCGAATACGAACGTCACCGATCCAGGCATCCAAGCAGAGCCTCTGTCCGAAAGCAGCGACCCGGCTTGTGATGAGCCCTTTGCCGTGATTGGCTCGACCAATCTGCGCTTTTATTCTGGCGTCTGGACGGCGGAGCAGTTGGCTCGCTTGGTAGGAGAAGATATTGTCAAACTCGACAGCGGTTTGGCCACCAATTTCTGCCTACACAACGTCGATTACCGGGAGATCTTATCCGGCGGGCCGCCTCCCGATGGCATCGCCCCTATCGATAACCCTACCTTCGAAACCCTGGCCGAGGGCGATACTTGGTTGAGCGACAACCACCCGGTCATCGCCTTGGTGGTCGGCGGCGAGGCCAGAGCCTATCCCCTGGGAATTTTGATGTTCCACGAGATCGCCAACGACGAGATTGCCGGGGTGCCGGTGGCGGTGACGTTTTGCCCGTTGTGCAACGCCGGGATCGTCTTCAATCGTGAGGTCAACGGCGAGGTGCTGCGGTTTGGGGTATCCGGTAACCTGCGCAACAGCGATCTGATCATGTGGGATAACCAAACGCTTTCATGGTGGCAGCAGTTCACCGGCGAGGCCATCGTTGGCGAGCTGATCGGCGCGCAGTTAGATATCATCCCGGCGCAGATGGTTGCCTGGCGAGACTTCAAAACGGCCTATCCTGATGGCGTGGTCCTAGCCAACAACGGCCGCGATTATGATGTGAACCCATACACCGGTTACGACTCATTAAGCCAGCCCTTCCTATTTAGAGACAAGAACGGCGAACCGGCTGCCCCCGATCCGCGCCTGCCGGCCCTCGAACGCGTGCTGGGCTATGCGGCGGACGATACAGCCGTAGCTTATCCGCTGTCGACCATCGCCGCCGTGGGCGTCATCGCCGATACTATTAACGGGCAAGACGTGGTGATCTTCTACGAGCCGGGCGCGGCGTCGGCGTTGGACAACTCCACCATCTCAGCCTCGCGAGAAGTCGGCGCGGTGGGAATGTTCAGCCCGCAGGTTGAAGGACAGCGGCTGACGTTCAATTACAACGACGGGATGATTACCGACAATGAAACCGGCAGCGAGTGGGACATCTTCGGCCGGGCCGTCAGCGGCGAACTGGCCGGCGCTCAATTGGAGCCGGTCGAAAGCCACACTCATTTTTGGTTTGCCTGGGCGGCTTTTAGACCGGATACAGTGGTTTATAAAGAGCCGAGCAATTAGAGATTAAAGGATAGCGCCAAGACTTTTCTATGCTAGACCTTATATGTTTCCGAGTACTAATTTTGACAGGCGCTTGTTTCACCGGAAAAGTGCCTTATCCCTAACGATATTTGGAAACCTATAAGGTCTTGTGTGTCATAAAAAATGTGTTATATTCGGTAACGGAAGAGAACCAGAAAACAATAGGATCACCCCATGAAACCAATTCTAAAGATCTTTGTCACAGAACACTGCTCAGGCTATGACGCAGCGTTAACTATTATTGACCACATAAAACAAGATTACCCGCAAACCTTCACAGTTGAAGTGGTTTATATGACGGACGCCCAGGCCGATATTCCGGATCGTGTTTTTGCCACCCCGACCTATATGCTCGACAATCAGATCGTCTCGCTGGGCAACCCCAGGCCGGAGGATATTGCCCACTGGGTTCAGAAAATTGCGGCGTCCCCATCCGCCCCACCCGCGCAAGCAGCCTAAAACGGAGAGATGATGGCCTTTTTAGACGCTGATAATAAAATCAACTACCTCCGCATGGTCGATATCTTTCAAGATTTATCTAAGGAAGAGATGCAGGAGATGGACCGAACAACGACCATGAGTACCTGCCGGCGGGGTAAAATCTTTTACCAGCCGGAAGATGCCAGCGAAGTTTTGTTTATTCTCAAGAAAGGGCGGGTTCAACTCTACCGGCTGTCACCCGACGGTAAAAAATTGGTCATCAGTACCATTGAACCGGGATCTATCTTTGGCGAAATGGGGATTGTAGGGCAAGGAATGCACAATGCCTTTGCCGAGGCCATGAACGACTGCCTATTATGCGTTATGAGTCGCAGCGATGTCGAACGGCTAATTCTCAACAAACCGCCGGTGGCTTTACGGATTATGAATGTTATGGCTCAGCGGCTAAGCCAAGCGGAAGCGCAGTTAGAAGATTTGGCCTTCAAAAGCATTCCGGCTCGACTGGCGTTGCTGCTGCTCCGTCTGCGAGATGAGCAGGGCAGCGACCGAATTTACGGCTTCACCCACCAAGACCTGGCCGAGGCGATTGGCACCTACCGCGAAACCGCCACCCAAACCCTTAATGAATTCAAGGCCAACCACCTCATCGACATCAGCCGCAAGCGGATCGATATTCTTGACCCCGCCGGTTTAGAACACGTGGCCGAAACGTAACCCAACCATAGTTGCTTCACGTTCCATGCCTGTAGTATGTAATACAGAAACGTTCGGTCTTTTACCCATAGTTTATCAATAAGGCGAACCGTTAGAAGTATGCTATAATCCGGCTATCCTGGTGTAGGGTGGCAATGATTTTCTTTTCGATAATTCTTCCCATTTTTGATGAATTTCAAGAGATAACCGCAACGCTGGCCAGTCTGTCGCCGCCGTCGCAGCAGCCCAGCGAGTTTGAGGTGATTGTCGCCCATCGCCAGCCGACAGTTAAGACGACAACGCTGGGCGATCAAAAGATAGAGATGGTGACCTGTCCGGGCGTTTCGCGGGGGGCGCTGCTCAACGCCGGCGCAGACAGGGCGACAGGCGATATTTTACTATTCCTGTGGCCTGACTGTCGCTTACCCGAACAGGCGCTGCCGGCGATCGAGGCCAATTTCGAGGTGCTTCCGCAAGCCATCGGCGGGAATTTTCACGTCACTTTTGACGCCCCCTCCCGATTTGCCCAAGGCTTGAAATTACTGCTGAAAAGATGGCGGTATCAGGGACGTTATTTCGGCCACAGCGGTATCTTTGTGCGCAAAGAAATATTTGAAGCGCTGGGCGGCTTTCGTGACTACGACCTGCTTGAAGATTACGACTTTACCCAACGGATGGAAAAACAGGGGGCAACGTTGTTTCTCCCGCACTATATCACCGCCTCGGCCCGCCCCTTTCAAAATCGCAAGCTGCGAGCTGCCATTTCCTGGATGGTGATTTATTCCCTTTACCGTCTGGGAGTCTCCCCCAACGATCTGGTCAATTTCTATTACGGTTAACCCTTTTCTTTTGAGTGGTTGGATGTGCCTGCAGCCCGATCCACAGCCGGCGTCCCCTGTCTGACGTTCCGGCCGTCTGTCTCGACCTCCTGGCACATGGCCTACCCAACACTCTAACAGCGCTTCCCCCATAGAGAACGCCTCTCCCGACTTCCGACAGCCTCTTTCCGCATGCAGCAACTCCCCATCTGCTTCCG
>JACKAU010000026.1 GCA_020634855.1 Anaerolineales bacterium
GGAGGCGGATAATACGGATGATACAGCACCGCAGGGAGATTCATAATGGTTGAAATCAAAATGCAAATTACGGATAGTCTGGCCCAACGGTTGCAACCCATGTATGACTGGCTGTCAACGGTTTTGGAGTTGAGCTTGGTTGGGTTTAAGACGCCCGCCGTGCAAACTGCCACAGAAATCATTGATTTTTTGGCGACCGGTCCGTCATCTGGTGAGGTCATCGCCTACCACGTTTCAGACAGAGCTCAGGAGCGATTGCGTCGCTTGCTGGCTATCAATGAAGCTGGTCTGGCCTCGGCCGAAGAACAGGCTGAGCTGGATGAAATCGAGCGGATTGAACATATTATGGTCTTGCTCAAAGCCCAGGCCCAGGAAAAATTGACCAAGGCAAACTGATGGCGGATCCCCTCTCAACGACTCTGCGCCAGTTGATCTTTGATCGAGCTAATGGTCGCTGCGAATATTGCTTGTTAGCCCAAAGTGTCTCGGCTCACAAACATGAGCCTGACCATATCATTCCCAGACAGCATGATGGCGAAACAACGGCTGGCAATCTGGCTCTGGCTTGCGCTCGTTGTAATCGCTACAAAGGATATAATGTTGGCTCGTATGATCCTGAAAGTGGCGAGTTGGTCCCCTTTTACAATCCACGCCGCCAGGAATGGTCTGACCATTTTCGGCTGGAAGGGGCCAGCATTGCTCCCTTGACGCCCGAAGGTCGGGTCACAGCCAAAATGCTGCACTTCAACGACGCGAATCGCATTGAAGAACGAGAACGGCTTATGGCTGTTGATTTATACCCCTGAAAATGAAGCTCTAATTATTAGCGCCAGAGACATGGATAGAAAGGAACGAAAACGATATGGCCGAAGAAAAGGTTAGTTCTATTTCTAACAGTAAATCCCTGGCAGAAATGGCCGACTTTTGGGATACGCACAGCTTGGCTGATTACGATGATGATATCGAAGAAGTCGAAATGACCTTCGATCCGGCCGCGCGCCGAACCTGGGTCGGCATCGAGCCGGAACTTTTGGCGGACTTAAGGCATATCGCTCGTGAGCGACGGATCAGCACGCAAACGTTGATCAATCTGTGGTTAAGTGAACGGGTGGCGCAACAAAAAGTTCAAGCTCCTTCTTGAATGGGCGGCAATTAGCGACCGAGTACAACCCCACTCACCTTGGGGTAATAATACCACATTGTGTTTTTCATCACTCTGATTACAATGTTAATAACATTTGTATTCACTAGACCATTCCGCTTGTAACCCATTGTGCTGTGTCCTGAAAAACCATTCTCTATTCTTTCTAAACGAATAGAGTGCCTCTTATCTCCCCTTATTTTTCTCTGCCAAAAATCAAACCGGCACAAACAACAAGCTGTTTTGGTCTTGTCGAGGCCGTTTCATCCGTCAGAAACAAACCATCGGTGTTACCCAGAGCCGTTCAGCCCGCAAAAACAAGGCAGTGGACTTGCCGAGAACGTTCTGTCCGCCGGAAACAAGGCATCTGTGTTGCTCGATGCGTTTGTTCCGTTGGAAACAAGGCATCTGTATTGCTCGAAGTGTTCATTCCGTTGGAAAAATTAAATCGGCATTGCTCGATGCGTCCGTTCTGTTGGAAAAATTAAATCGGCATTGCTCGACGCGTTCATTCCGTTGGAAAAATTAAATCGGCATTGCTCGATGCGTTCGTTCTGTTGGAAAAATTAAATCGGCATTGCTCGATATGATCGTTCTGTTGGAAAAATTAAGTCGGCATTGCTCGATGCGTCCATTCCGAGCGAAAAAATGGCTGTAGGACCGTCAAACGCCTTTTATTGTAAAATTTGTCCAAGGACTTACGCAATCCAAATTCAGTCGATCACGATTTCAAGATCTGATGAGAAATGATAGAACACGGATGACACGGATTATACGGATTTTCACCGATAAGGCTTGATTGAACTTAAAAAAATCCGTGTGTATCCGTGTGATCTGTACGATCTGTGTTCCATCATTTTCGCAGGTGACGCAAATTCGCCGCCCCAACAACATAGGTGGCAGCTCAATGTCATTAAGATAAGCCCCCCCGGCCCCCCAAAGGGGGGAGAAAGACGTCAAATTCCCCCCTCTGGGGGGTTAGGGGGGCCAGCGCCAGTCACTAACTTAATGACATTGGGTGGCAGCTTGAGTGAATTAGGACTTATTTTTCGTATCAAACCTGCAATTTCGGAGGCAAAGAAGCTATGGCAGATATTCGATTGATCGTTAGTAACCAGCGACTATACAACCTTGATCCCAACCTGTTCGGCAATTTTCTGGAACGGCCCAGTTGGGGCGGCGAGTTGGGCGTTGAAGGCGCGGTGGTTCCCAACACGCACACCCTCCAGCCGGAGGTGTTAACGCGCCTGCGCCAAATGGAAATACCTATCCTGCGCTTTCCCGGCGGCAGCGATGTCGATTACGTCGATTGGACCGATATGATCGACAACGTCCCCGGTCGGCCCGGCCCGCGCCCGGTTAGCCATCCGCGTGGCAACGAAATCACCAACTACTTTGGCTATGATGAATATCTGCGGCTGTGCGCCGATCTGGGCATCAAAGCCCATCTGGTGGTCAATTTCGCCGATGCGATGTTGCAGCGCAAACCGCTGGCCGCCGCCGCTCGCCACGCCGCCTCGCTGGTCGCCTACTGTAACGCGCCGCTTGATGCTCAACTGCCGGCCGGGATGATCGATTGGCCGGCGGTCCGCGCCCAAAATGGACATCCGTCTGTCTACGGGGTCAAATATTGGGAGATCGGCAATGAAAACTGGTTCTTTGTCAACACCCTGCTGGCCCAAGGCTTGAGCCACGATGAGATCGACCGGCGCTATCTCGATTGCCTGGCGGCGTACGTGGCCGCCATGCGCGCCGTCGATCCCTCGATTGAAATCCTGGTCGATGTCCAGTTCAAGCGCACCAGCCTGATGGAGTCGATCCGCGAGCGGTTGGGCCAGCAGGTGCAATATTTCGTCGAACACCTATACACTCCGTGGGATATCAAGCAGGTCTTAAAAGACGGCCAGCCCTATCCCATTCAATCGTTGACCGAACAGGAGGTGTGGTCAACCTGGGTGGTGGTGCCGGAGGTCAACAGCAGCGGCGAGTCGACGCTCAACAGCACCATCTTAACCCAGGCCCGGCGGCTAGGCTACAAAATGGCCATCACCGAATGGAACTGGAATGGCTGGTGGAGTTTCGATTACCAGCCGGGGACCCCCTGGCCGCCCGATTCGGCCTTTGCCAGAGGCGTCGGCGCGGCCGGCTACATTCACGCCTTTATGCGGGCCGGCGACGCGGTAACGATTGGCTCGCAGTCGTTGACGGTCGGCAATCGCTGGGGGATTACCTGTATCCGGGCCGATAAAACAGCGCAGACGCCGCCGTATTTTCTGCCCACTGGCCAAATGATCATGTTCTACGCCAAACACCACGGCGACCACGTGCTGGCCGTGCGTTCGGAGAATGTGCCGACCTACCGCCAGCCGTTCGAAATGGCCGGCCTCAAACCCGCCGAGCGGGTGGTCTACATCGATGCCATCGTCACCGCCGATGACGCGGCCATTTACGTTCACGCCATCAACCGCCATTTTAGTCAGGATTTACCGGTGCTGGTCGATCTATCGGCGTTGGGCGGGCTGGCCCCGAATGTCGATCATTATATTTTCGAAGGCCGGCTCGACAGCGATCCACCGCTGCCCAACACCAAAGAATCGGCCTGGTTCCGGGAGCAGTCTGTGCCGCTGACCGGCTCCGAATTGCGCGCCACGCTGCCCAAGCGGTCGATCTCGTGCCTCAAGATTGGCCGGCTGGATGTCCCGGCCTACAGCGTCGAATATCTGGCCCACAACACGCCTACGGTTGCCGTCGCCGGCGAAACCAAGGCGGTGCAGGTTACCGTACGCAATACCGGTTCTCGAACTTGGGTGGCCGGCGGCCAGAACCCGTTTCACCTGGGCTATCATTGGTACACCGCCGAGGGGCAGGAGGTGTCCGCCTCCCTTTGGGCCGACAATCGCACCGAATTGCCGCGCAATCTGGCCTACGGCGAAAGCGCGACGCTCACCTGTAATTTAAGCATTCCACGTGTCGCCGGAAATTATGAAGTTCGGTGGGATATGGTTGAGGAGCTGCGTACTTGGTTTGCTTGGCAAGGCGTGCCGACGCTGAACGTTCGGGTCACCGCTAACCCCGAGGTGGTCGAGCCGCCGCCCGTTGGCAGTCTGAGCGTCAGCGCCAGCCACAACAATCAACCGCAAGGCGCCGACAACCTCCAACAGGCCATCGACAACGATCCTTCGACGCGCTGGAGTAGCCGCCTGACCCAACGCCCCGGCATGTGGTTCCGCATCGATCTGGGCAGCCCGCGCACCGTCAGCCAGCTTCGCCTCAACAGCGACGCCTCGCCGCGTGATTATCCGCGCGGGTACATCGTCAAAGTGTCGCCGGACGGGCAGAGTTGGCAGACCGTGGCCATCAATCCGAACAACGACCGGCCTTTGGAGGTGTCGTTCAGTCCTCGGCTCACGCGTTACATTCACATCGAGCAAACCGGTCAATCCGATTATTATTGGTGGTCGATTCACCGCATCGATGTGGCCGGTGAAGCCACGCTGTCGCTCAGCGCCAGCCACAACAACCGCCACACCGGCAGCGACAACTTGTCGCAGGCGCTCGACGGCCAACCGTCGACTCGCTGGAGCAGCCAGACGCCGCAGCAGCCGGGCATGTGGTTTGAGATCGATCTGAACGAGCCGCGTCAGGTCAGCGGATTGGTTCTTGATACGGCCGCGTCACCCAACGATTATCCACGCGGCTATCGAGTTTTGCTGTCAACCGATCATTCGTCCTGGGCGGAGGTGGCGCGCAACGATCAGAATACCCGGCCGCTTGATGTCAGCTTTACGCCGCGTACAGCCCGCTTTATCCGTATCGAGCAAACCGGTCGCTCGGATAGCTGGTGGTGGTCAATTCACGAACTCACCGTCAAATCGACAGAAGTCAGGCCGCCCATGAGCGTGCGGGCCAGTCACAATAATGTCATGAGCGGCATCGATAACCTATCGCAAGCGCTGGATGGGCAACCGGCCACCCGCTGGAGCAGTCAAGCCAGGCAGCAGCCGGGGATGTGGTTTGAGATCGATTTGAATGAGGTGCGCCCGGTAAGCGGGCTGGTGTTGGATACGGCCGCCTCGCCCAATGATCACCCACGCGGCTACAAAGTGCGGCTGTCAACCGACCGCGCCAATTGGACTGAAGTCGCACGCAGCGATCAGAACAGCCGCCAACTCGATGTCAGCTTCACGCCGCGTCCGGCTCGCTACATCGTCATCGAGCAAACCGGTCGCTCAGACGCTTGGTGGTGGTCAATTCACGGGATTACGGTGCGGGAGTAGAGATTTCTACCCTTCGGAGGATAAAGGTTTGGAGCGTCAAAGTTTACTTTGACTCTACCTGAATGACAAAGCAAGCTTCGTTGCTCCAGTAAAATTTCCTTGTCGGTGTCCCTAGCATATCGTTGCCCAAATCTCTCGATCATTTTGTTGGGCGTCTATTTCCACATCTGACCAAACGTCTTTAACTAGTTTGATCATAGGGGTATTATCCGAAGTGGTCATAAAAACAAACCGATGGATATTGTGCCGGCAGGCCACCGTGGTCAGCGTCTCTAACAGATGGCGGCCTAACCCCTGAGCTTGAAAATCATCCCGGATAACGATAGCCACTTCGGCCTCGGCGCCATTTTTCGATAAGCGGGCAAATCGAGCGACGGCGATAGGTTCTTCGGCCTCCGGGCCGGCGCTAAAGGCAATTAGGGCAAATTGCTCCTCCGGGTCCAAGTTAGACAATCGCCGCGATTCTTGGTGGACTATCTCATCGCTAATATGGTCCATATTAGCATTATATCGGAGCCGTTTGGTTTCAGTCGATAGATTTCGGAACAGGTTGATCAATAAGTCGCCATCATCCTTATTGATTGAGCGTACCGTAATCCGTCGCCCGTCGGGGGTTTCAAAAGGTTTGAACTGGTTCATCTTAACTCTGCCTATTGTTGGTAGATTGATATAAGCTTTAAACCAATCTCTCCTCTCAACTTATCATGTTACCTCAAATGTCTTACTTCGCCTAGTTGGTTTCTTCTTTTTGGTTCTATATATCTCAAAACTCAGTATCGATCCACTCACATGGACGCACATCACATTAGAATGGGTGGCATAATAGGTGTCAACATCGATTTCACACTTGTATGTTGTACCATTCTGGGTTTTAGATTCCAATTCGGTGTGGTAATGATGCAGAGACCGTTTGCTGAGCTGGTTAATCGGGCTAGACATCAATTCGTGGATGATAAATGAGTCGCCGTCAGGAGGAGTAATCGCCATCGTGGCATAGTAGGCATTATGCCGATCGCCGGTGAGAAATACAAGTTTGGAAATATGGTTTTGAGCAATGAAATCGATAATCTGCTCACGCTGGGGGCGAAAGGCTTCGCTCGACCATTTGTCGCCGGAGTTCCGCACCTCGCCGACAAACGGCCCGCTGGTCACCACAAACTTGATTGCGTCGCGATGCGTTTGCAGCCATTCAAAAAAGTGATTGAGTTGCTGCTGGCCCATCATCTGAGCGCCCGGCGCTTTTTGGTAGCGTTCGGTGCGAATGTCCATGACAAAGAATGGGTAGCGGCCAAACGCAAAATTGTAATACAGCGCATCGTTGCCGTATACCTGCGGATTGTGGATGTGCTGGAATTCGCGGTAAGCTTTGAGCGCCACGGTTTTGATGTAATCCAACGACCCGATCCGGATATCTTTGTCGTTCGAGAAATCATCCACAATCTCATGGTCATCCAGAATCATATAATGCGGCAGTTGGGTCAGCAGGGCCGCCGTTGGGGTGCTGTCGCCCCAGGCATCCAGATATTTGTTACGATATTGGTCGATATCCGGCGAGACGGCCGGAATCGGCACATCGTAGTAGATCTGGTCGCCGCAGTGAATCATAAAATCGGCATTTTTTTCTTGGGCCAGCTCGCCGATCCGTTCATAAGCCGGGCCGGGTGCGCTGACAATCCCCAACGAGTGCAGATTACAACTACCAAAAATAAAGTTAAGCTCAACCTCAGCCCCCTCGGGTGGGGCGGTCTTGAATGTGCCGGTGTTATAACGCGGATACAACCGCACCGCCGGGGTATCATCAAACGCCTGCCCAAACGAGACTGCGCAGGTGTAACGTTTGGCCGCTTCGAGACCTTCCAGCGTTATCACCCCGGTATAGGCGTGACGCTCCTCCAGCAATAACGGTTCGGCTTCTTGGGTTAAATCGCCATCTAATCCATAAGATAGAAATGCGACTGGCCCCTTACTTGAACCTCGCACCCAAATTCTGGCCCGGTCGTAGCTGACATGGCCAATGATCAAATTAGGCAATTCATTTTCGTTAATTTTTGGTCTCCTTAATGGGTTTTATTGGCTACCATTTTAGAGTAATGTTACCAAGTCGTTGGGGCTATACCAACTTGAGCGATTTGTCTGGCTTACTTGGCTTGTTTTAATCATCGCTTTAGTAGCCCATTGGGATTATCGAATTGACTCCCTTTCCTGACACCGTTGATTTGATGGCTTCTAGGAAATAGGGTATCATCGTTTGAAAAATTTTGGAAGAACAACCCATGTCGATTACCCTTGTCCGCCCGGATGGACTGCATCTCACCACTAAAGCCACGTTGGCCCAGTTGGCTCAAGACCAAATTTTACAAGAATTTGCCGATGGCTTAATCCCCAAAATCCTGGCTCACTTCGATCTGGCCGGCGAAACCGCCACCACCTTAGCCGAGGCTCTGCACCGAACCGGCTTGCCGGCCATCGACGCTTTGCTAACCGGCCTCCTGGTACTCGATGCCGAAGTTAACGCCGTGATCGATGACGAGACGCGGGTCTTTCCCCTGCCCGGTTTTTTGACCTACCGCGCTCGTCTGCCGCTCGATCAGTTCCCGCTCAATCTCATGCGCCTGCCGCCGCTCAATGCGGGCGGCTATTACCGCTTCACAGTCACTGAGCCATACTGTTGCACCGTTCGGCTAGACCTGCATCCCGAATTGATGGTCACCGGCCATGTGCGGCTGGCTGCCGCCGGGCCAAATCTTCCCCCCCATCGTTTGACCCTCATCGAAGCCCGATTGGACCGCAAATTGCTGACCCCCGAATTGATCGAAGCCGCCCTGGCGCTTGGTCGGGGAACCGAACAACCGCTGCACGCCATCGAAGCCGAGGCGCTGCGCCAAATGCTCCGTTCGCTCTAAACCAAATAGAATTTACGCAGTTCTCGGTTTCTTAACCACGAATTACACGAATTTTCACAAATTTTTGTCTCTTTTTCGTGTAATTCGTGCAATTCGTGGTTGATTTTGGAGTCTGCCCCCTTCAACTTCGTAGCTCATTTCAAAATTCTTTCCAGCAATTCTTTGCCAAATTTGACAATTTACCTTGTGTGGTTAATATTTGAGACAATATCTCATTTCGACTACGTAATCGTTGATACGAAGTCGATTTTTTTGTCATCAAATGATACTTAATCTCATTTAGGTAAGAAAGGCGAGGGCAATGTTCTCTAGAAAGTTGATAGCTATTTTTTTTATTATTTTGAGCGTACTATTATTGCCAGCGTGTGGCGCAGCTCAGCCGGAGTCGGCGACGCAGAGTAATCAACCGGTCGAGGCGCAGCCGGAAGCGGCCGCCTCCACAACCGAGCCGGCGGCTCTTGAAGAACACGATGAAGCGCCTGAGCCTGGTTTAGCCGCGATGGATTTGACGCCGGTCAGCCTGGCTGACGGGGAGAAACTCCGGGTGGTAGCGACGTCCAACATTATCGGCGATATGGTGCAAAATGTAGCCGGTGATTTGATCGCGCTGGATGTGCTGATGCCGATCGGCAGCGATCCGCATGCGTTCCAACCGACTCCGCAAGACGCGGCGCTGATCGCTGATGCTGATCTGGTATTGGCCAACGGCCTTAACTTTGAGGAGTTTCTGGATGAGTTGATTGCCAATGCCGGGGGTGAGGCGGTTGTTATTCGCGTAGCGAATGGGATCGAAACGCGTGAATTCGGCGAGGGTGACGAAGAACACGCGGCCGACGAACACCACGAGGAAGATGCAGAACATGATGAACACGATGAGGAAGGGGATGAACATGATGAGGAGGGGCGCCATCATCATGGCGGAGCCGATCCCCATGCCTGGATGACACCTTACAATGCTCTGGTTTACGTGTATAATATCGAAACAGCTTTAAGCGCACTCGATCCGGCCCACGCCGAAACCTATCAGGCCAATGCCAAGGCGTATGAAGCTCAACTGGAAGAACTGGATCAGTGGGTCTTTGCGCAGATCGAGACTATCTCGCCCGAAAAGCGGGAGATGGTGACCGACCACGATGCGTTCGGCTATTACGCCGACCGCTACGGTCTGAAAATCGTGGGCGCTGTCATTCCTTCCTACAGCACCGCCGCCGAGCCGTCGGCTCAGGAAATGGCAAAATTGCAGGAAGCTATCGCCGAATATGGCGCACCGGCCATTTTTGTCGGCGTATCGGTCAACCCTAACTTGGCCGAACAGGTTGCCGCCGATACCGGAACGCAGCTTGTGCCACTTTATACCGGCTCGTTGGGACCGGCTGGCAGCGGAGCCGAAACTTATATTGACTATATTCGTTATAACACCACATCAATTGTAGAAGCCTTAAAATAGGACAAACTTATGGAACTGACTCAGTCCACCGCTGTTTTGCACGTTGGCAGCCAATCAGATAAGCACGATCTAAACTATCCGGTTTTGAAACTGACTGATATCGGGGTGCGCTTTAATAACACGGTTGCGCTGCGCGATATCACCTTTGAACTGCAAGCCGGAGAGCGTGTGGCCGTGATCGGGCCGAACGGGGCGGGCAAAAGTACCCTTTTTAACGTGATCTCCGGCGTGCTGGCCCCGTCTCAAGGGCAGGTCGATATCTACGGCCATGTGCCGGGCGAGCATATTTGTATCGCGTATGTCTCGCAGCGCAGCCAGGTCGATTGGCAGTTTCCGGCCAATGTGGCCGATGTGGTCATGATGGGGCGCATCGGTCGTATGGGGCTGTTCCGCTGGCCCAAACGCGCCGATTGGCAGGTGGTTGAAGAAGCCTTAGAACTTGTCGGTATGAGCCACTTGAGTAAACGCCAAATCGGCGAGTTGTCGGGCGGGCAACAGCAGCGCGTTTTTATCGCCCGCGCTTTGGCTCAAGAGGCCCAACTGATGCTGATGGACGAGCCGCTCAGCGGCCTGGACGTCAAATCTCAAGAGGACATCTTTTCAATATTGGACAAACTCCGCCAACGCCGAGTCACCGTACTGGTCGCGACGCACGATCTCAACTTGGCCGCCGAGCGGTTCGACCGGCTGATGCTGCTCAACCAGACCCTCCTGGGCTTTGGCCAGGCCGATCAGGTGTTTACCCCCGAACTACTCAGTCAGGCTTACAGCGGCAGTATGCGCCTGATCGAAACGCCCAACGGCACGATGTTTTTAAGCGATGACCACTGCTGCGGCGGGGAGGAGCATACCCATGACTGATTTGCTGGTCTGGCTCACCGATCCGCTCGGTTATGCTTTTATGCTGCGCGGGCTGGCTGCGGCGCTGATTGTCGGCGTGGTTTGCGCGGTCTTGGGAACCTACATTGTGCTACGAGGCATGGCCTTTTTTGGCGACGCCATCGCTCACGCTATTTTGCCGGGCGTGGCTATCGGTTATCTGGTCGGCGGCACGAATTCTTTACCGCTGTTGATCGGGGGGTTAGTCGCCGGGATTCTATCGGCGTTGGGCATCGGCGCGATTACGCGCAGCGGCATCAAAGAGGATACGGCCATCGGCGTGATTTTTGCCAGTATGTTTGCCTTGGGCATCGCTCTAATCTCGACCGTTCGCAGCTATACTGTCGATCTCACGCATTTTCTGTTTGGTAATGTTTTAGGCGTCTCTAACAGCGACCTGTGGCTGACCGGCGGTTTTGGCGCGTTGGTCATTATCACCATTGCGGCTTTTTATAAAGAATTCATGGTGATTTCGTTTGATCCGATTTTGGCCAAGACGCTGCGCTTACCGATCAATTTTCTCAACAATCTTCTCCTCTTGTTAATCGCAGTCACGATTGTCCTCTCGTTACAGACGGTGGGGGTCGCGTTGATGGCGGCTATGCTGGTGACACCCGCTGCGGCGGCGTCGCTGCTGACGCGTCGGCTGCCGGTGATGATGGTTCTATCGGCCACCATCGGGGCGATCAGCGCCATCGCCGGCTTGTATCTGTCCTTCTACGTCAATATCGCGTCCGGGCCGGCGATTGTGTTGGTCTGCACTACGTTTTTTCTGCTGGCGTTTCTTTTCTCCCCGCGTCAGGGCTTATTGATAAAACGATGGAAGCCAAACCCATATAGACTGAGCCAAACTCAATCGTAAGCCGGCTTGGCGAGCGCGTATGACCTTTGGATGAATGTACTCCTGCCTAAAATTTAACCTCGGTTAACTGAAAAGTTAGCAGATTCTATCTTTTTTGTTTCCCCTAACCACATTCATTATTAACAAAAAGCTATTGCAGTCATCGGTATTTCGTGTTACCCTTGTGAAAATTTTTACAAGCTACATCTTGAGAGGAGCAAGTACCGATGATCCAACAAAATAGGGAGAACTTTGAGGAAACTGTTGTGGCCCTAAATCGGCTTAACCCTGGGCAGAGCGGCCGAATTATGCGGGTTAGCGGGCAGCCGGCGGCGCGACGACGATTGTTGGAACTGGGACTTGTACGGGGAGAAATGATCACCGTGGATCGAGTAGCTCCGTTGGGTGACCCGGTAGCATTTACGATTAAAGGTTATCATTTATCACTGCGGCGACAGGACGCCGCTCGGATCGAGGTCGAACCGGCGAGTAGTTGGGGAGGAACCGCATGACCGCCAGACTGACCTTGGCGCTGGCCGGCAACCCCAATGCCGGTAAAACCAGCATCTTCAATGCGCTCACCGGCTCGCACCAGCACGTGGGCAATTGGCCGGGCAAAACGGTGGAGAAGAAAGAAGGGTCGTTTCGATATCAAGGCGTGAGCTGTCAGGTCGTCGATCTGCCGGGCACCTACAGCCTTAGCGCTTTTTCGCCGGAAGAGATCATTGCTCGCGATTATCTGTTGGAGGCGCAGCCCGATGTGGTGATCAACGTCGTTGACGCCAACAATCTGGAGCGGAATCTGTATCTAACGGTACAACTGTTGGAACTGGGCGTTCCGCTGATTATCGCCCTCAATGTCATCGATGTGGCCCGGGCGCGAGGCATTCACATCGACCAGGCCGGCCTTTCGGCCATGTTAGGCGATGTTCCCATCGTCGAAACCGTGGCCAACAAAGGTCAAGGGTTAGACGGCTTGCTGCAAGCCGTGGTCGAATTGGTCAAGCCGGAACCGGTAAAATTACGATTGGTCGCTTGAAAGGAGCGTGAGACGATGACTGCAAGCGATGCCACCCTCTCTACGAAACTGTTCAAGCTCAATTACGGTAGCGAGATTGAAGCCGAAATCGAGCGTTTACTCCCCCTCATCGACCGCCAGCCCGAATTAACTGCTTCATTCAAACCCCGCTGGCTGGCGATCAAGCTATTAGAAGGCGAACCGGATATTATCGAGCGGGTCAAATCAGCACCGGACGGATCGGCGCTGCTGGCCCAAGCTCAACAGGCCAGCGCCCGGATCGAGGCGGCGTACGGCGATAGCGTCGATATCGCGATTGCCGATGCCCGCTACGGCTTTATTCACGGCTTGGCCCGCCAGGTGGTTGATACCTCCCAGCTAAGCCGCTACACTTTGACCGACCGGATCGACCGGATTGTCACCAACCGGCTGTTGGGCCTGCCGATTTTCTTGGTGGTCATGTATGTAATGTTCAAACTGGTGGTCGATGTTTCGGCCCCTTATCTCGATTGGGTCGATGGCGTGATCACCGGCCCGGTGACGAACTGGGCGGCCAGTCTGCTCAATCTGGTGGCCGCGCCGGAGTGGTTGCACGCCATGATCCTCGATGGAGTCATTGCTGGCGTCGGTGGAGTGCTGGTTTTTGTACCGGGACTGTTTGTTCTCTACTTTTTCTTGACGCTGTTGGAAGACTCGGGCTATATGGCTCGGGTCGCTTTTTTAATGGACAAATTCATGAGCTTTACCGGGTTGCATGGTAAAAGCTTTATTCCCCTTATTTTAGGCTTCGGCTGCGCTGTGCCGGCCGTGTACGCCACGCGTACTCTGGAAAATGAGCGCGACCGGATCGCCACCGGCTTGCTGGTGCCGCTGATGTCCTGCTCGGCCCGGCTGCCGGTGTATGTCGTCTTTGGCCTGGCCTTTTTCCCCCAGCACGCCGATTTGCTGATTACCGGTCTCTACCTGTTTGGCATTGTGCTGGCCGCCGGCATCGGGGTGATTTTTAGCCGGACGCTGCTCAAAGACAACCCCGACTCAATCTTTGCCCTGGAACTGCCGCCCTATCGGCTGCCGCCGCTCAAGGGGCTGTTGACGCACACCTGGGCTAAAACCAAAGAGTTTGTGCAAAAAGCTGGAACGGTCATTCTAGCCGTGTCGATTGTGTTGTGGTTCTTGATGAACCTGCCCTGGGGCGTCGAGAATCCGCGCCAGAGTTTGTTCGGTCAGGTCAGCGCCGCCGCTGCCCCCATCTTTGCCCCGGCCGGTTTTGATGGCTGGGAAGCCACCGGTTCGCTGATGACCGGCTTCATTGCCAAAGAGGTGGTGGTCAGCACTATGTCGCAAATCTACGTCGGCGAGGCCGACGGCGAAGAACCCGCCTCGGAAACCACTTTTGGCGAAGACGTGGGCGAGATCATTGTTGGTTTTGGCACTGCCACCATCGATGCCGGTAAGATGCTGGTCAGCCTCATCCCCGGCGTCAATTTGGTTGAAGTTGAGGAAGAGGAACAAGATACGGCCCTCAGCGCGGCCTTAACCGCCAATCTGTCCCCGCTGGCGGCGCTGGCATTTCTGATTTTTGTACTGGTCTACACTCCTTGCGTCGCAACGCTGGGCGCCATTAAAGCCGAGTATGGACAGAAATGGATGTGGGTCTCGGCGACTTACCAATTTGCTCTGGCCTGGTTGCTGGCGGTGCTGGTTTATCAGGGCGGCCAATTTCTGGGGTGGGGCTGATGCTTAAAGAAATTATGGCCGAATTTCGAACGGCCCGCGCCCCGATGTGTGTCGATGAATTGAGCCGGACCCTTGAGATCGATGCCAGCGCCTTAGAAGGCATCTTGGATACCCTAGTCCAGCGTGGACGGCTGAATGTCATCGACCCGGCCAATTACACTTGTGTCACCTGCCCGGCCAAAGGCGGCTGCGTCATCTTGACGAATGGACTGCAAAAAAGCTACGTGTTTCGAGACTAGCGGCGGAGCATCAAAGCTTGCTTTGATCGGGTGTAACAAAGCAAGCTTTGTCGCTCCGAATTCAAGGAGTAAGTTTATGCGAACCATCAACTGGATTGCCCCCACCTACCATTGCGGTAACTGCCTGATCAAAATAAAACGGGTTCTGGCTGAGATCGATGGGGTACGCTTAGTTAGCAGCGATCAAGGCCGTCAGCGGCTAACCATCGAGGCCGCCGGCCCGGAAGTGATTGCCTATACCAAGCGTCGGCTGGCTGGAGCTGGTTTTCCGGTGCAGCCGGAATAAGTCCATACCCCCTGTTGTCTCCTTAAATCTTTCCCTACAGTGGCCAAAAAATGGGTAATCTTTTATGTGATTTTGGCGACTTGTAGCTAGAATACTATTATCGCAATGGTAAGGAGACTACATGACCACCATTCTATCGGACAAACCGGTCCAACCGAGCCTGATCTTGCCCGGTCAAGCAACCGATACGGAATTTTACGCAATTCTGGCCGCAGAACGCCCGCGCCTGATCCGGCTCTGCACAGCCATCATCGGAGATGCCGACGCCGCCGAAGATGTCACGCAGGAGACGCTGCTCGAGGCTTGGCGCAGCGTGGGGTCGTTACGCGACCCGCACGCGCTGCGGCCGTGGCTGTCGGGGGTGGCCCGTAATGTCTGCGCCCGCTGGCTGCGAGCACAAGGGAAGCGTGCGCCCTTAGTCGAGCCTCGGCCCACGGAGGCCGCCGACTCGCCCTTGGAGCAGGTGGCTGCGGATTTCGACCTGGAAGTTGAGCTGGAACGGGACGAGTTGACCCTTTTGCTCGATCGCGCTCTGGCCCTGTTACCCCCCAATACACGCGATGTTCTGCTTCGAACGTTTGTGGCCGACCTGCCCTATGCGGCTATTGCGCACGAATTGGGTTTGAGCGAGAATGCGGTCGCCGTGCGCGTTCATCGCGGCAAGCTGGCGCTCAAGAAGTTGCTGAAAACGGAGCTACGCGTTGAGGCCGAAACCTTTGGTTTGGTCCAGGCCGACGACGTTTGGCGCGAAACCCGCATCTGGTGTACCCATTGTGGCCGGCGGCGACTGCTGGGGCGGCTAGATGCCGAGGAATTCGCGCTGCGCTGTCCGGACTGCAACATCGAAGCGAACAGTTATCACTCGCAAGACAGTGTCTCTAACTATAGTACGCTAAAGAGCTTTCGCCCGGCTCTTAACCGCTTCATTGATAAAATGCACCCTCTCTTTCTTGATGCCATGCAGGCTGGCGGCGCAGTCTGTCGCTCCTGTGGCGAATGGCTGCCGCTTCGCCAGGGCATGCCGCCTTATGCGCCTCCTTCCCTCCGACATAGGCGTGGGCTGCACATTTACTGTTCTCGCTGTGATGAAGGATCGTATGTTTCGATTGATGGGCTGGCTCTCCATTCCTTGGCCGGCCGGGATTTTTGGCGGCGTGAGTTGCGTATTCACACGCTGCCGGCCATTGCCATCGAGCGGGACGGTCTGCCGGCGCTGCACATCCCTTTTGAGAGCGTCACGAACAATGCTGCCTTGGATGTAATCCTGCGACGCGATACCTACGAACTGCTGGATATTTTCAACCGTGAGACACCCTAAATCGTGATACGCCAATGACAACTTCACCCACAATTTCAAATTTATCGTCCCAGACACGACCCAAACGCGTCATCTACAGCCTCTTCATCGCCAACGCCATCTCGATGACGGGCAATCAGTTGACCCTGCTAGCCATCCCTTGGTTTGTGCTGGCCACGACCGGCAGCGCCGCCCAAACCGGCATCACGGCCTTTTTTACGCTGCTGCCCACCGTGCTGTCGACCTTCTTTGGCGGCGCGTTCATCGATCGCATTGGCTTTAAACCGGCCAGCATCATCGCCGACCTGGCCAGCGGCATGACGGTGCTGCTCATCCCCCTCCTGTTTACAGCGGGTTGGCTGCCGTTTTGGCTGCTTCAGGTGCTGGTCTTTTTAGGCGCGCTGCTCGATGCCCCCGGTGTGACTGCGCGAGATGCCTTGCTGCCCGAATTGGCGGCCGCAGCCGAGATGCCGTTGGAGCGCATCGCTTCGCTCAACCAGATTGTGGAGCGCAGTTCGCGACTGTTGGGCGCGCCCGCCGCCGGCTTCCTCATCGCCTTGGTGAGCGCTCAGAATGTGCTCTACCTCGACGCCGCGACCTTTGCCGTTTCCGCGCTGATGGTCTGGCTGATCGTACCGAATATCAAAATCGACCGGCCGGCCGATGAGATCGATACGCCCAGCGGCTATCTGGCCGATTTGCAGGCCGGGTTGCGCTATGTGCGGCAGGATATCCTCATTCTGACAATTGTCGGCATCGTGCTGATTACCAACTTCCTGGATGCGGCGCTGGCATCGGTCATTTATCCGGTTTTGTGCGGGATGTTTATGGCTCGGCTATTGGTTTGGGGTTGATCTTTGGCGTATCCGGTGGGGGTGCGGTAGTTGGGGCGCTGATCTATAGCGCGGTGGGGCATCGCTACTCGCGGTATAAAGTCTACGTCTGGTCGTTTATTGTGGTCGCGCTGGCGCGGATTCCCATAATCTTTTTGCCGCCGCTGTGGATTGTACTCACGACAGCGGCCATCGTGGGCTTGGCCGCAGGACCGCTCAACCCGATTATGAGCGCGGTCAGTTACAGCCGTATTCCGTCGGCTATGCGGGGGCGAGTCCTGGGCGTACTCCGCTCCGGGGCGTTCATGGCCATGCCGCTAGGCGTCCTCCTGGCCGGCTACGCCCTGGACGGGCTGGGGTTGCGCCTGACGCTCATCATCGTAGTGGGCTGCTACTTGCTAACCACGGTGAGCCTGCTCTTCAATCGCCAGCTTCGGGCGATGGATGCTGATAGGGGGTAAAAGTACGATTTTAGCTATTTTCCTTAGAAGGATTCGGGGTTACAATCAGCGTATCGATCTTCACCTGATCGATCCCATAGACATCAAGCCGGCATTTTGGAGAAATGGGACGCAGATTTTCGCCGATAAAGAATAAAAAAGAGACTTTAATCGTGCCGACAATACGAGGCTTGATATCTCCGGTAGCGTGGTCAGGGGCAATCTGATGATGACCGCATCAACAGCTACCCCCACCAGCCAACGTATATCCACTCTCATTCACCCGGCGGCAAATTGGGACAGGTGCGGTGGTACGGCTCAGCGCCCATGTATCGCGTCCACTCCACCTGGCTCAGGTTGTGGCGAACTTGCCCGCAGGCCAGTTTAACCAAGGTGTCAAGTTGTGCGATCCATAGCCGGACCGTCTGATCGCTGCTGGCCGAGGCTAACGTTCGCCCGTCGGAGCTGAAGGCCACGGCCCAGACCCCGGCCGTGTGGCCGCGTAGCACCTGTGGCTCGGCGACAGGGTTGGTTAAATGCCACAGCCGGATCGTCTCGTCGTCACCGGCCGAAGCCAGGGTCTGTCGGTCGGGGCTGAAGGCCACCGATTTGACCCCGGCCGTGTGGCCGCGCAGCACTTGTGGTTCGGCGGTAGGGTTGTTTACATCCCACAACCGGATGGTCCAATCGTCGCTGGCCGAAGCCAGGGTCTGCCCGTCAGGACTAAAGGCCACAGACCAGATCGCCGCCGTATGGCCGCGCAGCACCTGCGGTTTTGCTTTAGGATCGGTCCAGTCCCATAGCTGGATCGTGCCATCAGCGTTGGCCGAGACCAAGGTCTGTCCGTCGGGACTAAAGGCCACCGACCGAATTGTGGACAGTTCGATGCCTTTAGCTTGTAGCAGTCGTGGTTTCTTAGTCGGATCGGTCCAATTCCAAAGCCGGATCGTGCCATCAGCGCCGGCCGAAGCCAGAGTCTGTCCATCAGGACAGAAGGCCACGGCCAGAACTGCTGCTGAATGCCCGCGCAGCACATGCGGTAGCGAGGTGGGGGCAGTCAAATCCCACAACCGGATGGTCCTATCATCACTGGCCGAAGCCAGGGTCTGCCCGTCAGGACTGAAGGCGACTGACCAGACCCCTAGCGCATGGCCGTGTAACTGGGGCGATTCTGCGGCGGGGGAAATTCCGTTCCACAACCGGATCATCCCATTAGCGCTGCTAGAGGCCAGGGTCTGCCCCGTCGTGCCCGGGCGGGGGGCAGGACTGAGGGCCACGGACAGAACCGCCGCCTCGTGGCCGGATAGCGTCTGCGGATCCGCCTTGGGCGGGGTCAAATCCCACAGCCGAATCGTCTGCTCGCTGCCGGCCGAGGCCAAGGTTTGACCGTTGGGGCTGAAGACCACCGATCTGACCCCCGCCGTGTAGCCGTGCAGCGCGTGCGGTTCCGCTTTAGGATCGGCCCAGTGCCATAGCTGGATCGTGCCGTCTTCGCCGGCCGAGGCCAGGGTCTGTTCGTCAGGGCTGAAGGCGACCGACCACACTGCCGCCTCGTGGCCGTGCAGTACCTGCGGTTTTGCTTGCGGATCGGCCACGTTCCATAGCCGAATGGTCCAGTCGTCGCCGGCCGAGGCCAGGGTCTGCCCGTCAGGACTGAAGGCGACCGACCACACCGCCGCCTCGTGGCCACGCAGCACCTGCGGTTCCGCTTCAGGATCGGCCACGTTCCACAAGCGGATCGTGCTATCGGCGCCGGCTGAGGCCAGGGTCTGTCCGTCAGGGCTGAAGGCCACGGACAGAACGGTGGCCGCATGGCCACGCAGCACGTGCGGGTCCGCTTCAGGATCGGTCCAGTGCCATAGCCGGATCGCGCCGTCTTCGCTGGCTGAGGCCAGGGTTTGCCCGTCGGGACTGAAGGCGAGAGACTTAACTGAGGGCGGGCCGACAGGGGGTGATGGATTCATGGTCTCCGTATCCGGATCGAGAGCCGGAGGCCGGACCTCCACGCTGTTACTTTGTAACACCTGCGGCGCTGCGGTAAGCATGGTCCAGTTCCACAAGCGGATCGTGCCGTCTTCGCCGGCCGAGGCCAAGATTTGTCCGTCAGGACTGAAGGCGAGAGACCAAACTGCGGCCGCGTGATCGCGCAGCACGTCCGGTTCTGCTTCAGGATTGGCCAAGTTCCACAAGCGGATGGTCCAGTCTTCGCCGGCCGAGGCCAGGGTCTGCCCGTCAGGACTAAAGGCTACGGCCCAGCTCCCCCCTTCTTGACCGGTAAGGTTAACGCTAAAGTTGGGCTTGGACAAAACCTGCCGTAGGGTATTCTCAATTAACCATTGCTTATCGCCGTTGGTATCATTATTGACAGCGAACGCCTCGACGGCCAGTAGGGCGGCCAATTCGTCGTCGTCTGTGTCGGGTGCTAGAGCCGCCAGCGATTGAACGAGCGAAATACGACCTTGATGCAGAGCGGCAGCTTTGGCTTTCTGAGCTTGATTGGCAAACATACCGACGCAAATGACGGCGATGATCGCCACAAACACGAGCACCCCCAGGTAAAAAGCGCGGCGCTGCATCGTTGCGGCCCTGGCTTGTTCAATCGCCCGCTGCCGTTCAGCTTCGGCGCGGCGCTGCTGCTCCTCGGCCCGCTGACGCTCGGCCTCAACTTGTCGCCGGCGCACTTCGGCTAACTCCCGCAGGCGGGCCAATTCGCGCGGATCGGCTACCTCTAGACTCTGCTCAGCTTCTTCGATCCAGGCCCGATCAAAAACGGTCTCGTAAATACGATTGCGGACCTGCAAGATATTTTTATCTGAGGCGCGGCGGACCACGCCTGATAGCTTCAGATGAGCTACAACGGGTGAATGATCCATATCGGCGATAGGATACAGGTCCTCGCGGATGGCCCGGTAGGTGCTGAGGACGCCGGCCAGATCGGAGAAGCGGAGGCGATTAGTCAGCCAGTCAAGCACGAAGCGCAAGTTGCTATCCTGTTGGCCATGCGCGCTTAGAAAAGTTTCGGCGACGACCTGGTCAACATCGGTTTCGGACCACTGGGTTCGACCCCGGTTGGCCAACTCATAGCACAGGCGCTGGGTCAGATAAGGGTGCCCGCCGGTCCATTTCAGCGCCCAGTCTAAAATCTGCCGGGCTTCGCCCTCAACGGGCACTCCCAACCCCCCGACCAGGCGCTGGGCTTCCACCGAGGTGAAATCCCTTAGATCTACCCGTCGCCCAATGTTAAACGGGGTGCGTTTCTGGTCACTCATCAGATCGCTGGGCGTCGCCACCCCGATCAGAACGAAGGAGAGACGTCCAAATATAGGGGTCGTGGCCCGGCCATTATAAAGGTAACGAATGGCTGCATAAAAGTCATCGGTGAATTTTAGGCCCAGGGTCGTGTCAATCTCATCCACAAAGATAACCACCGGGGTCTTAATCTCGGCCAACAACACTTCTTGAAAGAAGAGAATCAGGCGCTGCGTATCTCCCAGATGAGCCATATCTTGCCACCATTGGGCGACGTCGGTCGCCAGGGCATGGCCTTCTGCCTCTAACTCATCAGTAATGATAGTAAGTAGCCCGACATACCACTGTTGGGCGGTAATCTCATGTTTACCAATTTGGGTCAGATCAACAATGATGGAAACGATGCCTTGATCCTTTAACCGGGTGGCGGTTTGGATCATTAGGCTTGACTTACCGGCCTGGCGTGAGGTCAGCACATAAGCAAATGCGCCGGTTTGGCACAACGCCAAAAGTTCTTCATCGGCCTGGCGAGGAATATAGATACCGGCCTGGTTGGCCTGGACCGTGCCCCCAACCGTGTAGACATTTATTTCAGTCATAGAGATACCTCCCAAAAAAATTAGCATAAAGTTGGCAACGGGGCAGTACAGCCTGCCCTTCGCGTCGCACCAGGCCGGCGCCCCACAAGCGAAAAAAAATCTGTTGGTCCGGACATGTTTGATGCGTAATAACCTGATGTAAACCTTCGACCAGCTCCATTTGACGGCGCAGTTGGCTGAGGTGATGGCGGAGATGATCGCCAAAGGGTCCCCGCTCCTCGATCGCCTGGCTAAAGAGGTCGGCTGGAGCGATGCGCTGCTCCATCAGCAGATAGAGCGCCAGACGCACCAGATAAGGATGTCCCCCCAGCAGGTCAAACAACTGCTGAACCTGGGGGGAGGATAACGGTGTATCATGTTTTTGATTGAGTTCGATCACCTGGGCCAGGCTGAAGTCGGCCGGTTCGATCACCTCGCCGACGTTGAAGGGAGACTCGTCCAGGTCTTTAATAAATAGGTATGGCTCGGTCGAGGTGACTAAGACCAGATCAAGCTGCTGCCAAATTGGGTTGTGGGCCCGACTGCTATGCCAACTGCGTAAGGTCCCGAAGAAATCATCGCGAAAATTGGTGTCAAAAATGACATCGGCTTCATCCATGGCCAATACCAAGGGCCGGTCCAGTTTTGGCAAGAGATAATGGCTCATGTAGCGAGTCAGGCGCTGACGGTTGCCCAACGGCAAGGTCCAACAGTCAGCAACGTGGTTATCCAGGTCTAATTTGTGGGTCAGCAGATTGCAGAATTGTTGAAAGAAGGTATCTGCCTCAACCAGGCTCGATCGGTCGAACTGTTGGAAATCGATGAACGCGACCCGTTTACCGGCCTGTTCAGCCGCACTATTTATTTGGAGCAGCAAGGAACTTTTGCCCATCTGGGGCGGGCCTTTAATGATGATGGTCACACCCTGGCGGGCAATTGCCTTCAGCGCGATACTGTCGCCGGGACGTTTTATATAAAATGGGGATTGGATCGGCACAATATTATGAGGCGATTCCAAACAAGCGGGTTCAGGTTCTGTCCCGTTGTCATTATGCGGCGGCTGTTCCTCATTAGATAGGGCGTAGTCGGCGAAGATCTCGGCTAACAACTGTTCCCGGTCAGGGTATTGGATGTGGATCAGCAAGCTATCGGCCCATTGCCGGTTCAACCGCCCGTTGGTCACGCAATAGTGGACTAAATCCTTCACAATCTCATCTTCGGGTAGGTGTCTGCCCTGGCGCCACTTTTGGAGCATGGGGCGAGAATAGCCGACAACCTCGGCCATCTCTTGCTCGATGGCGGCCATACTTTTTCGCTGGCGTTTGGCTGCGCTGGAGATACCCTCACTCAGTAGTTCTCCAAATCGTTTGTCCTGCATGTCATAACATCCTTGCTTTATCTACACCGATTTGAACACCAATTCACTGGCCTGTTCCAAAAACTCATAAGTCAACTCATCCTTTTCTGGTGTGGTTTATTATGAAAATTTGTAACAAACCTGAGTCATAATAAAGACAGCAAACGAAAAAACGGTTATTCGAGAGATGTTTAATAGGTTGTCAGCTTCCATAAGACCCTTCAAGTAAAACTTCAGAACTCTACCAAGAGTTGAGACCTAAACTAAGAAAGAGGGGGTAGAACCCAATGTTTAATTCATTTTTTAAGTCAAAGCGTAATCATCAAAACCGGTATTTGGGGCCTAAGGCCACACATCTACTTCTGGCGACGCTATTGTTGTTAATGGGCGTCTTCAGTTTCGGGGACGCGGGATTCATCCCAACGGTTCATGCTCAAAGCTCTAGCCCTACCGTTAACACACAAAGTTCTAGCGAATATGGAGCGTGTTACACTAAACGCAGTAGTAATGCGGCCTACGTCTACTACCAACAAACTACCCGTAACAACTGCGTATGGCAGGCCTATTACAATAGCACCTATAACTGGCGCTATGGAAAATGGTCAACGGGTAATTACGGATATACCACTTATTTCAGAGTAAATGCCTCTGGTCAAGTTTCCCGTTGGTCTGGGTCCACATGGATTTACTGGTACAATCTGTTTTAGGGCCGGTCGGGGATGCCGTAGGTTCATTTTAACCACTTTATCTTTTAGTTATAACCAATTAGTCGCGGAGGTGTTCTCCAAAGAAATCGGCGTATAATTGGCAACGGGGCCAAACCTCGCGACCCTGCCGGCGAACCAGGCCCGCACCTTGTAAGCGAAAGCAAATATGGTCATCGTGACAGGTGTGATTTTGAATCACCTGGTGCAGACCTTGAATCAAGTCATTCCGCTGATGGAGTCGAAATAAGTGATAGCGTAAGTGGTCGCCAAAAGGACCGTGGTCCTGGCCGGCATTGGCAAAGAGGTTGGTGATGGAGATGCGCTGGCTGGCGACCAAGTAAAGTCCCCGGCGGATCAAATAGGGATGGCCGTTCAATAAGTCCATCAATTGTTGCACTTGAGCCGGCGTCAGTGGCAAGCCATGACGGCGGTTCAAGTCAGTGACTTGGTCCAATGTAAAATCCTGCAACTCAATGATCTCGCCCACGTTGAAGGGCGATTCATTCGGGTTCTCAATGAGTTGGTACGGCTCCGTAGAGGTCACCAAGACCAGATCAAGCTGCTTCCAAATCGCTTCATTCGCCCGCCGGTTATGCCAGTTGCGTAACATACTAAAGAAGTCGGAGCGAAAATCGGCATCAAAGAGTTGGTCAACCTCATCCATAGCTAACACCAAGGGTTTGTTTAGTTCCGGCAAAAGATAGCGAGACATAAAACGGGTGCAACGATGACCATAGCCTAAAGGCGACTCCCAATATTTAGGCGACTGGTCGGCCATTTTCAGTTCGTCGGTGAGCCAGGCACAAAATTGGCGGAAAAAGATATCCGCATCGGTTAAAGCCGACTGGTCAAAAAGTTGAAAGTCGAGAAAGGCGATGCGCTTGCCCGATTTGGCTGCGGCGTTAATCGTCTGGATGAGCAGTGAACTTTTGCCCATTTGACGCGGCGCTTTAATAGTGATCGTTGCGCCTTGGCGGGCAATGGTCTCCAAGGCCACGCCATCGCTGAAGCGTTTCACATAAAAGACAGATTGGGCGTCAATCGTCCCTTCAGGTGATTCCAAGCAGACGGGTTGCGCTGCGGCCAGGGGGCGCGGTAGCGATGCGGGTTTGCTCACCTGGCAAAACTCGACCTTGGATTTGTCATCGATACTCAAGGCGCCGCCGGAAATTGCTTGCTTGAGTTCCTCGATGAGTTGAGGCGTATCGGTTTCATTTTCCCAGGAGGCCCAGTTAAGCGGATTAAGGTGTGCGCTGAGCGGATATTGGAACGGTTCTCGATAGGCCAAGCGCACCGGCCGCAAGGTCGGTCGCCTTACCTGCGTCTGAGCCAACTGCTGAGCCATTTCAATTTCCGCCAATACCATTTCGCTGACAATTGACTCGGCCGAGAGTAAGATGATCAGGAAATCGGTTTGGCGTAGTTGAGCTTCGATGTGTTCGATCCAAGGCGTTCCTACTAGCATTGTTTTGTCAATAAAGACATCATATTGGTCATTCAGGGCCTCGAATAGTTGCTGGGCAACGGGCTCATCTGGCGTGACGTTGCGTTTGTAACTAATAAAGATATGCGCCTTATTAAAGTAGGGTTGGTAGGCTTCAAATCTGGTCGGATTATGCTCTTTAGCCCAGGCCAAAAGGGCTTCAAGTAACACTTTTTGTTCCGCATGTTCCAGTAGGTGGCCAATAATATCAGCTTTGCCGGTAGATTGAGCCAGTTTATCATAAACCGGTCTGAAGTCGGGCGTATCGAAACTGAAGTTGCGTAACTCATCGTCAGTAAACCCCTCAGTCAGTAATTTTCGAATTTTTGGCAAGTTGTAACTGTTTCTCATTAGTTTCTCCCTCGTTCAGTTCACTGCTAAAGCCACGCTGTAATACCAGGCTTACGGAACCCTTCTGTAAGGATTAATCAACCTGTGTTTAAACTGTTGGCATCTCTCAGGTAGAATAATTCCAGTTTCAATTCTAGCTAAGACTAGTCAATTTAAACTCAATATTTACTCAAAAGCGGTAGCGTTTCTCGAATCGAAGGAGAAAAGTCCTATCAAACGCCTTGGGACCGGTTAATGGCAACAACCGGCATTTAGACCGGGCTTGGTCCGCGCCAAACAAAAACTGCTTCCGATCAAGATACGGAAGCAGTTTTTGAATTTAAAAGGCATCGATTATTAATGAACTCTTTGAATGTCAGTAGATCACAATTTTACATAAAAGTGGGCAAATAGAACGCAGATTGTACAGATTACACGGATTAACACAGATATTTTTTAGTTAAATCAAGCCTTACCTGTGAAAATCCGTATGATCCGTGTCATCCGTGTTCTATCATTTCTCAGCAGATCTTGAAATCGTGATCTGCTGAATTTGACAGTTCCTCAGTGAATTCAGTTCGTCAGTGCTTCACCGGATAACACAACCGGCCATGGCCCCTACTTCAAAGCACATCCTCACCCTGCTGCGCCCGGACCACCTTGCGCAGCTCGTCGATAACCACCGGCTCGCCGGTGGCCTCATCGAGATAGTACCAGTGCTCCCAACCGTTGCAGGGAGCCTGCCGGATGGCTGTGCCGACCTGGTGAATGGAGCCGGTGTAGCCATTATGCTTGATTTTGCCGTTAGCTAAGACTATGGCGGCGATGTCGGCCCGTTTGCCGAAGAACAGCTTTTGGCCCGGCTCGACCAGGCCCTGCTGCAACAGGGCACCGAAGGGGATGCGCGGTTGGCGGCGCTTCTTGGGGAAGGTGTAGACGATTTCGTCATACAGGGGCGGCTCGATGGCGTCGAGCCGCTGGCGGGCGACCTCGACGTAGCGTTCGTCTTGTTCGATGCCGATCCAGCGGCGATGCAGCTTTTTGGCGACCGCGCCGGTGGTGCCGGTTCCGAAAAAGGGGTCAAGAACCACATCGCCGGGGTTAGAACTGGACAGGATGACTCGGTAGAGTAGCGCTTCCGGTTTTTGGGTGGTATGGACTTTGGAGCCATCGACTTTGAGGCGTTCCTTGCCATTACAGATGGGGATCTGCCAGTCGCTGCGCATTTGCAAATCGCCGTTGAGCGATTTCATGGCGCGATAGTTAAAGGTATAGCGCGCACCCTTGATTTTTTGCCCCCAGATCAGGGTTTCTTGGGCGTTGGTGAAACGCATACCCCGGAAGTTGGGCATCGGGTTGGTCTTGATCCAGACGACATCGTTCAGAATCCAGTAGCCCAAATCCATCAAAATGGCGCCGACTCGGAAAATGTTGTGATAACTGCCGATGACCCACAGCGTCCCGTCGTCTTTTAGCACGCGGCGGCAGGCTTGCAGCCAGGCGCGAGTAAACTGATCATACGCCGCGAAATCTTCAAACTGATCCCACCGATCGTCAACCGCATCCACTTTGGTCATGTTGGGTCGCCACAATTCCTGCTGAAGCTGGAGGTTATAAGGCGGGTCGGCAAATATCAGATCGACTGACTTTTCCGGAAACCCGTCTAAAATCTCTAAGCAATTTCCCTCAATAACCTGATCGAGCGGCAACGGTTGGCTGTTCACGCGAGACTCCACTTTAGGTAAAGTTTATGGTAAACTATATCTTGTGGTGATGTAGTGTAAAAACCTCAAGATATAGGGGGTGTAGTCAAAGAAAAGGCGACGACCTTGTCAACATTCTGATTTGTGGTATAATCTTATTATATTATGAAAAGTAGTTATGACAAGTTGGCATCTGGAAGCTGCTAGAGAGGAACGGGTGTATCTATGGCCGTATCACTAGACTTAGCCATTTCTGCAATTCGCGCCGGGCGTCGAGAAGAGGGACGCCAACTGCTCAATCTGGTCATTCAACAAAATCCGAATGATGACAAAGCTTGGCTTTGGATGAGCAGTGTGGTTGATACCGATGATCAGCGCGCGCGCTGCCTGTACCACGTGCTGGCCATCGATCCGGAAAATGAGTTGGCCCGGAAAGGCTTACAGCGGCTGGGCATTGTGGTGTCCGATTCGCGTCCGGTTAAGATTCCCCGCGACTCCCAACCTGTTCAAGTAGCCAAACCATCACTGGCCAGCCGACAAACGCCGCCGCAGTTGATGGCCCCGCCGCCGCAACCCGCGCCGGCAGCCCCGGCCCAACGACGGCCTTTCTTAGTCAATCCTGAAATCGTCACGAAGGAACTGCCGTTCACGCCGGTTCAAACCCAAAACGACCTGGTCAAGGCGTCACCCTCGATCCTGAGTATCGATGTCGAAGCGGTGCCGGTCGATGAGGCTCCGCCTGAAGCAGCCCAGCCCGATGAGCGTTCGGTCGCTCCGCCTGCTGAAAAAGAAGCCGCTCCGAAAGAAGCGTTCCCGCCCTCGCGTTACACGGAGACCCAAAAGTTGGTTGAGCCGGAGTGGGTCAAATCGATGATCAACGGCCAGAAAGAGCCGGTATCAGAAGAGTCGATTTCGAAAGAGCCGGCTAAGAAAGAATCGGTTTCAAAAGAGCCGGCTAAGAAACAGCCCAAATCGCCGATCGAGGCGGCCAAGTCATCGAGCCAGGCCAAGCCGATCAAGTCCAAGCATCCGGCGCCCAAGCCGCCGGCCGCCTCACCCGCTCCTGATCGCAGTATGTCGAATGGTCAGGCTAAACAATCACAGCCGGACAATCCTAATTTTGGACCTGATATGCCCAACAGAGTCACCCGCCCGTCGCAGCCGGTGCCGGTGATCCCGCCGCCCAATCAGGGCATGCCCCCCCACTATGGCCAAATGCCTCCGCAGCCCGGTCATTCTCAGGTGACGATGGGGATGCCGCATCAGCCGCCATATCCCACGCCACCCCATTCTCAGATGACAATGGGCATGCCGATGTCGCCTTATGGCGATCCCGGACGGCCGCCGTCAGAGCCTATTCCGGCGATCCATTCTAACAGCACCATGGGGATGATGCCGTATCCTTATCCCCAGTCGCCGCCTAATATGGGCTTTCACTCAAACATCACTATGATGATGCCAACCATGAGCGAAAGCGAAGCCAGAGCGCGGCTGGCGGGGACGCACCCCATTCCGGTGACCGACGCCTCCGCGATGGCGCTCCAAGCCGGTATGGGCTACGGTTACGCCGGTTCGCCCCGGCTGGAGCCGGACTACGACCAAGATGAGGCTGACAGCGACGAGATTAATATTCTAGCCGTGATCATTTTTGGCACATTATCGGTCACAGCACTGGGTGGTTTTGGAATGCTAATTCTGTTGCTGTTTACCGCGCCGCCGGTCTAAAACAATTAGGTCTAGACCATAGCCACAGTCCGCCAGGCCTTAATCAAACGCCAGCGCAGGTCGGCCCGATCCAGATGCAGTTCAAAGCGATCCCCGTTCGGGATTTCGACCAGCACGTGCCGGCCGTCCTCGGATTGCCACTGCCGCCCCACACTAACAATGGTATACTGTTGATCGCGCCAATCGAATTGGCGCGGGTTAACCTCTCCCAGAGCATTGATGGTCGCCATCATTGCGATGGGATCGTTGAAGTATTCGATGTCGGTCATACATTTTCCTTTCAAGAGATATTGTAGTGAGGGCCGGCTGTGCGACAAAATGAGAACAATGAATACACCATCTCCCCTAGCCCGAAACAAATGGGATCGACGTTACGCCGGCCGTACGGTCGAAGATTTAATGGAACCCACCCCTTTTTTGCTAAGCTGCCTGCCCGAACTGCCCACAACCGGGCTGGCCTTGGATATCGCCGCCGGGGCCGGACGTCACACGCTAATTTTGGCTCAGCGAGGACTGCAAGTCGATGCAGTGGATATCTCATGGCAAGGGCTGCGCTTGGCCCGGCAGCAAGCTGCCCAGGCCGGCTTGTGGCCCGGTTCGATTCAATTTTTCGTGGCTGATCTGGAACTCGCCTGGCTGCCTCGAATGTATGATGTGATTGTGGTCTCTTTTTTTCTGTTTCGACCACTTTTGCCGGTCATCAAGGATCGATTACGGCCCGGCGGATGGCTGCTGTACGAAACACGGGTTGAACCAATGGCCGATAATGCATCAGCCAGTCATCGCCGGGATTTTTGGCTAAAACCGCGTGAATTACTGGACGCATTTTCCGATTTTGAGGTCCTGCGCTATGATGAGGGGCATCGTCGGCGGCCAGAGGGCCGGGCAGGGGGTGTTACGGCTCGTCTGTTGGCGCGAAAACCTGTTAGCTAAAGTTATGTATGGGTACTCGTTACCCTCCTAAAAACTATGTCTGAATCTACCGTTAAAATTGACCTGCACATGCATACCTGCGTTTCTAAGGATGGGTCGCTGCATCCGGGGGATGTGATCAAAATTGCCAAACAGCGGGGTCTGGATCGCATCTGCATTACCGATCACAACAGTATTGATGGGGCGCTGGCGGCGCAGGCCATCGCCCCCGATTTTGTGATTGTCGGTGAAGAAATTTTAACCGAGCACGGGGAGATTCTGGCCTTTTTCGTCAAAGAGCGAGTTCCGCCTCGATTATCTCACCAGGAAACCCTCGACCGTCTGGAAGCGCAGGGGGCGGTCATCAGCGTCTCTCATCCTTTTGATCGGCATCGGAACCAACCCTGGACGGAGGCTTTGTTGGAGGCCGTGGTGCCCCGGCTCGATGCGATTGAAGGGTTTAACGCCCGGTCAATCCACAGTAGCGATAATGAAAAGGCTCAGGCGTTTGCCTTGGCGCACCATCTGCCGATAACCGCCGGCAGCGATGCCCATACCGGCCGGGAGATTGGAGCGGCCTATTTGGAGATACCGGCCTTTAACACGGCTCAAGAGTTTAGAGCTAATTTACCTCAGGCTAAGGTTCATGGTCAGCTAAGCCCCGGTTGGGTTCATCTTTTCTCTACCATCAATTCGCTGCGCAGTCGATGGGGCTTGAAGCCGACGTTAAGTTGAGGTTGAGATGATCGATCCGACCGATATTCGCCTGCAAGATAGGGTCCGTATGCGCAAGCCCCATGCCTGCGGCGGTACTGATTGGCAAGTGGTTCGCTTGGGAACCGATATTGGCATTGTGTGTTTGACCTGCCAGCATCGTGTTTTGCTGCCACGGAGTAAGTTTGCCAAGCGCGTTAAGGTATTCTTATCGCGTGGCCCTGAAGTGCCGCCGCTGCCGTCGACGTCGTAGGGACGATTACACGACCAAAAGGGTTCTTGGCTGACAGCGCGTGGTCATGGTAAAATGAACAGCGCGTTTTTTGTTAATATTGCAACTTATCTTTAATAATTAGGTTAATGAATGAAGACCAAAGATAGCCAGTCTTCATGGATTGCTTTTGGACTATTTTACGCTATCCTATTGCTAATCGTATCTGTACTTGATACTGTCAACCACACCTTTAGTCTTATGTTCTTCATAGCTCAGGTCGGCTTGATTACGGTTGGTGTTGGCGTGTTTGCGGCTGCGGCGGTTATCGCCCCTAACCTTTCGGCCACACTAAGTATCTTATTAGCGTTTACGGTTGGCATCTTAACGATCATTCCGGCGGTGTTGATGGGCCTGGGCCGTATTCCCGGTTTGTGGCCGCAATATTTCTATATTGCTTTTGGGATGGCTGCCGGAAGCTTATTGACATTTTTTTCATTGTGGTATGCCCGCCGCATTACCACCGAAAATCAATCAGATTTGGAGAAAAAGGAATTTGATTGACACTTTACAACCCACAATTAAATGTAGTGTAGGCATCACGGCTCACAACGAAGAAGCCAATATCGGCGAAATTATCGAAGCCGTGACGACCCAGCGCCTTCACCAAGTTGAAATAACGGAAATTATCATTGTGGCCTCCGGCTGCACCGATAGCACGGTCGAGATCATCGAATCGTATATGTCTAAGGAACCACGCCTTAAGCTCTTTATTCAGGAAAGACGTGAGGGCAAGACCAGCGCCATTAACATTTTCTTGAGACACGCTCAGGAAAATATCTGCGTCCTGGAAAGTGGTGATACCATCCCGCATGAAGATGCGATTGAAAATATGGTGCGCATGTTCAACGACCCAGCGGTAGGGATGACCGGAGCGCACAAAGTGCCGGTCAACACGCCCGAACATATTATCGGCCTGTTATCTCACCTTCGCTTGAAGATGGAGCACCAACTTTGTCTGGAAATCCCCCGGCTGGGAGAGTTAATCGCCTTCCGCAAGCTGTTTGATGAAATTCCGCCCGATGTGGCGATGGATGAAGCCTTTGTTGAGGCGTTGGTCATCAAGCGGGGTTTGCAGGTGCGTTACGCGCCGGACGCGGTGGTGTTTAACATGGGGCCGGAAACGCTGAGCGATTTCGTCAAGCAGCGCCGGCGAAACCACGCCGGACATTTACACCTTCGGGCCAAATATGGCTATGAGGTCTCCAGCATGGGTTCGCCCCGGTTGGTCAAACTGGCCTTGGAAGAAATTTGGGGAGCGCTGCAACTGATTTGGATCTTAGGCGTTTTGGCCGCGGTCGAAGGGTTCTCACGGCTGCTGGGCTGGTGGGATTACAAAGTCCACAAAAAAACCCACGTGGTTTGGGATATTGCCTGGACTACCAAAGAGGTTAAACGCCCGATTAATGTCCAGGGTATCAATATCACCTCTCCTCACTCCCCCTCAAAACGGGTTGAGTAACGCCCGCTAATAAGCTGGTAGATTTTTGTTTGAGAGGACTTGATTTTGAAAGAAAAGCTCACTACGGCGATTAAAGCGGTGATTAGCCTGGGGCTGATGACCTATCTTTTTTACCGCTTTTTATCCGATCCCCTGGATCGCGCCGTTTTGTTTAACACGCTGACCACGGCCAATTACGGTTATCTGCTCTTGGCGTTGGCTTTGTATGTGGTCGCTATGATTACCAATGCGGTAAAATGGTATATTTTGCTGCGGGCGCAAGGCATCCCTGTGCCGTTGAAGGCGGTCACCAATTACACCTTTGTCGGATTTTTCTTTAACAACTTTTTGCCGGCCAACGTCGGCGGCGATGTTATGCGCGGGTTTGAATTGGCCCGTTACACTGAGCGCAGCGCCGAGGCGGCCGTATCGGTGATTGTGGATCGGATTATTGGGTTGGCGGCCTTTATGGTCACGGCGGTGGTATCGGCGTTGATCGCCGTCTATATCGTTCCCCAGCAGGGCCAACCAGGCGATAATGCGATTGTCCAAAATCTGGTACAGGTCGAGATTATTTCCATCGTAGGCACAGTGGTCATTGTTGGCGGATTTGCGGTTTTGCTCAGCCATCGCCTCAGAAACCTGGTCGGTAGAATTTTTGAAATCAGTTTTCTAAAGCCCTTGCAGCCGATCTATCAGCGCATTTCTGACGCCTTTGAAGCGTATCGCTACCAGTACAGCGCCTTATTTTGGGCGTTTTGTGTGGGTGTTGGCACCGTACTACTGACCGGCGTGGTAGATGTGGCGATTGTCGCCGGTTTGCACGGACAAATCTCGCCAATTTATATCTTCCTCTTTAACCCCATTATCGCTGTCACACTCATCGCCCCGATTAGTATCGGCGGGTTGGGCGCGATGTCGGCCCTGTATGTTTACTTTTATGGCTTGGTCGGTGTGCCGGAGACGCTGGCGTTTGCCCTGTCTTTGGTCAAACAGGCCATCACGTATTTGGGTAGTTTGCCGGGCGCGGTGCTATGGCTTAAAAATCGCCAACGCAACGCCAATTCGGAGCGAGATGTCATGGCTGTTGGGCAACACTCCCCCTGATACCCTCCGTAGAAACTACCGTTTTCTGGCTTCCTCAAGGGCTTGGGCCACCATCTCGACAAACTCCACGTAGTCAAAATCGGTCCCTTTGCCCATAAAATCATAAACCTCATACTCGCGAAACAGATTCCGGATTTCTTTATTGGTTAGTTGTTCGCCGCTAACGACTATGCACTGTATAGCTGGGTAATGACGCTGAATATGGCGGAGCAGATATTGTCCCTCCCTGAGTGAGTCGGCGTCGTTCAAATTCATATCGACCGTTGCCACCAGATAGCCGCCCGTTTTTAGTATGGTTTTGGCTTCCTGACTGTTGCTGACCGTATCGACCTCAAACCCCTCCTCCACCAGGCATTCTTCCAGAATATCGCGCCAATCTTTTTTATCTTCGACGACCAATATTTTACCGGCAGCCGGCCGAGGTGGAGTTGGATTGATGGGCTGCGAGATCGATGGCGATGAGGGCGTGGGCTGGACCGGCTCCGGCGGCAGGGCAAGATTGAGCTGCTGGACGATTAGCGCCACTTCCTGGGCGATGTGGGCCAAATCTTCATCAATGTGAACCCCGCCGTCCCCCCAGACCGGGCGGCGGCTGCGCGGTCTAACGTTCATCGCCGCCAGCCAGTCAATCGCTTCCCAGGCGCAGGCCCGGATGATAATGGGATAGATGACCACGCCTTCACTTTTTTGGCGCTCTAAAAGAATGGGCAGTTCCCGGTCAACAATTGTGGCGGAGTCGAGAAAGTTAGCGGAAATGAGTAATAGCGCAATTTTGGCTTGATGAAGCGCCTGGTCGATGGCCAAATGCCGATTGGCTCCGGCCAAAATGTCATCGTCACTCCAGGCATTGATTAGTCCCTGCCGCTGCAAGCCGCCCAAATGGGTTAAAAGCAGTTCCTTTTCTGCCTCATCGCTGCGGCTGTAGGAGATGAATATGATGGGTTGAGACATACCTGTCGATCCTTTTTGTCTTAATAGATGACTGGTACTTAATCGCGGTGATCACAGCGTTGTATGTTATTCAGCGGCTTCCGTTTGAACCAATGTGCCAGTCACCTGAACAGTGAGTTTTAATCAACTGATTACGAGTCACTTAGAATTTTTTGGTTGCTGCTATTTTGTTTGCGTTCGGCGGCTAGCTCAGTGATTGTCTCAATACTGAAAAATGGGCCGTCGTCAGCCGTGACCTGGCTGCGCACGACGCGCATTAACGGGATTTTCTCCTCACGGCCGTCAACCTTTAGCACCGCATAACCCCGTTCGTTATCTTGGAGATCGTAGAAGATGCCGATTTGCCGGTTAAATTGTTCTTCTATACGCGTCCACAATGCTTCAATGCGATCCGGCGTTGAAATCAGAATAAATTCGCCATCCACATGGCCGGTGAAATCGGTCTCGTTGCCCAACTCCAAGACGGTGTTCTCCAAAATTTGCGCCATAAACCGGCGAACCTGATCGGCGTGCTGACTGCCTCGCAGCACGGCTGAGAAATCCTCCAAACCTTTGATGGTCAGGCTCAGCAACACCCAATTTTGCCGATCCAGCAGCGATCCCAGCATCTTGTGAGACCAGTTGGCATTAGGAATACGGGTTAGGCTATCGACCCGCTTGGCAAATGTATCTTCGATATTGAGGCGGTAGACCGGCCGGTGCTCGAATTCGATCTGGTGCAACAGCCGCCACAATTCCAGCGCCCGTTTGGCGTTGCGCCACTGCCAGGTGTTGAGCAGCTTGACGGCATCGTTATAAAGAATAATGGCCTTGACCTCGCTCTCGAAGACAGCGTCTTCGAACTGTCTTTTCCAGACGTAACTCAAAGCGCCGTACTTTTGTAACCCTTCGATAACCAACCCCGGCGATTTTTCGCCGCTGACGATAATGACGTTAGCCTCGCCCAATTTCTCCTTGAGAAACGTCAAAAAATCCCAACCTTCGGTGGTGTCTTCCAATGTTTCATCAGTCAGATTGATATCGACCGTGACCAGATCGAAGTAGCTTTGGCCGTTGGAAGCGGCGTTGCGCGGGTGAGCCAGCGCTTCCTGTTCAATGTACGCTTTGGCCGACTCAAGATCGCCGACCACTTTTATGGCCGTCGCTTTATTGTAAACAAACGTATCATCGAGGTATAAATGTTTCAGTGTCTTGTCCTGATGGATCTCGTCTAATACTGTCTCGCACAGATATTTTAGCTCTTCTTGCCAGCCCGTATTGTCTTCTACAATGAGTAATTTTCTTTCCAATTTTCAGTCACTCCCTTCATCGGTCCCAACAGGCAGAGTCACTTTGAACGTTGCGCCTTGTCCATTGGAGTTGTCAATTTCAATCTTGCCCCCCAGCCGATGGAGATAAGTTCGCACCCACCACAGCCCCAGGCCGGTTCCTTCACCGCCTTTGGCTTCCTTGGTGGTGTAGAATAATTGAAACAGCCGGTCTTGAATTTCGGGGGAAATGCCGGGGCCGGTATCGGTCACCCATAACTCGACGCATTTATGGCCGGAATAGCGGCCGTTGAGCATGATTTTGCCCTCGCCGTCGCCCATCGCTTCGTAGGCATTTTTGATTAAAACCCTGAACACTTCCGACAGATTTTGATCCGCTTTCACCTTCGGTAGGGTTTGGAGTTCCAGATCTTGTTCAAGCGTAATATGGGGCGGCAAATGAGTTTCGTGTAGCGCCTCGGTAATGATTTCGTGGATGTCAGTCGGTTTTATCTCCAGCGCGCGGAAGGGACGTTTCATTTCTTCGATCAGACTCAGCGCCGTTTCGATATTGGCATACGCTTTTTCCAAATCGGCTAAATTACTCTGCCCTTCTTTTTTGGCCCGTCCGATCAGCCGCTGTATCCTCAGCCGCACCAACCCGATCTCATTGACCATTCGATGGGTCATCTTCGAGCCGAAGTCAGCCAGGCGGGCCACAGTTTCGGCTTCGATGGCTCGGTTTTCGGCCTCGGCGGCTAAACGGGCATTTTCCTCGGCCAGCCGTTTGGTTTCGGTTAAGCTCGTCTCCGCAATGTGGAGGAGCCGGCCAATCTCATCAGCGCGCTCTTCGGCAATTTGGTGAAGCCGGGCGTTTTGGATGGCTAGCGACGCCTGGCTTACAAAGGCCTGAAACGTGGCGATGTCTCGCTCGGTAAAGCCCAACTTGTTGTGACCGGCAAACATATTGCCGATTAGCTCTCGTTCGCCGCGTTCATTGATGGCGATTAACGGAATATTGATCATACTGACCATACCCAGCATGAGCTGAATCAGCAGGATAAACAGCCGATCCTTGGGTAAAAAAAAGCCCCACAAATCAAATAGATTGCGGGTAATCGCGTAGGCTTTCGGCTCCCCTCGCAGCGCTTTTTGAATGGCTTTCACGCCGATATGATCTGGGTCTTCGTTGATCGAGAGAGTGTAGCCCAGGACGCTTGTGCCCATCAGTTCCTGGCCCCACTCCATCATCCATTCGATGCCGTCCCGCACCTTGAATAGGCGCAACGCCAATTCCTCGCCGCCATCTGTATCGACTTCGTACGTGGCCAGCATCGCGCCACGATAGCCCATACGATTGACAACGCTATCCATTATGCCGTCCAAGAGTGGGATTAAGCGAGGGTCATTAAGGGAGGGAAAGACGGTTCGGCCTGACAAATCGGACTGCGGTAGACCCCAGGCGTGGAACAAGCGGGTCTGGAACGCGAGCATTTGATCAAAATAGCGCGCCTTCCAACTGATTTCACCGGTGTTGATGACCTTGATCATATCTGTCGGAGCATTTCTGAGCTTCGTTTGCAGTTCGGCCACATTACCCCAACAGCGCACCCAGCCTGCCGGATAATTCTGCCAAACCGAACCGCTGTCTCGACTTTTCCAGACCGTAACTTTTCCCAAAAAGGCGTTGTTCTGGTCTCTAATTTCAAGCCGGTGGTATTTGGCCGGGTAGTGATCGGGTGGAAACTGGATTTCTACTCGGTTTGAACTGACAAAGGTCAAAATTTCGCCGGGTGATCCCTGTAACATTTTCTTAGCTATCCTATAACTGTTTACCACAAAAGTTTACAGGATAATACTGGCCGAGACACTAACGGAAGGGATATGAGAATTGTGGTTTAACCACCGTGAATCAACACTAGCTTTGCCTGGCTTTGGCCGGACTGACAATATTGCATCGTATAACCAAGCGCTAACAATGGGTGGTAATTCGCGGTCGCTCTCCGTTTGTTTGATGGGGTAAAGGTATGCCACTTCTTTATTGATAAACGATTAAGCCAAAAATAGCAAGTTCTTGAGCCAAAAATGGACATCTCGCGGCGGTGTGTGGGGCGGGCGGCATCATCGATGTGACTGGTCATCGATCCAGGGGAAATCCTGATTAACCGTCGGGTGTTTTGTAGTAAGTTTTCCGTTAAACTAGGCTTGGCAGATTACCAAATTATATGAGAGCTTCCACTTACTTTTCGAAAAAGGAGATTGTCTTAATGTCTACCACACTGGAGCTGATTCAAGATTTCTTAGCTCAAAACCGAATCGCGTTCATCGGCGTTTCGCGGGATAAAAATGACTTTTCCCGCGGACTATTCCGAGAACTATGCAACCAGGGCTACGACGTCGTGCCTGTTAATCCCGAAGCTCCTGAAATAGAAGGACGATTTTGTTTCGCTCAAGTCCAATCGATCGCGCCTCCGGTCGATGGGGCGTTGTTGATGACTGCGCCGGAGTTGACGGACAGAATCGTGCGTGACTGCGCCGAGGCCGGGATTAAGCGGATATGGCTGTATCGCGGCCTCGGTACGGGGGCGGTAAGCGACAGCGCCGTCGAATTTTGCCGTGAAAATGGTATCAAGGTGGTGCCGGGCTATTGTCCCTATATGTTCCTTCCCAAAACGCAGCTTGTCCATCGGGCGCACGGTTTTGTGATGAAGTTAGCCGGCAACTATCCGGAATAGAGATAATACAAAGCTAAAGCACGTAGTAACGGCTTTAGCCGTCCTTCGAATGTTCCGGCTGCTTGTACTCGGTAATATCTTGGATAAACACCTGAACCAAATTGGGGTGGATATAATTATAAGTGGTAATAAAGTAGCGGGTTTCGTCGCGGCTAATAAGTTTGTAGGCGGCTTCTCGTTTGACCGTAACCCGGTCGGCGTAACAGCGATGAAAGTCAGCCAAAACTTGCGGCCGGTCTTTGAAAACCTCGCTGGCCGGCCGCCCCATCAAATCGGCAATGCGGCCGTGGTTGGCCTTTTCCGCGGCGTCGTTGTAATCGACCATCACGAAATCGTCGCCAACTCGCTGCCAGGAATAAGTGGGCACCGGGATACCCTTGTACTGCATTCTTAAGCGGTTTTTGGTCTGGCGCAGTCTTTCCTCTTCACGCCGTTGCATCTCCAATTTTTCGCGAAACTGAGCCAGTTCTGTTTTCAATGCGGGCAGATCAGGGTCCACGGTCCCTTGTCCCTGATCTTTTCTTTCTAACGCAATTAGGGCTTCGGCCAACTGCCTCTCGATCTCTTTTTGTTCCGTGATGTCCTGGATGTGACCAATAATTAAATTAGGGGGTAGGTAGTTGTAAGTGGTCACAAAAAAGCGCATTTCCCCGGAGGTTACCAATTGATAAGGCGCTTCCCGGATAACCGTGGTTTTCTCGTCGTAGCAGCGTTGGAAATCGGCTAGAACTTGAGGCCGGTCGGCAAAAATTTCGCTGACGGTTTTGCCGAAAAAATCGACAATGCGTCCCATGGCTTTGGCCGCGGCGTCGTTGAAATCGACCAGCACAAATTCGCCGCCGATCATCTGCCATGAGTAAGTGGGAATGGGAATGGTGCGATAATGCTCGCGCAGCCGGTCATCGATGTTACTGGCAATGAGTTTTAGGCGTTCCTCATTTTCATGCGCTTGTCGCTCGATCTGCTCGCGCTTGGTAATTTCGTAATGCAGGGTTTCCTTTAGCCGTTCTACCTCAGACGAGTCTTCGGTTGTCCGATCAACCTGCTCGCGATAATGGGCCAGATCGGCTTCCATCTGTTTGTAGCGGGTCACATCTTCAATGTGAACGATGATAAAATTGGGCGGTACAAAGTTGTAGGTCGTGATAAAATACTTGTTTTCGCCGGTCATGATCAATTGGTACGGCCCTTCGCGTCTAACGATAGTTTTTTCGCGCGCGCAGGTATTAAAGTCTTCCAGCACTTCAGGCCGATCGCCGAACACCTCGCGTACCGTCAGGCCGACCATTTCGGCAATTCGCTCCTGACTTCCCCTATTTGCCGCTTCGTTGTAACCAACCAGGATATACTCATCACCGATTTTTTCCCAGGAATACGTCGGCACAGGGATACCCTGAAATTGAGCTCGCAGCCGGGCCTGGCTCTGGCGCAGTTCCTGTTCGGCTCGTTTGCGTTCGCTCACCTCAAAGCGCAGGGCTTCATTGGCTGTGGTTAAATCGCCAATTTGTTCGGTCATCAACGCGCCCATCCGGCGTTGCGATTGCATCGTATCAGTTTCTAGCTCTTTTTGTTCGGTGAAATTCTCTTTGACAAAGATATAGTTGGTAATTTGGCCCTTGGGATTGAACATGGGGAGGACCGTCACTAACTCCCAGTATACTTCACCGGATTTGGTCAGGTTGTACCATTCGCCCCGCCATTCCTCGCCGGCTTGGATGGTTTCCCACATGTCGGCCAGCGACTCGTCCGACTGCCATTCTGTTTCCAAACTGCGAATATTCTTGCCGACGACATCTTCATAGGCGTATTCGGTTAACTCGGCAAAGCGAAAATTAACATAATTGATGATGCCTTTGCGATCGGTGATCATCATCGCCATCGGGCTTTGCTCTAACGCTCTAGCTAATAGGCTGATCTGCCGCACCGCTTTCAGCCGTTCGGTGATGTTGCGGCTGTAAGAGACAATCTGGTCAAAGGCGCCGTCTGGACGGCGAATGGCCCGATACCGTCGCCATACGATGATTTTCGAGCCGTCTTTCCGAATGAGTTCTAACTCACCTTCGGCATAGCCTTGCTTTTGCAACACCATGAATTTTCTGGCAAACAGCTTTTTGCTGTTCTCGCTGGCAAAGGAAGTTGTATGCTGACCAATAATCTCCCGACGGCTATAGCCCAGCAGTCGCTGGTAGGTTTCATTACAATCAACAATGTCACCCTGCGCGTCTAAAATCTCGATGCCGTAAACATCGAGATTGAAAAAAAGCTGGTTCTGAACTTCCGGTGGAAGGCCGGCAGCTCCGGCCGGTTCGGGCTTATCGGTGGCAGCAGCCAGACTCGACGAGTTGGATCGAGGTGTAGTCAGGTTTTGTTGGCTTTCTAAGTGATCTTTGTGCTGAATAGCGTAGCGAATGACCCGTTTGAGAATAGGCACATTGAATTGGTCTTTGACCATAAAATCAACCGCCCCAATTTCCAGAAATTCACCGTTCAATTCGTGATCGGTGGTATCAACTAGCAAAACCGGAGCAGTGGTAACTTCCTTTTCGGTGAAATGTTGCAAAAATTTTAGTCCATCCTGTCGATCCAAGGCGTAAGAAAAAAAACAGATATCATAGGCGGCCTCTGAAAGTTGTTCCCAGGCCGTTTGGTAATCGGGCGCATAGTTCAGTTCGGTGTGCCAGTTTTTTATCTCGTTGAGTAAATTGCGCAGGATTAAATAGGTTTGCTCATTTTCATCAACGCAAAGGATTTTTAAATTTCGGTTTGCCATGAATTACTCCGAATACGATACCAAGTAGGTGGTATTTCTTAATTTTACCATAGCCTGCTCAATTCAGACATGCAAATAGATATGTCCAAATCGTTAAGATTAATTCGGTTTTATCGGGTAAGCTTTCCCGGCCTTTGACTGTATCTGTGGACGAACATCTCGAATTATACCTCTTTCTGGCTCAAAGCCCTATTTTTGCCGAAGTTTAGACCTGGCTAATTTTCATCGATCTTGACTTTTTGATAGTTTGTGTTACTTTTCATTATTGCTGATAGACTATTAAGAGGAACGACATATGAACAATACCGGCAAACTTGAAGCGATTTGGCTTAAACGGATGAAAAGGGGACCCATGGATCCCGTTGATCAGGCTCAGCTCATCGCCGGTCGAGGGCTGGTCGGCAATGCTAATCAAGGCGGCAAACGCCAGGTGACGATCATTGAACAAGACGTATGGGAAACCCTAATGGCCGCTCTGGGCGCGGATCTCGATCCGTCGGCGCGGCGAGCTAATCTGATGGTCAGCGGCCTCAAACTGGCCGACAGCCGCCACAAAGTCCTGCAAATAGGCTCCTGCCGTATTCGCATTTATGGCGAAACCAAACCCTGCGAGCAAATGGATGAGGCTTTCCCCGGCCTGCAAGACGCCATGCGCGATAAATGGGGCGGCGGCGCTTTCGGTGAAATCTTAGACGATGGCGACATCGCCGTCGGCGACTCGGTGGCGTGGGTTGAGTAGTTGGTTGGATAGTTGGTAGTTAGTTGATACCCGCCCACCCAACAAGCAAACCCTCCCACCAACCAACTAACCCCCCAAACAAACCACTCAAACCAACATTTTGTCGGGAATCATTTGTCCCGACGTTTTTTTTTGGAAAAGAAATTATGGACACAATCTACAACTCCACGAAATCAAGCTGGTTAGTTAAAGCCACCCCCTTTTTCTACGGCTGGGTCATTCTGGCTGCTGGAACCATCGGCGTCATCATCATGGGGCCCAGCCAGACCTTTACCGTCGGAGTCTTTATCGACTCTTTCATTCAAGCGTTCGGTATTTCGCGGGCGAATGTCTCGCTTATTTACGGGCTGGCCACGTTAGGTGGTTCACTGTTGCTACCTGTCACCGGCCGTCTGGTCGATCGCTACGGGGCCAGCCGTATGATCATATTTGTGACGTTGGGCTTAGGGCTGTCGGTAGCCGGTATCGGTTTAACCCAAGGCGTGGTATCGTTGTTTGTGGGGCTGCTGGCCGTTCGCTATTTTGGCTTTGGCTCGATGCAGTTGGTGGTTAACAACGCCATTGCCCAGTGGTTTATCCGCCGGCGCGGTATGGTTATGGGTATAGCCGGCCTTAGCCTGGCCGCCGGCTTAATGATTTACCCTGTGCTGGCTGAATTCTTGATCAATCGGGTTGATTGGCGTGGCGCGTGGTTTGTGCTGGGTCTGTCGGTATTACTCATCATGCTGCCGGTCGGCTGGTTCTTCATCAAAGATAAACCGGAGCAGTACGGCCTTCATCCGGACGGCGATCCGGACGTTCTAACCGATTCATTTGGTCAAGTCAGCGAGGAAAATTGGACCTTGGCCGAGGCTCGCCAGACCGGGGCATTTTGGATTTTTGCGGCGGCCTTATCGGTAATGACGATGATTATGGCCGGTTTAGTCTTTCACCAAATCTCCCTTTTCGAGGTACGCGGCTTGAGCCGAGAAACCGGTGTTATCGCCTTTAACATCATGGCTATCTGTTCAATCATCGGTAATTTGGGGATGGGCGCATTGCTGGATCGATATTCGGCTCGGTTGCTATTGAGCGGGGTGTTGTTTTTGCTGGCCACAACCTTGGTGTGGGTGCAATTCATTTCCACGCCGCTGCAAGGTTTTCTCTTTTCCGGCATGGTCGGGCTGGTCAGCGGCAGTTTCCGGGTAATGGACTCGGTGGTGTGGGCTAAATATTACGGGCGGCTGCATTTGGGCAGCATTAAAGGTGCAACCATGATCGGCGTCATCGGCGCGACCTCGTTAGGGCCTTACCCGTTGGGGTTCAGCTATGATCATTTTGGCAGCTATGGGCCGGCTCTAAATAGCTTTCTGGTGTTGCCATTACTGATCGGCATTGTTACTTTCTTTATCAAACGTCCTGAAAAGCCGAATTTGACCCGCAGTTGACATTTTTCGGCTCATCGGCCAAAATATTTTCCGTCTTAAAATCATTGAAAGCCTTCAGCCCTTAGCTGTCAGCTCTCAGCTTTTGTCGAGTTTTAACCGATTTTTGGCTCAAAGTTATAAAGCTGAAGGCTGATTGCTAAAAGCTTTTACGAATTACTTAACCGTCAGAGTGATCTATCATGCCTGATACGTTGCTCAAAACCAAGCTGTATATTCCCCCGGCCCGGCCGCAACTCGTGCCTCGTCCGCGCCTGACGCGTCGGCTCAATCAGGGCTTGCATCGCAAATTGACCTTGGTTGCCGCGCCGCCGGGCTTTGGTAAAACCACATTGATGAGCGAGTGGCAAGCCTCTCTATCCGCCGACAGCCGGTCGATGGTTTGGGTCTCGTTGGATGAGCAAGACAACGACCCGGTTCGATTTTGGAGTTACGTGGTTACGGCGCTCGATACCCCTACGACCGAACTGAACGAAACTATCTTGCCGATGCTCCATACCCCTCAAGCCCCGGATATCGAGACCATTCTGATAACCCTGATCAATTCCCTGACCACGATCGATAGCAAAATTATTCTAGTGTTGGACGATTACCACGTGATTACGGCCGAGCCGGTTCACCAGGCTTTGATCTTTCTCCTGGAAAATCTGCCGCCGCAATTGCACCTCGCCATCACCAGTCGCACCGATCCGCCGCTGCCGCTGACTCGCCTGCGGGTCCGCAGCCAATTGACCGAACTCCGCGACAGCGACCTCCGTTTTACCCCAACTGAGATCGCCACGTTTCTTAACCAGATTATGGGCTTAAACCTCACCCCGGCCGATGTCGCCGCTCTGGAAACGCGCACCGAAGGCTGGGTGGCCGGTTTGCAGTTAGCGGCGCTGTCGATGCAGGGTTATGACGATGTCCAACGCTTCGTCCAGGCGTTTACCGGCAGCCACCGCTTTGTCATCGACTACCTGGCCGAAGAAGTGCTGACCCAACAACCGGCCGACATTCAAACCTTTCTGCTCTATACCTCCATCCTCGACCGCCTCTCCGCCCCCCTCTGCGACGCCGTAATGGGCCTTTCAGCCAACGAAAACGGCCAACCCAACAACAACCCATCTCCGACCTCTGATGGTCAATTATCAATTATCAATTATCAATTCCCCTCTCAAGCTCGTCTCCAGCATCTAGAACAGGCCAACCTTTTCCTCATCCCGCTCGACGGCGAGCGCCGTTGGTATCGCTATCATCATCTCTTTGCCGATTTTCTGAGAGCGCAGTTAGCCCAGACCGTTGACGCCACCCAATTGGCTGATCTCCACCGCCGGGCCGGCGATTGGTATGCGGCTAATGGCTATCTTGCTGAGGCGGTACGCCACGCGCTAACCATCGGTGACATGGAGCGGGCCGCCGGCCTGATGGAGTCGGCCGTCTTCGAGATGGTCGCCAGCGGTGAGGTTAACACCGTCATTACCTGGCTAGATACCCTGCCGGAGACATTTATTCAGTCGCGGCCGAGGCTCAGTTTGAGCAAAGCCTGGACCTTGATTGTTACCAATCATTGGGATCACGTCGAACCATACCTCCACTATTCAGAAGAAAGTTTGGCCCCTTATAAAACCGTCCCACGGGACCAACTGAGTGATGACATCCGAAGTATGATGGGCGAAGTAGCCGCTCTCAAAGCCATGATGGCTCGTGGTCGGGATGAGACCCAGATGGCGATTGACCTATGTCGAAATGCCCTGGCCGAACTGCCGGAGCAAGATCGAGTTGTTCGGAGTATTTTGCTTTTAACGCTGGGTAGTATTTATGAGGATGCCGGGCAGTTGGACCTTGCCAGCGAGACCCTGTTGGAAGCCGTCACGATCAGCCAATCCATCAACGGGTTGGTCATCGCCATGTCGGCCCTGGCCAATTTAGCCGGCCTCCACACTGAGCGAGGTGATATGGACCAAGCCATCGAACTCTATCAGCAAGCTATTGCCTCGGCCTCGACCCAAATTGAAACACCCTACAATACACCCAAACTGTCTACCATGAACACCTGGGCTTACCTGGGTTTGGCCGAGATTTATCGAGAGCGGAATGAGTTAGACACAGCGCAACGGTATTTGGATACGGGTTTTGACCAAGCCCGACGCGGTAATTTCTTAGGCGGTAATTTAGTGGTGGCCTTTGTCATTCAGGCGCTTCTTTGCCAGGCCCAAGGTGATACCGCCGGCGCACTGGCTACATTAGATCAGGTCAGTGACGCCCATCTCCAGCAGACTCCCATTGCGCCTTGGATCGAGGCGGTGCGGGCGCGGTTATGGCTGACTCAAGGTAATTTACCTGCCGCCGTCGAGTGGCTGCACACCGCTAACCTACCTCTGTCTGAGTCGGCGGACTATATTAGATTGCCCGGCGAATATACCACGGTCGTTCGAGTCTGGCTGGCTCAAAAGCGATTTGAGGAGGCTTTTAACTTGCTGGAAAAAATGTACGCCGCCTTCAAAGCCGAAGGACGCAACGGTCGCTTGGTGGAGGTGGTGACGCTGCAAGCTCTGACGTTGTACTGTTGGGGTAAAACTGAGCAAGCGTTAGCGCCGCTCACCTTGGCCTTAAAAATGGGCCAGTCAGGTGGCAACGTTCGCCTTTTTATCGAAGAAGGGCTGCCGATGGCCCAACTGCTCGCCCTGGCCAAATCGCGTGGCATCGCCCCCGACGAAGGCTATCTCGATAAACTACTCAACGCCTTCGACCCGAAAAACCTGGCGACCCCGGCCACGCTCCCTCTCAAAAAAGAACCCCATCCGTCCTCCCCCGCCCGCCAGCCTTTAATCGAGCCGCTGAGCGACCGCGAACTGGAGGTACTCGATCTCATCGCCGCCGGTCTCTCCAACCAGGAAATTGCTGACAAATTGATCATCGCCGAAGGCACCGTCAAAAAACATATCCACAACATCTTCGGCAAACTCGGCGTCCGGCGTCGATCACAGGCCATCCTCCGCGCCACCGAGTTGAATTTATTGTAAGCCTGCGCCTCAACTTATTTGAGTTCCATTTTGACAAACTTTCACAAGGGTGTTATTATTTCGATAACGTTACCGATAACGTTACCGATAACGTTATCGAGATATAATTCAAACTGGATTGGCCTACTTCTATGGCTCGCAAAAAATCGGCTGTTACCATTTTTGATGTCGCTGCTGCTGCCGGCGTCTCGGTTTCAACCGTCTCGCGCGTACTCAATAATAAGGATGATGTCGCCGCCGAAACCTACGACGAGGTCCAACGGGTTATTGCCGAGTTGGGCTATGCTTCAAGCCTGGCGGCCAGAAGTATGCGTAGTCGCACCACTAACGCCATCGGTTTGATTGTGGCAAAGCTTAATGATCCCTTCAATATAGAGGTCATGAAGGGCGTTGATCGAGCCATTATCGATTTCGGCTACGATTTACTTATTTACACCAGCGGCCATCATGCCACCGGCTCAGGGACTGCTTGGGAACGAGATTACGTGGCCCGGCTTAATGGCAGCCTGACCGACGGCATTATTATCGTGACTCCAACAACCGCCAACTTGCCGCTAGCCTTTCCTTTGGTGACCGTTGACCCGCCTGTTGAAGATAGTAGTCTGCCTTCGGTCATTACCACTAACCGAGAGGGCGCCCTTTCAGTCATGGAGTATCTGATCAATTTAGGCCATCGCCGTATTGGTTTTATTGGTGGCCGTTCTGACTTGCAAAGCGCCATCCGGCGGCGGCAGGGCTATGAGGATGGTCTACAGCGGGCTGGCCTGCCGGTGATTCCGGAACTCATCCAAATCGGTGATTACACCCGCAAGACCGGTTATGAGTGCGCCAAGCAATTTCTCAATTTACCTGATCCGCCCACTGCTATTTTCGCGGCCAATGATGAGTCGGCCTTTGGTGTGGTGGAGGCTGCATCTGAATCTGGGCTACGGATTCCCGAAGATCTCTCTATCGTTGGCTTCGACAACATACCTCAAACAGCTCATACCAACCCTCCCCTGACCACCGTTGCTCAATTCATCGACCAAATGGGTTATGTCGCCACCAAGATGTTAATCGAACTCATCCAGAACAAATCTCTGGAAAATAGGCTGCATAAAATTCCCACCCGGCTGATCGTCAGGGACTCTTGTCGAGCGGTTTAAATATTAATAGGCGGGGATAACCAGAATAGGGTGTTTTTTTCTCTATCGGTATCGTTATCGGAAACAATACCGACAAGTACATCGACAATCTAACAAACAATTATTAATCTCTTCAACCCCATCACTACAACTACGGCAATAAGAATGAGGTGTTAATGCACTAAAGACTCTAGCCCATAATTTAATAGATAATGTTCACCCAAGACTGTAACTTATAATATTTTTTCTAGTTAATTATTTCAATGAGGAGAAAAACAATGAAAAGTTTCAAAATTCCTAAAAGCATTTTAGGTCTTAGCCTTGTGGTTTTCCTAATGGTCCTCAGTGCCTGTGGTGGGCCGGCTGCTACCCCGCAAGAGTCCGCCCCGGCCGATACCTCGGCTGAAGAAGCCGCCCCGGCCGATACCGCGACTGAAGAACCGGCCCAAGCCGATACCTCGGCCGAAGAACCGGCTGAAGAAGCCGCTGCCGAAGAGCCGGCCGGTGATAAAGAAGTATTGAATGTGTGGTCATTCACCAACGAAATCAATACAATGGCCATTGCTTATGAAGGTTTGCACCCCAACGTAGACGTTAAGTACACGATGATCCCCATGACCAATGGCGAATATCAGACAAAACTCAAGGCCGCCTTGGGTACCGCCGATGCGCCCGATGTCATCGCTTTGGAAGCCTCCTTTGTTAAAGAACTTGTTGAATCTAATATTCTGACCGACCTAGGCGAGTTCCTGCCCGATGCCGAAACCGCCGAAACTTACCCCTTTGTCATTGAGGTTGGCACGAACGATGGCGTCACCAAAGCCTATTCCTACCAGGCCACCCCTGGCGCTTTGTTCTACCGCCGCAGCTTGGCCAAAGAGTATTTTGGCACCGATGACCCCGAAGAAGTTCAAGCTTTGCTGTCTGATTTTGACAAATTTACTGAAGCGGCGGCCATAGTCAAAGAAAAATCGGGTGGCGACACCTACATGGTCGGTTCCAGTGGTGATTTCGAGAATCCGTTCTATGCCAACCGCGCTGATCCCTGGATTGTTGATGATACGCTGGTGGTTGACCCGATGGTCGAAAAATTTGTTGAAATTGCCAAAATGTTCCGCGATGAAGGCTACGAAGCTCAGGCCCAGCAGTGGCAAGAAGGGTGGTTCGCCGGCATGAACGATACGCTGGTTGACGCCGAAGGTAATCCTAAAAAGGTCTTTAGCTACTTCCTGCCCACATGGGGACTGCCCTATGTGTTGGCGCCTAACGCAGCCTCGTCCGATGGCTCCAGCGATACCAGCGGCGACTGGGCCGTTATTTCCGGTCCGTTACCTTATCAATGGGGTGGCACCTGGTTAGGCGTAGTGGATGGTGGCTCCAATATGGAGCTGAGCAAAGACTTTGTTCACTTTGCTACCTTGGATGAAGATAACCTGACCAACTGGGCTACCGGTGTTTATACCAATGAATACCTGAAAGAAATTGATCCTGAGGTTCCTGACGATCAGATGCAAGCCCCCGGCGACTTTGTTTCCAGCCAGGTTGTGGTTGACAACATTGTGTCTTCTTTTGACGACTCTGAACTGAGCGCCTTCCTGGACGGGCAAAATTCTTATGCCGGCTTTGCCGAAGCCGCCCCTACCGTTAATGCTAAATTGATGACCGGTTCCGACGACGCCATCCAACGGGCGCTCCATGATCCGCTCAATCAGTACCTCAATGGTGAAATCACGGAAGAGGAAATGTGGACCTTGTGGAAAGACTCGCTCCGCATTGAATTCCCGGACTTAACCATCAATTAGGACTTTAGCAACCGTGTAATTGGCCGGTGTATTTTTTGTAGGTTTAGCAATCAAACTTACCGGAACCACAATGCTTACTTTGTGATTCCCGAAGTGGCTGTTTTGAAAGTAGAGGTTTACAAACTTGTCCACAGATTTACACTGATATACACAGATTTTTATCTGAATTTTGATACTATCTGTGACCATTTGTGTCTATCTGTGAACCCTTGAAGGCTTTTAAAATAGTCTCTAACTGACTTGTTGATCTACAACTAATACACTGGCCGATTTTACCGGAGCCAAATTTTCTGTGTGAGACGGGTCGAGGCATAAAATTTTCCAGTCCTACCCCCCGTTGCTAACGCGCCTCCCCTATAATCCAAGGAGTAACTTGATGGTTAAATTTAAACGAGATCACTACGGGTACATCTTTATCGCGCCCTTTATAATTGCCTTCCTGATATTTGGCTTATACCCCGTTTACAACACATTTTATCTCAGTTTTACCGACACAACGCTGTTAGGCGGCGACGCAAATTTTGTTGGTCTAACCAACTTCACCCGCCTGTTTGCCGACAATGTCTTTATGAAAGCGGTCAAAAACACCTGGATAATCTGGATCTTGAATTTCATCCCCCAAATTGGTATTGCCCTGTTGCTGGCGGTCTGGTTTACCAGTCTGCGGTTAAGACTTAAAGGGGTCGGCGTCTGGCGGGCCTTATTCTTTTTACCCAACCTGCTGATGCCGGCCGCAATTGCCGCCTTGTTTTTCAGCCTGTTCTCTTTTTACGGCCCGGTCAATCAATTTTTAGTCCGGGCCGGCATTCTGCCCGAAGCCATGCAATTTTTGCAAAATCAAACCATCGCCCGTGGTCTGGTGATTTTTATTCAATGGTGGATGTGGTTTGGCGCTACTATCATTCTCTTGATGGCCGGTATGACCGCGATACCGACGGCCCTTTACGAATCAGCCATGATTGATGGCGCCAATGAGCGACAAATGCTGTGGCGCATCACCATCCCCTTATTAAAACCCATTCTGATCTTTGTTTTTGTCACTTCATTGGTGGGAGGGATGCAGATATTTGATATCCCCTACCTTTTGACCGACGGCAGAGGATCGCCGGCTGGCTCAATTATGACCAATAATATCCTGATGTACCTGAAATTTAGCAGCAGCAAAGGCCACATTGGTGCCGCGTCGGCCGTTGGGGTTCTGGTTTTTATAATGACCTGCATCTGTGCCTTTGGTATTTTTTATTTTCTCCGCGAAAAGAAATAGAGACACTATCAGGCAGCTGACTGAGGCCAAGTAAGGAGCTACCTTTATGCTAACACACTACAAATTGAACACAATTGTCCTACGTGGATTGGTATACCTTTTGCTATTTATCCTGTTGGTGATCACCATCGTTCCTATTTGGCTGTTACTGGTCAACGCCACTCGCTCTACCACTGAAATCCAACAGGGCGTTGGTTTTTTGCCCAGCTCCCATTTGGTTGAAAACTATGGTATTTTGCAAGGCAAGGGACTAAACCTGTGGCGCGGCTTTCTAAACAGTCTGTTTGTGGCTGTCGCCTCAACCGTGCTTACCGTATATTTCGGTTTGATGACAGCGTATGGCATTGTTGTATACAACTTCAAAGGAAAATACCTTTTCTCCAACTTTATCATCATCTTGGTTTTAATTCCGATGCAGCTTTCAATCGTGGGTTTTTATCAGTATATGTCTGTCTTGGGACTAACTGACAATTTCGCATCGCTTATTTTGCCGACCATTGCCGCCGCCGGGTCCGTATTTTTTGGCAAACAATATCTTGAATCGGTGATTATCAAAGACCTCATCGACGCCGGACGTGTTGATGGGGCCAGTGAATTTAGTATTTTTCATCGAATTATGATGCCTATCGCGATTCCCGGCGCCGTTACGATGGGGATTTTTGCCTTTATTGCTTCCTGGAATAACTTTTTTAACGCCTTTATATTGATTTCATCCATTGAGAAATACACCCTACCTATGTTAGTACAAACCCTACGCGGCGATGTTTATCGCACGGAATATGGCGCTATATACTTGGGCTTGGCCGTTACGATTGTACCCATCATTATCATTTATTTGATTTTCTCAAGATACATTGTGAGTGGTATCGCTATGGGATCGGTGAAGGAATGAGTGAATGGTTACCTTTAATCTAATAAGATGAATGAGAGACAAATTATGAAGATCGCTGACTATCAAGATACCACTCAACCCATCGAGACCCGCGTGGCCGATTTACTGGCTATCATGACCTTAGACGAGAAACTAGGCCAACTCGGCAGCGCCTGGGTTTTTGAACTGCTGACCGGAATGAAATTTGACCCGGCCAAAGCCGCCAACCAAATGGCGAATGGCATCGGTCAGATCACCCGCATCGGCGGCGCCAGCAGCCTCGATCCCACAGCCGGGGCGGAATTGGCCAACACCATCCAAAAATATCTGGTCGAACATACCCGCCTGGGCATACCGGCCATGGTTCACGAGGAGTGTTGCAGCGGCTATATGGCCCGCGACGCCACCTGTTTTCCTCAAACCATCGGCGTCGCCAGTACCTGGCAGCCGGACCTGGTCGAGAGCCTGGCGGCGGTCGTCAAAACCCAGATGCGGGCCGCCGGCGCGCATCAAGGCTTATCGCCGGTGCTTGACATCACCCGCGACCCCCGCTGGGGACGTACCGAAGAAACCTTCGGCGAAGACCCGTATCTGGTCTCGTGCATGGGCGCGGCCTTTGTTCGGGGCTTGCAAGGGCAAGATTGGCAGGAAGGCGTGGTCGCCACGGCCAAGCACTTTGTCGGTTACGGCGTGTCGGAAGGCGGTATGAACTGGGCGCCGCCCCACATCGCGCCTCGCGAACTGCGCGAAGTCTATCTGTTACCGTTTGAAGTCGCCGTTAAAGAGGCCCACCTGGCTTCGGTCATGAACGGCTACCACGAACTGGATGGCGTGCCTTGCGGCGCGTCCAAAGAGTTGCTCACCCACATGCTCCGTGACGAATGGGGCTTTGACGGCATCGTCGTGTCCGACTACTTTGCCGTGAATCAATTGCTGGAATACCACCAGATTGCCGCCGATAAAGCCGACGCCGCAGGCATGGCGCTCGATGCCGGCATTGACGTCGAGCTGCCCAGCACCGACTGCTACGCTGATGCCCTGCGCCAAGCTGTTGAGACCGGGGCGCTGGCCGAGGCCACCCTCGATCAGGCGGTCAGCCGGGTGCTGCGCTTGAAATTTATGCTGGGCTTATTTGAAAATCCCTATGTCGATGCCCAAAAAGCGCAAACGGTGTTCGACACCCCCGACCAGCGCCAATTGGCATATGAAGTTGCTCAGAAATCCATCGTCCTGTTAAAAAATCAAGGCGACCTGCTGCCGCTCGACAAATCGCTTAGCTCGATTGCGGTCATCGGCCCTAACGCCGATACGGTTCGCAATATGATTGGCGACTACGCCTATCCCTGCCACATTGAGTCGCTAGCCGAGATGCGCGATGAGGATAATATCTTTAATATGCCCATCCCCGACAAAATTGAGCTAGTCGATAACTTCGTACCGATTATCAGTATTTTGGCCGGGATCAAGAACAAAGTCTCGTCTGAAACAAAAATTGCGTACGCCCAAGGCTGCGACGTGTTGAGTGATTCCCAAGCCGGTTTTGCCGAAGCCGTCGCCGCCGCTCAAAAAGCCGACGTCGCTATCGTGGTGGTCGGCGACAAAGCCGGTTTGACCAAAGACTGCACTACCGGCGAGTCGCGCGACCGAGCCAACCTCGATCTGCCCGGTGTGCAGCAAGCCTTGGTTGAGGCGGTTGTGGCTACGGGGACGCCGGTCGTCGTGGTGCTGGTCAATGGCCGGCCGTTGAGTATCCCCTGTCTGGTCGAGCACGTGCCGGCCATTGTAGAAGCCTGGCTGCCCGGCGAAGAAGGCGCTGCTGCCGTGGCCGATGTCCTTTTTGGCGATTATAACCCCGGCGGCAAGCTGCCGATTAGCTTCCCTCGCACGGTCGGGCAAATCCCGGTTTACTATAGCCACAAGAAATCCGGCGGCCGCTCCCATTGGCAAGGCGATTATGTCGATGTGAGCACCAAACCGCTCTTCCCCTTTGGCTACGGTTTGAGTTATACCACCTTCAAATTCGACAACCTTCAGCTCGACCAAGCCGAAGTCGAAATCGGCGATAGCGTGCAAATCAGCGCGACCATCGCCAACACCGGCCCCCGGCCCGGCGATGAAGTGGTCCAGCTTTACATCCGCGATCCCCAGGCCAGCGTAACCCGTCCGGTCAAAGAGTTAAAGGGCTTTCAACGAATCAGCCTCCAACCCGGCGAGAGCAAAACCCTCACCTTCACCCTGCACAGCCACCAGCTTGGCTTCTACAACCGGGCAATGGATTTCGTCGTCGAGCCGGGGACTATCGAGGTGATGGTCGGCAATTCGTCGCAAGACCTGCCGCTGACCACCTCGTTTGAGCTAACCGGCCAAACGACCATCGTCACCGACAAACTGTTTTTCAGCGAGGTACAGCAAACCTAAACTTAACCGGAGCGACAAAGCCGGCTTTGTCATTCACAGTTCAGGTCAAAGTTAACTTTGACGCTCCATCTTCATTCTGTCAGGCAGAAAGGTCAACCCTTATTTACTAAACACGCCAGGAGTAGCAAGTAAGAACATGTCCCCCTACTCTCTACTTCCTGCGCTAATTAAAAACCAAGGAGTCTAAAAATGTACGAACCAAAACCAGAACACAAATTCACCTTCGGCCTGTGGACCGTCGGCAACATTGGCCGCGATCCCTTTGGCGAGGCGGTGCGCGAACCGCTGTCGCCGGTCGAGATCGTTCACCTGCTGGCCGAGGTCGGCGCTTGGGGCGTTAACTTCCACGATAACGACCTGGTGCCCCTCGACGCCACGCCGGCCGAACGAGACAAAATCGTGGCCGATTTCAAAAAAGCGCTGGCCGATACCGGCGTCGTTGTGCCGATGGCGACCACGAACCTCTTTTTCGCTCCCGTCTTTCGAGATGGCGCCTTCACCAGCAACGATCCCAAGGTGCGAGCCTATGCTTTGCAGAAAACCATGAACGCGATGGATTTGGGCGCAGAGTTCGGCGCTAAAGTCTACGTCTTTTGGGGCGGTCGCGAAGGCACGGAAACCGACGCCGGCAAAAACCCACTCGACGCGGCTAAATGGTTCCGAGAAGCGCTCAACTTCCTGTGCGAGTACAACCTCGACCAGGATTACGGCTATCAATTTGCCCTGGAACCCAAACCCAACGAACCGCGCGGCGACATCTACCTGCCGACCGTCGGTGCGATGCTGGCCTTTATCGAAACCTTGGATCACCCGGATATGGTCGGCGTCAACCCGGAGGTCGCGCACGACACGATGGCCGGCCTGAACTTTATGCACGCCGTGGCCCAAGCCTGGGACGCCGGCAAGCTGTTCCACATCGACCTCAACGATCAGAAGATTGGTCGCTACGATCAGGATTTCCGCTTTGGGGCCGAGAATATCAAACAGGCCTTTTATCTGGTCAAATTCTTGGAAGAGGTGGGCTACAACGGCAGCCGCCATTTCGACGCCCACGCTTACCGCAGCGCCGATTATGACGATGTCAAAGCGTTCGCCCGAGGCTGTATGCGCACCTATCTCATTCTCAAGGAGAAAGCGGCCCAGTTCAGAGCCGACGAGGAAATCCAGGCGCTGCTGGCCGAAATTACCGCCGATGACGGTTCGATGGCCGCGTTCCAGGGTAAATACTCTGCCGAGAAGGCCGGCGCGCTCAAAGCGCATACATTTGATCGCGTTGAGTTGGGCCAGCGTGGCCAGCCTTACGAACAGTTGGATCAGTTGCTTTTTGAGTTGCTAATGGGCGTGCGATAAATCAATTAGGATCGAGAATTAAATAACTGCCGCATTTGAGTTGGGGTAATTGGTAAATGGTAATTGGTTATTCAATCTCTAATTACCATTTACCGATGATTAATTACCCTTGGCTGTCCACCAAAATGGGGAGTTATTAATTTCCTGTTCCTTAACGTGTTGGCCGGGTGTCCAACGCTTGTAAATCAACAAATTAATCGGGTACGTGCCGAGGTCAAAAAGCTAGCTTTGTGATTTCCCGATTAATTTCTAAAATCACGACAGTTGGACACCCATTTCAGCCTCATTTGGCCCCGGCTTGCTCTAGCAACGCCTTGATCTCCGGCTCCAAAAAATCCTTGGGATTGGGTGTGTTTAAGACGTCAAACGCCGGCCCCAGATGGAGCGGTGTTTCGCCATTGAATGTATTAGTGGCTTGCACATCAGCCCTCTTATCAATCAAAGCTTTCACAACCTCGGTCATCCCCGCATTTGCGGCAGCAATGAGAGCCGTGTCTCCCTCGGGATTACGCGCATTTGGGTCGGCCCCGGCCTCCACCAACAACAGGGCGATCCCTGGCTCGTTGTGCCAAATGGCATACAGCAGTGGGGGAAACTGATACCGGTCGGTGCTTTCTGGGCCGCCTCCAAGTCCACTCAAGCCGGCAGCGCGGCTGTTCGGGTCGGCCCCAGCTTCGAGCAGGCTATGTGCTTTAGCTTCATCTCCGTCTATAATGGCTTGGTAGAGCTGGCTATTGCCCGGAAACAGTTCGGGCAATAGCAGAAATAAAGCCACAAAGGCACAGAGGCCGGGCCACAGAAGCAGTGAAGTTATTCGCTTGCGTCGTTTATGATTTTTCAAATCTCTCGTCGAACAATCTTAAAGTCGGAAACAGATGCAAAACCAACTGAACAGGAATATGCTCGATAAGGACAGGGATCGTTAGTAGGAATACAAAAAGCCGCTGACTGGCTGTCAGCGGCCCTGTGATGGCCACGGTGTTGTCCCGGCAGCGAGTAGGTATAACCCAAACTCATCTTGATTACCGATATTTCTACATTTCTGGTATTTGGTCTGTCTGAGACAAGTATAAGTGAAAAGTAACCATTAGGAAAAAATCCACTAGCAGGTGTCTGCCCATTGAGTGATTGCCATCTTTGGCGATATTATCACTCAATAGCACCTCTCTTGTGCCGCTGGCTGGGGATTAATGTCACGATTAAGTTGAAGAAGTGAGCCTATTTGCACCTAATCATATGCGACTTAAATGGAATTTCCGGCCGTCCGTTTGTCAGGTATTCGCTTAACTGCTCGATTACCTCTTGAACGACCTGCTGCTGGATCACCGGGTCGGCTCGATTAAAGCCCGTCGCCATCGGTGTGGCGCTGATGTGGCGAGGGATAAACTCGGCCAGGTTGGGCAGCGGTAAATCCAGCCACCTAACCATCATCTCGATCTGCTCAAAGCCGGCGGCCTCAATCAGCCCGTAGATTTCGTCGGCATCGGATAAAGCAAAGGCCGATTGCAAACCCGCCGCCGTCTCTGGGCCAATGTGCCGGGCGATGGCCTCGACCAGCGTATAAAAGTAGGGACTCTTTCGATAGCACACCACAGACTCACGGCCACCCGTCCGCTCGGTTTAACCACGCGGCGCATCTCGGCTAACCCGCCTAATCTTTTCCCGGCAGAAATTGCAGCGTTTGGGCGCAGAGCACCACATCAACACTGTTGTCATCAAACGGTAGGTGGGTGATATTGGCTTCACGCCACCCAATCGACGCTCCTGGCACCGCCGGCAGCGACCGCGCCACGGCCAGCATGCTGGAATTGATATCCACGGCCAGCACGTGCCCCGAAGAGCCGACCATCTGGGCGGCATGGCGGGCCGCGGCTCCGGTACCGCAGCCCACATCCACCACATGCTCACCGTCTTGTAACGCGGCGAAATCGACTAACGCTTCGGCAAAAGGACCAAGAATGGCCGGGGTTAAAATGGTTTGGTAGCGTTCTGCCGCTTCCTGGGCTAACTGCCATTGAGTTGAAGTTATCATGGGGTTATCTCCTTTTTTGATGATATCTATACCCGTAATGAGGAAACTCTACCGGTAGGCTAAAGCTAAGGCTAAGAAAACGCATTCTTAGGAGCGAAGCAACCGCCGTATCAAGGGACGCGGCACTTCAGGACATCGATTAACGACCGACGAGTTTTGCGGCGACCGATCAGGACATCGATCAACGACCGACGAGTTTTGCCACGACCGATCTGGACGTCGATCAACGACCGACGAGTTTTGCCACGACCGATCTGGACGTCGATCAACGACCGACGAGTTTTACCACGACCGATCTGGACGTCGATCAACGACCGACGAGTTTTGCCACGACCGATCTGGACGTCGATCAGTCGCCGACGAGTTTTACCACGACCGATCAGGACGTCGATCAACGACCGACGAGTTTTGCGGCGACCGATCTGGACGTCGATCAGTCGCCGACGAGTTTTACCACGACCGATCTGGACGTCGATCAACGACCGACGAGTTTTGCGGCGACCATTTCCGGCGTTTTACCCCTTTTCGAACCGTTTCCTGAACTTCTAGCCGAGTTTCATCAGCTTAGGAGTATCACCTAACCGCCGTCACAATATGAGCGGGGGAGCTGAAGGCTATAGAACCATCAGCGGTTACGAAGGGTTGAAGCACCTTTTCCGCCTCGGTGAGCAGCTGTTGAAACTGATCGTCATCGATCATATCGGCCAGCGTCCAGCCTTTGACATCCGTGGTGACCCAGGCTTCGATGGAGGCAAAACGAGCCGTGCCTTCAATGGTGGTAATTTTGGCCTGGGGAATGCCGGCTTCGGCGAAGAGCGCCTGTAGAGTGGCGGTGTCCCCTAAATTGAAGGGGGAGCGCAGGGCATTGGCCGCTTCGTCGCCAAAGAGCCGCTTTAGCATAGCGGTGACGGTGGCATAAGCCGGCGTATTATCCAGCGAGTCCCACACGGCCACGGCCAGCCGACCCCCCGGTCGCAGCACCCGAACTATTTCGCTCAACGCCGTCCGCCGATCTTCAAAGAACATGAGGGCAAACTGGCTGACCACCGCATCGAAACTGTTGACTTCGAAGGGGAGCGCTTCGGCGGGGCCGTGCCGCCACTCGATGTGTGGCGCATTTTTTCGAGCGACGGCCAGCATGCCTTCATTAATATCCAGCCCTACCACCTCACCCTCCGGCCCGACCCGTTCGGCGACGGCGCGGGCCAGCACACCCGTCCCGCACGCCACGTCGAGGACTCGCTGCCCCGGTTGAATGTGGGCGGCGTCGGCTACGCGGCTGCTCCACTCGCCAAAGAGCGCCGGGACGAAGAAGGCTTCATAGACCTCGGCCGCACTGGTGTTGACCTGCCCCCGCTCACTGTCGCTCATCGTTTTAACCTCTACCTGCGCGGCAAAGGTCTGGATGACGATCTGGCCATCTCGAACCAGCAAGGTGTCGGTGGCAAACGGAATTTTGAGCCGGGTCGATTCCCCCGACCAGACGACGTAGGCGACCTCCTCGTCAATAATCTGCTGGGTGATTTCAACGTCAGACCCCGGCGGAAAATCGGTCAGTAGTTGTTTGAAGAGCTGTCGTATCTCCGCTTTGCCCCGCAGAAGCCCCTCCGGCGTCAGAAAGATGGCGTCCTCGGCATAGTCGGCCATCAGGGCGTCTACATCGCCTTGGGAAAAGGCGTAGATGTGGCTATTTAATATTTCTTCGGTTTGGTTTTTGGTTAGGGTTAACATTTGATCTAAACTCCTTTAACTCATTTGCAAATTAAACTTTGCGTCTAGTCTATCAACCCAGCCGGTCAAATGTCACCCGTCGAAGGTTGGGGATGGGGGATGGGTTTGGGATAGCATGATTCTTAGCTGCCAGGTTTGTTGCTCCATACCTGGCATTAGATCGACACCCTTCAATTGAAATTTTTGGCTTCTCCCTCGTTCGACTATAATTTAAA
>JACKAU010000027.1 GCA_020634855.1 Anaerolineales bacterium
TGGCGAAAGTCATGGATAATAATAAGGTCGCGCTGGCCGGATTTTCGGAATTGCGCAGCGGCCTCGGCCAAAAGATCGGTGACGGTATCGCCAAAGAACTGAATACGATGCAAACCGTGACCACGTGGAAAGCGCAAGCCAGCCCCAAATTTGGCAAAAACCGCTGGGAAGAATATGTCATGGTGTGGGATAGCGCCAAATTGAGCACCTACAATGGCAACACGGCGACCACGCCCAATAGCGCTTTCCAGACTGAATTTAAGGACCCAGCGCATGCGCCGAAATTGCTGGGTTTCCCCCGCCAATCAAAGCTTGACCGTCCGCCATTTGCCGGCTATTTCCAAGCGCCGGACAGCAACAATGTACCGCGCAAATTCGTGTTTGCCATCATGCATTCGCCGGGGCCGGATTACTTCCCGTATGTACGCGACGCGGCCCGTAACATGGCGCAAGTGGCGGAGTTCAAAAACGTGGGGGAGACCTGTGTCATTATGGGGGATTTCAATGTGAAATACAGCGCGGCCCAATCGGTGGCGAATTCATACGGGGATTTAGCCTTCAGCAATTTAGTTACGGCCAATCTCAAACAGGTCATTGACCCGACTGATGTTGAAACGAGCCTCATCAAAGCCGCTACCCTGACGCCGTGGGTTGATCAAGCTTACTTCAATCAACCCTACGACCAGGTCTTCTTACGGCTGGATAATGGCACACCTGGGCTGACACTCGAGGGTGCTTACCAAGATGATCTGATTGAGGACTGCGTCACCAGTGGGTGGTCAAGCGCAGCGACGGGCTATTTGGAACCCTTTTTAGGCGCGATTGCCGATGCCTATTCCGGCAACACGCCGGGGACCACCAAATATGCTAACTCGACCACCGGTATTAACGATGCATTCATTGCCTTTCGCCGTCGGGTGAGCGACCACATGCCCGTTTTTGCCGTCATCAAAGAGCCATAACCATCAGCCGCCAGGTCCTGAGCAACACCTGGCGGTAATGATCTATCGATTCTTGAGGAGACCCATCAATGTATCCGCAAGCGAAATGGTGTCTGCGCACGACTTATAAACGAGAGGGTCGGCATGCGTCCAATTACGGTTAATATCAATCAAATGAGTTACAATAAAATAGCGCAACTTTCCCAAAATATGCTCGTCCCTCAAGCGTATTGGTCGGTGACGGAAGCGCCTACCAAGAAACGCAAAGGTGATGTCGGCGTAGCCACCATACGGGTAACGGTCAGCGATGCGCTAACCGAATTGAACACGCTATTGGCGCGTGACCAAATTGGAACCGCATACGAGGGTTTGCTGGCCGCGGTAACGCCAGGGTACAAGGCGGCAACTGCCGACTTACTATCACAGACAGGAACTTATTGCGCCTTTTGTGATACGCCGCTGTGGTCCGGCTTGGTAGCCCAACCGTTCAAGCCGCTGGCATCGTATCCGCTAGAGGCTTTCAATATTGAGAATTTGTTCTTGATTTGCCCGGCATGTGGGCACGCCCGCAGAGCACAACCCGATCGTCAGAACAAGACAACGTATGCTTTGCCCACCAACTATTGGCAGGGAGCGCCAGATGATACGCCCTTACCCTTCCGCTATAACATGTACTGCGCCGCCGGATTCGCCGCCGACCAGGTGATTGATCCGGATTTTGTCAAGACGACCTTGTTGTTGGCTTATCAGATGGGGTATGTACACGTCTCCAGCGCGGAGGCTTTCACGCTCGGTGAACCGTCGCTGAGCAAGGTATACATTGATGTGTTCGAATTGTTGCCGCTGCACCTCGGCGACAAGCAGCTAAAATATCCCAAGCTGAATGACCTCTACCAACTGCGCGATTTGGCCATAAAATTGCAATTGAACGGGATCGTACGTATGTTCGATGCAATTAAAGATAAGGACTTAGCCGCGCTCAACAATGGCTTACGTCAGTTTGACTTGAATTCGATCAGCACCGATGCTTACACCCTGGATGGCTTGGTTCATCATTTCCGCCTAAATAATCCTAGCTCTGAATTGCGCACCGCCCTGACCAAGGTCGCGCCGGTGTTGGCGGCCGTTGAAAGCCAGCGGTATGTCCATATCTATGTAAAGGTGACAGAGAAAAATCTAGGGCGGACGGTAGATACCAACATCGGCCATACCATTGGCTTGATGCAACTCAACAATATGGGCGCGGTTCGCTTTACGGAAGATAACCTGGACCGTCGGGTTGAGTTGCGGACCATGGCCTATTTTGAAGCGCTAAGCCAAAGCCAACAGTGGTTACGGGTTAAACAGACGAACGAAACGCTGACAAAAACCATCAAAGCGCCCGAAACCCTATTGACCGCACCCTTCTTGGATCAACTGCGGGTGACCATCGGCGCGACCGGTTTTTGGGGGGTCTGGTTGAGCGTTTTCGGCAATCCGATCCGGCAATGGCTCAACGGCGTGCTACCCGGTACCGCCAGCACTAAGTGGCAAATTTGAGGAGGCTCCAATGCGCCCGGTTCTAAAGATTCCCTCACGCAGGGTCCACAATAACATGTCCAGCGAGCAATTGCGCTATCTCCTGCTGGAAGCCATGGGGGCTTACTGCGTCTACTGCGAAGCGCCACTCACCGTGGATATTCCTTATGCCCATAAAATCTCCGTATCACAGACTCCGCATGAATTTCAAGTCGGCGCCTATACAATCACCAACCAAGTTGGCTTGAATTATTATCGCTTCAACACGGCTTGGGTCAACCAACAATTGATGTGTGCAGCGTGCGCGACCGCCAAAGGCGAAAGCCCCAACTTAGAGGACGCGCTCAAATTTCTGCAAGCCTATGATCAGGTCAACAATAGCGGCTTGTTCAACACAATAGCGGGTAAATTGAGCAACAGGTCGCGCTTGAGCAATGACGACTGGGATACCTTGTTCCAGGTCGCCTTGCAGACGTGGGTCTCGCCCGATTATTCCGCCGATGAAGTGGGGAACTTGCTTTATGGCGCTCAGGGAGATCCAACTTATAGCTTCATCACGTATGTCCATGATTCACGCACGCAGCAAGCCTTACACGACGCCGGCCTGCTGCGTTTGGATCTCACCAATGGGGTACAGAATTGGATGACTCAAGCGCAGACCAAAGTGTGGGTCGTGCCCAACGAAACCGCCATCGATGCGTGGCAATCTCAGCACGGCAACGACATACTGGATATGAAAACCCGCGTGAAGAACACGATTCGGGGCTTGAACCTCAATTATTCCAATCCCACGGATACCCTGCGCTTTGACCGCCGGGTGGATAATCGCACAGAGGTGTTCACGATGGTGGAACAAGCGTGGAACCGTCTGAATAATTTGGTGACCGCTTTGGCGGGCAAACGGGGCTTCGACCAGGATAGTATCCTCTTTACCCCCGCAATCTCACAAATTACCGCCAGCATCCGGCAGAGTTTGCGCGCGACGGGTCATTGGTCGCTGTGGGCGCGGGCGTTTCAGCGTAACGTCCTGGACTCGCCGAGCGGCAATATCTGGCCCCGTATTGATAAAGATTTGCGCCGCTTGTTCCTTTTTAACTTGCTAATCGAGTACGAGGTTGATCCGGGCCAAATGGCGAGCCAAATTCAGGACTTCGCCGGCGTGCGCTTCACGCGTGGCTCGCTGGAAGTCCGCCCCGTTATCCCCGGGTTGGATATTGACCGCGTGCCTTTCGCTATTTGACCATTATCGGGCGTGTAATGCCCCGTTTAGACGCATCATACCACTGGGAAATGGGCGGGATTATGCGGAATGAGGATATATTGTGAGCCAAACTCAGACGATTGATCCAACTCTTGTTCAGATTGTTTTTGAGACGGACGTCCTGAAAATCACCTGGCCCGCCGACGCCGTGCCGGAAGGGTATAGCGTCTTGGTTGTTGTGACCGACTCAGGCGGCGCCGCTCTTTCCCCCGCACCGGATATACAATACAGTGGCACTAGCGCGACCGTTTCCGGCGCGGCATTGGTTGACGGGGCGCAAATCAACGTGGCCTTGAGCTTGATCGCGCCGGCTAATACCCCCACGTCGATCACGCTCCAGACGCTGCCGCAGGTTGACGCGCCCCGACTCCGCTTTTCCATCGATGGGATCGATATCACTTGGACGCCCGTCAGCGGTGCGGATCGCTACCTCTTCGATGTACAAGATGAGAACGGTGAAACAGCGTTGGTCCCGACGCTGCTGGACCCCGACCATCCCAACCAGGCCCGTATTGCCTTTGATGACTTGGCGGAAAAGGCGACCTATCGAATCCGGGTGCGGGCCGGCGCCGCCCATGCCCTCGGACCTTGGTCAGACTTCACAAGCATTTCCATCGATAAAACCTTACCGATTAATCCCGATTTGTTGGCCCTTTATCAGCGGTTACAGAGTGCGGGCAGCAGCCCGCAACTGGGGCCGGATTTAGTGCAGGCGAGCAATATCACAGGCTTGTTTACAAGTTTGCTAGGGGTTGCCGATCAAACTTTGCCCGTGGAAAACGCCCAATTGAGTGCGACCCCTAGCAGTGTCACCTTGCAAGGCGATATAACACTCTTCAATGTGACACCACTGGCCAGTACCTTCATCTTCACTGTGCCATCGGCTATGGTGCAGATGAAACTCAGCGTGACCCTGGGGTCCATCAGCATTACGGAATTGCAGACCGCTGCATTAGCGCCGCCGGATATCTTCACAAGTGATGACAGCATGAATTGGGCGGGGGAGCTGGCCAACATCGAAAATGCCCTCCTGCAAGTGGACAGCCAAACCGGGGAGGCGTTGGTGACTAGCACGGGTGATGGCTCGGCCTGGTCCGTGCTCGGCTTATCAAACGCGACGTTAGGTAAGGTGCAGCCGGAATTGCAGACCACCGTGCTGATTGCAGCTGAACCGAAGCATTACGTTGCCCGGTTGACCACTCAGCTTGATTTGAGCAGCAACCATCAGTTGAACGTTTACCTACAACTGCCCACCGGCTACAACCCGTGGGAATTAGGCCTGCGTGAACCCTTTTACGTCGGTGGTTTTGCCGATATTTACGCGCTATTCGGCGGAAATCGCCTGGCCGTACCCACCCAGTTTGAAAGCCTCGGTCAGTTGACGCTGAATCAACTGATGATGCGCCATCCGCCACAGAGCCATCGCTGGTCGTGGTATGTCGCCGCGACCTTGACGGCGCCGCCCGCCGCAGATGCCGCCGACGCGGGGACAGCGCCCACTTGGACCATCATTTCCAACGTGCTTGAACTGGAACAACTGAGCATGACGCTGGACGCCGATGTTTACGAAACGGCGGATGGCTTTCTGACCGCTTCCGCAGGGACGATTGGCGCGCGTTTTCGCCTGGGGTCGCTGACTGCGCTAGATGTCTTGGTGCAAGTGCCCGATCAAGGCGGCGCCTGGACGCTTTCCGCCAGCACCAGTCAGGCGTTCCAGCTATCGGATACGGCCCAACTGTTAAATGAGGACGAAACAGCCTTGAGCGCGTCCATGAGCAAAATCGGCGCGACGGACGGCTTCACGCTGGAGCAATTGCGCGTCTCGTTCAACCCAGATACGCCCCAGATCACGGCTTTTTCCGTGGCCTTTACCATCCAGAACTGGACCATTGACGGCTTGCCCTGGTTCACGATGAACCAAATTCGCGCGCAGTTGGATGTACAAAATCCACGCGAGGCCGCGCAACGCCTTATCCAGGGGGAACTCAGTTCCGTGATGACGATTGGGTCTGTGCAAGTCGGCGTGTTAACTGCCTTCGATCAGCAGGCGATCTGGCAAGTGCGTTTGCGGGCACAATCGGCCCAACTGGGCAGTCTGGACGATCTCAGCAATTTTGTTTCGTCCGGTAATGTGACCAGCGCCTTACCCGCCGGCTTGCCGATGGATGGCGGCCTGCAAATGGCGGCTTTCACCATGCGCTACGATAGCCAAAATAAGTATCTGCCGGAAGCAACCTTCGGCCTGGAGGCGGCTTTGGGCTGGGATGTGCTCCCCGGTGTGTTTTATATTGATGCCATTCACATCGCCCTGCAAGTGAATCAAGCCGGCCCCAGCAGCGACAAAGTCGTCACGGGTGAGGTCAGCGCCTTGCTGGGGATTGGTCCGGCGCAGTTTGCCGTCAGCGCCAGCAAGCCGGAAGCCAGCGACCCGTGGACCTTCAAGGGCCGGTTGACGCAGAGCTTACATATTGATTTTGCGTCCTTGTTGCAAACTTTGCTCTCTACGGAGTGGCAATTGCCCTCTGTTTACAACTTCCCCACCAGCTTGACCATCATCGCGGCGGACGCTACGCTGGTCCCCAGCACCGGAAAATTCGATTTTATGGGTGACGCGCTGATGGAATGGCCGATCAATTTCGGTTCGACGACCTTTGCCGTGGTCGCGCTGGGCGGGTCGATTCATCGCGCGGGCAGCGATGGCGGCGATTCCAGCGGCGAATTACACGGCACCTTCACTATCGGCGACGATATTTGGGGCGCGGCATCGCTTGCGCTGGGCACAGGCGCCATCGACACCGTCATCACGGTCACCGTCGGCGACGGGACCAAGCTCAGCCCGGCCTCGCTGGTCAGCAGCATCAGCGGAACGGACAACGCGCTGAGTACGCCGCCGCAACCCAGCGATTTTAACCCGCCAACGCAGTTCCAAGCGGGCATCGAACTCAATCTGACGCAAGATCAATTCTTCGCGTGGGGGGAATTAGTCGTTGGTGCGGAAGAGACTAACCCGCTCTACGGCCTTGTGGCCTTGCAAGTCAAGAATTTACCCGCGCCCACACCGTCCGATAATGGCAACCCCGCGCCAAGCCAATCGACCTGGGGCTTTGTGCTGGCGGCAGCGCTCAAAAATTTCACCTTTATGCGTATCAGTCGGAGCCTGGCCGTGGTCGATGGCGTGATTTCGGTGGAGTCGGCGAGTATTATGCTTGCCAATTACGCGGTAGATTCGACTTTCCAACAGCAATTGGCGGATAAATTGCAATTGGGCGATACGATGTCGCTCAGCGATCAAGTCGCGCTGAAAGCGGGCCTCAGCCTCTATGGCAAGCTGACGTTCCACACGACGCTGCTAGGCAACGTCGCGGCCTTGCTGGTTAACATCGATCAGAGCACGCTGATTTTGTTCGCGCACATCGGCGGACAACCCGAAGATACGATCTTCAGCGCGCAATTGGGCAATTTCACCGTCTTCAGTGTGATTCACTTCAGCAACTTGATATTGCACTATCAGCCCTATGTCGATACGACGACCACGCCCCCCGCGGAAGGTAGCGACCAACCCGCGCAGACGACATCGGTTTTGCGCTTGCTGGCAGATGCTTCGATTGATTTCAGCAGTGACGGCAACCCAAACAAGCTCGACTTCAAAGGGGTGATGACCATCAGCGAGCAAAAAGCCATCTTCAAGGTCGATGCCAATCTGGAGATGACTTTGCCGGACCCGCTGGGTATGTTCGGCATCAAACTTGAAGATCTGTTCTTGGTTGTCGATCACACCTATGGCGCGGACGCACCGCCGACGGTGATCCAACTGGGCGGTACAGTGGGTTTTGGTACGAAAAAACCGGACGGCAGCTATCCGGTTGCATTAACGGCCAATATTGTTTGGGTCGGTGGTTCGCCGGTTTTAGTGAATATTGCGTTGGTGCAGCCGCTCGATTTGCTGATGTTTTTCCAAACCGTTTTCTTAGCGGTTCCCGATACTTCAGATCAGAAAAGTTATCTGGCCAACCAATCCGCGCTGACGCTGCTGCAAGGCCGGATTTATTATTACAAAAGCCCGGACGGCAGCAATCTCGTGTACGATGGCACGACGTACAAACCCAATTTCAACCTCGAAACCAAAATCAGCCTGTTTGCTAAAAATGTCAATTTGGCGGTGCAAGTGCTCAACGGCCAAACCGTGAATGGCCTGACCGGGCCGCAATCCGGCGTGATCGCCCAAGGCAGCTTTGATGATCCGATTACGCTGTGGTTTATGGGTTTTTACGATTCAACTTTTGCAACAAGCCCGGCGTTACTGCTACAAGTCCTCACTGCACGCAAAGCCTTTGGTTTGGATGTCGGATTAAAATTATTCAGTGAAGAATTCGCCACCGGTACAGTGACTGTCGGCAAAACCGAGACGGTGAAAGATGCCCAAATTCTGGCGGAGTTCACCTATGTCGGTTCAATCAACCTGCTGAAATATTCAAAGCTGGTGTTCACGTACAGTACTTCGGAAGGCTTTAATCTCACCAGCCTGCCTTTCCATTCTGATGTCGCGCTAGATCTGGCCAAGTTGCGTCAGGCTGTTTCCGCGTTGCAGAGCGGTTGCGCGGAAATCGTCAATACCGGTTTTGAGCAGCTCATCAAAACCAATTTTCTCATTAAACCCAGCATGAAAGACCAGGCGGATAACAAGCTGCACGTCACGTTGAACGGCATCTACTCGCTGTCGCTCATCGACAACAACCATCCATTTTTATTTGTCGATATGCCGGAGATCACGCTGACAATTGCCCTGGAAGACAACCTGACCTTATCGCGGTTGCCGGGGTATTTGATCGAGCAAATTGTTGCAAACTCCGGTTTGATAATCGAACAATTGATCAGCCAACCGGTGAAGTTGAGCGCCTTGATCAGCGTGGTTGGCGCGCAGGCGCTGGCCAAAGGCATCATCAGTAACCTCATTTGTGATATGGAAACCGTGGAAGAATCGCCCGAAGCTACGGAAGCAACCTCCGAAGCTGCCGAGGCTGCCGAAGAAGCTGCCGAAGCGCTCGAAGCCGCCGAAGAAGCAGGCGCGTCGGCCGCGGAAATTGCCGAATTGGGCGCAGCCGCAGCTGAAGCCGCCGAAGCAGCATTGGCTGCCGGCGCGGCCGCCGGCGCGGGTGTGGCCGCCGCCGAGGCTGCCGCTGTGGCCGCCGCAGTCGCAGCCGGGGCCGGTATTGGCGGCGTAATCGGTGGATTCATTGGTTCGCTGTTTGGCGGCAGTAGCGATAACTCAAGTGGCTCCGGCACCCATAGCAGCGGCAATGGCGGCGGCAGTCACAGTGGTGATAATCCGCCGCCACTCCCCCCGAAATTGGAAAAAGTTTCCAATATTCAATTTCCACCGGTTGATGCGAACACTTTACGGGTGACATGGAGCAAAGCCAACGATGCCGGTTATTATCAGGTTACCGTCAAAGGCGGCGCCGCCAATAAATCCCAGGCCACCGGCGGCGTCCAACTTGATTTTTCCGTGAGCGATTTACCAGTTGGGCCGTATCACGTTGAAATTATCGCTTATGCGCCAAATTACCGGGCAAGCGATGCCGCCGTATCGGATGATTTCTGGAAAGTCGCGCCTCCCACGCTCAAACCGCTGCAACTTTCCGATCAAACGATCACCTCGCAAATCGACCAAACCCAAAATGGCGCGACTTCTTACCAGGCCCAACTTGTGGTCAACAATGCTCCGGCGGGCGCACTACAAACTATGAATGGCACGCCACCGCAGGCGCAATTCGTTATTAGCGATTTGACGGCGACATATCAAGTGCAGGTGCGTTCGATGGTGAACCAGGGCGTGCCCAGCGGCTGGCAGGTTTCTACACAAGCGATCAAACCGCTCTCATCGCCGCAACTTGAGGCTTTGGCTTACAACAACGGTCAACTTACCGCAACCCTGGCCCAGGATGTCGCCGGAGCGTCCGGTTACAACGCGCAGCTTATCAAAGACGGCACGCCTGTCGGCGATACGGTCGAGATGCAACCCAGCACGCAACAACCGGATAAGCGTATCGCCCAGTTCGCTTTATCTAGCGATGCCCCCGGCGCCAATTACCAGGTCAGGGTGCAGGCGCTTGGTGAAAATGCGCTGCCCAGCGCGTGGGTCACATCGACAGATGGCATCACTCATTTGTCGCAACCCATAATAGGCTCGCCAACCCTCCATATCGGCGGCATGCTGATTAATATTCAAACAACGGTACCCGGCGCGGAGAGCTACCAGGCGCGTTTGCTTGTTGACGGTGTACCCCAGGAAACGACCGTTGACGTTTCCTCGGCAGAGGCGGGCAATGACTATCTCGCGTCGTTTTCAATAACGGAAACCACGCCCGGCACGGAATTTAAAGTGCAAGCGCGGGCGCTCGGCGCCAATGCATTACCGAGCTTGTGGGCCACCGGGACCGAGGGCGTCACAAGATTAGCCTCCCCCGAGGTGCAGTCGATTACTGTTGATGAAACCAGCGGCAATCTCATTATCACCTTTATGGCCGCCATCCCAGATGCCAATAATTATGATATCCAGCTTGTTGTCGATGGCACACCGGCGAGTTATTTTGGCTCTGCCGTGGACACCGGCAGTCAACCGAAATTTGTAATAATCATGAATCCACAAATCAGCGGCACGCAATTTCAGGTGCGTGTGCGGGCCACAGGTGGCGGGCACGTTTCCAGTATGTGGAACGTATCAACGCAATCCCTGACCAAACTTGACGATCCGCAATTCGGCCTGCTAGGTTGGTCTCGAAATACGCTCGTGGCGCGACTGACCGCCGCCGTGGAACACGCCCAAAGGTATGAATCTCTTCTACTGATCGACGGGGCTGCTTCTGGTGATCCGGTAGATATGACGCCAGCGCCGGATAATTCCGATGTGCCGCAAGCGGCGTTTCCGATAACGATCGATAGCGATCAACCGGCGGGTATGGTCTACAAAGTGCAAGTGCGGGCCTTCGCCGATGGGTATCTGCCCAGCTCGTATGTCGTGTCCGATCCAATGAACCGGCTCAACTCACCGGATCAACAGCCGCTGCGGTATGCGAACGAAAAATTGATCGCGGCATTGGCGAATACGGTGCCTAATGCAAAATATTACCAGGCGCGTTTGGTGATGTTCGGTACGCCGCTGGATACTATGAGTACGATGCAACAATCCGCACAAGATCCAACACAGTATTCCGTTGAATTCAGCATTTTAAATGATGCGGCGGGTATAAATTATCAAGTGCAGGTGCGGGCGGTGGCGGATAACTTTTTGCCGAGTATCTGGAAAATATCCACCGACAGCCTAACGATTATCGGAGTGCCCCACAACGTAAAAATCAATTTGATTGATCAAGAAAACACCGTTGCAATCAATTGGGATGCCGTGAGTAGTGCTACCGATTACCAAGTACAGATTACAGATGCGGCCGGAACACCATTAGTCGATCAACCCGATTTCACAGCAAAAGATAGCCAAAACAATATTGTAACATGGCAATTCGCGGTCCGGGCAGACTTTCCAGCCGACGGCATCAAAGCGCAGGTGAGGGCCACGGCGACAAACCAGATCAGCGCCTGGAGCGCGCTGACCGAGGTGTTGACCTTGCCGGGACTTGATGCGCCGACCAATGTGCACTTGGCGTATGCCAACAACACCTTCACCATCACTTGGGATGATGCAAGCGAGGGTGTGGATTATGAAGTGCAACTGCTGATCGGCGATCAACAAACACCGCTGGATCCGCCACTTGACGCCGTATTTGCCGGGAAGCAAGCCACCATCGCTGCAACGGCAGTGGCCGGTGGCAGCAGCGTGAGCGCTCGGGTGCGGGCCAAAGGGACGCAATCCCGTAATGTGCTCAAAAATGGCGACGCCACCGACGGTTTCAACAACTGGCAGATTCTGGCGAACGGCGGCAATCAGTGGCAAATCGAAGACGGCCCGGCGGCCTCCTGCCCCGGCACCGAGGGTAATACCAATTTTGTCACATCATATCAATGGGATAAAAAAGCCCAAACCATCGATCTTTTGGCAGAGGGTTTGGCAGCAGCCTATTTGGATAGCGTCCCGGATATCGAAATAAGCGAGTGGATGTGCTCGCGCAGCGATTGCGTGGGCCAATATCAATTGGTCGTCGAATTGCGTGACGCGGGTCAAAAAGTCATCCAGCGTTTTGACACCGGCGTTATCAATGCGCCGATAGCGCCGAATTGGGTTTATCCCTGGGAAAAAATCTCACACCTGTTCTCGGCTTATGGCGCGGGCGTGCGGTTTGTTTATTTCGAACACAGCGGCAAGGATGTCAATGGGTGGGCAGGGCATTATGGGGCGAAAATGACCGGCGGCCGGGTGATGATTAAAACGCCGCTCACCGACTCCGTTAAAATGAGTGATTGGTCTCCGGTATCCAATGCCGTTACAACCCAGGCAGCGGGTGCAGCGGCAAAACTGGCCATCGTTTCCGGCAACAACCAAAGCGTGGCGCGAACAAATCCGATTGAAATTCCCGGCGGGCAAGCTCATTTTGACCAACTGCAAGTGCGCGTCACGGACGCCAATGACATTCCAGTCGCCGAGGCGAAGGTCAGCTTTGCGGCAGCCGGTCCGCCGGAAATGGCGATTCAGCTTGAACCTTCCGGTGGGTCAAAAACAGTAACGGCCACGACCGATGCATCCGGCATCGCCACACTGAATGCGATGTTCGGCGACAGCGTGATCTGCTACTACGCGGAAGGCGCTTTTACAGTGACGGCAAGTCTGAATAATCTCAGCCAAACATTTAACCTGACCGTTGCCCCAACGCCGGCCCGGCCTGCCTATCCTGGCGCGGTGCTTACTTTAGTTTCCGGTGATAAACAATCTGTCGCCCGTGTCAGAGGTTCCGTATCTGGTGGTCAGGCGAAATTCGCCCCGTTACAAATTCGTTTAACCGATGCGCAAGGCAGCATTTTGCCGGATGTCCTCGTCGATTTCAATCCCGGCACGTACCCGGAAGGTATGGCTGTACAAGTGCATCCAAGCGGCGCCACTCCGGCCACCGTAAAAACTGATAGCCAAGGCATCGCCACATTAAACGAAATGCCCGATGGCATGAGCGTCTATGCCTATTATGAGGCCGGCGCTTTTACGGTGGTTGCCAGCGTTGCGGGCGGCGCAACTGCGACGTTCAATCTGACGGTTTCCAGTTAGGAAAATGCAGATGGGGTGTTGCCTGATGGGTTTCTAGCCCGGTCAAAAATTGAACATTTTTTAGGATAGAAGCTCTGCGGGCCGTAGATTTGGCCTGCGGGGCTTTTTTAATTATGAATGATGAGGGATGAATTATGAGGATGAAAGTTGGGGGCTCAAAAGGCGGAGTGGTCATGGTCGACGGGAGGTGTTTACGGGGGTAATTTTTTCCAACGAAATTAGAACTAATCTCATATACAGTTGTAATTTTCATAATCGGCAGCATGTGCTACCATGAGCGGTGCGTTAGCCGGCCAATATCATATCGTCGTCATTTTTTTCGGTGAAATCCGAATTTGTCGGGGTGGCTAAACGCGAAACCCTCTTGGCCAATAAACCTGTTCTAAAAAATAATCGGTCGAGCAAAGGCATCGCCATGACACCTATTCAAAGTGCTGTAGTTTTACCGCCGTTTCAACTCAAAACGTTGAATTCGGATTTTATGGTTGACGAAATTTATCTGGAACCCCACTACGCCCCCAAAAAGAACGCCGCCTATACCTATCTATGGGTCCAAAAAGAAAATATGACCACTTTCACCTTGCTGCACCATTTGGCCGATTATTTTAACTGTCCCCGGCCGGATGTCTCGGCAGCCGGGTTGAAAGATGAATTCGCCGTAACTCGGCAAGCCATTTCGCTACGGGCCGTGGTTTCCAACAGGCAGATCCGGCAGGCTAATGAATTTTTCGCCGACAGCGGCCTAATGATCTCAATCGATCGACTCCTGGGGTATGGTCAAGAGCCGGTTCGGCCCCGGCTGCTCCACGGGAACAAGTTCACCATTATCATCCGCCAACTGGCGCCTGAGATCGCCGGCAATCTGGCCCGTAACCTCGATAGCGACCGGTTTTTCCAGTTCATCAACTACTACGACGAACAGCGGTTCGGTCTGCCCGGTAGCATTCACAACACCTATCTCATCGGGCAGGCGCTGCTGGCCGGTGACTGGGCGGCTGCTTATCATCACTATCTCCAATCCGGCATCGACGCCGGCGAGATCGCTCAGGCCGTGGCGGCGCTGCACCAATCCGGTTCGCACCAGACAGCGCTGTCGACCAGCGCAGCCGGTAAGCTTAATTTCTTTGTCTCCTCTTATAACAGCTACGTGTGGAACAGCCGGTTAAAACAGATCATCGAGCAGCAGTTCAACGCCGTTCAGGTGGAATTGCCGTATCTGGGGCCGCTGGCGCTGCCGATCGACCAGACCGTCCCCATGCTGCCCCGGCTCTCTATCGATGTAGAAAAGATAAAGTGGCCCAGCGGCGCTCCCTACCGGACCATCAAAACGCGGCCGGTCTTCATTACCGTCCCTGTTTTTATTTTAGATCAATTTGCCGATGAGCTACATCCCGGCGATCAGGCCGTGACCGTTTCTTTCTACTTGCCGACGGGCTGCTATGCCACCATGCTGATCAAACAACTAATCCTTCTGACCGCCATACGCTAGACAGCGGCTAAAACTGAAAATAGATGAACGGAACCTCGCTGGCGATCCCCAAATTCAAGATCGACAGCACCAGGATTAGATAGGTGGCCCAGCGCAGCCACACCGGGCGTAGGAAGATAACCGGCCACGACCAACCCCGAACCTGGCCCCACTGAATCACCAGAAGCAGCAGAATCAACCCCACGGCCAGAGCCATTTGTTGTGCCGGATGATCGACGACCGTCAGCCAGGGAGCGTTGATTTCGGCCGGGTTGGCGAGTGGGCGTAAGTGGGCCAGCAGCGTCAGCGCATCCCCCACCGAGTTTGCTCGGAAAAAGAGCCATGTCAGACAGATGAGACTAAAGGTCAACAACCGGCTGCCGACGGTCAGCAGCCCCGGCCAACGATTGAGTCCTAGCCGCCGGTTCCAACCGGCTCTCACCCCTTGCGTAGCCACCTCGACAATGACGTATAGACCGTGCAGCCCGCCCCAGACCACAAAAGTCCAATTGGCTCCGTGCCACAGCCCACTTACCAAAAAGACGATGAATAGGTTGGCGTACCACCGGCTGACAGGTACTCGATTGCCGCCCAAGGGAATGTAGAGATAATCTCGAAACCAGGTGGATAGGGAGATATGCCAGCGCCGCCAAAAATCGACCGGTGAGGCAGCGAAATAGGGCTGCTTGAAATTCTCCATCAGGTCGAAGCCCATCATCCGGGCCAGGCCCAGAGCGATATCGGTGTAGCCGGAAAAGTCGCAGTAGATTTGGAAGGCAAAGAAAAACGTTGCCACCCAAATTGGCCAGCCGGTGTAAGTCGTGGGCTGGTTATAGACGGCATCAACGTACAGCCCCAACCGGTCGGCGATGACGACCTTCTTGAACAAGCCCCACAGCACTAATTGCAGGCCGCCGGTCAACCGCGCCGCGTCCAACTCGAACCGGCGGCGGAATTGCGGCAGCATGTGCGCGGCGCGCTCGATGGGACCGGCCACCAACTGCGGAAAAAAGGCCACAAACAGGGCAAAGTAACCCAAGTGCCGCTCCGGCTCAAGCCGGCGGCGATACACATCGATGCTGTAACCGATGATTTGAAAGGTGTAAAAGGAAATGCCCACCGGCAGCAGCACCTCGACCAGCGGGGGATCGTAAAAGATGCTGGCTTGCGCGAGGATGGCTCGCAGCGAGTCGCTAAAGAAATTGAAATATTTGAAGGCCAGCAATATCGTCAGGTTTGATATCCCGCTAATCAACAGCAGGGCTAACCGCGCCGCCCGACGCTCGGTTTGGGCCATCTGAAGCGCCGTCCCGTAGGCGATGAGCGTGGCGGCCACAATCAGCAGTACGTACTCCGCCTTCCAGGCCGCGTAAAAATAATAGCTGGCGGCCAGCAGCAGCGCCCAACGATAGCGATCCGGACAGGCTAGATATAGCCCCATGACTATGGGAAAAAAGAGAAGGAACGGCAAAGAGTTAAATAACATCGCGGTTGCTATTGCCCCATCAGGCTGCCGCAGCTTGATTTGGGCCGGCCACCTTCGGCCAGCGTTTTCATCCAGCTAATCGTGTCGCGGAAGCTTTCGATGCGCGTTTGGGCGTGATCGATGGCGGGATAGGTCAGATAAGTGACCCGGCTGCCCCGGCGGCACAGTTCAGTTACAAACGCCTCCTGGCTGGGCGGCGTGACCACCATATCGGCTGTGCCTTGCAAAATCAGCACCGGCACGGCCAGCCCGGCCCCGGCCAGACCGGTTGCATTGGTATCGAGCGCCCGTTTGAATTGGGGCGCAAAGCTGGCCAGGCGGTCGGTGTACAGCGCTTCTCTAAAGTCGCCTTGGTACATCAAGCGGGCGTTGGGCGAATAGTAGTAGTAGATGTCATCGATACATTTGGTCATGGCATCGCTGTTGAAACTGACCAGCCAGTTGTCCTGAAAAACGCGGGTGGGGTCGATCACCACTTCGCCATAGAAAGCGCGATAGGCATAGACCAGGTACGGGCTGAAAATAGGATTTTCTTTCATCAGCGTCTCGACGTTGGTGGTCGGGCCGTGGCCCAAAACCCCTTTGATGGTCAACTCGGGCGCATAGCGAGCCGCCCAATCTTTGGCGGCAAAGGCCGCGTGCCCGCCGCTGGAGTAGCCGCCCAAGAAGACCGCCGCCGTCGGCTTGGCCTCGGTCTCGGCGGCGCGCCCCTCTTCAATAAAGTTGTAGGCCGCCCGCACCGCATCCAGCGTGGTTCGCGCTTCATTTTTGGCGATAAAATAGGGGTGCGCCGGTTGGGTATCGTCAAAGCCCTGGCCGTTGGGCCAAACCACAATGAAGCCTTGGGCCGCGTATTCCAGCATTTGATAGTGGTTCCCGCCCCAGTTCGCGCCCTGCCGGATCTCGTCGAGCGGCGCGCAGCCGGGGCCAATGCCGGTGGTGCCGTTGCCGTAAGCCAGCACCGGAAAGGCCTCCGGCTCAGCCGTCAGGGGGATGTACAGATAGGCCCGCGCCTCGACCGGCCGGTCGTCATCGGTCACGGTGCGGTAGCGAATGCGGTACAGATCGACGAAGTAGTTGCCGACCGGCTCAAACGTCCCGACCGACTCGACAGCCGTCACGCTGCCCGCCCCGTTGGTTCGGCGAACCACGTGGGCGCCGGTCGGCGTTGGCCCCACCGATGCCGCACTTATCGTGGCGGTTGGCGGCGAGGTGATCTGGGCGATGGCCGAGCCGGGAGCAACCTGCGCTACGTCCGACTGATCGGATTGGGTCGAGGTTAACGGTTCTGATGGGGCGGCTTTGATCAGCGTTGCCAAGGCTTCGGCCACCCGAGCCTTGCCGTTTTCAGTCAGGTGTTCGGTATCGACAAAATAGTACGGCTCTAGCGCGAACGCCAAATTCAGTAGATCGATCTTTTCGCTGCGAAAGGCTTGCTCGATCACGGCCGTGTTGGCCTCAATTTGCCGGCCAAACGTCTCGCCCAGAACCCGCTCACCCAATTGGGTATTGAGCGGGCTGATGTAGAAAATAGGCTTAATTCCGCCCGCTTTTAGTTGGCGGGCGGTGGTCAGCAACGATTGAATTTTGCGGTGGTTGGGGTCCAGCTCACCCATGTAATAGTAGACCAGCGAGGCTGCCAGCGTGGCCTCGTCATTTTCCTCCGGTAGATTGCGATAGTAAGCCGAAGCGACATTATTCGCCTGCGTGGCCAATGTGGTGTGGCCCAACTGTTCCTCAAAATCGCCGACCTGCCCTACCGGCGTGGTTCCACTGTAAACCGGCGTATGCAAGAAATCGGCCTGGCTGATCGGCGAGTCGAACCCACCGAAAGTCGCCAGCGGCCGGTAAAACATCGTTGACAGCAGCCGGCCATAAGTTAGCACCGCTTTTTCAGCCTCGAATTGGTAAGCCGGCCGTCGATCCCACTCCGGCGAAAAAGAGCGCAGGTTAATGGGGATGATGACTCTGTCGGGCCGGTGGTCGAACCGGGTGATGTAGTCGGCGTAGCGGCGATACAGGTCCGCATTATAAGCCGGATGGGCCACCTGGCCGATGGTCTGCTCCGGCAGCAGCTCTTGCAGAATTTCGCCGGTCGTGACCTCGCCTACGGGATAGATTAAGGTGCTGTCGCCGAAATAAATAATATCGGTGTCATCTTGTAGGTATCGGTCCAACTGCAAAATTTCGTCCGGTAGGTGAGGTGGATACAAGGCGGAAATGGCTAGCTGTAAAAGGCATACGGCTATTACAAATAGAAGTAATTTTACGAGAAAGGGTTTCATATAGTATCTAAACAGTTGACTTCTTGCCCAAGAAACAAGAAGTTGAGCCAGAAATTTAAACGCAAGAGGCGCAAATGACGCTAAAGTCGCAAACGCTTCTTATATTTTCTTTGGCGTCTCTTGCGTCTTTAGCGTCTTTAGCGTTAAATCTTTTTTGGTTTCGGCTCGTCCGGGTTATAGTAGTAGTAGCTTTATTTTCTAACAACAACCAGTTTGTCCGTACCTGACTCCGCCCCCCACACCTCGCCCGGTCGGCCCAAGATTTGGCGCACATTAGCGCCGGGGCTGGGTAGCTCAAAGACCTCGAACGTTTCTTGGTTCGGATCAAACCGAACCAGCGCGTTAGCCCCAAAATCACTTAACCAGACCATATCAGCCTCATCGACGTAAACCGCGTAGGGTTTGGGGTTACTGCCCGGCAATCGCCAGGCTTGCCACGCGCCGGTGGCCGGCTCATAGCGGGATAACTGACCGCTGTTCCATTCGCTGACCCAAATTTGCCCCCGCGAGTCGGACCAGACTCGCCGCGCACCTTGCCCCGGCGTCGGCGGTTCAATAACGAGGGCCTTGCTGCTCTCCAAATCGATTTGGGCGATGTGACTTCCGGCCAGGGATGCGTAATAAACATTACCGTCCGGCGTAGTCGCGATGCCGTACGGCCCTTGACCACGCGGCGCGGCCCAGGCTTCCACCTGCCCGACCTGCGGGTCCAACCGGCCGTAAACCCCACTCTGGCCGGTAAACCACAACACCCCACTTTGATCGAAGGTGGCCGTGTTCAAATTAGTGTAGCCCGTTCCGGCCGGCAGCGGGAATATATCGACCGCTGACGTATCCGGATCGACGCGCACGATGGCGTTCAACCCGCCGTCGGTAACCCAGGGCGCGCCGTCGGGGCCAACGATCACGCCGTGCGGGGCGGAACCCGCACCCAACGGAATGTGCTGCGTCTCACCCGTCGCGGGATCAAGCCGGCCCAGTTCGCCGATGGCTTGAGCTGTGTACCATACCGATCCATCCGGCGCGGGAGCGACATCGTGCGGGCGAGAGCCGGGAGGAATAGGATATTCCAATAAGACCGGTTCGGCAACTTGTCCCGGTTCAACTGTGGGTGTTGCTGGGGTAGGTTCAGCCGGCGCGCCGATGGGGGTCGCGGTGGGCGGCGGCACAGGGGTTTCCGTCAGCGTTGGGCTGGGCGCGGGTGTATCCGTCGGCTGGGCCGCTGCTGGCGCCGTAGGTAAAGCCGTCGGCTCCTGCGCAACCGGCTCAGATTTGGCGGCCGCAGGAGCGGTCGCTGCCGGTTGTTCCGACGGCTCACCGCAGCCGGTCAACAGCAGCCCCGCTGCAAAAATGATTAGCCAGACTTTGGTCATGGAAATCCTCCTTACCTACAACGGGTAGCGAATAAGGGGTAAGGATTAGGGGAAATCAACTTTTTATCCCATACCCCACAATCCCTACCCCCTACCCCTTTTTTCTCTATAAATACTGCTCAAACCAGGCCAATGTGTCAAGCCAGGCCTGAGTCGCTTGCGCTTCGACGTAGCGTTCGCCGGTGTCGTTGTGGAACGCATGGTTGACGCCCGGATAGACATTCATCTGGTGGGTTACTCCGGCGTCGGTGAGGGCTTGATCCAACGCATCTTTGCCGGCATTAACCCGCTCATCCAGTTCCGCATACACGCCCAGCACGGCGGCATTAATGTTGCCAACCTGATCCAGGTCCGGGCCGACCCCGTAGAACGGCACTGCTGCTTTGAGTTCGGGCAGCGTTGCGGCCACGCGCCAGGTAATGCCGCCGCCGAAACAGTAGCCGGTCATGCCAATGCGCTCACCATCGACCGAATCGAGACTCTGTAGGTACTCGTACCCGGCGATGAAATCATTGACATGGCGACCGGCTTCGGCGTTGCTTAACAGCCCCGGCACCTCATCGCGGTCATAGGCAGCGGTGCCGCCCTCGCGCGAAAGCAGATCGATGGCCAGCGCCACATAGCCTTCCTTGGCAAAGCGACGGGCCACATCCTCAATATGGGGATTCAAACCCCGGTTTTCATGGCATACCAAAATCGCCGGATACACGCCTGGCTCCGCCGGCTGGGCTAAATAAGCGGTAATTTCATCGCCCTGGCTGGGGAAGGTGACGGTGCTGGCGTTCACGGCCGGGTCGCCGACGGGGACGGAGAAGGGGCTTTGCGCACCGGGAACCGGTTCTAATTGGGCTATTGGCTCGGTCGTTTCACTGATGGCAGCTTCCTCGGTTGGCTCCGGGGCGGTGGTGGCGGTGGGTTCGGGCGGTGGGGTCGCAGTCGGGTCAGGGGCCGTCGTCGCCGTGGGATCGAGCGGGGGGTCGGTGGGTTCGGGAGGCGGTATCGGTTCGGTTGGGTCCGGCAACTCGGCCGGCGAACAGCCCAGCAGACTCATCGTCGAGACCGCTGCGGCCATCCCGCCGGTAATGTAGGCCACCCGCCGGATAAAGGTTCGGCGGGTGATAGCCCCCTCCCGGTAGTCGTCATAAAACTCCTCGACAAAATATTTTTGGAACGTATTGAGTTTTTTCATTCTTTCCTCCTTGAAAATAAATAACGGAACTCCAAAGCTTACTTTGATCTTACTTTGACCTTGACAAAGCAAGCTTTGTCGCTCCAATTTTACTTAACGGAAGCTCGATTCTTGTAGGCCGACCTCACAAGGGGCAGCCGCAGGACGAGTAATAGGGTCACGATAACGGCAAAGATCCAAGGCCATGTCTTGAAATCGCGGTCGAGCCAGAAATAGTGCCAGACGCTTAGAGGAAGAGCCAGGTAGACCAGCCGGTGCAGGGTTCGCCATCGTTTGCCGAGCCGCCGCTGCCAGCCTCGGGTCGAGGTCGCGGCCAGTGGGATAAGCAAGACAAAGGCAGCAATACCAATGGGCATGGCTTTCCGTTCGCCTAAATCACGCCAGATTAACTCCCAGTAGAGCGAGTTTTCCCAAAACAGATAGACCGCAAAGTGGATGGTGACGAACAAAAAGCCGTATAGGCCCAGCGCCCGGCGAATCTGGACGGCGCCCGGCCAGTTAAACAGACGTCGTGCGGGTGTACAGGCCAGCGACGCCACCAGAAAAATCAAGCCAAGGGTGCCCGAACGCAAAACAAAGTAGCGAATCGGGTTGACCAGCGAGCCAGATAGATAGAAATAACCCAGCACCAGCAGTGCCCCAAGTCCGATCGCGTGGACGACCAGATAATGCCAGTTTCGCTTGAGCCGGTGCAACAAAATTATCTCCGGCCCGCTATAAGAGATGGTAACCGAAGTCGTGTTCGAAATCGCGCCAGACGCTGTGGATGTGGGTGCCGCCGTTACGCGAATTATCATATTCTAACAGGAAGGTGGGGCCTTGTACGCGAAAATATTGGGGTCGCTGGCGGTCGAGACTACCGGCCCAACCAAAGCGAATTGGCTCCAGCCCGGCGGCGTCGATCCGCTCAAAGCTGGCGGCGGCGACGTGATCTGGCAACGTATTGAGATAGGCTTGCATAATTTCCGTGACCAACTGTTGCTGGCTGCTGCTCATATCGGCATAGGCCACGCCGATCGGTTCCAACGGATCGACCTTGGCCGCGTTCTGGGTGACGTGTTGAGTCAGGGTTCTGTCTTGAAAGATGGCTTGCGCTTGCATATCGCCTGAAAAAGAGTTAATCAGTTCCAACGCCGCATCTTCCTCTTGAGCCATCGCCCGCAAACCGGCCTGGGTGGTCGTCGGCCAGGAGCCGAGGAAAAAGGGCAGCATCGCCAAACGGTCGCCAACCACGGTGAATTGGCGCGACAGGTGATGGCCTTCCCAGCGCCAGCCCCACGGTGTGTCGCCGCCCGGCATGCCAAAGACGGTGACGTAGTACAGTTCCGAGTCGTTGCCTAAATCATTTTGCAGCGAGATGATGTCGAGCGATTTCTGAAAGCCCATCCCGGACAGACTGGCGGCCAGCAGATCGAACGCCCGCGACCGCTGCGTTTCAGTCATCTCTCGCAGGGGTAAGCCGTTCCGGGGGAAGTTGCCCGGTGTGGTCCAATGCCAGCGGAAGCGTTCGTCGCTGGCGAAATCGTACGCCGAAATAGAGCGCTGACCATCATCAAGGGCCTCCAGGTAAGCTGTTGCGGCCAGGGTCATATCGGCAATCAACAGTTGGTCGGGATCGATGACCGCCGTGTTGGTGGCGGTAGCGGTCGGTTCGGCGGTGGGGGCGTTGGTTCCGGCGGGCAGGGGTATGGGCGTATCGGTGGGCGCGGTGGTGGCGGTGGGCGGGATGGGGGTATCGGTTGGGCGCTGTACCACCTCAGTAGGCGTGGGTTCCGCTGTCGGTGGGTTCGCGCCACACGCCGCCAGAAACAGTCCGGCGGTGGTGGTCGCACCGAGCCGGATAAATTGGCGACGGTTGATGGACTTCAAACTTTTGTCCGTAACTGTCATCATTCCACCTCTTTCATTTCTACTCACGTTCTCCTAATTTTTAAGGACTGACCTTAAATTTGCGTAAGAGAATGCTGAGAGAATGCTGAGAAGCGAGTTAAACCGTAAACAGCCACAGCCCACACCAGCCAAGCGGCGTACAAACGTGGGTAAGCGGCTAGCGCCCACCAGCCGGTCGCCCAGCCGGTTGACTTAAACGGAATCGGCGCGATCAGCAGTAGCAGGGCCACGCCTAATCCCAGCCAAGCCGCCCGGTCGGCTGCGGACTCAAGCGGGCGTTGCAGCAGATCGGTCGCCGCCACAAAAATCGAACCCAACAACAGCACAAAATGATACTCTTCGGCCACCGGCAGCAAGACAATGGTCAGCGGCAGCAGGGCGGCAAACAGCCGGGCGGGATCGCTGCGCCGGCCGATCCAGACCGTGGCTCCAATCGCCGCCACTCGGATAGTGGATGGCAGCACATTAGCCAGAATCGGCCACTGTTTGATCGGCGCGGGATTCCACACCGGGTCATAACTAAACAGGTGAGTCAGCAGGCCGGTGGTGGTTTGATAAGCCGGCACGGCCAGCGCCCCGCGCCGGCTAAAGGCGCTGACGGCGGTGGGGTAGGCCAGCCAGGTCTCGAAGCCAAGCCAGGGTAGGCTGATCGCGGCCAGGATCAACATCACGCCGCCGCCCCACAGCAGCGCTCGCCAGCGGCGGTGCAGCAACGGCGCTAGCCACAAAAACAGCCCTGACGTTTTCAAAATAAAAGCCAGCCCCAGCGGCCCGCCCACCAACCAATCCCATTGATAAACCAGCCCTAACAGCGCCAAGGCCAGCAGCCCACCCAAGACCAGATAAGTTTGTCCCACCGCCAAGTTAGCGCCCACCGCGGGCAACAGCGCGATTAGCTCCACCAGCAAAATCCAGCCGCTGCGCTCCAACGACTGCCCCAGGCCAACCCCGACTCCCACCAGCACGCAACACGTAGCCAGCAGCGCCGCCAGACTCACCGCCAGCCAGACATTGCGAGCCACCTGCGGCGGGAGGCCGGCCAACGGCAGCGCCAGCAGCGCCACCGTCGGCATATTGGGTGTAAATATTTCGTACACCGCCGGGCCGGTAGAGGTTTGCACCTGCCCGGCGAACCAATCATCATTATACACCATCGGGCCAAAGTCGCCCCAAATCAGCAACCGGGCCGCGGTGTAATGACCCACAAAGCCGTGGGTTACTGCTCCCCAAGACGGCCCCAACTGCCAGGTCAGAATATACCCCCACACGACCAGCCAGCCCAGTAGCAGCCCCATTCGCCTTAAGAATTTGCCCAAAAGAAACCTCGCTTGAAAGAATGGGATGGTGGGACAGAGGGTTAATTAGTTTCAGTCGATCACGATTTCAAGATCTGCTGAGAAATGATAGAACGCAGATGACACGGATTAGACGGATTTTCACCGATAAAGCTTGATTGATATTAATAAAATCCGTGTTTATCCGTGTGATCGGTCCGATCGGCGTTCTATTTACCCACTTTCATGTAAAATTGTGATCGACTGAGTTTGTTTGTTGGGTCCATTTAACCAACTATCCAACTGTCCAACCATCGAACTATCCAACAAACCGACTATCCAGTTTATAATAAAACCAAATTCGAGTATAATGTTTCCCAAGCGTATTGCCCACATTGAGGTGGGCGATTTTACAAACACTGTTGTTTGCTACAGCCCGGCTCGTAGCTTCAACCTGTAAATTCAGGAAGAGAGCCATGCCCAAGTTCATAAAACTGTCCCCCCTGCGTCAGGCGGCGGCCCTGTTTGTGCTTGCTGCCCTTCTCATCTGGGAAATCGGTTACACGATTCTGCCCGATGATATTACCCCTTGTATGTTTTCTAAAATCTATCTGGTTCTAGCCGCCGGTCATACCGGCGACGGTCCCGCATGTGGTGTGGCCGTCGAAACCACTGCGCCGCCGGCGCCGGTCACGCCTCAACCGCCACCTCTGCCAACCACGGTTTTTCAGGCCGCCGAGCAGGCCGTAATCTGCCCACCCGACTGCGCCAACCGACCGGCGGTTGATCTGCGCCGCCAAAATCTGGTCGGCGCCGGGTTCGATGCCGTCGATCTGGCCGGGGCTGATCTGCGCGGGTTGGATCTGCGCGACGCCTCGTTTGCGGGCGCACACCTGGCCGGCGTTGACTTGAGCGGGGCCGATCTGCGCTCGGCCACTTTTGTCAAAGCCAACTTAACCGGGGCGGATCTACGTCAGGCCCGTCTCGATGGCATTATCCTTTATCAGGCCAATCTGACCGGGGCCAACTTGAGCGGCCAAGATTTGGCGGCCGTCAACCGCCGACTGGCTCACAATTTAGAAGAACTGCGCTTGGATCAGGCCGATCTCAGCCACACCCGACTGACCAAACTCAAGCTGCGCGGCAGCAGCCTGGTGGGGGCCAACTTGCGGGGGGCCGACTTACGCCAGACCGACCTGAGTGAGGTCGATCTGACGGGGGCTGATTTACGAGAAGCGCTGATCGACTTGACCACGCGGCTGGCCGGAGCCAATCTCAGCCGAGCCAATTTGGCCGGACTTGATCTGGCCGGCCAGGATTTACGTTCGACCCAACTGGCCGGGGCTATCCTGACCGGCAGCGATCTATCTTACGTCCAAACCGATGTTCGGACGAATTTGAGTGGGGTTGATTTACGCTTCACCCGGTTGGCCGGCGTCGAGCTGTCGGGCGTCAACTTAAGCCGGGCCAATCTCAGCGATCTGGACTTGACCCAATTGACCGGGCTGATCGACAGCGATCTCTCCCGAGCGCGGCTGCGTCACAGCAAGATGAGTGGGATCACGCTTATCCACGCTAATTTGCAAGAGGCTGATCTAACCGGCGCGGATCTGCAAGCCGCCAACCTCGGCAACGCCGATTTGCGGGGAGCCGATCTGACCGGGGCCAATTTGACCGGGGCGCATCTGATCGGCGCTTCGTTCGATTAACAGCCTGAAAAACTTCGAGTTTTTAACTATCCAACACCGGATTGAAATCCTGGGATTACGGGTGGCGGATAGAAATCTGCCACTATCAAAAATACGGGGGCTATGTGGGAAATACAAAATCCCTCTGGTAAGACCGGAAAGTGACCTCCAGAGGGATTTACAGACGATTAGAGATGTTAGTCCTTAAGTTTTCGCCACAATTATAGTCAACTGATTTAAGAACACGGATGCGCAGGATTGAACGGATTTTTGCCGTAGTTTCTTGATCCGTTTAATCCTGACAATCTGTGTTCTTAACAATGGTACAAAACTCGTGACACTAACCTTTACCTGAAAACGCCATCAACTCTACAAACTCTATAAACTCCACGAACCCTATTAACTCTAACTACCGTCTTTTGGTTCGTCAGACTCCGGCTCAGTTTCATCCACCGCTTCATCCAAGGCAGACTTCTTAGTCTTAGTCTCAGCGTCGGCTTTAGGCCCATACATTTCCTCAGCCTTAGCTTTAGCCGCCGCGACTTCATCGGCTTGAGATAGCGCTTCTCGAATTTTAGCCTTTAGTTCATCCTCCGAGGCCGGTTTATCTTCTTCGGATACCACCGGTTCGGGATCGGTCCAGCGGGTACGGGTACCGGGGTAATAAGATGTGCCGCTCGGCCCGTCGGAAGGCGGCGGTGTTGCTCCGGGCTGCACTGGATAGGGGCGCGTCCCAAAGCGAGTCAGTAGGACGGCGCCTAAACCGGCCATAGCGATAAGCGCTCCAATGGCTTTGCCGATAAACCCAATGCAAGCGATCAGTCCGATAACCGGCATGTTGGTCAGCAGCGTTAAGATCGACACGCCGACGATACTGGACATGATCAACCCCGGTTGGGGCCGACCGCCGGCCGCCAGCAGCCGCTCTCCCAGAATGTGGCCGATAACAATCCAGCCAAACAGGGTGGCAATCCCCAAGGCGATGTAGCCCACAATCGGGACAATTGCCAGGCAGATGGTGATCACCAGCAAGATCGCCACCGGTATCAAAACCGCCGCCACGATCGAGGTGAGTAACCCCAGGCCAAAACTGAGCGGGGCGGAAGTCGTAAGCGTTTCACGGACATTGTACATCTGCTCCGGCATGAAAGCAGCTACCAGCCAGGTGATGACGCCTAAAACCACCAGGAGCGCCAGCGTCCAGAAGATATCGCCTAAAATTCTGGCTACCCAACCGAAAATGCTAGACCCACCACCGTCAAAGTGATCAGCTTGGGGCGGAATAGGCGGGACGGGCGGTATTGGCGCTCCGCCAAACGACGAGTTACCATCATCGTCATCGTCGTCTGAGCCGAATTTATTCTGGAATTTGGTTAGGCCCTGGACATCGCCGGTCACCGTAGCCCCTTCGGCTTGATTGACCTGGCCGCCGATTAATCCGATATCCCCATCAACCATCGCCGTCTCCGACAGGTTGACATTACCGCCAATGGCCGCCAGATCGCCGTTAATCGCACCGTCGATGTTGACATTGCCGCCAAACACAATCACATCACCATTGATCTCGGTGCCTTTTTTGGCCGAAAAATTGCCGCCAAAAACGGCCAGGTCGCCATTGAGTTCGCTGTCAGACTCAAGGGTAGCACTCCCGCCCAACACGGCTAAATTACCATCGTGAGTTTGTTCCGCTCCCAAAATATAGTTGTCACCAAAAACAACTTGATCGCCCTTTGAACCGGGTTCCTGAGCCAAGGCAGGCGTGGCGAAAGCAAGTAACAAGATCAGGGTTAAAACTGTGGTTAATATTTTCCTATCCATCATTCTTCTCCATTACCAATTAGAGGGTCAGTTCTATAGATTTGGCCGGGCGTCGAGACAGCAATTGCAGTATCCGCAGCCACAACCAGGTTGCGCAGACAGAGGTAATAATCAATAACCAGATTAGTGGTTGACTTATCAGAAAGAGACCGGTTTTCCACAGCAGCAGACATATATTAACAAACGTGCGCAGGCTGGCGGCCGACTCGAAAATAATCATCACCCCCTGATACAACACATTTGCGTCTAGCGCCGAACCGCCGGCGTTCACTAACAACAACCCACCGGATATAGCCCAAGCACTCCAAAACAGCAGTGTCCCGACCAGCAGCGCCCCCAAAGCCACCCAGATATGCCAGGGTTTATGGGCCTGACGCCAAGCCAAGCGCGACTCGAAGCGCTGGACAAAGCCTTGATCGGGCGCAGCCACGTGCGCCGCCGCTCCGAGCAGCAGCGTATGGACGTGCTGCATCGACTCGTAGGTTTGGCGGCAGGTAGAACAGCCGGCCAGATGGGCCTGTAGTTCGGCCACCTCATCGGGGTTGAGTTCGTTGTCGAACCATTCAGAGATTTTTTCGGTGTATTTGTCATTCATCATGGGACCGGTTCCCTTCTTATTGTGTTTCCACGGCTTCGGCCAACATTTGCCTGGCTCTAAAGAGGCGGCTCTTGATGGCGCTGACGCTGGTCTCGAGTGTTTCAGCAATTTCATCGTAAGACATCTCATACCAGTAACGCAGAACGGTGGCCGCGCGGTAATCTTCCGGCAGCGTATCGAGCAGTTGGTGGACCGTATCGTGGCGCTCGTGGGTCAGAGCGGCTTCCTCCGGCTGCGGCTTTTTATCGGCCACAGCTTGCCAGGGCGGCAGCTCATCCCACGAGACCATCTGATAGCGCTTTTTCCGTAAGCGGTCGATGCAGTAGTGTGAGGCAATCGACAGCAGCCAGGACGACAATTTGCGGTCGGCGTTGTAGGTTTTTAGCTTGGTGTAAGCCCGCAAAAATGTTTCCTGAGCCGCGTCTTCGGCCTCGGTTGTATCCCCCAGCATGCGGTAGCACAGGTTGTAGACCGGCCGCTGGTAGGCATCGACAATGTTCATAAAGGCCGCACTGTCGCCCTTCTGCGCCGCCATCGCCCAGACCTGTTCCTGCGCCTGCATTTCTGGCGTAACGTGTTGTTCGGCTGTCTGTTTTGTTGCCACAGAACTGTTCATAAAACTCTGTTGGCCAAAGGTTAAAGTATTATTCATGATGCAGTTTGGAATTCCTTCTCTGCTGTCTGCATCATGCTTTACGGATTATAATTGTAAAAGTTGCAAAGTTGTAAAAGGGGGGAAGGTAAATAATGGTGAATTGTGAATAGTGGATTGTGAATAGTGAATGAAAAACAACTTCACCATTCACAATTTCAGTCGATCACAATTTTACACAAAAGTGGATAAATAAAACACAGATCGTACCGATCACACGGATAAACACGGATTTTTTTAAGCTCAATCAAGCCCTATCCGTGAAAATCCGTATGATCCGTGTCATCCGCGTTCTATCATTGCTCATCAGATCTTGAAATCGTGATCTACTGAATTTGTTTTAATAAAATCGACAAAAAATTGTCGATGTGGAACCGGTAGACGTTAGAGAAAGGAACGTGGACAATTTCCCTATTGGGAAGAGATTTTACATTCAAGGGGTTAGATATGAGTGCTGCTCCTTTTACCCCACCGCCAGCGAAATCATCAATGGCTGGTCGTCGGGCACCAGTGGCTGCTGCCCCGGCAGGCTGCCGCGCAGGCTCCACGGGCCGGTCCAGGTAATCTCCAAATCGACCAGCTCGCCGCGCCAATCTTTGTCGCTGTTATCCTCGAAAAAGACCAGTTTGTTGGTGCGAGTTCGACCTCGCCAGCGACCGCGCTGCTTCTCTTCGACCAACACCTCCAGCGTGCGACCTAATAACCCGGCGTTGATCTCGGCTACGATGCCTTCTTGCAAGTCGTTGACAGCGTCCAGCCGCCGCTTTTTCTCTTCGGGCGGAACGTCATCGGCCATAATTTTGCCCGACACCGTTCCCGGCCGCGGCGAGTACATCGCCACGTGAACCACATCCAGCTTTAGCTCGGCCAAAGTGTCGAGGGTGCGTTGGAACTGGGCTTCGGTTTCGCCGGGAAAGCCGACGATAATATCGGTGGCGATGGAGACCTCCGGCATGCGCTCCCGGACGCGGCGGATCAGGGCGTAGTATTGGGCCATCGTATATTCGCGCTTCATCCGGTCGAGTACCAGGTCGTCGCCGGCCTGGTTGGGCACTTCGATATGCTCGCACACTTTGGGCAGTTCGGTCACCGCGTCGAGCAGGCGGTCGTTCATATAGTTGGGATGGCTGGTCAGGAAACGAATGCGGTGCAGGCCGTCGATGTCGTTAAGCACCCGCAGCAAATCAGGCAGGCGCGGGCCGTCGGGTACATCGTAGCCGTACCGGTCGACAATCTGGCCCAGCAGCGTCACTTCGCGCACGCCCTGCGCCACCAAGCTTTGCACCTCGGCCGCAATTTCGCCCACCGGACGGCTGCGCTCGATACCGCGCCGGGCGGGAATGATGCAGTAGGTGCAAACGTGGTTGCAGCCATAAATAATCGGCACATGGGCGGTCACCAGATTATTCTTTTCGTGCAGCGGCAGCACCAGGCTCAGATCTTCATCCTGCAAGCGATAGCGGCGAGTCAGTTCCGCTTCTTCGGTTTGACGCGCCACGAGAAAATCGACCAGCGGGCCGGGTTCGCTGGGCGGCATAAAGACATCAACGTGGGGAAAGGTGCGGGTCAACTTTTTGCCGCCCTTCACGCCGACCATACAGCCCATCAAAGCCAGCACTTTATTGGGGTTGCTTTCCTTGTGCGGCTTCAGCGACCACAAAAACCCGGTAGCTTTGTCCTCGGCGCTTTGGCGCACGACGCACGTGTTCAACACGATGACGTCGGCCTCGCGGTAACTGTCGCTATGGCGGTAGCCCATTTTCTCCAATTCGGAGGCCACTCGCTGCGAGTCGGCCATGTTCATCTGACAACCGGCGGTCCAGATGTAATATTTCATAGGGGTCTCCAGATTCATAGTTTAGGGGATTCTAACACAAGGTCGCAAAGTTGCAAGGTGGGGCAGAGTGGCAAAGTCGCAGGGTAGCAAGGTAACAGGGTCACAGAAAGTGTTTTCGTGCAACTATGTTACCCTGCGACCTGTAACCCTGTTACCGACTGCGCAACTTGGCCAGCAACCGCAGCATCTCAATATACAGCCAGATAAGGGTGACGATTAAGCCAAAAGCGCCGTACCATTCCATGTACTTTGGCGCACCCTGTTGAGCCGCATTCGTGATGAAATCGAAATCGAGCACCAGATTGAGCGCAGCGATGACCACCACAAACAAACTAAAGCCGATGCCGAACCAGCCATTGCCGTGAATCAAGGGAACGCTAATGCCAAAGAAGCCCAGGATAAACGTGGCCAGATAGATCAAGAAAATGGCTCCTGTGGCCGCGACGATACCGAGCTTGAATTTTTCCGACGGTCGGATCAGACCGGAACTGTAGGCCATCAGCATACAAAGCATCGTTCCAAAGGTCAAGCTGACGGCCTGAAGGACAATCCCCGGAAATTGGGCTTCAAAAATAGCCGACAGGCCGCCCAGTACTAACCCTTCCAGCAAAGCATAGATCGGAGCGGTGATGCCAGCCCACGTCTTTTTGAAAATAGTGATGAAAGCAAACACCAATCCGCCCAGACTGCCGCCGATAATCCAAGGGAAAATCGCCGCCGAGTTCTCCGCCAGTTGGGTGGGTTCCAACGCGCCGCCGATGCCGTCGAAAAATCGCATCCAGATCCACACCGCCGAGACCAAAGCCAGCAGCAGCAATAGCAGCGTTTTGTTGACCGTGCCTTGAATGGTCATCGTTTCGGCGGCCGGCGCGAGGCCGGTAAACGCTTTTGAATTAAGAGTGGGGTTTCCTGTTCGCATTAATTTGCCTTTCTGGCCACAATCACCACTTCCCACAAATTGAAATACATCGTGCCATCCGCCCACCGAGGCGCAAACAGCGGTTGGAGCGCCTCCGGAATGTGGCGCATCATCTCTAGCAGTTTCTCTTTATTAGCATCGGACACGTTTTGGCGATCGGCCCACTTATGAAACTCGAATGATTTGGTCAAAACATCACTCGTCGCTTCGACTTTTAGGCCGGCTTTCTCCAGCATCGCTTCCAACCGAACTTGGGGATAAACCCAGTGGTGCGATGGATCGCGCAGTTTTTCGTAAGCGTTGTAGTAACCGGCCGCCTGTTTTTCAGGTACGGTGATATTGTCGGTCAGGCCAAAAATGCCGTCGGGCTTCAGGACACGGGCGATCTCGCTGAGAGCCTGATGGGGATTGGGAAAATGATGGAAGGCGATCCGACAGGTAACCAGATCAAAGGTGTTATCGTCGAAAGGCAGCGCTTCGGCGTCGGCCAATTTGGTTTCAAGGTTGGTCAGGCCACGTTCAGCGGCGAGTTGGACGGTTTTGACCAACATCGGCTCGGTCAGGTCAGAGGCAATTACATGAGCTACGTGCGGAGCGAATAAGAGGGCTGTATGGCCCGCCCCGGTAGCAACATCGAGCGCCTGCCATTCCGGCTGCGGCTTAACCAGGTCTAGTAAGATTCCTAAGCTTTCGCCTTTAGCATGAACATCGCTGGTGGCGTAGCCCTCGGCCGAAGCGCCAAACTGCGATTTGACTTTGGCTTTTAGTTCGTCAGACATAAAAATACCTCGGATAGAATAGCAGTATTGTACCGAGGTTTGAGCGGAATTTCAATAATTGTGAGAAGGATTGAAACGTACGGTGATGAGGTTTATGCGATTTTGCTGATGGTCGGCTGCTCGATGCCACCTTGTTGATCTTCAAACAGGGTTAGCACAAATAATAATGAAGAGAGCCGGTTAAGATAGGGAATGATAGCGTTGTTACTCACCCCTTCTTCATCATAAAGTTTAGCCACGTTACGTTCCGCCCGGCGAATAACGGTTCGAGCTAAATTCGCATAAGCGCCGGTACTCGTATCACCCGGTAGAATAAATTCGGTTGGCATGGTTATTATTTGACCAATTTCGGCCGTTACCTTTTCGACCCAATCGACATCACTGTGGTCAATGGGCTTGGCGGGAAGCTTCACGTGGTCGGCCACCGCCAACTGGCCCATCATTAAATACAGGTCGCGCTCAACGCGAGTCAGAATTTCTTTAACTCGAGGCTGTCTCGTACCGGCTCGCAAAAGTCCGATCACCGCCTGCGATTCGTCAATTGTACCATAAGCTTCGGGGCGAGGATGGTATTTCGGGATTCGTTCCGGCTTACCGTAAATGGTGGTGGTCCCATCATCGCCTTTGCCGGTATAAAAAATCGGTTGGTTGGTCATTAGTTCATCCTTTTGGGTTAATGGAGTGTCTTCCACTGAATTTTGCCACAAAAGCGCGTCCTAGACGAATTTTAGTTGATTAGGTTGGCCGCAATTGTGGGATTGCCGTCAACCCATGCTGAAGTAGGGACTATTGGCCGTTTTGAGCAAGAATGTGTCTGCCTGGAGGAAGATATTGAGCGCCCAAACCACTATAATGAGCCGTAGTTCGATACATTGTTTTACAACACCGACACAAAAATCGCGCTTTCGTTCGTTATAGACCCTTATGAACATCAAGAATTCAAGCGGAGTACAAACTTGCCGTCCCCCGAAGCACGGGCCTAAAGCCCCGTGCTAAAAGAGCGAAGCCCCTTCGGGCTAGGTTTCCGCTATCTGAGGGCGCTTCAGCGTCCTTCGCTCTTTCAACGCGATGGCTTTAGCCTCGCGCTCTTTGGCCCGGCATAACCCGTTTATTTTCTTAACCTTCATAAGCGATTACGACGATACATTATTATCTAAAGGAGCATAACTGATGTCAGCAGAAAACAAAGCCATTGTTCAGCGTTTAGTAGAGACTGTTCAAAACGGTCACCACCTTGATCGCCTGGAGGAATTTTTCGACTCCCACTTTATTAATCACCTGGAACCGTCTGATTTAGCCTCGGATATTAATGCGGTGGACCGAGCCAGAATAGTCTTCAAGCAGCTATTCACTGCCTTTCCCGATTTACACGTGACGATCCAGCAACAGGTGGCTGAAGGGGATAAGGTAGTGACCCATAAAACCTTTCATGGGACTCACCAAGGCGAATTTATGGGTATCGCCCCCACCGGCCGGCCAATCGAGTTTACGGTCATCGATATCCTGCGCCTTGACCAGGGCAAGATCGTGGAACATTGGGCGGTCCAGGATCGATTGGCCCTGATGCAGCAATTGGGCCTGCTGCCCACACCGGACCGGCCCTAAGGCATAACGATGAAATAACCTCAGTGGCCGCTTAGGATCGTGAATCACATAACTTCCTTAATTACCCGTAGTGCGTAATTCGTATCATTTATGTACCATCTGTTACGTACTACGTCGTTGGTGCGACAAATTTGCGTCACCTGCGAAAATTATGGGACACGGATCGCACGGATTGAACGGATTAACACGGATAAAATAAATTTAGATCGGTGAAAATCCGTTCAATCCGTGTGATCCGTGTCCTATAATTTTCGCGGGTAACGCAAATTTTTCGTAGTGCGCAGTGCGTAAAGAATGGCTTAATACGCACTACGCACTAAACAAAGACCCACATCATGGCGAAAACTAAGAGACACTAACTCATCTTAAAGCGATCTTTTACCGGGGCTGAATACGCTTACAGTAGCCGGACGGCGTTTCGCCGGTGAAGTTGCGAAAGGCGTGGTTGAAAGCGCTGACGCTGGCGTAGCCAACCGCGTAGACCACCTCGATGACTTTGGTATCAGAACGGGCCAGCAGTTCCATTGCCCGAATCATCCGCGCCCGGTGGACGAATTGGCTCCAGGTCATGCCGGTTTCCTCGTTGAACCGGCGGGCTAAAGTCCGCTCCGAAACATTGGCCGCGCCGGCCACGTCGGCCAAGGCAAGTTTATCGGCCAAATGGGCTAAGGTATAAGCCATCGCTTGGTCAAGCTCAGCCGATTGCGCCTGCGGCAGCCAAAATTCATCCGGGTAAGCGGCCAGGTCGGCGCAGACTGCGGCCAACGCCTGAAAGAAGCTGTCGGCGGTTTGATCATCACCAGTTCGATCCGGCCCCCAGCGTGTGGCGTAAAGCAGCATTTCGCGGGCCAGGGCGGACACAGCAAACACACGACTGGCAAATTCCGGCTGGGGAATGGTGTTTTCGGCAAACAACACCGAACTCGTTGTGCCCGGCCCGGCCGCCGATAAGCGCAGCGGCACATGCGCCGCCACCCAGGCCGCTCGCTGCGGCGGCAGCAGCCACTCCACTTGACCCACAGCCAGGCGAAACGCCCCGGTTGATGCATACAGCAAATAATGGCCGGGAAAGGCGACCCAGCCGGAATCAAAGGTTTCATCAAAGACTTGGTTGATGCCAAACGTGATGGGTGGAAACGTGAGTTCTTGGATTGTCTCGGTCATCGTGCGCCTATCCTGCGGTCCAATGATTGCTATCGATTTGGCCAACGACATAGCCTTGATTCGACCTAAATTCAGCCTATCGCAACCGAATGAATTCATTCGCAGCTATTAAAATACCAAATCGTCTCATTTTAAGAAAATCCGTGTTTATCCGTGCGATTGGTACGATCTGTGTTCAATTTATGTAAAACTGTGATCTACTGAATTATTTGAGTTTAGGTAATTGGTAAATAGTAACTGGTACTTGGTTATTCAATCTCCAGTCTCCAATTACCAGTTACCAATTACGAATTACCCGACAGAATTGAGTAAGTTAGTTAATACGCCTTCCTTAGCATCTGGGCAATTCAAAAAACTTGTTCGACCGGGTGGATTATCTAGCCGAAAGTGGATATAATTGTTAAAGAAGCGCGCCAGTTCGTCAGCAGCCGGCCATATAGGAGAGGTCGATTCTACACTTTTTACTGGGTATCTACTTATCTAGGGAGAATCACTATGTCACCAGTCGATCATGACCATATCCTACAACATAAGGCCTTAAGCCTCGCCATCGTAAAACATTTTTTTGCCGCCCCCCTAAGTGAAGTTATCACCGAAGAGATGGGATGGCCCGTGGTTGAAACGCAGTGCGTGACCTTGATTATCGTCGTACTGAAAAAGACCGTCGCGCGATTTATGGCTGAATATCCGGATACGGACCTCGCCGCCGCGGTTTTAGACCTGCCGATGATCGATCATCCGCCATTTGTGCAGGCGATAAAAACAGTTTATGCGTGGCCCACAGCGTCCGTGCTAACGACCCTTTTGAATGACGAATTAGCCAACCAGGTACCGCAAGCCCTCCCCAAGCAAACCGAGCGGGCGATTGCGGCTTACTTTAGAACCCTGCGCGAGGAGTTGGTAGCCGGTATTCCGCAGATACGGGCCGGACTGGACGCCATGACAAATTCGGACCAGGCCGAGGATTATGACTGGACCATCACCGAACTCCTGATCGATTTAACGCTAGGTCATGTTTATGCCGCCCTGGCCGGCTACAACGAGGCCGCCGCCTATATGGAGGCGGCGCTACTGACGGCCCGGGAGCGAGGTAATTGGATCAACCAAAGCGCTTATTTATCGAATTTAGGCTCTATTGCCGCCAATTTTGAAAAACACGACCAAGCCGTTGCGTTTTACCAACAGGCCCTGACCATTGACGATGAGCTGGACGAGGTCAGCCGCAAAGGGAATCGGTTTAACGATTTAGGCAAAACCTTTATGGCCACCGGCCGCTATGATAATGCTTTGGCCTATTTCCAAAAAGCCGGAGAGATAGCGCGCGCCGAAGGGGATCGGCCACTGGCAGGCGACAGTTTGGGCAATTTAGGCTTACTTTATAAAGAGCAAGATCAATTTGAGCCGGCCATTGACTACTTTCAGGAGGCATTAGACATCGCTCAAGAACTGGGCGATACCCAAGATGAAAGCCTGTGGCTGGGCAACTTGGCCAGTTGTCACATGACCTTAGGGCGCTATGTTCAAGCCGACTCCTATTACAACCAGGCCTTAGCGGTTAGCCGTGAAAACGGTTATGAAGGGTTTACCGCCACGTTACTGCACGGCCTGGGGAAATTGTATTCGCTCCAAGATCAAACGGCGCAAGCCTTAGCGACCTATCAAGAAGCGCTTGCAGTGAGCCGCCAGACCGGTGAATTAGAGGAAGAAGGGCGCATATTGGGTTCAATCGGGGCGCTGTATCGTAAGCTAGGTGATTATACCCAGGCGCTTGATCACTTTCAACAGACCTGCGAGACGGCCAAGGCGGTCAATGATAAGGAGGAGGAGGCCCATGCGCTGGCCAGTATCGGCCGCATCTACGAGGATCAGCAGCAGTATGCCCTGGCTATCGAACATTTTAAGCCGGCGGCTTCGCTGGCCGGCGCTATCGGCGATAAAGAACATGAAGCGCTCTGGCTGGGCAGCCTGGGCCGCATTTGTCTGGTCAACCGGGCCTATGATGAGGCCATTCGCTATCACCACCAAGCGCTGCTGGTTAGCCGAGAAATACGCCTGTACCCCACCATCCAACTCATTTACCAAGATTTAGCCTTGGCCTATACCGGCCTGGAGGGTTATAAATCAGCGGTGGCCTATCTTGAGCGAGAATTAAGGCGGGTGCGCTTTATGAATGACAAACCTCAAGAACTTTTCCTGCTGCATGAACTGGGCAAGACGTATGCGGCTTGGAATTTAATGCACCATGAGCAGGCCATTGCCTATCTGGAAATGGCCTTATATGCCGCCCGTGCTGGGAGCGATAAGCGGGCAGAAGGGCTGATATTAGGCCAACTGGGCAATATTTATGCCCAGCTATGGCAGCCCAAGGTAGCCTCAAACTACTATGAACAGGCTCATGCCCTATTCGACCAAAGCGGCGAAAATCATTTAATGCACGAAACTGAAGCAGCCAGCGCTTCGCTGAAACGGGTTCCCTACCGGCTCAGTCAGTTAATTGTGCGCCCCATTGTTTATAAGATGTTGAGCCGAGTCGGCAGCCCCGTCAGAAACTACAACAGACCGTAAACCCCAACGCCGATAATCGTTTTAGCGTCTAACCAAGCCGCTTCTGACCAAAAAAGCAAGAAGTCGAGCCGGAAATCTCAACGCAAGGGACGCAAATGACGCTAAAGTCGCCAACGCTTTTTATATGTAACTCGAAAGTTGTGATGCCTGAGCAAATAAAAGGTCAAAGACAAAGCGGAATCAAGGTTTTGATTGAGCAAGGAATGAGCGTGTAAAATGAGAGCTTCGATAACAGACTGAGTTTGTTGGCGGATGACTTGCCCAATGGTTTTGATGGGCAGAGGGTTCTTTCTACGAGATGAAGCCAAACAGTCCAGGTGCAAAAACGAATAAGCTGCGAAAACCAAACACCAATGTTTTTGAATGGCTGTGGCCGAACGCATACGGTAATCGTTGAGACCAAGTTGTTGTTTAGCATCCTGATAGAAGGTTTCAATCGGCCAACGAAGCAGATAAGTTTCGATGATCTTTTTAGCACTCCAAGTCAGATGGTTAGTCACTAAAACAGCACAAGTACCGGTCAGGTCAGGATTGTCGAAGCTAATGACCAAGCGGACTTTGCCCAAAGAAGGAAGGCGAACATTCTTGCTGAAACAGTAGTAAGTTTGCTGCCCAACCTTAACCGCTTTGAAAGCGGAGGCAGGAATAAGCGGAATGAGTTCTAAGACCGTCTCAAAGGGAACGCCGTGAGCCACTGCTGCTTGTACGACAATGTAAAATAAGCGGTGTAAATGAAGAGATGGGGGTAAAATGAGGAAAGGAAAAACTCATGAAACCGGAAGAGAAAAACACCGCAATGGAAACAGAAAAAAAGAAACTCAACAAAAAGGGCGTGACGGTGCCCGATCTAGAACAGATCGAAGCAGCACTAAGCCGGGTAGAGAGCGTCGATGACTTTTTTGGCAAAGAAGGGATCCTGGCCCAACTGTTTGCCCGAACCCTGGAACAGATGCGGGAAGGGGAGTAGACGGCCCAACGGGGCTATGAGAAGTACGAAGCCAAAGGGCGCAACAGTGGCAACAGCCGTAACGGGAAACGAACGAAAACGGTCAAAAGTTCGGGGGGCGATATCGAAGTGGCGGTGCCGCGCGACCGAACAGGGGCGTATGAACCCCACTTGCTGGCGAAGTACCGCCATAATACCAATGAGTTAGAAAAGAAGGTGATCGCCATGTACAGTCGGGGGTTATCGACCCACGATATCGAAGCGATGTTGCAGGAGACCTATGGGGTCAGTCTGTCAGCCGGGGCGGTCAGCCCCATCACCGACAAGGTGTGGCCGCTGGTCGAAGAATGGCAAAACCGGCCGCTGGCCCGCCTGTACCCGATCATCTATCTGGATGCCTTGTATATCAAGCTCAGACGCGAGGGACACGTTGAAAATGTAGCCGTTTACATCGTGTTAGGGGTCGATGTCGAGGGTCAACGGGACGTGCTAGGCCATTGGGTCAGTGATGGGGCGGAAGGGGCTAACTTCTGGTTAAGCGTTCTGAGTGACCTCCAGAGCCGGGGTGTGGAAGATGTGTTCATCGCCTGTGTTGATGGCCTCAGCGGCTTCAGTGAAGCGATTGACGCCATTTTCCCGCACTGCCAGGTGCAACGCTGCATCATCCATCAAATCCGGGCCAGTCTGAAATATGTGGTCTCTAAAGACCAAAAAGCCTTTGTTAAAGATCTGAAAAAGGTCTATCAGGCCCCACCCGGGCAGAGGCCGAAACGCAGCTGCTCCAGTTGGGTGAACTCTGGGGCGACAAATATGCCGTTGCTGTTCGCTCCTGGGAAAACAACTGGGAGACCTTGACCCCTTTTCGATTACCCGGCCCAGATCAGACGTCTCATCTACACCACCAATACCATTGAGGCTTACCATCGCCAACTGCGCAAAGTGACCAAAACTAAGGGTGCCTTGCCCTCGGCCAAGTCTGTCCGCAAGCTCCTGTATTTGGCCAACGACCGCATTGTCAAAAAATGGACAATGCCCCTGCCTAACTGGGCCCTTATTCTTAATCAGTTAGTCATTCGTTTCAAGGATCGTATTATTATGTAATCTCTATCTCGTTTTGCCTAACCTCCCATTTACACCACTTTATTTGCATATCCGCCTAAGCCATCGACACTAACGTGGATTTTGGTGCTGAAGCCGCCGATGCTTCGCCCTAGGGCTTGTGCAGCCTGACCGCCTTTTTTTTAGAGGCACCGGCGGCACAAGGATGAGCCCGGACAATGGTGCTATCAAGGATCAGATGCTCCATATCCGGTTCTTCAGCACAATATTGATGCAGTTTATGCCAAATATCGCGCTCGTCCCAGCGGGCGAACCGCTTGTAGACACTGTTCCAAGCTCCATACTTTTCGGGCAACAATCGCCATTGGCAGCCGCTGCGGGCTATCCATAGCACCGCTTCAATAAACCGACGGCATTGCTCTTCCTGACCGACATACACCTGTGGACAAGCTCGTAAGAAGTTTACTATTTTGGTCCATTGTTTATCTGTTATCTTTTTTTGTTGACATATCGGTATTCTACTGATATGTCAAATGTCAACAGAACCTAGTGCAGAGCTACCGTTATTTCACGAAAACGGGTTATTAAAGAGGCAAAAATGCATCCCTATTATCTGCCCCCTGCCATCTTGTTCTCTGCAACTTTGTAACCCTGCAACTCTGCGACCCTGCAACTCTGCGACCCTGTAACTCTGTCTTTTTCTTTGACAAAACCCCGCTTAAAACATATAATACAACTTTGTAAATCAAAACGCCTCGGTGGCGGAATTGGCATACGCAGCAGGTTGAGGGCCTGTGCCCGTACGGGCGTGAGAGTTCGAGTCTCTCCCGAGGCATTCGTTGAAGTCTGATAAAAAGTTACTGACCCCAGCATCGGTCCAGTAACTTTTTTTATTTGGTTATAGCAACTCGGCTATCAAGGCGGCGGCGCGATGGGCCGCGCCGGGCGTGAAGGGGCGATAGAGGCGGGTGTCAGCGCCCAACGTCTCCAGAGCAGCTTCGGCCAATGCCTCAACCGTGGTTGCCGCAAAATCGAGCCGTCGCCCGGCGCGATAACGGTCCAAGCGATGCGCCACGTGGTAGACCTGCTCACAATGATTTTTCAGCGGGAAGTAGATGAACGGGCGACGATTGACCGCCAACTCCATTGTTGTCCCTAACCCACCCTGGACGACGCCTAAATCCGCTACCGCTAAATGCTCATAGAGGTTGTCAACGTAGGGTTGAATCGTCAGCCCCGGTTGCTGAGGCAAATGTTGTAGGTCGATACGCGGCCCGGCGACAACGATGCACTGCGCCTCGGGTTGATCGCGGTGGATGAGCGGCCAGGCGTCGATGGCTTTACGGAGCAGCGGCTGCCCCACGGCTGTGCCGCCCGCCGTAAAAAATATGAGCGGCCGCTGCGGGTCATACCCTAAGTCTGCACGCCGAGCTTCGGTATCGGCATAATCGGCCGGGTCGAAGGGGGTAATGTAGCCCACGGCGCTGAAATGCGCGGCAGCCCACTCAGGGATCAACGGTAAGCCAGGGCCGAATCGCTCCGGCACGAGATCGTCGTAATCGCCGATATAAATGGCTCGATCCCGCACGCGTTGGTAGCGCTCGACCTGTTTAATCATCTCTAGGTTGTAATCGGCGGTGAGGAAGGCTTCGCGGGAGCCGTTACGGCGATCCATCGGCAGCCAGCCCAAGAAGTCGGTCAGAAAAACAAAGGGGGCGGTTTTGAGTTCGGGGTTCTCATGCAGATAGTAATCGACCTCCCAGGCTTCATCCCCAATCCATAAGTCATAGGGCGTTTCGGCCACGACCTCCAAGAAGACCATGAAGTTGGCCAACTGAATTTCGTCCATCTCCCGCCAGGCGTAAAAGCAGTGCAGCTCATGATCGCCGGCAGACTGTTCCCAGTGGGCCGACTCGCTAGCCAGTAAGCGGCTCAGCGGATGAATGGTTTGGCCGTGTTGGGCTAACACCTGAGTCACCGGCGGTTGGGCCAGCCACTCAATCTGCAAATCGGGCTCGATTTGCCGCAGTTCGTGGGCAATGGCCAGGTCGCGCTGAACGTGGCCCAGGCCGATGGGGCTGGAGATAAAGAGGGCGCGGGGGTTTTTACGCCCTTCAGCACGCGCCCAGGAGCGGCGTTTCGGCTGGGGGACGCCCAGATAGTCACTCAGGAGTTGGTTTACTTTCACCGGGTCGCTGCCGTGGGTTAGGTGGCCGCTGCCTTCAAAAATAACCAACGCCCACTCAGGGCGTTTTTCGATCAACCGCCGGCTAAACGCAATATCGGCAATGTGGTCGTCATCGCCGTGAATCAGCATTACCGGGCAGCGAATATGTTCAAAGATTTCGTCAAACGGCATTTTGGGGAACAGATTGTGGTTAATAACGCTGGCAATGAGGCTGTCCGGCGTGGTTTCCTGCGCCCACTTGGTCAGATCGTCAATAGCTTTGGTGGCGTGTGGTTCGGTGCAGACCTGATGAAAAAAGAAATCGAGCCAGCCGTCATAATCCGCTCGCCAGTAGTGGGCATTGCGCTTTTCCCAGCCCTCGTACCGATCGCGCTTTTCCCAAAAGGTGGGGTCTTCGCCGTAGGCCCACTCCGGGGGGACAGCCCCTAATAGGGCCAGTCGTTTTACCCGCTCCGGGTAGCGAGCCGCCAGCCACAAGCCCCACGTTCCGCCCATCGAAATCCCGATCACATCGGCCTGGGCCACACCGAGATGGTCGAGCAACCCCACCGCGTAATCGACAACCCGGTCACACTCAAAAGCCGCCGGGTCGGTGGTGCGTTCACCCCCGCCGATGCCCGGCGGGTCATAGGTAATCACCCGAAAGTTGCGGGCCAGAAAGGGAACCTGCATACGCCAGTGTAAACTCGGCGCAATCTGCCAGGTGGGCAGCAGCAGTACCGGAGGCGACTGTGGATCGCCAAAAATTTCGTAACCGATTTGAAAGCCGTGTAGTTCTAGCGTACCCGATTCAGCGGGCTTCATTGCGCGCATTTGATGTCTCCTTCGAAAATAAGGGTCTGGAGTCCGGAGCAACAAAGCTTGCTTTGTTACACGGGGCAAGGGGTTACCATTATAGACGCTGAAATGGGTAATGTAAAATGGAGACGGAATTCAACCTGGTCCTGAAGCCTACCCGCTTATTGTCACACACGCCGGTTGAGGTCGCTTCAGTCCGTATTGGAGCCGTCTAAATCCAGCACCGTATCGGTCAAGCCATTTGTAGTTTGGCTGTCGTTAGTGGGTGTAATCGACTCGATTTCGTTGTTACGTTAGCCAATCTTCGGGTATAATATAGGCATCGACCTCGCCTGCTTGGCCCATTTCCCTGTACCGGCCCAACTTATTCCTCTAAACAAACAACCGCTACTGCACCCAGCCTCCTTTCAACAAAATTTTTATTTCGATGGTCATCAAAACTAAATTACAGGAGGAACAGGAATGTTAGATAAACTTTATGCGCAGTTGAAGACATTTCGTGACGAAGATGAAGCCCGTTGGAAGTATGAAGCAGAGGAGGTAAAACGTCAGAACCAGATCTTTGCGGAACACGGCCGCACGGACAAACAAGGCCGGGCCGCGCTGGAAAAGGCCGGTATCGATGTACGGGTATTGAAAGAACAGTCATCTGAAGCGGTCAAACAAATGGAGAAAGCTCACAAAGAACTGTTGACCATCGGTCCACCGCCCGCCCGCTCCGGTCGCCAACAACCACCGGCCCTGCTAAACTACCTCTCGTCCTTTAGGCCCGACGTTGCCTTGACGAATTACCGCTGTGATTGGTTTTACCCGCCCTTACAAGATGCCTGGGGTAATGGCGAAGAATGCGGTTTTAATCTTGACTTAGGCGAAATCAATATCGCCGCCCACTCCACCGGCGACGGCTGGGGTCTGGCCGCCACAGCTTACAGTTGGCGCTATTGCACCATGTGGTACGTCTACTTTCCCCCAGCCGCGGGTGATATCTTGATCGAGCCGCATGTAGACTTTCAGGGTAACGTGGCTATCAGTGCGCATGATCACTGGTATACCAGTACTGTGGCCAAACTGAAAGTAAACCTGCTCTTTGATCTCTACCAACATTACTGGGACGGCGAGGAAAAAGCGGTCATCATCGATGAGCATCGCACCGATTCGAGCACGGCTTACTGGGTCGATGACCATCGGGTGATGTCAAAAACGCTGAGTGTGTCGGCCCACGATCCGGTCCTGATTAAGCTGACGGTCGCTTATTATGTCGTTGCTCATTCAAGCCACGCGACTGTTGATTTCGATTTTCGCACGGGCGCGGAGCGACGAATTCGGCTCGAGCATATCAAGATATGTCGGCCGGAACCACTTCGCGCTGTTTTGTCGGTCAGCTAGGTGGTTACCGGCTTAAAGGACGCAAGCCTTTGACCGAGAAGCAACGCCTCGCGGAATGGCGAAGCTGGGCGCGGCAGATTAAAATCGATACGTACACGCTGTGGCTGGTGTATCGCCATCCGGGGACGCCTTGGTATGCCAAACTGGTAGCTGTGTGCGTCGCGGGATATGCCTTCAGCCCTATCGACCTCATCCCCGATTTTATTCCGGTTTTAGGCTATGTCGATGATCTCATTTTACTGCCGTTGGGCATCATGCTTGCTCTGAAGCTGATACCGGAGCCGGTGCTGGAAGAGTGCCGGCGGCAGGCTCGCGACCGCATAGAGCAGGGTAAACCGCTCAATTGGGTCGCGGGCAGCATCATCATCGCGATCTGGCTGCTTGGCCTGGTGGCTGTCGTGCTATTTGGATGGCGGCTGCTAGGCACTTTCCTCTAACCTATCCACCCCCTGTTTTGGCATCCCCGTCTAATTCTTTATAATTGGCTACACGGAAAAGTTTATTCAGCGGATCCACGCTAAAACGAAAAATACCAGCCACGAATGACACGAATTAGCACGAAATGATAAAATTTTTTGTAGGAATTCGTGTCGATAGCTCTGCCCTAAACCATGGTGAAGAAAATTTAGACAGGATTAACACGATTTACCGAATTATGACCGATAAAATCGTGTTAATCGTGTCAATCCTGTCGATTATTGGGTCGATCTTCCGTCATCTTCACGTTTCTACGGTTTAATGTGTGCTACCATTCGGGTCATTCGTGGCAAAAAATGTAGACGTGTCTAAGTAGTGAACTATGGTCAAGCAGCCACATAACCTGCCTCGCCAACCGACCTCTTTTATCGGCCGGCGTACGGAAATCACCCGCCTGCGCGAACGGCTGACTGATCCGGATTGTCGCTTACTGACGGTGGTGGGACCGGGCGGGATAGGCAAAACGCGTCTGGCGATTGAGGCGGCAGCAGCCGTAACCCCGAATTTCGCACACGGCGTTTATTTTGCGCCGCTCCAAGGTATCTATTCCGGCGATTACCTGGTCTCGGCCATAGCCGAAGCGGTGAACTTTTCGCTGAGTGGGCATCTGGAGCCGCTGGCCCAGGTACTCAACTACCTGAGCGATAAAATGATGCTTCTGCTGCTGGACAACTTCGAGCAGCTTGTCGCTCAAGGCGGCCCGGCCATCGTCATGGAACTTTTGGCCGCAGCCCCGCAGATCAAACTGATGGTGACCTCGCGCGAGGTGATCAACCTACGGGAAGAGTGGCTCTATCCGGTGCGCGGTCTGCCTGTTCCCCCAACCGATCAACCGGATGGGTCTGATGCGGATGACGCGGTGCAGCTTTTCGTCGCCCGGGCTAGACAAGTGCAGCCTGATTTTTCGGCAGACGACGAGCGCGAGGCTGTGCTGCAGATCTGCCGGCTGGTCGAAGGTATCCCTCTCGCCGTTGAGTTGGCCGCTTCGTGGACAAAGACGCTGAGTTGTCCGGCCATCGCTGCCGAGATACAGCGCAGTCTCGACTTTCTGGTCACGCCGCTGCGGAACGTTTCCGACCGGCATCGTAGTATGGCCGCCGTCTTCGATACCTCCTGGCAATTACTCAGCGAAAATGAGCAACACGTCTTCAAACGGTTATCCGTTTTTCGGGGCGGGTTTCAGCGGGCAGCGGCGGAGCCGGTAGCCGGGGCGACGTTGGCCACTTTAGCCGCCTTGGTCGATAAGTCGCTGCTGCGACAGGAGGCAAACGACCGTTATCAAATTCATGAGCTACTACGACAGTATGCTCAGACCCGTCTCGAGACCCAGGGGGAGGATGTGACCCAGACCCATCAGGCTCACTGCGCTTATTACGCCGAGTTTCTTTACCAACGCACCGCAACAATAGAAAGCGGCGATCAGCACGAAGTCGAGCTTGAAATCGAAGCCGAATTAGAGAACGTGCGGGCGGCCTGGCAGTGGTCTATTACCCACGCCCTTGTGGCAGAGATTCAAAAGATGACTCAAACCTTCACCGCATTTTGTTACTATCAAAGCCGTTATCTGGAAGCGGCCAGCACCTTCGCTCAGGCCAGAGCGCGCCTGGCGGCTCAACCACCGACCAAACAGACAGAATTGGCGCTGGCTAATGTGCTGGCCAGAGTCGGTTGGTTCAATATTCCGCTGGGCCACTTCGAGGCCGCTCAGGCGGCATTGACCCAGAGCCGGACGTTATTTACGCGATTAGACGCGGCCCCAATACCTCATTCGGGAGCCGATCCGCTGCCGCCGCTGGCTATTTTGGCGACGATTCGGGGGGATTTTGATGAAGCGATCAGACTGGGTCAGGCGGCTCAACACGTTCATGAAGCGCGAAACGATTGGCAGAATCTGGCCTTTGCCCATTATGTCCTGACCAGCGCGAGGTTAGCCCAAGGTGACTACGAAGCCGCTCAGCAGCACGCCAGGCAAGCCTGCGAAGTGGCTAAACAAGCCGGGAATCAATGGTTTTTGGCGTTTTGTCTCAATGAATGGGGCAATGTGGCTCGAGCCGTGGGCGATTACGCCGAAGCGAAACAACATTTCGAGGCAAGTTATCAAATTAGAAAGACATTTAACGATCCGGTGGGCATGGCAGCGGCTCTGAATCATCTGGGTGAAATAGCCATCCGGCAGGGAGAATTTTCGGAAGCCCAAGCACGATACCAACAAAGTATGGCGATTTATCAAGAAAGCAACGATCGAGGTGGGTTGGCGACGGCGCTTAACGGGCTAGGGCAAGCGGCTTGCGCGATGGAAACGTATCTGACCGCCGCCGGAAATTTTCAGCGCGCCTTGACCATCGCCTACGACATGCAATTTCTCCCCCTCATCGGCGCGATGTTCATCAGCATCAGCGAGTTATTCCACAAGGTGGGACGGCCGGAATACTCACTGGAACTACTGGCCTTCATCGGGCATTACGCAGCCAGCGATCAGGAGACGAAAGATCGCGGTGCCCAAATGCTTAGGCAAGCCGAAGTCGATGTCACATCCGAGACGTTTACTGCCGCCCGTCAACGCGGTCAAGCGCGTGACCTCGATGAGACGGTGGCTTTTGTATACCAGGTGTTGGCTTCACTAGCAGAGCCTGCCGCCTCTCCGGAGGATGGGGCCTCCTCTCAGCCTTCGCCCATGTCCGACGCCCTCATGCTCGACCCGCTCACCGACCGAGAGTTGGAAGTCCTGCAACTGATGGCCGCCGGTCGCTCTAATCGCGAGATTGGCGAGGAGTTAGTGCTGGCGTTGGGATCGGTCAAGTGGTACGCCAGCCAGATTTACAGCAAGCTTCAAGTCAAAAATCGCACCGAGGCGGCGGCCAAGGCACGAGAATTAAAGTTGTTGTCCTAATGGGCTTGAGTTGGCTCAATTTCCATGGCCTGAAACAAGCCATGCGTCAATAGCCCCACCATTTGATCGGCCATCTCTTCTGCCGGGGTATTACGTCGGCTCTGGCTCCATTGTAACCCCGCCCCAAAAATGGCCCAACTCATAGCCACAGCCGCTGTTTCGCGGGCGGCCCAGCAGCGGACGTCTGCGGGCGGAGGCTGTTTGAGCCAACTTAAGAGGATTTGGTAGAGTTCATCTTGAATAATCGTCTCAAATAAAGGCTCGGCGTGTTGCTTGGCGCCTCGGCACTGGTTGCTTTCTACTTGAACCAGATACTCCAACACAATACCGATGAGTAGCCGCAGATTATCCATCGTAAAGGCAGCGGACCGGGATAATTCTTCGGCTACCCTTTGCTGGAATCCGGTTCGAATAAAGCTTTCCATCAAGGCATATTTGTCTTCAAAATGCGCGTAAAACGTCGCCCGATTCACCGTAGCACGCGAGGCGATGTCTTGCACACTCATCGCTCGAAAACCCTTTTCTTTCAGCAAGCCGGCAAAAGCATCAAGTAGTAAACGACGAGTTCGTATTACCCGCGGATCGGTTTCATTCATAGGCCGCCTCCTTTTTACCGACAATCTTCACTTTCTGTTGCTTACACAACAAGCGATGAGGATTGTCTATTGACCAAACCACACAGATAAGATTAAATATAGACGACACGTGTTGCTTAGTCAATATTTGTAACTTTGAAAGGATCTAATTCATGACAATTTCTATACCCGATGAAGTACTAGCCCCCAATATGGACTTCGACCAACTGGCTTCGGACGAGCAAGTTCAACGTACCATCCAGGCCCTTAAAGCCAACGGTATGGACGTTTATCTGGCAAACAACGGTGACGAGGCCCGACGCATCGTTTTCGATCTCCTCCCGGACGGAGCCGAGGTCTTTACCGCCTCTTCACAAACGTTGGAACATCTTGGCATAACCGACGAAATCGAGCAGTCGGGACGCTTTGACAATATACGGGCAAAGTTCGTGAAACTTTACCAACAGAATAAAACTGACGAGATGCGGAAATTGGGCGCCAGCCCCGACATTGTCGTTGGGAGTGTGCATGCCATCACCGAACAAGGCGAGGTGTTGATTGCTTCGGGCACCGGCAGCCAATTAAGCGGCTACGTTTTTGGATCAAAACACGTAATCTGGGTAGTCAGCACCAAAAAACTCGTCCACGATGTAGATGAAGGACTGCGTCGCATTGCTGAATACTCATTCCCACTGGAAGATGCTCGATTGCGCGAAGCCTATGGTAAGCCCAGCAGCCTGAATAAAATCCTCTTGATTAATAAGGAATATCAAGCTGGCCGTATTTCTGTTATTTTGCTCAAGGAAAATTTAGGGTTCTAGGGTTATGCCAGCCAGAGGTGGCATAGGCTAACCCGCCACCTCTGGCAAGGTATTTACCCCCAACTCGCCCCCTTGGCATTATCGAAGGTGGGGCTGGTTTTACATCGTAGACAGCGATTTCAAAAAAGAGGATTTGGTTTCATGGTCTTCAATTTGCTCGGCCAGCGTTTCGCCAATTCTCAGGGATTGAGCCAAGATCATCTGCGCCTGATCGACATCACCAGCTTGTTGCCAGGTCTGCGCCAGAAAATTAAGCATGCGCATATGGTTGTACGGACGTTTTAGGCTCGCCCAACCAGCGGCAGCTTGTTTGAAACAGACAATGGCTGTCTCGATATCCTGCGCCTGTAAGGCGGCGGTTCCTTGGGCCTCACGCCAAATCGTGTCGGCTAGCGGTATCTCTAACGTTCGATCAAAGTGTTCGAGATAGCCTCGAATCTTGGCTGCTAGATCATTGGCCTCAGCGTCAGGTTGATCGAGAAGCCAATGATGGGTGATTAAAAGCAACTCGCAGCCTTCGGCTGCGGGTGTGCGTTCAAAAAGTTCTACCATTTCCTTAATCAAACTGAGCGTTTCCTCAGAGCGACCTAAGGCCGCCGTCGCGCGCGCCATCTGGCCCAACAGCGGCAAGGTGATCAACAACTCGTTGATGTTTCGGGCACGCTCAAGTTCTTCCGTCAATATTTCATAAGCACGTTGGGACTGGTTGAGATCGTTGTAAATCATTCCGCTTAAAGTATCAACCCAAATTTTGCCCACCGGAGCCAGTGGGTACTCTCGATCCCACGCCTCGATTTCCTGATAATGGTGCAGGGCCGTTCGCCAGCGCCCCGTAAACCAGGCCGTTTCACTTAATTGGATGAGGGCACAAGAGACGTAATGTACTGCATGAACCTCCCGCGCATAGTCGAGAAAAGCCTCAAGCAGTTGCGGGCGTTGGTCATACTGCCCAAGCATCTTGAGCATTCCGTCCAGGTTGATGTAGCCACAGCACGCCTCATAATGCAGTTTAAGCGTACGTGCACGCTCAATGTTTTGGCGCAGCAGCGTCAGGCCCTGATCTACCTGATTTAGGCCCACCAACGCCGGTCCCAGCGCATTATTGGCGTGAACCACGACAGGCTCTGCTCCCAAGCGCTCCGCCAGCGCGGTCGCTCGCCGACACCAACTGACGGCCTGCTCATTTTCCGAAGCCAGCATATGCATTCGCCCGATAGCGCTCACGGCTTCAGCCAATTCAACACTTTCCGGACAAGCTTCCAACAAATCTAAAGCACGATAGAAATAGGTTTCTCCGGTGCTACTCTCCCCAAGTTCCCAATAAAGACGCCCACTCCGGCGCAGAACATCACCGGCTCGTATTGTATTAGCCATTTCGGTGAACAGGGTGAAGGCTTCTTCCAGCAATTTGAGCGCGTCGGCTTGTTTGCCGAGCGTTCGCATACAGTCAGCCTGTTTACCCAGTAAATCCGCCCGCCCCGCAGGATCGTCCGGTGGCCAGGCAGACAGGGCCATTTCATAATGGCTAATCGCCTCGGGTAAGGCGCTGGCTTGACGCGATTGATCACCGGCTATCTCGTGATACGTCGCCGTCTTGGCGGCATCATCGGCCTCGCCGTAATGATAGGCCAGGGTCATGGCAAATCGGTCGGCCTGATGGCCTGCCAGGCTCTCGATATGCCGGGCGACGGCGTGGTGCAGCAGGCGGCGCTCACCATCGCCCAGGCTGCCATAGAGATACTGGGGAAAAAGCGTGTGCTGAAATTGATAGCGGTCCAGATAGTGCTGATTAATGCGCTCGTGACTGTACTCCCGCACAAGCTTATGCTGTTGGGCCAGGTGGGTAAGGTGGCTCAATAGCGACCGCTCATCGATGTTCAACGTTTTGGCCACAACCTGCGCCGTAAACCGTTCGCCCTCGACGGCGGCCGCGCGCAGTATCTCTTGCAGGTTCGGATCAAGCCGGCTGATGCGCTGGCTAATCACCGCATCGACACGCGAAGGCAGCGTGTCAAAACGCACCTGTTTCTCATGCACCCACGCACCTTGTTCGTCCCGCACCAGATAATGCTCGTTTTGCAAATAGCGCAGCAGTTCAACGGTGAACAAAGGATGTCCTTCGGTCAAGGAGAAAAGTTGATCCTTGAAGTCGTCAGACAGCCGAGGGGCTTCTTCATCAACCAACGCCTCAAAGAAGAGCCGGTTATGCCAGGCGTCGTTCTCTTCTAAATCGAGCACGATGTCACCAAAGCGTCGAGTCAGTTCAGTGACGGTTGTCTGTAACGGATGGGTGTCTGTAACCTCGCTGCCGCGATAGGCGGCGACAATCATAATGCGATGGGGCGCAAGACGACGGCTTAAATGGAAGAGGAGGGCCAGGGAAGTTTCATCGATCCACTGGAGATCATCCAATAACAACAGTAGCGGTTTGGCGCGAGAGAGTGTAGCCAACACCCGCGTAATCTGCTCAAACAACTGGGCTTGTGTTTGATCCAGACGAGGAGCAGGTGGCTGTTGGCTCATCCGCCGCAGGCGATCAAGCCCCGTTAAATGGGTTGAACTGTAAGCATTGAGGCGAGCGTAGAGCGCGGTGGGGGAGACGAGAATATCAAAGAGATCACCTCCCTCGTCAAGGAGCGTTTGGGTGACTTCGGGTACAAACCGCCATAAGCGACGCGCCTGATCAAGGGACAACGTATTCGCCTGCCAATGGGCCTCAATATCGCCGGTGAGCAGATCGAACAGGTCTCGGATGGGCAGAAACGGATCCCCTTGCCCCACGTGAGCCGAGCAACTGCCCTCAGCAACGATGAGATCAGGGGTATCGATCTGGGCTTGTTGGGCAAACGCTTTCATCAGGGACGTCTTGCCCCGGCCGGCCTCGCCACGAATAAAGCAGAACTGAACGTTCCCGGCTATCGACTGCCGTAGCTGCTCTTGCAAATGATCCATCTCAGCGGAACGCACGACCAAGTGGAGCAGCGGTCGCTGCTGCGGATTCTGTAAAAATGGGGGAAGCGCGATGGTACTGCCGTTGGGGGCGGCATCGAGCATCTGTCCGCGGGCCAGCGCCAGGAATTTGGGTCGATCGGTTGAGGACACCGCTAACTGTTCGGCCAACAGTTCAGCCATCTCTGGCGAGGGGCGGCGAAGTTCCTGTTCGATTTTCTTGATCGTCACCACCGCACAGCCCACCTGCTGCGCCAATGCGGCCTGCGTGAGATGAAGCGCTTGCCGGTGCTGTCGAACCCAAGCCCCAAATGAGGTTACACCCTCCATCGTATCCTTGGCTCTCAAGCGTACCCCTAACTGTATCCCTTCGCGGATACCTGATGTCTCATCAATTCTGGTTTAATGGTTCTAAGTCAATTTCAGTAGATCACAGTTTTATATAAATTGAACACAGATCGTACAGATCGCACGGATAAACACGGATTTTCTTAAATTATATCAGGCCTTATCCGTGAAAATCTGTATGATTGTGTTCTAAGATTTCTCGTCAGCTCTTGAAATCGTGATCGACTGAATTTAGATCGGTGAAAATCGGTTCAATCCGGGTGATCCGTGTCCTATCATTTTCGCGGGTGACGCAAATTTGCCGCACCAACGACCTATTGCATTTCGGGGATATTTTGTCAGTTTGGCCCTTCGGCTTTATACTATCCGCATTGCGGTTTCCCCATCATGACGCTAGCCTCTTCGTTCAAGTTTAACCAAAGTATCGTAAAAATTTCGACCCGTATAATACCCTGATTATCGGGGGGTTATGCCTTTTTAATTTTGCATCGGTTACGCCACATTTAAGCGTGGAATGGACAGGATTAACAAGATTATCAAGATTATTTCAATTTTTTTCAACGAAAATCCTGTAAATCTCGCCGCAGGTTCTGTCTAAGTTTGCCGCAAAATTGGTGGTTTTTAAGTTTCACGGTTTAGTGCAGCGCTACCGTCTATAAATTACTACTTTATAAAACAGCTTCTAAGACTCAGCATGACCTAACGGGCCATAAGGACGACATCATGGTTTCGAAGTGGTGATGCTGATTGACCAAACACCACATTTGAAAACCTGCCCGGTTTCAACTTCATGACATTGAGTAGCAAGTGGCGCAGGCACCCTATTTCCGATAGGGACTGACCCGGAGGGCGTAAACTGTATGGCAAAACTGAAGCTAACCATTATGGGCTGGAATATCGAGAATTTCGGCACATCGAAATATAAGACCCATGGTTCGGAGTTGATAAAGTTCG
>JACKAU010000028.1 GCA_020634855.1 Anaerolineales bacterium
TTCCCCATTAATCAGTGAAGATGTGCGCCGGGTTATGTCGGACAGAAAAATGCAGTGTCTTATGCTCGTTCCCTTGTTTGCCCGCACGCAATTGATTGGTGAATTAGCTCTCGTCAGTACTGAAGTGGATCGGGTATTCACACCTGATGAAGCCCGATTAGCTGAAACCATTGCGGCCCAGATTGCCGGCGCGATTGATAAAATTCGCTTATTTGAGACAACACGGCAAGCTAATGAGCAAGCAGAAGCCGCTAACCGAGCCAAAAGCACTTTCCTGGCCAACATGAGCCACGAACTGCGCACGCCGCTCAACGCGATCCTGGGTTTTTCCCAACTGGCCAGACACAATCCAACCAACCCGGTCGATACGCAAGAAAATTTGAACATCATCATCCGCAGCGGCGAACATCTGCTAACGCTGATTAACCAAGTACTGGACCTCTCCAAAATCGAAGCCGGGCGGATCACCCTCAATCCGACCCGTTTCGATCTGCACGCCATGCTGGCCGAACTGCGAGAGATGTTCACGCTTCAGGCCGAGGCTAAAGGGCTGCAACTCCGGTTTGAACAGACCGATAATCTTCCCCGCACCATCCGCACCGATGCGGTCAAATTGCGCCAGGTGGTGATCAACTTGTTGAGCAATGCCGTGAAGTTTACCGAATGCGGCGGCGTGACCCTGCGCGTAATGACAAATAGTGAACCCGGAACGATGAATAGTGAGGAAAAAACGGATATTCATCATTCATCATTCGTCATCCTGCGTTTTGAAGTGAGCGACACCGGCCCAGGCATTGCGCCGGAGGATATGGCTCATCTGTTCGAAGCTTTTGTGCAAACTGAAACGGGGCGACAGGCTCAGGAAGGGACAGGGCTGGGGCTGCCCATCAGCCAAAAGTTTGTCCGGTTGATGGGGGGCAACATAACCGTTGAAAGTCCCCTACCCGCTAAGGCCCTCACCCGCAATGAGGGGGCAGTGGCCGCCCCTTCACCGGGCGGACCGGGCGCTACCTTCATCTTTCAGATTCAAGTCGAGGTTGTGGCCGAAACAGCCATGGCCAGTGATCAATCGTTCACCCAAAAACAGGTCGTTGGCCTGGCCCCCGGCCAACCGCGCTATCGCTTGCTCATTGTCGATGATGATCCCATCAACCGCCAGCTTCTGCTCAAGCTGTTTGCAACCATTGATCCAGCCGAACAGGGGTTTGAACTCCGCGAGGCGGAAAATGGGCAAGCCGCGATTGAGCTATGGGAAACCTTTGCTCCTCATCTGATTTGGATGGATCTGCGCATGCCCGTGATGAACGGTTACGAAGCCACTAAAATCATCAAAGCTAAGTCAGTTGCCGGCCACAAACCCACCTCTAAAATCATTGCCCTGACGGCCAGCAGCTACGAGGAAGATCAGGCGGAGGTGTTAGCCATTGGATGTGATGATTTTCTGCGCAAGCCCTTCCGCGAGATTGATATTTTCCAGCGGCTAGAACACCACCTGGGCGTGACGTTTGTTTATGACCCGCAGCCGGAGGAGGCCGATGTTCCCCCGTTTACCCCACCGCCGGCCGAGCTAGCGGCCGGCCTTAACGCCATTCCTATCCAACAACGGACCAGGCTGGAAAAGGCCGCCCTATCCGCCAACATCGATGAGATTGAGGCCACGATTAATCAAATTCGTGTGCATCAACCCGCTATCGCCGCCCATTTAGCGCAACTGGCCGATAGCTTTGATTATATGCAAATCGTGACGATGCTTAAGAGAAGTAAGGATGAATAAACCTCAGACTATTCTGATTGTTGATGATCAGCAGGATAATCTACGCCTGCTGGTCAACATTCTAAAAAATCGAACCTACACGGTGCGCCCCACACGGAATGCTTACCAGGGCTTGATGATTGCCCAACAGGAAGCGCCGGACCTGATTTTGCTTGACATCAAAATGCCGGAGATGGATGGTTATGAGGTTTGCCGCCAGTTAAAGGCCGATGAACGGACTCGCGATATTCCGATCATCTTTTTGAGCGCCTTGGATGACGTGGATGACAAATTGCAGGCATTTGAGGCGGGTGGGGTTGACTATGTCTCTAAACCGTTTCACGAAGCCGAACTGCTGGCCCGCATCGAAACCCATTTGACCTTGCGTCACTTGCAGCAAGCGCTTCAAATTGCCAACGAAACGCTGGATAGCAAAGTTCGGCTCAGAACCGAGGAATTGGCCGAGGCTAACCGGCAACTGCAAGCCGAGATCGAGCGCCGCATCCGGCATCAACAGGAGAAAGACCGTCTGCTTACGGCCGTAAGCCGCCAAAGCGAGCAGTTACGGGCCATGACCACCTGGCTCGTCGAGTCGCAGCAGAAAAGCAATGGGGCGGCCATTGACCTCTATCAAGAGATTCGCCAAGACATTACCTTGGCCCAATCCAATCTGGAAGTGATCCAGAGTCTGCTGGCCCCTGACAGTTCTTCGATCATTGCCAACCATCTGGAAAATAGCCGGCGGGTATTGGAAAAGGTGGCAGGCCAAATCGAGCAGGCCCGGACATCGATTCACCAAGCGGCAATCGCTAAAGAGGAGTTGACCGACAATCCGCTGGTGATGCTCTCGACCCGAGAACGGGAAGTGCTGCAACTGATGGTCGAGGGCAAAACCAATGTGGACATAGCCAACTTGCTGTCGGTAACGCCGGCCACGGTCTACACCTACAGCAAACGCATTAGAAATAAACTGGATATACCCGACCTGCCCGGTTTGATCAAGTTTGCGATGGAAAATAACTTATCGGCCTGAACGAGCGATATCATAAACGCGCCGGCAGCGTTGTGGTCAGATAGCACAACATTAAACCGTGGATACGTGCAGATGACGGAAGCTCGACTCAATAATAGACAGGATTGACACGATTATCACGATTTTATCGGTCGTAATTCGGTAAATCGTGTTAATCCTGTCTAAATTTTCTTTACCCCATTGAACGAACTCAGTCCCTTGTCCTGAAATTAGTACAAAATTGTCCCAAAGATCGGACAGACAAGTCCTGTCAAATCTGTTATTCTTGAATAACGATGTTCCATCTGATGAAAAAGGACAAAACAATGGGTGTTTCCGGGGGATGGTCCTTTAAAGCCACGAGCAACCCAAATAATGTTTGGGCCGAAATTGAAACTTCGTTAGAAGCGATCCAAAACCATTGTGATCAACTCTTAAGCCGTTACCATCAGTTATCATCGCCTGAGATTATTGCCTTAATCGAGGCCATTGAGATCAAAAACTTTTTGCTCCAGGAACTATTTGCCCAGATAGCCCCTTCATCGTCAACCCCAGATGGTCAAGTGGGGCAATGACCCGCGTGTATTTCAGTTTGGGGGTGAGTTTCAAGGCTAGCATCCCGAGTAATGCGGGATACATTCCGAGCCTGACGAGGAGCGGAGTGGAGCGTGTATCAAGGGGGGCGGGTTGGCCTCGAATGATCGTTAAACCGCACCCCTCGATACGGTTTCCGCTTCGCTCCAACCTACTCGGGATGCTTTTCGATCCATTACGCATAGTCGGTTCGTAACTATGACAAAAAAAGGTCGCAAGGTCGCAAATTTATACCTTGCGACCTTGCGACCTTGCGACTCTGCTTAGACGCTACTCTTGATACTGTCGATTATCCAATAGCTGGGCTGTCTCGACCAGGTTAACGAACTCGGTTCGGTAGCCTTCGACATCCGGGCCAAGACTGCCTTGGGCTAATTCCAGCACCTGCTCATAGCCGGCATCGCCTTTGTAGGTTGAATCGCGCAGTAATAGACCAAATTCTGCCACAGCCGCCGAGAATCTAAAGTTGGTTGAGGTATCGCTTAGGGGAGTTGCGCTATCCATTAACGGTGAAACCATTTCGATACTTTGGTTGCCGTCAGGCCGTTTGTAACGAAATTTGACGGTCAAAAGCTCATCACCCTGGGCTTGATTTGAAAGAGTAGACTCCTGATATTTCAATTCAGCGGTCGGTCGTACCTTCTCATCGGCTGAAGCCGGGATGATTTCGTACAAAGCGGTAACGGTATGCCCCGCCCCCAATTCACCGGCATCTTTGGTATCATCAACAAAATCTTCTTTGGCGAGCAGTCGATTCTCATAGCCAACCAGGCGATAGGCTTTCACTTTGGCGGGGTTAAATTCAATCTGAATTTTGACATCTTTGGCAATGGTGAGCAACGTTCCCGCCATCTCACTGACCAGTACTTTTTTAGCCTCACGGATGGTGTCAATGTAGGCATAATTGCCATTGCCCTTATCGGCCAACTGCTCCATCTTAGCATCTTTGTAATTGCCTGTGCCAAAACCCAGAATGGTCAAAAAGATACCGGCGTCCCGTTTTTGCTCAATCATCCGGACTAACTCGCTATCGCTGGATGCTCCGACATTAAAATCGCCATCCGTGGCCAGGATGATCCGGTTGTTGCCGCCAGGGATAAAGTTTTCCTGGGCTTGATTGTAGGCTAACTGGATACCCGCGCCGCCGGCCGTCGAGCCGCCGGCTTCGAGACGATCAATCGCCGCCAAGATGGCCGCCTGGTCAGCCCCGGAGGTGGACGGTAAAACTAGCCCGGCGGCTCCGGCATAGACCACGATGGAAACGCGGTCGCGCTCGGTCAACTGGTCGACCAACAAGCGAAAGCCTTGCTTGAGTAAAGGCAATTTGTTAGCATCGTTCATTGAACCGGAAACATCAAGCAAAAAGACCAGATTGCTGTCGGGCAGCGCCTCTTTATCAACCTGTTGGCCTTGAATACCGATATGAACCAATTGGTGATTGGCGTTCCACGGGCTGGTTGATAGTTCAGTGACAATGGCAAAGGGGTGTTCGCCGTCGGGTTGGGGATAATCGTAGTTGAAGTAGTTAATAAACTCTTCAATACGAACCGCATCGACGGGCGGTAATTGAGAATTATTGAGAAAACGCCGGGCGTTGCTGTAAGAAGCCGTGTCAACGTCGATAGAGAAAGTTGAGAGCGGGTTGCTCATGGCCTCTAAAAAGGTGTTCTCCTCAATGTAGTCATATGCTTCGGTATTGAAGTCAGGTCTAGCATTGTCAACTGCTCCTGGCGTAGCCGTTGGGGCTAGGCGGGCTTCATTCGAGACAGATGCGCGACCTGTGTCGTCGTATTCTTTGGCGGTGAAGACAGGTTCAGCCTCTTCAACTGCTTCAGTCATAGCCATCTGGGCGATGAGTTCTTTATGGGGTGCAAGTGCGATACCTCCGGCGCTTGTCATGAATAAAGCGGCAATTGATAAAACAGCAATTAACAAAACAACAATTAAGGAAAGAAGTATAATTCGCGATTTAACAGTAGACATGGTTTTCTCCTTTGGAATTTGCCCTATTTGCTGATAAGACGGTCCCTGGAGAGATTTGGTTCCCACCCTATAAAATTGTCTTTCACCATTTTCTTTAGAAGGTGCAACTTAGGCTCTGTTTCTTGCCAAAACTATACTATCAGTCAGGCGAAAAGAGCCTCGAAGTCAGCCCGCCGCGCGCCGGATAATTATCGCCCATCACCCCTTTTACGCTTCTCATCATGGTGTTTTTTATGAAGGTTAAGCAAATAAACGGGTCACGCCGAGCCAAAGAGCGCGAGGCTGAAGCCATCGCGCTGAGAGAGCCAAGGACGCTGAAGCGCCCTCAGTTGGCCCAATCCTAGCCCGACAGGGCTTCGCTCTCTCAGCACGGGTCTTTAGGCCCGTGCTACGGGGACGGCCAGTTTGTACGCCGATTAAATTCTTGATCTTCATAAAACACCATGGTAAATTTTTAAAAATTACCATGGTGTTTCAGAGTGACTCACCTAGGTGACTCAGACGAATCATTCTAATGATCGGCCGCAAACACCTAGGTGACTCGGACGAATCATTCTAATGATCAGCCGCAAACACCTAGGTGACTCGGAGTAGAAGACCATGGTGATTGAATTTCTCCCTTCTCCATTCTAAATTCTCCATTCTGTTTGGTCGGAACAACCTGGCGTGGGGTTAATCTTACAGTCGTAGGTGACTGAAAGGGCTGCCTAAAAACAAAGAGCGCCGCAGTGCTACACTGCGGCGCTCTTTGTTTTTTCGATCAATGATTTTAGAGCATCAAATCAGGTTGATTGACACCGGTGCATTGGTCGAGACAACTGGTAAAGAGAGTGTCACAATTTTCGCCGTCGGCAATCGAGCACTGGTTAACCTGGGTGACACAGCCTTGTAAGCAATAGCCGCGCGGATCCGCCCCGGCTTTAAGACCGCTTTTTAGGCTGAGCATCGGTTTGATGGGTTTGGTAGTCATAATAACTCCTTGAATATAAAATAAGTATTTCTCAATTCTAAGTTATCAAATTGTATTGGACAGGATTAACAAGATTATCAAGATTTTAACTATTTTCGGAATGTGTCAAGAAAAGTGAGACAGAATGAAAAAAGAAATTAAAGAGCATTAATCGAGATCGGTGAGCCAGAACTGGGCTGATTGATCCAAACTTCAGTTGGAAGCGGAGCGAGGGTGGGTAAGCCACGCACAAAACGCTCCAGGTGTTGAGTATAGGCCAACTGTAAAACGTGTTGGCGTTGAGCCTGAACCTGGTCGGCCCAGCCATAGTGAACTGCGGCTGGGGTCAGCAAATGCAAAGCCGAATGGTAATAGTCGGGTTGTAGGCGGTCAAAAGGTGTGAGCCCAGGCATGAGCGTGCTGATAAGAGGGAAGGTAGCGGGATAATCGGCTTGATATTTCATGGTTTTGAACTGGGCTTCGGAATAGGGATTGTCATTGGGCCGATAGGGTCGGGAATGAGACGGGTGATCTCCAAATCCTTTAAGAGTTGAGCCACGGATTTAGCCCGCATCGGCCCCCGCGGTCAGCGTGCAAGGTCAATTGGCGCGGCGGGATGCCTTGGTTATGGCAGGCGGTGGCAATGAGTTGTTGGGCCAGGATTTCCGATTCCTGCTCGCTAACAACCAGCCGACAACAAAACGGCTGAAGATGTCGAGCATAACATACAGGTAGAAGGGGCATATTTGACCGGGCTTTTAAGTTGGGTGATATCCCAACTCCAGACTTGGTTGGGGCCGGTGGCCACCAACTCGGGTTTAGCATAGACAGGGTGACGCCGTTGGGGCGGCGTTCCCGAACTTCGTGATGGTCAGCCAGAATGCGATACATCGTCCGCCAATGGCACAGGTAGCGACCCTCATCCAGTAAGGTGGCATACACTTGCCGGGGAGCGTGGTCCACAAAACGCTCACTATTGAGTATCTGGCGCACCCTCTGCCGTTCCGGCTCACTCAAGGCCCGACTGGGCTTGGGACGCGGTTGGGTCACCTTAGCCGGTTGGCGGGCCCGATAGAAGGTACTGCGCGGGATACCTAACTGCTGACATGTTTGGCTGACCCCCAATTGCGGGGCTAATTGCTGCGCCAAAGTTATCATTTCGGCTCGTCCGTTGTCGTCAGCTGTAGCCCAAGTAGTTGTGAAACTTTTTGGATATCGATCACCAACTGGGCTTGGGCCAGCGCTTGTTGCAACCGTTCATTTTCTCGCTTCAGGCGCGCGTTTTCAGCCGCCTGGGCGTCGGTCGGCGGCCCCGTTTTGGTCCGGCGGCCGCTTCTAATTCACCCCGCTCTTGGGCTTGTCGCCAGCGGCTCAAGTGGGACGAATACAACCCTTCCCGTCTCAACAAGGCCCCGATTTGGCCGTTGTCGCTGCATTGCTCGGCCTCCGCTACAATTTGCCGTTTGTAGCTCGGACTGAACTGGCGCCGGCTGGCGGATACAACGACTTCCGGGTCCGGTACGGCTGCCTTGAGTTGTCTGTTTACGTTGGGTTCAATACTGGGTTGTTGTTCATTAATACTGGGTTGTTGGGCGTGAGACATTTGTTTCTCCTTGTCATCATTATATTCGACTCTATTTTCTTCGTTAATCTTGTCTCACTTATTGTGGCACACAGAGTTTTTATCCTGTAAATCTTGTAAATCCTGTCTGTTTTCCCTGATATAGACTTTATGAGTTACGCAGTTGAACTAAAAAACATAGGAAGGCTGAGCTAAATAGGCCCGAACAGCCTGCCGAATAATGGCGGTTTTAGCTTCAAACCAACTAATACCTTTAACAAAGCAATGAAATTCAAGCCGGAGAAAAGCCCGTAAAGCCAGTTCAATATGGTTACGTTGGGCGGTTTCCGACCGGGCTTGACAACGCTCAATCCCACAAAACTGTTTGATACCGCGATGATAGGTTTCAATCATCCAGACCCATTCAGCCAGCTTAAGCCGAGCCAAATCGGTCATTGCCAGGTCATTGGTGGCCCAGTATTCAATGTGGTTTTCTGTAACCCCTATCTTGAAAACCTTGATCAAGCCAAACCCTTTCAGATGAACGCTGGTACCGGTCGCCACGAGCGGGACTGAGGCCACAGGCTGATTACCGCTCCGGTCGGGATTGACCAGGCGGTCAGCCGGCAAACGGGTCAACCAGCGGCCAAACAAGCGGCTCACCAGTTTCAAATTCTTCAAACCGGCGTACCAGCTATCGAAACAGACACATTCGGGGCGGAAACCGCGTGCATAAGCTTGCTCCATCATTGCCTGAAAATGGTCATTCTTGGTCAAGCCATCCTGCTTTTTGTGGTAAATCCGATAGTCAACCGGAATGTACCGTTCGCCATCGGTCCACAGCAACGTCACCAGATTGATGCCTTGCACCACCCGTTTGTGTTTGCCCGACCAATGGCGGGTTACTAACTCGATATCGCGACTGTACAGCTTATCGAGCGTACTATCGTCAATGAGCAGGATCCCTTGCTTTAACTCAACCTGCTCTTGGGCTTTTGCCACAACCGCTCGGTGGTTACCATCAAGCGGTGCAGCAAGCGGGTGATGGCATCGTGGGCGGGTCCATCTTCTTCTTCCGGTTGAACCCGCGCCGCTTCGGTGCAGCTATACACCCGCTGGGTTCCGATTAGAAAATTGATGTAATCATACTCGTTTACTTTGGGGCATTCATCCCCTATTTTACTCTTTTATGCTCAACTGCGTAACTCATATGTAATTCGTGATGGATCGAGAGGAAGGATTACAGCGAGTTGAGTATCTGCTGACATAGTTTGGTTGAAATCCAAATGTCAGGACGAAGACTAATCTCTTGGAGTAGTAACTCTAACTGTGACCGCGACAGGAGGTTCTGTCGATAAGCTTGTACCAATGTCCCCAATGATCCCCGTACATGTAATTTCAACCGGCGCGCTTCGGTGCGGGCAACTTCATCATCTAGTAGTACTAACGAGGCCGGTAGTGTTTGGGCCAGCGTCAAAACAGCCCGTTCACCGGGATGTATCGTAACCGGAGGTTGATATACCTCTAGAACTTCGGGCGGTATTTCAATAACGGGCCAATTCTGCTGCTGCCAAAACAAGCGAATGGTCAGCGCATCAGATGCGCCTCGAGCTAAGCCTTGTGACCACCTCGGTATAGACAGCGCGAGGAATCTGAACTTGCCCGTATAGAGCGGCTAATAGATCTAACTGATTCAATTTTGCCAGGACAATCAGGGGACCGGCATTGCTTATAACAGTGGTCGAATTCAACCCAACTCTTCCTGCACGGTTTGGTCGCTGAATGGGGGTTCCAGGCCTCTAGCATAAGCGTATCGGGCCAACTCGGATTGGGAAACTTCTGCTTGCTGCGCCGCTGCCCCAAAAGAAATCCCCCCCTGGCTATATCGTTCCAGGGCGCGTTCAATTTTGAATTGCCGCAGGCCACGTTCCAGAATATCTAAAAGAAATTCTTGGCTAACCGCATTTAACTCTTGAGCCAACGGCGTTGGCAGGTTTAAAGTAATTGTCTCTATGGGCATGACTCATCTCACAACAGTAATTAAGAGGAATTATATCGATCAGCCCAGATGTTGCCAAGTACCAACGATAAATGCGTCATCTACACCGCCTCAATCACATAATCGAAGATGCGCCGTTTGATGCGCAGCCGGTTGAGCTGCAAGCCAATGCGGGTGATATCCGTATCTGGCGCGAAGAGATAATCTTCGCTCAATTGGCCTCCCGCCGCCAGCTTGAGTTGGTTAAGGCGAGCCGATAGTTGATACTCACATATCTCGCGTTTGATGACGTAGGTCTGATGCTCAAGGAGATACCGATCACGGCCGGTGGCCTGGGCTAAATCGGCTTCGATGCCGGCCAGCTTTTGCTCCAGTGCGGCGATGTTCTCGGTTAACTGCGCGATGATGTTGGGGTCAGGGCGACCGTGGTTATCGCCGACGCGCCAGGTCGGCCAGGCTAATACGGTAACCGCCGGGGATGGCGGCGTGTCACTCAGAGCCGGCAGTTCTTCATCGAGCCGAACCGTCACGATACGTTTGGCCGGAACTTGGGTGATGGTTTCCTGCGGTTGGCCGAGGACATTTGTTTCTAAATAAGCTCGTGAAAAGGGTTGGGCTGCCGGGGTAGGGTTATATAAGCGGGCCAGCAAATGATCGTCGGCCCAGGCGAGGCTGCTCAACGGCAAATTCTCTTGCCGCCAAGCCCATTCGGTTTGGCGACCTTGGCCCTGGCTCTCGACGATAAGGGGCGGGTTTTGAAAGGCGGCGTTGAGTTGTTGCAGCGCCATATCGTCCGGCGATGGTGCGCCCAAAACAACGCCAATCTCGTGGCGAACAGAGCGTTCGCAGCGGGCGTCCGGCACGTAGAAGAAGGGGCCGGCGTCGCCGACTCGATGTTCGAGATTGGCCGCCGTCAACCATTCGACCGCCCGGCGCAGGGTGAGCGCAATCGTGCCGTTGTCATCTGCCTGGTAAGAGCGCAGTCCTTTGGCCAGCACCACCGCTGAGGTCGCGCCATCTGAGACGGCGACAAAATCTTGGAATGGAAAGGTTTTAACTGCTTCCAACTCACGCTGGCCCAACAGGACCTTAGCCAGTGTTTTGTCTAACTGGCGCGGCAGCAGATCGGTATCCGCCGCCGGACGCTCGACCACGTCGAACGGCATCCCGGCGTAAATTTGGCCGGTTTGGCCGGTCTCGAAAACCAGATCGAGTTTAAAATCGGTCCCGTGCGAATCGAGATCGATCTGCCAGCGAACCAGCGGCGTTGAGTCGAACCACAGCCGGACGGTGGCGGTCAGGCGCACCTCGCGCCAGGTGGCGTCGATTTCATACCGCACGACACTGTGTTTGTCGCTCTTTTGCTCGACAATGATACTGCCGGTAGGACGCAGCGTGGCGCGTTCGGTTCCGGCTTCGTCAGAGTAGGTGTCGCCCTTCTCTTCATATATAACCAGGCGGCCCAGCGTTGCCGCGCCAATCTGGATTGTGCCGTCGCCGTTGACTGTAGCGGTGTAATGATCGTTTTGCCAGCGCCACGTCTCGACCGGCGTTTCCGGCTGCTCGATGGGATATTTGGCGTTCAGCGGCCAGACGCCGATACCCACTGTCTTGTATTCGTATAGTGAATTGTCTATAATCTGCCATCCTCCAGTTGAAAACGGATTAGTGCTGACCGCATATGGGCCGGGCGCAAGATCGTGTAGAAGGTAAGCCAATGACTGCTCTACATCCTCACAAACGCTGTCGAACACGACCCGGTAGTTATATTCCATCTTTTCGTGAACTTGATCGATGCTGACGCCGCAGATGCAGTCGTGGACGGTGTTTTGCAGCAGCAACCGGGCGCAGGCTTCGTATTGGGCGGCGTTGTAGGCCCGGCCCTTGAGGCGAGCCAGAACGGCCAGCGGTTCGGCTCGTCGGAAGAGCCATTGCTCGCAGTCGTGGTTCATGATTTTGAGATAGGTTCGGGCCGAAAAGGTGCCGGGAAAGGTCGCGCCGAATTGGCCGGAGTTTAGCTCGCCGCGGATGGTCGGCTTTGTTTCAACTTTTTCACGGACAACCTGGGCAAATTCGTACGGCGACGACTCAACCAGTTGAATATCCGGCGGCAGATTGGCTAACTCAGCTTGGTAAAAGCTCATCGGGTCTTCCGGATTTTCTTCCAGATCGTAGCCGTCGAACAGCGGGATATCGGGTGTGGGGTAGTAGGGTGCCAGCTTATCGACTTCGGCTTGCAGCCGGGTAATAGCCACTTCCGGGGCGTGGGTGATGCCGTAGAGGTTCCGGTAGCCGCCGAACAAGTTGATCGCCGGCAAGCTTTGGCCGTCGCTGCTCTGCCAGTTGAAGTATGGTTCCAACGCCGGCACCCCACGCCAAACGTAGACCGCCGCCAGCCCAAACAGCCGGTGCAACTGCGGCGACTGCGAGATGTGGCCGAAGGTATCGACCAGCCAGCCGACATCGTTGCGCTGGCCGTATCGGTTCATATCTTGCCGGCCGTAGAGCAGGTTTCTAACCAGCGTTTCGCCGCCGGTGAGCTGCCAGTCAGGTTGGCAGTAGTATGGGCCAATGATCAGTTGCCCTTGTCTCACCAACTGCTTGACTTTAGCATCGTATTCCGGGGCCACGCGCAGCAGGTCTTCCACGACCAGCGTCTGCCCATCGATCAGAAATTTGAAGGAGGGATTAGCCGCGGCCAGCGCCTCGATCTTGTCGATCAGGCCGGGAATCCAGCGGCTGGTGTAGACGGAGGTTAAAAACCACTCGCGATCCCAGTGGGTATGGTTGATAATGTGAACCGTAGTTTGAGTCATGATTACGTCGCTTTGCTGTGGGGTTTGATGCCTGCTGCGCCTTAGAGTACAAACTTGTCGTCCTCCGCAGCACGGGCCTAAAGACCCGTGCTGAGAGAGCGAAGCCCTTCGGGCTAGGATTGCACCAGGGTAGGACGCTTTAGCGTCCTTCGCTCTTTTAGCGCGATGGCTTTAGCCTCGCGCCTTTTGGTCTGGCTTATTTGAACTAAGCCGGATAGAGCACCTGCCCTTTTTCCCGATCAATCCAGCGGATTTTATCGGCCGGGAAGCGCAGCCAGACATCAGAATTGGGCGTGACATCGAAGGTGGGATGGGTAGACACTTTGACGGTGTCATCGCCAATTTTAACGGTGAGTAGGTTCTGCGATCCGAGCGGCTCGACCACCTGGACTTGCACTTTGAGCGCATCGTCGGCCGGTTTGTTGAGCGTCTCCATATTTTCGGCCCGAATACCGATGACAATCGGCTGGCCGTCGTAGGATCGCAGGATCGGTTGGTATAGATTAGCCGGTTCCAGGGCGAAGTCACCGATGGCCACTTTGACCGAGCCGTTGTGGCGCTGGACCTGACCTTGCATAAAGTTCATCGGCGGATTGCCGATGAAGCCGCCGACAAATTGGTTGGACGGCAGGTCATAGACCTTGGTCGGATGATCGCATTGCTGGATGATGCCGTTGCGCATCACCGCAATCCGGTCACCCATACTCAACGCCTCAATCTGGTCGTGAGTGACGTAGATGGTGGTGACATCGATTTCGGCCAGCAGCCGCTTCAGTTCGGCCCGCATTTCCAGCCGCAGCAGAGCGTCGAGGTTGGACAGCGGTTCGTCCATAAGCAACACGCCGGCTTGCATCGCAATGGCGCGGGCGACAGCTACCCGCTGGCGCTGGCCGCCGCTCATCTTGCTGGGGTAGCGGTCGAGCATGTTTTCGATGTGCAGCAGTTCCGACGCGCGGCGGACGCGGCGGTCGATATCATTTTTGTCAACCTTGCGCATACGCAGACCAAAGGCGACGTTGTCATACACTTTCATATGAGGGAAGATGGCGTAACTTTGAAAAACCATCGAGATATTGCGCGAACGCGGCGGCAGGTAAGTGACATCGCGCCCGCCGATGCTGATGCGGCCCGAATCGACCATGCCCAAGCCGGCGATAGCTCGCAGTAGGGTGGTTTTGCCGCAGCCGCTCGGCCCCAGCAGGACCATAAATTCTTGATCATGAATGGTCAGACTCACGTTGTCCACAGCAACGAAGTCGCCAAATGTTTTCACTGCATTTTCAACTTTGATTTCAGCCACGGTGTTCTCCTATTTTGAAACTTGGCCCCACATATTGAATAAGTAACGGCGGATGAAGAAGATGAAGATCAACGCCGGGATCATCATAAAGAACGCCCCGGCAAACTGGTACGGCTCGGACGATTGGCCCAGAACGGCCAGCACCTGAGCCGGCAGCGTGCGGTTTTGCACGGTCAAAATACTGGCGGCGAACACTTCGTTCCAAGACATGACGAAGGTGAAGACCGCCGCCGCCGCGATACCGGGCAGCACCAGCGGTAAAACCACGTGACGGAAGGCTTCGAAGGGCGTACAGCCAAACACCTGAGCCGCTTCCTCTAACTCGAAGGGAATGCTGGCAAAAACGCTGCCGATAACCAGAATGGTGGTCGGCAGGGCCAGGGCGGTGTGCATCAAGGCCAGGCTGTAGACGCTGTCGTACATGCCCAGGTTGATGAAGACCACGGCCAATGGAATCGACAGCACGACGATGGGGAAGGCGCGCACCGCCAGCACCGACAGCCGGTAGAAGTCGCGGCCGGGGAAGAGGAAGCGCGAGGTGGCGTAACCGGCCGGCGCGGCGATGAGCGTCGATAGCACCAAGGTGATAATCGCGACAATAATACTGTTGATCACCCCCGGAATGATGCCCTCTGACTGGAGAAAGAAATTCATCGTTTCAAACGAGAAGGGAATAAAGGGCAAAACCCCCTTAGGATAGGCCCGTACGGCGGCCGGGGTCGTAAAGGCCATCGAGGCGATAAGATAGATAGGGACTAAAATCCACAACACTAGCAAAATCGCCACGGCGTAGGTCGCGGCTCGATTAAGCCGCTGCTGGCGTAACATCTGTTGGTGAACGGCCTTGACCTCGGCTGAGGCCTCAACCTGAACGGCATTTTTGGGAGATATAGTCGTACTCATGCGGCCATTTCCTCCTGACTACGGATCATCCGCAGATAGATAACGGCGCTGCCCATCGAAATTAACAAAATCAAACCGGCGTAGGCCGCCGCGACATTGGCGTTGCGGAATTCGGAGTACTGACGATAGGTTTCGTTGGCCAGCACAGTGACCACATCGCCGCCGCTCAGCGCAATGACCACAGCAAAGACTTGTAGGGCCAGAATGGTCCGCAAGATCAGAGCGACCTGTAAGCTAGGTTTCAACATCGGTAGGATGACGTGCCGCACCCGCTGCCACAGCGATGCCCCAAACAGCTCGGCCGCCTCCAATACTTCATCGGAGATGGCTTGTAAGCCGGAGACCACAATGACCATCACAATGGACGTGGCTCGCCATACTTCGGCCAGCCAGATGGCGATGATAATCCAGTAGCGGGTATCGGCGGACAAAAAAGTGATAGGCGTATTGATTAAACCGGTCGTTTGTAGAAAACTGTTTAAGAAACCGCTTTGGGTAAAGATGGAAAACCAGAGAATCCCGACGGCCAGTTCCGAAATACCCAGCGGAATGGTAAAGACGTAGAGGAACAGCGAGTTCCCCTTGAGCCGGGCCTGAATAACCAGGGCCATCACAATAGCCAGCACAAATTGCACCGGGATAATCAGAATCATCAGCAGGAAGGTGGTGATAGTCGCCGGCCAGAAGAAGCGATCATTGACCATCTTCGAGAGGTACTCGGTGGTGAATTGGCCGGTGTTGCCCCGGTCGATGCGGCCGGTGTTCGTCTCGCCAAAGACCTGGATGTAGCGCGACTGGGCCCAGCCTTCAACGGTCTGGTTCCTATCCTCGCCCCGCACCTGATACCAAATTTCTAAGATGGACTGGTCGGTGATAGCGACCTCGGCTCTGGCTTCGAGTTGGCCGGCAACCTCGGCGTTTTCATTCGGCTCGCTGTAAACCTCGGTCAGCGTATCGCCGGCCCCAATCCGGGTTCTAACCGACCCGGCGGTCGGCGCGCCGGCCTCATTCTCTTCTCGCACCCGAATTCGACTTTCCGAGACCCAACCTTCGACAGTATTGCCGTCGGCATCCTCCGCGCTGATTTGATACCAAACTTCAGTGATGACGTTGGCTTGCCCGGCTTCGTCAGGCGGAATAAGATTGCCCTGCTGGTCTAAGATCTCCACCTGGGTTCCCTGCGGCAGGGTTCCGGCGGTGGCGGCATCGCGGCTGGGTTCGGTCTGCAACGAGAGCGCGGCTTCATCGTTGTAAACGGCCAATCCCAGGCCGCGAAACATCGGCCAGATGAAAAAGAGCGCCAGGTAGATGAGCGACGGCAGGATGAGCCAGTAGGGAGCCCAATTAATCTTTTTGCGTTTTTTTTGAGTAGACTGCTTTTCTTCATTCATTTATACGACCTCGTTGTCTATAGCGTCTAACGGTCCTCATCAACAATTTCTTGTCGATCTTGTTAAAAACAAATTGTGAATTGTGGATTGTGAATGGTGAATGGTGACTTATGAAGTCGTTTTTTCATTCACCATTCACAATTAAATATTTACAATTTACAATTTCTCACTTACTCGACTTGGCAGGGGCCGTCACTGGGCGGATCGGGAGACCAGCAGGGCGCGCCGGTCTCATCGAACAGGGCTTGCAGATTCGCGCCCTCTTCGTCCAACACGGTCTGGATATCTTCCCCTTCAAGAACGATACGGTCGAAAGCGTTGCGGTAAATCTGGTTGATCTCGCCGCCGCGTTCGCCGAGGCCGACCGGCAGCAGCGCCGGCAGGGCGTCAGACGAGCTTGATTGAAGTTCAACGGCGTCTGCCTCAAGGGCAATTCCGGCCGGCAGGTTCGAGGTATCGACGCCGCTGACGACCGGGAAGAAGCCGAGTTGTTCCAAAATCTGCCCTTGAACTTCGGGGGTCGTCAGATAGTCGATCAGCTTCGCGCCGCCCTCCGGATCGGGGGCGGTGTTGGGTATACCCAGGCCAACGATGACCGGCATAAAGCCGCGTCCGGCCGGGCCGGCCGGGGCCGGGAAGGTGACAAAGTTGTCCGGCTCGGCATTCAAAGCGTCCAGCAGCCGGGCGGTGTGATCAAAGGCGACCCAGACCTCGCCGGCCAGCAGCGGTTCCTGCATAAATTCGTAATTGATTGAGTTCGGGCTAACGTACGGCCACAGCGAGTCGCGCGCCCATTCCATCATCGCTGCGGCTTCGGCGCTCTTGAACTGCGTAGCCATGCCGCCGGTAAAGGACGGCCACATATAACCTTCCAGGAAGCGGTGGAATAAGCCGGCGTGCGGCATGCCGCAGCGCGGTTCGCCCGTTTCTTCCATCAAGGTCTGGCACCAGGTCGAGAACTGCTCCCAGGTCAGGGCGTTGATATCCGCGCCTTCCGGCAGGTACTCCAGGGCGTCCTTGTGGGCCGCCATAATGTAGGTAGCTTGCATCCAAGGCACATAGTAGAGATAGTCATCCGTGCCCAGCAGCCCGGTTTCCAAATAAGCCGGAGTCAACTCACGGGTATCGAGCAAATCTTCGGCGATGTCGATCATGTTCATCAGCGCGTCTTCACGGGCCAGTGGGGGGAAGGTGCCGTGCAGCGCCCCGATGACATCAATGTCGCCTTGGCCGGCTTGCTGGCCGGCCAGAACCACATCCAACAGCGGTCCTTCTTCCGACCCAATGACATCGAAACCGCCGGCGGATAAGATATCCCGGAATACCTCCTGCTCTTCCACAGGAACGAATTGGGTTGAGAAGAAGGTGACGTCACCGGCGGGCATAGCTTCGCCGCTCTCTTCGGCCATCGCTTCTTCGGTGGCAGCGGCTTCTTCAGCCATCGCCTCTTCGGTGGCAACGGCCTCTTCGGCCATCGCTTCTTCCGTGGCTACTTCCTCGGCCGCCGGCTCTTCTGCCGCTTCTTCTTGAGCGGCCGGTTCACTCTCTTGCGGCGGTGGGGTTGCAGCGCCGCCACAGGCGGCCAAAACGAGGGCCAAAACCAACAAAAGAGAAAATAGGGTAATAAATTTTTTCACGGTCTCCTCCAAATAGGTAAAGATATTTTGATACAAAGTTGCTGTACAACACCAAATTTATTATTAAATCGTTTGTCCTCCTTCATTAAATAACTCAAGTTACCACCTTTCCGAGAACAAGACCTGACAGGTTTTCAAACGAGCCTTAACCCGGCTAAATGGCCCGAATTACCCTGATTTTTCTCTGAAAGGCATCTCCAAAACCTGTCAGGTTTGATGGGTGGCAACTGGGATTAAATAGGATTATTACCATAAGTTGCCAGCTTGTCCGACAGAGAAACAAGTTGGCAATCGGCCCTACGGCGCGGGTCCGGTTGATTGCCGGACAACCAGTTCCGGCTGCAAGATGATTTGCCGCTCGGCCAGGGGTTCGTGGTTGATCGATTTTATGAGCATGCGGCACATACGCGTGCCAATTTGATGAGCGGGCTGATTGATGGTGGTCAGGGGCGGATGGGCATATTCGGACAGGAGAATGTCATCGAAGCCGGTGATACTGATATCCCGACCCACGACCAGACCGTATTCTTCGGCAGTTTTCATGGCGCCCAGAGCTAACAGGTCATTACAGGCGACAATGGCGGTGGGGGGGTGAGCATTTTCAAGTAGCTGCTGGGTGGCCTGTCGCCCAAATCGCTCTCGATACCCCCCTTCAATAATTAGGGAATTGTCGACCGGCAGATTATGGGCGGCTAAAGTTTCAATAAAGCCCTGCAGACGATGATAGGGTTTTGTAAAGATAAGCGGTTCGGCAATAAAGGCCAACCGGGTGTGACCCAGTTCAACCAGGTGGTTAACGATAAAACGGATGCCCAATGTGTCATCGCTATCAATCAAGCAAAAATCGTTATCACCCTCTACCCGGCCAAAGGCGGCAAACGGGTAATCTTTCTCCCGCAGCAGATCGATGCGGGGGTCTTGACGCTGGGTTCTAATAATGACGAAGCCATCGACGCGTCGGGCGCGAATATATTTGAGATAGATATCAGCGGGATTGTCTGAAGCGTTGGTGGGTGAAATGAGCAGATCCAACCCTTGCTGGTCGGCATAATCGATGACGCCGGATAACATCTCACTAAAGAACGGATCGGATAGACGGGGATAAACCGGGGGCATTAACAGCGCAATGGTATCAGTTCGCTGTTTTTGCAGTTGCCGGGCAATGGTGTTCGGTTCGTAGCCCAATTCCAGAGCCACTTGCCGCACTTGCTCGCGGGTTTCTTCGCTGACATCGTCATAACCCGCCAAGGCGCGCGACACCGTGGTAACCGATTTACCAACGCGGTCGGCAATCACTTTCAGTGTGACTGTCATCGTCATCGACGCTCCAAAACGTTTTGGGTGGATAACGCAGTATATTCCAAAACGTTTTGGATGTCAAATTCAACTTAAATTTTTCAGGAAGATCGGTGAGATAGGCGGGATTAAGCAGAATAACTATGGGGTGGTGTTATGAGTTACGCAGGTTAAACGGTGACAGTCACTGGGATATTGAAAAGTGGCTGTCACCTTGATATCTTAAGTTGTTTCCATGGGAATAACAACCTTTACGGTTGTCCCCGGACCTTTGATGGTGGGGCCGATGTAGAAGGAGCCTTGAAGATCTTCCTGGATACTGGCTCGGACAATATCCAAACCCAGGCCTAGATCGGTATTGACATTGAAGTCGGGCGGTAACCCCTTGCCATTATCGATGACCATGAGACGCAACTGCTCATAAGTATGAGTCAAGGTGATTTCAATTTTTCCTTCGGCCTGGTCGGCGATGCCATGCTCCAGGGCATTTTGCAGCAGTTCGTTGGCCACTAAGGCCAACGTCGTCGCTCGCTGCGAGGCGAGGTAGACGCTGTTGCCGCGCACCGAAATTTGAATGTTGGCCATGGGGCTAACCATGTTGCTCGAAATCGTAGTCGAGACGCGCCGGATCAGATCGAGTACATCCACATCATCGACCATTGTTTCCGACAAAATCTCATGGACCGTGGCGATACTCATCACCCGGTTGATCGATTCGTTGAGCACGTCCTCCGGCGAGAGCGTTTTACCCTGCCCCATCTGCAGCCGCAGCAGCATAGCGATAGTTTGTAGATTGTTTTTAACCCGGTGATGCATCTCTTGCACCAGGGCCGTTCGCACTAACTGCGCTTTTTCAATGGCGGTGGCGGTTAAATCAGTGATGAATCGAAACAGTTCGATCTCGTCATCGGTGAAAGCGTGGCGCTGCCGGGTTTGGACGTTAGCCGCCCCAATGAGTTTATCGTGACTAACCATCGGCATGGACATTAGCGAAGGGTATTTGCTCTCGCCGGAGCCGAGAATGCGGTAAAACCGTGGATCTTTAAAGGCATCGGTTACGGCCACGGTTTCGCGATGTTCCGCGGCCCAGCCGGTCAGACCGGCGCCAAAGGGTAGGGCGTAATGGCCAATCCCGGCCTTGTTCAAGCCGGTCGAGGCGGCCAGGATCAGTTTGTTACTGGCCGCCTCAAACAGGTAGATCGAAGCCGAGTCGACGTGCATTACCTCGGTGGTACGCTGGGTGATGAGGTTTAGCGTATCGTGTAAATCCCGCGCTTCGGCAATGGCCTGGCTGATTTCACGCACAGCCGCCAACTGGGCGTTCTTTTGGTCGAGAATGACCATTAACTGCTCGGTGTTTCTATCATTTGCCATAGTCTATTTCCTCCTAAACAGGAGTAGGGAGTAGGTCTTTTTTCTTCTCCCCCTTACTCCTTACTCCCTGCATTCCACTGCACCAAACACAACTCTATCGTCAATCCCGGCCCAAAGGTCAGCAGCAGGGCAAAATCGCCGGGTTGGGGTCGGCCCTGCCGGATGATATCGTCGAGGACAAAAAAGATGGTAGCTGATGACATATTGCCGAATTGGCGTAGGATACGGCGAGGGTATTGCAGCGCCTCAGCAGACAGCTCCAACGCTTCACCCAAATAGTCGATAATCTTAGCCCCGCCGGGATGAAGGCCCCAAAACTTAATATCTGATCGGGATAGATTATTTTGAGCCAGAAAGGTATCAACCTGCTCCGGCACGATATCGCGCAAGATTTTAGGCACTCGCGTTGAAAGGTGAATCTGGTAGCCCTGATCAGAAATGTGAAAACCCATGAGATCTTGAAACTTGTAATCGCTAAAGGTCATGGTGTTAATGATACAAGGCCGCTCGGTTGACCGGGCCGGGCCGATGACCACCGCCGCCAGGCCATCGCCAAAAATAGCGTCGGCGACCATGTTTTCCAATGTATTGCCATGCTGAAAATGGAGTGTGCCGAACTCGACCGCCAGCAGCAGGACATGGCCGGTCGGCCGAGCCGTCAACTCCAGCAGCGCCCGATCCAGGCCGGTCAAACCGGCGTGACAGCCCATACCAATTAAGGCGCTGCGCCGCAGGTTGGGCCGCATGTCCAGATCACGGGCCAGGATAACATCCAGCCCCGGGGTATCGAAGCCGGTGCAGGAAATGACGATAAAATGATCGATGTCTGACGGAGTGAGATTAGCTTGAGTCAATGCCTGATCGCTGAGGCATGCGCCCAGACGGCGCGCCGTGGCCATATAAAGATCATTGCGGGCCAGGGTACCGGGCTGATCGGCTAGAAAGTCAACCGTCGGCAGGACGCTGTAACGGGCCTCTATTTGGGCCGCACTAAAGATAGCCCTGGCTCGCCGGCTGTCGATATAGGGTTCTAACCAGCGATCATGCAGGTCCATCTGTTCGTGCCGGTGGGCGGGGACGCCGGCGGCGATACTGAGGATAGCGGGATTGGTCATAGGTCAACGTGTCCTTGATCGAGTTATGGCCTGATTGTACTCTATTAAGCCCGGATTTCAAAGGAATACCTGGGCTGAATAAGCGTGGCTGTTTTGTTAAATTTAGTCCCCCCTATTACAATCAAACTGCGCAAAAGTGAATTAGAGTTCATTGAGTTCGTGGCGTTCATTGAGTTCGTCTCTATAAACTCCATGAACTCTATATCCTCCAAAAACTTCATAAACCTTTAAGGAAGGAAGAATGCCTAAGAGACTTTCATTATTGTTGCTTGTTTTGTTGTTGGTACTGACTTCGGCGCCTATATTGGCGGCTCCGGCTCGGCAAACTCCTGACGGTGAAGCCTATACGGTTCAGGCAGGCGATTGGTTGAGCAAGATTGCCGAAAAATATTACAGCGACGCCCAACAGTACCCCAGTATTATTGAAGCTACGAACGCCAAAGCTGCCCAAGACCCTTCTTTTGCTACTATTAACGACCCCAACCTGATCGAAGTCGGCCAGAAGTTGTGGGTTCCTCTTCAACGTAACGAAAACGCACTTCTTTTCGACAACGTCGCTTTTCAACCGGTGGAAATATCGAATTTAGGGCTTCAAACGTTGGTGCCGGCCGATTGGCCCAAGACCGAAGCCGTTGATCCGTTGTTGCAAAATACCTGGAGCGCCGGACTGTTCAGTTTGGTCAGTTTTGCCGCCACTCCCGGCAATGATACGCATGTTGGGCTGGCCCGACTGCTGCGTGTGCCGCCGGAAAGTCTGGCCAACGAGGCCGCCGGGGGCCAGTTGATTGAAGAGCAGTTCGGCGATCGGACCTGGGCCATCTTTGGTCGGGAAGAAGGCGGGATTACCTCGGTAGTGGCGGCGATGGTGGAAGACAAAGTCATCTACCAAGTCAGTCTCTTTGCCGAAACCTCGCAGGCGAGGTCGATCCTGACCTCTATTCTGGAAAACTTCGAACTGATTGACCCCACCGCCACCCAACAAACGATTACCATCGACGCGCCGACCGCCGGAACCACCTTGACCAACCCCTTTGAACTGCGTGGTTCGACCAGCCAGTATCCGTTTCAGGGTCAGTTGGTTTACCGGGTGCTGGATGGGCAAGGTAATCAAGTCGGACGCGGCCCGTTCGCTGTAGTGGGTCAATTGGGCAGTTCCTCGACATTTGCCGTGCCCGCCACTTACTTGGTGTCCGAAGATGGTCCGGGCACTATCGAAGTTGCGGAAGTCAGCGCCGCCGATGGGACAATCATCGCTATCGACAGCGTAGGCGTCAATTTGCTGCAGGACCCGCCCGGTTACACCATCATCATTGATGATCCGCTGCCGTTTACCAGCGTCAGCAGCCCGGTTGAGGTACGCGGCAAAATCAACGATCGGCCTTTTGAGGGCCGTCTCAACTATCGCATTGTCGATGCCGCCGGCGAAGAGTTAAGCGCCGGTATTATCGAGTCGCGGGGACAAGTGGGGCAGGTCAATATTTATGATGATTTCGCCGAATTTGAGGTGACGCGAGACGGCCCGGGCCGGATTGAGCTGTATGATATTCGACCGGCCGATGGCGCGGTGTTCAGTATTGCCAGCGTCAATGTTTGGTTGACAACACCCAGATAAGTTCGTAAGTTAGCCGCCAATTCGTAACAAGATTGTGCCCTCATTCGTTACAGTATAGAAGAGTGAGGCGGTCCAGGATGAAATTATATTGCGTAATTTTTCTAAGGAGGAATCGTTAAGAACCTTAACAATGATTGGTGCAAACACAACGTTTGTGCTATAGTACAGAGTTGATTTCGGCTACAGTAAGATATCCGGCCGAAATTTTGTAGAAACTATTTTACCAAGAGGAGTGAATGGAATTGAAGATGCACAAAAGTATTTTATTAAAGACCATCTATGTTGGACTGATAGTGGCGCTGATGGCCTCAGTAACCACTATCGCGTTTGCTGCCCCGGCTTTTCAAGATGAAGCCTCGAACACTGTAGTTGACGTTCTGACCGAGGACGGCCGTTTTAGCACGTTGATCACGGCTCTAGATGCGGCCGGGCTGGTCGAAACCTTACAGGGCGAAGGGCCGTTTACCGTCTTTGCCCCCACGGATGATGCCTTTGCCAGTCTACCGGCAGGCGCACTCGATGATCTGCTGGCCGATCCAACGATGTTAAACAATGTGCTGTTAATGCATGTGGTCGACGGGCAGGTGATGGCGGCTGATTTGTCAGGCCTGGATCAAGCTCAGACGTTGAGCGGCGCCTTCTTGGCTGTAACCGTTGACGGCGATACCGTAATGGTTGACGACGCCACGGTAACCGAGAGCGATATCGAAGCCGGCAATGGCGTTATCCATGTCATCGATACGGTGTTAATGCCGTCGGAAGAAGCGATGATGGCCGAGGGAACCATGGAACCCACCGTCGAAGGCACGATGGAAGCGACGATGGCAATGACCGGGACTGAAGCAATGACTGGGACTGTGGCAATGACCGGGACAGCCGAAGCGATGGCCGAAGATACGGCGATGAGCGCGGCTAGTGGAACTTGTAGCGAAGATTACGTGGTTCAGGCGGATGACACGCTGGGAACTATCGCCGATAAATTCTTTGGCAACTCCGGCGCGTATACAGCCATTGTGGAAGCCACCAATGCGGCGGCTCAAAGCGGCAACTACCAGCCCATCGATGACCCCAACCTGATCTTTGTCGGTCAAACGCTGTGTATCCCGGAAAACACCGAGGCCGAAGCCTTGATGTCGGGTGGCGCGGTGACCGCTCCGTCAGCAGAAGGTGAAGTCATGGCGACCGAAGAAGCCACGATGGACGAAATGGCGATGTTTGACATTCCCGAAGGCAAAGCCCTGGTCAATTTTGAAAACTTCGCCAGCGTCGATCTTATTCTTGACCTGAGCGGCCCCACCCGCTTATCCACCAATGTTGCACCGGGCGCCAGCCAGGAACTCTTCGTCGATCCGGGTGATTATACCTTCAACGGACACCAACCGGGCGGCGCTTTTGTAGTCAACTCCGGCGAGTTCTCTTTGGCTGAAGGTGAGGGCATCACCCTCTCCTGCTCCGACAGCCCGGCCTGTTTTATTATCCCGATAGAAGAGATGATGGCGCCGGCTACAATGGAAGCCGAAGGGACCGTCGAAGCGACGATAGAAGCTACGGTCGAACTGACCGGGACAGTTGAACCGACGGTAGAATCAACCGTAGAACCGACCGTAGAATCGACTGCGGAAGCCACGGTTGAACCGACGGTTGAGGCCACTACAGAACCATAGAATCACTCTAGTCAGTAACTTAGAGATAGCCTTAATTTATCGGGGCATCTCCTAATCCATGAAATTTCAAAGACCGGTCAGAAATGACCGGTCTTTGTCATGTTTATACCCGGTGGGTGACATACAAGTGTCATTACGTCCTATCAATCCCCATCTATAATGAAGGTAAGTAGTAAATTAGTTGGGGAGGACATCATGGAAGACTCTGAAGTCAAGCTTAGAAGCGGTTCGGGTAGCACTTATGATATTGTCTTGGTTGAAAAACGGCCTAAACCCAAAAACCCGTCAGGGTGTATATCGCTAATGATTTTATTTGCCTTGGTGCTGACCATGTGCTGGATTTATTCCCTAATGCCGGGTTCGGTAGCGTTAGCTTGGTAATAAACCCTAACCCATAAATCATTCGCTTAGGAATGGCAATTAAATAACTTCAACGATACTGAAGATGGAGATAAAGAGATAAGGCGATTAGGAGATTGGCCTTAGAAATCTCCTAATCGCTAATCTCCAATCTCCGGCCAGATTGCTCAAGTTATTTAATGGCCGATCCTTAATCTGCTATCTCCTCATATTTGCGATCGGCTTGGGCCTGGCCTATAGTCTCCTTACAACTTTCTTTGCGTGGAGGCAACAGGTGCGACTTTCGAAATTCGGTAAAAAATTTACAGGTAAGTCAGGCATTCTGCAATTGATGGAAGACTTGGGGGCGGCGGCGAAAGGTCAGGAGATGATCATGCTGGGCGGCGGCAACCCCGGCCAGATTTCGGCGGTGGAAGCCCACTTTCGGCAGCGTATGCTCAACATCCTGGCCAGCGGCGATGAGTTCGAGCGGCTAATCGGCCGGTATGGGCCGCCGGAGGGCGGTAAGCCGCTGGCTGAAGCCCTGGCGGCGTTACTCAACCGCGAATATGGTTGGGCTATCGGCCCCGAAAATATTGCGCTTACTAATGGCAGCCAAACCGCCTTCTTCTATCTTTTTAATTTATTTGCCGGTGAGTTTGATGACGGTTCGTTCAAAAAGATCATGCTGCCGCTGGCTCCGGAATATATCGGCTATCTTGACGTGGGGTTGGTCGATGACTTTTTTATCGCCAGCAAACCGGAGTTCGAATTTTTTGACAACCACCTCTTTAAATACCATGTCGATTTCGACGCCGTAACCGTTACGGCTGATATCGGCGCGATCTGCGTTTCAAGGCCCACCAACCCCACCGGCAATGTGTTGACCGATCTCGAAATCGACAAACTCGACGCCTTGGCTCGTAAGCATGATATTCCCCTCATCATCGACAATGCCTACGGCACGCCTTTCCCTAATATCATCTTTACCCAGGTCAAACCGATCTGGAACGACAACATTATTCTGTGTATGAGTCTGTCTAAATTGGGGTTGCCGGGGCTGCGAACCGGCATCATTATCGCCAACGAGCGGGTTATATCGGCCATCTCCGGGCTTAACGCCATCGTCAGTCTGGCGCCGGGTAATTTCGGGGCCGAACTGGCGTATGAATTAATCCAAAGCGGCGAGATCATCAACTTAAGCCAACAGGCCGTCAAACCTTTTTATCAAGACAAAGTTAACCGAGTGGTGGCCCAGCTTCAATCAGAGCTGGCCGGCGTCGATTTTTACGTCCATAAACCGGAAGGGGCTATTTTTGTGTGGCTGTGGTTTAAAGATCTACCCATCACCAGCCAGACTTTGTATGAGCGGCTTAAGCAGCAAGGCGTGCTGGTTGTGCCTGGCGAATATTTCTTTCCCGGTCTCCAAGAAGAATGGGCGCATAAATACGAATGTATTCGGGTCAACTACGCGCTAGACAACGACATCGTACGTCGAGGGATTAGTATCATCGCCGATGAAGTGAAAAAAGCCTACGCGCTCACCCCTCAAATTAAGACGGCTTAGTGGATAATTAAATAGCTTTCTTCACCGTCCATAGTTCATAACGTCGCGAAGCCACAACCAAAAATAGGACACGGATTAGACCGATCATACGGATTCACACGGATAAAAAATAATCAGTGATAATCCGTTCGATCCGTGTCATCCGTGTCCCATAATTTTCGCGGGTAGCGCAAATTTGCCACACCAACAACGTAGTACATATCATTTGCGCCCTCTGTGGTTTAACATTAGGCTATCTCATCAGAATGGTCAAGTTCTTTAATTCTTTTCCTTGGGAATGGTCAGCGTGAAGGTACTACCATGCCCCACCTCACTGGCGACGGTAAGCGTACCGTGGTGGGCCTGGATCAACTCGCTGGCAATGGCTAGCCCTAGCCCGGCGCCGGGGCTGGTACGTGCCGCGTCGCCACGATAAAAGCGGTCGAAAATTTTGGGCAGATGTGTCGAGGGGATGCCGGGGCCGTCGTCGCTAACTTGAATAGCCACCTGACCATTATGTTGCGCCGCACTCAACGTCACTGTGGCCTGTGAGGGGGTATGTTTGAGCGCGTTATCCAGTAAAACCAGGACGACCTGTTTCAACGCGTCGCTATTGCCGATGATCGTCACATCGCGTCCCGGCTGAAATTTGATGATACGATGCGGGGCCAGTAGTTTTACCTGGTGGTACACATCCTCCAAGAGTGGTTTGAGCGGCACCGGTTCTTGAGGCAGCGGCCGGCCCGAGTCGGCCCGAGCCAACACTAACAGTTCATTGACCAGCCGCATCAGTCGTTCGGTTTCATCAACCATATCACCCAAAACATCGGAGCGATCCTCCTCGCTGATGGGTGGAGTGCGTTGGAGTAAACCAATGTTACCGCGCAGAGTTGTTAGCGGGGTGCGCAGTTCGTGCGAGGCGTCGGCCACGAAGCGCCGCTGCGTTTGGAGTGTTTCTTCCACTTGCAGAAAAGCGGCCTGAAGTTCGGCCAGCATGTCGTTAAAGGTGGTCACCAATTTGCCGATTTCATCGTTGGGGCCGGCGTAATCGACCCGCCGGCCGAAATCCCGTTCCACTCCAATAGTTTGGGCCGTTTGACGCAGGCGGTTGATCGGCCGCAAGGCTAACCCGGCCAGCAGCCAGCCGATGCCAAACGCCCCGATTACGGCGATGGTGCTGCCGGCCACTAAAATCCGCCCCAATGTCGCCAGGTTTTGATCCCGATCGGTCAGCGACATCGCGGCTTGCATAATCAACGGCTGCCCGTCATCCGACGTATAGGGTTGGTTGTAGATGAGTAGTCGCTCCGTCCCAACGGTATCAATCTCAACGGAATTGTCGCCTTGTTGAGCCGATTGCAGGGCGTCAGCGCTAAGCGGCAGGATGAACGTGTCATCAAAGTTGGGGGAGGTATACAAAACCTCGCCATCCAACGAGCGAACTTGCGAAACCATGCCGATGCGAGACGAATCAGACCGTGGGCTATGGGCCGGGTCGCGGTGAGACGGCGACTTGGCAATCTGGTAGGCCGCCCGCCCGGCCAGATCCTTTTTGGCTTCGTGCAGGGTGGTTCGCGCTTGGGTCACATACAGAATGCCGCTAAAGGCAATCAGTGTTAGCGCCAAGATACCGCTATAAAGCAAGGTCAAACGCAGCCGGATCGACATATTACGCCTTTCTCAACACATACCCAACGCCACGCACGGTTTGGATCAAACGCGCTTCACCGCCCGCCTCTGTTTTCTTGCGCAGGTAGCCGATATAGACTTCCAAGACGTTGTCTTCCCCACCAAAATCGTAGCCCCAGACTTCTTCCAAAATTCGGTCGCGAACCAAAACCTGACGCGGATGACGCATCAACAAATGAAAGAGTTCGAACTCTTTGGGGGTCAACTCAAACATTCTACCGCCGCGCCGCGTTTCCCGGCTAACCGGATCGAGAAATAAATCGTCATAAACCAACGGGCCATCCAGATCGGTAATCTTTGAGCGCCGCAGCAGCGCCCGCAGCCGAGCCAGCAGTTCAGACGGGGCGAACGGTTTAACCAAGTAATCGTCAGCGCCGCGATCTAATCCTTGGACGCGATCCTCAACCGCATCACGGGCGGTCAGCATCAGGATGGGAATATCATCACCGGCGGCCCGAACCTGCTTGAGCATTTCCAAGCCGTCCAATTGAGGCATCATCCAATCGAGGATAATCAGATCGGGCGTCTCCGTTTGCAGCCGGTCGATGGCCTCGTGGCCGGTGGTAGCCGTCACCACCTCAAAGCCTTCGTAAATCAGCGTACGCCGCACCATTTTAAGCAATTTTTGATCATCATCGGCAACTAAAATCGTAGCCATCACTCATCTCGACACTAGACAAAACGGAGTAGAGCAGAAAAAAAATTCCCCGGTTCATCCTTCTCCATTTTTCTACATTCTATATTCTTCATTTTATTATGCTCTCGATGACTGAGCAAACGCTTAATAAAAGCTGAGAAAAAGCTGAGAGGCCCCAATTCTCAGCCTTCTCTCAGCTTTTTCTTGGAAAATTCTTAGTTGAGTAACGTATAGTGCCAAACAGCCCAGGATTTACATGTGTAAGGACGACAGACTAAAGGTTGGCAATGATATTTCTTGAAATTTCATGCGATTTCTACACAACTTCTGCACATTTTAACGGTAAACTAAGAAAGTTATGAGTAAACAAGGCGAACCCACCGATACCCGCAAAATACGCCGTCGCGGCGAGCAGATCGAACTGTGGCTGGTGCTATTTCTGCTCGTTGTCGTCGGCGATGGGTTAATCGGTCTGATTTGGGGAGTTCAAGCGGCGGTCATCGGGGGAGTGTGTTTGGTGAGCGGCGGCGCGTTTATTACGCTGCTATGGGCGCTGCTGGTCGGCTTAGAAAAATTTGTGGATAGGGAGTAACTGTTCTGGTGATGTAACTATGGTAAATGAATCGGTTATCGAAATTCAAGATATGACCAAAGTGTACCAGATGGGCGACATCAAGGTTCATGCGCTGCGTGGCGTTTCGCTGGAGATTCAAAAAGGGGAATACGTGGCGATTATGGGCGCCAGCGGCTCCGGCAAGAGTACGTTGATGAACATGATCGGTTTGCTCGACCGGCCGACCAGCGGTACCTACAAAATTCGTGGCGTCGAGTCGAGTAAACTCAGCAAAAGCCAGTTAGCCGATCTGCGCAACCAGGAGATCGGCTTTGTCTTCCAGCGTTTCAACCTACTGCCGAGGATTAGCGCCCAGCGGCAGGTTGAACTGCCGTTGTTTTACGCCGGCGTCGCCAGCCGGAAAAGCCGGGAGATGGCCCGCGCCGCGCTCGAACGCGTCGGGTTAGGTGATCGAACCCATCACCGGCCTGATGAACTGTCCGGTGGACAGCAGCAGCGGGTGGCCATTGCCCGCGCCCTGGTCAACCAGCCCAGCCTGCTGCTGGCCGATGAGCCGACCGGCGCGCTCGACAGCCAAACCAGCGTCGAGGTTATGACGCTGTTCGAAGAACTCCATGCGCAAGGATTAACCGTGGTGATGGTCACTCACGATCCGCTGGTCGCCGGACGAGCCAAACGGGTGGTGACGCTTAGCGACGGAAAAATTGTGTCCGATAAGGCCAATGGTCACAATATTAACATCTCAGCTTGGGAGGCAGCCTATGAAAATCATTAGATATTTGCGGGTAGCGTTGGAAAGCATCACCGCCCACAAATTGCGGGCGATCCTGACCATGCTCGGTATCATCATCGGGGTGGCGGCTGTCTTGGTGACGATGGGCATTGGTCGGGGCGCTGCGGCCAACATTACCGAGCGGATCGAAAGCCAGGGTACCAACCTGCTGACGATCAACCCCGGTGCGAGCAGTTCCGGGGGAATTCAGGGCGACAGCGGCTCGGCCGGCACGCTCACGCTCAAAGATGCCCACGATTTGATGAATAAAGATTTGCATCCGGCCGTGTCGCTGGTTGCGCCGGAGTATGCGGCCAACGCTCAGTTGGTCTACGGCGACACCAACGTCCGGGAGTCGGTGACCGGCGTGACCACCGATTATGCCGCCGTACGTAATCTGACTGTTGCTTCCGGCGAATTTCTAACCGACGAGCAAGTCGCCAATCAGAGCCAGGTGGTCGTCCTCGGCTCGGTCCTGGCCGCCGATTTGTTTGAGGACGAAAACCCGGTGGGCCTAAGCCTACGCATTAACGGTCAGCCCTTTCAGGTCGTGGGTGTTTTGGATGAAGCCGGCGGTTTTGGTCGAAGTACCCCTGATGAAAAAGCCTTCGTGCCGATCGGCATCGCTCAGGGCCGGTTGTTCAACGCCCCTCGTTATCGCGGCGAGTACACCGTTAGCACCCTCAACGTCTCAGCCGCCGGGGCCGAGCAAGTAGCGGAAGCCGAAAAGCAAGTCGAAATGACGCTGCGCCTCAACCACAACCTGACCGCCGACCAAGATAATGATTTCAGTGTCTTCAACCAGGCCAGCCTGCTGGAAACGGCTTCGGACATTGCGGCTACATTGACCATCTTTTTAGGCGCGATTGGCGCCGTTAGTCTGGTGGTGGGCGGCATTGGGATTATGAACATTATGCTCGTCTCCGTCACCGAGCGCACCCGCGAGATCGGCCTGCGCAAGGCCATCGGCGCCCACGATAACGATATCTTGATGCAGTTCCTGATCGAGGCGCTGGTGCTCTGTTTCCTGGGCGGGTTGATCGGCGTTGGGCTGGCTTATGGACTGGCCGCGATCTTTGCCCAAATTCCGGCCTTCACCTTCACCGTCCTTATCCAGCCGGACGCCTTAATGTTGGCGCTTGGCTTCAGTTTGATCAGTGGTTTAGTCTTTGGTATCTATCCGGCTCTCCGAGCCACCCGCCTCGACCCGATTGAGGCTCTGCGATCAGAGTAACAGAGTTGGGGAGTTTATGGAGTTTATGGAGTTGTGGAGTTGTGGAGTTTAAGCTGACTATGAAAAGTAAGAAATTCTGGATTATCCTCATTGTTCTTATAGTATTAGGCGGAGCGGCCTTCTACTTCCGAAACTCGCTGACAACGACCGGCGGCGGCGCTCAAGCCCAAACCCAAAGCGAAGGCCAAGGAGCCGGGGATGCCAACGCGACGGTCGCGATTCGTCCGGCGGCGGACGTGGCGCAGGTTAGTGCGGCCGGCAATATCGCCCTGGCCAACAAATATTCGTTGGGTATCGAAACAGTGGAAGGCATCATCACCGAAGTGGATGTCCAACCCGGTGATACGGTCTCTAAAGACGATTTACTCTTAAGCTTAGATACGACCGAATTGGAGCAAACCATCCGCTACGCCGAATTGACTCTGGATGTGGCTGAAAACCAGATGGATCAACTGCAAGAGCCGCCTAACCCGGCCGAAGTAGCCTCAGCCAAGGCCAGTCTATTGGCGGCGAAGGAAAATTTAGCGGAGCTACAGCAAGGCCCCAGCGCCGCTGAACTCGATGCGGCTGAAGCGGCCTTGAGCGCCGCCGAAGCCAGCTACCAGGATTTGCTCGACGGCTCCAGTGAATCCGAAATTACCGAGGCCAGCGCCGGCCTGCAAAAAGCCTTCATCACCTTGGAGCAGGCCCAGGACGCTTATAATAAGATTGCCTATCGTGGCGATGTCGGCAGCACCCAGCAGGCGATGGATCTCCAAACCGCGACCATCGATTACGATACCGCTAAAGCCGCCTTTGACATCGCCACTGAAGACGCCTCCGATGCTGAAATTCAAGCCGCACTCAAGACCATCAAAGATGCCCAGGTTCAACTGGACGATCTGAACGCCACCCGAACCGAATTAGCCAACGCCGATGCCCAAGTCGCCAGCGCCGAAGCCACCCTGGCGACGCTGCTTGAAGGCCCCACTGAAGCCGAATTGGGGGCCGCCCAATTAACCATCCAGCAGGCCCAGCTCGATCTGGACAACGCCCTGGCCGATCGGGACCAGGCCAGCCTGCGCGCCCCGGCCGACGGCACCATCCTGACCGTCGATGTCGAAGCCGGCCAGCAAACCACCTCCGGTTTAACCGCCATTACGATGGCCGATCTGACTGACCTGGAACTGCCGGTCTACGTCGCTGAAGTTGACATCAGCAAAGTCGAACTGGGCCAGCCGGTAACCGTGGCCATCGATGCGCTGCCGGGCAAAACGCTCAACGGCGAAGTGAGCCGTATTGTGCCGATTAGCAGTTCAGAAAGCGGCGTGGTTAATTACGAAGTGATGGTCCGGCTCCTGGATTTGACGCCCCAAGATAAAGTCCTGCCCGGCATGACCGCCGTGGCGACCATGCAAGGCGACAGCACTGAAAATGCCTGGTTGGTACCCAGCAATGCCATCGTCGAATTTGAAGGCAAAAGTTATGTGCGGGTGATGCAAAACGGAGAAGCGCGTCGGGTAGCCGTTACACCCAGCACCGCCCAAGGCGAGTGGACGGTAGTTCAGTCCGATGAATTAACCGCGGGCGATCAGGTTGTCGGCCACGTCACCTCATTTGCGGGCCAAGAAGAAAACAACGGATCTCGTGGTGGCTTCATGAGGCCGCCTCGTTAGCCGTAATATCCAAGTCGTAGGTATTTTATTATCTGCGAATGAATTCGCAGCCTGATAAAAGAAACGTGTTGAAAACACGTTAAGGCGGAACCAAATAACCTGTTTCAACAGATTTTCTTTAGTAGCGACCGAATTCATTCGGTTGCTTTATTCAGCTTTATAAGCCTCAATGGTGGCATTATGAGGCGTCTCACCCTCGTGATAAGTCATATACCAATGGGGCAGCCAGCCCAACCCGGTCAAACTAACCTCGACATCGACGCGGCGGGGCTTAATCTCGACCGTCGTTATGTCGGCGACAGCCTCATCCCAGCGGGTTGAGATAGCTTGGCTGGCTTCGGCTAGCTCTTGCTTCACTTCGGCTATTTCTTTTTCGATATCCTCAATTTCCGCTTGGGTCTCTTCAATTTCATATTTTGCCTCGCCGGTCAGCCGCCGTTTGGTCATCGCCCCACTAATCAGGCTTTTGCGACGGCGGCTAGAGAAAAAGCTTAACACCGACTCGCCAATGCCGGTGATCTCTTCGCGTTGGCGGGCCGCGTATTTCGCTTCCTCTTTATTCAACTCCAGCTCTTTCTTACGCCGCTTATCCTCCAATCGATCCAGCGACTTGGCGTACTTCGCCTCCAACTTGTCAACCTCATCGTCCCGAGCCTCACGAGCCGCTTGTTGAACCCGAATTTTGAAGGCCCGTTCATCTTCGTCGGGTTTCTGAACGACATCCAGAGCTTCGTGCCGAAACAAAGCATAACGGCTGTTATAATAGAGCCAGTCGGCCAGGTTTTTCTTCAAATCCTTGATTTCCTGCTCGACATTCATATCTTCAGGTAGCGAGGCAAAATAAGGCCCTTGACCTTCACCAACCGGCTCCGGCTCAGAATGTAAATCGCGCGCTGAAACGGCCAGCGTTTCGGCGTCGTCCCACTTGACGCCGCGAAACTGGCCCGTTACCTGCGCCGCCAGAGTTTGGTCATTATGGGTGTTCACCTTGTACTTCGCCTCGACAAAGCGCACCGTAGCGCTGCCCATCAAAGCCGGTTCGTAGATCAGCTCAACTTTGTCGATAGTCATCGCGGCCCCTTGCTCCTCACTGAGCCGGTCAGTAGCCGCCTGCTCGCTGACCATGATCGGCAAAAACACCTGCGACGCCGCCGGCGATAACGACGGGGGCTGGGGCAAATACCCTTCCGGGCCGCTCGGTGTGGGGGCCGCGCTGTCAATCGCGACCGGCGCCGGCGCTGGCGGCGCCGGCGGCGAGGCCGGCGCTTCCCGACCGGCCATCAACTGTCTAACCTGGGGTTTTGTCAGCGGGCCGCGCAAGTAACTCAGCGCCCACCGGGTTTGAAAGACCACCGGCCCATCGGCGTGCACGTTGTGCAGCAGAAAGACCCGATTGCCAAGCTGGCTGAGCATCGTGTCAAAATCAACATTTTCCCCGCGACCGCCGGCCTCGGCGATGGCCCCTTTCAAGCCCTCCAGCACCCGCGCCTTATCGCGTTCGGCTTGCAATTTGCCGATGAACCACGTCCCGGCATTGGTCAACCCCTTGTAATCGAGATCGACCGGGTTTTGGGTGACCAGCATCGCGCCCAACCCAAAGGCGCGAGCTTGCTTGAGCAGCGTCAATAACGGTCGTTTGGACGGCGGCTCGGCGGTCGGCGGGAAGAAACCGAAGATTTCATCGAAGTAGAGCAGGGCGCGCAGGCTGGTTGTCCCCGGCTGGCGGCGCATCCAGGTTAACAGATTTTCCAGCAGCAGCGTCACAAAAAACATGCGCTCGCTGTCTGACAGATGAGCGATATAAAAAATCGCGTGGCGTGGCTGACCGTCGGCGGCGTACATCAACGCGTCGATATCCAGCGCTTCACCTTGCAGCCAGGCCGAGAACGTCGGCGAGGCCACCAGAGTGTTAAAGGCCATCGCCAGCTCAAACCGGTCGGACTCCGGGAAAAAGGTATCCACATCAAACACGCCCATCTGGCGCACCGGCGGATTTTGGATCGACATGATCAATTTAGCCAGGTCGAGATCCTCACCCTGCTTCCAGAAATGCTCAAAGATATTCGAAAGCAGAATCGCCTCACGGCTGCGAACCGGATCGGCTTTGAGGTTGGCCAAGCTCAGCATCGCCGCCACGGTTCCGCCAATCCGCTCCCGAATCAACTCGGCGTTGCTGTCGAAATCAAGCTGCGGCGCGGCCAAGCTGCCCAGGATATTGACCGGTACCCCGGCATCGGAACCGGGCGTGTATATCGTATAACTCCCCGACTCTTGCAGCAAACGCAGACGCTCCGCCCCCTGCCCCCAATCGGCCAGACCGTCACGCCACATTTCGGCCGTGGCAGCGGCGTGTTCGGCCACGGTGCGCCCCTTACGCCGGGCGTCGTCAACGTTGACCCACGGCTCGAAATCCTCCGGGCGCAGATCGGGAAACTGGAGCAACAAGTTGGTAATATCCCCCTTGGGGTCGATCATCAACGTCGGTATCTTGTCGATGGCCGCCTCTTCCAGCAGCCCAATACACAAACCGGTTTTGCCGCTGCCGGTCATCCCGACACACACGCCGTGCGTCGTTAAATCGCGGGCGTCATAGCTAACCGGCGAATCGAGGCGTTGTTTACCATTCAGATCATACTCGGCCCCCAAGTAGAACGAACCGAGCTTTTCCGGGGGTGCTTGCATGAAGTTTTCTCCTTTTATTCACGTTTTATGTAGTTCAGGCTTACTAGAGGACGTCGTCGCCGGGGCGGAAGATAGGCACGTGCAGCGTAAAGGTCGAACCAACGCCTACCTGGCTGGTCACGCTGATCCGGCCCCCCATCGCCTCCATCGTTTGTAGGCAGGCCGGCAGCCCCAGTCCGGTGCCCCCTTTTTTAGCTTTGCCGGTGTGAAAGGTGAGCCAAATTTTGGTCAACTCCGCCTCCGGGATGCCACAGCCGTTATCGGCGATGTCAATCATCACGAAGTTGGCGTCGGCCCGGCGAATCGCGACAAAAATATGGGGCGACGGCTGCTCGTCCATCGCTTCCATCGCATTTTTGATCAGGTTGATCACCACCCGACCAAATTGGTTGGGATCAATCTTAACCGAAGGGATAACTCCGTCGATACTGTAGGATACCATGCCCACCGGCAACGCGAAGCCCTTGATATTATCCTTAACCACCGCCACAATGTCGCTGGCCTGCCATTTTTGCCGGCGAGCCGGACCGATCAGGTCTTCCTTGATTTGCAGGATGGTATTCGCGCTCTGGGCGATAATGTCCAGGTCTTCTTCGACTGACTCGACGTCCAGCATCTGACGCAGCTTCTTGAGCGGTTTTTTCTTGAGGCGCTCCACATCCTTGGGCAGTTCCGGATACTTTTGCGCCAGCCGCGACGCCGACTCGATGATCAAATGGCCCAGCGGATCATCCCGAATCGAAACATCGCTGCGGGTGATGAGGTCGCTGGCGATGGTCAGAAATCGACCCAGATCCTCCCGCGTGCGGCTCACACAGGCCGGAATCGGCGCGGCTTTATTGCCCACCCAATGGATCGTTTCGCCGGTGGCCGTGGCAATCGTCTCGAACGTTTTGGTGCGGACAATCTCTTTGTTGGCCATCTCCAAATCGTGCAGCAGTCGAGCATTGTTGATAGCGACGGCCAGCTGATCGGCCATCATTTGCAGCGACGAAATATCCTCTTCCGAAAAAGCCGACTCGGCCTCGCTCTGGACGGTCAACGCGCCGATAACCCGGCTTTTGATGAACAGCGGCAGCGCCATTTCCGAACGGGTCCGTGGCAGCAGCGGATTGGGGTACCATACCTTTTCGGCATCGACATCCAGCGAGATCCGCGCCTCGCCATCGCGAATGGCCGCCCCCACCATCGAGTTGCCGCCGATTTCCAGCTTATGACACTGCTCAACCATGCGCCGGCCGGCCTCGCCGCGTCCCGCCTTGAGTACCGCCCACGTTCGGCCGTTCTCATCGGGCGTATCCTCGGCCAAAAAGATACCGGCGTAGTAAAAACCGTACTCCTCGCAGATAATATGCACCGTGCTGGCCAGCAGCACATCCAGATCCAAAATCGAGGTGATATTGCGGCTCACCTCCGACCCCGCTTGTAGCAGCGTCGCCCGGCGCGAGGCTTTGGCGAACAGTTCGGTGTTCTGCTGGTGCAGACGGGCGTTATTGATGGCCACGGCCAGTTGGTCGGCCATCGCTTGCAGCGACGACACATCCTCATCGGAAAAAGCGGCTTCCTCGATGCTCTGCACCGTCAGCGCCCCCATCACCGTGCCGGCAATCGCCAGCGGCAGGGCCATCTCCGAGCGGGTGTCGGGCAGGAAGGGGTTATTGAACCAGACCGCCTCTTTGCCCACATCCAGAGCTATCCGCGCTTCATTTAAAGCCGTGCAAGCTCCTACCATCGACCGCCCGCCCACCTCCAGCTTATGGTGGTGCTCTATCATCAATCGCCCGGCCTTACCCCGGCCCGCCCTCAGCACAGCCCACCGTTTGCCGTCCTCCAACGTCTCCGTTAGAAAAATCCCGGCATAATAAAAGCCGTACCGGTCGCAGATGATATCGACCGTACGCGCCAGCAGAATATCCGGTTCTAAAATCGATGAGATAATGCGGCTAACTTCCGTAGCCGCTTTCAACAGCTCGGCCCGGCGGCCGGCCGGCCCCGATGCCTGAGGCAAATGGGCCTGTTGGCCGTCAGCGCCCGCGTTGTTCATCATGGACGAATTTGGGTCTGCATCCATGAGGGGAGACTTCTCCTTTGATGCCTGAGCCGACTTTGCCGAATGCGGTCAGGTCCAGTTTAGCAACTGAGTGAGTTTGGGAGCGATTTTTGGCTTGGTGTATGTAGTAGCAGTGTCAAAACAACCCCTGATACCAATTATTAAGCAATGCCTGAGATTATACTCAAAACGGTCTTAAGGAGCAATCAAATCCCTGCTCGGAGCCGCCCCCCTGGCCCGCCTTCGCCCCAAACTTTCATGTTCGGCCCCATCGATGTTATACTATCGCCCGCACCGCGCCTTCAACAACCCTATACCCTTACGCCCATCCCAACCTGCACGTTCAACTGCCCCTAAGGGGAACTCACCAAGAATGAAACCCTATTTGACCCCTCACCCCGTCGCTGGCGCGACTCCCCTCTCCCTCAGGGAGAGGGGTTGGGGGTGAGGGGGTATTTTCCAAGGAGAAAACTATGACCAAAATCGCTTTTCTGGGAACCGGCATCATGGGCGCCGGTATGGCCCGCAATCTGATCGACGCTGGCCTTGATGTCACCGTCTGGAACCGCACCCAGGCCAAAGCCGAACCGCTGGCCGCCGCCGGCGCAACCCTGGCCGAGACCCCGGCCCAGGCTGTCGCCGATGCGGACATCATCATCGCCATTGTCGGCGACGACCGCTCTTCGCGGCAGGTTTGGTTGGGCCAAGACGGCGTGCTGGCCGGCCGCTTCAAGCCCAACGCCATCGCCGTCGAGTGTACCACGCTCTCGCTCCAGTGGGTTGAAGAGCTGCACCAAATCTTAACCGACGCCGGTCTGCGCTTCATCGACTGCCCGGTGACCGGCGGCCGGGGCGGCGCCGAGGCCGGGACGCTGACCCTGCTCATCGGCGCGGACGACGATGTGCTGGCCGACGCCCGCCCGGTGCTGGACGTCTTCAGCAGCCGCATCATTCACTTCGGCGCGCCCGGCAAAGGCACCGCCTTCAAACTGTTGTACAACCTGATGGGTTCGGTCCATATGGTGGCGCTGGCCGAGGGCCTGTGCCTGGCCGAAAAGGCCGGGTTGGACATGGCCCAGGTCGTCGAAGGGCTGACCACAGGCTACACCGGCAGCCCCGGCGTAAAAGCCTACGCCCAACCCATGGCCGACAGCGACCACGATGAAGTCAACTTCTCGGCCCGGTGGATGTACAAAGACGCCGCCTACGCTCTCAAAATGGCCGACGAAATCGGCCAGGCCATGCCGATGTCGTCCGTGGGGGCGCAGCTTTACCAAATGGCGCTCAGTCGAGGGCTGGGCGGGAAAAATTTGAGCGTGGTCATCGAGGCGTTGCGTTAAATTGATGGCCTCGGCCAGGGCGGCGGCTACGCGCGTATTTTGCCGCACCTCGCCGCCGCCCAAAACCCGCATAACCTACGCTTCCCAATCCCCGCCCTAAACTGCTATACTGAAGGCGTAAACTCAATAACGACCTCACCTTCCACCTCCGTGCCATACCCGCCGTTCCCACCACTCGCCGTTCACCCGAACCGCCGGACACGCCGCCGGCTCCATTACCAGCGCTAATACCTGTCAGTTCATTGACTCTCTCCCCAGTCAGCAAGCGGGTGTGTTGAACACATCCGCTTGTTGCATTTCAGCCCAATTCACGGCATCGAGCCGGCCCCACCCCGCCGCCGGCCCCCGCCTCGTCGGCTAATCAAACCCGGCCTAAAATTTGCCAATCCGCTCATCTCCACGCATACTCAACACCATAATCCGGAGCATCAAAGCAAAGCTTTGATGGGACAAAGTGAACTTTGTCGCTCCAGACTTGCCGGCGCTTCGATAGCCGTGATGGTTTCTTCGTCCGGTTCGCCCCGACCAACTCCCGAACCCGACGACCGTCAAAACCGAACCCAAAATGTGTGATGCTTGGTGTAAATCAGTGAACGACCAAACTGATCTGCGGATGATTGATGCCTAAACTAGACGGGTTGATCTTTGGCGGCGCAATATGCCTACTTATCGGCGTGGTCTTCACGCTGGTTGGCCTGGCGGTGGGGCGCGAGACCGGTCGGCTGGAAAACCTGCCCGTTCTCACCGCCGCCGGCCTCCGCATTAGCGACGACGGCCGGCCCGCCGGCATCGACGCCCGCATTGCCGAGCGCAACGATCTCTATTTCGGGGGACTGGTCGCTTACGTTCGCCGCGAATATCAGGGCAAGAAATGCAGCGCGCCCAACGACAACTGCGAGTCGATTTGGGTCGAAGACGAGCGGGTCACCCCCCCGCTCTGGCTGGATGCTCCCGATGGCCGTATCTTCGTTATAAACGATGATTACACCTTGCAAAATGAGCCGGTCAGGCGCCAGACCGACTCGCGACTGGTCAAAAACGAAACCAAGGCCTACCGAGGCTTCATCATCGGCAATCCTGTCTTTGTGGTCGGTCATGTCGTCGCCGGCCACGACCCGCCCGCCTTTCACGCTGATGTCATCTACAGCGGCGACTCTGCCTCGTTTCTGAATGATAACCGGCTTCTCGGCAACGTCTTCTTCTGGCTCGGCCTCGCGCTCAGCCTCGCCGGCCTCACCTTAATCGCCGTCCGGTTCTTAATAACCTAACCAATCCACCCAATTACCTTTCACCACTCACACTCGCCAATCGCCAATCTCCTAATCTCCAATCTCCTAATCTCCCCCTTGCCCATTACCAATCGCTAATTCCCACTTCCCAATTACCGTTTACTAATTACGCTTAACGGAGGACACAATGTCTAAAATAACCATCATCGGCGGCGGCATCGGCGGCTTGACCACCGCCATCGCCCTGCGCCAGGCCGGCCTCGACGTCGAAGTGTACGAGCGCGCCCCGGAACTCAAAGAGGTGGGGGCCGGCCTGTCGCTGTGGCCCAACGCCATCAAAGTGCTGCGCCAGTTGGGTTTGGGCGAGGCGCTGGCCGCGATCAGCATGGTCGCGCCCTTGGTAGCCACCCGCAACCCGCGCGGCGATATCCTGGCCCAACTGCCGTCGGCCACGATCGAGCAGCGCTTCGGCGCGGCTGTGCGCATAGTCCACCGGGCCGAACTGCTGGCGATGCTGACCGAGGCGCTGGCCGATACGCCCCTCCACCTGGGCCACGAATGCACCGGCTTCGACCAGGACGGCGACGGCGTCACCGCCCGCTTCGCCGGGGGGCAGACGGCGCGATCCGACGCCCTCATCGGCGCGGATGGCATTCACTCGGCGGTCCGAGCGCAGATGTTCGGGCGCACGCCGCCGCGCTATTCCGGCTACACCGCCTGGCGAGCCATCACCCCTTTCCCCACGGCTAACCTGCGCGCCGGCGAGTCGTGGGGCTGCGGTTCGCGCTTTGGCCTGCTGCCCGTCGATCACGAGCGCGTCTACTGGTTCGCCACCAAAAACGCCCCGGCCGACCAGCCGCCCCAACTCGGCGGCCACAAACCGGAGCTGCTGACGCTTTTTCAAGACTGGTTCGATCCCCTGCCGGCCGTCATCGAGGCCACGCCGGAGGAGGCCATCCTCCGCAACGACATCATCGACCGCCTGCCCCTCGACGCCTGGAGCCAGGGACGCGTCACCCTGCTCGGCGACGCCGCTCACCCGATGACGCCCAATATGGGCCAGGGCGCGTGTCAGGCTATCGAAGACGCGCTGGTGCTGGCCCGCTGCCTCAAAGCCACTCCCGATATTCCCTTTGCTTTGCAGCTCTACCAGACCAAACGGCTTAAACGGGCCAATAAAGTCGTTACCACCTCCTACTTCATCGGCACGGTCGGCCAGCTCAAGAACCCTTTAGCCTGCCGTCTGCGCGATTTCCTGGCCAAAGTCATGCCCGCCGAGCGCCAGCTCAAACAGGTCGATTGGGTCGTCGGCTACGAAATCGAGTAGCCCCTGACCCCTCACCCCGTCGCTAACGCGACTCCCCTCTCCCTTAGGGAGAGGGGTTGGGGGTGAGGGGAGTCGTAACTTCGCCCCCGGTGTCGTCCTGCTCAAGTTCATTTAGTTCCGTCGCCCCAATCGCTGACTTATTCCTGGCCAATGAGCAATTTCTCCTCCGACACGCCCTACGCCCGACCCACGCCGGCCGGTCGTCCACGCCGTCGGTCAACGATAAGCCGCCAAAAGGTCGCCGGTTCAGACAACTTTTCTAATTTCTGGTACAATAACAGAGCATGTAGAACGGAGGACATAGGACGTAGGCTGTGACGATTATTCCACGTTCCACGTCCTACGTTCTACGCCCTACGGTCTTGGTGCGACAAATTTCGCCACCCGCGCAACTTATGGGACACGGATGGCACGGATCGAACGGATTTTTACAGATTTTCTATGGTTTTATCCGTGTTAATCCGTGTGATCCGTCTAATCCGTGGCCTATTGTTGGTTGCGACTTTGTCACGTTACGCCTTACCCAATATGGAGCCTATGAAATCTATCTCACCCACCCGCAAACGCCTCACCATCGCGCTGACCCTGATCATTCTGGCGACGCTGGGCCTGTTCGCCGTGGTCCAGCACCGCCTGCTGGTCGATCTGCCCCGGCCCGACGAACTGTATGATTATACCAGCGCGCCCTCGACCAAAATCTACGACCGGCACGGCACGCTGCTCTACGAAATCACCGATCCCCACCAGGGGCTGCACACGCCGCTGGCGCTGGACGAGGTGCCGGATAGCTGTATCCAGGCGACCATCGCCACCGAGGACAGCAGTTTTTACCGCAATCCCGGCGTCGACGCCTGGGCCATTGTCCGGGCGCTTTACATTAACTTCAAGGGCGGCGAGGTCCTCAGCGGCGGCAGCACCATTACCCAGCAGTTGGCCCGCAACCTGCTGCTGTCGCCTGAAGAGCGGACCGAGATCAGCCTGACCCGCAAACTGCGCGAGGCGATTTTAGCCTGGCGGCTGGCCCGCACCTACAGCAAGGATGAAATCCTGACGCTCTACCTCAACGAGACCTACTACGGCAACCTGGCCTACGGCATCGAGGCCGCCAGCCAAACCTACTTCGGCAAACACGCCGCCGAACTGGATTTGGCCGAGTGCGCCTTGCTGGCCGGCCTGCCCCAAAGCCCGGCCACCTACAACCCCCTGGAAGACCTGGCGGCGGCCAAAGCCCGGCAAAGCGTCGTGCTTGATTTGATGGCCAAAGCCCAATTCCTGACCACCGACCAGGCCGACAGCGCCCGCCGGGAGAAGCTCGGTTTTGCGGCCGTGCCGTTCCCCATCGAGGCCCCCCACTTCGTCATGTACGTGCGCGGCCAGTTAGAACGGCGTTACGGCCTGGAAGCCATCTACCGCCAGGGGCTGGAAGTCTACACCACGCTCGATTTGGATATGCAGAACACCGCCCAGCGCTTCGCCCAGCTCCATCTGGCCGAACTGGCCGAGCAGAAGGACGGCGAAGCGCCCCGCGTGGTGCGCAACGCCGCCGTAGTCGTGCTCGACCCCCGCAGCGGCGAGGTGCTGGCCATGCTCGGCAGCCCCGACTACTTTGACCCCCGCATCGACGGCGCGGTCAACGCCACCACCGCCCTGCGCCAGCCCGGCTCCTCGATCAAGCCCATCACCTACGCCGCCGCCTTCGATCCGGCCATCGCCGAGGCCCACGGCTACAAACCGCTGACCGCCGCCTCGATGATGGTCGATGTCCGCACCGCCTTTGTCACCAAAGAGGGCCAGCCCTACGTGCCGGAAAATTACGACCGGATTTGGCGCGGCCCGGTTCTGCTGCGCCAGAGTTTAGCCAGCAGCTACAATCTCATCGCCGTCAAGGTACTCGATTACGTCGGCCTCGACGCCATGACCGACCTGGCCCGCGCGATGGGCATCACCACCTTCGATAACAAAGATTTCGGCCTGGCCCTGACCCTGGGCGGCGGCGAGGTCCGTCTGCTGGAGTTGACCGCTGCTTACGGCGCATTTGCCAACGGCGGCCGCCGGGTCGAACCGGTCACCATCAGCCGCATCACCGACCACGCCGGCCAGGTGCTGTACGAGACGCCGCCAACGCTCAACCCCGGCCCGCCGGTGATGGACGCCCGCACCGCCTACCTCATCACCGACATCCTCAGCGATAACTACGCCCGCCGCTCGACCTTTGGCGCGGGCAGCCCGCTGCGCCTCGACCGGCCTGCCGCCGCCAAAACCGGCACCACCCAGGACTGGCGCGACAACTGGACCGTCGGCTACACGCCCGAAATGGTCGTAGGCGTCTGGGTCGGCAACGCCGACAACGAACCCATGCGCCACGTCTCCGGCGTTACCGGCGCCGCTCCCATCTGGCGCGACGTCACCCAACAGCTCCTCAAAACCCATCCCGCCCGCGAATTCCCCCAACCCCCCGGCC
>JACKAU010000029.1 GCA_020634855.1 Anaerolineales bacterium
CGAAGGATATCCAATTCCAGACTCAGGTTAAAACGTATTGTTGCTCAAGCTAACGGCTAGAGTTTGGATCTGCCAATCCAAGCCGGGCCACTTGCCTGCATGGCCTATACTCATCCATGAAAAATAGGCGAAATAGCCTAATATATCTTTGGTGACATACGCGATATGGCTTAGTAACTCTCAATGATTTATCTTAAATAAGGGGAGGTAGGCTATATTTTTGGCCTGAATCCTTACTTTTACCCTACGCTTAAGCGACATCGCGTATTGCCTATTGAAATACTAAGCCAAATGGCGTATAATGGAGGCGAATTAGGAAAGGGAAAAAATCGAACCGATGAAAAGACAACTTGCCATCTTTTTGACTGTTTTTTTAGCCTTGTCCGCGATGTGGCTGATTTATGGCTCAAAAGTAGTTGCCCAACTCCGCTTAGATTCCCGAATAGCGATTGATGAGCAGGGAACCCAGATTATTCTAACCCCAAAAAATTCAAGCGTATCCCAGGAATATTTATTAGAAGCCCAACGTGTGGTCACCAAGCGGCTCAATCAGCTACAACCGGCCGATTATCATCAGGTGCTGACGGACCAAGGTTACCTGGAGGTGCATCTCACCGACTCCGAGGATGCGCCTCACCTTATAAACATCGTATCGCGGGTGGGTGAGGTGGAGTTTATCGATGGGGGCAGCGTACCGCCTATCGGCAAATTTGTCGAAACAACCTCGGCCGCTTCGCCCTCAACCGGCGCGTACCAAACGCTTTTTTCCGGCCAGGACATTATGAGTGTGCTGCCGCCTGAAGACGGGCAGCTTTTCTACCAAATTACCCCTACTCCCGCAGCAGCGCAGCGATTCTCAGAATTTATTATGGCTCATCCCAATGGCTACATCTGCTTGGTTATTGACGATGAGGTCATTAACTGTTCCAAGATGTACTTCTGGTCGGGCGACACGCTGGAGATTTTACCCAACCTGAGCAGCGAGACCGGACTGAGCCTATCGGATTTAGGCGTCTTTCTCAACAGTGGGCCGCTGCCCATAACGTTGCAAGTGGTGACCGATTAACTTTTGAAAACAGGTGATCTTCACCTGTTTTTTTGTTTACTCAACCACCCATTCTCCCAAGATCACTGCGCTTTCGCCGCTCTGATCATCGATAACGCCCAGCCGGGCAAACGTCTCCGGATGGTAAAACCCGACCAGCAGCCGGTAGCGTCCCGGCTGTAAATCCGGCGGCAAGGCCAGAGCGGCGCCATCGCGCACCACCTCATCATTTTTTAGTAAATCCCCCCAGCGAGACGAGGGAACCTTATTATCGTAAATGAAGTGATCCGCCTGGGCGACCGTGTTGTTGTTCGCATCGCGTAGATGAACCAGAACCTTGGCCCCGAAGGGCAAATTACCCTGCCAGAATAAGGTCAGGTACATCACCCCGCCGGGAGCCGGCTGAGACGGATTAACGGTATAGCCCCGTAATCGAGCGCCGCCGTCAAACTCGGCATTAAGCATAACCTCCGCCTCCCTGGCTAACGGCCAGTGGCCGGGCCGGGTGCTTAACGCCCACACCCCGCCTTCGCCCCATTGTTTATCCATTTGTTCCAAGATTTGTTGCTGCAAGTAGCCATCATAGCTATTAAACAGCCAAAATTCCTGCGTAACCAGCCAAATCCGGTGGTCGCCGGTCAAGACCTGATTGAACGCCTCAGCTGTGTCGAGCCAGATGGCTCCGGTGTAGCGGTCGCCCACTTCGCCGTCGGGCCGCACGATGAGCTTGGGCGATGACTGAACCAGGTAGTAATCGCTCTGATCGAGATAGAGCCAACTGGCCGGTGGATGCATGCTCATGACCCGGTCGCCCTCCGCCAGATTGTCCCGGACGTGATTAAACGCCTGATCGTAGCGATTCCAGCCGCCGCTGCTGCCGCTGTTGAAGATGTAGGCCAGCGGCGGCCAAAAGGGTAGGGTTAGCAGGATCGCCAGAATGGCCGCCGCGCCCGTTTGCCACTGCTGTTTGTGAGCCGTGGGCCATGGGACTAAGGCGACGATTTCCCGGCCGCCGTGCGCCCCCAGCAATAGAAAAATGCCCTGAACCTGCATCAATAAGTAGCGCGATCGCTGCCAGTGCGGCTCGATGGCCAGGACCAGCACGGCCACGACGGTGATAAAAATACAGCCTAGGAACAGGGCGCCCACGTCACGCGCGCGACGTTCTCCCTTTAGAAGTCGAACCAGGCTAATGGCTAACCCCACTAGAGTCAACGCCAGAATAGCACCGTGGGGCCGATCAATGAAATAGGCTCCGTAAGCTTCCCAGGCGTGGCCTAAGTCTGAAGGAATTTGCAAGAATTTGTTGCTCAATGCGCCGACCTTTGCCTCGAGACCCTGGTTTTCCGTCTGGAATTCGACGCTCGGCGGCGGCTGAAAAATGACGCCGGACGACATCGCCAAAGCGAAGACAATTAGCAAGAAGATGGCGTCACGAAGTAGCTTTTTCTGCCATCGGATGATGTTGAACCACCACAGCCCAAGGCCCGCCGCAAACCAGCCTGGCATCAAGACCACCGTTGAGAAATGAGAAAGTAGGGTTAGGCCATAGGTCAGGGCGAAACTAAGCCGGTAGCGAACCGAGTCGCGGGTCAAGCCCAACCACAGCAGCGCCGCCGCCAGCAGGCCGAGCCATTGCGCCAGCGTGATCATTCTGGCTCGGCCGCCCCATTCAACCGATTCCAGACTCACTGCCAGCCACAACGCCGCCAGTAGTCCCACCCATTTTGAGCGCAGCACCCGCGTCCCCAACCAGTAAACGGTGACCACCCCCAACGTTCCAAAGATCACTGCCGGCCAGCGGCCCAGCGCCTCGCTGAAACCGAACAGGCGGAACAACCCCCCGGTGAGGTAGGAGTAAGGCAACCCCGGATCGTACATAAGCCCGGTTGGATAGCGCGGCAGCCCTGTCTCGGCAATAAATTTGGCAGCGGCCAGGGTGAAAAATTCATCGATGTGATATTGGAACAGCGTCAGGTAACGCAAACGGAGGGCGAAGGCGACAATAGCGATTAGAAGAATGAAGAATGAAGAATGAAGAATAGAGAAAGGAAAATGAGTGACTAAGTAAGTGGAAGCGTTGGTCGTTTTCGACGAGTGTTCATTATTCATTATTCATCATTCATCATTTTAATTTCAATGGCGTCGTTGGGTTGGGGCATACCTTTGGCGTCGGTCACCGGTAGACGGACGCCGTCGATAGGGCGATACAAACCAATTAGTATCGTGTAGTCATTGGCTATTGTGTCGGCTGGCGCATCAAGTTGGTGCTGGCTGAGAACCACATCGCCGGGCTGCCAGGCCGAGGTGGGAAAGATACCTTGACCGGGTGGAACGTCACTCTGAGCCACGAGTTCACCGGCCGGGCTGAGCAGATGCAGGAAGGCGGTATACGGTTGATCGGGGGCGGCGATGGCTTGCCAATACAACGTGACCTCAAGCCGGTTTGCCTCGATCTTCGCGTCGTAGCCGAGCAATCGAAGCTGATCGTTAAAGGTGGCATCCATCTTGTGCGATCCGGCGTACACCGGCCACTGTTCCGGCTCGACTCGAAACGTGGTGATTGCGCCGGGAATAGCTTCACCGGCTAGATTGCGCACCGGCAACGGTGTTAGCGTATCGGGCAGAAAAAGGCCGACATCCAACCGTACCTGGGCCGGCGCCGGTAAGCTGGCCGGTAGTTCGAGCGGCCAGCTTTCGCGGATAACCTCGCCGGGCCGCCAACTTGTGGTGGCCCGATTAGGATCAACCGGCGGACCGTTGACCAGCGCGACTTGCTCCTCGCCGAGAAATGCCTGAAGGCTGATATAAGCATCTCGATCCAGCGCTCGGATGGCCTGCCAGTAGAGGGTGACGGTCAACGTGTCGCCGGGATGGATGTGCGCCGGCGCGAGTTCATACGCCAGCAAGCGCACGTGGTCGTAGTAGGTATGTTCGAGCGGCGTAGCCGAAGCCGGAACGGCCTCTGCCGCCAGTCGAGCGAAGGCGACCTCCGGTTCGACACGTTCCAGCGCGCCGCTGGCTGCAACCTCGACAGCTGACCAGCCGGCGGCAAAATCGACAGTTTGCCAAGTAGCGTCAGATTGCTGGACGCCGATCTGAAGATCGTACAGACCAGGCGGTAGGGATGCGCCGGAAAGATAGCAGTCGCTCTCGACCACTTCGCCGGGGATGCGGGCGGCCGGCTCAAAACTGGAGCGAGGGGTACAGGCCAGCCAGTCGCTGTGCTGGGACTGGTTGGTCCATAATCGGACCGCCAGCGGCCGTTCCGTTTCGCTGAGATTTTCCCAGATGAGCCGTACGGTCACAGCATTCTCGGCCTTTTCCCACCGGTAGCCGAACAGCCTCATTTGGCCATCAATCTTAGCCACTTGCGGATCGGCCGAGAATTGGATTGGGTTGGGATAAATTTGCGCATAGTCAATGCCATCTATCGTAATGACTTTCTCCGGTGGGATGTGCTGTTCAAAGTAGTGAATTACGCCGGGGCTGGGATCGAGTTTGCGCTGCGACTGCTGGACGTAAAATACAATTTTGTCGGCGCGCGTCCAGTCGCCGGCGGCATCCAGGTTGATGCGGGTGCCCTTAAAGCCCATCAGATATTGAAAAAAGCGGCTAGCGACGACCATCGATTCCGGATTGTCCTGGCTTTGCAGGTAATCGGCGACTTGATCCATGCCTTCGCCCCAACCGATGCGGGTTAGCCGGGTGGCGACCGATCCGCCGCCGGCCAACGGGTTGAAATAGGAAAAGTAGTACGGATGAAAAGGCAGTGCGGTGGCGAGTTGGATCGCTAATAGGACGCCGCCGGCCAGCCAGATGCGTCGCCGAGGCCAAGCGAGCTGTTGAGCCGTGTTAAGGTAGGCGGCCGCTGCCAATACGTTCAACGCCGGAAAAGCGGCCATCAAAAAGCGATCCTGTTTGTGGCTGCCCAGACTCATTCCGCCGATGTATAGAACGGCATAGGCCAGCACCGCCCACAGCCCCGGCTCATCGAGCCACTCCCGCCATCTTGCCGGCGCCGCCCAGTGGCGGCGAACGAGCAACCACACCCCTAGCAGCAGCCCGATCAACATCAGGGGCGTAGTGCGCAGGATGAAGATAACCGGATAGAAGAGTAGGCCGGGATCTTCATCTAAGACGGTTTGGCCGAGGAAAAATATTTTGACCCCTTCTTCACCGACTTTGCCGATTAAGTAGTTCGTCATCAGGTTAAAGGTTGGGCCGGGTATGGTCCAGGTGGCGGGCCACAACAAGATAAATGTAGCCACAACCGTCGCTAGCCAACTCGCTATCGTCAAGACAAAATGGCGTAGGGCAGGCCACCATCGGGTTTCGAGGTGAAGATGCCAGACCAGGCTGATGACCCCAAACATCGGCAGCAGCACCAACGCCTGCGATTTGGTCAGCCAGGCCAGCCCACCAAATATGCCGGAAATCAACAGGTGGGGCCAGTAGCGCTGTTCTCGGTGGGCGGCAATGAGCGCCAATAGGGACAGCATCATCAAGCCGGTAAGCAGCCCCTCGGCTCGATTGACCCGGCTGTCGCTGAGGTAAAAGGGGTCGAGGCTAATCAGAACCGCGGCAAGCAAGGCCAATCGCTGCCCAAACAGTTTACGCAAGTACAGAAATATGCCGACGACCAGCAGCGTGTTAGCCAAGACCACCGGAAAACGTTGGAGCCAGAGGGTGTCGGTGCGATCCCACTCGTGGACTAGTAAATAGACCCCGGCATCGCCTATCCAGCTTCCTTGCAAAACCGACCGGTAGAGCGAAGCCAAAAAGAGCCAAATCGTTTCCAACCAGACCGGGAAGATACCGGGATAGCCGTCGCCGACGAGCGTACCGGGCAGATTGCCGGCCAGCAGCGCTCGATAGAAATCAACCGCCCAGTCCCATCGATCCGGTTCATCGACGACCCGAAAGACGTTGAGGGAGGTCAATCGTACGGCGGCAGCCAGGATAAAGACAAATAATGTTTCGATATAGAGTTGATATTTTTGTAAGACGTTACGTTTTAGCATCACATAAAGTTAGTAGGGTTGGTCGAGTTTGTGGAGTTGATAGAGTTTGTAGAGTTAGGAAATTTATGGAGGTCTTAAGCATCAAAACTCCAAGAACTCCAAGAACTCTAATTACTGGTAACGGGTGGCGAGTTTATGGTTACGGGGATTGTAAGATGATCGTCGCCGTTGGGCAAAGTGAGGCGTTCGCCGGTTTCGACGCGGTAGAGCGCCAGCAATAAATGGTGTGGCTCCCGGCCGACGTCGGCCGGAATGTCCAGCGTGACGGGATCGGCCACAATTTCACCGGCGGCCCAAGTCGTGGTAGGCGCAGTCCCATCGAGCGGCATGCTGTCCCGTTGGGCAATGACTTGCTGCTCGGCGTCGAGCAGTTGGGCGGTCAGCGTATAATCGACGTCAATCAGGTTCTGGGCTTGCCAGACTAATTCAAGGTCGAGCGGTTGGCCGGGCGTCACGATCAAGACCGGCGGCTCGATTTCAGCGTGGCGCAGTCCCAGCAGTTCTATCGCTTCGCCGAATTGCGTATGGGTCGCCAAATCAAGCGACGGCGGTTCAAATAAACGGGGCCGGCCGTCAACCGAGACGGTGAATAACGTGACCGGCGGTTCGGTTCTCAGACGGACGTCAAGCCGGTAGTCGCCCGGCGGAACGTTGGCCGGCAAGGTCAAGCGCCAGGGGTCGCGGATAATGTCGCCGGCCTGCCAGCGGGCGGTTGTAAAGTTGCCGGCCGCCGGTAGGCTCTCCCATTGGGCGCGGGTGGTACCGTTGGTATCAACCAGAAGCAGTGAAACAAAATAATCGGTAGAAATCGTTTGTCCGGCTTGCCAGTACAGGACCATTTCACGCGTTTCGCCTGGCTGCCAGGCTGCGCCGGTTGGGGGCGGGTCGAGCAGGCCCAACAAGTTAATCTTGCCGTCAACCAGTGGCATATTAAGCGGCTGCGCCAGCGGCAAATCGGTTACGTCCGGCGGCGTCTCGGGCCGATCAACCTTGACCTGAACATCCGCTAGTGCTAGCGGGAAATCGCCGACGCGCTCGCCGGTGGCCGGGCGGTCGATCCACGACTTGAGGTAGTAGTCGCCGGGCGGCGTGCCGGGAAATACCGTTAAAGCGAGTTTATCATAGGCGACCATACCTTCCTGCCATTGCTCAAAAGGCAGGCGCGCCTCCGTACCGAGCGATTGCCCCAGTCCCCACACCTCGCCGTTGTAATCGACCAGGCTGAGCCCAATCGGCTCGTCCGGTGATTTGCCCAGCCACTCCCAGTAAAGCTCGACCGTGGCGGCCTGGCCGGACTGAAGCGTTTGGACGCGCTCGCCGGTTGGGTCCAGCAGGTTGAAGCCCAGAAGTTCGGCTTGACCGACCAGCCGAGCGTCATTTTCGATGATGCGCTGGAGGCTGAGTGACGGATAAATCCAGGCATAATCGAGACCGTTCAGCGTGACGACGTGGGCCGGCGGCACAGCCTGATAAAATTCCAATGCGCCGGTGGTCGGTAGTTGGCGCTGGATTTGGTTGATGTACAAGATGACGTAATCGGCGGCCAGGCCGGGTTTGGGCGTGCGCGAAATTTTGGCCTCGTCGATTTTATAGATGGCGTGGCCGTCGAAGTAGGGTTCGAACGTGGTGCTGTACCAGGCCACGGCGTCGGTGTCCTGTACTTCGGGTTGGCTGTTGAGCCAGCGCGCCGCCTCGTCCAGACCCTCGCCCCAACCGACGATGATCATTTCGGCGGCTTTTGGCCCGCCGCCGAGCAAGCGGTTGTAGTAGGTAAAGTAGTAGGGATAGGTGGGCAAGATGAGGACGAGTTGGAGCAGGGCGAGGCCAAGAATGAGGAGAGATTGGAGATTGGAGATTGGAGATTTTGAGTTCGTAGAGTTGGTAGAGTTTATGGAGTTTGTAGCGTTGGCGGTGGTGGTTTTGGAGGTGCGGCTGAGGGTGGCGAGGAGGGTAGTGTAGCCGAGGGCGGCGAGGGTGATGAGGGCAGGGAAGGCAGGCAGGATGTAGCGATCTTGTTTTTTGCCGCCGATGGTGACGAGGCAGGCGAAGGCGAAGGCGAAGGCGAATAGAATCAGGATGGTGCGGGTAGGGATGGTTGGGGGGCGTTTTTTGATCGCAGCGATGATGAGGCCAATGATTAGGAGCAGCCAGCCAAGCCAGATAATTGCAGTGGTTTTAAACAGGGTAACGATGGCGTAAAAACTGAAGCCGGGATCAGGCACGGGCTGGCCCAGAAAGAAGCTGCCTTTTTGATGGGGACTGCCGGAGGCGCGTAAAGCGTCGTTGGCGATGGCGAGGGCGCGGCCAACCGGATCGACCCACATGGCCGGCCAGAGCAAGACGAAGATAACCCCAGCAGCGACAGACCATATCACGATGTCGATGATCGTGGCGCGAATGGCTTGGAGCCAAGTTGGCTGCCGGCGCACGTGCAGAATCAGGATCGTCACGGCGATGAAGGCTCCTAAAAAGAGAGCTGGGTATTTGCTGAGAAAGGCCAGGCCGCCGAAGATTCCAGAAATGATCAGGAACGGTCGGGAGGAGATTGGAGATTGGAGATTGGAGATGGGGGATTGAGAGCTGGCAGCGGGAAGAGCGCGGAGGAAGGCAAGCAGGGAGAGCCACATAAAGAGAGTAACCGGACCATCGTGGCCGAGGATGCGGGTCAGAGCCAAGGTGAAGGGATCGAGGGCAATGAGTAGCGCGGCCAGCAAGGCGGCAGGTCGTCCGAAGACGGCGCGGCCCCACCAGAAGGTGAGAACAGCGGTCAGGGTCGCTAATAAGACAATCGGCAGGCGAATGAGCGGTAGAATGGACGGATCGAGCGGATCAAACGGGATGACCGCCAGAAAATCGGTCAAGTTGCCGGGAAAGCCCTGGCGAGCGTATTCCAACAGCAAGCCGATGCTGCCGGCCCACATCGTGGTAACGCCCGGCGCGGGGCTGTCGAATGTGGCGGCCCAGTCGGCGCGGGCCAGGGCATCGAGAAATATTATTGAGCGCCCAAACCAGGATTTTGGCTCATCGGCGGTCAGGAAAACATTTAGACCGATCAATCGAGGGATGAGGGCGACTAACCCCACCAGAAGGGCGAGTAGGACGTCGCGGCTTCGCGCAACCTTAACGATCTTGGACATCAACTTTTATCTATTACTAACAATTTGAGCCATAAATCATTGATGACCATTTCGCTAACAAGAGATTTGCTAACGGACATCGTTTCGACTTGATCCAGATTTTGATACGCCTGACCGCCGACCGTTGACCATCGAAGTCTAACAAAGACCGCTGTCTTTCAGCGGTCGGCGGTCGGCCAGCGGCGGTCTAGGTGCTTAAAGGCAACATCGTATTAGAAATACTGGCACACTATAGCAGAAAAGCAAGTTGGGAGCAATCGCATCGTCTAGTCGTTACGGCGTGATGACCAGCGGAATAATGACCGCATTTTCGCCGCTGGCGTCATTTATGACCGGTAATCTCTCAACGGTGATGGGGGAGTACAGGCCGGTCATGATTTGATACTGACCGGTCGGTAAATCGGGCGGGATGTCGAGCCGAATGGTTTCTTTGATCGTTTGCCCGACCGGCCAGCGCGAAGTGGGGACGCGACCGTCGTAAGGCTGGTGGTCGGCATTGATGACGGTGTTGTTTTGTAGGTCTCGAACATGGACAAAAACAGTGAAATCTTGCTCAAAGGGTCGCAGCGGGCGCCAATAGAGCGAAAGATAAACGGCGCCTTCTTCAGTTTTGGTAAGATCATAGCCGGCTAACTCGACCTGATCGCCCAACTGGATGTTAGTCGCAGTTGCTGGTTGGGGCTGGGTGAGCGGCTTGGCGATGAGGATCTCCGTCTCTTGATCGTACAACCACAAACCCAGATAGTGACCTTTAGCCCATTCGATAAAGCCCGGCGTGGTGCGTTTGAATCGAACCTCCGTGGGGGCGACAAGCTGGCAATCGGTTTGGGCGGCGATGTCGATGAGCATGGCTTCGGTCAGATCCCCGCTGCGCAGCCGGGCGCTGGAAGTTTCGGCCAACGGCGGGGGGACAGGGCGATTGGCGACAAAAGCCAGCGTGGGATCATCGGTGATCAGGCAATCATCGGGGGCGGTAAAACGGGTAATGAAATCGACCAAAACTTGCTTGGAACTGTTGAGATACTCGGTTTGGTCGTGGCGGATCGCGGCGTACACTTGGCCGGTTTGCCAGACGTAAACTCCCAGTAAGCCGACGACCAGGCCGGCGCTAACCAGCCCGGCCAAGCGTCGTTGGTGACGCGACGTCCAAGCCGTCTCGATCAGCCAAGCGGCTCCCAAACCGGCCATAATGGCCAGCGGCGGCAGGAGGATAGGCAAATGCTTGTCTCGCAGCGGAACCTGGATCAAGGTAAACACGACCGCCAGTAGAAACCAGACCAACACAAACCAGCTTTGCTTTAGCCGCCGGCTTAACGGCCACAAACCGATTATGGCGAAAAGGGTTATCACCCAATTGTCTCGTAGAAACGACAGCATAAAGAGAAAGTTGTTAATCTCGCCCTCATAAGCATCGCGGCTGGCAAAGCGAAAGAGAACCGCTTGCTCGATCATTCCCGGCAAATCGTAGAGCGAGATAAGAATCAGCAGCGGCACAGTAAACGCGATACCCCAGATGAGGCTGTCGATCATAATCTCGCGCCAAAACTTAGCCTGATCGGGCCACACGCCCATTTGCAACTGTCGAGCCAGAATCATCAGCCCAATCAGGCCGATGACGTAAGGCGAAAGAATCTTCAACATCAGGCTGATAATCAGCGCCACCCCGGAGGCCGCCAGCCAGAGTCGCGCCGAGCGTAAGGTATCGCTCCATAAATAAAAGGCCGCAAAGGCAATCGACAACGCGGCCAGACTGATCGACGGGATTTCGGTCAGGACGGCGCGGGAGCCACGAAAGAATTCCGGCTCCAAGGACATAAAAATGGGGGCCAGCAGACCCGCCCACAGTCCGCCTAACCGCCAGGCCATGAGACCAACGGCTAATAGCCCGACCATGGTAAAAACGCTCATCAAGATTTGCAGCGATTCCACCGTGCCGAACAGCCGCCAGGTCCAATCCATCGTCAAGGTGTAAAGTGGTGGGTAACTGACAAAGACCTCACTGTAGGGCCGGTAGCCGCGCTCTAACATTTGGACAAAGAGGACATGGATGCCTTCGTCGTAAGTCCAGCGCATATTTTTGAGAAAAACCAGCCGCAGCCAAAATGAAGCGATGATGACCAGCGTGAGGAGGACGCCAAATAACCAGGCCGAACTCCCGACTGTGGCGTCGGATTTTTCGGCGACAAAATCACGCTGCTGGGTTCGGTCGATGAGCTTCAATTGACGATCACCGTGGCGTCTTCTAAGGGAAAACGAGTAACTTCCGCGTCGATGTTGGTATCCATCAGGCGGACAACCAACCGAAATTCACCCGGCGGGCTATCGGCGGGCAGATGCAATTCTCCCCCCCACTCGACAATCGAGTCGGTCTGCCAGGTAGAACCGGAATCCGGAATCCACTCGCCCCACAGGAGACCCTCGTTTTCTAATTTAATATCGAACGTCTCGTTGTCGGGTAGTTGGCCGAGGGGACTCATAAATAGCGTTAGATGGGCGCTCGTACCCGCCGCTAACGGTGGGGCGCTATCCCAACTGTAACCTAGCAATTCAGCCCGCCCCTCGATTTTTTGGTTGCCGGTGGCCTTGATCTGCATAGCCGGAGCCGGGTAGACCCACACGTACGGTACCTGCCGGTAGCTGACCTGAAACGCCGGTTCTTGACGGCTAAAGTAGTTGAAGACCGCCGGATTGGGTTTTTGGCGTTGGCTTTGGTTAATATAAAAAATAACGTAATCGGCTTGGAGCTGCCCCTGCCCGTTGGAGGAGAAACTGGCCGTTTGGGTATGCAGGTATGGTTTGACCATATCGCTATACCAAGTTGAAACCACTAACTCCGGCGCATTCGGTCGAGCGTTGAGCCAGGCCGCGGCTTGCTCCATCCCCTCGCCCCAACCGACCGGCACTTGTTCGGTGGCGCGCGTGAAGCCACCTAGCAGCGGGTTGTAGTAGGTAAGGAGGTACGGATAGTTCGTCACCGCCACAATGGTCTGGACAATAATGATTAGGCCGATTAACAGCGGCAGGCTCAAAGATTGAGCTACGGCTCGACCCTTAAGAAAATGGGTGATTTTAGCCAACACCCAGATCAGACCCGTGCCGGCCAGTAACGTGATAGCCGGCACAACCGCCATCGCATACCGGTCAAGTTTTTTGGGACTGATGTTGGCTACAGAGAAGACATAGGCCATATAAACGATCAGAGCGACAACCAGATAAGTTTTGGTCGAGTCACTACTTCGCCGGCCTCGCCACAGCCAGATGAGAACGGCGGCCAGGCCGATGACCGTTAGCGGCGTCAAGCGAAAGGCAATGGCGTAGGGATAAAAGCGCCAGCCGGGATCGTTGCTGATTTGCCCCAAGAAGAAGGTTTCATGACCCTCGCCGATTTCGCCGACGTTAAACGAGTCGTGAAACATCAGTTGCAGGGTCTCGACAGGAGCCACCCATAGCGCCGGCCATAAGATAATAAAGGTAAGCAGCGCCGTCACTCCGGCGAGAAGGATCGCCGTTAGCCAAAATCGCCACTGTTTATCTCTGAGCGTTCCGATAACCGCCAGCCCCAACAGCCACGGTAGAATGATCGGGCCGGGGATTTTCGTCAACATAGCCAGACCGGCCATAACGCCGGCCAAAACGGCCATCGACCGGCGATGATTTTGCCACAGCCGGGCAAAGGCCAAAAAAGCGAGCATCATAAAAATGGCCGTGCCGGCATCGCCGTTGACGATACGGGAGTGAGCGGTGAAAAACGGGTCGCTGGCCAGCAACCCGGCCCCGAGTAAGGCTTCCCACTCGCCCAACAACGGCCGGGCCAGCCAATACACCCCGGCAATTCCCAGCGAGGTTATTATCACCGGCGAGAGACGCATTAGCCCAATAATGGCGCTAATATCGGCCAACTGTTCCACGACAAAGGTTGATAAATTTGAGGTTCCATTAGCTAGATAATGGAACCAAAAAATCATCGCCTCGATCCAGGTGATGGTGATGCCGGGGTGAAAATGCCAGTAGGTATCGGCCAGATGGCCGCTATTTAGGGCCAGCAAAAACTGCCCCGCACCTTCAACCCATTTAATCTCGTCGATGGTCATGAAGTTGCCCAGGTAGGGCAGTCGGAGCAGCAGCGCCAGTAGAAATAAGCCTGCACCGGCCAGCGCGGCTTGAGTGACGGACCAGCTTCCGGCGCTTATGGTCTCGATTGTCCCGGTTGGCGGGTTAGCTTGTTTTGTCAGGGAACCCTGCTTTAGCATTTTGCTCTCAACGCTCTTACGGTTCAACCGTCAATTTGTTTTGCAACCAATCGTGTAGTATACCGGCTACAACGCGATTCCCTAAAATGTTCCAATGTTTATCGTGAGGAAAATAGAGCGGTTCATTAGTTTGGTTTATATAACTCACCAACTCTGGCTGTAAATTTAATATGTCGAGCTGATGACCGGCCAATGCTCGGCGAAATTTGGCCTCGGGAAGGTCGGGTTGGGTCATAGCCAGGTACGGCATAGCCTGCCTGCGCGCCTCTTGCTCCGTGGGCGATAAGGCCATAAGGTCGATCACGTCAGCCGAGTCGATCAGCACGACCGCTAACTCGGCGTCATCGGCTTCGACTTCTTGCTGGAGGCGTTTGATGGTTTCGAAGGTGACGTCCCAGGCATAGGCAATGGTTTCATTCTCTCGCGGGAACTGCTGGCGGAAGGTTTCGTTGTCCAAAGGGACATACATATGGATGTTGGGTAAATCTTTGTTGAAATGATAGCTCTGCCAGCGGTTGAACAGCGGACTAAGCAGCATATAGATCCGCGAATTCAAATATAATCGATGAAGATTCTCGGCTAATATCTTTTGAAACGGCGAGCAGGTACCCACAGCCGGTTTGAGGCCGGGGGCGTAGACCCAAGGTTGGGTATCTAGCCGGCCATCGCACAGTGGAAAATAGGGGGAATAATACGCCACATCGTCAAAGGTGACGCTGTGAACCGGAATGTTGTCGTTGAGATCGTTGCCGATATAAAACATGAGCAACACCAAATCCGGCTGGAAAAGCCGCCCCTCAGATTGGTAATAGAGCAGTTGCTGGCCGGTACCCCAGGCCGGGACGCCGGCGCTGATAACGGAGTACTGCTCACCCTGACTGGAGGCGTTGAGTAAATCTTCCAGAATCTGGTGAGATGTTTGCGGTTCGGTGACCTGCCGCGCTTCGGTGAACGAATCGCCCAGCATCAGAATGCGGTAGGTGTTGGGCGGCTTGGCTAGCGGGTGCTCCGTATCGTGCATACCCAGACTGTTGAGTTGAAAGGGATGTTCGTAGCCGTCTGTATCCAGCAGTTTGAACTCATTGGCCCGGCCACGCCAGCCGGTAACGGCTGAATAGCGGGTTGTATCCGGTCTGATCAACCAGTGCAGCCCGATTTCTAAAACCAATAAGGCGGCAATGACCGCGCCGAAGCTCACGATGATATTTATTATCAGATAGTTCTTTGGTTTTGAGGTGGAGGCGGAGCCAATTTTGGTGCCCAATTCTGTGTCACCCTCTCCTTCTCGTATGGTTTTGGGTATCCTTACTTACTAATACCCGCGTAGGCTCGTCAATTTTAGCCATTTGTCCGGCAGAGTCAACTGAATTCATAACTCCCCTAATCTACCCCACGCGCATCTCCACCTCTTCACCGGCTGTGTTAATCCCACGGACGGCCATCATCATCTTTCTCCTGACTCACCTAATCCATTCAGACACTCACCTAATCCTTTTTCAGACTCACCTAATCCTTTTCCCGACTCACATATTCGTTGAGTTGTCTTACAAAGCCGTTGGGCTGACTCACATCTCCGTTGGGTTGTCTTATACTACCGTTTGAACTCTTATAAAGCCGTTGCGTTGTCTTATAAAGCCGTTGGGCTGACTCACATCTCCGTTGAGTTGTCTTATACTACCGTTTGAAATCTTATAAAGCCGTTGCGTTGTCTTACAAAGCCGTTGGAATGACTCACATCTCCGTTGGGTTGTTTTATAAAGCCGTTGGGTTGTCTTATATATTCGTTGGAATGACTCACCTATTCCGACGTTTGACTCACTTATTCCGCCTCACCCCCGGTAAAATCAACTCACCGGTTGGCCCAATCCGGCCCGCGCCTCACAAAATTTCTAGAACGACAAAGCTGGCTTCAATCTGCCGCAGGCCATTGCGTGGAGTTACCGCGTTGTTTAGGGGAAACTCCGGGTTGGCATGACCTTGATTTTGGGGATTTTTGCGGAGGTGCCTGCTTTCTGCGGTATGGTCGCCGCTTCCTATTACTCCGGCGAGGTCATAATCTCGATTTGTCCCACCGTTGGATCGAGCGGAAAGCAACGCCCGGTATCGACCGCGCAGACGGACAGCTTGAGTTCGACCGTTTTGGCGGTGATATCAGCCGGCAGATCGACTCGAAAGGTGTCCCTGACTTGTTCGCCCACGCGCCAATGGGCGGGATCGAACAGTCCTTCAAAAAGTGGGTGAGTCGTTTGATAGAGTGGCTCCCCCGTCGCCGGATCGAGCAGGGTGAGTGTGATGACCGGCTGTTCCGACAACGGCGAGTCGAGTTGCCAGAATAGGGATATGAAATTGTCGCCCCCGGCAGACCAGGGTTGGCCAATCACGTCGAGGCCATACAGCCGCATCGGCCCAAATTGGGCATCCACTACCAAGTTGGCGCTCCCCGCTGGCGCTTTCTTGCCGAAGTAGACAAATGTTTCGCTTTGAGCGTGCAGCCCCAGATAATGATCGGCCAGCCAGTCCGTCAGGCCGGGAATTTCGGCAAAACGAGGGCTGACCACGGCGACCGCCTGACAGTCGTACGTCTGGATGGCCTGGGCCAGATCGGCCAGCGTCAAGTGGCCGGTATCGACGCGGGTTTGGGAGACCTCGCCCAGTTCCGGCGGCGGCAGGCGATTGGTGCGGTACAGAAAGACGGGATTGTCGGCGATGACACACGCGTTAGGATCGGTGATCTGTTGGATAAAATCGATGGCGATGGCCCGCTCCTCATTATCTTCTTCGGCTACGGTCAGGGCGTTGTTGCGCGCCACGGCATTCGAGACGTCCCACCCGAAAATGGCTAGCACGACCAGAATAACCAATAGCATCGAAACCGTGCGAAGCGATCCCCCCTGCGTTTTGATCTGCTGCAAAAAATCGACGATATGGGCGACGGCCAGCCCGGCCAAAACGGCCAGCACCGGCAGAAAGATCGGCAGGTGTTTGCTCCGCAACGGCACGTGATAATTCATCGATACCCAGATAAAGATAAGCCAGGCGACCAGTAGCCAATATTTTCGGGGATTGCGGGCGACGACAAAGACCAGGGCGTACAGGCTAAGGGCCATTAGACCGGCATTGCTAAATAGAAACGTGATAATGTCTCGACTGGGGGAGTCGAAAGGGTTGAGTTCGGTTTCTCGGGAGACGACGCGCATGCCGACGACCTGCTCCAAAAAGGCAGGCACGTTAAATAGCAGAATAGGTAGGACAAAGACGACGGTAAAGCTACCGCCCAGAATGGCCAGATCGCGCAGCAACAGTTTTGAGTTGCTCTGCAGACTGTGCCGCCAGCGGTCGGGATCGAGATAGCGGGCGCTGACAACCAAAGCCACATACGGCACCGCGTAGAAGGGCAAAATCTTCAGCGACAGGCTCAACGCCAACACCCCGCCGGCCAGCGCCACCCAAAGCCAACCGCCGCTGCGCCGGTACTTCTCGGCCAGGGCGATGGCCACCACGGCCAGCCCCACCGAGGGAACCTCGCCCATAACCTCAGTCGAGGGATGAAGTAAGCGGGCGCGAATGATAAGAAAATGCCCGCCGCCAGACCCGCCAAGCGACCTCCGTAAGCAGCGCCAAGATAAATCACCGCCAGGACGCCGGTCAGGGCATAGGTGGCCATGAAAAGCTGCAACGCGCCGGCCTGGTGAAAAAGCTGCCAGGGCAGCCCCAGCGACCACAGGAAAAAGGGCGGGTAGCTAACAAAGATTTCCTCGTAGGGGGTATAGCCCGCGACCCACAGCTTGCCCCAGATGAGGTGAATCCCCTCATCGTAATTAAAAGCGTCGTTGAGCAGGCTTACTCGCCACACGTAGGAGACCAAGATCAGGATGAGAACGGCGACAAGAAAGATTAAATTGGTTCGACTCAAAAAATGTTTGGTGTTCATGTCTACCGGTAATTTATTCTGGCGCCTAAAAAGGTTTCTTCTTTAGGAAAATTGGCCCCCACCCAACTGCCAAAATCGTTTAAGTACAGGTGATACTCGCGTTTGGAAAAGACAATGGCCTGGCAGTTCCCCTCGGCGATGAGCGTCGCTAACGTTTTGTCGGTCAGTAAGCCGCTGTTGACTCGCGCCTCAGACAGCCCGACCAGTTGCGGCGTCGGCAGCCGGTTGGCGGCAATGGCCAGCGCCGCATCATCGATAATGACGCAGCCCTCAGCGCCGGTGTACTGGTCGATAAAAGCGGCGATTTCGTCTCGCTGTTGGATTTGCCGAAAGTCGGTTTCGGTATCGACATCGCGCAACAGGTAGGCGTTGAAGCGGTGATAGCTGATTAAGGCGTAAACCATAAGCAGGAGCGGAGGGACAATCCAAACCAGGCTGCGGCGAGGGGCGTCGAATCGCTGGAAATAAGGGAGGATGATCTGGACCAGTTGCCCCCACCCCCAACTAGCCAACAGAGCCAGGGGGGGTAACAAAATAGCCGCATCGACCAGGCGCAGAACGGGTTGGATGACGAGCCAGGCCAGACTTAGGCTACCCCAAATGACCGCCAACCACAAGGGATGATCGGGCTGCTCATAGAGGCGGGCGACCCCGTAAACAGCCAGCAAAAATAGCCACAGATTAAACCCTACAAATTGACCGATGAGGCCAAAGTTGGCGGCCAGATCGATAGGTAAGTTTCGCCAAAGCGCGACGTGATTGGCTAATAGGATATCGATGACAATGGCCGGCCTCGCCAGCCAGAGACCGATGATGACTGCGCTGACTGTGCCGATCAGCCACAGGCCGATCAGATACCAGACCGATCGTCCCTTTTGTTCAGCCGAGACGACCACATCCTGGTCAGAAATCTCCGGCTGCGATAATCCGGTCGATGCCAACAGGGGTGTTGATGGGCTGAATGACCTCAAAAAAATGAGTTGCAGCAGCGTCACCAGTCCGATACTCAGCGCCGAGGCTGATACAAACATCGCTAAAGCCCAAACGAACCCGCTACAGACAAGCCAGGCAAGGTGCCCGGTGACCCGATAGCGTAGAACCAGGAGTAGCGACAACGTGGCGATACTCATCGCCGGAATGACGGCGACCACTGTGCCGGCTTCGGCCAAAAACGTAATAGCGGTGCCGAGTAGAAAAGCCGTGACCAGAGCCAAACCCTGTCCCAACCAATGATAGGCTATCAGGGCGACATTGATCAGGAGGACGCCGCCGAACAGCCCAAATACCATTTTGAAGCCTGAGACGGTTAACCCTAATCCACCTAACCAGCCGATAAACCAGACGAAAAGCGGGCCTGACAGCGTAAAAATTTGACTGTAGGGGTCGTAGCCCCGGCTGATAAAGCGGCTAACCTGAAGGTTAACCCCTTCGTCATAGGTCAGCGGCAGGGTGAAAAGCAGCAGCAGTTGCAGTACGACGTAGCCCAAAACGAGCACGACAGCCACCGCCCAGCGCCGAGGCTGCATTGTCGCCGGTACGCTGAGGGCGTTTAACCTGGTCTCGCTGCGCATCCCACCTACAACCCTAAATCGGTCAAAATAACCGCATTTTCACCGGAGATGTCGCTGACCAGCGGGACGCGCTCGGAATTGAGTTCGGGGACGTAGAGACCGACAAAAAGGCGATACTGACTGGGGTCGGTTTGGATAATCCCCGGCGGTAGGTTTAGCACCGTGCCGGTGGGGATGACGTCTTCCTGCCACTCGCTGCGCCACTGGGACATCGGCACAATGTTGTCATAAGGGAGAAAGTCGGCTTGGGCCACGACCTGGCCGGCCTGATCGCGCAGGTGAACGAAAATTTTGTAGTTAAAGATCGGGTCGCCGGGCTGCCAAAAAAGGGTGAGTTTCAGTTTAGCGCCGTCTAATTCGGTCGTGTAACCGACCAACCGCATTTGGTCGGCGAAATCGGCTTCGACCGGAATCTCGGGGGTGCTGGCCAGGGGCCAGTGTTCATCTCGCTCCACAAAGACCAACACATCGTTAACTCGATCGACCAGATCCATTTGGTGAATGATCTCCTGGCTGAATTTGGCATCGTAATTGACGGTCAGCCGCTTTTCATCGACCACAAACCAGAGGCGATCTGGCCGGTCGATGGCTTGGTAAAAATCATCCACGGAGTCGAGGTAAGCGCCGCCGGTAAAATAATCGATTTTCTGGCCGTTTTCCTGCTCGACATACCTGGGTTTGTGTTGATTAGCATAGTAGTCAGGGGGCCTGTCGTAAAGATAAGCTGCCGGAGGCATAACCGTCAGCAATTTGTCGCCCGGAGCCATATATTCGGCTACAAGATGCATGGCCTGATCATAGCGGTACGTGCGAGGTTCGTCGGCAAAGAGAAGCTGGTTGAGACCCGGCCATTGGCTGATCAATAAGACGGCTATGAGGATCAGGCTCGTACCGGTAGCCAACCAGGGGGGCGATACGGCGCCGGAGCGCGTGCGTCGCCCCCGGAGGTATTCTAAAATAGTCAGAACCCCGTAGGCCATGGCCAAAATAAGATAGGGCAGTAGTAGGATGAAATTGTGCCGTTCATCACGAATACTGCTGGGGACCAGGCCATAGAGAAGAAGGAACGTGGCGACCAACTGAATATAAATAAAAAGAGCGCCCCAATCCGCCTTGGCGAAATTCGCTCGCCGGGCTTTAAGACCGAGAGCAGCCGCGCCAATCAAGGCCAGGATAGTGAGAAACATATTCTCCGGAGATAAGAAAAAATTGTAGAAGTTCCGGGCTAAGCGCAGGTCAAAAAGAGCGCGGATGACATTGGCCATCAGCGATGCCTCTTCGTGCCATTGTCTGACCTCGCCCGCTTCCCGGCCCAACCCATAACCTAAACCGCTGGCAACGACCAGAGCGACCCCTAACCCCACCGGTTCCAGCCAACTGTTTAACTGCCGAAGATTAGGCCGGACTCTCAGCCAATCGACCCCGACGTAGGCCAGAAATAAGGCCGGTACGATGACTATCGTGACCAGGTGGGATAACAACATCACCAATACAGCGACGGGTAACAATATTGTCCATACCCGGCGGGATTTGGGGCTAATCAGGCCCCGCCAGGCCACAAGTATCACGACAAATACCATCAACGTCGCCAGCGTGTACATTCTGGCGCGACTGCCCCACAAAACGGTGGTTGGCAACACGGTAAATGCAGTGGCAGCGACCAGTCCGGCCCATCGATTCTCAAATAACTGCACAGTAACCAGATAAACGAGGGGAATGGTTAAAACGCTTAACCCCAGGGTGAGGTATCGAATGGTTTCGATGTCAAAGCCAAAGAGCGCCGCGATGCCCGCGCCTAAGTAATTATAGGTCACTCCCTTACCGTGAAAGATACCGGTCGGTAGAATGGGCGCACCCTTTTCCAAAATCATCTTTATACTCAGCAGCGAGGCAAACTCATCGACATGAAGAATCATGCGTTCCACATAGAGATAACGGAGACCGATACCTAGCCCGATTAGCCCCAATAAACCAATGACAATGACGAGTGTCTGAGGCTGCGGGTTTTTTGTTGTAGGGGATACATCACTACTCATAACCGATCCAATTTAGGTTGGTTAACTTACAAAGTTGAATATTATCGTCTGTCGAAGAGTTTTGTCAATAACGATCCGAATCGTATGGTTAGTTCTAAGCCCACAGTGGCTGTCCTCATTGTAAAATAACCGGCTCCTCCAAGGGGGTCGCTCCCACATTGATGAGTTGATCCCCGACAAAATAGTAGAGGCCCACCAGAATGGTGTAGGAGTCGGGCTGCAGGTCGTCGGGTAGAGATATTGTATGGTGGGTGAGCATAATCTCTTTGCGATCGAGGGTGGTGAAACCTCGTTCCGGCAAGACATCGACGCCGGCTACGCGCTGTTGGTTGGCGTCGAGTAGTTGGATGAAGATGGTGAAGTCATTGGGCGCGGCGGGCCAACCTTGCCAAGCCAGATCGATGTTGAGGTCGTGCCCACTTATCTCTTTTTTGAGGCCGGCCAGTCGTAATCCGGCCATCACGCGTGAGGTAGCTTGGAAATCGGGTGGGATTTCCATCAGTCGCGTCTGGATGCTGCCAATCGATGTCCCGTTGACCGAAAGCGTATATGTTCCACGCGGCAGCGCCTCCGGTAGCTGAAATTCGTGGGTGCTGACCCAAACGCCCGGAGTCGGCTCGGTGACAGTTGCTGTTGACTCCAGCTTGGCGCCCGCCTCTGTCCCGATGTTTAGCGTTACCGCTTGCCCCTTATCTAGCTGAGATTCGTTTGACCACAGTAAATCCACGGTCAGGGTCTGACCAATTGGGGCGTAGATCGTATCAGGCCGGTAGGCCAGCGGCAGGCCCGGCCCTTTGCGGCTAACCAACTCCATTCCCGGCCCGTCATAAACCTGCGCATAGTCAATACCGTTCAGCGTGATCCGATGGAGCGATCCGCGTTGTTCGAAGTAAGCCAAAATCTCCGGTGTGGGGTAGCCGCTTTGGGACTGTTTGATGTAGAAGGCCACGTAGTCGAGCGATTCGGAGGTGGGGGACGAGACCTGGCCCTGATAGAAAGGGTTAACGGCAACGGTATAACGCGCTCCGAGGTGATCGACATACGGATCGGGTTGGGTGTCGAGCCAACGTCCCAACTCATCCAGCCCTTCGCCCCAACCAATTCTGACCACATGCGGGGCGGTTATCGCGCCGCCGAGCAGCGGGTTGTAGTAGGTGAAGTAGTAGGGCGCGTACAGGAGCGTTAGCACTATCGCGGCCGCGCCTAAGCCGGCCACAACGAGCGGCGGCTGAAATCGACGCAGTAGATACAGCCAGCCCCAGGCCGCCACAAAACCGAGCGCCGGAAAGGCCGGTAAGCTGTACCTCGGGCTACGTTTGACGCCGAGACTCATAAATAAACCAAACAGCAGCGCGAAGAGCGCCAGCCAGAATAGATCATTTTTGACGAGTCGTTCGAGGGTAATCGGCCGCCGCCGAACAACCTGCCACCCGCCAATCCCGGCTAAAATCAAGCCGATAGTGACCGGCACGCTGAGTTTGTACGCGCCGTTGACCAAGTAATAGCTGTAACCTAACTCCGGGATGGTCACAAAGGGTTGGATATCGGCATCCTCCAGGCCGGCGGAAGAGAGGAAGGCGTTGTTGATGACGTCCCACGTCTTGAGCAGCGGATCGACCCAGGCGGCCGGCCAGCCCGCGACAAAAGCCAGCCACAGCGAACCGCCCCACACCAGTAAGCCCAGGCTCCAAAATTTGAGCCGGGCGCGATTGTACCCCACATCGACCACGGCGATCAGGCCGACGAACGGGATGAGGAACATAGCCGTGGCCTTGCTAAGAACGCCCAGGCCGGCCAGCCCACCGGATAGGATGAGCCAGACCCAGGGCATGGCCCTCACCCCCAACCCCTCTCCCTGAGGGAGAGGGGTTGGGGGTGAGGGTGAATTCCAATCATCACTCCCTAAGGCCCGCCTAGCGCACAAAAACGACAGCAGCGAGGCCGTGATCAACATCGTCACCAGAGCATCATGACCAATAATGCGCGATACCGACAACAAGTGCGGATCAGTCAGCAAAAACAGCGTCCCGAGTAGGGCCAGCGGACGCGACCATAGTTTGCGGGCCAAACCGTAGACCACGGCCACCATCACCGCCGTAAACAGGGCCATCGACCAGCGCATGACGACAAGGATATCGAGATCGACTTTGTTCCGAGAGAAGGAGAGCAGCCATTCCAAAAACGGGCGCTGGATATCGGCTTGGTGGAGTTGGTAGTACACGGCCAAACTGGCCGACCCCAACCAGGTGGTGGTCACGCCGGGCGTCAGCCAGACTGACGTACCGGGGTAGTCGCCGGTTAAGAAGGCGTGCAGGAATACGCCGGAGCGGTAGATCCAGTTGTGCTCATCAGCCGTGACGAAGTGAGCCAGGTCGGTGGCTCGCAGCCAAAGGGCCAGCCCAAAAAGCAGGATAGCAATAACCCCGTCGGTTGCGACAGAAGCGCGGTTGATTTTTGCCATAAGCCTCAATTATAGAGGTCGGTAGGAAAGAGTAAAATTTGAAGGAGGTAAACGTTATTCAGGCATGGATGGGGGCTGGGACTGGCGATTCTTCAGGGCGAAAATAGCGGTGGTAGCCAGCAGGTTTTTGAATTTGCGGCGGGTGTAAGGGTGATCGCCGGCCAGATAAATCTGACGATCGATGGTAAGATTTTGCTGCCGGCAGAAGCGGCCAAAGTCGGTAATGGTGAAGGCTTGCCAGCGCGGGGTATCATACCAGGGTTGGGGTAAATCCGGAGCTTGGGGAATGCGTCCGGTCAGTAGGAGGTGCAACCGGCAGCGCCAATAGCCCCAATTGGAAAAACTGACGATGCCCTGCTGGCCGACGCGCAGCATCTCATGCACAATCCGGCCAGGGTTGTCCACAAACGGCAGGGTTTGGCTGAGGATGACATAATCGAAGCTGGCGCTGGGATAATCGGCCAGCCCTTCTTCCAGATCGCCCTGGCGAACGCTCAAGCCACGCTTGACACAGGCCAGAACGCCGGCCTCGCTTAGCTCGATGCCCCGTCCGCGCACCTGCTTTTTTTGCACTAGATATTCCAGCAAAGCGCCGTCGCCGCAGCCCAGGTCGAGAACCTTGCTGCCGTTGGGGATCAGTTCGGTGATGGATTGCAGGTCAGAGCGAAGTATCATGCGGAAACAGCAGAGGGGGCGGCATCGTTTTCAATGGGGTCCGGCTCCGCTGCCGGCTCCACTTCAGCCTCAGGCAGGATAATTCCTTCCTCGCGAACTATTCGCCCTAGAAAACTACCCAGCAAGTTGGTCATTGTATCAACCTCTAACAGAAAGGCGTCATGTCCCCAACTGCTTTTGATATCCAAGTAAGTTACATCGGCTTCAGCCGCGTGGAGGGCGCTGACCAGCTCTTTGCTGTGATAACTGGGGTAGAGCCAATCACTGGTAAAGCTAACAACCAGGAACTTAATGTGGGTGGAGTTGGCAAAGGCAGCGGCTACAGAGCCGTGGACAGCGCATAGGTCAAAGTAATCCATCGCTTTGGTGACATACAGGTAGCTGTTGGCGTCGAAGCGGCGGGTGAAATTGTGGCCGTTGTATTTGAGGTAGCTCTCAATTTCAAACTCCGTCTCAAATTCATAACCGTACTGCTCGATATCTTTTAACCGGCGGCCAAATTTTTGGTGCATCGACTCGTCGCTGAGGTAGGTGATATGGCCGACCATGCGGGCTACGGCCAGGCCGGCGTCCGGTTTGTGCTCGGCCTGGTAATAATCGCCGCGATTCCAATAAGGATCGGCGTAAATGGCTTGCCGGCCGACCTCACTCAGGGCAATCAACATGGGGCTGTGGCGCGAGGTGGTGGCGATAGGAATAGCCGCTTTGAGCCGCTCCGGGTGGTGCGCAGCCCATTCCAAAACCTGCATCCCGCCCATCGAGCCGCCGGCCACGCACAGCAATTGGTCGATACCCAGGTGATCGATCAGCTTGACTTGAGCCCGGACCATATCGCCGATGGTGACCACCGGGAAGTTTAGGCCGTAGGGTTGGCCGGTGGCCGGGTTGAGACTACTTGGCCCACTGGAGCCGTAGCAGCCGCCCAACACGTTGCTGCAAATCACAAAGAAGTGGTTGGTGTCGAAGGCTTTGCCGGGACCGATGCAGTTATCCCACCAACCCGGCTTGGGGTCAGGGTCAAGCGTGTGATAGCCGGCTGCATGAGCGCTGCCGCTGAGGGCGTGGTTGATCAAAATCGCGTTTGAGCGATCGGCGTTAAGCCGGCCGTAGGTTTCGTAGGCCACATCAACGGGGTACAGCGTCGCGCCGCTTTCGAGTTGAAACGGTTCGTCTTTGGCGAAAGTGAAGGTTTCGGGGTTAACAATCCCTACGGAGTTTTCGGGAATCATGGGTATACGGTTTCTCTATTGTAAAGAAAAGACCTGACAGGTCTTCAAATACTAGTTTTGACTAACCATTGGTCCAATCGGACAGGATCGTTCTCGTAAATATCATTCGGAAACCTGTCAGGTCTGAATTTAAGGTTACACGACTTACTTCGTTGCGGCGGTCAAAGCCTGATCGAGATCCCACAGGATATCGTCGATATCTTCGATGCCGATGCTGAGGCGAACGAAATCGGCCGAGACGCCGGCGGTGGCCAGTTCGGCCTCGCTGAGCTGGCTGTGGGTGGTGCTGGCCGGGTGAATGGCCAGGCTTTTGGCGTCGCCCACATTGGCCAGATGGCTAAGCAGTTTTAGGTTGTTGATGAAAGTCTCACCGGCGGCGCGACCACCCTTGATGCCAAAGCCTAGGATAGCCCCAACCCCTTTGGGCAGGTATTTCTTGGCTCGCTCGTAGTCGGGGTGACTGGAGAGGCCGGGGTAAGAGACCCATTCGACCGCTTTGTTCTCGGCCAGAAATTCGGCCACGGCCTGAGCATTGCTGCAATGGCGCTCCATACGCAGGCTGAGGGTTTCCAAACCTTGCAAGGTGGTCCAACTATTAAAGGGCGCCTGGCACGCGCCGATATCGCGCAGCATTTGCACCCGCGTTTTTAGAATAAAAGCCGGCGGGCCAAGTTGAGCGTAAACCAGTCCGTTGTAAGACGGATCGGGTGTAGTAAAGTTGTCGAAGCGGCCGCTGGTCCAATCGAAGTTGCCGCCGTCGACAATGACACCGCCGATGGTGGTGCCGTTACCGCTGATGAATTTGGTGGTGCTGTGAGTAACGATGTTCGCGCCCCACTCGAACGGGCGGCATAGATACGGCGTAGCAAATGTGCTATCGATCATCAACGGGATATTGTGGGCTTTGGCGATATCAGAGACTTCGTCGAAAGGAAAAACGGTGATATCGGGGTTACCCAGTGTTTCGCCGTAGATGATTTTGGTGTTGGGTTTGATGGCCTGGGCAAACGCGGCCGGCTCGCGGGGATCGACCAGCGTGACCTCAATGCCGATACGGGGGAAGGTGTAGTTAAACTGGTTGTATGTGCCCCCATAAAGACGGCTGCTGCTGACGATGTGATCGCCGGCGCCGCACAGGGTTAAAATAGCCATTGTTTGCGCCCCGTGTCCACTGCTGGAGCCTAGCGCCCCCACTCCCCCTTCCAGAGCCGCCAAACGCTGCTCCAGGACATCGGTAGTGGGGTTCATAATGCGGGTGTAGATATTACCAAACTCTTGCAGGGCAAACAGGTTGGCCGCATGCTCGGTGTTGTTAAATTGGTAACTGGTGGTTTGATAGATGGGGACAGCTCGGCTGTGAGTCGTTGGGTCCGGCGAGTAACCGGCATGAAGCTGCCGTGTGGTAAAACCAAATTGTCGTTCGTTTTCACTCATTTTTAGTATCTCTCCTTGATAATGTAATAGACGGATCATCCCGCTAAGGCCAACCGGCGGCACAAGCCTACACTGGCTTGCTGACTGAGATGACACCAATGGACAAAATAAAACCCTCTCCGATAAAATGAGAGGGAATGTTTGGCCATCGACATATACCTCTCATCTTCCAGAACTGTTCTGACGGATTTGGCACCCTGGCCCATTAGGTGTATTCATTACCACCCTATGCCGGGTTGCCGAGGTTTCATCGGGCCGTTCCCTCCACCTCTCTGGATAAGAGCACTCTTTTCGATTGTTGAGCGGTGAATATAGTACCGTAACTATTTTTTGTCAAATAGCGTTTTTATATTAGTAGTCGTCAATAATACTTCCTGTGGCTGGCGTTTTATCGGAATCTTGGCAGCAAAGGATCCCCCTCAGTATTCTCTATTTGAGCCAAAGCACTGCCAGTCACTTGAATATTACTCGTAGGTTAAAAGTATTATAAAAATGAGTTTTATTGTAACCATATTCATGATATACTGGAAGACACACATGTTTGTCGACCGTTGCAACAAGATTTAGCTAAGACCGGAACCATGTCCAACATTCAGCCTATGACCTCAGTTGACGTTCAAAAAATCCTCGACCATCTGGCAGCCCGGCCCGTTCATGAAATTGCCGAACAGTGGCCCGATCTAAATCCCGTTGATGTCCAAGTGGCCCTGGCTTACGCCGCCTCTGTGACCCGGCAGCCGTCTGATCCCCCGCTAAATCCAGATCCAACGGTTGCCGATGAAGAAGCAGCCGCCAATCTTGATCTGAATAAGGTGTTGGTTGTCGACGATACCGAAGACAATTTGGTGCTAATGAAATACATCTTTAAGAAAAGTGACTTCGTTTTGCTCACTACCTCCGATCCCAGTGAAGCGCTCACGTTAGCCAAAACCGAACGCCCGGCCCTGATTGTTAGTGATGTCCAAATGCCTCGGATGAGCGGATTCGATCTGCTGGAGTCACTAAAAACCGACGCAACCACGCAAAATATAGCAGTCATATTGGTCACAGCCTATCATCGTAGCTCGGGCCATGCCAGCCAGGGGTTAAATAGCGGCGCGGACGATTATATCCAACGGCCGTTTATGCCCGATGAATTTATGTCGCGGGTGGAGGCCGTCATTCGGCAGAAACGAGTCGAATTAGAAAGCCGCCAGCAGGCGCACGGCGTGGTTCAGCGCAATATTCGACTACAATGGGTTAATGAACTGGCGCTGGCGGTTAACTCTTCGCTAGAATTATCCGAAATTTTTGCTTCCTCGATGCAGAAGCTATCGCAGTTATTGGAGGCAGAAGCGGTATCCATTGTTATGAGTGTGCCGGATCGCCAAGAGTTAATCATCAATTTTTCGTCACGTACCGGCAGCAGTCTATCGGTTCCGCTCGACTTTGATTTGGCCGGACAGAGCGCGACCAGCCCTGTTGAAGAAATTGTGGCATCGATTGTGTCCAGCATATTCAACCAGTATGCCAGGCAATTGGGTGTTAATCCGTTACCGGGCGATCATTCCGTACAAGTTATTCCCATGCACAGCAAAGAGCGGTTGGTCGGGGCCATCGCTATTATTGACAAGCAGGGGGAAAAGCTTAATGAGGCCGATTTGATTATGCTCAATTCGGCGGCGGGTATAATAGGGGTGGCGATGGAAAATGCCCGGCTGTTGGAACAAGCCCAGCAGCAGGTTGATGATCTGATCGCTCTGACTGAGATTGGCCGGGCGCTAACCTCTAATCTAGACCTGGACCAAGTTCTGAAGCAAACTACTTTGTTTATCCAGCGCTCACTTCAATGCGAGGCCGTTTCGCTGTGGCTGATCAGCGACGATAGAAAGGAATTGGTCTTAACCACAGCGTCCGGCGTAAACGCCGAGGCAGCCACCGGCTTTCGAATGTCGATCAACAACGGGATTGCCGGCCATGTGGCCACTTCGGGCGAATATTACATTTCGGCTGACGTTGCTCAGGATGAGGCCCATTATAAGGACGCTCCCAATCCGGCCAATTATACGCCGCGATCAATTCTGTCTGTACCGGTTCAGGCCAAAGGTAAGATTATTGGCGTGATGCAAGCCCTGCACCAAAGTAATAACTGGTTTAGTTATGAGCATTTACGGTTATCATATCCTGTGGCTAATTTTGTGGGAATCGCAGTTGAAAACGCCCGCCTTTTTCAAAAAGTGCAGGCATTCAGCCGCCATCTGGAGCAGATGGTTTCATCGCGCACCAAGGAGTTGGCCGAGGAAAAAGAAAGAACCGAGGCTATTCTGGCCAGTATGGCCGACGGCCTGATTGTACTCGATGCTGAGAAATCGATATTGACGGCTAACAAAGCCGCTGAACAAATGCTCGATTTTGAATTAGAGGTATTCGAAGGCCGGCCGATTGGTCAGGAACAGTTAACAAATCCAATTTGGAATTGTATTAATGATATCATCAATAATGATGATGAATTAATTACCAGGGCTGTAGTTGATGCGCCGGCCCCTCAAAGTGGAGCGTTATTGTCGATTCAAACTCACTCAGCCAAAGTTCGCAACGAGTACGGTCGTCTCATCGGTACGGTGATTGTGCTACGGGATATCACCGCCCTGACGGAGGTTGAACGGATGAAGGCGCGCTTTATGGCCGGGGTGACGCACGAACTGAAAACGCCGCTGTCTATTATTCGGTTGCACTCCAAAAATTTGATTGCCTATGGGGAGCGCTTACCTGCGCCTAAACGGAATAGCCTGTTGAACGCTATTCAAAGCCAGGCCCACCTACTGGGCACCCTCATCGAAGATATTCTAGAACTGTCCAGATTTGACGCCGGCATGATCGAAACCAAACGCGAACGGATGGATTTAAGGCTGACTATCGATAAATTGATCCACGATTTAAAACCGCTGGCCGAGTCGAATCAAGTGAGATTGGAATGGCATAAACCGGCGGCTGAATTGATCCTGATGGCCGATCCCATTCAAATTGAGCGGGTTAGCCGTAACCTTATCGACAATGCCATTAAATACACACCGTCCGGCGGAAAAATTAAAGTTGATAGTTATGTTGAAATGCTTAAGAGTAGGAAATTTATCTTTTTGCAGGTAACTGATACCGGTATGGGGATTCCCGCCGAACATTTATCTAAAATTTTTGAACGGTTTCATCGCGTTGATCCGTCCCATACTATCCCCGGTACGGGATTGGGACTGGCTATTGTTAAGGAAATTGTGAATAACCATGATGGTGACATTCACGTGGAAAGCACCCTGGGCCAGGGCAGCACGTTCACCGTTAGCCTGCCTAGCCCCCAAGAATCTTAAACCAATTAAGGAGCGTGTTATGGATGCCACGATACAGGACCAAAAATCACTGATTATGGTCGTTGATGACAACCCTGAATTTCTTGACGGAATTGAACTTACGCTTGAAATGGAAGGGTTTAAAGTTTGGACAGCAAATAATGGCAAAAGCGCCTTAGAGCAGCTTGAGAAAGCATTCTTACTGAAACAGCGTACCGGCGGCTCTGGTATGGACGGTTTACCGGATTTGATCCTGGCGGACATTATGATGCCGGAAATGGATGGCTACGAATTTTATGACAAAGTTCGGGCTAACCCTTTTACCAACCACATTCCCTTCATTTTTTTGACTGCCAAATCCGGTGAAGAAAATATCCGGCAGGGCAAGGAACTGGGGGCGGACGACTATTTTTCTAAGCTGGCCCCGCCGGAAGATCTCCTGGCTAGCGTTAGGGGCAAAATCAAACGGGTTGAACAACGCCGACAGATCAACGAAGAAGTCGTTGGAGACCCCACCAAGTCGCTTATGAGCGGCTCCTTTGTGGCCATTGCCGTCATCGGCTCCCTGGTGATGGCGGCCTTTTGCCTGGGCATTGCCTTTGCAACCGGCTTTTTAGGCTTGTAAACTAAACCACCATTAGTAAAAAAGCCTCGGCTATACTGGCCGAGGCTTTTTAGTGTCTATCGATCTTTCTATCCTTAGTCTCTTGTCTGGTGGTACTCAAAAATGGTACAAAACTGCTGCCGCCGGTGCCATAAGCCGCACGTTCATCGTCAGGCGCTTCATTCATAATATAGCGAACAGCAATCTCCAAATGTTTTTTTCTAAACTGATCGACGCCTGCTAAACAGTGATTGTACAACTCAGCCAAAGCCGGGTAGGTCAATGCTTGATCCTGTACAAATTGCCTAACCGATGGTCCGTTTTCGACCGCCTGCACAAAATTTCGATGCGAGGGCGGCATGTAACGGCGCATTTCCTGCATGAAAGGGCCGGAGTGCGGACTGGGATGCTCGATGCCCAAACCGGCGTCGATGGCCGGCAAGAGCGAACTCTGCGCGGCGCTGCCGCCGACAAAGTGCTGCGGCGTTTGGCTAACACCCTCGTAGATGACGCCGGCTTCATCCCACCCGGCGATAAAGGGGCGAATCCGGTGAAAGAAAATATACGGACTGCATTTTTCCGGGATGCGCTGTAAGACAGCATGCATGCGACCTAGAGCTGTTTTTAATTTTTCCAGACTCTGCCCTAACATATCCGCTTGCCCAGAGTCAACAGCGATTTGTGCTTCGACCACAGCCGCTACGGCCAGTCCGCCGCGCGCCTCGATTGCCGCCGTGGTCACATAAAACCAGCGTTCGTCTAAACCGCCCAATAAAGGTTGCAAGGTATCGACGTTATCCAGATCAAACGGCCTATCTTTATCAATTAGTTGCCAGTTGTACAGCCCTAGCGAGGCATGAGCAGCGATAGGCGGTCGGCCCAATTTTTCGGCAACCTGCCACCACGGCACAGCGATTGACCGAGGGATCACCGTAGCCGGCGGGTTCTCGCCCCAAACATAACTGTTGCCAAACACCGACAGCAGTAGCATCGCCCGCCGCCAATGGTCGATGGTTTCCAGCCGGTTGAGATCAGGCAAGGGGAGATGTTCAAGCGTTGAGCGCAGCCGGCCGGTCATCAGTAAAACCGGTACCTGGGCGGCCACCCGCTCCCACCTCTCAAATTCGGCCGGCAGCCGTTTTAGCGGCGGATGGCCCAGTAAAAACCCTCGCTCAGGATCGATTTCATAATCTGTTGGATTAGGAATTTGATGTGGCAAAATTCATTCACCATGCTAAGTTGTTATTACACCAGTCCACTCATAATACAGCCAACTTACTGCTCCGGCAACTCACGTACGCCCCACCAAATGGCGTCTCCTTGAAAATCAAAATATTTCGTCCGTAGCAGCATCAGCGGTCGGCTTGACAGTAACCCCTCCGGCAGTAATGCATTGTGCAGGCGAATCGAATAATAGTAGCTCGGTGACAATTCTACCGCTTGGGCGTGTTTGGCGCTGCGCGACCAGTGTAACAGTCCGGCCGGGTCGTCGAATAAGACCAAGTTGCAGGTATGGCCCGGTTCAACCTCTAAAGTGCAGTAACAAATTAGGTTCGGATGTAGCGGGAATTCTTCAATCAACTCCTCATCGAGATTGTCAACCAGCCCGCGATCAGAGGTGGGGCGTTTCACCCCACAAAACCCGACCGCATAAAAATCGTCATTAGCCTTCAGACGATCCGGCCGAGCGAGCATGATCCGAAAATAGCGGCCCTCCTGCTCGGACAAATAGATTACCGCCGGATAAGGCTGCGAGCTAAATCGTTCCGGCTGAGCCAACAAGAGATAACGGACCTGGTCCGCTATGTATTGAAGACTGGCCAGATCAGCAGCACTGTTTTTGGGATCGGTGAAAGGGCGCCCCTGGATGACCTCAGTGGGGTTGAGGTGAACAAATTCGGTTCTCATCAATCTTCTCCAGTAATAATATTTAGTTTTGGTTGAAATTTTATTGGTGAAGCTTACAAAACACAGCCAAGCTGTGCCGAAATACCATGAGCTGTTTCTTGCAAGGGCTGCAAGAATGAGAGAACTTCGTCTGCTCCGATGCGATAGGTGGGGCCTGAAATAGTCACCGCTGCGCAGACCGACTGACTGTGATCGCACACCGGCGCCGCCACGGAACTGACGCCGGGTTGAAGTTCTTCGTGAACCACCGCATACCCCTGCTCGCGTACTTGAACTAAAGATTGGAGCAGGTGTTGGCGGGTGACAATTGTATTTTCAGTAAACTGTATTAGGTTATTGGGCAAAGCGTCTCGCTGCTGGTCAGGTGCGAGGTAAGCCAGCAGTACCTTGCCTGCCGCCGTACAATAGGTCGGCGTGCGCCGCCCCATGCGGCCGATATATTTGATCGGCCGGGGACTGGTCACCCCGTCGATGTTGACACATTCGTCGCCATCGAGAATGACGATATTGACTGTTTCCTGCGTTTTCTCAGCCAGCGCTTGGAGATAGGGATGCGCCACCTGCCGCAGATCGATATTTTCCAGCACAATACCGGCCAGCGTAACAAGGGTCAATCCCAGCCGGTACTTGCCGGTTTCCGAAACTTGCTCAACCAAACCCTCTTGTTTGAGGGTGGCCAGCAGTCGCGACACTGTGCTTTTATGTAGTCCTAGCAATTCACCGATAGCCGTGACACTCAGTTCCGGCTCGGTTTTAGTAAAGCAACGCAGAATAGCCGCCGCTCGCTGCACGGACTGAATACCTGAGTCTGATGATGAATTTTCGGTCATGATTAGTTTTGGGGAGAGAGCCGCATTGCTAGTGTTGTTGCGTATTATGCAACAGGGTTCCCAAATATCTACTTCAATTATAAAACAGCTTGGGATCGGCGTCAAGAAACTAGTAATAAGTCAAGTAACAATTGACGGGTAAAGATGTTTTAACTTAATTCTGGCATCAGCGGTGGTAAACTGCCAATCA